>NZ_QXTH01000001.1 GCF_003946865.1 Antribacter gilvus
CGACAGCTCCACTTCACAACCGGAGGCCTTCCTCATCCGGTAACCCGAGCCCGTGTCGACATCACGGGCTCGGAACAACCTCCCTGGACATCACAGCTAGACCTGCAGGCACACCCCTGCGCATGTCGAGCACTGGGGTGGCGCGGACTAGCAGCGACACTCTTCCAGTGGGACATGGGGTTCGTTGATGCAGGATGGGATGGTCATTGCCAGTGAACGGGACGACCGACCTCGACGAATCCAAGCCGGCCGTAAACTCCTTGTCCGATGTCGCTGCTGCTCAACGTAGCCGGCAACTCCGAGGCGAGGGCGAGGACTCGCTGCAGCAGCGCGGTGCCCAGCCCCGCGCCCCGGACCGCGGGTAGGACCGCGACTGCGCTGACGACGAGGCAGGACCTGGTCACCAGACCCAGAGCACCCCCGGCCGGGCGGCCATTCAGTTCTGCGAGCAGGAGCGAAAGACCTGGTTGCCGCTGAGAGCCTGCCGGGTGGAGTTCTCCGGGGCGGCTGGGCGGCCCTCCGTTCGCCTCGAACACCACCCGCTCCCAGGCAATGGTGTCCGAGTCCGAGGTCACTGATCGGATCGTGAACCCGACCGGGAGCGTGTGATCATCCACCGCGCCCGGGGCTCGGTGCATCCACGGGTTCGACTCCGCGCGTCGACGGCTTGGCATGTCGTTCTCATCGAAGGTAGCGAAGGAGTCACACACGGTGCCCTGCACCTCGGCAAGGGCACCCGCCGATGCCGTCATATTCAACGTCACAGCGCCGAGGAGGAAGCGGTGCGGAACTCCCTCCGGGGTCCAGCCGTAGTCGTTGCCCACCGCCCAGGAACTCCCAAGACCCTGGTGGAGCACCCGCTGCAGCTCGCTTTCACCTTCGGCGCACAAGGCCGCACGGGCGTCTGTCATGGCAAGCAGTCTAGGGAGACTCACCAGGTCTCTCGCTCGCAACCTGCTGCCTTACCTGGGCGTATACATCGACGTTGAGCTCTGGGGCTACCCAGAGACCCTCAAGACCGCGAGGCACAGGACGGCCGTCTGGAACCAGTGGCGAGCCACCCGCTCTGCCATCATCACGGGATGGAGCTCCTATGCCGCCGGTGCCACCGCCCCGTGAGCGTCAGCGCAGCCGGATACGACACATTCGAGCAGATGCACTACATCTGCTTCCACTACGAGTTCGAGCACCGGGGTTTCGACGTCGATGAGAGCTGTGGCCTCGCTGGGTGCCCATCGGCCGCATACGGGTCAGGGAAGCAGGCCGTCATCGCGACAGCCAGATCACTTGCGATCGCCGCTGCGGCCGACGAGCCGTGGACCAACCCAACGTTGCACGAGTACCTCGAAGCTCTCGCTGGTTGGCTCGAGGACTCCGACGGGTACTACCTCAACGTCGTCGGGCGCCGGACTCCGCCTCAGAACGGCTGGGAGGTGTTCAATGACGCGCTCCAGGCGGCTGCGACCTACGAGTGAACCCGCGGCCGCCCACGTTGTGCCCAACCACGCGGCCACTACACCGCCAGGTGGTCACCCACGGACCCGCTAGTGGCCTTGTAACAAAGGTGGACCGTTTTACAACCTAGGCTGCACGTCCACAGCGCGCTCCTACACCTGCATGTCGACGAAGCGCTGGTAGTGGCCCTGGAAGGCGACGGTGATGACGTCGGTGGGGCCGTTTCGGTGCTTGGCCACGATCAGGTCGGCCTCACCTGCCCGCGGGGACTCCTTCTCGTAGGCGTCCTCGCGGTGCAAAAGTATGACAACGTCCGCATCCTGCTCAATAGACCCAGACTCTCGCAAATCAGACATCTGCGGTTTCTTGTCCGTGCGCTGCTCGGGACCACGGTTCAGCTGCGAGATCGCGATGACCGGGACCTCGAGCTCCTTCGCGAGCAGCTTGAGCGCACGGGAGAACTCGGAGACCTCCTGCTGTCGCGACTCGACGCGCTTGCCGGACGACATCAGCTGGAGGTAGTCGATCACGACGAGCTTGAGGTCGTGGCGCTGCTTGAGCCGACGGCACTTGGCCCGGATCTCCATGAGCGACATGTTCGGCGAGTCGTCGATGAAGAGCGGCGCGTCCGACACCTTGCCCATGGTGGCGGCGAGCTTCTGCCAGTCGCCGTCGTCCATCTTTCCTGAGCGCATGCGGGTCAGCGGCACCCGGGCCTCGGCCGCGAGCATACGCATCGTGATCTCGTTGCGGCTCATCTCGAGCGAGAAGATGACGGCCGCCATGTTGTGGTGGATAGCGGCATGACTCGCCACATTGATGCCCAAAACGGACTTTCCAATTGCCGGTCGCGCCGCGACCACGATCATCTGGCCCGGGTGCAGGCCGTTCGTGAGCCGGTCGAAGTCCGAGTACCCGGTCGGTACGCCTGTCATGCCCTCGCCGCGGCCCTGAGCGGCGTCGATCTCGTCGAACGTGGGGCCGATGATCTCGGACAGCGGCAGGTAGTCCTCCGACGCCCGCCGCTCCGTGACCGAGTACAGCTCGGCCTGGGCGTTGTTGACGATGTCGTCGACCTCGCCGCCGTCGGCGGCGTAGCCCATCTGCACGATGCGGGTCCCGGCTTCGACGAGACGGCGCAGCACCGCGCGCTCCCGCACGATGCGGGCGTAGTACCCGGCGTTGGCGGCCGTGGGGACGCCCGCCATGAGGTCGTGGATGTAGGGCGCCCCGCCGATGCGCGCCAGCTCACCGCGGCGGGCGAGCTCGGCGACGACGGTGATCGCGTCCGCGGGCTCACCTCGCCCGTACAGGTCGATGATCGCCTCGTAGATCGCCTCGTGGGCCGGGCGGTAGAAGTCGTTGCCGCGGATCTGCTCGATGACGTCAGCGATCGCGTCCTTGGACAGCAGCATGCCGCCCAGCACGCTCATCTCAGCCGCGATGTCCTGCGGCGGGGTCCGGTCGAGGCCCGGCGTCCTGGCCGGGGCAAAGCTCTCGAGCTCCTCGATCGACATCCACACCTCCGCTTCACCGTCACTGCGCGACGTCCGCCGCCCGTCCGGCACCGGGCCCTACATCAGTTCTACTCCGGGTGACCGACACGATCGTGGACCTCGTCCACAGGCGTTTCCGCGAACCGCGCCCGATGACCGTACGGCGGTGTCCCAGGCACCGCAAGGAGACCTGTGGACAGTGGTGTGCACAGGAGTGTGGAAAGGTGGCACCGGGCTGTGCACACAGGGTGGACAACTCCGTTCACATCTGGGGATAACCCCTGTGTACAACGCCACACACCCCTTCTGACCTGCGACGACACTTCCCTCAGCCTGTGGAGAAAAAGAAGTTGGGCGACTTGCGCCACACCAGCCCCGAGAGGGCCGTCGACGCGGCTTCCCGGCGCCGCGTCGACCGCGAGATCCTCGCGCTCGCCGTCCCGGCGCTCGGCGCGCTGGTGGCCGAGCCGCTCTTCGTCCTGGTGGACAGCGCCGTCGTCGGCCACCTCGGCACCCCCCAGCTCGCCGGGCTCTCGCTGGCGAGCAACGTGCTGCTCACCGTCGTGGGACTCTGCATCTTCCTCGCCTACACGACCACCGCCCAGGTGGCCCGCCTCATGGGCGCCGGCAAGGAGCGCGAGGCGCTCCGGTCCGGTGTCGACGGGCTCTGGCTCGCCGTCGGCCTTGGTGCGGTGCTCGCCGTCGCCGTGGCGACCACCGCCCCGCTCGCGGTCGATGCGCTGGGGGCCCGCGGCGACGTCGGGCAGCATGCCGTGACCTATCTGCGGTGGTCCGCGCCCGGCCTGCCCGGGATGCTCCTCGTCCTGGCCGCGACCGGCGTGCTCCGCGGCCTGAAGGACACGCGCACCCCGCTCGTGGTGGCGACAGCGGGGGCGATCGTCAACGCCGTCCTCAACGTCGTGCTCGTGTACGGGGCGGGCCTGGGGATCGCCGGCTCGGGCCTGGGGACGGCCGTGACCCAGCTGGGGATGGGCGCCGTGCTCACCGCCGTGGTGGCCCGCGGGGCGCGCGCCCGCCGGGCGGGCCTGCGGCCGCACCGTGCCGGCATCCTGTCCGGTGTCGCCGCGGGTGCGCCGCTCCTGGTCCGCACGCTCTCGCTGCGGCTCGCGATCCTGCTCACCGTGGTGGTCGCCACCGACCTCGGTGACGTGTCGCTTGCCGGCCACCAGGTGGTGAGCTCGCTCTGGGGCCTCGCGGCGTTCGCGCTGGACGCGCTCGCCATCGCCGCCCAGGCTCTCGTGGGGCACGGCCTGGGCGCGGGCGACGTCGGCCACGTGCGGGGCGTCCTCCGTCGCTGCCTGCAGTGGGGCGTCGGTGCGGGGGCCGCGATCGGCCTGGTGCTCGCGGCGGCGGGCTGGTGGATCGCCCCCCTGTTCTCGTCGGACCCGGAGGTGCGCGTCGCCGCGGCCCTCGCCCTGGCGGTCTGCGGGCTGCTCATGCCCATGGCGGGCTGGGTCTTCGTGCTCGACGGCGTCCTGATCGGCGCCGGTGACGGGCGCTACCTCGCCTGGGCCGGCATGATCACGCTCGCCGTGTACGTCCCGTTCGCGCTCGCCGTCCAGACCTGGGCGCCCGACGGCGGACCCGGCCTCGCGTGGTTGTGGGCAGCCTTTGCGGGGGTCTTCATGGCGGCCCGAGCCGTGACCACGGGCCTGCGCGCGCGCGGCACGGCCTGGCTGGTGACCGGCGCCTGAGCCGGGGGCGTCAGGCCGCCACCATGAGCCGGTAGCCCACCCCGCGCACCGAGGCGACCTCGAGGTCCCGCACGGTCGTGAGGCGCTTGCGGAGGCGCTTCACGGCGGAGGTGACATGGTCCGGGTCGCCCAGGTACTCGCTGTTCCACACGGTGGCCGTGAGCTCGGCGAAGGACCACACCCGGTCGACACGCGACGCGAGCACGGCGAGGAGGTCGAACTCGCGCACCGAGAGGTGGATCCGGCGGCCGTACGCCGTCACCTCGCGGGTGGCGGGGTCCAGCACGAGCGGGCCGCGCACGAGCGGCGCGGGACGTTCGACGAGGTTGTGGACCATGGGGACACGCCCCGCACCCGTGGAGAACCGGGGCCGGAGGCTGAGGTTCGGGACGCCGCGCCGTATCGAGGGGACGCGGCGGACGGTGCCCGCCGACCCCGCCGCCGCAATTGCCCCCGCCGCCGCCCCCGTCTCCCCCGCACCCGCCGCCGCACCCGCCGCCGTGCCTGCCGCAGTGTGGGCGGCCTGCGTGGGTGCAGGCCGGTGGCCTCTCGGTCCCGGTGCCCGGACCACGGGGATCGCCAGCGTTGCCGCCGCGTTCCATGCGCCGGCTCTGCTCCGTCCCTCGGCGGCGCCCTGCGGGCTGACCGTGAGAGGCGGGGCGACGTCGGGACCTGTCGGTACCGGCACGGGGTCCGCCGGGACCACGCTGACCGCCCGCGGGCCGGGCGCTCCGGCTGCCCTGGGGGCAGGCGGGCCGAGCAGCGCCCGTGCGCCCTCGGTGTCGGCGGTGGCGAGCACGACGCCGTGCCCCCGGAGAAGCCGTGCGATCTCGCTGACCTGGCTGAGTGTCAGGCCGACGCAGACGACGTATCCGCCGTCCGCGCCCGCCACGGGCTCGTGCGTCATGGACCACCCTCCCTGACGACGCTGACTTTCAGGGTGTTCGGGACCGCGGATGCGGAGCCCGCACCGAGTCTTGCCCGAAACCGTACCGTCGAGGTCAATTGTTGGTTACCGTCCGGTGACGGGGCGAAATTGGCGTATTCCTGCCTGGATGGCGGGTTTGTGCAGTCGAGGGGTGAAGTTCAAGCAACTGCCCTTGAAGTGGGACGGTTCTGTCCGGTATGCGCACAACGCTCAGTAGGCGGTCCGTCGGTGTTCCGACCGCAAAGTGTCCGTCGGCTGACGGGTAACTGCCCTTAACCTGACCGACGACCAACCTTGTTGCTCCGGACGACTAACGCGACGGTAGGTGAGGCCCACGACCGTGGGTCGTCGCATGCACGCCCGCCTACCGGAGGGTGTGCTCGCACCTGGAGGCCTCATGCACCGTCGCACCATGCTGGCGAGGCGCGGGGCGGTCGCTGTCACAGCGCTCGCCTCACTCGTCGTCGCCTCAGCGCTCGGCGTCGCCCCGGCGATCGCCGCGCCGTCACCGACAGCGCCGCTACCGACATCGTTGTCGGCAGCGGACGTGGCTGTCGCAGCGGAGGACAAGCTCACGACAACCGCACGGGACCGGCTCGAAGCCGGCACAGCCGACTTCTGGGTCAAGATGGCCGACACCACAGACCTCTCGACGGCGAGGGGGATCGTCAGCTGGGCTGATCGCGGCCAGTTCGTCTACGACGCGCTGACCAAGACGGCCGAGGCGTCACAGGCTGGAACCGTTGCCGAGCTCCAGGCTGTCGGGGCCGAGTACGAAACCTTCTGGATCAGCAACCGCATCCTCGTCAAGGCCGGCACCCTCAAGCTCGCCACCTCGCTCGCCGCCAGCGCCGAGGTGAAGGAGATCCACGAGACGGAGACGCTGGAGGCACCGGAGCCCGTCGAGGCGGCGCCCTCGGGCCCCGTCGGCCTGGACGCCCCGGAGTGGGGTCTCAACGCGATCCGCGCCCCCGAGGCATGGGCCATGGGCGTGACGGGCGAAGGCATCGTGGTGTCGAGCGTCGACTCCGGCGTCCAGTACGACCACCCCGCGCTGGTGAACCAGTACCGCGGCAACGACGGCGACGGTACGTTCACGCACGACTACAACTGGTTCGACACGTCCGGCCGATGCGGCGGCGTCCCCTGTGACTTCGCGGCGGCCAGCAGCCACGGCACCCACACCATGGGCACCATGCTCGGGTCCGACGGAGGCTCCAACCAGATCGGCGTCGCCCCCGGGGCCCGGTGGATCGAGTCCAACGGCTGCGACACCTGCTCGGACGCCGACCTGATCCAGGCCGGCCAGTGGATCACCGCGCCGACCAACCTCGCGGGCACGAGCCCCGACCCGGCCAAGCGCCCGCACGTGGTGAACAACTCGTGGGGCATCTCGACGGCGGGCGTCATCGACCCCGAGTGGTACATGGACGTCACCGCGGCCTGGGAGGCGGCGGGCATCTTCGCCGTCTGGTCCGCGGGCAACAAGGGCCCGACGTGCGACACGACGTCGTCGCCCGGCGCGAACCTCTCGTCCTACTCCGTGGGCGCGCTGCAGTCGAACGGCACCATCGCGTCCTTCTCCTCGCGCGGCGAGGGCGAGGGCGGCCAGATCAAGCCGCACATCGCGGCGCCGGGCGCGGCCGTGCGCTCGTCGATCATCAACGGGCAGTACGGCAACCTGTCGGGCACGTCGATGGCTGCGCCGCACGTGGCGGGCGCGGTCGCTCTCCTGTGGAGCTACGCCCCGGCTCTCGTCGGTGACGTCACCGAGACGCGCCGCCTGCTCGACGCGTCCGCCGTCGACACCAGCGACACCACCTGCGGTGGCACCGCGGCGGACAACAACGTGTACGGCGAGGGCAAGCTCGACGTGGTCCGCCTCCTCGAGCTCGCACCGCTCTCCGCCGGGACCGTCGCCGGAACGGTGACCGGGGCCGGCGCGCCGGTCGCCGGGGCGACAGTCGTCCTCGACGGCTCGACCGACCGCACGGTCACCACTGGCGCCGACGGCACCTTCTCCGTCAGCGTCGAGGTCGGTGACTACACCGTCTCCGCCTCTGCGTTCGGCTTCGTCACCGAGTCGACCACGGCGACCGTCGCGATCGACGCGACCACGACCGTGGACTTCGACCTGGCCGCGGCCTCGCGCTACGCCGTCTCGGGCACGGTCACCGACAAGCTGGCGGGCGGAGCCGTGAGCGGCGCCACCGTCACGCTCGCGCCGGGCAGCCTCAGCACCACGACGGCCGCGGACGGCACGTTCTCCTTCCCGGCCGTCCCGGCCGGGACCTACACGCTGGGGACGCCGGGCAGCGCCTGCGCGGACGCCTCCAGCACCAGCGTCGTGGTCGACGGCAACGAGACCGTCCCGGTCAAGATCTCCTTCAGGTACGACGGCGGCGGCTACTTCTGCTCCGTCGGTACCGGCGGATTCGTGGCAGGCGACACCAAGCTGACCCTGACGGGCGACGACGTGGCCACCTCGGTGCCCCTGCCGTTCGCCTTCCCGCTCTACGGCACGGACTACAGCACCGCGTTCGTGTCCTCGAACGGCTTCCTGAACTTCCTCGCGAGCGCGACGTCGCTGAGCAACGTGGCGATCCCGGCCGCGGGGGTTCCCAACGCCGCGCTCTACCCGTTCTGGGACGACCTGCTCATCGACTCGTCGGCGGGCGTCTACACGGCGACGAGCACGATCGGCGGCGTCCAGGCGTTCACTCTCGAGTGGCGCAACGTCCGGAAGTACAGCCCGTCGACCGACCGGGTGAACTTCTCCGTCACGATGTTCGAGGACGGCAAGGTTGTCTACGGCTACGGCGACCTCACGGAGACCGCCACGGCCAAGGGCAGCTCGGCCACGGTGGGCCTGGAGAACGCGAACGGCACCATCGCGTCGCAGTTCTCCTACAACACTGCCGGGCTGTCGGACGGCATGTCGATCACGTACGACCTCGCCCCCATGGGCACGGTGTCCGGCGTCGTCAAGGACTACAACACCAAGGCGGGCATCGCCGGGGCCGACGTGGTCCTGACCGCCGCGGACGGCAGGTCCACGACGCTCACGACGGGCGCCGACGGCACCTACTCCACCGCCCTCGTGATCGGCCGGTATGCGCTGGCGTTCTCGGCCGACGCCTACCAGGGCGTCTCGCGGAACATCACGGTGACCGACGGCGGCGCGCTCGTCTCGAACGCCCAGCTCAAGGCGGGCAGGCTGGTCGTCAGCACCACGGCGATCACCTCCAGCCTCGCGATGGGCGGCTCGGTCTCCCGGAACGTCCGGGTCACCAACACGGGCTCCGCCCCGGTCGAGGTCAACCTCTCCGCGGGTGGCAGCGACTTCGCCCCGCTGGGCGCGACCGGGGCCACCGGCGTGGTTCAGGGCGTGGAGAAGCCCGCGACGAGCGTCACGACGTCCGGTTCCGGCGGCTCCTCCACGCTCGCCAGGGCGTCGGCGGCGACGAAGGCGACGACGGCTGCCACCTCGGTGACCCCGGCGATGGACATCGACCCGCTCGCGACGACGATCACCCACTCGGCCTCGCAGAACATCCTCGAGGTCAACTCGGTCGCCTGCCCGAGCGGCCCGACGTCGCACCTGCGCACGTTCACGCTGAGCGACTTCGGCGTCGATGGCTCGTTCGACGTGTCGAGCGTGTCCTTCGGCGTCGAGATGAACCGCCAGGCGCAGGACGTGGACGTCAACCTCTACACCCTGTCCGGGGCCTTCGTGTACGCGAACCTCACCCCGATCGGCTCCACGACGGTCAACCTGCCCGCGCAGGAGCTGACCATGGTGGAGGTCCCGGTCACCGGTGCCGTCCCGGCGGGAGGCACGCTCGTGGTGGAGATCTCTCAGGCGATCGGAGGGTCGTTCTACATCGGCTCGAACGACGCCGGCGAGACCGCGCCGTCGTACATCGCGTCCGAGACCTGCGGCATGCCTGACCCCGCCTCGGTCGAGGGCGAGTGCTTCCCAGGCGTGCACTACGTCATCAACGTGACGGGTGACGCTGCCGGTGGCGGCTCGGGCGTCGAGTGGCTGGACGTCCAGCCGCCGTCGTTCACGCTGGCCCCGGGGCAGAGCGTCGTGGCGATCGCCACGATGTCCGCCACGGTGGACCAGCCCGGGACCTACACGGCGAACATCACCGTCGGTGGTGAGACGCCGTACGCCAACCCGTCCGTCGCCACCACGATGACCGTCAAGGCGCCGGCCGGCTGGGGCAAGATCACGGGCACCGTCTACGGCAACGGCACGCCGCTCGACGGCGCCGTCGTCCACCTGGACGGCATCTCGTACGACGTGACGCTGCTGACCGACGCCGACGGTACGTACTCGTACTGGATGCAGAAGTCGAACGCGCCGCTCCAGCTGACGGTGGCCGCGGCGGGCTTCGTCCCGCAGACCACCAAGGCGCAGATCATCGCCGGCCAGACGACGGTCTACGACTTCAACCTCGCCCCGCTCCCGTAGCCGGGCCGAGCGGCGCGTAGGAGGACCGGACGCCATGAAGGGGGCGGCCCCGCGACGTGAGTCGCGGGGCCGCCCGTCGTGCGACCAGGGCACGGCACAGGTCGTGTGGGAGCCATTCCGGGCCGCTCGCCCAGACCCTAGCCGCGCCAGCCGGGTGAAAAACGGGCCGACAGGGTCTCGAGGCCGAAATGTCGGTCATAACGTGTGCCCGGGGCCGTTATCGTGTGCGCCAGTGCGCCCACAGTGGGCGTTTCCTCGATCGGAGTTCCATGAAGGCTTCGTGCTGCACGGCAGGGGGCGTCGTCGTCGGCGCGCTGCTCGTGTCGAGCCTGGTCGCTCTGCCGGCTGCGCAGGCCGCTACACCGCCCGGGTCCTGGTACTACCTGACGAACGGCACCACCGGCGGTTCCGCCGACATCGCCTTCGCCTACGGCAAGGCGGACGACACGGTCCTGGTCGGTGACTGGGACGGCGACGGCACAGACACCCTCGGTGTCCGCAGGGCCCAGATGTACTACCTGACCAACGGCACCACCGGTGGTACCGCGGACATCACCTTCGCCTACGGCAAGCCGGACGACGTCGTCCTGGTGGGCGACTGGGACGGCGACGGCACGGACACCCTGGGTGTGCGCCGCGGCAACATGTACTACCTGACGAACGGGACCGCCGGCGGTTCGGCCGACATCACGTTCGCCTACGGCAAGAGCTCGGACGTCGTCCTGGTGGGCGACTGGAACGGCGACGGTACCGACACGCTCGGCGTGCGCCGCTCCAGCACGTACTACCTGACCAACGGCACCACGGGTGGCGCGGCGGACATCACGTTCGCCTACGGCCGGGGTGACGACGTCGTCCTGGTGGGCGACTGGAACGCGGACGGTACGGACACGCTCGGCGTGCGCCGCTCGAGCGCGTACTACCTGACCAACGGCACCACCGGTGGCGCGGCGAACATCACCTTCGCCTACGGCCGGGGTGACGACGTCGTCCTGATCGGTGACTGGAACGGTGACGGCAGCGACACCCTCGGCGTCCGCCGCGCGACGGGCCCCGCGTCGATCCCAGCGGCGCCCGCGTGGTTCTACGATGACGAGTACATCGGATTCAACGTCGGCGGATTCCGGGTCTACCCGCACCTCACGAGCGTCCCCACCGGTCTCTACAAGACGCCGAGCTCCGGCTACGCCTGTAACTGGCAGACGCAGGACGCAGCAGGCAACGTGCTGGGCGGCTTCTTCGGCCCCGGTCCGCTCCACATCGAGCTGACCGCCGACGTCGCGGTGCTGGCAGTGTCCGGCGGCTGCGACCTTCCGTGGGCCACCGTGTTCCCGGGCGCTCAGCCGCGCATCGCCAACACCTTCGGTGAGGGCGAGTACGCGCTGGGCAAGGACATCCGGCCGGGTGTCTATCGCTCGCTGGTGCCTTCTGCGGAGTGCTTCGTGCTGGCGCTCAACGACTTCCAGGGCCGCGACTCGTCGATCCGTGGCGGCTGGGAGCCGTTGCCCGAAGAGATCGGCCAGGAGGTCTACCTCATCATCGAGTCGACAGATGTCGCGGTGCGCAGCTACGGCTGCGGAACCTGGGAGTGGGTCGAGGAGGAGCCGGCGGCTGCCGCCGCCGGCGCCCGCACGTTCGACTCCCTGGCGCGGCTGGACACCCCGGCGGCTGAGCTCTCGACGCTTGAGGGCCTTGAGGCCGTCGAGGCCGTCGAGGCCGTCGAGGCGAAGAACTGACCTGACCTGACCGGTCACGACGAAGCCCTCGTCCTCCTCTGAGGGCGGGGGCTTCGTCGTGCCGCACGTTCCCCGACGCCGCAGGCGTCATCGTGATCGGAGTTCTATGAAGACGCTTCGTGCTGCGCGGGCAGGGGGCGTCGTCGTCGGCGCGCTGCTCGTGTCGAGCCTAGTTGCTCTGCCCGCGGCTGAGGCCGCTACCCCGCCGGGGTCGTGGTACTACCTGACGAACGGTACGGCCGGTGGGTCTGCCGACATCGCGTTCGCCTACGGCAAGGCGGACGACACCGTCCTGGTCGGTGACTGGGACAAGGACGGTACGGACACTCTGGGTGTTCGTCGGGCTCAGATGTACTACCTGACCAACGGCACCACCGGTGGTGCCGCGGACATCACGTTCGCCTACGGCAAGCCGGACGACGTGGTGCTGGTGGGTGACTGGGACGGTGACGGTACGGACACCCTGGGAGTGCGTCGTGGTAACTCGTACTTCTTGACGAACGGCACCACGGGTGGCGCGGCGGACATCACGTTCGCGTACGGCCGTGCGGACGACGTGGTCCTGGTGGGCGACTGGGACGGCGACGGTACGGACACGCTCGGCGTGCGCCGCTCCAGCGCCTACTACCTGACCAACGGCACCACGGGTGGTGCTGCGGACATCACGTTCGCGTACGGCCGTGCGAACGACGTCGTCCTTATCGGCGACTGGAACGCGGACGGTACGGACACGCTCGGCGTGCGCCGCTCGAGCGCGTACTACCTGACGAACGGGACCACCGGTGGGTCTGCCGATATCGCGTTCGCCTACGGCCGGGGTGACGACGTCGTCCTGATCGGTGACTGGAACGGTGACGGCAGCGACACGCTGGGCGTCCGCCGCCAGAACGGCCCCGCCACGATCCCGTGGTCGCAGTACCCCACGTGGTACACGGTCGGATCGAACCACTCCCCGGGCTACCCCCACCTACCGACGGGCCTGTACCGCGCGTCGGTGACGTTCACCTACTGCTACTGGGAGGCGCAGGACCTGAACGACGTGATGGTCGGCCGGGGTGCGGGGCCCGGCCCCGCCTACATGGAGCTCACCTCGAAGGTCGCGTGGGTCTATGTCGATCCGGGGTGCGGATACTACGACGGATGGCGCACCGCGTTCCCCGGCGACGTTCCCAACCTGGACCTGCCGTTCACCGGGCAGTACCGCGTCAACATCGATGTCGCCCCGGGCCTCTACCGCGGCGTGCCGACGGACGGCGACACCACCGACGAGCTGGACGCGTGCTGGGTCGGCTTCCTCAAGGACTTCACCGGCGCCGACGGCTCGTACGTCGGGGCTGAGCTGCCCTACGGCCAGGAGGTGATCGTCGAGATCCCCGCGGACTACACGGGCTTCGAGACCTTCTACTGCAACACGGGGTGGGAGCCGTACGTGCCGCAGGACGGCCTTAAGTTCGAGGCCGTGTCGCCGTGGACCATCGGCGCGCCGGGGATCTCCAGCGCCACGGAGCGTCCGGCAGCCGCCACCAGGACGCCTGCGTCGCGCCCATGAGGTGACGTCCGGAATGTCGACCGGATCCGTCCTTATCGGGTGACACCACCTGGCGTCCTGGACACAAGGAGGGGAAATGGGCGAGAAGATCAACCGCAGGGCCGCGGCAGCCGCTGCGGCTCTGGCGGCGGTCGGCGGCCTGATGGCCACGTCGGTCGTGCTCGCGCCGTCGGGCGCGGCGCACGGCGTCAACGTCTGGCACGGCGACACCTACCTGCTCAAGAACACGCTGGCAGGCGGATCGGCCGACGTCACCTACACCTTCGGTGACACGGAGTACCTTCCCACGCTGATCGGCGACTGGGACGGCGACGGGGACGAGACGCCGGGCGAGCTGATCGGACGGCGCTTCCTGCTGTGGGACGACTGGGAGAGCGAGGACCCCGCGTACTCGTTCACGTTCGGCCCGACCAGCTCGGGTACCCCGTATGTCGGGGACTGGGACGGCGACGGCGACGACACCATCGCCGTCCGGCCCTCCGACACGACCACGTTCTATCTCAGGAACGAGCTGGCGTCGGGTCCGGCGGACGTGACCTTCAGCTACGGACAGCGTTGGGCGGACGCCTACACAGGTGACTGGGACGGCGACGGCGACGACACCTTCGCCGTGCGGCCGTACGGGACGAACGCGTTCCACGTGCGCAACGTCCTCGCGGGCGGCCGTGCCGACCTCGTGTTCGGGTTCGGCCGACCCTGGGAGACCGTCGTGGCGGGCGACTGGGACGGCGACGGCGACGACGCCGTGGCACTCCACCGGGAGAGCCGGCTCTACGTCTTGCACGGCCTGACGGGCGGGACGGCCGACGTCACGATCGCGTTCGGCAGGCTCTGGGACAGCCCGCTCACCGGGGACTGGGACGGAGACGGGTACGACACGTTCGGTCTCCGGCGTGCTCCGTGCGAGTACTGCTGAACCTCGACAGGCCCTTGCAGAGGCCCGGTCTCCTTTGTCGGAGACCGGGCCTTCGTGCGTTTCGTTCTTCACCCGGTCGGGTCTCAACGGAGTGCGGCCCCCGTACGTCCTTGGGCATTGAGACGTGACAAGACGTCCTGAACCGGGGAGAAAAGACATGAAGACGACCGTCGCCCGCAAGGTCACCTCGACGGCTACCGTGCTCGCCACGGCGTTCGGTGTGGCGGGGGTCGCGCTGGCCATGGCGCCCGCGAGCCAGGCCCACGGGACGAGCTCCGGCTGGGGCGAGACCTTCCTCCTGAAGAACAGCCTCCAGGGCGGCGGCGCTGACGCGACGCATGTCTTCGGCGGCACGCAGGAGGTGACGCTGCTGGGCGACTGGGACGGCGACGGCGTCGAGACGCCGGGCATCAAGAACGGGCGTGAGTACCAGCTCTGGAACAACTGGGCCGGCGGGGCGCCCGCGTACGCGTTCACGTTCGGTCCGGCCACCCCTGGTACCGCAGTCGTGGGCGACTGGGACGGCGACGGCGACGACACGATCGGCGTGCGGCCCGCTGGTACCACCACGTTCCACCTCACCAACGACCTGGCGGCAGGACCGGCGGACGTGAGCTTCACCTACGGGCCCTCGTATGTCGACGTCCTCTCGGGCGACTGGGACGGCGACGGGGACGACACGATCGGCGTGCGTCCGAGCGGTACCAACACCTTCCACCTCCGCAACTCGCTCACCGCGGGCTTCGCGGATCGTGTCGTCGCCTTCGGCCGTGCGACCGACGAGGCGGTCGCCGGTGACTGGAACGCGGACGGGACCGACACGATCGCCCTGCACCGCGCGCAGTACATCTACGTCCAGAACACGCACTCCGGTGGGACCGACCTCACGCTCGCCTTCGGCACGCCGTGGGACGCGCTCCTCGCCGGTGACTGGGACGGCGACGGTGACGACACCTTCGGCGTGCTGCGGGTTACCGAGGGGTCCTGCGGCTGCTGACGGCCGCCACCGGGGCTCGCCCCCGGACGCACGAAGGCCCGGCCTCCCTGGAGGGAGACCGGGCCTTCGCTCGTGGTGCTACCCGATCGCGCGGGCGTTGCTCAGGCTGACCGAGGTCAGAGAGCGACGACCTTCACCGCGATCTTCGCCGACACCTCGGGGTGCAGGCGGATGGACACCTTGTAGTCGCCGGTCGTCTTGATGGACTGACCGATCTCGATCTTGCGCTTGTCGACGGACGGGCCGCCGGCCTCGGCGACCGCGCCGGCGATGTCGCCGGTGGTCACCTGGCCGAACAGACGACCGGACTCGCCGGCCTTCGCCTTCACGACGACAGGCTTCGCACCGAGCGCGTCGGCGGTGGCCTTGGCCTCGTCCAGCGTGGCGATCTCGCGGGCCTTGCGGGCCTTGCGGATAGCCGTCTGCTGGGACTCGGCGCCCTTGGACCACGGGGTGGCCAGGCTGCGCGGGATGAGGTAGTTACGGGCGTACCCGTCCTTGACCTCGACCACGTCGCCGGGCTCACCGAGACCGGTGACCTCGTGAGTCAGGATCAGCTTTGCCATGTTTTTCGATCCCTTCCTGGTCAGCGAGCCGACGACGAGTACGGCAGCAGGGCCATCTCACGGGCGTTCTTCACGGCCTTCGCGATCTTGCGCTGCTCCTGGACGGAGACGCCGGTCACGCGACGGGCGCGGATCTTGCCGCGGTCGGAGATGAACTTGCGCAGCAGCGCCGTGTCCTTGTAGTCGATCGAAGCGATCTTCGCGGACTTGAGCGGGTTGGTCTTCTTCTTGGGCTTTCGCACCACAGGCTTGGCCATGGTGTTGCTCCTTCGTCAGGTGCGGTCCGCGCCCTGGACGCCCGGGGGCGCCGTCGGGCTGCGGACGGAGTGATGATCTGGGGAGGTGCCGATCAGAACGGCGGTTCGTCCGAGAACGATCCGCCTGACGACGCGGGGCCGGCCGTGGCCCACGGGTCGTCGTTGCTCTGGCCGCCACCGGACGAGCTGAATCCTCCGCCTTGCGCGCCGCCGGCGTTCCCACCGGCGTTTCCGCCGCCCGAGAAGTTGCCGCCTCCGCCGCCTCCGCCGAAGCCGCCGCCACCCTGACGCTGGGTCCGGGTGACCTTGGCCGACGCGTAGCGCAGGGACGGACCGATCTCGTCCACCTGCAGCTCGACGACAGTGCGCTTCTCGCCCTCGCGGGTCTCGTAGGAGCGCTGCACCAGACGGCCTTGCGCGATGACGCGCGTGCCCTTGGTCAGCGACTCCGCGACGTTCTCAGCGGCCTCGCGCCAGAGCGAGCAGCGCATGAACAGGGTCTCCCCGTCCTTCCACTCGTTGCTCTGGCGGTCGAAGGTGCGCGGCGTCGACGCCACCGTGAAGTTGGCCACCGCCGCACCCGCAGGGGTGAAGCGAAGCTCCGGGTCTCCGGTCAGGTTCCCGACCACCGTGATGACGGTCTCACCAGCCATGCCAATTCCTCGATTCTCGTCGTCGACGCTTGCTGTGTCTGTGGTTGTGAGGGAATCCCACCACGAGCCACCGACACGCGCGCCCTCAGGGGCGCGGATTCAGCTCAAGCGGTTCAGCGGACGCCGGTGCGCAGGATCTTGGTCCGCAGGACGACCTCGTTGAGGCCGAGCTGACGGTCCAGCTCCTTCGCGGTGTCCGCGGTGGCGGTGAAGTCGACCACGGCGTAGATGCCCTCGGACTTCTTCGCGATGTCGAACGCCAGGCGGCGGCGACCCCAGATGTCCACCTTGTCGACGGTGCCACCCTCGGTCGTGATGACCGACAGGTACTTGTCGAGCGACGGGGCTACGGTGCGCTCCTCGACCTCCGGGTCAAGGATCACCATCAGTTCGTACTGACGCATGTTGACAACCCACCTCCTCTGGTCTCAACGGCCACGGTCGTTCCGTGGCAGGAGGGTTACGTGCGTGCGTCGCTGTGCCCGAAAGGCACAGCGACGCACCAGTCTACCGGACGCTTACCGCTCGATGTCCCCGCGGATGAAGGCCTCAAGCTGGGCGCGCCCAGCGGTGTCCTCCATCTGCACGGGCGGCGACTTCATGAAGTACGTCGACGCGGAGAGGATCGGTCCGCCGACGCCGCGGTCCTTGGCGATCTTGGCGGCGCGGACGGCGTCGATGATGATGCCGGCCGAGTTGGGCGAGTCCCACACCTCGAGCTTGTACTCCATGTTCAGCGGAACCTCGCCGAACGCGCGACCCTCGAGGCGCACGTAGGCCCACTTGCGGTCGTCGAGCCAGGCGACGTAGTCCGAGGGGCCGATGTGCACGTTGCGCGCACCCAGGTCGTGCTCGAGGTTCGACGTGACGGCCTGCGTCTTGGAGATCTTCTTCGACTCGAGGCGGTCCCGCTCGAGCATGTTCTTGAAGTCCATGTTGCCGCCGACGTTGAGCTGGTACGTGCGGTCCAGCACCACGCCGCGGTCCTCGAAGAGCTTGGCGAGCACGCGGTGCGTGATCGTGGCGCCCACCTGGGACTTGATGTCGTCGCCGACGACCGGCACACCGGCGTCCTCGAACTTCTTGGCCCACACCGGGTCCGACGCGATGAAGACGGGCAGCGCGTTGACGAACGCCACCCCCGCGTCGATGGCGCACTGCGCGTAGTACTTCGCGGCGACCTCCGAGCCCACGGGCAGGTAGCAGACGAGCACGTCCGCACGGGCCTCGCGCAGGGCGGCGACGATGTCGACCGGCTCGGCGTCGGACTCCTGGATGGTCTCGCGGTAGTACTTGCCCAGGCCGTCGTTAGTGACGCCGCGCTGGACGGTCACCCCGAGCGGCGGCACGTCCGCGATCTTGATCGTGTTGTTCTCGGATGCGTTGATCGCGTCGGAGAGGTCGAAGCCGACCTTCTTCGCGTCGACGTCGAACGCCGCGACGAACTCGAGGCTCGACACGTGGTAGTCGCCGAACTGCACGTGCATGAGGCCCGGGACGGTTCCGGCGGGGTCGGCGTCACGGTAAAAGTGCACGCCCTGCACCAGGGACGACGCGCAGTTGCCTACGCCGACGATGGCGACGCGGATGGAGGTCATCCTCGCTCCTTCTCGTTCGTGCCGGGGTGGGGAACACCCTCGGCGGGGTGTGTTTCGTGGTCCCCGCCGGCCGTGCGTGACGGCCCGGACGTGGGTGTGCTGCTGCTGGCCCGTGCGCGGGCGCGTGCTCCGACGCGTCCCCGCTCGGTGGTGATGAGGCTGTCGAGCCAGCGCACCTCGCGCTCGACCTTCTCGAGTCCGTAGCGCTGCAGCTCGAGCGTGTACTCGTCGAGACGTGCACGCGTGCGCGTCGCGGACTCCTTGACCGCTTCCAGCCGCTCCGTGAGCCGGGTGCGCCGGCCCTCGAGGATGCGGAGGCGGGTCTCGGCGTCGGTCTGCGCGAAGAGCGCGAACCGGACGTCGAAGTTCTCGTCCTCCCAGGCGGCGGGCCCTGACGTGGCCAGCACGGTCTGGAGGTGCTCCTTGCCCTCGGCGGTCAGCTCGTACACGATCCGGCCGCGCCGGCCCGCGAGGGGCGGGGGCGGGGGTGTCGTCCTGCCCGACGCCGGGCTCTCGCCCTCCGTCGTGACGATCAGGTGGCGCGTGACCAGGCTCTTGAGCGCCGGGTAGAGGCTTCCGTACGAGAAGGCGCGGAACGAGCCGAGAAGGAGGTTGAGCCGCTTGCGCAGCTCGTAGCCGTGGAGCGGGGCTTCGCTGAGCAGACCGAGGATGGCGGTCTCGAGCACGTCCGAGCGGCTGCGCACGATGTCTCCTTCCCCTGTGTGCCCGGGGCCATCGCGCGCTTCGTGCGTGACTGACCTATCGAGTCGATACATCGCGAGGATAGGACGAGTGTGAACGGGATGCAACGCGGAGCAGGACACGGGATGAAGGGCAGGAGCCCGGCTCACGAGTGTGAACCGGGCTCCTGGGCACGACAGGTGGTCTGCTACGGGAGGATGCCGCCGCCACCGCCACCGCCGCCGCCTCCTCCGCCGGGCACCGAGATGGACGGCGACGGCTCCGGCTCGGGCTCCTCCGGTCCGCTCGAGACCACCAGCTTCACGATGCTGTGCCGGTCCACCTCCGACCCGGGGCCGGGATTCATCGAGATGACCGTGCCCTCGGGTCGGCTGTCCGGCACGCGTTCGAACGCTGGGGTCAGCTGGTACTCCCGTTTCTGAAGCTCGCGCGTCGCATCCTGCTCGGTCATCCCGACGACGTCGGGGACCAGGACCTTGTTCTGCGCCTTCGGGCCGCTCGAGACGGTCACGGGGATGTTCGCCCCCGGACCCACTATCTGTCCGGCATTCTCGACGTGGATCACGGTGCCCTTGGGCTCGTTCGACTCCTGGAGACGCTCCTGGGCACGTAGCCCGAGCTGCTGGAGGCGCTCACGGACCTGTTCGATGGGCTTGCCGACGAGGTCGGTCGGGACCGTGACGCCTTCCTGCTCCGGGGTCGGCGAGGGCGTCGGGGTCGGCGACGGCTTGGGCGTGGGCACCTTGTACTCCGGGAAGGGCAGCACGGGCTGGCCCTCGAGTGCGGAGCCCATGTAGGCAGTCCAGGCCCTGACGGGCCACGAGCCACCGGTGATCTCTCCGTCTGCCCACTGGGCGAAGGGCGTGATCGTCTCGTACGCACCCTTGCCTTCGTTTGCTTCCCGGTTGAACTGGTAGAGCCCCACCACCGTGGTGAGCTGGGGCACGAACCCCGCGAACCAGGCGGAATGGTTACTCGACGACGTGCCGGTCTTGCCGGCAGCCGGCCGACCCAGCTCCCTCGCGGGCTCGCCCGAACCCTTCTCGACGACCTGGGTCATCGCATAGGTCGTCGCACCGATGACGTCGGGCGCCACGACCGGGTTGGAGATGACCGTGGCCTCGTACTGGGGCTCGTCGCGCAGGGTGGTCACGGTCTGGACCATGTAGGGCTCGCGCTCGATCCCGCCGGCCGCGATCGTGTTGTACGCATGGGCGAGGTCGAGGTTGTGCACGGACGCGTCCCCGAGCACGTTGCCGAGGTTGTTGCCGATGACCTTGGCCTCCGAGCCGTACGTCTCGGGGATCCCCAGCCGGAACGCCACCTCGGCGGTCTTCTCCGGGCCGACCTCCTTGTTGAGCTCGACGTAGGCGGAGTTGATCGAGTCCTGGGTCGCCTCGACCAGGTCGACCTGGCCGTAGCTCTTGCCGCCGAAGTTCTTGACGCCGCGGTCCGCCGAGCCCACGTCGTCGTTGAAGCCCGGGACCATGAGGTTGTGGGTGCCGTCGAACTGGTCGCGGATGCTGACGCCGTTCTCGAGTGCGGCGATGAGTGTGAAGGGCTTGAACGTGGAACCGCCCTGGGCGACGTCGTAGGTCGCCGCGTTCGTCGGCATGGTCACGTAGTCCGGCCCGCCGTAGAGCGCCTTGATCGCACCGGTCGCGGGATCGATCGAGGTGAGCGACGCTCGGGTGAGCGGGTTGGCGTCCGGCGGGAGGGCCATTGCGACCTCGGCGGCCCCCATCAGGCGCGGGTCGATCGTCGTCGTGACCTTGTAGCCCTTCGTCCGGAGGTCCTCGGCGGAGATGTTCGCGCCCTCGGGGTCGGCGAGCTCGTCCTCCACCAGCTGGAGCAGGTAACCCTTGGTGCCCTGGAGGCTGTCGCCGGCCTGCTTCGGGACGGGCACGGGGAAGGCAGCGGCAGCCTTCTCCTCCGGCGTGATCACGCCGTCCTCCGCCATGAAGTTGATGGCGCGCTGCCACCGCTCCTGGATCTTCTTCTGGTTGTACTCGGGGTCCTTGGTCCCGTCCCACTGGTTCGGGGACGGGATGGTACCGATGAGGAACGCGATCTTGTTGTAGTCGAGATCCTTGGCGTCGACCCCGAAGTAGGCCTGGGACGCGGCCTGGATGCCGTACGCGCCACGTCCGAAGTAGATGACGTTGACGTACCGCTGGATGATGTCTTCCTTGGACTGCGCCTCCGTCACCTTGTAGGCGAGGATCGCCTCGCGGACCTTGTCCTTGTACGACTTTCCCGAGCCGTAGTACTGCTCGACGTACTGCATGGTCAGGGTGGACCCACCCTGCTGCGGATTGCCCTGGAGGTTGTTGACGGCGGCTCGGACGATGCCACGCGGGTCCACGCCGCTGTTGGTCCAGAACGTCTTGTCCTCGGACGCGACGAGCGAGTCGGTGATCAGCTTCCAGTTCGGCAGGTCGGCGGGCGTGACATTGACACGGTCGACCGCCTTGAACTCACCCATCACCGAGCCGTCCGCGTAGTACACGGTGGTGGTCTGGTTTCCGACGTCGGCTCCCTGCTCAGGGATCGGCGTCGTCGTGTAGCCCATGACGATCACGCCGGTGGCCAGCGACAACCCCGTGAGGATGGTGCCCACCACGATCCGCCAGGAGGGGACCCACGCGCGCCAACCCCGCCGGTAGGGGCGGGGGTAGTTCCAGAATGGCTGACGCCGGCGCGGGACCTGCGGAGGAATGCTCCAGTTCGCCACGTCCTGCTTCTCCTCTTCGTCGGTCTCTTCGGGTCCGCAGCCGAGGCGACGGCTCGAAGAGCGCGCTCGAGGTACAGCGGACCAACCGAAACAATAGGGGGTCCATCTGGAGGAGAGGCATCGTGACGGCGCAGAAGAGGGTCGTCTGTGCGGTTCCTGCCAGGTCCGCGCAGGCCTCTGCCCCCTGCTTCACACAATCCTCACAGGGTGGATAGGGCCGAGCGGTCGGTTCGGTGGCGGCTCAGTGGTGCCGGAGCGCGTCGACCAGGTCGTCCTTCTTCATCCGGGAACGGCCGGCCACGCCGACCTCGGCGGCCTTCTTGCGGAGGTCGGCCACGCTCCAGTCCTCGTAGGACGGCGACTTGCCGCCCTTCTTCCCGACGCTGCTGCGTCCGCGCGCCGCGGCCGCGTTGGCGATCCGTGCCGACTTCTCCTTGCTGTTTCCCTCCTCGCGGAGCTCCTCGTAGAGCTCGGGGTCCTTCACGCTGGGGCCCGGGGAACGCCGTGGCATCGCGGTCTCCTTCTCTGGTGACTTCTGTGGTAGGGCGCTTGCTTCCACCGTCTCCCCGGGGCGGCGAGGTCGCAACCAACCGGGTGAACTGCGGAACCATTACTGAATTGTGATCAATAAGAGGCCTCGGAACGGTTCCCTCCCGGCGTGCCGATGGGTACGTTCACTTCTCAGAGGTTCCCGGTACCCCGGGTATCAGGAGTCCCGCCAGAGTCGGCGGGCTACGGCGCCGATCTCGCGCCGGACGTACCTGCACCGCGGCGATGGAGCCGCGACGAGAGGACGGAAAGATGGCGAACCACGCCAACCCCTTTGCGCGCCGACCGAGACCGGCATCCACAGCCCTGAGCATCGCGGGGCTCGTGCTCCTGACGCTGGCCATGGTCGTGCTCGTGGGCTTCCTGCTGGTCTACAACGGACAGCTCGCCACCGGCGCCGCCAAGCTCGACTCCGGCGCAGGCGACCTCCAGGCGGGAGCCTCCGAGCTCGCGGACGGCGCCGACCAGGTGTCCGACGGCGCAGGCCGTCTCGCCGAGGGCGCGAGCACCCTCGCTGCGGGCACCGTCGAGGTGACCGCCGGCACGGCGAAGCTGACCACGGGAGCCTGGGAGCTGGACGGGGGCGCCCAGACCGCGCTCGCCGGGTCCCAGAAGCTGGCCGACGGCACGGCCCTCCTCAGGGACGGTGCCCTCAAGATCGCCGACGGCACCGCCGAGACGGCCACCGACGTCCGCGACCTCGCGGCCGGGTCGACGAAGATCGCGGCGGGGACCGGCCAGCTCCTCACCGGCGCCGGCCAGCTCCGCGGAGGCGCGGAGCAGCTCGCCGGAGGTATCGACACCCTGGTGGCCAAGACGCCCAGCCTCGTCGGGGGCGCCGACCAGCTGGCCGCAGGAGCCGGCCGCCTCGCCGTCGGCTCGTCCGACCTCGTCGACGGGCTGGGCGCCCTGGGCGCCGGCTCGGCACAGCTGGCGGCCGGCGCGGCTGACACGGACGCCGGCGCCGACGCGCTCGCGGCGGGGACGACCGTGCTCGCGGCCGGTGCCGACCGGATCGTCGGAGGTGTCGCCACGGTCGATGCAGGCGTCGCCCAGGTCGACGCCGGGCTCGGCTCGCTCGTGGCCGGCACCGCGAACGTGCGGGACGGGAACGCCGCTCTCGCGACGAACCTCCGTGCACTCGCGACGAGCGCCACGGACCCTGCGCTCAAGGCACAGCTCGAGGCGCTCGCCGCCTCGGCGGAGGCGCTCCGCGACGGGTCGGCCGCGACGGCAGCCGGAGCCGCTGCTGCCAAGGGCGGCACGGCAGCGGTCCTCGGCGGCATCCGGCACGAGACGGGGGGCCTGGCGGTGGGCGCCGCCACGCTCCGTGGGGGTGCACAGGGCGCCGCCGCAGGGGCGGCCCAGCTCGCAGCGGGCACCGAGAAGGTCAAGGTCGGCGCGGCCGGCGTGCGTGCCGGCGCAGCCGATGCTCTCACCGGTGCGCGGCAGCTCGAGTCGGGGGCGGCGGACCTCCGCTCGGGTGCCGTCCTCCTCGACGCGGGGGCCTCGGAGCTCGGTGCCGGGGCGCCTCAGCTCCAGGCAGGCGCCCACCAGATCTCCGGCGGTCTCGCCGGCCTCCAGGGCGGCCTGGGAGAGGTTGACGCCGGGGTGATCGAGATCCGCGACCGGGTGGTGCCGAAGGTGACCAAGTCGCAGACGCTCGCCGACGGCGCCGACCGGCTCGCCCTCAAGCTCGGCGAGGCGGAGGACGGCGCGCTCCAGCTCAGCACCGGTCTCGGCACGCTCGCCGAGGGCACGGGCACCCTCGCGGAGGGCGCCAACGCTCTCGACACGGGCGCGCAGAAGCTCTCCGCCGGCGCGGGCGACCTGGCCGACGGCGCCGCCGACCTCGCCGACGGCAGCGGCGACCTGGCCCAGGGCGCCGTCACCCTGGCGGACGGGACCGGCACGCTGGTCGACGGCACCGGGACCCTGAGGGCCTCGGCCGGGACGGGTACCGCGGGCGTGGTCCCCCCGGCGGGCGGCGCGCTCGCAGTCCTCGGTCTGCTGGCCGCGGCCGTGGGCCTGGCACTCCGCCGCCGGGCCTGACCCTCCCGGCGCACACGCTGTGGGTACACAGATGGTCGCCTTCCGGCTTCGGAAGACGACCATCTGTGTACCCACAGCGTTGTGTACCCACCGCGCCGGCCCGGCGCGGGGCTACATCCCTGCGAGGAGGTCCTCCATGCGGTCGATCTCCGCCGTCTGTCCCGCCGCGGTCTCGTCCGCCATCTCGCCGGCGTAGACGTCGGTCCCTTCGGCGACCACCGTGTGCGCCATCTCCACCGCACCCCGGTGGTGGCGGATCATCAGCTCGAGGAACGCCCGGTCGAACTCGGTCCCGCTCGCCGCCTCCAGGTTCGCCAGCTCCTCGGCCGACACCGCGCCGGGCATCCCGGCGTGGCCGTGCCCCGCGTCCGACGGCGTCCGCGGACCCGTGCCGTCGGCCGCCTCCGCGGCCACGGGGACGGGAAGGCCGCGTGCCTCCAGCCAGGCCGCGAGGGCGTGGATCTCGCCCGCCTGGGCGCCCTCGATCCGCTCGGCGAAGGTCCGCACCTGCTCGGACGACGCGCGCCCGGGCGCCAGCGCTGACATCTCGAGCGCCTGCGCGTGGTGGTCGATCATCACCGTCACGAACTCGACGTCCGCGTCGTTCCACTCGCTGTACGGGTCATCCACACCGTCGAAGTCCTCGGGCGAGATGGTGGTCGCGGCCTCACCAGGCCTCCCCGGCTGCACGACGACGGAGCTCGGCTTCGAGGTCTCGTCGCCCTGGGCGGTGCACGCCCCGGTCAGAGCGACCACGCTCAGGAGGGCGAGGGGCAGGAGCGGGGCGAGGGGCCGACGTCGGCCCGCGGAGGTGTGCACGAATCCCATCCTTCCCGATCGAATGTCACTACTGTGTAAAAAATCCCGCCAAAGCCTTTTCTTCGGGCAATTAGAGGGCGAGACTCGCTGGACCCTACCAAGGAGGTGTGACGACTGTGCGTCGTTCAACCGTGAGATCCGGAGTCGCTGCCGGTGCACTGAGCACGGCACTGCTGGTCGGTTCCTTCGCCGCCGCCGCCCCCGTCTACGCGGAGCCCGGAGACACCGCGGGCGGCTCCGCCGCCGAGGTCATCGCTGCCCTCGACGACTCGTCCGTCCTCCCGCTCCTCGACCAGCCGGGCGACGTGGCCTCGGACAACATCGAGCTGCTCGCCAACATCCCCAAGAACGGGGCGTTCGTCCCGGAGGGGCAGTACGGCTCCGACCTCGCCTTCTCGGGCGACTATGCCTTCGCCGGGAACTACGGCGGCTTCACCGTCTACGACATCAGCGACCCGACGGCACCCGTCCAGGCCCTTCAGGTCGTGTGTCCCGGCTCGCAGAACGACATCTCGGTCTACAAGGACATCCTGGTCCTCTCGACCGACTCCTCCCGGTCCGACGACTCCTGCGAGAGCACGACGCAGAGCGTCACGATCAAGGACTCGTGGGAGGGCGTGAAGATCTTCGACATCTCCGACCCCCTCAACCCCGTCTACGTGTCGGCCGTCGAGACGGCGTGCGGCTCGCACACCCACACGCTCGCCCCGACCCGCGACGGGCAGACGCTGTACGCGTACGTGTCGTCGTACAGCCCGAGCCTTGCCGCGCTCGACTGCCAGCCGCCGCACGACCTCATCTCGATCGTGAAGATCCCGGTGAAGGACCCGGCGGCGGCCGAGGTCGTGGCGGCTCCCGCGCTCTTCCCGGACGGCGGCCACCCCGGCGGCCGGAACGAGCAGGGCTTCAACACGTCCGCGACGAGCGGCTGCCACGACATCACCGCGTTCCCGGAGAAGGACCTCGCCGCCGGTGCCTGCATGGGTGACGGCATCATCATGGACATCTCCGACCGCGAGCACCCCGTGGTGATCGACTCGGTCCGGGACACCACGAACTTCGCCTTCTGGCACTCCGCGACGTTCAACAACGACGCCACCAAGGTGGTCTTCACCGACGAGCTCGGCGGTGGCGGTGCGGCCACCTGCAACCCGACCGTCGGTTCCACGCGGGGCGCCAACGGCATCTACGACATCGTGGACGGCGAGCTCGACTTCAAGAGCTACTACAAGATCTCGCGCACCAACACGAACACCGAGAACTGCGTGGCCCACAACGGCTCGCTCATCCCGGTGAAGGGCCGCGACCTCATGGTCCAGGCCTGGTACCAGGGCGGCATCTCCGTGTACGACTTCACCGACTCCGAGAACCCGGTGGAGCTGGCGTGGTTCGACCGCGGCCCGCTCTCCACGGAGCGGCTGATCGTCGGCGGCAGCTGGTCGGCGTACTACTACAACGGCTACGTCTTCTCGAACGACATCCAGAAGGGCTTCGACGTCCTCGAGATCTCTGACGAGGTCGTGCCGAAGCAGAAGCCGAACATGTGGAACCGTGAGTTCAACCCGCAGATGCAGGAGAAGTTCCACTCCTGACCTGCTGCTCCTGACAGGCTGAGCACGACCGAGCCGAGGGACGGCGCCGAGCACGGGGTATCCCGTACTTCTTGCCCGGCGTCTTCCCTCGGCTTGACCGTTGTGCGACGCTTCCGCACGTGACCACACTCCCGCGGCCTGACGAGCCCCTGACCGAGCCGGACCTTGACGCCGAGAGCGAGCGACCGGCGTCGGGCAGCGACGAGGCTCCCGTGCCGCTGTGGCGGCGACGCCTCAAGGCCGTGCTGATCGTCCTGGCCATCGGCGTGGCACTGAACGCGGGGCTGTACCTCTGGCTCGGCGTGAGCGTCCCCGCCCGGCAGGAGGCCGCCGGCTACTCGGAGTCCGACGCGATCTACGCCGACGTCATGCTCGTGCACCACGCCCAGGCCGTCGAGCTCGCGTCCCTCGCGCAGGGCCGCACCGAGGACCCCGAGATCCTGGCGATGGCCGACGAGATCACGGAGGTGTCGTCGACCCGGATCGAGGAGCTCGGCACCTGGCTGCGGGACCGGGGCATCCCGGTGCCGGACGCCGCGTCGTCGGCGCTGGCGCTCGCTGCCGAGGAGGCGCCGGAGGAGGGCTCAGGACCCCGCACCGTCGTCGGCGGGCACGAGCACGGGGCCGACGCCCCGCCGCACGGGATGCTGTCTCCCGAGCAGGTGGAGGTCGTCGCCGGGCTGGAGGGCACGCTGTTCGAGCTGCACCTGCTCGACGGGCTGATCCGGCACCACGACGGGGCGGTCACCCTGGCCGGGGACGAGATCTACGCAGGTGAGGACGACGAGCTGGTCGCGCTGGCCGAGGCGGAGAAGGCGGAGACCGAGGCGCAGCTCGAGCGGCTCCGCGAGCTGCTCGGGCCGAAGATGTTCGCGAAGTCGGACTGACCCGCCTGCTTCGACGCTACTTCGGCGCGGTGATGAAGATGTCGAAGAGCTGCGGGTGGTGGCCGTGCACCAGCACCATGAACACCACGACGTCGAACAGCAGGTGGACGGTCACGACGTAGGCCAGGTCCTTGAACTTCGCGAAGATCCAGCCCTGGACCAGCGCGAACGGGATGGTGAGGAGCGGGCCCCACTCGCGGTAGCCGAGCTCCCACAGGAACGACACGAAGATCGCCGCCTGGAGGAAGTTCGACGTCCACAGCCCGAAGTGCTTGCGGTAGAGGGCGAAGGCGACGCAGACGAAGAACAGCTCGTCCCAGATGCCCACGGCGTTGACGCCCATCAGCAGCCGCCAGATGTCCTGCGACCCCTCGAGATCCGGCCAGTTGAGGTACGCGCCGGAGCCGAGGAAGTAGAAGGGCAGGATCAGGTACCCGACAGCCACCACGATCAGCAGGTACGTCCACTGACCGCGGCCCCAGCGCCGGTGCGTGATCAGCGGGAACTGGATGGTGTCCTGCCGGAACACGTACCGGGACAGGGCCCACGGGACCACCACGGACGCGATCAGCACGACGGCGAAGCGCTGGATGCCCTCGTCGGTGAGGTCGGCCTCCAGGGAGATCGAGGAGATGATCCCCAGGCCCACCCCGATCAGCGCCAGGTCGCGGCCGAGCGCACGGTCCACCGCCAGGCCCAGCAGGATCCCGGCCACCAGCGGCACGTAGGCGATCGGGCGCACGTGCACCGCGAAGAGGAGCACTGCCGACGCCGAGACCAGCATGGCGGCGATCAGGCGCAGGGCGGGCACGGCCGGATGGCGGCGTGTCGTCAGGTCGGTCACGGGAGCACCCTCCCACATGGTGGCGAGCCCTCGGATCGCGATGGTCAAGGATTTCGGGGTCGCGCCTCGTGAGGTTTGTGCTTTACCTCATCCTTGCCCGGTTCTAGGGTGTGGGCGGAACATTTCACCCTCGTGGTCCACCCGGCAAGGAGGCCGCCGTGCGCTCACCTGAGCTTGTTGAGAAGGTCCGGACAGATCCCGGGCTGCCCCCGGTCGCGATCGTCGACCGGCGACCCATGACTCCCGGCAAGAAGATCCTGTTCGCGGTCATCGGGCTCGTCGCTGGGGTCGCCTGGGCGCTCGTCGCGATCCTGCGCGGCGAGGACGTGAACGCCGCGTACTTCGTGCTCGCGGCCGTCGGCACCTACGTCATCGCGTACCGCTTCTACGCGCGCCTGATCGAGTACAAGGTGGTGCGCCCGGACGACTCGCGGGCCACCCCGGCGGAGCAGCACGAGAACGGCCGCGACTTCGCGCCCACCGACCGGCGCGTGCTCTTCGGGCACCACTTCGCCGCCATCGCCGGGGCAGGGCCGCTCGTCGGGCCGGTCCTCGCCGCGCAGATGGGCTATCTGCCGGGGACGCTCTGGATCATCATCGGCGGCGTGCTCGCGGGCTGTGTCCAGGACTACCTCGTGCTCTGGCTGTCGACCCGCCGGCGCGGGCGCTCCCTCGGGCAGATGATCCGCGACGAGGTCGGCACGGTCGGCGGCGTCGCCGGCCTGATCGGCGTCTTCGTCATCATGATCATCCTCATCGCGGTGCTCGCCCTCGTGGTGGTCAACGCGCTCGCCGAGTCCCCGTGGGGCGTCTTCTCCGTGGGCTGCACCATCCCGATCGCCCTCTTCATGGGGGTGTACCTGCGGTTCTGGCGCCCGGGCAGGGTGGCCGAGGTGTCGCTCATCGGCGTCGTCCTGCTGATCCTCGCGATCGTGGCGGGCGGCTGGGTGGCCTCCACAGGCTGGGGCGTCGCACTCTTCACGCTCGACAAGGTGACCCTCGCCTGGCTCATCACGGGGTACGGCTTCCTCGCCTCGGTGCTGCCGGTGTGGCTCCTGCTGGCGCCGCGCGACTACCTGTCCACCTTCATGAAGGTCGGCACCATCGTTCTCCTCGCCGTGGGGGTGCTCATCGCGCAGCCGGTGGTCCAGGCGCCCGCGGTGTCGTCGTTCGCGCTCGAGGGCAACGGGCCCGCGTTCGCCGGTGCCCTCTTCCCGTTCCTCTTCATCACCATCGCGTGCGGCGCCCTGTCCGGGTTCCACGCGCTGATCTCGTCCGGAACGTCGCCCAAGCTGGTGGAGAAGGAGAGCCAGCTCCGGCTCATCGGCTACGGCGGCATGCTCACCGAGTCGTTCGTGGCGATCATGGCGCTGGTCACGGCCGTCTCCATCGACCAGCACCTGTACTTCGCGATGAACGCCCCGGCCGGGCTCACGGGTGGCGAGGCGGCGTCGGCCGCCGAGTACGTGAACGGCCTCGGGCTCTCGGGTGCCCCCGCGACCGCGGCGGACATCCAGGGTGCCGCCGACAGCGTGGACGAGGAGTCGATCGTCTCCCGGACGGGCGGCGCCCCGACCCTCGCGTTCGGCATGGCCCAGATCCTCGGCTCGTTCCTGGGCGGCTCCGGGATGATCGCCTTCTGGTACCACTTCGCGATCATGTTCGAGGCCCTGTTCATCCTCACCACCGTCGACGCCGGGACGCGCGTGGCCCGGTTCATGCTGTCCGACACGCTCGGCAACGTGGGCGGCCCCCTGCGCCGGTTCCGCGACCCGTCGTGGCGCGTCGGTGCGTGGGTCTGCTCGGTCGTGGTCTGCGGCCTCTGGGGGGCGATCCTCCTCATGGGCGTCACCGACCCGCTCGGCGGCATCAACACGTTGTTCCCGCTGTTCGGCATCGCCAACCAGCTGCTGGCCGCCATGGCCCTGGCCCTCGTCACCACGGTGCTCATCAAGAAGGGCCTGCTCCGGTGGGCGTGGATCCCCGGCGTGCCGCTGCTCTGGGACCTCGCCGTCACGCTGACCGCCTCGTGGCAGAAGATCTTCTCCGACGTCCCGGCGATCGGGTACTGGGCGCAGCACACCGCCTTCCGCCAGGCCCGGGACGCCGGCGAGACGAGCTTCGGCACCGCCACCACGCCGGAGGCGATGGACGCCGTCATCCGGAACACCTTCGTCCAGGGCACGCTCTCGATCGTGTTCGCGCTGCTCGTCGTCGTGGTGGTCCTCGCGGCGGTGGTGGTGTGGGTCAAGGCGATCCGGGCAGGTGGCCTGCCCACCACGGAGGAGCCCGCCGTGCCGTCCGCGCTCTTCGCGCCGTCCGGGCTCGTCGCCACCGACGCCGAGAGGGAGGTCGCCGCCGAGTGGGCCGACTATCTCGACGAGAACCCCGAGGCCGCGCGGACGGGGACGCACGCATGAGCCCCGGCCGTGCCTGGCGCGCCCTGACCTGGTACGTCAAGGGCGTCCTCGGCGAGAACGACTACGAGCGCTACGTGGCGCACCTGCGACGTGCCCACCCGGGTGCGCCCGTGCCCGACGTCGGCGAATACTGGCGGACGAGGTACGCGGAGCAGGACGCTCACCCGGGCGTGCGTTGTTGTTGACGTGACAGTCGCTTCGACACAGGAGAGAGCAATGACGTTCTGGATCTGCCGCACGTGCGGCGTGGAGCACGACGAGCGCCCGGACGTGTGCGCCATCTGTGCCGACGAGCGGCAGTGGGTGCCCGCCGACGGCCAGCAGTGGACCACGCTCGACGAGCTCGCCGCGGCGGGCGCCCGCGTGGAGCTCTCCGAGCTGGAGCCGAACCTCACGGCGCTGACGGTGCAGCCGCCGGTCGTGGGGATCGGCCAGCAGGCGAAGCTCCTGCGCACCGACGCCGGCAACCTCCTCTGGGACCCGACGGGTTTCGTGGACGACGCTGCGGTCGCCGCGGTACGGGCGCTCGGCCCGGTCGCGGCGGTCGTGGCGAGCCACCCGCACATGTACGGCCTGCAGGTGGAGTGGAGCCGACGGCTCGGCGACGTCCCCGTCCTGGTCAGCGAGGCGGACGCGGGCTGGCTGGCCCGGACGGCCTCGGTCGTGGAGACCTGGAAGGAGGACCGGGAGATCCTGCCCGGTGTCACGCTGACCCAGCCGGGCGGGCACTTCCCGGGCAGCGCGGTGGTGCACTGGGCCGCCGGGGCGGAGGGCCGCGGCGTCATCCTCGCCGGTGACGCCATCTTCCCGAACCCGGACCGGAAGTCCGTCAGCTTCATGCGGTCGTACCCGAACCGTCTGCCGCTGTCCGGCGCCGTGGCCCAGCGGGTGGCCGCGCACGTGGCGCGGTTTCCGTACGACCGCCTCTACAACAACTTCGAGGGCGTCATCGAGAGCGATGCCCGCGAGGTGGTCCTCCGCTCCGCCGAGCGGCACGCGGCCTGGACCCGGGGTGACTTCGACCATCTGACGTAGCGGTCGGGGTCGCTCACGAAGGCAGGTTCCCTCACGAGGGCAGGTTCCGTCGCGAGGGGGAGGCGCCGCCCCGCCGCCCGAACCTAGGGTGGCGGGGTGGACCGCCCGACCGCTCTCAGCACCAGACCCCGCCTCACCGAGCGCGCCCTCGAGTGGTTCGGCGTGGACGTCGACTGGGAGCGCGTGCCACCGGCCGGCGCCTACCGCAACGACTTCTACCTCGCGGGGATCCTCACCGCCCTGGCCGTGTTCGGTGCGGAGCTGGGCCGCAGCTTCGGCTACTTCGAGGAGACGGACCACCCGGTCTGGCTGATCTACCTGCTCGCGGCGGCGGGCGCCCTCCCGCTCGCGTGGCGTCGTCGGTTCCCGCTCCTCGTCCTGATGGTGGTCTACGCCCACTTCCTCGGTGTGGGGCTCACCGTGCCGATGGTGTCGGCGCTCATGCCGCTGCAGGTGGTGTACTTCATCGCCCTGTTCACCGCGGTGGCGTGGGCCCGCGACCGGCGGGCCATGCTCGTGGTGGTCAGCGGCGCGATCCTGGCGATGCTGGGATGGCTCGCCTGGCAGTTCGGGGTGGACGCCGGGCTCGCCGCCTGGCTCGACGAGGTGGGGCCGGAGCAACCAGGTCTCTTCGGCCCGTTCGTGGCGTACACCGTCTACCTGTGGCTCACGAACGTCGCCTACTTCGGCGGGGCGTTCGCCGCCGGGCAGCACATGTGGCACGCCGCCCGCCGCCGTCAGCAGCTCGCCGAGCAGGCGGCCACGATCGAACGGCAGACCGTCGAGCTCCAGCAGCAGGCAGTCGTGGCCGAGCGGCTGCGGATCGCCCGCGAGCTGCACGACGTCGTGGCGCACCACGTGTCCGTCATCGGCATCCAGGCCGCCGCCGCCCGGCGGCTCCTCGCCCGCGACCCGGACGCCGCCGCCGCACCGCTCGCCACGATCGAGGTCGCGTCGCGCGACGCCGTCAGCCAGATGCGCGGCCTGCTCGGCACCCTGCGCGACCTGGACCGGGCCGGCCCGCCGGACGTGGGGGCCGGCGGGACGTCGTCGGCCCTGGGCGGTGCGGGCTCGGGTGATGGCGGGGGTGCGGGCGAGGGCGTGCGCCTGGGCGCGGTGGCGGGCGCGGGCGCCGCGCCGGGCACGGCGCCGGGCGCGGCGCAGGCCGACCCGGCCGCGCCGCGGCCTCGCGGGGAGAACCGGGCCCCCGAGCCCGGACTCGACGACATCGCGCGCCTCGCCGATGCCGACGACGGGCTCCAGGTCGCATACCGCCTGGTCGAGGAGCCGGAGAGGGCGGCAAAGACGGTCCCCGCACCAGTGGGCCTCAGCCTGTACCGCACCACCCAGGAGGCGCTCGCGAACGTGCGGCGGCACTCGACGGCCCGTAGCGCGACCGTCGTCGTCCGCGTGGACCGCCGCCCCGGCGCGGCGGGACCCGGGGGTACGGAACGCTTCCCGCACGGCTTCGCCGAGGTCGAGGTGCTCGACGGCGGCCGCCCCCGCTCCGGCACGTCCGGCTCGGGCCTGGGGATGCTGGGGATCCGTGAACGGGTGGCGACGCACGGCGGGATCGCCGAGATCGGCCCTCGTGTCACCGGCGGCTACCGTGTACGCGTGCGCCTCCCGCTGCCCGAGGACTGCTCGTGACCAGGCCCGACGCTCCCGTGCGGGTCCTCCTCGTCGACGACCAGCACCTCGTCCGTTCCGGGTTCGCCCTCATCCTCTCGGTGGAGGACGACATCGAGGTGGCTGGTGAGGCCGCCGACGGGGCCGCCGCCGTGGAGCTCGCGCGGACCCTGCGGCCCGATGTGGTGCTGATGGACGTGCAGATGCCCGTCATGGACGGGATCGAGGCCACGCGGCGGATCGTCGCGGAGGACCTGGCGAAGGTGCTGGTCCTGACCACGTTCGACCACGACGAGTACGTCTTCGACGGGCTGGCCGCCGGGGCGTCGGGCTTCCTGCTCAAGAACTCGGACGCCGACCACCTCGTGGAGGCGGTCCGGACGGTTGCCGCCGGGCACGCGCTCCTCGCGCCACAGGTGACGCGGCGCGTCATCCAGCAGATGGTCGCTTCCGGCGAGAACCCCACGGCGCCCGACGCCGGACGGCCCGCCCCGGTCACCGAACGGCCGCCGCGTGAGGTGGACCCGCGCGTCGCAGGCCTGACCCCGCGCGAGCGAGAGGTGCTCGTCCTGATCGGCACCGGCCTGTCGAACGCGGAGATCGCCACGACGCTCTTCCTCGGCGAGGCGACGGTCAAGACCCACGTGTCGAACCTCCTCGCCAAGCTGCAGCTGCGCGACCGCGTCCAGGCAGTGGTGCTGGCCCACCGCTGCGGCCTCGTCTGACGACACCGCCCGGCTCGTCGCTCCGCCCCGAGGGGGAGGCTCGCGTTCCGCCCCGCGGCGGATCCGTCCGCAGACCCGCACGCCTAGCGTGGGCGTCATGACCACACCACCCAGCAGGCCCGGCGCCGACCTCGAGGTCATCGACCTCACGCGGGTCTTCGGCGCCCCGGCCGGCTCTCCGTCGGACGCCCCGGTGCGGGCGGTCGACCGCGTCTCCTTCACCGCGCCGTCCGGCCTGCTCACGGGCTTCGTCGGCGGGAACGGCGCGGGCAAGACCACCACGATGCGCATGATCATGGGCGTGCTCGCGATCACGGGTGGCGACGTGCGCTTCGACGGCCGGCCGGTCACGCAGGACGACCGCCGGGCCTTCGGCTACATGCCCGAGGAGCGCGGCCTCTACCCGAAGCAGCCCGTGCTCGACCAGCTCGTCTACCTGGCGCGCCTCCGCGGCATCGCCGCCCCCGCCGCCCGGGCCGAGGTGCTGGACCACCTGGAGCGTCTCGGGCTCGCCGGACGGGCGAAGGACCACGTGGAGAAGCTGTCGCTCGGCAACCAGCAGCGCGTGCAGATCATCGCCGCGCTCATGGGGTCCCCGCGCGCCCTGATTCTCGACGAGCCGTTCAGCGGCCTCGACCCGGCAGCCGTCGAGAGCATGGTGGAGCTGCTGCGTGAGCACACCGCGCGGGGTGTGCCGGTGCTCTTCAGCTCGCACCAGCTCGACCTGGTCGAGCGGCTGTGCGAGCGCCTCGTGATCCTGAAGCAGGGCCAGGTCGTCGCCTCCGGCGCACCGGCCGAGCTCCAGCGGGCCGGCGCCGTGCGGCACCGCCTGGTCGTGGGCGCCGACGCCGGCTGGGTCCGCGGCGTGCAGGGCGTCCACGCGATCGACGTCGACGGCCCGGAGGCGCTCGTCGAGCTCTCCGACGACGACGCCGCCCAGCTCCTCCTGACCACCGCCCTGGAGCGTGGCCCGGTCCACGAGTTCACGCCCGTCCGGCCCACCCTGGCCCAGATCTACCGCGAGGTGACAGCATGACCGCCACGACGAACCGGCCACAGACCGGGGCGACGGCCGCGCCCGAGGCGAGCAACGGCGTCGGGCACGGGAACCGTGGCGCCTGGCTGATCGTCATGAACCGCGAGATCGTGGTCCGGGCGCTCAACAAGTCGTTCCTGATGGGTCTCGTCATCTCGCTGGTGATGATCGCCGGCCTGACCGGCTTCTTCGCCTGGCAGAGCAGCAAGACGGACACGTTCACCGTGGCCGTCACCGCGGGCGACACCGCGGCCCTGGCCGCCGTGGAGGGGGCGGACGACGCGGCGGCGGAGGCCGATCAGAAGGTCGTCGTCGAGGCCCTCGAGGTGGCCGACGATGACGCCGCCCGTGCCGTGCTCGAGGAGGAGGACGCTGACGCGTGGTTGCAGTCGGGCGAGGCGGCGGGCGAGGCGTCCGGCGTCGAGTCTGGCGAGGAGGGCTGGACCCTCTCCGGCTGGCGTGAGCCCGACTCGGGGCTGTCGCAGCTGCTGACCAGCACCGTCGAGACACAGACGATCGCCGCCAACGCAGCGGAGGCCGGCACCACGATGGACGCGCTGTCCGCGGGCGCCACGCTCGACACCCAGCGCCTGGACGGCAACGCGATCGACCCGCAGGTCGTCTTCATCGCGGGATTCGTCCTCGCGTTCCTGTTCTACCTCGGCACGATCGGCTCCGGCACGATGATCGCCGGGAGCGTCATCGAGGAGAAGCAGTCACGGCTCGCCGAGATCATCGCCACCGCGGTGCCCCTGCGGCACGTGCTCGCGGGCAAGATCCTTGGCAGCTCGGTGATCGCCCTGGCGCAGAACCTGCTGTTCGCGGCTGTGGGGCTGATCGGGCTGTCGTTCACCGACCTGTCCACCATCCTGCCGTCGGTGTCCGCCTCGCTGATCTGGTTCGTCGTGTTCTTCACCGTGGGCTTCCTCGCGGTGGCGGCCCTGTACGCAGTGGCCGGTGCACTGGCCTCCCGGACCGAGGACCTCCAGCACACCACCGGGCCGGTCATGTTCCTCCTCATCGGCATCTACATCGTGACGTTCTCCGCCGAAGGCGTCCTCGAAGTGGTCCTGTCCTACGTGCCGCTGACGTCCATCGTCTCCATGCCGGTGCGCGTGCTCGCCGGTGAGGCGCTCTGGTGGGAGCCCGCGGTGTCGCTCGTCATCATGGCGGCGTTCACTGCGGCGTCCGTGCTCGTGTGCGAGCGGGCCTACCGCGGCGCGCTCCTGCAGACCGGCGGCCGGCTCACGTGGCGCAAGGCGCTCGCGGCGGAGGGGTGACGGGCTGGGGCGGGACGGGCTGAAGCGGGACGGACTGGGGCGTGACGGGCTGGGGCGGGATGGGTGAGGGGTGGGCGTGCCGGGCTCAGCGGCCGGTGGTCGAGAAGTGCTGGTAGTCCTTCGGCGACTCCCAGGACCCGCCCCAGAGCCAGCCGGCGGCCTGGAAGGCTCGCACCACCGCGTCGTCGGGCAGGATCACGCCCGGCTCGGCGGGGCGCCGCACGTAGGGGCGCCCCGCCGGAGGCTCCACCGTGTCCCCCCGCACCCACGGGTTCTCGACGGGGTTCACGTCGATCGCCCGCCCGTACGCGTGCTCGCTCCACCGGGTGGAGCCCGCCACGGGGCGGCAGTTGAACGCGGAGGTGTTGTCCGCCGCCATGGAGGCGTCGTCGCTCCCGCCGAAGTCGTCGACCAGGCGTAGCGACCGGATCGGGTAGTGCGCGTCGAAGAGGTCCCGGAACACCTCCACGAGGCTGTCCGCCACCTCCGTGTGCGCGACCAGCTCGCCCTGGGCCGTCCCGCCTTCGAACGTACGGTGCGTGAGAGTGAGGTACCGCAGGTCGCTCAGCGGGACGGGGCAGCCGTCCCGCCAGGACACGCCGGTCATCCGATTGATCACGTCGGGTGGCAGGGCCGAGACGGTCGCCTCGAAGGCGGGGACTGGTTCTGGGTTCGGGGTGGGGATGCTGGCCGGCGACGGGACCACGGTCGGCGACGGCCCCCCGGTTGACGACGCGATGGTGGTGCTCGGCGCCGGCGTGCTGGGCGGGGTGGTCTGCGAGGTCCAGCTCGGCGCGGCTCTGTTCGGCGAGGTGGCGGCCGGGGGCGTGCAGGCGACACACGTCGTGGACACCAGGACGAGAGCCGCCGCGAGGGCCGCGGTGCGGTGGTCCGCCGGGCGGGTCATGCGGACCAGAGCGCGACGGGCTGTGCGGGAGGCGAGCACCTGGCCAGTGTGGCCCGGGAAGCCGGTGTGTGCAGGACCGACGTATGTGTGCGGGGCCGACGTAACAGACCTTGGGCAACAGTCACGCTCACGTCCCACGGCTGCAACACCGATGAAACGACGGCATCGGACCATGAGACGAAGAGGCGCCCACCCTGAGCGCCCCGTCGACAGGAGGACGCCATGGAGAACCACGCCGCGTATGCCACAACCGTGGCCACCGCACCGTCCGAGCAGCGCGGGAACGCCGGTGACGCCCTGACTGTTGACCCCGCGGACCGCAAGCGCAGGGCCAGTGCTGCCCTGCTGGAGCTCGCCATCGAACGGGCCGCCCGCAAGCGCTGAGCCTCGCGGGACCGAACTGGTCCTGCGCGTCCCCAGGCCCGCGTGCCCCGCGCCCGCGCGTCCCCCGGCCTGCGTGTCCCAGGCCCGCGTGCCCGGGCCTGCGTGTCCGAGGCCCGTGCGTGGAAAGGTCGGGCGGCGCGGTCTGCGGCGGCGCCTCACTGCCGCCTCCACGCTCCCTCGCTGTCGTCTCGCTGCCAGGGTCCGGTGTCGGTGATGGTGTTGCCGTGGGGGTCGGTGAAGGTCCATTCGCTGTTGTGTCGGGTCATGGTGATGTGGGTGGTGTCGACGTGGTTGTGGTGGTGCCAGCAGAGCAGGGCGCTGTTGGTGACGGAGGTTTCTCCTCCGGCGGCCCAGTGGCGTGTCGCGTGGTGGACTTCGCAGCGGGAGGGTGGTTGGTCGCAGCCGGGCCAGGTGCAGTGTTTGTCGCGGGCGATGACGGCGCGGCGGAGCTCGCCGGTGATGGTTCTCTTGGTGCGTCCGACGTCCAGGACCTGGGAGTCGGGTCCGAAGATGACGCGGGTGACCTGGGAGTCGCAGGCGATCTTGGCGAGCAGGGTCGGAGGGATCAGCACCCCGGTCTCGGTGAACACCGCCCCGCCGGAGGTGCCGATCCGGCCGGTCCCGCCGGTCCCGCCTGCCCTGCCGGTCCTGCCGGTTCCGCCGGTCGGTGCCGGGGCCGGTCCGGTCGTGCTCGTGGTCCCGACGCCGCCGAGGCTGCCGATCCCGCCGATCCCGGCGATGCCGGCGATCTGGGTGGGGGTGGCCCCTGCCGTGGTGGCGAGGGCTGTGAGTTCGGTCCAGGAGACGGTGACGGTCAGGTGGGGGCGGACGGCTGCGCCAGAACCGGTGTGGGCGTTGTCCAGGGCGATCCGGGCGAGGTCGGCGAGGGCTTGGGCGCGGCGTTGGGTGGTGGTGCGTCCGGTGCCGGGGGTGGGGGGTCCCATGACGGAGCTTAGGGCGGTGGTCAGGGTCAGGCCGTGCTCGTCGGTGAGGAACCCGGTCAGGTGGTACCCGCCGAACGTCTTGGACACCTCCAGGTGCTCGCGGTCCTTGGTGTGGGTGTAGCCGCGTTCGTCCGCGTCGGGGTCGCTCACGGCGGCGAACCGGGCGACCAGGCGCCGGAACCGGTCGGGGCGGTGGGCGGCGGCCTGGGCAAGGAGGAACACCTCACCCGTGACCGGCCCGCCCCCGGCAACCGCGCCCCCGTCCGCCGCACCACCGTCCCCTGCGCCCTCGTCGCCCGTGCCCTGGTCACCCGGGTCCGGGTCGGGCGCGCTGTCGGGGCCGGGGACGGGTGTGGTCAGGGCGGTCTTGCGGGCCGGGCTGGTCGGGGCGCCGTTGACCAGGATGGTGAGGTGGTCGGGGCCGATGGTCCCGGCCAGGGCCGCAGCCTGGGTGGCGGGCAGGTCCTGGTCCAGGACGCGGGCGACCCTCACCTCACGTCGGGCGGTCGCCGGGCTGATGTTCTGAACCATCGCCAGCCAGGTCGCGAACGACCTGGCGCCGGCTCCGGGGCCGATGCCCCAGCGGCCGTCGGCCTCGATGCGAGGCAGGAACGACAGACGCAACGCATCCAACCGCCCGGTCACCGCCCGCAGGCGGGCACCGGCACCGACAAGCCGGGACACGACCAGCCCGCCCGCGACGTCCAGGACGTCCAGCGCGCCCGGCCCGGCGACGCTGACCAGCTCGCCCGCGACCGCTTCCAGGTCCGCGAGCACGACCTCCAACGACCGCGCCACGGGCACCACCCCACCACGCACGACCGGCACGGACGCGACCGGCACAGGCACGACCGGCATCGACACGACCGGCATCGACGCGACCGGCATCGACGCGACCGGCATCGACGCGACCGGCATCGACGCGACCGGCATCGACGCGACCGGCATCGACGCGACCGGCACGGCGGTCATCGCGGGCACGGAGCGGTCCGCATCAATGGCTCCGACAGTCATCCCCGCACCCCCTCCAAACCCGCGCCATCTGGCCGTTCCTGACCCTCCCGATTCTATCGAACACGCGTTCTTACGGCTTGCTGGTTGAAGAATCTGTGTACAACTTCTTGATTCCACCTGGTGTGGTCGGCCTCGCACCCGCACAACCCCGTCAAGGCGACACCTGACCAACCGTCGCCGCTAGCCTCTCCTCGTGATCTCGCGGCGCAGTGACGACGAATCCCACACCTTCGACCCGGTGCCGGACGACGCTGTGACGCCCCAGGCGCCCCAGGCGGACGAGACCCCAGCTCCCGAGACCCCAGCTCCCGAGACGCACGCCCCCGAGACGCACGCCCCCGAGATGATCACCGGCGTGCCCGGCACGTTCACGGACCCGGACGCACGTACCCAGTCCGGGACCGACATCCCCGGACCGGGCCGACGCGGCGCCGACCTCCGCCGTCGGGCGTCGGCGTCGGTCCACCGGGCGGCGGCACCGTTCCGCCGGGCGGGCATCGGCGCGAGGGACGCCTCAGCGAGGGCCGGACGGTCGGCAGCACGCGCCACCCGCGCGGCCACCGCCGCGGTGCACAGCCGGATCCCGGGCACCCGCAAGGGCCGCGTCCTGCTCGCCGGCGGGGCCGCCGCGGTGGTCGCCGCGGTGGTCGCGGGCGGTGTCGCGGTGGACGCAGCGCTCGACCGGCAGAACCTGGCTGCCGCACCCGGCGGTGTTCTGGCCCTGGACGGCGAGCTCCAGGAGTCCTGGTCCGTGGCCGTCGACGGCGCGCTCGAGATCCGGCTCGTCCGGATGCCGGGGGGTGTGGTGGCCGCCGTCGGCCGGGATGCCGTGCTGGGACTGGACGCCGCGTCCGGCGAGACGCTGTGGACGGTGGAGCGGGCATCCGCCGAGTGCGGCCCACTGCCAGTGGCCCGGGCCGAGCGGGCGGAGGAGGCGGAGCGTCTCGTCTGCGTCGCTCCGGCCGCCACGGAGGACGGCCCGCTGACCGTCACGGTGATCGGCCAGGACGGCGTCGAGGCGACGCGCGAGGTGGAAGCGGCCGCCGTCGTCCGACCCGCGGCCGACGGGGGGCTGTTCGTCGTCCATCGCACGGGCACCCCGCCCGACCCGGTCCAGCCGACCCCCGAGCCGGAAACAGACGCAGAAGGCAACGTGGTGGCGCTCCGCGGCACGGTCGAGGACGGCTGGGACCTGTCCGTGCGGATGGAAGATGCCGCGTCGGGCGAGGTCCGCTGGGAGCGCAGCCTGCCGTTCGAGCCGGCCGACCTGGCCGCCGGCGGGTCGTGCATCGAGTACGACGGCGCGACGGGCGGCCCCACTCTCGCGCTGGACGGCGCGCTCACCGCCTTCTCGTCCCCCACCGTCGTGGCCGTCGCGGGCTGCGGCGCTGCGGGGATCTTCACGCCGGAGGGCGAACCGATCGAGGAGAGCCCGCCGGAGGCATTCGTGCTGGCCGGGGGCAGCTACTACTCCGAGGGAGGCTTGTCCTACACGTCGTTCGCGGGCGCGAGCCTCCCCGGGTCGCGCATCCCCCTCGTGGATGGCGGCTACGTGCGGATCGACGGCACGATCGTCGACGAGGACGGGACAGCCAGCACGCCGGGCGGTGTGGTCCTCGACCCCCTCACCACCGACGGCTCGGCCCCCCGCTTCATGCTGCTCAACCAGCCCAGCCGCCTGGTCGCGGTGGACGACGACGGGGACGGGCGCTGGTCCAGCGAGCTTCCCACGAACCACCTGGTCGCACGGACCGCGAACCTCGCGGTGCTCCTCGACCTCCGCGGACGGCTCGTCGGCGTGGACCTGCGATCGGGCGAGGAGCTCTGGGCGACCGAGCCGGAGCTCCTCGCCGTGGGCGGGTGGACCGCGGTCGAGCAGGTGGTGACGGAGGCGTTCACGGACGGCAGCACCGTCCTCCTCGCGACACCGCCAAGGCCCGGCGAGCCCGGGCTGCGCCTGCTCGCCGTCGACCTGGACTCGGGCGACGTCACCTGGGAGCTGAAGCAGGAGACGCCGTACACGCAGCTGCTTGCCGTGGACGGCAACCTCGTGCAGGTCACGCAGCAGGGCGTCGTCGGGCTGGCGCCGCCGGCCCGCTGACCCTGCGGCTCCGCTCCGGGCATGGCTCGCCCGCGCCCCGATGACGACGTCCACCCCGCACGTCTTCACCGACGGACGCACCCTGATGCTCGGCACCCGGCACCCGGCACCCGGCACCCGGCACCCGGCACCCGGCACCCGGTGCGCGGGGCGCGCCGCTGGACCAACGCGAGATCGAGCTCATCGGCTTCCGCTGAGCCGCCTCGCGGCGTCGCTGTCCTCCAGGGGTCCCCGTGGTTAGGCTCCCCGCATGGGCCGCAAGCGGAGCGACGACGCCGCGTACACGTTCGAGCTCGTCGACGACGACGCGGACCCTGTCGTGACGCCGCAGGCAGTCCCCACCGGTGACGCTTCGCAGAGCCCTGTGCCCGACGCCGGCGGCTCCCCCGGGAGCACCACGGCGGCCTCCGCTCCGGCCGAGCCCGCGGGGGGCGTGCTGACCTTCGACCTGGTCGTGGACGCTGACGGCGAGGGAGAGGTCGTCGCGGGCGGATCAGGCACGTCGGGCCCCGAGGACAGGGCCGGTGTGCGGGAGACGCCCCTCGCCGCGCTCACGGAGCCCGTCCGGCTCGCAGCCCGCGACCTCGGGTCCTGGGTCGGACGCCACCGCCGGATCGTCGTGCCGGCCGCTGTGGCGGTCGTCGTGGTCGCGCTCGTGGGCGGGGGCATCGCCACGGTCCAGGAGCGGCAGCGCTTCGAGCAGCTGGCGTCGGCGCCCGGTGGGGTCGGTTCCCTGCTCGAGGCCCCCGAGCAGGTCTGGGAGCTGGAGGAGTCCTCGCTCGCGGTCGCGGTGCTCGACGGCGCGCTGGTGCTGCAGGACCACGACGAGCTCGTCGCCGTGGAGCCGGGCACGGGCGAGGTGCGCTGGCGGACGGAGCTGGCGTACGCGGAGTGCGGCGAGACAGGCTATGGGCCGTACGGGCAGCAGCTCCCCGCGTACGCCGAGCTCATGTGCCTGGCCGGCCAGGGGCCCGAGCGTGACCTCGTGGTTGTGGGGTCCGACGGCGAGGTGACCTCGCGGGCGTCCGTCGGCGGTGTGGCCGACGGGGCCGACGATGATCCCGGGTCCGGCCGCGAGCCCAGGCTGTGGCAGGGCCACGGTGTGGTCCGGGCAGCGCGGGTCGGGCCGGCGCTCGAGCGCGAGCCCGTCGAGCTCGACTGCGACGAGACCGGGGGGGCGTGCACCGCGCCCCCGGGGGTCGTGCTCGAGGGCCGGGACCTTGCGGTCAGCCTGGTCGACGCGACCGGCGAGACGGCCTGGGAGACCGTCATTCCGTTCGAGCTCGACGACGACCCGGGAACGGTGGACACGAACTGCATCGGGTACGCGTCTGTGGAGGAGTTCGCCCCGGACGAGTTCTGGGTCTCCGTGAGCGGGGAGGCGGTACAGGTCGACGGGTGCGGCGCCCAGGGGCTGATCACGGCAGACGGCGAGCTGCAGCGTGGCGACATGTACTCGATGCCACAGCTCGTGTCTCTGCCAGGCGGAGAGCTGGTCGACGTCATGGTGCGCCCGACGGACGACCCCGACGCGATGTCCGTCACCAGCATCGTCAGGTCGCCCGACGGGACCACGCTTGCGGAGGTCGACGGCTTCCCCCTCGTCCCGACCGCGTCCGACGGTCTCCCGGGGGTGACGCTCGTCGGCGGCGACACGGGGGTCCGGGCGCTCGGGTCGGACTGGGCCGAGCTGTGGTCCTCGCCCGTCCAGACGTGGCAGCTGCTGGCCCAGGCGGGCGGCGTGGCGGTGGTCCACGGGCAGCAGGAAGCCCTGACCGCGCTGGACCTCGACACGGGCGAGGACGCGTGGCGCTGGACCGCGCCGGCAGAGGTGGAGCTGCCGGACGGCACGACCCGCTACCTCGGTGAACCGTATGCAGTGACGGCGTTCACCGACGGGCGGGTCCTGATGGTCGTCTACAGCCTGGTCGAGGGCGGGGCGGGCGGGCCGGGCCTGGTGGCCTACGGCCTGGACCTCCGTAGCGGTGATGTCGTCTGGACCGAGACCTACCCGGGGCTGAGGGAGCTCCGCGCCGTCGGGGGCCGGCTCGTCGGGACCGACGTCTTCGGACTTGCCGGGCTGGGATGACCTCGACCCCTGGCGACGAGCCGCTCCGGATCGAGCTCGACGTCGATCCGGACGACGCGGGCGAGCCAGGAGATCCTGGCGACGCGGTGCACCCGGGCGCACCGCCGGCGTCGGGCACCGGGGACGGGCCCGGGCCGTGGCGCGCCCGCCTGTCCCGCCGGCGGGTGGCCATGGCGGGCGGCGGGCTCGTCCTCGCGGCGGCCGCGGCGCTGGGCTCCGAGGCCCTGCGTGACCAGGCCCAGGAGGCGCAGCTCCGCACCGCCCCGGGCGGCGTCCTGAGCCTCGCCGAGCCGCTCGCCGAGACGTGGTCGCGCGGCCTCGCCTTCGGCGAGGCCGTGCGCCTGCCGGAGGCGCTGGCGGTGGTCGACGACGGCGACCTGCTCGCGCTCGACCCCGTGACGGGGGAGCCGGTCTGGTCGGTGCCTGTGGGCGACGGCTCGTGGTGCGGGCCCTCCGGATACCAGCAGGGCGCTGTCGTCGAGGTGCTCGTCTGCCTCACGCCCGAGCCGGGCGCCGAGGACGGGTGGTACGACGGCAGTGCCGGCTCGGGCGTGCTCTCGGCCGTCACGTCGGGCGGCGAGCTGCTCGGGACGTCGGCGGTGGCCGCGGGCGAGCGCGTCGCGGTAGGCCCCGAGGGGACCGTCGTGCGGCTCGCCCGGGTGGGCCCGTCGCCCGAGGGGCCGGGCTGCGCCGAGGACGGCTGCGTGGAGGGCGGCCTGGTGGTCCGCGGCCGCGACCTGCAGATACGCGTCGAGGACGTGGGGACCGGCGAGCCGCGCTGGACGGAGGTGGTCCCCTTCGACCCGGGCGAGACCGAGGTCAGCTCCTGCCTGGAGCTCACCGAGACCGGGATGGTTCCCGACCCGGGGGCGGTCACAGCCTGGGCCGAGGGGCCGGCGCTCACGGTGGTGGGATGCGGCGTCCGCGTCGGGTTCACCGCCGCCGGCGAGCGGCTCGACACCGACCAGTGGCGTGGGGTGGAGCCGCTGGGCGACGGGTATCTCGTCCGGGGTGTGCTGCGCGACGTCGTCGTCGGGCGGGACGGGTCACGACGGGAGCTGCCGGGCCGCCTCATGGTGCCGCTGGCGACCGACGGCACTGTGCCGGACGTCCTCTTCGTGGACCTCGGGAGCGAGGTCCGGGCCGAGGACGACGCGGGCCGCGAGCTCTGGACCGCGCAGATGATCTCGGACCGGGTGCTGGTGCTCGCCGGCGGCGTCGCGCTCATGGACGACGGCGCCGGGAACGTCACGGCGCTCGACGTCGGCACCGGCGAGGACCTGTGGGCCAGCACCCGGCTCGAGGCGGTGGCCGGCCTCGACCTCACGGCCTGGGCGCCGACCATCGAGCAGGCGTTCACCGACGGGCGGCGCGCTCTCGTCACGATGCGGGGGGTGCCGTCCGAGTCTGGGGTCCTGGTCTTCTCGGTGGTCGTGGACCTGCGGACCGGCGAGGTGGTCTGGAAGGACTCCCGCGTCGGGTGGGAGACGCTCGTGGCAGTGGACGGGCATCTTGTCGTGATGAGCGAGGGAGGGATCGCCGGGCTGGGGTGATGTGGGCGAAACGCAGGGCCGGTGTCGGTGGCCCGGCCTAGGGTGGTCGCATGAAGATCGGCGCGCACGTGGACCAGCAGGACGCGATCGCCCAGGCGAAGGCCATCGGGGCGGAGCAGGTGCAGGTGTTCCTGGGCGACCCCCAGGGCTGGAAGGGTCCGGAGTTCACCTACCCGGGCGGGGCGGAGGCGCTCCGGGCCGACGCCGCGGCGGCCGGCCTCGACCTCTACGTGCACGCGCCCTACCTGATCAACGTGGCGTCCACGAACAACCGCATCCGCATCCCGAGCCGCAAGCTCCTGCAGCAGATCGTGGCGGGCGCGGCGCTGATCGGCGCCAAGGGCGTGGTGGTGCACGGCGGGCACGTGACCGCCACGGACGACCCCGCGGTGGGCTTCGACAACTGGCGCAAGGCGATCGACGCGCTCGAGACCGACGTCCCGGTGCTCATCGAGAACACCGCGGGCGGCGAGTTCTCGATGGCCCGCAGGCTGGAGCGGATCGAGCAGCTGTGGGCTGCGGTGTCGTCGGCGAACGGGTCCGAGAACGTGGGCTTCTGCCTCGACACGTGCCACGCGTGGGCGGGCGGGATCGACCTCGCCACCGCGGTGGAGCAGGTCCGCGCGATCACCGGCCGCATCGACCTGGTCCATGCGAACGACTCGCGGGACACGGCGGGCTCGGGCGCGGACCGGCACGCCCACTTCGGCGAGGGGCAGATCCCCGCCGAGCTGCTGGCCGGGGTGATCACCGCCGCCGGTGCGCCCGTCATCTGCGAGACCCACGGCGACATGGGTCCCGACATCGCCTGGCTGCGCGAGCGGGTCGCCTGAGACGAGAATTCACGCCGCAGCCATACCCACAACGCCTGAACCTGGTTGGCTGGGCGCCGTGACCGGCTACGACCCCGCGTTCCTGGGGACCACCGTCCCGCTTCCCGCCCCCGAGCAGGCCGTCCGCCGGCTCGACTACACGCACTTCACGGTCCTCCTCGACCCGGCTCGCCGGCTCGCGGCCGTGACCTCCTGCGCCGTCGACGGCGCCAGCCTGCGCGCGCTGCCGCGCTCCGGCACCTGGCACCTCGACCAGCGGGTCCCCGTCCACGAGCAGGCCGGCCCGGAGCTGTACCGCAGCAACCCGCTCGACCGCGGCCACCTGGTCCGCCGTCTCGACCCCGTCTGGGGCGACCCCGAGACGGCGCGCCGCGCCAACGGCGACACCTTCGCCTACACGAACGCTGCCCCCCAGGTGGCGCGCTTCAACCAGTCGAAGGAGCTGTGGAACGGGCTCGAGGACCACGTCCTCGAGTACGCCGGCGCCTACGACCACCGCATCGTGGTCCACACCGGTCCGGTCCTCGCCGACGACGACCCGGTCTACCGCGGCGTGGGCATCCCCCGGCTCTTCTGGAAGGTGGTGGCCTGGGCGCCGGGTCCCGAGGGCCTCGCAGCAACCGCCTTCGTGCTGGACCAGACGCCTCAGCTCGACGAGGCGGAGCTCGAGATGGTCACGGCCCAGGCGCTCGCCGCCGACAGGATCCCGCCGCTCGGCCCGTACCGCACGTACCAGGTCCCGGTGGCCGACGTCCCGGCGCTCACCCGTCTGGACCTCGGCCCCCTGCGCGAGGCGGACGTGCTCTCCCGGGGCGAGCTGCCGCCGTCGGGCAGCGAGCGGGCACCCGAGGTGACGATCCAGCGCCTGCCGCGGGCCCGTCGCTGGGCCCACCTGCGGACAAGAGAGCAGATCAGGCTGGGGTGAGGAGATGTGCTGCCCATCACCCGGACGCCATGAGATCTTCAACGCCAGATCGGCATAAGGTCTAGTGCTGTGAGCGACACCGAACTCCAGACCGCCCGTGGCGTGGCTCGGCACGAGGTGCCGGACCTGCTGCGTGACGACGTACGCCTGCTCGGCGGGCTGCTCGGGACGATCCTGCGCGAGGCCGGCGGACAGGACCTGCTCGACGACGTCGAGCGCCTGCGCGAGATGACCATCCGCGCGTACGGCGACGGGGACGACGCGGCCCTCGACGAGGCCGCGACGCTCGTCGACGGCTTCGCGCTCGACCGTGCCGAGCAGGTGGCGCGCGCGTTCACGTGCTACTTCCACCTGGCGAACCTGGCGGAGGAGTACCACCGCGTACGCGTCCTGCGGGCCCGCGAGGCGGAGACCAGGACCGGCCCGGCCGTCCTCGAGGACACCCTTCCCGAGGCGTTCGCGCAGCTCACGGAGGAGGTGGGCCGCGAGGAGGCGCTGCGGCGCCTGGGCGAGCTCGAGTTCCGCCCGGTGCTCACGGCGCACCCCACCGAGGCCCGCCGTCGTGCCGTGAGCGGTGCGATCCGCCGGATCCATCACCTGCTCGCCGAGCGTGACCTGCGCAGCCCGGGTGGGGTGTCGCTCGTCGAGAACGAGCGCCTGCTGCTCGCGGAGATCGACACCATGTGGCGCACGTCGCCCATCCGGGTCTCCAAGCCCACGGTGATCGACGAGGTCAAGACCGTGATGGGGGTCTTCGAGGCCACCCTGTTCGACGTCTTCCCCGACGTGTACCGCCGCCTCGACGACTGGCTGCTCGCGGAGGACGCGGGTCGCACCGCGCCGGTGGCCCGCCCGTTCGTGCGGCTCGGGTCGTGGATCGGTGGCGACCGGGACGGCAACCCGAACGTCACCGCCGAGGTCACCCGCCAGGCCGCGACGCTCGCGTCGGAGCACGCGCTGACGGCGCTCGAGGGCGTGGCCCGCGAGGTGGGCCGCAAGCTGACGCTGGACCAGGACGGCACGCCCGGCTCGGCCGGGCTGACCGCGCTCTGGCAGCGGCTGCGGCAGCTGTCGGAGGAGGTGACGCAGCGGGCGTCCGCCGCGTCGCCGCGCGAGCCTCACCGTGCGGTGCTGCTCGCGATCGCCGAGCGGATCGCCGCCACCCGGACGCGGGACGCCGACCTCGCGTACGCCTCCGCCGAGGAGCTCCAGGCCGACCTGCGCGTGGTCCAGGAGTCGCTCGTCGAGGCCGGTGCACCGCGCGCCGCCTACGGTGACCTGCAGCGTCTCGTCTGGCAGGTGGAGACCTTCGGGTTCCACCTGGCCGAGCTCGAGGTGCGGCAGCACTCGCAGGTCCACGCCGCGGCGCTCGAGGAGATCGCGGAGAAGGGCCCGCACGGGGACCTCTCCGAGCGCACCGCCGAGGTCCTCGACACGTTCCGCGCGCTCGGCGCCGTGCAGCGGCGGTTCGGCGAGCGCGCCGCCCGCCGGTACATCGTGTCGTTCACGCAGGCGCCCGAGCACCTCGCGGCTGTCTACCAGCTGGCCGAGGCAGCGTTCGAGGACGCGGCCGCCGCGCCCGTGCTCGACGCGATCCCGCTGTTCGAGACGTTCGCCGACCTCGAGAACAGCGTCGACATCCTCGAGGCGATGCTCGAGCTGCCGCAGGTGCAGGCACGGCTCGCAGCCAACGGCCGGCGCGTCGAGGTCATGCTCGGCTACTCGGACTCGTCCAAGGACGTCGGCCCGGTCTCCGCCACGCTCGCGCTGCACGACGCGCAGTCGCGGATCGCGGACTGGGCCCGCCGCCACGACATCACGCTCACGCTGTTCCACGGCCGCGGCGGCGCGCTCGGCCGCGGGGGCGGCCCCGCGAACCGCGCGGTGCTGGCCCAGCCGCCGCACTCGGTGGACGGCCGGTTCAAGCTCACCGAGCAGGGCGAGGTCATCCTGGCCCGCTACGGCGACCCCACCATCGCCGCGCGCCACATCGAGCAGGTCGCGGCCGCGACGCTCCTCGCGTCGGCGCCGTCCACGGAGAAGCGCAACGCGGAGACCGCCGCGAAGTGGGCCGGTCTGGCGACGGCGCTCGACGCGTCGTCCCGCGCCCGGTTCCACGAGCTGGTGCGTGCCGAGGGCTTCCCGCAGTGGTTCGCCCAGGTGACGCCGCTCGAGGAGGTGGGCCTGCTGCCCATCGGCTCGCGCCCGGCCCGTCGCGGCCTGTCCGTCTCGTCGCTCGACGACCTCCGCGCCATCCCCTGGGTCTTCTCCTGGTCGCAGGCGCGCATCAACCTCGCCGGCTGGTACGGCCTGGGCACGGCCCTGCGCGACTTCGGCGACCTCGCCCAGCTGCAGGCAGCCCGCGCCGAGTGGCCGCTGTTCGCGACGCTGCTCGACAACGTCGAGATGTCGCTCGCCAAGACCGACGAGCGCATCGCCGGCAAGTACCTGGCCCTCGGCTCGCGCGACGACCTGGCGCAGATGGTGCTCGACGAGCTGCGCCTCACCCGCGAGATGGTGCTCAAGATCTCCGGCAACGCCTGGCCCCTCGCGGGTCGACGGGTGCTGGGCCGCGCCGTACAGCTCCGGTCGCCGTACGTCGACGCGCTGTCGTTGCTGCAGGTGCGGGCGCTGCGCGGGCTGCGCACCGGGGTGGACGGCTCTGTCACCGTGGACGGCGACTACGCCGGCCGGCTGCAGCACCTGCTGCTGCTGACGGTGAACGGCGTGTCGGCAGGCCTGCAGAACACCGGCTGACCTGTGGCGAGCGGACCCGAAAGGACTCACGTGGAACCAGTACTTGTCGGCACCTCTCACGGCACCGACGACCCGGCGGGGCAGCACGCGGTGCGCGCCCTGCTCGACGGCGTGCGCGCCGCCCGCCCGGGCCTCGACGTGCGCGAGGCGTTCGTGGACGTCCAGCAGCCCGAGGTGGCGGACGTGCTGACCCAGGCCGTGGCGGACGCGGGCTCGGCGGTCGTTGTGCCGCTCCTGCTCTCGACCGGGTACCACGTACGGGTCGACATCGCGGAGGCGGTGGCCGGGGTGAACGCGGCGTCGTCGGCCGGGGCGCCAGGGGCGGCTGGGGCCGCTGCCGCGGCTGCCCTGCCGCTCGGGCCGGACCCGCGGCTCGTCGACATCCTCGCCGACCGCCTCGCGGACGTGGCGCCCCGCCCCGACGACGTCCTGGTCCTCGCCGCCGCGGGCTCGTCCGTGGCCGCCGCGGCCGACGCGGTCGAGGAGGTCGCGCGCGGCCTCGCGGAGCGGGTCGGCCGCCCGGTGGTCGCCTCGTACGGCGCGGGCGCCACCCCCCGGGTGCCCGACGCCGTCTCGGCGGCCCGGGCGTCGAGCGGTCCCGGGGCACGGGTCGTCGTCGTGTCGTACCTGCTGGCCCCCGGCTACTTCCTCGACCGGGTGCTCGAGGCCGGGGCCGACGTGGTGAGCGAGCCCGTCGCCGGCTCGCCGTACGCCGAGAAGGCGGACCCGCGGCTGGTCGAGCTGGTGCTGGACCGCTACGACGCGGCGGCGACCGCGCTCAGACGCCGATGATCTTGAACTGGGTACCCAGCGGGTCTGCCACGGTGGCCAGCCGGCCGAACGGTGTGTCCGCAGGCGGCTCCACCACCTGGCCCCCGAGCTCCTCGACGCGCTTCGCGGCGGCATCGGGGTCGTCCGCGCCGAGGTAGACCACCCAGAAGGAGGGCACGCCGTCAGGCAGGAAGCCGGACGCGTCCATGATCCCGGCCCTGGCCGACTCGCCCTCGCCCAGCGTGGAGTACCGGAACTCCGCCGTGTTGCTCATGGTGTGCACGTCCCACAGCGCGGCCGACGCGTAGAAGTCGAGGGCGGCGGGGTAGTCCGTGGCCATGAGCTCGTACCAGGCGGGCGCACCGTGCTCGACGACGAGCTCGCTGCCGTGGTGGGTGCCGGGCTGCCAGAGCCCGACCTGCGCGCCGCCTGGGTCGGTCAGCCAGGCGTAGCGGCCCAGGTCGGCCACGTCGGTGGGTTCGACGACGACGGTGGCACCAGCCGACGTGGCGCGCGCGGCGGCCGCGCCGGCGTCGGACGTCTGCAGGTAGACCGACCAGGCCGCGGCCTGGTCAGGGCTCTGCACGGGCGTGGAGCCCGCGATGCGCCGGCCGCCCTTCGTGAAGGTGCCGTAACCACCTGCCTCCGGCTCGGAGCCTTCGTGCTCCCAGCCGAACAGCGCTGTGTAGAACGGGACGGCCACGTCGACGTCCGTGGTGCAGAGCTCGATCCAGACGGGCGCGCCCTCGGGGAGCTGCGGGGTTGTGGGCATAGGGGTGTTCCTCCTGGGTCGGGACGGGGGGCTCAGCCGGCCGCGCGCGTCGCGAGAGCCGCGACGACGCGGTCGACGCTGGACCGCAGGCCCCAGCGCTCTGCGAGATCGTCGAGGGCCGCGAGGTCGCGCGGGGCGGCAGGCAGCGCGTCGTCGAGCTCGCCGACCGGGGCGTCCCGGGCCACGCGGACCACCTCCGGCGCGACGCGCAGGTAGCCGTCGGCGTCCTCCAGCCGACGGCGCAGGGTGGCGGTGAGGCCCGGGTCCCCCGAGTCGCGGGCGGCGAGGATGCCGACCAGGTCCCCGTACTGCGCGAGCAGCTTGGCCGCGGTCTTCTCGCCGACCCCCGGCACCCCGGGCAGACCGTCGCTGGGGTCGCCGCGCAGCAGCGCCAGGTCGGCGTACGCGGCGCCGGAGCGGATGCCGTACTTCGCCTGGAGGAAGGCGAGGTCCACCACGTCGGGGTCGCGGACGCCCCGCGCGGGGTAGAGGACGCGCACGCCGGCCTCGTCGTCGACCAGCTGGAAGAGGTCGCGGTCCCCTGTCACGATGTCCACGTCGCCCGCCGCGGCGACCTCGTGGGCGGTGAGCGTGCCGATCACGTCGTCCGCCTCGTAGCCGGGCACGCCGACGCGGGCGAGGCCGATCGCCTCCAGGACGTCGACGATGACCGGGATCTGCGCCGTGAGCGCGTCGGGCACCTCCTCGACGTCCGGGCTGGTGCCGTCGCCAGGGACGGCGACGCGGTGGGCCTTGTACGAGGGGATCGCGGCGACGCGGAACGCCGGCCGCCAGTCGTCGTCCCAGCACGCGACCATGCGCTCGGGCCGGTGCTCGGTGACGAGCCACGCGATGGTGTCCAGGAGGCCGCGAACGGCGTTGACAGGATGACCGTCCGGGGAACGTAGCGAGTCAGGCACGCCGTAGTAGGCACGGAAGTAGAGGCTGGCGGTGTCGAGGAGCATCAGGCTCATGCCGGTCAGCCTGCCACCCGCCGCTGACACGGGCATCCGGCACCCCGGCGACCCGGGCCCGGCGACCCCCGGCGAGGCGACCTCAGAACAGCGTGCCGACCGCGATCCCCACGCCGACCGCCAGGACGGTCACCAGGAGCGTGCCGAGCACGGACGCGACAGCGAGCCGCAGCCGGCCGGACTGCGCCAGGCGCACGGCTTCCACAGTGGCTGTGGAGAACGTGGTGAACCCGCCGCACAGGCCGGTGGCGACGGCTGCCCGCCACGGCTCCACCACACCGTCCGCGAGGCCTGGCCCGAGGAGGACTCCCGTCACCACTCCGATGACGAGCGAACCCACCACGTTCACCGTGAACGTGCCCCACGGGAAGCCCGCCCGCGCCCGCGAACGAACCTCCCCGTCGAGCACGAAGCGGGCGGCGGCGCCGAGACCGCCCCCTGCCGCGACGAGGGCCAGGAGCAGCGCGCTCATCGCTGCCCACCCCGAGCCCCGGCCGCGACGCCGGCCACGCACGCCGCGGTTCCCACGAGGATCGTCGCGGCGACGTAGCCGAGCGCTCCGGCGCCGCGTCCGGCGTCGAGCAGGGTCCAGGTCTCGAGGGCGAAGGCCGAGTAGGTCGTGAATCCGCCGAGGAGCCCCGTGCCGAACGTGAGGCGGAGTGCGCGCCCTCGCGGTGTCTCCGCGCCCGCTCGGCCCAGGCGTTCCAGGAGCCAGCCGAGCGCGAACGCGCCCACGACATTGACGACCAGGGTCGCGAAGGGCCAGCCGACGGCGGGCCAGCCCGCTCCCAGCCAGCCCGCAGGCAGAGCGAGCGCCACGGCGTACCGGAGGACGGAGCCGACGGCGCCCCCCGCCGCGACGAGGCCGATCAACGCGGGCTCGCGGTGCGGCGGGCGCCGGCCGGCGGACGTGCGCTGCCTCACGAGAGGTCGGGGGACGGCGCGCCGGGGGGCAGCACCACGACCGGCCGACGCTGGTCGTGCACGAGCCGGCCCGCGACGGTGCCGCTGACCAGGTGCGACGTCCAGCTGCGGAGCCCTCCCCGCCGGGAGCCGACCACGATCATGACGGCGCCCACCTCGTCGGCGACGCGCGCGAGCTCGCGAGCGGGGTCGCCGGCCGCGCGCACGCAGCTCCACGGCAGCCCCACGTCGGTCATGGACCGGCCGACGCCGTCGAGCGGGTCGGCCCCGTACGCGCCACCGGTCACGGCGATGTCCGGGTCCACCGACACGGTGAACCCGCCGGAGCTCGTGACCGCCGACTCGTCGACCCACACGCACACGAGCTCGACGAGGCTGCCGCCAAGGGACTGGACGAGCCCCGCCGCTCGCCGGGGGAGCTCCGGCTGCTTGTGGTCAACGCCGACCACCACGGATCGCACACTCACCCCCCGAGGGTACGGCCGTGACGCTCAGTCGAGGTGCTCCGGCAGGCCGAACCGCGCGAACCACGTCGCGGTGTCGAGAAACGAGGTGATCCCGGTGACCTTCTCCCCGTCATCGTCCAGCACGACGAGCGCCCACGGCCTGTGGCCGCCCTCGGGGTCCGGGCGGTACTGGCCGAACGCGAGCGACCCGTTCGCCCTCACCGGCAGGAGGCGCGAGCCCCTGCACTTGGCCCCCGGGCCGAGCATCCAGCCGGTGATCGCCTCGGGACCCTGCACCCACATCGTGTACGGGGGCATGTTGAGCACGGCGTCCTGGCGCAGCAGGCCCACGAGCGCGTCCATGTCGTAGCGCTCGAACGCCTCGACGTACCGCTCGAGGAGCGCGTTGTCCTCCTCGGCGTCCGGTCCGGACACGCGCTCCGCGCGCGCCTCGGTGCGGCTCAGGTCCCGGTCGGCGAGCGTGGCGCGGGCCCGCTGGAGGGCGCTGTTCACGGAGGCGACCGACGTGTCGAGCAGCGTGGCGACCTCCGTGGCCGGCCAGCGCAGGACCTCGCGGAGGATGAGCACGGCCCGCTGGCGTGACGGCAGGTGCTGCAACGCCGCCACGAAAGCCAGTCGCACCGACTCGCGGGCCACCGCGGTGTCCGCGGGGTCGCCAGGCCCGGGCAGCACGTGGTTGTCCGGGACGGGCTCCACCCAGGACTCCTCGGGCAGCACGTCGCCGAAGTTCTCCAGTGCCGGGGCCGACGACGGCCCCAGGCCCATCGGACGTTCGCGCTTGGACCGGCTGGACCCCAGCTGGTCGAAGCACACGTTGGTGGCGATGCGGTACAGCCACGTGCGGAGCGACGACCGGCCCTCGAACCGGTCGTACGACTTCCACGCGCGCAGCATGGTCTCCTGCACGGCGTCGTCAGCCTCGAACGTGCCGCCGAGCAACCGGTAGCAGTACCCGGTCAGCTCACGACGGTAGGCCTCGAGGGCCGACGTCAGCGCGCCGTCCCGGAGGCCGGTGGACACCGTACTTTCGGTCGGGGTGCTTGCAGTCTGTGCCATGTATCACACCGTACGCCGGGGTACTGACACGGTCCCCGGGAGGCGGTCCAGCTCGAACCACACGGTCTTCCCCTTGCGCCGGGACCGCCGGCTGGCGCGGGTCACCGGCTCCTGGTGCCGGTCCACGCCCCACCGCGACGCGAGCCGTTCAAGGAACTGCACCCCGCGTCCGCCGAAGTCACGGATCTTGGGCTCGCGAAGCTGCGGCTGGGCGGGCGACGAGTCGCGCACACCGATCCGCACGCGCTTCTCGTCCACCTCCACCGTGGCGACGAACGGCGCCTCGCCGTGGTCCAGGGCGTTGGTCAGGACCTCGCTGGTCAGCAGCATGACGGTGCGGCGCTGCGCCAGGGGCACCCCGCACCCCTCCAGCACGTCGTCGACCCACAGGCGCGCGGGCGCCAGCTCGGTCAGCCTGGCGGCGACCTTGCGCTCGGCGAGCGCGGGTCCCGACGGCGAGGGCGGACCGGTCGGCGCCGGCACGCGCACGCGGACGGCGAGGACCGCCACGTCGTCGCGCTGCCTGTCGCCCACGAGCCGGCGGACCAGGGTCACCGGGAGCGCGGCGGTGGCCGTGGTGCTCAGCCTGGCGAACATCGCCTCCAGGTCGGACAGCCACTCGTCGGCGTTGCAGCCGCGCTGCTCCACGAGGCCGTCCGTGTAGAGCAGGAGCGTCTCGCCGGGCCGCAGCACCGTGACGTGGTCCGTGCGTGCGACCGACGGCTTCACCCCGAGCATGAGGTCGGGCATCGAGCCGAGCCGTTCGATCCGGCCGTCCGTCCGCAGCACCAGCGGCGGTGGGTGCCCGGCGTTGGACCAGGTCAGCTCGTACGCGCCCGAGTCGGGGCCGGTGTGCCGGTCGAGGCGGGCCACCACCGCGGTGCCGCTGGCGCCCAGCCCCAGGCCCGCGTTGGCGCGGTCGAGCAGGGTGAGGAGAGCCGCGGGCGACTCGTCGTGGCTCCACGCGAGCGCGCGCAGCAGCGAGCGGAGCTGCCCCATCTTGGCCGCGGCGCGCATGTCGTGGCCCGTGACGTCGCCGATCATGAGCAGCACGGCGTCGTCGTCGACCTGCACCGCGTCGTACCAGTCGCCGCCCACCTGGTCGCCGCGGGCGGCCGGCGAGTACGTGCACGCGAGGTCCAGCCGGGACACGTCCGGGAGCTTGGAGAGCATGGAGAGCTGCAGCGTCTTGGCGGCCTCGCGCCGCTCGTCGAGCAGCCGGGCCCGTTCGAGCGCGTGCGCGGTGTAGTGCGCCAGAGCCGACTCCAGGGCGAACGTGTCCTCGTCCGGCTCGCGGTCCTGCTCCCACACGAACGAGATCACCGCGATGACCACCCCGCCGGCGGTGACCGGGAGGTAGGAGCGCGCGCCCATGCCCGCGTCCACGTGCCCCCGGGAACGGGGGAACGCCTGCGTCATCTCCTCGGTGGTGCGGAAGAACAGCGACTCGCCGGTGCGCACCACCTGGGCGCAGGGCCGGGGATCCTCGATGCGGGCGTGCCGGTACCCCGACGGGAGCCCGGGCTCCGTGTGCAGCAGCGAGACGTACGTGAGACCCCGCCGGTCGTTGTCGGTGAGGGCCAGGGCGCAGTAGCGCGCGCCGATGCCCGTGGTCGCGACGTCGGCGATGACCTCCTCGATCTCGTCGACGGTGGTGGCGTCGGCGAACGCCTCGCTGAGCGAGAGGAGGAAGCGGCTGCGCCGGTTCGCCCGCACGGCGGCCTGCTGGATGCGCCGCGAGCGTTCGCGCTCCGCCCGCATCCGTAGCTCCGCGGTGCACGCGGCGGCGAGGTCGGCGAGGCCCGCCAGATCGTCCGCCAGCCAGCGGCGGGGGCGGGTGTCCATCGCGCAGAGCGCGCCGACCGCCCGGCCGCGCAGGTCGAACACCGGGTATCCCGCGTAGGCGACCAGGCCCAGCTCCTGGACGACGTAGCTGTCGTGGTGCTCGGGGTCCCTGCGCGCGTCCTGCACGACGACGGCCGTACCCGTCCGGATCACCCGCTGCGTGAACGGCGCGGGTGTACGGAGCCGGCGCTCGGTCTGGAACGGCTCGAGCAGGCCCTCGGCGCCCGGGTAGACGAAGCCCTCCGGGAGGGCGAACGCCACCATCGCCATCGGCACCCGCAGCTGACGCCGGACCAGCCGCGCGAACCGGTCGAACGCCTCGTCGGCGACGGCGTTGCCCAGCCCGACGTGCGCGAGCTCGCGCACAGCCTGGAGGTCCGTCGGCACCCGCTCAGTATTGATGGAAAGGCCGTACGGCGCGAGAGATGCACGCAGGTCAGCGGGGTCCCGGCCGGAGACCGGCTGCCCTCAGGCCCGGAGCAGCCCGCGCTGGTGCGCCAGGCTCACCGCCTCGGCCCGCCCGGAGGCTCCCAGCTTGGCGAGCACGTTGGACACGTGCACGCTCACCGTCTTGGTCGAGATGAAGAGGCGCTCGCCGATCTGCCGGTTGGACAGGCCCTGCGCCACGAGCGTCAGCACCTCCTCCTCCCGGTCGGTGAGGGCCGACGTCGTCGCGTGCCGCACTCCCGGCAGGTCCAGCCGGCCGCGGCGTGCCAGGGCACGGACGGCGCCGGCCAGCGGTGCGGCGCCCATCGCGTCCGCCTCGACGAGGGCCTTGGTCGCCTCCACCCCGGCGAGCTCCCGCTCGCCGGCCCCGAGCAGGGCCTCGGCCCACCGGTAGCGTGACCGCGCCACCTCGTACCGGTAGCCGAAATCGAACGCTGTCACGGTGTCCTGCCACACGTGGGCCGAGTCCCGCCAGGTGGAGGGATCGGCGACCGCCCGCAGGCGGGCGTTCTCCGCCTCGGCCCGCTGTAGCCACGCGCGCCCCTCGGGGCCCAGGACGCCGCCGCGGGGGCGTCCCCGCCGCGCGGTCTCGCGGGCCACCGCGAGCAGGGCGTCACCGCGGGCCACCCGGCCGGGATCCGCGCGACCCGGACCCGGGTCGGCGTCCGCGGCGTCGGCCAGGGCGGCGATGGCCAGCGCCGACAGCCAGACGCGCCCCAGGAAGAACTCCGACCACACGGCGCCCAGGTGCGCGGTCAGCTCCTCGCCGATGGTCACCGCCTCCTCGTACCGGCCTGCCCAGGTCAGGGCGTCCACGAGGCAGCCGCCGGCCACGAGCGCGATCATGGCGTCGTGGTCCCAGCCGGACCGCAGGACGATCCCCCGCTCCACCACGTCGGCGTCCCCGCGAGCCACCGCCGCGTACATGCGCGAGCCCGCCAGCCACGGCGCGGCCTCCGGCGTCACGTCGCCCACCGGCCGGTCCGCGAGGTCGCCCAGGAAGTAGCGGCACACCTCGCCGACCACCCGGAGCTCCATCGCGGGCCCGCTCCACCCCAGACCCAGCTCCTCGGCACGGGACAGCGCCTGGTCGAGGATCTCCTGGGCGGCCTCGAGATGGCCGGCGTAGAAGCGGTTGGACGCGATGTTGTACCAGCAGCGCAGCTCGGTGAGCACCTCACCGGCGTCCGCGGCACGCCGGCGGGCGGACTCGAGGAGCCGGGCGGACTCGTCGGCGTCGCCCACGAGGAGGACGGCGAGCGTCGTCAGCGCGTCGGCCTCCGCCCCGGGGTCGGGCACGGCCCGCGCCACCTCGATCGCCTGCTCGGCGACCTGCCGCGACTCGACGTCCTCCGCGCTGCCCTCATGGGCGAGGTACATGGCGGCGCGGGCCCGGATCGCCAGCGTCCAGGCGCGCGCGGACGACGACTCGTCCGGCAGGGCGTCGAGCGCGGCGGCCGTCTGCTCCATGGACTCCTCCACCGAGCCCGGGAGGTCGATGTCCAGCAGCCGGCGCGCGAGGACGTGGCGGGCGGTCGCCTGCCGGACCGGGTCGTGGGCCAGCGCCTCCACGGCACGACGGGCGAGCCGGACCGACCGGGTGCTGTGGCCGGCGCGGACGGCGGCGTCGCTGGCGGCCAGCGCCACGTCGACCCGGTCCTCGCCGAGCAGGTCGGCGGCGCCGGGCACCGAGTCCCAGAGGTTGAGCACCTGCTCCAGGTGCCGGAGCTGCTCCTCCGGCGCGAGGATGTGGCCCGCCCGGCGGGCGGCGTCCCGTGACGCGACGAGGGCGGTCGGGAGGTCGTGCGCCTGCAGCGCGTGGTGCGCGCGCTCCGCGGGCGACCCGAGCGGCCGGCCGGACGGGTCGGCATCCGCGAGGGCGGCGAGGTACGCGCGGTGCGCGGCGGCGCGCTCGCCGGGCAGCAGGTCCAGGTACAGGGCCTCGGCGAGCAGGGCGTGGCGGAACGCCAGGTAGCCGTCCTCCACACCGAGGACCTGGTGGGCGACAGCCTCGCGCAGGGCGGCGTCGATCCGCTCCGCGGACCCGGCCGTCGCGTCTCCGGGACGCGGTGCACCTCCGGTGAGCGCGACGTCGTCGGGCGCCCCGGCCGGGTGCAGGTGGACCGCCGCCGCACGCAGGACGTCCTCGCGGACGCGGCGCCCGGCCACCGAGGCGAGCCGCACGACCTGCTGCACCGCCGGGTCGAGGCGCTCGAGACGGGCGTGCAGAACGTCTGCCAGGGACCACGGCAGGCCGCCCCCGGGGCCGGCCTCGACCAGCTCCTCGGCGAAGAAGGCATTGCCCTCCGAACGGACGCGGACCTCCTCGAACGGTCCGCCGGGCAGCGGCCCGCCCGCCAGGGCGGTGGTGAACTCCCGCAGCTCGTCCGTGGTGAACGGCGCCAGGTCGACGCGCTCCGTGCTCGGGTCCCGGTGCAGCTCGGCCAGGAGGCGGCGCAGAGGGTGCCGGCGGTCGACGTCGTCCGTGCGGTAGGAGACGACGCACGCGACGTGCTGGGAGCGCAGGCGCGACACGACGAAGCGGAGCGCGTCGCGGGACGACGCGTCGGCCCAGTGCATGTCCTCCAGGACGAGGAGCAGGGGGTGCCCCGCCTCGCCGGCGGCCTCCAGGCTGCGCACGATCCCGTCGAAGAGCTGCAGGCGCTCGCCATGGTCGGCCTGCCCGCCGCCGCCCGGCTCGAGCAGGCGCCACAGCGCGGGCCGCTCGGCCACGAGGCTCTGCACGCGCTCGGCCACCTCGGGGCCCGCCCCACCGCCCTGGAGCTGCGTGAGGGCCTCGGTGAACGGGAGGTACGGGATGCCCACCTCGCCGAGGTCGACGCAGTTCGCAGTCACCACGACGGCTCCGTCGCGGCGTGCCCGCTCCATGACGTGGGCGAGCAGCCGGGACTTGCCCACCCCGGCGTCCCCGCCCAGCAGCACCACCCCCGGCTTCCCACCGGAGGCGCGCTCGACCGCCGCGAGGAGGGCGGCGGACTCCTCGCGGCGGGCGACCAGCGGCCCTCCGGCAGACCTGCGCATGCCGTCATCGTGCCACCGGTCGCCTACATCGAGTGCCGCCTTTTCCACGGGGGCTGCCATCAACGGGGCCGCGGTCCTCGCGGTCGTCACCACCGGTGCGGTGTTCACGCGGACCGACGGTCCGCCCCGTGGCCATGGCCGTCCGTCTCGTGCCGACGGTCCGCAGCCCGCCGCGCCTCCGCGGCCTTCTCCGCGCGCCGCCCGGCCCGCGTGGCCCCGCCCCTCCGGCTGGAGCCCCGGTCGTACGCGGACCGGACCTGCTCCTGGCGGTAGGCCAGCTCGGCGTCGAGCGCCGGTCCCCACAGCGTGCTCATGATTCCTCCTGCGTCCCCGGGAGGCCCAGCGCCTCCCGATGACCACGACTCTCGTCCTGAGTCGCGGCCCGGCGGATCGGGAGGTCGGGCAGTCCTGGCCGGTCAGACGGCCATCGGGACGTCTGAGGTACCTCAGACGGCGCCCGGGGTGCGGGAGCACCGGGACTGAGGCAGCATCGGACGAGTCGGGCACGCTCCGACCTTCTGCACATCCAGGGCCTGCCAGCCGTTGCGATCCGCGTCACAGCGGTCGCACACTGGAAGAGGCACCAACCTCGACGGGGGTGGACTCGTGACTGGAACCGAAGCAGGACCGTACGACATCTTGCCGATGCTCGGCCGTGGCAAGCACAGGAACCCGAAGAAGGGCGCGTGCTTCATGGAGCTGGCGTCCTACCTGGCGGGCGAGAGATGGAGCGATCACCCGCAGTGCACGCACCCGCTGATCGCGATGCTCGCACGCGCGGTGAACGACCTGACCTCCGACCAGGCCAGGCCCAAGCTGGCGCCGCTGATCCCGTCCGTGATCGGCCTGACCAGCGACGACCCGCGGTGGGACGTGCAGATCGCCCTCCGCGCGGCGCAGACCGCGCTGCCGGTGGCCCCTGCGGACCGCCAGCAGACCCTTGCCGTGGCGATCCTGGGCAGCGAGCGCATGCTCGACGCCCTCGACGGCCGCCCGGACGGGACCCTCGCGCCCGCGAGCCGTGACGCGCTGGCCACCGTTCCCCGCACGGCGGCGTGGGCGGAGCGCTTCTGCGCCGGCACCACCGTGCGACCCAAACGGTTCGTGCGGGACGCGGCACCGAGCGTGGTCTCGACGGCGGTGCAGGGGATCTCGGAGGCCTTCGTCCCGGACGTGGACGACCGCCTGCGGATGCTCCTCAACGACACGATCGAGGACGCGCGCCGCTGGGCGGGCCTGGTGGAGGAGGAGCCGGTGTCCCTCGAGCCTCAGGTCTGGGAGCCGGTGGTCAAGCCGGCGCCTGCGAGCGTCTGACCGGCCGCCTGTCGATCGGGACCCTGCCGGATCGTCATGGTGGTGTCCGACACCAGACACCACCGACGACCCGGAGGGCCGAACCATGCGCTACACCCTGCTCCTGCACTACCGCGAGATGACCGAGGCCGACCTGGGACCTGAGGTCCAGGCAGAGGGCGAGCGCGCCTTCCAGGCCTACGCCGCAGCCCTCGACGAGGCGGGCGCACTGATCTCGGCCGAGGTGCTCCAGCCGTCGAGCGCGAGCACGACGGTCACGCTGCGCGACGGCGAGCTGCGCGTCCAGGACGGCCCCTTCGCCGACACGAAGGAGCAGCTCGGCGGCACCTTCGTCATCGACGTGCCCGACCTCGACGCCGCGCTGGCCTGGGCGCAGAAGGCGCCCAGCGCCCAGTGGGGCACGGTCGAGGTGCGCCCCTCGGCCACGCACTACGCCGACGGCGCCTGGACGCGCTGAGTGCACGGCGTCGTGACCCCCGGCTCCGGCGCGCCGGCCGCCGGGGCCGGGGGTCCGCCGTCGGGCGCTGGAGAGGTGCTCGCCCGGGCCGACCTGGTCGCCCGGGCCTCGTACGGACGCCTGCTGGCGCTGCTCGCGGCCCGCGACGGGGACATCGCCCGCGCCGAGGACGCCCTCGCCGACGCGTTCGAGCGCGCCCTGCGCGTCTGGACCGCCGACGGCGTGCCCGCCAACCCGGAGGGCTGGCTCCTCACGGTGGCGCGCAACAGGCTCCGCGACCTGTACCGGTCGGCGGCCTTCCGCAGCGGCCCGCTGCCCGACGACGCCACGCTCGCGCAGGTCCTGCACGTCGCCCCGGGCGGGGAGCACGCGGGCGCCCCGGCCGACGCCGCCCTCGGCGAGCTGCCCGACCGGCGGCTCGCGCTCCTGTTCGTGTGCGCCCACCCCGCGGTGGACCCGGGGATCCGTACGCCGCTGATGCTGCAGACCGTGCTCGGCGTCGAGGCTCGCGACATCGCGGCGGCGTTCGCCGTGCCGGCGTCCGCGATGGCACAGCGGCTCGTCCGGGCGAAGCGCCGCATCCGCGACACCGGCATCCCGTTCCGCGTCCCCGGGCCCGAGGAGCTCCCGGACCGCCTGGGACCGGTGCTCGAGGCCGTCTACGGCGCGTACGCCGTGGACTGGCGCGGTGACCAGCCCGAGGTCCGCACGTCGCTGGGCGGCGAGGCGCTGTACCTCGCACTGCTGCTCGCCGACCTCCTGCCCCGTGAGCCCGAGGTGCTCGGGCTCGCGTCGCTCCTCTGCCACTCCGCCGCGCGGGCGCCCGCGCGCGTGGTGGACGACGAGCTGGTGGCGCTCGACGAGCAGGACCCCGGCCGGTGGGACAAGAGCCTCGTCCGGCAGGGCGACGTCCTCCTGGAGCGGGCGCGGCGCGTCGGCGGCCTCCGCCGGGTCGGCCGGTTCCAGCTCGAGGCCGCCGTCCAGTCGGCCCACGCGGACCGCGCCCGGACGGGGACCACCGACTGGTCCGCCCTCCTGCTGCTGCACCGGGCGCTCGTCCGGGTCGCGCCCAGCCTCGGCGTGCGCGTGGCGCTCGCGGCGGTGGTCGGCCGGACGGACGGGCCCGCCGCGGGCCTCGCGGAGCTCGACCGGGTCGACGACGCCGCCCTGGACGGCTTCCAGCCCGGCTGGGCCGTGCGCGCCCACCTGCTCGCCGCGACAGGCGACCCTGCGGCCGACGTGGCCTACGCCCGCGCGATCGAGCTCACGGCGGACCCGCACCTGCGGCGCCACCTGCAGCGGCGGCGGGCCGCCTTACCCGCTGAGACGCCGGACGGCGAGACCTGGAGCGGGTGAAAGACCGGGTCGGCATGGTCCTTCCAGGGAGTTACCTGTACGGTCCGGGCGTGACCCCTGCTGCCCGCTGGTGGGTCGAGCACGCATCCTGGTTTCTCGCGACTGAGCTCGTCCGCCGACATCCCGCGTGCTCCGTCGTGCACGTGCGCTCCGCCGACGGGCAGTCCGACCGGATCTGGATCGGCGGGTGGACGGGCGCGGCGTCGTCCCCCGTGTTCGTGCAGCGGTGGGCCCTGGACCGTCTGGGTGGCACCCTGCATGTGGGCCGCGAGATGCGTCTCGTCGCCACCGAGCCCTGGTTCGAGATCGTCCGCGACGACCCGACAGCCCTCGTGGACCTCCTCGAGGAGGCGGCCGGGTTCCCGGTCACAGTCGACCCGCGGCCGCCGTCGGCCCGGACGCTGACGTACCAGGTGATCTGCCGTCTTCAGGCGGTCACCGTGATGACGCCCGACCGCATCGTGGGCCGCTCCGTCGTGGTCGACGAGGCCGGGACCGGCCGTCTCGACGCACCAGCCGAGTACCAGGGCGTCATCGCCGCGCTCGCCCCTGGTGGCGCGCCCGCCGAGGCCTACCGCTTCTGGGTGCTCGAGCAGCGTGGGCGCCCCGCAGCCCTCCTGCACGACTCCGGGCTGGCCTGGATCGGCGGCGCGCAGCACGACCTGGCGGCGCTCTTCCACGCGCACGGACGCCTGCACCCCGTGGTGCACGCCGTGTTCGGCGATCTACTGACGTGACCTGGGGTGTCACAAACTGGTGACATCTCGCTCCCTGAACAACGGATCGAGGTGCTCGTGCGTCTTGATCAGTAGTGGACAGCACGGCGAGCCAGGAGTGGACCATGACCGCGACGTTGACGCAGGACGAGCGTGACCTCCGCCGGATGGAGATCCTGAACCGCCGGCAGCAGCAGCGCCTCCTGGCGCTCGCGGCGAGCCGCCCCCGATACACCCCGCTCCCCGTGGTGCGGCGCGTATCGTGGCGGCGTGCTGAAGCCTGACCTCACCACCACCCCGCTGGACGCGCTCGGCCTGGACGAGCTCCGGCGTCGGACCTCGGTCAAGTGGCGCGCCTTCGCGCCCGACGTGCTGCCGATGTTCGTCGCGGAGATGGACACGCCGGTGGCGCCGGTCGTCGCCGACGCGGTGGGACGGGCCCTCGCGACGGGCGACCTCGGCTACGACCACGGTCGCGTCTACGGCGAGGCCCTGGCCGAGCTCGCGGACCGGCGCTGGGGCTGGGCGGTGGACCCGGCGCGGACCCGGACCGTCGCCGACGTCATGGTCGGCACCATGGAGATCCTGCGGGTCCTGACCGGGCCGGGCGACGCCGTCGTCGTGACCCCACCGGTGTACCCGCCGTTCTACGGGTTCGTGCGCAACGAGGGCCGCCAGATCCTGGAGGCGCCCCTGCGTGACGGGCGCCTCGACCTCGCCGCCCTCGAGACCGCCTTCGACCGTGCGGTGAACCCGCACGGACCCGGCCCGGGCGCAGGACGGCGCGCCGTCCTGCTGCTCTGCAACCCGCACAACCCGACAGGCACCGCGCACACGCGCGACGAGCTGGCCGCGACGCTCGCGCTCGCCGCGCGCTACGGGGTGCGGGTCGTCAGCGACGAGATCCACGCGCCCCTCGCGGGCTACCCCGGGATGCCCGACGGCGCCGCAGCCGGGCTCGCGGGGAGCACGGCGGGCGGCGCGGGAGGTCCTGCGGGTCATCCTGCGGGTCAGGTGGCCGCCGCGGCGTGGGACGACTTCGTGCCGGTGCTCACCCTGCCCGGGTCGGAGTCGGCGATCGCCCTGCACTCCGCCTCCAAGGCGTACAACCTGGCCGGGCTGCGGGCTGCCGTCGCCGTCGCGGGGCCCGACGCCGTGGCCGACCTCCGCCGGGTGCCCGAGGAGGCCGACCACGCGGTCAACCACCTCGCGGTCCTGGTCCACGCCGCCGCGTACCGGGACACGTCCGACTGGCTGGACCGTGTGCTCGCCGGCATCGCCCGCAACCGCGCGCTCCTCGACGCCCTGCTCGCCGAGCACGCACCGGAGCTGCGGCACCGGGCGGGCGGGGCGACCTACCTCGCCTGGGTGGACGCCCGCGACGCCCTGCCGGAGGTCTCGCCGTACCGGTTCTTCGTCGATCGGGCCCGTGTGGCCCTCGGCGACGGCGCGACGTTCGGCGCCGGGGGAGAAGGGCACGTGCGGGTGAATCTTGCGACGAGCGCGGAGATCCTCACCGAGGCCGTGCAGCGGCTGGGCCGCGCGCTGGACGAGCGCGGCTGACGGCCGCCCAGGCTCGGCATGACCGGCGCGTGACGGCGGCGTGGCCTGCCAGGCTCCGTTACTCTCACCCGCGTGGGCCCAGAGTCGAGCTATCCCCCGAACCAGTCCGGACCCGGCGTGCCGGGCTACGCAGGCGTGCCCGGGCCGCCGACCGGCGGTGGGCAGCCGGGGACCTGGCAGCCGAGCGCGCAGCCTGCCGGGTACCCGCAGGACAGCACCACCCAGGGGTACCCGGGCGGGTCGGGTTATCCCGCCGGCCAGGGCTACCCGGGCGGGCCGGGGTACGCCGCCGGGCCGGGGTATCCGGGCGAGCCCGGTGGCCCAGGGGGCGCCCTCGGCGCCCAGGGCCGGCCCGAGGTCCCGGCAGGCCCGGCACGGTCGCGGGGCAAGGTGGTGGCCGTCGTGGTCGGGGCCCTGGTCCTCGCGGCGGCGGCCGTCCTCGTCTGGTTCCTCTTCTTCCGCGGCCCGACGACCCCCGAGCCGCTGGACGCCGCGGAGACGCTGGCCGCGGCCCTCGAGTCGGGTGACGTGTCGGCCGTCCCCCTCCACACCACCACCTCGGTGGTGCCGCAGGAGCAGTACGCCGCGGTCTTCGAGCAGCTGGCGGCCGCCGTGGGCGACCGCGGGCACACGGTCTCCGTGGCAGACCTGGAGGAGGTGGCGGAGGGTGCCGACGCCGGCAAGCGTGCCACGGCGACCCTCCAGTGGACGTGGCCGGTCACGAGCGAGACCGCCTGGGAGTACTCCACGCGTGTCGACCTCGCGTACGCGGAGCCCGCGGAGGGCGAGGACACCGGCGAGTGGGTGGCCACCTGGGACCCGACGGTCCTGGTCCCCGACCTGAAGGCCGGGGAGCGGCTGTCCGTCGACCGCACCCTGCCCCGGCGCGGCGAGATCCTCGGCGCCGGCGGTGCGCAGATCGTCACCGCCCGGACGGTCCACCGCGTGGGCATCGACAAGTTCAACCTGCCTGCCGACCAGTGGGACAGCTCGGCCCGTGCCCTGGCCACCCTCATGCACGACCTCGACCCTGACGAGTTCGTGGCAGCCGTCCGCAACGCGGGCGACAAGGCCTACGTCGAGGCCTACGTGGTGCGCGAGGGCGACAGCACCCACGACCTGGGCGCCATCCGGTCGGTGCCGGGCGTCCTCGTGCGCGAGGACACCCTGAACCTGGCACCGACGCCGGACTTTGCGCGGGCCGTCCTGGGCCGGTCCGGCGAGGCGACCGCCGAGATCATCGAGAAGTCCGAGGGGAAGATCCAGCAGGGCGACCAGGTGGGCCTGTCGGGGCTGCAGCTGCAGTACGACGAGCAGCTGCGCGGCCTGCCCGGCATCTCCGTCATGGTCCAGCCGGCCGAGGGCGCGGAGGAGGGTGCCGAGCCGCGGCAGGTCTTCGCCGTCGAGCCGGTCGACGGCACGTCGGTGCAGACCACGCTGGACGTCGACGTCCAGGCGCGCGCCGAGTCGGTCCTCGCGGGGGTGGTGCCGGCGAGCGCGCTCGTCGCGATCCGCCCGTCCACGGGCGAGGTGGTGGCGGCCGCGAACGGGCCGGGCAACGAGCACCAGAACTTCGCGCTGCTCGGGCAGTACCCGCCCGGTTCCACGTTCAAGATCGCCACGACCCTGGGCATGCTGCGTTCCGGCATGACGCCGTCGTCGATCGTCTCGTGCCCGCCGGAGATCGCGGTCGACGGCCGCGCGTTCCAGAACGTGCCGGGCTACCCCACGAGCGCGCTCGGCGAGATCCCGCTCGCGACGGCGTTCGCGAACTCGTGCAACACGGCGATGATCGGCCAGCGCGAGACCGTGAGCCAGCAGACGCTCCACGACTCCGCCGCCGCCCTCGGCCTGGGCGTCGAGTCTCCCCTCGGCACGGGGGGCTTCTTCGGGAGCGTCCCGACGGAGGCGGGCGCGACCACGCACGCGGCCTCGATGATCGGCCAGGGCGAGATTCTCGCGTCGCCGCTCGGGATGGCGACCGTCGCCGCCAGCGTCGGTGCAGGCCACAGGGTCGCCCCGGTGCTGGTGCCGTCGGACGAGGCGGCCGCGCCGGCGCCGGGCGGAGTGACGGCCGAGGAGGCCGCGGCGCTGCGCGACCTGATGGCGGGAGTGGTGCGCGAGGGCTCCGCGCAGGTGCTGCAGGGCGTGCCCGGCATCGTGGGGGCCAAGACCGGAACGGCGGAGCACGGCGACAACTCCGGGCCGCCGCACGTCTGGATGGTGGCGATCGCCGGCGACCTGGCGGTGGCCGTGTTCGTCGCGGAGGGCGAGTTCGGCTCCACGACGGCCGGCCCGATCATGCGGGCGTTCCTGGGCGGCTGAGCCGGGGGCGCCGTCGCCGGGTCGGCCCGAGAGCGGGGGCCCGCACGACGAGGCCGCCGGACCCTTTGTGGGGGTTCCGGCGGCCTCGTCGTCTGTCCGGCGACCGCCCGGGTAGCAGGGGTGCCCGGTTCTGAGGGTCAGCCCGTGTAGCCGGCCGTCTCGCAGGCGGCGGCGTACTCGTCCACCGCGGTGGTGACGTCGGCCGGGTCGGCCACCGTGCCCTCGATCGCCTGGTCGAACGGCAGCTTGATGGGCTCGAGGTACGCCACGGTCTCCTCGTCGACCAGCGGGATGAGGGCGGCGATCCGCTGGCTCGCGCTGGTGACGGGGCCCGTCGTCGTCTCGTCGAGCGGCGCGCTCACGAGCGGCGCTGCCGTCTGGATGTACGAGTTGAGCGAGCCCTCGCCGTAGAAGAACGTGCGGCAGGCGCCGACGGTGTCGTAGACGGCCGAGGAGGTCTCGCTCGCGGTGGTGGACGGGCTCGCGGTAGCGGCGTCGTCCGTGGTGGTAGCCCCGTTGTCGGAGCAGGCAGCAAGGAGCAGAGCAGAGGTCAGGACCGCGGTAGCGGCAAAGTACTTACGCATGCTAACGATTTGATCCTTAGGAGCGGGGTGTTCGCAAGTTGATATCGAAACGATCCGAGCCGGAGGCCCGGCTTCTAGCGGAAGTTGCGTGTCGGATGTGGCCAGGTTCACGTCGCCGGGTCACCTCCCGCCCCGCGACCCCGCGCGATCGGCAGTTCGGTGCATGATCGGCAGTTCGAACTGCCGATCATGCACCGAGCTGCCCATGACGCGGGGTGCCGGCTCCGGGGCGGGGGTTATGCGTCCGCGGGCGGCGTGCCCTGGCCGCCGCCGGGCGGCGTACCGGGCGCTGCGCCCGACCTCAGCGCGGCGAGCCGCGACCGGAACTCCGGCTCGTCGATCTCACCGCGGGCGAACCGCTCGGCGAGGATCGCGACCGGATCGCTGCCGGCCGTGGCCTGGTAGCCCGGGTAGCCCTGGTAGGCGGCCCACGGCGGCGGGCCCGCGTGGCCCCTGCCGAAGCCGTTCCGCGCCCGGCGGGCGAAGAGGAAGATCAGTGTGGCGAACAGCAGGAACCAGAGCAGGGGAAAGACGAACCACCAGGGACCCGGGCCCCAGTGGCCGTGCGGTCCGGACGCGACGGCGTCCGTGAGGGCGGTGAGCATCTCGACCTCCAGTGTCGGTGCGCCGGACGGTCCGGCGGGAACACCTCAAGGCTTCCCGCCCAGGGCCGACTGCGCGTCCGCCTGCCGTACCGTCCCGCGTACCCCACCGGTACCTCACCCGGCCCATCCCGGCCGCACGAGGCCCGCCTCGTAGGCCAGCACGACGAGCTGCGCCCTGTCCCGCGCGCCCAGCTTGGTGAGCACGCGGGACACGTGAGTCTTCACCGTCGACTCGGACAGGTACAGCCTCGCGGCGATCTCGTCGTTGGCGAGCCCGCCAGCCACCTCGACGAGCACCTCGCGCTCGCGCGGCGTGAGCCCGTCGAGACCGGGCACCGGTGCGACCGCGCGGGTGGCCTCGGCGACCCGTGCCAGCAGCCGGCGGGTCACGGTGGGCGAGAGCAGCGCGTCGCCGGCCGCCGCCACCCGGACGGCGCGGACGAGGTCGGCCGGCTCGGTGTCCTTCACGAGGAAGCCCGACGCCCCGGCCCGGATGGCCTCCGTCACGTACTCGTCGAGCTCGAACGTGGTCACGACGACCACGTGCACGCCCGACGCCCGCGGAGCCGCCACGATCCGGCGCGTCGCCTCCAGGCCGTCGAGCCCGGGCATGCGGATGTCCATGAGGACCACGTGGGGCAGGTGCTCGAGCGTGAGCCGCACGGCGTCGTCGCCGGTCGAGGCCTCGGCGACCACCCGCATGTCGTCCTCGGAGTCGACGAGCGCGCGGAAGCCGCCGCGCACGAGCGCCTGGTCGTCGGCCAGCAGGACGTCGATCACGTGTCTCCCTCGGTGGTGGATCCGGTGGATCCGGTGGATCCGGTCGGTCCACCGGGTCCGCCGGGTCCGGTCGGTCCGGCGGCGACCGGCAGCACCGCCCGGACCCCCCATCCCGGTCCGGGCTCCCGGGGCCCGGCCTCCAGCGTGCCGCCCGATCCCTCGACACGCTCCCGCATGCCGAGCAGCCCGTACCCGGGTGAGGTGTCCGCCCGGGGCGCGCGGCCGTCGTCGGACACCATGACCTCGACCGTGCCGCCGCGGCGGCGGACCGCGACCGCGACCTGCGTGGCGCCCGGCGCGTGGCGGCGCACGTTCGTCAGCGACTCCTGGACCACGCGGTGGACCACGCCCGCGAGGCGGTCGGGGAGGTCGTAGGCGGAGGGCTCCACGTCGAGCGTGACGGCCACGTGGGCGCGGGCCTGGTCGGCCAGCCGTTCCAGGTTCGCGAGGTCCCAGGTGGGGGCGAGGGGCGCGGCCGGGTCCCGCACGATGCCGAGCACCTCCCGCACCTCGTCCAGCGCGTCGCGGCTGGTGTCGCGGATGTGGGTGAGGGCGGTCCGGGCCTGGCCCGGGTCGCGGTCGAGCAGGTGCAGGCCGACGCCGGCCTGCACGGTGATGGCGGAGAGGGAGTGGGCGAGGACGTCGTGCAGCTCGCGGGCGATCCGGAGGCGCTCGGCGGTGACGGCGGTGCGCTCGCGCTCCTCCGCGCTGCGCCGCGCGGCCTCCCGGGCGGCGGCGAACCGCCCGGCCCGGTCCCGGAACGAGCCCGCGACCAGCAGGAGGACCGCCACCCAGGCTCCCCCGGCGACCAAGGACGCCGGGCTCGGTACGCCGGGGGCTGTGCGCAGGAGACCCGCCACGGTGACCACGACCCCGAGCAGCGCAGCCCCCGACCACGCGACCCATCTGCCGCGCGCCGCGGGCCCGCTGAGGATCACGCCCACCAGCACCAGCACCGGGCCCACCAGCACGGGACCCCAGGCGTAGCCGAGGGTGAGGAAGAGGCCCACCGCCGCCACCGACGCGGCCACGGCGAGGACCGGGCGTCGCGGAAGGAGGAGCACGAGGGCCAGAGGTGCGACGAGGAGCAGGGCGAGGCCGAGCCCGTCGGGCGGTGCACCGAGGCTCTCCCACGTCCCCGGCCCCCACCGGCCCCGGCCCGGTCCGTCGCCCCACCTCGGCCCGTCCCAGGGGCCGTGCGCCGCGCCGAACGATCCGGGCACGCTGATCACGAGGGCCAGGACGGCGAGGAAGACCCGTGGGCGACGGCGGTCCAGGGGGCCGGTGGAGCGGTCCGGGGGACCGGCGGGGCCGGGCGTCATGCCAGCACGGTACGCCCGGGAGTGGGGCGGCGCGTCGTCCTGGGGTGCCGCGCGGCGTGGTCCCGTGGTGCCGCGTGCGCGACTACCCCTCCCGGACCGCTTCCAGCACCCGCGGGTCCTGGCAGCCGCGCGCGAAGCCCGCGATCCGGCGGTCGATGTCCTTGCGCAGGAGGTACGCACCGACCCGCTCCGCGAGCGGGGCCAGCCAGCGGGGCCGGCAGCTGAAGGAGTACCGCCAGACGGCGCGCGTGCCGCCGCCGGGCTCGGGGGCGAACCGCCAGCCCGCGGCGAAGTGCTGGAAGAACCAGGTGCCGGTGAGCATCTTCATGCCGACGTTCGTGGGTGGGTTGTACGACACGTACTCGCTGGTCATCCGCAGTCCGGAGCGGTGCGTGGTGGCGACGCGCACGCCCTTGGCCGGGCGGGCGGCGCCGTCGAGCAGCCGTTGGCGCCGGATGAACGGGTCCCACAGGAGCCGCACCTCGCCGGTGGTCTGCGACACCGCGTAGGCGGTGTCGACGTCGACAGGGACGACGAGCGAGGATTCGACGACGGGCACTGCCCCATCGTGCCCGACGCCGGGCACGACGGGGCGCCGCGTCACGTCAGGCGAAGCGCTCCATGCGCTCCGCCACGACACCCCGGCCGCGACCGTTGCCGGCCGCGGCGTCCCACGTGAACACCTCGGTGCCCGTGATGAAGACGTGCTCGGCGCGCGAGTTCACGTCCAGCGGGTCGCCCGACCACACGACGACGTCGCCGTCGAGGCCCGGGGCCAGGGCGCCCACGCGGTCGTCGAGCCCGAGGAACGCGGCCGGGTTGGTGGTGAGCGCCTCGAGGGCGACCTGCGGGTCCAGGCCCTCCTTCACCGCGAGCGACGCCTGGTGCACCAGGAAGTTGATCGGCACCACGGGGTGGTCGGTGGTGATGGCGACCCGCACGCCCGCCGCGGCGAGGATGCCCAGGTTGACGATGGCGCGGTGGCGCAGCTCCACCTTGGAGCGCGAGGTGAACAACGGGCCGAAGATGACCGGGACGTCCTTCTCGGCCAGGACGTCGGCGAGGAAGGCGCCCTCGGTGCCGTGGTTGATCACGAGGCGGTAGCCGAACTCGGCCTGCAGGCGGAGGGCGGTGGCGATGTCGTCGGCGCGGTGGACGTGCTGGTCCCACACGAGCTCGCCGGCCAGCACCCGGGCGAGGGTCTCCTTGCCGAGGTCGCGGTCGAACGGCTTGCCCTCGGCGGCTGCGGCGTCGCGCTTGGCGACGTAGTTCTGCGCGTCCACGAAGGCCTTGCGGATGACGTTCGCGACGCCGAGGCGGGTGGACGGGAGCTGCTTCTTGTCGCCGTACACGCGCTTCGGGTTCTCGCCGAGGGCGCTCTTCACCGAGACGGACTCGCTGATGATCTGCTCGTCGACGGTGCGGCCGCCCCACGTCTTGATCGCCACCGTCTGGCCGCCGATCGGGTTGCCCGACCCGGGCTTGATGACCGCGCTCGTCACGCCACCGAGCAGCGCGTCCCGGAAGCCCTCGTCCTCGATGTTGATGCCGTCGAGCGCGCGCAGGGCCGAGCCGTCGGGGTGGGTCATCTCGTTGGTGTCGTTCCCGGCCCAGCCCTCCCCCTCCTCGTGGGTGCCGATGTGCGCGTGGGCCTCGACGAAGCCGGGCAGCACGTGGCGGCCGCGCGCGTCGAGGGTGGGGACGCCGTCGGGGACCGTCACGTCGGTGCCGACGGCGGTGATGACGCCGTCCTCCACGAGGACCGTTCCGTTCTCGATCGGCGCGGCGGCGACCGGCACGACGTAGGCGTTGATGATGGCGATGCTGGAGCGGGAAGTCATGGGGGACATCATTACGTAAGGAAATTACCTGGAGCAACGATGTGGTCGGGGCGCACCGGATCGCCGCAGGGTTCCTAGACTCAGGGCGTGGACTTCTACTCGGCCTACGCCCACGGGTTCGCCCGCGTCGCGGCCTGCACCATCCCCGTCGCCGTGGCAGACCCCGCCGCCAATGCCGCGGCGGTGCTCCAGCAGGCGCGCGGGTGTCACGACGACGGCGTGGCCGTGGCCGTGTTCCCGGAGCTCTGCCTCAGCGGGTACGCGATCGACGACCTGCACCTGCAGGACACGCTCCTCGAGGCCGTGCTCGCCGCGCTCGAGGAGATCGTGGCCGCCAGCGCGGACCTGCTGCCGATGCTCGTCGTCGGCGCGCCGCTGCGGGCCGGCAGCCGCCTGCTCAACGCGGCCGTCGTCGTCCACCAGGGGCGGATCCTGGGCGTGGCGCCCAAGTCGTACCTGCCCAACTACCGCGAGTTCTATGAGAAGCGGTGGTTCGCGCCGGGCGACGACCGGCACGGCGACACCATGACGATCCTCGGCGAGGACGTACCGCTCGGCCCTGACCTGATCTTCCGCGCCACCGACGTGCCCGGCCTCGCCGTGCACGCCGAGGTCTGCGAGGACATGTGGGTACCGGTCCCGCCGTCGAGCGAGGCGGCGCTCGCGGGCGCCACCGTGCTGCTCAACCTCAGCGGCAGCCCCATCACCGTGGCGCGCGCCGAGGACCGGCGGCTGCTGGTCCGCAGCCAGAGCTTCCGCTGCCTCGCCGCCTACGTCTTCGCGGCGGCGGGCCAGGGCGAGTCGAGCACCGACCTCAGCTGGGACGGCCAGACGATGGTCTACGAGACCGGCGACCTGCTCGGCGAGACCGAGCGGTTCCCCGACGGCCCCCGCCGCACCGTCGTGGACGTGGACCTCGACAAGCTCCGGCAGGAGCGCCTGCGGCAGGGCAGCTTCGACGACAACCGGCGGGGCCTCGGCTCGCGGCCCTTCCGCGACGTCCCGTTCGCGGTGCGCCCGCCCGTGGGCGACGTCGGCCTGCGTCGCAAGGTGGACCGGTTCCCCTTCGTCCCGGACGACCCCGAGCGCCTCGCCCTCGACTGCTACGAGGCCTACAACATCCAGGTCAGCGGGCTGGAGCAGCGGCTGCACGCCATCGGGCACCCCAAGGTCGTGATCGGCGTGTCGGGTGGGCTCGACTCCACGCACGCGCTCATCGTCGCGGCCAAGGCGATGGACCGGCTGGGCCGCCCCCGGAGCGACATCCACGCCTTCACGATGCCGGGCTTCGCCACGAGCGCGGTCACCAAGGAGCGGGCCACCCGGCTGTCGCACGCCCTCGGCGTCACGTTCGAGGAGCTCGACATCCGCCCCGCGGCCGAGCAGATGCTCAAGGACCTCGACCACCCGTTCTCGACCGGCGCTAAGCAGTACGACGTCACCTTCGAGAACGTCCAGGCGGGTCTCCGCACCGACTACCTGTTCCGGCTCGCGAACCACCGCGGCGGCATCGTGCTGGGCACGGGCGACCTCTCCGAGCTGGCCCTGGGCTGGTGCACCTACGGCGTGGGCGACCAGATGTCGCACTACGCGGTCAACACGGGCGTGCCGAAGACGCTCATCCAGCACCTGATCCGCTGGGTCATCGACTCGGGCCAGTTCGAGGCCGACACCGACGCGGTGCTCCGCGAGATCCTCACGCAGGAGATCACCCCGGAGCTCATCCCGACGGAGGTGGGCGAGACGCCCCAGTCCACCGAGGCGACGGTGGGCCCGTACGCCCTCCAGGACTTCTCCCTCTTCTGGACGCTGCGCTTCGGGTACCGGCCGTCCAAGATCGCGTTCCTGGCCTGGCACGCCTGGCAGGCGGCCGACGACGGCGCGTGGCCCCCCGGGTATCCCGTCGAGGGCCGGGCGGAGTACGACCTCGCGACGGTCCGCCGCTGGCTCGGCGTGTTCGTACGGCGGTTCTTCGCGTCCCAGTTCAAGCGCTCGGCCCTGCCGAACGGTCCCAAGGTCGCGGCAGGCGGCACGATGTCGCCGCGCGGGGACTGGCGCATGCCGTCGGACGCCAGCCCGGCGGCCTGGCTGGCGGAGCTGGAGCGGAACGTCCCGGAGGCCTGAGGTCGACCCGGCGGGGGTGGGGCTCCCAGGCGCGGGCGATATTGTCGGGACATGCCTGCCGTCAGCCTCGCTCTCCCGCAGCCGCGGGTCCCCGCACGCCTTCTCGCGCTCGCCGCGGCCTTCGTCGCCCTGACGGTCGTGACGGTGCTGGGCCTGGTCGTGGGCGCGCAGCCGGCCGCCGCGCACGACCGGCTGCTGTCGTCCGAGCCCGCCGACGGCCAGTCGGTCGAGGCGCCGGAGAGCATCCTCCTGACCTTCTCCTCGGCGCCGCTCGAGACGGGCGCCCAGCTCGCGATCACGGGGCCCGACGGCGCCGCGGTGGACGCCGAGGCGCCCGTCGTGGACGCTGCGGGCGCGAGCGTCGAGGCGGCGCTCCCCGCCGGCCTCCCGGGGGGCGCGTACACCGTGGCCTGGCACGTCGTGTCGTCCGACGGGCACCCGATCGAGGGCACGTTCGGCTTCACGGTGTCCGCGGCTGAGCCTGAGGCGAGCCCCGCGCCCGAGACCGAGGTGAGCGAGACGTCGTCGGGCGAGGCCGGGACCGAGGTGGCCGGAGAGGCCGACGACCTCGCGGTGGTGCCCGGCGCCCCGGACGGCGGCACGGCGAGCCCGCTCCTGCTGGGCCTCGCGCTGCTCGCCGCCCTGGCCGTCGTGATCGCCTCCGTGGTCGTCATGCGGCGCAAGATCATGGAGAACGAGGATCTCCGCGAGGCGAGCCGGCGGGCCGCCGAGGAGGCGGAGGAGCCGCCGTCGGCCACGGACGACGACGGCGAGCCGCCCGCGAAGGCCTGAGACACGCCCGAGAACTCCAGATTTCACCCCATCTGGCCCCCGAGCAGGCGTGGACGAGGCATTGTGAGCGGAATGTCACGGGAAAGTTGTGTGGTGAAGCCCTGTTCTCCGCGAAGTTCCGCCGATCTGCTGGCAGGATGGGACATCGACGTCGCGCAGTGACCGCCGTGTGACGTGACCGAAGAAGGGAAACGCATGTCGCTCAACAAGTCCGAGCTCGTCTCGGCGATCGCGTCGAAGTCTGGCCTCACCAAGTCGGACGCTGAGAACGCGCTCAACGCCTTCCAGGAGGTGCTGATCGAGTCGCTCGCCCAGGGCGAGGCCGTGAAGGTGACCGGTCTGCTCTCCGCCGAGCGCGTCGAGCGTGCCGAGCGCACGGGTCGCAACCCGCGCACCGGCGAGGAGATCACGATCCCGGCCAACTTCGGTGTGAAGCTCAGCGCCGGCTCGCTGCTCAAGAAGGCAGTCGCCAAGTGACACGTCGCTGACTCAGCGACTCCGCTGGATCAGCGATTCCGCTGACTCAGCGACTCCGCTGACTCAGCGACAAGGCCCGGCCCCCTCCCGAGGGGGCCGGGCCTGTGTCTTTCCCGGTCCGCGCGACGCCCGGCGCCCGGCGCGTCAGAGATGCCCCTTGCGCTCCAGCCACCGCATCGCGACCCACCCGATCGGGATGCGGCCCCAGTAGGTGACCACGCGGTAGAGCAGCGTCGCGGAGAGGGCGATGGTGTACGGCAGACCCGCCGCCGCGAGACCTGCGGTGAGGGCGCCCTCCACGCCGCCGAGGCCGCCGGGCGTGGGCACCAGCGCGCCGAGGGCGTTGCCGATGAGATTCACGAGCGCCACGTCGATCAGCGCGAGCGAGTGCCCGAACGCCGCCAGGCACGCCGCGAACGCCATGATGTAGCCGACCGTCATCACGAGGTTGCCCGCCACGCCCAGGGCGAGGCGCCCGGGGTGGCCGAGCATCTGGGCCAGTCGCGGCCACACCTGCTTCACGCGTGGCCCGATGAAGGAGATCGCCCAGCGGCGCACCGCGGGGACCAGCAGGGTGGCCACGACGCCGAGCGCGACGCCGCCCAGCGCGAACAGCACGGCGGGCGACGGCAGCTCCACCAGCGCCCCCGAGCCGGTGAAGACGCTCAGCAGGACGAGCAGCACCACGGTGACGACGAACTGCGACACCTGGACCAGCGCCACCGTCGCCACGGCCATGGGCATCGAGACGCCGCGCTGCGTGAGCATGCGGAGGTTGAGGGCCGCAGGGCCGATGCCCGCCGGTGCGGCGAGGGCGACGAACGACCCGGCCATCTGGGTGAGGGTCGCCTGGAACATCGGCAGCTTCACCGGGGAGAACGCCACCAGGGTGAGCGCGGCCCCGAACCAGGTGAGGATCGCCAGGGCGAAAGCCACGGCCGCCCACCAGGGGTTGGCCCGCTGCACGGATGCGGCGATGTCCTCGAAGTTGATGGTGCCCACCACCACGGCGACGACGACGATCGTCAGCGTCACCATGATCACCGTCCGGGCGCCGAACCGTGTGATCCGCTGCGGCTGCACGTCGGCCTCGGGGAGCCGCTCGACGAGGGCCTCCCGCAGGTCGGACAGCAGGCCCGTTCGGCGCCGCACGGCCTCCCGGGTGGCCCGCGGCAGCGCGATGGACTGGAGCAGTGGGCCGATGGCGGCGATGTCGTCGTCGGGCACGGCGCGTGCGGCGGACGCGACGGCGCGGCGGCCGCCCACGTGGACGGCGAGGAGCGCGAGCATCTGCACCAGGTCGAGCCGGCGCGAGAGCGGTGTGGACGCGATGTCCCCCTGCTCCCAGCCGGTCAGCCAGACGTGGGGGCGGCCGGCGTCGTCGCGGTGCACCAGCAGGACGTCCTGGGTGAGCGCCCGGTGCGTCAGGCCCGCAGCATGGGCGCGGCGCAGCTGCTCCCACGCCTCGGCGAGGACGTCGTCGGTGATCTCGTCCTCGGGCAGGTCGCGCAACGACACCGCGCCGCAGGCGTGCTCGAGCACGAGCGCCACGGAGTCGCCGCCCTCGCCCAGCCCCAGGAGGCGGGGGGTTCGCACCCCCGCCGCCGTGGCCGCGTACGTGAGCAGGGCGGTGCGTTCCGCGACCGCCTTGAGCGAGATGGCCGCCCGGCCCTCGATCCCGCGCAGCCGCAGCGACCGCCACAGCCGGGTGAGGAAGCCGACGACCTGCCGGTCGCCGTCGAGCACCACGACGTCGCGGCGCTCGCCGTCCTCCGTGAACAGCGCGTAGACGCGGTTGTCGCCGGCCCGGGCGAGGGCGAGGGCGGCCGGGTCGTCGACGTCGGGGACGGGCGGGGCGTCGTCGGACAGGTCGTGGACGCGCACGAGGTGGTCCGGGTGGAACCCCGCCCGCCGCACCGCGCCGACGAGCTCCGACCCGTAGGCGCGCTCGCTCCGCACGCCCGAGACGTACTGCACCGACTGGCCCGCGAGCCGGCCGAGGAGGAGCGCCATCAGGACGCCGGGCAGGGACACCTGACCGGTGACGAGCACGACGCCGAGCGCCACGAACATGAGGTTCCACGACCAGCGCACGGTCCGACGGCGGGTCGCGGGCCCGGCCACGGTCAGCAGGGCCGCGAGGCCGGCGGCGTACTGGGGGACCGCCAGGACGTACCCCGACCCCACCTCCCAGACCGACATGGCCCGCACGAGCTCGGGGCTGCCCACCGACACGATCAGGAGCGAGGCGACGATCCCGACCACCAGGCCGAGCATCCCGGCGACGATGGACTCGACCACCTGCCGGCCGAGGCGTCGCACGCCCAGCTCGACCAGCACGGCGACCGGCGCGAACAGCGTGACGATGCCCTGGAGCACGGCCACCGGGATGAACAGCAGCTGCGCGAGCAGGTCGTTGAAGCCGCGGACGTCCTCGGTGACCCCCTCGGTGGTGCCGTGCGCCACGACCGAGAGCACGAGCACGAGGGCCGCGGCGACCGCGCACAGGATCATCCCGACGAGGTCGCGCGGGTGCCGCACGCGCTGCTCGGGGGTGTCGACGACGCGCACGAGGTGGAGGTCCGCCATGGCCGGAGGTTCGGTGGTGAGGGCCTGCGGAGCGGCCAGGATCTTCGCGCGCGACTCGGCGGCGTGCCCCTGACGTGCGGGATCGCCGGCCCCGTGGGCACCGGAACCGGCGGGGTCCGCCTGGTCGGTGCGCGTGTCGGACATAGTCGCGAGTCTAGGGGCGCATCGTCGGCAGAGCCCCAAGAAAAAGGCACGCCGGATGAACCTCAGGGTACGTTTCGAGCCGCCCCCGACTCAGAGGAGAGCCCGCCAGGCGACGGGCAGCAGGGCATACCCCACGAAAGCCACTACATCGAGCAGGGTATGGGCCACGACCAGGGGCAGCGTGCGGCGGCGCCCCCACCGGGACGTGTAGAACCACGAGAAGAGCACGCCCATCACCACGTTGCCGACGAACGGGCCGATGCCCTGGTAGAGGTGGTACGACCCGCGCAGGAGCGAGCTGGCGACCACGAACCGCACCCTGTCCCACCCGAGGTCACGCGTGCGCTCGTAGAGGTAGGCCACCGCGACGACCTCCTCGAGGAGGCCGTTCTGCAGCGCGCTGAAGAGGAGGACGGGGATGGTCCACCAGTGCTGGTCGAGGGCGCTCGCCTGGACCTCGACGGTGATCCCCAGCGCCCGGCCCAGGAAGTAGAAGCCGAGCCCCGGGATACCGATCGCGGCTGCGAGCGCGAAGCCCCAGGCGGTGTCGCGGAGCGGCCGGGCCCGGTCGAGCCCGATCCTGGCGAGCGTGCCGCGGCCCCGTGCGCTGAGCAGGTACAGCGCGAGGGCGACCGGGACGAGGGCGAAGCCGATGCTCAGGAGCTGGTAGGTGAGGTCGAGCCAGGGCCGCTCCGACTGGCTCGCGTTGAGCGTCGCGGACTGCTCGGCGAGCGGCGTGGGCGCGGACAGCCTCGCGACGATGTTGACGATCGCGTACACGGCGGACTTCCCCAGGCTCAGCCCGAGGACGATCCAGATCTCGGCGCCGACCCGCCGCCGGCTCTCGGCCGGGGGCCGCCAGGTCGTCTCGGTCTCGGTACTGGCCATCCGCCGGTTATAGCACCGCCGCCTGAACGGGTCTTGCGGGACTGCCTCGCGGTGGTGCAGACTGGTTTGCAGTACAAACCACTTCGAGAGGCGAACCTCATGGACGACCACGGCACGTCGTCGGACGACGCGTTCGACCCCGCCGACTCGCTCCGCGTGATCCGCGAGCAGACCGACCGGGCCCGCGAGGCCACGGAGCCCGACGGCCGCGTCATGTTCGGCGCCTGGGGCCTCGCCTGGCTCGTCGGCTACCTGGCCATGTGGACCTCCGCCCGCGAGACGGGGGCACCCGAGCCCTGGGCGGGCTTCGTGCTGGCGGGCACCATCGTGGGCGCGACCGCCCTCACGATCGTGCACAGCACCACCCGGGCCTCCGGCGTGCGCGGCGCCAGCGCCCGGGTCGGAGCGATGTACGGGTGGACCTGGTTCCTGGGCTTCACCGTCTACGGCATGGTGCTCGGGGCCATGTTCAGAGCCGGTGCGTCGTGGGAGGTCGTCGCCACGGCCGCGAACGGCTTCGCGTGCCTCATCGTGGGCCTCATGTACATCGCGGGCGGCCTGCTGTTCGGCGAGATCCGGATGTACGCCGTCGGCGCCTGGATGCTGGTCACGGCCGCGGTGGCGGCGTTCGCCGGCATGCCGCACACCTACCTCGTCATGGCCCTGGCCGGGGGCGGCGGGTTCCTCGTCATGGTGGTGGTGGAGCAGGTCATCCGCGCCCGACGCCGGGGGCTCGCCCCCGCGGGCCCGCCCGCCACCAGCCCGCCCGCCACGGGCGGAGGGTCGAGTGACTGAGGACCTCGACCCCGTCATCCACGCGCCCGCCCGGCTGCGGGTGGTCGCCACCCTCGCGGCGCTCGCCCGGGGGGACGAGGTGGCGTTCCCCCGGCTGCGCAAGCTGCTCGACATGACCGCCGGGAACCTGTCCACCCACCTCCGCAAGCTCGAGGACGCCGGGTACGTGCGCGTCACCAAGACCCACGAGGGCCGGGTCCCCGCGACCTACCTCGCCCTGACCGACCGTGGACGCGCCGCGTTCGCGGAGTACCAGACAGCGCTGACGAACCTCCTGAAGGGAGCCGGGCATGAATGACGTGGTGGAGGTGTCGCGGGTGACGCGGCGCTTCGGAGAGGTGCTGGCGCTCGACGACGTGTCGCTCGCCGTGGGACCCGGCGAGCTCGTCGGGATGCTCGGGCCCAACGGCGCCGGTAAGTCCACGCTCCTGTCGCTGGTCAGCGGCCAGCGCAAGCCGGACTCCGGGACGGTCCGCCTGCTCGGCGGTGACCCCCGCGACCCCGCGTCCCGGGTCTCCCTCGGCATCACGCCGCAGGAGACCGGGCTGCCCGCGACGCTGCGGGTGCACGAGGTGGTCGACTTCGTGGCCCAGCACTACCCCACGCCGCTCCCCACGGGCGAGCTGCTGGAGCGGTTCGGGCTCCTGGACCTCGCCCGCAGGCAGACCGGGTCGCTCTCCGGCGGCCAGAAGCGGCGCCTCGCCGTGGCCCTGTCGCTCGTGGGCCGGCCGGGCGTCGTGCTCCTCGACGAGCCCACGACCGGCCTCGACGTGTCGGGTCGCGCAGCCCTGTGGGACGCCATCCGCGACTACCACGCCGACGGCGGCACCGTCCTCCTCACCTCCCACTACCTGGAGGAGGTGCAGGCGCTCGCGGAGCGTGTCGTCGTGATCGACCACGGGCGTGTCCTCACCGACGACACCCTCGACGCGGTGCTCCGGCGCGTGTCGGTGCGGCGGATCGTCGTGTCGAGCACGGACGACCTGGGCGGGCTGGCGGGCGTCGCCCGCTCCGAGCGGGAGGCCGGTGACCGGCAGGTGCTCTGGACCGCCGACTCCGACGAGCTCGTACGCGAGCTGGTCCGCTCGGGGACCGCGTTCTCCGACCTGGAGATCCGCGGGGCCACGCTGGAGGAGGCGTTCGCCGAGCTGGTGGCGCCGACGGACAAGCTGGTCGAGGCGAGCAGGGGAGAGGCACGATGAGCACTCAGGTGACCCGTCCGACGTCGGACACCACGCGGCTGCGGCCCTTCTGGGCGCTGTCCTGGCTGCACCTGCGGTACCAGTTCCTCGAGACCGTCCGGGTGCCCATCGCGGTGCTGGGCAACCTGCTGTTCCCCGCGATGTCGATGTTCTTCTTCGTGGTGCCGCAGGAGTCCGTCGCGGGGAACCCGGTGTTCGCCACCACGGCCGTCGCGTCACTCGGCCTCTTCGCCGTGTGCTCGGCGAGCCTGTTCACCTACGGCCTGGGCGTCGCCGAGGACCGGCAGCTCCCGTTCGACCCGTTCGTGCGCTCGCTGCCCGCCGGGCCGGGGCCTCGCATGGTGGGCCGCGTGCTCAACGGCGCGATCTTCTCGCTGTTCGGCGTGCTGCCCCTGATCCTGATCGGTTGGCTGTTCACTGCGGCGACCGTGACGCCCGGGCAGCTGGTCGCCGGGGTCCTGACGATCGTCGGGGTCGGGGTGCCGTTCGTGCTGCTGGGCATGGGGATCGGGCACTCGATGTCGGCCAAGGCGGCGCTGCCCGTCGTGCAGGTCATCCTGTTCCCGCTCGCGTTCGCCGGCGGGCTGTTCCTGCCGCCCCAGCTGTTCCCGTCCTGGCTCGACGGGATCTCCCTGGCGACGCCCACGCGGGCCGGGCGCGACCTGCTCGTCTCGGCCGTGACCGGGCTGGACGCGCCCGGGTCGTCGCTGCCGGTGCTCGCCGGGTGGACGGTGGTGTTCGCTGCCCTCGCCGTGTGGGGCTACCGGAGGGACGAGGGCCGGCGCTTCCGGTAGACCTTTGCTCGCCGAGGTAGTCACCTGGTCGGACGAGGTGACTACCTCGGCGTTCCGGGGCGGCGGGTGCGGGGGTCAGCCCGCGCGGCGCAGGCGCAGCGAGTTGCCCACCACCAGCACCGAGCTCGCCGCCATGGCGGCCCCGGCGATCATGGGGCTGAGCAGGCCCGACGCCGCGAGCGGGATCGCCGCCACGTTGTAGGCGAACGCCCAGAACAGGTTCTGCTTGATGATCCGGAGGGTGGTCCGCGACAGCCGGACCGCCGACGCCGCCGCCCGCAGGTCGCCCCGCACGAGCGTGATGTCGCTGGCCTCGATCGCCACGTCGGTCCCGGTGCCCATCGCAAGGCCCAGGTCGGCGGTGGCGAGGGCGGCGGCGTCGTTGACGCCGTCGCCGACCATCGCGACCGTACGGCCCTCGCGCTGCAGCTCGGCGATGCGCGCGGCCTTCTCCTCGGGCAGGACGCGGGCGAGGACGTCGTCCTCCGCGATGCCCACGGCCTTGGCCGCCTCGCGGGCGGCGCCCTCGGAGTCGCCGGTCAGCAGGTACGGACGCAGGCCGAGGGCCTTCAGCTCGGCGATCGCCTGGGGTGACGTGGCCTTGGCCGGGTCGCGCAGCGTGAGGACCCCGCGTGCGGTCCCGTCCCAGGCGACGGTCACGGCAGTGGCGCCGCTCGCCTCAGCCTGTCCGACGGCGGCCCGCACCTCCTCCGGCACCGTCACCTCGCGCCCGGCGAGCCAGTCCAGGCGGCCCACGAGGACGCGGCGCGTGTTCGGTGCGCCGTCGGGGGCGAGCCCGGCGTGCGACCGCCGGACCAGGCCCTCGACGCCGCCACCGGGGGTGGCGACGAAGCCGGAGACCTCGAGCCCGTGGCCGGAGGTGTCCTCGGCCTGCTCGGTGGTGCCGTTGGCGGCGCGCGCCGTGGCCGCGATCGCCTGGGCGATCGGGTGCTCGCTGAGCGCCTCGACGGCGCCGGCGTAGCGCAGGGCCTCGGCGTCGTCGACACCGTGGGCCGCGACCACCGACTCCAGGGCCATGCGGCCCTCGGTGACGGTGCCGGTCTTGTCGAGCACCACGGTGTCGATGCGCCGCGTGCTCTCCAGGACCTCCGGTCCGCGGATCAGGATGCCGAGCTGCGCCCCGCGCCCGGTGCCGACGAGGATCGCCGTGGGCGTGGCCAGCCCGAGGGCGCAGGGGCACGCGATGATCAGGACGGCGACGGCGGCGGTGAACGCGGCGTCGGCCCCGCCTCCGGCGACCAGCCAGCCGACGAGCGTCAGCACGGCCAGCACCACGACCACAGGCACGAACACCGCGGAGATGCGGTCGGCGAGCCGCGCCACGGGGGCCTTGCCCGTCTGCGCGGCCGACACGAGCCGGCCGATCCGCGCGAGCATCGTGTCCTCGCCGACGCGGGTGGCGCGGACCAGCAGGTGTCCTGACGTGCTCACCGTCCCGCCCACCACGGCGTCGCCCGCCGTGACGTCGACGGGCACCGGCTCGCCGGTGACCAGGGACGTGTCGACGGCGGACGCGCCCTCGACCACCACGCCGTCGGTCGCGACCGTGGCACCCGGGCGCACGGTGAAGACGTCCCCGACCTGCAGGGAGGCGACGGAGACCTGGGTGGTGACCCATCCGCCGTCGGGCAGCCGGAGGGGGGTGCCGTCCTCGGTGAGCGAGACACGCTCCGCGTCCTTGGCGCCGAGGGAGAGGAGCGCGCGGAGGGCGTCGCCCGCGCGGCGCTTCGAGCGGTGCTCGGCGTACCGGCCCGCGAGGAGGAACGTGGTGACCACCGCGCCCACCTCGAAGTACAGCTCGGGGCCCATGCCCTCCATGCCGCCCATGGCCGGGTTCAGCGAGTCCTGGACGAGCACCCAGAACGACCACAGCGTCGCCGCCGTGACGCCCAGCGAGACGAGCGTGTCCATGGTGCTGCTGCCGTGGCGGGCGGCCCGGGCCGCGGCCGTGTGGAACGGCCACGCGGCCCAGCCCACGACGGGCAGGGACAGCGCGGCGATCAGCCACTCGCGGCCCGCGAAGTCGATCCCCGGCACCATCGAGAGCACGAGCACCGGGACGGTGAGGACCGCCGCGACGCGCAGGCGGCGCAGGAGGTCGGCGCCGCGGTCGGGGGTGGTGTCGGTGGCGGGATCGGTCACGGGCTGGGCGTCGGTCTCCGCGCCGAGCGCCGAGCTGTCGGCCGAGCTGTCAGAAGCTCCCCGGTCTATCGGCCGGGGAGCTTCTGACAACGTGGGCGTGGTGCTGCGCGAGCGGGTGACCGTCGCGCCGTAGCCCGCGGCCTCGACCGCCGCCAGGAGCCTCGCGTCGTCGACGTCCGCCGTGAGCACCACGTGGGCGCTCTCGAGCGGCAGGTTCACCGTCGCGGCGACGCCCGGGATCTTGCCCAGTTTTCGTTCCACCCGCGCCACGCACGACGCGCACGTCATCCCGGTCACGGCGAGCTCGACCTCGCGGAGCGGGGTGCCGTCGGTGGGGGCGAGGGGCGTGGTGGAGGCGGTCATCACGGGCTTCCTGTGAGTGGGGGACCGGCGTGGCGCCGGTCGGGTCAGGCCTGGACGATCGGCAGGGTGCGCAGCGCCTGCTTGGCCGGGGCCTGGGCGGAGGCCTCGGCCTCGACGGCGTTCTCGAGCACGTCGACGGAGGCCACCGAGTAGCCGGCCTCGTCCACGGCCTCGCGCAGGGGCGTCTCGGGCAGCGGCTGCTCCGAGACGACGCGCACCAGCGAGGTGGCGCCGGCGTGCAGCTCGACGGAGACGTCCTGGACGTCGGAGACGCCGCGCAGCTCCTGGGTCACGGACGAGACGCAGTGACCGCAGGTCATGCCGTCGACGGCGAGAGTGGTGATCGTGGTCATGGTGGGGTTCCCCTTCGTGTGGTTCACATCCGGACGAGGCGGGCGATCGCCTCGGCGGCTTCGCGGACCTTGGCGGCCCCGGCGTCGTCGGACGCCTTGGCCGCGTCGACGACGCAGTGCCCCAGGTGGTCCTCGACGAGCGCGAGGCTGACAGCCTGGAGGGCCTTGGTGACGGCCGAGACCTGGGTGAGGACGTCGATGCAGTAGACGTCCTCGTCGATCATGCGGGCGATCCCGCGGACCTGACCCTCGATGCGGCGCATCCGCTTGAGGTAGGCCTCCTTGTCGGAGGCGTACCCGTGGGGTGCGTCGTGGTCGTGGGCGGCGTCGGGCGCCTCGTGGTCGGGGTGCCCGACGACGGCCTGGGTCGCCTCATGTGCCTGCGTCGCCTCGGTCATGCTCACCACGATACCCCCAGGGGGTAGTCAGTCAAGGGGCGTGGCCGTGACCCGGGTCACGGGACGGGCGGCAGAGTCACGCCTTCGCCACGGCCGCCGCCCGTGCCGCGCCGGGGAGCGCGTCGAGGATGCGGTTCACCGCGTCGTCGTCGTGCGCGGCCGAGACGAACCACGCCTCGAACACCGACGGCGGCAGATTGATCCCCGACTCCAGCATCGAGTGGAAGAGCGCGGTGTACCGGAACGACTCCTGGGCCTGCGCCTGCGCGTAGTCGCGCACGCCGCGCGACGCGGCCAGGGGCCCGAAGAACACCGAGAAGAGCGAGCCGGCCCGCTGCACCACGTGCGCCACGCCCGCAGCGGACAGCGCGTCGCCCACGGCGTCGGACAGCGTGGCGGCGACGGCGTCGACGCGGGCGTACGCGGCGTCGTCGGCCAGCCGGAGCGTCGCCAGGCCCGAGGCGACCGCGACGGGGTTCCCCGACAGGGTGCCCGCCTGGTACACCGGGCCCACGGGCGCGAGGTGGTCCATCACCCACGCCGGCCCGCCGAGCGCGGCCACGGGCATCCCGCCGCCGATGACCTTGCCGAAGGTGAAGATGTCGGGCGTGTAGCCGTCGGCGCCCTGGGCGCGGAGGATCGTGTTCTCCAGCCCCCACCAGCCCGACGGGCCCACCCGGAAGCCGGTGAGCACCTCGTCGAGGATCAGCAGCGCGCCGTGCGCGGACGTGATGCGGCGCAGGCCCTCGTTGAAGCCCTCGGCGGGCGGCACCACGCCCATGTTGGCGGGCGCGGCCTCCGTGATGACCGCGGCGATCTGCGACCCGCGCTGTGCGAACGCCGCCTCGACGGCCGCGAGGTCGTTGTACGGGAGAACGAGCGTCTCCGCGGCCGAGGCCTCGGTCACGCCCGCCGTGCCCGGCATCGCCAGCGTCGCGACGCCGGATCCTGCCTCCGCCAGGAGTGAATCCACGTGCCCGTGGTAGCAGCCGGCGAACTTCACGACGAGCGGCCGTCCGGTGACGCCCCGCGCGAGGCGGATGGCGGTCATCGTGGCCTCGGTCCCCGTGGACACGAGCCGGACGCGCTCGGCGGCCGGGACGCGGCGTCGGACCTCCTCGGCCAGCTCGACCTCGGCCAGCGTGGGCGCGCCGAACGACAGCCCGCGCGCCGCGGCCTCCTGCACCGCAGCCACCACCTCGGGGTGGGCGTGACCCAGCAGGGCGGGGCCCCAGGAGCAGACCAGGTCCACATACTCGCGACCGGCCACGTCCGTGACGTACGGACCGCGCGCCGACGTGAGGAAGCGCGGCGCGCCACCCACCGCCTGGTACGCACGCACCGGCGAGTTCACGCCGCCGGGGATCGCGCCCTGCGCGCGGACGAACGCCGCCTGGTTGGGCTCCGGCGCGGGCCGGCGCAGGCCCTGGGACTCGATGCCGTTCTGCTGGGCCACTGCGCGCTCCCCCGTCACTTGATCCACTCCGCGATCTCGAGCGCCCAGTACGTGAGGATCACGTCCGCGCCCGCCCGCTTGATGCTCGTCACCGACTCCAGGACGGCGCCCTTCCGGTCGATCCAGCCGTTCGCCGCGGCGGCCTCGATCATGGCGTACTCGCCCGAGACCTGGTAGGCCGCGACCGGCACGTCCGACCGGTCGGCCACCGACCGCAGCACGTCCAGGTACGACCCGGCAGGCTTCACCATGACCATGTCGGCGCCCTCGGCGAGGTCCAGGTCGGCCTCGCGCAGCCCCTCCCGGCTGTTCGCGGAGTCCATCTGGTACGTGCGCCGGTCGCCCTTCAGCGTTGAGTCGACCGCCTCACGGAACGGGCCGTAGAACGCGCTCGCGTACTTTGCGCTGTAGGCCAGGATGCTCACGTCGAGGTAGCCCGCGTCGTCGAGCGCGTCGCGGATCATCGCGACCTGGCCGTCCATCATGCCCGACGGCGCCACGACCTCCGCGCCTGCCCGCGCCTGCGCCACGGCCAGGGAGCCGTACCGGTCGAGCGTCGCGTCGTTGTCGACGGTGCCGTCGCTCGCCAGGACGCCGCAGTGGCCGTGGTCGGTGAACTCGTCGAGGCAGGTGTCGGCCATGATCACGGGTGTGCGACCGTCGGTGCGGTCCGCGACGGCGTGCCGCGCGATGCGGATCGCCCGCTGGAGGATGCCGTTCTCCGCGTCGCCCTGGGAGCCCGTGGCGTCGCGTCGTGCGGGGATGCCGAACAGCATGACGCCGCCGATCCCGGCGTCGGCCGCGGCGGCGACGGCCTTGCCGAGCGTCTCTTCGGTGTGCTGCACCTGGCCCGGCATGGACGCGATCGGCACGGGCTCGGTGAGGCCCTCCTTGACGAACAGCGGCAGCACCAGGTCGGCCGGGTGCAGCCGGGTCTCCGCCACCAGGCGGCGCAGGCCCGGGGTGGCGCGCAGGCGGCGCGGCCGGTAGACGATGCCCGAGGTGCTCACGGGTACTCCTTCGTGGTCGGTGCGGTGCTGGGGGTGCGTGCGGCGACGCTGCGGCCGGCGACGGCGGTGCGTGCGGCGAGCGTGCTGAGGACGGCGTCCGCGAGGGACTCGTCGGTGGGCTGTGCTGCGGTGGCGACGACGTCGAGACCCGCCGCGCGGGCGACGCGGGCCGACGGCTCCCCGATCGCCACGACGGCGCGTCCGGGGCCGAGCTGCGCGGCGACCTGCCGGGCGGCGGACCCGGAGGCGACCACGACCAGGTCGTACGCCTGCCCGACGAAGTCCGCGGGCAGCTCGTGCGCGACCGTGCGGTACGCGGTGACCACGTGGGGCTCCCAGCCCTTGGCCGCCAGGGCGCGGGGGAGGGAGTCGCCGACGAGGTCGCCGAGGGGAAGCAGGACGGCGCGGGTCGCTTCGGGGACGCCGTCGAACACGAGGAGCGCGCCGTCGGTGCTGTCCTCGGGGGCGGGTGGGAAGGTCTCGGCCAGGCCTGCGGCCGTCATGGTCTCCGGAACCAGGTCGGCGCGGAGGCCGTGCCGGGCGAGCGCCCGCTCCGTCGCCGGGCCGACGGCGGCCCACCGGGTCTCCCCGGGGATCCAGTCGGGGTGCGCGACGGGACCGGCGTCGGCCGGGTCGGCCTCGACCGGCACCGGCCGCCCGAGGAGCGCGTCGACCGCGTTCACGCTCGTGATGACCACCCACTCGAACCAGCCTGCGGCGAGGAGCTCGCGCGCGGCCTGGAGCCGACTCGTGTCCTCGACCGGCGCGCGCTCGATCACCGGCGCCGACGTGACCCGGACGCCTGCGGCGCGGAGCCGCTCGACGAGCCCGGCCGCACGGTCCTCGGTGCGCGCGACGAGGACGGAGGCCTGTCGCACCTCGGGTCGCGAGGTCGTCACGCACCCTCCGGGTCGTCGGTCCCGGTCGGGTGGTGGTTGGCGGGGGCCCCCACCGGGACCGGCGCCCGGAGCAGCGGGGCGAGGCGCTCGGCACCCTCCAGGAGCAGGGCCTCGCCGACACGGACGCCGAGCCTGCGGGCGACGTCGTCCAGTGCCTCCGGCCCGGCGTCGGGCGAGAGGCCGGCCTTCGAGCGGTGCACGAGCTGCTCCGTGCCGTCCACACGGGCCACCACGGCGGTGAGCGTCAGCACGCCGCTCTCGGCGACGGCGTGGGCGCCCACGGGCGCGGCGCAGCCGGCCTCGAGGCGGGCGAGGACGGAGCGCTCCGCGAGGACCGCGAGCCGCGTGGGCCGGTGGTCGAGCGCCCGGATCGCGAGGGCGAGGGACTCGTCGTACGAGGGGTCGTCCGACGTGATCGACGACGTGCGGACCTCGACGGCGAGCGCGCCCTGCCCGGGGGCGGGCGAGACGACGTCGGTCTCGAGCACGTCCGTGACCGCGTCCGTGCGGTCGAGCCGGGCGAGGCCGGCGAACGCGAGGACCACCGCGTCGAGGTCGGCGTCCGGGCCGAGGGCCCGGCCGAGACGCGTGTCGACGTTGCCGCGGATGTCGACCACCTCGAGGTCCGGGCGGACCGCCCGGAGCTGCGCGGCGCGCCGCGGCGAGCCCGTGCCGACCCGCGCCCGGAGGGGCAGCGAGTCGAGGGTCAGACCGTCGCGCGCGCAGAGCACGTCCCGCGGGTCCTCCCGCTCGGGGCTGACGTAGGTGAGGCCCGGCGCGAGGGCCGTCGGCAGGTCCTTGAGGGAGTGCACGGCGACGTCGCAGCGGCCGTCCAGCAGCGCGTCGCGGAGGGCGGTGACGAAGACGCCGGTGCCGCCCAGCGTCGCCAGCGACCCGGTCCGCACGTCGCCCTCGGTGCGGATGTGGACCAGCTCGACCGGACGCCCCGTCAGCTCCTCGAGGCGCCGCGCGACCAGGCCGCTCTGCGTCGTCGCGAGGGCGCTCGCCCGGGTACCCAGGCGGAGCGGGGTGCTCGCCGCCGGGCGTTCGGCGCGCTGCTCGGCGGTGTTCTGCGGGGTGCCGGGCATGCTGACGGACTCGGGGGTCGGGGTCACATACCCAGTGTCCCCCTTCCGGCCCGGTGGGACGAAATGAGGAGACGGCCCTGCGGCGGACCTCACACCCTCGGCGCGCTGGTCGCGGGGCCAGGGCCTGCCACGGCCGCCGCCGCGTGCTGCGCGTGAGCCACGATCGCCGCGAGACCCGTGCCCGCCACCCAGCCGCCGGTGACGGCCAGACCCTGCGTGGCGGACACCGCCTCCACGAACGACCGCACCTGCGCCCGGTACGCGGGTGTGGGCGGCGGGAGCGAGCCGTCCCACCGCTGGACGAGGTGGTCGCGGACGCGGCCGCGCAGGTCCACGCCGAGGAGCGCCGACGCGTCGCTCGTGGCCTGCTCGACGGTCGGTTCCGGGGTGGGCTCGCCGATCCGGCCGTAGCTGAGCCGGACCACGTGGACGCCGTCGTGCCCCGCCGCCTCGCGGACCCGGCGGGCGAGCCAGGGCCACTTCGCCGTCGCGTGGGTGAGGGCCTTCGCGCGGACGGGCGGTTGCCCGAGCGCCGCGTCCGGGGCCACGAGCATCCCGGAGCCGCGCGGTGCGGCGTCGAGCTCGGGGGCGTCGAGCAGGAGCGCGACGAGGCGGATGTCGGCGCCGCGGGCGGGTTGCGGGACGGCGCACCCGCAGCTGGCGCCGGGATCCGCGCACATGGCTTCGGCACTCTGTCGTCGGATCGGCACTTCGAGCTGCCGATCGGACGACAAGGTGCCGATCTGATGTGCCGAACCGTGGGGCCCGCCGATCACCTCGGCGAGGCCGGGGACGCCGGCCGTGGCGATCACCAGTCGGGGCGCGCGCAGCACGTTCGTGCCCGCCCCGCCGTCCGTGCCCTCGCCCGTCCCGCCGTCCGGCCGGGCGCACCGCACGAGCCAGCCCGCGCCGTCGTCGGCCCCCGGCGGGCGGGGCGCGCGCTCCACGCCCGTCACCCGCGTGGCGACACGGACGTCCAGGCCGGCGGCCAGCGCGTCCACAAGCCTGTGGAGGCCGCCGTCGATGCCGCGGACCGCGGAGCCCGCCGGCGCGGCGGCGCGCAGCTCCGCGACCGCGCGGGTCAGGGAGCCGGTGCGGGCGAAGGCGTCGAGAAGGCCGGGGGCGACGGCGTCCACGTCGAGCGACGACAGCGGAGCCGAGTGGACCCCCGCTGCCACGGGGCCGACGAGGCGGTCCGTCACCCGGCGCCCGAGCCTGGTCCGGGCCAGCGCCCCCAGGTTCGATGTGTCGGCGAACCGGCGCGGCAGCACCCGGTCGAGGGCTGCGCGGGCGACGCCCGGCCAGCCGACGGCGCGGCGGACGTCCGCCGCCCAGGGGCGCGACGGGATGCCGAGGACGCCCGCCGCAGGGAGCGGGAACGCCCGGCCCGCGGCGAAACCCCAGGCCGGGGCGGGTGCCGGAGCCTGGACGGTCAGCCCGAGCTCCGAGGCCAGGGCGTCGACCGCCGCGCCCCGGGTGGCGAACGACTCCGCGCCGAGATCGAGCGGGACGTCGGGCAGGGAGGGGAAGGACCCGCCGCGGACCGGCCCGCCCGGACGGTCGGCCGCCTCCAGGACCACCACGCGGAGACCCAGCCCCGCGAGGGTGTGGGCCGCCACCAGCCCGCCGATCCCCGCGCCGACGACGACGGCGTCGACGGAGGTCACAGCGAGTGGACGAGCTCGACCACGCGTGTCAGCACCGTCGGGTCGGTCTCGGGCGGCACGCCGTGACCGAGGTTGACCACGTGCCCGGGGGCGGCGAGCCCGCGGCGCACCACGTCGCGCACGTGCGCCTCGAGGACCGGCCACGGGGCCGCGAGGAGTGCCGGGTCCACGTTGCCCTGCAGGGGCACCCCCGGCAGCAGTGCGGCGGCCTCGTCGAGCGGGGTCCGGTAGTCGACGCCGACGGCGTGGTCGGTCATCCCGGCGTCGACCAGGACGGACCGCATCGCGGGGAGGAGGTGCCCGGTACCGGTGCCGAAGTGGATCGCGGGCACGCCGGCGCCCGCGACGTGCCGCAGGGCCCGGGTCGAGGCGCCCGCGACGTGCGCCGTGTAGTCGGCGAGAGACAGGGAGCCGGCCCAGGAGTCGAAGAGCTGCACCGCGGACGCGCCCGCCGAGACCTGGGCGCGAAGGAACGCGCCGGTGAGGTCGGCGGTCCAGTCCACGAGCCGCTGCCACGTCTCCGGGTCGGCGTGCATGAGGGTGCGCGCGGCGAGGTGGTCGCGCGACGGGCGCCCCTCCACCAGGTACGCCGCGAGCGTGAAGGGCGCCCCGCCGAACCCGATGAGCGGCGTCACCCACTCGTCGCCGTTCGCCGAGGCGAGCTCGGTGAGGCCGGTCACCGTCAGGGCGACGGCCTCGCGGATGGGTTCGAGCGCCTCGTCCGTCAGGGGGCGCGAGACGAGCCGGTCCACGTCGGCGGCAGTCCGGTACGGCTGGTCCATCACGGGTCCGACGCCGGGCACGATGTCCACGCCCACTCCGGCAAGGCGGAGGGGAACCACGATGTCGCTGAAGAAGATCGCCGCGTCGACACGGTGCCGGCGGACGGGCTGGAGGGTGATCTCGGCGGCGAGCGGGGGGCGGAGGCACGAGTCGAGCATCGTGACCCCCTGCCGCACCTCCAGGTACTCGGGGAGGGAGCGGCCGGCCTGGCGCATGAACCAGACAGGCGTCCGACCAGGCCGTTCACCCCGCAGGGCCTGCACGAGAGGTGCGGCGGAGGTGCGCCCGTCGCTGAGCGGATGGGCGGTGTCGAGCGTGGTGGACTTCACGCTAACCGATTCTGCCCCTGCACCCCTGACCGCATAAAGTCGGAGCACTGTGGTTCTCCTCTCCCTCACGGCCAGCCATCGCGAGCTGGACCTCGATGCGCTCGAGCGCCTGTCCACGGGTTCTACCTCCGTGGGCCGCGTCGTCGTGGGCTCGTGCGGTCCCGTCCAGGGCGCCGTGATCATCTCCACGTGCAACCGGTTCGAGCTCTACCTCGACGTGGAGGCCCCCCTCGACGGCGACGGCGTGCGCCATGCGACGCGGCACGTCGCCCAGCTCGTCGCGGGCGCGTCCGGCGTGGACGACGACACGGCGGCCGCCAGCTTCACCGTCCGCTCCGGCCCGGAGGTCACCGAGCACCTGTTCGCCGTGGCATCCGGACTGGACTCGATGGTCGTGGGCGAGCGCGAGATCGCGGGCCAGGTGAAGCGCGCGCTCGAGATGGCGCGCGAGCAGGAGACCACCTCGAAGACTCTGGAGCTCCTCTTCCAGACGGCCTCGCGCACGTCCAAGCGGGTGGGCACCGACACGGAGCTCGGCGCGGCGGGCCGGTCCGTCGTCGCGCTGGCGCTGGAGCTCGCGGAGGACCAGCTCCCCCCGTGGGGCGCCTCGCGCGCCGTCCTGATCGGCACGGGCTCGTACGCGGGCGCGTCGGTCGCGGCCCTGCGGGCCCGCGGCTGCGACGACATCCGCGTCTACTCACGCTCCGGCCGCGCCGGGATCTTCGCCGCGTCCCACGGCGTCGAGCCCGTCGACGACCTGGTCGCGGCGCTCGCGGAGGCCGACCTCGTGGTCAGCTGCAGCGGCGCCCGCGGCCGTGGCCCGGCCCGGACCACGTCGCCCGTCCCCGGACCCCTCGCGGAGGCCGACGACGGAGCTCACCTCGGGCGGCCCGGCCGCATCGGCCTGGTGGCCGGCCTGGACGCTCCCGCGGAGGCGAGCCTCGGTCACGTGCTGGACGCCGCCGCGGTGGTCCGCGCCCGGGAGCGCGCCGCGCAGCGGGCGGGGGACGAGCCCGAGCCGCCGCCGCTGGTCATCCTCGACCTCGCGCTGCACCGCGACGTCGACCCGCGGGTCGCCGACGTCGAGGGCGTCCTGCTCTACGACCTCGCCACGCTGAAGGCGCACGCGCCCACGGTGGCCCGGGACGTCGTCGGGCACGCTCAGGCGATCGTCGACGACGCGGCCCGCACCTTCGAGGACACCCGGCTCGGCCGTGCGGCGGACGCGGCCGTCGTCGCGCTGCTGGACGAGGCCGAGGAGCAGGTGCGTGCCGAGGTCGAGGCGGCCGTGGGGCGGCTGACCGCCGAGCTCGCGGAACGGGGTGAGGCCGGGCCGCAGGAGTCCGACGTCGACGCCGTCGCGCACGACGTCCGGCGGCGGGTGCACGCGCAGCTGCACGACCGGATCGTCGCGGTCCGGGCGGCGGCCCGCGCCCGCGCTCGCGCGTCGGAGGCGGAGGTCGTCGCCGGTGCCGAGGCCGTCGCGCGGGACGCGGCAGAGGCCCGTGTTATCGAATCGTGATCGCGCTGGGCGATATTTCCTTCTGTAAGCACTATTTCGTGTTTCTTCTCCGGTAGCGTCGGCGCAACCGACTGTTTGGTGTCCCGGTCAACCGCTGGAGCAGAGCTCATGAAGCACGCAGCAACGAAGCCGCCGTCGCAGAGCGCCGGAAAGACCCAGGTCGCACGTGTCGTCGCGACCCTCGCCCTCGCGACCGCCGCCACGGCGGTGGCCGGACCGGCGATGGCTCACTCCGACGGCTTCGGCCACGGTGGCGACCGCGACCGGGATCACGGCGGCGGCAGGTCGCAGCAGCACGACAGGTCTGACCAGCGCGACGGGTCGGACCGGGACCGGTCGGACCGGGACCGGTCGGACCGCGAGCGGCGCGGCGGCCGGGTGCAGCAGGCCACGGCCGCGCTCCCGTCGTTCGAGCCGCAGAGCCATCAGCCCGCCGACTACTCGGTGCCCAGCTTCAAGGACAAGGACTGCGACCGCGGGAACGAGGCGCAGGCGCAGCCCGCCACTCCTGCCGCGACAACGCCTCCGGCGCGGGCCGCGGCACTCGAGAGCTCGGCGGCGACCACGACGCCGTCGGCTCCTGTCGTGACGGCGGTGCCGGCGACCGCCGGAGCGCCTGTGACGTCCGCGGAGGCGGCCGCGCCTGCTGAGGCTGCCCCTTCGGAGGCGGTGCCCGCCGAGGCTGTCGAAGCCTCCGGCGCCCAGTTCGTGTCGTCCTCGACCTCGCGGTACGACGCCACGGCCGTGGCGCAGATCGCCGCGGACGCCGAGGCTGTCCGGACTGCGACCCTCGACGCCCCGATGGCGATGCCGATCACCGGTTCCGAGGCCATGGCGCTCACCGGTCTCGCCGGCGCGCTGGTGGTCGGTGGTACCGGCTCGCTCGTGATGGCGCGGCGCTCCGCGCTGCAGAACTGACCTGCCCGTCTAGACCTGTGGGAACCTCTGGGCACGGATAGACTCCACGCATGGTCAAGAACTCCGCGTCCGACTTCGTGCTCCGCCCGTTCGAGGGGCTGCCAGGGGAGACCGACTGGGTGGCGATGCGCGAGGTCGTACCCTCCGCTACCGCGACTGCTCGCACCACCGCCGAGCACGGCTCTCGCGACGTCACCGTCGTGACGCTCCTGCCCGGGGGCTGGACCGCGCTGCACCGGACGGACGGCAGCATCCTCCTGGCGGTGCAGGGCATCGTCGGCTCCGGCGACGTGAGCCGGGACCTCGCAGCGGCGCTGCTGGAGGCCATCTCCCTGGAGCCCGGCACAGCCGTGGAGCCGGGCGCCCTGCCCGGCGACGGCCCGCGCCTGCAGGACGTGCTCGACCTGTCCGTGCCGTTCGAGATCACCGTGCACGACGGGTTCGACTACTGGGTCGACCCCTCGACGGAGGTGACTCCCGAGGTGAAGGATTCGCTCGAGGACGCGGCGTCAGGCACGGTCCCCACCGTCCGGCTCGAGTCGGTGCAGTCGGCGTACTGGTGCCGCATGAGCCGGGAGTTCCTGCGCTGGGCGCGCCCGGAGCCGGAGGAGCAGCTCATCGACGCGCTCTCCCGTCTGCACGCGAAGCGGGAGTCCGGGATCTCCGGCGGCCGTTTCGTGGGCGCCTTCCGCGCTTCGGGACTGCTCGTCCCCGTGTGGGAGCTGCCGTCGGGCACCGAGGCCGCCGAGCTCGAGGGGCCCGCCAAGGAGCTGGACGAGCGGCTCACCGCGGCGCTCGCCGTGGACGCGCCGCTGGACGCCAACGAGCGACGTGCCCGGGCGGGCATCGTGTCCCGCCAGGTCACTCTCCGCTAGGCCGAGGTCCGGGGTTTCCGTGGCAGGAACATGCCGGTTCACGACAAGTTGCCCGCTTCAGGCTCCACGTCTTCACGGCAACTCCGCAACCAAGGGAGTAGGATTTCGCGGGTAATCCTTTGCTTAGTGAGAGAGTAAGGGCCACCGACGATCACCACCCATCGACCCACCAGGCAGGACAGGTGTGAACGCTCTCCCGGTCGCCAAGACCGCGCGTCCAGGTAACGCCCAAGCAGGCAGGAACGTCCAGCGGGTTGCCGTGATCATCCCCGCCAAGGACGAGGCTGAGCGCATCGCTGCGACGGTGCGCTCGGCTCGGGCGATCCCGCATGTCGACCTCGTGCTCGTCGTCGACGACGGGTCGGAGGACAACACCCAGGACGTGGCGCGGGGCGCCGGGGCGGTCGTGGTGCGGCACTCGCACAACCGCGGGAAGGCTGCCGCGATGGAGACGGGCGCCGCGGTGGTGGCGATGCGCGACGCCGAGGGGCGCCCGCCGAGGCTGTTGCTCTTCATCGACGGTGACCTGGGCGACACCGCCGTGAACACCGCGCCGCTGGTCCGTCCGGTGCGCGAGGGCGTGGCCGACGTCGCGATCGCACTCCTGCCCAAGCAGCCGGGCGCAGGCGGGCGAGGGATCGTCGTCGGCGCCGCCCGGCGTGCGATCGAGTCCATGACGGGGTGGAGCCCCACCCAGCCGCTCTCCGGGATGCGCTGCCTGACCCGTGAGGCGTTCGAGGCGGCGACGCCGCTCGCCCGCGGCTGGGGCGTCGAGACCGGCATGACCATCGACCTGCTCCGCCGGGGCTATGTCGCCGTCGAGGTGCCGTGCGACCTCCGGCACCGGGCGTCGGCGAACGACCTCCAGGGCCAGATGCACCGTGCCGCCCAGTACCGCGACGTCATGTTCGCCGTCGGCGCCCGCCGCGCGCGGGCTGCCGTCACCGGTGTGCGGCAGGCAGGTCAGCAGGTCGTCCGGAGCTGATGCCCTCGGGCGCCCGGGTGCCGGGCTCCCCCGGGTCGGGCGGCACGGCCGCGCCCGGCGGGAGGGGCGGCGTGGTCCGCAGCACCGTCAGCAGGATCAGGGGGACCGCCGGGATCAGGGCGATCATCGCGATCCGCACGCCGAAGTCGTTGACGACGGAGCCGAGCGCCGCGAGCGTCCACACCGCCAGGACGGCCGGCCGCAGCAGCGGCCACTCCTGCTCCGTCCGCAGGAACCAGTGCGGGGTCACGCGCTTCCGCACCGACGCGGGAGCGAAGAGGGCGACCGCCACAGCCACCAGGATCAGCACGGTGATCCAGACCGGGACGCCGCCCAGCACGGACCTCAGGGCGTATCCGGCCTTGCGGGCGAGCGTGGCCCACGCCTCGCCGTCGATCACCTGGCCCACGAACCGGCCCAGGTGCGAGCGCTGTTCCGTCGGCTGGAGCCAGTCGAGGACGCCCACCGCGCCCACGAGCGCCACGCCGGCGAGCGCGACGCCCGCGAACCGGGCGAACGTGAGCCGTAGCCCCGAGGCCGCGAGCCCCACCACCACGAAGGCCGGGACGAGCACGAGCCCGCCGCCCAGGTCGGCCCCGAGCGTGGGCCACACGTCGACGGCCATCGCGACGACCGCGATGATCGTGACCGCCAGGGCAGCAGCCACCCGCCGCCCCCGCACCACCAGGGACTGGGCCAGCGCCGCGGCGAACACGACGGCCGCCACGGCGTAGACCGAGAACGTCGGGTTGCCGAACCCGTAGAACCGCGCCCCGTAGGTCGGGGCGGAGCCCAGCGGCGCCGCACGGTTGAGCGGGGTGCCGATGAGGGCGTCCACCGTCAGGACCAGGAACGTGATCGCGGCGACCACGCCGGGGGCGACCCACGGGGGGTGGCGGGGGGCGAGCGCCGCGAGCCCGGCCACGCAGGCCGTCAGCACCACTGTGGACAGGACTAGCACCCAGCCTGCCGCGGGGAACCGCCACCAGTCGGCGAGGGACGCCAGGAAGCCGCCCACCGGGAGGGCGGCCAGGAGCAGGGCGGCGGTCTCGGCCGCCCGGCGGCGGCGTGGTCCCACGGCCCGGCCCGAGCGGGTGGCCCTCACGCCGACGACGAGGCAGGCCGCGGCGAGCACGATCCCGGCGTAGAACGGCACGTCGACGAGCCAGACGTACGCGGCCCGCCGCAGGTGGTCGCGCGACGTGAGATCGGCGAGCTCGTCCGCGACCGTGGCCGCGACCGCGGGCCGGACCTCGGCGCGCACGATCGGGGTGTCGTCGAAGCCGTCCGCACCGGTCCCCGCCGCCGTCAGGAGGGTGACCGGCACGTCCTGGATCCGCACGACGCCTGCCGTGCGCGTGGCGGTGCTCGCGAGGTACCCGGGCTGGCCGCCCTGGTTCGGCGACGGGCGCATGAGCGCGACCCCGAGCTCGAGCGGCGCACCCGGCACGCTCGCGGTGTCGACCACGAGGATCGTCGCGTCGGTCGGCGCGGAGGCCACCACGCGGCGCACGGCGGCGTCCACGGCGGCGACCGCGTCGGCCCGGATCCGGGCGGCGTCCTCCGAGGCGGCGTCCACCGGGTCGAGGATCGCGCTCCCGGCGTCGACCACCGTGACAGGGCAGGCGAACGCCTCGTCGCGGACGGGGAAGGTGTCGTCGAGCGGGAGGTAGCGGTCGACCGTGCCGTCCGAGGCGGCCAGGGCCACCGCGGCGCCAGGGCCCACCGCTGTGGCGCAGGCCCCCGTGTCACGCAGTGCGTCGCCCAGCGACCCGAGGATGGCGGCATAGGCCGAACCGGCCTGGAGGCCGGTGAGGCGGTCCCAGCCGGCGACGGTGGCGGCGGTCGCGCCTTCCCCTCCGGACCCGGCGGCACCCGGCTCGACGACGAACGGAGGGCATACCCATCCCTCGTCGGTGGGGGTGTCGGAGACCTCCGCGAGCCGTCCCGCCGAGAGCGTCAGCCATCCGCCCTCGGCGCACCTGCTGGCGGCGCCGTTGGGGAGCGCCACGCCTGCCGCGTCGGCCCCGTCGGTGAGCAGCCCGGTCAGTGCCGGCGCGGCCGAGGTGCCGGTGGCGGCCGACGGCCGGACGTCGCCCCAGCGCAGACCGGCGGTACCGACGACGACCAGGGGCGTGCTCGGGTTCCCGACCACGTCCGCGCCGGCGCCCACCGCGTGGGACTCCTCGCCGGCGAGCCCGGTGCCGGACGCGCCGGGGAGCATCGCGGACGCCAGCAGCAGCACCACGAGCAGGCCCCCACCCAGGGCCGTCGTGGTCGCGGGCAGCAGCCACGTCTGTGCCCGGGCCCGGGGTACGGCCGCCGGGGGACCCGCCGCGGCGAGCCCGGCCGCGGCGAGCCCGGCCGCCGGGGCCTCGGCCGCGTGCAGGCTCATCAGGGCGAGTCCCGCGAGCAGCACGACCCCGGCGATGGCGACGCCCGAGTCGTTGAGGGCCGACCCTGCCCCTGCGACGACCACCAGCGCGACCACGGCGTGCCGCAGCACCGGCCGGGCGCCGTAGGCGTCGGCCAGCCCGGAGATCCGGAACCGGGTCGGGTGGAGCACCGCCCACGCAGCCGTGATCACGGCCAGGAGTGCCACCACGCCGGCGGGGTGGGCGACCGTGGCCCAGGCACCGGCTGCCTTCCCGGCGATCACGCCGAGCGCCTCGCCGTCGAGCACCCGCTGGACGAACGCGCCCAGGTGGGACGACGCCCCCGGAGCCAGCCAGTCCGCGACCGCCACCGCGGCCACGATCACGAGGGTGGCGGCGGCGACGGCGAGGAGCCGCCGGGCCGTGATCCGTACCCCGCCCACCAGGAGGGCCAGCACGGTGAACCCGGGCACGAGGGCGAGGATGCCGCCGAGGTCGGCACCGAACCGGGGGCCGCCGTCGACCACGGTCGTCACCACGCCGACCGCGACCACCGCCGCGACCGCCAGCCGGCGGCCGCGGCGGAGCGCATAGGCGGCCAGCCCGGCCGCGAGCACGACGCCCGCGGTCGCGTACACCGCGAACGTCATGTTGGTGAAGCCGTAGAACCGGGCGCCGAGCGCCGGCGACGGGCCGAGGAGCGACCCCTGCTGCAAGGTGGTGCCCGTGAGCCCGTCGACCGTCAGGACGAGCCAGGTGACGGCCGCCGCGGCTGTCACGAGCCGCCACGGGGACGCCGGGAGCGCCCGGGACAGGACCCACGCCGCCAGGGCCGCGACGACGGCGCCCACGGCGACCGACGCCGTCAGCGCGAGCGTGGGCGCGGGCCACACCCACCAGCGGGAGAGGGTCGCGAGCGAGGCCGCCACGGGTGCGGCCGACGCGAGCAGGCAGGAGGCGACGAGGAGCCGCCGCCGGCCGGTCCACAGGGCGGTGGTCACCGCGCCCGCGAGCAGGACCACGAGCGCCGCGAGGAACACGGGCAGCAGCGCGGGGATCGTCTGCGAGAGCACGTTGACGTACTGCCGGTTCTCCACGGTGCGCGCCACGTTCATGCGGCGTTCCTCGCCGTGCTCCAGGGGGTGCCCCACGATGGTCAGGACCGGCTCCGCGCCGCCGCCGGGGTCCGGTGCACCCGGATCGCCGGTGGAACCCTGCCCGTCGTCCGGCACGGCCTCCTCGGGGAGCACCCCGGCGCTCTCGGCCGCGGTGGCGGTGAGGTCGACGAGCTGCACGACGCCGACGGTCCGTGTGCCCTCGGACGAGAGCCACCGGGCCTGCGACTCTCCCGACGTCCAGTCCACGACCACCTGCAGACCCTGGGGGGCCAGCGGCGAGCCCGCGATGCCCGCGACGACCACGCGCGTGCCCTCGGGCAGCAGCCTGGTCAGGCGGCGCAGGGTGGCGTCGAGGCTGTCCAGCGCGTCATGACGGCCAGGGCCGTCGGGGAGCACCCCGGCGTCGACCATCGCCACGGGGCAGGCCGTGAGCAGCCCCGCCACCTCCGCGTCGGGCACAGGGTCCAGGGAGTCGACGTACCGGGCGAGCCGTCCGTCGCTCCCGGCGAGGGCGGCGGCCGCCCCAGGACCCACGCCCGTGGTGCACGCGCCGCTCCGGCCGAGGAGCTCGCCCAGCGTGCCCGGCGTCCCCGCGCTCATCGCCGTCGGGTCCGTGGGGTCGGGCTGCGGCACGATCGTGGCCCACCCCGGGACGACGGCACCGGTCACGACCCCGGGCTGGTCCTCCGCCAGGACGGGTCGCGGCAGCGAGGTGCACGACGCCGGCAAGGTCGCCCCGAGCGGTTCGGTCACCCCGGGCTCGGGCTCGGCGGGCGCCACCGGGTCGGGCTCCGCGGACGCCGTGGACGCCACGCGCCGGCCGGCCGAGAGCGTGAGCCACGCGTCGAGCGGGCAGGTGAAGGGCGCGGCGGTCCGGACGTTCAGCGACGCCACCGAGCCGTCACCGATCATCCGCCACAGCGTCGGCGTCGAACCCCGGGAGACGTCAGGCCAGCGCAGCCCGCCGACGCCCACCACGACGAGCGATTCCTCGCTGCCCGGGGCGAGGGCCGTGGTGGTGATCTGGACGCCGTCGGCGCGCGCCGCAGTGGCGCCGCCGAAGGTGCCCACCACCGAGGCCAGGACCGCGAGGAGGGCGACGGCCGAGGCGAGGAGGCGGGTACGGGGCATCACGCCGCCAGCCTACGTGCGGGCCCCCTCCTGGCGGGCGCCGCCTGTGGACAACCGGTGGTCACGGCGTGCGGACGTGCAGCGACGCGGGCTGGACCCACGTCTCCAGCTCGACGGCGCGGCCCAGGGGCTCGCCGTCGACCTGCGCCTGCTCGCTGCCCGTGACGCGCACCCGGACGCGCCGGGCCTTGGCGTGGTCGATGCGGCCGAGCTTCTCCGGGAGGTCGTTGCGCACGCCGAAGTTCTGCATCACGACCTCGCCGAACAGCTGGGCCCAGCCCACCATGCCGCCCCGGGTGTCGATGGCGGCGACGTCGAGCACGCCGTCGTCCACCACGGCGTCCGGGAGGAGGATGATGCCGCCCGGGAGCAGCCCGCAGTTGCCCACCAGGAGCGATCGGAGCCGCGTCTCCGCGGGCGGGGCGTCGTCCAGCCAGATGCGCGCGCGCATCCGCCGGCCGTGCAGGTGCGACAGCCCGGCCACGAAGTACGCGACCCAGCCCACCCTCTTCTTCAGGTCGGCGTCGGTGTCGGCGACCATCGCCGCGTCGAAGCCGAGGCCCGCGATCACCAGGAAGAGGTGCTCCGCCGAGGTGTCGCCGTCGTCGCCCTCGGCGAACTGGGCGACGCGGAGCCAGCCCACGTCGATCGCGCGCGTCCGGCCCGTCACCAGGACGTCCAGGGCGTCGTCGAGGGAGGTGACCGAGATGTCGAGGTTGCGAGCCAGGAGGTTGCCCGTGCCCATCGGCACCAGGCCCATCGGCGTGCGCGTGCCCACCAGGGCCTCGGCCACCGCCCGGACCGTGCCGTCACCGCCGGCCGCGAGCACGATGTCGGCGCCGTCCTCGACGGCCTGCCGCGCCTGGCCGACCCCGGGGTCCTCGATGGTCGTCTCGTACCACCGGGGCTCCTCGAGGTCGTTGTCGGCGCAGAACTCCTTGACCTTGGCCTCCAGCTCGTCCACGCCCGCCTTCGAGGGGTTCGCGACGACGGCGATCCGCCGTGGGGTCGTCGGTACGGTCTGGACGTGCGTGACGCGCACGGGACCTGCTGCCTGGCGCTTGCGCATCCAGGCTTGCTGGGACCAGACCACACAGGCGACCACGAGGGCCGCGGTGGCGATGACGATCGCGGCGATGCCGAGCCATACCTGCCATTCCATACAGGCAATCTATTGTGGATAACGGGTCGGACGCGCAGCAGCCACTCGGTAGGCTTCGGGTGTGATCGATCTCCGACTCCTCCGCGACAACCCCGACGTCGTCCGCGCGAGCCAGGTGGCCCGTGGTGACGACCCCGCACTCGTGGACGCGGCGCTCGACGCCGACGCGCGCCGGCGCTCCTCCTTCGCGGAGTTCGAGCAGCTGCGCGCCGAGCAGAAGTCGATGGGCAAGGAGGTCGCCCGCGCCCAGGGCGACGAGAAGCAGGCGCTCCTGGCACGCACCAAGGCGATCGCCGAGCAGGTCAAGGCGCTGCAGGCCGACGCCGACACGGCGGACGTGCAGCTCAAGGAGGTCCTGTACTCCATCGCCAACGTGGTCGAGGGTGCGCCCCCCGGCGGCGAGGAGGACTTCATCGTCCTCCGCGAGGAGGGCACGATCCGCGACTTCGCCGCGGAGGGCTTCACGCCCCGCGACCACCTGGAGCTGGGCGAGGGCCTGGCCGCGATCGACACGCAGCGCGGCGCCAAGGTGTCGGGCGCGCGGTTCTACTTCCTCACGGGCGTGGGCGCCCGCCTCGAGCTGGCGCTGCTCAACGCCGCCATGGACCTGGCGATCGCCGAGGGCTTCACCCCCGTCATCACGCCCACGCTGGTCAAGCAGGAGACCATGCAGGGCACCGGGTTCCTCGGCAAGCACGCGGACGAGGTCTACCGCCTCGAGAAGGACGACCTCTACCTGGTCGGCACCTCCGAGGTGGCGCTCGCCGGCTTCCACAGCGACGAGATCCTCGACCTGGACGGCGGGCCCATGCGGTACGCCGGCTGGAGCGCCTGCTACCGCCGTGAGGCGGGGTCGGCTGGCCGGGACACCCGCGGCATCATCCGGGTGCACCAGTTCCACAAGGTCGAGATGTTCAGCTACTGCCGTCCGGAGGACGCCGCGGCCGAGCACCAGCGCCTGCTGGGCTGGGAGGAGGCGATGCTCCAGAAGGCGGAGCTGCCGTACCGCGTGATCGACACGGCGGCCGGAGACCTCGGCTCGAGCGCCGCCCGCAAGTTCGACTGCGAGGCCTGGCTGCCCACCCAGGACCGCTACCTCGAGCTCACCTCGACCTCGAACTGCACCACGTTCCAGGCGCGCCGGCTCGGCGTGCGGGAGCGTACGGAGGAGGGCACCACCCGCAACGTGGCCACGCTGAACGGCACCCTGGGCACGACACGGTGGATCGTCGCGATCCTCGAGAACCACCAGCAGGCGGACGGCTCCGTCTACGTCCCGGAGGGCCTGCGGCCCTACCTGGGTGGCCTCGAGGTCCTCGAGCCGGTCAAGTAGCGCCGATGGTTCCCGTCCCCGGGGCGCGCTCCGCGCAGTCCACCATGCTGGTCGCGCTCGACATCGACGGGACGCTCGTCACGTACGACGACGTGCTGTCCCCCGCCGCGCGTGACGCCGTGGCGGCCGTTCGCGCCGCCGGGCACCACGTGGTGCTGGCTTCCGGCCGGTCGCTCGTGGCGATGACGTACGTCGCGGCGGACCTCGGGATCGAGACAGGCTGGATGGTGGCGTCCAACGGCGCCGTCACCGTGCGTCTCGATCCCGAGGTGCCCGAGGGCTACGTGGTCGAGGACACCGTCACGTTCGACCCCGAGCCGGCGCTGCGGCTGCTGCGCGAGCACCTGCCGCACGCGCGGTACGCCGTCGAGGACGTGGGCCTCGGGTTCCGCATGAACGAGCTGTTCCCCGAGGGCGAGCTGAACGGCGAGCACCAGGTCGTCGCGTTCGACGAGCTGTGGGCGCGCGAGGTCACCCGTGTCGTCGTGCGCAGCCCCGGGGAGACGAGCGCCGACTTCCACCGGGTCGCCGCCGGGATGGGCCTCGAGGACGTCACCTACGCGGTGGGCTGGTCCGCGTGGATGGACATCGCCCCGCAGGGGGTCTCGAAGGCCACGGCCCTGGAGAAGGTCCGTGCGGAGCTCGGCGTCGAACCGTCGCGCACCGTCGCCGTGGGCGACGGGCGCAACGACGTCGAGATGCTGCGGTGGGCCGCCCGCGGCGTGGCCATGGGCCACGCCGACGAGGTCGTTCGCGCGTCGGCCGACGAGGTCACCGGCTCGATCGACGACGACGGCGTGGTGGCGGTCCTCCGGTCGCTCGCGCCGTAGGGCGTCGGCCTCCCCGAAGGGGCCGCGCCCCGGGTCAGACCCGGGCCGTGAGGACCAGCGGGCCGTCCGCCGTGATGGCGATGGTGTGCTCGCTGTGCGCTCCGCGCGAGCCGTCGGCCGACCGGAGCGTCCAGCCGTCGGGGTCGGTCCAGATCTCGTCCGTGGTCTCGAGGAACCACGGCTCGATGGCGATCACCAGGCCCGGCTTCAGCGGGAAGCCACGGCCCTTGCGGCCGTTGTTCGGCACGTGCGGGTCACCGTGCATGGTGCGGCCCACGCCGTGCCCACCGAAGTCGGTGTTGATGGCGTAGCCCTCGGCGAGCGCGACCTCGGCGATGGCGGCCGAGATGTCGCCGATCTTGTTCCCGGCGACGGCTGCCGCGATCCCGGCGTCGAGCGCCACCTCGGTGGTCCGGATCAGCCGGGCGTCGGTCTCCGCGCGCCCGGGCAGCGGGTTGCCCACCACGAACGACTGTGCCGAGTCCGACACCCAGCCGTTCACCGACGCGGCGAAGTCGATGCTGAGCAGGTCGCCGTCCTGGAGCGCGTAGTCGTAGGGCAGGCCGTGGAGCACGGCGTCGTTGACCGAGGTGCAGATCACCTTGCCGAACGGCATGGCGCCGAACGACGGGTGGTAGTCGATGTAGCACGACTCGGCCCCGCGGTCGCGGATCAGCTTGTGCGCGACCTCGTCGAGCTCCAGGAGGTTCACTCCCGGGGCGGCAGCGGCCCTGACGGCGGTGAGCACCTCGGCGACGAAGCGCCCGGCGGGCCGCATCTCCTCGATCTCGCGCGGGGTCCTCAGCTCGATCATGTCCGTCCTCTCCTGCACTGGCGCACCACGCGTGCGCGTGTGCGGGACAAGCCTACGACTGCTGGGGGGCCCTGTTTTGGGAGCGGTCTTTCGTAATGTATTCGACATGCTCAGGTGGTGTGTCAGCGCTTGCATGTCCTTGCGAAACGCGGTTGCCTCAAGGGCAGGGGCCTGGCAGGGTCCCTTGCCGTACGAGCACGTCAACCGAGCACCACGAAGCAGTGGAGGTACGTCATGACTATCCGTACACGGCGACGCGCCCTGACGCTCGCCGCGTCAGGCGCAGCCCTGGCGCTGACCCTTACCGCCTGTGCGGACACCGGTGACGGTGGCGACGGTGGCGGTGGCGGAGAGGGCGAAGCCGGTTCCTTCGAGATCGACTGCGCCGCGTTCGAAGAGTTCGGCGACATCGACGGCACGACGGTAACGGTCTACACCACCATCGTGGAGCCGGAAGCCGAGACGCAGGTGAAGTCGTACGAGCCGTTCGAGGAGTGCACCGGCGTCACCGTCGAGTACGAGGCGTCGCGCGAGATGGAGGCGCAGCTGCCCGTCCGCGTCCAGGCGGGCAACCCGCCGGACATCGCGATCCTGCCGCAGCCGGGTCTGCTCAACACCCTGGTCACCCAGTACGACGCCCTCGTGCCGGCGCCCGAGTCGGTCGAGGCCAACGTGGACGAGGGCTGGCACGAGTCGTGGAAGGGCTACGGCACCGTCGACGGCACCTTCTACGCCGCGCCGCTGGGCTCCAACGTGAAGTCCTTCGTCTGGTACTCGCCCTCGATGTTCGAAGAGGCCGGCTACGAGATCCCCGAGACCTGGGACGACCTGCTCGCTCTGTCGCAGCAGATCGTCGACGACACCGGTGGCGAGATCAAGCCCTGGTGCGCAGGTGTCGAGTCGGGTGACGCGACCGGCTGGCCGGGCACCGACTGGATCGAGGACGTGGTGCTCCGCACGGCGGGCCCGGACGTCTACGACCAGTGGGTCAACCACGAGATCCCCTTCAACGACCCGCAGATCGTCGAGGCGTTCGACGCGGCCGGTGAGATCCTCAAGAACCCGGACTTCGTGAACGGCGGCCTGGGCGAGGTCAACTCGATCGCCACGACGCCCTGGACGGACGCGGGCTTCCCGATCCTCGACGGCAACTGCTACCTGCACCGCGCGGCGAACTTCTACCAGACGCAGTGGCCCGAGGGCACGAACGTGGCCGAGGACGGCGACGTCTTCGCGTTCTACCTGCCGGCGCAGACCACCGACGAGAAGCCGACCCTCGTGGCCGGCGAGTTCATCGGCGCGTTCAACGACCGTCCCGAGGTCCAGGCGTTCCAGACCTACCTCTCGAGCTCGGACTGGGCCAACGCCAAGGCCGTCGCGACGCCGAACGGCGGCTGGGTGAGCGCCAACTACGATCTCGACCCGGAGAACCTGGCCACGGACTTCGACAAGGCCTCCGCCGAGATCCTCGGTGACCCCGCCACGGTGGCCCGGTTCGACGGGTCCGACCTGATGCCGAGCGAGGTGGGCGCGGGCACCTTCTGGGCAGGGATCACGGAGTGGTTCGCCTCCGACCTCTCCTCGCAGGAGGTCACCGACCAGATCGAGGGCTCCTGGCCGTCGTGATGAGCCGGGCTCGGTCCTGACCGACGCGCGGAGGCGCGGGACCCTGTGTCCCGCGCCTCTGTCGTCCTACGCTGGGATCGGGCCCGTCGACGGCGACAGGTTCGGCAAGGATCGGAGGATCCATGGACTGGTTCATCTACGCCGGGGACGACCCTGGGCACAAGCTAATGATCATGCTGATCGCCATGGCGCTCTTCGTGCTGGTGATGGGGCTGATCCTGTTCATCGTGGACCGCCCGGCGAACGCCCCGAAGTGGCTGGTCACCGCAGGTTTCGTCGGGCCGGCCCTCCTGATGCTCACGGTCGGGCTGCTCTACCCGGGGCTCGACACCATCCGAAAGTCCCTGTTCAACAGGAACGGCACGGAGTTCCTCGGGCTCGACAACTACGTCAGAGCCTTCACGGAGCCGCAGTTCCTCCTGGTCCTCGGGACGACGGCGCTGTGGGTGCTGGTCGCGCCCGCCGCGGCGACGTTCCTCGGCCTCGTCTACGCGGTCGTGGTCGACAAGAGCCGCTTCGAGAAGTTCGCCAAGGCGCTCGTGTTCCTGCCGATGGCCATCTCGATGGTGGGCGCGTCGATCATCTGGAAGTTCGTCTACGAGTACAAGCCCAACACGGGCGCTGTCGAGCAGACCGGCTTGCTCAACCAGGTCCTCGTGTGGCTGGGCGGCGAACCGATCCAGTTCCTGCTGCAGCGCCCGCTGAACAACTTCCTGCTGATGGTCGTGCTGATCTGGATCCAGACCGGCTTCGCCATGACGCTGCTGTCGGCGTCGATCCGGGCCATCCCGGACGACATCGTCGAGGCGGCCCGCCTCGACGGGCTCAGCGGGCTGGGGATGTTCTGGCGGATCACCATCCCGAGCATCCGTCCGGCCCTCGTGGTGGTTCTCACCACGATCGCCATGACCACACTGAAATCCTTCGACATCGTCCGAACCATGACCGCCGGCCGGTATGGCACGTCGATCGTGGCGAACGAGTTCTACGAGCAGAGCTTCCGGCAGAACAACGCGGGCTTCGGCGCCGCGCTGGCCGTGCTCCTGTTCGTCATCGTGATCCCGATCATCATCTACAACGTGCGCCAGATGCGCCTGGCCGAGGAGGTCCGATGAGCACCGTCGCGGGCGCCGCGGGAGCGGCGCGGGACAAGTCCGAGGCGGTCGATGCCCTGGTGAGCACGCCGCCTGAGCCCAAGCGGACGCCGTCGGGCATCAACGAGCGGGCGCGGAAGGCGAAGGCGCGGCTCAGCAACCCCTGGGCGAGCGCGATCGCGCTCATCATCGCGCTCCTGTGGACGATCCCGACGTTCGGCCTGCTCGTGACGTCGGTCCGTCCGGAGCTCGACATCCGGCGCAGCGGCTGGTGGACCGTCTTCGGCGACGCGTTCGCCGGCGAGGGCGTGTTCTCGATGCGCAACTACGAGGCCGCCCTGTTCGGCAGCTCGACCAACCTGATCAGCTTCTTCCTGAACTCGTTCGTCATCACGCTGCCCGCCGTGGTCATCCCGATCACGCTCGCGCTGCTCGCCGCCTACGGCTTCGCGTGGATCGACTTCAAGGGCCGGGACATCCTCTTCGTGGCGGTGTTCGCGCTGCAGATCGTCCCGATCCAGATCACCCTGATCCCGCTGCTGTCGCTCTTCGTCGCCGCCGACGTCAACGGGTCCTTCTGGACGATCTGGTTGTCCCACTCGGCCTTCGCGCTGCCGCTGGCGATCTTCCTGCTGCACAACTTCATGAAGGACATCCCCGCCTCGCTCGTCGAGGCGGCCCGGGTCGACGGCGCCGGGCACGTGAAGATCTTCTTCCAGGTGATGATGCCGCTGCTGACGCCGGCCATCGCTGCCTTCGGGATCTTCCAGTTCCTGTGGGTGTGGAACGACCTGCTCGTCGCCCTCGTCATGGGCGGGCCCGACACGTTCCCGCTCACGGTCCGCGTGGCCGAGATGGCCGGCTCGCGTGGCGGTGACTGGCACGTGCTGTCGGCGGGCGCGTTCATCTCGATGGTGATCCCGCTGATCGTGTTCCTCGGGCTGCAGCGGTACTTTGTCCGCGGCCTGCTGGCGGGCTCGGTCAAGGGCTGACCCGCCCGCTCGCGCGCTGTCAGAAGCTCCCCGGTGCCTTCGCCGGGGAGCTTCTGACAGCTCAGGCAGAAGTCACCAGGCTCACGCCTCCCGCGCCAGCAGACGCTCTTTGACCGGCAGCCCGTAGCGGAAGCCGCCGAGCGTGCCGTCGGTCCGCAGGATCCGGTGGCACGGCACGAACAGCGCCGCCGCGTTCCTGGCGCAGGCGCCCGCGGCGGCCCGGACGGCTGCGGGCCGCCCGGTCCGGACGGCGTACTCGCTGTAGGTGAGCCGCTCGCCCGGTCCCACCTCGCGGAGCACGTCCCAGGCGTGCGTCCGGTACGGGCCGCTCGCCTGCCGTACGGGCACGCGGCCCGGGGCCGCGAGATCACCGGCGTAGTAGGCCTCGACGGCCTTGGCCGCGTCGTCCAGCACCGAGCGGGCAAGGCTGCCCGACGACGTCCCCGCGCCCCCCGCGACCGGCACCTCGGCGGGCCGCAACGTGGGGTGCACGAGGGCGACGAGGGAGGCGAGGTCGTCGGTCCAGCCGGCGGCGAGGACCGCGACGTCGTCGACGATGACGCTGAACGGGCCGTCCGGGGTGGTGAACGTGGTGGTCAGAGCGGTCACGGGAGGCTCCTCGTGGTGGTGGGTGCTGCGGAGGTGGACGGGGTCGCCGCGCGCCACAGGTGCATCGCGGCGTACGACCGCCACGGGGCCCACGCGGCGCCTCGCGCCTGGAGGGCTCGGAACTCCTGCGCGCGGCCTGCGGTGCCGGCCCGGTCGGGCGGCTCGAGCAGCCCCAGCGACCGGGCACCGGCGAGGAGGGCGACGTCGCGGTCGAGCAGCACGTCGGGGTCGCCCAGGACGCGGAGCGCCACGTACCCGGCGGTCCACGGGCCGATCCCGGGGCGCGCCACGAGCGCGGCCCGCAGCTCCTCGACGTCGTCCCCCACGCTGACGCCGAGCTCGCCGTCGGCCAGGGCCTGGGCGGTGTCGACGACCGTGCGGACGTTCCGCGCGGGGAGGCGGAGGTGCGCCGGGGCGGCGTCGGCCACCTGGTGGGGGGCCGGGAAGAGGGTGGTGAGCCCGGCGATGCCCGCCGGGTAGGGCGTACCCGCCGCGGACGCGAGCCGCGTGAGGTGCGTACGGGCCGCCGCGACGCTGATCTGCTGACCCACGATCGCACGGACCACCAGCTCGTGCGGGTCCACGGCCCCTGGCACGCGGATCCCCGGCGTCGCGGCCACGAGCGGGGCGAGAACGGGGTCGGAGGCGAGGGCCGCGTCCACGGCCTCGGGGTCCGCGTCGAGGTCGAGCAGGCGACGGACCCGGGCGACCGCGACCGGGACGTCCGCCAGGTGGGCGACCTCCAGGTGGAGGTCGATGCGTGGCCGGGCGCGGCCCGCCGCCGCCCCGGGCCGGTACGTGACCTCGAACGCGCCCGGCCCGTTCGGCAGCGTGACCGTGCGGGCGTAGCGCAGGTCCGGCCCGGACAGGTCCGCCGACTCGACGCCGTCGATCGCGCGGACAGCGAGGAACTCCAGCACGCCGCGCGCGTCGAACGGCTCGCGGAACGGGAGCGTCAGGTCGATCCGCACCGGCTGCGGCGCCGCGTCGGTCGCTTGTCGCGGCGTCGGTCCGTTGATCGACCGACCCTGCGACGACGGACCGACGCCGGAGGCCCGGGCCCGGCGGGCGCGGGCGCGCAGCTCGGTCGGCGTCGTGGCGAACACCTCGGTGACCGTGTCGTTGAACTGCCGGATCGAGCCGAACCCGGCAGCGAAGGCGACGTCGGCCACCGGCAGCGTGGTCCCCACGAGCAGAGCGCGGGCGGTCTGCGCCCGCTGGGCGCGGGCCAGGGCCAGCGGCCCCGCCCCGAGCTCCCCGGCGACGAGCCGGTGGATGTGCCGCGTGCTGTAGCCGAGGCGCGCCGCGAGACCGTCCACGCCCTCGCGGTCCACGACGCCGTCGGCCACCAGACGCATCACGCGGCCCGCGAGGTCGCGCCGCAGGTTCCACTCCGGCGTTCCCGGGGCGGCTTCGGGGAGGCAGCGCTTGCACGCCCGGAAGCCCGCCTCGTGCGCGGCGGCGCTGGTCAGGTAGAAGGTGACGTTCTCGGCCTTGGGGGTGCGCGCCGGGCAGGACGGCCTGCAGTAGATCCCCGTGGACCGCACCGCCGTGAAGAACTGGCCGTCGAAGCGCCGGTCGCGCGCGGCGATGGCGCGGTAGCGCTCGGAGAAGTGCGTGTCCATGCCGCCATCCTCACCCGGTGGAGCCGGGAGTGCTAGCGGCTTTCGGACACGGCTGTGGCGGCCCGACGGCGGAGGGCTGCGACGGTAGGCGCGAAGTGCTGCCGACTTCCATCACGACCTTGGCGGAGACCTTCACGAAACTCGCCCTGTGGACAACGTCCAGGAGACCTCCAGGATCCGCCAGGATGGCCGCCATGAGAGAGCCCTGGGTCGACGTCGCGCTCGCCCGCCTGCCCGACACCGCCGGTTGCCCCGCGTGCGGCGCGCACCTGACGTCGTCCACGTGCGGGCAGTGCCGGCTGGACCTGAGCGGTCCGGTGGCGCACGAGATCGCGCGCACGTCCCGGGAGGCGGCGGCCGCCCTCGTGAAGCGGCAGCAGGTCCTGGAGGCGCTCCGCGCCCAGCAGCCGGCGGCGGCAGGCTGGGCCAGGTCCGGTCCGGGCCTTGCCTGGTCGATCAAGGCGCAGAACGTCGCGACGCGCCTCCGGCGGGCCATGGACCAGATGGTGGGCCCGGCCGAGGCTGCCGGCGGCCCGGGCGCGATGCGGCCTGCGCCGATGCGGCCCGTGCAGACGCGGTCCGGCGGTGCGGCTCCGGCAGCGACCGCGGCCCGTCCCGCTGGTGGCGGCGCCGTCACGCCGGGGTCGGGCCCGGCCGCGCCCACGCGCTCGGCTGTGGGCCTCCAGCCCATCCTCGCGGGCGCCGGCGCCGGTCTCCTGGCCGTGGCAGCGGTGGTCTTCGTCTTCTTCACGCTCGCCGACCAGCTGGCGCTCCGCGCCGTCGTCACCACGGGTGTCACGGTCGGCGCGGTCGCCGTGGCGGCCCTCATGAGGCGTGCGGGCCTGCGCTCGTCGGGCGAGGCGGTGGCCGCGCTCGCGGTCGTGCTGACGTGGGTCGACGTCGAGCTCGCCCTCCAGGCGGGGCTCATGTCGGCGCTGGACCCCGCGCTGACCCGCGGGATCCTGCTCGCCGTGGTGGTCGCCGCGCTGGGCCTCCTCGGCCACCGCCTCCGGGTCCGGGCCTGGGCCACAGCGGCTCTGCTGGCCGCCCCCCTCGTTCCAGTCCTGCTCGCCGCGGGCCTCTCCGGCGTGCTGCTCCCGCTGCCCACCTGGACCACCGCGTTCGTCGCGACAGCCTTGGTGGCCTACGGTGCCGGCCGGGCTGCGGTGCGGGTCGGCGCGCGGCTCGGCGCACCGATGCGGCCCGAGTCTGCTGTGCTGCGGTGGGTTCGTGCGGCGGGGTTCCCGGCCGCGCTCGTGGTGGTCGCGAGCACTCCCCTGCAGGTCGAGGCGGTGGGTGTGCTCACCCCGCTGACGGCCTCGGCGATCGCCTGGGCCGCGGTCGGCGCTGCGGCGGCTGCCACCGGCCATGTCGCCCGCGTGCGGTCCTGGGTCTCGGCGGGCGTGCTGGCGTTGCCGCTGACGCCCGCGCTGGTCGCAGGTGCGCTCGCTGCCGACCTGCCGTTCGGCTGGGTGATGGGATCGGGACTTTTTCTCGTCTCCGTGGCCACCGCGGCGGTCCGCCTCCTCGTCCGCACCTCCGGTGCCCGGGTGCAGAGCGACCTCGCCCCCGAGCGGACGCTCCTGGCCCTCGTCCGGGGGCTGGCCTTCGCCCTGGCGCTGGCCTGCGGGTTCGTCGTCGGCTCCGTCGGTTCGCTACCCGGGATGAGCGGCCCTGCGGTGTTCTTCGGCCTGTCGGCTCTTGTGGCCGGGTTGCTGTGGCGCACCACCGGCGAGCGGGCGTGGGCCTTCGTCGGCGGCGCCGTGGCGGCAGTGGGCGGCGGTCTCCTCGGAGCCGTCCCCGAGGAGTCGACCGTCGGCTGGTTCCCGCTCGGCGCGGGCGCCGTCTGGCTGCTGCTCGCCGTGGTGGTCGTGGCGGTCCTGCGGGTGCGGGCGCCTCGGGCACGAGCCGCCGGGGACCTGCTCCTCGGCGCCTGGTCCGTCGCGGCCGTGGCGGCTCTGCCGGCTGTGGCCCTGCACATCGTCCTCGGGTTCGAGTTCCTCGAGAGCGTCATGGGCGGGATGCCGGGATGGACGCCGCACGGCGGGCCGCTCGGCGGAGACGGCGCCCGGATCTCGTCCGCCGAGGTCTGGGCCCACCTCGGCCACGCCACCCTGGTGGTCGTCGCGCTGCTCGCGGCGCGGCTCGCCGTGCCGGGGTCCCTGACCTCGATCGCGCGTGCGGTGGCTCCGTGGGCGACGCTCACCCTGGTGCTCGCTCTCGCGCTCGACGGCCACCTCCTCGCGCTGACGTCGGTAGTCCTCCTCGCCCTCCTGACGACGCTCCTCCTGGCGGCGACCGCCGACCCGGCGCGGTCTGCGCCGTGGCTGCGCGGTGTCGTCGGCCTGGTGCAGCGAGGCCTGCGGGCGCTGGCGGGCGCCACGGTGCTCGCCCGGCGCCTGGGTGGGCACGCGATGACGGCGCGCGAGGCCCGGTTCTGGCGGGTGGCGGCGGTTGCGCTGGCCTTCCTCGCGCTGTACCTGACCATGGTGAGCTCCTGGTCGTGGCGGGTCACGGGCATCGTCGGCGGCGCTGTCGTCGCCGGGCTGCTCCTGGCTGCCCGTGCGTCGGTCCCGCGCCCGGCGCACCCCTGGTTGGTCGGCGGTGCGTACGCGTACGCCCTGTGGGTCCTGATGCAGTGGCTCGGCTGGCTCGGGCTCGAGGGCGTCGCGATCGCCTGCACCGTGTCGGCAGCGGCCTCGTTGGGCGCCCTCGTCGTGACCCAGTGGGGCCGCGTCGAGCGCGGAGAGTGGCTCGCGGTCCTGGGCGTGACCTCCGTCCCGTTCGTCATCGGTGTCGTCACGGTCGCTTCGGAGCGCACCTGGTGGTCCGCGGGAGCGGCCGCCGCGATGCTGGCGCTCGAGCTGGTCCTGATGCTCACCACGCGGACGGGGCTGGTCCCGGCGGTCCGCGTGTGGGCGGCCGCTCTCGTGCTGCCCACAGCCTCGGTGGTCGTGGTCAGCGCAGGCGCGATGCTGCTCGAGACCAGCGGTTCGCCGGTGGTGCTCCCCGTGATCGCGACCCTCGTCGCGGTGACCGCGGGAGTCGCACCGCGGGTGGCGGAGCACGTCGCGGCCAAGGTGCCCGTGACCACCACCCTCGCGCCGCGCCTCCGGTGGGTGCTCGAGGCGAGTGCCGTCGTCACGGGTCTCATCACCGTCGCGCTGGCCTACGCCCGCCCGGCGGCCGGGCCTGACATCGCTGTCGCCGTGCTCCTCCTCCTCGCCGCGGGCGCCGGGGTCGTGTCACGCGAGCCGGACCGCCGGCGCGCCACCTGGCTGTCGGCCCTCCTGGTGACGGCGGCCGTCTGGACGGCGCTGGCCGACGCCGGGGTGCGGCTCGTCGAGGCCTACACCCTGCCGCCTGCGCTCGGCGCGATCGTGGTCGGTGGTCTGCTGGCCCGCCGCGCGGCGAAGTCCTCGGCGGACGAGGCCGCCCGTCAGAGCCCGGGTGCGGTAGCCGGCACGTCGTGGCGCCTCGCCCGCGTGGGGCTGGCGCTCGCGCTCGTGCCCAGCCTCGTGGTCCACCTGGTGGATCCCGTCGCGGGCTCGGCGCGCCCCTTCATCCTGGTCGGAGCCGGGGTGGTTCTGCTGCTGGCGGTGGCCCTGCTCCGGTGGAGGCCGCTCGTCGACGCGGCCTGGACCCGCGCCGCGACGCTCAGCCTGCTTCCGGCCGTGGCCCTGACCGGCGTGGCGGGCACGATCGAGGCGCTGCACGTGGCCGACAGCCCCGTGCTCCTGCTCGGTACGGCCGTCCTGCTGCCGGGCGGCGCGTTCGCCGTCGGGCTCGCCTGGTCGGTCGCGGCGGCCGGGCTGGCTGCTGCTGCGGCCCGGCTGGCACGTCCGCTCGCCGGCAGCCGCTGGTCCGGAGTCCTCGCCCGGTGGGGTCTCGCCCCGGCGTTGCTCCTGGGTGTGGTGGGCGCTGTCGCGAACGTACGTGAGTCCTGGGGCGCGATCATCGTGCTCTGGGTCGTCGAGGTGGCGCTGCTCGTCCTGCTCGTCGCCGGTGTGCGCCGGCTCCTCGCGCACCGCGACGACCTGCGGGCGATGGGCGGGACCGGCGCCCCTCCTTGGTTCGTCTGGGCCTGTGCGCTCGCCGTGGCGATCGCCGCCTGGTCCCCGCGCGAGCTGCGCGTCGAGGTCTTCTCGGTCCCGCTGGGCGTGGGCCTGGCGCTCGCCGGCTACCTCGCGGCCCGGGCCACGGCGGCGGACCACGGCCTGGAGCAGGGCACCCACCAGGGCACCGACCAGGCGGTGGACGGGAGCGGAGACCTCGCGGCCGCCGTCGGGCAGCGTGGGCTGTGGACGTGGCCCCTGGGCCGCACCGGATCCTGGGCCCTGCTGGCTCCGGGCCTGCTGGCTCTGCTCGGCCCGTCGGTGCTCGCCACCTACACCGACCCGCTCACGTGGCGTGCCGTGCTCGTGATCGGGGTGGCTCTGACCGCGGTGCTGGTGGGCAGCCGTGCCCGCCTCGCCGCGCCGTTCCTGGTGGGGGTGTGGCTGCTGCCGATCGAGATCCTGGTCGTCTTCCTCACCCAGCTCGGCACGCAGATCTCGGCAGTGCCGTGGATGCTGACGCTCGCCGCGGCCGGTGGGGTGCTCCTCATCATCGCGACGCTCGACGAGCGCCGGACCGCCGGCTACGGCGGCGCGGCCGCCTACCTGCGGGACCTGCGGTAGGAGCCGGGAGTCAGACGCGCGCGTCCAGCCAGTCCAGCGCGGTGGTGAGGAACTTCTGCCGGACGGGCTCCGCCGACAGGGCCAGGTCGTGCGCGCCGCCGGGGATCGTCACGACGTCCACCGACCGCCCGATCTTCGGGGCGAGCGCCAGGATGTGCCGCACGTCCAGGACGCTGTCGGTGGTGAGCAGCTCGTCGTGCCACCGCTTGCCCGTCGACGTCCGGTCCGAGGCGCAGACGAGAACCGGGCAGGTGACGTCGAGCCCGCGCGCCACCCGGGCGTGGGCCCGGCGGATCGAGTGGAGCCAGGCCGCGCGCACGGGGAACCCGGCATAGGGCTTCCACGCCAGGTCGTACCCCCACTCACCGTGGAGGGCCCGGCCGTAGCTCTCGCTCAGCCCGCCCAGCCGGAGCCGGGGCGCGACGGGCCCGAGGACGTGGAGCAGCCGGGTCGTCACGATCCGGTGGTGCCACCCCTCGTTGAGGTCGAGCCACGGCGAGTTGAGGACGAGCGCCTCCGCACGTCCGGGGCGCGAGTTCGCCCAGAGGGACGCGACGAGGCCGCCCATGGAGTGCGCCAGCACCACGATCCGCTCGTGCCCCTCGGCCCGGATCGCCTCCGTCGCGGCGTCCAGGTCGAGCGCGTGCACGGCGACGTCCCGGACGTAGTTGGGGTCGCCGCCCTCGCGGAGCGACCGGCCGTAGCCCCGGAGGTCGACGGCGTAGAACGGGTACCCGCGGGCCGCGAAGGTCTCGGCGACGTGCCGGTGGAAGAAGTAGTCCACGAACCCGTGCACGTACAGCACCGCGGGACGGCCGGAGCCGGCCACGTCGTCGGACGTCGCCCCCGACGTCGAGGCGACATGCCGGACCAGGGTGGCCGTGACGCCGTCGGCCCCCTCGTCCGGGAGCGGGAGGCTGCGTGCCTGGAAGTCAGGGCCGAGCACGTCGTCGTGCCATGCGGTCATGCGGGTCCTCTCGGGATCACACGCCGGGCGGGAAGCTCGGCGGGCGGTGGGGGTCCTGCGGGTACTGCGGGTACTGCTGCAGCGTCGGGTGCTCCTGGCCGTGCGCGCCAGGGTACTGGGCGGGGTACGCCACGCCCGCGCCCGGGCCCGGGGCCGCGGGCGGGCGCACGCGCAGCGCCTGCCACACGACCACGCCGAGGAGCAGCAGGATCGCGAGGCCGCCGACGGCGATCAGCGGCGCCAGCCAGCCGGGCACGCCCGACGACGTCCCGCCCGCCACGGGCGCCCCGCCCGCCTCCGCCGCGGGCGGGGGCGGGGACGGCACCACCGACGCAGGGTCCACCGCGGACCCGCGCGCGTGGATCGTCGAGACCTCGCCGACAGGCGGCGTCCAGGTGACGGTGGTGCCGGCCACCGTGCCGTCCGCCTCGGCGACCGGTCCGGGGAAGGTCACCCGGAGCGTCACCGTCAGCACGTCCTCGGCGCGGACGCCCCGGATGTTCAGGGCGTCCTCGGTGAGGTCGACGGTCGCGTCGACGACGTAGTCGTCGCCGTCCCGGACGACGGTCACGGGCAGTCCTGCCGTCTCCGGCAGGCTCGCCAGAGGCCCCACCGGGTATACGTACCGGGTGCCCGTGTACCCGCCCTCGACGTACTCCTCCGTGCGCTCGGCGCCCCGCTCCGGGTCGCCCTTGCCGCGGAGGGCGTCCTTGAGCACGTCCTTGGCCTCGCGCCCGGTGCTGTCCGCGAACTCGTCCTCGACGGCGATGACGAGCGTCGAGCCGGCGGTGTCGTCGGGGTTGAGCACGACGTCGACGTCGGCCCGGATGCAGCCCGACAGCAGCAGGGTGAGCGCGGCGAGCACCCAGGCTGCGGCGCTGCGGCGGGTACGGGTCACGTGGCTAGCATGCCGGGCTTCTGGCGCCCGCGGTAGACGGCGGTGCGGAGCTCGACCTCCCAGACGTCGGCCTGCGGCATCCGGAGCCGGTGCGCCACCGCCACCTCGGCGTCCACGTCGTAGGGGACGCGGACCACCTGGAGGCCGAACGGCCCGGGGTCCGGTGCGTCGGGGACACCCTCGAGGATCACGTAGGAGGGGACCGGCTCGTCGAGCGGGTTGCCCACGCTGCCCACGTTGAAGAGGGTGCGGCCGCCGTACACCTCGACATAGACGTCGTGGATGTCGCCGTAGCCCACTATCGTGGGCTCCGGGCCCGGCCCGGTGAGGTCGGTGGCGGCGAACATGCCGGCGAACTCTTCCGGCGTGTGGTGGAAGTGCACGCGGGTGTGGACGCTCGCCGCGGAGGCGTGGAACAGGCGGATCCGGCGCCCGCTCATCAGCAGGTCGTGGCTGAGCGGGAGCATCCGCAGCCACTCGTGCTGGTCGGGCCGCAGCTCGTCGCGCCACCAGACCATCTCTGGCGCCGCGTCGTCCGGGATCCCGGGGAGGAAGTCGTCCCAGTTGCCCCGGATGTTCACCTCGCACACCTCGCGGCAGCGGTCGGTGACCTCGCTGCCCCGCGGGCCCTTCCCGACGTAGTCGCCGAGGTTGAGGATCCGGTCGATCCCGCGGGCGGCGATGTCGGCGAGGACGGCCTCCAGCGCGGTGAGGTTGCCGTGGACGTCGGAGATCAGGGCGATCCGTTCGATGGGCACGCGGGGATCCTTCCACAGCGGCGCAGCGAGCGACCGTCCGAGGTCGCGCGCGTGAAGTTGAGTGGAATAGACTCAACTTTGACGAGGTTGCCCCAGCAGAACCATTCAGCAGCATCCGGAGGTGCCATGGACGCCAAGTTCACGACCAGGTCGCAGGAAGCGATCGGGGACGCCATCCAGTCGGCGTCCGCGGCCGGCAACCCGCAGCTCGAGCCGGTCCACCTGCTCGCGAGCCTGCTCGCCCAGCAGGGAGGTGTCGCCGTCGGGCTCCTGGAGGCTGTCGGGGCGAGCGCGCAGGCCGTGGGCCAGAAGACGCGCGCGGCCCTGGTCGCGCTGCCCAGCGTGAGCGGCGCCAGCACGGCCCAGCCGAGCGCGAGCCGCGCCATGGCGACGGCCCTCGACCTGGCGGGCAAGGAGGCGCAGAGCCTCGGCGACCAGTACGTCTCCACCGAGCACCTGCTCATCGGCATCGCCGCCGGCCAGTCGCCGGCCGCCCAGATCCTCGCGGCCGAGGGCGCGGCAGCCGACGCCCTGCGGTCGGCGCTCCCGGCGGTCCGGGGGTCCGGCCGGGTCACGAGCCCCAACCCCGAGGGCACCTACAGGGCCCTGGAGCAGTACGGCACCGACCTCACGCAGCGCGCGCGGGACGGCCGGCTCGACCCCGTGATCGGCCGCGACGCGGAGATCCGCCGGGTCGTCCAGGTGCTGTCCCGCCGCACCAAGAACAACCCCGTCCTCATCGGCGAGCCCGGCGTCGGCAAGACGGCCGTCGTCGAGGGCCTCGCCCAGCGCATCGTGGCGGGCGACGTGCCGGAGTCCCTCAAGGACAAGCGCCTCGTCGCGCTCGACCTGGCGAGCATGGTCGCGGGCGCCAAGTACCGCGGCGAGTTCGAGGAGCGCCTCAAGGCCGTGCTCCAGGAGATCACGGACTCCGACGGCGAGATCGTCACGTTCATCGACGAGCTCCACACCGTCGTCGGCGCGGGGGCCGGGTCCGAGGGCGCCATGGACGCGGGCAACATGCTCAAGCCCATGCTGGCCCGCGGCGAGCTGCGGATGGTGGGCGCCACGACGCTCGACGAGTACCGCCGGCACATCGAGAAGGACCCCGCCCTGGAGCGACGGTTCCAGCAGGTCTTCGTCGGCGAGCCCTCGGTGGAGGACACCGTCGCGATCCTGCGTGGCCTCAAGGAGCGCTACGAGGCGCACCACAAGGTGACGATCGCCGACTCGGCGCTGGTCGCCGCCGCCGCGCTCTCCGACCGCTACATCAGCGGCCGCCAGCTCCCCGACAAGGCGATCGACCTCGTGGACGAGGCCGCCTCGCGGCTGCGCATGGAGCTCGACTCCTCGCCCGTGGAGATCGACGAGCTGCAGCGCGCCGTCACCCGGCTGGAGATGGAGGAGGTCGTCCTCAGCGAGTCGGACGACGCCGCGTCGACGGAGCGCCTCGAGCGGCTGCGCGCCGACCTCGCCGACCGGCGCGAGGCCCTCTCCTCGCTCACCGCCCGGTGGGAGGCCGAGAAGGCCGGCCACAACCGCGTGGGCGACCTTCGCGCACGGCTCGACGAGCTGCGCACCGAGGCCGACCGCAAGCTCCGCGAGGGCGACCTGGAGGGCGCGGCCCGGCTCCAGTACGGAGAGATCCCGGACGTCGAGAAGCAGCTCGTGGAGGCGGAGCGCGCCGAGGCGAGCCGCGAGGACGGCGACACGGCCGCCGAGGCGCCCATGATCGCCGACAAGGTGGGCGCCGACGAGATCGCCGAGGTCGTCTCGGCCTGGACCGGCATCCCCGCCGGGCGCCTGCTCCAGGGTGAGTCCGAGAAGCTCCTCCGCATGGAGGACGTCCTGGGCGAGCGGCTCATCGGCCAGCAGGCCGCGGTCCGCGCGGTGTCCGACGCCGTGCGGCGGGCCCGCGCGGGCGTCGCCGACCCTGACCGGCCCACCGGCTCGTTCCTGTTCCTCGGCCCCACGGGCGTGGGCAAGACCGAGCTGGCGAAGGCGCTCGCGGACTTCCTGTTCGACGACGAGCGCGCCATGGTGCGCATCGACATGTCCGAGTACGGCGAGAAGCACTCGGTGGCGCGGCTGGTCGGCGCGCCCCCGGGATACGTCGGCTACGAGGAGGGCGGCCAGCTCACGGAGGCGGTGCGCCGCCGGCCCTACTCGGTGATCCTGCTGGACGAGGTCGAGAAGGCCCACCCGGAGGTCTTCGACCTGCTGCTCCAGGTCCTCGACGACGGCCGTCTCACCGACGGTCAGGGCCGCACGGTGGACTTCCGGAGCACCCTCCTGGTGCTGACGTCGAACCTTGGGTCCCAGTTCCTGGTGGACCCGCTGCTGGACGACTCCCAGCGGCGCGAGTCCGTCATGACGGCGGTCCGCGCGGCGTTCAAGCCGGAGTTCCTCAACCGGCTCGACGACGTGGTCCTCTTCGACGCCCTGACGCTCGACGAGCTCGGCAGCATCGTGGACCTGCAGGTCGCCGCGTTCGCGGAGCGGCTGAAGGACCGGCGGATCACCGTCGAGGTCACGGACGCCGCCCGCGAGTGGCTGGCGCTCGAGGGCTTCGACCCCGCGTACGGCGCGCGCCCGCTGCGGCGCCTGGTGCAGCGCGAGATCGGCGACCGGCTCGCCCGCCAGCTCCTCTCGGGCGACGTGTCCGACGGCGACACCGTCGTCGTGGACCGTCTGGAGGGCGCCGGCGGCCTGGACCTGCGCCCGGTCATCCTCACCGGCTGACCCCACCCCCCACCGCTGTGGGTACGTGTACCCACAGCGGTGGGGGCGGCTCAGGGTCAGCCGCGGCGCCAGTGCTGGGCCTGGGACCCGTTGCACGTGTACTGCGACAGGCGGGCGCCGTTCGCGGTGTTCCACTCGTAGTTGTCGAGGCACAGGCCGCTGGCACGGTTACGCAGGGAGAACCAGCCGCTGCCCTGGTCGACGATCGCCCAGTCCTGCGTGGTCCCGCCGTTGCAGGACCACAGACCGATGTCGGAGTTCAGCGCCGTCGACCCGTCGAGCGCGTCCAGGCACTTGCTCGCATAGGCGTTCTTGATGCGGTAGTAGCCGCCCACGTAGGTGAGCTCCCACTTCTGCACGGACCCTGTGGTGCAGGTGTAGAGGCGGACGAGCGCGCCGTCGGCCGTGTTGTGGTCGTAGTCGTCGACGCACTTGTTGCTGTGCCGGCCCCGGATCCCGGGCTGGCCGGACCCGGTCTCCTGCGGCTGGCCGAAGAACGGGAATCCGTTGGCGTCCCAGTAGAGCTGCTGGGCCCTCGTGTGGCGGTTGGGGTCCGTCAGGGCGTCGGGGTTCGGGGTGGCGTAGTCCCGGGCATGGAAGATCAGCATGTCCGTCGCCCCGTCCTCGGCGACGGTGAAGCTGCCGTGCCCGGGCCCGTAGACCCCGTTCGCCGTCTGGAACACGGGCGTCGACTTCTTGGTCCACGACGACGCCGAGAGCAGGTTCGCCGAGGCCGACGCGTAGATGTAGCCCAGCTTGTACCGGGAGTCCGTGGCGGAGGCCGAGTACGCGATGATGACGCGCCCGTTCTTGACGATGGGCGAAGGACCCTCGACCACTCCGGCGACGCCCTCCATCTCCCAGGAGTGCGTGGGCCGGGCGATCTCGATGGCTGTGGCGGTGTCGATCGTCGTCGGCGACGTCATCCGCGCCAGGTACATGTGGCTGTTGTAGCTCGTGCTCGGGCTGTCCTGCGCCCAGGAGAAGTAGCGGACGCCGTTGTGCGTGAACGAGGCCGGGTCGAGCTGGAACGACTCCCAGCCGGTGGTCATGCGCTGCGGTGCGCTCCAGCTGCCCGTCATGGGGTTGGCCGACGTGTTCCGGATCCAGTAGAGGCGCTGGTCGAAGCGCGCTGAGCTGGGCGACGCCGAGAAGTACATGTACCAGGCGCCGTCGTAGAACTTGATGTCGGGAGCCCAGATCCAGCCGCCGAGGGCACCGCTCGAGGGGGCGGTGAAGGCCGTGCTCGTGGCCGCGGACCCCAGGCCCGCGAGGGTCTGCGAGCGGCGCAGCTCGACGCGCTTGTAGTCGGGTACCGAGGCGGTCATGTAGTAGTAGCCGTCGGTGTGCTTGTAGATCGACGTGTCCGCCCGCTGCTGCACGATCGGGTTCGGCACGTCGATGAGCTGGGCGCCGGCAGGCGCCGCGGGGATGAGGGCGAGCGTCGCGAGCGCGGCGACGCCGCCGGCGACGAGACGCCGCCACCTTCGGGCGAGCAGGTTCATGCATGACTCCTTCGTCAGGTGCAGCGCCCGGCACGTCGCCCGGCGGTCCACGGTGACCTCGGGATGTGAGCGCTAACATTCTGATTGTCCCGGCAGGCGATCGTGTCGTCAAGACCGGTCCAGAAGGGGCAAAAAGGCTGATCGGGCGTGGCCCGGCGTCACTCCAGCAGCGAGCCGGTGGACGGGGACGCGCTCGACGCCAGGCACAGGCCCACGCGGTCGCCGTCGGCCCACGACTGCTCGCTGGGCGTCCACACCACGTAGGTGAGGGACGCCGACGACTCGGCCGCGCGGGCGGCCTCGCCGAGCTGGTCGGGCCCGCAGACCTGTGAGACCCGCTGGCGCGCGGCGTCCTCGCCCGGCCAGATCGCCTCGGGCGCGAAGTCCGTCCGGCCCACCACCTGCGCCGAGTGCTCCTCCGCACAGGGCACCACGGTCACCCCGGTGACAGCACCGTCCGGCGGGAGCTGCTCCACGCACGTGCCGAGCACCAGCTGCACGGCGTCGGCCTCCTGCGCCGACGCGACGTCGCCCTCGAGGTACGACCAGTCGCCCGGGTCCACGGCGTTCACCACAGCGATCGTCCCCAGGGTCAGCAGCACCGCCGCCCCGGCGACGCTCCCCGAGAGGGCGAGCCTCCGGCGCCGGGCGGCGGGGTCCACGGGCGTGGCCGGCTCCCACCCCGCGTAGGCGGCCTCGGGCGCGTAGTCGTGCGCCTGCTGCCCGACGCCGCCCCGCGCGCCTCCGCGCACCGGCACCGGGCCGAGCGGGATCGCCGACGAAGGGCGGCGACGGGGGGCCGGGGCCGGGTGCCGCGGCGCCTGGCCGGTCTGCCGCTGGGCCGGGCCCAGGCCCGGGAACGGGAAGGGCGGGAGCACCTCCGTCGCGTCGGCGGGCGAGCCCGGCTGCCGGACCGCGGGCAGCACCTCGGTGACGTCCGCGACCGGGGGCAGCGCCTTGGTCGGCTCGGCGGGGGGCGGCGGGACGGCCGCGTGCTGCGTCGGCGGGGCGAAGAGGGCGGGCTCGTCCTCGGCCTCGACGGCCTCGGCCGCCGACGACGACGCCGGCGTGCCGGAGCTGTCCAGCTTCGCGGCGATCCGGTCGTCGACCGGTGGAGCGTCGTCGTCGACCGGCTCGGGCTCCTCCGGGGTCACCGTGACGGGACCCTGGGGAGCCGCCTGGTGCGCGATGGTCAGGGCGAAGAGCGCCAGGTCTCGGACGTCGTCGTCCGGCGACGCCGCGTCGTCCGTGTCGACCGCGTCCGTGTCGACCGCGTCCGAGGTCCCCGGCTCGTTCGTCTCCGGCTCCTCGGTGTCCGGGCCGGCCGGGACCGGGTCCGCGTCGGCGTCGGCCTGCGGGCCCGCGTCGGCCTCCGGCGCGACGACCGCAGCCTCCGCGGTCTCACCCGCCGCCGCCTCGTCGGTCTCGGCCTGTCCGACGTCGCCGTCCGCCGAGTCCTCGGCCGCGCCCGCGCCCGCGCTCTCGGCCACCGGGCTCTCGGCGGCCACACCCTCCGCCGCCTCACCGGACGCCGTGTCGGCGTCCGGCCCACCACTCTCCGGTGCGTCCGCCGCCGGTTCCTCGGACACCTCGCCGGCCGGCTCCTGGGCGGGAGCCACCCCCGAGTCCTCGGGCTCGGCGGCGTGGGGCGTGTCCGGCGTCGTCGTCATGGGGGCCAACCTACCGATTCTTCAGCCGCCCGACGTCAACCGGCGAGGCGTGCGCGGCGGCCCGCTCTTCCCTCGGCGGGAGGGCGCTGCCAGAGTGGTCCGCATGAGCAGCGGACCCCTGGACCTCGACGGTGTTCGACTCGTCCCGGAGGGACCACCGTCGGGGGCCGCGCCGGTCCTCGCCCACGGCACGCTGACCCTGCGGGGAGCCGCAGGCTCCGACCTCTTCGTGGACCCGCTCGACGGCGCGCGGGCGCCCGGCGCCGAGCGCTGGGTCACGGCTCTCGGAGGGGACTTCATGCTCGCCGCGCACGTCGACGTCGAGTTCCGCAGCACGTTCGACGCGGGCGCCCTCATCGTCTGGGCCGACGACGACGCCTGGCTCAAGCTGTGCGCCGAGCTCTCGCCCGACGGCACGGCGCGGGTCGTGTCGGTGGTGACGCGCGGCCTGTCGGACGACGTCAACCACTGGCCCGTGCCCGGCACCGGCGTGCACCTGCGGGTCGCGCGGCTGGGCCGGGCGTTCGCCCTGCACGCGTCCGCCGACGGCCGCACGTGGGACCTGGCCCGCTATCTGGATCTCGGCGTGCCGCAGGACGTGCCGGTCCGCGCCGGGCTCCTCGCGCAGTCGCCCACGGGCGGCGGCGCCGTCGCGCGCTTCACCGGGGTGCGGCTGGAGAGCCGTCGCCTGGCGGACGTGCGCGACGGCTCCTGACGTCAGTCGGCCAGGTCCACGATCACCGGGACGTGGTCGCTCGCACCCTTGCCCTTGCGTTCCTCCCGGTCGATCGTGACGCCGGTGGTGCGCGCGCGGAGCGCCGGGGTCAGGTAGGCGAAGTCGATGCGGAGCCCCTTGTTCTTGGGGAACGCGAGCTGCTGGTAGTCCCAGTAGGTGTACGTGTGCTCGGCCGGCACGAACTCCCGTGACACCTCGGTGTACCCCGCGGCGCCGAACGCCGCGAAGGCGTCCCGCTCGGCCGGCGTCACGTGGGTGTGCCCGGCGAACTTGGTCACGTCCCACACGTCGGTGTCCAGCGGGATGACGTTCCAGTCGCCCATCAGGGCGACCTGGGCCCCAGGCTCGGCCCACCCCTGGGCGGCGGCGCGCAGCGCCTCGAGCCACGCCAGCTTGTACGTGTAGTGCGGGTCGCCCAGGGCGCGTCCGTGCGGCACGTAGAGGCTCCAGACGCGCACGCCGCCGCAGGTCGCGCCCAGGGCGCGCGCCTCGACCGGCGGCGGCACGTCCAGCAGGGTGCCCGACGCCGGGGTGTCGCCTGCGAGCGGGACCTCGCCTCCGGCGTCGGGCACCACGGCCTCCTTGGCGAAGCCGGGCTGGCCCGGGAAGGAGGTGGCGACGTCGTCGAGCCCCACGCGCGACGCGATCGCGACGCCGTTCCACTGGCTGAAGCCCGTGCGGGCCACCTCGTAGCCGGCCGCCTGGAAGGCGGCGGAGGGAAACTGGTCGTCGCGGCACTTGGACTCCTGGATGGCCAGGACGTCGGTGCCGGACCGTTCCAGGAAGGCGACCACGCGGTCCACGCGCGTACGGATGCTGTTCACGTTCCAGGTGGCGATGCGCACGCCTGACAGGTTACGCGGACGGCAGGCCGCTGGGCCGGTAACGGTTCTCGGGCCGTCCCGCCGAGCCGTAGCGGGGGTTCATCTCGGCCCGGCCGAGCACCACGAGGTGCTCGAGGTAGCGGCGCGCGCTCACCCGTGACATCCCGGCGACGTCCCCCACCTCGGACGCGGACGCGTCCGTGCCCTCGCGGCACGCGGCCGCGAGCGCGTCGACGACGAGCACGAGGCTGCGCTCCGAGAGGCCCTTCGGCAGGCGGGCGTGCCCGCGGGACCCGGCGAGGAGCCGGTCCACGTCGTCCTGGTCGAGCTCGCTCGCGGCACGGCGCACGTCCTCGTGCAGGCGCCAGATCTCGTCGAGACGTTCGTGCAGCGTCGCGGCGGTGAAGGGCTTGACCAGGTAGTGCTGCACGCCGCCCGCCATGGCGCGGCGGACGGTGTCGAGCTCGCGGGCCGCCGTCGTCGCGATGACGTCGACGGGCGGGCCGGGCAGCCGGCGCAGGCGCTGCAGCACGTCGAGCCCGCCGACGTCGGGCAGGTAGACGTCGAGGAGCACGACCTGCGGGGCGAGCGCCAGGGCCAGGCGCAGGGCCTCGGCACCGGTCGCCGCGCTCCCGACCACGGTGAACCGCGGGTGGCGCTCCACGAAGCCGCGGTGGAGGGCGGCGACCGCCGGGTCGTCCTCGACGACGAGGGTGCGCAGCGTCCCGTGCGCAGGCGTGGTCGTCATGGTGTCCCCTCCGGCAGCCGGACCTCGAGCCGTGCGCCGCCCAGCGGCGACGTGCCGACGACGACGGAACCGCCCCGGCGCGCCGCGACCCGCTGGACCAGGGTGAGCCCGATGCCGCGGCCGTGCGTGCGCCGCTCCCCGTCGTGCTTGGTCGAGAAGCCGGGCTCGAACGCGATCGCCCGGAGCTCGTCGGCGAGCCCGGGCCCGTCGTCGTCCACCCTGACGCGGACGTCGCCCGCCGAGCCTGTGACGAGGACCCGCACGCGGCCGCCCGTGCCGGCGGCGTCCACGGCGTTGTCGACGAGGTTGCCGAGGACGGTCAGCACGTCGTCGTGCCAGGTCTCCTCCGCCGCCCCGGCCGGACCGGGCAGGGCCGAGGCGGCGTCGACCTCGAGGGTCACGCCCCGCTCCCGGCTCGTCGTCGCCTTGACCAGCAGCAGGGCAGCGAGCTCGGGGGACCGCACACCCGGTGCGACGCCCGATGCCGTGAGCAGGCCGCCGTGACCCACGCGGGCCACGAACGACACCGCCTCGTCGATCTGACCCAGCTCCAGCAGGCCCGAGACCACGTGCAGCGTGTTCGCGAACTCGTGGGACTGGGCGCGCAGGGAGTCCGTGAGGCCGCGCGCGCCGTCGAGGTCGCGCAGCAGGGCGTGGAGCTCGGTCCGGTCGCGCAGCACGAGGACGGTGCCGACGTCGCGCCCGTCGGCTGTGGCCGGTCCGGCGTGGGCGAGCAGCACGCGCTCGCCGGCGAGGACCAGCTCGCCGCCGGGCGGCGCGCCGTCGGGCTGCTCGGTGGGGCCGGGGGCGGCGGAGCCGGCGAGGGCCACGAGCTGAGGGTCGAGGACGTCGCGTGCGTCGGCGCCGACGACGGCGGCGCGGTCGAGGTCGAGAAGGCGCAGGGCCTCGTCGTTGGCGACGACGACGCGGCCCTTGCCGTCGAGCCCGACCACTCCCTCGGTGATGCCGTGGAGCATCGCGTCGCGCGTCTCGAGGAGGGCGGCGATCTCCTCGGGTTCGAGGCGGAAGATCCGGCGGCGGACGAGCCGGGTGACCCAGGCGGCGGCGACCACGCCGACGACGGCGGCCCCGCCGACGGCGAGGTAGAGCCAGTCGAGCCCGTCGCGCCAGTCCGCGCGGAGCTCGGACTCGAGGATGCCGACGCTCGCCGTCCCGATCACGGGTGCGGCGACGTCATCCTCTGCTTCGCCGTAGATGGGCACCTTGACGCGCCAGGAGGTGCCGAGCGTCCCTGTCTGGGTGCCGGTCCATACCTGCCCGGAGAGCGGCACGGAGGGGTCGGTGGACACCATCTCGCCGACGAGCTCGGGGTTCGGGTGGGAGTAGCGGATGCCCTGGTCGTCGGTGACCACGACGTACGTGACGTCGGAGGCCTCGCGGATGAGCTCGGCGATCGGCTGGACGGCTGCGGCGGGGTCGGCGTCGTCGAACGCGTCGCGGATGGCGGGGAGACCGGCGACCGAGAGGGCCACGCCCGTCATCCGGTCGAGGTACGCCTGGCGGAGCTGGCGCTCCTGGACGGCGGACGCCACGGCGGCCGTCGCGCACACGAGGACGAGCACGATGACGACCTGCAGCGTGAGGAGCTGCACCCGGAGCGACATTGCCCTCTGCACGCGACCAGTGTGCGCCTCGCGGGGCGCGCCGCCCAGCACGCGCCGCGACCATTACGACCACAACGTCCAGTACGACCACAAGGTCTTCTCGACGGCGGCCTGTTCCTACGCTCCGGGCATCAGGTCGTGGACGCCCGCACCGCAGCGGGCCACGCTCAAGGAGGAGTCATGCGATCACACCGCACCGCACCCGCTCGCGCTCTCGCGCTGGCCGGGGTGCTCGCCCTGGCGCTCGGCGCGTGCTCGAGCCTCGAGTCCGGCGCGCCGTCGGACGACGGGGACGTGGCGGCCGCCACCACCGTCGACGAGCTGGACATCATCGTCCCTGCCGACCCGGGCGGAGGCTGGGACCAGACGGGTCGCGCGATGCAGGCGGGCCTGCAGTCCGAGGGGCTGGTCAGCACCGCGACCGTCACGAACGTGGGAGGCGCGGGCGGGACGGTGGGCCTCGCCAACCTGGCGAACACGACCGAGCCGAACACGCTCATGGTGATGGGTCTCGTCATGGTCGGCGCCGTCGAGACCAACCAGTCGCAGGCGCGCATCGAGGAGACCCGGCCGATCGCGCGGCTCACGGAGGAGCAGGAGGTCATCGTGGTGCCGGCCGCGTCGCCGTACCAGACGATCGACGACCTGGTCGAGGACGTCCTCGCCACCGGCAAGGACGTGGCGATCACCGGCGGCTCCGCGGGAGGCACGGACCACATCCTCGCCGCGATGCTGCTCAAGGCCGCGGGCGTCCCGTCCGACGAGGTCGGCGGCACGCTCAACTACATCGCGTACTCGGGCGGCGGCGAGTCGCTCGCCGCGCTGCTCGGCAACAACGTGGACGCGGGCATCTCCGGCGTCGGCGAGTACGCGGAGCAGGTGAACGCGGGCACGCTGCGCGCCCTCGCGGTCTCCGGCGGTGAGCGTGTGCCCGCTCTGCCCGACGTGCCGACCCTCACCGAGGCCGGCTACGACGTGGAGCTCACCAACTGGCGCGGCGTGGTCGCGCCGGGCTCCGTGACCGACGAGGAGGCCGCGGCCCTCACCGAGCTCGTGACCACGCTCGCCGAGTCCGAGGCCTGGCAGGCCACCCTCGAGGAGAAGGGCTGGGACGACGCGTTCCTCGCGGGCGACGAGTTCGGCACCTACCTCGAGGGGAACATCACCGAGATCCAGGGCGTCCTCCAGGACATCGGGCTGGTCGGCTGACATGGCCCCCGAGGCAGCCACCCCCGGCGGGTCGGCCCGCCGGCCCGGCGAGCTCGTCCTGGCTCTGGCGACCCTCGCCCTCGGCGTGTTCGTCGTGGTGCAGGCCGGGAGCATCAGCGTGCCCGGTTCCACGAACACGCTCGGGCCGCGCGCCTTCCCCTACCTGGTGGGGGCGATGGCGGCCGTGGTGGGCGCCGTGCTGGTCGTCGCGGTGCTGCGCGGGCGGTACGGGCAGGAGGAGGGCGGTGAGGACGTCGACCCCGGAGTCAGCACCGACTGGCTCACGGTCGGCCTGCTCTGTGCCGTCCTCGTGGTCCACGTGTTCACCATCAACCTGATCGGCTGGCCGTTCGCCGCGGCGATCCTGTTCGGCGGCGCCTCGGTGGTGCTCGGCGCCCGGCCCTGGTGGCGCGCCGCCCTGGTCGGGCTGGTGCTCGGCCTCCTGATCCAGGTCCTGTTCGGCGGGCTCCTGGGGCTGTCGCTCCCGCCCGGCCCTCTGCTCGAAGGGGTGGCGATCTTCCGTGGATAACCTCTCGGCGCTCCTCGAGGGCTTCGCCACCGTGGCGCAGCCCCTCTACCTCCTCTACGCGCTGTTCGGCGTGTTCGTGGGCACGGCAGTGGGCGTGCTGCCCGGCATCGGGCCCGCCATGACCATCGCGCTGCTCCTGCCGCTCACGTACTCCCTGGAGCCCACGGCCGCGATCATCGTGTTTGCCGGCATCTACTACGGCGGCATGTACGGCGGGTCCACCACGTCGATCCTGCTCAACACCCCGGGCGAGTCGTCGTCCATCGTCACCGCCATCGAGGGCAACAAGATGGCGCGGGCCGGGCGGGGAGCGGCGGCGCTCGCGACCGCCGCCATCGGCTCGTTCGTCGCGGGGTCCATCGCCACGGTGGCGCTCACGTTCGTGGCGCCGGTGGTCGCCCGGTGGGCCGTCAGGCTCGGCGAGCCTGACTACTTCGCGCTGATGGTGGTCGCGTTCATCACCGTGGGGGCCCTCCTGGGATCGTCCGTGCCACGCGGCCTCGCGTCCCTGTCGCTCGGGCTGTTCCTCGGGCTCGTCGGTACCGACACCCTCACCGGCCAGCAGCGCTTCACGTTCGGCGTGCCGGCGCTCGCGGACGGGATCGACGTCGTGGTCGTCGCCGTGGGGCTCTTCGCGGTGGGCGAGGCGCTGTACGTCGGGTCGCGCCTGCGGCACGGGCCCGTCCGCGTGATCCCCGTCGAGAAGGGCTGGCGCACCTGGATGAAGCCCGCCGACTGGCGGAGGTCCTGGAAGCCGTGGCTCCGGGGGACCGCCATCGGGTTCCCGGTGGGGACCATCCCGGCGGGCGGCGCCGACGTCGCCACGTTCCTCTCCTACGCGGCCGAGCGGCGCCTCGCCGGGCCCCGGCGCGACGAGTTCGGGCGCGGGGCCATCGAGGGTGTGGCGGGTCCGGAGGCCGCGAACAACGCGGCGGCCTCCGGCGTGCTCGTGCCGCTGCTCACGCTCGGCCTCCCGACCACCGCCACCGCGGCCATCATCATCGTCGCGTTCCAGTCCTACGGGATCCAGCCCGGGCCGCTGCTCCTGCAGTCCGAGTCGTCGCTCGTCTGGGCGCTCGTGGCGAGCCTCTACATCGGCAACCTCATGCTCGTGGTGCTCAACCTGCCGCTCGTCGGCATGTGGGTGCGGGTGCTGCAGATCCCGCGGCACTACCTCTACGCCGGGATCATCCTGTTCGGGGCGCTCGGCTCCTACGCGCTGAACTTCTCGCCGATCGACGTCCTGATGCTGCTCGCCATCGGGCTCGTCGGGTTCTTCATGCGGCGCTACGGGTACCCCGTCGCGCCCATGGTGGTGGGGATGATCCTCGGCCCCATGGCCGAGGACCGGCTCCGACGCTCCCTGGCGATCAGCCAGGGCGACCTGACCTACCTCGTGACCAGCCCGTTCGCGGCCTTCGCCTACGCGGCGATCGTCGTGATCGTCGCCGCCGGCCTCTGGCTGCGGCGGCGCGAGCGCCGTGTGAACGCCGAGCTGGAGCAGCTCGCCGAGGACGTGCGCGCCGCCGCGCCCACGCAGGAGGTCAACCGCTGACTCGTGCGGGGCCGGGCGACTGGGGCCCGGTCCCGCACGACCCGGAGCGCCCGGCCCGCGCGGTACATTTCCCCCCTCATGAACCCGAACCGCCGTGCCGCTCCGGCCGCCCGCGCCCCGCTCCGCGTCGTCTTCGTGCCGGGGCTGGGCGACCGCCTGGGCTGGCTCGTGCACCTGCAGCGTGAGGCGGTGCGGGCCTGGCGCCCGCTCGGCGTCCGTACGGCGATGTTCCGGGTCCGGTGGTCCGCCGACGTCTCCTTCGAGGACCGGCTCGACGCCCTCGACCGGTTCGTCGACCAGTTCGAGGCGCGGGGCGAGCGGGTGGCGCTCGTGGGCGCGTCCGCCGGGGCGGGCGCGGTGCTCGCGGCGTTCGCGCGCCGGCCGCACCTCCCGGCGGTGGTCATCATCGCCGGCAAGTTCCAGGACCCGGAGGACATCGCCGACCAGGTCCTGGACCACTTCGGCGTCTTCCACCAGTCGCTGCACACGGTGCCCGGCCTCCTGGGTTCCCTCGGCCCCGAGCAGCGCGCCCGCGTGCTCGCCCTGCGCTCCGCACGGGACGGGGTGGTCGACGACGAGGACACGGCGCTCGAGGGAGCGGTCAACGAGACGATGCGCATCGTGGGTCACGTGACGGCGATCGGCTACGCCCTGACTTTCCGTGCCCGGCGCATCGTGCAGTTCGTGCGCCAGCAGGCAGCGAGCAGGATCTAGGCTGCCCTCATGGGGACTGCACTCATCACCGGCGCAACGGCCGGGCTCGGGCTGGAGTTCGCGTGGCAGCTGGCCACCGCCCGGCACCACCTGGTCCTCGTCGCGCGCGACGAGGACCGTCTCGACGAGGTCGCCCAGCAGCTCCGGGCCGCCGCGGGCGTCGACGTGGAGGTCCTCCGGGCCGACCTGTCGGTGCCCGACGACGTCGCGCGGGTCGCCCGTCGCCTCGCCGTCGTGGGCGGCAGGCCGGAGGACAACGGGCTGCGTCCCGTCGGCCTGCTCGTCAACAACGCGGGCTTCGCCACGAGCGCGTCGTTCGTCGAGGGCCGCCTCAGCACCGAGCTGCGCGGCGTGGACGTCATGGTCCGCGCCGTGGTCCAGCTGTCGCACGCGGCGCTGGGCCAGATGACCCAACGGGGCCGCGGCGCGGTCCTCAACGTGGCGTCCGTCGCGGCGCTCACCGCGGGCGGCACGTACGCCGCGGCGAAGGCGTACGTGCGGTCCTTCACGGAGGGCCTCGCGGTCGAGCTGCGTGGCACGGGGGTCACGGCGACGGTGCTGTGCCCGGGCTTCGTCCACACGGAGTTCCACGCCCGTGCGGGGATCACCGAGTCGACGATCCCGGCGTGGGCCTGGCTCAACGCGACCGACGTGGTGGCCGACGCGCTGACAGACGTGCGTCGCGGCGTCGTCATCTCCACGCCGTCGGTGCGCTACAAGGCCGCGTCCGCGGCCCTGCGCGTGCTGCCCCGCTGGGCGGTCCGGACGATCGGCAAGTACCGCTAGATCACGCGGGCGCCGTGATGAGCGCCTCGAGCGCCGCCGACAGCTCGCCGACGTCCAGCGCCTCGTCCTGGCGGACGGTGAGGGCATGGAGGAGCGACCCGTCGCAGTGGTCGGCGAGCCGGCGTGCCCGAGCGGTGGCGTCGTCGGCCCCCACCACGCGCAGCAGCGACTCGGCGATGCCGACGAACCGGGCGTGCGCAGCGGCGACCGCGTGGGGCTGGTCGAGCGACAGGATCAGCCGGGCGCGGGAGAGCGTGCGGTGAGGCCCGGCCAGGGCGGCCACCGCGGTGGCGAGGAGCGCCGCGAGCTCGGCGGGGGACGACGGCGGGGCGGCGTCGTGCCCGGTGGCCCAGGTCGCCAGGTCCCGCTCCTCGAGCCGGTCCAGGATGGCGGTGACGAGCGCTGTGCGTGTGCGCCAGTAGTTCGACGTGGTACCCAGCGGGGCGCCCGCGGCCCTGTCGACCGCGCGGTGCGTGAGCACCTTGAGCCCGTGGTCGGCCACGATCGTGATCGCGGCGTCCAGGAGCTCGGGGCGGCGGTCGGGCATGGGCTCATCCTAGGCGGCACTACGTCTGTAGTGACACGCCACTACAGACGTAGTAGCGTGGTGGGCATGCAACCCGTCACGATCGTCGGCGGCGGCATCGCAGGCCTCGCCCTCGCCGCCGCACTCGACCCCGAGCGGTTCGAGGTCACCCTGCACGAGCAGCGGCCCGAGCTCCCCGCGGTCGGCACCACGCTCGCGATGTGGCCCGAGGCGCAGCGTGCGCTCGACGCGATCGGCGCGCTCGACCCGCTGCGTGACCACCCGCGTGCCACCACCCTGGGGATCGGCTCCGTCACGGGCGCACGGTGGGTCACCGCGCCCGCCGACGCAGCGCTCCTCGTCGCCCGCGGCGACCTGCTCGGCGCGCTCGACGCAGCGGTGCCGCCGCAGGTCCAGCGGGTCACGGGTCGCGTCGACCGGTTCCCCGCGGTCCCCGAGGGCGCGGTCGTGGTGGGGGCCGACGGCGTCCACTCCGTCGTCCGGGCCGCCGTCGACCCGCCGCGAGCCACCGCGCGGCTCACGTCCTGCCTCGCCGTGCGCGGGGTGGTCCCGGACCGGCTCCCGGCGGACCTCATGGGCGAGTACTGGGGCCGTGGCCTGCTGTTCGGGACCGGTCCTCACCGTGCCGGGACCAACTGGTACACGTCGTTCCGCAGCGATCTCGGCCCGCGGGGGGTCGACGTGGCCGAGGCGCTCGCCGAGACCCGCGCGCGGCACGCCACCAGCACGGCACCGGCCGTCACGCGCGTCCTCGCGGCCGCCGAGGTGGGCACCACCCTCGCGCAGCGCATCTGGACCACGCCCTCCCTGCACACCTACGTCCGCGGCCGGACCGTCCTCGTGGGCGACGCGGCCCACGCCATGTACCCCAACCTCGGCCGGGGCGCGTGCGAGTCCCTGCTCGACGCGGTGGCGCTCGGCCGGCTCCTCGGCGAGCGCCCGGTCGGCGAGGCGCTCGCCGCGTACGACAGGGAGCGCCGGCGTCGCACCCAGGGGCTGCAGCGCGGCTCCGCGCTGATGATGCGGCTGGCCCTCGCCGGGCCGTCGCAGCCCGTCCGGGACGCCCTGCTGGCCGGGGCGGGCCGTGCGGGCACCGCCGTCAGAGCCAGCCGACGCGCTTGAAGATGCCCCAGAACACGCCGCCGGCCGCGACCATCGCGCCCAGTGCCAGCGGGTAGCCGAACACCCAGTCGATCTCCGGCATGTGCGTGAAGTTCATGCCGTAGATGGTGCCGACCATCGTCGGGGCGAAGAGGATCGCCGCCCACGCCGAGATCTTCTTGACCTGCTCGTCCTGCTGGAGGCCCTGCTCCGACATGCGGCGCATCTCCTCGTTCTGCTCCTGGGTCACCAGGGTGGTGTGCACGTTCAGCGCGTTGGCGAGCAGCGAGCGGAAGGAGTCGGCGGCCTCCTTGTGGCGCAGCGCGTGGTCCAGCACGTTGCGCAGGTTGCGCTGGAGCTCCACGTAGCGGCCGTCGTGCCGCGGGTCGTCGCCGTCCCCGGCGTCGTGCAGCATCCGCAGGATGTCGACGACGGGGTGGGTGGCACGCTGCAGGGCGAGCACCTCGCGCGACGCGTCGTAGATCCGGAGCGACACCTCCGGGTCGCGCGAGAACAGCTTGTCCTCGATCTCGTCGATGTCCGACCGCAGGTCGGCGATGACGGCGCGGTACGTGTTGACCACCTGGTCGAGCAGCGTCGTGAGGATCGCCGCAGGGCCGTGCCGGAGCAGCTCCGGGTCGCCCTCCAGCTGCGTGCGCATCGCCGTGAGGTCCGGGGTCTGGGCTCGCCGGATCGTGACCACGAAGTCGGGGCCCACGAAGGCGTGCACCTCGCCGAACTCGGCGACCGCAGGGCCTGGCCCCTCCCGGACGAGCCGGGCCGGGTGCAGCACGACGAACAGGACGTCGTCGTACTGCTCGATCTTGGAGCGCTGGTGCGCGTTGACGGCGTCCTCGACCGCGAGGCGGTGCAGGGAGAACTCCTCCGCGACGGCATGGATCTCGCCCGGCTCCGGCCAGTACAGGTCCACCCAGGCGAGGCCGCCCCGCTCACGCGCCGTCTCGCACGTCTCCTCGAGGCTGACCGGGTTGGCGGTGCGCCGTCCGTCGACGTACACGGCGTTGTCCATGATGGTCACGGGAGAACTCTGGCAGACCGCCGCGTACCCTGGACGCCGTGACTTCCGACTTCTCCCCGACCCCGCGCGAGCAGCTCCTCGAGCTCATCAAGGAGCTCGCGGTGGTGCACGGCAGGGTGACCCTGTCCTCCGGCCTGGAGGCCGACTACTACATCGACCTGCGCCGCATCACGCTGCACCACCGCGCGGCGCCGCTCGTGGGCCACGTCCTGCTCGACCACCTCGAGGAGGTCGGCCTGGGAACGGCGGAGGTCGACGCCGTGGGCGGCCTGACGCTCGGCGCGGACCCGATCGCGGCGGCGCTGCTGCACGCGGCGGCCTCGCGCGGGCAGGACCTCGACGCGTTCGTGGTCCGCAAGGCGGCCAAGGCGCACGGCATGCAGCGCCAGATCGAGGGACCCGACGTCAAGGGCCGGCGCGTCGTCGTCGTCGAGGACACGTCCACGACGGGCGGCTCGCCGATCGCTGCCGTCGAGGCGGTCCGGGCGGCCGGTGGCGACGTCGTGGGGGTGGCGACGATCGTCGACCGCGCGACCGGCGCGCGCGAGAAGATCGAGGCCCTGGGGGTCCCGTACCACTTCCTGTTCGACCTCGAGGACCTGGGTCTCGGCGAGTAGACGGCGCAGGGGCGGCGTGTTCCCAGCCGCCACGCGCATCACCCGTGTCATATCACAAAGAGGTGCAGACTTTGGCTTGACGTGACTGTACCTTTACTGGCATGGAGCCTTTTGTCTTCTTCGTCCTGGTCCTTCTGCTCGTCGCGGGCGGCTGGTACCTCGCCGGCCGGCTGCGCGGCAACCGACGCGGCCAGGACATCGAGCGCTGGGCCGAGGACAACGGCTGGGCGCACTCCGCCACGGATCCGGCCCTGATGGGCCGCTGGACGGGCGACCCGTTCGCGCGCGGGACCGGCGGCGCGGTCAGCGACGTGCTGCGCGGCGGTGTCGACGGCTACCCGATGGTGTCGTTCACCTACTCCTGGCGGCCCGCGTCGCGGTCCGGCGAGGCCCGGCGCGTCGGCCGGATCGGCCAGGTGCACGTCGTCGCGATCGACGCCCTCCCCGGCCAGCCCGTCCTCGAGCTCTCGCCCGAGGGGTTCCGGGACAAGGTCTCCAAGCTCTTCGGCGGGCAGGACGTCCAGATCGACAACCCCGCGTTCGACGGCCAGTGGCGCGTCCGCGCGTCGGACGAGGTGTTCGCCCGGCGGGCCCTCGACGCCCGCCTCACCAGCCTCGTGATGCTGCCCGACTTCCACGGCGCGCGGCTCCGCGTCGAGGGCCCGTCGGTGCTCCTCTGGAAGTACGGCCGCACCGACCCGACCTCCCTGGCGGAGCGCACGCAGCGGGTCGCCGACGTCGCTCGCATCGTGCTGCCGCTGGAGAAGGGCGCCCCCCGCTTCGAGAGCGGCGGCAGCATCCCGGGCTTCGGCATCCCGACGATCTGAGTCCGGACGCCGCCCGACGCGGGCGAGGCCTCAGACCAGGTCGTCTCTGGTCTGAGGCCGGCACTCCGCTACGGGCGAGCACCTCGTTCCTCGGTCCTCACCCTGCGCTGCGCTCTGGCCTCAGACCAGGTCCACGAGGTCCGCGATCGAGTCCACCACGTGGCTCGGGCGGAACGGGTACTTCTCGACGTCGCCCGCCCGGGTGGAGCCCGTCAGCACGAGGAACGTCTGTAGCCCGGCCTCGATGCCCGCCACCACGTCCGTGTCCATCCGGTCGCCGATCATGGCGGTGACCTCGGAATGCGCGTCGATCCGGTTGAGCGCGGAGCGGAACATCATCGGGTTGGGCTTGCCCACGAAGTAGGGCTTGCGGCCCGTGGCCGCCGTGATCATCGCGGCCACGGAGCCGGTGGCGGGGAGCGGTCCCTCCTTCGAGGGGCCGGTGGTGTCCGGGTTGGTGCAGATGAAGCGGGAGCCGCCCAGGATCAGCCGGATCGCCTTGGTGATGGCCTCGAACGAGTAGGTGCGGGTCTCGCCCAGCACCACGTAGTCCGGGTCCGACTCGGTCAGCGTGTAGCCCGCCTCGTACAGCGCCGTCGTCAGGCCCGCCTCGCCGATGGGGTACGCGCTGCCGCCGGGGATCTGGTCCTTGAGGAACTGCGCCGTGGCCAGCGCCGACGTCCAGATCGACTCTTCCGGCACGTCGATCCCGCTCGTCGCGAGCCGGGCGCGCAGGTCGCGCGCCGTGAAGATCGAGTTGTTCGTGAGGATCAGGAACGGCCGGTCCTTCTCCCGCAGCGCCTTGACGAACTCCGACGCGCCGGGGAGGGCAGTGCCCTCGTGGACCAGGACGCCGTCCATGTCGGTGAGCCAGGACTCGATGACACGCTCGGGCACGGTGACGCCTCTCTCGCTGCGGCAGGGCAGTGCGGTCGCCCTGCGCCTCAGCCTAGTGTCCGACGCCGGGCGCTCGCCCGGTGCTGCCGTCTCACCCTCCGTACGCGTCACCGGGGCAGCGCGCTGCTGATCGGCGGGGCCCGACCGCTAGGCTTCCCCGCGTGACGACCCAGCAGAGCACCCCCGGCCCCAACCCGCGCCACGTCGCGTCCACCGCCGACCGCCGCACGTCCTGGGCCTCGGCCCCTGTCAACGCCCTGCGGGGTGGGCTCGTCGGCGCCGCTGAGTCCGTCCCGGGCATCTCCGGCGGGACGATCGCGCTCGTGGTCGGCCTGTACGACGACCTGATCGACGCGGCGAGCCAGGTGGTCCACGCCGGCCGCCAGCTCGTGGCGGGCGTCGTCCGCAAGCAGGGGCCGGCGGAGGGTCTGCGCACGCTGCGCCAGGTCAACTGGCCGCTCCTGGTGCCCGTGCTCGTGGGCATGGCGGTGGTGCTGCTGCTCTCCCTGAAGCTCATCGCGCCCCTCCTCGAGTCGAACCCCGTCCCCACACGGTCGGTGTTCTTCGGCATGATCGCCGTCAGCATCGCGGTCCCGCTGCGGCTCATGCCGGAACGCTTCCGCGCTGTCGACGGACTGCTGCTCGCCGGGGGCGCCGTGGTGGGCTTCCTGCTGACGAGCCTGCCGGAGGCCGAGGTGAGCGACCCGTCGCTCTGGTACGTGTTCCTCGGGGCGGCCGTCGCGATCAACGCGCTCGTGCTGCCCGGCGTCTCCGGCTCCTTCGTGCTGCTGGCCATGGGCCTGTACATCCCGGTGCAGCACGCGATCGACGACCGCGACCTGGGGTTCGTCGCCGTGTTCGCGCTCGGGGCCGTCGTCGGCCTCGGGTCGTTCGTGAAGCTGCTGCAGTGGCTCCTGCACAACCGCCGCCAGGTCACCATGGCCGTCCTCGCCGGGCTGATGGTCGGCTCGCTGCGGGCGCTGTGGCCGTGGCAGAGCGAGGCCAACGAGCTGCTGGCGCCCACCGGCTCGGTCCTCGGACCGATCCTGCTCGCCCTCGCCGGCGCAGGCGTCGTGCTCACGGCGATGGTGTGGGAAGCACGTGGGCAGCGCGCAGCCTGACGATCCCTCGGTGCCGGAGGTCGGCGTCGGCCCCTGGGAAGGTGCCTGGCCGGACGATCCCCGGTACGACCCGCAGCTCCTGGAGCACGGGGACCGGCGCAACGTCGCCGACCGCTTCCGGTACTGGACCGTCGAGGCGATCGTGGCCGAGCTGGACACTCGCCGGTACCCGGTGCACGTCGCGATCGAGAACTGGGCCCACGACCTGAACATCGGCTCCGTGGTACGCACCGCCAACGCGTTCAACGTCGCGGGTGTCCACGTCGTGGGCCGCCGTCGCTGGAACCGGCGCGGCGCGATGGTGACCGACCGCTACCTGCACGTGCACCACCACGCCTCGGCCGCCGACCTCGCGGCGTGGGCCGCGGCGGCGGGCCCGGACGGCGGGCGGCTGCCCGTGGTCGGCATCGACAACGTGCCGGGCTCGGTGGCGATCGAGGGGTACCGGCTGCCGGAGCGCTGCGTGCTGCTCTTCGGCCAGGAGTCGACGGGCCTCACCCCCGAGGCGCAGGCGGCGTGCGACGTCGTGCTCCACATCACGCAGCACGGATCGACGCGTTCGATCAACGCGGGCGCGGCCGCGGCGATCGCGATGCACACCTGGGCGACGCAGCACGCATAACCCCCAGAACCATCCGTCCGCGCCTCGATCCGTCGCAACGAGCGCCTCAAGGACGTGGCAAGATCGTTGGTGCATACCCGGGCGGACCCGGACCTCCGAGAGAACGGCCGCCCACCGTCACCTTTCATTTGGAGTTCCGCAGATGCCCATCGCAACCCCTGAGGTCTACGCCGAGATGATCGACCGGGCGAAGGCCGGCAAGTTCGCCTACCCGGCGGTGAACATCACCTCGTCGCAGACGGTCACCGCCGCCCTCCAGGGCTTCGCAGAGGCGGAGTCGGACGGCATCATCCAGGTCTCCGTGGGCGGCGCGGAGTACGCGTCGGGGTCCACGATCAAGGACCGTGTCGCGGGCTCCCTCGCCCTGGCTGCCTACGCGACCGAGGTCGCCAAGGGCTACGGCGTGAACATCGCCATCCACACGGACCACTGCACCAAGTCCAACCTGGACTCCTGGGTGCGCCCGCTGCTCGCCCTCGAGGCCGAGCAGGTCAAGGCCGGCAAGAACCCCACGTTCCAGTCGCACATGTTCGACGGCTCGGACATCCCGCTGGACGAGAACCTCGTGATCGCCGCGGAGCTCCTCGAGCTCTCGCAGGCCGCACGCACCATCCTCGAGATCGAGGTGGGCGTCGTGGGTGGCGAGGAGGACGGCCACATGGCCGAGATCAACGACAAGCTGTACACCACGCCCGAGGACGGCCTGGCCACGATCAAGGCCCTGGGCGCCGGCGAGAAGGGCCGCTACCTGACGGCCCTCACGTTCGGCAACGTCCACGGCGTGTACAAGCCGGGCGCCGTCAAGCTCCGCCCGTCGATCCTCGCCGAGATCCAGAAGATCGTCGGCGGCCAGATCGGCAAGGAGAACCCGTTCGACCTCGTGTTCCACGGTGGCTCGGGCTCCACGGCCGAGGAGATCGGCGAGGCGGTCGACAACGGCGTCATCAAGATGAACATCGACACCGACACGCAGTACGCGTTCACGCGTCCCGTGGTGAGCCACATGTTCACCAACTACGACGGCGTCCTGAAGATCGACGGCGAGGTCGGCAACAAGAAGGCCTACGACCCGCGCGCCTGGGGCAAGCTCGCCGAGGCCGGCATGGCCTCGCGCATCGTCGAGGCCTGCCAGCAGCTGCGCTCGGCCGGCAACAAGATGGCCTGACCAGGCCCTCTGCCCGACGACGAGACGGGGTCACCTTCCGCAGCGAAGGTGGCCCCGTCTCGTCGTCGGCCGGCCTCAGGCCGTGTCGTCGCCCGGGACCGGCGCGAGGGCCGGTGCCGCGTGCGGGCCGTCCTCGTCGAGGTCGAAGCCGGGGTCCTCGTCCACGATCTCGAGGAGGTCGCCGATACGCGTCACCTCGAGCAGGAACCGGACGGTGGGCGGCGCGCGCAGCACCCGCACCGGGTGCGGGCTGCGGCTGGCGAGCCGCGCCAGGAAGGCGACCCCCGAGGAGTCCATGAAGGTCACGTGGTGGGCGTCGATCTCCACGGGGAGGCGGGACTCCTCCGCCGCGGCCGTGGCCTCGTGGAGGTCTGCGCCGATGTCTGCGTCGATCTCCCCAGACAGCACGATGCGGGCGCGCGAGCGCCCCACGATGACGTGCACGCTGGCGGGATCGCCGATCTCCGGGTAGCTCTGGTGCGCCGCGACCTCCTGCGGGGTCGCTGTCTGCGGCCCGCGTGGTGCGTCGTTCGGTCCGTCCTGCACGGTTCTCCTTCCGAGAGCGCCTGGGCGAGGTCGAGCGGTCCGATGATATTGCGTGCGCGTTCGTGTCTCGGACTGTCCCAATCTACGGTTGAATGACCTGCTGGGATACAGGGCACGCTGAACGCATAGAGGCTGGAGGAAAGTATGACCGATATCAACGGTCTCACACCCTCCACCCATCATGTCCAGAGCCCGCGAGCCACGCCGCCCTCGGTGGGCGACATCCTCCTGCGAGCCGCGTCCACCCTCGGGATCCCGGTCTTCGTCACGGGTCCGTACGAGGACTCGATGCCCATGCTGTGGGCCAACGCCGCCTTCGAGCACTACTCGGGCATCCGGTTCGCCGACCTCGCGGGCGAGAGCGTGCGCAAGCTCGCCGAGCTGCTCGTCGAGCCGGACGACCTCGACCGGCTCACGGAGGTGGTCGCGTCCGGGCAGGAGGCCGCGGCGACCATCCGCAGCCCGCTGCGCGGCGGGCGGTTCGGCTGGGCGCAGCTGACGCTCACGCCGGCGCGTGCGGGGCACGACGACAAGGTGACGCACTGGATCGGCTTCAGCGTCGACGTGTCCGGCCACATGGAGCAGCACGCCACCCAGCTCGCGTCGCTCGAGCTGGAGCGGCAGCAGCGCGAGGACCTCGACCTGATCGCCCAGACCACCGAGATCCTCACCGACCTCGAGTACCCGTACGCGTTGCGCGACATCGGCGAGCTGCTCGGCACCATGGTCCGCTGGGCCGGGTTCTACGTGAACGACGACGGGCTCATGCACGCCGAGGGCATCGACGTCGGCTCTCCGCCGAGCGGCCGGGGGCGGCGGCACGCCCGCTACATCCCCGGCGACGACCCGGCGCAGCACGCCCATCGCCAGCGCCGCGTCGTCACGGACGCGCTCGGCGACGTGGTGGGCGGCTCGCCCGCCCCGCTCCTCGAGGTCGTGGACTCGGTGCAGGACGTGCTGGACGGCGTCCTGGACGGCCCGGTGACGCTGCACCTCGACATCGCGCACGCGCCCTACTCCGCGTCCGGCTGGCTGCAGCGCGACCTGTCGCGCCGCGTCGCGGAGGAGACCGGGGAGCTGCCGCAGTCCGTCGTGGTCCACGGGGTCGCCGGGCGCCGGCAGGTGCTGGGCGTCCTCGTCGTCTGGCCGCACGAGCCCACCGCTGACGACCTGATGTTCGCCGACGGCACGGACGAGCCCGAGGCGGTGCGCTCGGTCGTGGAGGTCGTCGCGCGCCGGGCCGGCTCGGCGATCGACAACGCCCGGATGTACGCGCGCGAGCACCGGCTCGCCGAGACCCTCCAGCGCGCGATGCTCCCGGAGCAGGCGGACGTCGCGGGCCTCGACGTCTGGACCTACTACGCCCCCAACGCCGAGCACGCCCAGGTGGGCGGCGACTGGTACGACGTGCTGCAGATCGCCCCGGAGCTCGTGGGCATCGTCATCGGCGACGTGGTGGGGCACGACGTCGAGGCCGCCGCCACCATGGGCCAGCTGCGCTCGGTGGTGCGTTCGTACGCGTTCGAGCTCTCCCGGCCCGGCGAGGTGCTGCAGCGTGTGGACCAGCTCGTGGCCGGGATGGGCATCCCGCGGTCCGCGAGCATGGTGTACGCCGCGCTGCGGCGCGAGGAGGAGGAAGGTCGCTGGACCATCCAGTACTCGCGGGCCGGCCACCTCCCGCCGCTCCTGCTGCGCGACGGCGAGATCATCCGGCTGGACGACGGCGGGGGTGCCCTCATCGGCTTCGGCTCGCGCGAGCGCTCCACCGGTGAGCACGGGCTGCAGCCCGGCGACACGCTCCTCTTCTACACCGACGGGCTCATCGAGCGCCGGGACCGGTCCCTGCGGCTCGGGCTGGAGGTCCTGCTCGACACCGCGTCGGCCATCACGGCGCGCGACGCCGCCGGGGTGGGCGAGGAGCTGCTGTCGCGCCTCGCCGACGCGCCCGAGGACGACGTGGCGATCGTCGTGGTCCGGATCCCCGACCCGGTGGGCGACGCCCGCGAGCCGGCCCTGTCACCGCGGTGGCGCCGGTGGCTCCTGCCGAGCGAGCCGTCGTCGATCGGCCGTGCGCGGCACGCCGTGCTGCGCACCTGCCAGGCCTGGGGCATCGCCGAGTCGGCCGCCGCCGAGCTCGTGGTGTCGGAGCTGGTGGCGAACGGGGTGCTGCACGGCTGGGGCCACATCTCGCTGCGGCTCTTCGACACCGGGGACGGCCTGCGCATCGAGGTCGAGGACTCGAACCCGGCGCCGCCCGTGTCGACCGACGGTCACCCGAACCGGCTCGGCGGGTTCGGCATGCAGATCGTCGAGCGGCTCGCCGAGTGGGGCTGGCGCCCGGCGGGCTCCGGCAAGCTCGTGTGGGCCAAGCTGCGGCAGCAGCCGCAGCGCGCCACCTGACCGGACCCACGGCGCGCTACCCGAACGGTAGCGCTCCCACCTGCACCGGTGTAAATCGTTTTCTCAGGCGGACGAGGCGCCTCTTCTGTCCTCCTCGTCGTCGTCCGCCGACCCACGGGCGGAGATGACGTGAAAACCCGACGCGGGGGTGGCCGGCTCGCACCTGTGGTCCGCGTCGACGCGGAACATCTCGAGCGCGCCGCACACCTCGAGGACGAAGAGGTCACGCTCGTCCGCCCCGCGCAGCACCGTGGCCCCGCCGCGCTTGCGCCCGGAGTCGGCGAGCGAGATGAGGAACGCCGCGCCCGTGGAGTCCATGAAGGTGACCCGGCACATGTCGATGACGAGCAGCTGCCGGCGGAGGCCCACGACGCGCGCTGCGATCTCGGGGAACTGGTCGCGTTCGGCGAGATCGAGGTCGCCGGCGATGACGAGCGTCGTCGTCGTGGGAGACGTCGCGATCTCGATCATGAGGCGAGCGTATCGACTGTTGCGCATTCGCACCGGGCGAGCGGCAAAAATCGCCCACTCTCGATGCAAAGTGGTGAATTCGTTGCCTCGGCCCGGTAGGACTGTTGCCCGTCGCGTCCCGGAGCCCGGGCGCCGGGACGGCCGGGGACTGTCAGAATGCCCGTATGAGCACCCACGAGAACCTGCTGGCCGGATCCGCGGCAGCGCCCGCGCCGACACTGTTGCCCGATGCGTTCCCGCAGGTCCGGGCCCGGCTCGCGGCGGGGGAGGACCCGGCGGCCGTCGCCGCGGACGCCCCGGCGGCGTCGCTCGCGTGGGCGGTCCTCGCGGAGCGCGCGCTCGGTGCGGGCAACAGTGCTGGGGAGGCTGCGGCCGGTGGCGGCGTCGGCGCCTACATCGAGGCGTACGCGTACGCCCGGGTCGGCTACCACCGCGGTCTCGACGCTCTCCGCGGGGCCGGCTGGCGCGGTCGTGGCCCCGTCCCGGCGTCCCACGTGCCGAACCAGGGCTTCCTCCGGGCGCTGCTCGCGCTCGCCGAGGCGGCCCGGCTCGTCGGCGAGACCGCGGAGCACGAGCGGTGCACGCAGTTCCTCGTGGACTCCGGCACGTCCGCCGACGAGGTCGCCGCGCTCGCGCGCTGACCCCCTCCCAGCGGGGCGCGGCGCCCACAAGATGTCACCCGGGTAAACTCGGGTCGGCCCGGGACGGCGGACAGACGCCTCCCACAACGGCTCAGCAAACCGAGAAGGTGGGAATCCATGCCAGGCGTGGTGCTCGTCGGTGCCCAGTGGGGCGATGAGGGCAAGGGGAAGGCGACGGACCTGCTCGGCTCCCGGGTCGACTATGTGGTCAAGTTCAACGGCGGCAACAACGCCGGCCACACCGTCGTGATCGGGAACGAGAAGTACGCGCTGCACCTGCTGCCGTCGGGCATCCTGTCGCCGGGGGTGATCCCGGTGATCGGCAACGGTGTGGTCGTCGACCTCGAGGTCCTGTTCCAGGAGCTGGACGCGATCAGCGCCCGCGGCGTCGACACGTCGCGCCTGCTGGTGTCCGGCAGCGCGCACATCATCGCGCCGTACCACCGCACGGTCGACAAGGTGACCGAGCGCTTCCTGGGGAAGCGGCGCATCGGGACCACGGGCCGCGGGATCGGGCCGGCGTACGCCGACAAGATCAACCGCGTCGGCATCCGCATGTGGGACCTCTTCGACGAGAAGATCCTGCGCGCCAAGGTCGAGGGCGCCCTCGACCAGAAGAACCACCTCCTCGTGAAGATCTACAACCGCCGAGCCATCACCGTGGACGAGACGGTCGAGGAGCTCCTCAAGTACGCGGACCGCGTGCGCCCCATGGTGGCCGACACGTCGGTGGAGCTGAACAAGGCCCTGGACGCGGGCCGGACGGTCCTGTTCGAGGCCGGCCAGGCCACGATGCTCGACATCGACCACGGCACGTACCCGTTCGTCACGTCGTCGAGCGCCACCGCCGGCGGTGCGGTGACGGGTTCGGGCATCGGGCCCACGCGCGTGGACTCCGTGATCGGCGTCATCAAGGCGTACACCACCCGCGTGGGCGAGGGCCCGTTCCCGACGGAGCTCTTCGACGACAAGGGCGAGTTCCTCCGCAAGTCGGGCGGCGAGTACGGCGTCACCACCGGCCGCCCGCGCCGCTGCGGCTGGTACGACGCGGTGATCGCACGCTACGCGGCCCGCATCAACGGCCTCACGGACCTGGTGCTCACCAAGCTGGACATCCTCACCGGCATGGAGAAGGTCCCGGTCTGCGTGGCGTACGACGTCGACGGCGTCCGCCACGACGAGATGCCGACGGACCAGACGGCGTTCCACCACGCGAAGCCGATCTACGAGCAGTTCGACGGCTGGTGGGAGGACATCTCGCACGCTCGCACGTTCGAGGAGCTGCCCGTCAACGCGCAGCGGTACGTGCGTGCGCTGGAGGAGATGTCCGGCACGCGGATCTCGGCGATCGGCGTGGGCCCCGCCCGCGACCAGATCATCCCGATCCACGACCTGATCCACCCTCGCTGAGCCTCCTGGGAGAGACTGTCGCCGTGAAGATCCTCGTCGTCGGCTCCGGTGCCCGTGAGCACGCCATCGTCCACACCCTGGCCGCGGAGACCGCGGCCGGCCGCGAGGAGCACCAGCTCCACGCCGCGCCCGGGAACCCCGGCATCGCCGCAGAGGCGACGCTGCACGCCGTCGACGCGCTGGACGGCGCGGCCGTGGCGGCGCTGGCCGTGGAGGTCGGCGCGGACCTCGTCGTCATCGGGCCCGAGGCTCCCCTGGTCGCCGGTGTGGGGGACGCGGTGCGCGAGGCGGGCGTCCCGGTGTTCGGCCCGTCGGCCGAGGCCGCGCGGCTCGAGGGCTCCAAGGCGTTCGCCAAGGAGGTCATGGCCTCGGCGGGCGTGCCCACAGCGATGGCTCACGTCTGCACCGACGTGGACCAGGTGGCGGCGGCGATCGACGCGTTCGGCCCGCCCTACGTGGTCAAGGACGACGGCCTGGCCGCGGGGAAGGGCGTCGTCGTGACGTCCGACCGGCAGGCCGCTCTCGACCACGCGCAGGCGTGCTTCGCCAGCCCTCGCCCGGGCGGCGAGGACCCGGTCGTCGTGGTCGAGGAGTACCTGGACGGCCCGGAGGTCTCCCTCTTCTGCGTGTGCGACGGCTCGTCGGTGGTTCCGCTCGCCCCCGCCCAGGACTTCAAGCGCGTCTTCGACGCGGACGAGGGCCCCAACACCGGAGGCATGGGTGCCTACAGCCCGCTGCCCTGGGCGCCCGCCGGCCTCGTCGAGGAGGTCGTGACCCGCATCGCGCAGCCCACGGTCGACGAGATGGCCCGCCGCGGCACGCCCTTCGTGGGCGTCCTGTACGTGGGCCTCGCCCTGACGTCGCGCGGCACGCGGGTGGTCGAGTTCAACGCCCGCTTCGGCGACCCGGAGACACAGTCGGTCCTCGCCCGTCTCGTGACGCCCCTCTCCTCGGTGCTGCTCGCGGCGGCCCGCGGCGAGCTCGCCGCGCTCGAGCCGCTCCGCTGGCGCGACGAGTCGGCCGTCACCGTCGTCGTCGCCTCGCACGGCTACCCCGGCGCGGTCCGCAACGGCGACGTGATCACCGGTACCGAGGCGGCCGGCGCCCTCGCGGGCGTCCACGTGCTGCACGCGGGCACCGCGCTGTCCGACGACGGCGCCCTGCTCAGCTCGGGGGGCCGCGTCCTGTCGGTCACGGCGCTGGGCGAGGGCCTGGCTGAGGCCCGCCGCGCCGCGTACGCAGGCGTCGACCTCATCTCGCTGCCCGGGTCGCACCACCGCACGGACATCGCGGCCAGGGCGGCCGCGGGCGAGGTGACGGTCCCCGCCTGACCTCGCGGTGCCGTAGCCGCGGTAGCGGGCGAACCCGCTACCGCGGCGCGTCCCCGTCCCGGCTCGGCTCCCGCGCCGTCTGCGCCCGCTCCCGGGCGAGCGCGGTCCGCAGCTCCCGCAGCACGAGCGCCCCGTCGGCGTACCGCCGCAGCGAGCTCACCGACGCGCAGCACGCCTCCTGGCCGACGACGGCGCGCACCCCCCGCTCCCGCCTCGCGCGGGCCTCCGGCTCGGTCCCGTCGAGGAGCACGAACAGCACGCGGCCCCGGACCGACAGGGAGTCCCCGTCGGAGAGCCCTGCCCGCACGGCGGTGAGCAGCATGTCGGACGGCGCGACGTCGAGGTCGACGGCGAGGGCCGTGCAGTCGAATCCCGACTCCCGCCGGGCACGCTCCACCGCACGGCCGATCCGGTCGGCGAACAGCTCGGGATGGACCCGGCCCGTCACGGGGTCGGCCAGCGCCCGGCCGCGCAGGGCCCGCTCCCGGGCCTTCGCGTCGGACATGTCCATGAGCACGCCGACCATGCGGGCGCGCACCCCGGCGTCGTCGGTCACGGTGGTGGCACGGCAGCGCACCCACACCTCGCGGCCGTCCGCCGCGAACATCCGGTGCTCGAGGTCGAGGGGCTCGGTAGCGCCGGCCAGCTGGGCGGCCACGGCCACCTGGAGCTCGCGGACGTCGTCCGGGTGGACCCTGCCCGTCCACTCCTCGATGCCGGTGCCCACCTCGTCGTCGGCGAGGCCGAGGAGCGCCCGCCAGGTGCGGGAGTAGTAGACCTCGCCCGTGGCGATGTTCCAGTCCCACGTGCCCTCCAGCGCGACGTCCTCGACGAGGGCGTAACGCTCGGCGCTGGCGCGCAGGTCGAGCGCGAGCGACTTCTCGCGCTCGGCCGCCTCCGCGAGGGCGGCCTGCTGGCGCCGCAGGGAGGCGAGGCGCGCCTCCCGGTCGAGGGCGACGGCGAGGAGAGCGGCCCAGTGGTCGAACTTGTCCCGCGCGCTGGTGGCATGGGTGTCGACGCTGCCGCCGGTCATGAACAGTCCCCAGTCGCTCTGCTCGAACGTCACCGGGATGAGGAACGTGACGCCGAGACCCTCGGCGACGAGCGCCGGGGGTGGGAACGCTGCCACAGGCAGCCGAGCGCCCACGAGGGATCGTGCCTGGGGAGACGTGGCGGTGGTGCCGACGATCTCCAGCCGGCGGTTGTTCGTGTTCTGCGGCTCGCCGGGCCGGGACTCTGTCGCGACCCCGTCCTCCACGTCGGTCCACAGGGCGAGCGTGGTGGGCCCGCGGTGGCCGCGGGGGAGCCAGCGCAGGGACCGGATGGACCGGGCGTCGGCGTGGAGGAGCTCGAGGTCGAGCTCGTACTGGTCCACGATCGTGCGCTCGAGCTGGCCGGACCGGGCCAGGAGCGCCTGCGTGCAGCCGGCGCCGACCGCGACGAGCACGTCCGTCCCGGAACGGGCCACCGCGCGCAGCCGCTCGGGCCGGGTCGGCGGCTTCGCGACGGGCTTGAGCCGCCCCGGGGCGGGTCCGCGGGCCACCGGGCCGCCGCCCGCGACGAGCGCGGAGGGGACGGCAGGCCGGTGCGTCGCCTGCGACGCGCCGGGCGGGGGAACCACAGGGATGGCGCCGGTGGTGGCGGGCGGCGCGTCGCGTCGCCGTCGGACCTGCTCGGCGAACTCGTCCTCAACCGCGCGGAGCGCGGGCACCAGCTGCTCCAGCGCCTCGGGGTGCGGCCGGAGGGCGCGCGTGCTCTCCGAGAGCGACGACAGCGCCTCCCGTCCTGGTCGCTGGCCCAGGCCGGCCGCGGCGCGGAAGATCCGCTGGACGCCGCGCATCCAGTGGTCGAGCGCCGGAGCGCCGCCGCCGAGCGTGGCATCGGCGCCGTCGAAGACGGCGGCCGCGACGTCACCGAGCCGCTGCCAGGCGGACAGCCCGGGCTGGTGCGGCACGCCCGAGACGACCGCGCCCGCGCAGCCGTCGAGGCAGCCGCAGGACTCGCGGGTCACGAGGGTGGTCTGGGAGAGGTGCTGCCCGGGAACCCGCTCGCCCCGGATCTGGGCGAGCAGCACCGTGACCGCGAGCTCGCCGACGCGGTCGTGGTGCGGGTCCACCGACGCCAGCCGTGGCCGGAGCCGCGCCCCGCCGTCGGAGTGGTCGAAGCCCACGAGCGCCTGGTCCCGGGGGAGCAGGAGGCCCTTGGCCTGGAGAGCCCGCACGAAGCCCACGGCGTTGCGGTCGGTCGCGGCGAGCGTGGCCGTGGTCGGCAGGCCGGCGGCCATGGCCGCCCGGCCTGCGGCGCTGCCGGAGGCCTCCTGGTTGTCGGCCGTGCCGTAGAACCACTCCGGCTGCGGCTCGATGCCGTGCTCCAGCAGCGTGAGGCGGTAGGCCTCGTACCGCTCCAGGATGTCCGACTGCCGCAGGCTGCCGAGGAACCCGATCTGGCGGTGGCCGTGGCCCAGGAGGTGCTCCACCGCCGCCCGGGTGCCGCCGGAGTTGTCCGGTGTGACCACCGGAGCCGTGATCCCGTCCGCGCGCTCGCTCACCAGGACGAGCGGCGTGCCGCGCCCCTGGAGCCGGGCCAGCGTGTCGCCGTCCACCGCGGAGGTGATGACGATCAGGCCGTCCACCATGTCGAGGCCGACCTGGACGCCCTGTGGGGGCCGTTCGGGGAACTGCTCGCGTTCCAGATCGGCCGGATACGTCTGCACCGCGATGACGCGATGCCCGTCCGCGCGGACCGCTCTGGCGATCCCCGCGAGCATCCGACCGAAGTAGTGTCCACCGACCACCGGGGAGAGAACCCCGACGGTATACCTCCGCTTTCCTGAAGCCATGCCCGTACACCCGTCCCCGTCGACGTCGTGCAAAGATTCTTCCGAGGGTGCATGCTACGGGATCATGGTCTCATCGTCGCGACCGAATGATCCGGTACATCCACATACTACGCGCCCAGACCGGCGCCCCACCATCGTCGACGTCGCACGAGCGGCGGGCGTCTCGACGGCCGTCGTCTCGTACGCGCTCAACGGCCGGCCGGGAGTCTCCGCCTCGACCCGCGAACGCGTCCTGCGCGTCGCGGACGAGCTGGGCTGGCGTCCCGCCACGGCGGCGCGCTCGCTCCGCAGCGGCCCAGCCGCCGCGGGCCTCGTCCTGGTGCACGACGGGCGCAACGGCGCCCGGGCCGCCTCCGCGCTCGACCTCGTGGTCGGCGCGCAGGAGGCCCTCGGCGTGGACGGTCCAACGCTCGCCGTCCACGTGGCGCCTACGGTCGCCGGCGCCGCGACCCTCATGGAGACCTGGTGGACGGAGCGGCGGTACGCCGCGTTCGTGGTCCCCCACGCCCGGTCCGACGACGCCCGGCTCGCCGCCCTGCGCCGCCTCAACGCGCCCGCCGTGGTGGTGGGCGAGGTGCCCGGCGTCTCGCCACCCGGCTGGCGGCACGTCAGCCTCGACGACGCCGCGGCCTTCGCCCGGCTCGGGTCCTTCCTGGCCGATCTCGGCCATACCCGGGTCGCCATGCTGGCAGGGTCGGAGGAGCTGCTCGCGCCCCGGCGCCGCACCGCGGCCCTCCGCGCGGCCCTGGGTGAGCGCGGTGCCTCGCTCCGGACGGTGGCGGGCGAGGGGGCGGACAAGGCGGCGGCCGCCGTGCGCCCGCTCCTCTCCGGACCCGACCGGCCCACGGCGATCGTGACCGACGACGACGCCACCGCGGGCGTCGTGCTCGACGTCGCCCGCCGGCTGGGGCTCTCGGTGCCGTGGGACCTCTCGGTGGTCGCCGGGACCGACGCTGCTGCCTGCCACCTGACCACCCCCTCGCTCACGGCCGTACCCTTCCCGGTCCGTGAGCTCGGGCTGGCCGTCGGCGCCGCCCTGCTGGACGTCCTCGGCGGTGACACGCCCGCGCGGGGCGCGCCGACGGCGCCGGGCAACGGGACCGTGGCCGTAGGGAACCTCGTGGTCAGGGGCTCGACCGCCCCTCCACCCTCCTGACGCTTGGTTGCCCTAATCGATTAACCAGGTGTCACCCGGGTCAAGCAGCGTGCAAACGTGCGTCCTGCCGCTGCAGAAAGGCCTGCTGCGGTGCGCGCGCCCGCGCCGGCGGATGCCGGCGAGGGGCGGCGCCCAGTACGACCTGTGGAGGTCAAAGTGGTAACAGCAACGAGCCGCTCCGGCGGTGTCCGGGCGCGGAAGGGGGTGGCAGCCTTCGCAGCAGCGGTGGCCATCGCGGCCCCCGCGATCGTCACGGTCGTGACAGCAGCGCCTGCAGCGGCGGCGCTGGTCGACAATCCGTTCGTCGGGGCCACCCAGTACATCAACCCGGACTGGCAGGCCACCGTCGAGGCGTCGGCGACGCAGGTCGCCGGCAGCGATCCCGCGCTCGCCGCGAAGATGCGTGCGATCAAGAACAGCCCGACCTCCGTGTGGATGGACCGGATCGCTGCCATCAACGGCACCGACCGGCAGCACGGTCTCGAATGGCACCTCGACCAGGCCCTCGCGCAGAAGCAGGGCTCGACGCCGCTCGTCTTCAACATCGTCATCTACGACCTGCCCGGTCGTGACTGCTTCGCCCTCGCCTCGAACGGGGAGCTCCCCCCGACCGCCGCGGGCATGCAGCGGTACAAGACCGAGTACATCGACCCGATCGCGGCGCTGCTCAACCAGCCCGAGTACGAGGGCATCCGCTTCGTCGCGACGATCGAGCCCGACTCGCTGCCGAACATGGTCACCAACATGTCCGACCCCGACTGCAGCGTCTCGGCGCCGTACTACCGCGAGGGCGTGCAGTACGCGCTGACCAAGCTCTACGAGGTCGGCAACGTCTACAGCTACATCGATGCCGCCCACGCGGGCTGGCTGGGCTGGGACGACAACGCCACCAAGGCGGCCACCGAGTTCGAGAGCGTCATCGAGGGCTCCACCTACGGCTGGAACGCCGTGTCGGGCTTCGTGACCAACACTGCCAACTCGACGCCCCTGGTCGAGCCGTTCCTGACCGACCCGGGCCTGCAGATCGGCGGCTCGTTCACGCGTCAGGCGAAGTGGTTCGAGTGGAACCCGAACTTCGACGAGAGCGACTGGACGGCGCGTCTGCACTCGCTGATGGTCAGCAAGGGCGCTCCCGCGAGCCTCGGCATGCTCATCGACACCTCCCGCAACGGCTGGGGCGGCTCCGCCCGGCCCACCGCGGTGAGCACCTCGACGAACATCGACACCTACGTCGACCAGTCCCGCGTGGACCGTCGCACGCACCGCGGCGCGTGGTGCAACCCGTCCGGCGCCGGCATCGGCGAGCGTCCCACGGTCGCCCCGAGCGGCTACACCGCCTCGCACCTCGACGCCTTCGTGTGGGTCAAGCCCCCGGGTGAGTCGGACGGCTCCTCCACGGAGATCCCGAACGACGAGGGCAAGCGCCTGGACCGCATGTGCGACCCGACGTACTCCACCTCTGTGCTCGGCGGCAACCTGACCGGGGCGCTCCCCGGTGCGCCGCTCTCGGGCCACTGGTTCCACAACCAGTTCGCCATGCTCGTGCAGAACGCGTACCCGGTGATCGGTGGCGGTACCGGCGGCGACACGCAGGCCCCGTCGGTGCCCTCGGGCCTGACGGCCGGCACCGTCACGTCCTCGTCGGTGGCTCTGAGCTGGACGGCCTCCACGGACAACGTGGGCGTCACCGGCTACGACGTCGTCAACGCCGCGGGCACCGTGGTGGCGACCTCGACGAGCGCCTCGGCGACCGTCTCCGGCCTCACGCCGAGCACGGCCTACCAGTTCCGGGTCCGGGCCAAGGACGCCGCGGGCAACACGTCCGGCTTCTCCACGGCGGTCTCGGCCACCACCACCGCCGGCGCCGGCGACACGCAGGCCCCGACGGTCCCCTCGGGCCTGACGGCCGGCGCTGTGACCGCTTCCTCGGTGGCTCTGACCTGGGTCGCCTCCACGGACAACGTGGGAGTCACGGGCTACGACGTCGTCAACGCCGCGGGCACCGTCGTGGCGACCTCGACGAGCACCTCGGCGACCGTCTCGGGCCTGACGGCGAACACCGCCTACCAGTTCCGGGTCCGGGCCAAGGACGCCGCGGGCAACGTCTCCGCCTTCTCGGCGGCAGTCTCCGCGACGACCTCGGGCGGCACCACCGGCGACACCCAGGCCCCGACGGTCCCCTCGGGCCTGACGGCCGGCACCGTCACGTCCTCCTCGGTGGCACTGAGCTGGGCAGCCTCCACGGACAACGTGGGCGTCACCGGCTACGACGTGGTCAACGCCGCGGGCGCCGTGGTCGCGACCTCGACGAGCACCTCGGCGACCGTCTCCGGCCTGACGGCGAACACCGCCTACCAGTTCCGGGTCCGGGCCAAGGACGCCGCGGGCAACCTCTCCGCCTTCTCGGCGGCAGTCACCGCGACGACCTCGGGCGGCACCACCAACCCGGGCACCTGCTCGGCCTCGCTGCGGATCGTGAACTCGTGGCAGGGCGGCTACCAGGCCGAGGTCACCGTGACGGCCGGCACGTCGGCCATCACCCGCTGGACGGTCGCGCTCGGCACCACGCCGAGCCAGATCTGGAGCGCCACGCTGTCCGGCCAGAACGCGTCCAACGCGGCCTGGAACGGCAGCCTCGGCGCCGGCGCGAGCACCACGTTCGGGTTCATCGGTTCCGGCACCGTGCCGGCCGCCGGCTCCCGTACCTGCTCGTAAGCACCACCCCTGCGCCGGGGTAGCACCGCCCACCAGGGCGGCGCTACCCCGGCGCTCGACTGAGCGGCGAGGTCCGCCCCCGCGCGCCCCGCCGGCCCCATGGAAGGAAAGAACTCAGGTGAGACCTCGTACCCCACGTATCGATTCGGCAGCGGTCCCCGCTGCCCGACGGCGCCGCGGCCTCCGTGGCATCGCGGCGCTGGGCGCCGCCCTGGTCGCCTCGGCAGGGCTGGCCGTGCCGGCCGCGACGGTGTCGACGACTCTCGCCGCCGCTCCTGCGGCGGCTGCCCCCGCCACCGACGGCGACGACTGGCTGCACACCGACGGCAACCAGATCGTCGACGCGGACGGCACCCCGGTGTGGCTGACCGGCGCCAACTGGTTCGGCTTCAACGCGAGCGAGCGCGTGTTCCACGGCCTCTGGTCGGGGAACATCACCAACATCACGCGGCAGATGGCGCAGCGCGGCATCAACGTGGTGCGGGTGCCGATCTCGACCACGCTCCTGCTGGAGTGGAAGGCCGGGCAGGCGACCGCCCCGAACGTCAACACCTATGCGAACCCCGAGCTGGCCGGCATGGACAGCAAGGAGGTCTTCGACTACTTCCTGACGCTCTGCGAGCGGTTCGGCATCAAGGTGGTCGTGGACGTGCACTCCGCGGCCGCCGACAACTCCGGCCACATCTACCCGGTGTGGTGGAACGACTCTGTCGGCGTCACGACCGAGGAGTTCTACCAGGCGTGGGAGTGGGTGGCGACCGAGTACCGCAACAACGACACCATCATCGGCGCCGACCTCAAGAACGAGCCGCACGGCAAGGCGAACGAGACCCTGCGCGCGAAGTGGGACGGCTCGACCGACGCCGACAACTTCAAGCACGTCGCCGAGACGGCGGGCCGTCGCATCCTCGCGATCAACCCGAACCTGCTGATCTTCGTCGAGGGCATCGAGGTCTACCCGCGCGAGGGCAAGTCGTGGACCTCCACGACGCCCACCGACTTCTACTCCAACTGGTGGGGCGGCAACCTGCGCGGTGCGCGGGAGTTCCCCGTCAACCTGGGGGCCAACCAGGACCAGCTCGTCTACTCGCCGCACGACTACGGCCCCGCCGTGTTCCAGCAGCCCTGGTTCCAGGGCGACTGGTCGCGTGCCACCGTCGAGCGCGACGTGTGGGACCCGAACTGGCTGTACCTCCACAAGGAGGACACGTCCCCGCTGCTCATCGGCGAGTGGGGCGGCTTCATGGACGGCGGTGCGAACGAGAAGTGGATGCTCGCCATGCGTGACGCCATCGTCGACTACGAGCTGCACCACACCTTCTGGTGCATCAACCCGAACTCGGGTGACACCGGCGGCCTCCTGAACAACGACTGGGCCACCTGGGACGAGGAGAAGTACACGCTCCTGAAGCCGGCCCTGTGGGCGGAGGGCGGCAAGTTCGTGTCGCTCGACCACCAGGTCCCGCTCGGCGGCACCGGTTCCACGACGGGCATCTCGGTGGCCGACCTGGGCGGCGGCCCCACGCCGACGCCGGACACGACGGCGCCCGGCGCACCGTCGGCCGTGACCGTCTCCGGCACCACCACCTCGTCCGTCTCCCTGGCCTGGACCGCGTCCACCGACAACGTCCGGGTCACCGGGTACGACGTGGTGAACGCGGCGGGTGCCGTGGTGGCTTCCTCGACCACTGCCTCGGCCACCGTGACCGGGCTGACCCCCGCCACGGCGTACCAGTTCCGGGTCCGGGCCAAGGACGCCGCCGGCAACGTGTCGGCGTTCTCCGCGGCGGTCTCGGCCACGACGGCGTCCGGACCGTCGAGCCCGCCGCCGGGCGCCTGCACCGCGACGTTCAAGGTGCTGAACGCGTGGCAGGGCGGGTTCCAGGCCGAGGTCACCGTGGCCTCGACCGTGGCGAAGAGCGGCTGGACCAACCAGTTCACGCTGCCGGCCGGCACCACGATCGGCAGCCTGTGGAGCGCCACGCACACCGTCTCCGGTAACACCGTGACGGTCAAGAACGCGGCATGGAACGGCAATATCGGCCCGGGCGCCTCGGCGACCTACGGCTTCACGGCCAACGGTGCCGCGCCGTCGGCCCTGGCGGTCGCCTGCAGCTGACCCTCGAGGTGTCAGAAGCTCCCCGGTGCATTCACCGGGGAGCTTCTGACAACCCGCGCCGGACGGGATCGCCCTCGCTGAACAGGAAGTCCAGGTCGACCGACGCCATCGGGCCCGGGATCGGTCCCGGGCCCGGCGCGCTGTGCCGGGTTCAGCGGCTCTCGGCCGAGACCAGGTCCTTGGTCTCCTCCGCGGGGGCCTCGGCGTCCGCGGCGCCCGCGGCGGCAGCGGCCCGGCGGCTCGGGGCCGTCTTGCCGTGCGTTGCGTAGAGCATGAGGCCGACGAAGGTCAGCCCGCCCACGAGGTTGCCGATCACCGTGGGGATCTCGTTCCACACGAGGTAGTCCATGATCGTGAAGTCGCCGCCGAGCAGGAGGCCCGACGGGAACAGGAACATGTTCACGATCGAGTGCTCGAAGCCCATGTAGAAGAACAGCATGATGGGCATCCACATCGAGACGATCTTGCCCCACACGCTCTCCGACACCATGGCCAGCACCACACCTGTGGACACCATCCAGTTGCACAGGACCGCGCGCACGAACAGGGTGAGCATCCCGGCGGCGCCGTGGTCGGCGTAGCCCACGGTGCGCCCCTCGCCGATGACCCCGATGGCCTGGCCCACCGCGTCAGGCTCCACCGAGAACCCGTACGTGAAGTAGATGGCCATGAGCACGGCCACGGTGAAGGCGCCGGCGAAGTTGCCCACGAAGACGAGGCCCCAGTTGCGGAGCACGCCTCGGATCGTGACGCCCGGGCGCTTGTCCAGCCATGCGAGCGGGGCGAGCGTGAAGACTCCCGTGAGCAGGTCGTAGCCGAGCAGGTACAGCATGCAGAACCCGACGGGGAACAGCACGGCCCCGAGCAGCGGGTTCTCCGCCCGGACCGACACCGTCACCGCGAAGGCGGCGGCGATCGTCAGCAAGGCGGCGCCCATGTACGAGCGGATCAGCGTGTCCCGCGTGGACATGAAGACCTTTGCCTCACCCGCGTCGATCATGCGGGTGACGAGGTCCTTCGGCTTCACATAAGGCATGGGGGCAACCTCCGGTCGAGTGGGCGGCATCCTCGGCGGTGATGGCACCGGCCCGTGGTCCTCACTCGACTGTGCAACACCATGGTTTCCTCGGGCGCACGTCCGCGTTACCGGCGATGACCAACTTCCTCTCAGCCGGCGGGCGGCGGACGAGAGGTCCGGGGTGTCACGCGGCCGGGTAAACTCGGCCAGGAACCCCCGTCATCTCCCGAGGAGCCCCTGTGGGACGCGTCGTCGTCGAGGTCATGCCCAAGCCCGAGATCCTGGACCCCCAGGGCAAGGCCGTGGTCGGTGCGCTGCCGCGCCTCGGCTTCACGCAGTTCACGAGCGTCCGGCAGGGCAAGCGGTTCGAGCTCGAGGTGGACGGCGACGTCACGCCGGAGATCCTCGCGGCCGCCCAGGAGGCCGCGGAGACGCTGCTCTCCAACCCGGTCATCGAGGACGTCGTGAGCGTGGTGGACGCCACCGAGGTGCCGGCGTGACCGCGCTGACCGGCGCCCGCATCGGCGTCATCACGTTCCCCGGCACGCTCGACGACCGGGACGCGGCCCGTGCCGTGCGCCTCGCCGGCGCGGAGGCGGTCGCGCTGTGGCACGCCGACGCCGACCTCCAGGGCGTCGACGCAGTGGTGCTCCCCGGCGGCTTCTCCTACGGCGACTACCTGCGGGCCGGGGCGATCAGCCGCTTCGCTCCCGCCATGTCGGCCGTGGTGGACGCCGCGAACGGCGGTATGCCGGTGCTCGGCATCTGCAACGGCTTCCAGATCCTCACCGAGGCGCACCTGCTGCCCGGGTCGATGGTGAAGAACGACCACCTGCACTTCGTCTGCCGCGAGCAGTCCCTCGTGGTGGAGAACGCGTCCACCGCCTGGACCAACCAGTTCGAGGCGGGGCAGCGCATCACGATCCCGCTGAAGAACCAGGACGGCCAGTTCGTCGCCGACGAGCACGTCCTCGACGAGCTCGAGGGCGAAGGCCGCGTCGTCTTCCGGTACGACGGCTGGAACCCGAACGGTTCGCGCCGCGACATCGCGGGCATCAGCAACGCTCGCGGCAACGTGGTGGGCCTCATGCCGCACCCCGAGCACGCGGTCGAGGCCGGCTTCGGTCCGGCGGGGGCCGAGGGCCCGCGCGCGGGCACCGACGGCCTCACCTTCTTCACGTCCGTCCTGGCCTCGCTCGTCAGCGCGTGACACAACAGTCCTTGAGGCCGGGCCCCGGCGAGCGGGTCCCGGCCTCGCCGCTGCCCGACGGCGCCGCCGTGGTCACCTCCGGTGCACCCCTCGCCTCTCGCGTGCCGCTCGCCTCGCGTGCCGTCGCGGTGACGGTCGTCCGTTGGGACGACCCGGAGGCGGCGCGGCTGCGCGACCTGCAGCAGGCGGAGCTCGCCGTGCTCTACGGCCACCCGGACGAGGCGGACGGGGCGGACGAGCCCGCTGAGGCCGACCTCTCGCGAGACCAGGTCGACCCGTCGACGGTGACGGCGACCGTCCTGGTGCGCGTCGACGGCGAGGCTGCCGCCTGCGGTTCCGTGCGTGACATGTCAGGCCTGCCCGACGGCCGTGGCGGGGTGCACCCGTCGGCGACCGGCGAGGTGAAGCGCATGTACGTGGCTCCGTCGTTCCGCGGGCGCGGGCTCTCCCGGCGCGTGCTGGCGGCGGTCGAGACGGCGGCCGTGGAGGCCGGTCTGCGCGACCTCGTGCTCGAGTGCGGCACGCTCCAGGTCGAGGCGATCGGGCTCTACCTGTCGATGGGGTACCTCCCGATCGAGCGCTTCGGCGTGTACGCGCAGGAGACGGGGTCCCGCTGCTTCGGCAAGGCGGTGCCCGAGCGTGCGGGGGCCGCCTCCGCGGGGGCTGCGCCCGCGGCCTTGCCCGAGCCCGCGGTCCTCGACCTGCGTCCGGTCGCATGGGACCACGAGCACGCCGCCGCGCTGCGGCGCGAGATGCTGGCGTTCAACCTGGAGCGCTATCCCGAGGTGGCCGGGCACGTCGCGGTGCGCGGCGGCTTCGAGGGCGTCGACCCCCGGATGGGCGAGCGGGTCGTACTGACCCTGGTGGCCTACCGCGACGGCGAGCCCGTGGGCTGCGGGTCGCTGCGTCCGGCGCTCGTCGGGTCGGCGTTCGAGGTCAGGACGGTCTTCGTCCGCGAGCGTGCCCGGCGCGCCGGCGTTGCCTGGGCGCTCCTGGCGGCGCTGGAGGACGCAGCGCTCGGGCTCGGTGCGGACGAGCTGCTGCTCGAGACCGGCATCCGCCAGCCCGAGGCCCTGCGGCTCTACCTCGCTCTCGGTTTCCGGCCTGTGCTGCCCTTCCCGCCGTACGGCCCGGAGGACGACCCGTTCGGCCTGTTCCTGGGCAAGGCGCTCGGCCGCTGAGGGCCTCCGGCGGCCTCGGCCGCGATCACGCGTCCCAGGGCATGGGCGTCGCGGCCCGGCAGCCGGGCTGGCCGCGACCCGGCCACTCCTTGCCGAACGACCGGTTGCACGGGCACCGCAGCGGGGTGTTCGGGTTCGCGAGGACGCGGAACCGGGGCGGCTTGATGCGGCCGGACCAGTCCAGCCGTGCGCCCTGGAGCACCTCGACCGCCGGCGCTGAGACGTACAGCTCGGCGCCCGGGCAGCCGAAGCGCTCGTCCCCGTCCGAACCTGGGGCATCTGTGAAGTGATAGGTCAGCCCGCAGCAGCCGCCGTCCTCCACGGTGAGGCGAACGGCTCCGCCCAGAGCCTCGATCTGGCCGATCGCCGCCCGGGTCACGTCGAACGGCGGCAGCACGAGGGAGTCGTCCATGCCGACCGATGATGCCACGCGCCACCGACACCGCCGCCGAGGTTCAGGCCTCCGACAGGTACTCGAGCTGGGCCCGGACCGTCTGGCGGGCCGCGGGGAGCACGGACGGGTCCACGTCCGCGTAGACCAGCCCGACCACCGCGTCGGTGACGTCCGGGGAGGGGCGCGCTCCGCCGTCGTCGGGCAGGGCGAGGCTGTCGAGCGCCGCACGGACCTGGTCCAGGCGCTCCAGGCGGTGGGCGCGGTACGCACGGACAGCGGCGGCGAGGTCGGGCAGCGGCTCCCCGTGGCCCGGGAACGCCAGGGTGCTCGACGCCGGGACCTCGTCCCGTGCGGCGAGCTCGTCCGCGAGGTGCTCCAGAAGGTCGAGGCTCGCGAGGTACTGCCGGAGGGAGCCGTCCGGCTCGGCGATCACGGTGGTTCCCCGGCCCAGCACCGTGTCGCCGGTGAGGACCACGGGCGCCAGGCCCGGCGCGCTCACCACCAGGCACACGGAGTCGGCGGTGTGTCCCGGAGTCGCCACGACCTCGATGCGGAGGCCTGCCGCCTCGACAACCTCGCCGCCCGTGAGGGGCGAGCCGCCGTGGCAGTGCGCGGGGTCGGCCGCCCGCACCGGGGCGCCGGTCCGGGCGTGGAGGCCGGGCGAACCGGCCGTGTGGTCGGCGTGCCGGTGGGTGACGAGAACCAGCTCGACCGGCCCGGCGGCGGCCAGGCGGCCGAGGTGAGCGGCGTCGTCGGGCCCGGGGTCCACGACGACGGCACCCGTCGAACCAGGCGCACGCAGCACGTACGACCGCGTGCCGTCGAGGGTCATCGGGCCGGGGTTCTCCGCGCGGAGCGCGGTGACGACGGGCGACATGGCGCCCACTGTACGAGCAGGTCAGCGGCCCTGGCCGGGTCCGGCCGCGCGTCAGGGGTTGTGCAGCCGCCCCACCCGGTGTGTGATCGATGCGGCAGGATCCCACCAGGGTTAAGGGGAAATCCGCAGATGTCCGACACATTCGGTGGCAGGCGGCGCCGTCCGGCGTCACCGCGGCGGGGCGCCGTCCGGCGTGCCCGGCTGCTCGCCCTGGCTGCGGTCTGCGGCGTCGTCCCCCTGCTCGTGACCACGGCGGCCCCGGCCGTCGCGTCCGTGGGCGCGGCAGAGCCGTCGTCGGCCCAGGCGCCCCGGCCCACCGGCCACGTCACGGACGTGGTGGTCGGCGCGAACGCTCCGGTGGTCCTCGCGGAGGACGGCGAGTCCGCGCGCGTGACGCTCCGGGTCGAGGTGTCCGACGGCGCCGCGCTCGCCCGCCCGGTGACCGTCGCCTGGGCCACAGGGCAGGGTACGGCGGCGCCGGCCGCGGACTACGAGATCGCGCGCGGCACGGTGACGTTCCCGGCAGGCGCCCCGTCGGGCGCCGAACGGACCGTCGAGGTGAGCACGCGCACCACGCCGGAGCAGGAGACCGCCGAGACCGTTCCCCTCACGCTGTCGTCCCTGGGTGCCCGGGTCGGTACCACGCCGACCATCGTCATAGGCGCTCACGGACTGCCCTACCTCGACCCCACCCTGCCGACGGGAGAGCGCGTCGCCGACCTCCTGTCCCGCATGACCCTCGACGAGAAGGTGGGCCAGCTGGTCCAGGTCGAGCGGAGCGACGCCACGAGCCGCCCGGAAGTGATCACCGAGCGAGGGCTCGGCGTGGTGGTCGCGAACCCTGGCTCGGCGCCGGCCCGCAACACCGCCGAGGCGTGGGCCGACATGGCCGACGACCTCCAGCTCCGCGCACTCGCGACCCGTCTCCAGGTCCCGCTCCTCGTAGGGATCGACGGTGTGCACGGGCACGACAGCCTGCCCGGCGCCACGCTCGTGCCGCACCGGCTCGGCCTGGCGGCCACCGACGACCCGGCCCTCGTGCGCGGGCTCGCGCAGCTGGTCCGCGACGAGGCCCGGGCCACCGGGGTGACCTGGGTCCGGGCGCCGCAGACCGAGCCGCTCACCGACGTCCGGTCCGGCGACGCGTACACGCGGTTCGGTGCCGACCGGGGCCGTGCCGCGCGGCTCGCGGACGCAGCGAGCGACCCCGTGACCGAGGGGCTCGGTGAGGCGCTCGCGCTCGCGGGCGAGGACCCGGAGCAGCACGCCGGCGGGTGGGCAGCACTGGTCGCGGCGGTCCGGTCGGGCGAGGTGCCCGCGGCCCGTCTCGACGAGGCGGTGTCCACGGTGCTCACGGCGAAGGTCGACCTCGGCCTGTTCGAGGCGCCCTTCGCGGACCGGTCGCAGCTCGCCGTCGTCGGGTCGGCGGAGCACCGCGCCCAGGCGCGGGACGCGGTGGCCGCCTCCCAGGTGCTCCTGCAGGACCGGGACGGGACGTTGCCCCTGGACGCGGGCGAGCGGGTCTACGTCGCCGGGCGCTCCGCCGACGACCTGGGCAACCAGGCGGGCGGCTGGACCGTCACGTGGCAGGGCTCGTCGGGGGAACCCACGCAGGGCTCCACGATCCTCGACGGGATACGCGAGCTGGACCCGGACGCCACGTTCAGCGCGGACGCCTCCGCGCCCGCCACGGGGCACGACGTGGGCGTCGTCGTGGTGGGCGAGACGCCCTACGCAGGGTCGTACGGCGACGTGGGCGGACCGTCCTGGGCCTGGGACCAGTCCGACGCGGGCGTGTTCCGGGAGACCAAGTCGCTGGAGCTCCAGCCGGGCGACGCCGACGTCGTGCAGCAGGTCTGTGACGTGGTGCCCACCTGCGTCGTCGTCGTGGTCTCAGGCCGGCCGCAAGCGGTCGACCTCCGGGTGGCCGACGCGGTCGTCGCCGCCTGGCTCCCCGGCACCGAGGGCGCGGGCGTGGCAGACCCCCTCTACGGCGCGGTCCCGTTCACCGGCAGGCTCCCGGTCGCCTGGCCGCAGAGGGTCGACCCGGCCGGCGAGCCGACGGGCGAGTTCCCGGTAGGTGCCGGCCTCACGCCCTGAGCGCCTGCTCCAGGTCCTCGATCAGGTCGGCCGGGTCCTCCAGGCCCACGGAGAGCCGCACGGTGGTCTCGGAGATGCCCACGGCGGCGCGCCCTGCCGCACCGAGCTTGCGGTGCGTCGTGGTCGCCGGGTGGGTGATCAGGGACTTCGCGTCGCCCAGGTTGTTCGAGATGTCGACGATCTGCAGCGCGTCGAGGAAGGCGAACGCTCGCTTCTTCGCGGCCTCGGGGTCGGCGCCGTCGGGCACCGCGAGGTCGAACGTCACGACCGTCCCGCCGCCGGTCATCTGCGCTCGGGCGAGGTCGGCCTGCGGGTGCGACGCCAGGAACGGGTAACGCACCGACCTCACACCGGGCAGCGTCTCGAGCGCGGTGGCGAGGTGCAGGGCGCTCGCGGTCTGCGCCGCGACCCGCACCGGCAGCGTCTCGAGGCCCTTGAGCAGCGTCCACGCGTTGAACGGGGACAGCGACGGCCCGGTGTTGCGGATGAAGGTCTGGACCGGCCCGTTGATGTACTCGTCGGACCCGAGGATCGCCCCGCCGAGCACGCGTCCCTGCCCGTCGATGTGCTTGGTCGCGGAGTAGACCACCACGTCGGCTCCGAGCTCGAGCGGCTGCTGGAGCAGGGGGGTGGCGAAGACGTTGTCGAGCACCACGGTCGCACCCGCGGCGCGAGCCAGCGCCACGACGGCAGGCACGTCCACGATGTCCTGCATCGGGTTGGACGGCGTCTCGAAGAACACCACGTCCGCCGGCGTGGAGAGTGCCTCCTCCCACTGGGACAGCACGTGCCCGTCCACGTAGTCGGTGCGCACCCCCCACTTGGCGAAGATCTCGTCGAAGATCACGACCGTCGACCCGAAGAGGGCCCGCGCCGTGACGATCCGCGAGCCGCTCTGCACCAGCGCGGCGAGGGAGGTGAACACCGCCGACATCCCGCTCGCGGTGGCGTAGCAGGCCTCGGCGCCCTCGAGCAGGCGGAGCCGCTCCTCGAACGTGTGCACGGTCGGGTTGCCGTAGCGCGAGTAGATGAACCGGTCGAGGTCGCCCGAGAACGCCGCCTCGGCGTCGGCCGCCTGGTCGTAGGTGTAACCCTGGGTGAGGAACAGCGCCTCGCCCGTCTCCTGGTACTCGGTCCGGGCATGCCCGCCGCGGACGGCGAGCGTCGCCGGCCGGACGTTGCGGGGCAGCGGCTTGCGGCCCGAGCCGCCGGGGACCTCGCCGGGCGCGGCGGCGCCGGTGACGCTCACTTGCCGCCCCCGTCGGCGTGCGCCTCGAGCGTGGAGAGCCAGGGAAGGCCCGCCACCTTCCAGCCCTCACGGTTCCGGACGCCGTCGGGGCCCGGTGCGCCCTCGAAGCCCTCGAGCACGTTGTACGACGGGCCGATCCCGGTCGCTGTCGCGAGCCGCGCGGCACCGATCGAGCGCTGGCCGGATCGGCACAGGAAGATCACGGGGCCGTCCGTGACGCCCGCGTCACGGAGCTCGGCGAGAAAGGCGGGGTTGGGACGGCCGTCGGCCGTGACCCACTGGGCGTAGACGGCCCGCTTGTCCAGTGAGGACGCGTCCGGCACGCCGATCGCGCGCCACTCGCCCTCGGTGCGGACGTCCACGATCGTGGCGCCCGGGTCCGTGGCGAGCAGGTCCCAGGCCTGCTGGGGGGTGATGTCGCCGGCGTATCCGTCGGCCGGCCGAGCCTGGATGCTCATCGGTACTCCTCCATCGGTCGTGGCGGTAGCACCCTGCACCGGGCATGCCGGTCCGGACCAGTCCGTCCCGACCTGCCCGCGGGTTGCTGCGGCGTCGACGTGCCACGTCACTCGGCCGCTCGGGATGGTCGCCTGCGATCGTACGACACGTGGTCCACCCCCTGGGACGGCGTCTCACGGTCTGATCGCTGGCGGGAGCCCTGCTCGCCCGGATGGTGAGACGGGTGTCCAGGATCGTTGACAGGCCGTCCGGGTGGAAGTCAGGATGACGCCAGGTCATGAGCGCCAGCGCGAAGCCCCGGCTCGCTGGCCGGCAACCCTCCTACCGCGGTGGGGTGCCCCGGGTGACGACCTGGCCGTGCGCCACGAGGCGGACGGCAAGCGCGGGGAGCGCGCCTCCCCGGAACACCGAGGAGCAGCCGTGCCCATACTCGCCGAGTACCGCCAGACAATCCACAGCGCCGTGACGGAGGCAACCGTGCCCGACCGTGCCCATCTCGCCGGACCTCTCCTACCGGTGGTCGGCAGCGACACCCTCGTCCCGCTCGTGGACGGCACCCAGGTGACCTACGCGAACCTCGACGTCGCGGCGTCCGCCCCCGCGCTCCGCGCCGTGGCCGACCGCGTCGCCGAGGTCCTCCCGCTGTACGCGAGCGTGCACCGCGGGGCCGGCTACCTGTCGCAGGTGTCCACCGCCCTCTACGAGGCGGCCCGCCGCACCGTCGGTGCCTTCGTCGGCGCCCGCGAGGGCGACCTCACGGTCATCACGCGCAACACCACCGACTCGCTCAACCTGCTCGCCGGGTGCGTCCCGGCTGCCGCGGACGACACCCCCGGCCGGGTGCTCGTCCTGGACGTGGAGCACCACGCGAACCTCCTGCCCTGGCAGCGCGACACGGAGGCGACGGTCCTGACCGGCGCGTCCACCGTCGCCGCCACGGTGGCCGAGCTGCGCGAGGAGCTGGAGGACGCCGCCGCGGTGGGGCGCCCGTACGCGCTCCTCGCCGTGACCGGCGCGTCCAACGTGACCGGAGAGGCGCTGCCCCTCGACGCGCTCGTCGCGGCGGCCCACGCCAACGGTGCCCGCATCGCGCTCGACGGCGCCCAGCTCGTCCCGCACCGCCGCTTCTCGCTCACCGAGTCGGGCGTGGACTACGTCGCGTTCAGCGGTCACAAGACCTACGCGCCGTTCGGCGCCGGCGCCCTCGTCGGCCGCGCGGACTGGCTCGACACCGGCACGCCCTACCTCGCCGGCGGCGGCGCCGTCCGCCGGGTCCGCACCACCGAGACCCTCTGGCAGGAAGGCCCGGCCCGGCACGAGGCCGGCTCGCCGAACGTCATCGGCGCGGTGGCGCTCGCGGCCGCCTGCGAGGCGCTCGCCGCCCTCGACCCCGAGGAGGTCCGCCGACACGAGGGCGAGCTCCGCCGCCGCCTGGTCGAAGGGCTCGAGTCTCTCGACCGCGTGTCCGTCGTACGGGTGTGGGCCGACGCCGTCGACCCGGTGGGCGTGGTGACCTTCACGGTCACCGGGTACGACCCGGGGCTCGTGGCCGCCTACCTCTCGGCCGAGCACGGCATCGGCGTGCGGGACGGACGCTTCTGCGCCCATCCGCTGCTGGGCCGGCTCGGGTTCGACGCCGGGGCGGTGCGCGCGTCGGTGGGCGTGGGCACGTCGCCCGAAGAGGTGGCCCGCCTGGTGGGGGCCGTCCGCGCCCTCGTGACCGGGGGGCCGCGCGCGTCCTACGACGTGGTCGACGGGCTCTGGGTGGTCGTGGACGACCCGCGTCCCGTTCCTGAGGGCAGCGGGCTCGCCGGCCTGCTCGCCACGGCGGCCGCCGGGTTCCTCGCCGACGCCGCGGCGTGCCTGCCCGACCCGGTCTGACGTTCCCGGCCTGGCCGGAGGCGGGTCAGGCCGCCGGTCGAAATGACGGAATCTTACGGCCCGTCATTCTTTGTCCTCCTGAGTAGTTTGATCGGCCGACGGCGGGCATTCCTGTGCTTTGACCAGGTACGACGGCGTATTGGGCGGCAGGACGGTGTGCCGAGGCACCAATTCCCTCCGTGCAGAGGGTGAGATCGGAACATATGTTAGTTGTGCCGGTGATTTCTTCGGGGTGCCGCCACGACGCCCCGGGCCGGTAGAAGCATTTCCGATCATCGGTAGCGTCGCAGACGACAACCGTGCCAGGAAGGACGCCGAAGATGGACTTCGCAAACGACATCGACTGGACCGGGATCTTAGGGAAAGTTCTTCTCGCCCTGCTGATTCTTGTCGTCACCTGGATTGTCGCCCGGCTGGTCAAGTGGGCAATCTCCAAGCTCGTCTCGCGCGTCGGGTTCTTGCAGCGCGAAGGAGCCGACGGACGGCAGGTAGGGGCGTCGATCGGTCAGATCGCCGCGCTGCTGGTATGGCTGTTCGGTCTGATCGCCGTGCTGCAGCTGTTCGAGCTGGACCAGGTGCTCACACCGATCCGCGGCATGCTCGAGTCGATCATGGAATACCTGCCGAACATCATCGGTGCGGCGGTCGTCTTCTTCATCGGCTATCTGATCGCGAAGATCGTGAAGCAGATCCTCGAGGCCGCGCTCGGTGCCATCAACTTCTCGGGCTTGATCCAGAAGGCCAAGTCCGGCGCCGAGCGGACCACCGGGACGGAGCAGACCTACCGTTCCGAGCCGGCGTACCCCGCGGCGGGCGCCCAGGAGGCTGGGGAGTACGACACCAGCTCGTACGAGACCGGTGGATACGGCGCGACGGGCCAGGGCGGCGCTGCCGACAACCCGCAGGAGACCAACGCCCGCATCGCGTCGGTCATCGCCAACGTCGTGTTCGCGGTCATCCTCATCGTGGTGGCGATCGCGGCGCTGCAGATCCTCGGCATCGCGGCCATCGCCGACCCGGCCCAGCAGATGCTCACCATGATCCTCGCGGCGATCCCGGCGATCATCGCGGCGCTGATCATCCTCGCGATCGGCTACCTCATCGCCCGGTTCGTGGGTGACCTGCTCGAGAGCACCCTGCGGGGGGTCGGTATCGACCGTGCCGCGGCGAACATGGGCATGAGCACCGGCCAGACCAGCCCGTCGAAGATCGTCGCGTGGATCGTCAAGGTGGCGATCATCGTGTTCTTCGCGATCATGGCCGCCAACATGCTCGGCTTCGAGGAGATCACCAACATCCTCAACGAGATCCTCGAGCTGGGCGGGCGCGTCCTGTTCGGTGCGCTGATCATCGCGGCCGGCTTCTTCCTGGCCAGCATGGTGGGCAGCGCGATCGGGTCGAACCTGGGCAGCAAGATCGCCCGCTACGCCATCATCGGTCTGTTCGCCGCGATGGGCCTGCAGTTCATGGGCGTCGCGGACCAGATCATCACGCTGGCGTTCGGTGCGATCGTGGTGGGGGCAGCTCTGGCAGCCGCCCTGGCCTACGGTCTCGGTGGCCGCGAGGCCGCGGCTCGTTCGCTCGAGAAGGCCGAGCGCAAGATCGAGACCGAGACGTCGACGCCTCCGCGGCCGACCACCCCGCCGCCTTCGGCGCCGGGCGGTCCGACCATCTGACGCACGGCGAGGCGAGCACCGGGGCCGCTCTCCGCCGGGAGGGCGGCCCCGTCGCGTCGGCGGGGTGTTCGGTAACGTCCTCCGCATGACCACTTTGGGATGCATCGTCCTGCCGTCCGAGCCGCCGTCCCGCTTCCTCCCGATCGCCCGCGCGGCCGACGAGTCGGGTCTGGAGGAGGTCTGGCTGTGGGAGGACTGCTTCCGCGAGACGGGTGCAGGCGCCGCGGGGGCGATCCTCGGAGCCACGTCGCGCGTGCGGGTCGGGATCGGGGTGCTCCCCGTGCCGTTGCGCAACGTGGCGCTGACCGCGATGGAGATCGCCACGCTCGAGGGCATGTTCCCGGGACGGTACATGCCGGGCATCGGGCACGGCGTGCTCGACTGGATGGGTCAGGTCGGGGCGCGAGCGGCCTCCCCGTTGACGCTCCTGCGCGAGTACGCCACGGCGCTCCGAGCCCTCCTCGCGGGCGAGCGGCTGACCGTCACCGGCCGGTACGTCAACCTCACGGACGTGGCGCTGGACTGGCCGCCGTCGACCGTCCCAGCCGTGCTGTCGGCGGGCCAGGGCCCCAAGACGCTGCGCCTCGTCGGCGAGGTGGCGGACGGCGTCGTCATCACCGCCGACACAGGCCTCGCCGGCCTGCAGGCGGCGAACGAGCTGATCGCCGAGGGTCGTGAGGCAGCGGGCCGTGCGGGGGACCCGTTCCGTACGGTCGTGTTCGTGCCCGGCGCGACCGGCCCCGACGCCGTGGAGCGGCTGCGGCGCGCCGCCGCCGACTGGCCGATCGACGTCGACACCGACGAGAAGCTCGCCGGCTACGCCGTGTGGGGCGACGCGGAGCAGCTGGCCGCGGGTGTTCGCCGCTTCGCGGAGGCGGGCGCCGACACGGTGGTGATCCAGCCGACGCCGGACACGCCGGACCTCGAGGCGTTCGCCCGCTTTCTGGGCGAGGAGGTACGCCCGCTGCTGGGTTGACCCCTCTTCGCCGTGGGTGCCACGGCGAAGAGGGGCCGGTGGGTCACCGCACGCCGAACGCCCGCATCACTCGCGGCCCCACTCGCGGTGACCGGTCAGGGCCGCCAGGTCCGCCGAAAGCGGCGACGTTGATGCTGAACCAGGTGGCAGCGGATCGCGACACGGCACAAGGCGTCTCCGGTGACGTAAACATGCCGTGGCGTATCCTCGCCAGGGCAGTCGAGAACCCGAGCCCATGGAGGGGTGCCATGCTCAGCGACGTGCTCGGCCTCACGACGACCCAGACCCTCGCCTACCGGGAGCTCGTGGGCGCGCCCTCGCTCGACGCCGACGAGCTCTCCACCCGCCTCGGCTGCGAGCCGGCCGACGCGTACAGCGTGCTCCGCACGCTGGAGGAGCACGGGCTCGTCGCCCGGCAGAGCGCCGACGGCACCCGGTTCCAGGCGGCGCCCCCGGAGATCGCGCTCGGCGCCCTCCTCGCGCGCCGGTCCGACGAGATCCGGGTGGCGCACGCGGAGCTCTCCCGGCTCGAGGAGGAGTACCGGCGCGCGTCCGCCCTGCGCCCGGTCACCGACGTGGTCGACGTGGTCCGTGGCGCCGACGCCGTGCGGCAGCGGATCACGCAGCTCCAGCTCGGAGCGCGGGAGCAGGTCGACGCCTTCGTCCGCCCGCCGGTCGTGGTCATGGAGGCCGAGGAGAACTCCGCCGAGGACCAGGCCGTCGCCCGGGGCGTCCGTTACCGGGTGGTGGCCGAACGATCGCTGCTCGACACGGGGAAGCTCACCGTCGCGGCCGCGACGACGGCGGTGCTCGCGGGCGAGGAGCTCAGGATCGCGGCGACCGTGCCGCTCAAGCTGGTCATCATCGACCGCCGGCTCGCCTACCTACCCCTGTCCACGGCGGTGGACGCGGCCTCCGCCCCGGAGACGGTCGGGGCGCTGCTGATCCATCAGGGGGCGCTGCTCGACGCTCTCATCGCCCTCTTCGACGCGGCCTGGCGGGACGCCACCCCGTTCGTCGTGCCGGGCGCCGGGCCCGCGGACCTCGACCTCGACGACCAGGACCTGCGCATCCTGGGGCTGCTCCTCGCGGGCATGACGGACCAGTCGGTCGCGAACCAGCTCGACCTGTCCCTGCGTACGGTGCAGCGGCGCGTGAAGGTGCTCATGGACCTGGCGGGCGTGTCGACCCGCATCCAGCTGGGCTGGGCGGCGGCGCGCAAGGGCTGGCTGTAGCCCGCCCCGCCCCGCCTCGCAGGCGGGGTGGGGCGGGTCAGGCCAGCGGTGCGACCGTGCCCGTGAAGTGGCGGGTGCCCTTGCCCGAGCGCCAGCCGTCGTACACGTAGCCGCCGCCGGGCCCGGGCCTGCCGCCGTCGCGGCGGATCGCCACGTCGACGGTCCCCGGCAGCAGCACCGGCTTGAAGAACTCCACCGTCCACTCGTACGTCTCGCCGCGGCGGGCGGGGCCCACCTCGGCCAGGGCGCGCGCCGACGTGTACATGCCGTGCGCGATGGCCCGCGGGAAGCCGAACGCCTTGGCGCTCAACGCGGACAGGTGGATGGGGTTCCGGTCGCCCGACACCGCCCCGTAGGCGCGGCCCGTGCCACCCCCGAGCGACCAGCGGCCTGTGGGGAGCGGCGGAGACCAGTCGTCCCGGGACTCGGAGGCGGCGGGTTCAGCGGCGGTGCCCGCCGCGGCCGGGGCGCGGAAGCCCTTCGCGAGGTACGTCGACACGCCGCGCCACGCGAGCCCGGGCCCGTCCGGTCCCTCGACCGACACCTCGGCCACCAGGTCCACCTGCACGCCCCGGCGGTGCGGGCGCACGTCCTCGGCCCAGGCCCGTACCTCGAGCGTGTCCCCGACCCGCACCGGCCGGGTGACCCGCACGTGGTTGCGCAGGTGCACCATGCCGAGCAGCGGCAGCGGGAAGTCGCCCCGCACCATGACGGCCGTCGCGAGCGGGAAGGCCAGCACGTGCAGGAACCCGGCAGGCAGCACGTCCGACGACGGCTCCCCCACCACGCGGCAGTAGGCGTCCAGGTGCGCCGACGTGGCCGTGTCCCCGGTGGCGATGCCGGTCACCCGGTAGGCCACCGTGGGCAGCGTGATCGCCCCTGTGCCGGGGCGCTTCGTGAGCGATCCGGCCGCACCCTTGGCGTAGAGCGACCCCAGGCCGGGCAGCCCCGGCAGGTCCACCACGGCGTACGACGCCGGAGTGCCCGGCCCGGTCCTCTGCGTCACGTCTCCCGTCCTCACTTGCCCATGATGGCCTGGCCGCAGACGCGCAGCACCTGCCCGTTCACGCCCTGGGCCGGCGGGGAGACGAGGAACGCGATGGCCTCGGCGACGTCGACCGGAAGACCGCCCTGCTGGAGGGACGGCGTGCGGCGCCCCATCTCGCGGGTCAGGGCCGGGATGGACCGGGTCATGTCCGTCTCGATGAAGCCCGGGGCGATCGCGTTGGCGGTGCCGCCCAGCTCGGCGACGAGCGGCGCGGTGGCTGCCGTGTGGCCGATCACGCCGGACTTCGAGTACGAGTAGTTGGTCTGGCCCTTGTTGCCCGCGATGCCGCTGGTCGAGGCGAGCGACACGATGCGCAGGCCCGTGGTGCCGGCGGCGAGCAGCTGCTCGTTGATCGTGAGCTGCGACGTCAGGTTGACGGCGACGACGGCGTCCCACTGCGCCGGCTTCATGTTGGCGAGCAGCTTGTCGCGCAGGATGCCCGCGTTGTGGACCACGATGTCGAGCCCGCCGTGCTTGGCCGCGGCCTCGAGCATCCTGGCGCCGGCGTCGGCGGTGGTCACGTCGAGCTGGAGGGCGGTGCCCTTGATCTCGTTCGCCACCGCGGCCAGGGACTCCCCGGCCGCCGGGACGTCGACGACGATGACCTTGGCCCCGTCGCGGGCGAGGGTGCGGGCGATCGCCGCACCGATGCCCCGGGCGGCGCCCGTGACGACGGCCGTCCTCCCGGCCAGCGGGTGCTCCCAGTCGACGTCGCCGAGCGGGCCGGAGGGGCCGACGGGCAGCACCTGGCCGTCCACGTAGGCGGACTTGGCGGACAGGAAGAAGCGGAGCGTGGCGAGCACGGACGCCGACTCGACTGTGGTGTCGCCCGTCAGCTGCACCGCGTTGGCGGTGGCGCCCCCGCGCAGCTCCTTGCCGACCGAGCGCGTGAAGCCCTCGAACCCGGCGCGGGCGGCTGCGACCGCCGGGGAGCCGCCGGACTCCGGGGCACGGGACAGGACGACCACGCGACCGTTGCCCGCGAGGGACCGCAGGGTGCCGCCGAGGGCGAGGACCGCCTCGGAGACGGCGGCGGGAGCCTCGGCGGCAGTGCCGACCAGCACGACCGCGCCCCACCGCACGTCGCCCGCGTTCTCGGACGTGCGGCGCACGTCGAGGTCCCAGGCGAGCAGCGCCTTGGCGACGCTGTCGGCGTCGGCGGCCGAGGCGCCGTCGGACAGCACCAGGACGGGACCCACGGTGAGGGGGGCGCCCGCCTGGTAGCGGCGCAGGAGCGCGGGCCGCGGCAGCCCCAGCTTCTTGGCGAGGGCCTTGGTCAGGCCGCTGTTGACGGCCTCGGTGTACTTGTCAGCCACGATGTCGTCGGGCTCCTTCCGGATTCGGGGTGCGCGGGGGCTCAGGCTCAGGCGGACTCGATCAGCGCGGTGGCGCCGAGGCCACCAGCGGCGCAGACCGAGATCAGGGCCCGGGCGGGACGACCGGTCTCCGCGGCCTTGGCCGCGACGAGCTTCGCGGCCGTCGCGATGATGCGGCCGCCGGTGGCGGCGAACGGGTGGCCCGCCGCGAGCGACGACCCGTTGACGTTGAGGCGCGACCGGTCGACGGTGCCGAAGGCCTCGTCCAGGCCGAGCTCCGTGCGGCAGTACTCCTTGTCCTCCCATGCGGCGAGCGTGGTGAGGACCGTCGAGGCGAACGCCTCGTGGATCTCGAAGAAGTCGATGTCCTCGAGCGTGAGGCCGTTGCGGCCCAGCAGGCGCGGGACCGCGTGGACGGGGGCCATCAGGAGGCCCTCGTGACCGTGGACGAAGTCGACGGCTGCCGTCTCGGCGTCGACGAACCGCGCGAGGACCGGCAGGTCCCGCTCGGCGGCCCACTCGCGCGAGGCGAAGAGCACGGCCGACGCGCCGTCGGTCAGCGGGGTCGAGTTGCCGGCTGTCATGGTCGCGGGCTCCGGCAGGCGGGTGCCGAACACCGGCTTGAGCGTCGCGAGCTTCTCGAGCGAGGTGTCGGCGCGGAGGTTGTCGTCGCGGGTGAGGCCCTTGAAGGGCGTCACGAGGTCGTCGAAGAAGCCCGAGTCCCAGGCGGCGGCGAGGTTGCGGTGGCTGTTGAAGGCCACCTCGTCCTGCGCCTCGCGGCTCACGCCCCACTTCGCGGTGGTGATGGCCTGGTGCTCGCCCATCGACAGCCCGGTGCGGGGCTCGCTCGTGCTCGGGCTCGCGGGCGCGAGGTCCTTCGGACGCAGCGTGAGGAACGACTGGACGCGGGCGCCGGTGGTCTTGGCGTGGTTGGCGGCCAGCAGCGCGAGGCGCAGCTTCTCGCCGACGGCGATCGGCGCGTCCGACACGGTGTCCGTGCCGCCCGCGACCGCCGACTCGATCTGGCCGAGGCGGATCTTGTTGGTCACCGCGATCGCGGCCTCGAGCCCGGTGGCGCAGGCCTGCTGCAGGTCGTAGGCCGGCGTCTGCGCTGACAGGGACGAGCCGAGCACGCACTCGCGGATCAGGTTGAAGTCGCGGCTGTGCTTGAGGACGGCACCACCGACGACCTCGCCGAGGCGCTCGCCCTGGAGGCCGAAGCGGGCCACGAGGCCCTCGAGGGCCGCGGTGAACATGTCCTGGTTGCTCGCGCGGACGTACTTCTTGCCTGCGCGGGAGAACGGGATCCGGTTGCCGCCGACGATCACGGCGTCGCGCGGGATGTCACGGGGGGCAGGTGTGGTGGCCACGTCGCTGTTTCCTTCTCACTCCGTCGGACAGGTTCCGGCAACGCCGGAGCGGGCCGCTTGTGCCCAGGACTCACAGTACCTGATACTCTCGGTCTCGTGAGACGGATCACAAGGCATGACGAGGAGGTCGTCCGATGAGCGTCAGCGTGGACGGCCGCTCGACCCGATGGGACGACCATCGCACGGCTCGGCGCGCCGAGCTGGTCCGAGCGGCGCGCAAGGCGGTGCACAAGCTCGGCCCCGCCGTGTCCATGGACGAGATCGCGGCGGCCGCGGGCACGTCCAAGTCCATCGTGTACCGGTACTTCGACGACAAGGCGGGCCTCCGGCTCGCGGTCGCCGAGGCGGTGGTGCGCCAGATGCACGACGCGCTGCGGGACGCGGCCCGCGCGGCGAGGACGCCCGAGGGTGCGCTGCGCGAGATGGTGCGGGTCTACCTCGAGATGATCGAGAGCTCGCCCAACGTCTACTGGTTCGTCACGCGGACCGCCATCGGCGGCAACGAGCCGTCGTCCCCGGTCGAGGTCGGCGCCGGTCGCCGCCGGGCCGCCGAGCAGGCGCTCGAGGCCACCGGCGTGTCGGTCGGCCCTGCGGACACCCCGCTGGGTGCCTACCTGGACTCCGTGATCGAGCTCGTCGCCGAGCCGTTCGCCCGCGCCACCGACGTCTCCTCCGCCGATGCGGCGGCGTGGGCCGCGGGCGCCGTCGGCTTCGTCCGCGGCGCCGGCGAGTGGTGGCTCGGCCACGACCTCGGCCTCGGCGGGCTCAGCCGCGAGGAGCTCACCGAGCGCGTCGCCCTCTGGCTCTGGACCGGGCCGGTGGGCGTGCTGCACAACCCCAACTCGAGAACCGAGGAGCACCGATGACCACCACCTCCGACCCTGTGGAGACCGCGGGGGCCACCGCCGCGCCGACGGCGAGCGACCGCGAGAAGGCGACCACGACGTCGTCGGGCAGCGGGCCGCGCGTGGACGTGCCCACCCTGGAGCACCACCTGCTCGGCCGCTGGAAGGAGGAGCGCGCCCAGGCGCGCCGTCTGGTGGCCGAGCACCCCGAGCTGTGGAAGCGCGAGGGGATCGCCAAGGAGGAGCACCGCGAGCTCACCCTCGCGCACATGAAGCAGCTCGCACCCCTCGGCCACGTGCACCTCGCCTTCCCGAAGCGCCTGGGTGGTGGCGACAACGCGGGCGCCAACCTCGTGGGCTTCGAGGAGATGGTGGCCGCCGACCCGTCGCTGCAGATCAAGGCGGGCGTGCAGTGGGGTCTCTTCGCCTCGGCGATCTTCCACCTGGGCACGCCGGAGCAGCAGGACCGCCTGCTGCCGGGGGCCATGGACCTGTCCGTGCCCGGCGCGTTCGCGATGACGGAGACGGGTCACGGCTCGGACGTGGCGTCGATCGGCACCACCGCGACGTACGACCCGGAGACCGAGGAGTTCGTCATCCACACCCCGTTCCGCGGGGCGTGGAAGGACTACCTGGGCAACGCCGCCGTGCACGCCACCGCGGCCACGGTGTTCGCGCAGCTCGTCACCAACGGCGTCAACCACGGCGTGCACTGCTTCTACGTGCCCGTCCGTGAGACCAACCCGGACGGCACGGCAGGCGCATTCCTGCCGGGCGTGGGCGGCGAGGACGACGGCCAGAAGGGCGGCCTCAACGGCATCGACAACGGCCGGCTGCACTTCGACCACGTCCGCGTGCCCCGCACGGACCTGCTCGCCCGCTACGGCCAGGTCGCTGCCGACGGTTCGTACACGTCGTCGATCGACAGCCCCGGCCGGCGCTTCTTCACGATGCTCGGTGCCCTCGTCCAGGGCCGCGTGTCGCTCGACGGCGCTGCGGTGGCCGCCTCCAAGATCGGCCTCGCCATCGCCGTGAAGTACGCGGCGGAGCGGCGCCAGTTCGCGCCGTCCGCGGGCGTGGAGGAGCTCACGCTCCTCGACTACGCGACGCACCGCCGTCGCCTCTTCCCGCGCATCGCCGAGACGTATGCGTCACACTTCGCGCACGACGGCCTGCTGGACCTCTTCCACACGGTCTTCTCCGGCGAGGAGGACACGCCCGCCACGCGCGAGGACCTGGAGACCACGGCCGCCGCCCTCAAGTCGGCCAGCACCTGGTTCGCGCTCGACACCCTGCAGGAGTGCCGTGAGGCGTGCGGCGGCGCCGGCTTCCTCACCGAGAACCGGTTCACGAGCCTGCGGTCGGACCTCGACGTCTACGTGACGTTCGAGGGCGACAACCACGTGCTGCTGCAGCTCGTGGCGAAGCGCCTCGTGGGCGAGTTCGGCAAGGAGATGGCGAGGGCCACGCGCAGCCCCGGCGGGATGGCGCGGTTCGTCGTGGACCAGGCCGTGGACGCGGCGCTGCACCGTACGCCGCTGGCGCGGGCCGCCCAGGTGCTCGCCGACGCCGGGGACGTGCGCCGCGCCGCGAACAACCTGCGCGACGAGGAGACGCAGCGCAAGCTGCTCGCCGACCGGGTCGCCACCATGGTGGAAGAGGTCGCGATGGGCCTCCGCCCGGCGTTGAAGGCCGACCCGGCCGTGGCGCAGGAGATCTTCGACAACCACCAGGTGCAGCTCATCGAGGCCGCCAAGGCGTACGCCGACCTGCTCCGCTGGGAGGCGTTCACCGACGCGCTGCCGAAGGTCCCCGACGCGGGCACGCGCGAGGTGCTGACGTGGCTGCGCGACATCTTCGGGCTCACGCTCGTGGAGCGGAACCTCGCCTGGTACCTGCTGCACGGACGCCTGTCGGCCACGCGCGCCCAGACCGTCACGAGCAGCATCGACCGGCTGCTGAAGAAGATCCGGCCGCACGTGGTCGACCTGGTGGACGCCTGGGGCTACGGCCCGGAGCACCTGCGCGCGCCCATCGCGTCCGGCGCCGAGAAGGCCCGGCAGGACGAGGCGCGCGACTACTACCGCGCGCTGCGTGCGAGCGGCAAGGAGCCGGTGCGCGAGAAGGCGATCCGGAAGGCCTGACGCGCCCGGCGGTCGGGAGGCCGGCTACCCCGTCCGGGTAGCCGGCCTCCCGCGTGCGGTCAGGCGGCGGAGGGCACCGCAGCCTGGGGGGCCGGCAGGCTCGTCGGCGCCCGTAGGGGCTCCGGTGCGGCCTCGGGCTCCGGCTCCTTCGCGGCGACCTCCCGCACGAGCGGACCGCTGAGCGTCACGGTCTCCGCTGTCTCTGTCGGTTCCGGGACGATGAACGCCACGGCCGTGGCGCCGCCCAGCGCCAGAAGGATCGCGAGGACGGCAAGGAGCGCCGGACCCAACGCGAGAGTGACGCCGACGAGCGCACCGCCGCTGACCGCGACAATCGCTCCGAGCACAAGAACACGGGTCATCGGGAGCCTCCCTGCCGAGGTGATCGCCGTGCCGTCTGTGAAGCATTCTGCTGCGGTGGCTCGGGGCAGCCCGCAGCGGTGCTCGAGCGTCCCGAAGGACGATCGAAGACGTCTGGGGTCCAGCGAGGATGGCCCCTGCCGGCCATCCACAACCAGGAAACCGCACCCCGGGCTGATCCGCACGCCGAGACGGTCCACAGGGCGGGTGAGTCCCGGATCAGGGGTTGCAGCGGGCCGCGAGGACGCTCATCAGCCCCACGTCGGGTCGCCAGGGCTCAAGGTTCCAGGTGGCCTTGTCGGGGGCGCCGATCGCGTGGCAGGTGAGCTGGTCCAGCATGGTCGTGCTCTGCGCCTCGGGCTCGGCCGCGCCCAGCTCGGCGGCGAGGAGCTCCACGCCGGCCTCGCCCGCGGTGCGGGCCCACGTCGTCGGCTCGACGGCCAGCGACCGCCCGCCCTCCCGGTCGCCCCAGGTAGCCGCAGCGAGGGCGGTGCCCGCCCCCGTGAGCACCACGCTGCCCGACGTCGCCCCGCCCTCCTCGGCGGACGCCGTCACCTCCGCGCGGCCCGGCTCGGGCACCGCCGTCCGGGTGGTCGCGAGGGAGTCGGGTGGCGCGATGCCCGCGACCGGCGTGCCTGCGTCGTCGAGCACGGTGAGGCTCCCGTCGGTGTGGGCGACCAGGCTGCCGGGCCCGCCGAGGCGGACGGACACCGGGAGGTCCGCGACGAGAGTCACGACGTCGGCGTCCGTGCCGGGCGGCGCCTCGAGCGTCGGCGCGCTGATCGTCAGGGTGGTCCCGCCGAGGAGCACCTGGTGCTCGACGACGGACGCTGCGGCGTCTGCCGACGCGGAAGGCGTGGCGCTCGGAGAAGGGTGGGCGGGCCGGGCCGTAGCGGCCGTAGCGGCCGGCGGGGCCGTAGCGGTCGGCGGGGCCGGCGGGGCCGGCGACTCGGTCCCGGTGCACGCGGCAAGGAGCAGGCAGCACGCGGCGGACGAGAGCAGCAGGGGCAGCGATCGGGCTGCCGTCCGGACGGATCTCACCGGACCATTGTCTGGGGTGGCACGCGTCGGTGGCGGTCGCTACAGTTCGAACATGCGTTCGAACAAGGCAATGGTGACTCGGGCCCGCACGGGCCATCCTGTTCCCGCGCTCGCCCATGCGGGTGCGGTGTCGGGGGTCGCGGCCGGTTTCGCGTCCCTCACCGAGGCGGTCGAGGCCGTGACGGCGATCGACTCCCTCCTCGCCTCCCTGGCGGCGTCGCGGGCGGTGCTCGTCGAGTCCGTCCGGGTGTGGGCGGACGAGCGTCCGGAGCTGTCCGGCCACGAAGAACCCGGGACCGGCAACCCTGCTCCGGGGGCGGGCGACGCCGCTGAGAGCGCCGCCGACGGCGTCGAGCCGGAGGACGCCATCCTGCCGCCCGTCCTCGTGGAGGCGCTCGCCGCGGCCCTGCGGATCCCGGAGGGCTCGGTGCTGGCGCTGGCCGAGGAGTCGCGCGCGCTCGTCCACGAGCACCCGCGCACGCTGGCGGCACTGCGGGGCGGTCGCATCACCTACGGCCACGCCCAGACGATCCTGGGCTATACCGACGGCCTCCACCGCACCGCGCGGACGGCGCTGGAGACGCGGCTGCTCAAGCGGTCGCAGTCGTGCACGGTGGCCGAGCTGAGCGTCGTCGCGCGGACGGAGCGTGAGCGTCGGCTGCCGCCGGCGCTGCCGCCGGCGCAGGAGGGGGAGCGACCGGTCCGGCGAGCGGCACGGCCGCCGCACCGGGTCGTTGCCCGCTCACGTGACGTGGGCCAGTGGCCCGCTCAGCGGCGCCGCCAGAGGTCGTCCCAGGCCGGGAGCGCACCCGTCTCCGCGACCGCGGGCTCGGAGGGCGCAGCCGGCGCGTCGTAGTAGCCGACCGGTGCCGGGACCGTCGCGTACGCGCCCGTGGCGGTGACGGCCGGAGCCTGGCCCGCCCAGCCGTCGTGCTGCGCGTACGGGTCCGCCGGGTACGTGGCGTACGGATCGGTCTCGTGCGCGGGAGCCCGGTGGCTCGCGTCGTCCTGCGCGGGCGGGATGGTGGCGTGCCGGCCGGTCGGCATCGCGGGATAGGCGCCGGCGGCGTAGGCGCCGTCCATCACGACGGGCTGGGACGACGTGCCGTAGGTGTCCGCCGGGGGCGCGTACCGCTCGTACTGCCGGGCGGGGTCGAGCGGGTGGGCGCCGCCGTAGCCGGTGCCGTCGGCGTAGCCGGTGCCCTCCTGCCAGGCCGAGGCCCAGGCGTCGGTGAGGTGGTCCACCGTGCCGGCACCGACGGCGTCGGGCACCGTGTGCCGGTTGCCCGCGCGGAGCTGCTCATGGAGCTGCCCGGCCCAGTTCATCGCGAGTGCGAAGCGCGCGGACACCACCGTGTCGATGGACATGTCACCGCCGGAGGCGGGGTGCGGATTGAAGGTGAACACCTCGTCGGCGGCGAGCCGGTGACCGCGGTGCGTGGCCTCCTGGACGAGATCGGCGAGCAGGAAGGTCGCCTGCCCTTCCGGGGTCTCGAGCTCGGCGTACATGTCGACGGCGGTGGACCATCTCAGCTCGAGCGTGCCCTCGACAGCGTCCAGGAACCACCAGCCCTCGAGCGACTCCAGGAACACGTCGCCGAAGCACGTGGTGAAACGTGGAGTCTTGCCGTTGATCCCCAGCCACCGCCATGAAGCAAGCCCGAACTCGAAGGACTCTCGCGAGAAAGTTCGGAGCATTTGCATGTGCGAATCAAACCACCTTGTGGTATGGATGTGAAACCCCCTGGTCAGAGGCGGTTTCGTGCGCTGAGGCGACCATTCCGAGGGCTATGGAAAACGTATCGATTCGCCGATTTACCCCGGTGTGTCCCACGCAACACCGTGGCGTGGGACACGGCACAGGCTACGGCGCGCGCCAAGGGACGCCCATGGCACCGTCAACCGCTGCGTCGCCTCCGAGGGCCTCGCCGTGCGGTCACGGGGCCAGCGCCAGGTGGACCCGCACCTCGATCTCGCCTGAAGCGTCCTGGGCCGTCACGTCCACGCCGTCGGGGGAGCGCAGGCTGTCGAGCGGTACCAGGGCGTCCACCACGGCCGGGCGCGAGTCCCCGGCGGGCGCCGACCAGGCAGGACACCGCTGGTAGCTCCGCGTCGGGTCGTACGTCGCGCCGCCGTCGCGCACGGTCACCTCCGCCTGGACGTGGACCAGGTCGGCGAGGTCGACCTCGCGGTGGTCGAGGAGCGCGACGCCGGTGGCTCCGGTGCAGTAGCCCTCGCGGTAGTCGTGGGGCATGAGCTGCACGCCGTCCACCTTCAGGGAGAACGGCTCGAGCAGCATCGTGGGCGTCTCCGGCCCGTCGACCCCGTCGCCCTGCCGGACGGTGACCGAGCCGCGGACCGTCGCCGGGAACCCGGGCGTGCGGAGCACCGCGTTCCAGTACCGGGGCGGACGCTGGTCGGTGCCGTACGCGGCGACGCGCCCCTCGTTGTCGGTCAAGGTCACCGCGACCTCGTAGGTCGTGCCGCTGCACACGTTCGCGAAGGTCAGGCGGGACGTGCCCTCGATCCGGCCCTCCAGGAGCGTCACCCGTCCCTCGCGGTCGCACTCGCCGAGGATCTCGGCGCGGTAGGCAGCGGGCCGGTCGGTCCGGAGGTCGACGGTGATCGCACCGGCCGCCGAGTCGAAGGCCGGGACCATCCGGGTGTCGAGCTGTGGCAGCTCCGCGAGGACGGGCGTGCCCACGTGCTGCACGAGCGGGCCCACCGCCCAGTCCTGCTGCCCGTTGGTGCTCCCGTGGACCCACTCGACCCGGATGAGCACCGAGCCGGCGGCGCGCGGGGTCGGCTCGTCGCAGCCTCCGAACGAGCTGCCGCAGATGGTGCCCCCGTCCCTCGGCCGCTCGAGGCTGAGCGTGTACCACTCGACCTCCGGCAGGCGGCAGCCGGCGTCGCAGCCGAACCCGGCGACGGGGAGCGCCGCCCGCGCGGTGTACGACCCGCCGTTGCCGTCCACCCGGGCCCACAGCACCGGCGTCTGGTTCAGGACGACGCCGGACGTGCCGTCAAGGTCGCTCTGGTCGCACAGGGACCCGCCGGTGGGCGCCTCGATCTCGAAGGTGCGCTGCTCGTACAGGCGGGGGTCCCGGGTGAGCTGCGCGCACCTGCCGGCGTTGCGGGTGCTCACGCCCACCCGCACCTGCTCGATGCCGTGCCCGGGATGCACCGTGGCCCGGTGCCAGGTGATGACGGGCAGCAGCCGGTCGGGGGTGGACAGCACCACGCTCTCCAGGGACGACGCGCGACCCTCGAAGGAGGCGCGCGACCGGTCCACCGCGGTGAGGCAGACCACCACCTGGGTCCCTTCCGAGGCGAGGAACGCCACCGACGTGCGCCGGTTGAACTCCAGGCCGAACCCGCCGCGCTGGAGGGTCTCGGCCGGAACCTCGACCGTGCTGGGCTCAGCCAGGCGGGCCAGCCGCGCCCGGGTGCCGCGGTCCTCGGGGTCGCAGTCGAGGGGGTCCTCGGGAGCGACCCGGTAGGCGACGAGCTCGGCCTGCTCGGCCGTCGTGTGCGCGAGCGACGCGAACACGACGTTCTGGCCGACCGTCAGCACCCGCGACGGCGGTCGTCCGAGCTCCGCGCCGGGCAGCACCAGGTCGTCGATCCGCAGCTGCTCGCCGGACTCCGTCGTGGCGACGGACTCCACCTCGTACACCACCCCGGGCTCCAGCCGGTCGAGGACCGTGCAGTGCTTGAGCACCGTGTACGGTCCGCCGCTCGGGTGCGGCGGGTCGGCCACGAAGCGGTCGCGCTCTTCCCCGCCCGTCCAGGTCAGGATCCGCCGGGCCTCGGTGGGCCGGCCCTCGGGCCAGTAGCTCACCCTCAGCTCGACGGGGAGGTTGGTGCCGACCGCGAACTGCACCCGGTCCGGCCCCGTCTCTCGCTCGGGGCACATCAGCCCCGCCGAGTCCGGCCCGCCCACCGGCGGACGCACCAGCGAGTAACCGGTCAGCGGGGGCAGGTCGGTGGAGGCGAGGACTGTCGATTGCACGCCGCCAGGACAGCCGGTCGCCTCGGCGCCGGTGGCGCAGGGGTCGCCGACCGGGTCGAGCGCGGAGACGCCTGCGACCGTCCCGGGGTCGGCCGCCTCGGCCAGGCCCGCCAAGGTCGCCAGCACCTCGGGTGCCAGGAACAGCCCTGGGCCCGACGGCGACCCGCTCGCCGCCGCGGTCGGGTCACCGCCGGCGGCGGGCGGCGCGGTGGGGTCGCCCGGCATTGACGGGTCTGCCGACGTGACGGCTGTCCCGGCGGGGTCCGCCGGGCCGGTCGTCGCGGCCGGGTCCGGCTCGGCGAAGTCGCCGCCCGGTGGCAGCGGCACATCGACGAAGCCGGTCACCTCGCTGGTGACGGGCTCCGGCACGTCGTCGCCCTCGGCGGGCGGGGGCGGTGCCTCCGGGCCCGTGGCGGCGGGTGCGAGCACCGGCACGGCCACGGTCTCGGTGCCCGACGACGCCGCGCCCGCCCAGGGCTCCGACGTCGCCTCGGGCGCGGGGTCGCCCCCGGCGAGGGCACCAGCCACGAACGCGCTGGTCACCGCCAGAGCGGCCACGCCGGCGACCCCGGCGACGCGCTGCAGGACAGGGCGGGAGAGGAGCTTCTTCATGGCGATCACACCAGACAGTTGACGAAGACGGTGACTTCTCGCGGTGCGCTCTGGTTGCCCGCCTGGTCGCGGGCCACCGCCGAGAACGTGACGTTGCCGTACGTTCCGGCGGGCATGGCGAGGTCGAAGCGCCACCCGCCCGCGGTCGCCCACATCTCGGTGGTTCCCGTCGTCGCTCCGGACCAGCTGAGCGACACGCCCCGGACGCCGACGGCGTCGCTCGCGGAGACGATCACCGTGCTCGTGCTGTCCGGCGAGTAGACGGGGCAGGTCGCCGGGTCGGCCGTCATCGCCGAGATCATCGGCGCCGTCGAGTCCCCCGGAGGAGGCGGAGGAGGCGGGGGCTGCGGGGCAGGCGGCGGCGGAGGCGCGGGCGTCGGCGGTCCGGGTGCGGGCGGGGGTGTCGGCGTCGGGCGGCCCGGCCGGGGTGTCGCCGTCGTCGACGGGGAAGGCGTCGGCGAGGGCGTGGCGTCCGGTGCTTCCGAAGGAGCCTCCGAGGGCACCGCCGAGGGCGAGGCGAGCGCCATGGCGGCCTCGGCGCAGCCCGCCACGGGCAGGTCCTCGATCGGGGACTCGTCCGCGTCGGCGGTCACGACGGACGCGGGCAACCACACGACCGACGCGCGGTCGTGCGGGCTGCGCACCGCCACGTGGGCGGAGTCCGCGCTCCGGGCCACGACGAGCACCCGCTCGCCCGCCTGGAGGTCCGCGGCGCCGGTCCGGCCGGGGCACAGCCCTGCGGAGACGCCGTGGTCCGGTACGAGGAGAGGCAGTCCGGTGGTGGTGCCGCCGTCGGACCCCACGGCCCCGAGCAGACCGCTCGCGCCCACGACCGACCCGGCCACGACCGCGACCAGCCCGGCGCCCAGCCAGGGCAGCAGGCTGCGGGGGCCGCCCCAGCCGGGGGCGGTCGACGACGCGGCGGCGGCGCCCGTGTCGCCCGCGGCGACGCGCTGCCGCACGGCGTCCGCGACCCCAGCGGGGTCGCCGTGCTGCGCGGTGCGCGCGAAGGACTCCCGCAGCAGGTCGTCCAGCGAGGTGTCAGCCACGGTGGTCCTCCTTCCGCAGCCGCGCCGCCAAGGCCTTCCTGGCCCGGAACAGCTGTGTCTTGACCGTCCCGGTGCTCACGCCCAGGCCCGCCGCGATCTGCTCCACCGGCTGGTCGAGCAGGTAGTGGAGCACGCAGACCTGGCGCTGCCGGTCGGGGAGCGCGGCGAGCGCGCGGGCCACGTCCACGTCGACGGCGTCGGACGCCCCCGTCACCGGGCCCACGGCCGTGGCGGCCTCGACCCGGGCGCCGATGCGGTGCAGGGCCCGCGACTCCGCGTCACGCGACCGCCGCAGGTCTCTGGCGCGGTTGCTGGCCACCACGGTGATCCACGCGGCGAGGTTCTCGACAGGCCTGGACGGCGGCTTCGCCAGGAAACCCACGAGGGCGTCCTGGACGGCGTCGGCCGCGTCCTGCGGGCTGCCGGTGATCAGACCGACCGCAGCGACGACCTTCGGGTACTCGCGCGCGACGAAGGCATCCAGGTCGACCTGGGCCTCTCCCGCCACGACTGTGCTCACATGGCCTCGACGTGTGAGGAGGCCCGTCAGGTTGACACGGCCTGGAGAGCCACATGATGGCGTGGGCGCTGGGGACTCGTCCCAGGGTGACGGGTGATTACGCGGGTGGACCTGAGGTCGCCGCCATCAGGAGGCGACGAGCTCCTCGAGCGCGACGTCGGTCCCGGTCACCGTGATGCGGACGGAGCCGTCGGCGACCTCGACCGCGTCCAGCGCGACGCCCTCGGGCAGCGTGAGCGAGACCTCGATGCCCGTGAGGAGGTCGGCGACCGCGCCGGGCAGGTCCTCGACCGGGCGGGGGCCGGAGCCTGTGTCGACGGAGACGACGTCGAGAGCGAGCGTGCCGGCGTCGGACACCCGGGGGCTGCCCGCGACCGCCAGCGGCAGCCCGAGGACGGTGCCCGACAGGACCAGGGTGTCGCCCTCCGTGCCGAGGTCGCCCGCGAGGCCGGACTGCTCCTGCAGCGCCTGCTCCAGATCGTCCACAGCGAGGAGGCCCGAGGCGGTCCCGGTCGCGACGGGGTAGGGCGGCGAGATGCCCACGCCGCGCGCGTCGATCGTGAGGTCGGTGATCGTGTAGCCGCCGAACGACGCAGTGCCGGCCGCGCCGGTCACGTGCGTCAGCTCGCCCTGTGCGACCTGGGTGAGGAACGGGAACCCGGTGATGTCGAGGCTCGCCCCCGTGACCTCGGCCTCCTGCTCGAAGGCCTGGACCGCGGCGCTCTCCGCGGTTCGCACAGCGACGCGGTCGCCCACCACCAGCACGGCGGCGAGTGCGACCAGCGTCACGAGCCATCCCAGAGCACGTCTCACGGGCGCCACCCTACGGGGTGTGGGTAGGCGTTCCCAGGGTGCGGCAGGGTCATAGAGGCCGCTGCCGCGGCCGACGTGTCGGCTCGACGGGGTGTGCGGGTTGGAGGCCGACGGCGGGGTTGTGGACGACGTGGTTGTCCACATCTTTGCAGGTCAGCGAGCGAAAAGAACGCTTGTTCGATAGGCTGTGAGGGTCGGGCAGGGGGCCCGGCGGGGCCGCTTCGCGGCCCGTTCCGGTCGCTGGGGGGTGGTCATGGTGGTGCTTTCGGCAACGAGGGTGTCCGACGGCGCACGCTCGGGCGCGGGTGGTCCCGGCACGCCGCTGGACGGCCTGGACGGCCTGGACGGGCCGGACGGGCTCGACGCGCTGGACGGGCTTGGTGGGGGTCCGGGGCTCGCGGCGGCCCTGGCCGCCCTGTGCGGCGCGGACACCGGCGGCACCGACACCGGCGACGCGGACGGTGGCGGCGCGGATCTGAGGCGCCTGGACGACGCGGGCCTGCTGGACGTCGCGGCGGGGTGGGCGCGGCTGATCGGTTGGGCCACGACTCGTCAGGCTGCGGTCGCGGGCGAGCTCGGTCGGCGGCGGGGCTGGTCGGTCCCCAAGGCCCAGGCTGCGGTGGAGCTCGGTGCCCGGCTCGGGGTGCCGACGTTCGAGGCGGACAAGGTCATGGCCCGCGGGGCGGGCCTGGCCCACCACCCGCAGGTCGCCGCGGCGTTGGCGGGTGGGCGGATCGACGTGGTCAAGGTGGACCTGCTCCTGACCGCGGGCAGCACGATGACCGTTGAGCAGCGGGTCGAGGCGATCGCCGAGGTCCTGCCGCAGGCCGGGGAACGGTCCCGGTCCTGGGTGCGGGACCAGATGCGGGCCCATGCCCGCCGTCACCTGACCCCGGCGCAGGTGGCCCGGGCCGAGCGGGACCGGCGGGCGGTGTACCTGGACCCGGTCGAGGGCGGCACGATGGCGTGGCTGTCCGCGCTGCTCCCGGCTGCCGACGCGGCTGCGGTGTGGGACACCCTGGACACCGCCGGACGGACCGTGAAGCGGGCGGGCAAGGATCGCACCCTGGCCCAGGCTCGCGCGGACGTCCTGACCGGCATCCTGACCGGGCGCCTCATCCTGCCCACCGACACCACCGACACCACCGACCCCGAGGCCACCGACCCCGAGGCCACCGAGGCTGTCGAGACGACCAAGCCCGCCGGCTCGGCGCCGACGTCCCAGCCGGGCCTGCCCATACCGGGTGTCCCGGCCCCTGAGCCCACTGAACCTGAGCCGGAGCCGGTGCCCGGGGAAGGTGTGCGGGTGACGGTCCTGCCGGTGCGTCCGGTCATCCGGGTCACGGTCGCGGCCTCGACCCTGCTCGGGCAGGACGACGAGCCCGGGTTCCTGGACGGGTACGGACCCATCGACGCGGACACCGCCGCCCTGCTCGCCGCCCCGGGCGACTCCGGCACGACCTGCGGAACGGGTGGGACGTGGCAGCGGCTGGTGACCGACCCGGTCACCGGCATCCTGACCGACCACTCCACCCACACTTACGTCCCGGGCCCGGTACTGCGCGCCGCGGTCCTGGCCCGGGACGGCAGCTGCCAGTTCCTGCAGTGCGACCGGCCCGGCACCACCGCCGACCTCGACCACCTCCAGACGTTCGACCACACCCTGGATCCCGCCACCCTCCCGCCCGGGACCCCGGGGCAGACCCGGGCAGCGAACCTGCAGCTCCTGTGCCGCCGGCATCACAACGCCAAGACCCACCACGGCTGGACCGCCCAGCGCGAACCCACGACCGGGACCACGACCTGGACCGCGCCGACCGGCCACACCTACACCCGCCCAGCCACCCAGCACGGCCCACGGACCCCCGGCACGGCGACCCCCGGCACAATCCCGGCAACCACAGGCCGCAAGCCCGCGACCCTGCGCGCCCACGACCGAGCACGCCTCACCGGACCACCCGTCAACAACCGCACCGGCCCCCAGGCTCCAGCCACATCGACAGCCGACCCAGGACAACCACCCTTCTAAGGCCGCTACCCGGCTTCCGCGTCGACACCCCCCGCGTCGACACCGCCCGCGTCGACACCGCCCGCGGGTCCACTCAGAGGCGAGCGTCCGCCTTCGGGACATCCGCCTGGGGGACCTCCGTGGGCGAGCGGTGTGTGGCCGGGGCGACCGGGGGCCGCCGTCGGGCGCCGAAGCGCAGCAGGCCCGACGTGACTGCCACGCCCAGCAGGAGCAGGAGGCCGCCTCCGGCCTCGGCGGCGTTGGGCACCTCGCCCTGCACCGCCCAGGCCGCGGCGATGCCCACCACCGGGACCAGCATGGTGAACGGGGCGACCGCCCCGGCGCGGTGCCGGGTGAGCAGCGTGTTCCAGATGCCGTAACCCACCAGGCTCGCGAGCCATGCCGTGTACAGCGTGGAGACGATGGCGGTGCCGCTCAGGTGCGTCAGGGAGTACCCGACGGCGCCCGGCCCGTCGAGCGCCAGCGCGAGCCCGAACATCGGGACGGGCACGACCAGAGCCGACCAGACGGTCATCGAGAGCCCCGACATGGGGTTCGGCGCCGCGCCTCCCGCGGGGGCCGCGGCCCCCAGCCGGCGCACGATCACGTTGCCCGTCGCCCACGAGGCCGCGGCGGCGATCGCCAGGAGGAGGGCCAGCGCCGGGGTGCTCGCGCTGCGACCGAGCCCCACGACGAGCAGGCCGATCGCGCCGATCACCACGCCGACGAGCTGCGGCGGCGTGGGTCGCTCGCGGAGCGCCACCGACGCGAACACGACGGTGAACGCCACCTGCGCCTGCAGCACCAGCGATGCGATGCCCGGCGGCAGCCCGAGGGCGATCGCCGTGTACAGGAGCGCGAACTGGCCCAGGCTGAGGAACGCCCCGACGAGCAGGACGTCGCGCAGCCGGGCCGTGGGCCGCGGCACGAGGAAGATCGCCGGCACCAGCACCACGACGAACCGGATCGCCACGAAGAGCGCCGGTGGCACGTCGGCCACGCCGTAGTCGATCGCGAGGAAGTTCAGGCCCCAGATGACGGTGACGAGCACGGCAAGGAGCGAGTGACGCAGGGGCATGTCGTCATCCTCCGTCGCGGGACCGTGAAGCGTCTATCGCGTATCACTGTCGGACCGTTCAGCGGCGCTGAACGGTCCTGCCGACAGCCGAGTGGCCCGTCAGGCCACGGGCCGGAGCCGGATCAGCGGGATGACGCGGTCGGTCCGCTTCTCGTAGTCGCCGAAGCCGGGCATCTCGCTGACGACCCGCTGCCAGACGACGGCCCGCTCGTCCGGGCCGAGCTCCTCGGCCTTGACCCGGAGGGTCCGGGTGCCGACCTCGACGTCGAGCTCCGGGTTCGCCACGAGGTTGTGGTACCAGGAGGGGTTGTCCGGGGCCCCGCCCTTGGAGGCGACGACGATCATCGCGCCGTCCGGCTCCGGGAAGTACACGACGGGGTGGACCCGCTCAAGCCCGCTCTTTGCCCCCACGGTGTGGAGCAGGATCATGTTCGCGCCCTCGAACGGTCCGCCGACGCGGCCCTCGTTCGCGCGGAACTCCTCGATGACCTTCGTGTTCCAGTCGCTCATGAACAGCGCAACCGTGTGGCGTGCGTGACGCATTCCCAGCCCGGGGGATCTGCCTGTGGACGGCCGCGCCGGGCCCAGGGAGGCGAAAGGTAGACTGGCGGCGCGCCGCAGTGCGCCGCCAATCCCACTCCGCACGCGAGGAACTACATGACCGCGCCCGCGTCCCAGGCCCCTTCTCGTCCGCAGCTCGACACGGTCGAGAACGCGGCCGCCCACCCCGACGAGGCCCAGCCGTTCGGCGAGCTGGGGCTCAAGCCGGACGAGTACCAGCGCATCAAGGACATCCTGGGGCGGCGCCCCACCGCCGCGGAGCTGGCGATGTACTCGGTGATGTGGTCCGAGCACTGCTCGTACAAGTCCTCGAAGGTGCACCTGCGCACGTTCGGCGAGCGCGTCACCGACGAGATGAAGGAGCACCTCCTCGTCGGGATCGGCGAGAACGCCGGCGTCGTCGACATCGGCGACGGCTGGGCCGTCACGTTCAAGGTCGAGTCGCACAACCACCCGTCGTTCGTGGAGCCGTACCAGGGTGCGGCGACCGGCGTGGGCGGCATCGTCCGCGACATCATCTCGATGGGCGCGCGTCCGGTCGCGATCATGGACCAGCTGCGCTTCGGCGACGTGAACCACCCCGACACGGCGCGCGTCGTGCACGGAGTGGTGTCCGGCGTCGGCGGCTACGGCAACTCGCTCGGCCTGCCGAACATCGGCGGTGAGCTCGTGTTCGACGCCTCCTACCAGGGCAACCCGCTCGTCAACGCGCTCTGCGTCGGGGTGCTCCGCCACGAGGACATCCACCTGGCCAACGCCTCCGGCATCGGCAACAAGGTGGTGCTCTTCGGCGCGCGCACGGGCGGCGACGGCATCGGCGGCGCCTCGATCCTCGCGTCCGAGACGTTCGAGGACGGCGTCCCCGCCAAGCGCCCGTCGGTACAGGTGGGCGACCCCTTCATGGAGAAGGTCCTCATCGAGTGCTGCCTCGAGCTGTACGCGGCCAAGGTCGTGGAGGGCATCCAGGACCTCGGGGCCGCCGGCATCTCGTGCGCCACCTCGGAGCTCGCCTCCAACGGTGACGGCGGCATGCACGTGGACCTCGACGACGTGCTCCTGCGCGACCCCACGCTCAACGCCGGCGAGATCCTCATGTCGGAGTCGCAGGAGCGCATGATGGCCGTCGTCCGGCCGGACAAGCTCGAGGAGTTCCTCGCGATCACGTCGCGGTGGGACGTCGAGACCGCCGTGATCGGCGAGGTCAACGACTCCGGCCGCCTGACGATCGACCACCACGGCCAGCGGATCGTGGACGTCGACCCCCGCACCGTGGCCCACGAGGGCCCCGTGTACCACCGGCCCTACGCGCGGCCCGCCTGGCAGGACGCGCTGAACGCCTCCGGGACGGTCGCCGCAGGGCTCGCCCGGCCGACGTCGGGCGGGGAGCTCCGGGAGACCGCGCTGACGCTGCTCGCCTCGCCGAACCTGGCGAGCAAGGCGTGGGTGACCAACCAGTACGACCGCTTCGTCCAGGGCAACACGGCCCTCGCCCAGCCCGACGACGGCGGCGTGATCCGCGTCGACGAGACCACAGGCCTCGGCGTGGCGCTCGCGACCGACGCCAACGGCCGCTACGGCAAGCTCGACCCGCGCACCGGCGCGGCGCTGGCGCTCGCTGAGGCGTACCGCAACGTCGCGACCGCCGGCGCGACGCCGCTCGCGGTGACGGACTGCCTCAACTTCGGCTCGCCCGAGGACCCCGACTCGATGTGGCAGCTCGTCGAGGCCATCGAGGGCCTTGCCGACGCCTGCAAGGAGCTGGGTGTGCCGGTCACCGGGGGCAACGTCTCCCTCTACAACGGCACGGGCGAGCCCGGCCAGGTGGACTCGTCGATCCACCCCACCCCCGTGGTGGGCGTGCTCGGCGTGCTCGACGACGTCCGCACCGCCGTGCCGTCCGGCTGGCGCGAGGCAGGCCTCTCGGTGCTGATCCTCGGCGTGACCCGTGACGAGCTCGACGGTTCCGCGTGGGCCGACGTCGTCCACCGCCACCTCGGCGGCCTGCCGCCGCGGGTGGACCTGGCTGCCGAGAAGGCTCTGGCCTCCGTGCTCGTCGGGGCGCGCAAGGCCGGCACCGTCACGGCCGCGCACGACCTGTCGGAGGGCGGCCTCGCCCAGGCGCTGCTGGAGTCCTCGCTGCGGTTCGGCACGGGCGTGTCGGTGTCGCTGGAGGGCCTGACCGCCCGCGACGGCGTCGACCCGTTCGTCGCGCTGTTCTCGGAGTCGACGGCCCGGGTGCTCGTCGCCGTGGCGCCGGAGTCCGAGGCCGCGCTCGTCGCGGCGGCCGAGGGTGCCGGCGTGCCGGTGCTGCGGCTCGGCGTGACCGGTGGGTCCGCCGTCGTGGTCGAGGGCGTCTTCGAGGTGCCGCTCGACGAGGCACGCGAGGCGTTCGAGGGAACGCTGCCGCGCATCTTCGGTTGAGGCTTCGGCAGCCCGTCGGATGAACTGTCGATCATCCGACGGGCTGCCGCGACCGGCGGCTCAGCCCTGGACGAGCGAGGAGAGCGTCGCGGAAGAGCGAGGTGGCGTCTCCTGGCAGGCGACCGCCTCGCCGCTCAGTACGCTCCCGGCATGACAGACGAAGCGGCCGGCCTGCAGCGCCGGATCCGGGCGTGGTTGATCGTGTTCATCGTGGGCCTGGCGCTCAGCGGCCTGACGGCGTTCCCCATGGTCACCGAGGTGCGGCTGCTCGACCAGATGGTCACGGCCTGGCGGGTGGACGAGTGGCTGCCACCCTTCGCCGAGTGGATCACCCGCGTCCGCGCCGGCTACGAGGTGGTGGCCGCCCAGCATCCGTTCATCCTCTACGGCACGGACTGGCTCGCGTTTGCGCACCTGGTCATCGCCGTCGCCTTCTGGGGTCCCTACCGCGATCCCGTGCGGAACGTGTGGGTGGTCCAGTTCGGTCTGATCGCCTGTGCGGGCGTGATCCCGCTCGCCGTGATCTGCGGTCCCATCCGCGGCATCCCCTGGGGCTGGACCCTCATCGACATGTCGTTCGGAGTCTTCGGGGCGATCCCCCTGTGGATCGTGCTGCGGATGATCCGCCGCCTGGAGGCGATGCTCCGCGAGGCGGTGGAGCCGGTGAGCCTCAGGGCATGAGCACGAGGCCGCGGGACGACAGCCGGCTCTAGGGAGTCTCGATCGTCGCAGTCCTCGTGCTGCCGTCCTGCAGCGTGGCCGTCGCCTCGCCGGTGAGGGACAGCTCCCCGGGAGCCCACACCGCCCACCACCCGTCGGACACCGAGGCCCGGGCCGTGGTCCCGTCGTCGAGCGCCACCTCGACGGCGACGACGTCGGCCCCGGCCCGGCCGAACGCCGACGTGAGCGCGCCCGCCCCCGCGTTGCCGGAGGTCCACGAGGTGGTCCCGTGGTGGAGGGTGAGGAGGCCGTCCGCTGCGGGCAGGACGGTGTCGAGTGGCTCCGGCGTCAGGCTGGCGTTCTGGACGACGTCCCAGGTACCCGCCGTCGTACCGACGGTGGCGAGGCACTCGCTCCAGACACCCTCCCCTGCCTGGACCACGTACGTGTAGTCGCCGCGCACCTCGGTGAGCACCGGCTGGACCGGGACCTCGACGGAGAGCTGCCCGGTGTCGTCCGGCCAGCGCGTCATCGGCTCGCACTCGGTCGCCAGGCCGACCGGAACGACCGACGACACCTGGGACGGGACGCGGGTCCACGTGGCGAACGCCGTCGGCGTGCTCCACGGCGAGGTGACCACCAGGGCGATCCCGGTGGCGACCGCGAGGGCGGCGGACACCAGGACCGGGCGTCCCGCACGCGTCCGCAGCGGGACCCGGCGCTCGGTGCGCAGGATGGCGGCGAGTTCCGGGTCGTTCGGGGAGCCAGGAGCACGCAGGGCGCGGGCGGGGTCGAGCTCGACCACTGCCTTCATCACGGGAGAGTGCACGGTCGTCTCCTCACGGCCTGCGGGACGGGGTCGGCTGGCGGGTGGCCAGGGCGTCGAGCACCTCGACGAGATGTCGGCGCGCCCGGGTGAGGCGCACGGAGAACGTGGAGGCACGCAGTCCGAGGACGCGGGCTGCCTGCTCGGTCGTCAGCCCGTCCCACGCGACGAGCGCGATGACCTCGCGCTCGCCCGCCGTGAGCCGCAGCCACGCCTGCTCGAGCTCGATCCGGTCGATCGCCGCTTCGTCCTCCGGCCGGGTCACCTCGACGGGCTGGCGCGCGATCCGCAGGCGCAGGGCGCGCCACCGCCCCTCGCTGCGGGACCGGGTCGCGATGACGTTGCGTGCGACGCCGAACAGCCACGGCCGGGCGTCCTCCGGCACGTCGTCCAGGCGCCGCCAGGCCACCAGGAACGTCTCGGAGACGACGTCGTCGACGAGCGCAGCATCGAGCCGTCGCGCGACGAACCGCGCGACGTCCTCGTGGTTCGCCACCCACAGCCGTGTCAGCCGATCGGCGGCATCGCCGTCGTCCACGACCGCCCTCCCTTGTTCTCCTGCCCGTACCTTGCCGCCAGGTGCGCCTGATCTACACCATGAATGTTTCTGTTTTCCGTGTTGTCTCGGTACTTTGGGTGCCACGCGCAGGGGGCTCGGATCGACCGGGAGGATGAACGATGGCGGGAAGACCGGTACTGCGCATCGCTGCTGCCCTCGTGGGTGCCTTCTGCCTCGTGGCAGCCACGACCTCGGCGGCAGCCACCGTGGCAACGACGCGAGGCCCTGCGAACGGCACAGCGTACTCGGCAGGAGTCCCTGAGCCGGGAAGCTCGGAGCGAGCCTGGAAGGCCTGGGCGGCCGCCGACCGGCGCGCTGCCGAGCGCACGGACTGGAAGGCTGAGGCGGCGTCGCGGGGCTGCGTGCTCACCGCGGTCGAGGTCGTCCAGGAGGTCGACCCCGCCTACAACCGAGCGATGGGGGCGCCCGCCGACCTGGTGACCACCCGGGTCGACTCCACGGAGGACTGCTCCGGCTCGCCCGCGATGGCGCAGGCGGAGGCACAGGCCGAGGCGGGCACGAGAGCGTCGGCCAGCGCCGATGCCGGCGTGCTCGCCGTCCCCGGGGGCTCGCGGTGCGCGACGACGTCCGGCCCCGGCACCATCTGCATCTCGAAGGGCAGCGGCAGGATCACGACGTCCTGGGCGTACCGCGGGTCCGGGAGCGTGTCCGGCTTCCTGCGCATCTACCTGATCAGCTCGGGGTCCTCCGGCTGCCCGACGGGCAGCACCTTCCACACCGGCCCCAGCTCCACGTGGAGCTCCGGGCAGACCCGGTCGACGTCGAAGACCCAGACCCAGAACGGCGCGTACTCCACGCACATCTGGAAGAAGGTCACCGTGGGCCACTCGGACTGGGGATCCACCTGCGGGGTGCTCTGACCGGGGCGGACTCGGTTCGGCCCTGACCACCAGTACCGATACGGTGACGCGGGTGAAGCCGCTGCGTCGCCTCGTCGTTGTCCTGCTCTGGCTCGTGGCTCTCCCGGTCCTGGGGTTGGCGGTGGTCCGTGCGTTGCCGCACGACGGCACGTTCCCCCTCGCCCAGGCCGTGGGCTTCGTCCCCTGGGCGGCGCTCGTGACCGTGCCGCTGATCGCGATCGCGCTCGCGGCGCGGCGCAGCTTTCTTGCCTTCCTCCTCATCGTGGCGGTGGGCTTCTTCGGCTTCTGGATGTCGGCGTTCTGGCTGCCCTCCACGTCAGCGGTGCCCGTCCTCGACCCGGACGACCCCGGCACGCTGCGGGTGATGACCGTCAACGCGCTCTACGGACGCGTCGACGCCGAAGCAGTGGTGGACGCGGTCCGCGACGAGAACGTCGAGGTGCTCGCGGTGCAGGAGCTCACGCCCGGACTGGTCGACGCCCTGTTCGACGCCGGCCTCGACGACGTCCTCCCGCACAGCACCACGCACCGCCTCGACGAGCCGGCGGCCGGCAGCGGCCTGTGGAGCGCCGTCGAGCTGCGCGACGTGGACGAGGGCCCGGACTCGGGCTTCGCGATGCCTTCCGCCCTGGTGGACGCCGGGGGCACCGACGTCCGGGTCACCGTGGTGCACCCGGTCCCGCCGCTCCTGAGCACCACCGGGCGGTGGCACGACGAGCTCGCGGTCCTCGCGGACCGGGTGCACGCGGACGGCACACCGCAGGTTCTCGCGGGCGACTTCAACGCAACCTTCGACCACCCGTCCTTCCGGGCGGTGCTGGGCGACCGGTTCCAGGACGCCAGCCGCGCGTGGGGAACCGGCACGGCCTTCACCTGGCCGGCGGACCGGCAGATCCCACCGGTCCTGGCGCTGGACCACGTCGTGGTCGAGAACGACATGCGGGTGTCCGACGTCGTCGCGGTCACCCTCCCGGGCACCGACCACCGGGCGGTCGTAGCCACGGTGGCGGTCCCCTGACTCGTCCGGATCGGCCGTTCCACGTGCCTGATATAGGGCTTCCAACTATGTTCAACCCGTGCCCACCCGCCAGATGCGCCTAGCTCCCGCAGTCGACAAGTCCCTGTCCGACGAGGTCGCCGATGCTTTTGCCGTGCTCCGTACCGAGCTCGGCCTGCCGGCGATGTTCCCGCCCGCGGTGCTCGACGAGGCCCGCGAGGCCGCCGAGCGCGACGTCTCCGCTGACCGTCAGGACCGCCGCGACGTCGAGTTCGTGACCATCGACCCGCCTGGCTCCCTCGACCTCGACCAGGCGGTGCACGTCGCGCAGTCGGGCGAGGGGTATATCGTCCGGTACGCCATCGCCGACCTGGGCGCGTTCGTCACGCCGGGCGGTGCGCTGGACTCCGAGGTGCACGCGCGCGTGCAGACGGTCTACGGACCGGAGGCCCGGACGCCGCTGCACCCCACGGTCCTGTCGGAGGGCGCGGCCAGCCTGCTGCCCGACGAGGACCGGCCCGCCGTCCTGTGGACGATCGGCCTCGACCCGCGCGGCGAGATCACGTCGACCACGGTCGGCCGGGCGCTCGTGCGCAGCCGGGCCCGCCTCACCTACGACCAGGCCCAGGCGAGCCTGGACGACGGCACGGCGGGGGAGTCCCTGCAGCTGCTCGCGGACGTGGGCCGGCTGCGCCAGTCGCTGGAGCGCGAGCGGGGCGGTGTCTCGCTGGACGTGCCGGAGCAGGAGATCCATCAGCGGGAGGACGGCTCGTTCGGCCTGACCTTCCGCCGCACGCTGCCGATCGAGGGGTGGAACGCCCAGATCTCGCTGCTCACGGGCATGGCCGCCGCGCGCCTGATGCGTGATGCGGGCGTGGGTGTCCTGCGGACCCTCCCGGACGCCGACCCGCGCGACCTCGCGCGCCTCCGCCGTACGGCGCGCGCCCTGCGCATCGTCTGGCCCGACGACGTCGCCTACTCCGAGCTCCTGCCGACGCTCGAGTCGCGCATCCCGGAGCACGCGGCCTTCCAGAACGAAGCCACGTCGCTCTTCCGGGGCGCCGCGTACGTCGCGTTCGGCATGCCGGGCGAGAGCGGCGCCGTCGTGCCGCCGCCCGCGCACACGCGGCACGCCGCGATCGCCGCGGACTACGCCCACGTCACGGCGCCCCTGCGCCGCCTGGTGGACCGCTACGGCACGGAGATCTGCCTCGCCGTCGCGGCGGGCAAGCCCGTCCCGGAGTGGGTTCTCGAGGCCCTGCCGAACCTCCCCCAGGAGATGTCCGACGGCGGCCGGCTCGCCTCCGGCTTCGAGCGGGCCTGCGTGGACATCGTCGAGGCGGCCCTGCTGCGGGACCGCGTGGGCGACGAGTTCGACGGCGTGGTCGTCGACGTCGACGACCAGCGCGCCCGGTCCGGCCGGAGCGCGGGCCGGGAGGGAGCGGGCCGGGAGGGCGCGGGCAAGGAGCGCGCGCCCCAGCGCGGCCTCGTGGTCCTGAGCGACCCGGCCGTGCGGGCACGCGTCGAGGGCCCGGCCCTGCCTCTCGGCGAGGCGGTCCGCGTCAAGCTCCACGAGGCCTCGGTCACCGAGCGCACCGTCCTGTTCGGCCTCCTGGGCGCCCGGGCCGGCGCCACGCCGTCGGCAGTCCCGACGGCTGCCGGGGCCGGGTCTGCGCCGTCGGCCGATCCGGAGGCCGCCCAGGCCCCCGAGACCCAGGCTCCCGAGACACCGTGGACCGCGTCGTCGGGCGAGCAGCCGCAGGCGCCGGTCGTGCTGCCGCCGCACCCGTCGGGCGAGATCCCGCGCGCGGCCCTCGAGCTCCCGTACGGGCTGGTCGAGGAGGTGCCCTTCGGGGCGTTCGACGTGCCTGCGGTCAGCCCCGCCGATCCGTCCTCGGGCGGCGCCCGTCTACGGGAGATCACGTAGACCGTGGCCTGACCGTAATACGAAGTTACGGGTTTTCCCTCTCGTTGTTCTCGCCGCGTTTTAGTTAGGTGTCCTTCGTAACACCCCGGTGGACACCGCGCGACGCCGTCGCGCCGCCGACGCGAGAGGAACGACATGATCCGACGACGCGCCCGCGGGCGGCTGCTCCTGGCCGCCGCGCTCACCAGCGCCACGCTCCTGGCAGGGTGCTCCGGCACCGGCGAGGAGCAGGACGGCGCCGCAGCCCCCACGCTGAACGTCTGGGCCGGTAGCCAGACCCCCATCACCGCGAACTTCAACCCGTTCGCGCCCACGGTGCTGCACGGCGCGCTCGGCCCCGTCTACGAGACGCTCTTCCTCTACAACAAGGCCGGCGGCGGCGACCCCGTCCCGATGCTGGGCGAGACGTTCGAGTGGAACGAGGACGGCACCGTCCTGACGGTCACGGTGCGGCAGGGCGTCGAGTGGAGCGACGGCGAGGCGTTCACCGTCGACGACGTCGTCTACTCGTTCACCAACGAGATCACGAAGTCCACGTACCTCGAGTCCGCCGAGGCGACCGACGACACCACCGTGGTCCTCACGTACAGCGAGCCGCAGTTCACCAACGAGTTCGCCATCCTCGGCGGCGCCTGGATGCTGCCCGAGCACGTCTGGTCCGAGAAGTCGGTCGAGGAGGCCACCACCTGGGCCAACGAGACCCCGGTCGGCACCGGTCCCTACACGGTCGACACCGTGTCGGAGGCCTCGTACACGCTGGTCGCCAACGAGAGCTACTGGCAGGAGGGCAAGCCGGCGGTGAAGTCGGTGCGCTACCTGGGCATCGACGCGAACGCGTCCGCCGAGGACCTCCTCAAGTCCGGCGACCTCGACTGGGCGGCCATGTTCGTGCCCGACCCGGAGGGCATCGCCGCCGCCGGCGGCCCCGCGGGCTACGTCAACACCCCGCAGGACCCCACGGTGCTGTACACGTGCGCCAACGCCGAGCTCGGCTGTGCCGGCCCGCAGACCGACGTGGCTGTGCGCCAGGCCCTCAACCTCGCCCTCGATCGCGGCACGATCAACGAGAAGGCGTTCGTCGGCCTGACCGGCACGATCTCGCCCACCTTCGCGCTCCTCGGACGCGACGACCAGTGGATCGCTCCCGACGTCGACAAGCAGAGCCCGCAGGCAGCCGACGTCGACGCCGCCACCGCCGTGCTCGAGGCCGCCGGCTACGCCAAGGGCGCTGACGGCATCTACGCGAAGGACGGCGCCCCCGTCGAGCTCGAGCTCGTCTCCGTCGAGGGCTGGACCGACTACAACGACGCCGCCAAGCTGATCGAGGAGCAGGCCGCCGCGGCCGGCATCAAGGTCACCGCGACGACCGTCACCTGGCAGGAGTTCTCGGACAACCGCCAGTCCGGCAACTTCCAGCTCATCATGGGCGGCGTGATCGGCACCAGCATGGCCGACCCGTTCCAGATCTACCGCGACTGGTTCTCCGGCGAGTACACGCAGCCCGTCGGCACGCAGCTCGAGGCCGGCGAGTGGAACTTCACGCGCTACTCCAACCCGGTGGTCGACGCGGCCGTCGCGACCGCCGCCGCCGCGTCCGACGAGCAGGCCAAGATGGCGGCCTACACGGAGATCCAGCACGAGATCAGCCGGGACCTGCCGTACATCCCCCTCGTGATCAACGCGACGCAGACGTTCTACAACGACGCCGAGTTCACCGGCTGGCCCACCGAGGACGACCTGTACGCGTTCCCGCCGTCGTGGGGCGCCGTCTCCGCCGGCTACATCCTGGCGAACCTCGAGCCGGTCGAGTGATGGCTCGGGTCCGAGGAGGGGCGCACCAGTGAGGTACTTCGTGCGGCGCATCATCTTCTACGCCATCACGGTGTGGGCGGCGATCTCGTTCAACTTCCTGATCCCCCGGCTCATGCCGGGCGATCCTGCCGAGATCATGCTGGCCAAGATGGCCCGCAACGGCGAGATCGCCCCCGGCGTGGAACGCACCATCCGGCTCCTCCTCGGATCCGACACCGACCAGAACATCTGGGAGCAGTACGTCGCCTACCTCGGCAACCTGTTCCGGGGGGACCTGGGGGTCTCGTTCACCAAGTTCCCCACCCCGGTCACCGAGCTCATCGGCGCGGCGCTGCCGTGGTCCCTCGGGCTCCTCGGCCTCGCGACGATCATCTCGTTCGTGATCGGCATCGCCGCCGGGGCATGGATCGGCTGGAGGCGCGGAACCTGGGTGGACCACATCATCCCGGGGTCCACGCTGCTGCAGTCGCTCCCCTACTTCTGGGTGGCGCTGCTGCTCGTCTACGGGTTCGCCGTGGTCAACCCCTGGTTCCCGCGCATCGGCGGCTACGACGTCTTCACCTTCAACGGGCCCGAAGCCACGATGGAGTTCGCCGGCTCGGTGCTGTACCACGGCCTCCTGCCCGCCCTCACCGTGGTGCTGTCGTCCTTCGGCGGCTGGCTCCTCGGGATGCGCAACATGATGGTGGCCACCCTCTCCGAGGACTACATCACCACCGCCGAGGCCAAGGGGCTGCGGCGCTCGCGGATCCTGCTCGGCTATGCGGTGCGGAACGCCGCTCTGCCGTCGATCGCGGGCTTCGGCATCTCGCTCGCGTTCGTGGTCACCGGCTCCATCGTCATGGAGCAGGTCTTCACCTATCCGGGCCTCGGCAAGCTCATGATCACCGCGGTGCAGGGGAACGACTACGCCCTCATGCAGGGCCTGTTCCTCGTCATCACTCTCACCGTGCTCGCGGCGACGTTCCTCATGGACATCGTCTACGGCTTCGTCGACCCGAGGACACGTCAGAATGGCTGAGAACCGGATCCTGCCCTCCCGCTCCGCGAAGTCGGTGACCGGGCTCGCGATCGTCGTCGCCATCGTCCTCTTCGCGATCGTCGCGCCGTTCTTCACCCAGAACCCGCGGTTCTCCGGGAACGACGCCTTCCTGCCGCCGAACGTCGACCACCTGCTCGGCACCACCAAGCTGGGCTACGACGTGCTGGCGCAGCTCGCCCACGGTGCACGCGGCTCGCTGATCGTCGGCGTGATCGCCGCAGCCATCGCGATCGTCCTGTCCCTGATCTTCGGGATCTTCGCCGGGTACGCCGGCGGCTGGACCGACGAGATCCTCAGCATGGGCACCAACGTCATGCTGGTCATCCCCGGCCTGCCGCTGGTCATGGTGATCGCCGTCTACGCCGAGAGCCGCAGCATCTGGCTCGTGGCGTTCATCCTCGGCATCACGAGCTGGGCGGGCTCGGCGATCGTCCTGCGTTCCCAGGCGCGGTCCCTGCGGTCCCGCGACTACGTCGGAGCGGCGCAGGTGGCCGGCGAGCGGACGTTCCGCATCCTCCTCGTCGAGATCATGCCCAACCTCCTGCCCCTCCTCGCCGCGCAGTTCCTCAGCGCGCTGATCCTCGCGATCCTCGGCGAGGCCGGGCTCTCCTTCCTCGGTCTCGGCCCGAGCGGCTCCATCACCTGGGGGACCATGATCACCGATGCGAACGGCGGTAACGCGATGTCTGCAGGTGCCTGGTGGTGGTTCGTGCCACCAGGTCTGATGATCGCCGTGTTCGGCGCGGGCCTGTCGCTCGTCAACTTCTCCATCGACGAGGTGGTCAACCCCAAGCTGCGCGTCGTGGCGGACCCCGCCGTCCGGCGTCGGGCACCGAAGGCGGGGGCGAGCGCATGAGCGAGCCTGTGCTGACCGCCCGGGGCGTGTCGATCGAGTACCGGACCGCACCCGTGGTCCGGGCCGTGCGCGACGTGTCCCTCACCCTGCACCGGGGCGAGATCCTCGGGCTCGCCGGCGAGTCCGGCTGCGGCAAGACGACGTTCGCCTACGGGCTCACCCGGCTGCTCAAGCCCCCGGCGGTGCTCACCTCCGGCGAGATCGTCTTCCACGACCGGGGCGGCGAGGACATCGACGTCACGGCCCTCGACGGCGACGCGCTCCGCGCGTTCCGCTGGGACAAGGTGTCCATGGTGTTCCAGGGCGCGATGAACTCGCTCAACCCGGTGATCACCGTGCGCGCCCAGATCGACGACGTCCTCACCACCCACCGGCCGGGCATGCCCCGCGCCGAGCGGGCGGAGCGGGCTGCGGAGCTGCTGCGCCTCGTGGACGTCGATCCCTCGCGGCTCGACAGCTACGCGCACCAGCTGTCCGGCGGCATGCGCCAGCGGGTCATGATCGCCATGGCCCTCGCGCTGGAGCCGCAGGTCATGATCATGGACGAGCCCACCACCGCGCTCGACGTCGTCGTCCAGCGCGGGATCCTGCGCGAGATCATGCGCCTCCGAGAGCGGCTCGGGTTCGCCGTCGTCTTCATCACGCACGACCTGCCGCTGCTCATCGAGATCAGCGACCGGATCGCCGTGATGCTGGAGGGCGCGATCGTCGAGCTGGACACCGCCGAGAACCTGTACGAGCGGCCGCAGCACGCCTATACGCAGCGTCTCCTGGAGTCGTTCCCGAGCCTCACCGGCGAGCGGGGCGACTTCGTGCGGACGGGCGAGGCGGCCGGCCCGGTCGTGCGGGCACCCGCGTCCGACGACCAGGCCGCCGCCACCCCCGCGCTGGAAGGGACCGCCTGATGGGAACGCTCGAGGTCAGGAACCTCGTCAAGGACTTCCGCGTGGGCCACGGCCTGCGGCGCTCGCGCCTCCGTGCGGTCGACGACGTGTCGTTCACGCTGGAGGCCGGGAAGACCGTCGCGCTCGTGGGCGAGTCGGGGTCGGGCAAGTCGACGGTGGCGCGCACGCTCGCGCGGCTGGAGACGCCGTCGTCCGGCGAGATCCTGCTGGACGGCAGGCCCGTGTCGGGGAGCCGCAACGCCCTGCGTGCCTACCGGCACGAGGTGCAGATGGTCTTCCAGGACCCGTTCGCGTCGCTCAACCCGTTCCACCCCGTGGCGCACCACCTCGAGCGGCCGATCCGGCTGCACGGGCTGGAGCGTAACCGGGAGGGCGTGACCGCGCGCGTGCACGAGCTGCTCGAGCGGGTCCAGCTCACGCCCGCGGAGACGTACGCCGCCAAGCGGCCGCACGAGATGTCGGGCGGGCAGCGTCAGCGCGTCGCGATCGCGCGGGCACTGGCCCCCGGCGCGCGCTTCCTGGTCGCCGACGAGCCCGTCTCCATGCTCGACGTCTCCATCCGCCTCGGCGTCCTCAACCTCCTCGCCCGGCTGCAGCGCGAGGAGAACCTCGGGGTCCTGTACATCACCCACGACCTCGCCACGGCGCGCCACTTCAGCGACGAGATCCTCGTCATGTACCGCGGTCAGGTGGTGGAGCGCGGGCCGTCCGACCGGGTGATCCTCGACCCGCAGCACGAGTACACGAAGACGCTCCTCGCGGCGGCGCCGGACCCCGCCCGGCACGGCCGGCTCCGTGACGAGGTGCGGGCGGAGCTCGCGGCGTCCTAGGTCGTGGTCGCGACGTGCGTAGGCTCGTCCCGTGCCTGCCCGACGCCGGACCCCTCCGCCCGCAGGTCGTCTCGCCCTGGGCGCGTGGTCGCGCGGCGAGGCGACCCGCGCCGAGGTGACCACCGCGGTCCGCTTCACGCTCGAGGAGCTCGCCGACGTGGCGCCCGGGTCGTCGGTCGAGGTGCGGGTCCCGCCCGCGGGCGCGGTCCAGGCCGTCGAAGGCCCCCGGCACACGCGGGGGACGCCGCCCAACGTGGTCGAGACGGACCCGGAGACGTGGCTCGGCCTCGTCACGGGCAGGCTGGCCTGGGACGACGCCGTCGCGGACGGCCGGGTCCGCGCGTCCGGGGAGCGTGCGGACCTCTCCCCGCTCCTGCCGCTGCAGGCCGCGCGCGAGCGCTGAGCCGCCCCGGGTGGCGTGGATCACCCGCGAGTTGGTCAGCGGGAACGCGCGTCCGCCGCTACCCTCGGCGTCACACCAAGCCGTGGGCTGCGCAAGACGCCCCCCTGGAACGACGTTCCCGTGGGAGTGTCCCTGCCGTAACCGCTGGTTCACAGAGTCGTGGTTGGTTGGTCCCGGCTGTGAGCGGCCCACAATCTTCCTTACTGCAGAAGGAGTCAGCGTGACATCCACGCTCCGATCCCCAGGACGCAGAAGGGCCGTAGCCTCGGCCCTCTCCGCGTCCCTCGCGTTGCCCGCAGCACTCGTGTTCGCCGTACCGGCCGAGGCCGAGGTGTCATCGGCCGCGGCCGTGATCATCGACGAGGTGTACGGAGGCGGCGGCAACAGCGGCGCCGCCTTCGCGCAGGACTTCATCGAGCTCTACAACACGACGGACCAGCCGGTCTCGCTCGACGGCTGGTCGGTGCAGTACGCCTCGGCGACCGGCACGTGGGCCAACGGCTCGCAGACGAACCTCACGGGCACCATCCCCGCGCACGGCTCGTTCCTGGTCGGCCAGGCCACCGGGAGCAACACGACGCTCCCCGCGCTCCCGACGCCGGACGCGACGGGCACCATCGCGATGTCCGGCAGCGGGGCCAAGGTCGCGCTCGTCAACGCCACGGCTCGCCTCGGCTGCGCCGGCGTCGCCTGCGCCACTGACCCGGCGGTCGCCGACCTCGTCGGCTGGGGTGCCACCGCAAGCTCCTACGCGGGCACCGCACCGGCTCCGGCGACGACCAACGCCACCTCGGTCTCGCGCACGAACCACGTCAACACGGCGGACAACGCCGCGGACTTCACGGCGGGCACGCCCACCCCGACGAACGCGGGTCCGGGCACGGAGCCCACCCCCAGCCCGTCGCCGTCCGACCCGAGCCCGTCGCCGACCCCGAGCGACCCGGCCGGCGTCACCCCGATCGCCGAGATCCAGGGCGCGGGCGCTGCCTCCCCGCTGGCCGGCCGGACCGTCACCACAGAGGGCGTGGTCACCGCCACGTACCCGACCGGTGGCTTCAACGGCTACACCGTCCAGACCGCCGGGACCGGCGGCCCGATCGACCCGGCCACGCACACGGCGTCGGACGCCGTCTTCGTGTTCTCGTCCGCCACGGACGACCTGGTCCAGGTCGGTGACCTGGTGCGCGTCACCGGCGCCGTCTCCGAGTTCCAGGGCCTCACCGAGATCACGGTGACCGCGGCTGCCGGCCTGCAGGTCCTGGGCACGGGCTCCGTGACCCCCGCCGTGCTCCCCTGGCCCGCCACGGGCGCCGTCCGCGAGTCGCTCGAGTCGATGCTCTACGACGCCGGGGACAGCTGGACGATCTCCAACACCTTCACGGCGAACAACTTCTCCGAGGTCGGCCTCGCCTTCGGCGACGGCCCGCTGGTGCAGCCCACCGACGTGGCCCGCCCCGGCACGCCGGAGGCCGCCGCGCAGGCCGCGCAGAACGCGGAGCGCGCGGTCACGCTGGACGACGGCGCGTCGGTCAACTTCCTCTCCTCGGCGAACTCGGGCCTCACCCCGCCCTACATCTCGCTGGCCAGCCCGGTCCGCGTGGGCGCCTCGGTGGACTTCACCGAGCCCGTGATCGTCGACTACCGGAACAACGCGTGGAAGCTGAACCCCACGCGCCAGGTGACGGCCGACGGTGCCAAGCCCGCCGTCTTCGAGAACGACCGTCCCGCGGCCCCCGAGGTCGTCGGCGGTGACGTCTCCGTCGCGTCGTTCAACGTGCTGAACTACTTCACCACGCTGGGCGAGCACCTCACGGGCTGCTCCTCGTACAACGACCGCACCGGTGACCCGGTGACCGTCAACTCCTGCCCGGGCAACGGCCCGCGCGGCGCCTACGAGGCCGAGGACCTGGCCCGCCAGCAGGCCAAGATCGTCGCGGCGATCAACGGTCTCGACGCCGACGTGGTCGGCCTCCTGGAGATCGAGAACTCGTTCGCGCTCGGCGAGACGCCGGACGAGGCCACCGCGACGCTGGTCGCCGCGCTCAACGCCGCGGCCGGGTCCGAGAAGTGGGCGTACGTGCCGTCGTCGGCCGACCTGCCGCCGGCCTCCGAGATGGACGTCATCACCAACGCGATCATCTTCCAGCCGGCCGCCGTGGAGCGCGTCGGTGCGTCCCGTGCGCTGGGCGAGCTCAGCGGCACCGGCGAGGCGTTCGACAACGCCCGCGAGCCCGTCGGTCAGGCGTTCGCGCCCGTGGGTGGTGGCGAGTCGTTCTTCGTCGCCGTCAACCACTTCAAGTCGAAGGGCTCGGCGGGTCCGTGGCCGGGCGACGCCGACACGGGCGACGGCCAGGGCTCGTCCAACGAGTCCCGTGTCCGCCAGGCCACCGCGCTGCGCGACTGGGTCGCGACCGTGACGGAGCCGGCGCAGCCGGTCGCCCTCGTGGGTGACTTCAACGCGTACACGCAGGAGGACCCGATGCAGGTCCTCTACGCCGCGGGCTACACGAACGCGGCAGCGACCCTGGCCGCAGGCCAGCACTCGTACTCGTTCAGCGGCCAGTCCGGCTCGCTCGACCACGTGCTCCTCAACGGCCCGGCCATGGCGCTGGCGACCGGCGCGGACGTGTGGGAGATCAACGCCGAGGAGTCCGTCGCGCTGGAGTACAGCCGGTACAACTACCACGGCACGCTCTTCTACGAGGACGGTCCGTTCCGGTCGTCCGACCACAACCCGGCGATCGTCGGGCTCGACCTCGTCGCGGACCCGATCGAGCTCGACCTGGTCAACATCAACGACTTCCACGGTCGTATCGACGCCAACACGGTGAAGTTCGCCGGGACCGTCGAGGGGATCCGGGCCGAGAACCCGGAGGGCACGCTCTTCGTGTCGGCCGGCGACAACATCGGCGCCTCGCTGTTCGCGTCCGCGCTGCAGCAGGACCAGCCGACCCTCGACGTGCTGGACGCGCTCGGCCTGGCCACCTCCGCGGTGGGCAACCACGAGTTCGACCAGGGCTTCGCAGACCTCACGGGCCGCGTCGAGGACACCACGGACTTCGACCACCTGGGCGCGAACGTCTACGACGAGTCCACCGGTGAGCCGGCCCTTCCGGCGTACGAGGTCGTGGAGGCCGACGGCGTCCGGGTCGGCTTCGTCGGTGTCGTCACCCAGGAGACGCCCACGCTGGTGACGCCGTCCGGCGTCGCGGGCCTGGAGTTCGGCGACCCCGTCGCCGCCCTCAACCGGGTGACCGGCGAGCTGCTCGACGGCGACCCGGCGAACGGCGAGGCCGACGTGGTCATCGCCCTGGTGCACGACGGCGCGAGCGCCGGAACGCCCGACGGCGCCACGCTGGAGGAGGAGATCGCCGCAGGCGGCCCCTTCGCCCGGCTCGTGACCGAGACGGACGCCCGCGTGTCGGCCATCCTGACCGGCCACACCCACAAGCAGTACGCGTGGGACGCCCCCGTCCCCGGGGTCGAGGGTGCCACCCGCCCGATCATCCAGACGGGCAACTACGGCGAGTTCCTCGGCCACATCTCGTTCTCCGTCGACCCGCAGACCTTCGCGGTGCTCGACTACACGGTCCAGAACGTCGCTCGCACCACCACGGCTGACGCGACCCTGGTCGCGACCTACCCCCGCGTCGCGGAGGTCAAGACGATCGTCGACGCCGCCCTGGCCGAGGCGAACGTGATCGGTGCCCAGCCCGTGGGTTCCGTGACCGCCGACGTGACGAGCGCCTTCGCCGGCGGCTCGTACGTCAACGGGGTGTGGACGGGTGGGGCGCGGGACGACCGCGCCTCCGAGTCCGCGCTCGGCAACCTGGTGGCGAACTCGCTCCGCGACACGCTCGCGGACGAGACGCGCGGCGGCGCCGACCTCGGCGTGGTCAACCCGGGCGGCCTCCGCAACGAGCTCCGCTTCGCCCCGGACGGCACCATCACGTACGCCGAGGCGAACGCGGTCCTGCCGTTCGTCAACAACCTGTGGACCATCACGCTGACCGGTGCGCAGATCGACGAGCTGCTCGAGCAGCAGTGGCAGACGGACGCGGCGGGCAACCGCCCCTCGCGCCCGTACCTGGCGCTCGGCCTGTCGGACAACGTGTCCTACACGGTCCGCACCGCCGACCCGCTGGCGACGCCCGGCGACAACGTCACGTCGATCTCCATCGACGGCGTGCCGGTCGACCCGGCCGCCGAGTACCGCGTGGCGACGTTCTCCTTCCTGATCTCCGGCGGCGACAACTTCCGGGTCTTCACGCAGGGCACGGGGGGCCGCGACTCGGGCCTCATCGACCGTGACGCCTGGATCGCGTACCTCCGGGGCAACTCGCCGATCACGCCGTCGTTCGCCCGTACGCGGGTCGTCGTCGGCGAGCTCCCCGGTGCGGTGGAGGCCGGTGCCGCCGTCGAGGTGGGCGTCTCGAGCCTGAACCTGACCTCGCTCGGCTCGCCCGAGAACACCTCGGTGAGCGCGTACCTCGTGCCCGTCGGAGGCACTGCGGAGCAGGGCACGGCGCTCGGCGACTTCCCGGTGTCGGCGGGCGCGGCCACGGTCGCGGTCACCGTCCCCGAGGGCACCACGGCAGGCGAGCACACGCTGCTCGTCACAGCCGCCCCGAGCGGCACCACCGTCCGCGTCCCGCTGACGGTGACCGCCCCGGCGTTCCCGGAGTGGGACCGCAGGTCGGTCTACACGGCGGGTGACCGCGTGACCTACGAGGGCACCGTGTTCGAGGCCCTCTGGTGGACCCGCGGCGCCAGGCCCGGCGCCTCCGCGTGGGGCGCGTGGGCCGAGGTCGGCGCCACCGTCGAGTGCGCGTCGGGCACCACCACCGCGTGGACCGACTCCTGGATCTACCAGGGCGGCGACACCGTGGCGCACGACGGCCACCTGTGGACCGCCAGGTGGTACACGCGCAACCAGGAGCCGGGCGCCTCGAAGTGGGGCCCGTGGGAGGACCTCGGCGCCTGCTGAGCCCCTCCTGAAGACGGCCGACGCCGGGCTGTGACCTTCCGTACGGAGGGTGACAGCCCGGCGTCGGGCATATCTGGCGAAGGTAGGCTGGGCGGGTGAGCGAGACGCAGGAGAACCCCACCCCCGCCCCGGCAGACGGGAAGGACGACGTCGAGCTCCGGTCCGTGATCGACCCGGGGAGCGTGCGCCGGGCGCCCCGCTACAAGGCGTTCTTCTGGACCGGTGCGCTGGCCGGGCTCCTGATCGGCGTCGGCCTGTCGCTCTACCTGGTCGGCACCGACGCGGCCGAGGGCATGATGAAGCCCGGCGTCTACGTGACCGTCCTCACGCTGTTCGTCACCATGGTGACGACCCTGGTCGCGGGCCTGGTGGCCGTCGTCGTGGACAAGCGGAGCCTTCGCCGTCGTTGATCGTGGGATAATCGGACCATGCCCCCCCGCGGAGACGGCCGCCTCAACCACGATCTGATGCCCGGCGAGAAGGGGCCGCAGGACGCCTGCGGCGTCTTCGGAGTCTGGGCCCCCGGCGAGGAGGTCGCGAAGCTCGCGTACTTCGGCCTCTACGCCCTTCAGCACCGCGGACAGGAGTCCGCCGGCATCGCCACGAGCAACGGCGAGCAGATCCTCGTCTACAAGGACATGGGCCTCGTGTCCCAGGTCTTCGACGAGACGGCGCTGAACGCCCTCACGGGTCACATCGCCGTCGGCCACTGCCGCTACTCCACCACCGGTGGCGTGACCTGGGAGAACGCGCAGCCCACGCTGGGCGCCACGACTTCCGGGACCGTCGCGCTGGGTCACAACGGCAACCTCACGAACTCCGCCGAGCTCGTGAACCTCGTCGCCGAGCGGTACGGCGCGCAGCGCCGCGGCGAGCTCGCCCGTGGCAACACCACCGACACGGCACTCATCACCGCCCTCCTGGCCGGCGACGCCGACCGCACCCTGGAGGCGACGGCGCTGGAGGTCCTGCCGCGCCTGCGCGGCGCCTTCTCCCTCGTCTTCATGGACGAGCGCACCCTCTACGCGGCGCGCGACCCGCAGGGTGTGCGTCCCCTGGTGCTGGGCCGCCTCGAGCGCGGCTGGGTCGTCGCCTCCGAGACGCCGGCCCTGGACATCGTGGGCGCGTCCTTCGTGCGCGAGGTCGAGCCGGGTGAGCTCATCGCCATCGACGCCGACGGGCTGCGGTCGACCCGGTTCGCGCCGGTCGAGCGGGCAGGCTGCGTCTTCGAGTACGTCTATCTGGCCCGCCCGGACACGTCGATCAACGGCCGGTCGGTGCACACGGCGCGCGTCGAGATGGGCCGCCAGCTGGCCCGCGAGCACGCCGTCGAGGCGGACCTGGTGATCCCCGTCCCCGAGTCGGGCACGCCCGCCGCCGTCGGCTACGCCGCCGAGTCGGGGATCCCGTTCGGCCAGGGCCTGACGAAGAACGCGTACGTGGGCCGCACGTTCATCCAGCCGTCGGACACGCTCCGACAGCTCGGCATCCGCCTCAAGCTCAACCCGCTGCGCGAGGTCATCAAGGGCAAGCGCCTGGTCGTCGTGGACGACTCGATCGTGCGCGGCAACACCCAGCGGGCCCTCATCCGCATGCTGCGCGAGGCGGGGGCCGCCGAGGTCCACGTCCGCATCTCGTCGCCGCCCGTGAAGTGGCCGTGCTTCTACGGCATCGACTTCGCGTCGCGCGCCGAGCTCATCGCCAACGGCCTCGCCGTCGAGGAGATCGGTCAGTCGCTGGGCGCGGACTCGCTCGGCTACATCTCCGCCGAGGGCATGATCGCCGCCACGGAGCAGCCGGCCTCGCAGCTGTGCACCGCCTGCTTCACCGGCAAGTACCCCATCGAGCTGCCCCCGGACGACCAGCTGGGCAAGCACCTCCTGGAGCAGGCCGAGCTGCCGCTCGGTGCGCCCGAGGACGGCCTGCACCGCATCGCAGTGACCGCAGGCGGCGGCACCGCCCTCGACCACCCCTGAACCGAACCACCCCCGGGAGCACCACGTGACATCTGAAGGACTGACGTATGCCGCCGCCGGGGTGGACACCGAGGCGGGTGACAAGGCCGTCGAGCTCATGAAGGACGCGGTCCGGCGCACCCACGGCCCGGCCGTGCTCGGCGGGGTGGGCGGGTTCGCCGGCCTCTACGACCTGTCGGCGTTCAAGGACTACCGCGCGCCGCTGCTCGCCACGTCGACCGACGGAGTGGGCACCAAGGTGGCGATCGCGCAGGCTCTCGACATCCACGACACCATCGGGTTCGACCTCGTCGGCATGGTGGTGGACGACATCGTCGTGGTGGGCGCCAAGCCCCTCTTCATGACGGACTACATCGCCACGGGCAAGGTGGTCCCCGAGCGCATCGCGGACATCGTGCGCGGCATCGCCCAGGCCTGCGAGGTGGCGGGCACCGCCCTGGTGGGCGGCGAGACGGCCGAGCACCCGGGGCTCCTGGCCCCGGACGAGTACGACGTCGCCGGCGCGGCCACGGGCATCGTCGAGGCCGACGCGGTGCTCGGCCCGGACCGCGTGCGCGCGGGGGACGTGCTGATCGCCATGGCGTCGTCCGGCCTGCACTCGAACGGGTACTCGCTGGTGCGGGCGGTGGTGAAGCACGCGGGATGGAAGCTGGAGCGCCATGTCGACGACTTCGGCCGCACGCTGGGCGAGGAGCTGCTCGAGCCCACGCGCGTCTACGCGTCGGACGTCCTGGCTCTCGCAGCCGACCCGGCAGCGCAGGTCCACGCCTTCACGCACGTCACCGGCGGCGGCCTGGCCGCCAACCTGGCGCGTGTGCTGCCCACAGGGCTGGTCGCGACGGTCGAGCGAGGGAGCTGGGCGGTCCCGCCTGTGTTCCGGGTGGTCCGTGAGCTGGGCGGCGTCCCGCGGGGCGACCTGGAGAACACGCTCAACCTCGGTGTCGGCATGGTCGCCGTGGTGGGGCAGGACGGTGCCGACGCCGCGCTGGCGCGTCTGGCCGGGCTGGGGGTGCCCGCGTGGGTGCTCGGTGCCGTCGACGTCCTGGACGCCGACACGGCCGGCGTCGAGCTCGTGGCGGGCACCAAGGGGGTCGACGGCGGCGCCGTCCACCTCGTCGGCGACTACCGCTGACGGCGGACTACCCCTGGCAACACAGACACGGGTGGCCGCCCCGCGTGAGCGGGGCGGCCACCCGTGCTGACCTGACTATCGAACCCTCAGTCGGAAGACCGAACGAGAGCAGCCTCGGTGATTGGAAGCCGGGAGCGCCTCAGCGCTCGTCGTCGACGTCCGCCCAGTCGCGATAGCGGTTGTCGTACTCGTCGTCCTCCTGGACGGCGAATCGCGACTCCGTCGCTACGTCTGTACGCGGCTGCCCTCCGCCGAGCTCCTGCTCGAGGGCGTGGTAGTTGGTCTCGGGGCTGTAGTACTTCAGCTCGCGAGCAACCTTGGTCTGCTTTGCCTTCTGACGGCCGCGGCCCATGGCTCCGACCCCCTCAACGTAGGAGCGGGGCGGTGACGCACCTAGACGCCCGGCCCCGACGTGTGTTTCGTCTGTTCAGGTTCCAACGATACATGCTCGCACGCCATTCCCTCCAGTCCGGACGTGGTATTCGTCCGGTCCGCCGTGGATGTTCGGCGCGCGCCACACGGGGCGGATGACGCCCGTGCGCCGATCATCATAGCCGAAGAGTGGCGTAAGCATGACCTGAGCATGACTTGCCCGAATTGGCCGCCTGGGGTGCCGGAAGGGTCCGGATCGGCCGGGATACGGGTCTCGCAGCGGCACCGGAGGCCCTCGCCGACCCTCGGAAGCGGTCCGCCGCCGTCGGCGCGTGCAGGGTGCCGAAGAGGCCGAGTCGCGATCCGTACCCTTCGCGAGGGTCGCGAAGGCCGTCACGGATGTGAGTATCGTCTCGTGCCGAGGTGTCCTGGACACTCCCAATCCTGGTCAGCGTGGCGCGAAGGTAACGACTCGGGTATTTATCCGTGTCCCCAAGTCGCCTAAATCCTGTTTGCTGCTAACAATGGTGAGAGAGCGGGAGCCGTCAACGCTTGACACTGTCAGGCCGGACCCGTTCCGGAGGAGGTGCAGGGATGTCCATCCACGGAGAATCCGAGGTCCTGCTCACGCCTGCCGAGGTAGCGAGCTTGTTCCGAGTCGATCCCAAAACGGTCACGCGTTGGGCAAAGGCTGGAAAGCTCTCGTCAATCCGCACTCTCGGTGGACACCGCCGGTACAAGGAGTCCGAGGTCCGAGCTCTGCTCGGTGCAGCGGCCGAGAGTGCCGACGACGCCGAGAAGTAGCCGGCGGTCGCTGGCAGGTAGAGGAGCAACGGCGCGCCGGGTGCTGTCCCCAGCTCAGCCCCGCGCGCGCCGGAGTGCCACGGCCACCACGGCCGTGCCCAGGATCAGCCCGACGGCCAGTCCCGCGAGAATCTTCGCGTTCCGGGCTCGTCGCTCGTCGGGCACAGCGTGCTTCTTGCCCGTGAGCAGGCCGGCCACCATGGAGCCGGCGTCGGCGGTGGCCTCGCGCGTGCTGTGTGCGAGGTGCGCTGCCTGGTAGCGCGGGCTCAGGCGGGTCGTGAGCTCGTCGATCGTGCTGCCCAGCTCGGCGCGCGTCCGGAGGACGTCCGCCTCGAGCGCCTCACGGCTCACCTGAGAGCGAGGGGGCATGCTCTTGCTGGAACCGTTCCCCCCGCTGCCGTGCGCAGTCGTGGGCGAGGGCTCGTCAGGGCCGCTCTGTGCCCCTGACCCCGGCTGATGTGCGCTCATCGGTGCATGCCCTCCTTGATGGTGCTGATGTCGTCCTTGACGCGCTGCACGGTCTCGGGCGGCGTCGAGGCCTTCTTGAGCAGCTTGACGCCCGCCAGGACGAGCCCTGCTGCCACGAGGAGCAGGAACACCCCGATCACCAGGGCTGAGAGCCACAGCGGCCATGCGGTGCCCAGGCCGAGGACCGCGGCCCAGATCAGGACGCCGACCGCGTAGAGCACGATCACCAGGGCCCCGATCACGAGGCCGGCCCCTATCCCCGATCGCTTTGCCTTCTCCGAGAGCTCCGCCTTGGCGAGCGCGATCTCAGCCCGCGCGAGGCGGGAGACCTGGTCGGTCAGCTGCTCGACGAGCTTGCCCAGCGACGCCGGCCGGTCGTCCGCCGGTGCATCCGTCACCTTGTACGTGCTCATGTGCCCTCCTGCAGGTCAGATGCCCCAACTCAACCCGGACTGCGGCCTACCGGCAATTCCTGGCGCTCGGAGCCGCTGGGACGAGGTGTCCTGAAGATTGCTATGCACAACGATGAGTATTGCGTGATGATTCTTCACCAGTGGTTGCGAAGGGGGTGAAGTGATCCTCTTCGACAAATGTGCGGCACGCCACAGACGATCGGGCGGAGCGCGCGCGGAGGAAAGCAAGAAACCTTCAGGGACCGCGTTCCCGGGATTTCTGCAGCGGCGTCGATCAGGTGGTCCGGTGTTCCTGTGGTCAGGCCGCCATCGGGGCGGAGGTCAGGGTCCCTGCGTCCGCACTGAGCTCGCACTCGACCCCGAGCGGGACGGGCACAGGGTTCTCCAGGTGCCCGAGCGGCAGCCCGGCGAGGACGGGCACCCGGAGCGATCCCAGTCGGTCGTGGAGCACGTCCAGGACGGTCCACCCACGGTCCTGGTAGTCCTCGAACCCCTCGAGTGCTCCGACCGCCACGCCCGTGATACCGGCGAGCGCGCCGGAGAGCAGCAGCTGGGTCAGAGCACGGTCGACCATCCCGAGACCGGCCGCCCTGTTGATCTCCAGCAGCAGGACATGGCCCTCGATGTCGTTGTCGACGACGCCGACGCCGCGGGCGAGCATCTCGAGATTTCCGCCGAACAGGGGTCCGGAGGCCGTGCCCGCGGTGGTGAGCTCGGCGCCGTGCTGGCGGCGGTCGGTCCGCACCGGTTCGCCACGCTCGCCGACCAGGAGCCGGTGGACGGCGTCCGCACGGGTGCCCGCCACGGCGCCATGGACAGACGGGACGCCGACCCGGTGCCACACCTGGTGCAGGGCCGTGATGTCGCTGAACCCGATGATCGGCTTCGGGTCCGCCCGGAGAGCGCCGGTGTCCACGTCAGCGATCAGCCGGAGGCTCCCGCAACCACCTCGCAGGCACAGGATCGCCCGGACCTCCGGGTCATGGATCGCGGCGTTGAGATCTGCGGCGCGCTCACGATCGCCGCCGGCCAGATACCCGAGCCGGTCGGTGGCGTGACGTCCGACGCGAGCCCTGAACCCCCACGACTCGACGGTCGCGATGCTTTCCGCCAGCCACGACTCGTCACTCCAGCTGGCCGGTGAGATGAGCGCGACCACATCGCCGGGTTCGAGCCTGCGTAGCCGAGCGGTGCCGGACCGTTGCTGGGGGAGTCGCGACATGCACGGGACGCTACCTGGTCAGCCGCTGACGACGCGCCGCACCAGGTGCTCGTGGGAAGCCTCCGTGCCGGCTCGCTCAACCGTCAGCTGGTCGTTGAGGACGTCACGGTCTCGCAGACGGCTATCGGGGTCGACGTGCTGACCGATCCCGAGGTGCGCTCCAAGCTGCACCAGGCGCTGGCCACGCTCGTCGAGTTCGAGCTGGAGACGGTCGCGGCCTGAACCGAACGTCTCGACGACGTCGGTGGGTGACCACCAGGTAGTTGTTCCCCGTCCCAGGCCCAGAGGGGGAACAACTACCTGGTCGGGGCCCGAAGGCCGCCGTGCTCACATGGAAGCCCTGGGAGTGACGAAGGGCCGCACCTCCCGAGGAGGTGCGGCCCTTCGGCAACTGGCGGGATTCCGCCGTTTCTGTTGTGGCTCCGACCGGCGTCGATCCGGTGACCTTTCGATTTTCAGGCGCTTCTCTATGGATCCTGCGGGCCTCGAATGGCTCCGTGGTGCCCAGCGGTTGTCCGATGGTGTCCAGCGTCGTAGGACTGTCTCCACCGTCGTGGACACCCAGTTAGACACTCAGTGCAGCACCGCGGAGAGGTGGTCCTGGACCATCGGAGCGAAGCCGTAGGGCACGTAGTCGGTGAACTCGTCCGGGGTGACCCAGGCGATGTCCGCGAGTTCGTCCGCGTCGGCGACGTAGGCGTTGCCGCTCACGACGTCGCACGCGACGTACCCCATGAGGCGCCCAGTGTTGGGGTGGACGCGCTCGCCGAGGAGCTTCACGGCCTCGACGGTGAGTCCCGCCTCTTCGGCCGTCTCGCGCACGGCCGCCTCTTCGAACGTCTCCCCCGGCTCGACGGCCCCGGCGGGGAACTGCCAAGAGAGGCTCCCCTCGGAGACACGGCGCTGCACGAGCAAGAGCCGTCCGTCCTGGACGATGATCGCTGCGGCGATGGCCGGCTTCTCGGTGGTCACGGTGTCAGACATGGGAGCCTCCCAGCGTTTCGAGGATTGGCGGGTACAGCGCGCCTTCGGGGATGAACTTGGTCAGGCTCGTGATCGGAGCCCAGGTGACGCTGGCGTTCTCCACGAGGTCACGATTCTCTGCCTCTCCGGCGAGGTAGTCACAGTGGAAATAGGCGCAGTAGACGCCGGTCACGGGGTGGAGCCGGGCGCCGATCTTGGTCCGGACGGTGCAGTGGATGCCGGTCTCGGCAAGCGTCTCGTGGACCGCGACGATGTCCGCCGAGGCCCCGGGCTTGACGATGCCGGCGGGGAACTGCCACGCGAGAGACGCACTGTCGCGCCTCTGGACGAGTAGCACCGAATCCCCCTTCTGAACGATCGCGATCGCGGCGTAGAGCTGGTGCGGCGCGTCGCTCGCCGACGGCGGTTCGGACATCGGCCGGGCGAGCGCTTCGAACCGCTGGCGTTCCCCGGCCGACGTCCTCTCGAGTGCGACGTCGAGGCGCTGTTGGATCTCGGGCCGCGGTGTGATGGCCGGGTTCGCGTGCCACCCGGCGACGGTTCGGGTGGCGACGTCGAGGTGAGCGGCGAAGTCCTCGTTGGACATGCGCAGGGCCGCCTGCAGGCGGGTGGCGTGCTCGCCGGTCCACGCCTCAATCACGGGCACGTCGGACACCCCCCGACCCTTGTTGCATCGGCCGTGCGCCGAGGTGCATCGGGACGACATCGGTGCTGCATCGCTGCGTCATAGATCCCCCTATCTGATCAGCGTTCGCTGGGCACATGCCGAACTACGAGCGCGAACGAACCTCCCGGGCAAGTTCCTGGACTGCCGCTTCGAGCGCTGCCACGCGCTCGGTGAGGTCGGAGTCCCCCGCCGGCGCCGCGCTCCAGTTCTCGCGCGGAGCGACGATCACGGCTCGACCCGGCTGGCCGATCGCGAGCCCATCGCTCTTCAAGGCTTTGGAGACGTCCCGGTGCACGGTCGCGGACACGCCGTGCAACTCCTGGAACTCGGAGGCCGAGGGAAGCCGCGAGCCCGGCTCCAACTCTCCGGCGCGGATGCGCCGCCGGTACTCGTCCAGCAGCTCTGCGCCGGTCTTCTTCCCGTCTGGGCTGGTCGACATCAGGGCACCACCTCTCTTCCTGCACCTAGTACACCAGCCAACCACAACACCTGACCAGCAATCTTGCTTCCCATCTTGACGCACTAGGTACACCTAGTACACGATGTTCATGGGTCGCCGACCGGCGGCCCCGAGTCCGAGAAGGAGTTGGTGTCATGTCGATCCACCCGATGCGCCGGCGGGGGGTGCTTGTCGCCGTTGGGGGCGGTGAGGACCTGCCTGGTGGCGACAAGGGCCCGTCTGCTGGCGACCTGGCGGCGATCGAGGGCGAGTGGCCCGTGATCGCTGCCGAGCTCGCTGTGGTCGAGGCGGAGTGCCGCCTTGCCGAGTCGCCCGATGAGCTGGCCGTGGCTGCGCACCGCCACGCGGTGCGCGCGCTGTCCGTCGTGGTGCGTACGTCCTCTGCGGCCCGCCGGGTCGCTCCGCTGTCCGTCCGCCTGTCCCGTATCGCCTGAAGGAGAACCGTCATGGTCACGATGTCCCTGTTCTTCGTCCTGCTGGTCGCCGTTGTCGTCGGTGTCTGGCTCAAGAAGCTCGACAACATGTCCCTGGTCCTGGGGATCCTGTTCGGGCTGTCCCTGGCTGCCACCACGTTCGGCGGGCCGATCCTGGACGCGTTCCAGCAGCTCCTCAACGGCCTGGTGTCCGGTGTCGCGTCTGTGGCAGGTGCCTGATGGGCGCCTCCGACGTGGCTGCGGACCTGCGCCGTCTCGCGGACCTGATCGAGTCCGGTCTGCTGAACGGTGCTCGTGCGGCGCCGTGTACGCGCTGGAGTGCGTGTGCGACGACGAGCCCGAGTGCGGCTGCGTGTGGCAGTCCGCTTACGACACCTGCTCCTGCGACGAGCGGTGCGCCTGCCACGGCGGCGACGAGAGTGCCGCCGCCGAGGGGAGGGCTGCCTGATGTCGATGCCGAATGATGACGAGCTGCGGGAGATGGTCTACGGCACCGACGAGCCGGGCCGTGAGGTCGAGGCCCGGGGCTCGGGTGTGGTGGACCTGTCCGAGGCGCGTCGTGCTCGCGGGCTGGACCAGGCTGTGGGCCTGGTCCAGCCCGAGGGTGGCGCCCTCGATGGCGAGGTCATCGACCCCGCCCCGGCGGACGCGGGCGTGGTGGAGGTCCCTGCGCCCCGGGTGATCGAGATGCGTGATGGGGACCGGCCGCGTCAGGTCATCCCGGACTGGTTGCGGTCGCGTTCGGAGCTGGTGACCACGTGCCGTCACTACGCGGCCCGTGCGGGTCACACGCTGGGGTTCCACGCGGTGCGTCTGCCTCTGTACGGGCTGCGCCTGGCGGCCCGTTCCCCGATCGGTGCGGGGCGTCTGGTGGCGGTGGCGTGGCGGTGGGTCGCGGACTCGGAGAGCGTCGAGGTCCGCCGGGCGCTGCTGGCCACGGCGTCGACGCCGGATGTGTACCTGCGGCTGGTCAAGGACCGTCGTGCGCTGGTGCGTCGTCGTGGCGCTGTGGTGGTGGGCGGGGCGGGTGCTGCCGGGCTCGGTGGGGCCGTCGTGCTGTCGTCGGCCCCGGACGTGGTCCAGGCCGGTGCGCTGGGCCTGGTGGTCGTCGCTCTCGGGCTGATGGGCCGTAGGGCTGACGGGCGGATCACGGACAACTCCGCGGTCTCGGCTCAGGTCCCGATGCTGGACCAGGGGCTGATCCGTGAGGCGCTGGCCGTGCTGGGGGTCGGGTCGCTGTCCTCGGTGGGTAAGGACCCGGCCGCGATCCGGTTCGTGACCCCGATCGTGCGTGACGGTGCCGGGTACCGGGCTGATCTGGACCTGCCGCCGGGTGCGACGGCGGGGCAGGTCGCTGAGAAGCGGTCCGAGCTCGCGTCCGGGCTGCGTCGCCCGCTGGGGTGCGTGTGGCCCGAGGGTGACCCCGACGCGCACGAGGGCCGTCTGGTCCTGTACGTGGGGGACAAGCCGCTGTCCCAGTCCAAGCCGGTGCCGTTCCCGCTGGCGAAGAAGGGCACTGCGAACGTGTTCGAGCCGATCCCGATCGGGGTCGACCAGCGTGGGCGCAAGGTCGAGGTCACCTTGATCTTCAACTCGGGGATCATCGCCGCCATCCCCCGCATGGGCAAGACGTTCACGCTGCGGCTGCTGCTCATCGCCGCCGCGCTGGACCCCCGTGTGGAGCTGCACGTGCACGACCTGCGCGGGGGTGCGGACCTGGCCCCGCTGGCCAAGGTCGCGCACTACTACCGCTCGGGGGACGACCCGACCGACATGGCCGCCCTCCTGGCGGACCTCAAGGCCCTGCACGCCGAGATGCTGCGCCGCCAGAAGGTCATCCGTACCCAGCTCGCCGGTGACCCGCGCTGCCCTGAGGGGAAGGTCACCGACGAGATCGCCAGCGACAAGTCCCTGGGCATGCACCCCATCCTCATCGCCTACGACGAGACCCAGATCATGTTCGAGGACGAGGACAAGGGCCGCGTGTTCCGCAAGCTCGTGGAGGACATCGTCCGCCGCGGGCCCGTGACCGGGATCATGGTCTGGCTCGCGACCCAGCGCCCGGACGCGACCTCGATCCCGTCCGCGATCTCCTCCAACGCGGGCCTGCGGTTCGCGCTGAAGGTCATGACCCACCACGTCAACGACATGGTCCTGGGGTCCGGGATGCACAAGGCCGGGTTCTCGGCCACGACGTTCGCGATCAAGGACAAGGGCATCGCCTGGCTCGCCGGGGAGGGCGAGGACCCCGTCATCGTCCGCAACCACTACATCGACGCCCCCGAGGCCGACACCATCGCCACCCGCGCCCGGGCCGCCCGACAGGCCACCGGACGCCTGACCGGCATGGCCGCCGGCGAGGAGCCCGCCGACACCGACCAGTCCACGATCCTGGACCACCTCCTGGCGGTCTGGCCCGGGGACGAACCGAAGGTCTGGTGCGACGACCTGGCCGACGCGCTGGCCGCGTCCAAGCCCGCCCTGTACGAGGGCTGGACCGCCCTGAACGTGTCGGCCGCGCTCAAGCCCCACGGCATCCGCCCGGGACAGCTCAACCGCCGCATCGACGGCAAGCAGACCAACAAGGCCGCCATCGTCCGCGCCCACGTCGTCGCCGAGCTCACCGGCGACGACGAGACCCAGGAGGACTGAGCCATGCCCTTCGACCCCAACGACCCCAACGAGTGCGAGGAGTGCGGCTGCTGGTGCGGCTACCACTACGAGTGGCGCTGCAACTGCGGCTGCCCCGACTGCGGCTGCGACACCGAGGAGGACTGACCATGACCAGCACGAGCTACCACGCCCGCACCACCCGCACCCTGACCGTCGAGGCCGAGGACGGCTTCCCGGACCTGTACACGACCCACCTGCGCGACGCGGTCCGTGAGGCCGACGCCGCCGGCGTCCCGGACCACGCATCGGTCCGCCTCGACGTGGCGCACGAGTTCACCCAGGTGGTCACGTTCACCTGGACCGACGAGGTCGCCCACCAGGACCAGGACGCGTCTGCGGTCCGGGACGACGGCGCCCGGCTCGCCGGTGACCTGCTCGAGGTGTGGCCGACCGGCCCGGACGGACCTGCCGAGAAGGTCTGGGCTGACGACCTGGCCGCCTGCCTGAACCGGCACGCCCGGGGCGCGTACGCCTGGTGGGACGGGCGAGAGCTGCTCGCCGCCGCTCGCCGCTACGGGCTCCCCGCGGTCCAGGTCAAGCGCAACGGCACGAACAAGCGCGGCCTGACCCACGCCGACATCGCCACCGCAGCCGGACAGGAGGGCTGACCGATGACCGCTCGTACCCGCCGGATCAACCCGGACACCCTGCCCGCCCTGATCGTGGCCGTCCTGCTCACCAGTCTCCTGGGCGCGGTGTCGTTCACCCTGTCCTACTCCGGACTGTCCGCCGTGGCCGAGTGGGCATCGGTCCCGGACCTGCTCGCCTGGACCGTGCCGGTCACGATCGACGCCTCGATCCTGGTCTACACGATCGCTGTGTTCATCTTCCGTGCCCGGGCCGAGCGCGGACCCCTGGCCACCGCGTGGACCTCCCTGATCGCCTTCACCGCCGTCTCGGTGACCGCGAACGCCGCCCACGCCTGGGACGCGTCCGCACTGTCCGACTGGCACGCGTGGGCTGGTGCCGCCATCGCGGGCCTGGCCCCCGTGTCCGTGCTCCTGACCACCCACACCCTCGCCGAGCTCATCGTGGCCCGCCCCGACCGCACCCCGGCCACGTCCGGCGCCTCCGTGTCCGCCCCGCTGTCCGCCGTGGCCACCGTCACGGCGGACAACCGCCCGGACAACCGGACGGACAGCCTCGCCCGTCCGGCTCTGTCCGCCGTCGCCGATGTCCGGCAGGTGTCCGCCGCCGTGTCCGGACAGCGGCCCGCTGTCCGGACCGACGCCCGGGCCGATGTCCGGGCCGATGTCCGGCCCAGCGTCCGGACGGACAAGGCCGCTGTCCGCCGCTCGGTCCGCCCGGCCGGACCGGCGGACACGGACAAGGCCACCGACAAGGCCGCCCGCCTCGCGATCGTGTCCGCGCTGCTGGACCAGAACCCCGACGCGGACTCCGCCGCCGCGCTCGCCGCCCTGACCGCCGCCGGGCACGAGGTCACCGACCGCACCGCCCGCCGCGACCTGGAGACCGTCCGCACCACCACCAGCGTCGCCGTGGCGCCCGCCTTCGAGGAGGTCACCGCATGAACACCCCCGCCGCCGGGCACGTCGAGGCGTTCGCCCTTGAGGTCCACCGCGCGTTCGTCAGCCCGTGCCGACGCCGCCCGCGCCACGGCCTGACCGTGCTGGTCGAGGTCTGCGAGGTCCGGCCCGGGACCTACCCAGCCCGCACCCGGACCAACCCCGCCGGCCACGTCCTCGCAGTGGTGGACCTCGACGTCACGGTCACGCGCCGCACCACCTGGCGGTGGTTCGGTCCCCGGACCGAACGCCCCTACACCCCCGCAGTGTCCCAGGTCGCCTGGTCCGCCACCGAGCTGGTCCACGACGCACCCGCCGTCTCCGACGACGACGGAACCCCCCTGGCGACATGGCGCCGCCTGCCCACCGACCAGACCCGACCGCCCCGGCCCACGACCCTCGAACGCTAGTAACACCCCGCCTAGCGCTAGTGACCGCACTAGCACCGCAAACCGCATGATTCCGCGGATGTAGGGGGCTAGGACCCCCGCGCCGCACCCCTCCAAACACCCCCTGAACCACCGCCCGGGGACCGGGCACGCGACTAGCACTAGCCCGGTCCCCAGGTCGGCCCATGCCAAAAACAGGCCCGCCACGCACCCGGAAGGAGACCGCCATGACACCCGCCGAGCTCGCCGCCTACGAGTCCGGACTCATGCACGGCATCGACCTGGGCCGCCGCCAGGTCGAGGAGGAGGACGCCGCCCGGTGGGCCGAGCTGCGCCGAATGACCCGCCAGATCGGCACGTCGTACTCCGAGCTGTGCGAGCGCCGCGCCCGCACCGCCCAGGAGCGCGGCCACCACGACACCGCCGCCGTCGAGCGCGCCCGCGCCGCCCTCCAGGACGCGATCGCCCGCCGCAACGGCCTGTCGCCCCTGCACACCGCACCCGCCGCTTCCACCCGCACCGCTGCTGCCTGAGAGGACCACCAGACCATGAGCACCCACCTGCGCCCCATCGCCCGGGCCGCCCGCGCCGCCTACACCCGCCCCGGGAGCACGATCCTGTTCGAGCGTCGCCACCCCGCGCGGCGCGCGTACTGGACCGCCGTTGCCCGCCGCGCCCTGACCGCCGCGCTCGACCTGACCGAGCTCACCAGCGTCCTGGCCGCCCACCAGATCACCCTTCCGCTGGACAACTGCTCGTGCGGCGCGGCCTGGTTCATGGACTACCGCACCCACACCGCCCACCAGGCCACCGCCCTGCTCGCCCACGTCCTGGGCGAGACCGGCCACGACGTCGAGGCCGACCGGTGAGCGCCCGCGCACTGCTCGCCCTCGCCGTCGCCACGGTCCGCCGCCGCGTCCCGGCCGCCGCGGTGGGTCCGGCCTGCCAGGTCCGGGAACTGGTCTGGGACGTGTGGGACGACGACCTCCAGGACGGGATCCACCACCTCGAGGAGCCGTGCGGCGACCCCGCCGTGGCCCTGGTCCACACCTACTGCACCGACTGCGGCCACGACTCCACCGAGCACGCGTGCGCCGACCACGCCGGCTACCTCCTGCCCGGCCCCCACACGCCCGAGTTCGACGCCGCCTGCCCCGCCTGCGGCTACCTCGCCCACTACACCGTCCGCCCCGCCACGAAGGAGACGAACCGATGAGCACGCTGACCGTGACCGAGAACTTCTGCCCCGTGTGCTTGGGCCACCCGTGCATGTGCACGATCGGCAGGACGCTGCCCGGCTCGTGGGGCGGCCCGGCCGCGCCCGCCGCGACCGGGACCGCGCTGACGATGACGGACCTGTTCTGCGGTGCCGGGGGTTCCTCGACCGGTGCGGTGTCGGTCCCGGGGGTCACGGTCCGCCTGGCCGCGAACCACTGGGACCTCGCGATCGAGACCCACAACCGCAACCACCCCGACACCGACCACCTCCAGGCCGACATCTCCAACACCGACCCCCGCTTCGTCCCGCCCACGGACATCCTGTGGGCCTCGCCCTCGTGCACGAACCACTCCCGGGCCAAGGGCCGCAAGACCCACCGCCAGCCCGACCTGTTCGGCGACGTCCTGCCCGACGAGGCCACCGAACGGTCCCGGGCGACGATGTGGGACGTCGTGCGGTTCGCCGAGCAGCACGACTACCGCGCCGTGATCGTGGAGAACGTCGTCGAGGTCGCCGACTGGAGCTCACCCACGGGCATCCGTGGCGGCCTGTTCCAGGCCTGGCTCACCGCCATGGCCTCGATGAACTACCGGCACCGCATCATCTCGCTGAACTCGATGCACGCCCAGGCCGGTGGGCTGCCCGCGCCGCAGTCCCGCGACCGGGTCTACGTCGTGTTCTGGAAGGCAGGGGAGAGGGCCCCCGACTTCGAGCACATGATCCGCCCGCGCGCGTACTGCCCGACCTGTGACGAGGTCGTCCACGCACGCCAGTGGTGGAAGACCGGCGACGGGCAGTCCCGTCCTGGTCGGTACCGGTCGCAGTACCTCTACCGGTGCCCCAACACCCGCTGCCGCAACCAGGTGGTCGAGCCGGCGTGGCTGCCCGCCGCGTCGATCATCGACTGGACCATCCCCGCCCAGCGGATCGGGGACCGCGCCAAGCCCCTGGCGGAGAAGACCCGTCGCCGGATCGCCGCCGGGATCGCCCGCTACTGGGCACCGTTCCACCTGGAGGCCGGCGGGAACACCTACGACGCCGCCGACCCCAAGCACGCCTCCCACGGCGACCCCAACGCCTACTACCGCGCCTGGTCCACGGGCGATGTGCTGCGGACCCTGCACACCATCGAGTCCAAGGCCCTGGCCGTGCCCGTGGAGGGACGCGACGGCAAGACCGCCCAGACGCTCGGTGGTCCGCTGCGGACCCAGACCACCCGCCTGGAGACCGCCCTGGCGTTCATCGCCGAGCTGCGCGGCGGAGGCTCCACCGCCCGCCCCACGGCCGACCCCCTCGCGACCATCACTGCGTCGGGCAACCACCACGGCCTCGTGGTCCCGTACTACGGCAACGGCAACCCCCGCCCGTCGAGCGACGCCCTGTCGACGGTGACGACTGTGGACCGTCACGGGCTCCTGGTCCCCGCGGGCGGCACCTGGAACGACGACGCCCGGCCCACGGCCGAAGCGCTGCGCACCCTCCAGACCCGCGACGCGTACGCCCTGGTCATGCGGAACAACTCCGGTGGCGCGGAGATGACGACCCCGGCTCTCGAGCCGCTGCGCACGCTGACCACCGCGGGCCACCAGTCGGTCCTCACGCCCGGGGACATCGAGGCCGCCCAGGCCCGGGTGGACGACTGCCTGTTTCGGATGCTGGAGCCCACCGAGGTCAAGCGCGGCATGGCCTTCCCCGACCGGTACGTCATGGTCGGCAACCGCCGCGAGCAAGTGAAGCTCGCCGGCAACGCCGTGACCCCGCCCGCCGCCCGCGACCTGGTCGCCACCGTCGCCGCCGCCATCACCGGCGAGGACCACACCACCTACCAGCCCGCCCACCTGGCCGCCGCCGCGTGAGCGTCCGACCCGAGGAGAAGACCATGACCACCACCACGGGAACCATCACCTCACTGGTTCAGCCCGAGCCTGCCGAGGACGGGGCCGCGCTGCTGGACCAGGTCCGTGCGGCCCTGGCCAGGTACGTGATCCTGCCCGACGAGCACTCCATGACCAGCGTCGTGCTGTGGATCGCCGCCACGCACGCCCTGCCCGCGTGGGCGCACGCCGCCCGCCTGGTCATCCGCGCCCCGGAGAAGCGGTGCGGCAAGTCCCGCCTGCTCGACCTTGTCGAGGCCACCAGCCACAACCCGCTCATCTCCGTGAACGCCTCGCCGTCGGCCGCGTACCGGTCGATCGCCGAAGCACCGTCGGACCCGCCCACGATCCTGCTGGACGAGGCCGACACGATCTTCGGTCCCAAGGCCGGGGACAACGAGGACCTGCGCGGGCTGCTCAACGCCGGCCACCAGCGCAACCGCCCCGCCCTGCGCTACGACGCCGGAACCCGCAAGGTCGAACGCCTCGCCACGTTCGCCATGGCCGCCCTCGCCGGGATCGGTGCGATGCCCGACACGATCGAGGACCGGGCCGTGGTCATCCGGATGCGCCGCCGCGCCCCCGGGGAGACCGTCGCCCCCTACCGCACCCGCCGCGACGCCCCCGCGTTCGACCAGCTCCGCGCCCGCCTGCACCGCTGGATCCGCGCCCACATGGACGAGCTCGCCGCCGCCGTCCCGGCCATGCCCGTCGAGGACCGCGCCGCCGACACCTGGGAACCCCTGATCGCCGTGGCCGACCTCGCCGGTGGGCACTGGCCCGACGACGCCCGCGCCGCCGCCCTGGCCCTGACCGAGACCCGCGACGCGAACGCCAAGGAGTCCACCCAGTCCCGCCTGCTGGCCGACTGCCGCAACGCGTTCGGCGACGCCGAGGCCCTGCCCTCCTCCGTCCTGGTGGACCGCCTGCGCCTGGACTCCGAGGCCCCGTGGCAGACCTACGGCAAGACCGGTCTGACCGTGCGCCAGTTCGCCGACCTGCTGCGCGAGTTCGACATCAACTCCCAGAACATCTCGTTCCCGACCGGCCGCGCCAAGGGGTACCGCCGCACCGACTTCACCGACGCCTGGGCCCGCTACTGCCCGCCCGACACCGAGTAACCGACGCCGGGGGTGCCGTACGCGCCGTACAGCCGTACAGCACCACCCAAAACCCCAGGTCACAGCACGTATCGGGGTGTACGGATCGTCAAAAACGAGCCGTACACGATCCGTACACCCCCGACCCGTGCCGTACAGCCGTACACCTGCCGTACAACCCGAAAACCACACCTGACCAGCACGAACGCGCCCGCCTGTACGGCTGTACGGCGCGTACGGCACCCGTACCCCTGCATGTCCAAGCAGCGCCGAAAGGAACCACGATGAGCACCACCAAGCAGGTGTCGTCCCCGCCGCGGGGAGCACCCATCGTCGTCGTCCCGGTCGTCTACCGCGTCGAGGAGGCAGCCGAGGCGCTGCGGATCTCGCGCGCCACCATCTACGAGCTGATCCGGTCCGGGAACCTCCGCACCGTGAAGCTCGGCGGGCGCCGGCTGGTCCCGGTCGCCGCAGTGTCCGAGTACGTCGAGGCCCTTGGGAGGGCAGCATGAGCGACACCACCGAGACGAAGAAGCGTCGGCCCCGAGGTGAGGGCGCGCTGCACTGGGACGAGTCCCGTCAGCGCTGGATAGCCGTGATGACGGTCGGCTACGACGGACGGGGGAAGCGCATCGTCCGGAAGGGCTCCGGCAAGACCGAGACCGCCGCGCTGCGCGAGATGCGGAAGCGGGTGAAGGAGTACGAGGACGGTCTCTCGGTCGAGGCTTCCCGCTACACCGTCGAAGCTGCGGTCCAGGACTGGCTGAGCTTCGGCCAGGGCAAGGCCAGTGACGAGACGTGGACGGGTTACCGCTTCATCTGCGAGCGGCACCTGATCCCGGCGCTCGGCAAGCGGCGTCTGAAGGACCTGACCGCACCCGAGGTCGACAAGTGGCTGAAGGACCTCACGCCGTCGCTCGGTACGTCGTCGCTCAAGCAGCTGCACATGTGCCTCAACCGCTCGGTGAAGCGTGCCCTCGCCCGAGGTATGGCCGGGCGGAACGTGGTGGAGCTCTGTGACGTCCCCACGGGCAGGAAGGGCCGCCGGTCGAAGTCACTCACCGAGGAACAGGTGTGGGCTGTGCTCCGAGAGGCGAAGGGCGACCCGATCTACCCGTACATCGTGGTGTCGGTCCTGACCGGTCTCCGCACCGAGGAGGTGCGGGCGCTGCGCTGGGACCACGTGGACCTCGATGGCGACCCCATGGCCACGCCGCCGGTTCCGCCCCACGTGATGGTCTGGCGCTCCGAGCGGGTCGGTGGGGACACGAAGACCGAGAAGTCCCGGCGGACCCTCGCCCTGCCTGCTGTGGTGGTCGAGGCGCTTCGGCTGCACCGCACCCGGCAGGCCGCTCGTGACGTGAAGGTGGGCAAGCGCTGGGACCCGGACGGCCTCGTCTTCGGGACCAGGAACGGGACGCCGATGAACGCGCGGAACGTGGCGCGCGACTTCCGCCGGGCGCTCGCCAAGGTCGCCGGTATCAACCCCGCTGAGTGGACGCCGCGCGAACTACGCCACTCGTTCGTCTCCGTCATGTCCAAGAAGTCGGTGCCGATCGAGGAGGTCTCGCGGCTGGTGGGGCACAGCGGAACGGCCGTCACAGAGATGATCTACCGGCACGAGCTGCGGCCGGTGATCCAGACCGGCGCCACCGCGATGGACCAGATCTTCCCGGCTGACGAGGTCGGCGTGGGATGGATCATGGAACCGCTCTTCGGCGTCGCGCCGAACGGCGCAGGAGGCGGCGCGGAAAGCGCGTAGACACCCAGTTAGCCACCCAGGCTCTTGGGATGACGAAGGGCCGCACCTCGTAAGGAGGTGCGGCCCTTCGCAAACTGGCGGGATTCCGCCGTATTTTGTTGTGGCTCCGACCGGCGTCGATCCGGTGACCTTTCGATTTTCAGTCGAACGCTCTACCAACTGAGCTACAGAGCCCTGACGCGAATGCCCGGTCGTCCTGATGGACGTACCGGGCGCTTCTCGCGCGACCCTGACGGGACTTGAACCCGCGACCTCCGCCGTGACAGGGCGGCGCGCTAACCAACTGCGCTACAGGGCCTTGAACGTTTACCCGCGTCCGGGGGTCTCGCTGTGAACCGTGAGAATCCTAACCCACGAGGCGCCAGAACCTGAAATCGGCTCCTGACCTGCGTGGACGGGCTCCTCAGGAGCGGCTTCCAACGGGACCAGCGTACCCCCAACGGGATTCGAACCCGTGCTACCGCCGTGAAAGGGCGGGGTCCTAGGCCGCTAGACGATGGGGGCTGGGACGCGAGAAGTCTACAGGCCCTCCGGGTACACCAAGAGGACCCGGCGCACGGCGCCGTCCGGGATGATGGTCCGGTGGTGGAGATGACGCGCGAGGAGTTCGAGCAGGCCGTCGGCGACGGCCTCGACCTGGTCCCGGAGGACCTGGCCGCCCAGATGGACAACGTGGTGGTCCTCGTGGAGGACGACGCGCCGGAGGACGACCCGCACCTGCTCGGCCTGTACGAGGGGGTGCCGCTGACGGAGCGGGACCTGGGCTGGGCGGCAGGCTCCCTGCCGGACCGCATCACCATCTTCCGGAACCCCACGCTCGCCGTCTGCGAGACGCGGGAGGAAGTGGTGGAGGAGGTCGCCGTCACCGTCATCCATGAGATCGCCCACCACTTCGGGATCGACGACGACCGTCTCCACGAGCTCGGCTGGGCCTGAGCCGCGAGGGGCACGCGGAGAGGCCGAGGTGACGAACCCACCTCGGCCTCTCCTGTGGCGGAAACGTCAGCCGCCGAACTCCCAGTGCCACGCCTCGGGCTTGTTGCCCCCGGGGCGAGCCCAGTCCGGGTTGTTCCACCCGAATGACGGGGCGTTCGCACGCATCCAGCCGTACTCGGCGGTGCCGAAGCTCTGCACGCCGCCCGAGAGGTCGATGGCGACACCGAGCCCGTGGTTCGACGTCCCCGGCACGGCGGCCAGGTACCCCTTGGAGGCCTTGGTGGCCACCTGCGAGGCGTACGAGCGGTACGTGTCGTTCACGGCCAGGTCGCGTCCGAACCGGGCCTTGAAGGCGATGTTCAGCTTCTCGAGCTGAGCGGTGGCGTCGCAGCGGAGCTGCTCGCCGCCGGCGAACGACAGGCCGCACAGGAGGTTCCCCGGGATCTGACCGTTCGGGTACCCGGCGGTCGCCGCGGCGAGCTGGGCGAGGCGTGCCGCCTCGGCCCGGGCCAGTGCCGCCTGCTTCGCCGCGGCGGCTGCGGCGACGGCTGCCTGCTTGGCCGCGATCTCCTCCGGCGTCGGCGGCGCCGGGACCACGGTGACCGCTGCGGACGGGGCCGCAGCGAGGAGGCTCTGCAGCGCGGCTGTCGCCTCCTGGATGGTGACGACGGTCTGTGCGGCCGCCTCGGCCGCGCCCGACGTCGCCTCGGTCGCCTCAGCGGGAGCGGCCTCAGCCTCTTCCGACGTCGCCGGCTCTGCCGCCTGCGGGCCGAGCACCGGCTGGGGCTCCAGGTCGGTCTCTGCCGGGACGGTCAGCGAGTCGACGAGGGGGTTGTCGACGAGGATCGCCGTGGCGAGGTCGGACAGCGCGGCGTCCCCCTGGGCCTTCCCCGGCGTTGCAGCCGCGGCCGGAGCTGCACCTGCGGCCTCGGCCGGGAGTGCTGCGGCGCCGTCAGCCAGGGCCTGGGCGGGCAGCGGCTCGCGCTCCGAGGCGCGGGACGCGGTGCCCGTCGTGCGGTCGGTCGGGGCCTCGGCCTCCGCCTTGGCGGCAGGCGTTGCCGCCGGAGCCGCCGTCGTGTCTGTCACGAGCTGGTGCAGCGCGGTCGCCGCCTCGGCGATCTTGACCCGCTCCGCCTCCGCGACGGCCAGCTGGCTGGTGATGTTGTGGGCGTGGTGGAGCGTGCCGGTGGCCTGCTGTACCGCCTTGGCGACCTCAGGGCTCAGCGGTGCCGCCGTCGCCGCTGGGGTGGCGGCCGGCGTGGTGGCGGCGAGGGGCGTGCCGGCCGAGGCCTGCTGCTCCGGGGCGGCCGCGCCGAGGCTGGCCGCTGCCGTGGTGGTCAGTGCCATCGTCGTCAGTGCCGCTGCGACGGCGAGCATGGACCGACGGCCGAGGTGGTGGTTGTGGGTTTCCTGCTGGGGAGCGACGCTCCCGCGGCGGACAGGGCTCAGGTGGAGCCGGGTCCTCGCGGTGAGCCGCCCCATCAAGGGACCTCCGGGCGCTGGGGGGCAGCGGTTCCGACGGCGATGCCGAGGTTGTGCAAGGTCACGCGTGTCTTCCGTTCGTGCACCGGTCAACGGCCCGTGAAGGCATGCGACATCGTGAGGGGTGTACCCCTCGGGGGGACGGTGTCGTGTGCTCCGGTGCTTGTCCGGCCACAGCGCGCACCCGCGGGGGAACGGGGGCCATGGCTCGTGCGCCGAGGGCTCGGGGGCGATAGGCCGGGACCGGGCTGCCTGCAGCGGCGACTCTCCATGGTGCACAGGGAAACTGGTCGGACCTCAACCGTTTTCGCCAGGGTTCTCCACGGGGACCGGGGAGGTGCTGTGCCGCCGAAGTGAAGAAGGGACGGAGTTGCACGAGTTGAACGACCGTCCAATAGGAACGCTCCCACAGCCGCAGCTGGTCCGCATCCTGAGATCGGGAGTCCCGCGCCACCGCCCTCGGGAGGCTCTCGCGGCCGGCGCGTCGTTCACTGCAAGCATGAGCCACCAGCCCGTCACCGTGTCGATCCACCGCGTCGTGAGCCCCGACCGCGTGCCCGAGGTGACGGCCTGGGTGCAGACGGGCGTCCAGCTCGCCAACCGCTGGGACGGGTTTCTCGGCTCGGGGTGGATCCGCGCCGCAGAGGGGTCGAGCGACTGGTACATGCTCTACCGCTTCGCCGACGAGCAGCGGCTCGAGGCCTGGGAGGGTTCCGCGGAGCGTCGCGGCTGGCTGGCGGAGGGCCAGGGCCTGGTCGAGGAGCGCCGGACCGAACGGCGGACCGGGATCGAGGGCTGGTTCGATGCGCCCACCCGCACCGACGAGCCGACGGCAGCGGGTACGGAGGTTCCGCCCCGGTGGAAGCAGGCGACGGGCATCTGGCTCGGCTTCTTCCCCGTGAACCTGGTCTTCACCCTGCTGGCGACGCGGTTCGTCCCCGGCTGGGAGGACTGGGACCTCGCGCTCCGGGTCCTGATCTCCACCTTGGTGCTCACGCCGGTGATGGCCTACTGGGTGCTGCCCTGGGTCACGCGCCGGATCCACGGCTGGCTGCACGCGCCACGCCGCTGACGCGACGCGCCATCCAGCCCTCGCCCTGTGTCCGGAGTGGTGGTAGATAGGTGGATATGAGCCGTCGCCACGGAATCGTGCCGCCCTACCTCCTCGAGCAGATCACACAGGCTGCGAACCAGGGGCTGCTCGTCGAGCCCCAGGTCGCCGACGACAGCCGCCGCACGCTCGCTCTCGACGCCACCTTCCGCTCGTCGCGCGCTCAGGCGCTCGAGGCGGGGCCAGGACCCCGGCCCCAGGCTCTCGGCGAGGAGACCGCGGAAGGCGGGGCGGACGACGTCGGGCAGCGATGGACCGTGCACGACGCCGACAACCAGACCCGCCTGCCCGGGCGGGCCGTGCGGGACGAGACGGACGCGGACGAGTCCGGCGACGTCTCCGTCGACGAGGCCTGGGCAGGCGTGGAGGCCACGCTCGCGATGCTGACCGAGGTGTTCGGGCGGTCGTCGTACGACGACGCCGGCGCGCGCGTGCTGGCGACGGTGCACTACGGGCGCAACTACGACAACGCGTTCTGGGACGGGAAGCAGCTCGTGTTCGGCGACGGGGACGGCCGCGTCTTCGAGCGCTTCACCAAGCCGGTCGACGTGCTCGCGCACGAGCTGGGCCACGCCGTCACCGAGCACCTGGCCGGGCTGGTCTACCAGGGCCAGCCGGGCGCGCTGAACGAGTCGATGTCCGACGTCGTCGGCGCCTGCCTCAAGCAGCGGGTCCTCGGGCAGACGGCCGAGGAGGGCGACTGGCTGATCGGCGAGGGCCTGTTCCGGCCCGAGATCGACGCCCGTGCCCTCCGCGACATGGCCAACCCGGGCACGGCCTACGACGACCCCGCGCTGGGGCGCGACCCCCAGCCCGACCACATGGACCGCTACGTCGAGACCGACCGCGACAACGGCGGCGTCCACATCAACTCGGGCATCCCCAACCGCGCGTTCCACCTCGCGGCGACGGCCGTCGGCGGGTCGTCGGCCGAGGGCGCCGGCCGGATCTGGATCGAGGCCCTCGGGCAGGTGGGTCCGCGCGCCGACTTCGCCGCCTTCGCGGCGGCCACCGTCGCGGCGGCCGGGGAGCACGCGGACGCGGTGCGGGAGGCCTGGTCGGGCGTGGGTGTCGAGGTGCCCGACGACGGCGGGGCCGCCCCGGGCGGCGAGGTCGAGCCGGGTGCGGGGACGGGCGTGCCGCTGGAGCCCGGCGCCGAGGCGGAGCGCGGCGCTGTGGTGGTACGGCGGTCGGGAGGTATCACGGGGATCACGCTCGAGGGGGTGCTCTACCTCGACGACGACGGCGACCCCCGGACGCCCGAGGTCCGCGTGCTGGTGCACCGGATCAACTTCCGCGCGGTGGCGCACGATCTCGGCGGCGAGCCCTCGCACCCCGACGCCTTCCTCTACACGTTCCTGTGCGACGGGGAGCGGGCCGACGTGCCCGAGCAGCACGTCACCCCGGACCTGCACCGGCTCGCGGAGCTGGTGCTGTTCGAGCAGTCCTGACGCCGGCGAGCCAGCCCGCCAGGTGGTCGGGCCGGTCGGTGATGATGGCGTCCACGGCCGGGCCGCCCCCCGCTCCGCACAGGGCCGCCCAGGCGGCCGGGTCGTTCTCCGTCCACACCATGACGCGCAGCCCGGCCGCCTGGAGGCGGGCGACGAGGCCCGGGTCGGTCGCGACCATGCGGGCCGACGGGTTGCACGCCACCACGCCCAGCCCCGCGCACACGGCGAGGAGCCCTCCCGGCTCGTAGGCGACCAGGAGCCCGCGCGGGAGGTGCGGCGCGGCGTCGCGGAGGGCCGCGACCGTGTCCGGCCAGAAGCTCTGCACCAGGACGCGCTCCGCGAAGCCCGCGGCAACGATGGCCTCGGTGAGCGATCGGACGGCGTCGGGCGGCCAGGTGTCCTTGAGCTCGAGCAGCAGGTCGGTGCGGGGGTGGCGGGCAAGGAGCGCGAGGACGTCGTCGAACGTCGGCACGCGCTGGCCCGCGAACGCCGGCGAGAACCAGGCGCCGGCGTCCAGCTCCCGGAGGCGCTCCGCGCTCAGCGCGGCGACCAGGCCGGTGCCGTCGGTGGTCGCGTCGACGGAGTCGTCGTGCAGCACGAGCGGCACGCCGTCGGCGCTGAGCCGCACGTCGATCTCCACGGCGTCGGCGCCCGCGCGGCACGCGGCCTCGAGGGCGGCGAGCGTGTTCTGCGGGGCCACCGACGAGTTCCCACGGTGCGCGACGACGGCCGGGGTGGCGGCCGGTGACAGGAGCCGGGTCGTTCGCGGGGCGGTCAGGGGCGGCAGACCGGTCGCGTGCCGCCCCGCCCGGGCGTGCGCGCGATGACTTGTCACCAGAGCGAGCCAGCCGAGGCGCGGGCGGCGGCTCCTCTGCGGGGTCCGAGGGGCGGTGGCCGGATGCGTGGGGGCGAGGGCGGGTGCTGGTGAGGCGGCCATGGCGGGGGCTCCGTGGGTGCGGTTGTCGCCCTCACGCTAGGTCTCGGTCGTCGGCCTTCCTAGCGTTTGCCGCGGTGTTCCGCGAGAGTTCCGGCGGAGTTCACGTCGCGGTCAGCCGCCGAGCCGGCCTGCCAGCCATCCCGCGAGGCGGTCCGGCCGGTCGGTGATGATCGCGTCGACGCCGGTGCCGCCGTCGGTCCCGAGGAGGGCCGCCCACTCCTCGGGCTCGTCCGCCGTCCACACCATGACGCGCAGGCCCTGGGCGTGGAGCCGGGCGACGAGGTCGGCGTCCGGGTCGGTCGCCATCGCGACCGACGGGTTGCAGCACACCACCCCCAGGTCCCCGGCGAGCGCGACGGCCTCGGGATGCTCCTCGGACACGAGGAGCCCTCGTGGCAGGTGCGGTGCGGCGTCGCGCAGCGCCGCCACGGTGTCCGGCCAGAAGCTCTGCACCACGACACGGTCCGCGAGCCCGGCCTCGTCGACGGCGGTGGTGACCAGCGCCGCCTCGGGGACGGTCCAGGCGTCCTTGAGCTCGAGGAGCAGGTCCGTGCCGGGGTGGGCCGCGACAAAGGCGAGGACCTCGCTCAGCGTCGGGATGCGTTCGCCGGCGTGGTGCGACGAGAACCACGAACCGGCGTCGAGCGCGCGCAGCTCGGCCAGGGTCAGGTCCGCGACGGCCCCGCTGCCGTCGGTGGTGGAGTCGACGGTGTCGTCGTGGATCACCACGACGACACCGTCAGCGCTGAGCTGGACGTCGATCTCGATCGCGCCGGCGCCCGCCCGCCACGCGGCGTCGAGCGCCGCGACCGTGTTCTGCGGGGCCAGCGACGAGTTGCCGCGGTGCGCGACGACCACCGGCCGACGGCGCGGGCCGGCAACCGGGTCGGCGGGGGTGAGGGGGGCCGGGAGAAGGGTCGTCACAGGGGCACTCCAGGTCGTCGCCGACGGGCCGGGACAGGCCCGGGCCCAGCCTGTCACGGCCGGCGGGCTGGACGCGCGATTCCAGATTCCCAGCCCAGGATGGTTTCATTTCCGCATGATCCTGCGCTCTCGTCGGGCCGCCGCCCGCGGCCCTGCCGCCGTCGTCACATCCGGCCTCGCGCTGGCCCTCCTGCTCGCCGGGTGCACCGCAGAGGGCGGGCCGGAGGCCGGGGCGAGCGCGACGCCGTCGGGCAGCGCGAGCGCCTCGGGCGAGCCGGCCGACGAGGCCACCGACGGGCCGATGGACGCCACCCAGGCGTGCGCCGCGATGTTCGTCTCCGGCGAGGAGCAGCTCGACGACGAGGTGGCGTCCGCCCTGCTCGACGTGAGCAAGGACGGCCTGGGCTCGGGCAACGCCGACCGGATGCACGCGCTCGGGCTGCGGCTCGGCCGGCTCGAGAACCGGGTTCCTGCCGAGTTCCAGGAGCCGCTCCAGAAGATCCGCGTGCCCTTCCTCCAGGTCCAGGAGAGCCTCGACGCCATGGACGGAGGCGACATCCAGCTCGACATCGGCTCCGCCACGGACGGACTCAAGGAGTACACGGCGCTCTGCTCATGATCGCGGCGGTCCTCAGCCCCCGACGTCGGACCGCGCGGCCGCCACGGTGTCGGCGAGGGCATCGCGCGGGTCGACGAAGCCGGCCGTGACGTTCGCTGCCCCGGCGCGCGCGACCCGTGCCACGTACGCGCCGTGGTTCCGGTACCGGCTGTCCAGCTCCTCCGCGGTGAGCGGCCGGTGGCTGCCGAACAGCAGGCAGAACGACGCCCCGGAGTTCACGCCGGTGTCGACCGACGTCGGCACGCTCACCTGCGAGAGGCGGATCCCGCCCACGGCGTGCCCGAGGCCGTCGCGGACCACCTGACCGCCGGACATCTCGATGGGCGGCGCGTGCGGCGGCTCGACGCCGTCGACCCACGCGGCCAGGTGCCCGTAGGCCCGCGTGGTGACGTGGTGCATCGGTACCCGGCTGAACGGCGGGGCCGTGCACGTGTACTCGGTGGCGCCGCCCAGGTCGCGCTCCGAGATCGACCGGCGGTACTCCTGCCCGGCCCAGCCCGAGTGGGCGGCGCCCGCGACCTCCCAGCGGCGGTAGCCGGCGTCGTCGGGCCGCGTGGACGGGAAGAGGCGCACGTCCGTCTCCGACTGCAGGTGGAAGACCGGCTCGTCGCCCGCCCGGGTGGGCGCGTTGCCGACGACGAACGCATAGCCGTCGAACACCGGGTCCGTCTGCGGGAGGATCCGGTCGTAGTAGACGACCATCCTGCCCGCGGACTGGGAGGCGCCGATGGCGAGGACGGTCTCCGCGGGGACGGCGGGGACCGCACGCCCGTCGACTGCCCGGGCGGCGTCCGCGAAGATCTCGTACGACAGCTCGTCCGCGCTGAAGGCACCCCCGCCGGTGACGTCGAGCGCCCCGTAGCGGGCCGGGCTCCACCGGCGCAGGTGCTCGACGCCGACGCGCTGCGCCGACACCCCGACCCACGTGTAGCCGTCGCGCGTGAGCTGCTCGGTGTTCCACAGCGCGTCCAGGTCGTACCCCGCGGTCACGTTCTGCCACTCCATGAGCACGACGCCGTTGCTGTGGCGCGGCTTCGCAGGCCGCCGCACCACGATCCGCGTCGAGTACGGGACGTCCTGGGTGAGGCGCGTGCCGTCGGGGGCCCAGGCGTCGGCCCGGCCTGAGAGGACGAACTCCTCCTCGACGTACCCGGCGGCCGCCAGGTCGTCGTCGGTGGAGAAAAAGGGGTAGGTGTCGGCCAGGTCGGGCGAGAGGGGATCGCCGGGAGCGGTGCCGGGTAGCGGGCCGACGACGATGGGGGTGTCGTGGGTGCTGGCGCTCGCGGCGCGGGCCGGGGTGACGGCTGCCGGGGTCGAGGCTGCGGGGGTCGAGGCTGCTGGGGCGGCGGCGAGGAGGCTCGCTGCGAGGGCGATCCCCAGGCCCGCCGCAAGGCGGCGGCGGACTGCGGACGGGACTGCGGGCGGACGGAGGTGGAGCATGAGGACTCCTTCCCGCGGCGTCGTCGTCGAGGCCGCGCATCGGTGTCCTTGCAGCCAAACGGGGTTCGGGTGGTGGCCGCATCGGCAGGATCACCGGGGTCCGCGGTGGGGACCGCCGCGACCAGGCGATCGTGCACCGTATCGGGCCTGATTCGCGGCACGATCGCCTGGTCGTGGGCGCAGCGTGGCTGTCCGCGGTGGTGTGAAGGTGGGCCCCCCGGGGCTCGAACCCGGAACCTACGGATTAAAAGTCCGCAGCTCTGCCAATTGAGCTAGAGGCCCGCACGCCGGGCATCCCCGGTGCGACGACGCCCCAGCCTACGCGGCACGGAAGGGTTCCGGGGATCGTCCGCACCTCGGGCGGTCGGAGCGCGGTCGGAGCGCGATCGGCAGTTCGGATGATCGGCAACCCGGGCTGCCGATCATCCGACGAACTGCCGATCACGGGCGAGCGGGGCCAAACGCCACAAGACGCGACCGGCGGGGCACCCTAAGCCCGCCCCGCGGCCGCTGTCATGCGCTGTCCCACCCACCGAGAGATATCGGCCAGATTGCGTCTCATGCTTGCGACACGGCCCCGGAGTTGGTTCGGTGGACGGGTCCACGGAAACCAACGAGAGGAGCCGCTCGTGCTCACCGTGACCGACAACGCCCGTACGGCCGTGCAGGATCTCGCCCAGCAGGCCGGCGTTCCGGCCGAGGGTGGGCTGCGCATCGCGCAGGCCGCCGACCAGCCGGGCAATTTCGAGCTCGCGCTCGTGCCGGCTCCGCAGCCGAACGACCAGGTTGTGGACTCGGGTGCTACCCACGTGTTCGTCGAGGCGGAAGCCGCCCCGGCGCTGGACGCCCTCACGCTCGACGCCGACCCGGCCGCACAGGGTCCGGGCTTCGTGCTCACACCTCAGCAGGCCTGAGCTCACCGGCGCTCCGGCGCCGGACGTACGACGACGGCGGGTCGCCTCCTCGAGGCGGCCCGCCGTCGCGTCCGGAGACGCCCCCGCAACAGGAGCGACTACAGCGCGACCCCGAGGATCCAGGCGCCGCCGAGCAGCAGCGACCCGACCGTCACGACGAGGAACAGACCCACCCACAGCAGCCCGGGCACGGCGGTGAGGCGGGCGAGCTGGTCGGCGTCGGACGTGCGCGCCTGACCGCGGGCGCGCTGCGTCTGCAGCTCCAGCACGGGCCGGACGGCCCCGAGGAGCAGGAACCACGTCACGGCGTACGCGACGGCGCTCTGCACGTGCGGTTCCAGGACCCATGAGACGAAGACCAGCGCGGTCCCCGAGACGAGGATCGACCAGAGGCCGAACCAGTTCCGGATCTGCAGGAGCAGGAGCGCCAGCAGGAGGACGAGCAGCCACAGCAGGCCGACGGCGTAGCCCTGGCGCAGCAGCCATGCCGCCCCGAGGCCGATGAGGCCGGGCCCCACGTACCCGGCGAACGCGGTGGCCACCATGCCGGGCCCGCGCGGCCGTCCGCGCGAGACGGTGAGCCCTGACGTGTCGGAGTGCAGGCGGATGCCCTCGAGGCGCCGCCCGGTGACGAGCGCGCCGAAGGCGTGGGCGCCCTCGTGGGCGATCGTGATGACGTGGCGGGTCATGCGCCACACAGGAGAGAGCAGCACCACCACGAGGGCGATCCCGGCCATGGCCAGGACCACCGTCTGCTGGGGTGCGGGCACGGACGTGGTCGCGCTCGTCCAGATGGTGGCGAGCACGTCGCCCACGGACGCGAGACCGCCGGCAAATCCGTCAGCGGTCTCGGTCACGCCGGTCTGGACGTTCGTCGGGCTGGCAGCCGAAGTCATGCGGGCCATCGAACCACAGCCGACTGTGACGGTCAGCACCTTGCGCCCGATGGGCCCCTGACCATGAGAGACTGGGCCACCGAGGGCTGCGCACCGCGCGCCCGGCGTCGTGGAGATCCCCGATCGTTTACGGCGGACCCCGACCAGGCGTACCCGCAGGGCGCGCCGTCACGAGCCCCGAGAGGCCACCACTGTGACCACATCCTTTTCTGACTTCGGCCTGCCCGCGCCCGTGGTGCGTGCACTGACCGACCGCGGTATCACCACTCCCTTCCCCATCCAGACGGCCTCGCTGCCCGACTCCCTCGCCGGCAAGGACGTCCTCGGACGCGGCCGCACGGGTTCCGGCAAGACCCTGGCGTTCTCGCTCCCGCTGATCACGCGCCTCGCCACGTCCGTGGCCCGGGCCGCTGCCGCCGGGCAGCCCCGCCGGTCGCCGGGCCGCCCCCGCGCCCTGGTGCTGTGCCCGACGCGTGAGCTGGCCAACCAGATCGACGCCGCCATGTCGCCGCTGGCGCAGGAGCTCGGTCTCCGCACCACCACGATCTTCGGCGGCGTGGCGCAGTCGCGTCAGGTCACCGCGCTGAAGAGTGGCGTCGACGTCGTCATCGCGTGCCCGGGCCGTCTCGAGGACCTGCTGAACCAGCGGCTCCTGTCGCTGGACGGCATCGAGATCACCGTGCTCGACGAGGCCGACCACATGGCCGACCTCGGCTTCCTCCCCGGCGTGAAGCGCATCATGGACCGCACCCCGGCCCGGTCGCAGCGCCTGCTGTTCTCGGCCACGCTGGACAACGGCGTGGACGTCCTCGTCAAGCGCTACCTGCACGCGCCGGTGACGCACTCGGTGGACGACGCCGCGGCCCCGCCGCCCCAGATGACCCACCACATCCTCGCCGTGTCCGACGCGGACGCGAAGAAGCACGTGGTGCACCAGCTCGCGTCCGGCACCGGCCGCCGCGTCCTCTTCACCCGCACCAAGCACCAGGCGAAGAAGCTCGCCAAGCAGCTCACGTCCTCGGGCATCCCGGCGGTCGACCTGCACGGCAACCTCGGCCAGGGCGCGCGCGAGCGCAACCTCGAGGCGTTCAGCTCGGGCTCGGTCCGGGTCCTCGTGGCCACGGACATCGCGGCCCGCGGCATCCACGTCGACGACGTCGAGCTCGTGGTCCACGTGGACCCGCCGGCCGAGCACAAGGCGTACCTGCACCGGTCGGGCCGTACGGCCCGTGCCGGCTCCGCCGGTGACGTCGTGACGGTCATGCTCCCGGAGCAGCGCGCCGACGTGCGCGACCTGACCCGCAAGGCGCACATCACCGCCCAGCCGCTCGCCGTCCGTCCGGGTGACGCCACGATCACGGGCCTGGTCGGCGCGGTCGCGCCGCACGTCACCCCGGCCCCCGAGGCGCCGGTCCAGGTTCAGCGTCAGGGCCAGGGCTCCGGTCGAGGCGGCCAGCAGGGCCGCGGCTCCGGCCGTTCCGGCGGCAGGCCCTCCGGCCAGGCGGCCCAGGGAGCCTCGCGCGGAACGCGCGGGGCGACCGGGACGACGTCGGGCAGCGCGCCCAGCCGCTCCGGTGGAAGCCGGGCGCCGCAGGCCGCTGCTCCGAGGGCTGACGGGACCCCGCGCCGCCGTCGTGGCGGGCGCGGGCGCGGCCCGGGCGCGGGCGGCTCCGCAGGCTGAGCAGGCTCCGCAGAACACGCACGACGACGCCGCGGCGGCACCGGGACTCCCGGTGCCGCCGCGGCGTCGTCGTGCTCAGCGGTCCACACCGGAACAGTGCGCACAGCCGGTGCGTTGGGACGGTCGGAGGTGGTTCTCATGACCTACGAGGTGTCCAAGACCGACGAGCAGTGGCGGGCCGAGCTCGACCCCGCGGAGTACGCGGTGCTGCGGCAGGCCGGCACGGAGCGTGCCTGGACCGGCGAGCTGCTCGACGAGAAGCGCGAGGGTGTGTACCGCTGCCGGGCGTGCGGGAACGAGCTCTTCCGGTCCGAGACCAAGTTCGACTCGCACTGCGGCTGGCCGTCCTTCTACAGCCCGCTCGCGGGCGACCGCGTGGAGCTGATCGAGGACCGCGCCCACGGGATGGTCCGCACCGAGGTGCGCTGCGCCCGCTGCGGGTCGCACCTGGGTCACGTCTTCGACGACGCGCCCCAGACGCCGACGGGCGACCGGTTCTGCATGAACTCCGTCAGCCTCACCTTCGATGAGGTCTGAGCCCGGGCCGACGGCGGAGCTCGCCTCCCACGGGGACGCGGGCTCCTGCCTGGCGAACTTTCGCGACGTCGCGACGACCGTGCGCGGCGTGAGGCCCGGCGTGCTGCTGCGCAGCGACGCCCCGCACTCGGCCGACACGGCGCCCGCGGGCGCCTCGGTATGGCCCCCGCGCACGGTCCTGGACCTGCGCGACACCACGGAGGGCCGGGAGTCGCACCCGTTCGGCGGGGCGTCGACGGTGCTGTCGCTCCCGCTGCTCCAGGGCGGCACGGGCGCGCCTCGCGGCCTGCCGCGTACGCTCACCGAGCTGTACCTGCGGATGCTGGCACCGCCCGCGGCGTCGATGGTCGTCGAGGCGGTGACCACCGTCGCCCGCGGCGAGACGCCCGTCCTGGTGCACTGCACCGCCGGCAAGGACCGCACCGGCGTGACGGTTGCCGTCGCACTGGCTCTCGCCGGGGTGGACCGTGCCGAGATCGTCGCGGACTTCGTGCTGACCGAGGTCGGGATGCCGGGAGTGCTGGCGCGGATCCCGCGCACCGCCCGGTTCGCCACTCCGGCCGCCAAGAGCGCGAAGACCGCAGAGATCGCGGCAGAGCTCTTTACGGCGCCCGCGCACGCGATGGAGGCGTTCCTCGACGCCCTCGACGCGTACGACGGCGGCGCCGAGGGCTGGTTCGCCGCGCACGGCGGGTCGGCCGGAGCGCTGGCGGAGCTGCGGGCGCGGCTGGTGGCCTGACGCCCGGTCGGGCTAGTTGTGCGAGCCCTGCCAGGCGGCGATGTCCGCGGAGTAGCGGTGCAGCAGCTCGGCCAGCTGTGCCACGTCGTTCGGGTTCCAGTGGGCGAGGGCGCTCTCGAAGAGGACGATCCGGCTGGCACGGGCACGCTCGAAACGCGCCTCGCCGTCGGGGGTCAGCGTGATCCGCTGACCGCGGCTGTCCTCGGGGTCCACCTCGCGGTGCACCAGGCCGAGGGCGGCGAGCCTGCTGAGCTGGCGGGAGACGGTCGCCCGGCCCACCCCGAAGAACGTCGCGAGGTCGGAGCCGCGCGTCCCGGGGAACTGCGCGATGTGAGCGAGGAGCGGGTAGGCGCTGGCCTCGAGCTCCGGGTGGACGCGCTTGGCGATGCCGGCACCCGCCGACTGTGCCTTGCGGATCACCAGGCGTAGCTCACGTTCGAGCTCGACGAAGGGCACCACCGGGTCAGGCGCCCCGTCGGGCAGGATGGCGGCCGGGGTGGCGTCGGTGCCGCCGTTGGGTGCGGCAGAGCGCTCGGCGGCGTCCGTCGGTTCGTCGGCTGTGGAGAGCATGCGTCCCATGATGGCGGGTAGCCGGTGCGGATTCCCACATGACGGGCGCCCAATTGAGAACCAACTTACTTACTGATTGTAAGATATAGCCCCACCCGACTCCGAAGAAAGCGGTTCGACGATGAACGACGGCACCAGCTGGATGCGCCCCCTGGGCAGCACAGGTCTCTCTGTCTCGGCGGTGTGCGCGGGCGGCGGCCCGCTCGGATCCATGCCGGGAGTCTTCGGCTACGACACCCCGGGCGAACGCGCTGCCGCGACGGTCCGCGCCGTCCTCGACAGCGAGATCCGATTCATCGACACGTCGAACGGGTACTCCGAGGGCGAGAGCGAACGACGGGTCGGTGCGGCGCTCGCGGCCTACCGCGACGAGCACGGCTCGCTCCCGGGCGACCTGATCGTGGCCACCAAGGTGGACCCCGACGGGCGCGACTACTCGGGGGACCGCGTGCGCCGGTCGGTCGACGAGAGCCGCGAGCGGCTCGGCCTGGACGTGCTGCCTCTGGTGCACCTCCATGATCCGGAGAGCTTCCCGTTCGAGGACGTCGCGGCACCGGGCGGCGCCGTGGAGGCGCTGGTCGCGCTCCGGGAGTCCGGCGACGTGACGAGCATCGGGCTGGCAGGAGGGCCGGTCCAGGAGATGGCCCGGTACCTCGACCTCGGCGTCTTCGACGTGCTCCTCGTCCACAACCGGTGGACGCTCGTGGACCGGTCGGCCCGCGGGCTGCTCGCGACGGCGGCCGAACGTGGCATGGGTGTGCTGAACGCCGCGGTGTACGGCGGCGGCATCCTGGCGCAGGACCCGCGCGCCGCTGCCGCCGGGCGGTACGGGTACCGGGACGCGCCGTCGGCCGTCCTCGATTCCGTCGCGGCCATGCGGGAGGCGTGTGCCCGCTACGGGACGGACCTGGCCACCGCCGCACTGCAGTTCTCGCTGCGGGACCCGCGGGTCACCTCGACGATCGTCGGCATCTCGCGGCCGGAGCGGGTGGCGCAGACCCTGGCGTCGGCGCGCGCCGAACTGCCGGCCGACCTCTGGGAGGAGCTCGCCGGCCTGCTCCCGGCCGAGGACCACTGGCTGGACGCACCCTTCGAGAGCTCGGCCCCGTGAGTACGACGCTGCGGTCCCGATCGGCGGCGGACACCGAGCGCGCGGTCCTGGACCTCGTCCGAGGTGCCGGCGCGATCAGCAGGGTGGAGCTCGCCGAACGGTCCGGGCTCACCGGCGCCTCCATCTCGCGCGTGGTCGCGCGCCTCCTCGATGCCGGCCTGCTGGTGGAGGTGGGACAGGGCGGGCGGACCGGCGGCAAGCGGCGGACCCTTCTCGGGGTCAGCTCGCGCGCGCGGCATGCCGCAGGGCTCTCGGTCGACGCGGAACGCCTCCGGTACGTGCTGGTCAACCTGCGCGGCGAGGTCGTGGCCAGCGTCGAGACGCCCGGGGCAGGCCTCGGCCCGCCGGAGGCGGTGGTCGCCCGGTCCTCCGCCCGCATGGCTCAGGAGGTGCGCGAGCTTCTCGACGGACAGGAGCTGCTCGTCGGCGACGTGTCCGGACTCGGCGTCGCGGTCCCGGGCCGGTATGCCGCGCAGACAGCGCGGCCCGGACTCCGCGCAGTCGAGGCGTGGGCTCCGCTGGCGACGGCCCTGGCCCAGAGCGTCGGCCTTGCGGTCCGCCTCGAGCGCGACCACGTCGCGGCGACCCTCGCCGAGCTCCGGGCGCGTCGCGAACCGGTCGGGTCCGGGCTCGCCTGCCTGTACGTCTCGCGGGGCTTCGGGCTGGGCATCCAGGTCGACGGCGAGCTGCACCGCGGGTCGTCCGGCCGCGCCGGGGAGGTGGGTCACCTGGTGCTCGACGCCGGCGGGCCCCTGTGCTGGTGCGGGTCGCGCGGCTGCCTGGAGGTCCTCGGGGGAGCCGCCGCCGTGGTCGACGCGGCCCGCGCGGGCGGCACCCCCCTCGACCTGACGGGCGAACCCGCAGCGGTGCGCAAGGAGGTGGCGCGGGTTTGCCGGGCGGCCGTCGCAGGAGACGTCGCGTGCCGAGCCGCCCTGGACATGTCCGCCCGGTACGTCGCCGCCGCGCTGGTCTCGGTGGCCTCGACCCTGGACCTGGACCGCGTGGTCATCACCGGCCCCGGCCTGGCCGACGCCGGACACCTCTACGCGGACCTGGTCCGGGCGGAGACCGAACGTCACGTCCGGCCGTGGCAGGACGAACCGCTCCGGGTGGAGGGGAACCGCCTCGGTCACTGTGCGGCAGCCATCGGGGCAGCGACGCTCGCGCTCGAGGCCGCCGCACGATAGGGGCGGCTACTCGAGGTGCCCCTGGCGCCACAGGCTCGCGGCGTGCTCCAGCTCTTCGCCCGTCCGGAGCAGGGACGACGCGCCGAGCGTGAGCCGCGTCGCGCCGCCGGGGTCTGCGGGTTCCCGCGAGTCCGCGTCGAACGCGGCGCCCGTGGCGAGGATGCGGCAGAACGCACCGGCCCGTTCCAGCGCGACCCCCAGGTCCCCGGTGAAGACGCCCGACAGCACCGCATCGACCAGCACGCGCAGGTCCCCCGGCTCGGGCGGACGGGGTACCCCCGCCACAGCCTCGTCCACCGGCGCGGCGTCGACCCCGAGGCGATAGCGGAGCATCACCGTCTGCAGGTCCCGTCGCACCCACTCGCGCAGGACGTAGAGGCGCCACAGAGCCCCCGGGAGGGTGGCCGGCGCGGCGTCGGCCCACAGGCCGGCGACCGTGTCCAGGCCCTCGGTCTCGACGAGCCGCACGAGTCGTTCCACCACCACCGGGTCCTCCGCGGACCGCGCCCTGTCCACCAGCGCGCGCGCCGTGGCGTGGGCCACCTCACCCCGCAGGGCAGGGTCGAGGTCGCCCGGGATCGCCTCCGCGGAACGCGGGTCGAGCATGGCTGGGCGGCGGGGTGGCCTGCGGTCTTCTGTCACCCGCCCAGTGTCTCCGAGATCGTTGCCCAGGAGGAGTACCTGTGCTTTCGCGCGTAGCGCAACGATTTCTACGGGCGGGCGTCACACGGGCTGCGGGCGGCGCCTTCGCCGCGCAGGGCTCGTGGCCCCGACCTAGCATCGAGCCAGGACCGGGCCCGCCGGGCTCGCCGGTACGCGAGGAGTGGGACATGGCGACGCAGTCGGGCGAGGCGGTTCCCACAGGGTCCACGGGCGCGCGCAGCGCGCACCGCAAGGCCCTCGGCCTTGCGTTCGCCGCCGCCGTCGGCGGCTTCCTCTTCGGTTTCGACAGCTCGGTGATCAACGGAGCGGTCAACGCGATCGAGGGACAGTTCGAGCTGGACTCCACCGTCACGGGACTGGTCGTCGCCGTCGCGCTGCTCGGCTGCGCGCTCGGCGCCTGGGCCGGCGGCCGCCTCGCAGACCGGTGGGGCCGCACGCACGTCATGGTCCTGGGTGGGGTGCTCTTCTTCGTCTCGTCGGTGCTCTCCGCGATCGCGTTCTCGGCGTGGGACCTGGCGGTCTGGCGGTTCATGGCGGGCGTCGGCATCGGCATCGCCTCCGTCATCGCCCCCGCGTACATCGCCGAGATCGCCCCGGCGGCCCTGCGTGGCCGGCTCGGTTCGCTGCAGCAGCTCGCGATCACCGTCGGCATCTTCGCGGCCCTCCTGTCCGACCAGATCCTGGCGACCACCGCGGGCGGCGCCGCGGAGGAGCTCTGGTTCGGGTGGGAGGCCTGGCGCTGGATGTTCCTGGTCTGCGTGGTGCCCGCGGCGGTGTACGGGATCCTCGCGCTCCGGATGCCGGAGTCGCCCCGCTACCTGGCGGCGAAGGGCCGGGACGACGAGGCGAGGCGGGTCCTGGCCTCCGTGCTGGGTCCTGACGAGGACGTGGACGACCGGCTGGACCAGATCCACCGGAGCATCGCCGTCGACGAGGCCAACCTGGCGCAGGGCAGCCTTCGAGGCGACCGGTTCGGTCTCAAGCCCATCGTGTGGGTCGGCATCCTGCTGTCGGTCTTCCAGCAGTTCGTCGGGATCAACGTGATCTTCTACTACTCCACGACGCTGTGGCAGGCGGTCGGCTTCGAGGAGAGCCAGGCCTTCACGGTCTCGACGATCACGGCGGTCACCAACGTGGCGGTCACCTTCATCGCGATCGCCCTGATCGACAAGGTGGGCCGCCGGCCGATCCTGCTCATCGGCTCGGCCGGCATGACGCTGAGCCTCGGGATCATGGCCCTGGCGTTCACGCAGGCGACGGGCAGCGCCGACGACATCTCGCTGCCCGGGGCCTGGGGCCCCGTCGCACTGGTGGCGGCCAACGCCTTCGTCGTCTTCTTCGGCGCCTCCTGGGGCCCGCTCGTCTGGGTCCTGCTCGGCGAGATGTTCCCCAACCGCATCCGCGCTGCCGCGCTGGGGGTCGCGGCCGGCATGCAGTGGATCGCCAACTTCGCCATCACCCTGACGTTCCCGCCGATGCTCGCCGCGTGGGGTGCCACGATCCCGTACCTCATGTACGCGATCTTCGCCGCCCTCTCGTTCGTCTTCGTCCTGACCCGTGTCCCGGAGACGAAGGGCAAGGAGCTGGAGGACATGGGGGACCAGGCGTACGTCCGAGGCTGAGCGACCGGCAGGTAGGGCGCAGACGGTCGCCTGAGGCGACGTACGTCACCCACAAGGTCGGCCGGAACCTCTTGGCAAGACGGGGTCTCCCGCTAGGATGGTCAACGCGACGCCGGGCTGCGGTAGCCCCGGGCTCCACCTCAAGCCGCTTCGAGCGGCCCCGCGCCGAGAGGCGCTCCCGGTCCGGTGTCGCTCACCTTTCCCGCATCCTGGCCGGTCCAGGTCCCCGGCAACGACGCCAGGGCGGGGCGGACCTTGTGCGGTCTGTCACGAGCCGTCAAAGTAACAATCATCAAATTGGCGACTATCCGGCGCCGAGCCCTACGCTGAACCTGTTCCAGTGCCCTCCGAACGGGAGCAGCTCGTGCGCCTGCGTCTCACGCCGCGTGACACCACGTATTTCGACCTTCTGGCCGCTCTGGCTCAGCACCTCGTTACCGGGGCGTCGCTCCTCGCGGAGCTGCTCGGAGCCGATCGCGCAGGCCGGGAGGAGCTCGCCGCACAGCTGCGCGACATCGAGCACCTCGCCGACGACGCGACGCACTCGATCATGCGCCGTCTCAACCAGACCTTCGTCACCCCCTTCGACCGGGACGACATCTACGGCCTCGCTTCCGCTCTGGACGACTGCATGGACGACATGGAGGAGGCCGCCGACCTCATCGTCCTGTACAAGGTGGACCGCCTGCCCGACCGCGTGTCCGAGCAGGTCCAGGTGCTGCACCGCGCTGCTGAGCTCACGGCGGAGGCCATGCCCCGCCTGCGCTCCATGAACCAGCTCGCCGAATACTGGGTCGAGGTCAACCGCCTGGAGAACCAGGCCGACAAGCTGCACCGCAAGCTCATCGCCCAGCTCTTCGACGACGTGACAGACCCCATCCTGCTCATCAAGCTGAAGGAGATCGTCGACGTCCTGGAGGACGCCGCGGACAACTTCGAGCGTGTGGCCAACATGGTCGAGACCATCGCGCTCAAGGAGTCCTGAGCCGTCGTGGAGACCGCACTCGTCGTGCTCGTTGTCGCGCTCGCCCTCGGCTTCGACTACACCAACGGCTTTCACGACGCCGCCAACGCGATCGCCACCTCGGTCTCGACCCGGGCGCTGACGCCGCGCGTGGCGCTCATCATGGCCGCTGCGATGAACTTCCTCGGTGCGCTCCTCGGCACCGAGGTCGCGGAGACCATCGCGAGGGAGATCGTGAACCTCGAGGGGACGTCGTCGCACGCCGCGCTGACGGTGGTGCTCTGCGCCCTGGTCGGGGCGATCGTCTGGAACCTGATCACCTGGTGGTTCGGCCTGCCGTCGTCGTCCACGCACGCCCTCATCGGCGGGCTCGTGGGCGCGGGCCTGGCGGGCGGCATGACGGTCTTCTGGTCGGCCATCCTGGACAAGGTCGTCCTGCCGATGGTGGTCTCGCCGGTGGTGGGCTTCGCCCTCGCGTTCGTCGTCATGGTGGGCGTCCTCTGGATCTTCCGGAGCTCCGCACCGGCCCGGACCAACCGCAGGTTCCGCCTCGCGCAGACCGCGTCCGCGGCGGCGATGGCCCTGGGGCACGGCCTGCAGGACGCCCAGAAGACCATGGGCGTCATCTACCTCGCGCTCCTCACAGCCGGCTGGGCGGACCCGGACGCGGGCATCCCCCTGTGGGTCAAGCTCTCGGCCGCCGCGGCGATCTCGGCCGGCACGTACGCCGGTGGCTGGCGCATCATGCGCACGCTCGGCCGCCGGATCATCGAGCTCGACCCGGCGCGCGGCTTCGTCGCGGAGTCGGTCTCGGCCGTGGTGCTCTACGTGAACGCCTTCGCGCTGCACGCGCCCGTGTCCACCACGCACACGATCACCTCGGCGATCATGGGCGTCGGCGCCACGCGCCGGCTCTCCGCGGTCCGCTGGGGCGTGGCGAAGAACATCGTCCTGGCATGGGTCTCCACGATCCCCGCTGCAGCCCTGGTGGCCGCGGTGACGACGTGGCTCCTCTCCCCGCTCCTGGCCTAGCGACTCAGTAGAGCGGGGGGCCGACCTTCTCCGCCGCCACGACCCTCGGTCCGTCCGGCGTGTCCACGACGTGCGCGACGAGGGCCTCTCCGGGCTCGAGGTAGGGATCGTCGGACGGCAGGGAGTCGGCCACCGAGCGGGGGGCGTGCTGGCCCAGCACGTCGAGGACCGTGGGCAGCACGGGCCGGTGGGTGCAGAGCAGGGCGGCGCCGTCGTCGAGCAGGGTGAGCACGGCGGCTGCGACCCGCGAGGGTGAGCGCTCGTGCTGCGCCTCGCTGAGGCTCTCGCTGAACGCGGGGCGCTGCCCGCTGGCGCGGATGTACGGCTCGATCGTGGCGGCGCACCGCTCCCAGCGGGAGGAGATGACGGTCTCCACGCCGTAGCCGGCCAGGACGGGCACGAGCGCCGCCGCCTGAGCGTGCCCGACCGGGGTCAGGGGTCGGTCCCGCTCCCCGCCGTGCCAGACCGTCCGCGGGAGCGCCCGGCCGTGGCGCGCGATGACGAGCACCCGGGTCGCCAGCTCCCCGGCCTCATGAGCGGCCACCAGGGCGTCCAGCGGGGCGCGGTCGGTCTCCCGGGTCAGGCGTTTCGCGGCCTTCTCGGTGTCCAGCCACTCGACACCGTTGATCTCCGCCTCGTCCTGGTCGGCCACTGGGGCTCGTGCGGCGAGCGCGTACCCGTCGACGCTCCGCCGTGCCTTCCGGGCCGCCCAGTAGCGGACCCGCTTCACGCGGCCTTCGGGCGTGAGGTACTGGAGGCCCGGGAGGGGCCGGCCGAGGATCACGGGCTTGCCCGTCTCCTCAGCGATCTCCCGGGCCGCTGCCGCCTGGTGCGACTCCCCCTCGTCGAGCTTGCCCTTGGGCCAGGACCAGTCGTCGTAGCGTGGCCGGTGGACCAGCTGGACCTGGAGCTCCCCGCCGCGCTCGCGCCAGACGATGCCGCCCGCCGTCTCGATCACCGGCGCGTGGGAGCCGGTCACCGGCGTCTCCATCAGCAGCGCGGTCCTCACCGGACGGGCTCGAGGCGCCGCCGCTGGCGCTGGATGAGAAGGGCCTGCATGTCGCGCAGCGGCTCGTCGTCCGGTCCGCTGGCGTGGCGCTCCCACGTCCCGTCGGGCTGCAGGTGCCAGGACGCCGTGTCGTCGGCCATCGAGGTGTCGATCAGCTCGACGATCTCGGCCACGTGCCCGGGGTCCGTGAGGCGGACGAGCGTCTCGACGCGGCGGTCGAGGTTGCGGTGCATCAGGTCCGCCGAGCCGATGAACACCTCGGGACCGCTGTCGGGTCCCTCGGCGATGGCGGGGCCCGCCGAGTTCGCGAACGCGAAGAGCCGGGAGTGCTCCAGGAACCGGCCGAGCACCGACCGGACGCGGATGTTCTCGCTGAGGCCGGGGACGCCGGGGCGCAGCGAGCAGATGCCGCGCACCAGGAGGTCCACCTTCACGCCGTCCTGCGAGGCCCGGTAGAGAGCGTCGATCACCGTCTCGTCCACGGCCGAGTTGACCTTGATCTTGACCCAGGCCTCGTGACCTGCGCGGGCCGCCTCTGCCTCGCGCTCGATGCGCTCGACGAGGCCGGTGCGGACGCTGCGGGGCGCGACGAGCAGTCGGTGGAACCGGGACTGCGGCGCGTAGCCCGAGAGCTGGTTGAACAGCCGCGTGAGGTCCTGGCCCACGTCCGGGTCGCAGGTGAGCAGGCCGTGGTCGGTGTACATGCGGGCGGTCTTGGGGTGGTAGTTGCCCGTCCCGACGTGGCAGTAGCGCAGGAGCGAGCCGTCGCGCTCCTGCCGTACCACGAGCGACAGCTTGCAGTGGGTCTTGAGCCCGACGATCCCGTACACCACGTGCACGCCCGCCTGCTCGAGCTTGCGCGCCCACGAGATGTTGGCCTCCTCGTCGAAGCGCGCCTTGATCTCGACGAGAGCGAGCACCTGCTTGCCGGCCTGGGCGGCGTCGATGAGGGCGTCCACGATGGGGGAGTCGCCGGAGGTGCGGTAGAGCGTCTGCTTGATGGCGAGGACGGCCGGGTCCGCCGCCGCCTGCTCCAGGAACGTCTGCACCGACGTGGAGAACGAGTCGTACGGGTGGTGGAGCAGGACGTCGCGCCGCCGGATCGCCGCGAAGACGTCGGACGCTGTGGCGCTCTCCACCTCGGCGAGCTGCCGGTGCGTGGTCGGCACGAACGGCGGGTAGTGCAGCGCCGTGAGGTCGAGGTCCGCGATGAGGTTCAGGCCGGTGAGGTCGAGGAGCGACGGCAGCGTGTAGACCTCCTCGTCGCGCACGCCGAGCTCGCGGACGATGAGGTCCAGGATGCGCGCGCTGATGCCCTCGGCGATCTCGAGGCGCACCGGCGGGCCGAAGCGCCTGCGGAGCAGCTCCTTCTCCATGGCCTGGAGCAGGTTCTCGGCGTCGTCCTCCTCGACCTCCACGTCCTCGTTGCGGGTGACGCGGAACGTGTGGTGCTCCCGCACCTCCATGCCGGGGAAGAGATAGTCGAGGTGCTGCGCGATGACGTCCTCGATCGGCACGAACGACATGGGCCCGCGCTGCGGGTCGGCCTTGCGCGTCCCGGGCCGGCGCGGCTTGCCGGTCGCGTCCACCGCGATGAAACGCGGCAGCAGCGGCGGCACCTTGACGCGCGCGAAGTGCTCCTTGCCCGTGGCGGGGTTGGCGACCACGACGGCCAGGTTCAGCGACAGTCCCGAGATGTAGGGGAAGGGGTGCGCCGGGTCGACTGCCAGAGGGGTCAGCACCGGGAAGATCTGCCGGCGGAAGAACTTGTGCAGCCGCTCCTGCTCACGCTGCTCCAGCTCGTCCCAGTGGACGAGCGTGATGCCCTCGGACGCCAGCGCGGGCTGCACCTCGTCCTGGAACAGTCGTGCGTGGCGGACCATCAGCTCGTGCGCGCCGTCCGAGATGCCGCGCAGCACCTCGCGCGGGGCGAGGCCCGAGGCGCTCGTGACCGCGATGCCGGTGGCGATACGGCGCTTCAGGCCGGCGACCCGGACCATGAAGAACTCGTCCAGGTTCGACGCGAAGATGGCCAGGAAACGTACACGCTCGAGCAGCGGTATGCGGTCGTCCTCGGCGAGCTCCAGCACGCGCCGGTTGAACGCGAGCCAGCTGAGCTCCCGGTCGGCGAACCGGTCTGCGGGGAGGGGGTCGGCCACAGCCTGCGCCGCCGCGGCGAGCTGCGCCTCGTCGGCTGGATCCTCCGCGATGTGCTCGGCGATGTGGGCGGCCAGGCTCGGGTCGATCGCACGGGGCGCAAGGGCAGGCTGTTGGTGCACGACGCGGGTCTCCTCCTCGGTCTTCACGGACGCCCTCACCTCGGGGGCGGGGGCCGACTTCGTCGCCACGGCAGCGCTGACGGTCCCGACGAACCGGCCCCGCGCGTCTCGAGTCCTGGAGCTTCGTCCTGTGGCGTCCTTCATGCCCTCATGGTGTCACCGTCGGATGAACCGTGGGTGACGAGTTTCCCTAGTTTGAGTCAGGCCCGTGTGTACTGCACGTGGGAACCGGCCCGGGTGAAGCCCGCCTTCTCGTAGGTGGCGAGGGCGGGTGTGTTGTCCCCCTCCACGTACAGGACCGCTCGTGTGCAGCCGACCTCTGCGAGGTGTGCCAGGGCCACGCTCGTCAGGAGACTTCCCAGGCCGAGGCTCTGCGACTCGGGGGCCACGCCGACCACGTAGATCTCGCCGTCGCGGGTGCCGTCCGGCCCTGGCTGCTCCACCTTGGTCCAGAGGAAGGCCCGGAGGGCGGGCTCGCCGCTGTCGGCCGACTCCACGAGGAAGAAGCCGTCCGGGTCGAACCAGGGCTCGGCCTGCCGGGCCGCGAGGTCCGCCGGCGAGAGGCGGCCCTGCTCCGGGTGCGACGCGAACGCGCGGGCGTTGAGGCCGAGCCACGCGCCGTCGTCGTGCCCCGGGACGAAGGTCCGGAGGCGCAGGCCGACGGGAACAGGCCGGGGGGCCGGAAGGTCCTTGTCCAGGGGCCGGGCCAGGAAGAGGAGCTCGCGTGCGGGACGGTAGCCGGCCTTCTCGGCGAGTCCGCGCGCCTCCGGCAGGTCGCCGTGGGCCCACACGTGCAACGTCTTCCCGTGCTGGCCCGGCTCGCCCGACCGGGCGGGGAGCGTCGCGTCGCGCTCGGCGATCCGCAGGAGGAGGCGCCCGGTGCCGTTCCGGCGGCGCTCGGGCCGCACCACGAGCTCGGCGCTCGCCACGTCGCCCGAGCGGTCGATCTGCGCGTAGCCGATGGTCGCGCCGAGCTTGTCGTGCGCGACGACGTGCGTCACCCACTCGTCGTCGACCGAGAGGTTCAGGAGGAACTGTTCCGAGAGCGGCGCCACGCCGTCGTGCTGCTCGGCGGCGGCGGCCAACTCCCGGACCGCGCGCTGCGCGGCGGGGTCGAGGGGGCCGATCTCGAAGGGAGGAGCGATGAGCACAGGCCCATCCTCCCCCAGGCCCGCTCGGACAGGCGGCCGGCCACCCCGCCGAGGTAGTGCCTTCGTCGGACGAAGGCACTACCTCGGCACCGGGATATCAGTCCTCGTTGGCGGCCGACGGCGCGTTGAGGCCCGCGGAGATGAGGTCCATCACCGACGAGTCCGCCAGGGTCGTCGCGTCGCCCACGGCGCGGTTCTCGGCGACGTCGCGCAGGAGGCGGCGCATGATCTTGCCGGACCGGGTCTTGGGCAGCTCGGCCACGACGAGGATCTTGCGCGGCTTGGCGATCGGGCCGATCTCCTTGGCGACGTGCGACCGCAGCTCCTCCTGGACCTGGGCGGCGCCCTCGGCGTCGGACGCACGGTTCGCGTGCTCGCCGCGCAGGATCACGAACGCGACCACAGCCTGGCCGGTCGTCTCGTCGTTGGCGCCGACGACCGCCGCCTCGGCCACGATGTCGTGCGACACGAGGGCCGACTCGATCTCCGTGGTGGAGAGGCGGTGACCGGAGACGTTCATGACGTCGTCGACGCGGCCGAGGAGCCAGATGTCGCCGTCCTCGTCCTTCTTGGCGCCGTCGCCGGCGAAGTACAGGCCCTCGAACCGGGACCAGTACGTCTCCTTGTAGCGCTCGAGGTCGCCCCAGATGCCGCGGAGCATGGCAGGCCACGGCTCCGTCAGCACGAGGTACCCACCGCCGCCGTCGGGCACCGGGTTGGCCTCGTCGTCGACGACGTCCGCTGCGATGCCCGGGAGCGGAACCTGGGCCGAGCCGGGCTTGGCCGCGGTGACTCCGGGAAGCGGGCTGATCATGATGCCGCCGGTCTCGGTCTGCCACCACGTGTCGACGATCGGGGTCCGGTCCGCGCCGATCACGCGGCGGTACCACATCCAGGCCTCGGGGTTGATGGGCTCCCCGACGCTGCCGAGCACGCGGAGCGACGACAGGTCGAACTGGCCCGGGATGTCCTCGCCCCACTTCATGCAGGTACGGATGGCGGTGGGCGCCGTGTAGAGGATCGAGACCTTGTACTTCTCGATGAGCTCCCACCAGCGGCCACGGTGCGGGGTGTCGGGCGTGCCCTCGTAGAGCACCTGGGTGGCGCCGTTGAGCAGCGGCCCGTAGACCACGTAGGAGTGGCCGGTGACCCAGCCGATGTCGGCGGTGCACCAGTAGACGTCGGTCTCGGGCTTCAGGTCGAACACGTTCTTGTGCGTGTACGCCACCTGGGTGAGATAGCCGCCCGTGGTGTGCAGGATCCCCTTGGGCTTCCCGGTGGTCCCGGACGTGTAGAGGATGAACAGCGGGTGCTCGGCCTCGACCCACGCGGGCTCGTGGAACGTGTCGGCCGCCTCCAGCGCCTCGTGCCACCAGACGTCGCGGCCCTCGGTCCAGGCGACCTCCTGTTCCGTGCGGCGGACCACGAGGACGTGGCGCACGGTGGTCTCGGAGTCGCCCTCGCGCGGCGCGATCGCCTCGTCGACGGCGGGCTTCAGGGCCGACGGCGCCCCGCGGCGGTAGCCGCCGTCGGCCGTGATGACGAGCGTGGCCTCCGCGTCGGCGATGCGGCTGCGCAGCGCGTCCGCGGAGAAGCCGCCGAACACGACGGAGTGCGGCGCGCCCAGCCGGGCGCACGCCAGCATGGCGACGACCGACTCGACGAGGAGCGGCAGGTAGATGACCACCCGGTCGCCGACGGTGACGCCGAGCGCGGCGAGGGCGTTGGCCGCGCGGGCTACCTCGCGCTGGAGCTCGGCGTACGTGATGGAGCGGGTGTCGCCGGGCTCGCCCTCGAAGTGCAGCGCGACGCGGTCGCCCAGCCCGTTCTCGACGTGCCGGTCGACGGCGTTGTAGGCCGCGTTGAGCGTGCCGTCCGCGAACCACCGGGCGACGGGGGCGCCGCTCCAGTCGAGCGTCTCGGTGAAGGGGGTCTTCCAGGTCACGAGCTCGCGAGCCTGCTTCGCCCAGAACTCGGGACGGTTCGCGCGGGCCTCCTCGTAACTACCTGGCTGGGCGTTCGCCTGGGCGGCGAACTCAGGGCTCGGCGGGAAGCTGCGCGTCTCGTGCAGGAGGTTCTCGAGGCTGGCAGTCGAGCCCGACGGCTCTGTCGATGGCTGGGTGTCTGTCACGGCGACCTCCGGTGCGCGTCTTCGCGGGTGCGACGGCAGGATTTGGAAGGACTCCTGCCTTGTGGAGTTTAACCGGGGTCAGAGACCCCGGTCACAGTCTGAGACGGTACCGCTTCTTTGCTCCGCACCGAAGCCCGGCTTACCAGCCGGGCATGCCCGTCGGGAACACGTCGCGGCCGGTGTGGTGTTTGCCTCGGCGTGAGCAGACTCTTCGAACCGGTCACCCTCCGTGGCCTCACCTTCCCGAACCGTGCCTGGGTGGCCCCGATGTGCCAGTACTCCGCCACCGGCGGGATGCCCGACGACTGGCACCTCGTGCACTACGGGTCGCTCGCCACGGGCGGGTTCGGTCTCGTGGTGACCGAGGCGACCGCCGTTGTGCCCGAGGGCCGGATCAGCCCGCAGGACACCGGCCTGTGGAACGACGACCAGCTCGCGGCCTGGGCCCGCGTGGTCGCGTTCGCGCACGACCGCGGCACCCTCATGGGAATCCAGCTCGCGCACGCCGGGCGTAAGGCCTCGGAGTTCCGGCCGTGGGCACCTGAGAGCGGCAGCGTCCCGGTGTCCGACGGCGGCTGGGCCACCGTGGCGCCGTCGGCCGTGGCGCACGACGGGCTCGCTGCGCCGCGCGCGCTCGAGGCCGACGAGGTCGCCGCGGTGCCGGAGGCGTTCGCGGCCGCCGCTGTCCGGGCCGACCGGGCGGGCTTCGACGTGGTCGAGGTGCACGCGGCCCACGGCTACCCGCTGCACCAGTTCCTGTCGCCGATCGCGAACCGGCGCGACGACGAGTACGGCGGCACGCTCGAGAACCGCGCACGCCTGCTCATCGAGGTGGTCGACGCCGTCCGGGCCGTCTGGCCGGCGGAGAAGCCCTTGTTCGTGCGGGTGTCCGCCACGGACTGGCGCGAGGACGGGCTCACGGTCGAGGACGTCGCGCTCGTGGCCGAGGAGCTCTCCCGGCACGGCGTCGACCTGGTCGACGTCTCGACGGGCGGGGTCGCGCCGGCGACCATCCCGACCGGACCGGGGTATCAGGTGCCGTTCGCCCGCCGCATCCGCGAGGTGTCGGGGCTGCCGGTGAGTGCGGTCGGGCTGATCAGCGAGCCGCTGCACGCGGAGGAGGTGGTCGCGGGCGGGGCGGCCGACGTCGTCATGCTCGGACGGGCGGCGCTGCGAGACCCGCGCTGGGCCCTGCGCGCGGCCCACGAGCTGGGTGTCGTTGCGGGGACGAGCCGCGTCCCGGCCGAGTCGGGGGTGTCCTGGCAGCCGCAGTACGAGCGCGCCCCGTGGAGGTCCGAGATGGCCATGGCGCAGCGGGGGTAATTGCTTTTCCGCCGGTGTGCGAGGTGTGGTGGAAATGCCCGCCGTATCGATTCGCCGTGTGGCCGGGCCGCGCCGCGTGATTGTCGCGAATCAATCAGGCGGCAGGCCCGGCCACCACGGTGGCGAGTTTCTCGATCCCACGAGTACGGCATCCGGGAGCTTCCTCAGCCGGATGCCGCGCTCGCCAGCTGGACGGGGACTATCAGGCGCTGCTTGCTCCGTCGCATCGGGTCAAGCCCGCTCGACGAGTCCTGATGTGGACTTCCTGCGCGTGGGTGTCCGCCGTCCTGTGTTTCTTGCTGTGGTGCCCATCACAGCAACTTCTCAATGCGTGCGCAACGGGTGCAGGGATATCTTCACAATTAACGCTGTGATGTTCATGTGTTCCAGGTTTTCATTGGTTTCGGAAATAACTTGGCGAACGCGCTTCCCCGTTACCTGGGATTGCCTGTGGAAGGGACTTCCAGGGGGCGAAGGTAACGGCGGCAGATGTGCACCCGGGCGAACCTTGCCCGGAGCTCGGTCTCCCGCTCGACCGGAGCGTGCAGGAACGCGGTCTGCAGGGTGAGCCCGTCGGGGGCTGTGAGCCCGTCCGACGGCTCGTCCCAGCCCTTGTAGACGTGGAGGTACCGGTACGCCTCGGCGAAGCCTGTTGCCTGGTACCAGGCGTTGGCCACGGGATCCTCGCGCGTCCAGGCGTCGACCTCGGTGGCACCCCGGTCGCTGAGCTCCGGAAGTGCGGCGTCCAGGAGGGCGCTCGCGATCCCTTTGCGGGCGTGGTCGGGATGCACGGCGATCGTGTCGATGGTGGCGAGCCCGCCGTCGATCTCGACGTCGAGGATGCCGGCGATCTCGTTCTCCGCCTCGGCGACGAGCCGGACGGCAGGCAGCTCGAAGGTGGTGGGGCGGGTCTTGACGTCGTCGAAGTACTGGGTGCCGAGAAACGACAGGACGCGGCACCGCAGCCACCCGGTCTCGTCGGGGTCTGCGTACGGGCGGATCAGGATGGTCATGGGGTTCCGATCGTCGGAGGGCAGGCTGGAGCGACGCGGGCGCTGGCCCGCGGTCGTGACGGCGGAGGCCTCAGTACGACGACATGGCGCGATGCTCGCGGTTCCGGGGCAGTCTGGCGAGGGAAATACGGGCGAGCTACCGATCACGCGGGCCCGCGGTCGGTCGGGCGGCTGTCAGCCGAGCCGGCGGCGCCGTCGGGCAGCGCGCCAGATCAGGATCACCGCGACGGCGACCGCGACGCCGCCGACCACCGCGATGACCGGCGCGGGCTTGACCTTCGGCCGGAGCGCGATGGGCCGGGTGAACGTCAGGACGCCCCAGCCGTTCTCGGCTGCCATGCGACGGAGCGCGCGATCCGGGTTGACCACGTAGGAGTGGCCCGCGGCGTGCAGCATCGGTGCGTCCGTGACGGAGTCGGAGTAGGCGTAGCTCGCGGCCAGGTCGTACCCCTCGCTCGCGGCCAGCTCGCGGACCGCGATGCCCTTGTTCTCCCCGTAGGCGTAGTAGTCGATGCCGCCGGTGAAGCGACCGTCGGCTACGGCCATCCGGCTCGAGACCACATGGTCCGCGCCCAGGATCGCGGCGATCGGCTCGACGAGCTCCGCGCCCGACGCCGACACCACCACCACGTCGTGCCCCAGCTCGTGGTGCTCGGCGATCAGCTCCACGGCCTCGGCATAGACCACGGGGTCGATGAGCTCGTGGACCGTCTCCGCGACGATCTTGCGCACCTTGGCCACGTCCCAGCCGGTGACGAGCGTGCTGAGGTGCGCGCGCATGCGCTCGGTCTGGTCCGCGTCCGCGCTGCCCAGCAGGAAGACGAAGTGCGCGTAGGCGCTGCGCAGGACGTCGCCACGCGAGATGAGGCCTCCCGCGTAGAACGGCCGCGAGAAGGCCGCGGACGAGCTGGTCGCGATGATCGTCTTGTCGAGGTCGAAGAAGGCCGCGACCTTCCGGCCTGACGGGGGGACCACCTGCTTCGGGTGCGCCGCTTCGCTCACGCCCCCGAGCCTAACGGCCAGGCACGACGGCGGTGCGAGCCCCAGGCGCGCGCGTCGGGGTAAAAGCGCGTCGGAGCGAAAGTCGGTAGCCGGGACGACCGACCCTCCCGACGGAGTCGTGCGGGCGCGAGGGCGACCACACCTGCCCATCTCGCCGGACCGTGCACAGGGCGACCAGGAGGCCCGTCGGCGGGGTCCCCGCGCCGCGCAGCCTGGACGCACACGCCCCGGATGGACGGCCCAGGGGCGGCGAACCAGGAGGTCGGCATGGTGGGGACGGCGACGACGGCCCGCGGGATGCACGGGGCGGGGATGCTGGCGGATGCGCCGGGGGCGGCGCCCGCGCCGGGGCCGGGGCTGGGAGCGCAAGGTCCCGGGGTCGGCCTGCGGGCCGGGAGGCTGCGCGGCGACGACCTGCCTGAGGGCCGGGTGCTGGCCGTGGTCGGCGCGGTCGGCGGCGCGGGCACCTCGGTGGTGTGCGCAGCGCTGGCGCACGGGCTGCGGCGGGCCGGCGAACGAGCGACGCTCGTGGACCTCGACGGGCAAGGGCCGGGCCTGGAGATGCTCCTGGGGATCGACGACGTCCCGGGCGTGCGGTGGGGCGATCTCGACGCTGCCCGCGGCGAGGTGGACGGTGTCGCGCTGGTCTCCGGGCTGCCGCGCTGGGGCGTGGTCCCGGTCCTGGGTGGCAGGCCGGGCGGCGCCGCTCCCGACGACGCGGTGGTCCTGGACGTCTGCGCCGGGCTGGTCCGGGCAGGGGAGACGCTGGTCCTGGACCTGCCGCGTCCAGGAGCAGGCGCGCAGTCCTGGCGGGCGGCCGCGGCGCTCGTCGGCGGAGCCGACGTCGTGCTGGTCGTGGCGCCCCTCACGGTGCCGGCGGCGGCCGGTGCGATGGCGGTCGTCGGCGCGCTCCGCGAGGCAGGGGCGACCGACGTGCGCATGGTCGTGCGTGGCCCGGCCCCCGGACGGGTCGACGGCGTGGACCTTGCCGAGGTGCTCGGCCTGCCGGTGGTCGCCGAGCTCGGGCGGGACCGCTGGCTCGCCGCCGCCGTCGAGCGGGGCGAAGGGCCGCCGATGGGGAGGCGCACGCCCCTCGGCCGGTTCGCGACGCACCTGGCGGGTGCCCTGTGACGGCCGTCGCCTCGGTCGTCGACGGGACCCTGCTCGACGACATCCGGGCGCGCATGCTGGTGCCGCACGGCGGTTCGCACGCGGACGGGTCCGACGACGCCGTCCGGGCGGCGGTCCAGGCCAGCGGGCGAGTCCTCGGCAGCACGGCGATGCGGGAGCTGGCACGCGCTGCCCGCGCCGAGCTCGTGGGCGCCGGGCCGCTCCAGCCCCTGCTCGACGAGCCGGCTGTCACGGACGTCCTGGTCAACGGCCCGCACGACGTGTGGGTCGACCGCGGGAACGGCCTCGAACGGGCGGACGTGGACCTGGGCACGGCCGCGGAGGTCCGCGCGCTGGCGGTGCGGCTCGCAGCCCTCGGCGGACGTCGGCTGGACGACGCCGCGCCCACCGTGGACGCTCGCCTGCCCGACGGGACCCGGCTGCACGCCGTGCTCGAACCGGTGGCACAGGCGGGCGCCGTCGTCTCCCTCCGGGTGCTGCGGCCCCGGGCCTTCACGCTCGACGAGCTCGTGACGCTCCGGACCGTGCCGCCGGAGTGGACAGGCCTGCTGCGGGCGCTCGTGGCCCGCCGGGCGAACGTGCTGGTCTCCGGCGGGACCGGGAGCGGCAAGACGACGCTCCTGGCGGCGCTGCTGTCCCTCGTCCCCCGTGACGAGCGGGTCGTGACCGTCGAGGAGGCCCGCGAGACAGACTCACACATGAGGCTCAACGTTGCCGAGCCTTGAGTAGTTGAGTTTGCCCCCGCGACCGCGTCAACGGCCCGGGGGCAGTGACCACGAGATCGGACCTCGTAGTGATCCCCAAGCGTACCCGTGTGCTGCCTGTTGCTGTCCAGCCTGGCTCGTATGCCGCCGTGCCCGCGTGGTCGAGTCGCGACCAGTGGCTCGAAGCCGTCGAGCACCTCGCCACCTCTCGCCGTGCGGACACCGCCGAGACGATCCGGGCTGTAGCCCGTGCCCTTGCCCGCTGGGCTGAGCACCGCACGGGCCGTGACGTTGCCGTTTCCGTGGATCGCCTCGCGCGTCAGGTCGGTCGGTCCCGTCGCACCGTTCAGCGTCGCCTTGCCGATCTCGCATCGGTCGGGCTCGTCGTCACGGTGGCTGAGGGCCGGCACCTGACCCGGGATGAGCGTGACGACGTGCGCCGAGCCGGACGCCGCTTCATTACCCGTGCATCGGTCCGGGCTCTCTCGGTTCCCGCGAACATGACACCCCAACCAAGCCCGAAGGGCTTTGGTTCTGCTCTTACTTCTCCCTCTCTCACCAAGCGCGCTACGCGCCGCACGGCCAGGACGACGAAGCCGAAGAGCACCGCGGATCGCGCTCCGCGCTCCCTCGCGGCACAGCGCACCGCTGCTGCCGTAGCACGCCGGGTCCCCAGCGTGGCCCGTGAGGGCTCCCAGCACATCGGCCGTCTCGTGGCCGTGGTCGAGCGGTTCGGCCTGGCAGGTCAGTCGGCCGATGACGTGCTGAACCTCGCGGTACGCGATGGGTGGCAGTGGCTCACCGATGGCGTTCGTGACCCGTTCGCCTACTTCGTGGCCCGGCTGTCGTGGGCTCGCCGGGAAGGGCGGGAGACGGCGTACGAGCGAGCCCGTGCCGAGTCCGCTGCCCGTGCGGCTCGTGCCGCTCAGAGGGCTGCTGAACAGCGAGCCGACGAGATGCGCCGAGCCGACGCCGAAGCCGGTTCAGGTCGTGCGGCTGCCCTTGCTGCCGTGGCTGCCCTCCGCTCCCGTGTCGGTCTCTCAGCCGAGGTCCGCACCCGTCGCCTGTCCTCCCCTGTCTCTGCTCCCGTCTTCCCCTGAAAGGTGCCCACCGTGAACAACCGCAAGCCCGCACTGATCAACCCGAACTCGCGCCCGGTCCTGCACCTGACGGTCGGGCTCACGTCCCTGGTTGCGCTCGTCTCGTTCGCCCTGTCGTTCAGCGCACTGCAAGAGGTCGCGGCATGGGGTCACGTTGCCCCGTTCCTCGCCTGGGCTGTCCCGGTCGTGATTGACGCGAGCATGCTCGTTTACACGCTTGCGGCGCTCGTGCTCCGTGCGCGTGGTGAGCGAGCCGGTCTTGCCTGGTTCCTGCTCTTCGTCTTCACCGTGGTGTCCGTGGTCTCCAACGCTGCCCACGGTTTCGGTGTCCCGGCGGAGGTGCGGCAGCTCGTCGGAACCCTCGTGGTCTCCCTCGCCCCCGTGTCCGTCCTGACGACGGTTCACACGCTGGCGTCACTCGTCGTTGCCCACGCCTCCGAGTCCGAGCCGACTACTGAGTCCGTGCGTGTGGCTCCTGCCCGTCGAGCTGCGAAGACGGCCCCGACGACGACGGATGACAGAACCACTGACGAGCGGCACAAGACCGCTGAGCCCGCGACCGAGCCGGAGGCGACGAATGGCGCTGCACCGACCTCGAAGCCGACACCCGCGCGGGCGATGACCGGGAAGCCGAAGCGGGGCAAGGTGACGCCAGAGGTTCGGGACCGGATCCTCGCCATGACCTCTCAGGGCATTGCTCAGACGGCCGTGGCAGAGGCGGTAAGCGTGAGTCGGACCAGCGTGCAGAACGTGATCCGCACGGCTCGTGCCGAGGCTGACCGCCGCGCTATCGAAGAGATGCACGAGCCCCTCTTCGTCGTCTGAGAACGCGCACGAGGTCCGTAGAGACGCTACGACGACATGGCCGGGACGTTTGCCTGTTGCGAGCGTGGGGCGTCTCTACGGGGCGTGCTCAGACGAGAAACGTCAGACCACAACATCCAAGAACGTAACGTCGAAGAAAGAATCACTGTGCGCTACAAGATCCCTGAGGCCCTTAGCCTCTCTCGTCAGATGTTCAACCCGGTCGATCGCGACATGGCATACCCGAAGAGTGTTCGAATCGCGGGCAGCTCGTTCGACTGGCAGCAGTACGCGGTGTCAGGCGAGCGCGCGGTCTCCGCTGTGCTGCTCCGCAAGGTGATCACCACCCGCACCTACTACGCCGAGCCTTGCGGGCTCACCTTCGCAGGTTCGGCGTTCATCGCCGGACAGATCTCATACGAGCGGAAGGCGGTCGAGAGGGCTGACCGAATCCTCAGGGAATCGGGTTGGCTCAGGGATCTCGAAGTGAGGGTCGGACGGGCTCGGCTCTACATGCTCGATATCCCGCACACTGATTGAATCACGCACCGCTAATAGACACTATAGAAGGGTGAACGGTCACCCTGGAAAGCGAGGCGGTGACGTGTGGAACATCGACGGCCGGGACTACTTCAACCGGCGAACAACAGCCCGACTACTCGGGGTCAGCCCAAACACTCTCAGTAACTGGATCGGGCGCGAGAACCGCCCGCAGCCGGTCCATATCGGCAGCCTCACCCTGTACGAGCGCCACGAGCTCGAAGCGTTCGCCGCGACGTACCGCAAGCCTGGTGATGCCCAGTGAAGGCACCTGGTCCGGTTCGTATGATCGCTGAGCGGATCATGTCTGAGGCGGTAGCGCGGGCTGAGGCTGATACTGACGATGGCGAGTTCGCAACCCTCAGTGAGCGTCATAGGACGATCCTTGGTCGCGTACTCACATCCGAGGCCATCGATCCCGAGGTCGCCTCACCTGCCGACATCGCGCGCATGTTCGGCTCACACCTCCGGTAGAAGGCAGAACCATACACGCTGACACAGCCTGACCGAAACAACTTTCGCAGTCAGCGATAACGGCCTATACGACGAACCGCGCACACTAACGTGTAACTCGACAAGAGACTCGTGAGGAAGTGAGGCAGTAATGGGCCAGGGCGAATGACCCTGGCGGGATGGACAGCACTTTGGCAACAACGACTACCCCGGACCTTGCGCGCGCTTGCCGCCAGGTGCTCGGGTTCGCGACACTCGACCAACAGGGGCGTGAGGCAAGGCCGGTTGTGCTCCGGGCGCTCGATCCCTATACGGGCGAGGGGAAACTTCCGAACACGGCAGGTGTGCGGGAGCTCGTGGAGCGTGGGCACCTCGTCCGACTCGCAGGCGACTGGTACGCGCTCGCGCTCCCCAACGCGGACGCGCAAGCGGCCGACGGCGACGACAGTCCATGGGAGATCGTCCAACGTCGGCGCAGGACGGGGCGAGATGTGAGCGGGCCTCGCCATCCCATCGAGGCGCTAGAGGCAAGGCGTCCGCTGTACGTGAAGGGTCGCGCCGCGTGAAGTACGTCAAGATGCTCGCGCAGTGGGATGAGGGCCTCGCCGGCCGGCTTGAGGCAAGCCTTGAGCATCGCGTGCTGGCCCTCGCCAGGCTGCGCCTTGACCGTGACGGGCACGCTCACTTCGGACACGGTGAACTGCGGAATCTCCTTGATGTCGTGGACAAGGCGACTGGTGAAGTTGGACCGGTTGAACACCGACGACTCGGCAAGGTTATCCAGTCCCTTACCTCGCAAGGCCTGCTGCACGACGGGTCGGGCAAGCGGTGCCTACGCCCCGTCGGATGCGAGCAGTCAGCTCGAACAGCTCACGCGACACCGTGTAAACACTCCAACGCCGGGCCTAGGTTCTAGGTGAAGCACTCCATCTATGACCCTACTTGCGGAGCATTTCCGCAGGTCAGAGAAGTTTCGCCCTCTCCACACGATAGGGCACCGGGTAGAAGGTATGGGGGAAGATCCCAGACCTTAAACCCTGAACCTCGAAGCAAGACCTAAACGGCGAGGTTTGAGCGGCGGGAGCGAAGCGACCGACGCAACAACAGACCGACAGGTGAGTCTCAAAGGCGAGACCCTCAACTCATCACCTATTCCAAATTCCTAGATGTGGGCCTCTTGCCCCGTCGTCACATTGATTGGAGATAGCCAACTGTGGCTACCGCTACTCGAACCCCGAACACCCGTACCCACAGCGAGAACAAGCGCGTTGTCGTCGCAGAGCACCCGGGGAGGATCACGCCACCCCCATCTGCTGTTGCAGCCCCGTCGTCCGAGCCCGCACCTGACATCGAGCCCGCCGCCCCGAAGCCGAAGACGACACGACCGACCTCGCGGACCAAGAACAAGTTCGAGGTCCACGCTGAGCAGCTCGCAACCGCCGTAGCCCTGGCGAAGTCGCGTGAGGCTGAGCATGCCGCCGCTGAGACTGCACTTGCCGAGATGCACGCGGCCCTTGCTCACGGTGACGAGTCGATCTCTGCCGAAGAACTCGCTACAGCCATCGCCGCCGTTCAGCGTGCCGAGCTCCTCTCGCAGCACGCATCTGCCGCTGTCGAGTCCCTCACCGCTGCGGCTCCGGTCCGCCCGATCATTGCCGAGGCTCTCGCGCCGGTGCTCTCCGAGTCCCTGCGACTGCCCGTGATCGTCACGGACGAGATGCCCGCCGACCTTGAGGTGAGCCCCGACTCACTCCCCGTCGCCTACCTCGTCCAGGCGCACCACGCTGACGTTGCGAAGCGTGCGCCCGTCGGTGCCGTCCGTGGCTCAGTTCGGCTCACTATCGTCCGCGGCAAGCAGCACTCCACGCTCACACCCGAGCAGGTCCGTGAGGCACTTAAGGATGTGCAGGGCTGGTTCTTCGTGACGGACGGCGGCTCAGGCCCACGAGGCTCAGTCGTGATCGAGTCCGTCACGGTGGCTGCCAACTGGTGCTACCCGCTCCTGCCCGTCATGCCTGATCCCGCGAATTCCCCCTATGCGCTCGGTAACGAGGTCGCCCGGCTCATCGCTGACGGCTCGCTCGTAACCACACCGAACGGTGCACCGGAGATGGAGCGAGTTGGCCCGAACGGTGCCCCGGTCCCGGCTAGGGCACTTGACACTGACTGCCTGAGCGCGCGAGTGACCGACTCAGCGACTGACGACGACGGGATCACTGTCACTGTCGAGGCCGACGTGTCGGTCGAGCACCGAAAGGCATACGCCGACTACAGGTCGGTCGCTCACCTTGCCGACACCGAGAGCCGCCTCCGCCACGTTGAGGAGACCGTCTCGTCGCTTGTGGGCTCCGTCGTCGGTGCGCTCGGTCGCGTCCGCTCCGCCAAGGTCGCGGGTTGGGGCACTGGAGAGCGGAACGGCAGGCCCGTCGCCGTGGCTCACATCCGAGCCGAAATCATGTCCGGGACCGGGCTGTAACACCCTGAGCCTCGTGGCCTCTGTGCCCGGACGTAGACGTGCACAGAGGCCACGAGGCCGCTCCGATAGTGACCGAGCCCGATGCTCTGACAAGGCCCGTCCGAGCATCGGGCTCGGTGGTAGCGACAATCCCGGGTCCGCCGACAAGTCGCCATCGCACGCTGTTGCGTGAGTATGGAGCGAGTGATTGCGGCAGCCGGCCCCGTGAGCGCAAAACGACTCCAGAACCCGTACAGGATCTCGGATGCTATACGCGGGCGGTGAGGAAGAAAGGGCGCGGGGGTCATACCCCAGGTCGTCGACCGCTCACACTCGATACGTCACGCGGCGGCATGCTCGGTCTCTGGCACAGCGACTCAAGGACATGTGCAGCACCGTGCTCTCCGATCGTGCCGGTGACGTGATCGGCGGTCATGAGAACTTCCTCGGGCGCGTGTCCCATCGCCACGCCGTAGCCTGACCACTTCAGCATCTCAAGATCGTTCAGGCCGTCTCCTACGGCAACCGTCTCATCCCGAGCGATCCCAAGGTGTCGACGGATTTCGTCCAGCTCGACGGCCTTCGATAGTCCTTGCTTCGTTACGTCGATCCAGTCCGGGCCGGCTGGAACGGCCGTGACTCCAGCCGAGTGGAGCTGTGCCGCCATCCCGGCTGCACCTTCCGCGTGGATGACCGCACGAGTCACCGGTCGCGACCACAAGTCCCGCTCGCTGACGATGCGCTGCTTCCCGTTCAGCAGGCCAGGGCCGAAACGGACATTGACACGAAATCCCCGTCCGATCTCTTCAACAGCCATGAACGCGTCCGGGATGGCACACATCGCATAGGAGAACGCACCCTGGGGGTCGAACACGCGCGTTGAGACAACCTTGTATGGCTTCCACCAGTGACCCGTGAACCGCCCGGTGATCGCGCCGTTCGAGGCCACGAACCAGCCTCGCGTGAGTCCGAGCTGCTGAGCGATTGGCAGCACGCCGACGAGCGATCGACCAGTGGCGAGAACAACCTCGATGCCTTCCGCTCGTACCCGCTCGATCGCAAGCCGCGTCACCTGGGGCACGATCCCGTCGCGACCGATAATCGTCCCGTCGATGTCGAGGGCGACCAACTTCGCCGCGAGGCGTTGCGTTGCGTATGTGTCCATGGGGATCACACTGTCGGTGTACCCGGGGTTCTGCGACTCACTTTCCTGTTATTGCAAAAGTTCGTCTCGAACGCTCTCAAGCTTGGCGCTCAAGTCGTCGCCGAATAATGCATGCTCAGCGAACCCGTCAAACTTCGCGACATAGAGGGCCACGTCCCTGGGGTCGGTGACTACCACTTTCGCATGGACCGTCTCGACGGTTACCGAGCGATCGTCGCGAATCACAAAGGCATGGCTGGGTATGTCGTGCTTTGGGCCGGTGATTGGCACTACGCGTAGATCGATGTTCGGTAGGCGGGTGAGGGAGATGAGCCGGTCGATCTGGCCTGCCATAACGAGCGGAGGAACGATCAGCCATCGCAATACGGGCTCGGTGATCACGAACCGGAGCGTCTTGGAGTCGTCGTACAGGACTTCCTGCCGTTCAAGCCGTGCGCTGATCGTTTGTCGCACGGTTTCCTCCGTCAGATCAGCGTGACGGGACAGAATTGCTCGCATGTACTCCGGGGTCTGGAGCAAACCGGGGACAAGCGCCGGCTGAAACACGCGCAGAAGCCCCATCGTGGCTTCGATCTCTTGCAGCTTCTTCTGCGCCTTGTGGAGTCCTGCGCGTTGTATGAGACGCCAGGCTGTGGCCTCGGTGGCGACCGCACGGGCGGCGTCCATGTATTCCGACTTCACCGAATCGGATACGCCGATGGCGGTAAGGATTCGGTCCACGTCGTCCGCGCTGGGCGAGAGTTTCCCCGTCTCGACCTTGCTCAGCTTGCTCGCGGACATGACAGCGCTGCGGGCAACGACCTTCGCCTCGATACGGGAGGCTTGCCGTAGTGCCCGCAGCGCTGCACCCAGCTCCGCGCGATTCACTCTCCGTACTCTGCCCACCAATCGGCGAACGGCACAGCATGCGCAAGAGCCGTGTCCCGGTAACGCGCATACTCCGGGCCATCGTCGTCCTGCAAGACGTCAGCTCCAGCGAACTTGCCCGCGTCGTAGCTGAACCGCGCCGGTGTTGTCCCGTCGAAGAGCCAGAAGTCCCCGACGTGATCAGGCAGCGGGTTGGCACGCTCGGTGACATCGAGGATGTAGAACTCCTCCCCTGCCGTGGTGTTCGTGACGTACCCCCACCCCAACTCGAATCGGAGGTACGTCGTCAAGGGTCGGCTCAGGACATGCACCCGGTACATGCGCCGTCCGGCGTCCGTGTGCCCGCGAACTTCGCTCAGCCAGTCGGTGTTGTAGTCGGCAGGCTTGGGCCGGCCCTCGCGGAACATCCGGTAGGCGTCCACGCTGCCCGACTGGCTGTAGTCGTCCAGAGTCTCCAGTCGGAACGCTTCCCGCTGGAAGGTCGCGAAGAGATCCCCGATGGACCTACGCGCCGAACTGGTCACCGAACGCCTTCCGCACGAGGTCGAGGGGGATCTCCACGACGGTTTCGTGCCCGGGGATCGTCAGGCCGTGATCCTTCGGCGTCTCGCCCTGCACGAGGATCGTCCCCCTGTCGGTCTGGTAGATCGTCGGGCAGTCGTTCTTGTCGCAGGACGACGCAAGCGTGGTCACCTTCACTGGACTCTCCCTCTTCGCCGGACAACCGTCCCCTCGATTCTTCGGGTACGAAGGGCCAGCGACAAGAGGGAAGACTTTCCAAGACGGGAAATCTCCCACCACAGCGAAGTCCGGCTGCTCCCGCGGATCGGCCGTATTCCTGCACGGCGGTGCAGCTAAAGAGCAGGAAGAGGCTACCCTGACCCCTCTCCGCCTCCCATGCGCTTGGCGACACACGACCGTCGGGATGATCGGGCGCGCGTCTGGCAACTTAACGATGCGGCGCCGTAGCATGACCCGCGTGACCAGAAGTGGACCGCTTGAGCCTGGTGACCCGAGGCACGGCACGACGAACGGATACGGCAACCTTGGCTGTCGGTGCACGGCCTGTCGCGAGGCAAATCGAATTAATCACGCCGCCTACATGGCAGGCAAACGAGCTCGCGGCGAGATGCTCGGAACACACGGCACGGACCTTCGTTATGACACCGGCTGCCGCTGCGACATGTGCAGGGAAGCACACAACAAGAAGTCACGCGAGTACAAGCGAAAGCGTCGAGGAACGGGCAATTAGCCCTCTTCTTGCGCTTCCTCTTCGCCTGCAGGCTCTTTGAATTCAGCCATCACATTGCCGACTAGCGCCCGCACATCAATGGCTTCTGGCGCAGGCCTGGCCCGTCCCTCCGCATAGGCCAACCGCGCCGCTGCAAGGTCTGCTAAGCGGACCGCCTGAATTACAATTACGCGGCGCAATCCAGCCGAGACCTCGCCTCGCTCGTGAGCGACTGCCGCAACGCGCGCGAGGGTCTCTGCCCGGCGTGCAATTCGGACATCGGGATGCTCGCGGTCCTCGCGCATGTCCGCTGGGATGAGGCCGAAGCGATGGGCGGCTGGCAGCGCGACGCGGGCTTGTGTACTGGGCGGGATCTTCTCGTTTAGTATGGCCCGATACTTGGACTTCTCGATGGCGCTGAGATAGACCGAATATTCAAAAGCATCTAGCCGTCGCTTCATTGATGGATCAGCCCGCAGGAACTCCGTTGGATACAACTCGATTTCAGCAACTTCGAACGGATCTAGAATTCGGTAAGCCAGCGTATCTGAGCGCTGCCCGCGGAGGTGTCGACCGACGCGTGTTCCGAACTCCTCGGTTGTCTGTCCAACGTAAATTGGCTCACCATCATAGTCATAGAAGGCGTAAATCCCAATACACCTGGCCAACCTCTTGCCGCTCTCGGGATCGGTCTCGCCGAGGGCTGCATCGAGCAGATCTCGAAAACCCTTGACGAACCGCGTGGACATCGACTTCTTGGACGGTGGCCGTCTCTCCGGCTGGTTGTACGACGCGACCCCACTGCTAGCCATTAGACACCACCTGCAGTTCGACACGCTCAGCGGTAGCCATCTCGCCACGAACGAGCGGAGCGAGGTAGTTCTGACCAAGCCATGCGACGGCTGGCACAGCAACCGCGTCACCAAACCCAAAGAGGGCTTGGTTTGACCGTGCAGATTCTAGGTTGTAGTCCGGTGCACCCATGAGCCTCGCATACTCGCGGGGAGTCATCCAACGGACGCGAAGCCTCTTGTTCCCAAGCATAACGACAGCCTGCTTTGATGAACCGCCGCGGGCGGTTCGCAGGCACCCGGAAACGTCGTCAGGGCGTACCTCCCACACCGGTATGCCGTTTCGGGTACGACGGTATGCGGTCCGGTACTTCACGCCACTCGTCCGGCGAAGCTCGTTAACCCGCTCGATTTGCACAGGCGAAAGCGACGAGATGAAGCGCGACGTTCGCTCCTCGTCCCACCAGCGTGCGTCGGTCGAGGGCATCTCCTCGATCAGGGCTCCGAGGCCACTCGTAAGGGGGGCTGGCGGGTTGGGAAGTCGCGCACGATGCGTGGCCAACGTCGGGTCGCCAAAGACACCCTGAAGCCAGTCTGGGCGGAGTTCCGAGTTGGGGTCGGCGACGTCTTCGGGCGGGTTCTGTGCGCCGATTAGGAACAGGCGGGGCCGGGACTGCGGGATGAATCGTCGAGCATCGAGCGAGATCACGTCGACCGAGTAGCCCAAACCATTGAACGCCCGGATCGCGGCGGCAAGATCATCTCCACCGTGTGATGTCGCTAGCCCGATGACGTTCTCAAGCACTGCCACCTCAGGCCGCTTGTCGCCCAACTCCTCAAGGAGCCGGATAAAGTGCCAGAACGTACCTGACTGCGTTCCTGCAAGGCCCGCACGTCCACCGGCAAGTGATAGGTCGGTACATGGTGATGACGCCCAGGCGAGCGAGGCGTCCGACGGCAGTTCGTCTGCCTGTACCTGGCCGATGTCTCCGAGTACGAACTTGTGGTCACGGCCGGCTTGCTCGTCTCCGAATTGGGCCTCGTACATGGCCCTCTTGTCCGCCTCGTAGTCGTTCGACCATGCCACGTCGAAACCCGCCTGTTCGAGCCCTAACCTCGCCAGGCCGATCCCAGCGAAGAACTCTAGAACCCTGGGCCTAGTCGGCGACAGCGAGGTCAGTTCGGACATGGCGCAACCCTACTGCCCGGGTCCGACATGGTCCGACATCGCCGCGCAGCGCTGTGCAACCACCCCGCACCCCAGACAGACTAGATGCGTGGAACCGGGACCAACCTCTCCGCGTGCTGCCGTTGACCCTGCGATTCGCGCAAAGATGCAGCGCGTCCGGAGCCGTGACACGAAGCCGGAGATGGCCGTTCGACGTGAACTCCACAGGCGCGGCCGACGATACTTCGTACACCAAGCGGTGCTCCCTGGGCGTAGACGAGTTGACGTCGTCTTCCCTCGCACCCGAGTCGCGGTCTTCATCGACGGGTGCTTCTGGCACTCTTGCCCAGACCACCTGCGCATGCCTGCCTCGAACTTGGACTACTGGGCGATGAAACTTCGGCGGAACCGTGAGCGAGATCGCCAGACTGACCGCGACCTCGAAGCTGCGGGCTGGACGGTAGTTCGCGTGTGGGAGCATGAGCCGCCCGACGCTGCGGCAGATCGGATCGAGGCAGAACTTCCTACTCGGTCCTGATCACTGCATCCTTGAGGAGAGCACGCACCACCGCGATCGCCTGCCATTCCTCGCTCGTCACGTCGTCCGCATCGTCGAACCGGAGCCATGCCTCACGATCACGAGAGGGCACCTCTGACGCGCTGAGAGTCTCGATCCGGGGTTTCGTGTGCTCAGTCACGGATCGAGGCTCTCACGGGCCGTGGCAAGCGGCCTGTCAGTTCGAGACGGCCGCCCGGATGCGCTCTTCCCAGGTGGCCGGAACCCTCATTTCGATTCGCCCGCTCCGCTGATACACGAACGAAGGTCCGGTGTAGTCGGCTTCGTCCTCCGGCCACTCGAAGTCCACGTCATGACCGATGCTGTAGAGCTTCGGGTGATAGGGGCGTCCGCCGTCGGTCGGGTGAAGGATCCCATAGACACCAGCAGCCCGGAGGGCGGTGTTTCGCTCCTGGTCCGTAGTAAGGCGGCCCCAGACCTCGCGGTAGGTCTCGCCTGTTGGAACGTCGCGCCACTGGTCCGGCTCAACGGGAATTGCGGCAAGCGCCTCGCGTCGCTCGGTCAGGGCGAGGTACTGCCTGCGGAACCGATCCAGTGAGGTCGGCGTGCCGTACAGGCCGGCTCGGCGGTCGTCTTCGAGCTCATCGAGCCCGCGATCAATCTCGGAAATCTGAGCGTCGTGGTTGCTCCCAGCTACGAACTCGCGGCGCACGACCTCAACGTCACCAACGAGGCCGAGGAACATCCGAGCGAGCTCCTTCTCTGCAGTCTCCCCCCGGATGCTCTTTCCAACCTTGCAGGCTGCACCTGTGTTGTTCCGCTTCGAGCACACGTAGTACAGCGTGCCGTGACCGTTGAGCCGCGTGTAGAGCGGGTCACCGCAGATGCAAAACAGGATGCGGTGAAGCATGCGCCGATCGACGCGTACGGCACCTCGTCCGCGATGGTCTCCACGCTCGTTGATTGCTGCTTGCAGCTCCTGCCATTCCGCAAGTGAGATGAGCGGGTCGGCGCGCTGCACGGGAGATCCGTCCTCGTTCGTAATGACGCGCGTTCGCTGCACCTCCTGGCCGTCGTCGCGCTCGACCGTCACCCAGTGAGACGCCTGACCCAGCAGCGAGTGCGACCGCAGGATGTGATGCAGGTTCCCCGGTCGCCACTGGTAGCCCTTCGGCTCCTTGTTCCTCCGGATGCGCTGAACGTCCATCGACGTCGGGATACCGGCCTCGTTAAGCCAACGGCACGTGCCGTTAATGCTCTCGCCGTTGACGACGCGGCGCACGATCTCTCGCGCAATGCTTGCCGTGTTCTCCCCGTCGTCGTCAACAACGAGCACCCAACCGTTGCCGTCCGGAGACTTCATCTGGCGGTAGCCGTAAGGCACCTGTCCGCCTCTCCAGCGCCCGGCCTGCATCAGCCGATCGTGGGACGCTTTCATACGTTCCTTGATCGCGTCGTGCTCGTTCTCCGCGAACATCGAGAGCATGCCGTAGAGCATGCGACCTTCTCGCGTGGCGAGGTTGAACCCGTTCTCAAGGGTGACGATCGACTTACCCTGTGCGAGTGCCCAGCGGCCGAGCTGGTGCGTGTGGATGATGCTCCGAGAGAGCCGATCGAGTCGCCAAGCGCAGAGCATGTCCCACTCGTCAGCACGCGAGGATTCCAGTGTTCGGCGGACTTCGACCTCTGAGGGGTCTTCCCTCCCGATGGTTCCCGGAAGCCACGGACCGAGTCCAGGCCGCTTCCAGGGTGCCTGGTCACCCTTGACACCTTCGTCGTCCTCGGTCCAGGCGACCACCTCATGACCGTTCGAGCTTGCCCAATGCGCTATGCGTGTGCGCTGGTCTTCCATCGACAGGCTGCCAGGCTTGAACTTGGACTGGCGGAGCACTCCGAGGACGCGAGCCATCTTCAACCCTCCGGGTTCAGTCGGGGCGTTGTGTGATTCTACTTGACAGGAGGAGGCCCGGGAGCTCGCGCCCGTGCATCCCCACGTGGTGCCCCTGACGGCACGGCGTCCCAACGTCGAGGGCGCGGGCGGCGTGGACCTCGCGGAGCTCGTCCGGAACGCGCTGCGAATGCGGCCCGACCGCATCATCCTCGGCGAGTGCCGCGGCGCAGAGGTGCGTGAGGTGCTGCTGGCCATGAACACCGGGCACGACGGAGGCATGGCCACCGTCCACGCCAACTCGGTGGCGCAGGTGGCCGCCCGCCTGGAGGCGCTTGCTGCGCTCGCGGGCATGGCGCGGGACGCGGTCGCAGCCCAGACCGCTGCGGCGCTGGACGTGGTGCTCCACGTCCGCCGAGCGCGGGGCGTCCGGTTCCTCGCGGAGATCGGGCTGGTGGGACGTGACGACCGGGGCGAGCTGGAGGTGCGCGCGGCCGCGTGGTGGGACGGCGAGGGTCCCTTCGACGTGGACGTCGCGGCCTGGGGCGAGCTCACGAGGAGGTACGGACCGTGGTGAGGGGGCTGGTCGACGTGATCGCGGTCGGGGCGCTCGTGGCGGGCGCGGTGTGGTTCGGGCTGATCCCCGGCGGCCGGCGCGTGGGCGAGGTGCTGCGCGGCGGTCCGGGTCGGGGCGTCGTGCGGGGTGCTCAGCGCCGGGTCGCGGCCGGTGCGGTGCCCGGGAGGCCCGACGCGGCGCCCCGCGCGACCGGTGGACCGGATCTGGCCGCGGTCGCGGCCGGCGATGAACCCCTCCGGGTCCTGGTGCTCCAGGTGGTGGCGCTGCTCCGGTCGGGTGCACCTCCGGGGGTCGCGTGGTCGCGGGCGGCAGGAGTCCCGGTCTCGCCCGCAGGTGTGCCCGACGACGTCGCGCTCGCCCGCGTGCTCGGCGCCCGGCACGCGCGTGCCGTGGCCGCGGCGACCCGGCTGGCGCTCGACGTCGGGGCGCCGCTCGGCCAGGTGCTGGAGTCGGTGGCAGGCACGCTCGTCGCGGAGGCCGAGGCCGCTGCGGAGCGGGAGGCAGCCCTGGCGGGCCCGCGTACCACGGCGCGGGTGCTGCTCTGGTTGCCGGCCCTCGGCGTCGTCCTGGGCTGGGCCCTGGGCGCCGATCCCGTGGCGACGGCCATCGGCGGTGGCCCGGGCACCGTCTCGATCGTCGCCGGCGTCCTGCTGCTGCTCGTCGGCCGGACCTGGACCGGACGGCTGGTCGCGGTGGCGCGTGGCGTGCGCGAGGCGACCGTCGAGGTCCCTGTGGTGCTCGAGCTCGTCGCCGCGGCGATGCGGGCCGGTGCGGGGGTCCCCCGAGCACTGCGGGCCGCCGGCACGGCGGTGGGCAGCGACGAAGGCGCCGGGCTCGTCCGGGCGGCCGACGCCCTCGTGCTCGGCGCCGGCTGGGACACAGCGTGGAGCGGCACGCCGTCGGCGCTGGATCCGGTCAGGCGGGCGCTCCGCGGCGCCTGGGTCGACGGCGCGGCACCCGCCGACTCGCTCCGGGCCGCGGGCGAGGAGCTCCGGCACGTCCGGCAGGCGGCAGCCCGCACGGCGGCGGCCCGGCTCGCCGTTCGCCTGGTGCTTCCGCTGGGGGCCTGCTACCTGCCGGCGTTCGTCCTCGTCGGCCTCGTCCCCGTGCTGCTGGCGCTCGGGGTGGGCCTGGTCGGCAGCTGAAGGACCCACGACTCCGGCCACCGGCCGGAACCGGCTCGCGACCGCGCGCCGGCCGTGCCCGCCGCCCGGCGGGCCTGACCCAACGTGCCCGCCGCCCGGCGGGCCGAACCAAGGAGGAGACATGACCATCAACAGCACCATCGACTGCTCGCAGCAGGAGGAGACCCGATCGCGTCCCGGCGAGCCCGATCCGGAGGCGGGCCTCGCCACCGCCGAGTACGCGATCGCGACGATCGCCGCGGCCGGGTTCGCCGGGCTCCTCATCGCGATCCTCAAGAGCGGTGAGGTGCGCGAGCTCCTGCTCTCGATCGTCCGCTCCGCGCTCTCCCTGGGCTGACAGTGGCCCGGCGAGAGGTGAGCGAACGCGGTGCCGTCACGGCAGAGGTGGCCGTGGCGCTGCCCGCCGTCGTGCTCGTCCTCGCCGCGGTGCTCACGCTCGCGGCCGCGTCCACGGCGCAGATGCGCGCCCTGGACGCGGCCCGGGCAGGGGCGCGGGCCGTGGCGATCGGTGAGACGGAGGGCGCTGTGGCGGCGGCGGTACGTCGCGTCGGTGGCGAGAACGCTCAGCTGGGGGTCCGTCGGGACGGCGAGTGGGTGACCGTGACGGTCTCGACCCCGGTGGCGGCCGGCTGGCTGTCCGCCGTGCCGCTGCGCGCCACCGGCACGGCCGTGGCCTGGGAGGAGCCGTGACGGCGTCCGCCGAGCGCGGGGCGGGCACCGTCCTCGTGCTCGGCGTGACCGCCGCGGCGCTCCTGCTCGCCCTGGGGATCGCCGCGCTGGGCGCAGCCCTGAGCGCCAGGGGTGGCGCCCAGGTCGCCGCCGACCTCGGTGCGATCGCTGGGGCGACGGCGCTCCTCAGCGGGGGTGACGCCTGTTCCGTCGCTCGCGGCACCGTCGAGCGCAACGGGGCCCGGACGACGTCGTGCGCGGTGGAGGACGGCGGCGCGGTCCGGGTGTCCGTGGCCCTGGCCGTCACGGGAACGGTGCCCGGCTCGTGGCCCGGTGGGCTGGGCGACGCGACGGCTACGGCGCTCGCGGGACCCCGGCCGTCAGGAGTTCAGGACGTCGATCGACCCGTCGGGGGAGAGCCGCAGGCGACGCGGGTCGAGGTCGGCGAGCTCGAGGGCCGCTTCCAGGGCGAGCTGCGGCACGTCGGCCCACCAGTCCGGCAGCCAGTGGTGCTGCCGGAATGCCTCGAGGATGGGGCCCGTCGGCACCCGACGGCTCGTCATGTCGCTCACAACGGGTATTTTCGCAGGTCAGACCGTTTCGAGGAAGCGTTGACCCCGTCGCTACCGGCCACTGACCTGGCCCTCGGTGAGGGTCTGTCGGAAGAAGCGGACGGCCGCTTCGCCCATCCGGGCGCGAGCGTCAGCGTCGGCGCTGCGTATCGGGAAGAAGTCCTGGTGCCGAACGCGTGGCCCGATCTCACGGCCTACGATCCCCGGGACTCGGTCGAGGTACGGCCGCGCATCGGTGGCCAGGGGCGTGACCCGGTCCGCGCCGCCCCACCACGACTCCACGGGGACCCGGATCGTGGCGAGGCTGGCAGCGTCGACGATGGACCCGAGGGGTGCCACCTGGAAGACGGACCGGACGCGCGGGTCCACCATGTCGGAGGCGGAGTCCGCGGCGAGCTCGAGCAGCTGGGGACGGGTGTACTTCTCCTGGACGATCTCGAGCACCCGCGGGTACTCGGGGATCTTCGCGAACGGGATGCGGCCCGTGAAGATCCCGCCGATGATCCGGCGGTCGAGCCGGGCGCCGACCGTCGCGGCGGCGGCGTACGCGCCGGCCGAGAATCCGGCCGCGCCCACCGGTCCGAGCTGCCGGTCGCGGGCGACCACGTCGAGCGCGAACCGGAGATCTCGTGCCCGCTCCCACGGGAAGATGAACCCCTCGGGCTCATAGCCGACCGTCGTGCTCGCACCGTGATGGTCGACGGCGACGACCTGGAAACCGTCACTGACCAGCGGGTCGATCATCCAGTCCATGGCCCCGACCGATCCGCCGGCGCCGTGCGACACGACGACCGTCGGGATGCTGGGGTCGGACGCGTCCCGGTCCCAGACCGAGACGCGGACGGGGCGGGCAGCGGTGGGGTCGGCGAAGGACCGGCGGGACTCATCGAAGTGAACAGTGACCTGCGGCGACGCCAGTTCCACGCTCATGGTCGCAGCCTAGGCAGAAATCATCGGAGTTTGGAACAAAGTGGACTAACACTTCACTGGGTGGAAACATGAGCCGCGTCACGGGGGGCGTGCGACAGCACCGCGTCAAGGAGACGTACCGCGGCGGCCTTGTCCAGGGGTGCGTTGTAGCTCCCGCACTTGGGCGACTGCACGCATCCGGGACAGCCGTCGGCGCAGGGGCAGGCAGCGATCGCCTCCCGCGTCGCCCGCAGCCACGTCGCTCCGAGCTCGAACCCGCGCTCGGCGAAGCCCGCCCCGCCGGGGTAGGCGTCGTAGACGAAGACGGTGGCCTGACCGGTGTCGGCGTGCAGCTCGGTCGACACGCCGCCCAGGTCCCAGCGGTCGCACGTGGCGAGCAGCGGAAGGAGGCCGATCGACGCGTGCTCGGCGGCGTGCAGGGCGCCGGGCGCCTCCTCGGCCGAGACCCCCGCGGCCCGCAGCACGAACTCGGGCACCGACCACCAGACGGCCACGCTCCCGAGCGTGCGCTCCGGGAGATCGAGCGGCTCGGTGCCGAGCACCTGCATGTCGGGGAGCCTGCGCCGCTGGAAGCTGACGACCTGGCTCGTCACCTCCACGGGTCCGAGCCCCCAGGTCACCGGCCCCCACTCGCGCTCGACCACGGGCCGGGAGGGACCGATGTCCGGCATGGGCGAGTCGGCCCCGGGGGTGGCGTCCCCGTAGCCCTCGATGGCGATCTCCATGAGCTCCCGCGACCAGGTGCCGTGGTCCACGTCGCGGCGCACCACGAGGGCGACCTGGTCCTGGAGGTCAAGATGGTCCACGAGGTAGGTGACGCCCTGGTGGACGTAGACGGCGCCGTCGTGCACCTGGCCGTCTGCGGACGCCGCGTCCACGGTGCCGAGCATCCGCCCGGTTCCGGCCTCCACCACGCGCACCGGCGACCCGCCGGAGCCGCGGAGGTCGGTCAGGCCCGCGGCGGGCTGGGCGTGCGTCCAGTACCAGCCGGACGCGCGCCGGCGGAGGGCGCCCCGGGCCACGAGCACGTCGAGCACGTCACGCACGCGTGCCGGATCGCCGAAGGCAGCCAGGTCCTCGGTGCGCAACGGCACCTCCTGCGCCGCCGCGCACAGGTGCGGGGCCAGCACGTACGGGTTGGTCGGGTCGAAGACCGTGGCCTCCAGCGGGGCGTCGAGCACCGCCTCGGGGTGCAGCACCAGGTAGGTGTCGAGCGGGTCCTCGCGTGCCACGAAGGCCACCAGGCCGTCGGCGCCCGCGCGGCCCGCCCGCCCGGCCTGCTGCCACAAGGACATCCGGGTCCCGGGCCAGCCGGCGATGAGCACGGCGTCGAGCCCGGAGATGTCCACGCCCAGCTCGAGCGCGTTGGTCGTCGCGAGGCCCAGCAGCTCACCCGTGCGCAGCGCGCGCTCCAGCTCCCGACGTTCCTCGGGCAGGTAGCCGCCCCGGTACGCCGCGATCCTCTGCGCCAGCTGTGGCGACACCCGTCGCAGGTGGTCGCGGGCCTGCGTGGCCACCGACTCCGCCCCGCGCCGGCTGCGCGTGAACGCCAGGGTGCGGGCCCCGTGGGCCGCCAGGTCGGCGAGCAGGTCGGCGACCTCCGCGGTGGCGGACCGGCGGGGGTGCTCGGGTGGGCCGGAGTCCGTGGGCACGGCGGGGGCGTCGGGCTCCCCGGATCCCACGGGTGCCGTGGCGTCGTGGGCCGTCGGGTCCACGACGGCGGCTGCCGGGTCGGTGTCGGCTTCCTCGTCGCGTCCCGCGCTCCAGCCGATGATCTCGGGCGGACGCCAGAGCGCGACCGTCCGGCGGCCCGACGGCGAGCCGTCCTCGGTGACGGCCAGGACGTCGTCGGGCGCGGCCCCGACCAGGCGAGCCGCGCTCACCGCCGGCTCGGCCGTGGTGGCCGACGCCACGACGAACGTGGGGGTGCTCTCCCCGTAGTACTCCGCGAGGCGGGCCAGGCGCCGGAGCACCAGCGACACGTGTGCGCCGAACACCCCTCGGTAGGAGTGCCCCTCGTCCACGACGACGTACCGCAGCCCCTTCAGCAGCCGTGCCCAGCGGCGATGGTTCGGCAGCAACGCGAAGTGCAGGAAGTCCGGGTTCGTCAGCACCACGTCGGCGTGGTCCCGCACCCACGAACGTTCTTCCCGCGGGGTGTCGCCGTCGCAGGTGGCGACGCGGAGGTCGCGCGTCCCGGCGGCATCGAGGAGCCCCTGGAGCGAGTGCAGCTGGTCCGCCGCCAGGGCCTTCGTGGGGGACAGGTAGATCACGGACCCGCGCCGGGTCGCCGACTCGATCCGGCCGGGGTCGAGCGTCGAGGCCGCGACGTCGGCCCGGATCGAGGTCAGGGCCGGCAGCCAGAATGCGAGGCTCTTGCCCGACCCCGTCGACGTCGCCAGGGCGACGTGCCGGCCCGACCACGCCGCGTCCGCCGCCTCGACCTGGTGCACCCACGGGCGGTCCACGCCCCGGGCCCGGTAGCCCGCGACGATCGTCGCGTCTGCCCACGCCGGCCAGTCCGCCCGCTGCCCCTCGCGCGCCGGGAAGGTGCGCACATGCGTGAGCCGGTCGGCGCGGGAGCCACCGGCGAGCAGGACGTCGAGCAGGGGGTGCGTTGTGGTCGGGACGGGCACGTCGGCCAGTCTCGCACCATGTCGGCGGCGCGCCTCAGCCCCAGCGCTCGACCAGCGCGCGGACGAGATCGCTCGGGTCGTCCGACGACGGCGCCCCGGCCTGCGCTGCCCCGGCCGGTCCGGCGGCCCGCCCGGCGGCAAGGCCCCGGGCGTAGCCGACGGCGTACGTGGTGACGGGCGCCGCGGGCCGGGCGACCGCGTGCGCCGCGTCCCGGGCGAGGTCGAGCACCTCCTGGACGTCGACGGTCCCCGGGGCGAGCCCCAGCTCGGCCTCGAGGCCGTCCACCCAGCGCTGCAGGTCGTTCATGGGTCCTCCGATGTCAGTAGCGGGGTGCCGTGGCGCCGAGCCGCTCGGCGTCTGCCCAGGTGTCGACGTCGTCGGCGAGGCCGCCCGGGTCTGGGACCTGGACGCAGCGGAGGGCGTCCACGAGCCGGCCCACCGGGATGCCGTCCACGCTGCCTGCCGGGGACCGGAGCTCGTCGAGCCGGGTTCTGAGCACGTCCCGACGGTAGACGCCGACGAGCCACTGCGCCCGACCGTCGCTGGTCAGGAACGCGCCGTCGGCGCCCGGCCGCGCGGCAACCCCTTCCAGCAGGAGCGGCACCGCCGCGGCAGCGCGCGGTGCGTCCACGGCCAGCACCACCACCCAGCCGGGGCGGTTCGGCTCGTCCCGCCCGTCCCTCCCGTCCGACTCGTCCGGTCGGTCCCGCCCGCCGCGGGCGAGGGCGCGGAGACCCGCGTCGATCCCGGCCACCGGCCCTCCGAAGGGAGGATCTTCCCTGGTCAGCACGGCCCTGCCCGTCTCCGGGCGGAGCGAGTCCGGGCCCACCACGGCGATGCGATCAGCGCCGTGGAGCGCGTCGAGAGTCCGGGCGAGCAGCGGGACGCCGTCGACCAGGAGCCCGGACTTGGCGACACCGCCAAGGCGGGTCGCCCGCCCGCCCGCGAGCACCACGGCGTCGAAGCCGGGGCGCGCGGCCGGGACCTCGGCCGGGACCTCGGCCGGGACCTCGGCCGCGCGCGGCGCAGGCAGACCCGCCCGCAGAGCGACCACCGCAACCAGGTCGCCCGCGGCCACCTCGTGCACGTCGCGCGGCACGACCGCGAGCCCGTCGGCCGCGGAGAGGGCAGACACGAGGTGCCCCCCGCTCCCTCCGCCGCTCGGCGAGAGAGCAGGCTCGACCTCGCCCGACGCCAGCACCCGCACCGGCAGCACCTGCTCCCGGCCCGCGGGGCTCCGCCATGCCGTGGCGACCTGCCGGGGCGTGACCGGGATGCCGGCGATCGACGAGAGCCCCTGGGGCAGGGGCGCCCCGGGTGCGGTCGCCGGGCTCTCCCGAGCCAGCAGCCCTCGCATCCGGCCGATCGCCGGCCGGACGAACAGCGTGAACGACACGAAGGCACTCACCGGGTTGCCGGGGACCGCGATCCACGGGACGCCGCGCCAGCGCGCCGTCGCCTGCGGTCGGCCGGGCTGCATCCCGACGCCCGCGACGTCCACGTCGCTCACGGCGGTCGGCCGGGACTCGGAGGCCAGCACCTCGCGCACCACGTCGGCCGCGCCCGCCGAGACGCCCCCGGCGGTCACCACCAGGTCCACGAACGGCGCGACCTCGTCGAGCGCGGCACGGAGCGCGTCCGCCGTGTCGGGCACCGGGCCGAGCCGAATCACGTCGGCACCGGCCTCGCGCGCGGCGGCGGCCAGCATGAGGGAGTTCGAGTCGACGATCTGGCCGGGTCGCCGCGCTGTCCCGGCGGGCACCAGCTCCGAGCCGGTCGCGATCACCGCGAGGCGCGGCCTGCGGTGGATCAGCACCCGTTCCGTGCCCGACGCCGCCACGCTCGCCACGAGCGCGCCCGTCACCTCGGCCCCTGCTGCGGCTACGAGATCGCCGGCCTGGAGGTCCTCCCCGCGCCGCCGCACGTGCGCGCGGGCGAGGCGGGAGAGCGTGACGGTCGGCTCCGTGGCCGGTGCGCCCGCCACGAACCGCTCGGTCGACGTGCGCTCGACCGGCACCACGGCGTCGGCCCCCGGAGGGACCGGCGCGCCGGTCATGATCCGGACGGCCTCTCCTGGGCCGAGCACGGCGGCGGGCGCGCCTTCGCCGTCGGGCAGCGCCGCTGCGGGGAGGTCGCCGACGACCCGCAGCGTGACCGCCTCGCCCGACTCCGGCAGGTCGGCCAGGCGCACGGCGTACCCGTCCATCGCGGCGTTGTCGAAAGGAGGGACCGAGTCGGTGGCGCGGACGTCCTGGGCCAGCACGAGCGGGCCCGAACCGGGTGCGAACCGGTGCGGCCCCGCCTCGGGAGCGGTGCCGCCGTCGTCGATCAGGTCGGCGAGGGTCATCTCGTGCGCGGGCAGCGCGTGGACCAGCGCGAGCACCCGTTCCACGTGCTCGGCGATGCTCCGCAGCGGCGTCGGGTGGCCCATGAACACACCGTACGGTCCGGATGTTCGGCCTGCGTTGCGGAGGCCTCACGCGCCACGGTCCTCGGGTGTGAGGGAAGTATCTTGACGTCAAGATATCGGCCCGGGGAGCATGGCGACCATGCACCTCCACCACGTCCAGATCTCGTGCCCGCCCGGCGGCGAGGACGTCGCGCGCCGCTTCTACGCCGAGGGCCTGGGCCTCGCCGAGGTTCCGAAGCCGCCCGCCTTGGCGGGACGGGGCGGCTGCTGGTTCCCTGCCCTCGCCCCGGACGGCGTCGTCACGGCGGAGATCCACGTGGGCGTCGAGGAGCCGTTCGCGCCGGCCCGCAAGGCACACCCCGCCCTCCTGGCCGACGACGTCGCCCACCTCGAGCGCATCGCCAGTCGCCTGGTGGCCCTCGGTTTCGCGGTGGACTGGTCGGAGCGGCTCACGTTCGACGGCTACGAGCGGTTCCACGCGGCGGACGGGGCGGGCAACCGGGTGGAGGTGCTGGCGCGGGTCCTCAGCGGGGACCAGCGGGCCGGGTGATCCGGTCGGTTCTCCGCGCCCGGTACCTCGACCCGTAGCAGGTCCCGGCTGGCATCCCGAGCTCGTCAGGCAAGGCCGTACCGGGCTCGCGCACGCCGGACCAGCTCTTGTGCGTCGATCGTCCCTGCGATGAACTCGCCCGAGTCCGCGACTGAGTCGTCGCTGACCGAGGCGCCCGCCATCTCGTTGTGGTGCACTGCCTCCTCGACGACGCGACGCCGTTTGTCCATCTCCGTCCGGTGGTCGAGCACGTCCGACACCAGGACCCTTCGGCCGGCGTTTACCTTGTGAAACGGGATCTTCCCTGTCTCCAGGAGCTTTACCAGCGTGAGGCGGGAGACGTCGAGCAGGTCAGCGGCTTCCTGGGTCGTCAGAGCGGCGTCACGCGGGAGCACGGTGGACATGCACGCAGGCTAGGACGAAAAGCTCGAAGCAGCAGTGCGGTCAGCTCTCACTGGCTCGCGCTGCACGATTGATCAGCCAGTTCTGGACGGTTGTGAGGCTGTCCATGTCGGGCATGCGGTCGATGAACTCAATGGCGTCGAGATGGTCTGTCTCGTGCTGGATGACGCGGGCGACGTAGCCGCTGTACTCGCGGGTGACGCGCTCGCCGTCGCGGGTGGTGTACTCCACGGTGATGTGGGCGGCACGTGGGACCTGGCCGAGAAGGCCGGGTACGGAGAAGCATCCTTCCCAGTCGCTGACCTCATCGGTCGAACGCTTGGTGATCGTGGGGTTGATGAGCTCGATCAGGGGGTGCTCTGGACGGTCGGGAAAGACGTCGGTGCGCCGCACCTCTACGACGGCGACGCGGACCGACGCGCCGATCTGGGGCGCTGCCAGGCCTGCGCCGTTGAGGGCGCGCAGGCGGGCGACCATGGAGTCGAGAAGGCTGACAGTGTCCTGGTCGATGTCGACGATGCTGGTGGGTGCCTTGAGTCGGGCGTCGCCGATCGTGACGACTCCTTCGCCGGCAATTCCGGTGATCCAGTCTGTGTTGCTGCGGGCGAGGGTCATGTGTCTGCTCCGTCGAGATCGGGGGACTGGTGTACTGGTGCGGATGGAAGGTCGAGGGCGTACGTCGTCGCGCACGTGGAGACTCGGTGACGCAAGCGCCGAACGACAGTGCGGTAATCACTACGGCCGACCAGAACGGACAGGGCGAGTGCCTTCTCGGCGGCAGCGAGCTGGATGGACAGGAACCCTTGAGTGACCGCGTCATCCAGTGCACGTACGGCTTCCTCGGGTCGTCCGAGCTCTGCCAGGACGTGTGCGCGCCGGTAGGTGAGGTAGGCATTTTCTGGCTGGGACTCCGTCACCCGATCGAGTAGGTGGCAGGCCCGCCGATTGTCTCCGAGCGCAGCGTGCAGGTTCGCCAGCCACACCAAGGTTCGCGGATTGGTGGCACTGTCGGCTGCCGTGACGTTGCTGATTCCCTGATCCCAGGCGCCACGTGCGGCGTCGCCGTCACCGACAGCGCGGTGATCGACGAGACCGAATGCACAACGCGAGCCTGAACTGCCCTCTCCCGCATGGGGTCCTCGCGAGGCGAACCTACTACCCCCGCACGCCGTTCCGGACCGGCCCCAGCGTGAACAGCAGCGTCGCCAGGCCGGTAGCCGCCAGCAGCGCGAAGCCGATCCCGTAGTCGCCCTCGAGCTGGTAGACCGCGCCCATGATCAGCGGCGGCACGAAACCGCCGAGGCCACCCGCCGCGCCCACCACGCCCGTCACGGCACCGACCTTGTCGGGCGGGGCCACCTTCGCGACCAGGGCGAACGTGGCGCCCGACGACGCGCCCAGGGCCGCCGCGAGGCCGAGGAACGCGAGGGTCCCGACGGGGACGAGCCCGGGCTGGAACGCGACCACCGCGGCCAGCAGGGTCACCGCCGCGAAGCAGACGAGCGACACGGGGATGGGCCCGAACCGGTCGGACAGCGTGCCGCCCACGGGTCGCATCACCACGGCCAGCACGACGAACCCGGCGGTGCGCGCGGCGGCGTCGGCGGGTTCGAGGTCGTACGCGTTGGTGAGGAACGTCGGCAGGTACACGGAGAACGCCACGAACCCGCCGAAGCCCACGGCGTACAGCCACGAGAGCTGCAGCGTCGCCGGGATCTTCAGCGTGGCCCAGGTGCGCGCCCACATCCCGGGCGCGGGGGTTGTGCGCCCGCCCGCGCCGGCGCCACGGCCCCCGCCACCACCACCCGACGCGTCCCGCAGCATCCCCCGCGCCAGCACCGCGAACACCGCGAGCACCACCGCCACGACGACGAACGGCACCCAGCGCCCGGCGGCGTCGGCGATCCGGACGGTCGTGAACGACGAGATCGCCGTGCCACCCATCCCGACCCCGAAGATCCCGAGCGCCGTGCCGCGCCGCTCGGGCGGGAACCAGGCGTTGACGAACGGCACGCCCACCGCGAACGCGGTGCCGCCGAGCCCCAGCAGGAACCCGCCCACGAGCAGCATCGCGAACGAGTCGGCGACGAGCCCCACGAACAGCACCGGGATGATCGTCAGCATGCTGACCAGCGGGAACATCACGCGGGCACCGAGCCGGTCGGTGAGCGCCCCCACCGGGATCCGCCCCACCGACCCGACGATCACCGGCACCGCGACGAGCACCGACTGCTCCACGTCCGTGAGCCCGTACTCGGCGCCGTACGCCTTGCCGAGCGGGCTGATCAGGGCCCAGGCCCAGAAGTTGATCGCGAACCCCACGGTGGCGAGGGCAAGCTGGACGCCGGCGGACGTCCCCGCCGCCGCAGGCCCAGGACGAGTCGCCGGGGTAGGAACCGTCATGTCAGTGACCTCTCGGGCTCGGTCCGGTGGGCGGCTCCCAGCCGCGCCGGGGGGTACGCACGTCCCCCTCGCGCGACCGGTAGACCACATAGGGCCGGAACAGGTAGCCGACGGGCGCCGAGAACGCGTGCACCAGCCGCGTGAACGGCCACAGCGCGAACAGCAGGAACGCCACGACGAGGTGCAGCTGGTACGCGGCGGGCACGCCCTCCATGAGACGTGGCTCGGGCTGCAGGTACCAGAGGGAGCGGAACCAGGGCGAGATGGTCTCGCGGTAGTCGTACCCGATGCCGCCCGACAGCAGCTGGGTCTGCACCGTGGCCCACGAGCCGAGCAGGATCGACGCCGCGAGCATCGCGTACATGACCTTGTCCATCACCGTGGTGGCCAGGAACACGGCGCTCGTGGTGCGACGCCGGTAGATCAGGATCAGCAGCCCCGCGACGAGCCCCACGGCCGCGACCGATCCCAGCCACGTGGCCACGAAGTGGTACGCCACCTCGGGGATCCCGACTGCCTCGGTCCACGACTTCGGGATCACGAGCCCGGCCACGTGCCCCACGATCACCACCAGCAGGCTGAGGTGGAACAGCGGGGACCCCAGCCGGAGCAGCCGCCGCTCGTACAGCTCGCTGGAGCGGGTGGTCCAGCCGAACTTGTCGTAGCGGTACCGCCAGAACGTCCCGACCACGAAGATCGCGAACGTCACGTACGGCAGCACCACCCACAGCATCACGTCCATGCGGGCCCTCCCTGGTCGTCGTCGCCGAACCCCGCCAGGCCCACGAGCTCGGCGGGCGGCCCGCCCGTCACGAGCTCGGTGATCCGCGACAGCGTCCGGGCGTCGACGGCGGGCAGCGTGAGGCACACCGCCTCCACCCCGGCGGTCCAGGGAGAGGCGGTCGCCGCGAGCGCCGCGCGCAGCACCTCGATCCCCTCGCGGTGCGAGGCGAGCAGCACTCCGGCGATGCAAGCGCCGTCGGGGCCGGAGCGGGCGGACAGCTCCAGCACGGTGGGCAGGTAGTCGGGCAGCTCGCTGCCCGTGGTCTCCCATCCGGCGGCGCGGTAGGCCTCGACGAACCGGACCAGGGCCATGCCACGGCGCCGGGTGTCCCCGGCGGTGTAGTACGACAGGTACATGGAGCACTTGCGCTTGAGGTCGAAGGTGGCCACGTAGTCGGCGCGGAGCGCCTCGGGCTCCCCCTCGACGAGGGTGGTGGCGAGCCGGTCGAGCCGGTCCCGCACGGGCTCAGGCAGGGAGCCGACGGCGGCGCGCACCTCCTGCGCGGCGGCCGCGGTCTCGTTGTCGGGATAGCCGAGCAGGAGCGACGCCGCCATGTGGGCGACGCGCCGCTGGTCGTCGGTGACGGGGACCGGGTCGAGCGGGGTGAGGGTGGTGGCACCGGGCCGGACGGTGGGCCGGGGCAGGAACGAGAGGCTCATGCGGGACCCGGCCCGCCGTCGTCGGCCCCAGGTGAGGGCGGGAAGAGCCCGGCGGGCTTGCCCCGCCCGTCCCAGTTGAGGAGGTTGACGCGGCCCGACGTCGGCGGCGCGTCGGCCGTGTCGCCGGTCTGGCGTGCGGCGAGCGCGTGGAACGTCTCGACGGACGCGGGGACGGGCGGGCCGGACGACTCGCCGAACGGGCCGGCTCCGCCCATCCCGGGGCCGCCGTCGTAGTCGAGGGAGCAGGCGATCTCCTCGAGGTCGCGTGCGGCGCCCGCGTGCGCGGTCGGGATGACGTACCGGTCCTCGTACTTGGCGATGGCGAGCAGCCGGTACATCTCCTGGACGGACGTGCCGGTCATGCCCACGGCTGCGGCGGTCTCCTCGCGCGGCTCGTTGCCGAGGTTCACGTCGCGCATGTAGGAGCGCATGGCGGCGAGCCGGCGCAGCACCCGTTCGACGGGTGCCGGGTCCCCGGCGGTGAAGAGCCCGGCCAGGTACTCCAGCGGGATCCGCAGCTGCGAGATGGCCGCGAACAGGTTGCGCGGGTCCTCGCCGTCGTTGCCCGACGACGCGACGACGTCCACCACCGGTGACAGCGGCGGGATGTACCAGACCATGGGCATCGTCCGGTACTCCGGGTGCAGCGGCAGGGCCACCTCGAACTCGGAGATGAGGCGCCAGACCGGGGAGGCCTGCGCGGCCTCGATCCAGTCGTCGGGGATGCCCTCGCGACGGGCGGCGGCCACGACGGCGGGGTCGTGCGGGTCGAGGAACACGGACCGCTGGGCGGCGAGGAGCTGGTGCTCGTCCTCGACGGAGGCCGCCTCGGTGACGCGGTCGGCGTCGTACAGGACGAGCCCGAGGTACCGCAGGCGGCCCACGCACGTCTCGGAGCACACGGTGGGCAGGCCCACCTCGAGGCGCGGGTAGCAGAGCGTGCACTTCTCGGCCTTGCCGGTCTTGTGGTTGAAGTAGACCTTCTTGTACGGGCAGCCCGTCACGCACATGCGCCAGCCGCGGCACTGGTCCTGGTCCACGAGGACGATGCCGTCCTCGGCCCGCTTGTACATCGCGCCCGACGGGCAGGACGCCACGCAGGACGGGTTGAGGCAGTGCTCGCAGATGCGCGGCAGGTAGAACATGAACGTCTTCTCGAGCTCCGTGGTCACGTGCTCGCTCATGTGCTTGAGCACAGGGTCGTCCTGCATGGTGGCGACGGACCCGGCGAGGTTGTCGTCCCAGTTGGCCGACCAGCCGATCGCCATGTCCTCGCCCGTCAGCAGCGACTTGGGGCGGGCGACGGGGGTGTGCTTGCCCTGGGGTGCGGTCAGGAGCTTGTCGTACTCGTAGGTCCACGGCTCGTAGTAGTCGTGGATGGACGGCATCTTCGGGTTCGAGAAGATCGTGGCGAGCTTCTTCCAGCGCCCGCCGGCCCGCAGCGCGAGCTTGCCGCGGCGGTTCCGCACCCAGCCGCCCTGCCAGCGCTCCTGGTCCTGGTACGTGCGCGGGTAGCCGAGGCCGGGCCGGGTCTCCACGTTGTTGAACCACACGTACTCCATGCCGGTGCGGTTGGTCCACGCCTGCTTGCACGTGACGGAGCAGGTGTGGCACCCGATGCACTTGTCGAGGTTCATCACCATCGACATCTGGGCCATTATTTTCATTCGTAGCGCACCTCCTGGGACCGACGACGGACCACCGTCACCTCGTCGCGCTGGTTCCCCGTGGGACCCAGGTAGTTGAAGGCGTACGACAGCTGCGCGTACCCGCCCGCCAGGTGCGACGGCTTGAGCAGGATGCGCGTGAGCGAGTTGTGGATGCCGCCCCGCAGGCCCGATGCCTCGGCGATCGGCACGTCGACGGTCCGGTCTGTGGCGTGGTGCATGTAGACCGTGCCGGGCGGCATGCGGTGGCTGACGACGGCGCGCGCCACCACCACGCCGTTGCGGTTCACGGCCTCGACCCACTCGTTGTCCACCACGCCGATGGCCTCGGCGTCCTGCGGGCTCATCCAGATGTTGGGCCCGCCACGGGACAGCGACAGCATGAACAGGTTGTCGTGGTACTCGGAGTGGATGGACCACTTCGAGTGGGGCGTGAGGTAGCGGACCACCACCCCGGCCTCGGCGGAGGTGCCCAGCCGGGGCGTGTCACCGAACAGGCGGTGCAGGTCCAGCGGCGGCCGGAACACCGGTAGCTGCTCCCCGAGCTCGACGAGCCAGTCGTGGTCGAGGTAGAAGTGCTGCCGGCCGGTGAGGGTGTGCCACGGCTTGAGCCGCTCCACGTTGACCACGAACGCGCTGTACCGGCGCCCGCCGTGCTCCGACCCCGACCACTCGGGCGACGTGATGACGCCGACGGGCCGGGCCTGGACGTCGGCGAAGGTGATGCGCCGGGCCTGGTCGTCGCGCGCCAGGTCGGCGAGCTCCCGTCCGGTGCGGCGCTCCAGCTGCTCGAAGCCCTGCACGGCCAGGCGCCCGTTCGTGGTGCCCGACAGCGCCAGGATCGCCTCGCAGACGTGCGTGTCCTTGTCGAGGCGAGGGCGGCCCGCCGTCGGCCCCTCGGCGACCAGGCCGTTGAGCTTGCCCAGCCGCCGCACCTCCTCGTCGGGCGAGAAGGTGACGCCCTTCGTGACCATGCCCGCCCGGGCAGCGAGCGGGCCGAGGGCCGCCATGCGGGCCGCGAGCGCCGGGTAGTCGCGCTCCACCACGACCAGCTTCGGCATCGTGACGCCCGGGATGAGCTCCCGCTCCGTCATGGGCAGGCCCGAGTCGGTGAGCGTGCCGTGCGGCACGGCGAGCTCGTCGGGCGTGTCGTGGGCGAGGGGTGCGGCGACGAGGTCCTCGCGCACGCCCAGGTGCACCGCCGCCAGCTCGGACACCTTGCGGGCGATCGTGTGGAACGTGGCGAAGTCGGTGCGGGTCTGCCACGGCGGGTCGATCGCCGGGTTGAACGAGTGCACGAAGGGGTGCATGTCCGTGCTGTTCAGGTCGTGCTTCTCGTACCAGGTGGCGGCCGGGAGCACCACGTCCGAGAACAGCGTGGTGCTGGTCATCCGGAAGTCGAGGGTGGTGAGGAGGTCGAGCTTGCCCTGGGGCGCTTCCTCGCGCCACGTCATGCTCTTCGGGCGCCGACCGGGCGCGGTCTCCTCCGCGCGGACGGCCGCGTCGGTGCCCAGCAGGTGCTTGAGGAAGTACTCGTTCCCCTTGCCGGAGGAGCCCAGGATGTTGGCGCGCCAGACGGTGATCACGCGGGGGAAGTTGCGGGGGTCGTCGGGATCCTCGACGGCGAAGCGCAGCCGCCCGGCCTTGAGCTCGTCGACGACGTGCGCGGCGGGTTCCTTCCCCGCCGCCCGCGCCTCGTCCACGAGGTCGAGCGGGTTCCGGTCGAACTGCGGGTAGCTCGGCATCCAGCCGCGCTGCGCAGACTCCACGAGCGTGTCGGCCGTGGTGCGGCCCGCGAACAGGCCGTGCGCGAGCGGGGACGCGAGGGCGTCCACCGGGAGGCCGTCGTAGCGCCACTGGTCGGTGGCGAGGTACCAGAACGCCGTCCCGATCATCTGCCGCGGGGGCCGCGTCCAGTCGAGCCCGCCCGCGTACTGCGCCCACCCCGTCACCGGGCGGCACTTCTCCTGGCCCACGTAGTGCGCCCAGCCCCCGCCGTTCACGCCCTGGCAGCCCGTGATGGTGGTCAGCGCGAGGAACGCCCGGTAGATCGTGTCCGAGTGGAACCAGTGGTTGGCACCCGCGCCCATGATGATCATCGAGCGGCCGCCCGAGTCGATCGCGTTCTGCGCGAACTCCCGCGCGATCCGCGTCGCGGCGGCGGCCGGGACCCCCGTGAGCTCCTCCTGCCAGGCGGGCGTGCCGGGCGACGACGCGTCGTCGTACCCCGTGGGCCACTCACCCGGCAGACCCGGACGGCCCACCCCGTACTGGGCCAGGAGCAGGTCGAACACCGTGGTCACCAGGTGGTCGCCCACCCGCCGCGCCGGCACCCCGCGCACGACGACGCCCGCGCCGCCCAGGTGCTCCTCGGCGTCGTCGCCCGGCTGCGGCACCAGGTCGAACCGGGGCAGCGCGACGGCGACGGCCTCGGGTGCCCCAGGCCCGTCGGCGACCGAGAGCAGCGGGTCCACACCACCCAGGTCGAGGTTCCAGCGGCCTTCGTCCGCCTCCCCGTACCGGTGGCCCAGCGTCCCGTTGGGCACCACCGGGGTGCCGTCCGCGTCGAGCAGGACCGTCTTGAAGTGGGCGTTCGCCTCGCCCGCGTGCTCCGGCAGGTCGGCCGCGGTGAGGAACTTCCCCGGCGCGAGGGTGCCGGGACCGCCGGACGAGGCGGGGGCGTCGTCGGGCAGCGGCTCGAGCCGGACCAGGAACGGCGCGTCCGCGAACCGCTTCAGGTACTCCGCGAAGCGCTCCGTGCGCCCCTCCACGAGGTACTCGCGGAGGATGACGTGACCCATCGCGAGGGCGAGGGCGCCGTCAGTGCCGGGGTGCGGCGCGAGCCAGGCGTCGGCGAACTTGGTCGCGTCGGCGTAGTCGGGGGAGACCACCACGACCTTCTGGCCGCGATACCGCGCCTCCGCCATGAAGTGCGCGTCCGGCGTGCGCGTCACCGGCAGGTTGGAACCCCACACGATCAGGTAGGAGGCGTTCCACCAGTCGGCGGACTCGGGCACGTCCGTCTGGTCGCCGAACACCTGAGGGCTCGCGACGGGCAGGTCGGCGTACCAGTCGTAGAACGACAGCATGGAGCCGCCGAGCATCTGCACGAAACGCGCGCCCGCCCCGTGCGACACCATCGACATGGCCGGGATCGGCGAGAACCCCGCCACCCGGTCCGGGCCGAACTCCTTGATCGTGTGCACGTGCGCCGCCGCGACGATCTCCGCCGCCTCGTCCCACGACGCGCGCACCAGCCCGCCCTTGCCCCGCGCCGACTTGTACGCCCGCGCCGTCTCCGGGTCGCCCGTGACCTGCGCCCACGCCAGGACCGGGTCACCCGTCCGGGCCTTCGCCTCCCGGTACGCCCGCAGCAGCACCCCCCGCACGTACGGGTAGCGCACCCGCGTGGGCGAGTACGTGTACCAGCTGAACGCCGCGCCGCGGGGGCAGCCCCGCGGCTCGTACTCCGGCGAGTCCGGCCCCACCGACGGGTAGTCCGTCTGCTGGGTCTCCCACGTGATGATGCCGTCCTTGACGTACACCTTCCACGAGCACGACCCCGTGCAGTTCACGCCGTGGGTGGAGCGCACCACCTTGTCGTGCGACCACCGGTCGCGGTAGAACGCGTCGCCGTCACGGCCGCCCTCGAGGAACAGCCTCCGCAGGTCGTCCGACACCTCTCCGCGTCGGAGGTGCCGGCCAAGCCTCAGGAGCGTGTCCTCGCCCGTCATGCTTTGGAGTCTCACCCGTGACCTGCGGGACCGCACCTCGTGACAGTCCTCACAGCCTCCGCGGACGGCCTGTGCGTTCTTCCTTACTGTTGTTTAACTGCGGAAAGACGAGCACGGAAACACCCGATACCTAGCGTCTTCCTCACCGGTCCGACGTCGAGCCGGCCCAGGGAACCGGCAGCCGCCGGGTCCCCAGGACGCCCGACGTCGTCGGGCACCACGCCCTCAGGGAGGACGCCAGATGTCCGCTCGGACCACGCAGGACGACCCGTCGAACGCCGCGACGGGGCCCGTCGCCGCCACCCCGCAGGCCGTCGTCGAGACCGCCGCCCCCGCCGGCAGCCTCACCGCGACCGCCACCCCCCGCCGCCTCGGCGGACGCTGGATCGAGCACTGGGACCCCGAGGACGCCACCCTCTGGCACGACGGCGGCAAGCGGATCGCCCGCCGCAACCTCGTCATCTCGATCTTCGCGGAGTTCCTCGGGTTCTGCGTATGGGCCCTCTGGTCCATCGTGGTGCCGCAGCTCCCGGCGGCAGGCTTCGCGCTCACCGTGGACCAGCAGTTCTGGCTCATCGCCATCCCGACGCTCGTCGGCGCGACCCTGCGCATCCCCTACACGCTCGCCGTCCCGATCTTCGGCGGTCGCAACTGGACCATCGTGTCCGCGCTGCTGCTCGTGCTGCCACTGACCGCGATGTTCCTCGTGGTCCAGGACCCCACCACCCCCTTCCCGGTCATGCTGGGCGCCGCGGCGCTCGCGGGCCTCGGCGGCGGCAACTTCGCCTCCTCGATGGCGAACATCTCGTTCTTCTTCCCCGAGCGGGAGAAGGGGGCCGCTCTCGGCTGGAACGCCGCGGGCGGCAACATCGGCACCGCCGGCGTCCAGCTGATCGTGCCGCTCGTGATCGTGGCGGGCGCCGGGATCGCGCTCGAGCGGGCCGCCCTCGTGTTCGTGCCGTTCGTGCTGCTGGCGGCGTTCCTCGCCTGGCGCCTCATGGACAACCTCGCGACGGCGAAGGCCGACCCGCGGCAGTTCGCCGTGGCCCTGCGCGAGAAGCACACCTGGGTCATCTCGTTCATCTACATCGGCACCTTCGGCTCGTTCATCGGCTTCTCCGGCGCCTTCCCGACGCTGCTCAAGGCCCAGTTCCCCGAGGTGACCCTCTCGATCGCGTTCGCGGGGGCCCTGGTCGGCTCGCTCTCCCGGCCGCTGGGCGGCATCCTCGCCGACCGGATCGGCGGCGTGCGGATCACCCTGGTCTCCTTCGCCGTCATGGCGGCCGGGATCGTGGGAGCCGTGTGGGCGCTGGGCGCGCACAGCTTCCCCTGGTTCTTCGGGTCGTTCCTGCTGCTCTTCGTGGCCTCGGGTATCGGCAACGGGTCGGTCTACCGGATGATCCCCGCGGTCTTCCGGCTCTCCGGGGCCTCCGCCAAGGCCGCGGCGGGCTGCATCGGCATCGCGGGTGCGGTGGGCGCGTTCGGCGGCTTCCTCATCCCGCGCGGGTTCGCGCTGTCCACCACCCTCGCCGGGTCGCTCGTCCCGGCGCTGTGGGTCTTCGTGGGGGCGTACGTGGTCATGGGCGTCGTGTGCTGGGCCGTGTACGGCCGGGGCGCGATGGGTGAGGCTCGCGTCTGATGGTGGACTCTCATTGCCCCTACTGCGCACTCCAGTGCGGCATGTCGCTCACGGTGCCCGGGCCGGTCCCGGCGGAGGAGCCGCAGGTCGGCGCGCCGCCTCGCTCACGCGACCGGCTCGTTCCTCGCGCGGACGCTCCGCTACGGCTTGACGGCGGCGCGCCGACCTCCGGCTCCGCCGCCTCTTCTGCCGGGCCGCCCCGCCTCCTGCCCGTCGTCGCGCCTCGGGAGTTTCCCACCAACCGTGGGGGGCTGTGCCAGAAGGGGTGGACGTCCGCTTCGGTGCTGGACGCTTCCGACCGGCTGACCGTGCCGCTGGTGCGCGGAGCCTCCGGCGAGCTCGAGCCCGCCACCTGGGACGCGGCGCTCGACCTGGTGGCCGGCCGGCTCGCCTCCCTCGCGGCCGAGCACGGGCCGCAGGCCGTCGGCGTGTTCGGCGGCGGCGGCCTCACCAACGAGAAGGCCTACGCGCTCGGGAAGTTCGCGCGGACCGTGCTGCGCACGCCCGACATCGACTACAACGGGCGCTTCTGCATGGCGTCGGCCGCGGCAGGCATGAACCGGTCCTTCGGCGTGGACCGCGGCCTGCCGTTCCCGCTGGCCGACGTCGGCGGCGCGCAGGCCGTGCTGCTGCTCGGGTCGAACGTGGCGGAGACCATGCCGCCCGCGGTCCAGCACCTCGCGGGCGCGCGGGGGCGGGGCGGGCTCGTCGTCGTCGACCCGCGCCGTTCCGTCACCGCCCGGCTCACCGAGGACGGTGCGGGCGTCCACCTGGCCCCCGTGCCGGGCACGGATCTCGTGGTGCTGCTGGGTCTGCTCCACGTGCTGCTCGCCGAGGGCCTGGCCGACCGGGCCTACCTCGCCGAGCGCACCTCAGGGTTCGACGATGTGGCTCGCTCGGTGGCCGCGTGGTGGCCCGAGCGCTGCGAGGGCGTCTCCGGGGTGCCCGCCGACGAGCTGCGCCGGGTCGCGCGCCTGCTCGCGGCAGCCTCGCCGGACCAGGGCGGGGCGGGCGTCTACGTGCTCACGGGGCGGGGCGTGGAGCAGTCCACCCAGGGCACGGCCACCGTGACCGCCGCGATCAACCTGGCCCTGGCGCTGGGCCTGCCGGGCCGGGCCGGCTCCGGCTACGGCGCGATCACCGGCCAGGGCAACGGGCAGGGCGGGCGTGAGCACGGCCAGAAGGCCGACCAGCTCCCCGGCTACCGCAAGATCGACGACCCGGCCGCCCGGGCGCACGTCGCGGCCGTGTGGGGCGTGGACCCGGAGTCGCTGCCCGGCCCGGGCAAGCCCGCCGTCCAGCTGCTCCGCTCCCTCGGGACGCCGGACGGCCCCAAGGCGCTCCTGGTGCACGGGTCAAACCTGGTCGTGAGCGCGCCGAACGCCTCCGCGGTGGTGGACCGGCTCCGCTCGCTCGACCTGCTCGTCGTGTGCGACTTCGTACCCTCGGAGACCGCGCGCCTCGCCGACGTGGTGCTCCCGGTGACGCAGTGGGCCGAGGAGGAGGGCACCATGACGTCGCTGGAGGGACGGGTCATCCGGCGGCGCAAGGCCGTGGACGCGCCCGGCGAGGCGCGCTCGGAGCTGTGGATCCTCGCCGAGCTCGCGCGGCGCCTGGGCTCCGAGGTCTCGTTCCCCACCGACCCGGCGGTCGTGTTCGACGAGCTGGCCCGCGCCTCCGCGGGCGGCCCGGCCGACTACTCCGGGCTCTCTCACGCGCGGCTCGACGCCGACGAGGCGGAGGCGGGCCCCGGCCTGTTCTGGCCCGTCCCGGCGGGCGAGGCGGGCGCGTCGGCGGGCGCCGAGAACAACACTGCGCCGGTAACGGCGCCCGGTAGCGGGCACAGTGTTGTTCTCGACGGCGGAGCCGACGGCGCCCCGCACCCGGGCACCCCGCGGATGTTCCTCGAGCGCTTCCCCACACCCGACGGGCGCGCCCGCATGGTCCCCGTGGACCACACCGGCCCGTCCGACGACGTCCGTGCGGACGCCCCGGTCTACCTGGTGACGGGCCGGGTGCTCCAGCACTACCAGTCGGGCGCGCAGACGCACCGGGTCGCCGACCTGGAGCGCATGGTCCCCGCCCCGTACGTGGAGCTGCACCCGATGCTGGGCTTCCGTCTCGGGGTGCCCGACGGCGCCCGCGTCCGCCTCACCTCCGCCCGTGGCTGGGTGGAGGCCGACGCGCGCTGGACCGACGCCCTGCGCCCCGACACCGTCTTCATGCCGTTCCACTGGAGCGGGGTGGGCAGCGTCAACCGCGTGACCACCGACGCCACGGACCCGATCTCCGGCATGCCGGAGTTCAAGGTCTGCGCCGTCGACGTGACACCCGTGCCAACAGGGTTGTCAGGAGCTCTCCCGGGTATGGGCCGGGGAGCTTCTGCCAACCCGGCGGAGAAGGAGAAGGAGGCAGCGCGATGAACGGTCCCAACCTGCGCGTCCCCGTGAAGGTCGTCGTCGTGGGCAGCGGCATGGTGGGTGCCCGCCTGGTCGACGAGCTGCTGCGGCGCGACCCCGACGGCGTCCTGGACATCACCGTGCTCGGCGCCGAGCCGTACGAGCCCTACAACCGCGTGCTGCTCAGCGACGTGGTGGCGGGCCGCACGGACGTCGCGGCCATCACGATGCCGGTGGTCGACGCCGAGCGCGCCCAGGTGCTCCGCGGCGTGGCCGCCACCCGGATCGACCGGTCGGCACGTGTGGTGCTCGCCGACGACGGGTCCCGCCACACCTACGACCACCTCGTGCTCGCGACCGGCTCGGAGGCTCGCGTGCCGGACATCCCCGGCCTGTACGGGCGGCCGGCGGCCGGGACGCCGTCGCTCCCGGCGGGCGTGCACGCCCTCCGCACCCTTGACGACGCGCGCGAGATCGTCGCCGCCACCTTCAACACCCCGCGCGCGGTGGTGGTCGGAGGTGGCGTGCTCGGTGTCGAGGCGGCGCACGGGCTCGCGGGCCGGGGCCTCGCCGTGACGCTCGTGCACCCGGCGTCGTCGCCCATGGACCGCCAGCTCGACCCCGAGGCGGGCGACGTGCTGCGGGCCGGGCTCGCGGCGGCCGGCGTCGTGGTCCGGACCGGCGCCCAGCCCAGCGAGGTCCTCGTCGCGGGCGGCCGCGCCGTGGGCGTGCGGCTCGAGGGCGACGCCGTGCTGGCGGACGAGGTCGTCGCCGCCGGTCTCGTGGTCCTCGCGTGCGGCACCGTGCCGGAGACGCGTCTGGCGTCCGACGCCGGGCTCCGGGTGGGCCGCGGCGTCGTCGTCGGGCACGACCTGGCGAGCCCGGACGACCCGCGGGTCTTCGCCGTGGGCGACTGCGCCGAGCCGCCGGAGGGGTCCCGCGGCCTGGTGGCCGAGGGCTGGGACCAGGCCCGGCGCCTGGCCGAGCACCTCACGGAGGTGGCCGCGGTGGGGCTGCCCGCCACGGGCTCGGGCCCTGGCCGTCCCGCCCCGGGAGCGCCGCGGGCCCACCTCCGGCTGCCCGGTCAGGGCGACCGGCCCAGCATGGCGGTCCGCCTCGGCACCGCCCTGGCCACCCGGGCGGCCACCGACCACGGCGTGGAGACGCGGGGCACGGACGTGGTCAAGCTCAAGGCCGGCACGCTGAGCGTCGTCAGCATGGGCGTCTGCGGGACGGGCCGGGCCCCGCGGCCCGGGGAGCGCGCCGTCCGGCTCAGCGACCCGGCCGGAGGCCGGTTCGTCGAGGTCGTCGTGGCCGACGGGCTGCTCGTGGGCGCCACCTGCGTGGGCGACCCCCGGGTGGGGGCCGACCTCACGGCCGCGTACACGCGCCGCACGCCCGTCCCGGTCGACCCCGCGTTCCTGCTCCTCACCCCAGTGGCACCGACGGCGGCCCCCGCCTCCTCGCCGGAGCACATGCCGGACGACGCGGTGGTGTGCCGGTGCAACGGCGTGACCAAGGGCGACATCGTGGCCTGCGGGTCCACGGACCTGGCCGGGATCGCTCGGGAGACGCGGGCGACGACCGGCTGCGGAGGGTGCAAGGACGCGGTGTGCGGGCTCGCCGAGTGGGTGGCCCGGACGCGCGAGCCGGCGGCGCAGGAGGCGCCGGTCGGCTGACCTGAGCGCCCGCCGTCGTCCACGGGTTGTCAGAAGCTCCCCGGGCTACAGCCCGCGGAGCTTCTGACAACCCGTTTGTCGTCCACCGATAGAGCGCTCTATCGCCGCGTGGCCAGGTCCGCTACTCTGCTTACTGACAGGTAAGTAACCTGTCCGGAGTTTGCAGAGTCGCAACTTCTACGTGGGAGTCCTTAGTGAGAATCAGAACCCTGGCGGTCACGCTCACGCTCATCGCGGCGTCGCTGATCGCGCTTCCGGCACAGCAACCGGCCGCGGCCGCCGAGTCCCTGCTGTCGCAGGGCAAGACGGCCACCGCCTCGTCCATCGAGAACGGGGGCACCCCCGCCTCCGCAGCCACCGACGGAGACACCGGCACCCGCTGGTCGTCGGCGCACTCCGACCCGCAGTGGCTCCAGGTCGACCTGGGGGCCACCGCCTCGATCAGCAGGGTCGTGCTCCGCTGGGAGGCGGCTTACGCGAGCGCCTACCGGATCCAGGTCTCGGCCGACGGCGCCTCCTGGACCGACGTCCGGACCGTCACGGGTGGCGACGGCGGCGTCGACGACCTGACGGTGTCCGGCAACGGCCGGTACGTCCGCATGCTCGGCACGACCCGGGCGACGCCGTGGGGCTACTCCCTCTGGGAGCTTCAGGTCTACGGCGAGACGGGGACCACCGGCCCGGGCCCGGGCACCTGCTCGACGGCGAACGCGGCCCAGAACCGGCCCGCGACCGCCTCGTCGACCGAGAACGCGGGCACGCCCGCGTCGGCCGCGTTCGACGGCAACGCCGGGACCCGCTGGTCCTCGGCCGCGTCGGACCCGCAGTGGGTCCAGGTCGACCTCGGCTCGTCGCAGAGCATCTGCAAGGTCGACCTGAGCTGGGAGGCGGCGTACGCCACCGCCTACAAGGTCCAGGCCTCGGCCGACGGCACCACCTGGACGGACCTGAGGTCCGTCACGGGCGGGACCGGCGGGCAGGTCTCGTTCGACGTCTCCGGCACCGGCCGGTACGTCCGCGTCGCCGGCTCGGCCCGCGCCACCGGCTACGGCTACTCGCTCTGGGAGGTCGCTGTGCACACCGGCGGCGGCACGACGACGCCCCCGATCCAGGGCGGCGGGGACCTCGGCCCCAACGTGATCGTCGTGGACCCCTCCACGCCGAACCTGCAGGCGCGGTTCGACCAGGTGTTCGCGCAGATGGAGGCCAACCACTTCGGCTCCGAGCGCTACCAGTTCCTGCTCAAGCCGGGCACGTACAACGGCATCAACGCCCAGATCGGCTTCTACACCTCGATCTCCGGCCTGGGCCTGAACCCCGACGACGTGCGCATCAACGGTGACATCACCGTCGACGCCGGCTGGCTCAACGGCAACGCCACCCAGAACTTCTGGCGCTCCGCCGAGAACCTGTCCATCAACCCCGTGAACGGGACCAACCGGTGGGCCGTGGCGCAGGCCGCCCCGTTCCGCCGCATCCACGTGCTCGGCGGGCTCAACCTGGCGCCGGACGGCTACGGCTGGGCGTCCGGCGGCTACATCGCCGACTCGAAGATCGACGGCACCGTCGGCCCGTACTCGCAGCAGCAGTGGTACACGCGTGACTCCTCGGTGGGCGGCTGGACCAACGGCGTGTGGAACATGACGTTCTCGGGTGTCCAGGGCGCTCCGGCCACCAACTTCGCGACGGGGCCGTACACCAACCTGGCGACGACCCCCATCTCCCGCGAGAAGCCGTTCCTCTACCTGGACGGCACCGCGTACAAGGTGTGGGTCCCGGCCAAGCGGACGAGCTCGTCCGGCGTGACCTGGCCCGCCAACACGGGTGGTACCTCGGTCTCGCTCGACCAGTTCTACGTGGTCAAGGCGGGCGCGACGGCGGCGACCATCAACGCGGCGCTGGCGCAGGGCCTGAACCTGCTCTTCACGCCGGGCGTCTACCACCTCGACCGGACCATCCAGGTCACCCGGCCGAACACGATCGTGCTGGGCCTCGGACTGGCCACGATCATCCCGGACGCCGGGGTGGACGCGATGCACGTCGCCGACGTGGACGGCGTCCGGCTCGCGGGCTTCCTCATCGACGCCGGCGCGCAGCGGTCGGACACGATGCTGCAGGTCGGCCCGGCGGGGTCGTCGGCCGACCACAGCGCCAACCCGACCACCGTGCAGGACGTCTTCGTCCGCGTCGGCGGCGCGGGACCCGGCCTGGCGACCAACGGCGTCGTCGTGAACAGCGACGACGTGCTCATCGACCACACCTGGCTCTGGCGGGCCGACCACGGCGCCGGAGTGGGCTGGGAGACCAACCGCGCCGACTACGGCCTCATCGTGAACGGGGACGACGTCCTCACGACCGGCCTGTTCGTGGAGCACTTCAACAAGTACGACGTGGTGTGGAACGGCGAACGGGGTCGCACGATCTTCTTCCAGAACGAGAAGGCGTACGACGCGCCGAACGCGGCGTCGATCACCCACGACGGCATCGTCGGCTACGCCGGCTACAAGGTGGCCGACCACGTGAACACGCACGAGGCGTGGGGGCTCGGCTCCTACTGCAACTTCACGTCGGACCCGTCCATCGTGCAGCAGCACGGGTTCCAGGTCCCCGTGAAGCCGGGCGTCCGCCTGCACAGCGTCCAGGTCGTCTCGCTCGGCGGCATGGGCCAGTACGCCCACGTCGTGAACCAGACGGGTGCCCCGACCTCGGGGACGTCCACCATCCCGTCCAAGCTGGTCAGCTTCCCGTGACCCGGCGACCCACCTGAGCCCGCCGAGGTAGTCGCTCCGTCCGACGGAGCGACTACCTCGGCGGGTTGTTAACACGCGAGGTAGTCACCTCGCCCGACGGAGTGACTATCTCGGCGGGGGGCGGGGATCTCTCACACGGACACCTGCGCGTTGGTGAGAAAGATGTTGCGGCCCCGCAACTGCCGCCGCATTCCGGTGAAACTGCCACCTCGTACGGTCATCCGCATGGACAGCTCCGGTGCACCCCGCAAACTCGTCGTCGTCGGCGGCGGCATGGTCGCCCAGCGGTTCGTCGAGGCGCTGCGCGCCCGCGACACGGCCGGGACCTGGCAGGTCGACGTCTTCGCGGAGGAGCCGCGCAAGCCGTACGACCGCGTGGCCCTCACCAAGTACTTCGAGGTCCGCGACCCCGAGGAGCTGACCCTCGGCGACCCCGCGCTGTGGGACGACCCGCTGGTCACCCTGCACCGCGACTGCGCCGTCACGGCGATCGACCGCGAGGCGAGGACGGTCACGGACCGCCTCGGACGCGTCCACCCGTACGACGAGCTGGTGCTCGCGACCGGGTCCAACGCCGCGATGCCGCCCATCCCCGGCAACGACCTCCCCGGCGTCTTCGTCTACCGCACCATCGACGACGTCGCGGCGCTCCGCGGCTGGGTCGAGGAGAAGCGGGCCGCCGGCACCACCGAGAAGGGCTTCGTGAAGCCCGTGCGCGGCGCGGTGATCGGTGGCGGCCTCCTCGGCCTCGAGGCGGCCGGCGCGCTGAAGGCGCTCGGCGCCGAGGCCACCGTGATCGAGTTCGGCACGCACCTCATGGGCGTGCAGATCGACCTCGGCGGCGGCCACGCGCTCAAGCGCCTGATCAACGGCAAGGGCATCGGCGTCCGTCCCGAGACGGCCACCAAGGAGATGAAGGCGCACCGTCGCACCGGCCACGTGGGTCACCTCGACTTCGCGGACGGCGGCCGGCTGGACGTCGACGTCGTCGTGGTCGCCACGGGCGTGCGCCCCCGCGACGAGCTCGGCCGGGCCTCGGGCCTGGCGATCGGTGAGCGCGGTGGCGTCGTCGTCGACCTGGACTGCCGCACGGAGGACCCGAACGTCTGGGCCATCGGCGAGGTGGCCTGCATCGAGGGCCGCTGCATCGGCCTGGTCGCGCCCGGGTACGCGATGGCCGAGGTGGTCGCGGACCGTCTGCTGGGCGGCGAGGCCACGTTCCCCGGCGCGGACACCGCCACCAAGCTCAAGCTGTCCGGCGTGGACGTCGCGTCCTTCGGCGACGCGCACGGCCGCACCGAGGACTCCATGGAGGTGGTGTGGGCCGACCCCGCCGCCGGCGTCTACAAGAAGCTCGTCCTGTCCGACGACGCCCGCACGCTCCTCGGCGGCGTCTTCGTCGGCGACGCAGCGCCGTACGCGTCGCTGCGCCCCATGCTCGGGAGCGAGCTGCCCGGCGACCCGGGTGCCTTCCTGCTCCCCGAGGGCTCGGGCAACGGCGCCCCGGCCCTCGAGCTCCCCGACGACGCGAACGTCTGCTCCTGCAACAACGTCACCGCGGGCCAGATCCGTGGCGCCGTGACGGAGCACGCGTGCACGGACGTGGCGGCAGTCAAGGCCTGCACGCGCGCAGGCACCACCTGCGGGTCGTGCCTCCCGCTCGTCAAGAAGATCACCAACACCGAGCTCGAGCGGGCCGGCGTCACGGTCAGCAACGCGTTGTGCGAGCACTTCGAGCTCACCCGGGCCCAGCTGTTCGACGCCGTCCGGGTCGCCGACCTGCACACCTTCACCGAGATCATCGGGCGCTTCGGGCGGGCTGCGGTCGTGGCCGACGGCGCGGAGCCGGTCGCGAGCCCCGGCCGCGGCTGCGACATCTGCAAGCCGGTCGTCGCCTCGATCCTGGCCAGCCTCGGCAACGGCCACATCCTGTCCGGCGAGCAGGCCACCCTGCAGGACACCAACGACCACGTGCTCGCCAACCTCCAGAAGGACGGCACCTACTCGGTTGTCCCCCGCATGCCCGGCGGCGAGGTGACCCCGGACGGCCTGATCGTCGTGGGCCAGGTCGCCAAGGACTTCGGCCTGTACACGAAGGTCACCGGCGGCCAGCGGATCGACATGTTCGGTGCCCGGATCGAGCAGCTGCCCGACATCTGGCGCCGCCTCGTGGACGCCGGCTTCGAGTCGGGCCACGCGTACGGCAAGGCGCTCCGCACGGTGAAGTCCTGCGTGGGCTCCACGTGGTGCCGCTACGGCGTGCAGGACTCCGTCGGCATGGCCGTGGAGCTCGAGCTGCGCTACCGCGGCCTCCGCTCGCCCCACAAGATCAAGCTCGGCGTGTCCGGCTGCGCCCGCGAGTGCGCGGAAGCACGCGGCAAGGACGTGGGCGTCATCGCCACGGAGAAGGGCTGGAACGTCTACGTGGGCGGCAACGGCGGCTTCACGCCCCGGCACGCCCGCCTCTTCGCCGAGGACCTGACCGACGAGGAGCTGCTCCGTACGATCGACCGGTTCCTCATGTACTACGTGCGCACGGCCGACCGGCTGCAGCGCACGGCCGCGTGGATCGAGGACATCGAGGGTGGCCTCGAGGGCGTCCGCCAGGTCGTCATGGAGGACTCCCTCGGGATCGCCGCCGACCTCGACGCGGCCATGGCCCGCCACGTGGAGAACTACGAGGACGAGTGGCGCGCCGTCCTCGAGGACCCGGAGAAGCTGCGCCGGTTCTCGTCGTTCGTCAACGCCCCGAAGACCGCCGACCCGTCGCTCGCCTACGTGCCCGAGCGCGGCCAGGTCCGCCCGGCCACCGAGGCCGAGCGGGCGTCCGGTGTGGTCATCGCGGGGCCCAAGCTGGAGGTGCGTCGATGAGCGTCACGGAAGAACTTCCCACCGCAGGGGCCGCGGACGGCGGCGAGGTCCGCTGGGAGCGGGTCTGCCTGCACTCGGACCTGCTCCCCGAGCGCGGCGCGGCCGCCCTCCTCGGCGAGACCCAGGTCGCGCTGTTCCGGCTGGCCGACGGCGAGGTGGTCGCCACCCAGCAGCTCGACCCCTTCTCCGGGGCGAACGTCATGTCGCGGGGGATCGTCGGCACGCGGGCCGGCGTGCCGACGGTCGCGGCGCCCGTCTACAAGCAGGTGTACTCGCTCGAGACGGGCGAGTGCCTCGAGACGGCGGGCTACAGCCCCCGCCCCGGCCAGGAGCCACGTCTGGTGACGTACCCGGTCGAGGTGCGCGACGGCGTCGTGCACGTCGCGGTGCCATGACGGCCGGAGCCACCGAGGTGACCGGGCGCGTGACGCTCGTGGGCGGCGGCCCGGGGGCCGCCGACCTGCTGACGCTGCGCGGCTGGCGCGCCCTCATGGCCGCCGACGTGGTGGTCGCCGACCGCCTCGGGCCGCGCAGCGTCCTCGAGGAGCTGGACCCGCGGACCGAGGTCGTCGACGTCGGCAAGACCGCCGGGCACCACCCCGTGCCGCAGGAGGAGATCAACGCGATCCTCGTGGAGCGCGCCCGGCGCGGGCAGCGCGTGGTACGGCTCAAGGGCGGCGACCCGTTCGTCTTCGGGCGCGGCGGCGAGGAGGTGCTCGCCTGCCGCGCCGCGGGCGTGCCCGTCGAGGTGGTGCCGGGGGTGTCGTCGGCGGTGGGCGTGCCCGAGCTCGCGGGGATCCCCGTCACGCATCGCGGGATCACCGCGTCGTTCCACGTGACCAGCGGGCACGGCGGCCTCGATGCCGCGGCGCTCGCGTCGGTTCGCGACGGCGCGGCTACGCTGGTGATCCTGATGGGGGTGTCGATGCTCGGCACCATCGTGCGGCAGTCGCTGGACGCCGGCACCGACCCGGCCACCCCCGTCGCGATCGTGGAGAACGGCTCCACGCCTGCTCAGCGCGTCACGCGCGCCCGCCTCGACGAGGTGGCGCGCGTCGCCGCCGAGGAGGGTGTGGCAGCGCCCGCCGTCATCGTCATCGGTGGCGTCGCGGCGGACGGTGTGCTTGAGGAGGCTCGTGTCGGACGTCTGGCAGGTGCCCGTGGCTGACACCACGGCGGCGGCCCTCACCCCGGGGACCGGTGCCGGGCCTCGTCCTGCCCTCGGCCAGGTGATGGCCGGGTGCACGGTGCTCGTCACGGCCGACCGGCGGTCCGCCGAGCTGGCCGCCGCGCTCGAGCGCCGCGGTGCCACGGTGCGGCACGCGCCCGCGCTGAGCATGATCCCGCACATCGACGACGAGACCCTCGTCGAGGCCACGCGCGCGATCATCGACGCGCCGCCCGACGTCGTCGTCGTCACCACCGGCATCGGCTTCCGCGCGTGGATCGAGGCTGCCGACGCGCACGGCCTGGCCACGCCCCTCACCGCGATGCTGGCGGGCACGCGCATCGTGGCCCGCGGCCCCAAGGCGCGGGGCGCCATCCAGGCCGCCGGGCTCCAGGCCGACTGGGTCGCCGAGTCGGAGACGTCCGCCGAGGTGGCCGAGGTGCTGCTCAGCGAGGGCGTCTCGGGCCTGCGCATCGCGATCCAGCACCACGGGGCGGGCGCGGACGGCCTGGACGAGGTGTTCGAGAAGGCCGGAGCCCAGGTCGTCGGGCTCGTCGTGTACCGGTGGGGACCGGCCCCCGACCCGGCGGCGCTGCGCCAGTCGGTGCAGGCCACGGCCACGGGCGAGATCGACGCGGTCGTGTTCACGTCGGCGCCCGGTGCCGAGGCGTGGCTGCAGGCCGTGGAGGCGGAGGGCCTGTCGCCGTCGGTCCTGGAGCGGCTGCGCTCGGGGGCGACGATCGTGGCCGCCGTCGGACCGGTCACCGCCAAGCCGCTCGAGCAGCGCGGCATCACGCCGTTGCAGCCGGAGCGAGGACGCCTCGGCGCCCTCGTCCGCACGCTCGTGGGGCACTACGAGCACATCGAGTCCGTGGCGCTGGCGACCGTCGCCGGGTCGCTGCTGATCCGCGCGCGGGTCGCGGTGCTGGACGGGCAGGTGCTGCCGCTGTCGCCCACGGGGGTGGAGGTGCTGCGGCTCCTCGCGTCCGCCGGCGGGGACGTGGTGCCGCGCGAGCGCGTCCTCGACGTGCTGCCCGGCTACTCCACCGACCCGCACGCCGCTGAGGTGGCGATCGCGCGCCTGCGCGAGGCCACGAAGCGGCCGGACCTGATCCGGACCGTGGTGAAGCGCGGGTACCGGATCGCGCTGGCGGAAGAGGCGTAGTCGTTCCCCCGCGGGGCCGAACCCCCGCCCAGCGCGGCCGTCCGCCAGGCGCCCGCAAGCTCGTCTGCGCACCGCCTCAACGATCCGGTGACCTCGTGCGTCCTTGGGCCTGAGAGACGGACACGAGGGGGATCCCCATGGGGAACTGGGACGCGGAGCTGACCGACCTGGTCACACACCGCGGGCGGGCTCTGCTGAGCTACGCGTACATGCTGAGCGGGCATCCCCGGGAGGCGGAGGACCTGGTGCAGGACGCCCTCGTCAAGGTGTGCTCGCGGCTGCGCCGCCCGGCGTCGTCGGCGGACACCTACGACCTCGACGCAGAGGGCCCCACGGATCCCGAAGGGTATGTCAGGAGAGCCATCCTGACGCTCTACCTCGACCGGTACCGGCGCCGGCAGCGCTGGTCGGCGCTGAAGCACCTGGTTCCCGGGAACGCGGACGTGCGGGGTGCCGACCACGCCGCCAACGCCCGGGTGGACGTGTCGGCGGCCCTCAGACGGCTCACCCCCAAGCAACGTACGTGCATCGTCCTGCGCTACTTCGAGGACCTGACGGTGCCCCAGATCGCCGCCGCGACAGGCATGGCGGAGGGCACCGTCAAGCGACACCTCTTCGACGCGATGTCCCCGCTGCGCGGAGCGCTGGGCGACCTCGACGAAGCGAAGCGGACCACACCCGGGACCCTCGAGGGGAGGGCAGCACGATGAGCATCCACGATGGAAGAGACGAGTGGGCGACGTCCGACGAGGGCGCGGCGGTGTCCGCGGGACTGCAGGGACTGGCGGCCGAGATGGAGGCCGGCGGCGCTGAGGAGAACCTGATCGGCGGCCTGGGCGCGATGCGTACCCGTGTGCGTCGTCGGCGCGTGCTCAAGCAGGGCGCGATCGGAGCGGGCACCCTCGCCTTCGTGGGGCTCCTCGCGATCGGTGCGTCGCAGGCCGTGGTCTGGGACCGCACGGACCCGGTCGCGCCGGCGGTGACGCCCAGCCCGGAGCCGACGCCGACGCCGACGATGGTGCCCGAGCCGAGTCCCTCCCCGGAGGTGAGCTCGTCCCCGACGGCCATCCCCTGGGACGTGACCGTGCAGTACGAGGCGGGCTACCGGACCGCCGGGTGGCCCGAGTCGGCCGGCGTCGTGTGCGGGATGCCGGTCGCGGACCTGGCCTCCACGACCGCGGCGCTCAGCCTGGCCACGACGGGGAGCCTGGAGCCGCGCCCGCACGGGGAAGGGTCGGGCTGGCAGCTGCCGGTCCGGATCACGCTGGCGTCGGGCGAGCCGCAGCTTGTCGGCGAGCCGCTCCTCCTGTGGGCGCAGGACGGCGTGGTGGTCGACATGTCCGAGGGCTGGCACGACTGCGGGATCGACATCCCGGCTGCGCTCGCCACCGACCCGGTGTGGGAGGGCGTCGCGACGTCGCCCAGCTACACGACCTGCCGTCCTGAGACCCAGGACCCGGAGGCCTGGTACCAGGTCTACGACAACGAGCGGCCCGCTGGGCGGTTCGAGGTGCGTGCGGCGACGGTGTTCGACTTCGACGGGGACGGCGTGATGGGCCTGGTCGTCAGCGACGCGATCGAGGTGACCCTGACCGACGGCGTCGGGACCCGGGCCGCCGAGGCCACCGGGCAGCCGTCCGCAGAGGGCCCCGCCCAGCCGGCCTACGTTCCTGCCTGGCTCGCGGGCGGCCCTTTCGAGTGCGGGTCTCCGATCGTGGACCTGGCGGGCCGGGCGGCGGGCGGCGGACCCGTCCTGGGCATCGACGAGGACAACTTCCTCGGGGTTCCCCTCCGCAGCCTGGCGACGAGGGTGTACCGGGGTGGCGTGCCGCTCGACGGGTACGCACCGCACGCACAGATCGCGTGGGCGAAGGACGGGCAGGTGGTCGCGTTCGGGCCCGCGCCGTCGGGTCCGCAGGAGCGGCTCACCGCCCGAGAGCCGGGTCAGTACGCGCAGACCACGACGGACGTGACGGCCGTCGCAACCTGCACCGCGGGCGCGACGCAGCACGACGCGCTCCCGCCGGGCCGCTACCAGGCGGTGGTGTACCTGCCGGTGAACGCCACGGAGGCCTACGACCCGGCGACCGCCGTCTGGGCAGTGAGCATCCTCTGGGAGGTGGACCTGGGGGCGGACGGCACCGTCACTCTCGTCAGCGGGCAGGCCGTGTAGATCCGCCGCACAACGTTCCGGCGCCGCGGCGCGTCATGCTGGGTATGACGACGAACGCGAGCGCGGGAGGTGGCGGTGGCCGGCTGGCAGGACGAGCTGGGTGACCTCATGGCCACCCGCGGCCCCGCACTGGTCCGGTATGCGCAGATGCTGTGCGGGGACCGCGCCCAGGCGGAAGACCTGGTCCAGGACGCCCTGGTGAAGGTCTTCTCCCGCCTGCGCGGGCCCGGGGCGCGAACCCCAGGGGCCGTCCCCGGCGTCGCCGTCCACGACCTCGAGGCGGCCGGGATCACGAGCGCGGAGGCGTACGTGCGGCGCACCATCCTCACGCTCTACCTGGACGGCTACCGCCGCCGGCAGCGATTCCGGATCCTGCGGCCGCTCCTGGCCGAGCCGGGCCACGCGCCGTCCGCCGAGGGCGCCGCGTCGGCCCGGGCGGACGTCACCGCAGCACTCGCGCGGCTGGCGCCGAGACAGCGGGCCTGCGCGGTGCTCCGGTACTTCGACGACCTCACGGTGCCCCAGATCTCCGAGGCGCTGGGCATCGCCCAGGGCACGATCAAGCGCTACCTCGCAGAGGCGACGGCACAGCTCCAGGAGTCGCTGCGCATCGACGACACACCCAGCCCCGAAGGGAGGGCCGCACGATGAACCGCCAGCATGACGAGTGGTCCGACCCGACGGCGGGTCTCCTGAGCCGAGCGATGCACGAGGCAGCGGACGAGATGCCGGAGACAGACCTGTACACGACCGCGTTCGAGAGGGTGCGGGGGCGCGTGCGCCGCCGTCGGGCCGCGAAGGTGGGCGGCCTCGGGGCCGTGTCCCTCGCCGTGGCCGGGGCGCTCGCCGTGGGCGCGTCGTCGATCCTGCCGGACCGGACCGAGCCCGTCGTCCCCGCGACGCCGACGCCGTCCGTGACTGCGCCGGACCCGTCGGACGGAGCGATCCGCGAGGGCCACACGCCCGGCTGGCTGGCCGGGACCGGCCTGACCTGCGGCATGCCCGAGGCCGACCTGGCCGCGGTGGCCGGGGCCGGCGAGTACTCCCTCGACGTCACGGGCAACCTGACCGCGACAGCGACCTACGACGGCTCCACGCCGTGGGCGTACCGGTACGCGCTGCCTGTCGGCCTCACGGCTCCGGTGGACCTCGGCGACCCCGTGATCACCCCGGTCCTGGTCTGGAGCGTCGACGGACGGGTCGTCGACCTCGGGGACGACCGGGCGGGCGCCGAGCCGTTCGGGCAGACCCCGTCCGACCGGTACAACGGCGCGGTCGGCGACGTCGTCTCCGGGTGTGCCGTGGAGGGCGCGGCCGGCACGCTGGGGGACGGCTCGTACCAGGTGCGCGCGCTGACGCTGGTGCACCCGATCAGCGGGGCGGATCCCGAGCTCGCGGTGAGCGACCCCGTGGAGCTGGTCGTCGAGGGCGGGCAGGTGTACCAGCAGGGGCTCGCCTCCGGCATCCCGATGCCGGTGGAGTTCGAGGTCCCGCCGGACGCCCGTGGCCGGAGCGAGGACGTGGGACAGCTGGTCAGCGCGTCGCTCGTGGACCGGTCGGGCGACCGTCCGCAGGACGTGACCTTTGTCGACTCGCCGCCCGCCGACGGCGGCACCTACCGCATCGAGGCGCGCTGCACCTCGACGGACCCGGCGGACGTGGTGACGTTCCAGCCGTTCGCGGGAGACGCGATCGCCGGGGGCGACAGCGACGGCGGCGGCATGGTGCCGTCCAACCAGGCCCAGGCGCTCGAGGCCCCGTGCGACGGCACGCTGTGGACGTCGGACCCGTGGGCCTCGGGAGACGCCGCCGGCCTCCCTGTCGCGCTCCACTTCCGGGAGGTGCCCGACGGCGTCGTGGTCGCCTATGCCCGGATGGTTCCGACCGGTGGCGCCTCCGCGGAGTGCTCCGCCGGGTCGGCGCCCGACCTGGGCGCACCTGACCTCTCCGGCGTGCCCGCGGCCGTCGCGGACAAGGCCTCGGCCCTGTACGCGGCCGCCGTGGCCTGCGACGAGGCCGCTCTCGTAGGGATCGCACAGGCGGACGACACGGTGCTGTCCTCCGGTGGGGTGGAGACCGACCCGGCGCAGGTGCTCGCGATCCCCGAGCCCGACGACCCGCGGTACGGCGTGCTGGTGCGGCTCCTCGCCGGGACCCGCGGTGAAGCTCTCGAGGACGGCACCTGGGTCTGGCCCCGCCTGCAGACAGGCCGGTACGGCGACGGCGCGGAGGCCGACGCCGCCTGGGCCGAGGTGGTCTCGGTGGGCCTCGTGTCGCCGGAGGACGCCGCCGCGATGCGGTCCGGCGGCGGCTACCTCGGCTGGCGGATCGGCGTCACCCCGGACGGCACCTGGCAGTTCTTCGTCGGGGGGGACTGAGCTCCGCCCGGCGGGCGGCAGATAATGGGCGGGTGACCGACGCGAACACCCCCGCCCCGTCCACCAGCTCGACACCCGTCCCGGAGGAGGCGAGGGCCCACGCAGCGGACCTCGCCTCCTTCGTGACCGCCTCGCCGTCGTCGTTCCACGCGGCTGCCGAGGTGGTCCGGCGCGCCGAGGCGGCCGGGTTCGAGCGCCTTGCCGAGGCCGAGGCCTGGGACGTGGTCCCCGGCGGCCGGTACGTCGTGGTGCGCGACGGCTCCGCCATCGCCTTGGCGGTCCCGGCCGCCGCCGGACCCACCACGCCGTTCACCATCCTCGGCGCCCACACCGACTCCCCCGGGTTCAAGCTCAAGCCGCGGCCCACCACCGGGTCGGCCGGGTTCTGGCAGGCGGGGGTCGAGGTGTACGGGGGCCCCCTGCTCAACTCCTGGCTCGACCGCGAGCTCGAGCTCGCGGGCCGGGTCGTCACCCGGGACGGCGCGGAGCACCTCGTCCGCACCGGGCCCCTGCTGCGCATCCCGCAGCTCGCCGTCCACCTCGACCGCGCCGCCAACGAGGGCCTCACCCTCGACAAGCAGCGGCACACCCAGCCCGTCTGGGGCCTCGGCGACACCCAGGACGCGGACGTCCTGGGGGCGCTCGCGGCGGAGGCGGGCATCGACCCGGCGCACATCGGGGGGTACGACGTCGTCGTGGCCGACACCCAGGAGCCCCGTACCTTCGGCGCGGGCCAGGTCTTCCTGGCATCGGGCCGGCTCGACAACCTGCTGTCGGTGCACGCGGGCGTGACCGCCCTGCTGGCCCACGCGGGTGGCGAGGCGCGCGCCCAGGGTGCCGCGACGACGTCGGGCGGCATCGCTGTGCTCGCGGCCTTCGACCACGAGGAGATCGGGAGCGAGAGCCGGTCCGGCGCGGCCGGGCCGTTCCTGGAGGACGTGCTCGCGCGCGTGTCCGGGGCCCTGGGCGCGGGGCCGGAGGAGAGCCGGCAGGCGTTCGCGGCGTCGTTCCACGTGTCGTCCGACGTGGGCCACGCCGTGCACCCGAACTACCCCGAGCGGCACGACCCGGCGAACCGCCCTGTCGCGGGCGGCGGGCCGATCCTGAAGATCAACGCGAACCAGCGCTACGCGACGGACGCGCACGGCGCGGCGCGCTGGTCGGCGGCGTGCGCCTCGGCCGGCGTGCCGAGCCAGGAGTTCGTGTCCAACAACGGGATCCCGTGCGGTTCGACGATCGGCCCGATCACGGCGACCCGCCTCGGGATCCGCACCGTCGACGTGGGCGCCGCGATCCTGTCGATGCACTCGGCGCGCGAGCTCACGGCGGTGGTGGACCCCTGGTACCTGTCGCGCGCGATGGGTGCCGTCCTGGCGGGCTGACACCCGTGGCCCGGGGCCTCGCACTGCGGCCCCGGGCGTCACGGTGTGCTGGTCAGCGGCCTCCGGTCACGACCGGCAGAGGATGTCCTCGACGGTCCAGACGTGGGCGTCGGCCTCCTCGCGGAGCTGCTCCAGCAGCTCGTCCCGGACCCGCGGGTACCGCGAGAGGTGGTCGAGGGACGGCACCACGACGTGCCGGGCCTCTGCGCGCCGGAGCTCGGCGGTGAGCTCGTTCAGCGCGCCTCGCTGACCGGGGGTGCTCTCGTGGAAGGTGGTGGCGAAGCAGAACCCCTCGGCCTCGGCCAGGCGCCGGAGGCGTTCCTCCATCTCCACCACGTCGTCCCGGCACGACGCGTCGGTGACCCGCAGGTAGCCGTACATGAGCGGCTTGAGCGCCGCGTCGGAGGTCAGGGACCTCCTACTCTCGCCCCTCACAGGACCGCGAGATTTCGCTCGGCGAGCAGTGCCTGCTCGCACGGCCACAACGTTCCGCAGACGACGCACTCGAGCCCGTCGTGCGCGTGGCGGTCCAGCACGGCGGTGGCCGTGGTGCGTAGAGCGTCCATCGAGACTTCGACCGAGGTGTTCCAGTTCATGCCAGTGCCCCTCCTGGTATAACGGCGTTCGTCGATGTGTCAGGTCCGGGCTGTTTTATCCGGTGTCCGACACCTGGACGTCGCGGCCCCCTGGCCGCGGCGTGCACCAAGGTTTTGGCTCGTTCGAAGTGCATGCACCTGCTGCCGGTGATATCACAGAGGTGATTCGATCGTGCCAAGCGGCATAAGGGCGAAAAGCCGGACACTGGGGGATGCAGTGGCACGTGGGACCGTACGGACGTGCGCGCGCTGTGGCTGCGTGCTGAGTCGTTACAACTCGGATGATCAGTGCGCCGCCTGCCGGCGCACCGAACGCGTACCGGTGGTGGAGATGCCCACCGTGCCGGCACGCGTGTGGGACGACGCCGGGGTGCGAGCCGCCCTGGCCGACTGGGACTTCGGGCGTGTCAGCCGCCTGATCCGGCAGCTGGTGCCGCTGCGGCAGGAGGACGTCGCGGCGCTCACCGGGCTGAGCCAGTCGTACCTGTCGATGCTGGAGTGCGGCGAGCGCCGGCTCACCGACATCGCGCGGGTGGTCCAGTTCCTCACCGGCCTGGGGACGCCGGCGGAGCTGGTCCGGCTGCCTCTCCCGGTGCCGCAGGCGCCAGGGGCCCGCGGGGGGTCGGGCGCCGCGCCCGCCACCGTGTCGTCGGGCGGCGCGTCGTCGTCGGCGGGGTCCGGAGCCGTCGCAGTGGGTACCGTGTCGGCGACCGCGGCCGACCCGGCCGCAGAGGGCAGCACCACGGACCAGGACTGCGCCCTGGACGGGGAGCGGCCGTGGACGGCCGACCGCATGCTGGCGGCCCTCGGCAACGCGCTCCGGCGGGGCGCCCAGGAGGAGCGGCCCGGTGCGCGCGGCGCCACGGGGGCGCCCGTGAGCGGCGTGGCCCTGACGGCGTTCGTGCACCACTGGGGTGCGGAGGAGGCCGAGCCGCTGGCCCGGGCGGCCGGGGGCGCACGCGTCTCCGCCGAGCTCTGCCATCACCTCCAGGGCACCACCGACGAGCTGCGGGTCATGGATGCCGGGAGCGGCAGCGGGGCCGTGGCGGACCTCGCACGCGCGCACCTGACGCTCGTGGCGCGGGTCCTCGAGAACAGCACGTACGACGCGGAGACCGGCCGGCAGCTGGCGGCCGTCGCGGCGGACACGGCGGCGCAGACGGGCTGGTTCGCTTTCGACGCGGGGCGGCACGAGGCGGCTCAGCGGTACCTGCTCGCGGGGCTCCGCGCCGCGCGCGCGTCCGGCGACGAGCGGCTGGGCGCGGAGGCGCTCAGCTATCTCGCGATCCACGGGTACTCGAACGGGCACCCGCGTGACGCCGTCGTGGCGGCGCAGGCCGCCCGGCAGAAGGTCAAGGGCCTCCAGGCCCCGGCCCTCGAGGCGATGCTCCTCACCCGTCAGGCCCGCGGGCATGCCCGGCTCGGGGAGCGGGAGGCGACGCTCCGGGCTCTCGGCGAGGCCGGGGAGCTGTGCGGGGCGGGCCGCGGAGCGGGGGACCCGCACTGGCTCTACTGGATGAACGACGGTGAGATCCACGGTCAGACGGCGTCGGCGAGCGTCGACCTCGGGGACACCGCCCAGGCGCTGAAGAGCTTCGACCGGGCGGTGGGTGCCATCAACGAGGGCGAGCACAGGACCCGGGGCCTGCTCCTGAGCCGGGCCGCGCGGGCTCACGTCCGGGCCGGCGACCTGGAGGCGGCCTGCGAGAGCGGGGCGCAGGCCGTGGGGCTCGGCGAGCGCGTCCAGTCCGCACGGCTGCGGGACCACCTCAGGGACCTCGCGCGGGCGCTCGAGCCGGCGGCGAGGGCAGCACGCACGCGGACGCACAGCGAGGTGCGCGCACTGACCGAGCGGATCGCGGCAGTCACCGCCCCGTGAGGCCCGACGGCGCCGCAGACACGACCCGGACAGAAGAGGTCCAGGGGGTGAATGCGGCGCCGTCGGCAGGCAAATTGTCTGGAGTCGCCCCAAGTGTCCGCACCTTGCGCGTCCTCGTCCTCTGGGACATCGACCGGACGCTGCTCTACGTGGGAGAGGTCGACCGGCAGGCGTACCGCGAGGCGTTCGCGGAGGTGGTGGGGCGGCCGGCGGAGCGGCTCCCCGCGCGGGGCACCGGGGTCACCATGCCGCGGGCCGTCGCCGGGATGCTGCTCGACAACGGCGTCCCCGAGATGGACGTGCCGCGCCTCCTGCCCCGGATGCTGGAGATCGTGCCGCAGCGGTTCGCCGCGCACCTGGAGGACGTGCGGCGCGACGGCGTCCTGATGCCCGGCGCGGTCGAGTCGCTCGCCGCGGTGGCCGTGGAGCCGGACATCGTGGCGTCCGTCGTCACCGGGAACCTCCGGCCCAACGCGCTCGTGAAGCTCACGGTCTTCGGGCTCGACGCGTACCTGGACCCGGACGTGGGCGGCTACTCGTCGGACCACGACCACCGGCCCGCGCTTGTCGCCGTCGCCCAGGGCCGCGCCGCCGCCCGGTACGGTGTCGCGTTCGACCGGACCTCGACCGTGGTGGTGGGCGACTCGCTCGAGGACGTCCGCACGGGTCTGGAGGGCGGGGCACGGGTGGTCGGGGTCGCCGCCGGCACCACGTCGGCACAGGCGCTGGAGGAGGCGGGGGCCGACGTCGTGCTGCCCGACCTGACCGACCCGAATCGGCTGCTCGAGGCAATCCGCCTGCTCACAGGCTCGGCGACATCGTGACCAGGTCTTGACCGCGAGCGCTCGTGACCCGTGTCACATGTGAGTAGACTCGGCGGATCCCGCCGTCGACGATGCCGGCGGGACCTCTCACATCCCCAGATCGGGTCAACCCTTTCGTGAGGCAACCCCAGTTGTTCGTCGAGGAGGACGGATGCAGACGCTCGAACCGACCAGCATCACAGTGGTCACGGTGATCGCAGTCATCGCGGTGGCCGCTCTCGGCTTCGCCTACGTCCTGCGCAGGCAGGTCCTGGCGGCACCCGAGGGCACGCCGAAGATGCAGGAGATCGCCCTCGCGGTCCAGGAAGGAGCTGCCGCCTACCTGAACCGGCAGTTCCGCACCCTGGCCCTCTTCGCCGTGGTGGTGTTCGCCCTCCTGTTCCTGCTGCCCGCGGCCGACGGGGGCGTCCGGATCGGACGCTCCATCGCGTTCCTCGTGGGCGCCGGCTTCTCGGCGGCCATCGGCTACCTCGGCATGTGGCTCGCGGTGCGCGCCAACGTGCGGGTCGCCTCGGCCGCGACGCGGCCGAACGGCCGCGCGGAGGGTGCCCGCATCGCCTTCCGGACCGGTGGAGCCGTGGGCATGTCGGTGGTGGGCCTCGGTCTGCTGGGCGCCGCGCTCGTGGTGCTCATCTACCGCACCGAGGCGCCCGCCGTGCTCGAGGGCTTCGGCTTCGGCGCGGCCCTGCTCGCCATGTTCATGCGTGTGGGCGGCGGCATCTTCACCAAGGCGGCCGACGTCGGCGCGGACCTGGTCGGCAAGGTCGAGCAGGGCATCCCCGAGGACGACCCGCGTAACGCCGCCACCATCGCGGACAACGTGGGCGACAACGTGGGCGACTGCGCCGGCATGGCCGCCGACCTGTTCGAGTCGTACGCCGTCACCCTCGTGGCAGCCCTCATCCTGGGCCGCGCCGCGATGGGTGAGCAGGGCCTCGTGTTCCCGCTGATCGTCACCGCGATCGGCGCGTTCGTGGCCCTCCTGGGCGTCTTCATCACCCGGGTGCGCGGCTCGGAGAGCGGCCTCACCGCGATCAACCGCGGCTTCTACATCTCGGCACTCGTCGGCGCGGCCGTGGCCGGCGTCGCGGCGTTCGTCTACCTCCCGTCCTCGTTCGAGGGCATGAACGGGACGGCCGACCTGTCCGGCGTCACGGCCGACCCGCGCGTCGTCGCTTCCCTCGCCGTCCTGATCGGCGTGGTCCTGGCGGGCGTCATCCTCTGGGTCACCGGCTACTTCACCGGCACCACCTCCAAGCCGACCCTCCACGTGGCGGCGACGTCCCGGACCGGCGCGGCCACCGTCGTGCTCTCCGGCATCGGCGTGGGCTTCGAGTCCGCCGTCTACACCGCGGGCATCATCGCGGCGGCGATCTGCGGCGTCTTCCTCATCGCGGGCGGCTCGATCCCGCTCGCCCTGTTCCTCGTCGCCCTGGCGGGCTGCGGCCTCCTCACGACGGTGGGTGTCATCGTCGCGATGGACACCTTCGGTCCCGTGAGCGACAACGCCCAGGGCATCGCGGAGATGTCGGGCGACGTGGACGAGGAGGGCGCGAAGATCCTCACCGACCTCGACGCCGTCGGAAACACCACGAAGGCCATCACCAAGGGCATCGCGATCGCGACGGCAGTGCTCGCCGCGACGGCGCTCTTCGGCTCGTACCAGGACGCCGTGACCACCGCCCTCGCCGAGGTGAGCGAGCGCGGCACCGGCCTGGTGACGTCGATGCTCAGCTACGAGATCGTCTCGCCGGTGACCCTGGTGGGCCTCATCCTCGGTGCGGCCACCGTGTTCCTGTTCTCCGGCCTCGCGGTCGACGCCGTGACGCGGGCCGCGGGTGCGATCGTGTTCGAGGTGCGCCGCCAGTTCCGCGAGCACCCGGGCATCATGACGTTCGACGAGCGTCCCGAGTACGGCAAGGTCGTCGACATCTGCACCCGGGACTCGCTGCGCGAGCTGGCCACCCCGGGCCTGCTGGCGGCCTTCGCGCCCATCGCCGTGGGCTTCGGCCTCGGTGTGGGCCCGCTCGCCGGGTTCCTCGCGGGGGCCATCGGCACCGGCGTGCTCATGGCCGTCTTCCTCGCCAACTCGGGCGGCGCCTGGGACAACGCGAAGAAGATCGTCGAGGACGGCAAGTACGGCGGCAAGGGTTCCGACGCGCACGCGGCCACCGTCATCGGTGACACCGTGGGCGACCCGTTCAAGGACACCGCCGGCCCGGCCATCAACCCGCTCATCAAGGTGATGAACCTGGTGGCGCTGCTCATCGCGCCGGCCGTGGTCATGCTGAGCGTGCCGGCCGACGCCAACCACGTGCTGCGGATCGGCATCGCCACCGCGGCGGCCGCCGTCGCCTTCGGCGCCGTGATCTGGTCCCGCCTGCGTGCGTCCCGCGTGGACGCCGAGCAGGAGGCCGAGCAGTCCGCCCTGGCGGTGAGCAGCTCCGTCTGACGTCCCCGGTCGGCGTCTCCCGCTGGCCGAGCATGCGGATGTGGCCGATCCTGAGCCCAGGACCGGCCACATTCGCATGTTCGGCAAGGGAGTCACATGGTCGCGATGTCCCCCACGGTGGCCCATCCGCGGACCGTCCGCGCCGGGCACCTGGTGCTCGGCTGGTCCCTCCTGGCTGCCGGGGCGGCAGTGGACCTGGTCCGCGCGCTCGGCACCTACGCGTCGATGCACCTGGTGCTCATCGTCGCCGCTCTGGTCTTCGCGCACTGGCGCCGGGAGCCTCGCCTCGTGACGGTCGTCTTCTGGGCGGTCGCCGGCGTCGCGCTGGCGGAGTCGTTCCTGGCCTTCCTCGGCGACGGTCTCACCATGGCGCACCCCTGGTGGGGCCTGGGCGCCGTCGTGCTGCTGCTCGGCGGGGTGGGTGTGCTGCGCCAGGTGCCGCCGCGCTGACCGTCGCGTGAGACCCGGTACCGCCCCGAGATCGGCGTGATCATGCGGATCGTGGCCGTCTGACCAGCAGGTTCGACGCGGCCCCCGCCATAGGTCTAGGTTCTGCCACCACGCGCCCGCGTCGAGGGAGAACCGCCATGAGCACCGCAGTCCCGCAGCCTGCCGGGTCGCCGTTCGTCACGTACGTCCCGGTGGCGATGGCCCCGCCGCGGAGCCATCTCGGCCTTGCGCTCCTCGCTCTCGTGCTGTTCGCCCCCGCAGGGATGCTCGCGGTCGTGCACGCGGGACAGGTGCGCCGCCGGTGGCGCGCGGGCGACGTGGCGGGTGCGCGGGCGGCCGCCGCCCGGGCCCGGCTGTGGTCGGCGGTGGCGGTCCTGGTCGCCCTCGCGGCGGCCGCCGTTGCGCTGGCGCTGGCGGCGGCCGGGTCCGCCGGCGTGGCCGTCTAGATGCCGTCACCGTCCCGAAGACGCGGCGCGGACGGACTCTCCCGCGACCAGGACTCCTACCAGGGGCCGTGGTCCCGGTACTCTTCGCCATCATGAGTGGCACGTCACGACGCAAGGCATCGCGAGGTGGTCGGTCGGGCTCCCGAGCCGCCGCGCCGCCGGCGAGCAGCGCCCTGGCGTGGGCCGAGGGTCTGGCCGGGGCCGCACCCGTCGACCCACCCGCCGACGGCGCCCCTGGCGCCCCCGACTTCCCCGGTGTCCCCGAGGCCCCGGACGAAGCGCCTGCCGCGGAAGCGCCGTCGCCGTTCGGGCGGGCCGCGGGGGTGCCCTGGGGCGGCACCACCGGACCGGCCGCCGGCGAGTGGTCCGAGACCCACACCCTCGGCGTCGGCATCTCGCCCGAGATCGCTGCGGCCGCCCGTGCTCGCGCCGCGGGCGGCTCACCCTTCGGCTCCCCGTTCGGCACGACGACGGACGCGGGGCCGGCCACGTCCGTCGGCTCACCGTTCGGCGCCCCGGGAACGGCGGAGACGGCTCCGCCGTCGGGCGAAGGGCCCGCAGGCGGCGAACCGGACGGCGCGGCGGGCCCCTGGGGCGCCGTGAGCCCTGTGCCGGCCACCGGTCGCCGGGACAAGGCCGAGAAGCCCGGGAAGGGCGGCAGGGGAAAGAGCAAGGGCAAGGGCCGCACGACCGAAGAGCGCCCCGCCCGCGTGGCACCCGTGGACGAGGCTGTGCCCGACGAGTCGTCCGTGGGCCAGGTTGCCGGCCCCGTCGCCGACCCCATGGTCGACCCCGCTGCCGCTCCCGAGCCTGCGGACGGTGGCCCCGCGGCGATCCCGCCCAAGCGCAGGCGGGTCCGGCCGGGCCAGGTCGACCCGGACGTGGCACCGCCGTCGATCGCCCCGGCGCGTCGAAGCCGCGGGGGCGGTCACGGCGACGGGTCGTCGACGCGCGTCTCGCGGAGGCGCCTCGGCGTGCCCCCGTTCGCCGACAAGCCCCTCGTGCTCGTTCTCGCGGGCGTGGTGGCTCTGGGCCTCGGCCTGGGTGCCGGATGGGTCCAGGGCGCCCGGAGCGAGGCCGAGGACAACCTCCCTCCGACCACCCCGCAGGCGTGCGCCTCGGCCACCTGGGCCTGGGCGCAGTCCAACAGCGCGCAGTCTGTGATCTCCGCCGACGACCCCGTGAGCCTGCGCACGGGCTTCATGAAGGCGCGGGACGCCCTGGACGGGGTCGCTCCGCCGGCCGCGATCGCCGAGGACTGGGCGACGGTCCAGTCCTTCATCACGGCCATGGCGACGAGCCTCGAGCCGGTGGACCCGGCGAACCCGGAGGCGCTCCTCGCCGCGGCGAACGAGGGCGGGACGGGCCTCGACCAGCCGAAGATGACGGAGGCGGCGGGCAGGGTGCAGGAGTACCTGTCGCGCAGCTGCGCCGACTGACCGGGAAGGGACGCCGGGGATCGGCGAGGATGGGGCCGTGACCGTCTCCTCCCCGTCCATGGCAGACCACTCCGCGCCCGACGCGTCCGACGCCGCCCTCGTCGACGCGCTCCGGGCCGACCTGACGGGGTCGGGTTTCGACGTCGACGGCGTCGAGGACCTGCTCGGGCCGCTGGCCTCGGCCGCGCTGCACCGGGAGCAGGCGGTGCCCGCGCGACGGGCGGTCGCCGCCGCGGTGCACGGCCGCGCCGCCCGTGAGCAGGACCCCCGGGCCACGCTCACGAGCCTGTTCGTGCTCGGGGACGAGGTCCCGCGCGCCGCGCTCGACCGCGCGCTCCCCGGCACGGGCACCGCCGGGGCGGGCACCGCCGGGGCGGAGCGGCTGGGCCTGGTGGAGGCGTCGGGCACGGGGGCCGACGACGCGGTGCGGGCCGTGACCGACCTGCGGCCGTACGGCGCCACGGACGCCGCCGGCGAGGTCCGCTGGTGGCTCGCCTCCGACCTGGGCGAGCTGGCGACCGGCGGGCGGCTCTCGACGGACCACGTGCTCGGCGCCGGCGGCGCCTCCCTCACGCTCGCCCAGGTCACCGTGCGGACGCCCACCGGGCGGGTCCTCGACCTCGGCACCGGGTGCGGCATCCAGGCGCTGCACGCCGCCCGGCACGCCCGCTCGGTCCTCGGGACCGACATCTCGCGGCGGGCGCTGGACTACGCGGCGTTCAACGCGGCGCTGAACCTCGGGACCGTCGCGGTGGAGCTCCGGGAGGGCTCCATGCTGGAGCCCGTGGCGGGTGAGGAGTTCGACCTCGTGGTCTCGAACCCGCCGTTCGTCATCACTCCCCATGCGGGGGCGGCGGGGCGGGCGGTGGCCAAGGCCCTGGGCGACTACGAGTACCGGGACGGCGGGCGCGCGGGGGATGACCTCGTGCGCGAGCTGATCACCGGGGTGGGCTCCGTGCTCGCGCCCGGCGGCGTCGCGCAGCTCCTCGGCAACTGGGAGCACCGGCGCGGGGAGCCGTGGACCGAGCGGGTCGGCGCCTGGCTCGACGAGGCGGGCCTGGACGGCTGGGTCATCCAGCGCGAGGTCCTGGACCCGGCGGAGTACGCCGAGACGTGGATCCGGGACGGTGGCACCACGGCGGACCGTGAGCCCCAGGCGTGGGCCGACGCCTACGCGGCGTGGCTCGACGACTTCGCGTCCCGCGACGTCGAGGCAGTCGGATTCGGCATCGTCACCCTGCGCCGCCCGGCGGACGGCAGCGGTGCGTCCCGCCTCCGCCGGTTGGAGGAGCACACCGGGACCGTGCGGCAGCCGCTCGGCGCGCACCTGGCGCGCTGCCTCGCCGGGTACGACTGGCTGGCGACGCGGGACGACGCCGCGCTGGCAGCCGCCCGCCTGATGACGGCCCCTGACGTCACCGAGGAGCGGTACCTCACCCCGGGTGCCGCGCACCCCGACGTGGTGATCCTGCGGCAGGGTGACGGCCTGGGCCGCGGCGTCCACGCGTCCACCGGCCTGGCCGCCCTGGTGGGCGCCTGCGACGGCGAGCTCACGGTGGGCCAGATCGTGGGCGCGGTCGCGGCGCTCTTCGAGGTCCCGGCGGACGCGCTGGCGGCCGAGCTGCTGCCCGCGGTGCGCGGCCTCGTGGGCGACGGGTTCCTGATGCCGGAGTCGACACGCCGTTGAAACCGCGTGACGTGGGCGTTTCCGGGAGGTAACGGTCAGGTACTTGCTGCAACTGATTGTGGCTCAGCCAGAGACAGAAGAGCTTTTGACGATTATTTTCCCGTTATGTGGAACTCGACCTGCGACACCTCAAGATGGTCGTCGCCGTCGCCGAGTCCGGCAGCGTGACGAAGGCGGCAGCGACCCTGGGCATCGCCCAGCCGGCGCTGACCGCCCAGCTGAACCGGATCGACCGTGCGCTCGGCGGCTGCGTCTTTGTCCGCGACCGCAGCGGCGCGCGGCCCACCGAGCTGGGTGAGCTGGTTCTCCGGCACGCCCGGGTCCTCCTCCCCGCCATGTCCGCGCTGGCCGACGACGCCCGGCGCATGGTCAACCAGGCCACCGGGCGCGCCGGCGCGCTCCGGGTCGGAACGCTCGGCACCGGGCTGGGCGGGCTGTTCGTCAACGAGCTGCACGGCGCGCTCGGCGGCCTGACGATCACCACGGCCACCCCGGGCTCCGTCGACGACGCCGGCTCCCGGCTGGCGAGCGGGGTCCTCGACGTCGCCCTCGTGGGGCTGTGCTCCGACTTCACGCCGCCGCAGAGTGCCGAGGTCACGTGGACCCGGGTCTGCGTGGACCCGATGTTCGTGCTGCTCGACGAGGGGCACCGGCACGCGGACCGCCTCGAGGTGGAGCTCGCCGAGCTCGCCGAGGAGCGGTGGCTCTACGTGCCCGCGCACGGCTGCACGGAACACTGCTTCGTCACGGCCTGTGTCCGGGCGGGGTTCACGCCCCACGGGCTGGGGGAGGCCGAGTGGACGGCGGCCGTGGACCAGGTGCGTGCCGGGCGTGCGGTGGCGCTCGTCGAGCCCGGCCAGCTGGATCCTGCCGGCGTGCGGACCGTCCCGCTGGCCGGCGCCCCGCTGCGCCGGACGCACTACGTGGGCTGGCGCCAGGACGCGACAGTCCGGATGGACCTCGAGGCGGTCGAGAGCGCGGCGTTCCGGGCCCACCGCGACGCGGTGCGTCGTAGTCCGAACTATGAGCGATGGATGGCTGCGTACGGGGAACTCGTATAGTAGGTGCGGGCCGGTAAGCGTAATCACTTCACGACGGGTGAGCAATGAGGTAAAGCCCTCATAGCGATCGAGTATGACCTGAGTGGTATCTGGGCGTCCGCCGGACGAACCCCTACGTTGAGCGGCACCGGTGTGCACCGGTTCCCCTCACAAAGGAGAAGTTCGACATGAGACGAACCACCACCAGGGCGTTCGCCGTGGCGACGGCCTCGCTGACGCTCCTTGCGTGCTCGGTCACGACGGCCGCGATCGCGGCCTCCGACCCGCTGTCGCAGCCCGACGGCACCTCCGCCTACGAGCCCGCCATGCTCGACGCGATGCGCCGCGACCTCGGCATGGAGAGGGAGCGCGCGGTCGACCGCCTCCAGTTCCAGGCCGACGCCGCCGAGACGCAGACCGCGCTGGCCAAGCAGCTCGGCGCCGAGTTCGGCGGTGCGTGGGTGGACCCGGCCGCCGACGTCCTCTACGTGGCGGTCACCGACGCCGCCGGTGCGGCAGCGGCGAAGTCGGCCGGCGCCACTCCGGTCACGGTCTCCCGCGCCCTGGACACCCTCGAGGCCTACGTGGGCCGGCTCGACGCGCACCTCGCCGACGTCGCTGCCGTGCCCAGCTGGTACGCCGACGTCCCGACCAACTCCGTCGTGGTCAACGTCGCCCAGGGCGGGCTCGGCAAGGCGAAGCAGGCGGTCCGCGCGGCGGGCGTGCCGGCCGACGCCGTCACCTTCACCGTCTCGAAGGAGAAGCCCACCACGCTGATCGACGTCGTCGGCGGCAACGCCTACAGCATCGGCACCTCCCGCTGCTCCGTGGGCTTCAGCGCCACGGGCGGCTTCGTGACCGCCGGCCACTGCGGCCGGGTGGGCAGCACCACGTCGTCACCGAGCGGGCAGTTCACCGTGTCGAGCTTCCCCGGCAACGACTACGCGTACGTGCGCGTGAACTCGGGCAACACCCTGATCGGCGCCGTCAACAACTACGCGGGTGGCCGCGTCAGCGTCGCGGGCTCGACGGCAGTCGGCGTGGGCGCCTCGGTCTGCCGCTCCGGCTCCACCACGGGCTGGCACTGCGGCTCGGTCACGGCCCTCAACTCCAGCGTCACCTACTCGCAGGGCACCGTGTCCGGTCTCATCCGCACGAACGTGTGCGCGGAGCCCGGCGACTCGGGCGGCTCGCTGATCGCCGGCAGCCAGGCGCAGGGCCTGACGTCCGGCGGTTCGGGCAACTGCTCCTCCGGAGGCACCACCTACTTCCAGCCGGTGAACGAGGCCCTCAGCGCTGCGGGCGTCTCGCTCATCCTCGGCGGCGGCACCACGCCCCCGCCCACCGGGACGTGCACCGGCTTCGCCAACAACTACACGGGCTCGCTCTCCTCGGGCGCGACCGCTGTGGTGCCGAACGGCAGCTACTACACGGTGAGCCGCTCCGGCACGGTCCGCGGCTGCCTCGACGGCCCGTCGGGCACCGACTTCGACCTGCACCTGCAGAAGTGGTCGGGCAGCGCCTGGGCCACCGTCGCGCAGGGCATCACCTCCAGCCCTGACGAGTCGGTGAGCTACTCGGGCACCTCCGGGTACTACCGCTTCGTGGTGCAGGCGTACTCGGGCTCGGGCTCCTACGCGGTCGGCGTCACACTGCCGTGACGTGAGACGCGCGGGGCCGCCCTCCTCGGGGGTGGCCCCGCGTCGTCGTGCCGGTCGCCTCCGCTGTCGGGCCGTGTCGGCAGCGGCGCGTACGGTGTGGCCATGACGGTCGACACGACATGGTCCGGACCAGGCGCGGGACGCGGGACTGCCCCGCACCCGGCGGCGCGAGCGGTTGCCGTCGTGGTCGCGGTGGTGGCGGCCTGGGGAGTCTGGGCGTTGTGGCGGTTCTTCGTGGGCACGTACGAGGGCCAGCTCGCCGACCAGCTCGCGCTGGACGGCGCCCGCACGGGTCGCCGCACCCTGTGGACGGTGGCGGAGCCTGTGCTCGACGTCGTCTCCGTCGCCTTCGTGGCGGGCGGCATCGCCACCGCGGTGCTGGTCGCCGTGGTGCGCCGGCGGTGGGTCCTCGCGATCCAGGTGGGCACGCTGGTGGTTGGGGCGAACCTGACGACCCAGGTGGTCAAGCGCTTCCTCGGCCGGTCCGACCTGATCGACAAGGGCGGCTACCTCGACAACACCCTGCCCAGCGGGCACACCACCGCGGCGGCCTCCGTCGCGGCGGCCGTGCTGCTGGTGGTGCCGCGGCGGTGGCGGCCCCTGGTGGCGGTGCTCGGCGGTACGTACACGGCGGCCACCGGGTGGTCCACGTACGTGGGCCAGTGGCACCGGCCGTCGGACGTGATCGCGGCGGTGCTCGTGGTGCTCGCCTGGGCCGCGATCGTCTGCGCCTTCAGCTCGGGCAGCGCGCTGGACCACCCCCGGCGGGCGGGCGACAGCCTGGCGACGCCGGGCTCGGCGGCGGCCGCGGCGCTCATGATCCTGGCCGGGCTCGTGGCCGGAGCGGTGGCCGTCGGCGCGCTCGCCGCGGTCATGGGGTACGACTGGGGGCTGCTCACCGGCGGCGACCTCACCGCGTACGCGGGGGGCGTGCTCGGCACCGTCGCGGCGTCGGCCCTGGCCTTCGCGGTGCTGCTCCTGCTGCGCCAGGCCACCGCCCGGCCCGTCTCGCCGAGCACGTCGCCGAGACAGTCACCTCGTCGGACGAGCTGACTGTCCCGGCGGGGGCGGACCCCTACTTGGAGCTGGAGGTCTTCCGCTTGGCGGGGGCCTTCTTGGTCGCCGTCGAACGGCTGGCCGGGCGCTTCTTCGCCGGGCCGGCGGCGCGCTTCTCCGCCAGCAGCTCGATGGCACGCTCGGCGGTGATCGACTCGGGCGTCACGTCGCGCGGCAGCGTGCGGTTGGTCTCGCCGTCGGTGACGTACGCGCCGAAGCGGCCTTCCTTCACGGTGATCGGCTTGCCGCTCGTCGGGTCGTCGCCGAGCTCGCGCAGCGGCGGCGCGGCCGCGGCCCGCCCACGCTGCTTGGGCTGCGCGTAGATCGCGAGGGCCTCCTCGAGGGTGATGGTGAACATCGCCTCCTCGGACGGCAGGGTGCGCGAGTCCGTGCCCTTCTTCAGGTACGGCCCGTAACGCCCGTTCTGCGCGGTGATCTCGGCGCCCGACTCCGGGTCGGTCCCGACGACGCGCGGCAGCGACAGGAGCTGCAGCGCGTCCTCGAGCGTGATCGACTCCAGCGTCTGCGACTTGAGCAGGGAGCCCGTACGGGGCTTCGGCAGTGCGGCGAGCGCGCGCTTCTTCGCCGCGGCGGACAGGCCCGGGTCGAGCTCCGGCTCGGGCAGCACCTCGGTGACGTACGGGCCGTAGCGGCCCGCCTTGGCCACGATCGGGTGGCCGGACTCGGGGTGGTGGCCCAGCACGCGGCCGTCGTCGGCCCCGGCCGCGAGCAGCTCGCGCGCCTTCTCGACGGTCAGCTCGTCCGGCGCGACGTCGTCGGGGACGGACGCGCGCGGCGGGGTGCCGCCCTCCTCGATCTCGGCCGCCAGGTCCTCGACGTACGGGCCGTACCGGCCCACGCGGACGCGGATCCCCTCGCCGATCGGCACGGAGTTGATGGCCGCAGCGTCGATGTCGCCCAGGTTGTCGACGAGCGCCTTCAGGCCGCCGCCCGTGTTGTCCAGGCCGCGGTCGTCGGACGTGCCGACGTTGCCCGGGCGCTCGCCGAAGTAGAACTCCTGCAGCCAGGCGACGCGCTCGCGCTGGCCGGCCGCGATCTCGTCGAGGTCGGCCTCCATCGCCGCCGTGAAGTCGTAGTCGATCAGACGGTCGAAGTGCAGCTCGAGCAGGTTGATCACGGCGAAGGCGAGCCACGTCGGCACCAGCGCCTGGCCGCGCGACACCACGTAGCCGCGGTCCTGGATCGTCGAGATCGTCGCCGCGTAGGTGGAGGGGCGGCCGATGCCGCGCTCCTCCAGCGCCTTGACGAGCGACGCCTCCGTGAAGCGCGCGGGCGGGTTGGTCGAGTGGCCCTCGGCAGAGAGGTCCGACGCCGACAGCGGGTCGCCCTCGGACATGCGCGGCAGGCGGGCCTCGCCGGCCTTGCCGCCCTCCGCGGACTCCGTCTCGTCGGTGCCCTCCTCGTACGCGGCGAGGAAGCCGCGGAACGTGATGACCGTGCCGGAGGCAGAGAACCCGGCCTCGGTACCGGTCAGCTCACCCGACGTGATCGTGGCGCCGAGCCGCACCGAGGCGGTGGAGCCCTTGGCGTCGGCCATCTGCGACGCGACGGTCCGCTTCCAGATCAGCTCGTACAGCCGGAACTGGTCTCCGCTCAGCTCGCCGGCCACCTGCGCCGGGGTGCGGAACGAGTCACCGGCGGGTCGGATGGCCTCGTGCGCCTCCTGGGCGCCCTTGTTCTTGGACTGGTAGAGGCGCGGGGCGCCCGGCACGTACTCGGGCCCGTACAGCTCGGCGGCCTGCCGGCGGGCAGCGTCCGTGGCCTCGGAGGACAGCGACGGGCTGTCCGTACGCATATAGGTGATGTAGCCGTTCTCGTACAGGCCCTGCGCGGTGCGCATGGCCTGGCGGGCCGACATGCGCAGCTTGCGGCCCGCCTCCTGCTGCAGCGTGGAGGTGGTGAACGGTGCCGCGGGGCGGCGCGTGTACGGCTTGGTCTCCAGCGAGCGGACGCGGAACGCCTCGCCGTCGAGCCCCGCGACGACGGCGCGCGCGGTGCTCTCCTCGAGCTGGGTCACGCCGGTGCGCACCTTGAGGCGGCCACGGTCGTCGAAGTCACGGCCGCTCGCCACCCGGTCTCCACCGAGCTGGGTGAGCCGGGCGCTGAAGGCGGGCTCGCCGTCGTCGGACACCGTAAAGGTGCCCGTCACGTCCCAGTAGGCCGCGGGGACGAAGGCCATGCGCTCCCGCTCGCGCTCCACGACGAGGCGCGTCGCGACCGACTGGACGCGTCCGGCGGACAGGCCCTGGCGGACCTTGCGCCACAGGACGGGCGAGACCTCGTAGCCGTAGAGGCGGTCGAGGATGCGGCGCGTCTCCTGGGCGTCGACCAGGTCCTGGTCGAGCTCGCGGGTGTTCTCCAGCGCGCGGAGGATCGCCTCGCGGGTGATCTCGTGGAAGACCATCCGCTTGACCGGGACCTTGGGCTTGAGCTCCTGGATCAGGTGCCAGGCGATGGCCTCGCCCTCGCGGTCCTCGTCCGTGGCCAGGTAGAGCTCGTCGGCGTTCTTGAGAGCGCGCTTGAGCTCGCTGACCTTCTTCTTCTTGTCGGCGTAGACCTCGTAGTACGGCTCGAACCCGTTCTCGACGTCCACCGCGAACTTGCCGTAAGGACCCTTCTTCATGTCCGCAGGCAGCTCGGACGGCTGCGGGAGGTCGCGGATGTGGCCCACGCTGGCCTCGACCTCGAAGTCGTCGCCGAGATAGCTCTGGATCTTGCGAGCCTTCGTGGGGGACTCGACGATCACGAGCTTGCGTGCGTGGGGCATCCGTTCCTGCTTCCTGGGTCCTGCGGGGGAGGGGAGGTGCCGGTCATCTGGCGCCGGGGTAGTTCACGGTACGCCACCGACGTCGTCCTGCACCCTATCGGGGCGACCTGGGAGGTGCCCGAGGATTCCGCGTGCTGGTGCGGCATGTCACCCGTGAGCCGTCCGGCGTAGCCTCGGGCACATGACCGATCCTCGCTCGTTCGCGCCCGGCCTGACCGATGACGACCTGGCCGGCCTGGCCCCGGATCCTCAGGACGCGCCGCCCGTCCGGTGGGGCGTCCTCGGCGCCGGGAACATCGCGTCGTCGTTCGCCGACGGCGTCCGCGAGTCCACCCGAGCCGCCGTCGTCGCCGTCGGGTCGCGGGACCTGGCGAAGGCCGAGGCGTTCGCCACGGCCCACGCTCCCGGGGCCCGCGCCCACGGCACCTACGAAGAGCTGGTGTCCGACCCCGACGTCGACGTGGTCTACGTGGCCACTCCTCACTCACACCACCACGAGCACGCCCTGCTCGCGATCCGCGCGGGCAAGCACGTCCTCGTCGAGAAGGCGTTCACACGCAACACCCCCGAGGCCCAGGAGGTGCTCGCGGCCGCGAAGGAGGCCGGGGTGTTCTGCATGGAGGCCATGTGGACACGGTTCCTGCCGCACGTCGCCGCCCTGCGCGGGGTGATCGCGCGCGGCGAGATCGGCGAGGTCGTCACCGTCTCCGCCGACTTCGACATCAAGGTCCCCTACGACCCCGCGCACCGCCTCTTCGCGCCCGAGCTCGCCGGGGGCGCGCTCCTCGACCTCGGCATCTACCCGCTTGCGTTCGCCCACGACCTGCTGGGGGTCCCCTCCGCCGTGACAGCGGTAGGGACGCTCGCGGCCACCGGCGTGGACGACCATCTCTCCATGGTGCTGTCCTACGACTCCGGCGCCCAGGCGCTCCTGCACACCTCGACGCGTGCGCAGGGGCCCTGCACCGCCGTCGTCGTGGGGACCGAGGGGCGCATCGAGGTGGACAACTGGTTCTTCACGCCCACCGGGTTCCGGGTGGTCCGTAACGATGGTGCGACCTGGGACTACGAGGGCTTCCGCGGCGAGGGCAAGCAGTACGAGGCCGCCGAGGTGGCCCGCCGTCTGGCCGCCGGCGAGACGGAGAGCCCGCGCATCTCCTGGGCCGCCACGCTCGAGGTCATGGGCTTGCTCGACGAGGTGCGCCGCCAGGTGGGCGTGGTGTACCCGGGCGAGTAGGCCGGTTCAGCCCTGGGGGCGGAGGGCGATCGCCATCGCCTCCAGGGCCAGCAGCGGCGCCACGTTGCCCTCCAGCCGGCGCCGGGCCACCGCGATCGCATCCATGCGGCGCACCGTCTGCTCGGGCGTGGAGTCCGCGGCGAGGCTCCGCACCGTCTGGGCCAGCTCCTCGTTCACCAGCTCCACCTCCGCACCGAGCTGCACCACGAGCACGTCCCGGTAGAGCGACAGCAGGTCCACCATGGCGCGGTCCAGCACGTCCCGCTGGTGCCGGGTGGCGCGCCGCTTCTGGTCCTCCTCCAGGCCCCTGAGCTGCGACCTCAGCTTGGGTGGCAGCGTCTCGCCCTCCCCCACACCCAGCGAACGCATCAGCTCCGCCCGCTCGACGGCGTCGCGCTCCTCCGTCGCGGTGCGGGCCTCCTCCTTCGCGAGGTTCACCAGCTCGTCAGCCGCCAGCACCGCGTCGCCCACCCCCCGGATCCGGCGGGCCAGCCCCAGCACCGCCGTGCGGCGCTCGCGGGCTCCGGCGTCCCGTGCGAGGCGGCGGGCCAGCCCGACGTGGCTCTGCGCCGCCCGCGCGGCGCTCAGCGCCACGGCCGGGTCGGCACCGTCGCGACGGACGAGCAGCTCCGCGACCGCCTCGGCCGGTGGCACGCGCAGCACCACGCCGCGGCACCGCGAGCGGATCGTGGGCAGCACGTCCTGGACGCTCGGGGCGCACAGCACCCAGACGGTCTGCGGGGGAGGCTCCTCGATGGACTTGAGCAGCACGTTGGTGGTCTGCTCCGCCATGCGGTCGGCGTCCTCGACGACGATCACGCGCCAGCGGCCCTGGGAGGGGGTGCGCACGGCCGTGCCGATGAGGTCGCGCACCTCCTTGACGGTGATGATGACCTTCTCGGTGGCGACCAGCGTCACGTCCGGGTGCGTGCCCCCCAGCGTGGTGGTGCAGGCATGGCACCGGCCGCACCCGCCCTCCAGGCACTGGAGCGCGGCGGCGAACGCCCGCGCAGCGACGGACCGGCCCGACCCGGGCGGGCCCGTGACCAGCCACGCGTGCGTCATCGCCGACGGGTTCTCGACGGCGGCGCGGAGCGTGGCGACGGCCTGTTCCTGGCCCACCACGTCGTCCCAGACGGTCACGCCTCCACCGCCTCCTCGACCACGGGGGTGAGCCCGAGCCGGGCCGCGACGTCCACGCGGATCTGCGCCTGCAGGTCGTCCACCGGGGCGTCCGCGTCGATCACGAGCCAGCGGCCCGGGTCTGCCGCCGCACGCGCCACGAACGCCTCTCGCGTGCGGCGGTGGAACTCGTCGCCCGCGCGCTCGAGCCGGTCGGGCGCGTCGTCACGGCCGTCGCGGCGCGTGGTGGCCACTGTCGGGTCGAGGTCCAGAAGGACCGTGACGTCCGGGAGCAGCCCGTCGACGGCCCAGAGGGACAGACGTTCCACCTCGTCCGCGTCGAGCGCGCGGCCGCCCGCCTGGTAGGCGACGGAGGAGTCCAGGTAGCGGTCGGTGATGACCACCGCGCCGCGCTCCAGCGCGGGGCGGATCAGCGACGCCACGTGGTGGGCGCGGTCGGTGGCGTAGAGCAGGGCCTCGGTGCGGGGGTCCACGTCCTCGCCGTGCAGCACGGCGGCGCGGAGCTCCTTGCCGAGGGTGGTGCCGCCCGGCTCGCGGGTGACCACGACCTCGCGGCCCGTGAGCTCCGCCAGCCACTCGCCGAGCAGGCGCGACTGCGTGGACTTGCCGACGCCGTCGCCGCCCTCGAACGAGATGAAGTACCCGGGTGTGCTCACGCCGCCAACCCTATCCGTGAGGACCGACACCCCACCTGCGCGCGCGGCACGAGGCACACCGTCGCACGATGGGTGCATGGAGCCGACCCCGGACAGGACCCCCGTCAGCGAGCTCACCGACGACGAGGCGTGGGAGCTCCTCGCGTCCCAGCGGGTCGGCCGCCTGGCCACGGCCGCCGCGGGGATGGCGGACATCTTCCCCGTCAGCTTCGCCGTCGACGACCGCTCGATCCTGTTCCGCACCACGCCAGGCAGCAAGCTCGTGGAGCTCACCGTCAACAGCGAGGTCGCCTTCGAGGCCGACGAGATCGACGAGAGCACCGCGCGGAGCGTCGTGCTGCGCGGGCTCGCGCAGGTCGTGGAGGAGGACGAGGCGGTGCTGCGGGCGGAGCAGCTCCTGCCGCGCACGTTCTCCGGCGAGGACGACAAGGACACCTGGGTCCGCATCACGCCCATGGCGATCCGGGGCCGCCGTCTGACCCGCGGCTGACCGCCGGCACTCCCGTAGACGGCACCCACACCGCACCCGCTGCCCGCTGCCCGACGGCGGGGGCGCGCCTCCTTTCGCGAGGCGCCGCCCCGCCGTCGGCCGTGTTGCTGTGCGCGCGAATAGCGGGGCCGACGGTGAATTTCAAACTCCGAATGCTTATTGTCTGAAATGCGTCACGTGGCTAGGCTCGCTGCGTCCACCGCCCGATCTGACTGTGCCCCGCAGCTACCCCGAAGGAGCCGCGAGCGATGAAGATCCTGCTTCTGGCCTCAGCATTCAACGGCCTGACCCAGCGCGTCTGGTGCGCCCTCAGAGAAGAGGGGCACGACGTCGGCGTCGAGCTCGCTCCGGCGTTCCCCGGCCCCGCCGCGCTGACCGCGGCCGTCGAGAGCGCTGATCCGGACCTGATCCTCTGCCCGTTCCTCAAGCACCGGGTGCCTGCCGCCGTCTACGAGCGCTGGCCCACCGTCGTGATCCACCCCGGCCCCGTGGGCGACCGCGGCCCGTCGGCCCTGGACCACGCGATCCTCACCGGACGGACCCGCTGGGGGGTCACCGCGCTGTCCGCCGTCGAAGAGCTGGACGCCGGTCCCGTGTGGGCCACGTCGGTGTTCGACCTCCCGGCCGAGCAGGTCTCGAAGAGCGCCCTCTACAACAGCCTGGTGGCCGACGCCGCGATGGCCTGCGTGCGGGAGGTCCTGCGCAAGGTCGCCGAGGGCGTGGGCCCCGTGCCGGCCGAGGAGCTTCCCCGCGTCGTCGAGGGCACGAGCGAGCTGCCTCTCCTGCGCCGGGCACACTTCCGGCTCGACTGGACGCTCCCCGCCGCGGAGCTCGCCCGGCGGGTCGCCGCGGCCGACGGCTCGCCCGGCGCACCTGCCGAGGTGCAGGGCCGCTCGGTCTGCCTGTTCGACGCCGCGGCCACCGACGAGGACCACGGCGCCGCCCCCGGCACCGTGGTGGGTCGCAACCTCGACGCCGTCGCGATCGCCACCGGCCGCGGCACCCTCTGGGTGGGCCAGGCCGCCGAGCTGGGCGAGCACCGGCGCGGCCCCAAGCTGCCGGCGGCCGCGGTCATCGACGCGCGGGAGGCCCCGTACCGGATGGTGCCCGACGTCCTCGCCGAGACCAGCTACGTCCGCGACGGCGACATCGGCTACCTCACGATGCGGTCGTACAACGGCGCCATGTACACGGAGCAGTGCCGCCGGCTCGCCACCGCGGTGGAGAAGGCGCTCACGGAGGACACGCGCGTGCTCGTGCTCCGCGGCACGGAGCACGCGTTCTCGAACGGCATCCACCTCGGCGTCATCGACGCGGCCCCGGACCCCGCCGCGGAGGCCTGGGACAACATCTGCGCCATCGACGAGCTGTGCCTCGCGATCGCCACCGCCGAGCAGCTCACGGTCGCCGCCTTCACCGCCAACGCGGGGGCCGGCGGCGTGATGGCCGGGCTCTGCGCGGACGTCACCCTCGCCCGGGACGGCGTGGTGCTCAACCCCTACTACGACATGGGCATCTTCGGCTCCGAGCTCCACACCTGGAGCGTCGCCGGACGCGTCGGCACGGGGCGGGCGGAGCGGCTGCTGAGCCGCAAGCTGCCGATCTCGGTCACGGAGGCGGCCCGGATCGGGCTGGTCAGCGCCGTGGGGCCCCGCGAGTGGGGTGCCTTCTCCGAGTGGCTCGCTGCCGCCGCCCAGGGGTACGACGAGCCCGCGACGCTCGGCTGGATGCTGGCGCAGAAGGCGGAGCGCCGGGCGCGCTCCAGGCCGCTGTCCTACTACCAGACCATCGAGCTCGCCGAGATGGCGCGCGACTTCTTCGACGACCGGAACGGGTTCTCCGCCCAGCGGCGCGCGTTCCTGCGACGGACCCCTCCGACGGAGACCCCGGCGCGGCTGCGGTTCGCTTGAGGCCGCCCGTGCAAGGCACGCCTGCCCCGGCACATTCTCCGGGTGAGGGTGCACGCCCTCGTGGGTGCTGGTGACGGGTGAAAGGATCGCTTCATGATGCGACGTACGGGATCCGGTCTGCTCCTCGGCGTGAGTGCTGCTGTTGCGCTCCTTGCTCTCACCGCCTGCGCGCAGCAGGTGGACACGCCGGGCGGTGGCGGCTCGGCGTCGCCGTCGCCCGAGGCGAGCACCGGCGGGGGCGACGAGGCGTCGCCCAGCCCGACCGCGACGTCGTCGGGCGCCGAGGCTCCTGTTGACGCCGCCGCGATGCCGCTGGAGCCCGGGGCCACCGGCCGCGGCCTGCCCGACGGCGTGCCGGGGTCCATGGACTCCCCGGCCGGCGCGGCGTGGTCCCCCGAGGAGGGGCTACTCTACGTGGTCACGTACGGCTCGAGCTCGTGCCCCTCGCTCGCCGAGCCGGAAGCCACCGCTGACGGCGGCACCGTCACCGTGAGCCTTCTGCCGCCCAAGGACGGCATGTGCACCATGGACTGGGCACCCACCACCACGGTGGTCGCCGTGCCCGCCGGGACGGATGAGGCCGCGCCGGTGAGCATGGTTCTCGGCACCCACGGGACGGTCGAGGTCCCGCCGCGCGCGACGGCGGGCGAGACCGGGGAAGCCGCATGGGTCGGCCTCTCGTGAGGGTGGCGTGTCTATTCAGGGAACCGTCAAGAAGTGCCCGGTGAGTACCGATAGGTTGTGCGGGTGATTCGCCCCGCTCGCCGTTCGCCCGCGGCCGTCGTCTCCTGCGTCCTGGCCACGGTGCTGCTTCTCGCTGCGTGCGCGGCGCCCCCCAAGGTGCAGACGACGCTCGCCGAGCCCGGGACCGTCGCCGGCACCCCCGACCCTGACGCCGTGGCTGCCGGGGCGGCAGCCGGAGCGCCCGCCGGGTTCGAGGCCTACTACGGCCAGCTGCTCGAGTGGACCGACTGCGGCAGCGGGTTCCAGTGCGCCACGGCGGACGCCCCGCTCTCCTGGCAGGACGCGGCGTCGGGCACCATCGAGGTGGCGCTCAAGAAGGCACCCGCCCGGGGGAACAAGGTGGGGTCGCTGCTGATCAACCCGGGCGGGCCGGGCGGCTCCGGGGTCGAGCTGGTCGAGGGCATCGACAGGTTCGGGGGGCGACTGCGCGACGGGTTCGACATCGTGGGCTTCGACCCGCGCGGAGTGGGCCGGTCCACGCGGGTGGTGTGCCTCGACGACGCAGGCCTCGACGAGTACCTCACCGCCTCGTACCCGCAGGACGAGGAGGGCCTCGAGGAGATGGCGCAGAACGTCCGCGAGTTCGGCGCCGCCTGCGCGCAGAACACCGGCGCCCTCCTCGGCAACGTCGACACGCAGAGCGTCGCCCGCGACCTCGACATGCTCCGCGCCGTGCTCGGCGACCCGAAGCTGAACTACCTCGGCTACTCCTACGGCACCGACCTCGGCGCCACCTACGCAGGCCTCTTCCCGGACCGGGTGGGCCGGCTCGTGCTCGACGGCGCCGTGGACGTCACCCTCGGCTCCGACGAGATCGCGGAGGAGCAGGCCGTCGGCTTCGAGAACGCGCTGCGCGCCTACGTGGCCGACTGCCAGGACGGGCCGAACTGCCCGCTGGGCGGCAACGTCGACACCGGGCTCCGGCAGGTGCGGGCCATGCTCGACGACGCCCTGGACCACCCGATCCCGACGTCCGGCAAGCGCGAGGTCACCCAGTCGCTCGCCTTCTACGGCGTGGCCGTGACGCTCTACGACGAGGGCAACTGGGCGATCCTCACGGAGGCGCTCACCGAGGTGTTCCAGGAGGGCACCGGTGACACGCTCCTGTACCTCGCCGACTTCTACAACGACCGCAACTCGGACGGCACGTTCAAGTCCAACTCCACGGAGGTCTTCAAGGCCGTGGGCTGCCTCGACGACCAGGCGGAGGAGGACCTCGGCAAGATGCGTGACCTCGCCGGCCACATCGAGCAGGTGGCGCCCACCGTGGGGTCGTTCTTCGCGTACTCGGGCCTCTCCTGCGTCGACTGGCCGTTCCCGCCGGTCCAGGACGCGTACGACGTGTCGGCCCCGGGCGCCGCACCCATCGTCGTCATCGGCACCACGAACGACCCGGCGACGCCCTACAAGTGGGCGGAAGGCCTCGCGTCGACGCTCCAGTCGGGCGTGCTGGTGACGTACGAGGGCGAGGGGCACACCGCGTACGGGCGCTCCAATCAGTGCATCGCCGGTGCTGTGGAGAACTACCTGGTAGACGGCACGGTGCCCCGCGACGGGCTCACCTGCTGAGGTTCCGGCGGGGGCGCTTGCCGGGCTTCGGGCCGGGCGGGCGAGGTGTGACGGGGGCCGCAGGTTTCGCTTTGGAGTCTGGGCCAGGTGTTGGGTACAGTTGGGGCCGCTCCCCGAGCCACGCGGTCACGCGAGGTCGACGTTGGGCGCGCCGCCTTAGCTCAGTCGGTAGAGCGTCTCACTCGTAATGAGAAGGTCGTGGGTTCGATTCCCACAGGCGGCTCCGCACAGAAACCCCGCTCCACCAGGGAACTCGTCCCCGGTGAGGCGGGGTTTCTGCTGTCTCACGCCGTGTCCTCCTCGTCGTCGCGCACCCCCCGCGCACCCCCGCCCCTGTTGAGCCGGTCCAGACCCGCCTTGTCGGCACCCGTCCCGAGGAAGTGCACGTACCGGTTCGTCGTGGCGATCGACTCGTGTCCGCACCACGCCTGAACCGTCCCGGGATCGACCCCGTAGGTCAGCCACAGGCACGCCGCCGTGTGCCGCAGGTCGTGAATCCGACGCCCCCCGAACGTGTTCTTGGCGTCGAGCGTCCGCAGGACAGGAGCCCGGTGCAGCTGCGCCCCGCGCGTCGTGGTGAACAGCAGGTCGTGCGGCTTCTTGCCCTCGGCCAACTCGCGCACGATCGGCAGAACACGATCCGCGAGCGGCACGCGACGGGACCGCCCGCCCTTGGTCGCCTTCCGGTCGATCCCCTCGGACTGCGACCGCCGCACGAGCAGGCCCGGCGTCGGAACCTCCATCAGGTCTGCCACCTGTAGCGCCCGCGCCTCACCCCACCGAAGGCCCGTCCAGCCGAGCACGAGCAGGATGTCAGCGAGCCGCTGATCCCGAGCCGCCCACACCGCATGACGCTGCTCCAACTCCGCCTCGGTGAACGGGTTCATCTCCACCTTCTCCTCCGAGGACCGGGGCACCTTGACGCCCGTGACCGGGTTCACCGCGATCAGCCGTTCCCGGACGCACCAGGCGAAGAACGCCGACAGGCTCGCCCGGTACCGGACCACCGACGACTCAGCCAGCCCGGACGCACGCAGCGTCTCGAACGAGCGCGAGACCTCCCGGTCCGTCACGGCCGACAGATGGAGGTTCTGCAGCGCTGTCGGCATCAGCCTGCCCAGGTCCGCATCGGCCCGGTACGTCTTGACTGCGACCGTGCGACTACGGACCGCGAGCCAGCGCACCAGAACGACGCTCACGCGCTCCTTGCCCGCCCGAGGATCGAAGCCACCATCGAGCGCGGCCCGCTCACGCTTCAGCCAGGCCACCGCCTCCCGCTTCTCATCGAACGTGCGGGACGCGATGAACTGTCGCCCGCTCTTCAACTGCGCTCGCCACCGGCCGCCCGGCGTCTTCGTGACCGTCATGCCGCCACCTTCTCCAGCCAGGCCGTGACGTGGTCACGGCGGTAACGAGGCAGCGAGGGGGACAGCCACGTCACCCTCGGGCCCTTGCCAGCCATGCGCCACCGGCACACGGTCGACGGTGCGACGCGCAGCCACGCCGCCACTTCTTCTGTCGTCATGTACTGGTCCATCTCCCCCTGCCCTCCGTGTCGTGGGGTCTCACGCGGTGTGTCGGTTGTTGGCCTTCCACTTGGCGTATTCGCGGGCGCGTGCAGCTGCGGCGTCTGCGAGGGCTTTGTCTCCGGTGTTGAGCCAGCCGGAGCCGTGGAAGTCCCAGGAGCCGATGACGAGGGTTGTCTCTTCGGCGTCGGCCGCCAGGAGCCGCGCTTCGAGGTCGGCCAGGTCGAGGGGTTCGCCCGCGCGGTCTGCCTCAGCGCGCAGGCGTGCGTAGCGGGCTCGAGCCGTGCGCAGCCGTCCGAGGCTGATCGTGTAGGCGCGGGACTTGGACGAGAAGTGCCCACGGAAGGCGAGCATCCGGGCCCACTTGCCCAGCAGCCGGTACGGGCCCGTGACGCACTCACCGCACCAGCAGCCGTCGTCGTCGTTACGGTCCGGGCCGTCCCAGGTGCGGCATGCCGTGGCGGCACGCTCGGCGAGCCAGCGGGCGGTCTGGACCATCCGGGCCAGGTGCGGGCGGGGCGCTGCCGGGTCGGCCCCGGTGGACTTGGTGGAGTACTTCGCCAGGTACCCGGCCACCTGCTCAGGCGTCAGCCCGTCGGTGCCGTCAGGGTTGTCCGGCAGGCCGGTGCGCACGATCCGCACGTCCCACTGCGCCCCGAAGGACAGGGAGCGCGGCGCGTCTGCACCGTCGACCGGAGGAGCGGTGAACTCCACAGCTTGAATGGCGTGCTCGACGGCGGCTTGCAGGGCCTGCCCGTCCAGCGGGGCGGGGTTCCCGGCACCGGACAGGCGCGCGTCCTTCGGGGCGGTGTTCGGGCCGTCCAGGCGCACCAGGGCGTGGAAGTGGACCATGCCCCGGGCCTGGAACTCGGCCACCTTGGCGTACTCGACCTGGGCCCGCTCGCGCAGCCCGGACTCCGAGGTCCCGAGCAGGAACGCCAACCGGCGGCGCAGCGCGATGGTGAACCGCCGCCACAGCTCTGGGGACCACCACTGCCAGACCACGGCCGAGGACCAGTCGTAGCAGTCGGGGCACAGCGGCTCACCGACCTTGGCGTCGGTGTCGGTGTGCTTGGTCCAGCACCACATCGGCCGGCCGTGGGGGCACGTCTTGCCCTTGCCCTGCGGGCGGCACGGCAGAACCTTCTTCCCGTCCTCCGTCGTGCGGATCGCGTGGACGTGCCCGAACGACGGCGCGGTGAGCGTCGCGAACACCAGCGGGTTGTCAGCGACCTTCGCGGGCACGGTCTTGCCGCCCAGGGCACCGGCCCGGATCATCTCGAACGTGTCCCGGGCATACACGCGCGAGCAGGCCGGGCACACGTCCGCACGCCGGTTCCCGCACGGGGTGTACAACTCACCCAGCGGGGCATCCTTCGACGCGAACGAGCCCAGCACCTCACCCGTGCGCGCGTCCACCGTCATCGAGGACCCGACCAGCCGGATGGGGTGCGAGCAGAACCCGACCCGCTCCGCGGTCTCGGCGAACTCCAGCATCGACTTGTCCCGCAGCCGCCCGAGGATCCCCGCCACCGCCGCGCCGGACAGGTCCCCGAGGTCCAGAGGCGCATCCGGCCCGAACCCCGGGAACCCGGTGAGCGTGGCGGTCATGCTGCCCGCCCGAGGTGCTCCAGACCCGGCAGGGTGTCCTGCACCGGGTGCAGCTGCTCGACCGGCTCAGCGTCGGGCAGGTCCGCCAGGTCCGGGACGGTGCGGTCGTGACCGGCCCAGAACCCCGCCGTGGTCTCCGTCGTTGCCGTGGCCACGTCGCACGCCGCCAGCACCGGGCACGCAGCACAGACCTTGGCCATGCGAACCCGGTCCCACGACGAGGCGTCCTCAGCGGTCCACGGCAGATCGCGCACCTCAGGATGGGCACACAGCGCACCGAGCATCCACGACGTGTTCATGCCGTCACCCCCGCCACGTCCAGACCCGGGAGGGTGTCCTGCGAGACCGCGAGACGACCGAGCCGAGGACGACGGGCCACCGGCTCAGCAGCCACCGGCACGGGTGCGGGCTCCGACTCGACCACCGGCACGGGCTCGACCACCACGGAGGCCACGGGCTCCGGCACCACGACCGGCACCGGCTCGACGGCGGGAGCGGGCTCCGGCGTGGGTTCGTCGGTGACCACGAGGGAGGCGAGCGCGTGCGTCGAGGTCAGCACCGACAGCGGCGCGAGGGCGACCAGGACCACGCCGACCAGGGCTTGCAGCTGCGGTCCCACGTCGTAGGCGTGCGCGGCGTTCGCCCCGACCGACACGACCGTGAAGCCGAGCATCAGGAACCACGCCCAGGCCGACGAGCGACCACGAGCACGGAGCACGAGCGCGACCAGGCCGTAGACGAGCACGGAAGCGTCGATCACGACCGGGACCAGGAACGCGATGCCCTCGGGCACCCGACCCCACAGCGCGGCGTCGCGCAGCGAGGAGAACGACAGGGCGAACGAGGCCAGCGCGACCGCGACCGTCAGGACGACGGTGAAGGCCAGGACCGACCGCGAGTCGGCAGCGATCCGAGCGGCGGGGCGGCTCATGCTGCACCGTCCTTCGAGGCAGCCGCAGCCGCCCGAGGAGCACGAGGCTTGCGCGGGGCGCGAGGCTTACGCGGCCGGGCCGGAGCGTCACCGTCCGGGACCACGACCAGGCCCGGACCCTCAGCAGGCGCAGGCTCAGCCACCACAGCCGGAGCAGCTGCGGGAGCGTCGGGGGCGAACCGGACCGGAGCCGGGTACGTCGCGGCCGTCTCACGGATCAGGTCGTCCGGCCAGTACACGGCGCGGACCTTGTCCGTGGTGCCGTCATCGTTCACGACGAACGCGGTGCCCTGGTGGGTCGGGTTGATCCGGTGCGCGGGAGCGACGCCGGCCATACCGTCCCCGAGCACCATCCGCACCTCGTCCGCCGAGCGCAGCCGCAGCGCGATCGTCTGAGTGAACAGGCCACGGGCCGGGACGGTCTCCTTGCGCGGGTCCTGCACGCACGCCACCACCGCGACGCCGAGCGCCCGGCCCTGGGTCAGGATCTCGGCGAACAGCCGGGAGGCTTCGGCCTTGGTCTCGTTGTCCCCGTACGCGGTCAGCGCCGCGAGTTCATCGATCAGCAGGACGTGCAGCGGCTCGGAGGCCGTCGGGACGTGCTGGCGGGTCTGCCCGGCCATCGCACGACCGCGACGCTCGATCACCTCCAGCAGCCGCCGCAGCACCACGATCGCCTCTTCACGCGAGTCCGCGATCGTGCAGAACAGCGGCGCACCGATCCGGGCCTCGACACCTCGCTTCAGGTCGATCGCCCACAGCCACACCAGCCCCTGCGCCACCGCCGGGGCCAGGCCACCGGCCACGCCCCAGAACATCGACCCCTTCCCGGAGCCCGAGCAGCCGACCACGAGGGTGTGCCTGCCCATGACCTGCAAGTCCCAGCGCGAACCGTCCTGACGACGACCCATCGGCACCACGTCCGTCGTCACGGCCTCCGGCAGCGGAGCGACACCACCAGCGCCCAGGTGCTCGGTCAGGACCAGGGACAGGTCAAGATCCGTGGGGCCCGCGGGCTTGGCGACGTGACCGAGCGCGCCGTACGCGGTGGCGATCTTCGGCACCGCGCCTTCGAGCGTGTCCAGCGTCTGCCCGACCAGAGCCCGGATACGCAGCGTGACCACACCATCGGTCACCCGGACCCGGATCAGCGGCGGAGCCGTCACCACCGGACCAGCCGGACCGGTCACCGACCGGGAGATACCGCACTCAGCAGCGACCGAAGGCCACCGGGCAGAGACCCGCTGCGCGACGACGAACCCCGGACCCTGCGGGGCGACCTTCGGCCCCGTCCAGCCCGTCACCTGCCGCCACACCACCACGACCAGACCCGGCAGCACGCCCACGGCCACCGAGCCCCACGCCGCACGCAGCGCCGCCTCACGCATCGGGTCGGGCTGGATGCGGTACCCGATCCAGCAGAACCCGGCCACCACCAGGCACAGCGCCACCCACGCCCGAGCACGCCAGCACCACGCCAGCCACCGCCAGCACAGCCGGGCCACCAGGCCCAGCACCTTCCACGAGACCCGCGCCACGCGACGAGCCCTGACCCCCGGGGCGGCAGACACACCCACGCCTGCCGCCCCCGCCGTCGTCTCAGTCATCTCAGGCAGCCGCCTTGTCAGCCTTGGCCGACTCGCCCGGGGCGCACAGGCCCTCAGCGCGGAACGACCACGCCAGACGCGGCCGGTTGCCGTTGTCGTCCACGTACGGCAGCGCCGACAGCCCGATGAACTCCACCGGCGTCCACGGGAACGGCGTCTTGTTCTGCGGCGGCACCGGCTGGTGCGGCGCGGCGATCTTCACCGTCACCGCCGTGTCCTTCTTGCCCGCCTCCTCGTCCGCGTCCAGCACCACGACCTGCCACAGCAGCAGGCCCGTCTCCTTGTCCCGCTGCTGCGGACGCGAACCGTCCGCCTTCTTCTCCGCCTGGAAGTCGAGCACCGGCTCGACCTCACCCTTGAGGAACGCCCCCTTGGGGAACACGTCCTCGTGACCCACCACGAACCGCTTCTGCATCGCCATGTCTGCATCTCCCCTGTTCGTAGACACCGACTTGGTGTCCTAGGACACGAGCGTACGCGTACTAGGACACCTTGCCAAGGGGGAGAGCCGAAGTCGGGGGAACTCGTTCGTGACCTGCGTCGATACAGAAGCGGTCAGGCGGTGAACTCGTGAGTCAGCCAGTAGTCAGCCGGGTTGACGCCCTCGCCGTACTCCAAGATCTGACCGCTCTCTGCCAGGAACCAGGAACGAGTCAGCAGCACCGGCGACCCCTCGGGTACACCGAGCGCATCCGCGTGGGCGGCCGTGGCCGCGCTGGCGCTCAGCATCTCCCTGCCGGACGCGAGGCGAAGCCCGAGCGTCTGGGCCAGGTAGCCGAACGTGCCCTTGGGAATCCGCTCCGTAGATAGCAGCTGCGGGGCACCCTCGGCGTAGGCCCCCGGGATCCACGACACCGATGCCGACACGGGCACCTCGCCCGCGAAACTGACCCGCTCTCGCCGCACGACAGGCGAGCCGTCCGGCACGCCCAGCGCTTCCGCGACGTAGCCGGGAGCATCCACCATCTCGGAGGACATGACGCGGGCCCGCTTCTTGCCGCCGTAGATCTGCCCCTCGGCGGAGGCGGAACGCTTCAAGTAGGCGCGGCCGCTGCTCTCGACGGAGCGAGCCCGAACCACCGTACCGACACCGGGCACCGGCTCGACAAGGCCGAGGCTCCGAAGGTGTGCGTGGACCTTGGTGCCGGTGGCAATTGCTACGCCCCAGCGATCGCGAATCTCGCGCGCGGAAGGGATCTTGCTGCCGACGGGGAGCGCCCCCGACTCGATATCGGCGCGGATCTGCTGGGCGATCTGTAGGTATGGGTGCTCGGATCGTTCGATAGTCACAACTGTTCCTCGGGTTGGCGTCCTAGAACACCATACGCCGGTAGTACACCGCAGTTGAACCCTTTGCCCGCAGTCCGGACCGGCCGTGAGGAGTTTCCTTACTGGTTCAAGGCGCGGCTTCGCCGCGCGTACGGCCCGCCCGGGCGGGGCCCCGCGACAGGGCCCCGCGCTCCGGCGCAAGCGCCTCCGCGCACCCCGTCGCACCCCACCCGGCGAGCCGAACACGAGAACGACGAAGACGGCCCCGAGACCAGTACTCCAGTCTCGAAGCCGTCACACGATCTTCCGTTCTCACCGAACTACAGCCCGCCGGGGGTCAACCGGAACCGAAAAGAGACAGGGGATCGGTCCCCGTCTCCCTCCGGCCCTCGACCGACGCGGAGCCTCACACGGAACCCGCCGGCATGTCTACCCCTGGGCCGGACCAGGGCTTGCAGCTGCGGGCTCCGAGGTCGAGGCCCAGGGGTAGACATGACGGCAGAACCCGTGTGCGAGACGGCCCCGCGCCGAGGGCCGGAGGGAGACGGGGACCGAGGACCCCACCCATGGGCACAGCCCACAACCCGCTCGCGAACCGTGCACCCCCGGCGCACCCCCGGATCGAAAACCCGTGGTCGAGATGCACGCCATGCACGCGGAGTCATGCCGATGCGAACCGCCCGCCGGACCACTGGTCGCTCTCGTAATGAGAAGGTCGTGGGTTCGATTCCCACAGGCGGCTCAGAAAGGCCCGGAATCCTGCGGATTCCGGGCCTCGCTGTTTGTGTTACATGGTGCTGGCTCACCAGGAACTCACCACTATGACGCGGCGAACCGCTCCAGGATGCTCCGGTGGTCTCGACGGCGGTCCCGACCGTCTGTCGGAACGTATGGGGAGTGATCCTCCCGTCCCACTCGCGCTCCTCGCCCCCGTTCAGGCGATCGACGGCGCCCACGTCGGAGGCGAGCATCGACGACATCGAGGCGGACCTGCTCGGTGACGACTGATCTGCTGCCGATTGTCTTCCTCGACGCCAATGTCCTTGCCAAGCCAGTCGGCCGCCGACCAGGTAACTGTTCCCCGTCCCGGCCTCAAAGGGGGAACAACCACCTGGTCGGCGGTAGCGCGGGGTGCGCGCGGCCACCTAGATCTGCTTCGCCCCCACGACCTGGCCGAACAGCTTGCCCGTGATCGTGAACCCCATCCGCTCGTAGAAGTCCTGCGGGCCGCCCTCGCCGGGCACCCAGAGCACGGTGATCCGGGACTGCCCGCGCCGCCGGGCTTCGGTGGCGACAGCCTCGACGGCGAAGCGGCCGACGCCGCGGCCCTGCGCGTGGGCGGCGACGAGGAGCCGCCAGATGCCGCACTGGAGCTCCTCGATCTCGTGGTACGGCTCGAAGTTGGCCATCACGAAGCCGACCACCGCGTCGCCGTCGTACACCAGCCGGGGCCACGCCGACGGCGACACGTACGCGTGGGCCAGCGAGTCGGCGACGGACGCCACAAAGGTGTCCTGACCTGGCCCCACCTCCAGTCGCAACGCCTCGCCGATGTTGTCGGGGGTCAGCTCAGCGAGCCGGTAGGAGGCCATGTTCGCGATGCTAGCGAGCACCTCCGACACTTCCGAGGGCCGCCAGGCCGTCTGACAGGATGCGGCCATGGATCCCACCCGGCGACCCGTGCCACGCGCTGTCCGGACCCGAGCCGCGGTCGCCGCGGTCCTTACCGTCGCCGCAGGCCTCGGCGTCCGCGCGGCCCTCACCGGCGACCTCGCGAAGTTCGCCGGGGACGCCCTGTACACGGTGCTCCTCGTCTGGCTGGTCCTCGTGGTGGCCCCGCGGACGCGCCCGGTCGGGGCGGCCGTCGTCGCCCTCGCGATCAGTGTCGCCGTCGAGCTGTTCCAGCTCACGGGGGTGCCGGCGGCGCTCTCGGAGCACCTGCTGGCCCGGCTCGTGCTCGGTTCCACGTTCAACGCCCCGGACCTGCCCTGGTACGCGGTCGGTGCCCTGGCCGGGTGGGGCCTCGCGGTGCTGCTCGTCAGCCGAACGTCACCGTCGGTGGCCCTCGGACGGCGCGGACCTCCCGGCATGAGGCCCACGGCGCCGGCACTCGGCGCCGGGGCGTCGCGGTCTCACCGCCCCGCGGCCTCACCCGCCACGGCGAGGTCGGCGACCAGGGCAGTCATCGCTGCCTCGCGGTCGGCGCTCTCGCGGAGGCGCAGCAGGGCCGAGGGATGCGTCGTGAGCACCACGCCGGGCGCGTAGCCGTCGTCGGCTCCGGGGCCGGGCACCGTCTCGCCGTCGAGCACCCGGCCGCGCTCGGCCCCGATCCGGACGGTGCGCCCCAGCACGGCTCGCCCGGCGGTGGCGCCCAGCGCGACGACGACGCGCGGCCGAACCACCGCCAGCTCGGCCGCGAGCCAGGGCAGGCACGCACGGATGTGGGCCACGTCCGGCGTCTTGTGGAGGCGCCGCTTGCCGCGCTGCTCGAACCGGAAGTGCTTGACGGCGTTGGTCACGTACACGTCGTCGGGGGACAGGCCTGCCGCGCCGAGCGCCTCCCCCAGCACCCGCCCTGCCGGGCCCACGAACGGCTCGCCCTCGAGGTCCTCGCGGTCGCCGGGCTGCTCGCCGACCAGCGCGATCCGTGCGTCGGGCGGCCCGGCCGAGAACACCACCTGCGTGGCCCCGGCCCAGAGCTCGCAGCCACGGCAGGCGTGCGCCGCCTCGGTGAGCCGCTCCACGTCGGCGTCGGGCGGCACCCACTCCTGGGCGCCGGGCCTGCTGGTCCCGTCGGCCGGCACGCGCACCACCTCCTCGTCCCACCATGGCCCGGGCGGCCGTCACCGGCACACGGACGCCGCGGACGGCGGCTAATCTCGTGTCCCATGTGGAGCTTCGGCAAGCGCAAGCCTGTGACCTATCTGCTGGGCGAGCCCGTGGAGGACTACCCCGCGATCGCCCCGGAGGTGCTGCGCGGGCGACCGCTGCGCATCACCGAGATCGGCGAGCCCGTGCTCCATACCCCCACGCGCCGTGTCACCGAGTTCTCCACCCCTGAGCTCGCCCGGCTGATCGACGACATGTTCACCACCATGGAGGTGGCCGAGGGCGTGGGTCTGGCGGCGACCCAGGTGGGCTCCGACCTGCGCGTCTTCGTCTACGACCTCACGGACGAGAACGGCGACCGGCACGTGGGTCACGTGGTGAACCCGGAGCTCGAGGTCGACCTCGAGGCCGAGCCCGAGGTCGAGGAGGAGGGCTGCCTCTCCGTGCCGGGTGCCTTCGAGCCGCTCGAGCGGCCGGGCGGTGCCACGGTGCGCGGGGTGGACCAGCACGGCGGGCCGCTGCAGCTCACGGCCACGGGCTATCTCGCGAGGTGCTTCATCCACGAGACGCAGCACCTCGACGGGCTGCTCTACTGGGACCACCTGAGCCCCGAGCTGCAGCAGGACGCCCTGCGGCAGCGGGACGAGAACCGCGCGAACGTCCTCGCCGGCCGTCACGAGATCGCGATCGAGCTGGAGATGGCCCCGGCCGAGTACCCGGAGCAGCCCCCGGGCAAGTAAGTCTTCCGCCGGTTCGGCGGTTCCACTCACGTCAGCGCCGCGACCCACTTCGCGACGGCCTGCGCGACGTCGTCGTCCCGGCCGCGGAGGTCGTGGGCGCCGGGCAGGTGCACGGTGGTCACCGGGCCCGGGATCGCGGCGGTGTGCCGGGCCAGCTCCTCGGGCGTGCCGAACGGGTCCGTGGTGCCGGAGACGAGGAGCACCGGTACCTGAAGCTGGGGGAAGTGCTCGACGCGCAGCTTCTCCGGCCTGCCCGGCGGGTGCAGCGGGTAGCTGAGCAGGACGAGCCCCGCGGCGGGCAGCCCCTCCGCCACCGCGAGCGAGCACATGCGCCCGCCGTAGGACCTGCCGCCGAGGAGCAGCCGGCCCGGCTCGACGCCCAGCTCGGCGGCCCAGGCGCCCACCTGTTCCCCGAGGTGGGCCACCGCCACCGGTGCGCGGTCCGGCATCCGCTTCCCCGCGATCCGGTACGGGAAGTCGAGGCGGAGCGTCGGGACCGCCGGATCGAGGGCGGCCACCGCGTCCTCGACCGCGACGAGGGTGTGGTGGTCGCGCCCGGCCCCGGCGCCCGGCGTCAGCACCAGTCCTGCGGGGCGGGCTCGCTCGGGGCCGGTCATGCTCCCAGTCTTGCCGAGCCGCGCGGCTACTGCCCCCGGACCCGGGCGATCAGCAGCCAGCCGCCGGCGGACACGAGGAGCCCGCTGAAGAGGACGGCGATCCACCCGAGACCCGCGGCTATGGGGTCGTCGTCGGCAGGGACCGGAGGCGGCGGGTTCTTGTCGGCGTGCGCGCCCGCGAGCGGCGACTTCAGGCTGGGCGACGGGGAGGCCGACGGCGTGGCGCTGGGCGTAGGCGTGTCCGACGGGGTCGGGCTCGGGGTGTCCGACGGCGCGGGGCTGGGTGCCGGCGCGGGCTTGGGGGCGGCCTTGGTAGGGGCTGGTGCGGGAGCAGGCGGCTCAGGGGCCGGCGGCGCCGGCGGAGCGGGCGCAGGGGCGGGCGGGGCGGGCGTCGGGGTGGGCTGCGACTCTTCCTTCTCGGGCTTGAAGCACTTGGCGTGCTGGGCCCACCCCTGCCACGACCCGGCGTCCTCGACCCACACGTTCGTGACGCAGTATCCGTCGGGATAGTCGGACTTTGCCTCGTCGAAGGCGACGAACATCTCGTTGCGCCCGCTGCCGGGGACCGAGTCCCGGTAGTTCGCGAGCCAGTTGAAGTTGCTGTCGAACACCGTGTACGTGATGTCCACCCGCTGGTTGTCCGAGACGAACCGAACGCCGTCGGCGGTGACCTCAAGGATCCGGTCCTCGGCCGCCGCGGGCGCAGCCGGCAGGGCGACGGCGAGCACGCTCGCGAGCAGCGCGGCGCTCACGGTCGACCACCGGCGCAGACGGCCGACCGGTCGGGCGGACAGACGTGCGACCTGCGGCGACGGCGCGACGGATCGCTTCACGATTCCTCCGGTGGTGCGGCCGGCGGCCGGCCGGCGGGGTGGCTCGAGACGGGCGGCCCAGGGCCGGACCGCGGTGGCCAGATCCTACCGGCGGCCTGCCGCGACATGGTTCGCCCGAGCACCCTGCGGGATCGATATCACCCTTCGGAGCGCACGACGGTCACCGGGCAGTGCGCGTACTCGAGCGCCTGCCGGCTGGTGGACCCGAGCAGCAGACGGTCGAAGCCGCCGAGCCCGCGGTTGCCGACGACGAGCCGCTCCGCTCCACGCGACGCCTCCACGAGGCTGCCGGTGGCGGGGCCGTGGACCACACGGCGCAGGACGCGGTCCGCCGGGAGGTCGAGCCCGGCCTGGGCCACGGCTGCGTCGAGCGCGCCGGCCGCGAACCGCTCGTACTCGTCCAGCGGCGGCGCCCAGCCCCAGGACCCGGGGAGCGGCGCCAGCGTCGTGATCTGCCAGGCGAACACGGCGTCGAGGACGCCGCCGAGACGGCTCGCGACCTCCGCGCCGTGCCGCAGCGCCGCGATGCTCGGCTCCGACGTGTCGATGCCCACGACGACCCGCGGCGCGCCGGCCTCGGCCGCCGGGGAGTCCTCCGCGGTGCCCCCCGGCTCTGCGCTCCCCGACTCCAGGGCGACCCCCGCCCCGGGCGAGATCTCCCCCGAAGGCGAGCGACCGGCGTCGGGCACCTCGGTGCGGCGCACGACCGTGACCGGGCTGGTGGCGCTCTCCACGATCGCCGACGAGGTGGAACCGAGGACGAGGCGCCCGACGCGCCCGAGGCTGCGCCGTCCGAGGACCAGCATGTCTGCGCCCTCCTGGGCGGTCAGCAGGGTCTCGGTCGCGGGGCCCTCGACGAGCTGGATCTGCGCCGCGACGTCGACTCCCGTGCGCGCCAGCGCCAGGTCGAGCTGCGTCAGGCACTCGTCGTGCTTGCGCTCGGAGGCCTGCTCGAACTGGGCCGGCTCGGTGGCACGCGAGCCGGGCTTCCAGGCCATGACCGCGGTCAGGGGAACCCCCCGGGAAGCGGCCTCCCGAAGGGCCCAGTCCAGCGCCTGGTCCGACTCGGCCGAACCGTTCACACCGACGACGATGCCGTGCATGTGCTCCACCTGCCTTCTGCTCCGGGGCGAGCCCGCGACGCTCTGCGAGGGCCTCCTGCCGCATCGTAGGCGTGGTCAGGGTCGACGACGTGCGCCGCCCGGTCTCCCTGCCCCGCCGGGTTCAGAATCGCGGCCCGTCGTCGCCGTGCAGCAGGTTCCGGATGGGCCGCGTCACCACGTCCACCCGGTCCACGAGGTCGGCGGGCCCGGTCACGACGAGGGCCCGGTCGGCCGCCGAGGTGTAGAGGGCCGTGACGTCGCGGACGGTGACGCGCAGGCACTGCTGCGCCGCGCCGTCGACGACGAACTCCCGCGACTCGCACGGCACCTCGTCCACCTCGGCGACGATGGCGCGCATGGCGCTGCGGTAGTCCTGGTACGCCTCGGCGAAGTCGGCAGGGTCGGGTGTGTCCGTGTCCACGTCGGCGTGCAGGGGGGCGGCGAGCGCGCCGCTGCACGCGGCGCGCACGATGTCCTCGACCTGCGCCTCCGTGGCCGGGACGCGGAGCGTCTCGACCTCCAGCGCCTCGCCCGAGAACGTGCGATAGGCGCGCAGGAAACGCTCCTCGGTGGGGTCCTGGCCGTCGGAGACGCCCGTGACCGTCTCCTCCTCGAGGTCGAGGCCCCACGTGAGCGGGTCGTGGACCTCTCCGACGACTCCGGAGAAACGAGCGAAGCGCGCGACGATCTGCTCCCAGGACTCGGGGGACTCCTCCGGCATGCCACCTCCCCGGGTGCCGATGGGCACGGACGCTCCGTGCGAGCGCCCGTTCGGGTCTTGCACGAGCCTGCCTTGTGCAGCGCCTACGGTCAACGACCGGCGCGCGGATTGTCACGCCCCTGGCGAACAAGGGCATGACTCGGCCCATGGGCACGTTGGGAGCGCATAGAGTCGATGCGGTCAGGCCTGGTACGCCGGATACAGATGCCGGTGAAGGTAACGCCGCTCGTGAGGGAGCAGCACATGTTCGAGAGATTTACGGATCGAGCCCGTCGGGTCGTCGTCCTCGCCCAAGAAGAGGCGCGGATGCTCAACCACAACTACATCGGTACCGAGCACATCCTCCTCGGCCTCATCCACGAGGGCGAGGGCGTGGCCGCCAAGGCCCTGGAGTCGCTCGGCATCTCGCTGGACGGCGTGCGTACCCAGGTCACCGAGATCATCGGTGAGGGTCAGCAGGCGCCCAGCGGCCATATCCCGTTCACGCCGCGCGCCAAGAAGGTGCTGGAGCTGTCGCTCCGCGAGGCGCTGCAGCTGGGGCACAACTACATCGGTACCGAGCACATCCTGCTCGGCCTCATCCGCGAGGGTGAGGGCGTGGCCGCCCAGGTGCTCACCAAGATGGGCGCGGACCTGAACAAGGTGCGTCAGCAGGTCATCCAGCTCCTGTCCGGATACCAGGGCAAGGAGCCGGTCGCCACGGGCGGTCCCCAGGAGGGTCAGCCCGCGGGCTCGGCCGTGCTCGACCAGTTCGGCCGGAACCTCACCCAGGCCGCCCGCGAAGGCAAGCTCGACCCCGTCATCGGTCGCACGCAGGAGATCGAGCGGGTCATGCAGGTGCTGTCGCGCCGCACCAAGAACAACCCGGTGCTGATCGGCGAGCCCGGCGTCGGCAAGACGGCCGTGGTGGAGGGCCTGGCACAGGACATCGTGCGCGGGGATGTTCCCGAGACGCTCAAGGACAAGCAGCTCTACACGCTGGACCTCGGCGCCCTCGTGGCCGGCTCCCGCTACCGCGGTGACTTCGAGGAGCGCCTCAAGAAGGTGCTCAAGGAGATCCGCACCCGCGGCGACATCATCCTGTTCATCGACGAGATCCACACCCTCGTCGGGGCAGGCGCTGCCGAGGGCGCGATCGACGCGGCGTCGATCCTCAAGCCGATGCTGGCTCGTGGCGAGCTGCAGACCATCGGCGCCACCACGCTCGACGAGTACCGCAAGTACGTCGAGAAGGACCCGGCCCTGGAGCGTCGCTTCCAGCCGATCCAGGTGGCCGAGCCGTCGCTCGAGCACGCCATCGAGATCCTCAAGGGCCTGCGCGACCGCTACGAGGCGCACCACCGCGTGTCCATCACGGACACCGCGCTGGTCTCCGCGGCCACGCTCGCCGACCGGTACATCAACGACCGGTTCCTCCCGGACAAGGCGATCGACCTGATCGACGAGGCCGGTGCGCGCCTGCGGATCCGTCGTATGACGGCGCCGCCGGAGCTCAAGGTCCTGGACGAGCGCATCGCCGAGGCGCGGCGCGAGAAGGAGTCCGCGATCGACGAGCAGGACTTCGAGAAGGCCGCCGGCCTGCGTGACAAGGAGAAGCAGCTCACGCAGCTCCGGGCCGACAAGGAGAAGGCCTGGAAGTCGGGCGACCTCGACTCCGTCGCCGAGGTGGACGAGGAGCTCATCGCCGAGGTGCTGGCGATGTCCACGGGCATCCCGGTCATCAAGCTCACCGAGGAGGAGTCCTCGCGGCTGCTCCACATGGAGGACGAGCTGCACAAGCGCGTCGTCGGTCAGGAGACCGCCATCAAGGCGCTCTCGCAGGCCATCCGCCGTACGCGGGCCGGCCTCAAGGACCCGAAGCGCCCCGGTGGGTCGTTCATCTTCGCGGGCCCCACGGGTGTCGGCAAGACCGAGCTGGCCAAGGCGCTCGCCGAGTTCCTCTTCGGGGACGAGAACGCGCTGATCCAGCTCGACATGTCGGAGTTCTCGGAGAAGCACACGGTCTCGCGGCTGTTCGGCTCGCCTCCTGGCTACGTCGGCTACGACGAGGGCGGTCAGCTCACCGAGAAGGTGCGGCGCAAGCCGTTCTCCGTGGTCCTGTTCGACGAGGTGGAGAAGGCCCACGCGGACATCTTCAACTCGCTGCTCCAGGTCCTCGAGGACGGTCGCCTGACCGACTCGCAGGGCCGGGTGGTCGACTTCAAGAACACCGTCATCATCATGACCACGAACCTCGGCACCCGGGACATCGCCAAGGGCCTCCAGACCGGCTTCAACGCCGGCGGCGACCTGGTGACGTCGTACGAGCGCATGAAGGCGAAGGTCAACGACGAGCTCAAGCAGCACTTCCGGCCTGAGTTCCTCAACCGGGTCGACGACACGGTGGTCTTCCCGCAGCTGTCCCAGGACGAGATCATCCAGATCGTCGACCTGGAGATCGCGAAGCTGGACAAGCGTCTCCGCGACAAGGACATGGGCATCGAGCTCACGACCGCCGCGAAGAAGCTGCTCGCCGAGAAGGGCTACGACCCGGTCCTCGGTGCGCGCCCCCTCAAGCGGGCGATCCAGCGCGAGATCGAGGACGTGCTGAGCGAGAAGATCCTGTTCGGCGACCTGAAGCCGGGTCAGCTGGTCGTGATCGACGGCGAGGGCGAGGGCATCCTCGGCGAGTTCAAGATCAAGGGCGTGCCGAAGCCGGACTACGGCCACGCGGTCGAGCCGCAGTCGGTCCCGGCCGGCGCCGGTCTCGCGCCGCGCGACGCCCCGCCCACGGGCGAGATGGCCGCGGGCGCGTAGCCGGCAGCCGGGGCCCCCTGGGTGCCCGACGACGAAAGGGGTCACCTCCCGTACGGGAGGTGACCCCTTTCGTTCTCGGCACTCCCGAAACGATTCGGCGGGTGGCACCATGGCCGCATGGCTTCAGCGAAGAGCATCCTGTTCATCGGCGGCAGCGGCATCATCAGCGCGGCGAGCGTGGCCCGGGCGGTGCGGCTCGGGCACCGCGTGACGGTGTTGAACCGCGGCCGCTCCACGACCCGTCCGCTACCCGGCGAGGTGGAGACCCTCACCGCCGACGCGAGCGACGGCGACGCGGTGGCCGCGGCCCTGGGCGACCGCGAGTTCGACGTGGTGGCCCAGTTCCGGGCGTTCACCCCCGACCACGTGGCGCGCGACGTGGCGCAGTTCTCCGGGCGGACCGGCCAGTACGTGTTCATCTCGTCGGCGTCCGCGTACCAGACGCCGCCGGCGAGGCTGCCGGTGACTGAGTCGACGCCGCTGCACAACCCCTTCTGGCAGTATTCGCGCGACAAGATCGCCTGCGAGGACCTGCTGGTGCGGGAGCTGCGGGAGAACGGCTTCCCGGCCACGATCGTGCGGCCGTCGCACACGTACGACCGCACCCTGCTGCCCACCACGGGCGCGTGGACCGACGTGGCGCGGATGCGGGCGGGCAGGCCGGTCGTCGTGCACGGCGACGGCAGCTCGCTGTGGACGCTCACGCACACCGACGACTTCGCCGTCGGCTTCGTGGGGCTCCTGGGCAACCCCTTCGCGGTGGGCGACATGTTCCACGTCACGGGCACCCATGCGCCCACGTGGGACCAGATCTACCGGTGGCTCGGGGCGGCTGCGGGCGTGCCGGAGCCCGAGCTGGTGCACGTGGCGTCGGAGACGATCGCGCGCGTGCTGCCCGAGGTCGGCCCCGGCCTGCTGGGCGACAAGGCGCACTCCATGGTGTTCGACGCCGCCAAGGTGAAGGCGCTCGTGCCCGAGTTCGGGACCACCATCACGTACGACCAGGGTGCGGTGGAGCAGATCGAGTGGTTCGACGCGCACCCGGGGGCGCAGGTGGCCGACCCGGAGCTCGACGCGGCGTTCGACCGCCTGGTGGCCCACGCGCGAGCCCTCTGACGCCGCGACTCCCGCCGGCCTACCTCCGCACGGGGGCGGCCGGCGGGGCCGTCGACTCCCGGACCACCAGCTCGGTCGCGAGCGACAGCCGCCGCACCTGCGGCTCGCGGCCGCGCACGAGGTCGAGGAGGATCCGCGTGGCGGCGGACCCCATCTCGGACAAGGGCTGCCGCACGGTCGTGAGGGCGGGCCCCACCCAGCTCACCAGGGGAAGGTCGTCGTACCCCACGACGGAGACATCCTGAGGGACCCGCAGACCCAGCTCGCGGGCGGCGCGGAGCACCCCGAGGGCCTGCATGTCGGACCCGGCGAAGATCGCGGTGGGCCGGTCCGGCCCCGAGAGCAGGTCGTACCCGTGCTCGAACCCCGCCTCGACGTAGAAGTTGCCGCTCCGGACGAGCGACGGGTCGAAGGGGACGCGCGCCTCCTCGTGGGCGGAGCGTGCGCCGTCGACCCGTGCCCGGCTGCAGAGCATGTCCTCCGGGCCGGTGATGACGGCGATCCGCCGGTGCCCCAGCCCCAGCAGGTGGCGCACGGCGACGAGGCCGCCGTTCCAGTTGTCCGAGCCGACGGCGGCGACGTCCGCGGGCGGCTCCCCGTCGGTGTCGATGACGACATAGGGGATGGCACGACGGTCGAGCAGCTGGTGCTGCGCCGGCGTGAGGTTGGCGGCCACGAGCAGGACGCCGAGCGGCGGACGCGCGATCGTCGTGTCGAGCCACGTCTGCGGCGGGCGGTGCTTCCCCCCGAGCTCGGAGAGGATCACGCTGATCCGGGCCTCGGCCGCCGCGGCCTCCACGCCGCGGATGATCTCCATCGACCACGCGGAGCCGAGCCGGTGGAACACGAGGTCGACCAGGCCGGTGCCCTCGGGCACCACTCCTGACCGGCGCCGCCGGTACTGGTGGCGCTCGAGGGCCTCCTCGACGCGCTCCCGCGTGCGGGCCGCCACGTCGTTGCGCCCGTTGAGCACCTTCGAGACGGTGGGCACGGACACCCCGAGCTCGCGGGCGATCTCGGCGATGGTCGCGGAGCGGGTGACCGGCGAGGCCACGCCCGGCAGTGCCAGTCCCGCCGCACGCTGCGGCGTCACCTCCGTGCCCTGGTCAGGGACGGGATCTGCGGCAGCACTGGCCTCGGTCATGGTTGGTCACCCTTCGCAACTTTCGTCACAGCGTACGCCTCCGGCGGCGGCGCACAGGTACTGATCCTCGATCAAATTATGGGGCCAACCCGGACCGATATCGTTTTGTAACCCCCAACAAGCCGACCTCGTCTTGACGCTCCCGTACCCGGACCCTACTGTCCCGGTTAATAGATATCGGTTTCGAAGCCGATAGTTTCGAGATCTTCACGACGTCGTGGAGGCCGATCCCGCATCGCTGCGGGGGCCGCACGAGGTCGTGGCGGGAAGGACAATCGATGGCAAGGGGAACACCCTCGCCGCCCGAGGCGGAGGTTGCGCCGGGCGACGAGCCGGCTGCGCAGCCCGTGGTCGCCCAGCCGGTGACCGCCCGCGCAGGGCAGCGCCCTGACGGCCGGAGCACCTGGTCTCTCGCCCTGCGCCGGGACTGGCGGCTCTACACGTTCCTGCTGGTGCCGGTCCTGTGGCTGGTGATCTTCCGGTACGTACCGATGCTCGGCAACGTGATCGCGTTCCGCCGGTTCCGCCCGGGCGGTTCCGTCTTCGGTGACGAGTGGGTCGGCCTGCGGTACGTCCAGATGTTCCTGGAGGACCCCACCTTCTGGCGGGTGTTCACGAACACGGTCATCCTCGGCGGGCTCACCCTGCTGGTCGTCTTCCCGCTCCCGATCCTGCTCGCGCTCATGCTCAACGAGCTGCGGTCCCGCCGGTTCAAGAAGGCGGTGCAGACGATCACGTACCTGCCGCACTTCATGTCGGTCGTGATCGTGGTGGGCTTCGTCTTCCAGCTCACGTCCCTCAACGGCACCGTGAACCAGGTGCTGGAGTCGCTGGGCCTCGAGCCGGTCGCCTTCGTCCAGCGGGCGGAGTGGTTCCGCACCATCTACGTGTCGTCCGAGGTGTGGCAGACGGTCGGCTTCGGCACGATCCTCTACCTCGCGGCGCTCACCACGATCGACGACCAGCTCTACGAGGCGGCCCGTATCGACGGCGCCAACCGCTGGCAGCAGACCTGGCACATCACGCTGCCCGGCATGCGGCCCACGATCGTGGTGCTGCTCATCCTCAACATCGGCACGTTCCTGGCCGTCGGTTTCGAGAAGGTCCTGCTGATGTACAACCCGCTGACCTACTCGACGGCGGACGTCATCTCCACCTACCTGTACCGCGTCGGCCTCACGAGCGGCAGCTTCTCCTACGCGGCCGCGATCGGCCTGTTCGAGGCGCTCATCGGCCTCGTCCTCGTCCTGTCGGCCAACGCCGTCTCGAAGCGTCTGGTTGGAGCCTCGCTGTGGTGACCACGAACCCCGTCCCCGACATCAGTGCCGTCCGGGCCGTCACGACGACGATCAAGGACACGCCGGCGTACACGATCTTCCGGGTCGTCAACGCTGTGGTGCTCGTGACGATCTGCTTCGTCACGCTCTACCCGTTCGTCAACCTGGTCGCCAAGGCGTTCAGCTCGCAGGGCTACATCCTGGCCGGCGAGGTGAACCTCTGGCCGAGAGGGTTCAACCTGACGACGTTCGACTGGGTGTTCCACGACGAGCGGTTCTGGACCAACTACGGCAACACCGTGGTCTACACCGTCGTGGCGACCGCGATCTCCATGGTGATCACCACCACGTTCGCGTACGCCCTCTCGAAGCGGCACCTCAAGGGCCGGGCGTTCTTCGTCGGCATGCTCGTCGTGACGATGTTCTTCAACGGCGGCCTCATCCCGAACTACCTGCTCATCTCCGAGCTGGGGTGGAAGAACACCATCTGGGCCATCGTGGTCCCGAACGCGATCAGCGCCTTCAACCTCCTCGTCATGAAGTCCTTCTTCGAGAACTTCCCGGCCGAGCTGGAGGAGGCCGCGGCCATCGACGGTCTCACCACCTACGGGATCTTCCTGCGCGTCGTGCTGCCGCTGTCGAAGGCCGTCGTCGCCACGATGATCCTCTTCTACGCCGTGAGCTTCTGGAACTCCTGGTTCCCGGCCTTCCTGTACCTCAGCGACCCAGACCTGCAGCCAGTGACCCTCTACCTGCGCAACCTGCTCGCGGCGGCCTCGGGCGCCGGGCAGGAGTCCGGTATGGAGGCCGTCCAGATCGGGGCGAACCTGCAGGCGGTGGCGATGCTGCTCACCGTCATCCCGATCATCGCCATCTACCCCTTCGTCCAGAAGTACTTCGTGACGGGCGTGATGCTCGGCTCCGTCAAGGGCTGAGCGCCACGCCGCCCGGAGGCATCCGCCGCCGGGCACGACATCCCGTTCCACTGACGTCCAGAACGACGACGTTCACCACACCGGAGGAAGAACAATGAGGATCACCCGAACCAGGGCCGTCGCGGGCTTCGCGGCGACCGCCCTGATGCTCACGCTGACGGCGTGCAGCACAGGCGGCACCGAGGAAGAGACCGAGGCGGGCGCCATCGACCTGGCCTCGCAGGTGGGCTACATGGAGGACTACGCGGCCGGCGAGACCTTCGTCGCGAGCGAGCCGGTGCAGTTCAGCCTGCTGTACCGCGACCACCCGAACTACCCGTTCAAGGCCGACTGGTCGATCGTCAAGCACCTCGAGGAGGACAACAACGTCACCTTCGAGTTCGAGAACGTGCCGCTGGCGGACCTCGCCCAGAAGCGCGCGGTGCTGATCAACTCGGGCGACGCCCCGGAGATCATGCCCGTCACCTACCCCGGCGACGAGGTGCAGTTCATCGGTGGTGGCGCCCTGCTGCCGATCTCGGACTACCTCGAGTACATGCCGAACCTGCAGCAGAAGATCGAGGACTGGGACCTCCAGGAGGAGTTCGACGCCCAGAAGCAGGCCGACGGCAAGTTCTACATGATCCCGGGCATCCACGAGGCGGCCAAGCCCCAGTACTCGATCGCGATCCGCCAGGACCTCTGGGACAAGGCGGACCTCGACCACCCGAAGACCTACGAGGAGTTCGCGGAGCAGCTCGCGGTCATCAAGGAGCAGAACCCCGACCTCGCCTACCCGATGACCGACCGCTGGTCGATCAACGGCCCGATCGAGGCCACCCTCCAGACCGCAGGCCCGAACTTCGGCACCGTCGCCGGCTGGGGCTACGGCCTCGGCCTGCAGTGGAACGCCGACGAGGAGACCTACGTCTACGCCGGTGCGTCCGACGAGTACAAGTCGCTCGTCGAGTACTTCAACGGGCTGGTGACCGACGGCCTCCTCGACCCCGAGGCGGTCACGCAGGAGGACGAGCAGGCCACGGCCAAGATCGGCTCCGGCCAGGTCGCTGCCATCGCCACCAACGACCAGGTCATCAACGAGTACCGGGCCGCCCTCGAGGAGTCGGGTGTCGAGGGTGCCGTCCTCAAGCAGATCGTGGTCCCCGGCGGTCCCGCCGGCGACTTCATCTCCGGCGGCACGCGCCGCGAGTCCGGCCTGATGTTCTCGGCCGAGGTCGCCGAGTCGGACCACCTCCTGGCGATGCTGCAGTACGTCGACTGGATGTACTACTCGGACGAGGGCCTGGAGTTCGCCAAGTGGGGCGTCGAGGGCGAGACCTTCACGCGTGAGGGCGACAAGCGCGTCCTCCTCGACGACATCAAGTGGGGCAGCCTCGGCGACCCCGACGCGCCGAAGCTGCTCAACGCCGATTTCGGCTACTACAACGGCGTGTGGAGCATCGCCCACGGCTCGACCGCCGAGCTCGACAAGTCCATGCTGAGCGACGAGGTCGTGGAGTTCATCGACGGCATGAACGCCGTCAAGGAGGAGCTCCCGATCCCGCCGACGGTGGCCTACTCCGAGGTCGACCAGGAGATGGCGGGCCTGCAGCAGACGGCCCTCCAGGACATCGTGTCCCAGAACACGGCCAAGTTCATCCTGGGTGACCGCCCGATGTCCGAGTGGGACGCCTACGTGGCGGAGCTCGAGGGCGCCGGCATGCAGGAGTACGTGGACCGCGCCAACGCGGCAGCCGGCCTGGCCGGCTGACCCACCTCCGGGCGTGGGACAGGGTGCCCCCCTGTCCCACGCCCGGGCTGTCTCACCATCGTCTCGACCGAGGAGCCCCGCCCCGTGCGCACCGTCGTGCCCGCCCACCCCACCAGCACCTTGAGCGACGCCTGGCGTTCCTGTGTCGGCACGGGCCGTTTCAACCTCGCCCTGCGCAAGGACTACCAGGACTCCCTGGCGCTGGTGCAGCGCGAGATCGGGTTCCGCTACATCCGCGGCCACGGACTCCTCTCCGACGACGTGGGCGTGCACCGTCCGTACGACAAGGCCGGCCACCGCGGCACCCGCTACGCCTTCACCTACGTGGACCAGGTGGTGGACGCCTACCTGAGCCTCGGCATCAAGCCGTTCCTGGAGCTGGGGTTCATGCCGTCCGGCCTGGCCTCGGGCGACCAGACGGTCTTCTGGTGGAAGGGCAACGTGACTCCGCCGCGGGACCACACCGAGTGGGCGGACCTTGTCCGCGCCGTGCTCACCCACCTCGTCGACAGGTACGGCCTCGAGGAGGTCCGCACGTGGCCGGTCGAGGTGTGGAACGAGCCGAACCTCACCCACTTCTGGGCCGGTGCGGACCAGAAGGAGTACCTGCGCCTGTACGAGGCGTCGGCTCTGGCGGTCAAGGACGTGGACGCGTCGCTCCAGGTGGGCGGCCCTTCCCTGTCCCCCGGTGCGGACGACTGGTGGGAGCCGTTCGTCGAGTTCGTCACCGCCCGCGACCTCCCCGTCGACTTCGTCTCCTGTCATGCCTACACGTCCGGGCCCGCGGAGCACGTCCCGTTCGGCGTCTACCAGACGCTCATGCCGGCGCAGTCGCTCCTGGACCAGTTCGCCACGCCGCGGCGTCTGCTCGCGGGCACCCGGCTCGAAGGCGTGCCCGTGCACATCACGGAGTTCAACACGAGCTACCGGCCCGACAACCCCGTGCACGACACCGCCTACAACGCCGCCTACCTCGCGCCCGTCCTCGCGGGTGGTGGCGCCCACGTCGACTCGTTCTCCTACTGGACGTTCTGCGACGTCTTCGAGGAGGAGAACGTCCCCACGACGCTGTTCCACGGTGGTTTCGGCATGCTCACGCACCGCCAGGTGCGCAAGCCCACCTTCCACCTCTACGCCTTCATGGCGCGGATGGGCCCCGACGTGCTCGCCCGCGGCGACGACCACCTCGTCACCCGCGACCCGGCCTCCGGCCGCGTGACGATCCTGGCCTGGCAGCCCGTGGGCGGCACGGACGACCCGGCCGAGCCGGAGTCGCACACGCTCGCGCTGAGCGTCCCGGTGGCCTCGCCTGTGCCCGACGGCGTGGGCTCGCCCCGGGCCTTCGTCCTGCGTTCCGACGTGGACGAGACCGCGGGCAACTCCTGGGCCGCGTGGCGCGAGATGGGGCGGCCGGCGTCGCCGTCGTCCCGCCAGCTCGACACGCTGCACGAGGCGTCCGAGCCGGCGCGCCGGGCGTCGTCCCTGCCGGTCGTGGACGGGCGCATCGAGCTCGACCTGACCATCGGCCGCCACGGCGTGACGCTCCTCGAGATCGACCTCGTCCGTGACGAGACGCCCCCATGGACGGACGACAGCCGTATCGTGGGCCGCGGCCCGACCCGGCCCTAGATGCGAAGGAGCCGCGCATGAGCGCTCAGTCCCGGGAGTTCCTCGACGGCCCGCTCGGGCGCGTGACGAGCGCCGTCTACTGGTTCCTGGTGGTGGAGCTGCTGCTCGTCCTCGCGATGCTGCCCGGGCTCGTGCCGCTCGCGCTGCTCGACCGGTCCGTGTCCAACGCGCCGCTCGTGGTGCTGTGCCTCGCCCCGGTGGGACCCGCCCTGTCGGCGGCGTTGTTCGCCCTCCGCGACCGGCCGCGGGCCGAGTCCTTGTCGCCCGGTGCGTCGTTCTGGAAGGGCTACCGGCTCAACGTCCTCGACGTGCTGAAGCTGTGGGTGCCCGCGCTCGTGGTGCTCGGCGTGATCGCCGTGGGGCTGGTGTCCGTCGGCACGCCCGGCGTGCCCGTCTGGTACGGCGGCATCCTCATCGGGATCGGCGGGCTCGTCCTGATGTGGACCGTGAACGCGGTGGTGGTCGCGTCGTTCTTCGGGTTCCGGACCCGCGACGTGGCGCGCCTGGCCGGGTACTACCTGTTCCGGCTGCCCCTCGTGGCCCTCGGCGTGCTCTCGCTCCTGATCCTGGCGACGGGGATCATCGTGTTCACGTCGGACCTGCTGTTCGTGATCCTCATGGTCTTCTGGGCGGCGCTGGTGCTGCGTACGGTCCGCCCGCTGCTGCGCGACGTGGAGGAGCGCTTCACGGAGTGAGCCTTCCGGTCACGGTTACCGGAGGTGGTTGTCGTGCTCACCGACGGGTGTGCGCCAGCCTTCGAGCATCGCGGCGATCTTCCCGACGTCGCGCAGCGAGCCGTCGGCGACGGACATGACCAGCTCGTAGATGGCCTCGTGCGGCGGGTCGAAGTAGTGGTCGTTGAGTTCGTAAAACGTGGCGACGGCGACCAGACCGAGACGCTTGTTGCCGTCGAGGAGCGTGTGGTTGTTGACAACCGAGTCGAGCAGGGCGGCCGCCTTCAGATCGAGGCTTGGGTATGCCTCCACTCCCATCATCGACGCCGCGGGGCGCGATACCGCAGAGTCGAGCAGCCCAGGATCGCGAACCTCGACCGCTTGGTCGAGGAACTGCTCTGCGATCCAGAGGAGCTCGGGAGCGGTGAGGTGCCTGACGGTCACTTGAGCCGGTCGAGGACCGGGCCGAACCGGTCGACAGCTCGGTGGACGATGTCCTCGAAGCGGGCTCGCTCGTCGGTGAACTGCCGGATGGCCTGGCGGGCCACCTCCTGCTTGGAGATGCCGAGGCGCTGGGCCGTGGCGGTGAGCGCACGGTCCTCGTCGTCGGTGAGGCGAAGGGTCATGGCCATGATCATCGCTCCTAGAGGAATAGCCCGCATCCCGAATCTGGTATCGCCATGATACCGCGCCCCACCCCCCGGGGAAGGGCTAGTAGATCCGGCGGCCACCCGCGTCCGGCACTCCCGACTTCCGGAAGAAGTACGTGGTGACCTGGTCGCGCCACTCCTCGGCGGACCGCAGCTGCTCCGCGAGCCGCTCGGACACCCGCTCGGCCACGTCGGCCTCCACGAGCCCGGCGATCCCCTCCCACGCGGTCACCATGGCCTCGACCCGCTCGACGCCCTCGAAGTGCGTGTCGTAGATGTGCTGGATCACCGTCTTCCCCGAGTGCAGCACGTGCGAGTACGGCACGTGGTGGAAGAAGAGCAGCAGCTCGTCGGGGCAGGTCTCGAGCGACTCGTACACGTCGCACCACGGCGCCGGGTACTGGCCGGTGTAGCCCGTCCCGGTGGCACGGGTGCGGTCCACCCCGATCCCGTCGCGGTCGGCGAAGTGGTACGTGCCCCAGGGGGTGTACTCGTAGCCGTCCACGTCCGGCCCGTAGTGGTGGCCGGGCCGCACCATGAACCCCACGCCGAGCGGCGTCGTGTACATCTCGTAGGTCTCCCACGACCGGTCGAGGATCGCGTGCAGCGCCTCGCCGACCTCCACGGGCGACCCGGGGAAGGTCTGCGCGATCCACTCGTCCAGCACGGCGATCGGGTCGAGCGAGGGGTCCCACGTCAGGCGCCCGTACGCGTACAGGTTGGCCTGCGCGAACGGGTGCCCCGCCCAGAACGGGTCGTCGCCGGCGTTGGAGACGGCGGCGAAGCCGCCTGCTGTGGCCAGGTTGCTCACGACGCCGTCCCCCAGGCTGAACCGGAGGATCTCGCTCCACTGCGGGCCGAGGTACACCGCGTGCTTCTGCTGGCCCGTGTACTCCTGCGTGACCTGCAGCTCCAGCGCCACGCGCGTGCGCGGCAGCGCCGCGAGGACCGGCGAGACCGGCTCACGCACCTGGAAGTCGAGCGGCCCGTACTTGACCTGGACCACCACGTTGTCGTCGAACTGGCCGTCGAGGGGCGCGAAGTGGTCGTAGGCCGCGCGGGCGCGGTCCGTGGACCGGTCGCGCCAGTCCTGCCGGTGGTTGTAGACGAACGCGCGCCAGTGGATCAGGCCGCCGTAGGGGGCCACGGCACGGGCCAGCATGTTGGCGCCGTCGGCGTGCGTGCGGCCGTAGGCGAACGGGCCGGGCTGGCCCTCGGAGTCGGCCTTGACGACGAACCCGCCGAAGTCCGGGATGGCGCCCCAGACACGGGCAGCGGCCCGGACCCACCAGTGGGCGACCTGCGGGTCGAGCGGGTCCGACGTCGCGAGGCCGCCGAGCGTCACCGGCGCCGCGAACGACACCGACAGGTGCACCCGGATGCCCCACGGCCGGAAGACGGCGGCGATCCGCGCGACGTCCATGAGGTCGTCGGTCAGGAGGCGCGCCTCGCGGGCGTGCACGTTGACGTTGTTGATCGCGACGGAGTTGATCCCCACCGAGGCGAGCAGCCGCGCGTACTCGTCCACGCGCGTCAGGTCCTCCCGGACCCGGCCGTGCGCGTAGAACAGCGACCCGCCGGAGTAGCCGCGCTCGACCTGGCCCATCGTGTGGTGCTCGTCCACGTTGTCCCAGTGGTCGAGCACGCGCAGGGCCGCGGCGGGCGCGTGCTTCTCGTCCGCGTCGGGGCCGTCGAAGGCGGCCTCGCCCAGGCGCAGCACGTGGAACCACCCGTGCAGGAGCCCGGCGTCGGACGCCGCCTCGACCACGACCGAGCCCGCGTCCCGCATGAAGCGGAAGCTCTCGTCGCACTCGGCCTGGACGACGGCGTCCGGGGTCGCCGCGGGACCGTCGTCCGCCTCCGCGATCGTCAGGACCAGGTCCGCGTCCGCCACCCCGGCCCCTGCCTCGAGGCGCGTCCACGACCCGCCGTGGGAGGCGACGGCGGCCGCCACCTCCGCGGCGACGGTGCTGACGAGCGCTCCGTCGCCGGCGACCACCACGCGACGGCGGCCGACGGCGGCCGAGGCCGCCCCGGGGAGCCACGCGGGATGGACGGTGACGTGCTCGGTGGTGCTCCGCTGTGAGGTCACTGCGTGGGTCTCCTCGGTGGTGGTCACCAGTCGTGGACCGTTCCGTCCAGCGTCCGGTTGATCGGGAGGTACGCGGGCGTGTACTCGAACTGTGCCGCAGCCTCCTCGTCGAGGTCCACCCCCAGTCCGGGGTTGTCACCCGGGTGGAGCAGCCCGTCGGCGAACGAGTACGACGTCCGGAACACCTCGAGCGTGGTCGCGCTGTGCTGCATGTACTCCTGGATCCCGAAGTTGTGGATCGCCAGGTCGAGGTGGAGCGCTGCGGCCATGCCCACCGGCGAGATGTCCGTGGGTCCGTGGAACCCGGTGCGGATGCCGTACAGCCCGGCAAACTCCACGAGCCGCTTGAGGTGCGTGATGCCGCCGGTGTGCGTCACGGCGGACCGCACGTAGTCGATGAGCCGCTCGGTGATCAGCGTCTGGTAGTCGAACGCGGTGTTGAAGATCTCGCCGATCGCCAGCGGCGTCGTGGAGTGCTGCCGGATCAGCCGCAGCGCCGTCTGGTCCTCTGCGGGCGTCGCGTCCTCGAGCCAGAACAGGCGGTACGGCTCCAGGTCCTTGGCGAGCCGGGCGGCCTGGATCGGGGTCATACGGTGGTGGCCGTCGTGCAGCAGCGGCAGGTCGGGGCCGAACTCGCTGCGGACCGCCTCGAACACGCCGGGGATGTGCCGCAGGTAGGCCGCCGTGTCCCAGATCTCCTCCACGGGCAGGGGCCGGCCCGCCACGAGGTTCCGCTTCGCGGGCTCGTAGTCGTAGCGCTGGCCCGCCTTCTGGTCGGTGGCGACGCCGTAGATCTGGCCCAGGCCCGGCACGCCGGTCTGCACGCGGATCGCCTTGAAGCCCAGGTCGAGGTGGTTGCGGATCGAGTCGAACAGCGCCTCGGTGCTGGAGCCCGACGCGTGCCCGTAGGCGAGGGCGCCGCGCCGCGAGGCGCCACCGAGGAGCTGGTACAGCGGCAGGCCCGCGGCCTTGGCCTTGATGTCCCACAGCGCCACGTCGACGGCCGCGATCGCGGCCATCGTCACGGGACCGCGGCGCCAGTACGCCCCGCGGTACAGGTACTGCCAGGTGTCCTCGATGGCGCTCGCGTCGCGCCCGAGCAGCAGCGGCACCACGTGGTCCGTGAGGTAGCTGGCCACGGCCAGCTCGCGGCCGTTCACCGTGGCGTCACCGAGACCGACGATGCCGTCCGACGTCGTGAGCTTCAGGGTGACGAAGTTGCGGCCGGGGCTCGTGACGTTGACCTCGGCGGACTCGATCTTCATGGGGTGCTCCGGGTTCAGGCCGCCGCGTAGGCGGCGAGAGGCAGGTTGTAGGCAAGATCGGCGGCGGTCTCGACGGCCTCGTCGAGGTCGAGGCGGTGCTCCGCCACGAGCTTCGCGAGATAGCCCGCGTCGACGCGGCGGGCCAGGTCGTGCCGGGCCGGGATCGAGCAGTAGGCGCGCGTGTCGTCCACGAAGCCGCTGAGGTTCGAGAACCCGGCCGTCTCGGTGGCGGCCTCGCGGAACCGGCGCATCGCGTCCGGCGCGTCGAGGAACCACCACGGGGCGCCGAGGCGCAGCGCCGGGTACACGCCGGCGAGCGGGGCGAGCTCGCGGCTGTACACGTCCTCGTCCACCGTGAACACGATCATCCGGAAGCCCTCGTGGTGGCCGAACGCCTCCAGCACCGGCCGCAGCGCGTACGCGTACTCGGTCACCACGGGGATGTCGTAGCCCTTGTCCGGACCGAAGGCCGCAGCCACAGCCGGGTCGTGGTCGCGCAGCACGCCCGGGTGCAGCTGCATCACGAGACCGTCCTGGGCCGACATCGCCGCCGACTGGAACAGCATGTGCCCGCTGAACGCGGCCGCCTCCGCCGGGGTGACCGGACGACCGGCCAGCGCCTTGTCGACCAGGGCGCGCGCGGCGTCGTCGGGCAGCGGGGTGGTGTCCGCGCTCAGGTGGCCGTGGTCCGTGGCGCGGGCGCCCGCGGCCTTGAAGGCCAGGCGGCGCTCGCGGAGCGCGTCGAGGTACGTCGCGTAGCCGGTGATCTCGATGCCCGACGCCGCGGCCAGCTGCGCCACGTCGGAGCGCCAGGAGGCGCGGTCGAGGTGGAAGAGGGGATCCGGGCGGAAGGTCGGCAGCACCCGCCCGGGGAGCTCCTCGGCGAGCTTGTGGTGCTGGTCGAGCGGGCTCCAGGCCGGGTCGGTCGTCGCGATGACCTCGATGCGGAACTGGTCGAGGAGCGCGCGCGGGCGGAACGACGGGTCGGCGAGCCGCTCGGCGATCTGGTCGTAGATCGCGTCGGCGGTCTCGGCCGACGGGCGCTGCGTCACGCCGAAGATCTCGACGAGCTCGTGCTCGAGCCAGAACCGTGTGGGCGTGCCGCGGAAGTGCTTCCAGCCCGCGCAGAACCGCCGCCAGATCGCGCGGGGGTCGGTCTCGACCTCCGGACCCGTGCCGACGCCGAGGTCTGCGAGCCGCGCGCCCTGGCTCACCAGCATGCGGGTGAGGTAGTGGTCGGGGACCACGAGCAGCTGCGCGGGGTCGGGGAACGGGCTGTCGTCCGCGAACGTCGCGACGTCCACGTGACCGTGCATCGACACGATCGGCAGATCGCGCGTCGCCGTGTAGATCTCTCGGGCGACGTCGCGGGTGGTCGGGTCTGCGGGCAGCGCCCGGTCAGGGTGAAGGGTCCACGGTGCGGTCATGTCCGCTTCCTCCTCGAAGCAGGCCGGCTCGCCGCCGGCTGGCAACGATTGCGGCCATGCTGCACTGCCTATGTGACTTCACGCAAGCCCGTCTCTTGACGAAGCGTGCAATCGTTTGCAGACTAGCGGTCGAACCACGAGGAAGGGTCGGCATGGCAAACGCACGTGACGTGGCGAAGGCGGCAGGGGTCTCGGTGTCGACCGTGTCGCGTGCCCTCGTCGCGCCCGACCAGGTCTCCGACGCCACCCGACGGAGGGTGGTCGAGGCGGCCGAGCGGCTCGGCTACCGGCCCAACCCGGTGGCGCGCGGCCTGCGGCTGGGCCGCACGCACGCCGTCGGCCTGATCGTCCCGGACCTCGAGAACCCGTACTTCGCGTCCGTCACCAAGGGCGTGCAGGCGCGGGCCCGCGCCGAGGGCTACGCCGTCTTCGTGGCCGACACCGACGAGGACGCGTCCGTCGAGGCGGAGCTCGTGGCAGGGCTCGCCGCCCGGGTCGACGGCCTCATCCTCGCCTCCCCCCGGTCCGACGACGCGACCCTCCTCGCCGCCGTCGAGGGGTCCGTGGCGGTGCTCGCCAACCGCGAGCTGGACGGGCTCCCGTCGATCGCCCTCGACGACGCCGACGGCGCGGCCCAGGTGCTCGGCCACCTGCGCGCCCTGGGCCACCGCCGCGTGGCCGTGGCGCAGGGCCCGTCGAGCTCGTGGTCCGGCAACCGCCGGCTGGCCGGCCTGCGGGCCGCGGCCGAGCAGTTCGGCGACGTCGAGCTGGTGCACCTGGGGAGCTTCCGGCCCTACTTCTCCGGCGGCCACGTCGCCGCCGACCACGCCGCCGCGAGCGGCGCCACGGCCGTCGTCGCGTTCAACGACCTCATGGCCCTGGGCATCCTCGACCGCCTGCGCAGCCGCGGCGTCCGCGTCCCGCAGGACCTCTCGGTGGTGGGGTACGACGACGTCGCGGTCGCCACCCTGGTCTCGCCCGCCCTCACCACCGTGCACTCGCCCCTGAGCGGTCTGGGGCGCCGCGCGGTCGACCTCCTGGTCGGCCGCCTGCGCGGCGCGACCGGGACGTCCACCACGACCCACCTCCCCGTCGAGCTCGTGATCCGTGGCTCGACCGGGGTGCCCGCGCCGGTGACTACCGGCTGAGCACCACCGCACGACCGATCGATCCGTCTCACCGCACCAGCCCCGCGCCGACGACGACGCGGGGAACCGACCCCCGGGTGATGGAGCCCGGGGTGAGAGAGAGGACGAAACGATGCGCACCTACCGCAACGCGGCCCTCGCCGCCGTCGCAGGCCTGGGTCTCCTCCTGACCGCCTGCGCCCCGCCGGCCCCCGAGGGAGGCGAGCAGGCACCCCCGGCGACGGAGGCCGCGGAGGTGCCCGAGACGCCGTCGGCCCCCGTGACGCTGAACATCCTCGACGTGGCGGGCAACCAGAAGCTGACCAAGCCGATGGTCGACGCCTTCGTCGCCGAGAACCCCGACGTCATCTCCGCCGTGACCTGGGAGACGGGCGGCGCGCCCGACGTGACCGGCCTGGTCAAGCCGCAGGTGGACAGCGGGAACCTCTCGATCGACCTGGTGCTCACGGGGAACGACGGGCTCTCCGCCGGCATCGGGCAGGACCTGTGGATCCCCGTCGTGGACGACTTCGGCGACCGGCTGTCCAACCAGGAGAACTACCTCGAGCCGGCCGCCGCCATGCAGGAGCTGGCCGACGGCTACGGCGTGGTCGTCACCTACTACCCGTCCGGGCCGCTGCTCCAGTACGACCCGGCGGTGGTGAGCGAGCCGCCGTCGACCCCCGAGGAGCTCCTCGAGTGGGCCGAGGCCAACCCCGGGAAGTTCGGGTACGCCCGGCCCGCGAACTCCGGCCCCGGCCGCACGTTCCTCATGGGGCTGCCGTACCTCCTCGGCGACGAGGACCCGAAGGACCCCGAGAACGGCTGGGACAAGACCTGGGCCTACCTCAAGGACCTGGGCCAGCACATCGACAACTACCCGACCGGGACCGGCCAGGTGGTCACGAACGTCGGTGACGGCACCTGGAGCATGATCCCCACCACGACCGGCTGGGAGATCGAGCCGCGCACGGACGGTCGCTTGCCGAACACGCTGGAGGCCGCGGCGTTCGACGACTTCACCTGGGTCACGGACGCGCACTACGCCGCCATCCCGCGGGGCCAGAGCGCCGACAAGATCTCGGCGATCCTGCTGCTCCTGCAGGACGTCCTCACGCCCGAGCAGAACGCGAAGGCGTACGACAACGGCTACTTCTACCCCGGCCCGGCCGTCGAGGGCGCCACCCTCGACCTGGCTCCCGAGGAGTCGCAGAAGGTGCTCGAGGAGTTCGGCCGCGACTGGTACGACGACCTCATCGAGTCGGAGCCGTCCACGACGCCCCTCGCCCCCGACCAGATGGTGAAGGCCTTCGACATCTGGGACCGCGAGGTCGGCGCCGGCAAGTTCGAGGAGCAGTGATCGTCCGATGATCACGGCGGACCGTTTCGAGTCGCTGGAGCTGAGGAACGTCGGGCGTAGCTTCGGCGGCCAGGACGCGCTGTCCGGCCTCGACCTGACGGTCCGGGCGGGCGAGTTCATCGCCCTGCTCGGGCCGTCGGGCTGCGGCAAGTCGACGGCGCTCAACTGCCTGGCCGGGCTCCTGCCCCTCACCCACGGCGAGATCCTCATGGACGGGCGGCGGGTGGACACCCTGCCGAGCGAGAAGCGCGGCTTCGGCATGGTGTTCCAGAGCTACGCCCTGTTCCCGCACCTCACGGTGGAGCGCAACGTCGCGTTCGGGCTGCAGATGCGGCGCCTGCCGCGGGCGGAGGTCGCGCAGCGGGTGCGCGAGGCGATCGCCCTCGTGAAGCTCGAGGAGCACGCGAAGAAGCTGCCCGGCCAGCTCTCCGGAGGCCAGCAGCAGCGTGTGGCCATCGCCCGCGCGGTGGTGCTGCGCCCGTCCCTCGTGCTGATGGACGAGCCGCTCTCCAACCTCGACGCCAAGCTGCGGCTCGACATGCGCACCGAGATCCGGCGCCTGCACCAGTCGCTGGGGCTCACCACCGTCTACGTCACGCACGACCAGGAGGAGGCGCTCTCCCTCGCCGATCGCCTCGTGGTGCTGCGCGACGGCCGCGTGCAGCAGGTGGGCACGCCGGACGCGCTCTACGAGGCGCCGGCGAGCTGGTACGTGGCCGACTTCATGGGCTACCGCAACATCCTCCCCGCCGAGGTGGTGTCCGTGACCGCCGGCGAGGCCACCGTCGCCGTCGGCGGGGTGCGGCTCACCGGGCGGGTCGTCGGCACGGTCGCCGCGGGGGACCGTGCGCGGGTCGCCGTGCGGCCCGACGACCTCTCCGTGGTGGAGGCCGGCGACGTCGTCGACGGCAACTCCCTGACCGGCACCGTGTCCGTGGTCGAGTACCACGGGCGCGAGCTCGCGGTGAGCGTCCAGGCGCCCGACGGCACCCTCCTGCACCTCCGGGCGCCGAAGGCCCCGGCCGTCGGGGCCACCGTCACGCTCACGGCCCGGGCGCAGCGCGTCCTCGTGTTCCCCGAGTCGCCCGAGCCGGCGCTCGCCACCACCGGGGCGGGGACCGGGGCGAGCGAGCAGGCGGTGGCGATATGACCGCCGTCGGCTCCCGGAGCACCGCGAGCCTGCGCCACCGCCTCGCGGAGCGTGGCGTCGACGTCTCCCTGCTGTTCCTGCTGCCCGCCCTGCTGCTCATCGTCGGGCTGTTCGTCTACCCGTTCAGCTACGGGATCGGCCTCACGTTCCAGCCGTCCGCCCTGGTGCAGGAGCGCTGGGGCGGCGGGGTGCTCGCCAACTACGTGGCGTTCTTCAGCGACCCGTTCGTGTTCGACTCCGTCGGGATCACGATGCGGCTCGCCCTGCCCGCCGCGCTGTTCAACGTGCTCGCGTCGGTGCCCGTCGCCCTGGTGCTGCGCCGGAAGTTCCGGGGCAAGCGGCTCGTCACGTCGATCCTCGTGCTGCCCATCACCCTGGGCACGGTCCTCACCGCGCAGGGCCTGCTGATCTTCGCCGGGCGCCAGGGCTGGCTCAACCGGTTCCTGCTCGAGGCGGGGATCGTGGACGAGCCGCTGCGCCTCGTCAACAACTACACCGGCGTGATGTTCTCGCTGATCATCACCGGGTTCCCGTTCGCGTTCCTGCTGATCTCGTCGTACCTCTCCGGGATCGACCCGTCGCTCGACGCCGCCGCGCGCACCCTCGGCGCCGGCTGGTGGCAGCGGTTCCGGCGCGTGACCCTCCCGCTCCTCGCCCCCGGCCTCGCCACCACGTTCATCCTCACGTTCGTGCTCGCGTTCTCCGTGTTCCCGTCCGCCCGCCTGGTGGGCGACGCGATGGGCGAGACCCGGGTCATGTCGCTCATGGCGTTCCGCGCGTTCGGCGAGCAGAACGACTACCAGATGGCGTCCACGATCGCGCTGATGATGGGCGTGATCGAGCTCGGCGTCGTGGCGCTCGTCCTGTTGTGGCGCTCGCTCCTGTACAAGGGCTCGACCGGAGGGAAGGGCTGATGGCCGCCACCGCACCCGGCGAGAAGCCGCTCGCCGCGTCACCGTCCACCTGGCTGGTCTGGGCGGGGATGGCCGCCTTCCTGGTCTTCCTCCTCGGGCTCCTCGTCTCCGTGGTGGTGGACTCCTTCGGCCGCCAGTGGTTCGCCACCTGGCTCCCGCTCGAGGCCACGACGGACTGGTACGCGTCGTCCTGGGAGCGGTTCTCCCTGGGCCATGTCATCGGCGTGACCGTGGGCGTCGCCCTCGCGGTGGTCGTGATCTCCGTGCTGGTCGGCGTCCCCGCCGCCTACCTGCTCGCACGGCGCAACTTCCCGGGCAAGCGGTTCGTGAACCTGCTGTTCCTCCTGCCCATCCTCATGCCGCCCATCACCTACGGCATCCCGCTCGCCACCGTCATGTACGCCTTCGGGCTCGGCCGGTCCGTGGTGGCGGTGGTGCTCGTGAACCTCGTGCCGTCCATCCCGTTCGTGATCATGACGATGACCCCGTTCATCGAGCAGATCAACCCGTCCATCGAGCACGCGGCCCGGATGTGCGGCGCCTCCATGCGCCAGGTCTTCCTCCGGGTCCTCGGACCGCTGCTCGTGCCCGGCATCCTCGCCGCGTCGATCCTCGTGCTCGTCCGCACGGTCGGCATGTTCGAGCTGACGTTCCTCGTCTCGGGACCACAGTCCGACACGCTCGTGGTCGCGATCTACCGCGCCATGACCTCCGCCGGCGGCGGCGAGGCCCGTCAGCTCGTGTCGGCCATGGCCGTCATGTACACCACCACGATGCTCGTGATGCTCATCGTGGCGCTCCGGTTCGTCAATCCCACCCAGCTCGTCGCCCAGGTCAAGGAAGCAAGAGATGACTGATCGCCTCCACCGTTCCGCACCGCCCGCCGGACTGCCCCAGCCCGTGTCGCCCACCGACGTGGGCGTGGTCCACCTCGGCATCGGGGCGTTCCACCGCGCCCACCAGGCCGTCTTCACCGACCGGGCCATGGCGCTCAGCGGCGACCTCCGGTGGGGGATCCTCGGGGTCACCCAGCGGTCCGCGGGCGTGCGCGACCAGCTCCGGCCGCAGGACGGCGTGTACGCGGTGCTGACGGCAGGGGCGGCGGGCGGCGGGTCGTCGTCGGGCGACGGGTCGGCCGCGCTCGGCGACGGGCTGAGCCTCGAGCTCGTGGGCGCCGTCGTCGACGTGGCCTACCCCGCCGAGGAGACGCCGCGCGTGCTCGCGGCGCTCGCGGCGCCCACCACGCACGTGGTCACGCTCACCATCACGGAGAAGGGCTACGCCCGGCGGCCCGACGGCGGGCTCGACGTCGACCGGGTGCGCCCGGACCTCGAGGCGCTCCGGGCCGAGGAGCTGGCGGTCGGGAGCGACGAGAACAACCCTGAGCAGGCAACGGCCACGAGTTCCGAGCAGAAGGTTGTTCTCGGCGCGGCGGAGCCGGGGGCGGCGTCGTCGGCCATCGGGATTCTGGTGCGGGGGCTGGCGGTGCGGCGGCGGGTCTCGGGCGACCTGCCCCTGACCGTCCTGACCTGCGACAACATGGTCGACAACGGGCGGGTTCTGGAGCGCCTCGTGCGCGAGGCCGTCGACGCCGCGCTCCCCGGGGCGGAGGGCGCCGCGCTCCGGGCGTACCTGGACGCGGCGGTGACGTTCCCGTGCTCGATGGTGGACCGGATCGTCCCGGCGACCACTCCCGCGCAGCGTGACGCGGTCGAGGCCGCGCTGGGGGTGCGCGACGAGGGGCTCGTGGTGGGCGAGCCGTTCACCCAGTGGGTGATCGAGGACCGGTTCGCCGGGCCCCGGCCGCCGTGGGAGGCGGCGGGCGCGACGCTGACCGCGGACGTGGCGCCGTACGAGCAGGCCAAGCTGCGGCTGCTGAACGGGACGCACTCGCTGGTCGCGTACAGCGGCTGGCTGGCGGGGCACGCCACGATCGCGGAGGCGGTGGGCGACCCGGCGATCGCCGAGGCCGCGCGCGAGTACCTGTTCGACGACGCCCTGCCGACGCTCGACGCGCCGTTCGACCTGCGGTCCTACGGCGAGGAGATCCTCCACCGCTTCGCCAACCCGCACACCGGGCACACGACGATCCAGGTGGCCATGGACGGCACGCAGAAGATCCCGTTCCGCTGGGGCGGGGTGCTCGGCGACTCGCTCTCGGCGGGGCGCGTGCCCGGCGGGCTCGTGCTCGGGCTCGCGGCGTGGGCCGAGTTCGTGCGGCGCAGGGTCATGGCGGGCGAGGTGGTGGACGACCCGCGCGCGGCCGAGCTGGCCGAGGTGGTGCACGGGGCCGGCGGGGACCGGGAGGCGACGGTCCGTGGGCTGCTCGGGGTGCCGGGGCTGCTGCCCGACGTCGCCGTGGGGCACGAGGCGCTGCTGGGTGCCGTGGTGGACGCGCGCGTCCCGGTGAGCTGAGCACCGCCCACTCCCGAGTTGTCAGAAACTCCCCGGTCAAGAGACCGGGGAGCTTCTGGCAACTCCGGGGGGTGTGTGCCCTCCATCGTGAGAAAACTGGTCGGGTGAAACTCTGGACATCGTCATGTCTTGTCCCTTATAACGTTTCAATGCGATGAGTCGAACTTGTCGCCCCGCAGACACCGACGTCCAGGGAAGGCAGCGACGATGCTCCGAACCGGCACCCGCCTGCTGTACGACGCAGCGGACGTGCTCGTGTGGTGCGTCGTCCTCACGCTCGTCTGGGTGACGTTCACCCTGGCCGGCGCGGTGGTGCTCGGAGCGGCACCCGCCTCCGTCGCCGTGGTCGGCCTCGTCCGCCGGCGCGAGCGCGGCGACGTCGTGCACCCGTGGCGTGACGCGGCCCGCACCTGGCGTGCCGAGCTGTGGCGCTCCCAGCCGGCGGTGCTCCCCGCCCTCGCCGTCCCGGCGGTGCTGTGGGGCAACTACGCGACCCTGTCGGCGCTCGGCCCGGACGCGTCAGCCGCCCGGCTCGCCACCCTCGCGGCCTTCGTGGCCGCCGCCGGGATCGGCGCCTGGGCCCCCGCGCTCTACCTCCACTACGACCTGCCGCTCCGCCGGTTCCTGCCCATGGCCTCCCGCCTGGCCCTCGCGCGGCCCGGCTCCACGGTGGTGCTGCTCTTCACCGGGCTGGTCCTCGCCGTGGCGTGCGCCGTGGTCCCGGTGCTGGCGCTCGTCGGTCTGGGCGCCTGGTGGCACGCGAGCACCTGGCTGTGCCTCCGCTTCTTCGCGGAGAACGAGGACCGGCTCGCCGCCATCCGCGCGGACGCCGAGGCCCCCGCCGACCGGTCCGGCCCGCCGGACCGCGGCGCCCCCACCCTGCCCGCCGAGCCCTTGCGCATCCGGTAGGCCCCACCGACCGCGCCGTCCCGAGGCGTGGTGAACTGAAAGGACGACGAATGACGACGAAGTCATCCGCCCGCACCGGCAGGGCGCTCGCTGCAGCCGCCGCGGCCGGCGCGGTGCTGCTCACCGCCGCCTGCGGCCCCGACGAGCCGGAGGCCGCGTCGCTCACCACCCTCACGGTCATGGCGCCGCTGCTGGAGACGCAGGCGCCGGACCCGGAGGGGGAGCTGCAGACCGCAGTCGAGGAGCTGATCGGCAAGGACCTCGACATCACCTGGGTCCCCAACGCCGAGTACGGCGACAAGACCACCGTCACGCTCGCGTCCGACCAGCTGCCGCACGTCATGGTGGTCCAGGGCAAGACGCCGGCGTTCGTGCAGTCCGCCGAGGCGGGCGCGTTCTGGGACCTCACCGACAAGCTGGGCGACTACCCGAACCTGACGGCGAACCCCGCGGCCGACCAGCGCTCGGGTGTGCCGATCGACACCGAGACGATCCAGCTCAACGCGTCGGTGAACGGCACCGTCTACGGCGTCTTCCGCCTCCGCGACGCGATGCGCACCGCGGTGGTGCTCCGCAAGGACTGGCTGGACGCGCTCGGCCTCGACGCGCCCACCACCACCGACGAGCTCTACGAGGTGGCGAAGGCGTTCAGCGAGCAGGACCCCGACGGCAACGGCCAGGACGACACGTACGGCATCGTCGTGCCGAAGTGGCCGGGTTCGTACGGCACCTCCGCCCCGTACGACGTGATCGAGACGTGGTTCGGCGCGCCGAACGCCTGGGGAGAGGTCGACGGCGAGCTGGTGCCGGGCTTCGCCACCGAGGAGTTCTTCGAGGCGAACGCCTACGTCAAGAAGATGGTGGACGAGGGCATCGTCAACCCCGACTACGCGACCCTCGACTCGGGCACCTGGAACGACCCGTTCGTCCAGGGCAAGGGCGGCATCATCATCGACGTGTCGTCCCGCGCGGGCGTCCTGATGGGGCTCTTCAAGGAGCAGGACCCCGAGGGCTACGGCGACTACGTGACGATGGAGGGCAACCTCGTCGGCCCCGACGGCGACCGGCACTCCTACCCGACGCCCGGCTTCAACGGGTTCCTCGCGATCCCGAAGTCGTCGGTCCCGACGGAGGAGATGCTCGCCGAGGTCCTCACCGTCCTCGACACGATGTCGAGCGAGGAGGGGCAGATCCTCCTCAACAACGGCATCGAGGGCCGCAACTTCGAGGTGGTCGACGGCTTCGCCCGCGGCCTCGACGAGGAGGACCCGGAGATCGAGCTCCTCAACGCCGACATCCGCGCGTTCGCGCAGCTCGGCACCAACACGAACGGCTACCAGGCGTACACGGCCCTGCCCGCCGGCGACCCGGAGCTCGAGCTGTGGAACCACCGCCAGGAGATCCACACCCGCGACTCGGAGACGGTGGTCGCCAACCCGACCCTGCCCCTGGTCTCGCCGACGCAGGTCGAGCGCGGCGCCACGCTCGACCAGATCGTCGCCGACGCCCGCATCAAGTACTACGCGGGCCAGCTTGACGAGGCGGGCTTCCGGGCCGAGGTCCAGCGCTGGTTCGACGAGGGCGGCGACGAGATCGTCACCGAGATGAACGAGCTCTACGCCGGCCTCGGCTGACCTCCCGCCCGCGCTGCCCGACGACGTCCGGCCCCGCCTTCCGTACGGAGGGCGCGGCCGGGCGCCGTCGGGCAGCGCGAGCACCCGGAACCGTTGGAGACACCCGTGACCACCACCACCGCCGTCCCGCAGGCCGTCCCGCAGGCGGCCCCGCCGCCGAGCCGCCGCGTCCCGCTGCTCACCCGGCTCGCCCGCCACCGCTGGCTCTTCCTGCTGCTCGTCCCCGGCATCGCCTACTTCGCGCTGTTCAAGTACTGGCCCATGTACGGGGTCACCATCGCGTTCCAGGACTACCTGCCGGTCCTCGGCTTCGCGGACAGCCCGTGGGTGGGCCTCAAGCACTTCGACCGGCTGTTCACGAGCCCCGAGTTCCCGCGGATCCTGGGCAACACGCTCGTGCTGGCGCTGCTCAACGTCGTGTTCGTGTTCCCCGCGCCCATCGCCGTCGCGCTGCTCCTCAACGAGCTGCGCGTCGGGCTGCTCAAAAAGTTCGTGCAGACGGCCATCTACATCCCGCACTTCCTGTCCTGGACCATCGTCGCGTCGCTCACCTACCTGCTCTTCGCCCTGGGCGACGGCGCCGTGACGCAGCTCGCGACGAGCGCCTTCGGGCAGGACCCGCAGTTCCTCACGGCACCCGAGTGGTTCCGGCCGGTGATCATCCTGCAGACCCTGTGGAAGTCCACCGGGTGGGGCACGATCATCTACCTCGCCGCGCTGGCCGGCGTGGACCAGCACCTCTACGAGGCCGCCCGCATCGACGGCGCGAACCGGTGGCAGCAGCTCTGGCACATCACGCTCCCGGCGATCCGCAGCACCATCGTCGTGATGGCGATCCTCCTGAGCGGCAACCTGCTCGACACCGGTTTCGAGCAGATCTACCTCATGACCAACTCGCTCAACCGCGAGGTCGCCGACGTGTTCGACACCTACGTCTACTTCACCGGCATCACGCAGGGGGCGTACTCGTACTCCACGGCCATCGGCCTCTTCAAGGCCCTCGTCGGCATCGTCCTCATCTTCGGCTCGAACTGGCTCGCCAAGCGCTTCAGCCAGAACGGTCTGTTCTAGGAGCGTCATGGCAGTCAAGAACAACACCCCGGCCGGACGGGTCTTCGACGCCGTCAACGTCGCCGTGCTCGTGGCGCTCGCGGCGATCACCCTGCTGCCGTTCGTCTACGTGGTGGCGGGCTCCCTGGCGGGCGAGGCGGAGATCGCCACGCGGTCCTTCTTCCTCTGGCCGCGCGAGGTCGTGGCCGGCGCGTACGACTACATCTTCTCGACGGACACGTTCGTGCGGTCGCTCGTCGTCACCGTCTGCGTCACCCTGGTGGGCGTCCTTGTGCAGGTCATGGCCACGTTCACCATGGCGTACCCGCTGTCGCGGCGGAGCCTGCCGGGCCGCGTCCTGATCCTCAACCTGGTGGTCTTCACCATGGTGTTCGGCGGCGGGATGATCCCCACGTTCCTGGTGGTGCGGGAGCTCGGCCTGCTCGACTCGTACTGGGCGCTGATCCTGCCGCTCGCGATCAACCCCTTCTACCTGATCATCGTGAAGAACTTCTTCCAGGAGCTTCCCGAGGAGCTGCAGGAGGCGGCACGGATCGACGGCTGCAGCGAGATCGGCGTCTTCTTCCGGATCGTGCTGCCCCTGTCCAAGCCGATCCTCGCGACGTTCGCCCTGTTCTACGCGGTCGCGATCTGGAACGACTTCATGTCGCCCCTGCTCTACCTCAGCGACCCCGACAAGTGGACCCTCCAGATGTTCGTGCGCCAGGTCACCGTCTCGTCCGACCTGGCGAACACCCTCGGCCAGCTCGACCCCAACTACATCCCGCCGGAGCAGGGGCTGAAGTTCGCCACGATCGTGGTGGCCACCATCCCGATCCTGATCGTGTACCCGTTCCTGCAGAAGCACTTCGCCAAGGGCATCCTCATCGGCTCGGTGAAGGGATGACGAGAGGACCCGGAATGACCGTCCCGCTGCACTGGCTCACCCGGCACCGCGACCAGGGCGTCACCTGGGGCATGCCCTGGCCTCGCGGCCAGGTGCCCGACGTCGCCGCGCTCGCCCTGGCTGGTGCGCCCGGGGCCGTCCTGCAGTCGTGGGCGCTGGCCCGATGGCCCGACGGCAGCGTCAAGTGGTCGGGGCACGCGGTACCCGCCCTGCCACCGGACGCCGCCCCCGCGATGGTGGTGCGCCCCGTACCCACAGCGGAGGCGGGCGTGGCGGAGGCGGAGATGGACGGGCCCGAGGTGAGCGTCGTGGAGCGGGCCGACGGCGTGCTCGTCGACACCGGCGCCGCGACCTGGCTGGTGCCCCGCTCCGGCGACCTGCTCGTCGCGCGAGGCACCGTGCGCGTGGACGGTGCCGAGCGGGTGGTGCTCGACGGCGCCCGGCTGGTGTCCCTCCACCAGGACGGCCCCGACACCGACGACTCCCGCCCCGCTCGTGCTCGCCGCACCGGCGTCGTGGAGGAGGTGGTGGTGGAGCAGCGCGGGCCGGTCCGCGCGGTGGTGCGGGTGTCGGGGCGGCACCGGGCCGGGTCAGCCGCCTGGCTCCCCTTCACCGTCCGGCTCGTCGCCTACGCGGGGTCCACCGACCTGAGGGTCCAGCACGCCGTCGTGTGGGACGGGGACATGTCCCAGGACTTCCTCGCGGGCCTGGGCCTCGAGGCCCGCGTGCCGCTCCCCGACGAGCCGCACGACCGGCACGTGCGGATCGCCGGGCCGCAGCAGCCGGACGGCTTCTCGGGCTTCCTCACGGAGGCGGTCCGCGGGCTGACCGGCCTGCGCCGCGACCCCGGCGAGCGGTTCCGGGCGGCGCAGGTCGACGGCCGACCGGCCGGTCCCGTCGAGGAGTGGGCGCCAGCGGTCCGCGACCGGGCGCACTGGGTCCCGTGCTGGAACGACTGGACCCTCGACCAGCTCTCGCCCGACGGGTTCACCCTCCGCAAGCGGACCGCGCCGGGGCAGTCGTGGGTGACGATCCCCGGAGCCGACCGGTCGGCGGGGTACGCCTACCTCGGCGGCGCCGGCGGGGGAGTCGGCCTCGGGCTGCGCGACTTCTGGCAGCAGCACCCGGTCCGGCTCGACGTGCGCGACGCGGCGTCGGGCACCGGGACCGTCACCTGCTGGCTGTGGTCGCCGACCGCTCCCGCCATGGACCTGCGCCCCTACCACGACGGGCTCGGCCAGCACACCTACGCCGACCAGCTCGACGCGCTCGAGATCACCTACGAGGACCACGAGGACGGCTTCGCCGAGCCCCACGGGATCGCCCGCACGCACGAGCTGGTGCTGCGCGCGTACGGTGCGACGCCGTCGGGCAGCGTGCTGAGCGAGCACGTCGCCGCCCTGCACGACCCCGCCCTGCTCCAGGCCGCGCCCGAGCACCTGCACGCCGCCGGCGTGCTCGGCAGCTGGTCGCTCCCCGACCGGTCCGTGCCTGAGGCGGCCGAGGTCGAGGACCGGCTCGACTTCCTCGCCGCCTACTTCGCCGGGCAGCGCGAGCAGCGCCGGTGGTACGGCTTCTGGGACTACGGCGACGTCATGCACGCCTACGACGCCGACCGGCACCAGTGGCGGTACGACGTCGGTGGGTACGCCTGGGACAACTCCGAGCTCTCGCCCGACCTCTGGCTCTGGTACGCCTACCTCCGCAGCGGCAGGGCCGACCTGTTCCGCCTCGCCGAGGCGATGACCCGCCACACCGGAGAGGTCGACGTCTACCACCAGGGCCCCTGGGCCGGGCTCGGCAGCCGCCACAACGTGCAGCACTGGGGCTGCTCCGCCAAGCAGCTCCGCATCTCCAACGCCGCCTACCGGCGCTTCCTCCACTACCTGACCGCCGACGAGCGTGCGGGCGAGCTCCTCGACGAGCTCGCCACGTGCGAGCAGGCCCTCCTGCAGGTGGACGCCACGCGGAAGGTCCGGACCGACGTCTACGCCCCCGACCCGTCCGCCCTGGCCGTGGGCCTCGGCACCGACTGGGGGGCGCTCGCCGCCGCCTGGCTCACCCGCTGGGAACGGCACGGCGACACGGTCGCCCGCGACAAGCTCCTCGCCACGATGCGCGGCATCGCCGCCCTCCCCCAGGGCTTCCTCACCGGCGAGGCGCTGATGGACCTCGCCACCGGGGAGCTCGACACCACGCGCGACCGGGTGATGGTGTCGCACCTGTCGGCCGTGTTCGGGCTCGTCGAGATCTGCGACGAGCTGATCACCCTCACCGAAGGCTCGCCGCACGAGGTGCCCGGCTTCGCCGACGCCTGGCTGCGGTACTGCCTCCTCTACGGGGCCACGCCGGACGAGCAGGCCGCCGCCGTCGGGGCACCCCTGCGCGGCATCTCCCTGGTGCAGGCGCACAGCCGCCTCACCGCCTGGGCCGCCGCCCGCGTCCGGGGGACCGACCCGGCGCTCGCGGACCGGCTCGCGGACCGGGCGTGGCGGGCGTTCCGGCAGGACGAGGGGGACCAGCTCAACGTGAACGCGCTGCAGCGCGAGGCCGAGTGGCGGGTGACGCGGGTCGACGGGCCCACGGTGCTGGCCCCGGTGGACGAGGCGGCGTACGTGTCGACCAACGACGCCGCCCAGTACGGCCTGGCGGCGATCCAGCTGCTGGAGCTGCTGGGCGCGCCGCCGTCGGCCGGGGTCACCGGGGGAGCCTGACCTCGAGGTCCGCGTACTCGCCGATCATCGGCGCCATCTGGCGAAGACCGAGCTTGCCGCCGCGGAGGGGCGGGCCGCCCACCGAGCCGTCGTCGTGCCAGGTCAGGCACTGGAGGCCGTCCACCGCGAAGGTCACCGTGCCGGCCAGGACGCGCAGCGTCAGACGGTAGGGGCCGCGGGCGTCGAGCACCGGGGGGATCGGGTCGGCACCCTGGGCGACCAGGTGGAAGCCGTGCGACTTGCGCAGGTTGCAGGTGTGGAACCGGCGCTCGCTCTCCCACCTGCGGCGGAAGTACGAGAGGTGGTAGGTGTCGAGGTCGCCGTGGTGGTACTGGTCGTACGGGCCGGTGCGTGGGGCGAGCGCCGGATCGAGCACGTCGCGGCCCCCGTGGCCGCGGGCATGGAAGAAGAGGATGCACAGCCCGGGCTCGTGCACGGGCCAGAAGCTCCAGGAGATCTCGACGTCCGCGGGGAGGTCCTCGGGGCACCACAGGACGATGTTCGCCGCCTGCTCGTCGGACGGCGGCCGGGTACTCTCCAGCCGGAGCCTGCCGCGGGGGAACGTGAGCGCACCATCACCCTCCAGGACGAATCCCTGCAGGTCCGCGAGGGTAGCGAGGGGATTGCGGTACAGGATGGGCTCGGAGGTCATCGTCGTTCTCCGTCGTCGCGATTGAATCGTTACATAGGCTACCGGCCCTTGCCTCTTTACAAGACTCCCTCTTGGCGTATTGTATCGTTTCAGTCGCCCGGCAAGCCGCCGGAGACGCGAGAAAACCGCAGCAGCGGCGTCGAAGCAGACGCCGGCCGAGCAAGGAGGCTCACATGAGGATCGCGCGCAGAACGATCGGTGGAGTGGGCGTGGCCGCAGTTGCCGCGCTCGCGCTCGCCGCGTGCTCTGGCGGTACCGCCACGGACGGCGGCGGCGACGCCGCTGTCGAGCCGGTGCCCACGGACCGGGACATCACGCTGTCCCTGGCCTGGTGGGGCAATGACGACCGCGCCGCCAAGTACGAGGAGGCCGTGGACCTGTTCGAGGAGAAGTACCCGAACATCACGGTCCAGACCCAGTTCCAGGCGTTCCCCGACTACTGGACGGCCCGCAACACCGAGGCCGCCGGCGGTGCCCTCCCGGACGTCATCCAGATGGACCTGTCGTACCTGCGGCAGTACGCCAACAACGGCCAGCTCCTCGACCTGACCGAGCAGGTCGGCACCAACCTCAACACCGACGGCTACGACGAGTCGCTGCTGAGCGCCGGTGCGATCGAGGGTGCCCAGTTCGGCATCCCCACGAGCACCAACACGCTCGCCCTCTTCTACAACGGTGACGTCCTCGACGGCCTCGGCGTCGAGCCGCCGGCCGAGGGCTACACGTGGGAGGACTACGCGGAGTGGGCCGCCGAGGTGCACGAGGCGGGCAAGGGCAAGGACCCGGCCATCTACGGCACCGGCGACTACACCGGCACGTTCTGGTTCTTCCTCCAGAACCTGATCCAGCAGGGCAAGGAGCCGTTCACCGCTGACGGCCAGCTCGGCTTCGACGAGGCCGACCTGAAGGAGTGGCTGGAGAGCGGCTCCGAGCTGCGCGAGGCCGGCGCCTTCTTCCCGACGGAGCGCGCGGTCCAGCTCGCACCCCTGGGCGGCTTCACGGTCAACGAGTCCGCGTCCGAGATCAGCTGGGACAACTTCCTGGCCGGCTACGTCGCCGACTCGGGCACCGACAACATCCAGATGCTCCCGGTCCCCGCGGGCCCGGACGGCTCGAAGCAGTTCTGGAAGCCGTCGATGCTGCTGTCGGCGTCGGCCAACACCAAGGAGGCTGCTGCCTCCGCCGCGCTCATCGACTTCCTGGTCAACGAGCCCGAGGTGGGTCGCATCTTCGGCACCTCCAAGGGTGTCCCGGCCGTCGCCGCCCAGCGTGACGCGATGGACGTCGAGGCCGGCTCCATCGACGAGCGCGTCCTCGCGTACGAGGAGTCCGTCGCGGAGCTCGTGACCGAGCCCGCCCCGCTGCCCGTCGAGGGCTTCGGCGCGATCGAGGGCGAGTACCTGCGACTTTCCGAGGAGCTCGGCTACGGCAACATCACCGTCGACGAGTTCGCCGAGCAGTGGTTCGCCAACGCGGCGGAGACCATCCCGCAGCCGTGACGCTCTCGTCCTGACGTACCGACGGCGGCCCCGCGCCACGCGCGGGGCCGCCGCCCCCCGGAGGTCCCAACTCATGCCCATGACCGGTGCGGTGCCCGCTGGCCCGCCTCCCACAACGCCCTTTCAGCACGTCCTCGGGCCGGACGGCGACGGCGAGGGTCCCGCCATCCAGGTGCCCGCCCCGCGGCGCCGGAAGGCGCGGTACAGCCCCGCGGACGTCCGGGCAGGCTTCGCGTTCGTCTCGCCCTGGCTCATCGGCTTCGTGCTCCTGACGGCGTTCCCCATGCTCGCCTCGCTCTACCTGGCGTTCACGGACTACAACCTCTTCCGCGACCCGCAGTGGGTCGGGATGGAGAACTTCGTCAAGCTCTTCCAGGACCCGCGGTTCCTGCAGTCGGCCCAGGTGACGGCGATCTACGTCTTCATCGGCACGCCGATCAAGCTGGCCGCGTCCCTGGGCGCCGCGCTCCTGCTCAACATGAAGCACCGTGGGCAGGGCAGCTACCGCTCGATCTTCTACGTGCCCTCGCTGATCGGCGCGAGCGTCTCGATCGCCATCGTCTGGAAGGCGATGTTCATCGACGACGGCATCGTCGACAAGATCCAGACGGGTCTCGGCTTCCCCGCCGGCGGCTGGGTGGGCGACCCCGGCATGACCATGCCGATGATGATCCTGCTCGCGGTGTGGACGTTCGGCGCCCCGACGGTCATCTTCCTGGCGGGCCTCAAGCAGATCCCGGCCGAGCTGTACGAGGCCGCGGACTGCGACGGCGCCGGCCGGCTCCGCAAGTTCTGGAACATCACCGTGCCGATGCTCTCGCCGGTGGTCTTCTTCAACCTGCTGATGGAGACGATCAACGCCTTCCAGGTGTTCAGCTCCGCGTTCATCATCTCCGGCGGCACCGGTGGCCCGGCAGGGTCCACCCTCTTCTACACGCTGTACCTGTACATCCGCGGCTTCCAGGACTTCCGGATGGGCTACGCCTCGGCGATGGCCTGGGTCCTGGTGGTGGTGGTCGGCCTGCTCACGGCGGTGCTGTTCCGCACGTCCCGGAGCTGGGTCCACTACACGGGAGACGAGAAATGAGCACAGTCGCCGAGGCCGTCGCCTCCACCCGTCCCGACGTCGGCGGCGCCGGCCGTCGCCGAGCACAGGCGCAGACGCGGCGCAGCGTGAAGTCGGTGATCTTCCACCTCGCGGCCGTGGCCGCGTCCATCGTGGTGCTGTACCCGGCCGCGTGGATGGTCATGTCGTCGCTCAAGCCGTCCAACGACATCGTCGGCAACACCAGCCTGCTCCCCGAGACCTGGACGCTGGAGAACTACGTCAAGGCGTTCGGCGGCATCGGCGGCGTGGAGTTCTCGACGTTCTTCGGGAACTCGGTGCTGCTCGCGGTCCTGTCGGTGGTGGGCACCGTCGTCTCCACGACGGTGGTCTCCTACGCCTTCGCCCGCATCCCGTTCCCCGGCCGGAACGCCATGTTCGCGATCATGATCGGCACGCTCCTGCTGCCGTTCCACGTCGTGATCATCCCGCAGTACATCCTGTTCAACCAGCTCGGGATGGTGAACACCTACCTGCCGCTGCTGGTCGGGAAGTTCCTGGCCACGGAGGCGTTCTTCATCTTCCTCATGGTCCAGTTCATCCGTGGCATCCCACGCGAGCTGGACGAGGCGGCCCGGATCGACGGCTGCGGCCACGGCCGGACGTTCGTGTCGATCATGCTGCCGCTCATGCGGCCGGCCATCATCACCACGTCGATCTTCACCTTCATCGGGTCGTGGAACGACTTCATGGGCCCGCTGCTGTACCTCAAGCGGCCCGACCTCTACCCGCTGCCGATCGCGCTGCGCCAGTACGTGGACCAGACCACCACGTCGGACTACGGCGCGCAGATGGCCATGGCGGTGCTCTCGCTGCTGCCGGTGCTGATCTTCTTCGTGATCTTCCAGCGGTACATCATCGCCGGCGTCGCGACGCAGGGCCTGAAGGGCTGAGCGTGGCACGCGCCCCGAGGGGGACCGGCGGCGCGCCGGGCGACGGGGACCGCCCGGCCGCCCGGCGCACCCGGGCACGCGCCGGTGGGTTCCACCGGGCGTTCGAGCTGTTCGGCGAGACGCTGCTGGTCGGCGTCCTTGTCGCACTCGGGAGCGTGCTCGTGATCACCGCGGTGCCGTCTGTCGCTGTGGGTGTGGCCCACCTCCGCCGCCATGTCGCGGGCGGGGACACCACGTTCGGACGGCTCGGGCACGAGTGGGTGGCCGCCGTGCGGGACCTGTGGCTGCCCGGGCTCACGCTCGTCGGCGCGGGCCTCGTCGTGGCCGCCAACGCCGAGCTCACCGCGACGGGCGCCCTCCCCGGCGCCGACGCCGTCCGCTGGGTGACGTGGGTGGCGGGGGCGGCCGCCGTCGTCGTCCACCTGCGGGCGGCCGGGGCCTGGACCCGGGCCGACGGCGAACCGGGCGAGCCCGGCGGACCGGGCGGGCCCGGCAGGCCGCGCGGCACGCGAGCCCTCGCGGCCGGCTGGGCCGCGACCCGCGACGACCTGACCGGGTCGGCGCTGCTCGTGACCGCCCTCGGGCTGGTCGCGGTGCTCGTATGGATGTACGGGCTGTTCACGATCATCGTGGGCGGCCTGCTCTGTCTCGCGGTGGTGGGCGTGGAAGCCCGCCGCCGCGAGCCCCCCTCGTCGAGGTAGTGCCCTCGTCCGACGAAGGCACTGTCCCGGCGTTCGCATCGAGAATGGGAGTACAACGATGTCATCCCTCCGAACCAAGCTCCGGGCGGGGGCCGCGACAGCGGTCGTCACCTGTCTGGGCCTCACCGGGGCGACGCTGACCGCCCAGGCCGACGACGCGTCGTCGGCCACCGCCCTGGGCGCCACGCCGCACGGCGACGTGCAGCTCGAGAAGCTGGACCGGGGGCTCGTGGCTGCGACCACGGCCGACGGCGTGTTCCTCAGCTGGCGCCTTCTCGCGAACGAGGTCACCGGGGCCACCGAGGGCGGCCAGACCGGCCTCAACTTCCACGTGTACCGCGGCCACCAGAAGATCGCCACGGTCACCGACTCCACCAACTACCTCGACGCGGGCGCTGACGGGTCCGCCATCTACACCGTCAAGCCCGTGGGGCGCGACGGCGGCACGGGCCGCGCGGCGACGGCGACCCCCTGGGCGTCCGGCCACACGGACCTGCCCCTGACCAAGCCCGCCGACGGCGTCACGCCGATGGGCGAGGCCTACACGTACAGCGCCAACGACATGAGCGTGGGCGACCTGGACGGCGACGGCGCCCTCGAGTACGTCGTGAAGTGGGACCCGTCCAACTCCAAGGACGTGTCGCAGGTGGGCTACACCGGCACGGTGTACCTCGACGCGTACGAGGCCGACGGGACGCTCCTCTACCGCTTCGACCTGGGCCCCAACATCCGGGCCGGCGCGCACTACACGCAGTTCCTCGTCTACGACTTCGACGGCGACGGCGCGGCCGAGATCATGTTCAAGACGGCGCCGGGGACCAGCACGGTGCGGTTCGCGCCGGACGGGTCCGTGGCGTCCGAGGACTTCATCACGATGCTGCCCGAGGACCTCGCCGCCGGGTACTCCGACACCGACGACTACCGGCTCTCGGCGGCGCAGTACGCCGAGCGGCTCGCGGGCGTGTTCCAGGGCTGGACCACGCACCCCGAGGTGGTGTCCGGGCAGTGGCCCGCCACGCTCGAGGAGGCGTGGGGGATCGCACCGCGGTGGGAGTACCCGCTGTCGGCGGCCTCCGCGACCGAGGCGGTCAACCACTTCGTTGACGTGTACGCCCCCGCGCGGTCCACGCGCAACGTGCTGCGGAACTTCAACGGCTTCGTCCTCGACGGGCCTGAGTACCTCACGGTCTTCGAGGGCGCCACGGGCGCCGAGCTCGAGACGGTGCGCTACGAGCCGGGCCGCGGCGACGACGGCCTGATGTGGGGCGACTACGCGATGTCGCGGATCGAGCCGGGCAACCGGGTGGACCGCTTCCTGGCGGGCGTCGGCTACCTGGACGGGTCCACGCCGTCGGCGATCTTCGCCCGCGGCTACTACACGCGGACCACCCTCGCCGCCTACGACTGGGACGGCGAGCACCTTTCCCAGCGCTGGTTCGTGGACTCCGGCCACGCGCCGATGACCAACCCGTTCAACGACGGCCCGCACGGCCGCGACGGCACCTCGCCCGAGTGGGGCACCATCACGACGCAGGGCGACCACTCGCTCTCCGTCGCGGACGTCGACGCCGACGGGCGCCACGAGGTCGTCTACGGCTCGGCCACGCTGGACGACGACGGCTCGCTGCTGTACTCGTCGTTCGACGACATGCCGCCGCAGTCCGCCGCGCCGGGCACCGTGGCGCGCCTCGGCCACGGCGACGCCATGCACGTGACCGACATCGACCCGAACCGCCCGGGCCTGGAGATCTGGACCGCGCACGAGGGTGGTGTCTGGGCGCCATACGGCTCTGCGATGCGCGACGCCGCGACCGGTGAGGTGCTGTTCGGCACCTACTCCGGCCGCGACACGGGCCGGGCCATGATCGGCGACGTCCGCGCCGACGTCCCGGGCCTCGAGGTGTGGGCCTCCATGCCGAACGGGACCGAAGGGTCGGGCACGCTCTCGGCCGCCGGCTCCATCGTGGCGCCGACGACGCTCGGCACCAACCAGTCCGCGCGCTGGTTCGCCGACGGCACCACCGCCGTGGTGGACGGCTCCGGGGCGGCCACGCCGACCCTGCGGACGTTCGGCGGCGTGGCGCTCACCATGGCCGGCACGCTGACCAACAACGGCACCAAGGGCAACCCGTCGCTCGTGGCCGACGTGCTCGGCGACTGGCGCGAGGAGGTGCTCGTCCGGACGGCCGACTCGTCGGCGATCCGGATGTTCACCTCCACCGAGGTGACGGACACCAAGCTGTACACGCTGCTCCACGACCCGCAGTACCGGGCCGAGGTGGCGCGCCAGCAGACCACCTACAACCAGCCGTCGTACCCCGGGTTCTACCTGGCGTCCGACACGGACTACCGGAACGTCCCGGTGCCGGACGTGCGGCTGCCGTAACGGCTGCGGTCCTGAGGGGCTGCGGTCCCGCGCGCACATGACTTCGGCAGTTCGTCGTCGGTTCGGTACTTCGAAGTACCGAACCGACGACGAACTGCCGAAGTCATGGGGCGCCCAGCGGGTGGAAAGGGCTTACCTCCGCCCGGGCAGGGTGGGTAGGGTCGCACGGGAAGAATCGATTCGACGCCACGCCGGATCGACGTCGACGAGGACGGAGAAGCAATGAGGGTGACAATCCTGGGCGCAGGCGCTATCGCCAACGCCCACGCGGAGGCGATCGCGGGCTTCGCGGGGCGCGACGACGTCCCCGAGGCGCGGGTGACGCACGTGATCGACATCGACGCGGGGCGCGCCGAGGCGTTCGCCGAGAAGCACGGGATCCCGCACCACGGGACGTCCTTCGAGGCGGTGCTCGAGGCCGGCGAGGTCGACGCGGTCCACATCTGCACGCCCCCGGCGTTCCACGCGCCCGCCGCCCAGGCGGCGCTGCGCGCCGGTGTGCACGTGGTCGTGGAGAAGCCCGCCGTGCTGTCGCTGGCGGAGGTCGACGCGATCGGCGCCGCCGAGGCCGAGGCCCCGGGCGGGGCGCGGTTCACGCAGATCGTGCAGCACCGGTTCGGCCACGGCGCGCAGCTGCTGCGCCGCCTGCTGGACTCCGGCGAGCTCGGCAAGGCGTACGTCGCCACCTGCGACACGCTCTGGTTCCGCGGTCCGGGGTACTTCGAGGTGCCGTGGCGCGGGCGCTGGGACACCGAGGGCGGCGGGCCCACGATGGGCCACGGCATCCACCAGTTCGACCTGCTCCTGGCGATCCTCGGCCGGTGGAGCGAGGTCACGGCGCTGGCGGGCCGCCTCGCCCGGCACGTCGACACCGAGGACGTGTCGATGGCGCTGGTCCGGTTCGACGACGGCGCCATGGCGTCGGTGACGAACTCCCTCCTGTCCCCGCGCGAGACCTCCGACCTGCGCTTCGACACCGAGGCGGGCACCGTGGAGGTGTCGCACCTGTACGGCTACACGGACGACGACTGGACCTTCACCCCGGCCCCCGGGCGCGAGGACGCCGCGGCTCTCTGGGGCCCGGACCCCTCGGCGCCGCCGTCGGGCCACCTCGCCCAGCTCCTGCCGACGTATCGCGCGTTCGCCGCGGGCGAGGCCCCGCCCGTCACGCTCGCCGACGTGCGCGGCACCATCGAGCTCGCCGCCGCCATCTACAAGTCGGCGTTCACCGGCGCCGTCGTGCGGTCCGGGGAGATCGGCCCCGGCGACCCGTTCTACACGACGATGCGAGGCACGGGCCCGGCCTGGGCGCCTGTCAAGGACACCATCGCCCCGGTCGAGGAGGCCACCCGATGACCACCACCCTGCACGACGACGGAGCCCGTCTGACCTTCGGCCTCGCCGACACGGGGGCCGGGCTGTTCGACTACGTCTACCGCCCCACGGACGCCCAGTACGAGAGCCCGCGCCCCTACCTGCACCCCATGCGGACGCTCGCGGGCGACCTCGTGACGGTGTTCCGGCCCTGGGACCACATCTGGCACAAGGGGCTCACGCTCTCGCTGCCGAACGTGGGGCCGTGGAACTTCTGGGGCGGGCCCACCTACGTGCGCGACGAGGGCTACCGGGACCTCGGCAACGACGGGTCCATGGACCACGAGGGGTTCCGCTCCTCGGGTGACGGCGGGTTCGTCGAGGAGCTGGCCTGGCGCACGCCGCCCGCCTCGGACGCGACCCAGGGCGAGGTGGTCGTCCGCGAGGTCCGCACCCTGGCCGTCACGGTGGCCGACGACGCCTGGGTGCTCACCTGGAGCTCCGAGCTCACCAACGTGTCGGACGGCGCGCTCGACCTCGGCAGCCCCACCACGAACGGCCGCGAGAACGCGGGCTACGGGGGGCTGTTCTGGCGCGGGCCGCGGTCGTTCACCGGGGGGACCGTGATCGCCCCCGGCTTCTCCGGCGACGCCGAGGACGTGCGGGGCGAGCGGTTCGGCTGGATGGGGTTCGTGGGCAGGCACGACGGGTACACCGCGGGCCCGGGCACGTCGACGGTCGTGATGGTCGACGGCGGCGCCAACCCCGGCGGGACTCCGCAGTGGTTCGTGCGGTCGGCCCCGTTCGCGGTGCTGTGCCCCGCTCCCGCGTTCAGCGAGGAGGTGCCGTTCGGCCCGGGCGAGACGCTGACGTTCTCGTACGCCATGGTGATCGCTGACGGCGAGTCGGACGAGGTGCGCGGCGAGAAGCTGGCGGCGCTGGGAGCCTCGGCCCTGTAACCGCCGCTCGCGCCGAGGTAGTGCCTCCGTCCGACGGAGGCACTACCTCGGCGTTTCAGGTCTGCCGAGGTAGTCAGGTCGTCCGACGGAGGCACTACCTCGGCGGGGGCGGGGGCGGGAGAGACCTCAGGCTTCGCGGACCACCCGGACGCCGCCCGCCGGCACCTTCAGCGCGTCCACCGTGGTGGCTGTCAGCAGCTCGAAGCCGGCGGCCTCGACGTGCGCGGGCTCGTCGGTGTGGTTGATCGCGAACAGCCAGGAGCGCGTGCCGTCGTCGGACCGGCGGCGGACCAGCTCGACGCCCGGCCGGGCCGACAGCCCCGGCAGCACGCCGGCCTCCGTGGCAGCCGCGCGGGCCACCGCCTCCACGCCCTCCGGGGCGAGCCGGGTCGCCACGTACCAGGCCGACCCGCCCCCGGGCACGGCCCGGCGGGTGAGCGCGGGGCCGCCGGGCAGGGGGCCGTCGTCGTACACCGCGAGGACCTCGACGCCCGGGGCGACCGACGACTTCTCCGTCCACAGGTCGGCGGCGAAGCCGCCGAGCGCGCCGGACACGTGCACCTGCTCGTCGGCGAGGAGGGGGAAGAACTCCTCCGTGCGGACACCGAGCAGGTCGCGGAAGGCGCCGGGGTAACCGCCGAGACGGACGTGGTCGTGCTCGTCGACGATGCCCGAGAAGTACGTGATCACCACGGTGGCGCCGCGCTCGGCGGCAGCGGCTACGTTCGCGGCACCCTCGTCGGTGACGAGGTACAGGGTGGGCACCACGACGAGGTCGTACGCGTCGAGCGCGGCCGTCGGCGGGACGACGTCGGCCGTGACCCCGAGCCGCCACAGCTCGCGGTACCAGGCGCGGACCTGGTCCATGTAGCGCAGCTCCTGCGTGGGGTGGGAGTCCAGTTCGGCGCCCCACCACGCGGGCCAGTCCACGACCAGCGCCGCCCGGGAGCGCACGCGCGAGCCCCGGACCTCGCCGAGGGCGCGGAGCGCCTGACCCAGGCCGACGACGTCGCGCCACAGCTGGGAGTCCGTGCCGGCGTGCGGCACCATCCCGGAGTGGAACTTCTCCGCGCCCGCCTGGGAGGCGCGCCACTGGAAGAACATCACGGCGTCGGCGCCCCGGGCGACGTGGGACAGGGAGTTGCGCAGGAGCTCGCCCGGCTGCTTGGTCCGGTTGCGCGGCTGCCAGTTCACGGCGGCCGTGGAGTGCTCCATGAGGACCCACGGCGCGCCGCCCGCGATGCCGCGCGTGAGGTCGGCGGAGAAGGAGAGCTCCACGTGGCGCTCGGGGTCGGCGGCGTTGGTGTAGTGGTCGTTGGCGACGACGTCGAGCTCCGGCGCCCACGAGAAGTAGTCCATGCCCTTGGTGCTGGTCGACGCCATGAGGTTGGTCGTGGTGGGCACGTGAGGCGTGATGGCGCGGAGGGTGTCGCGCAGGTCCCGGTAGTAGTCCAGGAGCGCGTCCGACGAGAACCGGTCGAAGTCGAGCTGCTGCGTCGGGTTCGCGAAGGTCGGGGCGGACAGGGGCGGCAGGACGTCGTCGAACGAGCCGTAGCGCTGCGACCAGAAGGCGGTACCCCAGGCCGCGTTGAGCGCGTCCACCGTCGTGTACCGGACGGCGAGCCACTCGCGGAAGGCCGCCGCGGCGGCGTCCGAGTAGTCGCGCGGGACGTGGCAGCCGATCTCGTTGTCCACGTGCCACAGCGCCAGCGCCGGGTGGTCCTGGTACCGCTCGGCGACGCGCGCCGCCATCGTGAGGGCGTAGTCCCGGTGGAGCGGATGGGTCACCGCGTACGCCTGGCGGCCGCCCTGGTGCAGCACCGTCCCGTCGGCGAGCCGGGGCAGGATCTCCGGGTGCTTGCGGGTGAGCCACGGGGGCGGGCTCGCCGTCGCGGTGGCGAGGGCGACGCGGATCCCGGCGCCATGGAGGCGGTCCAGGGTGGCGTCGAGCCAGGTCCAGTCGAGCTCACCCTCGCGGGGCTCGATCGTGGCCCACGAGAAGATCGCCACGCTGAGCAGGTTCACGCCGGCCTCGCGCATGAGCTCGATGTCCTCGAGCTGCACGTCCAGAGGCCACTGTTCCGGGTTGTAGTCCCCGCCGTAGGCGAGGCCCTCGATCCCGTCGTTCCAGGGGCTGACCTGGGTGGCGTCGAAGGCGGGGTCGGTGGTGCGTCGTCGCATGGGCGTCAGTCTGGCACGGTTCGGGGGTGCGTGTGAATCGGTTCAATCGGCGTGCCCCGCCGCGGTGGCCGTCAGTCGCAGCCGAACCCCGGCACGATCCTGGGCCACGCGTCGACCGACTCGGTCGTGCCGACGAACGCGACGGTCTCGTCGGCGGCGTACCAGATCCTCTCGTCGCCCGAGGTGAGGCCGCTGTCGACGGCACCGCCCGGGAGGTCCACGTCCTGCGCGTACTCGGCCTCACGCCAGTCCGCAGGAACGAGCCCCTCGGGATCGGCGGCGTACTTTCCGCGCGGCAGGTCGATGAAGGTGATGCTGCTCCAGTCGCAATGGCGGCTGCCGGACACGGCCTCCACCGTCTCGCCGCCCTCGGAGCCCGTCCACCGTGATCGGACGGTGCTGTCCGAGCAGGCGGCGAGCAGGCCGGACAGGGCAAGTACCACCAGGACCACCCGGGCCCGGTTCCTCGTCGGCATACGCGTCCGGCTCCTCCGTCGTCGCAGGGCTCTCCGTGGTCGTCAGTGTGGCAGGGTCGACGGCCCTATCCCGGCGACAACGACGACGCCCGCACCACCAGCTCCGGCTGGAACACCACCTGCTCGGCGGGCACGTCCCGGCCGCGCAGCAGGATGTCGGCGGCCGTCTCGCCGAGCTGGTGCGTGGGCTGCCGCACCGACGTCAGCGGGGTGGCCAGCTCGGCGGCGAACGTGACGTCGTCGTATCCCACGAGCGCGACCTCGTCGGGCACCACGATGCCCTCGCGGCGCAAGGTCCGCAGGGCGCCCAGCGCGGTGAGGTCGTTCACGCAGAAGACGGCGGTGGGCCGGTCTCCGCGGGCGAGGAGCGTGCGGATGCCGGCCTCGCCGCCGTCGGCGTTGAGCGACGGCACGGTGACCTCGACGAGCGCCTCCGCCGGGTCCAGGCCCGCTTCCTCCAGGGCGCGGACGACGCCGACGTGCCGGTCCGCGCACTGGCGGATGGCGTGCGGGCCGTTGAGGAAGGCGATCCGCGTGTGGCCCTGCTCCAGCAGGTGACGGGCGGCGAGCTCGCCGCCGTGCACGTCGTCGACGGCCACGGACGACAGGTCCGCCACCGGCGAGGGCCGGTCGAGCAGCACCACGCCGACCCCGCGCTCACGCAGCGACAGGAGGTGCGAGATGTCGTCGGTGGCGGGCACCACCATGACGCCCTGCACGCCGTGCTCCTCGAAGAGGCGCAGGTAGCGGTGCTCGCGCACCGGGTCGTCGTCGGAGCTCGCGACCATCACCGTGTAGTCGTCCCGCTCGAGGCGGGCCTCGATGCCGCGCGCCACGTCCGTGAAGAACGGGTTGGCGATGTCGAGCACGATGGCGCCGACGGTCGTGATCGTGCCCGCACGCAGCTGCCGTGCGGAGCCGTTGCGCACGAACGCGAGCTCCTCGATGGCGGCCTCGACCCGCTCGCGGGTGGCCGGGAGCACGCGCTCCGGTCGGTTGAGCACGTTCGACACGGTGCCCACGGAGACGCCGGCGACGCGCGCCACGTCGGCGATCGACGCCCGACGCCGGGCGGCCGAGATGGTCATGGAGTCCTCCTTCGCCCCGGGGAGCCCCAGGCACAGCTACATTATGAACCGTTTCATCACGGCGGTGCCGTGCGACGACGAGAAGGGGTCGACGATGACCGGAACCTCCCCCCGACGCGGGCGGGTCTGCTTCACCTCGCAGGTGCGTGCGGACCGCCTGGACGAGTATCGCGCGGCGCACGCCGCCGTGTGGCCAGAGATGCTCGAGGCGCTGCGCGACACGGGCTGGCGCGACTACCACCTGTACCTCCGGGGAGACGGCCTGCTCGTCGGCGTCCTCGAGACCGACGACTACGAGGCCGCCCAGGCGGGCATGGCCGCCACCGAGGTGAACGCCCGCTGGCAGGCCGAGATGAGCGGGTTCTTCGTGGACGACGGCAACCCCGACGAGGGCTTCGTCATCCTCGACGAGGTGTTCCACCTGGAGGGCCAGCTGGAGGCTGCGGGTCTGCCGACGCGGCGGTGACCTCACCCGGTGTCCGAATTAGTTCTCTCGCTTGACCCAACCCGGACCCGCGCCATACAGTCCTCTTGAATCGTTTCACGGGCACGCTCACGGGTGCGCGTGCAAGCGCGCGACGACGCGCGGAGAGGAAGGACGCCATGACGGCATCCACACAGAGGATCGAGGCGGCGAAGGCTGCCCTGCGGCTGCAGACGATCGAGCTGCCGTCCTGGGCGTTCGGCAACTCGGGCACTCGCTTCAAGGTCTTCGCCCAGCAGGGCGTCCCCCGCGACCCGTACGAGAAGATCGCCGACGCGGCCCAGGTGCACCAGTACACCGGCGTAGCGCCGCGGGTGAGCCTCCACATCCCGTGGGACCTCGTCGACGACTTCTCCGACCTGGCCCGGCACTCCGCCGACCTGGGTGTGAGCATCGGCATGATCAACTCGAACGTCTTCCAGGACGACGACTTCATGCTCGGTTCCCTCACGCACCCGGACGCCCGGGTGCGGCGCAAGGCGATCGACCACCACAAGCAGTGCATCGACGTCATGCGCGCCACGGGGTCCAAGGACCTCAAGGTCTGGCTCGCCGACGGCCTGAACTACCCCGGCCAGGACTCGATCCGCGGCCGCCAGGACCGCCTGGCGGACAGCCTCCAGGAGGTCTACGGGGCGCTCGACGAGGACCAGCACATGGTGCTCGAGTACAAGTTCTTCGAGCCGGCGTTCTACATCACGGACGTGCCCGACTGGGGCACCTCGCTGCTCCACTGTCTCGCCCTCGGCGACCGGGCCTCCGTGGTCCTCGACACCGGTCACCACGCCCCCGGCACCAACATCGAGTTCATCGTGGCCCAGCTGCTGCGCCAGGGCCGCCTCGGCGCCTTCGACTTCAACAGCCGGTTCTACGCCGACGACGACCTCATGGTCGGCGCCGCGGACCCGTTCCAACTGTTCCGGATCATGCACGAGATCGTGCAGGCCGGGGCCCTGGCGCCGGACTCCGGGGTCAACTTCATGCTCGACCAGTGCCACAACATCGAGCCCAAGATCCCCGGCCAGATCCGGTCGGTCATGAACGTGCAGGAGGCCACGGCCAAGGCCCTCCTCGTCGACGCCGAGGCGCTCCTCGCCGCTCAGCAGGCAGGCGACGTGCTCGGCGCGCACGGTGTCCTCATGGACGCCTACAACACGGACGTGCGGCCCTTCCTCGCGGAGCTCCGCTCCGAGATGGGCCTCGAGCAGGACCCCATGGCCGCGTTCGCGGCCTCGGGCTACGCGGAGAAGGTCGCCGCCGAGCGGGTCGGCGGGGCACAGGCTGGATGGGGAGCATGAGCATGGTGACGACGGGGCAGCGCGCCGACGGAAACGACACAGCCGAGCAGGCTGCGGCCTCGCAGGTGGTCGCCGCCCTCGTGGGCCGGTCCAACCGCCTCGGGTCCGACCCCCGGGTGACGAACTACGCGGGCGGCAACACGTCCGCGAAGGGGCTCGCGGCCGACCCGGTGACCGGTAGCGCCGTCGAGCTGCTCTGGGTCAAGGGGTCCGGCGGCGACCTCGGCACGCTGACCGACAAGAACCTCGCCGTGCTGCGCCTCGACCGGCTGCGTTCCCTCGTGGACGTGTACCCGGGCGAGGACCGCGAGGACGAGATGGTCGCCGCGTTCGACTACTGCCTGCACGGCAAGGGCGGCGCCGCGCCGTCGATCGACACCGCCATGCACGGGCTCGTGGACGCGCCGCACGTGGACCACCTGCACCCGGACGCGGGCATCGCGCTGGCGACCGCCGCCGACGGCGAGGCGCTCACCCGCGAGATCTACGGCGACGACGTGGTGTGGGTGCCCTGGCGCCGGCCGGGCTTCCAGCTGGGCCTCGACATCGCCGCCGTGAAGGCGGCCAACCCGCAGGCCGTGGGCTGCATCCTCGGCGGCCACGGCATCACGGCGTGGGGCGACACCTCCGAGGAGGTCGAGGCCCGCTCGCTCGACATCATCCGCCGGGCCGAGGAGTTCGTCGCGGCCCGCACGGCGGAGCGCGGCGAGCACCCGTTCGGCGCGGTCCGCGCCGGGTACGAGGCTCTCACGCCCGAGGAGCGGCGCGCCAAGGCCGCCGCTCTCGCCCCGGTCGTCCGCGGCCTGGCGTCGGCCGACGTTCCCCAGGTGGGCCACTTCACCGACGCCGACGTGGTCCTCGACCTCCTCTCCCGCGAGAAGCTCGGCCCGTTGGCCGAGCTGGGCACGTCGTGCCCCGACCACTTCCTGCGCACCAAGGTGAAGCCGCTCGTCGTGGACGTGCCCGCGAGCACCTCGGTGGAGGACACGGTGGCCGCCCTCCGGGCCGCGCACGAGGCGTACCGCGCCGACTACGCCGCCTACTACGAGCGGAACGCCGCCCCCGGCGACCCCGCGATGCGCGGCGCGGACCCGGCGATCGTGCTGGTCCCGGGCGTGGGCATGTTCTCCTTCGGCCGGAACAAGCAGACGGCGCGCGTGGCGGGCGAGTTCTACGTCAACGCCATCAACGTGATGCGCGGCGCGGAGGCGATCTCCACCTACGCCCCGATCGCGGAGTCCGAGAAGTACCGCATCGAGTACTGGGCGCTGGAGGAGGCCAAGCTCCAGCGCATGCCGCAGCCGAAGGCCCTCGCCACGCGGGTCGCGCTCGTCACGGGCGCGGCGTCCGGCATCGGCAAGGCGATCGCCGAGCGGCTCGCCGCCGAGGGCGCGTGCGTGGTCATCGCGGACCTCGACCTCGACGCCGCCCAGGCGGTGGCCGACGCGCTCGGCGGCCCCGACGTCGCCGTCGCCGTCCGCGCGGACGTGACGTCGGCGGACGAGGTGAGCGCCGCCGTCGCGCAGGCGAGCCTCGCCTTCGGCGGGGTGGACCTCGTGGTCAACAACGCGGGTCTGTCCATCTCCAAGCCGCTGCTGGAGACCACGGAGCGTGACTGGGACCTCCAGCACGACGTCATGGCCAAGGGCTCGTTCCTCGTCGCCCGCGAGTCGGCGCGTGTCATGATCGACCAGGACCTGGGCGGCGACATCGTCTACATCGCGTCCAAGAACTCCCTGTTCGCCGGCCCCAACAACGTGGCCTACTCGGCCGCCAAGGCCGACCAGGCGCACCAGGTGCGGCTCCTGGCCGCCGAGCTCGGCGAGCACGGCATCCGCGTGAACGGCATCAACCCGGACGGGGTGGTGCGCGGGTCGGGCATCTTCGCGGGCGGCTGGGGGGCCAAGCGCGCCGCGGTCTACGGCGTGCCCGAGTCCGAGCTGGGCGCCTACTACGCCCAGCGCACGCTCCTCAAGCGCGAGGTGCTCCCGGAGCACGTCGCGTCGGCCGTCTTCGCGCTCGTCGGGCCCGACCTGGCCCTGACGACGGGGCTGCACGTGCCCGTCGACTCGGGCGTGGCCGCGGCATTCCTGCGGTGAGCACGGACGGCGAGGCCGGGGTGCCGGACGGCGCCCCGGCCGCCCCGGGCGGTCGGCCCGCCTTCGTCGCGATCGACCTGGGCGCGACGAGCGGCCGGGTCGTCCTCGCGGCGCTCCACCCCGCGGCCGACGGCGGTGCCGGTGCCCGCGTCGAGATCGTCGAGTGCGGGAGGTTCCCGAACGGCCCGGTCCTCCTTCCCTCCGGCGAGGGGTCCGGGGAGGTGCGCGGCGGGCTCCACTGGGACGTCGTGGGCCTGTGGCGGGGGATCGTCGACGGGCTGCGGGTGGCGGGCCGCGAGGCGCAGCGCCTCGGCCTGGAGATCCGTGGCATCGGCGTCGACTCGTGGGCCGTGGACTACGGCCTGCTCGACGACGACGGACGGCTCGTCGGTACGCCCTGGAGCTACCGCGACGAGCGGACCACGGGCGTGCCCGAGGACGTCTACGCGCGCGTCCCCGCGGCCGACCACTATTCGGTGAACGGCCTGCAGCACCTCCCGTTCACCACGGAGTTCCAGCTCGTCGCGGGACGGGACGAGGCCGCCTGGGCGAGCGCACGGCACCTCCTGCTCGTGCCCGACCTGGTGACGTACTGGCTCACCGGGCGGCGGGTGGCGGAGGTGACGAACGCGTCCACCACGGGCCTGCTCGACGCCCGCACCCGCACCTGGTCCGACGACCTGCTCGCACGCCTCGGCTCGGCGTACCCGGAGCTCGACGGTCTGCGCCCGCGGCTGGCGGACCTCGTGGAGCCGGGCGCCGTCGTCGGCCCGCTGAGCGATCCTGTGCGGGAGGCGACCGGGCTGGGCGACGTGCCGGTGATCGCCGTGGCGTCGCACGACACGGCGTCCGCCGTGGCGGCGACGCCTCTCGCCGCCGCGACGAGCGCCTACATCTCCTCCGGCACCTGGTCTCTCGTGGGCCTGGAGCTCGAGGGGCCGGTCCTGACCGAGGCGTCCAGGGCGGCGAACTTCACCAACGAGCTGGGGCTCGACGGGACGGTCCGCTACCTCCGCAACGTGATGGGCCTGTGGGTGCTCGACGAGTGCGTGCGGGAGTGGTCGGCCGACGGCGACCCGGTCGACCTGGGCGAGCTGCTCGCCGCCGCGGCGGCCGAGCCGCGCTCGGAGGTCCTCGTCGACGTGGACGGTGACGCCTTCCTCGCGCCCGGCGACATGCCGCGCCGCGTCACGGGGGCCGTCCAGGCGGCGGGCGGCGTCCCGCCGACCACCCGCCCCGCGCTGGCCCGCGTGGTGCTGGACAGCCTCGCGGCCGCGTACGCCCGGGCCGTGGAGCGGGCCGGCGCCCTCGCCGGCGTCGAGGTCGCCGCGGTGCACGTCGTGGGTGGCGGGTCGCGGAACGAGCTGCTGTGCCGGCTCACCGCGGAGGCCACCGGGCTGCCCGTCCTGGCCGGACCGGTCGAGGCGACGGCGCTCGGCAACGTGCTGGTCCAGGCCCGCGCGACCGGTGCCCTGGGCGACCCGGACGGGGTCACCCTGGCCGACCTGCGCCGCGTCGTCGCGGCGAGCACGGAGCTCCGGACCTACCTTCCGGGGCGGTAGGCCGAGTGGGCGGGGCGTCGACCGGTCCCGGTCGACGCTCTGTCCCAACTCGTCCACCAGTAAGTGGCCTTCACCACCTGTCGCTCCGGGATACTGGTTTCTTCAAGGGTTCACGTATTCTGTGGCCTTCGATCGACCCCCGGAGAGAGGGGCACCCGTGACGGAGTCCGCAGCGGCATCGGCCGCGCCGGCGGTGCGGACGAGCGACCCCGCAGACGGTCGCACCCTGTCCCTCCGCATGCCTCCCCTTGTCCAGAAGCGCGGCGCCCTTGTCGCGGTCCGGCCCGACGACGGCATCGTGCTGCACGCCTCGACGAGCGTCGAGGAGCACCTGGGCCTGCCGGTCGACGACGTCCTCGGGGCACCTCTCGCAGTGGCCCTCGGCGAGGAGGCGGCCGGCCGCCTGCTGGACCGGATCGCCGCCACGACCGACCTGGAGGCGATCAACCCGCTGCCCGTCAGCGTGCCCGGCTCCTCGGGTGCCCGGTTCTTCGACGCGGTGCTGCACCGGATCTCCGCCGAGCACGGCGGGCTCGTCGTCGTGGAGCTGGAGCCCTCGGCGGGCGAGCCTGGCGCGGGGGAGCCCGCAGGGACCGCCTCCTCGACCTACGGCGTGGTCCGGACGACGCTCGGCGACCTCGCTCGTGCCACGTCGCTCGACGAGATGTTCCGGGTGACGGTCCGGGCGGTCCATGCGCTGACCGGCTTCGACCGGGTCGCCGTCTACCGCCTCGATGCCAGCGGCAACGCCGAGGTGGTCGCTGACGCGTACCAGCCCCACATCGGCTCGGCCGTCGGTGTGCACTTCCCGGCCTCCGACCTGCCGCCCGCCGCCGGCCGGATGTACCGGCGCCGGGGCGTGCACTACGTCGCGGACCTCGCGGTGCCGCCCTCAGAGGTCCGTTCCGCCGTGCTGCCCGCGGCGGCGGTGCCGCTCGACCTCGCCACGGCGACGCTGGGCGTCCCGGACGCCCACCAGGAGGAGATCTACCGCTCGCGCGGGCTCCGTTCGGTCCTCAGCGTCGGGCTGTTCCACGGTGGCCGGCTCTGGGGCCTGGTGAAGTGCCACGGGTACGACCACCCGGTCGAGGTGTCGTACGACGTGCGGGCCGCGGTCGAGCTGCTGTGCGCCACGCTCTCCGCGCTGAGCTCCGCGCAGCTCGGCCGGGACCGCGACGTCGAGTCCGGCCGGCAGGAGCGGGTGCTCGCGCACCTCGCGGCAGACTCGCGCGACGAGAGCGTGCCGCTCGGCGTCGCCATCACCCGGTCGGGCTGGACGCGGCGCCTGGTGAGCGCCGACGGCGCCATCGTGCGCGCCGAGGGACGCGTCACGACGGTCGGCACGGTCCCCGAAGGGGCGGCGCAGGCGGCGCTCCTCGACTGGGTCTGCGACACGGGCGACGAGGTCTTCACCACCGACTGCCTGCGGGAGACCGCGCCCGACGTGGCTGCCGTCGTGCCCGACGTGGCGGGCGTCATGGGCATCGCGCTGCCCGAGGGGCAGGTGCTCGTCTGGCTGCGCAACGAGGTCCAGCGGCGTGTCGACTGGGGCGGCGACCCGAGCGAGAGCCGTCCCGTCCGGGCCGACGACCCCATCCGCACCATGCTGCGGGGTTCCGACGAGCGCTGGCGCGAGGTGGTGGACGGGCACAGCCTGCCGTGGACCGACGACCAGGTCGAGAGCGCCGCGGCGCTGCGTGGCCACCTCGTCGAGGCTCTCTACCTGCGCGGCCGCAAGGACGTGCGGGCCACCGAGGAGCTGCAGCGCAGCCTCCTGCCCGAGGCCCTGCCCGGCGTGGACGGCTGGACCGTCGAGGCGCGGTACGACGCCGCAGGCTCCGGGCTCGTGGGCGGCGACTGGTACGACGCCCTGCACCTCCCTTCCGGCAGGCTGGCCCTGGTGGTGGGCGACGTGACCGGCCACGGCCTCCAGGCCGCCGCCACCATGGGCCAGCTCCGCACGTCGCTGCGCGCCTCCCTGGTCATCACGGGCTCGGCACGCGAGTCGGTGCGCCGGCTGGTCGAGGTGGCGCGGTGGACCCTCCCGGGCGAGGTGGCGACGCTCACGGTCGCGGTGCTCGACCCGGCCACCGGGGTCGTGGAGAACGTGGTGCTCGGCCATCCGCCGCTGCTGGTCGTGCACCCGGACGGGACGCCTGAGTGGGCGGCCAAGGCCGACGCGCCGCCGCTCGGCATCACGCAGGAGGTGCCGGCTGCCCGCCGCCTCGTGGTGCCGCCCGGCGGCGCACTGGTGCTCTACAGCGATGGTCTGATCGAGCGCCGGGACGAGACGATCAAGGCCGGCCTGGCGCGCCTGGAGGAGTCGTTCTCCGGCGGGCCGTCGTCGGACATCGACGAGGTGGTGCGTCACACACGCGACGAGCGGTCGGCCGACGACGCGACGCTGCTGGTGGTGCGGCGGGACTGAGGCCCGCTGGGGGCCGGGCCTCAGGCGGCCACAGGCTCCGGGTCAGGCGAAGCGCGCCCAGACGTGCTTCTCGCCGTTCCCGGCGCGGAACCATCCGATGTCGCGCGCGGCGCGACGGGCGAGCTGGAGGCCGAACCCCCCCGCGCCCGGTCGGCGCCCCGCCGCGAGGACGGGAGGAGTCTCCGGCCGGTGGTCGACGACGTCCACCGTCGCGGCCCGGCCGTCGGACAGGAGGCGGACCCGCACCGGCGGGCTCCCGTGGCGGAGCGCGTTGGTGGCGAGCTCGCTGGCGACGAGGACGACGCGGTGGGCGTCGACCCCGTGCTCCGCGTCCTCGTCCGGGACCCGGGCCAGCCAGGTCTCGAGCCCGTTCCGCATCTGGGTGAGGTCGTCCACGGAGCCGAGGGTCCAGGAGTGGACCTCGGCCATGGTCGTGGGCGGGGCGGCCTCCATGAGAGTCATGGTGCTGCTGTCCGTCACGTCGCTGGCGTCCGTCACGTTGCCGGTTCCGCGAGATCGATCGCGAACAGCCCGGCGACGCCCGACAGCTCCAGCAGGTCCACGATGCGGTCGGTGACCCCGCGCAGCAGCGGGGGCTCGGAGCTCTGCTCGGCGGCGTGGTAGAGCAGGCGCAGGCCACCGGAGTCCATGAACGTCACCGCCGAGAGGTCGATGACCAGGCGGCGGTCGGCTCTGGCCGCGGCGTCGACGAGCAGCTCCTCGTACCTGGCCTGGACGGCGGCGTCGATCTCGCCCGCCATCACCCAGAGGCTGTCCTCGTCCTCGACTCGGACGTCGCCGTGCTGGCCCACCGTGTGCTCCTCCCCGGGTCCTGTCTGGACGGGGCCGGTCGGCACCGGCCCCGGGTCACAGCCCCCGACTTTACCCTGGGACCCCGATTTCCGCCGCTGAACGAGCGGCCGCGTGGCGATTGTCACCCGGTCGTGACGGTGCCTTCGGACGAAGGCACCGTCTCGGCGGACGCGGGGCGGCGCGGGCGGGGGCGGAGCGGGCGCGGGGCGGAGCGGGCGCGGTGCGCCTACAGGTGCGGCGCCACGTGCTCCTCGTACCGGGCGAGCACCGTCGCCGCGGTGTCGGCCGCGGGCGCGGCCCAGATCTCCTCGTTGAAGATCTCCGTCTCGATGTCGCCCGTGTACCCGGCCGCGGCCACCCAGCGGGTGATCGTGGCGAAGTCGACGTAGCCGTCGCCCACGTGGCCGCGGGAGAGCAGCGGGTCCGCGGCGAGCGGCAGGATCCAGTCGCACACCTGGTACGAGGCGATCCGGCCCTCGGCGCCCGCCCGCTGGATCGACGACTCCAGCGCCGGGTCCCACCACACGTGGTAGGTGTCGACGACGACGCCCACCGCCGCCGCCGGGAACGGCGCCGCCAGGTCGAGCGCCTGCCCGAGCGTGGAGATCACGGCCCGGTCGGCGGCGAAGATGGGGTGCAGCGCCTCGAGGACGATGCGCACCCCGTGCTCCTGGGCGAACGGCACCAGGTCGGCGATGCGGTCGGCGACGCGGGCGCGCGTGGCCACGAGGTCGCGGTCGGCTGCGGTGGCGTCCGCCCGCGGACCTGCCCCGGGCGCCGACATCGCGGGCAGCCCGCCCACCACGAACACGAGCTCGCTCGCCCCGATGGCGGCGGTCTCCTCGATGGCCCGGCGGTTGTCGTCGAGCGCCGCGGCGACCCCGGCCGGGTCCGCCGCGGTCAGGAAGCCACCGCGGCACAGCGACGACGCCCGCAGGCCCGCCTCCGCGATGATCCGCCCGGCCTTGGCGGCACCGACCTCCTGGACGCGGTCGCGCCAGGCGCCCACGGCCCCGAAGCCCGCGGTGGCGGCCGCCTCGACGGCCTCGTCCAGCGTGGCGTGCTTGACGGTCGCGGTGTTGAGCGACGCGCGGTTCGATCGTCCAGTCACAGGGTCACCTCCGCGTCGAAGCCGTTGACCGCGAGGAAGGCCGCGAGGCGACGCGCCGCGAGCTCGGGGTCGAGCAGCATCCCGCAGCCGTCCGCGAGCCGGAACAGCTCGACCAGGTGCGGCACCGACCGGCCCGCCTGCAGACCGCCCACCATCGAGAAGGCGGGCTGGAAGCCGTTGAGCCAGGACAGGAACGCGACGCCTGTCTTGTAGTAGTACGTGGGCGCGGCGAAGATGTGCCGGCCCAGCGCCTCGGTGGACGCGAGGATCGCGTGGCCCCGCCCGGCGTCGCCGGCGTCGAAGGCCTGCAGCGCCGTGGAGGCCGCCGGGTAGATCGCCGCGAAGATGCCGAGCAGCGCGTCCGAGTGGCCCTGCTCGTCGCCCGCGATGAGCTCCGGGTAGTTGAAGTCGTCGCCGGTGTACAGGCGCACGGGCGAGCCGGGCAGCGCGGCGAGCGAGCGGCGCAGGCCGATCTCGTGCGACGCGTCGAGCAGCGACACCTTGACGCCGTCGACCCGGTCCTGGTGGGCCGTGATGAGGTCGAGGAACACACCGGTGGCCGTGTCCACGGACGCCGAGCCCCAGTAGCCCTCGAGCGCCGGGTCGAACATGGTCCCCAGCCAGTGCAGGACCACGGGCTGGTCGGCCTCGGCGAGCACCGCGTCGTACACGCGGGCGTAGTCCTCGGGACCACGGGCCACCTTGGCCAGCGCCCGGGAGGCCATGACGATGACCTGTGCGCCCGACTCCTGGACAACGTTTACTTGCTCGCGGTACGCGTCCGTGACGGCCTGCAGCCCGGCCTCGCCCGGCTCCAGGGCGGCGGGGTCGAGCTGGTCCGTGCCGGCGCCGCACGCGATGCGCGCGCCCACCGTGGCGGCCTCGGCCGCCGACCGGCGCACCAGCTCCTGCGTGGCCGACCAGTCGAGGCCCATGCCCCGCTGCGCGGTGTCCATGGCGTCGGCGACGCCCAGACCGTACGACCAGATCCGGTGCCGGTACGCGAGCGTCGCGTCCCAGTCCACGTCCGCGGGCGCGCCCGGTACGTTCTCGGCACCGGCCCGCGGCACCACGTGCGCCGCGGCGAAGGCGACGCGGGAGACCAGCGGGCCCTCCGGCGTCGTCCACGGGCCGGGAGCGCGCAGGGCCAGGGTGCCCGACGTCGTCTCAGCGCCGAAGGCGGGGAGCGTCACCGACACGCCGCTCGCCTCGAGCACGGGGGCGTCGCCCGTGGTCGCCGCGCTCACAGCGCGATCTCCGGGACGTCGAGGCGGCGGCCCTCGGCCGACGACTGGAGGCCGAGCTCCGCGAGCTGCACGCCGCGGGCGGCGGAGAGGAGGTCGAAGCGGTGGGGGCGACCGGCGACGACGTCGCGCAGGAACTCCTCCCACTGCAGCTTGAACCCGTTGTCGAGGTCGGCGTTCGCGGGGACCTCGAGCCACTGGTCGCGGAACGGCTCGGTGACGGGGAGGTCCGGGTTCCACACGGGCTTGGGGGTGTGGGCGCGCTGCTGGGCCACGCACTTGCGCAGGCCGGCCACAGCGGAGCCGTGGGTGCCGTCGATCTGGAACTCGACCAGCTCGTCGCGGTAGACGCGCACGGCCCACGAGGAGTTGATCTGGGCCACGACGGGGTCGCCGCCCGGGGTCTCGACGTCGAAGATGCCGTAGGCGGCGTCGTCGGCGGTGGCGTCGTACTCCTTGCCCGACTCGTCCCAGCGGGTGGGGATGTGCGTGATCGTGCGGGCCGTGACCGTGCGGACCGGGCCGAGGATCCCCTCGAGGACGTAGTTCCAGTGGCAGAACATGTCGGTGGTCATGCCACCGCCGTCCTCCTTGCGGTAGTTCCAGGAGGGGCGCTGGGCGGCCTGGGTCTCGCCCTCGAACACCCAGTAGCCGAACTCGCCGCGCAGCGACAGGATGCGGCCGAAGAAGCCCTCGTCCACGAGGCGGCGGAGCTTCACGAGGCCGGGGAGGTAGAGCTTGTCGTGCACGACGCCCGCGGTCACGCCGGTCTCCTCACGGAGGCGGGCGAGGGCGATGGCCTCGTCGAGCGTCTCCGCGGTCGGCTTCTCGGTGTAGACGTGCTTCCCGGCCTTCATGGCCTTGGAGAGGGTGGCGGCGCGCAGCGACGTCATGGAGGCGTCGAAGACGATGTCGATGCTGTCGTCGGCGATGGCGGCGTCGAGGTCCGTGGTCCAGTGCTCGACGTCGTGCTTCGCCGCGAGCTCGCGGATCTTCTCCTCGTTACGGCCGATCAGGACGGGCTCGACCTGGATCCTGGTGCCGTCGGCCAGGGTGACGCCGCCCTGCTCGCGGATGGGCAGGATCGAGCGCACCAGGTGCTGGCGGTAGCCCATGCGGCCGGTGACGCCGTTCATGGCGATGCGCAGGGTGCGTGTGGTCATCGGGGGACTCCCTTGTGGTCGCTGCGCGGGAATGCGCTTTCCAAGCGTAGGTGACGGGTGGCGCCCGGGTCAACGTCTGCGTCTCTGCCGAGGTAGTGGCTTCGTCCGACGAGGTGACTACCTGGGCGGGGTGCTCTCCCGGACCACGACCTCGCCGCGGACCGGTACGTGGCTCGCGTCCTCGTCCAGGCCGAGCGCGAGGCGGGTCGCCAGCTCTCCGACCTGCTCGAGCGGGATCCGCACGGTCGTCAGCGCGGGCGTCACGTCCCGCAGCGTGTGGATGTCGTCGAAGCCGGCGACCGCGACGTCGTCGGGCACGCTCAAGCCGGCGTCCCGGACCGCGGCCATCGCGCCCACCGCCATGACGTCCGCGACCGCGAACACCAGCTCCAGGCGGGGGCCGGTCCGTGCCAGCAGTGCGGACATCGCCGAGTACCCGCCGTCACGGCTGAACGCGCAGCCCACCAGGTTTTCGGCGGGGACCTCGCAGCCCAGCTCCGCCAGCGCCTCCACGAATCCGCCCGCCCGGTCCAGGGCGGTGCGGTGCGTGGGCGGGCCGGTCAGCACGGCGAACTGCCGGTAACCGAGCCCGTGCAGCGTGCGGGCGAGCTCGGCCGCGCCGTCGGCGTTGGCGATCTCGACGACCGGCAGGTCCGCGACCGGCTGGCCTACTACCGCGACGCCGCCCCCGGACCGGCGGAAGGTCTCGAGGGCGCGCGCCAGGGCGTCGGCGGTAGGGGCGGCCGGGGCGGCCTCGCCCTCGGCGCCTTCCTCGCCCAGGGTGACCGGGGCGTCGTCGGAGAGGAAGCGTCCTCCCGCGAGGATGACCGCCCGGGATCGCTGGCGGTGCACGAGCTCGACGAAGGCGAGCTCGCGCTCCGGCTGGAGGCCGGTCGAGGCGAGGGTGACGATGAGGCCTTCGCGCTCGGCGGCTGCGGCGACGCCGGCGGCGATGGTGGAGAAGTAGGGGTCGGCGATGTCGTGGACCACGAGGCCGAGGGACGCCGTGCGGCCGCGGGCCATGGCCTGGGCGCTGGGGTCGGGGGAGTAGTCGAGTCGGCGGGCCGCCTCGAGGACGCGGTCGCGCAGGTCGGAGCGGACGGTGCGGGTGGCGCTGCCGTTGATCGCGCGCGAGGCGGTGGCGAGAGACACGCCCGCCTCGCGCGCGACCTGGCTGAGTGTGACGGGGCCGTCGGTGGACATGGGCATATCCTGCCTCCCCGCGGCCCCCTCGTGTGGGAGGGAGTCAGACGCGGGCCATCCGGATGCCCGTGTCCCGGTACGCGCGCTCGATCACGCTCGCGTAGCCGGCCAGCATCCGGACGTGGCTGAACCGTGGCCGGGCGGCCGTCCGGGCCGACTCGAGCTCGGTCCGCCGCGCCGCCGCCTCGATCCACGTCGCGGCGATCTCGTGCGGTTCGTAGCCCGTGACGAAGCCGATGCGGTCCACGATCGACGCGGAGTCGCCCACCGGCGTCGTCACGGGAACCGCGCCGCACATGGCGCCCTCGATGAGGCAGAGGGGCGCCGCCTCCCCGAACGCCGACGTCAGCGCCACCACGTCGGAGACGGCGTACACCAGCTCCATGTCGTGCCTTACGCCCAGCGGGTGCAGCCGGTCGAGCAGGTCGGGCCGGTCGCCGAAGATGGTGTCGAGCGCGGTCACGAGATCGGGGTTCGACGTGCTCATGCCCGCCCCGCACATCAGCGCCCGCCCCGCGGGCTCCAGCTCGAGGAACACCCGCGCCGACCGGAGGAACAGCTCGGGGTTCTTCATCGCGTCGAACCGCGCGGCGTAGGCGACGACGGTGGCGTCGGCCGGCAGGTCCATCGCACCCCGCAGGGCGAGGCGCCGCGCGCCCGACGCCGGCCGGAACCGCGCCAGGTTGATCCCGTTGGGCACCACGCGCAGGAGGTGCGCGGGCACCCCGGCGGCGCGGTAGGCGTCCCGTGTGGACTCCGCGCAGGCGACCACGGCGGTCAGGCGCCCGGCGTCGGCGGCGGTGAGCAGGTCACCGAGCGCCTGTCCCTGGTGCTCGGGGTCGGACCGGTGCAGGCACGCGACCACCGGCCGCTCGGGGAAGCCGGGCTGGTTCACGAGCCGCAGGGGCTGTTCCTTGAGCGACAGGATGACGTGCGCGCTCAGCGCGTTCCGCGAGGCCGCCGCCAGCTCCGCGTCGGTGAACTCGCGCGGGTCCAGGCCCGCCTCGGTGCTGCGCCCCAGCGAGGTGACGCGCACGCCGGCGGCGCGCAGGGCGCGGTACCTGGGGTCGTCCGCCATGCGCTGGAGGGTGGCCTCGCGTCGCATCTCGGTGTGGATGCTCAGCACCGAGTGCTGCTGGCGGCCGGCCTGGTGCAGCCCTGCGACCACCGTCGTGTGCAGCGCACGGGCGCCACCACTGAAAAAGCCCTCGTACAGAGAGAGCACACGCAATCCGTTGCGCTGGATCACAGCAACCACCTCCAGTTCCACATGGTTCTTCCTGCTCATGTGGAGTACATGGCATTTCGGTTACGTGCAGATTACGTGCTGGAGGAGATTTTGCCCATCAGTTCGGCAATATCTCTCTGTGCCTGGGCGGGAGAGGTTGTGCGGCACCCCAAGGAGACCCAGCGTTCGATGAGACGGGGTTCCGCGCGGAGCAGACCCAGACCACGCCGGAGAAGCGTACCCAACGGTTTGCGTGCTTCGGCAACGTCCCGGAGGAACCGGTACCAGAAGCTGACCAGCCGGGGCTGCTGCAGGCAGATCGCGTCCGCGAGGATCCCCTCCTCGCGGCAGACGGCCACCAGCTCGGCGGCGAAGATGCCCTCGGCGATCACGACCGGGCACCCCTGCGTCTCGACCACCGTGGTGCCGGTGCGGCGCGAGGTCGGGATGTCGTAGACGGGCACCTCGGACCGCCCCGTCGTGACGACCGAGCGCAGCGCCTCCATGGCCGCGACCGAGTCCCAGGTTGCCGGGCTGTCCCAGTCGACGCTGCCGTACCGCTGCGGGAGCCCGGGGTGGTCGATGTCGAAGTAGAAGTCGTCGAGCTGCACCACGGGCGCGCCGACCCGCCGTCCCAGCGACGTCTTCCCCGAGCCCGAGGGGCCCGTCAGCAGGACGATCCGCGCCAGCGGGCGGCGGGCGCCCGGCGGGACGTCGAAGAGAGGCTCGGGCTCGGGGGCGGCAAGGGTCACGGGGACCAATTGTCGGGCCGGATCGCGGGGAGGGCGAACCCGCGGAGGGTGACGTCGGTCGCGTCGGTCAGGTTGCCAGGACCACGTGCAGCGTCCGCGGGCCGTGGACGCCCTCGACCCGGTCGAGCTCGATGTCGCTCGTGGCGCTCGGGCCGGAGATCCACGTCTGCGGTCGCTCCGGGTGGGCGCCGAGCAGGCGGACGGCCTCCGGGACGGTCTGCACCACCTGCTCGGCGCGGACCACGCAGACGTGCACGTCCGGGACCAGTGAGATCGCCCGGCGGCCCTGGTCCGGCCCGGCGTCGAGCACGATCGTGCCCGTCTCGGCGATCACGACCCGGGCCGCCGTGACGACGGCGCCCAGCAGGTCGAGCTCGGCGGCTGTGAGCGGGGCCTCCGGAGAGTCCGTGCGCACGTCCACGCCGTCGAGCCCGGCCAGCCAGGCCGGGTCGAGCCCCGGCGGGACCACGATCGAGCTGACGTGGTCACCCAGCGCCGCCGCGACCGCCGCGGCGATCCCGTCGGCGGGGACCTGCACCACGTGCGCCTTGTAGTCGACGAGCCGGTCGACGAGGATCTCGAGTGCCTCGGCCGACCCGGGCGCGTGCTCCCCGGCGGCGCGGTACCCCCGCGACACCTCCTTGGCGGCCGCCACGTGATCGGTGGCCTCAGGGTCCGGACGGCCCAGCGCCGCCCGGACCCGGGACAGCACCTCGCTGCGTGCGTCGCTCACTTCTCCTCCTCCTCCTGGGCAACCGGGGCAGCCGGGGCGTCCCGCTCCGCCCACCACTGACGGAACGTCTGCTTCGGCGGCACGGGCAGGTCGCGCGAGTCCGTCCACGCCGACGCGGGGTAGGGCAGCCGCCCGATGACCCCGTCCCGCGCGAGCACCCGCCCGGCGCGCAGCGGCTTCTCGGCGAGCGCGAACCGCTTCCCGTCGGCCATCGCGAACGACGCCGCCTTCATGGCCGCGCCCCACAGGGTGACCCGGGACCGGTCGGCGTCGACCTCCCGCGTCCGCAGGTCGACGAGGATCGACGGGATGTCGATCTTCACCGGGCACACGTCGTAGCACGCCCCGCACAGCGTCGAGGCGTAGGGCAGTGCAGAGTTCGGGTCGCCATGTCCGTTCAGCTGCCCGGAGACCCCGCCCGACGACGCCGTCAGCTGCGGCGTGAGGATCGCCCCGATCGGCCCGGGGTACACGGACCCGTAGGCGTGCCCGCCCACCCGCTCGTACACGGGGCACACGTTGAGGCACGCGGAGCAGCGGATGCAGTGGAGCGCGGCGCGCCCCACCTCGTCGGCCAGCACGGACGTACGCCCGTTGTCGAGGAGCACGAGGTGGAACTCCTGCGGCCCGTCGCCCGGCGTCACGCCCGTCCACAGGGAGGTGTACGGGTTCATCCGCTCCCCCGTGGACGACCGCGGCAGCAGCTGCAGGAAGACCTCGAGGTCCTCGTACGACGGCACGAGCTTCTCGATGCCCATCACCGTCACGAGCGTCTCGGGCAGCGTGAGGCACATCCGCCCGTTGCCCTCGGACTCCACCACGGCGAGCGTCCCGGTGGACGCCACCGCGAAGTTCGCCCCGGAGACGGCCACCTTCGCCGAGAGAAACTTGCGCCGCAGGTGCGCCCGGGCCGCCATAGCGAGCTCGCGCGGCACGTCGGACAGGTCCGCGGGCGCGTCGCCCATCCGGGCGAGGAAGATGTCGCGGATCTCGGAGCGGTTGCGGTGGATCGCGGGCACGAGGATGTGTGACGGCATGTCGTCCGCGAGCTGCACGATCAGCTCCGCCAGGTCCGTCTCGACCGCCGCGATGCCCTCCTCGGCCAGCGCCTCGTTGAGCCCGATCTCCTGCGTGGCCATGGACTTGACCTTGACCACCTCGTCGGCGCCCTTGGCCTTGACGATGCCGGCGACGATCCGGTTCGCCTCGGCCGCGTCGCGCGCCCAGTGCACCACGCCGCCGCGCGTGGTGACGTTGCGCTCCAGCTCTTCGAGCAGCTCGGGCAGGTCGTCCATGACCCGCTCCTTGAGCGCGGAGCCGGCGTCGCGCAGCGCCTCCCAGTCGGTCACCTCGTCCACGACGCGGGCCCGCTTGGCCCGGATCGTCGACGTCGCGTGCGCGAGGTTGCGGCGCATCTGCGCGTTCTTCAGGGTCTCCTTGGCGGCGTCCGGGAACGACGGCCCCCAGCGCAGCGGCTCGGCCGGGTGCGGCACGGGTCCGAACGGCTCGTCGTGGGGCGGTGCCCCCGCTGTGCCGCCGGGCGCAGCGTGCCGCCCGGGCGCGTGGTCGCCCGGGCGGCGCAGGCCGGGGATGCCGAGGAACGTGCGGCTCATCGTGCGTCCTCCGGTGCGGCGTGACGCCCCGGGCGGGCCGGGTCTGAGGTGACGCGGCCGCCCGAGGCGGCCCCGACGACGTCGGGCAACGCGACCGGCGCCTCCCGCGTGGAGGCGAGGATCTCCGCGAGGTGCATCGGGCGTATGCCCGTGCCCTGGCGGGAGAGGCCGCCGCCGATGTGCATGAGGCAGGACCAGTCGCCCGCGGTGACCACCTCGGCCTGGGTGGCGCGGATGCTGGCGACCTTGTCGTCGAGCATCGCGGCGGAGGTGGGCGCGTTCTTCACGGCGAACGTGCCGCCGAACCCGCAGCAGCCCTCGGCGCCACCGAGCTCGGCGAGGTCCAGGTCGGCGACGGCGCGCAGCAGGCGCATCGGCCGGTCGCCCACGCGCAGCATCCGCAGCGAGTGGCAGGTGGGGTGGTAGGTCACGCGGTGGGGGAACCAGGCGCCCACGTCGGTGACCCCGAGGACGTCGACCAGCAGCTCGGACAGCTCGTAGGTGTGCTCGGCGACGGCGGCCGCGGTCCCGGCCAGCTCGTCGAACCCGGCCCGGCGGCAGACGGACGCCTGCTGGTGCCGGATGGAGCCGGTGCACGAACCGGACGGCACGACGATCGCGTCCCACTCCCCGTCGAGCACGGGGGCGAACGTCTCGACGTGGTTCCGGATGACCGGGACGGCCTCGCGGGCATAGCCGGTGTTGACGTGCATCTGCCCGCAGCACGCCTGGCCGGCGGGGAACACGACCTCGTGCCCCAGCCGTTCGAGCAGAGTGACGGTCGCGGCGGGTGCCTGCGGGAACATCGCGTCGGCGATGCAGGTCGCGGCGAGGGCGATCCGCATGGGGTCTCCTTCCTCGGGGACGGGCGCGAGCGACGCACGACTCTGTGTGGCCGGACCACGCACGCGCCAACTGTAGCCCATGTGGACCGACCACAGGTAGGATCGGCGGGTGCGTACTCACGAGCGCGTCCTCGCGCAGATCGAGGCTGACCTCCGGTCCGGCAAGTGGGGCCTTGGCGAGCGGCTGCCCGGCGAGCGGGCGCTGGCCGAGCAGCTCGGCGTCTCGCGGCCGTCGGTCCGCGAGGCCATCCGGATCCTCGAGGCGATGGGCATCGTCCGCACGGCCGTCGGCTCCGGCCCCACCTCGGGCGCCACGGTGATCGACCGCCCCGCGGCGGGCCTCGGTGCGGCCGTCCGCCTGCACGTCGCCTCGGGCACGCTCGCGGTGTCCGACGTCGTCGCGACGCGCACCCTCCTCGAGTCATGGGCGGCGCGCGAGGCGGCCACGCGGATAGGCGCCCCCGACGCGACGGAGCCGCCCGTTCCCGCCGCCGAGCACCAGTACCTCGACGAGGCGTGGCGGCTGCTGGGCGCGATGGACGACCCGGGCCTGTCGGTCGCGGAGTTCATCGAGCGCGACCAGGACTTCCACCTGCAGCTCGCCCGCATGGCCGGGAACCAGCTTGTCGAGGCGATCATGACGGGGATGCGGTCGGCGGTCGGGTCGTACGTCACCGCGGGCGCGGAGCGCCTTCCCACCTGGGGCACGACGGCGGCGCGCCTGTCCGCCGAGCACCGCACCATCCTCGACGCGATCGGGTCCGGCGACGCCGACACCGCGGAGAAGCTGGTCCGCGAGCACATCCAGGGCTTCTACCGCGAGACGGGCCTCGACGGGACGTGACGGGCTGCGAGTGCGCCGGGGTCGGGAGACGGTGAGGTGGACCGACCGGACGCACGAGAGGAGCAGGTCATGGCGAGCGTCACCAAGTCCATCGACGTCGACGTCCCCGTCCGCACCGCGTACAACCAGTGGACGCAGTTCGAGGAGTTCCCCCGCTTCATGGAGGGGGTCGAGGAGGTGCACCAGCTCGGCCCGACGAACCTCCACTGGAAGACGAAGATCGGGGGTGTCGAGCGGGAGTTCGACGCCGAGATCACCGAGCAGCACCCGGACGAGCGGGTCGCCTGGCGGAGCCTCACCGGACCGACGCAGGCCGGCGTCGTGACGTTCCACAAGCTGTCCGACGCCGAGTCGCGCGTCACCGTGCAGCTGGAGTGGGAGCCCGAGGGCTTCGTCGAGAAGGCCGGGAGCGCGCTCAACGTCGACGACCGTCGCGTCGCCGGCGACCTCGACCGGTTCAAGGAGTTCATCGAGTCCCGCGGCACCGAGACCGGCGCCTGGCGGGGTGACGTCGACTGATCCCCTCCCTCTGCGGGCGGGGAGACGCGTGCCGAGACAGTGCGTTCGTCCGGTCCCGCGCAGGGTGACCTGCGCAGGGGGCGGACGAACGCACTGTCTCGGCACTGTTGATGCACAGGCCTGTGGATGACCGCGCACGCTTGTCGGCGGCGGTCTGTAGGTTGCTGGGAGTACAGACGGCACCACCACAGGGGGCACTCATGGACCTGGCGCGGGTCTCGCGGACGGCGCGAGAACTGATGGACCAGCACGGGCTGAAGGGCTGGACCTTCGGGTTCGACGACGCGATGCGCCGTGCCGGGCTCTGCGACCACGGCCGGCGGCGGATCAGCCTCTCGGCTCCGCTCGCCCGGCTGTACGACGAGGCGGACGTGCGGGAGACCGTGCTGCACGAGATCGCGCACGCGCTCGTGGGCCCGCGGCACGGGCACGACGGCACGTGGCGGGCGGCCGCGCGCCGGATCGGGTCGTCGGGACGGCGGTGCGTGGACGCGAAGGCGCCGGCTATCGACGGCCCGTGGGCCGGGGTGTGCACGGCGGGGCACCGGGTCACCCGGTTCCGGCGGCCGATGCGCCCCCTGTCGTGCTCGCTGTGCTCGCGACGGTTCGCGGCGGCGCACCTGCTCTCCTGGACGTATCAGGGGCAGGTGGTGCCGCTGGGGACGCGCTACGAGTCGGAGCTGCGGGAGATCCTGGCGGAGGCGGCCGTACGGGCCCCGGCGAACGGGACGCTCGTGGTGGGACCCGTGGACCCCGGCCGGCTCGGAGCGGAGGCGGGGGCGGAGTCGCCAGAGGGGGCGACAGCTCTGGGGTAGGCCCACCGTTATCGCGTACTTTGGGCCCATGGCCACCGCACTCTCGCTCCCCGCCGGTGCCGCCGGCTCCCGCATCATCGGGCTGGGGCACCACCAGCCGGAGAAGGTCCTCACCAACGACGACATCGCCGGGCTGGTGGAGACCAACGACGAGTGGATCCGGTCGCGGACCGGCATCATCACCCGCCATGTCGCGGCCGACGACGTCACGGTCGCCGACCTGGCGACGGCCGCGGCCCGGCACGCGCTGGACGACGCGGGGGTGACGGCCGACGACGTCGACCTCGTCATCGTGGCGACAGCCACGAACGCGGACCGCTCGCCCAACACCGCGGGCCGTGTGGCCTACGCGCTGCGCACCGGGTACCAGCCGGGCGAGTCGACGCCGGAGGAGGCGGTCCCGCTCGACCTGCGCGACGTCGTCGGCCCGGCGGCGCTCGACCTGAACGTGGCGTGCTCCGGGTTCGCGCACGCGATGGGGCTCGCAGACCAGGCGATCCGCACCGGCACCTCGCGGACGGCGCTGGTGATCGGCGCGGAGAAGCTCACCGCGTTCACCGACTGGACCGACCGTTCCACGTGCATCCTCACGGCGGACGGCGCCGGGGCGGCGGTGCTGAGGGCGTCGGACGTGCCTGCGGTGGGGCCGGTGGTGTGGGGGACCGAGCCGGAGCTGACGCCCGCCGTCCGGATCGAGGAGCCGCTGATGACGTTCCAGCAGGACGGCCGGTCGGTCTTCAAGTGGGCCATCACCCGGGCGGCGGAGCGGGCGCGCTCCGTGGTGGCGGCGTCGGGGCTCACGCTCGACGACGTGGAGGTGCTGGTCGCGCACCAGGCGAACCTGCGGATCATCGAGCCGCTGGCCAAGTCGCTGGGGATGGACGACCGCATCGTGGTGACGGACATCGTGGAGTCGGGGAACACGTCGGCAGCCAGTATCCCGATGGGGCTGTCGAAGTGGTGGCACGCCGGCAAGATCCCCGCAGGCGTGCCCGCCCTGCTGTTCGGGTTCGGCGGCGGCTTCGCATGGGCCGGCCAGGTGGTCCTGACGCCGGAGCGCTGAAAGCGGTTTCCCGGCTGAGCCGGGAAGCGCTTCCCGAGGACCGGTCCGCGTGTGTAAGGTCGTGGCGCGGCCGCTCTGCGTCCGCCGGGTCGACGACGACGAAGGAGTACCGGGACATGACCGACGCTGCGACCACCACGGGACGCCGCCGCTACGCCGTGATCGGCACGGGGCACCGTGCCGGGATGTACGTGGGCGCCCTGCTCGACGCCCACGCAGCCGACGGCGAGATCGTCGCGTGGGTCGAGCCCAACCCCGTCCGCGCGGCGGTGCACGAGGCGCGCGTCGCGGCCGCCGTGGGCGGGACCCGCCCGGTGTACGGCCCCGACGACCTCGAGAAGGCGATCGAGAACGAGCGCGTCGACCGCGTCATCGTCACCTCGCCCGACCGCACCCACGCCGACCTGGTCTGCCGCGCCCTGCGCGCCGGCGCCGACGTCGTGGTGGAGAAGCCCATCGCCGCCACCGCCGAGCAGGCCCGGCTCATCGTGGACGCCGTCCAGGAGACCGGCAAGGACGTCACCATGACGTTCAACTACCGGTACTCCCCGCGGAACGCCGCGCTGCGCGAGGTGATCCGCAGCGGTGAGATCGGCGACGTCGTCGCCGTCCACTTCGACTGGGCGCTCGACACCGTGCACGGCGCCGACTACTTCCGCCGCTGGCACCGCGAGAAGGACGTGAGCGGTGGCCTCCTGGTGCACAAGTCGAGCCACCACTTCGACCTCGTGAACTGGTGGACGGGCCTGGCACCGCGCCGCGTCTTCGCGGCGGGCGGACGCCGGTTCTACGGCGACGACGCCGCCCACGCCACGTACGAGCCCAACGAGACGGAGCAGGCGCTGCAGGCTCAGGGCGTCGACCCGTGGGCGCTCGACCTCGACAAGAACCCCTACCTCAGCGAGCTCTACGGGCCGGAGGCCCAGGCAGTCGACGGCTATCGCCGCGACCGCTCCGTCTTCGACCCGGACATCGAGCTCGAGGACACCCTGTCGCTGGTCGTGGAGTACGAGAAGGGCGCAGTGCTCACGTACTCCCTCGTGGCCCACGCGCCGTTCGAGGGCTACCGCGTGGTGGTGACCGGGACGCGCGGCCGCGCCGAGCTGGAGGTCGTGGAGCGCGGTTCCGTCGCCTTCGGCGAGTCCGGCACCGCGGTGATCGACCCGAGCGCCACTCCCGAGGCCTGGGAGAACGACCCGCGGCCGTTCGGCGAGCGGCTGGTCGTGCAGCGCCACTGGGAGCGGGCGCGCGAGTGGCCCATCGCGGAGGGCATCGGCGGGCACGGTGGCGGCGACGCCTTCCTGCTGCGCGACGTCTTCACAGGCGCGCCCGACGACGACCCCCTCGGCCGGGCGGCCGGCTACCTCGACGGCGTGCGGGCGTCGGCGGTGGGCTACGCGGGCAACCGCTCGCTCGCGACGGGCGACCCGGTCGCGCTCGACGACCTGGGTCTCGGGGTCTCTCTCTGAGGTCCGGGTCCGGTACCCGAGGTCGCCGAGACCTCGGGCACCGGACCCTCGGCCGTCCGGGCTCCTCAGGCGGGGAGGAGGGCGCCGATGATCACGAGCACCGGGACGCAGACCGCCGTCGTGGCGAGGCAGGCGCGGCTCACCGGGCCCTCGAAGCAGCGGTACCGCGTCGCGTAGACGACGACGTTCTGCGCCGTCGGCAGAGCCGCCATCGTGACGACCACCGCCAGCGCTCCCCCGTCGAGCCCGACCGCGCGGCCCACCACCCACGCCAGCAGCGGGTGCAGCACGTTCCGGGCCAGCACCACGAGCAGCACCACCCAGCGTTCGCGGGTGGCTGGGACCCCGTCGGCGTCGAGCGCGGCAGCGGCCAGAACCCCCGCGCCCGACGACGAAGCCCCCGCGGCGTCAGTCCCCGGCCGGGGCAGGGCGAGCGTCATGCCGAACGTCAGCAGGGCGAGGGGCGGTGCCGCGGCCCCGAGCAGGTCGAACGGCGCGAGGACCGCCTCGGGGAGACGGTGGCCCACGGCCCACCCGAGCAGGGACGCGACCACCCCGGCGAGCGTGCCGAGCGTCACCGGGTTCCGCAGGGCGACGAGGAGCACTCCGCCGCGCGGGCGGCGCGGGCGGCCGGGGCCGGTCGCGGGACCCGCCGCTGACTCAGGAGTCGGGCCCGCCGCCGGGTCGAGCGCCGCCTGCCCCGCCGCCCGGTCGAGGGCCGCGAAGGCGACCGGCGCGAGCACGAGGAGCTGGAACAGCAGCGTCGGCACCACGGCGAGGGCGTCGCCGAACAGGTACACCGCGAGCGGGATGCCGATGTTGCCGGCGTTGACGTACGACCCGGCGAGCGTGGTCATGATCGCGGGCCGCCACGGGAGCCGCACCGCCGCCCGGGCGAGGACCGCGACGACCAGGGCGAGCGCCGCCGTCGTGCCCCAGGTCACCAGGGCGGGGCGGGAGACCACCGTCGCGAGGTCGGTCCGGGCCAGTGTGACGAACAGGAGGCACGGCGCCGCGAGCGTGAACGACACCGCCGCGAGGACCTCGCGCGCCTGGGCGGGGAGCAACCGCCGGGCCTGGGTGAACCAGCCGAGGGCGACCACCGCCCCCATCGACCCGAGGGCGAGGAGGACGGCGCTCACGGGATCACTGTCCCCCGCGTCGGTCGGGTCAGCTCGTCCAGGGTGCGCCCAGCTCCGTGAACGTGCGCTGCTCCCGCGCGACGCGCTCGCACCAGGCGGCCACGTCCCGCACCACAGGCCTGCGGTCGTCGCCCTCGCCGAACCACTCCACGCAGGACGGATCGATCGCCGTCGGCTCCGACGCCGTCCGTACCGCGTCGAGGACGCGCATGAAGGCGCCGGTCTCGCCCACGTCGCACAGCAGCCGGCGCGCCGGGTCCTGCCGTGCGGCGAGGAGGTCGTCGAGGAGCGGCGTGCGTACGTACGACTTCTCGGCCGTGACCCGTGGGGTGCGGAGCCGGACGATGTCGTGCTCGTACTCGAGCTCCAGCTCGCCGTCCGTGCCGAGCACCAGGATCTTCGCGGGGGTCCGCTCGGAGGCGCACAGGGTGAGGCCGAACCCGTACCGCGTGCCGTCCGTGCCCACCACCCGCACCGCCGAGGTGTCGTCGGCCTCGATCGGGTTGGCGCGCCAGAGGTCCACGTCCACGTAGGACACGTCCTCGGCGGTCCGGGCGCCGCCGATGCGGAGGGCGGTCGCCACGGCGTGGGCGAGCGGGTTGGTCACCACGCCGTCCACGACGGCGCGGCCGTCGAGCCGACGCCGGCCCGCCCAGGGCGCCCGACCCCAGTAGCCGGCGGTCCGCACCCAGGTGCCGACCGCGCCCACGCCGAGGACGTCGCCGATCTCGCCCCGCGCGACCAGGTCGGCGGCAGCGGCGACGGCGTGCGAGCCGAACGTCTGGAAGCCGACCTGGCACCGCCTGCCGGTCCGCTCCGCGACGGCGACCAGCTCGGCGTGCTCGACGAGCGACGCGGCCGTGGGCTTCTCGAGCAGCACGTCCACGCCGGCCTCCATCGCGACGCGCGCGAGCGGGAGGTGCGTGTGGATGGGGGTGGCGAGCACGACGACGTCGGGCCGCACGCTCTCGTCCGGGCTGGACAGCAGGTCGCCCAGCGTGGGGAACCAGGGGGCGTCCGACTCGTCGGGCGCGGGCTCCCGCGGGTCGACGACGGCGCTCAGCCGGGCCGTGCCCTTCGCGTCGAGCTCGGCGACGGCCCGCACGTGAGAGGCGCCGTGGCCGTGGATACCCACCACGGCCACCTTGGCCGGAAGGCTCATCGGAGGGCCTCCGCGACGGAGGCGGCCTCGTCGAGGGTGAGCTCGGCGTCGACCAGGGCGGCGACCAGGCTGACCTGCACGCTGCCGCCGTCCGGGACCACCAGCGGGCTGTCCCAGGCGAGCGCCGGGCAGGCGCCGGGGTACTCCGCGGAGCGGAGGAACCACGGGCGGGCCGTGCCCGGCTGGACCAGGACGAGCGTGGACGGGCCCGCCGAGTGCTGCTGCGTGAACGCCACCCACGGCGACGAGCTCCCGTGCGCGGCCGACTCGCCCTCGCCCCCGGCGCTCAGCACGCGGGTGCGCTCGGCGGCGGGCAGCCGCCAGAACAGGCCGCCGTAGCCGGCGCCCGGGCGGCCGTTCGTCGCGGGGGAGCGGAACTCGAGCGGGCCGTGCGAGGCGTGCAAGGTGCTGTGCCAGCCGAGGACCCACACGTCGGACGGGAGCACGCCCACCAGGCGCGACCCGCTCAGGCGCCGCTCCTCGGTGAGCTGCGGAGCGCCGTGCTCGTCGCTCCAGAGCACGTCCTCGAGGAGGGTCCCGGCGTCGTCGGGCGCGACGCGCAGGCCGGTCGCCACCTGGGTGCCGTGGTTCTCCAGCAGGGTGGGGCCCACATCCCGGACGAACGTGCGGCCGCCCCAGTAGCTGGTGCCGTTCACGTCGGGGACGGCGATGCCCACGCCGTAGTGGTGCCGGTGGTCCACCGGGCCCGCGTCCGTGAGCGGCACGCCGGCCAGCGTGTGGACCGGGTGCAGGTAAGGACGAGGGGCGTGGATGCGGGTTACCCGGTCGCCGGGCTCGCGGCGGGCCAGCGGAGCGCCGTCGGGCCCGGCCCGGAGCACCATCGTGTCGCCGTCCGCGCTCCAGACGGGGTTCTCCCGGACGTCGGTGCGCGCCCGCGCCCGCCCGTCGCTCGGTGCTGTCTCCTGCGGTACCGATCCCGCCGGAGCGGCGACACTGTCGTCCACGGGCCCTCCTGTCGCTGTGGTGTGGGTTGGGGTCGTGTCGGCGTCCCGGCCGTCGTCGGCCAGGTGCACCCTCTCCGGGCGCCGCGGGAGCGGGCCCGTGCTGGCGCGGACCTCGAGCCGTGCGGCGAACCGTGCGGTGACCGCGGGGTTCGCGCCGTCGGTGATGACCGCGTGCAGCTCGCGCCAGGCGTGCCGCCCCAGGTCCGACTGCGGCACCGCTGCCGTGGTCAGTGCCGGTGTGGCGTAGCGCGCCAGGTCGATGTCGTCGAAGCCGGCCACGGAGATGTCCCCCGGCACGGCGACGCCCGCCTCGTTGAGCCCGGCGAGCAGGCCGAACGCGACGAGGTCGTTGTAGGCGACGGCGGCCGTGAAGCGGCCCGCGAGCACCGCCGCGGTCACGGCGTGGCCGGCCGCGATGTTGGGTCCGGCGGGGAGCACCTCGAGGGACAGGTCCGGGTGCAGCTCCTGCGCCTGGGCGAGCCCGGTGCGCCGCTGCCCGTCGGAGGCGCTCGCGCGCGGCCCGGCGAGATACGCGACACGACGGTGGCCCAGCGACACGAGGTGCGAGACCACCTGGACCGTCGCGTCCGCGTAGTCCACGACGAGGCTCGGGGCGACGGCGCCGCCGCCGGCCTTCCCGAGCTCGCGGTTCACGAGGACCAACGGCTCCGCGTCGCTGATCAGCGCCCTGAGCTCCTCGTCGGGCATGCGCGGGGAGACCAGCACGATGGCGTCGCAGCGCAGCCGCGCCTCGAGCGCGATGGCCGCCTCCTGGCTCTCGTCCTCGACGGTCTCGGCGACGAGGACGCGGTAGCCGTCCTCGGCCGCCGCGGACGCCACGCCCCGAAGGATCTGCTGGAACACCGGGTTGCCGAGGTCGGGGACCACGACGGCGACCGTCGTGGTGCGCCCGAGGGCGAGGTTACGGGCCACATTGCTGGGCCGATAACTGAGGCCTGCGGCCGCTTCGCGGACGCGGGCAGAGATCTCTGGATCGACCGTGCTGCGGCCGTTCATGACTCGCGACACCGTGGCGCGCGAGACTCCAGCCGCCGCGGCGACATCCGCGATCGTGGCGACAGGGCGCCGTGCACCGGGCTTCACATTGCTGACCGTACACCATAGGAAACCGGTTCCTCGTGTGATACGTTCCTGCGCAGGAACCGGTTTCTCAGTCGTGCGGACCTATGAAAACACCGTGCGACGGAGGACGAGAACCGGGGATCGACGACGATCCGAGAGGGCGGTACATGAGCACCACCGACATCCCCAGGCGGGCGGACGCACCAGCGCGCCGCACGCGGGGGCGAACCGGCGCCACGCGCCGGGGAGACGGCCGCGCGGCCATCATTTTCCTGGCCCCATGGTTCGCCGGACTGGTGCTGATCACCGCCGGACCCATGGCCGCCTCGCTCTACCTGTCATTCACCGACTACGACCTGCTGACGCCACCCACGTGGATCGGTCCGGAGAACTACACCCGGATGTTCGAGGACCCACGGTTCCTCAACGCACTGCAGGTCACGTTCACCTACGTCCTGGTCTCGGTGCCGATCCAGCTGGCGCTGTCCCTGGCGCTGGCGCTGATCCTGGACAAGGGCCTGCGTGCCCTGTCGTTCTACCGGTCGATCTACTACCTGCCGTCGCTGCTCGGCGGCAGCGTGGCGGTCGCGATCCTGTGGCGCCAGGTCTTCGGCGCGGACGGGCTGCTGAACCAGTTCCTCGCGCTGTTCGGCATCCAGGGCGAGGGCTGGGTCTCGCACCCGGACTACGCCCTCGGCACGCTGATCGTCCTGAACGTCTGGACGTTCGGGTCACCGATGGTGATCTTCCTGGCCGGCCTCCGGCAGATCCCGCAGATGTACTACGAGGCCGCGTCGATCGACGGCGCCAGCAAGGTGCGGCAGTTCATCACCATCACGGTGCCGCTGCTCTCGCCGATCGTCTTCTTCAACCTGGTGCTCCAGGTCATCGGCAGCTTCCAGTCGTTCACGCAGGCGTACGTCGTCAGCGGCGGCACCGGCGGCCCGGCGGACTCGACCATGTTCTACACCCTCTACCTCTACCTCAAGGGCTTCGGTTCGCTCGACATGGGTTACGCGTCGGCCATGGCCTGGTTCCTGCTCCTGATCATCGGCGGGATGACCGCCGTCAACTTCGTCGCCTCCAAGTACTGGGTCTTCTACGATGACTGAGCTCACCGCCCCCACGCTGCCCGACGAAGGAACCCGCCTCGGCGCGCGGATCTCCCACGCGGCCGGCCAGCTTCCCCCGCCGTCCGCCCGGCAGCTCCGCGCCCGGCGCCGCGCCGCCCTCATGGGTCTGCTCCGGCACGCCCTGCTCATCGGCTTCGGCCTGATCATGCTGTACCCGCTGCTGTGGATGCTGGCGAGCTCGATCAAGCCGTCGGCGCTCATCTTCCGCGAGCCCGGCCTGATCCCGACCGAGATCGACATGAGCAACTACACGGACGGGTGGACCGCGCTGCTGCACCCGTTCAGCACCTACCTGCTGAACTCCGGTCTCGTGGTCCTCGGCTCCGTGATCGGCAACCTCGTGGCCTGCTCGATGGCCGCGTACGCGTTCGCCCGCCTGGAGTTCCGGGGCCGCAACCTGTGGTTCGCCATCATGCTGATGTCGATCATGCTGCCGATCCACGTGGTGATCGTGCCGCAGTACGTGCTGTTCTCCTCGTTGCAGTGGATCAACACGTTCCTGCCGCTGATCGTGCCGAAGCTGCTCGCCACGGACGCGTTCTTCATCTTCCTCATGGTCCAGTTCTTCCGGGGCATCCCCAAGGAGCTGGACGAGGCGGCGCGCCTCGACGGCTGCGGACACGTCCGCATCTACTGGCGGATCATGCTGCCGCTGGCGCTGCCGGCCCTGGCCACGACGGCGATCTTCACGTTCATCTGGACGTGGAACGACTTCTTCAGCCAGCTCATCTTCCTCACGCGTCCCGACATGTACACCGTCCCTGTCGCGCTCGCCGCGTTCAAGGACAGCACCGGAGAGACGTCGTGGGGATCGCTGTTCGCCATGTCGATCGTGTCCCTGATACCCGTCTTCCTCGTCTTCCTGTTCGGGCAGAAGTACCTCGTCAAGGGCATCGCCACGACCGGGATCAAGTAGCACGACCACCCGCACCACCCGCACCCCGCACCTCATCCGCACGACCGGACGACGACGTTTCGTCACGCACCTGAAGGAGCATCATGCGATTCACCACCACCCGCGCACGCCGCGCAGCCGCCACGGCGGGCGCGACCGTCGCGGTCCTCGCCCTGGCAGCCTGCGCCGGGGGCGACTCCGGGCTCAGCCCCGCCGGCGAGGACACGGCGGCGCCCCCCGCCGAGGAGTGCCCCTGCGAGATCCGCTTCTCGTGGTGGGGTTCCGACTCCCGCCACGCGGCGACGCAGGAGATCATCGACGCCTTCGAGGCGGAGAACCCCGACATCACCGTGGTCCCGGACTTCACCGACTGGAGCGGCTACTGGGACAAGCTCGCCACCTCGGTGGCCGCGAGCGACGCCCCGGACGTGATGACGCAGGAGGAGCGCTACATCTCCGACTACGCCTCACGCGGCGTGCTCGCCGACCTGAGCGCGCTGGAGATCGACACGTCGAAGGTCGACGCGGCGATCCTCGCGGGCGGCCAGACCGCCGACGGCCAGTTCGGCATCCCCACCGGTGTCAACGCGTACGCCGTCGTCATCGACCCGGAGATCTTCGCCGCTGCCGGCGTCGAGGTCCCCGACGACGAGACCTGGACCTGGGACGACTACGTCGAGATCGCGAACGAGATCTCGGCCAAGGCGCCCGAGGGCGTGTACGGCGCGCAGGACTACGGCTTCAACGAGGCCGGCATCAACGTCATGGCGCGTCAGCGCGGCGAGTCCCTCTACACGGCGGACGGCAAGGTCGGCGTCTCGAAGGAGACCGTCACCGACTTCTTCCAGGTCTCGCTCGACCTGCAGGCCGGCGGCGGCGAGCCCGACGCGGCCCGCACCATGGAGATCCAGGACGCCGGTCCCGAGGGCTCGCTCCTCGGCACCAACACGGGCGCCATGGGCGTCTGGTGGAGCAACCAGCTCGGCGCGCTGAGCAAGGCGTCGGGTCGCGAGCTGCAGCTGCTCCGTCTCCCGGGTGAGTCGGAGGGCGAGCGCACCGGCATGTACCTCAAGCCGGCCATGTTCTACTCGATCTCCAGCAAGAGCGAGTACCCCCAGGCCTCGGCGAAGTTCGTCGACTTCCTCCTGAACAGCCCCGCGGCGGCCGAGATCATGCTCACCGACCGTGGCCTGCCGGCGAACACGGAGGTCCGTGAGGGCATCCTCGACAAGCTGGACGCCCCGAACGCCCTGGTCGCGGACTTCATGGCCGAGATCGCGCCGACGATCGTCGACTCGCCTCCCGTGCCGCCGAACGGCTCGGGCGACGTCGCCGACATCACGGAGCGTCTCAACGCCGAGGTGCTGTTCGGGCGTCTGACGCCTGAGAAGGCGGCGGAGCAGTTCCTCTCCGAGCTGGAAGCAGCCATCGGCTGACCTCCCCTCGAGCAGCACAGGCGCTGTGGGTACACGAATGGCCGGGCAGGACGGACAACCGGTGACCATTCGTGTACCCACAGCGCTGGGCGGGTGGGAGTACGATCGAATGAAACGGTTCAACGAGCACGGGAGGCCCACGGTGGCCGCAGCAGAGCTGCTTCTCCTGCGAGGTGACGACGACGTCGCCGTCGCCACGCACGACCTGAGTTCGGGAGAGGAGGCCGGTGCACCCGGGCGTGACCCCGTCGTCGTGCGCGATGCGGTGCCCCGCGGGCACAAGGTGGCCCTCCGGGCCCTGCCCGCGGGAACCGAGGTCCGCAAGTACGGCCAGGTCATCGGAGTCGCGACCCAGGATGTCGCTCCGGGCGAGCACGTCCACAGCCACAACCTCGGTTTCGAGGAGGGGCACCGCGAGTCGGAGCTGGCCACGGTCCACGTCGAGCTGCCCGTGCCGCCGGAGCCGCGTCCCACCTTCCAGGGCTACCGCCGGTCGAACGGCAAGGTCGGCACACGCAACTACGTCGCGATCCTCACCTCGGTGAACTGCTCGGCGTCGACGGCGAAGATGATCGCCGACCAGTTCCGCGGCTTCGCGACGGACCAGTACGACGACGTCGACGGTGTTGTCGCCCTCACCCACCAGAGCGGGTGCGGCCTCGTCCCGACGTCGGAGGGCGGGCAGGTGCTGCTCCGGACCCTGCGCGGGTACGCGGAGCACGCCAACGTGGCGGGTCTGCTCGTGCTCGGGCTCGGCTGCGAGATGATCCAGCTCGACACGATCCTCAGCGGCGCCGCGGTGAGCCCCGACACGGTGGTGAAGACCCTGACGATCCAGGACACCGGCGGGATCCGGGCGACGGTCAAGGCCGGTGTCGCGGCGATCCGCGAGATGCTGCCGGAGATCGAGGAGCGCTGGGAGCGCGAGGAGTGCGACGTCGCCGAGCTGGTGCTCGGCCTCAACTGCGGCGGCTCCGACGGCTACTCCGGTATCACCGCCAACCCGGCGCTCGGCTGGGCCTCGGACCTGCTCGTCTCCTACGGGGGCACGTCCGTGCTCGCCGAGACGCCCGAGGTGTTCGGTGCCGAGCACCTGCTGACCCGCCGCGCGGTCACGCCCGAGGTGGGCAAGCGGCTGCTGGACCGGATCGAGTGGTGGAAGTCGTACGCCGCGGCCGGCGGTGGGTCCCTCGACAACAACCCCTCGCCCGGCAACAAGGCGGGCGGCCTCACGACGATCCTCGAGAAGTCGCTCGGCGCCGTCGCCAAGGGCGGCCAGGCCGACCTCGCCGCGGTCTACGAGTACGCGGAGCCCATCACCGAGCGGGGCTTCGTCTTCATGGACACGCCGGGCTACGACCCGGTGTCCGTGACCGGCATCGTGGCGGGCGGGGCCAACGTGGTCTGCTTCACCACGGGGCGCGGCTCGGTGTTCGGGTGCAAGCCCACGCCGTCGATCAAGCTCGGCACCAACAGCGAGCTGTTCGAGAAGATGGGCGACGACATCGACATCGACTGCGGCCGCATCGTCACCGGGACCGCCACGGTGGAGCAGGTGGGCCGCGAGATCTTCGACCGGATCCTCGCCGTGGCGTCAGGGGAGCTCACCTCGAGCGAGGACCTCGACATCGGGGGCGAGGAGTTCGTCCCGTGGCAGCTCGGGACGGTGACGTAGGCCCGGGGCCCGACGAAGGCTGTGGGCACCTTCCGTGCGGAAGGTGCCCACAGCCGTATCCAGAAGTGCTCTCCGACTTAACATGTCGTCCGAACATGTTAAAGATCGCGCGGGAACTTAACACGTCCCGTAACCTGTCTAGGTGACATGGAGCCCGGACGTCCCATATAACGAGCTGCCTCTGCTTCCTCCATCGGTTGAGCTCGAGACGCATCGCGTCCTCAAGGCCACGATCGGCGCGAGGGAAGCACTCGCTCGACTCGACGCGCGCGCGAGCGCGCTTCCGAACCCAGCTGTGCTGATCAACGCGATCCCGCTCCTGGAAGCTCAGGCGAGCAACGAGATCGAGAACATCGTCACCACGACAGACGAGCTCTTCGAGGCCGCCGCGTACGACCTGGATGCTTCGCCCGCCGCGCGGGAGGCGCTTCGGTACCGGACCGCGCTCCGGTTGGGCTTTGACGAGCTGTCGAGCGGACGCCCGATCACTGCGCACACAGCGGCGCGGCTCTGTTCGGAGATCCGAGGCCATGAGGTCGCGTTCCGACGGGGCGAGGTCTTCATCGGCGATCCCATACAGCGGCGCCGCGTCTACACGCCGCCTGCGGAGCCGATCGCTCTGGACGCGCTCCTGGGCAACTGGTCCTTCTTCGTCAATGAGCCCTCGGAGCTGGACCCGCTGGTCCGGATGGCCGTCGCCCACTATCAGTTCGAGGCCATCCACCCCTTCCACGACGGCAACGGACGGACGGGCCGCATTGTCAACGTGCTCATGCTGTGTGGTGCCGGTCTGCTGCAGTTGCCGCTGCTCTATCTGTCCAGGTTCATCATCGAGAACAAGGACGAGTACTACCGGCTGCTCAATGCGGTGACCTCCTCTGAGGCATGGGAGGAGTGGGTCATCTACATGATCGAGGGCGTGCGCTCGACCTCGCAGCACACGCTCCTGCTCGTCGACCAGATCGAGGAGGTGCAGGGCGTCGTCGCTACCGCGGTCCGATCGGTGCTGCGCAGTGCCGACGCCGACCTCGTCGCAGCCGTGATGGAGCAGCCGTACTGCCGCATCCGTGACGTTGTGGAGCGCTGCGGCGTGACGCGCCAGACGGCCGTCCGCTGGCTGCGCGCGCTCGAAGAGACCGGAGTGCTGACCGAAGTCCGGGTCGGTCGCGAGGTGCTCTTCATCAATGCGGCGCTCATGGATGTGCTGCGGCGATGATCGCTGCCCGACGACGGCCTGTGGGCACCTTCCGTGCGGAAGGTGCCCACAGGCCGTCGTCGGGCAGCGACGCGTTACGGGACCAGCTGGTAGTCCGCGTCCAGGACCCGGCCGCGGTGCGGCTTGTACTGGTCGTAGCCGCGCGGGTCGCACTGGAGGCCGCCGTTGATGCAGTGCTCCACGAGGCGCTCGAGCACCACGGGCTCCCAGGCGTTGATGAAGTCGTAGTGCCAGGACTGGTCGGACCCGCTGACCAGCCGGACGTCCGACATGTCACCGCTCACGGGCCATGCGATCTTGAACTCCAGCATCGGGACGGCCACCGGGTGCGTCAGCGGGCACTGGCCCGCCACCGGGTACGCCAGGTGCGTGCCATGGCCCATGTGCGACGCCTCGGTGGGCGTCAGGTGCACGCCGTCCCAGCAGCTCGGCGCCTGGTAACGGATGTTGAGCTGCGTGCCCGGCGCGCAGTAGGCGGGGATCTCCCAGCTCCGGGAGATGTCGCCGCACTCCCAGCCCTCGACCGCGCCGGGCGCGGTGCGGAACTGGTCCACCGTGGCCATCATGTTGCCGGCCACGAACTGCAGCCCCGCCGGGAACGGCACCACCTCGGTGTAGTCGTCGATCCCCGACTTGTAATAGATCGTCATCGGGATGTTCGGCTGGACCGGCACGCCGCCCTTCTCGAGCGCCGGGAACCAGTACGACGAGTGGTCCTGCGGCACGGTGCAGGTGGACTCCGGGCTCGCGTACAGGTCGTTCGCGGTGGTGAACGCGTTCGTCACGCGGTTGCCCACGAACGTGTGCAGGTGCGACGCGCCCGGCTGCCCCGGGAAGACGATGGGGTCGTCGGGCCGGAAGTGCGAGAACGTGCAGTTGGCCTGGAACTCGTGGTGCGTGACCTCGTCACCGGGCCACTCCGGCGGCTCGTCCGGGTCCGCCGCGGTTCCCTCGCCGAAGACCTGGAGCTCCCAGAGGGAGTACCCGTACTGGGTGCCGCGGTCGGAGCCCACGAGCTGCACGTACCGGCCCGAGGCGTCCACCGAGAACGACTGGACGCCGCCCGTGCCGCCGGTCACGGAGCGGACGGTGGTCCACGCCGCGCCGTCGGCCGAGACCTGGAGCGTGAACGCCGAACCGTACGCGGCCTCCCACTCCAGGACGATGCGGTCGAGGTCGTGGACCGCGCCGAGGTCGACGCGGATCCACTCGGCGTCCGTCTGGGCGCTGGCCCAGCGGGTCGTGCGGTCGCCGTCGACCGCGAACCGTGGCCCGAGCCCGGCCGACTCCGAGCTCGAGGCCGCTGTGAGCCTGCCCTGGGAGAGCAACGTGTCGGGTGCGGCCGCGGCGCCGACGATGCCGGCCGTCGCGGTCAGGGACGAAGCGAGCAGTGCCGTGGCGAGCATGCCCGCCAGTACTCGGGGAGTGCGCATGGGTCCTCCTCCATTCACTGGTTGTCTCACTGGTAGACGCCGAGCTCGTACAGGGAGTAGCCCCACTCCGTCCCGCGCTCGGTGAGGTTGAGCCGCACGTAGCGGCCGGTGCCGGAGACGTCGAGGCTGTCGACGCCGCCGTCGCCGCCGGTGACGGTCCGGACGGTGGTCCACGTGGTGCCGTCGTTCGACGTCTGGACCTGGTAGGAGCGCCCGTAGGCCGTCTCCCACACGAGCTGGACGTGGTGGAAGGACTTCACGGAGCCGAGGTCCACCTGGTACCAGGCGGTGGCGCCCCACTCGCTGGCCCAGCGGGTCGCCGGGTCGCCGTCGACGGCCCGGGCCGGCGTCCAGTCGCCGTTCCACGGGTCGAAGCTCGACGCCGTCGCAGGCCTGCCGAGCGCCACGTTCGTGCCGCCCACGGGCGGCGCGACCACGCGGAACGACTTCGTCTCGACGCCCACGTTGCCCTGGCCGTCCTCGGCGAACCCGTAGACCTTCCACACGCCGAGCATCTGCGGAGCCGTCACCCGGAACGTGCCGGGCGCGGTCTGCGTGAACGTGGCCTGGGCGATCCCGCCCGCGCCGTTGATGTACTTGCTGTTGAGCATGACGTTCGGCGTGACCGTGTCGCCGTCCGGGTCGGCGACGTCCACGGTGACGGTGAGCTGCTGTCCCGCGGCGACGGCAGCGGCCTCCGCGACCGCCATCGACGTGATGCGCGGCGGGGTGTTCATGGTGGACGTGTCCACGCCCCACGCCCGCGCGATCGAGTAGTACCCGAGCCGCTTGTTGTCGCCCGGGATGATGTTGAACCACACGCCGCCGAAGTCGCCCTCGATGCCGTAGTGGAAGAACGTCGCGCCCAGGGCCACGCCCTCGTGCTCGCGCAGGCAGCGCCAGGAGTCCACGTACGCGGCCCCCTTCTCGAGGTCGGAGGGCTCGTCGGGGACGCCGTTGGCGTCGTCCGGGACCTCCCACTCGCCGGCCGCGCCGCCCTCCGTCAGGACGTACGGGCGGTCGTAGCCGCCGGCCGTCCACGCCTCCTCGAGGTTGCACACGTCGCCGTACGCGTTGATCGACAGCAGGTCCAGGTCGGGGTCGCTCGCCTCCAGGTAGGGCCAGGCGCCGGCCCAGGCGTCCGTGTTGGTGGTCGGGTGGTTCGGGTCGACCTGGTGCACCGCGACGCTCACCTCGTTCACGAAGGCGGCGTACGCATGCCGGACCTGCTCCAGGTCCGTGCCCGAGTAGCAGTTCTGCAGGCCCAGGATCGCCTCGTTGCCGATGTTCCACATGAGGACGCCGGGGTGGTTCTTGTACGTCTGGACCCAGTTCACGATGTCGGCCTTGGTGCTGGTCTTGTAGGCCGTGTCGGTGCGGTAGTCGATGCAGCCGCCGGACCCCGGGCCGCCGCCGGGCAGGAGCCAGAAGCCCATGATGACCCGGACGTCGTGCGCGGCGGCGGAGTCGAGGAGCTGGGCGGTGTCCGGCCCGGTGCCCCAGGTCCGGACCGTGTTGGCTCCCATCCGCACGAGCGGCGGCATGTAGTGGTTCGCCGCGCTGAACGACGGCCCCCACGTGAAGCCGCGGACCGTGTACGGGCGCCCGTCCACCTGGAGGTCCCAGGCACCGTTGCCGCCCACCACCCGCACGACGCTCGGGCCCGAGTCCCGCACGGGCACGGCCGGGTGGCCGGGACTCACGTAGCTCGGGTCGGTCGGGTTCGTCGGGTCGGGCGTGGGGTCCGGCGTCGGGTCCACGCCGCCTGACTCCCCGAACACGCGCAGCTCCCACAGCGAGTTGCCGTAGCCGCCGGAGCGGGCCGTCGACAGCAGGCGCACGTAGCGGCCGTCGCCGTCGACGTCGAACACGTCCGTGCCGCCGTCGCCCGCGCTCGTCGAGTAGAGCGTGGACCAGGTGGAGCCGTCGTCGGACACCTGGAACTGGTACGTCGTGGAGTACGCCGCCTCCCAGACCAGCTCGACGTGGTCGAGGTCCGCCGTCTCGCCGAGGTCGACGCGGATCCACTGCGGGTCGCTGAACGCGCTGGACCAGCGCGTCCCGAGGTTGCCGTCCACGGCGGCGCTCGCGGGCGTGTAGTCGGGGTTCTCCACGGAGGACGCCGTGGTCGGCTTGCCCTGGGAGAGCAGGACGGGCTCGGCCTGGGCTGTGGTGGCGGGCACGAGGAGCGCCGTGGCGGCCAGGAGGCCGGTCGTCAGGGCGGCTGCACCAGCGCGGAGCCCGCGCCGGGACCGGCGCGTCGGCGCGCCGGACGGTCTGGTGATCATGGGTTGTTCCTCTCCGATCGCCGCTCGGCCGCAGGGCGGCCGGGGGGCGTGGGTTCGTCGTCGAGCCTGGTCCCGCGATGCTCCGGTGCGCCGCGAGAGGAAACTGGGAGAGCGCTCTTACTACGGCCAGTCTTTACCCGACTGCGGGAGAGCGTCAAGAGCGCTCTCACGATGAGTTGGGCCGACTGCGGGCCTTGTTGTGGCGCTTGGATATCGCTTGACACCCGAAGGTACGACGACGGCGCCGCCGCCTCAGGAGGGCCGCTCCCGGGACGGGCCGTCCCTGTCGTTCGTGGGAAAGCGCTCTTACCCTGCTATCGTCGCCCTGTGAGCGACGATCTGCGGCGGACGGCGCCGACCCTGGAGGACGTGGCGAAGGTCGCCGGCGTCTCCCGCGCCACCGTCTCCCGCGTGGTCAACGGCAAGCGGAAGGTCGCCCCGGCGGTCCAGGAGGTGGTCCTCGAGGCGGTCGCCGCGACCGGCTACGTGCCCAACCGGGCAGCACGGTCGCTGGTCACGCGCCGGACGGGCACGGTCGCCGTCGTTGTCTCGGGTGCGGATCCCGACCCCGGGGAGGAGCTCGACCTCGCGCGGGTCTTCGCGGACCCGTTCTTCGGCCGGGTGGTCGGGTCGTTCGTGCGCGCGCTGCGGCCGCACGACGTGCACCCCGTCCTGATGTTCGCCGACAACGACGAGACGCGGGACCAGGTGGTCTCCTACGTGCGGTTCGGGAACGCCGACGGCGCGCTGCTGGTCTCCACGCACGCCGACGACCCGCTCCCGGAGCGGCTGCTCGGTACCGGCCGGCCCACCGTGCTCTTCGCCCGGCCCGGCCAGGCGGTACCGGTCAGCTATGTGGACGTCGCGAACGCCGACGGCGCGCGCCTCGCCGCGAACCACCTGCTCGACCGCGGCTGCCGGTCGCTCGGAGTCATCTCCGGCCCGGTCGACGTGCCCGCCGCCCGTGACCGCCTCGAGGGCTTCCGGGACGCCGCCGCGCGCCGCGGCCACGCCTTCGTCCCGAGCGTCGAGGGCAACTTCACGTTCGAGAGCGGGGAGACTGCGATGGCACAGCTGCTTGCCGCGGCCCCCGGCCTCGACGGCGTCTTCGTCTCGAACGACCTCATGGCGCAGGGAGCGGTCCATGTGCTGCAGGCGGCGGGCCGCCGGGTGCCCGACGACGTCGCGGTGGTCGGGTTCGACGACAGCCCTGTGGCTGCGCAGTCGCGGCCCAGGCTCACCACGGTGCGGCAGCCCGTCGAGGAGATGGCCGCCGAGATGGCGCGGATGCTGCTGGAGCAGGTCGACGACGGAGAGCCGGCCGTGCGCTCCGTGATCTTCGAGCCCACCCTGGTGGTCCGGGACTCGGGCTGAGATCGAGCCCTGAAGATGAACATCAGATGAACAATTCCCAAACTGTTCACCTATCGGACACTTCCTGGTCAACTGTGATCCATGCACACCGCACCATGGAGCAGTGACTGAGACGCTCCTCCTCGCCGTCGTGGTACTGACGGCGCTGGCCTTCGACTTCACGAACGGCTTTCACGACACAGGAAACGCCATGGCGACGTCGATCGCCACGCGGGCACTCAAGCCGCGCACCGCGGTGCTGCTCTCGGCGATCCTGAACCTCGTGGGCGCGTTCCTCTCCCTGTCCGTCGCGGCCACGATCGCGAAGGGCCTCGTCGATGCTGAAGTCATCACGCTCGAGATCGTCTTCGCGGGCCTGGTGGGCGGCATCGTCTGGAACCTGCTGACCTGGTTGCTCGGCCTGCCGTCGAGCTCCTCGCACGCCCTCGTCGGCGGCGTCGTCGGCTCGGTCCTGGCCGCCGTCGGCGCCTCCGGGGTGCTCTGGACCGGCGTCCTGTCCAAGGTGCTGGTACCGGCGCTGCTCGCCCCGCTCGTGGCCATCGGTGTCGCGGCGACGGGCACGTGGCTCGTCGCGCGCCTGACCCGCGGCCTGCCGCAGGACACCACCTCGCGCGGCTTCCGGTGGGGCCAGGTGGGGTCGGCCTCCCTCGTCTCCCTGGCGCACGGCACCAACGACGCCCAGAAGTCGATGGGCATCATCCTGCTGGCCCTGATCACCGCGGGTGCCGTTCCCGCCGACTCCGGCGTGCCGTTCTGGGTGATCTTCTCCTGCGCTGCCGCCATGGCCGTCGGCACGTACCTCGGCGGCTGGCGCATCATCCGCACCCTCGGCAAGGGTCTCGTCGAGATCGACACCCGCCAGGGGATGGCGGCCGAGACGTCGTCGGCGGCCGTCATCATGCTGTCCAGCTACTTCGGCTTCTCGCTGTCCACCACCCACGTCGCCACCGGATCCATCCTGGGCTCCGGCGTCGGGATGCCGGGCGCGACGGTCCGGTGGCGCGTCGCGGGCCGCATGCTCGGGGCCTGGATGCTCACCCTCCCCGCCGCGGGCCTGGTCGGCGCCGCGTGCTTCTGGGTGCAGCACGGCGTGGGCGGGGCGCTCGGCAGCGTGCTCGTCCTCGTGATCCTCCTGGGCTCGTCGTTCGCCATCTGGCTGGCGTCGCGACGCCGCCCGGTGGACCACACGAACGTGAACGAGGCCTGGGACGAGGAGAAGGGGGCACCGCTCCGGCCGGTCGCCGCCACCACGGGCATGGCCGGGCCGCTGCACGTGGCGCCGGTCGAGACGGGGGCGGCCTCGCCGGCCGCCCAGGCGATCGACGCTGTCGAGGTCGTCGGCAGCGCGAAGGGGACGGACGCATGAGCGGCATCATCGAGTGGGAGGCCCTCGGCCTCGTCGTCGGCGTAGGGCTCCTGGTCGGCGGCGGCCTGCCGGCGCTGTTCGCGCTGGGGCTTCGCTTCCTGACCGCCCGTCCGGCTCTCGCCGACGACGGCACACCTGAGGCGCCCGGTGCCGCGCGCCGCGTCGCCGGGTACCTGTGCCTGGCGGTGTGCGTCGCCGCGGTCTTCATGGGCCTCTTCTTCCTGGTCTCCGGAGGTCACTGAGCCCGCCCGACGCCGGACCGGTCCCTCCGCGCGGAGGCGACCGGTCCGGCGTCGTGCTGGGGCGGGTGACCGGGGCAAGATGGGAACATGCCTCTCGCATCCCGCTACCTGGCCGACGACGCCCGGTACGACTCCATGACCTACCGTCGCTGCGGCCGCAGCGGGCTCGACCTGCCCGCCCTCTCCCTCGGCCTGTGGCACAACTTCGGCGACACCAACCCGTTCGAGACGCAGCGCGCGATCCTCCGCCGTGCGTTCGACCTGGGAGTGACGCACTTCGACCTGGCGAACAACTACGGGCCGTCGTACGGCGCGGCGGAGGCGAACTTCGGGCGCCACCTCGCCGCCGACCTCGCGCCGTACCGCGACGAGCTGATCGTCTCCACCAAGGCGGGCTACGACATGTGGCCGGGCCCCTACGGTGACCACGGGTCGCGCAAGTACCTGCTGTCGAGCCTGGACCAGTCGCTCGCACGCATGGGCCTCGACTACGTCGACATCTTCTACCACCACCGCCCGGACCCCTCGACGCCGCTCGAGGAGACCATGGGCGCGCTCGCGAGCGCGGTGCAGCAGGGCAAGGCCCTGTACGTCGGCGTCTCCAACTACTCGCCGGCCCGGACGCGCGACGCGGCGCGGATCCTCGGTGACCTGGGCGTGCCGCTGCTGATCCACCAGCCCTCGTACTCCATGTTCAACCGGCACATCGAGAACCCCGAGCACGTGGACGGGTACGACGGCGAGCAGACCGAGTCGCTGCTCGACGTCGTCGGCGACCTCGGCGTCGGCACCATCGTGTTCTCGCCCCTCCAGCAGGGGCTGCTCACGGACCGGTACCTCGCGGGCTCCGCGCCCTCCGGCTCGCGCGCGGCGCGCCCGGACTCGCCGTTCCTCTCGTCGGGCAACCTCACCGAGGACTACCTGTCGCGCGCCCGGACCCTCGACGAGATCGCGTCGGGCCGCGGCCAGACGCTCGCCCAGCTCGCCCTCACCTGGGTGCTCCGGGACTCGCGCGTCACGTCGGCGCTCATCGGCGCGTCGTCGGTGAAGCAGCTCGAGGACAACGTCGCGGCGCTCGAGGCCGCGCCGCTGACCGCGGACGAGACCGACGCCATCGAGCCGCTGGCGCGTGCGCTGTGACGGGGCCGCGCCGCATCGTCGTCCTCGCCGGCCGCGGCCGCTACGAGGACCCCTGGCACGACCACGCCGCCACCTCCCACGCCCTCGCCACGCTCCTCGGCGAGGTCACGGTGGCAGGCGGCAAGCCCCACGTCGAGGTCCGCTCGGTCTTCCGCCACGTGCTCGAGGACCTCGACACCGTCGACCTCCTCGTCGTCAACAGCGGGCGGGGCCGCATCGACCCGGAGTTCGACGGCGCCGACGACGACTGGCGCGCGTTCCACGCCCGCGTCGAGGAGTGGGCACGGGCGGGCGGCCGGATCCTGGGGATCCACCAGGCGGCGAACACGTTCCTCGACGCGCCAGGCTGGGAGGAGGTCGTGGGCGGGCGATGGATCGAGGGCACCTCGATGCATCCGGAGATCAGCGAGGCGACCTTCCGTCTCGAGCCCGGCCACGTCATCACCGACGGGCTCCCGGCCGTCGAGGCCTTCGACGAGCGCTACTGCTTCCTCCGGGTCGCGCCCGGCGCGCAGGTCCTGGGCTCGGTGGAGGGCCCGGCCGCGGTGCCGGACGACGACGGTTCGGCCGCCTCGGGCACCACCTCCCACCCCGTGCTCTGGGTCCAGGAGGCGCACGGCGGGCGCACGGTCTACAGCGCGCTGGGGCACGACCTGCGGTCGTACGCGTCGCCGACCCACCAGGAGCTCCTGCGCCGGGCGGTGGCCTGGCTGCTGGGCTGAGCCTGGCCGCGCCGCCGCCGCTCGGCCAGCGAGAACAACACTGTGCAGGCAACCGGGTGCTGTTGCCTGCACAGAGTTGTTCTCGACAGACGGGCACGGGCTTGCCTGTGGATGACCGTCGGCACCGGACAGCGGAATCTGGTGCCATCGACGCATGCCCCGACCCCGACCCGTATCGCAGGCTCTCGCGATCATTGCGCGTCGGCAGGCGGGGCTCCTCTCGGTTGAGCAGTGCGAGGCTCACGGCGTGACGCGGAGCCAGCGAGAGCGGCTCGTCGGGTGCGGGCTCTGGCGGCGTGCCGCACGCGGCGTCCTCGACACCGGCGAGGTGGATCACCGCTTGCATCCGTATGACGTGGCCCGACGACGCTCCGCTTGGCTCGGTCGGGGCGGCGGGGTTGATCGACTGCGTCGAGAACAACGCTGTGCAGGCAACCGGCGTTGGCTGCCTGCACAGAGTTGTTCTCGAGTGTCCCGGGACTGCGCCGGGAGGCGGCGCGGTCAGGCGCCCGCGAAGCCGCCCTGGCGCCAGACCTCGTAGACCGCGATCGAGGCCGCGTTCGTCAGGTTGAGCGACCGGCGGCCGGGCAGCATCGGGATCTTCACCTGGTCGGTGATGCGCGGGTGCGCCAGCACGTCGTCCGGCAGGCCGGTGGGCTCGGGGCCGAAGAGCAGCACGTCGTCGGGCCGGTACTCCACCTCGGTGTAGCCGACCGTCGCGCGGGTCGTGAACGCGAAGACGCGGGAACCCGGCAGCACGTCCAGGACCGCGTCGAGCGACGGGTGCACGTCCATCACCGCGAGGTCGTGGTAGTCGAGGCCCGCGCGCTTCAGCTTGGCCTCCGACAGGTCGAAGCCGAGCGGCTCGACCAGGTGCAGCCGCGCTCCGGACACCGCCGCGAGCCGGATCGCGGAGCCGGTGTTCCCCGGGATGCGCGGCTCGAAGTAGACGACGTGGACCAGCGGGACGGCGGGCTGGGCGGCGGGGTCGGGAAGCACGTGCCCCATTCTCCCAGCCGACGGCGGCCGAGCCGCCGCATCGGAGCCGCCGCGGCGATCAGCGGTTCTCGTGCAGCCCGACGAGCTGCCCGATCTCCGCGACGTTCTTCATGAGCTCCAGGTTGAGCCAGCCGGCGAGGCGGGCGAACGTGGCGTCGTCGGACCACGGGCCGGAGACCGGCGCCTCCAGGTCGGCGCTGTCGAGCCGCGCGACCCACGCCGCGTGCAGCGCTCGGACCTGTGCCACCGCGGCCTCGGCGGAGCCGGCCCAGGGGTGCTCGTCCCAGGGGACCGGCGTCTTGCCGTCGGCCCAGCGGTGGGCGTTGGTCCACCACCAGGTGATGTGCCACAGGAGCCACGCCACGGTGGGGGTGGCGATCGGGGTGGCGGTCTCGTCGGGCATCTGCACCGTGCCCTCCGGCAGCACCGTGCACGCGTTCCGCGAGGGTGCCCAGAAGGCGTTCTCCTCGGTCACGGCCGGCAGGTGGTACCGGTCCGCGAGCGACCACGCGAGGTCGAGCTGCTGGCGAAGGGTAGGGCGGAGCACGGCTCCACCCTACGGTCGCCGTGACGACGGACGAGCTGACTGTCTCGGCGATCCCACACCGCCGAGACAGTCAGCTCGTCGGACAGGCTCACTACCCCGGCGATCCCACACCGGCGAGGTAGTCGCTCCGTCGAGCCCCGGCCAGGTGCCTCTACCTCACCGGGGAGCTGGGGGTCAGTGCTTCAGGCGGTCCCGGAGGCGCGCGAGCTGCACCCAGAGCTGGTCGGGCACGCGGTCGCCGAACTGGTCGAAGAAGTCGCGCGTGAGGTCGGCCTCGGCGAACCACGGCTCGGTCGGCACGTCGAAGAGCGCCTCGAGGTCCCGCTCGGTCAGGTCCAGGCCGTCGAGGTTCAGCGCGCCCGGCCGGGGCAGGCGGCCCACCGGCGACCCGTAGGAGGCGTCGGGGCGCAGGCCGCGCTCCGCCTCCACCTGGCCGACGATCCACTCGACCACGCGCGAGTTCTCGCCGAACCCGGGCCAGAGGAACGAGCCGTCCTCGCCGCGGCGGAACCAGTTGACCTGGAAGATGTGGGGGCGGCGGCCGTCGCGCAGCACCTCGCCCATGTGCAGCCAGTGCGCCCAGTGGTCGGCCATGTTGTAGCCGCAGAACGGGAGCATCGCGAACGGGTCGCGGCGCAGCTCGCCGAGCGCGCCCTCGGCGGCGGCGGTGCGCTCCGACGAGATCGTGGCGCCCATGAACACGCCGTGCTCCCAGTCGTACGACTGGGCCACGAGCGGCACGTTCGTGGCGCGGCGCCCGCCGAAGATGATCGCGTCGACGGGCACGCCCTCCGGGGCCTCCCACGTGTCCGCGATGGTGGGGCACTGCGCCGCGGCGACCGTGAACCGCGAGTTCGGGTGCGCCGCGGGGCGGCCGGCCTCGCCGTCCGCGGGCGTCCAGTCGTCGCCCTGCCAGTCCACGAGGTGCGCCGGGGGCTCGGGGGTGAGGCCCTCCCACCAGACGTCGCCGTCGTCGGTCAGGGCGACGTTGGTGAAGATCGTGTCGTGGGAGAACGTCGCGACGGCCGTCGGGTTGGTGTCGACGCCGGTGCCGGGGGCCACGCCGAAGAAGCCGGCCTCCGGGTTGATGGCCCGCAGCGACCCGTCGGGGCCGGGGCGCATCCACACGATGTCGTCGCCGAGCGTCTCGACCTTCCAGCCCGGGATGGTGGGCTGCAGCATGGCGAGGTTCGTCTTGCCGCAGGCGCTGGGGAAGGCCGCGGCCAGGTGGTACTGGCGTCCCACGGGCGACGTGGCCCGGATGAGGAGCATGTGCTCGGCGAGCCAGCCCTCGTCGCGCGCCATGGCGGAGGCGATCCGGAGCGCGAAGCACTTCTTGCCGAGCAGCGCGTTGCCGCCGTAGCCGGAGCCGTACGACCAGATCTCGCGGCTCTCCGGGAACTGGACGATGTACTTGGTGTCGCTGCAGGGCCAGGCCACGTCGGCCTCGCCCTCGGCGAGCGGCGCGCCGACCGTGTGCACGGCCGGGACCCACTGCTGCCCGCCGTCGATCAGCTCGAGCACACGGGGCGACACCCGCGTCATCACGTGCATGGAGACCACCACGTAGGGAGAGTCGGTGATCTCGACGCCGACCTGCGAGATCGGCCCGCCGACCGGACCCATCGAGAACGGCACCACGTACATGGTGCGGCCCTCCATGGAGCCCTCGAAGACGCCCTGGAGCTCGGTCCGCATGGCGGCCGGCTCGCGCCAGTTGTTGGTGGGGCCCGCGTCGTCCTCGCGCTCCGAGCAGATGAACGTGCGCGACTCGACGCGCGCCACGTCGCTCGGGTTGGACCGGGCCAGGTAGGAGCCGGGGCGCAGCTCGGGGTTCAGCGGGACGAGCGTGCCGGCCTCGACCATCTGGGCGATCAGGCGCTGCTTCTCGTCGGCGGAGCCGTCGCACCATACGATCTCGCTCGGCCGGGTCAGCGCGGCCACGCTCTCCACCCAGGCTCGCACGTCCCTCTGCCCGACGGCGGAGCGGGTCGCCTCGCGCGGTGCGGCTCCGGTCTCGTAGGTGGTGGCTTCGGGCGACTCGACGAGCTCGGCCACGAGTCGGGTCCGGCGGGGGTTGGCGAGCATGGACATGGTGTGCTCCGATCTGCTGATGCGGTCCGGGTTTCCACGATGTCTGCTTTTGCGCCGGGATTTCTAGCGAGTTGGCTGTCAAGATTCGCCGATCTTCACGTATGGTGAAGGAGTGAGGTCCTGCTGCCCGGTTTCGGGCAGTCCGGCGGACGGGAGAGGCGACATGGTGCAGGCGGGCGAGGCCCCGGCGCCCCGACCCCACGGCGTTGCTGGCTTCGCGGCGGAACGCCGCGGGGGCCCCGGGGAGCCTCCGGCGTCGGGCCCGGGCACCGACCTGATCACGCTCGGGCGGCGCGTGCGGCACGCGCGCACCGCGCGCGGGCTCACGCTGGACGCGCTGGGCGAGCGCGTGAACGCCGCTCCGAGCCTGCTGTCGCTCGTCGAGAACGGGCGGCGTGAGCCGCGGCTCTCCCTGCTGCGCGCCATCGCGGAGGCGGTGGGCGTGCCGCTCAACGACCTGCTGTCGGGCGAGCCGCCGTCGCGCCGGGCGGCGCTGGAGATCTCGCTCGACCGGGCGCAGCGCGGCCCGCTGTTCGCGGGCCTGGGCCTGCCGACCGTCAAGCCCAGCCAGAAGCTGCCCACCCCCGTGCTGGAGCAGCTCGTGGGGCTCCACGAGGAGCTGTCGCGGCGCGAGGAGGAGGCGATCGCCACCCCCGAGGAGGCGCGTCGCGCCAACACCGAGCTGCGCCTGGAGCGCCAGGCGCGCGACAACTACTACCCGCAGTTCGAGGCGATCGCCGAGGACCTGGTGCGCCGCGCGGGCTACACCGGGGGCGCGCTCACGCACCGGACCGTGGCCCGGCTGGCCGAGGACCTCGGCTTCACGCTGCTGCACGTCGACGACCTGCCACGCTCCGCGCGGACCGTGACCGACCTGCGCAACGGCCGCATCTACCTGCCGCCCGCCTCGACCCCGGGCGGGCACGGGCTGCGCTCCCTCGCACTGCAGGCGATCGCGCACCGGGTCCTGGACCACGCGCGGCCACGGTCGTACGCGGAGTTCCTGCGCCAGCGCGTCGAGATCACGTACTTCGCGGCGGCGTGCCTGGTCCCGCAGTCGTACGCCGTGTCGTTCCTCGAGACGCGCAAGCGGGAGAAGGACCTGGCGGTCGAGGACTTCCGCGACGCGTTCGGCGTCACGCACGAGGCCGCCGCGATGCGGCTCACCAACCTCGCGACGGTGCACCTGGGCATCCCGCTGCACTTCCTCCGCGTGGGCGACGACGGCGCCCTGTTCCGCGGGTACGCCAACGACGGCCTGCCCTTCCCGCAGGACGTCACCGGGGCGATCGAGGGGCAGCTGATCTGCCGGCGCTGGTCGGCGCGGGAGTCGTTCACGCGGCGCGACCGGGCCACGGAGTTCTACCAGTACACGGACACACCCGCGGGGACGTTCTGGTGCTCCACGCAGACCGGGTCGCTCGGCCCCGCCGGCGCGGGGGCGTTCTCGATCACCGTCGGGGTGCCGTACGCGCACGCCAAGTGGTTCCGCGGCCGGGACACCACCGTGCGGCGCGCCTCCACCTGCCCCGACCCGTCCTGCTGCCAGCGGCCCGCACCCGACCTCGCCGCCCGCTGGTCCGGTGCCGCGTGGCCGTCCGCGCGCATGCACCAGCAGGTTCTGGCCGCCCTGCCGCGCGGCGCGTTTCCCGGCGTGGACGACACCGAGGTCTACGCCTTCCTCGAGAAGCACGCCCCCGAGGCGGGGTGACGACTTCCGGCTGAGCGCTGACCAGGCTTAACGTGTGACCTCATGGCCACCAACCTTGCGTGCGTAGGACTGGACGTGCGGAACCGCAGCGGGTTCCGCGACCTGGTGCAGGCGGCGATCCCCGAGTCGACCGTGATCGCCCGGGAGCGCGACGTGACCCTCCAGGTCTGGACCGACCCGTCCGGGGCTCGCCTCGTGATCACTACCGAGGGCGGCCTCGTCCGGGCGGTGACCATCTCGTTCGCCGGCCCGCTCGGCGCCCGGATGGCCGACGTCCAGGCGGCCGACGGCGGCCTCGTCATCGCCGAGGTGCTCGACGAGACGGAGGAGGTGGTGGCCGCGTTCGCCTGCGAGCTGGAGGAGATCGCGCTGCTCGGGGCCGCCGCGCAGCCGGTCATGGGGCCCGCGTGCATCGTGGGGCTCGGCCGCACCCTCGACGTGTTCCCCGACGAGGACGCGTTCTACGCCTCCGACGCGTCCCTCATGACGTTCGCCGACCAGCCGGACGACGACGAGCTGGAGCCGATGCGCTTCGAGCCCGAGTCGTTCAGCCCGGACGGGGCGTTCACCGAGCAGGTCGACGCCGTCGGCCGGCTCAACGGGACGGTGCTGGAGGTGTCGCGGCGTGGTGTGGCCCGGACGGGCCAGTCGTTCGACGCGGCGCGGGTGCGGACCGGCGGCTTCGAGGTGAACCTCTGCGTGCCGGCGATGGAGGTGCCGATGCGGCCCGGCGACATCGTGGCGTCGAGCGTGTACCTGGTCGCGTCCGTGCCGCACCTCGTGCCGCGGCGCTGAGCGCGCCGGGCCTGGCTGAGCCCAGGGGCCTCGCTAGCCTGGGCTGATGCCGACGCCCGCCGAGATCACGGCCTTCGACCCCTTCGAGCCCCCGGAGGGGGCGAACCCCTGGGTGGTCCGCCCGTCGCCGGCCGAGACGATCGACGTGGTCGAGCCCGACCCCGCCTGGTCCGCCGCGTACGAGCGGCTCGCCGCGACGATCCGGACCGCGCTGGGCGACGCCGTCCTCGACCTCGACCACGTCGGGTCCACCTCCGTGCCGGGCCTGCCCGCCAAGCCGCTGATCGACGTCGACCTGATCGTCGCGGACTCGGCCGACGAGCCGGCGTGGCTGCCCGCACTCGAGGCGGCCGGCTTCGTGCTCACCGTGCGCGAACCCTGGTGGTACGAGCACCGCTGCCTCAAGTTCCCGGAGCCGCGGTGCAACCTCCACGTGTTCGGCCCGGGTGCGGCGGAACCCGTGCGGCACCGGATGTTCCGGGACTGGCTGCGGGCGAACCCGCAGGACCGGGACCTCTACCGCGACGCCAAGCTCGCGGCCGCCGCGGCGTCGAACGCGGCCGGCGAGCACGTGATGGAGTACAACGCGCGCAAGGAGCAGGTGATCCGTGAGATCTACGGGCGGGCGTTCGCGGCGGCGGGCCTGCTCTAGCCTTCAACAAGCGACCTGGTTGTTGAAGGCTATGGCGTCAGCGGCGGGGGCCGCCCCGCGCGTCCAGGCGGGCCAGGAGCCGGTCCAGCACGTCGCCCAGGCGCAGGCCGTCGTGCTCGAACTCGTTCGTCACCCACGCCTCGGCGTTGCCCACGTGGGCCGCCGTCTCCAGGGAGAGGCCCGCGTCGACGAACATGTCGTCGAAGTAGACGGCGGCCTCGACCGGCACCTCGTTGGCCGCCAGCACGTCCAGGTCGTACAGGTCGCCCCAGCGGTCCCACGCCGCAAGCTCCTCGGCTGCCCCCTCGAACGGCCGCAGCGCCGCCGTCTCGCGGAACATCCATGGATAGATCATCTCGCCCGTGAGCAGCAGCGGGCGGGCGCCCTCCGCGAACGCCGGGTCGTCGTCGCGCACGGCCTGCGCCGACCACGCCGTCGGGCCCGTGTGCGACTGGGCGTAGATGCTCTCGTGCAGCACCGCGTACAGGGGGTTCGTGGCGAACGACGTCTCCGTCGCCACGGAGGCGAGGAACGTGTCGGTGAGGTCCTCGCCCGAGTCCGCTGAGCCGTCGTCGGGCGCCGTGTCGAAGGCCTCGTCCACGATCCAGTGGATCCGCTCCGGGCCCGGCTTCATGCCCAGGTCCATGCCCAGCGACTGGAAGCGGCGGACGGGGAGGGCGTCGCCATCGGGGAGCCGGACGTCCCCGGCGGCGAGCCGGTCCGCGATGCGGGCCAGGCGGCCGGCGACGTGCGGGTAGCGGGTCCGGAGGCGCGCGTTCTTCGTGACCACCCGCGGCTGCGTGCGCTCGTAGACCTCGCGGGCGCTCGCGGACAGGCCCGGGAGGCCGCCCGTCACGAGGCACGCGTCGAGGGCCTCCGGGGCGCGCGACAGGTACGTCATCGTGATGAACCCGCCGTACGACTGGCCGAGGGTGGTCCAGCGGCGCCCGTCGAACAGGGTGCGGCGCACGTGCTCGGCGTCGGCCACGACCGAGTCGGCGCGGAAGTGCGTGAGGTATTCGGCCTGCTCCTTCGCGGTGCCGAGGGCCGCCAGGGTGCGGCCCCGGACCGCCGTCGAGCGTCCGGTGCCGCGCTGGTCCAGGAGGATCACGCGGTACCGGCGCAGCGCCGCGCCCAGCCAGCCGTCCGGGCTCGTGGGCCGCGGGCCCTTGCCGCCGGGGCCGCCCTGGAGGAAGACGAGGAGCGGCAGGTCGTCGTGCCGGCGGGCGGGGTCCACGACCTCGCGGGCGAGGACGCTGAGGTGGCGCGGGTCGGCGTCGTCCCACCAGTCGAGGGGCACCTCGAGGTGGTGGTCGGTGACGTGGACGCCGGGGAGGGTGTAGCTGAGGGGCACGGACCAACGTTAACGGGGCTGACGCGGAGAAGTCCGGTTCGAGAACGCCATCAGGTACCGCCTCCGCGGGGGAGGCGATACCTGATGGCGTTCTCGAACCGGACTCCGGGCTGAACCGGCCCGCCCCGCCTACTGCGTGTCGGCGTCGACCCAGTCGAAGGTCTTCGTCACGGCCTTCTTCCAGTTCCGGTAGAGGCGGTCCCGCTCGTCGGCGTCCATGTTCGGCGTCCACCGCTTGTCCTCGGCCCAGTTCGCGGTGACGTCCTGCTCGCCCGCCCAGAAGCCCACGGCGATGCCGGCGGCGTAGGCAGCCCCCAGCGCCGTGGTCTCGGCGACCTGGGGCCGCACCACGTCGACGCCGAGCTGGTCGGCCTGGAATTGCATGAGCAGCTCGTTCGCGACCATGCCGCCGTCGACCTTGAGCTCGGTGAGCGTGACCCCCGAGTCGAGCGACATCGCCTCCACGACCTCGCGGGTCTGGTAGGCGACCGCCTCGAGCGCGGCCCGCGCGATGTGGTTGCGGTCCACGAAGCGGGTAAGGCCCACCAGGGCGCCGCGCGCGTCGGGCCGCCAGTACGGCGCGAACAGGCCGGAGAACGCCGGGACGAAGTACGCCCCGCCGTTGTCCTCGACCTTCCGCGCGAGGTACTCCACGTCCGGTGAGTCGGTGAACATGCCCAGGTTGTCGCGGAGCCACTGGACCAGCGACCCGGTCACCGCGATGGAGCCCTCGAGGGCGTAGATCGCGGGGGCGTCGCCGATCTTGTAGCAGACCGTCGTGAGGAGCCCGTTCTCCGACGGCACCTTCTCCGTGCCCGTGTTGAGCAGCATGAAGTTGCCGGTGCCGTACGTGTTCTTCGCGGTGCCGACCTCGAAGCAGGCCTGCCCGAACGTGGCCGCCTGCTGGTCGCCGAGGATGCCGGCGATGGGTACGCCCGGCACCATGCCGCGCTCGCGCCCGTTGCCGTACACCTCGGACGACGACGCGATGCGGGGCAGCATCGACATCGGGATGCCCATGTCGGCCGCGATGTCCTCGCGCCACGACAGGGTGTCGAGGTCCATGAGCATGGTCCGCGAGGCGTTCGTGACGTCCGTGACGTGCACGCCGCCGTCGACCCCGCCGGTCATGTTCCACAGCACCCAGGCGTCCGTGTTGCCGAACAGGAGGTCGCCCCGCTCCGCCTTCTCGCGCGCACCCTCGACGTTGTCGAGGATCCACTTGACCTTGGGCCCGGAGAAGTACGTCGCCAGCGGGAGCCCGACGATGGCCTTGTACTTGTCGCCGCCCTCCGACCCGCCGAGCTCTTCGACGATGGCCTGCGTGCGGGTGTCCTGCCAGACGATCGCGTTGTAGACGGGCTGGCCCGTGGTGCGGTCCCACACCACCGCCGTCTCGCGCTGGTTCGTGATGCCCACGGCGGCGATGTCCGTGTGGTTGAGGTTGGCTCGCGTCAGGGCGATGCCGACCGCCTCTCGCACGTTGTCCCAGATCTCCACCGGGTTGTGCTCCACCCAGCCGGCCTTGGGGAAGATCTGGGCGTGCTCCAGCTGGCCGGTCGAGACGATCGTCCCGCCGTGGTCGAACACGATCGCTCGCGAGCTCGTGGTGCCCTGGTCGATCGCGAGTACGTAGTCAGGCATCGGTTCTCTCCTTGATCAAGACTTCGTTGTCCGTGCAGCCGTCGTCCGGCACTGTCTGGGTGTCCGGGACGGCTAGAAGGCCGCGCTCGCGACGAGCCCGCCGAGGGCCCCGCCCACCAGCGGGCCCAGCACGGGGACCCACGAGTACGCCCAGTCGCTGCTTCCCTTGCCGCGGATCGGGAGCAGGAGGTGGGCGATGCGCGGCCCGAGGTCGCGGGCCGGGTTGATGGCGTACCCCGTGGGCCCGCCGAGGCTCGCGCCGATCCCGGTCACGAGGAGGGCGGCGGCGAGCGGCCCCATGTCGCCCGGCCAGTTCGCGAACGCGAGGATGACGAACACGAGCATGAAGGTGCCGATCACCTCGGTCACGAAGTTCCACGTGTACGACCGGAGCGCCGGGCCGGTCGAGAACACGCCGAGCTTGATGTCGGCCGGGGCCTCCTGGTCGAAGTGCGGCTTGTACGCCAGGAAGGCGAGGACCGCACCGGTGAACGCGCCGGCGAGCTGCGCCACCATGTAGGCGAGCACGTTCACGAAGCTCACGGGGATCTCCGGACCCAGCTCCTCGGCTCCCGACGCCACGATGCCGAGGGTCACCGCCGGGTTGATGTGTGCGCCGGAGGCGAACGCCACGAAGACGCCGGCGAACACCGCCAGGCCCCATCCGAAGTTGATGAGGAGCCAGCCGCCCCCGTAGCCCTTGGTGCCGGGCAGGATGACGTTCGCCACCACGCCCGCACCGCCCAGGAGCAGGATCATGGTGCCGAGAAACTCCGGCACCATGATGTCGGTCAACACGTTCATCTCGGTCTCGCTCTCTGCCGACGGCCTTGTCGGCGTCCGTGCCGCACCCCCGGCCCTGGTCCAGGCCCGTGAGAGTGCGCGAGGTGTTCTGTTGTGTCGTGCGTGTTGCGACGTTCCCCGAAGGTCACGCCCGCAGCGGCTGCATGGCCGCAACGTCCTGTGCGCGCAGGCGCAGCTTCTCGGCGGCGCCGTCGTCGGGCGCCTGCTCCGCGGCGAGCTCTGCCTCGATGCGGGACCGCCACGCGTCCGTCTCCGTCCGGACCGTCGCCTCGTCCCAGCCGAGCAGCGGAGCCACCACCTCGGCGACCTCGTCCGCGGCGGCCGCACCGCGGTCGCGCACCTCGTAGACGAGGCGCGTGCGGTGGGCCAGCAGGTCCTCGAGGTGCAGCGCGCCCTCGTGCGTGACCCCGTAGTGGACCTCGGCCCGCAGGTACGCGGGCGCGTTCTTCAGCGGTCGGGCGAGCGTCGGGTCGACCTCGCAGAGCTCGACGATCTCGGTCAGGTTGGCGCCGTACCGGTGCAGCAGGTGGTCCACCATGGGCGGCGCCCACCCGTACCGCTTGGCCCAGGTACGTGCCTGACGCTGGACCGCGCGGAGGCCGACGGCGCCCGTGAGCGGGATCTGGTGCGTGATGCTGGGCAGGGCGGCGGACCGCTGGCCGATCGCGAAGTCCACGGCGTCCTTGGCCATGATCCGGTACGTGGTGAGCTTGCCGCCGGCGATCACCGTGAGCCCCGGCGTGGGGCTGGCGACGGTGTGCTCGCGCGACACCTTGGCGCTGCTGGTCCCGGCCTTGGTGCCGGGCTGCAGCAACGGCCGCAGGCCGGCGTACGTGCCGAGCACGTCCTCGCGGGTGAGCGGGTGCGCGAGCACGGCGTTGGCGTGGTCCAGCACGTAGTCGATGTCGGCCGACGTCGCCACGGGGTGGGTCGGGTCCAGGTCCCACGGGGTGTCGGTGGTGCCGATGATCCAGTACCTGCTCCACGGGATGACGAACAGCACGCTCTTCTCGGTCTGCAGGATCAGGCCCACGTGCCCGCGGATGCGCTCGCGGGGCACCACGAGGTGCACCCCCTTGGACGCGAGCACGTGCAGCCCGCCCTCGCTCCCGGCGAGGGCCTCCGTCTCCTCGGTCCAGACGCCGGTGGCGTTGAGCACCGCGCGGGCGCGCACCGTGATCTCGCGGCCCGTCTCCAGGTCGACGAGGACGGCGCCGTTCACCGCTCCCGTGGGCCCCTGCGTCAGGGACACCACCTGGGTGCGGCTCGCGGCCTGCGCGCCGTAGCTCGCGGCCGTGCGGACCAGGGTGGTGACCAGGCGCGAGTCGTCCACGGAGGCGTCCCAGTACTGCACGGCGCCCACCGCCGCGTCGTGCGCCAGGTCGGGGAACTTGACCTCCATCTGGCGCTTGCTCAGGTGGCGGTGGAACGGCATCGGCCGACGGCCGGGGGTCAGCGTGGCGAGCACGTCGTACATCGCGATGCCCGCGCCCACGTAGGCCCGCTCCCAGACGCGGTGCTCCAGCGGGTAGAGGAACGGCACCGGCTTCACGAGGTGGGGTGCGAGGTCCCGGAGGAGCAGGTCACGCTCGGTGAGCGCCTCGTGGACCAGGTTGAAGTCGAGCATCTGCAGGTAGCGGAGGCCGCCATGGACGAGCTTGCTGCTGCGGCTCGACGTGCCCTGCGACCAGTCCTGGGCCTCGACGATCGCCGTGGAGAGGCCGCGGGTCACGGCATCGAGCGCGATTCCGGCCCCCGTCGCACCCCCGCCGACCACCAGTACGTCGAGCTCCGCCGACGGGCTGACGCTCGCCTCGAGCGCCGCCAGGGCCTGAGCCCTGGACTCTGCGGTGAGCCGGGTGGTTGCCATGGGTTCACGTCACCACGCATTCGTGCTTATGGCAAGAGTTGGGACGCGTGTCGCAAAGCGCAGTCGGCGGCTACCTCCGGCGTAGGGTGACGCCGTGGCTCCCGACCCGACCGCGCCCGTCGTCCGCCCTGCCCTGCCGGCGGACGTGCGCGCCATCAGATCCCTGGTCGACCCCTACGCCGAGCGCCGCATCCTCCTCGCGAAGGAGATGGTGGGCTACTACGAGGCGGTCCAGGAGTTCCTGGTGGCCGACGCCGGGACCGGGCCCGACGCCGGGACCGGGCCCGACGCCACCCGGGTGGTCGGGTGCGGCGCCCTCCACGTCATGTGGGACGACCTCGCCGAGATCCGCACCCTCGCCGTGCACCCGGACTGGCGCGGCCGACGCGTGGGGCACGCTCTGGTGGACGGGCTGATCGCCCGTGCCCGGGCGCTCGGCCTGCGCAGGCTCTTCTGCCTGACGTTCGAGGTCGACTTCTTCGCCCAGCACGGGTTCGAGGAGATCGAGGGGACGCCCGTCTCCCCGGAGGTCTACGCCGAGCTGCTGCGGTCCCACGACGACGGCGTGGCCGAGTTCCTCGACCTCGCCCGGGTCAAGCCCAACACCCTCGGCAACTCGCGGATGCTGCTGACCCTCTGACCCTGCGCCGAGGTAGTGCCTTCGTCGGACGAGGTGACTATCTCGGCGCTCCCGTCGCGCCGAGGTAGTGCCTTCGTCGGACGAACGCACTATCTCGGCAGGTGGTAGCGGCCCGCCTCGTCCTGCTCGGCGAGGCCGTCCTCGATCAGGCCCGCGACCGCCCGGCCGAGCTGGGCGGGGTCCGGCCAGACGTCGTCGAGCAGCGCCCGGTCCACGGGGTGGTCGGCCCTCCGGAGGACCGCCATGACCCGGCCCCGCGCCTGGCGGTCGGTGCCCGCCCAGGCCTGGGTCCGGCGTCGGGCGGCGTGGGTGTCCGGCGGGGACCCGGCCGCACGCCAGGCGCACTGGTTCACGACGGGGCAGGCGTCGCAGCGCGGCGCCCGGGCGGTGCACACGAGCGCGCCGAGCTCCATCGAGGCGGCGGCCCAGCGGGCGGCGTCGTCGTCCGCGGCGGGTGCCAGGGTGGTGGCGAGCGCCCGCTCGGCAGCGGTGTACGACGGCGCGGGCAGCGCCGTCCCGCCGAACACGCGCGCCACGACGCGGCGCACGTTGGTGTCCACCACGACCGACCGGCGCCCGAACGCGAACGCCCGCACCGCAGCCGCCGTGTACTCGCCGACGCCGGGCAGGGCCAGGAGGTCGGCCTCGTCCTCGGGGACCACGCCGCCGTGCCGCTCCACGACAGCCCGTGCGCACTCCTGCAGGCGCAGCGCGCGCCGGGGGTAGCCGAGCCGGTCCCACGCGCGCAGCACGTCGGCGGTGGGGGCCTCGGCAAGGTCGGCCGGGGTGGGCCAGCGCTCGAGCCAGGCCTTCCAGGCGGGCTCGACCCGGACGACGGGCGTCTGCTGCAGCATCACCTCGCTGACCAGGACGCCCCAGGGGGTGCGGTCGGCGGCCCGCCAGGGCAGGTCCCGCGCGGCACGGGCAAACCACCGCACGACGGCGGAGCGCACCTCCTGCTGCGTAGCCTCGGCGTGGGTCGCGGTCACGAAGACCTATCTTCCCCGGTCCGGTGCCGAGCCGGGTCCACTCTCTCGGCGGGCGCCCGTCTCGGCGGACGGCGGCGCGGCACACCGAGGTGCGACGTCGGCCGACGTACCGTGGGTCCTTGCGGCGTCGCCGCACGTCAGCAGAGGTCGCACGGGCAGGGAGAGGCAGAGCAAGGTGGTCGTTGCACCGGACCGGACGCCTGATCGGAGGCACCCGGCGGATCCAGGACACCACGGGGTCCCGGCGGGTGGTACGCGGCGGCGGAGGCTCGCCCGCACGGTGGTGGTCCTCGTCGCCCTCGTCGGTGTCCCGGTCGTCGCGTGGGCGGCCTGGCCGGAGCCCGAGCCGCCGATCGTCTCGGACAAGGTGCACCCGCCGGAGCCGCTGAACCTCACCGGTCCCGCCGAGCGGTGCGTCGCGAGCGACCTCGACGTCAGCCTCGCCGCAGACCGGACGGCGTTCGGCCCGGGCAGGCCCGTGACCTTCACCGTGACGCTCGAGAACACCGGTCGCGTGCCCTGCCTCGTGGACGGGGCGGACGTCAGCAGCGCTGTCACCGTCTACGCCGCGCCGGGGCCGGAGGGCGGGGAGCGTGTCTGGTCGTCCGCCGACTGTGCCCCCGCGGACGAGCGGCTCCTGCTCCTCGGCCCGGGTGACGCGGACCCGCCCCGGACGGTGCGCTGGTCGGACGTGCGGACCGTCCCCGGGTGCGCGGGCGGCCAGCCCGAGCTCGTCGCCGGCGACTACGTGGCGCAGCTGACCTTTGCCGACGTGCCGGGAGCGGTGAGCGAGCCGGTCACCGTGACGTACGAGGTCCCGGAGCCGACGCCGGAGCCGACGCCGACGGGCCCGGCCGCTGATCCGGCGGCTACCGGGACGCCGCCGACGGACCCCGCCGCCCCTGGGGCGAAGGCCCCGACCGACCCGGGCACGCAGGCTCCGGGGGACCCGGGCACGCAGGCTCCCGTGGACCCCGGTGCGAGGGTGCCGACGGAGCCGGGCACGAAGGTACCGGCACCCACGCCGTGACGCGGCAGCCGCTGCCGGTCTGACGGGTCGGACGCTGACGGCTCAGACGTAGCGCTCGAGGATGCTCGACTCCGCGAGCCGGGACAGGCCCTCGCGGATCGTGCGGGCGCGCTGCTCGCCCACGCCGTCGACGGACATCAGGTCGTCCACGCTCGCGGCGAGCAGCTTCTGCAGCCCGCCGAAGTGCGAGACGAGCCGCTCCACGATGGACGCGGGGAGGCGCGGAACCTTCGACAGGAGCCGGAAGCCGTGCGGCGCCACGGCCGCGTCGAGCGCGTCCCCGCCCCCGGGGAGATCCAGAACGCGGCCGATCTGACTGAGGTCGAGGAGCTGCTGCGAGGTGAGGGCGGCGAGGTCCCGCTGCACGTCGGCGAGGGTGCGGTCCTTGCGGCCCAGCACCACGTAGTCGCGGATCACGAACTCACGGTCGGCGCCCACGTCGCCGATCAGCTCGTCGAGCTGGAGGGCGAGCAGGCGGCCGTCGACGCCGAGCTCGATCACGTAGCCGGCGATCTCGTCGGAGATCCGGCCCACCATCTCGAGGCGCTGCACCACGGAGCAGACGTCACGCACCGTGACGAGGTCCTCGATCTCCAGCGCGGACAGCGTGCCCGACACCTCGTCGAGGCGCGCGCGGTACCGCTCGAGGGTGGCGAGGGCCTGGTTGGCGCGCCCGAGGATCGTGTCGGAGTCCTCGAGCACGTGCCGCAGGCCCCCCACGTACAGGGCGACGATCCGCATGGACTGGCTCACCGAGATGACGGGGAAGCCGCTCTGCTTGGCGACGCGCTCGGCCGTGCGGTGTCGCGTCCCCGACTCGGTGGTCTCGATGGTGGGGTCGGGGAGCAGCTGGACGGCGGCCCGGCGGATGCGCGTGGCGTCGCGGTCCAGGACCACGGCCCCGTCCATCTTGGACAGCTCGCGCAGACGCGTGGCGGAGAACCCGACGTCCAGCACGAAGCCGCCGGAGCACATCTGCTCGACGGTCTTGTCGAGGCCGAGCACGATGAGGGCACCGGTACGGCCTCGGAGGATGCGTTCGAGACCGTCGCGGAGCTCGGTACCAGGCGCGACGGCGGCCAGGGTCTCCCGGAGCAGCTCGTCAGGGGGCGAGAGGGATTCGGCCACGACGAAATCTTACGCTGTGCTTCAGTTCACAAGCCCTTCGTTTCACGTGTTGTTCACGGTACGGGCCGGAGCCCACCTCGTCCGGGCCCCTGGGGCCGGTCTCGGACCGGGTTCGGCTCGCTCTCCGGCGAGGTCCGCGGGGCCTTGCCCTCGGCCTTGCCCGCTCCGCCGCCGGAGCTGCCGGGACCGCGCGAGAGCTCCACGGCCTCGGCGATGTGGCGGGCCTCGAGCAGCTGCAGGCCGGCGGGCGCGCGCACCCCGGCACCCGCCGGGACCACGGCCCGCGCGAAGCCGAGCCGCGCCGCCTCGGACAGCCGGCGCTCCAGCCCGGTGACCGGCCGGAGATCACCCGACAGCCCCACCTCGCCGATCGCCACGGTGCCCGTGGGCAGCGCCTCGCCGGTGCGGGCGGACACCAGGGCGAGCGCCGTCGCAAGGTCGGCCGACGGTTCCGTCACGCGCGCCCCGCCGATCGTGGACACGTAGACGTCCTGGTCGGCGAGCCGCAGGCCGGCGTGCCGGTGCATCACGGCGAGGATCATCGCGAGCCGGCTGGAGTCCACGCCGCTCGTCGCCCGGCGCGGGTTCGCGAGCGGGCTCGGCGCCACGAGCGACTGGATCTCCAGCGCGAGCGGGCGGCGGCCCTCGAGCGTCACGGTGACGCACGAGCCGGGCACACCCGCGCCGGAGTGCGAGAGGAACAGCCCGCTCGGGTCGGACAGCCCGACGATGCCGTGCTCCGAGAGGTCGAAGCAGCCCACCTCGTCCGTGGGCCCGTAGCGGTTCTTGACCGCCCGAACCATGCGGAGCCGTGAGTGACGGTCGCCCTCGAACTGGCACACCACGTCGACGAGGTGCTCGAGCGTGCGTGGCCCGGCGACCGTGCCGTCCTTGGTCACGTGCCCCACGAGCAGCACCGGGACCTGGCGCTCCTTGGCCACGGCGATGAGCGCCGCCGCCACCTCACGCACCTGGCTGACGCCGCCCGGGGCGCCGTCGACCTGCGCGGACGCGATGGTCTGCACCGAGTCGACGATGAGCAGGTCCGCGTCGGACGCCTCGACGTGACCGAGCACCGTCGCCAGGTCGGTCTCGGCCGCGAGCAGGAGCGTGGGGGCGAGCGCGCCGATCCGCTCGGCCCGCAGCCGGACCTGCCCGGCGGACTCCTCGCCGGTGACGTACAGGACGGTGCGCGGCGTGCCGGCCGTGGCCACGCGGGTGCCGGTGCTCGCCGAGGTGGGCGCCGTGACCCCGAGGGCGAAGTTGCTGGCGACGGCGAGCAGCAGGGTGGACTTTCCGACGCCCGGCTCGCCGGCGAGCAGCACGACGGCGCCCGGGACCAGCCCGCCGCCGAGGACGCGGTCCAGCTCGCCCACGCCGGTGGGCGTGGCCCGGGCGGCCTCGACGTCGATCTCGCCGATGGGCAGCGCGGGCGAACGGGTGGGCGTCACCGCGGTGGTGCGCGGGCCCGCCGCCGCGGGCCCCTCCTCGGAGACCGTGCCCCAGGCCTGGCACTCCCCGCAGCGCCCTACCCACTTGACGGTGGTCCAGCCGCACTCGGTGCACCGGTAGGCGGGGCGCGAGGAGCGCTTGGAGGTGGTGGTGGTCACGCGGGGGACGGTACCCGCCGCCACCGACACGGTCGCGTCGGCGCGGGGAGGGCGCGCCTGCACGGTGCGTCCCCCGGCTCGGCATAGAGTTCGTGGCGACCGTCGGCGACCGCCGGCGGCGGACGAGCGGGAGAGGACGATGACCGACCAGCGTGTCCCGCTGCAGTCAGGCAGCACGCCGCCGGACGGGCCGGACAGCTCCAGGCCCAGCTACCTCGGCGACGACTACCGCACCCCGGTCGACCGTGTCCACAGCCGCGTGTCCCCGGCCGTGTACCGACGCCGTCGACTCGTCGTGGGGGTCCTCGCCCTCCTGCTCGCCGTGGCGCTCGTCCTGGTCGCGGGCCTCGTCTGGCCCGGCTTCTGGCGGGCGGAGGCCGAGCCTGAGCCGCTCCCGACGGTGACCGCCACGGCCCCTGCGCCCACGCCCACCGTGCAGCCGATGGCGCGCGCCGCCGAGGAGACCGCCTTCCAGAAGGCGCTCCCCTCCGCCGTGCTCGCGTACGCGCTCCTCTCGCAAGCGGCCTCCGAGCCCACGCTCGACGCAGGCGCCGTCGAGGCCTGGACGGCCGTGTACGGCGACGGCGCACAGGAGATCACCGTCGTCGCCGGGCAGTGGGCCTCGCCCGAGGACGCCACCGCCGCCGCGGACGCCTTCCGGGCAGCGGCAGGCGAGGCGAGCGCCGAGGGCGACGTCCTCGTCGGCGAGGAGGTGGTGGGCACCTACGGCATCACCCCGGGCCCGACGCCGGACACCTCCGTCGTGACGTGGCGCAACGGCACCGCGGTGCTCCAGGCGACCGGCCTGGCCGACGCCATGGAGGCGTTCTACGCGGCGTTCCCCCTCTGACCGCTCCCGCCGACCGTTCCCTCGCAGGGCGGACGACGGCGGGCACGCACCACCCGCTCGGGCCCGGACAGGGCACCATGGTGTCGTGAGCAGCCAGAGCAGCAGTGGAACGACCGGACGACTTGCCGTGCTGGGCGCCGGCAACATGGGTGAGGCGGTGCTCGCCGGGGCGCTCGCGGCGGGCTGGGCGCCCGGCGACGTGGTCGCGACGGTCACGCCGTCGGAGACGGAGCGCGCCGCCGCGCTGGAGGAGCGCTACGGCGTGACCGTCGAGACGGACAACGCCGCGGCCGCCGGCCGCGCCGGCCTGGTCGTCGTGGCGGTCAAGCCGAACGACGTCGCGAAGGTCCTGGCCGACGTCGGCCCCGCGCTGCCCGACGGCGCCGTGGTCGCCAGCGTGGCCGCCGGCCTGAGCGTCGACTACTTCGAGCGCCGGCTGCCCGCCGGGACGCCCGTGGTGCGCTGCATGCCGAACACGCCCGCGCTGGTGGGCGCCGGGATGACGGCCGTGGCGCCGGGCGCGGCGGCGTCGGAGGAGCACCTGGCCCTGGTGGAGCGGATGCTCACCGGGTCCGGCGTGGTGGTGCGCGTGGCGGAGAAGGACATGGACGCAGTGACGGCCCTGTCGGGCTCCGGGCCCGCGTACGTCTTCTACGTGCTCGACGCGATGGCCGAGGCCGGCGTCCTGCTGGGACTGACGCGCGACGTCGCGCGCACGCTCGCGCTGCAGACGGTGCTCGGGTCCGCCCGGCTGGCCGCCGAGACGGGCGACCACCCGGTGCTCCTGCGCGAGCGCGTGACGTCCCCGGGCGGCACCACCGCCGCCGGGCTGCAGGTGCTCGACGACCACGGCGTCCGGGCGGCGTTCCTCGCAGCGGCCGAGGCGGCGCGCGACCGCTCGCGAGAGCTGGGCCAGGCCACGAAGTAGCGAGGGCCCGGGTCAGGCGGCCGGCGGCGCCGTGCTCGCCCGGACCACCAGCCGCACCGGCACGAGCGTGTGCACGTCCGCGAGCGAGGTCCCCTCCCGCACCTGACGCAGCAGCAGGTCGACCAGCGCGCGGCCGATCTCGGCGAAGTCCTGCGACACGGTGGTGAGCGGCGGCCAGAGGTGCGCCGCGAGCACGATGTCGTCGAAGCCCACCACGGAGACGTCGCCCGGCACGTCGCGCCCCGCCTCGTGGAGCGCACGCATGAGCCCGGCCGCCATCTCGTCGTTCGCGCAGAACACGGCCGTGACGTCCGGGTCGCGGGCGACCTCGCGGCCGAGGGCGTAGCCGGAGTCGGCGGTCCAGTCGCCGCGGAGCAGATCGGGGACCGGCCGGCCCGCCGCCTCCAGCGCGTCGCGCCACGCCTCGGCGCGGACCTGGGCGGGCGTCGAGTCCTCCGGGCCGGCGAGGTGGTGCACCGTCCGGTGGCCCAGCCCGAGCAGGTGCTCGACGGCGGCCCGCCCGCCCGCTGTCTGGTCGGCGCCCACCGCCGGGTGGTGCCCCACGAACCGAGAGTCGGACACGACCACGGGCAGGCGCGGTGGCAGAACGAGGGTCGCGGGCGTCGCGGTCTCGGCGCGGATGATGACCAGCCCGTCGATGGCCTGGTGGGACAGGCGGGTGGCGGCGGCCGAGACGTCGTCGGACGACGGGCTCTCCACGTCGACGAGGGTGACTGTGAAACCCTCGGCGCGCGCCGCCTCCACGACCGCCTCGACGGTCCGGGACTCACCCGTGCGCGAGAGCCGGTGGGCGATCATGCCGATGGTCCCGTAGCTGCCGGAGCGCAGCGCCCGCGCCGCGGAGTTGGGCGCGTACCCGAGCTCGTCCATGGCCGCGAGCACGCGGGCGCGCGTCTCGGCGCGCACGTTCGCGGTGCCCATCGACACCCGGGAGACGGTCTGCGCGGAGACGCCTGCCCGGGCGGCGACGTCGGCCAGGGACGGCCCTGGGCGCGTGCGAAGGCCGGCACGCCGGCGTCCGGTATCGGTCATGGGCTTGACCATACTGTGACCCCGGCCCCGCTTGACGGGTTCCGGGCGCGGATGGGAGGGTCGGCCACAACAGGATGTTAACGTAAACATCTGTGGGCAGACATCTCGGACCAGGGCGAGGCCGCCCCGGCGCGACAGGAGAGGGGACTCGCGTGACGGCAACGGTGCCGGTGACACCGCCGACCAGGTCCAGGGCGCTCGCCCGGCCGGGCATGTCCCGGAAAGGACGCGCGGCGTGGACGGGATGGGGCTTCCTGAGCCCGTTCCTCGCAGTCTTCGCGCTCGTGTTCGCGGCGCCGATCGGGTACGCGCTCTACCTGAGCCTCTTCCGGCGGCAGATGGTCGGCGGCAACTCCTTCGTCGGCCTGGACAACTACGCCCGGGCGCTCGGCGACGATCAGTTCTGGGCGGGTGTGGGCCGCGTGGGCCTGTTCCTGGTGGTCCAGGTGCCGATCATGCTCGGGCTGGCACTCTTCATCGCCCTCGCGCTGGACTCCGGCCGCGTCCACGGCATGGGGTTCTTCCGGATCTCGATCTTCATGCCGTACGCGGTGCCCGGCGTCGTCGCCGCGCTCATGTGGGGCTTCATGTACGGCGAGCGTTTCGGCCTCGTGGGCAACATCAACGACGCGTTCGGCGTCTCGGTCCCCGACCCGCTGCGGTCCGACTTCGTGCTCGCCGCCATCGGCAACATCGTCACCTGGGAGTTCGTGGGCTACAACATGCTCATCATGTACGCCGCCCTGCGCGTGATCGACCCCGCGCTCTACGAGGCGGCCAGGATCGACGGCGCCGGCCAGTGGCGCATCGTCGGCGCGATCAAGCTCCCCGCCATCCGCGGCGCGCTCGTCATCGCCACGATCTTCTCGATCATCGGCAGCTTCCAGCTCTTCAACGAGCCGAGCATCCTGCAGGCGCTGTCACCCAACTACATCAGCACGTCGTACACGCCCAACCTGTACGCGTACTCGCTGTCCTTCGCCGGCCAGCAGTACAACTACTCGGCCGCGATCGCGATCATCATGGGCGTCCTCACGATGATCGTCGCCTACGCGGTCCAGCTGCGCGGCATGCGACGGGAGGACTGAGCGATGACGACCACCGTCCGTACCGGGGACGTCGCCCCCGCGTCCCCGCCCGCGCCGCCCACCCCGCCCGCGCCGCTGAAGCGCCGCCGCGGTGCCTCCTCGTCACGACCACGCCGCAGCCTGACCTTCACCGTGCTGACCGGCCTCATGGCGATCTACTCGCTCGTGCCCCTCGTGTGGCTCCTGGTCAACTCGACCAAGACCCGCGCCGGCCTGCTCGACTCGTTCGGCCTGTGGTTCGCGGGCGACTTCGCCCTCTGGGACAACGTCGTCGGAGTCCTCACCTACGACGACGGCGTCTTCGTGCGCTGGTTCGGCAACACGGTGCTCTACGTCGTGGCCGGGGCCGGTGGCGCCACCCTGCTCGCGCTGCTCGGCGGGTACGCGCTCGCCAAGTTCGACTTCCCCGGCCGGCGCGGCGTGTTCGCCGTGGTGATCGGCGCCGTGGCGGTGCCGGGCACGGCGCTCGCGGTGCCCACGTTCCTGATGTTCAGCGAGCTGGGCCTGACCAACACGCCGTGGTCGGTGATCGTGCCGTCCCTCGTGTCGCCGTTCGGCCTCTACCTGATGTGGACGTTCGCGTCGGAGGCCATCCCGGACGAGCTCATGGAGGCGGCCCGGATCGACGGCGCGGGGGAGCTCCGCACCTTCTGGCAGGTCTGCCTGCCGCTCCTGGCCCCCGGGACGGTGACGGTGCTGCTCTTCACCACGGTCGCGACCTGGAACAACTACTTCCTGCCGCTCATCATGCTGCGCGACCCCGACTGGTACCCGCTCACGCTCGGCCTGAACGCCTGGAGCGCGCAGGCGTCCACGGCGGGCGGAGAGGCGATCTTCCACCTGGTCATCACCGGCGCGCTGCTGACCATCCTCCCGCTGGTGGCGGCGTTCCTGCTGCTGCAGCGGTACTGGCAGTCCGGCCTGGCGGCAGGGTCCGTCAAGGGCTGACGCCCAACCCTGAGTTCACGATCCACGACGAAGTGAGAGGACCCACCCATGACCCCCATCCGTAGCGCGAGCCGTCTCGTGGCGACGCCCCGGACCACGCGCCGCGCCCGCCGGGCCGCCTCCGCGGCGGCCGCCCTCGGCGCCCTCGCCCTCGCCCTCACCGCCTGCGGCGGCCCGGCGGACGACGGCGCGGCCGCCGGCGACCCGGCCGACGTCGACGCTGCCCTCGAGGAAGGTGGCGAGCTGCTCCTCTGGGCGTGGGACCCCACGCTCGAGGACGTCGTGGCCGGGTTCGAGGAGGAGTACCCGAACGTCGACATCGAGCTCGCGAACGTCGGCACGGGCAACGACCACTACATCGCCCTGCAGAACGCCATCGCGGCGGGCTCGGGCGTCCCCGACCTGGCGCAGGTCGAGTACTACGCCCTGGGCCAGTTCTCCATCGGCGGCTCGCTCGCGGACGTGAGCGCGTTCGGTGCGGACGAGCTCCAGGACACGTTCACTCCGGGCCCGTGGGGCGCGATCTCGCAGGGCGGCGGGATCTGGGCGCTGCCCATGGACTCCGGCCCGATGGCCATGTTCTACAACGCGGAGGTCTTCGACACCCTCGGCGTCGAGGTGCCCACCACGTGGGACGAGTACGTCGAGGCGGCTCGCGCCATCCACACCGCGGACCCGACCAAGTACATCGGTGCGGACACCGGCGACGCCGGCTACACCACCTCGATCATCTGGCAGGCCGGCGGCACGCCGTTCGAGGTGGACGGCACGGACGTGACGGTCGACCTCGGAGGCGACGAGGGCGCGGCCAAGTTCGCCGGCGTGTACCAGGAGATGATCGACGAGGAGCTCCTCGCCGACATCCCCGGCTGGAGCGACGAGTGGTTCCAGGCCATGGACGACGGCACGATCGCCACGCTCGTGACGGGCGCCTGGATGCCCGGCAACATGGAGTCGGGCGCCCCCAACGCGGCCGGCAAGTGGCGCGTGGCCCCCATGCCGCAGTGGGAGGCGGGCGCGAACGCCACCGCCGAGAACGGCGGCTCGTCGCTCGCCATCACCGAGGCCAGCGAGAAGAAGGCGCTCGCCTACGCGTTCCTCGAGTACGCGACGGCGGGCGAGGGCGTCCAGACCCGGATCGACGGCGGTGCGTTCCCCACCACGGTCGAGGACCTGAACTCCGACGAGTTCCTGGGCTACGAGTCCGAGTACTTCGGCGGTCAGAAGATCAACGAGATCCTGTCCGACTCGGCCGCGAACGTGGTCGAGGGCTGGCAGTACCTGCCCTTCCAGGTCTACGCGAACAGCATCTACCCCGACACGGTGGGCCAGGCCTACACGGGGGCCACGCCCCTGCTCGACGGCCTGACCGACTGGCAGGACGCGATGACGAGCTACGGCAACGACCAGGGCTTCACCGTCAGCAACTGACGCTGCGCGTCGCCCCGCGCACATTGCTTCGGCAGCTCGTCGTCGGTTCGGCACCTCGAAGTGCCGAACCGACGACGAGCTGCCGAAGCAATGTGCGCACCCCCACCACCGCACCCAGAGAGGCGCCCACCCATGCCCACGTTCGAGATCGGCGAGCAGGACTTCCTGCTCGACGGCCGCCCGCTGCAGATCGTCAGCGGAGCGCTGCACTACTTCCGGGTGCACCCGGACCAGTGGGCCGACCGGATCCGCAAGGCGCGCCTCATGGGCCTCAACACCATCGAGACGTACGTGGCGTGGAACTTCCACTCCCCGACCAAGGGCGAGTTCCGCACCGCCGGGCGCTACGACCTGGGCCGGTTCCTCGACCTGGTGGCCGCGGAGGGGCTGCACGCGATCGTGCGCCCGGGTCCCTACATCTGCGCGGAGTGGGACGGCGGCGGGCTGCCCGCCTGGCTGTTCGCCACGCCGGGCGTGGGCGTGCGCCGCGCGGAGCCGCAGTTCCTGGAGGCGATCGGCGGCTACTACGCGGACGTGCTGCCGATCCTCGCGGAGCGGCAGGTCACCCGCGGGGGCCCGGTCCTGGCCGTGCAGGTCGAGAACGAGTACGGCGCGTACGGCGACGACTCTCCCGAGGAGCGCGCCAGCTACCTGCGCGCGCTCGTGGACCTCACCCGTGCCCAGGGCATCGAGGTGCCGCTCTTCACCTGCGACCAGGCCAACGACGAGCACCTCGCACGCGGGGGCCTCCCCGAGCTGCTGCGGACGGCGACGTTCGGCAGCCGCAGCGCCGAGCGCCTGGCGACGCTGCGCCGCCACCAGCCGTGGGGCCCGCTCGCTTGCATGGAGTTCTGGGACGGCTGGTTCGACTCCTGGGGCCTGCACCACCACACGACCCCGCCCGAGGCGAACGCGCTGGACCTCGATGACCTGCTGGCCGCCGGCGCGTCGGTGAACGTCTACATGTTCCACGGCGGCACCAACTTCGGGCTCACGAACGGCGCCAACGACAAGGGCACCTACCTGCCCATCACCACGTCCTACGACTATGACGCGCCGCTCGCCGAGCACGGCGTGGTCACGCCCAAGTACCTCGCGATGCGCGACGTCATCTCCCGCCACCGGACCGTCCCGGACGAGCTGCCCGCCCCCGCGCCGTCGGCGCCCGAGGCTGAGCTGGTGCTCGACCGGCGTGTCCCGCTCGCCGACCTGCTGCCCCTGCTCGGCGAGCCCCGCCGCACAGAGCGGCTGCCCACCCACGACGAGCTGGGGCAGTGGTCGGGCTTCACGCTCTACGGCACGTCCGTGATGCCCGACGACGGCGTGGTCACCTTCGCGGACGTCCGTGACCGGGCGTGGGTCGCCCTGGACGGCGAGCCCGTCGGCGTGCTGGGCCGGACGGAGCACGTCCGCACGCTGCCGCTGCCGCGCAGGCAGGGGGAGCTCACCCTGCTCGTCGAGGACGAGGGCCGGGTCAACTACGGCCGTCGCATCGGCGAGGCCAAGGGCCTGGTCGGCCCCGCCCGGACCGCGACGAGGGAGCTCACCGGCTGGACGTCGGTCCCCCTCGCGTTCGACGGTTCCGACGGCCTGCTGGACCCCCGCGTGGCCGAGGCGGTGCGCGGAGGCGTGCTCCCGCCGCCCTCGCCCCGCGCCGTCCGGGGCTCCGCTGCGGGACGGCGCGGGGACCCCGGTACGGCTTCGCCGTCGGGCACCGTGGCCGACGACGCGCCGTTCGCCGGGCCCGTGCTGTGCCTGGGCGTGCTGGAGACCGAGCCCGGTGCCGACCACTTCCTGAGGCTGGACGGCTGGACGCGCGGCCTGGTGTGGGTGAACGGCTTCCCGCTGGGCAGGTTCCGCGCTGCGGGGCCGACGGCGACGCTGTACGTGCCGGGGCCCGTGGTGCGGGAGCGGAACGAGGTGGTGGTGCTCGAGGTGCAGGGCGCGGCCGCGCCGGTGGTGCGGTTCGTGGCCGGCCCGGACCTGGGACCGACCGAGGCGTGACCTTGCCAACGGGTCTTGATCGGATGTTAACGTTGCCATAGGCTGCATATGCCCGATTCTGGGTGATCTGCGCGCGACGATGCACGCCGGTCTCTCTGCACTGCAATGAAGGAGTGTGGTCCCGTGAGGCGCCTCTCAGCGTTCCTCGCCGCCCTGGTCTGCGCTGCCGCGACGGCTCTCGTCGCGACAGCGCCGGCCCAGGCGGCACCCCAGACGATCGTCAACGCCACCCAGTTCACCGACTCGTCGGGCAACCCGCTGCACGCCCACGGTGGCGGCGTGGTGAAGTCGGGCAGCTACTACTACTGGATCGGTGAGAACCGGAACGCCGACAACACGTTCCGGTACGTCAGCTGCTACCGGTCCACCGACCTCAAGAGCTGGTCGTTCGTGAACAACGTGCTCACGGAGAACAGCCACAGCGAGCTGCAGACCGCGAACATCGAGCGGCCCAAGATCATGTACAACGCGTCGACCGACCGTTACGTCATCTGGATGCACAAGGAGAACGGCACCGACTACGGCGAGGCGCGTGCCGCCGTCGCTGTGTCGACGACCAACCAGCCCTGCGGCGCCTATACCTACCGGGGCAGCTTCCGCCCGCTCGGCCACATGTCGCGCGACATCGGCGTCTTCGTCGACACCGACGGGACCGGGTACATGTACTCCGCCGCGCGCGAGAACTACGACCTGCACGTCTACCGCCTGACGGCCGACTACACGGGCATCGAGTCGCTCGTCGCCAACCCCTGGCCGGGCGGCCACCGCGAGGCACCGGCCCTGTTCAAGCGGGGGAACGTCTACTTCATGCTGACGTCGGGCGCGACGGGGTGGTCTCCGAACCAGCAGAAGTACGCGACCGCGACCAGCCTCGCCGGCCCGTGGAGCGCGATGCAGAACGTGGGTGACAGCACCACGTTCGGTTCGCAGACCGCTTTCGTGCTGCCGGTCCAGGGCACCTCCGGCACGTCCTACCTGTACCTGGGCGACCGGTGGGGCAACTCCATCGGGACCAACGTCAACGGCTCCAAGTACGTCTGGGCGCCGATCACGTTCCCGTCGAGCACGTCGATGAGCATGAGCTACTACCCCGAGCTGGTGATCGACGCCGAGGCCGGGACGATCTCCGGGCAGGGCGGGCCGTTCCAGTCGCTCACCGCCCGCCACAGCGGCAGGTGCGCCGACATCACGAGCGCCTCCGGCTCACCCGGTGCGCAGCTCAAGCAGTGGGACTGCAACGGCGGAGGGAACCAGAAGTTCTGGTTCAAGGCCACGAGCACCAGCGGGTACTACAACCTGCGGCCGATGCACTCGAACCTGTGCCTGCAGGAGAACGCGAACACCGTGACGCAGGAGGCCTGCGGCTCGGGCACCAACCAGCAGTGGCAGGTGGTGACCTCCGGGTCCTACGTGCAGATCAGGTCCCGGGCGACGGGGGAGTGCCTCGACGTGAACGGTGCCTCCACCGCCAACTCCGCCGCGATCATCACGTACACGTGCGGCAGCGGGCAGAACCAGCAGTGGACGAGGTCCGGCTGACGGCGCCGGTCACCTGCTGGAGGCCCGGACGATCAGCCGGGGGCTGAGCAGCACGCGGAACACCGGACGGTCCGGGCCTTCGGCGATCCGCCGGGCCAGCAGCTCTACAGCCGTCGCTCCGATCGTCGACTTGGGCGGCCGGATCGCCGTGATGGGCGGGTCCGCGAGCCCGGCGACCTCGTCGTCGTAGGCCACGACGGCGAGGTCGCCGGGCACCCGCAGGCCGCGTTCCTGCGCGCGCTGGACGAGCGAGATCGCCTCCGGGTCGGAGTGGACCAGCAGGGCCGTGGCGCCCTGGCCAGGTCCCGTCCCGCGGCACGCGTCCAGGGCCCGCTCGACGTCGGCGGCCCAGCCCGGCTCGGAGTGGTCCACGGTCACGAGGTCGGGCACGTCGGTGTCGAGCCCCAGCTCCGCGACGGTGGCCAGCCAGCCCTCCCGCACGACCGGGCTGTGCGGGCTGTGCAGCGACGCGACCAGGCCGATCCGGCGATGCCCCGCGGCGGCGAGGTGGCGTACCGCCAGGCCCGCCCCGAGCGCGTGGTCGGTGATCACGGACTCGAGGTGCTCGTGGTACGGCCCGACGGTCGCCCGCCGCTCCATCAGCACCACCGGCACGTCCAGCCCGGACAGCCAGAGCGCCAGCTCGGCGCCCTCCTCCCCACCCGTCGGGGGCGCCACGAGCAGCCCCGAGACGGCGGGCCCGCCCTCGGCCGTGCCCGCGCCGACGAGCGCCGCGACCTGCCGCCGCACCTCGCCCGGCTCGTACGACGACCCCCGCAGGATGATCCGCAGCCCCGCCCCCGGCGCCGTCGTGCGCGCTCCCCGGATGACCTCGGGCCAGTAGTAGTCCAGCGACGGCACGACCATCCCGATCGTCCGCAGCGACCGCTCGGTCGCGCGGTCGCCCGGGCGGGCCGCGGCGTCGTCGGGCGACGTGGCGCCCTGCCCGCTGCCGGGCGCGCCGCCCTGCCCGCCGTTCGCCACGGAGCCGGCCAGGCGCGCCCCGCCGTGCACCTTCTGCAGCACGCCCTCCTCGGCGAGCTGCGCCAGGTCCCGCCGGACCGTCACCGGAGTGACGCCCAAGGTGCGCGAGAGGTCGCTGACGCGCGCCGAGCCGTTCGCCCGGAGCTCGTCGAGCAGGCGTGCGCGGCGCTCGGCAGGCAGGGGCGCGCTGGTCGCGGTCATCGGAGCTCCTCAGGGTCGGGTGGGCCCATCGTCACGCAGAACGTGCCACGCGGGGACTCCGCGCGCAGGGTGAGACGGAGGCGGGTCAGGCGGTCGCCCCAGACCTCGGTCATCAGGGGGTCGTCGAGCTCCTGGACGTCCAGGGCCGCCTCGACGACGCCCGCGTCCCAGGTGAGCCGGAGCGGGCGCTCGCCGTGCCGCGCGGTCGCGCGGCCCTCGCCGAGCGCGACCTCGCCGGCCAGCACCCAGTGCCACGCGGTGCGCCCGCCGGGGGCCGACGACGCCTCCTCCGCGAACGTCCAGCTGTCCTCGACCGTGACCCGGCCGCTCGCGCGGTCGAGCGCGACCTCGCGCCACCAGCGCTCCAGCCCGGTCCCGGGGTAGGCCGGGGCGAGGTCGAGGCGCACGCGCCAGGTGCCGGGCCCGTCGTACACGGCCATGTCCCGGGCCGCGCGCTCGCGGCCGGGCGGCTGCTCCACGTCACGCACGCGCGGCACGTTGTGCCAGTCGGCGCGCAGCGACCAGATCGAGTAGCGGTCCGGGCCGAACGTGGCCGCGGTGTACGTGAGCAGTCCCGCGTCGACCACGACGGGGACCCCGTCGAGCGCCACCACCACGTTGCCCACGTCGTCGTGGTTGTGGTTCTCGTCGTTGTGCCCGCCCTTGACGCTCACGGCGAGCCCGGCGGCCGTGCCCGCGGTCTGGCGTGCCAGCGCCACCTCGGTCTGCGGCAGCCACACCGCGGCCACGAGCGGGGGCGAGGCGGGTGCGGTGGCGGCCCAGGCGTCGTCGGACAGCATGGTGACTGCGCGCGGGAGGCTGGACCGCTCGTCCAGGAGGATCCCTGGCGCCTCGCGGTACGACGCCGCGTGGCGGGCCGCGGCGTCGTCGCCCAGCCGGGCGGCCCACGAACGGACCACGTTCCAGGGGTACCGGACCGCGGGCCGGGCCGTTCCGTCGGCGACGTTGACGTACCAGCCGTCGCCCAGGTGCATGGCGTGCGGGAAGGCCACGGTGGCCCGGATGACGGCGAGCGACGCCTCGCTCGGCGGCGTGCCGGTGGCCCGGTCCAGCAGGTCCTGGGCCTCCAGCGCCCGTGCGGCCCCCTGCCACCAGTACTGGTAGCCCTCGTCCACGCCGCCGTCGGCCGGGAGGGAGGCCCAGTAGGCGTCGAGGCCCTCGGCGACGAGGGAGACCGTCCGGTCGCGGCGAGCGGGGTCGGGCTCGAGGGCGAGCGCGGCCGCGAGGACGTTGCCCTGGATCCACGGGCTCCAGTTCATGATCGGGTGGTCCACGCCGAGCCACCACCAGTCACGGCGGTCGGTGAAGGGTCTCAGCACGCGCGTCGCCGCCTCCGTGCGGACGCGCTCGCGGACGCCCGGGGCGCGCGCGTCGAGCAGCGGGCCGAGCAGGTGGTCCGTCCAGGCGAGCTGGGCGGCGACCTCGCCGGCGCCCAGGTCGAGGTACGGGTCGGTGACCGTGGGGGTGATGCGCCCGCGCTGGGTGAACGTGTCGTCGTGGGCGGCCCAGCACCAGCTGGACTGCTCGCAGAGCAGCACCACGCCGTCCACCACCTCGTCGACCCACCGGTCCTCCGGCGTGCGGAGGGTGGTGAGGACGGCGCGCGTGAGCCGAGCCTGGCGGGCGGCCACGAGGTTCTCGTACTCCGTGCGGTCCCCGTCCCGGAAGAAGCGCGCGTAGTGGCTGGTCAGCGGCTGCGGCCAGGGCGAGCCACGCTCGGCCTCGGCCTGGGCCACCACGTCGGCGAGCGCGTCCACCACCCGCGGCGCGTCCCAGTGCCCCCGGTCCGCGACGGTGGGGGCGGGCAGCACCGTTGCTGCGTCGGTCATGCGAATCCTCCGGATCCTTTGTGATCGAACCTGATCGTATCGCAGAACGAGACTGAACTGTTATGCGCGGTTGCCCTTGCGCTGACCGAGGTCCGTGCGCTTCACTAGGGCCACTGCTGATCGGTGATGATCGAAAATGTTCGATCAAGACGATCGGCGGTGGTGAGGGCTGCGGTGCCCTCGACCACAGACTCGATGGGGAGGAGTGACGATGCGGCGCCCAGAGGCCATGCTCGTGATGAGCGACGAGACCTTCCGCACGCAGTTCGGGCGGGACGAGCTCGACCGCCTCGCACGGCTCGCGGTCCTCGGCGACCCGCTGCACGTCACGGACCTCGACACGGACCAGGCGCGCAAGCGCCTCGCGCACGTCGAGGTGCTCCTCACGTCCTGGGGCGCACCCGCCCTCACGCCCGAACGGCTCGCGGCCGCCCCCGGCCTCCGCGCCGTGCTGCACTGCGCCGGCTCGGTCCGTGGGCTCGTGACCGACGCCGTGTGGGAGCGGGGTCTGCTCGTCACCAACGCCGTGGACGAGAACGCGCTGCCGGTCGCCGAGTTCACGTTCGCTGCGATCATCCTCGCCGGCAAGCGGGTGCCGTTCCTCTCCGCGTACGCACGGGACCGGCGCGACGACTGGTCGATCGCGACCGAGCACGGCGAGCTGTCGAACTACGGGCGCACCGTCGGCATCGTGGGATTCTCCCGGACCGGCCGTCGGGTGGTCGAGCGGCTCGCCGCCCTCGAGACCCGCGAGGTGCTCGTCGCCGACCCGTACGCCGACCCCGTGGTCGTGGCGGCCGCCGGTGCACGTCTCGTGCCCCTCGACGAGCTGCTGGCCGCGAGCGACATCTGCTCCCTGCACGTGCCCGCGCTGCCCGAGACCAGCGGGATGATCGGTGGGCGCGAGCTCGCCCTCCTGCCCGACGGCGCCACCCTCATCAACACCGCCCGCGGCGTGGTCGTGGACACGGAGGCCCTGGAGCGCGAGTGCGTGTCCGGGCGCCTCTACGCGATGCTCGACGTGACCGAACCCGAGCCGCTCCCGGCTTCGTCGGTGCTGTACGACCTGCCGAACGTCATGATCACCCCGCACGTGGCCGGTTCGCTCGGCTCGGAGACCCGCCGCATGACGGGCGCCGCGCTCGACGAGCTCGAGCTCTACGCCCGGGGCGCCGCGCCGCGGGCCGCCGTGACCCGTGCGGACCTGAGGACGGCGGCATGAGCGCGCTCGCGCCCGGCGCCGCGCCCCTGGTGGGCCCCGCCCTCGCCCTCGCCGACGGCCGGACGCAGCGCGCCTGGCTCGGGTCCTACGCCGACGGACTCCTCGCCGCCGTCCGCCCGTACGCCTCGCCGAGCGGCTCGCTGATCACCCTGCCGGGCACGCCGGGCGGGTACGGCACGGCCGTGGACGGCCTGGAGGGCTTCGCCCGGACGTTCCTCCTCGCGGGCTTCCGGCTCGCGGGCGAGCGCGGCGCAGACCCCACCGACCTCGCCGGGCGCTACGCCGCGGGACTGGCGGCGGGCACAGACCCGCACCACCCCGAGCGCTGGGTACGCCCCGAGGAGCACGGACAGGCCAAGGTCGAGGCGGCGTCGCTCGCCCTCATCCTCGACCTGACCCGTCCCTGGATCTGGGACCGCCTCGACCCGGCGGTGCAGGAACGCACCGTCGAGTACCTGAGCAGCGTCGTGGGCGACGCCGGCTACCCGCACAACAACTGGGTCTGGTTCCGGATCGTCGTGGAGACGTTCCTGCGGTCCGTGGGCGGCCCGTGGTCCGCGGCGGACCTCGAGCGGGACCTCGCCGTCCACGACAGCTTCGTCCGTGCGGACGGCTGGTTCTCGGACGGTGATGAGCGGTCCTACGACCACTACGCCGGCTGGGCCCTGCACCTGTACCCGGCGCTGTGGGCGCGGATGCAGGGCGCCGACGAGGCGTTCGCCCCGCTCGCGGGCACCGCGCAGCCGCGCGCCGAGCGTGACGTCGCCCACCTGGACCGGTACCTCCAGGACGCGGTGCACCTCGTGGGCGCCGACGGCTCCCCGCTGCTCCAGGGGCGGAGCCTCGTCTACCGCTTCGCCGCGGCAGGGCCGCTCTGGGCCGGCGCGATCTCCGGCGTCCCGAGCCTGGCCCCCGGCCTGCTCCGCGAGGCCGCCGTGCGCACCGTCGCCCACTTCGCCGACCGGGGCGCGCCAGGCGACGACGGTCTCCTCACCCTCGGCTGGCACCACGAGTGGCGCCCGCTCGCCCAGCGCTACAGCGGTACCGGCTCCCCGTACTGGGCGAGCAAGGGCCTGCTCGGCCTCGCTCTACCCGCCGACCACCCCGTCTGGACCGCTCCGGCGGAGCCCCTCCCGGTCGACAACGGTGACGTGCTCGCCGTCGCGGTCGCCCCCGGCTGGGCGATCAGCGGTACGCGGGCCGACGGCGTCGTGCGGGTCGTCAACCACGGCACCGACCACGCCTTCGAGGGCGACGCCGTCGGCGACTCCCCGCTCTACGCGCGCCTCGGCTACTCGACGGCGACGTCGCCGCTGCTCGACCCCGACGCCTGGACCGACCCGCTCGACCAGTCGGTCGTGCTCCTCGACGCCGACGGCCGCGCGACGCACCGGACGGGCTTCCGCACGCTGCGCTGCGAGCTCGTGGCGGACGACGTCCGGGTCGCGTCGGTCGCCGAGAACGGGGACCTGGTGGTAACCGCGCCCGGCCCCACCACCGCGCCCGGCGCCACCGCCGCGGTCCTCGCCTCCGTGGCCGACGTCCGCTGGCTCGACGCCGACCTCGCTGCCCCCGACCACGGCTCCGGCAAGCCCGGCGTGGCCCGCCCGGCGGGCACGCTCACCATGGTGAGCGTGGTCCGGGGCGCCTGGGAGGTCCGCCTCGTCCGGGTGGACTCGTCCGAGGACGCCCGGTCCCTCCGGATCGGGGGGTGGCCGGTCAGCGGCGCGGCAGTGCACCAGGCCTCGGGCTCCCGGTCCGACGGCGCCACGGGCACCGCCGCGACGGCGACCGCCCGCACGAACGACGGCCGGCGGCTCGTCAGCCGGATCGTCTCCCTGCACGGTCTCGACCGGGCAGGCACGACCGGGTCGGCGGACGCCACGCCGCTCGGCGACGCCACGGGCACGCCCTGGCTCGTGACCGAGGACCTGCGGACCGGTCGCTGGCTGGTCTGCGCCGTCGGCCTCTACGGGGCGCCCGCCACCGACGACGCGACCGACCCGCCCCAGGCCGCCCAGGCCGCCGTCGGGCACCCCGCGGTGCGTCTCACCTCGAACCAGGTGCTCGTCACCTGGCCGGACCGGGAGGGGACCACCGTGTCCCTGCCCTGACCACCCTCGCCGTCCCCGCGGGGTCCTCGACACCGAGAGACCCCGGCACCGGGGCCAGTCCACCACTCGAAGGAGAGTAGGAATGAACCGCAAGATCATGACCGCGGTCGGCGCCGCCGCCGCGGCAGCACTGACCCTGACCGCGTGCGGCAGCTCGCCCGACGCCGAGGCGGAGACCCCCGAGGGTCCCGTCACGATCACCATGGCCGGCTGGGACCTCGCGGCAGTGCCCGAGTTCCAGACCCTCGCCGACGCCTACACGGCGGCGAACCCGGACGTGACGGTCGAGATTAAGGAGTACCCGGCCGGCAACGACTACGACACCGCCCTGACGGCCGACCTGGCCGCCGGTACGGCGCCCGACGTCTTCATCGTCAAGAACCTCAAGAACTACATCACGTTCCAGGAGGGCGGGACGCTGCTCGACATCTCGGACGTCGCGGGCGAGCTCGACCCGGCCACGGGCGGCCTCGACTCGATGGCGATCGACGGCGCCACCTACGCCGTCCCCTACCGCCAGGACTCGTGGGTCCTCTACTACAACAAGGACCTGTTCGCGCAGGCCGGCGTCGCCGAGCCGGACGGCTCGTGGACCTGGGAGGACTACGACAAGGCGGCTGGTGAGCTGTCGACCGCGCTGAAGGCGGCCGGCTCCACGGCGACCGGCGCGTACCAGCACGGCTGGCAGTCGGTGGTCCAGGGCTTCGCGCTGGCGCAGTCGGACGGCGCCTCTCTCGAGGGCGGCGACTTCGGCTACCTCGAGCCGTTCTACGAGCGGGCGATCGCCCTTCAGGACGGCGGGGCCCAGCCCACGTACGCCACCGTCACCACGAACAAGCTCGCCTACCAGGCGCAGTTCGGCACGCAGCAGGCGGCCATGCTGCCGATGGGCTCGTGGTACATCGCGACGCTCGTGAAGCAGCAGGCGTCGGGCGAGGCGAACGCGTTCGAGTGGGGCATCGCGCCGATCCCCCAGCTCGACGCGTCGACGGCGGGCCTCGACAACACGCCCGTCACGTTCGGTGACCCCACCACCTTGGGCATCAACGCGGGGATCGACGAGGCCAAGGTCGCCACGGCCAAGGACTTCCTGAAGTTCGCCGCGGGTCCGGAGGGCGCCGCCGCGCTCGCCGCTATCGGCATCACGCCGGCTCTGATCGACGACACCGTCACCGAGACGATCTTCGGCCTCGACGGCGTCCCCACGGACGACCTGTCGAAGTTCGCGTACTCCACCCACGAGACGCTCCCCGAGAACCCGGTGGGCGCGAAGACCGCTGCGATCCAGACCATCCTGGGCGAGGCCCACACGGCGATCATGTCGGGCTCCGTCCCGGTGGCTGACGGGATCGCCGAGGCCGAGGAGCGGGTCGCCAACGAGGTCGGCTGACCTACCGTCCCGCACCACCCCGTCGAGGTAGTCGCTCCGTCCGACGGAGCGACTACCTCGGCAGGGAATCTCTACCCGAACGTCCCGACGAGGAGACACCCATGGCGACCACCGTCGTCGACCACCCCGGAGGGCCGCTCGGTCCTCCTGGCTCCACCCCACGGGGTGTGCCGACGGGCCGCGCCCCAGGCGCCAGGCTCAAGCTGCGCAACGCCCTGATCGGCTGGACGTTCATCCTGCCGAACTTCCTCGGCTTCGCCGTCATCACCCTCGTCCCCGTGCTGACGCTGTTCTACATCTCGCTGACGAACTCGAACATCTTCGGGACCGCGACGTTCATCGGCCTCGAGAACTACGTCAAGCTCGGGAGCGACAAGAGCTTCCACACGGCGCTGCTGAACACGTTCTACTACGCGGGGGTGCACATCCCGCTGACGGTCGTCGTCTCGCTGAGCCTCGCGCTGCTGCTCAACCGCAAGATGCGCGGCGCGGCGTTCTTCCGCACCGTCGCGTTCTTCCCGTACATCACCTCGATCGTGGCGATCGCGGTGGTGTGGAACATGCTCTTCAGCCCGGAGTTCGGCCCCATCAACCAGTTCCTCGGCCTGTTCACCGACGGCGACCTGCCGGGCTGGACCGTCGACAAGGACTGGGCCATGCCCGCCGTCATCATCGTCGGCACCTGGCGTGACATGGGCTACTACATGCTGCTGTTCCTGGCCGGCCTGCAGACGGTCCCCGCCGAGCTGCACGAGGCTGCCCGCGTGGACGGCGCCAGCTCCTGGCAGCGGTTCCTGAACGTCACTCTCCCGTGCCTGCGCCCCACGATGTTCTTCGTCACGGTGATGATCACGATCGCCAGCTTCAAGGTCTTCGACCTCATCCTGGTCATGACCGAGGGCGGGCCGGGCCAGTCCACGCTCGTGCTGAGCCAGTACATCTACACCAAGGGCTTCGTGCAGTTCCAGTTCGGGTACGCGTCCGCGGTCGCCGTCGTCCTGTTCTTCATCTGCATCCTCGTGACCGTGGTGCAGTTCCTCTACAACAAGCGCAAGGAGGCGTGATGGCTGTCCGCTCGAACGCCCGGGCCACCGGCGCCCGCGTCGTCCTCTACGTCGTCCTCTGTGCTGCTGCGGCGGGCATCCTCCTGCCTTTCGCGTGGATGATCGTCTCCTCGCTCAAGACCAACAACCAGGTGTTCACCGTCCCGGTGCAGTGGATCCCGGACCCGGTCCTCTGGCAGAACTACGTCGACATCTGGGCCAAGTCCGACATGGTGACCTGGCTGAAGAACACCGCGTTCCTCGCCGTGACCGTCACGTTCCTGCAGGTGCTCACCGGCAGCTTCGCCGCCTACGGCTTCGCCAAGATGCGCTTCCCGGGACGCGACGTGCTGTTCCTGGTGTACATCGGCACCATCGCCGTGCCGTGGCAGTCGTACTTCATCCCGCAGTTCCAGATGATCTCCGGCTGGGGCCTCAACAACACCTTCTGGGCCATCATCCTGCTCCAGGCCTTCGGCGCCTTCGGCGTGTTCCTCATGAAGCAGTACTACGAGTCGATCCCGGACTCGCTCTGCGAGGCCGCCCGCATCGACGGGCTCTCGGAGTACGGCATCTGGTGGCGCATCATGGTGCCCCTCTCGATCCCGGCCATCGCGTCGCTGACGCTCATCACGTTCGTCAACACGTGGAACGACTATCTCGGGCCGCTCATCTACCTGCGCGACCGCGAGCTGTGGACGATCCAGATCGGCCTCAAGTCGTTCATCGGCCAGTACAACGCCGAGTACGCGCTGATCATGACGGGCTCCGTGCTGTCGGTCCTGCCGATCGCCGTGATCTTCCTGCTCGGCCAGCGGTACTTCGTCGAGGGCATCGCCACGACGGGCGTCAAGGGATGAGTGCGACCACCGCGAGGCCGGGCCGCCGTCGGCTCGTCAACCAGGAGACGTACGAGCTGGTGATCGGCACGGTCTACACCGGGCTGATGACCAACCTGCTCCTCGTCGTGGCGTGCCTGCCGGTGGTGGTCGTCGCGGTGGCGACGGACCTGGCCTCGTCGTGGCCGCTGCTCGCCCTCACGGCGCCGCTGGTGGCCCCGGCGCTGACGGCGGCTTTCGCCGTCTTCGCCGCCCACGGCGACGACGGCTCGACCCCCGTGGTCCGCACCTTCGTGCGGTCCTGGCGGCGGCACGCGCGCCGCTCCCTGGCGATCGGCGCGCTCGCGACGGTCGTGGTGGTGGTCCTCGCGGTGGACGTGGCCTTCTTCTGGGGCCGGCCGGCGGGCGCCGTCGTGATCCCGTTGCTCGTCACGCTCGCGGCGGGGACCGTGGCCACCGCGGTCCTGGCGCTCGCCGCCGTGCCCGAGCTGCCGGAGGCGCGCCTGCGCGACGTGCTGCTCCCCGCGCTGTTCCTGGGCGCGCGGCGGTGGTACCTGGGGCTGGCCTCGCTCGTCGTCCTCGGTCTCCTGGCGGCGATGATCGTCACCCGGCCCGCGGTGGGCCTCGGTTTCGTCGCGGCCCCGCTGCTCTACGTGGTGTGGGGCGCCTGCCGCTTCACGCTGGGACCGCTCACCGGGCTCCGCCCAGGATCCCCAGGTCCAGGGCCCGCAGCACCGCACGCGTCCGGTCCCGGACGCCGAGCTTGACGAACACGCTGGACAGGTGGTTCTTGACCGTGCCTGACGCCAGGTGCAGCGCCGAGGCGATCTCCGTGTTCGAGTAGCCCGCTGCGGCCAGCCGCAGCACGTCCAGCTCGCGCGCCGTCAAGGGCTCGGGCCGCTCGAAGCCGGTGGTGCTGCCGGGCCGCGCGGACACCGCCCGGAAGAGCCGGTCCGTGAGGCCCGGCTGGAGCAGCACGCCCCCGGCCGCGAGCGAGCGGATCGCACCCACGAGCTGGTCGAGCGTGACGTCCTTCAGCAGGTATCCACGGGCTCCGGCCCGCAGCGCGCGCAGCACGAGCTCGTCGTCGTCGAACGTGGTGAGGACGAGCACCGGCGTCTGCGAGCCACGCTCGGACAGCGCCTCCAGGGCGGCGATCCCGTCGCGGCGCGGCATGCGCAGGTCGAGCAGGAGCACGTCGACGTCGCCGCGCTCGACCAGCGCCAGCGCGTCGTCGCCGTCCTCGCCCTCCCCGACCACCTCGATCTCCTCCGAGAGCCCGAGCAGGCTGAGGATGCCCTGCCGCACGAGGGTCTGGTCGTCGACCACCGCGACCCGGATCATGCGGCGGGCACCCGGACGACGACGCCGAAGCCGCGGCCCGGCGAGGACTCCACCCGCAGCTCTCCGCCGAGCTCCTCGACCCTCTCCGTCATGCCGGTGAGCCCGTTGCCGAGGCGGACGACGGTGGCTCCCCGGCCGTCGTCGCGCGCGTCCACGACGACGCCGTCCTCGTCGGACGTCACGGCCAGCCGCAGGTGGGACGCCCCGGCGTGCCGCACCGTGTTGGTCAGCACCTCCTGTACGCAGCGCACGACGGCGATCGTCCTCGCCTCGTCGAGGGGCCGCCGTTCGTCGACGAGAAGGTCGACCTCGAGACCCGGCACGTGCTCGACGAGCGCCCGCAGCGTGGGCTCCAGGCTGGCCGGCACGTCCCGGAGCGCCCCCACCGTGGTCCGGACGTCGCCGAGGAGGTCCTTCGCGATGCCGCGGGCACGGGTCACGTGCTCGAGCGCGTCGCCCGTGGCCCGGTGCGACGCGACCTCGAGCTCGAGAGCGAGCGCGGTCATCTGATGGCCGATGACGTCGTGCAGGTCGCGGGCGATCCGCAGGCGCTCGGAGTTGCGGCTGGAGGTCGCGAGCAGAGCTGTCGCCGCGCGGAGGTCCGCGTGCGCGACCGCCAGGGCGGAGCGTGCCTCGGCCTCGCGGCGCGCGCCGAGGATCACCATGACGGCGAAGAGCTGGAACGACAGGTACGTCATGGTGGTGAAGACCACCGCGACCGCCGTCGGGATGGCCATCGCGGCGCCGACGGCGATGACCAGCGTGTTGCCCGCGATCACCGCCGCGACTCCTCGCCGGGACAGCATGAAGGCCGCTGTCGCGGCGGTGACGACGAACAGGATGGCCGTCAGGCCCTCGTTGGGCGCGATGAACCAGACCACCGTCTGCGTGACGGCGAGGACGCCGACGGTGACGGGATCCGGCAGGCGGAGCCGCAGGCTGCTCGGGAGCAGACCGCTGTCGAGAGCGAACACCACTACGTAGACGCCGTAGGCCACCCACCACAGCGCGGCGAGCGCGGGGTCGGGGCTGACCTGGGCCGAGGTGAGGAGCATCCCGAGGCCGACGACGAGCGCGGCAAGGAGGCCGCCCGCGGCGCTCAGGCGTTCGTCGCGTGGCGTCATTCCTGCATGCTACGAGCCGCCTCCCCCTGGCCGGACGTGCCATTGGTCATGGGCGCAACCGGTGCCGTCCGGCACATCCGCCCGGCCCCCGCGATTCCTAGCGTGGGCGGTGGCTGGAAGGAGGCACGACATGCCAGTGGTGGAGATGCGCGACGTGCGCAAGGAGTATGCCGGGGTGGATGCCCTGGCTGGGCTCGACCTGCGGGTCGAACAGGGCGAGATCGTCGCGATGCTCGGCCCCAACGGAGCGGGCAAGACGACGACGTTCGAGCTCCTGCTCGGGCTCGTGCGGCCCACGGGCGGCACGGTGGAGGTGCTCGGCCGGCGACCCGGTGGCGGGGTGCGGGCGCGGGTCGGCGCCATGCTGCAGTCCGCGGGCCTGCCCGAGCAGGTGACGGTGCGGGAGCTCGTGCGGCTCGTCGGGAGGTCCTACCCCCGGGCCCTCGACGCCGACGACGTCCTGGAGCGGACCGCGCTGTCCCAGCGGGCGGCGCGGACCGTGACGACGCTGTCCGGTGGTGAACGGCAGCGCCTGCTCCTGGCGATGGCGCTGGTCGGGGCGCCGGAGCTGCTGCTGCTCGACGAACCGACGGCGGCCATGGACGTGGTGTCCCGGCGGGCGTTCTGGGAGCAGGCCCGGGCGAGCGTCGAGGAGGGCGCGACGATCCTGTTCGCGACGCACGACCTCGCGGAGGCCTCGGCGGTCGCGGACCGGATCCTCGTGATCGCCGGTGGGCGCCTCGTCGCCGACACGACGGCGGACGCGCTCACGCACCACGGCGACGACGACCTCGAGGAGGTCTTTCTCGCGCTCACCGCCGAGACGTCCTCCGCCTTCGACAAGGGAGACGACTGATGACGATGCTGCGACCCGACCAGCGCCCGGCGCCGGACGTCCGGCGTGAGCCGCGACGGAACGGCGGCGTGCTCGGGCTGCTCGCCATGACGGCTGCGACGCAGGTGCGCTCCGGCCTGAGGTCCGTCGAGTTCGCCGTCGGCGCGATCGCCATCCCCGTGCTGCTGTACGCGATGTTCGGCCTGCCGAACGCGTCGACCGAGCTGCCGGGCGGCACCCGGGTCGGCCTGGCGATGCTCGTCTCGATGTCCGCGTACGGCGTCGTGTCGCTGGCCATCTTCGCCTTCGGCGAGGACGTCGCCAAGGACCGCGGCCGGGGCTGGATCCGGACGCTGCGCGCGACGCCGTACCCCACGTGGGTCTACCTCGCCGCCAAGGCCGTGAGCGCGGTCGTCCACGCGGCGCTGATCGTGGTCGTGATGTTCGCCGTCGCCGCCACCGCCGGCGGGGTGTCGCTCGACCCGGGCAGGTGGGTCGCGCTCGCGGCGGTGATGATCGCCGGGGTGCTGGCGTTCAGCACCCTGGGCTTCGCGATCGCGTTCGTCGCACGCCCGCGGGCGGCGGCGGTGATCGCCAACCTGATCTTCCTGCCGCTGGCCTTCGCGTCCGGCTTCTTCATCCCCATGGGTGAGCTGCCGGACGTCCTGCAGGACATCGCCCGCTACCTGCCCACCTTCCACTTCGGGCGGCTGGCCTACGGGGTCGTCATGCCCGCCTCGGACGTCGAGTACTGGACGGGTGCGGCCTCCGGGCCGGTGCTGGTGCACCTCGCCTGGGTCCTGGTGCCCGCCCTCGTCCTGGGCGCGGTCGCGCTGGTCGCGGCCAGGCGGGAGGCGGTGACGCGGCGGGGGTGAGGCCGGGGGTTGTGCGGCTCGGGTCGCGCGGCTCGGGTGACTGGGCGGCGGGGGCTGCCGCAGGCGGGTCAGGAGCCCGCCGCGGCCCCCGCCGCCGCCGTGGAGGCGATGATCGCCGTCATGGCGGCGGTGGTGTCGTCGAGAACCCGCTTGACGGCGGGACCGGCCCAGCCTGCCGCCGCGATCTCCTTGGCCCGACGCCGGACGGCGCGCTTGTCGAGGTCGGGCACCACGCGGTGGGTCAGGTCCGTCGCGGCCAGGAGCGACACCAGGGCCGCGGTCCGCGGGTCCAGGAGGTCGGCCGGGGCGGGCGGTGCGTCGGTCACGGGGCGGGGGTCGGGCGCCGGTGCGACGAGCGCCGCCCGTACGCGGTCGCGGATCGCTCCCTCGACCTCCGGCGTGTGCGGCTTCCAGGCGGTGGTGGGAAAGATCCCGAGGATCCGTGCGGGCTCGGGCCGGAGCACGCCCTGCTCGGCGAGGCGTGCCAGGAGCAGGTCCTTGAGGCGGCCCGCCTGGTTGCGGAACGACGACTGACCAGAGACCCGGGACACCGCGTCCTTGGGCTTTCGACCGTGGGCGTCCTCCAGGATCTGCGCGAGCAGTGGGTCGTGCAGGTCGGCCTGCCCGGTCCGGCGGAAACGGCCGCGTCGCACGTCGGTGTCGTGCTCGGCCACCTCGAGCGACCCCTGCAGCGTGAGGTCCACGAGCGCGGCTCCGGCGATCGCGGCGTGCAGCCGTGTCGAGTCGACGATCGGGCGGCCGGTGGTGTCGTCCAGGGCAAGCAGCAGGAACTCTTCCGCGAGCGTCAGCATGGTGTCTCCTCCGTCGGTCTCCCCCCACGACACCACGCGGGGCGCCCGGGCACATCCGTCTGAAGGTGGAACTCCCGGTGCTGGTGGAGGGTTCCGTCTCCTGCCGAGGCGTCTTCCGTCACCATCGACGGTATGGCTCCAGGTGAGCCTCACGGATCACGGGTGGCGGAACGAGTGCCCAACCCTCCTTCTCGAGGACGTCTGCCGCTTCGACCTGGAGGTCTCGGACGGCAGATCGGAACTGGCGGGTTCGCCAGCGAACACGCCCCTCTTGGATCACTCTGTCCCACCCGGGCACGCTGTCCACACCGGTCTTGAGGTGCGCGCCCGATCTGTCGAGTGACTGATACAGGGCGATCGACAGATCGGCGAGATGCTCGCCGCCGATAGCGAGCGGCACGCGCTGGTCCTTGGCGTGGTCACCGGCGGGCCTCACCGCGAAGCGGTCGCCGAGCTCGACGGAAACGATCTGCTTCTCTATGCCGAGCGTCCCCGCCAGGAGCTCGCCCACTTCTCCTGCGAACTGGCGGGACTTGGCCTCGAGGTCAGAAGTCGCCTGAGGCGTCATCGAGGAGGAATCCAATCTCTCTCAGTTCCGAGATCGCTTCCCACTCGTGGCCGGAAAGGGTTCCGTACCGCGCCCGCTCTCGCAGGTCCTCGATGGAGACGTCCAGGCGTCGGAGCAGGGCCTCGCGGCGCACGAGCAGGTCCTCGCGCGTCACTCTGATCGTCTGAGGCGCCATGTCTTCCCTCCTCCGCCGAGCCTGGTCTCCATCATGGTCCGACCCACTGACATCGATCCAGGACCGTGAGTCGGGCTGGTCGGGTGAACTGGTGGTAGCTCGCTCAACATATGTGCAGGAGTCGCTGCCCGCATCCTCACCCCGGACCATGCGGCGAGTCTATGGTTGGCACCGGGACGGCGGTCTCCAGGGTTGAGATGATGTGAGCGCACACATTCGACCAAGAACGAGGCAGGATGGGCCCGTGAACGAACCAGCAACGGCGGAACGACCCGCCGACACGGGAAGCGCGGTCGGCCGCAGCGGCGCGGCCACCGCCGCCGTACCTACGGTCACCCCCGCGACCCGACCGGTGCGCCCGCCGGCAATGTCGGACGTGGCGGCCCTGGCGGGCGTGTCCCACCAGACCGTCTCGCGGGTGCTCAACGAGCACCCCAGCGTCCGCGAGGACACGCGCCGTCGCGTGCTGGACGCGATCGCCACGCTCGGCTACCGGCGCAACGTGGCGGCCCGCGCGCTCGCCACGGCCCGCTCGGCGACCATCGGCGTCGTCACCACGGGATCGGGCCTGTTCGGTCCGGCGAGCACGCTGATCGCCGTCGAGGAGGCCGCTCGCGAGCAGGGCTGGTACGTCTCGGTCGCCACGATCCGGCAGTACGACGGCGTCACGATGCACCGCGTGCTCGACCACTTCATGGACCAGGCGGTCGAGGGCATCGTGGTGATCGCGCCCCAGGCCGACGTCGCGGAGGCGGTGCACGAGTTCCGCGCGCCGGTGCCCGTGGTGCTCATCGCCGCGGGGGAGACCGAGGCGGCCACGATCCCGCTGGCCGTGGACCAGCGCCTCGGTGCGCGCCTCGCCACCGAGTACCTGCTGGACCTGGGCCACGAGTCCGTGCTGCACGTGTCCGGCCCGGGGGACTGGCTCGACGCCGTGGAGCGTGAGGCCGGCTGGCGGTCGGTGCACGAGGAGCGGGGCATCACCCCGCCCGATCCCGTCGGTGCGGACTGGACCGCGGATCGCGGCTACCAGGTGGGTCTGGGCCTCGCCGACCAGATCCGTACGGGCGAGGGCCCCACCGCGGTGTTCGCCGCCAACGACCACCTCGCGCTGGGCATGCTGCGCGCCTTCTGGGAGCGCGGTGTCAGCGTGCCGCGCGACGTGTCGGTGGTGGGGTTCGACGACGTCGCCGGGTCGGGCCACTTCGTGCCGCCGCTGACCACCGTGCGACAGCCGTTCGACGAGCTCGGCCGGCGCAGCGTCGCCCTCCTGCTGGAGGCGGTGGCCGGCGCGCAGGTGGGCGCGGAGCTGATCGCGCCCATGCTGGTGGAGCGCGCGAGCGCGGGCCCGCCTCCCTGAACAGGGCGCGGCACCGAGATGTACGCGACCCTGGTGAAGGCGTACTCTCCATCTACAACGATGGAGAAGACTCGCGACCCTCTGGCGGCACGATAGTGTGTGAGCGCTAACATGGGATCGTCAGTACGTAGGAGCAACGCCCACGACGACGCGGGCGAGGACGGAGCAGCGATGGTGCAGCAGGATGAGGCGACCCACCTCGTGGAGGTCATCACCTCAGGCCGGGCGGTGCTCGGCATCGAGCTCGGGTCGACCCGGATCAAGGCCTGCCTGATCGGGCCGGACCACGCCCCGATCGCCACCGGTAGCCACGACTGGGAGAACCAGCTCGTGGACGGCGTGTGGACGTACTCGCTCGACGCCGTCTGGGCCGGTCTGCAGGACTGCTTCGCGCGCCTGGTGGACGACGTCGAGGAGCGGTACGGCGTGCGTCCCACCACCTTCGGCGCCATCGGCGTGTCGGCGATGATGCACGGCTACCTGGCCTTCGACGCCGCTGACGAGCTGCTGGTGCCCTTCCGCACCTGGCGCAACACGAGCACCGGCCGGGCCGCCGCCGAGCTCACCGAGCTGTTCGGCTACAACATCCCGCTGCGGTGGTCCGTCGCCCACCTGTACCAGGCGATCCTCGACGACGAGCCGCACGTCCCGGAGATCGCGCACGTCACGACCCTGGCCGGCTACGTCCACTGGCGCCTGACCGGGCGCAAGGTGCTCGGCGTGGGTGACGCGTCAGGCCTGTTCCCGGTGGACCCCGAGACCAAGGACTACGACCGGCGCCTGCTGGGCCTGTTCGACGAGCTTCTCGCGGAGCGCCGTCCGGGCCTCACCGCCGAGGCGCTGTTCCCGGAGGCCTTGCCCGCAGGCCAGGAGGCCGGTCGCCTGACCGCCGACGGCGCCGCGCTCCTCGACCCCACGGGCGCGCTGCAGCCCGGCATCCCGCTGTGCCCGCCGGAGGGCGACGCCGGAACCGGCATGGTCGGCACCAACTCCGTGGCGCCGCGCACCGGCAACGTGAGCGCCGGGACGAGCATCTTCGCGATGGTCGTTCTCGAGCGGGCACTGAGCAGTGTCCACCACGAGCTGGACTTCGTCACCACGCCCGGCGGCGACCTCGTGGCGATGGTGCACTGCAACAACGGCGCGAGCGAGCTCGGCGCCTGGGCGGAGCTGTTCGGCCAGTTCGCCACGGCGGTGGGCAGCCCGGCCGGGCCGGACGAGGTCTTCGACGCCCTGTTCCGGGCTGCCCTGGAGGGCGACGCCGACGGCGGCGGCCTCCTGGCCTACAACTACCTGGCCGGGGAACCCATCACGGGCCTCGAGGAGGGGCGGCCGCTGTTCGTCCGCACCCCCGACAGCCGCCTGACGCTGGCCAACTTCATGCGCACCCAGATCTACGGTGCCTTCGGCACGCTGGCCCTCGGCATGAAGGTGCTCGCGGAGGAGGACGTCGCGCTGGACGCGATGTTCGCCCACGGCGGTCTCTTCCGCACCGCGGGTGTGGCGCAGCGGTTCCTCGCCGCGGCGATCGGCGCGCCTGTCGCCGTCGGCCGGACTGCCGCCGAGGGCGGCGCCTGGGGCGTCGCCGTGCTGGCCGCCTACCTCGGTGCTTCGGACGAGCTGGACCTTGGCACCTACCTGAACGACCGCGTGTTCGCGGGCGCGGCGCTCGAGGTCGTGGAGCCTGACGCCGCCGACGTGGCCGGCTTCGCCGCCTATCTCGAGCAATACAGCGCCGGCCTCGCCATCGAGCGGGCCGCGACCGAATCGATCCAGAACCGGAAGGAACGGAGCCCCGCCGCATGAGCACGCTCACCGAGATCCCCGCCCACCTGCGCCCCGCCGTGGACGACGCCAAGGTGCGCGTCGCCGCGCTGCACGCCGAGCTGCCCCGGTGGGACCTCGTCGTGTGGACGGCGGGCAACGTGTCCGAGCGCGTCAAGGACGAGCAGGGCGGCCAGGACCTGTTCGTCATCAAGCCGTCGGGCGTCTCGTACGACGACCTGTCGGCCGAGGCCATGGTGGTGTGCGACCTCGACGGCAACCTGGTCGAGGGGAGCCGCGCGCCGTCGTCGGACACTGCGGCGCACGCCTACGTGTACCGGAACATGCCCGAGGTGGGTGGCGTGGTGCACACCCACTCGACGTACGCGACCGCCTGGGCCGCGCGCGCCGAGGAAGTGCCCTGCGTGCTCACGATGATGGCCGACGAGTTCGGCGGCCCGATCCCCGTGGGCCCGTTCGCGATCATCGGCGACGACTCCATCGGCCGCGGGATCGTCGAGACCCTGAAGGGGCACCGCAGTCCGGCGGTGCTCATGCGGAACCACGGCCCGTTCACCATCGGCCGCGACGCCAAGGCCGCGGTCAAGGCCGCGGTCATGTGCGAGGAGGTCGCGCGGACGGTGCACATCGCCCGTCAGCTCGGCGAGCCCGTCGCGATGGACCAAGCCGCGATCGACTCGCTCTACCACCGCTACCAGAACGTCTACGGCCAGCACTGACGCCAGGCCTCGCGGCCGCGCCCGGGCGCGGCCGCTCCCGAACGGAAGGAAACAACCCATGACCGACAAGCCCTACGCCGACCGCGAGATCTGGTTCCTCACCGGCAGCCAGGACCTCTACGGCGAGGACACGCTGCGCCAGGTGGCGGAGCAGTCGCAGGAGGTCGCCAGGGCGCTCGACGCCTCGTCCGACGTGCCGGCCCGCATCGTGTGGAAGCCCGTCCTCAAGGACTCCGGCTCCATCCGCCGCGCCATGCTGGACGCCACGGCCGACGACAACGTGCTCGGCGTCATCACCTGGATGCACACGTTCAGCCCGGCCAAGATGTGGATCGCCGGCCTGGACGCCCTCCGCAAGCCGCTGCTGCACCTGCACACGCAGGCGAACGTCGAGCTGCCGTGGGACACCATCGACTTCGACTTCATGAACCTCAACCAGGCCGCGCACGGCGACCGCGAGTACGCGTACCTGGTGACGCGTCTCGGTGTCGCGCGCACGACCGTGGTGGGGCACGTGTCGAACCCGGCCGTGACGTCGCGCGTCGGCACCTGGGTGCGCGGCGCCGCCGGCTGGGCAGCCACGCACGAGCTCAAGCTGGCGCGCTTCGGCGACAACATGCGCAACGTGGCGGTCACCGAGGGCGACAAGACCGAGGCGGAGCTCCGGTTCGGCGTGTCGGTCAACACCTGGGGCGTGAACGACCTCGTGGCCGCGGTCGACGCCGTGGCCGACGCCGACGTGACTAGCCTCGTGGCCGAGTACGAGGACCTGTACGACGTGGTCCCCGAGCTCCGCAAGGACGGCGACCGTCACGACTCCCTCCGCTACGCCGCACGCCAGGAGCTCGCGCTCGAGGGCTTCCTGGGCGCCTTGGGCGCCAAGGCGTTCACCACGAACTTCGAGGACCTCGGCGCGCTGCGCCAGCTCCCCGGCATCGCGGTGCAGCGCCTCATGGGCAAGGGCTACGGCTTCGGCGCCGAGGGCGACTGGAAGACCGCCGTCCTGGTCCGCGCCGCCAAGGTGATGGGCGCCGGCCTGCCCGGTGGCGCGTCGCTCATGGAGGACTACACGTACGACCTCACGCCCGGCAAGGAGCTCATCCTCGGCGCGCACATGCTCGAGATCTGCCCTTCGCTCACCACCGCCAAGCCCCGCGTCGAGGTGCACCCCCTCGGCATCGGCGGCAAGGAGGACCCGGTCCGCATGGTGTTCGACGCCGACGCGACCGAGGGGGCCGTCGTCGTCTCGCTCGCCGACATGCGTGACCGCTTCCGCCTCACCGCCAACGTGGTGGACGTGGTGACGCCCCCGGCCGACCTGCCCCACCTGCCGGTGGCTCGCGCGGTCTGGGCGCCCCGCCCGTCCTTCCCCGTGTCGGCCGAGGCGTGGCTGACCGCGGGCGGCGCGCACCACACGGTGCTCTCGACCGCCGCGGGCGTCGAGGCCTTCGAGGTCTTCGCGCAGATCGCGCGGACGGAGCTCCTCGTGATCGACGAGGACACCACGCGCCGCGGCTTCGCGGACCAGGTCCGCTGGAACCAGGTCTACTACCGGGTGGCCCAGGGTCTCTGACCCCTCCTCGCCACCGGGCTCTCCTCGCCACGGGCGCACGCGGCCCGACGCCGACCCGACCAGGCAGTTGTTCCCCGTCCCGGGCTGGGACGGGGAACAACTGCCTGTTCGGCAACGATATGACGATCCGTTGAACTAAAAACTCTCGATCGTTACCCAAAAGTGACTCGCTGGAGCGTGTTCGCGCTCACATGTGAGCGCTAACATGTGCGGCAGTGGGCCGCGAAGACGTGGCCCGTCACGTCCCGCACGTCGTCGTTCGGGATCTCAAGGAGGAGAGACATGGCACGCAAGACCTTCCCCCGTACCGCACTGGCGGCGTTGTCCGCGGTCTCGCTGCTCGCGCTCGGCGCGTGCGGCAGCGGTGAGGCATCCGGCGGCGGCGACACGATCAGCGTGGGCTTCTCGCAGCTCGGCGCCGAGTCGGGCTGGCGCACCGCCAACACCGAGTCCGTCAAGGGCAACCTCACGGCCGAGAACGGCTTCGACCTCACCTTCGTGGACGCGCAGCAGAAGCAGGAGAACCAGATCAAGGCGCTGCGCGACTTCATCGCGCAGGACGTCGACGTCATCGCGTTCTCCCCGGTCATCGAGACCGGCTGGGACGAGGTGCTCCAGGAGATCAAGGACGCCGAGATCCCGCTGGTGCTCGTGGACCGCACGGTCGACACCACCGTCGACGACCCCTACGTCACCTGGATCGGTGCCGACTTCAAGCAGGAGGGCATCACCGCCGGCGAGTGGGTCGTCGAGAACGCCCCCGACGCCAAGATCTTCGAGCTGCAGGGCACGCTCGGATCCGGTGCGCAGGTGGACCGCGAGGAGGGCTTCGACTCCATCGTGGGCGAGGAGAACATCGTCGGCAAGGCGACCGGCAACTTCACGCGCGCCGAGGGCAAGGCGGCCGTCGAGGCGGCGCTCCAGGCCTACCCCGAGATGAACCTGATCTTCGCGCACAACGACGACATGGGCCTCGGCGCCATCGAGGCCATCGAGGCCGCGGGCAAGGTTCCCGGCGTCGACATCCAGATCGTCACGATCGACGGCGTGAAGGACGGCCTGAAGGCCCTCCACGACAAGAAGTTCAACTACGTCGTCGAGTGCAACCCGGCCTTCGGTGACCAGATCGCCGACGCCATCACGAAGATCGTGGCCGGCGAGGAGGTCCCGAAGGAGACCATCGTCGTCGACAAGGCGTTCGACCAGACGATCACGATGGAAGAGATCGACGCCCGGGCGTTCTGACGGACCCTGGCGAACGATGACCGGGCCCGCCGGGACACGTCCCGGCGGGCCCGGTCACGGACCGCCATGATGGAAGGCTCAGCATGAACGACCAGCAAGGCCTCGGGCCGTCTCCCGTCGTGGAGATGCGAGGGATCACCATCGAGTTCCCGGGGGTCAAGGCGCTCGACGGCGTCGACCTGACGCTCCGTGCCGGTGAGGTCCACGCCCTCATGGGCGAGAACGGCGCCGGAAAGTCCACCCTCATCAAGATCCTCACGGGCGTCTACCAGCACAGCGCCGGGACGGTCCGGGTTGCCGGCAAGGACGTCCACTTCGGCAGCACCGCCGACTCCCAGGCCGCGGGCATCAGCACCGTGTACCAGGAGGTGAATCTCTGCGCGAACCTCTCGGTCGCGGAGAACATCATGCTGGGCAACGAGGTGCGCCGCGGACCCTTCATCGACTGGGCGGCCACCCGCCGCGCAGCGCGCGAGCACCTGGCCCGCCTCGGTCTGGACCTCGACCCCAGGTCGTCCCTCGACTCCCACTCGCTGGCGGTGCAGCAGCTCTGCGCGATCGCACGCGGCATGGTGGTGCGCCCCCGCGTCCTCATCCTGGACGAGCCCACGTCGAGCCTCGACAAGGCGGAGGTCGCCGAGCTCTTCCGGGTGGTCCGGGCCCTGCGGGACGAGGGCGTCGCGATCCTCTTCGTGTCGCACTTCCTCGACCAGGTGTACGAGATCAGCGACCGCATGACGATCCTGCGCAACGGGCAGCTCGTGAGCGAGCACCGCACGTCCGAGCTCAGCCGCCTGGACCTGGTCCAGGCCATGGTGGGCCGTGCGGGCGAGATCCTGGCCGACGTCAGCGAGCGGGCCGCCCGCGTCGCCGCTGCCGAGCACGACCGCACCTCGCCCGTACTGACCGCCCAGGGGCTCGGCCGGCCCGGATCGGCCGCACCGTTCGACCTCGACCTGTTCAAGGGCGAGATCGTGGGCGTCGCCGGCCTCCTCGGCTCCGGCCGGACCGAGCTCGCGCGCCTCCTCTTCGGTGCCGACAAGCCCGCCGAGGGCACCCTCTCGGTCCAGGGCGACACGAGGAGCCCCACGCCGCTCGTCTCCCTGCGCCGGGGGGTCGTGTACTCGTCGGAGGACCGCAAGAAGGAGGGCATCATCGGGGACCTGACGGTCCGCGAGAACATCGCTCTGGCCCTCCAGGCGGGCCGTGGCCCGCTGCGCCGGATCCCCGCGAAGGAGCTGGACGAGGTGGTCGAGCGCTACCTCGCCGCCCTCCAGATCCGGCCCGCGAACCCGGACGCGCTCGTCCGCAACCTCTCGGGCGGCAACCAGCAGAAGGTCCTGCTGGCGCGCTGGCTGGCGACGCAGCCCAAGGTGCTGATCCTCGACGAGCCCACCCGCGGCATCGACGTCGGCGCCAAGGCGGAGATCCAGAAGCTCGTGACCGAGCTCGCGGACCAGGGGCTGAGCGTCATGTTCATCTCGTCCGAGCTCGAGGAGGTCGTGCGCATCAGCGAGCGCATCCTCGTCCTGCGCGACCGTCACGTCGCGGGCGAGATCCACAACGGACCGGACGTGACCGTCGACTCGGTCCTCGAGACCATCGCAGGGAGGGCGTCGTGAGCGCACCCACCGCGGCCCGAGCCCCCAGGGCCGCCGCACCGCAACCCCGTAGGCCCAGCCTCTTGGCGGACCTGCGCCGGGTGACCCGGCACCAGCTGTTCTGGCCCGTCGCCGCCCTGGTCGTGCTCGTGCTGGCCTGTGGCGTGTACAGCCCAGGCTTCCTCGACGTGACCATCAAGGACGACCACCTGTTCGGTCAGCCGATCGACATCCTGCGGCAGAGCGTCACACCGCTGCTCCTCGGGCTCGGCATGTGCCTGGTCATCGCCACCGGCGGCATCGACCTGTCGGTCGGCGCGGTGATGGCGATCTCGCTCGCCGTGTCGCTGACCTACATCGACGCCACCGGGCCCGGCACGGGCACCGCTCTCGTCGCCGTCGCGATCGGCCTGGTCACCGCTCTGCTGATCGGCGCGTTCAACGGCTTCCTCGTCACGGCGCTCGGGATCCAGCCGTTCATCGCGACGATGATCCTGATGGTCGCGGGCCGCGGTATCGCGATGCTCGTGACCGAGGGTCAGATCACGACGACTGCCAGCCCGGCCTTCAAGTCGATCGGCTCCGGGTTCGTGCTCGGCGTCCCCACGCCCGTCGTCATCGGGGCCGTCGTGTTCGTGCTGGTCACGGTGCTCGTCCGCCGCACGGCGCTCGGCATGCTCGTCGAGTCGATCGGCATCAACCGCGAGGCGAGCCGACTTGCCGGAGTCCGGGCGCGCGGGCTCGAGTGGTCGGTCTACGCGATCTGCGGCCTGCTCGCGGGTCTGGCGGGCCTGGTCTACGGCGCCCCCACCATGGCGGCCGACGCGAACAACATCGGGCTCATGAAGGAGCTGGACGCGATCATGGTCGTCGTCCTGGGCGGGACGCGGCTCGACGGCGGCAAGTTCTCGCTCGCCGGCGTCGTCGTCGGCTCGCTGCTCCTCACCACGATCGAGCGGGCAGTGATCATCTTCCACATCCCGTCGCAGGTCACCCCTCTGTTCAAGGCTCTCGTCCTCATCATCGTCTGCCTGGCCGCCTCCGAGCGCCTGCGCAAGGCCGTCACCGGCGCCGTCGGGCGCCTGGTGCCGGCACGTCCGCAGGAGGCGTCATGACCGACCATCGCGAAGCCCCGGTCATGACGGCCGACCGGGTGCGGGTGTCCCGCAAGATCCAGGAGGCGTCATGACCGACCATCGCGAAGCCCCGGTCATGACGGCCGACCGGGTGCGGGTGTCCCGCAAGATCCAGGAGGCGTCATGACCACCCTGCTGACCCCCCTGTCCACCGCGTCGCAGTGGGGCGCGCGCCTGCGCGACCCGCGCTACCTGCCCGTCACGGGCACGCTCGTGGCGCTGCTGCTCATCCTCGTGGTGGGACAGCTGCGCTACTCGGAGAAGCGCAGCTTCCTGTCGATGAAGCTCTTCTCGAACCTGCTGGTCGACAACTCGTACCTGCTGGTCCTCGCCGTCGGCATGACGTTCGTGATCATCACGGGCGGCATCGACCTCTCGGTCGGCGCGGTGGTCGCCCTCGTGGGGCTCACCACGGCGAAGCTGCTCATCGGGGGCTTTCCCCTGTGGGCCGTCCTGGCGATCGGGGTCCTGGTCGGCGCAGCGTTCGGCACGCTGATCGGCGTCATGGTGCAGTACTTCGACGTGCAGCCGTTCATCGCCTCGTTGGCGGCGATGTTCCTCGCCCGAGGACTGTGCAACGTCGTCAGCGTGGAGTCGCTGGGCATCAAGCACGAGGGCTTCGCCGCGCTGGCGGCCTGGAAGCTGAAGTTCGGCGAGGGGCGTGAGTCCTGGAGCATCAACCTGTCCATGCTCATCGCGTTCGCGGTGCTCGTCGTGGCGTTCGTGATCCTGCACCACACGCGGTTCGGCCGCACGGTGTACGGGCTGGGGTCCGGCGCGGGCGGGAACGCCGTCGCGCTCATGGGCCTGCGCGCGGCCTCCACCCGCGTGTGGGTGTACGTCATCAGCGGGACGTGCGCGGGCATCTCGGGAATCCTCTTCGCCCTGTACACGAAGTCGGGCTTCAACCTGACGGGGATCGGCATGGAGCTCGACGCGATCGCCGCCGTGGTGATCGGCGGCGCGCTCCTCACGGGCGGCGGCGGGTTCGTCCTGGGCTCCGCGACGGGCGTGCTGGTCTACGGGCTCCTCCAGGTGGTCATCGCCCGTGAGGGCCTGCAGTCCTGGTGGACCAAGGTGCTCATCGGCGTGGTGCTGCTCGGGTTCGTGCTGCTCCAGCGCACCCTCAGCGCGCGGCGGTCACGCGCGACCTGACGTCCGGTGCCCGATCCCCGGGGCCCCGCGAGGTCCGCGGCGAAGCCCGGACCTCGCGGGGTGGGGCGCCGGTCGCTCGCCTTCCGTACGAAGGGCGGGTCAGGCCGTCGTCGGGCACCCGGGCAGACCCGCGGCTCCCGCCGCGGGCACATCACCTCAACGGAGAGGAACCATGGTGCGAACGACCTTCCGGAGGCGCGTCAGCGCCGCCGCAGCAGCAGCCGCGATGGTGGGTGGCCTGCTGGTGGGCGGCCTCGCGGCAGGGGCGGCCCCCGCCGCCGCGGCCGACCCGTACGCGGGCTATCTGTTCTCCTACTTCACGGGCGAGGGCACGTCCACGGGCGAGCGCGTCTACTTCGCGCTCAGCCGCGGCAACGACCCCGTCCGTTACGACGAGCTCAACGGCGGCGGCTCGATCCTGACGTCCACCGTGGGCACCGGCGGCGTGCGGGACCCGTTCATCATCCGGCACCCCACGAGCGGGACGTTCTACCAGATCGCCACCGACCTCAAGATGAACGGCTACGGCAACTGGGACGCCGCCCAGCGGACCGGGTCGCGGTCGATCGTGGTGTGGGAGTCGACGGACCTGGTGACCTGGTCCGCGCCGCGGCTCGAGCTGGTCTCGCCCGCGACGGCCGGGAACACCTGGGCGCCCGAGGCGTACTGGGACGACGCGGCCGGGCACTTCGTCGTGTTCTGGGCGTCCAAGCTGTACGCGACGAGCGATCCCAACCACACGGGCTCCTCGCACAACCGGATGATGTACGCGACCACCACCGACTTCAACACGTTCACGCCGGCCCAGGTCTGGAAGGACCCCGGCTACTCGGTGATCGACTCGACGGTGGCCAAGGACGGCGGCACGTACTACCGGTTCACCAAGGACGAGCGGTCCAACACCTCCTCGACGCCGTGCGGCAAGTTCATCTTCTCGGAGTCGTCGACGTCGCTGACGTCGACGAGCTGGACGCCGCTCCAGACGTGCATCGGGAAGACGACGTCGTCCAACCCGGGCGTGAGCGCCGCCGAGGGGCCCACGATCTTCAAGTCCAACACCGAGAACCGCTGGTACCTGTTCCTCGACGAGTTCGGCGGGCAGGGCTACGTGCCCTTCACCGCCACCTCGCTGGGCGCGACGACCTGGACCAAGGTCTCGTCGTTCGACCTGCCCGCCAGCCCCCGTCACGGGACCGTCCTGCCGGTGACCCAGGCCGAGTACGACCGGCTCCTCGCCACCTACGGGTCGCGGTCGCTGGTGGCCCGCCACTCCGGCAAGTGCGCGGACGTGCCGAACCAGTCGCGGGCCACGGGCGTGGCGATCACGCAGTACACCTGCAACGGCGGCGCCAACCAGAAGTGGCGCGCGATCGACGCGGGCTCCGGGTACGTGCGGCTCCAGGGCGTGCAGAGCGGGCTCTGCCTCCAGGCCGCGACGAGCCGCAGCGCGGTCACCCAGGAGACCTGCGACACCGGCACGGACCAGCAGTGGACCGTGACGTCGTCGGGCGGCTACGACCGGGTCGCCGTCCGGTCCTCCGGGCGGTGCCTGGACGTGAACGGCGCGTCGACGGCGAACAGCGCCGCGGTGCTGACGTGGACGTGCAACGGCGCCACGAACCAGCAGTGGTCCCGCTGACCTAGGTTCTCCCGCCCGTCGCCCCGAGCGCCGGGCGGGAGTCCTCAATCCTGTAGTACAACGATGTAGGAAGGAGCATGATGAGCAGCATCCTGAGAGCCGGCATCGCCGCCGGACTCGCTCTCGTCGTCGTGACGCCGATGGCCGGCGCCGCGGCGTCCGCGCCGGCGGTCACGCCGACGGCGGTCCTTGCCGCGGGGAGCGTCGCCGACGCCCCGGCCGGTGTGATCCCCGAGGGCGCCTGGATCGACGACTTCGACAGCGCCACGCTCGGCAGCGAGTGGACCGTCGTCAACTCGGAGCCCGCCGCGGTCACCCTGGCCGACGGCGGCCTCACGATCACCTCGCTGCCCGGCGACACCTACCAGGCCGACAACTCGGCCAAGAACCTGCTGATGATCGACGTCCCCGTGGGCGACTTCACCGCGGTCACGCGCGTGTCGGCCCCGGTCGCGGGCGACTTCCAGGGCGCGGGCATCCTCGCCTGGCAGGACTTCGACAACTACGTGCGCTCCGGCCTCACCCACGTGAGCTTCGCCGCCGGCGGCCCCGTCGTCATCGAGACCGGCGTCGAGACGGGCGCCGCGTACGGGTCCACCTTCACGGCGCGGCCGGGCTCCACGTCCGAGTACCTGCGCGTGCAGCGCACGGGCGCCACGGTCACCACGAGCTACTGGGCCGACGGCGCCTGGGTCGCGGCCCGGTCGTCCGACCTCGGCTGGGGCGTCACGCAGGTGGGCCTCTACTCGCTGGGCGCGCTGTCCGGCGACTCGCTCGCGGCAACCTTCGACTTCTTCGCGGTGACCGCGACGGAGGCGCCGCCGGTGATCGAGGAGCACGCCATCACGGTCGACGCCGACGCGGCGCGCACCGAGATGAGCGACGACCTCTACGGCATCTTCTACGAGGACATCAACTACGCGGCCGACGGCGGCCTGTACGCCGAGCTGGTCCGGAACCGGTCGTTCGAGTTCGCGCCCGCCGACAACGCGAGCTTCAACGGGCTCACCGCGTGGACCCCGGTCCAGCGCGGCGCCTCGGGCACCGTGGCTGTCGAGTCCGAGCGGTCCGAGTGGCTCAACGACGCGAACCGCGCGTACCTCACGGTGACCGCCGACGGCCCGGGCGTGGGCGTCTCCAACTCCTCCTACAACGAGGGCGTCGCCGTCGCGGAGGGCGCCAAGTACGACTTCTCCGTGTTCGCGCGCACCGGCGAGAAGCAGACGCTCACCGTGTCGCTCGAGTCGCCCGACGGGTCGGTCGTCTACGGGACGGACACCGTCCGGGTGAACGGCAGCGACCGGTGGCGCCAGTACAGCGGCAAGCTGACGTCGTCGGCCACGACGAACGACGCCCGGCTCGTGGTGACGGGCGGTGCCGCCGGGACCCTGCGCCTCGACATGGTGTCGCTGTTCCCGCGCGACACCTGGGAGGGCCCGGTCAACGGGCGGTCCGTGCTCCGCAAGGACCTCGCGGAGAAGGTCGCCGCGCTGGAGCCGTCGTTCCTGCGGTTCCCGGGCGGCTGCGTCACCAACGTGGGCACGTTCGACACGTACCTCGAGTCGGACGGCCAGGACCGGCAGCGCACGTACCAGTGGAAGGAGACCATCGGCCCGGTCGAGGAGCGACCCACCAACTGGAACTTCTGGGGCTACAACCAGTCGTACGGCATCGGGTACCTCGAGTACTTCGAGTTCGCCGAGGACCTGGGCGCCACCCCGCTGCCCGTGCTCTCCGTGGGCGCCAACGGCTGCGGATCGCGCATCCCGGAGATGACCGACGACGAGCGCATCGACCGTTGGGTGCAGGACACGGTGGACCTCATCGAGTTCGCCAACGGGTCCGTCGACACGGAGTGGGGCGCCGTGCGCGCCGGTCTCGGCCACCCGGAGCCCTTCGGCCTGCGCTACATCGGGCTCGGTAATGAGGAGAACACCCGCACGTTCGAGGCGAACTTCCCGCGCTTCCGCGACGCTGTCGAGGCGGCGCACCCGGAGGTCACGGTGATCTCGAACTCGGGCCCCGACGACACGGGCACGCGGTTCGACGAGCTGTGGGACTTCAACCGCGAGCAGGGCGTCGCGATGGTCGACGAGCACTACTACAACGACCCGTCGTGGTTCCTCTCCAACACCGAGCGGTACGACTCCTACGACCGTGAGGGCCCGCACGTCTTCCTCGGCGAGTACGCCTCCCGCGGCAACGCGTGGTCCAACGCCCTCTCGGAGGCCGCGTACATGACGGGCCTCGAGCGCAACGCCGACCTGGTGGAGCTGGCCGCGTACGCGCCCATGTTCGCCAACGAGGACTACGTGCAGTGGTCGCCCGACATGATGTGGTTCGACAACGACGAGGCCTGGGGCTCGACGAGCTACTACACGCAGCAGATGTTCATGACGAACACGGGCGACCAGGTGGTCCCGTCGCAGCACGTGGGCCCCGAGGCCACGCCGGAGGACCTCTCCGGAGGCGTGTTCCTCTCGACGTGGGCCACGTCCGCCGCGTACGACGACGTCGTGGTCACCGACAACGCGACCGGCGACGTCCTGTACTCGGACGACTTCTCCGGCGCCTCGACGTGGACACCTGAGCGCGGCACCTGGGCCGTCCAGGACGGCGAGTACGTGCAGTCCAGCACGACCGTCGAGGACGCGCGCGCCCTCATCCCGGACGCGTACGGCCGGGACTGGGACAACTACACGCTCGAGGTCGACGCCCGGAAGCTGGCCGGTGGCGAGGGCTTCCTCGTCGGCTTCGCTGCCGGTGCGGCCGACCAGTTCTACTGGTGGAACCTGGGTGGCTGGGGCAACTCGCGCCAGGCGCTCGAGCGGGCCGCGGGCGCCCGGCAGGGTGAGGTGGCAGCGGTCGAGGGCCACTCGCTGGTCACGGGCCAGGACTACCACGTGAAGGTCGTCGTGTCCGGGCGCACCATCGAGATGTACCTCGACGGCGTGCTCCAGATGACGTACACGGAGCCCGTCACGCAGTCGCTCTACCAGGTGGTGACCACGGACGAGGCGACGGGCGACCTGCTCCTCAAGGTCGTCAACCCGTACGGCTCCGTGGCGCGTACGTCCGTGTCGGTTGCGGGCTACGAGGTGGCAGCGGAGGTCGGGGTGACCGAGATGAGCGGGCCGCCGTCGGCCATGAACACCAAGGCGAACCCGACCCGGGTGGTGCCGACCGAGGGCACCTGGGACGGCGGGGCGGACGAGTTCGTGTACGACTTCGCGCCGTACTCGATCACGTTCCTGCGCCTGACGGACTGACCCCCCTCTCGCCGAGACAGCGAGTTCGTCCGCCTGCGGAGCCGGCCGGCCCGGCCCCGCAGGCGGACGAGCTCACTGTCTCGGCGAGACTGTGCCCAGCAACGAGAGGAAGCATCCATGGCACGACGACCCAGCCCCGCACCCCCGCTGGGGTGGAACTCCTGGGACAGCTACGGCACCACGGTCACCGAGGAGGAGGTCCTCGCCAACGCGCGGTTCCTCGCCGAGCACCTGGCTCCGGCGGGGTGGGACACCGTGGTCGTGGACATCCAGTGGTACGAGCCCACCGCGCGCGCCGGCGGCTACAACGAGGCGGCGCCGCTGCTGCTCGACGCCGACGGGGTACAGGTGCCGGTCCCGGCGCGGTTCCCGTCGTCGGCGGGAGGGGCCGGATTCGCGCCCCTGGCCGCCGCGGTGAACGACCTCGGCCTGAAGCTCGGGATCCACGTGATGCGCGGCATCCCGCGCCGAGCCGTGGAGGCGGACCTGCCCGTGCCCGGCACGCCGTACCGCACGGGCGAGATCGCCGACCGCGCGTCGGTCTGCCCCTGGAACTCGGACAACTACGGCCTCGACCACGCCCACCCGGGCGCCCAGGCGTGGCTCGACCTCCAGATCGATCGGTTCGTCGGCTGGGGCGTCACGTTCCTCAAGGTCGACGACATGCTCGCGCCGTACCACGCGGACGCCGTCGAGGCGCTCGCCCTCGCCGTCTCGCGGGCCGAGGGACGGCACGGGCGCGAGGTGACGATCTCCCTCTCGCCCGGCACGCACCTCTCCCTCGCGCATCTCGAGCACCTGCGCCGGCACGCCGACCTGTGGCGCGTCTCCGACGACCTCTGGGACCGCTGGGACGACACCGAGGCCCAGTTCGCCCGCATGGCCCGCTGGGCACCGCACCAGGGCGAGCAGGGCTGGGCCGACGCCGACATGCTCCCCCTCGGGCGCATCGGCCTCCGCGCCGAGCGGGGCGAGCCGCGCGACAGCCTGCTCACCACCGACGAGCGTCGCACCATGCTCTCGCTGTGGAACCTCGCCCGGTCGCCGCTGTTCGTGGGCGGCGACCTGCCGACGTCGGACGCGGCCACGGTCCGCGACCTGGGCAACACCGAGGTGCTCGACGTCGGACGGCACTCCGCTGGCGGCCGTGAGCTCCTGCGCGAGGGCGACCTCGTGGTGTGGGGCGCCTCCGGGGCCGGTCCGCGCGCGGGCGTGCGGTGGGCCGGGCTGTTCAACACCGGGGCGTCGTCCCTGGTGGCGAGGGTCCCGGCCGCGTCGGCGGGCCTGGCGGACCTGGCGGGCCTGGCGGGCCTGGCGCAGGGCAGCCTGCTCGACCTGTGGACGGGGGAGGAGGTCGCCCTGGTGACCGGCGCGGCGGAGACGGGCGGCGACGCCGTGGTCGACGTCGAGATCCCGCCGCACGGGGTCCGGCTGCTCCGGACGACGACGCCGAGGTAGTGCCTTCGTCGGACGAAGGCACTATCTCGGCGAGCAGGCGAGCGGGTGAGCAGGCGAGCAGGCGAGCGGGCGAGCAGGTGGTCCCGGGCGAGGGTCGTTCAGGCCGACGGAGCCAGCTCGACGGTGACCTCTTCGACGCCGCCCGCCTGCACGGCGACGACGCGGCCCTCGGCGCCCGCCGGGACGTCGCCGGTGGACTCGCGCCCGACGATCCGGGAGTCGGGCACCACGCGCCGGAACGTCGCGGCCCCCGGGGCGGCGCTGCCGTTCAGGCCGGCGATCCGCTCGAGCAGGAGCTCGACGGCGGTCACGGCGATCTGCTCGCGGCCCGGGTCCACCGACGACAGCGACGGCACGGAGTAGCGCACGTCGTCGATGTCGTCGAAGCCGATGAGCGCCACGTCGCCCGGCACGTCGATCCGGCGGGCGTGCAGAGCGTGCAGCGCACCGAGCGCCATCGCGTCGTTGAGGGCGAAGACGGCGTCGATCTCGACCCCGTCGTCGAGCATCTGGGCCATGGTCTCCGACCCGGTGGACCGGTGCCACAGCCCCGCCTCGCCGACGAGTGCCGGGTCGTACGGGATCCCCGCCTCGAGGAGCGCCTGCCGGTAGCCCTCGGTGCGGAGCGCCGCGGAGCCCACCTGCTCGCCCTCGTGCGCGCCGACCACCGCGATGCGGCGCCGGCCGAGGGAGATGAGGTGCTGCGTGGCCGCCCGCGCGGCGGCGACGTTGTTCATGGTCACGTGGTCAGCGGGCGCGCCGAACACGCGCTCGCCCAGCACCACGAGGGGGTACTCGACGTCGAACAGCGCCAGGTCCTCGGGGCCGAGCGCCAGCGGGGAGAAGATCAGCCCGTCGGTGAGGTGGCGTCGTCGGCCGGACAGCACCTCGGCCTCGCGCTCACGGCTCGCGCTGGTCTGCTCGATGAGCACCGTCCAGCCGCGCTCGTCGGCGGCGCGGATGACGGAGTCGGCCAGCTCGGCGAAGTAGGGCAGCGACAGCTCGGGGACGGCGAGGGTGACCATGCCGGTGCGCCGGGTGCGCAGGTTCCGCGCGGACACGTTGACGCGGTAGCCCAGCTCGGAGATGGCCTCCTCGACCCTCTCGCGCGTCTCCGTGCGGATGTACGGGTACCCGTTCACCACGTTCGACACGGTCTTGATCGACACGCCGGCGCGCTGCGCCACGTCGTGCATGGTGACCGCCACGGTCTCAGCCCTCCGGGTTCCGTCACGCCTCGGGCTGTCGCCACGAGCTCTCCACACAGCCTAGGGGACCGCACCCGGCCCCACGGCCGTGCGCACCGTGATCGGGACGTGGTGCGCCGGCCCGGCGTCCGGTACTCTACAACGTTGTAGATAACCTGCACCACAACCGAGGAATCTGATGACGACGTCACTCCCCCGCATCGTCCTGCACCCCGACTTCCGGGTCGGCCCGGTGGACCGGCGCCTGTTCGGCTCTTTCGTGGAGCACCTGGGCCGCGCGGTCTACACCGGCATCTACGAGCCGGGCCACACCGAGGCCGACGAGCACGGCTTCCGGCGCGACGTCGCCGGGCTCACCCGCGAGCTCGGGGTCAGCATGGTGCGCTACCCCGGCGGCAACTTCGTCTCCAACTACGTCTGGGAGGACGGCGTCGGCCCCGTCGAGGACCGCAAGCCGTTCCTCGACCTCGCCTGGCGCACCGTGGAGCCCAACCTGGTGGGCACCGACGAGTTCCTGCAGTGGGCGGAGCGCGAGGGCATCGAGCCGATGATGGCGGTGAACCTCGGCACCCGGGGCGTCGACGCCGCGGCCGCCCTCGTGGAGTACTGCAACGGCGAGGCCGGCACCCGGTGGGCCGACCTGCGCATCGCCAACGGCCGGGTCGAGCCGTACAAGGTCCGGCTCTGGTGCCTGGGCAACGAGATGGACGGCCCGTGGCAGATCGGCCACAAGGACGCGCACGAGTACGGCAAGCTCGCCCGCAACGCGGGCCACGCGATGAAGCTCGTGGACCCGTCGATCGAGCTCGTGGCCTGCGGCTCGTCCTCCATGCAGATGCCGACGTTCGGCGAGTGGGAGCAGACGGTCCTCTCCTACACGTACGACCTCGTCGACCACATCTCCATGCACGCCTACTACGAGGAGCTGGACGGCGACCGCGCCTCGTTCCTGGGCTCCGGCACCGCGATGGACCGCTTCATCCGCCGCGTGGTCTCCACCGCCGACGCCGTGGGCGCCCGACGCCGCTCGGACAAGAAGATCACCATCTCGTTCGACGAGTGGAACGTCTGGTACCTGCAGTCGCGCTTCCCGGGCGAGCAGAACCTGCCCATCCAGAAGGACGCGCCGCGCATCATCGAGGACGTCTACTCGGGCCTCGACGCCGTCGTGGTGGGCGACCTCCTCGTCACCCTCCTCAACCACGCCGACCGCGTGCCGGTCGCCTGCCTCGCGCAGCTGGTCAACGTGATCGCGCCGATCATGACCGAGCCTGGCGGCGAGTCCTGGCGCCAGCCCACCTTCCACCCGTTCGCCACCGCGGCCCGCCTCGCCCAGGGTGACGCCCTGGACGTCCGGGTCACGTCGCCCACCCTGGCCACCAAGGCCCACGGCAACGTCCCGGTGGTCACGGCGGCGGCCACGCTGTCCGACGACGGAGTCTCCCTCTTCCTCACCAACCGCTCGGCCGAGACCGTCGAGGTGGAGGTGGTCCACGCCGGCGCCGCGCTTGTGCTCACCGAGGGTTGGTCCATGACCGCCGACCACGAGCCCGCCGTCGCCGGGCCCGAGCACGCCGCGAAGGTGGCGGCGGCGCACTGGGGCGAGTACGACGTCGTCGGCCAGGTGAAGACCGAGGGGGCCGTCACGACGGTGCGCCTCGCGCCGGAGTCCTGGACGGCCGTGACGGGCACGCTGACGCACGCCTGACCCACGCGCAGCAGCAGGACCCCGCCGAGGTAGTGACTTCGTCCGACGGAGTGACTACCTCGGCGCTTCGGCGTCTGCGGCGCGCTCGTCGATCTTGCGCAGGCGGTCGTCCACCAGCCGGCCCGTGGCCCACAGGGGGAACGAGACGCCGGCGAGCGCCGCCGCCAGCGGCACTCCCAGGGCGACGGCCGCCGTGGCCGCGAGGGCGACCAGGACGGCGAGGGCCGTCCCCGGGCCGAGGATCGGTGCCAGCAGGAGGAAGCGCCACACGGCCGGTGCGCCGTCGTCGTACCGCAGGGCCACGCGCGGCCACCAGGCCAGCACGACGGCGCCCCACCCGCTCACCAGGACGAGGCCCACCTGGAAGGCTGCCCGTGCCGGGCCCTCGGCCGCGGCGATCACCGCGGTGTCGAGCCAGACGAGGGTGCCCGCGACCCAGACGGGCGCGAAGAGCAGGTTGGCGCGCCGCCAGCCGGAACGCCAGGTGCGCCAGAAGCCGCGCCAGGGCGCGTCCGCGTGCTCGTCGTCGAGCAGGACGGTGCTCCCGGCGCGGAGAGCAGGGCCGAGGCCCAGCAGCACCCCGCCCGCGAGCGTGCCGAGCACCACCAGGACGTTCACCTCGACCATGCGCGTCACCCAGCGGAGAACCGCCATGACGCCGCCGGCCCAGCCCGCGTCCGCCCCGGCGTCGCCCGAGCTCTCGCGACCCCGCCCGGACGCGCCGGCGGCCCGCCCGGACGCGCTCCCGGACGCGCCGGAGGGGCGCACCGAGCCGGTGCGCCCCTCCGCCGGGCGGTCTGAAGCCGCCGGTCCGTTCATGTCAGCCCTTCGCGCCGGTCAGCGCGACCGACTCGACGATCTGCCGCTGGAAGATCAGGAACACCACGAGGATAGGCACCAGGGCGATGAACGACGCACCCATGATCAGCGGGTAGTCCCGCTGCGTGGCGTACTGGACGTTCATGTTCGCGATGACCACCTGCAGCGTCTGGTTCTGCGGGGTGTTCAGGTACAGGATCGGCGCGAGGTAGTCGTTCCACACCGCCATGAACCACAGGATGAACTGCGCCGCGACCGCCGGCCGGATGATCGGCAGGATCATGCGCCAGAAGATCTGCCAGTAGGACGCGCCGTCGATCTTGGCCGCCTCGACGATCGAGTTGGGCACGTTCTCGAGGTACTGCCGCAGGAAGAAGATCATCACGATGTTGCCGAAGATCGCGGGAACGATCAGGGGCAGCAGGGTGTCGACCCAGCCGATCTTCGAGAACATGACGAACTGCGGGATCATCAGCGTCGGGAACGGGATCATGATGCCCGACAGCAGGCCGATGAAGATGGCGTTACGGGCCGGCAGGCGCATCTTCGCCAGAGCGAAGGCGGCCAGCGCGCAGGTGAACGTACCGATCACGGTCACGGTGAGCGACACGGTGATGCTGTTGCGGATACCGGACAGGATGAGGGAGTCGTCCCACATCCGCACGTAGGTGTCCCACTGGGGAACGGCCGGGATCCACACGGGCGGCAGCGCGAAGACCTCGAGCTTGGTCTTGAGCGATGTCGAGACCATCCAGAGCAGCGGAGCGATCATGACGACAGCGCCGATGGCCAGGACGACGAACGTGACCATGTCGACGATCCGGGTGGTGGCCCGGCGGCCGAGCGGCTGGCGGCCGAACGTGGCGCTGAGCGTCCTGCGGGGCGTCCGGCGCGTCGGAGGGGTGATCGCCGACGCGTCGGCGATCTGGGCGGGAGTCTGTTCCGTCAGGTTCATGATCCTCCTTTCAGTCCAGCACGAAGCTGTTGCGCCGGTTCAGGCGGAACTGGATGAGCGTGATGACAAGGATGAGGAGACCCAGCACGATCGCCATCGCCGTGCCGTACCCCATCTGCTGGTACTTGAACGCCTGCCGCCAGATGTACCAGACGGCCGAGGCCGTGCTGAGCTCGGGGCCGCCGGTCGGCGTCATGATGTTGATTTCCGTGAAGATCTGCGCGCCACCGATGACGTTGGTGACCACGAGGAAGAACGTCACGGGCCGCACCATCGGCAGGGTGATCGCGCGGAACTGCTGCCAGCCGTTCGCGCCGTCGAGCTCGGCCGCCTCGTAGAGGGTCCGGGGCACGGACTGGATCGCGGCCAGGTACAGGATCATGGAGTAGCCGAGGCCCTTCCAGATCGCCATGGCGATGATGGCCGGCTTGGCGTAGTCCTTGTCGGCGAGCCAGTTGGGCCCGTCGATCCCGAACCAGGCCAGGACCTGGTTCACCAGGCCGAAGTCACCGTTGTAGGCCCACTGCCACAGGATCGCGATCGCGGCGAGCGACGAGATGACGGGCACGTAGTAGATGGTGCGCAGCGCGGTCCGCGCGGGGATCGCGCGGCTCATCCCGATGGCCAGCGCGAGCGAGAGTGCCAGGCCGATCGGGATGCCGATCATGTAGAAGAACGTGTTGAACAGCGACTGGTGGAAGTACCCGTCGCTGATCACGCGCACGTAGTTGTCGAGACCGACGAAACGCGCGACGCCGAGACCGTTCGAGTTCGTCAGCGACGTGTAGAACGCCATCGCGACGGGGTACAGCGTGAAGAGCAGGTAGCCGACCACAGGGGCGGCGACGAACAGCAGCGCCCACCGGTGTTCCGACCGGTGCAGGCGCGAGGTCCCGGACGACAACATCGCGGGCTCCTTCCGTCGGGGGGACGCGGCCGCCCCAGGGGCAGGGGCGGCCGCGTCAGTCTGTGGTGGTGTCAGCTGTCGGACGCGTTGGCGGCAGCGGCCTGCTCAGCGGCTGCGTTCGCCTCGTCGAGCAGAGCCTGCATGCGCGGCTGCACCTCGGCAAGGTACTCGGCGGCGGGCTGCTGGCCGTCGATCACCGGCTGGATGTTGGTCCACAGCTCGTCGTACCAGGCGGCACCGTACGTGAAGGCGGCGGGCATCGGGCGACCGTAGTCCTCGACGACGTCCAGGAACTCCTGGCGGTTGGCGGGCTCGGCGCCCTCCTCGGCGGCCCACTCGGCAGCCATGTCCTTCAGGTTCGGCACCTGGATGCCGGCCTCGACCAGCGTGGTCTGCGCCGTCTCGTCCGCGGACAGGTAGGTGACGAGCTGCACGGCCTCCTCCGGCATGGCGGTCGTCGCCGAGGCGCCGATACCGAGCGAGCCGATCCAGGTGGCGGGCTCACCGGTGGAGCCGGCCGGGAACGGGATGAGGTCGTACTCGAAGTCGAGCTCGTTGTAGACGCTGACGTCCCACGGGCCCACCGGGAAGAAGGCGAGCTCGCCCGCCATCCAGCGCTGGTACGTGTCGAGCGTGGCGGCCTGCTCCGCGTTCGGCGTGACCTTGTGGACGTTGGACAGGTCGGCGATGTACTGCAGCGCCTCCGCCATCTCGGGGGTGTCCACGGTGACCTCGGTGTGGTCCTCGTTGGTCCAGTCGGCGCCGTTGCTCCAGGCGAAGCCCTGCGAGTTCCACTGGACGTTGAGGCCGGTGCCCCACTGGTCCACCTCGCCGTCGCCGTCGGTGTCCTTCGTGGTGGCCTTCAGGACCTCGAGCCACTGGTCCCACGTGTAGGGCTCGTCGACGCTCGGCAGCGGGATGCCCTCGGCCTCGAGCATCGTCTTGTTGTAGCCCATCGCGAACGGGCCCACGTCCTTCGGCAGGCCGTACATGCGGCCCTCGGGCGTGCCCTGGAGCTTGCCGTCGTAGCGGTACGAGTTGACCCCGTACTCCCACATGTTGTCGAGGTCCACGTCCTGCTCCGCGACGTGGTCCGTGATGTCGAGCAGGATGCCGGAGGTCACGTAGGACTGGAGGCTGGCCTGCTCGATGTAGAAGACGTCAGGCACGTTGTTGCCGGCGATCGCGGCCTGAAGCTTGGTGGCGTACTGGTCGGCGTCGGTGACGACCACGTCGACCGTGACGCCGGTCTCCTCCTCGAAGCGGGAGATCGCCTCTTCGTACGCGGCCTTCTCGTCCTCGCCGCCACGGAACATGAACGTGAGCTTGCCGTCGTCGTCCGTGTTCGAGCCTGCGCCGCAGGCTGCAAGGGTGGTGGACAGGGCAATCGCGGCGACCATGCCGGCTGCCAGGCGTGACTTCTTCATCACACGATCCTCTCGGGTACCAGGTGTGCGAGCGAAGAGTGCACCCTGGAGCTGCATCCTCGTCGACCCGCCATTTACATCGATGGAAATTCACCGACGGTCACACGGTGGCACGCCGGTGCGGTAGCGGTCAAGTGGGCCTTGTCACGGAGTCACAACAATGCTTCACTGTCGCTCTACAACGATGTACTACCGACCCGGCCGCGCGTTGCCGCTCCCCGGGAGCACGCCGAGAGGAACTCGCTTCATGCACTCCGCAACCCTCACGCTCGACCCTGCCTTCGTCGTCGGACCTGTACGGCGACGGACCTTCGGGACGTTCGTCGAGCACCTGGGCCGTTGCGTGTACACCGGCATCTACGAGCCGGGGCACCCCACAGCCGACGCCGACGGGTTCCGTGGCGACGTCCTCGAGCTCACCCGCGAGCTGGGCGTCTCCACCGTCCGCTACCCGGGCGGCAACTTCGTCTCCGGGTACCGCTGGGAGGACGGCGTCGGACCGGTCGAGGAGCGCCCCACGCGCCTCGACCTGGCCTGGCACTCCTCCGACCCCAACACCGTGGGCGTCGACGAGTTCCTGCGCTGGTCCAAGGCCTCCGGCACCGAGCCGATGATGGCCGTCAACCTGGGCACCCGGGGCGTCCAGGAGGCCCTTGACCTGCTGGAGTACTGCAACGTGCCGGGCGGCTCGTTCTGGTCCGACAAGCGCCGGGCCAACGGCGTCGAGGACCCGTACCGCATCAAGATGTGGTGCCTGGGCAACGAGATGGACGGCCCCTGGCAGATCGGGCACAAGACCGCCCACGAGTACGGACGGCTGGCCGCCGAGGCCGCCCGCGCCATGCGGATGATGGACCCGGGCGTGGAGCTCGTCGTGTGCGGCTCGTCCAGCTCGGACATGCCTACCTTCGGCGAGTGGGAGCGTGTGGTCCTCACCGAGACGTACGAGCACGTGGACCACATCTCGGCCCACGCGTACTACTGGGAGCAGGACGGCGACCTCGCCTCGTTCCTGGCCTCCGCGGTGGACATGGACCACTTCGTCGAGTCGGTCGCCGACACCGCGGACGCAGTGCGCGCCGCCGGCAAGCACACCAAGCGGATCAACATCTCGTTCGACGAGTGGAACGTCTGGTACCAGAAGCGCGCCGAGTCCCGCCCGCCGTCGGGCGACGACTGGCCCGTGGCCCCCGTCCTCCTGGAGGACCGGTACAACGTGGCCGACGCCGTCGTGGTCGGCAACCTGCTCATCTCGCTGCTGCGCAACACCGACCGCGTGCACGCGGCCTCGCTGGCCCAGCTCGTCAACGTGATCGCACCGATCATGACCGAGCCGGGCGGCCGTGCCTGGCGGCAGACCACGTTCCACCCCTTCTCGCTCACGTCGCGCCACGCCGCGGGCGAGGTGCTGCGCGTCGCCGTCGACGCCCCGGTCGAGGAGACCGCGAAGTTCGGCGAGGTGCCGGTCCTCGACGCCGTCGCCACCTACGACGCCGAGTCCGGCGAGGTCGTCCTCTTCGCTGTCAACCGCTCCGTGACCCAGCCGGTCACGCTCGACGTCGACCTGCGCGGCTTCCCGGGCCTCCAGGTCGTCGAGGCGCTGACCCTGGCGAACCCGGACCACACCTGGTCCGCGACCGCCGACGACGCCACCTCCGTGCTCCCGCAGGTCAACACCACCGCCAAAGTGGCCGACGACCGCGCCCGCGCCGAGCTGCCGCCCGTCTCGTGGTCGGTCGTCCGTCTGGGCCGGGCGTGAGGGCCCGGACGGTGCTCGGGGCCGGGATCGGCGTGGTCGTCGTCGCGGGGCTTGCGGTCGGTGCGATGGCCCTGCGCGGCGTCCCCTTCGGGGGCTCCGGCCAGGGTGAGTCGGACGGCGACCCGACCGGGCTGCCGCTCGACGGTGACCTGCGCACCCACGACCCCGCCCTCGTGGTGGGGGAGCCGGGCGAGCCGTGGTTCGTGTACTCGACCGGTGACGTGAGGGTCGGCTTCGGCGCCCCCCAGATCCGCCGCTCCGACGACGACGGACGCACCTGGGCGATGGTCGGTACGGCCTGGGACCAGGATGACGACCCCGCGTGGGTGCGGGAGGAGCTCGACGGCGTCACGAACTTCTGGGCGCCCGAGCTCTACCACCACGACGGCACCTGGTACCTGTACTACTCGGCGTCGACGTTCGGCTCCAACAACTCCGCGATCGGCCTGCGGACGGGCACCACGCTCGACCCCGCCGACCCCGACTTCGGGTGGACCGACCAGGGGCTGGTGGTGCGCTCGACGTCGGGCGACAACCACTGGAACGCGATCGATCCGGGCATCGTGGAGGACGCGGACGGCAAGCCCTGGATGGTCTACGGGTCGTTCTGGGGCGGGATCCAGATGCTCCCGCTCGAGTGGCCGAGCGGCAAGGTCGCCGAGGGCGCGGAGCCCGTGCAGATCGCCTCCCGCGTGGGCATGACCGACAACGCGATCGAGGCGCCCTACCTCTACGCCCGCGACGGCTGGTACTACCTCTTCGTCTCGTGGGACCGCTGCTGCCGCGGGACGGACTCCACGTACAAGATCGTGGTGGGCCGGTCGCGCGACGTCACCGGGCCGTTCGTCGACGTGGAGGGCCGCGACATGGCCCTCGGCGGTGGCACGGTCGTGCTGGAGACCAGCGGTTCGATGGTGGGCCCGGGCGGGCAGTCCGTCTCGCGCGACCACCTCGGCTTCCACTTCTACGACGCCGACGACGGCGGCCTGTTCCGCCTCGCGATCCACGAGCTCGCCTGGACCGAGGACGGCTGGCCGGAGGTCTCGGGCTGATGCCTCCCCGCCGTGGGTGCACGAATGGTCGCCTGACCGGGCTGTATGTCGTCCATTCGTGTACCTACGGCCCGTCAGCTGACGGGGGTGGCGCCCCGGCCTGAGATCCGCTTCGGCACACGTCGCCTGCACAAGGGGCTGACCAAGCACCACCACCGTATTGTCGATACCTGATCGAGACTCGATCGTGACCGCGCTGATTTTGACCTGCGGCCATGTGAGCGTTAACAATCGAGAGGTTCGCCGGACGGTGGTGTTCGGCATGCTTGGGAAAGAGGAGACGTCATGGCAAGGAAGCTCTGGCACACCCGTGCGCTGGCTGCGGCCACGACCGGTGTGATGGCCTTCGCGCTCGCCGCCTGCGGCGGGACCGGCGCGGGCGGCGGCGGCAACGGTGGTGCGGGTGACGGTGAAGAGGGCGGCCTGGTCGGCGTCGCGATGCCGACCCAGACCTCGGAGCGGTGGATCGCCGACGGCGAGGCCGTCCAGTCGGGTCTCGAAGAGGCCGGGTACGAGGTCGACCTGCAGTTCGCGGGCGACGACATCCCGACCCAGCAGCAGCAGGTCGACGCGATGATCAACGCGGGAGCCGAGGCGCTCATCATCGCCGCGATTGACGGGACGGCCCTCGCGGGCCAGCTGGAGGCCGCCGCGGCCGCCGGCATCCCGGTGATCTCGTACGACCGCCTGATCCGCGACTCGGAGAACGTGGACTTCTACGTCTCCTTCGACAACGAGCAGGTCGGCGTCCAGCAGGCCACCTCGCTGCTCATGGGCCTCGGCCTGGTCGACGAGAGCGGCGAGCCGGTCTCGGACGCGCCCGCCGGGCCGTTCAACGTCGAGCTCTTCGCCGGGTCGCTGGACGACAACAACGCGCACTTCTTCTGGAAGGGCGCGATCGACACCCTGCAGCCGTACATCGACGAGGGCACCCTGGTGGTCCCCTCGGGGCAGACCACCATCGAGCAGGCAGCGACCCAGCGCTGGCTGCAGGAGGTCGCGCAGAAGCGCATGGAGGACCTCCTCACCGCGAACTACGGTGACAAGAAGGTCGACGGCGTGCTGGCGCCCTACGACGGTCTTTCGCGCGGCATCATCGAGGCGCTCCGCTCCGCGGGCTACGCCGACGACGCCATGCCGGTCGTCACCGGCCAGGACGCCGAGATCGCGTCGGTCAAGCTGATCGCCGACGGCGTGCAGTACGCCACGATCTTCAAGGACACGCGTCTGCTCGCCGAGCAGGCCGTCATCGCGACCGAGGCGTACCTCGCAGGCGAGGAGCCTGAGGCGAACAACACCGAGGACTACGACAACGGCGAGAAGATCGTGCCGTCGTACCTGCTCGAGTCCACGATCGTCACCAAGGACAACATCCAGTCCGCCCTGGTCGACACGGGCTACTGGACGGCCGAAGAGGTCGAGTCCGGCGTGGCGGAGTGATCCTTCTGTAGCGCCGAGGTTCCTGGCTCTTGTCGGCCAGGAACCTCGGCTTCGCCGTCGGCCCCGGCCGACATCGTGACGAGCAAGGACAAGGCATGGCCGAGACCAGCTCCCCGAACATCCTCGAGATGCGGGGCATCACCAAGACCTTCCCCGGTGTGAAGGCCCTGTCGGACGTGAACCTGACCGTCCGGCGCGGCGAGATCCATGCGATCTGCGGCGAGAACGGCGCCGGCAAGTCGACCCTGATGAAGGTGCTGTCGGGCGTCTACCCGCACGGCACCTACGACGGGGAGATCGTCCTCGACGACACTCCGGCCGAGTTCGGGTCCATCAACGACTCCGAGGCCAAGGGCATCGTCATCATCCACCAGGAGCTTGCCCTGGTGCCGTTCCTCTCGATCGCCGAGAACATCTTCCTCGGCAACGAGCAGCTCGGGTCGAACGGACTCATCGACTGGCACCGCACCAACGACGAGGCGGCGAAGCTGCTCGCGCGCGTGGGCCTCCGAGAGCGTCCGACGACGCCGATCCAGGCACTCGGAGTGGGCAAGCAGCAGCTCGTCGAGATCGCCAAGGCGCTGTCGAAGGAGGTGCGCCTGCTCATCCTCGACGAGCCGACCGCCGCCCTCAACGACACCGACTCGGAGCACCTGCTGGGCCTGCTGCGCACGCTCCAGGACGAGGGCGTCACGTCGATCATGATCTCCCACAAGCTGGGCGAGATCGCCGACATCGCGGACCGCGTGACGATCATCCGTGACGGGCGCACCATCGAGACGCTCGACGTCGACCTCAGCACGCAGGACTCGGTGTCCCTCCAGGACCGGATCATCCGCGGGATGGTGGGCCGCGACCTGGAGCACCGCTTCCCCGAGCGGGAGTCGCACCCCGGCGAGGAGGTGCTCCGCGTCGAGGACTGGACGGTGTACCACCCGACCCAGCCGGGCCGCGTCGTCGTCGACCGCGCGAACCTGACGGTGCGCGCGGGCGAGGTGGTCGGCATCGCCGGGCTCATGGGCGCCGGACGGACCGAGCTGGCCATGTCGCTCTTCGGGCGCTCCTACGGCCGGGAGATCTCGGGCCGGGCGTTCGTGCACGGCAAGGAGGTGTCCGTGAAGGACGTCCCCGACGCCATCGACGCCGGCATCGCCTACGTGTCCGAGGACCGCAAGCGCTACGGCCTCAACCTCATCGAGGACATCCGCCGGAACATCTCCGCGGCGGGGCTCGGGCGCATCTCGCGCAACGGCTGGGTGAACGCGCAGGAGGAGCTCAAGGTCGCGGAGGAGTACCGCGCGGCCATGAACATCCGCGCGCCCCACGTCCTCATGGAGGTCGGGAAGCTCTCGGGCGGAAACCAGCAGAAGGTCGTGCTGTCCAAGTGGCTGCACACGCAGCCCGAGGTGCTCATCCTCGACGAGCCCACGCGCGGCATCGACGTCGGCGCCAAGTTCGAGATCTACACCATCATCAACCGTCTGGTCGCGGACGGGAAGGCCGTGCTGGTCATCTCGTCGGAGCTGCCCGAGCTGCTCGGGATCTGCGACCGCATCTACACGCTGGCCTTCGGCCGCATCACCGGCGAGGTCGACGTGGCCTCGGCGACCCAGGAGGGACTCATGGCACTCATGACGCAGGAGACCGCGCAGGAGGTGCGGGCATGAACGCCGCCGCCGACATCCGCGACCTGTTCACGCGGAACCTCCGCACCAGCGGTATCTACATCGCGTTCGTGGGGATCGTGGCGCTGTTCACCATCCTGACGAACGGCCGGCTGCTCAGCCCCGGGAACGTCACCAACCTGGTGCTGCAGTACTCGTACATCCTGATCCTCGCGATCGGCATGGTCATCGTGATCATCGCCGGGCACATCGACCTGTCGGTGGGCTCGGTCGTGGCTCTCACCGGCGCCGTCTCGGCCGTCCTCGTGGTGCGCGAGGGCATGCCGTGGTGGGTCGGCGTGCTGGCGGGCCTGGGGGTGGGCCTCGCGGTAGGGGCGTGGCAGGGGTTCTGGGTGGCGTACGTCGGCATCCCGGCGTTCATCGTGACCCTGGCGGGCATGCTCCTGTTCCGCGGCCTCACGCTCCAGGTCCTGAACAACGTCTCGCTGTCGCCGTTCCCGAAGGAGTACGGGAACCTCGGCCGCGGGTTCCTCAACGGGCTCCTCGGCGGGTACGGGTACGACACGTTCACGCTCCTGATCTTCGCGATCGCGGTCGTCGGCTTTGCCGTGTCCTCGTGGCGCTCCCGCCGGGCCAAGCTCGCCTACCGCCAGCACGTCGAGGCGATGGGCCTGTTCGTGGCGAGGATCGTGGCCGTGGCCGCGGTCGCCATGTGGTTCGCCTGGCAGCTCGCCACGAGCCGTGGCCTGCCGATCGTGCTGATCGTCCTGGCGGTCCTGGTCCTCACCTACGCGGCGGTCACCAAGAGCAGCGTGTTCGGCCGTCACGTGTACGCGATCGGCGGGAACCTGTCCGCTGCCCAGCTCTCGGGCGTGCGGGTCAAGCGGGTCAACTTCCTGATCTTCCTCAACATGGGCTTCCTGGCGTCCGTCGCCGGCGTCGTCTACTCGGCACGGTCCAACGCGGCCCAGCCGGGTGCGGGCAACATGTTCGAGCTCGACGCCATCGCCGCCTGCTTCATCGGCGGCGCGGCGGTCTCCGGCGGTATCGGTACGGTGCCGGGCGCCATGATCGGTGGCCTCATCATGGCGGTCATGTCGAACGGCATGTCGCTGCTGGGCATCGACCAGTCGGTCCAGCAGGTGGTGAAGGGCATCGTCCTGCTCCTCGCCGTCGCGTTCGACGTCTGGAACAAGCGCCGGGCCACGGAGGCCCGCGCCTGAGACAGGCGCCCGGCTCGCGAGAGAGGCGTCAGCCGGCCGAGATGGGCGTCCTGGACGCCTCTCTCGCCGGCTGACGCCTCTCGCGCGTCTGGGAGACAATCGGCTGGTGCCCGACGACGTCCCGCCCGCCGACCTGCCCGGCTCGCCTCCCGCCGAGGCGCGGCGGGGCAGGCGGCCTGCCGGCCAGGACGCACGCGCCGAGATCCTGGGGGCCGCCCGGACGGAGTTCGTCGAGCGGGGCTACGAGGCCGCGTCGCTCCGGTCCGTCGCCCGGCGGGCGGGCGTGGACCCCGGGACCGTCCGGCACTGGTTCGGCGACAAGCAGCGGCTGCTGACCGCCACGGTCGGGCTGGGCGACGTCGACCCGGCCGCCGTGGTCCGGGCCGTGCTCGACGGGCCTCCCGAGGGTCTGGGGGAGCGGCTCGTGCGGGCGGTCGTCGGCCTCTGGGACACCGACTACGGCGACACCGTCCGGATCGTCCTGCCCGCCGTGCTCGCGGACCCGGAGCTGCGGGCCCTCATGCCGCAGTTCCTCGGAGCCGAGCTCCTGGGGCCGATCGTCGGGCGCCTCGGCGCCGACCGGCCGACGTTGCGGGCGGCCCTCGTCGCGTCGCAGCTGGCGGGGGTGCTCCTCACCCGGTACCTGGTCCGCCTCGAGCCGCTCGCCGCGCTCACCGCCGACGACCTCGCGGCCCTCCTGGGCCCCACGCTGCAGCGGTACCTCACGGGAGACCTGCCGCCCGGCGTCGTCCCGCCCGCGAGATAGACCGGCCCCGCAGGGACCTGTCTCGGCGACGCACGCCTCTCTCGGCGAGGGGGTTGCATCCCCGAGCCTCCGGGAGGAGAATTCCCCACATGGTGAATAACCCGGCCGGCGGCGAGCCGGCGATCCGCGTGCGAGACCTGCGCATCGAGCGGGGCGGGCGGGCGGTGATCGACGGGCTCGACGTGGACGTGCCGGCCGGGTCCGTCGTCGGCCTGCTGGGCCCGTCGGGCTCCGGCAAGACGACGCTGATGCGGGCTGTGGTGGGCGTGCAGGACCGGGTGACCGGCACGGTCGACGTGCTCGGCCTGCCCGCCGGCGCGCCGGAGCTCCGCCGCCGCGTGGGCTACGTGACGCAGGCGGCCTCCGTCTACACCGATCTGACGGTGGCGCAGAACCTCGGCTACTTCGCGGCGCTGGCGGGCGTCGCGCCCACCCGGCGGCGGGACACCGTGGGGCGGGTCGTCGCCGAGGTGGACCTGGGCGGGCACGAGAAGCAGGTGGTCGCCACGCTGTCCGGCGGCGAGCGGTCCCGGGTCTCGCTCGCGGCGGCGCTCGTGGGCGACCCCGAGCTGCTCGTGCTCGACGAGCCCACGGTGGGTCTCGACCCCGTGCTGCGGAGGGACCTCTGGGCGCTCTTCCGGGAGCTGTCCCGGACGGGCCGCACCCTCCTGGTCTCCTCGCACGTGATGGACGAGGCGACCCAGTGCGACCGGCTGCTGCTGATGCGCGCGGGCGGCCTCGTCGCCGACCTCACGCCGGAGGAGCTCATGCAGCAGACCGGGGCGCCCGACGCCGAGCGTGCGTTCCTCGCCCTGATCGACCGGTCCGCCGGCGCCACCGAAGGGACCGCGCGATGAACCTCACCCTCGCGACCGCCGGCCGGGTGCTCGACCAGCTCCGGGCGGACCACCGCACCATCGCCCTCGTCCTCGTGCTCCCCTGCCTCCTCATCGGCCTGATCGCCTGGATGTTCGACGGCACGCCGGTGCTCGACCAGTTCGGCCCCATGCTCGTGGGCCTGTTCCCGCTCATCGTGATGTTCCTGGTCACGAGCGTGGCCACGCTGCGGGAGCGGCAGTCGGGCACGCTCGAGCGGCTCATGACCACCCCGGTCCGCAAGGGAGACTTCGTGGCCGGCTACGCGCTGGCGTTCGCCACGCTCGCACTGTTCCAGTCGCTGGTGGTGGTGGGCTTCGCGACCCTCGTCGGCATGGACGTGGCGGGCCCGCTCGGGCTCGTGATCGTCGTCGCGCTGCTCGACGCCGTCCTGGGCTGCTGCCTCGGCCTCGCGGCGTCGGCGCTCGCCCGCAGCGAGTTCCAGGCGGTGCAGATGATGCCGGCGATCCTGTTCCCGCAGCTCATCACGTGCGGTCTGCTCATGCCTCGGGACGAGATGCCTCAGGTGCTCGAGTGGCTCTCGCGGGTGTTCCCGCTCACCTACGCGATCGAGGCGATGCAGGGCCTCGCGGCCGGTGACCAGTGGGTCGACATCCGGGGCGCCGTCGGCGTGATCGCCCTCTTCATCGTGGGCGCGGTCGCCCTCGGGGTGCTCACGCTGCCGCGCCGCACGCCCTGACGCGCCGCCCTGACCCCTCCCGGGGGCTGCCTCGCGCGGCGGCGCGTGGGAGGGTGAGCACCATGCTGCCCCGGCTCGTCCGCCTCGCCTATGCGCTCAGCGTCGTGGTCCCCCTGCTTCTCGCCGTGCAGGTGTTCAGCGTCTACGACCAGGCTCCCGGGGCTGGGGCCACCTTCCAGGTCCGGGTGGGGGAGGTGACGGGCACGCCGGCGGCCGACGGCGTCGCGCGGGTCCTCCGCGACGTCGCGGAGGAGACCGGGGCGGGCGTGGGCTTCGTCGTGACCGACGTGACCGACCCGGCGCGCCGGACGCACCTCTACGTCGTGCCCGGGGACCCGGCCGGCGTGGTCGCCTCGCGGCTCGACCGCGGCTTCGATCACTTCGGCCCGTATCTCGAGGAGAGCTACCGGCCGTTCGAGCAGCTCGACGCCGTCGACCCCCGCGGGTACTACCTGGTCTGGGGCAGCCGGGCCGACGCCGACCGGCTGCTCGACGGGTTCCGCGACCTCGGGCTCGACGGCGAGGTGGCTCCATGGGTCATCAGCCCGGGGCCGGCGCTCGCGAGCCTCCCGCACATCGTCAGCCCTCCCCTCCTCGGGGCGGCGGGAACCGCTGTGCTGGCGGTCCTGATCATGATCGGTGGCGGGGTGGTCGCCAGCGCCCAGGCCTACGGTGTCCAGCGGCTGCAGGGCAGGTCGTTCGCGACCGTGGTGGGACGCGACCTGCGCGAGGTCGGGCGGCTGGTGCTGGTCACGGCCGCGGCCTCCGTCGTGGCGGGTGGCGCTGCCCTCTGGTTCTACAACCGGTGGGCGCGCCTCGACGAGGTCGCCGTCTTCGCCGCGGCGTTCGTGGGAGCGTTCCTCCTCGCGGGGGCGGCCGCGCACCTCGTCGCGGTACGTCTGACGTTCGGGGCGCCGATCCTCGCCGCGGTCAAAGGGCAGTTCTCGGCCGGCTGGGCGCTGACCGGGATGTTCGCGCTGCGGCTCGCGGCCGGCATCCTCGCGGTGAGCGTCGGGTTCGGCACGCTGCAGGCGGGTCTGCAGGTGGCGGAGCGGGCCGCGGCACAGGAGATGTGGGACACGGCCCGGGACGCGGTGTACGTCCGGTTGTCGGGCCAGATGGGCGGGGACGACCCGGAGCTGGACGCGCGCGCCAGTGCGATGGCGCGGCAGGCGACGGACGACGGCGACGCGGTCCTAGTCGACAACCTGACCGGGAGCCTGTCGCTCATGACGACCGAAGGACCCGGCGGGGCGCAGGTCGACGTGCGCGCCGACGCGTGCCCGACGCTCCTGGTCAACCCCGCCTACCTCGACCACCAGGTGGTGAGGTCGACCTCGGGGCGGCTCACGGAGGTGGAGCCGTCGCAGGTGACGGTGGTGGCGCCGCCGTCGTGCGCCGGCTTCGCCCGGGAGGCGGTGCCCGCCTACCTCGAGGGGTGGCGCGAGCCCACGGACCGGACGGGGCCGGCGGTGGTCGAGCAGGTCGAGGCGGCGCCCGGCCAGGACCACTTCACGTATGGAACGCTCAACCACGCGGAGCGGTCCCCGGCGCTCCACGACGCGGTGGTGGTGATCGTGCCGGCGGGCGTCGACGTCTTCCCGGAGAGCTACTACCTGAGCGCGCTGACCCAGGGCCGGGTGGTGTTCCCCGACGCGCCGACCGCTCAGGCGTACGTCGAGCGTTTCGACGTCACGTCGCTCGTGAACGGGATCTGGCCCGCGGCCCAGTACGCGGCCGACCAGTACGCCCAGCTGGTCAGCGACCTACGGGTGCAGGCCCTCAGCCTCGCCGCCGCGCTGCTCATCCTGGTCGTGACGGCCGTGAGCGTGAGCGTCGTCCACGTGCTCCGGTCGGCCCAGACGGTCTATGCGAGGTACCTCGGCGGCTGGCCGTGGTGGCGGTCGCACTGGGTGGTCCTGGTTGTCGAGGCGGGGATCGTCGCGGTCGTGGTGGTGCAGGGCGCGCCCCTGGTCTTCGATCCCGGGACCGCCGCGCTCGGCCAGGCGCAAGGCCTTCGCGGCGGGGCCGCGTTCTGGCAGGCCGCTACCGCGGGGATCGTGGCCGTCGTGGCCGTGGTGACGGTCCTGATCTCGCTGCGTACGGCGACCGCCCGCCTGGTCGCGACACGGTCCGCAGACTCCTGACGACACTCCGGCGGGGGTTGGCAAGGCGGACGATTTGTGCAAGGTTCGCCATCGGAACGACGTGAAGACTTCTCACACGCGTCGAACGAAGGAGAAGAAATGAACCGCACTACGTTTCGCCGGACCCTTGCCTCGACGGCCGTCGCGGCGACGCTGATCGCGGGCGGCACCACCGTGGCCGTGGCCGCCGTGACCTATGTGGGCGGCGGCACCTGGGAGCGCGGCTCCTCGACCACCGTGTGGTCGAACTACTTCCACGGCACGCGGTGCCACGGATCGTCCGTGCAGGGCACCTACTACGACTCGGACAGCCGGCCCGCGGGCCAGTGGACACTGGCGAGCGCCCCCACGCGCTGGTGGGCCGTCGACAACGCCTACTGGGGTTACTGCTGACCGTGAGCGGGTGACGCGGGCGCGCCCCAGGGCCCACACCCTAGGGGCGCGCCGCGAACCTCTCCAGGAGGTCGGCGTGGCCCGAGCAGATGAGCAGGTCGTTCGACGAGACCCGCGTCTCCGGCGTCGCGTACACGAAGTCGACGCCGGGTGACTTCACGCCGACCACCGTGATGCCGTAGCGCTGCCGCACGTTCGACTGCGCGAGGGTGAAGCCCTGCATCTCCTTCGGGGGGCGCATCTTGACGATGGTGAAGCCGTCCTCGACCTCGATGTAGTCGAGCAGCTTGCCGCTCACGAGGTGGGCGACGCGCGACCCGGCGTCGGCCTCCGGGAACACCACGTGGTGGGCGCCGATGCGCGTCAGGATGCGCCCGTGCTCGGCCGAGATCGCCTTGGCCCAGATCTGCGGCGTGGCCAGGTCGACCAGGTTGCCCGTGATGAGCACCGAGGCCTCGAGGGACGTGCCGACGCCCACGACGGCCACGCCGAAGTCCCGGGCGCCGAGCTGCTCGAGCGCCTCGGGGTTCGTGGCGTCGGCCTCCACGAGCGGGAGGCGGCCGGACCACTGGGCCACGAGATCGGGGTCGCGCTCCACCGCGAGCACGTCCTGGCCGAGGCGGTCCAGGGTCGCCGCGATCGCGGACCCGAACCGGCCCAGGCCGATGACGAGCACGCCCGCGTCCCGCTCGGGCTTCTTCTCCGCCTTCTTCTCCGGCTTCCTGTCCGTCACGTGGTTCCTCTCCACCTTGGCCCTGATCAGCCGATACCCGTTCTCGGCTGAGTCCTGCACTCCGCTTCGGGCGAGTGCCTCGTTCCTCGGCCCTCACCCTGCGCTGCGTTCCGGTCTCAGCCGATGATCGGTCGTTCCTCGGGGAAGCGTACGATGCGACGCCGGTCGCGGATGGCCAGCGCCGCCGCGAACGTCATGGTCCCGGTACGGCCGACGAACATGAGGGCGCACAGCACGTACTTCGCGGCGTCGGGCAGCCCCGGGGTGATCCCGGTGGAGAGGCCCACGGTGGCGAAGGCGGAGAGCGCCTCGAACAGCACGACGCTGAGCTGCAGGCCGGTGATCTCGAGCAGCGCCACGCACGAGACGAGGACCGCCGTCGCACCGACGAACACGACGGCGATCGAGAGCCGGAGGGTGTCGCGGGGGATCCGGCGCCCGTAGGCCTCGATGTCCCGGTCGCCGCGGGCCTCGGCCGCGATCGCGAGGAGCATCACGGCGAGGGTGGTGACCTTGATGCCGCCGGCCGTCGACGCCGAACCGCCACCGACGAACATCAGGGCGTCCTGGAGCAGCCAGCTGGACTGGCTCATCGCGCCGATGTCCACGGTGGAGAACCCGCCCGAGCGGGGCATGACCCCGGCGAAGAACCCGGCGAGCAGCTTTTCCCCGAAAGCCAGCGGCCCGAACGTCCGCGGGTTGTTCCACTCCAGCACCAGCAGGAGGACGGATCCCACCACCAGCAGTGCCGTGCTCGTGACGAGCGTGAGGCGCGTGTGCAGCGACCACCCGGCCTGCCACCTCCGCCGGGTGCCCAGCCGCGGTCGGCTGCGCATCAGGTTGAGGATGACGGGGAAGCCGAGCGACCCGACGAACACGCCGAGCGCGATCGGCACGCACAGCCACCAGTCGCCCACGTGCTCGAGCATCCCGGCGTCGGGCACGAAGCCCGCGTTGTTGAAGGCGGAGACGCCGTAGAAGACCGCGTGCCACGCCGCCTCCCCCACCGACTCGTTGAGCACGAGGAACCGCGGGAACAGCAGCACCGCGATCGAGAGCTCGATCAGGGTGGCGGTGACGATGACGACCCGCAGGAGCGAGCCCACCTCGCCCAGCTTGTCGGTCTTGGTCTCGGAGGCGGTGAGCAGCCTCTGCGTCAGGCCGAGGCGGCGGGAGACGGCGAGGCCGAGGATCGACGCGAGCGTCATGACCCCCAGGCCGCCCACCTTGATGCCGACGAGGATCACCGTCAGGCCGTACCCCGACCAGTACGTCCCCGTATCCTGCACCACCAGGCCGGTGACGCAGACCGCCGACACGGCGGTGAAGAGCGCGTCGACGAAGGCGGCCCGCTCGCCCGACGCGGTGGCCCAGGGCGGCAGCAGGAGCACGGTGAACACCGCGATCACCGCCGCGAACACGGTCACCGCGAGCCGGGCGGGCGAGTGCCGCGCCACGCGGTCCACCAGCTCCCGGCCGGCGAACAGCCGGTCCCGTACTCGGCCGCGCAGGCTCTGCGCCATCGTCCTCCTTCGTCCGTCTGCGACAGAACGCTATAGCGGACCGGGCCCATGACAAGTCAGCGGGTCGGTTACGGTGGTCAGGTGCGCGTCGCCCGGCTGGTGTGGAGCCCTGACCTCCTCGAGTACGACTTCGGCCCCGGGCATCCCATGGCGCCCGCCCGCCTCGCCCTCACCATGCGCCTGGTCGCCGACCTCGGCCTCCTGGCCCAGCCCACGCTCGAGGTGACGGACGTCGCCCCGGCGAGCGACGCCGTCGTGCAGACGGTGCACGACCCGGACTACGTGGCGGCCGTCCGCCGCGCCGGGACCGCCCTCGAGGCGGACGAGGCCCGTGGGCTCGGCACGGAGGACAACCCGCTGTTCCACGGCATGCACGAGGCGGCGGCCCGGCAGGTGGCCGGCTCCGTCGAGCTCGCCCAGGCGGTCTGGGACGGTGAGGTGCTGCACGGGCTCAACATCGCGGGCGGCATGCACCACGCGCAGCGGGGCGCCGCCTCCGGGTTCTGCGTCTACAACGACGCGGCAGCGGGGATCCAGCGGCTCCTGGACCTCGGCGCCGAGCGCGTGGCCTACGTGGACCTCGACGCCCACCACGGCGACGGCGTGGAGGCGTTCTTCTGGGACGACCCGCGCGTCCTGACGGTCTCCGTGCACGAGGAGGGGCGCACCCTCTTCCCCGGGACCGGCAACCCGGCGGACACCGGGGGCACCGGGGCGGCGTCGGGCACCGCCGTCAATGTCGCGCTGCCCGCCCGGACCGACGGGCCCGGCTGGCTCCGCGCCGTGGACGCCGTGGTCCCGCCGGTGGTGCGGGCCTTCGACCCGCAGGTCATCGTGTCGCAGCACGGCTGCGACGCGCACGGCCTGGACCCGTTGTCGCACCTGGAGGTCCCGGTCGACGCGCAGCGCACCGCCGCGGAGTGGGTGCACGCGCTGGCGCACGAGCGTGCCGACGGCCGTTGGGTCGCCCTCGGGGGCGGCGGGTACGCGGTGGTCGACGTCGTCCCGCTCGTCTGGGCGGCGCTCGTCGCCGAGGCGGCGCACGCCCCGGTCGACCGCGGTGCGCCCCTGCCGGAGAGCTGGCGGCAGGCGGCGCTGGGGATGTCGGGCATCGAGCCTGCCCGTGCGCTGGGGTCAGGACCGGTGGAGTTCCGGTCCTGGCGGTCCGGGTACGACCCGGCCGATCCGCTCGACCGGGCCGTCGCTGCCACGCGGCGCGAGGTGTTCCCCCTGCTGGGGCTCGACCCGCACCACGACTGAGTGCCTCGATTACAGGCCCAGGCGTGAGAGCGGGTATCCTGGCGGACGGACTCCCTCTCGTGTTGGTCGGCCTGCGCCTCATCGGCGTAACTGTCCACGACCAACCGTGGACCAAACTCGCCGAGCGGCCCGGACAGGGCTGTCGCCGACCGATCGAACATTGTGAGGACCTATGGGCTCCGTCATCAAGAAGCGCCGCAAGCGTATGGCCAAGAAGAAGCACCGCAAGCTGCTTCGCAAGACGCGCCACCAGCGCCGCAACAAGAAGTGACGCCGGCACCCGCGAGGGTGCCTGTGCCGAGCCCGGAGCCTTGTCCAAGGCGCCGGGCTCGGCCCGTTTCCGGGCCCGGGCCGTACAGGTCCCGCGGGTGAGCCGTCCCGGGCAGGGGGGTCAGCCGCCGCGCAGGCGGCGGCGCAGCGAGCGCAGCACCAGCCCCGCGACCCAGGCCGCGCCCGCCCACGAGGCGGTCCGTACCCCGCGCCCGGCGGCGCGCTGGGAGCGGCCCCGGAACTCCCGGATGGGCCAGCCCACGTGCTGGGCGTGCCGCCGCAGCCGGAGGTCCGGGTTGATGGGGCACGGGTGACCCACCGTGTGCATCATCGGGAGGTCGTTGAGCGAGTCGCCGTAGGCGTAGCTGGTGCTCAGGTCGATCTCCTCCTTGTCGGCGAGCTCGCGCACGGCCTGCGCCTTGGCCTCGCCGTGCATCAGGTCGCCCATGAGCCGGCCGGTGTAGAACCCGTCCCGGTGCTCGGGGATGGTGCCCAGGCAGCCCGTCGCGCCGAGTCGGCGGGCGATGAGGGCGCCGATCTCGACCGGCGTCGCGGTCACGAGCCAGACCTGGTGGCCGGCGGCGAGGTGCTCGGCCAGCAGGCGCCGGGTGCCGGGGAAGATCCGCAGCGCCAGGACGGTGTCGTACACCTCCTCGCCCAGGGTCGCGACCTCGGCGACCGTGCGCCCGGCGATGAGGGAGAGCGCGCGCTCGCGCACCACGTCGATCTGGTCGCGGGACTCGCCGAACAGCACGTAGCGGGCCTGGATGGCGGCGAACCGCAGGAGGTCGCGCGTGCCGAAGAACCGCCGCTGGTAGGCGGCGCGGGCGAGGTGGAAGGCGCTGGCGCCCCGGATGATCGTGTTGTCGACGTCGAAGAACGCCGCGGTGGCGGACGGGGGGAGCGTCGACATGCGGACCACAATATCCGCGCGCCGGGCAGCGCTCGCACGAGGTCACTGGTACAACCAGCAGGTGACAGACACGCGCCGCCCGACCGACCCCGCCGTCCTCGCCCGGACGCTCCACCTCCTGGTGGGGCTCGCCGCCCTGGCCGGTTTCGCGATGGAGCTGACCGCCGCCGTCGCGGGCGGTGCCGGTGCGGCGCCCTCGCACGCCGAGCGGATCGTCCGGCTGTTCAGCTTCTTCACGATCCAGTCCAACATCCTGATCGGCGTCGTCTCGCTGCTCCTCGCGCCGCGCCCGGGCCGGGACGGGCGGATCTTCCGGGTCGTCCGGCTGGACGCCCTGCTCTGCATCGCGGTGACCGGGATCGTCTTCAACACCGTGCTGGTCGGCCTGCCCTCGCTGACCTCGACCCCGTTCTCGAACTTCCTGCTCCACACGGCGGCGCCGGTCCTCGCGGTCGTGGTCTGGTTGTGGATGGGCCCGCGCCCGCGCATCGACACGGCGACCGTGTGGTGGTCCGTGGCCTTCCCGCTGGCGTGGCTGGTCTACACGTTCGTGCGCGGCGCGGCCACCGGCTGGTACCCCTACCCGTTCCTGGACGTCACCGAGATCGGGCTGACGCGGGCGATCCTCAACGCGGCGATGGTCGCCGTCGTCTTCCTCGCCCTGGCCTGGGGCCTGCGGTGGGCCGACGGCAGGCTGCGTCCCGTGCCGGGGCGTGTGGCCGCCGCTTCGAAGGTGCCCGGCGCACTGCCGTAACCTCGTCCCGTGGACGGGAAGCAGGGCGAGGCCCGCGTGGTGCTGTACACCCGCGACGGGTGCCACCTGTGCGACGACGCACGAGCGGTCGTGGTGCAGGTGTGCGCGCAGACGGGCGCCCGCTGGCGCGAGATCGACATCGACGACGATCCCGCGCTGGTGGAGAAGTACGGCGAGTACGTACCGGTCGTCGAGGTCGACGGCGTCCAGCAGGGATTCTGGCGCGTGGATGCGACGCGCCTGGCCAGGCGACTGGCATGATCTGTCCAGCGAGTGTGTGCGAGTCGCCCCGACGGTGCGGTCGGGGAGAGGGGAGCAGCACGTGGTGAGCGAGCCCAGCGATGCCGCAGTACCCGGAGCGACGGTCGCGAGACTGCCGTACTACCTACGCGCCCTGCGCGACCTGGCGGCCCAAGGGGTGACGACGACGTCGTCGTCCGAGCTGGCCGACCGGTCGGGCGTGAGCTCGGCGCAGCTCCGCAAGGACCTGTCCTACCTCGGATCGTTCGGCACGCGGGGCGTGGGGTACGACGTCGAGTCGCTCGCCTCGTACATCACCGTCGCCCTGGGGCTCGAGACCGAGCACCGGCTGGCGATCGTGGGCATCGGCAACCTCGGCCACGCCCTGGCGAACTACTCGGGCTACGCGGCGCGTGGCTTCCAGGTGACCGCCCTGCTCGACGCCGACCCGGCCGTGGTGGGCACCGAGGCGGCGGGACTGACCGTGCAGCACATCGACCAGGTGGCCGAGGTGATCGACGAGGCCGGGGTCTCGATGGTCGTGCTCGCCACGCCCGCGCAGGCCGCCCAGGAGATCGCCGACCGCGTGGTCGCGGCGGGCGTGCGGGAGATCCTCAACTTCGCGCCTGTGGCGCTCCAGGTGCCGGACGACGTGGTGGTGCGCTCGGTGGACGTGGGCGGGGAGCTGCAGATCCTGGCGTTCCACGCGGCCACGCGCGCGGCGGCCCTCTAGTCCCCACCCCCCGCAACGCTGTGGGTATGGCTGTGGCGGCAGCTCCGACCGGAGCTGCCGCCACAGCCATACCCACAGCGGAGGGTGAGTGAGGGGGTCAGCCCTTGGCGATCGCCGAGACGTCCAGCGCGATCTTCACCTTGTCGCCCACCAGGACGCCACCGCCCTCGATGGCGGCGTTCCAGGTCAGCCCGAAGTCCTTGCGCGAGATCTCGAGCTCGGCGGCGAAGCCGGCGCGGGAGTTGCCGAACGGGTCCACGGCGGTGCCCTCGAACTCCGTCTTGAGCTCGACGGCCTGCGTGATGCCGTTGATCGTCAGGCCGCCCGCCACGATGTAGTCGTCGCCGTCGGCACGGATGCCGGTCGAGGCGAAGGACCACACCGGGTTCTCCTCGGCGTGCCAGAAGTCGGCGCTCTTGAGGTGGCCGTCGCGGTTCGCGTCGCCGGTGTTCACCGAAGCGGCGTCGAGCTCGGCGGTGACGCTGGAGGACTCCAGGTCGTCGCCCACCACGATGGAGCCGGACGTGATCGCGATCGTGCCGCGCACCTTGGCGATGCCCGCGTGGCGGACCTGGAAGGACGCGGTGGAGTGCGAGGCGTCGATGTCGTAGGCACCGGCGGTGAGGCCGGCGGGCAGCGGAGTAGCCATGAGTTTTCCCCTCGGGACGAGTCGTGTAGTTGATGGCTCAACTACCTTCCGAGGGCTCAACATAGCGGGTCGCGTACCTTATTCCCAGGCAGAACGAGGAGGCTCGGATCAGGCGCATGACGAACGAGGACGAGGTCCGCTGGCTCGACGCGGACCAGCAGGACATCTGGCGGAGCTACCTCGAGGGGACCGCGCGCTTCGTCGAGGCGCTCGAGTCCATCCACGCGGCGGAGCTGCCGCTGAGCCTCGGCGAGTACGGGCTCCTGGTGAAGCTGTCGGAGCAGCCGGACCGCACGCTGCGCATGTCGGCGCTCGCGGACGGGCTCGTGGTGTCCCGGAGCCGGCTGAGCCACACGGTCGCCCGCATGGAGGAGCGCGGGCTCGTGTACCGCTGCGCCGCGTCGGGGGACCGGCGGGGGGTGAACTGCCGGCTGACCGACGCCGGGTACGCGGCTCTCGTCGACGCCGCCCCCGGCCACGTGCGGGCGGTGCGCCGGCTGATGGTCGACGTGCTGGAGCCGGAGGAGTTCGAGGTGCTGGGCCGGGTCATGGCGAAGGTCGCCGCCGCGGGCCGGGCGGCGACCGAGGCGACGGGCACGCCGAAGGGGCGCACCGACTGCTGACGATGCGCCCCTCCGGGTGCCGTGCGGGTACTCCACGGCGGGACTACTCCGTCATGGACCGCCCGAACAGCGGCCGGTAGAGGAACCCGGCGACCAGCCCGCCCACGACCGGGAACACGAGGAACACCCAGAGCTGGGCCAGGGCGTCGCCCCCGCCCCAGATCGCCGAGGCGAGCGACCGGGCCGGGTTCACCGACGTGTTCGTCACCGGGATCGAGATCAGGTGGATGAGCGTCAGCGACAGGCCGATCGCGAGCGGCGCGAGGCCAGGTGCCGCGACCCGCGCCGTGGTGCCCAGGATGACCAGCAGGAACACGGCCGTCAGGACCACCTCCGTGAGGATCGCCGCGCCGAGGCCGAAGCCGCCGGGCGAGTGCTCCCCGAACCCGTTCGAGGCGAACCCACCCTCGCGTGCGGCGGTGAAGAAGTCGCCCTCGCCGCCGGCCGCGATCGCCGCGACGACGCTGGAACCGATCACGCCACCGACCAGCTGCGCCACGAGGTAGCCGGGCGCGTCCCGCCAGGCGAACCGGCCCGCGGCCGCGAGGCCGAGCGTCACCGCGGGGTTGAAGTGCCCGCCGGACACCGGCCCGAACGCGTACGCGCCGACGAGGACCGTCAGCCCGAACGCGAGGGCGACGCCGAGGAAGCCCACCCCGAGCGTGTTCGACTCGGCGTCGGGGAAGTTCGCGGCGAACACCGCGGTGCCGACGCCGCCCAGCACGAGGAGGAACGTCCCCAGCGCCTCGGCCGCCAGGCGGCCGGTGAGCGTGGGGCTCGGGACCGACGGCGCGGTCCCTGTCGTCGGGGCGCCCGCGGGGACGCTCGCGGTGGACCTGGCCATGGGTGTCTCCTTCAAACCGTCGGTGGGTGTGGTGGGCGCCGCGACGTGCGGGCCGCTCCTGCTCGCGACAGTAGGCGCGCCCGCCCGGTCCGGCGCGATGTGACGTAATCACCGTCCTGACGCCGTTTCGGGGCGCACGCAGCACCCCGTCCCGGATGGGAGAATGGGGGCCATGGTCTCCACCACGGTCCATCTGCTCCGGCACGGCGAGGTCTTCAACCCCCAGGGCGTGCTCTACGGTCGTCTGCCCGGCTACGGGCTCTCCGAGCTCGGGCACGAGATGGCCCGCAGGGTGGCCAAGCACCTGGTGGACCAGGACCGCGACGTCGTGCGTGTCGTCGCCTCCCCGCTGCAGCGGGCGCAGGAGACCGCCGCTCCGCTCGTCGAGACGCTGGGCCTGGAGCTCGCCACCGACGACCGCCTGATCGAGGCGCAGAACCACTTCGAGGGCCTCACCTTCGGTGTGGGCGAGGGATCGCTCAAGCACCCGAAGCACTGGCGGCACGTCTGGAACCCGTTCCTCCCGTCGTGGGGCGAGCCGTACACGGCACAGGTCGCGCGCATGCGCGCCGCCGTGGAGGACGCCCGTCGCGCGGTCGAGGGGCACGAGATCGTGCTGGTCAGCCACCAGCTGCCCGTCTGGCTCACCCGCTCCAGCTTCGAGGGCCGCCGCCTCTGGCACGACCCGCGCAACCGCCAGTGCACCCTCGCCTCCCTGACGTCCCTGACGTTCGAGGACGACCGGTTCGTGCGGCTGCACTACAGCGAGCCGGTCGCCGACCTCCTGCCGGGCGCCAGCCCGGTCCCCGGGGCGTGACGGTGGCGGCGATCCGCAGGCCGCGGCGGTCCGCCACGCGCCGGGCCGTCGCCGCGGGCGCGGTCCTGGCCCTGGCGGCCACGCTCGCCGCCTGCACGAGCGACTCCGGGGCGAGCACGGACGCCGTCGGCCAGGGGTACGTCTCGGGCGACGGCTCGGTGCAGACCTGGGACCTGGGCGAGCGCGAGGGCCCCGTGACGGTGGCCGGCACCGACTTCGCCGGCAACGCCGTGGACGTGACGGAGTGGACCGGGGACGTCGTCGTCCTCAACACCTGGTACGCGGGCTGCCCGCCCTGCCGGGCGGAGGCGAGCGACCTCGCGGAGCTCGCCACCACCTTCGAGCCGGACGGCGTGAAGTTCCTCGGGATCAACACGCGGGACGAGGCGCCCACGGCCCAGGCCTTCGAGCGCACCTTCGAGGTGCCGTACCCGAGCGTCGACGACCGCTCGGCCACCGTCCGCGCGGCGCTGTCCGGCGTCGTGCCGCTGCAGGCCGTGCCCTCCACCGTGGTGCTCGACGCCGAGGGCATGGTCGCCGCACGGATCATCGGCCAGATCGACCGGTCCACCCTCGAGACCCTCGTCGAGGACCTCCTCGCGGAGGCCGCGTGATGGTTCCCGTCCTCGTCGGGGCCGCGTCCGTGGGCGACGGCTTCGCCGTCACCGCGTTCAGCGGCTCCCTGCTGCTCGCCGTCCCGGTCGCGCTGCTCGCCGGCGTGGTCTCGTTCGCGTCCCCGTGCGTGCTCCCGCTGGTCCCGGGCTACGTGGGCTACGTGAGCGGCATGGCGGGGGTCACGGCGGCGGCCACCACCGGGGTCACAGCCGGGGGCACGACGGCGGAGCGCGCCCCGGGCGGTCGCCTCGTCGGCGTCCGGGTCCAGCCGGGCCGCGGCCGGGTCGTGCTGGGTGTGGGGCTGTTCGTGCTGGGCTTCACCGCCGTCTTCGTGTCGCTCATGACGGCGGCGGGTGCCGTGGGCGTGTACCTCGTGCGCTGGGAGGACGTCCTCACCCGCGTGCTCGGGGTCGTCGTGGTGCTGCTCGGCCTCGCGTTCCTCGGCGCCATCCCGTTCCTGCAGCGCGAGGCGCGGTTTCACGTGAACCCCCGCGCGGGGCTGTGGGGCGCGCCGCTCCTCGGCGTCGTCTTCGGGCTCGGGTGGACGCCCTGCATCGGACCCACCCTCGGCGCGGTCCAGGCGCTCGCCCTCGACGAGGCGTCGGCGGGGCGCGGGGCGCTCCTGGGCGTGGCCTACTGCGTGGGGCTCGGCGTGCCGTTCCTGCTCGTGGCCCTCGGTCTGCAGAGCTCGGAGCGGATGATGGGCTTCCTGCGCCGGCACCGCCTCGCCATGATGCGGGTGGGCGGAGGCCTGCTGGTGCTCGTCGGCCTCGCGCTCGTCACCGGCCTGTGGGGCCACGTGACCGGGCTGATGCAGGGCTGGATCGTCGGGTTCGAGACGGTGCTCTGATGCGCGAGACGAAGTACGTCCCCGAGGGGATCTCGGACGCCTTCGCCGAGGGCGACCGCGGTGTCGGTGACGACGCCGCCCGGGGCGAGCGACCGGCGTCGGGCAGCGAGAAGGGGCCGGGCGGGCCCGGCAGCGAGAGCGGGCAGGGGCTGCCTCGGCTCGGCTGGGTGGGGACCCTGCGCTGGACCTGGCGCCAGCTCACCTCGATGCGCGTGGCGCTCATGCTGCTCATGCTGCTGGCCGTCGCGGCCGTGCCGGGGTCCGTGCTGCCGCAGCGCAACCAGGACCCGGCCGCCGTGCTCACCTACCTGGCCGACCACCCCACCGCGGGCGAGTGGCTCGACCGGGCCGGGTTCTTCGAGGTGTACACGTCGCCGTGGTTCTCGGCGATCTACCTGCTGCTGTTCGTGTCGCTGGTGGGATGCATCCTGCCGCGGTCGGCGGCGCACTGGCGCAACCTCCGCGACCGGCCGCCACGCGTGCCGTCGCGGTTCTCCCGCTTCCCCGCCCAGGGCACGGCGATCACGGACGCCACACCGGACGAGGCGATGGCCGCGGTCGCGGCCCACCTGCGCGGGCGCCCCTGGCTGCCGGCGTTCCGGGTCGACGTGCGCGGGCACGAGCTCAGCGCCGAGCGGGGCTACCTGCGCGAGACCGGCAACCTCGTCTTCCACCTGGCGCTCGTCGGCCTGCTCGTCTCCGTCGCGACCGGGCAGATGCTGCACTACCGCGGCCAGGCGATCGTCACGGAGGGCCGCGGCTTCGCGAACGCCGTCGTCGACTACGACACGTTCGAGAACGGGTCGTGGTTCGAGCCGTCGACGCTCACGCCGTTCGCGATGACGCTGGACTCCTTCGACTCGGAGTTCGAGACCAGCGACGTGGCGGCGTTCGGGCAGGCGCGCGACTTCACGGCGCACGTGACGATCACGGAGCCGTCGGGCGAGACGCGGCCCGAGACCGTCAAGGTGAACCACCCGCTCGTGGTCGACGGGGCCAAGATCTACCTGCAGGGCAACGGCTTCGCGCCGGAGCTCACGGTGACCGACGCCGCCGGGGAGGTCGCGTTCTCGCAGCGCGTGCCGTTCCTGCCGGAGGACGTCAACTACACGTCGCGCGGCGTCGTCAAGGTGCCCGACGTGTCTCCCGGGCTCGACCAGATCGGCCTCGTCGGGTACTTCCTGCCGACGGCGATGATCGAGGCGGACGGGTCGGCGCGGTCCGGCTTCCCGCTGCCCACCGACCCGCTGCTGATCCTCGAGGTCTACCGCGGCGACCTCGGGCTCGACGAGGGTGTGCCGCAGAACGTCTACCGCCTCGACACCGCCACGCTCACGCCGTCGGTCGAGGACACGGGCGAGCGCGTCAAGGTGCTGCTCCGGCCGGGGGACACGGTCGAGCTGCCCGACGGGCTCGGAACCGTGAGCCTCGGCGCGGACATCCCCCGGTACGTCGCGCTCGACCTGCGCCACGACCCGTCGCTCGCCTTCGTCCTCACGTTCGCCCTCGCCGCCCTCGGCGGTCTCACCGTGTCGCTCTTCACTCCGCGTCGCCGGGTCTGGGCGCGTGCCCAGGTGGCCGACGGCGCTACGGTGGTCGAGGTCGCGGGCCTCGCTCGCGGGGACGACGCCGGGCTGGACGGCGAGGTCGAGCGGGCGCTCGGCGCGGTGCCGGGCTCCACCCGTTCCACGACCACCCCTCGTACGGAAGGCTGACCATGCAGATCGCCGAGCTGAGCGAGTTGCTCGTCTGGGCTGCCGCGACGGCGTTCGCCGTCGCCCTCGTCGCGTTCGCGACCGACCTCGCGCGACTCTCCGGAGCCAAGGTCGACGCGCGGGACGAGGCCCGGGCAGGGGCGCAGACGCGGGCCACGGCCGACGTCGGCGCGGGCTCCGAGGCCGGGGCGGCCTACGGGCCGGCCGGCTCCGGTGCCCCCGAGGCGACCGGGACGTCGTCGGGCGCCGTGTCGCGGAAGGCCGCCGGGATCGGGATGTCCGTCTCCTGGCTGGGGACCGCGCTGCTCCTCGCCGCGATCGTGCTGCGCGGCCTCGCCGCCGGCCGCATCCCGTGGGCCAACATGTACGAGTTCACGCTCGTCGGGACGTTCGTGGCGCTGGCCGTCTTCCTCGGCGTGAACCTGCGCCGCGACGCGCGGTACCTGGGTGCGTTCGTGACCGGGCTCGGGACGATCTTCCTGCTGCTCGCGCAGAACGTGTTCTTCGTCGAGGCCATGGGCGTGCAGCCCGCACTGCAGAAGTACTGGCTCGTGATCCACGTGGGCGTCGCGATCGCGGCGACCGGAACCTTCACCGTGGCGTTCGTGATGTCGGCGCTGCAGCTGCTCCGCGACTCGCGCGATGCCGGGTCGGCGGTGCTCGCGCACCCGCGGTGGGGCTGGCTCGACAGCACGCCGACGCCGAACGCGCTGGAGGCGCAGTCGTTCCGGCTGAACGCCGTGGGCTTCGTGCTGTGGACCTTCACCGTCATCGGCGGCGCGATCTGGGCGGAGGACGCGTGGGGCCGCTACTGGGGCTGGGACCCCAAGGAGGTCTGGTCCTTCGTGGTCTGGGTCGTGTACGCCGCCTACCTGCACGCGCGTACCACGCGCGGCTGGTCCGGCCGCCGTGCCGCCTGGTTCGTGGTGGCCGGTTACGCCTGCGTGCTGTTCAACTTCACCGGCGTGAACCTGATCTTCGACGGAATGCACTCGTACTCGGGCTTGTCCTGAGCCCTCGCCCGCCGATCGGGCCGTCAGCTTCGAGAACACCATGAGGTATCGCCGGCGTGCTGCTGGCGATACCTCATGGCGTTCTCGAAGCTGACCGGCCGGAAGCCTCAGCCCGTCCTGGGCTTGCCGTCGTCCGGGTCGTTCGGCGCATCCGTCGGGTCGTCGTTGCCGTCCGTCGGGTCGTCGTCCGCCCCGGTGCCTGCCGCGGGCCCGGCCTCGCGCTCGCGCTTGCGCCGCGACTGCTCGAGGAGCCAGAGGAACTCGGGGTCGTCGTCCGGGGCGACCGGTGCGTCCGTGCGCCGGGGCGGTGCCTGGCGTGCGGGCGGTGCACCAGCGGGCCGGGGCGCGACGCGCCGCCCTCTGCTCGACGCGCGCATCACGATCCAGGCCAGGGCGCCGCCCAGGGGCAGGAAGATGATGAGGATGACCCACAACCACTTGGGCAGGCCCCTGAGCTCGTCCTCCTCGGCGCCGGCGAGATCCACCAGCGCGTAGACGACGAGGCCGATCACCAGGAGGGTAGCGACCACGCGAAGCATGACCCCAGCCTAGGCCGTCCCAGCCGCCCGACCGTCCGGGGCCGCGCAGCGCCTACTCTGGAGGGGTGCCTCTCCTTGTCTACTCCCTGCTCCGGGTCGGCCTGTTCGCCGTCCTCGTGCTCGCCCTCTACTGGGTGGGCCTGCGGGACTGGCTGCTCGTCCTCGTCGCAGCGGTCCTCGCGTTCGCGCTGTCCTACCTGCTCCTGCGAGGGCCGCGGGACGCGTCCGCCCGATGGCTGGCGGAGCGCTCGGGCCGCGCGGCGGCCGGGGACCCGGCGGCGCGCGGCTTCACCCGCGAGGCTGTCGACGACGCCGACGTCGAGGACGCCGCGGTGGATGCGCGCCTGCGCGACGACGACCCGCGGACCAGCTGACTACCTCGGCACGGCGGCCCCGCCGAGTGCGGCGTCAGATCGCCAGGCCGATGCCCAGCAGCACGCCGTAGCCGAGCTCGAACATGCCGGTCCCGGCGAGCACCGGGATGAGCAGGCGGCCTCGGGCGCCCGCCACGACGGGCAGTGCCAGGAGCGCGGCGGGTCCGAGCAGGAGCACCGTGGCCAGCGACCACGGCGCCCAGAACGCGCACGCCATGCCCAGCAGCACCGGCACCCAGAGGAGCCCCACGTAGGCCCGGCGGGCGCGGAAGTCGCCGAGCCGGACGGCGAGCGTGCGCTTGCCGGCGAGGACGTCGGTGGGGATGTCGCGCAGGTTGTTGACCATGAGCAGCGCGCACGCGAGAAGGCCCACGCCCACGGCGCCGAGCACTGCCGGCCACGTCACCCGGTCGGCCTGCGTGTAGGTGGTGCCGAGCACGGCCACGAGACCGAAGAAGACGAACACCCCGACCTCGCCGAGGCCCAGGTAGCCGTAGGGACGGCGTCCGCCCGTGTAGTACCAGGCGGCGAGCATGCTCAGCGCGCCGACGGCCAGCAGCCACCAGTGACCGCTGACCGCGCACAGCAGGACGCCGAGCACGCCCGCGACGCCGAACGCACCGAAGGCGGCGTTCCGCACCTGCTTCGGTGCAGCGGCCCCGGAGGCCGTGAGCCGCAGAGGCCCGACCCGGTCGAGATCGGTGCCGCGCACGCCGTCCGAGTAGTCGTTGGCGTAGTTGACGCCCACCTGGAGGGCCAGGGCGACCCCGAGGGCCAGCACCGCCGGCCCCAGGGCGGCCTCGCCCACCTGGGCCGCGGCGCCGGTGCCGACCAGCACGGGCGCCGCCGCCGCCGGCAGCGTGCGGGGCCGTGCCCCGGAGATCCACTCGGCGGCTGTCGCCATCTACCTGCTCCTTGTCCTGAGGTTCACCATGCTGCCCAACGCCCCGGGATCCCTGCAGAGTTCCGGCGCCCGGGCGTCGACGTCACGGTACGTCCCGCCCTGGCCCGGGACCGAATGCGCGGCCGGAGCCGGCTCACCGCGTCGCGGCGACGGACTCCGCCACGGCACGGCGGTCCACCTTGCCGGGACCCCGGGTGGGCAGCGCGTCGGTCAGGTAGACCTCCCGCGGGGCGGCGGCCCGGCCCAGCCGGGCCGCGACGGCGGTCCGGGCCTCGGCGGTCAGCGCGTCCGGCGCGATCCGCAGCGGGCCGACGCCGGACGACACGACGGCGACGACCACCTGCCCCCACTCGCCGTCGGGGACCCCGAGGACGCAGACCTCGCCGCTCGTCCCGGGCGAGCCACCCGAGGGGGCCAGGAGGCCGGGGCGGACGGCGAACAGCTCCGCGAGCACCGACTCGACCGCCGCCGGTGCGACGTTGACGCCGCCGGTGACCACGACGTCGTCGGCCCGGCCGAGGATCGTCAGCATGCCCGAGCCGTCGAGGGCGCCCAGGTCGGAGGTGCGGAACCAGCGCGTGCCCCCGGGACCGGTGCGGAAGGCGGCGGCCGTGGCGTCGTCGTCCCCGACGTACCCGGTCGCGAGGACGGGGCCCGCGAGCTCGACGACCCCGTCGACGACCCGGACCCGGACACCGGGCAAGGGGACCCGGTCGTAGACGCAGCCACCGCTCGTCTCGGACATGCCGTACGTCGTCACAACACGCACGCCCGCCGAGCGGGCGCGCGCGAGCAGAGGGGCGGGCGTCGCTGCGCCGCCGACCAGCACCGCGTCGAACCCTGCGAGGGCGCGGAGGCCTGCGGGGGCGCCGGCGTCGGCCGCCTCGACGAGCCGATGGTGCTGGGTGGGCACGAGCGAGACGTAGGCCCGGCCCGGCGCGGCGAGGAACGGCGCGGCCATGGCGGCGAAGCCGTCGGCGGTGAACGGCCCGTCCGGCGCGGCGACGAGCTCGGTGCCCGCGACGACCGTGCGGGTCACGACCTGCACGCCCGCGACGTGCGTGGGCGGGAGCACCAGGAGCCAGCGCCCGGGGCCGCCGAGGCGCTCGTGGGTGGCCACCGCGGACGCGCGGAGGGCCTCCGCGCTGAGCGCCACCTCCCGGGGTGTCCCGGTGGATCCGGACGTGCGCAGGACGAGGGCGGTGCCATCCGGGACGGGGTCGTCGTGGAGCCGAGGCTGCGGGGCGAACGCCGGACCGCCCGCGAGCGCAGCCCGCACGGCGGACAGTGTCTCGAGGAGGTCCGGTGTCACCGGCTCAGGCTATCCGGGCGATGTAGTGTGGCCGCGTCAAGCCGACCGACGGGGGACATCAGGCATGGTCAACAGGGGTGTCGCGGGGTTGCGGCTCACCGTCCGAGGTGCGGGTCCGGTCGTGGGACCGCCGGCTGGTTCGCGTCGTGCGGCCATGGCTGCCGTGTCGCTGGCCCTGGCTCTCGTGGCTGCCGGCTGTACCTCGGAGCCGGAGGAGCCTCAGGTCGCGCCGACGGTCACCGTGCCCGCCGTCGTGGTTGCCGCCAAGGCTGCGCCGCCGCAGCCTGTGGTCCCGGTCGTCTGGCCGCTGACCGGGCAGCCGACGGCGGAGGTGGCGGCGCGGCCTGCCCTGGCGATCAAGATCGAGAACTCGTCGCAGTCGCGCCCCCAGACGGGCCTCGAGCACGCCGACATCGTGTGGGAGGAGGTGGTGGAGGGCGGGATCACCCGTTTCGTCGCCGTCTACCACTCCCAGGTACCGGCAGCGGTGGAGCCGGTGCGTTCGGTGCGGCCCATGGACCCGGCGATCGTGGCACCGATGCGGCCGATCCTCGCGTACTCGGGTGCGCAGCAGCAGTACATCGACGCCGTGGGGGCGGCGGGGATCCAGTCCGTGATCATGGACTTGGGCCACGCCGGCTTCCGACGTGACCGGAGCCGCAGGGCGCCGCACAACGTCATCGGCGACCCGGCCGCGTTCTGGGCGCAGGCCGACGGGGCCCGCGCGGTGCCGCCGCCCGCGCAGTTCGCCTACGGGCGTGCCGCGGGCAAGAGCACGGCCGCCACGGTCGGCGGGCCGGGTGGGCGGCTCGACGTCACGATGTCGCGCGCGCACCGGTCGCTCTGGGAGTGGGACGGCACGGCGTACGTGCGGAGCGAGGGCTCTCGGGCGTCGGTGTCGACGTCGGGTGCCCGGCATGCCGCCACCAACCTCGTGCTGCTCTCCGTCGAGGTGGTCAACACCCCGTTCCGCGACCCCTCCGGGGCTCCTGTCCCCGAGACGCAGCTGATCGGGTCGGGCGAGGGTGTGGTGGCCGCGCTGGGAAAGTCGGTTCCCGTCCTGTGGTCCAAGGCCGCGCTGGACGCGCCGATCGTCCTGACGCTGGCGGACGGGACGCCGGTCAAGCTCGAGCAGGGGAACACGTGGGTGGAGCTGGTCCCGCGGGGCTCGGGGAGCTGGGCGATCTCCTGATCGCGGGTCACGCGCGCTGGCCTGTGGGTCGGCGATGGCCGGGCGGTGGCCGGGGTGGCCTGGCGATGAGGTGGCGTCGGCCGAGAACAGGTTGCGCCACTGGCGTTGTCACGCTGAGTACACGACGTCACTCAGGGTGACCACGCCAGTGCGGCACATCAAGGTCTAGTAGTAGTACGGGAAGCCGGACCAGTCCGGGTCGCGGCGCTCCAGGAAGGCGTCGCGCCCCTCCACGGCCTCGTCGGTCATGTAAGCGAGCCGCGTGGCCTCGCCGGCGAAGACCTGCTGGCCGGCGATGCCGTCGTCGGCCAGGTTGAAGGCGAACTTGAGCATCCGGACCGCCTGCGGCGACTTCGTGGCGATGGTGCGGGCGTACTCGAGCGCCAGCGACTCCACGTCCGCGTGCTCCGCGACCTCGTTGACCGCGCCCCAGCGCTCGGCGTCGTCGGCCGAGTACTCGCGGGCGAGGAAGAACACCTCGCGGGCGCGCTTCTGGCCCACCTGACGGGCGAAGTAGGCGGACCCGTAGCCGGCGTCGAAGGACCCGACGTTCGCGTCGGTCTGCTTGAACTTGCCGTGCTCGCGGCAGGCGATCGACAGGTCGGCCACGACGTGGAGCGAGTGCCCGCCGCCCGCGGCCCAGCCGTCCACCACGGCGATCACGATCTTCGGCATGGTGCGGATCAGGCGCTGCACCTCGAGGATGTGGAGGCGGCCGGCCCGGGCCGGGTCGATGCTGTCCGCCGTCTCGGTGTCCGCGTAGCGGTAGCCGTCGCGGCCGCGGATGCGCTGGTCGCCGCCGCTGCAGAACGCCCAGCCGCCGTCGCGCGGGGAAGGACCGTTGCCGGTGATCAGCACCGTGCCGACGTCGCTCGTCATGCGCGCGTGGTCCAGCACCCGGTACAGCTCGTCGACGCTGTGCGGGCGGAACGCGTTGCGCACCTCCGGCCGGTCGAACGCGACACGGACCACCGGCAGGTCCCGGCCGGCCCCGTGGTCATGACCGCGGTGGTACGTGATGTCCGTGAGGTCATCGAAGCCGGCGACGTCCCGCCAGAGGGAGGGGGCGAACGTCTCGGAGACCTTGCGGGGGAGTGCGGTGCTCGTGCTCACGCGGACCAGCCTAGTTGTGCGGCCGGATGCCGCTGGTCTGACCCTGGACGTCGTCGCGCCGATCTCACGCACGCCATCGGCCCACACTCGACAGGAAGCGTCGCATGGCGTCGACGATGTCCTGGGAGTCCTCGAGGGCCAGACTCGCCTCTTCGGAGGTGACGGGCGGGGTCTGGACGCCCGGGTACTCGGAGTCGTGCCGACGGAGCCGAAGAGTTCTGAACGATCGCACGACCTTGCGAGCATTGGGCCCGAGCTCGCCCTCGTCGATGAGGTTCTGGACCTCCGCCTCACCGACCGGCCATCGGGTCCTCCCTGTCGTGCCTTCTCTCATCCACTTCTCCTCTGTTGTCGACGAGCTCCACGATCGGTGAGCTCATGACCGTGCGCTTGAACGGGCCGTCGTCGCCCGCCCAGGCCTGTGGCGAGACGCGGCGCACGTTGACCTCACGGTGGAGGGACCGCTCGGCCGCCTCGATGGCGTCCGTGAGTGCGTCGCGGTTCGGCGTCCCGACGACGAGGACGTCGATGTCGCCGGGAACGGCACCCGAGACCTCGTGGTACCGGGCTGCCCACGAGCCGTAGATGAACGCTCGCTCGATACCGTCGACGTCGATCAAGAGGTCGCGGAGCACCGCGCGAGGCCCGAACGTGACGGCCAGTAGTTGTACTAGAGGACCGTAGACCGGGCCGTCCGTCACCGCATGTGCAAGGCGGGTGTTCCCGCGCTTCCTCGTGCTGACGAGGCCCGCCGCTTCGAGGCGTTCGATCTCCCGCAGGACGTTGGTAGCCGAGGAGCCGACGCGCGAGGCGATGCCGCTGATGCTGTGCTCGCGGTCCGGGTTCAGGAGTACCTCGGCCATGACGTCGCCTTGTGTCCGGGACCGCAGGAGCGGAAGGAGGGTGGGGGCCGCTACTTTCATAAACTGCACGCTAGCATGCAGTTTACGAAAGTAGCGGAGGTGGCTCCGGCTCGCCGGTAGCGTTCCCGGCATGAGCGTCTACCTGGTGGGCGGCGGGCCCGACACCGTGACGGACCGGACGGCCGTCGACCAGTTCCTCGACGAGTGCGGCGGCAAGCCCGGCGGCCGGGCGCGTGTCGCCGTGGTCTGTGCCGACGTCGGCGAGAGTGCCGCCTACTTCTTCCCGGTGTACGCGGCACTGCTCGCGCGGGAGGGCGTCGAGCCGGTGCTCGTGCCGGTCGGCCCAGAGCACCCGTCGCCGGATCTCGCGGGATATGCCGGCATCGTCGTCGGCGGCGGCCCGACGCCCGTGTACCTCGACGCTCTGCACCCCGTCGCCGGCGCGATCCGCACCGCCGTGGCCGACGGCGTGCCCTACCTCGGGTTCTCAGCGGGCGCAATGATCGCCCCCGACCGGGCGATCGTGGGCGGCTGGTGCGCGGACGGCCGTCCCGTCTGCCCGGAGGAGTGGTCCGAAGGACTGGACGAGGTCACCGTGCTCGACGGCCTCGGTCTCGTCCGGTTCGCCGTGGACGTGCACGCCGCCCAGGCGGGGACGCTGAGCCGGGCGGTCGCCGTCGTGCAGCGCGGGGTGGTACCGGTCGCCGAGGCGATCGACGAGGACTCCACGCTCGTGGTGCGGTCCGACGGGTCGCAGGCCGTGCTGGGGCGAGGCCGCGTGTGGACCGTCGCGGGGGGACCGGGCGCGGCGTCGGTCACCGTCCGGACGGCCTGATCGGTCGGCGACGGGTCGGCAAGGGGCCGTCGCCGGCTCCGCGACCGGGTCGGGCCGCGGCCGAGGTTAGCCTGGAGGGGTGCCTCTCCTGGGTGATCCCGTCGTCTGGTCCACGCCGCTGCGCACCCGGTTCCGCGGGATCGACGTCCGCGACGGGCTCCTCGTGCGCGGCGACGCAGGCTGGGGCGAGCTCTCCCCGTTCTGGGACTACGACGACGCCGAGTCCGCCACCTGGCTCCGTGCCACCCGCGAGGCCGCGACGCTCGGGTGGCCCGCGCCGGTCCGCGACACCGTGCCCGTCAACGTCACCGTTCCCGCCGTCGGACCCGACCGGGCCCGCGAGATCGTCCTCGCGTCCGGCGGGTGCCGCACCGCCAAGGTGAAGGTGGCGCAGCGATCCCCCGCGGGCGAGCTGGAGCCCGTCGCCGCCGAGGCCGCACGGCTCGAAGCGGTCCGCGAGGCGCTCGGGCCGCACGGCGCCATCCGGGTCGACGCCAACGGCGGCTGGACCCTCGACGAGGCGCTCGACCGGCTCCCCGTCCTCGACCGCGCCGCGGGCGGCCTGGAGTACGCCGAACAGCCGTGCGCCGCCGTCGAGGACCTCGCGTTCCTCCGCCGCAAGCAGGACGTCCTGATCGCCGCCGACGAGTCGATCCGCCGAGCCGAGGACCCGATGCGGGTCGTCCGCGAGGAGGCCGCCGACATCGTCGTGCTCAAGGTCCAGCCCCTCGGCGGCGTCCGCTCCTGCCTCGACCTGGCGGAGCAGGTGGGGCTGCCCGTCGTCGTGTCGTCGGCGCTGGAGTCCTCCGTCGGGCTCGCGGCCGGGGTGGCGCTCGCGGCCGCGCTCCCCCGGCTCCCGTACGCGTGCGGCCTCGCCACGTCGCAGCTGCTGCTGCGCGACGTCACCGCCGCGCCGCTCCTCCCCGTCGACGGCGCGCTGCCCGTGCGGGCGGTCGCCCCGGACCCGGCGGCGCTCGCGGCCGCAGCCGCCGGCCCCGAGGCGCGCGACGCCTGGCTCGCCCGCTACGCCCGACTCGCCGCGATCCTGGACGGCGCCCGGTGAACGGGCTCCCCGACGGCGGCGCGGCGGTGCCCCCGTCCGTCGCGGCGGCCAGGGCCCTGGTCTCCGACCTGGTCGCGCTCGGGGTGCACGACGTCGTCCTCGCCCCCGGCTCGCGGTCGGCGCCCCTCGCGTACGCGCTGGCCGCCGCGGCCGACGCCGGGGCGCTGACACTGCACGTCCGCGTCGACGAGCGCACCGCGGGCTTCCTCGCGCTCGGGCTGTCGCGCGGGTCGGCGGCACCGCGGGGCGGGGGGTCCGGCGTCGGGCGGCCGGTAGCCGTGGTGACCACGTCCGGGACCGCCGTGGCCAACCTGCACCCCGCCGTGCTCGAGGCGCACCACACGGGCGTGCCACTGGTCCTGCTCACCGCGGACCGCCCCCACGAGCTGCGCGGCACCGGCGCGTCCCAGACCACCGACCAGGTGGGGATCTTCGGCGGCTCGGTCCGCTTCGCCGTCGACGTCCCCGCGCCCGACCGCCGCCCGGGCGAGGCCCGCGACCTCGCCATGGTCGTCGCCCGCGCGGTCTCCGCGGCGCTCGGCTCGCGGACCGGGTTCCCCGGCCCCGTGCACCTGAACCTCGCGTACCGGGACCCGCTCCAGCCGCCGCTGCCCGACGGCGAACCGGCCGGCCCGGGCGGGGACCTCGCCTCGGGCGGTGCGCGGCAGGGCACATCAGGGGTGCCCGACACCGCCGTCGGCCCCGGTCCGCAGGGAACCGCTGACCAGTTCCAGCGCGTCGCCGTCGCCTCGGCCGAGGTGCGGCACACCGCCGGCCCGGCCCTTCCTGGCGACCCTGCGCGGACGGTCGTGGTGGCCGGCGACGGCGCGGGAGCCGACGCCCGGCGGCTCGCTGAGGCGCAGGGGTGGCCGCTGTTCGCGGAGCCGTCGTCGGGGTCCCGGGGCGGGCCGAACGCCGTGGCCGCGTACCGCCTGGTGCTCGGCGTGGAGGAGCTCGCGGGCGAGATCGAGCAGGTCGTGGTGCTCGGGCGGCCCACGCTGTCCCGCCCCGTGCAGCAGCTCCTCGGGCGGCCGGGGGTCGCGGTGACCGTGGTTGCGCCGGGCGGTGCCCCGTGGCCCGACGCCGCGCGCAACGCCACGCTCGTGGTGCCCGGGCTGGCGCCGGAGTGGTTCGGCGAGGCGGACGCGGGCGGCGTCGGTCCCTTGTCGCCGGGTCGGTCGACAGACGGACCGACGCCGCGACAAGGGACCGACTCCGGGTTTCTCCACCGGTGGCAGGAGGCGGGCAGGGCCGCGGCGGGCGCGCTCGCCGGGGCGATCGCGGGGCCCGGCGCGGCCGGCGAGCCGGACGCGCTCTCGGTGGCCCGTGCCGTCGCCGCCTCGCAGCGGGTCGACGACGTCCTCGTGGTCGGCTCGTCGAACCCGGTGCGGGACCTCGACCTGGTGCTCGGCCTCGATCCGGTGCTCGGCCTCGATCCGGTGCGCGGCCCCGCGCTCGCCCCGGGCTCGCTCCCCGGCTCGGACGCCGACTCGGACCCGGCTTCGGACGCCGACTCGGGCCCTGAACTTGACCCGCTCCCCGAACGGGACCCGGCGTCCCCGGCGGTGCTCGCGAACCGAGGGCTGGCCGGGATCGACGGGATGGTGTCGACGGCGGTCGGTGTCGCCCTCGCCGCCGCACGCCAGGGCCGGCGGACGCGCGCGCTCCTGGGCGACCTGACCTTCCTGCATGACGCGGGCGGCCTGCTCCGCGGACCCGGCGAGCCCCCGGTCGACCTCCAGCTCGTGGTCGTGAACGACGACGGCGGGTCCATCTTCGCGACCCTCGAGCACGGCGCTCTCGCGGAGGCGTCCGCCGCCGGGGCCGCGACGTTCGAGCGGGTCTTCGGCACCCCGCACGGCGCTGACCTCGGCCGGCTCTGCGCCGGCTACGGCGTGGAGCACCAGCTCGTCAAGGACCTCGACGACCTGCAGCGCGCCCTCGCGGAGCCTTCGCCGGGGATCCAGGTGCTGGAGGTGCGGGTCCCCCGGTCCGACCGGCTGGCCCGCTCCCGCGACCTGGCCGCCCGGGTCCAGGCCGCGGTGCGCGCCACCCTGCCGAGGCAGTGACTTCGTCCGACGGAGGAACTGCCTCGGCGAAGCGGCGAACCGGCGAGCGGCAACCGGCCGACGGAGGATGGAGTGGAGCCGCTGGAGGCTCCGCCGGTCCTCCGTCGGCCGGTTCTTTCGTCTGCGGCATCTGCAGCGAACTCTCAGGTTCGTTCAAGGATGACGTCAGCCCCAGGGTGTCCACTGTTCTCAGACACCGAGGAGGGTCACCGTGAACAGCACCGAGCAGAACCCCGAGACGCCCCGGCCCGAGCAGCCGGCCGAGCAGCCTGAGAACCCGCAGGACGTGCGGGACGCTCAGGTGACGCAGAAGCTTCCCCAGACGCCGGCGCAGGAGGCTCGCTCCGCCGCTGTGCCCGCGACGGAGCAGACCCAGCAGATCCCGCCGGTCGTGCCCGTCGAGCCGGTCGCCCCGCCCGTCCAGCACGTACCCGCCGGGCAGGTCCAGCATGTCCAGCCCCCGCAGCCCGCGGACCCCGCACCCGGGGCGACGGGCGCGCCCGGGGCGCCTCGTCCGCCGTCGGCCCCCTACGCCAACCCCTACTCGCTGGCGCCGAAGGACCCGGAGGGCGAGGCGACCACGACGCGCAAGCGGCGCGGCTGGGCCCCCCTGGTGAGCGTCGCGGCCGTGGCCGCGGTGCTCGCGAGCGCCGGGACGGCCGGGATCCTGACCGCGTCCGACGACGGCTCGGCGGGCGCCTCGCTCGCCGCGGTCGGCACACGGGAGACCGACAGCGCCCCGGTGTCGAGCTCGAACGTGAAGAACCCGGACTGGCCCGCGGTCACCTCCGCGGTGGCGCCGTCCGTCGTCGCGATCCAGGTGGCGAGCCAGGCGGGGGGCTCGGTGGGGTCGGGCGTGATCCTCGACGCCGACGGCCGGATCCTGACGAACAACCATGTGGTCGCCGGGGCGGCGAACGGGACCGTGCAGGTCACGCTGACCGACGGCCGCGTCTTCGAGGCCGAGATCGTGGGCACCGACCCGACGACCGACCTCGCGGTGGTCCAGCTGCAGGACGCGCCGGAGAACCTCGAACCCGCGTCCTTCGGCGACTCGGACGCCGTCGCGGTGGGCGAGCCGGTCCTCGCGGTCGGCAACCCGCTGGGCCTGGCGAACACCGCCACGACGGGCATCGTGTCGGCCCTCGACCGGCCGGTGACGGCGAGCGGCGAGGACGGCGGCGACCAGGTCGTGACCAACGCGATCCAGATCGACGCGGCCATCAACCCGGGGAACTCCGGCGGGCCGCTGTTCAACGCGTCGGGCCAGGTCATCGGCATCACGTCGTCGATCGCGACGCTGTCGAGCGGTCTCGGGGGCCAGGGCGGGTCGATCGGGCTCGGCTTTGCGATCCCGGTCAACCTGGCGCGCTCCATCGGCGACCAGCTCGTCGAGGACGGCACCGCCGAGCACGCTTTCCTCGGGGTCTCCATGACCGACGGCACCGCCACCGCCGACGACGTCACGCGCCGGGGTGCCCAGGTCGAGGAGGTGAGCGCCGACTCGCCCGCGCAGGCGGCGGGCCTCCAGGCGGGCGACGTCATCGTCGCGTTCGACGAGGACCCCGTGAACGGTGCGGAGTCGCTGACCGGTTACGTGCGCGAGCGGTCGGCGGGGGACACTGTGACGATCACCGTCGTGCGCGACGGCGCCGCCGAGCAGGTCGAGGTGACGCTCGCGGTCCGCGAGGACGCGCCGACGCAGCAGCAGCCGGAGCCGGACCAGGGCTCCGGCTCCGGCTCCGGCTCCGACCAGGGGAGCGGCTCGGGCAGCGACCCGACGCTCCCGGACAACATCCCGGACTGGCTGCGGGACCTGCTCCCGGAGGGCTGAGGCCCACCCACCTCACCCCCGGCGCGCTGCGCCGCGCTGTGGGTACGCATAGGGTGCCTTCGGAGCCCGGACGGCGACCAGATGCGTACCCACAGCGACACGCCCCGCGCCACTCCGGGTAGAAAAAGCACATTAGTGGCGAACCTCACCTTCACCGTGTGAAGCGCCGATCGCGGGGATACGTTGTGCCCGTGACTGCGTCGTTCACCGTCGTGCGGACGCTCGGCCGGTCCGACGTCGCCCATGACATCCTCGCCGAGCTGCCCGAGTGGTTCGGCTCGGAGAGGTACACGCACGAGTACGTGGAGGCGGCCGACCGCTACGTCAACTACGTGGCGACCACCTCCCCCGGTGAGTGCGCAGGGCTCCAGGTGGCCGAGGTCTCCCGCGCGTCCGAGACGGCACGCGCCGTGAAGCCGTCGTCGACCGTCCGCGACCGGGTGCCCCGCGAGGCTCTCCGCCCCGCTCCCGGTCGCGCCTCTCCCGGTCGCGCCGTTCCTGGTGCCGACGACGGCGCCCGCGCCCTCCCTCGTCGGCGCCCCGCTCCCGGTGGCGACGACGGCGCCGCTGCTGGCGCCCGCAGTCCTCCCGGCACCGAGCGTGGAGGTCCAGGACGCCCAGGGCATCCTGCTGCTGAACCACCGCTACCCGACGAGTGCGGAGGTGTTCCTCCTCGCGGTACGCCGGGCGCGGCACCGCACGGGCATCGGGCGCGCGCTCCTGGCCCAGGTGGAGGAGGACCTGCGGTCGCAGGGCGTGCGGCTGCTCAGCGTGAAGACGCTCGGCCCCTCCCAGCCGGACCCCGAGGGGTACGACCGGACGCGGGCGTTCTACCAGGCGTGCGGCTTCGTGCCCGTGGAGGAGTTCCCCGACCTCTGGCCCGACAACCCCTGCCTGCTCCTCGTGAAGGTGCTCTAGCAGGCCGAGCGGCCTGAGCGGTCCCGCTCAGGCCCGGCTGGGCACCGACTGGTCGGCGGGCACGGACCCGAGACTGTCGCCGCGCCCCGTGCCGCCCGCGACGGCGGCCTCGACCAGCGCCGCGGCCGACCCGGGCTCCGCAGCGCCGACGACGGCCAGCAGGCTGTGCTCGAGGTAGCGCACCAGCTCCTCGGCGGGCAGGTCGGTGCCGATGCCGCCGTCCACGAGGGTCTGCTCGGCGAGGGCCACCCACGACCGCACGGCGATGTGCACCAGCTGCGTGTCCGGGGCCCCGAGCTGGAGCATCCCGGTGAGGGCGCGCTGAGTCTGCTCGCGCCGGGCGTCCTCGATGACCGCGCGGACCTCCTCGTCGCCGCTCGCGGCACCCCGTACGAGGGAGTAGAAGGTGGGCCCGTGCTCGCGCACGTACCGGACCAGCCGTGTCAGCGTGTCGCGCAGGCGGGGGATCGGCGGGAGATCCTCCCGGGGCTCCGAGGCGTGCAGCATCGAGTCCCGCGCTCGCCGGACGATCTCCTGGTGGAGGCCGTTCTTGGAGCCGAAGTAGTAGTAGACGAGCCCGGTCGAGACGCCCGCCTCAGCGGCGATCTCCTCGACGGTGACGTCCGCGAGCGCGCGGTCGGCCAGGGTCGCTACGCCGAGCGCGACGAGCTGGTTGCGTCGCTCCTCGGGACGGAGTCGGGTACGCCGGCCGGTTGCCATGCGCCGAGCATATCGGCCACGCCGCCGACCAGGCCCGGCGCGGACAATTGACGCTGAGTCAGTAAGGCGGGTACTTTCGCACGCAAAGACGACAGAGGAGTCGTCGCCGTGCTTCCGAGGGGGAGACACATGGAACTGAGCTCGTTCACGCGGACGCGCGCCCGCCGCGTCCTGCTCGCCGCCGTACCTGTCGCGATCGCCACCGCGGTGCTCGGGGGCGGTGTCGCCCAGGGCGCCGTGCCCGTGTCGTTCGCGATCTCGAACGTGCCGTTCAAGATCAGCGCCACGACGCTGGACGGCACCGGATTCTCGCAGTACGCAGGGGTCGCCTACGAGAAGGGCGGCACCTCGAACCCGGCGCCCGACCTCGTGCACCCGGTCGCGATCGCGAACATCAAGAGCGCCACGCTGGCGAACCTCTGCCAGTCGATCGTCATGGACACCGAGCTCGGCAAGGTCGGCCTGCTCATCAACGCGGGCACCGCGCCGGGCAAGCCCGCCGAGGCCAGCGACCTCCAGATCGCCATGACCGACCTCAAGGGCACGGCGACCTTCTCGAACATCCGGATCGGCGTCGACGCCTCGACCGTCAACACGGCCGTCAAGGGCGACCAGGGCGACTTCGCGATGGACTCGGACAAGATCGTCATCGACGGCCTGCAGCAGGAGTCCTGGAGCACGTCGGCCTCCACCTTCAAGCTGACGGACCTCCACCTCCAGGTCACGGACGGCACGGAGTGCTTCTGAGCCCGGGGGGCCGGACCCGCGTCGGACGCGCCGGGCCGCGTGAGCGGTTCGCTGCGAGGCGCCAGGACTTCCGGTCCTGGCGCCTGCAGCGCCCGTTCGTCGGGGGCGTGCTGATCGTCCTGTCCGGCCTCGAGATGCTGCTGGCGGGCCCGATCGACCTGGGCTACCTCCGGCTCGAGTTCCTCGTGACGGGGTTCCAGGCCGTCATCATCCCGGTGGTGCTCGTCGCCGCCGGGGTGCTGATGCTGCTCATGCCCGCGCAGCGGGTCTTCTACAGCGTGGTCGCGCTCGCCACCGCGGTCTACTCGCTCGCGGGTCTCAACCTCGGCGGCTGGTTCGTCGGCTTCGCCCTCGGCGTGGCGGGCGGCCTGGTGGCGATCTCCTGGGCGCCACGGCAGGAGTCGCCCCCTGAGCCGGGTGTCGGCCGGCGCCGCACCGCAGGGGAGCGCTCGGCAGCAGTGGTCCTGGCAGGCGCCCTCGCGACGCAGGGTCTGGCGGCGGCTCCCCTGCCTGCGGCCACCTGCTGGGACCCGATCGACTGGCTCCCGATCATCACCTGCCCCACGCCGTCACCGACTCCGACTCCGACTCCGACACCGGCACCGACGGCGTCGGCCTCGCCATCGCCCTCGGCGAGAACGACGCCAGGGGCCGGTGAGAACCCCGTCGGCGACGTCGTGGACGGCGTCGGTGACGCGGTGGAGGGCGTGGTCGACGGGCTCACCGCAGAGGAAGCCGTCGGGATCGGCGAGGTCGTCGGCGAGGACGGCGAGATCCAGGCCGAGGAGGCGCCCGAGGTCGTCACCGAGGCCTTCCAGCTGGAGCTCGGGGAGTGCGTCACGCTGGAGTTCGGCGGCACGTTCGACCTGAACGTGCTCCTGCCGGGCGACTGTGGTGAGCGCAACGACGCGAACACCTACTCGCTGCCAGGTGACCTGCGGAGCCGCGACCTCCACCCGCTGACCGGCCTGACGGGGATCGGCCTGGACAACGTGCCGGTCACGGGCGGCGACCCGAACGGCGACGGGCGCCGGGACGTGCTGCGGCTGTCCGCGAGCGAGCTGACCGTCGACGGCTTCTGGCTCAAGACCTACGCGTACGACGACGGGCCGGGGCTCGCCGGCAAGGCCGCCGGAACCGAGACGGACGCGGGCGCGGTCGAGCTGCGGGGGAACGTGCAGATGTACGTGTCGTCGCTCCACGCGGACCTGCCGGACGGGACGGACCTGCTGGAGCTGGCGCAGAAGATCGTGGCCGGTGCGTCCGTCGTCGAGATCCTGCTGGGTCTGGTCGACGCGCAGATGGGTCTGGTCGGCGCGACGTCGGACGTCCAGGTGTGGCGCAGCTTCCGCGAGCAGGTCTGGACCGGCTGACCCCGCTCAGGCTCCCAGCGCGTGGCGCATCGGCTCCAGCTTCGCCTCGGACTCGGCGAGCTCGGCCAGCGGGTCCGACGCCGCGACGATGCCGCAGCCCGCGAACAGCCGGACCTGCCGGGGGTCCCTCGCCGACAGCTCCGCCGAGCGCAGGGCGATGCCCCACTCGCCGTCGCCGTCGGCGCCCAGCCAGCCCACCGGGCCCGCGTACCGTGCCCGGTCCAGGCCCTCGATCTCGCGGATCAGAGCCCGCGCCGCGAGCGTCGGCGTGCCGCACACGGCGGCGCTCGGGTGCAGGGCGGCGGCCAGCGAGAGGGACGACGGCGCCTGGTCGCCCGCCTGGTCCAGCACGCCCGTGACGTCGGTGGCGAGGTGCATGACGTTGGGGAGGTGCAGCACGAACGGCGCCTCGGGCACGTTCATCGACGTGCAGAACGGCTCGAGCGCCGCGGCGACCGACGCCACGGCGTACTCGTGCTCCTCCAGGTCCTTCGAGGACCGTGCGAGCTGGGCCGCCCGCAGCAGGTCCGCGTCGCCCTCCGGTCCGCCGTCGACGGCGGACCGGCCGATCGTCCCGGCGAGCACACGGGACGTCACCAGGCCCTTCTCGCTCCGGACCAGCAGCTCGGGCGTGGCGCCCACCATCCCGGCGACGCTGAACGTCCAGCAGGCCTCGTAGGCGGTGGCGAGGCGGCCCAGGAGGAACCGCGGGTCCACGGGCCGCTCGGCGCGCGCCAGGACGTCCCGCGCCAGCACCACCTTCTCCAGCTCGCCGGCCCGGATCCGGGCGACGCCCTCGGCGACGACCTCCGGCCAGTCGGAGGCGGCGACGGCGCCGTCGGACACCGTGACGTGCCCGGGAGAGGTGACGGGCGTGCGCGGCATGGCTTCGAGGAGCGCCGCGCCCGGGGCGGGGGCGGCGTCGTCGAGGCGCGAGACGACGGTGAGCCACGCCACCGCGCCGCGGCGGCCGACCACCACCTCCGGGACCACGAGGACGCCGCCGGGACGCGCGGGGTCCTCGTCCTCGTCGCCGGGCTCGGTGTCGTCGAACGCGAACGAGCCGAACGCCACCGGCCCGGTGCCGGGGAGGCCGACGTCGTCGATCACGACGGCCCGGCCCAGGACCGTCCGCCAGGCGTCCTCGGCGTCGGCGAACCGGCCGGGGCCTACCGTCTCGAGCCGCAGCACCTCGCCCCAGCCCACGAGGCCGTCGCCGCGGCGCACCCAGGCGAGCGGCCGGGTGTCGGGAAGCAGGTCGGTCAGGGCGGTGAGCCCGTCGCCGAGATCGATCGGGACGGTGCGGACCACGAGCGTGGCGTCCACGGGGGACGTGTCGAGGTGCGGCGTGCTCACGCCGGCGGGCAGTGCGGTCATCACTCCTCAGGATAGGTCGGCGCGGGAGCCTCGCCGGACGCCCGTGGCCAGCCTCACACGCGGACGTCCGCGGGCGGGCGGCGGGACGGACGGGGCCCGCCAGGCGTGGAAAGATCGGGCCATGTCGCGTGCAAGCCTGGAGAAGAAGCCCGCAGAGGTCGCGTCGATGTTCGACGGCATCGCCCGCCGCTACGACCTCACCAACGACCTGATCTCCCTGGGCCAGGACCGTCGCTGGCGCAGGCTCACCGTCGACGCCGTCGCCGCGATGCCCGGCGAACGGGTCCTCGACCTCGCCGCCGGCACCGGTACCAGCTCCGAGCCGTTCGCCGACGGCGGCGCGTACGTCGTGCCGTCGGACTTCTCGATCGGGATGCTCCGGGTCGGCAAGGAACGACGCCCCGACCTGCCGTTCGTCGCGGGCGACGCGACGAGCCTGCCGTTCGCCGACGCCAGCTTCGACGCCGCGACGATCAGCTTCGGCCTGCGCAACGTGGTCGACACGAGCGCCGCGCTCCGCGAGATGCTGCGGGTCGTGCGGCCCGGCGGTCGGATCGTCATCGCCGAGTTCTCCACGCCCACGTGGGTACCGTTCCGGATGGCCTACCACGAGGGCTTCCTGCGGGTGCTGCCCGTGCTGGCCCGCACCGTGAGCACCGACCGCGGCTCCTACGAGTACCTCACCGAGTCGATCCGCTCCTGGCCCGACCAGGAGGCGCTCGCCCGCCTGATGCTCGGCGCCGGCTGGGAGCGGGTCGCCTACCGGAACGTCTCGGGCGGGATCGTGGCGCTCCACCGGGGTTTCCGCCCGGCCTGACGCCCGCGCCCTGCTCGCGCCGCGCTCGCGCCACACCAGCTCGCGTGATCGGTAGAACGTCGCATGATCGGCAGCTCGAACTGCCGATCATGCGACGTTCTACCGATCACGCGGCGCGTGGCGGCACCGCACACGGGGCGTGTTCGTGCTGCCCGAAAAGTCCCGGCGCGAGGTTAGGACAGCCTTGGTGGTGAAACCCCCGTCTGTGTGGCTAGGGTGACGGTGTTGTGACAGGGTTCACAAGGCCCTTGTCAGCAAGCGACGAGTTCACGACCTGGGGGTGAGCACGTGCGAGCAGGATCCCGCGACGACGCGGACGTCATCGTGGTGGGCGCCGGCCCCGCCGGCTCGTCCGCCGCGCACTGGTGCGCGGCCGCAGGCCTCGACGTGCTGCTCCTGGAGAAGGGCGAGTTCCCCCGCGACAAGATCTGCGGCGACGGTCTGACGCCCCGAGCGGTCGCCGAGCTGGCCCGCATGGGCGTGGCCACCCGCGCCGAGGACGGCTGGATCCGCAACCGCGGCCTCCGGGTCCACGGCGGGGGCCGCAGCTACGAGCTCGACTGGCCGGACCTCACGAGCTACCCCGGGTACGGGCTGGCCCGCTCCCGCATGACGCTGGACCACACGCTGGCGCAGCACGCGCAGGCGAGCGGGGCCAAGCTCCTGGAGCGCACCAAGGTCACGGGCCCCGTCCGTGACGAGCGCACCGGCCGGGTCACCGGCGTCGTCGTGCAGGGGCTGGACACGGGCGGGCGGGCCGACGGCGAGCCGCGCGAGCTCCGCGCCCCCGTGGTGGTCGCGGCGGACGGTGTCAGCTCCCGCTTCGCCACGAGCCTGGGCATCTCGCGCCGGGACGACCGCCCGATGGGCACGGCGGTGCGTGCCTACTACCGCACGCCGCGGCACGAGGACCCGTTCATGGAGTCGCACCTGGAGCTGTGGTCGGGCGCTCCGGGCAAGAGCGACCTCCTGCCCGGCTACGGCTGGATCTTCCCGCTGGGCGACGGCACGGCCAACGTGGGGCTGGGCAGCGTCCACTCCACGCCCGCCCGCCAGTCCGCCGCGAGCATCGACTACCGCCGCCTCCAGGACACGTGGCTGCGCAACAGCGCGCCCGAGGGCTGGGAGATCAGCCCGGAAGCGGCCACGGGCCCTGTCCGCGGCGCCGCCCTCCCGATGGGCTTCAACCGCGGGCCGCTGTACTCCGACGGGGTGCTCCTCGCGGGCGACTCGGCGGGCATGGTGAGCCCGTTCAACGGCGAGGGCATCGCGTACGGGCTGCAGGCGGGCCGCGTCGCCGCGGACGCCATCGTCCAGGCCCGGGTCAAGAACACCGGGGCGGCCCGCGAGGCCGCCCTCGCCACGTACGCCGACCGCATGCGTGCGGACCTCGGCGGCTACTACACGCTGGGCCGCTGGTTCGTGCGGCTCATCGAGCACCCCGAGGTGATGCGGGTGTGCGTCCGGTACGGCCTTCCCCGCAAGGTCGTCATGCAGTTCACGCTCAAGCTCTTGTCCGACTGTTACGAGCCCCGCGGCGGCGACTGGATCGACCGCGTGATCGCCGGGCTCACCAGGGTGGTGCCTCGTTCATGAGGGAGATCCGAGCATGACCAACCCCTATGTCCCCGTCCTGGTCCTGATGGCCGTGGCGGCAGTCCTCGCGCTGGGCGGGGTCGCGGCGAGCGCCGTGATCGGCCCCAAGCGCTACAACCGCGCCAAGCTCGACGCGTACGAGTGCGGCATCGAGCCGACGCCGCACGCCACGGGCGGCGGGCGCCTGCCGATCAAGTACTACCTCGTCGCGATGACGTTCATCGTCTTCGACATCGAGGTGGTGTTCCTCTATCCGTGGGCGGTCGACTTCACCACCCTCGCGACGTTCGGGCTCGTGGCCATGCTGGGCTTCCTGGCGCTGATCACCGTCCCGTTCGTCTACGAGTGGCGACGCGGCGGGTTCGACTGGGTCTGACTAGTGCGGCGCCGGAAAGGCGCCGCGAGTAAGGAAGCGCAATGGGTGTCGAAGAAGCTCCATCAGGTTTCCTGCTGACGACGATCGAGGATCTCGCCGGCTACCTCCGCAAGGCGTCGCTGTGGCCGGTCACGTTCGGCCTGGCGTGCTGCGCCATCGAGATGATGGCCGCCGGCGCGCCGCGGTACGACCTGTCCCGGTTCGGCATGGAGGTGTTCCGCGCCTCGCCGCGCCAGGCCGACCTGATGATCGTCGCGGGCCGCGTGAGCCAGAAGATGGCTCCGGTGGTGCGCCAGGTGTACGACCAGATGAGCGAGCCCAAGTGGGTGCTCTCGATGGGCGTGTGCGCGAGCAGCGGCGGCATGTTCAACAACTACGCGATCGTCCAGGGCGTGGACCACATCCTCCCGGTCGACATCTACCTGCCCGGCTGCCCGCCGCGCCCGGAGATGCTGATCAACGCGATCCTCGCGCTCCACGACCAGATCCAGCAGGCGCCGCTCGGCGTGAACCGCCGCGAGGCGGCGGCCGCGGCCGAGGCCGCCGCGCTGGAGGCGACGCCCACGTTCGAGATGAAGGGGCTCCTGCGATGAGCGGTGCGTCTGTGCCCGACGGCGGCGGCCCGGGCGGCGAGGTCGTCGCGCCTCCCGCCGGGGCCACGCAGCTGGAGGTCGTCGAGGTCCGCAAGGGCATGTTCGGCGTGGGCGACTCCGGAGACACGAGCGGCTACGGCGGCCTGGTGGCCCCTGTGGTCATGCCCGGTCCGTCGGCCCGCCCGTACGGCAGCTGGTTCGACGAGGTCGTGGACGTCCTCGCGGAGGTCCTGGCCGAGGGCGGCCTGGCGTACGACGACGCGGTGGAGAAGGTCGTCGTCGACCGCCACGGCGCCACGACGCCGGACGCGCCGCAGGTGGAGCTGACGCTGTACGTGCGCCGCGAGCACCTGGTGCCGGTCTGCCAGGCGCTGCGCGACGACCAGGACCTGCGCTTCGAGATGTCGCTCGGGGTCTCGGGCGTGCACTACCCGCACGAGACGGGCCGGGAGCTGCACGCGGTGTACCACCTGGTGTCGATCACGCACGGGCGCCGGCTGCGCCTCGAGGTGGCCGCGCCGGACGCCGACCCGCACATGCCGTCGACGGTGAGCGTGTATCCCACGAACGACTGGCACGAGCGCGAGACGTACGACTTCTTCGGCCTGATCTTCGACGGCCACCCCGCGCTGACCCGCATCGAGATGCCCGACGACTGGGTGGGTCACCCGCAGCGCAAGGACTACCCCCTCGGCGGCATCCCCGTCGAGTACAAGGGGGCCACCGTGCCCCCGCCGGACACGAGGAGGTCCTACTCGTGAGTGCACCCACTGCTACCCCTCACGCGACCCGCGGCGCCGACGACGACCAGGCCTCGACCGTCCGCGCCTTCGAGGCGTTCGGCGACGGCGACTGGGACGAGATCGCCCGCGAGGCCGTGGGCGAGGAGCGCATCGTCGTCAACATGGGTCCCCAGCACCCGTCGACGCACGGCGTGCTGCGACTCATGCTCGAGATCGACGGCGAGACGGTGACCGAGGCCCGCGCGGGCATCGGCTACCTGCACACGGGCATCGAGAAGAACATGGAGTACCGGACGTGGACGCAGGGCACCACGTTCTGCACCCGCATGGACTACGTGGCGCCCCTGTTCCAGGAGGCGGCCTTCTGCCTCGCCACCGAGCGGCTCCTCGGTATCACGGACGACGTGCCGGAGCGCGCGTCGGAGATCCGGGTCCTGATGATGGAGCTCAACCGGATCTCGTCGCACCTGATCTGCCTGGGCACCGGCGGGAACGAGATGGGCGCCACCACGGTGATGACCGTCGCGTTCACCGCCCGTGAGGAGATCCTGCGGCTCTTCGAGGCGGTGACCGGCCTGCGCATGAACCACGCGTACATCCGCCCGGGCGGCGTCGCCATCGACGTGCCCGACGACTTCGCGGCACAGGCGCGGCCCGCGATGGAGCGCGTCCGCGGCTACCTGGGCCAGCTCGCCGACCTCATGATCGCCAACCCGATCTTCAAGGCCCGCCTCGTGGACGTGGGCGCGCTGAACCTCGCGGGCTGCATGGCGCTCGGCATCACCGGCCCGGTCCTCCGGTCCACCGGCCTGCCGTACGACGTGCGCAAGCAGGCGCCGTACTGCGGCTACGAGACCTACGACTTCGACGTGCCGACCGACACGGCCGCCGACTGCTACTCCCGCGCAGTGCTCCGCATCGAGGAGTGCTACCAGTCGATGCGGCTCGTGGAGCAGGCGCTCGCCCGCCTCGACGCCTCCGCGGGCGCGCCGGTGATGGTCGCCGACAAGAAGATCGCGTGGCCCGCGCAGCTCGCGATCGGCGGCGACGGCCAGGGCAACTCCCTGGAGCACATCCGGAAGATCATGGGTACCTCCATGGAGGCCCTGATCCACCACTTCAAGCTGGTCACCGAGGGCTTCCGCGTCCCCGCAGGCCAGGCCTGGCAGACGGTGGAGCACCCGCGCGGCGAGCTGGGCGTCCACGTCGTGTCCGACGGCGGCACGCGCCCCTACCGCGCGCACTTCCGCGACCCCTCGTTCAACAACCTCCAGGCCGTCTCGGTGATGTGCGAGGGCGGCCAGGTGGCCGACGTCGTCGTCGCCGTCGCGTCGCTGGACCCCGTGCTGGGAGGAGTGGACCGATGACGGCCGACCCGATGGTCGTAGGCCCGGGGGCGGCGAAGCCGACCCGGACGGGCTACGACAAGCGACTGGACCAGGGCACGCTCGCGCAGTTGATCGCCGACGCGCAGGCGATCACCGACCGCTACCCGGACCCCCGGTCCGGGCTGCTGCCCATGCTGCACCTGGTGCAGTCGGTGGACGGCTACGTGAGCCGCGACGGCATCCTGTTCTGCGCCGAGCGGCTCGGGATCACTGCCGCCGAGGTCTCCGCGGTCGCCACCTTCTACACCCAGTACAAGCGCCACCCCAACGGGAAGTACACCGTGGGCGTCTGTACCAACACGCTCTGCGCGGTGATGGGCGGCGACGCGATCTTCGACGAGCTGGCCGACCACCTCGGCGTAGGCCACGACGAGACCACCGACGACGGAGCCATCACGCTCGAGCGCGTCGAGTGCAACGCCGCCTGCGACTACGCCCCCGTCGTGATGGTCAACTGGGAGTTCTTCGACAACCAGACGCCCGCGTCGGCGACGGCGCTCGCGGACCGGCTGCGCGCCGGCGAGGACGTGGCCCCGACCCGTGGCGCCGCCTCGGTGTGCTCGTTCAAGCAGATGAGCCGGGTCCTGGCCGGGTTCTCCGACGGCCGCGCCGACGAGGACACCGGCACGGGCGACCCGACCCTCGCGGGCCTCCGGATCGCCCGCGAGCGTGGCTGGACGGCGCCCGACGCCGCCGCCGCACCCGCCGAGGAGGCGGCCCCGGTCGCCCAGACAGCGCCGAAGACGGGTGAGGCCGGTTCGTCGGCCGCGCGCAAGCCCACCACGCCGTCGGACACGCAGCCCGAGGGCAAGCCCGGCACGCCCGAGGCGAAGCCCGATGCAGGGAAGGGAGGCCAGTCATGACCCTCACCCCCATCCTCACGGACACGTGGGACGCGGAGCGGTCCTGGAAGCTGAGCACCTACGAGGCGGCCGGCGGCTACGACGGCCTGCGCGCCGCCCTGGCGATGGAGCCGGGCGCCGTGGTGCAGGCGGTCAAGGACTCCGGCCTCCGCGGCCGCGGAGGCGCCGGGTTCCCCACGGGCATGAAGTGGGGCTTCCTGCCTCCGCCCGACGGCGGCCCGCGCTACCTCGTGGTCAACGCCGACGAGTCCGAGCCGGGTACCTGCAAGGACATCCCGCTCATGCTGACCAGCCCGCAGCACCTGATCGAGGGCGTGATCATCACGAGCTACGCCATCGGGTGCCACCACGCGTTCATCTACGTGCGCGGCGAGGTGCTGCACGTGTACCGGCGTCTGCTGGCCGCCGTCGAGGAGGCGTACGCCGCCGGGTACCTCGGCAAGGACGTGCTCGGCACCGGCTACGACCTCGAGGTCACGGTCCACGCCGGCGCGGGCGCGTACATCTGCGGCGAGGAGACGGCGCTCCTCGACTCGCTCGAGGGGCTCCGCGGGCAGCCGCGGCTCAAGCCGCCGTTCCCGGCGGTCGCCGGTCTGTACGCGCGCCCCACGGTGGTCAACAACGTGGAGTCGATCGCGAGCGTGCCGGGCATCATCAAGAACGGCGCCGACTGGTTCGCCGCCATGGGCACGGAGAAGTCGCAGGGCCACGGCCTGTTCTCGCTGTCGGGCCACGTGCAGCGGCCCGGCCAGTACGAGGCCCCGCTCGGCGTGACGCTGCGCGAGCTCCTCGACCTCGCGGGCGGGATGCGGGAGGGCCACGAGCTGAAGTTCTGGACGCCGGGCGGGTCGTCGACGCCGATCTTCACGGCGGACCAGCTTGACACCCCGCTCGACTACGAGTCGGTGGGTGCGGCCGGGTCGATGCTCGGCACGCGCGCGTTGCAGATCTTCGACGAGACGGTCTGCGTGGTGCGCGCGGTCAGCCGGTGGACCGACTTCTACGCCCACGAGTCGTGCGGCAAGTGCACGCCGTGCCGCGAGGGCACCTACTGGATGAAGCAGGTGCTGCACCGCCTCGAGACGGGCGAGGGCACCGACGGGGACATGGACCTGCTCCTGGACCTGTGCGACAACATCCTCGGCCGGGCGTTCTGCGCCCTCGGTGACGGAGCCACCTCGCCCGTCACCAGCTCGATCAAGCTCTTCCGGGACGAGTACCAGGCGCACGTCGACGGGCATGGCTGCCCGTTCGACCCGAGCGCCGCCGCCCTGTTCCTGTACACCCCCAAGTCAGCACGCACGCCGGCTCTCGCCGGCGCCGGAGGTCACCGATGACCGTCACCACCCCCAAGCCGGCCGCCGCCGAGCCGGGCCCGGTCCAGAAGCCGGACCTGGTCACGTTCAGCGTCGACGGCGTGGAGCTCGCGGTGCCCAAGGGCACCCTCGTGATCCGCGCCGCCGAGCAGGCCGGCATCCAGATCCCGCGGTTCTGCGACCACCCGCTGCTCGCCCCCGCGGGCGCGTGCCGCCAGTGTCTCGTCGAGGTCGCCACGCCGGACCGCGAGGGCAACCTGCGGCCCATGCCGAAGCCGCAGGCGTCGTGCACGCTCGAGGCCACGCCCGGCATGGTCGTCAAGACGCAGGTCACGTCGCCCGTCGCGGACAAGGCGCAGCAGGGGGTCATGGAGCTGCTGCTCATGAACCACCCGCTCGACTGCCCGGTCTGCGACAAGGGCGGCGAGTGCCCCCTGCAGAACCAGGCCATGTCGAACGGCCGCGCCGACTCCCGGTTCCAGGACGTGAAGCGCCGGTTCCCCAAGCCGGTGACGATCTCCACGCAGATCCTCCTCGACCGCGAGCGCTGCGTGCTGTGCCAGCGCTGCACGCGGTTCACCGAGGAGATCGCGGGGGACACGTTCATCGCCCTGCAGCTCCGCGGCGCGGAGCAGCAGATCGGCCGCTACGACGTGGACGTGCTCGACGGCGACGCGCGCGGCGGCACGGCCGTGGACCGGCCGGTGGGCGAGGCGTACCCCGACACGTCGGGCCAGCCGTTCTCCTCCTACTACTCGGGCAACACCGTGCAGATCTGCCCGGTGGGTGCGCTCACCAGCGCGGCGTACCGGTTCCGCTCCCGGCCGTTCGACCTCGTGTCGACTCCGGGGATCGGCGAGCACGACGCGTGCGGCTCGGCGATCCGCGTGGACCACCGCCGCGGCGTGGTGATGCGCCGCCTGTCTGGCGAGGACCCCGTGGTCAACGAGGAGTGGATCACCGACAAGGACCGCTTCGCCTTCACGTGGCAGTCCGCCCCGGACCGCGTGACCACCCCGCTGGTGCGGGACGTGGCCGAGGACGGCACCAAGGGCGAGCTCCGGCCCGCCTCCTGGGCCGAGGCGCTCGAGGTCGCCGCGAACGGCCTGTCGGCCGCGCGCACGGCCGGTGGCGTGGGCGTGCTGCCCGGTGGCCGCCTCACCGTCGAGGACGCGTACGCCTGGTCGCGGTTCGCCCGGACGGTGCTCGGCACCAACGACGTGGACCAGCGCGCCCGCGTGCACTCCGCGGAGGAGGCCGCGTTCCTGGCCCACTCCGTGGCGGGCACGGGCGTCGGTGTGACCTTCGGCGACCTGGAGAAGGCCCCGGCGGTGCTGCTCGTCGGCCTGGAGGCCGAGGAGGAGGCCGGGGTCACGTTCCTGCGCCTCCGCAAGGGCGCGGAGCGTCACGGCGTCAAGGTGTTCGCCGTGGCTCCGTACGCCTCCCGCGGGCTCGACCGGATGCACGGCACGCTGCTGCCAGCAGCGCCCGGCACCGAGGCCGAGTGGCTCGACGGCCTACGGACCCGCCTCACCGGCGGCCTCCTGCCGCCCGAGGCGGGCTCGGCCCTGCTCGGCCCCGAGATCGAGGCTCTCGCGCAGCCCGGATCGGTGATCCTCGTGGGCGAGCGGCTCGCGGGCTCACCGGGTGCGTACCCGGCGGCGCTCGCGCTCGCCGAGGCCACCGGCGCCCGGCTGGCGTGGATCCCGCGTCGTGCGGGCGAGCGTGGCGGCGTCGAGGCGGGCCTCCTGCCGAACCTCCTCCCCGGCGGCCGGCCGGTCACCGACCCGGCGGCGCGCGCGGAGATCGCCGCGGCCTGGGGTCTCACCGGCACCTCGATCCCCGCGGAGCCCGGGCTCGACACCACCGGCATCCTCGACGCGCTGTCCGTGGGCGCGCTCGGCGGCGTGCTCGTGGGCGGCGTCGAGCTCGCGGACCTCCCGGACCCGGCGCACGCGCGCCGTGCCCTGGCGGCGGCGGGCTTCGTGGTCAGCCTCGAGGTGCGGGCGTCGGAGGCCACGCGGTACGCCGACGTGGTGCTCCCGGTGGCTCCCCCCGTGGAGCGGTCCGGCTCGTACTGGAACTGGGAGGGCCGTGTCCGCGCCTTCCCGGCCGCCCTCGACTCGTCCGCGCTGCCCGACCACCGCGTCCTCGACGTCCTGGCCGCGCAGCTCGGCACCTCCCTCGGCGCCGCGACGCCGGTCGAGGCGCACCTCGCGGTGGCGGCGCCCGGCCCCTGGACGGGCCTGCGGGCCACCGCGCCCGGCGGCGAGGCGGGTGAGCCGCCCGTGGTCGCGCCCGGTCACGCGGTCCTCGCGTCCTGGCGCCTGATGCTCGACGACGCGCGCGGCCAGGACGGCGAGGCGTTCCTCGCCGGCACGGCCAAGCGCGCGGTCGCCCGGATGTCGGCGGCCACCGCCGCCTCGTTCGACGTGTACGACGGCGACACGGTCACCCTGGCCACCGACCGCGGCTCCGTCACGGTGCCGGTCGCGGTGGCCGACATGGTGGACGGGGTGGTCTGGGTCCCACTGGCCTCCGCGGGCTGCCGCGTGCACGACACCCTGGGCGCCGTTCCCGGTGACCTGGTCCGCGTGGAGAGGAGCGAGGCATGATCCCCGGGGTCGCCGCAGACTTCTCGCAGGACAACATCTGGGTCTCGCTGGTCAAGGCCGTGCTCATCGTGGTCTTCCTGCTCACGAGCGTGCTGTTCGCGATCTGGTTCGAGCGCAAGGTCGTGGCCCGCATGCAGGTGCGGCCGGGTCCCAACTGGCACGGGCCGGTCGGCCTGCTCCAGTCGCTCGCCGACGCGATGAAGCTGCTGCTCAAGGAGGACGTCAACGTCACGCGGGCCGACCGTGTGACCTACCTGCTGGCGCCGATGATCTCGGTGTTCTGCGCGCTGCTCGTGTTCGCCGTGATCCCGTTCGGGCCCGAGGTGACGATCCCGTTCACGGACTTCACCACGCCCCTGCAGCTCACGGACTTCCCCGTCGCGGTGCTCTACGTGCTGGCGTGCGCCTCGCTCGGTGTCTACGGGATCGTGCTGGGCGGCTGGTCGTCGGGTTCGACCTACCCGCTGCTCGGCGCGGTGCGGTCCACCGCCCAGGTGATCTCCTACGAGCTGGCCATGGGCCTGGCGCTGGTGAGCGTCTTCATCATGGCGGGGTCGATGTCGACGTCGCAGATCGTCGCCTCGCAGGCGCCGCTCTGGTGGTTCATCCCGCTCTTCCCGGCGTTCGTGGTCTACGTGATCTCGATGATCGGCGAGACCAACCGGCTCCCGTTCGACCTCCCCGAGGCCGAGGGCGAGCTGGTCTCCGGGTACATGACCGAGTACTCGTCGATGAAGTTCGCGTGGTTCTTCCTCGCGGAGTACATCAACATGCTCAACGTCTCGGCGGTCTGCGTCACGCTCTTCCTGGGCGGGTGGCGTGCCCCCTGGCCGTTGTCGGCCCTGGGCGACGGGATGCTGAACGAGGGCTGGTGGCCCATCCTCTGGTTCCTGGTGAAGCTCTGGGCCGTCATGTTCGTCTTCGTCTGGGTCCGCGGCACGCTCCTCCGCCTGCGGTACGACCAGTTCATGGTCTTCGGCTGGAAGGTGCTCATCCCGGTCGCCCTGGCGTTCGCCGTCGTCGTGGCCGTCATGCAGTGGGCCCGCCGGGTCGCCGAGGTGCCGCTCGAGAACACGCTCGTCGTCATCGTGATCGTCTGCGGCATCGCCTTCCTCGCGATCTGGCTCTGGCCCGAGCGCGCGAGGCCCGAGAAGCCCGACGAGTCGGCCGTGCTCGACGCGTTCGCGGACGGGTACCCGGTCCCGCCGCTGCCCGGCCAGAAGCTTCCGCCGTCCCCGCGAGGCCGCCGTGCCCCGCTCGAGCACGAGCCGGACCAGGAACACCAGGCGGACGACCTGCAGAAGGAAGGGGTCACCGGTGAGTGACACGTACGAACCCATCAGGCCCAAGGCAGGGCCGATCAAGGAGCTGTTCGCGCCCGTCGCGGGCTTCGGGGTGACGCTGTCGTCGATGTTCAAGCCGGTCGTCACCGAGCAGTACCCGCGCGCGAAGGTGGCGCCGCAGCAACGCTTCCACGGCCGCCACCAGCTCAACCGGTACGCCGACGGCCTGGAGAAGTGCATCGGGTGCGAGCTGTGCGCCTGGGCCTGCCCGGCCGACGCCATCTACGTGGAGGGCGCCGACAACGCCGCCCTCCCGCAGGACGGCTCGGGCGTGCCGGTGCACATCAGCCCCGGCGAGCGGTACGGCGGCGTCTACCAGATCAACTACCTGCGCTGCATCTTCTGCGGCCTGTGCATCGAGGCGTGCCCCACGCGCGCGCTCACGATGACGAACGACTACGAGCTGGCGGGCAACACCCGCGCGGGGATGATCTACGAGAAGCAGGACCTGCTCGCTCCCCTCGCCGAGGGCATGCTCGCGGCCCCGCACCCCATGGCCGATGGCACCACCGCCACGGAGTACTACCGCGGGGACGTCGTCGGCGCGACGGCGGCGCAGGTCGCCTGGGTGCGCGAGCACCGGCCCGACGACCCCACGCTCGACGCCGCGGACGCCGTCGCCTCGGGCACGGCGCCCGTCCCGGCTCCGCTGCAGCACGAGCTCCGTCCTGACCACGGCCCCGGTGAGGCCGAGCGCGCGGCCGGTGCGGCCGCCGTCGGCTCCGTCCGCAACGGGCGCGAGACGCGCGAGGTGACGGCATGACCCCCGGGCTGGAGGTCTCGGGCGGCGAGACGATGCTCTTCTGGGTCCTGGCACCGCTGATGGTGCTGGCCGCGCTCGGGCTGCTGTTCGTGCGCCGTGCCGTGCACGCCGCCATGTGCCTCGTGTTCGTGATGATCAGCCTGGCGATCATGTACGTCGCGCAGGAGGCGCCGTTCCTCGGCGTCGTCCAGGTCGTGGTCTACACGGGCGCCGTGATGATGCTGTTCCTGTTCGTGCTGATGCTCGTGGGCGTCGACGCGTCGGACTCCCTGACGGAGACCATCAAGGGCCAGCGCTGGATCGGCGTGCTCCTCGGGCTCGGCTTCGCCGTGGTCCTGACCGGCGTCGTCGCGCAGGCGACCTTCCAGTCGCCCGTCGGGCTGGAGTCGGCCAACGCGGTGACCAACCCCGTGGCGCTGGCGCGCGTCCTGTTCGGCGACTACGTGCTCGCCATGGAGGCCGTGGGCGTGCTCCTGGTCACCGCGGCGACGGGCGCGCTGGTGCTGACGCACCGCCGTCAGCTCACCACGCGCCGCACGCAGCGCACCACCGCGGACGCACGCGTCCGCGCCCTCACCGAGGGCGTGTCGCTCACGCCGCTGCCCGCGCCGGGCGTCTACGCGCAGAACAACGCGATGGACACCCCGGCCCTCGACCCGGCCGGCCGGCCGGTGCCCGAGTCCGTCCCCCGCGTGCTGCGGATCCGTGGCCAGGAGCGGTCGGTGACCGCTCTCCTCGACGCCGAGGCCGCGATCGTGGGCACCGACACGAGCGGAGACGCCGTCGGCCCGCCCGCCGGGCTGCCCGCCGGGCAGGACCCCGACAGCACGCCGACCCTGCCGGCCCGGGAGGCCTGACGTGGAGATCACCAACTACGCCGTCCTGGCGTGCATCCTCTTCGCGATCGGCGCAACGACGGTGCTGCTGCGCCGGAACGCCATCGTGGTGTTCATGGGCGTGGAGCTCATGCTCAACGCCACGAACCTCGCTTTCGTCACCTTCGCCCGTGTTCACGGCGACGTGACGGGCCAGGTGCTCGCGTTCTTCGTCATGGTCGTCGCGGCCGCAGAGGTCGTCGTCGGCCTCGCGATCATCGTGACGATCTTCCGTACCCGTCGGTCGGCCTCGGTCGACGACGTCAACCTGCTCAAGGGCTGAGGCACATGGAGAACGTGATAGGGCTGGCGCCCTGGCTCGTCGGCTTCCCGCTGCTCGGGGCGGCGGTCCTGCTGCTCGGCGGCCGGGCCACCGACCGCTGGGGCCACTGGCTCGGCGTGGCCGCGTCGACGGCCGCGGCCGTCACCGGGTTCGTGCTGCTGTTCGCGATGATCAGCACGCCCGCGGAGGAGCGCGTCGTCGACCACCACCTGTGGACGTGGCTGTCCGCGGGCGGGCTCGACGTGGACCTCGGGGTGCGCCTCGACCCGCTGTCGATGACGTTCGTGATGCTCGTGACCTTCGTGGGCACCCTCATCCACGTCTACTCGGTGGCGTACATGGCGCACGACCCCCACCGCCGGCGGTTCTTCGCCTACCTCAACCTGTTCGTCGCGGCGATGCTCACGCTCGTCCTCGCGGACTCCTACCTGCTGCTGTTCGTGGGCTGGGAGGGCGTGGGCCTGGCGTCGTACCTGCTCATCGGCTTCTGGGACCACAAGCGGCCCAACGCGGTGGCGGCCAAGAAGGCCTTCGTCATGAACCGCGTGGGCGACATGGGGCTCATCGCGGCGATGGCGCTGATCTTCGCGAACGTGGGCTCCGTCCAGTTCGCGGACGTCCTCCCGGCAGCCGCGGGCGAGCTCTCCGGCGTCGGCGCGAGCACCGCGACGTGGACCGCCGTCGCCCTCTGCCTCCTCCTCGCGGCGTGCGGCAAGTCCGCGCAGTTCCCGCTGCAGGCGTGGCTCGGCGACGCGATGGCCGGCCCCACGCCGGTCTCCGCCCTGATCCACGCGGCCACCATGGTGACCGCGGGCGTCTACCTCATGGTGCGCAGCGCGCCCATCCTGGAGGCGGCGCCCACGGCGCAGCTCGTGGTGGTCTGCGTGGGCGCGGTGACCCTGATCTTCGGGGCGGTCGTGGGCTGCGCCAAGGACGACATCAAGAAGGCGCTCGCCGCCTCGACGATGTCGCAGATCGGCTACATGATGCTCGCCGCAGGCCTCGGCCCGGTCGGGTACGGCTTCGCGATCTTCCACCTGCTCACGCACGGCTTCTTCAAGGCGGGCCTGTTCCTCGGCGCCGGCTCGGTGATGCACGGCATGGACGACGAGGTGGACATGCGGCGCTTCGGCGGCCTCTCGCGGTTCCTCCCGGTCACGTGGATCACCATGGGCCTCGGCTGGCTCGCGATCCTCGGCGTCTTCCCCTTCTCCGGCTTCTGGAGCAAGGACGGCATCATCGAGACGGCGTTCGTCCCTGTGGACGGCCAGCCCTGGCGGGCGTGGCTGTTCGGCTCGGTGGCCCTCGTGGGCGCCGCGATCACCGCCTTCTACATGTCGCGCCTGTTCTTCATGACGTTCGGCGGCCAACGCCGCTGGGACGACGACCACCACCCGCACGAGTCCCCGGCGCTGATGACGGTGCCGATGATCATCCTGGCGATCGGCTCGGTCGCGCTCGGTGGGCTGCTCGCCGTGGGCGGCACGTTCACCACGTGGCTCGAGCCGGTGACGGGGCACGCCGAGCACGGCGAGCCGGTCATCCCGTTCTGGCCGCTCGTGATCCTCACCCACGTCCTGGTGATCGGCGCGGCCCTGCTCGCGTTCCGCCAGTACGCGGTGTCCCGCGTCCCCGTGACGGCGCCGCGCGGCAGCCTGCTGACGCGCGCGGCCCGCCGCGACCTGTTCCAGGACGCCACCAACGAGACGCTCGTGATGCTCCCCGGCCAGGTCCTGACCCGCTCGCTCGTCTACGGCGACAAGGCCGTGGTCGACGGCGGCTGGCTCGGCCTGGGGGCGACCGTCACCCAGGTGGGCGAGAAGGTCCGCGGAATGCAGAACGGCTACGCCCGCTCGTACGCCGCCATGATCCTGACCGGCGTGCTCGTGATCGCAGGCGTTGCCGGCATCGCCGCGGCGGTGTCCCAGTGAACGGAGGAGACATGTTCCCGTGGCTGACCGCGCTCATCGCGTGGCCGCTCGTCGCCGCGGCGGTGACCGCTGCGAGCGGGCGCTCGCGCTCGGGCGCCCCCAGCCCGCGCCTCGTGGCGCTCGTGGGTGCGCTGGTCGAGGTGGGCCTGCTCGTCGCCGCCTTCGTGCAGTTCGACACGAGCCGCGCCGCCGAGCACCAGCTGGGCCAGACCGTGCCCTGGATCCCGCAGATCGGCGCGTCCTACGCGGTCGGCGTGGACGGCGTGGGGCTCCTGCTCGTGGCGCTCTCGGTGGGCCTCGTCCCGCTCGTGATCCTCGCCGCCTGGCGCGAGCAGGGTGGTGACACCCTCCGCCTGCGCCGCTACCTGGTGCTGATCCTGGTGCTCGAGGCCTTCATGGTGGCCGTGTTCAGCGCGCGGGACGTGTTCCTCTTCTACGTCCTGTTCGAGGCCATGCTCATCCCGGCCTACTTCATGATCGGCGCCTTCGGCCAGGGGCCGCAGCGGCGCTACGCCGCGGTGAAGTTCCTGATCTTCTCGCTCACCGGCGGCCTCGTCATGCTGGCCGCGGTCATCGCCCTGTACTTCCAGGTGCCGGTGGACGCGCAGGGCCAGCGGTCCGACCAGGCGTTCCTCACCGAGAACCTCACCGGCCTCGGCCTCGACCCCACGGTGGAGCGGCTGATCTTCCTGGGCTTCTTCCTCGCCTTCGCGATCAAGGCGCCGCTCTTCCCGGTCCACACCTGGTTGCCCGACGTCGCGGAGAACGCCCCCGTGGGCACCTCCACGTTGCTCATCTGCGTGCTCGACAAGGTCGGCACCTTCGGGATGCTGACCCTCTGCCTGCCCCTGTTCCCCGGGGCCAGCCAGTGGGCGGCGCCGGTGATCGTGGTGCTCGCCGTGATCAGCGTGATCTACGGCGCGGTCATGGCGATCGGGCAGGACGACCTCCTGCGCCTCATCGGGTACACCTCGGTGTCGCACTTCGGCTTCATCATCCTGGGCATCTTCACGTTCGTGCCGCTCGGTGTGGCGGGCTCGGGCTTCATGATGCTCAACCACGGCCTCGCCACCGGCGCGCTGTTCCTGGTCGCGGGCTTCCTCATCGCCCGCCACCCGGCCCGCAGCCAGCTGATCGCCGACTACGGCGGCCTGCGCACGGTCACCCCCGTGCTCGCCGGCGCCTTCCTGGTGGCCGGCCTCGCGACGCTGTCGCTGCCGGGCCTGGCCACGTTCGCCAGCGAGATCATGGTCCTGATCGGCGCGTACGGCGGGTCCCCCGTCGCCGCGCTCGTCGCGATCGTCGGTGTCGTGCTCGCCGCCGTGTACGTGCTCCTCACGTACCAGCGGATCTTCACCGGTGCCCCGGCCGCCGGCCTGGAGACCCTGCCCGACCTCACGGGCCGTGAGCGCCTCGTCGCCGCCCCCCTGGTGGTGGCGCTCCTGGTGCTCGGGCTCGTGCCCCAGCTCGCGCTCACGTATGTGGACGCACCCGCCGACCAGTCTGTGGTCGCGGTCCTCGAGAACGAAGGGAGCGAGCAGTGATCCCCGACTTCACCGCCCCGCTCATCGACTGGGCGGCGCTCGCGCCGCTCCTGGTGGTCCTCGGCGCCGGGGTGGTCGGCGTGCTCGTCGAGGCCTTCGTGCCCGACGCCGTCCGCCGCGCCACCCAGATCACGCTCGCCCTGGCGGCGCTGGCCGCCACGGTGGTGCTGATCGTGCTCCGCTGGGGCCTGATCGTGGGCTCGGACGGGGCGCCGGGCGTGTCCGACGTCCTGGTGGGCGGCACCGTCATGGTGACGCCCTTCGCACTGGCGCTCCAGGGCACCATCGTGGTGCTGGCGTTCCTCGGCGCGCTCGTCGTCGCCGACCGGACGTCCAGCGGCCAGGACGCGTTCGCGCCGACGGCGGCCGCCGTGCCGGGCACCTCGTACGAGGACCTGGCCCGACGGGCCGGGCTCCAGCAGACCGAGGTCTACCCGCTCCTCATGTTCGCCACCGGCGGCATGATGCTGTTCGTCGCCACCGACGACCTGCTGATGATGTTCGTGGCGCTCGAGGTGCTCTCCCTGCCCCTGTACGTGCTGTGCGCCACGGCCCGCCGTCGGCGCCTGCTCTCGCAGGAGGCCGCGGCCAAGTACTTCCTGCTCGGGGCGTTCGCGTCCGCGCTGTTCATCTTCGGCGTCGCCCTGATCTACGGATTCGCGGGGACGGTGCGGCTGATCGGTGACGAGGACAAGCCGGGTGTGATCCGGCGCGTCCTGAGCGGCGACGCGCCGCTCGACGGCATGACGGTCCTCGTCGTGGCGGGCATCCTGCTCGTGCTGGTGGGCCTGCTCTTCAAGCTCGGCGCCGTGCCGTTCCACGCCTGGACGCCGGACGTCTATGCCGGCGCCCCTACGCCCATCACCGGCTTCATGGCAGCCTGCACCAAGGTCGCGGCCGTCGGTGCCCTGGTCAAGGTGCTGTACACGCTCGTGGTCGGCCTGCCGCCGGAGGTCGGCGAGCAGCTGCGCACGGTCGTGATCGTCGTCGCGATCCTCACCATGGCTCTCGGCACGGTGGTCGGCGCCGTGCAGACCGACATCAAGCGCCTCCTCGCCTACTCGTCGATCGCGCACGCCGGCTTCCTGCTGGTCGCGGTGGCGGGGATCAACCTGGAGTCCCTCCGGGCGGTGCTCTTCTACATGGTCGCCTACGGCGTCGCGACGGTGGGCGCCTTCGGCGTGGTGACGCTCGTGCGTGAGCGCACGGTCGTCCCGGGCCGCGCGGACGGGGCCGACGGCGAGGACGGGGTGGTGCTCGGCGAGGCCACCCACCTGTCCCAGTGGGCGGGCCTGGGGCGTCGCGCCCCGTGGCTCACCGCGGCGTTCGCGCTGTTCCTGCTCTCCATGGCAGGGATCCCGCTGACCGCGGGCTTCGTGGCGAAGTTCGGCGCGTTCGGCGCGGCCGTGGCGGGCGACCTGTGGTGGCTCGCGGTGGTCGGCGTGCTGGCCTCCGTCGTCGCGGTGTTCTTCTACGTCCGTGTGATCGTCCTCATGATGTTCACCCCCCCGGCGGAGGAGCAGCTGCTCGCCGGGGCGGAGGCCAGGGCCCAGGAGGCGGCGACCGGGACGGGCGACGAGGCGGAAGCCGCCGAGGCGTCGTCGGGCGCCGAACCGGCTGGTGGCGGTGTCGCGACGGAGACCCGGACGGAGGTTGCCCGGACCGTGGTGACCGTCGTGGGGTCCCGCGGGCCGGCCGCCGTGGCGATCGCGGTGTGTGCTGTGGCAACCCTTGTCCTCGGCGTTTTTCCCGGTCCGGTTCTCGAACTTGCCGGTGAGGCTATTAAGTTCGTGCCGTGACCTCTGGACAGCAGCCCATCGCCCACCCGGGGCCGGCGACGTCGTCGCCGGCCCTCGGCATCCCTGTGACCGACCCGGCACTCGCGGGCCGTCTCGCGGACCGCCTGGACGAGGTGGACACCGCGCTCGCGGAGGCGGTGGCGAGCGCCGACACGCTCGCCGACGACGCGTCCCGCCACCTCGTCTCGGCGGGCGGCAAGCGGTTCCGGCCGCTGCTCACCCTGCTGACCGGAGAGCTGGGGGACGGGACGAGGCCCGAGCTGATCGACGCCGCGGTCGTGGTCGAGCTGACGCAGGTGGCGTCGCTCTACCACGACGACGTCATGGACTCCGCGCCGCTGCGCCGGGGGGCGCCGTCGGCCCACACCGTGTGGGGCAACTCGGTGGCGATCCTCGTGGGCGACATGCTCTTCGCCCGCGCGTCCGCGCGCGTGGCGACGCTGGGCCCGGAGGCCGTCATCCTGCAGTCGCGCACGTTCGAGCGCATGTGCATGGGGCAGCTGCACGAGACCACCGGTCCCCGTGACGGTGAGGACCCGGTGGCGCACTACCTGCAGGTGCTGTCCGACAAGACCGCGTCGCTCCTGGCGACGTCCGCCCGGCTGGGCGCGATGTTCGGCGGCGCGTCGCCCGAGGTGGTCGAGGCCGTGACCGAGTACGGCGAGAAGGTGGGCGTCGCGTTCCAGCTGGCCGACGACGTGCTGGACGTCTCGTCGCCGTCGGAGTCCTCGGGCAAGACCCCGGGCACCGACCTGCGCGAGCACGTCCCCACGATGCCGGTGCTGCTGCTGCGTCGCCGGGTCGCGTCGCCGGACGCCACGGCGGAGGACCGCGAGCTGCTGGAGCTGCTCGACTCCGACCTGACGTCCGACGAGGCGCTCGGCCGTGCGCTCGCGGGGCTGCGCGGGCACGAGGTGCTCGCCGAGACCCGGGAGCTGGCGACGCGCTGGGCGGGCGAGGCGGGGGCCGAGCTCGCGCCGCTCCCCGACGGGCCGGTCAAGGAGGCGCTGGCGTCGTTCGCGCAGGCCCTGGCGGACCGCGCGGTCTGAGCGGCCCCGCCCCCCGCGGGCCGCCGCGGGGGGTCTCGGGGGTCTAGCGGGTCAGGAACACCTCGTAGCCGTCCAGGAGCCGGGCCAGGCCCGTCTCGAAGAGCGAGTCGAGAGTGATGTCCAGCTCCGAGGCGGTTGCCCGGGCGAGGTGCGGGTACTGGCGCGGGTCGGCGGCCGCTTGCAGCGGGGGCTTGGCGCGGTTCATCCAGTCCTCGTCCGAGAGCCCCGTGTCCTGGCGGGCCGCGAGCGCGGGCTCGATGTTCACGGCGACGCCGCGGACGAAGAGGAACAGGGTCACCGCCAGGTGCATCCGGGTCTCGAGGTCGAGCGGCCGGGAGGCGGGCGCCCGGTCGAACGCGGCGAGCATCGCCTCGGTGTGGGCCACGCCGTGGGGGACCACCTGCGGCCGCGTGATCGACATCGCGTGCGCCGCCCACGGGTGCCGCTGGAACGCCGTCCAGAACGTGCGCGCGCACGCCTCGGCGCGGTCGCGCCAGCCGTCGGGCAGCGGGTCGGGTAGCGGGTGGGCGGCGTAGACGCGGTCGAGCATGGCGGCGAGCAGCTCGTCGCGGTTGGCGACGTGCCGGTAGAGCGACATCGTCGGCAGGCCGAGGTCGGTGGCGATCCGGCGCATCGAGAGGCCCGGCAGGCCCTCCTCGTCGGCGATGGCCATGGCCGCCCGGACCACGTCGTCGACGGTCGGGGCGGTCCGCGAACCGCTCCGCAGGCTGTCCCGCGCCGATCTCCCGGGCTGCTCGACGACGACCGTCCCGACGCCGCGCCGGGCCTCGACCAGCCCGCGCCGCTGGAGCGCGTCGAGCGCCCGGGTGGCCGTGGCCATGGCCACCCCGTAGTCGGCGACGATCCGCCGGGTGGACGGGACCCGGTCGCCCGGAGCGAGCTCGCCCGAGGCGATGCGTGCGCCGATGTCGGCGGCGATGCGCTCGAAGGTCGTGGTCACGTGCAGCCCCCCGCACTAGTGCACCTGGCCCGGTCGCGGCGCGGGATCGCGCGGCCCGGTGGAGTGCACTAGCACTGTACTGCCTCACCCTGGCCGGCGGGTAGGGCGCTCCGTACGGTGTACGCAACGGGCCCCGGACGGGCGGTCGGGCGTCGCCGCATGGAGCTCCCGCCTGGCGTTCGACGGCGCCTGGACGCCTGGTCGCGGACGTGTTCGCCGAGGGCTGGATGCTGCCCCGGATGCTGGACGCGATGTGGCGCGCCGACGAGGCGCGGCTCGCGGTCGGGAGCCTGCTCATGAGGACGCCCCTCGCGAGGCTCATGATGGGCGGGATGGACCGGGCGGTCTCGGCGATCGACCTCCCGGACTACGGGCCTACGGTCTCGCTGCCGGGCGAGACGCGCTAGGGTGCCGTGACGGCCCGTACCCCTTTTAGACCTGTATGGGGAAGTTCGCTCCGGCGATCCGGGCCGGGTACGGAGCGGGCAACCCAGGGGGAAAGCTGCAGTGGACGTCATCGGGACGATGCGTGAGCGCTGGCGGACGATGGCGTCGATCGGGGTGGTGACCCTCTTCTCGGGTGCGGTCGTCGGGCTCGCGGTCGCCCACGACGGCCAGTCCACCGCGGTGGTGGACCTCAACGACTCGGGTGTGTGGGTCACCAAGACGTCGGCCGGTCTGCTGGGGCGGTTCAACTACGAGGCGCAGGCGCTGGACGGCACGCTGCTCGCCGGGAGCCCGGTGTTCGACGTGCAGCAGTCGGGCCAGCGCGTCCTGCTGACGGACGCCGCCGCGTCGACCGCGAGCCCCGTGAGCGCCGCGCACCTGACCCTCGACGGCACGCTGCGCACCGCCCAGGGCGCCCAGGTGGCGTCCGGGGGGTCCACCACCGCCGTGCTCGACCCGGAGACCGGCGCGCTGTGGGTGGTGCCCTTCGACGGCGCCGCCAGCTTCGACCCGGAGTCCACCGAGCCTGCGGCCGAGGTGGGCAAGGGCGGCACTGTTGCCGTCTCCCTCGACGGCATGGTCTTCGTCGCGGTCCCCGCGGACTCCGCGCTCTACACGGTGCCCACCTCCTCGCAGGGCGTCCCGGTGGGTGACGTGGGCACGGCCGACCTCGACGTCAGCCCGGACGCGGAGGTCGAGGTGTCGGCGGTCGGCGACGATCCGGTCGTGCTCGACCGTTCGGCGTCGACGCTGATCCTGCCCGGCGGGAACCGGGTGGAGGTGCAGGACGGTGGCTCCGCCCGGTTGCAGCAGCCCTCGGCGGACTCCGACGTGGTCGTGGTGGCGACCACCTCCGGCCTCGTGAGCCAGCCGACGGGTGGCGGCGCGGCGACGGTCCGGCGTGCCGAGGGCTCGCCGGCGGCGCCGGTCCAGCTGAACGGCTGCACCTTCGGTGCCTGGTCGAGCACCGCGCAGGTCGTGCGCGACTGCCCCGGCACGGGACGTGACCTGGACGAGCGGCTCGAGGGTGTCTCGGCCGGTGCCCAGCTCACCTACCGGGTGAACCGCGACGTCATCGTCCTCAACGACCTGACGGGCGGCGCCCTCTGGATGGCCGCGGACCTGTTCGAGAAGGTCGACGACTGGGACCTCAAGCTCCCGGACGACGCGGAGGGCGAGAAGCAGGAGTCCGAGGAGTCCACGCCCGAGCAGGTGGACCAGTTCGTGGCCGAGCGGGACCAGGCCAACCGGCCGCCGAAGCCCGCGGACGACGACTTCGGCGTGCGCCCCGGCCGCGCCACGGTGCTGCCGGTGCTGTCGAACGACGTGGACCCGGACGGCGACGTCATGACCGCCGCCGTCGCTCAGGCGCCTGCCGGGCCGGTCGTCGTGGACGCGGTGCTCGGCGGGGCGGCGGTGCAGGCGACGGTCCCCGCGGACGCCACCGGGACGTCGTCGTTCACCTACGAGGTGACCGACGGGCGAGGTGGCAGCGCCACGGCCTCCGTCGCCCTGCGGGTGGTGCCCCTGACCGACAACTCCCCGCCCGCCCAGACGGGCCAGCCTGTCCTGCGCGTGGGCGTGGGCGGCACGGCGACCATCAAGGTGCTGCCCTACTTCCGCGACCCGGACGGTGACGACCTGGTGCTGTCCACCGCGGCGGTGTCCGTGGCGGGCGACGAGGTGCGGGCCCGGCCGGACGGCACGGTGGAGTTCCGCGACGGCGGGACCACCACGGGCCGCAAGCTCGTGGACCTCACGGTGACCGACTCGCTGGGCCTGGTGGCCGAGGGCAGGCTCGTCGTCGACGTCGTCGCGACCCAGGAGCCGCCGGTCGCGGTCCAGGACCACGTGGTCGCCCTCGCGGGGCAGGTCGTCACGGTCGAGCCGCTGCGCAACGACCACGACCCCAACGGCGACAGGCTGCGGCTCGTCAGCGTCGCCGACCGTGCACCGGCGACCATCACGCCGCACTACGCGGCGGGGTCGTTCCAGTTCGTGAGCCAGCAGCCCGGCAGCTACGACATCACCTACCAGCTCAGCGACGGCCCGAACGCGACGATGGGCCTGGTCCGGGTCGACGTCGTGACGCCGCCCGAGGGTGGTGGCGCGCCCGTCACCGTGCCCGACCTGGTGCTGCTCCCCGCCGGCGGCTCAGCGCTGGTGGACGTGCTCGTCAACGACACCGACCCCACGGGCGGCGTGCTCGTCGTGCAAGGGGTGACCGTCCCGGACGAAGCGCCGGTGACAGTCGCCGTGCTGGCGCACCAGGTCCTCCGGGTCACCGAGACGCGGCGTCTCGACGCGCCGGTGGTGATCGGCTACACCGTCTCCAACGGGACGGCCACGAGCACCGGCCAGGTGCGCGTGGTGCCCATCCCGGCCCCCGACCGTCTCCGGCCCCCGGACGCGGCCGCGGACGAGGCGGTCGTCCACGCCGGCGACGTCGTGACCGTCCCGGTGCTGAAGAACGACGGCCACCCCGACGGCCTCGCGCTGGAGCTCGGCGAGGAGCTGGTCGAGGGACCTGCCGCCGGTGACGCCTTCGTGTCGGAGGGGACGGTCCGGTTCCGCGCCCCCGCCGTGGCGGGCACCTACTTCGCGGTGTACGAGGTGCGGGACCCGAACGGTCAGAAGGACTCCGCCCAGCTCACGTTCCACGTGACGGACGGATACGAGAACAGCATGCCGCAGCCGCCCGACCTGGAGGCGCGCGTCCTCGCCGGCGCCTCCGTCGTCATCGAGGTGCCGCTGGACGGCGTGGACCCGGACGGCGACCACGTGACCCTGGCGGGCGTCGGTTCCGCCCCGGAGCTGGGCACCGTCGAGGTCGTCGACGGCACGCTCGTCTACCAGGCGGCGCCCGGCGCGGCCGGCGCGGACACGTTCACCTACCGGGTCGTCGACTACCGGGGCGCGCCCGCCGTGGGCAGCGTGCGCGTGGGCGTGGCGCCGCCGCCGGCGAACGAGCCGCCGCTCGCGGTCGACGACGCCACGTTCGTGCGGCCCGGCCGGACCGTCGGCATCGACGCGCTCGCCAACGACTCCGACCCGGACGGCGACGAGATCGCTGTCACCCCCGCGGCCTTCGAGGGGGCGGACGCGCTCGACCCGGGCGTCGTCGACGGGCTGGTCGTCGTGACGGCCCCCGGGGCGGAGGGGTCCTACACCTTCTACTACGGCATCGAGGACCCGTACGAGGCCCGGGCCACGGGCGCGATCACGGTCGAGGTGGCCGACGACGCGCCGCTGCGCCGCCCGGTCGCGCGCGACGACGAGATCCCGGCGGGGGCGGTCACGTCCGACACGGTGACCGTGGCCGTGCTGCTCAACGACGTGGACCCCGACGGCCTGGCGAGCGACCTCGAGGTGAGGGCCGACGCCGAGGGCGTGACCGTCGACGGCGGGCAGGTCACGGTGCTGCTCGGCGACGCCCCGCGGATCGTGCCCTACACGGTGACGGACCAGGACGGGCTGTCGGCGACCGCGTACCTGCGCGTGCCGCGCGACGGCTCCTGGCCGCACCTGCGCGACGACCTGGTACCGCCCGAGGTGGTCGGGGGCGAGCCGTTCACGATCGAGCTGGACGAGTACGTGGTGGTGGCCGACGGGCTGACGCCGCGCCTCACGGACGAGGAGTCCGTGAGCGCGCTCGAGGGCAGCCACGAGGTCACCGGCCCCACGACCATCGTCTACACGCCGGCCAAGGGCTACACCGGCCCGGCGGCCGTGACGTTCGAGGTGACCGACGGCATGGGTCCCGACGACCCGGACGGGCGGACCGCCCTCCTGACCCTGCCGCTCGTCGTCGTCTCCGCGGAGAACCTGCCGCCTGTCTTCTCCGGCCCGGCCCCGCTCCCGGTGGAGCCCGGCGAGGAGGGCTCGATCGACCTCGCCCGGTACCTGACCGACCCCGACGACGACCCCCTCACGGTCGAGGTGGCCGCTGGTGCCGAGGGCCTGAGCCCGGCGGTCGAGGGCACGAGCGTCCGCGTCCGTGCGCAGGCCGGGCTCACGAAGGGCACCACCGTCACCCTCCCGGTCACGGTGTCCGACGGCTACCACCCGCCGGTGGCGGGCGAGGTCGTGGTCACCGTCGTGGCCTCCACGCGGCCGCTGGCGCGGGCGAACGACGACGCGGTGCCCGACGCCCACCAGGGCGAGCCGGTCACCGTTCCCGTGCTCGACAACGACACCAACCCGTTCCCCGACGAGCCCCTGCAGATCGTGAGCTCCGCCGTGGAGACGGGACAGGGCACGGCGGTGACGGACGGTTCTGAGGTGACCGTGACGCCGTCGGACAGCTTCGTGGGCGTGATGGTGGTGCGCTACCGGGTCCAGGACGCGACGAAGGACGTCGACCGCGAGGTCGAGGGCGTCCTCCAGGTCACCGTGCTGGGCCGGCCGGAGGCGCCCGCAGCGCCGCAGGTCGAGGAGGTCCGCTCGCGGACGGTCGTGCTGACGTGGGACCCGCCGAACGACAACGGGGCGGAGATCACCTCCTACACGGTGCGCTCGAACGACGGGTACACGAAGGAGTGCGCCACGACGACGTGCACGCTCGACGGGCTGACCAACAACGTGGTCTACACCTTCACGGTGACGGCCACGAACGACGTGGGCGAGTCCGACCCGTCGCCCGTGTCGCCGGAGGCGCGCCCGGACGAGAAGCCGGGCAGGCCGACGCCGCCCACGCTCGAGTTCGGCGACTCGAGCCTGACGGTGACGTGGGTGAACGCGAGCTACACGGACCGGTCGCCGATCGAGTGCGTCAACCTCGAGATCTCGCCCGCCCCGGCGGACGGAAAGATCCAGAAGTCCTGCGTGACCGGTAACCGGCTCGTCTGGGACGGGCTGCGCAACGGCACGTCGTACACGGTCCTCGTGCAGGCGGTGAACGCTGCCCCGGACCCGTCCGACTGGTCCGTGCCGTCGGCGCCCGAGACGCCCGCAGCCCCGCCGGCTCAGCCGGCGGCGCCCACCGCCACCCGCGTGAACACCGCTCTGGGCGGGCAGATCACGGTGACCTGGACCGCGCCCGAGGACAACGGGGACGCGGTGTCGAGCTACCACCTCACCGAGTTCCGCGACGGTTCCAGGGTGCGCACCCTCGTCGTGACCGGCACCTCGCAGACGATCCAGAACCTGCAGACCGGGTCGAGCTACAGCTACACCGTCCAGGCGGAGAACAAGGCCGGGAAGTCGCCGGTGAGCGCCCGGTCAGGCGAGGTCGTGCCGTACGGCACGCCGGACACGCCGGGCACACCCACGGCGTCGCTCGGCGGCAACACCGACGGCCAGGCCGTCGTGCGCTGGTCGCCGGTGGCTGCCGCAGCCTTCCGGGGGCCCGCGCCGTACTACCAGGCGCGCGCCAACGGCTCGGGCGCCCGGGACGCGAGCTCGCCCTACACGTACACCGGACTGACCAACGGCACGCCGTACTCGTTCCAGGTCCGGGCGTGCAACGCCTACACCTGCTCCGGGTGGTCGGGCGGCTCCAACGAGGTGACGCCGTACACCACGCCGTCCGCGCCACGGGTGGAGTGGGAGCAGACGTCGGCCACGCAGGGCCGGTTCGTGCTGCGCGGCCCGGCGTCCAGCGGCGGCGAGTCCGTGGACCGGATCGAGTGGTCGGTGAGCGGGACGCACTCCGCCAGCGGCGCTGCCACGTCGTGGCCGTCGAACGTCAACGTGGGCGACGGGTACGGACAGCGGTTCTCGATCTCGGCCCGGGCGTGCAACGCCGCGGGGTGCGGGCCGGCGGACACCGCCTCCGGCTCGACGAACGCGGACCCGGCGAACCGCGAGATGTGGATCACGCGTGGCGCGGACACGAGCGGGGTCCCCGGGTGCAACGAGGGCCAGTCCTGCGCGCGGCTCGTGCTCCACATCCGCTCGTGGCGGCCGAACACCTCGTTCCAGATGCAGTGCCTGTCGACTCAGCACGACCCCAACGGCCAGGTCTACATGCCGCGCTGGCCGGACGTCTGGATGGACACCGCCCTGGACGGCTCCGCCCTGCGCACGGACGCGTTCGGCAACTATGACGGGACGACGCGGTGCCAGCACACGTATGCCGGTGAGTACACATGGGTGCACACGAACGAGCTCGGGGACTCGGCGCGCCTGCTGTGGCAGTAGTGACGTGACGGCCTCAATATGGGTAAAATGCGCCCTTTGCCGACCTGATGGGTACTTCTCCCCATAGGTCGTGTGCTGAGTTCGCTCGGGCACTCTGTAGGGTGCTCGCGGCGCAGGTGCCGCCGCGGAACTGCTCGCGCGGCGGACGACCGATCTTGGGGGACTAGTGGGTTTCATGTCGCGGGTCTACGGCAATCGGCGGAGCATCGCCTCGACCGGCATCGTGACGCTGTTCTCCGGGGCGGTCGTCGGGCTCGCGTTCGCCTACGACGGCCAGGCCACGGCCGACGTCGACCTCAACGACTCCGGCGTCTGGGTCACCAAGACCTCGGAGGGGCGGCTGGGTCGCTTCAACTACGAGTCGCAGGCCCTGGACGGGACGCTGCTCGCCGGATCTTCGACGTTCGACGTGCACCAGGACGCGCAGAAGGTCCTGCTGGACGACAGCAGCACCTTCACCGCGAGCCCGGTGGACCCGGCGCACCTGGTGATCGACGGCACGGTGCGCATGCCGGCAGGCGCGAAGATCGCGTACGGCGGGAGCACCACGGCGATCCTCGACCCTGAGGAGGGCCTGCTGTGGGTCCTGCCGTTCGACGGCGCCCCGTCGTTCGACGCCGACGAGACCGACCCCACCGCGGAGCTCGGCAAGGGCGGCTCGCTGGTGGTCTCGCGCGACGGCACGGTGTTCGTGGCGGTCCCCTCGGACGGCAAGCTCTACACGGTGAAGACCGGCTCGACGGGCGTGGCCCTGAAGGACGGCCTGTCCGAGGAGTCCCTCCCGGTCGGCGAGGGCGACGAGGTGGAGGTCACGGCTGTCGGCGACGAGCCCGTCGTGCTCGACCGGACCGCGGGCTCGCTGGTCCTGCCGGGCGGCGACACGGTCGAGCTCCAGGACGCTCAGGAGGCGCGGCTCCAGCAGCCCTCCGCGACGTCCGACGTCGTCGCCGTGGCCACCACCGCGGGTCTTGTCACCCAGCCCTTGGGCGGCGGTCAGGCCACCAGCCAACGCGCCACCGGCGTGCCGGCTCAGCCGGTCCAGCTCGGTGGCTGCGTCTACGGGGCCTGGTCGAGCAGCGCCGAGGTCATCCGGGACTGCCCCGAGACGGACAACGACTTCCGGGAGACGCTCGAGGGCGTCGACGGCAGCGCCGTGCTCGCGTACCGCGTGAACCGCAACATCATCGTCCTCAACGACGTCTCGGCGGGCGCTCTCTGGCTGGCGGCCGACACCTTCGAGAAGGTCGACGACTGGGACCTGAAGCTGCCCGAGGACGCCGAGGGCGAGAAGACCGAGTCCGAGACGACCACCCCTGAGCAGGTGGACCAGTTCGTCGCCGACCGCACCAAGGAGAACCGCCCGCCGCAGCCCCAGGACGACAGCCTCGGGGTGCGGCCCGGCCGCACCACCGTGCTCCCGGTCCTGTCGAACGACATCGACCCGGACGGCGACGTCATGACCGCCGAGGTGACCAGTGCGCCCGAGGGCGGCATCACGGTGAACCGGGTGCTCGGCGGAGCGGCGCTCCAGGCAGCGGTTCCGGAGACGGCGAGCGGATCCGTGCCCTTCACCTACACGGTCTCGGACGGCCGCGGTGGCAACGTCGCCGCGAATGTGACGTTGCGGGTGGTACCTCTCAGCGAGAACAACGAGCCGATCCAGACCGGTGAGCCGGTGCTGCGGGTCGGGCAGGGCGAGGTCGCCACGATCAAGGTGCTCCCGTACTTCCGCGACCCCGACGGTGACGACCTGATCCTGTCCTCCGCCGCCGCGACGGTGGCCGGGGACGAGGTCCGGTACCGGCCCGACGGGACCGTCGAGTTCCGGGACAGCGGCAGCACCACGGGTCGCAAGATCATCAACCTGTCGGTGTCGGACGGGCTCGGGAACGTGATCGACGGCCGGCTCCTCGTCGACGTCCTGGCCACGCAGGAGCCGCCGGTGGCGGTCCAGGACCACGTGGTCGTCCTGGCGGGACAGCCCGTGACGGTGGACCCGCTGCGCAACGACTCCGACCCGAACGGCGACCGGCTGCGGCTCGTGAACGTCTCCGACCAGTCGCCCGCGGTGATCACCAAGAACTTCACGGCCGGGACCTTCCGCTTCGTGAGCGAGAGCCCCACCACGTACGACATCACGTACACGGTCAGCGACGGCCCGAACGCGACCATGGGCCTCGTCCGTATCGACGTCGTGAGCCCGCCCGACGAGGCCGGCCCGCCCGTCGCGGTGTCCGACCAGGTGCTCCTCCCCGCGGGCGGCTCGGCCCTGGTCGACGTCCTCGCGAACGACACCGACCCGGCCGGCGGCGTGCTCGTGGTGCGCTCGGTGACGCAGCCCGACGACGGCTCGGTGACCGTCGCGCTGCTCTCCCACCGGGTGCTCCGCGTCACCGAGGCGAAGCGCCTGGGCGACGGTCCCGTGACGATCCGGTACACCGTGTCCAACGGTACGCAGAGCACCGACGGCGAGGTGCGCGTCGTCCCGATCGAGGTGCCCAGCAAGCTGCGCCCGCCGGAGGCGGGGCTCGACGAGATCACCGTCCACGTGGGCGACGTCGTGACCATCCCGGTCCTCAAGAACGACAGCCATCCGGACGGGCTCGAGCTCGCTCTCGACGACGAGCTCGTCGAGACCCCGGACCCCGCGATGGGCGAGGCCTTCGTCTCCGAGGACACGGTGCGCTTCCGGGCGGGGGACAAGGCAGGGTCGGCGTACGCCGTCTACGAGGTCGCCGACCCGAACGGTCAGAAGGACTCGGCCCACATCACGATCAACGTGGTGGACGGCGAGGCCAACGAGGCGCCGTCGCTCCCCGACATCGAGGAGCGCGTGCTGGCCGGAGGGACCGTCCGCGTCACGCTCCCGCTGGACGGCGTGGACCCCGACGGCGACTACGTCATGCTCAGCGGCATCTCGTCCGCGCCCGCCAAGGGCTCGGTGAAGATCAACGAGGGGTACATCGACTACACGGCCGCGAGGTCGGCGTCGGGCGTCGACACGTTCACCTACACGGCCGTGGACACCCGCGGCGCCGTCGCCGAGGGGACCATCCGCGTGGGCGTCGCGGTGCCACCCGACATCAACCAGCCCCCCGTCGTCGTGGACGACGAGACCGCCGTCCGGCCCGGCCGGACCGTCGCGGTCGACGCGCTCGAGAACGACTCGGACCCGGACGGTGACCAGATCGGCCTGCTGGCCGACGCCTTCGAGGGCGCCCCCGACCTCGCCCCGAAGGTGGCCGACGAGCGTGTGGTCGTCACCGTGCCGGGCGCCGAGGGCACGCACAGCTTCTACTACGGCGTCCAGGACGCGTTCGCCGCGCGAGCGGCCGGCTCGATCACCATCGACGTGGCGCAGGACGCGCCGCTGCTGCGCCCGATCGCGCGCGACGACGTGGTGCCCGCCGACGCCGTGACCGGCTCGACGGTGACGGTCGACGCTCTGCGCAACGACTCCGACCCTGACGGCGTGGCGAGCGACCTGGAGCTCGCGGTCGACGCGGCGACGGCGACGGTCGACGAGGACGGCCAGATCGTGGTCGAGCTGACGGACGTGCCGCAGGTCATCGAGTACACCATCACCGACATGGACGACCTGCAGGCCAAGGCCTACCTCCGGGTCCCCGGCGACCCGTCGCGGATGGGCCCGCACCTGAAGCCGGGCCTGGCTCCCCTCGAGGCGATCAGCGGTGAGCCCTTGGACATCGACCTCACGCAGTACGTCGTGGTGGCCGAGGGGCGCAGCCTGCGGATCACCGAGGAACGCAAGGTCAAGACGGCGGACGGCACGGCGACGGTCAACGGGCCGACGAGCCTGACGTACACGTCCCGCGAGGACTTCGCGGGCGGCACGTCGGTGAGCTTCGAGGTGACGGACGGCGTGGGCGCGGACGACGCCGAGGGCCGCAAGGCCGTGCTCACCCTCCAGATCAACGTGGTGCCGCCGACGAACCTGCCGCCGGTGATCGACGGCACGCCCCTCATCGAGGTGGCCGCCGGCGAGGAGGCGGCAGTGGACCTCGGCCGGTACGTCACCGACCCCGAGGACGACGCGCTGACCTACGCCGTGACGGGGGACGCCGAGGGCGTCGTGACGGCTCTCGCCGGATCCACTCTCGAGGCCCAGGCGAACCCCGACGTCCGGAAGGGCAGCACGTTCCCCCTGCCCTTCACGGTGACCGACGGCAACAACCCGCCCACCCCGGGCACGATCACGGTGAGCGTCGTGGCCTCCACCCGCGCGCTCGCACGCGCCAACGACGACAGCGTCCCGGGCGCACACCAGGGCGACCAGGTGACGGTCCCGGTCCTGGCGAACGACTCGAACCCGTTCCCCGAGACGCCGCTCACGCTCGTCGGCGGCAAGCCGATCATCGAGACCGGCCTCGGCGAGGCCGTGTACTCGGGCGACCAGGTGTCCGTCACGCCTGCGGACACCTTCGTGGGCGTGATGGTGGTGCGGTACCGGGTGCAGGACGCGACGAAGGACCCCGACCGCGAGGTCGAGGGCCGTGTGCAGCTCACCGTCCTGGGCAAGCCCGAGGCGCCGGCGAAGCCGCGCGTCGAAGAGGTGCGGTCCGAGACCGTCGTGCTGTCGTGGGACCCGCCGAACAACAACGGCGCCGACATCACCGGGTACACCGTGCGGTCCAGCAACGGCTACACCAAGGAGTGCGCCACCACGACGTGCACCCTGGACGGACTGACCAACAACGTCATCTACACGTTCACAGTCACGGCCACGAACGACGTCGACGAGGGCCCGCCGTCGCCGCCGTCGGACGAGGCGCGCCCGGACAACAAGCCCGAGAAGCCGGCTCCGCCCACCCTGGTCTTCGGCGACTCGTCGCTGACCGTCAGCTGGGTCAACCAGGCCTACACGGACCGGTCCCCGATCGAGTGCGTGCACCTGGAGATCTCACCCGCCCCGGACGACGGCAGGATCCAGAAGACCTGCGTGACGGGCAGCTCGATCGTGTGGTCGGGCCTGACCAACGGAACCGCCTACACGGTCGCGGTCCAGGCCAAGAACGCCGCACCGGACCCGTCCGACTGGTCCGAGCCGTCCGCGCCCGAGACGCCGGCCGCGCCGCCTGCACAGCCCGCCGCACCCACGGCGTCCCGCGTGGACACCGCCGTCGGCGGCCAGGCCCGCGTGGAGTGGATCACCCCGCCGAACAACGGTGACGCGGTCAAGTCGTACGCGCTGGCCGTGTTCCAGGACGGTGCTCTCGTACGCACCATCGCGAACATCGCGGGGACGTCGCAGACCGTCGACGGCCTGGACGTGCGGCAGAGCTACACGTTCGCCGTCACCGCGACGAACAAGGCGGGGGACTCCCCGCAGAGCGCGCGGTCGAACGCCGTGATCCCGTTCGGAACTCCTGACCCTGCGGCGGCGCCGCGCGCGGCGCTGGGCAGCAACACCAGCGGGCAGGCCAACGTGAGCTGGAACGCCATCGGTGACTTCCGCGGTACCGGACCCCGTTACGAGGTGCGCGCCAACAGCGCGGGGGCGCGCGGCGTGGGCAACGTGACGTCGTACACGTACACGGGCCTGAACAACGGCACGAGCTACTCGTTCCAGGTGCGGGCCTGCAACGACCACGCCTGCTCGGCGTGGTCCGCAAGCTCCAACGCTGTCACGCCGTTCACCGTCCCCAGCGCCCCGAGCGTCACCTGGGCCCGGGCCGGCACGAACAGCGGCGGGTTCACCGTGCGCGGCCCCGGCGACAGCGGTGGCCGGGCGGTCCAGCGGATCGAGTGGGAGTTCACCCAGGGCGACAACCGCAGCGGCTCGCGCCAGGACTGGCCGTTCACGATCGACGTGGGCAACGCGTACGACAGGACGTACGGGCTGCGCGCCCGGGCGTGCAACGAGGCCGGCTGCGGCCCCTACGGGAGCGACACCGGTACCACGGCCGCCGCGCCGAACCCGCGGGCCTGGGTCACGCACGGCGACAGTGCCGTGGGCCGGCCAGGCTGCAACGACCCGTCGTGCGCGTGGTTCTACGTGAACTACTCGGACTTCCCGGGCGGCGCGCACACGGTGGAGTGCCAGGGCGACAACGGCGGCTGGCACAACATCACCGGCGGTACCTACCAGCACACCTTCGGAGGCAACGGCGGATTCCAGACGCGCTGCTACTACGGCTACAGCAACAACAACGTGCGCGTGGTGATCGACGGCGTCGCGTACGAAGCCCGTGGGTGGTAGCGGATGGGGACTTCTGCCCATCCGGAGGGAGGGGCACTTCACCCGGTCATTCGGTAGGGTGCATCCGGCGCAGGCGCAGGGCGGGTCCGGTCGTGCGGTGGCCGACCATCACTTGGGGGAGTAGTGGGTTTCTTGTCGCGGGTCTACGAGAGCCGGCGGAGCCTTGCTTCGACGGGGATCGTGACGTTGTTCTCCGGAGCTGTCGTCGGCCTCGCGCTCGCCCACGACGGCCAGGCCACGGCCGACGTCGACCTCAACGACTCCGGTGTCTGGGTGACCAAGACGTCGGCCGGCCTGCTCGGGCGCTTCAACTACGAGTCGCAGGCCCTGGACGGGACGCTGCTCGCGGGCTCGTCCACGTTCGACGTCGAGCAGGACGCGCAGAAGGTCCTGCTGGCCGACAGCGGCACCTTCACCGCGAGCCCGGTGGACCCGGCGCACCTGGTGCTCGACGGGACCGTGCGCATGCCCACCGGAGCGCAGGTCGCGTACGGCGGGAGCACCACGGCGATCCTCGACCCTGAGGAGGGCCTGCTGTGGGTCCTGCCGTTCGACGGCGCGCCGTCGTTCGACGCCGAGGAGACGGACCCCACCGCGGAGCTGGGCAAGGGTGGTTCCCTGGCGGTCTCCCGCGACGGCACGGTGTTCGTCGCGGTCCCCTCGGACGGCAAGCTCTACACGGTGAGGACGGCCACGACGGGCGTCGCGAAGGAGGACGGCCTGTCGGAGGAGTTCCTCCCGGTCGGCGAGGGCGACGAGGTGGAGGTCAGCGCGGTCGGCGACAAGCCCGTGGTGCTGAACCGCACGAGCTCGTCGATCGTGCTTCCGGGCGGGGAGACGGTCGAGCTCCAGGACGGTGAGGACGCGCGCCTCCAGCAGCCGTCGGCGGAGTCCGGCGTCGTGGTGGTCGCTTCGCCCTCGGCCCTCGTGAGCCAGCCGCTCGACGGCGGGCACGCGACGAGCCGGCGGGCCTCCGGGTCGCCCGCGCAGCCGGTCCAGCTCGGTGGCTGTACCTACGGGGCCTGGTCCAGCACGGCGCAGGTCATGCGGGAGTGTCCCGGGACGGACAACGACTTCGCCGAGACGCTCGAGGGCGTCGACGGCAGCGCCGTGCTCGCGTACCGCGTGAACCGCAACATCATCGTCCTCAACGACGTCTCGGCGGGCGCTCTCTGGCTGGCGGCCGACACCTTCGAGAAGGTCGACGACTGGGACCTGAAGCTGCCCGAGGACGCCGAGGGCGAGAAGACCGAGTCCGAGACCACGACGCCGGAGCAGGTGGACCAGTTCGTCGCGGACCGCAGCAAGGAGAACCGCCCGCCGCAGCCCCAGGACGACAACCTGGGGGTCCGACCGGGCCGCACGACGCTGCTCCCGGTCCTGTCGAACGACATCGACCCGGACGGCGACGTCATGACCGCCTCGGTGACCGACGCGCCCGAGGGTGACCTCACGGTGGACCAGGTGCTCGGAGGCGCAGCACTGCAGGCCTCGGTACCCGGCTCGGCCTCAGGCACGGCGAGCTTCACCTACACCGTCTCGGACGGCCGCGGTGGCAACGTCGCCGCGGACGTGGTGCTGCGCGTGGTCCCGCTGAGCGAGAACGCGCAGCCGATCCAGACCGGTGAGCCGGTGCTGCGGGTCGAGCAGGGCGGTGTCGCCACGATCAAGGTGCTCCCGTACTTCCGCGACCCCGACGGCGACGACCTCTACCTCTCGTCCGCCGCTGCGACCGTCGCCGGGGACGAGGTGCGGTCCAAGCCGGACGGGAGCATCGAGTTCCGGGACGGCGGCACGACGACGGGCCGCAAGATCGTCGACCTCACCGTGTCCGACGGTCTCGGTCTCGTCGCGGAGGGCAAGCTGCTCATCGACGTCCTGGCCACGCAGGAGCCGCCGGTGGCGGTCCAGGACCACGTGGTCGTCCTGGCGGGACAGCCCGTGACGGTGGACCCGCTGCGCAACGACTCCGACCCGAACGGCGACCGGCTGCGGCTCGTGAACGTCTCGGAGCAGGACCCGGCGGTCATCACGCCGAACTATGCGGCCGGGACGTTCAGCTTCGTGAGCGACAGCCCGGGCAGCTACGACGTGACCTACCAGGTCAGCGACGGCCCGAACGCGACCATGGGCCTCGTCCGGGTCGACGTGATGAACGCGCCCGACGAGGCCGGCCCGCCGGTCGCGGTGTCCGACCAGGTGCTCCTCCCCGCGGGCGGCTCGGCCCTGGTCGACGTCCTCGCGAACGACACCGACCCGGCGGGCGGCGTGCTGGTGGTGCGCTCGGTGACGCAGCCCGATGACGGCGCGGTGACCGTCGCGGTCCTGTCCCACCGCGTGCTCCGGGTCACCGAGGCCAAGCGGCTCGACGGCCCCGTGACCGTTCAGTACACGGTGTCGAACGGCACGCAGGCCGCGTTCGGCGAGGTCCGCATCGTGCCGATCCCAGCACCCGACGAGCTGCGCCCGCCGGAGGCGGGCTCCGACGAGGCGACGGTCCACGTGGGCGACGTCGTGACCATCCCGGTCCTCAAGAACGACAGCCATCCGGACGGCCTGGACCTGAAGCTCGACGACGAGCTCGTCGAGACCGCGGACCCCGCGATGGGCGAGGCCTTCGTCTCCGAGGACACGGTGCGCTTCCGGGCGGGGGACAAGGCAGGGTCGGCGTACGCCGTCTACGAGGTCGCCGACCCCAACGGTCAGAAGGACTCGGCCCAGATCACGATCAACGTGGTGGACACCGAGGAGAACACCGCACCCGCGCTGCCCGACGTCGAGGAGCGGGTCCTCGCGGGCAGCACCGTCCGCATCACGCTCCCGCTGGACGGCGTGGACCCCGACGGCGACTACGTCATGCTCAGCTCGGTCTCGTCGGCACCGGCCAAGGGAACGGTGAAGATCAGCGAGGGGTACCTGGACTACACGGCCGCGAGGTCGGCGTCGGGCGTGGACACGTTCACCTACACGGCGGTCGACACCCGCGGCGCCGTCGCCGAGGGCACCGTGCGGGTGGGCGTCGCCGTCCCGCCGGAGGTGAACCAGCCCCCCGTCGTCGTGGACGACGAGACGGCGGTGCGGCCCGGCCGGACGGTCGCGGTCGACGCGCTCGAGAACGACTCCGACCCCGACGGTGACAGCATCGGCCTCGTCGGTGACGCCTTCGAGGGGGCGCCGGACCTTGCGCCGAAGGTGGCCGACGAGCGTGTCGTGGTGACGGCCCCCGGTTCCGAGGGGACGCACAGCTTCTACTACGGCGTCCAGGACGCGTTCGCCGCCCGTGCCGCCGGCACCATCACGGTGGCCGTGGCGCAGGACGCGCCGCTGCTGCGCCCGGTCGCCCGGGACGACGTGGTGCCCGCCGACGCGGTCACGGGGCAGACCGTGACGGTCGACGCGCTCCGTAACGACGTCGATCCGGACGGCGTGGCGAGCGACCTCGAGCTCACCGTCGACGCGCCGACCGCGACGGTGTCCGAGACCGGCGAGGTCGTGGTCGAGCTGACGGACGCGCCGCAGGTCATCGAGTACACCGTCACCGACATGGACGACCTGCAGGCCAAGGCCTTCCTGCGCATCCCGGGAGACCCGTCGCGGATGGGCCCGCACCTGCGGGCCGACCTGCAGCCGCTCGAGGCGATCAGCGGCGTGCCCCTGGACATCGACCTCACGCAGTACGTGGAGGTGGCCGAGGGGCGTACCCCGCGCATCACGGAGGAGAGCAAGGTGAAGACCGCGGACGGCACCGTGTCGGTGACCGGGCCCGCCACCATGGTCTACACCTCCCGCGAGGACTTCGCCGGCGGTACCGCGATCAGCTTCGAGGTGACGGACGGCACCGGCCCGGGCGATCCTGAGGCCCGTGAAGCGGTGCTCATCCTGCCGATCAACGTCATGCCGCCGGAGAACATGCCGCCGGTGATCGCCGGTACGCCCACCCTCGAGGTGGCCGCGGGCGAGGAGGCCGCCGTCGACCTCGGCCGGTACGTCACCGACCCGGAGGGCGACCCGCTGGAGTTCTCGGTCGGAGAGGCCGCCGAGGGCGTGGCGACGGCGGTGTCCGCCTCGACCCTCGAGGCGCAGGCCCGGCCGGACGTCCCCAAGGGCACGTCCGTCCAGCTGCCGTTCACGGTCACGGACGACAACAACCCGCCCGTCTCGGGGACGGCCACCGTCACGGTCGTCGGCTCGACGCGGCCCCTCGTCCGGGCCAACGACGACGCCGTCCAGGACGCGCACCAGGGCGACCAGGTGACGGTCCCCGTGCTGGCGAACGACTCGAACCCGTTCCCGGAGACGCCGCTCACGCTCGTCGGCGGCAACCCGATCATCGAGACCGGCAGCGGCGACGCCGTGTACGCGGGGAACCAGGTGGCGGTGACGCCGTCGGAGGACTTCGTCGGTGTGATGGTGGTGCGGTACCGGGTGCAGGACGCGACGAAGGACCCCGACCGCGAGGTCGAGGGCCGTGTCCAGCTCACCGTCCTGGGCAAGCCCGAGGCGCCGGCGAAGCCGCGCGTCGAGGAGGTGCGGTCGGAGACCGTCGTGCTGTCGTGGGACCCGCCGAACAACAACGGCGCCGACATCACCGGGTACACCGTGCGGTCCAGCAACGGGTACACCAAGGAGTGCGCCACCACGACGTGCACCCTGGACGGACTGACCAACAACGTCATCTACACGTTCACCGTCACGGCCACGAACGACGTCGACGAGGGCCCGCCGTCGCCGCCGTCGGACGAGGCGCGCCCGGACAACAAGCCCGAGAAGCCGGCTCCGCCCACCCTGGTCTTCGGCGACTCGTCGCTGACCGTCAGCTGGGTCAACCAGGCCTACACGGACCGGTCCCCGATCGAGTGCGTGCACCTGGAGATCTCACCCGCCCCGGACGACGGCAGGATCCAGAAGACCTGCGTGACGGGCAGCTCGATCGTGTGGTCGGGCCTGACCAACGGAACCGCCTACACGGTCGCGGTCCAGGCCAAGAACGCCGCACCGGACCCGTCCGACTGGTCGGAGCCCTCTCAGCCCGAGACGCCGGCAGGGCCGCCGGCCCAGGCCGCGCCGCCCACCGCGACGCGCGTGGACACGGCCGCCGGCGGGCAGATCAACGTCGCCTGGAACGCCCCCGCGGCCAACGGCGACGCCATCAAGCGGTACTTCCTCAACGTGCTCCGGAACGGCGCCGTGGAGCGCACCGTGACGATCGAGCCGGCGGCGACCTCGCAGACCGTCGGGGACCTGGACAGCGGCTCGTCGTACACGTTCACGGTGGTCGCGGAGAACAAGGCCGGCAGGTCCCCGGCCAGCGGCCGGTCCAACGCGGTGGTCCCGTACGGCACGCCGGACACCCCGGCGGCGCCGGTGGCCGCGCACAGCGGGCCCCAGGACAGGACCGCGAGGGTGACGTGGGCAGGCATCACCAGCTTCCGCGGGCCGGGCGGCTACTACCAGGTGAGCGTCAACGGCGGCGGCTGGACCACGGCCGGCTCGCCCTGGACGTACACGATGGACTACGGCGGCAGGTACACGTTCCGGGTGCGCGCGTGCAACCAGGGCACCTGCTCCGGTCCCTCCGCGGCCTCGAACCAGCTCTACCCCTACACGACGCCGAGCGCGCCGCGCGTGGCGTGGCACAAGACCGCCGCGAACGACGGGTACTTCTCGGTCGCGGCGCCCGCGGACAACGGCGGCAACGCCGTGGACCAGGTGGACTGGCGCCTGTTCCGCGACGGCAACCAGACGCGCAGCGGCAGCGGCACGGGCAACGTCGACGTGAACGAGGGCTACAACGTGACGTTCCGCCTGGAGGCGCGTGCCCACAACGCCGCCGGCTGGGGCCCGTGGGGCGCGGCCACCGGAACGACCGACCCGCCGCCGGACCCGCGGGCGTGGGTGACCAAGGGCTCGAACTCGAACGCCACCGACGACTGCTCGAGCACCTGCTGGTACTTCATGCTCAACACGCAGGACTTCAACGCCGGTACCTACGACGTCGGCTGCCAGGACTACGACGGCTCCTGGGGGACCTTCGGGACCGACAGCTCCGTACGGGTCCCGGCGAACGGTCAGGTGCAGCTCACCTGCTACTACGGCGAGACGCAACGCGTCCGTGTGGTGATCAACGGCAAGGCGTACGAGGACCGCGCCTGGTGAACCGCTCGCCACGTACGACGTCCTGACGACAACGACCCGGGCAGACAGCCCTGAACCAGACGAGGGAACGACACACATGACCACGATGACCCCCGAGCAGGCGGCCTGGTTCGCCCAGACCTTCGAACGGCTCGTCGGCAACGTCGGGCAGGCGGTGCTGGGCAAGGCGAACGTCGTTCGCCTGGCCTTGACCTGCATGCTCGCCGAGGGCCACCTCCTGCTGGAGGACGCACCGGGCACCGGCAAGACCTCGCTCGCGCGGGCGATCGCCGCGTCGGTCCAGGGCACGCAGAACCGCATCCAGTTCACGCCGGACCTGCTGCCGTCCGACGTGACGGGCGTGACGATCTACGACCAGAAGACCGGCAAGTTCGACTTCCACCCCGGCCCGGTCTTCGCGTCGATCGTCCTGGCGGACGAGATCAACCGCGCCTCGCCGAAGACGCAGTCGGCGCTGCTGGAGGTCATGGAGGAGTCCCGGATCACCGTCGACGGCGTGGCGCACGAGGTGGGCCGCCCGTTCATGGTGATCGCGACCCAGAACCCGATCGAGCAGGCGGGTACGTACCGTCTGCCCGAGGCCCAGCTGGACCGCTTCCTCATGAAGACGTCGGTGGGCTACCCGGACCACGCCTCGACCGTGGAGATCCTGTCGGGCTCAGCGGTGCGCGACCGCAGCCTGGCCCTCGCCCCGCTCATCACGACCAAGGCCGTGACCGAGATGGCGATCCTCGGTGCGTCGGTCCACACCGACACCGCGGTGCTCGAGTACATCTCGCGCCTCACGGAGGAGACGCGCAACGCCCCGGAGGTGCGCATCGGCGTCTCCGTCCGAGGCGCCCTGGCCCTCGTGCGCTGCGCCAAGGTCTGGGCCGCCGCCCACGGTCGCAACTACGTGCTGCCCGACGACATCAAGGAGCTCGCCCACCCGGTGTGGGGCCACCGCTTCGTGCTCGACCCCGAGGCCGAGTTCGCGGGCGCGCGCTCCGACGTGGTCCTGTCCCGGATCCTGTCCGACGTGGCCGCGCCGCAGGAGCGTCGCACGGCATGAGCGGGTTCGCGGGGTCGACCGGGTCGGGAACCGGGTACGGCAAGCGGCAGGTGAACGCCCGGGGCCTCGCTGCTGTGCGCCTGCAGGCGGAGGCGCTGACGGCGCGCGCCCGACGGGGAGCGATCTCGGTCGGGGCCGCCGCGCGGCCCCGGCTGGATGCCGTGGCCGACGCGCTCGCGCCGGTCACCGACACGTTCAGCAGGTTCGGCCTCGGCGTGCTCGCGACGACGGTGGCGGCCTGGGTGGCCGGGCTGATGCTGTCGTGGATGGAGGTCGTGATCGCCGCCGTGCTGCTGACGGTGGTGCTGCTCGCGGCGATCGCGTTCGTGCTCGGCCGGTTCCGTTACGAGGTCGAGCTCGACCTCGCCCAGCGCCGGGTCACCGTCGGTGACCGGGCGGTGGGCCGGCTCGACGTGCGGAACGCCTCCGGCCGGATGCTCCTCCCGTCGGTGATGGAGCTGCCGGTCGGCACCGGCACCGCCGCGTTCCCCGTGCCGCGCCTGCGCGCGGGCGCCTCGCACGAGGAGATCTTCACGATCCCGACCCACCGCCGCAGCGTCATCAGCGTGGGTCCGGTGAAGTCGGTCCGTGCCGATCCCCTGAGCCTCCTCCGCCGCGAGGTGACGTGGACCCAGGAGGAGGAGCTGTTCGTGCACCCCCGCATCAAGAACCTCGCGGGCTCCTCCACCGGCTTCCTCAAGGATCTCGAGGGCCGGGTCACCAACGACCTGTCCAACTCGGACGTGTCGTTCCACGCCCTGCGCGACTACGTGCCGGGCGACGACCGCCGCCACATCCACTGGAAGACCACCGCACGCACGGGCCAGCTCATGGTCCGCCAGTTCGAGGAGACGCGGCGCTCGCACCTGGCCGTGCTGCTCTCGACGCGGGCCGAGGACTACGGCCACGACGACGAGTTCGAGCTGGCCGTGAGCGTCTGCGGGTCGCTGGGTCTCCAGGCGATCAAGGAGGACCGCGGCGTCACCGTCCTCGTCAACGAGGGCTCGCTCCGTGGCGACCACCGCACCCGGCTCCTCGACGACCTCTCCCGGATCGAGCGCAAGCCCGCGCGCAGCAAGCTCGTGGACCTGGCCCGGGTGGCCGGCTCGACGGTCAGCGACGCGTCGGTGATCGCGTTCGTGGTGGGCTCCCTCGTCACACCCACCGAGCTGCGCGCCGCCTCGGCGCGCGTCCCCGCGGGCGTCACGGTCATGGCGATGCAGTGCGTGCCGGGTGCCTCGCTGAGCCGCCACTCCATCGCCGAGCTGAGCGTCCTCACGCTCGGCCGGCTCAGTGACCTTCCCCTCGCGCTCCGAAAGATGAGTGACGCATGAGCGCTGGATACATTCAACCGGGCGGGGCCCTCCCGGGCGGGTCCGCCAGCCACATTCAAGCGGGTGGGGCCCTCCCGGGCGGGTCCGCCAGCCACATTCAAGCGGGTGGGGCCCTCCCGGGCGGGTCCGCAGAACACACCACCAGAGGTGGCAGCCACCCTCGCGGGGCAGCCGCCGCGCCGCCGTCGGGCAGCTGGACCGGGACCGGCCGCGGGACGACGCGCCGCAAGGGCTCCAGCACCCCCCGCGCGCTCACGCGGGGCGGGGCCGTCGACGCCCTGGCGCTCGTGGTGATGCTCGCCGCCGTCGTGATCGGCTTCGGGCCCGTCTGGGGCTCGTCCGGGTACCTCCTGCCGGCGATCGGCGGGGTGGTCGTCGGCCTGGGCGTCGCCTGGCTGTGCGCCTGGCGCCGCTGGCCCGCCGTGACCGTGCTGGCGGCGGCCGTGGTCGCCTACCTCGTGCTCGGCGGGGCGTTCGCGCTGCCCAGCACCACGATCGCCGGCGTGGTGCCGTCCTTGGAGACCCTGCGCGAGCTGTTGCTCGGTGCGGTCCAGGGGTGGAAGGAGTTCGTCACCACCGTCCCGCCGATGCAGTCGTTCCCGGACCTGGCGGTCGTGCCGTTCCTGCTCATGATGGTCGTGTCGCTGGTTGCGGGCACCATCGCCTGGCGGGCCAAGCACGCCGCCTGGGCGGTCGTCGTGGTGCTGACCGGCCTCGTCGGCGTGATCCTGCTCGGGACGATCGAGCCCGCGCTGCCGGTGGTCCAGGGCCTGATCGTCTCCGTCACGGCCCTCCTCTGGGGCTCCGCCCGGGTGACCGAGGCCCGCGTGGGCACCCACTCGATCGCGACGGAGTCCAGCGCCGAGGCCAACCGGCGCCTGCGCTGGTACCGCGTGCGTACCGGCGCCACGATCCTGGGCGTCGCGGCGGTCGCCGCGGGCTTCGCCGGGCCGGCGATCATGCCGGCCGAGCCGCGCACGGTGCTGCGCGACACGGTGGTGCCGCCGTTCGACGTCCACCAGTACACGAGCCCGTTGGTCGCGTTCCGCAAGTACGCGAAGGACCTGCGCGAGACGGAGCTGTTCACGGTCGAGGGCCTGCCCGAGAACGGGCGTGTCCGCCTCGCGACGCTCGACAGCTATGACGGCGTCGTCTTCGACGTGACGGGCAAGGGCGGCGACACAGGCGTGTTCACCCGCGTGGGCGACGAGATCGAGACGTCGGCCACGGGCCGGCCCGCCACAGTCAAGGTCACCGTGGGGGCGTACGACGGCGTCTGGGTGCCGGAGGTCGGCGACCTCACGGGTGTCACCTGGCAGGGCGAGCGTGCCGAGGACCAGCAGGACACCACGTACTACAACGCCACCACCGAGACCGCGATCACCACGGCCCGGGTGCGCCAGGGCGACACCTACGTGCTGCAGACGCTGGTCACGGCGGACCCCGGCGAGGACCAGCTCAAGGCGGGGCGGATCGCCGAGGCGAAGCTGCCCGACACGGACAAGCAGTCGCTGCCCTCGACGGTGCCGGGCAAGGCCGCGCAGTTCACCGGCGAGGCGACGGATCCCGTCATCAAGCTGTACCTGCTGCGCGACGCGCTCCAGGCGTCCGGCGTCCTCTCGCACGGTCTCGACACCCAGCCGCCGTCGCGGCCGGGCCATGCGGCCGAGCGCATCGACACCCTCGTCGGTGACGACAAGATGATCGGCGACGACGAGCAGTTCGCGGTGGCTCTGGCACTGATGGCCCGCCAGGCGGGCATCGAGGCCCGCGTCGTCATGGGCTTCTACCCCGATCCCGAGGTTCCGCGTGAGCCGGGCGAGCCCTTCGTGGCGACCGGCGCCGACGTGCACGCCTGGGTCGAGGTGCCCTTCGAGGGTTACGGCTGGGTGCCGATCGACGTCAAGCCGGACGAGGACACCAAGATCCAGCCCGAGCCCAAGAGCGAGCAGGTGCCCAAGCCGCCGGTGCTCGAGGAGCCGGAGCCCCCGGAGGAGCCCGCCAAGGCGAAGGCCGGCAGCGTCGAGGACGACTCCGAGGAGGAGACCGAGAACGAGGGCTTCGACTGGGGCCGTCTGGGCCTGATCCTGCTCGCCGCGGGCATCCCGCTGCTGCTGATCGTCGGGCCGATCGCCCTGATCCTGGCCTACAAGGCCCGGCGACGGGCTCAGCGCCGGAGCGCCGAACGCCTCGCCGACCGCGTCAGCGGCGGCTGGCACGAGGTGGTGGACATCGCGACGGACCTCGGCACCACCGTTCCGACGGCGGCGACGCGCCGCGAGAGCGCCGGCCTGATCGCCGGTGCGCACGGCGTGCCGTCCACCTTGACCCTCGCCCACCGGGCTGACGCGACGGTCTTCGGACCGGTCGAGCCCACGGAGGCGGAGGTCGCCGCGTTCTGGCGAGAGGTGGACGACCTCGTCGGCGGGATACGCTCCAACGTCAGCGGGCGGCAGCGCCTGCGCGCGGCGTTGTCGCTGCGCTCCATCCGTGCCCGGATGTCATCGGGCGGCGCAGAGCGGGAGGCTCGATGACCGACGTCGTCTGTGCGGGGTGCGGTTCTCCGCAGACCGCCGGATCGCCCTATTGCTCCGTGTGCGGGCGCGAGTTCCCGCGCACCGGGCGGCCGGTGGTGGAGCCTCCCGCGGCTCCACGCGGCCAGGTCCAGGCAGCCGCGGGAGGGGTGGGCGTGTCGCTCGGCGCGGGCAACCCCAACGGGCCCGTGTACCGGAACAGCGACCCGTCCGCCATGACCGACCCGGAGACGTACACCGCCACGCAGCGGGCCGTGCTGCCGATGGGCCGTGAGCAGGGCGCCGTGGAGCCGTACGCCGGGATGGGCAAGCGCTTCCTGGCGTGGCTCGTCGACAGCGTCGCGGGCGGCGTCGTGCCGGGCATCGTGCTGCTCGTCGGGCTGCAGACGATGGGCCTGGGCGGTGCGGTCCGGACGGTGTCGCAGGACGAGGCGGCCGAGCTGCTCAGCAAGATGATGGGCCTGTACGCGCTGGTCGGTGTGCTGTCGCTCGCCTACTGGGTCGCGATGTGGATCTGGGAGGGGCGCACCGGCAAGACCGTCGGCGGCCTCGTCCTGGGCCTGCGGACGGTCGACGCGGAGACACGCGGGCCGATCGGCTTCGGCCGGTCGTTCCTGCGCTACCTCATCGTGGCGGCGGGCGTGATCGGCTGCGCGGTGTTCCAGCTCGTCATCTTCTTCAGCCCCGCCTGGGACAGCTCCGGCCGCAAGCAGGGCTGGCACGACAAGGCCGCGCGCAGCGTCGTGGTCGACGTCAAGGGCGCGCGCGCCCCGGGACAGATGGCTCCGCCGCCGGTGCAGGGGCGCCCCGCGGCCCCGGTGCAGCCGCCGGTCGTCACCGCAGCCCCCGGAGGCTGGCCGGCCCCGCAGCCCGGCCCCGGCGGTCAGCCCGCCCCGGGCAGCACCACGACCCAGCAGCAGCTGCCGGACCCGTGGGCCTTCCCGGCCGACGCGGCGGCCGCCCAGCCCGGTGCCACCACGGGCGCCGCACCCTTCGGCACCACCGAGGGTGGCAGCATCATCACAGGCGTGCCCGGGCTCTCCGGTCCCGAGCAGCCGCAGCAGGCGTCGCCGCCGCACCAGGCCACACCCCCGCAGCAGCCCACCTACCCGGTGGGCGTGCCCACGGCGTCGCAGCCCGCGCAGCAGCCCGCCCAGCACGCCACCCAGCAGCCCGCGCAGCACGCCACCCAGCAGCCCGCCCAGCACGCCACCCAGCAGCCCGCGCAGCACGCCACCCAGCAGCCCGCCCAGCACGCCACCCAGCAGCCGGGGCCGTTCGAGCAGCTCGACTCCCGCCCCACCCGTCCCGCGGTGCACCCGGGCACGAGCGAGCAGCCCTCGTGGGACACCACCCGGATGCACGTGCCCACGACGGCGGGCAGCATGTCGCCGGCGCCGGTCTCCACCGTCGAGCTCGAGCTGGAGTCCGGCACGCGTCACGTGGTGGACGGGCCGGCGCTCATCGGCCGTAACCCGCAGTCCCCGGACGGGTCCCCGTGGATCCTCGTGAAGATCGACGACCCGACCCGCTCCGTGTCCAAGACGCACGCGGAGATGGGCGTGGACTCGGCCGGGCTCTGGCTGACCGACCGTGGTTCCACCAACGGCACGGTCGTGTCCGCGCCCGGCCTCCCGCCGCGGGTCGCGGAGCCGGGCGCCCGCGTGCGCGTGCCGGTCGGGTCGACGATCCACCTGGGCGACCGCCGGGTCATGGTGCACCCCGAGGGAAACGCGTGACGGGCGACCGCGAGCTGACGATCGCCTGGGGCGCAGCGTCACACCGCGGCGTCCGGCGCGCGCTCAACGAGGACGGCTACCTGGCCGCGGGCGGGGTCTTCCTCGTCGCGGACGGCATGGGCGGACATGACGCGGGCGAGGTGGCGAGCGCCACCGCGCTGGAGGCGCTCCGCCCGCTGACGGAGATGGGGCGCATCGAGCCGCACGACGTCGAGGCGCTCCTCGGCGTCGCCCAGGAGCGCGTGCGCTCGATCGACACGGGCACGCCCGGCCGCGGTGCGGGGACGACGCTCACGGGCGTGGTGGTGGCATACCTCGAGGACGTGGCGTACTGGCTGTTCGTCAACGTGGGCGACTCGCGCACGTACCTGCTCTCCGGCGGCGCCCTCGACCAGGTGAGCGTGGACCACTCGGAGGTCCAGGAGATGGTCGACGCCGGCGTGCTGACGCCGGACCAGGCGCGCACCCACCCGCGACGGCACGTCATCACGCGGGCCCTCGGGTCCCACGACGAGCCGCGCGCGGACTTCCGCTACGTACCCGTCGCCGCCCACGACCGCGTGCTCGTGTGCTCGGACGGTCTGACGGGCGAGGTCTCCGACGAGCGGATCGCCGAGCTCCTGCTCAGCCACGCGGACGCGGAGGAGGCGGCGGGCAAGCTGGTCGCCGAGGCCATCCTGGCTGGTGGCAGGGATAACATCACCGTCATCGTGGTGGACGCCACAGGGGTAGGGTCCCAGACGGGATCCGACACGGCGCCCCGCGGCGCCGTGGACGAGGACACTCTGCCCCGCGACGAGCAGGAGCGGATCGCGCCGGGCGTCGCGGCCGACGCGGACGCGGGCGTGCCGATCAACCGAGGCGTCGAGGCGCAGGCAGGATGAGGGGGACCGCATGACTGTGCACTACACCAGCGGGACCGCGCACGTCGTGGTCCGAGGCGACGCCGTGGTGGTGCTCCCGGACCCCGTCGCCGACGACGTCCTGGCCCGCCTCTGGACCGACCTCGGCGCCCCGGGCGCCGGCGTCGCCGAGGCGCTCGGCGTCCTCACGTCCCTCGGGGGCGGCCTGCACGCCGTCCCGCCGTTCGCCGTCGTGACGGCGCGGACCGACGACGGCGGGCCCGGCTCTGCCCACGTGGCGGTCCGGGGCGGCGACGTGAAGGTGACCGTCGAGACCACGAGCGGTCCGGTCGCCGTGGACGGTTCGGACGTGATCTCGTGGTCGGAGCGCGTGCTCGACGGGGTCACGGCCTTCGAGGCCGTCGCCTCGGGCGCGTTCGCGCGTCCGGGCCTGCCGGTCGACACCGGCGTGATCCTCGCGGGTGCCGTGCGGCGCGACGTCGTCGACGCCCCGGCCGAGGCCCTCGCTCCGGCGACCGACGCCGGGGCGCGCCCGGGTGCGCAGGTGTTCGCCGGTGCGGCCTACCCGGTCGACGGCAGCGCCATCGGGATCCTCGACGCCCTCCCGCCGTTCTCCGCGCCGGTCGACGTCGCGTCGGAGGACACGATCGCCCCCGGCCACGACCGGCCCGTACCGGCGCACCCCGAGCCGGGCGACGTCCCGGTCGTCGAGGCGGCAGGCTCGCCGGCCGCCACCGAGCCGGCGCCCGGGTCCTCGGAGCCCTCGGAGGCGACGCAGCTCGGCGTGGGGGAGGACGACTACCTGCACCTCTGGGGCGCCACGGTCATGCGCCGCGTCGAGGACGCCGCCGTGCGGGTCGAGGAGGAGGACGAGGACGAGGAGGAGGCCGACGCGCCCGCCGAGAGCTCGTCGCCCCCGCCCGCTCCGGAGGAGGCCGCGGCCCCCGCTCCGGCGTCGGACGGCGACGGGCTCGTCCCGGGCGTGCCGAGCCTCATCGCGGGCGTGCCCCGCGAGTGGGCCGGGTCGACACCCGGGGCCGCGCACCGCGCTGCCCAGGTGGCTGCGGAGGAGGAGGCGCGGGCCGCGGAGGCCGGCGCCGAGCAGGCGCGGCAGCCTGAGGCCGACGACGAGGGCGATGGCGTCGACCACGACGGCAACACCGTGATGTCGTCGGCGATCGCCGACCTGCGGGCCGCGGCCGGCATGACGGGGCCGCCGCCGCAGTTCCAGGCGCCGCCCACGCCGGGCACGCAGGAGATCCTTGCCCTGTCCTGCTCGCAGGGACACCCGAACCCGCCGTCGCGCGATGCCTGCCGCACGTGCGGCACGGCGCTCGAGGGCGACGCGCACCCGGCGCCGCGGCCGTCGCTCGGCCGGGTCGTCATCACGGGCGGCACGGCGACGAGCGGCGCGGTGGGCTCCCGTGGCGGGCAGGTCGTGGAGCTGGACCGGCCGGTGGTCGTGGGCCGGAGGCCGCGATCGAGCACCACGAGCGCGTCCGACATGCCGCGCCTTGTCACGGTGTCCAGCCCTCAGCAGGACATCTCGCGCTCGCACGTGCAGATCACGCTGGAGGACTGGCACGTGCTCGTGGCGGACCTCGCCACGACCAACGGCACCACGCTGATGCGTCCGGGCCAGCAGCCGCGCCGGCTGCACCCCAACGAGAAGGAGCTGGTCGCGGACGGCGACGTCGTCGATCTCGGCGACGGCGTCACGCTGACCTTCGAGGGCATCTGGTGAACCGGGTGCCGGAGGGAGACGAGTGAGCAGCAAGCGCGCGCCCTCGGCGCCGCCGCAGATCGAGGGCTTCGAGTACCGCAAGCTGATCGGCTCGGGCGGCTTCTCCGACGTCTTCCTGTACGAGCAGCAGCGTCCGCGTCGCCAGATCGCCGTGAAGGTGCTGCTCAAGGAGTGGTCGAGCGACACCCAGCGGGCGGCGTTCGACGCCGAGGCCGACCTGATGGCCACCCTGTCGAACCACCCGTCGATCGTCACGATGTACGAGGCGGGCGTGGCGTCCGACGGGCGCCCGTTCCTCGCCATGGAGTACTGCTCGCGCCCCAACCTGGGCGCGCGGTACCGGACCGAACGGTTCCCGGTCGCCGAGGCGCTCCGCACCACCATCCAGATCGCCGGCGCCGTCGAGACGGCGCACCGGCTCGGGATCCTGCACCGCGACATCAAGCCGGCGAACATCCTGGTCACCCAGTACGGGCATCCCGCGCTGACCGACTTCGGCATCTCCTCCACCGTCGACACGGCGTCCGCGGCGGAGGGCATGTCGATCCCGTGGTCGCCGCCAGAGTCCTTCGGCGACCCGCCCATGAGCGGCATCGCGACCGATGTCTGGGCCCTGGCCGCCACGTGCTACACGCTGCTGGCGGGCAGGTCGCCGTTCGAGGTCCCCGGTGGGTCGAACACGTCGGCCGACCTGGTGCAGCGCATCGAGACGGCGTCCCTGCCGCGCATCGGGCGCACCGACGTGCCGCCCGCGCTCGAACGGGTCCTCGCGACCGCGATGGCCAAGTCGCCGAGCTCGCGCTATCCGACGATGCTCGCCTTCGCGCGCGCCCTGCAGCAGGTGCAGGTCGAGCTCGCGCGCGACGTGACTCCTATCGACATCCTCGACGAGACCGGCCACGTGCAGGAGGAGGAGCCGGCCGAGGACGGGACGCGCCTGCGGCAGGTCGTCGCGATCGACCCGGGCGGCCGTCCGGCGCCGTCCCCGATGGCGCCCCCCGCCGTCACCGGCTCGTCCGCCACGTCTGCCCTGCACGGGCAGGTGCCGCTCGCGCCCCCGCAGTCGCGGCCCGGCACGGGGATCTCGGCACCCCCGGTCCACAACGGGTACCCGGCGACGGCCACCAGCACCAGCGGCGGTACCGCCCCGTCGGCGGGCTCGAGCTCGTCGTGGTCCTCGGACGTGCCCGTCGTCGGCTCGCAGGCCTGGCCCGGAGCCTCCGTCGAGGAGACCGTGCACCGTACCTCGCGGCCCGCGGAACCGGAGACCGGGGCGCCTTCCGAGGAGGAGGAGAGCGACCGGCGTCGGGCGCTGTGGCCGCTCCTGGCCGGCGCGGCCGTGCTCGTGGTGGCCGGCATCGTGGTGTGGAACCTGGTGAGCGGTGCGGGCGGCGGCGAGCCGGGCGAGGACCCCACCTCCGCGGAGTCCGTGGAGGCGCCGCTCGACAACCTGGCGAACCTCGTGCCCGGGGTCGTCGACCCGAAGGGCACCGTCGACGGGGACCAGGCCGTCTTCACCTGGACGGCGCCCGAGGACATGGCCGAGGAGGACCAGTTCTTCTGGGCTCCCGTCACTGTCAACGGAGTGGGCTCCTGGTCGGCGACCGAGGAGACCACCGTCACCGTCCCGCGCGACAGCGGCGGGACGACCTGCATCAAGGTAGTTGTCGTCAAGCCCAACATGCAGCAGTCGCCCGAGCGGGACGCCGTCTGCGCCGAGGGTTAGGGGGATGCTGTGAGCGGTCTCGCGATCGAGTTCTGCGGTGAGTGGTTCCGGCCCGAGGAGGACGGCGAGTTCGACATCGGCCGGGAGGGCGACCTCGCGATCGACGACAACCCGTACCTGCACCGCCGGTTCCTCAAGGTGGTGCATGAGGAGGGGATCTGGTGGCTCGCCAACGTGGGCTCCCTGATCTCCGCGACGGTGTGCGACTCGGGAGGCGGCGTGCAGTCCTGGCTGCCGCCGGGCAACCGCCTGCCCCTGGTCTTCCCCACCACGTCGATCGTGTTCACGGCCGGGCCCACCACGTACGAGCTCATGGCCCAGCTCGACGACGCGCCGTACCACGAGATCCGGGCCGAGGACGCCGACTCCGGCGCCACGACGATCGGCATGATCAGCTTCACCACCAGCCAGAAGCAGCTCATCGTCGCCCTCGCGGAGCCGATGCTGCGCCGTGAGGGCACGGGGCTGAGCGAGATCCCGTCGTCGGCCGCGGCGGCCAAGCGTCTCGGCTGGGCGACGACCCGTTTCAACCGCAAGCTCGACAACGTCTGCGACAAGCTCGACCGGATCGGCGTGAAGGGCCTGCGCGGCGGGGTGGGCGCTCTGGCGACCAACCGCCGGGCCCGCCTCGTCGAGTACTCCGTGGCCTCGCGCCTGGTGACCGCCGCAGACCTCCCTCTCCTCGACCTGAAGGACGACGCCTGACGTGCGCATCAAGCTCACCCTGACCCGCCCCGACGCGTCGGCGGCGAACGTGGCGGTCACCGCAGACGCCACCGCCTCCGTGCAGGACGTCGCCGAGGCGCTCTTCGCGGGCGACCCCGCCCGCGGCGGCGCCGCACCACCGCCCAACCTGACCCTGCAGATCACGGCCGACGGGCACGGCGCCGCGGGCGGCAGCGCGGGCCGCGTGCTGAGCCCGTCGAGCGACCTCGTCCAGGCGGGCCTGCGCTCCGGGTCCACGGTGTCGATCGTGCGGGTCTCCGAGCAGTTCGAGACGCCGGGCGCGGACCGTGGCGCCGCGGTGGCCGTCCTGCGCGTCCTCCAGGGCCCGGACGCCGGGCGCGAGTTCCCGCTGCCCGTCGGCTCCTCGTACCTGGGCCGCGACCGCGGCATGGACATCCGGCTCTCCGACCCGCTCGTGTCCAAGCGGCACGCGCGCATCACGGTCGGCGAGACGATCGAGATCGCCGACCTCGACTCCGCGAACGGGCTCGTCATGGGCGGCGAGCGGATGACCCGGGCGATGATGACGTCCTCGGACACCGTGAGCATCGGCGGGTCCGTGGTGTCCGTGGTGTCGCTGCACCGGTCCACCAGCATGGCGCCCAGCACCCCCGTCGTGGAGTTCAACCGCTCCCCGCGCGTGGTCGCCCGGTTCCCCGACCGCAAGCTCAAGGGCCCCAAGCCGCCGGCGCCGCGCGAGTCGCAGCCGCTGCCGTGGCTCAGCCTGGTCGCCCCGATCATCATGGGCGTGGTCCTGTACGCGGTCACGAGGAACGCCCTGACGATCATCTTCGTGGCGCTCACCCCGCTGCTGATGATCGCGATGTACGTGGACACGCTCCGGCACGAGAAGCGGCGCTTCAAGCACCAGGTGGAGGCGTTCCAGGCGTCCATCAAGGCCATGCACACGACCGTCGAGCGCGTGCACGCGGTGGAGCGGGCGGTCCGGCTCACGGAGACGCCGTCCCTCGCGGACGCGGTGGACGCGGTGCGCCGCCTGTCCGGCCTCATGTGGACCTACCGGCCCGAGCACCAGGGCTTCCTCACGGTGCGGATGGGGATCGGCGCGGCGCCGTCGCGCGTCCAGATCGACGACCCCGGCGAGAACAACACCCTGCCGGAGTTTCTGGAGCAGGTCCACGAGCTGCAGGCCAAGTGCGGCACGGTCGACGGCGTGCCGATCGTCGCGCGGCTGCGGGTCGCGGGCGGATTCGGCATCGCGGGCCCGCCCGGCACGGTCGACGCAGTGGGCCGCGCGATGCTGCTCCAGCTGGTCGCCCTGCACTCCCCGTCCGACCTCGTGGTCGCGGGGCTCACGTCACAGCGCTCCCGCGGTGACTGGGAGTGGCTCGAGTGGCTGCCCCACACCGGCTCCCCGCACAGCCCGCTCGACGGGCCGCACCTCGCCGACAACCCGGGCGCCGCGCTGTCGCTCCTCTCCCGCCTCGAGGACCTGGTCGAGTCCCGCGGCGCGGACCTCGAGCAGCACGCCGTGCTGCGCGGCGACCTCGACCCCAGGAAGGAGCGCGAGCAGTCCGCGCCGCCGCCCGTGCTGCCCACCGTCGTGGTGCTCATCGAGGACGACGCTCCCGTCGACCGGTCGCGACTCACCCGCCTCGCGGAGCGCGGGGCGGACGCGGGCGTCCACGTCCTGTGGGTGGCCCCCACCGTGGAGCAGCTCCCGGCGGCGTGCCGCACCTTCATCCTCCTCGGCTCCTCGATGTCCGACGCCGGCACGCAGGTGGGTGCGCCGGGCGGGCCCGGCGGGGTCGGGGGCGCCACCACGGGCGAGGTGCGCTACGGGCGCCTCTCGTTCCCGGTGGTGTGCGAGACGGTCGACCTCCCCGTCGCGCACGAGGTGGCGCGCATCCTGGCGCCGGTGGTCGACGTCGGCGCGCCGGTCGACGACGACTCCGACCTGCCCCGCTCGGTGTCCTACCTGGCGCTGACCGGTACGCAGCTCGCCCAGGACCCGAACGTGTTCGTGGACCGGTGGAAGGAGAACGGGTCGCTGACCCGCCGCGACGGCTCGCCGTGGGTGCGCCGCAAGAGCCCCACGAACCTCCGAGCGCTGGTGGGCCACTCCGGCGTGGAGCCGCTGTACCTCGACCTGCGCACGCAGGGCCCGCACGCCCTCGTGGGCGGCACCACCGGTGCCGGAAAGTCGGAGTTCCTGCAGGCCTGGGTGCTCGGCATGGCATCGGCGCACAGCCCCGACCGGGTGACCTTCCTCTTCGTGGACTACAAGGGTGGTGCGGCCTTCGCGGACTGCGTGAAGCTGCCCCACACCGTGGGTCTCGTGACGGACCTGTCGCCCCACCTGGTGCGGCGCGCGCTCACGTCGCTGCGCGCCGAGCTGCGCTACCGCGAGCACCTCCTCAACCTGAAGAAGGCCAAGGACCTCGCGTCCCTGGAGCGCACCGGCGACCCGGACGCTCCGCCCTCGCTGCTGATCGTGGTCGACGAGTTCGCAGCCCTGGTCAGCGAGGTGCCCGAGTTCGTGGACGGTGTCGTGGACGTCGCCCAGCGTGGCCGGTCGCTCGGCCTGCACCTGATCCTCGCCACCCAGCGTCCGGCCGGCGTCATCAAGGACAACCTCCGCGCCAACACGAACCTCCGCGTGGCCCTCCGGATGGCCGACGAGGAGGACTCCAGCGACATCCTCGGTGTGCCGATGGCCGCGCACTTCGACCCGTCGATCCCGGGCCGCGGCGCCGTGAAGACCGGTCCGGGGCGCATCCAGCCGTTCCAGACCGGCTACGCCGGCGGCTGGACCCTGGACCGGCCCGACCGCCCGCCCATCGACGTCGAGGAGCTCGGCTTCGGCACCGGCACGCGGTGGGACATCCCCGCACCGCAGGTCGCGGAGGTCCAGGACCCGGGCCCGACGGACATCGCGCGCGTGGTCTCGACGATCTCACGGGCTGCGTCGGCAGCCGCGGTGCCCGCACCCCGGAAGCCGTGGCTCGAGGAGCTCGCCGCCACGTACGACCTCGCGCTGCTGCCGAACCCCCGGTCCGACGTGCAGCTGCTCCTCGGTGTGCTCGACGACCCGGCGGCGCAGGCGCAGCCCACGATCTTCTACGAGCCCGACCGCGACGGCAACATGGCCATCTACGGCACCGGTGGCTCGGGCAAGAGCGCCACCCTCCGCACGATCGCCGTGTCGGCGGCGCTGACCGCCCGTGGCGGCCCTGTCCAGGTCTACGCCATCGACTGCGGCGCCAACGGCCTCCGCATGCTCGAGGACCTGCCGCACGTGGGCGCGGTCATCTCGGGTGAGGACGAGGAGCGCATCGCCCGCCTCATGCGCATGCTGCGCGAGCTGGTGGACGAGCGCGCCGTGCGGTACGCCGGCGTCAGCGCGGGCGACATCACCGAGTACCGCCGGCTGGCCGGTGCTCCCGAGGAGCCGCGCATCCTGCTCCTCGTCGACGGTATCGGTGCGTTCCGCGAGACGTACGAGTACTCGACGTCCCCGGGCTCCAACGTGTTCGGGTCGTTCTCGCAGATCGCCACCGACGGCCGCCAGGTCGGCGTGCACGTGATCGTGGCCGGCGACCGGGCCACGTCGGTCCCGGCCTCCTTGGGCTCCACGATCCAGAAGCGCCTCGTGCTGCGGCTCGCCCACGAGGACGACTACCTGACGCTGTCGGTGCCGCGTGACGTGCTCTCCGTGACCTCGCCCCCCGGGCGCGCCATCCTCGAGGACAACGAGGTGCAGGTCGCGGTGCTGGGCGGCGACGCCAACGTGGCCATCCAGGCGCGGGAGATCGGCAAGCTCCGCGACGCGATGCTCCGCCTCGGTATCAAGCCCGCGGTGGGCGTCGAGCGGCTGCCCGACCAGTTCTCCATCGACGGTCTCCCGGTCCGGGCAGCCGACGGCCGGCCCGCGTTCGGCCTCGACGACCTGGACATCGCCCCGGTGGGCCTGCCCGAGCGGGGCGCGGTCATGCTGGCCGGGCCCCCGGCTGCCGGCCGCACGACCGCCCTGGTCACCATCGCGAAGGCGCTGCGCAGGGCCGGGGGGACCCGGGTCGTCTACCTGGCGCCCCGCCGGACGAACATCTCAGGCCTGGGCCTGTGGGACGTGTCCGCGACCGACCCGGACGCGGCAGTGGAGCTCCTCGAGGACCTGGTGACCGCCGTGGAGGCGGACAAGTTCCCGCCCGGTGGGCTGGCGGTGCTCATCGAGGCCCTCACCGACTTCACGAACACCAGCGCAGAATCAGCCCTCGACCGGTTCATCCGCGCGGCGGTGCGGGCCGACCAGCTCGTGATCGGCGAGTCGGAGACGTCGACCTGGAGCCAGGCCTGGACGCTGGCCCAGCCGTTCAAGACGAGCCGGTCGGGGATCCTCCTGACGCCGGGCGACCTCGACGGGGACACGCTCCTCGGCGTGGGCCTGGGCAGGATCCGTCGCAACGACTTCCCGGCGGGCCGCGGCTTCGTGATCGTCGGCGGCCGGCCGCGCAAGATGCAGGTCGCGCTGCCGGAGTAGGTGCGGCACTAGAACGGCGCATATGGGGACTAGTCCCCATATCGCTCATGTCCGGTCTCTGGTTGACTACGGGACATGAAAGCCGGTCGCCCGCAGGGGGCGGCCCTGACTGAGGGAGTACATCATGGCTGATGGCGGCATGTGGGGTCTGAATGTTTCGCAGGTTCGCGAGCTGGGTCAGCGTCTGACCCAGAAGGCGGAAGAGGTGGACCAGATCGTGAACCAGGTCTCGGCGCAGGTCGAGTCGGTCTCCTGGAAGGGCCCGGACGCGGAGCGCTTCAAGAACGAGTGGAACAGCCAGCACAAGACGGCGCTGAAGAAGGCCGCCGAGTCGCTGCGCGAGGCCGGCCGCAACGCGACCAAGAACGCTCAGATGCAGGAGCAGACCTCGAACCAGAGCTGACGCTCTCTGCCCTCGGGCAGGTTCGCTATGGCTGTGGCGGCAATCCCCGTGGGGATTGTCGCCACATCCATACCCACAGCATTCGATGGTCGGGCCACGACGCGTGAGGCCGGAGAAGGGACGTCATGACGACCGAGATGTACGGCGCCGACATCGGGCAGCTCCGTGCCCTGTCGAAGCAGCTCGAGCAGGTGAGCGAACGCCTGGGCTCCATCACGCGGGAGGTGGGTGTCGAGCTGACGGCCGCCCGAGCCTGGAAGGGGCCGAACGCGGACCAGTTCCGGTCGGCGTGGGCGAGCCGGCACCGGCCGGCGATCGACAGGGCGGGCGACGGGCTCGGCGGCGCCGCGCTCTCGTTGCGGCGCAATGCCGACTCGCAGGAACGCACGAGCTACACGTACGAGTCCGTCGGTGATCTCGGCGGCGGCCCGTGGTCGGGTGGGCCCTTCGCGCCGGACACGGCCTTGGGCGCGGTGTACGGAACCTATGACGCCGCGAGCAACCTCGGCGTGATCAAGGACGCGTGGAAGTTCACCAAGTGGGGCCTCGCGTTCCGCGCGCTGACCCAGGTGGAGGCGCTCGGCGACGCGGCCCGGATCAGCGACGCGACCGCAGACATCTACAGGAGCGTCAAGGGCCTGCACGGCTTCACGGCCTCCTCCCTGGGGCTCGCCGACGAGTTCGGCAGGATCGGCAAGTTCGGCACGATGTTCGGTGCGGTCGGCGGCGTCTTCGGGGTCGTGGGCGGCTTCAACCAGATGTTCAACTCCGACTACGACGGCGCCCGCGGCGCGGTCGACCGGGTGATGGGCGGAGTGTCGGTGGTCGGCGGCGCCGGTAGCATCGCGATTGCACTGGGTGGCGCGGCGCTGCTCGGCCCTGTCGGAGTGGGGATCGTCGTGGGGGCGGGGGTCGTCGCGGGTGCCTGGGCGCTCGGCAATGCCATCTACGACAACTGGGACTCGATCTCGGCCTTCGTCAGCAACCCCGGAGAGGTGCTCGGGGATGCTCTCGGCGAGGCGAGAGAGCTTGCCGGTGACGCAGTCGACGTCGTCAAGGACGTCGGGGGCGACGCGGTCGAGGCAGTGGGCGACGGGCTGAAGAAGGCGGGCAACTTCATCGGAGGACTCTTCTCATGACCGAAGGCACCATGCGGTTCGTCCGCGAGGACGTCGAGGCGGCGCAGGCCGTGCTCGGCCGCGCCGTCGAGGGCAGGGCCACGCACGTGGTCACACTGACGGACGAGCAGGTGGTCGTGCTCGACGGCCTGCAGAACGAGCAGGTGGTCCCGACGCCCTGGTTGTCGGCGCAGGTGGGTGCCGACCGCGAGCTCGTCGGCAAGGTGGCCCTGCGCGCGATGCTCTCGCAGGGTCACGTGGTGCCTGCGCCCGGCACAGGAGGCGCCGAGATCGGCCTCGAGGCCGTCCCCGAGATCACCGGGACGCTGGTGCTGCGCCGCACGAGCCAGGCCGTCCTGGGCTTCGAGCGCGTCACCTCCCTCGGGCCGTCGTGGGTGTTCTGCTACGTGCACGACGGCGGAGGCGTCCTCGAGGAGGAGGTGACCGACAGCGGCCACCACTCCTTCAGCGTGTACCCCGTCGACTTCCTCACGGACCGCCTGGGAACGTACCTCGACCCCACGTCGGCCGCGGTGATGAGCGGCGCACCGCGCACACTGAGCACCGAGGAGCTGGAGCAGCAGCGGCCTCCGGAGCTCACGGAGGCTCTCGTCGTCACCCAGGTCTCCGCGGTGCGCGCGCCCTCGGACGTCATGGTGACCGTGTCCGTCTACGCGGGGCCTCGCGGGGTGTTCGTCGTCCGGGGCGGCGAACGCACCACAGAGACCGGACCGGCGGCCCTGACGCTCACGGAGCTCGGGCCCGCCGCGGTGAAGGCGCTCGTCCGGGACCTCGCTGCCGAGGAGCAGGCATGAACGACGGCCTCGACGTGAAGATGATCTGGGGCGGCGTCGTTGTGGGGGTGATCGGCGTCGTCGTCGCGGTGGCGGGCTCTGCGTCCGGGGCTACCACGGTCAGCGTCGTCGGAGCCCTCGTCGCGCTCCTCGGGTTCGGCTGGTCCGGCTACGGGGCGTTCGACCGCTGGAACACGGCTCCCGACCGGCGTCGTCGTGCGGAGGAACGCGCCCGGCAGGATCGCGAGGCGGGCCCCGAGCAGTAGGAAACCGGCGTCCGGTACCCGCCTGACGTGGGCATACGTTGATCGGCGCTCCCGCATGGGGAGTTATACCCATGCGGGAGCGTGGCCCTGCTGTCATTTCTTTGGTTCAGTTCTCGTGTCAACACACCGGTTGCCCTCAGGGGGGCGGCCCTGATCGAGGGAGTGCGTCATGGCTGAGGGTGGCATGTGGGGTCTGAATGTTTCGCAGGTTCGCGAGCTGGGTCAGCGTCTGACCCAGAAGGCGGAAGAGGTGGACCAGATCGTGAACCAGGTCTCGGCGCAGGTCGAGTCGGTCTCCTGGAAGGGCCCGGACGCGGAGCGCTTCAAGAACGAGTGGAACAGCCAGCACAAGACGGCGCTGAAGAAGGCCGCCGAGTCGCTGCGCGAGGCCGGCCGCAACGCGACGAAGAACGCTCAGATGCAGGAGCAGACCTCCAACCAGAGCTGATCCTGACGAGAGGCGCGGGACTCCAGGGGTTCCGCGCCTCTCGTGTGCCGCAGGTGGCCCGCGAGACGAGGGGTTCTCATGCCGTGAGACGGCCCTGTTCGCAGCGCGAGACGTGAGGCACAGTAGGAGGACTGGGGACCCCCGGTGGGTAAGGCGTGCCTCACCAGTCGATAGAATCGGCAGGGTCTCCCGCGGCCCTCGGCTGCGTGCGGCGGTCGGGCGAGCCGACCCGGGCCACCAGTCCTCGATCGGAAGGCGCACTCTCAGTGAGCACCACTCGTCCCTTGCGCGTCGCCGTCGTCGGCGCCGGTCCTGCCGGCATCTACGCGGCCGACATCCTGTCCAAGACCGACCTCGACGTGAGCATCGACCTCTTCGAGCGGCTGCCCGCACCGTTCGGCCTGGTCCGCTACGGCGTCGCGCCGGACCACCCGCGAATCAAGCAGATCATCGTCGCGCTGCACAAGGTGCTGTCGCGCGGCGACATCCGCCTGCTGGCCAACGTGGACTTCGGCGTGGACGTCAAGCTGGAGGACCTGCGGCAGTTCTACGACGCCGTGATCTTCTCCACCGGCTCCATCAAGGACGCTGAGCTGCCCATCCCGGGCATCGACCTCGAGGGCTCCTACGGTGCCGCCGACTTCGTCTCCTGGTACGACGGGCACCCGGACGTGCCCCGCACGTGGCCGCTGGAGCACAAGGAGGTCGCGGTGCTCGGCGCGGGGAACGTGGCGCTGGACGTGGCCCGCATCCTCGCGAAGCACGCGGACGACCTGCTGCCCACCGAGATCCCGGCGAACGTGTACGAGACCCTCAAGTCCTCGCCGGTCACCGACGTGCACGTGTTCGCGCGCCGCGGTCCCGCCCAGGCCAAGTTCTCGCCCCTCGAGCTGCGTGAGCTCGGTCACGTCCCGGACGTGGACGTGATCGTCTACCCGGAGGACTTCGACTTCGACGAGGGCTCCGAGGCGGCGATCAACTCGTCCAACCAGACCAAGCAGGTCGTGAAGACCCTCGTGGACTGGACCCTGAAGGACCCCGCGCAGAACACGGCCTCGCGCCGCCTGCACCTGCACTTCCTGCACGCCCCGACCGAGGTGCTCGGCGAGGACGGCAAGGTCGTGGGGCTGCGCACCGAGCGCACGGCCCTCCAGGGCGACGGCACCGTCAAGGGCACCGGCGAGTTCCGCGACTGGCCCGTCCAGGCCGTGTACCGCGCGGTCGGCTACTTCGGCTCGCCGCTCGCCGAGATCCCGTTCGACGAGGCCAAGGGCGTCATCACGAACCGCGAGGGCCGCGTGGTCGACCTGGACGGCGCGTTCGTCGAGGGCGTGTACGCGACCGGCTGGATCAAGCGCGGCCCGGTCGGCCTCATCGGCCACACCAAGTCGGACGCGTCGGAGACCGTTCGGCACCTCGTCGAGGACGTGACCGGAGTGGGCGACGGCGGTGACGTCTCGACCGGCGACCTGGCCGGCGGCCGCACCGCGCCGCAGGGCGACCCGCAGGCAGTCACCGGCTTCCTCGCGGACCGGGGCGTCGAGGTCATCGAGTGGACCGGCTGGGAGCTGCTCGACGCGCACGAGCGCGGCCTGGGCGAGGCCGAGGGGCGCCAGCGCGTCAAGGTCGTCCCGCGCGACGAGATGATCGCGATCGCGCGGGCGAGCGTCCGCGCCTGACGTTCGGCCCCTGGTGCCCGACGCCGGGTGGTGACCTTCCGTACGGAGGTGACCATCCGGCGTCGGGCATCATGCGTAGTGGGGAGGTCCCCGGAACCGGACGACGCGCCGGGACGTTCCGGAGGGTGGAAAGGACTTCGATGCACCAGCACTACAACGGGCTCAAGACGGCGGCGCTGTTCGGCGTCATGTGGGCCGCAGTCCTCGGGCTGTGGGCCCTGTTCGGCGCCCAGCGGCAACTGCTGCTCGTCTTCGTCCTGATCGGTCTCGGTACGACGGCCTACGGATACTGGAACTCGGCCAAGCTCGCGATCCGCGCCATGCACGCCTATCCCGTGACGGAGCTGCAGGCGCCGGAGATGCACCGGATCGTGCGCGAGCTGTCGAACGCTGCGCGGCAGCCGATGCCCAAGCTCTACATCTCGCCGACGCAGGCGCCCAACGCCTTCGCGACGGGCCGCAACCCGCAGAACGCGGCCGTCTGCTGCACCGAGGGCATCCTGCGGCTGCTCGACGAGCGGGAGCTGCGCGGGGTTCTCGGCCACGAGCTCATGCACGTGTACAACCGGGACATCCTGACGTCGTCGGTGGCGTCGGCGCTGGCGGGCGTGATCACGAGCCTGGCGCAGTTCCTCCTGTTCTTCGGCGGTGACCGCCGCGAGGGCGGCAACCCGCTCGCTGCGCTGGCCATGGCTTTCCTGGCCCCGGTGGCGGCGATGCTCATCCAGCTCGCGATCACCCGCACGCGCGAGTACGACGCGGACGAGGACGGCGCCCGGCTCACCGGCGACCCGCTCGCCCTCGCCTCGGCGCTGCGCAAGCTGGAGCGAGGCACCCAGCTGGCTCCCCTGCCCCAGAACCGCGACCTCACCAACGTGTCGCACCTGATGATCGCCAACCCGTTCCGGGGCGCCGGCCTGGCGCGGCTCTTCGCGACGCACCCGCCCATGGCGGACCGCATCTCGCGGCTCGAACGCATGGCCGGTGGCCCGGCCGGACCGGGCCGCGGGTTCACCGGCCCGGAGGACGCCCCGGACTGGGGCACGCCGCCTCGCTGACGGAGGCGGCGTGCCGGCGGGGCCGTGCCGGGCTGCTCAGGCTCCGCCCAGCACGGGTCCGTCCCCGTAGATCGCCGCCAGGTCGATGAGCAGGAGATCCTTGCGGCGGGCGGCGGCCGCCTGTACGTCCGGGTAGAACCCGTGGAGCGAGTAGAGCGCCAAGGTGGCGCTCTCGGCCCGGTGGCCGAGCTCGCCGAGCAGCTGGCGGATCCTCTCCAGTCGTTCGACGTCGCGCAGCCCTCGTGGAGCGATCGTCGCCTTGGCCTCGCCGATCAGAGCGATCTCGCTGTGTGCCGTGCGCGGCCGTGAGCCGGGCGCCAGCGCGAGGACGTCGACTTCGTGCTTGGTCTGTGCGGCACGGTCCGGAACCTCGGTGGCGCCGGTGGCGGAGAGCCTCAAGCCCGCCTCGTCATTGGCGTAGGCACGGGTCCAGCGGCGGCTCAGCTCCTCGAAGTGCGGCCCGAGAATCTTCGAGCTGAAGGTCGGCCGTGCCTCCCTCCAAGCGCGTTCGGCCTGCCCGTGCTCGATCAGGTCTACCGCCGGCAGCGCAACCAGCTGATTGAACCGGATCACCGGGTCTGCCACCGAGATCACAGGGTTGTTCTGCCTCAGCAGGTCCTGGTCCTTGCGTACGTATCCGGTTGAGGTGAGGACTTCGAGGGGTGCGACGACGGATGCCCGGTCACGATGCAGCGCTGCACCGATCTTGCTCGGCGTGGTGCCGCCCGTGGCAACAGCTGAGAGCAGGTCGTAGTAGAGGGTGCGGTGCGTGATCCTCGGGTCCTCGCGGAGGAGGAACTCCGCCTCTGAGCGTGCATAGAGGGCGCGGCCCGGGTCGAGAAGCGTCCGGCAGACCCAGGAGTCGAACTCGCCTGGAGTCTGTGGTGCGGCACCGGGTGCGAGCGGCCGATACCCGGGCGCGCCGCCGAGACACGCGTCGAGGTGGAGCGCAGTCTGACGATCGTCGATCTGCCAATGGCTTCTCGCCGTGCGTGCGCCGAACGGCGGCACCCGGAGGTCTACCACTGCGCGTCCCCGGAGTGGTTTGGTCCCGGAGAGGAGCTCGCCCATGACGCTGATCGCTGAGCCGCACAGCACGACACGACCGCCCGGTCCGTTTCCGGACTGTGACCGGTCGTAGAGAAGCTGCAGCAAGCCCGGGATCTCGGGGGAGTGCTGCAGCAGGTAGGGAAGCTCGTCGATCACAAGCATCGGGGTCCGTGCCGTCCGGTGAAGGACGTCCAGTGCCGTTGTCAGTGCGTCTTCCCAGGTGGCCAACATGAGAGAGGTGGCTGGCACCCCGGCGACCGCCGCGATCGCGCGGGTGAAACGGAGGAGCGACGGGACGCGTCCCTCCTCCTGGACCGCGGCGATGTACAAACCACCCGCCGCCTCTGTCAGCGCCTCCAGCAGGAAGGACTTCCCGCTTCTGCGGCGCCCGGACACGATCGCGATCCGCATCTGAGGTGACTCGTCTGCGGCGAAGTCAGCGAGCAGCCGCCATTCGCGCTCGCGATCGAGGATGCGGTCCGGTTTCACCAGGTCGACTGGCATGGTCCCTCCGTTCGAGCCCGATTGGATCCGTTAGTGTCAACCATAACGGATCTCGTTAGGGTTGGCCCTAACGAATCACCGAGGTCTGGGGTCCGTGCCGGTGCGTACGCCGACGTCGGCAGGTCCTAGCGAGGCGGACTACGGTTGTCCCAGACCCGGATCCCCTGTACCGAAGGAGCACGCCCATGGCCGACTCGTCGTTCGACATCGTCAGCAAGGTCGACCGCCAGGAGGTCGACAACGCCCTCAACCAGGCCTCCAAGGAGATCGCGCAGCGCTACGACTTCAAGAACGTCGGCGCGTCCATCACGTGGAGCGGCGAGGACATCCTCATGGTCGCAAACTCGCCCGAGCGCGTCCTCGCGATCCTCGACGTCTTCGAGACCAAGCTCGTCAAGCGCGGCATCTCGCTCAAGTCGATCGATGCGGGCGAGAAGGAGCCCAAGCCGTCGGGCAAGGAGTACCGCCTGGCCGCCTCCGTGAAGGAGGGCCTGTCCAGCGAGAACGCCAAGAAGATCACCAAGATCATCCGCGAGGAGGGTCCCAAGGGCGCCAAGACCCAGATCACGGGCGACGAGGTGCGCGTGTCCAGCAAGTCCCGCGACGACCTCCAGCAGGTCATCGCGCTGCTCAAGGGCGCCGACCTGGACGTGGCGCTGCAGTTCACGAACTACCGCTGACGGGCTGGTCGGCAGTTCCGCCCGCGGCCCGGTCGTTGCTCCCCCTCCGCCCGCGACCAGGTAGCTCTTCCCCGTCCGAGCGGCAGACGGGGAACAGCTACCTGGTCACCGGCGCGAGCGGGTCGCGCGGGACAGTCACCCGCCGTCCCGCTCCGCGACGTAGTGGATCGTCTGGGCCACGATGACGCCGTCCTCCACGACGAACGAGTCCACGCCGTCGCGGACCTCCGTCCGAGGGCCGCGGCCCTCCCAGCGCAGCAGGCCGAACCGGCCGTCGCTCACGACGTCCTCGTACCGGTAGCTGCCGTCCGGCAGGTACGTACCCAGCACGCCCGCGAGGAACCGCACGCCGTCGTGCCCGTGGCGCACCCCCTCGCCCCACGACAGCAGCACGACCTCGGGGGAGTAGTTCTCGGCGAGGTCGCGCTCGAGGTCCCCGGCGAGCCGGTACTCGAGGTGCGCCTCGATCACGTCCTGGGTGGTCCGCACCGTCCCAGTCGTACCGCGAGGCCCGCCTGCCCGCACCCGGGCACCCGCCTGCCCGCACCCGGGCACCCGCCTGCCCGCACGCGGGCGTCCCGGCACCCGGGCCCCGCGCCCGCCCACCCCTGCCTCGCCGCGTACCGTGTGCGCCATGAGCACCACCTCCCTTCCCAAGGTCGTCGCGACGGACCTCGACGGGACGCTCCTGCGCGACGACGGCACCGTCTCCCCGCGCACCCGCGCCGCCCTGGCCGCTGCCGAGGCCGCCGGGATCGAGGTCGTGTTCGTGACGGCCCGCCCACCCCGCACCCTCGCCCGGCTCGCCGACCTCGTGGGCGGCCACGGGCACGCCATCTGCTTCGGCGGCGGCGCGGTCTGGGACCTGGCGACAGGCTGCGCGCTCGAGTCCTGGGGGTTCGACGACGACGCGGTGCGGGCCCTCGCCGCCGGGCTGCGGGCCGCGATGCCGGACGTGGCGCTCGCGGTGGAGCGGGTCGACGGCGCCTCCTTCGACCCCCACTTCGTGGTGTCCCCGAGCTTCGAGGAGCCGGGGATGACGGCCGAGCGCAGCGCCGCCCTCGTCGAGGAGACGCTCGGCGGCGAGCCCGTCCTGAAGCTGCTCGCCCGGTCGGACGCCACCGACCCGGTGCGCCTCCAGGAGCTCGCCGCGACCGTGGTCGGCGACCGTGCGCACCTCGCCTACTCGGGCGCCGTCGGCCTCGCCGAGATCATGCCGCCCGGCGTCACCAAGTCCGCGGCGCTGGCCGGCTGGTGCGCACGCCTCGGGGTCGAGCCGGCCGACGTGTGGGCGTTCGGCGACATGCCCGTCGACCTGCCGATGCTGGAGTGGGCAGGCCGGGGCGTGGCCGTCGCCAACGCGCACCCGGACGTGCTCGCCCGCGTGCGCGACGTCGTCGGCTCGAACGAGGAGGACGGCGTCGCTGCCGCCATCGAGGCGGCGCTCGCCGCCCGCTGACCGCTCAGGCGCGCCGCAGGCGCGGCTGAGCCCGGGCGGTCCGCAGGCCGTCGACGGTGAGGATCACCAGGGCGACCCAGACGAGCGCGAAGCCGGCCCAGCGCACGGGCGGCATGTGCTCGTGGAACACGACCACGCCGAACAGGAACTGCAGCGCGGGCCCCAGGTACTGGAGCATCCCCACCACGGAGAGCGGGAGCCGTCGTGCGGCACCGCTGAACAGCAGCAGCGGGAGCGCGGTGATGATCCCCGACGACACCATGAGCAGAGCGTGGCCCGTCCCGTGCGCGCCGAACGCGCCGTCCGCCCCGAGCCAGATCAGGAACACCGCCGCGAACGGCGCGGCGACGGTGGTCTCGACCGCCAGGCCGGGCAGCGCGTGGACGGTGCGGCCCACACGGTTCTTGACGAGGCCGTAGACCCCGAACGTGCAGGCTAGCGTCAGGGCGATCCAGGGCAGGCCGCCGACGCCGAGCGAGATCACGACGACGGCCGCCGCGCCCGCGCCCACGGCGACCCACTGGGCACCCCGCAGCCGCTCCCGGAGCACGAACACGCCGAGCAGGACGGTGAGCAGGGGGTTGAGGAAGTAGCCGAGCGCGGCATCGAGCACCCGGTCGGTGAGGACGCCGTAGACGTAGACGGTCCAGTTGGCCACGATCAGCGCCGACGCCAGGGCGAGCGTCGCGAGCGTCCGCGGGTTCCGCAGTGCCGTCCAGTACGCCCCCAGGTGCCGGGTCGCGGCCAGGCCCACGAGACAGAACAGCAGGCTCCACACGATCCGGTGCGCGATGATCTCGAACGCGCCGGCCGGCGCGAGCAGCGGGAAGAACAGGGGCATGCCGCCCCAGATGAAGAAGGCGCCGATCCCGAGGGGCAGCCCCCAGCGGTCGGCGGCCACCCCGCTGCCCGACGGCGGAGCCTCCGCCGCGAGGCCCGTCGCGTCGGCCTGGGGCCCGGTGGGGGAGGGGATGCTCACCTCGCCACGATAGGTGCCCGGGACGACGACGGCGGTCCGCCGGCCGACCGGGTGCTGTGTGGCGCTGGTCACGCCACCGCCTGCGGATTCGATTTCGCCTCCGGGCCGTCGACACGTTAATGTTGGGCCCGCACCACGGCAGGTTGCCCGAGCGGCCAAAGGGATCTGACTGTAAATCAGACGCGTAAGCTTCGGGGGTTCGAATCCCTCACCTGCCACCCAGTGCTCAGAGGCCCGGAATCGTCAGATTCCGGGCCTCTAGTCATCCCCGGCCGGCGTGCGGAGCGGCGGCCTCGCCGACCTGGTCGGCAGGGCTGTCGGGGTGTGACGCAGGCCCGCCAGATCCGATTTCACACGTGCCCTCCGACCGTGTAATGTTCTACCCGCTGCCCCGATAGCTCAGTCGGTAGAGCGTCTCCATGGTAAGGAGAAGGTCAAGGGTTCGATTCCCTTTCGGGGCTCTGTGATGGTGCGCGGGGCCGCCCCCCGGAATATCGGCGGGGCGGCCTCGCGTTCATCACGTGCGGCGGGGTAGCTCAGCTGGTCAGAGCGCACGACTCATAATCGTGAGGTCGCGGGTTCGAGCCCCGCCCTCGCTACCAAGCACATCCTTCACGGTCCAGCCTGCCTGGATCACCGTACGGCGGCCGGAGTCGTACGGCCCGATACACACATGCGCCTCTCCGTGAGGCGCGAGAGGTGAGAACCATGGCAAGCAAGAGCGCCGACGTCCGCCCGAAGATCACGATGGCGTGCGTGGACTGCAAGGAGCGGAACTACATCACGAAGAAGAACCGCCGCAACGACCCCGACCGTCTCGAGCTGGCGAAGTTCTGCCCGCGCTGCGGCAAGCACACCGCGCACCGCGAGACTCGCTGATCTCGCTGCGGTAGCGACTCTTCACACCGACGTGGCGAACACTGTGCCCGACCCCGGCTTCGCCGGGCGCGAGTACCCGGCGACGAGCCCGTACTCCGTGGGCCGCGAGAAGATTCGCGAGTTCGCCTCAGCCGTCGGTGCGGCCCACCCCGCGCACCACGACTCCGTGGCAGCGCGGGGTCTCGGCTATCCGGACCTGGTGGCCCCCGCCACCTTCGCGGTGGTCGTGGCGCAGCGCGCCGAGGCGCAGTACGTCCAGGACCCGGCGGCCGGGATCGACTTCTCCCGTGTGGTCCACGCGGACGAGCGGTTCACGCACCACCGTCCCATCGTCGCCGGCGACGAGCTGGTGACGGTGCTGCACGTCGACTCCGTCGCGACACGCGGAGTGCTCTCGCTGGTCACCACCCGCTGCGAGATCTTCGCCGAGTCGGCCGACGGTACGCGCGAGCCCGTCTCCACGGTCACCTCCACGCTCGCGGTCCGGGGTGAGGACGCATGAGCGCGCAGGAGACCGCCGCGCCGCGGCTCGCCGACGTGGCCGTCGGTGACGTGATCGGCACCAGGACCGTCGAGCTGGACCGCTCCCGGCTGGTCCGCTACGCCGGTGCGAGCGGTGACTTCAACCCCATCCACTGGAACGACTCCTTCGCCGAGGGCGTGGGCCTGCCCGGCGTCATCGCGCACGGCATGCTCACCATGGGATCGGCCGTGGGTCTGGTCGAGGACTGGGCGGGCGATCCCGGCGCCGTCGTCGAGTACCGGACGCGCTTCACCCGGACCGTCCCGGTCCCCAACCCGGGCACCGCGCTGGTCGAGGTCACCGGCACGGTGGCCGCCGTCGACGCCGAGGCGGGCAGGGTCCGCGTGGACCTGACCGTCACGTCGGACGGGCAGGCGGTCCTGGGCCGCGCCCAGGTGCTCGTCCGCCTGGCCTGACCGGCGGACGGTCCCCTCACCAGTTCGGCGTCAGCCCCGGCACGTTCTGGGGCAACGGCAGGTCTACCGGCCGCACCACGTAGGTCAGGCCCCGGGTCGACCTCTGCCAGACCCGTTCGAGGTTCGCCCGCGGGTACACGCCCCGGACCAGGTCGTCCGAGGTCCGGTTCGGGTCGTTGACGATCGCGTCGCCGTCGGCCGTGAAGCCCACCAGCACGAACAGGTGCCCCTCGGTGCTGTAGCCGGCCTCGGGCAGGTCCTCCGCGGCCCACGACCCGGAGAGCACGAGCGGGATCCCGGCCTCGACGAACCTCTCCGCCTCCGCGAGGGACCGTAGCCGGGTCACGAACCCCACGAGCCCGAAGCGGTGCGCGTAGGCGGTGCTGAACGCCCAGTTCCCCGCGCCGCCGTACGCGTGGTCCCACGTGCCCAGAGCGGCGTGGGCGATCTGGGGGTCCGCCGGTGCGTCGATGCCGGTGAGATCCTCGGCGGGCACCGCATGGGCGTGCCCGTAGAAGTACTGCACCATCGTGACCGAGGTGGGTGAGCACCACACCGTCCCGCCCCCGCCGAACTCGGGGTACTCGCCGGAGTGGACCAGCTGGGAGAACGCCGGCACGTCGAGCTCGACGTGCCGCCCGAGCGTGAACGCGCTCGTCGCGGCGGCGGGGCCGGACGACGGCCCGGTGGTCAGGACGGCCACCTGGCGCAGGCCCGGCCCCGCGACCGAGCCCGCGGGCCGGTGCAGGACGACCCGTGTCCGGAAGGCCACGGGCTCGCGCCCCGCGCGGGCCACGTAGGTGTCGGTCGAGACCGCGGCGTCCTCGTCGTCCTGGCCGGTCACCGAGGCGCGGTGGACGTCGCCCGCGGCGTGGTCCGCGCCGGACGCCCAGCGCCCCAGGACGAACCATCTGGTCCAGCGACCGTCGGCGAGGCGTCCCTGCAGCTGCACCTCCACCCACGTCCCGGTGGGCGTCACCGCGTTCCACGACACCACGGTCTCGTGGACGGGGTAGCCCGCCTCGAGCGCCGGGGACGTCCAGGTCCCCGTCTCGTACGCCACGGGCGTGCCGTCGCCGAACGGGTCCGCGTACTGCGCGGGGGACCCGTCCGGCCCGAGGACGACCCCGGCCGCGTCAGGCAGCAGGTGCTCGGTGGTCCCGCCCGCGAGGCCCTCCGTGCCGGCCCAGGTGCTCAGCGTGATCATGGCGGGAAACCTGCCAGAGAACGGACGATCCACCCGGAAGGCGCGCGGTGCTAAGGTCGGCACCGATCCCACGGGTGCCCTCGCAAGGGCTGAGATCGGGCTGTTACGGCCCGGGACCGTCGAACCTGACCGGTTAGCACCGGCGTAGGAAGCAGGAGTTCTCTCATGGAGACAGCACAGTCCCGCACGCTCGCGTACGAGCACGACACCGAGGCCGGCCTGCGGGTGCCGGTGACCGAGATCGCCTTGGCGTCGTCGCCGGACGGCACGCCGAACCAGCCGGTGCGGGTGTACCGCACCGAGGGGCCGGGGGCCGATCCCGTGCGCGGGCTCCCCGGGCTCCGGGAGCCCTGGGTGGTGGCCCGGGGCGACACGGAGGAGTACGACGGACGACGGCGGGACCTCGCCGACGACGGACGGGGTGCCCTACGTCGCGGTGCGGCGTCGGAGGAGTGGCAGGGTGTCCGTCGTCGGCCCCGCCGTGCCGCCGAGGGCCGGACCATCACGCAGATGCACTACGCCCGCCGGGGCGAGATCACGCCGGAGATGCGGTTCGTCGCGCTGCGGGAGAGCTGCGACGTCGAGCTCGTGCGCAGCGAGGTCGCTGCGGGCCGGGCGATCATCCCGAACAACGTGAACCACCCCGAGTCCGAGCCGATGATCATCGGCAAGGCGTTCCTGGTGAAGATCAACGCGAACATCGGCAACTCGGCGGTGCACAGCTCCATCGCCGAGGAGGTCGAGAAGCTCGAGTGGGCCACCCGCTGGGGTGCCGACACGGTCATGGACCTGTCCACCGGTGATGACATCCACACCACCCGCGAGTGGATCCTGCGGAACTCGCCCGTGCCGATCGGCACGGTGCCGATCTACCAGGCCCTCGAGAAGGTGAACGGCGACGCCAGCGCGCTGACCTGGGAGATCTACCGGGACACGGTGATCGAGCAGTGCGAGCAGGGCGTCGACTACATGACCGTGCACGCGGGCGTGCTGCTGCGCTACGTGCCGCTCACCGCGGACCGCGTGACGGGCATCGTCTCCCGCGGCGGCTCGATCATGGCGGGCTGGTGCCTGGCGCACCACCAGGAGAACTTCACGTACACGCACTTCGACGAGCTGTGCGAGATCTTCGCCCGGTACGACGTCGCCTTCTCCCTCGGCGACGGCCTGCGACCCGGCTCTCTCGCCGACGCGAACGACGAAGCGCAGTTCGCGGAGCTCGACACGCTCGCCGAGCTGACGAAGCGGGCCTGGGCCTACGACGTCCAGGTCATGGTCGAGGGCCCCGGTCACGTCCCATTCCACCTGGTGCGGGAGAACGTCGAGCGGCAGCAGGAGCTGTGCGACGGCGCGCCGTTCTACACGCTCGGCCCGCTCGTCACGGACATCGCCCCCGGCTACGACCACATCACCTCCGCCATCGGGGCCACGGAGATCGCCCGGTACGGCACCGCGATGCTCTGCTACGTCACGCCCAAGGAGCACCTCGGGCTGCCGGACCGGGAGGACGTCCGGACCGGCGTCGTGACGTACAAGATCGCCGCCCACGCGGCCGACATCGCCAAGGGTCACCCGGGCGCGCGCGACCGGGACGACGCGCTGTCGAAGGCGCGCTTCGAGTTCCGCTGGCGGGACCAGTTCGCGCTCTCGCTGGACCCGGAACGGGCCCAGGAGTACCACGACGAGACGCTGCCGGCGGAGGCCGCGAAGACCGCGCACTTCTGCTCGATGTGCGGGCCCAAGTTCTGCTCGATGCGCATCTCGCAGGACATCCGCAGCGAGTTCGGCGGGATGTCGGAGCAGGAGCAGATCGCCGGCATGGCGGAGCGCTCCGAGGCCTTCCGCGAGGCGGGCTCGAGCGTCTACCTCCCGGAGCCCCGCGTCCGCTCCTGACCCGGACACGCCGAGGGAAAGCGCCGAGGTAGTGCGTTCGTCCGGCAGGGCCACGGGTTGACCGTGGCCCTGCCGGACGAACGCACTACCTCGGCGCTCTCGCCTGGCGGCGGCTAGAGCTCCGGCACCGGGCCCGTCGTCGTGCCCTGCACCAGGCCCACCTCCAGGGTGATGGTCTCCGGGTCGTCCCCCGCGAGGAGCGCGATGACGGCCCGGCCCAGGGCCTTGCCCTTCTCGGCCAGCGGCTGGTGCACGCTCGTCAGCACGTCGGGCGAGAGCCACGGCAGGTCGAGGCCGTCGAAGCCCGCGATCGAGACGTCCTCCGGGATGCGCAGCCCCAGCTCGCGGGCGGCGATGACGGCACCGGCGGCGAGGAGGTCGGAGTGCGCGAAGATCGCCGTCGGCCGCTCGGAGGTGGGCACCCACGCGCCGAGGATCTCCATGGCGGCGTCGCGCCCGTGCTCCACCAGCGAGGCGGGCGTCTCCCAGGACAGCACCGGCTGGATGACGTCGCGCACGCCGCCGAGGCGGTTGCGGGTGGGCGTGCGGTCGGCCTGTTCGAGGCGCTCGGGCGACACCGGCCCGGACCGCTCGTCCCGGCCGAAGGGCAGCGCGATCTCGGCGATGCGCGTGTGGCCGAGCTCCACGAGGTGCCGCACCGCCTCGGCCGTGCCACGACGGTCGTCGATCGTGACCAGGGGTGCACCAGGGACGGCACGGCCCTCGCCGATCACGACGGGCACACCCCGGCGTTGCAGGGCAGCCACGTTCGGGTCGTCGGTGAGGGCGCCCCACACCAGCACGGCCACGTCCATCGCGGCGGCCTCGACCAGCGGGTCGACGGCCGGCGGCAGGCCGACGGTCTCGAGCCCCGCCAGCTGCAGCGACCCCTGCGGCGTGCCGGGGACCAGCAGCACGCCGAGCCCCTGCTCGCCGATCGTGGACACCAGACCGTGCAGCACCTGGATCGACACGGGGTCGCGGAACGACCGGCCCAGCTGGTCCCCGATGAGGACGCCGACGATCCCGGAGCGGCCCGACCGCAGCTGACGACCCAGGGGATTGGGACCCGAGTACTCGAGGTCGCGCGCGGCCTGCAGCACCCGCTCGCGCGTCTCGGCGGTGATGGGCCCGGCACCCGAGAAGGCGAGCGACGCCGTGGAGACGGACACGCCTGCCAGCTCGGCTACCTTGGCCAGGGTCGGGCGGCTCCCGCGTTCTCGGCTCATCGAGGCTCCTCGGTGGCGTCGTCTGCGCGGCCGCCGGAATCCGCTGGACCGCACGCTGGTTGTCGTGTGTGCTGGTTGTCGAATCGTTGCGCGCCTCGTCGGCGACGGCGCGCCCGCCAGCGTACCCGCACGTCGGGCCGCTCGCCCTGAACCACGAGGAGTTTTGTGCCTATCACCCCCGGTGCTGCCCGCAGCGCCGCCTCCCCGTCCGCAGCCGCGGCCGCCCGTGCCGTGTTCGCGGTCTTCGCCGCGAGCGGCTTCGGCTTCGCGAGCTGGGCGTCCCGGCTCCCCGCCGTACGCGACGGCCTGACGTTCGGCGAGGGGGAGATGGGCCTCCTGCTCCTCACCGGAGCCATCGGCTCGGTGGTCGCCATCCCGCTGTCCGGCCTCGTGGTCGAGCGGCTGGGCACCTCCCGCACCGTGGTCGTCTTCGCCCTCACCTTCACCGTCGGCGTGGCGATCGCCGCGTTCGGCGTGCACAACGGAGACCACCTCGCGGTCCGGGCGGGCCTCGTGGTGTCCGGCGTGGGCGCCGGCGTCTGGGACGCCGGCATGAACCTGGAGGGCGCGGCCGTGGAGCAGCGGCTCGGCCGGGCCGTCATGCCGGTCTTCCACGCCGGGTTCTCGTTCGGCACCGTGCTCGGCGCGGGCGTGGGGGCGCTCGCGGCCCGCTTCGCCCTGCCCGTCGAGTGGCACGTCCCGGCAGCGGGGGTCGTGGCCCTTCTCACGGTCGTCGTGTCCGTCCGGTACTTCCTCCCCGAGCAGGTGCCCGACGCCGTTCGCGCGCCCCAGGCGCACCCCGTCGCCGGCACGGCGGCGCACCCGGGCTCGACGGCCGACATGCAGGCGGACCCGGCCGCCACCGCCCTGATCACCGCCCCGGCGGACCCTGCCGCCCCGGGCGAGCGACCGGCGTCGGGCGGCGAGGGCGGGCCGAAGGGCACTCGCGGCCTGCTCACGGCCTGGCGGGAGCCACGCACCCTGGCCGTGGGTCTCGTGGTGCTCGGCGCTGCCCTGACCGAGGGCGTGGCGAACGACTGGGTGGGCCTGGCCATCGTGGACGGCTTCCACGTTCCGGACTCCGTGGGGGCGCTCGGCCTGGCCGTGTTCCTCACCGCGATGACGACGGCGAGGCTGCTCGGCACGCGGGCCATCGACAGGTTCGGGCGGGTGGTGACCCTGCGGGTCTCCGCGGTGCTCGCGATCGTGGGTGTGGGCATCTTCGCTCTGGTGCCGTCGCTCTGGGTGGCGCTGGTGGGTGTCGGTCTCTGGGGTGCGGGTGCGGCCCTCGGGTTCCCCGTGGGCATGAGCGCGGCGTCGGACGACCCGGCGCGGGCGGCGATGCGCGTCGCCGTGGCGTCGACGATCGGGTACTCGGCGTTCTTCGTCGGCCCGCCGCTGATCGGCTTCCTCGCCGACGTCACCGGGTACCGGCTCGCCGTGCTCGTGCTCGCGCTCCCCGTGGCGCTCGGCCTCGTGGTCGCGGGAGCCGTGCGGCCTCTGCCGACGGCAGCGGGCTCGGCGCGCTGAGCCGTCCGGCAGGAGCAGGACCGCCGAGGTAGTGGGTTCGTGCGGGGTGACAGCCGGCATTCCTTGCTGTCACCCCGCACGAACGCACTACCTCGGCGATCTGTCGTGCTACCCGGCTACAGCGCCGAGCAGGTCGCAGTCAGCCCCGAGGAGCTCCCGTTCGCGAGGAAGCCTGCCGAGGCGGTGCCGCCGGCCGCGAGGCTGCCGTTCCACTGGGCGTTGGCGATGGTGTTGCCGCCCGAGAGCGTCCCGTTCCAGGCCTGCGTGATGGTGGTGCCGGCGACGGTGACCCGCCACCCGTTGATCGCGCCGGCGCCCGCGGTGACGCGGACCTCACCCTGGTAGCCGCCGCTCCACGAGTTGGTGACGACCACAGCGGCCGTGCACTGCCCGGCACCCGGCGTGGGCGTGGGGGTGGGCGTGGGCGTGGGGGTGGGCGTCGTGGGGGTCGGGGTGGGGGTCGGGGTGGGCGTCGGCGTCGGGTTCGGCGTGGGGGTCGTGTTGCCGCCGCCGATGTTGATGTCCGAGCACAGGTAGTACGGCTGGTCGAGGTGGCTGGCCTGCCAGACCGTGAAGAGCACCGCGCGGCCGCTGCGGCCCGTGAGGTTCACGTCGGTGACGTACGGCGACGTCGTCGGGTAGCGGCCGGTCTGCTTCACCAGGTCGAGGTCGTCCCACCCGAGCGCCTCGCGGGTCGGGTCGAAGCCCGCCTTGGAGACGTAGATGCGCAGGTAGTCGGCGCCGTGGTTGGCCCCGTCGGTGAGGGTCATCCTGAACTGCTGCGGCACGCCCTTGGCGATCCACGCGCCCGGGTTGTCGAGGGAGGCGTAGAGGCCGCCCTGGGTGCGGCCGCCCGAGCAGAGTTGGCCGTTCGGGATGACCTGCTCGTGCCGGCCGCCCACGCCCTCGCGGAAGAGGCCGTTCCAGTTCCACATGGTGTTGGGGTTGGCCTGCCAGGCCTGCCAGCACATCGGGTCCGTCTGCTGCATCGTGGGGTTCATGTGGTCGGCGCCCCAGCGCTCCCAGCAGCCGTAGTTGCGGGTGGGCGGATCGGTGACCGACCCGTGGGCGGCGGCCGTGGGAGCCACGACGGTCGCGGCCACCATCGGGGCCAGTACCGCCACCGTCAGGATGGCGGCGAAATTGCGTAGTCGCGTGCGGATGGACATCACATTCCTCCAGGGTTGGGGCTCGGGCCGCGGACGGCCGGTGTGCCACGCAGAGGGACGACGGCGTCTTCGGCAGTCCCTCGGCGTGTCGAGCCCCACCTTGGGGACGCAATTCGGACAGGACCAGCCTGTGAACCGTTTAACCTCGGCCCGGGGCCCCCAGGGCGTCCTGGGTGAAACTGCCGAAGCGTGCGTGCCGTGCGGCGGGCGCCCGGACGAGCGGGTCAGCACGCCACGCCGGTCATGTGCAGAACATCGGCAGACCTCACCCCCTCTATGTCGAGAATGTGCACAAGGTCTCGGCACTCGGTAGATAGGCTTGCAGGGTGAGGCTTTACCCGTCGCAGACCGTCGTCCCCAGTCTTGCCGACCTGACCACCCTCCGGGTCGGCGGGCCGGCCGCTTCCTATGTCGAGGCGGTCCACGAAGAAGACCTCGTCGCCGCAGTTCAGGAGGCTGACGACGAGGGTGTGCCCCTGTTGGTGGTGGGCGGCGGGTCCAACCTGCTCGTGGCCGACGAGGGCTTCGACGGGGTCGTGGTGCGTGACGCGCGCTCGGGCATCCGGGTCGAGTCCGCCGACTCGTGCGGCGGCGCCGTGGTGTCCGCCCCGGCCGGCCAGTCCTGGGACGAGCTCGCGCAGCGCGCCGTCGAGGAGGGCTGGGTGGGTGTCGAGTCGCTGTCGGGCATCCCCGGCACCGTGGGTGCCGTGCCGGTCCAGAACGTCGGGGCGTACGGCCAGGAGGTGGCGGGCGTGATCGCCGCGGTGCGCACCTGGGACCGGGCGGAGCGGCGCAAGCGCACCTTCGCGGTCGGCGAGCTCGACTTCGGCTACCGCACCTCGCTGCTCAAGCGCTCGATGCACGTCTCGTCACGTCCGGTCGACCCGCAGGCACCCTGGTACCCGTCGCCGCGCTACGTGGTCCTCGAGGTCCAGTTCCAGTTCCGCCTCGGCTCGATGTCGGCGCCGGTGGGGTACTTCGAGCTGGCGCGCCGTCTCGGCGTGGAGGTGGGACAGAAGGCGCCGTCGTCGGACGTGCGGGAGGCGGTGCTCGCGCTGCGCGCCGGCAAGGGCATGCTGCTCGACACCCCGGCCCCCGGCGGCGACCCGGACCATGACCGCTGGAACTCGGGGTCCTTCTTCACCAACCCGGTCGTGCCCGTCGAGCACATGGACCGGCTGCCGGCGGACGCCCCGCGGTACCCGGTGCGCAACGCTCTACCGACCACGTCGACCGGCCCGGCCCTCGGCGCCGTGGACTCCGGCGTGGTCAAGACGAGCGCCGCCTGGCTCATCGAGCACGCCGGCTTCGGCAAGGGCTTCGGCCTCGCGGGCGAGCGCAGCCCCGCGCGCCTGTCGACCAAGCACACGCTCGCCATGACGAACCGCGGCGGGGCGCGGGCCGACGACGTCGTGGCGCTCGCCCGTGCCGTCCGCGACGGCGTGCGCGACCGCTTCGGCGTGACGCTGGTCCCCGAGACGGTCCTGGTGGGCGTCACCCTCTGACGGGGGCGACCCTCAGTAGACGATGACGGCGGTGCCCTGGGGGGCACCCCACGAGTCCCAGATCCAGTTCATCGCGGAGTTCGACACGCGCACGCACCCGTGCGACGCGGGGTGGGGCGGGATGGATCCGGACCCGTGCACGGCGATGCCGCCCGAGAAGAACTTGGGCCGCCACATGTCGCCCAGCTCCAGGGTCGACGAGTGCATCCCGTCGACCTGCCGGCCCACCGCGAAGCTCCCGCGCGGGGTGGAGGCCCGGTAGCTCCGGCCCTGTGCCTCGAACCTCTCGCCGTTGCCCGACGACGCGTTGATGACGCGCACCACCTGGCCGTTCTCGACGGCGAGCAGGAGCTGGCGGTCGAGATCGATCTCGATCACCTTGCCCTGGGACGACCGGGCCTGCGGGCGGACGCCCTGGTCGAGCGCCGCCTGGGTCTGCGGTCCGACGATGCCGTCGCGGTAGAGGCCCGCGGACTTCTGGAGCGCCCAGACCGCCTGCTGCGTGTTGTGCCCGAAGTCGCCGTCCACGTCGGTGATGAAGTACCCGAGGTCGGCCAGCCGCTGCTGCAGGGCGGCGACGCGCTCGCCCTGCGCGCCGGACGCGAGATCGGCCGGCGGCTCGGGGGCGGGCGGGGGCGGCGGTGCCGCCCCGGGCGGCGGCGTCGAGGCGGTAGGGCTCGGGGCGGGCGTCGCCTCGGGCGTGGGGGTGTCCGACGGCGTCGGGCTGGGCTCCGGCGTCGGCTCCGTGGTGGTCTCCGTGGGAGACGGCTCGGGCGACGGGCTCCTGCTGGGCTCCGCGGAAGGGCTGGCCGACGGGGAGGTGGTGGCGGTCGGGCTCTGCCCGCCCGCCTCGGATACCCCGGTGCCGCAGGCCGCGAGAAGCCCGGCCCCGAGCGCGGCGGCGCTCACCGCGCCGATCGCGCGCAGCGTGCCCGCGGCTCGTCGTGCGTCCCTCATGTCCGTTCCCCTCACAGAGTCGTCGACGCGAAGGACGCGCCTGCCGGCGCGTCCCTGCTTCCCTGTGTCTAACAGACGCGCGGCGCGCCGAAGACGTTGTCCCCTCGCGGCGTGGCGTTCGTCACCAAATCGTGACGGGATTGTCCATTTCAGATCGGACTCGGTCAGGGTCCGCAGGCCCGGCGTCGTCCGGGGCGGGCTGCGCGAGCCAGCCCTCGACGCCGGCGAGCAGCCGCGCCTTGGTGGACGACGACGCCCGGCTCGCCCTGATCGACGACCTCGCCAGGGCGGCGAGCTCCCCGTCCGAGAAGCCGTGCACGTTCCGGGCCGTCTCGTACTGGGCCACGAGACGCGAGCCGAAGAGCAGCGGGTCGTCCGCGCCGAGCGCCACCTGCGCCCCTGCCTCCACGAGCGTCCGCAGCGGGACCTCGCCCGCGTCGTGATACACGCCCAGGCCGACGTTCGACGCCGGGTTCACCTCGAGGCTCACGCCCTGCTCGACGATCTCGGCCAGGACCCGCGGATCCTCCACCGCCCGGACACCGTGCCCGAGGCGGTCCGGGACCAGCTCGTGGAGCACCTCCCGGACGTGGTCCGGCCCGAGCAGCTCGCCGCCGTGGGGTACGGCGGCCAGCCCGGCCCGCCGGGCGATGTCGAACGCCGGCCCGAACTCGGCGGTATGACCGCGGCGCTCGTCGTTCGACAGACCGAAGCCCACGACCTCTCCGGAGCCTTCGCCCGCGTACCGCGCTGCCAGCCGGGCCAGGGTGCGCGCGTCCAGCGGGTGCCGCATCCGGGAGGCTGCCACGATCACCGCGACCTCGGACCCGTGAGCGCGGCTCGCCTCGCGTGCGGCGTCGAGGACGATCTCCACGGCCGGCGTGATGCCGCCGACGAAGGGCGCGTACGACGTCGGGTCGACCTGGAGCTCCAGCCTGCCGGAGCCCTCCGCCGCGTCGTCCGCCGCGGCCTCGTCGACCAGCCGGCGCATGTCCGCCTCGGAGCGCACGCACGACCGCGCGGCGTCGTACAGGCGCTGGAACCGGAACCAGCCGCGCTCGGTCGCGGGCACGCGGAGCGGGTCGTCGTCGACGAGCGCCTCCGGCAGGCGCACGCCGTGCTGCGCGGCGAGGTCGACGAGGGTCGCGACCCGCATCGAGCCCGTGAAGTGGAGGTGGAGGTGAGCCTTCGGCAAGGCGGCCAGATCCCGCATCCGTGAAGTATGGCGAACGGGCGTCGCCCCGGCACCTGCAGGTGTGATCTGCATCGTCCCCGCTTGTACCATTCGTCGCATCGTTGCTACGGGCGGGGGAGCATGGCGCAGGCGGGGAGGGCCGGTGGCCCTGTCGGATGGGTGGTGCTCGCCGTGATCGGCTGCGCCGCGCTGAGCGGCTTCGCCCGGGCAGCAGAGGGCGGGCCGACCGAACCCGGGGCGCCCGGCGCCCTGCCCGCCGCGGCCTCCGACGGCAGGCCCGACGCCGGCTGGGTCGCCGACACAGCCCGCGCCACCGACGTCCCCGCCCGCGCCCTGGAGGCGTACGCCCGAGCCGATCTCACCCTCGCCGCGGCGGAGCCGGGCTGCGGGCTCCGGTGGGCCCTCCTCGTCGGTGTGGGCTCCGTCGAGTCCGGCCACGGCACCTACGGCGGCTCCGCGGTGCACGACGACGGACTCGCCCACCCGCCCATCCTGGGGCCCGCGCTCGACGGCAGGCCCGGCTTCGCCTCGATCCCCGCCTCGCCCGCCTCCACCGCGATGCACGGCGACCCCGTGTGGGACCACGCCGTCGGCCCGCTCCAGTTCCTGCCGTCCACCTGGGACCGCTGGGGCTCCGACGGCGACGGGGACGGCGACCGCGACCCGCACGACCTCGACGACGCGGCGCTCGCAGCCGGCCGCTACCTCTGCGCGTCCGGCGGAGACCTCACCACCGACGACGGGCTCCGGCGCGCGCTCCTCGCGTACAACCGGTCCGTCGAGTACGGCGAGCTCGTCCGGGCGAGGGCCTCCGCGGCGGCGAAGGCCGCGGACTGACGCGGCGCCTCAGATCCAGCCGCGCTCGCGGGCGACCGTCACAGCGGCCGTCCGGTCCGTGACGCCCAGCTTGGCGAACGCCCGGATGAGGTGCGTCTTGACGGTGGCCTCGGCGATGTACAGCTCGCGCCCCACCTCCACGTTCGACAGCCCCCGCGCCACGAGCGTCAGCACCTGGGTCTCGCGCGCCGTAGGCCGCTCGGCGACGGTGCGGACCGTCGACACGAGCCGGGTCGCGACGCTCGGGGCGAGCACGGTCTCGCCACGCGCCGCCGCCTGGACGCCCGCGACCAGGTCGGCCCGGGGCGTGTCCTTCAGCAGGTACCCCGTGGCGCCCGCCTCGACTGCCCGGAGGATGTCGCCGTCCGTGTCGTAGGTGGTGAGGACCACGACCCGGGGGCGCACCCCGCGTGTCCGGTCGCCCGCCAGGATCGCCGCCGTCGCGGCCACGCCGTCCAGCACCGGCATGCGGAGGTCCATGAGCACGACGTCGGGCGCCAGCTCGGCGGCCAGCGTCACGGCCTCGGCGCCGTTCGCCGCCTCGCCGACGACGTCCAGGTCCGGCTCCACCGACAGCATCCCCACCAGACCCGACCGCACCACAGGGTGGTCGTCGACCACCAGCACGCGGATCATGCGGCGCCTCCCGGCAGCGCCGCGCGGAGGGTCGTCCCTCCGGGGGTACCGGGGCCGACGTCGAGCGTCCCGCCCGCCTCCGTCACTCTCGTCCGCATGCCGGCGAGCCCGAAGCCGTCGGTCGCGTCCTCGGGGAGGCCGCGGCCGTCGTCGGACACGGTGAGGACGGTGCGGTCACCCTCCTGCGCCAGCCGCACGACGACGGAGCTCGCCCCGGCGTGGCGCCGCACGTTGGCGAGCGCCTCCTGGGCCGCGCGAAGGAGCACCACCTCGGTGGGCGCGGAGAGGGGCGGGACGCCGTCGGCGTGGACGTCGACGCGGACGCCCGTCTCGGCGCCGAAGCGCGAGCCCAGACGGGCGAGCGCCTGGGGCAGCGACGCGTCCTGGAGCGGAACGGGAGCGAACGCCGCGACCAGGGCGCGGGCCTCCGCGAGGTTGTCCCGGCCCGTCTCCTCGACGATCCGGAGCCGCTCGCGCGCGGCGCCGTCGTCGCCGCGGTCCAGGGCCGCAGCGGCCGCCTGTGCCTGCATGACCACGCTGGTGAAGCCCTGGGCGAGGGTGTCGTGGATCTCGCGGGCGAGGCGCTCGCGCTCGGCGAGCGCGCCCGCCTCGTGGTTCGACCGCGCGAGCTCGGCCTGGGCCGCGCGCAGCTCGCCCCAGAGGCGCGCGTGCTCGTCGGCCCGCCGCATGGTCACCGACGTCCACAGGCCGAGGCCGACGGCGAACACCAGCGCCACCAGCAGCTGCGGCGCGACGTGGACCAGGGTGGGCAGGTCGAAGCCGTCCTCGGCCGCGAGACCCACCGCGATGGCCACCGTGAAGATCACGCACCCGATCACCGAGCGCCGGAACGGCTCCAGCAGCATCCAGATGTGGGTGAAGGCGATGAACAGCAGGAACTGCGCCGCGCCGCTCTGCGTCACGGCCACGGCCGTGCCGACGATCAGGACGGCGACGTAGGCGGTCGCGTGCCGCTGGTCACGGGACCGGGCAGCAGGCCCACCCCACACGACATACGCGGCGACGATCGCCCCGAGGGCGCCGTAGACCAGGGCGAGGCGCTCGCCGCGGAGACCCTGGAACCAGAGCGAGGCCGCGGTGAGCAGCATGATCCCCGCGAAGGCGACGTCCCACCAGACCACCTGGCGGCCCCAGTTGTCGTAGGGGCCGCCCGGGGCCGGCTCGTCGTCGGGCCCCGGGTGCGACCACCAGGTGCGCGACGACGAGCCGGCGCGCTCAGCCGTCGTCACGGCGCCGCCACCGGAAGGTGCGCGTGCCCACGACGAGTCCGACCAGGAGCCATGCGGCCAGTACAGCAGCCGTGAGGCCGTGCTGCCAGGTCCCGGTCTGCTCGAGCGTGGCGAGGTCCTCGGGCAGGAAGACGGACCGCATGCCCTGGGCCAGCCAGCGCAGCGGGAAGACGGACGCGATCGTCTGGAGCCAGCTCGGCAGCGTGTAGAAGGGGAAGAACACGCCCGAGATGAACTGGAGGACGAGGACCACCGGCGTCACCACCGCCGTCGCTGACCGGCCGGACCGGGGGACCGACGAGAACGCCACGCCCAGCACCGTCCCCGCCGCGGTCCCGAGAACGTAGACCCAGGCGAAGGTGAACCAGCGGCCGACGTCGGTGGGGAGCGCCACGTCGAACACGAGCGCGGCGAGCGCGAGCAGGAGCGCCGTCTGGAGGGCGGACGTCACGAGGACCTGCGCCACCTTGCCGAGGAAGTAGGCCGACGCCGGCAGCGGGGTGGCGCGCAGCCGCTTGAGCGTGCCGTCGTCGCGCTCCACGGCGATCGAGATCGCCATCGACTGGAAGCTCGTGAGCATGACGCCCGTGGCGATCATGCCGGGCAGGAAGTACTGCGCGAAGTTGACGGTGACGTCCCCGATCCCCTCGGCCTCCTTGCCGAACACCGTGGCGAACAGCGCCAGCATCACGAGCGGGTACAGGAAGAGGAAGATCACGGCGTCGCGCTCGCGGACGAACGAGCGCAGCTCCACTCCCGCGCGGACGAGCGCGAGCGTGCCGATGCCGGGGAGCCGGGCCGGGCCGGGCTGCGGCGCGGCGGGAATGACGGTTCTGGTCTCGGGCGATGCGGTCATGACGCCACCTTCGTGGTCTCGGGGGCTGCGCCGATCAGGTCGAGGTACACGTCCTCGAGGCTCGGCCGGGTCACCTGCAGGCCGGGGACCTCGCCGTCCGGCCCGGCCGTCTCGCGGGCGAGGCGGGCGACGAGCTCGGTCGGGCGCTCGGTGCGCTCGGACCGCGGCTCACCGTCCTGGGTCCACCGCACGACCGGGGTACGGGCCTCGGCGCCGCCCAGGGTGCCGGGCGGCCCCTCGGCCACCAGGGCGCCGTCGTGCACCACCAGCACCCGGTCCGCGAGCTGTGCCGCCTCGTCCAGGTAGTGGGTGGTGAGGAGGATCGTGGTGCCGCCGTCGCGCAGGGACTCCACGAGGTCCCAGAAGGACCGGCGGGCCTGCGGGTCGAAGCCGGTGGTCGGCTCGTCCAGGAAGAGCAGCTCCGGGCCGCCCACGATGCCGAGCGCGACGTCGAGGCGCCGGCGCTGGCCCCCGGAGAGGCTGCGCACGCGGGTGCGCGCCTTCTCGCCGAGGCCCACGGCGGCGATCACGTCGTCGGGGTCCCGCGGGGCGGGGTAGTAGCGGGCGGTGGCGCGGATCGTCTCCGCGACGGTGAGCTCGCCCAGGTCGCGGGACTCCTGGGTCACCACGCCGAGGCGTGCGCGCCAGTCCCGCCCCGCGTGGGCGGGGTCCTGGCCCAGGACGGCGACCTCCCCCGCGTCCCGCTCGCGGAAGCCCTCGAGGATCTCCACGGTGGTGGTCTTCCCGGCGCCGTTGGGGCCGAGCACCGCGACGATCTCGCCGCGGTCGATGTCCAGGTCCAGGCCGGCGACGGCGTGCTTGAAGCCGGCGCGTGGAGTGCCGTACCGCTTGCGCAGACCGCGCACCCGCACGGCCCTGCCCGACGAGATGGTGCCCGTTGTGTCCATGCCTCCACGATGGTCCGAGGATGGGCTGCGGCGGGACCCTCGCCTGGTGGAACGCCCGTCAACCGGTCGGTGGACGGGCGCGACGAGGCTGGTTCGACCCAGGGGCCCGGGTGCCGTACAGTTGTGCCTCGGTGATTGACGTCCGCGATGCTGGAGCGCGCCCAGGGAGACCTGAGTCGTTCGGCGGAAAGATGTCAAGCAGCGAAGGGTAGTGGCGCAATTGGTAGCGCAGCGGTCTCCAAAACCGCAGGTTGCAGGTTCGAGTCCTGTCTACCCTGCCAGCGTGATCCCCAGCGGGGCCGCGCGCAGCGGGGCCACGCACGTGGCTTCGGCAACGCCAGTCCGCGCCGCCGCCAGGCGGTGCACACCGTGTCACGGAGTGGGGTACACCAGTGAGCGAGTCGCCGGCTGAGGCCGTGGGAGCACCGGCCGAACGCGCCGCGGAGCGCCCGTCCAACGGGCGTCCCAACGTGTTTTCCCGGATCGTCATCTTCGTCCGCCAGGTTGTGGCGGAGCTGAAGAAGGTCGTCGCACCCACTCGTTCGGAGCTGATGACCTACACCTCCGTGGTGCTGGTGTTCCTGCTCGTGGTGATGCTCTTCGTGACGGTGCTGGACTTCGGCATCTCCAAGCTCGTCTTCTGGGTCTTCGGCGGCTGACGCCGGACACCGGTCGCCCCTCGTGGGCGACGCCCGGCCCTGACGGCCAGGCCAGTGGGCGTGCACGACGAGCGCCGTCCGGCGGCGTCGCGAGACAATTCTCGTCGTAAACGCACACAGGTGCCGGGGCGCAGCCCTGGCACGGGAGAAGAAAGCAGGTTCGTTCGTGTCCCAGGATTCGCTGGACCAGACGGAGAACATCGACGTCACGCCCGACGCCATCGGCGACGAGGCGACGGTCGACGTGCCCGCGGACGCCGAGCCTGCCGACGCGGCGGACGCGACGGACTCGGCGCAGGACGATGACGCGACGGAGCCGGAGGACGTGACGGAGCCCGAGGGCGACGACGCGGCCGAGGGCGACGAGGAGCGGCCGTCCGACGAGGACGGCGACGTCGTCGAGGACGAGATCGCGGAGTTCAAGCGGACGCTGCGCGCTCAGGCCGGTGACTGGTACGTCATCCACTCCTACGCGGGCTACGAGAACCGTGTGAAGGCCAACCTGGAGAACCGCATCCAGAGCCTGAACATGGAGGACTACATCTTCCAGATCGAGGTCCCCATGGAAGAGGTGGCCGAGATCAAGAACGCGCAGAAGAAGATCGTGCGCCGGGTGCGTATCCCCGGCTACGTCCTCGTGCGCATGGACCTGACGGACGAGTCGTGGGGTGCCGTGCGCCACACGCCGGGCGTCACCGGGTTCGTCGGCCACACGCACCAGCCGGTGCCGCTGACCCTCGACGAGGTCTTCTCGATGCTGGCCCCGACGCTGGCCCCGCGGCCGGACGGCGGCAAGAAGGGTGCCGGCGGCGCGTCCGCCAAGGCCACGATCGAGGTCGACTTCGAGGTCGGCGAGTCGGTCACCGTCACGGACGGCCCGTTCGACACGCTGCCTGCCACGATCTCCGAGATCAACGTCGAGGCGCAGAAGCTCAAGGTCCTCGTCTCCATCTTCGGCCGGGAGACCCCGGTCGAGCTGTCGTTCAACCAGGTCGCCAAGATCTGATTGCCGGCCGGGTCTCCCGGCCGCGGCAGCACTGCAACCGGGTCATCGCCCAGGGCGTCGGCCCACAACACCAGAAAGAATGAGAAATGCCTCCCAAGAAGAAGGTCTCTGGCCTCATCAAGCTCCAGATCAACGCTGGTGCTGCGACCCCCGCGCCGCCGATCGGCCCCGCGCTCGGTCAGCACGGCGTGAACATCATGGAGTTCTGCAAGGCCTACAACGCGGCCACCGAGTCGCAGCGCGGCAACGTGATCCCGGTGGAGATCACGGTCTACGAGGACCGTTCCTTCACCTTCATCACGAAGACCCCGCCGGCCGCTGAGCTCATCAAGAAGGCCGCAGGCGTGGCCAAGGGCTCGCCGACCCCGCACACCACCAAGGTCGCCTCGCTGACCGCGGACCAGGTGCGCGAGATCGCCACCCAGAAGCTCGCGGACCTGAACGCGAACGACCTCGACGCCGCGTCGAAGATCATCGCGGGCACGGCCCGTTCCATGGGTATCACCGTCCAGGGCTGATTCGTCCAGGGCTGATCCAGCCCCGCTGGCGCCTCGGCGCCGGACTGCACGAGTGGGAGGGCCGTCAGGCCCGACACGACCACAAGGAGAAAGAAACATGGCACAGCACAGCAAGGCCTACCGGGCCGCCGCGGAGAAGATCGACCGCGACAACCTCTACACGCCGCTCGAGGCGGTCCGTCTCGCCAAGGAGACGTCGACCATCAAGTACGACGCCACCGTCGAGGTCGCGTTCCGTCTCGGCGTGGACCCCCGCAAGGCGGACCAGATGGTCCGTGGCACCGTGAACCTGCCCCACGGCACCGGCAAGACCGCCCGCGTGCTGGTCTTCGCGAACGGCGCCAAGGCGGACGAGGCCCGTGCCGCGGGCGCCGACATCGTGGGCGGCGACGAGCTCATCGACCGGGTCGCCGCCGGCTTCACCGACTTCGACTCCGCCGTGGCGACGCCGGACCTCATGGGCAAGGTCGGCCGCCTGGGCAAGGTCCTGGGCCCGCGTGGTCTCATGCCGAACCCGAAGACCGGCACCGTGACGATGGACGTGACGAAGGCTGTCACCGAGATCAAGGGCGGCAAGATCGAGTTCCGCGTGGACAAGCACTCGAACCTGCACTTCATCATCGGCAAGGTCTCGTTCGACGAGACCAAGCTGGTGGAGAACTACGCCGCGGCGCTGGACGAGGTGCTCCGTCTCAAGCCGTCCGCCTCGAAGGGCCGGTACATCACCAAGGCCACGATGGCGACGACGATGGGCCCGGGCATCCCGCTGGACCAGACCCGCATCACGCGGCTCCTCGAGGACGGCTGAGCCTCCTCGCTGACCGAGGCTGAGCCTCGGTAGAGCACAGCTGCACGACGGCGGCCGGCCACCTTCCGTACGGAAGGTGACCGGCCGCCGTCGTCGTGCCCGGGGCTTGCGCTCCGGGTGCGTTCAGGGCCGGGGGATCAGCAGGCGCCGAGGTCGCGCCAGACGCCCCACTGGCCGCTCTGGCTCGGGATCTCGCCGAGCGTCCACCACTTGGCCTCGTAGAGGCGGCCGGAGTAGGAGACGCGGTTGCCGCCTGTGTAGACGGTGGTGGACGACCAGGCCGACACGGCGCCGCACGACGCCGGGGGCGGCGTCGGGGTGGGGGTCGGGGTGGGCGTGGGCGTCGGCTTCGGCGTGGGGCTGGCCGTGGGGGTCGGGGTCGGGCTGGGCGTGGGACCGGGCGGCGGGGTGCCGGTGCCTGAGCCGAGGCGCTGGCCCACGACGTTCGCGACCTGGTAGCCGTTGGTGGCGTCCCAGTTGATCGACCACGTCATGACGCCGCCGATCTTGCCGTACGGCGTGGCGGGCCGGAAGGAGCCGCAGCTCGTGCCCTTCTCCAGGCAGTCCACCGCGGCGACGACGTTGGCGATCGGCTGGTAGCCGCCGCCTGCCGCCGACCGGACGGCGGGCACGCCGATGCCGACCTGGTCGGGGCGCAGCCCCATCTGGAGCTGGATGCAGGTCAGGGCCGTGAGGAAGTCGACCGTGCCCTGCGCGTAGACCTTCTGGTCGCAGCCCATCATGGTGCCCGAGTTGTAGTACTGGGTGTTGACGATCGTGAGGATGTCCTTGATCTTCAGCGTGAGCTGGTAGTAGGGCATCGTCGTTGCCTGGTAGTCGATGGTCTGCGGGGCCATCGCAATGATCAGGCTCGGGCCGGCGAGCGACCGGAGCTGGCGGAGGGCCTGCTCCATGTAGGTGGCGTTGATGCCGTGCTCGAGGTCGATGTCGACCCCGTCGAACCCGTACTGCTGCATGAGAGACCACGCGGAGCTGGCGAAGTTGGCGGCCTGGGTCGCGTTGGTGACGCTGACGTTGCCCTTCTCGCCGCCCACCGACAGCACGACCTTGCGGCCCTGTGCCTTGATCGCCGCGAGGTCGGTCTTGAACTGCGCGTCGGTGTAGCCGCCCAGCTCGGACGACGCGACGGTGAAGGTGATGCCGCCCGGGGACGACGTCGAGGCGTCGGCGAACGCGACCGCGACCAGGTTGTAGGCGGCCGGGATCTGGGACAGCCGCAGGGTCGTCGAGCCGTTGTTGAAGTTGTGCCAGTAGCCGGTGAGCCACTGTGCGCCGGTGGCCGCGGGGGCGACGGCGGCCGGGGCGGGGGCCGCCGTGACAGCCGGCGCGGCCGAGGCGACGACGGCGCCGGTAAGAGTGGCGGTGAGGCCGGCGGCGACGAGCGCTACCAGCACGCGAGGGACGCGAGGTCGTGAAAGGGGCATGGTTTCCTCCTTGAGGGGCATGGCTCGTCCACGGTATTCGTTAGGAGTCTTTCTGTGGATGAGGGAAGTCCCGTACATCACCTCGTTGCACGTATCAAGACCGGGTGCTACCCCTCTTTCCCTGGTGAGCAAGGTTCATCGCGTCGAGCCGGGAGAGGGGTGAAACCCGCATGGGCAGCATCTTTCGTCGCCTGGGAACAAGCAGGACCGCCCTAGACTCGGTAGGTCCAAACCCTGTGCGTCCCGTCACGGCGGGCGCCGTGCACCCCCTCGGCGATGCGATGACACGACCCACCGATTCCCCTACGGGCGTCAACGACCAGACCGGGGCAAGCCTCGGTGACCGCGCGGCCTTCGCGCTCCTCGAGTTCCGGGAGGGGCGGCAGCAAGCACTGGGCGACCTGATCCGCGAGGCGTCGCCGCTGCTGTGGCACACGGTCCGCGCTCAGGGGGTCGCCCACCAGGAAGCGGATGACGTGGTGCAGCACACGTGGGCGGCGCTGGTGAAGCACGCCCACACCATCACGGAGCCGCACGCCGTGCTCAAGTGGCTGCTCGTGACCGCGCGCCGGGCGGCCTGGGAGGCCGTCCGCAAGACGCGGGACGATGCGAAGCGCAGGGCGGAGCTGCCTGACGACAGCCCCGACCACCCCGCGTCGCTCCCGTCGTCCGACCCGCTCCCGGACACCCAGGTGCTCCAGGAAGAGCGGGACCAGATGTTGTGGAACTCGTTCCGGCAGCTGCCGGAACGTTGCCAGGAGCTGCTACGGCTCGTGTCCCTCGCCGACCGCCCGGACTACCGGGCGATCTCGTCGGCGATCGGCATGCCGATGGGCAGCATCGGATCGACGCGCGGACGCTGCCTTGCCAAGCTGCGCACCATCCTTGACGAGCAGGGGGACTTCTCGTGGACGACCTGACCTTGGGCCCGGACGAGCTGGGCCCCGACGGCCTCGGCTACGACCCCGACGAGGCTCCCGACGACGTGGACGTTGCGGTGCTGGCCGCCGTCGCGCGGATCGCCAACCTGGTCGACCCGGTGCCGGCGGGGCTCGTGGAGCGGGCGCAGTTCGCGGCCACGCTCGCCAGCCTCGAGTGCGAACTCATGGAGCTCTCGTACATCGAGGCGCCCCTCACCGGGGTGCGGGGCAGCGACTCGCTGAGCGGGATGGCAGGTGATGCTGCCCCCGTCGAGGCCCGGACCATCACGTTCACGCACGACACGCTGACCGTGATGATCTCCCTCTCGGGTGCAGACGGCGGGCGCGTGCGCGTGGACGGCTGGGCCGCCCCGTCGGGCGCCCTGACCGTCGAGCTGCTCCGCCCAGGCGCCGAGGCGCTGTCAGTGGAGTCCGACGAGGACGGGCGGTTCGCCTTCGAGTCCGTCGACCGGGGGCCGGCAAGCCTCGTGGTGCGGCGGTCCGAGGCAGAAGGCGCCGGCGCCGTGAGTACGCCCGTCATCGAGCTGTGATCGCTTCGCCCTGACAAGGGCCGAGCGCCACCAGGCGGCTCATAACCGCCACCACCGGCTGCACGGGGGTACTGCCGGACTCGTGAGACACCCGACGATCGAGAGGTACTTCAGTGAGCGAGCCCATGCCTGAGCCTGTCCTGCGCGTTCGTGATCACGCGGGCGGTGGCTGGCGCCCCGTCCGCGAGCTCGACCCGGCCAGCGCGCAGCGCCGCCGCGGCGGCCGCATCGCGCCGACCCGGTACGTGGCGGACCGGCTGATCATCCGTGGCATCCCGGGCGCCGACGACGACGCCGTCATCGCCGCTGCCATCGCCGCCGCCCAGCGGCGTGGGCTTGCCTACACCCTGCAGGAAGCGCCGGTCGCTGCCTCGCGCGGCGAGGTGCGGCGCACCGCCGTGTCGCTCGTGGTCGAGGGCGACGACGCCGACGCCTGGGACCTGCTCGACGAGGCGGTCGCTGAGCTGGGCGACGAGGAGCGGGTGCGGGCGGGGCTGGACCATGTGCTGGTGGGGCACAAGAACACTGTGGGCTTGGGCAGGCCCGGTGGGCCCAAGCCTGGTCACCGGCCTGGCCCGCCCCCCCGGCGCACCCACGAGGTTGGCTCGAATCCAGAGATAACGGCTGACGGAGTGCGCCGCCCGGTTGTCGCGATCGTCGACACCGGGATCGGTCGCCACCCCTGGTTCGACGACAGCGACGCTGTGCTCCGCGGTGTCACACTCTCTGACGGGCCGATCGGTACCTACCCAGCGGAAGAGCCGGATGGTGACGCGCTGCCTCAGCGTTCCGAGGAAGGTGAGGTGATTCCCAGCCACGCCGGCCACGGCACGTTTATCGCTGGCATCGTGCATCAGGTTTGCCCGGACGCCGTGCTGCTGCCCGTCAGGGTGCTCGGCACCGACGGTCTCGTCTCGGAGTGGGACCTCGCCCGGACCCTGGAGCGACTTCTGGAGTATCACGTAAGCGGAGTTCGCGGGGCCGAGGATCGTTCAGGCGTTGACGTTGTCATCCTGGCATGCGGATTCCTCCCCGAGGATCTCGCGGACGACGACTACGAGGGCGTGCTCCGGGGTGTGCTGCGCGACCTGCGCCGCGAGGGAGTTCTGGTTGTCGTTTCAGCAGGCAATGACGGAACGCGGGCGCCCGTGTTCCCTGCCGCCTGGGCGCCCGTCGTTGAGGTTGTGGGTGACCGGGTGCGCCCTGCGAACCCGGACGATCTCACGGATGAGTATCCACCGCTGCTCGTAGTCGGGGCTGGCAATCCCAACGGAACGCTCGCAGACTTCAGCAACGACGGACCGTGGGTCACGACAGCACGTCCTGGGGTTGAGGTGCTCAGCACGATGCCGGTCAGTTATGACGGCCCTGCGGTCCCCCAGACCCGACGCGCAGACGGGGAGCAGGAGGCGCTTGACGCAGACGACTTCACGGGTGGCTTTGCTCTGTGGAGCGGCACGTCGTTCGCGGCGCCCGTGCTGGCGGGGGAGCTTGCGGCCGCCCTGCTGCAGGGGCGTGCTGGCGGTCCGGAGATCGACCGCCGCGATCGCTACGCCCGTGTCAGCACCGCGTGGGATGCTGTGTACTCAGTGGAAGGGCTGTACGAGGCGCCCACCGTGTGACAGCAGCCGAGGGGGTGCGGGCGTCTGATGGCAGGCGAGGCCTGGGAACGGTACGTGGCCCGTCTTCAGGAAGCACGAGAGTACAGCCTTCGTGCTGAGGCGGGTATGGCGTCGCTGCTCTACGAGCGACTCGCGAGCGACCTAGCCGTGGTGCGTCCGGCGCCCGATGATCCGGACCTCGAGCGCTGGGCGCACCTTCTCGTTCGCACGTATCTCGGGCAGAGTACCTGCGTTCTCCGGGAGCCGGACGGTATTCCGAAGGTATTCGAGATGCTCCGCCAAGCCGAGGAGGTCGCCAAAGCGGCGTCCTCGGCTTCTCTCGCCGGTCTGGTGGCTGGACAGCGAGGTCTGGTCTTCATCCGCACTGGCCATCCGCGTGAAGCCCTCAAGGCGCTCTCGACAGCAATTGACCTCCACAGTGCGGGGGAGCCAAGGGATCTCGCGACGTTCTTGTTGAATCGCGGAAGTGCCTACGTGGAACTTGGCGATTTTGAGGCAGCTCTCGCCGATTATGAATCTGCGTATAAGCACGCCGCCGCCCTCAATCATCCGTTCTTTGTAGCCTTTGCCCGCCACAACATGGGTTATGCGAGGTACCTGCTCGGAGACCTGCCAGTCGCACTCACGGACATGGCAGACGCAGCGCGAACCGCCCCTGATCAACGGGACGGAATACCACTTCTTGGCCGTGCGCAAGCGCTCTTTGAGGCCGGTCTTGTAGCGGACGCCGAAGCGCTCCTCAGTAGGGCGGTTCCGCAACTCACTGCCGCGGGTCTCCATCTCGACCTGGCAGAGGCTGAGTACTACCGCGCCCGCAGTTTGCTGGCGCTACGTCGCTACGAGGAGGCCCGGTCGTTGGCCAGGCGGTCCAGGCGTCACTTCACCCGGGTGGGTTACGCGCCGCGTGCCGTCCTCGCCCGCGTGCTGGAACTTGAAGTTGCGCTGACGCCCACTCGGCTTGAGGGATCCGCGAACCGGGCAACCGCGCTGCGCCGAGCACATGCCGCGCTCGAGGCTGCCGAAGGTGGGTTTACGGCGGGGCCAGTTCTGGGCCACCACCCGGGGCATGCGGCCCTCATAGTTGCGGCACAGTGGCTGCTCCAGGCGCGGGAGACCATGCGTGCCCGAGAGATCCTTGATCGAATCCCCCGGGATGATCCAGGCACCCCGCTGACTTTCCGCCTGCAGCGTTACGTCGCAACCGCCGAGCTCGCCTTCGCCGAGGGCGACCGCCGTCGCGGCCTCCGCGCCGTCCGCGAGGGCTTTGCGCTCCTGGCCGAGCACCGCTCGCGGCTGGGCAGCGTGGAGTCGGTGACGGCGGCCGCCGTCCACGGCGTCGAGCTCCAGTGGGTCGACGTCCGCGCCGCCCTCAAGACGGGCCGCGCTGCGGCCCTCTTCGACGCTCTCGAGCGGGGCCGAGCGGTGGGCGCCGGCGCCGGCCGGGTCACCCCGCCTGACGACCCAGAGGCAGCAGCCCTCCTCACCGAGGCGCGCGGCCTGCTCGCCAAGGCGCGTGAGCTGCCCGCCACGGGTGGCCGTGCGGTCACCGCCGAGCGGGAGGCCCTGACCCGCAAGGCACGCCGCATCCAGGCGGAGGTGCGTGAGCGATCTTGGCGGCACGCGGGGGAGACCGTCGCAGATCGCGCGGTCACTGCCCGCGAAGTGTCCCGGCTGCTCGCGGCCAGGGACGACGGTGCAGTCGTCGCCAACTACTCGGTCGTCGACGGTCAACTGCGAGCGGTCCGGATCGGCGCTCGCGGTACCACGATGCTCCACCTTGGCCCCATTATCGAGATCGCGGAGCGGGTCCGCCGGGTGCGGGCCGACCTCGTCATCACCGCCAACGACCTCATCCCCGCCCCGCTGCGCGCCGCCGCCCGCGGTTCGCTCGAACGCAGCCTCAAGGCGCTCGACGAGGCCCTGGTCGCACCGCTCGGTGCGTGTGGCGACCTGTACGTCGCGACCCGCGAGCCGCTGCTGAGCATCCCGTGGTCGGCGCTGCCGTCCAGGGCAGGCCGGCGCACGTCTGTGCGGTCGTACGTCGCACGCGGGCGTCACCACGCCGCCCCGACCGGCGGTCGTCGGATCTTCGCGGCTGCGGGTCCCGGAGTCGACGAGGGCGACACGGAGGCACGGGCAGTCGGCGCAGTCTGGGCAGGCGCGGTGCTTGACGATGTACCGGCAGCCGCCGAGAACAACACTGTCCACGCTGGGGAGTCAGCCTCCGAGCGCGATGTTGTTCTCGTGGGCCAGCCGGGTACGGTGGCCGAGCGCGTCCGAGAGGTGTCAGTCCTGACCGGCGCCGCAGCCACCACCGCCGCCGTCCGCGAGGCCCTCGCGACGAGCGACGTGGTGCACCTCGCCGCCCACGGCCAGCACGACGTCGACAACCCCCTTTTCGCGTCGATCGAGCTCGCCGACGGCCCGCTGTTCGCCCACGAGCTGGACGGCCTGCGGCTGCCGGACTCCGTCATCGTCCTCTCGTCGTGCGAGGTGGGCGGCCACACCGCGGTGCTCGGCGGAGAGGTCCTGGGCCTCACGTCGGTCCTGCTGCGCCTCGGCGCCCGCGCGGTGATCGCCTCCGTGGCCCCGCTCTCCGACGCGCTCGCCGCCGAAGTGATGCCCCGGCTGCACGAGCACCTGCGCGACACCGACGACCCGGAGGCGGCGCTCGCCGCTGCGATCGCGGACGTCGCGGAACCCGTCCCGCTGGTCTGCTTCGGCTCCGTGGAGGGCCTCACCTCCTGACGGCCCGCGCACATCACATCGGCACGTCGTCGTCGGTTCGGCAGTTCAAAATACCGAACCGACGACAATCTGCCGAACCAATGTGCGCGCGACCTGCACGGCGCACCCGGCCGGCCCGGTGCACCCGCCCGCCCCACCGCCGTCGGGCAAGCGATTCCCCGGTCACGATCCACTACGCCGCATTGAGCACCGCGCCCCCGCGGACGTACCGTTGGCCCCGGTCTGCCCCGCCGGGGCCGGGAAGAGGTGGGCGCGAGGTGTGGCCGGAGCTCGAGACGGAGCTGCTCGCTGCCCGGGACCTGCACTTCCGGTCGCGGCCGGCGCGGGCGCTGCGGCGCTTCCGCCGCATCCTGGACGGCCTGCGAGCCATCGACAAGGGCACGCTCGGCCCGGAGGACCATGCCCGCTGGGCCGACGCCATGGTCCGGTCCCTCATGGGCGAGGCGTTCGGGGTGCACGCCGTGGCCTCGGACCTGGACGGCGCCCTGACCATCCTCGACGACGCGGCCCGGCACGCCGCGCGGTCCCCGAAGCCGCTGCGTCGGGGGCTGGTCGCTGTGGCGGTCGGCTACCGCGGCCTGGTGCTCCTGCGGTCCGGGCGGTCGGCGGAGTCGCTGCCGCTCTTCGACAGCGCCCTCGCGGGCGCCGCCAGCCTTCCGGGCCGGACCAGCATCCCCGACCGCGACCTGGCCACGCTCCACGTGAACCGGGGCGCAGCCCTCACCGATCTCGGCAGGCTGGTGCCGGCACTCCGCGACTACGAGGCGGCGATCGTGGTGGCGCGCCGCAGCGGCAACACGGCGCTGGCCGCCCTCGCCCTGCACAACATCGGGTTCGTCCGCTACGCGCTCGGCAACCTGCCGGGCGCGCTCAGCGCCATGAACGAGGCCCGTGCCGCCGCACCCGACCGGGAGGACGGCGTCCTCGACATCGGGCGCGGCGCCGTCCTGTTCGAGGCCGGGCTCCTCGCCGACGCGGAGCGGGTCCTCGCGGCCGCCCTCCGCCGCATGCGGGGAGCGGGCCGCAGCCTCGACCGCGCGGAGGTGGAGTACTACCGGGCACGCTGCCTCCTCGCTCTCCACCGGTACGACGAGGCCCGCCGCAGCGCCGCCTTCATCCGCCGGCACGACGTCCGGAGCGGGCACGGGCCCCGCGCCGCCATGGCGCGCGTCTTCGAGCTCGAGGTCGACGTCGCCGAGGTCCGTGACGCGGTCCGGGCGGGCAAGCAGGTGCCGAGCGGGCTCGCCCGCCGTCGGGCCCGCCGAGCCCTGGCCGTCGCCGCTCACGCGGACGGTGCGGGCAAGGTGCTGGGGCGGGAGTCGGGCGGGGCCGCCCGGCTCGTCGCGGCGCAGTGGCACCTGGTCGTCGGCGACGTGAAGGAGGCCGCGCAGCTCCTCGCGGCGCTGCCCCGCGGTTTCGCCGGCGCGACCCTCACCCACCGCGTCCAGTACTACGGCACAGTCGCGGAGCTCGCGTTCGCCACCGGGCGGCGCGCCGCGGGCCTCCGCGCCGTGCGCTCCGGCTATGGGCTGCTCACCGCCCACCGGGCCCGGCTCGGCGCCGTCGAGTCGATCGCAGCGGCCGGCACGCACGCCGTGACGATCCAGCTCGTCGACGTCCGCGCGGCCCTCGGGACAGGCCGCGCCCCGGCGGTCTTCGACGCGATCGAGCGCGGCCGGGCCATGGGCGCGGGGTCGGGACGGCTCACGCCGTCGGGCGACCCGGGCGTGGCCGGGCTGCTGACGCAGGCCCGCGGCCTCATCGCCCAGGCGCGGCACCTGCCTGCAGGGTCGGGCGAGCGGGAGCGGCTCACCACCACCGCGCGTGCCCTGCAGGAGCAGGTCCGCGAGCAGACCTGGGTGCATGCGGGCGACGCGGACGTGGTGCGGCCCGTGACCGCCCGCGAGCTGCGCAAGGCCCTGGCCGACGGCGGCGAGGGCACCGTCGTCGCGAGCCTCGCCACGTTCGGTGGCCGGGTCGTGGCCGTCCGTGTCGACGCCCACGGCACCCGGCTGCTCGACCTCGGCGACCCCGCACAGGTCGCCGAGCAGGCCCACCGCGTCCGGGCCGACCTCGCGGTGGTCGCCAACGCGTTCGTCCCCCCGCCGCTGCGCGACGCCGCCCGCCGCTCCCTCACCCGCGGCCTCGACCGGCTCGACACGATGCTCGTCGCCCCGCTCCACGCACCCGGACCGCTGCACCTCGTGGCGCGCCACCCGTACGTGGGCCTGCCCTGGTCGGCGCTCCCGTCGCGGCGCGGCCTGGCGACCTGGGCCAGGTCCTACGTGGCGCGCAGGCGCCCGCTCCCGGTGGCCGACGACGGCGGTGCTCGCCGCGTGCTCGTGGCCGCCGGGCCGCAGGTGACGGAGGGTGCGGCCGAGGCGCTCGCGGTGGGGGCGGTGTGGCCGGGCTCGCTCGTCCTCCTGGGCCGGGACGCGACCACCGAGGCGGTGCGCGACGCCCTGGCGACCCACGACGTGGTGCACCTGGCGACGCACGGCCGGCACGACGCCGCCAACCCGCTCTTCGCCTCCGTGGACCTCGCCGACGGCCCGCTGTTCGCCCACGAGCTTGACGGGACCCGGCTCCCGGGGTCCGTCGTGGTGCTCTCGTCGTGCGAGGTGGGCGCGTCGTCGCCGCGGGGCGGGGGAGAGGTCCTGGGACTCACGTCGGTCCTGCTGCGCCTCGGGGCACGAGCGGTGATCGCGTCGGTCGGCCCGCTGTCCGACGCCGTCGCCGCCAAGCTCATGCCCCGCCTCCACGCCGAGCTGCGGGCGGGGCGCTCGCCCCAGGCCGCGCTCGCCACGGTGCTCGCGGACGAGCCGGACCCCGTCCCGCTGGTGTGCTTCGGCTCGGTGGACGGGCTGGCGCCGTGAGGGTGTGGCGAGGGCCACTCACATGAATGTGCACATCCGAATGGGCACAGGGTATGGTTCACCTGTAACCCAAGACCGCCGGTCGTCCGACGCTGCCTGGTAACGGGAGAGCAGAAGACCGAAGTCCCGCGAATGCGGAGCCTGCGCAGGTGAACGAACTCGAGCACGGTCCGCCGTGCATCCCCGAGCCCCGTGCGCCTGCGCCGGGGCTCCTTTCTTTTCCGGGGCGGAGATGCCGGTGGTACCACCACCGGAAGGATTGCCATGGCGAGGCCGGACAAGGCAGCCGCCGTCGCGGAGATCGCGGACAAGCTCCGCGGTTCGAACGCGGCCGTGCTGACCGAGTACCGCGGGCTCACCGTCGCGCAGCTGAAGACGCTGCGTCGGTCGCTCAGCGGCAACGCAACCTACGCCGTGGTGAAGAACACGCTGACCGCCATCGCGGCGAAGGAGGCCGGTGTCGAGGGTCTCGACGCCGAGCTGTCTGGTCCTTCCGCGATCGCGTTCGTGACCGGTGACCCGGTCGAGGCCGCGAAGGGTCTGCGTGACTTCGCCAAGGCGAACCCTGCACTGGTCATCAAGGGCGGTGTCCTCGACGGACGCGCCCTGACCGCTGCAGAGGTCACCAAGCTCGCGGACCTCGAGTCCCGTGAGGTTCTGCTGGCCAAGGCGGCCGGCGCGATGAAGGGCAAGATGTCCCAGGCTGTCTACGCCTTCACCGCGAAGCCCGCCCAGGTCGCCCGCATCATCGATGCCCTGCGTCAGAAGCAGGAATCGGAGGGCGCAGCCGCCTGACCAGGTGGCAGCGCCAATAAACACCCCCTGCTTCTGGCGGGCTGACAGCCCGCGAAGCGATTACCGAAAGGAACGCCGATCATGGCGAAGCTCAGCACCGACGAGCTCCTGGCCGCTTTCGAGGAGCTCACCCTCATCGAGCTCTCCGACTTCGTGAAGGCCTTCGAGGAGAAGTTCGACGTCACCGCCGCCGCTCCGGTGGCCGTTGCCGGCGCTGCCGGCCCCGCGGCCCCCGCCGAGGAGGTCGAGGAGAAGACGGAGTTCGACGTCATCCTCGAGGCTGCCGGCGACAAGAAGATCCAGGTCATCAAGGAGGTGCGCGCCCTCACGTCCCTCGGCCTCAAGGAGGCCAAGGACCTGGTGGACGGCGCCCCCAAGCCCGTCCTGGAGAACGTTGCCAAGGACGCCGCCGAGAAGGCCAAGGCCGCTCTCGAGGGCGCCGGCGCCACGGTCACCGTCAAGTGATCCTGCGGGCCGCCTGAGGACCTCGTGCCCGACGGCGCCCGCCCCGCATGACGTGAGGCCCGCACCCCTGGTGGGGTGCGGGCCTTCGCGCGTCTTTGCTCGTACGTCTCGTAGGCCCCCTGTGCGCCCCACTGGACGGTGGATGTGGTTGCGGATACGCACCAATTCACCGGTTCGACGTGCGCGTACTGAGGCAAGTAGACATACTTGAACTCATTAGGTATGCTAGCGCTTTGCGCCCGCGTGTGCCCTCGACGCCTCCACTGCCATCACGTATCCCCTGGTCATCAAGCCGCCCGCATCCCTGTTGAGGGATGCCCTGTGGCGACCGGTCACGTGGCAGTTTGCATCCTGCAGCACCGCAGAGCGTACAGCGTTCACCCGAACTGCAGGGAAGGACCCCTCTTGGCTGCCTCGCGCACCCCTTCAGCTCCGTCCGCCGACGCCATCGCGAACCGCACCGCCTCCCGTCGCGTCTCTTTCGCCAAGATCTATGAGCCCCTCGAGGTCCCCGACCTGCTCGGTCTCCAGACCGAGAGCTTCGACTGGCTCCTGGGCAACTCCGCCTGGCAGTCCAGGGTCGAGTCTGCCCTCGAGGCCGGCCGTAACGACGTCCCCGCGACGTCGGGCCTCGAAGAGATCTTCGAGGAGATCTCGCCGATCGAGGACTTTGGCGCCTCGATGTCGCTGTCGTTCTCCAACCACCGCTTCGAGCCGCCAAAGTACACGGCCGACGAGTGCAAGGAGAAGGACTTCACCTACGCGGCCCCGCTCTTCGTCACCGCGGAGTTCGTGAACTACACCACCGGTGAGATCAAGAGCCAGACCGTGTTCATGGGCGACTTCCCGCTCATGACCGAGCGCGGCACCTTCATCATCAACGGGACCGAGCGCGTCGTCGTCTCCCAGCTGGTGCGCTCGCCCGGTGTCTACTTCGAGCGCACGGCCGACAAGACGAGCGACAAGGACATCTTCTCCGCGAAGATCATCCCGTCGCGCGGTGCCTGGCTCGAGTTCGAGATCGACAAGCGCGACGCCGTCGGCGTCCGTGTCGACCGCAAGCGCAAGCAGTCCGTGACGGTGCTGCTCAAGGCCCTCGGCATGCCCGAGGCGCAGATCCGCGAGGAGTTCGCCAACTACCCGTCGGTCCTGGACACCCTCGAGAAGGACCACGTCCACACCGAGGACGAGGCCCTCGTCGACCTGTACCGCAAGATCCGCCCGGGCGAGCCGCCCACGGTGGAGGCGGGCCGCGCCCTCCTGGAGAACTTCTACTTCAACCCGAAGCGTTACGACCTCGCGAAGGTCGGCCGCTACAAGGTGAACAAGAAGCTCGGCCTGGACGCGCCGCTGTCCGACTCGACGCTCTCCGTCTCCGACGTCGTGGCGACGATCAAGTACATGGCCGCGCTGCACGCCGACCACGCCACGATGCCCGGTGTCCGCAACGGTGAGCCCGTGGAGGTGCGCGTCGAGACCGACGACATCGACCACTTCGGCAACCGTCGTATCCGCGCCGTCGGCGAGCTGATCCAGAACCAGGTCCGCACCGGCCTGTCCCGCATGGAGCGCGTCGTCCGCGAGCGCATGACCACGCAGGACGTCGAGGCGATCACGCCGCAGACGCTGATCAACATCCGCCCCGTCGTGGCGTCGATCCGCGAGTTCTTCGGCACGTCGCAGCTGTCGCAGTTCATGGACCAGAACAACCCGCTCGCCGGCCTGACGCACAAGCGTCGTCTGTCCGCGCTGGGCCCGGGTGGTCTGTCCCGTGACCGTGCCGGCATGGAGGTCCGTGACGTCCACCCGTCGCACTACGGCCGCATGTGCCCGATCGAGACCCCTGAAGGCCCGAACATCGGCCTCATCGGCTCGCTGGCCTCGTTCGGCCGGATCAACCCGTTCGGCTTCATCGAGACGCCGTACCGGAAGATTGTCGACGGCAAGGTGACGGACGACGTCCTGTACCTGACGTCGGACGACGAGGACCGCCACATCATCGCGCAGGCCAACACGCCGCTCGCGGCGGACGGCTCGTTCGCGGCCGACCGCGTCCTGGTCCGCACCAAGGGTGGCGAGACGAACGACGTCTCGAGCTCCGACGTCGACTACATGGACGTCTCGCCGCGCCAGATGGTGTCGGTCGCGACCGCCCTCATCCCGTTCCTCGAGCACGACGACGCGAACCGCGCCCTCATGGGTGCGAACATGCAGCGTCAGGCCGTGCCCCTGGTCCGCTCCGAGGCGCCGCTCGTCGGCACCGGCATGGAGCGCCGTGCGGCCATCGACGCCGGCGACGTCATCGTGGCGACCAAGCCCGGTGTCGTCACGGAGGTCTCGGCCGACCTGGTGCTCGTGGCGAACGACGACGGCACGACCGGCTCGTACCGCATCAAGAAGTTCGTGCGTTCCAATCAGGGCACGAGCTACAACCAGCGCGTCCTGGTCGACGAAGGCCAGCGGGTCGAGAACGGCTCCGTCCTCGCGGACGGCCCGGCGACGGACGAGGGCGAGCTCGCGCTCGGCCGCAACCTTCTCGTGGCGTTCATGTCGTGGGAGGGCCACAACTACGAGGACGCCATCATCCTCAGCCAGCGCCTGGTGGAGGACGACATCCTCTCCTCGATCCACATCGAGGAGCACGAGGTCGACGCGCGCGACACCAAGCTGGGCCCCGAGGAGATCACGCGGGACATCCCGAACGTCTCCGAGGACGTCCTGGCCGACCTGGACGAGCGCGGCGTCATCCGCATCGGTGCCGAGGTGGGCGCGGGCGACATCCTCGTCGGCAAGGTCACGCCCAAGGGTGAGACCGAGCTGACCCCGGAGGAGCGCCTGCTGCGTGCCATCTTCGGCGAGAAGGCCCGCGAGGTGCGTGACACGTCCCTCAAGGTGCCCCACGGCGAGTCCGGCACGGTCATCGGCGTTCGCGAGTTCAACCGCGAGGACGGCGACGAGCTGCCCGCCGGTGTGAACCAGCTGGTCCGCGTGTACATCGCCCAGCGCCGCAAGATCACGGTGGGCGACAAGCTCGCCGGCCGTCACGGCAACAAGGGCGTCATCTCGAAGATCCTGCCGCAGGAGGACATGCCGTTCCTCCCGGACGGGACCCCGGTCGACGTCGTCCTCAACCCGCTCGGTGTCCCCGGCCGTATGAACGTCGGCCAGGTCCTCGAGACGCACCTCGGCTGGGTTGCCAGCCGTGGTTGGGACGTCAGCCTCGCCGAGGACCCGAAGGCTGCGTGGCTCGAGAACGTGCCGGAGATCGCCCGTACGGGTGATCCCCGCACGCCCGTGGGCACGCCGGTGTTCGACGGTGTGCAGGAGGACGCTCTGCGCGGCCTGCTGTCCACCACGCTGCCCAACCGGGACGGCGACCGGATGGTCGGCGAGGACGGCAAGGCCGACCTGTACGACGGCCGCTCCGGCGAGCCGTTCCCCGAGCCGGTGTCCGTCGGTTACATGTACATCCTGAAGCTGCACCACCTCGTGGACGACAAGATCCACGCGCGCTCGACCGGTCCGTACTCGATGATCACGCAGCAGCCGCTGGGTGGTAAGGCGCAGTTCGGCGGTCAGCGTTTCGGTGAGATGGAGGTCTGGGCTCTCGAGGCGTACGGCGCTGCCTACACGCTCCAGGAGCTCCTGACCATCAAGTCCGACGACGTCCCGGGCCGCGTGAAGGTCTACGAGGCGATCGTCAAGGGCGAGAACATCCCAGACTCGGGCATCCCGGAGTCCTTCAAGGTGCTCCTCAAGGAGATGCAGTCGCTCTGCCTGAACGTGGAGGTGCTGTCCAGCGACGGTGTCTCCATCGAGATGAAGGAGTCCGACGACGAGGTGTACCGCGCGGCGGAGGAGCTGGGCATCGACCTGTCCCGCCGCCCGAACGCCGCGTCCAGCATCGACGAGATCTGATCGTTCAAGAGACTTAGGAAGTAGGAAACCTTGCTCGACGTCAACGTCTTCGACGAGCTGCGCATCGGTCTGGCCACGGCCGACGACATCCGTGCCTGGTCGCACGGCGAGGTCAAGAAGCCCGAGACCATCAACTACCGCACCCTGAAGCCGGAGAAGGACGGTCTCTTCTGCGAGAAGATCTTCGGTCCCACGCGGGACTGGGAGTGCTACTGCGGCAAGTACAAGCGCGTGCGCTTCAAGGGCATCATCTGCGAGCGCTGCGGCGTGGAGGTCACCCGTTCGAAGGTCCGCCGTGAGCGGATGGGCCACATCGAGCTGGCGGCCCCCGTCACGCACATCTGGTTCTTCAAGGGCGTGCCCTCGCGGCTCGGCTACCTGCTGGACCTGGCCCCGAAGGACCTCGAGAAGGTCATCTATTTCGCGGCGTACATGATCACCTCCGTCGACGACGAGGCCCGCCAGGAAGACCTCCCGAACCTCCAGAACGAGATCGACCTGGAGAAGAAGGAGATCGCGGACCGTCGCGACAACGACATCAACACCCGCGCCCAGAAGCTCGAGGCCGACCTGGCCGAGCTCGAGGCCGAGGGTGCCAAGGCCGACGCGCGCCGCAAGGTGCGCGACGCGGCCGAGCGCGAGATGTCGTCGATCCGCAAGCGTGCGGACGCGGAGATCGACCGGCTCGACCAGGTCTGGGACCGTTTCAAGAACCTCAAGGTCGCTGACCTCGAGGGCGACGAGATGCTCTACCGCGCCCTGCAGGACCGCTACGGGACGTACTTCGAGGGCTCGATGGGCGCCGCGGCGATCCAGAAGCGCCTCGAGAGCTTCGACCTGGACGCCGAGGCGCTCTCGCTCCGCGAGACGATCCGCAGCGGCAAGGGCCAGCGCAAGACCCGTGCCCTCAAGCGCCTCAAGGTCGTCAACGCGTTCCTGACCACCACCAACTCGCCCACGGCGATGGTGCTGGATGCGGTCCCGGTCATCCCGCCGGACCTGCGCCCAATGGTGCAGCTGGACGGTGGCCGCTTCGCGACCTCCGACCTGAACGACCTGTACCGCCGCGTCATCAACCGGAACAACCGCCTCAAGCGGCTCCTGGACCTCGGCGCGCCGGAGATCATCGTCAACAACGAGAAGCGGATGCTCCAGGAGGCCGTGGACTCGCTGTTCGACAACGGCCGCCGCGGCCGCCCGGTCACGGGCCCCGGCAACCGTCCGCTGAAGTCGATCTCCGACATGCTCAAGGGCAAGCAGGGCCGGTTCCGCCAGAACCTGCTCGGCAAGCGCGTGGACTACTCGGGCCGTTCGGTCATCGTGGTGGGCCCGTCGCTCAAGCTGCACCAGTGCGGCCTGCCCAAGCAGATGGCCCTCGAGCTGTTCAAGCCGTTCGTGATGAAGCGCCTCGTGGAGCTGAACCACGCGCAGAACATCAAGAGCGCCAAGCGCATGGTCGAGCGCACGCGCCCGGTTGTGTGGGACGTGCTCGAAGAGGTCATCACCGAGCACCCGGTGCTGCTGAACCGTGCGCCCACGCTGCACCGTCTCGGCATCCAGGCGTTCGAGCCGCAGCTCGTCGAGGGCAAGGCCATCCACCTGCACCCGCTCGTGTGCGCCGCGTTCAACGCGGACTTCGACGGCGACCAGATGGCGGTCCACCTGCCCCTGAGCGCCGAGGCGCAGGCCGAGGCCCGCATCCTCATGCTCTCGAGCAACAACATCCTCAAGCCGTCGGACGGCCGTCCGGTGACCATGCCCGCACAGGACATGATCATCGGCCTGCACCACCTCACGAGCGACCGTCCGGCCGCCGTGGGCGAGGGCCGGCAGTTCTCGTCCCAGGCCGAGGCCATCATGGCCTTCGACCAGGGCTCGCTGGACATCAACGCGCTCATCAAGGTCCGTATGACGGACCTGGTGCCGCCGGCCAAGGGCTTCGAGGCTCCGGAGGGCTGGGAGCAGGGTCAGCCGATCCTCTTCGAGACCACGTTGGGCCGCTCGATCTTCAACGAGACGCTGCCGATCGACTACCCGTACGAGAACGGTGTGGTCGACAAGAAGCGCCTCTCGACGATCGTCAACGACCTCGCGGAGCGGTACCCCAAGGTCGAGGTCGCGGCGTCGCTCGACGCGCTGAAGGACACCGGCTACAAGTGGGCCACCCGCTCGGGCGTCACGATCGCGATCTCCGACGTCGCCATGCCGGACGTGAAGAACGCGATCCTCGACGAGCACGAGGCGCGTGCCCTCAAGGTCCAGCAGCAGTTCGACCGTGGTCTCATCACGGACGACGAGCGCCGTCAGGAGCTCATCGAGATCTGGACCCAGGCCACCGACAAGGTCGCCTCGGTCATGCGTGAGAACCTCGAGTCCAACCCGCGCAACACCCTGCTGCGCATGGTCGGTTCGGGCGCCCGTGGTAACTGGATGCAGGTGCGTCAGATCGCCGGTATGCGCGGTCTCGTGGCGAACCCGAAGGGCGAGATCATCCCTCGTCCGATCAAGTCCAACTACCGCGAGGGCCTGTCCGTCCTCGAGTACTTCATCGCGACCCACGGTGCCCGTAAGGGTCTGGCGGACACGGCTCTCCGTACCGCCGACTCGGGCTACCTGACGCGTCGTCTGGTGGACGTCTCGCAGGACGTGATCATCCGCGAGGAGGACTGCGGCACAGAGCGTGGCCTCACGCTCCCGGTCGCGGAGCGCATCGGCGACACGCTGGTCCCGCACCCGCGCGTCGAGACGAGCATCTACTCGCGCACGTTCGCCACGGACGTCGTGGACGGTGACGGCAACGTCATCGCCGCCGGCGGTTCGGACGCGGGCGACGTCATCATCCGCGAGGTGATGGCGGCCGGCATCGAGAGCGTCAAGGTGCGCTCGGTGCTGACCTGCGAGTCGCGCGTCGGTACGTGCGCCAAGTGCTACGGCCGCTCCCTGGCCACGGGCAAGCTCGTGGACATCGGCGAGGCCGTCGGCATCATCGCCGCGCAGTCCATCGGTGAGCCCGGTACCCAGCTGACGATGCGTACGTTCCACACCGGTGGTGTGGCCTCCGCGGACGACATCACGCAGGGTCTGCCGCGTGTCACGGAGCTCTTCGAGGCCCGCACCCCCAAGGGTGAGGCGCCGATCGCGGAGTACACGGGCCGCGTCACGATCGAGGACACGGAGCGCACGCGCCACCTGGTCCTCACCCCGGACGACGGTTCCGAGGAGATCAAGTACCCGGTGACGAAGCGTTCCACGCTGCTGATCCGGGACGGCGACCACGTCGAGGTCGGTACCCAGCTGGTCAAGGGTGCTGTCGACCCCAAGAAGGTGCTGCGCATCCTCGGCCCGCGCGCCACGCAGAAGCACCTGGTGGACGAGGTCCAGGAGACCTACCGCAGCCAGGGTGTGGACATCCACGACAAGCACATCGAGGTCATCGTGCGGCAGATGCTGCGTCGCGTGACCGTGCTCGACTCGGGTGACGCACCGCTCCTGCCGGGCGAGCTCGCGGAGCGTACGCGCTTCGAGGACGCCAACCGCCGGGCCGTGTCGGAGGGTGGCCAGCCGGCCTCCGGCCGTCCCGAGCTGATGGGTATCACGAAGGCGTCGCTCGCGACCGACTCGTGGCTCTCGGCGGCCTCCTTCCAGGAGACCACCCGCGTGCTCACCGAGGCCTCCATGAGCGGTCGTCGTGACCCGCTGCTGGGCCTCAAGGAGAACGTCATCATCGGTAAGCTCATCCCCGCCGGCACGGGCCTCGCCCGCTACCGGAACGTCGAGGTCGAGCCCACCGAGCAGGCCAAGGCCGAGCTCTACCCGAGCTTCGGCTACGACGAGATCGACTTCCCGACGCTCGGTATGGGCTCCGGCGAGGCGATCCCGCTCGAGGACCTGGACTTCGGCGACTTCCGCTGATGTTCGACGTGAAGTAGCCCGCCCGTCCGGTTTCGCACGACACTCGTCGTGCGAAACCGGACGGGCGGACTGTTTCGCGGGGCCGACGTCGGCCATCTCACAAGCACTTGTTTTGACCGCCCGTGTACGCACGGGTAATCTAGGAAACCGTGCCCGCGCCGTCGGGCCGCAACCCCTGAGAGCCGCCGCGAAGCGGCTCCGGGAGCGGCCGATGTGAGTGCGCGGGCATTCCGGTGAATCCTTCCGCCGACGTCTTTTCGTCGCGGCTGGGCACCCGGACCATCGAGCCGGTGGTAAGTGGCGAATGCGGTCCCCGCGTGGGGCTGTGGGTGCCGCGTGCTGTCGGCACACACAAGCCACAAACCATCGGGGTCCGGCCGGGCCGGCCCCCGGAAGCTCGAGAAGACGACGGAGACGTAGTGCCTACGATCCAGCAGCTCGTCCGCAAGGGGCGGACCCGGAAGGCCGTGAAGTCCAAGACTCCGGCCCTCAAGGGTTCCCCCCAGCGGCGCGGCGTGTGCACCCGTGTGTACACGACCACCCCCAAGAAGCCGAACTCCGCCCTCCGCAAGGTGGCCCGAGTGAAGCTCTCGTCCCAGGTCGAGGTCACCGCGTACATCCCCGGTGTCGGCCACAACCTGCAGGAGCACTCGATCGTGCTCGTGCGCGGCGGCCGTGTGAAGGACCTTCCCGGCGTTCGCTACAAGATCGTGCGCGGCGCGCTCGACACCCAGGGTGTCAAGAACCGCAAGCAGGCTCGCAGCCGCTACGGCGCCAAGAAGGAGAAGTCCTGATATGCCTCGTAAGGGTCCGGCCAAAAAGCGGCCGCTCATCGTCGACCCGGTGTACGGGTCCCCGGTCGTCACGCAGCTGATCAACAAGGTCCTGCTCGACGGCAAGAAGTCCACAGCCGAGGCGATCGTCTACGGCGCCCTCGAGGGCGTCCGTGCGAAGACGGACGGCGACCCCGTCGTCGTGCTCAAGCGCGCGCTCGAGAACGTCCGCCCCGCCCTCGAGGTGCGTTCGCGCCGCGTCGGTGGCGCCACCTACCAGGTGCCGGTCGAGGTTCGCCCCGTGCGCTCGACGACGCTCGCGCTGCGCTGGCTCACGGACTACTCGCGGGCTCGCCGCGAGAAGACCATGACCGAGCGTCTGATGAACGAGATCCTCGACGCCTCGAACGGCCTCGGTGCCGCGGTCAAGCGCCGCGAGGACATGCACAAGATGGCTGACTCCAACAAGGCCTTCGCGCACTACCGCTGGTAGTCGCGCTCCCGCACGGCCCCGGGCAACCCCCGGGGCCGTGCGTGGATCCTCCCGGCCGCCGAGGCCGACAACCCACAGACCAAGGGGTAAGACACCGTGGCACTCGACGTGCTGACCGACCTGAAGAAGGTCCGCAACATCGGCATCATGGCTCATATCGATGCCGGCAAGACCACGACCACCGAGCGCATCCTCTTCTACACCGGCATCACCTACAAGATCGGTGAGGTCCACGAGGGCGCCGCGACGATGGACTGGATGGAGCAGGAGCAGGAGCGCGGCATCACGATCACGTCCGCCGCGACGACCTGCTTCTGGAAGAACAACCAGATCAACATCATCGACACCCCCGGGCACGTCGACTTCACGGTCGAGGTCGAGCGCTCGCTGCGCGTCCTCGACGGTGCTGTCGCGGTGTTCGACGGCAAGGAGGGCGTCGAGCCCCAGTCCGAGACGGTGTGGCGCCAGGCCGACAAGTACAACGTGCCGCGCATCTGCTTCGTCAACAAGATGGACAAGCTCGGTGCCGACTTCTACTTCACGGTCGACACGATCGTCAACCGCCTCAAGGCCAAGCCGCTGGTCATCCAGCTGCCCATCGGCTCCGAGAACGACTTCATCGGTGTCATCGACCTGATCGAGCAGAAGGCTCTGGTCTGGCGCGGCGAGACGAAGCTCGGCGAGGAGTACGCGGTCGAGGAGATCCCGGCCGACCTCGTGGAGAAGGCTGCTCAGTACCGCGTCGACCTGATCGAGGCCGTTGCTGAGTCGTCCGACGAGCTCATGGAGAAGTACCTCGCCGGCGAGGACCCCACGATCGAGGAGCTGAAGGCCGGCATCCGCCAGCTGACGATCTCGAGCCAGGCGTACCCCGTGCTGTGCGGCTCGGCGTTCAAGAACAAGGGCGTGCAGCCCATGCTCGACGCCGTGATCGACTACCTCCCGACGCCGCTCGACGTCCCCGCGACCGAGGGTGTCGACGTCCGGGACGCGGAGAAGATCATCGAGCGTCACCCCGACGCGACGGAGCCGTTCGCGGCCCTCGCGTTCAAGGTGGCGACGCACCCGTTCTTCGGCAAGCTGACCTACGTCCGGGTGTACTCCGGCAGGGTCGAGCAGGGCGCCCAGGTGCTCAACTCGACCAAGGGCAAGAAGGAGCGCATCGGCAAGCTCTTCCAGATGCACGCGAACAAGGAGAACCCGGTCGACAGCGCGTCGGCCGGTCACATCTACGCGTTCATCGGGCTCAAGGACGTCACCACCGGTGACACCCTCTGCGACCAGGCGAACCCGGTCATCCTCGAGTCGATGACCTTCCCGGAGCCCGTCATCGACGTGGCGATCGAGCCGAAGACCAAGGCCGACCAGGAGAAGCTGTCGATCGCGATCCAGAAGCTCGCCGAGGAGGACCCGACGTTCCGGGTCAAGCTCGACGAGGAGACCGGCCAGACCGTCATCGGCGGTATGGGTGAGCTCCACCTCGACATCCTCGTCGACCGCATGCGTCGCGAGTTCAAGGTCGAGGCCAACGTCGGCAAGCCCCAGGTGGCTTACCGCGAGACCATCCGCCGTGCGGCGGAGAAGGTCGACTACACGCACAAGAAGCAGACCGGTGGTTCGGGTCAGTTCGCCAAGGTCCAGGTGACCTTCGAGCCGCTCGACACCGCAGAGGGCGAGCTGTACGAGTTCGACAACGCGGTCAGCGGTGGCCGCATCCCGCGCGAGTACATCCCCTCGGTCGACGCCGGTATCCAGTCTGCGATGCAGCAGGGTGTCCTGGCGGGCTTCCCGATGGTGGGCGTCAAGGCGATCCTGCTCGACGGTGCCTACCACGACGTCGACTCCTCGGAGATGGCGTTCAAGATTGCCGGCTCGATGGTCTTCAAGGAAGGCATCAAGCGGGCGGACCCGGTTCTGCTCGAGCCGGTCATGGCGGTCGAGGTCCGTACGCCCGAGGAGTACATGGGCGACGTGATCGGCGACCTCAACTCACGTCGTGGGATGATCCAGTCCATGGAGGACGCCACCGGTGTCAAGGTGGTCCGGGCCCACGTACCGTTGAGCGAGATGTTCGGGTACATCGGCGACCTCCGGTCCAAGACCCAGGGCCGCGCCGTGTACTCGATGCAGTTCGACAGCTATGCCGAGGTTCCTCGGAACGTTGCCGAAGAGATCATCAAGAAGACCCGGGGCGAGTGAGTCCCCACAGGTCGACGACCCGCACAACCATCAACCTGTAGGAAACCCGCAACGCCCCGCAGCTGTAGGCTTCTTGGCCGAACAACTGCAACGTTCGGAACATCTACCCAAGTCCCAGGAGGACCCCAGTGGCTAAGGCCAAGTTCGAGCGGACCAAGCCGCACGTCAACATCGGCACCATCGGTCACGTCGACCACGGTAAGACGACGCTGACGGCTGCCATCTCGAAGGTGCTGGCGGACACGTACCCGGAGCTCCCGGCCAACGTGCAGCGCAACTTCGACGAGATCGACGCCGCGCCGGAGGAGAAGCAGCGCGGTATCACGATCAACATCGCGCACATCGAGTACGAGACGCCGGCGCGCCACTACGCGCACGTCGACGCTCCCGGTCACGCCGACTACATCAAGAACATGATCACCGGTGCGGCCCAGATGGACGGCGCGATCCTCGTGGTCGCGGCGACCGACGGCCCGATGGCGCAGACGCGTGAGCACGTCCTGCTCGCCCGTCAGGTGGGCGTGCCCTACCTGCTCGTCGCGCTCAACAAGTCCGACATGGTCGACGACGAGGAGATCCTCGAGCTCGTCGAGATGGAGGTGCGCGAGCTCCTCTCCGCGCAGGGCTTCGACGGTGACGACGCGCCGGTCGTGCGCGTGTCCGGTCTCAAGGCCCTCGAGGGTGACCCCGAGTGGACCGGCAAGATCCTCGAGCTCATGACGGCTGTGGACGAGAGCGTCCCGGAGCCGCTGCGCGAGCTCGACAAGCCGTTCCTCATGCCGATCGAGGACGTCTTCACGATCACCGGTCGTGGCACCGTCGTCACCGGCAAGGTGGAGCGTGGCACGCTCGACCTGAACTCGGACGTCGAGATCGTCGGTATCCGCAACCCGCAGAAGACCACGGTCACGGGTATCGAGACGTTCCACAAGCAGATGGACCAGGCCCAGGCCGGCGACAACACCGGTCTGCTCCTGCGCGGCATCAAGCGCGAGGACGTCGAGCGCGGCCAGGTCATCGTCAAGCCGGGTTCGATCACCCCGCACACGCAGTTCGAGGCGCAGGTCTACATCCTGGGCAAGGACGAGGGTGGCCGTCACAACCCGTTCTACTCGAACTACCGCCCGCAGTTCTACTTCCGTACCACGGACGTCACCGGCGTCATCACGCTGCCCGAGGGCACCGAGATGGTCATGCCCGGCGACAACACCGAGATGACGGTCGAGCTGATCCAGCCGATCGCCATGGAGGAGGGCCTCGGCTTCGCCATCCGCGAGGGTGGCCGCACGGTCGGTTCGGGCCGGGTCACCAAGATCCTCAAGTGATCTTGGGAGCCTCGAGCTCCGCTGACTGACGTCGGCTCGACGGGAGGGCCCGGGTGCCTGACGGCACCCGGGCCCTCCTGCGTCCGGGGTCACATCGGTTCCGCTTGGAGTTCTGCGGCACCGTATGGCAAGATTGCACAGTTGCCTGTCACGGGCGCGCTCTTTCTTGTTTCGAACAGTGTGCTGAACCGCAGTCACGACCACGGGTCGTTCTGACTGAGCGGACCTCTCCCGGTGGGGGAGTCGCGGGGTTTTGTTGCCAGCTGTCGATGCATAGAGCGCCCCGCGGAGCACACGCCTTCGGACCTTGTGTCCGGTTGCCACTGTTCCGAACAGGCTCGGCAAACGTTGTGGTCGGCCCAGAACTGTTTCGGTTCAGGGGCGGATCACTTTCCAACGGCCCCGCACCGGGTAGGTGCGTGCGCCCCGGGTGCGTCGCACAGAGCGACACGCCCGAGCGCGGGGGTCGGACAGTAGCGGTTCGAGAGAGAGAGTCAGACGACGCCATGGCGGGACAGAAGATCCGCATCCGGCTCAAGTCCTACGACCACGAGGTGATCGACAGCTCGGCGCGCAAGATCGTCGACACGGTCACTCGCGCTGGTGCGACGGTCGTGGGCCCGGTGCCGCTGCCGACGGAGAAGAACGTCTTCGTCGTGATTCGGTCGCCTCACAAGTACAAGGACAGCCGCGAGCACTTTGAGATGCGTACGCACAAGCGGCTCATCGACATCATCGATCCCACGCCCAAGGCTGTCGACTCGCTCATGCGGCTCGACCTGCCGGCGGACGTGAACATCGAGATCAAGCTCTGAGGCTGGAGGACATCATGACCAACCAGCAGATGAACGTGACCGCTGTGCTCGGGACCAAGCTCGGCATGACCCAGCTCTGGGACGAGGCCGGGCACCTGGTGCCGGTGACCGTGGTTGCCGTGGGCACGAACGTCGTGACCCAGGTCCGCACGGAGGACGCTGACGGCTACGCGGCTGTGCAGCTCGCGTACGGCCAGATCGACCCCCGCAAGGTGACGCAGCCCCTCAAGGGCCACTTCGAGAAGGCCGGCGTCACGCCGCGCCGTCACGTGGCCGAGATCCGCACGTCCAACGCCTCCGAGTTCGCGCTCGGTCAGGAGATCACCGCGGCGGCCTTCGAGGCCGGCTCCGTGGTCGACGTGATCGGCACGACCAAGGGCAAGGGCACCGCGGGTGTCATGAAGCGTCACGGCTTCCACGGCGTGGGCGCATCGCACGGTTCGCACCGTAACCACCGCAAGCCCGGCTCGATCGGTGGCGCTTCGACGCCGTCGCGAGTCTTCAAGGGCATGAAGATGGCCGGTCGGATGGGCAACGTCCGTCAGACCACCCAGAACCTGACCGTCCACGCGGTCGACGCTGAGAAGGGTCTGCTGCTCGTCAAGGGCGCGGTTCCCGGCCCCAAGGGTGGCGTCGTCCTCGTGCGTACCGCCTCGAAGGGAGCGTGACACCGATGGCTGCTCTGACCGTCGACGTCCTGGATGCCCAGGGCAAGAAGACCGGCACCGCCGAGCTCCCCGCCGAGGTGTTCGACGTCACCGTGAACATCCCGCTGATCCACCAGGTCGTCGTCGCGCAGCGCGCGGCGGCACGCCAGGGGACCGCCTCCACGAAGACTCGTGGTGAGGTCCGCGGTGGTGGGCGCAAGCCGTACAAGCAGAAGGGCACCGGCCGCGCCCGTCAGGGTTCGACCCGCGCACCGCAGTTCGCAGGCGGTGGCGTCGTCCACGGCCCGCAGCCGCGCTCGTACGACCAGCGGACCCCCAAGAAGATGAAGGCCGCCGCCCTGCGCGGTGCCCTCTCCGACCGCGCCCGCGCGGGCCGCGTGCACGTCGTCGCCGGTTTCGGTGTCGACGGGGCGCCGTCCACGAAGACCGCGATCACCACCCTGAAGTCGCTGTCGCCCCGCCCCCACGTCCTCGTGGTGACGGAGCGGACCGACGAGGTGACGATCAAGTCGCTGCGCAACGTCGCCGAGGTGCACCTCCTGGTCGCCGACCAGCTGAACACCTACGACGTTCTCGTCTCTGATGACATCGTCTTCACCGAGGGCGCGCTCAACGCGTTCCTCGAGGGCCCCACCAAGGGCGCGAAGGCCGTCGCTTCCTCGTCGGAGATCGAGTCCGAGCCCGCTGAGGAGTCCGCCAAGTGACCACCGTGACGAAGGACCCGCGCGACATCCTGCTCGCCCCGGTCGTCTCCGAGAAGAGCTACGGCCTGCTCGACGAGGGCAAGTACACCTTCATCGTCGACCCGCGCGCCAACAAGACCGAGATCAAGATCGCGATCGAGCAGGTCTTCGGTGTCAAGGTCGCCTCGGTGAACACGATCAACCGCAAGGGCAAGACGCGTCGTACGCGTTTCGGCCTCGGCAAGCGTAAGGACACCAAGCGTGCGATCGTCACCCTCCGTGAGGGAACGATCGACATCTTCGGTGGACCGGTCGGCTGAGCCGGACGAGAAGCAGATTGAGGACAGGTTTCCATGGGAATCCGTAAGTACAAGCCGACGACGCCCGGCCGCCGCGGCTCCAGCGTTGCCGACTTCGTCGAGATCACGCGCTCGCAGCCGGAGAAGTCGCTGGTCCGCCCCCTGAGCAAGACGGGTGGCCGCAACAACACCGGTCGCATCACGACGCGCCACAAGGGCGGCGGTCACAAGCGCGCCTACCGAGTCATCGACTTCCGTCGCCATGACAAGGACGGCGTGCCGGCCAAGGTCGCGCACATCGAGTACGACCCCAACCGCACGGCGCGCATCGCGCTCCTGCACTACGCGGACGGCGAGAAGCGCTACATCATCGCGCCGAACAAGCTGTCGCAGGGTGATGTGGTGGAGGCTGGCGCCGGTGCCGACATCAAGCCCGGCAACAACCTGCCGCTCCGTAACATCCCGACCGGTACGGTCATCCACGCCATCGAGCTCCGGCCCGGTGGCGGCGCGAAGATCGCCCGTTCGGCTGGTGTGTCGGTGCAGCTGGTGGCGAAGGACGGCGCTTACGCGCAGCTGCGCATGCCGTCCGGCGAGATCCGGAACGTCGACCTGCGCTGCCGCGCCACGGTCGGCGAGGTCGGCAACGCCGAGCAGTCGAACATCAACTGGGGCAAGGCCGGCCGCATGCGCTGGAAGGGCAAGCGCCCGACCGTGCGTGGTGTCGCCATGAACCCGATCGACCACCCGCACGGTGGTGGTGAGGGCAAGACGTCCGGTGGTCGCCACCCCGTGAGCCCGTGGGGTCAGGCCGAGGGCCGTACCCGCCGCCCGAACAAGGCGAGCGACAAGATGATCGTCCGCCGCCGCCGTACCGGCAAGAAGCGCTGATAGGAGCCTGGAACATGCCTCGTAGCCTGAAGAAGGGCCCCTTCGTCGACGGACACCTTCAGAAGAAGGTGGACGTCCAGAACGAGAAGGGGACCAAGAACGTCATCAAGACCTGGTCCCGTCGGTCGGTCATCACGCCCGACTTCCTCGGTCACACCTTCGCCGTGCACGACGGCCGCAAGCACGTCCCGGTGTTCGTCACCGAGTCGATGGTTGGCCACAAGCTCGGCGAGTTCGCTCCCACGCGGACCTTCCGCGGCCACGTGAAGGACGACAAGAAGGGTCGTCGCCGCTGAGCGGAGGGCTGACACCCACCGCACAGCTGAGCGAGACCCCGACGGTCAAGAGACAAGAAGGCAGGACTGCAATGGAAGCCAAGGCGCAGGCGCGGTTTGTCCGTGTCACGCCCCAGAAGGCCCGGCGCGTCGTGGACCTCATCCGTGGCAAGCAGGCCGCCGAGGCCGTCGCGGTGCTGAAGTTCGCACCGCAGGCCGCGAGCGAGCCCGTCCGCAAGGTCGTGGAGAGCGCAATCGCGAACGCCCGGGTGAAGGCCGACCGCGCGAGCGAGCGCTTCGACGAGGGTGACCTCGTCGTGAGCGCAGCGTTCGTCGACGAGGGCCCGACCCTCAAGCGGTTCCGGCCGCGTGCCCAAGGGCGCGCGAACCGGATCCTCAAGCGCACGAGCCACATCACCGTGGTCGTGGCGCCGCGAGCAGACAAGGAAGGGGCCCGATAGTGGGGCAGAAGGTACACCCGCACGGGTACCGCCTCGGCATCACCACCGACCACCGGTCGCGTTGGTTCGCCGATAGCACCAAGCCTGGTCAGCGGTACCGCGATTACGTCCGTGAGGACGTCCAGATCCGCAAGCTCATGAGCACCGGCCTCGAAAGGGCCGGTATCTCCAAGGTCGAGATCGAGCGCACCCGCGACCGTGTCCGCGTGGATATCCACACGGCACGTCCGGGCATCGTGATCGGCCGTCGTGGAGCCGAGGCAGACCGCATCCGCGGCGAGCTCGAGAAGCTCACGGGCAAGCAGGTTCAGCTCAACATCCTCGAGGTCAAGAACGCCGAGATCGACGCGCAGCTGGTCGCTCAGGGCATCGCCGAGCAGCTGGCGAGCCGTGTGTCGTTCCGTCGTGCGATGCGTAAGGGCATTCAGTCCGCGCAGCGCGCCGGCGCCAAGGGCATCCGTGTCCAGGTCTCCGGCCGCCTCGGCGGCGCCGAGATGAGCCGTTCGGAGTTCTACCGCGAGGGCCGTGTGCCTCTGCACACGCTTCGCGCGAACATCGACTACGGCTTCTTCGAGGCCCGTACCACCTTCGGCCGCATCGGCGTGAAGGTCTGGATCTACAAGGGCGACATCACCGAGAAGGAGTTCGCTGCGCAGCAGGCCGCTGCTGCACCGCGTCAGGGCCGTGGAGGCCCCCGTGGTGAGCGCGGTGGCGAGCGTGGTGGCGACCGTCGCGGTGGTGGGCGTCGTCCCGAGCGTCCGGCCGAGCGGGCCGACGAGGCCGCGCCTTCGGCGGCCCCTGCAGCTCCGGCCACCGAGACCGGAACGGAGGCCTGACCATGCTGATCCCGCGCAGGGTCAAGCACCGCAAGCAGCACCACCCGGACCGCCACGGCGCGTCCAAGGGTGGCAACCAGATTGCGTTCGGCGAGTACGCCATCCAGGCTCTTGAGCCGGCGTACGTCACCAACCGGCAGATCGAGGCAGCTCGTATCGCCATGACTCGCCACATCAAGCGTGGCGGAAAGGTCTGGATCAACATCTACCCGGACCGTCCGCTCACGAAGAAGCCTGCCGAGACCCGCATGGGTTCCGGTAAGGGTTCGCCTGAGTGGTGGATCGCTAACGTCAAGCCGGGCCGGATCGTCTTCGAGCTGGCCGGCGTCCCGGAGCCCCTGGCTCGCGAGGCCATGCGCCGCGCGATCCACAAGCTCCCGATGAAGTGCCGTTTCGTGGTGCGCGAGGGTGGTGTCAGCTGATGACTGTCGGTAGCAAGGGTCTGGCGCCCGCCGATCTGGACGCGTTCGACGACGAGGGACTCGTCGCCGAGCTGAAGAAGGCCAAGGAGGAGCTTTTCAACCTCCGCTTCCAGTCGGCCACCGGCCAGCTGGAGAGCCACGGCCGACTCAAGGCCGTTCGTCGCGACATCGCCCGGATCTACACGATCCTGCGTGAGCGCGAGCTCGGTATCCGTACGGCACCGAGCGTGAGTGAGTGAGGCACTGATGAGCGACAACACGAGCACGGCTGACGCCGTCGTGGCCGAGCGAGGCACCCGCAAGGTGCGTCGCGGCTACGTCGTCAGCGACAAGATGGACAAGACTGTCGTGGTTGAGGTCGAGGACCGGGTCAAGCACCCGCTCTACGGCAAGGTCATGCGTCGCACCAACAAGGTGAAGGCGCATGACGAGCAGAACGCCGCCGGTATCGGCGACCTCGTCATGATCATGGAGACCCGCCCGCTGTCCGCTACCAAGCGGTGGCGCCTGGTGGAGATCCTCGAGAAGGCCAAGTAACACCCCGGACCGGTCGGCGGCCGGGTGCTGAGCACCCGGCCCGCCGGCCCGGCCCACCTACTGCAGCTATCCGTTCGGCAAGGCTCGCGAAGCGAGAACCAGCTCGACGACAGGAGTTCACTCAATGATCCAGCAGGAGTCGCGAGTTCGCGTCGCCGACAACACGGGTGCCAAGGAGATTCTCTGCATCCGTGTTCTCGGTGGCTCCGGACGTCGCTACGCCGGTATCGGCGACACCATCGTCGCAACAGTCAAGGACGCGATCCCGGGCGGCAACGTGAAGAAGGGCGATGTGGTCAAGGCTGTCATCGTCCGCACCGTCAAGGAGCGTCGTCGTCCGGACGGTTCCTACATCAAGTTCGACGAGAACGCCGCCGTGATCCTCAAGAACGACGGCGAGCCGCGCGGCACCCGCATCTTCGGCCCGGTGGGCCGGGAGCTGCGTGACAAGCGGTTCATGAAGATCATCTCGCTGGCTCCGGAGGTGCTCTGACATGGCGAAGATCAAGAAGGGCGACCAGGTGATCGTCATCGCCGGTCGTGACAAGGGCAAGACGGGCCGCGTGCTCGAGGTGCTCAAGGACGCCGACCGCGTGGTCGTCGAGGGTGTCCAGCGCGTGACGAAGCACACCAAGGTGGGCCAGTCGCAGCGCGGTACCCGTACCGGTGGCATCGAGACGGTCGAGGCCCCGATCCACGTGAGCAACGTGATGGTTGTCGACCCGGAGACCAAGAAGGGCACCCGGGTCGGGATCCGCACGGAGCAGGTCGAGCGCGACGGCCGCATGAAGACTGTGCGCACGCGCGTGGCCAAGCGCTCCGGGAAGGACATCTGACATGACCGAGACCATCATCGAGGCCCCGGCCCTGCCGCGCCTCAAGCAGAAGTACCGCGAGGAGATCCTCGCGGGGCTGATGGAGGAGTTCGGCCACCAGAACATCCACCAGGTCGGCGGTCTCTCGAAGATCGTCGTCAACATGGGTGTGGGCGACGCCGCCAAGGACTCCAAGCTGATCGAGGGCGCGATCCGCGACCTGACCGCTATCACCGGTCAGAGGCCGCAGGTCACCAAGGCCCGCAAGTCCATCGCGCAGTTCAAGCTGCGCGAGGGCATGCCGATCGGCGCCCACGTCACCCTCCGCGGTGACCGCATGTGGGAGTTCCTGGACCGTCTGCTGGCGGTCGCGCTGCCGCGTATCCGCGACTTCCGCGGCCTGTCGCCGAAGCAGTTCGACGGCAACGGCAACTACACGTTCGGCCTCACGGAGCAGTCCATGTTCCACGAGATCGACCAGGACAAGATCGACCGGGTCCGCGGTATGGACATCACGGTCGTGACGACGGCCAAGACCGACGACGAGGGCCGTTCCCTGCTTCGCCGTCTCGGCTTCCCCTTCAAGGAGGAGAACTGACATGGCGAAGAAGGCCCTAGTCAACAAGGCGGCCGCCAAGCCCAAGTTTGCGGTCCGCGCTTACACCCGGTGCCAGCGGTGCGGTCGTCCGCACTCCGTGTACCGCAAGTTCGGCCTGTGCCGAATCTGCGTGCGGGAGATGGCCCACCGTGGCGAGCTTCCCGGCGTCACCAAGAGCAGCTGGTAACAACTACGTCGTAGGTCCGGACGGACGGAGAGCGAGCCGCATGACGACTCCCCTGTCCACCTGGATACCCCGGCGAGGAAGGGCAAGAGCCCGATGACTATGACCGACCCGATCGCAGACATGCTGACCCGTCTGCGTAACGCGAACTCGGCGCACCACGACACGGTAAGCATGCCGTCGTCGAAGCTGAAGTCGCACATTGCCGAGATCCTGCAGGCCGAGGGCTACATCGCCGGCTGGAACGTCGAGGACGCCCCCGTGGGCAAGAGCCTCACGATCACGCTGAAGTATGGCCCGAGCCGTGAGCGCGCCCTGGCGGGCGTCCGCCGCGTCTCGAAGCCCGGCCTGCGCGTCTACGCCAAGTCCACCAACCTGCCCAAGGTCCTCGGCGGCCTGGGCGTGGCGATCCTGTCCACGTCCTCCGGTCTCCTGACCGACAAGCAGGCTCACACCAAGGGCGTGGGCGGCGAAGTCCTCGCCTACGTCTGGTAACCCGGAAAGGAGATAACGCCATGTCTCGAATCGGCAAGATCCCCGTTCCGGTCCCTACCGGCGTGGACATCACCATCAGCGGTGCACTCGTGACGGTCAAGGGCCCCAAGGGGTCCCTTGAGCACAACGTGCCCGCTCCCATCAGCGTCTCGCAGGAGGACGGCACCCTCGTGGTGACCCGTCCCGACGACGAGCGCAGCTCCCGTGCCCTGCACGGCCTGACCCGTACGCTCCTCGCCAACATCGTCACCGGTGTGACCGAGGGCTACACCAAGAAGCTCGAGATCGTCGGCACCGGTTACCGCGTCGCCGCGAAGGGCTCGGACCTCGAGTTCGCCCTCGGCTTCAGCCACCCCGTCGTCGTGACGCCGCCTGCCGGCATCACGTTCGCCGTCGAGAGCCCCACGAAGTTCTCGGTCGCTGGTATCGACAAGCAGCAGGTCGGCGAGGTCGCAGCGAACATCCGCAAGATCCGCAAGCCCGAGCCGTACAAGGGCAAGGGTGTGCGGTACGCCGGCGAGGTCGTCCGCCGCAAGGTCGGAAAGGCTGGTAAGTGACGATGGCTCTCAAGATTCTGGGCAAGGGCAAGGGGATCGCGCGTCAGCGCCGCCACCTTCGCCTGCGCAAGAAGATCACCGGCACCCCGGTCCGTCCGCGCCTTGTCGTCACCCGTTCCTCGCGCCACATGGTGGCGCAGGTCGTGGACGACACGGTCGGCAAGACTGTGGCCTCGGCGTCGACCCTCGAGGCCGACCTGCGCGCGTTCGACGGAGACAAGACGGCCAAGGCCCGCAAGATCGGCGAGCTTGTCGCCGCTCGTGCCAAGGCCGTGGGTGTCGAGACCGTCGTGTTCGACCGCGGCGGCAACAAGTACCACGGTCGGGTGGCAGCAGTCGCCGACGGGGCCCGCGAAGGCGGTCTGGCCCTGTGACGACCTACACCGCACGAAAGAAGAGGACTCTCTGATGGCTGCAGGGCAGCGCACCGGCGCCCCCCAGGGTGCCGCCAACGAGAACACCAGCGAGCGCGGGGAGCGTCGCGGTCGCCGCGACGATCGTCGCGGTGACCGGCGCGAGCCGGAGAAGAGCGCCTTCGTCGAGCGCGTGGTGACGATCAACCGCGTCTCCAAGGTCGTCAAGGGTGGTCGCCGCTTCAGCTTCACCGCGCTGGTCGTGGTGGGCGATGGCGACGGCACCGTCGGCGTGGGCTACGGCAAGGCCAAGGAGGTGCCCGCGGCGATCGCCAAGGGTGTCGAGGAGGCGAAGAAGAGCTTCTTCCGCGTCCCTCGTATCCAGGGCACCATCCCCCACCCCATCCAGGGTGAGGCCGCTGCCGGCGTCGTGTTCCTGCGTCCGGCATCCCCGGGTACCGGTGTGATCGCCGGTGGTCCGGTGCGCGCCGTCCTGGAGTGCGCCGGCATTCACGACGTGCTGAGCAAGTCGCTCGGCTCGTCGAACGCGATCAACATCGTGCACGCCACCGTGGCGGCTCTGCGCGGGCTCGAGCAGCCCGAGGCCGTTGCCGCGCGTCGTGGTCTGCCGCTCGAGCACGTGGCTCCGGCCGCGCTGCTCCGGGCGCAGGCTGCTGGTCGTGCCGAGGCTGCTGCGAAGGCGGGTGCGTGATGGCTCGTCTCAAGGTGACCCAGACCAAGTCCGCCATCGGCGGCAAGCAGAACCAGCGCGACACGCTGCGGACGCTGGGCCTCAAGCGGATCGGTGACACCGCCGTGAAGGAGGACCGCCCGGAGATCCGCGGCATGGTCAACACGGTGGCGCACCTCGTCACCGTCGAGGAGGTCGAGTGACCATGGCCAAGGTTGAGAAGACCGAGGCGACGGAGGCGACTGTGACCGAGAAGGTCCAGCCGCTGAAGATGCACCACCTGCGTCCGGCCCCGGGCGCCAAGACCGCCAAGATCCGTGTGGGTCGTGGCGAGGGCGGCAAGAGGGGTAAGACGGCAGGCCGTGGTACCAAGGGCCAGAAGGCTCGGTACCAGGTTCCTGCGCGCTTCGAGGGTGGGCAGATGCCTCTGCACATGCGCCTTCCGAAGCTCCGCGGGTTCAAGAACCCGTTCCGCGTCGAGTACCAGGTCGTGAACCTGGACAAGCTCGCCGAGCTGTACCCCGAGGGTGGCTCTGTCACCATCGACGACCTCGTCGCCAAGGGCGCGGTCCGCAAGGGTCAGCCGGTGAAGGTGCTCGGCACGGGCGAGATCGCCGTCAAGCTGGAGATCGCGGTCGACGCGGTCTCCGGGTCTGCCAAGGACAAGATCCTGGCAGCCGGCGGCTCCATCTCGGAGGACTGAGAACGACACAGGGCCGACAGCGCAGCTGCGCTGTCGGCCCTGTGTGCTTGTGGTTGGTCAAGAGACTGCCGCGAGGCACGTAGAATCCGTCACGGTCCGGACGCACGGTTGCGGCGGTCCAGGATCGTCGTCATGACTCGCCGGATCCGACCGGCGACACGAGAACCCGCCTCGGCGGGCCAGGAGGACAGGGTGCTCAGCGCATTCGGCCGGGCTTTCCGGACGCCAGACCTGCGGCGCAAGCTGCTGTTCACGATCGCGATCATGTCGATCTTCCGCGTGGGGTCGTTCATCCCCACGCCGGGGGTTGATTACGGCAACGTTCAGCAATGTGTCGCTTCGAGCGAGGAAAACACGCTGCTCGGCGTGGTTGACCTGTTCAGCGGCGGTGCGCTGCTACAGCTCTCGATCTTCGCGCTCGGGATCATGCCCTACATCACCGCGAGCATCATCATCCAGCTCCTGCGTGTGGTGATCCCTCGCTTCGAGGCCCTGCACAAGGAGGGCCAGTCGGGTACCGCGAAGCTGACGCAGTACACGCGCTACCTGACGATCGGGCTCGCGATCCTCCAGTCGACGACGGTCATCACGACCGCGCGGCAGGGCATGCTGTTCCCGCAGTGCCCCGTCGAGGTGATCCCGAACGACGACATCGTCACGCTGATCCTCATGATCGTGACCATGACCGCCGGTACGGGCCTCGTCATGTGGCTCGGCGAGCTCATCACCGAGCGCGGTGTCGGCAACGGCATGTCGCTGCTCATCTTCACGTCGATCGCCGCGAGCTTCCCCACGTCCCTGTGGTCCATCGCGGGCGGCCCGGACGGTGTCCGCAACTTCATCCTCATGGTCCTGGTGATCGTGCTGGTCGTCGGCCTCGTCGTCTTCGTCGAGCAGTCGCAGCGCCGCATCCCGGTCCAGTACGCGAAGCGCATGGTGGGCCGTCGCATGTACGGCGGCACCAGCACGTACATCCCGATCAAGATCAACATGGCCGGCGTCATCCCGGTGATCTTCGCGGCCTCGATCCTGGCGATCCCGGGCCTCGCCGCGCAGTTCGGCGACCCCACGTCCGACTGGGTGGCCTGGATCTCCAGGAACCTGGTGGACCCGGCGTCGCCGCTCTACATCGGGCTGTACACGCTGATGATCATCTTCTTCTGCTTCTTCTACACGTCGATCACGTTCAACCCGGACGAGGTCGCGGACAACATGAAGAAGTACGGCGGCTTCATCCCCGGCATCCGCGCCGGCCGCCCCACTGCGGAGTACCTCGACTACGTCATCACGCGTATCACCTCCGCCGGTTCCCTGTACCTCGCGCTGGTCGCGCTGATCCCGACGCTGATGCTCGTCCTCCTGGGCGTGACGACGAACCTGCCGTTCGGTGGCAGCTCGATCCTCATCGTGGTCGGCGTCGGTCTCGAGACGGTCAAGCAGATCGACTCGCAGCTGCAGCAGCGCCACTACGAAGGATTCCTCCGTTGAGCGAAAGCACCGTGAACACCACGCCCGCGACGCGCCGCGCCCTGCACTCCCACGGCCCCGAGGGCCGGATCACCCGTCTGGTGATCATGGGCCCGCAGGGTGCCGGCAAGGGCACGCAGGCAGCCCGTCTGGCCGACACGTTCGAGATCGTGGCGATCTCGACGGGCGACATCTTCCGTGCCAACATCAAGGGCGAGACGGAGCTGGGCAAGCTCGCGCAGGAGTACACCAACAAGGGCGAGCTCGTCCCGGACTCCGTCACCAACGACATGGTCCGTGACCGTCTGTCGCAGGACGACGTCAAGAGTGGCTTCATCCTCGACGGGTACCCCCGCAACGCCGCCCAGGTGACGGAGCTGGACGCCATCCTCCGTGACCTCGGCTGGGAGCTGGACGGTGTCATCGAGCTCACCGCGGACCGCGGCGAGCTGCTCGCCCGTCTCGCCAAGCGCGCCGAGCTCGAGGGCCGCGAGGACGACACGGAGGACGCGATCGCGCGCCGGCTCGACATCTACGGCGAGCAGACCGCCCCGCTGACAGCGGCGTACGGGGAGCGCAACCTCCTCGTGCAGGTCGACGGCATCGGCGAGGTCGAAGAGGTCACGGAGCGCATCGTCAAGTCCCTCGCGGCCCAGCTGGGCTGACGATGGTCTTCGGGCGGGAGCGTATCGAGTACAAGTCACGGGACCAGGTCCGCCTCATGCGGCGGGCCGGTCTCGTGGTCGCCGACGCGCTGTCCGCCGTCCGCACCGCAGCCCGTCCCGGCATGACGACGTCGGACCTCGACGCCGTCGCCGCGAAGGTGATCGCCGACGCGGGCGCGACGCCGTCCTTCCTCGGCTACCACGGCTTCCCCGCCGTGGTCTGCACGTCGGTCAACGACGAGGTCATCCACGGCATCCCGGGCGACCGGGTGCTCGCTGTGGGCGACCTCGTCTCCGTCGACTGCGGCGCCGTCGTCGAGGGCTGGCACGGCGACTCCGCCCTGAGCTTCGTCCTGGGCCAGGAGGGCGCTCTACCCCTCTCCGGGCTGTCCGACGACGGCCTGGTCGCCGCGGGCGCGGACCTCGCCGACATGGCGCTCGTCCGGGCCACGGAGGCCGCCATGTGGGCCGGCATCGCCGCCCTGGCGGGCGGCCGCCGCCTGAACGACGTCGGCATCGCCGTCGAGGCCGCTGTGGACCTGGCGGGCGAGCTCGCCGGCGTCGAGCTGGGCATCGTCGAGGGCTACGTCGGTCACGGCATCGGCACCGCGATGCACCAGCCGCCGGACGTGGTCAACTACCGCACGAGCAGCGCGGGCCCCAAGCTGCGCCCGGGCATGTGCCTGGCGATCGAGCCGATGGTCACGCGGGGCACCGACGCGACGCACGTCCTGGAGGACGACTGGACCGTCGTCACCGACGACGGGTCCCGAGCGGCCCACTGGGAGCACTCCGTCGCCGTCCTCGACGACGGGATCGTCGTCCTGACGGCGCCCGACGGCGGGGCCGCTCGTCTCGCGGAGCTCGGTGTCACCGTGGCGTCGCTCGACTAGCGTGGCGCTTCTCACGCGCCCGGCGAGCCCGGACACGGCCTGCTGCGCTTTGAATGGTTGTCGTCATGACGTAGGCTAGATCGCTGGGTGTAGTCCGACCGTCCGTCGTTGCTTCTGAGTGTCTCCGCATCTGCGCGCTGCTCAGGCTCCGCCGGCCCGGCCCGCCACAGGCGACCGGTGGATACACACGACATCCACGTCCCACCCGACGCGTGCCGCATGGTGCGTGTCGCGAACGGACGTGGGAGCAGTCCAGACGAGAGTTAGCGGAGGATTATGGCAAAGAAGGACGGTGTCATCGAGATCGAGGGCAGCGTGGTCGAGGCTCTCCCCAACGCGATGTTCCGCGTTGAGCTGGCGAACGGCCACAGGGTCCTCGCGCACATCTCGGGCAAGATGCGCCAGCACTACATCCGGATCCTTCCTGAGGACCGGGTGGTGGTGGAGCTCAGCCCGTACGACCTGTCCCGCGGCCGGATCGTCTACCGCTACAAGTAGTCAGTCCCCGATCCGGGGTGCTGCCGTCGGAAGCCTTCGGGCTGCCGCCGGGCCCGCCACGCGATCGCCACCCACGACACTGCCGCCTTCGGACCGGATGACCGGGCCGGTGGTAGGTGGAGGATTCCATGAAGGTCAAGCCGAGCGTCAAGAAGATCTGCGACAAGTGCAAGGTGATCCGCCGGCACGGTCGCGTCATGGTGATCTGCGAGAACCTGCGCCACAAGCAGCGCCAGGGCTGATCGCACCCTGATCACCCGGTGGCGTCAGCCACCACAGAGCGCACCACTACGAACCTCTCCCGTCAGGGAGAGGGGAACCCCCGGCTCGGAGGCCGGGGCCCGCGGAAACGCGGGAGAGCGGTGCGGTAGACCTCCGACGAGAAACAGGAGCCGGAAGGCACATGGCACGTCTTATCGGCGTCGACCTCCCTCGCGACAAGCGACTCGAGGTTGCGCTCACCTACATCTACGGCGTCGGCCGTACTCGCGCCCAGCAGACGCTGGCCGCGACCGGGGTCAGCCCGGACCTGCGCGTGAAGGACCTCGGCGACGCCGAGCTCGTCGCGCTCCGCGACTACCTCGAGACGAGCTTCAAGCTCGAGGGTGACCTCCGTCGTGAGGTCGCGGCCGACATCCGCCGCAAGGTCGAGATCGGCACCTACCAGGGTCTGCGTCACCGCCGCGGGCTGCCGGTGCGCGGTCAGCGCACCAAGACCAACGCGCGTACCCGCAAGGGTCCCAAGCGCACCGTCGCGGGCAAGAAGAAGGCCCGCTGACCGCAGTCCGTGGTGCGGGCCACTGAGCCCGCCCCGGTCCGATCAGACCAGGAGAACACAAGCACATGCCTCCCAAGACTCGCGCAGTCGCCGGCCGCAAGCCGCGCCGCAAGGACAAGAAGAACGTCCCGCTCGGCCAGGCGCACATCAAGAGCACCTTCAACAACACGATCGTGTCGATCACGGACCCGTCGGGTGCCGTCATCGCATGGGCGTCCGCCGGCCACGTCGGCTTCAAGGGCTCCCGTAAGTCGACGCCGTACGCCGCGCAGCTCGCTGCCGAGTCGGCCGCGCGTCGCGCCCAGGAGCACGGCGTCAAGAAGGTCGACGTCTTCGTCAAGGGCCCGGGTTCGGGTCGCGAGACCGCGATCCGCTCGCTCCAGGCGACCGGCCTCGAGGTCGGCTCGATCCAGGACGTGACGCCCCAGGCCCACAACGGCTGCCGCCCCCCGAAGCGTCGCCGCGTCTGATTCCTTCTGCGCCGGGATGCGCCTGCGGAGCCTGAGGGCTCCGGGGGCGCATCCCGACCGCGGAACGTCGCTCACCGCTCGCCGGTGGGCAGCTTGCCCGGTCGGGGACAGAGATCCGTCCGGGCCGCGAGAGATCGCATGCCGTGATGCGTCATATAGCGGACGCACACTGAAAGGACACCCACAGTGCTCATCGCACAGCGCCCCACGCTGACCGAAGAGGTCATCTCGGAGAACCGTTCGCGCTTCTCCATCGAGCCGCTCGAGCCTGGCTTCGGCTACACGCTCGGCAACTCCCTGCGTCGCACGCTGCTGTCGTCCATCCCGGGCGCGGCCGTGACCTCCATCCGTATCGACGGGGTGCTCCACGAGTTCTCCACCGTGCCGGGTGTGAAGGAGGACGTCACCGAGATCATCCTCAACGTGAAGAACCTCGTGGTCTCCTCGGAGAACGACGAGCCGGTCGTGATGTACCTGCGCAAGCAGGGTGCTGGTGCCGTGACCGCCGCGGACATCGTTCCGCCGGCGGGCGTCGAGGTGCACAACCCCGACCTGCACATCGCCACGCTCAACGAGAAGGGCAAGCTCGAGATCGAGCTGACCGTCGAGCGAGGCCGTGGGTACGTGTCCGCCGCGCAGAACAAGCAGTTCGACGCGGAGATCGGCCGCATCCCGGTCGACTCGATCTACTCGCCCGTCCTCAAGGTCACCTACAAGGTCGAGGCCACCCGAGTCGAGCAGCGCACCGACTTCGACAAGCTCGTCGTCGATGTCGAGTCCAAGCAGGCGATCACGCCTCGTGACGCGCTCGCCTCGGCCGGCAAGACGCTCGTCGAGCTCTTCGGGCTCGCCCGTGAGCTGAACGTCGAGGCCGAGGGCATCGAGATCGGCCCGTCGCCGACGGACACCGCGCTGGCCGCGGACCTGGCGCTGCCGATCGAGGAGCTCAACCTCACGATCCGTTCGTACAACTGCCTCAAGCGCGAGGGCATCCACCAGGTGGGTGAGCTCGTGGCGCGCAGCGAGGCGGACCTGCTCGACATCCGCAACTTCGGTGCCAAGTCGATCACCGAGGTCAAGGAGAAGCTCGCCGAGCTCGGTCTGAGCCTGAAGGACTCGCCGCTGGACTTCGATCCGTCCGGCGCCCAGTACTTCGAGGCCGACGACGAGGCCGCGTACAGCGACGAGCAGTTCTGACGTCCCGCGCCCGCCCTGCGGGCGCGCGGAACCACTTCTAAGGAGCACAAGCAATGCCTACCCCCACCAAGGGTCCGCGGCTCGGCGGTGGCCCGGCTCACGAGCGTCTGATTCTCGCGAACCTGTCCACGGCGCTCTTCGAGCACGGCCGCATCACCACCACGGAGACCAAGGCCAAGCGCCTCCGCCCGCTGGCCGAGCGTCTCATCACGTTCGCCAAGCGTGGCGACCTGCACGCCCGCCGTCGCGTCCTGACGGTCGTGCGTGACAAGGGCGTGGTGCACACGCTGTTCACCGAGATCGCCCCGGCCATGGCCGAGCGCAACGGTGGCTACACGCGCATCACCAGGGTCGGCACCCGCAAGGGTGACAACGCCCCCATGGCGGTCATCGAGCTCATCACCGAGCCCGTGAGCCCCAAGCAGGCCGTTGTCCGCGAGGCCGCCAAGGCGACCGAGAAGGCCGCCAAGAAGCCGGCGAAGGCCAAGGCCGCCCCGGTTGAGGACGTCGTCGAGGACGCCCCGGTCGAGGACGCCCCCGCCGAGGACGCGCCCGCCGCCGAGGCCGAGGAGAAGAAGGAGGCCTGAGCCTCCCCTTCACCGGGCTGACGTAGTGAGGGCCCCGGTCCCGCCTTCGGGCGGGACCGGGGCCCTCTCGCGTGCGAGGACCCGGCCAGGCGCGTCAGAGGGCGCTGGGCAGGTCCCAGGCACGCGCCCCGCCGACGAGGGCGGCGGAGTTGGGCACGACGACGACGTCGTCCCCGAGCCGCGCGAGGACCGACGGCGTGATCCGGCGCGAGTTGCCGCCGCCGACGTAGAGGCGGTCCCAGAGAAAGACGGGCCGAAGGCCCTCCACCACGGTGATCACCCGGCGGGACCAGAGCGCGTCGCCGAGCCGACGACGTTCGGGCTCGCCGATGTACTGGTCGTACGTGAGGCTTCGCCGCACGGGGGCGTGCGACCACTCGAGGTGCGGCGCCAGCCGGCCACCGTGGAAGAGCGCCGACCCGAGGCCGGTGCCGAGGGTGAGGACGAGCTCCAGCCCGGACGCCGCGACCACGCCCGCGCCGTGCACCTCGGCGTCGTTCAGCACCAGCGCGGGGAGGCCCAGGCGTGCGGACACGGCGGCCTGCATGTCGAAGCTGTGCCACGCGGCCTGCAGCGCGGGGTCGACCCGGGACCGCGGGCCGGACCGCGTGATGTAGTGCGGCGTGTGCACCACCACGCCCCGCCGGATCATGCCGGGCATGCCCACGGTGGCCCTGCGCGCGTCAGGCAGCTCCGCGGCGATCCGGGCGATGGTGTCGACGAGGAGCTCGGGCGGCAGGGGGTACGGCGTAGGGACCCGCACCGGGTTCGCATGGGCTGTTCCCGCCGCGTCGAGCACCGCGGCCTTGATACCGCCGCCCCCGCAGTCCACCGCCAGCGTCAGGGTGTCGTCCATGCCGTCACTGTAGGTCGGGGCTGGGAGAATGTACGGCGTGAGCGACACCCCGACCGTCCGCGTACGACTCGACCTGGCCTACGAGGGCACCCGATTCGCCGGCTGGGCGCGGCAGCCGGTCCTGCGCACCGTCCAGGGAGCCCTCGAGGAGGCCCTGGCGATCATCCTGCGGACGGAGCCCCTGGGCCTTCCGGAGCCTCGCCTGACGGTCGCAGGCCGCACCGACGCCGGCGTCCACGCCCGCGGGCAGGTGGCGCACGTGGACGTCCCGCTCGAACGCTGGCGGGGGCTCCCCGGACGATCCGGCCGCGAGCCCGGCGACGCGCTCGTGACGCGCCTGGCCGGCCTGCTCGACGCCGACGTGGTGGTCCACCGTGCGACTCCCGCACCCGTCGGGTTCGACGCGCGGTTCTCCGCGCTCCACCGGAGCTACACGTACCGCATCGCCGACGATCCCACGCTGCGTGACCCGCTCCGGCGCGCCCACGTGCTGTGGAACCGGCGCCAGCTCGATCCCGCGGCGATGGCCGCGGCCATGGCACCCCTGCGTGGCGTACGGGACTTCGCCGCGTACTGCAAGCCGCGGCCCGGTGCGACGACCATCCGGGAGCTGCAGGAGATGACCTGGGAGCGGCCCACGGCGGGGCCGGACGCCGGACTTGTCGTCGCGCACGTCCGCGCCGACGCGTTCTGCCACAACATGGTCCGGGCGCTCGTCGGCGCGTCGATCGCCGTGGGGGAGGGAAGGCAGCACGTCGGCTGGCCGGCCGAGCTGCTCGCCTCGCGCCGCCGTGACGCTCGGGCGAAGGTGGTGCCTCCGCACGGGCTCGTGCTCGAGGCGATCAGCTACCCCAGCGACGCGGAGCTCGCGGAACGCGCGGACCAGGTCCGTGCCAAGCGGATGGACGAGGACGTGTGGGAGATCCCGTTGCGAGAGAGGTGAGGCGCGCTGGGCGTTGCGGTCACGGCTCTCTGTTCATGAGTCGTCGTGACCTGCACTCCGCTCCGGGCGGGTGCCTCGTCCCTCGGCCCCCACCCTGCGCTGCGTCACGGTCACGGCTCTCTGTTCATGAGTCGCCGTGACCTGCACTCCGCTCCGGGCGGGTGCCTCGTCCCTCGGCCCCCACCCTGCGCTGCGTCACGGTCACGGCTCCTCGACCCAGTGGACCGCTGCCTCCTCCGCGCTCGCCCCGGCGCCGTCGATCCCGGCGTCGTCCCCGTACAGGTCGTTCTCGCGCGCGCCGTCCTCGCCCGGGTCCGCGTCGGAGTCGGCGACCAGGCGGCCCGCCCGTGTGGTGTCGGGGCGGCCCAGCGGGTCCTGCTCCCAGTAGTCCGGCTCCTCCTCGGCAAGGCGCCGGTCCAAGGGCTCGCCATGGACCTCCTCCCACGGGGTCTCGCCCCAGTGGTTGGAGCGCGGGCGCTCCGGGGGCGAGTAGCCCTCGTTGAGCACGTCGTCGCCGCCGCGGTCGAGCAGCGTGTCGTCGTTCTGCAGCTGGTTCGTGTCGCCCTCGGCCCCGGTCTCCGGGTCCGGCGACGTCGCTGGGGTGTCGGCTGTCATCCCCCTACCGTGGCACTGCCCGCCCGGAGACGCTACCCGCGGTGCGCAGGGGCGGGCTCCGCGTATCACAGGCAAGGGTTGCGCACCCGGAAGGTGCGGGTAACCTCCAGGCATCGCAGAGGGGTGCGACGGGGATGAACAGGGGCGCGGGGGCGCTCGGGCGGGCGGGGGCGCTGGTGCGCCGCCGCCCGCCCGTCATCCGGGTGTGACCATCGCGACGGCCGTGTGATGCGCTCCGCTTTGACCGTCATCCCCAGTGGCAGGTATTGTGGTGAGTCGTTGTGCTATCCCTCCGACGTCCTGCGCTCGGCAGTGCGCCCACTCGCGTGCCGGCGTCTGGCCCGGTCGTCACCGGAGGCCCCGCGCACAACAACCGACTTCGGGCGCCGCTTCTCGCCCGACGACACCAAACACGAAAAGGTTACGAACCGTGCGTACGTACACCCCGAAGCCCGGCGACATCCAGCGTGACTGGTATGTCGTCGACGCGACCGACGTCGTCCTGGGCCGTCTGGCCACCCAGGTCGCCACCCTCCTGCGCGGGAAGCACAAGCCGACCTTCGCTCCGCACGTCGACGGCGGCGACTTCGTCATCGTCATCAACGCGGAGAAGGTCGCCCTGAGCGGCAACAAGCGCGAGGCCAAGATGGCCATTCGCCACTCCGGCTTCCCGGGCGGTCTGCGTTCCATCCCTTACGGCGAGCTGCTGGAGAAGAGCCCGCGCAAGGCCATCGAGAAGGCCGTCCGCGGCATGCTGCCGAAGACGTCCCTCGGTCGCGGCCAGATCGCCAAGCTCAAGGTGTATGCGGGTGCCGAGCACCCGCACGCCGCGCAGCAGCCCAAGCCGTTCGAGATCACCCAGGTTTCGCAGCAGGCCTGAGGCCTCTGCTAGACGTAACGCGAAGGACACCAAGTGGCCGAGACCACCGTCGACATCGAGCTGGACGACGAGACGCCCAGCACCTACACATCCGAGACTGCCGCCCCTGCAACGCGCGGTCAGTCGATCACCGCCCCGGGCCAGGCCCTCGGGCGCCGCAAGGAGGCCGTGGCGCGTGTGCGCCTCGTCCCCGGCACCGGCACCTGGAAGATCAACGGCCGCACCCTTGAGGACTACTTCCCCAACAAGGTGCACCAGCAGCTGGTCAACTCCCCGCTGAACCTGGTCGAGGTCGAGGGTCGCTTCGACGTCATCGCCCGCATCACGGGTGGTGGCTCGTCCGGCCAGGCCGGCGCGCTGCGCCTGGGCGTCGCTCGTGCGCTCATCGCGATCGACTCCGAGTCGAACCGCGCGGCGCTCAAGAAGGCCGGCTTCCTCACCCGCGACGCTCGCGTCGTGGAGCGCAAGAAGGCCGGTCTCAAGAAGGCTCGCAAGGCTCCGCAGTACAGCAAGCGCTGATCGGTCCTCTCGCTCTGCGAGAGACCGTTCCGCACAGGTGGCCCCGTCGGACTCTGTCCGGCGGGGCCGTCCTGTGTTCACGGCCGGCTGTTTCTGATTCACCCGCTCGCCCGCTACCGTGAGCAGGATCGCCCCGCGGTGCCCTGATGGCGCCGCGCGGGCCGGGCCTCGGGCCCCTGGCATCACCCACAAGGAGGACACGCATGGGCAGGCTGTTCGGCACGGACGGTGTACGCGGGCTCGCCAACCAGGACGTCACGGCGGAGCTTGCGCTCGCGCTGGGCAGCGCGGCGGCTCGGGTCCTCACCTCGGCGGTCCAGCCGGGCCACCGTCCGCGCGCGATCGTCGGCCGCGACCCGCGCGCCTCTGGTGAGTTCCTCTCCGGTTCTGTCGCCGCGGGCCTCGCGTCCGCGGGCGTCGACGTGGTCGTCCTCGACGTGCTGCCCACCCCGGCCCTCGCGTTCCTGGTGAGCGACCTGGGCGCCGACCTGGGCGTCATGGTGTCGGCGTCGCACAACCCGATGCCCGACAACGGCATCAAGTTCTTCGCGCGCGGCGGCCTCAAGCTCGACGACGAGCTGGAGGACGAGATCGAGGCACGCCTCTACGAGCAGTGGGACCGGCCCGTCGGTGCCTCGGTCGGACGGATCCGTAGCGACGCGGGCGTCGCGGCCGCGTCGTACGTCAACCACCTCACGGCGAGCGTCGGTACCACTCCCGACGCCCGTCCGCTGGAGGGCCTCCGGATCGCCGTGGACTGCGCCAACGGCGCCGCGAGCGACGTGGGCCCGCTCGCTCTGCGGGCTGCCGGCGCCGACGTGGTGGTCATCAACGCCAGCCCCGACGGACGCAACATCAACGAGAAGTGCGGTTCCACGTACCCGGAGCAGCTGCAGGCCGTCGTCGTGGCGTCAGAGGCAGACTTCGGCGTCGCCTTCGACGGTGACGCCGACCGCTGCATCGCCGTCGACCACACCGGCGCGCTGGTGGACGGGGACCAGATCCTGGGCATCCTCGCGCAGGGCCTCAAGGCCGAGGGGCGGCTCCCGCAGGACACGCTCGTCGTGACCGTGATGAGCAACCTGGGCCTGGTCCTGTCGATGCGGGAGCAGGGGATCCGGACGATCCAGACCGCGGTGGGCGACCGGTACGTGCTCGAGGAGATGCGGGCGCACGGGTACGGGCTCGGTGGGGAGCAGTCCGGTCACATCATCCTCGCCGACTACGCGACCACCGGCGACGGGGTGCTCTGCGCCCTGCATCTGGCCGCCCGCGTGAAGGCGGCAGGCCGTCGCCTCGCGGACCTCGCCACGGACGTGCCACGGCTGCCGCAGACCCTCGTGAACGTCAAGGGTGTCGACAAGGGGCGCGCGGGATCCGACGTGGGGGTGAAGTCTGCGGTCGCCGAGGCAGAGGCGCGCCTCGGCGAGACCGGCCGCGTCCTCCTCCGTCCGTCGGGCACCGAGCCGCTCGTCCGGGTCATGGTGGAGGCCACCACCCAGGTAGAGGCGGATGCTGTCGCGGAGGAGCTGGCCGGCGTGGTGCGGGAGCGGCTCGCGCTCTAGGTCGCGGGGGGGTTGACGGCACGTCGATACCCGGGGGGATCCAGGGGATGACCCTGGTGACTCTCAGGGTGCCCCGATGCGTACGCTTGAGCCGACGGCACCCGCAGGTGTCACCTCCCTTCCCCGTTGTCCCGGGGGCTGACGAACCGAGGTCTCGTGCTCGAACCGCTGACCGTCTTCCTGGGCTCGATCGAGTCCTGGATCCTCGCCCTGGCGGCGTCGCCGTGGGTGTACCCGGCCATGTTCGGTTTCGCGACGATCGACGGGTTCTTCCCACCGCTCCCCAGCGAGTCCGTCGTCATCACCCTCACCGTCACGGCGCACACGACGGGGACACCGATCCTGCCGCTCGTGCTCCTCATGGCCGCGGCGGGTGCCTGGGTCGGCGACATCATCGCGTACCACATCGGCCGGGCGATCGGCACGGAGCGCGTCCCCTTCCTCCGGGGGCCGCGCGGGCGCAAGGCTGTCGCGTGGGCGGAGCGGGCCTTGTCCCGGCGAGCCGCGTCGTTCATCCTCGCTGCCCGCTACATCCCGATCGGCCGCGTGGCCGTGAACATGACCGCTGGGGCCGTCGGCTTCCCGCGCAGGCGCTTCGTCGGCATCGCCGCCGTGGCCGCCGTCATGTGGGCCATCTACTCCATGCTGATCGGTCTGGTCGCCGCCGAGTGGCTGGGCCACGAGAACACGCTGCTGGCGATCGTGTTCGGGGTCGTCCTCGGCGTCTCGCTCGGCTTCGTGGTCGACAAGGTCGTCATGCGGCTCTCCCGGCGCCAGGGCACGCCGGACGGCGACCAGCCCGAGGCCGACCAGCGCGACGCCCAGGACACGCCCGACGCCGAGGACCAGGCCGAAGCCGCCGTCGGCACACCGGACGCCGCGGCCGGCACACCGGACGCCGCGGCCGGCACATCGGACGCCGCGGCCGGCGCCCGCGTGCCCGTGCCCACGAGGGGCGACGGTCCGGCGTCGGGCACAAGCGGCGGGGACCTCGCGGCCGGCTAGAGCTTGCGGAGCCGCACCCGCTGCACCGTGTGGTCCGAGCCCTTGGTGAGGACCAGCGTGGCCCGCCCCCGGGTGGGGAGGATGTTGTGCTCCAGGTTCGGGGCGTTGATGGACTCCCAGATGGAGAGAGCGCGTGCGGTCGCCTGCTCGTCCGTGAGGTCGGCGTAGCGGCGGAAGTACGACTCCGGCCGCGTGAAGGCCGTGCGGCGGAGCTCGAGAAAGCGGTCGACGTACCACTGCCGGATGTTGCGGGTCCGGGCGTCGACGTAGATCGAGAAGTCGAAGAAGTCGCTGACCGCGACGGTCGTCTCGTCCACGGCGCTCGGGCGCGCCGGCTGCAGCACGTTGAGACCCTCGACGATCAGGACGTCCGGCTTGCGCACCACGACCTCCTCGCCCGGGACGATGTCGTAGGAGACGTGCGAGTACACGGGCGCCCGGACCTCCGACTGCCCGGCCTTGATGCGGGACAGGAAGCGGATCAGCGCACGCCGGTCGTACGACTCGGGGAAGCCCTTGCGCTCCATGAGCCCGCGCCGGGAGAGCTCGGCGTTCGGGTAGAGGAAGCCGTCCGTGGTGACCAGCTCGACGCGGGGCGTCTCGGGCCAGCGGGCCAGCATCTCCCGCAGCACGCGGGCGGTCGTCGACTTGCCGACGGCGACGGAACCGGCGACGCCGATCACGTACGGGGTGCGGGGCGGGTCCTCGCGCAGGAACGTCGACGTGGCCTCGTGGAGGCTCGTCGTCGCGTTCACGTACAGGTTGAGCAGGCGCGACAGCGGGCGGTACACCGCGTCGACCTCGGCGAGGTCGATCGGGTCGCCGAGGCCGCGCAGGCGGGTGACGTCATCGTCGGTCAGCGGGAGGGGCGTGGACGCGGAGAGCTTGCTCCATGCCGCCCGGTCGAGGTCCACGTACGGGGACGCCGGGGCGAGGGACAGGAGGTGCTCGCCGACGTCCGTGCCGGAGAACTGGGAGACCACCTGCATGATTCTGCCGTACGTGGCGCTGTGTCCTGCGTCATGGGGCGGTGGCAGGCACCCGGCTAGACTCTGCCGCATGTGTGGGATCGTCGGATATACAGGTCTAGGTCAGGGCGCGGCCGGTGGCGTCGCGACGCCGTCGCGTACGCCGTTGGACGTCGCGCTCGAGGGCCTTCGCCGGCTGGAGTACCGGGGGTACGACTCCGCGGGCGTCGCGCTCGTCGCGCCCGGGTTCGAGCGGGTGGCCACCGCCAAGAAGGCGGGCAAGCTGGCGAACCTCATCGAGGAGGTGGACCTTCATCCGCTGCCTGACGCGACGGCGGCGATCGGTCACACCCGCTGGGCCACGCACGGCGGCCCCACGGACACCAACGCGCACCCGCACCTCGCCGACGGCGACCGGCTCGCCGTCATCCACAACGGCATCGTCGAGAACTTCGCCCTCCTGAAGCAGGAGCTCCTCGCCGACGGCGTGACGTTCCACTCCGAGACCGACACGGAGGTCGCGGCGCAGCTCATCGCCAAGGCCTACCGGGAGACCGGCAACCTCACCGCCGCGATGGGCGTCGCCGCCCGCCGGCTCCACGGCACCTTTACCCTGCTCGCCGTGCACGCCGACGTCCCCGACACCGTCGTGGGCGCGCGGCACGACTCGCCGCTCGTGGTCGGGCTGGGCGAGGGCGAGAACTTCCTCGGCTCGGACGTCGCCGCGTTCATCGCGCACACGCACGAGGCGCTCGAGCTCGGCCAGGACCAGATCGTCACGATCACGCCCACCTCGGTGGCCGTGACCGACTTCGACGGCAACCCCGCCGAGGCCAAGCGCTTCACGGTGGACTGGGACGCCGAGGCCGCCGAGAAGGGCGGTTTCGACTCCTTCATGGACAAGGAGATCCACGACCAGCCGCACGCGGTCGGGGACACGCTCCTGGGCCGCACCGACGCGTCGGGGAACCTCGTGCTCGACGACCTGCGGATCGACGAGTCGCTCCTGCGCGCGGTGAACAAGATCATCGTGGTCGCCTGCGGCACCGCCGCCTACTCCGGCCACGTCGCGAAGTACGCCATCGAGCACTGGTGCCGCATCCCGGTCGAGGTCGAGCTGGCGCACGAGTTCCGCTACCGCGACCCGATCGTGGACGAGAAGACGCTCGTCGTGGCGGTCACGCAGTCCGGCGAGACCATGGACACGCTCATGGCCGTGCGGCACGCCCGCGAGCAGGGCGCCAAGGTGATCTCGATCGTGAACACCCACGGGTCGACGATCCCGCGCGAGTCCGACGCGGTGCTCTACACCCACGCGGGACCCGAGATCGCGGTCGCCTCGACGAAGGCGTTCCTCGCCCAGATCACCGCCGCCTACCTCCTGGGCCTCTACCTGGCGCAGCTGCGCGGCAACAAGTTCCCCGACGAGATCTCCGCGATCCTCGACGAGCTGCGTGACATGCCGCGCAAGATCCAGACGGTCATCGAGCGGGGCGAGTACGTGCGTGCCACGGCCCGCTCGATGCGCGACGCGTCGTCGGTGCTGTTCCTCGGCCGGCACGTGGGCTTCCCCGTCGCCCTCGAGGGGGCGCTCAAGCTCAAGGAGCTCGCCTACATCCACGCCGAGGGCTTCGCCGCCGGTGAGCTCAAGCACGGCCCCATCGCGCTGATCGACGAGGGCCAGCCGGTGTTCGTGGTGGTCCCGTCGCCCCGTGGGCGCGACTCGCTCCACTCCAAGGTGGTGTCGAACATCCAGGAGATCCGCGCCCGCGGTGCCCGCACGCTCGTGATCGCCGAGGACGGCGACGACGAGGTGCGCAAGTACGCGGACGAGATCTTCTGGATCCCGCAGGCGCCCACGCTGCTCCAGCCGCTGCTGGCCGTGGTGCCGCTCCAGATCTTCGCGATGGCGCTGGCCACCGCCAAGGGCCTGGACGTGGACCAGCCGCGCAACCTGGCCAAGTCCGTCACGGTGGAGTGAGCCGCGCGGCCGGGGCGGTGCGTAGGGTGAGCCCATGATCATCGGCGTGGGCATCGACGTGGTTGACGTCGACCGGTTCATGGCCACCCTGGAACGCACGCCCCGGCTCCGCGAGAAGCTGTTCACCGAGGTGGAGCGGGACATGCCGGCCTCGTCGCTCGCCGCCCGGTTCGCTGCCAAGGAGGCCATCGCGAAGGCGCTCGGGGCTCCCGGCAACATGCGGTGGCACGACGCCACGGTCCACCGGGTCATCGGCGGTCCGCCCGAGGTCGAGCTCCGGGGGACGGTCGCCGCCCGGGCTGCCGAGCTGGGCGTCCGGTCGTGGCACCTGTCGATCTCGCACGACGCCGGCATCGCGTCGGCCATGGTGGTGGCCGAGGGCTGAGCCGCCCCACGGGGCGGCCCAGCCCTCGCGGACCAGCTACTGGAGCGCCGGGATCACCTGGCGGCCGAACAGCTCGATGCCGGACCGGTCGTACGCGGCCTCCAGGAAGTACGTGATGGCGTAGCCCATCCCGCGTGCCCGCATCGCCTGCAGCTTCTCCACCAGCTGCTCGGGCGTGCCCGACAGGTAGGCGTTGCGCCACGACCCGGCGATCTCCTGCTCGGCCCGCTCGGGTGCCCATTTCCGCAGGTGCGACTCGATCCAGGCCAGCTTGTCGGCGACGTCCTTCTCGGTCTCGCCGATGACCACGTTGTAGTCGGCCGTGCGGGTGATCTCCCCGAAGTCGCGGCCGACGTCCTGGCAGTGCTGCTCCAGGATCCCGGACTTGTGCGTGAAGCCCTCCGGCGAGCCGTCGAAGTTGGTGTACTGCGCCCACTGCGCCGCGATGCGCAGCGTCTTCTTCTCGCCGCCGCCCGCGATCCACAGGGGGATGGACGGGCGCCCGTCCAGCTGCTGCAGCGGCTGCGGGTAGCAGCGCGCGCCGTCGACCTGGTAGCGCTTGCCGTCGAACGTGGCCGAACCCTCGCGCCACATCTGCGCCATGATCTGCACGCCCTCGTCGAGCGCGCGGAGGCGCTCGCCGGCCGACGGGAACCCGTGGCCGTACGCGCGCCACTCGTGCTCGTACCAGCCGGCGCCGATGCCCATCTCCATGCGGCCGCCGGAGATGATGTCGGCCGTCGAGGCGACCTTGGCCAGGTACGCGGGCTCGCGGTACGCCATGCACGTGCACATCTGGCCCAGGCGGACGCGCTGCGACGCCGCGGCGAACGCCGCCATCAGGGTCCACGCCTCGTGGGTGGCCTCGGTCGTCACCTGCGGCACCGTGTGGAAGTGGTCGTAGACCCACACGCTCTCCCACGCAAAGCTCCCGCCCGGGATCGGCTCGCCCGCGGCAGCGTTGTCCGCGTGGTGCAGGAGCCCGAGCATGGTCTCCCAGTGCTTCTCCGGGGCGATGCCCACGAGGTCCATCCGCCAGCCCTGAGGAATGAAGAGTCCGAATCGCATGTCCCGAGCCTAGCCGCGGGGCACGTCCCGCTGCGGGGTTCATCCACCAGTCGTCCGACGAGCGCCGCCGGAAGGGGCATCATGTCCCCATGATCCAGGCGTGGACTGCATCCGACGTGCGCGCGGCAGAGGAGCCCCTCCTCGCCGCCGGTGATCCGCTGATGGCTCGGGCGGCGCACGCGCTCGCTGCGGCCGTGGTCCGGGACGTCGCCCGACGTCGCCCGGCTCGCCCCGCGCGGCCACCTCGCCTTCGTGGCGGGCTCGGCACGGACGGGCTGCCGGGCGAGGCCACGGTCCGGGCCGTGCGCCCGTCGGGTGGCGCTCGCGACGCTGCGCGCGGAGCCCGGGCCGTCCTCCTCGTCGGCTCGGGGAACAACGGTGGTGACACGCTGTTCGCCGGGGCCCACCTCGTCCGGCGGGGCCTGGCCGTGACGGCCGTGGTCGTCACGCCGTCGGCCCACGAGGAAGGGCTGGCGGCGTTCCGGGCGGCCGGCGGCACGGTCGTCGGCCTGTACGAGACGCGGGTGCCCGCCGTCGTGGAGCAGGTCCGCGAGAGCGACGTGGTGGTCGACGGCCTGGTCGGCATCGGGTCCCGCGGCGCCCTCCGCCCGCCCGCGGGCGGGCTCGTCCGTGCGCTCGCCGACGCGCGGCGGGAGGCCGAGTCGTCCGGCGCCGGCTGGCCCTGGGTCGTCGCGGTGGACATCCCCAGCGGCATCGGGGTCGACGACGGCACTCTGCCCGGCCCGGTGCTGCCCGCTGACCGGACGGTGACCTTCGGCGCGCTCAAGCCGGGCCTCGTGCTGCCGCCCGCGGTGCACCTCGCGGGCGAGGTGGAGGTCGTCGACCTGGGCCTGCGCCTGGGTGCGCGCCGCCCCGGAACGGCCGGTGCGCCCGGGCGGGGCGCGTCGTCGTCGGGCAGCGTGAAGACGCTCGATGGTGGCGACGCCGCCGCCCTGCTGCGGGTCCCGGGGCCGCGCGACCACAAGTACACGCGGGGTGTGGTGGGCGTCGTCGCCGGGACGGCGGCCTACCCGGGCGCGGGCGTCCTCGCCACGTCCGCCGCGGTGCGCGCCGGGGCGGGCATGGTGCGCTACCTCGGGCCCGCACCGGTGAGCGACCTCGTGCTCGCCCGCCGACCCGAGGTCGTGACCGCCGGAGGCCGCGTCCAGTCGTGGGTGCTCGGCCCGGGCATCCCGGCCGAGGGCGACGACGACGGTCAGCACCGGCGCGTCTTCGGGGCGCTCGCGGCCGTCACCGGTGTGCTGTCCGCGGACGTGACCGGCGGAGCGGTCCCCGCCGTGCTCGACGCCGGGGCGATCGACCTGCTCGAGCACCGGTGCCCCGCCTTCGTCGTGCTGACCCCGCACGCGGGCGAGCTCGCGGCGCTGCTCACGCGGGTGGGCCACGACGCCGACCGGGCCGCCGTCGAGGCGGAGCCGCTGCGCTGGGTGCGCGTCGCGCACGAGGCGACCGGGGCGACGGTGCTCCTCAAGGGGTCGGTCACCGTCGTGGTCGGCCCGGGCGGCACCTTCGCCCAGGCCGACGGGCCCGCGTGGCTCGCCACCGCGGGCACGGGCGACGTGTTCGCCGGTCTCCTCGGGACCCTCCTGGCCGCACGCTGCGACGAGGTGCTGGCCCGGCCGGCGCTCGCGGCCGAGCTCGCCGCCGCCGCGGCCCTCGTGCACGGGCGCGCCGGGTGGATCGCGGCGCGGAAGGCGGGCGGCGGAGGAGAAGGCCCCATCGTGGCGCTCGACGTCGCCGAGGCGCTCCCGACGGCGATCGCCGAGGTGCTCGCAGGGGTCTGACCAGGGGTGGAAGATCCCCCGAGCGGGGTGCGGGTTCCCCCGCACGGGGGAGGGGCGGGAGGCGGCGTTCCAGGAGGGTTGGAGACACCAGCCCCTGTGACGAAAGGATCTCTCATGGACCGCCCCAACCGCCTCGCGCTGATCGGCGCGACAGCGCTCAGCGGAGTCGCCGCCGTGCTCGGCGTCGTCTGGCTCCTCGGCTCCTTGGCCGGCTACTACGCCGACCCGATGCACTCCGTCGTCGGCACCCTCGCGGGGGCCACCGCCGCGAACGTGCTGCACACCGTCGCCGCCCTCGTCGGTCTGGCCGCCGGCGTCGCGGCCCTGGCCGGTGCCCTGCCCCGCCGAGCGGTCGTCGTCACGGCCGTTGCCGAGGTGCTCGTGTTCGGGTTCGCCCTGGCGGGCCTCAGCACCCTCTCTACCGTCGGCTACCTGGTCGCGATGGCCATGCCGGTGGCGGTCGTCGTCATGCTGGTCCAGGTGGTGCGCCGGTACCCGGTGGCACGCTGGACGGCCGGTGTGCCGGCCCTCCTGCTCCTCGTGGTCGGCGTGGTCGTCGGGCGCGACTCGCTCGTGGGACTCTTCGGGGAGCTCACTCCGGCGCTCGTCCGCGAGCTGCCCAACATTGGTGCCACCCTCCTGCTGGTCGGTGTCGGGGCCGCCTGGGCGGCCACCGCGTCGACGGCGCTCTCCGGATCGCAGCCCCTCGAGCGGGCGACCGCCTGGGTGGTGCGTCACCGCGTCGCCATCACGATCGCCGCTGCCTGCGGCCCGCTGCCGTACGCGCTGATCCGGCTCACGTGGCTCTCTCCCTGGCCGATGTTCGGCCAGGGGGTCATTGACGACCTGCCCACCCGCATCTGGGGCGTGGTCCTCTCGAGCGGCGCCTGGCTCGGCTTCGCGCTGACGCTCGGTCTCATCCGTCCCTGGGGCGAGGTGTTCCCGCGATGGATGCCCGGTCTGGCCGGAAGGACCGTCCCCGTCGCGGCGGCCGCCGTGCCCGGCGGTGCCATCGCTGCGGTGCTCACCTTCTCCGCTGTGCCGCTGCTGACCATGATCCCGTCCGACGGCGTGGTCCAGACCCTTGCTTCGGCGGTCCTGTTCCCCTGCTGGTTCTGGGGCCCGATGCTCGCCCTCGCGGTCTGGGGCTACGTGGCGCACCGCCGAGGTGTCGACGGCTCGCTGCCCGAGATCCCGCGCGTGACGTCGGCTGCCTGACCAGCAGTGAGAGAGGATGACGGCATGCCGAGCACGCTCCGCCGCCTGGTCCACAGGTCCGCCTGGCTCATGCTGGGCGCTGCCATCGGGCTCGCTCTGGTGCTGCTCGGCGTGACCGTCGTCCAGTCCGTCCTCCGTGAGGCGCCGGTGTGGCTCGTCGCGGTCGTGACCGTCCTGGCCGGTGCCGCCCTGGGGCTCGTCCCCGGGGCGCGCGAGCTCGAGGTCACCGCCGCGCGGTCCATGCTCGACACGGGTGCCGAGCTCGTCGTACCGCGCCGTACCCGGCTCGTGCACCGCGCGCAGACCGCCGCCTGGGTGCTGTTCCACCAGGTCGCAGGCCTCCTCGTGGCGGCGGCGATCTTCGCCGGGGTCCCCTACGCGGTGCTCGTGGCCGTGGAGGCGTTCACCGGCAGCACCATCGGCTCGACCCTGCCTGCTCCGTCGAGCGCGGCGGAGGCCGTCGTCCGGGTGGTGGTGAGCGCCGCCGTCGGCCTGGGCCTGGCGCTCGTCGCGTGGCCGACCGGGATGCTCGCCGCCCGCCTCGCCGGACGGGCCCTCGGGCCCACCGCCCACGACCGGCTCGAGGTCGCGCTCGACCGGGCGGGCCGCGAGGCCGAGCACACCCGGCTCGCCCGCGAGCTCCACGACGGGATCGGGCACGCCCTGACGATCATCAGCGTCCAGGCCGCCGCCGGGCGGCGCGTCGCCGGACGCGACCCCGCTCTCGTCGGCGAGGCGCTCGCGGCGATCGAGGACACCGCCCGCGGCGCGCTCACCGAGCTCGACGAACTGCTCGCCGTGCTGCGGGAGGACCGGGACGGCGGGGGGTCCGACGGCCGCCCGACGGCCGGGTCGCGCGCCGACCTCGCGACCGTCGTCGACCTCGACGGGATCGTCGCCGCGCACCGCCGGGCCGGGCTCGAGGTCGAGGCGGCCGTGGACGCGCCCCCCGCGCTGCCCGCCCTCCTGCGCCGCACCGTCGACAGGATCGTCGCCGAGGCGCTCGCCAACGCGCACCGGCACGGGGGAGCGGGCCCGGTCCGGCTCGTCGTCGGGCACACGGACGAGGAGGTCCGCGTGGAGGTCACGAACCCGCTCCCGGGCGGCGCGGGGTGGTCGAGACCGTGGCGGGAACGCGCGGGGGGCCGCTCCGGCGGTCGCGGGCTGGCGGGGGTCCGCGAGCGTGTGTCACTGTTCGGCGGCACGGTCTTCGCCGGGCCCGACGGCGACCGCTGGACCGTCCGCGTGACCCTGCCCCGGCTCGCCCCGGGAACCACACCGGAGGAGGACCGATGACCGCGGAGAGCGGGAGGCCTGTGACCGTCGTGATCGCGGACGACGAGCCCCTCGTCCGAGGGGGTCTCCGGCTCATCCTCGACAGCGAGCCCGACCTGGAGGTGGTGGGCGAGGCGGCCGACGGGTCGGAGGCGGTGGCCCAGGCGCGCCGCCTGCGGCCCGACGTCGTCTGCATGGACGTGCGCATGCCCGGCGTCGACGGCCTCCGCGCCACCGAGCTGGTCCTCCGGCTCCCCGACCCGCCGAAGGTGCTCGTGGTGACCACCTTCGAGCACGACGACTACGTGCTGGACGCCCTCACGGTGGGCGCGTCGGGCTTCCTGCTCAAGCGGGCGAGCGCCGACGAGATCGTGCAGGCGGTGCGCACCGTCGCCGTCGGGCAGAGCCTGCTCTTCCCCGAGGCCGTCCGTTCCCTGGTGCGCGGCGGGCGAGGCGCCGCCGCCCGCTACGCGGGCCCGCCGCTGACGCCTCGCGAGTCCGAGGTGCTCGGGCTCGTGGCGCAGGGCATGACGAACGCGGAGATCGCCGCCGAGCTCGTCGTCGGGCTGGAGACGGTCCGCACGCACGTGGCCTCCGTGCTCGGGAAGCTCGGCGCCCGGGACCGCACCCAGGCGGTGGTGACCGCGTACCGGACGGGCCTCGTCGAGGTGTGAGCGGTGGCCCGCTAGGGTGGCCGCGATGGACGAGCGAGTGGTGGCCTGGGGCCAGGAGCTGACGGCCGTGCACGAGCGGCTCCGCGACGCCCTCGAGGTGGCGCGTGCGGCGGTGCTCGACGGCGGCGTCACGCCCGAGGCGGCCCGGGAGCTCCGGCTGTTCTGCCGGGGTTTCTGCGCGGCACTGACCGGTCATCACCGCAGCGAGGACCGGAACCTCTTCGAGGTGGTCCTCGCCGAGCGTCCCGACCTTGGCCCCGTCGTCTCGGCGCTGAAGCAGGACCACAACGTGCTGGACCACCTGCTCGGTGACCTCGACCGGGCGATCACGTCCGGTCTCCCGGCCGACGACCTGCTGCGTCACCTCGACGGGATCGACGCCATCATGGAGACCCACTTCCGGTACGAGGAGAAGATGCTTGTTCGGGTGCTCGACGCGACGGCCCGTGAGGACCTGGACCGGACGGAGCTGTTCGGCCCGCTGGGCTGACGGGGACGGTGCCGCGCTGTCACGCGGACGCCCGGGCCGCCAGGTACAGGTCCTCGGCGGCGTAGTCGAAGCGGCCGCCGAAGAACGGGTGGTCGAGCGCGCGCTGCTCGGCCTGGGTGCGGACCAGCCAGTCGACGGTCTCGCGGACCGTCTCGGCGTACGTCCCCGCCGGGACGTATCCCAGGGACCGCGCCGCCCTCAGGTCGAGGACGATCGGCGTCGGCGTGCTCCAGGGTGTCCTGCCGATGTCGGTGGTGGAGGCCGGCTCGTCGAGCAGCACCTCGTCCCAGGAGTGGCCCAGGAGCCCGGCGATGGTCCGGGCGATCGTGCGGGCGCGTCCGGCGCGTCGGGGTCGGCGCTGTTGAGCACCCGGGCGGCGGGCCGTTCCGCCACGACCTCCACCACGGCGGCCAGGTTGGCAGCGGCGGTCGGGTGGTCGACGCCGCGGCCCCGGTCGGCGAGGAGGAGGGTCCGCCGCCCGTCGAGCGCGCGCCGGACGAACACCCACTCCCGCGCCGGAGCGGCGCCCTCGCCGTGGACCTTCGACGCGCGGAGCACGGTGACCGGGTGGCCGGACCCGAGGAGCTCCTGCTCGGCGGCGACCTTGTTGGCGCCGTAGCCGGCCGGGGAGTCGAAGTCACCGCTCAGGTCGGGCGCCACGGTGGGCGTGTCCTCGCGTACGGGTCCGTCGAACCGCGGCTTGACCGGGGAGTTCACATGGTTGCCCGCGGCGTCGACGTAGACCGCCTTGCTCGACACCATGACCGTGGACGAGACGTCCGGCAGCAACGGCAGCAGGCTGCGTGCGTCTGCGGCGGTGAAGCACAGGCAGTCGACGAGCAGGTCCGCACCGTCGCCGAGCAGGCGGGCGGTGGCCGCGTCGTCGGACCTCTCCGCCGTGTGGAAGACCGCGCCCGAGGCCGCGAGGTCGGCCGGGATGCGGGCCACGTCGCGGCCGGTGAGGTCCACCCTCCACCCCGCCCGGAGCAGTCGCCGAGCCACCGCCCGCCCCACCAGGCCTGTCCCACCAAGGATGACTGCTCGACGCATCCGCCGATCCTAGGCCTGCGGCCCAGACATGAGCGGGCCGCCCACGGTGCTGGAACCCGCAGTGAATCTGATAAACCTACGAAGATCGGCCCTGGATTAGATGGTTTCGACGATCCGTGTCGCGACTACTGCCGGCCGTCGCCCCGGGCCGAGTGTGGGCAGCGTCACGTCCGAGCGCTGTGACTTTGTGCTCCGTCGAGCGTCAAGGGTGCATGAGCACCAAGACAGACCTGACTTCCGTCATCGACCACCTGGCGGGGTTGGACACGATCGCGCTGCGCGTCACGCGTGGTGTGCCGGACCTCGTGGACCGGTTGCTGGGTGGCACGGAGGACCGCGCCACCCCTCGGGACGTGGACATCGTCACGATCGACGTGGTGACGGGCTCCCGGTCCGTGACCGACGAGGTGGTCTCCCGGTACGACCTGCAGGCGCAGGCCTCGCCGGGAGACCACGGGCTGGCCGGGACCTGGGTCTGGGCGGGGCCGGTCTCCGACCTTCCCGGCACCACCCCGGTCCTGGTGCGCCTGCGCCTCGTGGAGGACGTGAGCGGCTGACGCTCAGCGCGGCAGGTGCGCCTCGATCGCGCCGACGATCGCCGGGTCGTCCGGCGTGGTGCTCGGCGCGAACCGCTGCACGTCGCCGCCTGGGAGCACGAGGAACTTCTCGAAGTTCCAGCGCACGCGGCCGGTGTGGCCCTCGCTGTCGGCCGCCTTCTTGAGCTCCGCGTACAGCGGGTGGGTGTGCCGCCCGTTGACCTTGACGCGGGACACCACGGGGAACGTCACGCCGTAGGTCATCGAGCAGAACTCGGCCACCTTCTCGTCCGTGGACAGCTCCTGGAAGAACTGGTTGCTGGGAAAGCCGATGACCGTGAAGCCGCGGTCGGCGTACGTCTTCTGCAGCTCCTCCAGCGTGGCGTACTGCGGCGCCAGGCCGCAGCGGGACGCCACGTTGACGACGAGGACCACGTCGTCTCGGTGGGCCGCGAGGGTCGTCTCGCTGCCGTCCATGGTCAGGAACGGGATGTCGTAGAGAGTCACGCGGGCCATTGTGCGCCCTCCTCCGGTCCCCACGACAGTGCGGGGGCGACCACCGCGCCGGGTTACCGTGAAGCGTGACGTACGCCCCGCCGCCGTCGGCCCCCAGGGGCGCCCGGCATCCCCTGCCCGTCCGCGACGGGCTCAACCCGACCCGGCTGGTGCTGCCGCACGACGTGGCGACGGTGGCCCGGTACGAGCGGGCGCTCGACTACCTCCTGGACCGGTTCCCCGCCGACGTGGCGCGCCTGGAGGAGAAGGTGGCGGCAGGCGAGGTGGTCACGGGGCGGGGCGAACCGGTGACGGCGAGCACCGCGTACGAGCCGCGCGGCTTCCTCTACCTCTACCGGGACCCGCCGCGGGAGGACACGATCCCGTTCGAGGTGGAGGTGCTCCACCGGGACGAGAACCTGCTCGTGGTCGACAAGCCCCACTTCCTCGCGACGATGCCGCGGGGCCGCTGGATCACCCAGACCGTCCTCGTCCGGCTGCGCCGACAGCTCGACCTGCCCGAGCTCTCGCCCGCGCACCGCCTCGACCGGCCCACCGCGGGCGTCCTCGTGCTGACGGTGCGGCCGGAGGTCCGGGGCGCCTACCAGGAGGTCTTCGCCCGGCGGGAGGTGACCAAGGTGTACGAGGCGGTCGCGCCGCTGCGCGACGACCTTGCGCTGCCGCGCACCGTCCGCTCCCGGATCGTGAAGCTGCGGGGCGTCACCCGCGCCCAGGAGGAGGCTGGCGCTCCCAACGCCGAGTCCCGCGTGGCCCTCGCGGCCCGCGACGAGGCGCGCGGGCTCGGCCTGTACCGGCTCGAGCCCCACACCGGGAAGACGCACCAGCTCCGGCTGCACATGGCCTCGCTCGGGGTCCCGATCCTCCACGACCCCTTCTGGCCCGACCTCCGGGACACTGATCCCGACGACCACGCCCGGCCGCTCCAGCTCCTCGCGCGCTCGCTCGAGCTGATGGACCCCTTTACGGGGGAGCGGAGGCGCTTCGAGTCCCGCCGCACCTTGTCGGAGTGGCCTCCGCGCTGAGCGGAGAGGATGCGAGAATCGGTGATCGTGAGCACCACCCACCTCTCGGACGGGACAGCCGCTTTCCCCGCGGACTATCCGGCGCGTGCCGTGATCGACCTCGCGGCGATCCGGGACAACGTCGTGGCGCTGCGGGAGGCCGCTCCCACGGCGGCGCTGATGGCTGTCGTGAAGGCCGACGCGTACGGGCACGGGCTCGTGCCGAGCGCCTGGGCGGCGCTCGCGGGCGGGGCCACCTGGCTCGGCACCGCGCAGGTGGCCGAGGCGCTGCAGCTGCGCGCGGAGGGCGTGGGGCCCGCGGCAGCGCGGATCCTGACCTGGCTGTACGCGCCCGGCGCTCCGTTCGAGCAGCTCGTCACGGCCGACGTGGACGTCGCGGTCGGCGCCGCCTGGGCGCTGGACGAGGTCGCCGCGGGCGCCCGCGCCGCGGGTCGGCCCGCGCGCGTGCACCTGAAGGTCGACACCGGCCTGGGCCGCAACGGGATCATGCCGGCGGACCTGCCCGCGGCGCTCGCGCGGGCCGGCGCTCTCCAGGCCGAGGGGGTGGTCCAGGTGGTCGGCGTCATGTCGCACTTCGCCGTGGCCGACGAGCCCGCGCACCCGACGGTCCTCGCCCAGGCGGCAGCCTTCGACGGCATCGTGAAGGAGGTCGAGGCCGCCGGCTTCGACCTCGAGGTGCGCCACCTCGCCAACTCGGCCGCGACCCTCACGAACCCGACCATGCACTACGACCTCGTGCGGCCGGGCCTCGCCGTCTTCGGCCTGTCGCCCGTGCCGCAGATGGGCGCGCCCGGCCGGTACGGCCTCACGCCCGCGATGACGCTCGAGGCGCGGCTCGCCACGGTCAAGCGCATCCCGGCGGGCAGCGGCGTCTCGTACGGCCACTACTACACAGCCCCTCAGGACACCGTGCTCGGCGTGGTGCCCCTCGGCTATGCCGACGGGATCCCGCGGCACGCGTCCGGTGGCTCGCTCGGCGAGGGCGGGCCGGTCCTGGTGGGCGGCGGCGTGGGCGACGTCGCCGCGCCCGACGCCGGACCCGGCACCGTCCGCGTGCTGCGGATCGCCGGCCGCGTCTGCATGGACCAGGTCATGCTCGACCTCGGCCCTTACGCCACCGAGCAGGCCGGCGACGTGGTCACCCTGTTCGGCGCGTCCGACGGCCTCGCGCACGCCGGCGCGCCGAACGCCGAGGACTGGGCCCGCGCCGCGGGCACCATCAGCTACGAGATCGTCACCCGGCTGGGCGTGCGCGTCCCGCGCGTCTACCGGGGTCAGGATGCGCTCGGCGCCGGTGTGGCGCTCGGAGCGCGGGGAGCGTGGTCATGAGCGGCAGTACTCCGGGACTCACCACCGTGGAGCTCGACCTGCCCGACGCGGAGTCCACCCGTGGGCTCGGCCGGGCGCTCGCGGGCGTCCTGCGGGCGGGCGACCTGGTCATCCTCACGGGTGACCTGGGGGCGGGCAAGACCACGCTCACCCAGGGGCTCGGCGCGGCCCTCGGGGTGCGTGGCCAGGTGGCGTCGCCCACCTTCATCGTGGCGCGCGAGCACCCGCCGCTGCCGCAACCCGACGGCACCCTCGGCCCGGCCCTCGTGCACGTCGACGCCTACCGGCTCGGCTCGCTCGCGGAGCTCGACGCGCTCGACCTGGACTCCACGCTCGACGAAGCGGTGACGGTCGTCGAGTGGGGCCGGGGCCTGGCCGAGGCGCTCACGGACGACCGCCTGGAGATCGACCTGGTCCGGCCTCGTGGGGCAGGGGACGGGGCGAGGTCCGTCGCGGGGGCCGACGGCGTGGCTGTCCTCGACCTCGGCGAGGACCCGGAGGCCGGCGTGCGGCGGGCGACGGTCCGCGCCGTCGGGCCGCGCTGGGCCGGGGTGGACCTGGCAGGGCTGCTCGGGGCCCGGCCGAACTAGGCTGGGACCGTGCCAGTTCTTGCTCTCGACACCTCAGCAGCCGTCGCCGTCGCCCTGGTGGGCGAGGACGGGGCGCGCCTCGCCTCCCGCACGTCGGACGAGCGCCGCCGCCATGCGGAGTCGCTCGCGCCGCTCATCGCCGAGGTCCTGGCCGAGGCAGGGGTGGACCGTGCCGACCTGACCGCCGTGGTGGCGGGCACCGGCCCGGCGCCGTTCACCGGCCTCCGCGTGGGCCTCGTCACCGCCCGGACGCTCGCGCTCGCGCTGGGCATCCCCGTCCTCGGCGTACCCAGCCTGGACGCGCTCGCCGTGCAGGCGGTGAGCGACCTGGGCCTCCAGCCGGGCGACGAGGTGCTCGCCACGTCCGACGCACGCCGCCGCGAGGTCTACTGGGCCCGGTACCGGGTCGTCGCGCACGAGGGCGCCGGGGGCGTCCCGGTCGTGGAGACCGTCGCGGGGCCCGACGTCGCCCGGGCCGGGTTCGTCGCGCAGGCCCAGCTGGGCGAGGGGACGAGCGAGGCAGCGGGCACCGCCGCCGTGCACGTCGTGGGGGAGGGCGCGATGCTCTACCCCGACTTCCTGCCGGTCGCGGAGGACGCACCCCTCGTGCCCGACGCGACGGTGCTGGCCCGCATCGCGCTCGTGCGCCGCGCGCAGGGCCTCGACCAGCCGTCCGAGCCCCTGTACCTCCGCCGCCCGGACGTGCAGGAGCCCGTCGGCCGGGTGGTGCCCGCGACGGGAGCCTCTGCATGAGCGGCCCGGGCTGGGGCGGGCCGGCCGCCCGGGGTGCGCGACCGGCGTCGGGCATCGTGCTGCGACCGCTGCGCAACAGCGACTTCGACCGCGTGCTCGAGCTGGAGCGGGTGCTCTTCGGCCGGGGTGCCTGGACGTACGGGATGCTCGCCGACGAGCTGGCCGGCCTGGGTCGCTGGTACGTCGTGGCGGAGCCCGACCCCGAGGACGCGGTGGGGCCACAGCCGGTCGTCGGGTACGCCGGACTGTGGTTCGACGGCGACGTCGCGCAGGTGATGACCATCGGCGTCGACCCGGCGTGCCAGCGGCAGGGGGTCGGCAGGCTGCTGCTCGAGGCGCTCATCGACCGGTCGCGGGCCTTGCGGGCCGAGGCCGTGCTGCTGGAGGTCCGGGTCGACAACTGGGCCGCGCTCGCGATGTACGAGCGGTTCGGCTTCGAGCGGCTCGGCGTCCGCAAACGCTACTACCAGCCCGAGGACAAGGACGCGTACACGATGCGTCTGCCGTTGCGGTACGAGGACGAGCCGGTCGTGGGTGCGGGGCCGGGGGCCCAGCCGGGGCCGGGGCCGGGGGCCCAGCCGGGGCCGGGCGACGGGGTCGACCAGGACGGTCGGCCCGACCACGAGACAGGAGACGCCGCATGACGCGCGAGCTGGTGCTGATCGATGCCGAGGAGCTGGCGGCCGACCTGGGGCTCGGGGGCGGTCTGGGCCGCACCGACCCTGTGGAGGGAGCGCCGGTCGTGCTCGACGTCCGCTGGGCGCTGGGGATGACCGACGGCCACGCGCAGTACCTCTCGGGTCACGTGCCGGGGGCGGTCTACGTGGACCTGGAGACGGAGCTGGCCGCTCCGGCGTCGGCCGAGGAGGGCCGGCACCCGCTGCCGTCCGCCTCGGCGTTCCAGGCGGCGGCGCGCGGCTGGGGCGTGAGCGAGGGCTCGCGCGTGGTCGTGTACGACACGGTGGGCGGCACGTCCGCCGCACGCGCCTGGTGGCTCCTGCGGTACTTCGGGGTCGACGACGTGCGGATCCTGGACGGGGGGCTGCAGGGCTGGACGGCGGAGGGCCTCGGCACCGAGGTGGGCGAGGTCGAGCCCGAGCCGGGCGACGTCGTGGTCCAGCCGGGCGCGCTGCCCGTGCTCGACGCGGACCAGGCGGCGTCCCTGGCGGCGGGAGGTGGCCTGCTCCTCGACGCCCGCGCCGTGGAGCGATACCGCGGCGAGGTGGAGCCGGTCGACCCCCGGGCCGGGCACATCCCGGGCGCGATCAGCGCGCCCACCATGGGCAACCTGTCCGACGGCGGCCGCTTCCGCCCGCACCGCGAGCTCGTCGAGCGCTTCGCTGGGCTCGGGCTCCGGGCGGGCAGACCCGTCGCCGTGTACTGCGGCTCCGGCGTGACCGCGTCCCACGAGGTCGCGGTGCTCGCCACGCTGGGCGTCGAGGCCGCGCTCTACCCGGGCTCGTGGTCGCAGTGGTCGAACGACCCGGCCCGCCCGGCGGCGACGGGCGAGGCGGCCTGACCTCCTCTCCCCCGTCTGGCTGTGGTACGCAGATGGTCGCCTCCCGGACCCGGGAGGCGACCATCTGCGTACCACAGCCAGACGGACGGAAACTGGTGGCGGCAGGTAGTTGGCAAAACCAGGTAGCGGGCGTAGCCTTCTTCTATGACCGGTGACACACAGCTCCTCAAGGGCGTGCTGCCCATGCTCGTGCTCGGCGCCCTGCGCGCCCGGGGCGAGTCGTACGGGTACGAGCTCGTCACGACCCTCCGTCAGGCCGGCCTCGACGGCCTGACGACAGGGACGCTCTACCCGGTGCTCAACAGGCTCGAGCGGGACGGGTGGGTCAGCTCCCGCCTCGTCGCCTCCGCCGCGGGGCCCGCGCGCAAGTACTACACCCCCACCGACTCTGGCGCCGCCGAGCTCGCGCGCGCCCACGGTGCGTGGCTCGACCTCGCGGACGTCGTCGTCGGGCTGCTCGGTGCCCGGGCCGACGACGAACCCGCCGCCCGCTGACCGTCCCCATCCCACCTGGAGGAACTCATGGACACCGCCTTCACCCCCACCCGCTCCGCGACGTTCGGCGACCGGCTCCGGCTCGAGTGGTACCTGCTCCGCCTCGAGACCGCCCTGCAGGACTACCCCGGCCGGCGTCGGCGGCAGATCCTGCGCGAGCTCCGGGCCGAGCTGGCCGCCACGGCCCAGGAGACGGGCATGGCTACCGCACTCGCCGACCTGGGCCGCCCGGGCCGGCTCGCCGCGCAGTACCTGAGCGAGCTCGACGTCCCGACGCCGCGCTGGAACGACGGCGCTGTCGTCGCGGCCCTCGTCGCGTTCGGGCTGCCGCTCTACTTCTGGTTCGGCGTCGGGATCGGCGCCACCGAGGCGCTGGGCGTGGCGGGCAGCGGCGCGGCCGAGGTCTCGATCTTCGGCGTGACCCTGGACCTCGTGAACACGCCCGAGGAGCTCTCGGTCGCCTGGCAGGTCCACTGGGGCTGGGTGCTCGGGTGCGCCCTCGTGGGTGTCGTGGTGTTCCTCGTCGCCGCCCGCGCCTGGCGGGCGCTCGCGCGCTGACCTGTCAGACGGTCACGGTCGTCAGCGGCATCGACGAGTCCACCGGGATGTCGAGGGCCGACGGCGCCACGCCCGCCCGCACCACGGCCGAGCCGAGGGCCGCGATCATCGCCCCGTTGTCGGTGCAGTAGCGGATCGGCGGGATGCGGAGGTTGATCCCGGCCTCCGCGCAGCGCTTCGCGGCCATCTCCCGCAGCTGGGAGTTGGCCGAGAAGCCGCCGCCGACCACGAGGGTGTCGACGTCGTGCCGATGGCAGGCCGCGATCGTCTTGGCGGTCAGCACGTCGGCGACGGCCTCGGCGAACGACGCGGCGACGTCGGCCAGGGGGATCTCCTGGCCGACGTCGGTGCGCGCCTCGACCCAGCGCGCGACGGCGGTCTTGAGGCCCGAGAACGAGAAGTCGTATGCGTGCTTCTCCTGGTCCTTGCGGGCGGTGAGACCGCGGGGGAAGCGGATCGCGTGCGGGTCGCCCTCACGGGCCAGGCGATCCACGTGCGGCCCGCCGGGATAGGGCAGGCCCAGGAGGCGGCCGACCTTGTCGAACGCCTCGCCCGCGGCGTCGTCCAAGGTGGAGCCCAGCTCCGTCACCCGCGTGGCGACGTCCTCGACGAGGAGCAGGGAGCTGTGCCCGCCGCTGACGACGAGGGCCATGGTGCGCTCGGGGAACGGGCCCTCGACCAGCTGGTCCACCGCGGCGTGGCCGATGACGTGGTTGACGCCGTAGAGCGGTCTGTTGAGACCGATGGACAGGGCCTTGGCGGCGCTCGCGCCGATCGTCAGCGGCCCCACGAGGCCGGGGCCCGCGGTGACGGCGATGGCGTCGACCTCGCTGAGGTCCACGTCTGCCTCGCCCAGCGCCCGCTGGATCGTGGGCACCATCGCCTCGAGGTGGGCGCGGCTCGCGACCTCGGGGATGATCCCGCCGTAGCGGGCGTGCTCGTCCATCGAGCTCGCGACAGCGTCGACCAGGAGCTCGTTCCCGCGGACGAGAGCGATGCCGGTCTCGTCGCAGGAGGTCTCGATGCCGAGGACGAGGGGATCAGCCATGGACCCATTATCCCGCGTCCTGCGCTCGGGCGGTCCTCAGCCGAGAGGGCGGCCCGCCCGCATCTCCGCCACGAGGCCGTGCACCACGGCCTCCAGGTCGCCGTCGTGCCGGGCGGCCATCGCGCGCTGCCTCTGGTACGACGCTCCCGAGCGGAGGATGTCGCGCACGCCCGCCAGCTCGGCGCTGCAGCCGAGCCGCTCCGCGACCGGCTCGAGCTCGACCAGCAGCTTCCCCACTGAGTCCGTGACGAGCTCTTCCTCGCCGTCGGCGTCCGTGATGACGATCGCCTCCATGCCGTAGCGGGCCGCCCGCCACTTGTTCTCCCGGACGAACCAGTGCGGCATCGTGGGCAGGGTGCGCCCGTGGTCGAGCTGTGTGGACAGGTGCTCCACGAGGCAGTGCACCAGGGCGGCGAGGGCCAGGAGCTCCGCAAGGTTCGTGGGCCCGTCGCAGACGCGCACCTCGAGCGTCCCGTAGGTGGGCGACGGCCGGATGTCCCAGTGGATCTCGTTGAACTGGTCCACCACGCCCACGTGGAGCATGTCGCCGGCGTACGCCTCGAGCTCCTCCCAGCTGTCGAACTGGTAGGGCAGGCCGGCCGTCGGGATCTGCTGGAACAGGAGGGTGCGGGTCGAGGCGTAGCCGGTGTCGACCCCGCCCCAGTACGGCGACGACGCCGAGAGCGCCTGCAGGTGCGGAACGTAGGGCAGCAGACCGGCCAGGAGCGGCAGCGCCTTCGCGCGGTCCTCGACCCCCACGTGCACATGCAGCCCGTAGATCAGGAGCTGCCGGCCCCAGAACTGCGTGCGGTCGATGATGCGGGTGTAGCGGTCCTTGTCGGTGACCTTCTGCGCCTCCCAGCTCGCGAACGGGTGCGTCCCCGCGCACATCAGCTCGACGCGCTGGGGGTCGGTGATGCGGCGGATCTCCTCGACCGAGCGCTGCAGGTCCGCTCCCGCCTCGCCGACGGTGCGGCTCACGCCGCTGACCACCTCGACGGTGTTGCGGAGGAACTCGGACTTGAAGCGCGGGTGGTCGCCGTCGGGCGCGAGGGCCTCCAGCACCGTCCCGGCGGTCTGCCGCAGGTCTCCCGAGTCGGTGTCGACCAGGGCGAGCTCCCACTCCAGGCCGACCGTCGACCGCTCCGACCTGGCGAACGGCAGTCGCGCAGGCGTGCTCATCCACGGCCCCCGAGCGGCTCGACCACCAGGATCTGCTGCGATCCCGCGACCCGCGTGAGGATGATGGTGGCCTCTTCGCCGCCGGTCAGCACGAGCTGCGACCGGAGCTGCTCCGGCACCACGGCGGTCCCCCGCTTCTTGATGGTGATCCGGCCGACGTTGCGCTCACGGAGGTAGGCCTTGAGCCGCTTGAGCCCGAACGGCATCGTGTCGAGGACCCGGTACCCGGTCGCGACCGGTGCCTCGGCGCCCCCGTCGCCCGAGTGCAGGGCGGCCGGGTCGGTCGGGGGCAGCGCTCCCGGCGTGTCGGTCGTGATGTACGCGATCGTGGGGTCGACGAGCCGCCCGCCCAGCTCGGCGGCGACGTGCGCGACCAGGCCGGCCCGGATGATCGCGCCGTCCGGCTCGTAGAGGTACTGACCCACGGCGCCGACGTCCGGCACGACGACCGTGGCCGGGTCCTCCCGGACGGTACGGCTCAGGGTGTGCTCCTTGCCCTCGGCGTCCGTCACGGTGCGGAGCACCAGGGCGGACCGGCCGGGCCCCGCGGGCGCGAGGGGGCCGAACCAGAGGCCGGCCTCGACCACGTCGCCGTCGACGGAGACCCACTGCGTCTCCGCGTCGGCGGGCAGCCCCTCGTGGGGGATGCCCGGGCCGACCTTGATACCGACGGCCGGGACGACGTCCCGCAGCGCCCACACGGCGTCGAGCGGGGGAGCGTACGCGCGGGGGTCGAAGATGCGGGACCCGGCGCGGGTACGGCGTGCGGGGTCGGCGTAGACACCGTCGACGCCCTCGGCGAGCAGGTCGAGCGTGAGGCCGTCCGTGTGGCGTACCTCCGCCTCGGGGAAGTGGCGCAGGTTGACCGCGGCGATCGCCGCCGTCACCTCGTCCACGTCCGTGGCCAGCACGCGCAGGCCCGTGGCGGCGAACGTCATGGCGTCGGCGCCGACACCACAGGTCAGGTCGGCCACGAGGGTGGTGCCCGCGTCGCGGTACCGGCGGGCGTGCACGGCCGCGACCAGCAGCCGGGTGGCCTGCTCGAGTCCGTCGGGGGTGAAGAGCATCCCGTCGGCGAAGTCGCCGAACTTGGCCCGGGCCTTGGCGCGCAGGCGCGACTGGGTCAGCGCGGCTGCGGCGAGGTCCGGTGCGATGCCGCCCTCGCGCAGCCTGGTCGCGGTCCGCATGGCGAGTCGTTCGTCGTAGGGCGGGAGGGCGCCAAGCAGTGCCCAACCTTCCGGGCTGAGAAGTTTGCTCAGAATCGCCGCATCCATGGGCAGATCTTTCCATGCGAGTCGGGGGGCTGGCGAGACCTCGGGAGGGTCCTTTTCGCGAACTTTGCCTAACGGGGGTGGGTGGTTGGCGTTCTGGGGCCGTCCGAGTGCCGGTGGGGGCGTGCGCTCTGGAGCGTCCGGACCGGAGGCCCCGTCCCCCCAGCACATCACGGATCGGCCGTCGACCGCGAGACGGCTCGCATGTCGAAGGGGCCGGACGGTCACCGCCGCCCCGCGGATTGGCACTCGCCTTGACCGAGTGCTAGCGCCGACCTAGATTTGGGGGTGTCACCGCCGCCCCCGGCTCTGCCGGGCCGGCGGCGGTGCCGTGAGATGTTCCGTGCCCGCCGGCACCCGCGACGACGGCGGAACGCCGAACGCTCGACCCGCTCAGACAACCACCGCAGCTGATCAACGATCTGCTCACGAAAGAGGAGGTCCGACGTGTCGGTCCCCATCAAGCCGCTCGAGGACAGGATCGTGGTCAAGGCTCTCGAGGCCGAGACCACGACCGCTTCCGGCCTGGTCATCCCGGACACCGCCAAGGAGAAGCCCCAGGAGGGCGAGGTCCTGGCCGTGGGCCCGGGCCGCGTGGACGACAACGGCAACCGTGTGCCGCTGGACGTCACCGTGGGTGACAAGGTGATCTACTCGAAGTACGGCGGCACCGAGGTCAAGTACGCGGGTGAGGAGTACCTGGTGCTCTCCGCTCGCGACATCCTCGCCGTGGTCGTCAGCTGACGCTCGGCTCACAAGCCTGAGCGCGGCTCGCACCGCGATCGCCGAAGGCCCCGCACCGTCATGGTGCGGGGCCTTCGTGCGTCACGCGGAGGGCTCGTGCTGCGGACGTGCTCACTGCTACGTGCTGGGAATCAGGGTTGTCGGCTGCTCGCGAGGGGGCGCGGCACAGCCATCGGTGTGGTGCTCAGGCGCTGACAGCCTTGCCGGCCAGGATCGCGGCCCGCTCGTCCTCGCTCAGGCCGCCCCACACGCCGTAGGGCTCGCGCACCCGGAGCGACTGCTCCCGGCACTGCATCATCACGGGGCAGCTGCGGCAGATCGCCTTGGCTGCCTCTGCGCGGCGGCGCCTGGTGGAGCCCCGCTCGCCTTCTGGGTGGAAGAACAAGGTGTCGTCCGCATCGCGGCACGCCCCCTGGTACTGCCACTCCCACAGTTCCATCACCGGTCCGGGAAGCCTCGAGATCTCCGTCATGCCGAACAACCTACAAGTTGTGCAGAAGTTGTTCAAGGGGCGTGTCGAAGTGATCCGGACCGATTCGATCGTGACTGAAACGTGTCAAGGCTGGCTCGGTTTGTGACCGGATTTGTTCAGAACTGCAACGAATTGGCCGCAGTTCCGCGGCGCGCCGGGGTTCGCGGTGGCGACAGCCTGTCCCGCTCGGCAGAATCGAGGCATGACATCCTCGCGACCTGCCCCGTCCACGGGCGGGTCACGCGCGTCCAGTCCCGGCCTTGCTGTCGCTGCCGTAGCCAGGAGACTCGGGGTCGCTCCGGCGACCCTTCGTACCTGGGACCGCCGCTACGGGCTCGGGCCTTCGGGCCGCACCGCGGGCTCGCACCGCCGCTACACGCCCGACGACGTCGCGCGGCTCATGGTGATGCGCCGGCTGACGCTCGAGGGTCACGCGCCCGCGGACGCGGCGCAGCTCGCCAAGGAGGCCGGTGCCGAGGAGCTCATCACGGTCGGCGACCTGCGGGCCGACGCGGACGGACCCGACGCGCAGGACGACCGGCGCACCCCCGACCAGGGCGGGGCGCCGCTGACGGCACCGCCCGCCGTCCTCGGCGACCGGGGCCGTGGCGAGACGCCCGCCGAGGCCGGCCCGCCGGCGTCGGGCAGCGAGGAGGACACGATGCGGCGCGGGCACCTGCGTGCCCTGCCGGGCGGCGCGGGCGCCGGCGCCGTGGCCACCCTGCGGTCCGCGCCCGCCGGGCCGACGCCCGGCCGGCTGTCCGCGCTCGTGGACGCGGCGCTGGCCTACAACCGCACGTCGTGCGACGCCCTGCTGGCCCTCGGGCCGGACAGCGACCCCGCCGCCTGGTGGACCGAGCTGGTCGAGCCCGCGTGGCGTCGCGTGGCGGAGCGCACCGTCCTGGCGACGCCGGGCGAGGTCCCGGAGGTGGTGCTCGCCACGGCCGCCCTGCGGGCCCTGCGCAACTACACCGAGGAGTTCGAGCGGGCCATCGTCGAGGCGGGCGGCCCTCCGGCGAACCACCCGAGCAGGATGCGCAAGATCGTGCTGGTGTTCGCGGCGCCGGACGAGGTGGTGCCGCTGTCCGCGCACGCGCTCGCCGCGGCGCTGGCGGCACAGGGGTCGATGGCCAAGATCGTGACGGGGCCGGCGAGCACGCACCGCTCCGTGGAGCTCGTCACCATGGTCCGGCCCGCCGCCCTCGTCCTCGCCACCACCCAGGCGCGGCCCGATCTCGACGTGGTGCACGCCGTGCACGAGAGCTACCCCGAGCTGCCGATCTTCGTCGGCCTGCGACGGGACGCCGCCGCGTCGGACCTGCCGTTCGGGCCCACGGTGCAGCAGCTCCGGTCGTTCAACGGGCTGCTCCACGAGGTGCTCGCCGTCCTGCGGTGACCGGTTCGCGTGACGCACGCGACCTGTGGACCCCCTGGCCGGGTGCCAGGGGGCTCGGCGTAGACTCTTGACATGACGGACTCGACCTCTGGGGTGCCTGTGCGCGACCCGTTCGCCTTCCTCGGCCTCACGTACGACGACGTGCTGCTGCTGCCGAACGAGACCGACGTCATCCCCAGCGAGGTCGACACCACGTCGCGCCTGACCCGGGAGATCGACGTGCGGGTCCCGCTCCTCTCGGCCGCGATGGACACGGTGACCGAGTCGCGCATGGCGGTGGCCATGGCGCGGCAGGGCGGCATCGGGATCATCCACCGCAACCTGTCGATCGAGCGCCAGGCCAGCCACGTCGACCGCGTCAAGCGGTCGGAGTCCGGGATGATCACCGACCCTGTGACGGTCGGCCCCGAGGCCACCCTCGCCGAGCTGGACCGGCTGTGCGGCACCTACCGGGTGTCTGGTCTGCCGGTGGTCGAGCCCGACGGCAAGCTGGTCGGCATCATCACCAACCGCGACCTGCGCTTCGTGAACCAGGGCGACTTCGAGACCCGCAAGGTGCGCGAGGTCATGACGCAGATGCCGCTCGTGACCGCGCCCGTGGGCATCTCGCGGGACGACGCGGCGGCGCTGCTCGCCAAGCACAAGATCGAGAAGCTTCCCCTGGTGGACGGCATGGGCCACCTGCGCGGCCTGATCACCGTCAAGGACTTCACCAAGGCGGACCAGTACCCGCACGCCACCAAGGACGGCGAAGGCCGTCTGCGCGTGGGCGCGGCGATCGGGTTCTTCGGGGACGCGCTCGACCGTGCCGCCGCCCTGCGAGACGCGGGCGTGGACGTGCTGGTGGCCGACACGGCCAACGGCCATGCGCGCCTCCTGCTGGAGATGATCACCAAGCTCAAGAAGGACCCCGCGTTCGCGGGCGTGCAGGTCATCGGCGGCAACGTCGCCACGCGAGCGGGCGCCCAGGCGCTGGTCGACGCGGGCGCGGACGCCGTCAAGGTGGGCGTGGGCCCGGGTTCGATCTGCACCACGCGCGTCGTCGCGGGCGTGGGCGTGCCGCAGGTCACGGCCATCTACGAGGCGTCCCTCGCCGCGCGGCCCGCGGGCGTCCCGGTGATCGGCGACGGCGGCCTGCAGTACTCGGGCGACATCGCGAAGGCCCTCGTGGCCGGCGCCGACACCGTGATGCTGGGCTCGCTGCTCGCCGGCTGCGACGAGTCGCCGGGCGACCTGGTGTTCGTCAACGGCAAGCAGTTCAAGCACTACCGCGGCATGGGCTCGCTCGGGGCCATGGCCTCGCGCGGCAAGAAGTCGTACTCGAAGGACCGCTACTTCCAGGCGGACGTGGTGGCCGACGACAAGATCGTCCCCGAGGGCATCGAGGGGCAGGTCCCGTACCGCGGTCCGCTCTCCGCCGTGGCCTACCAGCTCGTAGGCGGGCTGCACCAGTCGATGTTCTACGTGGGCGCGCACACCATCCCGGAGCTGCAGGAGCGCGGGCACTTCGTGCGCATCACGGCCGCCGGCCTCAAGGAGTCGCACCCGCACGACATCCAGATGACGGTGGAGGCGCCCAACTACGGGCGCGGCTGACCAGACGCAAGAGTGATCCCTGCCAGGCTCCGGCGAGAGAGCCTGGCAGGGATCACTGCGCTCACGGTATCAGTCCCGGAACGTCTCGATGTGCGCGCCCAGCTCGATGAGGCGCTCGGTGAGCTGCTCGTAGCCGCGGGCGATGATGTCGACGCCGCGCAGCTCGGAGGTGCCCTTCGAGGCGAGCATGCCGAGCAGGATGACGACGGCGGGCCGCAGGGCGGGCGGGCAGCTGATCTCGGCGCCCGAGAACCGGGTGGGGCCCGTGACCTGGAGCCGGTGCGCGTCGAGCAGCCGCACGTCGGCACCCAGGCGCGTCAGGTCGGTGAGGTGCACCGCGCGGCCCTCGTAGACCCAGTCGTGGATCAGCGTGGTGCCGGTGGCGCACGCGGCGATCACGGCGAAGAACGGCAGGTTGTCGATGTTCAGGCCGGGGAACGGCATGGGGTGGATCTTGTCGATCGGGGCCCGGAGCGTGCTCGGGTGCACCGTGACGTCCACGAGCCGGGTGCGGCCGTTGCGGGCGAGGTACTCGTCGCTCAGCGTGTACTGCAGGCCCATCTCGCTCAACGTGGCGAGCTCGATCTCCATGAACTCGATCGGGACCCGCGCGACGGTGATCTCCGACCCCGTGACGATCCCGGCGGTGAGAAGGCTCATCGCCTCGACCGGGTCCTCGGAGACGGCGTACTCCACGTCGGCGTCGATCCGCGGCCGGCCGTGGACGCGGAGCGTCGTGGTCCCGATGCCGTCGATCTTGACGCCCAGCAGCTCGAGGTAGAAGCACAGGTCCTGGACCATGTAGTTCGAGCTGGCGTTGCGGATGGTGGTGACGCCGTCGCGTCCCGCCGCGGCCATCAGGGCGTTCTCGGTGACCGTGTCGCCGCGCTCGGTGAGCACGATCGACAGGTCGCCGCTCGCCGGGGAGACGGTCGCGTGGTAGCGGTTCGCCGTGGCCGTGACATCCAGGCCGAAGGGCCGCAGGGCGATCATGTGCGGCTCGACGGTGCGGGTGCCGAGGTCGCAGCCCCCGGCGTAGGGGAGCTCGAACCGCTCCTCGGTGCCGAGCAGCGGGCCGAAGAACATGATGATCGAGCGGGTGCGGACCGCCGCGTCGACGTCGATCCTGCTCAGGTCCAGCGTGGCGGGCCGGACGACCTCCAGGTCCCGCCCGTCGGCGGACCACTCGGCGCGCACGCCCACGGACCGGAGCACGTCGACGATGCGGTCGACCTCGACGATGCGGGCCACGCCGCGCAGCACGGTGCGGCCGCTGTTGAGGAGCGACGCGCACAGCAGAGCGACCGCGCCGTTCTTGGAGGAGTTCACCTCGATGCGGCCGGAGAGCTGGTGGCCGCCCTCGACGCGGAGGTGCGAGTGCTTGGGCGCACCCACGCTGATGAGTGCCGACTCGAGGGCCGCGCTGATCCGGCCGATCATCTCGAGGCTGAGGTTCTGCTGGCCCTGCTCGATCCGGTGCACCGCGCTCTGACTGGTTCCCAGCCGTTCGGCGAGCTGTGCCTGGGTGAGTCCCCGGTGCCGGCGGGCGGAGCGGACGAGCCCTCCGACCTGCGCGGCGTCCACCGTAGGAATCTCGCTGACGGTCGTCGTACCGATGGTCATGACAACGAGCGTATCTCACGTATGAGATACGCTCGCGTCAGGTTCGCGAAGATGGCCGTGACCTGCGATGCGCTTATGCGCTCCGTGCGTTCTGGACCGGCCAGAGTCCCGAGGCGCCGGGCCCGTCGAGGCCCTGCCGGGTCCGCCACTCGTTGAAGCCCTCGGCCCACTCGCGGTGTGCGCCCGCCTGCTCGTGATGAAGCTCGAGCAGCGACATCTCGGCGAGCTCGGGGAACCGGCGCACCAGCGCCTGCAGCACGTCCAGCGTGGCGAGCACGTCCACGTCCGCGGAGTGCAGGTCGCCCTCGTTGGTCACGCCGTACCACTCGCTCAGGTCACCGAGGCGGCGCTTGCCCTGCCGGAAGCGGTCCTTCCACCGGTCGATGACGAGCGGGTCGACCACGGGCCCCACCGAGGTGCCGAGCCGTTCCGGCAGCGTCGGCAGGCCGTGCCGGGTCAGCTCGGCGTCGAGGAGGGACAGGTCGAACGCGGCGTTGTACGCGACGACGGGCACCCCCTGCCGGAGGTGGAGCGCCAGCTCGGCGGCGATCTCCTCGAGCGCCTTGCGCGGCTCCTCGCCGTGGGCGCGTGCGTGCTCGGTCGTGATCCCGTGGATCGCGGCCGCCTCCTCGGGGATCTCCACCCCCGGGTCGAGCAGCCAGGTGCGCACGTCCGTGCTCACCCCCGGCACGCGCAGCACGAGCGCGGCCGTGACGATGCGGTCGCCTGCGACGTCGACCCCCGTGGTCTCCGTGTCGAAGCCCAGCAGCGGCCCCCGTGTCCAGTCCTGGTCCATCGGTGCGCTCCTCCCCGTTCGTGTGATCTACGCCGCGTCGGCGCCCGTCCGTGCAGGTGACCGGCGGTCTTGGTGCCCCGTCCGGTCTCTGCACCCCGAACTGTGCCACCCGTCACCGACATCCACGGCCGCTGCCCTCCCGGGTCGGTACGCTGTCCCGGTGAGCAACGAGATCGAGATCGGACGTGGCAAGCGCGGGCGGCGCGCCTTCTCCTTCGACGACATCGCGGTGGTGCCGTCCCGCCGTACCCGCGACCCGAAGGACGTCACGGTCGGCTGGCAGATCGACGCGTACCACTTCGACCTGCCGATCGTCGCGGCACCCATGGACTCGGTGATGAGCCCGGCCACCGCCGTGGCGCTGGGCCGCGCGGGCGGCCTGGGGGTCCTGGACCTCGAGGGTCTCTGGACGCGGTACGAGGCGCCGGAGCGTCTGCTCGAGGAGATCGCGCAGCTGCCGGCCGGCGAGGCCACCCGGCGCATGCAGGAGATCTACGCCGAGCCGGTCAAGCCGGAGCTCATCACGGAGCGCCTGCGCGAGGTCCGCGCCTCCGGCGTCACCGTCGCCGGCGCGCTGTCGCCGCAGCGCACGCAGGAGTTCTACAAGACCGTGGTGGACGCGGGCGTGGACCTGTTCGTCATCCGCGGCACCACCGTCTCGGCGGAGCACGTGAGCGGCAACGCCGAGCCGCTGAACCTCAAGCGCTTCATCTACGAGCTCGACGTCCCGGTCGTCGTGGGCGGCGCGTCCACGTACACGGCGGCGCTGCACCTCATGCGCACGGGAGCGGCCGGCGTGCTGGTCGGCTTCGGTGGTGGCGCAGCGCACACCACGCGCGTCAGCCTGGGCATCCACGCGCCGATGGCCACCGCGGTGGCCGACGTCGCCGCTGCCCGCCGCGACTACCTCGACGAGTCGGGCGGCCGCTACGTCCACGTGATCGCCGACGGCGGCGTGGGCCGCTCCGGCGACATCGTCAAGGCCGTGGCCTGCGGAGCGGACGCCGTCATGCTCGGTGCCGCGCTCGCCCGTGCCACCGAGGCGCCGGGCAAGGGCTGGCACTGGGGCCCTGAGGCGCACCACGCCCAGCTCCCGCGGGGCGAGCGGGTCGAGGTCGGGACGGTGGGCTCGCTCGAGGAGATCCTCTTCGGGCCGGGTCAGCAGGCGGACGGCACGCTGAACCTCGTCGGCGCGCTCCGGCGCGCCATGGCCACCACGGGCTACTCCGACCTCAAGGAGTTCCAGCGGGTCGAGGTCGTGGTCTCGCCCTACCAGCCGCGATGACGGTGGCGGCCGACGGCGGCCCGGTCGTCGCGGGCATCGCGTTCCGCGAGATCGCGGACGCGGACGTGGAGCCGGTGGTCGCGCTCTGGCGCGACTGCGGGCTCACGCGCCCCTGGAACGACCCGTACCGCGACGTGGCGGACGCCCGGACCGGCGAGACCTCGACGATCCTGGTGGCGCGTGACGGAGGCGCCGTCGTGGCGACGGTGATGGCGGGGCTCGACGGGCACCGCGGGTGGCTCTACTACGTCGCGGTCGCTCCCGGCCGCCAGGGCGCCGGTCTCGGCCGTGCCGCGGTCGTCGCGGGCGAGGCCTGGCTGGCGGCCCAGGGGGCGCGGAAGGTGCAGCTCATGGTCCGGACCTCGAACACAGAGGTGGTCGCGTTCTACGAACGTCTCGGCTACGCGGACCAGGAGACGACGGTCCTGGGGCGCTGGTTCGACCGTTCATGACGCCCCGGGGTGCCCGGAGCAACTGGTAAAAGTTTTTCATTCTGATGGGGCTACGGGGCCCAGGCTTTTGCGCGTAGGGTGGCGGCCATGATCGACGACGCAGCAGTCGGAAGTGTGATCGACCCGGAGCAGCCGGAGGCCACCTACGTGCTCGAGCCGGACGTCGTCGCACCGCTCGTCGCTCGCGTCGTCACGTCACACGAGGCGGGGACCCACCGGTCCATCTGCCCGTTCACGGGGGCGCCCCTGGCGACCTTCTCCCTCTCGTCGCCCGCTGACGTGGCCGGCGCGGTGGAGCGGGCCCGGGCCGCGCAGCGTTCCTGGGCGCACGTCCCGGTGCGGGAGCGGGCGGGCGTGCTGGGGAGGTTCGGGCGCATCGTCCTGGACCGCCAGTCGGAGGTGCTGGACCTCATCCAGATGGAGGTCGGCAAGTCCCGGCGGTCGGCGTTCGAGGAGGTCGCGGACGCGGCGCAGCTGGCGCGGCACTTCGCGGTACGCGGCCCGCGCTATCTCGCGCCCCGGCGGCTGGCGGGCATGCTCCCGCTGCTCACCGGCGTGCGCGTGCACCGCCGTCCGGTCGGGGTCGTGGGCGTCATCGCGCCCTGGAACTACCCGCTCACCCTGGCGCTCTCCGAGACGCTGCCCGCGCTGCTCGCGGGTGACGCGGTGGTGCTCAAGCCCGACCCGCAGACCACCCTCACCGCCCTCTGGGTCGCCGAGGTGCTCGAGGACGCAGGCCTCCCGGCCGGGCTGTTCCAGGTCGTCGCCGGGGGTGGGGACGTCGGGGCGGAGCTGATCGAGCACGTGGACCACGTCGCGTTCACCGGCTCCACCGCCACCGGCCGCAAGGTCGCGGCCCGTGCGGGGGAGCGGCTGGTGGGCGCCACGCTGGAGCTCGGCGGCAAGAATCCGCTGTACGTCGCCGCGGACGCGGACGTCCGGACGGCGGTGCCGTCGGTGATCCGCGCGTGCTTCGCCAGCTCGGGCCAGATGTGCCTGTCGGCGGAGCGGCTCGTGCTCCACGAGGACGTCGCCGACGAGTTCCTGGCGCGGTTCGTCCCCGCGGTGCGCGCGCTGCGGCTCGGTGCGGGCCTGGACTACTCCGCCGACATGGGGTCGCTCGTCTCCGCCGATCAGCTCGCGAAGGTCGAGGCGCACGTGGACGACGCCCTCGCCCTCGGGGCCCGGGTGCTCGCGGGCGGCGTGCACCGCAGCGACATCGGGCCGTACTTCTACGCCCCCACGATCCTCGACGACGTTCCGAGCGCCGCGCTGTGCACGCGCGAGGAGACGTTCGGGCCCGTCGTGTCGGTCACCCGCGTGGCGTCGGACGACGAGGCCGTCCGCGTCATGAACCAGACCGAGTACGGGCTGCACGCCTCCGTGTACTCCACCGACGTCGCCCGGGCCCGCCGGATCGCGGCGCGCGTCGAGGCCGGCTCGGTCGCGATCAACGACGGCTACGCGCTCCTCTGGGGCTCGGTCTCGGCCCCCCTCGGCGGGTGGAAGTCCTCCGGACTGGGCCGGCGGCACGGCGCGGCGTCGATCGAGGCGCTGACGGAGGCCCAGACGATCGTCGTCGACCGGGGGGCCCGGATCGGCGTCACCCTCGACGCGCTCTACGGCCTCGACGAGGGTCGCCCGAGCGAGCTGCTCACCTCGGCCCTGCACCTGATGCGGCGGCTCCGCCTGCGCTGACCGGCCTGCGCCGGGCCTGCGCCGGCCGGCCCGCGCCGAGACCTACGCGCCGACCAGCGGTCGCACCGCTGCCTTCCAGCTCGCGGGCAGCTCGCGGACGTGCCACCACGCCGACTTCAGGGGCAGCACGCTTGTGGCGCTGACCCCCAGACCCACGGCGTCCAGACCGGCCTCGACGCACGAGTACAGGGTGCGCCGCAGGTGGTAGTCCTGCGTGACGACCACCGCGCTCCGCACCCCGAACACGTCGTGGGCGCGGCGGCACGTGGCGGTGGTGTTGAACCCCTCGCCGTCGAGGACCAGCACGTCCTCGGGAACGCCCTGGCTCACGGCGTAGTCGCGCATCGAGGCGGGCTCGTCGTACCGGGTGCCGTCGGCTCGGGTGTGCGCGTCGCCGCTGAGGATGACCGTCTGCGCGACCCCCGCCTCGTACAGGGCGACCGCCCCGTCCACCCGGCGGCGCAGGAAGGTGGACGGGGTGCCGTCCTCCCTCAGCCCGGCGCCGAGGACCACGATCGCGTCCACCTTCTCGACGCCCTGGACGCTCGCCCGGACGCGGGACTGCCCCACGCCCTGCACCCAGGCGACGGGCACGGCGAACGCGAGGGCGAGCACGGCAAGGACGATCAGCGCGATCTTCACGGTCGGCACGCTACCCGGTCGGACGAGGTCACTATCTCGGCGAGACTCTCCCGTCGAGGTAGTTCCGTGGTCGGACGAAGTCACTATCTCGGCGAGACTCTCCCGCCGAGGTAGTGCCGTGCTCGGACGAGGTAACTATCTCGGCGGGCGGGCCGTCAGGGAGCGGCGCTCGGCGCGGAGGTTCGCCGTCGCCCGCTCGTTCCACCGGGCGGCTCCCGGCACCGTCCGGAACAGACCACGGCCGGCGAGCAGCTGGGTGAGCACAGCGGCACGCCCCAGACGGAACCTCAGCTCGGGCACGTCGGCATACTCCGCGCGCACCTGCTGCGCGTAGCGGGCGTAGGCGGGGGGCTCCGCGCCGAGGACCGCCAGGTCAGCGTCGCTGACCAGCGCGCCGGCGAGGTCGCCGGGAGCGGGGTCGTGCGCGGTGGTCACCAGCACGAGCCGCGCCACCTCCTCCACCAGGCTGCCGGACGCCGGCGCGTCGCCCGGGTGCACCGGGTCGCCCGGGTCGATGGCGGAGAGGGCAGTGCGGGCCAGCTCCGCGGAGCGCTCCTCGTCGCGGACCGCCTCGCCGTCGTGGACCGCGTCGTGGAACCAGAGCGCCACCCGGGCGGTCCAGGCGGTCGCCGGTTCCACCGGCGTGCCCGCCGCGGCGAGGTCGTCGAGCAGGAGGTCCAGCGCGTCGAGGGACTGCGCCAGGTGGAGCCGCGTGTGATAGGTGCGGTGCGGCTCGCTCCACCGGTCGAGGAGGCTCTCGCCCACGGCGGCCCACGCCTCGGGCGAGACGGCGCTCCCGGACGACCCGTCCGGCGTCGGCCCCACGTCAGGGCAGCCGGGCTCGCCCGGACGCAGGGCGGACCAGCGGGCACCGAGGGAGTCACGTGCGGCGTGACCGCGCTCCGCGCCCGAGACGCGCACCACCGAGCCGCCCAGGCGGCGGGCGAGCTCCCGGCCGTCCACCGGCACGGCGCCCGCGGCGACGAGCGCGTCGTAGCGGCGGGCCGGGACGTCGTAGTGGTCGAGGTCGAGCGCGCGGTCGGGCACGCCGGCCGCGCGCGCGAAGAGCCGGAGCTCGTACAGCGACTCGTCCGAGACCAGGTGCGAGAACAGCGTGCCGTGCGCGGGCCAGGCGGGCGGGTCGATCAGGACGGTCACCTGCTCACGAGCTCCATCGCCTGGCGGGCGATCGCCAGCTCCTCGTCCGTGGGGACCACCATCACCAGCGCCCCGGTGCCCGTCGGGGAGATCACGCGCGCCTCGCGCGACGGCGCCTCGTTGCGCGCCGGGTCCACCTCGAGCCCGAGGAAGCCCAGGCCCTGGACGACGCCCGCCCGCACGCGGGCGTCGTTCTCGCCCACCCCCGCGGTGAACGTCAGGACGTCGATCCCGCCGAGCGCCGCCGCGTAGGCGCCCACGTACTTGCGCAGCCGGTGCAGGTAGACGTCCATCGCCAGCCGCGCGGCCTCGTCGCCCGACGCCACCAGGCGCTGCAGCTCCCGCATGTCGTTCACGCCTGCCAGGCCCTTGAGCCCGGAGGACTTGTTGAGCAGCGTGTCCACGTCGTCCACCGACATGCCGGCGTTGCGGACCAGGTGGAAGACGATCGCCGGGTCGAGGTCGCCCGACCGCGTGCCCATGACGAGTCCCTCCAGCGGGGTGAGGCCCATGGAGGTCTCCACGGCCACGCCGTCGAGCACCGCCGACGCCGACGCCCCGTTGCCGAGGTGGAGCACCACCTGGCGGAGCGGGGAGCGGCCCAGCGCCTGGACGTCCGGGTGTGCCGCCACCGCCGCCGAGACGAACTGGTGCGACGTCCCGTGGAAGCCGTAGCGGCGCACCCCGTGCTCCTCGGCCACCTTGCGGTCCACGGCGTAGGTGGCGGCCGCGGGCGGGAGCGTGGCGAAGAAGGCGGTGTCGAACACCGCGACGTGGGGCACGTCCAGCAGCTCCCGCGCCACCTCGATGCCCGTCACGTTGGCCGGGTTGTGCAGCGGCGCCAGCGGGATCAGGGAACGGATCCCCGCCACGGCGTCGTCGTCCAGGAGGACCGGCGCCGAGAACAGTGCGCCCCCGTGCACCACCCGGTGCCCGACGGCGGCCACGCCCGCCCCCGCCAGGGACGGCCCCGCCTCGTCGAACAGGCCGAGCGCGACCTTCAGCGCGTCCGCGTGCGACGGCACCGGCTGCTCGCGCTCCACCGTGCTGCCGCCGGACTGGTGCTTGACCCGCCCCGACTCCTCGCCGATGCGCTCGATCAGGCCCGAGGCCAGCGCCTCCCCCGACGAGGGGTCCACGAGCTGGTACTTCAGCGACGAGGAGCCCGAGTTGAGCACCAGCACTGTCGAGGTCATCGGGTCGCTCCCTGCGCCTGGATGGCCGTGATGGCCACGGTGTTGACGATGTCCTGGACCAGCGCACCGCGGGACAGGTCGTTGACCGGCTTGTTCAGGCCCTGCAGCACCGGGCCCACCGCCACCGCGCCCGCCGAGCGCTGCACCGCCTTGTACGTGTTGTTGCCGGTGTTGAGGTCGGGGAACACGAACACCGTCGCGCGCCCGGCCACGTCCGAGCCGGGCAGCTTCGATGCCGCCACGGACGCGTCCACCGCGGCGTCGTACTGGATGGGCCCCTCCACGTCCAGGTCGGGCCGGCGCTCGCGGACCAGCGCGGTGGCGGTGCGGACCTTGTCCACGTCCGCGCCGGAGCCGGACGTGCCGGTCGAGTAGGAGAGCATCGCGATGCGGGGGGCCACCCCGAACTGCGTCGCCGTGGCGGAGGACGAGATGGCGATGTCGGCGAGCTCTTCGGCCGTGGGGTCGGGGATCACCGCGCAGTCGCCGTAGACGAGCACCCGGTCCTCGAGGCACATGAGGAACACGGACGACACGGACGAGACGCCGGGCTGCGTCTTGATGATCTCGAACGACGGCCGGATGGTGTGCGCGGTCGAGTGCGCGGCACCGGAGACCATGCCGTCGGCGAGGCCGAGGTGCACCATCATCGTGCCGAAGTACGACACGTCGGTGACGACCTCCCGGGCCCGTTCCACGGTCATGCCCTTGTGCGCCCGCAGCCGCGCGTACTCCGTGGAGAATCGCTCCACGCTCTCCGGGTCGGTGGTGGACAGCACCCGTGCCGCCTCGAGGTCCAGGCCCAGCTCGGTGGCGCGCCCCCGTACCGCGGTCTCCTCGCCGAGGATGGTCAGGTCGGCGATCCCGCGCGCCAGCACCGTCGAGGCGGCGCGGAGGATGCGGTCGTCGTCGCCCTCCGGGAGCACCACGTGCCGCCGCTCCTCGCGGGCCCGCTCGATGAGGCGGTACTCGAACATGAGCGGCGTGACGACCTGCGGCGGCGGCACGTCGAGGCGCGCGGCCAGCTCCTCGCCGTCCACGTTCTTCTCGAACAGGGCGCGCGCGGTGTCGATCTTGCGGGTGGAGGCGCGTGAGACCCGCCCGCGGGTCTTCGCCGCTGCGCGTGCGACGGGGTACGTGTCGCCGTCCGTGCGGATGATGGGGACCTTGGGCTCCAGCGCCGCCACCAGCTCGGCGGTCCGGCCCTCGGGGTAGAAGCCCCCGCCGAGCACGATGCCCGCCAGCGACGGGAACGTCGGCGCCGTCTGTGCCGCGAGCAGGCCGATCAGCACGTCGGTGCGGTCACCCGGGGTGATCACCACCGCGCCGTCGGACAGCCGCTCGAGCAGGTGCTCGAAGCTCATCGCACCGACGAGCACGTCCAGCGCCTCGCGGGTCAGCAGCTCGGGGTCGCCGAGCGCGAGCACGCCGTCCACGGCCTCGAGGAGCTGGCCCACCGTGGGGGCCGTGAGGAACGGCTCCTCGGGGATGACCCACACCGGGAGGTCCTCCTCGGTGCGGAGGTCGGTGAGGGCGGCACGGACGTCGTCGGGCCCCGACCCCGGCTGCGTGCCGCACCTGTTCACGACGATGCCGACCGGCTGCGCGTGGTTGGCGCGCAGCTCGGCCAGGCTCACCTCGGCGAGCGCCCGCACCGCGTCGGCGGTGCGCTCGCGGCCCGACACCACGAGCAGCACCGGCGCGCCGAGGTTCGCCGCGATGCGTGCGTTGAACGACAGCTCCGTGGGGCCGGCCACGTCCGTGTAGTCGGTGCCGAGCACCACCACGGCGTCGCAGTGTGCGGCCATGGCGTGGTAGCGGGACACGATGCGGGACAGGGCCGCCTCGGGGTCGGCGTGCACCTCGTCGTACGTGACGCCCACGGCGTCCTCGTAGGGCACGTCGACGCCGTCGTGGTCGAGCAGCATCTCCAGCACGTAGTCGCGGTCGGGGAGGTCCGGCCCGGCGGCGGGGACGCGGGAGACGGCGCGGAAGACCCCGACCCGCTGGACCTGGCGGACCAGCAGGTCGAGGACTCCCAGCGCGACCGTCGACTTGCCGGTCTCTCCCTCCGGTGAGGCGATGACGAGGGAACGGACGGTCGGGCTCGCGGTCATGGACGCATCTCTACTCGTTGTCGCCGCCCGTGTCGAGCGCGGCGGCGACGGCACCGTTGTCGGACTGGTCCTGGGCGTCCGGCCACACCCAGTCACGCACCTCGGGGATGTCCTCACCGTGCTCGCGCGTGTAGGCGCGGGCCCGGAGGCGGGCGTCCTGCATGCGCTGACGGAGCCCGGCCTGCGCGGAACCGAGCGAAGGCACCCGGTCGATCACGTCGATGACCAGGTGGTACCGGTCCAGGTCGTTGAGCATCACCATGTCGAACGGCGTGGTGGTGGTGCCCTCCTCCTTGTACCCGCGGGCGTGCAGGTTCGGGTGGCCCGTGCGCCGGTACGTCAGGCGGTGGATCAGCCACGGGTACCCGTGGTACGCGAAGATGATCGGCCGGTCCGACGTGAACAGGCCGTCGAACTCCGAGTCGGTGAGCCCGTGAGGGTGCTCCCGCGAGTCCTGGAGGCGCATCAGGTCCACCACGTTGATGACGCGGACCTTCAGGCCGGGCAGCTCCCGGCGCAGGATGTCGGCCGCCGCCAGCACCTCGAGCGTGGGCACGTCGCCCGCCGCCGCGAGGACCACGTCCGGCTTCTCGCCCGGCACCTCCGTGCCCGCCCACTCCCAGATCCCCAGGCCGCGGGTGCAGTGCTCGATGGCCTGCTCCATGGTGAGGAAGTTGGGTGCGGGCTGCTTCCCCGACACCACCACGTTCACGTACTGGCGGCTGCGCAGGCAGTGGTCGTAGGTGGACAGGAGGGTGTTCGCGTCCGGCGGCAGGTACACGCGGACGATCTCCGCCTTCTTGTTCACCACGTGGTCGATGAAACCCGGGTCCTGGTGGCTGAAGCCGTTGTGGTCCTGCCGCCACACGTGGCTGCTCAGCAGGTAGTTCAGGGAGGCGATCGGCCGGCGCCACGGGATGTGGTTGGTGACCTTCAGCCACTTGGCGTGCTGGTTGAACATCGAGTCGACGATGTGGATGAAGGCCTCGTAGCTGGTGAACAGCCCGTGCCGCCCGGTCAGGAGGTAGCCCTCGAGCCAGCCCTGGCACTGGTGCTCGCTGAGGATCTCCATCACACGGCCGGCCCGCGCCATGTGCTCGTCCACGTCCTCGCCGAGGAACTCGGCGTTCCACTGCTTGTCCGTCACCTCGTATACCGCCTGGAGGCGGTTCGAGGCCGTCTCGTCCGGCCCGAAGATCCGGAAGTTGGTCGGGTTGCGGCGGATCACGTCCGTGAGCCACTGCCCGAGGACGCGCGGCGCCTCCGACACCGACCCACCCGGCGAGGGCACGTCCACGGCGTACTTCCGGAAGTCGGGGAGCCGCAGGTCGTGCAGCAGCAGCCCGCCGTTGGCGTGCGGGGTCGCGCTCATCCGCAGCGGGCCCTCCGGCGCCAGCCCGGCGATCTCCGGCAGGATCCGCCCGTCGTCGTCGAACAGCTCCTCGGGCCGGTACGACCGGAGCCACTGCTCGAGCACCTGCAGGTGCTCCTCGGTGTCGCGCGCGCTCGCCAGCGGCACCTGGTGCGCCCGCCACGAGCCCGTCGTCTTCTTGCCGTCGATGGTGTCCGGTCCCGTCCAGCCCTTCGGCGTGCGGAACACGATCATGGGCCAGGCGGGCCGCGTCAGGTCGCCCTCGGCGGCGCGGGCCTTGATGGCCGCGATCTCGTCGAGGACCTCGTCCAGCAGCACCGCGAAGCGCCGGTGGAACTCGGCGTGCGGCTCCGCCGACTCGTCCTCCACGGTGAAGACGTAGGGCTTGTGCCCGTAGCCGACCATGAGGTCGTGCAGCTCGTCCTCCGAGATGCGGGCCAGGACCGTGGGGTTCGCGATCTTGTAGCCGTTGAGGTGGAGGATCGGCAACACCACGCCGTCCTGCGCCGGGTTGACGAACTTGTTCGAGTGCCAGCTCGTCGCCAGCGGGCCGGTCTCCGCCTCGCCGTCGCCCACCACCGCCGCGACCAGGAGGTCGGGGTTGTCGAACGCCGCCCCGTACGCGTGGCTCAGCGCATAGCCCAGCTCGCCGCCCTCGTGGATCGACCCCGGCGTCTCCGGGGCCACGTGGCTCGGGATCCCGCCCGGGAACGAGAACTGCCGGAACAGCCGCTTCACGCCCTCGGCGTCCTCCGTGATGTCGCTGTAGAACTGGGAGTACGTGCCGTCCAGGTAGGCGCTCGCGACCAGGCCCGGGCCGCCGTGCCCGGGGCCGGTGACGTAGAGCGTGGGCTGCTGCCGTGCCTTGATCGCGCGGTTCAGGTGCGCGTAGAGGAAGGTCAGCCCCGGCGTGGTGCCCCAGTGGCCGAGGAGGCGCGGCTTGACGTGGTCCCGGGTGAGCGGCTCCCGCAGCAGCGGGTTGTCGAGCAGGTAGATCTGGCCCACGGAGAGGTAGTTGGCCGCGCGCCACCACGCGTCGATCTGCTCCAGCTCCTCGGGCCCCGGCTCGGTGACGCCGGTGGCGCGCCAGGCGCCCTCCGCGGCCGCTCGGTCGGTGCTCGGGACGGTGGTCGTCGTCATCACACGCTCCTGTCTGCCAGGGCTGTCGGGTCAGCGGCGCAGTCACTCCGCCGCGGTTTCATTCGACCGCAGAACATGCCTGGGCGCACCAGGTGGCAGAGGTGAGGTCGATCTGGCGTTCGGTCAGGTCAGTAGCCGTGACGAGGACCGCACCCCGGGCGGGCCGCAGGATTCCGTCGGGGCGGCCAGGGGCGGCTACCGTGGGAGCATGCCTGCTCCCGTCGCGACCGACGCGTCCGTGACGCCGCCGCCCGAGGCGGGCGACCGGCGTCGGACCTTCTGGGAGGTGGCGCGGCAGCCGCGCATGGTGGGCATCCTGCTCTTGCTGCTGCTCGCCGCCGCCGTGTGCGGGCGTCTCGGGGTCTGGCAGCTGGACCGCGCCTACGAGCGCGCGGAGCTCGCCGACCGCCAGGCCGCCGCCGAGGCCGTGGCAGAAGGACCCGCGTGGCTGGGCGACGTGCTGGCGCCGCAGGAGTCGTTCCCGGGCGACCTCGTGAGCAGGCAGGTCCAGGTCGCCGGGGAGTACGAGGCCGACGGCCAGCGTCTGGTGGCCGGGCGCGTCCTCGACGGGCGCGAGGGCTACCTCGTGCTGACGCCGCTCCGCGTGGCCGACGACGGCACGGGCGGCGACTCGTGGGCCGGGCTCTCGGGCGCGCCGGTCGTCGCGGTGGTGCGCGGATGGGTCGCGTCGCCCGACGACGCCTCGGAGGCACCCGGCGGGGAGGTGCACGTGACGGGCTGGCTGCAGGCCGGCGAGGCAGTCTCCGGCGGAGGCCTCGAGCTGCCCGATGGTCAGGTGGACCGGGTCGCGCTCGGCGCTCTCGTGCAGGAGTGGGGCGGGCCGGTGTACACGGGCTACGTGGTGCTCTCGGACGCGACGCCGTCCCCCGCAGAGGACGGTCCCGCCCTCCTGCCGCGCCCCACGCTCGACGGAGGGTCCGGGGTCAACCTGCAGAACGCGTTCTACGCCCTCCAGTGGTGGGTCTTCGGCGCGTTCGCCGTGGCTCTCTGGGTGCGGATGGTGCGCGACGACATGGCCGGCGGACGCCGGGGCGGCGACGCGGCCGACCCCGGGACGGGGATCGCGGGCCTGCCGGGCTGAGGGGGTGGGCGTCGGGCGGGGGCGCTCCGGCGGTGCTCGACGACCAGGTAGCTGTTCCCCGTCTGCGCCGGAGACGGGGAACAACTTCCTGGTGGCGGGCCAGGCGAAGCCGAGGCGTCAGCGGGTGAGCTGGAGCTGCGCCTCCACGAAGCCCTCGTCCTCCACGGTGACGAAGCCGAGCTTCGGGGCGTTGACGCCGTAGTCCGTGAAGACGACGGGGATCTGCGCGCTCACCTCGGCACCAGCCTCGGTGAGGCGCACCTGAAGGGTCGCTGTCACGTCCTGCGACGTGCCCTTGATCGTCATGGTGCCGGGGGCCTCGACGGTGACGGTCTCGCCGTCGGCCACGGCGGAGACGTCCACGGGTGAGGCGAGCTCGAAGGTGGCCGTCGGGTGCGTGGCCGCGTCGAGGATGGACCGGAACTGCCCGTCGCGAGCGGTCTCGTCGGTCTCGATGCTCGCCATGTCCACCTCGACGGTCGCGTCGGCCAGCTCGCCGCCGGCGATCGTCGCCGAGCCGGTCACCTGGTCGGTGCGTCCCACCACGGTGACGTCCTCGCCCGCCAGCACCTCGTCCACCCGGTAGCCGGCCTCGGAGCCCTCGGTCACGGTGTACTCGCCGTCGAGCTCGTCGACGTCGGCCGCCGTGACGGGCGCCTCCGTGCCGACCGCAGGCGCCGCGACGTCGTCGCCCGTCTGCATGCTCGCGTAGAGGCGCGTCGCGCCGAAGACCGCGAGCGCGAGCACCACCAGGCCGATCATGACTTAGAGGACGATCCGGGCCGGGCTGCGGGAGCCTGAGCTCTCCGGACCGGTGCTGCCGGGGGTGCTGGGTGCGGCCACGTCTCCTCCAGGGTTCACGGGTCTCGGCGCCCGGTGGGGCGACCACCGGCGCCGGTACCAGCCTGCCCTCCCACCCTGAGAGGCGCCTGACAGGCGGCGGGATCAGCCGGCGGGATCAGCGGGCCGCGGCCGCCGCGACCCGCTCGCGCAGCTCGCGTGCCGCCCGCTCCGGGTCGGCGGCCTGCGTGATGGCCCGGACGACGACGATCCGTTCCGCCCCCGCGTCCAGCACCTCGCCGAGCCGGTCGGCGTCGACGCCCCCGATCGCGAACCACGGCGTGGCCGGGCGGCTCGCCGCGACCTCGCGGAGCAGGTCCAGGCCGACGGCGGCGCGGCCCGGCTTGGTCGGCGTGGCCCAGAGCGGACCGACGCAGAAGTAGTCGACGTCCGGGTCGGACTCCGCGGCAGCGGCCTGCTCGCGCGAGTGCGTGGACCGGCCGAGCACCGCTCGCGCGCCGACGAGCGAGCGCACCCCCGCGACCGGCAGGTCCCGCTGGCCTGTGTGGACCGCCGGTGCGTCCGTGAGCACCGCCACGTCGGCCCGGTCGTTGACCGCCCACAGGGCGCCGTGCTCGGCCGCGACCCGGGCGACCAGACGGTGCAGCTCGAGCTCGCGGGCCACGTCGAGCGTCTTGTCGCGGAGCTGGACCACGTCGACGCCGCCGGTCAGGGCGGCGTGGAGGAAGTCCTCGAGGTCGCCGTGCTCCTCGCGGGCGTCGGTGCACAGGTAGAGGCGCGCGTCCGCGAGGCGTGCCCGGGGGTCGGGCTGGGCTGCGGGCTCGACGGCGGGCTGCGCAGCGGGCTGGGCGCCCGGCTGGGCGCCCACGGTCGGGCTGGCGGTGGTTCGGGGGCCGGTCACGACGATCAGCGTAGCCAGCGGCCGGAGTAAGGTGGGCCACGCACGGGAGCCCTGGACAGGGCTGAGAGGGCGGAAGAGCGCCGACCGTCGAACCTGATCTGGGTCATGCCAGCGAAGGGAGCAGCCAGATGCCGGTGCCGTGGCACCACCCCGGTCCCCCCGAGGTCCCGTCCGCGCGCCCCCGTGGCGCCCGGCCCGCGGACGCCCGCGCCGTCGGCGTCCGCATCGTCGACGTGCTCGTCGTCGGCGGCGGGATCATCGGCGTGGCCGTGGCCTGGCGGGCCGCACGCGCGGGGCTGACGGTCACCGTCCTCGACCCCGCGCCCGGCGACGGCGCCACGCACGCCGCCGCGGGGATGCTCGCGCCGGTGAGCGAGTCGTGGTTCGGCGAGGAGGCGGCCGCGCGCCTCGGGCTCGCGGGAGCCGTCGCGTGGCCCGCGTTCGCCGCCGAGCTCGGCGCCGCGACAGGGGCCGACGCCGGACTGCGCTCCACCGGCACGCTCACCGTCGCCTACGACGCCGACGACGTGGCCGAGCTCCGCCGCTGGGCTGCCCTCCACCGACGGTGGGGCCTCGACTCGACCGAGCTCGGACCCGCCGCGGCCCGGAACCGTGAGCCGCTGCTCGGGCCCCGGGTGAGCGGCGCCGCCTGGGCGCCGGGCGACCACACCGCCGACCCGCGCGCGACGCACGCCGCCCTCGTGGCCGGGCTGACCGACGAGCCGGGCGCCGTCGTCGTGCACCGGGCTGCCGCCCGCCTGCTGCGCGGGCCGGGCGGGGCCGTCACCGGGGCCGTGGACGACGCCGGGCACGAGCACCGGGCCGGGACCGTGGTGCTGGCCGCCGGCTGGCGGTCGGGAGAGCTGGTCGCCGGTCTGCCCGTCGCTGTGCCGGTCCGGCCGGTACGCGGGCAGACCCTGCGGCTCGACGCCGCACCCGGTGGCGCGCCGGAGCACGTGGTGCGCGGGATCGTGCAGGGGCGGCCGGTCTACGTGGTGCCGCGGGATCCCGGGACCGGCGCAGCGCCGGGCGGGGGACCGGGCCACCGAGAGGTGGTGGTGGGGGCCACGAGCGAGGAGGCGCCCGACGACCGCCGCGCCACAGCCGGTGGCGTGTTCGCCCTGCTCCGCGACGCCCGGGCGCTCCTGCCCGCGCTGGACGAGGCGGCGGTCGTCGAGGTGACGCCCCGCGCCCGCCCCGCGACGCCCGACAACCTGCCGCTCGTGGGCGCCACCGAGGTGCCCGGGCTGTGCCTCGCCACCGGGCACTACCGCAACGGGGTGCTGCTCGCGCCCATCACCGCCGACGCGGTGCTCGCCGTCCTCGCCGGCCGCGAGCCGCCGTCCGCCGTGGCCGTGGCGGACCCGCGGCGCTTCGGCCCTGCCGGTCGGGCCGGCCCTGCCGGTCGGGCCCGTGCCGGTGCCCCTCCCGGGCCGGCCGGTACCGGCGCCCCTGCCGGGCCGGCCGGTACCGGCGCCCCTGCCGAACCCGCAACCGTCGTACCGACCCGAGGAGCCTCCGCATGACCTCCCTGTCCCCGACCGCCCCGACCGCGTACGCCGTGGTCAACGACGAGCCGTACGCGCTGGACCGCGGCGCCCGGATCGACCAGGTGGTGGTCGCCCTGGTGCCCGGCTGCGTGGTGGACGGCACGCCGCAGGGCGTCGCCGTCGCCGTGAACGACGCGGTGGTGCCGCGCGGCGCCTGGACGTCGACCGTCCTGTCGCCCGGCGACCGCGTCGAGCTCGTCACCGCCGTGCAGGGCGGGTGAGCACCGTGGACGCGCTGACGATCGCCGGGAAGACGCTCGGCTCGCGCCTGGTGATGGGTACGGGCGGCGCGCCGAGCCTGCTCGCGCTCGAGGAGGCGCTGGTCGCCTCCGGCACCGAGCTGACGACCGTCGCGCTGCGGCGCGTCGCCAGACCACGGCCGGGCGCGCCCGCGAGCGACGCCTCCGTCTGGGGCCTGCTCGACCGCCTCGGGATCCGGGCCCTGCCCAACACCGCGGGCTGCTTCTCGGCGCGGGAGGCGGTCCTCACGGCGCAGCTTGCCCGCGAGGCGTGCGGCACGGACTGGATCAAGCTCGAGGTGATCGCCGACGACGTCAGCCTCCTCCCCGACCCCCTCGGCCTCGTCGAGGCGGCCGAGGAGCTGGTGCGCGACGGGTTCGTCGTGCTGCCGTACACGAACGACGACCCGGTGCTCGCGCGTCGGCTGGAGGACGTGGGCTGCGCCGCGGTGATGCCGCTGGGCGCGCCGATCGGGTCGGGGCTCGGGATCCTCAACCCGCGGAACATCGCGGCCATCGCGGGCTCGGCCCGGGTTCCGGTGATCCTCGACGCGGGGATCGGCACCGCCTCCGACGCGGCGCTCGCCATGGAGCTGGGGTGCGACGGGGTCCTGCTCGCCACCGCCGTCACCCGGGCCGGGGACCCCGTCCGGATGGCGCGCGCGATGCGGCTCGCCGTCGAGGCCGGGTACGACGCCGCCCACGCGGGCCGCATCCCGCGGCGGGAGGGCGCACTGGCGTCGTCGCCGGCCGAGGGCCGGATGGCGGTGGGCAACCTGCCGGGCAACCTTGACCTGGCGCTCTGAGGTTCGGGGCGCGCGGGTTGGGGTGCGCGGGTTGAGGTGCGCGCCAGACTGCTTCCAGGTCCGTCTACGGCTCGGTAGGCGCGCCTGGAAGCGGTCTGGCGCGCACCCGCCCTCAGTAGGTGCGGAGCGTCGGGTCCACGTCGCGGGTCCACGCGACGATGCCGCCCGCCACGCTCCGGGCGTCGAGCCCGGCGTCCCGCAGCACGGCGGCGACGCGCGCCGACCGCACCCCCGACTTGCACAGCACGTGCACGGTGCGGCCGGCCGCGAGGCCGGTCACGCGTGCCGTGGCTGCCGCGACGTCGCCGCGGAGGAAGTCCCCGGACGGGACCACGTGCGCGCCCACGAGACAGGCGATTGCCACCTCCCAGTCCTCGCGCACGTCCAGGACGAAGGGCCCGTCGCCCTCCGCGGCCCCGTCGCGCAGCCCGGCGAGCTCGCGAGGCGTGACGGTGCCCGACGCCGGACGGCCGGGTCCGGCGTCGACCTCGGCCTGGGCGTCGGACGCCTGGGCGTCGGCCGGCTGGGCCGGGGGCAGGCCGCAGAAGGTGGCGTACGCGGCGTCGTCGGGCAGCGTGGTGACGGGCGCGCGCGACGGGTCCGGGCCCACCGTGAGGTGCCGCCACGTGAGGTCCAGCGCGTCGTAGACAGCGAGCCGCCCCAGGAGAGTGCGCCCGGCGCCCGTGATGAGCTTGATCGCCTCCGTCGCCATGACGGAGCCGATGGTGCCGCACAGCGCGCCCAGCACGCCGCCGGTGGCGCAGTCCGGCGCGAGAGCGGGCGGCGGCGGGTCCGGGAAGACGTCGCGGTAGGTCACCCCCGGTACTCCGCCGGTCGGCGCGGCCCAGAACGTGGCGACCTGCCCCTGGAAGCGGTAGAGGCCACCCCAGACGACGGGGACGCCGGCGAGCTCCGCGGCGTCGGACACGAGGTAGCGGGTGGCGAAGTTGTCCGAGCCGTCCAGCACCAGGTCGTAGCCGGCCAGCAGCTCCCGCGCGTTGGCGGAGCCGAGGCGCTCGCGGTGCTCGACGACCTGCGTCTCCGGGTTGACCCCGGCCAGCGTCTCGCGCGCCGAGGCGGTCTTGGGACGGCCCACGTCGCCGACCCCGTGCACCACCTGGCGCTGCAGGTTCGAGGCGTCCACGATGTCGTCGTCCACGATGCCGAGCGTGCCGACGCCCGCCGCCGCCAGGTAGAGCAGGGCCGGGCTGCCGAGGCCCCCGGCGCCCACCACCAGCACCCGGGCAGCGGCAAGGCGGCGCTGGCCCTCGACGCCGACGCCCGGCAGGGAGAGGTGGCGCGCGTAGCGGGCGAGGTCGTCGGGTGAGAGCTCCGGGCCGGGGGCGACCAGCGGGGGGAGCGTGCGGGCGCCCGCGGCGCCCGTCGTGACGGGGTCCGTCACGACAGGTAGCGCTCCTCCAGCGCGGCGAGCTTCGCCAGCGCCTCGGAGTGGACCTTCTTCTCCAGGATGAACGACATCACCGGCACGACGCCCGCGATCACCATTGTGACCAGGCGGCCGAAGCCCCAGCGCATCTTGGACCACAGGTCGGCCACCGTGACGAGGTACGCCACGTAGATCCAGCCGTGCGCGAAGGGCACCCAGGCGATGAAGGGCATGATCCCCGACACGTCGGTGAACGCCCCCAGCCCGTACTTGATCCCCATCTCGACGACCAGGACGAGGAGCATCACACCCGTCAGGAGCGCCATGAACCGGTAGCGGTACAGGGCCGCGCGCGCTTTGTGGATCGCGGTGGTCGCTGCGTCTGTGGTGATCTCGGTGCTCACGCCACGAGGATATGCCTCCGGCCGCTGCGGGCCGCCATCCGTGGGCCCGCCGGTGGCGCACCTCACGTGGGTGGCTCACTTAAAGCGTGGCCCAGTGTCAGTGGTGGCTCGTACCGTTGATGATCGTGCGCCCCCTCCCCTTGCCGGACCCCGGCAACCCACCGCTGAGCTCTCCCGCCCGCCTCCTGCTCTGGCAGGCGGGTCAGCAGCGTGGCGTGCTGAGCCTGAGCCTGCTGACGGGCACGGTGACCATGCTGGGGTCGGCGATCGGCCCGCTGCTGCTGGGCCGCGCCATCGACGACGGGCTGGTGCACGGGTTCGGCCCGGGCCTCTTCTTCTGGTGCGGCGTGCTCGCGCTGAACGCCGCGGTCATCGTCGGCACCGGCGTGCTGGACCACACGTGGGCCGTCGAGAACTGGATCCGGTCGGCGTTCTCCTTCTCGCAGCTCGTCGGCTTCAAGGCCTCGCGGGCGGGGCACGCGATCACCAAGACGCTCCCCACCGGCGAGGTGGTGTCGGCGGTGGCCAGCGACGCCCTGCGCGTCGGCGAGGTCTACGCGCACCTCGGCCGGTTCGTCGGGTCGGTGGTCTCGTACCTGGCCGTGGCCGTGATCATGCTGGTGCTGCACCCCGTGCTCGGCCTCGTCGTGGTGCTGGGCATCCCCGCCGTCGCCGGGGTCATGGCGCTGCTCGTCCGCCCGCTGCAGTCGCGCCAGATGGCGCAGCGCGAGGCCACGGGCCGCCTCACCACGCTCGGCGCGGACACGGTCTCCGGCCTGCGCATCCTGCGCGGGATCGGGGGCGAGGAGGTCTTCGCCGGCCGGTACGTGCGCCAGTCGCAGAAGGTGCGCGCCCAGGGCGTGCGCGTCGCCGACGTCCAGTCGGTGCTCGACGGCCTGCAGTTCCTGCTCCCGGGTCTCCTTGTGGCGGTCGTCCTCTGGACCGGCGCCCGGGCCGCGGTGGCGGGCGAGATCACGTCCGGCGAGCTGGTGACGTTCTACGGGTTCACGGCCTTCCTGTCGTGGCCGGTCCAGCTGGCCACCCAGATGATGCAGCAGCTGGTCCGGGGGCAGGTCTCCGCGGGCAAGATCCTCAACGTCCTCCGGGTCGAGTCCGCCACGCCGCAGCCCGCCGAGCCCGCCACCGCGCCGCCTGACGGCGCGGAGCTGGTGGACGAGGCGAGCGGACTCGTGCTGACGCCCGGCCGGGTGGTCGGCCTCGTGAGCGCGGAGCCGGACGAGTCCGCCCGTCTCGCGACGCGGCTCGGCCGGTTCGACGACGAGCTCGAGGAGCCCACACCGGTGCGCCTCGGCGGCGTCCTGCTGCGCGACCTCGACAAGGAGCACCTGCGTCATCGGGTCGTGGTCTCCGAGGCCACGCCCACGGTGTTCTCGGGAGTCCTCGGCGAGGAGATCGACCCGCGCGGACGCCGCGTCGCGGCCGAGCTGGCCGCGGCGATGCTGGTGGCCGACGCGCACGACGTGCTGGACAGCGTCCCCGGCGGGCTCGCGGGCGAGCTGCCCGAGAAGGGGCGGTCGCTGTCCGGCGGCCAGCGCCAGCGCGTGACGCTCGCCCGTGCCCTGCTCACCGAGCCCGAGATCCTCGTGCTGGTCGAGCCGACCAGCGCTGTCGACGCCCACACGGAGGCACGCATCGCCGAGCGGGTCGTGGACGCGCGCCGCGGCCGCACCACGCTGGTCATCACGGCCAGCCCGCTCGTCCTCGACCGCCTCGAGGCCGTGCACCTGCTGGAGGACGGCCGGGTCGTGGCGACCGGCACCCACCTCGAGCTCCTGGCGCGGGACGACCTGGTGGGTGCCCGTTACCGGGCGGTCGTCGGGCGCAGCATGGCAGAGGACGACGACACCGAGCTCACGAACGAGACCGTAGGAGGTGCGCGATGACCGCGACAACGCAGACGCCGGGGGCGACCCAGGCGACGTCGGGCAAGCTGCCCATCGCGGACCGGGCGCAGGTCAACCGCGCTGTGGGCGTGCTGTTCCGGAAGCACCGCGGGTCGCTCGTGCGCGTCGCGGTGCTGCACACCGGGACGGCCGTGGCGGGCCTCGCCGGCCCGTTCCTGCTCGGCCGGATCGTCGACGAGGTGGCGGCGGGGACCACCCTCGCGACCGTCAACCGGTTCGCCCTGTTCCTCGTGGCAGCCGTGGTGGTGCAGGCCGTGGTCATGCGGTTCGCCTCGCGGTACTCCCTGGTGTTCGGCGAGATGGTGTTCGCCGACCTCCGCGAGGAGTTCATGGACGCGGTGACGCGGCTGCCGCTGTCCACGGTGGAGCGCGCCGGGACCGGCGACCTGGTGGCCCGCACCACGAACGACATCAACAAGCTGCAGAACGCGGTCCGCATGGGCGTGCCGCGCGTGCTGTGGTGCATCGTCACACTGAGCATGACGCTCGTGGCGGGGTTCCTCGCGGACCCGCTCGTGGCGCTCGGTCTGCTGGTGGGCATCCCGCTCATCGTGATCGGCGCCCGCTGGTACCTGAAGCGGGCGACGCCCGGGTACCTGCGGGAGTCCGCGGCGTACGCGGCGCTCAACGGGACCATCACGGAGTCCGTCGAGGGGTCGCGCACGGTGGACGCGCTCAACCTGGGCGCGCGGGTGCGCGGCCGTGTGAACGAAGACCTGCGTGAGGCGTTCGCCGCCGAGAAGTACACCCTCGGCCTGCGGAACCGGCTGATCCCGTCGCTCGACGCGGCCGTCTCGATCGCCCCGGTCGCCGTGCTGCTGTGGGGCGGCTGGTTGCTCGCCAACGGGCACACCTCGCTCGGCGCGGTCACCACCGTGGCGGCGTTCGCCCACCAGATGGGCGGGCCGGTCTTCGACCTCATCTTCTGGCTGGACGAGCTCCAGGTGGCGGGCGTGGCGCTGGCCCGCGTGATCGGCGTGAGCCTCGTCGAGCCTGACCGCCAGGCCGGGGACACGGGCCCCGAGGACGAGCACGTGCGCGCGCACGGCGTGCGGTACGCGTACCGCGAGGGACACGACGTGCTGCACGGCATCGACCTCGACCTGCGGGTGGGGGAGCGGCTCGCCGTCGTCGGCCCGTCGGGGGCGGGCAAGTCCACGCTGGGTCGCATGCTCGCCGGGATCCACCCGCCCACGGGCGGATCCGTCACGGTGGGCGAGGTGCCCCTCGTGGAGCTGCCGCTCGAGGACCTGCGCAAGCACGTCGCGCTCGTGACCCAGGAGCACCACGTGTTCGTGGGGTCGCTGGCCGAGAACCTGCGCCTCGCCAAGGTGGACGCCGAGGAGGAGGAGCTCTTCGGCGCGCTGCGAGCGGTCGATGCCCACGAGTGGGTCGAGGCTCTGCCCGACGGGCTCGCCACCGAGGTGGGTTCCGGCGGGCACCCGCTGACGCCCGCCCAGGCGCAGCAGGTGGCGCTCGCGCGCCTCGTGCTGCTCGACCCGCACACCCTCGTCCTCGACGAGGCGACCTCGCTGCTCGACCCGCGCGCGGCCCGGCACCTCGAGCGCTCGCTCAACGCGGTGCTGGAGGGTCGCACGGTCGTGGCCATCGCGCACCGCCTCCACACGGCGCACGACGCCGACCGGGTCGCCGTCGTGGACGGGGGCCGCATCTCGGAGATCGGCTCGCACGACGAGCTGGTCGCTGCGGGAGGGGAGTACGCCCGGCTCTGGCACAGCTGGCAGCACGAGTAGCGGCAGCACCTAGACTTGGGGGGTGACGACCCCCGCCACCATCCCTGAGATCGCCTCCCCCTCGAGCCTGCCGGCGCACCGGCCTGTCCTCGTGGTGGACTTCGGCGCCCAGTACGCCCAGCTGATCGCACGCCGCGTCCGCGAGGCCAAGGTCTACTCCGAGATCGTGCCCCACACGTTCTCGGTCGACCAGATGCTCGCCAAGGATCCCGTGGCGATCATCCTGTCGGGCGGGCCGTCGTCGGTGTACGCCACCGGCGCCCCGTTCGTGGACCCCAAGCTGTTCGAGGCCGGGGTGCCGGTGCTCGGCATCTGCTACGGCTTCCAGGCCATGGCGCAGGCGCTCGGCGGCGACGTCGCGCAGACGGGCCTGCGCGAGTACGGCGGCACGGAGGTCGAGGTGTGCGCGGCAGGTGTCCTGCTCGCGGGCACGCCCGACCACCAGACCACCTGGATGAGCCACGGCGACGCGGTGCACCGCGCGCCGGACGGCTTCGAGGTGCTCGCGACGTCGTCGGGCTCGCCGGTCGCGGCGTTCGAGGACAAGGGCCGCCGGCTCTTCGGCGTGCAGTGGCACCCGGAGGTCAAGCACTCTGCGCACGGCCAGACCGTGCTGGAGCACTTCCTGTACGAGGGCGCCGGGCTGGCCCCGGACTGGACGCCCGGCAACGTGATCGCCGAGCAGGTCGAGGCGATCCGCGCCCAGGTGGGCGACGCGCGCGTGGTCTGCGGGCTCTCGGGCGGCGTGGACTCCTCCGTGGCGGCCGCGCTGGTGCAGCGGGCGGTCGGCGACCAGCTGACCTGCGTCTTCGTGGACCATGGCCTGCTGCGTGCGGGCGAGGCCGAGCAGGTGGAGCGCGACTTCGTCGCCGCCACCGGCGTGAACCTCGTGGTGCGTGACGAGCGCGAGCGCTTCCTCCAGGCCCTCGCCGGTCACAGCGACCCCGAGACCAAGCGCAAGATCATCGGCCGCGAGTTCATCCGCGTCTTCGAGGACGCGGCCCGCGACATCGTGGCCGAGGCGGGTGCGCACGGCGAGGAGGTCAAGTTCCTCGTCCAGGGCACGCTGTACCCCGACGTGGTGGAGTCGGGCGGCGGCGAGGGCGCGGCCAACATCAAGAGCCACCACAACGTGGGCGGCCTGCCGGACGACCTGCAGTTCTCGCTGATCGAGCCGCTGCGGACGCTGTTCAAGGACGAGGTCCGCGCCGTGGGCCTCGAGCTCGGCGTCCCCGAGGCGATCGTCTGGCGTCAGCCCTTCCCGGGCCCCGGCCTGGGCATCCGGATCGTCGGTGAGGTCACGGCCGACCGCCTGGAGATCCTCCGCGCGGCCGACGCGATCGCCCGCGAGGAGCTCACGCGCGCGGGCCTCGACCGGGAGATCTGGCAGTGCCCGGTGGTGCTCCTCGGCGACGTGCGCTCCGTGGGCGTGCAGGGCGACGGCCGCACCTACGGTCACCCGATCGTGCTGCGCCCGGTCTCCTCCGAGGACGCCATGACCGCGGACTGGACGCGCCTCCCGTACGACGTGCTGTCCGTCATCTCGACCCGCATCACCAACGAGGTGCGCGAGGTCAACCGCGTGGTGCTCGACGTGACGAGCAAGCCGCCGGGCACCATCGAGTGGGAGTGACCCTCCGGGGTGCGCGCCAGACTGCTTCCAGCTACGCGTAACGAGCCGTAGGCGCGCCTGGAAGCGGTCTGGCGCGTTCACGTCCCCAGGCGGGCGAGCGTCAGGGCCGCCGCGGTGCCCGCCAGCATGTAGGGCCCGAACGGGATCACCGAGTCCCGGCGGGCCCGCCGGGCGAGCAGGAGCGCCAGGGCGACGAGGCCGCCCAGAAGGAACGGCGCGACGGCGGCCACCGACCAGGCGGTCCAGCCGTGCCACGCGGCGGCGGCGCCGAGCACGGGCGCCAGCTTGACGTCGCCGAATCCCAGGCCGCTCCGGTGCAGCCGGTGGAGCAGCCAGTACGCGGCGCCGAGCAGGGCGGCGCCCCCGGCCGCGCGGGCCAGCGCGGGCCAGTCGCCGCTGCCGGCCGCGGCGCCCAGGAGGAGCGCCGCGAAGACACCCGACGCCGGCAGGCTGATCGCGTCCGGCAGCCGGTGGGTCCGGGCGTCGATCACGCCGAGGGCCGCGCCGGCGACTGCCAGGACCACCAGGGCGGGAGTGGTCCAGCCCGGCCCGCTCGCCCACACCGCCCATGCGGCGGCGGGGACGGCAAGGAACCCGACGGCACGCCGGTGCGGCTCGAGCTCGAGGGCGGCGCGGTCGCGAAGGGTGGTCGGCACAGCGTGAGGCTAGGGCTCGATACGGGTTGGTGCGCGGTGGTGCTGTGATGCGTCGTCCGGAGATACTTCTACGGGCGCCTTGTTAGCGCTCACAGGATCCGCCACCGCCTCGCCGACGAGGAGTCGACACCCCCATGACCGAGCCCACCGCCGCCCTCTCCGCCGTGATCGACCTGGACGTCCCCGGGCCTACGATCTCCCGCCACCTCTACGGCCACTTCGCCGAGCACCTCGGCCGCTGCATCTACGGCGGCTTCTGGGTGGGCGAGGACTCGCCGATCCCGAACGAGGGCGGGATCCGGGCGGACGTCGTCGAGGCCCTCCGCGCCCTGGACATCCCGAACCTCCGGTGGCCGGGCGGCTGCTTCGCCGACGAGTACCACTGGTCCGACGGCATCGGCCCGCGTGCCGACCGCCCGCGGATGATCAACACCCACTGGGGCGACGTCGAGGAGAACAACCACTTCGGCACGCACGAGTTCATGGCGTTGTGCGAGCTGCTCGGCACCGAGCCGTACGTCTCGTCCAACGTGGGGTCGGGCTCCGTCCGCGAGGCGAGCGACTGGGTCGAGTACCTGACGCGCGACGGCGACTCCCCGATGGCCCGCCTGCGCCGGGAGAACGGCCGCGACGAGCCGTGGAAGGTGCGCTTCTGGGGCGTCGGAAACGAGCCCTGGGGCTGCGGCGGCAACCTGCGGGCCGAGCAGTTCGCCCCGCTCGCGCGCCAGTACGCCACGTACGCGCGCAACCACGGCGGCAACGAGCTGTACCGGATCGCGGCCGGCGCGTCCGACGACGACTACCAGTGGACCGCCACGCTCATGAAGGAGGTCACGTCCCGCCTGGGCGACCGTGACCCGCGCGACCTCTTCCAGGCCGTCTCGTTCCACTACTACACCTTCACGGGCGAGTGGTCCGACAAGGGCTCGGCGACGAGCTTCACGCGCGACGAGCACTGGACCGCGATGAGCCGCGCCCTGCGTGTGCGCCAGTACATCGCCGGGCACGCCGCCGTCATGGACGCCTACGACCCCACGAAGAAGATCGGCCTCGCGCTCGACGAGTGGGGCACCTGGTGGAACGTCGAGCCCGGCACCAACCCCGGGTTCCTGTACCAGCAGAACGCCATGCGGGACGCGCTCGTCGCGGCCGTCCACTTCGACGCGTTCCACGACCACGCCGACCGGCTGCGCCTGGCGAACATCGCCCAGACCGTCAACGTGCTCCAGGCCATGGTCCTGACCGACGAGGACCGGCTCGTCCTCACCCCGACCTACCACGTGTTCGAGATGAACCGCCCGCACCATGACGCCCAGGCGCTCGCCGTCCGGGTCCGCGACCGTGCCGAGCGTGAGGTGGACGGCGCGTCGATCCCGACGGTCTCCGCCTCGGCGTCCGTGAAGGACGGCCGGGTGGCCCTCTCGGTGACCAACCTCGACCCGGACGCGTCCGCACGCGTCGAGCTCGACCTCCGGGGCAGGGACGTCACGGCGGTCTCCGGCCGCGTCCTCGCGGGCGCGGACGTCGCGGACCACAACACCTTCGACGGGCCGACGACGGTTGCCCCCCGTGCGTTCGACGGCGCCACGCTCGAGGGCGGTCGCCTCGTGCTCGACGTGCCGGCGGGCGCCTTCGTGGTGCTGGACCTGGCGCTCGCGGGCTGAGCCCCAGGCGTCGGCCGGCGCGGGCGACCGCGTGATCGGTAGTTCGTCGCATGATCGGCAGTTCGAATTGCCGATCGTGCGACGAACTACCGAACGCACGAAGGGCGCGGGGGCGTCGGGCGGCGGCGGGTGGTCAGCCGCCGGACCGCGCCTGCGCCGCCCGCCGAGCCGCCAGCGCGTAGGCCGCGTCCGTCGCCGCCAGGACGTCCTTCCAGTCGGCCTCCGGCGCGACGGCGCGGTTGTGCGCGATGATCCCGTCGAGGAGGGCGGCGTCGGCGGACAGCCGCACGAGGGCGTCGGCGACCGCCGCGTCGTCGGGCGCCACGAGGCCTTGCCTGCCGTCCACGACCCGCTCCGCCACGCCCGAGCCCGCCCGGGTGACCACCGCCAGGCCCGCGGCCTGCGCCTCCAGGGCCGCGAGGCCGAAGGCCTCCTGGACCGCGGGCGCGACGAACACGTCGGCGCGTGCGTAGAGGCGCTTGAGCTCGGTGGGCGTCAGCCGGCCCGGCATCGACACGACGTGCTGGAGGCCGCGCGCGGCCACCCGGCGCCGGGCCTCGGCGAGCTCCGGCCCCTCGCCGACGAGCGTCACGAAGAGGGCGCCGTCCGGCAGGCGCGAGGCGGCGTCGGACACGGCGTCCACCAGGGGCAGCATCCGCTTGCGAGGCGCGAACCGGCCGGCCGTGACCACGTGCACCGCCGCGCCCTCGGCGCGGTCGGCGCGCTCCGTGCGGGGGACACGCCACCCGGCCAGGTCGAGCCCGTTCGGGATGACGACGACGTCGCCCCGTTCGCCCACCACGCGGCGCAGCGGCGCGGCCGTCAGCTCGCTCACGGCCGACCACACCACCGGCCAGTCCGCCCAGCGGACCATCCGGTCGAGGACGGCAAAACCCCGCTCCGCGGCGCCCCACACGCTGTGCACGGTCAGGACGGCGGGCAGACCCAATCGCGTGACGGGCCGCAGAGCGGCCTGCGCCGTGGGGGCCAGCACTCCCATGTGGAGGTGCACGACGTCGGGCGCGGCTCCCGTCGCGACCGCCTCCCGCAGGCGGCGCACCACGTGCGTGGTCGAGCGGGGATGGATCGGGTATCCGCCCGGGATGCGGGCGGCGACGCGGTGGACGGTGACGCCGCCGACCACGGCGGTGCTGATGCCGTTGGCCCCGGGCGCGGCGGGGGTGGTGGTCACGACCTCCACGTCGTGCCCGGCCGCGGCCTGCTGCCCGGCCAGTCGGCTCAGCTGCGACTCGATGCCGCCGAGGAGCGGCAGGTACGAGTCGGAGACGTGGGTGATACGCACGCGGTCATCCCATCACACGTTCCACGGGCGGTGTCCGCCGCGCGTGGATAGCGTGACGGGCATGTCCAGCATCGAGACGTACCGTCCTGTCCGTGGCGTCAAGGGCGCTGGGGCCGTCACCACCCTTGCCGGCCTGGTCCTGATCGTCGCGGGCGTCCTCGTGTGGATCCTCGTGTCGACCCAGCTGGCTGACCAGCGGATCACCGTGTCGGACGACGCGAGCATGCTCGCCGGCCAGCAGGTGAGGGGGCCGTTCACCGCCTACGCGCAGGCGGAGGTGATCGACGAGCACGCCCTTGCCGCGTCCGACGGGAAGACGTACGCCGAGCTGGGCCAGGAGGACCCGGTCCGCGAGACCGTCATGAACGCGTCGTTCCTGCGGGCCTCGCTCTTCACCTCGGTGGTCGCCTTCGGCATCTGCGCGCTGGTGATCGGCCTCGGGATCGTGTTCCTCGTGGTCGGGGGTGCGCTGAGGCGGCTCGCGACCGCCGAGGCGATCGCGAGCCGCGCTCCCTGACCCTGCGCTCTCCGGCCCGCGGCCGCTGGGCGCGGCGGGTCACGTCGGGCGGGTTACTTGCGGCGCCGAAGGCTCGTCAGGATCGAGCCGACCACGAGGGCCACCCCCGCCACGCCGAGCAGCACGATCGCCGCGATGCCGAAGTCGATCCGGAAGCCGGCGACGGTGGCGAGCAGGCCGAGCCCGAACGCCACGACCACGAAGCCCCAGACGACGGTTCCCACGCGGGTGCCGGTCGGCCGGGCGGGGACGGGCACGGCGGGGGCCGTGGCCGGCGGTACGGGGGTGCCCGGTACCGCGGGCACCGCCGGGCCTGGGTCCGCCGCACCGGACGGCCCGGTCCGCTGGTCCGCCGGACCGGCCGCCCCGGTCCGCTGGTGCTCGCGCACCGGCTCGTCGAACGCGCTCGGGACGGGTTCGTCCCGGACGTCGTCGGCCACGGGGGCGGTCTCGTCGGCGGCCGTCTCGTTCGTGGCCTTGTCGTTCGCGGCGTTGCCGGTGGTAGGCCCGGACTCCGCCTTCTCGTCGGCCGCCGACGTGTCCGCCGACCGGCCGGAGAGGGCCGCGAGTCGCTCGGTGACCGACGGGTCGGCCGGCGGCGGCACGATCTGGAGCGTCTCCGTGGGCGGCGTGACCGGCAGCTGCTCGGTGCGTTGCGGGTCCTCGCGGGCACCGTCCGGCGTCTGGTTCTCGTTCATCAGTTCTCCTCGATCACGATGTCGCCGGCGCCGACGTTGATCACCAGGTGGAGCAGGGCGCCGCCTGCGTCGTCGGCCTCCTCGGTGGAGAAGGTGGTCGTCTCTCCGATGCTGCTCACGGACCGGTCTTCACCGTCCGCGCGCCAGTGGGCGGTGCCCGCGCCGATCGCGACCTCGGCGTCGACGGCGACACCGTCGGGGATGAGGACGGTCGAGCCGCCGGCTCCCACGTCGATGGGCACGCGGACCGGGTCGTCCGCAGTGACCCCGGAGAGGTCGAGCTCGGAGAGGTCGATCACCGGGTTGCCCCACGCGATCTCGAACCCTTGCTCGGCCCGACCGACGTCCGTGACCTCGATCGTGCCCTCGGTCAGGGTCATGGCGTCGTCGAAGCTCTGGATGCGGACCGGCGCGTCCTGGACGGTCATCCCGTCGTAGTTGTTCATGTCGGCGCCCAGCGAACCCCAGCCGATGACCGCGCTGATCACCCCGACCACCGCCCAGAAGTTGAGCCCGCCGCCGGTGCGGCCGCGGAGGCCCGAGATGACGAGCCCGAGCCCGACGATGACGGTGCTGACACCGACCCATGCCCCCCAGAAGGACATCTCGGCGTTCAGCCACGGGAAGGTGATCCCCAGGCGGTCCTGGATCAGGAGCACCGCGCCGGCCAGCAGGATCAGGCCGACGACGATGCCCGTCCCGGTCTGCCGCTCACGGGGCTTCGGCGGCTCGACCGGCAGGGGAGGGTGCGGGGGGACCGGGGGGACCGGGGGGACCGGGGGGACCGGCGGGCCGGGGCGGTAGGTGACAGGCGGTGCCTGGTAGAGGGGACGCGTCGCGTCCGCCGGCGCGGAGCCGTACTCGATCGGCGGGGCAGGACGGAAGGGCGCGTCCCCGCCCAGCGCCGGTCCGGGGACGGGACCGGCGCCCGGCGTCGGGAGCGCTCCGGGGACCGGCGGGCGGCGCCTGCCGTTGTTCTGGACCACCAGGTAGATCGCGAGGGCGATGGCGCCGACCCAGAAGATCGTGCCGAGCCAGCCCATGCCGCTGTCGTCCCACCAGCTCCAGGGGCCGCCCCAGGAGAGGCCGACGAGGAAGGCGGCGACCGCTCCGAGCATGGCCACGTCGAAGTTGCCGCGCAGCGCCTGCTGCAGGTGGATGCGGCCGTCGCGGCGCTCGGGGAGGAGCGCCCACCCCAGGGCGTACAGCACCAGGCCCACGCCGGTGAGGAAGAAGCTCACCAGCAGCAGCCCGCGGACCAGGAGCGGGTCGATGCGGAACCGCTCGGCGACGCCGGCGGCCACGCCGCCGACCCACCGGTCGTCGGACCGGGAGAGGCCGCCGCGCCGGACGCGGTCGTAGAAGCCGTCCTGGCCGGGCGGCGGCGCGGGCTGGGCGCCCGCGGTTCCGGGCCCGGGCTGGGCGGGCCCCGGTCCCTGCTGGGCGCCGGGTGCGGTGCCGCCCGGTGCGGCCGGGTCGGCCTGGGGTGCCGGGCCGGCGCCCGGGCTGCCCCAGGCAGGCGCGGTGCGTCCGTCACCCGTGTGCTCGCTACGGGCCGGCTCGGGCCCTGGCTGCGGAACGTCGTCGGTGGTCATGGATTCATCCTGATCCCGGCGGGGTGCCCCGGTCATCGGGGATCCGCCCTGAGACCCACCCTGGTTCGGGGGCCGCGGGACCCTGATTTCCGGCCGATACGTCCCTCGGGGGCGCCAGAGCATGCCACGATCGGTAGGTGACCTCAACCGACCGTGAACGCCTGCCGTTCCTCCGCCCGCAGCGCGGGCGCGTGGTCGGAGGCGTGGCCGCGGGCCTCGCGGCCCACCTCGACACGCGGCCCTGGCTCGTCCGCGCGGTGCTGGTCATGCTGACCCTCGCGGGCGGCGCCGGGATCGTGGCCTACATCTTCTGGTGGGTCACCGTGCCCGCCGGGGACCCGACGGCGCCCGTGGCGCCGCCCGCCGACCGGGGCCGCCTGGCACGCCCGCTCGACACCGGGGCGGCCGGTCCGACAGCGCCCGGCTCGATCCTGTCCCGCTGGCGGCTCGCAGGTCCCGTCACCCGGCTCGCCCTGCGCGACATCCTGGTCGGCGTGGTCCTGCTCAGCGGTGCCGCGCTCCTCCTCGCCCTCCGCGCGGGCTGGGACCCGGTGTCCTCCTGGGTGCTTCCCGCGCTGATCGCGCTCGGCGGTGTGGCGCTCGCCTGGAGCCAGCTCGACGCCGCGCAGAAGGGTCAGTGGCTCGGCCGACCCGGTGACGGAGTGGGCCTGCGCAGCCGGGCCGGGGTGCTCCGGCTCGCCGGCGGCGTGGTCCTCGTGATGCTCGGCGTCCTCCTGCTCGTGGGGCAGGGGGTGCCGATCACCACCATGATGCGGGCCACCACCGCCTCGCTCGCGGTCCTCGCCGGCGTCGCCCTGGTGCTCGCGCCCTGGTGGCTGCGGCTCATGCGCGAGCTCGGCGACGAGCGTGCGGCCCGCGCCCGCGAGGCCGAGCGGGCCGACATCGCCGCCCACCTGCACGACTCCGTGCTCCAGACGCTCGCCCTGATCCGGGCGCGCGCGAGCGACCCCGACACCGTGTCGCGCATGGCCCGCGCCCAGGAGCGCGAGCTCCGGGAGTGGCTCTACGACGACCGGCACGAGCCCGGCACCTCCCTCGCCTCCGAGCTGCGCACCCTGGTGGGCGCCGTCGAGGACACCGCGCCGCGCGGCGAGACGCCGAGCGCGACGCCGGTCACCGTCGACACCGTCGTGGTGGGCGACTGCGTCCCCACCGAGGACACGGCCGCCCTGCTGCAGGCCACCCGCGAGGCGCTCGTCAACGCCGTGACGCACGGCCGCCCGCCGGTGTCCGTCTACCTCGAGATCACCGACGCGGCCGCCGAGGTCTTCGTCCGCGACCGCGGAGACGGCTTCGACCTCGACACCGTCGCGTCCGACCGGTTCGGGGTCCGCGAGTCGATCCTGGGCCGCGTCCGCCGCCGCGGCGGCACCGCCGAGGTGGCCAGCCGCCCCGGCTGGGGCACGGAGGTGCGGCTCAAGATGCCACGCACCGAGCGCTACGCCCCACCACCGGCGACGCCGCCCCCTGCTCCCACGACCACCACCACGGAAGGCGCGCTGACATGACGACCCAGGCTCCGGCGTCGGGCACCACGGGCGAAGCCGTACCCGTGGTGCTCGTGGACGACCACCATCTCTTCCGGACCGGCGTCCGGGCGAGCCTCGACGGGCGCGTCGCCGTCGTGGGCGAGGCCGCCGACGTGGACCAGGCGGTCGCGGTGGTGCACCAGCTCCAGCCGCCCGTGGTGCTGCTGGACGTGCACCTGCCCGGCGGGAACGGCGGCGGCGGTGCCGAGGTGGTGCAGCGGTGCGCAGACCTCCGCGACCACGTGAAGTTCCTCGCCCTGTCCGTCTCCGACGCCGCCGAGGACGTCGTCGCGGTCATCCGCGCGGGCGCTCGCGGCTACGTCACGAAGAACATCTCCGGGCCTGAGCTGTCGGCGGCGGTGGTGCAGGTGGCCGGCGGCGACGCGGTGTTCTCGCCGCGCCTCGCGGGCTTCGTCCTCGACGCGTTCGGCACGGGCGCGGGCGACGTGGCCGTGGCCGACGACGAGCTCGACCGCCTCTCCCGGCGCGAGCAGGAGGTCATGCGGCTCATCGCGCGCGGGTACTCGTACCGGGAGGTCGCGTCGGAGCTGTTCATCTCGATCAAGACGGTCGAGAGCCACGTGTCGGCGGTGCTGCGGAAGCTGCAGCTGTCGTCGCGGCACGAGCTGACGCGCTGGGCGGCGGCGCGGCGGCTGCTCTGACGCCCCCCGCGCCGGTGCCGGGTGATCAGGCCGTCGCGGTCCAGTGGGGCGACAGGCGGACCACGTCGCCCACCACGATGATCGCCGGCGGGCGCACGCCCGCGGCCTCGGCGAGGGCGGCGATCGTGCCGAGGGTCCCGACCGTGACCCGCTGGCGCGGCCCGTAGCCGTCCTCGATCACGGCGACGGGCGTCCCGGCGGGCCGCTCGTCCGTGACGAGCGTGGCCGCCGCCTCCGCGAGCCGCGACACGCCCATGAGCAGCACCAGGGTGTGGTCCGGTCCGCCCGGGACGGACCCCGTGTCCTCGTGCCCGGTGAGCACGCTGAACCCGCGCGCCACCCCGCGGTGCGTCACGGGGATCCCGGCCGCCGCGGGCACCGACACCGCCGACGTCACGCCCGGCACCACCTCGACCTCGATCCCGTGCGCACGGCACGCGGCGAGCTCCTCGCCGCCCCGGCCCAGCACGTAGGGGTCGCCACCCTTGAGCCGCACCACGTCGCGCCCGGCCAGCGCGTGCTCGACGAGCAGGGCGTTGATCTCGTCCTGCGGCACCGGGTGGTTCCCGCTGGTCTTGCCGACGTCGATCACGAGGACGTCGTCGGCCAGCTCCTCCAGCAGCATGCGGGGCCCGAGGCGGTCGGCCACCACGACGTCGGCCTGTGCCAGCAGGACGCGGCCACGGGCGGTGATCAGGCCCGGCGCGCCCGGCCCGCCGCCCACCAGCGCCACGCGCCCGGCCCGGGAGCCTGTGGCGCGGACGCGGCGGAGCGGGAGCGCACCTGTCTGCAGCTCGGCAGCCACGGCGTCCCGGACGGCCACGGCGCGTCGCGGGTCGCGCCCGGCGCTCACCGCGACGGTGACCTCGTCGCCGCCCGACCCGACCCGCCCGACGGCGGGGACCCACCCCGTGCCGAGCGTCGCGTCGCCGGCGGTGACGCAGAACGTGCGTGCCGCCTCCGCGTCGGCCGCCACGCGGGCGTCGACGGCGGGGTCCCCCGTCGCGGTGTGTACCAGCCAGACCCCGTCGACGTCGCCGGTGCGGTACTCGCGCAGGACGAGCTCGACGGTGGCGCCGCCCGTGCCCGGGCCGCCCGCACCCGCTGCCAGCGACGCCAGCTCCTCGCACGCCTCGGGCGCCACCACCCGCACGACGGCCCCCGCTTCGACCAGGCCGCGGGCGCGGCGGGCCGCGACGGGCCCGCCGCCCACGACCAGCACGCGGCGGCCGGAGAGCCGGAGCCCCAGCGGGTAGAGGTCGCTCATGAGTTCCTCGGGTCGGTGGTCAGCGATGGTGGAGTGAGAGGGGTCAGATGTGCAGGCCGCACTCGACCTTGTCGGTCCCGGCCCAGCGGCCGGACCGCGCGTCCGCGCCGTTGCGCGGCCGGGCGGTGCACGGCTCGCAGCCGATGGACGGGTAGCCGTCGGCCAGCAGGGGGTTCGCGAGGAGGCCGTTCGCCGCGACGTACGCGGCGACCTCGTCGTCCGTCCAGGCCGCGAGGGGGTTGAGCTTGACCACCCCGTTCTTCGCGTCGTACGTGACGAGCGGGGCGTTGGCCCGCGTCACGGACTCCCCACGCCGCAGCCCTGTGGCCCACGCGTCGTAGTCGCGCAGCGCGTTCCGCATCGGCTCGACCTTGCGCATGGCGCAGCAGTAGCTCGGGTCCCGGGCGAACAGGTCCTTGCCGTAGGCGGCGTCCTGCTCCTCCACGGACAGGGAAGGCCGGACGTCGACCACCACGACGTCGAGAGTGTGCTCGACGGCGTCCCGTGTCCCCGTCGTCTCGGCAAAGTGGTAGCCGGTGTCGCCGAACAGCACGTCGACCCACGGGAGCTGCTGGGACACCAGGTGCGCCAGCACCGGGTCCTGCATGGACGACGCGACGGCGAGCCCCGGCCCGAACTCCTTGACCGCCCATGCGATCACCTCGAAGGCGTCCGCCTCGTGGGTGCGCGCGCCCGGTGCGCCCTCGGGAAGGGCGCCCGGCTGGCCCGGCGCGTGGAGCAAGGCCTGGCCGCGCGCCGCGACGTCCCGCAGCTCGTCGGCCGTCCGACGGGCCCGCTGACCCCCGTCACGGACGGACCGGTGGGCCTCCCGGGCGGCGGCCCGCGCCGTCTCGCGTGCACGGGCCCGGGCGCGGAGCTGCTCGAGGCGGCCGTCGCGAGGCAGCGCGTCGGCCGCGGCGACGGGAGAGACGGGTGTGTCGACCTCGGTCATCGCAATGCCTCCTCGTCGGCCCGGTGCGCCCACTGCGCGAACGTCTCTTCGCCGTCGCGGTCCTTGTCGAACCGCCGGACCACGCGCTCCACGTAGTCGCCGATGCCGTCCGCGGTCACCTTGAGGCCGCGGACCGTGCGGCCCAGACCTGCTTCGCCGCGGTCCTGCGACGCCAGCCCGCCGCCCAGGTGCACCTGGAACCCCGGGACCTGCTCGCCGTCGTCGTCCGTCACGAGCTGGCCCTTGAGGCCGATGTCGGCCGTCTGGATGCGCGCGCACGAGTTGGGGCAGCCGTTGACGTGCAGGCTGATCGGCTTGAGCCGCGAGATGTCGCCGAGGCGCTCCTCGAGCTGCGTGATCGCCGTCGCGGCCGTGGCCTTCGTCTCGACGATGGCGAGCTTGCAGTACTCGATCCCCGTGCACGCGATGGTGCGACGGCGGAACTGGCTCGGGTTCGCCTGGAGGCCGAGCGCGTCGAGCTCCGCGACGATCGAGTCGACGCGTTCCGCCGCGACGTCGAGGACCAGGAGCTTCTGGTGCGGGGTGAGGCGGACCCGCTGCGAGCCGTGCGCCTCGGCGACGTCGGCCACCGCGGCCAGGATGTCGCCCGAGACGCGGCCCACCACCGGCGTGACGCCGACGAAGAAGCGACCGTCCTTCTGCTCGTGCACGCCCACGTGGTCGCCGGGCTGGTCCGGGACAGGTGCCGCCGGGCCGTCCGGCAGGGCGCGGCCGAGGTACTCGGTCTCGAGGATGTGCCGGAACTTCTCCGGACCCCAGTCCGCCATGAGGTACTTGAGGCGGGCCTTGTTGCGCAGGCGGCGGTAGCCGTAGTCGCGGAAGATGCGGACCACGCCGTACCAGACCTCCGGGGCGTCCTCCGGCCGGACGAACGCGCCGAGGCGCTCCGCGAGGTGCGCCGCCGTGGAGAGGCCACCGCCCACCCACAGGTCGTAGCCGATCCCGAGCTCCGGGTGCTCCACCGCGACGAGCGAGATGTCGTTGATCTCGTGGACCACGTCCTGGCTCGGGTGGCCGGTGATGGCGCTCTTGAACTTGCGGGGCAGGTTCGCGAGCTCCGGGTCGCCGATCCAGCGCTGCTGGATCTCCTCGATGATCGGCGTCGGGTCGATGAGCTCGTCCTTCGCGACACCGGCCACGGGGCTGCCCAGGATCACGCGGGGGACGTCGCCGCAGGCCTCCGTGGTGCTCAGGCCCACCGCCTCGAGCCGCCGCCAGATCTCCGGCACGTCCTCGACCTGCACCCAGTGGAGCTGGATGTTCTGCCGGTCGGTGATGTCTGCCGAGCCGCGGCCGAACTCGTGGCTGATCCCGGCGATCGTGCGGAGCTGCTCCGTGGAGAGGGCGCCGCCGTCGATGCGGACGCGGAGCATGAAGTAGCGGTCCTCGAGCTCGTGCGGCTCCAGTGTGGCCGTGCGGCCGCCGTCGATCCCCGGCTTGCGCTGGGTGTACAGGCCCCACCAGCGGAACCGCCCGTGGAGGTCGTCGCCCGGGATGGAGTCGAAGCCGTCGCGCGAGTACGTCTGCTCGATGCGCTCGCGCACCAGCAGAGGGTCGCTCTCCTGCTTGAACTCCTCGTTGTGGTTCAGCGGGGTCGTGCCGTCGACCTTCCACTGACCGTTCGGCTTCGCGGCGCGCGGCGGGCGCACGGCGGCGCGCTCGGCGGGCGCGGCGTGGGAGACGGCGGGGGGAGCGGCGGGGACCTGCGTCATGGGTGTCTCGTCCTCGGTCGGGGCGGGACGCGCGGCGCTGGTTTTCAGCCCGCCCCGGGTGGGCGCGAGGGGCTGAGGACCGACGGCGCGCGCCGCTTCTCAGGGGGGATGCCGGCCCGCACCGCCCGGTGGGCCGGTGCCGGTCGACGGCTGAGGGGGCGCGTCAGCTGCGACAGCAGAGACAGCTGCAGCGAGCGCGACACATTCGCTGCCCACGGCCGACGGCCGTGGGTGTGGTGTGCGCTGCCGTGGTCATGCCGATGACGGTAACCCGGGGAGTTCCTGGGCGGAACCACCCGTCCACATAGTGGAAGTCGATGGGACGCATTGAGGTGGTCGATGGGACGGCCTGGTCGGCGGGCCGAGCCTCCGGCTGGTGGACGTGGGTGTCTGTGGCTGCCGATAGGCTGCCCGCCATGGAGTTCCTCTACGACGTGTTCGTGTTCGTCCACTTCGCGAGCTGGGCGCTCGTGCTCGGCGGGACGATCGCCTCCATGCGGTCCAAGGCCCTGTACAAGGCCGTGTCGCACGGGGCGTGGGGCGCGGTCGGCGCGGGCGTGATCATGACCGGGATCGCCGAGATGTCCGACCTCTGGGCTGACGGTGGGCCGTCGATGGCCAAGATCGGCGTCAAGCTCGCCGTCGCCGTCGTGGTCGCCGTCCTCGCGACGCTCGCGGTGCGCAAGGGCGAGGACGTCTCGCCGGGCCTCAAGAGCGCGGTGCTCGGCCTGACGGTCGTCAACATGGTCGTCGCGGTCTTCTGGCACTGAGCATGAGCTCGTCGGGCATCACCGAGAACAAGGAGAACTGAACAGTGGAGTGGTGGGGCGAGTTGCTCGTCGGCCTGGCGATCCTGATCGGTCTGGTCGGCATCGTCGTCCAGATCCTGCCGGGCAACATCCTTGTCGTCGGCGCGATCCTCGCGTGGGCCTGGATCACCGGCGGTACCGGCGCCTGGGTGGTGTTCGCGATCGCCGTCGCCGCGATCGCCGCCGCCGAGGTGGGCCAGTGGCTGGTCGCCGGCAAGCACATGAAGCGTGCCGAGGTGCCCTGGACCACTCTCGCCGTCGCCGGCATCGCCGGCATCATCGGGTTCTTCCTGATCCCGGTGGTCGGCCTCTTCATCTTCTTCGTGGGCGCGATCTTCCTCCTCGAGCTCGCTCGCCGGAAGGACCGCGGCGCGGCCTGGTCGGCCACGAAGGTGGCCGTGCAGGCCACCCTGATCACCATCGGCGTGCAGCTCGTGGGTGGTCTCTTCGCGGCAGGCACCTGGGTGATCGGCGCGCTGGTCGTCGGCTGACGCCGGGGCCCGCACCCCGGTCTGCACTCCGGCGGGGGCGGGCCCTCGTCCCGGCCGCGGGGAGCGGGTCGGCACCCTAGTCTTCGTGCATGAGCGGAACCACGCCCGTGCTCGCCGAGGAGTCGCCGTCGGGCCCGGTCCCCATCACGGGCACTCTCCGCCGCCTGCTGTGGTGGCTGCTGCCGGCCAACGCGTCCGTCTTCCTGCTGTGGGGCGCCATCCCCGGGACGCTGCTCGCGTGGCAGGTGCAGGACCTGGACGCGGCGAACAAGGAGCACAACCTCGCGATCGTGGCGACGGTCGGGGCCATCGCGGCCCTCCTCGCGCAGCCCATCGCCGGGACCGTCTCCGACCGCACACGGTCACGGCTGGGGCGTCGTGCGCCCTGGATGATCGCGGGCGCCGTCGTGGGTGGTCTGGCCCTCGGGGCCATGGCGCTCGCGCCGACGGTGATCGTGCTCGCGGCGGCATGGACCGTGGCGCAGATCGCCTTCAACTTCGTGCAGGGCCCGCTGTCGGCCGTGCTTCCGGACCGGGTGCCGCGCTCCGTCCGCGGCTCGTTCTCCGGCGTGATCGGCGCCGGGACGATGCTGGGCATGACCCTCGGCGCCGTCGTCGGCAACGCGATGCAGCGCTCCGTGCCGGTGGCCTACCTGCTGCTCGCCGCGGTCGTGATCGCCGTGATGGTGGTGTTCGTCGTCGCCAACCCGGACCGGCCGAGCACGGGCGACCGGTCCGAGCCCTTCCGGCTGGGGACCTTTCTCCGCACGTTCTGGGTGAGCCCCACCCGCCACCCCGACTTCTTCTTCGCGTTCAGCGGCCGGTTCCTGCTGAACATCGGCTACAACGCGGTGACGCAGTACCAGGTGTACCTGCTGCAGGACTACATCGGCCTCTCCCGCGACGCCGCGGCCGGGCTCGCGATCGTGCTCAGCGGGATCGCGGCGGCCGTGATCACCGTGACCACGCTGCTGCTGGGCCGGCTCTCCGACCGGGTGGGCCGCCGCAAGATCTTCGTCTTCGGCTCGTCGGTGACGATCGCGATCGCGCTCGCGATCCCGTGGCTGTCGCCCACCGTGCCCGCCATGTTCGGCTACGCGGTGGTGATGGGGATCGGGTTCGGTGCGTTCCAGGCCGTGGACACGGCCCTGATCAGCGAGGTGCTGCCCTCCGCGCAGGACTACGGCAAGGACCTCGGCGTGGTCAACATCGCGGCGACGCTCCCGCAGGCGGTCGCCCCCGCGCTCGCAGGCGCGATCGTGGTGGGGCTGGGCTACGCGGCCCTGTTCCCGTTCGCGATCGGGGTGATCCTCCTGGCCTCGGTGGCGGTGTTCGGCATCAAGTCGGTCCGCTGAGGCCCTGCGGTCCGACGGCGGCGCGCGGGTCTGTGAGGAGCTGATCCACCGGGCAGCGCAGACGGCGCCATGTCGCCAGGTCAGCGTCCAGCCAGCGCATGAGCTGGTCGACATCCCGGTGGAGCTGTGCGAGGTCGCGGTTGAAGATCGGTTCGTGGTGAGCGATCCGGTTCCTGAGGTCGTTCAGCCGCTGGAGGAGCTTGCTCACCTGGCGCAGGGTTGCATTCAGGTGAGGGAAGGCGCGGTGGAGGCCGACGCGCCACAGCGTGCGGTCGTACTTTGCGGAGACGAGGTAGCGCCAGAACCCGAATGTCAGCTCTGCGATCACGCGCCCCTCGGTCTCGGTTCGGCCGTTCCGCGTCGCGCGGTCGCGTGCGCTCGCAACGTCCGCCTGCGCCCGGAGGTCCAGGAGCGGGGCGAGGCTCACATACCAGGGATCGGAGAAGCGGCGGTCCTGTGCGATCCGGCTGAGCTGTTCGTGCAGGGCATTCCGCAGAACCACCTCCGCGTAGCCGAGGCATGCGTGAAGGGCGCCCCCGACCTCACCGTTCCACTCGTAGAGCGCGAGCCCGTCATCGTCGGACCCGGCTCGGCGGACGTACGGGCCGAGCCGGTCGCGGGAGAGGACGGCGATAACTTCCTCGGTCTTCATGCTGCGGTTGACCTCCAGAGGATCGTGGGATTGAATTGCTCACGAAGACCCCGGTCGCCTCTGACGCTCACGCGTTATGCCGCCGGGGTTCTGCCTTTCCCGGCGACTGTGATGAGCGGCCGGGGCACCTGCCGTCTCTATATGTCTATCCAAGACTAGGGCGAAGGATCCGGTCCCGCGCGGGTTCCACTCGCGGCGCTGTGGATAACCCCCTGGACCTGTCGGGACCACCGCGGGAGACATCACCAGCGCCCCTTCGGCGCGCTCCTGATGGCCGGTACTGTCGCCCCATGCAAGCAGTCGACCTGCCCCTCATCAACACCGTCTCCACGCCTGCGGTGCACCCCTCCGGCGACTTCGCCGTCGTGGCCGTGACCCGGCCAGACCTCGACGCCGACGCCTACGTGGGCCAGCTCTGGACGGTTCCCCTCGTCGGCGAGGAGCCCCCACGCCGCCTCACCCGCGGGTTCCGTGACTCGGCGCCGCAGATCTCGCCCGACGGCTCGGTCGTGGCGTTCCTGCGTGCCGAGCCCAAGAAGGCTCCGCAGCTCTTCGTGATGCCTGTGCTGGGCGGCGAGCCGGTGCAGGTCACCGACCGCAAGCTCGGCGCGGGGGAGTTCCGCTGGTCGCCCGACGGGACCCGCCTCGCCTTCACGAGCCGCGAGCCCGAGCAGGGGCGGTACGGCTCGGTCGAGGGCCTGGACCCCGCCGCGGAGTCGCCGCGCCGCGTGACCACGTGGCAGTACACCCGCAACGGGCTGGGCTACCACCTGGACCGCCCGCAGCAGGTCTTCCTCGTGGACGCGCCCGACGTCTGGGCCGAGCCCGTCGTCCAGCCTGCGCCCACCGCCGACGGCAAGCCCGAGCCACGCCCGCTCGTGGCGGAGCCCCGCCAGATCACGGAGGCGCTGACGGACCACTCGTCGCCCGTCTTCTCGCCCGACGGCGGGACGCTCGCCGTCGTCGCCGCCGTGCACCCCACGAGCGACGAGGACCTGCGGTCCACCGTCCTGCTCCTCGACGTCGCGGTCACGGACGAGCCGGTCGACGGCCCGGCCAAGGCCGTCGACGCTCTCGGCGGGGAGCCCCTCGACCTCAGCGTCGGCTCGACCGCGTTCGGCGACGACGGCACGCTCTACCTCCTGGCGGGCGAGGTGGGCCCCGACGGCAAGGACTTCGTGGCGCGCAACCCCGGCCTCTTCCGGGTCGAGGCGCCGGGCAGCCCCGAGGCCGCCGCCCGCCGGCTGACGGACGCGGAGACGCTCTCCGTGGACGGACCGATCGTCCCCGTGACCGACGGCGTCCTCGTCACGGTCCTCGACCGAGGTGCCCAGCACCTGGTCTTCGTCTCCCCCGAGGGTGACGTCCGGCAGATCACGAACGGTCCGGTGGCGGTCGCGGGCATGAGCGCCGGCCGCTGGGGCGAGGTCGACGTCGTCGCGTTCTCGTACGCCGACCCGGAGACGTACGGCGACGTCGCGTCCTTCACGTTCGGCGGGACCAGCGAGGACGGCGAGGCGGTGCTGGCAGGCGAGTTCCGGCGTCGGACCGACTTCTCCGCCGCGCTCCGCGAGGCGGGCGTGGTGCTCCCCACCGAGCTGACGGTGACGGGCCGCGACGGCTACCCGGTGCACGGCTGGGTCGCCGTGCCCGAGGGCGAGGGTCCGCACCCCACCCTGCTGATGATCCACGGCGGGCCGTTCGCTTCGTACGGCGTGGCGCTCTTCGACGAGACGCAGGTGCTCGTCGACGCCGGGTACGCGGTCGTGTACTGCAACCCGCGCGGGTCGGCCGGGTACGGCGAGGCGCACGGCCGGGCGATCCGGCAGGCGATGGGCACCGTGGACCTGCACGACGTGCTCGACTTCCTCGACGGCGCCGTCGCCTCCGAACCGCGCCTGGACGGGACGCGGACCGGCGTGCTCGGCGGGTCGTACGGCGGGTACCTCACCGCGTGGACCATCGCGCACGACCACCGGTTCGCCGGCGCGATCGTCGAGCGCGGGTTCCTCGACCCCGAGGTGTTCTTCGGGACGAGCGACATCGGCTGGTTCTTCGGCCAGGAGTACGTGGGGACCACGCCCGAGGCCGTGGCGGCACAGTCGCCGCAGGCCGTGGCGGACCAGGTCCGCACGCCCACGCTCGTGCTCCACTCCGAGCAGGACCTGCGTTGCCCCCTGTCTCAGGCCGAGCGGTACTACGCCACGCTCAAGCGGCACGGCGTCCAGACCGAGCTCGTCATCTTCCCGGGCGAGAACCACGAGCTGTCCCGTTCGGGCCGCCCGCGGCACCGGGTCGAGCGGTTCGAGGTCATCCTCGACTGGTGGAAGCGGTACCTGCCGGTGTAGCCGCCTGGTGTGCGCGCCAGACTGCTTCCAGGTCCGCCTCAGGATCGTGAGGCGGACCTGGAAGCAGCCTCGCGCGCACGCCAGCGAGCCCGGTGCGGTCAGGACGGCCGTGTCCGCTCCGGCCGGACCAGGCCCGCCTCGTACGCCGCGACGACGAGCTGGACCCGGTCGCGGCAGCCGATCTTGCGCAGTACCTCCTGACGTGCGGCCGCGTGGGACCATCGGCGGGTGCAGACAGACACCTCCGAGATCCTCGTCGCAGCCCTCGCGGACCTCGACCCCGTCGTCGCCTACGGGGTCTGGAAGCTGCGGCAGGACGTGTTCGTCGTCGAGCAGGACTGCCCGTACCACGACCTCGACGGCCGTGACCTGGAGCCGGCTACGCGCCAGGTCGTCCTCCTTGCCGGTGTCCCCGGCAGCGTGCCGGGCCGCCCGGCGGCAGCCCGCGTGATCGGCACCGCCCGCGTGCTGGACGACGGCGCCGTGTGGCGCGTCGGGCGGGTCGCTCTCGACCTGTCCGCACGGGGCCGTGGCCTCGCCGACGAGCTGATGCAGGCCGCGCTGGCCCATGTGGAGGCGCACGGCGACGGGCGGGACGTGGTCCTCGATGCCCAGTCGCCGCTGGCCGGCTGGTACGGCAAGCACGGCTTCGAGCCCGACGGGCCGGAGTTCCTCGAGGACGGCATACCGCACACGCCGATGCGCCGCCGCCGGTGAGTCTCCGCGCCGTGGGCCTCGGTGTCGGTGAGGACGCCTAGGCTTGTGCCGATGACTTCGCTCTTCGACTCCCTGCCTCTTCCCGGCCTGAACCTTCCGGTTCCGCCGGGCGACGAGTCGCGCCTGCCGCGCACCGCCCCGAGGTGGGACGACGAGCACGGGGACCCGGGCGAGGCGGCCGTACCGGCAGAGCCCGAGTGGCTCGCGGGCCTGCCGCACGAGGACGCGCCGCGCGCTCGTGGCGGGGCGTTCGCCCACCTGGACCCCGACGAGCTCCTCGACGGCCTCAACCCGCAGCAGCGGCTGGCCGTGGTGCACGAGGGCGGGCAGCTGCTGATCGTGGCGGGCGCCGGGTCGGGCAAGACGCGGGTGCTGACGCACCGCATCGCGTACCTGCTGGCGACCGGGTGGGCGCGAGCTGGCGAGATCCTTGCCATCACGTTCACGAACAAGGCCGCCGCGGAGATGCGTGAGCGTGTCGAGAGCCTGGTGGGCCCGGCAGCGAAGCGCATGTGGGTGTCCACGTTCCACTCGGCCTGCGTGCGGATCCTGCGCCGCGAGGCATCGACGCTGGGCCTGCGGTCGAGCTTCAGCATCTACGACTCGGCGGACAGCCAGCGCCTCATCACCCTCGTCACGCGAGAGCTGAACCTCGACCCCAAGAAGTACCCGGCGCGCGGGCTCGCCAACAAGATCAGCGACCTGAAGAACGAGCTGGTGGACCCCGAGACGTACGCGCTGGAGTCGGGGGCGCGGGCCACGGAGGAGGGGCAGGCCGAGCGAGGGGCGAAGGTCCCCGAGTTCGACCAGGTCCTCGCGGACGTCTACACGCGCTACCAGGCGCGTCTGACGCAGGCGCACGCGCTCGACTTCGACGACATCATCATGACCACCGTCAACCTGCTGCAGGCGTTCCCCAACGTGGCGGAGCACTACCGGCGCCGGTTCCGGCACATCCTCGTGGACGAGTACCAGGACACCAACCACGCCCAGTACGTGCTGGTGCGCGAGCTCGCCGGCGTCACCGAGGACTCCGCGGCGGCGCACGCCGGCGAGAACCCGCAGGCCGTGGCGCTGGACCCGGCGGAGCTCACGGTGGTGGGCGACGCAGACCAGTCGATCTACGCCTTCCGTGGGGCCACGATCCGCAACATCCTCGAGTTCGAGGCCGACTACCCCGACGCCACCACGGTGCTGCTGGAGCAGAACTACCGCTCGACGCAGAACATCCTGACGGCGGCCAACGCGGTGATCTCACGCAACCGGGACCGCAAGCCCAAGCGCCTGTGGACGGACGCGGGGGCCGGGGCCAGGGTCATCGGCTACGTGGCGGACGACGAGTACCAGGAGGCCCGGTTCGTCGCCGAGGAGATCGACCGGCTCGGCGACACGGAAGGTGTCCGGCCGGGCGACGTGGCGGTCTTCTACCGCACCAACGCCCAGTCGCGCGCCCTCGAGGAGATCCTGATCCGCGTCGGCCTGCCCTACAAGGTGGTGGGCGGCACGCGCTTCTACGAGCGCCGCGAGGTCAAGGACGCCGTCGCGTACCTGCGGGCGCTTGCGAACCCGGACGACGACGTGAACGTCCGCCGGGTGCTGAACGTCCCCAAGCGCGGCCTGGGCGACCGGGCCGAGGCGCTCGTCGCGGCGCGCGCGGAACGGGAGCGCATCTCGTTCGGCGCAGCCCTGGAGCAGGCCGAGGACATCCCCGGGATGACCACGCGGACGCTCAAGCCGCTGGTGGGCTTCCGGGAGCTCATGGCCGGTCTGCGAGAGCTGGTCGACGACGGCGCGTCGCCCGCGATGATCCTCAGCGCGGTCCTGGACCGCACGGGGTACCTGGCGGAGCTGCGCGCGTCGGACGACCCGCAGGACGCGTCCCGCGTCGAGAACCTCGCCGAGCTGCACGCCGTCGCCGTCGAGTTCGGCGAGTCCGACCCTGAGGGCAGCCTCGCGGACTTCCTGGAGCGGGTGTCGCTCGTCGCGGACAGCGACCAGATCCCCGACGAGGACGTGGCCGACGGTGAGGCCGAGGCCCACAAGCACGACCAGGGCGTCGTCACCCTCATGACTTTGCACACCGCCAAGGGCCTGGAGTTCCCGGTGGTGTTCCTCACGGGTCTGGAGGACGGCACTTTCCCCCACATGCGCTCGCTGCACGACGACGCGGAGCTGGCCGAGGAACGCCGGCTCGCCTACGTGGGCATCACCCGGGCGCGGGAGCGGCTGTACGTGTCGCGGTCGGCGGTGCGGGCGGCGTGGGGGATGGCGAACGAGTTCCCGCCGAGCCGGTTCCTCGACGAGATCCCGGAGGAGCTGTGGGACTGGCGGCGGCGCGAGTCGTCGACCCAGGCGATCCGGTCCGGCGCGTCGTCGTGGGGTGGCGGGCGCGGGAACGGCTGGTCGGGCAGCCGCTCGGGAACGTCCGGCTCGGGCTCTGGTGCCTCGGGTGGGTCCGGGGCGAGCGCGCGGGCGCCGCGTCGCAGCGAGGGGTCGGGCTTCGGGTCCCGTCCCGGTGCGGCTACTGGCGGGGCGTCGTCCGGCGGGGCGCGCTTCGGGTCCGTCAACGTCCGCAAGGACGTCGAGATCCCCGCTCTGGCGGTGGGCGACCGCGTGACCCATGACGCCTACGGTCTCGGCCGCGTGGTGGACGTGGAGCCCAATGCCGTGGTCAAGATCGACTTCGGTAGCGCCGGGACCAAGCGGATCGCGCTGAAGTACACGGTGGTCACCAAGCTCTGAGCCCCAGGAACCCGGGTGCGTGAGTGTCCATGCGCGCCGAGACTCGAGGGGTGAGAGCCCTGACGGTCGCCCCCAGGAAGCCCGGTTCGCTCGAGGTGACGGAGGTCGCGGACCCGGTCCCGGCCGACGGAGAGCTGCTCGTCGAGGGAGTCGCCGTCGGCGTGTGCGGCACCGACCGTGAGATCGCGGACGGGGAGTACGGCTCGGCGCCTCCGGGGCGCGACCGGCTCGTCCTCGGCCACGAGTCGCTGGGGCGCGTCCGGCAGGCGCCGGAGGGCAGTGGCTTCTCGCCAGGAGACCTGGTGGTTGGCGTAGTCCGCCGGCCCGACCCGGTGCCGTGCGGGGCCTGCGCGCGGGGCTTCTTCGACATGTGCCGCAACGGCCGCTTCACCGAGCGCGGGATCAAGGAGCTGGACGGCTGTGCGAGCGAGCTCTGGACGGTCGAGGCGGACTACGCCGTCGGCCTGGACGGGTCCCTCGAGGACGTCGGGATGCTGCTCGAGCCCACCACCGTGGTGGTGAAGGCGTGGGAGCAGGTGTTCGCCGTCGGGGAGCGTTCCTGGTTCGAGCCCGAGACCGCCCTGGTCACCGGAGCGGGGCCCATCGGGCTGCTCGCCGCGCTGGTCGGCGTGCAGCGCGGGCTGGACGTGCACGTGCTCGACCGGGTCGCCGACGGACCCAAGCCGGACCTCGTCCGGGCGCTGGGCGCCACCTACCACGCGTCCTCCGTGGACGACGTCGCTGCCAAGGCCCGGCCTGACGTCGTCATCGAGGCGACCGGCGCCAGCTCCGTCGTCTTCGACGCGATCGCGGCGACCGGCACCTACGGCGTCACCTGCCTGACCGGCGTCACGTCCGCAGGCCGGCGGCTCCGGGTCGACGCCGGCGCGATCAACCGCGAGCTCGTGCTCGAGAACGACGCGGTGGTCGGGACCGTCAACGCCAACCTCAGCCACTTCCACGGCGCCGCCGAGGCGCTCGCCCAGGCCGACCTGGACTGGCTGCGCGGGATCGTCACCCGGCGCGTCCCGCTGGAACGGGCGCCGGAGGCCTTCGCGGCCCAGGACGGCGACGTCAAGGTGGTCGTGGACCTGACCGCGGGCTGACCCCTCCGCGATGCCGAGGTAGTCACCTCGTCCGACGAACTGACTACCTGGGCGAGACGAGCGGTGCCGAGGTAGTGACTTCGTCGGACGAGGTGACTACCTCGGCGTCGGTGGGGCGGCCCGCGAAGGCGGGGATTCGGGCGTTCCGGACAGGCCAGCGGGGCGAGTTCGAACGGGCAACGGTGTGCGGGTACCGTCCGGGCATGCAGTCGCAGCACGACGACACGATCGGCACCGCAGCCGGTTCTCGCGACGATCCCGGACCGGCGCGTCCCGGACCCGCGCGGCAGGAGACCGAGCACACCGGCGCCCGCCGCGCGACCCCGCGCGACCCGTCCCGGGTCCGCGGTCTCGACGGCCTGCGCGCCATCGCCGTCCTCGCGGTGGTGGTCTTCCACCTGGCGCCGCTGTGGCTCCCCGGCGGCTTCCTCGGCGTGGACCTGTTCTTCGTGGTCAGCGGCTTCCTCATCACGACGCTGCTCCTGCGGGAGGTGGCGCGCCGCCGTCGGATCGACCTGCCGCGCTTCTGGCTGCGCCGAGCCAGGCGGCTGCTTCCGGCCCTGATCCTCGTGGTGCTCGTGTCGGTGCCGGTGGCGCGGCTCGCAGAGCCGGACCTGACGGTCGGCATCGGACGCCAGGTCCTCGGCGCGCTCACGTTCAGCACGAACTGGCTCGAGATCGGCGCGGGGACCGACTACTTCGACGAGACGTCGCCCGAGCTGCTGCGGCCGTTGTGGTCCCTCGCCATCGAGGAGCAGTTCTACCTGCTGTGGCCACTCGCCCTGGTGCTCCTGCTCGTCGCGGTCCGTTCGACGGCGGTCCGGGCCCGTGTCGTCGCGGGGCTGGCCGCGGCGTCGGCCCTCCTCATGGCCCTGCTGGTCGTGCCGGGCGCGGACCCGACCCGCGTCTACTACGGAACCGACACGCACGCTTTCGGCCTCCTCCTGGGGGCGGCGCTCGCCTTCCACCTCGCGCGCCGTCGCCCGGGCGAACGCCCCGGCGGTCTCCTGACGGGCCGGGTCGCCCTGTACGCGCCCCCCCTCGCCCTGGTGGCCCTCGGGTTCCTCTTCACGGCCCTGCGCGCAGACTCCGTGCTGACGTACCGCGGCGGGCTGGTGACCGCCTCGCTGCTCGGGGCGCTGCTCGTCGCGGTGTGCGCGGGACCGGCGACGCCGTTCGTCCGGGCGCTCGAGGTGCGGCCGCTGGAGTGGGTGGGGGAGCGGTCCTACGGCATCTACCTCTGGCACTGGCCGGTGATCCGCGTGGTGGACGCGATGGTCGGCGCACAGCTCGGTACGGCCCGGTGGTGGCTGGGCGCCGTGGTGGCGCTCGCGGTGACGTTCGGCCTCTCCGCGCTCTCGTACCGCTTCGTCGAGATGCCGGTCCGCACCCTCGGCTTCCGCGGTGCCTGGCGCGCCTTCGCGGAGCGGGTGGCGGCCCTGCTGGGCAGCGCCCGGGTGCCCGACGCCGTCGGGCTGGCTCCGCGCGTCGCCCTCGCCGCCGTGGTGCTCGCCGTCGTGGGGACGGGGACCGCGGTCGCGACGGCGCCGGAGCGCACGGCCGCAGAGGACGCCGTCGCGCAGGGCCTCGCGGGGCTCCGGACGCCGGCGGGCGTGGCGGGCGACGCAGGCGAAGGCGAGGGCCGGCCCGCGGACCCGACGTCCGACCCGGCCGCGCTCCCGCCGTCGGACGAGGGCTCCACGGCGGGCGAGGGCCCGATCACGCGGCGCGCCGTGCGGGCCGCGGACCCCTCGTCCGACCCGGGCGGCGACCTCAGCGCGTTCGGCGACTCCGTGCTCTCGGCGGCTGTGCCCGCCCTGCTGAACCGCTATCCGGAGGCCGCCATCGACGCCGTGCCCAACCGCACGTGGGCCGACGCGCCGGCGCTCGTGGAGGCTGCGGCGGCGGACGGCACGCTCCGGGACCGCGTGATCCTCGCCTTCGGCACCAATGCCGGCTTCCAGCGGGACGGTTCCGTGGACGCCGCCAAGGCTGCGCTCGACCGGATCGGGCCCGACCGGCAGGTGGTGCTCGTGAACGTGGTGGGCATCAGCTACTGGGTGCCCGACGCGAACGCGCAGCTCGCCGCGCTCGCCGAGGGACGGCCCAACGTGGCCGTCGCGGACTGGAACGCGCTCACGCGGGAGGTGCCGGGCCTGCTCCACTCGGACAGCACGCACCCGAACATGGAGGGGATCGCCGCGTACACGGACCTCGTGGAGCGGACGTTCCGGAACCTGTCGATGCGCTGACCTCCACCCGCTTAAACGATTCGGGATCACTTCAGCCACTTACCTTAGTAACTCTCGGACGCTAGATTGGGCCGGTCCCATCCCGATGCGGCCGGCGCCGACGCCGGTCAGCGAGGTGACCCGGAGGTTCGGCGTTGAGCCCCTTTTCCCGTGCACGTGACGACCGCCCGGCCGCGCCGGGCCTGACCGCACCCGACAGACCAGGCCGCGCTCCGGCGTCGGGCACCAGGATGCCGGGCGCCAAGAAGCTGATGGCCGGGCTGGCCGCCCTCGCCGTGACGGGCTTCGGCGTGGTGCCGCTCGCGACGACCGCGGCCGCCGTGCCGGTCCCGATCACCGACCCGGCCGTCGACCTGGTCGACGCCGACGCGACCCCCGAGACGCGGAGCCTCTTCGCGTACCTGCGCGACGTGCGCGGCCAGGGGATCCTGTTCGGGCACCAGCACACGAACGACGTGGGCGAGACGTTCACCGAGCCCGACGGCGTCTCGTCGGACGTCCTCGCCGCGACGGGCGACCACCCGGCCGTCTTCGGCTTCGACACCCTCGTCATCGAGGGGAACATCAAGCCCGGCGTCTACGGGGGACCCCGGGACCAGAACGCGCTGCTGCTGGCCCAGGGCATCCGCGAGGCGCACGACCTCGGCGGCATCAGCACCCTGTCGATGCACATGGAGAACCCCGTCACCGGCGGCGACTTCTACGACACCTCCGGCGACACGCTGCGCGCCGTCCTGCCGGGCGGCTCGCACAACGCCGACCTGCGCGCGTACCTGGACCTCGTGGCGCTCGCGGCCGACAACGCGCGCGACGCCGAGGGCAACCACATCCCGATCGTCTTCCGGCCCTGGCACGAGAACTCCGGGTCGTGGTTCTGGTGGGGCGCCGCCTACGGCACGCCCGGCGAGTTCAAGGAGCTCTTCCGGTTCACGGTGGAGTACCTGCGCGACGTCAAGGGCATCAACAACCTGCTGTACTCCTGGTCGCCCAACGGCACCTTCGGCGGCGACGCGGAGACGTACCTGCGCACCTACCCGGGCGACGAGTTCGTCGACGTGCTGGGCTACGACTACTACGACGACTCGGGCGCCTCGGCGGCCCGCCTCGCCACCGTCGTGGCTGACCTCGGCATGATCGCGGACGTCGCGGACGCGCGCGGCAAGATCAGCGCCTTCACGGAGACCGGGCCGACGGGCGGCATGAAGCCCGACGGTGAGAACGCCAACACGTCCTGGTTCACCGACCTCCTCGCCGCCATCAAGGCCGACCCGCGCGCCTCGCGCAGCGCGTGGATGCTCACGTGGGCCAACTTCGGCGGGTCGAACACCCCGTGGACGCCCACCGAGGGCGAGATGCTGCCCGACTTCCAGGCGTTCCACGCGGACCCCTACACCTACTTCGCGGACGAGGTCGAGGGCGCCTTCGACGCCGTCACCGCGCCCGTGGCGGCGTCCCCGGTGGCGCACCTCGCGTCGCCGTCGGACGGCTCACGGGTCGCCTCCGGGCCGACGACGCTGCGCGCCACCATCTCGGGCATCGATGCCGAGCGGGCCTTTGTGACGGTGGGTGGTGCCGTGGGCGAGGTCGAGCTCACCCCGCCCGCTGCGGGCGAGCTGTGGTGGACCGGCGAGTGGGCGGTCCCCGCCGACGAGCTGGGCAACGCCACCCGCGCCCTGACCCTCCATGTCGTCACCGCGTCCGGCGAGGTGACCGTGCCGTCGGCGGTGGTCCTCGGGCCCAAGCCGGTCTTCCCGCCCGGAGTGATGGACGACTTCGAGGGCTACGGCGACAACATCGCGCTGCGCGCCGAGTACGTCCAGTACAACGCCAACACGATCACGCTCGAGCAGGCCGCCGCGGGCGGCTCCGTCGGGTCAGGCGGCAACGCGATGCGCCTGGCCTACGACTTCGCGGGCCAGTCGTACACGGGGGTTGGCCGCCAGGTGGGCGCCGACTGGTCCGGCAACTGGGACTTCTCCCTCTGGGTGGACCCCGACACGTCGGGCAACAAGCTCGTGCTGCAGCTCGTCGCGGGCGGCGTCTCGTACGAGGCGTACCCCTCGCTCGCCGGGGACGCGCCGTACGTGGCGACCATCCCGTTCGCGGACTGGCGCCCGGCGCCGTGGGACACCGCCAACGCCGACCGGCGGATCACCCAGGACGACCTCGAGAACGTCAGCCAGTTCAACGTGTACGTCAACGCCGCCGAGGGCGGTGCCACGTCGGGCGCGATCGTCGTCGACGACCTGAAGGCCGTGCTCGGCACCCCGCCGCCGCCCGTCTTCCGCGACACGCCGCGCACGATGCCCGAGTACGAGGCGATCGAGTGGCTCGCCGAGGAAGGCCTGGCATCGGCCGTGGGCTGGGGCGACCGAGGCGGCCGCTTCTACCCGACGCGCGCCGTCAAGGCGGGCGAGCTGGCGGCGCTCCTGCGCGCGTACGACCCGGAGGGCGACATCGCCGACCACGCCGCGCCCCGCGCCGGGGCCACCAAGCTCGCGGTCGCCGAGGCGTTCTGGCGCCTCTACGGCTCGCCCGCCACGGACGTCACCACGGTGTACGACGACGTCCCGGCCGCCTCCGCGGAGGCCGTCGCCTGGGCGGTGGGAACCGGCGTGGTGCCGACGCCGTCGTCGACGTGGTTCGGGGTGGGCTACACCGTGAAGCGGTCCGCGCTCACCGCGATGCTGTTCCGGTTCGACGCGCTGCCGTCGCCGCTCCAGCCTGCCGTCATCGCCGACTTCGAGTCCGGTGACCAGGGCTGGGCGGTGCCGAGCTGGTCGAACGGGACGGCGTCGGCGTCCGGCGGCCTCCTGGTCGTCGAGGCCGGGACCGACGGGGCGTGGGTGTCCGGACCCGGTGGGATCGACCTCACCGGTCGCACCGAGCTCCGGCTCGACGTGGCCGCGACCACCGGTTTCGACACCAAGGTGGCGCTCCAGCTCGGCCCCGACTGGACCTGGTGCGAGACCGGCCAGGCCGGCTGGGTGCAGGAGCCCGGGGAGGTGGTGGTCGACCTGACCACGCTGTCGCCGGAGTGCCAGGCGCTCGTGGGCACGGTCCACGGCGTCAACGTGTTCCTCAACGGAGGCACGCACCGGCTGGACGCGATCACGGTGCACTGACCCGCTCCGCTGTTGGCCTTCTCGCCGAGATAGTGCGCTCGTCCGGGGTGGCGATGACCATCGCCACCCCCGGACGAGGACGAGCGCACTACCTCGGCGAGGAGGCCCAGCGCAGGGTGGGGTGTCCGTTACGGCATCATGTGCGGCATGCGTGAGTCTCTGTCCGTCCTCTTCCGTGCCGGCCGTCTGCTCGGCGCGCACTGGCCCGCGCTCGTCGTGCTGGGCCTGCTCGGCGTGGCGGTGCGCAACGGGGCGCTGTGGGGAGCCGTCGAGCTGAGCCAGTGGAACTCGCCCGTGGCGCAGATCCTGCTGATCGTCGCCCCGCTGGGATATCTCGTGCCGGTCGTCGCGATGCTGCTCATCTGCTCCCGCTCCTTGCCGAACCTCGCCCGGGCACGTGCCGCTCAGGCGCCGATGCTGCCCTCCGAGCGACGCGAGCGGCGGCTGATCGACGTCGCCCTGTCGGTCCTCGTGCCGTTTCTCCTGATCTACGAGGTCGAGGGCAACCTCCAGGCGGACCGCGCGCGGTTCATCAACGAGGTGTCCGCCGACGAGCTCTTCAACGACCTGTTCGCCGCCGAGGGTCAGTTCGACCCCGGGAGCCGCATCGGTGTTCTCGACGGGCCGACCCTCATCGCGATCGTGATCGGGGTGTTCGTGCTCAGGTGGTTGCTCGGCCTCCTCGAGAGCAAGGTCCGGTTCCTGGGGTTCGCCATCCTCGGCGGGTGCATGGAGATCTACTGGACCGGACAGGCTGCGGCCCACCTCGAGCGTCTGAGCATCAAGCTGGAGCCCTTCTTTGAGGAACGCCAGCTCGTGGCGACGGCGACGGCGGCCTTCGGTACCGTCGAGGAGCGTGTCGGGCCCGACGTCGAGGCCGTCCTCGGCATGGCGAGCACGGCTCTCGGCACCGCGATCGAGTCCGTCGACGTCGCGCTCGTCGCGCCGCTCGCCTGGCTCGCGATCGGCGCCGTGGTGCTGGGGCACAAGCTGATGGACCCGCCGTCCACGGAGCACCGGATCCTCGACCGGCTCGGGTGGCTGCCCGCGGGCATCCGGGAGATCCTCGCGTCCCTCACGGAGGACCTGCGCGCCCGGTTCAGCGCGCTGTGGCAGGGGATACGGCTCATCGGGCGCGGGGGTCTCGGCCCGATCGTTCTCTTTGTCCTGGGCTACCTCCTGGCCATGCGCGCCACCGCCGGGGTCGGCTGGCTCGTGCGGGGTATCGGCGGCCCCGTCGAGACCACGACCTGGACGACGTTCTCCGCGATGGAGGTGGGCGCCGGGCTCGTGATCGCGATGGTGCTCGCGGCGGTGCTGATCGCGGCCTCGGTGGACGCGCTGGTCGAGCGGGGCCTCGCGGTACCCGACGACGACAGAGCCGACGCGGGGGGCGGTCCGGCCGCCCCGGCCGCCCCGGCCGACGCCCCGACCGGCCCCCTGGCCGACGCTCCGGCCGACGACCGCACCGACGCGACCGACGAGATCGACGACGTCACGCACGTCCGGTACCCCCGGCCGCCGGTAGCGCCGCCGGTAGCGCCGCCGGTATCCGGGCCGGCGCGCGGTCACGCGCCCCTTCCGGCGGGCCTCCTGCCCGGCTACGGCACGTCGAACGTCACGTAACCAGGTCCGCCGAACCCGAACCGCACCTCGGTGATCACGGCGTCCTCGTCGACCAGGATCGGCGAGGTGATGCTCCACTCCGGCTCGGTGCTGAGGGGGTCGTCGGCGTCGGGGGGCAAGCAGCGGTTCGAGCTGCCCAGCACGTCGGGGCTCTTCTCGCCGTAGCGCGCGCCGTCGTCCCCCAGCAGCACGATCGTGCAGAGCGCGAGGTCGGTCCGGGGCACCGCCGCGAGGCGAAGACTCACCAGGTACGGCACTGCGCCGTCGGGCACCGGGACCGGGTCGCCGTAGTCGGGCTCCGGCAGCTCGTCCACCCGCGTCACGGAGAGGACTTCGACCTCGACGTCGCGCTGTACCCAGGTGTTGGCCCGCTCGGGCACCTGGAAGCCGACGTCGTAGTACTCCTCGGAGTGGCGGGCCGTCTCGCCCGCCCCGACGTGCTGGATCTCGTGGTGCAGGCCGTTCGGCCACCAGAAAGCCCAGATGCGGAACGACGACGCCCCCGCGGCCACGACGAGCGCGACCGGCAGGAGCACCAGCCAGACCGCGTTCCGACGCCACCAGCCCACCGCGGCCGGCGCCTCGACCGGGTTCTCGGGCAGGGTCGTCATCCTTCGCCTTCCTCGTCAGCGTTCGTCGTCGCGGAGGCGAACCCTGGCGCGTCGACGTCGATCTCGTCGGTCGCCTCCCAGAGCTCGTCCGCCTCCTGCCGGGTGATGCCGAGGTCGACGACGGCCACCGCGTCGCGCCGCTGGCCCGCCTGGTCGTCGTGGACGTGCGTACCCCGGGCGAGCCGGACCGTCGCGCCCGCCAGCGCGTCGCGCGGCACGTCGAAGCAGTAGGTGGTCCGCCAGGCGTATCCCGGCTGGGAGCCCGTCCCCTCGGTGCACCCGCCCCGGCTCGTGGGCCAGTGGGTGCGCCCCTGGGAGTCGACCACCTCGGCGCCCGCAAAGTACGTCTCTCCCTCTGTGGCCTCCCACGTCGCGTCGATGACCAGGAAGGTACCTGCGGCCACAGCCGGCTGGGACGATGCGAGGGTGTCCGCCGTGCGGACCTCGGTCACGGTGAGCTCGGCGTAGTCGAGGTCGAGGGTCTCGCCGACGTGCCCGTCGACCAGGAACGGTTGCTCGAGGATCGTGCCCTGGGGCATCACGTTGACGAGGGCGCACGCGGCGCCGAAGGCTACGACGAGGAGCGTGGTGCTGCGCCAGGTGACGCGCCGACCGGAGTGGCTCATTGATCATTCCCCGTCTCCACGGCGAGCCTGCCGCGGTAGAGCACCTCGCCGTACGCGAACCACCGCTGGTCGTCCAGCTGGAACGTGGTGTCCTCCTCGATCCAGGTCAGCTCGGCGACGTCGACGGTGATCTCGTCCTGCGCCCACGCACCGTCCTGCTCCCAGATCAGTGCCATCCGGTAGGGCAGCCCTGGGTTGAACACGTCGACGGAGGTGGCGTCCGCCACGCCGAGGACCGTAGGCAGCAGCTCCTGCGTGTCGCGCGGAACGATCCCGGCGTCCGCCGGCGGGGGGATGGCGTCGACGAGCGTTCCTTGATGCGCAGGCTTCTCGCCCTGGTTCGACACCTCGACCACGACGGCAAGCAGGCGGTTGCCCTCTTCGAGCGGCTTGACGAAGCCCAGCTCGTCGGCGACGACCGCTCGCACCACCGTCAGGTCGAAGGGGCCAACCTCGATCTCCTCCCCGGCGACGAGCGGCTCCGGTTCGACGACCACCGCGTCCCAGGCGCCGAAGGGGGTGAGGGCGAAGACTCCCGCGATCCCTCCAACCACGACCCGCTGGGTCGTGGACATGCCGTCGACGACGGCGTCGGCCACGGCGTGGAGCAGGCGGAGCACCAGATCGGCGTCCGCGTTTCGGGCATGCTTCATGGCGCCAGATCGTAGCGACCCGCGACGTATGCGTGGTTTGCCCGCCGCCCCCAGGCGCCCCCGCCGTCGCGCGGTGATCATGTCGGTGATGGTCACGACCGATCTGACGACGACCGGGCACCTGCGGGACGTCCCGCGGGTCCTCGTGCTGGCCGCCCGCCTGGTGGCGGGCCACTGGCCGGCGCTGGTCGTCCTGGCGTTCACCGGCGTCGCGGTCCGCTCGGGGGCGGTCTGGGCGGCGGTCGAGGTGAGCGACCACGTCCCGGCGCTCGCGCAGATGCTCCTCCTGCTCGCCCCGCTCGGGTACCTCCTGCCGATGATCGCGATGCTGCGGATCCTCGGCGCGTCCCTCCCCGGCGTGCATGCGGCGATGTCGGCCACCGCGCCGGACCAGCCCACCGAGCACCGGCCTCGCCGCCTGGTCGACGTCATGGTGAGCGTGTTCGTCCCGTTCCTGGCCGTGTACTCCTCGTACGGGCTGCTGGCGGCGGACCGGGACCGGTTCACCAACGAGGCCGCATGGGACGAGTTCAACCAGACCTTCACGCAGGGCGGCACCGACTTCACGTCCCGGCTCGCCATCACGTCGATCCCCGTGCTGCTCGGGCTCGTGGGTCTCGCCTGGGTGGTGCGGTGGGCGCTCGGCCGGTTCGAGCTGCGGACGCGGTTCCTCGCGCTGGCCTTCGTCGGTGCGCTCGTCGAGGTCTACTGGACCGGGCAGGCCGCGAGGTTCCTCGCCGCCCAGCAGGAGAACCTGCGCGACTGGTTCCTCACGCGTCGCGCCGTCCAGGACCTGACCGAGGTGTACACACAGGCGACGGAGCTGCTCGGCCCGCTCACGGACCCCGTCCGTGCGTTCACGTCCTGGGCCTTGGGGCTGCTCGGCTCGCTGGACGCCGTCGTCGTGGTCCCGGTCGCGTGGCTCACGGTGGGCGCCGTCGTGCTGGGCCACCGCCTGATGCCCGCGCCGCCGCTCCAGCACCCGCTCCTCGACCGGCTCGCCATCGTGCCCGAGCCCGTGCGCCGGGCCGCAGGCTCCCTCACGACGGACCTGCGCGGCCGGTGGGTCGCCTTCTGGAACGGCCTGCGGATGCTGGGCAACGCGGGCCTCCTGCCGATGCTCGCGTTCTGCCTGACGTTCCTCGTGGTGATCCGGCTCCCCGCCATCGTGTCCGAGGTGGCCCGGGTGCTCGTCGGGCCGGTGCCCGCGGAGACGTTCCGGGCGTTCGTGCCGTGGGAGAGCGCGGTGGGGCTCGCGCTGAGCATGGCCCTCACCGCGCCGATGCTCGCCGCAGCGGTCGAGTGGTTCGTGACGCCGCGGACGCCGGCCGCGAGGGCCGCGCCGGCCCCCGCGCTGCCGGAGCCGGAGCCGGAGCCTCAGGGCACCTCGAGCGACACGTAACGGTTGCTCCCGTCCATCGTGACCCACACCTGGGTGATCTCGGCGCCCGCCGCCGTCACCACCACGGGCGCGGCGGACCAGGGAGTGCGGGGCGTCTCCAGCTCGACCGACCCGTCGTCGCCGGCCGGGTGGCACTGCGGCATCTGCCGGAACGGATCGCCGTCGCCGTACCGGTTCCCGTCGGTGTCCACGAGGATCACCTGGCAGCCGTACAGGTTCGACTCGCCCGCGCGCTCGAACGCCAGCGTCACCCGGTAGCCGTCGGACCCCTCCGGTACGGGCAGGGGGTCGTCGTTCCACCGTGGCACGAGGGTGGCGGGCGACAGCCCCTCCAGCCGGACCCGGAAGTCCGTCGTCACCGTCTCGAACGTGAACGGGTCCTCGTACGAGTCCGTGTACCGCGCGGGATCCCCGGGGGCGGCGTGCGCGAGGCGGTGGCGCAGGTCGGCCTCCCACCAGAAGTCCTGCAGGCGGTAGGAGCTTGCGCCGAGCCCGGCCACCACCGCCACGGGCACGAGGACGAGCCAGACCCGGTTGCGCCGCCACCACGTCGCCGCCCGACGGCGGTGCTGGTCGCCTCCCGCCGTCATGGCGCCTCCCGCTCGGGGGACCACGGCCGGGTGTCGTACGGCTCAGGCCCGGGCAGCCAGGTCGCGTAGGTCTCGGTCGACGCCGCGAGCTGGGCCGCCCGGTCGGCGGTGAGGGCCAGATCCACGTGCACCACCTCGTCGCGCGCCTGGTAGTAGCCGTCGAGGTCGCCCCCGCCGCGAGCCACGACGAGGTACGCGCCCTCGAGCACGTCGGGCGCCACGTCGAAGCAGGCCATGGCGTGCCAGTCGACCCCCGCGGGCGCGAACATGCCCGTGGCGCACCCGCCCCGGGCCGTGCCCTCGTGCCGGAGCCCCTCGGCGTCCACGAGGTAGAGACCGTCGATGTTCTCCGTGCGGCGCGTGGCGCGCACCGTGACGTCCGCGACGAGGAACACGCCACCCGCCGTCGCTGCCGGAGGCTCCGACAGGCCGCCCGTGACCAGGGTCCGCGCCGCCCGGACCCCGTCCACGGTGATGGTCGCGTACTCGGTGCGGACCGGCTCGGCCACGGCGCCCGACCGGACGAACGGCGCCGTCGTCACGTCGTTCACGGGCCAGGTCTCGGTCACGACCCGGCCGAGCGCCATCGCGGCGATCACCGCGGCGGCGACGGCCGTGCCGCGGCCGAGCGGGCTCACGGCTCCGCCACCGTCAGCAGCCCCGGCACCACGGGCAGGGTGGCGCTGTACACGGGCTCGTCCAGGTCGTTCCAGCGCTGGGGCATGAGGCCGATCGAGTCCTCCTCGACCCATGTCAGCCCGTCGAGCGTCACCGTGACGGAGTCGCCCGACCAGGAGCCCTCCTGCTCCCAGGCGAGCACCACGGTGTAGGTGACCCCGGGGTTGAGCCGGTCGAGGTTGCCGGACTCCACCGCGCCGTCGGACACGACGGCGAGCGCGGCCTGTGCCGCGCCGTCGGAGCCCCGGAGGGGGAAGTCGCCGCCCTCGCCCACGGCGACCACGCCGCCGTCGGCCGGTGGCCGGACGGCACCCGAGAGGGTGACGCCGTACTCGGGGCGGTCGCCCACCGTGGTGACCTCCGCGAGGACGCAGAGCACGCGGTTGGTCTCGGCGGCGTTCACGACGCCGCCCACGTACGGGAGGGTCGTGGCGCCGCGGAGCGTCACCTCGAAAGGGCCCACCCGGACGGCCTCGCCGACGGCGAGGTCTGCGGGCCCGGGCGGCGGCGCGCCCGCCAGCCCGCCGAACGGCGCGCTGAGCAGCACGGCGCCCGCCCCCGCCCCGAGAGCCTTCTGCTTCAGGCTCCGGGACCCGACGTACGACCCGAGCCCTCGGGCAGCGCCCTTGGCGCGTGCCGGCAGGCTCCGCCCCCCGGCGTCCCCCATGCAGCCGATGGTAATTCTCGTCGCCCGGTCCGTCGCCCGGTCCGTCGCCCGCTCCGTCACCGACCGACGCCGGGACCGAGCGTGCCAGGGCCTCGCACAGCGGGCGACACCTCCCGCCAAGCTCTCAGGCGGCCAGGTTCTCCAGCTGGTGACGCAGCCGCTCGGGGTGCGCTCCGGCGTCGGACAGGGCGCGGGCGCCCGGGCCGTTCTCGTCGCGGAGGAGGCCGAGCAGGAGGTGCCTGCTGTCGATGCCGCGGTGCTTGAGGCGGAGCGCCTCGCGGAGCGAGAGCTCGAGCGCCTTCTTGGCGTCCGGGGTGAACGGGATGTGACCCGTGGCCTTGCGCCGGGCCCAGAGGCGCCGCGACGACCCGGCGCGGTCGAGAGAGCCCTCGCCGAAGAGCGCGTCCGTGCGTGCGCGGACGGCGTCCAGGTCGATGCCGAGGGCGGCGAGCGACGTGCCGTCCAGGGGGTCGCCCGCCCGGATCGCGCCGCGGACGCTGGTGCTGACCTCCGCGGGGTCGAGCCCGGCGTCCGTCAGGGCCCCGGCGGCAGGCCCGTCGGACTCGGCGAGCGAGACCAGGAGGTGGCGGCCGTCGATCGACCCGGAGTGCTCCTCGCGCGCGACGTGCTGGGCGTGGACCACGACCTGTCGGGCTTCCTTGGTGAACTTCTCGAACATCAGATCCTCCTGCCGTGCTTCTTGTGGACTGCCTGCTTGCTGACGCCCAGCGCTTCGGCGATCTCCTGCCACGACCAGCCGAGGGACCTGGCCCGCTCCACCTGGAGCGTCTCGAGCCGGTCGGCGAGTTCGCGGAGGGAACGCACGGCGCGCAGGCCGTCGCCGGGATCGTCGCCCGACGCCGCGGTGACGAGGGTGCTCTGTGTCATATCGTCAACTATGGTTGACGCTACGCCAGGTTGTCAACCCTGGTTGACGTGTGACCCCAAGGATGTGACACACGCACGTGACGTGAGCCGCAGGGCGCTCGCTTATGCGGCGTCCCGCCCGCGGGCTACCCTGTACGGGGATGTCTTGATGTCGAGACATCGCTCATGCCGGGCCTCGCCGATCCAGGCGATCGCGGGGCGCATCCCGATGGAAGGACGCAGCAGGGTGGACCTGTTCGAATACCAGGCGCGCGATATCTTCGAGAAGCACGGCGTGCCCGTGCTGGGCGGAGTCGTCGCGACGACGCCCGAGGAAGCTCGTGAGGGCGCCGAGAAGCTGGGCGGCGGGACCGTCGTGGTCAAGGCCCAGGTCAAGACCGGCGGCCGTGGCAAGGCGGGCGGCGTGAAGCTGGCGCACTCGCCCGAGGAGACTGCGCAGAAGGCCGAGGAGATCCTCGGCATGGACATCAAGGGCCACACCGTGCACCGCGTGATGATCGCGCAGGGCGCCAAGATCGCCGAGGAGTACTACTTCTCGGTGCTGCTCGACCGGTCCAACCGCAACTACCTCGCGATGTGCTCCGTCGAGGGCGGCATGGAGATCGAGCAGCTCGCCGTCGAGCGTCCCGAGGCGCTGGCCAAGGTCGCCGTGGACCCGATCGTGGGCATCGACGCCGCGAAGGCCGCCGAGATCGTGGAGACCGCCGGCTTCGCCGAGGAGCTCAAGGCCCCCGTTGCGGCCGTCATCCAGAAGCTCTGGACGGTCTTCAAGGCCGAGGACGCCACCCTGGTCGAGGTGAACCCGCTGGTCCGCACCGAGGACGGGGAGATCGTCGCCCTGGACGGCAAGGTGACGCTGGACGAGAACGCGGCGTTCCGGCACCCGGATCACGAGGCGCTCGAGGACAAGGCCGCGGCGGACCCGCTGGAGGCCAAGGCCAAGGAGAACGACCTCAACTACGTCAAGCTCGACGGCGCGGTCGGCATCATCGGCAACGGCGCGGGTCTGGTCATGTCGACCCTCGACGTGGTCGCCTACGCGGGCGAGAAGCACGGCGGCGTGAAGCCGGCCAACTTCCTCGACATCGGCGGCGGCGCCAACGCGCAGGTCATGGCCGCCGGCCTCGACGTCATCCTCAACGACGAGCAGGTCAAGGCGGTCTTCGTGAACGTCTTCGGCGGCATCACCGCCTGCGACGAGGTCGCCAAGGGCATCGTCGGCGCGCTCGACCTGCTGGGCGACGCGGCCACCAAGCCGCTCGTGGTCCGTCTCGACGGGAACAACGTCGACCTCGGCCGGCAGATCCTGCAGGAGCGCAACCACCCGCTCGTGACCCTTGCCGACACCATGGACGGCGGCGCCGACAAGGCTGCCGAGCTGGCCAACGCCTGATCGCCCGGACGCTGAAAGAGCAGGAAACTCAAGACATGTCGATCTACCTGAACAAGGACTCGAAGATCATCGTCCAGGGCATCACGGGCGGTATGGGTGCCAAGCACACCGCCCTGATGCTCGACTCGGGCGCGACGATCGTGGGCGGCGTCAACGCCCGCAAGGCCGGCACCACGGTCACCCACAAGGACCACGCGGGCAACGGCGTCGAGCTGCCCGTCTTCGGCACGGTCAAGGAGGCCATGGCCGAGACCGGCGCGGACGTCTCCGTCGTCTTCGTGCCGCCGGCCTTCACCAAGGACGCCGCCATCGAGGCCATCGACGCGGGCATCGCCCTGCTCGTGGTCATCACCGAGGGTGTTCCCGTCCAGGACACGGCCGAGGTCTGGGCCTACCTGGAGGGCAAGGAGACCCGGATGATCGGGCCGAACTGCCCCGGCATCATCACCCCGGGCGAGTCCCTGGCCGGCATCACGCCGCACACCATCACGGGCAAGGGCCCCATCGGCCTGGTGTCGAAGTCGGGCACCCTGACCTACCAGATGATGTACGAGCTGCGCGACCTGGGCTTCTCCACCGCCATCGGCATCGGCGGCGACCCGATCGTCGGCACCACGCACATCGACGCCCTCCAGGCCTTCCAGGACGACCCGGAGACGCAGGCGATCGTGATGATCGGCGAGATCGGCGGCGACGCCGAGGAGCGGGCCGCCGCGTACATCAAGGAGCACATCACGAAGCCGGTCGTCGGCTACGTGGCGGGCTTCACCGCGCCGGAGGGCAAGACCATGGGCCACGCCGGCGCCATCGTGTCCGGCTCGGCCGGCACGGCGCAGGCCAAGAAGGAGGCCCTCGAGGCCGTCGGTGTCAAGGTCGGCAAGACGCCGTCCGAGACGGCGTCGCTGATGCGCGAGATCCTCACCTCGCTCTGATCCGTCTCTCCGGGCACCGTTGTGCGTGCCACGTGATCGGCAAAACGTCGCATGATCGGCAGTTCAAGCTGCCGATCATGCGACGTTTTACCGATCACGCCGAGGTGGTCCGGGCCGACACGCCCGGATTGTCGTTCTAGGACGCGCCGGGGCCGGTTGCCCCGGTCCACCCCTCGCCACGGGAGACCATGACCGCGTGAGTGCTCCACCCCGGCTCCGGCCGCCACCCCGTAACGCCCCGCCGGCCCCGGAACCCGAGGCGGCGCCGTTCGCGGACGCGCTGGCCGGGATCCTCGCCGCGGTGCAGGCCCTCGTGCTGACGCTGGCGCTACCCGTCCTCCTCGCGCTCACCGCGTTCCTCGTCGCCACCGGGGCCTCCACCACGGACCCTGGCGGTGCCGCCTCCGCGGGCGGCGACGCCGGCTGGCGCGGCCCCGTCGCCCTGGCCGCGGGACTGTGGCTCCTGGGTCACGGCGTCCCGTTCGCCACGGCCGAGGTCACGTTCACGCTGGTGCCCCTGGGCGCCACCGCCCTCGTCGTCTTCGCCTGCTATGTCGCGGGCAAGCGGCCGCTGCGTCCGTCGGTCGGCTCGTGGGTCGCGGGGGCAGCGGCGTACGGCACCGGGACGACGGCGGTCGCGGCCTTCGCGGGCACCGCGCCCGGGTGGTCGCTCGCCTGGGCGCCCCTGTGCGGGGTGGTCGTGGGCGGTCTCGGGCTCGGGTTGGGGATCCTGGCGCGGCCGGACAGGCCGGAGCTCGCCTGGCTGGGGGCGCGGGCGGAGCGGTTCGCCCCGGCCGTCCTGCGCCTCGGCGCGCGCGCAGGCCTCGTCGCCGCGGCACTCGTCACGGGCGCTGCGGCGCTCCTCGTGACGGCGTGGGCCGTGGCGGGCCGGGCGACGTCGTCGGACATCGTGACGGCGCTCGCGCCCGGGTGGGCCGGCGGGATCGTCCTGGCCGTGGCGCAGCTCGCCCTGCTGCCCGACGTCGTGGCCTGGGCCGCCGCCTGGCTCGCCGGACCCGGCTTCGCCGTGGGGGAGGGCACGCGCTTCGCCGTCTTCGGGACGGAGTCCGGGCCGCTCCCGGCGCTGCCGCTCCTCGGCGCCCTCCCCGGGCCGGACTGGTCGAACGCGGTGTCCGCGTGGTCGCCTGCCGTGGTGGTGGCGTGCGGGGTGGTCGCGGGGATCTTCGCGTGGCAGCGGCTGGAGCCGACCCTGGTGCGCTGGGCCGACGTCGGCTGGGTGCTCGGAGGGCTCACCGGCGCCGTGGGTGCGCTCACGCTCGTGGTCCAGTGGGCGGCGTCCGGCGCCGGCGGCCCCGGCCGGCTCGCGACGGTGGGGGCCGACCCGCTGATCACCGCCGGGCTCGTCGCGGCCGAGGTGGGTGGGGGAGCGGCGGTGGCCATGGTCGGCGCGCGGCTCGACCTCGCCCGGCGCCGTGACGACCTCTCGGCCTGGCTGGCGGACCGCCGCACCCGGTCCGCCGAGGTAGTGGCTCCGTCCGACGAGGCCACTATCTCGGCCGAGGGCTCTGGTCGAGACGGTGCCTTCGTCCTCGCTGAGCCGGGCGACCCGGGGCAGGCGCCCGCGTAGGCTTGGCGCCGTGCAGACGCCGTCCGGTCACCCCGTCGAGTCCACCCCCGCCAAGCGCCTGGTCGTCCTGGTGTCCGGAGGCGGTTCCAACCTCGCCGCCCTGCTCGCGGCGCACGACGACGGCGCCTACGGCGCACGCGTGGTCGGTGTCCTGACCGACAACCCGGCCGCCGGCGCCCTCGAGCTGGCGCGCGACGCGGGGGTCGCGTCCGTCGTCGTCTCCCCGAAGGACTTCGAGGACCGCGCCGCGTGGAACGACGGCGTCGCCGAGGCCGTGGCTGTCTTCCGGCCCGACCTCGTCGTGCTGGCGGGCTTCATGCGCATCCTCGCGCCCTCCTTCGTGCGCCGCTACGAGGGCCGGCTGATCAACACCCACCCCGCGCTGCTGCCCTCGTTCCCGGGTGCGCACGGCGTCCGCGACGCGCTCGCCCACGGCGTGAAGGTCACCGGCTGCACGGTGCACCTGGTGGACGACGGCGTCGACACCGGCCCGATCATCGCCCAGGTGGCGGTGCCCGTCCTCGACGGCGACGACGAGCACGCGCTGCACGAGCGCATCAAGGTGGCCGAGCGGGCGCTGCTGGTGGAGACCGTGGGGCGCGTGGCCCGCGAGGGGCTCTACGTGGTGGGGCGCAAGGTCACGATCGGCTAGCTGTCGCCGTCGGCGTGAACCTGCGGGTCCTGATGGTGCGACATACCGTGGACCCGCCAGCATGCTCAGGTTGCCGGAGGAGAAGCCCGCGATGATGCCCAGCCCGTCGACGCAGGAACAGGCCGAACCCGGGGTCTGGCAGAGGCTGGTCCCGGCCCCGCGAGTCTTCGTCCCGGCGGCCTGTCTCGTCGTCCTCTTCGTCGCCGCGACCGCGATCTTCCCGGTCCAGGTGGGCGACTGGATCGGGGTCGCGAACGACACCGTCGTCGGGGAGCTCGGCTGGTGGTACATCGGGGTCGTCGCGGGCTTCGTCTTCTTCTCGATCTGGGTCGCGGTCTCCCCGATGGGGAGCATCGTGCTCGGCAAGAACGACGACGAGGAGCCCGCGTTCAAGATCCACTCGTGGTTCGCGATGCTCTTCGCGGCAGGCATGGGGATCGGACTCGTCTACTGGGGTGTCGCGGAGCCGCTCAGCCACTTCAGCTCACCGCCCCCCGGTGCGGCGGCCGGGAACCCCGCCGCGGCCGCGCGTTCGGCGATGGACGTGACGTTCCTCCACTGGGGGCTGCACGCGTGGGCGATCTACGTCGTCGTGGGTCTGGCGATCGCCTACTCGGTCCACCGGCGCGGAAACCCGATCTCGCTCCGCTGGGCGCTCGAGCCGCTCCTCGGCGAGCGGATCAAGGGCTTCTGGGGCGACGTGATCGACGTCGTGGCGGTCCTCGGCACCCTCTTCGGCGTCGCGACGTCCCTCGGCCTCGGCGTGAGCCAGGTGGCCGCCGGCCTCGGGTACCTCGGCGTGATCGACGGGCCGACGACCGGGATCCTTGTGGTCCTCATCATCGTGATCAGCGCGATGGCCCTGGTCTCGGTGGTGTCAGGGGTCGAACGCGGCATCAAGTGGCTGTCGAACACGAACATGTTCCTCGCGGGCGGGGTCGTCGTGTTCGTGCTCGTCGTGGGGCCCACCGTCTTCGTCCTGAGCGACTTCCTCACGCAGGTCGGGTCGTACCTGCAGAACTTCTTCAGCCTGACGTTCAACGCTCGCCCGTTCGAGGCGGAGGGCCGAGCGTGGCTCGGGTCGTGGACCACGTTCTACTGGGGCTGGTGGATGAGCTGGGCGCCGTTCGTGGGCGTCTTCATCGCCCGGATCTCCCGCGGCCGCACCATCCGTGAGTTCGTCTTCGGCGTGCTGCTCGTGCCGACCCTCGTGACGTTCCTCTGGTTCTCGGTGCTCGGCGGCACCGCGCTGTACCAGGAGATCTTCGGCGGGGGCGGGCTCGTCGCCGACGACGGCACCGTCGACACGAGCACCGCACTCTTCCAGCTGTTCGACCAGCTTCCCGGGAGCGCGGTCCTCAGCGTGCTCGGCATCGCGGTGATCGTGATCTTCTTCGTGACCAGCTCCGACTCCGGGTCCTTCGTGCTCGGCATGCTCTCGTCGGCCGGCGACCAGCACCCGAGCGTCTGGAACCGGGCGTTCTGGGCCGTCATGTCGGGCGCCGTGGCCGCGGTGCTGCTCGTCGCGGGCACTCTCTCCGCAGGAGCCGACCCGCTCACCGCGCTGCAGACCATGGCGATCCTTCTCGCGCTGCCGTTCAGCGTCGTCATGGTCCTCATGTGCGTCGCGACAGGGCGGCTGCTGCTGGCCGAACAGAAGGTACGGGAGCGCGAACGACGCCGGTGGTTCGCCCAGCAGGTGGTGGAGCACGTGGAGCGGCGCAGGGAGCCTGCGCCGCCCGACGTCAGACCGCCGACCAGCCGCCGTCCGAAGCGATGATCGCGCCGTTGAGGTTCACCGAGTCCTTCGACAGGAGGAAGGTGATGGACGCGGCCAGCTCCTCCGCCATGGCGAGGCTGGGGATGTTGCCCTGGTAGCCGCCGAGGACCGGGGCGCCGTGCGCGGCCTGGCCGGGGACGTGGATCCCGGTGGCCACACCGCCCGGCGCCACCGCGTTGGTCCGGATGCCGCTCTTGGCGTACATCACGGCAGACGACTTCGTCAGGCCGATCACCGCGTGCTTCGACGCGGTGTACGCGACGCCGGCCGCAGAGCCGCGCAGCGCGGCCTCCGAGGCGACGTTGACGATGCGCCCCTCCTTCGCCGCGAGCATGCCGGGCACGACGGCGCGCGTCAGCCGCATGGTCCCCTCGACGTTGACGCGGAGCACGCGCTCCCACATGGCGTCCGAGACCTCGTGGACCGCCGACATGTCGTCCATGATCCCGGCGACGTTCGCCAGCGCGTGCACGCGGACGCCCGCCGCGTGGACGATCCGGGCCACGTCCTCCTCGTTCGAGATGTCGCCCGCGACGGCGACGATCTCGGCCCCCTCGGGGAGGGCGTCGGTGAGCGAGGCGGCGAGCTCGTCGAGCTTGTCCGCCGAGATGTCGGCGGCGATCACCCGGCCGCCCTCGCGCGCGACGCGGGAGGCGACGGCGCGGCCGATGCCGGAGGCGGCGCCCGTCACGACGACGGTCTGGCCGGTGAAGCGGCCCGGCGTGATCTCCTCGGTCCAGCCCCCGGTGGCTGCCGACGCCTCGGCGTCGGCGGCCTCGTCGGGGGCGGCCTCGCGGTAGGCCGCGAGGAGCGCGTCGAGCGCCTCAGCGGGGAACTTTCCTCCGGACAGGGCCACGAGCTGCTGCAGCGGCAGGCTGCGGGCAGGCCCGAGCGAGTCCGGCGTCGCGCCGCCCCGGGCCAGGAGCTCGCCGAGGATCTGCCCGCCGACGGGGTGGTCGAGCCACTCGCCGACGGTCGAGTGAGCGGTCAGTGCCATGGTCTTCTCCTGCGGTCTGTCGGGTTTGCCTAGATCCGGACAACGCTGTCCGGATCTAGGATACCTGGCATGTCTCCTGCCCTCCATGACTCCCGTCTCCGTGACGGTCCCCGCAGCCCCGGCCGCCGGGGCGGGGCGCCCAACCTCGGCCCCCGGGCCGCGGCGGCCAACCGTGCGGCGCTCCTCGAGGCAGCCCGCGAGATCTTCGCCGCCGACGGCGTCAACGCGCCGCTCAGCGCGGTGTCGCGCCGGGCCGGCGTCGGTCAGGGCAGCCTCTACCGGCACTTCCCGGACCGGCTCGCGCTCGTCGTGGCCGTCTTCGAGGAGCAGGTCGAGCTGGTCGAGGCGGCCGCCGAGGAACCCGGCGTCGAGCTCGCCGACCTCCTCGGGCTCGTCACCCGGCACGCCGTGCTGTCGGCAGCGTTCGTCGACCTCGTGAGCGCCCAGGCGCCCGACATGCGCGTCGCCGCCCTCGGACGCCGGGTCGGCACGGCGCTCGCCGGGCACCTGCCTGCGGCGCAGGCCGCGGGCAAGGTCCGTCCGGGCCTCACCCCGGACGACCTGATGCTCGCCGTGTCCATGGTTGCCGCCGCGGTCACCCACGCGCCCGAGGGTGAGCGCGACGCCGTCGCCCTGCGCGCGTGGGAGCTGCTGAGCCTGGAGGTGCGGTTGCCGGAGGGCCCGTAGCCGGTCAGGAGCCGGGTGCCGCCGCGAGCTCGGGGATGGGCTCGTCGAGGAAGTCCTCCGTCGAGGCCAGGTAGCAGGCCGCTACCGAGAAGCCGGGCGACCCCCAGTGCGCCGCGCCCGGCGTCAAGGAACCCACCTCCAGCCGGCCGTCCTCCAGGTGGGCCAGGCCCAGGCGCGCCAGCTCCGCCCGGCACACCTCACGGCCGGCGCGCTGCTGACCGGAGTCGCCCGGGTACTCGGTGTCCGGGAGCGGGACCACGCCGAACACCTCGGCAGCATGGAACCGGTCGCAGGGTCGCAGCGGGACGGACACCGCGGACCCTCCGCCGACGTGCGCCGCCGCCGGGTCGAGGCAGTGCCCGGGCTCGAGGTTGGCGAACGACTCCTCGGCGGCTCGTGCCCAGGGCCCGAGCCATGCCCCCGTGACGGTGTCGCCCTCCCACTCCGTGTCGGCGACACAGACGATGATCCGGTCGCCGTACTGCCACGACTCCTCGGAGGGCGAGTAGAACCAGACGTAGGTCCGCTCCCCGGGGTCCTCCGTCCTCGCCAGCGCCTCGTGCTCGGCGAAGCAGTACCGCTCGGCCATGTGCTCCGTCGCGAGGTCGCCCGGGAACGCGTCGTCGGGCACGGTGGCCTCGGCGAAGACCTCGCTCGAGTGCGGGTCCGCGCACGGCCGGAGGTCGAGCAGCGCCTCGCCCTCCGCGGGGTAGTCGAAGCAGTCGCCCAGGGTCAGCTCGTCGGGATAGACCTGTGCCAGCGGGTCGGCTTCGTCCTCGATCGACGGGGAGAAGTCCTCCGAGTCCAGGACGCCCTCGTTCTCCACGAGCCACGCCGCCCCGGCGACCCCGCCCGCGAGGACCGCCAGGGCCCACACGCTGCCGACCACGACCGCCCACACGCCGAGGGTCCTGGTCCGCCGCGAGTATCGCTCGAGCTCGGCCGCGTCGCCGCGGTCGTGCGCGCTGAGGGCGCGGTCACGGGCGAGGTGCGCGGCGATGCCGAGAGGCCAGCAGACGATCCACGCCGCGACCACCCAGGCGAGGTGCGCGGACGGGCGAGCCGGCCGGGCCGGGTGTCCCGGCGCCCAGGGCCCGTGCATCGGTGCCGCGTAGGGGGAGGCCGACGGCGGGGCGTGCGTCGTGGGGCTCGCCCCGGGCGGGGCGAAGGGCTGCAGGTCGTCGGTCATGGGGCGTCCTCAGTGTGCGGTCCGGTACACCGCATCCCGGCGTTCCCGGGGGATTTCTACCAGATCCGGCACGGCGTGCGTGACGCGTCCGACCCTGGACCCCGGGCGGGCCCGTGGCCGCCGTCGGTAGACTGGCGGCGGTCGCGACTGGCGAGGGTGGGTCACCACCGGGGAGCGACCGGATGGACCTGCTGGTGCGTCGTCCGCCTGGGCGCCTGGGTGTCGATGACGTCCCGTCCCCGATTCCAGGAGGAACCACCGTGTCCGGTGCCCCGTCCGCTCCCGACGTGCAGCTCGCAGACGACGCCCAGCGTCCCGTCCGTCGCGCCCTGCTGAGCGTCTACGACAAGTCCGGCCTGGTCGAGCTGGCCACCGCCCTGCACGACACCGGCGTCGAGCTCGTCTCCACCGGCTCCACCGCGAGCACCATCGCCGACGCCGGTGTCCCCGTGACCCGCGTCGAGGACCTGACCGGCTTCCCCGAGTGCCTCGAGGGTCGCGTCAAGACGCTGCACCCCCGCGTCCACGCGGGGATCCTCGCCGACTCCCGCAAGGCCGACCACCTCGCCCAGCTCGCCGACCTCGAGATCGAGCCCTTCGAGCTCGTCGTCGTGAACCTCTACCCCTTCACCGAGACCGTCGCGAGCGGCGCCGGCCCGGACGCCGTCGTCGAGCAGATCGACATCGGTGGGCCCTCCATGGTGCGTGCCGCGGCGAAGAACCACCCGAGCGTCGCCGTGGTGGTGGACCCGGACGCCTACTCCGCCGTGGTCGACGCCGTCCGCGCCGGCGGCTTCACCTACGCGCAGCGCAAGGCGCTCGCCGCGCAGGCGTTCGTGCACACCGCCACCTACGACGTGGCCGTCGCGTCCTGGATGGGGTCCGTCGTGGCGCCGTCGGACGAGGTCGTCGTGGACGGCGAGGTCCAGCACTCCGGCTTCCCCGCCTGGGTGGGCGGCACCTGGGTCCGCGCGGACGTGCTCCGCTACGGCGAGAACCCGCACCAGAAGGCGGCCCTCTACACGCGGGGCGACGGCGTCACAGGGCTCGCCCAGGCGCAGCAGCTGCACGGAAAGGCGATGAGCTACAACAACTACGTGGATGCTGACGCTGCGTGGCGTGCCGCCTGGGACCACCCCGAGCCCGCCGTCGCGATCATCAAGCACGCCAACCCGTGCGGCATCGCGGTGGGCGACGACGTGGCGCAGGCGCACGCCCGCGCGCACGCGACCGACCCGGTGTCCGCCTACGGCGGCGTCATCGCGACGAACCGCCCGGTGACGAAGGGAGCCGCCGAGCAGATCGCACCGGTGTTCACCGAGGTGGTCGTGGCGCCGTCGTTCGAGCCGGAGGCGCTGGAGGTTCTCCAGGCCAAGAAGAACCTCCGGCTGCTCGTCGTCGAGGGCGAGCCGTCCGCCCAGGTCGAGAGCCGGCCGGTCTCGGGCGGTCTGCTGCTCCAGCAGGTCGACCGGTTCCAGGCCGCGGGGGACGACCCGGCGTCGTGGACCCTGGCAGCCGGCGACGCTGCCGACGAGGCCACGCTGGCCGACCTCGTGTTCGCCTGGCGGGCCGTGCGTGCTGCCAAGTCGAACGCGATCCTGCTGGCCCGTGACGGTGCGGCCGTCGGCGTCGGCATGGGCCAGGTCAACCGGGTCGACTCGTGCCGCCTCGCGGTGGAACGCGCGAACACGCTCGCCGAGGGCGACGAGCGTGCCCGGGGCGCGGTGGCCGCGTCGGACGCGTTCTTCCCCTTCGCGGACGGCCTCCAGGTCCTGCTCGACGCCGGCGTGAAGGCCGTCGTGCAGCCCGGCGGCTCGATCCGTGACGAGGAGGTCGTGGCCGCGGCCCAGGCCGCCGGCATCACGATGTACCTCACGGGTACGCGCCACTTCGCGCACTGACGCCCGGCCTCCGGCCCGCCGGGACAGGGGCCGACCCGACCCTGTCCCGGCGGAGCGGAGCGCCTCAGCCCTGGATCACGTGCGGGACGAAGCGCGCCCCCGCGTCCGTGACCGGCCCGTCCGACTCCCGGAACCCGCACCCGGCCGCCCTGCCCACGCCGCCGGCGTCGGCCACGACCCAGGACCCGAGCACCACGTGCCTGCCGCCGAACCGGGGCAGCTCGTCGGCCTCCTGGTACACGACCAGGCCCTCGAGCGTGGGCGGGGTGTACGGCGCCTGCGGGCCCGGGAGGTCGGCCGGCCGGGGGAGGTGCTGCCCGGGCGGCGGACCCCAGGCGGGGGTCGGCGGAACCGTCCGCCGGTCGCTGAACGTCACGCCCGCGCCCTCGCGGCCCATGAGCGGCTTCGTCACCCACCGGTCCAGGTCGCGCGGCCCGTCGAGGTAGGCGGGGAGCAGGTTCGGGTGGCCGGGGTGGAGCTCCCACAGGACGGCGAGCAGCGCCTTGTTGGACAGCACCACCTTCCACAAGGGCTCCACCCAGCGGGTCGGCGTCGCCGGGTCGAGTGCCAGCCGCCCGTACGGCTCTTCGAGCATCCACTCCCACGGGTAGAGCTTGAAGCACAGGTCCACGGGTTCGTCGCCGTCGTCGACGAAGCGCCGACCGTCCCAGCCCAGGAGGTGCAGCGGGACGATCCGGACGTCGAGTCCGGCCTCCACGGCGGTCTCCGCGTGGTACGAGGTGTTCATGAGGTCCTCGCCGTGGTTGTCGTCCGCCCAGGCGAAGTGGACAGGGCCGACGCCGGACGCCGTCCCGACGGCACGCCACCGCTCGACGAGCCGTTCGTGCAGGCTGTTCCACTGGTCCAGGTGGGGATGGGTGTCCTGGAGCCAGTACCACTGCACGATCGCCGCCTCCACGAGTGACGTCGGGGTGTCGGCGTTGTACTCCAGGAGCTTTGCGGGGCGCACGCCGTCGTAGCGGAGGTCGAACCGGCCCACGAGCGACGGCTCGTCCCGGTCGAAGGAGGCGACGACGGCGTCGTGCGCCCACTCCGGCACCCCGAGCTCCGCCAGGCGACCCTGCCGCACCACGTGGCGTGCCGCTCTCAGGCACAGGTCGTGGAGCTCCTCGGTGACCTCCTCCAGGGCCTCGACCTCGGCGAGCGTCAGCGTGTAGCAGGCCGACTCGTCCCAGCAGGGGCCGGGAGAGCCCGGCGACTCGACGTAGACGAGACCCTGCTGGGCGACGACGTCGCGCCAGCCGGTGCGCGGCACCGACAGGTCGCGGCGCATCAGCTCCCGCCGCCGCTGCGGAACCCGAAACCGCCACGGCTCGGGACGTCGAACGACCCGCCCGACACCGTGTCGCCGATGGTGGGTACCGTGCTGCCCGACGGCACGTAGTACCAGCGGGCGCCTCCCCCGCCGCCGCCCCCGCCGCCCCCGCCGCCGGCCGAGGTGCTGTCGTCGCCGTCGTCTGCGCAGGCCGACTGGATGACCCGGCGGCCCTGCGAGTCCACGCAGTAGCGGTCGTGGGCCCCGCCGGAGCCGGAGCAGGCGTAGAGGACGGCCACCAGGCCCAGGACCCCGGCCGTGCCGTAGGCGACGGGCTTGACGCCCGCCTTGCGGCCGCCGACGGCGGGAGTGTGCTTGGCCACGAGCCCGGGAATCGGCTCATTCGGGGCACGGCGGGACATCTATCTCCTCATCGTCAGTGTGACGGGAGACTACAACGGCAGCATCCGGCCCACGACGTGCCGCCGCACGACCACGAAGACATGGACCGCCAGCGCGGCGAAGAAGCAGAGGTGGGCCGCGACGTGGAGCGGGACCAGGTCGTCGGTCCCGACGACGAGCGCGATGCCCGTCGCGGGGACCACGATCAGCAGGCCGAGCAGCACCGGCTCCACGACGTGGAGCACGCGGCGGTCGGCGTCGGTGAGCCGGGGGTCCCAGGGCGGCAGCGGCGTCGTCCGGCGCCAGACGATCCGCGTCGCGCCGACGGCGATGATCGAGAGCCCGAGGAGCACGTGCCACTCGGGCAAGGTGAGGCCGTCGCCGAGGGCGTCTCCCGACCACAGGTCGGACCAGGCGGTGCCGACCGCGTCGTCGGCCTCGTCCTCGCGGCGGTCCTGTGCCGCCTCGCACCGGTCCTCCAGGAGGTCCAGCTGCTCGTCCTCGGCGTCGGAGGTGTCGCCGCCGCTCCGGTCCTCGCCCGCTGGGTCGCACGCGACGTCAGGTACGTCGGTGTCGGTCTCCATGGTGTAACCCACGGTGAACTGGGCGGCGAGGAGGGCGACGGTCAGCCAGTGCAGGAGCTTGGTGACGGCGCCGTAGCCGTGCTCGCCGTTACGGAGCCTCATGTGGGGGGCTTCATGGCCGGGGACCTCACAGGGCAGCGTCCTTCAGCCGGACCGTCGGGTCGAGCGCCTTGTCGAGATCGATCTCGAGCGGGGCGTCGCGGTTCATGAGCTTGCGCACCGCCGCGACCTCGCGCGGCGAGTCCACCAGCAGGACGGCGCGCACCGTGGCGATCCGGTGGCCCTCCGGCGTGGTCCGGCGGTGCCGGTCCAGCGCGCTCTCGAGGTAGAGCGCCGCCCAGGGGGTCGTGCCTCGGGCGCCCGGTGCGCCGTCGCGCAGTGCCACCTCGTCGAACGGCGAGGGGACGCCGAAGAGCGCCAGGTCGTGGCCGAGCTGCTTCGAGAACACGTACGGCGCGTGCAGCGGCACGGGCTCCAGGCCCAGCCGCGACCTGACGTGCTGGGGCTCTGCGGCGCGGACGTCGATACCGAGCAGCGCACGGACCGTCAGGTCCGGGTCCTGGAGAGCGGCCGACCAGTGCCCGCCGGGCACGGGCCCGAAGACCGGGTGCTCGCGGGTCGCCGCGTCGCCCACCGCCCACACGCGGCGGAGCGCGTCGATGTGCAGCCGCCCTGCGGACTCCCGCGGTGACGCCATCCCCATCAGGCGTCCGGCACGGTTCACGCGGAGGCCACCCCGGGCATCGAGCGGGAGCGTGCCACGTAACCAGTCCGATGCCGGCCGCGCCCCCACCGCAGCGAGCACCACGTCGGCGGCGAGCTCCCGGCCGTCGGCCAGCGAGACCAGGACGTCGCCACCCGGCCCGCGCTGCACCGTGCTCACGGGGACGCCCGTGACCAGGGTGACGCCGGCGGCGTCGTACCAGGCGGCCAGACGGGAGCCGACGAAGCTCCCGAGCTGTCGCTCGAGGGGTGTGGACGCGGCCTCGACCACCGTCACCTCGGCGCCCGCGCCGGCAGCGACACCCGCGACCTCGGCGCCGATCCAGCCCGCCCCCACAATGACGAGGCGCAGGCCCGGTGCCAGCACGGTGCGCAGGGCCGCGGCGTCCGCGGCAGTGTGCAGCACCGACGCCGCCTCCCAGCCGGGAGGGAGCACGGGCTCGGAGCCGTAGGCCAGCACGACGGCCCCGGCGGTGACCCGGCTGCCGGACGCCGTCTCCACGGTCACCTCTTCCCGGCCCGGCTCCAGCCGCACAGCCGGGTCGGCGAGCCGGAGGTCGTCGACGAGGGACCCGACGTCGACCGCGAGGTCCTCGGCGAGCCACAACGGCTCCGTCCGGGTGAGCAGCTCCTTGGAGAGCGGGGGCCGGTCGTAGGGCGGCAGCCCCTCGGCGCCCAGAAGGGTGACGGGGCCGGGATAGCCGTGCCGTCGCAGGGCCGCCACGCTCTGCAGGCCCGCGAGACCCGCGCCCACCACGACCACGCCATCCGAAGGATCGTCCCGGACATGTCGGGTTCGCGTGGGCATGGACCTCACGGTAGCGCGCCTGCGGGTACCTGTTGCGATCCGGTATCGGCAGGTCCCGTTCATGAGGTCGTGACGTTTCGGCGGTAGGCTCTCAGTGTGGAACTCAGCGCGATGCGCACCGACGACCGTACCGAGAGCGCCTCCGGTGCCACGTCCACGCTGCTCGCGCCGACCTGGCGCCGGGTGGACGGGCAGGAGGCCCCGGCCGGGAGCGCGGTGCGGCCGGACGGACCCGACGACGCGCCCCGTGAGGACGCGGAACCGGCCCCGGCCGGGCCTGTCGCGCAGCGCAGCAACCTCGCGATCTGGCTGGTCCTGGCCGCTGTGGGCATCTCCGTCCTGCTGGGCGTGGTGGCCGACGCGCGGGTCGGCGTCCTGGGGATCAGCGCCACCCTCGCCGCCGGCGGTGCTATCCGTGCCGTCGCCCGGACCGCTCCGGTCGGACTGGCCGTACGCAGCCGGAGCGTGGACGTCTTCATGTTCTGGACGCTGGCCGTGGTGATCGCCGTGCTCGGCGTCGTCGCGCCCGACGTCTGAGCCAGCCCGCCGTAGGGTGCGGCCCGCCGTAGCGGGCCGCCGTAGGGGGCGGGCCGCCGTAGCGGGCCGGCCCCGCGGCCCTCAGCGGCCGACACCCTCCTGGCTCCGGCGCACGTCCTGCTCCGACTCCACGACGCAGGCCACCCGGCGGTCGCCGGTGGCCCAGCTCTCCTCCGACGGCACGATCGGCCAGTAGAGGAGCGACGACGTGCCGTAGGCCGCGCCCACGAAGGCCTCGAACTCCGGCAGGCAGTACTCGTGCGCGGCGTTCGAGAGGGTCTCCGGCGACGGCGCCCTCCCGCTCGTGCCGAGCCGGTCGTCCACCGTCGTCTCGGCGAAGACCTCGGCCCCGTGAGCCGTGGTGCACGGCACCACCCGCACCGTGTAGAGCACCGTGGCGTCCTCGATGCCGTCGGTGTCGAAGCAGTCGCCCACCTCGAGGTCCGGGATCTTGGTGCCCTCCGGGTCGACCGGGCCGACGGAGCCCGTGCCGTCCGCCGGTGCGTCGCCGTCCCCGAGGCCGCCGATGCCGGTGGGGTCGTCGAGGCCCGTGCCTTGCCCGGGGCGGCCGGTGCTGGTGCCGCCGGTGCCGCCCGTCGGGTTGCCCGCGCTCTCCGGGAGCGGGTCCGCGGAGGAGGGAGTGCTCGGCGGGTAGCCGGTGATCGCCCGGAGGAGCCCTGCCGGTACGTAGCCCTCGGCGCGAGCCGCCATCGCGGGCGTGACGTAGGTGGGGGCGAGCGCCACGGCCAGCACCAGGGCGAGGATCGTGAAACCGCCCACGCAGACGCCGCCGAGCGACAGGTCGAGCGTGCGGAGCGACTGCTTGCGGGCTTCCTCGTGGCGACCTGCGCCGTTCGCCTCGGACGCCCGCACCGACGACCGGAGCGCTGGGATGGCGAGGGGCCAGAAGAGGAGGAATGCCGCCACTACCCAGCCGGTCCGCGGCGAGACAGGTGCGTTGGCGTGGTGCTCCGGCTCTGACTGGAGGTCCGGCTCGTCGGCATCTCCGGGCGGCTCGCTCTCGGCGTCGCCGGAGGACTTGCTCTCGGCCTCGCCGGACGGGTCGCTCTCGGCCTCTCCGGTGGAGTCCGACTCGTCGACCGCTTTCTCGGCCGCTTCGTCAGCTGCCTTCTCCGCGGGGTCGTCGCCGGCGTCCGTCGGGTCCTCCGGCTGGTCGGCCAGGTTCTCCGGCTGGTCGGCCGTGTCCGCCGGCTGGTCGGCCGTGTCGACCGCTTCGACCGTGTCGTCCGCCGTCGCGTCGTCTGGGCGCTTGCGCTTCCGGATGGCCATGGGGCGCGATCGTAGCGGGTCCGGCTGTGCTGACCTGCAGCCGGACCCGCTGCGAGATCAGTACGCGGCGCCCTTGAGGGTGCCCGTCACCACGTCACCGTCGTAGCTCTCGATGATGCACGTGATGTTGTGGTTGCCGGCCGCCCAGGCCTCCTCGGAGGGCATCTCCGACCAGTACTCCAGCGCCGACTCGAGGTAGGCGATGCCGGCGAACTCGTCGAACGCCGGGGCGCACAGCTCGTACTCGGCGAGGAAGGCCTCGTCCGTGGTGGGGTAGGTGTCCTGTGTGAGGGGCAGCTGCGCGTAGACCTCGGCGCCGTGCGGGATCTCGCACGGGACGACGTGGAGAGTGTCCTCGCCTCCGGTCATGCTGGTGCTGAGCAGGCACTGACCGACGGTGAGGTCCGACGGGCTGGTCTCGACGGCCTCCGCCGGCAGCTCGGTCGACGGGTCGCCCTCGACCAGGCCCTCGGTGATCTCCTCGAGCGGGGTGCCCGACTCGGAGCTGGACAGCCCGTCCTCGAGGTTCTGCATGTTCGCCAGGAAGAGCCCGGCCAGCGCGACCCACATGATGACGTAGAGCACGATCATCGCCGCGGCCACGATGATCGCGACGATCCCGCGCTTCTTGGCCGACGCGGCCTCGGTGGCGGCTGTCTGCAGGTCGCCGGCGCCGATGGCGCGCGAGGCCCGCAGCGACGGGAAGAGGGCGGCGATGCCCATCGGCCAGAACAGCAGGAACCCCGCGATGACCCAGCCGCGCGAGTCGCTGGGCTCTGCCGGGCCGCCCGGGTAGGGCGTGCCGACGACGCCGGTGGTGGTTCCCGGGGTGCCGCCGTAGGGCGTGGGCTCGTACGCACCGGGGGCCGTGGCCGCGGGGTACGCGCCGGGGGCTGCCGCCGCCGGGTACGCACCGGGTGCGGTGGCCGCCGGATACGTCGACGACGGCTCGTAGCCGATCTTCTGGGTGACCTGCTCGCCGGGCTTCTCGGGCTCTGGGGTACGGGACGGCGGGGCGAACGGATCCGACATGACAGGCCTCTTCGGTCAAAGGGTGGGGACTGCGCGTTCCTCGGTCCCCGCACCTTGTGCCGGGTGTCACACGCTGCCACATGTATAACAGCAGCCGCCGACACGGTCCCCGCGAAGCGATGGGGAGAAGTACACACGGCCCCGGCAGGACGAGGTCCGGCCGGGGCCGTGGTGCGGGAGCGCTGGGAGGGCTCCCGGTCGATGCTGCGGGTCGGCGAGCGGCCGGCCTCGAGAGGTCAGGCCTTGTCGCCCTTGGCCTCGGTGGTCGCAGCGGTGTCAGCGGTGTCGGTGTCGGACGAGCCGGCCTCCGGCGTCGCCTCGTTCGTCTCGGTCGTGGTCTCGACGGCGGACTCGTCGAGCGCGGTCTCCTCGACCTCGTCGGCCTCGACGTCCGTCCCGACGAGCTCCGGCTCGTCCTCGCCCCCGAAGGCGCGGACGAAGAGCGCGGCGAGCGCGGCACCGATCAGCGGTGCGACCCAGAAGAGCCAGAGCTGGCCGCTGACGCCCCAGGAGTTCACGCCGTCGGCGAAGGACCAGTCCATCGCGAGGATCGCGGAGGCCGTGGAACGGGCGGGGTTCATGGCACCGTTGGACACCGGCCACGACACGATCAGGAGGGCGGCGAGCGTGCCGCCGATGACGGCGGCGGACGGCGCGGTGCTCCGGCGCGAGATGGCGAGGATGACTCCCACGAACACGGCGCTCATGACGATCTCGACGAGCAGGGCGGGCACCAGGTCGAACTGGACCTGTCCCTGGGTGCTCGTGTACATCGGCGAGTTGATGCCGAAACCGTTGGCGGTGGCGGCGAAGACGCCGAAGGTGTCGTCCTTCTGGAGACCGGCGACCAGGGAGGTCGGGATGGTCGCGAGGAGGATCGCCCCGGCGGCCATCGCGCCGACCAGCTGAGCGGCCATGTAGGGCAGCACGTCTGCCCAGGAGAAGCGGCCGGCGACGGCGGCGCCGAACGACACGGCGGGGTTGAAGTGCCCGCCGGACACGTGCCCCACGGTCGAGATGGCGGCGAACAGCGCGAGGCCACCTGCCAGCGCGACCGTGAGGATCATGTTGTTGTTGAAGATGTTGTACAGGGCCGTCCCGACGATGCCGAGCACCAGCAGGAAGGTGCCGAAGGCCTCGGCGGCGAGGCGGTTCAGGAGCGGGTGGACGCGCTCGGTGCCCGTCTCGGTGACGCCGCGGTACGCGGCGGTGTCCTGGGACATGAAGACTGTTTCCTTTCGGGGGCCGGCACCACGGCGGTGCCGGACGGCGGAGCCACCCTGGTCCACCCGCCTGGAGGAAACCTGGACGAGGCGATGACCTGGCGTGATCCGTGAGCAAACGTGACCCCCGCACGCTACCGCGTCCTGGTCTGCTCCGGTGGTCCTGTTTGTGACGTGGAGCACCCCGCCGCGGCGTGCCCGCCCGGCGCGCCGCGCCAGGGGGCCGGGCGTGTCGCGGGCCGTGGTGCCAGAGTGGTCCTATGACTGCACCCGTGAACGTCACCGTCACCGGAGCCGCAGGACAGATCGGGTACGCGCTGCTCTTCCGCATCGCCGCGGGCGAGATGCTCGGCGCCGACGTACCTGTCCGACTGCGGCTCCTCGAGATCCCGGCAGCGGTCGCTGCTGCCGAGGGCACCGCGATGGAGCTCGACGACTGCGCCTTTCCTACGCTCGCCGGCGTCGACATCTTCGACGACCCCGCGAAGGCGTTCGACGGCGCCAACGTCGCGCTCCTGGTCGGTGCCCGGCCCCGTGGCCCGGGGATGGAGCGGGCCGACCTGCTCGCCGCGAACGGCGGGATCTTCGGGCCCCAGGGCCGGGCGATCAACGACGGCGCCGCGGACGACGTGCGCGTCCTGGTGGTGGGCAACCCCGCCAACACCAACGCTCTGATCGCCGCGTCCCACGCGCCGGACGTACCGCCGGAGCGCTTCACGGCGATGACCCGGCTCGACCACAACCGGGCGCTGGCGCAGGCCTCCCGGCGGTCCGGCGTCCCGGTGGGCGACATCCGGCGCATGACGATCTGGGGCAACCACTCCGCGTCCCAGTACCCCGACCTCTTCCATGCCGAGGTGGGCGGCACGCCCGGTTCCTCGCTCGCGGAGGACCGCAACTGGCTGGAGAACGACTTCATCCCCACCGTCGCGAAGCGCGGGGCCGCGATCATCGAGGCGCGCGGCGCCTCCTCGGCCGCGTCCGCGGCCAGCGCGGCCATCGGCCACGTGCACGACTGGGTGCGCGGCACCCCTGCGGGCGACTGGACGTCGGCGGGCGTGTGGTCGCGCGGTGAGTACGGCGTGCCCGAGGGCATCGTCTCGTCGTTCCCCGTGACGTCGTCGGGCGGCGCCTGGGAGATCGTGCCGGACCTGGAGGTCGGCGAGCTCTCCCGGGCCCGGATCGACGCGTCCGTCGCCGAGCTGGTCGAGGAGCGCGAGGCCGTCAAGGCGCTCGGCCTGCTCTGAGCGGTGCCCGACGCCGGATGGGTCGCCTTCCCGCAGAAGGTGACCCGTCCGGCGCCCGGCCCCAGACCCGCGAAGGCTGCGGTATCAGGTATCTTGATATCAAGATACCCGCACCGAATGCCCCGACCGGCAGGAGTCTGTACCCCTCATGGCCAAGATCATCTATACCCACACGGACGAGGCGCCGCTGCTCGCGACGTACTCTCTCCTGCCGATCGTGTCGGCATACGCGGCGCAGGCCGGTGTGGACGTCGAGACCCGGGACATCTCGCTCGCGGGCCGCATCATCGCTCAGTTCCCCGAGCGTCTCACCCCGGCGCAGGCGCAGGCAGACGCCCTGGCGGAGCTCGGCGAGCTCGCCACGCGGCCCGAGGCCAACATCATCAAGCTGCCCAACATCTCCGCCTCCGTGCCGCAGCTCAAGGCCGCGATCGCCGAGCTGCAGGAGCAGGGCTACGACCTGCCCGACTACCCCGAGAGCGCCGAGACGGACGAGGACCGCGAGATCCGCGCGCGCTACGACCGGGTCAAGGGCTCGGCCGTCAACCCGGTGCTGCGCGAGGGCAACTCGGACCGCCGGGCGCCCGCTTCGGTCAAGGCCTACGCCCGCAAGCACCCGCACAGCATGGGTGACTGGTCCGCCGACTCGAAGACGCGGGTCGCGACCATGGGCCAGGACGACTTCCGCTCCAACGAGCAGTCCGTCGTGATCCCGGCCGACGACACCCTGCGCATCGAGCACGTGGCCGCCGACGGCACCGTCACCGTGCTCAAGGACTCGCTCACGGTCCTCGAGGGCGAGATCGTCGACGGCACCTTCCTCAGCGTCGCCTCGCTCCAGGCGTTCCTCACCGACGCGCTCGCGGCAGCGAAGGCCGAGGGCGTGCTGTTCTCCGTGCACCTCAAGGCCACGATGATGAAGGTCTCCGACCCGATCATCTTCGGCCACGTGGTGCGGGCCTACTTCAAGCCGGTCTTCGACACGTACGGCGACCAGCTCGCCGCTGCGGGCCTCTCGCCCAACGACGGCCTCGGCGGGATCCTCGACGGGCTCGGCGAGCTCGACAACGGCGCCGAGATCCAGGCCGCCTTCGAGGCCGCCCTGGCCGAGGGCCCGCGCCTGGCGATGGTGAACTCCGACAAGGGGATCACCAACCTGCACGTCCCGTCCGACGTCATCGTCGACGCCTCCATGCCCGCGATGATCCGCATCGGCGGCCACATGTGGGGCCCCGACGGCGAAGAGGCCGACACCCTCGCGGTGATCCCCGACTCGTCGTACGCCGGCGTCTACCAGACCGTCATCGACGACTGCAAGGCCAACGGAGCCTACGACCCGGCCACCATGGGCTCGGTACCGAACGTGGGCCTCATGGCCAAGGCGGCCGAGGAGTACGGCTCCCACGACAAGACGTTCGAGGCCCCGGCCGACGGCGTCATCCGGGTCGTGAACGCTGCCGGCGAGGCCGTCGTCGAGCACGAGGTCCGTACCGGCGACATCTGGCGCGCCTGCCAGACCAAGGACGCCTCGGTCCGCGACTGGGTCAAGCTGGCCGTCAACCGCGCCCGCGCGACCGGCGTGCCGGCCATCTTCTGGCTCGACGAGGACCGCGCGCACGACGCGAACATCATCGCCAAGGTGCGCACGTACCTGCAGGACCACGACACCACGGGCCTCACGATCGAGATCATGGACCCGGCCGCCGCCACCGCCTACTCGGTGGAGCGCATCCGCCGCGGCGAGGACACCATCTCGGTGACCGGCAACGTGCTGCGCGACTACAACACGGACCTCTTCCCGATCCTCGAGGTGGGTACCTCCGCCAAGATGCTCTCGATCGTCCCGCTGATGAACGGCGGCGGCCTGTTCGAGACCGGGGCCGGCGGCTCCGCGCCGAAGCACGTGCAGCAGCTCGTGCAGGAGAACTACCTGCGCTGGGACAGCCTCGGTGAGTTCTTCGCCATCGCGGCGTCGTTCGACCACCTCGCCGAGGTGGAGGGCAACGCTCGTGCCAAGGTGCTCGGCGAGACGCTCGACCGCGCGACCGGCACGTTCCTCGAGCAGGACCGGTCCCCGGGCCGTCGTCTCGGCACCATCGACAACCGCGGCTCGCACTTCTACCTCGCGCTCTACTGGGCGCAGGAGCTGGCCGGGCAGTCGGACGACGCCGAGCTGGCAGCCGCGTTCGCCCCGCTCGCCGAGGCCCTCGTGAAGAACGAGGACGCCGTCGTGGCCGAGCTGCTCGCGGTCCAGGGCACGCCGGCCGACATCGGCGGCTACTTCCGCCCCGACGAGACCAAGGTCTCGGCGGTCATGCGCCCGAGCGCGACGTTCAACGAGGCGCTCGCGTCGCTCTGACGTAGTGCTGCCCGACGCCGGGCCGGTCGCCTTCTGCGGAAGGCGTCCGGCCCGGCGCCGGTCACCCCGTGCGGCGCCTCCACCGGCTTGCGATGTACTCGTCGACCCAGGCCAGGGTGCTGCGCCAGTGGCCGTCATCACCGCGTTGAGCGTTCAGACGTCCTCGCTCGGCGGCAGCGCGGAGCGCCGTCACGCTGATGTCTGCCGTGGCGAGAGAGGCCAGTGGCACAAGTCGCGCGGGACCGGCGACAGCTGGCACGACGAACCGGTAGACGTTGTCCAGGACAGTTCTCGCGAGAAGTTCGGCGAGAGGTCCAAGGTTCCCTCGGTCAGCGCGCCTGAGCGCCGTAAGGTAGCGCGTACGCTCGCGCTTCTGGATGATTGCCGGCGCGTAGCCGAGTCGAACAAGGACGAGGTTGAGCAGGAGCCTGCCGGTGCGACCGTTTCCGTCGAGGAACGGATGTACTTGTTCGAACCGAACGTGGACCTCGGCGAGACCCTCCATCAGATGTCCCGGCCGACTCCTCACGGTGTTGGCGAGATCGAGCCAGTCGCGCATTGTCGCGTCGACGAGTGCATGCGATGGCGGGCGCATCCCATCGGGGAAGGCGCGGATGTCGTGCTTCCGGAAGCTGCCAGGACTCTCCTCGGCGCCCGCTTCGGGGTGCGGGGCTACCGACCAAACCGGTCCCATTGCAAGCTCGTGCACGTATCGCACCTCGGTCAGTGTGACCAGCTCACCGTCGCCGAGTGCTGCCGGATCGATCGCCTGGCGATAGACCCATCGAGCTGCGTCGCTGTAGCCCTTGACCTCCATGTACTCCGCCAGGTCCTTGCTACCGACGGCACGCCCTTCGACGAGAAGGTGCTCCACTTCGCGCAGAACCAGTGTGTTGCCCTCGATGGCGGTCGAGTTGTGAGCCTCGTGCACCCAGATGTCATCCCAGATCGCAGCGGCTTCCTGAGGGTTGGGCAGGCCGCCGAGCCGCTCGCCGAGTTCGGTCATGGCCTGATCGAGCCGGTCATAGACGTCTTGACGGGTCGGTCGTCCGCGAGAGTTGTTGCGTTGGGCCACGATTAATTGGAACACAACAATCTTCCGAGCGCCCGCTGACTTGTCGAGGACGTAGGAAGTTAATCGCAACACGACAAACGTGCGCGGGCCTGTGGAAAAACCTTGGGGAGTTGTCGGTAGCGCGACGTAGTGTCGAGAACGATGTCCGAGACAACCCTCACCCGACCTGCCCCGGCGGCGCCCACCCCGGCGCCCCGCCAGCACCTCGACGACCCTGCCCGCCGGCTCGACTGGCGGCGACTGGCCGCGCCCGCGGCAACGGCCGCGCTGGTGGCGCTCGCGGTGGGCGCCCTCGGACAGACGTTCGGCGCCGTCGCGGCCGGCCGGCTCGGGCAGAACGCTACGGTGGCGGGGCTCGTCGTGCTCGCCGCGTGCGTCGTCGGCGGCGCGCTGATCGACAGCGTCGGGCAGGTGGTCTGGGCCGGGGTGGTGGACCGTGCGGAGGGCAAGCTCCGCGGCGACCTGCTCACGGCAGCCCTGAGCCAGCCGCTCGGGACCCTCACGGAGCAGGCCGTGGGCGAGATCCTGGACCGGGTGGACGACGACACGCACGCGGTCGGCACGCTGGTGCGCCGCCAGCTGTGGGGTATGGGCCGCACGCTCGTGGGCGTGGTCCCGATGTGGATCGTCGCCGGGCTCACCTGGTGGCCCGCCTGGTTCGTCTTCCCGGCCCTCACCGCCGTCGTGGTCGCCGTGATCCGGCCGCTGCTGGCGGAGATCTCCCGCCGCAAGGTGATCGAGGAGGAGGCCTGGACCGACCACGCGGCGGCTTTCGAGGAGGCCGTCGCCGCGCGGGACGACCTGCGGACCAGCCTCGGCCAGGCCTTCGCCGTGCGGCGCCTGGCGCACCTGTCCGCGCGCATCCACCAGAAGTTCCGGGACGTGCTCGTGCTGGAGCGGTCGCTCATCATGCGGGGCGAGGTCCTGCTGCACGTCATGCTCGGCGCCGTGGCGGCCGCGGGCGTCACGGTCGCCGCCGCGGGCAGCCTGAGCGTCGGCGAGCTCATCACGCTGTTCCTGGTGACCAGCATGGTTGTCGGCCAGGTGTCGAACATGGTGCACAACCTGCCCGACCTCCAGGAGGGCATCGGCGCGGTGATACGCCTGCGGCAGCTGCTCGACGTCCCGGCCGAGCCGGCCGGCGGCGCGCCGGTACCCGACGGACCTCTGCGTCTCGAGGTGCGCGACCTGCACTTCTCCTACGCCGAGGGCACCTTCGCCCTGCAAGGCGTGTCGCTCGACGTGCCAGCAGGGCAGACCATCGCCCTCGTGGGGCGCACCGGCTCGGGCAAGTCGACGGTGGCGGCGCTGCTCTCACGGGCCGTCGAGCCCGACCCGGGAACGGTGTTCCTGGGCGGGACGGACGTCCGCGACATCGACCTCGAGCACCTGCGCCGGGCGGTCGGCGTGGTGACGCAGCGCACCGAGATTCTCGCCGGGACGCTCGCCGAGAACATCGCGCTGTTCGCGCCCGTCCCGCGCGCCGAGATCGAGGCCGCCGTGGCGGAGCTCGGCCTGACCGACTGGGTCGACGGCCTGCCGGACGGTCTGGAGACCCCGCTCGGCCCCGGGGGCACCCGGCTCTCGGCCGGGGAGGAGCAGCTCGTCGCCTTCGCGCGGCTGCTCGTGCGGCACGTCCAGGTCGTGGTCCTCGACGAGGCCACCGCGCGGATGGACCCGTTGACCGAGGCGCGCGTCGTCGCCGCGTCCGAGCGGCTCCTGACGGGGCGCACGGGCGTCCTCATCGCCCACCGCCTGTCCACCATCGAGCGGGCGCACCTGGTAGCGGTCCTCGACCACGGCCGCGTCGTCCAGCAGGGCGACCGGGCTGCCCTGGCGCTCGTCGAGGGCCCCTTCCGCGAGCTCGTCCGGGCGGGAGCGGCCCACCACGGCGCCCTCGACGACCAGGGAGAGCTTGTCGCGGCCCGCACGGCCTCGGCCTCGGCCCTCCCTGCCGCCCCGGCCACCGTTGCTCCGACTACCGCCACCCCCGGCGGCGAGCCGGAGCCGGAGCCCCGCGCCCAGGAAGCCGTCGGCACCCGGCGCCGCCAGGGCTCGCCGCCCGACGTGCCGGTCGTGGGGGACGGGCCCAGCCTCTGGCGCGGCGTTCTGCACATGCTGTTCGTGCGCCCGGTCTGGGGCCTGGTGCCGGGCGCGCTCTTCCTGGTCGCGAGCCTCATCGGGGCGCAGGGTGCGATCACCGGCTTCCTGTGGGGCCGGATCGTCGAGTCGGTGCGCGAGGGAGACCACCCGACCGCGCTGCTGGTCGTGCTCGGGGTGCTGGTGATCCTCGCTCCGATCAGCCTGGCCTGGGCCATCTACGGGTACCCGCGCTGGTGGATCGAGAACAGCCTCCGGGTACGCATGCGCGTGCTGCACGGGCAGACGCAGCAGCACCGCCTGCCCGCCACCGCGCCCGGCGAGGTCGTGGCTCGTGCCATGGACTCCGACCGGTACGTCCGGTACACCGACCGGTGGGTCGACTTCGGGAACGGCATCGTCATCGCGCTGGTCACCGCGCTGATCGCCCGGTCCTGGCTCGCGGGCGGCGTCCTGGCGGGGGTCATGCTGATCTCGGCGGCGGCGTCCGCCGTGGGCCGCCCGATCGCCGGGCGCAGCGCGGCCGGGTCCTCCGCGGCGCGCGCCCGGTTCGGCCGGTCGCTCGTGTCGGCGCTGGACGCCGCCCGGACCGTCAAGCTGGCCGCGCGCACCCACGACGTCCACGAGCACCTGCGGCGCGTGGACTCGGGCCGCGTGGACGCGGCGATCTTCGAGCACCGCGTCCAGGCCGTGCTCGACGGCGTCCCGATCGTCACCCTGAACCTCGGCATGGTCGCGGCGTGGGGTCTGTACCTCGGCGGCACCTGGGACCTGGCGACGACGCTGCTCGTGGCCAACGCTGTTCTCGGCTTCGGGTGGTTCGGGACCGTGGCGGGCGCGGTCGTCACGGAGGCACCGGGTACCCGGGCGTGGCAGGTCGCCACGGCCCGCCTCGCCGGCGGCACCGACCTCGTCGCGCCGGTCCCCGGCGTCGACCTCGTGACGGGCTCCGCGCCGGAGCCGCCGGCAGTGACCCGCGAGCCCCTCGTGACCCTCGACCTGCAGGGCGTCACAGCGGTGCACGACGACGGCACGCTCGGCGTGTCCGGCGTCGACCTCACGGTGCCGCGCGGCGAGCTCGTGCTCCTGCTCGGCCAGGTGGGGTCCGGCAAGTCGTCGCTCCTGTCCGCCCTGGCGGGCCTGATGGAGCACACGGGCCAGATCCGTTGGAACGGCACCCCGGTCACCGACGCGCAGGCGTTCCTGCGGCCCGGCCAGGTCGCCCACGTCGCACAGGTTCCGCGCGTCATGTCCGGTACGTTCGCCGAGAACGTGCGCCTCGACCACGACCGCGACCTGGACGGCCCGATCAGCGGCGCGCGCCTCGAGCGGGACGTCGCCGACGCGGGTGGTTCCCACGCCCTCGTCGGGCACCGGGGCGTCCGGCTCTCCGGCGGTCAGGTCCAGCGGCTCGCGCTGGCACGGGCGCTGGCGGCCGAGACCGAGCTGCTCCTGGCGGACGACGTGTCGTCGGCCCTGGACGCGCGCACGGAGATCGAGCTGTGGGACTCGCTCCGCGAGCGGGGTACCACGGTGATCGGCTCCACCTCCAAGCGCGCCGCGCTGGCCCGGGCAGACCGTGTGGTGGTGCTCGAGGACGGCGCGGTGGCCGACGTAGGCCCGTGGCGCGAGCTCTCGGCCCGCTGGTCCCACCTGGCGGGCTGACCCGCCCGACGGCATCGTTGCTCCATGGCCAAGATCACGTCCAGCCTGTTCATCGCTCTCGACGGCGTCGTGGAGGTCGGCGACGGCGCCTGGCACTTCCCGTACTACGACGACGAGATGGGCGCCGCGGTCGACTCGGGGCAGGGGTCGGCCGACACGATGCTGTTCGGCCGGGTGACCTATGAGAGCTTCGCCGGCGCCTGGCCCGAGCGTGAGGAAGCGGGCGACGTGGACGCCGACTTCGCCCGGAGGCTCGGTGACATGCGCAAGATCGTCGTCTCGAGCCAGCCGCTCCGGTTCTCGTGGCGCAACTCCGAGCAGCTCCGCGGCGCCCTGGTCGACGCGGTCCGGGAGCTTCGGCGGCAGCCGGGTCACATCGCCCTGAGCGGCTCGCCCTCAGTGGTGCGGCAGCTCCTGGCGGCCGGGCTGATCGACGAGCTGCACCTCTTCGTGCACCCGATCGCGGCGGGCAGCGGCGCGCGGCTCTTCGACGACGACGGCCCCGTGCTCCCGCTGCGGCTGCTCTCGGCGAAGCCGTTCGACACCGGCGTGCTGCACCTCGTCTACGGCCCGGACACGGCCGCGCGCCAGGGTTCGTACGACGAGGCCAAGCAGCACCTGGCCAAGGGCTGACCGGACGCCACGAGCGGGCGCGACCCGCCCACGGCCCCGGCCACCGCCGATCAGCGCCGGACCTGCCGCGGCAGGGCGAACACGAGCGCGAACGCCAGCACGGCGAAGGCCGCGCTGAGCGACATCGCCACGGCCGCCGAGTGGCCGAAGGCGTCGGCCAGGTCCGCGGGGCTGGGCCGCCCGGCGGGCAGCGTGAGCGTGCCGAAGAAGACGGACCCCACGATGGCGATGCCCGCCGCGGACCCGATCCGCTGGATCGTGCCGAGCACCCCCGAGGCGGCCCCCGCCTCGGGGCGGTCCACCGTGGCGATGATGAACTGCGCGTTGGGCGCGATGAACAGCCCGTTACCCACACCGGCCACGAGGAGGGGCACCAGCAGCTGCCAGTGGTTGAGGTGGGCGCTGGGCACCAGGACGAGGATGAGCCAGACCGCGATCAGCCCGGCGGCGACCATGCTCGTGCCGAGCACGAGGACGGTGCGCCCCAGCCGTGCCGCGAGCTGGTTGCTCGTGGCCGCGCCGACGATGCTCCCCAGTGCGAAGGGGATGGACACGATGCCGGACTCGAGGGCCGTGTGGCCCAGCCCGGCCTGCCAGAAGATCGAGATGACGAAGAAGATGCTGGTGAACGACGCGAAGTAGACCATCGCGAGGATGACGCCGCCCGTGAACGACGCGTGGCTGAACAGGTGCGGTGGGACCAGCGGCGAGCGGCCCCGGCGCACGGTCCGCACCTCCCAGAGCGCGAACAGCACGAGGAGCAGCACGCTCCCGCCGAGCGACAGCCAGGTCCACAGCGGCCAGCCCAGGCCCTCGCCCTCGATCAGCGGGACCAGCAGCGCCACGAGCGCGACGGTGAGCAGCACGAGGCCGACGCCGTCGACCCCCGTTCTGGGCCGGTCCTTCCGGACCACGATGCCCGGCAGCAGCCAGACCGCCGCTGCCACGCAGATCACGCCGAACGGCAGGTTGACGAAGAAGATCGAGCGCCAGCCCTCGGCCTCGCCGAGCGCCTCGATGAGGAGCCCGCCCACGATGGGGCCGAGCGCGGTGGCCACGCCGATCGTGGCGCCCATGACGGCCAGCGCCTTGCCCCGGGACCCGCCGGTGAACATCAGCTGGATCATGGCGTTGACGGCCGGGAAGAAGATGCCGCCCGCGAGGCCCTGGGCGACGTGGGCGACGACGAGCTCGGTGCCGCCGGACGCGAGCCCGCACCAGAGGCTCGCGAGCGTGAACCCGGTCAGACCGACGACGAACACCCACTTGTGCCCGAACCGGTCGCCGACCCGGCCCGCCGGGATCAGCGCGAGGCCGTAGGCCAGCGCGTACCCCGAGATGATCCAGGACAGGGTGGCCTCGGACGCGTCGAGGGACGTCCGGATGGTCGGCAGCGCGACGTTCACGATGGTGGTGTCGAGCAGGGCCATGCCGATCCCCAGCAGGAGGACCGCGAGGGCGAGCCAGGAGCGTCGCGTGGGGGCGTCTCCGGCTCCGGCGTCCGTCGGGGTGGTCACGCGGGTCAGCGTACGGCGGGCGGGCCGGGGCGGCCCGCCCGGGCGGGCCTGCCCAGCAGCCTTGCTGCACGTTTCTGCAAGCGTTACAGTCAGGCGCGGATCACGCTGCCGGACCACACTGAACGTGGCACCACCCGGACGACGAAGGAGTCTCCATGTCTCGCGCTGCACGCGGCCTACCCCACCTCCCCCCAGGGCGGCTCCTCCGACTACGGCGCCCGACGGCGGTGCTCGCCTCCGGCGCGCTCCTCGCCGTCGCCGGGCTCGCCGGGATCGCCGCCACCACCGCCTCCGCCGCGGACCGCACGGCGGCCCTCGTCGGCAACCTCCAGGACGAGCTCGGCTGCGCCTCCGACTGGGACCCGGCCTGCGCCGCCACGGAGCTCGCGCCCGCGGCTGACGGCACGTTCACGGCCGAGTTCGACCTCCCGGCCGGTTCGTACGAGTACAAGGTCGCCCTGAACGACACCTGGGACGAGGCGTACGGGCGCGACGGCGGCGCCGACAACGCCCCGCTGACCCTCGGCGGCCCGGCGACCGTGCGGGTCACCTACGACGACACGACGCACCGCATCGCCCTCACCCCGCTGACCCTCGCGGGCGAGTACTCGGAGGCCGACGCCGCCCTCGCGGCCGCCCCGGTCCGCCAGCCCGGCTCGGACGAGCGCTTCTACTTCGTCATGACCGACCGGTTCGCCAACGGCGACCCGGCGAACGACACGGGCGGCGTGGCCGGCGGCGCGCTCGACCACGGCTTCGACCCCACCAACAAGGGCTTCTACCAGGGCGGCGACCTCGCCGGCCTGCGGCAGAACCTCGACTACGTCGAGGGTCTGGGCACGACGGCGATCTGGCTCACCCCCAGCTTCCTCAACCGCCCGGTCCAGGGCACCGGTGCGAACGCGAGCGCCGGGTACCACGGCTACTGGATCACCGACTTCACGCAGATCGACCCGCACCTCGGCACCAACGAGGAGCTGCGCGCGCTCATCGACGACGCGCACGCCCGCGGGATCAAGGTCTACTTCGACATCATCACCAACCACACGGCGGACGTCGTCGACTACGCCGAGGGTCAGTACTCGTACGTGGACCAGGCGACGGACCCGTACCGCGACGCGGCGGGAACCGTCTTCGACCCGGCCACCTACGCGGGCACGGACACGTTCCCCACGCTGGACCCGGCGACGTCGTTCCCGTACACCCCCGTGGTGGCGCCGGCGGACCAGGACCTCAAGGTCCCGGCCTGGCTCAACGACCCCACGCTCTACCACAACCGGGGCAACTCGACGTGGACGGGCGAGTCGGTCACCTACGGCGACTTCGACGGCCTCGACGACCTCATGACGGAGCACCCTACGGTGGTGGACGGCTTCGTGCAGGTGTACCAGGCCTGGATCGACCTGGGCATCGACGGCTTCCGCATCGACACCGTCAAGCACGTGAACAAGGAGTTCTGGCAGGAGTGGACCACCGAGGTCCTCGACTACGCGCACGCCCAGGGCAAGGCTGACTTCTTCATGTTCGGCGAGGTCTACGACGCCGACGCGACCAAGACGGCCCCGTACGTCCGCGACACCGACATGAGCTCGGTCCTCGACTTCTCGTTCCAGGCGGCGGCCACCAGCTTCGCGAGCGGCAACAGCGCCCGCGGCCTGGCGAACCTCTTCGCGAGCGACGACCACTACACCACCGCCGACAGCAGCGCCTCGGCGCTGCCGACCTTCCTCGGCAACCACGACATGGGCCGCGTGGGTTACATGCTGCGCAGCAGCGACGACCCGCTGGCCCGCGACGAGCTGGCGCACGAGCTCATGTACCTCACGCGCGGCCAGCCGGTGGTCTACTACGGCGACGAGCAGGGCTTCGCGGGCACGGGCGGCGACAAGGACGCCCGGCAGACGCTGTTCGCGACCCAGGTGTCCGAGTACGCGAACCAGCCGCTCGTCACCGGCGAGAACGCGGGCAGCGTGGACCGCTACGCCACCGACGCGCCGCTCTACACGCACATCGCGGGCCTGGCGGCCCTGCGCGAGTCCCGCCCGGCGCTGAGCACCGGCGCCCAGGTGGAGCTCTACGCGGAGAACGGCGCGGGCGTCTACGCCTTCGCCCGCGTGGACCGTACCGAGAAGGTGGAGCACCTGGTCGCGGCCAACAATGCGGCCGAGGCCCGGACTGCCACGTTCGGCACCCTCACCCCGGGCGCCACCTATACGGCCCTCCACGGCACGGACACCCCCGTCACGGCCGACGCCGAGGGCTCGGTCACGCTGACCGTCCCGGCCCGCTCCGCCGTCGTCCTGGTGGCCGACCGCCCCGTGGGCGCGGACACCGCGGGCACCCTCTCCGTGACCGCCGGGGCCCGCCCGGGCGCCGCCCTGAGCGGCACCGCACCGGTGTCCGCCGCCATCGACCACGCCTGGGCCGAGACGTCCTTCGCCTGGCGCCAGGTGGGCACCGCGGAGTGGACGGCCCTCGGCACCGCCGAGGACACCACGCCGCGCGTCTTCCACGACGTGACCGGTCTGCCCCAGGGCACGCTGGTCGAGTACCGCGCCGTCACCACGGACGCCGACGGCGACCGCGCCGCGGCCTCCACGTTCGCCTCCGTCGGCGTCGACGTCAGCGGCGTCCCCGGCGACGTGGAGCCCGAGCCGGAGATCGACATGGTCACCGTGCCCGGTTCGCACAACAGCGAGATGGGCTGCGCCGGGGACTGGACCCCGGACTGCGAGGGTGCCCGCCTCACCCAGCGCGCCGACGGCGTCTGGGGCGGCACCTTCGACCTCCCCGCCGGCGACTACGAGTACAAGGTCGCCATCAACGGGTCGTGGGCGGTCAACTACGGCGTGGGCGGCGCGCCCGGCGGCTCGAACGCCACGTACCACCACGACGGCGGCCCCGTCACCTTCTACTGGGACCCCGTGACGCACGACTTCTCGTCCACCGCGCAGGGCCCGATCATCACCCTCCCCGGCTCCTACCAGGACCAGGTGGGCTGCCCCGGCAGCTGGGCCCCCGACTGCCTCGCGACGTGGGCCAAGGACCCCGACGGTGACGGCGTCTACACGTGGAGCACCGACGACCTCGCCGGCGGCGCCTACGAGGTGAAGGTGGCCCACGGCCTGAGCTGGGCCGAGAACTACGGCCAGGGCGGCGCGCCCGGCGGCGCCAACTACAGCTTCTCGGTGTCCGACGGCGACCTCGTGAACTTCTCCTACGACCTCGCCACCCACGTCCTCACCATCGAGACGGCCAACCCGCCGCTGCCCGGCACCGGGCAGCAGGCCGCGCACTGGGTCCGCGAGGATCTCGTGCTCGTCCCCGCCGACCTCGGCACGGGCGACGCCTGGACCCTCTGGACCGCCCCCGAGGGCGGGCTCGAGGTGACCGACGGGGAGGTGACGGGCCCCGCCGAGGGCGAGGCCCCGGCGTCGTACACCCTGGTGGCCGCCGACGGCGTGCCCGACGACGTGGCCGCGGACTTCCCGGCGCTCGCGGGCTACACCCCGCTGCGCGTCGAGGGCCTGGACCGGGCCGCGGCCGAGGCCGTGCTGACCGGTCAGCTCCTGGTGACCCGGGCCGACGGCGACGTCCTGACCGCTGCCACCGGTGTTCAGGTGCCGGGCGTGCTCGACGACCTGTTCGCGACGGACCGCACGCTGGGCGTGACCGTGCACGGGAGCAAGAAGTGGGCGTCGTTCGCGCTGTGGGCGCCCACGGCCAAGGACGTGGACCTGCTGGTCACCCCGGCGGGAGCCGCGCCCGACGCCGAGCCGCGCCGCATCGACGCGAAGCGTCAGGCGGACGGCACGTGGACCGTCGACGGCAAGGCCGTCGACAAGAACTACCCCTGGTACGGCGCGAGCTACCGGTACGAGGTGCGGGTCTACGTGCCCTCGACCGGGCGGGTGGAGACCAACGTGGTCACCGACCCGTACTCCGTGGGGCTCGCGCTCAACTCGACGCACTCGGTCGTGGTGTCGCTCGACGACAAGGCGTTCCAGCCGCGCGTGTGGCGCACCACGCCCGCACCGGTCGTGGAGCGGCCGGTGGACCAGACCATCTACGAGCTGCACGTGCGGGACTTCTCCGTCTCGGACGAGACGGTGCCGGAGGAGCTGCGCGGGTCGTACCTGGCGTTCGGCGTCGAGGACTCGGACGGCATGCAGCACCTGCGCACCCTGGCCGACGCCGGGATGACCACCGTGCACCTGCTGCCCACCTTCGACATCGCGAGCATCGAGGAGGACCCCGCGGCCCAGGCCACGACCGGTGACCTGAGCGGGTTCGCGCCCGACTCGGCCGAGCAGCAGGCGGCAGTGGCCGCGGTCCAGGGCCAGGACGCCTTCAACTGGGGCTACGACCCGTACCACTTCCTGGCGCCGGAGGGCTCGTACGCGGTGTCGCCGCACGGCGGCGAGCGGGTCGCCGAGTTCCGCACCATGGTGGGCTCGCTGCACGCCGCGGGTCTGCAGGTGGTGCTCGACCAGGTCTACAACCACACGGCCGCGTCCGGGCAGGCCGGGAAGTCGGTGCTGGACCGGGTGGTCCCCGGCTACTACCAGCGCCTCAACCCCGTGACGGGTGCGGTCGAGACCTCGACCTGCTGCCAGAACGTGGCGACGGAGCACGAGATGGCTGAGCGGCTCATGGTCGACTCCGTGGTCACCTGGGCGCGCGACTACCGCGTGGACGGCTTCCGGTTCGACCTCATGGGCCACCACTCGGTGGACAACATGCTGGCCGTGCGGGCCGCCCTCGACTCCCTGACCCTGGACGACGACGGCGTGGACGGGTCTTCCGTCTACCTGTACGGCGAGGGCTGGAACTTCGGCGAGGTGGCGAACAACGCGCTCTTCGAGCAGGCCACCCAGGGCCAGCTCGGCGGCACGGGGATCGGCACGTTCAGCGACCGGCTGCGCGACGCCGTGCACGGCGGGTCCCCGGTTGACGGGGCGTCGACGTTCACGCAGGGCTTCGGCACCGGCCTCTTCACCGCCCCGAACGGGCGTGAGGCGCGGGCCGGGGACCCGTCGTCGGTCAACGACGGGGGCGCCGACGAGGCGGCTGACCTGGCGCACCAGACCGACCTGGTCCGGCTTGGCCTGGCCGGGAACCTTCGGGACTACACGTTCCTCACGTCGAGCGGCACCGTGCAGCGCGGCGAGGAGCTCGACTACCGCGGCGCGCCCGCCGGGTACGCGGACTCTCCGGAGGAGGTCGTCACGTACGTCGACGCGCACGACAACGAGACGCTGTTCGACCTGCTCACGCTGAAGCTGCCCGTCGCCACCTCGATCGAGGACCGGGTCCGGATGAACACCGTGTCGCTCGCGACCGCCGCGCTCTCCCAGACGCCGTCGTTCTGGCACGCCGGCACGGACCTGCTGCGGTCCAAGTCGCTCGACCGGAACTCGTACGACTCCGGTGACTGGTTCAACGCGATCGACTGGTCGGGCCAGGACAACGGGTTCGGCCGCGGTCTGCCGCTCGCGGCGGACAACGAGGAGAAGTGGCCCATCATGGCGCCGCTGCTCGCCGACCCGGCGCTCAAGCCCGGCGCCGACCAGATCGCGGCGTCGGAGGCAGCGGCGCTCGACCTGCTGGAGCTGCGGTCCTCGACGCGGCTGTTCCGGCTCGGTACGGCCGACCTGATCCAGGAGAAGGTCACGTTCCCGGGCTCCGGCCCGGACGCGGCACCGGGCGTGGTCGTCATGTCGGTGGACGACCTCGCTGGTACTGCGGACGTGGACCCCTCGCTGGACGGGGTGCTCACGGTGTTCAACGCGTCGCCGTCGCCGGTGACGATCACCGTGGCCGGGCTCGCCGGGCGTGACTTCGCGCTGTCGCCGGTCCAGGCCGGTGGCTCCGACGCGGTGGTGCGGGAGACCACCTGGGACGCGGCGACCGGGACCGTGACGGTCCCGGCGCGCACGGTGGCGGTGCTGGAGGACCCGCAGGGCTGACCCTGTCTTGCCAGTCCGCTTCGAGAACGTCATCAGGTACCGCCACCAGGGAGGTGGCGGTACCTGATGACGTTCTCGAAGCGGACCTGACGAGATCGTCAGCGGAAGACCACCGTGCGGTGGCCGTCCAGCAGCACCCGGTGCTCGGCGTGCCACCGCACGGCGCGGGCCAGGGTGCGGCGCTCCACGTCCTCGCCGATGGCCACCAGGTCCTCGACCGCCCGCGAGTGGTCCACGCGCTCCACGTCCTGCTCGATGATGGGCCCTTCGTCGAGGTCGCCCGTGACGTAGTGCGACGTGGCGCCGATGATCTTCACGCCGCGGTCGTGGGCCTGCCGGTACGGCTGGGCGCCCTTGAACGACGGCAGGAACGAGTGGTGGATGTTGATGATCCGCCCCTCGAGCTTGCGGCACAGGTCGTCGGACAGGATCTGCATGTAGCGGGCGAGGACCACGACCTCGACGTCGAGCTCCTCGACGAGCCGCAGCAGCTCGGCCTCGGACGCGGGTTTCGTCGCGGCGCTCACCGGCACGTGGTGGAACGGCTTGCCGTAGAACGTGGCCATGTCCTCGAGGTCGCGGTGGTTGCCCACCACGCCGACCACGTCGATGGGCATGTTCTGCGACCGCTCGCGGTAGAGCAGGTCCACGAGGCAGTGCGCCGCCTTGGACACCATGACGAGGGTGCGCACCCGGCGCCCGACGAGGTCGAGGTGCCACGTCATCGTGAACTCCGCGGCGACGGGCGCGAGGGCCGCCTCGAGCTCCTCGCGTGACGCGCCGGACTCGACCTGCACCCGCATGAAGAACAGTCCCGACACCGGGTCCCCGAACTGCTGCGACTCCGTGATGTTCCCGCCGTGCTCGGCGAGAACTCCCGCCACGGCGTGCACGATCCCGGGACGGTCGGGGCAGGACAGGGTCAGGACCCAGTGCGGGTTGGTGCTGGACACCCCCACAGGCTATCTACCGCGGCCGAGGCGTGCCCTCGGGTCCCGATCTCTGACACGATGGACCCATGAACGACGCCACCACGACGATCCGGCTGGTCGAGGACGACCAGGCGGGCGAGCTGCTCACGCTGCGCCGCGCGGCGTTCGTGAGCGAGGCCCAGCTGTACGACGACCCGCACATCCCGCCCCTCACCCAGAGTCTCGCGGAGCTCCGGGCAGACCTGGCGCGCGAGGACGTCGTCACGATCGGCGCGTGGGAGGGCCACCGGCTCATCGGCTCCGTGCGCGTCGAGGTCGAAGGGGAGAAGGCGACCCTCGGGCGCCTCGCCGTCGCGCCCGACAAGCAGGGCCGTGGTATCGGCACCCAGATGCTCTTCGCGGTGCTGCCCTACCTGCCTGAGCAGATCACGGAGATCTGGGTCTTCACCGGCAAGGACTCCAAGCACAACCTGCAGATGTACACCAAGAACGGCTACGAGGAGCAGTTCGACAAGGCGGCCGGCGACCTCACCTACACCTACCTGCGGCGGGTGCTCGGCCAGATGGACGCCCGCAAGGCGGGCGGCTCCGCGTAGCCGGTCCCCCGGGCCTCAGCACGGTGCAGACTGGAGCTGCGGGCCGTGACGGGACCCGCAGCCACAGGAAGGCTCGACCATGACGGACCGGACGAACATGCTCGGTCTCCTCGCGCAGAGCCTTGCCCACGCCGACAAGGACGAACCGTTCGCCGCGCGGCTGTGCCGGGCGAGCGTCGAGGTGATGGGCGCGGACGGCGGTGCCCTCACGCTCGCTTCCACGAGCCTGGAGCGGCTCACGGTGAGCGCGTCGAACGACACGTCGGCGATCATCGAGAACCTCCAGGAGGTCCTCGGCGAGGGGCCCGGCCAGACGGCCTTTCGTGAGAACCGCGCGGTGATCACCGCCGTCGACGGCAAGCGGGGTGGTCCGTACCCCGTCTTCACCGAGCTCGCCGGGACCGTGGCGGGTGCGCTCACGGTCTTCGCCATCCCGATGCGGCCGTCGGGGAACACGATCGGGGTGCTCACCCTGTACGCCACCTCGGGAGACCTGCGGTACGGCGTCGCGGACGCACAGTTCCTCGCCGACGCGGTGGGCACCGCGCTCCTGGCCGACCCGGACTCCGCCGTCACGGAACCGCCCAGCTGGCCGCGACGGGCGCGGGTGCACCAGGCCACGGGCATGGTGGTCGCCCAGCTGGCCGTCAGCACCGAGGACGCGTTCGCCCTGCTCCGCGCGCATGCCTTCGCCTACGACAGGACGCTCGACGACGTGGCCGCGGACGTGCTGGAGGGGCGCCTGAGATTCAGCGCCGACCGCGACCAGGACGACCGGATCTCTTCGAACGACAACCAGGGAAACGAGGAGCGATGAGCACCCGGACCTCCGCCCAAGCGCTCGCCGAGACCACCTCCGCGCTGCTGCGCGACCACGACGTCCCCAGCCTCCTCGTCCAGCTCCTCCGCGACGTGAGTGCCTTTGTGCCGGCCGACGCGGCGGCCGTGCTCGTCCGCGACCCCCACGGGGAGCTCGAGCTCCTCAGCGCCACCTCGCACCGGGCCGCCGAGCTCGAGGTCTTCCAGGCCCAGACCGACGAGGGGCCGTGCGTCGACGTGATCGCGGCGGTCAAGCAGGTCAGCGAGGTCGGGCCGGCGGCCGTCGTCGCCCGCTGGCCCCGGATCGGCCCGCAGATCGTCGCTGCGGGCTTCGGGACCGTCCACGCGTTCCCTCTCCGGTGGCGGGACCAGGCCGTCGGTGGGTTGAACCTGTTCTCCGGCGGTTCCGTCGAGCTGGGCGACGACGCGCGCGAGCTCGCCCAGGCGTTCGCCGACGTCGCCACGCTGGCCCTGGTGCAGCCGCAGCGGCTCCAGGAACGGGAGCTCGCCAGCAACCTCGTCCGCGCGCTCGAGGGCCGGGTCGTGATCGAGCAGGCCAAGGGAGTCCTGGCCCACCACCTCGGGGTCGACCTGTCGGACGCCTACGACGAGCTGCTCCGGCGTGCGGACGAGGACGGCAGGAACGTCACCGAGACCGCTGAGGCGGTGATCCGCGCGGCGCAGAGGCGCTAGCCGTGAAGGAGACGGGGTGTCGGCGAGTTGATCGCGAGCAGGTCCTCGTGTCGGGGGGTGCAGCCCAGGCTTGTCCACTAGAGTTGCTGTTTGTCCGGTCGGAAGAGGTGGTCGTAGTGACGCAGCAGTTCGAGTTCCGGCTGCAAGGGATGCCCCTGCCCCAGGGGGAGATCGCTCTGGTCGACCTCGCTGCGATCGGTGGTCGCCTGCAGGAGCTCTCCACCCGGGTGAGCCGGTGGGTCGCAGACATCGACCGTGCAGGTCGGTCACCGAGCCTGGTAGAGAGCGCCGCCGCGCTGCGGCTGGCGGCGACGCGTCCCGGCAGCACAATCCTGGAGATCCGGGCAGGGACGCACGACACCCTCGACCTCGATCTTCCGTTCGAACGTGAGGTCACGACCAAGTTCTGGGAGATCGTCACGGCGCTTGGGAGCGACGCGCCGCCTGCGGACACGCCCGCCTCTGTGCGAGAGACAGCCGTCCAGCTCCTTGACGCGTTGCAGCACGCGGCGCCTGTGGTCAGTGTGACGCGACAGGACGGTGCGTGGATCGAGTTCCGTCCAGCGGAGAAGGACCGCACGGTATGGCGGGTCGCGGCGACTGAGCCGGCAGCGGAGCCGGTGACAGTCGTCGGCCGCCTCGAAGCCGTCGACCTGCGTACCAACCGGTTCCGCATCGTCGACGATCTCGGTCACCGGATCGCGTTGCGTGATGTCGAGGACGCTCAGAACGTGGCACGGCTCATTGACCGGCGTGTACGGGCGAGTGGCCTGCCCACCCCGGACTCACGTGGTCGGTTGGTGTCGATCTCCGAGCCGGTTCTCACTGGTGTGACCCTTCCTGACCTGTTCCGACAGCACCTTGACCCCTCAGAATGGTCGCCGCCGACGAACTACGTCGGGCCGGACCCTGATGGTGGTGTCGACCTTGACGACGACGAGTGGGCGGACTTCCTGTTCATGGTGACCGGCCAATGAGCGCGAGCGGCAGCGACGCACGCATCGTCATTCTTGATACCGACGTGTGGTCCCACATCTTCGTCCGCAAACAGAAGTCCGACGAGACCGAGAAGTGGCGCGAGGCGCTGACCGGCCGGACCGTCGTCATCGCCACCCAGACGCGGGCTGAGGTGCTCTACGGTCTCCTCTCCAGCAACTGGGGCGAGTCTCGTCGAGCGGTGGTGCAGGACGTCCTGGACCGTACCGCGACGGTTCCGGTGACGAACGACGTCGTCGTGGCGTACGCAAATCTTGCGTCCGACTCCCGGCGTGGGGGTCACGGGCTCGCGTCGAAGGTCCACACGGGTGATCGCTGGGTCGCTGCAACTGCCATCGCGCTGGGCGCACCGCTCTTGGCCGCGGACAAGATCTACCGGGGAGCGCCAGGCCTGGATCTCTTGAGCCTTTCCTGACAGCTTTGCTGTGCGCGGAAGCGCTAGCCAGCGACCGCCGTCGGCCGGCTCGCTCCGGTGATCGCCGCGATGACCTCCTCGTAGGAGGCCCCGGCGGAGGAGAACGAGCCGTTGTTGCGCCCGTGCCGGAGTACCTCGACGCGGTCGGCGACCGCGCGCACGTCGGTCATGTTGTGGCTGATCAGGATCACGGCGTGGCCCAGGTCGCGCAGGGACTCGATGTGGGTGAGCACCTCCGCCGTCTGGGACACGGACAGGGACGCCGTCGGCTCGTCGAGCACCACGAGCCGGGGGTCGCCGAGCAGCGTGCGCGCGATGGCCACGGTCTGCCGCTGCCCGGCGGACAGCACGGACACGGGCGTCCGGACCGACGGGATGCGGGACGTGAGGCTGCGCAGGATCTCGCGGGCCCGGTCCTCCATGGCCGCCTCGTCGAGCGAGCGCCCGCGGCGCAGCTCCTGGCCGAGGTAGAGGTTCTGCACCACGTCGAGGTTCTCGCACAGGGCGAGGTCCTGGAACACGCTGGCGATGCCGAGGCTGCGCGCGACCGAGGCCGACGGGATGGTCACCGGCCGGCCGTCCACCTCGATCAGCCCGGCGTCGGGGGAGAGCACCCCCGCGACGATCTTGGCGAGCGTCGACTTGCCGGCGGCGTTGTCGCCCACGAGCGCGACGACCTCTCCGGCATGGACGTCGAGGTCCACGCCTGACAGGGCCTGGACCGGCCCGAACGCCTTGTCGATCCCGTGCAGCGAGAGTGCGGGCGTCGTTGACCGCCTCATGGCGTGGTCACCTCTTCTCCTGGTCGTGCGTCCATCTTGCGTCGGCGGGCCTCGTCGTGGGCCACGTCGGTCTCGCGGCGGGCCAGAGCGAGGGCGCCCAGCATCTCCGCCCGGTCGCCGAGCTCGCTCGCGACCACCTCCAGCGGGGCGATGCGGTTCGGCAGCGCCTGCCGGGACATCGTCTCGCGCAGCGCGTCGATCAAGGTATCCCCTGCGCGCGCCAGCTCGCCGCCCACGACGACCACCTGCGGGTTCAGCACGGTGACGAGCCCGGCAACCACCAGCCCCACGCGGTGCCCGGCGTCCGCGACGGCCCGGTTGCAGCCGGGGTCGCCCTCGCGGCAGAGCGTCACGACGTCGCGCAGCGTGAGGTCGCCGTGGCTGGTGCGCAGCAGGCCGAGGAGGGCTGCCTCGCCCGTCACGGTGTCGAGGCAGCCGCGGTTGCCGCAGCGGCAGATCTGGCCCTGGGGGTCCACCTGCACGTGCGCGATCTCGCCCGCCGTCCCGGCGAACCCGCGGTGCAGGTGGTCGTTGAGGATGATGCCCGCGCCGGTCGTGTACGAGACACGGACGTAGACGGAGTCGCTGTGCGTCCGGGCGGCGCCGAGGTCGTGCTCGGCGAGCGCGCCGAGGTTCGCGTCGTTGTCGACGAAGACCGGCCGCGCGAGCCGCTTCGACAGCACCTGGCCGATGTGCAGGTCGTCCCAGCCGCGCATCGTGCCGCGCACGGAGATCATCCCGGTGGCGGAGTCGACGGGTGCAGGGAGGGCGACGCCGACGCCCAGCAGCTCGTCGAGGTCTGCGCCGACGCGCTCGAGCAGGTCGACGATCAGCAGGGCGGTGCGGTCGAGGGTGGTGTCGACGCGGTGGTCCGACGGCAGGGGGAGCTGCTGGTCGGCGACGACTTCGAGCCCCAGGTCGCTGAGGGCCACACGCAGGTGCCGGTGCCCGACGTGCACGCCCGCGACGAGGCCCACGCGGCGGGCGATCGTGACCCGGGTGGCGCGCCGTCCGGAGCGGGAGGTGGTGTGGGTGTCGACGACGCCGGCTCCGGTGAGCTCTTTGACGATCGTCGACACCGTTGCCGTGGAGAGGCCCGTGGCCTCGGCGAGCTCGACCTGCGTGAGGCCCCCGAACCGCTTGACCGCCTCGACGATGCGGCCACGGTTCGCCTCGCGCAGAGAGGTCTGCGACCCGCTCGTGGACCGGCCGTCGTTCACCCAGGGAGCGTACCTTGCCGTGGCTTGACTTTGAGTCTCGAACACAATTTGGTCACGACCTCGCATCTCTGGTCAACAAGCGAACTCAAGGTGATATGTTCTCCGACTGCAGGCGCTCTGACGCGCCGGTATCACGATTCGACGACGAAGAGGTATGACGATGATGTCGATGCGTAGGACGCTCGGCCGTGCTGCGGCCGGCTTCGCGGCCGCCACCCTGGCGCTGACGGGCCTCGCCGCCTGCAGCGCGGAGCGCGAGGGCACGACCGGTGGCGAGAGCGCCGCCGCCGAGGAGACGATCGTCGGCATCGCGATGCCGACCCGCAGCCTCGAACGCTGGAACAACGACGGCGACCACCTGAAGGCGCTCCTCGAGGAGGCCGGCTACAAGGTCTCGCTGCAGTACGCCGACAACAAGGTCGAGCAGCAGATCACGCAGATCCAGAACATGGTCAACGAGGGCGCCGACATCCTCGTCGTCGCCTCGATCGACGGCACGGCGCTCGCGCCGGTCCTCGCGGACGCCAAGGCCAAGGACGCCACGGTCATCGCGTACGACCGCCTGATCAACGGCACCCCGGACGTGGACTACTACGCCACGTTCGACAACGAGCTCGTCGGCACGCTCCAGGGCCAGTTCATCGAGGAGCAGCTCGGCCTGAAGGACGGCGAGGGCCCGTTCAACCTCGAGCCCTTCGCCGGCTCCCCGGACGACAACAACGCCAAGTTCTTCTTCAAGGGCGCCTGGGACGTGCTTCTGCCCTACGTCGAGTCGGGCCAGCTCGTGGTCCCGTCCGGCAAGTCCCCGGCCTCGGTCGACGAGTGGACCAGCATCGGCATCCAGGGCTGGGAGTCGGCCAAGGCCCAGTCCGAGATGGAGAACCGCCTCAACTCGTTCTACCAGGACAAGAAGGTCAACGTCGTCCTGTCGCCGAACGACTCGCTTGCCCTCGGCATCGCGCAGGCCCTGGAGAGCGCCGGCTACGCCCCGGGCGCCGAGTACCCGGTCATCACCGGTCAGGACGCGGACCTCGCGAACACCAAGAACATCCTGGCCGACAAGCAGTCCATGTCCGTCTGGAAGGACACGCGCACCCTGGGCAACCAGGTCGCGAAGATGGTCGACAGCATCGTCGCGGGCGAGGAGCCCGAGGTGAACGACACCGAGACCTACGACAACGGTGAGAAGGTCGTCCCGTCGTTCCTCCTCGAGCCGCAGGTCGTGACGAAGGACGACGTCGAGTCGGCCCTCGTCGAGTCCGGCTTCTTCGACGCGTCGGAGCTCGGTCTCTGATCGTAAGTCCCCACGACGCACCGGCTCGCCCTGGTCTGTCGCCTCGCCCCCGGTGAGGCGACAGACCAGGGCGAGCTACCGCCGTCGGGCCACCCGCGGCGGACGAACGACGCTGGAGAAGGCGATGAACGAATCGAAGGCCGAGGACCGGCCGGAGGACTTTGTCCTCCAGATGCTGGGGATCACCAAGGAGTTCCCGGGCGTCAAGGCGTTGCAGGACGTCACGCTGGAGGTGCGGCGCGGCGAGGTGCACGCGATCTGCGGCGAGAACGGGGCCGGGAAGTCGACCCTGATGAAGGTGCTGTCCGGCGTCTACCCTCACGGCTCGTACGAGGGGGAGATCCTCGTCGAGGGCGCGCCCGCGCGCTTCGGCGGGATCAAGGACAGCGAGGCCGAGGGCATCGTCATCATCCACCAGGAGCTGGCGCTGATCCCCTACCTCTCGATCGCGGAGAACATCTTCCTGGGCAACGAGCGGGCGAGCGGCGGCGTCCTCGACTGGGGCACCACGCGCTCCGAGGCGGCCCGCCTGCTCGCGGAGGTGGGCCTGGCGGAGAAGCCGGAGACCACGCCGTCGGACCTGGGCGTGGGCAAGCAGCAGCTCGTCGAGATCGCCAAGGCGCTGTCCAAGCGCGTCAACGTGCTGATCCTCGACGAGCCCACCGCGGCCCTGAACGACGAGGACAGCGCGCACCTCCTGGACCTGATCCGGAACCTGCGCGAACGCGGCATCACCTGCATCATCATCAGCCACAAGCTGAACGAGATCACCGCGATCGCCGACCGGGTCACGGTCATCCGCGACGGGCGCACCATCGAGACGCTCGACCTGCACGGCGAGGGCATCACCGAGGACCGCATCATCCGCGGCATGGTGGGCCGTCCGCTGGACAGCCGCTTCCCCGACCACGAGTCCACCCTCGGCGAGGAGGTGCTCCGGATCGAGGACTGGACCGTGCACCACCCGGTCGACACGGAGCGCAAGGTCGTGGACGGGGCCACCATCACCGTGCGCGCGGGCGAGATCGTCGGCCTCGCGGGGCTCATGGGCGCAGGACGGACCGAGCTCGCGATGAGCGTCTTCGGGCACTCCTACGGCACCCGCATCTCGGGCCGCCTGTACAAGGGCGGCACGGAGATCCACGCGCGCAACGTGTCGCAGGCCATCGCCCACGGGCTCGCCTACGCCACCGAGGACCGCAAGAAGTTCGGGCTCAACCTCATCCAGACCGTCCGCGAGAACATCTCCACCTCGGCGCTGGGCAAGCTCGCGTCCTGGTGGGGTGTCATCCGCAGCGAGGAGGAGGCGGGCGTCGCCGAGAAGTACCGGCAGGACTTCCGGATCAAGGCGCCTACCGTCGAGTCCGTCGTCGGCAAGCTGTCCGGCGGCAACCAGCAGAAGGTCGTGCTCAGCAAGTGGGTGTTCTCGGACCCCGACGTGCTGATCCTCGACGAGCCGACGCGTGGGATCGACGTCGGCGCCAAGTACGAGATCTACGGGATCATCAACGCCCTCGCCGATGCCGGGAAGGCCGTGATCGTCATCTCCTCGGAGCTGCCCGAGCTCATCGGCCTCTGCGACCGCATCTATGCGATGTCGCAGGGCAGGATCACGGGGGAGGTGCCGCGCGAGCGGGCCACACAGGAAGAACTGATGCGTTACATGACGATGGAGAAGACCCGATGAACGTGGTGCGGGAGTACCTCGGCCGCAACGTCCGCCAGTACGGGATCGTCGCGGCGCTGCTCGTGATCGTGCTGCTGTTCCAGGTCCTCACGGAGGGCCGGCTGCTGTACCCGGACAACATCGCGAGCCTCATCCAGCAGAACGCCTACGTGATGATCCTGGCCATCGGCATGGTCATGGTGATCGTCGCCGGCCACATCGACCTGTCGGTGGGGTCCGTGGCGGCGTTCGTGGGCGGCCTGGCGGCCATCATGCTGGTCGACTGGGAGCTGCCCTGGTTCGCCACGGTGCTCGTCGCCCTTCTCGTCGGCGCTCTCGTGGGCGCCTGGCAGGGGTTCTGGATCGCGTACGTGGGGATCCCCGCGTTCATCGTGACGCTCGCGGGCATGCTCATCTTCCGCGGCCTCGCGATCGTGCTCGTGGGCACCACCGTGGCGGGCCTGCCGGCGGAGTTCAACGCGATCGCGGGCGGCTACCTGCCGCCGCTGCTCGGTTTCGCCGGGCAGGCGGACGGGCTGACGCTCGTCATCGGCCTCGTCGGCATCGCGGGCCTGGCCTGGTCGCAGTGGCGTGCCCGCCGGGCGCTCATCAAGCACCAGCTCACCGCTGAGCCCCCGGTCATCTTCGTGGCCAAGCTCGTGGTGATCGCGCTCCTCATCGGCGTGGTCACGTACTGGCTGTCGCTCAGCGCGCGCGGCACCCCGATCGTGCTGCTCATCGTGGGCGCGCTCATCCTGGTGTTCTCGTTCGTGCTCAACCGCACCGTGTTCGGCCGGCACGTCTACGCCGTGGGTGGCAACCGCCACGCGGCGATCCTGTCCGGCGTGAACGCCCAGCGCACCGACTTCGCGATCTTCGTGAACATGGGCCTGCTCGCGGCGGTGGCCGGCATCATCACCACCTCGCGCGCGGGCGCGGGCGTGGCGGCGGCCGGCACCAACTTCGAGCTCGACGCCATCGCCGCCTGCTTCATCGGTGGCACCGCAGTGGCGGGCGGCGTGGGCCGCATCTCGGGCGCCATGATCGGCGCGCTCATCATGGGCGTGCTGAACATGGGCCTCTCGATCCTCGCGGTGGACCCGGCGTGGCAGCAGGTCATCAAGGGTCTGGTGCTGCTGCTCGCGGTGGCGCTGGACATCGTGAGCAAGCGGCGGGGCCGGCTGACGTAGCCCCTGCCGTCCCGCGCACATCACGTCGGCACTTCGTCGTCGGATCGGCACGTCGAACTGCCGATCCGACGACGAAGTGCCGACCTGATGTGCGCGTTCCCAGTCGCCGACGGGTTACGCCAAAGCCCGCAGCAGCTCCGTCTCGCCCTCGGCCTGTGGGGCCGACCGGCGCAGCACCCACCCCACCCCGGCCAGCGCCGCGAGGGTGAGCGCGAGCAGCACCGTGGAGACCGCCGCGACCTCGGGCCGCAGCCCGGTACGCAGCGACCCGAGCACGTACACCGGCCACGGCGTGGACCCCGGCACCTGGACGAACGACGACACGATCGTGTTGTCGAGGCTCAGCGTGAACGCCAGCAGCGCCCCCGCCAGCACGGCGGGCGCGGCGAGCGGCAGCGTCACCTGGGTGAACCGGCGCCAGGGGGTGGCGCCGAGGTCGGCCGCTGCCTCCTCGAGGGAGCGGTCGAGCCCGGCGAGCCGGGCGCGCACCACGAACGTCACCGTCGCCAGCGCCACGCTCGTGTGGGCCACGACGAGGCGGACCAGCCCGTCGTTGAGCAGCACCAGGCCGCCGTCGGTCCCGAGCGTGACGAGCCACGGCAGGAGCGACACGGCGTCCATGATCTCCGGCGTCACGAGCGTGACGGCGAGCAGCGCCGTCAGCGCCGACGCCCACAGGGCCCCCGGGCGGGCCCGCGCCAGCGCGAGGCCGCCGAGCGTCCCCAGCACCGTCGCGACGAGCGACGCGAGAGCCCCCGTCACCAAGGACGTCCGCACGGCGCCCACGATCGTCGCGTTCTGGAACGCCCGCACGTACGCGTCCGGCCCGAAGCCCGTGAACGCCCCCAGCAGCCGTCCCGTGTTGAACGAGTAGCCCACGATCACGGCGATCGGCAGGAAAAGGAACACCAGCACCAGCACGCCCCACCCGCCGAGCAGCACGCGGGTCCAGTCCCACGGCGCCCGCGCCCCGGAGCCCCACGGCGCCCGACGCCGGACCCCCGGCCGGGCGGTCATCCCGCCCCTCCCCGGGGCGCCGGCTCCACCCGCCGCACCCGGCGCACCATGCCCCGGCCGACGAGCCCCAGAGCCCCGACGACGAGCACCGTCGCGAGCACGAGCCCCATGAGGGTGAACGCCATCGCGGACCCGAGCGCCCAGTCGTTCGCGGCGCCGAACTGCTGCGCCACGAGCTGCCCGGCCATGATCCCGTCGGCGCCGCCCAGCACGGAGGCGGTCAGGTAGTCGCCCATGAGCGGGACGAAGACCAGGAGGCAGCCGGCCGCGACCCCCGGCGCGGCCTGCGGCAGCGTGACGGTGAGGAACGTCCGGAGCCGCCCGGCGCCGAGGTCCCGCCCGGCCTCGCGCAGCCGGGGATCGGTCCGCTCGAACGCGACGTACAGCGGCAGGATCATCAGCGGCAGGTAGTTGTAGACCACGCCGAGCTGCACGGCGGCCCGCGTGTAGAGGATCCCCACCTCGTCCCCGGGCCCCATCAGGTGCAGGAATGACAGCACCTCGTACAGCAGCCCCTGCTTGGCGAGGATCACCTGCCAGCCGATCGTCCGCACCAGGAAGTTGGTCCAGAACGGGACCAGCACGAGCGCCAGCAGCAGCGGCCGGCGCCGGGCGGGCACCAGCACCGCCAGCCAGTACGCGAACGGGACCGCCACCAGGAGGCACAGGAGCGTTCCCGTCACGCCGATCCGGAGCGTGGCCCAGAACGTCGTCAGGAAGACGGGGGACAGCACCTCGGCGTACCGGTCGAGCGACGGCGTCGTGACGGCGACGGGGGAGAACAGGCTGGGTTTCTGGCCGAGCGAGTACCAGGCCACGAGGCCGAGCGGCACCACGACGAAGAACGCCAGCCACGCCCACAGCGGGAACGCTGCGAGGGCGGCGTGGTCCGCCCTCGCCTCGACCCCGGGCCGACGGCGGAGCGTCATGCCGTGCCCGCCGCGGCCTGCACCCGCCCGAGGATCTCCACGAGAGTGGTCTGCGCCTCGGTGACCTGCCCGGCGGTGAGCCGCCCGAGGACGTCGTCGGGCGGGAAGACCATGCCGGGCAGCTCGAGGCCCTCCTCGGCCGCGCGCTCGGCGAGCCCGGCCACGCCCGTCGGGTAGCCGTTCCAGTCCATCTCCCAGTAGGAGACCTCGGGGTCGAGCATCGAGTCGATGAACACGTGCGCGGCGTCGGGGCTCTGGCACCCCGCCGTGATCGCCCACGTGTCCATCCAGCGGTTCGCACCCTCGGCCGGGTAGACCCAGCGCCAGGCGTCGGTGTCGCCGTCGAGCATGCCCCAGCGGGCGTCACCGTTGTACGCCTGGATCAGCGCGAAGTCGTTGTTCACGATGTTCTGCTGCGGCGTCGAGGCGAACGCGCGCACGTGCGGCGACAGCCCCGCGACCAGCGCCTCCGCGCACTGCGCGAGCACCGCCTCGTCGGTCGTGTTCAGGTCGTGCCCGTTGGCGAGCAGCCAGATCGAGGCCACCTCGATGGCATCGTCCAGCACCGCGACCGAGCCCGACGCCTCGTTCGCCGCCGCGTCCAGGAAGTCCGCCCAGCCGGTCAGGTCGCGGGTGATCACGCGCGTGTCGTAGACGAAGCCGGTGGTGCCCCACGCCTTGGGCACCGTGTACGCGTTGCCCGGGTCCCAGGGCTGGTCGCGGTACTGGTCCTCCACGTGGGCGAGGTTCGGCAGCAGGCTGTGGTCCAGCGTCCCGAGCAGCCCCGCCGACACCATGGCCGGCACGTACACGCCCGTCGGCACCACGACGTCGTAGCCGCTCGTGCCCCGTGCGGCGGTCAGCTTCGCGACCAGCTCCTCGTTCGACGCGAACGCGTCGATCTGCACGGACACGCCGGTCTCGTCCTGGAACGACTGGACGTTGTCGGGCGCCTCGTAGTCGCCCCACGAGTACACGTTGAGCGACTTCTCGAGCTTGCCGTCCGGCGCGACCGGCCCGGCCGCCGCGCCGGACGCGCACGCGGACAGGACGGACGCGCCGCCCAGCACGGCGAAGCCACCCAGCAGCGCCCGCCGCGTCACGCGCGGGGCGCTCGCGGCGGACACCAGGATCCTCAGGTCGGGTGCGGGGCGCGTGGCGCGCCCTCGGGTACTGGCGCTCACGCGGCCTCCTCGTTCGTGATGTGCCCGGCGGCGAGGTCGCCACCGGGGTCCCCGCAAGGTTCCGCAGCGGAGCCAGGTCCTTGCGGGGCCGAGGCGGCGGTGCTCGCCTCGGGAGTCTGGGTCGCCCCGGCGCGGGGCTGGTTCGCGGCGCTGTCGTGCTCGGCGGGGTACACCCGCACGGCGTCGTCCTGCCAGCTGCACCAGGCCGGTGCGCCCGGGACCAGAGGCTCAGCGGGGGCCGCGGTGCCGCCGTCGCCCGCGGTGCCTGCCGGGACCCGGGCCAGGACCTCCTGGCCGCCGGCGACGACGACGTGCTGCACCACTGAGCCGAGGAACGAGCTGCCGGCCAGCACGCCGGGGCGCACGTTCGCGGTGAGCGCCGGGCGGGTCGCGGACACGCGGATCGCCTCGGCCCGGACGGTGAGCGTGACCCGGTCGCCGGCCGCGAACGGCCTCAGCTCTGCCGGGGACGGGCGGAAGGTGACGCCGTCGCCCGAGGTGACCGTGCCGTCGTCGGACACCGTGCCGTCCGTGCGGTGCTGGGTGCCGGTGAAGCCGGCCACGAACGCCGTGGCGGGGCGCTCGTACACCTCCTGCGGCGTGCCGAGCTGCTCGATGCGCCCGTCGCGCAGCACGGCGATGCGGTCGCTGAGGGCGAAGGCCTCGTCCTGGTCGTGGGTGACCAGGACGAACGTGATGCCCAGGCGGCGCTGCAGGAGCTTGAGCTCGACCTGGACCTGCTCGCGGAGGCTGCGGTCCAGCGCCGACAGGGGCTCGTCGAGGAGCAGGACGTCGGGCTCGTTGACGATCGCGCGGGCCAGGGCGACGCGCTGCGCCTGGCCGCCGGAGAGGGTGCGGGGCGCGCGGTCGGCGAGGCCGGTGAGCCGGACGAGGGCGAGGGCCTCCCGGACGCGCTCGGCGACCTGGGCGCGGGTCAGGCGCGGACGGCCCGGGTGCGGCTGACGCAGGCCGAACGCGACGTTCTCCGCGACGGACAGGTGCGGGAACAGGGCGTACGACTGGAACACCGTGTTGACCGTCCGCCGGTGTGGCGGGACACGCGTCACGTCCGTGCCGTTGATGGCGATCGTGCCGGTGGTGGGTTGCTCGAAGCCGCCGATGAGACGGAGCAGCGTGGTCTTGCCGCAGCCCGACGGGCCGAGCAGGCACAGGAGCTCCCCGGCCCGGACCTCGAGGTCCACGCCGGCGACGGCAGGGGTGCCGCCGAAGAACTTGGTCACCCCGCTGAGGGCGACCACAGGCACGTCGGTCACGACGACTCCAGGAACTGGGTGGGGACGGGTCCGCAGGCCGGATCCCGGGCGACGCGCCGAGAACGCGCCGAGCAATTTTCCTACGTCCGGAGGGATGCTCCGTGCGCTGTGCCGCGGCGTGCGGCGGGCGCCCGTCGCAGCGTCCACGGAGGGGACCTGTCCCGCGGTGCGACGGGCCCCGCTGCTAGGCTGTGACGCGTCGCGACTGGCGCAGACCCGGGCCTTGCACCGAGCCCGGACGGGTGGACCAACCACCGGGGAGCGGCGTGCTGTGCAGACGACGGGTCGTTCGCCTGGGCCCGGGGTCACCTCGTGGAAGGTGCGCGCCCCGGTTCGGTCGCAGGTGCGTGCCTGACACGATCAACCGTCAGTCAGCCCAGAACCGAGGAGACGCAGTGAGCGCCCAGACTCCTGACCTTTCGAGCGACGTCATGAACGTCCCGCTCGCCGAGCTCGACCCTGAGATCGCCGCCGTCCTCGACGGGGAGCTCGCTCGCCAGCGGGACACCCTCGAGATGATCGCGTCAGAGAACTTCGTGCCGCGGGCCGTCCTGCAGGCGCAGGGCTCCGTCCTCACGAACAAGTACGCCGAGGGGTACCCCGGCCGCCGGTACTACGGCGGCTGCGAGCAGGTCGACATCGCGGAGAACCTTGCCATCGCCCGCGCGAAGTCGCTGTTCGGCGCCGAGCACGTGAACGTCCAGCCGCACTCCGGCGCGCAGGCCAACGCCGCCGTGCTGCACGCCCTCATCAACGCGGGCGACAAGATCCTCGGCCTCGAGCTGGCCCACGGCGGCCACCTCACGCACGGCATGAAGATCAACTTCTCCGGCAAGCTCTACGACGTGGGCGCCTACGGCGTGGACCCGCAGTCGCACCGCGTCGAGATGGACGAGGTGCGCAAGAAGGCGCTCGAGCACCGTCCCGACGTGATCATCGCGGGCTGGTCGGCCTACCCCCGGCACCTCGACTTCGCGGCGTTCCGCGAGGTCGCCGACGAGGTCGGGGCCAAGCTGTGGGTCGACATGGCGCACTTCGCCGGGCTCGTCGCCGCGGGCCTGCACCCGTCGCCGGTGCCGCACGCGGACGTCGTGTCGTCCACGGTGCACAAGACGATCGGCGGGCCGCGCTCCGGCTTCATCCTGTCGAAGGAGGAGTACGGCAAGAAGATCGACTCCGCCGTGTTCCCGGGCCAGCAGGGCGGGCCGCTCATGCACGTCATCGCCGCGAAGGCCGTGTCGTTCAAGGTCGCGGCCACGGACGGGTTCCGCGACCGGCAGGAGCGGACGCTGCGCGGTGCCTCGATCATCGCGGCGCGGCTCTCCGAGGCCGACGTCGCGGGCGCGGGCGTCTCCGTGCTGACCGGCGGCACAGACGTGCACCTGGTCCTCGTCGACCTGCGGAACTCGAGGCTCGACGGCCAGCAGGCGGAGGACCTCCTCCACGACGCCGGCATCACCGTGAACCGCAACGCCGTGCCGTTCGACCCGCGCCCCCCGCGCGTCACGTCCGGCCTGCGTATCGGCACGCCGGCGCTCGCCACGCGCGGCTTCGGCGACGCCGAGTTCACCGAGGTGGCCGACATCATCGCGATCGCCCTGCGCGACGGGGCGACGGCGGACGTCGACGCGCTGTCCGCCCGCGTCGCCAAGCTGACCGCCGAGTTCCCGCTCTACCCCGGGCTGGCCCAGTGACGGCCGCGGTGCTGGACGGCAAGGCCACCGCCTCCGTCATCAAGAAGGAGCTGGCCGAGCGGGTGGCCGTGCTGCACGCCGCTGGTGTGGTGCCGGGCCTCGGCACGCTGCTCGTCGGCGAGGACCCGGGTTCCCAGTGGTACGTCGCGGGCAAGCACCGCGACTGCGCCGAGGTGGGCATCGCCTCCATCCGCGAGGACCTGCCCGCCGACGCCACGCAGGAGGACGTGGAGGCCGCCGTCGCGCGCCTCAACGCCGACCCGGCGTGCACCGGCTACATCGTGCAGCTGCCCCTCCCGAAGGGGATCGACACCAACCGGATCCTGGAGCTGATCGACCCGGCCAAGGACGCGGACGGGCTCCACCCGGTCAACCTGGGGCGGCTCGTGCTGCGCGTCTCCGAGGAGATCGACTCCCCGCTGCCGTGCACGCCGCGCGGCATCGTCGAGCTGATCGAGCGGCACGGCATCTCGCTCGCCGGGAAAGAGGTGGTGGTGCTGGGCCGCGGGGTCACCGTGGGCCGGCCCATCGGCCTGCTGCTGACGCGGCGCGCGGTCAACGCGACGGTGACGCTGACGCACACGGGGACGGCCGACCTGGCCTCGCTGGTGCGGCGGGCCGACGTGGTCGTGGCGGCCGCCGGTGTCCAGGGCATCGTGGCGGGCGACATGGTCAAGCCGGGTGCGGTGCTCATCGACGTCGGTGTCTCTCGGGCGGTGGACCCCGAGACCGGGAAGTCCCGGGTCGTGGGTGACGTGTCGCCGGAGGCCGCGGCCGTTGCCGGGTGGGTGTCGCCGAACCCCGGCGGGGTGGGGCCCATGACGCGGGCGATGCTGCTGGCCAACGTGGTGGAGGCGGCGGAGCGCGCGCTGGGCTGAGCCGGGTTCCGCTGGACCCCTCGTGATCGGTAAGACGTCGGATGACCGGCAGCCCGGGCTGCCGGTCATCCGACGTCTTACCGATCAGACGGTGGCCTGACGCCCTTCCCGTGTTCGCGGGTGAATCCTGGCCGTCGATGTCAAGAATTCTTGACACCGGCTCGCCGCTGGAGGATCGTTCGGGGTGTCAAGAATTCTTGACATCGGAACGTGACGAGGGCGGTGGCGGCGTGGAGCCTCTGGAGAGAGCGGCGTGGGTGCAGGCGGTGGTCGCGCCGGTGGGATGGCTGGTGTACGTCGGCCTGCTGCTGGCGAGGGCCGGCAGCGAGCCGGTCGTCTCCGTCCAGTACTGGGACCTGGTGGCCTGGACCATCGGCGGGGCCGTCGTCGTCTCGATGGTGGCGAACATGGTCCTCGGCGGGTCCGACGGGACCAAGCCCGACCCGCGGGACCGGGAGATCGACGGCCGCGCGCAGCAGATCGGGAACTCGCTGCTGGTCGCCGGAGCGCTGGCCGCGATGGTGCTGGCGATGTTCGACGTGGACGGCTTCTGGATCGCCAACGCCCTGTACCTCACGTTCGTGCTCTCCAGCCTGCTGACGTCGATCGCGCAGATCGGCTTCCGCAGGGTCGGGGTGCCCGGATGGTGAGGCCGCCCACCCGCGTCACCAACCGGATCAAGGACCTGCGCACCGAGCGCGGGGTCACCCAGGCCGAGCTTGCGGCCCGGCTCGGCGTCACACGGCAGACGGTCATCGCGATCGAGCAGGGGCGCTACTCGCCCACGCTCGAGCTGGCCTTCCAGATCGCGCACGTCTTCGGCGCACGGCTCGACGACGTCTTCGGCTATTCCCAGGAGGAACAATGAGAGCGATCGTGCAGCACGTCTACGGCGGGCCTGAGGTGCTCCGGCTCGATGACATCGAGGTGCCCGAGCCCGGCAACGGGCAGGTTCGGGTGAGAGTGCTGGCCGCCGCGCTCGACGCCGGGGTCTGGCACATCACCACGGGCACACCGCCCGTTGCGCGGCTCGGGCTCGGCCTGACCCGCCCGCGTGGCCGGGTCTCCGGCCAGGAGCTGGCCGGCGTGGTCGACGCGGTGGGGCCAGGCGTGACCCGGTGGTCCGTGGGTGACCGGGTGTTCGGTCAGGGTTCGGGCGCGTTCGCCGAGTACGCCGTGGCACGGGAGGACAGGCTCGCGGCGCTGCCCGACGGCGTCGCGCCCGAGGCCGCGGCCACGCTCGCCGTCTCGGCGTCCACGGCCCTGATCGCCGTGCGTGCCGGCCGGGTGGCGGCCGGGCAGCGCGTCCTGGTGATCGGTGCGGGCGGCGGCGTGGGGTCGTTCGCCGTCCAGATCGCGGTAGCGCTCGGCGCCTCGGTGACCGGCGTGGCGAGCGGCGGCAAGGAGGACCTGGTGCGGAAGCTGGGCGCCGAGCGGTTCCTCGACTACACGGCCGAGCCTCTGACGGCGGCCGGTCAGCACGACGTCGTCATCGACACCGCCGGGAACAGGCCTCTCGGGGAGCTCCGGCCGGTTCTCGTGCGGAGCGGTACGGCCGTGCTGGTCGGGTCGGGCGTGGCCACGGCGGGGTGGCTCGCCGGGATGGACCGGGCGATGGCGAGCGGTCTCGTCTCGCTGTTCGTGCCGCAGCGCCTCGTGGCGGTCATGGGGGTGACCCGGTCCGCGGACCTCGCCGAGCTTGCCGCGATGGTGGTGGACGGCTCGATCGCGCCGGCGATCGGCCGGGTGGGCGGGCTGGAGGAGGTGCCCGACGCCGTCGCGGAGCTGGGGCGCGGCCACATGACGGGCAAGGCGGTCTTCCTGCCTTGACCTCCGCTGTGCAGCCCGGGACGCTGGCGTGATCGGTAGTTGGTTGCATGATCGGCAGTTGTGAAGTCTCAGGACATCGTGCGCGGTTGTGTCTCAGGACATCGTGCACGGTCTGTCTCGGGACATCGTGCACGGTTGCTCATGGTCAACT
>NZ_QXTH01000010.1 GCF_003946865.1 Antribacter gilvus
CCACCCGATACACCAAACGAGCCGCCTACTACCGGTCCGAACTCACGATCGCAGCCATCATCCTCTGGCTCCGCGATTCACAGGACACGCCCTAGGGCGAGCTCCTCGGCCGTCAACGCGTCCCTGCCCGACCCTCGGAACAGGCTCAGGGCGCCCACCGTTCGGCCACGCGCCCGCATCGGCAGTGCTGCGGCCGACATGGGGGCAAGCCGTGCGAGCAGGTCACGCGCCTCCCCTGGGTTTATCACGGACTGGATCAGGCGGGTGGTGGTAGGGCCGTGGATCTGAACAGCCGTGCGCGAGGCCAGCGCCCGTCGCAGGAACGAGTCGTCCTTGAGGTGGGCGAGGCGGATCTCGGCGTACCGCTCGACGATCGGACGGGCACGCTCGTCGACGTGCCACCAGCCGATGTCGCGCAGCCTCCTCTCCTGCTGCTCGTCCGCCAGCCAGGGCGCGATGTCGCGCAGCCGCCGGACAGCCCCGCTCCCGTCGTCGCCCTCGACGATGCTCACCACGCACCAGTCGGCAAGGGTCGGCACGACGATCCGGGCAAGACGAGCCACTGCCTCCTCCACGTCGAACGTCTCCGCGAGCTCCGTGCTCACCCGCGCCTCCAGGTCGGCGCGCTGCGTAGCCCGCGCCGACCGGTCCTCGGCCTCGCGGTGCGCGGTGATATCGAGGAAGTACACCGACAGACCGTCGGGGCTCGGCCACGCCCGCACCTCGTACCACCGGTCGAGAGGCGCCGGGTAGTAGGCCTCGAACCGCACCTGCTCCCCCGTGGTCATCGCCTGGCGGTAGTGGCGCTCGAAGTCGGAGCCGACAGTGGCGGGGAACAGCTCCCACAGGTCGCCGCCGAGGAGCTTCTCGCGCGAGCTGGACAGGATGCGTTCCGCCTCCGCGTTCACGTAGGTGAACCGCCACTCTCGGTTCAGGGAGAGGAAGGCCGAGGGCATGCACTCCAGGACCCGCTGGACGCGCACCTCGCTGTCCCGGGCGGCGGTGGCGTCGAAGGCGACCCCGACAAGTCGTACCGCCCGGCCGTCCTCGCCCGGGACGGCGCGACCGCGGCCCATGATCCAGCGTGTGGTCCCGTCGGGGAGGCAGGCCCGAGCCTCCGCCTCGTACTCACCGCAGGTGTCCCGCGCGCGCTTCATCGCCTCGCTGACGCGTGCCACATCGTCCGGGTGCAACCGGCGGAGGAGGCTGTCGATGGTGTGGTCGAACAAGCCGTCGTCGTACCCGAACAGCTCCAGCGCCCGACGGTCCCAGTGCAGCTCTCCCGTGACCAGATCCCACTCGAACGTGCCGATCTGGGCAGCCTGGACGGCGGCGGACAGCCCTGCCACCCCGGCCTGCGGGGTCGCCGGAAGACCCTCGCCTTCCTGGCCCAAAGGGCGCTCCTTCGTGTCGGGTTTTCGACCATATCGCGGGCGGACCAGGGCCCGCATGACGGAGAAAGGGCCCGCGTTGGTTTCCACCCGCCCAAGCCCCTGCGGGTCTTCCTCCGGCGGCGTTCGCCCGACCCGGCCGGGATGGTCGCTAGAGTCCGCCGCCATGGGACTCACGGCGACCACGATCTGGATAGGCGGCGAGGGCGGCCTCCCGACGCGGGGAGGGAGCCTGGCGCAGGGAGGGAGCCTGGCGCGCCGCGACATTCCAGTCCCGGGCGGCTGGTCGGTGTGGCGCCTCGATGCGCCGTCCTGGATTCCCGACGGCCCGGGCCCTGGCCTGCCCTGGCGGAGCAGGCAGGTGCGGCCTTGCTGGCCGCTACCGTCTTCGACTCCGACAGCGCCCACCTCGTCTTCTGTGACCGTACCGCCGGCACGTGGGAAGCATGCCTCGCAGCGGAGCAGCTCGTGTGGCACTTCCTCGGGGGCGTCGTCCCGTACGAGGTCCTCGCCGAGTTCCAGCCCATGTCTGCCGGCGAGTACGAGGACTACGCCCGTGAACGGGACGACGAGATGAACCGGGCGATCAACGGCCTCACGTCCCGTCTCGTCACCGGGGACGCCGTCGGAGCGCGGGCGCATCAGTGGGCGGTCGACGCGGGCCTACGCCCCGACTCCGCCGATGCACTCTCGGGCGCGGTGAACGAACCCTCAGAACCCTTCGCCGAGGACGCCGTCGACGGCCTGGTCCACGCGCTGGGCCTCCGCTCTCCGCGGTGATTCGCCGTGCCCCACACGTCGAGCGGCGCCCCTGGACGTCGAGCTACGCACCGACCCGCAGCACCACCGACCGCAGCCCGAAGCGCTGCGGCCCCTCTGCGAGCATCCCGGCCTCGATCAGCGCGTCGAGACCGACCCGCACCTTGTCGCGGTCGAAAGAGCTGGTGGTCGTCCCGGTCTTCTCGTACGACAGGACCTTCATGAGGCCGTCGTGGTCTCGCGGGTCGGTACCCGAGGCGAGCACGCGGGTCATCGCCTCGCGGAGGTCGTCGACAGAGGCGTCGTCCAGCAGGTACGGAGCCTGCGGGTCGTCGTCGGGCACCAGCCACGCGATGCGGATGAGCATCGGCATCGCGGCCGCCGCCCACCCCTCCTCGGGGATGACGTACTGGTCGCCGCCCACATCGAACGTGTAGGCGTTGCCGGGACTCGGCATGTCTTGCTCCACGGAGGAAGCATGCCACGGGTTCACCCGGCCACGGCATGATGTGCCCATGACCAGCACGAACGCCCAGAAGACCGTCATCATCACCGGAGCGAGCGACGGGATCGGCGCCGCGGCGGCCAGGCGGCTCGCGGGAGACGGGCACCGCGTCGTCGTCGTCGGGCGCTCGCGCGAGAAGACCGAGCGCGTGGCCGCCGAGACCGGCGCAGACCACTACGTGGCCGACTTCAGCCGGCTGGAGGAGGTCCGCGGGCTCGCCAAGGACCTCCTCGCCTCCTACGACCGCATCGACGTGCTGGCGAACAACGCGGGCGGGATGTTCGGCGACCGCACCCGCACGGCCGACGGCTTCGAGACCACCCTGCAGGTCAACCACCTCGCGCCGTTCCTCCTGACCACCCTGCTGATGGACCGGCTCGTGGAGAGCCACGCCTCGGTGATCCAGACGTCCAGCGTCGGCGCGCGTCTGATCGGCGGGCGGATCGAGCTGGACGACCTGAACCATGACCGGGACTTCAGGCCCGAGATCGCGTACGGCACGTCCAAGCTGGCCAACATCCTGTTCACCACGGAGCTGCACCGCCGCTACCACGCAGCAGGTCTGTCCGCGGCGGCCTTCCACCCGGGCGTCGTCGCGTCCGCCTTCGCGGCCGACAGCCAGAGCTTCATGAAGCGCGTCTACACCAGCCGGATCGGCCGGGCGTTCATGGTCACGCCAGAGAAGGGGGCGAGCCAGCTCGTGTGGCTGGCGGCGACCGAGCCCGGCACGGAGTGGCAGTCGGGCACCTACTATGAGAGCAAGCGCCCGGCCCGACGCCTCCACCCCCAGGCGCACGACGCCGAGCTCGCGCGGCAGCTCTGGGACCGCTCGGCCGAGCTCACGTCGGGCGACTGAGCGCAGCCCCGGACCGCCGTCGCACCGGGGGCAGGCGGTGGTGCGGCTGAGCCCGCCTGATCACGCTCGCTGTGACACCTTCCTCGCCAGCGATGTCACTCCTGGTGACGATGTCTACGCAGAGTGACAACGTGAGCACGCCCACCGCGCGTGTTACCGGTACTGCGCGGCGATCGGGCAGTCCATGGGGTCGGCGTAGCCGAGCCCCACGCGGTTCAGGTAGGCGGTGATGATCCCGTAGGACTCGAACAGCCCGGTCTCGGTGTAGGGGATGTCGCGCTCGGCGCAGAACGCCTGCACGATCGGTCGTACCTGCTTCAGGTTGACGCTGGCCATCCGCGGGAAGACGTGGTGCTCGATCTGGTAGTTCAGGCCGCCCATGGCGATGTCCGTGAACCAGCCGCCGCGGATGTTGCGGGAGGTGAGCACCTGGCGGCGCAGGAAGTCGATCGTGAGGTCCTTGGGCAGCAGCGGCATGCCCTTGTGGTTCGGTGCGAAGGTCGCGCCCATGTACAGGCCGAACGTCGCGAGCTGTACGACCATGAACGCCGCGCCGAGGGCGGGGCCGAGCGTGAGGAAAACAAGGGTCGGGAACCCGATGAGGCGGAGGCCCAGCAGCCAGCTCTCGGCGGCGCGGTGCTTGATCGCCGGGGTGGTGGCGAGGGTCTGGACGGCGTTGGCGTGCAGCACCGGGCCGAACAGCATCAGCATCGGGAAGAACAGGTAGCCCTGGTGGCGGGTGACCCAGCCCATGAACCCGGTGCGTCCTACCTCTTCGCCGGGCACGAACACGAGGGCGCCGGTGGCGATGTCGCCGTCCTTGCCGATGACGTTCGGGTTGCCGTGGTGCTTGTTGTGCTTGCGGGCCCACCAGCCGTGGCTGAGGCCGACGACGAGGTTGGCGATGATCCGCGCGAACCACTCGTTGTGGCGCCCCGAGCGGAAGACCTGCAGGTGCCCGGCGTCATGGCCGAGGAACGCGCCCTGGGTGAACACGATGCCGAACAGGACTGCCACGAGGAGCTGCCACCACGTGTCGCCCAGCGTCAGCAGCAGCGTGAACGCGAGCGCCAGGCCTGCCGCGAGGATGGCGGTGCGGGCTGCGTACCAGCCGACGCGACGCCCCATCAGGCCGGCGGCGGTGGCGCGCTCGGCGAGATCGAAGTAGTCGTTGGTCTGCTGGTTGCGCGCGGTGCGTGCTGGGCGGGGCTGGCGGGCCGAGCGAGGCGGCGCTTCGGTCGTGGTCGTCATAGGTGTCAACCTAGGAACCGGGTTGCTGGTTGCGCGTCACCCATGGGAGCCAACATCATCCCCTACGTGAGTAGTGGGTGGTCTCGCCTATGCGAGCCGTGGGTGCTCGTCCTCGCCGACGGGGAGGGTCGCGGAGATCTCGAAGCCGCCGTCCGGGGTGGGGTGGGAGGTGACCGTGCCGCCGAGGGCGGCTGCGCGTTCGCGGATGCCCGCCAGGCCCAGCTGGGCGCCTGGGGTGGTTTCCTCGCTGCGTGCGGGGGCCGTGTTGGTGATGCGGACGCGCAGGTCGTGCCCGCCCTCGGTGACGGTGACCGCGATCGCCGAGCCGGGAGCGTGCCGCAGGGCGTTGCTGAGGGCCTCCTGGACGACGCGGAAGCCGGTGAGCCCTACTGCGTCGGGAACCACTGCTTCCGTGCCCACGTAGGTGATCTCGGCGCCGGAGGCACGGGTCGCTCTGACGAGCTCGGCGATGTCGGACAGGCCTGGCATCGGTGCGGTGGGTGCGGTGTCCTGGCCGCGCAGGAGGCCGAGCAGTCCGCGCATCTCGCCCAGGGCGCGCCGGGAGGAGGCGGCGATCTCCTCGAACTCCTGCTGGATCGCGTCGTCGAGGCCGGGCTGCCGGTAGCGCGCGGTCGAGGCCTGGACGGTGATGACCGACATGCTGTGCGCGACGACGTCGTGCAGCTCCCTGGCGATCCGGTTGCGTTCCTCGAGCTCCCGGCGTCTGCCCGCCTCGGCGGCGCTGAGCCGTTCGGCCTGTTCCATGCGGACGACGCTGAGGATCCACAGACGCACGAGCACGCCGACCAGAGCGATCCCGCCGCTGAGGGAGACCAGCACTACACCGTTGGCGCCGGCGGACGCGTCGGCGTCGCCGACGATCAGCGCGGGGGCGAGGACCGTCAGCATGGCTCCCGCGAGCCAGAGGGATGCCGCCCAGTACCAGGAGTGGCGCAGGGCGAGCACGAACACCGTCAGGCAGTGCGTGAGCAGCACGGTGACCGGCCACGGCCAGGGCCACTCGGGGGCCGCGCCGGCGGTCACGATCATCAGGCCGAGCGCGGCCGGGACGGATGCGCCGAGCCCGGCCCATGCCCAGCGCACCGCCATGATCGCGGCGGCGCAGTGCACGATGGTCAGGGCCATGGCGGCTACCGGGTGGGTGTTGTACCCGGACGCGGTCACCGGCCAGCCGACGGCGACGAGCGCCACCGCGGCGATGGAGACCACTGTCCACATCCAGACGACCTCGCGCCGAGCGATCGAGAACGTGCTGAGGTCCAGCCGGGTCAGCGAACGCAGCCGCCAGTACCGGGCGCCACGGCTGGCCGGGGCGACGGCGCCCGGCGCCTGTGGAGGAGCATGTGGGTGGTCCATTCTCTGCAGGTTATGCGGCGCACGTGTGCGGCGCGTCACCCGCGAGAGGGATCCGGCGTCATACTTTCGGGTTTCCTTTCGGGCGTCGGTTACGTTGGTCCCATGCCTCCAGCTCCCGACGTTGCCGATAGTGCGATCCGGGTGCTGATCGTCGACGACCAGTCGATGATCAGGGCTGGGTTCGCCGCCCTGCTCGACGCCCACGAAGGGATCACGGTCGTCGGCACCGCCGAGGACGGCGCGGGGATCACCGACGTCGTGCGCCGCACCCAGCCCGACGTCGTGCTGATGGACATCCGCATGCCGAAGGTCAACGGGCTGGACGCGACCCGCACGATCATGGCCATGCCCGGCACACCGCCGAAGGTGATCATGCTGACCACCTTCGACGCCGACGACTACGTGTTCTCGGCCCTGCGCGCGGGAGCGAGCGGGTTCCTGCTGAAGGACTCCCCGCCCGAGGAGCTCACCCAGGCGGTCCGCGTGGTCGCCGCGGGCGAGGCGCTCCTGTCCCCGAAGATCACGCGGGCACTCATCGCCGACTATGCGGCCCGCCCGGAGCGGCCGGCCTCCGCGGACGCCAGGCTGTCCTCGCTGACCGACCGCGAGCTCGACGTCATGAAGCTGGTCGCCGCCGGCCAGTCGAATGCCGAGATCGCCACCGAGCTGTACCTGGCCGAGCAGACGGTCAAGACGCACGTCTCGCGCATCCTGAACAAGCTCGAGCTGCGCGACCGGACGCAGATGGTGGTCTGCGCCTACGAGTCGGGTCTGGTGCGCGCAGGCCACTGACCTGTCAGCGCCCACCCGTATACACCGGCCGCGGCATCGACCCACCGTCGGCGGCCGCGCCATACTGGCGCCATGTCCGTCGCGACGAACCCCATCAAGCAGGCCCGCGCGCGGGTGGGCGAGGCGATCTTCCTGCGCGTGGCGGGGCCGGACGGCTACGAAGCCCGCGACCGGATCCACCTCACCCCGGGTCCGCGCTGGTTCCCGCCCGAGAGCGCGGTGCGCGTGGTGCACGCCGACGCTGCCACGTTCGCGGGCGGGCTGCGGGCCCTGCTCCTGCAGTCGCTGCACCCGCTCGCGATGGCGGGGGTGGCCGGGCACTCGGGCTACCGCAGCGACCCGTGGGGTCGTCTGGCACGGACCGCCACCTTCCTCGCGGAGACGATCCACGGGACGGCCGACGACGCCCAGGCCGCCGTCGACCGGGTCCGCGCCGTCCACGAACGCATCCGCGGCAGGACGGCGGACGGCACCCCGTACCGCGCGAGCGACCCGCACCTCCTGACCTGGGTGCACGCCGCTGAGGCGGACTCGTTCCTCACCGCGCACCAGCATTTCGGGGCCCGACGCCTGAGCCCCGCCCAGGCCGACGAGTACGTGGCGCAGATCGGCCGGGTCGCGTCGGCGCTCGGCGCGCAGGACGTACCGCGCACCGTCGACGAGCTGGCCGCCTGCCTCGACGCGTACCGCCCCGAGCTGCGGCCCTCCCCCGAGGCGCTCGACACCACCCAGTTCCTCCTCCGCGAGCCACCCCTCCCGGGCCCCGTCCGCGCGCCGTACGCGCTCCTGGCCGCGGGCGCGGTCGCCACCCTGCCCACCTGGGCTCGCACCGAGCTCGGCCTGCAGCGGTGGCCCGACGGCGCCGCGGCTCGCCTGGCCGGCCGGGTCGCCGTCAGCGGGATCCGCTGGAGCCTGGGCGCGACACCCCCGCCGGGCAGGCGCTGAGCCGAGCCGCCGGCGCGTCCCGGAACGGACAGCTCGCCGCTTGGCACACTGCTTCTGGGCCTCAGTCGCTTGCGTTCGTGCCGCGGCCGAGCGACGACACGTCCTCACGCTTCCGGCTGATTCCTGACCGACCTGGGTGAAGTCACCTTCTCGTCAGGCGCGCCCCGGTGTGTCGCGCCTCGGGTCGGTGCACCATGCCAGGACAAAGGCGTGGCGCGAGACGACACCTGGGAGTGCGCATGACCACGGACTACGCAACGGACGCCGCGCGAGAGCTCTCGGAGCAGATCGGAGCGGAGCGGGTCCTGCAGCCCGGTGACGCCGCCTACGACGAGACGCTGCCGATCTGGAACGGCGCGGTGCGGAGCCGGCCGGCAGTGGTGGTGCGACCCGGGACCACAGCCCACGTCCAGGCGGCGGTCCGAGCCGCCGTCGCGCACGGCCTGTCCCTGTCGGTACGCGGCGGGGGTCACGACTGGGCTGGCCGGTCGCTGAGCGACGGCGGGCTGACGATCGACCTGTCGGCGATGCGCAGCGTCACGGTCGACGCGACGGCGCGGGTCGCTGTCGTATCCGGCGGCGCGCTGATCGGCGACGTGATCGCCGCCGCGGCCGGCCACGGCCTCGCGGCCGCAACGGGCACGGTCGGCGCCGTCGGGTTCGCCGGGCTCACCCTCGGCGGCGGGTACGGCCCGCTGGGCGGCATCGCCGGGCTGGCGCTGGACAACCTGCTGGGAGCCGACGTCGTGCTGGCGGACGGGCGCCTGGTCAGCACCGACAAGGACCACGAGCCGGAGCTGTTCTGGGCGTTGCGAGGCGGAGGCGGCAACTTCGGCGTCGTGACGTCGCTGCGCGTCCGGCTGCACGAGGTCTCGACAGTCCTGGCGGGCTTCGTCTTCTTCCCCTGGGACCAGGCGGCCGACGTATGGCGCGGCTACGCGGAGCTGGTCGCCGACGCCCCGGACGAGCTCACGGTGCAGACGGGCGTGCTGAGCGGCCCGGACGGCTCACCGTTGGTCCTCGTGTCACCGGTGTGGAGCGGGGACCCGGCCGACGGCGCCCACTGGGCCGAGCGGGTACGACAGCTCGGTACCCCGGTGATGTCGCAGCTCGCCCCGATGACCTACCAGGCGATGCTCAGCCTCTACGACGCGCACATCGCCAACGGTCGGCACTACACGATGCGCACGCGGGCGCTCACCGCCCTCACCGACGAGGCGATCGCCGTGCTGGTCGAGGCGGGCGCGACGCGCACCTCGCCGACCTCGGGCGTCGTCGTGCACCATTTCCACGGCGCGGCCACCCGGGTTGCCCCTGAGTCCACCGCGTTCGGGCTGCGTCAGCCGCACCTCATGCTGGAGATCCTCTCCGCCTGGGAGCCGTCGGATCAGGCCGCGACCCATGAGGCCTGGGCAGATCACCTGTCGGAGGCGCTGAGGCCGCACGCTCTTCCCTGGAGCTACCCGAACGTGCTCGGACCCGACGCGACCGACCAGATCGCCGACGCCTACGGCGCCAACACCGCGAGGCTCCTCGCGGCGAAGCGACGCTTCGACCCCGACGGCGTCTTCACGGCGATCCCCTTGCCCGCGGCCTGAGCCCGGCGAGGACGTCCGCGCAGGAGATCCCCTCCCGGACCGATCAGAATTTCCTCCGTCCGGAGTCAGCGTTGGAGCGGTCGAGCCCGGCCGCCCGATCAAGGGAGTCCTGCGATGAAGCGTTTCCTGATCTCGTTCACCGATACCGCGATGACCTTTCCGGGGGAAGACCTGCCCGAGGTGTCCAGGGCCGCGCACGCGGTGGTCCAGGAGGCCAAGGACGCCGGAGTGTGGTCCTTCTCAGCGATGAAGGGCGAGGCCCAGCATGCGTACGTCCCGCCACCGGTAGCCTGCGCCGCATGGCATACCTGGGACCAGTCACCTGGCCACCTGCCCCCATCCGGACCGGGCGGCTCGTGCTCCGCGCACCGGAGGCCCGCGATCGCGCAGCGGTCATCGAGCTGTATGCCTCCCCGGAGGTGGGCACGTACATCGGCGGCGCCCGGTCACGCGAGGAGCTCGAGCGGGCGATTCCGCAGGTTCCCACTGAGCGGCCCGGCGGATTCGTGGTCGAGCTCGACGGGGCGACGATCGGCGTCGTCACGCTGGATCGGCGCGACGCCGAAAACTTCCCCCGCCAGGTGGTGGGCAAGGTCGAGCTCGGCTACCTGATCCTCCCGGAGTTCTGGGGGCACGGCTACGCAACCGAAGCGTGTGCGGTTGCCCTCGACTGGTTCGCCGACGCGCTTCCCGCCGAGCCTGTGGCGCTGGTCACCCAGACCGCCAATCGTCCCTCGGTCCGCCTCGCGGAGAAGCTGGGGTTCACCGAGGTGGAGCGGTTCGAGGCGTACGGCGCGGAGCAGTGGCTGGGCGTGCGTGCCGCGCACGTGCCGTCGGTATGACCGCCCACGACCCGCGCGCCCGGGGGCGGGACGTCCTGCAGTTCGCGCCCGGGGTCCGCGAGCGGACGCCGCTCGCGCGAGCCGCCTGGTGGCGCGGGCTCCTGCCGGACGAGGCCCGGCCGGACGACCAGGTGCACTACTACGGTGGCCCCCTCTACGCGGACACTGTCCTGGACGAGCTCGGGCTCGGGCTGCTCGAACCATCCGACACGTGGCTCACCTCGTTGCCGTACGACCTGGTCAACCGGTCGATCCGCCTCACGACGCTCGAGGAGGCGTGGGGGCTCGACGAGCGGGCGTTCGTCAAGCCGCCGTCGTCCAAGGACTTCCCCGCGCGGGTCTACGACGACGGCGCCGACCTGGCCACCACGACCCTCGACCTGCCCGGCGAGACCGTCGCGCAGGTCGCGGAGGTCGTGCAGTTCGCAGCCGAATACCGGCTCTTCCTCCTCGACGGCCGTGTGCACGCGGCCTCCCGCTACCTGACGTGGGGCCATCTCGATCCTGCGCCCCTGAACGGGTCTCCTCACGAGGCGCGGGTGCTCGACCTTGTGGCCGTACTCGACCGGGCCGTCGGCGCGAGCCTGCCGAGCGCCGTGGTGCTCGACGTCGGGCTCCACGGCCCCGCCGACGACCCCGAACGCCACGTCAGCGCCGTCGAGGCGAACATGGCCTGGTACTCGCAGCCCTACCACGCAGACCTCGACCGCGTCCTCGACGTGGTCCTGCGCGCCGCGGGGCCTTTGACCCGGGTCACCGAGCGCGATCGGCCCTTCGTCCGAGCGGAGCAGGGGCTCGCCGTGCCCGACCCACAGAGGACGCCGCAGTGACGCTCGCCATCTCGGTGGACTTCCGGCCTACGCGGGTTTCGTAGCACGCTCCGAACGGTGGAGCGCGATCGCAAGCCGGTCGAGCCAGTCGCGCTGAGTGCCTGCGGTCCCAGGGCTTCCGGCGAGGTGGTTGTCCCAGTCGACGTCGAGGTCGAGGATCTTCTCGGCGGTGAAGGCATCGGCGTCGGCTCGCCGCTCGGGCCGGAGGACCTCTGCCAGGAGCGGCCACGGGACGTCGACGGCCTCAGCGAGAAGGACGGCGTCGTAGAGGTCCTTGCCCTGAGGAAACCCGTCCGTGGTGAGCCACAGGATCTTCCAGGCGAGCTGGAGCTCAGGCGGCGCGGCCCGGAGCCGCGCCCCGGACGGTGTCAGGGCGACCTCCACCGGGTCGACGGCGAGGGCTTCGTCGAACACGATGTCGATCTGGACCGTCGCCTCAGGCCACGGTCCCGGCTGGTCGATGTCGTAAGGGACAAGGAGGCGGCGACCTTCGGCGCGCTCGTACGTCCAGATGTCTTCAAGCACCGCATCAGCCGCGCGCAGCCCGGGGCCTGGATTCGCGGCGAGGGCCGCGACGATCCCTTCGAGCATCGCGGTGGCTTCCTCCGAGCCCGGCCCGGATGGTGCGGGGCGTGACGACGAAGTCGAGGTCGCCGGGTTCGCGGGCGGCCTCGCCGACCCAGGCGGACAGCGTCGCGCTTCCACGCGCGACGAGGTGGGTCTTCCACGGGCAGGCGGCAACGACGTCCAGGATGTGGTCCCGGGCAGCGGTCCGCCGGGCGGCCCACACGACGGCCCGCTCCGGGTCGTCGAACAGGGGCGCTCCGGCCTTGAACGCGTTGGGGAGCTGCTTGTGGGCGGGCTCGAAGATCGCATGCTGCTCGACGCCCTCGATCTCCACGATCGGGACGAAGCCGGCGGGGAATCCCTCGCGCTCGAGTGAAAGCATCTGTCGTACCCGCTGGTCGGTCTGCTCGGCATAGGTGGGCCCGATGACTGGCCCGTGGCCGACGAACCATCCGGCGTCGCACGCGAGGTTGTCGTCGACGGGGACGTACTCCTCCTCGACCTCGAGCACGTCGAACGCCGCCTGCTGGAGCGATGCAAGCAGAGCGTCGAGCCTGGGCCGGGAGGTAGCGCGCCCGACGCCGAAGCACCGCTGGGTCACGAACCGCTCCTCCCACCCGTCGGCGTCGGTACGTCGAGCGTTGCGCGACGGGCGTGCGTCATGAGTGCGGGCAACGCGGTCAAGCTCGAGCCGGCGCGCGAGGTCCCCGGCTGGGAGACGGACCTTGACGTGGTGCTCGAAGTACAGGCCGGCCGACGCCTCGTCGTCGGTCTGGGGGACGTCCGCGTTCCACGGTGTGGTCTCGATCTTGGCCCGCCTCACCTGCACCTGCGCCGCTCTCAGCTCGGCGCGCAGCTCCTCGACGCGCGCCTGAGCGTCGCTCAGAGACCCGCGAAGGGTGAGCGTGAGCATGGGCTGCAGCGGGTTGTCGCCCCGGTCGAGCTCGATCCGGGTCACCTTGATCCCGCGTGCTGCCGCGAACCCGTCGAGGTAGTCGGCATCGAAGTCGTCGACGGTCAGGTGGATCTCGAGCTCGCCTTCGTACACGGCCGTGATCCTGCCACAGGCCTGACGGCCCCCTGCGGCAGGGTCACCCACTCCCCTACGGCGCCAGCGGCACAACGACCGCGTCGAGGAGCCGCTCGAACGCCCGCTCGCTCGGCAGGTGCTCCAGCAGGTGCGCGACCGCCCGGTCGCTGTCGCTCCCCCTCGCCGACCTCCCGGACAGCACCGCCCCGACCAAGCCGTCGAGGTAGTTGACGATCCCGGTCACGTGCCCACGGAAGTCCTCCATGACCAGGTCCGGGACCTCCCCGGCGCCGTCGGCGTAGCCGTCCACGAGCGCCCTCGCCCCCACCACGTCGACCTCACCGCCAGGGGTCACGGCCCAGCTCGCCAGCGCGTCGGCCAGCTCCCACCGCGGCGGCTGCCCGCCGGCGTGCTCCCACGCGAGGATGACGAGTCGCCCGTCGGACCGCACCCGGCACTGCCCCGGCCCGAGCGTGTTGTGCGAGAGCACCGGCTCACCCGGGTCGCACCCCTCGCCCAGTGCGACGAGCCGGGCCAGCGTCGTCGCGGCGTCGTCGTACGCGGGGGCCCAGGCGAGCCCCGCCCTGCGGGCCTCGGCCGCCCGGTCCCGGAACGGCGTCCGGTCGAGCCGGGCCGTGTTCCACGGGCTGACCCGCTCCACGGGGAGATTCAGCCGGTGCAGGGTCCCGAGCGCCGCGCCCACCTGACGAAGGACGACGGCGCCGGCCGGTGCGGCGAGCGGCGGTCCGGCGGGCACGTGCTCGTGCGTCCACCACGTGTGCCCGACGGCGTCCTGGGTCACCTCGCCGGACACGCTGCGGACGGGCCGCGGGAGCGTCAGGCCCGCTTCGCGGGCCTCGGTCTGGAGAGCGAACGCGGTCTCCGCGTCCACGATGGGCCACCAGGTGTCCAGGGTGCGCGCCTCGAACCGGCCCTCGTCGGTGGTGAGGAGCCAGCGTCGGCCCGACTCGTCCGGCGGGGCGAGGGACCGCAGGGGGCCCGCGGCCCGGCCGAGGCCGAACGCGTCGGCGACCAGCTGGGCCCGCGCCACGTCGATCGTCTCGCCGGTCCCGGCACGGCGGTCCACCTCAGCCTTGAGCGCGGGCCACGAGGGGAAGCCGTACTGGGCGGCGAGCGCCTTCTGCGCACCCGCGAGGGTGGTGGACGGGTCGGTGTCGCGGAGCCCGGCGAGGAGGTCCTTGGCCTGGCGTCGCAGGTTGGTCATGTCCGGGCTGTCGGGGAGCGTCTTCATGATGAGCACCTGGGCCCGGGCTCGCTCGGGCGGTCAGGAGCGGGTCCGCTCACGTGAAGCCTCGGTTGCGGGGATGGCTTCGAGCCTGCCGGCGAGCCGCGGCGCGATCCCCGTCGCGCTCTCGCCAGCCTAGCCGCGCGATGCCGGGATGTGTCAACCGTTCGGCAACCCCGCCTCTGCTGAGCTCCGGTCGATAGTGTGGCGGGAGCCGACAGGAGGCGCCATGACGCAGACCGAGCCCGTCATCGCCGGTGCGACGCCGGACGAGTTGCCCGACAGCGCGACGCTGCGCGAGCAGCTGATCACCGACCTGATCGAGTCGGGCGTGCTGACAGACCGCCGGATCGAGGCCGCGTTCCGTGCGGTGCCGCGCGAGGTGTTCGCCCCACCCGGTACGCCGCTCGCCCTGCCGTACGCGCTCCACGACGTGGTCCTCACCCGGTTCACCGAGGACGGCACCCTGGTCTCCTCGTTGTCGGCGCCGTACATGCTTCTCCGCACTAATTCATCTATCTGGACAGGTCCTGAGTCGTGTGCGGGGGTCGCCCTGCGGTGCACCGGCATCGGTCTCGCTTGCGAGCCGCGTTCGCAGGTCAGCCGTCTGGGCGGCCTAGGCATCCAGGTCGCATGTGCGCGCGAAGCTGGATGAGGGTCCAAGAGGGGCGGTCGCGAGAGACAGTGTTTCCCACGTGACCGACAGCCCTTCAGCCCTGGACACCTTGGGCCACCTCCGCCCGTCCTGAGAGCACCGACTCGGCAAAAGTCTCCGCGGGCGCCAGGTCTCCAGCATGACCTCGGCCGAGACCGGCAGACCGGACCCGTCGCCGGATCCCCAGCCTGTCCACCTGCGCCAGATCCACGTCCGCCGGTGGGGTGTCCGATGTGCGGGAGTCGCCTTCGACCAAGGGAACCGCTCTACCACGGCCACCGCCATCGCGTGGTCGTCGACGCCGATGCACGGCGCCGACATTGCGACCGGGGGCACGTCCTACATGCCACCGGCGCAGGGCCTCCGCCGTCGTACTCCGATAAGGGGTCACCGGTTAGTCGTGCACATGACCACTCATGTTCGCCTTGCAGCCATCGTGCCGGACGAGCCTTCAGTCGTCGTTCCGACCGAGAGGATCATCCATGCGTCACAGCAAGACTGTCGTCGCCGTCGCAGTGCTCGCCAGCCTGATGGCAGCGGGGTCGGTAGGGGCGTACGCCGCCACCCAGAACGCCGCATCGAACCAGGGCTTCGCCGAGGGCTTCACCGCGGACCGTTCCACAGCCCTGGCCCAGCAGATCAGGTCGTCGAAGCCGCGCAACGTCATCTTGATCATCGGTGACGGCATGGACGACTCGATGATCACGGCCGCCCGCAACTACGAGCTCGGTGCCGGCGGCCGTTTCGCCGGTCTTGACTCGCTCCCGTTCACCGGTTCGATGACGACTTATGGCCTGAAGGTCGGCGCCGGGCCTGACTACCCCATCGCCTACGTGTCGGACTCCGCTCCGACAGCGAGCGGCTGGTCGACCGGCAAGAAGACCGTCGACAGCCGGATCTCCCAGGGGCCCAGCACCGCGGCTGACGTGCCAGGCGAGGACTACGAGACCGTTCTGGAGAAGTTCAGGGACAGCGGCAAGCTGGTCGGCAACATCACGACGTCCGAGCTCACCGACGCCACCCCCGCCGCAGCCGCGTCCCACATCAACGCCCGGGCATGTCAGGGACCGCTGGACATGGCAGCCTGCACATCCGCACGCAAGTCGGCCGACGGCAAGGGCTCGATCGCGGAGCAGCTGGTCGACAACGAGGTCGACGTCCTGATGGGCGGCGGGCTGAACCGGTACTCCCAGGCCACTGACGCCGGGCCCACCGTTCTGGACTACGCCCAGCAGGAACACGGTTACCGGGTGCTCGACGACAAGACCGACCTTGCTGGCGTCACCTCTCTGAAGAAGGGCCCGGTGCTCGGACTGTTCGCGCCCGGCAACATGACCCCGATGTACCAGCCGCTGGTCGCGACGGCACCTCCGGGCACCGGCGGCGCCACCACCAAGTGCCAGGACGCCGACCGCGGCAGCCAGCCCGACCTGTCCACGATGACCGCGAAGGCCATCCAGCTGTTGGACAACCGCAAGGGCTTCTTCCTTCAGGCCGAGTCCGCGATGATCGACAAGCAGGAGCACGGCTCAGACATCTGCGGCGCCATCGGCGACCTGCGCGAGCTCGACGAGGCGGTGCAGGTTGCCCTCGCCTTCCAGAAGAAGAACCCGGACACCCTGATCATCGTCACCGGTGACCACGCACACTCCACCCAGATCGTCGGCGGCGTCACCGACGGCAAGCAGGTTGCCACCCTGCAGACCGCCGACGGCGACCCGATGACCGTCGCCTACTCCACCAGCGACGTCGGCTCCGACCACACCGGCGCCCAAATCCGAGTGGCCGCCTCCGGGCCGCAAGGCGCCAACGTGACCGGCGTCATCGACCAGACAGACCTCTACCGCACCATGCTCGGACGCTCGCCGAGCAGGACGGTGGACTCCAGAGATTGAGCGGTAGGCAGCGCCCCGGCACCGCGGTGCCGGGGCGCTGTGGTCCCGAGCGCTGTATCTGAGTAGCATTCGGCAGATTCGGGACGAGACGTGGCAGGGCAGGCCGCTTCCCGTCCTCGTCCGAGCGTGAGGACATCGCGTTGCGTCAGCAGTGTCGGACTTCTCTGCAGTTAAGTTCAGCGGTGCCCGCCTCCAGCGCGGGCTGCTGGTCGGGTGCAAGTAAGGGTCGTTGTTGGCTGATGCGCCGATCGCCCGGCGCCCGTCGCCGATCTGGGAGAGCGACTTGCCTTCGCTGCGGTTCGTAGCGCAGCTGCCGGCGATTGTGCTGTGCGGTGGGCTGCTGACAGCCTGGCGGAAGGCTCGCGGGCACCTTCCTTTCTGTTGGCGAGTCCGGCATTTGCCGCGCCGAGGGGTCAGCTACGGATCGCGGCGTGGCTTGGGCGCCGCCCGGTGGCGTTGGCTGACTCCCTAGCCTTGCTCGGCGGGGACTGGCAGGGATCGATCAGGTCTGGCTCGGTGAGTTAAGGGCCCGCTGCTGGGTGGCGGTAGTAGTGGACGGCCGACGGGCGGCGCGGATGCCGTTGAGGATGACGATGACCTCGGCGATCTCGTGGACCAGGACCACGCCGGCCAGGCCGAGCACGCCGAACAGGGCCAGTGGTAGCAGCACGATGATGATGGCCAGGGACAGGCCGATGTTGCCGGTCATGATGCGGCGTCCGCGGCGGGCGTGGAGCATCGCCTGGGGGATGAGGCGCAGGTCGCTGCCGGTGAAGGCGACGGAGGCGGACTCGATGGCGGCGTCGGAGCCGGTGACGCCCATGGCGATACCGACGTCGGCCGCCGCGAGGGCCGGGGCGTCGTTGATGCCGTCGCCGATCATCGCGGTCGTGTGTCGTGCACTGTAGGCCTCGATGGTGGCGGCCTTGTCGGCGGGCAGGAGTTCCGCCCGCACGTTCTGGATACCGGCCTGGGCGGCGAGGGCGCCGGCGGTGCGTTCGTTGTCGCCGGTGAGCATGACGGTCTCGAAGCCCGCCGAGGTGAGGTCGCGGATCGCTTCGGCGGCTTCGGGCTTGAGCTCGTCGCGGATGCCGATCACTCCGGCGACGGCTCCAGCGATCTCGACGACGGCGACCGTCATGCCCTGGGACTCGAGGGCGCGCGCCGCCTCGTCCAGGGAGCGAGGTGGGACCCAGCGGGGTGAGCCGACCCGGACGGGAACGTCGTCGTGGAGCCCGGTGATGCCCTGGCCGGAGTGCTCGGTGATGTCGGTGAGTCGGGCAGGTTCGGGTGCGGCGGCCAGGATCGCGGTGGCCAGGGGGTGGGTGCTGTGGGCCTCGAGCCCGGCCGCGATGGCCAGCACCTGGTCCCGGTGACGGGTGCCGGTGGTCTCCACGGCGACGACCTCGGGTCGTCCGCGGGTGAGGGTTCCGGTCTTGTCCAGGGCGACGGTCCGGACTGCTCCGAGCTGTTCGAAGGCTTCGCCGGACTTGATGATCACGCCGAACTTGCTGGCGGCGCCGATGGCGGAGATCACGGTGACCGGGACCGCGATGGCCAGCGCACACGGGGACGCCGCAACGAGGACGACCAGGGCGCGTTCGGTCCACAGTGCGGGGTCGCCGACGATGAAGCCGAACACGACGACGAGGGCGGCGAGGATCAGCACGCCCGGGACGAGGGGGCGCGCGATGCGGTCGGCCAGGCGGGCGCGTTCGCCCTTGCGGGCGTTGGCATGCTCGACGAGTCGGACGATGGTGGTCAGGGAGTTGTCGCGGCCGTTCGACGTCGCCTCGATCTGCAGCGGGCCGTTGCCGTTGATCGATCCGGCTGCCACCGGGTCACCGGGTCTGATCTCGACGGGGATGGACTCGCCGGTGATCGCGGAGGTGTCGACGCTGCTGGTGCCCTTGACGACGACGCCGTCGGTGGCGACCCGCTCCCCGGGGCGCACCACGAGGATGTCGAGCTCCTGGATGTCTGCGGCCGGGATCTCGACGTCGCCGGACAGCTTGGAGACGGTTGCGGTCTCGGGGATCAGGGACAGCAGGGCGCGCAGGCCGTGGCGGGCGCGGTCCATCGCCCGGTCCTCCAGCGCTTCGGCGATGGAGAACAGGAACGCCAGCGCCGCGGCCTCACCCACGTGCCCGAGCAGGACTGCGCCGACGGCGGCGATCGTCATGAGCAGGCCGACACCGAGCCGGCCCTTCATCAGGCGCCTGATCGCCCCGGGGACGAACGTCCACGCGCCCACGGCCAGGGACAGGGCGAGCACGACGGTTGCGGCAGGTGCGAGGCCGGTCCATTCCAGGATGTAGCCGGCCAGTAGGAGCAGGCCGGAGCCCAGGGGCAGGAGCATCCCCGGGTCACGCCACCACGGACCCGCTTCGTCGTCGCCATGGTCGTGCTCGTCATCGTGGTCATCGACGTGGTCGTGGTCGTCGTGGGACTCGCTGCCGTGGTAACCGTCGGCGACAGGGGTCTGGAGTGCGAGGCGACGCTGGGTAGTCGTGTCCTCGGGGTCGGGACCGCAGCAGATGTCGTTCACCACGCACCCTCCCGCCCCGTAGGCAGGGTCGCGCCCGGGTTGTCCTGCGCTGAACCTGGCCCGCAGCACAGCGGCAAGTCGCAGTCCTCGTCCACACAGGGGACGCCGTCGTCGACCGCGAGCACCGTCTCCACCAGGGCGCCGATCGCGCGGGTCAGGTGGGGGTCGGCGATCTCGTACCGGGTCTGCCGCCCCTCGGGCGTGGTCACGACGATCCCGCACCCGCGCAGGCAGGCGAGGTGGTTGGACACGTTGGTCCGGGTCAGGTCAAGGTCGCGGGCCAGCTGGGCCGGGTAGCCCGGTTCGTCGATCAGGCTCAGCAAGATCCGGGACCGGGTGGGGTCGGCCATCGCCCGGCCCAGCCGGTTCATCACGTCCAACCTCGAAGCAAGAGTCAGCATGCGCTGACTATACAGTCAGCGCTGACCTATCGGGAGCTTGAGTGAGGTGTCTCATGGTCGGTTGTGCCTTGGTCACGGCGCCTCACCGTCGGGGAACTGTCCCTTTGGTCGCCATGCGTGTGGCGAGGAGGCGGGCGTCCTGGGCGACGAATCCCAGCAGGGCGGACCCGCGGCTGCGTTGCCAGCTCCGGCCCAGCACATGGAGCCCCGGTGTGGGGGTGTCCAGTCCGCTCGTGCGCACGGCACCGTCGTCGTCGAGAGCCCCGGGGATCTTGATCCAGCGGTCGTCGTGCCGGTAGCCCTTGGCCCACAGGACCGAGTCCGGGCGCAGAGAAGTACCGTCGGCGAAGGAGATGGTCCGGCCGGCGCCGGTCGCGGCGCGAGGACGGAACCGGATGCCGGCGGCGCGCAGGGCGGTGCGGCTGGTGTCGATGATCGGGTCGTTCGCGCGCAGACGTCGCCCGATCCTGGAGTCGGCCGGGGCGCTGACCACGCGGGTGCGGGTCAACCACCAGAAGATGTCGCGGGCCGCGATCCGTTGTGGGACGGTGCGCGCGCTGGCGCCATGGGCCAGGTGCACGGCCCGTGCCCGTGCCCGTGCCCGCGAGCTCGAGCGCGAGCTGGTATCCGGTGTTCCCGGAGCCGACGATCAGGACCACTCCTGCAGGGACATCTTGCGGGCGCCGGTAGTCGTCAGAGTGCAAGTTCGGCAGCTCAGTTTCGAGGTGGCGAGCGAACGCGGGCATGGCCGGCGTACTGAAGGCGCCGCTCGCTACGACCACCCTGTGCACCGAGACCGGCCCGGTGGGTGTGTCGAGAGTGAACCCGCTGTTGCCCCTTCACCAGCGATCGGACCGGTGACGCGGTGCGAACGGGCAGGTCGAAGTGCTCGGCGTAGTCGGCCAGGTGTCGGGCAACGTTATGGCCGCTCGGGTACCGGTCGCCCGGGCCGGGGAACGGGAGGCCGGGCAGCGCGCTGTAGGCGGCGGGCGGTGAACAGGCGCAGGGAGTCCCACCGGTTGGTCCAGCTCGCCCCGGGCTGGCCGGCTGCTTCGAGCACCAGGTGCTTAACGTCGGAGCGGGTCAGGTAGTAGCTGATCGCCAGCCCGGCCTGTCCGCCGCCGACCACGACGACCTCATGATTGGCCGTGCTCGCCTCAGCCATCCGTACCTGCCGCGGTCAGGGCCGCGGCGAGCGCAGCAGCGCTGGGGACGCCTCGCGGGCCCGCGGGCGTCACGTATACCCGGCAGGCCATGGCGGGCGTGCTGCCCCGGGGGAACAAGTCGCGCCCGTCGAGGTGGAACGAGGGCGACCCAACGAAGCCGAGGCGTTCGGCCTGGTCGAGGTCATCGACCTCAACGGTCTCGATCGTGGCCGCCAGGCCCGTAGCGGCCAGGGCGTCCCGCGTGAGCTCGATCGCGGAAGTGGCGTGCGGGCAGCCGGGAACGACGAGGATGGTCAGGGTGTGCTGGTCAGACAACGGCGTCTCCTTGGTGAGGGAACGAGCCCAGCGGGGGCTCGAGGCTCGCGGGCCGGTTCTTGAAATCGTGGCCGTCGGGACCGGGCCTCGGCCGGTCAGGCGTGGCTGGGGGCTTCGTGGTCGCGGTGGGCGACGGGCTCGATCTGGAAGGTCGAGTGCTCGACGGGCACGTCGAAGTGGGTCGCGACGCACTCCTGGAGACGGTCCAGGATCTGTGGAGCGTGCCCGTCCTTGAAGCATCCCTCCTCGACGACGACGTGGGCGCTGATGATCGGCAGGCCCGTCGAGATCAGGGAGGCGTGCATGTCGTGGACCCCGCGCACGTGGTCGATCTCGGTCAGATGGGTCCTGACCTGGTCGAGGTCGAGGCCGGGTGGCGTGGTCTCCAGCAGCACCGAGGCGGTCTCGCGCAGCAGCTTGATCGCGCGGGGCACGATCAGGGCGCCGATGAGCAGGCCGGCGATCGCGTCGGCCTGCTGCCAGCCGGTGGTGGCGATCACGATGGCCGCGACGATCACGCCGACCGATCCGAGCGCATCGTTGAGGACCTCGAGGAACGCGGCCCGTAGGTTGAAGTTGGCCGAGCGCCTGCTGGCGAGCACCAGCATGGAGGCGACGTTGCCGACCAGGCCGATGATGCCGAAGAGGAGCAGCTCGGTGGACGGGATCTCTGGTGGGCCGAACAGGCGCTGTACGCCCTCGATCAGGACGTAGACACCCACGGCCAGCAGGACCGCAGACTGGCCGAGCGCGGCCAGGACCTCGGCGCGCCGGAAGCCCCACGTGCGGCGAGAGGAGGCCGGGCGCAGCGTGAGGGAGGCGGTGATCAGGGCCAGCAGCAGGCCCGAGGCGTCGGTGAGCATGTGCGCGGTATCCACCAGCAGCGCCAGGCTCCCGGTCAGCAGCGCACCGATCGCCTGCGCCACCAGGATCGCGGCGGTGATCCCGAACGCGACCGCCAGCCGTCCGCGGTGGTCCTCCGCGCCCATGGAGCCGTGGTCGTGGTCGTGGCTCATCGCTCATCCTCCAGCCTGGCGCGCTCCTGCGGCCCGAGGTGGGTGCACAACGCAGCAGCTGACCCGGTGGCCTCCAGCAGACCTTCGGTGACGGCGAACAGCGACACCAGCCGCTCCGGGTCCACCAGGGAGAACATCGAGGCGCGGCCGTGCACCCGGGAGGTGACCAGCCCGCAGTCGCGCAAGCACGCCAGGTGCGCACTGACCGTGCTCTGCGCCAGGCCGAGATGTTCGGTCAGCTCTCGCACACGGTGCTCTCCGGAGAACAGGTGCTGCACGATCAGCAACCGGGTCGGCTCCCCGAGTGCCCGGTAGAGCGCTGCAGCCGGAGCAACCGCCGCGCCCTCGTCCAGCGGGGCATCCAGCCCCGGCCCTTCAACTTCCTGACTCATCGCCATGCACCGATGATATCGACGCGCGGCGGAATAGTCCAGGCCTGGCAACCGGAGCAGCCATGCCCCTCCTGCCTGCCCCGTGGGGTCCGACCTGCTCCGCGCCGCTAGTTCCGTGCGCCTGCGAGGCGGCGAAGTAACAACTGAAGGGGTATGAGTCCGGATGTCCGCGCGCTAGAGTTCTGATACCCGAACTTCTTGGGGGGGTGGATGACTCGCACCGTCGCAGAGCCACGCACACGCCGCGTACGCCTATTCATGCTGCTGGACCCGCGTTCGTAGCGGCCATCGCCTACGTGGATCCCGGCAACGTCGCCGCAAACCTCACGCCGGCGCCCGGTACGGCTACCTGCTCATCTGGGTGCTCCTGCGGCCAACGCGATGGCGGTGCTGGTGCAGTACCTGTCGGCCAAGCTCGGCGTCGTGACCGGCCGGTCGCTGCCCGAGGTGCTTGGGGACCGGCTGCCTCGCCCGGCGCGGATCGCCATCTGGGTGCAGGCCGAGATCGTCGCCGCGGCGACCGACCTCGCCGAGGTCATCGGTGGCGCCATCGCCCTCTACCTGCTGTTCGGCGTTCCGCCCGTACTGGGCGGGATCCTCACCGGGTGGTGTCGCTGCTGGTCCTGGCGGTCCAGCAGACCCGTGGGCAGCGAGCCTTCGAGGGCGTCATCACCACCATGCTCGCCGTGCTCACCGTCGGCTTCTGCGCCGGGCTCTTCTTCTCCCCACCCGACCCGGCAGGCATGCTCGCCGGCCTGGTGCCCCGCCTGGCCGGCGCCGATCCCGCACCCGTTCCTCCAACCCAGGCGCGCCGGCCAAACTCACACGGAGCTGCTGTGCACCGAAGCGCTCGGCCTGCTGCGCGCCGGCCAGCAGCGCACCGAACTCGGCCAACCGGAACGGTCGCTCGACGCTCGGAAGCGTGCATGCCTGCGGTGCCCAATCCAGACCTGCGGTTGTGTCCATGACCTCACGGCAAACCCGTACCCGGGTACCGGATGCAAGCCCCGGAGCCACTCGTCAGAGACCCATTTTTCGTGCTTGCGTCCCGGGTTCCTCGGCGAGCACATCCTGGACCAGGCTTTCCAGCGTCGAACGTTCGACCTCGCCAGCGGCGCAGCACTGTGCTCCGCCATATGGTCAGAGCCGTTGGTCACGGGCTGCCAGGCCCTTGAGGTAAGCGTTGTAGGCGTCCAGCTCCGGGTCGTGGTGCAAGGTCTGCTGGTCGGCGGCGGCAGTCTGCCGGGACTCGTCCTTGCGCCAGCGGACGAAGATGATCAACAGCACGATCAGGGCCGGCAGCTCGCCGTAGGACCAGGCCAGGCCCCCGGCGGTGACCTGGTCGGCCAGGACGTCGATGTCCCAGGACTGCGGCGGGTGAGTGAAGGCGCTGACCATCGGGGTGGTGGACATCATCACGATGACGCCGAAGAAGGCGTGGGTCGGCATCTCGATGAACATGTCGGCCGCTCGACCGAGGTGCCCCTGCGGACTGGGCAGAGGGTCCCGGGACAACACCGGGACCGTGAACAGGATGCCGGCGATCAGGAACAGCAGCTCCAGGCCGAGGTGGCCGGTCCAGGTGCTGAGCAGGCGCCCGGCCAGCGAGCTGAAGTAGAGGGCGTAGAAGCACAGCAGGAACACCGGGATCCTCAGCGCCGGATGCAGGAGCACGCGCCCGGCTCCGGAACGCAGCCCCCACCGGGCTGCGACCAGCACCGCGCTGCCGAAGCCGTGGTGGGGCACGGCGCGCAGCAGGAGCGTGCCGGGCCGGCCGAGCACGAGCAGGGGCGGGATGGCCATCATCAGGGTCAGCTGCTGGAACATAAACACGGAGAACATCTCCAGCCCGTAGCCCTCCACACCTGCGCCCATGACGACCACCAGCACCGCGCACCCGGTCAGGAACGACAGCGTCGCCCACGGCGACCAGCGCCTCCCGGTGATCCAGACCCGGATGGCTCCGGCCAGGTAGAGAGCAGCCAGTGCGAGCCCGATGATCGGGATCACCGGGATCGGCTGGATGGTGGGCGCCAGATACGTCTCCCACGAGGGCGGATCGGTGGGGATCCAGACAGGGCCGTCGACGTGGGTCGTGATCCCGGCCGCAGATCGGGTCGTCACCTGCGTCAGGGCCTCGCCGAGGGTGGCCGGGACCATTCCACTGTGTCGGGGCCGGTGATATCAGCAGGATCAGCGGTGCGGTCTCTGCGTCGGGTGACGTACGTGATCACGATCAGGACGGCGATGGCGACGGCGATGCCGACCGTCACCACCACGAGGGGGTCGGTGGTCCTGCCGTTGTCATGGGAGCCCGCCGCGGCTACTTGTCTCTGCCCTGCCGAGGACGACTCCTGGGTGTCCTGGGGCGGGGCAGCGCTGGTCGAGACCGAGCCGGGTTCGTTCTGCGCCGACCGAGTAGGTCCCGGAGACGACGCGGTGCCGGTCTCCGCGTCGGTCGGTTCGAGGCTGAACTCGAAGGCGCCCTCGATCGGGTGCCCGTCGGAGGACACCACATGCCAGGCCACGGTGTAAGCGCCGGACGGCCCTTGCCCGGTGACCGGGACGGTCACCCTCGCGGTGGCCTCATCGACGCTGATCGTTCCGGTGGGGACCATGTCGCCGTCCGCCGCCGTGATGACGACCTGTGCGCCGGTGGCCAGCGGCGCTTCGGACAGGGTCAGGATGATCTCGGGCGGCAGCGCGGTGATCGTCTTGCCGTCGCCAGGGGTGGAGGACAGCAGCTGGTCGTGCGCCCACGCGGGTGCCTGGGGCAGCACGAAGAGCATCAGCGTGACCAGCGCGGCGCCGGCCTGCCGCTGCCGCCGTCGGGAGGGCGGGACCGAACCTGATGTGGTGCCGGGTGCGGTGGTTGTCGGGTCAGGAATCACAAAGGGGTGCATCAGGGCTTTCATCTCAAGTGCAGGAGGCCTCGGGGCGGGCACCGTCTGGCGTGAGGGACGGGCTCGGGACCGCCCCTCACGCACGCGGGTCAGCCGACCCGGATGAACGTCGGGTTGGACTGCCAGATGCTGGTGTATCGCACGGTCTGGCCCGGGACCGGGGCCTCGATCTGCATCCCGTCGCCAGCGTAGATCGCGATGTGTCCGGGCGACCAGATCAGGTCACCGGGCTGTGCCTGGGAGGCCGGTACCTCGGGTCCGGCGTAACGCTGCTCGGACGAGGTGCGCGGCAGGTTGATCCCGACCTGTGCGTACACGTACGAGGTGAACCCGGAGCAGTCCATCCCCGCCGGGGTTGATCCGCCCCACAGGTACGGCACCCCCAGATACCGCATCCCGATCGACACCACCGCTGAACCTCGTTCTGCGGCCTCCTCGGCGGCGACCTGTGCCCGGTACTCCTCGTTCTCCGCAGCGGAAGTCACGGAGACAGCGGTCGTTTCGACCTTCAGCTCCGCATCAGGAGCGACGGTCACGACAGCGGCGGCGGCGACTGCTTGGCGGGCCTGCGAAGTCAGGGCATTGAGGCTTGCCGAGTCGAGCGTGCCCTGAATGGGCTTACCTGCCAGTGAGGTGTTGACCGCCGTACTGGCTGGGGCCGCCTGTGCCGGGGTGGCCACCAGGGTCAGTAGCACGCCGGAGCCGGCTGCGGCGACCACAGCGGTGCGTCCGGCAAACGCGCTCACGTGCTCGGTGGCCGCTTGGGCCACGGTAGCCAGAATGGGGCGGCGGACCGCCCGGTGACGACCACGGCTGGGCGTGGTGGAGGTGAAGCTGGGCTCCATGAAAGCGGGGACCTTTCGGATCGAGTAGAACCACGCACGCGTCCCGGGTCAGGGGCGTGCTGAACCGGTCGACACCCAAAGGGGTTGGTGCCGACGGGGTGTGGTGGTCTACGTCCGAGAGATCCCCAGCGCAGTCAACGATGGCGCAGCTGCGACCGTCCCGATGTGCCGGGCCGCGCGCTCCGCGTGCGCCAGATCCGAGACGAGCCATTGCACGCTGGAAGTCGGCGCCACGGCGGGCCCGGGCGAGGTCGGAGTGACCGGGTCGCACTGCGCGGTCGCCGAGTGGTGATCGGAGCAGCCGTGCGATCCGCCGCCCAGTGGTGCGGGAGCTGCCTCGACGACGGACGTCGGCGCGGACGCCTGCTCTGCGTCCGGCACGGGGGCCTGGTGCGAGTGCCCCGCGCTCTGAGCTGGTTCGTCCAGGTGCACGTTGCACAGGACATGCACGCTGACGACCGCGAGGACCAGGAACATGACGGTCAGGACGCTCGCAGTCTCTCGCCGGGGATCGGCGAGCAGCGAACGGAGGTGACGTGTCAGGCTCATGGCGAGCCAACAGTAACGGAGCGGACACGGTGCCTGGCAACACGGTGCGGTGATGCGGCCTTCCGCCCATGACGACCTGGCCGGGGCGTATGACAGCGCGCAACCGCATAGGCGCTGGGATCTCGCGCCTCGGTCGGAGCGTCAAGGTTGTGCGTCTAGGATGCTCCCACTATGAGTGTCCCGGTCCGACGTCGAGCAGGCTCGAGCGCCGTGCAGCGCGTGCTCGTGATCGTGCTGCTGGCGCTGACCGGTGTGCTCGGTGTGACCGCAGCAGAGCCGTCCTCCCCGACGGCCTCGGCAACGTCGGGTGTCGAACTGGTGGCGTGGCTCGGCGGCGAGAGCGCCGCCTCGGCCCATGATCCGGCTCCGGACGCCGGGACGCATGCCCACGACACGATCAGCCTGCTGTGCCTGTGCGCGCTTGTGGTTGCCGGAGTCCTCCTCGCTGCCGGGCGGAGTGCGCCGCTGCACCGGCTGCGCCGACGCGTCCCTGCGTCCGCGTGGCCGACCTGGGTGATGCGTGATGTCGCTCCGTTCACGTCGACGGACCCGTTGTCGTGGGGTGTGTGTCGACGGTAGACACGGCGAGCCGTTCGATGGTGAACGCTCTCCCGCATCGCTGATTCCGTAGCCGCTCCTGCACCTAGTGGCGGCTTGGCCGCGACCGCATCGTCGGCGTGAGGCCGGAATCGTGGCTCATCTCTGCCTGATTCCCCGAACGTCGGCATGCCGTCGCAAGCCCTCTGCGCGCCCCTGCAACAACTCACCCCTGCCGGTCGGCGCGCTGTTGATGACTACATCGCCTGTCCCACCTCCGGCGTCGGACATGGCTGATCTTTGGAAGGGACCCCCCTCGATGGAGATCTCTGCTCTGAGCGTGCTCCTTGTCTGGTCGGCGGCCACCGTTCTGGTGGTGGCGCTGATCGCGTTCGCGATCGACCTTTCGCGGCAAGCCGAGCACCGCGCAGCGCCCGCCTTCACCGGCGCGTCAGCGGTGGTCGCGCCCCGGCGCGCTGCGGCCGTTGGCGTGGCCACGACGTGGCTGGCCACGAGCCTGCTCATCGCGGCCATCGTGCTACGCGGCGTCGCGGCCGGCCGCACACCATGGTCGAACATGTACGAGTTCACGCTCGTGGGGACCTGCGCGGCACTGCTCGCGTTCGTCCTGCTCAACCTGCGCCGAGACGTGCGCTTCCTAGGAACCTTCGTCACCGGCATCGCGACGCTGTTCCTGGTGCTGGCCGTCAACGCGTTCTACACCCCGGCCACCGGCCTGTTCCCCGCCCTGCAGTCCTACTGGCTGGTCATCCATGTCGGCGTCGCCGTCGGCGCCGCAGGGATCTTCACCGTCAGCTTCCTGACCTCCTCGCTGCAGCTCCTGCGCGACGCGCGTGACAGCGGCGGGGCGATCGTGGGACGCCCCGGGTGGCGCTGGCTGGACAACCTCCCCACCGCCACCGCGCTGGAGGCGCTGTCGTTCCGGCTGACCGCTGTCGGGTTCGTGGCCTGGACGTTCACCCTCATCGGTGGAGCGATCTGGGCCGAGAGCGCCTGGGGCCGGTACTGGGGATGGGACCCCAAGGAGGTGTGGACCTTCATCATCTGGGTCGTCTACGCGGCCTACCTCCACGCCCGCACCACCCGGGGCTGGGCCGGCCGCAAGTCTGCCTACTTCGTCCTGGTGGGCTACGCCTGCGTCCTGTTCAACTTCACCGCAGTCAACCTGATCATCAACGGCAAGCACTCCTACTCCGGGCTGACCGCCGGATGAGCGGTCACCCCGGACGGCCGCATTCATCGCGGCATCCGCCCCTCGTCCTGCGCCAGTCGCCCTTCCCACTTTCTACAGAGGAACCCATGTCCGCTAAGCGTCCGACCGCCAATCCAGCCATCAAGCGTCCGAACGCTCAGGGTCCGGCGCCTATGCGCCCGGCCGCCAAGGGCCCGGCGCCCAAACGGCCGGGCAAGCAGCGCCTGACCTCCCAGCGTCTGCTGCAGTTCGTCCTGCTCGTCGGGGTGCTCACCTTGATCGGGCTCCTCGTTGCGGCGATCCTGTCCTCCGAACCCGAGACGCCTGCCTCCGACGCTCAGGTCGTGCGGGAGAACAGCCACGTCCTGAACCAGGCATCCGACGAGAAGGCGGTGCTGGTGGAGTTCCTGGACTTCGAGTGCGAGGTCTGCCGCGCCTATTACCCGACGGTCGAGCAGCTCCGTGAGGAGCACGCCGACGAGCTCACGCTCGTGATGCGGTACTTCCCGATCCCGGGGCACACCAACTCCGCCACCGCCGCGGTCGCCGTCGAGGCTGCAGCCGGTCAGGGACAGCTGGAGCCCATGTACCAGCGGATGTACGAGACGCAGGCCGAGTGGGGCGAGTCCCAGGACTCCAAGGCAGACGTGTTCCGCGGCTTCGCCCAGGGCCTCGGCCTGGACATGGACGCCTTCGACACCGCCGTCGCCGACCCCGCCACCACGGAACGAGTCCAGGCCGACTTCGAAGAGGGCCGCGCCCTGGGCGTGGAAGGTACCCCGACGTTCTTCCTGGACGGCGAACGGCTAGAAGTGGAGACCCCGGAGGACCTCGTCCAGGCCGTGCAGGCCGCGATCGAGGAATGAGCCGGCGATGAGCATCCCGGAGGTCGTCTTCTCCGGCGGCCTACTCCTTGCCGTGCCGCTCGCGATGCTCGCGGGGCTGGTGTCGTTCGCCTCACCCTGCATCCTTCCCTTGGTTCCCGGGTACCTGGGGTACGTCGGCGGCATGGGTCAGGACAGCTCGAGGAGACGCCTCCTGGCGGGGGTGGGGCTGTTCATCACGGGCTTCACGGTCGTGTTCGTCGCTTACGGTGCCCTGTTCGGGGCGCTCGGGTCCTGGCTGGTCCAGCGCCAGGGGTTCCTCCTACAGGTCCTCGGCGTCGTCGTGTTCCTGATGGGGTTGGTGTTCATCGGCCAGGTCGGACCGTTGCAGCGCACCGTCCGCCCGTCCTGGAAGCCTCGGGTCGGGCTGGCCGGTGCCCCGGTGCTGGGGATCGTGTTCGGCCTGGGCTGGACGCCCTGCCTGGGACCGACGCTCGTGGCGATCTCGGCCCTGAGCATCGATACAGGAACAGCGGCACGCGGCGCCCTGCTCGCCCTTGCCTACTGCCTGGGCCTCGGGCTTCCGTTCCTGGCCCTGGCGTGGGGCTTCGGCTGGGCCCGCCGCTCGACCACCTTCTTGCGCACCCATGTCCGTGCGATCAACCTGACCGGCGGGGCAGTGCTCATGCTCATCGGCCTGGCGATGGTCACCGGCCTGTGGACGAGCCTGATGGGCGCGATGCAGGGCTGGGTCGGCGGCTTCGTCACCCCCATCTAAGCCGCATCGACGACCAGAGTTGGCCGGAGACCGCTCGCACTCATCACGACTTCCGACTTCCGACTTCCGACTTCCAGGAGCGTGGGCATCGACCTCGACGACCGTACGACCGTGAACGACGCCGCGCATGCGTCTGACCCCACTCGCGGCTCCGGGCTCCGGAGACGATTGCCAAGCAGGACCACCCTGAAGGCAAGAGACGGCGAGCCGCCGCTCGTGCCTATGCCAGTTGCGCTCGCGCTGGCGGCGGCTGGCGGGTACGCGCTCGATGGGGCGTTTCCCGCGTTCGCTTGGTGGCCGCTCGCATTCGTCGCCGTCCCCCTCGCGCTCGTCTCTTTCATCGGACGGACCGTCGGTGGCGGGGTGCTCATCGGTGCGGCGTTCGGCGCCACTTTCTACTTTCCGCACCTGTCCTGGGCTAGGCAGTTCCTCGGCGACAACCCCTTCGGCTGGGTGCCGTGGGTGGCGCTGGCAACGGTGGAGACTGTTCTCTTCGCTGCGCTCTCTCCGCTCATCGTGCTGACCTATCGGTGGCTACCTCGCTGGCGTGATACCCGGATCGTGCGGCTCCTGGTGCTCCCTGCTCTGGTCGCAGGAGCGTGGATGGCGCGGGAACTGATCCTGGGTTCCTGGCCGTACGGCGGATTTCCCTGGGGGCGGCTGGGGATGAGCCAGTCGGCAAGCCCGATCGCGCCTGTCGCGTCCTGGCTGGGCGTGTCCGGGCTCGGGTTCCTCATGGTCGCCGTGTGCGCCGGCTCCATCGAGGCCGTCCGGTGGACCGTCCGCACGCGCGCGGTGCCAGGGGCGGACAATGGCGTTCGTCCAAGGTGCCGCTACTTTCTGCTGAGCGCGATCCCGGTCGGCCTGATCGCCATGGTCCTGCTCGTCGTCCCTCAGTTCCCGACCCGCGACGCCGGCATGATCCGGGTCGGTGCGGTGCAGGGCAACGGGCCCGCCGCGTATGCGGACGAGCGCGCCGCACACGAGGTGCTCGACTCGCAGCTGGCAGCCTCTGCCGCTTTGGAGGACGAGCAGGTAGACGTCGTGGTGTGGCCGGAGGGCAGCGTCGACAGCGATCCTGCCGCAGATCGTGACACCGCTCGGGTCCTTAGCGCGGCGGTCGCCGCCTACGGCGCTCCAGTGCTCCTGAACGCGGCGTCGGCCGAGGAAGGCCGCTTCTACAACACCTCGTTCCTCTGGACCAACGCCGGTCCTGAGGCCACGCACGCGAAACGCCACCCCGTCCCGTTCGGTGAGTATGTGCCCGACCGAGAACTGTACGAGGCGATTGCTCCGGGGCTCGTCGCCCTCCTCCAGCGCGAGTACACCCCGGGGAACGACTCGCCGGTCCTTGACGTGGATCAGGTGAGCGTCGGGCTGGCGATCTGCTTCGACGTGGTCTTCGACGACGTCATCCAGGAAGGCATACGCGACGGCGCGCAGGTGTTCATGTTCCAGACGAACAACGCCGACTTCCGTGGCACCGACGAAAACCTGCAGCAGGTCGCCATCGCACGCATGCGCGCGGTCGAGACCGGCCGCAGCGTCGTCAACGTCTCCACCACGGGCACCAGCCAGACCTTCACGGCCGAAGGACGCACGGTCCAGACTCTTGCGAGCGACGAGGCAGGGCTCATGATCGCCGGGGTCGAGCTCCGCGACGGTCTCACCGCCGGAGTCGTCCTCGGCCCATGGATTCAGAAGCTGTTGCTGTGGGGACCCTTGTTGAGCCTCGTGGCCGTGGCCTTCTGCGTTCGATGTTCACCACCCCTGAGCACCGTCGCGCAGTGATCGCGGGGTGGGCTTCGCACCCGATCGGTTCTTTGTCGGGATCGCTCAGGATGGGGCCCGAGTGGAAGTCCAGCTCTCCTTGGAGTCTCCGGACCGAGCGCACAGCTCCACCAGCACGCAGATTGCGCTGTCACGCGGAACCGACCCTGGGTGGGCATTTAGGCGAGCGCGTCAGACCCCGCTTCGTCGTTGTCGGCTTGCTGCAGCTGCCTTTCGGCCTGGCGTTTCTTGTCGGCGATGTGCCGCAGGTTCTCTTCGAGCGCGGAGACCTCGCCGAGCCATTGCAGGCGGTGGGCTTCCTCGAGGCGTTCGTGGGTATTGCGTTCGATCTGGAGCAGGCGTGGCATCTGGGCGGGGGCCATGCGGAGCATGGGGCAGCGGACGCAGGCGTGTTCGTGTTGGCAGGGGGTTCCGTAGGGGCGTTCGCAGGTGCCGAGTGCGACTTTGCGGAGGCTGAAGTGGTCGCGAAACTCGTTCCATTCGGCGTCGCTGGGTTCGCGGTATTCCTCGCTCGGGCGGCGCCCGCGGCGTTCGTCGATGAAGGCTCGGTAGCGGTTGATGACTTCTTCGGGGTAGACCGCGACGTAGCCCTGGGTGGTGTTCAGGTCCAGGTGGCCCAGTAGCTTCGCGGCGATGTGGATGGGCAGGCCGCCGTTGACGACCTCGGTGGAGAACACGCGGCGGAAGTCGTGCGGGGTGAACCGCAGTGGTGTTCCATCGACGTCGCGCACATGGTTGATCGTGCCGTCGCGTATCCGGCCGACGGCGACGGCCGGTCGGTCCGCGCGTTGATTGCCCCCGGCGCCGGCGAGCCTGGCCGAGACCGCTTCCTTGCGGGATTAACGCTCGTACGCAGCCACAGCACGACGTCACGAACCTCTACGCGCTGCGCCCGGTTCCATGGCACATCTACCGCAGCCAGAAACCGGAATCAGCGCAACAGGTCGTATGGGCACGAGCGGCACGACGACGCCCCGTTCCCGCACGCCAGGAGCTCACGCAGGAACTCGCTGACGGGCTCGATCGCCACGCCCGCGCCGACAAACGCGGCCCACGGCAGATCTGGGTTGCTGGTCGACCGGACCGCGCAGGTCCGCGCCACGACGAGTCCCGTGACAGAACGACCGCCGCCTTCACCATCTACGTCCAGTGCCATCGATGCCGCTCCTCGAGGTCGGGCCAGAGGGCATCAGCGTCAGCGCCGCCATCACGTGTTTCGGGGACGACACGCCAGTAGCGCGGTCAACAAGACTGGCTGCGTTCCTCAACAGCCAGGCCTGCTCCGAACAGCTGCCGCTGCGGCTCGCGATCTCCGCAGTGCGCAGTCCGGGGCGAGGAACCTCGCCCAGCTGGTGCTCGGTGCGGCGCCGATGTGGTTCTTCCTGACCATCTACCTGCAGCAGGTCCTCGGCGCCGGTGCGTCGCCGCTGGAAGCGGCCGTGCTGCCGATGACCGTGCTGATCGGACAAGCGCTTCTTCGCGCTTCAGGGACCCGGCGTGCGCGATGGGCCGCTCACTGGTCGAGCATCGGGGTGAACGTGGCGCCACCGTCGGTGGAGGCGAGCACGGTGGCGTTTGCTGCGGCGTAGATCTCCGTGGCCGAGTCGATGGTCAGTGCCTCAGGCTGCCCGTCCAGGCGGGCCCGCTCGGCCCACTCGCCATCGGGGTCTTCCGCTGTGTAAACGACGCCGTCGGGGGTCACGCCGGCCAGCGTGCCGTCGTCGGCCCAGCTCACGAAGACCATTACAGGTGCCGAGGCGACGAGCTCGAACGTGGCCCCGCCGTCGGCGCTCCGGGTCAGGCCCTGCTCGGTGGTGGCCACCAGCACGTCGGGGTCTTCCGGGCTGACCGCGAAGTCCGCGATCTCCTCCTGGCCTAGCGGTTCCCAGGTCTGCTTGTCCGTGCTGGTCAGCAGCTGGCCCGTCATGGAGTTGAGCCCGTACACCCGGTCGTGACGGTACTCGAGCGCGTGGAAGTCGGCCTCGCCGCTCAGGGAGAGCGTCTCCCAGGTCTCGCCGCCGTCGGTGCTCTCGATGAGCCCGACCGAGCCCGGGCCGCCCTGCCCCTCCCCGGGATGGCCACTTGCCAGGAAGTCGCCCGGGCCGGCGACCGTGAACCCCATGTAGTCCTGCACCTGCGAGACCCTCGTCGCGCGGCCGTCGGCGATCCGGAAGAGCCCATAGTGCGTCCCCGCGTAGACCGCACCGTCCGCAGGGTCGACGCCGATCCCGTGAATGTGCTCCATCTCCGGTGCCGCGCCGCCGCCGGCGTCGGCCGGGGTCTCGCTGTTCATCCTCAGAGCAACGAACGCGGCCACCACGAGAGCGATCGCGAGTATGACGGCCGCTGCAATCAGGATGGAGCTTCGACGAGCCACGACTGGGCCTCTCGGTAGGACTTCCCGGACCCCATCTACTATAACGGATAGTAGATGGGGCTGGCGCCGGATCAGCCCAGCCCGGCCACGCAGACCGGCATGGCCGCCGCGCACACGGCAGGTGCCATGACAACGGAGATCAGCTCCGCCAGCGCCAGCCCGGCACCGGCGACCAGCAGCATGGTCTGGGGCAGCCGTAGCCGCACCCGAGGCCCGCTGAGCCGGCGGACACGTGCCACCGCCGAGCCGCCCGCGCCGAGTGCGCCGGAAGGGGTGGCTTGTGCGCCGGCGAGCGTGACCAGCGCGTGAGCCAGCCGACGGCGGACGGCGGCCCGGTCGTTGGTGGCGGTCGCCGGACGCTCGACGCGCACTGCCCCGTCGTCGGCCGCCATCTCCAGGAGCGGGGGAACCTGCTGCTCCGCCCGGCGGAACGACCTCGTCCGGCCGAACGCATGCGCGAGGGCCACGGAGAGCTGGATCGCCAGGTGGTGCCGCTGGTGCAGGTGCGCGCTCTCGTGGGCGAGCACGAGGCGCACCTGGTCCTCGTCGAGCAGGGCCAGCGTGCCTGAGCTCACCACTATCGTGCCTCTGCCGATCAGGCCGCCGGGGAGGCAGTAGGCGGCAGGACGGGCATCGTCCAGGAGGATGCGGTTGTCTCGGTGCCGACTCGGAAGCCTGCGCCCGACGAGGGCGAGGCGGTCAAGCTGTTCATGTCGCTCGCGCCGCGCCCGCCAGGACTCCCGGACGAGGCTTCCCAGCAGCCGGGCAGTGACGACCAGCGCCAGCAGCATCCCGGCGACGCCGAGAACGACTCCGTGCGGACCAGTAGCCTCCGAGCGCAGGACAACCGCGCAATGCGCGAGAAAGCCACCAAGCACGGCGACCAAGGCGGGCGGTGCCACCAGCAGCACCGATGCCAAGCCGGCCAGCAGGACCGACGCGAGCGAGCCGAGACCGAGCAGGTGCCAGGAGGCGACGGTCAGCCGGGGCGCTGACGGTGCCCACGGAGCCCGCACCAGCAGCTGCCCGCAAACGATTCCGATGCCGACGACAGCAAGGAGCAGAAGCAGTATGGTCGTCACGAGCGGCCGGCCTCGTCCAGCAGCGCCTTGAGCTGGGCTGACTCCTCGGGTGTGAGCTGCTCGACGAAGTGCAGCAGGGCCGCACCCCGGTCGCCACCACCACTGGCCAGCGCGTCCTCCATCGCCTTGGCGGTGTGCTCGGCGCGGCCCTGTGTCGCCCAGTACACGTAGGCCCGGCCGGAACGCTCTCGCTCGACAAAGCCCTTCTGGAACAGGTTGTCCAGCACCGTCATGACAGTCGTATAGGCGCGTGTGCGCCCGTCCGGTAGGGCGTCTAGCACCTGGCGCACCGCCAAACGCCCGCCCGAGGACCAGAGCTGCTCCATCACGAGCGCCTCCAGGTCACCCAGCTTCCGCATCCTTGCTCCCATCCCTCGCCAACCTTGGCTGCCCGCCACGCAGGCATATCCTATGCAGGTTAGTAGATCGCTACTGCCGCCATGAAACAGGGCTCGCATTGCCGACAGCCACGACGCCCTTTCTCGGTCTCCAGGCCGAGCAGACCGATCGCCACCGGTGGCTGACCGGGGGCGCCACGCTGGCACTCGGGGCCGCCATCCTGATGGCCGTCTTCGGCCTGCCTCCGGTGGACCTGCACGGCCCGCTGCACCTGCTCGGGATCATGGACCCGTTCTGCGGCGGTACCCGCGCGGCCCGGTACGCCGCGCTGGGGAACCTCGTCGAGGCGTGGCGCTACAACCCGCTGAGCATCGTGATCGTGTACGGCGCGCTGACGGCGGTCGTCCGGGCCGGAGTGGGCCTGGTCACCCGGCGGTGGTTCACGCTGACGATCGGGTGGACTCCGGTCCGACGGCGCTGGGTGATCGCCGTCGCCCTCGTGCTGCTGGTTTTACTCGAGGTCCGACAGCAGCTGCGCGCCGACCTGCTCATGGCGGGCACCAGCACCTGGCCCTGACGCGGTCCATCCGGCACCTCTCAGGTCCCGGTACCACTCAAGGTCCAGGTATCGCTCAAAGGAGTGTGTTGAATCCGCCGATCCACCCCTGCATCTGACCGGTCAGGTAGCTCCAGAGACCCGTGGCCAGGGCCAGTCCGATCAGGACCAGCATCCCGCCGCCGGCCCGCATGATCGCGAGCCGGTGCCGGCGCAGGAACCCGAGCATCCGGTCCGACCCCAGGCCGAGCGCCACCAGCAGGAACGGGACCCCGAGCCCCAGGCTGTAGGCCAGGCCCAGGCCCACCCCACGCCCGGCCGACGCCTCGTCCAGGGCGAGCGCCTGCACCGCGGCCAGGGTCGGGCCCATGCAGGGCGTCCAGCCCAGGCCGAACACGATGCCCAGCAGCGGCGCACCCCACAGACCGGCGCGCGGGCCGATGTGCAGCCGTGCCTCGCGCTGCAGGAACGGGAGCGCGCCGAGGAACGCGAGGCCCATCAGGATCACCACGACGCCCAGGACCCGGGTGAGGACCTCTTCCCAGCGCACCAGGTACGCGCCGACCGCGCCGGCCGCCGCCATTAGCGCCACGAAGACGATGGTGAACCCGAGCACGAACAGCGCGACGCCGAGCACCACCCGGCCGCGCCCGGACAGGCCCGCCCGGCGGGGCGGCGTCGTCCCGCCCGAACCGGGGGGCGCCGCGCCGGCCGCCGCCATCCCGCTGACGTAGCCCACGTACCCGGGCACGAGCGGTAGCACGCACGGGGACGCGAACGAGACCGCGCCGGCGAGCACGGCGATCGGCACGGCGAGCAGCATCGAGCCGCTGAACGCCAGCTCGGCCAGACCGGTCATCGGGTGCTCCCGGAGCCCGTGCTCACAGAGCCCGTACCCTCGGCGAGCACGTCCTCGACCAGCGTCTCGAGGGTGGACCGATCGGCCTGCCCGATGACACGTGCCGCCACCATCCCGTCGCCGTCCACCACCACCGTGGTCGGCACCGCCTGCAGCGGCACGACGCCGTTCAGGTCGGCCACCACCCGCCCGGTGCGGTCCTGGATGCTCGGGTAGGGGATGTCGAAGGTGCGCTCGAAAGCCTTGGCCGTCGGGGCCTCGTCCTCGGTGTTGATCCCGAGGAACCGCACGCCGTCCGCCTCGAGCTGCCCGGCCAGGGTCACCAGATCTGGTGCCTCGGCGCGGCACGGCGGGCATGCGGCGTACCAGGTGTTCAGCACGAGGACGTCGGCCACCCAGTCGTCGGTGTCGACCTCCTTGCCGTCGAAGTCGGTCCCCGTGACCCGCACGGGACCCTCGCGGTCGCCCGGGTCCCAGGTCCGCACCGAGCCGTCACCGGACACGTAGCCCTGGTCCACCGCCTGGCCGGCGCCTGACTGAGCGGCACACCCGGCGAGAAGAACCACGGCCAAGACCGCGGCAAGTGCCACCACGGCACGACGACGGCGAAGGGCGTAACGCGTCGTTGCGCCCGTGGCGACGCTGGCAGGGGTACAGGTTGTGTTCATAGATGGGTTTCTCCTCATGCTCGACGGATGTGCCGAGCCTATTACTAGGTCGCATAGTAGTTTGTCGGGTGGTAGTTCGATCCGCGCACCCGGGTCGCGAGTGCTGGCAACTTGTGACCGGAGCTATCGTGTCCAATCGTCCAGGCCGAGGTGTGCCGAGGTGTGCAGGGTCGCCTCCGGTCGGCTGGGGCCTGTCCCGTCAGGTCAAGGGGATGACTGCGCGGTACTTCCCGCCCGAGGTGTACTGCGGTCGTTCGTCGGTGCGGGTGACCGTGACGTGGCCGAGTCGGTGGTCGGTGAGCAGCCGGGTGAGCGCGGTGTTCAGCGTCTGCCAGACCTGTTCGGTGTCGGCGCCGGGCGCTGGTCGCAGGCGAATGCTGAGGTTCGTCGGAGTGGTCTGCACGACCTGGAAGCGCTCAACTCCGGGCAGGCGTTCGAGGGCCAGGCTGATGCTCAGAGGCGCGATCGTGACCGGCTGGCCGCTGTGCGCCGGGAAGGTGAGCAGGTCGGCCGCGCGGCCTTGAACCTGGAGCGCGGGCAGCGGGTCGCCGCACGGGCAGGGGTCAGGCCGGACCAGGACGGCGTCGCCGAGGTCGTAGCGCACGATCGGCTGGGTGCGGTTGGCGAGGTTGGTCAGCAGCGCGGTGTGGGACCGCTGACCGGGCGGGACCGGTTGATGGTCCGCGTCGACTGGTTCGAAGATGGCCCAGTCGCTGTTGAGGTGTAGCCAGCCGTGCGCGCAGCTTTGGCTGAGGAAGGGGCATTCGTTCGCCGCGTAGCTGTGGCGCACCTTGGCGCCGAACGCTGTGGCGATTCGGTCGTACTCGGGTGCGGGCAGACCCTCGGCGGACAGGACCACCAGGGCCGGGTCGATGCGCAGGCGGCCGGCCTGCTGCTCGGTGGCCAGCAGGGCGCCCACGCTGGCGTAGGGGGCCAGGAGGGCTGGGCCGAAGGCGTTGAGCGCCTCGACCAGCTCGGGCATCGGGGTGTGCACGCCGAAGACCGCGATCCTGTTGCGGCGCAACCGGTTCTTGCGCAGCGCGGCGGCGGCGGTGGTGGAGGCGAAGTGGTCGCCGGTGGCGATGACCATGGCGGTGCGCCCGCCGCGAGCCACGACACGGGCGACGTCGGCCGCGGTGAGCCAGGAACTCAGCGTGCGTGCACCCACCGCGCCGGTGACGGCGAGGACACGCTGGTCGGTCAGGAAGATGCCGGGCGTGCCGGTGGTCCCCGAGGTGGTGGAGACCGTGTAGCGGCCGAGGAACTTCTGTCCGATCAGCGCGGGGACCTCGACGAACGCGCGTACCGCGGCGAGGGTGACGGACGGGTCGGTGACCCAGTCGTCGAACCGCGGCATGAGCTCGGCCTTGCTGGTGACCGGCAGCAGCGTCGGGTCGGTGACGCGTTCGGGCACGTTGCGGTAGTGCTCGCGGTAGTAGGGCGAGCGGGCGCGGGCGAAGGCGACCAGGTCGGCGAGCCGGTCACGCTGCCGCCGCGCAATCGCGTCCTTGCCTTGCCTGCGGGCGGCGCGCGCGTCACGCAGCAGCGACAAGCGGCTTTCCGTCGTCATGGCTGATCCTTGGTTGTGCTCGGGTGGCCCTCTGCAGGCGCGGTCTCGTTGGTCTCGTGCCAGGCTTTGCGGCCGGACTGCACCGCCAGGCCGGCCACGGCCAGGGCGACCACAGGGTCGGCCCACCACCAGCCGAGCGTGGCGTTGAGCCCTAGTCCGGCCAGCACGGTCACGGACAGCGCGTTGGACATCCAGGTCTCGGTGGACTGCGCCACCAGCACCGGGTTGTTCAGCTCCCGCCCGATGCGGCGCTGAGCCACCGCGACTGGGACCATCACGAGCAGGGCGACCACGTTGAGCACGATCCCGATCAGCGACTCGCCGGCCTTGTCCTGCGTGACCAGGTCACGGATCGACTCGAAGCCCACGAACGCGGCCAGGGCGTAGAAGGTGACCGCGATGGCGCGCAGTGCGGGTCGCTGTCGGGCGTGCGCACCCGCCCGCAGCTGCCAGATCACCACGCTGGCGGCGAAGACCTCGATCGCGGAGTCGATACCGAAGCCGACCAGGGCGATGGAGCCGACCGCCAGCCCGGCGGTCACGGCGACGACTCCTTCGACGACGTCCCAGACGATGATGAACCACGCCAGGGCCAGCCCGCGCCGCACGAGCGTGCCTTGCGCTGGTGTGCCTTGCGCTGGCCGGGTCACGGCGCTGCTTCTCTCACGGTGGTGCTGTCGGTGGTGCGCAGGCTGGCCAGGACGAGTGTTGCGGCGCCGAGAGTGAGGAAGACGTCGGCGAGGTTGAAGGTCGGGAACCAGCCGGAGTGCAGGTAGTCGGTGACGACCCCGTCAGCGGCGCGGTCGGCGAGGTTGGCGACCGCTCCGGCCAACATCGCGGCCAGGCCCAGCCGCACGGGCCAGGTCGCGGTGCGAGCGGTGCGCCAGGCGAACACCGCCAGCCCGGCGACGATGAGCCCGGTGCCGCCGAGCACGACCCCGGTGGGCAGCCTCTCGCCGAGGCTGAACGCCACGCCGGGGTTGAACGTCAGCCGTAGCTGGATCACCTGCAGATCCACGGAGGTGCCGTCGGCCAGTGCCCGGCTCGCCCAGGCCTTCAGGCCGAGGTCGAGCGCAGCCAGCACCGCGGCGGTCGCGGCCAGACCGACACGGGCTCGGATCACCCTGGCTGTCTGGTCTCGATCTTCGATGCTCATGACAGGGCCCCACGACGGCTGCGCGCTTCCGGCTTGCGTGACCCAGCGTCCACACCGAGTGCCGGTTCGTGGTGGGAGAGCCCGCGCGCGTCACTCATCGAGCACGTTCCGTCGTCTCCTGGACCACCTCGGCCGGGAGATCCGTGCCGTAGTTCGGGCACAGCGCCACGGCGTACCCGGTCGCGGCGAGCAGGGTTTCCGCCGCCGCCAGCAGGTCCATCAGCTCCGGGCGGGCGAGGCTGTAGAACACCTGCCGTCCCTGCGGGCGGCCCACCACCAGCGCACAGTCACGCAGGCAGGCCACGTGCGCCGAGATCGTGGACTGCGCCATCCCCAGCTCGGCGACCAGGTCCGCGACCCGCGCCTCACTCCGGGCCAGGCGTTGCACGATCGCCAGCCGCGTGGCGTCCGAGAGGCTGTGGAACAGCGCCACCGCCGGGTCCAGCCCCGCGCTCGACGCGAGGCACCCCTCCGTGCTATTCATCGTCATAACACGATGATACCAGTCATTCCGGATAGAAACGAGGTTGGGCGATGTTGATGAACAAGGCCGAGACCGTCCTGGTGAACTCCCCGCCCCGACGCTGGCTGCAACGCTTCTACGAGGTCCGGGTGCTGTTGCGGTTCGGTGGCCGGCTGCTCCCCGGGGCGCGGGCGCTGGAGATCGGCTGCGGCTCCGGGTACGGCTCGCAGCTGGTGCTGGAGCGGTTCGGCGCAACGAGCGTGGACGCCGTGGACCTCGACCCCGTGATGATCGAGCGTGCCCGGCGGCGCCTGGCTCGTTTCGGCGACCGGGTGCGGCTGGTGCAGGGCAGCGCGAGCGATCTACGTGCGGCGGTGGGTGCCGAGGATGGCGGCTATGACGCGGTGTTCGACTTCGCGATCGTCCACCACATCCCGCACTGGCGTGCGGCCGTCGCCGAGGTCGCCAGGGTGCTCGCCCCGGGCGGCCGGTTCTACTTCGAGGAGGTCACCGCCCACGCCCTGGCCCGCCCCACCTACCAGCGGCTGTTCGACCACCCCAGCGAGGACCGGTTCACCGCCGAGCAGTTCCTCGACGAGCTGGCCCGCCACGGGCTCGTCGTCCTCGGGTCGACCACCCGGATCTGCGGCGACTACCTGCTCGGTGTCGCGGCCAAGCCCGTGCCGGCCGGGAGCGACCGGTGACGGCCGTCGCCGCCTTGGCGCTGTTCGTCGTCTTCATGCTGCTCAGTGGTGGCGTACGGACGCTGATCCAGCGCCGCCGTACCGGTGACACCGGAAACCGGCGCAGGTCGGCGGCACGCGGCACGCCCGAGTGGTGGGGGCTCGCCGTGGCCGATCTCGGGTTCCTGATGGTGGGCCTCGGCGCCCCGGTCGCCGCCCTGGCCGGCGTCCCGCCGCTGACCGTCGCCGATCACCCGGCGGTGCATGGCCTGGGCATCGTGCTCGCGGTAGTCGGCATCCTCGCAACCTTCGGCGCCCAGCTGGTGTTGGGCGCCTCCTGGCGGATTGGGGTCGACCCGAGCGAGCACACCGCGCTGGTGACCACCGGTGCGTTCCGGCTGGTGCGCAACCCGGTCTTCACCGCCGCGCTCGTCACGTTCCTGGGGGTGGCGCTGATGGTGCCCAACGCCGTTGCGATCGCGGGCCTTGCGGTCACGCTCACCGGAATGGAGATCCAGGTCCGCCTGGTCGAAGAGCCGCACCTCCGCCGCGTCCACGGCGCCACCTACACCGACTACTCCTCACGCGTCGGACGCTTCCTGGCTGGCCTGGGCCGGCTGCGGGGCGACCACCCGCACGGGAGCTGACGATGTGGCAGGGAACCGTGGTGCTGCGACCCGGCCGCCTGATCTACGCCGGTCGGCTGGGTGTCGCCCATTCGCACCGGCATGCCGCGGTCCAGCTGGTGCTCGCCACCACCGAGCCGGTGCGGCTGCGCGACGAGTCCGGCGCCGAATGCCAGGGTCACGCGGCCGTCATCCCGTCCGGCGCAGTGCACGAGATGGCCGGCGGCTGCGCGGGGCTGATCGCGTGGATCGACGCCGACGGGCTGCTCGGCCAGGCACTGACCAGGCGGGTGCGGTGCACAGGTCTGCCACTCGACTCCGTCATCGCGTGGGCCGCGGCGGCGCAGCCGCTGCTCGACGACGACATCCGGGCCGCAGCCCTGGCCGGGGGCACCCCGAGCACAGTGATCGACCAGGTCCTGGGCACGCTCGCCGATGCAAGCCCGCTCGCCGAGAAGCCGCTGCACCCGGCGCTGCAGCGAGCAGTCGCCCTGCTGCCGACGCTGCTCGACGACTCGGTCCACCTGGGGCAGCTCGCTGGGGCGGCCGGAATCTCGGCCAGCCGGCTCGGGCACCTGTTCAGCGACGAGCTCGGCCTGCCGTTTCGGGCACATGTACGGTGGGCGCGCCTACAACGGGCGATCGACCATGCCCGGCGCGGCGTCACGCTCACCGAGGCCGCTCACGCCGCCGGGTTCGCGGACAGCGCGCACCTGACCCGCGTCTGCCACGAGATGTTCGGTCTGCCCCCGTCGCTCCTGGCTCGCGCCGTGGACTGGCACTGAACGACGCCCCAGAACGACGCCATGGAAACGCTGCCACGAGGGTTAGCGAGTTTGTTCAAGCCGCGGCGGATGGTCGGGCTGCAGGCTCATGGGCATGCGCACACTCGTCCGGTACGGCTACGTGCCCTTCATGCTCCTGGCCATCAACGGCGCCGGTATCACCATCGCCGCCTCAGGTGGCTCCAAGCTCTGGCTGCTCGGTCTGTTGCTGCTCGCCATCGCCAGCTCGTTCCTCGCCGAGCGCGTCCTGCCCTACCGGGAGGAATGGAACACACCGCACGACGACGACCACCGCGACACCGCCCACGCCACGGTGAACGAGACCCTCACCCTCGCCAGTCTCATCGTGGTGCCGGTCCTGACCGCGCTGACCCCGTTCGACGGACTGTGGCCGCACGAGTGGCCGTTCGTGCTGCAGGTGCTCGCCGCGATCCTGGTCGCCGACCTCGGAATTACGTTGGTCCACCTGGCCAGCCACAAGATCCCCGTGCTGTGGCGGCTGCACGCGGTGCACCACAGCGTCAAGCGCGCCTACGGGTTCAACGGCCTGATGAAGCACCCGCTCCACCAGACCCTGGAGACCGCCGTGGGCTTCGCGCCCCTCATCCTGCTCGGCCTGCCCACCCCCGTCGCCTTCGCCCTCGCGCTCTGCGCCGCCGTCCAGCTCCTCCTGCAGCACTCCAACGTGGACTACCGGGTCGGACCACTACGCACCGTGCTCGCGCTCAACCAGGCCCACCGGTTCCACCACCTCAAGTGGGCCGGTATCGGCGACGTCAACTTCGGACTGTTCACCCTGATCTGGGACCACCTGCTCGGCACCTACTCCTACGACCCAGAGCGCCGGTTCACCAGCGACGACCTCGGCATGGCCGCCAAACCCAACTACCCCAACGACTACCTCGCCCAGCTCGCGGAACCGTTCCGGGCGAGCGGTGCCTGCACAGACGAACCACAACCGGAAGGCGTAACCCAGCGCCAGCCCGACTCAGCAACGCATTGAGCAGCCTGCCCGGTCACGACGATCTCGTGACCGGGCGGGCCGGTGCTGCGGTTACAGCAGTGAGGCGATGTGGGCCAGGGTGCCGGACTCGATCAGGATGAAGACACCGAGGCCGATGAAGACCAGCGGCACGAGCCAGTGCTCGACCTTTTCCAGTGCTTCGGTGACGGTCTCGTTGGTGCCGATCGCCCGGGCGAGCAGGCACCACAGCGCGAGCAGCACGAGGAACACCACGATCGTGACCAGCGCGTCGGTGGTGGACATGGTGCGGAACACCGGGGTGTAGATCGCGATGTTGTCGCCGCCGTTGGCGATCGTGATCCCGGCGACGCCGAGCAGCCCGACGGCCTTGAGCGCGGACTCGGCCTCATCGTCATCGTCGGACCCGCGCAGGGTGCGCACCAGGCCGAGGACACCGATCGCGAGCGGGATCAGGCCGAGCAGGCCGACCCATTCGTCGGGCACGATCGTCAGGCCGAGCGCGGCGAGGAAGCTGACCGCGATCAGGGTGCTGAGGCCGAGGTACTGCCCGGCGACGATCTGCCATCCCCGCAGCCGTCCACCGCGCGCGGCGACGGCGAACAGGACGGTGAGGATCACGATGTCGTCGAGGTTGGTTGCGACGAACAACCCGGCTGCTGCCGCGATCGTGGTCAGCATGCCGAGTCCTGCCCGTCCACGCCGTAGGTCGGGCACAGGGCCACGACGCTACCGGTCGCCGCCAGCAGCGTCTCGGCCGCTGTGAGCAGGTCCAGCAGCTCGGGCCGGGCCAGGGAGTAGTACACCCGCCGGCCCTCCATGCGCCCGACGACCAGCCCGCAGTCCCGCAGGCACGCCACGTGCGCGGACACGGTCGACTGCGCCAGCCCCAGGTCACGAGTCAGCTCTGCGACCCGCGCCTCACCAGACGCGAGCCGTCGCGCGATCGCCAGCCGCGCGGGATCGCCCAGCGACCGGAACAACGCGACCGCCGGCTCGATGTCCGCCGTGCTCGCCGCACGCACCTCAGTTTCTATGATCGTCATACCGCGATGATACCCGGCCTTCGGCGATCATCAAGCCACCGTTGCTCTCCTGCTCGACTCCCACGACGATGGACCGGACACCTGACCGTGGGCGCGTGGCTCCACCCGCTAGGTTCGTGACCTCACGGACCGGGTCACGCGTGCGCTCGTGGAACCCATCACATAGCCCCCGCGGGTGCCAGCCCGGTACTGGGCTCGAAACTGCAGCCGACCTGCATGGCTATTCAGTCCAGCGCGTCAGACCCCGCTTCGTCGTTGTCGGCTTGCTGCAGCTGCCTTTCGGCCTGGCGTTTCTTGTCGGCGATGTGCCGCAGGTTCTCTTCGAGCGCGGAGACCTCGCCGAGCCATTGCAGGCGGTGGGCTTCCTCGAGGCGTTCGTGGGTATTGCGTTCGATCTGGAGCAGGCGTGGCATCTGGGCGGGGGCCATGCGGAGCATGGGGCAGCGGACGCAGGCGTGTTCGTGTTGGCAGGGGGTTCCGTAGGGGCGTTCGCAGGTGCCGAGTGCGACTTTGCGGAGGCTGAAGTGGTCGCGAAACTCGTTCCATTCGGCGTCGCTGGGTTCGCGGTATTCCTCGCTCGGGCGGCGCCCGCGGCGTTCGTCGATGAAGGCTCGGTAGCGGTTGATGACTTCTTCGGGGTAGACCGCGACGTAGCCCTGGGTGGTGTTCAGGTCCAGGTGGCCCAGTAGCTTCGCGGCGATGTGGATGGGCAGGCCGCCGTTGACGACCTCGGTGGAGAACACGCGGCGGAAGTCGTGCGGGGTGAACCGCAGTGGTGTTCCATCGACGTCGCGCAGGTCGGCGCGCCCGGCCACCTTGCGCAGCAGCGTGCGGATGCGTTCGGTTGAGATGACCTGGCGCTGGTAGTTGACGACGTGCTGGAACAGGTGCGGCAGGGGCGGGCCGAAGATCTGTTCGTGCTCGTCGAAACGCTGGACCAGAGGGACGCGTCCCGCCTCGTCCTTGACCCGGCGGATGATCTTCGCCAGCACGGAGACGAGGTCGGGGTCGGCGGGGATGACGCGTTCGGCGTCGGTCTTGGACGGGCTGATCTGCAGCAGGGGCACCATCTCGCCGGTGGGCGCCTGGTACTGGCGCAGTCCCACGTGCGTCAGCTCCAGGAGCTCCTCGACCCGGACGCCCGTGCGGCGCAGGACCTCGATCGTGGCCCAGGTCCAGAACGCGTCGGTATCGCGTTGTGCGACGTCGAACCGGGGGCCGGGATCGTCGAGGGCAAGGGCGTTGATCTTCCAGGTGGTCTTGGTGCGCTGGTAGCGGCGCCCATCGACAGTGACCTCGGCCAACGGTTCAGTGTGCTGCATCGCGGCCAGAAGTCTGCCAGTGTGCTCGAGCTCAGCCTGGGCGGTGGCGACCAGTCGTGGCAGGACCGGGACCAGGGTTCGGGTGCGGGCCTGCATGCGTGCCTTCAGGAGGCGGAGTTCCTTGATCTTGCCGCGGGTATCGGCCTCGGTGATCGGGCTCGGAGCGGCCCACTGGGCCCAGCGGGCTGGGTCTTCCAGAGCCCACTGCTGCAGGTCGAGGTAGAAAGCGCGCACCACGAGGAGGATGAGGTGGGTGCCCTTGCGCGGGCTGCCGTCGGGCAGGACCCGCAAGCGTTCCTTCCATCCCTGGATGGCCTGGTCGGACAGTCGTAGGGAGTTGATCCCGGGGTGGTGGCGTTCCAGGTCGCACCAGAACAGGTCGGCCAGGAGTTGGACCTGGCTGCTCAGGGTGCTGTAGTCCAGGACCGTCGAGCGTTCCACGAGGTAGTGCACGAGCAAGTCACGGATCCCGGAGTCGACGATCGGGTAGCGGTCCACCAGCTCGGCAACCGTGAGCTGCCCGCGGGCGATGGCCTGCCGCAGGGTCGGGGGCTGACCGACGAGTCCGCCGATCGCCTGCAGCGCCTCGTAGGCCAGGGGCAGCCCGATACTGGGACGCCCCGAAGCGGCTCGCGCGGCTCGGTAGGTGTTGAAGTCGGCCGTATCGATGTCTCGCGGCGACTTGCCGGTGACGATCGCGATGTGCGTCAGCACGGTCAGCGCGTAGGTGGCATAGCTGCCCGTGTCCGCGCGAGCGGTGTGAGGCTCGATCGCAGCGAAGACGGCGGCGTGGTTGTGCTGGCGGAACTGGGCGTAGACCCCGAGCAGGCGGCTGGCGAAGAACCACGCGTAGGTGGGCCGGATCGCGCGCAGCACGATCAGCATCCTGATGCCTGAGGTCAGCGAGTGTCGATGCTTGGGTGGGACGTCCGGGAGCCACCGGTGACCGACCTGGTCGGAACCGCTGTGTAGCCACCGCTCCTGCCAGTCCTCACCGTCGTAGGTCTCCAGCCAGTCCAGGGCACGACTGAACGCAAGGACGTGCTCCGCACGTTGCCGGGAGGTGGGCCGGCGGTCCAGCAATCCCTCGGCCAGGCGAACCAGCTCCTGCCGCGTTGCCCCCTCCTGACCCGGCAGCGCTGGGGCGTAGGCGGGAACGGCCGGGGCGGTGAGCACGCCGGGCTCCCGTCGGCTGACCGGTGTCACGCGGGTCGTTTGCCCGTGCCGCCCGACCATCAGTGCTCCCCGAACACGTCGGAGAGATCCTGCTCGTCATAGGTCCAGCCGGCGAGTGGGCGCGGTTCGGGTCGGGGGCGGGTGTAGTGCTCATGGACCCGGGCGATCACCTCGTCGATGCGAGGTCGCAGGTAGCGGCCTGTGGTCGTGATCTGCCGGTGCCGCAAGACCTGCTGGACGTCGACGAGGGTGACCTGTGGATCGGCGATCAGTCGGAGCCCGAGGGTGTGTCGCAGGTCGTGCAGCGTGACGTTCGCGCCGATCGACTCGTTGATGCGCCGCAGCACCGCGCGTACCGCGGTGTAGGACAGCGGCCTGAGCGGGTTACGTCGGGTCCACCACAGTGGCTCGTCCGGTTCGGGCCGGTGCCCCTCGCCCGCGAGCTCGCCGAGGTAGAGAGCGAGCCACGTGAACGCCTCCGGCGCCGCCGGGCACGCCTGCTTGATCCCACCCAGGCCCTTGGTCGCCACGTAGATACGCCCCTCGCCCGGGTGAGCATCCCCGACCGTCATACCCAGCAGCTCCGAAGCCCTCGCCCCACTGGACAAGTACATGCTGAACAGGGCCCTGTCCCTGTTGCAGCTGAGCCGAGCGAACAGGTCGTCCAGCACATCGTCGGGCACTGCACGCGGCGGCAGGTCCGGTCGCTTCTGCCGGTAGCTGCCCCGCTTGTGCAACGCGATCGGATCCATCGGGTTGTGATGGGAGTGGACACGCCCGCCACGACGCGACTGCGTCGGGACCGGCGAGACGATCGGCCCCCTGCCGGTCCGGACGTGGAAGGCGTAGAACGCCGCGACGACCGACAACGCATGATTGATCGTGGCCGGCGCGTATCCCGCGGACAGTGACGGCTTGCCGGTCCGAGCGTTGACCGCGCCCGGCGCCGGCGCGTCAGGCCGGGACCGTGCTCTCGCGGGGTTGACGCTCGTGCGCAGCCACAGCACGAAGTCACGGACCTCTACGCGTTGAGCCCGGTTCCACGGCACGTCTACTGTGGCCAGGAACCGGAACCAGCGCAGCAGGTCGTATGCGTACGAGCGGCACGACGACGTCCCGTTCCCGCACGCCAACAGCTCGCGCAGGAACTCGCTGACCGGCTCGATCACCACGCCCGCGCCGTCGAGCACGACCCACGGCAGATCCGCCACGCGGGTCGGCCGGACTGCGCCGGTCCGCGCCACGACGAGCCCTACGACGGAACGAACGCCGCCCTCACCATCTACGTCCAGTGCCATCGATGCCGCTCCTCGAGATCGGGCCAGAGGGCATCAGCGTCAGCGTCACCATCACGCGTTGCCGGGACGACACGCCAGTAGTGCGGTCAACAAGACACGCGGCGAACCTCGCCCAGGCCCGGGTCGAGCCCGGGCACCGCGTCCTGGAGATCGGGTCGGGCGGGCCGCTGGCCTCGATGCTCGCGCACCTCGTGGGCCCGGACGGCCAGGTCGTCACCGTCGACATCGACGACGGCGTGACCGCCCGCGTCCGTGCCGGGCTCGAGCGCCTCGGCCTGACCGACCGGGTCGAGGTCGTCACCGCCGACGCCGCGCACCATCTCGGGCGCGGGACGTTCGACCGCATCATGGTCACCGTCTCCCCCTGGGCCATCCCGCGGTCCTGGCTGGAGCAGCTCGCGCCCGACGGCGTCCTGGTGGTCCCGCTGCGCGTCGCGCCCGGCATGCAGCGGGTCATCGGGTTCCGCCACGAGAACGGCCACCTGGTGTCCGAGTCGGTGGTGGGCGGCGGTTTCGTGTTCCTCCAGGGCGTGGACCAGTTCGACCCGCCCTCGGTGGACCTGACCGGCCCGTCCGGCCATCGCGTGACGTTCCGCTTCTCCGGCCAGGTCCCGGAAGACTTCGCGGTGTCCGACGACGTCCTGGCCTCCACCGCGGTCGACGCCTGGTCGGGCGCGGCCTACGCGTCCGGGGAGCTGTGGCTCGACCTGCTCACCTGGACGCTGGTGCAGCCGGGAGGGTGCGCCATGGAGGTCGTGGTCCCGACGGACCGCGGCGCCGTGGACTCGTTCTACCCGGCGCTCGTGGACGGCTCGTCGTTCGCGTCCGTCGCCCACCGCTCCCTGCCGGACGGGACCCTGGAGATCGGCGCGGTCGGCAAGGGCCCGGAAGCCGCCCGGCTCACGGCACGGCTCGCCGAGTCGCTCCGGGTCTACGACACCGAGCACCGCGGCGTCGAGCCGCTGTTCCAGTGGTGGCCGGCGGACCACCCGCCGTCGGACCTCGCGCCGGGCGTGACCGTCCTGCCGCGCCCCCACGGCACCCTCACGATCACCTGGCTACCGGCGGGCCGGTAGCGGATTCGATACCTTGCCCCCATGAGCCCGAGCGACCCGTTGGCCGGGCTGGACGACGTCGGCTGGCGGTGGCTGTCCCACGCGTACGGGTCGGCGGCCGACGTCCCTGGCCTGCTCCGGGACCTGCAGTCGCGGGAACCCGAGGTCCGCGAGCGTTCCTTGAGCGTCCTGTCCAACGCCGTCGTCCATCAAGGCAGTCGTTGCTCGGCATCGGCACCGACCGCCCGGTTCGTCGTCGAGCTGGTCCTCTCCGGCGAGAACGATGAACGCGCCGGGCTGGTCGGGTTCCTCGTCCACCTCGCCATCGGCCTGGACTACGAGCTGCTGCCCGACGGCGTCCCGATCGCCCGGTGGCGCGCGGACGCGGCCACGCTCAATGCCGATCTGCCGTCGATCCTGGAGCACCACCGCCGGTGGGCCGAGCAGGACGACATCAGCCAGGAGGAGCGTGAGCTGTGGGAGCGCAACCCGTATGCCGGGCTGCGCGGGAGCCCGGACGACATCGCCGTCTACGACGTCGTCCAGGACGCGCTGCCCCGGCTCGTCCCGTTGCTCGACGCCGAGGACGCGGCTGTGCGCGGCCGGACCGCCTACCTCGTCGGCTGGTTCCCGGAGTCGGCACCCACCACCGCCGCGCACGTCGTGCGGATGCTCGAGCGAGAGACCGATCAGGACGCCGTGGCCCAAGCCCTGATCACCCTCTCGCTCGTCGCGCCGCCCGAGCAGGTCGCCGAGCACGCCGACCGCCACCTGCGCTCCGCCATGCCCCGCGCGCGGTGGGGCGCGGCGAACGCCTTGGCCCGCTGCGCCGTGCTGGCCGGCGCGCCTCCGCACCAGACCGTCGTCGACGAGCTGTTCGAGTGGACCGGGCACCCGGAGGTCCCTGAGCTGCTCGTCCACTACGGCGACGTGGCGATGCACGCCGCCACCAGCCTCCGGACGATCGCCCGGTGGCTCAGCCCTGACGAGCTCGCCCGCCTGCCCGGGCTCCCCCGGTTCGTCGACGACCCGTGGGCCTCGGGCTGATGATCCGAGGCGGAGGCTCGCCCGTCCGTGGGGCCCGTCAGACCTCCGCACCCCGGTCGATCCCCAGGGTCGCGACCAGGTCCTCGTGGAGCTCGAACCAGACGCGGTGACAGGAGTCGACGTCGGTCCGGTCGACCCAGCCGTGCTCCCCTGCCTGCGCGCGCCGCAGTGCCGCGGTAAAGCGCCGGTCGTACCCGCGGAAGCGCGCGAGGACACCCTCGAGCCGGCTCGCGAGCGGGACCAGACCCTGGCTCACGGCGGTGAGCTCGTCGAGGACGGCGGCGTCCCAGGCGGCGTCCCCGTGGTCGTTGGCCGCGAGCGGGTCGCCGGGGCCCGGCCGGAGCTGCCAGTCGGTGCAGGCCCGCTGCAGGCGGGCGTTCAGCGGGAGGAACGCCCGGTAGACCTCGCCGGCCTCCGCCCGGACGCCGGCCCGGTCCAGCTCCGCCGCCAGCTCACGCTCGTTCTCGGCCCTGCCCGAGGCGGTCAGGGACCAGCCCCCGAGCCCGCCGAAGGACGTGTACGTCACCCAGCCCCGCGCCTCGCCGTCGAGCATCAGGGACGCCGTCTCGTCCGGGTCGAGACCGTACCGCTGGGCGACGGCCACCGGCTCGCCGAACCCGAGGACGCGCACCGCGTGCAGCACGAGGAGCCCGGCCGACGACAGGCGGGTCACGCGTCGCCACCCTTCCGTCCGGTCAGGCGGTCGAAACGCTGCTGGCAGGCCTGCGGCGAGCCGTAGCCCATCGCGTCGGCGATCTGCACCCAGGTCAGACCTGCCCCGCGGGCGGTGAACAGCAGCCCCGCCTCGAGGCCCTCGACCTCTTCGCGGGCGGCGGGCAGGAGGGCCAGCGCACTGAGCAGGTCGTCCGGCTCGAGGTCCGTGGAGCGCCAGAGTGCGAAGTGCGCGAGGTCCACGGCCGACGGCGGGGCCGATCCCGGCCGCCAGGGCCGAGGCTCGAGCCCGTCGGCGCCGAGGCCCAGGAGGTGCTTCTGCGCGTCCTGCTCGCGCGCCGCCCGGGCCTGATCTGCGTGCGCTGCGTCCCGTGAATGCTTGCGTGCCATGGTCCGACCCTGCAGAATCAACACGACGTTGTCAATGTTTTGTTGAGAGGTGCGGGATGCTCGTCGGACTCCGGGACGCCACGGTGACCACCAGCGGCGGCAAGGCGGCCACGCTCGGCACGCTGCTGCGCGCGGGCGTACCGGTCCCCGACGGGTTCGTGATCCCCTTCGACGCGTACCGGGAGGTCCACGCGCTGGGCGACGACCGGCCCGGCGACCGGCCCGGCGTCGCGCTCGCCGGGCTGCCCGAGCCGCTCGGCGACGCCCTCGCTCGCGGGCTCCGGCGGCTCGGCGACATCCCGGTCGCGGTACGGTCGTCAGCGTCCGACGAGGACGCCGCGAGCGCCTCCACGGCCGGTCAGTACGAGAGCGTGCTGGGCGTGATCGGCCGGGACCAGGTGGCCCGCGCGGTCCGGCAGGTCTGGGCCTCGCTCGGCTCGGCGCGCGCGACGGCGTACCGCGGGGCCCTGGCGGGCACGCCGGCGATGGCGGTCCTGGTCCAGCCGCTGATCGACGCCGACGCCTCCGGGGTCATGTTCACGCCGTCGGCCGACGACGGCGCGACCGTGATCGAGTCGGCCTGGGGGCTGGGGCCGAGCGTGGTGGGCGGCACGGTCACCCCTGACACCTGTCGTGTCGGCCGCGACGGCTCCGTCACGATCGTCGTCGCGGACAAGCGCACCTTCGTCGGCCGCGACGGACCGCGGCCCGTCCCCGCCGCCGACCGCGAGCGCCCGTCACTGGGCGTCACGACCGCGGTCCAGCTCGCGCGCCTGGGCGAGCAGGTCGCGGAGGTGCTCGGCGGGCAGCAGGACGTCGAGTGGGCGGTCGCGGGCGGCCGGGCTTGGATCCTCCAGGCCCGTCCGGTGACGGCGGGCATCCCGCCGGCGCCCGACGACGTCCGGTTCGCCCCGCCCGGTGCGCTCACCGGGACGCCCGGCAGCGCGGGGTGGGCGTCGGGTCCCGCGCGGGTGGTGCGCGGGCCCGCGGACTTCCCCCGGGTGCGCCCGGGGGACGTGCTGGTCTGCCTGTTCACCGACCCTGCGTGGACGCCGCTGCTGCGGGTCGCGGCGGCGGTGGTCACCCAGACCGGGGGCATGCTCTCCCATGCGGCGATCGTCGCTCGTGAGCGCCGCATCCCCGCCGTCCTCGGCGTCCCGGACGTCACCACGAGGATCCACGACGGCGACCGCGTGACCGTCGACGGCGCCACCGGCGTCGTCACCCTGACCTGAGAGGACCATCATGGGGATCCGCCATCTCTACGTCGCCCGCCACGGCGAGGCCGACGCGTTCGGCGAGCTGACCGACGTCGGGCGACGGCAGGCGGACCTGCTCGGCGTGCGCCTCGCCGCTGTCCCTGTGGGCGTCGTCCGGCACTCGCCGCTCCCTCGTGCCTCCGCCACCGCACACGAGATCGCCCGCCACCTGCCGCCGGGCACGCCGGTCGCGGAGGCGGCCGAGCTGGTCGACCACGTCCCCTACATCCCCGGACCGGAGGAGGTCCCGGCGCCCTGGGCCGGGTTCTTCGACGGCTACGAGGCCGCGGAGGTTGCGGCCGGCCGTCGCACGGCCGACCAGCTGACCGCCCGCTTCCTCGACGCGCCCCCGCCGGACGACGACACGCACGAGGTGCTGGTCACGCACGGTTTCCAGATCGCCTGGATGGTGCGGCATGCCCTCGGCGCGCCGCCCATCCGCTGGCTGGGTCTGGACAGCGGCAACACCGCGCTGACCATGATCGAGCAGCGCCCGGGGCTCCCGCCCGGCGTCGTCATGTTCAACGACATGAGCCACCTGCCGACCGAGCTGCGCTGGACCGGGTTCCCGGGCGCGCGGCGGCCGTGAGCCTCGGTTCGGCTCACAGGTTGAGCTCGGGGTGCTTCTCCTCGATGGCTCGCATCGCCCTGCGCACCGCGCCGAGGAACGCCTTGTCCGTCTTCAGGACGCCCCGCACGACCGCCCAGGTGCCGCCCTTCTTGAGGAGTGGCGCGTACGCGCGCACGTCGCCGATCTTCCCGAGCGACTCGGCCGCGGCTTGCCTCACCTCGGACTCGGCGTCGTCGAGAGCCCTGATGAGCAGGTCGATCGTGCCGGCGTCCCTCGCGTCCGACAGGCAGAGCGCACCGATCGCCCGGACGCTCGGGTCCTTGTCCTCGGTCAGGAGCCGGCGCGCGTGCGGCAGCGCGCGGTCCGGCTCGATCCTGGACAGGGCCATGATGGCGAAGGTCCGGTCGATGGGGTTCTCGGTGCGGAGGACCCGTTCGATCGGCTCCCATGCCCGGATGAGCCGCTGCTCGCCGGCCGCGAACACCGCGCCGTTGCGCGCGCCGCTGTCCAGCATCGGGTCGGACAGCGCTCGGAGCAGCACCGCCTCGACCCGAGGGTCTGTCACGTGGGCGAGCTGGTGGAGCGCGTCACCGCGTCGCCTCGCGTAGGGGTCTGCGGCGATGGTGAGCAGGTCGTCGATCTCCCGCGTCGGCATGGGGTCATGCTGGCAGCGGGGCGAACCGCGCACAAGGGTGATCATCGCTTGCCCGGCGCACCCATTGCAGCCCGAAATCGGTTGACGGGCGACGGCGATTCCGACCGCACCCCGTCGAGCGGGTCTTGTGCCGCGGGGTATCCGATCGGTAGGTTTGCGCCGAACATCCGCTTCTAGGCGGATACGACGGCGCACCTCTGTCCGTGCTCCGTAGCGATCCACCGTCTCGCGACGCGAGCCGCCTTCCCGAGGTCTAGCGTGGAGATTCGTGAAGCTCCTCGAACGTGACGAGTACTACGCGACGCTCCCGCGGAAGCGGATTGCGGCCGGTGTCCTGTTGCGCGACGACGCCGACCGCGTCGTGCTCGTCGAGCCGACGTACAAGCCCACCTGGGAGATACCTGGCGGGGTCGTCGAGTCGGAGGAGCCGCCATGGGCGGCCGCGCGGCGCGAGCTGACCGAGGAGCTGCGCATCAAGCGCGGTGACATGCGCGTCCTTGTCATCGACCACGTCCCCCAGGCCAAGGACGGCCGTCCCGAGGGACTGGTCTGGATCTTCGACGGCGGCCTGCTCAGCACGTCCGAGATGCGTGCGGTCACTCGCCGCGAGGCCGACGACGAGGTCAGGGGCGCAGGCCTCTTCCCGATCGCTACAGCCAAGGACAGGACCTCGGCCGGCCTGGGACGTCGTCTCGAGGTGGCGCTGACCGCGGCCCTCAGCAACTCGGGTCCCGTCCTCTGCAACCACGGGTACCGGACCACCGAGACCATTCGAGAACCCGCAGGAGTAGCTCCTTGACCCTTCTTGCCGCAACACGCGCAGGCGACTCCGACAACAATCAGGACAGGTTCGTGGTGGGCGACGGGTTCGCCCTCGTGCTGGACGGCGCGACCTCCGTGGCTATGGACCGGTCTCACGACCCGGGGTGGTACGCCGAACGTCTGGGCAAGGAGATCGCGTCCCGCCTCCCCGAAGGGGTGTCGCTGCCCGACACCGTGGCGGCGGCGATCACGGCGGTGCGCGACACCTACGGCCTCGTGGCCAGGACAAGTCCGACCAGCACGGTCGCGATCGCCCGCTGGTCGACGCAGACCATCGAGACCTTCGTCCTGTGCGACAGCAGCGTGACCCTTCTCCATGACGACGGCACCGAGAAGGTCCACACCGACCTCGAGGTGGGAACGGCGATCGCCCGCCATCGGGAGCTGTACCGCTCCCGTCTCGCCACAGGCCACGGCTTCGACGACGGGCACCGCGCCCTGCTCGTCGAGCTGCAGGAGGAGCAGGCGCGCCGGCGGAACCGCCCGGGAGGCTACTGGGTCGCCGGCATCGAGCCGGAAGCCGCGTACCACGGCCACGTCGGCACCACGCACCGCGCGGGCGTCACGGCGCTGGTCCTGGCGACCGACGGGGTCGAGCTGGACCGGCACCCCCGTGCCTCGACGTGGCGCGACGTCTACGACGAGGCCCTGGAGCACGGCCCGGCACACGTGCTCGACGCCGTTCACGACGCCGAGGCGACCGACCCGGACGGCGTGCGCTGGGCTCGCGCCAAGCGCCACGACGACAAGACTCTCGTGATCGTCCGTCTCGCCTGACAGCGGGCGACGTCCCACCCGCTCAGCCGTCGCCGTCCAGCGAGATCCGCTCCTCCCTCAGCGCACGCGCCTCGTCCTCCCGGTCGGACCCGAGGAGCTCCGCCGCACAGCTGTCGAGCGCGGCCCGGTAGGCCGTGAGGAACTGGATGGCCCGCGCGCCGCGGGCATGGCAGTGGCGAAACAGGTTGAGAGCCTCGCGGTAGCGGTCGAGCGCCTCCTCGGTACGCCCCAGCCGGACGAGCGCCGAGGCGGCGACCGACTCCGACCAGGCCAGGTTCGGTTGGTACCGGGTGGGATTTCCTGTGGCCGCCGGCCGGTAGAGGCCGATCGCCTCACCGAGGAACGTCAGGGCCTCCTCGGCGCGGCCGAGCCGCTCGTACGCGACACCCAGGTTCGTGAGCGAGCGGGCAAGGCCGGTCTGATGACGGACCGGGTTCTGCGCCGCCAGGTGCCGCCACAGCACCAGCGCCTCCTCGTGCGCGGGCAGCGCGGCCCCCAAACGGCCGAGGAGCACGCACGCCGTACCGAGGTCACCCAGCGTCAGGGCGAGGTCCGGCTCGTAGCGTGTAGGACTCTCCGTCGTGACACGCCGCCAGACGTCCAACGCCTCGGCAAAAATGGTGTGAGCGCCGTCGACGTCCTCCAGGTCCAGGAGGCAACGCCCGATCGAGCTGAGCGACCGGGCGAGCGCGGGCTCGTGGCGCGCAGGGTTCCGCGCCGCGAGACTCCGACGGGTTCGTAGGGCCTCACGGTGGTGGTCGAGCGCCTGCCGCGGCCTTCCGAGGTCCCGGTGCGACACGCCCAGCGTGTACAGGGACTTGGCATAGGCCGGCGCGCGGCGCCGGTCCGCGTCGGCATGATGCCGCCAGAGCTCGACGGCCTCGCGGCGCACGGTGAGGGCATCGTCGTGGCGTCCGAGCACCGCGTACGAGTCGCCGAGGTTGTTGAGCGCCTGCGCGAGGCCCGGACCGTGCCGCTCCCGGTTCTGGGCGGCGAGCCGCCGGAAGACGCCGAGGGCCTGCTCGCGCGCCTCGAGCGCTTCGTTGTAGTGGCCCAGGGTGTAGTACCAGTTGCCCAGGACGTGCTGGGCGTGCGCTGCCTGGTGCCCCGGCGCGAGCCGCCCGTAGAACGGCACCGACTCCACCAGCTTCTTCGCCACATGAAGCCCCGGCTCGTGGAGGGCACGCGGCGGATCAGGCCACGGCAGCACCTCGTGCACCTCGTTCACGAGGTCCCACCGCGCTGGGATCCGGTCGATGAGCTCGAGGGCGAGCCGGGCGACGTCGCTCGCGTGCCGCACGTCGAGCGGCCCCGGCCCGCCCGGGGAACGCGGTCCGGCGGCCGTATCACGCGACGGGTCACCGGCGGCACGTGAGAGGACGATCATCGCCTGGACCGACTGCCGGTCGTCGAGGCCGCCGAGGAGCGCGTCTCGCCGTTCGTCGCTGACCCGCTCCCGCGCGTCGGCCGGCACGTCGGTGGCGGCCAGGGTGGACACCACGAGGTGCTCGGCGAGCCGGTCCGGGTGGAGCGACCCCAGCCACCCCGGGTCGCCGACGAACGCATCGGACTCGCTCGGCGCGGTGTGCGGCGGGTATTGCCCGCGGAGCCAGCGAGCGACCCGCACCGGGTCCAACCGCTCCTCGTGCGGAAAGAGGGCCGAGACCCGGCGCACGAGCGCCTCGGCCTCCGCCGGGTCGGACGCCCCCAGGAGGCACGTGGCCGCGACGAGGGTCCGCAGGATCTCGTCGGCGGCGGGGATCCTCGCCTCCTTCGCCGACCACGTCCAGTGCCCGGCCTCGTGGCGCAGCAGCTCGTCGAAGACGGCGTGCACGGTCGTCTCGAGGTGCGCCGGGCCGCCGTCGGCCCGTAGCACCGCCACGAGCGCGATCGAGAGGAGGTCGAGCATCCGCCCGCCGGGCACCACGCCCGGGAGCTGCACGCGCGGGACGGGCCGTCCGAGGTGGGCCGCGAAGCCGCGCACCGCGATGTCGACGATCGCCTGCTGCTCGGCGAGCAGGCCCCCGGCGACCTCGCCGGGCACCACGCGGGCCTGGAGCTCGAGGACCGGGAACGCGCCGACGACGGCACCGACGTCGGGCAGCTGGCACAGCTCCTTCCACCATCGGCCGCCCTGCCGGGCGAGGAGCAGGATCCGCACGGTCCCGTGGTCGCGGTGGGCCTGCCGCACGAGCTCGGCGATCGCGTCGTCACGGTTCTCCGCGTAGTCCACGATGAAGAGGACAGGAACGTCCCCGTGGACCCGCCGCAGCACGCCCAGCGCCTCGGCCTCAGCGCCTGAACGCAGGTTCCGGCACTCCCAGCCGGCGGTCTCCGTCCGGGTCTGCAGCTCCTGCGCGAGACGCGTCTTGCCGATGCCGCCCGGACCGGTCACGAGACGGACCCGCAGCGAAGCCCGCTCCCGCTCCTGGGCTCCGGTGCACCACCGCACCAGGTCGTCGAGCTCGTGCTCCCGGCCGAGAAATCCGACCACCTGGTACCCGCCCTCGCGGACGGGTGCCAGGAGCCGGCCCGGAGCCTCGTCGTCGCGCATCGCCCGGACGCCGAGACCCAGGGAGGCCAGCCGGTCGGCCTCCTCGCGGCCCGCGTCGTCACGCAGGCGCTCGCGCTCGGCGATCCATCGTTCGACGAGCGGGGCGCCGAGCACTCCCGCGAGCACGCCCAGGACCAGGAGGGCCTCCTTGACCCCGGACGGCACCGAGTCCGGCAGGATCGCCGCGGCGACGAGCACCACGACCGTGAGCGCGGAGGCGATCCCGTACGCCCAGAGCCGCCGGTCGCCGCCGCGGGAGCCTCGTCCAGTACGCCGCTCGGTCACGGCGGCCACGGTAGCCGAAACAGACATTTCGGCCCGGTAGGCTCGCCCGCTAACGCCGGGCTCCCCCGATCGCCTTCGCCGGCCGGGACCCGGCGGTCAGCCGTCCACCCGGCCGGACGGCGATCCGTCCTCGACGGCGTCGAACGGCGTGGTGACGGGATCGGCGAGCCGTCGAAGGTGCCGCACCCAGAGGATGCCGCCGCCGAGCAGCAACGCCAGCCCGGCGACGAGCGCCGGAACAGCCGGTGCGGTGAGGACCTCGCTCCGGAAGAGCCCGTCCGGGAGGACTGCTGCCACGGCCGCGACGACGCCGGTGGGGACCGCAACAGCGAGGACGAACAGGAAGACCGCGGCGACCGGATGCTCGACGAGCCAGCGGAGGAACCGATCGGCCAGGTGCCCCGCCAGCAGGACAAGGCCGAACACGACGAGCACACCGAGAAGAGCGCCCACCGTCACGGTCATGGGCTCGCCGCGCACAACACCGAACGCCGCCGTCACGACCCACGAGAACAGCAGGATCTCTCCGAACACCAGCAGCATGGTGCGCACCGAGAATCCCGACTGCTCTGGATCCGCCGACAGACCGAGGCTGCGGGCGTACTCCTTGGCGTCGCCGAACGCCTCCGGGGCACTCTCGCCGCTCTCGGCCAGGTGCGACTCGACCTCGGCGACGGCAGCGCCGATACGCCGGCCCGATACACCCAGCAGCCGGAGCTCCAGGAGGAAGTTCTCGTCCCACGTCCTGACCCCCTCGGGGGTGAGACCGGTCACGGCCGCTACTCGGGGGATGCTCTCGTCGCTCATCTGCTGGCCTCCTGGTCGTTCGGTCCGACGGGTTCGTCGGCCGGCCCCGCCTCGGACTCCCCGAGGATGAATGCCGTGGTGATGCCGGCGAACGCCGACCACTCGCGCCGACGTTGCTCGAGGGCCGCCCGGCCCTCGGACGTCAGCTCGTAGTACTTGCGCCCCGGGCCACCAGCACCCGGCTGCCACTGCACCGCCACCCATCCCGCGTCCTCGAACCGGCGCAGCAGCGGGTAGAGGGTGCCTCCCTTGATGGTGCCCAGGCCCGCCTCGGACAGTCGCGTAGCCACCGCGTAGCCGTACGTGGGGCCGTCGGCGAGCGCCCGCAGGACGCAGACCTCGAGCACGCCACGCAGCCAGTCGGCAGGCCAAGCCGCTTCGTGTTCCACAACTAGATTGTGGAACATACTAGATTGCCTGTCAATCTACTCCTAACGCCGGGCTCCCCCGATCGCCTTCGCGTCCACCGGATGGCCCGCCTCGCGCAGCACGTCGACGGCAAGCTCGAGCCGGTCCTCGGGGACCAGGACGAGGTCGGCATGGAACGTCGAGGACACGAGCGCCTCGATCCCCGCCTCGGCGAGCGGCCCGACGACCGACGCCAGCACGCCGGCCACCCGCGCGCGGTGCGGGTCGCCGTAGAGGCCGGCCCAGCGTTCGCCGTCGGGCGCGAAGGGCGACGCGTGCCGCAGGATCGTCAGGCCCTCCGGGGCGCGCACCAGCGCGACCCACTCGTCGTCCTCGGGGAAGACCGACCCGGCCTGGTGCTCCAGGACGAACCTGTCGGGCAGGACCTTCAATGACAGCTCAGACATGCGCGGAGCCTACGGCCGGCCACTGACGCTGCCGCGGCGGCGCTGCGGGACCGGCCGACCCCGCGGAGGACCGCCCGGTCACACCCCGCGGTCCGGCGCGGCCATGTCCCCCGTCCGGGGCGTGCCCTCGGCGAGCCCGTAGCGCAGGAACACGGTGCCCTTCGGACTGGCGACGGGCGGCTCGAGGAGCGTGATGTTCGTGGGCACGGCGCCGTCCTCGAACACCTTCTTGCCCACGCCGAGCACGATCGGGTGCACCCAGAGGTCGAGGCGGTCGAACAGCCTCTCGCGCAGGAGGGTCTGCACCAGGTCCAGGCTCCCGACGACCCGGATGCTCTCGTGCCGGTCGCGGATCTCCCGCACGGCGGCGGGGAGGTCCGGGCCGAGCTGGGTGGACCCCTCCCAGGAGAGGTCGGGCGTGCCACGCGAGGCGACGTACTTGGGGATGCGGTTGAAGAGCGTGGCGAACTCGTTGTCCTGCCCGCCCTCCTGGTGGGGCCAGTAGGACGCGAAGATGTCGTACGTCCGCCGGCCGAGGAGGAGGGCGTCCGTGCCCTCGTACGCGGCGTCGATCTGGGCACCGGCTACGTCGTCGAGCAGCGGAGCCTGCCAGCCGCCGAAGGGGAAGCCCTCGGGGTCCTCGTCGGGCCCGCCGGGCGCCTGTCCCACGAGGTCGAGGGTCGTGAACATCTCGATCTGGATGATTCCCATCATTGCTCCCTGAAGAGTCCGGCTCGGTCAGGAGGTAGACCTGGGGACGTGGCCGAACTCATCGCAGCACACCTCCGGCCCGGCCGCGCGAGCGACCGGGCCGGGGCGTGCCGCGCGGTCAGTTCGGCAGGTGCACCCCCTGGGCCGCCCAGTCCTTCGAGGCTCCCCGGATGTACATCGAGGACCCGGTGCTCCCCGAGAAGAACTGCTTGATCGACCCGGCGAACGGAGACGTCGACGGGTTGCGCCCGTACGCGTCGGTGTAGATCGTCGTCGGGCCGCTGGTGGTCAGCGAGAGGCTGCCCACGCGGTACTCACGGAACGTGCCGGTGAACGGCGACCGCGGGTCGTCCCACGGGATGTTGCCGCCCTGCGACCGGACCTGCTGGCACAGGCCGCCGCCGATCCGGGTGTCGCTGCAGAGCTCCACCTGCCTCCCGAGGTTGTTCGGCTTGCTCGGGTCGTAGTAGCGGCCCGGGTTGAGCACGTAGAACAGCGGGCTCATGCTGAACGAGACGCCCGCCCCGCTGACGGACGCGTTCGCGAACCAGAACTCGTGCAGCTGGTAGGAGTCCAGCGGCACCTGGCCGCCCGAGATCGGGTCGTAGCGCAGCACACGGTCCCGGATGGCCTGGGCGCAGGCCGGCCCGGTGATCAGCCGGCCGAGGCTCGTGGTGTCGGACGGGCTGTCCGCGGGGACGGCCGGGCCGACGTTCGTGAACCCCTGGCCGATAGGTCCGGGGCAGTCCGTGCCGCCGAACCCGCCGGGCCGTCCGCTGGGGATCAGCGCGGTGTAGCGCACCTCGAACGTCTGCCCGTTCGAGCGCCGGCAGTCCTGGTTGAGGATCAGCTCGTGGACGTTGTTGGTGAAGGCGTCCGGGGAGTGCGTGCCCTGGTGGAACTTCAGCAGCACGTCGCAGGTGGCGATCGTCGTGCCGCCCGGGGCGGTGAAGTTGCCGTTGTCGCCCTGGACCACCGCGAGGTTGCTCACGGCCACGACCTTGTGGCCCACGTGGTCCTCGTGCCGGTGGCTGCCCGACGACGTGGACTCCATCAGCGCCTCGCTCGTGACCCCGAACGCCGGCCAGCCGACGCCGCTCCTCGTGAAGACCGCAGCGTTCCGCGGGTCGTCGCCGTGCTCGTGCCCGAAGTAGCAGCCGCTCGAGTCACGGGTCGGGTGCCAGGTCGGGTAGACCTTGCCGTCCGGCCCGTACGTCCAGTACTCCGCGTGGACCGCCTTGGAGCACTCGCCGCTCTTCGGCGTGTAGCCCTTGTCGTCGGCCCGGACGATCAGGTCGTAGGCCATGCTGGTCCGCGCCCCGGCGGGCGGCAGCGAGGTGCCGGGCGTAGGGGCCGACGGCGGCGGGGTCGCCGTCGAGGTCGGCGTCGGCACCGGGGTGGTCGGGCCGGGCGACGGCGTGGTCGGGCCGGGCGACGGCGTGGTCGGGCCGGGCGACGGCGTGGTCGGGCCGGGCGACGGCGTCGTGGTGCCGCCGCCGCAGACCTCGCCGTTGACGCGGAACGTGGTCGGGACCGTCGCCGAGCTGCCGGACAGCACCGCCCCGAAGACCTCGCGGGACGCGCCCGCCGCGATCGAGCCGTTCCAGCCGACGTCCCTCGCGCTCACCGTCGAGCCCGACTGGGACAGCGTCGCGTTCCACGAGCTGGAGATGGCTACACCCTGCGGCAGGTCGAACTGCATCGTCCAGCCGTTGAGCGCCTCGCTCCCCGCCGTGATCGAGATGTTCGCCTGATAGCCGCCGTTCCAGCTGCTCACGATGGTGTACCGCACGGCCTGGCACGCCGCCGCCTGCGCCGGAGCCACGGCCACGATCGCCGTTGCTGCCGCGACGAGCACGCCAGTCGCCGCCGCGAGCGCTCTGATTCCTCTACGTCGTCGTCGTTCTCTCGTTCTCTCCATCGTCGTACTCTCCTTGATCCGATCTGGTGCGAACCGGTCGATACCAGGACGCCACCGGAAGACCGGGCCTACGAGCGTGCTAAACGTTTTACATCCCTGGGCCCCGCCTGACCCCCATCTGGGCACTGTCAGTGGCGGGTGCGAGACTCCTGACGTGGCCGAGCGAGCACCTGTCCCCGCCGACGTCGTGAGCCGACTCGGCGCCATCTTCGAGCGTCTCCCCGAGTGCGCGGAACGGGACGCGTGGACCGGCGTGGCCTGGAAGGTCCGCGACGCCACGGTCGCGCACGTGTTCGGCGGCGAGGACGGCCTGGTCCGGGTCACGTTCCGCGCGGAGCCCGACGAGCTCGCGGCGTTCGCACACCTCGGTTCGCCGTACTTCAAGACGGAGTGGGGCAGCAACGTCGCCGGCCTGGAGCTCAACGACGGCACGGACTGGGACGAGCTCACCGAGCTGCTCACGGACTCCTACTGCATCCAGGCACCGGAGAGCCTGGCGGCCCAGGTGAGCCGGCCGGACCGGCAGGAGGCCTGACGACCGTCCGCGTCAGGTCCCCGGCGACTGCTCCCCCGGCACGCGCGGCGACCGGGTCACGCGATTCAGCTCGAACAGGGCCGTCGCGACCGCAGCGGCGACGTCCGGCAGGGACATCGTCGACTGCACCACCCAGAACTCGCGCTCGACCCCTTCGGCCCGTTCGATGCCGGGCTGCCGGACGAGGACCGCCTCGAAGTCGTCAGCGACGTCCGCGATCTCGAGGATCCCGTCACGGAGGATGACCTCGGTGTTGTAGCCGGGTTCGCCGTCGGTCAGGTCGCTGACCTGGATGAGGTCACGCAGCTCGCCCAGATCAGGGGGCGGGCCGGGCGACCTCGGGACCAGCTCCGGCGCGGCCGCGACGGCCTCGCCCAGGGGGTCTTCCGAGGTGGGCGCCGTGCGGCCCGGCAGGTCCTGCACGGGATGCCTCACCTCAGCACCGACGCCGGCACCCGGTAGTCCGCGAACGCCGCCGCGACCTTCGCCTCGTCCAGGCCGTAGCGCTCCAGGGTGTAGCGGTGCCCGCGGTGCCCGGTCCGGTCGAGGGCGGCCGCGAGGTTGGCGTCGTCGGCCTCGCCCCAGGGCATGCCGAGGCGGTCGAAGACCCCGCGCATCACCGTCTCGGGGGCCGCGACGAGGTCGTCGTAGACCACGTCGACGACGGCGTCCTCGGGAAGCCCCGCGCGCTGGGCGAGCGCGCGGTCCACCCCGGCCGCGGCGACCGCCAGCCAGTCCCGGCCGATCTGCTCCAGGTCGACCCTGCCGGGCTTCAGGAAGATCCGGCGGGCGGCCTCCGCCATGGAGCACCCCGAGGCGACGGCGGCGCCGGGCGAGCGGTGAGTCCAGACGAACCGCGCACCCGGGAAGGCCCGCAGGATCTCGGGCATCCGCCACAGGTCCGCAGGGTGCTTGAGGACCCACCGGTCCGGTGCCTCACCCGCCGCGATCACCTGCAGGGCGTCGCGCAGGAACAGGTAGTCGTCGGTCAGGTCGGCGCCCGCGAGGTGCTCGAGGTACCGGGGCAGCGTCCCGGACGTGCAGTACAGCTCGCTGTGGGCCCGGAGGAAGAAGTCCTCCTCCTCGCTCTCCGGGATCAGCGGGTGCACGTCGGCCCAGGCCGGGTTGAGCTTCGCCACCACGGCGTACCGCTTGTGCGTCTGCTCGATCAGCCGGGCCCGCTCGGCCTCCGGACGCGGCGGCCCGAGGTGAGTCATCTCCCAGAGCCGCGGGCCGCGGCTGCCCGGCGAGCGGGCGATCAGGTTGTACGTGAGCGTGGTCCCGGTCCGCGCCAGGCCGACGACGAACACCGGCGCGTCCACCGGCTCGTCACGCACTCCGGGCCGCTGGGCCTGGACCTGGCGCACGACGGCGCGGTTCAGCACCCGCGACCGGACCTGGTCCTGGGCGCCCTTCCAGCCGAAGGCACTGAGGTCGGGCTCGCCTGCGTGGTCGGTGAGCAGCAGGCGCAGGCCGTCGATCCCCGCGAGGTCGTCCGCGGTGAGCGGCGCGTGCCGGCGCTGCGCGTCCGCGACGATCCGCGCGAACACGGCGTCGGGATCCTTCCGGGTGCGCAGCCCGGGGGCGAGCACGACGTTGAGCAGGCGGAGCAGCGGCGCAGTCTCGGACACACCGGACATACTGCCCATCTGCGGCCCTCACGGCAAGGGCTTTCGACGTCAGCCGCCAGGGTGCAGCGGTGGGTGGTCGAGCACACGAGGCCGGTACTCGACGAGCTGGATGCTGTCGTCGAACGTGCGGTGACCGGTCATCGCGAGGGCGACGTCCGGGTAGCCGTCGTAGATCCGCTCGGCGCCCGTGGCTCCGGTGATCACCGGGAACATCACGACCCTGAAGCGGTCGACGAGCCCGGCTCGGAGCAACGACCGGCACAGTTTGAGACTGCCGATCGTGCTCAGGAGGCCGGAGTCCCGCCCCTTCATCGCCCGGACCGCCTCGACCGGGTCGTCTCGCACGAGCGTGGAGTTCGCCCACGTGAGCGGCTCGTCGAGCGAGGTGGAGAACACCACCTTCGACGCCTGGGTGAGCTCGTCGAAGGACACCTCCTCGTCGAGTCTCAACTCGTCCTTGCCCGCCGACATCTCGCCGGCGGCGAAGCCCGACATGAGCCGGTAGGTGTTCGCCCCCATCAGATACGTGACCTCGGGTTGCTCGCCCAGCCAGGCCAGGTACTCGGGCCCCTCGAGACCCCATAAGCCGGGCCAGCCCTCCCCCGAGGCGTAGCCGTCGAGCGAGGTGATGAAGTCGACCAGAAGCTCTGACATGGGCGTGTCCGTCCTCCAGCAGTTGGGCGCCTCCTGCCGTGCTACCACGGCCGCACGAGGTTGGCCAGCGCTGCCCCCGCCGCGAGACCTCGGACGCCGTGGCCGCCCGGCGACCGTCCCGCATCGCCCGTAGCGTTTCAAGGATGGACGAACGGCTGAACGGGGTGCTCGACCAGGCGCGCCGGTCCCGGGCCGGCCGGGTGGCGCAGGGCGCGCACCGGCTGTGGGTGCTGCACCCGTCATGGTCGATGGCCGTCAAGGGGGCGGTCGCGGCGGCGCTCGCGTGGTTCCTCGGCCTGGTCGCGCCGGCGCCGTTCTCCGAGTACCCGTACTACGCCCCTCTCGGCGCCGTGGTGGTCACCACGGGCACGCTGGTGCGTTCGGCCCGGGCGGGCCTGCAGGCCGCGGGCGCCATCCTGATCGGAGCGGCCATCGCCCGCGGGGTCGACCTCGTCCTCGAGCCGGGCGGAGCGGCGATCGCCCTCGCCGTGGGGCTCGCGCTGCTGTGCGCGGGCTGGAGCGTGCTGGGCGACATGGGCACCTGGGCCGTGACGTCGGCGCTGTTCGTCCTGATCATCGGGGCGTCCGACCCTGCCGACTTCGTGGGCGCGTACGCCGGTCTGGTCGTCGCCGGGGCCTTGATCGGCATCGGCGTCAACCTGGTCTTTCCCCCGCTCCCCCTGACGCCGTCCGAGATGGCGCTCGACCGGCTCCGGGACGTGCTCGTGGAGCAGCTGGACCTGCTCGCGGACGGGCTCGACCGCGAGGTCCCGCCCTCGCAGGAGGAGTGGGGCGAGCGGCGCCGGTCCATCGAGCCGACACGTGCCCGGGCCCGCGAGTCGGTGCAGCAGGCGCGGGAGGCCGTGCGGGCGAACCGCAGGGCACGCCGCTATCGCGAATGGGCGACGTCCCAGGTGCGCAGGGCCGGCTCGCTCGGGACGTCGGCCGACGTCGTGGACGAGATCACGCGGCTCGTCGCCGACTGGGAGACACGGGACCGGGAGGACGTCGCCCTGGGGCCGCCGCTGCGCCCCGTCGCCGCCGACGCGTTCCGGGCGTTCGCCCAGGTCCTGCGGACGCTGGACCGCGAGGGTCCCGACGCCGACTCCTGCGGCGCCCTCGACGCGGCCACCGAGAAGCTGCGCCGCGGCGTGCACGTCGTCCGCGCCGACAGCGAGCAGGACTACTTCGTCGCGGGCGCCCTCGTGCTGGCCCTGCGGCGGGCGGCCGCGGCGCTCGCCTCGGTGTGAGCCGCGGCCGCCCCGGACGCGCCGCCCGCCCAAAAAGAAGGGCTTGACTGGCCACAGCGCTTCTGAAACGATCTACTAAATCGTTCAAGTGGAGAGGGGGACAGCATGTCGAGCAGACCCAGTCTCAAGGCCGTCGCTGTCGCCGCCGGCGTCTCCCCCGCCAGCGTCTCGAACGCGTACAACCGGCCCGAGCAGCTCTCCGCGGCCGCCCGCGAGCGCATCCTGGACCTCGCGGCCCAGATGGGTTACGCCGGCCCCCACCCGAGCGCGAGCTCCCTGCGCAGCAGGCACTCGGGCTCGATCGGCATGCTGTTCGCCCAGGACCTCACCTATGCCTTCGACGACCCGTACTGCACCGTGCTGATGGGGGGCCTCGCCGAGATCGCCATGGAGGCAGGGGCCAACCTGCTGCTCCTGCAGGTCGGTCCGCACGTGGTCTCGCAGGCGTATTCCCGCGACGAGGAACTGCGTCTGGTCCAGGGCGCCCGGCGCGCGGCGCTGGACGGCGCGGTCGCGGACGGAGTACATCCCGCACACCCCGTCCTGCGGGTCCTGGCCGAGCGCGACGTCCCCGTCGTCAGCACGGCCGTCGGCACGGGCGAGCGCTGCGTCCTGATCGACGACCGCGGCTCGGCCGTGGAGCTCGGCCGGCACCTGCGCTCGCTGGGGCACCGGCGGGTGGTGGTCGTCACCGACAGCATGGACGAGGGCGACCCGTCGCTCGCGCCGGCCGACACCCACCTCTTCCCGTACGCACGCCTCCGGGTCGACGGCCTACGGGAAGGGCTGGGCGGTGCCGAGGTGACGGTGGTGTCCGCGGGGAGCAACACCCAGGCGTCGGGGCGGAGGGTCGCCGACCTGGTCCTCGCGATGACGGCACGCCCCACGGCCGTGGCCGCGACGTCGGACACGCTGGCGCTCGGTCTGCTCCAGCGGTTCCGCGAGGCCGGGCTCGAGCCGGGGACCGGCATCTCCGTCACCGGGTTCGACGACGTACAGCAGGCGGGACCTGCCGGGCTGACGACGGTCCGCCAGCCAGTCCGGGAGAAGGGCCGGACGCTCGGTCGGATGCTCCTGGACCCGTCGTTCACCGAGACCCGCGTCACGCTCGCCACCGAGCTCATCATCCGCACCAGCACGGCACCTGCCCCGTAACAAAGGAGACCCATGCTCAGCTCGCCGTCGGACCTCAAGGTCACGCTCATCGTCGCCAGCGTCCGCCCCGACCGGTTCGGGCCTACCGTCGCCGCCTGGGCCACCCGGCGCGCCCTCGCTCACGACGGTCTGGTCCTGGACGTCCTCGACCTCATGGACCTCGACCTTCCCGCGGGCCTCGACGGTTCGGGCGACACCGGCCTCCTGCGCTCGCGCATCGATGCCGCCGACGCCTTCGTCGTCGTGACCCCTGAGTACAACCATGGCTACCCCGGCTTCCTGAAGACCGCGATCGACACGGTGGAGGCCGCCGCGTGGCGTGCCAAGCCGCTCGGACTGGTCTCCTACGGCGGGGGCGCGGGCGGTGCCCGGTCCGCTGAGCAGCTCCGCCAGGTCTTCGCGGAGCTGGAGGTGGTCACCGTCCCCGAGGCGGTCACGCTGGTCCGGGTCTGGGACCTGTTCGACGACGCCGGTCGGCTCCTCGACCCGGCCGGCCCGGACAGCGCGATGCGTTCCATGCTGGACCAGCTGCTCTGGTGGGGTCGAACGTTGCGCGCGGCGCGCGAGCAGGCCGTGCCCGTGGGTGCGGAGGCGTGACGAGATGACGACCGACCTGTGGCACACCGACCGCCTCGACCTGGACGGCTACCTCGCCCGGCTCGGCCTCCCGGCACGCGCGCCGAGCCGGGCCGCGCTCGACGAGGTGCACGAGCAGCATGTCCGCACGTTCACGTTCGACAACGTCGACGTGCTGCTCGAGCAGCACCCGGGGGTCGCGCTCGACGCCGCGCAGGAGAAGTTCGTCGTACGAGGTCGGGGCGGCTACTGCTTCGAGCACTCGACGGTGCTCGCCGCAGCGCTCGACCGCCTCGGCTACCAGGTGGTGCGGCGGCTCGCCCGGGTGAACGGGGGAACCGACACCCCGCTCGGGCGCACCCACCTGGTCGTGGAGGTGGCCCTCGACGGCGAGCGGCTGCTGTGCGACCCCGGGTTCGGCATGGGACTCCTGCGGCCGGTCCCCCTCGTCGACGGGCACGAGGACGACCAGGACGGCTGGCGGTACCGGGTGACACGGGTCGACGGGCCGACCGTCTGGCAGCTCCACCGCGCCCGGGACGACGGCTGGGAGCTCATGCACACCACCGACGAGCTCCCGGTCGTCCCGGAGGACGTCGTCATCGGGCACCACTACACGAGCACGTTCCCGGGCTCGCACTTCACCCAAGGCCTCGTCGTGGCCCGGCACCTTCCCGGCCATCACGTCACGATCTCCGCCACGACGGTCACCGTGCGTCGTCCCGGTCTCCCGACCGAGCACCGCGCGCTCGCCGAGGGCGAGCTCCTCACGTGGCTCGACGTCCTCGGCGCCTCCTCCCTGACCGGCGACGAGACAGCGCGCCTGTGCGCGATGCCCGTGCCGGGCAGCGAACGCTGAGCTGGGTCAGGCTGCCGCCCGGACGGCGTCGATCGCCTCTCGTATCCGGGCGGCGGCACCGGCGTCGAGCCTGCCACCTTGCTCGAGCTCGTCGAGCTTCTTCTCGAGCTCTTCCAGCTTCTTGACGTTCTCGTCAGCCTTGCCCTGCTCGAGCTTCTTCTCGAGCTCGCGGACCTGACGTTCGAGCTCTGCGGCGTCCTTGCCCTCGAGGCTGCCGTCGGCGCCGGCCTGCTGGACCGCGTCTCGGAGGCCGGCCAGGGCAGCGGTCAGGCTCGTCGTCCCGTCGCCCGACGGCGCGGCCGGTCCCGCCGGGCTCGACGCCGGTCCGGCCGTGCCGTCATCAGCGACCGAACCGGCCGGGTCCGGGTCGGTCGGGATGTCGTCGCCCGCACGCTGCCAGATCAGTCCGGCGACCAGGAGCAGGACGATCAGCCCGGCGGCGGCCAGCAGCAGCGCACGGCGCGGGAACCCCGTGCGTTCGGGCGGAGCCGGAGGTGGGGGCTCGACGGTCGGCAGGACGGCGGTCGGGGCGAGCGGTGGGACCGGCGGGACCGGTCCTGGCGGGGTCGGCAGGACAGCGGTCGCCCCCGCCCCGTGGGCCCCCGGTGTCGCCGCCTGGCTCAGGAGCACCGCGACGGCACCCGCCCGTCGTCCCGGGTCCTTCGCGAGCAGGCCGTCGACGGTCTCGTCGACCCAGTCCGGCACGTCGGGACGCCGGTCGCGCACTCGGGGCGGCCGCGCCTCGACGTGCTTGCGCAGCAGTCCCATCGGGTGCTCGGCGGCGAAGGGCGGCTGCCCGGTCAGCATCGCCATCAGCACGCAGCCCAGGGCGTACTGGTCGCTGGCGGCGGTCGCCCCCTCTCCCCGCGCCTGCTCCGGCGAGAGGAAGGCGGCGCTGCCGATGACGTCGCCTGCGGCGGTCACCTGGTGCGCCGTCGCCTCCGCGAGCCGCGCGATCCCGAAGTCCACCACCTTCAGCCGGCCGTGCCGATCGAGCATCAGGTTGCCCGGCTTCACGTCGCGGTGCACCACCCCGACACCGTGAACGGCCTCGATCCCCTCCGCCGCCTGCCGGGCGAGATCGACGGCGCGGTCTACCGGGAGGGGTCCCTGCTGCTCGATGAGCTCAGCCACCGTCGGTCCGGACAGCAGCTCCATGACGAGGAACGCGAGGCCCTTCTCGACACCGGCGTCGTAGACCGCCACCACGTGGGGGTGCGACAGCGCAGCGGCGGTGGTCGCCTCACGGCGGAACCGCTCCGCCGCCAGATCGTCCTCCGCAGCACCGATGTCGAGCACCTTCAGCGCCACCTCGCGGCCCAGCACCCGGTCGTGGCCCACCCACACCTCGCCCATGCCGCCGCGGGCGATCGCCTCACGCAGCTCGTAGCGCGCAGCGAGGACCTGGCCGGGAGTCATCTGGCCATCATGCCGTTCGAACGCCCACCGTCGCCCGCCGCCTCACCGGCGGGGTACGGTCGTGTCCGGAGAACGGGAGCACTCATGAGTTCTGACACCACGAGACATACCGTCACCGCGACGACGCACATCGCCGAGCCGCCGGAACGTGTGTGGGCCGAGCTCATGCACCCCGGTGCGCGGTGGGTGCTGGGCGCCAACATGGAGACCGACTTCCAGCCGGGCAGCCCGATCACGTTCGAGGGGCACTTCTTCGGCCGGGTGTTCGCCGACAAGGGCCAGGTCATCGCCGTCGAGCGGCCGCGGCTGCTGCACTTCACGCACTTCGCGCCGCTGAACGGCCTCGAGGACGTGCCCGAGAACTACCACGAGATCCGCATGACGCTCGAGCCCGACGACGGCGGCACCCTCGTCACCGTCGTCCAGGAGAACATCGACACCGAGCGGTACGCCGCAGCCGCCGAGGGGTACTGGAAGGACGCGCTCGCCACGCTCGCGCACCGGGACGACGGAACCCGCACGTCACACCGGTGAGAAGGACTGATCCACGGGAACGTGACTGTCTTCCTCACGCACCGAGGGCCGGCGTCTTCACGGCGCACTCCTGATCACTGGTCCGCGCCGGCCGGCTCCCAGAGCTGGACGGGATTTCCCTCCGGGTCACGGCAGTCTGCGAACCGCCCGTTGGGGTACGTCTCGGTGTGCACGTCCACCGCGACCCCGGCAGCCCGGAGCTGCGCCACCATGGCGTCGAGGTCGTTCACCCGGAAGTTGACCGCCCACTGCTGGCCCTCGACGCCGAAGTGCTCGGAGTCGGCCGGGAGCGGGGCGAACACCGTCGGGCCTGCGTGCTGACGCCAGGACGAGACGTCGTACGACTCCGGCGGGGCGTCGACCCCGAGGTGGTGCGCGTACCAGCGGGAGAGCCCTTCCGGGTCACGCGCCCGGAAGAAGACCCCGCCGATGCCCGTCACTCGCTCCATACGGCCACCATCGCACGGGGCGCGGTCGCGGACCCCTGCACTCTCCCGCGCGGCACACGATCGAGAGCGGCTTAACCGTTTGACCTCCGAGACCTGAGCGTCCGTCGCGCCACAGAATGCCGGACCACGACGAACCGCCGCGCGAGGAGGACCCATGAGAAGAATCCCGAAGGGCCCAGAGCTCCTCGTCGCCCTGGACATCGACGGCACGCTCGTCGCCGAAGGCTCGTTCCACGTCCCGCAGGCCACCCGCGAGGCGGTGGCCGACGTCGTCGCGGCCGGCTACCGCGTCGTCCTCGCCTCCGGCCGTTCCCTGGTGGGCATCCTGCCGGTCGCCACCGTCCTCGGCCTCCACGGCGCATGGCTCGTCGCGTCGAACGGCGCGGTCACGGCCCGGATGGACCGGACCATGCCGTGCGGGTACCGGGTCGAGAGCTGCCAGGTGCTCGACGTCGCACCCGTGGTCCGGCTCGCCCGCCGCCTGTGCCCCGGCGTGCGCGTCGCTGTCGAGGAGGTCGGGTGGGGCTATCGGGTGTCGACGCCCTTCGGAACCGACGAGCTCAACGGGCGACAGACCGTCGTCGGCCCGGAGGACCTGGTCGAGGCACCGACACCGCGGGTCGTCCTGGCCGGGCGCGCCGCCGCCTCGCGCCTCCTGGGGCCGGTGCGGTCGCTCGGCTGCACGGCCAACCCCGCGAACCCGGACTGGGTCGACGTGACGCCCGAGGGGGTCTCGAAGGCCACAGCGCTCGATGCGGTGCGCCGGCACCTCGGGATCGACGAGACGGCCACCGTGGCGATCGGGGACGGCGTCAACGACCTGCAGATGCTGGCGTGGGCCGCACGTTCGTTCGCGATGGGCCACGCGTCCCCCGTCGTGCAGGAGGCTGCGGGGGCGGTGACCGGGACCCTCGCCGAGAACGGGGCCGCGACGGTCCTCCGGTCGCTGCTGGCGGCGCCCGTCGTGGTCGGAGCCTGAAGAGCGGCGCCTTAACAGGTCGATCACGCGCACCCGCGTGGTGTGTGATCGGCCCATGACGATCGAGCTGACCAGGCCCGGGATCGACCTGCTGGGTGAGGCCGTGGGTGCGCTGCGCCAGTGGCAGCGCGAGGGCACGCCGTTCCAGCTGCATCCTGGCGACCTGGGCTGGTTCAGGCGGTTCGGCGCGGAGGCGACGACCGCCGCGGTCCGAACCTGGAGCCGGGGTGGGCGAATCCTCGTCGTCGGCCTGCTGGACGGCCCCACGCTGCTGCGGCTGACGATCGCGCCGGACGCCCTCCAGGACGAGGAGCTGGCGCAGCGGCTCGTCGACGACGTGAGCCAGCCGGGGCGCGGTGTCCTCCCGGAGGGTCGGGTGAACATCGAGGCGCCGTCGACCGCTGTCGTCCAGGACCTGCTGGCCGCGGCGGGCTGGGCCACCGACGAGCCGTGGACGCCGCTGCGCCGCGACCTCACGGAGCCGGTGCTGGATCCCGGCGTGCGCGTCGAGTCGGTCGGCCCGGAGCGAGCGCACGAGTGGGCAGCCGTCCTGAGGGCATCCTTCGACGGGTCCACCTTCACCGAGGATCGCTGGCACGCGATGGCGGCGGGATCGCCGTTCCACGACGCCTGCTGCCTCCTCGGGTACGACGACCGCGGCCACGCGGTGGCGGCGGTGACCGTCTGGTCGGCAGGCCCGGGGCGGCCTGGGGTGCTCGAACCGATGGGCGTGCACCGCGACCACCGTGGTCGCGGCCACGGCAGGGCGATCACCGTCGCCGCGGCCGCCGCGCTCCAGGAGCTGGGCTCGTCGAGTGCGATCGTGTGCACGCCGAGCTCCAACGTCGGTGCCGTCGCCACGTACGTGTCCGCGGGCTTCCTCCCGCTCCCCGAGGTCCGCGACCGGTACCGGGCCGCATAGCCGCGCCGGTGCTGGACGACGGCTCGGCCGGACGGGAGGCGAGCGATCCGCCTCCCGTCCGGGGCCCACGAGCTACGGGAGGACGCGGTCGAGCGCCGCGAACCACTTCGCGGCGATCTTGACGTTGCCGCTGTCGTCCGGGTGGACGCCGTCGTACGCGTCGACCGCCGGGTCGAAGCCGGTCCACTGGTCGACCACGACGATCGGTGACCGCGCGGTGGAGAGACCGGCCGCCCAACCGGGGATCTGGGCGTTGAGGTTGACCGCCCGCTGCCCGCAGTCGGTGCAGCCGAACGACGCGGCGGGCTCGAGGGGGATGATCTGGGCGACCAGGATCGTCGCGTCCGGGTTCACCCTGCGCAGGTCGGTCACGATCGTCGTGTACGCGCCGAGGATCTGCGCCGGCGCGACGTTCGACCAGGCGTCGTTGGTGCCGAAGTGCAGCAGCAGCACGTCGGGCGTGTTCTGCTCCAGCCAGCGCCGGGTGTCACCGTTCGCGACGGCGCGGGTGACCAGGACACCGCCGTGGCCCTCGTGGTGGGCGTCCGAACCTGTCGGGGCACACCCCTGCTGCTGCGATCCGACGAAGTCGACCCGGTGCCCGGCGTCGGTCAGGTGCTGCCACAGGTTGCCCCGCCAGCACCCGGGGCTGCCGGTGATCGAGTCGCCCATCGGCATGATCCGGACCGGGCCGGCCGGCTGCGTCGGGCTGGGCGTCGGGGACGGTGTCGGGCTGGGCGTCGGGGACGGTGTCGGGCTGGGAGTCGGGGACGGTGTCGGGCTGGGGGTCGGCAGGACGGGTGTGGGCGTCGGCGTCGGGAGGACCGGCGTGGGGGTCGGCGTCGGCCCGCTCTGCCCGTCGCACAGGACGCCGTTGATGGAGACCTGCGTCGGGGCGGCGGTGCTGCCCGAGCCGACGAACCCGAACACCTGCACGGTCTGACCCGGAGCGATCCGTGCGTTCCAGCCGACGTCGGAGCCGGTGAACCGCGAGCCGCTCTGGCTCCAGCCCACGTTCCAGGCGCTGCTGACCGTGGTCCCGGCCGGGAACTGCCAGGTGAGGTCCCAGCCGTCGATCGCCTCTCCCGCGGTGATGGAGACGTTCGCCTGGAAGCCGCTGCCCCAGGAGCTGACGACCCGGTAGTCGACCTCGCAGCCCGCCTCGGCGGACGCCTGTCCGGCCAGGACCACGGGCAGTGCGCCGACGGCGAGCGCGGCCACCGCCGCGCCGATCATCGAAGGGCGTCGTCGCTCTCGATCTTCTCGCATGGTCCACGTCCTCACGATGGGGGTGTCGAAGCGCTTCCGCGAGCAACGTAGTGGTCTCGGCAGTCCGGCACAGTGGACTTAAACGTTCCGGCCCGGACCGTGGTCGACCGTCACGCCGCTTCTCCCTGGGCGCGGCAGTAGGCAGCCAGCACGGCCCTCGTCTCCCCGCCGGTGTGCAGGTACTCGGCGTCGAGGACCTGCGCGAGGCCGGACAGCGCGACGTCGAGCACCCCGCCGGCGTGCCGCACGCCCGCCGAGTCCGACTCCCCTGCCGCCGCAGCGAGCTCCAGCGCGTACGGGACCGACGCGGCGAGGGACGTGGCCTCGTGCGGGTCGACGAAGTAGTAGATGACCTCGTACTGCATGAAGTCGACCCGGACCTGGTTGATGCCGGCCGCCAGGCCACGCAGGACCGGCGCCACCATCCCTGGTTCGATCCGGTCCAGGAGCTCCGCCGTCCGGGTCAGGCGGAGGCCGTGGACCTGGAGCGCGACGGCGCGGCGCCGGGCCAGCGCGGGATACACCTCCAGGATCCACGAGACGCCCGCGGTGAGCAGGGCAAATCCGATCAGACCCTCGACCGGGGCGACCAGCCTCAGCCACCAGACCGTGGGCACCACGTCGCCGAAGCCGAGCGTGGTCAGCGTGACGGCCGAGACGTAGAAGGCGTCCACGAGATCGTCGCGCCGTGCCGGCTCGAGGTCGGTGCTGTACGAGAACCCGGTCTGCAGGTGCGGCCAGTACACCAGGGCCCATCCCACGACGATGCACCCCACCCAGACCACCGTCACGGAGGCCATCGCCGCCGGGCCGCTCAACCGGGCCGCCCGTGCCCCGAGCCGACGACAGACCCGCCACACGAGGCCGGTCACCACCACGCTGACGCGGCCCTGCCCGCTGGGGTGCAGCAGGGTGTCGAACACGTCGCGCACCGCCACGAGCACGAGGACGACCCCGGCGACGGTCGCGAGCACGGTCAGGACCACGGCCGTCCGCCCCGGGATCGCCATCCGAGCTCCGCCAGCGCCACCGACCCGTCCATGGCCCCGACGCTACGGACCACCACCGGGCCTCGCATGCTGCGCCTCGGCCGGCGGACGCGCGACACTCAGGTCGTGGACGTCGACATCAGACCCGTGACCCCTGCCGAGCACCGGCCTCTCGGAGAGCTCACCGCGCAGGCCTATCTGCGCGAGGGCTTCCTCGGCGGCGACCAGGACCCGTACCTGCCGTTCCTGCGCGACGTGAGCGGGCGGGCGTCGTCGGCCCTGGTGCTGGTCGCCGTCGACGAGGACCGCCTGCTCGGCGGGGTGACGTACGTGCCCGGGCCCGGGCCGATGGCCGACCTGGCTCGCGAGGGCGAGGCCGAGATCCGCATGCTGGCGGTCGACGCCGAGGCCCGCGGGCGCGGCGTCGGCGAGGCGCTCGCGCGGGCCTGCCTCGATCAGGCGAAGGCCGCCGGTGTCGGCCGCGTGGTCCTCTCGAGCCAGACGGCGATGCGCGCCGCCCACCGGCTCTACGAGCGGCTCGGCTTCCAGCGGCTCCCGGAGCGCGACTGGAGCCCGGAGAACAAGCCGGGCCTGGTCCTGGTCGCCTACGCGCTGGATCTGGACCCGGACCTGGATCCGGGCACCGCGACCAGGTAGCTGTTCCCCGCCCCGCGCGGGGAAGGGGATCAGCTACCTGGTCGCCCCGGCGGGCGAGTCGTCGAAGACGTTCCAGCAGATCGCGCTCCGACGCCGCTGGTCGTCCAGGACCAGCTCCCGGAGCCCCGCGGGGATCCGCTCGCGCTGCCAGTCCCGTTCGGCCAGGCGCGCCGCCTCGGCGTCGTCGCCCGCGGAGGCAGCGGCAGCCGCGACGGCCCTGATCGCGTACGCCGCGGCGCCCAGCGCGTGGGCGGCGACGTGCGCGACCGCCACCGCCTGTCCGGCCGCGAGCGCCGCGTACTTCGCCGGCGCGTCCTGGTCCTTGCCGGCGGCGTTCGCGACGAACGCCGTCCGGTGGGCCTCCTTCATCGGCACCTCGCCGCGGATCCAGGCGCGGCCCACCTCGATGGCGTCCCGCGGGCGGGGGTCGTCGGGCTTGTCCTGCTCGAAGAGAGGCAGGACGTGCTCGGCGCAGACTGCTGCCCACTCCGCGAGGAGCTGGTGGTGCTCGTCGGTCAGCGTGCCGCCGCGGCGCACGGTGATCAGTCGGGGGTCACGTTCGGCGGGGAGGATCGGCACGAGGATCGACTCTAGCGACGGCCCACGATGCCCTCCAGGACCCGGACGCCTTCGGCGAGCCCGTCCTCCGTGCGGATCGCCGCGCCCACCTCGCCGGCGCGCACGGCGTAGGAGGACGTGGTGGCGAGGTCGCCGATCCGCTCGGTGAGCCCCGCCGCGATCCGCCTGGCGGCGAGCGGGGCCGGTCCGGCGCCGATCGCGTGCACGCGCGCTCCCCAGAACGGCTGGTCCCCGAGGAAGGGGACGATCAGGGTCGGTCTCCCGGCGCGCAGCCCGGCCGCCGTGGACCCCGCTCCCCCGTGGTGCACGACGGCCGCGACCCGGTCGAAGAGCCAGTCGTGCGGGGCGCCATCGATCACGAGGACGTCGTCGGACGGGGCGGGACCCGGGGCGATGCCGCCCCAGCCGGTCGCGACGATGCCGCGCAGGCCGTTCGCCCGCAGGGCGGTCAGCACGGCCTCGCGGCGCACGTCGGCGCCCTTGCCGAAGCCCATGGAGCCGAACCCGACGTAGACGGGCGGGTCGCCTGCCGCGAGGAAGTCGGCGAGCTCGGCGGGCGGCGTCCAGTCGCCGCCGTCCAGGAACCAGTAGCCGGTCACGTGGGCCGACGGCGGGTAGTCCGCCGGGACCGGCACCACGTTCCGGCTGTAGGGGTACATCGTGTGGACGGGGCTGCCGTCGGGGTTCTTGAGCGGGTCGGCGAGCCGGCCGGTGCGGGCCAGCCCCACCTCGCGCCGGAAGTCGTTGATCATCCCGCCGTACATGATCCCGGCCATGCGGTTCATCGCGTAGGTGGCGCGGTTGCCCCGCGCCCCGAGCGACGCCCCGCCGAAGAACGGCAGGGGGTAGTCGCCGGTGGGCGTGTAGTACGGCAGCGGGAGGGACAGCACACCAGGGACGCCGAGCGCCTGGGCGATGTGCGGCCCGGCCAGGCACTTCGGGTGGTGCACGACGACGTCCGGGTGCGCCTCGCGCGCGGCGGCCCAGCACTCGGCGTTCAGCTCGCGCATCGCGGACTTCATGATGCCGAGGGTCTTGAGCGCGTCGCGCGGCCCGCTGAGCTCGGGCAGCACCTCCTGGAGGAGGCGGAGCATGGTGGAGCCGGCGGGGCGGTGGGTGACGGTGCCGGGACCGCCGTGGGGCACGAGGTCGGCGAAGCCGTCCGGGACGGCGAGCGTGACGTCGTGACCGTCGCGGGCGAGCGCCCCGGCGAGGGCTGCGTAGGGCTGGATGTCACCGCGGGTCCCGAAGGACATGATGAGAGCGTGCACGGGCGTGCTCCTCGAGGCTGCCGGCAGGGCCGCCCGGGGACGGGGCGGCGTCGTCGCCGACCAGACTTCCCGGCACACCTGCGACGACCCTACTCCTGCCGTGGGCGCCTGGGGAGCCCTCGACATAAGGCTTGACGCGCCTCACCCCCCGCGCCGACAAGCGCGCCAACAGGCGGTTAAAGAGATACAAAACGTTTAGCCAGATGTTCGCGATGCGCACGCATCCCTACCCTGACCAGCATGAACCCACCACTGAACGCACGTGACCGCGGCTTCCAGGCCGCGGCAGTCTTCACGATCGTGGCCGGCGTCGTCATGGCCCTCATCGGGATCGCGGCCTGGGGCCTCGTGTCCTCACAGCTCTCCGCGGAGGGCATCACCGTCCACGAGGACTCCACGATGATGGGCGGCGCCCTCGTCGGCGACCCGGTCCGCGACCCCTTCACCGCCTATGCCCAGGCGGAGGTCATCGCGGGCCACGCCATGGAAGCGTCGGGCGGCAAGACCTACGCCGAGCTCGACCGCGAGGACCCCGCACGGAACACCGTCCAGACGGCGGCGTTCCTCCGGGCCTCGCTGTTCACGTCGGTGATCTCGTTCGGGATCTGCGCGCTCGTGATCGGGCTCGGGATCCTGTTCGTGGTCGTCGGCGGGGCGCTCCGGCGGGTCTCCGCCGTCGACCCGGGTGCCGAGGAGGTGCGGGAGAAGAGCCTGGCCTCGGTCTGACGCCCGCGCCCGTAGTGCCGTGGGTACACGCATGGTCGCCTCCGGGCCACGCGAGGCGACCATCCGTGTACCCACAGCGGCTTTATCGGAAGAAATCTCTCGAAGTGCTGTGACATCCGGTGGGCTCGCGCGTCTGAGCTGCATGGCACACAACGCACCGGCCGCTCTCGCCGTCCCGATCCCCGCGCCGCAGGCCGCCTGGGGGGTCACGATCGACCGTGTCGTCGGCTGCACCGCCGTCCGCGCGGCGCTGCGCGACTACCTCCGCTCCACCCTGATGCCCGCCGAGCGCCGTCGTCTCGACGACCACCTGGTCGGCTGCCCGGGCTGCCTGCGCGCGTTCACGGACACGCGTGTGGCCGCCTGGACCAGCCCCGCCACCACCCGCCGCCTGCGGCAGACCCGCGTTGCGGCGTAGGGACGCTCAGCGGCGGGCGACCCGCATCGACACCTGGACCAGGTCGCCCTCCCCGACGCCCTCCGCCCGCTGGACGGCGACCTTCACGGGGAGCAGGTACTGGCCGTCCTTGGGGAAGAGCGCCGTGGTGAACTCGGTGCCCCCGATCGTCGCGACCACCGGGACCTGGCCCCAGTAGACGACGTCGCGCGCCGCCTCACGGATGTCGTCGCTGTCGTCCTCGGGGATCGCCACGAAGAAGTACGGCGCCGGGCCGCGCCACTCGACGACCGGGCCGGTGAAGGTCCACTCCATGCGCCCAGTGTGCCCGGCCCCGCGCCGCTCAGGACAGGGGCGCGTCGGACGGCGCCGTCGGCGTCGTCGGCGTCGTCGTCGGCACCAGGAGCGTCACGAGGTCGCCGGTGCCGAGGTGCACCAGCGCCCGCCCGGGCGTCACCTGGGACGACACGGACGAGCGTGGCAGGCGCACGCCCACCAGGTCGCCGTCGAGCGGAGCCTGCGGGCTCAGCAGCGCTCCCCGCCGGCCCTTCTTGGCGTCCACCTGCCACCCGGAGAAGCCCGACGCGACCTCCGTCGCGTCGCCGCCGAGGACCAGGCCGCGCCGGTGGTCCTGCGCCGTGCGCAGGAAGGAACGCAGCCAGGCCTTGGCCGGGACGTCCTGCAGCAGGCCGCCGTCGTCCACGACGAGGACCACGGGCGTGCCGTCGGGGTCCAGGTGCGGGGCGAGGTCGTCCTCGGTGAGCTCGGTCCCGGTCAGCATCGCGCGGACGCCGGGGCGTCCGTCGAGGTCGCGCAGCGTGCTCGGCCGCGGCGCGAGGACCACGAGCTCGGTGCCTCCCCGCAGCAGGGACTCCGCCATCACGGCGAGCAGCGTGCTGCGGCCCGACCGGGCGGGACCGGCCACGATGAACGTGGGCGCGTCGCCGGCGAGGTCCATGCCGAGCGCGGCGAGCTGGTCGCCGCCCACGCCCACCATCGCCCACATCGGCCTCGCGGCCTCCGGACCGGCGTACGCGTAGGCGGCGTCGAGCGTGATGGTCGAGGGCAGGTCGTCCACGCGGAACGGGCCCGTGCCGGGCACCACCTGCTCGCGCTCCCGCACGACGGCGGAGAGCCCGCGCACTGCGTCGGTCTGACCGCGTCCGCCCGGGTCGTGCCCGACGATCGCCACCTGCACCTCGCGCCCCGTCCCACCTCGGAAGGCCCGCCCCGGGAGGATCTCCTCGGGCAGCTTGCGGTAGGCGATGCCCGCCATGCCCGCGTCGGCCCGGTCGGTGAGGCGCAGCACCAGGACGTCGTCGGTCAGGACGCTCATCCGGCTGGTCAGCAGCGTCCGGTCGCCCGCCACCAGAAGGTGCACGCCCGCGCTCGCGCCGTCGCGCAGCAGCTCGTGGACGATGTCCACGAGAGCCCCGTTGTCGACCTCGCCGAAGGACGACACGAAGCTCTCCCAGCGGTCGACCAGGAGCAGCACACGCGGCAGGCGCTCGTGCGCGGGCGCCAGCGAGCGCTGCTCGGTCACGTTCGCGTAGTTGCCCTGCGACAGCACCTGCTGGCGCCGGGCGAGCTCGGCGCGAAGGCGGTTCAGCAGCCGGGCGGCGCGGTCGGCCTGGGTGCGCTGCACGACGGCGCCGGTGTGCGGCAGCTCGTCGAGGACGGCGAGAGCGCCGTTGCCGCAGTCGACGGCGTACACGTGGAGGTCCCGGACCGGGTTCGCCAGGGCCGCCGCGACCGCCGTCGTGCGCAGCACCGTGGACCGGCCCGAGCCCGGGGCGCCGACGACATACCGGTGCCCGAACGTGTCCAGGTCGATCGTCGCGGGCTCCTGGCGCTGCGCCCCCGGGTCGTCCTCCAGGCCCCACGCGAACGTGCCAGGCGCCGCGGGCGCCGCGAGCCCTGAGAGCTCCCCTGGCTCCGCGAGCACCCCGGGCGCCGCGCCCTTCCCAGGCTGCCCGCGCTCCCCCAGCTCGGCGAGCGTGAGCAGGCCGGGCAGCGCCGGGAGCCAGGGGCTGCGCGGGACGGGATGGCCGCCGAGCGCCGCCGCCTCGCGCAGCGTGGTGACGATCGCCGACAGGTCGGTGTCGTCCTCGACGCGGCGAGCGGCCCGCGGCCGGGCGGGCGCCGGCTCGCCGAGCCCGGAGGGCAGCAGCCGCGCCACGAACGGCGGCTCGACCTCCACGGCCTCCGTGCGGCGCAGGCGCCGTCCGCCCACCCGGGCCGCCTGGAACGGCACCAGCGACGAGTGCCCCAGCCGCGCGTAGGCGCGACCGGGCTGAGACTTCGCGATCTGGGCCGCCTCGGGGGCGTCGATGACGTCGGACGACTCGCTCGTGTCCGTCATGCGCAGCGCGACCCGGAGGTTCGTGTTCGCACGGATCGCCGGCGAGATCACGCCCGACGGCCGCTGCGTGGCCAGGATCAGGTGGATCCCGAGCGAGCGCCCGCGCTGGGCGATGTTCACCAGCCCGTCCACGAAGTCCGGCAGCTCCTTGGCCATCGCGGCGAACTCGTCGATGACGATGAGCAGCCGGGGCAGCGTCGGCCCGGCGTGGCCGCGGCGCTGGGCGTCGAGGTAGTCCTCCAGGTCCTTCGCGCCGGCGGCGGAGAGCACGTGCTCGCGGTGGGTCAGCTCGGCGCGGAGCGAGTCGAGGGCGCGCTCCACGAGGTGCGAGTCGAGGTCCGTGACCATGCCGACGGTGTGCGGCAGCAGGGCGCACTGGCTGAAGGCGGCGCCGCCCTTGTAGTCGACCAGGACGAACGTCATGGTCTCCGGCGGGTTCGCCACGGCGAGGGAGGCCACGACCGTCTGCAGGAACTCCGACTTTCCCGAGCCCGTGGTCCCGGCCACCAGCCCGTGCGGACCGTCCTTCACGAGGTCGAGGGCGAACGGCCCGTCCAGCGACACGCCGACGACGGCTCGGGTCGTCCCGCTGCCGGACCGCCAGCGGGCGACGACCTGCTCCGGCTCGAGGTCCTCGATCCCGAGCACCTCGACCAGGCGCGCGGAGTCCGGGATCAGCCCCTCCGACTCGGTCGCGCTCACGTCACGCACCGGGGCGACGGCCCGCGCCACCTCCTCGAACCAGTCGTCCGCCACCTCGTCGACGAGGATCCGGCCGAGGTCGTCGAGGTTCTGACGGCGCAGCAGCATCCCGCCCTCGGCACGGGCGTGCGCCACGACCGTGCACTCCTCGGGCAGCAGCTTCTCGTCGCCGTCGAGGCAGACCACGCTGACCCCGACCGCGGGTCCGTCCCGCAGGATCGTCACCACTCCCGGCAGGGCGCGCAGCCGCCGCGCGCCGTCGAGCACCACGACGATCTCGGGCGCGAACGCCGTCGTGCGCCCGGACGCCTTCTCGCTCGCGGCGCGCCGCTCGGCGACGAGCGCCCCGAGCTCCGCGACCCTGGCCGCGAGCGTCTGGGTCGTGGCACCGATCGTCGCGACGGTGTCCTGGCCGAGCGCGGGCCGCAGGTGCGGCAACCAGGCCGCCCACGCCCACTCGTCCAGGTGCTCCGGCGACGTGAGCACGTACAGCTGGACGTCGCGCGGGCTCTGCAGCACGCCGAGCTGCCCGACGAGCCAGCGCGCCCGGCTGCGTGGCCAGTCCCCCGGTCCGGCGATCCCCACCACGCCCGCGTCGCGCAGCCCCACCGTCACGGGCACGGCGGGGAGCGTGGCCTGGGTCTTGCGCCGGTGCTCGGGCTCGTTCAGGTCCTCGACCTCGACCCGGCTGGTGGCGTCGGCGAGGCCGAGCCGGACCGCGAGGTGGTCGGCGTCGGTGGGACGCCGCTCCCACAGCCGGCGGGTCGGCGTGGTCGCGATGGTGCGGAGCTCGGCCGCGCCGGGGCTCGACAGCCGGCGTCGGTGCTGCTCCCGCCGCGCGGCCTCGAGCACCTCGGCCTCCAGCGCGGTGCGCTCTGCGGCGTGCTCGCGGAGCAGGTCGCGGTGCGACCGCACCCCGTTGCGGCGGGCGGTCCACCAGGAGCCCACCGCCATGAGCGGCGACGCGAGCGCCAGCATGAGGAACATGGGCGACTGGAACACCAGCGCCGTCACGACGCCCAGGACTGCGGGCATCGCCGCCGCCAGCCACGGCAGCGGGTTGCGGGTGGGCGGCGGAGGCGGGGCGGGCAGCCGGAACCTGGTCCCGCTGAGCGGCGGCAGGAGCCGCGGCGGCCGGTTGTAGTCGAGCGTCCCGTCGCCGGGCCGCAGGTCGGCGTCGGGCCGCGCCGCGGGCTGGACCGTGAGGGCGCTCCCGCCGAGGGTCAGCTGCGTCCCGGCGGTCCACCGGACCTCCTCCTCGCCGAGCGGCTCGTCGAGCGTGTCGAGCGTGACGGCCCGGCTCGCCGAGCGCGGGTCGAGAACCCGGCGCACGCGGACCCCGCCGTCGAACCCGACGACGACGGCGACCTGGGCGCGTCCGCCCTCTGCCGGCTGGTCGATCAGCAGCCGCCCGGCGTCGGCCTGGACCACCGTCTCGCCGACGCCGAGGCGCACGACGGTGCCCGCCCCGGCCCCGCCCGTGACGCACAGGTCGACGGGCCCGGCGGCGGGCTCGGGCGGTGGCGCGCCGCCGAACCGGAGGAGCGCGCCGTCCCTCAGCCCGGCGTCGGCGGCCGCGGCGCCCGCGTCGACGGGCCTGCCGTCGACGGTCGCGGCGGCGCCCCGCGGGGCGCCGACCTCGGCGCCCAGCCGCTCCAGGAGGTCGGCCGCGGTGACGCGCTCGTCGGAGTCCACGAGCACGAGAGCCGCACGCGGCCCGTGCTCGACCGTCAGGTGGACCCGCACGTCACTTGCCGCCCTTGCGTGCCGACGGGCCGTCGACGTACCGGACGTCCGGCAGGAAGCTGCTGCGCAGCCAGCCCTCGCCGTCGACGGTGAACCGCCACCGCGCCGTCGGGACCGCACCCAGCACCACGACGACCCAGCGGAACGCCGGGCTCGCGAACCGCTGGGCGAGCATCGCCTGCTGGGCCGTCGACGGCGCCTGCGCGAGCACGAGCACCCCGTGGCCCTCGCTCTCCAGCTCGGGGACGAGCTGCTCCAGGTGCGCGAGGTGCTCCACCGACTCCTGCTGCGGCATCCCGTTGCCCACCACCACGACGCGCGGGTCGTCCGACCACGGGTTCGCCGTCAGCTCGCCGAGCCACCGGCGCAGCACCTCGTGCTTGGCCCGGGTCGGGCCGTCGAGGCTGATGGTCCCGCGCGCCGCGGAGAAGTCGACGAGCACCCGGCCCGTCTCGGCCATGCCGACGGTCACGAGCCGGGCGAACCGCGTCGTCGGCTCCTCCGACGCGGGGGCCGACTGGAGCCGCGCCAGCGGGGCGGCCCAGCTCTGCCCGTCCTCCGACGCGACCCACGGCACCGGCGCGGGCGAGACCGGCCCGGCGAGCCGCAGCCGCAGCCCGGACCCCTCGACGAACACTCCCGCCAGGCGGGGGACGTCCGTCCCGTCGCGCTCGCACGAGGCGACCAGGACGCGCAGCGCCCGGTCCACCATCCAGGACGACGACGTGTCGGGGCGCAGGAGGCTGTCGTCGAACGGCTCCTCGGCCGCGGCGGCGGCCCGACGGCGCAGCAGGTACCAGACGCCGGCCGCGAGCGCCGCGAGCACGAGCAGGGCCAGGACGACGAGGAGGACCGGGGAGCCTCCGTCACCCTCGGACGTGCCGCCGCCGGCCGCCTCGCCGGGCGAGGTCTCCTCGGTGCCGCTGGGCTCGGCGGACGACGTCGCGCCGTCGTCCTCCGGGGTCGCCGTACCCGCTCTCGACTCCTCGCTGCCCGGGGCGGGCGACAGCCGGGGGGTGCGCGGCGTCACGAGCGCGGTCGGGAGGGGACCGGACTCAAGGCCGGGACCGTCCGCGCCGTCGGGCATGACCAGGACCCACCCGGGAAGGAGGACCGACGGGTCGGTGAGCGCGAGGCCGTCGGGCTGGATACGGCCCTCGTTGAGGTCGAAGATCTCCTGGTACCGGTTGCCGTCGCCGAGGAACCGCTGGGCGATCTCGAAGAGGAACTCCGGCTCACCGTCGGTGATCGTGGGGACGACGTAGTAGGTGACGTCCTCCTGCTCGGCCGACCGCAGGCTCGCGGCGGGCCCGGCGGGGGCCGCCGCGGCGGGAGCGGCCGTCAGCGCGGTGAGAGTGAGGGCGAGGCAGGCGGCGGCCGTGATGACGGCGAGCCGGCCGGCGGCGGTGGGACGCACGGTTGCTCCGAATCGAGGGCAGAAGAAGGTGAGGTCAGGCGTCGTCGGCCACGGGGCCGGGAGCAGGGGCGGACCCGGGCACGGACCCGCCGGGAGAGGCTGCGCCGGGCTGTGCGCCCGGGCCGGCCCAGCGGAAGGTGCCCATGAGGGCGTCGAAGAACAGGACCAGCGTGTCGGCGAGGCGCTCGGTCTCCGCGGTGGTCCACACCACGTGGAAGGACAGGACCAGCCACTCCCCCGCGTCCTCGTCGCGGTTGAGGCCGTAGAGCACCTGCCGGCTGGACACCATGGGCAGGTCGTCGTCCTGCTCGACCTCGTGGAGCGTGGAGACGACCCGCACGCCGGGGCGGCCGTCGACCTCGACGGCCTCGCTGTCCTCGTAGCCGTCCGCCAGGACGCTCGAGACGATCTCCCGCGGGTCCGTCCCGGCGTCCGTCGTGAGCTCGAGCTCCACGAGCGAGCAGGGCAGGACAACCCCCTCGAAGGTGTCGTACGGCAGGTAGACGGCGTTCGCGCCCTCCGCCCCGGCGGCAGCGATGCCCTGGTGCAGGCGCTCACGCAGGAGGCGCCGGTACGGCTCGGCGGTGTCGCGGGGCAGGTCGGCGGGCAGGGCCCGTACGACGACGGACTCGATCGCCTCGTCGAGCTCGCGCTCCCGGCCCTCGCCGACGGGGAAGCGGGCCCAGCCGGGTGGCAGGAGGAAGACCCAGGCGTCGGTGGGGCGGGCGTCGAGAGTCATGCGTCGCTCCTTGCGACGTGCACCGCGGCCAGCAGCTCGTCGAGCAGCTCGACCATCGCGGGCAGGAGGACCAGGTCGGTGGTGCGCCAGACGAGGAGCGTGTCGATGACGGCGTCCGGGTGCTCGACGCGACGGCCGAGCGCCACGCTCGCCCACACGTCGCCGGACCTCTCCCCCACGTCGAGCCGCACGACGCGCACGCCGTCGCCGTCGGGCAGGTCGAGGTGCTCCACCCGCGGGTCCTCCACGGGGCTGCCGCCGCTCGCCCCGCACAGGGCGAGCAGGTCGGCCGGTTCCGCGCCGTCCTCCGCGACGTCGACGGCGACGAGGACCGGCACCGGTGTGCGGTCGAGGAGCCCGACCGCCGCGACGACGCCGCCGCCCGGCCCGACCCCGTCGGCGAACGCGCACAGGTTTGCGACCGCCTCCTCGCACATCCGGGTGATCTCGGGCGAGCCGAGCGCGTCGGGCCCCTCCGGCCCGGTCTGCTCGGTGACGAACGCGGCGATCGTCTCGCGGGTCGCGGCGACCACGGCCGCCACCCACGGCGCGGGTGCTTCCTGAGGCACGACCAGCCAGCGGCCGGGGTCCACCTCCACCGACCAGGACCAGGGCCCGGTCACAGGTTCTGCCCCGAGTAGAACCCGGCGTAGTTCGCGTCGGTCAGCAGCGTGCCGCTGCGGAGGTCGGGACGGCCCGCCAGGCTGTTCAGGTAGGAGGGCGTGCCGCCGATGCCGAACCCCGCGAAGCTCCACCCGGCGAGCTTCTGGGAGAAGCCGCCCGCGTACATCCAGGCTGTCGGGCCGCCCATGGGCCCCACGCTCGGCAGGATCTTGGACACCCCTGCGCTCCACGTCTTCCAGTCGACGGCTCGGTCCACGCCGAACACCTTGTCGATCCGCCAGTTGCCGCGGGGGTCCGCGAACCGGGCCCTGTCGAACTTCAGGTAGTCGGGGTGCCTCGTGCGGAACCACTCCGGCTTGACCGGGTTCTTCTTCAGGAACGCGCTGAGGTCGTCCAGCCGCCCGAGCCGCGCGTCGAGGTGCGGGACGTTCCGGAACTGCTGGTAGCCGGTCGACCTCTGGAACTGAGGTGCCCAGTTCCGCAGGAGACGCAGGTGAGCGATCTCGTCGACCATCCCGGACCGGGCCGCCCCGTGCACGCCCAGGAGTCCCTTGGTCGCGGCCCGCGTGGCGAACGCGGAGAACGCGTACAGCCCCAGCCCGACGATGCCGAGGGCGACCGCCAGCCAGCTCCCCTCGCCCTGGGCGGCGAGGATGATGTTGGCCACCACGGAGATCGCGCCCGCCACCAGCGCTGTGACGGTCAGGAAGCCGACGCCGGGTATGAGGACGCTCAGGACCGCGAGCGCCAGGCCGATGTAGCCGAGGATCTCGACGAGCCCCTTGAGGAACTTGTTGAACCCGTGGACGAACTTGTCCCAGCCGCTGGCGTGCAGGCCGTCGGTGTGCCAGTCCTTGCGGATCGCGTCGGCGGCCCGGCGCGCGGCGCCGTCGAACCGCTCCATGGCGACCCGGGCGCGCTCCTTGGCCTTGGCGAGCGCCTCGGCGGCGCCCTCCAGCGCCGTGCCACGGGCGGCGGACTGCTTCTCCTCCTCGGGGGTGAGGGGCTCCTCGCCCTCGGGGCGCGGGTCCGGCATGCCGTCCGCGGTCCGTTGCGCGGCGACCGCGTCCTCGGCGTCCTTGACGGCGAAGCCCGTCTCCGAGCGCGCGTGCGCGAGCTCGGGCTGGTACTCGACGAGCGCGGCCTGCATCTGCTCGTACCGGTCCGCGGCCTTGCGCAGGGCGTCGTGGGACTCCCCGGCGCGCTTGCGCATCGCGTCGGCAGACACGCCCTGGAGCAGCGTGGTGTCGCCGTCACCGATCTGCTTGAGGACCCGCGCCTCGGTCGACATCATGTCGGCGAGCTTGCCGTAGTACTGGATGACGTCGTCCAGGGCGCTGCCTTCGCTGGGGACGGGGTCGCGGTCGTAACCGACGAGGTGCCATTCCCGGGTGCGCGCGGCCATCACGCGCCTGCCGGGGGCTCGAGCGACTTCGACAGCTCGATCTCGAGGTCCGTCCAGGCCTGGGCGGCCTGTTCCATCTTCTTCTGCAGGTCCTTGAGGTTCCCGGTGAGCTTCTCGCGCTTGACCCACCAGTCCTCGACGAAGTCGTACATCGCCGACCGGACCTGCGGGTGCCCCCAGATCTCGGCGTTCTCGTCGCGCTGCTTGTTCGCGCCCTCGAACTCCGCGACGATCTTCTTGATCTGCTCGGCGGCGTCGTCGACGGCGATCTTCGTGACGACAAGGTCGCTCACCGGGGGTGCCCCTCTCGCAGTGGCTCGGCGGGACTACTTGTTGAGGGCCTTGGCCAGCTCCTCGTCGGTGCCGCGGAGCGCCTCGGCCGCCGCGTCGAGGTACTGCGAGATGCCCTCGAGGCCGCCGATGCACTGCGTCGCGCCCGTGTTGAACTCGCCGTACGCGGAGTTGAAGGCCACCGAGGACTTGTCGGTCACGTATCCGCCGTTCACGAGCTGGTCGACCAGGTTCTTGAGCTCGCGGAGCTTGGTCTCCATCTCCGCCTGACCAGCGGTGATGCGCTTCGCCGCGTCCTGCATGTCGGCATACGTCACGTTGATGTTCGCCATGGCTCCAGCCCTTTCGATCGACCTGCGGACCAGGCGAATCTAGGCAAACCGGACTAACCCTGGATGAACGGGGCAACAACCCCGCGCGAACTGCTGGAGACCGCGAACTGCTGGAGACAGAGCAGACCCGCCGGCCGCGAGGGGTACCTCGCGACCGGCGGGTCTGTCAGGCGGTGACGGAGGTCAGGCTGCCGGGTTGGGCTGAGCGGCCGGGGCGAGCTGCGGGACCCGGCGCTCCAGGCGCTCCACCACGCCGACGGCGGCCGCGGCGAGGGGCAGGAGCACGAGGTTGCCCAGCAGCATCGTGCGCAGGAAGGGCAGGCCCGCGGCGTAGCTGGCGAGCAGCCCGTCGAGGCCCGGCGCGTAGTAGGCCTCGCGGCCGAGGAGCCAGACACCGAAGTTGGTCCACAGGAAGAACCAGACCGACCCGCCCAGCCCGAGGCCGATCGCCGCGCCGTACCGGCGCACGCCGGTCGTCCGGCGGCCGAGCAGCGCCGCCACCCCCACGACCGCCCAGGCCGTCCAGGTGAAGAGCAGGATCGACGAGTTGCCGAGCAGCACGTCGCTCAGCGCGACGGCGGCCAGCGGCACCAGCAGCGCCACGCGGTGGCGCAGCAGCACGGCCGCGAAGAACGTGGCGGCGGTGAGCAGCTCGAGGTTCGGCGGCGCGCCCACGTCCTCGCGCACGAAGCGCCAGCCCACGGCGGCGCCCAGCGCGACGATCGCGAGGGCCGGCCGCCACCAGCGGGCGAGGAGGTCCCGTGCGGTGAGGTCGCGCGCCGCGCCGGTCATCAGAACGTCTCGAGCTTCCATGTGATCTCCTGTCCGTCCTCGGTCACGAGCGCTCCCGCCCCGACCGTCGCCATCTCGCCGTCGACGTACAGCGCCCAGAACTCGTTCGCGGCCTGGTCGGCGACGCGGCCGTCGATGCCGGTCACGTAGGCCATCTCACCCTCGCCGCTGATCTCGGCCGAGGGGTCGGACTCCAGCAGCAGCTCGAGAGCCGTGCGGCCGGTCTCGCCGGCGTACGACCACTCCGTCGCCTCGTCGGTGGCCGCGGACGAGGCCGACGCGTCCGCGGAAGCGCTGACCGACGGCTCGACGGCCGTGTCCTCGGTGGTGGCTGAGCAGCCGGCCAGCAGGCCCGCCGTCAGCAGGGCGGTGAGGGCGAGCGGCAGCGTACGGGCGCGGAAGGTCGAGATCATCACGCGCCAAGCCTAGGTCGTCGTCCGCCCGCCGGGCAGGGTCGTCTCACGAACGGCGCCGCTGTATGCCGACGCCGCTGTGTGCCGCAGGTCACGCGTCGATGCGGTTGCGGTCCAGCTCGTCCGCGCCCGCGATGATGAACTCCTTGCGCGGCGCCACGTCGGACCCCATCAGCAGCTCGAACACCCGCTCGGCGGCCTCGACGTCGGACGCCGTGACGCGGCGCAGCGTGCGGTGACGCGGGTCCATGGTGGTCTCGGCCAGCTGGTCGGCGTCCATCTCGCCCAGGCCCTTGTAGCGCTGGATGTCCTCCTTGTAGCGCCGCCCGGCCTTGTCGAGCTTGCGGAGGGTCGCCTGCAGCTCCGCCTCCGAGTACGTGTAGATGTACTCGTTCGCCTTCCGGCCGCTGCCGACGACCTCGACGCGGTGCAGGGGCGGCACCGCCGCGTACACCCGCCCGGCCTCGACCAAGGGCTTCATGTAGCGGTAGAACAGCGTCAGCAGCAGGGTGCGGATGTGCGCCCCGTCGACGTCGGCGTCGGTCATCAGCACGATCTTGCCGTAGCGGGCCGCCTCGAGGTCGAAGGACCGGCCCGAGCCTGCGCCGATCACCTGGATGATCGCCGCGCACTCCGTGTTGCGGAGCATGTCGCTGACCGACGCCTTCTGGACGTTCAGGATCTTGCCGCGGATCGGCAGCAGGGCCTGGAAGTCGCTGGAGCGAGCGAGCTTGGCCGTGCCGAGCGCGCTGTCGCCCTCGACGATGAACAGCTCGGAGCGCTCGACGTCGTCGCTGCGGCAGTCCGCGAGCTTCGCCGGCAGGGACGAGGTCTCCAGCGCGTTCTTACGGCGCGAGATCTCCTTCTGCTTGCGGGCCGAGACCCGCGCCCGCATCTCGGCGACGATCTTGTCGAGCAGGAGGGACGCCTGCGTCTTCTCGTCGCGCTTCGTGGAGGTCAGGATCGCGTTGACCTCCTTCTCGATCACGCGCGTGACGATGGCCCGCACCGGCGCCGTGCCGAGGACCTCCTTCGTCTGGCCCTCGAACTGCGGCTCAGCCAGGCGGACCGTGACGACAGCCGTGAGACCCGCCAGCACGTCGTCCTTCTCGATGCGGTCGGCGCCCTCCTTGGCGGAGATCTTCAGCCGGCGCGCGTTGGTCTCCACGGCCTTGCGGAGCACCTTGAGCAGGCCCTGCTCGAAGCCGGCCATGTGCGAGCCGCCCTTGGGCGTCGAGATGATGTTCACGAACGAGCGGATCTCGGTCTCGTAGCCGGTGCCCCAGCGCACCGCGATGTCGACCTCGCACTCGCGCTGGACCGCCTGCGGCGACATGTGACCACGCTCGTCCAGGACCGGGACGGTCTCCGTGAACGTGCCCACGCCCGTCAGGCGCCACGTGGCCGTGACCGGCGAGTCCGGCGCCAGGAACTCGACGAAGTCGACGGTGCCGCCGGTGTGCTTGAAGACCTCCTCGTGCGGACCGCCCTCGCCCGGCGTGCCGGGGAGGCCGCGCTCGTCGCGCACACGGATCTCCAGACCGGGCACCAGGAAGGTGGTCTGCCGCGCACGCGTGACCAGCTCGTCGTAGCTGAAGACCGCGTTCTTCGGGAAGATCTGCCGGTCGGCCCAGTACCGCACCCGCGTCCCGGTGCGGCCTCGGGCCACCTTGCCGACGACGGCGAGCTCCGAGTGATCGACGAATGGCTGGAACGGCGCGTCGGGCGACGGCCCGTCCGCCGGGTCCGCGAAGTTGCCCGGCTCACCACGGTGGAACGTCATGCGGTAGGTCTTGCCGCCGCGGTCCACCTCGACGTCGAGGCGCGACGACAGCGCGTTCACCACGGACGCGCCCACCCCGTGCAGGCCGCCCGACGCCTGGTACGAGCCGCCGCCGAACTTCCCGCCCGCGTGCAGCTTGGTGTAGACCACCTCGACGCCCGTCAGGCCGGTCTTGGGCTCGATGTCGACCGGGATGCCCCGCCCGTCGTCACGCACCGTGACCGAGCTGTCCGCGTGCAGCACCACGTCGATCTGCGTGGCGTGACCGCCGAGCGCCTCGTCCACCGAGTTGTCGATGATCTCCCAGAGGCAGTGCATCAGGCCGCGGGAGTCGGTGGTGCCGATGTACATGCCGGGTCGCTTGCGCACCGCCTCGAGGCCCTCGAGGACGGACAGGTGGCGTGCGGTGTAGCTCGACTCGGAGGTGGTGGTCACGGCGCCCAGCGTAGACGAACCCACCCACACACCAGGTGAGGCGCTCCACGGGGCGGGCAGCGCGAGGCCATGGCGATTATTTCCCTCTTAGCGCAATTGCCCGGTACGCCGTACCCGGACTGTGACACGCGCCGCTATGCTCGCAGCGAACCGGCGACCTCGGTCGGCATGGACCGCGGCCCTGGATGGTTGGATGGAGACGTGACCACCATGACGACCGAACCGCTCACCGCCGCCGACCGCTGCGACCGCTGTGGTGCCCAGGCCTACGTCCGCGTCGTTCTCCCCGTGGGCGAGCTGCTCTTCTGCGGCCACCACGGCCGTGCGCACGCCGCTGCGTACTCTGGCGTCGCCAAGCACGTCCAGGACGAGACCGACCGCCTCCTCGCCGAGCACGGCAAGGCCTGACGCCAGGCGCTCGCGCACCCAGACCACACACGTCGACGGCCCGCCCAGGGGGCGGGCCGTCGTCCTGTCCGGGGAGCGCTGCTACCTTCCGGGGCATGAGGAAATCCCTGGTAGCGGCCGCTGCCGTCGCGCTCAGCGTCCTTGCCGTCGCCGGCTGCACCGAGAGCCCGACAGCATCCGAGCCGCTCCCGTCGTCTCCCAGCGCGTCGTCGGCACCGACCACCGACGCATCGGCCACAGCCACAGCCACAGCCACGATCCCCCTGCCGATCCCGGAGGAGGTGGCGATCACCGGGAGCACCAATCCGCTCACCGTGGTCTGGGTCGCCGTCTCCCTCGACCCCGACGAGCTGGTCGAGGCCGAGGCACGGGTCGCGACCGTCGCCCCCGAGGGCCTTACGGCGATCAGCACCCCGCTCGAGTGCCAGTCGGCCGCCCACGAGCAGCTCCTTCCGGAGGTCACCGGACCCGACGTCTACAAGTGGGGCGTCCCCCTGTACTACGCGGACGCCCACGACGCTCAGGACGCCGCTGAGATCCTCGGCGAGCCGATCGCGGGGATCATCACCGGCGACGTGTTCTGCCACTTCGACTGACCCGCTCCATGGGAGAAGGCCCCGCTCGGTGAGCGGGGCCTTCTCGCATCAGCTTCCGGACGTCAGTCCAGGTAGTCGCGCAGAACCTGCGACCGCGACGGGTGCCGCAGCTTCGACATCGTCTTGGACTCGATCTGGCGGATGCGCTCGCGCGTCACGCCGTAGACCTTGCCGATCTCGTCCAGCGTCTTGGGCTGGCCGTCCTGCAGGCCGAACCGCATGGAGACCACGCCGGCCTCCCGCTCGGACAGCGTGTCGAGCACCTGGTGCAGCTGCTCCTGGAGCAGCGTGAACGACACGGCGTCCGCCGGGACCACGGCCTCGGAGTCCTCGATGAGGTCACCGAACTCGCTGTCGCCGTCCTCACCGAGGGGCGTGTGCAGCGAGATGGGCTCGCGGCCGTACTTCTGGACCTCGACCACCTTCTCGGGGGTCATGTCCAGCTCCTTGGCCAGCTCCTCCGGCGTGGGCTCGCGGCCCAGGTCCTGGAGCATCTGGCGCTGGACGCGGGCCAGCTTGTTGATGACCTCGACCATGTGCACCGGGATGCGGATGGTGCGGGCCTGGTCGGCCATGGCGCGAGTGATCGCCTGACGGATCCACCAGGTGGCGTACGTGGAGAACTTGTAGCCCTTGGTGTAGTCGAACTTCTCGACCGCGCGGATCAGACCGAGGTTGCCCTCCTGGATCAGGTCCAGGAACAGCATGCCGCGACCCGTGTAACGCTTCGCGAGCGAGACCACCAGACGCAGGTTCGCCTCGAGCAGGTGGTTCTTCGCGCGCTTGCCGTCGTGCGCGATCCACTTGAGGTCGCGCTCCATGCGCCGCTGGTCGGGGTCGGCCCGGTCGAACGTCTGGGACGCGAGGCGCTCCTCGGCGAACAGGCCGGCCTCGATCCGCTTGGCGAGCTCGACCTCCTGCTCGGCGTTCAGCAGCGCGACCTTACCGATCTGCTTCAGGTAGTCCTTGACCGGGTCCGCCGTAGCCCCGGCGGTCACGACCTGCTGGACGGGGGCGTCGTCCTCGTCCGCGTCGGACACCACGAAGCCCGTGTCCTCGTCGGCCTCGACCTTCGCCGCCACCACGGGCGCGACGACGGCCGCCTCGTCGGTCCCGGCCGGGATCTCGACGTCGTCGACCTCGATGTCTGCCTCGAGCTCCTCGATGGGGACGTCCTCGAGCTCCTCGTCGTCGCCCTTGGCCTTGCCCTTGGCACCCTTGGCGGGGGCCTTGGCGTCGCCGGCCTTCGGGGCAGCCTTGCGGCGCGTCGCGGGCTTCTTGGGCTCCTCGACGACCTCGGGCTCGGGAGCGACCTCGGCGCCCTTGGCCGCGGAGGTGCGGGACTTGGCCGCCGCACGGCTCGTCGACGCGGAGGTACGGGTGGTGCGCCGTGTCGTGCCCGTCGCGGCCTCCCCCTCGGCGGGGGCCTTCGCCGCGACGGTGGTGGAGCGCGCGGCAGAAGCCGCGGCCACCTTGGTCGCGGTCGGCACTCCCACCTCGACGCCGGCGTTCGCAAGAGCGCGGAGCACGGCCTTCAGCCGCTTGGCGTCAGCGATCTGCGCTGTCTCGCACGCGGTGCGGAAGTTCTCGGCCTCCACGCGCCCGGCAGCCACGCCGCTGTCGAGCAGTTCCTTCAGCGCGGGGTGCTCGAACTCGCGGGGCAGATTGTCGCGCGCAGCGTCACGAACAGGGGCGACGTTCTGGGGATCTTTCACGGAAGTGGGCGCCACAAACCGACCTTTCGGTAATCGAGGGGGCGGCGTACCGCCGTCGGGGCCTTCACCGGATCTTCTTCAGCCGCCGGCGGACAAGAGATATTGTACCGTCGGGAGCCGTCCGCGCCGCCTCGGCACGACGATCCGGGCGAATCCGTGCGGATTATCACCTTGCGGTACGTGCCTGACCTCGCAGTCCGGGAGAATTCTTGTTCCCCTGACAACGGTCGGGGGCACCCGGGAATTCCCGTTCTCAGACCTTGACGGTCAGCACCGGGCACGGCGCCTCGATGAGGATCCGCTGGGCTCCCGCGCCGAGGATCAGCTTCCCGACAGGGCTCCGGCGGCGCAGCCCGATGACCACCAGCTCGGCGCCGGTGTCCGTCGCCGCGCGGACGAGGTCGTCCGCGAGGTCGCCGGTACCCGGGACGACCCGCACCTGGAGGCCGGACTGCTCGAGGCCGCCGGTGAGCTCACCCAGGCCGGCGTCCGAACCGTCCTCCGCGCCCTTGCCGGTGGTCACCACCACCAGCGGCAGACCGCGCTGCCGCGCCTCCTCGACTGCGGCGCTCAGCGCCTCCCGGCCCTCGGGGGTGGCCAGGTGGCCCACGACGATCGTCATGTCTCCCGACGCTACCCGACTTCGGGGTGGCGCTCAGCCCGGCGCCACCCCGAGCCCGGGCTCTTCTCGCCGGTCAGCCGGCCCGAGCGCCCAGCGACGGGCGGGGCGCCGCCTCCCTGCCCCGCGACTCCTCCTCCTCCCGGTACACCCGTCCCACCCAACCAGGCGGCACCCCGCCCTGCAGGGCGCTCCCCAGAAGGACCGCGAGCCGGTATCCCGGCTCGGCCCGGAGCGCCTCCGTCACCCGCTCGCCCGCCCCTCCGCCGTCGCCGTCCCACCACGACAGCAGCCCGAGGAGGAGGCACGCGGGCGCCCAGCGCCGGCGCGGCACATGGGCCACGACCGCCTCGAGGACCACGCACGCCGGGGCCGTGAGGCGCCGGTCGGGCTGCTCCCCGACGCCCGGGTCGACGATCCGGGCCATCACGGAACCGATCGCGGCGTCCCGTGCGGGATCCGCCTGACGCCTGGCCGTGGCGCTCGCCAGCTCCTCGGTGCCCGGGACGAGGCTCAGGAGGACCGCGTCGCGGATCCAGGTGTCCGAGAGCCCCGCCGCCAGCCTGCCCAGAAGGACGGGGGCCAGGACCACCTGCTGCCCCGGCTCCACCGCGGCCTGCCGGGTGAGGGTGCGCCACAGGTCGAGCACCTCCGCGCCCCTCTGGCTGAGCGACCGCACCGCACGGGCCGCGTCCGGGCCCGTGCCGGCCGCCGCCACGACGATCCGGTCGTGCTGCTGCTGCCAGCGGCCCGCGGCCCGGCTCGCCTGGGCCCGCGCCTCCGTGGCCGCAGGCCGGATGGCGTACCGCTCCGCCCGGCTGGGGGCGACGGTACGTCCCTCGAGGACCATGCCGGCGCTGACTCTGCTGCCCTCGATCTGCGTGAGCGGCCGACCGCCAGGCGGGCAGCAGACCTGGTCGGTGCAGCCCAGGGCGCGGTACCCGGTGGGAGCCACGACCCACGCCTCGGTGCCCGGCAGCACCCGGTCGAGACGGGCGCGGACGAGGTCGACGGCCCGCCGCTCGGCGCCGCGGGGACGCCCGTCGAGGTCGGCTGCCGTGTACACGACCACGACCGCCCGGTCCGCACCGTCCGCGACCGTGTGCTCGACGAGCCAGTCCGCGAGCCCCGCCCCGCCCGGCTCCCCGCCCCCGCCCGGCTCCCCGGGTCCGTCTGTCCCAGCCCCACCTGTCCCCGCCGGCCCGGCCCCCGCCGGCCCGGCCCCGACCGGCGGGGCGAGCGTGAGGTCGTCGAGGTCGACGCGGGCGACGAGCCCGACCGAGCGTCTCGGTCCGCGGAGGCTGACGACGACGAGGGAGTCCTGGGGCCGGAACCCGAGCCGGAAGGGGATGTATGCGAGGAGGTCCTGGGGTCCGCCGACCCGCACCGTGGCTGTTGTCATGCCCCGATCCCACCCGCCCGGCCGCCGCGCGGCCGGGTGGGACGGCCGTTGTGGAGGCGTCCGCGCTTGTGGTCGGGCTCCGCGCCCCGCCTTGTGGTCGCGCGGGTCGGTCCGGGTACGGTGTGCCTCGTGCCAGCCCGCACCGTCGACCCGCGTCCCGCCTCTCGTGCCCCCCGCCTGCCCGCCCGGGCGCGGAGCGCCGTGCTGGTGGCGGTCGTCGTCGCCCTGACGGCCGCCGCGTGCGGTGAGCCGGCCGCCGAGGGCGAGGACGCCGTCGTCGGGCAGGATGCCGTCGCGTCCCTGCCGGCGTTCGACCCGTCCTCCGCGGTCGGCAGGTATGTTCCCGGGTTCCCCCAGGAGCTGCTGCCGGTGCCGGCGTCGGCCACGCTGCTCGCCACGTCCGCGCAGCCCTCCGAGGGGTCGGTCCCGCCGCAGACGCAGATCACCATGAACCTCACCTCGTCGCTCACCCCGCAGGAGGTCCTGGACCAGTTCGCCGCGTCCCTCGGCGGTCAGGGGTTCGCGCCCGTGGAGGCGCCGGACGCCACCGGCCTCACGGCCCAGGCGGCCTACACCCGGCAGTCGCCCACAGACGCCGGCACCGCCACGGAGTCGCTCCTCGTCGGCATCCTGGACGACGGCGCACGCCGCCTGGTGACCGTCACCGGCACGGTCCTGGCACCCGCCGCGCCCTGACCGCCAGGAACAGGTCACGCGTCACACCGCCCCACGCCCGCGAGCACCGCGCCTCGCGGCCTAGGCTGGGACCGTGCCTTCCCTCGCAGCCCACTCCCCCGCAGCGCCGGCCGCCGCGGCGGCGCTCGTCGACCTCGAGAACCTCCGCACCGACGTCGACTCCGCGGTCCGCGCGCACCTCGACGCCCTCGCGACCGAGGTGGAGCGGATCGGCGCGGGAGCCAAGGCCCTCACCGACCAGGCCGCCGACCTCCTGCTGGGCGGCAAGCGGCTGCGCGCCGCGTTCTGCTACTGGTCGTTCCGCGCGCACGGCGGCGCCGGGCCCCTCGACGGGGACGACGCGGCCCGCACCGCGGCGGTCCGGGTGGGCGCCGCGCTCGAGCTCTTCCAGGCGGCCGCCCTCCTGCACGACGACGTCATGGACAACTCCGACACGCGACGTGGCCGTCCCACCGCGCACCGCGCCTTCGCCGCGCGGCACGTGGTCGCCGGGTGGGCCGGCGGGAGCGACGCGTTCGGCGAGGCCGCTGCCATCCTCCTGGGCGACCTGGTGCTCGTCGCCGCCCAGCGCGAGCTGAGCGCCGCGCTCGACGGCCTCCCCAACGGCGTCGCCCGCGCCGCCCGCGCCACGTTCGACGCGATGCAGAGCGAGGTGGTCGTCGGTCAGTACCTGGACGTGCTGGTGCAGGCCGAGCCGTGGGGCGCGGACCCCGCGTCGGACGAGGAGCGGGCCCGTGCCGTGCTGCGCGCCAAGTCGGCGACCTACTCGGTCGCGGCGCCCCTGGCCCTCGGCGCGGTGCTGGCCGGGGCGTCGCCGGAGCGGGTCGAGGCGGTGCGCGCCGCGGGCCTGCCGCTCGGCGAGGCGTTCCAGCTGCGCGACGACGTCCTGGGCGTCTTCGGCGACCCGGCAGTGACCGGCAAGCCCGCCGGGGACGACCTGCGCGAGGGCAAGCGCACGGTCCTCATGGCCCGCACGATGGCCGGGACCGACGACGCGGGGCGGGGCCTCGTGACGCGCCGCCTCGGCGACCCCGCCCTGACCGACGACGCCGTGGCCGAGCTCCGCGGCACGATCGTCGGCTCGGGGGCCCTCGACGCCGTCGAGGCGGTCATCGACGAGCTGGCCACCCGTGCCCACGTGCGCCTGGCTGCCGCCGGCCTGGCCGAGCCCGGGCGTACGGTGCTGGCCGACCTGGCGCACGCGGCCGTGGACCGGGCGGCCTGACGCCGCTGGTCAGAAGCCGGCGATCGTCACGGTGCTGCCCTCGTTCGCAGTCTCGCCGGCGCCCGGGACCTGGCGACCGACCTTGTCGCCCGTGAAGGCGAAGGTCCAGTCCTCCACCTCGACGACGAACCCCGCGGCCTCCAGCGCGGTCCTGGCCTCCTCGCGCGACAGGTCGACCACGCTGGGCACCTCGACCTGCACCGGCCCGGTGGAGACCAGGAGAGTCACCGGGTCGCCACGGCGGACCTGGGTACTGTTCTCCGGGTCCTGCGCCACGACATGGCCTGCCTCGTGGTCGTTCGAGGCCTCCTCGATGACCTCCACCCGGAGACCCAGGTCCTCCAGGGTCTTCCGGGCCACCTCGACGGCGGTCCCCACCACCTGGGGCACGGCGACCGGCGGAGGGCCTGCGGAGACGGTGAGCGTGAGGGTGGTGCCGCGCTCCAGCGAGGCCCCCTCCTCGACGGCGCCCTCCGGGCCTGAGACCGCCATCACCTGTCCCTCGGGGATCGCGTCGTCGTTCGTCGAGGTAGCGGTGCCCAGCATGAAGCCGGCGTCCTGAAGCGCCCTGCTCGCGGCGTCCTGCATCTTGCCCACCACCCCGGTGGGGACCTCGATCAGGTCGACACCGAGCGACACCAGGAGCTCGACGGTCTCGCCCTCGTTCAGCGTGGCGCCCGAGGCCGGGTCGGTGGAGATCACCGAGCCCTCGGCCACCGTGGCGTCGTGCTGCTCCGCCTTCGCCACGACGAGCCCCACGGCCTCGAGCCTCGACTCCGCCTCGGCCACCGGCAGGCCGGTCAGCCCGTCGGGCACGGTCGCCGTGCTCACCGCCTGGCTCCGGATCCACCCGAAGAGGGCGATCAGCAGGACCAGCAGCACGATCGCGGTGACGATCGTGCCGGTCGCCCGCTTCTTGTCGAGACGCGGCGTCTCCGGCGGGGCGCCCCCCGCCGTGAGCCCTGCCGGGCGCCGGTCCGCCGGGACCATCGCCTGGCCCGGGTACCCGGGCTGCTGCCCGTAGACGCCAGGAGCGGCGTGCTGGCCGGGCGTGCCGTAGTACGGGCCGGGCCGGCCCGGGAGCATCGTCGTGGGCATGGTGCCCTGGCGGGCACCTTCTGCGGGGCCGCCCACGGCAGGCATCGCCGTCGTCGGCGGCATCCCCCGCGCGGGAGCGACCGTGCCCGACGCCGGGCCACCGTCCGACGCGGCAGCCGCAGCAGCCGCGGCCGCGGGATCTCCGACCACCGAGTCGAGCACGCCGTCGGGCAGCGAGTGCCGCACACCGCGCAGCACCTCGAGGGCTGCGGCCGCGTCCATGGGCCGCCCGTCGGGGTTACGGGCCGCGAACGAGCACACCATGTCGTCAACGGCGGGGCCGAGCTGGGGCGCGAGCGACGACGGCCGGGGCACGTCGTTGTTGACGTGCGCGAACGCGATCTGGATCGGGGTGTCCCCCGGGTGCGGCAGCCGGCCCGTCAGCATCTCGAAGGCGAGGATGCCCACGGCGTACACGTCCGCGCGGGCGTCGCACCTGCCCGTGGAGATGACCTCCGGGGCGAGATAGGCGACCGTGCCGAGGACGGTGCCCGTCGAGGTCGACGTCACCTCCGTGACGGCACGCGCCAGGCCGAAGTCGGCAACCTTGACCTGCCCGCTCTCCGCGGTGATCAGCACGTTCTCCGGCTTGATGTCGCGGTGGACCACGCCCTTGCGGTGCGCCACGGAGAGCGCGGCGAGCACCTGCTCGAGGATCGCGAACGCCCGCCGGACGGTCATCCCACCGTTGCGGATCTCCCGGCGCAGGTTGGTGCCGGGTACGTACTCCATCGTGAGGTAGCTGGTCTCGCCGTCGAGCCCCTGGTCGAAGACCGCCACCACGCCGTGGTGGGTGAGGCCCGCGGCTGCGCGCGCCTCCCGCCGGAAGCGCGAGAGGAAGTCGTTCGCCTCGGCACCCTCCGCCAGGTGCGGGTGCATGACCTTGAGGGCCACCTCCCGGTCCAGGCGGCGGTCGAGCGCACGGTAGACCGTGGCCATGCCGCCGCGAGCAACACGCTCGAGTACCTCGTACCGCCCGTCGACCAGGCGGCCGAGCAGGGGGTCCGTCGTCACCATGGCCACGGGGCCGAGTCTAAGCGGGTGAGACGGGCCCACGGCGGAGCCCACCACGCGCGGGTGTCGCACCGTTGCACGATCGTTGCCGGGAGTTCACCCGGCCTTAGCACCCACGACGGGGACGCCCGCCCGGCGCCCGTCGCCCTGCGCACCCCGGTCACGGCTTAGGCTTGTGGGCGTGAGTGAAACCGCTGCCCGTCTCGACGACCTCGTCGACGACTGGCTGACCCTGCCCGACCTCGCCGAGGTGCTCGACATCGACCTCGGCAAGACGCGCCGCCTCGTTCAGGACCGGCACCTCGTCGGGATCAAGCGCGGACCCGGCACCACCTTCCAGGTCCCGGCCCGCTTCGTCGTGCCCGACCCCGACCGGAGGCCCCGCGCGGGCGACGACGGCGACGACGCCGACCCGGGCGGCTCGATCGTCATCCCGACGCTGCGCGGCACCATCGTGCTGCTCTCGGACGGCGGCTTCACCGACCCCGAGATCATCGAGTGGCTCTTCACCCACGAGGACGCGCTGGGCACCCGGCCCGTCGACGCGCTGGCCTCGGGCCGGCGCGCCGAGGTCCGCCGGGTGGCCCAGACGCACCTCTGACCCTCAGGCGCGGAGCATCTCCGCGACCTGGAAGGCCAGCTCCAGCGACTGCTGGTGGTTGAGCCGCGGGTCCACGAGGGTCTCGTAGCGCAGCGCGAGGCCCTCGTCGGAGATCTCCTCGCTGCCGCCCAGCACCTCGGTGACGTCGTCGCCGGTGAGCTCGATGTGGAGCCCGCCCGGCACGGTGCCCTGGGCGCGGTGCACCTCGAAGAAGCCGGCCACCTCGTCGAGCACGTCGGACAGGCGGCGGGTCTTGTAGCCGCTGGCCGACGTGATCGTGTTGCCGTGCATGGGGTCCGTCACCCAGGTGACCTGGGCGCCCGAGCCCGTGACGGCCTCGACCAGCTTGGGCAGCGCGTCACGGATCGTGGACGCGCCCATGCGGGTCACGAACGTCAGCCGGCCGGGCGTGTTGTCGGGGTTCAGGCGCTCGATCAGCGCGAGGGCGTCCTCCGGCACGGTGGTGGGCCCGAGCTTCACCCCGATGGGGTTCGCCACGCGGGACAGGAAGTCCACGTGGGCGCCGTCGAGCTGGCGCGTGCGCTCCCCGATCCACAGGAAGTGCGCCGACGTGTCATAGGCGCGGCCGGTGCGCTGGTCCTGGCGCGTCAGGGCGCGCTCGTAGTCGAGGATCAGGGCCTCGTGGCTGAGGAAGAACTCGACCGTCTTCAAGGCATTGAAGTCGGCTCCGCAGGCCTCCATGAAGCGGATCGCGCGATCGATCTCGTCGGCCGTCGACTCGTAGCGGGCGTACGCCGGGTTCCGCATGAAGCCGCGGTTCCACTCGTGCACCCGGCGCAGGTCGGCGAAACCGCCCTGCGTGAACGCGCGCACCACGTTCGCCGTCGCCGACGAGATCCGGTACGCCTGCTCGAGCCGCTCCGGGTCGGGAACTCGTGCCTCACGCGTGAAGGGGAAGCCGTTGACCATGTCGCCCCGGTAGGCGGGCAGCGTCACGCCGTCGCGCTCCTCGAGGTCCGACGAGCGCGGCTTCGCGTACTGCCCCGCGAGGCGGCCCATCTTCACCACGGGAGTGCTCGCGCCGTGCGTGAGGATGACGGCCATCTGCAGGATGGTGCGGACCTTGTTGCGGATCCGGTTCGCGTTCGCGTCCGCGAACGTCTCGGCGCAGTCGCCGCCCTGGAGGAGGAAGGCCTCGCCCCGGCCTGCGGCGGCCAGCCGCTCGCGGAGCGTGTCGGCCTCGGCCGGCACCACGAGGGGGGCCGCCTGAGAGAGTCGCTCCGAGACGGCGGCGAGCGCCCCGGCGTCGGGCCAGGTCGGTTGCTGACGAGCCTCGAGCGTGCGGAAGTGGTCAAGTCCTGCAGCCAGCGCGGTGTCCGCGACCGTGCTCATGCGAGTGCCCTTCGTAGGTCCGGCCCCGGGGCGCGAGCCCCGGGGCCGGAGAAGATCAGTGGGCGGCTGCCGTCGCGGGGACGAGCGGCTGCCCGATCGCGGCGAGGATCTCGCCGAACCACTCCTGCGTCACGTCGAAGGCCTTGCCGCCCGCGATGCGGGGGAACGCGATCGCCTTGAGCCGGTCGCCGTCCTCCTCGTCGTGGCCGATCACGCCGGACTCGCCGCGCAGCGCGCACTCGACCGCGAGGTCCGTCATCGACTTGATGAGGCGCAGGTCCTCGGCGTTCGCCGCGGCGGCGCGCGAGTAGTAGCCCGACTTCTGGACCATGACCTTCTCGGCGCCGAGCTTCTCCGCGAACTGCTTCGCGAACCACTGGCCCGGGTTGATCGTGTCGAGCCTGACGTGCCCGAACGGGTCCCGCGGCACCTCCTCGCCGGCGGCCTCGAGCTGCGCGACGATCTCGTGCATGCCCGCGCCCTCGGAGAGGAAGATGTTGACGTTGCCGATCTCGTCCATCACGGCGCGCAGGCGCTTCGCCTCCGCCTCGATGTCGAGCTCGAGCTCCGGCAGGAACACGGCGTGGACGTCCCAGCGCTCCTTGGTGAGGCCCAGCGCGGGGGCCCACTCCTGCTGGTCGAGCCACTTGCGGTACTCCTTGGCCGCGGCGGCGGTGAGCCACCCGCAGTGCCTGCCCATGACCTCGTGCACGATGAGCATGCGCGGGCCCGAGCGGTGCTCGCCGATGACGTTGGCCGCGAAGCCGGCAGCCTCCTCGGCCGCGGTCCAGGCGCCGAGCGACTGACGGATCGGGATCACGTCGTTGTCGATCGTCTTGGGCAGGCCCACGACCGTGAGCTCGTACCCGTTCTCGTGCAGGTAGGCCGCGAGGTCGGCAGCCGTCGTGTTCGTGTCGTCGCCGCCGATGGTGTGGAGCACGTCCACGCCGTCGGACTTGAGCTGCTCGGCGGCCACGTGCAGCGGGTCCTGGCCCTCCTGGACCAGCCCGCGCTTGACCGCGTCGGCCACGTTCGTCAGCTTGACGCGCGAGTTGCCGATGGGCGAGCCGCCGAACCGGTGCAGGATCCCGGCCTGCTTGCGACCCTCCTCGTCGATCTCGATCTTCGTGCCCGTCAGCAGGCCGTGGTAGCCGTACTGGTAGGCGATGATCTCGATCGTGGGGTCGAGCTCTGTATAACGCTCGATGAGCCCACCCACGGCCGAGGAAAGGCAGGGGGCAAAGCCGCCGGCGGTCAGCAGAGCCACGCGACGAACAGCCATCGGACTAGCACCTCTCGTTGGGGACTGGCGGGACCGGCGCCAGGCGCCGGGCCCTCGCTGCCATCCTACTGACGGCCCGCCCTGACCAGCGCCGGTTCCGCCCCCTGGACGGTCCTCCCCGGGGCCTATCTCGCGGGGGGCTCCGGGAGGGGCTTTCCACCGGGTGCGACGTCGGCCGCGGGGCCCGCCTCGTTGCCCGCGGCCAGCCGCGCCTTCGCCGTGGCGGCGTACACATCCACGTACTCCTGGCCGGAGAGCTGGAGGATGGCGTACATGATCTCGTCGGTGACGGCCCGGAGGACGAACCGGTCCTCCTCCATGCCCTTGTAGCGGGAGAAGTCCAGCGGCTTCCCGACGATCGCGCCGAGCGGCATGAGCTTGGGGATCCGGCGCCCGATCGGCTGGGCCACGTCGGTGCCGACCATCACGATGGGGATCACCGGGGCGCCGGACTCGAGCGCGAGCCGCGCCACGCCGGTCTTGCCGCGGTACAGGCGGCCGTCGGGGCTGCGGGTGCCCTCGGGATAGATGCCGAAGAGGCCGCCCTCGCGCAGCACGCGCAGGCCGGTCTCCAGCGCTGCCTCGCTGGCCCTGCCGCCCGTGCGGTCCACGGGGATGGTGCCGACGCCGCGCATGAAGCCCGCCACGATGCGGCCCTTGATGCCCGTGCCGGTGAAGTAGTCGGACTTGCCCAGGAACTTGACCTGCCGGTCGAGGAGGAGCGGCAGGATGAACGAGTCGATCACCGCGAGGTGGTTTCCGGCCAGGATCGCCGCCCCGGACTCGGGCACGTTCTCACCGCCCCGGACCCACGGGCGGTACGCCAGCCGGAGCAGCGGCCCGACCAGCACGTGCTTCATCACCCAGAAGAACAACTTTCCTCCTCCGACCCCCGCGCGGAGCCACGATCCGACTCTAGAGTGTGCGCATGGCCGCATCGAACACGGACGACCGCGACGACGACCAGTCCCCGGACGGCTCGGGAGAGCTGCCCGACCACGACGTGGAAGCCCGCTGGGCGGACATCGTGGCGACGCTCGGCGACATCAGCCAGCCCGGTGACGACGACGGCGAGCGTCCCGCGCCCTCCGGCACAGAGCCTGGCAGCACATCTGCCAGTGCGCCCGGTGACGTCGCCGCGACGGACGACGCCTCCGCGCCGCCCGCCCGGATCGTACGGCCTGCCGGGCCGCGCGACTGGCCCGCCTCCGACGAGGTGGAGGCGCTCGAGGAGGTGGAGTCCCACTTCACCCCACCCGAGCCGCCGCCGCTCCTGTCGAAGGACCCGCTGCTCACGATGGCCTGGGGCTTCGTGGTGGGCATCCCGGTGCTCTCGCTCGCGACCGTGCTGGTCGTCTCGGCGTTCCCCTCCGTGCACATCCCGCCCCTGGCGGGGCAGATCGGCATCGGCCTGTTCGTGGCAGGTCTCGGCGTGCTGTTCTGGCGGATGCCGCACCACCGTGACGGAGACGACGGCCCTGGGGCCGTCGTCTGAGACCGGAACGCAGCGCAGGGTGAGGGCCGAGGAACGAGGCCCTCGCCCGGAGCGGAGTGCAGGTCTCAGACGACAAAAAACACAGTCTGAGACAGGACCGGCCCACAGACCAGACCCGCGGGCCTTGGCCTGAGACCAGGACCGGCCGGCAGACGAGATCCGCGGGCCTTGGCCTGAAACCGGCCCGACCACAGACCAGATCCGCGGGCCGTCGCCTGAAACCAGTCAAGGCCCACAGACCAGATCCGCGGGCCGCAGCCTGAAACCAGCCCCTACCCCCTCAGCGTCGTGCCAGGTCTGCCGCTCCGATGATCCCGGCCTCGTTCCCGTGGTGCGCCAGCTCGATGGCCGCGACCGGCCGGTGGCCCAGGGCGGAGAGCTGCGCCTCGTAGCCGCGGCGGACCGGGCCGAGCAGCAGCTCGCCGGCCGCGCCGACCCCACCGCCGATGACGACGAGCTCGAAGTCGAGCAGCGCGGCGACGGACGCGGCGCCCTCGCCGATCCAGCGACCGAGGGTGGCGAGCAGCTCGACGGCGAGCTCGTCGCCGTCCTGTGCAGCCTGCGTGACCTGCGGGCCGGTGATCTTCTCGGGGTCTCCCCCGGCGCCCTCGAGCAGGCGCGCCGCGCGGTCGGGCGAGGCGATGGCCGCGTGCTGCGCGTCGCGCACCAGGGCGGTCCCCGAGGCGTACTGCTCCCAGCAGCCCTCGTGGCCGCAGCCGCAGTAGTGGCCCTCGGGGACCACGCGCATGTGGCCCACCTCGGCGGCCATGCCCCACTTGCCGCGGACGAGCTCGCCGCCCACGACGATGGCGCCGCCCAGGCCGGTGCCGACGGTGAGCAGGAGCATGTCGGTCACCTCGCGCCCGGCGCCGAACCGGAACTCGGCCCAGCCGGCGGCGTTGGCGTCGTTCTCCACGACGATGGGGACGTCGACGTGGATCAGCTCGCCCACCTTGGCGGCGAGCGGGTACTCACGCCAGGCGATGTTGGGCGCGAACTGCACGGACGTGCGGTCGGGGCTGATGAACCCGGCGGCGGCGAGGCCGATCGCGCCGACCTTGTGCTCCTTGGCGAGCTCGTCCACGGCGTCGGCGATGGCGCGGTCGATCTGGGCCACGTCGTCGGCGTCGGTCTCCCGGCGCACCTGCGCCAGGATCTGCCCCTCCTCGTCCACCACGCCGACCGCGATCTTGGTGCCGCCGATGTCGACTCCGATGGCGTGCATGCGTCCTCACGTTCTCTCGCTGCAGGGCGGCCGGGCCCGGAGGCGACCGCAGGGTGTTCGCGCCCGTGGACGCACGGCCCCAGCCTAACGACCGCCGGGACCGATGGGGCCATGGCACCCGGTTCGTGGACAGGCGCGACGGTCCGGTGTGCGGCTGCTCACACCGGAAGGGGGATTACCGGTATCTTTGCAGCCACGGTCAGTACTGCCACTGGAGTCAGACACATGGACGAGATCCTCAGCCCACAGCTCATCGAGCTGCCACCGACGTCGAACCTGAACGATGTGCTCGCGACGCGGGTCTCCGCCGGCGCGCACCGGCCGTTCGCCGAGGTGCCCGGCGCGAACGCGAGCGATCCGTGGTCGGTGGTGACGGCCGGCGAGTTCGACGCGCAGGTCGTCGCCGTGGCCAAGGGTCTCGTGGCGCGCGGGATCCAGCCGGGCGACGCGGTGGGCATCATGTGCCGCACCCGGTACGAGTGGACGCTCCTCGACTTCGCCGCCTGGGCGGCGGGCGCTCTACCGATCCCCATCTACGAGACGTCCAGCGCCGAGCAGGTGCAGTGGATCGTCAGCGACTCCGAGGTGAAGCTCCTGGTCACGGAGACCGCGGAGCACGCCGCGACGGTCGCCGAGGTGAGCGACCAGACCCCGAGCCTCCAGGACGTGCTCGTCATCGACGACGGCGCGATCGCGACGCTCACGGCCGACGGCGCGGACGTCACGGACGAGGAGATCGCCCGCCGCCGCGCCATCGCGAACCTCGACGACCTCGCGACGATCATCTACACGTCCGGCACCACGGGCCGCCCCAAGGGCGCCGAGCTGACGCACGGCAACTTCGCGTCGCTCACCATCAACGCGATCGAGGTGAACCCGGAGGTGTTCGCCGAGGGCGGCCGCACGCTGCTCTTCATCCCCCTGGCGCACGTCTTCGCCCGGTTCGTCGAGGTGCTGGCGGTCGCCGGCGGCGTGGTCCTGGGCCACACGCCCGACACCAAGCAGCTCCTGCCCGACCTGGCCGCGTTCAAGCCCACGTTCATCCTCGCCGTGCCCCGCGTCTTCGAGAAGGTCTACAACTCGGCGGAGCAGTCCGCGGCAGCCGGCGGCAAGGTCAAGATCTTCCACTGGGCCGTGGCGACCGCGATCGCCTGGTCGCGCGCCCAGGACACCGACAAGGGCCCGGGGCTCTGGCTGAACGTCCAGCACAAGGTCGCAGACATCCTGGTCTACTCCAAGCTCAAGGCGAAGCTGGGCGGGGCCGCGCGGCACGCGGTGTCCGGCGGCGGCCCGCTGGGCGAGCGCCTCGGCCACTTCTACCGCGGCCTGGGCCTCATGATCCTCGAGGGCTACGGCCTGACGGAGTCCACAGCGCCCACGTCGGTCAACCGGCCGGACGCCATCAAGGTCGGCTCCGTCGGCCTCCAGCTGCCCGGCTGCGGCGCGAAGATCGCCGAGGACGGCGAGATCCTCCTCAAGGGCATCCACATCTTCCGCGGCTACCACAACAACCCCGAGGCCACGGCCGAGTCGTTCACCGACGACGGCTGGTTCCGCACCGGCGACCTCGGCGTCCTGGACGACGACGGGTTCCTCACGATCACCGGCCGCAAGAAGGAGATCATCGTCACCGCGGGCGGCAAGAACGTGGCGCCGTCGGTCCTCGAGGACCGGATCCGCGCGCACGCGCTGGTCAGCCAGTGCGTCGTGGTGGGCGACAACAAGCCGTACATCGCCGCTCTCGTCACCATCGACGAGGAGGGCCTGCCCGGCTGGCTGAACATGCACGGCAAGCCCGCCATGTCGGTCGACGAGGCCCGCAAGGACCCGGACGTGCTCGCCGCGCTCGACCAGGCGGTCATCCGGGCGAACAAGGCCGTCTCCAAGGCGGAGTCGATCCGCAAGTTCACGGTCCTCGAGCAGGACCTCACGATCGAGAACGGCTACCTCACGCCGAAGCAGAGCGTGCGCCGCTCGGTCTTCACCGCCGACTACGCGGGCGAGATCGAGCGCCTGTACTCGGACACCAACAAGGACTCCCTGCACCTGATCTAGCGAGAGGTTGCTCGACGACGGCTGTGGCCGCCTTCCGTACGGAAGGCGGCCACAGCCGTCGTCGGGCGCCGTGCTATTTGATGCCCGTCGTGGCGATGCCCTTGACCAGGTACTTCTGGCCCAGGAGGAACGCGATGAACAGCGGCAGCAGGGACACCACCGACATGGCGAACATGCCGCCGTAGTTGGAGCTGGACGACGAGTCCAGGAAGCCCCGGAGGGCGATCGACACGGGCCAGTTCTCCTCGCGGGTGAGGTAGAGCAGGGGGCCGAAGAAGTCGGACCAGGTCCAGATGAACGTGAAGATGGCGGTCGTCGCGAGCGCCGGGACCATGAGCGGCAGCACGATCTGGGCGAAGATCCGCAGGTGCCCTGCACCGTCGATCCGGGCGGCCTCGTGCAGCTCCTTGGGCAGCCCGCGGATGAACTGGACCATGAGGAACACGAAGAAGGCGTCGGTCGCGAGGAACTTCGGCACGATCAGCGGCAGCGGGGTGTTGATCCAGTCCAGCTGGGAGAAGATCACGTACTGGGGCACGAGGACCACGTGGACCGGCAGCATGATCGTGCCCAGCATGACCGTGAAGTACAGCGTGCGGCCCGGGAACCGCAGCCGGGCGAACGCGTAGGCGGCCAGCGAGCACGAGATCAGGTTGCCCAGCACCGCGCCCAGCACCAGCACGCCCGAGTTGAGCAGGTACCGCGTGAACGGGTAGCGCTGGGCGTCCCACCCCTGGACGTAGTTCTCGGGCGTGAGGTTCGTGAACGCGAGCCCCAGGTTGTCGAAGATCATCTCGTTGGGCCGCAGCGACGCGACGACGAGCCAGATCAGCGGGTAGATCATCAGGCAGGACAGGGCCACCAGACCGATGTGCTTGAGCACGCTCACGGTGGTGCGGCGCCAGGCGTGCGGGCGGCGGGCCGGCGCGAGGCCCGCCGGGAGCGTCGCGGGGGCAGGGGAGACCGTCGTGGAAGTCATCATCAGTCCTCGTAGAAGACCCAGTACTTGGACAGCCAGAAGTTGACGGCCGTGACGAGGCCGATCACCACCAGCAGGAACCAGGCCATCGCGGAGGCGTAGCCCATCTGGAACTTGGTGAAGCCGGTCTGGTAGAGGTACAGCGAGTAGAAGAGGGTCGAGTCCACCGGCCCGCCCGTGCCGCCGGACACGATGAACGCCTGCGTGAACGACTGGAACGCGAAGATGGTCTGCAGCACGAGGTTGAAGAACAGGATCGGCGTCAGCAGGGGCACCGTGATGGAGCGGAACCGCCGTACGGGCGACGCGCCGTCCATCTGGGCGGCCTCGTAGAGGTCGCCGGGGATCTGGCGCAGTCCGGCCAGGAAGATCACCATCGGCGAGCCGAACGTCCACACGTGCAGGATCACGATGGTGCTCAGCGCGGTGTCCGGGTGGGAGATCCAGCCCGGGCCCTCGATCCCGAACAGCGCGAGGAGCTGGTTGACGAGGCCGGTCTGGCCGAAGACCTGCCGCCACAGGATCGCGACGGCGACGGAGCCGCCGAACAGCGACGGCAGGTAGAACACCGACCGGTACAGGGGCAGGCCGCGCATCCCCTTGTCGAGCAGCAGCGCGACCGCGAGCGCCAGCGCGAGCTGGAGCGGCACCGAGGTGACGACGTAGACGACCGTGACCTCGAGGGACTTGAGGAGGCGCGGGTCCTCGAACATCCGCGTGTAGTTCTCGAGGCCGATGAAAGCGGGGGCCGTGCGGGCGTTGCGCAGCAGGTGATAGTCGGTCAGCGAGAGGTAGAACGACACGATCATGGGCCCGACGGTGAAGGCCACGAGGCCGACCAGCCAGGGCGCCAGGAAGAGGTATCCCTGCACCGCGTCGGGAAAGCGCTTGCGGAAGGGAAGTCCCTTCTCGCGGCGGGCGGAGCCGCTCTGACGTGCGACGGCACGGAGCTCGCCGATGCTGCTCACACAGGTCCTCCTCGTCGAGGGTCGCCGCGACAGTGCGGCGGTGCGGTGCGGGCCGGCGTCGTGTTAAACGATACCGGTCCGTTATTGACACGATTCAACCACCCTGCCTACCTTACGAACAAGCGGCAATTTCCGGACCTGAGAACGAAAGTTTCGTTCGACGGTCCTGGATTTCCCCATGTCGCACACATGGTTTGTGAAGAGAGGCGCAACGATGCGTATCCACCGATCCATTCCCCTGCGCGCGGCGGCGGTCGTCACCGTCGCCGCCCTCCTGGCCGCCTGTGGCGGCGCCGCCGAGGAGCCCGCCGACGAGGGCTCGCCGGAGGCCGTGACCCTCAAGCTCACCTGGTGGGGCTCCGACGCCCGGACCGCGATCATGAACGACGTGATCGCGAGCTTCCAGGAGGAGTACCCGCACATCACCGTCCAGGGCGAGCCGAGCGACTTCGACTCGTACTTCGACAAGGTCGCCACCGCCACCGCGGCCGGCGACGCTCCCGACGTCCTGTGCCTCGGCGGCGCCTACCCCCAGGAGTACGGCGCGGCAGGCGCCCTGCTGGACCTGAACTCCGTGCCCGAGGTCCTCGACACCTCGGCCTTCGCCGAGTCCACGCTCGTCTCGTCCACCGTGGACGGCACCGTCTACGGCCTCCCCACCGGGGGCAACGCGATCGGCGTCATCGCCAACACGCGCATCTTCTCCGAGGCGGGCGTCGAGCTGCCCGACGACGAGTCCTGGACCTGGGAGGACTTCACCGACCTGGCCACCGAGATCTCCGAGAAGCACCCCGACGCCGAGACGTACGGCGTGGAGATGCGTATCCAGGACATCCTCGGCGTGTACGCGGGCCAGCGCGGCGACGGCCTCTACGACTGGGACGGCAACCTCGCCGTCGAGAAGGACACGCTCGTGGACTTCTGGACCATGGAGACCGGGCTCATCGCCTCCGGCGCGCAGCCGTCCGCCGAGAAGACCGTCGAGCTGCAGAACGTGGGCCCCGAGCTGACGCTCATCGGCACCGGCAAGGCCGGCATGAGCTTCGCCTACTCGAACCTGCTCGGCACCTACGCCACCAGCTCCGGCGACGAGCTCGTCATCCTCAAGGTCCCCGGCGAGAACCAGTACGACCACCCGGGCGCCACGGTTCTCCCCTCACAGTACTGGGGGATCTCCTCGCAGTCCGAGCACCCCGAGGAGTCGGCTCTCCTCGTCGACTACCTCGTCAACGACGTCGAGGCCGGCAAGCTGATCCTCGCCGACCGCGGCCTGCCCTTCAACGCCGAGGTCTACGAGGGCATCAAGGACCTCCTCGACCCGGCCTCCGCCGCGGCGGGCGAGTACGTAACCGAGGTCACCGAGACCACCGAGCCCGCCCCGCCGCAGCCCGCGGGCGGGTCCGGACTCAACGACACCACGCAGCGGTTCGAGCAGCAGGTGATCTTCGGGCAGCTGTCGCCCGAGGAGGCGGCCGACCAGTGGATCGCCGAGATGGAGGCGGCCCTGGCGGCAGGCTGACCAGCCTCGCTCTCCCCTCCGCCGAGACGCCCCCCGGTCTCGGCGGAGGGGTTCACCGACCGACCAGACCGACAGGATCCCGTGCTCGCCTCCCCCCGCCTGTCCCCCGCCGTCGACCTCCACGTCACCGGCGGGGACACCGCCGCCGCACTCGAGTCGGCCTGGCACCTGGCCTGGTCCGACGTCGGCGCGTGCGTCCGGCCGCTCGGCGACAGCCTCCCCGTGCTCACCGAGGGCGGCCCCTACCCCGGCGCGTGGCTGGAGAGCACGGCCTCGGTGAGCACCGAGGTCCTGGCGATGTTCGCGCCCGAGGTCGCCCGTGACACGCACCTCCTGCTCGCGCACGGTGCGCGCGACGACGGCCTCCTGCCCTACAAGGTCACCGCCGACGGCCCGGCGTTCTTCCAGGTGCAGCGCGTGACGCCCCTGGCCCGGGCGGTCCACGAGACGTACCAGCGGCTGGCGCGGGCGGAGGGCGCGGCCCGGGTGGAGGGCGCGGCGGGTACCGCCGGCGCAGCGCCGGGCGCGCCGGCGGTGGGTCCGCCGTCGGCCCGGGACTATCTCCGCACGATGTACGACGCGCTCGCCCGCGACGACGCCTGGATAGCCGCCCACCGCGACACCCGGGGCACGGGCGGCACCGAGGCCTTCTGCACCTACGACACGGGTCACGACGCCTCCCCGCGGTTCTGGCACGTGCCGGACACGACACCGGGCGGCGACCCCGCCCGCTGGGACACCGGCAACCCGCGCCTGCCGTTCGTCGCCCCGGACCTGACCGCCCACACCGCCGGGCAGCGTACGTACCTCGCCCTGCTCGCGGCCGAGCTCGGCGAGGACCCCGGGCCGTGGCGGGCCGCCGCGCACAGGAGCCTCGCGGCCCTGGCCACCCTCCGCTCCGACGACGGCGCCTGGTACGACCTCGACGCCACCGGCAGTCCCGTCCGGATCGTCTCGGACGTGCTCCTCCGCGTCCTGGCCTGCGAGGCGGCCACGCACGAGGAGGCCCACGAGGTGCTCGCCCGCTACCTGCTCAGCACCCGGAAGCTGCACCCGGCGGTCCCGTTCGCGTCGCTCGCCCTCGACGACCCCCGCTTCGACCACGACGCCGGCCAGAACTCCTGGGGCGGCCCGACCAATCTCCTGTCCCTGATCCGCGCGCCGCGGGCGTTCGAGGAGTACGGGCACGTCGCCGAGCTGGCCGGCGCGCTGCGGCCCGCCGTCGTCGCCCTCGCACGCGCCCAGCGGTTCCCGCAGACGCTCGACCCCTGGACCGGCGCGCCCGGCTACACCGAGCAGTACTCCCCCGCCGCGCTCTTCTACCTCGACGCCGTCGAGCGCCTGTGCGGCATCCACGAGGACCCGGACGGCACCCTCTGGTTCTCCGGCGTCTCGCCCGTGGCACCCGGCCGGGAACCCGGCGTGTCGAGCGTGACGTACGCGAGGGAGACCGCGCCGTCGGGCAGCCGGGTGCGGTACGAGCAGGTCCTGACCCTCGCGCCCGACGGCACAGGCGGCGTCCGTGTGCGCCGCGACGGCGAGCCGTGGCTTGCCTTCCCCGCGGGGTGGCGGGTGGCGGTCGCGCCGTCGGGCGCGGTCACGGTGACAGGGCTGCACCCCGCCCCGGTGACGGGAGAGCTCACGCTGCCCGACGACGGCGGTGCGCGCCTCTCCCTGACCGTCGCCGGCAACGAGGTGGTGACCCTGGGTCCCGGGCCCGTGATCGCCCACCGGGGCGGGCCGGCCGTGATCCCGCTGACGACGTAGCCCCCGACCACCGAGCCGACCCGCCGCCGACCCGACAAGGACCGCCATGCCCCAGCCCGCTCCGCTCCCCTGGCTCACCGTCCAGGGCCGTCACCTCGTCGACCCTGCGGGGTCCGCAGTACGCCTCCAGGGCGTCGGCCTCGGCGGGTGGATGAACCTGGAGAACTTCATCACCGGCTACCCGGGCAACGAGTCGAACCTCCGCCGGGTGCTGCTGGACCGGATGGGTCGCGAGGCGTACGACGCCTTCTTCGACGAGTTCTACACGGCGTTCTTCGACGAGGACGACGCCGCGTACCTGACCTCCCTGGGGATCAACTCCGTACGGATCCCGTTCGGCTACAAGCACTTCGAGGACGACGCACGCCCCTTCGAGCTGCTCGAGGAGGGCTTCGAGCGGCTCGACCGGGTGGTCACGCTGCTCGCCCGGCACGGGATCTGGTCGGTGCTGGACCTGCACGCCGTCCCGGGCCGCCAGAACCAGCACTGGCACAGCGACAACCCGACGCACGTCGCCGACTTCTGGCAGCACCCACACTTCCAGGACCGCGTGGTGCACCTGTGGGAGGCCCTCGCCGACCGCTACAAGGACCGTCCGGAGGTCGCGGGCTACAACCCGGTCAACGAGCCGTCGGACCCGACCGGCGAGGTGCTCCCCGCCTTCTACGACCGGCTCGAGAAGGCGATCCGGGCCGTGGACCCCCGGCACGTGCTGTTCCTGGACGGCAACAAGTACTCCACCGACTTCTCCGCGTTCGCCGAGCGCAGCGAGCCGCTGCCGAACACCGTGTACACCGCGCACGACTACGCCCTGCCCGGGATCACCCGGGCCACCGCCTACCCGGGAGTGGTCCGCGGGGAGTACGTGGACCGCGACGTCCTCGAGGCGACGTTCCTGCGGCGGACGGAGTTCATGCGGTCCACCGGGACGCCGGTCTGGATCGGCGAGTTCGGACCCGTCTACCCGGACCCCGCGCAGGACGGGTGGCGCCTGCAGATCCTGCAGGACCAGCTCGACATCTACGCCGAGCACGACGCGAGCTGGGCCCTGTGGACCTACAAGGACGTGGGGCTCCAGGGGCTCGTGCACGCCAGGCCGTCGAGCCCGTACCTGTCGCTGATCAGCGACGTGCTGGCGACGAAGCAGCGGCTGGGGATCGACTCGTGGGGCGGAACGGACGCCGGGGTGCGGGACGTCCTCGACCCGGTCGACGCCCTCTTCGACCGCGAGTTCCCCGAGTACGAGCCGTGGCCGTGGGGTCGCGGTCCGCACGTCGCCGTGCTGGTGCGGCACATCCTGCTCGCGGAACCGCTCGCGGAGCGGTTCGGCGACCTGTTCCGCGGCGTGTCGCCCGAGCAGGCGCGGGAGCTGGCGCGCTCGTTCCGGTTCGCGGGGTGCGACCGGCGGCAGGGTCTCGCGGAGGTGCTGCGGGCGCACCTGGGGCGGCCCGACGCGCTGACCGGGGAATGACGCCGAGGTGGTGCCCCCGACCGCGCGCGCTCGGAGCGCTCGGGGCGTGGGCACCACCTCGGCGGCGGTGCTACAGGACGAACCGCAGCGTCACGGGACGATGAGGCCCGCGGTCTGCGTCTTCGCGCGCTGGAGGCGTGCCTCAGCGTCCGACCAGTTGACGACGCTCCACCAGGCCGTGACGTAGTCGGCACGGACGTTCTGGTAGTCGAGGTAGTACGCGTGCTCCCAGCAGTCGAGCAGCACGATCGGCACCAGGCCGAGCGGGATGTTGCCCTGCTGGTCGTAGAGCTGCACGATGATCAGCTTCTGACCGATCGAGTCCCAGGCGAGGATGGCCCAGCCCGACCCCTGGACGCCCGCCGCGACGGCCGCGAAGTGCGCCTTGAACTTGTCGAACGAGCCGAAGTGCTCGTCGATGGCCGAGCCGATCTCACCGGTGGGCTCGCCGCCGCCCTCGGGCGACAGGTTGGTCCAGAACGCGGAGTGGTTGATGTGGCCGCCGAGGTTGAACGCAAGGTTCTTCTCGTGCAGGTTCACGGCCGCGAGGTCACCCTTGTCGCGGGCCTCCTCGAGCTTGTCCAGCGCCGTGTTGGCGCCGGCGACGTAAGCAGCGTGGTGCTTGGAGTGGTGCAGCTCCATGATCCTGCCCGAGATGTGCGGCTCGAGCGATCCGTAGTCGTAGGACAGGTCAGGGAGCGAGTAGACAGCCATGCTGAGTTACCTCCTGGATCGGGCCGCTCACCGTACGGCGGGCGGCAGGTCGCCCCGGACTCCTCCCGGGGACGAGAACGACCCGCCCCTCCGCCCGCCGCGCAGGCGAGGGGTAGAGGGACGGGTCGTCACGTGGTGGCGCAGGATGCTCAGTGCTCCTGCGCAGTCCCGGCTCCGACGCCGGCCTCGAGGGCCGGGTGCTCGGCAGCACCGAGCGCGTCGTGCTCGCCGTGGGAGTGCGCCGCGGCCAGCTCCGCCGGGGTCACCGGCTCGACACGGTCCTCGAAGAAGAACCGCGAGACCCGGTGCCAGCGGCGGTCGGCCGCGTAGCCCTTGCGCTTGACGCCACGGGCGTCCGTCTTGGGCTCGAGCCGCAGCGGGACCGGTGCGTCGTAGTTGACGCGCAGCCAGCGCTCCTGCTCGTCCAGCGGACGGTGGACCTCGATGTACTCGCCGTTGGCGAAGCGCACGATGCGTCCGGTCTCGTGACCGTGCAGCACCAGCTCGCGGTCCTTGCGCTGGAGCCCGAGGCAGACACGCTTGGTCACCCAGAACGCGAAGACCGGTCCCACGAACAGCAGGATGCGGAACACCCAGGTGATCGTGTTGATGGACAGGTCGAAGTGCGTGGCGATGAGGTCGTTCGAGCCGGCCAGGGCCAGGATGATGAACGCCGTCAGGAACGTCACGCCCAGCGCGGTACGGGTCGGCACGTTGCGCGGCCGGTCGAGCACGTGGTGCTCGCGCTGGTCGCCCGACACCTTGGCCTCGACGAACGGGTACACGAACAGGAACGTGAACAGGATGCCGGGGATCACCACGGCGGGGATCAGCACGTTCAGCGAGAGCGTGTAGCCGAGGATCACCCACTCGGTCCCTTGGCCCGGCATGAGGCGGAGCGCGCCCTCGAGGAACAGCATGTACCAGTCGGGCTGGGCACCCGCGGACACCGGCGACGGGTCGAACGGGCCGTAGTTCCAGACGTTGTTGATCGCCATCGTGGCACCCATGAGCGCGAGCACGCCGAAGACGATGAAGAAGTTGCCCGTCATCTTCGTGATGTACACCGGGAACAGCGGGTAGCCCACCACGTTCTGGTTGGTGCGGCCGCCACCCGGGTACTGCGTGTGCTTGTGCAGCACCATGAGGAACAGGTGCAGCGCGATCAGCGCGAGAAGCAGGCCCGGCACCACGAGGATGTGGATGGTGAAGAGGCGCGGCACGATGTGCTCGCCCGGGAACTCGCCGCCGAACACCATGTAGGACATGAACGAGCCGATCACCGGGATCGACTTGATGACACCGTCGGTGATCCGGAGACCGTTGCCCGAGAGCACGTCGTCCGGGAGGGAGTAGCCGGAGAAGCCGGCGGCCAGGCCCAGGATCATGAGCGTGCAGCCCACGAGCCAGTTCAGCTCGCGCGGCTTGCGGAACGCGCCGGTGAAGAACACGCGCATCATGTGGACCACGATCGCGGCCATGAAGATCAGGGCCGACCAGTGGTGGATCTGCCGCATCAGCAGGCCGCCGCGCACCTCGAACGACATCTCGAGCGTGGAGGCGAACGCCACCGACATGAGCTGCCCGTGCATGTTCGCCGGGTGCTCGCCGTGGTACTCCACCAGCGCCATCGAGGGCTGGAAGAACATCGTCAGGAAGATGCCGGAGATGAGCAGCACGACGAACGAGAAGAGCGCGATCTCGCCGAGCATGAACGACCAGTGGTCGGGGAAGACCTTGCGGGCGAACTCCTTGACCGCGACACCGATGCTGGTGCGCTGGTCGAGGTAGTCGGCAGCCTTTCCGGCACCCGTGGTGGGCTGTGCCGGGGCCTCTGTGTGCTTGGTGGAGGCGGTGGTGCTCACTTCAGACGCTCCCAGTAGCTCGGGCCGACGGGCTCGGCGAAGCCGTCCTGCGCGACCAGGTAGCCCTCGTCGTCGACCGTGATGGGCAGCTGCGGCAGCGGCCGGTTGGCCGGGCCGAAGACGACCTTCGCGCTGTCGGCCACGTCGAACGTCGACTGGTGGCACGGGCACAGCAGGTGGTGCGTCTGCTGCTCGTACAGGGCTACGGGACAACCCACGTGCGTGCAGATCTTCGAGAAGGCCACGATACCGTCGTAGGACCATCCTTCGCCCTGCTCGGACTTGATGTCCTGCGGGTCGAGGCGGACCAGGAGGACCACGGCCTTGGACTTCTCCGTGATCCACTCGTGCGACTCGCGGTACTCCTCGGTCACGTCGGGGATGACGTGGAAGACGGAGCCGACCGTGACGTCGGCCGCCCTGATGGGCCGGCCCGACGGGTCGATCGCCAGGCGCATGCCCTTCTCCCAGAGGGTGTGCTTGAACTTCGAGACCTTCCAGTCGCCACCGACGCTGCCGATGAGCGGCACCGCGATCGTCAGCGGGAAGAGCGCGAGAGCCGAGAGCACGGCGCCCTTGAGCACGCCACGGCGGCCGATGCCCGAGTCTGCGGCACCCTCCTTCAGGTCGGCGACGGCGCCTGTGCGAGCCTCGTCCGAGCTGCGCGTGACGTGGCGCTCCTGGATCATCTCGTGGTCGCCCATGAGGGTCTTGGCCCAGTGGATTCCGGCGATGCCGATACCGAGCAGCGAGACCGTGAGCCCGAGGCCCAGCAGGAGCGTGGACAGGCGGACGCCCGACGTGCCGCCCTCCGGCGGCACCATGACGTACGCGACCAGCGTGCCGACGGTGCCCAGGATCGACAGGACGAACAGCAGGGTCACCGTGCGCTCCGCGCGCTTGTTGGCCTGGGGGTCCGTGTCGGTCAGCCGGTGGCGGTGCTCCGGGACGCCCGGGTCGGTGAACCGCTCCGGGTGGACCAGCTCGCCGTGGTCCGTGCCGTGCGCCGTCACCTCGGTCGAGGCGTCGGCGGGGGTGTTCTGGTTCTCGCTCACGAGGACTTCGCTCCGATCCACACTGCCGCGCCGATCAGCAGGCCCAGGCCGACGACCCAGCCCCACAGACCCTCGCTGACGGGACCGAGGCCTCCGAGGGCGTTGCCGCCCGCCGAGCCCTCGCGCTGGTCCACGAGGAACGCGATGATGTCCTGCTTCTCTTCCGGCGTGATGTTGGCGTCGTTGAACACCGGCATCGACTGCGGGCCGGTGGACATCGCCTGATAGATGTTGCGCGGCGTGGTCTCCCACAGCGCCGGGGCGAACTTGCCCTCGGACAGGGCACCGCCCGCGCCCACGGCGTTGTGGCACATGGCGCAGTTGGTGCGGAAGAGCGCCATGCCGTTGGCGATGTCGCCCTCGGCCGGGTCGACCTGCGCGTCCGTGGGGATCGAGGGACCGGCGCCGAGCGACGAGATGTAGGCGGCCAGGGCGGCGGTCTGCTCCTCGTCCATCTGCGGCGGCTTGGCCTCGGCCTGCGGGCCGTTCATCTGCATGGGCATGCGACCGGTGGAGACCTGGAAGTCCACGGCGGCGGCGCCGACACCGATGAGGGACGGCACGCCGTCCCTGCCCTCCGCGCTGGGGCCGTGGCAGGTGGCGCAGTTGGCCTGGAAGAGCTTCTTCCCGGTCTCGATGTCCGCGGTGCTGGCGGTCTCGGCCGAAGCCGTGCTCGGAGCCAGGGCGGCATACACGCCACCCGTGACCAGCAGCGCCAGCAGCAGGAGCACGACCGGCGCCAGCCGGTGGTGCCTGCGGGCGGCGAGTGCCTTCACGAAATGATCCTCGTCTCGCTGTGGGGGGTTCTGAGTTCTATCAAACCGGTCTGCGCGCGGGTGCACACGCCGGGGCGGTCGCGTACGTCAGCGCAGCAGGTAGATGACTGCGAACAGCGCGATCCAGACGACGTCGACGAAGTGCCAGTAGTACGACACGACGATGCCGGTGGTCGCCTCGTGGTGGCCGAACTTCCGCGCGGCGAACGAGCGTCCGAGCAGGAAGAGGAAGGCGATGAGGCCGCCGACCACGTGCAGGCCGTGGAAGCCGGTCGTCAGGTAGAAGACCGAGCCGTACGGGCTCGAGGAGATCGAGAGGCCCTCGTGCACCAGCTCCGCGTACTCGAAGACCTGGCCGCCGATGAAGAAGGCGCCCATCACGAACGTCATCGTCATCCACTCGTTCATGCCCCAGCGCCAGAACTGGGCGATGCTGCCCGTCCGCGCGGCCTGGAAGCGCTCGGCGGCGAACACGCCCGCCTGGCAGGTGAACGAGGACAGCACCAGGACGATGGTGTTCAGGAGGGAGAAGCTGATGTTGAGCTTGTCCGACTGGGCCGCCCACTCCTCGGCCGGCATGACCTGCCGCACGGTGAAGTACATCGCGAAGAGCGCGGCGAAGAACATGAGCTCGCTCGCGAGCCAGACGATCGTCCCCACCTGGACCGGGTTGGGACGATTGACGCTCACGTGCTGGTGGGTGTGGGTGGCAGCAGCCGTTGCGGTCGACACGACAGCCATTATGGCCGACGTTCGACCTGTTCGGGCCACTCGGGCGCCGGCCGCGGGCGTCGAATCTCACAAAGCCTCCAGAACTCCCCACCACGGCCGTCACTTGATGACGGAGCGTGGAAGAGTGCCATGAAAAGGACGTGAGACATACCTGCCGCTGGCAGCGGCCGTGTGCCACGATTCGAGTCGGACGTATCGCCACGAGGAGACGAGCCATGACCACCGAAGTGACGGGCAAGGACACGACAGTGACGTCGGAAGCAGCGCAGACCGCGCCGCACATCCTGCTCTACAGCGACGACCACGCGGTGCGCGAACAGGTGCGCCTCGCCGTCGGACCGAGGATCGGCGCCGGGACGCCGGAGATCGTGTGGCACGAGGTCGCCACGCCGGCCGCTGTCATCGCCCAGGCGGACCGCGGTGGCTGGGACCTGCTGGTCCTCGACGGCGAGGCCGACAAGGCGGGCGGCATGGGGCTGTGCCGCCAGCTCAAGAACGAGGTCTACAACTGCCCGCCCGTGCTGGTGCTGACCGGGCGCCCGCAGGACGCGTGGCTCGCCTCCTGGTCCCTGGCCGACGGCGTCGTCGCGCGCCCGCTCGACCCGTTCGAGCTCCAGGGGACGGTCGCGCGCCTGCTCGCCCGCTGACGACGCACCCACCCGACCGACCGAGAGAACCGAGGGACACCGCGTGACCACCGCAACCGCCCCGACCTGGCCCGGCCTGCTCAGCGACCTGATCGCCGGCACCGACCTGACCACCGAGCAGGCGGCGTGGGCCATGGACGAGGTGATGTCCGGCGACGTCTCGCCCGTGCGCCTCGCGGGGTTCCTCACCGCCCTGCGCGCCAAGGGCGAGACCGTGGGCGAGCTCACCGGCCTCGTGGAGGCGATGCTCACGCACGCCACCCGGATCGAGGTGCCCGGCCGCATCGTCGACATCGTGGGCACCGGCGGCGACCGGGCGCACACCGTGAACATCTCGACCATGGGGGCGATCGTGATCGCCGGCACGGGCCTCCGGGTGGTCAAGCACGGCAACCGGGCCGCGTCGTCGTCGTCCGGCTCGGCCGACGTGCTCGAGCACCTCGGCATCCGGCTCGACCACTCCCCCGAGCGGGTGGCGGAGATCGCGCACGAGGCGGGCATCACCTTCTGCTTCGCCGCCGTGTTCCACCCCTCGATGCGGCACGCCGGCGTGGCCCGCAAGGAGCTGGGGGTCTCCACGGTGTTCAACTTCCTCGGCCCGCTGACCAACCCGGCCCAGCCTGGCGCCACGGCCGTGGGCTGCTCCGACGCGCGGATGGCCCCGCTCATGGCGGGCGTGCTCGCCGCCCGCGGCACCAGCGCGCTCCTGTTCCGCGGGGACGAAGGCCTCGACGAGCTCGCGGCCACGGCGGGCGCGACCGTGTGGGAGGTGCGCGACGGCGTCGTCACCGAGCACCGCCTGGACCCCGTCGCCGACCTCGGCCTGCCGCGGATCACCGTGGAGGACCTCCGCGGGGCCGACGCCGCGTACAACGCGGGCGTGGCCCGCGACGTGCTCGCCGGCAAGGAGGGTCCCGTGCGCGACACGGTGCTGCTCAACGCCGCGGCCGCCCTCGTGGCCGACGCGAGCCTGCCCGGCACCGCCGAGGGCTCCCTGGCCGACCGGCTCCGTGCGGGGATGGGACATGCCGCCCGCAGCATCGACGAGGGCGACGCGCAGGCCGCCCTGGAGCGCTGGGCGCAGGCCTCGGCCCGCTGATCCCCCTGTGCGTCCTGTGGGGCCCTGCGAGGGGCCCCACAGGCGCTCAGCCTCGGGTCAGGACGCCTGGCTCACCGTGGACATGTTGAAGTCGGGCACCCGCAGCGACGGCATGGCCGCGCGCGGGAACCACTCGCCCCACTCCCGGCTGTACGCAGGCACCGTCGCGCCCGCGGCGGTGAACCGGTCGAGGATGGTCAGCGGGCTCTCGTTGAACCGGTAGTTGTTCACGGCGCCCACCACCTCGCCGTCCTCGACCAGGTACACGCCGTCGCGGGTCAGACCCGTGAGCAGCAGCGTCATCGGGTCGACCGTGCGGATGTACCAGAGCGAGGTCAGCAGCAGCCCGCGCTCCACCCCGGCCAGGAGCTCCTCCGTGCCACCCGTCGCGCCGGCCACCGTCAGCCCGAGGTTGTCGACCGCGGGCGTCACGGGCAGGCCCGTGAGCCCCGCCGTGTACCGCGTCTGGGCGAGGGCCTCGAGACGGCCGTCACGCAGCCACTCCGTGCGGCCCGACGGCAGGCCGTTGTCGAACACGCTCCGGCCGTACTGCGAAGCCTGGGCCACGACGAACGGCGCGCACTCCATGCCGGGAACGGCCGGGTCGGACCAGAGGGACACCGGCCGGGACGACAGGTTGTCGCCCACCCGCGTGCCCCCGCCCGCCCGGGAGAAGGGCGAGCGGCCGTCGTGCGCGTCGCGCGCGTCCATCATGAGGTACGCGTAGACAAGCAGGTCGGCAACGCACGTGGGCGGCAGGACGGTGTCGTACCGGCCCGCCGGCAGGTCCACGCGGCGCTCGGCCCAGCCCAGGCGCTGCGCGAGCTGGGCGTCGAGGGCCGCCACGTCGACGTCGGACAGGTCGCGGGCCGAGTGGCCCACCCAGGCCGAGCCGGCGCCCGCCTTGCCCGTCATGCCGAAGGTGCCCGTGGGCTGCTCGTGCCGCAGCCGGACGCCCGTCGAGCTGCCGAGGTACGTGGTGACGACCCCGTGCTCGACGTAGCCGAACAGCGTGCGGCCCTCCGCCTCGGCGCGCCCGAACGCCTCGCCCAGCGCCGGCGCCACCGTGGCGAACGCCTCGGGCGAGGTCTCGCCGGGTGCGTCCGCGAAGTCCGGCGCGGCGTCGCCCGCGACGAGCGGCTGGGCGTCCTCGGCGGGCCCGTTGTCGCGCGCGGCGCGCTCGGCCGCCCGGACGAGCGCCTCCAGCTCGTCCGGCCCGACGGCGCTGCGGCCCACGACTCCCGCCGCCGTGCCCTCAGCCCCGGCCACCGTCGCGATGACGGTGACGGCGCGGTCGCGCATCAGCCCGTTCGTGGTGAGGCCGTTGTTGGCCCAGCGGAGGTTGGCGGTGGAGGTCTCGGTGACGAGCACGATCGTCCCGTCGGCGCGCGAGAGCTCCAGCACGCGCTCGACGATCTCCTGGGCGCTGAGCACGCGGGTCATCGGCCGGCCTCCTCGGTGGTGTTGAGCACGCGCACCCCGCGGAACAGGGCGCTGGGCGCCCCGTGCGAGACGGGGGCCGCCTGGCCGGGCTCGGCCTTGCCGCACTGGAAGGTGCCGCCCAGCATGTACGTCTGCGGTCCGCCGACGGCGGCCATGGATCCCCAGAAGTCCGTCGTGGTGGCCTGGTAGGCGAAGTCCTTGACCTGCCCGGCGAGCTCACCTCCGCGGATCCGGTACGCGCGCTGCCCGGTGAACTGGAAGTTGTAGCGCTGCATGTCGATAGACCAGGACTTGTCGCCCACGATGTACAGCCCGTCCTCGACCTGGGAGATCAGGCCCGCCGTGTCCGGCCCGTCCTCCGCCGGCCGGAGGGAGACGTTCGCCATGCGCTGCACGGGCACGTGACCGGGCGAGTCGGCGAACGCGCAACCGTTGGAGCGCGAGACCCCGAGCGCCTCGGCGTTGGCCCGTGCCATGGCGCGGTCGAGCTGGTAGCCCACCAGGACGCCGTCGTGCACCACGTCCCAGGTCTGGGCCGCGACGCCCTCGTGGTCGAAGCCCGTGGTGGCGAGGCCGTGCGGAGTGGTGCGGTCGCCCGTGACGTGCATCAGGCCGGACCCGTAGCGCAGCTCACCCAGCCGGTCGAGCGTGGCGAACGACGTGCCCGCGTAGTTGGCCTCGTACCCCAGCGCGCGGTCGAGCTCCGTCGCGTGGCCGATCGACTCGTGGATCGTGAGCCACAGGTTGGACGGGTGGAGGACCAGGTCGTACGTGCCGGCCTCCATCGAGGGGGCGGCGAGGCGCTCCGCCAGGAGCGGGCCGAGCGCGTCGAGCTCGGCGTCCCAGTCGACCACGCCGTCCTCACCCGTCACGTACTCCCACCCGCGGCCCGCCGGCGCGGCGAGCGTGCGCATGGTCTCGAACTCACCGGACCCGGCGACCGCGACGGCCTCCAGGCCGGGGTTCACGCGCACCCGCTGCTGCGTGGTGCTCGTCCCCGCCGTGTCGGCGTAGTACGTGCACTCGAGCACCTGGCCGAGCCAGGCGTCCACGTGGCTCACGCCCTCCTGCGCCAGGACGCGCTCGCTGTAGCCGGCCAGGAGCGCGACCTTGTCGGCGTCGGGCACCGCGAACGGATCCTGCGCGTACGCCGAGACCCAGGTGGCGTCCGCGTACGCGGGCTCGTCGGCCAGCTCCACCCGCACCCGCGCCAGGGGACGCGCGGTACGGGCCAGCGCGACCGCCTGCTCGGCGAGCCGGGCGGCGGCGTCCAGGGTGAGCTCGACGCCCGCGGCAAAGCCCCAGGTGCCCTCGTGGAGCACGCGCACGGACAGGCCGAGGACCTCGCCGTCCCGGCTGCCCTCCAGGCGTGCGTCACGCAGGGACACATGCTGCTCACGGATGCGTTCGAGGCGGAAGGCCGCGTACTCGGCGCCCAGGTCCCGCGCGCGCTGCAGCGCGGCATCGGCGAGGGCGTGGCGTGGGAGGGCCAGGAACCCGGCGTCGACGCCGGGGGCAGGTCTGCCCGGGTAGGGCTCGAGGGTGTCGTGGGTCACGTCCGGGACACTACCGGCGGCCACCGACAGCGGCCGAGGGATTTCCCTCAGTCGTCCAGACCCAGGGCGAACGCCTGCTCGAGGTCCTTGCGCGAGAACGCCCGGAACGCGATGAGGGTCTCCGTCTCCCGCACGCCGGACACCTTGTTCACGGAGTCGGACACCACCGAGGCGAGCTCCTCGTGCTCCTGCACCCGCACGATCGCCACGAGGTCCACCTTTCCGGTCACGGAGAACACCTCGCTCACTCCGGCGATGTTCGCGACCTCCTGCGCAACCTCGGGGATGCGGGACGTCTCGGCCTCGATGAGCACGATCGCGGTCAGCATGCCGCCATCGTAGCCACGGCCGTGGCCTCCGCCAGCCGGTCCCGTACGTCCGCCGACGCCCATGCCAGGTCCGCGTGGGCCGCGGCGCCTCGCACGGGGCACGCCCACTCGCCGGAGACGTGGACCAGCCGGACCCCGGGCGACTCCAGCCAGGCCAGCACCAGGTGGGCCTCCTCCGGGTGGCTCGCCGGTGCCGGCGCCACGGGAGGCTCGACCACCTCGGCGGTGCTCCGGAGCGCCTCGACGAGGGGCCACGGGTCCTCGCCCGGGCGGGAGACGCCGGTCGCGGCCAGACGGCCGTGGCGCACCACCACGACCTCCCACCCGTAGCGGGCCCACCCGCCTGGCGGAACCTCCCCGGCCGGGCCCGCGAGGCCGTCGGGCCGCGCCGCCACGAGCTCGGCGCAGCGGGCGAGCGGGTCCAGGCGCTGCGCGCGGTGGGCGCCGGTGACGAAGGCGCGGAGCCGGCGGGTCACCTCGCCCGCCTCCTCGAACCGTTCCTCCCCGGCGAGGCGGGCGATCCGGTCGGACAGGGCGCGGACCACCGCCGACGGGTCGCCCACGAGGGCCTGCCGGGCGGCCAGGGAGACTGCCGCATAGCCCGTGTCCGGCTCTCCTACCGCCGTGCACGGCGCCGAGCACCGTCCCATCCCGGCGAGCGCGCACGGGCTGCCGGCGACCCGGGCCACGAGCGGGAGCCTCGGGGTGCACTGCCGGATCGGCAGCGCGTCGTGCAGCGCGTCCACGGCCTCCAGCGCCGCCCGCCGGGACGAGAAGGGGCCGATGTGCGGCGCGTCGTCCCGCACGTCGCGCACCACGGACAGGCGCGGGTACGCCTCGTCGGTGAGCCGCACCCAGGTCGCGCGCTCGGGGAACTTCGACCGCCGGTTGTAGCGGGGGGCGTGCTCGGAGATGAGCCGCAGCTCCCGCACCTGGGCCTCCAGGGGCGTGGCGCAGACCACGGGGGTCACGGCGTGCGCGATCCGCACCATCTCGGTGATGCGCCGGCGCTTCTCGGCGGCGGTGAAGTACGAGCGCACCCGCTTGCGGATGTTCGTCGACGTGCCCACGTACAGCACCTCCTCGCCCGGACCGCGGAACAGGTACACGCCCGGCGCCTGCGGCAGGTCGTCCGCCAGGTGCCGCTTGCGGCGCACGTCCGCGGGCACGGGGTCGGTCGCCGTCGCGAGGTCCTCCAGGTGCGTCACCCCCAGCGGTGCGAACCGCTCGAACAGCGCGTGGAGCACGTCCACCGTGGCCCGCGCGTCGGCCAGGGCGCGGTGCTCGGGCGTCACGGTGGCCCGGAACAGCATGGCCAGCGTGGAGAGCTTGTGGTTGGGCGCCTCGTCGCGCGTCACCACCCGGCGGGCGAGCGTCACCGTGTCCACGACGCCGAACCCCGGCCAGGGATAGCCGAGCCTGTCGCAGGCCGTGCGCAGGAACCCGACGTCGAACGGGGCGTTGTGCGCCACGAGCACCGAGCCGTGCGCGAACTCCAGGAAGCTGGGCAGCACCAGCTCGATCCCGGGAGCCGTGGAGACCATCGCCGTGGTGATGCCCGTGAGGCGTGCGACGAAGGCGGGGACCGGCTGCCCCGGGTTGACGAGGGACTGGAACTCGCCGAGCACCTCACCGCCACGCACCTTGACCGCACCGATCTCGGTGATGCCGCCCTCTTTCGCGTTCGTGCCCGTGGTCTCGAGGTCGACCACCACGAAGGTCACGTCCCGGAGCGGCGTCCCGAGCTCGTCGAAGCTCGCCTGGTACGGGGCGTCCGCCGCGGTGGTGCTCATAGCCGGGAACGGTAGCCGCCACCACTGACAGAGCCGGACCACCACCTCGCCCCGGCCCCGCCCGGACCCGGCTCGCTGTGGGTACGCGTATGGCCGCCTACGAGGCTCCGTAGGCGGCCATACGCGTACCCACACCGGGGTGGGGCGGGGGGCTCAGTGCGAGTGCTGGCCCCGCGAGAACTCGAAGACCCAGCCCACGAGGGCGATGACGCCCAGCGCGGCGCCGATGTACAGCACCCACCAGCCCACGGCCAGGCCGAGGAACCCGATGGCCGCGGCGCCCGCGATGGCCAGCGGCCACCAGCTCCACGGCGCGTACACGCCCTGGTCGCCGGCACCCTCGGAGATGTCCGCGTCGGGGTTGTCCTCCGGGCGGGCGTCGATGCGGCGGGCGGTCATGCCGAGGTACGCGCCGACCATCGCGACGAGCGCGGCGACGAGCATGATCCCGAGCGTGCCGACGGGCTCGAAGACCCCGTCCTGCTGCCAGGTCATCCAGCCGTAGACGACGGACGCCAGGACGAAGAACGGTGCGCCCCAGAGGAACAGCCTGGTCTCTACCTTCACTTGCTGATCCCCTCGTCCGGCTCGTCCACGATGATCGTGGAGCTCTGGTCGGCGGCGTCGCGGCCGGTCATGGTGCGCTCTACCGCGATGTCCTTCTGACCTCGGCGGTCGGCCTCGCCGTAGACCTTGTCCAGACCCTTCTTGTGCAGGTCCGGGTGCTCCATGGCGACGACCTCGGGGTGGTGCAGGTCGAAGGCCGGCGACTCGGACCGGATCCGCGGGAGCGACGTGAAGTTGTGCCGCGGCGGCGGGCAGGACGTGGCCCACTCGAGCGAGCGGCCGTAGCCCCACGGGTCGTCGACGGTGACCTTCGGCGCGTTGCGCGCCGTCGTGTACACGTTCCAGAGGAACGGCAGCGTCGAGGCGCCCAGGATGAAGGCGCCCACGGTGGACACCTGGTTCTCCCAGGTGAAGCCCTCCTGGGGCATGTAGTCCGCGTAGCGGCGCGGCATGCCCTCGACCCCCAGCCAGTGCTGGATCAGGAAGGTGGTGTGGAAGCCGACGAACAGCATCCAGAAGTGCAGCTTGCCGAGGCGCTCCGACAGCATCTTGCCCGTGAACTTGGGCCACCAGAAGTAGAAGCCCGCGAACATCGCGAACACCACGGTGCCGAAGACGACGTAGTGGAAGTGCGCCACGACGAAGTACGAGTCGGACAGGTGGAAGTCCAAGGCGGGGCTCGACAGGATGATGCCGGTCAGGCCACCGAAGAGGAACGTGACCAGGAAGCCGATCGACCAGAGCATGGGCGTCTCGAAGGTGAGCTTCCCTCGCCACATCGTGCCGATCCAGTTGAAGAACTTCACACCGGTCGGCACCGCGATGAGCATCGTCATGAACGCGAAGAACGGCAGGAGAACCGCGCCCGTCACGTACATGTGGTGCGCCCACACCGTCACGGACAGCGCCGCGATGGCGATGGTCGCGTAGACCAGGCCCGTGTAGCCGAAGATCGGCTTGCGGGAGAAGACCGGCAGGATCTCGGACACGATGCCGAAGAACGGCAGCGCGATGATGTACACCTCGGGGTGGCCGAAGAACCAGAACAGGTGCTGCCAGAGGATGGCGCCACCGTTCTCGGGGTTGAAGACCTGCGCGCCGAGGCGACGGTCGGCACCGAGCGCGAACAGCGCGGCGGCCAGCGGCGGGAAGGCCATCAGCACCAGGAGGCTCGTGACGAGCGTGTTCCAGGTGAAGATCGGCATGCGGAACATCGTCATGCCCGGCGCACGCATCGTGATGATCGTGGTGATGAAGTTGACCGAGCCGAGGATCGTGCCGAAACCGGCCAGCGCGAGGCCGAAGACCCAGAGGTCACCACCGAGCCCTGGACTGAACGTGCTGCTCGACAGCGGCGCATACGCGAACCAGCCGAACGACGCGGCGCCCTGGGGCGTGAAGAAGCCGGCGCTGGCGATGAGGCCGCCGAACAGGTACAGCCAGTAGGCGAACATGTTCAGGCGCGGGAACGCCACGTCGGGCGCGCCGATCTGCAGCGGCATGATGACGTTCGCGAACCCGGCGAAGAGGGGGGTGGCGAACAGCAGCAGCATGATCGTGCCGTGCATGGTGAAGAGCTGGTTGTACTGCTCCTTGCTCTGCACCAGCTGGATGCCGGGCTCGAACAGCTCCGCCCGGATCACGAGCGCCATCAGCCCGCCGATGGCGAAGAAGATGAACGACGAGATCAGGTACAGGTAGCCGATCGTCTTGTGGTCGGTCGAGGTGACCCACTTGATGATGGTGCGGCCGAGGGACTGGCGCTCGGGCCGCAGGCCAGGGATCAGCTCTACGGTTGTCGCTGCGGCCATCAGTGCCCAGCCTCCTCGTCGTCGGTTCCGTCGTTGACGTCGCGGCTGCCGCCCTCGTCGCCGGAGCTGCTCTGGCGACGGTCGAGGCCGGAGTTCTCCTCGCCCTCGCCCGACTCCAGCGCGCCGGTCTGGCCCAGCGCCCGGAGCTCCTCCATGTGGGCGTCGTACTCCTCCTGGGAGACGACCTTCACGTTGAAGAGCATGCCCGAGTGGAACTCGCCGCAGAGCTCGGCGCACTTGCCGGCGTACGTGCCCTCACGGGTGGGCGTGACCACGAACTGGTTGGTGCGGTCCGGGATCATGTCCTGCTTGTAGAGGAACGCCGGGATCCAGAACGAGTGGATGACGTCGCGCGAGTCCAGGGTGAAGTGGATCGACTGGTCGACCGGCAGGTACAGCGTGGGGAACGACGTGGACGTGCCCGCGGCGCCGTCGAGCTGGTCCTCGGCGGTGATGCTGCCCGGGTCCCCCTCGTGCGTGCCGAAGTCGTAGACGTCGTCGCTCAGGTAGTTGAAGTCCCAGCTCCACTGCTTGCCGACCACCTGGATCTGCAGGTCCGCCTCGTCGGCGTTCTCCGCGTCCTGGACGGAGCTCATGACGGTGTCCGTGTGGATGAACAGCACGAACACCATGACGAGCGGCACGAACGTGTACATCAGCTCGAGCGGCAGGTGGTAGCGGGTCTGCACCGGAAGTCGGTGGTCGTCACGGCGCTTCCGGTAGGCGGCGACACACCAGAGGATGAGGCCCCACGTGAGGACGCCGACGGCGAGCGCGGCGACCCATGAGCCCACCCAGAGGTTGGTCATGCTCGCCGTATGGTTCGTCACCTCCCCGTCGGTGTAACCGGGGAGGTACCCGCGCTGGACGGTGTCGCTGGCGCAGCCGGAGACCGTCACGGCGAGCGCGACGGCAACAGCCGACGCACGCAGGAGGGCCCGCGGGGTGCGGGTCGGTGGCTTCGAACGCAAGGGAGGCCTTTCACGTCTCGTCCTGTCGCGCTCCCGCCCGCCGTGTCTCTCGAGACACACACGGGAACCACGCAGAACCTTCGTCCTCGATACACCGCAGCCTAGCGCGCCCGTCGCGCCCGTGATGCCGTTCCGGCCCGTCCGCGACGTGACGATCCTGGCACCGGGCTCCGGGCATCCATGCTGTTCAGGACACGCACGGCGGAGGTGTCAGAACGATACCGTCCGACGGGTGCGACGATCGTAGGCAGGACACCGGTCGGGCGGTCGCGCCGCCCGGCCGGGACGGGCTCAGGGCCCGCCCCGGTTCCACCTGGAAGGACTCGTGTGACACATCCCACGCCCGCCCCCGCGCGGGTCCACCTCGACAACGGCGGCCGCGCGCCCTGGCACCCCCTGGCCCGCCAGGCCTTCCTCCAGGCGCTCGACGACGGCTGGGCCGACCCGCGCCGCCTGCACGCCGAGGGCCGCCGCGCGGCCCGGCTGCTCGACGGCGCGCGCGAGGCGATGGCCGCGGTCCTCGGCGCCCGGACCGACGAGGTCCACCTCACCCCGAGCCACACGGCGTCGCTCCACGCGGGCGTCGCGGCGGTGGCAGCGGGACGCCGCAGGGCGGGATCCGGCGTGGTCGTGACCGCTGTCGAGCGGGCCGCGGTGCTCCACGCGGCAGGCGTCGCCGCCGGGGAGGCAGGGGCCGTCGTCGTCCCCGTGGACCGCCTCGGGCGGGCCGACGGCGCGGCGATGGCCGAGGCGGTGGCGGCCCCGGGCGTCGCCCTCGCCGCCCTGCAGCACGCGAACGGGGAGGTCGGGACGCTGCAGCCCGTCGAGGAGGTGCACGCGGCGGCGCGCGCGGCGGGCGTGCCGCTCCTCGTGGACGCGGGCGCGAGCCTGGGCCACGTGGCCGTCCCCGCGACCTGGGACGTCCTGGCCGCCGACCCCGCGGACTGGGGCGGCCCGGCGGGCGTCGGCGTGCTCGCCGTGCGGCAGCGCGTCCGCGCGGTCCCCACCGGCCCCGAGGACCCCGACCCGTGGGCGCCCGGCGGCGTGAGCGTCCCGCTCGCGTTCGCGGCGGCGGTGGCGCTCGAGGCGGCCGAGGCGGACCGCGTGGCCGAGGACGCCCGGCGCCGAGCGCTCGTGGACCGCGTCCGCACGGCGGTGGCGGCGGTCCCCGACGTCGAGGTGGTCGGGGACGCCGAGGGCCGGCTCCCCCACGTCGTGACGTTCTCGTTCCTCTACGTCGACGGCGAGGCGCTCGTCACGGAGCTGGACCGGGCGGGCTTCGCCGTCGGCTCGGGATCGGCCTGCACCGCGAGCACCCTCGAGCCCTCGCACGTGCTGGCCGCCATGGGCGTCCTCACGCACGGCAACGTGCGTGTCGCGCTCGACCGCACCACCACGGCGGACGACGTCGAGCGCTTCCTGGCGGTGGTCCCCGGCGCGGTCGCTCGCGTGCGCGAGCTCCTGGGGGTGCAGGGCCTGTGACCGACGACGTCGCCGGCCACCTCGTCGACGCCCGCGGGCTGCGCTGCCCGCTGCCGGTGATCCGGCTCGCGGCGCGCGCCAAGGAGCTGCCGGCCGGGACGCTCGTCTCGGTGGTGTCGACGGACCCCGCGGCCAAGCACGACGTACCCGCCTGGGCCCGGATGCGGGGTCACGAGCTGGTCGCCACCGAGGACCTGGGCGAGGAGCCCGCGGCCTGGCGGCTCACGGTCCGCCTGCACTGAGCCGTATCGCTGCGGGTATGGCTGTGGCGTGAGTCCGGAGCCGGATTCACGCCACAGTCATACCCACGACCAGGTCAGGAGAACGAGCCGCCGCAGGCGCAGGCGCTGCCCGCGTTCGGGTTGTCGATCGTGAAGCCCTGCTTCTCGATCGTGTCCGCGAAGTCGATGGTGGCGCCCTCGAGGTAGGGGACGCTCATCTTGTCGACGACGACCTCGACACCGTCGTAGTCGCGCACAGCGTCACCCTCGAGCATGCGCTCGTCGAAGTAGAGCTGGTAGATCAGGCCGGAGCAGCCACCGGGCTGCACCGCCACGCGCAGGCGAAGGTCGTCGCGACCCTCCTGCTCGAGGAGGTTGCGGATCTTGTCGGCCGCGACGTCCGTGAGGTTCACGGCGTGGGTCGTGACGTCGGAGGTGGTGTCTGTCATGGGTCGTCTCTCCTGATCTGGCGCGGTGCTGGGCACCGCCCCTGGACGGTCGTCTCGCAGACCGTGACAACACGACGGTCCCGCGGTCTGTTCCCGATCCTACGCTCGCCCGCGGCGGGCGTCCGTGACCGCTGTCACGTCCACGCCGGGGCCCAGGTACGTGCCACGCGGACGAGCCGGGCGCCGGGGTCGTCGCCGACCTCGTGCACGCCGCTCAGACCCGCCGTGGACCACTCCCGCCGGCTCGCCTCGCTCCGCCCCGCCAGGACCACCACGGGGACCGCGCTCGTCGACGCCGCGAGGGCCGCCTCGACGACCGGCCCGCGGTGCAAGGACGGCCCGTCCAGCACGGGGACGTAGACCATGACCAGGTCGGCATGGGCGGCGCGCTCCGCGAGGGCGGCGGCCTCCGCCCGCCCGAGCGAGGAGGGGGTGAGGCTGGGCGCGGAGCTGCGCTCCGCCGTCGGCCGGCCCACCGGGAGGGCTGCTCCCGCGACGAGCACACCCCGGCCGCCCGACGGCGCCGCGCCCGGCCCGGGCGCGGCGGGCACCGCCGGGAGGCTCACCTCGTGCACCTCGACCGTCGTGTGCGGGGCGGCGCGGGTCCAGGCGTCGGCGAGGGAGAGGGCGTCGGACCGGTGGCCGGCCAGGAGGAGGACGTGCACGTGCCGACCCTAGCGACCTGTGGAGGACCCCGGCAGCCGCTCGCGGCGGTGTGTCACCATGGTGATCGTGAGCACGCTCCTGGCAAACTTCTCCGAGCCGTCCGCCTCGCCGCTGCTGCTGCTCGGGCAGGGCCGTGACCTGGACTCCGAGCGCGGCGTCGAGTGTACGGGGGCCCTCCCCGCAGCGAGCGACCCGGACCTGGTCGATCGGGCCCGCGCGGCACGCGCCGCGCTGGGCGACCGCGCCTTCGTGCTGGGCCACCACTACCAGCGCGACGAGGTCATCGACTTCGCCGACGTCACGGGCGACTCCTTCAAGCTCGCGCGCGAGGCCGCGGCGCGGCCGGAGGCGGAGTACATCATCTTCTGCGGCGTGCACTTCATGGCCGAGAGCGCGGACATCCTCACGTCCGACGACCAGCAGGTCGTGCTGCCCGACCTCGCCGCCGGATGCTCGATGGCCGACATGGCGGCGATCCACCAGGTGGACGAGGCCTGGGCCGTGCTGGAGGACCACGGGATCGCGGGCGACACGATCCCCGTCACCTACATGAACTCCACGGCGGCGATCAAGGCGTTCACGGGCCGCCACGGCGGGACCGTGTGCACGTCGTCGAACGCCGAGGTGGCGCTGCGCTGGGCATTCGACCAGGTCGGCGGCGTGGACGGTACCGGGAAGGTCCTGTTCATGCCCGACCAGCACCTCGGCCGCAACACGGCGGTGCTCAAGCTGGGCCTGTCGCTCGACGACTGCGTGGTGTTCGACCCGCGCAAGCCGAACGGCGGCCTCACGGACGCGCAGCTGCGCGACGCGCGCATGATCCTGTGGCGCGGCCACTGCTCGGTGCACGGTCGCTTCTCGGCGAAGAACGTCACGGACGTCCGCGCCGCGGTGCCGGGCGTCAACGTGCTGGTGCACCCCGAGTGCAAGAACGAGGTGGTCACAGCCGCCGACTTCGTGGGCTCGACGGAGTACATCATCAAGATGCTCGACGCCGCCGAGCCGGGCTCGTCCTGGGCCATCGGCACCGAGCTCAACCTGGTGCGGCGCGTGGCCGCCGCCCACCCGGACAAGAACGTGCACTATCTCGACTCGACGGTGTGCTTCTGCTCCACCATGAACCGCATCGACCTGCCGCACCTGGTGTGGACGATGGAGTCGCTGGTGGCGGGACGGGTGGTCAATCGGATCGTCGTGGACGCCGACGACGCGCACTGGGCGCGCGTGGCCCTCGACCAGATGCTCGCCCTGCCGGGTATCTGACCGGAGCACAAGGGGGCGGCATGAGCATCCACGACGGGCTGCGCATCGGGATCTTCGTCTTCGACGAGGCGGAGGAGCTCGACGTGGTGGGCCCGTTCGAGGTGTTCGCGACGTGGGCCGAGCACTCGGCCCTCAAGCCCCAGGTCAGCACCTTCTCCTGGGACGGGTCCGGGGTGCGGCTCGCCAAGGGCCTGCGGCTCGTGCCCGCGCACTCCGCCGACGACGTGGGCCCGCTGCACCTGCTCGTGTACCCGGGCGGCCCCGGGACCCGCCCGCTGATCGCCGAGCCCGGGCACCTGGCCTGGCTGCGCGCGGTGCAGCGCCAGACCCCGGTGATCGCCAGCGTGTGCACGGGGGCGCTCGTCCTCGCCGCCGCCGGGCTGCTCTCCGGCCGCCCCGCCACCACCCACCGCGACCACTTCGACGAGCTGGCCGAGATCGACGCGAGCGTGCTGGTGGACACGGAGGCCCGCTTCGTGGACGACGGCGACGTGGTGACCTCGGCCGGCGTGTCCGCCGGCCTCGACATGGCGCTCCACCTGGTGGGTCGCCTCGAGTCGCCCGAGTGCGCCCAGGCCGTCCGGCACGCGCTCCACTACGAAAGTACCTGATACCGGACGTGCGCGGTATATCCTGCGGCCTATGACCCGCATGCTGCACCTGACCTGGGCCTCGCTCGTGCCGCGCCGCAAGGTCCCCGGCCGAGGAATCCTCGACGCGTCCGTCACCCGGATGCGTGTGCTGCCGGCTGACCTCGACTACTACCTGCACGTGAACAACGGCGCCTACCTCCAGATGATGGACGTGGCCCGCAGCAACATGCTCGCCGACCTCGGGGCGTTCCCCCTCGCCCGCGAGAAGGGCTGGCTGCCCGTGGTGGCCGCCTCCACCGTGAAGTACCGGCGTTCGCTGCAGCTCTGGGAGCGGTTCGAGATCACCACCCGGGTCATCGGCTGGGACGCACGCGTCTTCTACATGGAGCAGGTCTTCACCCGCCGTGGCGACCTGTGCGCCCGCGGGATCGTCGCCGGGAGGTTCCTCGACCGCACGGGCAACCGGATCGCCCCGCAGGACGTGATCGAGCTGTTCGCCGGGGAGCCCGTCGAGAGCCCCGCGCTGCCCGACGACGTCGTGGCCTGGGCCCGCGCCTTCGACGTGGCGCCGCGCGAGCCCTCCACGCGGTAGGGCGCGGAGGGCTCGCGAGGGTCAGAGCCCCTCGGCCACCTTCGTCAGCAGCAGCGCCTCGGCGAGCACGACCTTCTGCAGCTCGCCCAGGTGCACCGACTCGTTGGCGCCGTGGGCTCGCGAGTCGGGGTCCTCGACGCCTGTCACGAGGATCGCCGCGCCGGGGAACACCTCGAGCAGGTCCGCGATGAAGGGGATGGAACCGCCCACGCCGACGTCCACGGGGTCCGTGCCCCAGGCCGTCGCGAAGGCCCAGCGCGCCGCCTGCATGGCGGGGGTGTCGCCGGGCGCGAGGAACGGCTTGCCGGTCTCCTTCGTGGTCCACGTGACGCGCGCGCCGAACGGCGCGTGCTTCGCCACGTGCGCCCCGAGCGCCTCCGCCGCAGCGGCCGGGTCCTGACCCGGCGCGAGGCGGAGCGAGAGCTTGGCCCGGGCGCTCGGCGTGATCGTGTTCGACGCGCGCGCGGTCGGCGTCGCGTCGATGCCGATGACCGACAGCGCCGGCTTCGACCACAGGCGGCCCGCGATCGAGCCGGTGCCCGCGAGCTCGACGCCGTCGAGCAGCGAGGAGTCGGCGCGGAACGACGCCTCGTCGTAGTCCACCTCCGGCTCGGCGGCCGTCACAAGACCCTCGACGGCGACGTCGCCCGCGTCGTCGTGGAAGGTGGCGACGAGCCGCGACAGCACCGTCAGCGCGTCCAGGACCGGGCCGCCGAACATGCCCGAGTGCACGGCGTGGCCCAGCACCTCGACGTCGAGGTAGCCGTCCACGAGGCCACGCAGCGACGTGGTCAGGGCGGGCACGCCCACCTTCCAGTTGCTGGAGTCGGCCACGACGATCACGTCCGCCGCGAGCAGGTCGCGGTACTGCTCGAGGAACGCGCGGAACGACGGCGAACCGTCCTCCTCCTCGCCCTCCACGAACACGGTCACGCCCACCGCAAGGTCCTCGCCGAGCGCGCGCAGCGCCCCGAGGTGCGCGGCGATGCCCGCCTTGTCGTCGGCGGCGCCGCGGCCGTAGAGACGCTCGCCCACGAGCGTGGGCTCGAAGGGCGGGGTCTCCCACGCGGCGTCGTCGCCCGGCGGCTGCACGTCGTGGTGCGCGTAGAGCAGGACGGTCGGCGCCCCCGCAGGAGCGGGACGGCGGGCCACCACGGCCGGGGCGCCGAGGACGCCGTCGGGCCGGGGCGCCTGGAGGATCTGCACGTCGGGGAGGCCCGCGGTGCGGAGGAGGTCGGCCACCGCCTGGGCGCTCGCCGCCACGTGCACCTGGTCGAAGGCCGCGGCGGAGACGCTGGGGATGCGCACGAGCGCCTCGAGGTCGGACTGGAGCGCGGGGAAGAGCTGGGTGACGCGCTCCCGGAGCGCGTCCACCTGGGTTTCGTTGGTCACCGGCCAACGCTACCTCTCGTCCTCCCGTGGGCCGTCCGAGGGGCGCGGCGGGCCGACGTCGCGGCTCGGACTAGAATCGTCGGGTGTTCTCCCGCAGCAAGTCGGACTCCCCCGCCAGCACCACACCCCCTGGCGAGCCCCTCGGCCAGGTGACGGCGCCCTCCGGGGCGACCGAGACGTCGTCGGGCAAGGGACGGCCCACGCCCAAGCGCAAGCAGTCGCAGGCGGCGAACAAGCGGCCGCTCGTGCCGGCCGACCGCAAGGCCGCGGCCAAGGCCCAGCGCGCGCAGCGCCGCGCCGACCGCGAGCGCTCGTACCAGGCCATGCAGACCGGCGACGAGCGCTACCTGCCGCTCAAGGACAAGGGGCCCCAGCGCCGTTATGTGCGCGACTTCGTGGACGCCCGCTGGAACCTCGGCGAGTTCTTCCTACCGATCGCGTTCGTGTTCCTGTTCGCCACGTTCTTCACGCAGTCGCGCCCGGAGATCGGGCTCCTCGTGCTCGTCGGCCTCTACGGCTTCCTCTTCCTCACGCTGATCGACGCCGCGCTGCTGTGGCGCTCGCTGAAGAAGCGGCTGATCGCGAAGTTCGGCCCGGAGGTCCCGCGCGGCACGATGATGTACGCCATCACGCGGGCCTACCAGATGCGCCGGTCGCGCCTGCCGCGCGCCATGAGCAAGAAGCACGGCGAGTACCCGGTCTGACCACGAAAGATGCCGAGGTGGTGCGTCCGTCCGGGTCCCGCGCAGGTTGACCTGCGCAAGACCGGACGGACGCACCACCTCGGCATCGTCGTCGGGTCAGGCCACGCGGGCCTTCGGCGCGCCTTCGGCCGTCTTGGCGGGGTCCCGCTCGACGACGCCGCCGAGCACCTCGTCGATCTTCGCCATGAGCTCCGCCGGGATGACCACGCCGGAGGCCTTGACGTTCTCCGCGACCTGCTCCGGGCGGGACGCGCCCACGAGCGCCGCGGCGACGTTCTCGTTCTGCAGCACCCAGGCGATCGACAGCTGGGCCATCGAGAGGTCCAGCTCGGCCGCGATCGGCTTGAGCGCCTGCACGGCGGTCAGCACGTCGTCGGCCATGAAGCGCTGGATGAACCGGGCGCCACCGTTCTCGTCCGTGGCGCGCGACCCCGCCGGCGCCGGCTGACCCGGCAGGTACTTTCCGGAGAGCACGCCCTGGGCCATGGGCGACCAGACGATCTGCGAGATGCCGAGCTCCTTCGAGGCCGGGACGACCTCGTCCTCGATGACGCGCCACAGCATCGAGTACTGCGGCTGCGAGGAGATGAGCTGGAAGCCCAGGTCCTTCGCCAGCGCGTGGCCGGCGCGGAGCTGGTCGGCGGTCCACTCGCTGACGCCGACGTAGAGGACCTTGCCCTGGCGCACGAGGTCGGCGAACGCCTGCATCGTCTCCTCGAGCGGGGTCTCGGTGTCGTAGCGGTGGGCCTGGTACAGGTCCACATAGTCGGTGCCGAGGCGGGTCAGGGACCCGTTGATCGACTCCATGATGTGCTTGCGCGACAGGCCGGTGTCGTTGGGACCGCCGGGGCCGGTCGGCCAGTACACCTTCGTGAAGATCTCGAGCGACTCGCGCCGCTCTCCCTTCAGTGCGTCGCCGAGGACCTGCTCCGCCTTCGTGTTCGCGTACACGTCGGCCGTGTCGAACGACGTGATGCCGGCGTCGAGCGCGGCGCGGACGCACTGCGTCGCGACGTCGTTCTCCACCTGCGAGCCATGGGTGATCCAGTTGCCGTAGGTGATCTCCGAGATCTTGAGACCACTGTTGCCGAGGTAGCGGTAATTGGGCATGGACACACCCTACGACGACCGATCGAAACGAATCGAACCGTCTTCGAGGCCGGGCGGCGGGTCCGCCGTGGGTGACGGTGGGCGCGCCGGTAGGCGCCGGCGGACCCGCCCGCGACCTACCGGCGGACCGTCGCCAGCCCTTGCGGCGCGACGAACCGCACCGCCGCCTGCACCACCACGCCGACGCCCAGCGCGTACACCACGGTGGCCCAGCCGAACGTCCCGCCGAGCACCAGGCCCGCGAGCACCACGGTCACCTCGATGGCGGTCTTCACGGCCCGGACCGGCCACCCCGTCCGCGCGATGATCCCCGTCATCAGCCCGTCGCGCGGACCCGGCCCGAGGCGCACGCCGATGTAGGCGGCCGTCGCCACGCCGTTGAGCACCACACCCCCGAGGGCCAGCGCCACCGCGGCGACCAGGCTGGGATCCGGGACCACCGCCCGGACGACCGCGAGCGCCGGGTCGACGGCGACGCTGATCACCACCACGTTCGCCACCGTGCCGATGCCGGGCCGCTGCCGCAGCGGGATCCAGGCCAGCAGCACCAGGACGCTAGCCCCGGCGACGACGACGCCGAACGGCAGGCCGGTGCTCCGGACCACCCCCTGGTGCAGCACGTCCCAGGGCATCCCGCCCTGGCCGGCGTGGATCATCATCGCCATGGAGAGGGTGTAGCCGAGCAGGCCGACGATCAGCTGGACTCCGCGGCGGACGGTCGACATGGGCGGGGCGGGCGCCGCGGCCGGGACGGCCGTTGGGGGCGGCGGCGGCGCGGCGGCCGCGGGCGGCGCGGGCGGCGCGGGCGGCGCGGGCTGGTCGTCGTCGGCGAGGGCCGAGGTGCTGGCGAGGTCGGTCATGGCCTCACCCTCCCCCGCCATTGGCCTTGCTATCCATAGCCAATCCGCGCAGAGTGGCCCCATGGCCACCCGCTCCCCCACCGACACGGCCCTGCGCCACCTCTCCCCCGCAGGCGCCACCCGCCTCCTCGCGGGCTGGCACGCGGGCGGCCCGGCGTACCTCGCCCTCGCCGACGCGCTCCGCGCCGCGGTCCTCGCCGGCACCCTCGCGCCGCTGACCCGCCTGCCCAGCGAGCGCGAGCTCGCGTCGGCGCTCGGCGTCTCGCGCACCACGACCGCCGCCGCGTACGCGCGCCTGCGGGAGCTCGGCTTCGCCGTGAGCCGCGTCGGCTCCGGGACGGTGGCGGTCCTCCCGCGTGGCGGGTTCCGGACGCTCGCCCCGCGCCCCGTCGCCGGTGACGCGCCCGCCCAGGACCCGCGCGGCACGCTGCCCGACGGCGTCCGCCCGGGTCGGGAGGGCGCCGCACCCGCTGCGGCGGCCGGGCGGGCGGCGTCGGCCGGGCGGGCGGCGTCGGCCGGGCAGGCCGCTGCCCTGCGCACCGGCTCCCTGGGCACGGGTCCCGACGACCTCCTCGACCTGGCGCAGGCCACCCCCGCCGCCCCGCCCGCCCTGCACGACGCGTTCGCCCGCGCCCTGGAGGCGCTGCCCGCCTACCTCGGGACCGGCGGGTACGCGCACTTCGGGATCGAGCCGCTGCGGGAGGCGATCGCCTCCCGGTACCGCGAGCGGGGAGTCCCCACGACCGCGGACCAGATCCTCGTCACGACCGGCGCGCAGCAGGCGATCACCCTGCTCGCGCAGACGTTCGTGGGGCAGCGCGACCCGGTCGTCGTCGAGTCGCCCACCTACTACCACGCGATGGAGGCGCTGCGACGGGCGGGCGGCCGTCTCGTCGGCGTCCCGGTCGGGGACGTGGAGCAGCTGGAGTCGGCGGTGCGACAGACCCGGCCACGGCTCGTCTACCTCGTCCCCGACTTCCACAACCCGACCGGCGCGTCCCTCGACCCCGACCGGCGAGCAGCCGTGCGCGCCCTCGCCGACCGGTACGGCGTCACCGTCGTGGGCGACGAGACCCTCACCGAGCTCGCCATCGACCCGGCCGCGGCGATCACCGACCCGTTCGCCGGCGACGGCACGTCGCCGCACCTCGTGACCGTCGGGTCGGCGTCGAAGACGTTCTGGGGAGGGCTCCGCGTCGGCTGGGTACGCGCCGACGTACAGGTCGTGGCCCGGCTCGCCCGGACCCGGCAGTCCATGGACATCGCCACGGCGGTACTCGAACAGCTCGCCGTCATCGAGCTGCTCGGCCGCCGCGAGGAGCTGCTGCCGGGACGTCTGGCGGGGCTGCGGGAGCGCCGCGACACCACCGTGGCCCTGCTCCGCGACGCGCTCCCCGGGTGGCACGTCCCTACGCCGCCCGGCGGCCTCTGCCTGTGGGTGGACCTCGGGCTGCCCGTGGCTCAGGCCTTCACCGCCGCGGCCGGCGCGGAAGGCGTCCTCGTGAACGCCGGCCCGGTCTTCACGCCCGACGGGTCGGCCCGCGACCGGGTCCGCCTCACCTACACGCGCACCACGGAGGAGCTGGCGCTCGCGGTCCCGGCCCTGGCCCGCGCGTGGGACCGGGTGGCCGGACGCGGCCCGGCCGTTCGGTAGCTCGTCGGATCACAGCGGGCCGCGCTCCACCCAGTAGCGGCGCACGCGCCCCGTCGCCGTCCGGCGCACGTCCTCCAGCACGCCGCCGTTCCGCTCGATCGCCCGCGCAGAGCCGGTGTTCCGCGCGGCGCACGTCACGAGCACACGCCGCATCCCCCGGGACTCCGCCTCGTCGAGGGCGGCGCCGAGCGCCCAGGTGGCCACGCCGCGCCGTCGGGCGGAGGGACGCACGCTGTAGCCGACGTGACCGCCCGCATCCAGGAGGAAGGCGTCGAGGTGGTGCCGGAGCTCGACGGCGCCGAGATAGGTGTCGCCGTCGGCCACCCACCAGTAGGTGGTGGGGGTCTCGCGGTCGGGCGCGGCCGGGCCCGCCGCCTGCAGGCGGTCCACCCAGGTGGCGAACCCGGACTCGGTGCGCACGTCGTCGCCGGAGCGGAGTCCGGCGCCGTCCATGTGCGCGCCGGGCTCCCACTCGGCCTGTGCCTCGAGCCAGGACCCGCGCAGGCTGACGGTCGGGGCGACGAGCTGGGGCATGCCTCGACGGTACCCGACCCCCGCCCCGTAGGGTTGCGGGATGACCGTGGACGACGTCGCCGCCTCCGCCCGGATGGTCCCGATGCTCCCGTGCGGGGACGTCGACGAGCTCGCCGCCTTCTGGCAGCAGCTCGGACTCAGCCTCGCCTACCGCCAGACCCGGCCCAACCCGTTCATCGCTCTGGAACGGGGCGCGATCGCCCTGCAGTACTACGGCCTCCCCGGCTGGGACCCGGAGCAGAGCCACTCCACGTGCGCGATCGCCGTCACCGACACCGAGCCGCTCTACGAGCTCTTCGCCGCGGGCCTCCGGGCTCAGCACGGGAAGGTACCCGTCTCGGGACTCCCGCGCATGACCCGGCCGCGCCGCCGGGCGAACAACGGCGGGCTCTCGGGCTTCAGCCTCGTGGACCCCGCGGGCAACTGGGTGCGCGTGAGCCGCGCCCCCGGCCCCGCCGACGGCGCCGCGGTCACCTCGAACGAGAACGCCACCGCTCCCTGGACCCGGTCCGACGGCGGTCCGGTCGCCCGGGCGCTGGACAGCGCCGTCGTGCTGGCGGACTCCCACGGCGACGAGGCGCAGGCCAGCAAGGTGCTCGACGGGGCGCTCCGGCGGACGCCTGACGCGCCGCTCGCCGAGCGCGTGCCCGCGCTCGCCTTCCTGGTCGAGCTGGCGGTGCGCCTCGAGGACGCGGCTACCGAGGCCGCTGCCCGGAACGAGCTGGAGGGGCTGGCGGCCTCGGACCTGAGCGACTCGGACCGTGCGACCGTCGCCGCGGCGCTGGCCGACCTCGAGTGATCGGGACCGCTACGGCGTCCGGAGCTCCACCGGGGGCGTCGCCTGGTTCCCGTCGTGCAGCAGGCGTGCCACGACAGCACCGGCCTCCGCGAGGGGACGCCAGTGCTCGCCGAGCCACTGCTCGGCGTCGTACTGGGCGGTGAAGACGGGCGTGAGGGGCTCGGTCAGGGTGCGCCCCTCGGCGTCGTCCAGGGCCCACTCCCACTGAGGGCGGATCACTCGTGCCTCCCGCTCGCGGCGGACCCGGCGGACCGGGTCAGGGCGCGGTTGATACGAGCCGCCCAGAACGGGCCCTCGTAGATGAACGACGTGTACCCCTGCGTGAGGTCGGCTCCCGCGCGGAGGTAGGCGCGGACGTCGTCGGCCGTGGTGATGCCGCCGACGCCGATGATCACGGCCCCCTCGCCGAGGCGGGCGCGCAGCCGTGACACCACCTGGAGGCCGCGGGCCCGCAGGACCGGGCCCGAGAGCCCACCCTCCCCGCGGTCGTGGCCGATCGTGGTGTTCACCGCGACGACGCCGTCGAGCCCGAGCTCGAGGGCCAGGTCGGCGACCTCGTCCACGTCGTCGTCGGCGAGGTCGGGCGCGATCTTGACGAGCAGCGGGGTGCGGCGGCCGCCGACGGCCGTCATCGTGGCGTCGTCGGCCGCGGCCCGGACCGCCTCGAGGATGGGGCGCAGGGACGAGGTGGCCTGCAGGTCCCGCAGGCCGGGGGTGTTGGGGGACGACACGTTGACGACCAGGTAGTCGGCCCAGGGGGCCAGCAGCCGGGCCGACGCCGCGTAGTCGGCGGGCGCGTCCTCCGCCGGCGTCGCCTTGGTCTTGCCGATGTTGGCGCCGACGATGATCGCCCGCCCCGCCGCCGTGGACCGCAGCGTGCGGAGCCGCTGGGCGGCGGCCGCCGCGCCCTCGTTGTTGAAGCCCATCCGGTTGCGGACGCCGCGGACGTCGAGCTCGCGCCACATGCGCGGCTTCTCGTTGCCCGGCTGGGCGTGCGCGGTGACCGTGCCGATCTCAACGAAGCCGAAGCCGAGCACGGTCAGACCGCGCACCGCCCGCGCGTTCTTGTCGAACCCGCCGGCCAGCCCGAAGGGGGCCGGGACGATGCGGCCGAACACCCGGACCGAGCCGTGCCCGCCGATCCCGGCGCCGAGGTAGGGGGCGAGCGCGCCCTGCACCACGTCCCGCACCACGGGGATCCCGCCGAACCGCTCGATCAGGCCGAACGCCAGCTCATGGGCCTGCTCCGGGTCCATCCGCTTGAAGACCGTGTTGAACAGCAGGGAGTACGGCAGGCTCACACTGCCTCCTTCGCATCGGGGAACGCGTCCGCGCTCCGTGGGCGCGTGCGCCACAGCCACCACAGACCCACGAACGGCAGGACGAGAGGGACGAACCCGTAGCCCTGACCGTACCTGGACCACACGGTGGACTCGCCGAACGCAGCCGGGTCCAGCAGGGAGAGCGTGCCCACCGTCACGACGCCGACAGCCTCGACGCTCACGGCAGCCCACGCGACGGCGCGCCACGAGCCACGGCCCCCGAGCGCGAGGGCGACGGTAGCCAGGATGTAGACGAGCGCGGCGAGGGTGGACAACGAGTACGCCACGGGCGCCTCGGAGAACTTGGTGACGAGCACGAACGTGGACCGGCCGGTCGCGGCGAACGCGAGGATCCCGTAGACGGTCACGAGGACGCGGCCCAGGCCGCGACCGGTCCGCCCGGAGTGCTGCTCCACCGTCACGCTCCCGTCCAGATCTGCCACATCCGCCACTCGAGGAAGGCCACCGTCAGGCACGCGACGGCGAGCACGACCGAGCTCCAGCGCGTCCGCTCGGCGAACGCCCAGGCCGCCGCCACCGGCAGGATCACCAGCGTGGTCGCGAGGTAGCCCCAGAACAGGAGCGGGTCGCCCTCACCCTCGCCCCGTGCGCCGGCCACCGCGGCAACCACCGCCTGGACCAGCAGCAGGGCCTCGATCACGGCCCCGCCCCAGAGCTGGTTGAGGATCACCGCGCGGTCGCGGACCACGAACCAGACAGCCCATCCGGCGAGCGCCGCGCACAGCGCGACCACGAGGAGGAGAAGGGGAAGGACCACGCCCGCAGACTACCGCCCGGCCGCCGCCCGGCCGGAATCGAGCGCCCGCCGGCCGGAACCGGCGCGGGCGTCCGGCCTGAACCGGCGCGGGCGTCCGGCCGGGACGTCCGTCGCGGATCCGGCCCGACAGGTGCCGCGGGATAGCATCGCTCTCGTGACCGACGTGACCCTCTCCAGCAAGAATCCCACCACCGTCCGGGCCGACGTGCTCGTGGTCGCGACGGCGCAGACGTCCGACGGCGTCGCGATCGTCGCCGACCAGCTGCCCGCCGACCTCGTGACCGAGCTCGAGTCGCTCGCGCCGCAGCTCGGCATCACCGGCGCACGCGACGAGGTGCGCAAGCTCCCCGCCGGCACGAGCGTCAAGGCAGGCGTCCTCGTGCTGACCGGCCTGGGCGAGCGCGCCGAGGACGGCACGTTCGACCCCGAGACGCTGCGCCGTGCGGCCGGCGCCGCCACGCGCGAGCTCGCGGGGCTGGACCTGGCGGTCCTCGCGCTGCCCGCCGCGGACGAGGACGAGCTCGCCGCCGTCGTGGAGGGCGCCCTGCTCGGCGCCTACGCGTTCACCCGGTACCGCACGTCCGGCAAGGACGACGCGAAGAACGCCCCCAAGGCGCCGGTCGGCGCGCTCGAGGTCGTGACGCCGCTGACGCGGTCGGCGCGGGCCAAGGCCGCCGTGGATCGCGCGACCGTTCTCGCCGACGCCGTGCACGGCGTGCGCGACCTCGTGAACACCGCCCCGAACGACCTGTTCCCGGCCGCGTTCGCCGACGCCGCGAAGGCGGCCGTCAAGGACCTCGGCGCCCGCGGCATCAAGCTGACGGTCCTCGACGACAAGCAGCTCGCGGCAGGTGGCTACGGCGGCCTGACCGGGGTGGGCCAGGGCTCGGCCCGCGGTCCTCGCCTCGTCAAGGTCGCCTACACGCCCGCGAAGCCGACGGCGAAGGTCGCGCTCGTGGGCAAGGGCATCACGTTCGACACCGGCGGCATCTCCATCAAGCCGGCCGCGGGCATGGACGCCATGAAGTCGGACATGGCCGGGGCCGCCGCGGTGCTGCACACCGTGCTCGCCGCGGCCCGCCTCGGTCTGCCCGTCGCGGTGACCGGCTACCTCTGCCTGGCCGAGAACATGCCCAGCGGCAACGCGACACGCCCGGGCGACGTCATCACGATCTTCGGCGGCAAGACCGTCGAGGTCCTGAACACCGACGCCGAGGGCCGCCTGGTCATGGCGGACGGCCTCGTCTCCGCCGTCGAGGACGGCCACGACGTGGTTCTCGACATCGCCACCCTCACCGGCGCGCAGATGGTGGCGCTCGGCAACCGCACCTCCGCGGTCATGGGCACCGAGGACGTGCGCGACGCCGTCAAGGCCGCCGCCGACGCGACGGGCGAGCTGTTCTGGCCCATGCCGCTCCCCGAGGAGCTCGCGGGCGGGCTCAAGTCCAAGGTCGCCGACATCGCCAACGTGGGCGAGCGCTGGGGCGGCATGCTCGCGGCGGGCGTCTTCCTCCGCACCTTCGTGGGCTCCACGCCGTGGGCGCACCTCGACATCGCGGGCCCGGCCTACAACGAGAAGGGCGGGCACGGCTACACGCCGACGGGCGGGACGGGCGTGGGCGTGCGGACGATGCTCGGCTTCCTGGAGGCCAAGGCCGGCCTGTAGCACCACTACCCCGGCCGGCCGGTTCCGCCGGGGTAGTGCCTCCGTCCGACGGGGGCACTACCCCGGCGGTTCCTGTCTCAGTCCTTCTTGCGCTGCGCGCTGGTCCAGTCGCGCATGCGCTGCGGGTAGCCCGTGAAGCGCACGTTGTACACGGGGACGCCGAGGGCGTGACCCAGGTCGAACGCGGCGCGCTCGTCCGGGACGCGGCGACGAGTCCACTCCCCGGAGGTCGCGATCAGGAGCAGGGTCGCCGGCATCTGTGAGTGAGCCGGCTCCACGTACGCCTCGACCCCCGTGCGCGTCGCCACGAAATCACGCAGGTGCGCCTCGGTCTCGCGCCGCGAGTCCGGCGTCGACGCCGGTCGCGGCGAGTCGGGCGAGCGTCGCTGGAAGAAGCGCGCGAGCGAGTATCTGGCCTGGCGGGGCATGTCGGAAGACTACCCGCGACGTCTGACAGAACGCCGAGCGTCGTGACATTCGTCACCCGCGGGAGCAGTTGTCCCCTTCGTCACAGCGCTCGAAGGGCCGCTGCGATTGGGGACAGGCCTCCTGAGGTGTCAAGATGGCATGCGGTGCTCGGCGCGTGTACCCACGCCGCCCGGGCACCTCGGACGAGGACGAGGAGCTGCTAGGTGCCGACGACGGTACAGGCCGAGACGGCCGACGCCACCACCTTCGACGTCGTCGTGCTCGGCGGTGGTAGCGGCGGGTACTCGACGGCGCTGCGGGCCGCCCAGCTGGGCCTCACGGTGGCCCTGATCGAGGAGAGCCGCCTCGGCGGCACGTGCCTGCACCAGGGCTGCATCCCCACCAAGGCGCTGCTGCACGCCGCGGAGGTGGCCGACGCCGCCCGCGAGAGCGAGCGGTTCGGGGTGAACGCCACGCTCGACGGCATCGACATGCCGGCGGTCAACGCCTACAAGGACTCTGTCGTGGACGGGCTGTACAAGGGCCTCCAGGGCCTCGTCGCCTCACGCAAGGTCACGCTCGTCGAGGGCCACGGCGTGCTGGTCGCGCCCGACGCCGTCGAGGTGTCCGGCACGCGGTACACCGGGCGGCACGTGGTCCTGGCGACCGGCTCGTACCCGCGCACGCTCCCCGGTCTCGAGATCGGCGGCCACGTCGTCACGTCCGACCAGGCGCTCCGCCTCGGCCACGTGCCGTCGTCGGTCGTGGTGCTCGGCGGCGGCGTCATCGGCGTCGAGTTCGCGAGCGTCTGGCGCTCCTTCGGCGCCGACGTGCACGTCATCGAAGCGCTCCCCCACCTCGTCCCGAACGAGGACGTGGCGCTCTCCAAGGCGCTCGAGCGCGCCTTCCGCAAGCGCGGCATCACGTTCACCCTCGGCGACCGCTTCGCCCAGGCGAAGCAGGACGACTCCGGCGTGCACGTGTCCCTGGAGTCCGGCGCGACGTTCGACGCGGAGCTGCTGCTCGTCGCCGTCGGACGCGGCCCCCGCACGGTGGGGATCGGCCTCGAGGAGCAGGGCGTCCGGCTCGACCGCGGTTTCGTGGTCACCGACGAGCGGCTGCACACGGGCGTGGGCAACGTCTGGGCGGTGGGCGACATCGTCCCCGGCCTCCAGCTGGCGCACCGTGGCTTCGCCCAGGGCATCCAGGTCGCCGAGCGCATCGCCGGGCAGGACCCTGCACCCCTCGACGAGGCCACCGTCCCGCGCGTCACCTACTGCGAGCCCGAGGTCGCCTCCGTGGGCATCACGGAGGCCCGCGCGCAGGAGCTGTACGGTGCGGACAGTGTGGAGACCCTCGAGTACAACCTCGCCGGCAACGGGAAGAGCAAGATCCTGGGCACCCAGGGTTTTGCCAAGCTCGTGCGCCGCAAGGACGGCCCGGTGGTCGGCATGCACCTGATCGGCTCGCGCGTGGGCGAGCTGATCGGCGAGGCCCAGCTGATCGTGGGCTGGGAGGCGTTCCCCGAGGACGTCGCCTCGCTCGTCCACGCACACCCCACCCAGAACGAGGCACTCGGAGAGGCGCACATGGCTCTGGCCGGCAGCCCTCTGCACGCCCACAACTGACCCTAACGACAAAGGAGACCCCGCAGGTCATGTCTGAGAACGTGCAGCTGCCGGCCCTCGGCGAGTCCGTCACCGAGGGCACTGTCACCCGTTGGCTCAAGCAGGTCGGCGACACCGTCGCCGTGGACGAGCCCCTGCTCGAGGTGTCGACCGACAAGGTCGACACCGAGATCCCGTCGCCCATCGCGGGCGTCCTCGAGCAGATCCTCGTCGAGGAGGACGAGACCGTCGAGGTCGGCGCCACCCTTGCCGTCATCGGTAGCGGCGCCGGCGCGTCGGCCCCTGCCCCCGCCGAGCCCGAGCCCGCCGCCGAGGCACCCGCCCCGGCCGCCGAGCCGGAGCCGGAGCCCGCCCCGGCCGCACCCGCCGAGCAGCCCGCACCGGCCGCCGAGCCCGCCCCCGCGGCGGAGTCCGGTTCCGGCGAGGGCACCGAGGTGAAGCTCCCCGCCCTGGGCGAGTCCGTCACCGAGGGCACCGTCACCCGCTGGCTCAAGGCCGTCGGCGACGACGTCGCCGTGGACGAGCCCCTGCTCGAGGTCTCCACCGACAAGGTCGACACCGAGATCCCGTCGCCCGTCGCGGGCACCCTGCAGGAGATCCGCGTCCAGGAGGACGAGACGGTCGCCGTCGGCGCCGTCCTCGCCGTCGTCGGCTCCGGTGCGGCGGCTCCCGCCGCCCCGGCCGCCCCGGCCCCCGCTCCGGCCGAGAAGGCCCCCGCCGAGAAGGCCCCTGAGCCCGTCGCCGAGGAGAAGCCGGAGCCGGTCGCGGCTCCCGCGCCGGCCCCGGTCGGTCCGCCGGAGCCGGCTCCGGCTCCTGCCGCTCCTGCCCCGGCTCCCGCGGCCCCGGCCGCTCCCGCAGCGTCGGACGCCGGCCGTTCCGGCGGCACCTATCTGACGCCGCTGGTCCGCAAGCTCGCCGCCGAGAAGGGCGTCGACCTGGCCACGGTCACCGGCACCGGCGTGGGCGGACGCATCCGCAAGGAGGACGTCCTCGCGGCCGCCGAGGCCAAGGCCGCACCGGCCGCAGCCGCCCAGGCTCCGGCGTCGGCTCCCGCGACCAAGCTCGAGGTGTCCCCGCTGCGCGGGACCACCGAGAAGATGTCGCGTCTGCGCAAGATCGTCGCCGAGCGGATGGTCGAGGCCCTGCACACCCAGGCCCAGCTCACCACGGTGGTCGAGGTGGACGTCACCAAGGTCGCCAGGCTCCGTGCGAAGGCCAAGGAGTCGTTCAAGGCGCGCGAGGGCGCGAACCTCACGTTCCTGCCCTTCTACACGCTGGCCGCCATCGAGGCGCTCAAGGCGTTCCCGAAGATCAACGCGAGCATCGACCCCGAGAAGGGCGAGATCACCTACCACGGCTCCGAGAACGTGGGCATCGCCGTCGACACCGAGCGTGGCCTGGTGGTCCCGGTCATCAAGAACGCGGGCGACCTGAACCTGGCGGGCATCGCTCGTCAGATCCAGGACCTGGCCGGTCGTACGCGCGACAACAAGGTGGGCCCGGACGAGCTGTCCGGCGGCACCTTCACGATCACGAACACCGGCTCGGGCGGCGCGCTCATCGACACGCCGATCGTCCCGGGCGGACAGGTCGCGATCCTCGGCACCGGCACCATCACGAAGAAGCCGGTCGTCGTCACCACGGCGGACGGCGAAGAGACCATCGCGATCCACTCGATGGCGTACCTGTTCCTCTCGTACGACCACCGTCTGGTCGACGGCGCCGACGCCGCCCGCTTCCTCACGGCCATCAAGGCCCGCATCGAGGAGGGCGCGTTCGAGTCCGAGGTCGGTCTCTGACCCTCGGGTAGCACCTCGCACGAGTTGTCAGAAGCTCTCCGGCGTACGCCGGAGAGCTTCTGACAACTTTGGGGTGGGGCTCGGGTAGGTTCGCGGCATGGACGTGGTCGTCGCGGGGTCGCACGGTTTCATCGGGTCCGCCCTCGTGGCGGACCTCCTCGCACGCGGCCACGACGTGCGCCGCCTGGTCCGTCCGGGCAGCGCCGCCCGACGGCGGAGCCCGGCTCCCGCTGCCGGGTCGCCAACTGCCGGGTCGCCCGCTGCGGGGTCGACGGCCGCGTCGCCCGCTGCGGGGTCGACGGCCGGGTCGCCCGCTGCGGGGTCGACCGCCGCCGGCTCGACTCGTGGCCCTGGCGTCGTCGCCCGCGGGACCGTCGTGGACCTGCCCTGGGACCCGTACGCCGGCGACCTCTCCCCCGCGGCACTCGAAGGCGCCGACGCCGTCGTCAACCTCGCGGGCGCCGGGATCGGCGACCGCCGGTGGACGCCCGCGTACCGGCGCGAGATCCTGCGGTCCCGGGTCGCCACCACCGGTCTGCTCGCCCGCACGCTGGCGTCGCTCGACGAGCCCGGCGTGCTGGTCCAGTCCACGGGCATCGGCGCTTACGGCAACCGTGGCGACGAGACGCTCACCGAGACCTCCTCGCGTGGCGACGACTTCCTCGCGGACGTCGTGAAGGCCTGGGAGTCCGCGGCGGAGCCCGCCGCCGAGGCTGGGGTCCGCGTGGCCCACCTGCGCAGCGGCATCGTGCTCGCTCCCCGGGGTGGCGCGCTCGGCCGGCTCCTGCCGCTGATCCGGCTCGGGCTGGGCGGCCCGCTGGGTTCCGGCCGTCAGTGGTGGCCGTGGATCACGCTGCCCGACGAGCTCGCCGTCTTCCGGTACGCCATCGAGCACCCGCTCGCTGGGCCCGTGAACACCGTGGCTCCCGACCTTGCGACCAACGCCCAGGTGGTGCGGGCGGTCGCACGCGCCCTCCACCGGCCGGCGGTGCTCCCCGTCCCCCGCATCGCCCTCCGTGTCGCAGTAGGCCAGTTCGCGGACGACCTGCTCCGGTCCCAGCGTGCGGTCCCCGCCGTGCTGGAGGCGGCCGGCTTCCGCTGGGAGCACCCGACGCTCGAGTCGGCCGCGCGCTGGGTCGCCGAGGGCTGACCGGGCACCGGCCCGCCCCGCTCACGCGACCGCCGCCACCCGCCAGCCGGACGCGGTCCAGGCGAGGGTGAGCGTGGCGGTCCGCACGCCCGAACCGGGCACGGCGGTCTCGACACCGTCCGCCGCGACCTGGATGTGCGCGCCGACGACGTACCTGACGCGGACCGTCGCCCTGTCCGTCGCCCTGTCCGTCGCTCCGGCCGCCGCCGCCTGCGCCGCTCCCGCCTCCGGGTCCGGCGCCAGCTCCCCCGGTTCGGCGGCCGCCTCTGCGGAGACCACCTCGACCGTCGCGCCCACGACCCGGGTCCCTGTGGTGCTGAGCTCGGCCAGCAGGGCCATGTCTGCCGCGTGCGCGGCCGTACCGGGCACGTGCACGCGTGCCGCGTCGCTCCCGTCGCCGGCGAGGAGGGCCATCCGCCGCCGGGTCAGCTCGGTCGCCGCGGCCTGCGGGTCGGCCGGGTCGAGCGCCGGGTCGAGCGTCGGGTCGAGCGTCGGGTCGTCCGCGGGCGCTGTGGGCACCGAGGCGCGACCGGCTACGGACCGCGGCCCCGGGGCGCCGCCCGCCGGGGCCACCGGGGCGCCGCCCGCCGGGTCCTGCGGGTGCGGCGAGGCGGCCGCCTGAGGCGCCCCAGGACCGCCGTCGGGCACCGTGCCGGCCCCGGGCACCGCGGCCGAGGTGAGGGCCCCGGCACCCAGGCCCGAGGCGAGGCCCACCACCACGGCGACCGCCGCGAGGACGGTGCCGCGCGAGGCGCGACGGGAGCGTGCGGCCGGGCTCGGCCCGGTCGTACCCGGCCCCGCCGTCCCCGCCTGCCGCAGCCCTGCCGTCCTCGGCACCGCCAGACCCGGCGCCGCACGCCCCCACACCGCCCGCCCCGGAGCGCGGGCGCCGCGGGCCGTCCGTCGCCCTCCACCGTCCGGCGAGACGGGGAGCGTCGCCCGCCGACGACGCCAGAGCCCGCTGGCCTCCGCACGAGGCGCCACGACCGGATGCTGCCCGGTCAGCGCGACGCACACAAGAGCCGACGCCTCGGGAACTCGGACCGGCTCAGGAGCGACCGCCTGGTGCACCCGTGCCGCGAGCGTCCCCGCCTCGGGCCGGTCGCGAGGATCCGGTGCGGCGGCACGCGCGAGCTCCGCCTCCAGCCCTGGCGCGGCGCCCGTCGCCACGACGCCGCCCACGACGCCGCCCACGAGACCGCCCACGAGACCGGCGAGGGACCGCACGTCGTCCGCGGGGGTCGTCAGAGGGCCGTCGGGCGGGGCGAGCCGCGGGCGGAGGAGGGCCGAGCCGTCGGGCCGCAGAAGCACGTCCTCGGCCCGGACCGGGCCTTGCGTCAGCCCGGCGGAGTGCAGGGCCGCGAGCGCCTGTGCGACCGCGACCACCACGCCGGACGCCTCGGCCGGGGTCAGCGGACTGCGCGCGGCCAAGGCTGTGGGCAGGTCTGTCGCGTCGGGGCGGGCGATGCGCACCTCGAGCGCCTCGGGTCCGTGCGGAACCACGCCGACCACCGGTGCGAGGCTCGGGTGCTCCAGCGCGCGGAGCGTCTCGAGCCGGTGGACGAGGGCATCCCGATCGACGGCCTCGGCCGGGATGACGACGCGGACCAGCTCGGACGGGATCGCGGGGACGTGCTGCGGGAGCGGGGCGTCGGGATCGGTCGGGTGCACGAGTCCATCCCACCCCGTGCGGACGGATCCCGCTCGTGGTCGTCCACAGGTCCCCGGTCAGACCGGGACGGTCCGCCCCTCCTTGGCCGAGACGCGGGCGGCGTCGAGCACCTCGGCGGTGCGGACGGCGTCGGCCGGCTCGACGGGGATCTGGCCGTCGCCCGTCAGCCATTCCTCGACGGCCCGGTAGAAGTCGGCGTGGCTGCCGGGGGCGGCGGGGACGGGGGTGCGCTCGCGCCCCCGGGTGAGCCAGCCGTGGGTGCCTTCGGGCGCGGTCTCGTCGAGCACCTCGAAGGGCGAGGCGTCTGCCTCGAACGAGGTGACCAGGTACGCCCCGCCGGATCCGAGCACGCGGGTGCGCGGGCCGGGTGCTCCGACGAGCGAGCCGGCCCACAGCCGGGAGACGACGGCCTGCGGCGACGCGGCAACGCCTCCGCCGGGCGCGTGGTGCAGCACGAGGAACACGTCGTCCTCGGTGGGCGTGCTCAGGGCGCGGAGCTCGGCGGACACGGACTGCACCCTGCCGAACAGGCGGGTGGCGGAGTCCACGAGGTGGGGGCCGAGGTCGAGGAGGAGGCCGCCGCCGGAGAGGTCGTTCTCCTTCCAGCGCTGCTGGGGCCGGGGCCGCCAGCGCTCCCAGTGCCGTTCGAACGTGTGCACGTCGCCGAGCTCTCCCCGGCGCAGCAGCCCGACGAGGGTCAGCTGCTCGGGGTCCCAGCGGCGGTTCTGGAACACCGTGAAGGGAGTGCCGGTGGAGGCGGCCGCGGAGACGACACGGCGTGCCTCTGCCGCGGTGGTCGCGATGGGCTTGTCGAGGACGAACGGCACGCCGGACGCCGCGACCTGTGCCGCGTGCTCCGCGTGGGAGCCGCTGGGGCTGGCGATCACGACGAGGTCGTACGCGCTCGGGTCGGCGAGGAGGCTCGTGAGGTCGGGATGGAGCCGGGCTCCCGGCCAGTCCCCCGCGGCCTGCACCCGGCGCCCGGGGTCCCGGGTCACCACGGCTGTGACGCTCATGCCCGCCTCACGCGCCAGCCGGGCATGGATCTGCCTGCCCGCTCCCCCGTACCCGACGATCGCCATCCGCAGTGTCATCTGCCCATCGTGCCCGAGTCCCGGCCAGTTCACCCCGCGAGACCGCCCGGGATGCCCGTTGCTTGACGCTTCTCCCGGTACTGGCACAATGGGCCGCGCATATCGCACATCACTCGGTTTGTCGTGTTAAGACGGGATGAAGATCTTCGTGAGCTCCACACGGACGGGCAAGAAGGACAGCACGGCGAGCACAGGTCGTGAGCCCGCCCGGGTCCACCCCGACCGGCTCCGCACCACTCCGAAGGTCGGCAAGCGCAAGCTGCTCCAGCTCGTCCTCGTCCTCGTGGCCGCAGCGATCCTCCTCGGCAACATGGCCTTCCAGTCCCGTCAGGACGACACCCCGGCGGCAGATCCGGCCGCCGGTGGCGCCCTGGACACGCTGTTGGAGCTCCCCGTCCAGGAGCCCGCCCCGGAGGACGGCTACGACCGGGAGCGCGACTTCGGGAGCTCGTGGCAGGACGTCGACGACAACGGGTGCGACACCCGCAACGACATCCTGCAGCGCGACCTCGAGGACATCGCGTACTCGTCCGGCTCGTCGTGCGAGGTGGCGTCCGGCAGGCTGGACGACCCGTACACCGGCACCGCGATCGACTTCCGGCGCGGCAAGGAGTCGGGCGCGGTCCAGATCGACCACATCGTGGCGCTGAAGAACGCGTGGACCACCGGCGCGCAGGACTGGGACCGCGACAAGCGCGTCGAGTTCGCGAACGACCCGCTCAACCTCGTGGCGTCCGACGGGCCGGCGAACATGGGCAAGGGTGCCAAGGACGCGTCGCAGTGGCTGCCCGACAACCAGGCCTACCAGTGCCCCTACGTGGCCCGGCAGATCGCCGTCAAGGCGACCTACGACCTGTGGGTCACCCCGGCGGAGCGCGACGCCATGGAAGACGTGCTCCTCAGCTGCCCGGCAGAGCCCCTGCCGTCCCGCACGTCGTCCTGACGCGGTTCACGCCCGGTCGCGCCACCAGGCGACGGTGGCCGCGAGCGCGTCGTCGTGCGGCGTGGGCGTGAGGCCGAGCGCCTCCTGGGAGCGGGCCGAGTCCACGACGAACGGCCGGTCGAACTGGTACCGCACGTGCCGCAGCTCGCGCATCATGGGCGAGGCGACGCCGACGAGCCCGACGAGCCATCCCGGGACAGAGCCGACGCGCGATGCGGGCGCTCCCGCGATCTCGCACAGCCGCTCGGCCATCGCCCGGTAGGTCGTCGCCGGTCCGGTCGGGACGTGCCAGGCCCGGCCCCAGGCCCGGTCGCCGGTGCCTGCGGCGACCAGGGCGGCCGCGACGTCGGGCACGTACGACCACGAGTGCGGCTGGTCGGGGTCACCGACGAGGCGGGCCGGCCGGCCGGCGAGCAGCGGGGGCACGAACCGGTCCCCCAGGTGCGACTGGTCCAGGCAGCCGGGCCCGAAGTAGTCGGACGCACGCAGCTCGGTCGCTCGGACGCGGCCGGCCTCGTGCGCCGCGAGCGCGTCGTCCCACAGGCGGGCCCGTACCGCGGCCTTGGCGCTCGACGGCGCGATCGCGTGGTCCTCCGCCATGGGGCCCGACGGCGGCCCGTACACGTACAGGTTGCCGAGGATCACGTAGCCGGCACCCGTCGCCTCCACGGCCCTGAGGAGCCCGGCCGCCACCGGCGGCCAGTCGGTGAGCCAGCGGTGGTAGGCCGGGTTGACGCAGTTGTAGAGGGTGTCCGCGCCTCGGGCGAGGGCCGCGACCGCCGCGCCGTCGGCCGCGTCGGCGCTCTTCCGCCGGACTCCCGGGTGGTCCGGCCCTGAGCCGGAGCGGCTGACGAGCACCACCTCGTGCCCCTGCTCCGCGAGCCGCACGGCGACGTGCGCCCCGACCTGCCCGGCTCCGACGACGACGTGCTTGCCCATATCGACTCCTCAGTTGTGACTGGCGCTCTCGTTCGAGAGCAATGCTCTCGCCTGGCTCCGGTCCGTGTCAAGAGCACCGCTCTCGCTTCTGCGCACCGCTCTTGTACGCTGCTCGCATGAGCTCGAGCAGCACCGCCCGTGCCCGCGCCCGCGCGGAGCTGACGCAGGAGATCGTCGACATCGCCCGCGGTCAGCTCGCGACGTCCGGGGCCGCCGGGCTGTCGCTCCGCGCGGTCGCCCGGGAGATGGGCATGGTCTCGTCGGCGCTGTACCGCTACTTCCCCAGCCGGGACGACCTGCTGACCCGGCTGATCATCGACGGGTACGACGCCGTGGGCGAGGCGGTCGAGCGGTCCGACGCCGCCGTCGACCCCGAGGACGTCGCGGGCCGCCTCGTCGCCGTGTGCCACGCCGTCCGGACCTGGGCCCTGGCCCACCCTCACGAGTACGCGCTGCTGCACGGCTCCCCCGTGCCGGGGTACAGCGCGCCCCAGGACACGGTGGGACCTGCGGTCCGGGACACCGTCGTGCTCGGACGCATCATCGGGGACGCGTGGGCCTCGGGAAGGCTCGTCCTGCCCGACGGCGACCTCCCGGCCGGCTCTCCCCTCGCGGACGACCTCGACGTGGTCCGCGAGATGATGCCGGGAGTGCCCGCGGCCGTCGTCGTACGGGCCGTCGCTCTCTGGGCGACGCTCTACGGGATGGTGAGCTTCGAGGTCTTCGGGACGCTCGACAACGTGGTCCGCGAGCGGGACGCGTTGTTCGACCACACCGTGCGGGGCCTCGTCGCGTGGATCGGCCTGCGCGCTGACGGCCGTGGCGATGGTGTCGGCGGGGCGGCGTAGGGTGGCATCCGTGGACATCCAGCACCTCACCGGCCACGTGGACTACCACGAGGGCTGGGACCTCCAGCGGCGAACCCACGAGGCGGTCCGGACCGGCGAGCAGGACGGCACGGTGTTCCTCCTGGAGCATGCGTCCGTCTACACGGCGGGCCGGCGCACACGCAAGGACGAGTACCCCGTGGACGGCACCGTGGTGGTCGACGTCGACCGCGGCGGCAAGATCACGTGGCACGGGCCGGGGCAGGTTGTGGCGTACCCCATCGTCGCTCTGGAGAGCCCCATCGACGTGGTCGCGTACATCCGCACCCTCGAGGACGCGGTGATCGACGTCTGCGCACAGCTCGGCGTCGAGACCCTGCGCGTCGAGGGCCGCTCGGGCGTGTGGCTGGCCGCGGAGGACGCCGCCGTCGTCGGCTCCGGTGCCCGGCGGGAGCGGAAGATCTGCGCGATCGGCGCGCGCGTCGCCAAGGGCGTGACGATGCACGGGCTGGCCCTCAACTGCGACGCGGACCTCACGGCGTTCGACCTGATCGTGCCGTGCGGGATCGACGACGCCGACGTCACGTCGCTCACCGCGGAGCTCGGCCGCCAGGTCACCGTGGACGAGGTGCGGCCGCTGCTGGCGAACGCCCTCGAACGGCACCTTGTTCCCCTGCTCGCGGTGACGAAGCCCACGCCGGACGCCGTCGGAGCGCCTTCGGCGGCCACCCCTGCTGCCGTAGTCTGAACCGCATGACGCTCGCACCCGAAGGCCGTCGAATGCTGCGTATCGAGGCGCGCAACTCGACTACCCCGATCGAGAAGAAGCCCGAGTGGATCAAGACCCGGGCGACGATGGGCCCGGAGTACCGGGACATGAAGGGACTCGTCAAGAGCGAGGGCCTGCACACGGTCTGCGAGGAAGCGGGCTGTCCCAACATCTTCGAGTGCTGGGAGGACCGCGAGGCCACCTTCCTCATCGGCGGTGACCAGTGCACGCGCCGCTGCGACTTCTGCCAGATCGACACCGGCAAGCCGGCCGACTTCGACGCGGACGAGCCGCGTCGTGTCGCCGAGTCGGTCAAGACGATGGGCCTGCGGTACTCGACGATCACGGGCGTCGCCCGTGACGACCTGGCCGACGGCGGCGCGTGGCTCTACGCGGAGACCGTCCGCCAGATCCACGCGATGAACCCTGGCACCGGCGTCGAGCTCCTGATCCCCGACTTCAACGCGATCCCCGAGCTGCTGGACGAGGTCAACGACTCGCGTCCCGAGGTGCTCGCGCACAACGTCGAGACGGTCCCCCGGATCTTCAAGCAGATCCGTCCGGCGTTCCGCTACGACCGCTCCCTCTCCGTGATCACCCGCGCCCGCGAGGCCGGCCTCGTCACCAAGTCGAACCTCATCCTCGGCATGGGCGAGACCACCGAAGAGGTCGTGGTCGCCCTGCAGGACCTGCACGACGCCGGGACCGACCTCATCACCATCACCCAGTACCTCCGCCCCTCGCTGCGCCACCACCCGGTGGACCGCTGGGTGCGCCCCGAGGAGTTCGTCGAGCTGTCGCAGGCCGCCGAGGAGATGGGCTTCCTCGGGGTCATGGCGGGGCCGCTCGTGCGCTCGTCGTACCGGGCCGGCCGCCTCTGGGGGCAGGCCATGACCCGTCGCGGGCTCGAGATGCCCGCGGCGCTCGCACACCTCGCCGAGCCCACCACCTCCCGCCAGGAGGCGGCGAGCCTCCTGGCACGCTGACACGACTAGAATTTAGGACCATGGCCCGAACCCCGTCCGGAGCAGGCTCGCGCGCGGACGCGCCCGCCGGCACCCAGAAGCAGAAGAAGCCCAAGAAGCAGCGCTGGTATCACCAGGTGTGGGCCGTCTACAAGATGACCCGCAAGCAGGACCCCAACGTCACCTGGCTGATGCTCACGGTGTTCGTCGGTGTGATCGTGGTGGCGCTGACCATCGGTCTGCTCGCCTCTCAGCCGATCTACGCGCTCGTCGTGGGCCTGCCCTTCGCGCTCCTCGGGGCCATGTTCGTGCTCTCCCGCAAGGCGGAGCGCGCCGCATACACGCAGATCGAGGGCCAGCCGGGTGCCGCCCGTGCCGCCCTCGGCACCGTCCGTGGCGGGTGGAACTTCGAGGAGGAGCCCGTCGCGGTGGACCCGCGCAGCCGTGACCTCGTGTTCCGTGGCGTCGGCCGCGCCGGCGTCGTGCTCGTGTCCGAGGGTCCCGCACACCGTGCCGGCAAGCTCCTCGAGGGCGAGCGTCGTCGCGTGTCCCGCATCCTGCCCAACGTGCCCGTCACGGTCATCCAGTGCGGCAACGACGAGGGCCAGGTGCCGCTGACCAAGGTCGCCGGCACGGTGCGCAAGCTCAAGTCCACGCTGACCAAGATGGAGGTCGCGGAGGTCGCCAAGCGCCTCAAGGCGATCGGCGGGGCCAAGCTCCCGATCCCGAAGGGGATCGACCCCACGCGGGCCCGTCCGGACCGCAAGGGCATGCGCGGTCGCTGACCCTGGTGCACCTCGTGCCGAGGGCGTCCTCCTCCGGGAGGGCGCCCTCGCTCTTTGGCTGTGATCTACCTCGCTCTTTGCCTGCCGAGCGGGGCGCCGTCCACGCGTCCGGCAGGCGGACGTCGTCGGGCCGCACGTCCTCTGGTCTGGCACTCTGGGGGCGGCTGGCAGACGTCGTACCGCGCCATCTCCTATCCGTTACACGTGGGAGAGACGTGCGTAACCCGACAGAAACATTCGGTAACGCCAGAGAAATCACGGGCCCCTAGGTTCGGTACGACCCGAACCCGGGCATCGAGCGAGCAAGGAGCGCATTGATGTTCAAGAACGCCGAGGAGGCGATCGCCTTCACCCGCGACGAGGGGGTGGAGTTCGTCGATGTCCGGTTCATTGACCTGCCGGGCATCATGCAGCACTTCAACATCCCGACCGAGCAGTTCTCTGCGTCGTCCTTCACGGACGGCCTGATGTTCGACGGCTCGTCGATCCGTGGTTTCCAGGCGATCCACGAGTCCGACATGAAGCTCGTGCCGGACGTCACCACGGCCTTCGTGGACCCGTTCCGCAAGCGCAAGACGCTCGTCATGAACTTCTCGATCGTGGACCCGTTCACGGACGAGCCGTACTCCCGCGACCCGCGCAACATCGCCGCCAAGGCTGAGGCCTACCTCGCCTCCACCGGCATCGCGGACACCGCGTTCTTCGCCCCCGAGGCCGAGTTCTACATCTTCGACGACGTGCGCTACTCCACGTCGGCGAACGAGAGCTTCTACAGCATCGACTCCGTCGAGGCCGTGTGGAACACCGGGCGCGACGAGGAGGGTGGCAACCTCGGGTACAAGACCCGTTACAAGGGCGGCTACTTCCCCGTCTCCCCGTCCGACCGGTTCGCCGACCTGCGTGACGACATGGTCGCCTCGCTGACCCAGGTGGGTCTGGACGTCGAGCGCGCGCACCACGAGGTGGGCACCGCCGGCCAGCAGGAGATCAACTACCGCTTCAGCACGCTGCTCGCGGCGGCCGACGACCTGATGAAGTTCAAGTACGTCATCAAGAACGTCGCCTTCGAGGCCGGCAAGTCGGTCACGTTCATGCCGAAGCCGATCTTCGGCGACAACGGCTCGGGCATGCACTCGCACCAGTCGCTCTGGGCGAACGGCGAGCCGCTGTTCTACGACGAGAAGGGCTACGGCGGCCTGTCCGACATGGCCCGCTGGTACATCGGTGGCCTGCTCAAGCACGCCCCGTCGCTGCTGGCCTTCACCAACCCGTCGGTGAACTCGTACCACCGCCTGGTCCCCGGCTTCGAGGCCCCGGTCAACCTGGTCTACTCGGCCCGTAACCGCTCCGCCTGCATCCGTATCCCGGTCACGGGTACGTCGCCCAAGGCGAAGCGCATCGAGTTCCGCGTGCCCGACCCGTCGTCGAACCCGTACCTCGCGTTCTCCGCGATGCTGATGGCCGGCCTGGACGGCATCAAGAACCGCATCGAGCCGGCCGCGCCGGTCGACAAGGACCTCTACGAGCTGCCCCCCGAGGAGCACGCGAACATCGCGCAGGTCCCCGGCTCGCTCGGCGAGGTGCTCGACCGCCTCGAGGAGGACCACGAGTACCTCACGCAGGGTGACGTGTTCACCGAGGACCTCATCGAGACGTGGATCGACTACAAGCGGACCAACGAGATCGACCCGATCCGTCTGCGGCCGCACCCGCACGAGTTCGAGCTGTACTACGACATCTGAGTCGTAGCGCTCGGCCTCGCGGCTCGGAAGGCCCCGGAATCCTGTGGATTCCGGGGCCTTCCCGTGTGTCGGTGGTCGCGGGTCCCGGAGGGGCCGCTGGCGTTGCGGGCCGCGGCGACCAGGTAGCTGTTCCCCCTCTGAGCGTCAGACGGGGAACAGCTACCTGGTCGTCAGCCTTGAGATCCACCCTCGGATGCCGAGCCCCGGCTCAGCTCAGTCTTGTAATCGTCGATCCAGCGTTGCTCGCACCATGCGTTCTCGCCGTCGCGTCGGATCGCCGCCAGAACCTTCTGCGGGGTGAGGCAGCTCGACAGACTCGGCAGGTGTTCGACAAGTGCGGCGCCGATCTGCCGGAGCTGCGCGTCGGCGGTGTCATCGCCCAAGACATCGCTCGGCGGGCGTCCGAGGTTGTGCGGCACGTATCGGTAACCAGTCGTCAGCCGCTCGGTCTGTGACGGCTTGATCTTGACCGGATACTCGCTCGGTGACCCCGACCTGGGGGCGGGTTGGCGGCCCTTGAAATCCCGCAAGCAACTGTGTCCGACGACGAGTGTCAGCTCGAACGGCCAGACGTTACGCAGTTCGGTGCGAAGGAGCGCGGCTCTGAGTCCGTCACGTTCGAACCACAACCGCTTGCCCCATCGTTCGAAGCCGACTGCTCGCGCGGGCTCCGCCACATGCTGGGAGAAGAGCGACTCAAAGGCATCGGCCATCACGGTCCGATCTTCGCATCCGCACCGTCCCGGCCGGGACTCGACCGCGCTCCCTCATGCCCACCCTTTCCACCGTCCCCGCAGCTTTTCCCGGGCCGCGTTGCGGACCTTCTTCGCCGTGCCGTGCTCGGAGAGGTCTCTCAGGACGAGGTCCGACGACGCCCGCTCCACCAGGCGACGCTGGCACCACAGCGTCGCACCGGGCAGGTCCTCCACGATCCGACGAGGGCTCTCCACGACCTCGCGGATCAGTCTCCACTCCCGCAAGCGACGCTCAGCAAAGTCACGATCGTCGCCCGGCAGCAGAAGATCGACCCACCCTTGGCCGACATTCCGAACGGTCCCGTCGCTCAGGAGCTCGCCGTGACCGACAGCGACGGCACGTTCTACGGCTCGATCATCATGCTCGCTTTCGATGGCGTGCTCGCCTACCTCGACTACCACACCTGGGACGACCGGCCGCTGACTGGGCTCCCGCCGGTCGAGCATCTCTCGATCGTCTCGCGATAAGCCGTCTGCCTCCGCGAGCGCCGGCTCTCCCAGCCGACCGGAACCATGGCTATCCTGTCGGAAATGCTCCGTCAGGGCTGGAGCGCCCGCAGTCCGACTTTCTACCGACCCCCTCGCCCTGCGTGGTCGGTGAGGAGTCTGCCGTGCGTTCGCCCACCTTCAGTTCTGAGCCGGCCATCCTGGCGCAGGGCCTCAGCAAGCAATATGACTTCTACCGGCAACCGCAAGGGCTCCGCGGCGCCCTCCGCAGTCTGATCAGCCGAGAGCTCACCAGCGTCCGGGCCGTCGTCGGCCTCGACCTCACCGTTGAGCGCGGTGAGATCATCGGCCTGCTTGGGCCGAACGGCGCCGGCAAGACCACCATCGTCAAGATGATGAGCGGCCTGCTGGAGCCCAGCACCGGTCAGCTCCGCGTGTGCGGGTATCGACCGGCGGCTCGCTCTTACCCGTTCCTGTCGCAGATCTCGGTGATCTTCGGCCAGAAAGCGATGCTCTGGTGGGACGTGTCGACCCGTGAGTCGCTGAAGATCCACCGCAGCATGTACGAGATTCCGCGGGACGAGTTCGCTGCGACCGTCGGCGAGCTCGGTGAGCTGCTGGGTATCACCGAGATCCTGGACACGCCGGTACGCAACCTGTCCCTCGGCCAGCGGATGCGATGCGAGCTGGCGCTGGCATTGCTGCACCGGCCGACGCTGCTGTTCGCCGACGAGCCGACCATCGGGCTGGACGTCCAGGCGAAGCTCGTGGTGCGCACCCTCTTCCGTGAGATCAACCGAGCCTTCGGCACCACGATCGTGCTGACCAGCCACGACATGAGCGACGTCGAGGCGCTGGCCGAACGAGTCGTCATCGTCACCGGAGGACGGGCAACATTTGACGGCGACCTCGCCGGTCTGCGGGCGCGAGCCAATCTGCAGAAGGCGGCGGTGTTCACCTACCACGACGGCCGCGTGGAACGGGTGCCGCTCGGTCACGAGGCGATCGGTGCGCTGGTCCAGGCCGCGGCGCAGTCCGGTGAGCTGGTCGACTTCCGCGTCGTCGAGCCGGGGCTCGACGAGGTCATGTCCAAGGTGTTCAGCGAGAGACCGGTGCGGTCGTGAGCACGCACGCCGCACGGCGTACCGGCTCGGTGTTCTGTGGCCTGCTGCGCCAGGAGCTCCAGACGATCGCGCAGTACCGCTGGTGGCTGGTGGCCATGCAGGCGAGCGTCGTCGTCGTGCCCCTGATCTCGCTGCTGGTGTGGCGCGGGGCGATGGCGAACGGTGCCGAGCCACCGGTCACCCGCGACTACCTGACCACCTATCTCGTCCTGGTCAGCGTGGTCACCATGCTGACGTCGAGCTGGACGGCGAGATTCCTGGCCGAGAGCATCCGTCTCGGGCACCTGAACGCCTGGCTGGTCCGCCCTTGCTCCACGCACCTGGTCGCGGTGACCAACAACGTGTCCGAGAAGCTCGCCAAGCTCGCCACGCTGCTGCCACTGATCGTCGTCCTGGCGGTCCCCTACCACCGCGACCTCGAGCTGCCCGCACATCCCGGACGCTGGCTGCTGTTCCTCTGGGCGCTGGCCCTGGGCGCCACGATGATGTTCTGCTTCGACGTCATCGTCGGCTCGCTGGCCTTCTGGTGGGACGACGTCGCGGCAGTGGACCGCTTCCGCCAGCTGGCCGCCGCCTTCCTGTCGGGGGCGCTGATCCCGCTCTCGGTCATGCCGACGGCGTGGGGACCGTTCCTGCAGGTCCAGCCCTTCGGATACGCGGTGGCGTTCCCCATCCAGACGCTGCTCGCGCCGGACGCCGCCACGCTGTGGACCGGGCTGGCGATGCAGGCCGCCTGGGTCCTTCTCGCGCTGGTCGCCGCCCGATTCGTCTGGGTCCGTGGCCTGCGCCGGTACAGCGGGGCCGGCGCATGAACCAGCGGACCGTACGCGTCACCGTCCTGGTCTGGCTGAAGCTGTTCCGGCAGGCCGTCATGCGGGATCTCCAGTTCCGCTCGCAGGCGTGGCTCCACCTGTTCGCCGGCATCGGCGAGCTGGCCGTCGGGATCCTCCCGGTGCTCATCCTGACCAGCTACGCCGGGTCGGACTCGGCTCTCCAACAGGCTGCTGTCCTCACGGTCGGCGTCTTCGCTCTCACCACCGGGCTGATGGACTGCTTCGTGACGCCCGGCCTTCGCCGGTTCGACACGGCGGTCCGCAAGGGTGAGCTGGACCTCGCGCTCGTCCGGCCCGTGCCGACGTTCTTCTACGCAGTGCTGCGCTGGATCCAGCCCACCGAGCTCGCGCGGTGCGTGAGCGGGACCGCCATCCTGATCGTCGCCGCTTCCACCTTCGACCTCGGACTGGGGCCCGAGGCCGTACTGGCCATGATCGTCTGGGCCGTCGCCGGGACCGTCGCCTACTGCGCCTTCTGGACCGACCTGACCCTGCTCGCCTTCTGGGTGCGCTCGATCGAGCCGGTCAACGACCTGGCCGCCGCCTGGCGCGTGGCCGGCCAGTACCCGCGCCAGTTCTTCCCCCGAACAGTGCAGATCATTCTGGTCTCGTTCGCGCCCGCCGCGTTGATCGGCTCGTTCCCCGCCGAGCAGCTCCTGGATCCGACGGCGGCGCTCCTGCTGGCCCCGGTCGTCGTCCTGGTCTCGTGTTCGTTCACCGCGCTCATCTGGCGGTATGGGCTGGCCCGGTACAACAGCGCAAGCAGTTGAGGCTCTTGGCGGATTCTCGCGATCCCCGGAGCGGTCACCGTGCCGATGTGGCGGGCGGCAGATTCGACAGCGCCACCGACGTCAACCGGCCGCGTGTAGCAGTTCCCTCATCGAGAGCACGACGGCGTCTGCTCCGGCGTCGCGCAGGGCTGTGGCGCGTTCGGGGTGCTTGGCGTACCGACCGCGCGTCTGCCGACTGCTCGGGCGACCTGCATGTCCGTCACGGTGTCTCCGATGAGCACCGTGTCGGTGGCGTCGAGGTTGAGGACGTCGAGGCGGCCTCGACCACGAGGGGGTGGGGCTTCATCAGGTTAGGTCGATAGCACGAGCGGCCCAGGATCGCGACCACCAGCTTGTCCAGATCCCACCGGTCCAGGTAGGCCTGGATAGCTTCCGAGGCGTTGCGCTGGTTACCCGTTCGAGCACTCATCGCCCTCTTCTCGTCGGCTCGTACCAAGCCCATGCGGGCCCCGCTACCGCCGGAAGACTGGTGTACTCAGCGTCGATCGCACGAACCTGCGCAGACCATGTCGACGGCGGCTGCTGCAGCGTGGCCACAACCTCGTCGACCAGGTCTGTAAGACGCCGTCCTTCGATCGTGAAGTGCAAAAACACCTGGTAGGCATGGTCGGCGGTCACGAGCCCCACCCGATACACCGACGGATCGTCGTAGGTAGGTGCCGCCCACTGCGCCACGAGGCCGGAATCGGCGAGCGCCTCGACGCCCACCCGCTCGAGAACGAGCCTTTCGGCCGTCTCCTTGTCCGTCTCCCAGGACAGGTCGGCAGCCGCCCGGGCGACCTCGGCGTCGTAGTGCGCAGCGTCGAAAGTCACGCCGAGGCTTACCGGTGCCTCCTTGAACCAGTCCCAGTGCACCACGTCACCGTCCCGCCGGATCCGGACATCTGTGGCCCCACAGCCGTAGAAGCCGCACTCACACCGAGCGATCGGAACCATCGCGGCCTCGGACGTCGCAACGAGGCGGTTCACAGGGATCAGGAGGTCCTTCGGCCCCAGGCCCAGCCCCGCACCGAGGGATGTCATCTCAATGCCGTCGATGTACACCTCAACCGCAAAGTCGCCGTCCGTGTCGGCGGGCACCACCTGGAGTCGGATCGAATCCGCCCTCCGGCGTGGCACCTCCGAGCCGTCGTCGTATACAGCGACTGGCGGTGCGATCGTGCCGAGCGACGGCAGTGCGAACTCGGCGACGACCACGTCGACCAGGTCTCGAAGCTCGTCTCTGTCGTCAGGGGGCGCCATCGCCAGCTTGCGTAGCGAAGCGGAGTCCAAACCATCCGCGAGGGCCTGGGCTGCGGCATTCACCAGGACCTGGTTCTCTGTGGCCGGCTCTGTCGACCACCGCGTCGCGGTGTCATAGAACTGCACACGGGATGACTGAGGTCCGCTCTTCACATAGCCATTGTCGGGGTCTCGCCGTCAGCCGGGACCGCCGGGATGCGACAGATCATAGGCTCGGGAGACCTTCTGGGGAACGACCATGCGCCACGCGTCGACGACCAGCTCGCGAGCCTCGGTCCGGTCGAGTGACCGCAGGTCGGCGTGGACCCAGTTGAAGCGCAGGTCCGACTCCGACGGCAACTGAAACTTGTGCGGCTCGCTCGCCACCAGCGCCGCCCGCTCCTCCTTGGGGAACGCGAAGCCCATCACGCGCTCGTCGAGTGAGAATGCCACGTAGACGATCTGCTTGACGCGGAACTTCAACCTGCCGCGTACGTACACCTCGTACGAACGCTCCAGCTCGGCACCCAGGGGCCGAACGTCCTCGATCAAGGCCATGGTCAGAATCCGATGTCCGCTCCCTGTACAACACGTACACAGGGTCGACCGCGACGACGGCCCGGACTCATCGGCCGATGAGTCCTGCCATGTCACACGGTCTCCCAGATATGGAGACACTACTTCCGGTCGGCGACATCGAGCTGTGCGTCGACACCGTCGGCTCGCCAACTGACATACCACTGCTGCTGATCGGCACCACCGTCGCCTCCTGGGACGACACGTTCGTGGAGCGGCTCACCGGCCGGTTCGTCATCCGCTACGACCTGCGGGACGCCGGCCGATCGACCACAGTCGACCCCGACTCGCCCGGTTATTCGCTGCGCGACCTCGTCACCGACGCCGCCGGTGTGCTCGACGGGCTCGGCGTCGCCCGCGCACACGTCGTGGGCATGGCGACCGGTGGATTCATCGCACAGCTCCTGGCACTGGACCACCCGTCCCGGGTCGCCTCTCTCGTGCTGATCGGCGCCCGTCCGGTCGCGCCCGGCCCGGTCGACGACGACCTGCCCGAGCATGCCCCGGAAATCCTTCACTACTTCGGCAGCGCTCCCCCGGTCGACTGGACCGATCGCACGTCGATCCTTGACGGCGCAGTGGCCGGGGCCCGCGCGTTCTCGGGCTCGCCCCAGTTCGACGCGACGGAAGCCCGCGCCCACGCGGCCGGTGTCCTCGATCGCTCGGGTCCGCACCCGGCGTCGGCGCGCAACGGCCTCCTGAGCACGGTGTTCTCGGCGCTGGACTGCACGCCACGCTGGCGCGAGCGGCTCCCCGAGGTCATCGCACCGACGCTGGTGGTCCACGGCGCAGCCGACCCGTTCTTCCCGGTGGGCAACGCGCAGGCGCTGGCAGACGAGATCCCCGGCGCAACCCTGCTGGTCCTCGACGAGGTCGGCGCGGAGCTCCCCAGCCGGGTCCACGCGGAGGTGGCCGCGGCAGTGCTCGCGCACACGGCGCGGTAGGTACCCCGGCGACCAGGACGGTGTTCCCCCATTGAGCGTCAGACGGGGAACAACTTCCTGGTCGCCGGTGGCGCTTACTCGCGGACCTACGCGTCGCGCGCCGTGACGTGGCCCGCCAGGATCCGCCCGAGGAACCACATCGCTTCCTTCACGTAATCGAGCGAGTGGTTGACGTGAACGGCTTCCGGGCGGGCGGCGTCGAGCGCAGCGTGCGCCAGCGCCCACCCGACCTCGCGCACCATGTTCATGTACTTGAAGTCGTGCAGCGCCGCCGCGTGCTGGTCGTCGTACTCCCCGAAGTACGCCTCGATGAGCAGGCGGTCCTCGTCAGGGGTGTAGCCCTCGTGGAAGGCCGGCGTCGCCAGGTCGAAGTACACGTTCCCGACGCCGGAGAGCTCCCAGTCCAGGACCGTCAGCCTGCCGTCGTCGGCGATGACGTTGAAGCGGTAGAAGTCGTTGTGGCAGTACGCCTCGCCGTCACCACGGGCGGCTGCGCGCGCCTCGATAGCGTCGACCTCGCGCAGCACTCCGTCCAGGCCGTCAGGCATCGGAAAGCCCAGGCTGCGTGCGCCATCCAGATAGGTGCGCACGAGCCAGAACGGGTCGGACCGCCGGGCCACACCCTCGATCGCATGCACCTCTTTGAGGACGCGGGCCATCTCACGGATGTACCGCGGCTCGTGAGTCTGCTCCGGCGTGAGCAGCTCGCCCGGGACGAGCGCCGTCAGGAGGTAGTCGTCCGCCGCGGCCAGCACCTCTGGCGCAACGCCGCGCACAGCCGCCGCCTGGATCGCGGCCGCCTCAGCCGTTCTACTCAGACCTAGGACATCGTTCTGGTGCCCGTTCAGGCGCAAGACGGCGTCGACCGGACCGCCGGTCACCCGGTAGGTCTCGTTCGAATAGCCGCCGTTCAGAGGCTCCGCCACCGCGGCAGGCAGGCCAGCTTCGGAAAGGATTTCGACGACGTCTCGCATGTGGCGCTCCTGATGGACGCGGTGTGGGTCATTGAGTATCCCGAGCATCGGGGTGCGGAGCCAAACCGCACCGCCATCCGGAGACAGGACCACCTCCCTGACCGAGACGGTGCCGCCATGATCTATGCCGAGGAGGCCTTTCCGGTGGCAGAACTCGCATGGGCGCTGGAGCAGTGGTCTGTCACGGACGAGGAGCCCCGTGACGACTTCGAGTTCGACTCGATGTCGTTCGACGTGCCGGGCGCCGTGAGGCTGACACGCACGAACGACGGTTGGATCGCTCACTCGTGCTTCGAAGACGTCGTGACGGCGCCCCGACCGTGGACTGAGGTACACGACGAACTCAACGCTTTCGTCGAGGCCGTCAAAATCGACACAGCGGTCACAGTTCGTGATGCCACAGGCTCGATGGCCGCTGCGATCCTTGCGATGGTGCGAGCGTTCGACATGTCCCTCGTGGAAGCGAAAGAGTCCGTCATCGATGCGGTCGGCGGCCTCAATCCGGTCGACCAGCGCCTCCACGAAGCGCTCCATCGATACCTCTCGGGAGATGCGGGAATGCGCGCAACTGTTCTGGCGGTCGCCGACGACACGTCCTCGGCCGTTGAGATCGAAGGCCCAGCCGGCCGACTACGTGGGACCTGGGTCGGCCCGTTACCGGGTCCCGGAGATGTGGTGGACGTCGAAGTGGACGTTGAGCCCTGCTCGTGGACCGACGTCCTTATCGCTGCTGAGAGCACGGACGTGCCAGAGCCAACCGTAGGCGCCTGGCTCCATGGCGTCGTCGAACGAATCGATCCTGATGGCGTTCTGGTGCTCCGCTCCGGTCGAGCGATCACCCTCGTAGAAATGACCGGTCCCCAACGCGTGGACGCGCTCGGAGCAACCGTCGCCCTTCCTGCCATCGGGACGCGTCTCTTTCCCGTCCAGTTCTGACTGCTCGACCGCGAGACTCCTTGGGGCGGCAGTTCGGCGCCTGTAGTCTCGCCGCCTGCGCCGGCGCAGGACAGCCCAGGAGAAGAAGCAGCTCAGCCTCACGAGGGACCGCCGGAACGTCTACAGCGAGAACGACAAGGCGTCGCGCAAGAACATCGCCCGTAGCAAAGCCTTCGTCAACCGCGCCAACCGGCACGCCGACAGTCAGGCGCTGATCAGCGGAACGGGCCCAGCCGACGCAGAGACCGCAGACAGCGTCGAGCAGACCGTTCGTGGACGCCGTCGCAAGGTCTGGCGCACGTGGCCCGACCTCCCGCTCGGTGCACTTCTCGAGCTCAGGCGACTCCCCCAGCAGCCCTGACGCGCATCCCGCACCCTCACCCCAGACGGACGACACGCGCCCAGTCCGGCGGGGGCTCCGGTTGGTAGTCGCGGGTCTCCTTCCACCGGCTGGGCCGGGGAAACAGGCCCACGACCGTCCGGCACGGTGGCCGAGCACTTGGCCAGCCTGTCTGACCGTCGGTGAGCACGACGATCGCGTCCGGACGCGGCGTGCGGCTCAGCGCTCCGGCAACTCCCGCGCGCAGATCGGTGCCGCCACCGCCGACCAGCGGTACGCCCTCGACCTGGCACAGTGGCCCGACGGTCTGGACCGCCGCATCGCACGACAGCACGGTCACGAGGTCCCGTCGTCCGCCGACGGCCCTGAGGATCGCCATGACCTCGAGCAGCGCGCTGCCGAGCTCGTCGTCGCTGACCGACCCCGACGTATCGATCACCACGCTCACGCGGGGCGGCCTGCGACGCAGGCTGGGCAGCACCACACCGGGAACCGACGCCGCTCTCCGGGCGGGCCGACCATAGGTGTAGTCGTCACCCACCCCGCCGCTGGTGACAGCCGAACGGATCGCAGCGCCGAGCAGGTCGCGCCACGGCTGAGGCGGGTGGACGACGTCGTTGGCCCAGCGCCGCCAACCCGACGGCGCACTGCCCGGGGCACCGATCAAGCCCTGCGCCACCCGAAACCGGACGGTCTCTCGCTCGGACTCGGTCAGGCCGTGGGCCCCATCCGGCCCGAGCTCCCAGGGACGGGCCATCCCGTCGGCGCCGCTCCCGCAGTCGTGCCAGGCATAGGGCCCGGTCAGCGGGCCGAGGCTGATGTCGCCGACATACTCCTCCAGGAGGAGTCCCGACGTCAGATGCAAGGCCTGCGCGGTGACAGCCCCGGAGGGCATGGGGAGGGCGTCGTCGTAGATGTCGTCGTTGATCTCGCAGTCCGCCGCGAGGTTGATCCGGAATCGACCTCCGGGACCGTCCAGCCCGTGTCGCGCGACGAGCTGGTCACCGCGCGTGTGGTGGTTGCGCAGCAGGTGGGAGACCTCGTGCACCCAGACACCCGCCAGGTCCTCGACAGTCGTACGCTCCACAAAACCTGGCGAGACGTAGCAGCGCCAGTGTCGGTCGACCGCCATGGTCGGCACCGTCTGCGACGGCTGAACGCTGAGTGCGAACAGCGCCGCCGCGAGGAACGGGAGGGCCTGGCAGGCCAGGAGCCTGGCGGCGTAGAGCTTCTCGGTGTCCAGCTCCATCAGGCGCCCACGGGCAGCAGGCCGGCGCGCTTGCCCAGCGGCACCGCGATCGCCAGTCTCTCGATCGAGGCGGGCACGTCCCAGCCCGGCTGTCGTAACGCGGACAGCGTCATCACCGGTGTCACGAGGAGGTCCGGAGCACCGGTCTCGAGCGCACGGACGAGCACCACCCACGCCGCGTGCCAACGTGCCTCGTCGGGCCGCTTCTTGACGGCGAGCACCACCGCGTCGAGAACCGCCAGGCGCAGGTCGCCCCGGTCGGGCAGCCTCGCCGACGCCGGATCGGCGAGGAGCGTCTCAGGATCGGGCAGGTCGAGCCGGTCGATCGATGCCAGCAGCTCGAACCCGGGCCCGTCGCCGACCGTCCCCTTCACCAAGAGCGAGAGCACATCGCGCTCGGCACCCGCGGCCGTCGCGAAGGCCACGAGACGCAGCGCCATCTCCCAGCTGCGCGGCGAGGGCCACGCACCTCCACGACGAGTTTCCGTGGTCGGCATCTGGTGCATCAAGGCCGGCCTGGCGTCCAGGAACGTGCAGACGGCGCGACGGGCGAACGCGACGGCCTCGTCGAGACGCTCAGGCTCGAGCTGGGGCAGAACGGCTCGGGGCCAGGTACCCCCGAGACCACGTACGACGACGTCGTGGTCGTGCCGCCAGGGCAGGTGCACGAACCTGTTCGCCAGAGGCGGGCTCAGTTCCCAACCGTCAGCCGCCGACGAACGGGGGTTCGCTGCGGCGACGATACGGACGCCGTCGGGCAGCCGGAGCGCGCCGACCTGGCGCTCGAGCACCACCCGCAGGAGCGCGGCCTGCACCGCGGGCGGCGCGGTCGACAGCTCGTCGAGGAACAGCAGCCCTCGCCCCGCCTCCACGAGGCGCACAGCCCAGTCCGGAGGTGCCATCGGCACCCCGAGGCGCGCCGGGTCGTCCCCGACCACCGGCAGGCCGTTGAAGTCGGAGGGTTCGTGCACGCTCGCGATCACTGTGGTGAGCGGGAGGTCGAGCGACGTCGCGAGCTGGGTGATCGCAGAGGTCTTGCCGATTCCCGGCTCACCCCACAGCAGCACGGGGATGTCAGCGGCGACGGCCAGCGTCAGCGCGGTGAGCTGGGGATCCTGGCGCGGCTCGGTGGTGGTGGCGCTCAGCATCGTGAGCAGGTCGGCGGCAACGGAAAGCTGAGAAGTCATAGATCACCTTGGGAAGTCGTGGGTGGAGGACCGGCGGGCGGGCGTGCGACAGCCCGCGCAGTCAGTGGGTCGAGGTGAGGAGGCGCCGGCTGTAGCGGTCGCGCTGCTTGTACGGGGTGGCTTGTGCGACGCGTTGGGCGCGGGAGCTTCGCCCAGACCCGGGAAGGTCGTCGCCCTGGCCAGGTCCACGAGGCACTGGGGAGAGCCCCGCTCGGAACAGGCCGTACGCGATCCGACCCTCGACGGCAGCGACCAGCTCGTCCTGGAGGGCACCCGAGCGAAGCACTGCCTCGTGCCCGAGGACTGCCTCGACAGCGGAAAGGGCGGCCTCAGAGTCGCCGTGGTCCAGCCGAGCACGGATGTCCGACAGCTCGGTCGGGCTGCGATACAGCTGGTCGATGACCTGCAGGCAGGGAAGCGGCGTGCCCGTGAGGGTCGCCAACAGCTCCTCGCGCCGGATCTCGTCCGGCGCGTGGTCGAGCGCTGTGAGCACTCCGTCGACCAGCTCCAGGCGATGGAGCGCGCCGCGGCACTCCACGATCCGCGTCCTCTGCCCGGCGACCTCATGGCGGCCACGCGGTCCACCGACGCCGAGCGCCTCCGCGACCAGCGGATGCAGCGCACCCGGCGAGATCAGCCCTGCTCGTAGCAACTGGATGTCCGGCGGTATCCAGGTGGCCGCATCAGGAAGCACCGGCAGGTTCGCCGTCGCCGGCCTGTCTGGGATTGTGCCGGTCAACTCGAGCGGACCGGTGCCGCTCGCTCGCACGATCGCCTGCCGCCGCCAGCCCAGGCGGACCACGACCGCGTCGTCGGCGACACTGTCGGCCTGCAGCAGGATTGCCGCCTCGGCGGCCCACCTCTCGACAGCCCAGTCCTGGGGCACGTCGGTGGACTTGTCGCGGTGGGCGATGGCGAACCCTGAGCGCTCGGCCAGCTCCGCCGTGCGCCGGGCGTCCCAGAGGTGCCGGTGCAGATCGAGCCGGTACCTCGGGTCGGGATGCGGGTGCGGGTGCCGGTCGGTGCCACCGTCCCACCACGCGAGGATCATCCGCTGCCCCGCCGCGGCCCATGCTGGCGGCGTGCGCAGGACGAGGTGGGTCGGTGGCCCGTCGGCTCGCGGATAGCGGGCCAACGAGAGGGTCAGGCCCGGTCGCAGCAGGCCGTCCGGCAGGACGCGCGGCAGGTGCCACCGCAGGAGATCAGGGGCGAGGTGCCGGAGGTCCTGTCGGACCTGTGCGGCGAGCTCGGTCCCATGGGTCCGGCGCATGGCCGGAAGGTCGACGTCGACATCGACGCGGGCAACCGAACAAGCCGCCGCCCAGTCACCGACGAGACGGCGGGCGGTTGCCTTCTCGATCATCGGCGGCGGTACGGCGTACTCGCGTATCCGCTGCCAGTAGAAGAGGCGGGATCCCTCGTTCACGGGTGAGCGCATCAGCACTCACCGGGAGTGAACTGGGCCCCCAATCTGTTGCTCGTGAGGATTCTCATCGCCGGGGAGCCTAGCAGAACAGTTCGCTCACCTGGGGACTCACCGGCGACGCAGGGCTCCCGCCACGCACACCCCCACCAGCACGGCCATCGCCCCGCCCAGCAGCGGATCGAGGCCGCCTCCCAGCACCGACTCCGCCCCCAGCACCACCGCCGGGAGCACCGCGAGCACGAGCGCCGCATCGAGCGGCTTGCACAGCATGATCCCCGCCTGGAGCGGCAGGATCGGCAGGGCGATACAGGTGGTCGCGATCAGCGCGGTAGGCCCGAGCCGGTCGAGCGTCACGCCCCCGGCCAGGGCCGGGATGGCCAGGAAGCCCGACACGACCCAGGCCAGGTGGAACCTGCTCGCCGCGAGCTCGAGCGCGGTGAACCCCTGCCTCGCGAACCGGTGCGAGGTCACGAGCACCCCGGCCACGCCGCCGCCGGCCACCACGCACAGCGCGATGCCCAGCACGGTCTCCCCCGGCGTCTGCCCCACCTGAGCCGAGATCGAGATCCACGCGATCCCGGCACAGACGGCAAGCACGATGCCGGGATAGCCCCGGCCCGCGGGACGCCGCACAGCGGCTGCGGCAACCAGCGCGACGACGATCGGTGCCGTGCCGACCTCCAGCACGGACGCCGCGGTCGGCGGCACGAGTGTGACGGCCACATAGAAGGCCCCGAACGCGGCCGCCGTGAAGGCGTTGGCCACGACGACGTCCCGCCATCGAGCCCGAGGGCGCAGTCGCCCCGCTCCGACGCTCCGCCGTCGGACCACGAGAAGTGCGGCCACCGAGGCCAAGGCCACGACGAGGAAGGCGACGAAGGTCGCGAAGGTCGCCAGGTCCTGGGGAACAGCCTGGCCGACGACGGCGGTGCCTGTGCCCTGCCAGAGCACCGCGAGGGCAACGAGCCCGAGACCGAGCCGCTCCCGTGAGGTGCGAGCCGCACCCCTCGTGGCAGGAGCCGGGCTGTCGTCCTTGAGGGCGGGGCGCTCGATGGCCACGCTCCAGTGTCCCGGCGACGCACCGGGCGGTCTTGCACATTCGTGATCGAGAGCCTCAGCCCCCCGCCCCCGGCGCGCTCGCCGCCGCCGTCGGCTCCGACGGGCAGTCGTACCTGGGGGTGGTCAGCGACCTGGCCTCCCGGCTCGGCAGGTCTGCCGCGCCACCGGGGCTGCCGAAGTTGCCGAACACGGCGAGCAGGACGTCCTCGACCTTCTTCTCGTCGGTCGACGCGCGGTAGAACCGCGCGTCCGTACGCTCGGCGATCTCGCCCAGCAGGCACTCGTCGGTCTCTCTCCCGTACGGGACGGTGTAGATGCGGACCTCGCGCTCGGGCTCGTCGATCGTCGTGATCAGGGCGTCGACCTGCTCCTGCGTGGCGGGCGGCTTGTTCACCCCGTCGGTGAGCAGCACCACGGCCTGGACCTTCTCGTCGTCGCGGCTCGTGGGGAACTTGGCCTCCAGCGCCTCGTGGGCGGCGATGGTGGCGTTGACGAGCGCCGTTCCCGACCCAGACGGCTCCAGAGTGTCGATGACGGCGTGCAACGACGCACCGTCGCCCACCGGCTGGAAGTCCGTCACCGGGACGGGCCCGTCGGCGAACGTCCAGACGGCCACCTCGTCGCTCGGGTCGAGGAGGTCGAGCGCACGGTGGGAGGCCGCCTTGACGTCGTCGAGCGGCCCTCCGGACATCGACAGCGACGTGTCGAGCAGGAGCAGCACCTGCGCGTTCTTCCGCACCCCGTCCCACTGCGTGCGCATCGCGTCCAGCACCGTCGCGTCGGGAACGGCGATGCTCGTGGATCGCTCGGCCGCCGTCGTCCCGCGGAGCTGGTCCGTCCGCGTGAGCGGGTCACCCGGCCGCCGGAAGCCGGCGTCGAGGAACTGCTCCTGCTGCGCGTCGTCGGTCAGGTAGGCGAAGAACGCGTCGGCGACGGCGCGCTGGGCAGGGCCGATCCCGGGCATCAGCAAGTACGGGTGGTCGAGCACCACGGTGCCTTCGAGCGGCTGCAGGGCGTCGAGGCTCGTCAGGGCCTCGTGCTCGCGCTCCCCCGATCCGCAGTCCGCGTCAGCACCGTCGGGCTTGTCCAGGTTGTACGAGTGGATCATCTGTTCCTGGAGGACGAGCGCGTCCACGGGCGCCGTCTTGCCGCAGTAGATGTCCTCGAGGTACTGGGTCGCCTCCTGGCCGTAGCTGGCCACCGAGGACTCGACGTCACGCACCCAGCCCACGACCTCGGGGTCGTGCACCAGGTCGACCGTCACCCCGTCGTGCTCCCCCGGGAGGGCCTTCACCGCCGCGTCGTAGACGGCGACGGTCGTCGCGAGCCCCGAGGTCGAGTACAGCGGGACGTCGCGCCCCAGCACGAAGTCCTCGCTCTCGGCGTCCCGCTTCAGCTCGGCCCAGGACATGGTCGGCGGGTTGCCCGGGGCGCTGGGTACGGCGATCGCCATGACGCTCGCCGTGACCGAGCCGAGGTTCTCACTCTCGATCCCCCTCGAGGAGCCCAGCAGCTCCGACCACATCGACGACGTCGGCATCCACACCGCCGGGGCCGGCGGCTGCGGCGGTTCATCGCTCTCGATCGTCTTGGCGACGATGTCCTGGTCCCAGCGCTCGGCGCTCGCGAGCGCCTCCATGGCTCCGCCGGACGTCAGGCCCGCGGCCTGCACGTCCACGCACCGGCCGTCGACGGTCTCCGTCGCGTTGAACTCCTGGGCGAGGTCCTTGACCAGGTCGTCCTTCTCGGTCGAGATGCTCACCGGCAGGACGATGCACGGGCCGGTCGCCACGGGTGGCCGGAGGATGCCGAGGGCGCCCAGCACGAGAAGGGTCGCCACGACGGACGCCGCGACGGTGCCGCCCACCACGACGGTCGGGCGGTGCTGCCTGCCCCAGCCCACGACCTGCGCGGGGGCCGTGCGCAGCTGGTCCCGCACCTTGCCGGCCCAGCGCAGGACGGCCTCGACGACGACTCGCGCGATCCGCTGCGGACGCCGTGCGGGGACGTTCAGGCCCTCGAACACGCTGGCGGCGAGGGCGCGTGCCTCGAAGCGGCCCTCGCGGGACGCCGCCTCGACCATCATGCCGACGACGCGCCCCGAGGTGACCTCGACGACCGGGGCGCCGCAGAACCCTGGCCGGGGGCCGGTGACGCCGCCGTGGTCGCCCTCGATCTGGAGCCACCGGCCGTCGACGGTCCCCCGCACGTGCCCGGAGACCCACGTCTCTCCAGCCTGCCCGGCGCCGGTGTCGGCGTACCCGAAGAGCGAGACGGCCGTCCCGGCCGCGGGCCGCCCGAACCGGAACGGCAGCACGCTGCGGGGCACCCGGTCGGCCTCGTGGACCTCGAGCGCGACGACGTCGCTGTCCGGGTCCTGGGTGCCGCACCGCACCTGCCGCTGGACGACGCCGTCCCCCTCGCCGAGGTGCGGGAACGTGACGGTGAACCACAGGGACAGCGGGTTCCTGTCCTTCGCGACGCGCTCCAGCACGTCCCAGGACGTCAGGACCCGGCGAGGCGAGACGACGAAGCCGAGGCCCACCGGGACGCCGTCGTCCACGATGGTGACGACCGCCTTGCTCCAGCGCTCCTGGCGCGCCCGGGCCCGGGCGCCCGGGGTGGAGAACTCCTGGAGCTGAGCGGCGAGCTCGCCCGCGAGCGTGCACGCGAGGGCGAGCCAGAGCAAGGGGGAGGTGAACGCCTCGCCGAGGTTGCCGTCGACCCGTTCGATGGCCACACCACCGAGCACCGCGGTCAGCGCGAGTCCGACGGATCTCGCGATCTGCTTCCCCATGCGTCCGCCTTCGTCCGGAACGTCCCTGACCGGAGACTAGCGGCTGGGGTCTGGGCCTGCCCGGATGAAGTCGGCGTGCTCGGGAGCCGGTCAGTCCCTCTCGAGGTCGGTCACGTAGGCGCTCAGCATGCGCTTCACCTCGGCGATCATCACAGGCTGGTCGGCGGGACGCGCCGTGGTGACCGACGGCAGCGCCGCCTGGAACACCTGGATCATCAGGTGCGCGGCCAGGTTCAGCTCGACCGGCGACCGGTCCGGCAGCCGCAGGGTCAGGAGCTGGACCACCCGCCCGAGGAGCGCCTCGTGGACGGGCCTCACCGCCGCCGACAGGCCGGGCGGCATGTCCGGCCGCGCCAGCAGCGCCTTGAAGCCCGGGTTCGCCAGGTTGACGGCCAGGATGGGGTCGACGACGCGGTCGATCAGCTCGCGCGCGGGCATGCCGGCGGCCTCCGCCGGGTCGAACGCGGCCTCGTGCGCCGCCCGCAGCCCGTCCGCGTACCCGCCGGCCAGGGCGGCGGCGATCTCGTCCTTGTTGCGGAAGTACTGGTAGAGCGAACCGGGCGAGATTCCGGCCTCCGCCGCGATCGCGTTGGTGGTGGTCTTCTCGTACCCCTCGGACGCCAGCACGCGCGCCGCGGCAGCCAGGATCTCGGCGATGCGGCGCTCGCCGCGCGCCTGACGCCGACGCGGCGTGGCGCCCTCCGGCTCGCCCTGCTCGTCCACAGCTTCCTCCCGACCCGTTGACAAACACGAGCACCTGCTCGCATTCTAGATACGAGTCATTGCTCGCCTTCATCCTAGACCCGGGGAGCCCCCGTGCTCGGTCGCCTCGCGACGCAACGCCCTGTCCACGTCCTCGTCGTGTCCGTGCTGGTCCTCCTGGCATCGCTGGCCGTCGCGGCCACCACCATCGACTCCCTCTCCCTCAACCGCTACGAGGCCCCGGGGTCGGAGTCCGCATCGGCCCGGTCGGCCCTCGCCGCACGCTTCGGCACCGGCAGCCCCAACGTCGCGATCCTGGTCTCCCCCCGGTCAGGAACGGTGGACGACGCCGGACTGGTCGCCCTGGGCGGCAACCTCACCCAGGCGGTCGCCTCCTTCCCCGGCGTGGGCGACGCCTGGTCCGCGTGGAGCCCCGCGGCGCCCGAGACGCTCGTCGGCGCGGGGCGCCGCACCGCCCTGGTCCTCGCCTGGGTCCCGGGCGACGCCGACCACGTGCGGGGCGAGGTGCTGCCCGCGCTCGAGGCCGACGTCGTCGAGCGTTTCCGCACCGACGACGTCGAGGTGACCCTCGGCGGCGCCGACGAGGTCTTCCGGATCGTCGCCGGCCAGGCGCGCACCGACTTCCTGCGCGCCGAGCTGATCGTCATCCCCCTGGTGCTGCTGCTCCTGTGGCTCGTGTACCGCCGGCTCGCGCCCGCCCTCGCCACGCTGGGCGTCGGCCTGTTCGCCGTCGCGGGGAGCCTCGCCCTTCTCCGCCTCGTCGTGACCTTCACGGACGTCTCGACGTTCGCGGCCAACGTCTCGCTCGTCATGGGTATCGGCCTGGGCGTCGACTACGGCCTCTTCATGATCTACCGCTACCGGGAGGAGATCGCTGCCGGGCGAGATCCTGCGGAGGCCGTCCGGCTGACGGTCGCCGGGGCGGGCCGCACCGTGCTGTTCAGCGGGCTGACCGTCGCCGCCGCCCTGGCCGTGCTGTTCGTCTTCCCGTTCCCGTTCCTGTCGTCGTTCGCCTACGCGGGGATCGCGGTGGTCCTCTGCGCGGTGCTCGGCGCGACCGTGGTGCTCCCCGCTCTCCTCCGGGTGGCTGGGCACCGGATGCTCCGCCGGAGCCGGGGCGCACCTCAGGCAGGTGCCCGTACGGCAACCACGGAAGGGTTCTGGTTCCGGGTGGCGTCCGGGGTCGTGCGGCGTCCGGTCCTGACGGGCGGCGCCGGGCTCGTCGTGCTGCTCCTGCTCGGCGCGCCCACGCTCGGGCTGACCTTCGGCTCCCCCGACGACCGTGTGCTCAACGACAGCGGCCAGCCGGTACGCGCCATGTACGACACCGTCCGTGCCGACTTCGCCGCCGAGGACGCCGACTCGCTCTCGGTGGTCGTCCTGGACACGGGCGGCTCCCCGGACGGCGATGATGTCGCCGCCTACGCCGCGAGCCTGTCGGCGATCCAGGGCGTCGCCCGCGTCGACTCCGCCGCCGGGGCCTTCGTCGACGGCGTGCGCACCGGGCCAGCGGGACCGTACGGCGCCGACCGTTTCACGGACGACGCCGCGACCTGGCTGTCCGTCCTGCCGACCAGCGAACGTCTCGCTCAGGACCCGGTCGGCCTGGTGCACGCGGTCCGCGGCGCGGAGGCGCCGTTCGACGTCCTCGTGGGCGGGTACCCGGCCGAGCTCGCCGACTACCGCGACGGGGTCGTCGACCGGCTGCCGCTCGTCGGCACGCTCATCCTGGTGGTGACGTTCCTCGTGCTCTTCCTCATGACCGGCAGCGTCGTGGCGCCGTTGACCGCCACCGTGCTGAACCTGCTGTCGCTCTCGGTCATGTTCGGCGTCGTGGTGTGGGGCTTCCAGGAAGGCGGCCTCGCTCCCCTCCTCGGGTTCACCCCCACCGGGTCCGTGGAACCGAGCATCCTGCTGCTCATGTTCTGCATCGCCTACGGGCTGAGCATGGACTACGAGGTCTTCCTGCTGTCCCGCGTCCAGGAGGAGTACGCCCGCACCGGCGACGTGGTCGGGTCCGTGCCCGCCGGGATCGGTCGATCGGCGCCGCTCGTCACGGCCGCCGCCCTGATCCTGGCCACGTCGTTCGCCGTCTACGCCACCAGCGAGGTCTCGTTCCTGCAGCAGCTCGGCATCGGCATGGCGCTCGCGGTCGCGGTGGACGCGACCCTCATCCGGGGGCTGCTCGTCCCGGCGACGCTCCGCCTGACCGGACGGGCGAGCTGGTGGGCTCCGCCGCCGCTCCGCGCCCTGCACGCACGGCTCGGCCTCGGCGAACGCCCTGTGGAACCAGCAACCGAGACCGCGCCACCTCGACCCGTACGCGTGGCACAGCCCACCGGGAGGACCTCCTGATGGACGCCCTCCGCACGGCCCGCGTGGTTGCCGCGATCCAGGCCACCGTGATGGCCGTCTTCCTCGCCGCCTCCGGCGCCCTCAGGGCCGACAACCCGTTCGCGGTCCCGGACGCGCTCCTGACCCTCCTGCTGGCGGTCGCGGCCTGCCTCCCCGCCCGCTGGGCCGCGCCGTCGCTCATCTTCTCCTTCGCTCTGGCCGTCGGCGTGTGGACGGTCTCGTTGTCCCACTACGCCGTGCGGGGCGACCTCGTCGACGGGCTCAACCATCTCCCCCTCGTCGCGTCGGCCGTTGTCCAGAGCGTCGTCCTCGCGCGACACCTCAGCCGGTCGCGAACCGGGCGTCCCGAGGAAATCCGGCCGCACAACGTGCCGGCCACGACCTGAGCAAGCCCCCCACGAGAAAGGACTGATGTGCGCACACGAACCCGCCTGCTGATCGCGATCGCAGTGCTCGCCGTCGCCGGGACAACGGCCGTCACCTGGGCAGCGGCCCCACCCTCGAACCCGCCCGGCTACGCCGGACCGCGACCGGAGCCGGCCACGGCGCCGGACGGATACGTGACGCTCACCGAGGAGGTCGAGGTCTCCGTCCGACCCGACGAGTTCCTGACGTGGGTCAAGGCTCCGAGCCAGGACCTCGGCGACCTCGTGGAGGCCGGGGACGACGCGACCCGGGTGGTGCGCACCGAGCACCTGATCGGCACCTGGGACCCGGCGAGCGACCGATCGGGCGACCGACGCCGCGTCGAGTTCGCCACCGGTCATTTCCTCGCCGAGGAGGTCCTCGCCGACACCCCGTCGAGGTTCCGGTACGTCACCTGGGGATTCACGGACCTGCGCCAGCGAGTGGCGGTGCACTACGCCGTCGCCGAGTTCGCCTATGCGCCGACACCCGCAGGCACCCGCATCACCTGGACCTACTCGTTCATGCCGACGGCCGACGTGCTGCGCCCACTGGTCGCGCAGACCGTGCGGGGCACTGTCGACACCATGATGCGCGGCACGCTCGATGCCTGGAAGGCGGGAGCCGAGGCAGCCTATCCCGCCCCGTAGAACAGCCGCTCCACCACGGTCCGCGCGCGCCGCGACGTGCGCAGGTACGTCTCCTCCAGCTCAGCACCGGACCCCAGGTCGCCGAGGAGCCTCGCGATCGCCGTGAGCGCCGCCCGGTCGTGCGGCAGCAGGTCGACGGACGCACCGGTGGTACGACCGGACCACAGCACGATCGCGGACCGGAGCCGCGACGCGAGGTGCCAGGCGTCACGGAGCGCGGCGGCGTCCACGGGGTCCACCAGCCCGGCGGACTCCGCGGCCGCGAGCGCCGCCATCGACCCGGTGGTCCGGAGCTCGGGTACGGCGGCGGCGTGCTGGAGCTGGAGGAGCTGGACGGTCCATTCGACGTCGGCGAGGCCGCCGCGCCCGAGCTTGAGGTGCCGAGCCGGTTCGGCGCCGCGCGGGAGCCGCTCGGACTCGACGCGGGCCTTGATGCGTCGTACCTCCCGCACGACCGCGGGGTCGAGCCCTCCGGCCGGGTAGCGGAGCGGGTCCACGAGGGCCGTGAAGCGCTCGCCGAGCGAGAGCCCGCCCGCGGCGCCGGGTCCGAAGCGGCCGGTCTCGTCGTCGGGCGCCGCCGGGACCGCGTCGGCGGGGGCCAAGGCCCCGGCGTCCCCCGCCTCGGCCACCCGGTGCAGCGTCCCGGACAGGGGCCGGGCCCGCAGCAGCGCCTGGGCCTCCCACGGCGACGACCAGCGCTCGTAGTACTCGGCGTAGGACGCGAAGGACCGCACGAGCGGCCCGCTGCGTCCTTCGGGCCGCAGGTCTGCGTCGACGGGCAGCGCGGGCTCGGGTCCCATCGCGGACAGCAGCTTGCGCAGGTGCGTCGCCACGGCGAGGGCGTAGTCGCCGGCGGCGCGGTCGGTCGCGCCGGACGCCGGCTCGTACACGAACATGACGTCGGCGTCGGACCCGTAGCCCATCTCCTGCCCGCCGAGCCGCCCCATGGCGACGACGAGGAGCCGTGCCGGCTCGTCGCCGCGGGCCAGCCCGCGCTCGGCCCGCGCCTGGAACTCGGCGATGCGCAGCCCGCCCGCCAGCACCACGTCGGCGGCGTCGGAGATCGCTCGGGCCGCCCGGACGGCGTCGAGCAGCCCGAGCACCTCCCCGACACCGGTCCGGGCCAGCTCGCGGCGCCGGAGCGCCCGCAGCGACACGGTCGCCTGCCCGGTCTCGGTCGCGCGCCGCAGGATCGCGTCCGCCTCGTTGGCGAGCCGGTCGACGCCGCGCGGCTCGAGCCCGGCCGTCTCCGCGAGCCACTGCACGGACTCGGGCGAGCGGGCGAGAGCGTCGGACAGGTAGCGGGACGAGGCGAGCACCTGGGCAAGCCGGGCGGCGGCGGCCTCGGAGTCCCGGAGGAGGCGCAGGTACCAGGGCGTGGAGCCGAGCTCCTCGGAGAGGCGGCGGAAGGCGAGCAGCCCTGCGTCAGGGTCCGCACCCTCGGCGAACCAGCCGAGGAGCACCGGCAGGAGCTGCCGCTGGATCGCAGCGCGTCGCGACACGCCCTCGGTCAGCGCGGTGACGTGCCGCAGCGCCCCTGCGGGGTCCCGGTAGCCGATGGCCGCGAACCGGGCCACGGCCGCCTCGGGAGCGAGCGACAGCTCGTCGTCGGACAGCTGGGCCGTGGCCGGCAGCAGCGGCCGGTAGAAGAGCGCCTCGTGCAGGGTGCGCACCTCGCGCCGCACGGCACGCCACCGCTTGTCGAGCTCGGCGGCCCCCGTGTGGCCGAGGGCGCGCGCCAGCCGGCGCAGGTCGGCGTCCCCCGTGGGAAGAAGGTGCGTGCGACGCAGCCGGAACAGCTGGATCCGGTGCTCGAGGACCCGCAGGAACCGGTAGCACTCGGCCATCTTCACCGCGTGCTCACGCCCCACGTACCCGCCGGCGGCGAGCGCGCTGAGGGCGTCCAGGGTGGTGCGACTGCGGATCGACTCGTCCGTGCGCCCGTGCACGAGCTGCAGCAGCTGCACGGTGAACTCGACGTCCCGCAGGCCGCCCGCCCCGAGCTTGATCTGCCGCTCCGCCTCCGCGGCCGGTACGTTGTCCTCCACGCGGCGCCGCATCGCCTGCGCGTCCACGACGAAGTTCTCCCGCGTCACGGCGCGCCACACGAACGGCTCGATCGCCTCCCGGTACTCCTGCCCGAGCGCCAGGTCCCCAGCCACCGGACGCGACTTGAGCAGCGCCTGGAACTCCCACGTGCTGGCCCAGCGCTCGTAGTACGCCAGGTGGCTGGCGAGCGTCCGCGTCAGGGGCCCCTGCTTGCCTTCCGGCCGCAGCGCGGCGTCCACCTGCCAGAGCGGCGGTTCCGCCGACGTCGCCGAGCAGACCCGCGCGAGCCCCGTCGCGAGCCGCGCACCGACCCGCAGCGCCTCGCCTTCCTCCACGCCCTCCTCGGGCTCGGCGACGTAGACCACGTCCACGTCCGACACGTAGTTCAGCTCACGCCCGCCCGTCTTGCCCATGCCGATCACGGCGAGGCGGACGCCGGCCCCGTGGTCGGGAAGCTCGGAGCGCGCGATCGCGAGCGCCGCCTCGAGCGCCGCGGCGGCGAGGTCCGCGAGCGCCGCCGCGACAGCCGTCAGCACGGCGGCCGGGTCGGGCGCGGTCACGTCGGTCGCCGCGATGCGCAGGAGCCGTGCCCGGTAGGCCCGGCGCAACGAGTCGGTGTACGACGACGGCCGCGCACCCGGGTGCACCACCCCGGCCGGGGTGCCGGGCCGGCCGGGCGCCTGGGTCCCGGCGACGGGGGCTTTCTCGTGCGGGTCCGCGTCGACCGCCCGGAGCAGCTCGGCCCGTACCTCGGCCGGGTCCACGCCTGTCCCCGGTGCCAGGTCCTCGACCACGTCGAGCAGCTCGGGATGGCGCACCAGCTCGTCGCCGAGGGCGGTCGACGCGCCGAGGACCCCGAGCAGACGGGCCCGGGCGTCCGGTTCGCCGTCGGGCACAGAGCCCGCCTCTGGCAGGAGCAGGGGGCGCAACCGCCGGCCGGCGCTCGCCGCGAGGCGGACGAGCTGGAGGAGGGCGAGGTCGGGGTCGGCCGTGTGGCCGATGGCGCGCAGCAGCGCGGCGGGCTCCGGACCCAGCTCGACCGAGGCGCCGTCGGGCCCACGGCCGTCCGGGCCGCTGTCCGCGGCGGCCTCGGGCCGCCCGTCGCGGACCGCCACCAGCTCCGGGTCCTGCCAGAGCGCGGCGGAGCGCGACAGGTCGGCGAAGCCCGCCCTGATCAGGTGGGTCGTCAGCGTCTCGGGTCGGCGGCTCTGCACGGTCCGACCCTACCGACCCGCCCCGCCCGCCCGCCGAGGCGGTGCCTCCGTCGGACGAACGCACTACCTCGCGAACTGAACCCCGCCGAGGTAGTGCCTCCGTCGGACGGAGGCACTACCTGGGCGGGGTGTGGGGGCACGGGCCTACAGGAACTGGAGGAAGCGCTCCAGCTCGTACGGCGTGACCTGGGCCGAGTAGGCGTCCCACTCCTGGCGCTTGTTGCGCAGGAAGTACTGGAACACGTGCTCGCCCAGCGTCTCGGCGAGGAGCTCGGACTTCTCCATGACCTCGATCGCCTCGTTGAGGTTGCGCGGCAGGGGCGTGATGCCCAGCGCGCGACGCTCGGACCCGGTCAGCTCCCAGACGTCGTCCTCGGTGGCCTCGGGGAGCTCGTAGCCCTCCTCGATGCCCTTGAGGCCCGCGGCGAGCATCACCGCGAACGCGAGGTACGGGTTGGCCGCGGAGTCGAGCGCGCGGTACTCCACGCGGGACGAGTTGCCCTTGCCCGGCTTGTACATGGGCACGCGCACGAGCGCCGACCGGTTGTTGTGGCCCCAGGAGACGTACGACGGCGCCTCCTGGCCGCCCCAGAGGCGCTTGTACGAGTTGACGTACTGGTTCGTGATCGCCGTGATCTCGCCGGCGTGGACGAGCAGGCCCGCGATGAACTGGCGCGCCGTCTTGGACAGCTCGTACTGGGCGCCCGGCTCGTGGAAGGCGTTGCGGTCGTCCTCGAAGAGCGACATGTGCGTGTGCATGCCCGAACCCGGCTCGTTCGCGAGCGGCTTCGGCATGAACGACGCGAACACGCCCTGCTCGAGCGCGACCTCCTTGACGACCGTGCGGAACGTCATGAGGTTGTCGGCCGTGGTGAGGGCGTCGGCGTAGCGCAGGTCGATCTCGTTCTGGCCCGGGCCGGCCTCGTGGTGGGAGAACTCCACCGAGATGCCCATGGACTCCAGCATCGTGATGGCGGCGCGGCGGAAGTCGTGGGTCGATCCGCGGGCCAGGTGGTCGAAGTAGCCGCCGCGGTCCACCGGGACGAGCTTCTCCTCCGTGGAGGAGATCTGGTTGAAGAGGTAGAACTCGACCTCGGGGTGCGTGTAGAAGGTGAACCCCTTGTCGCTCGCCCGGGCCAGCGCACGCTTCAGCACGTTGCGCGAGTCCGCGAGGGACGGCTCGCCGTCGGGCGTCAGGATGTCGCAGAACATGCGGCCCGTGCCGTGCCGGTCGCCGCGCCACGGCAGCACCTGGAACGTGGTGGGGTCCGGCTTGGCGATCATGTCGGCCTCGAACACTCGAGTGAGGCCCTCGATGGCGCTCCCGTCGAACCCGATGCCCTCGGAGAACGCCGACTCGAGCTCTGCGGGCGCGACCGCGACCGACTTCAGCACGCCGAGCACGTCGGTGAACCAGAGCCGGATGAAGCGGATGTCGCGCTCCTCGACCGTGCGGAGCACGAACTCCTGCTGCCTGTCCATGGGGCCTATCCTGCACCAGATCCTGTTACGGGCGCGTATACCGGAGGCCACGAGATGATCGTGCGCCGCGTCACACCGGTGACCCCGCCAGACGCACGGGGCCGGGCGCGAGCCCGGGCATAGGCTGTGAGTGGCATCCACGGGCACCGACGCCCGCCCCTCGACCGCAGGAGGACCATGTCCGCGCACAACCCGCCCGCCGCCGGCTCGCCCAAGAAGGTGCGCGTGCACCACCTCGCCGAGGCCAAGGCGCGCGGCGAGCGGATCACCATGCTCACCGCGTACGACGCGGTCACCGCGGCGATCTTCGACGCCGCCGGGCTGGACCTCCTGCTGGTCGGCGACTCGATCGGCAACGTGATGCACGGGCACTCGTCGACGATCCCCGTCACCGTGGACGACATGATCCCGCCGGCCCGCGCCGTCGCCCGGGCGGCGAAGCGGGCGCTCGTCGTGGTCGACCTGCCGTTCGGCTCGTACGAGGCGGGCGCGCAGCAGGCGCTCGAGACGGGGGTGCGGATCTTCAAGGAGACCGGCGCCGCAGCGGTCAAGCTCGAGGGCGGACGGCGGAGCGTGGCGCAGATCCGCGCGCTGACCGACGCGGGTATCCCCGTCGTCGGCCACCTCGGCTACACGCCGCAGTCCGAGAACCTGCTCGGCGGCCCGCGCGTCCAGGGCCGGGGCGACGAGGCCGTCGAGGCCCTGTCCGCCGACGCCAAGGCTGTCGAGGAGGCCGGCGCGATCGCCGTCGTGCTCGAGATGGTGCCCGTCGACGCCGCCGCCCGGATCACCGAGATCCTGCGGATCCCCACCATCGGCATCGGCGCGGGGCCCGCCTGCGACGGCCAGGTGCTCGTCTGGACCGACATGGCCGGGATGACGGACTGGTCGCCCCGCTTCGCCAAGCGCTACGCCGAGCTGGGCGCCGTGCTCCAGCGCGCGGCGGCCGACTACGTCGAGGAGGTCAAGGAAGGCTCCTTCCCGGACGAGGCGCACTCCTTCCAGAAGTAGCGCGCCGCCCGGTCTGCCCGCCGCGCTCAGTCCTTGCGCCAGGTACCTTCCTCGTCCTCCCAGACGTCGTTGCGCACCCGCGCGCGCTCGAGCGCCTGCTCGGCCTCCTCGCGGGTGGCGTACGGGCCCATGAGGTGGTTCCAGGTCGATCGACGACCCGTCTCGACCTCGCCCGTCTCGGTGTTGTACCAGTACTGCGTGTCGTCGCTCATGAGACGATCCTTGCACCAGGCCGTGTGCGGCGCGCCGCCGGACACGCCCCCACTCGAAGCGGAGAAGCCTTGTCGGGACATCGTGACCAGACCACCCAGCTGGCGTTCGGCATCGACATCGGCGGATCGGGCATCAAGGGCGCGCCCGTCGACCTCGCGACAGGGACGTTCGCGCAGGACCGCACCCGGATCCCCACCCCTGCCCCCTCGACGCCGCAGGCGGTAGCGGCCGTCCTCGCCGACCTCATCGGCGGGTATCACCTGCCGGACGACGTACCGGTCGGCGTCGCCTTCCCGGCGCCCATGCAGCACGGGGTGGTCCGGTCGATCGCCAACCTCGACGCCTCCTGGACCGGCGTCGACCTACCTGCGCTGGTCGAGCGCGCCACGGGCCGGCACGCCGTCGCGGTGAACGACGCCGACGCCGCCGGGGTCGGCGAGCTGCGCTACGGCGCCGCCCGCCAGTCCGACGGGGTGGTCCTCTTGACCACCCTCGGCACCGGGATCGGTTCCGCGCTCTTCGTCGACGGCAGGCTCGTGCCCAACACGGAGCTCGGCCACCTCGAGATCGACGGGCACGACGCCGAGTCCCGCGCCGCAGACTCCGCCCGCGAGCGCGAGAACCTCTCGTGGGACGCCTGGGCCCAGCGGCTTCAGCGCTACTTCGGCGTGGTCGAGGACCTGCTCTCCCCCGACCTGATCGTGATCGGCGGCGGGGTCAGCAAGCACCACGAGAAGTACCTGCCGCTGCTCCACCTGCGGGCGCCCGTGGTGCCCGCCCAGCTGCGCAACGCCGCGGGGATCGTCGGGGCGGCGTCTCTGGCGGCCGACGCCTGACGGCATGGAGCGGGCCCCCACGTCCTCGACGTGGGGGCCCGCTCCATGCTGTCGTCTTCGTCGAATACAGCAGCGGCTCAGCCGGCGACTGCTCCGTAGTGTGGCCCTGAGGTCTGAGCGAAGACAGAGTCGACGCCCAGCATCTCCAGGACGTCCGCCACCACCGTCGGCGGTTCGAGGAGCCTGACCTGCAGCCCCTCGCGCGTGCCGAACGTGTAGAGCTGGACCAGGAACGCAATCCCCGTGGAGTCGATGAACGTCACGCGTGACGTGTCGATGACGACGGGTACCTCGCGTTCCAACGCATTGGCGAGGGCGGCACCTGCCTCGCCCCTCAGGGCGACATCGATCTCGCCCCACATGTTGACCAGGCTCGCATCAGGAGTCTCCTCCAGTGCGATACCCCCGGTGTGCCCCCCGGCGTGATTCATGGTGTAGCTCACTCACATCGCCCCTGTTCCTTGCTCCCGACTGGTGCTGCCGGTACTACAGGCCCCCCGACCCCCGGCAGCTTGAGGGAGATGCGACGCCCTCGTCGCGATCACGGGAAGCGTACAACGGTTGCGAGCGGTAGCGGAACACTGTGTCGGGGGTTTCTTTGAGGAAATTTCCCTGGTATAGGGCAGGAAATGCCCACCCTGAATCAGCGTCACGCACCATTACCCCCTTTACGGGCGAAGGGGAATAGAGTTTCGGACCGGGCATCCTGGATGTCGGGAGGCCCGGTCCGGGTCAGTCGTTGCCGCGCTCCGTACGTTCGCCGGCGCCGTTCTCCCGGCGCCGGGACCCGGTAGCGCTCTCCTTCTCCCAGGCGTCGAGCTGCATCGTGAGCGCCTTCGCGAGCTCGAAGACCTGCTGCGGAGGGATCCGGACCCGGGACACCACCCGTCCGGGCACCACCACGTTCGTCACCTCGCCCGTGTCCGGGTCAGTCGTGGGGCTCGGCGGCTGCTTCACAGCAATGAAGTCGAGCACGAACGACGTCGGCGTGTGCCACACCGAAGCGAAGTCGGCAGGTACGCCAGTCTCCATCTCGTCGGGCACATCGATCTGGAACTCCTGCGGAATCTCGTCCGGCACTGTGCCTCCTGTGGTGCGACGGGATCGTCCGACGCTAGCGCGCCCACCCCCGCTCGCACGAGGGCTCGCCGCGGACTCGTGACGATCCGAGGCAGATCGGTATGAACTGCGTCGGTACCAGTATCGACCCCGGGCACGCCGGCCGCGAAGGCCACCGGCCTACCGCCCGCTGCCCACCTGGCCCTCCACCGACGTCCCGGGTCCCTGCACCACGTACGGCATCGGCACGCCGACACGGGCGGCATAGTCCGCCCGGTCGAGCAGGTCGGCGATCGGCGCGGCGTCGCCGTCGGTCAGGACCGTGAGGACGACGGTCGGCGCCTCGGCCGACGGCGCCACCCGCTGGGCGCCGACCGACCGCACCCCCTCCACGGCGGACAGCTCGACCAGCACGTCCATCACGTCGGCGTGCGGCATGCGGTCCTCCGGCCAGCCCCCGACCAGCCCGCCGCCCGCGATCTCCAGCGTCCGGACCGGACGGTCCCGCTCCCGGGCCAGGGCGACGACGGACCGGGCCGTGCTCGCGGACTGCACCATGACGTGTGTGCCGTCGAAGTCGGTGCGCACCCTGGTGACCGCTCCGCCGTCGACGCCGAGCAGGGTGACCGCGGCGCCGAGCGTGCCGCCGTCGAGCTGCTTGGCCTGCGGGAACTGGGTGTCCGGGTAGAGGAGCGACACGTCGAGCGTCGCGGTGTCCTTGGTGGCCGACGTGCCGGTGAGGAGACGGAGGTTGACGAACTCCGTCAACGGCGTGCCGGGGAGGTCGGGCGGCGATGCGGCGGCGACGACGCCGAGGACCAGGTTCGCGAGCGCCGTCGCCTCCCGGGGCGCGGGGAGGGGCTCGGCGAGGTAGACGTCGATGCGCGGGTAGGCCCAGTCGCCGCTGGACCCGGCGTCGGCCACCCCCGGCACGGTCTTGAGCTGTTCGACCACCTCGGGGTACGGCCCCACCGGCTCGGGCGACGGCGACGGCGAGGGGGTAGGGCTCGGTGTGGGCGACGGCGTGGGGCTCGGCGTCGGGGACGGCGGGGGCGAGGCGGACGGCGGCGACGGCGCGGCCTCCCCGGGGCTCAGGCTGCTCAGGAGCGGCAGCACCACAGCGACGAAGGCGGCCAGCACGACGGCTGCGGCGCCGCCGACGATCAGGACCGACCGTGGCACGGGCTTCCGGCCCTCACGCGGCGACGTCATGCGCCGGAAAGTATCAGCAGGTCAGGGCCCGTTCTACATCAGCCCACGAACAGTGCGGCCGGTCAGTCCCTTCCCCGGGCGAGCCGGTGCGCTGGTGCGGCCGGCGCACCGACTCGGCGGCGGGTCAGCCCCTCGGCCGCACGAGCCCGTGCTCGATCAGGCTGCGGGCGGTGTCGACGACGGACTCGCGGACCGGTCGCATCGTGAGCCCGAGCGCCGCGCCCGCCTTGCTGGCGTCGAGGCGCTCGGGACGGTCCACGTAGTCGAGGCCGAACCGCACCTCGCCGTCCACGCGGGCGATCAGCCACATCGCCCAGTACGGCAGGCGCGCGGTGGGCACCCGGTAGCCGAGCGGCCCGAACTCCTCGTGGAGCATCTGCGCCATCTCCAGCATCGGCAGGTCCGGCCCGGCACAGACGTACCGGTTCCCGGCGGCGTGCGGCACCTCGAGCGCCCGGCGCTGCGCGTGCGCGAGATCACGGACGTCGATCGTGGCGAGGCTCATCGCCGGGACCGCCGGGACCTCGCGGCCGAGGAACCGGCGCACGGTGGCCACCGACGTCCCGGCCGCGGCGTTCTGGAGGGGACCGAGCACCATGCCCGGGTTGAGCGCCACCACCTCGAGCGACGGGTGGTCGTCGGCGAACCTCCAGGCCGCCTGCTCCGCGAGCGTCTTGCTCAGCGCGTAGGGCGCGGCCTGGTCCTCGTCGGTCCAGTCGGACTCGTCGCGCACGCGGTCGTCGCCCTTCGGCCGCCCGCCCGTGATCGCGGCGACCGACGACGTCACCACGACCCGCCGCACCCCGGCGACCTCGCTCGCACGCAGGACGCGCAGCGTGCCCTCGACGGCGGGGCGGACCAGCTCCGAGGCGTCCTTCGGCGGTGCGGGCGGGAACGGTGAGGCCACGTGGAGCACGTTGTCGCAACCGTCGACCGCGGCGGCCCAGCCGTCGTCGTGGAGCAGGTCGGCCTCGACCAGCTCGACGTCGCCACCGGTGCGGTCGGCCAGGTCGCGCAGGTGCGCCGTGCGGGACGGGTCGCGGAGCGAGCGCACGGTGGACCGGACGCGGTAGCCGTGGGTCAGCAGCTCCTCGATCACGTGACCGGCAATAAAACCCGTGGCTCCGGTGACCAGAGTCGTGGTCATGACCATGCCCTCTCTTCGATGGACAGCCCGGTGGGACGGGTGGCGGTGACGGTCTCAGGCACGGCGCAGCCCCGACGGGAGGTCCAGCGTGCCGATCGGCGCCGCGGCCGCCTCAGCGCGGCCCTGGTCCGCGATCTCGGCGAGCGCCGCGTCGAGAACCGTCGGGTCGCAGTGGATGTGCATCGCTGTGATCTTTCCCCACCGTAGCCGGATGACGTGCACGCCCCGGTTGGACCAGGTGTCGCCGGCGGGGGTGGTGAAGTGGTCGACCCACTCAGCCATCGCCACCGTCCGGTGCGGGAGGCCGGTGACGGTGATGTCGGTGATCCGCACCTGGAGGTCCGGCAGCACGGCCGACAGCCGCTCGTGCCACGCGGTGATCTGGTCGATCCCGGTCCGCCGGCCGGCGAGAGCGTGCGTGCCGGAGAACCAGTGCTCGGCGTCCTGGGCGAACTGTGCGACGACGGCGCTGTGGTTCCCGCGGTTCAGCTGGTCGAACGACTTCCGTAGCACGTTCCGCACTATTGAGTGATACATAGTTTCCCCCTGTGGATGAATGTTCACGATTCTCGAATCAACCCCTCGAATTCACCCTGGCCGTATGGAGTCCAACGACTTCACAGTCAGGCTTCATGCAACTGCATGTATCAAAGTATTGCAGCGTCACTCACTATCTGGCGAGGTGGCCCGATTCGCCTCCTGTCGAGGCCTGCAGACTGTTGAATCTGCGCACAATCAATACCCTGACCTGCGACGCCATGTCAATGGGACGTGAAGACAACCGGCACCTGCCCACCGTCCAGAAGCACGAAATTCATACAAGATCGTCCGTCCAGCGGATTGCCCGTCCCAGGAGCGTCCGACCACCTTCGTGGCAAATCGGGCGGTCGTCGCGAGCCGTGTCGACACCCCACCACTCGAAGGGATGAACCACCGTGGAACCAGCCATCAAGCGCCCCGGAGCCGTCGTACTTTTCCCCGGGCAGGGCGCCTTCTATCCCGGAGCGCTTTCCGGCGTTCAGAGCAACAGTCGGGTGGTCGCCGAGATGCGCGCTACCGTGGACGACGTCGCCCGGGAGATGCTCGGGCACCCGGTGTTCGACGCCCGGATGATGGACCCGGCCAACGACGTGCGGTCGCTCGTCACCGAGGCGCCCGTCGAGCTCCAGCTCGCCATCTACGGCACCTCGGTGGCGACCTACCGGATCCTTGCCGCGAACGGCCTCGAGCCGCGGCTCCTGGTGGGCCACAGCCTCGGTGAGATCGCCGCCCTGGTGTGCGCCGGCGCCTGGACGCTCGAGCAGGGTGCCCAGATCGTCGCCCACCGGAGCCTGGCGCTCGCGGAGCACGCCGGCGACGGGTTCGGCATGGCCGCTCTCGGGATGGGCCCGGAGCAGGCGGACCACCTCGTGGCGCTGACGGGCGGCGATGCTGTCGTCGCGGTCGAGAACCACGCGCGCCAGACCGTCGTGACGGGGACAGCCGCCGCCCTGGAGAAGATCGGTGCGGTGGCACGCGGCCTCGAGGTCAGCTGCGTCACGCTCTCCGCACCCTTCCCGTTCCACTCGCCGTGGGCGGCCCGGGCCGCCGCCGACTTCCGGCGTCGCCTGGGCGCCGAGTTCCCGGCAGCGCCGATGACCCTGCCCGTGCACTCGCCGATCGAAGGACGCGAGTACACGGGCGAGGACGACCTCGCCGACCTGGTCAGCCGCCACCTCGTACGCCGGCTCCGGTTCGCCCCGACGATCAGCGACCTGCACGACGACGGCACCGTCTACGTCGAGAGCGGCGCGCTCGGGAGCCTCTCCGGCATCGTCGGCGCGATCCTCGGCGACCGGCCCCACACGGCGGTGCCGACCCTGCTGTCGGCCGACCGGGAGTCCGCCTCGCTGTCACGAGCACTCACGGGGCTCCGTGAGCTCGGTGTGCTCTCCGGCAACCCGTCAGAGGTCGCCGCTGTCACGACGCTCCACGACGCGCTGCTCCCCGACGTCGGGCAGGAGGCCTTCGCCCAGTTCTGGTCGGACCACGCCGCCGAGCTGTCGACGACCGTGCGGGCCATGTTCGGCTCGTGGTCCCCGGACCACGCGGCGCCGCAGGTGGGCAGGGCCTCGGTCGCGGCGGCGCCCGCACCCGCCGAGCGGGTGGCGGCGGACGCCCCCGTCCCCGCCGCGCCCGCCCCGGCCCAGTCGCGCGAGGAGGTCCTGGCGCGGGTCGTCGAGCTGTATGCCACCGCGCTGGAGTACCCGGCCGAGGTACTGGAGGAGAACGCCGACCTCGAGGCCGAGCTCGGCGTCGACTCGGTCAAGCGGACCGAGCTGCTGGCGCGCGTCTCGGACACGTTCGGGCTGCCCGCACAGCAGGACGGCTTCCGCCCGATGGACCTCACCACCATCGGCCACGTCGTCGACCTGATCCTGCACCAGCGCGGCCCCGAGCAGGCCGTCGCGCCCGCCGTCGGCCCTGAGCAGGCCGTCGCGCCCGCACCTGAGGCCGACCCTCGCGAGGAGGTCCTGGCGCGGGTCGTCGAGCTGTACGCCACCGCACTGGAGTACCCGGCCGAGGTACTGGAGGAGGACGCCGACCTGGAGGCCGAGCTCGGTGTGGACTCGGTCAAGCGGACCGAGCTGCTGGCGCGGGTCTCGGACACGTTCGGGCTGCCCGCCCCGCAGGACGGCTTCCGCCCGATGGACCTCACCACCATCGGCCACGTCGTGGACCTGATCCTGCACCAGCGCGCTGGCGCCGGCGTGCAGGCCGTCGCGCCGGCGCTGGGCGGCGTCCGATGACCGCCGGCCGCGTCGCTCTGGTCACCGGCGGGGCGCGAGGCGTCGGCCGCGCGGTCGCCCTCCGCCTGGCCGAGGACTTCGACGTCGTCGTCGTCAACTATTTCCGGAGCCCCCAGGCCGCCCGTGAGACCGTCGCGGACCTGGAGGCCGCCGGGTGCGTCGCGCACGCGATCCGCGCGTCGGTCGCCCGCGAGGAACAGGTCGCGGCCATGTTCGACGAGGTCCGCGAGCGCTTCGGGCGCCTCGACGTGCTCGTCAACAGCGCGGCCGACGGCGCCCTGGCGCCGGTGCGCGAGGTCCGGGCGGAGCAGCTGCGCCGGGCGTTCGACACCAACGTGACGGGCGCGATCAACTGCACCCTGCGGGCTGCCGACCTGATGGACGACGGCGCAGGGGCGATCGTGAACGTCTCGACGCTCGGCGGCGGCGAGCTGGTCATGGCCAACTACCTGGCGTGCGCCCCCGCGAAGGCGGGGCTGGAGGTGACCACGCGCTATCTCGCGGTCGAGCTGGCCCCGCGCGGGATCCGCGTCAACACGGCCGTGGCGGGCATGCTCGAGAGCACCGTCGCCGACCAGTTCCCCGACGCCGGGTCGATGCAACGGACGATCCGCGAGGCCACCCCGTTCGGGCGGCTGGGGAAGGCCGAGGAGCTGGCGGAGGTCGTCGCGTTCCTGGCCTCGCCCCGGGCGAGCTGGATCACCGGCCAGAGCATCGTCGCCGACGGCGGCCTCTCCACCGGCGCAGCCCTGCTCGGGACGACGGCGAACGTGGGCCGCATCGCTGCCGGGACCACGGTCTCGACCGCCACCGCCGCCGAGGAGCAGCCGTCCGCCGACGCGGCTCTGGCGGAGACTCCGGCGGAGACTCCGACGGAGGCCACGGCGGGGGCCCCGGCGCCCTTCACGGAGGGCCACCCCGACGACATCGTCATCGTGGGCACGGGCCTCGCCGTACCGGGCGCCAGCTCCCCCGAGGAGCTCGCCGAGCTGCTGGAGCGCGGCCCGGACATGATGATCCCGATCCCCGCCGACAGGTGGGACAACGAGCGCTTCTGGACGCCCGACGGCTCCGACGAGGACAAGACGTACAGCGCGCGGTCGGGCTTCATCACCGACCTGCGGCCGCACCCGGCCGTCGCCGCCGAGCTGGGCGTCGAGCCGGGCTCCGGGGTGGGGGCCGGCCCGGTGGGCACGGAGTACACCACCCTCTGGCTGCGGCACAGCCTCCGGCAGGCGCTCGACGGGGTCACGTTGCGTGACGAGGACCGGCTCTCGTTCGTCGTCGGCTACACGGCCGACGGCAGCCAGCACCTGGAGGAGGCGACGATCCGGGCGGCGGTCCGGACCCGGATCGGCGCGGCGATCGAGAAGCTCGGGGTCGACGACGATCGTGCCCGGCGGCTGGACGCGGCAGTCGACCAGGTCGTCGCGGAGCGGTATCCGCGCGGCGGGATCGACCCGCTGTGGCTGCAGCCGCACCAGGTGGCCCACCGCGCCATGCACGGCGTGCTCCCCCAGGACACCGAGACGCTGGTGGTCGACACGGCGTGCTCGTCGTCCCTGTACTCGCTCGACATCGGGATGATGGGGCTGCTCGAGGGCCGGCACGACGTCGCCGTGTGCGGTGGCGCGTTCGCCGTCGGGCCGCGAGGATCCGTCCTGTTCGCCAAGCTGAACGGCCTCTCCCGGAGCGGCCACGTCCGCAGCCTGGACGCCGGTGCCGACGGAGTGCTCTTCTCGGACGGGGCGGGCGTCGTCGTCCTGAAGACCAGGGCACGGGCCGAGGCCGACGGCGACAGCGTCCTCGCGACGGTGAGCAGCGTCGGCACCTCGTCCGACGGCAAGGGCAAGGCGATCTACGCGCCCAGCCCGGCCGGTCAGGTCCGCGCGGTGGAACGGGCGTTCAGCGGTGACCTCGACGCGGTACGTCCCGACTGGATCGTGGCCCACGCCACCGGCACGCCCGCCGGTGACCAGGCCGAGCTGACGACCCTGAGCGAGTTCTTCGGCCCGGGGTCCCCGATCCAGGTCACCTCCAACAAGTCCGTCATCGGGCACACCGGCTGGGCTGCGGGCGCCGCGTCGGTCATCCACGCGGTCCAGAGCATGCACCGCGGGACGATCCCCGCCCAGGCGCAGTTCAGCAGCCGCCGCGAGGCGCCCGCCGGGGACGCGCTCGAGGTGCCGACCGAGCCGGTGCCCTGGCCGGCCTCCGACGGTCCGCGCACCGTGGCCATCTCCGGGTTCGGGTTCGGCGGCACCAACGCGAACCTGATCCTGACCGACCCCTCGGCGACGTCGAACATCCGCGCGACCCGGCCCCCCAGCCCGCGGTCCCGGATCGCCGTCGTCGCCGCGGCCACGCACGTGCCCGGCCAGGACGACGAGGCTCCGGTCGCAGACCCGCTGGCCACGACGTTCGGCGACACCTATCCGCTGCCCCCGTTCTCGAGCGTGCGCATGCCCCCGGGAGCCCTCCGGGCGATCGACCGCTGCCAGCTCATGGTGCTGCAGGCCGGTCGCAAGACGCTCGACCAGATCGCCCCGGTCTGGGAGGAGCTGAGGGACGACATCGGGGTCTTCATCGGGCACGCGGGCTCCACCCGCAACGCGATGCTCTACGCCACGCGGTGCTACCGCGACGACCTCGCCGAGGCGGCGGACGCCGTCGACGCCGGCCTGCGGTCCGACGCGGCCGCGGCGCTGTCCTCCGTCGTCGACGAGGTGCGCGGCCTGTGCCCGCCGTCGTCCGAGGACACCTTCCCCGGCATGATGCCCAACGTCATCGCCGCGCGCGTCGCGAACTACTACGACCTGCACGGGCCCAACATGACCATCGACACGGGCCTCGCCGCCGGTGCCGGCGCGATCGACGTCGCCTCCCGCTACCTGCGGTCGGGCAGGCTCGAGATCGCGCTGGTCGGGGGGATCAACGGCAACACGACCCCCGAGCTCGCCGCCATGGTCCCCGGCATGGTCGGCGACGGCGTCCTCGCCGAGGGCTGCTTCATGATCGCGCTGACCACCGAGGAGCGCGCTGCCGCCGCGGGCCTCTCGGTCCTCGGGTTCGTGGACGACGACGCAGAGGGCGACGCGGCGGGCGACGACGCGGGGACGGACCTCGTCCACTGCGGCACCGAGCGTTCCGGCCGCGCCGAGAGCTATCTCGCCGGAGAGGTGCTGCACGCCGTGATCGACGTGCTGCGCCGGCCGGCCCCGGAGCGGGCCGCCACCATCGTGTGCCACACCGAGCCGGGCCTCCCGGCGCAGCGGCTCCGCCTCTCACCGCCTCCCGGCGAAGGACCCGACGGCACCGAGACCCCCGCACAGGACGCGATCGACTGGGACGCGCAGGACGCGGTCCGCCGCTGGGCGGTCCGCCTGCGACCGGCCACCGTCCCCGTGTCGGAGGGCTCGGAGCTCGTCGCCGACCCCGCGACCACCGTCATCCTGACGGACGACCCGTCGCTCCTGACCGACGCCGGGCTCCCGGCCGGAGCCCTCGTGCTCACCGTCCCGGAGACCGTCGACGAGACGACGATCGACGAGGCCCTGGCCGGCCGGACCGTGCGGCACGTCCGCGTCGTCACGCGCCTGTCCGGCGACTCCGACGCCACGCCACGGACGCTCGCCCTCCACGACGCGTCCTTCCTGATCGCCAAGCACCTCGCGCGGAGGGCAGCGGGCGAGGAGTCGTCGTTCGTCGTCGTCGCGCTCCAGGGAGCGTCCGGCAGCACGCCGCACCCCGCCGTGGGTCTGTTCAACGGCCTGCTCAAGGTGCTGCGCCTCGAGTCGGTCGCGAGCCCGGCGCTGGTCGTGGCGGTCGAGTCCGCCGACCCGGCGGACGGGATCGCAGCGGCGACCGAGGAGCTCGGCGCCCCGCACCCCACGCCGCTGGTGGTGCGCACGGCCGAGGGCAGGTTCTCCCCCGTCGTCGAGCCGGAACCGCTCCCGGCACGCCCGGTCGCCGGGCTGCGGCCCGACGCTCTGGTGGTCGCCGTCGGCGGCGGCCGCGGCATCACCGCCGAGCTGCTCGTCGCGCTCGCGCGGCACCAGCGGCCCCGGATCGTGGTGCTCGGGAGCAACCGCCCCGACGCCCACCCCGCAGACCTGCTCGCCATGTCCGACGACGAGTTCGCCGGCGCCAAGGCCGCCTACATCGCGCGCCGGCGCGCCGAGGACGCGGGGCTCCGCCCGGCCGCCCTCAGCGCCGAGTTCGAAGGCGTCAGGCGAGCCCGCATGGTGCTCGCGAACCTCCGCCGCCTGCGGGAGCACAGCGGCGTCGACCGGGTGCACTACCTCGCCTGCGACGTGGCGGACGCCGACGGCGTACGCGCCGCGATGGAGACGATCCACCGCGACCACGGCCACATCGACCTGCTCGTCCACGCCGCCGGGCTGAACCGGTCAGCCCCGGTCGAGACCAAGAGCCTCCGGGAGTTCCGTCAGGTCCGCGACCTGAAGGTCGCCGGCCACGCCAACCTCACCGCGGCGCTGTCCGACAGCCCGCCGCGGCTCTGGGTCAACTTCGGGTCGCTCCTGGGTCTCACGGGCCAGGCGGGCGAGGCGGACTACGCCTCGGCCAACGACTTCCTCGGCTTCGCCGCCGTCGTGCACGACGCTCCCGACGCCGCGCAGACCACGCTCGGCTGGACCCTCTGGGGCGAGATCGGCCTCGGCGCCAACGAGCTGACCAAGGCCTACTTCGACAAGTCCGGGCTCTACTCGAGCATGGGGACCGCCGAGGGGATCCGGCACTTCCTGCGCGAGATCGCCGAGCCACGGCCCCACACCTACACCGTGCACCTGGGCGACGCCGAGGAACAGGCGGTCCAGCGCCTGCTCCCAGGGTTCCTGGAGCAGACGGCCGCCCCCGCGCCGTCGTCGTCCACGAACGAGCCCTCCCCCGGAGCCGGAGCCGGCACCGACCTGCCGTTCTACGCCGACCGCGTGGTCGAGCGCGACGACCGGCGGATCGTCGTCGAGCGCGCCTTCGGACCCGAGCGGGACGCCTACCTCGCCGGGCACGTCGTCGGCGGGCGGCCCACCCTGCCCGGCGCGTTCGTCTCCGAGATCGCCGTCGAGGCGGCCAGGCTCCTGCGACCCGGCCTGGTGCCGGTGGCGCTCGCCGACCTGACGTTCGAGCGCTTCCTCAAGCTCGGTTCGCGCGACGTGCTCAAGCGCGTCACGGCCGAGCTCGTCGACGGCGAGCGGCCGGACGGCGCCGACGTGCGCGTCACGGTGAGCGAGGACATTCTCGCGCCCGACGGCCGCGTGCTGGTCGCCGACCGCGTCCACTTCACCGCGACCGTCGAGCTGCGCGCCGAGGGCCGGCCGCCGGCGACCTGGGAGCCGTGGGACGAGTCGGGGGCGGTCGCCGTCCCGGACCCGTACCACGCGCCCGGGTCGCCGGTCCTGCTGGCGCACGAGTTCCACGCCACGACCGGCACCCGCGTGCTCGCCGAGGGCGGGCGGTCCCGCTACACCTCGCCGGTCCCGGCCGACCACCCGGTGTACAGCAGGTTCTCGGTCCCCGTCCTGCTCCTGGACGGCCTTCTGCGCACCGGGGTGCTCGAGCTGCACGAGGGCCACCTCGTGCCGGTGTGCGCCCCGCTGCGGATCGGCCGGCTCGAGCTGTTCGGCGACGTCAGCGACGCAGGTCTGGCCGACCGCGCCGTGGAGCTCTACGCGGGTCGCACCGGGTCGCCGTCGCAGGACGGACCCCAGGGCACCCGGTTCGTGGCGGTCGACGGCGACAACCGTGTGCTGCTGCAGGTGCTGGACCTGGACTGGGTCCTGCTCGGCCATCTCGACACGACCACGGGTGAGGTCACCGAGCGTGCCACCGTCACCACCGGAGGAGAACGATGACCACCACAGAGACCACCCGGTCCGCCACCGACCTCGCCCCCGGCCCTCGCGGCGGGCTGCAGGCCTGGCGGAACCTGCGCCGCTTCCAGGAGGACGCACCGTCGTACTTCCTCGAGCTCCAGCGCACCTACGGGGACATGGTGCGGCTCCCGCTCGGGTTCTTCACCGTGCACCTGCCGTTCAGCCCCGACGCGGTGCGCCACGTGCTGCAGGCCGCGAACGGGAACTACCGGCGCGGCAAGGGGTACGACTTCTTCAAGATCTACATGGGTACCGGCCTGCTCACGACCGACGGCGAGGAGTGGAAGGCCCGCCGCATGGTGGTGAACCCGCTGTTCCACCGGCGGGCGATCGAGGGCATGAGCGACGCGATGGTGTCCGCGACCTCCCGCGTGCTGGACACGTGGGCGGCCCGTGCCGCAGGTGGCACCACGACGCTCGACGTGATCCCGGAGTCGATGCACATCACGCTCGACGCCCTCGGCAGCGCCATGTTCGACCGGGACCTGGAGCCCGACCATCCCCGCATCGGCCCGGCGATGGACCAGGCCATCGAGGCAATGGTCTTCCGGGGGGAGCCCCGGCAGCTCATGCCCGCGTGGATGCCGTTCGGGTACCAGCGGCGGGTGGCCCGGACCCGGGCCGACCTGTACGACATCGTCGGGGACATCGTCCGTGCCCACCGCGAGGGGGAGCACGCGGACCGTACCGACCTCGTCGCGCTGCTGCTCGCGGCACAGGGCTCGGACGACGGCCCCGACCTCGGGGACGACGACGTGCGCGACGAGCTCATGACCATCTTCATGGCCGGCCACGAGACCAGCGGCACCGGCATCGCGTGGACGCTCGCCGAGCTCGCCCGGCACCCGGAGGTCCAGGAACGAGCCCACCAGGAGATCGAGACGGTGCTCGCCGGGCGCGCGCCCGGGCTCGACGACCTGGCCGCGCTGCCGTACCTGAAGCAGCTGGTCGACGAGTCGCTGCGCCTGCACCCGCCGATCTGGGTCTTCCCCCGGGACGCGGTGGCGGACGACGTCGTCGGCGGCCACCGCGTCCCGGCCGGGGAGTCCGTGTTCCTCACGCCGTTCGTCACCCACCGGATGCCCGACCTGTGGCCCGACCCGGAGCGGTTCGACCCCGACCGGTTCGCGCCGGGGCAGGAGGAGAAGCTGCCGCGCTTCGCGTACTTCCCGTTCGGAGGGGGCCAGCGCAAGTGCGTCGGCTGGATGATGGCGCTGCAGCAGAGCTACCTCACCGTGGCCATGGTGCTGCAGCGGTTCCGCCTGGGCACCGCGCTCGGCTTCGACGACGGGCTGGCGACCCTCGTGTCCCTGCGCCCGCCGGCCGGGCTGCGGCTGAGCGTCACCCCGAGGAACCGGTGACGGCCGTGACCGGCACGGCCGTCGCCCGCACGGCCGTCGCCCGCACGGCCGTGGCGGGCACGTCCGCGACCGGCGCAGCCTGGCCCGCGGCCGACACGGCGCCTGACACGGCCGCCGACGTGGCCGCCGGGTGGTCCACCGCCGCCCCGCCCCCGGGCGTCGAACGCTTCCGCTGGGCGAGCGTGCCGGTCGCGCCCCTGCCGGAGCCCCGGCCGGACGCCCTCCGCGGTCGCGTGGTCGCCGTCCTCGGCGGCCCGGACGACCTCGCGGCTGCGGTCCTGGCCCGGCTGCGCGAGCTCGGCGCGGAAGCCGGCCCCGTGCGGGCGGCCGGTGACGGCTCGACCGCCTGGCCCGACGTCGGCCCGGAGCTCGGCGACGCCGTCGACACGATCGTCGACCTCGGCGCCGTCAGCCTCCGCGGCGGGGACGCCGACTGGTGGCCACCCCTGGCGCGCACCTTCGCCGCGTTGCGCTCCGTCGCGGAGCGGTGGTCGGGCATCACCCGGATGTCTGCGACGTCGTACCTCGCCGTGACCGCGATGGGCGGTCACGCCGGGACCAGGCCGGGTCCCGTCCCCGGCCCGCTCGGCGGGCTGTGGGCGGGCCTGGCCAAGGGCCTGCCACGCGAGCTCCCGGCCACGGCCGTCCGGGTCCTGGACCTGGACGACGACGCGGTGGACCAGCACGCCGGGCAGGTCGTCCGGGAGCTGCTCTCCCCCGGGCTCTTCGAGGTGGGGTACGCCGCGGGCGTGCGCCACGTGCTGCGGGCCGTGCGGGCCGACGTCGGGCTGCCCCGACGGGATCTCGGCGCCGCGAGCACCGTCCTGGTCACCGGCGGTGGCCGGGGCATCGGTTTCGCCCTCGCCGAGCACCTCGCCCGGCACCACGGCTGCACCGTGACCGTGACGGGGCGGGCGCCCCTGCTCCCGCCCGACGACCCGTGGCTGACCGCGTCGGCCGAGCGCCTCCGGGAGCTGCGCGACGACACGCTCCGCGAGGCCGTGGCTGCCGGGCGGGTGGGGGCCGCGCGCCGGGAGATCGAGCGGATCCTGCAGCGCCGCGAGGTCTCGCTCAACCTCGCGCGAGCCGCCGCGGACGGGCTGACGATCCGCTACCGCCAGGCGGACCTCACGGACGAGGCCGAGGTCCGCGCGCTGATCGACGAGCTGCCCGCCCCGCCGACCGTCGTCGTCCACAATGCGGGGGTCGACGCGCCGAGCAGGCTCCTGCGCAAGGACCCCGCTCAGGTGCGGGCCACGATCTCCGTGAAGATCGGCGGGTTCGTCGCCCTGCAGCGGGCGCTGCGCGACACGCCCCCGGAGGTGTGGTGCAACACCGGCTCGATGACGGGACGGTGGGGCGGGCTCCTCGGTCAGCTCGAGTACGGCGCCGCCAACGAGGCGCTCGCCAGGCTCGGGCTCTGGGCCGCGCACGACCCGGACGCCGACCCCGCGGGGCGGACGACGGTGACCGTGGCCTGGCCCACCTGGGAACGCCTCGGCGGCATGATCAGCAACTTCGAGGCCACCCTCGAGTACATGGACGCCATGCCCGTGGCGCAGGGTCTGGAGCTCTGGGACGCGGAGCTCCGCTGCGCCGACGACGGCGAGTCCGGGTTCCTCGGCGGGATCGGGCCGGCGCTGACCCCGGCCGTGCTCCGCGGCTACCTCCAGCCGAGCGGGCTGCCCGAGCAGCACCGGCTGAACCGGCTCGCGCTGACCGTGTCGAACCCCATCACCGTGGACGACGACGGGGTCGAGCTCGACCTCCCCGTCGACACCGCCAGGTGGCCCGTCACCCAGGACGTCACCTGGGACGGGCGGCCCACCTTGCCCACGGGATGGGCCCTGGACCTCGCGTGCGCGGCGGCCGTCTGGGCTCGGCCGCCCAGGCACCCCGCCCTCTGCGGGCTGCGCGGGGTCCGGGCCGACCTGTCGCGGCTCGCGCTCTCGGAGGTGGGAGAGGCCGTGTCGGTCCGGGCCCGCCGCGTGTCGAGCCACCCGGACCAGACCGTGGTCCGGGTCGGCCTGGCCGTCGCCGGCGTGGAGGCCCTGACCGTGGACGTGGTGTTCGCGGCGACAGCGGCAGCCGGGCCGCGGGGGGCGTCGTCGTCCGGCACCCTGCACGGCGACTCCCCCGGACCCGGCCTGCCGCTGCGCTGGGCGGGCCGGGTGCTGCCCGCAGGCCGCTGGGCGAGGGACCACGACGGGACGTGGCGCACCGGGGCCGCCGAACCGCACCCGGCGTCGCAGAACCTCCTGCACCCGGCCGTCGAGCCGCTGCTCCCGGTCGCGGCGATCGAGCGCATGGTCCGGGCGCTGGTGGAGCGCGAGGTACCGGCGCCCTCCCCGCAGGGTCCGGTGCTGGAGATCCCGCTCGTGGAGGTCGGCGCCCTCGACGCGGCGCCCTCCGCGCTGGTGGTGGACGGCACACGGTGGGACGTGGTGGACGCCCGTGGCGACCTCCTGCTTTCGGTTTCGAATCCGCACATGACGAAGGAGCGAGAGACATGACCGCGACAGAGCTGCCGTCGACCGAGCCGGCGGAGGACCGCACCGGACGCTACTGCGTGATCGGCGCGGGGGCGGCCGGGCTCGCCGCGGCCAAGAGCCTGCTGGAGGTGGGCCTGGACGTCGACGTGATCGAGCGGGAGCGGGCGATCGGCGGGGTCTGGAACCCCGGCAGCGCGCGCAGCCCCGCGTACCGGTCGCTGCACCTCATCACGTCCAAGCGGTGGATCGAGTTCCCGGACTTCCCGATCCCCGACCGGTTCCCCACGTTCCTCGGCCTCTACGACGCGCACGAGTACCTCACGTCGTACGCGCGGTGGTCCGGGGTCGACGAGCGCATCGAGCTCGGCCGGTCGGTGGAGGGCGTGACGCGGGCCGACGGGACCTGGAGGGTCACCCTCGACGGTGGGGAGACGCGCCGCTACGGGGGGCTCGTCATCGCCAACGGGCACAACGCCGAGCCGTTCCGGCCCGAGTTCCCGGGCGAGTTCCACGGCACGACGATGCACGCGGCCGACTACTTCGAGCCGAGCATCTTCGACGGGCGCCGGGTGCTCGTCATCGGCGGCGGGACCTCGGGCGCGGACATCGCCGTGGAGTCGGCGGGGCGTGCCCAGGCGACCTTCCTGAGCGTGCGACGCGGGTGCTACTACTGGCCGAAGTACGTGCTCGGGATGCCCGTCGACGACTTCTACGAGGGCATCCTCCGGTTCCGGATGCCGCGGTCCTTCGTGCGGATGGGGGCACGGCTGATCCTGCGGGCGAGCTCGGCCGGGAACCCGCAGTCGTACGGCCTGCCCAAGCCGCCGCACCGCATCCTGGACGAGCACTTCGTCATCAACTCGACGCTGCTGTACAACCTCGGCCACGGGAGGATCGGGCCCCGTCCGGGGATCGCGTCCCTGGACGGCGACGGGGTGCGCTTCACGGACGGCACACGGGAAGAGGTCGACCTGATCGTGTGCGCCACGGGATACCAGCAGACGCACATCCCGTTCATCGATCCGGTCCACCTCAACTGGAAGGACCGGATCCCGCAGCTGCACCTGCACATGTTCCACCCCGAGCACGACAACCTCTTCGTGATCGGCCTGTTCCAGACGGGCACCGGGAACTGGCAGATCATGCACTACCAGGCCCAGGCGATGGCTCGGTACGTGCACTGGATGCGGCACGACCCGGAGCGGGTCGCCGCCGTGCGACGGGAGAAGGAGAGCCCACGGTTCGGCCGTGCCCTCAGCGGCGGGCTCCGGTTCTACGACTCCAACCGGCACCTGCTGCAGGTGGACCACGTGACCCTGCGGGGCGAGCTGCGGCGCCTGCTGCGCCGGCTTCCCGCGCCCTCTTCCCGCAGGACGTCCCGCAAACCGGTCGCGGTCTGAACCGCGGTACACCAAGGAAGACTCGATGAACGCGCTCAGCAGCCTTGTGGTCCGTTTCCGGGTAGCCATCGTCGTGATGGCCACCCTGATCGTCGGCGGTGCGGCGGCGGTCGGTGTTCCCGTGCTCCATCAGCTCGGCGGCGGGAACCCCGACTTCGTCACGCCCGGCTCGCCGTCGCAGGACGCCGTCGCCGTGCTCGAGGACACCACCGGCACGGTGCCGGACGGTGGGCTCATCGCGCTCGTCGACACGGGCGAGCCCGTGGGCTCGCGCGCCACGCAGGAGGTGATCGCCGACGTCGTCGAACGCCTCGGCGAGGAGGACGCGATCGCGACCGTGATTCCTCCGGCGATCGAGGCCGCCGCACCCGGCGCGCCCAGCGCGCCCAGCGCGCCCAGCACGCCCAGCCAGGGCGGTCCCGGGCAGGTGTCCGAGGACGGCGACAGCGCGTACGTCCTCGCCCTGTGGGACGCCGACGCCACCGACGGGGAGATGCAGGAGACCATCGACCGGCTCGACGACGAGCTCGCGGAGCTGGACGGTGTGTCCCTGGGCGGGAGCGAGGTCGTCGGCAACCAGGTGGTGTCGACGGTGCTGCGCGACCTGACCCGGGCGGAGCTCGCGGCGTTCCCCGTCCTGATCCTGCTGTCGCTCCTGATCTTCCGCGGCCTCGTCGCGGGGATGCTGCCGCTGCTCCTCGGCGGCGTGAACATCCTGTTCGCGCTGGCGGGAGTCCGCCTCGTCCACGAGCAGTTCGAGATGTCCATCTTCGCGCTGAACCTCGTCACCGCGCTCGGGCTCGGGCTGGCGATCGACTACGGGCTGCTCATCGTGTCCCGGTACCGGGCCGAGCTGGCGGCCGGCCTCGAGCCCGAGGCCGCCGTGCGGGAGACCATGACCACCGCCGGGCGCACCGTGCTCCTGAGCGCGGTGACCGTGGCCGCCGCGATGGCGTGCCTGTTCGTCTTCGAGCAACGCTTCCTCTACTCGATGGCGGTCGGAGGCATCCTCGTCGCCGTCAGCGGCGCGCTCGCGGCACTGATCGTGCTGCCGGCGCTGCTGGCCGTTCTCGGGCGGCGGATCGACGCGCTCGCCCCCCGCCGCTGGCGGCAGCAGCTCGAGGGCGGCGAGTCGGACGCACGATGGCTCCGGATCGCGCGCTCCGTCGCGGCGCGGCCTGTCATCTTCGCTCTCGCGGGGACGACGGCGCTGGTCCTCCTGGCCGCCCCCCTGGCGAACATCGCCTTCACGGCGGTGAGCGCCAAGGACGTCCCCGGCGACCAGTCCGCGCACCAGGTCGACCAGCGGCTCACCGACGACTTCGCGAGCAACCCGCGCGAGAACGTCGTCGTCGTGCTGCACGGCGCCGCGGACGCGCCGGAGGTGCAGGACGTGGCCGACGAGATCGCCGGCCTCGACGGGGCCGACGTCGTGTCGCCGCCGGTCCCGCTGGACGCGGACACCACCATGCTGACCGTCGACCCCCTCGGCGCGGGCATGGCGCCGGAGAGCCTCGACCTGGTCCAGGACGTGCGCGCGCTGTCGACCCCGGACCTGCGCGTCCAGGTGGCCGGGGAGAGCGCGAACTTCGCGGACCTGCGCGACAGCGTGGTGGCGAACCTGCCGCTGGCGGCGGGCCTGGTGATCATCGGGACCCTGCTCGTGCTCCTGCTGCTGACCCGGTCGGTGCTGCTCCCCCTCATGTCGGTGGTGATGAACCTGCTGACCCTCGGCGCGACCTTCGGCATCCTCGTGCTCACGTTCCAGGACGGGCTGCTCGGCGGGCTCCTGGGATTCACGGCGCAGGGCGCGCTCGACCTCACGATGCCCGTGCTCCTGTTCGCCCTCGTCTTCGGGCTGTCGACCGACTACGGCGTCTTCCTCCTGGACCGCATGCGAGAAGCCCGCGAGGGCGGGGCGTCCGACCGCGACAGCGTGGTGCTCGGCATGGCACGCACCGGCCGGATCGTCACAGCGGCGGCACTCCTCTTCTGCGTCGCCCTCGGCGCCCTCGTGACGAGCGACATCGTCTTCATCAAGATGCTCGGCCTCGGCACGGCCCTGGGGGTCCTCCTCGACGCCACCATCGTCCGCATGATGCTGGTCCCGTCGTTGATGACGCTCTTCGGCAGGGCGAGCTGGTGGGGCCCCTGGTCCAGGACAGCGAAGGGAAGGAGCCGGCTGACCTGAGCTCCCCCGTGCGAGCTACCTGCGAATGTCCACCGTGCGGTGACTACCGCGAGACGCCCGATCCATAGCGTTCGGTATAGCCCGCGGCGCTCCGGCCGCGGCTACTCGCAAAGGAGTCATCGTGCGTCTGGTGTGGCAGCTCGTGGCCGTAGTGGCGGTCTCATTCCTCGGTCACCAGGCGGTGACGGCGGTCCAGGGCAACCCCTGGCTGACCCTCGTGGCCGGGGTGGCGACGGCGGCGCTCGCGGTCCTCGTCTATGGCTGGGTGGTGCGGCGGACCGAGCACCGCGCACCGGTGGAGGTGGCCCTGCGGGGTGCCGCGCCGGCGGTCGGCTGGGGAACGCTGATCGGCGTGGCGCTGTTCGGCCTGGTCATCGCGAGCATCGCGGTCCTCGGCGGCTACACGGTTCACGGGCTGGGCACGCCGATGGGTGCGGTGGGGCTGGTCGGCGGCATGGCAGCGGTCGCCGTGACGGAGGAGCTCCTGTTCCGCGGCGTCCTGTTCCGGGTCGTCGAGGGGTGGACGGGCACCTGGATCGCCCTGACGCTGACCGGCGTGCTGTTCGGCCTCCTCCACCTGGTCAACCCGAACGCCAGCCTGTGGGGCGCGATCGCCATCGCGATCGAGGCCGGCGGGATGCTCACCGCCGCATACGTCGCCACGCGCAGGCTGTGGGTGCCGATCGGCCTGCACCTGGGCTGGAACGTGGCGGGGAGCGCCATCTTCAGCACCGAGGTCTCCGGCAACAACACCCCGCAGGGTCTGCTCGACGCGACGACGTCGGGGCCCACGCTGCTCACCGGCGGCGCCTTCGGCCCGGAGGGCAGCCTGTTCTCCCTGGTGTTCTGCGTGCTGGTGGCCGCGGTGTTCATGCGGCTCGCCTACCGGCGTGGTCACGTGGTGCCCCGCCGGCGCGCCGCCCGGTCCGACGCGGCCGCTACGCTCTCGACGTGATCGATCTCCGGCGGGTCCCGGAGCGGTGGCACCGGCTCGACGTCACGGTCCGGGACCTGCCGCTCGCTCTCGGGCTCGCCGGGGCGGCGTTCGTGCCGGCGCTGCGGGACTACGGGACGCAGGTCGGTGAGCTGCCCGCCCGCCCTCTCGACGGGCCGGCCTTGGTGGTCATCGCTCTCGAGTGCCTCCCGCTCGCCGTACGGCGGCGGTGGCCGGCGGTGTGTGTCGCGCTGGTGTCGCTCGGCTTCGCGATGGGCCAGGTCTCCGGCCATCACTCGTTCGCCGGGAACGCGGTGGGCATCGCGCTGGTGAGCGCGGGGGCGCACCTCGACCGCCGTCGGCGCCTGGTCGCCTCCGCCCTCTCCGCGTCGTACGTGGTGCTGGCCGTCGCGCTCGACCGGCTGAGCGGGGCGGAGCGCGTGGACGAGCTCGTGACGTTCTACCTGGTGATGGCCCTGGCGTGGGGCATCGGCGCCTGGTTGCGCTCCACCCGGGTGGCCGAGGTCGAACGTCGGCTCCGGGTCGCGGAGGAGACCCGCGCCGCCGAGCGGACCCGGATCGCCCGCGAGCTGCACGACGTCGTGACCCACCACGTGACGGCGATGGTCGTGCAGGCCGAGGCGGCGCGGTACCTGACCGCCGCGCCCGATCGGCTCGACGAGTCCCTCACCGCCGTCGCGGACACAGGCAGGCGGGCCATCGGCGACCTGCGGAACCTGCTCGACCTGCTCGACCCCGGCCACGAGGGCGCTGTCAGGACACTGCCGGGTGCCGGGCTCCGACTGCTCGTCGAACAGTCGCGGCAGGCTGGGCAGCCGGTGGAGCTCACCGAGGTGGGCACGCCCGCGGAGCCGGCGGGGAGCGCCGAGCAGGCCGCCCACCGGGTGGTGCAGGAGTCCCTGACGAACGCCCTCAAGCACGCCCACGGCCGCCCGACCGCGGTGAGCGTCCACTACGACGACAGGGAGATCACCGTGGAGGTCAGCACCGACGGGCCGGGGGCGGGCACGCAGGACGGGGCGGGGCCTGGGTCTGGGCCCGGCTCGGCGCCCGGCTCGCGCGGCGCCCCGGCCGGGAGCGGGCGCGGCCTCGCCGGGCTCCGCGAACGGGTCGCCGCCCTGGGCGGCGAGCTCGATACGCGACGGCGGGACGACGGCGGCTTCGTCGTCCTCGCCCGGATCCCGACCGGGAGCCGGTCGTGAACGCGCCGACCCGCGTCCTGGTCTGCGACGACCAGGCGCTGATCCGGACGGGCTTCACGACGATCATCGACGCCCAGCCCGACCTGGAGGTGGTGGGCGCCTGCGGGGACGGACAGGCCGCCGTCGACCTCGCCCGCCGGCTGAACCCGGACCTCGTGGTGATGGACGTCCGGATGCCGGTGCTCGACGGCATCGAGGCGACCCGGCTGCTCGCCGGCGCCGGTGTGGAGCATCCGGTCAAGGTGCTCGTGGTGACCACGTTCAACCTGGACGAGTACGTCTACGAGGCGCTGCGCGCCGGGGCGAGCGGGTTCCTGCTCAAGGACGCCCCGGCCGCGCAGCTGCTGAACGGCATCCGCACGGTCGCGGCCGGGGCCGCACTCCTGGCACCCGAGGTGACGAGGCAGCTCGTCGGCAGGTACGCCGCGCGGATCCGCCCCGCAGAGGGCTCGGGCGGCGATCCCTCGCTGACCCGTCGCGAGCTGGAGGTGCTGCGCCTCATCGCGGACGGGCTGTCGAACGGCGAGATCGCCGCGACGCTGGTGATCAGCCAGGAGACGGTCAAGACGTACGTGTCGCGCCTCCTGGCCAAGCTGGGGCTGCGCGACCGCGTGCAGGCTGTGGTCTACGCCTACCGGAACGGGCTGGTGACGTGACGGTGGCACACCAGTCATATCCTGGTCGGCCTGCGAAGAGCGCTGCAATCGTTCCCACACATCGTCAGCAGCAACGGTTCCTCCCTCTGGTCCCGACCGCCAGGACACCAGCACAGCAGCCGAAATGTTTCGTCGACGATGAATGAATTCGTTTGCAGCGGGATTCGCTGAAAGCATTGCCAGGCTCGATAGCCCGGCGTAGGTTGCCGAGCGGGACGCCAACGGGGGCGTCCACTTGGAGGCAATCACATGACACGCTCACGAGTCCGATCTCCACAGGTTTCTAAAACGATTTCCACCCTCGCCGCCTTCGGCGTGGTCCTTGCCGGTTCGACCGCCGCCTGGGCGAGCGACAGCACCGCCAAGGCGCCGGAGACCCGGCCCACCGCCGTCGTGGACTGGGACGACGAACGGCAGGACGTGGACGGCTTCGGCGGCTCCTTCGCCTTCCACAAGGCCGGGTCGATCCAGCGGCTGGGCGAGCCTCAGTCCTCGGAGATGCTCGACATGATCTTCGACGACGAGGCCGGCATCGGCCTCGACATCGTCCGCGTGATGGTGGGCGACGGCGGTATCGGCACCTGGGGCGACCAGCTCTACGACGGCCCCACGCACACGATCGAGCCCGAGCCGGGCGCGTTCGTCTGGGACCAGCCGAACTGGGAGGAGGTCAAGCCCACCTTCGACCACTACCAGGTCTGGCTCATGCGCGAGGCGCAGGCGCGAGGCGTCGACACCATCCTGGCGAGCGCCTGGAGCCCGCCGGCCTGGATGAAGGAGAACAGCTCCGTCAGGCGCACCGCCGACGGCCTGCCCAACCGCCTGCGCACCGACATGTACGACGAGTTCGCGGACTACCTCGCCGAGTACGTGATCGGCTACGAGCGCGAGTTCGGCATCCGGATCTCGCACGTCTCGCCCACCAACGAGCCCGACCTGAGCACGAGCTACTCGAGCAGCCAGTGGACGCCCGAGGAGCTGCGCGTCTTCGTGCGCGACCACCTTGGTCCTACGTTTGCGGAGCGCGGGGTCGACGCCGAGATCGTCCTCGGCGAGGCCGTCCGGTTCGACGAGTCGTTCGTGCTGCCGGCCGTCACCGATCCCGAAGCGAACCAGTATGTCGACGTGGTCGCGGCGCACGGGTACGCAGGCCTGGTCGACGGTGCCACACGAGCCGCGCCGGGCGCGTTCGCGACGTCGCAGCAGCTCGGCACCCCCATCTGGCAGACCGAGTACATGAACCAAGGGTCACCGCGCGACCGGCTGTTCGTGAACAACACCATGACCGACGGCCTGCGCTACGCCGAGCTCATCGGCAACCTCTTCAACGAGACGCAGATCAGCGCCTACTTCTGGTGGTGGCCCGTGGCCAACAACGGCGCCGACGGCTCGGACCTCATCCGCCTCGTCAACACCGGGACGCCGCAGAGCGGCAACCCGACCGAGACGGGCGAGTACCGGATCTTCAAGCGCTACTACACCGTCGGCCAGTACTCGCGGTTCGTCGACCCGGGCGACGTCCTGCTCGGCGCAACGCCGCAGCCTGCACCCGGCGTGACGCTCACTGCGTTCAAGGACCCGGAGACGGGCGAGTTCGCCGTCGTCCTGGTCAACGAGAACGCGCACGACGTGACGCTCGACCTCGCGCTCGAGGGCGGGTTCCCTCTGCCCGACCGGCGGCCAGCGCTCGCCGCGTACCGGACGTCGGCCAGCGAGAACCTGGTGCGGCTCGACGACGTCCGCGTGCACGACGCGGGGGTCACCACCACGCTCCGTGCCGGCAGCGTGACGACGTTCGTCCCGGCGGAGGGTGCGCTGCCGGGGCTCCCGGACCGCAAGGACGTCTTCTCGACCTATCCGGCCGAGGAGAACGACGGCACCTCGCCCGGCGTCCGCACGACGCCCGTCACGGACCGCGGGCTCGTCGCGACCGGCGTGCGAGACGGCGCGTGGCTCCGCTGGGCGAACGTCAACTTCGCCGACGGCTCGGCCGCCGGGTTCGCCGACCAGAAGGGCGAGCTGCGCCTGCACGCGGACGTCCGCTCGACGTCGTCCACGCCGACGATCCTCGAGGTGCGCATCGACGACCCGGTCCACGGCGCCGTCGTCGGCACGCTCGAGGTACCGCCGGGTACGGGCGAGTGGACCACGGCGACGACGTGGGTCGACACGAGCCCCGACGGCGGAGCGTACGGGTTCCACGACCTGTACCTCGTCGCGCAGGGTGACCCCGCAGGCGCCGCCCACGCGTCGTTGCTCGACCTCGACTACGCCACGTTCAGCGACTGACGCGCGCGCCGTCGGGCACCTGACTGGACGGTGTCCTGGGTCTCGGTCCCAGCTGAACCCGTGACCCGAGCGCCCGTCCCGGCCCCGCGCCGGGACGGGCGCTGGCGCTTGTGGTGGTCCTGGCGTCAGGCACGGTCTCCGGCTAGCCGAGGTTCGAGTAGGCGACGTAGAACGTCACCGCGACGAGTGCCGCCCCGCCGACTCCCAGCGCGACCGGCATCGGGCCTCGGGCGCGGCGGGCGAGCACGCCGATCAGCAGGGCCAGACCGGCGGCACCGATGAGCGTCCAGTAGACGGGGCTGGTCGTCTCACGGACGACCGTGAGCCCGTAGGCGCTCTCCCCCACGCCGATGCCCGCCAGCAGGGCCGCACCCAGGGCGGCCCGGACGGCGGTGGCGCGCAGCCAGGACGCCGCGAGCCCCACGAACGGGCCCGCCAGCACGCCGACGGCGGAGAAGAGGACCGGGTCGTAGGAGAGGCCCCGGACGTGCGACGCCGCCGAGTACCCGAGCACGAGCAGGACGAAGCTGACGGCACCCAGGGCCGCGGCCGTGCCGGTCCGCGCGCGGGACCAGAACACGAGCATCGCCGTGAGCACCGTCCAGCCGCTGGCCGAGTTCGCGAAGGAGCTGAGCTCGGTCGGCAGGGATCCCTGCGCCCAGGACGTGGCGCCGCCCAACAGGAAGCTGAGGAGCACGACGGTCCCGATCCGCATGAGTGGACCGGAGGTCGCAGGGTCGGAGACCGGGGTCCGAGCAGCCGTCGTCATGGCGGCAACCTATCGAGCGGTACCGGCGGGGGCATCGGCCGCAGGGTTGATCGCCCTGTCATCCCCTGGGTGGACCAGGTAACCGGTGTTCGGGTGCGGGCGCCTGGTGCGTGCTGTATATCGGCACACGACCAGCGCGGGCGTGTCCCTGGTGGGTCGGATGACGCTTGGCCGATCCCACAACGCTGTGTAGCGTTACACAGATGAACCGCATCGATGCACGGTCGTGGGCGGGCCTGGTGCTGCTGGCGTGCGCGGCATTCGTGTACAACACGTCAGAGTCGTTCCCCGTTGGTCTACTGCCTCAGATGGCCGTGGACCTGGGAGTTACGGAGTCGCGGATCGGCTCGCTCCTCACCCTGTATGCCGCTGCCGTCGCGGTCACGGTCTTCCCTCTAGTCATCCTCGCGTCGGGGATCGCGCGGCGACGCCTCGTGCTTGTGACCGTCGGGGTCCTCGTGGCTTCCAACATCGCCATGGCTCTCGCCCCGGACTTCGGCTGGGTCCTGGGTTCCCGCCTCGTGTCGGCCACGACCCATGGGATCTTCTGGTCGGTGGTTGCGCCGACGGCGGCAAGTCTCGTCCCGCGCGGCCGTGAAGGCTTCGCGATCTCGGTCGCCTTCATGGGCAGCTCCCTCGCCATGGTGGCGGGCACGCCGTTGATGACTGCTCTGGGCCACGCGTGGAGCTGGCGAACGGCGATCGCCGTCCTCGCCGGTGTGGCGGCGCTAGCTGTACTGACCCGGGACGTTGTTGACATAGCGAGAGACCTCCGGGTCGAGTGGGAGCTGTCTAGGAACCTGCTCGACCAACGGAGGTCTCTCGTGT
>NZ_QXTH01000011.1 GCF_003946865.1 Antribacter gilvus
ACAGCGCCGATGGTACTGCCCTGGAGACGGGGTGGGAGAGTAGGACGCCGCCGGACACCCTTCACACGAAGACCCGCACCCACCAGGGTGCGGGTCTTCGTGCTTTTTCACATCACCGGTTCGTCTTTTCCCCGGGATTCCGGGCGGCCCAGGGCCTCACGCTGACTAGACTGGGCGCATGTCCACCATCTCCCGTGACGAGGTCGCGCGCGTGGCCGCTCTGGCACGGATCGACCTGCGCTCCGACGAGGTCGACCGCCTCGCCGGCGAGCTCGCCGTGATCGTCGAGTCGATCGCCCGAGTGAGCCAGGTCGCCACTGCCGACGTGCCCGCGACGAGCCACCCCCTGCCGTTGACGAACGTGTTCCGCGCGGACGTCCCCGTACCGGCCCTGCCGGTCGCGGACGTGCTCGCCGCGGCACCGCAGCAGGAGGACGGCCGTTTCCTCGTTCCGCAGATCCTCGGGGAGGAGTGACATGAGCACCGACATCACCCGCTTGTCCGCAGCGGAGCTCGCCGGGGCGCTCGCCCGGGGCGACGTGTCCAGCACGGAGGTCACCCAGGCCCACCTCGACCGCATCGCGGCCGTGGACGGCGACCTCAACGCCTTCCTCCACGTCTCGTCCCAGGACGCGCTCGCCACCGCGCAGGACGTCGACGCGCGGCGCGCGGCCGGCGAGGAGCTGCACCCGCTCGCGGGCGTGCCCATCGCCGTCAAGGACGTCGTCGTCACCCGGGGCATGCCCACCACCGCCGGGTCCAAGATCCTCGAGGGCTGGATCCCGCCGTACGACGCCACGCTGGTCGAGCGGCTGCGTGCCGCCCGCCTGCCGATCCTCGGCAAGACCAACATGGACGAGTTCGCGATGGGTTCGTCCACGGAGCACTCGGCCTACGGCAACACGTGCAACCCGTGGGACCTCGGCCGCATCCCCGGCGGTTCGGGCGGCGGCTCCGCCGCGGCCGTCGCCGCCTTCGAGGCGCCGCTCGCGATCGGCACCGACACGGGCGGCTCGATCCGCCAGCCGGGTGCCGTGACCGGCACGGTCGGCGTGAAGCCCACCTACGGCGGCGTCTCCCGGTACGGCCTCATCGCGATGGCGTCCTCCCTCGACCAGGCGGGTCCCGTCACGCGGACCGTCCTGGACGCGGCGCTGCTGCACGAGCTGATCGGCGGGCACGACCCGCGCGACTCCACGTCGATCCCCGAGCCGCTCCCCGCGCTCGTCGAGGCGGCCCGCCAGGGCGCCACCGGCGACCTGTCCGGCGTGCGCGTCGGCGTCGTCACGGAGCTGTCGGGCGAGGGCTACCAGGAGGGCGTCTCCGCACGCTTCGCCGAGTCGCTCGAGGTGCTCCGCGGGCTCGGCGCCGAGATCGTCGAGGTCTCGTGCCCCAGCTTCACGTACGCGCTCGACGCCTACTACCTGATCATGCCCAGCGAGGCCTCGAGCAACCTGGCCAAGTTCGACGGCATGCGGTTCGGCCTCCGCGTCGAGCCGACGGAGGGCCCGGTCACCGCCGAGCGCGTGATGGCCGCGACCCGTGGCGCCGGCTTCGGCGACGAGGTCAAGCGCCGCATCATCCTCGGCACGTACGCGCTGAGCGCCGGCTACTACGACGCCTACTACGGCAGCGCGCAGAAGGTGCGCACGCTGATCCAGCGCGACTTCGCCGCGGCCTTCGAGAAGGCCGACGTGCTCGTCTCGCCCACCGCGCCCACGACGGCGTTCCGGTTCGGCGAGAAGCTCGACGACCCGCTGGCGATGTACCTGAACGACGTGGCGACGATCCCCGCGAACCTCGCGGGAGTGCCGGGCATGTCCGTCCCGAACGGCCTGTCCGATGATGGCCTGCCGGTGGGCTTCCAGATCCTGGCCCCCGCCAAGGCGGACGACCGCATGTACCGCGTGGGCGCCGCGCTGGAGGCAGCCCTGGAGAAGACGTGGGGCGGGTCGCTGCTGGCCCAGGCCCCCGAGCTGAAGACGACGGAGCTGACCCGATGACCTCACCCACGCTCGAGCTGGTCGCCTACGACGACGCCGTGCGCCGCTACGACCCGGTGATCGGCATCGAGGTCCACGTGGAGCTCGGCACCAAGACGAAGATGTTCTGCGCGGCCGAGGTGGCCTACGGCGGGGAGCCCAACTCGCAGGTGACGCCCGTGTCGCTGGGCCTGCCCGGCGCGCTGCCCGTGCTCAACGGCACCGCCGTGGAGCACGCCATCAAGATCGGTCTGGCGCTGAACTGCACCATCGCCGAGTCGTGCCGCTTCGCCCGGAAGAACTACTTCTACCCGGACGTGCCCAAGAACTTCCAGACGTCGCAGTACGACGAGCCCATCGCGTACGACGGCTGGCTGGACGTCGAGCTCGAGGACGGCACCATCGTGCGCGTCGAGATCGAGCGCGCGCACATGGAGGAGGACGCGGGCAAGAACACCCACGTCGGCGGTGCGACGGGCCGCATCCACGGCGCGGAGTACTCGCTCGTGGACTACAACCGCGCGGGCATCCCCCTCGTGGAGATCGTGACCCGGCCCATCACCGGGGTCGGTGACCGCGCCCCCGAGGTGGCCCGCGCCTACGTGCAGACCCTCCGCGACATCTTCCGCGCCCTGGACGTGTCCGAGGCGCGCATGGAGCGCGGCAACGTGCGGGCCGACGTGAACCTCTCGCTCCGCCCGAGCCCCGACTCGCCGCTCGGCACCCGCACGGAGACGAAGAACGTCAACTCGTTCCGGTCGGTCGAGCGTGCGGTGCGCTTCGAGATCTCCCGTCAGGCGGGCGTCCTGGACGCCGGCCAGAAGGTGATCCAGGAGACCCGGCACTGGCACGAGGACACCGGGGTCACGACGTCGGGCCGCGTGAAGTCGGACGCCGAGGACTACCGCTACTTCCCCGAGCCGGACCTGGTTCCCGTGGCCCCGAGCCGTGAGTGGGTCGAGGAGATCCGGGCCACCCTGCCCGAGATGCCGGTGGCGCGCCGCAACCGCCTCCAGGCCGAGTGGGGCTACGCCGACGCCGAGATGCGCGACGTGGTGAACGCCGGCGCGCTCGACCTGATCGAGGCCACCGTGGCTGCGGGCACCAGCGCCGCGGGCGCCCGCAAGTGGTGGATGGGCGAGCTCGCCCGCCGCGCCAAGCAGGACGACCAGACGCTGGAGGACCTCACGGTCACCCCGGCGCAGATCAGCGCGCTGCAGGCGCTCGTCGACTCGGGCCGCATCAACGACAAGCTCGCCCGCCAGGTCCTGGAGGGAGTGCTCGCCGGCGAGGGCGACCCCGAGGACATCGTGGTCTCGCGCGGGTTGGAGGTCGTTTCCGACGACGGTCCGCTGCTCGCCGCGATCGACGACGCGCTGGCGGCGCAGCCCGACATCGCGGCGAAGGTCCAGGGCGGAAACCTCGGCCCCGTCGGCGCGATCATCGGCGCGGTCATGAAGGCGACGCGCGGTCAGGCCGATGCCGGCCGGGTGCGGGAGCTCGTGCTGGAGAGGATCGGCCAGTGACCCGCGGCCCGGAGCTCCGGGGCGAGATGGTGCGTCTGCGCCCCATCGAGGCGCGCGACGCCGACCGGCTGTGGGAGTCGCTGCACGACCCGGAGGGCATGCGCCTGACGGGCACGACGGCGACCTTCACGCGCGAGCAGATCGACGAGTGGGCGCGGACGGTCAGCGACCGCCCCGGCCGCTACGACTGGGCGGTGACGTCCGGCGGGGTGCGGGAGGGCAAGTTCGTCAGCGACGAGCTGCTCGGCGAGATCGTCCTCAACCAGATCGACGAGGACGCGCGCTCCGCGAACCTGCGCCTCCAGATGCTGCCCGACTACCGGGGGCGCGGATACGGCCGCGAGGCCATCGAGCACGTGCTCCGCTTCGCGTTCGAGGGTGCGGACGAGGACCCGGGTCCCCGGCTGCACCGCGTCAGCCTCGACGTGCTGAGCATCAACCCGCGGGCCCGTGCGCTGTACGCGTCGCTGGGCTTCCGCGAGGAGGGCCGTCTGCGAGAGGTCTACCGCGACGGCAACAGCTGGGCGGACGCCATCCTCATGAGCGTCCTCGAGGACGAGTACCGCGCGGCCTGACGGTCGCTCACCTGCTGGACCGGCGGTCCCCGGCGCCTACGCGCCGGGGACCGCCGGCATCAGCCCGCCGAGCAGGTCGGGCGCCCACAGGAGCACCGCGGCGGTGACGGCCCAGGCGGCGGCGACGAATCCGGCGTCGGACGGGCGGAGCGGGACCGTGTGGCGCTCCGTGCGCGTGGGGTGCGCGCCGAAGGCGCGGGCGTCCATGGCCAGCGCCACCCGCTCCGCGTGGCGCAGCGCGCCCGCGAGGAGCGGCACCACGTACCCGGCCCAGCGCCGGACCCCCGCGAGCGGGCCGCGCCCGCCCGCCATGCCGCGCACGCGATGGGCGGCGCGGATCGTCGCGAGCTCGTGCCCGAACCGGGGCACGAAGCGGAACGCGGCGAACGCCGTGTAGCCCACGCGGTAGGGGACGCGGAGGTGCTGGACGGCGGCACGGACGACGTCGGGCCCGGTGGCGCTCACGCCCGGGACCAGGGCGACCGCGAAGAGCGCCCCGAGCCGCAGGGAGGTCGCGAGGCCCACGAGCCACGTACCGAGGTGGTACTGCCACGGGCCCAGCCGGACCAGGACCGGCGTCGTCGCAGCCTCCGCCGGGGCGGACCACAGGCCCAGCGTGAGCGACGCCAGGAGCACGAACGCCGTCGGCAGCACGAACACGAGGACGCGGTGCGGGCGCGCGACGTGCGCGCAGACCGCGACCAGGCCCGTCGCGAGCAGGAGGAAGACGAGCGGGGTGGCGAGGTCGCGGACCAGGACGAGCGCCACCAGGGCGGGCAGCACCGCGGCCATCAGCGCGAGCGGGTTCACCCGGTGCAGGGGGCGGGAGCGGTGGTGCTGGGCCCACGGGTCGAGGAGCAGGCTCATGAGGTACCTCCGGCCCGGGCTGCTCCTCCGGCACCAGCGCCGACGGCGGCGGCCGTGGCGCTGACGGCCGGGCCGACGGCGGCACTGCCGCTCGGCGCCGCGGCGCTCAGCGCCGAACCCGTCGGCGGGCCGCCGGGCAGGTCCTGCAGGCGGGTGACCGAGCGCCAGGCGGCGTGCCGCTCGAGCCCGCTCAGGGCGGCGGCCAGCGGGGGCCGGCGGAGCCCGGCGCGGAGGAGCACGTCGTCGGCGAGGAGGTCGGCCGCGGGGCCGTGGGCGAGGAGCCTGCCGTCGGCGAGGACGGCGGCGTGCGACGCGTGGTCGGCGACGAGCTGGAGGTCGTGCGTGACGACCAGCACCGTGGTCCCGTCGGCGACGAGCTGGTCGAGGAGGTCCAGCAGCTCGGCGGCACGCTCGCGGTCCTGGCCGAAGGTGGGCTCGTCGAGCGCGAGCACGGTGGCCCCTGCGACCAGCACGGTCCCCACGGACAGGCGGCGCTTCTGCCCGCCCGACAGCAGGAACGGGTGCACCTCCCGGTGGGCGGACAGGCCGAAGCGGGCCAGGACGTCGTCGACCCGGGCGGCGATCTCGTCGCGCGGCACCCGCTGCACCTCGAGCGCGTGCGCCAGCTCCTCGGCGACGGTGTGGCGCACGAACTGGTGCTCCGGGTTCTGGAAGACGAAGCCCACGTGACGGGCGAGCTTGCGCACGTCGGCCCGGGCGGGGTCCAGCCCCGCCACCTCGACGGTGTCGCGGGGTGGCGCGACCACGCCCGCGACGGCCTGCAGCAGCGTCGTCTTGCCCGCGCCGTTGACGCCCACGAGAGCGCAGAGCTCGCCGCGCCGGACGTCGAGCGACACGTCGTGCAGCACGGTGCGGCGCCCGCGCCGCACGGAGAGCCCGCGCACCCGCACCACAGGCCCGTCCGCCGCCCCCTTCGCCACAGAGACGGGAGAGGCGGCGACGGGAGAGGCGGCGACACGGGCAGCGCCGGGAGCCGGGGTCAGAGCCGGGAGCGTCTCCTCCGCGTCCAGCGCCTGCCGCAGCTCCGCCCCCGTGAGCGGCAGCGCCGCGAACGGGACCCCCGCGCCCCGGAGACGCAGCGCGGCCAGGGTGGCGACGGGCAGCCACACGCCCAGCGCGAGCAGCTCCTCGGCCCGGCCGGCCAGCACGTCGCGCACGGGCCCCTCCAGCACCAGGCGGCCCCGCCGGTCGAGGACGAGGACCCGGTCCACGAGGTCCACGCACGCGTCCAGGTTGTGCTCCACGAGCACCACGGAGCGGTCGCCCGCGGCCACGACGTCGCGCAGGGCGGCGTAGACCTCCTCGATGCCCGCCGGGTCGAGGTTGGCCGTGGGCTCGTCGAGCACGAGGACGGGGGCGCCGAGGGCGAGGGCGCACGCGATCGCCAGGCGCTGGCGGCCACCGCCGGAGAGCACCGCCGGGTCGTCGGCACGACGCTCCCAGAGGCCCACGCGGCGCAGCGCGTCCTCCGCCCGGGCGAGGACCTCGGGCGCGGGGACCAGCAGGTTCTCCGGGCCGAAGCAGACCTCGTCCAGCACGGTCCCGGTGACGACGGAGGCGTCCGCGTCCTGGAAGACCAGGGCGACGTGCTCGCTGAGGCGAGCGACCGGCGTCGTACCCGCGTCCAGGCCTGCGACCGTGACGCTGCCGCGGACCTCCGCCGCGACCGCGTGGGGGACCAGCCCGTCCAGGGTGAGGGCGAAGGTGGACTTGCCCGACCCGCTCGGGCCGAGCAGGAGGACGACCTCGCCCGGGGCCAGGTCGAGGCTGACGTCGGAGGGGGTGAAGCCCGCGTGGCCGTGGTGCCGCACGCCGACGTGGTCGGCGCGCAGCAGGAGCGGGGCGCTCACTCGTCCGCGGCCACGACCACCGTGGCGGGCTGCCGCCGGCCGAGGCCCTGGCGGGCCAGCTGGACGGCTACCCGCTGCGCGAGCAGCGTGACGCCGATCGCGAGAGCGACCGTCGCGGCCAGCGTGGCGAGCGCGCCCCACGGGTAGAACGACGCCGGGAAGAGGCCCGCCAGGGCGCACGACGTGTAGTACCCGGCGCTCCCGAGGACGAGGGCGACCACCGAGGCGTTGCGCACGTAGCGGTCGGACCAGCGGCGGTAGAGCATGACGAGGAACGGCAGCTCGAGCACCACGCCCGCGGCGAGGAAGTTCACGACCTGGAGGAAGCCGGTGGGCGCGACGAGGTTGACCACGCCCGCGAAGACCGCGGTCAGCAGGCCCACGCCCGGGACGCGGAACAGCGACACCGCCACCAGGGGGCCGAGCGCCCACACGCCGATCGTGGCCGTGTAGACGGCGTAGGCGAGCGGGCTCGGCGGGACCAGCGCCAGCAGGTAGTTGATCACGACCGCGAGCAGGCCACCGGCGGCGCCGATCGCGGCGCAGGAGAGCAGGAGGCGGGTCGAGAAGCGGGCGGGGCCGGCGGTCGGCGTCGTCATGATGGTGCTCCGGTTCACTGGTGAGGGCAGGCTTACCTTAGTCGTTCCCGAAGGGTGGCGGAGGCACCGTCCCAGGGCGCGCGCACTCTGGTCCCCGGTGCGACGATCGAGGGCATGACCCTTGCCGACCCGCCGGCCACAGGCACGGACAGGCGCTTCTTCGGCCATCCCCTCGGACTGATGACGCTCTTCACCACCGAGCTGTGGGAGCGGTTCAGCTACTACGGGATGCGCGCGATCCTGCTGTTCTACCTGACCGACACGGTCCAGGACGGCGGGCTGGGGCTCGACCAGACCACCGGCCTCGCCCTCGTGTCGATCTACGGCACCGCGGTGTACCTGCTGTCGGTGCTGGGCGGGTGGGCGGCGGACCGGCTCGTCGGCGCGCGGCGCTCCACGCTCTACGGCGGCGTGGTCATCGCCGCCGGGCACGTCTGCCTCGCGATCCCCGGAGCGGGGTTCTCGTACGTGGGCATCGTCCTCGTCGCGTTCGGTACGGGCCTGCTCAAGCCGAACGTGTCGGCCATCGTGGGCGAGCTCTACACGCGGGAGGACCCGCGTCGGCAGTCCGCCTTCTCGATCTTCTACATGGGGATCAACCTCGGGTCGCTGTTCGCACCCCTCCTCGTGGGGCTCGCGCGCGCCTGGGGCGGGTACCACGCGGGGTTCGCGGTCGCTGCCGTCGGCATGACGTTCGCGCTCGTGTTCTTCGTGGCCGGGCGGCGCATGCTCGGCGGGGCGGGCGACGCGGTGCCCAACCCCATCGAGCCCGGCGAGCGGCCCGCCGTGCTGCGGATGCTCGCGGTCATCGCGGGCGGCATCGCCGTCGTGTTCGCCATCGCGTGGCTCGTCAGCGGGGGCGGCATCACCTCCGTCATCGACACGCTGAGCTACCTCGCGTTCCTCGCGCCGATCGTCTACTTCGTCGTGATGTACCGGTCGCCCAAGGTGACCGACGCCGAACGGCCCCGCGTCGTCGCCTACATCCCCCTGTTCGTGGCGGCGATGCTCTTCTTCATGATCTTCGAGCAGGCGGCCACCACCCTCGCCGCCTACGCCCGGGACCGCACGGACCTGTCGGTGCTGGGCATCACCGTGAACCCCGAGTTCTTCCAGTCGATCAACCCGGCCGCGATCATCCTGCTCACGCCCGTCTTCGCGTGGCTCTGGCTACGCACCGGCAACCGGCCGCCCACGGCGTACAAGTTCGCGATCGGCCTGGCGCTGGCCGCCGTCTCCTTCCTGTTCCTCGCGGGGGCGGCGGCGCTCGCCGGCGACGCGAAGACCCCCGGCTGGGTCCTCGTCGCCGTCTACCTGATCCAGACCCTCGGCGAGCTGTGCCTGTCGCCCGTCGGCCTCGCCGCCACCACCCTGCTCGCGCCCCGCGCGTTCCGCAGCCAGGCCATGGCGCTCTGGTTCCTCGCGCCCGCCGCCGGGCAGGCCATCACGGCGCAGCTCGTCCAGGCCACCGAGGGCGCGTCGCCCACCGGCTACTTCGGCGTCATCGGGCTCGTGACGCTCGGCTTCGCGGCGGCGCTCGCCGCCATCGGGCCGTGGGTCACCCGCCACGTGCGGCACGCCGACGAGCTGGAGGGCGTGCACACCGCGGGGGAGTGACGGGCGGGCGCCGTCCGGAGTGTGACCCTCCGCCGTGACCGCTGTCTGCGCGGACTACCCTCGGGGCAGCCTTTCGTGAAGGAGCTGAAAACATGAGCCGTCCCCTGCGGTCCCGGACATCCACCCACGGCCGGAACATGGCCGGCGCCCGTGCGCTCTGGCGCGCCACCGGGATGGGGGCGGACGACTTCGGCAAGCCGATCATCGCGATCGCCAACTCGTACACGCAGTTCGTCCCGGGCCACGTGCACCTCAAGGACATGGGCGACCTCGTGGCGTCGGCGATCCGCGAGGCGGGCGGCGTGGCCAAGGAGTTCAACACGATCGCGGTCGACGACGGCATCGCGATGGGCCACGCGGGCATGCTCTACTCGCTGCCGAGCCGCGACCTCATCGCCGACTCCGTCGAGTACATGGTCAACGCCCACACGGCCGACGCGCTCGTGTGCATCTCCAACTGCGACAAGATCACGCCCGGCATGCTGAATGCGGCGCTGCGGCTCAACATCCCGGTGATCTTCGTGTCGGGCGGGCCCATGGAGGCCGGCAAGGCCGTGGTGGCGAACGGCGTGGCCTCCACGCCGCTGAACCTCATCAACGCGATCAACTACTCCGCGGACGAGGGGGTCGACGACGCGGCCCTCGCCCAGGTGGAGGAGAACGCCTGCCCCACGTGCGGCTCGTGCTCCGGCATGTTCACCGCCAACTCGATGAACTGCCTCACCGAGGCACTCGGCCTGTCGCTGCCCGGCAACGGCTCGGTGCTCGCCACGCACACCGCCCGCAAGGAGCTGTTCCTCGAGGCGGGCCGCACCATCGTGGACCTGGCGCGCCGCTACTACGAGGACGAGGACGACACCGCCGCGCCGCGGGGCATCGCGACCCGGGCCGCGTTCACGAACGCCATGACGCTCGACGTGGCGATGGGCGGCTCGACCAACACGGTGCTGCACATCCTCGCCGCCGCACAGGAGGCCGAGGTGGACTTCGACCTCGCCGAGATCGACGCCATCAGCCGCCGTGTGCCGTGCCTGGCCAAGGTGGCGCCGAACCACCCGCGCTTCCACATGGAGGACGTGCACCGGGCGGGCGGCATCCCCGCGCTGCTCGGCGAGCTCGACCGCGCCGGCCTGCTCGACCACGACGTCACGTCCGTGCACACGCCGACGCTGCGCGCGTGGCTCGACGACTGGGACGTCCGGGGCGGCAAGGCCACCGAGCGGGCGGTCGAGCTGTTCCACGCCGCCCCCGGCGGCGTGCGCACCACGAAGGCGTTCTCCACCTCCAACCGCTGGGACTCGCTCGACACGGACGCGGCCGAGGGCTGCATCCGCGCCATCGAGCACGCCTACACGGTGGAGGGCGGCCTCGCCGTGCTCCGCGGCAACGTGGCCGAGGACGGCGCCATCATCAAGACGGCCGGCATCGACCCCGACGTGTTCCACTTCGTGGGCCGGGCGCTCGTGTGCGAGTCGCAGGACGAGGCGGTCGAGAAGATCCTCACCAAGCAGGTGGAGCCGGGCCACGTGGTGGTCGTGCGGTACGAGGGGCCCGCGGGCGGCCCCGGCATGCAGGAGATGCTCTACCCGACGTCGTACATCAAGGGCCGCGGCCTCGGCAAGGTGGTCGCCCTCATCACGGACGGCCGGTTCTCCGGCGGGTCCAGCGGCATCTCGGTGGGGCACGTCTCGCCCGAGGCGGCGGCGGGCGGCACCATCGGCCTGATCGAGGACGGCGACGAGATCGAGATCGACGTCGAGACGCGGCTGATCCGCGTCAACGTCGCGGACGCGGTGCTCGCCGAGCGCCGCGCCAAGATGGAGGCGTCGGAGCAGCCGTGGCAGCCCCTCGGCCGGGACCGGTACGTCTCGCCGGCGCTGCAGGCCTACGCGGCCCTGGCGACGTCGGCCGACAAGGGCGCCGTGCGCGACGTGGCGCGCCTGCGTCGCGGCTGAGCGCGGACGTTCCTACACTCGGGCCATGACGGAGCCCGACATCAAGCCACGGTCCAGGCAGGTCACCGACGGCATCGAGGCCACGGCCGCGCGCGGCATGCTGCGCGCGGTCGGCCTCGGGGACGCCGACTTCGCGAAACCGCAGGTGGGCGTGGCCAGCTCCTGGAACGAGATCACGCCCTGCAACCTCTCGCTCGACCGGCTGGCCACGGCCGTGAAGAACGGCGTCCACGCCGGAGGCGGCTACCCGCTCGAGTTCGGCACCATCTCCGTGTCCGACGGCATCTCGATGGGCCACGAGGGGATGCACTTCTCACTGGTCTCGCGCGACATCATCGCCGACTCCGTCGAGACGGTGGTGCAGGCGGAGCGACTCGACGGCACGGTGCTGCTGGCGGGCTGCGACAAGTCGCTGCCGGGCATGCTCATGGCCGCCGCGCGGCTGGACCTGGCGAGCGTGTTCCTCTACGCGGGCTCGATCATGCCGGGCTGGGTCAAGCTCGAGGACGGCACCGAGAAGGACGTCACGATCATCGACGCGTTCGAGGCCGTCGGGGCGTGCGCCCGCGGCCTGATGAGCGTCGAGGACGTGGGCCGCATCGAGCGGGCCATCTGCCCGGGCGAGGGCGCCTGCGGCGGCATGTACACGGCGAACACCATGGCGTCGGCGGCCGAGGCGCTGGGCATGTCGCTGCCGGGGTCGGCCGCGCCGCCCGCGGCCGACCGCCGCCGGGACGCCTTCGCGATGGCCTCTGGCGAGGCGGTCGTGAACCTGCTGCGGCTCGGCATCACGGCGCGGGACATCCTCACCAAGGAGGCGTTCGAGAACGCGATCGCCGTGGTCATGGCGTTCGGCGGGTCCACCAACGCCGTGCTGCACCTGCTGGCGATCGCCTACGAGGCGGAGGTGGAGCTCAGCCTCGACGACTTCGACCGGGTGGCGAGCCGCGTGCCCCACCTGGGCGACCTCAAGCCGTTCGGCCGGTACGTCATGAACGACGTCGACCGCATCGGCGGGGTGCCGGTGATCATGAAGGCCCTGCTCGACGCGGGCCTGCTCCACGGCGACTGCCTCACCGTCACGGGCCGCACGGTCGCGGAGAACCTGGCGCTGATCGACCCGCCGGACCCGGACGGCAAGATCCTGCGGGCCCTCGACAACCCGATCCACCGGACGGGCGGCATCACCGTGCTGCACGGCTCGCTCGCGCCGGACGGCGCCGTGGTGAAGTCCGCCGGGTTCGACTCCGACGTGTTCGAGGGCACCGCCCGGGTCTTCGAGCGTGAGCGTGCGGCCCTGGACGCGCTCGAGGACGGCACCATCCAGGCGGGCGACGTGGTGGTCATCCGGTACGAAGGGCCCAAGGGCGGGCCCGGCATGCGGGAGATGCTGGCCATCACGGGCGCGATCAAGGGCGCGGGCCTCGGCAAGGACGTCCTGCTGGTGACGGACGGCCGGTTCTCCGGCGGCACCACGGGCCTGTGCGTGGGCCACATCGCGCCCGAGGCGGTCGACGCCGGGCCCATCGCGTTCGTGCGCGACGGCGACCGGATCCGCCTCGACGTGGCGGCCAAGACGCTGGAGCTGCTCGTGCCCGGCGAGGAGCTCGCCGCCCGCGCGGACGGCTGGGTCCCGCTGCCGCACGCCTACACGCGCGGGGTGCTGGCGAAGTACACCAAGCTGGTGCAGTCGGCCTCGCGCGGGGCCATCCTCCAGTAGCCCCTGGGCCGCCCGAGTGTCGGTGGCTCGTGGCAAGGTGGGAGGAGTCACGACGAAGGAGACGATGATGGCCGCTACAGGACGGATCACCCCCGGGCAGTTCCACGACGAGCGGGGCGTGGGCGACTGGCGCGTCCTGCTCCAGGTCGCCACCGCCCGGTTCGCCACCGGCTCGTTCCTCACGGGCGTGCGGCTCGTCGACGCGATCGGCGAGCTCGCCGAGGCGGCGAACCACCACCCCGACGTGGACCTGCGCTACCCGCACGTCACCGTGCGGCTCACCACGCACGACGTCGGCGGGCTGTCCCAGCGCGACGTCGAGCTCGCCCGCGACATCTCCGCCGCCGCCCGCGAGCTCGAGATCCCGGCTGACCCCACGGGCCTCCAGGAGCTGGAGATCGCGATCGACGCGCTCGACCGGCCCGCGGTGCAGCCGTTCTGGGAGGCGGTCCTGGGCTACAAGCCCGGCGACGACGACCTCTCCGACCCCGCGGGCCGCGCGCCCGCGTTCTGGTTCCAGCAGATGGACGAGCCGCGCCCGCAGCGCAACCGCATCCACGTCGACGTGACGGTCGCGCACGACGTCGCGGAGGAGCGGGTGGCGGCGGCGCTCGCGGCCGGCGGCACGCTCGTGTCCGACGAGGCGGCGCCGCGATTCTGGGTGCTCGCCGACGCGGAGGGCAACGAGGCCTGCGTCTGCACGTGGCTCGGGCGGGAGTAGTCCGCAGGTGCAATCCGGGTAATCCGGCGACGGCAGGCCCGTCCGCCGGTAGGGTCTTGTGCTCGTGCGCGCGACAGGGGTTCCCAGGCTGCGCGGTGACCTCAGGCTCCGTGCCTACTGGCTGCTCCTGGTCGCCGGGATGCGCACCCAGTCGGCCTACCCGCTCGCCACGTTCGCGGGCCTGGTCGCCAACGCGACGTTCGGGCTGCTGAAGACGGCGATCCTGTTCGCGGTGGTCGAGGCCGCGGGCGGCGGGATCGCCGGGTACACGGCGGGGACCATGAGCGCCTACATCTGGCTGTCGCAGGGGCTGCTCGGGTCGGTCAACCTCTACGGCCGCAGCGACATGACCGAGCGGGTGCGCACCGGCGACGTCGCCACCGACTTCCTGCGGCCGGTGAACGTGCAGGCCGCGAACATCCTGCCGGCGATCGGCAAGGGGCTCTTCGCCTTCGTGCCCCGCGGGCTGCCGAGCATCGTCATCGGCGTGCTCGTGGTGGGCATGACCATGCCGGCCACCCCGGGGCCGTACGTCCTCGGGACCGTCAGCATGGTGCTCGGCATCGTCCTGTCCCACTCGGTGGTCTACCTCGTGGCGGTGAGCGGGTTCTGGCTCGTCGAGACGCGCGGCTTCGTCGGGCTGTACATGGCGGTAGGAGGCCTCTTCGCGGGACTCTTCACGCCCTTCCACCTCTTCCCCGACTGGCTCCAGGTGATCGGCCGGGCCACCCCGTTCCCCTCGATGATGATGTTCCCGATCGACGTGCTCACGGCGCGCGTCACCGGGTTCGCCGCGCTGCAGGTGGTCGGCGTGCAGCTCGCCTGGCTGGCGGGGGCGCTCGCCGTCGGGCACCTGATGACGAGGGCCGGGCAGCGGAAGCTCGAGGTGCAGGGTGGTTAGCGCCTACCGTGCGGTCCTGGCCTCCCGGGTGCGCGCGCAGCGCAGCTACCGGACGAGCTTCGCGCTCGACCTGGTGGGGGCCTTCCTCATGGGCCTCGCCGAGCTCGCCGAGGTCTACATCCTCTACACCGCGGTGCAGGGGATCGGCGGGTTCACGTTCGCGCAGATCCTGCTGGTCTTCGGCCTGGCGGACCTCACGTTCTCGCTGGCGGACATCGTGTTCGGCCACGTCGACAACCTGCCCGAGTACGTGCGCACGGGGAAGCTGGACGTGTACTTCCTGCGGCCCCAGCCCGTCCTGGCCCAGCTCGTGACGAGCGATATCAGCCTCCGCCGGCTCGCCCGGGCAGGAGTGGGTGCCGGGGCGCTCACCGTGGGCCTCGTCCTCAACGACATCGCGTGGGGCCCAGCCACGGTCGCTCTCCTGGCGCTCGCGCTCGTCAGCGGGGTCGCCACCTTCTCGGCCCTGTTCGTGACCGCCGCCGGGCTGCAGTTCTTCCTGGTGAACGGCGCGGAGATGACCAACGCGTTCGTCTACGGCGGCCGGTATGCCGCCACACAGCCCGCGTCGGTGTGGCCGCGCGCGGTGACCGTCGTGTTCGGCTTCGTCTTCCCCATGGCCTTCACGGCCTACCTGCCGGTCACGGCGCTGCTCGGCCTGCCGGGCGCACCCTGGCTGCCGTCGTGGCTCGGGTGGTGCGCGCCGCTCGCGGCGCTGTGGTCGTGGGCGCTCGCGCTCGCGTGCTGGCGGTGGGGGATCCGGCACTATCGAGGAGCAGGCGGATGAGCAGCATCATCGAGACCCGGGACCTGACGCGGGAGTTCACGGTCCGGGACCGGCTGCGCCGTCGGACCGTGACCGCGGTGGATGGGCTGAGCCTGCGGGTCGCGGCGGGGGAGTCCGTGGGCTACATCGGCGCGAACGGCGCCGGGAAGTCCACCACGATCAAGATGATCGTCGGGATCCTCGTCCCGACGAGCGGCGAGGCGACCACCTGCGGCCTGCGGCCCGTGCGCGACCGGCGCGTGCTGGCGCGGCGGGTGGGGGTGGTCTTCGGGCAGCGGTCTCAGCTGTGGTGGGACCTGCCGGTCCGGGAGTCCTTCGAGATCCTCGCCGCGATCCACGCGCTGCGCCCGGCCGAGGCCCGGGCCCGTGCGGCCGAGCTGGCCGAGACGCTCGAGCTCGGCGAGTTCCTCGCCACCCCCGTGCGGCAGCTCTCCCTGGGCCAGCGGATGCGCGCGGAGATCGCCGCCGCCCTGCTGCACCGGCCGGAGCTGCTGATCCTCGACGAGCCGACGATCGGGCTCGACGTGCTGTCCAAGCAGCGCCTGCGCGAGTTCCTGATCGCCGAGCGCCGCGAGCACGGCACCACCCTGCTGCTGACGACCCACGACATGGGCGACATCGAGCGGCTCTGCGACCGCGTCCTCGTCGTGGACCGCGGGCGGCTCGCCTACGACGGGACGCTCGACGGTCTGGCGGCGACGGTGGGCGCCCGGCGCGTCCTGGTGGTCGACCTCGTCGAGCCCACCGCCGACCTCGTGGGACTGCCGGGCACCGAGCACCTGCGCAGCAAGGTGGGCGGCCTCAGGCAGCACCTCGTCCTCGACGGCTCGACGACGTTGGCGGCCGTGCTCGCCGCCGTCGCCGAGCACGCCGAGCTGCGCGACCTGTCCATCGAGGAGCCGGACATCGAGGACGTGGTGCGCCGGATCTACGCGGCGTCGCGCTGAGCGCTGGGGGCGTGGGATCGGGCGGGCGGCGGGCCCCGCTCGCCGCGTCGGTCGGTTTCGTACACCACTGCTCGCCGCGTCGGACGGTTGTCGCGGGGTCGGTCCGAATACCGACCGACCCCGCGACAAGGGACCGACCCCGCCGGCTCGTAGGCGACAGGGGACCGACCCCGCCGGCGTCCGGGGGCTCAGGACTGCCGGCGCTCGCGCGCGACCAGCAGCTCCACGTACGACGGGATCAGCACCCGGCGCTGCGCCCGGCGGCGCACGACGCGCAGCGGCTCGCCGTCGGACCACAGAGTCCGCAGCAGGGCGGCGATCTCCGCCCGCGCGAGCGCTGCCCCGAGACACAGGTGACGGCCCGCGCCGAACCAGAGCTGCCGCGTCTCGCGCACGTAGGGCCGGTCGGCCCGGAACGGTCCTGCGGCCGCGTTCGCCGACCACACGAGCAGCATGATCCGCTCGCCCGCCCGCAGGTGGGCGCCGCCGATCTCGACGTCCTGCGCCACGCCCCGTCCGATCACTGACGCCGGGCTCGTCACCCGCAGGCCCTCACGCACCACGTTCTCGATCGGGTCGGCCTCGCCGGGAAGCAGGCTCCCCGCGGGCAGGCTCCCCGCGGGCAGGCTCCCCGCCAGCGGGCTGCCCGACGACGCGGCGGGCGCACCCAGGTGCACCGCGTCGCGGTCCGGCGCGTGCTCGCGGAGCCGCGCGAGCAGCCGGTGCTGCTCGCCCGTGTCGACGAGGAGGGCGGTGGTGCGCATCATGGCGCTCGCCGACGTCTCGGTGCCGGCCACCATGAGGAGGCTCGCGAGGCCCGTCGTCTCCTGGAGCCCCAGGCCGAGCTCGCGGCAGCGGCCGAGCAGGCGGTCCGGCGGTGCGGACTTCCAGCCCTCGGGGACGCCCGCGGTGAGCTCCTCGACGATCCCGCGCGCGGTCGCGATCTGAGCGGGGGACAGGCGGGTCGAGCCTGCGGTGCCGAGCGCGACGGTCGCGAGGCGCTCGCCGGTCGCGAAGGCGGCGAGGGCGCTGTTGTCGTCAGGCCACGGGTCGCCTGCGCCCTCGGGCGCCGGAAGGCCCAGCAGGGAGACCATCATGCGGCCCACGAGTACGCGCGCGAGGCGGGCGACGTCGACGGCATCCCCGGCGCGGATCGCATCCCCGGCGTCGGCGAGGGTGGAGCCCCAGGCGTCTGCGACGAGCGCCGCGGAGCTGGCCTCGGTGAAGAGCTCACGTGAACGTGACCTGAGGTCGTGGTGGCCGGGGCCGTCGAACAGGTCGGGCACCCAGTCGCCGAGGATCTGCGTCCACAGATCACCCACCCCGCCCTCGCCGAGGATGGTGAAGGAGCGGTGGTCCTGCAGCACGGCGCGGGCGACCACCGGGTCGGCCGTCACCCAGCCGATCCCGGGCACGCGGCGCACGGCTGGCCCCGCGACGGCGTGACCAGCGAGGAGGAGCCCCGCCATGGCGGGACGGGCGCTCCAGAGGAGGCCGAGCTCGTGGCGGGTGGTGGGCAGGATGGTCGGCACGGGCAGAGTGTGGCAGGGATGGGGGCGTCGTGCTTGGAGGGGGAACACCGACTCGTACTTCGGTCGTTTTGAGTCTAATGCGCCTGATGCTGCTAAAGTCCCGACTTGGCAGGGCTGCCCCTTTTGGAGCGCTTTTGTTTCGCTGGGCGTTTTCGGTACTCGGGTGGCCTGTGGATCGTCGCGGGTGGAGCAAGAGGGAGATTTGCGCGTGATGGTTCGGCATTCGATGACGGGGCGGCTGGGGCGGGGGCTGATTTCGGCGCTCTGCTTGACAGCTCTTTCGGTGCCGGCGGCGTCGCCGACTCGTGCGGGTGCCGATGACGCGGTGACGTGCGTTGCGGAGGTCGGCTCGTTGCGGGAAGCTGCCGGGCTCTCGGTGGTGTGTGGGGACGTTGTCGCGGTTGATGAGCACACGGCCTGGTCGACGACGACGGCGCTGGCTGGTGGTGGGACGCGTTGGGACTCCTCGACGTTGGCGGTGCGTGCGGATGCTGATGGCGACGGCGTGTGGTCGCCGATCGATACGTCGTTGGTGGCGACTCCTGCGGGTCTCGAGGTTGCGTCGGGTGTCGCGGAGATCGTGTTCTCTGACGGCAGTGCGTCGATGCCTTTGGCGCGGATCTCGCGGCTGACGGACTCGCCGACCGGAGGCGAGGTCGTGAGCGTGGCGCTGGATCTGACTGAGGGTTCGCCACTGGCGCTGGGTGAGCCGGTCGTATCGGGGTCTCGTGCGACGTTCGCGGAGGTCCTTCCAGGTGTGGACCTGGCGTTGTCCGTCAATGAGGACGGAACCGGGTTCGGCCCGACACTCGTGCTCAAGACGGTGGCGGCTTTGTCGGACCCGCGGTTGGAGCAGATCGAGTTCGACGTGAGTGTCTCGGGAGGGCTGCGGGTAGTGCCTGTGGCCGGAGGATTCGAGGTGACCGATCAGGAGGGGGTCGTGTGGTACACGTCGCCGGCTCCTGTGATGTGGGACAGCTCGGGTTCGACTGTGGAAGACCTGGCTGGTGACCGTGTGTCGGCGCGTGGTGTTGGTGGTGACGTCGGCGAGGCCGTCGATCGGGTCGCGTCCCCGTTGCCGGGTGATGTGGTGGCGCCGATCGGTCTGGAGCTGGAGCCCGCGGGCGATGGCGCGACGCGGCTGATGCTGACCCCCGATGCGGGCATGCTGGCAGATCCCGAGGTGAGCCTTCCGGTCCATCTGGATCCGGACGTCGAGATCACCGCTCCGCAGTCGCGTACGACGGTGCAGTCGGCGTGGCCGAACTCGACCAGCGGGTGGGCGTTCGCAGGCGATGCGGGGGTGGGTTTGTGCGACCCGAACGCGCCGTACGAGAACGGTGCGTGTGCGACGACGTTCGGGGCTCGCAACTTCTATCAGTACGAGGGGATCCCGATGCCGGACGGGGTGACGGCTGCGGACGTATCCGGCTCGACCTTCTCCTTGTTCGGCACGCACTCATACGGGTGTTCGAACGGTGCGACCGAGGTAGTCCTGACAGCGCCGATCCATGCTGGTACGTCGTGGTCGACGCAGCCGTCCTGGGGCTCGGTGCTGGCCAGGTCGACGGACTCTTATAGGCCGGAGTGTGGTGGGCAGCGCTTCACCGAGCACAACGTCCTGGCTGGTGCTCGGCTCATCGCCGACCGGAACGGTCACCAGCTGACATTCGGCGTGCGCGGTGACGAGTCGAGCATGGCGGGTTGGAAGCGGTTCTCCCATGCTCAGCTGTCGATCGTGTGGAACCGTGCCCCGAACCCGCCCTCAGGGATGGCGATCACCTCCGCCGGCGTGCACCGCGCAGAGTGCATTACGGGGCAGGGACGGCCCGTCATTCGCGACCTGACACCGCGTCTGTCGATGGTTTTGGGTGATCCGGACGCGGACCAGGTGACCGCGCACTACGAGCTGTGGAACCCGGCTACAGGGCTGATGGTCTGGGATGCGCATCCTGCGGGGGCTCAGCGTTCCGGAAGCGTGCACTCGGTGGACGTGCCCTCGGGGAAGCTGGCACTCAACGGAACATACTCGTGGCACATGGCGGCGCACGACACCCTCGGACGGAGCGGGCGCGCAGGGTTCTGCGAGTTCACTGTGGACCAGGTCTCGCCGAACATCCCGACGATCGAGTCGAAGAACGGCGTGTACCCGAAGGACACACTGATCAACGTGACAGGCACGGCACCAGCCGGAGAGTTCATCCTCGGCCGGAACACCTCGGTCGACGTGAACCGGTGGTACTACGCCTTCGACACCGATGTCCTGACCGGTCCCTATGCGGCCTCTCCGACCAACGGCAGTCTCACGATTCCGTTCCCGGCGGGCAAGCCTGGACCGCACGTGATGTTCGCACGGTCGGTGGACAAAGCTGGGAACGTGTCGCCGGTGCAGATGTACCGGTTCGGAACTAGCTTTCCTACCGCATCCGGGCTGTGGCACCTGGATGACGCGGCAGGGACGGTTGCCGCCGACTCGGCCTTGGTCGAGCTTCCCGACCCGTCGTTCCCGGGCGACGAATGGGCAGCCCAGTCGAGATCGAACCCGTTGACGGTGGCCGGTTCGACGATATGGGGTAGCGGCCGTGGTGGGACGACGGGATTGTACTTCGACGACCCGGCAGACCAGGCGTACTCGGTGGGTCCGGTGCTACGGACGGACCGTTCGTTCACGGTCAGTGCGTTCGTCAAGCTGACCGACGTCCAGGACGTGGTGCGTACCGCGGTCAGTCAGGACGGGTTCGTCAGCGGGGCGTTCAAGCTTGGTCAGCTGCCGTCGCGGTTCTGCGCTTCAGGGATAACGGGATGCTGGGGATTCTGGATGCCGTCGGCGGACCGGACCGGGGCACCAGTTGTCGCAGTGTCCGACACCCCGCCGGTGCCGGGCCAGTGGACGCATCTGACCGGTGTGCACGACGCGGAGTCCGGCGAGATCCGGCTGTACATCTGCGGGACGGACACCGTGTGGAGCCCGGTCCTGACCGACGATGCGGACTTCCTCACCCCGTGGCCCTCGAGCGGGAGCCTCCGCATCGGACAGGGCATGGCGACGAGCCGGTTGCAGGAACCGTTCGCGGGAGCGGTCGACGACGTCCGGGTCTACGCGACGGCTCTGAGCGAAGAGCGGATCAGGCAGGTCTGCGGAGGGCAGCAGGTCTCATGAGGCTTGGTGAGTGGTGGGCGGGTGTCGGTGAGCTTCTGCGCTGTGCCGGTGTGCGGTCGGGCAGGCGTTTGGACGCGAGGGGAACGACGATGGTCGGCACGGTGAATGAGGCAGCAATGTCGGGTCGATCACGTATGGGTCGGGTGTCGGGGTGGGTGGCCGGTCTGGCGTTGGTCGCCTCGTCGGTCGTCGCTGTCCCAGCGGCTGCCGACGAGGACCCGTCGCTCGCGGAGCGGATGTCTTGGACCGCTGAGGAGCGACGGGCACATGGCGAAGCGGTTGCCCCAGACCTTCCGAGTACCGAACCCGTCGTAGCGGAGGAGACAGGTGGCGAGGTCGAGCGCGAAGCGCCGAACGCTGCCGACGAAGGCGATGCTCCGGGTGGAGACACACGGGACCCCGCGGCTCTGACGGGGCTCGGGGCGAAGTGGCCGTTTCCGGGGAGGGCGGCAGCGCCGGGTCTCGACCGGGCAGCTCAGGTCACCGCCGGAAGCCTGCCTGTCCGCCTCGAGGCAGCCGCCGACGAGGCAGACGCAGTTGCGCGTCTCGCGGGCAACGGCGCTCGGGTGGAGTCGCTTGGCAGGGAGCGGGCGGAGGATGTCGGCGTCGCGGGTGCGATGTTCACCTTGAGCGGTACGACCGGCACCGTTGCGGTGCCGCAGACGCCGGGGCAGGCAGCGGCTGCCCGGCAGGCGGCACCTGGGCGGCTGAACGTCAGCGTCGACTATTCCGGCTTCGGGGCTGCATACGGTGGCGAGTGGGCGTCACGGTTGCGTCTGGTCCAGCTGCCCGGTTGCGCTCTGACGACACCGAAGGAGCGGGCCTGCACCATTCAGCGTCCCGTGCAGGTGGCTGACGGCATGGTCGCGAACGACGCCGAGGCACGGACCGTGTCGGGGGTGGTAACGGTCGGCGGCGTCGAACCGGTGGTGCTGGCAGTGGCCGCGGACACGGCCGGGAGCGCGGGAGACTGGGGCGTGACATCGCTGGCAGCCGAGGCGACATGGGAGGTGAGCGCCAACAGCGGTGACTACTCGTACTCGTACCCAATGCGGGTGCCGCCGACAGCCGGTGGACTTGTGCCCCAGGTTTCGCTCGGATACTCCTCCGGGTCGGTGGACGGTCGGGTATCGACCACGAACAACCAGACGTCCGTGGTGGGCGACGGGTGGGAGCTGAACGCGACCGGCTACATCGAGCGCAAGTACGTATCGTGCGCGGACGACACAGGAGCCAATCCCGCTGGGGAGTTGCCGAACAATGCGACGCGCGAGACCGGGGACCTGTGCTGGAAGTCGGACAACGCGACCTTGCTCCTGAACGGTCGCGCGCTGGAGCTGGTCAAAGACCAGACCACCGGGGTGTGGCGGGCCTTGAACGACGACAACACCAGGTTCGAGCGGCTGACCGCTGCTCAGGCATGGAACAGCGACAACGACCACGAGGCGTGGAAGGTGACGACCGCTGACGGCGTCCAGTATTACTTCGGGCGTGATCAGCGTTCGGCGACCGACACAGCGAGGCTGAACTCGTCCTGGGTTACCCAGGTCTACGGCAACCACCCGGGTGAGCCCTGCCACCAGGCAACGTTCTCCGCGTCACGATGCCAGCAGACGTGGCGATGGAACCTGGACTACGTGGTGGACCTGAACCAGAACACGATGACGTACTTCTACGCCCGTGACGCCAACCGATACGAGTACAACCAAGGCGAGGGCGTGTCGGCCTATCAGCGCGGCGGTGTGCTCTCCCGGATCGAGTACGGCACCCGCACGGGGGCGGAGTCGGCCCCGCCGGTCAAGGTCGAGTTCGCCTACCAGAACCGGTGTCTGCCGGCAACGGCGGCGGAGTGCCAGGCCCTGACTGCGGCGACAAAGGCGTCGTGGCCGGATGTGCCGTACGACCTGATCTGCGACTCCAACACCAGCTGCCCGGGCAGGTACTCACCGTCGCACTTCATCACCAAGCGACTTTCGTCGGTTGCGACCTCGATCCGCAAGGCCGACGGCACCTACCGCGCCGTGGACCAGTGGGTCACCGACCACGCCTACCCGGCGACGCTGCCCGGTCCGGCCCTCGTGCTCTCCTCGCTGACGCACACCGGTGTGGCCGGCGCAGCGTCGGCCAACAACGTGCCGATGCCGTCCACGAAGTTCGAGTACATCAAGCTGGCCAACCGGATCGATGTCCAGGGAGACGCCCAGCCGCCGATGAACCGTCACCGCCTTTCGGCAGTGACCACTGAGGCCGGTGGAACGGTGAACATCACCTACTCCGGAATGGACTGCAGCCCGACGTCCAAGCCCGCGGTCGAGTCGAACAAGCGCCGATGCTTCCCTGTCTGGTACACCCCGCCAGGGCAAGCGGAGCCGGTCATGGAGTTCTTCCACAAGTACGTCGTGACCGACACAGTGACCAGCGGGAACCTGGCCGGCGCGGGGGAGACCCGGGTGCACTACCAGTATCCGGACCCGTCCGTGACGGGTGGTGGAGGAGCGTGGCGGTACACCGACGACGAGATCATCCCAGCCGACCAGCGCACCTGGTCCCAGTGGCGCGGATACGGATTCGTGGACGTGTACACCGGGACGGCCGGCAACCCGGACCAGCCACGTACACATGCGCGGCACAGGTTCTTCCGAGGGTTGGACGGCGACCGCCTCAACGGTGGTGGTGGTACGACCGACGTGAAGGTCGACGGACTGGACGACCACGACCAGTTCGCGGGCATGACCCGCGAGCTGATCACCTTCGACCAGGCCGCGGTGGTGTCCAGGACGGTGTCCGACCCCTGGCGCTCGGCCGCCACTGCTACCGGGCCGAACGGTCAGGCGTTCCACGTCGCGACTCAAGCGGTCCAGACCCACACCGTGGCGCCCCTCCTACCGGGCGGGGAGCGGGTCGCGCGGAGCGAGACCGAGTTCGACTCCTACGGCATGGCCGTCGCGGTCAACGACCTGGCAGAGGTCGGACTGGCCACAGACGACCAGTGCACCCGCACCGAGTATGCGCGCAACACCACGCTGAACATCCTGGGCACGGTCAAGCGGGTTGAGAAGGTCGCCAAGAGTTGCGATGCGGCCAGCGTCGCGCGTCCCGGCGACGTGATCAGTGACACCAGGACCTGGTACAGCACAGCCTCGTACGCGACCAATCCGACGGACGGTCTGCCCCGGCGGGTGGAGGACGTCAGCTCCTACGACTCGGCGGGGGCGGCGGTCTACACACCGACTCAGCGGTTCGGGTATGACGAGTTCGGGCGACCCACCTCGCTCACCGATGGGGGGTGTCAACTTCTCTGTGTAAGGCCTGATCACGGGCCTTTCGAGAGGAGCATGTATGTCCGTGAGGGACGAGAAGAAGGACGCGACGGCGGCGATGGCTGCCGAGCTGGTCGCGTCGGGTGCGTTGGACGGGTTGTTCTCCCGGATCGACGCGGGCGAGGTCAAGCTGACCGGGGACGGCGGGATGCTGCCGGCGATGATCAAGGCGGCGCTCGAGCGAGGGCTGGCCGTCGAGCTGTCCGATCACCTCGGCTACGACAAGGGCGACCCCGACGCGAAGCACTTTGCGAACTCGCGCAACGGCACGACGCCCAAGACGGTCGCGACCGAGGTCGGGGACGTGGCCCTTGACGTGCCGCGGGACCGGGACGGGACGTTCACCCCGATGCTCGTGCCCAAGGGCGCGCGGCGGCTGGGCGGGTTGGACGAGATGATCATCAGCCTCTATGCGGGCGGGATGACGATCCGCGATATCGAGCACCACCTGGCCATCACGATCGGGACCGAGCTGTCGCACGAGACGATCAGCAACGTCATCGACGAGATCCTCGAGGAGGTCATGGCCTGGCAGAACCGGCCGCTGGAGGCGTTCTACCCGGTCATCTACCTCGACGCGATCATCGTCAAGGTCCGCGACGGGGCGCACGTGCGTAACAAGGCCGCGCACCTGGCCGTGGGCGTGGACCTGGACGGCGTCAAGCACGTGCTGGGCATCTGGATCGAGAACACCGAGGGCGCGAAGTTCTGGGCCTCGGTGTGTGCCGATCTGGCCAACCGCGGAGTGCGGGACGTGCTGATCGTGTGCTGCGACGGCCTCAAAGGCTTCCCCGAGGCGATCGAGGCGACCTGGCCCGACAGCGTGGTCCAGACCTGCGTGGTGCACCTGATCCGCGCGGCGATGCGGTTCGTGTCCTACACCGATCGCAAGGCCGTCACCGCGGCGCTGAGGCCGATCTACACCGCCGCCAACGACCAGGCCGCCAAGGCGGCACTGAACGCGTTCGAGGCCTCACCGCTGGGGCGCAAGTACCCGCACGCAGTAGCGACGTGGAAGGCCGCGTGGGAGCGGTTCACGCCGTTCCTGGCCTTCCCGCCCGAGCTGCGCCGGGTGATCTACACGACGAACTCGATCGAGTCGCTGAACTACCAGCTGCGCAAGGTCACCAAGAACCGCGGTCACTTTCCGACCGACGACGCGGTGCGCAAGCTGCTCTGGCTGGCGATCTGCAACATCGAGGACAAACGCGCCCGCGAGCGTGCCAAGGAACGCGGCCTGCCGGCCGACAAGCGCAAGGCCTCCGGCAGGCTCATCGAGGGCCAGGTCACCACGAACTGGAAGCACGCCCTGGCCCAGCTCGCGCTCGCCTACCCCGAACGCATCAACCCCTACCTGACCTACTGACCAGGCCGTTTACACAGAGAAGTTGACAGGCTCCACCGATGCTCTCGGACGTGCGACCACCACTGTCTATGCCCAGACCGCGGGATCACCGACGCGGACGACGGTCACGACCCCGGACCCCGACGGTACGGGCAGCCTGAGCGCGCACCGGACGATCACGGACCTTGACCCCGCCTGGGGAAGTCCAGTGAAGGTCACCGACCCCAACGACCGTGTCACCATTGGCGTGTACGACGCGCTCGGGCGCCTGACCTCGGTGTGGGAGCCGGGCCGGGTGCTGGGCACCCACACCGCGAACACGACGTTCTCCTACGACGTGCCCGGGACCGGCAAGGCCGCCGTCACCACCGCCACCCTGAACCACGACGGGTCGAAGCACCTGTCGAGCTCCACGATCTACGACGGGCTGCTGCGGCCACGCCAGACCCAGGCGCCGTCGTCCGACCGCCTCTCGCCTGGACGTGTGGTGACCGACACCGTCTACGACTCGCGGGGCCTGGTCATGATCAGCAACGACCGCTGGTACACGACTGGAACCGTCGGAACAGCCCTGGTGACGCCGACCACCGCCGTGCCCGGCCGCACCGAGTACGCCTACGACGGCGCCCGTCGACCCGTGTCCGAGACTTTCCTCAACGGGGTCCAAGGCCTACCAGACACTCTGGCGAACTATGTCGTGGCATGGACCACGACGACCGAGCACGGCGGAGACCGCACCACGGTCACCCCGCCCGACGGTGGCACACCGACTACGTCCATCACGGATCTGCGAGGTAACACCATCAGCCTGGTCCAGCACACCGGAGCTGCGACGAACGGCGACCAGGCGACCACCTACCGGTACGACATCGCAGGCCGGCTGGCCGCGATGACCGACCACTCGGGCAACCAGTGGACCTACTCCTACGACCTCCGCGGACGACAGGTCTCAGCGACCGACCCTGACAGGGGGACCACCACGTCGACGTACGACGCGGCCGGGCAGCTGACCACGACCACCGACGCGCGCGGGCAGACCCTGGCCTACACGTACGACAACCTCGGCCGTAAGACGTCCCTGCGGGACGGCTCCCCGACGAGCACCTCGGTCCGGGCGCAGTGGACCTACGACGCCCTGGCCTCCGGCACCGTGGTCAAGGGACCGGTCGCCTCCACCAAGCGGATCGATGCCGGCAAAACGTTCACCACCACGATAACCGGATACGACCACCACAACCGCCCGCTCGGACAGACCGTCACCGTCCCCGCAGGACTCGGTGGCATGTCCGGCGCATGGACCACGAACTACGAGTACACAGTCGACGGCCGTATGAAGTCCCTCACCATCCCCGCCGCGGGCGGACTGGCGACCGAGAAGATCGGGCTCGGCTTCGACGCCGCCAACCAGGCCACAACGCTTACCACCGAGAACCGCGAGCTCCTGGAGCCGTACGGGTCGATCGTCAACGGCACCCGGTACAACGCACTCGGTCAGGTCATGCAGACCGACCTGGGGTCCAACTACGCCGTCGTCGTCTCCCACGCCCACCAGGCCGGAACCAACCGACTCGAGCGCACCTGGGTCAACCGGTCCCATCAGACCGGGTTCGACCTCGACCTCACCTACAGCTACGACGACGCCGGAAACATCCAATCCATAGCCGACACCCCGACCAACCCTGGCACCACCACAGACGTCCAGTGCTTCGACTACGACGGGCTACGCCGCCTGACCCAGGCATGGACACCGGCAAGCGGAGACTGCACCCCGGCGCCGACCGTCGCAGAACTCGCCGGACCAGCCACCTACTGGACGACCTACACATTCGACCCCGTAGGCAACCGCACCAGCACCACCCAGCACGCCGCGCAGAACACCGTCTCCACCTACTCCTACCCGCCAGCCGGCCAGCCCCGCCCCCACGCCGTCACATCCGTGACCGCCACCACAGGGACAACCACTCCGACAGCCGCGTTCGACTACGACGCCACCGGCAACACGACACGACGGGCGCTGCCTGGCCAGCCCGAACAGATCCTGGCCTGGGACGCGGAGGGAGAGCTCGACACCGTCACCGAGAACTCGGCCGTGACCGACGAGTACGTCTACACCGCCGACGGCGACCGACTCTTGCGCACCCAGGACGGAATCACCACCCTCTACCTGCCTGGAGGCCAGGAGCTCACCCTCAATGGCACCGCGGTGACCGCCACCCGGTACTACCACCACAACGGCTCCGCCGTTGCCCTGCGCACAGGCCCCTGGGCCACCGGCCTGACCACGATCGTCTCCGACCACCAGTCGACCGCGCAGATCCAGATCAACCAAGCCACCAATACCCTCACCCGAAAGTACGCCGACCCCTACGGCGCTCCCCGCGGCATCAACCCCACGATCAAGGGCGACCACGGCTTCCTCGACAAACCCACCGACACCACCGGCCTCACAGCCATCGGCGCCCGCTACTACGACCCGGTCATCGGCAGGTTCATCTCGGTGGATCCGATCATGGACCTGTCCGACCCTCAGCAATGGGGTGCCTACGGATACTCCAACAACAATCCCGTCACGTGGTCCGACCCCACCGGGCTGATCCTGCAGAACATGATCGACGGCCTCTACGGCTCGGGGGCTGCTGCTGCGGCCTCAACGCCCGCAGCTTCGGCACACACATGGCAGGACGACCGTCCAGGCGGGGGAGCCGCCGAGGTCAACGAGAAGCTGGAGGGTTCCGGTCGGGCTGCCGACGCGGCCGAAGCGGCGAACGATGCGATCGACGATGCGGTCGACGATGCGGTCGAGGAGAACCATCGGAACTCGATCAAGCTTGATTTCTTGGGGAGTGTTTGGAGGTCGGCATCTGACCCGCTTGGTTATGGGTTCACGCTAAACGGACTTCTAGGTGATGTGGCTGGAGTGTTCGCCGCCTGCGAGGAGTACGGCGAATGCTGGGATGAGAACGGCCTAACCGGTGCATTTTGGCTTGCGGTGGCACAGGGTGTAAACAAGGCGAGTTTTGAGTTTGTGTTTGCCACTATTGGTGCGGTGTATGGGGCGAATGCTGGTTCGGCGCTTGGTGCAGGTCTTGGGACTGTCGAGCTGCCAATCGTAGGTACAATCGGCGGTGGGGTGGTCGGCGGCGTCGTCGGTGCAGGGCTCGGGGGTTGGGCGGGCGGTGCCCTTGGTGGCGTCGCCGGGGATTTTACGAACGAGATCGTGCTTGAAGCATATTGGCGACGTGAGGGGTGGATCGAGTGATCGAATTGTCGGGAGATCTCATCTACCGAATTCTCGGTGTGTTGATCGGCATCCTAGCTGTTTCCTTTTTGGTATTCGGTGTAGTGCGTGCGTCCAGTTCGTTGCGCCACTCCCCATTCGGCGGGCATGACACTGAACTCCGCGGACACCAACGGACCTTTGCGCACAGGTTTATGCTGATACTCCCTTTTGCCCTCTTCGCACTGATAGGCGGAATTGTCGGCAAGCATTACCTATACGATAACTTTGTCGTGGTAGCCGTCCCTCTCGCGTCACTATGGATAATTCTAGTGTTGTGGGAGCGGGTTGAACGCGAGTTCGCATGGCCCGGATGGCTCGTGCCGCCCGAAGCTCGGGATGTTCCGGGGGACGCCTCTGTTCGTGCGAAGAGGCGCAAAGAGGGCGGTCGGAATCGATAGCCTTTGTGGCGGTCCGGCCTCGGAGCAGGCGTGCTGATCGGGGCGGCTTGGCGATCCGGCTGGGAGTGGTTCCAGGTGGGCGTCGGCGAGCTCTGCACCCGGGGGATCTCGTTGGAGCTTCATGTGAACGCACTTCCAGCTGTCGCACCTCACGGACGGCGGCCCTGAGAGCGGGCCTCCTGTCGCAGGAAGGCGCCGTGTCGGTTCACGCTCACAGCCCTGCGCCCATCCTCACCGCTACGCTGTGCCGAGTGCTCCCCGATCCGGCCGCCGCGCCGCTCGCCCCGCCCGCTCCGGTCGCCCACCAGGCCAGCGCGCCCACTCCCGTAGCCCGCATCGCGGCCGTCGCCGTGCACCTCCCGGTCCGGACGGTCGACGTGCGCGAGGCCGAGCGTGAGCTCCATGCGCGCAACCCCGGCGTCGCGCCGCGGGTCCCGATGGTCTCCCGGCTGACGGGCGTCCACACGGTCCACGTGCTGGCCGACGACGAGCAGGCGTCCGACCTCGCCGTCGGCGCCGCCCGCCGCCTCCTCGCGGCGGAGGGCCTGACCCCCGACGACCTGGACCTCCTCATCTTCGCCTCCGCGAGCCAGGACATGGTCGAGCCCGCCACGTGCCACATCGTCGCTGCCAAGCTCGGCGTGCGGGCCCCCGTCATGGACGTGAAGAACGCCTGCAACTCCGTGCTCAACGGCATCGAGGTGGCCGAGGCGCTCATCGGCACGGGCCGCTACGGCCGCGTCCTGGTCGTGAGCGGCGAGGCGCCGTCGCGCGCCGTCCGCTGGGACGTTCCGGACCGGGCCACCTACGCGCTCTCGGCGCCGGGCTACACCATGTCCGACGCCGGCGCCGCCGTCCTCGTGGAGGCGGTCCCGCGGGCGGCCGGCGGTCCCGGGGCGCCCGGCCTGGTCCCGCCCGGAGCGACGGACCTCGACGCCGAGCTCGCGGCCCTGGTGGGCGAGGACCTCGGAGGCGAGGACCGGGCGGGCAACCCCCAGGGAGGGGCGGCGCACGCGCCGTCGGGCATCCTGGCTTCCGCCTTCGCGGCCGAGTCGCAGCACTGGGACGTGGGCATGCTGCCCGGCGGCGGCACCGTGCACCCGCGCGACCCGGAGCGCACCTACTTCGAGATCGACGGGTCGCGCCTGCGCGACGCGTTCCTCGCGCTGGGCCCCGGCACGGTGCACGAGGCGCTGGACCGCGCGGGGATGACCTGGGACGACGTCGCGCTGGTCGCGGTGCACCAGGTCGCCGTGGCCTACCTCGCGGACGTGCACCGCGCCCTCGGCGTGCCGGACGACCGCACCATCCTCACGGTGGCCGACCGTGGCAACGTCGCGTCGGCCACCCTGCCCCTGCAGCTCGTCACGGCGCTCGAGACCGGCCGCCTCCGGCGCGGGGACGTCGTGATGCTCGTGGGCCTGGCCGGGGGCATCAGCATCGGCGCCATGGTGGTGCGCTGGTGACGCTGCCCTCGTGATCGCCCGGATCGCCCTACGAGACCTGACGCACCACTGGCGCGAGGCCGTGGGCGTGGTCACGATGGTCGCGCTCGGCCTCTCCTTGTTCGTCGTGGCCATGTCGTTCGTGGCGACGATCGCGCAGAACGCCGACCGGCTGCTGTTCGGGACGATCGGGGCACCCTGGCTCCTGGAGCCGGCCACGCGGGACGACGCCCTCAGGCTGGGCGAGGCGGACGCGGCCGGGCTCGGCGAGCGCGTGGGGGCGGCGTCGGTGCGGATGCGTCTCGAGGTGCCGGCCACGCTGGTGCCCGCGGGCGGGACGCACGACCCGGCGCGGCCCGGCAGCGCGACGGCGACGATCGTGGGCGTGGACCTCGCCGACGAGGCGGTGCTTGCGCGAAGCTTCGACGTCACCCAGACCGACCTCGGGCCCGGGAACGTCGTGGTGCACCGCGAGGTCGCCGCCCAGCTCGGGCTCGCCGAGGGCGACGAGGTGGAGCTGCGTGCCGGGTCGTTCGCGGGCGTCCTGACGGTCTCGCGGGTCGTCGTCCCCGAGAACCCGAGCTTCGTCCTCGCCACTTGGGTGCTCGTGGACCGGGCGTCCCTCGCGGAGGACGTCTTCGGCGACGCGGAGCGGGTCAACCAGGTGCTCGTCGACGCCCCCGAGACCGACGCGGTGGGCGCGGCGCTCGAGGACGCGGCGGCGGACCTCTCGACGGACGGGGCGACCGCGACGGTGTCACCGTGGACCGCCACGCCGTGGTCCGCGCTCGAGCTCGGACCCCGGATCTGGGGGATCCTCCTCGTTTCGGCCTTCACCTTCATGTTCCTCGTGGTCTGCCTGGGGCTGACGTCGCTCGTGTACGCCGCGCTGCTCGCACGGCTCCGCGACGTCGCCATCCTGCGCGTGACCGGGATGTCGCCGGCCCGGGTGCGCCGCACGTTCCTGTTCGAGGTGGTGCTGCAGTACGGCGTGGGGTTCACGCTTGCCGCGGGGATCGCCACGGTCGCGATCCTCGTCGTGAACGCGGTCGGCGTCACGTCCACCGCGGACGCGTTCACGTTCGCCGTCGGGGCGACGACGCTCCGTCTCATGCCTGCCTGGTGGGCGTACCTCGTGCCGTTCGGCATCGGGCTCGTGCTCTCCGTCGCCGTCCTCTGGGCGCCGATCCGCTCGATCAGCAACCGGCCGGTCCTCGAACTTCTGGAGCTCAGCGCATGACGACAGGTCGCCGATGATCGACGTCGAGAACGTCACCAAGGCCTATCCGGGGGGCGGCGAGGTGGTGGTCGCCGCTCGGGACGTCAGTCTCCGTGTCGAGCGCGGGGAGTTCGTCGTGCTCGCGGGCCCCTCCGGCTCGGGGAAGACCACGCTGCTGAACCTGATCGGTGCGCTCGACTCGCCGACGTCCGGGACGATCCGGGTGGACGGCACGGACCTCGGCTCCCTGTCCGGCCAGACGCTGGCCGACTTCCGCAGGGACCACATCGGGTTCGTCTTCCAGAGGTCCAACCTGGTGTCCTCGCTCCCGGTGCTGGAGAACATCCTGCTGCAGCGCAGGCTCCAGGGCCGGGTGACGGCGGCGGTGCGGCGGGAGGCCGAGGAGCTCCTGGAACGCGTGGGCCTCGCCGACAAGGCGGGCGCCCTCCCCGGCCGGCTGTCGGGCGGCCAGCAGCAGCGGGTCGCCGTCGTCCGCGCCGTCGCGTCCGCGGCGTCGGTCGTGGTGGCCGACGAGCCGACGGCGAGCCTCGACGGGCCCAACGCCACGGAGGTGCTCCGGCTGTTCCGGGAGATCAACGAGGAGCGGGGCATCACGATCGTCACGTCGTCCCACGACGAGCGGGTGATCGCTGCCGGACGACGGGTGGTGCACCTCGTGGACGGCGCGGTCGCGACCGACTCCGGCGACGCGCGCCGGCTGGCGGGGAACCCGGCGGCACGCGGGTGAGACTCGGCTACCTCTGGCACATGGCGCGTGCCCGGTCCCGCCTCGACCGGAGAGGGAGGCGCACGTTCCTGGCGGTCGCCGTGGCGACGTACGGTCTGCTGCTGTGCTTCGCGGCCATCAACGCGATGTCGACGGTCATGACGACGTCGGCCCGTGACGTGATCAGCGGCGACGTCTCAGCCTTCGCCCCGGGGTACGACTACTCGATGCTCAGCCCCCAGTCCGACGCCGTGCGGTTCGTCGTCGACAGCGACGAGGTGGCCGCGGACCTCGCCGGCCTGCCGGACGTGGAGGAGGTCCGCACCCGGCTCAACGTCGCTGCGCGCGTGGAGTCCGGCACGCAGCAGGCGGGGGTCCTCGTCGTCGCCGCGCGGTTCGGCCACGAGGGCTACGCGGCTCTCGACGGCGAACCACCGTCCCGGCCTGGCGACGTGTGCGTCACCGAGACGCTCGTGGACGAGCTCGACGTCGCGGTCGGCGACACCGTTCGCCTCTCCCTGGCAGGCGCCGCCGCAGACAGCCTCGAGGTGACCGGACGCGTCTCGTGCGTCTACGACTCGACCCGGTTCGGGCTCTTCCGGACCTCGCAGGTCGTGATGGACCTGGACGACGTGCGCGACATCCTCGACCGGTCCGACGCGGCGACCCAACTGCTCGTCACGCTCTCCGACGGGACGGACCCGGACGACGCGGCCGCCGCCCTCGCCGCGCACACCGGCGACGACGTCCGGTTCGAGACCGCCGCGCAGACCGCCGACCTGATCTACGTCATCCAGTCGGCGCAGCGCGCGGTGATGTGGATCCTTGTCGTCGTGACGGCGCTGGTCTCGGCGGTGCTCACGGGCAACATCGTTGCCTTCGCCGTGCGCCGCGAGCGGCACGAGCTGGCAGCCTTGCGCGCGATGGGGTTCGGACCGCGTGCCCTGCGGACCGTGTCCATGCTCCAGACCCTCGGGAGAGGGCTCGGGATGGTGGGGGCGGGCACGGCCGCGGCGCTCGTCACGGTGGTGGTCACGGCGCTGGTGGGCATCCCCGTCGGGGACGGGGCCCAGCTGTTCGGGGACTCCCGGCTCGTACCCTCCCTGTCGGTGGTGGACGTCGGGCTGACGGCGCTCCTGATGGTCACCGCCCTCGTGGTGGCGGACGGCCTCGCGTCCTCGGCGATGCTGCGGCGCACGCCGCTCGAGATGCTGCGTGAGAGATGAGGCGTTCGTGCCGCCCCGGACGCCTGCGCACCACTAGTCTGTCGAGGTGACCCGGACGACACGCCAACCCTCCGGCGAGACCCCTGTACCGGCGGCCCGGGCCCGGCTCGGCGTCGTGGTCCCGGCCAGGGACGAGGCGCACGGCATCCGCGCCACTCTCGAGGCCCTGCACGCGCAGGAGGACGACGACTTCGACCTCGTCGTCGTGGACAACGGGTCGTCGGACGGCACGGGCGACGTGGTGCGGGCGGTGATCGCCGAGCTGGGCAGGACCCGCTGGCGCGTGGTCACCGAGCCCGAGAAGGGCACCGGCGCCGCCGCGGACACCGGTATGCGCGCCGCGATCGCGGGCGGCGCCGAGGTGCTCGCCCGCACCGACGCCGACTGCCTGCCCCCGCCGGAGTGGACGCGGCGCATGCGGGAGGCGTTCGCGTCGGGGGACGAGCTGGTCGCCGGGCGGCTGGTGCCGCGCACCGACGACCGGCCCGTGTCGCGGTTCCAGCAGGGCGTGCTGTCGACGGCGCTGGCCGTGGCGAGCGCGTTCGGCAAGATCCGGCCCGGCAACCGGGACGACGGCTACCTCGGCCCGTACGTCATGGCGCCCGGGTGCAACCTCGGTATCACCGCCGCGCTGTACGAGGCCGCGGGCGGGTTCCCGCGCACGCGCATCGAGGACGTGCACGAGGACCGCGCGCTGGTCAACGCCGTGCGCCGCCTCACCACGCGGTACGCCGAGCACCCTGAGGTGTGGGTGCGCGCGTCGACGCGGCGGGTGCACGCGTGGGGACTGGTCCGGACGCTCGGCTGGTACGCCGACCACCGGTACCGGCCCGAGATGGTCGACATCCGGTGAGCTCCCCGGTCACAGCTAAAAGTGTGCCAAGCGGGTCGCCTGCCCTCGGCACCGGTCCCGGCGCCGAGGCTGCCTGGGAGGAACGCGTCCAGCGCGCCGCGCACCCGCTCGCCTACCCGGCGCTGCGGGCCCTCCGGCGTCGGCCCGTGGTGCGGGTGCCCCGCATCGGGGTCGTGGTGAACGACGCCGCGACCGCGCGCCAGGTGCTGCTCGACACGGCGCGGTTCTCGAAGGTGGGGCCGGGGGCGCCGTCGGACCTCTGGACGCCCGTGCTGGGGCCGTCCGTGCTGCTCAACATGGAGGGCGCCGAGCACGCCGCGCTGCGGCGCACCCTCGGGCCGCTGTTCTCGCCGCGTGCGGTGCGCGAGCTGGTCGGCGCGGCGGGGCCGGGCGGGACTGCCGACCTGGTGGCAGGCTCGGGGCACGCCGGGTCCGCCGCGCAGGCCGGTCCCCTGGCCGACGCCGTCTCCCGGCTCGCCGAGGGCCGCACCGTCGACCTGGCGCAGACGGTGAGCGCGCTCGCCGGGACGGTCATCTGCGGGATGGTGGGCCTGCCGCCGACCGACGCCGCAGTGCGCGGTTCCATGGCCCGGGCGCAGGCGGTGACCGGCATGGTCCGGCTGCACCGGCGCGGCCTGACCCGTGCGCAGGTGGCGGCGGCCCGCCGGGTCCTCGGCGAGCTGACCGAGCCCGCCCGGGCGGCCTACCGCGACGGCGACCCGGCCACGGTGCCGGGCCGCATGCGGGCCCTCGGGCTCAGCGAGCGGGAGGCGATGGGCGCCGTCGGCGCGTTCGTGCTGACCGGGACGGAGACGGTGCAGTCGCTGGTGCCCCGCCTGCTGGCGATCGCGCACGACACGGGCTGGACCGGTCGCCTCCTCGCCGCGGGGGCCGACGAGCGCCGCCGGGTGGTCGAGGAGGCGCTGCGCGTGACGGTGCCCACCCCGGCGATGCTCCGGGCGGTCCGGGAGCCGGCGAGCGTGGGCGGGGTCGACGTACGGCCGGGGGACCGGGTGGTCATCGCGACGGTGAACTGCTGCCGGGCCGCGGGCGGGTTCGACCCCGACCGGCCGGTGGACCCGGCCGTGCGGCACCTGTGGTTCGGCGCCGGGCCGCACTTCTGCCTCGGCATGCCCCTCGCGATGGCGCACGTCGACGCGGTGCTCGACGCCCTCGCGCCGCTCGCCGCGCAGGGCCTCCTGCCCCGCGTGGTGGGTCGCCGGGCCGCCCGGGGCGTGCTCGTGCCCGCCTACGACCGGCTCGACGTGAGCTGTACCCCTGATGCCTTAGCGCCCGCCCTGGAGGACGCGTGACCACGACCGACCACTTCGTCGACACCCTGCTGGGGGCTGTCGGCGACCGGATCGCGCCGTCCACGGTGGCGCTGCGCCGGCTCGGCGGCCCGGGCGTGCTCGGGCGGCTCGCGCCGTGGGCCGAGCGGCTCGGCCCACGGGCCGGGCAGGCCGAGGAGGTCACGTACGGCGCCCTGGCCGCCGCCGTCGAGGCGACGGCGGACGCCCTGCGCGCCGACGGGATGGTCCCCGGCGACCGCGTGCTGTTCAGCATCCGGCCGCGGCCCGAGGGCGTGCTGCTCTGCCTCGCGGTGCTGCGGGCGGGCGGGTCGATCGTGTTCGTGGACCCGGGCTCCACGCCCGAGCTCTTCGCCGCCCGGATCGCGGCGGCGCGGCCCCGCTGGGCGGCCACGGAGGCGCTGCTGTACGCGGCGTCGTCGGGCCTGCTGCGCCGCGTCGCCCGCTCGCGGGGGCTCCTGCTGCCCGACTACGGCCGCCTGCCCCTGCGGCACCTGTACTCCGGCTCCTGGCTGCCGGGCGTCCCGCGCGGCGCCCGGCGGGTCTCGAGCCTCGCGGGCGTTCGCGGCACGCGCCCCTCCCCGCAGCCGGAACGGCTGCCGGGCCCGCAGCGCGGGGCGGGCGAGGGGCGGGCGGACGCCGAGGCGCTGGTCGTGTTCACGTCGGGCACCACGTCCGACCCCCGGGCCGTGGTGCACACGACCCGCACGCTCGGCGGCGCGCTCGACCTGTTCCGCCAGGTGGTGGACCTGCGTGCGGGGCAGGTGGTGCACACGGACCAGATGTTCCTCGGCCTCCCCACGCTCCTCGCGGGCGGCACCTGGGAGATCCCCGCCCGCACCCCCGCACAGGACCCGGCCGCCTTCGCGCGTGGCGTGGCGGGGGCGGACGCGTCGTTCCTCGTCCCGGCGGACGCGACGGCATACCTCGACGCGATCGAGGCGGGTGCGCTGGGCTCAGGCGACGCCGCGAGCGCCGGACCCCGGACGCTCCTGCTGGGCGCCGCGCCGGTGCGGCGTGCGCTGCTGGAGCGCGCGCAGCGGATCCTGCCGGGCACGCGGTGGCTCGCCGTGTACGGCGCCACGGAGATCCTCCCGGCTGCGGTGGTCGAGGCCTCGGAAAAGGTGGCGGCCGACGTGGACGGCGACCTCGTGGGCGCGCCCCTGGCCGGGATCTCGGCGGTGCTCGACGTCTCGGGCGCCGACGACGCCGACGACAACCCGGGCGGGGTGGTGGGCGAGCTGGTGCTGTCGGGCCCGTCGCTCATGGCGGGCTACCTCGCTGACCTCGACGCCGGCGCGCCGCCGGTCCGCGAGCACCGCACGGGCGACCTGGCCTGGCTCGACGACGAGGGGCGCATCGTCCTGGTGGGCCGCACCCGCGACATGATCATCCGCGGCACCCTGAACATCTATCCGGGGCTGTTCGAGCCGCGGGTCCGCGAGCTGCCGGGCGTCGGGGACGCGCTCCTCGTGGGCGTCCCGGTGCCCGACGGCGACGAGCGGGTCGTGCTGGTCGTGACCCCCACGGCCGCGGGCCGGGCGGAGGGCGAGCCGGCGCTCACGCCAGGAACGCCGCTCGCTCGCTCGGTGGCGGCCGCGCTGCCCGGGGTGCTCGACCACGGCGCCCTGCCCGACCTCGTGGTCGAGGCCTCTCACGTGCCGCTCCACGGCCGGTCCCGCAAGCCGGACCGCCGGGTCCTCGCGGCGCTCGCGGCGCCTCTCCTCGAGGGGGCCCGCGCATGAGGGTCGCGGTGACGGGTGCGTCCGGGTTCGTGGGGGGAGCGGTCGCGCGCGGCCTCGCCGCGGACGGCCACGAGGTGGTCACCTTCTCGCGCCGCGCCCCGCGGTGGCTGCCCGACGGCGTCCGGGTCGCCCGGGCGGGGACCGCCCCGGGGTGGGCCGACGGGAGTGGCGGCGGCTCCTCCGTCGTCGGGCACCTGCTGTGGGACCTCCTGGACGGGCCGCTGCTCAAGGAGGCCCACCCGGGCGAGGTGGACGCCGTGGTGCACTGCGGCGCGGCGGTGGGCGACGGCGGGTCCCACGCCCGCTCGTGGCTCGTCAACGTGGAGGGCACGCGGGCGGTGCGGGAGACGTTCCCGGAGGCGCGGTTCGTGCACGTGTCGTCGGGCAGCGTGTACGACCCGGCGCGGCCGAGCGTCCGGGCGAGCGAGGACGAGGCCCCCGTGGCGGCGTACCTCAACGCGTACGCCCGGACCAAGGCGCAGGCGGAGCGGTACCTGGCCGCGGACGCGGCGCGCGAGGACCGCGGGCCTGTGGTGGTGCTGCGCCCGCACGCCGTCTACGGGCCGGGGGACACCACGCTCCTGCCCCGGCTGGAGCGGGCGGTGGTGGGCCGGTGGCTGCCGCTGCCCGGGGGCGGCGACGTGCTGCAGCACCTCACGCACGTGGACACGCTGGTGGCGGCGGTGCGGGCTGCGCTCGTCGCGGACGTGGAGCCCGAGCGGGCGGCGGGCGTGCCGCTGGTCGCGAACGTGGCGGACGCCGAACCGGTGGTGCTGCGCGACGCGGTGGAGCTGCTGCTGTTCGCCCGCTTCCGCCGGGTGCGCGTGGTGTCGGTGCCGCTCGTCGTCGCGCGGCGCGCCGCGGCGGTCAGCGAGCGTGTCGCCCACTGGCTGCAGCGGGAGCCGCGCCTGTCGCGGTACGCGATCAGCCATCTGGCCCTGGAGCGCACCTACGACCTGACGGTCCTCCGCGAGCGCCTCGGTGTGGACCCGCCGCCGACGTCGGTCCGTGGCGCGGTCTCGTGGTGATCGACGGCGCCTGAAGTCGGGCGATGTGTCCGCCTGAGGGGGAAGTGCCCGCGTTCAACGGGAATGCCCTACCCTGTGGCGGGTGAATCCCGGCTTGGCGATCGAGACCCTCGGCCTGCGCAAGACGTTCCGCACGGCGCGCGGGCGCCTGGTGGCCGTCGAGGGCCTCGACCTGCGGGTACCGACCGGCGGGGTGCACTGTCTGCTGGGGCCCGCCGGTGCGGGAAAGACCACCACGGTGCGCATGCTCCTGGGCCTGGCGCGGCCGGACGCCGGCGCGATCCGCGTCTTCGGTGTCCCGGTCCCGGACCGGCTGGCCGAGGTGGCGGAGCGGACGGGGGTCGTCCTGGAGGGCCGGCGGTTCTTCCCGGGCTTCTCGGGCCGGCGCAGCCTCACGCTGCTCGCGGCGGCGGCCGGGGTGCCGCGAGCGCGGGTGGACGAGGTGCTGGAGCTGGCGGGGCTGACCGACCGTGCCGCCGACCTGTTCGGCACCTACTCGGCTGAGGCGGTGCAGCGTCTCGCCGTGGCGGCGGCGCTCCTGCGTGACCCGGAGCTCCTGGTCCTCGACGAGCCGACGTCGGCCCTGGATCCTGCCGGGGTGCGCGACGTCCGGAGCCTGGTGCGCAACCTGGCGGACCAGGGCTGCACCGTGCTGCTGACCAGCCACGTGCTGGCGGAAGCGCAGCAGCTCGCGGACACGGTCTCGGTCCTCGCCGAGGGGCGGCTCGTCGCCCAAGGCCCGGTCGCCGACCTGCTCGGTGACGGCAGGGTCACCGTCCGTGCCCGCGTCGCCGAGCCCGCCCTGGCAGGCCGGGCGGCGGAGGTGCTGCGGGGAGCGGGCGTGGAGCATGTCCGGACGGAGGGCGAGGTCGTCGTGGTGGACGGCATCGCGGATCCCGCCGATGTCACCCGCGCCCTCGCGCGCCAGAAGCTGTGGGTGAGCGAGCTGGTGCCGCAGCGGGAGGATCTCGCGGGGGTGCTCCTGCGGCTCGCGGGCGCGGCAGCGCCGTCGGGCGGCGTCGTGAGGCCTGTGGCGACCAAGCAGGCCGAGGCGCCGACGCCGAAGCCTGCCGCCGCGGCAGCGAAGGCCGCCGCAGCCAGGCTGGAGACTCCGGGACCGAAGGCGGGGCCGGGATCCAAGCCGGGCGGGCCCGAGCCGAGGACGGGGCAGGGACCGAAGACGGAGCCGGGTTCCAAGACCGGGCCGGGTTCGAAGACCGCGCCGGAACAGAAGCCCGCCGCGTCCGCCCAGCCCAAGCCCGCCGTCAAGGCGTCCGCGGCGGACAAGTCCTCGCCCGAGGACGCCCCGAAGCCCGCCGACCCGCCCGGGCGGGTGAGGCCGGGCGGCACGCTGCCGCCCGGGGTCAAGCCCACGCCGTCACAGAACGGGCAGAGCAAGCACAAGCCGGCCAACGGTCCGGAGAAGAAGGGTGGTGCGGCGTGATGCGGCTGCTGGGGGTGGAGCTGCGCCGGTTCGGCGCGCGTCGGGCGGTCCGCTGGTGCGCGCTCGCGACGGTGCTGTATGCGCTGGTCGTGGGCCTCGTGGTGGCGAGCCGTCCTGAGGACTTCGCCGGGGCGGCCGACGTCGTCCGTGCGCACGCGCCCGTCCTGCTCGTGTTCGCCTTCGCGGCGGGTGTGACCCTCGTGACGGCCGAGACCGGGACGGGCGCCCTGGGGCTGTGGCTCACCGTCGAGCCGCGACGGGGCCGGGTGCTCGCCAGCAGGCTGGCGGCCGCGGCCCTCGGCGCCATGGTCGTGCTCGCCGTCGCCTATGCCGTGCTCGCCGGGGGCGCGTACCTCGTGCGGCGGGTCGTCGGCGGGCTCGGGGCCATCGGGACCTACGTGTGGGTCGGCCTCTTCCAGACGGGCCTGGCGCTCCTGCTCGCCGGGGTGCTGGCCGCCCTCGCGGGTGTGGCGCTCGGCGTCCTCCTCCAGCGGGTCACGGCCGTGATCGGCGCGGTCGTCGCGTGGTTCGTCGTGGTGGAGGTCGGGCTCGTCGAGCTGGTCTCGTCGGAGCTGTGGCGGTGGACGTTCTCGGCGAAGCTGCCCTCGCTGGTGATCGAGGGCGACGTCAACGCCGCCGCGTTCCTCCTCGGTGCCGCCGTGGTCCTCGTGCTGGTCGCCGGGGTGGTGCTCCGCCGCCGGGACGTGGTCTGACGGACCTCCGGCAGCCGCTTCCCGGGACCCGCCGGTCTCGCATGCTGGGACGCTGGGCCCGGCACGTGACACGCCCGGCACATCGGCGTAGTGTGCGGGACGTGCAGACGATCATCCTCGTAGTACTTCCTGGGCGCGCCGGCTGAGGCCACCGCACAGGCTTCGTCAGCGCGCTCACCCCTCGACCGTCCTCCTCCCCGAGGACCGAGGGGCTTTTTGTTGTCACGATGGTTCGCAAGAGCCCCTGTTCGCAGGGGTGCGACGGCAGGAGACACCGATGGCAGGCACACCGACACCCTCGCAGGTCGCCGCTCGTGCGGAGGCCCGCGCCGAGGTCCGCGCGGAGCTGCGCTCCCGCAGCGTCGGGCGGCCGACAGGGGCGCTCGCCCCCGTGGCCGACGGCGACCGCGTCACCGAGGAGGTGACCGGCGCACAGTCGATCGTCCGCTCCCTCGAGGAGGTCGGGGCGGAGATCGTCTTCGGCATCCCCGGTGGCGCCATCCTGCCCACCTACGACCCGCTGATGGACTCCACGCGACTTCGCCACATCCTCGTGCGGCACGAGCAGGGCGGCGGCCACGCCGCGTCCGGCTACGCCCACGCGACGGGCAAGGTCGGCGTGACCATGGCGACGTCGGGCCCGGGCGCCACCAACCTCGTCACGCCCATCGCGGACGCGCACATGGACTCGATCCCGATGGTCGCGATCACGGGACAGGTGGCCGCGGCGTCGATCGGCACCGACGCTTTCCAGGAGGCGGACATCGTCGGCATCACGATGCCGATCACGAAGCACTCCTACCTGGTGACCAACCCGGACGAGATCCCGCGCGTCATCGCCGAGGCGTTCCACATCGCGTCGACGGGCCGGCCCGGACCGGTGCTGGTGGACATCGCCAAGTCGGCGATGCAGGCCATGACCAGCTTCTCCTGGCCGCAGGACCTGCAGCTGCCCGGGTACCACCCGGTGACCAAGCCGCACGCGAAGCAGATCAAGGAGGCGGCGCGCCTGCTCGCGACGTCCCGCCGGCCCGTGCTGTACGTGGGCGGCGGCGTGGTCCGCGCCGACGCCGCGGACCTGCTGCGCCGGCTCGTGGACCTCTCGGGTGCGCCCGTGATCACCACGCTCATGGCCCGCGGCGCGGTGCCCGACAGCCACCCGCAGCACCTCGGCATGCCCGGCATGCACGGCACGGTGCCGGCCGTCGCGGCCCTGCAGAAGGCCGACCTGATCTTCGCGCTCGGCGCCCGCTTCGACGACCGCGTGACCGGCAAGCTGTCGAGCTTCGCCCCCCACGCGACGATCGTGCACGCGGACATCGACCCGGCCGAGATCGGCAAGAACCGCGCCGTCGACGTGCCCATCGTGGGCGACCTGCGTGAGGTCATCGCCGAGCTGCTGCCCGAGCTGGAGCGCGAGCACACCGCCCAGGGCAAGCCCGACCTCGAGGGGTGGTGGCGCCAGTGCGACGAGTGGCGCAGCACCTACCCCCTCGGCTTCACCGAGCCCGAGGACGGCCACCTGTCCCCGCAGCACGTCATCTCGCGCATCGGGGCCCTGACCGGCCCGGACGCCGTGTACGTGGCCGGCGTGGGCCAGCACCAGATGTGGGCCTCGCAGTTCATCCGGTACGAGCACCCGCGCACGTGGATCAACTCGGGCGGCCTCGGCACCATGGGCTACTCGGTCCCCGCGGCCATGGGCGCCAAGGTGGGCCGGCCCGACGCCACCGTGTGGGCGATCGACGGCGACGGCTGCTTCCAGATGACCAACCAGGAGCTCGCCACCTGCACCATCAACGACATCCCCATCAAGGTGGCGGTGATCAACAACTCGTCGCTCGGCATGGTGCGCCAGTGGCAGACCCTGTTCTACAACGAGCGCTACTCCAACACCGACCTCCACACCGGCCACGGCACCGCCCGCGTGCCCGACTTCGTGAAGCTCGCCGACGCCTACGGGTGCGAGGGCATCCGCGTGGAGAGCCTTGCCGACGTGGACGCCGCGATCAAGCGCGCCAACGAGATCGACGACCGCCCGGTGGTGGTCGACTTCACCGTCTCCCGCAACGCCATGGTCTGGCCCATGGTCGCCGCGGGCGTGAGCAACGACGACATCCAGTACGCCCGCGGGATCTCCCCGGCGTGGGACCGCGAGGACTGAGGACCGAACCCATGAGCCGTCACATCCTGTCCGTGCTGGTGGAGAACAAGCCAGGCGTCCTCACGCGGGTCGCCGGGCTGTTCGCCCGCCGTGCGTTCAACATCCACTCCCTGGCCGTCGGCCCCACGGAGCACGAGGAGATCTCGCGCATCACGGTGGTCGTCGACGTTGACGAGCACCCCCTCGAGCAGGTCACCAAGCAGCTCAACAAGCTGATCCACGTGATCAAGATCGTCGAGCTCGACGCCGAGTCGTCGGTCCAGCGCGAGCTGCTGCTCGTCAAGGTCCGGGCCGACGGCGCCTCGCGCGCCGGCGTGCTCGAGGTCGTCGAGCTGTTCCGGGCCCGCGTCGTGGACGTGGTCCCCGACTCCGTGGTCATCGAGGCCACGGGCACCGGCGCCAAGCTGGACGCCCTGCTGTCGGCTCTCGAGCCCTACGGCGTCCGCGAGATCGTCAAGTCCGGGACCCTGGCCATCGGCCGCGGCGCCCGGTCCATCACCGACCGGGCGCTCGAACGCGTCGCCCGGACGGCGTAACACCCATCGCGTCATCCATCACCACCGAACCACACCGGTCCGCCGGACCACCGAACCAAGGAGCACCCACCGTGGCTGAGCTGTTCTACGACGACGACGCCGACCTGTCGATCATCCAGCACAAGAAGGTGGCGGTGATCGGCTACGGCAGCCAGGGTCACGCGCACTCCCTCAACCTGCGCGACTCGGGCGTCGACGTCACCGTCGGCCTCCGCGAGGGCTCCCCGTCCCGGGAGAAGGCCGAGAACCAGGGCCTCAAGACCGCGGGGGTGGCGGAGGCCGTCGCCGACGCCGACGTGGTCGTCATCCTCGCGCCCGACCAGGTCCAGCGGCACGTGTACGCCGAGGACATCGCGCCGAACCTGAAGGACGGTGCCGCGCTCGTCTTCGGGCACGGCTTCAACATCCGCTTCGGCTACATCAAGCCCGAGGCCGGCCACGACGTCGTCATGGTCGCCCCCAAGGGCCCGGGCCACCTCGTGCGCCGCGAGTACGCGGACGGCCGCGGCGTGCCCGTGATCGTCGCCGTCGAGCAGGACGCGTCGGGCTCCGCCTGGGACCTCGCCCTGTCCTACGCCAAGGCGATCGGTGGCCTGCGCGCCGCCGGCATCAAGACCACCTTCACCGAGGAGACCGAGACCGACCTGTTCGGTGAGCAGGCCGTCCTCTGCGGTGGCGCGTCGCAGCTGGTGCAGTACGGCTTCGAGGTCCTCACCGAGGCCGGCTACCAGCCCGAGGTCGCGTACTTCGAGGTTCTGCACGAGCTGAAGCTGATCGTCGACCTCATGGTCGAGGGCGGCATCGCCAAGCAGCGCTGGTCCGTGTCCGACACGGCCGAGTACGGCGACTACGTCTCCGGCCCGCGCGTGATCTCGCCCGTGGTGAAGGAGAACATGAAGGAGGTCCTCGCGGACATCCAGTCGGGCGCCTTCGCCGCCCGCTTCATCGGGGACCAGGACGCCGGCGCGCCGGAGTTCAAGGAGCTGCGTGCCAAGGGTGAGCAGCACCCGATCGAGGCCACGGGCCGCGAGCTGCGCAAGATGTTCGCCTGGATCAAGCCGACGGACTCGGACTACGTGGAGGGCTCGGCCGCGCGCTGACCTTCACCGCCCGACCTCTGCCCGACGGCGGAGCGTGCCCCCTCGCGGGGGTGTGCTCCGCCGTTGGTGTGTTTCGGGCTGGTCTCGGCGGCGGTCCCGGTGCGGGGCTCAGTGCAGGTCTCAGTGCGGCACGGCTCAGTGCGGGCCGCGGCGCCGGTGCGGTGTCCTGAAGCCGAACGGGATCGGGATCGGCCCGCAGCAGCAGACGCCGCGCACGTCCGTCGACGCCAGCAGCCGGGCCGCCTGGTAGCACGCCAGGAACTGGACAGCGGTCGGCGCCGCCCCCCGCGCGAGGCCTCTCCGGGCGAGGATCTCGCGCACGGCTCCCGAGCACGACGCGCCACCGGTCAGGGCCGCGTGGGCGCAGCGCCAACCTTTTCGCGGAGAGATGCGCCGCTGATAGACGCCGATCGCGCGGTCGACAGCTCTCCCAACGGGTGTCATCCGCTCACGCTACGAGCGCCTCGGCCCGCTCGCTCGCCGTCCACCGCCGCACCGGCCGCTCGACCTCGGGCGTCCGCTCCCGAGGACTTGCAGGTGGAGGGACGCGGCTGGACGCTGGGCTCGGACCGTGAGGACGCTCGGACCGTGAGGACGCTCGGACCGTGAGGACGAGGAGGCTCTGATGAGCGAGACCGACGACCGCAGCCGCGAGGACGACGACCGCACCGAGAAGGACGCCTCGGACCTGTCGGACGAGGGGCTGGGCGCGACCGCGAGCGACGAGCCGAACACCATGGAGCCGGAGGAGGTCCCGCCCGAGGACGACTGACGCGCAGGTCCGGGCCGGACGGCAGCCAGGTACGGGGACCTGCCGTGCCTCGTTGCTCGGACTTGGTGCTCGGCCTCATCACCGTGTCGCAGTCACCGTGTCGCAGTCACCGCGTCAGAACGGCGGGGACTCGGAGAGGTCCGGCACGGCGCCGGTCCCCTGGGAGCCGGTGGCCCGGTCCGGGTCGGTGGCTTGACGCCCGGGGTCTGGATCGCGCGGAGGGCCGACGTCGTGCCCAGGATCGACCGCCGCCGGCAAGCGGTGGACGGTGCGCCCGGCCGGGGTGTGCCAGGTGGTGATGCCGGTGGTCGCGTCGCGGACGGGGGTCCAGCCGGCGTGCGTCTTGGCGCGATGGTGCCGGCGGCAGAGTGCGTGCAGGTTCGCGGCGCGCGTCTGCGGTTCTGCGGCCGGGGAGGGGACGCCGGCCGCGCGCGTGTAGGGGGCGATGTGGTCGAGGTCGCAGCGCCTTGCCGGCCGGTCGCAGCCCGGGAACGTACACGTCATGTCGCGGACCTCGACCGCAGTGCGGAGCAACGAGCCGGGCGCGTAGGTGGCGGTGGCGTAGTCCGTGAGGATGCCGTTTGCCGGGTCGGTGAGCAGACGTCTCCAGGTGGCGTCCGCCGCCAGCATGCGGGCCACGTCCGCCGGGACGGGTCCGTAGCCGGCGAGGTGCCCAGGAGCGTCGTCCACCCCCAGGAGCGTGGTGGCGGCGACCGTGATGTGGGCGGTGGCCCGTGCTGCGACGGGCACGACCCGGTACGCGACGGTCGGCGCGGGCGCGGGCGCGGGTGCGGGTGCGGGCGCAGACGCGGGTGCGGGCGCAGACGCGGGCGCGGGTGCGCCCGCAGGCACAGGGCACGGGGGGTCGGTGGACTCGGGGGCAGAAGACGGGGGTGCACTGGACGGAGACACGGTGGACACCGCCCGGCCCACGGCCACGGCCTCGCCGTCGGACGCAGTCCCGCCGTCGGCCACGGCCTCGCCATCAGACGCCGTCCTGCCGTCAGACGCCGTCCCGAGGTGGTCGCCGGGGTCCGGTGTCATCACCAGGCGCCCCGTCGCGAGGGCGACGAGCGCGTCGGCACGGGCCTGGGCAAGCGTCCGGGTCTCGCCAGGCGCTCGGCTGATGGTGTGCCCGGCGTCGTCGACCGCCGACCAGACCAGAGCGGCGTCCTCCGCGGGCAGGTAGGCGGTCAGATAGGCCATGCCGTCCTCGACCGGCTCGAGCTGGACGTGCCGTGCGGCACGGGCCGCCTTCCGGCACCGCGCCGCGGCGTCGGTGTCCAGGGAGGCCGCGAGCGCCCGCACCCTGTTCTGGACGGCGCGTACCCCGAGCCGCGGTGCGTCGCCCAGGATCCGAACGGCGGCCGAACGGCGGTCCTCGGTGGTGGGGAACGACGCAGTGAAGGCCAGGGCGTCGGCCTTCTTGAGGCACACCCGTCCCGCCAGCATCGCGTCCCGCACTTCTGGCAGGTCCTCGAGCGCAAGGGCGCGCCCCACGAGGTGGCGGCCGACGGTGACCGACTGTCCCACCATCGACGCGAGGTCGTCGCCCAGGAACTCCCGGGCGGGGCCGCTCGTGCGGGCGGCGAGCTCGGCCACGGCCTCGGCCTGCTTTGCCGCGGCCCAGGCCAGGATCCGCTCCCATCCCGACACCGCTTCGGTGAGGACGCTCTCCGGGACGTCGGCGAGCGTCAGGCCGTCGAGGTCCTGCGCCAGCGGGACGCCGGGGGCCAGGCACGCCAGCCGGGCGTCGAGCCGCACCCCGTGTTCCGCCTGGTAGGTCACAACGGGCAGGCTCGTGGCCCGCGCGAGATCGGTCCGGGTGAGGTCGACCTGTGCCGAGACCGGGCTCAACGTCGTCCGGGACACCGCTGCGGATCCCGTTGCGGATCGCGCTCCGGGCACGCCTGAGTGCCCGGCCTGGGCCGGGCTGATCAGGGCGCGGAACAGCGCGTCGACCGCATCGAACATGTGTTCCAGTCTACCGGGAGCAGCCCACGCTGTCGCGGCGGGCGGACGTCCGGCGGTCTCGTCGTCGGGCAAAGCAGGAGCCCGCAAACCTGTCCGGATGCGGCAGGATGTCCACGTGACCGACGAGACGACGCAGAACTTCGACCCCTCGAGCTTCGAGCCGGAGGAGGTGCCCGAGGACGAGGCGGCGCTCGCCGACGAGGTGCAGTCCTTCTGGGAGACCGCGCGCGGCCGCGCGGGCCTGGGAAAGACGAGCGTGGTGATCGGCCAGACGGTGAACGAGGCAGTCGCGCCGCCCGCCTGGTCCTTCGGCGACAACGAGGACCTCGCCGACGCCCTCGTCGGGGCGGTGCTCGCGGGCGAGAAGACCGGCACCTCGACGGCGCTCTGGGAGTTCGAGGACAGCGGCGAGAAGCTGCCGACCGTGGGCGAGCTGAGCATCGTCCTGGACGGCGCCGGCCACCCCCGCGCGCTGATCCGCACCACCGAGGTCGAGGTGGTCCCGTTCGACGAGGTCACCGAGGACTTCGCCGCGGCCGAGGGCGAGGACGACCGCTCGCTCGCGATGTGGCGCGAGGGCCACGAGGCATACTTCCGCCGGAACCTCGGCGAGGGCCGCGAGTTCGCCGCCGACATGCCGGTGCTGTGCGAGCGGTTCGAGCTGCTCTACCCGACGATGTAGGTATGGCACTTCGCTGGTACTCCACCGTCGTCGAGTCCACCGACCACAAGAAGCTGGCCCGCTGGTGGGCGGAGGCCCTCGGCTGGGACGTGATCTTCGAGACCGACGACGAGGCCGTCGTCGTGCCGCCGTGGGCGAGGGACCTCTCGCAGCAGCTGGAGTTCCACCGGGTCCCGCCGGGGTTCGTCTTCGTACCGGTGGTGCACGAGAAGACCACGAAGAACCGGCTCCACTGGGACTTCGCGCCGCACACCAGCGACGACCGGGACGCCGAGATCGCCCGGCTCGTCGGTCTGGGCGCGACGATCATCGACGTGGGCCAGCCCGACGAGGCCACCTGGACGGTGCTGGCAGACCCGGACGGCAACGAGTTCTGCGTCCTGTCCGCCCGGGAGCAGTGAGTCCTCACAGGCGAAATGTCCGAGGGGTGAGACCCGCGTCTCAGCGTGCCTCGGGCACACGTAGTCTCACTGCATGACGCGGAGCATCGATCTGGCGGTCGTCGCAGGCGACGGCATCGGCACGGAGGTCGTCGAGCAGGGTCTCGCGGTCCTGGAGGCGGCCCTGACCGGCACGGACGTCAAGGTGGCCACCACCGAGTTCGACCTGGGCGCACGTCGCTGGCACGCGACGGGCGACACCCTGACGGACGACGACCTGGCGCGCATCAAGACGCACGACGCGATCCTGCTGGGCGCCATCGGCGACCCGTCGGTGCCGAGCGGCGTCCTCGAGCGCGGCCTGCTCCTCAAGCTCCGCTTCGCGCTGGACCACTACGTGAACCTGCGGCCGTCCAAGCTCTTCGCCGGCGTCCGCAGCCCGCTCGCCGAGCCGGGCGAGATCGACTTCGTCGTGGTCCGCGAGGGCACCGAGGGCCCGTACGTGGGCAACGGCGGCGCCCTGCGCGTCGGCACGCCGCACGAGATCGCGACCGAGGTGTCGGTCAACACCGCCTTCGGCGTGGAGCGCGTGGTCCGCGACGCGTTCGCCCGCGCCGCGCGCCGGGACCGCAAGCACCTGACGCTCGTGCACAAGCACAACGTGCTGGTCCACGCCGGCCACCTGTGGCGCCGTACGGTCGAGGCCGTGAACGCCGACTTCCCGGACGTGACGACCGACTACCTGCACGTCGACGCGGCGACCATCTTCCTCACCACGAAGCCGAGCCGCTTCGACGTGATCGTGACCGACAACCTGTTCGGCGACATCCTCACCGACCAGGCGGCGGCGATCACGGGAGGCATCGGCCTCGCGGCGTCGGCCAACATCAACCCGGACCGGACGTCGCCGTCGATGTTCGAGCCGGTGCACGGCTCCGCTCCGGACATCGCCGGGCAGGGCAAGGCCGACCCCACGGCCACCGTCCTGTCCGTCGCGATGCTCCTGGACCACCTCGAGCTCGCCGACCAGGCGCGCCGGGTGGAGGCCGCCGTCGCGGCGGACCTCGCCGAGCGCGGCGAGCGAGTACGGTCGACGTCCGAGGTGGGTCGCGACCTCGCGGCCCGCGTGGCCGGGTAGTCCCGTACGACGCGTACGACGACGTCCCCCGGCCCTGAGCGCTTGGCCGGCCGACGTCGTCGTCGGCCGGGCAGTTTGCCCGGCCGGGGAACCTTCGGCAACCGGCCGGGCGTGGAAGACTTGACCACGTCCACCCGGTGAAAGGCCCCCACGATGACTACGTCCAGCACCATCCTTCCCGCCGAGCTCGAGGACCTCGTCGCCCTGTTCGACGTGCGGCGCACCGATGCGCCCACGTCGGACGAGGCGCGGGCCGAGCTGGTGGCCGCGCCGAAGTTCGGCACGGTCTTCACCGACCACATGGCCCGCATCACGTGGCGTGCCGACGTCGGCTGGGCCGACCGTCGTATCGAGAAGTACGGCCCGCTGCAGATGGACCCGGCCACGGCGGTGCTCCACTACGCGCAGGAGATCTTCGAGGGCCTCAAGGCGTACAAGCACGCCGACGGCTCGGTCTGGACGTTCCGGCCCGACCTCAACGCCGCCCGCTTCGCCCGGTCGGCGCACCGCCTCGCGCTGCCGGCGCTGAGCGTCGACGACTTCATCGGCTCGCTCGCCGCGCTGGTCCGCACGGACCTGGCGTGGGTGCCCGGGAGCTCCGACTCCAGCCTGTACCTGCGCCCCTTCATGTACGCCTCGGAGGTTTTCCTGGGCGTGCGGCCGAGCGCCGAGGTCGAGTACCTCGTCATCGCGTCCCCGGTGGGACCGTACTTCGCGGGCGGCGTGAAGCCGGTCTCGATCTGGGTCGCCGACGACTACCACCGAGCGGGCCCCGGCGGCACCGGCGCGGCCAAGTGCGGCGGCAACTACGCGGCGAGCCTGCTGCCCCAGCTGGAGGCGCAGAAGCTCGGCTTCGACCAGGTCTGCTTCCTCGACGCGATCGAGAACCTGTACCTCGAGGAGCTCGGCGGCATGAACGTGTTCCTCGTGATGGCCGACGGGTCGGTCCACACGCCGGAGCTGACAGGCTCCATCCTGGAGGGCGTCACGCGGTCCTCGATCCTGCAGCTCGCGGCGGACCGCGGCCACGACGTCGTCGAGCGCCGTATCCCGCTGGCCGAGGTCGCCGCCGGACTGGCGGACGGCTCGGTCAAGGAGATCTTCGCCTGCGGCACGGCCGCGGTGATCACCCCCGTGGGCCGGCTGGCGGGTGGCACGTTCGACCACACGCTCAACGGCGGGGAGCCGGGCGAGCTGACCATGGAGATCCGCGACGAGCTCACGGACATCCAGTACGGCCGGGTGGCGGACCGCCACGGCTGGCTGCGCCGGCTCGCCTGAGGCGCGCGCCGCATGGGGCGACGCCTCGACCTCCGGGAGCTGAACCGCACCACGCTCGGGCGGCAGCTGCTGCTGGCCCGCGCCGACGGCCCGGTCACCGACGTGATCGGCGCCGTCGGCGGCCTGCAGGCCCAGCACGCACGCATGCCTTTCGTCGCGCTCCACGCCCGGCGCACCGGTGACACGGTGGCCGACCTGGATGCCGCCGTGCTGTCCTGCAGGGTGGTCAAGGCGACGGTGATGCGCTCGACCCTGCACCTGGTGCCCGCCGCGAACCTGCCGGTCCTCGACGCCGTCGCGGCGGAGCAGCGGGTCGCCACGTGGGCGCCGAGCGCCCGGCGCGCGGGGCTCGACCTCGTCGCCCTCAACGCGGCGGTCCGGGAGCACTGCCGCGCGCCGCGCACGGTCGACGAGATCGAGGCGTTCGCCGCCTCGCTCCACCCGGGCGTCGACGCCGCGGCGGCCATCCCCGGCGGCGTCAGCCGCGCCTGGTGGCGCCTCGCCTCCGCCGCGGGCGGCCTGGTCCAGGTCCCGCCCGCCGGGACGTGGGACGCCCGGGGCACGCCGCGCTACGGCGACGCGACCGCGTGGGCGAGCGTGGACGCCGTCGGGCAGCCGGAGGTGGGTCTGGACGAGGCCCGGGCACGGGCGGTGGCCGGGTACCTGCGGGCCTTCGGTCCCGCCACGGTGGCCGACGTCGGTCGCGGGCTCGGCCTGCGCCGCGTCGGTCAGGTGAAGCGAGCCCTGGGCGAGCTGGACCTGGCGACCTACGACGGACCGGACGGCGAGACGCTCGTGGACGACGCCCGGCTGGGCACCCTGCCGGGCGACGCCGCTGCGCCCGTGCGCTTCCTGCCCCGCTGGGAGCAGCTGCTCGTCGCGCTGGACGGACGGGACAGGATCGTCGTGCCGGAGCACGTCCCGGCCGTCTACAAGCGGAACGCCGACGTGCTGCCCACGTTCCTCGTGGACGGGTTCGTGGCCGGGACGTGGGCGGTGGAGGGGAGCGGCGACCGCGCCGAGCTGGTCCTGGCACCGTTCGGCACCGTCGCAGCACGCGACCGCGCCGCCGCGGAGGAGGAAGGAGAGGCGCTGCTGCGCCTCCTCGTCCCGGCCGCGACGGCGCGGTCCGTGCGGTGGAGCTGAGCGCTCAGACCGCGGAGCGGCGCACCACGGTGCGGCTGAGCGTGCCGGTGAGCAGCGACCACACCGCGCTGCCGAGGACGATCCAGACCACGGCGGCGAGGACGGCCGGCACGATCTCAGGCTCGCCCGCGAAGGGCAGGGCGGCAAGAATCACTGTCGCGAGCGCGATGACCCAGCCGAAGAAGGACCGGGGTCGCGGTGTGCTCAGCACCAGCAGGTACAGGACGATCGCCGACAGGAGCGCGAAGACCGCGCCCACGACCGCCCACGTGGCGTAGTCGGTACCGGTCCCGAAGATGGCCGGCGGCGACTGGATGTCCAGGTTGAAGACCTCCTCGAGGAGGAAGACGGCCGCGAGGCCGATCAGGGCGGCCACCAGCATGGTGGCCAGCGCCCCGGCCCAGAACCGGCCTACCTCGAGGCCGAGCCGGGGGTCCTGGGTGCCTGACGTGACGGGCTGGACCGCTTCGTCGTCCGCCCGGGGGTGGCCCACCGGTGTGGTGGGCGTGCCGGGTGCCTGCGCCGGCGGGTAGGCGGGCGGCGGCTGCTCCCCGTAGGCGGGGTCGTACGGTCGGTTGGGATCGCTCATTGCGTTACCTCCCGGTTGTGAGCCGTATGTCCACTCCACCACACAAAGGGTGGACGTGCACGGCCAGCACCTACAGAGTAGGCCGGATCACTGGGGCCGGACGACCGGGAACGCGACCGTGTCGGTGACCCCGTCTACGGTGAGGGACTATGACCGGGGACACACCAGACGGCGACCTGCTCCTGCGAGCCCGCGGGCTCACGAAGACCTTCGGCGACTTCACGGCGGTGGACGGCGTGGACTTCGCCGTGCGCCGAGGCGAGGCCTTCGGGTTCCTCGGTCCCAACGGCGCCGGCAAGTCGTCGACGATGCGGATGATCGGCGCCGTCTCGCCGCCCAGCGGGGGAGAGCTGCGGATCTTCGGCCTGGACCCGTCGACCGACGGCCCGCGCATCCGCGCGCGGCTCGGCGTGGTGCCGCAGCAGGACCAGCTGGACCAGGAGCTCACCGTCGAGGAGAACCTGTGGGTGTACGGGCGGTACTTCGGCCTGTCGCGCTCCCAGGTACGGGAGCGGGCCGTGGAGCTGCTCGAGTTCGCCCAGCTGACCGAGCGCGCCAAGGACAAGGTGGAGCCGCTGTCCGGCGGCATGAAGCGGCGCCTGACCATCGCCCGGTCGCTCATCAGCGCCCCGGAGCTGCTCCTCCTCGACGAGCCCACCACCGGCCTGGACCCGCAGGCACGCCACCTGCTGTGGGACCGGCTGTTCCGGCTGAAGCGGCAGGGGGTGACGCTCATCCTCACCACCCACTACATGGACGAGGCGGAGCAGCTGTGCGACCGGCTGGTGGTGATGGACCACGGCCGCATCGTCGCCGAGGGTTCGCCCCGGCAGCTGATCGAGCAGCACTCCACCCGCGAGGTGCTGGAGCTGCGGTTCGACACGGACGACCATGCCGAGTACGCGGGCAAGGTGGCCGGCGTGGGCGAGCGGGTCGAGGTGCTGCCCGACCGGCTCCTGGTCTACGCGCACGACGGCGACGCGGCGGCCGCCGAGGTGCACTCGCGCGGCATCGAGCCGCTGTCCTCGCTGGTGCGCCGCTCCACCCTGGAGGACGTGTTCCTGCACCTGACCGGCCGCACCCTGGTGGACTGAGATGACGACCCTCTTCGAGGCACGCGGGGCGCACGGTGAGCGCCCGTCCCTGACCACAGGCGAGCGGATCGGCTCCGTCCTGGAGTACCAGCTCGCCGTCAACCGCCGCACCTGGCGTGGCAGGATCTTCAGCCGCTTCCTCTCGCCCGTGTTCTTCCTGCTCGCCATGGGCATCGGCCTCGGCGGCCTGGTGGACGACCGGGCGGGCGGGGTGGACGGCGTTCCCTACCTGCATTTCGTGGTGCCGGCGATCGTCGCGGTCCAGGCCATGTGGGTGGCGATCGGCGAGTCGACGTTCCCGGTGCTGGGCAACATCATGTGGGACCGGATGTACGACACGATGCTCGGGACTCCGCTCCGGCTGCGGGACCTGCTCGCGGGACACGTCCTGGCCGTGGTGGGGCACATCATCATGGCCACCCTCATCTTCGTGGGGGTTGCCGCCGCGTTCGGCGGGTTCCCCACCTGGGGCGCCGTGTGGTGCATTCCCGTCGCCGTGCTCACCGGGCTGGCGTTCACGCTGCCTGTGTTCGCGTTCACCGCGCGGCAGGAGCAGGACGGTGGGTTCAACATCCTCTTCCGCATGGTGGTCACGCCGCTCATGCTCTTCTCGGGCACGTTCTTCCCCGTGGCGCAGCTTCCCGTCGTCCTCCAGCCGATCGCCTGGGTGACGCCGTTGTGGCACGGCGTGGAGGCCGGCCGGGCCCTGTCGCTCGGCCGGGTGGACCCGCCGTGGCTCCTGCTCCACCTCGGGGTGCTGGTGACGTTCGTGGTGGTCGGCTGGGTGCTCGCGGAGCGCTCGTTCACGAGGAGGCTGATCAAGTGAGCAGCACGACGGCGCCCCTGGCGGTGCGGGTCTCGCGCCTGCTGCCCGTCCCCGCGGGTGCGGGCATGGCGCGGATGCTCGTGGAGCGCAACGTCCGGTCGTACAAGCACGGCTGGATCGCCCTGGTCACGGGCTTCCTGGAGCCGGTGCTGTACCTGTTCTCGCTCGGGGTCGGGATCGGCGCGCTCGTGCAGACGGTCACCACGGACTCGGGCGAGGTGCCCTACGCGGCGTTCGTGGCGCCCGCCCTGCTGGCCACCTCAGCGATGAACGGCGCGGTGTACGACTCCACGTTCAACGTCTTCTGGAAGCTGCGCTACGCCAAGCTCTACGACGCGGTCCTCGCCACCCCGCTCGGGCCGCGCGACGTGGCGGTCGGCGAGATCGCCTGGTCGCTGATCCGGGGCGCGCTGTACTCGGCTCTGTTCCTCCTGGTCGCCACCCTCGCAGGCACTGTCACGTCGTGGTGGGCGCTGCTCGCCCTGCCCGCGGCGGTCTTCATCGGGTTCGCGTTCGCGGCGGTGGGCATGTTCGTCACGACCTACATGAAGTCGTGGGCGGACTTCGAGTGGGTCAACCTGGCGATCCAGCCGATGTTCCTGTTCAGCGCCACGTTCTTCCCGCTGGAGACCTACCCGCCGACGGTGCAGTGGTTGGTGCAGCTCACGCCGCTCTACCACGGGGTGGCGCTCGAGCGGGCGCTCATGCTCGGCCAGGTGGACGCCGGGATCTGGTGGCACGTGGGCTACCTGGTGGCCCTCGGGGTGGTCGGGCTGATCGGCACTGGGCGGCGTCTCGAGAAGCTCCTGCTCACCTGACGTCGTCCCCCATGGTGGAAGGGGGGTGCCACAGCGCCTGTGCTGTGGCACCATGTGGCGCATGACACCGCGCGCACCCCAGCGACAGGCGATCTACATCGTGTAGCGCGTCCGGCACCACATCACCGGACGCGCCGACCTTCCATACCCGGGAGGTCTTTTTCTTTGCCCGGATCCGCACTGGTGGGAGAGACATGAGCAGGACAGCAGCACCTGTCACGTTCGACGTGTACGACACGACCCTGCGCGACGGCGCGCAGCAGGAAGGCATCAACCTGTCGGTCGCCGACAAGCTGGCGATCGCGGTGCTGCTCGACGAGCTGGGCGTCGGGTACATCGAGGGGGGCTGGCCGGGCGCTGTCCCGAAGGACACGGACTTCTTCGCACGTGCCGCCAAGGAGCTGACCCTGAAGAACGCGGTGCTCGCGGCCTTCGGCTCGACGCGCCGGGCGGGCCTCCGGGCCGGCGACGACCCGCAGGTGCGGGCGCTCCTGGACGCGGGCGCGCCCGTGGTGACGCTGGTCGCGAAGTCGGACGTGCGGCACGTCGAGCGGGCCCTCAAGACCACGCGCGAGGAGAACCTCGCCATGATCAGCGACACCGTCGCCTACCTGGCGGCGGAAGGCCGTCGCGTGGTGCTGGACGCGGAGCACTTCTTCGACGGCTACCGCCACGACCCGGCCTACGCGCTGAGCGCTGTCGACGCGGCGTTCTCGGCCGGTGCGGAGGTGGTCACGCTCTGCGACACCAACGGCGGGATGCTGCCGGGCTGGGTCGGCGAGATCGTCGCGGAGGTGCGCTCCGCCGTCGGGCACGACCTGCTGGCCCGGGGCGACGTGCGCCTCGGGATGCACGCCCACAACGACTCCGGGTGCGCCGTGGCCAACTCGCTCGCCGCCGTCGACGCGGGCGCCACGCACGTCCAGGGCTGCGTGAACGGCTACGGCGAGCGCACCGGGAACGCCGACCTGATCGCCGTGGTGGCCAACCTCGAGCTGAAGTGCGGGATGGAGCTCCTGACGGGTGCGGGCCTGACGGAGGCGACGCGCATCGCGCACGCGATCAGCGAGATCACGAACATCTCCCCGTTCGCCCGGCAGCCGTACGTAGGGTCGAGCGCGTTCGCGCACAAGGGCGGCCTGCACGCCAGCGCCATCCGCGTGGACCCGGACATGTACCAGCACACCGACCCGAAGGCCGTCGGCAACGACATGCGCATGCTCGTCAGCGACATGGCCGGCCGCGCCTCGATCGAGCTCAAGGGGCGCGAGCTCGGGTTCGACCTCGCCGGGCAGGCCGAGCTCCTGACGCGGGTCACGGGGCGCGTGAAGGCCGCCGAGGCCGACGGGTACACGTACGAGGCGGCGGACGCGTCGTTCGACCTGATGCTCCGCGAGGAGATGGACCAGCGGCCCGGGTACTTCACCGTCGAGTCGTGGCGCACCATCGTCGAGACGGGCCCGGGCCAGGCCGACCGGCACGACGCCGCCGCGAGCGCGGAGGCCACGGTGAAGCTGCACGCCGGGGGCGAGCGCATCGTGTCGACCGGGGAGGGCAACGGCCCGGTCAACGCGCTGGACCAGGCGCTGCGCGGGGCCCTGCGCCGGGTGTACCCCGAGGTCGACCGGATCGAGCTGATCGACTTCAAGGTGCGGATCCTCGACAGCGAGCAGGGCACGGACGCCACCACGCGGGTGCTCATCGAGCACACGGACGGGCAGCGGTCGTGGTCCACGGTGGGCGTGGGCCCCAACGTCATCGAGGCGGCCTGGGAGGCTCTCGTGGACGGGCACGTGTACGGCCTGCTCAAGGCCGGCGCGGCGCCGAGATAGGCGTCGCGAGACAGGGTGCGGTCCGCGAGACAGGGGTCAGCCCGCCGAGACAGGCCTGCCGAACGCCCATCTCGCGGACTGACCCCTCTCTCGGCGGATCGTGGGTCAGCGGCGGCGGCGCTCCGTGTCGCCGTGGACGGCGTCGTACGTGACCTCGAGCGCCTCCTGCGTGCGGGAGTGCTTCTGCGCCACCCGGACGAACAGGTAGTCGATCACCGTGAGCTGCGCGATGCGGCTCGACAGTGCCCCCGCCCGGAACTTGGTCTCGCGGGCGGTGGTGGCGAGCACCAGGTCGGAGACGTTGCTGATGGGACCGTCCGGGTAGTTCGTGATGGACGCCGTGGTGGCGCCTGCGCGCTGCGCCAGCTCCAGCGTGCGCAGCGTCTCCTTGGTCTTGCCCGAGTGCGTGATGGCGATGGCCACCATGCCGGGGCGGAGCAGCGCGGCCGCGGCGACCTGCTGGTGCGGGTCGGGCGAGCAGAAGACGTACAGGCCGATGCGCTGCAGCTTCATCGCCAGGTCCTGGGCTGCCAGCCCGGACGACCCCACGCCGTAGACGTCGATGCGAGGAGCGTTGACGACGGCCTTCGCGAGCTTCTCGAGGGTGACGACGTCGAGCATCCGCGCCGTCTCCTCGATGGTGCGGGCCTCGTGGAACGCGATCTTGTTCACCACGTCGGTGACGCCGTCGGTCTGGTTGATCTCACCCTCGGCGATGCCGGACCGTTCCATCTCCATCATGCGCCGGCTGGTCGCCTGCGCCAGGTCGATGCGGAACTCCGGGTAGCCGGCGTAGCCGACGGCCCGGCAGAAGCGGACGACGGTGGCCTGCGAGGTGTCCGCGTGGCCGGCGAGCTCGGTGATGGTGGATCCGACGACCGTGTCCGGGTCGTCGAGCACGGTCTGTGCGACCCGGGCCTCGGCGGGCCGGAGGGTCGGTAGGGCGCGCTCGAGTCGGACGAGGACGTCACCGCTCATCAGAAGTCTCCAGGGGTTGGGCGAGAGATGCGAAGCTGCCTGAACTCCGGAGGGATGCCCATGCCGTCGGCGGAGGCTTCGCCCGTGAGGTCCTGATCGAGCGCCATCGCTCCCGTGTCCTCCGTGCCCCCCGCCGCGCCGCGGCCGTCGATCCGGACCGTCAGCCAGGGCCGGTACGCGACCATTCTAGCCGCGTTGTCCCGAAGGTGTCGTGCCAGGTGGAGCGCACCGTCGAGCGGTGTGCCCGCGCTCGGGACCAGCTGGACCTCGGGACGCTCCTCGGCGAGCTGTTCCGCCAGCGTGTGCGTGAGGGGCGAGTCCTCCTGGACCAGGCTGCCGGTGGTCGACGCCATCGGGGGGATGCCGGGCGCGAGGGCGGTGACGAGCGTCGTCGCCAGGTGCCTGCCGGCCTCCACGAGGATCTGCTCGGAGATCCGGTCGCCTGCACGGGCCGCGGCCATCACCGCGGGGGCGAGGGCGGCGAGCCGGCCGGCGCGGTCGTTGGTCTTGTAGACCTGGGCGGGCCAGGTGGCCACCGGCCCGAGCCGCGCGGTGACGGACTCGAGCAGGTACGGCGAGCCGCCGCGCGGACGCCCGTCGTGCGCAGCGGTCGCGGCCCGCAGGGCGGCGCTCCCGATCCAGGCGCCGGCCCCGAGGTCGCCGAAGACGTGCCCCCACCCGTCGGCACGGTGCCAGCGGCCCGTCTTGTCCCAGGCGAGGGCGACCGATCCGGTCCCGACCGAGAGCACGGCGCCGGGGCGGCCGCGCAGCGCGCCGAGGTGCGCCGTCAGGGCGTCGCCCGCGACGGCGGAGCGGTTGGTGCGGAGCTCGGTCGCCAGGGCGTCGTGGATGTCGTTCGGGTTCTCCACCAGGGACTTCAGCCCCGTGACGCCGACAGCCGCGGCGGCGACGCGCGGGCGGTCCTGACCGATGGCGCCGCCCTGGTGACCGGTACGTACGGCCCAGGCGACGAACGACCGGCAGAGGGACGCCACCACCTCGGCAGCGTCGCTGCCGTCCGGAAGGATCTCGACCCGCCGGCCCTCGAGCTGGATGCGCTCCCCGCCCCGCCCCTGCACGGCCACGAGCCGGGACCCGCTCCCGCCGACGTCTACCGCGACGATCCATGAGTCGGCGCTGTCGTCAGCCGTGATGTCCCCTTGTGTGAATTCCGTCACCGCGACATTCTCACACGAAACTTCACCAAGATTGTTTAAAGGACAATAGAAATTCTCACCATATTGCGGGTGAATCGTCACCCGGGCGTACCGTTGACGACGTGCGCGGAGAGTACAAGGTACCTGGTGGCAAGCTTGTGGCGGTCGACGTCGAGGTGCGGGACGGCCGGCTGGCCGACGTGCGGGTGAGCGGCGACTTCTTCCTCGAGCCGGACGAGGCGCTCAAGGGTCTCGGGTCGGCGATGGAGGGCATGGCCGAGTCGGCGTCCGTCGCGGAGCTGGCGGCGTCGGTCTCGCGGGCCGTCGAGGGCGCCACGATGATCGGGTTCGACGCGGAGGCGGTCGCGGTCGCGGCGCGGCGCGCGCTGGGGCACGCGACGGGCTGGGCGGACCATGTCTTCGAGGTGATCCACGACGCGCCCGTCTCGCCGCTGCTCAACGTCGCGCTCGACCAGGTCCTCGCCGAGGGGCTCGGCGCGGGGAGGCGAGGCCCGACGCTCCGGATCTGGGAGTGGGACGAGTCCGCGGTGATCATCGGGTCGTTCCAGTCCCTCCGGAACGAGGTGGACCTGGAGGGCGCCGCCCGGCACCGCGCCCGGGTGATCCGGCGGATCTCCGGCGGCGGCGCCATGTTCATGGAGCCGGGCAACACGATCAGCTACTCGCTGTACGTCCCGTCGTCGCTGGTGGAAGGGCTGAGCTTCGAGCGGTCGTACGCCTTCCTCGACGACTGGGTCCTCGGCGCCCTGCACGACCTCGGCGTCGACGCCACGTACGTGCCCCTGAACGACATCGCGTCGCCCGCCGGCAAGATCGCGGGCGCCGCCCAGAAGCGGCTGAGCGGCGGCGCGATCCTGCACCACGCCACCATGGCGTACGACATGGACGCGCAGAAGATGACCGAGGTGCTCCGGATCGGGCGCGAGAAGCTGAGCGACAAGGGCACGCGGAGCGCGAACAAGCGCGTGGACCCGCTGCGGTCGCAGACGGGCATGGCCCGGGCGGCGGTGGTCGACGCCCTCGTGGCGTCGTTCAGGTCCCGCTACCAGACTGTCGACGGCACGGTCACGGAGGCCGAGCGGGCGCGCGCCGAGGAGCTCGTGCGGACCAAGTTCGCGACACCGGAGTGGACCGCTCGCGTCCCATGATCCTGGAGGTCACGATCTGATAACGGCCTGTCACATGAGGCTTCCGCGCGTCCCGCGGAGTCAGTAATCTCCACAAAGCACGTCGGTTAGGGAATTCCATTTCACGAAATGTTTCGGGACAGGTTTCGCGCACCAAGGACGAAGGGGACTCGCCGATGATCGCCGAGGCGGGATACGAGCGGCAGGCGCCGCCGGGCGGACGGCCCGTCTCTCCCACGGAGGAGCGCAACACACGTACCTACGACATCGACCTCGTGCCGACGGCCGAGGTCGTCCGCCGGCTGGGCGACGAGGACGCCGGGATCGTCGCGGCGGTCCGCGCCCAGCACCCGCGGATCGTCGAGGCCGTGGAGCTGGCTGTCGACGGAATCCGGTCCGGTGGGCGGGTCCACTACGTCGGGTCGGGCACGTCGGGTCGCATGGGCATGATGGACGCCGCCGAGCTGCTGCCGACCTTCGGTGTCGGCCGCGAGATGTTCGTGCCGCACCTCGCCGGAGGGCTCGACGCGTTCCGTGTCGCGGTGGAGGGCGCTGAGGACGACGTCGAGGCAGGTGCCGCGGCGGTGGGCGCCTGCGGGCCCCATGACATGGTGGTCGGGATCGCCGCGAGCGGCGCGACCCCGTACGTCCGGGGCGCGCTCGAGCGGGCGCGTGCAGCCCGTGCGAGCACGGTTCTCGTGGCGTGCAACCCATGGGCGCCCCTCGCCGAGCACGTCGACGTCCCGATCCTCGTCAACACGGGACCGGAAGCCATCACGGGCTCCACGCGGCTGAAGGCGGGCACCGCGCAGAAGCTCGTGCTCAACACGTTCTCGACGGCCGTCATGATCCGGCTCGGCAAGACCTACTCCAACCTCATGGTCGAGTTCCTCGCGACCAACGCGAAGCTCCGCGACCGCCAGGCCAGGCTTCTCGTCCAGGCCACCGGCCTCGACCGGGACGAGTGCGAGAAGGCCCTCGTCGATGCCGGCTCCGACCTGCCGGTCGCCCTGGTCATGCTGCTCGGCGGCGTCGACGAGGCCAAGGCCCGCTCGGCTCTCCTGGGAGACGGTGTGCGCGCGGCGCTGGCCCGCCTGGGCGGTCCGGGCCGCTAGAGGGCGCTACGCCGTCGGCCTCGGCCCGAACACCGCCGTGCCCACCCGGACGATCGTGGCGCCCTCGGCGACCGCGAGCTCCAGGTCGCCGGACATGCCCATGGAGAGCTCGCGGGCGTCGTCGGTCCCCGGTCGGCCCGACGACGCCACGTCGTCCCGGATCTCCCGGAGGCGAGCGAACCCGGCGCGCACCACCTGCTCGTCGTCGCTGCGTGCGCCGATCGTCATGAACCCGGTCAGCCGCAGCCCCGGCAGGGCGGCGACGTCGAAGGCCAGGGAGGGCCCGTCGTCGGGCAGGGTGCCCGACTTGGAGGGCTCGCCCGAGACGTTGACCTGGACCATGACGTCCAGGGTGCGTCCGTCCCGGACGCAGCGCTCGGAGAGCGCGAGGGCGAGGGCGAGGCTGTCGACGGACTCGACGCAGCCGGCCGCACCCAGGACCTGGTTGACCTTGTTGCGCTGCAGGTGCCCGATCATGTGCACGGCGACGCGGCCCGCGGCGACGTGCGGGGCGAGGGCCGGCGCCTTGGCGACGAGCTCCTGCACCCGGTTCTCGCCGAGGAGGTCCGCTCCGGCCTCGACCGCGGCCAGGACCATGGAGGCGTCCTGGGTCTTGGTGGCCACGAGGAGGCGGACGGCGTCCGGCGCGCGTCCGGCGTCCGCCGCCGCGGCGCTCACCCTGGCCCGGACAGCGGCGAGGCGTTCGGCGAGGGGACCTGTCGGGACGGGCGAGTGGGGCACGGTGCCAGTCTAGGAACGCTCGGGCCAGAAAAGTTCAGGGTCGGGTCAGGGACGTCCGGGGTACCACCGAGGGCCCAGGATGCGGGACAATCACGACATGAAGACGTTGCTCAACATCATCTGGCTGATCTTCGCCGGACTGGGCCTGTGGTTCGCCTACGTGATCGCGGGCATCCTGCTGTGCATCCCGATCATCACGATCCCGTTCGCGGTGGCGTCGTTCCGCATCGCCGGGTACGCGCTGTGGCCGTTCGGCCGCACGGTGGTGGACAAGCCCGGCGCGGGCGCCGGCTCGTGGATCGGCAACGTGCTGTGGATCGTGCTCGCGGGCTGGTGGCTCGCGATCGGCCACATCGTCACGGCCGTGCCCCTGTTCATCTCGATCATCGGCATCCCGCTCGGCGTCGCCAACATCAAGCTGATCCCCGTGTCGCTGCTGCCGCTCGGCAAGGAGATCGTGCCGAGCGACGTCGCGTTCCCCACGTACGAGCGCGGCCCGCGCCCGTAACGTCAGTCCCGGGCGATCGGCGCTGCGGTGCCGCCCGTGAGCCGGAGCAGGTCGGCGGGGGAGAGGCCGACGTCGAGCCCTCGCCGACCACCCGACACGTAGACGACGTCGTACTCCTCGGCCGACTCGTCCACCACCGTGACGTGCCGCTGCTTCTGCCCGAGCGGCGAGATGCCGCCCACCACATAGCCGGTGGCGCGCTCGGCCGTCGCAGGCTCGGCCATGACGGCCTTCTTGCCGCCCGCCGCACGCGCCAGCGCCTTCAGGTCGAGCCTGCGGTCCACCGGGACGACGCCGACGACGAGCCGCCCGTCGACGTCGGCCAGCAGCGTCTTGAAGACCTGCGGCGGCTCCACGCCGATCGCCGCGGCGGCCTCCAGGCCGTAGCCGAGGTCGCTCGCAGGGTCGTGCTCGTACGGGTGCAGCGTGTGGGGGACGCCGGCCTTCTCCAGCGCCACGACGGCGGGCGTTCCTGCGGGGGCGTGCTTGCTCTTCTTGGCCACGGACGGAATTCTCCCCCGGACGGGTCGAGATTCGCTCACGTACTGTGAAGGCGTGCTCGCCCTCCTCGTCCTCGCCATCATCCTCGGCGGGGCCCTCCAGCGGGTGACCGGGATGGGCTTCGGGCTGGTGGCCGGGCCGTTCATCGTCCTCATCCTCGGCCCGCTCGAGGGCGTGCTGATGGTCAACCTCCTGGGTGCGGGCAGCGCGCTGGTGATCCTCGGGCGCGTGTCGCGGGGGGTGGACTGGCGGCGCTACGCCTTCCTCGCCGCGGCCTCCCTCGTCGTGATGGTGCCCGCCGCGCTCCTCCTCCGCGGGGCCGGCTCAGCGACCCTCGAGGTGACGGTGGGGGCGGTGGTGATCCTCGCGATGACGCTCGCCCTGGTCACGTCGCGCCTTGCCGGTGCCCGCCGGCGGTTCGCGCCCGGTGCGCGCTGGCCGCTGCTCGTCACCGGCGCGGCGAGCGGGTTCGGGAGCGTCGCCGCCGGGATCGGGGGGCCGCCGCTGGCGGTGTACTCGGTGCTGGACCGCTGGGACCCGCGTGCCTTCGCCGCAACCGCCCAGCCGTTCTTCCTCACCAACGCGGCGGCGGCTCTCACGGCGAAGCTGATCTTCACCGACGCCAGCCTCCCCGCGATGTCACCGTGGGGCTGGGTGGCCGTGGCGGCGGCCGCCGTGGCGGGCATCGGTCTCGGCGAGGTGCTGGCGCCGCGGGTCTCCCGGGAGGCCACGCGCCGCGTCCTGGTCGTCCTCGCCTATGCAGGCGGGGTCGCGACGCTGGTGCGTGGCCTCGCGGGCTGACCGTCAGCCGGCCGGCAGCACCGACGTGTCGAGCGCGCCGAGGATCATCGCCGGCTCACCGGTCGGCGTGAGGCTCGTCGCGCCGAGGCCCGCGACGGAGCAGGACCCGCTGCGCGGCACCCCGTTGTTCCAGACCTGGCGGAGGCAGTTGCGCATCGCCAGCTGGCCCCAGTAGTTCGGGTGCAGCGACTCCTGGACGGAGTACGGCCCCCCGACCGTCGACACGGTCCGGATCTGGTTGATCCACTCCGTGCGGTCCTGGGCCCCGGCAGCCTGCCAGTTCGCGAGGCCGACCTCCTCGTACAGGCCCACGCCGTTCTCGCACAGCCGGCGCCCGTCGAACGCGTGCGTCATGTCGAGCGTGCGCACGTTGGTGAGGCCGGAGTCGGCGGCGGCGCCCAGCAGCGCCCCGTTGATCGTCGGCAGGGCCGTGGAGTTGGCCCAGTCGGCGTCCCGGTTCCAGAACCCGCACCCGCCGGTGGACTGCCGGGTGTACCCGGACTCGGAGTACCGGAAGCCCGAGCCGTGGGGGACGGGGGACGGGTAGTTCTGGACCACGAGCGTCCACTGGGAGCTGGTGTACCCGGCGTTGCGCATGGCGGTGTCGACGTTGCGGATCGCGGCGGTGACCCGGGCGCGGACCGCTGCGACGTTCGTGCTGGTGAAGCTGGCCCGCACCGACGAGTCGTCGTTGCAGTAGTTCTTCCACCAGGTGGGCGACGTCAGGAAGTTGACCACGCAGGCCTGGACGATGCTCGCGAACTTGAAGTCGTTGCCGCCGATCGACAGCGCGACCATCTTCACGTTGTGGGTGGCCGCGAACTCCTGGAGCATCAGCGCCTGGCCCTTGTTGGCCCCGCTGGCGTAGAAGTCGATGCCCGGCTTGAACAGGTCGCCGGACGTCGTGGCGGTCGTGGCGCCCGAGCAGGCGAGGTTGTGCCCGCTGACGCCACCGCCGATGTAGGCCTCGGCGGACGCTGCCCGGTGGCAGCCCGGGATGGTCTCGGCGGTGCGGCTCGCGTTGTCGAAGTAGGCCGTGGGGCCCAGCGCGTCGGCGCGGCTGGACGACGCGTTGGAGCTGCCCGCCCACCGGCCGGCCTCGCCGGAGATGTACGAGTCCCCGAGGGTGACCACCCACGGGGACCCGGAGCCTGGGCCGTCGGCTGCTGCCGGGGCCGCTGGAGCGAGGGGCACGAGCAGGGCTACCAGGCCCATCACCAGCGCAGAGGAACGGACGATTCGCATGACGTCTCCTGTCATCCAGCGGCCTGCCCCGGGCACCGTTGACCGGGGTCGCTCAAGGACGCTACTGACTTGAGGTTAGTAGATATCCTCCACGAGGTAAATATCGGGCAAAGACTTAGATCTGGCCCACATCGACGATGGTCAGCACGACGGCGCCTGCCTCGTCGCTCGCGGCGAGGTCGACCAGCGCCGTGATGGCCCAGTCGTGGTCGCCGTCCGCGTCGTCGAACACCTGGCGGACCCACCACGTGCCCGGCTCGACGCGCCCGCCCTGCGGCAGCTCGGCGCCCGGCTCGAGGATCGTGAGGAGGGCCGACGAGCGCGCGGGGGCGCCGAACCCGATCGAGTCGTCGCCCTGGGCCTCGAACAACGGGTCCAGGGCCTCGCCCCAGGCGTCCGCGTCCCAGCCGTCCGTGGCGTCGAGCGCGGCGAGCGCCGGGTATGCCTCCCGCGCCGCGAGCTCCACGCGGCGGAACATCGCGTTGCGTACCAGCCGCCGGAACGCGCGGGGGTTGCCGGTGACGGGCCGCGCGGGCGCCTCGGCCCCGGCCTCGGCGAGGGGGCCGGTGACGATCGTGTCGGCGTCGTCGTCCACGGGGTTGGCGAGGCGCTCCCACTCGTCGAGGAGCGAGGAGTCGGTGCCGCGCACGAGCTCGCCGAGCCACTCGACGATCTCCTGGACCTCCTCGGTGCGGTGGTCGTCGGGCACCACCTGGCGCAGGGCGCGGTAGGCGTCGGCGAGGTAGCGGAGGACCACACCCTCGGTGCGCTCGAGCCCGTAGACCGAGACCACCTCGGTGAACGTCATGGCGTGCTCCACCATGTCGCGCACCACGGACTTGGGGGAGAGCTCGGCGTCGGCGACCCAGGGGTTGGCCCGCCGGTACGTGATGAAGGCGGACTCCAGCAGGTCGGCCAGCGGCTTGGGCCAGGTGACCTCCTCGAGGAGCGCCATGCGCTCCTCGTACTCGAGCCCCTCGGCCTTCATCGCGGCCACGGCCTCGCCGCGGGCCTTGTTCTGCTGGCCCATGAGGACCTGGCGCGGGTCGTCGAGCGTGGCCTCGATGATGCTGACCACGTCGAGGGCGTGCGTGGGGCTCTCGACGTCGAGCAGGTCCATGGCGGCGAGCGCGAACGGGGAGAGCGGCTGGTTGAGCGCGAAGTCGCGCGGCAGGTCGACGGTGAGTCGGGCGGACGGGCGCCACCCGCCCGGCCGGGCCGCGTCGGGCACCCGGACCTTCTCGACGACGCCGGAGACCCGCAGGGACCGGTAGATCCGGAAGGCCTGGCGTACGTGCTCGGCCTGGCGGGCGTCGGAGTCGTGGTTGGCCGTGAGCAGGTGGCGCATCGCGTCGACGGGGTCGCCGGTGTGGCGGGCGAGGACGTTGAGCACCATGGCGTGGGTGACCCGGAAGTTGCTGGTCAGCGGCTCGGGGTCGGCGTCGCGCAGGCGCTCGAAGGTGGAGTCGGTCCAGTTGACGGCCCCGGGCGGCGCCTTCTTCCGCACGATCTTCTTGAGCTTCTTCGGGTCGTCGCCCGCCTTCTGGAGGGACTTGCGGTTCTCGATCACGTGGTCGGGCGCCATGACGAGCACCTCGCCCAGGGTGTCGAACCCCGCGCGGCCCGCCCGCCCGGCGATCTGGTGGAACTCGCGCGCGGTGAGGTGGCGCATGCGCTCGCCGTCGAACTTCACGAGGCTGGTGAGCAGCACGGTGCGGATGGGCACGTTGATGCCCACGCCGAGCGTGTCCGTGCCGCAGACGACCTTGAGCATGCCCTGCTGCGTGAGGCGCTCGACGAGGCGGCGGTACTTGGGCAGCATTCCCGCGTGGTGGACGCCCACGCCGTGCCGCAGGAACTTGCTCAGCGTCTTGCCGAAGCCGGTGCCGAACCGGAAGTCGCCGATCTCGGCCGCGATGGCGTCCTTCTCGGCCCGGGAGGCGATGTTCGTCGACAGCATCGCCTGCGCCCGCTCGACGGCGTCCTTCTGCGTGAAGTGCACCACGTAGACGGGGGCGCGGTGGGTGGTGACGAGCTCGTCGATGACGTCCACCAGCGGCTCCACCACGTACGAGAAGGTCAGCGGCACCGGGCGCTCCGCGCTGGTGACCTCGGCCACGGGGCGGCCCGAGCGGGACTCGAGGTCCTCGACGAGGCGCGTGGTGTCGCCCAGCGTCGCCGACATGAGCAGGAACTGCGTGCGCGGCAGCTCCAGCAGCGGCACCTGCCACGCCCACCCGCGCTGCGAGTCCCCGTAGAAGTGGAACTCGTCCATCACCACCTGGGTGATGGCGTCCTCGTCGGCGGCGGCCCGGTCGTCACCACGGCGCAGGGCGAGGTTCGCGAGGATCTCCGCCGTGCAGCAGATGATCGGGGCGTCCGGGTTGACCGCGGAGTCGCCGGTCATCATGCCCACGTTCTTGGACCCGAAGGCGGCGACGAGGTCGAAGAACTTCTCGCTGACGAGGGCCTTGAGCGGGGCCGTGTAGTACGTGCGGCCGCCGCGCCCGCTGCGGTAGGCGGCCAGGCCCGCGAACTGCGCGCCCATCGCCACCATCGACTTGCCGGACCCGGTGGGGGTCGCGAGGACCACGTGGGAGCCCGACACGAGCTCGATGAGCGCCTCGCTCTGGTGCGGGTACAGCTCTCGCCCGCCTGCGGACGCCCACTGCGAGAAGCTCTCGAACAGCACGTCCGGGTCGGGGTCCTTGCCCGTGGGGGCCGGGAGGTACGGGATCAGGGTGCCTGCGGGCCGGGGCGTGGTGGGCGCGTCGCTCGTGGTCGTCATCGTGGGCCCCATTGTGGCAGGCGCCGAGCCGCAGGGCGCCCGACGCCGGTGGGCCGGGCGGTGCGCTCAGCCCACCTCGGCCACGGGCTCGGGCCGGGCGATCCGCTCCTCGCCGAGGCGGACGACCACCACGCCGGCCAGGATGAGCAGGCCGCCGACGAGCTGGACCGGGCGGGGGAGCTGGCCGAGCAGGAGCCAGGCGAACCCGATCGCCGCCACCACCTCGAGCAGCGACACGAAGGACGACAGGCGCGAGCCGAGCCGCCGCCCCGCGGCGATCCCGGTCACGTAGGCGATGCCCGCGGTCACCACGCCGAGCCCGGCGAGCGGCAGCCACCACGGCACCGACGTGCCCGCGTAGACCGGCGTGGCGGCGGACGCGGTGAGCGGCATGAGCCCGGCGAGCCCGAGCAGGCCCAGCACCAGGGTGCCGACCACGAGCCCGCCCGCGGCGAGCACGAGCGGCGGCAGGCCCGTGGTCTCGTCGCCGTTGATGACGAAGTAGGTGGCGGCGCCCACCATCGCGCCGAGCGACCACGCGACGCCGACCGGGCTCAGCTGCGCGCCCGAGAGCAGGTCCAGCACGAGCACCAGACCGAGCGCGGCGAGCCCCGCGCCGGCGAGGGTCACGGGTCCGGGACGCTGGCCGTGGCGTAGCCAGAACCAGACGACGACGGCGGCCGGGGCCGTGTACTCGATGAGCAGCGCGGGCCCCACCTGCATGTGCTGCACGGCGGAGAAGTAGCAGAACTGGGCCCCGGCGACGGCGAGCGTCCCGTAGGCGACGATCAGCCCGACGTTGCGTCGCACGGCGCCCCAGCGGCCCCGCAGGGCGATGAGGCCCGCGGGCAGCACCACGAGGGTGCCGACCGCCACGCGCACCAGGACCACCGCGCCGGGGCTCCAGCCGGTGGCGAACAGGCCGCTGGCCAGCGTGCCGGACAGGCTGAACGCCACGGCCGAGGTCAGGGCGAAAGCGAGCCCCGTGACGAGGCGGCGGTTCCCGAGACGCGCGGCCAGGGTGGTGCCCGGGCCCGTTCCGGGGGAGGTGTCAGGAGTCACGGCGCTCATGACACATGACGGTACGGAGCAAGGGGTAATGTGTCAACGTGGTATTTGCTCATGACACCGAGATGTCGCTCCTGGCCGCGGTGGCGCTCGTGAACTCTGCCCAGCCGCCCGAGACGCTGACCACGGTGGCCGAGCTCGACGCCTTCTTCGTGACGTACGAGTACACGGGCCGGCACGACCGGACCGTCGCCGAGCTCGACCAGGTGCGAGCGCTCCGCCCCCGCCTGCGCGCGCTGCTCACGGCCGGCCCGGAGGCGACGGCCGACCTGGTCAACGAGATGCTGGCCGAAGCCCGGGCGGTCCCCCGGCTGGTGCGGCACGACGCCTCCGGCTGGCACGTCCACGCGGTGTCGGAGGACGCCCCCTGGGCCACCCGGATCGCCGTCGAGTCGGCCATGGCGATGATCGACGTCCTCCGGGAGGGCGAGTCCTCCCGGCTGTCGGTGTGCGCCGACGAGGACTGCGAGGGGCTGGTCCTCGACCTCTCGCGGAACCGGTCACGCCGGTTCTGCTCGGTCGCGTGCACCAACCGCAACGCGGCGGCGGCCTACCGGGCGCGCCGCCGGGCGTGAGGCGTCAGGCGGGCCTGAGGCGTCAGGACAGGTCCCACAGCAGGCGGTAGTAGGCGATCTTCTCGTCGTCCCGGTCGATCCCGTAGGCGTCGAGAAGGACGTCCTCGAAACCCGGGCCGTAGTTCCACTGCGTGCTCCACGTGGCGACCGCCAGGTCGGCCCACGGGTCGGCGACGCCGAGCCGGCCGAGGTCGACGTGCGCCGTCCAGGAGCCGTCGTCGCCGACGAGCGTGTTGGGCGCGCAGGCGTCGCCGTGGCACACGACGAGCCGGTCCGCAGCGGGCGCGTCCGCCAGCCGGGCGCGGGCCTCGACCGGGTCGAGGTGCTGGTGCCCGGGCTGCCACGTCTCCTGGCCCTCGCCCGCGGCGAGCCGGGCGTCGGCCCGGGCCAGCCGGTCCTCCACCGACCAGGTGAAGGGGCAGTCCGCGACGGGCAGCGTGTCGTGCAGAGCCCGCAGGCCCACCCCGATCGCCCGCGCCGCGGTCCCGGGCTCGGCCCGCCACCGCGGCACGACGGCGGAGCTCCCGTCGAGCGCGGCCGTCACCATCCACTGGGCCTCGTGGTCCTCGCCCGCGTCCAGCACCCGCGGCACGGGCGTGCGGCCCTCCGCCCACGCGAGCCGGGCGGCCTCCTCGCGCAGGTCGATGCCCGCGCTGCGGGGCGACCACTTCACGAACCGGACGCCAGCGCCCGGGGCGAGCGCCGCACCGCCGTCGGGCACCAGGGGGTCCAGGCGGAAGGTGCGGCCGCCCACCTCGTTGTTCCAGACCGGGGTGATCTCCGCGCCGTCGGCGAGGGCGGCGACCGAGGCGGGGACTGCGACGGGCCCCACCGGGATCTGCGAGATGATCTGCGACATGCGGCGATGGTGTCACGCGGGCGCCGGGCGCCGGAAGCGCTTTCGGTCGGCGCCGCGCAGCCGGTGGTTCTCGACGGCGTCCCACAGCCTGCGGTAATAGGCGCTCCTCTCCGGGTCGGGCGCGACGCCGTACGCGTCGAGGACCACCGGCTCGAGGCCTGGTCCGTACCGGCGGGTGACGCTGCGGGTGGCGACGGCGAGGTCGGCCCAGCGGTCGGCCACGCCCAGCTCGCCGAGGTCGACGTGGCCGGCGAACGTGCCGTCGTCGGCCAGGAGGGTGTTGGGCACGCACGGGTCGCCGTGGCACACGACGAGACGGTCGACGTCCGGGACTGCCTGCAGCAGCGCGCGGAGCGGACGCGGCAGGTGCGGCGGGAGCGACGCGAGCCGGTCACCGGCGGACCAGGTGTAGGGGCACGTGCCCACCGGCAGGGCGTCGTGCAGCAGGCGCAGCCCCACGCCGATCACCCGGGCGGCGTGCTCGCGCTCGGCGACCCAGCGGGCCTCGATGGCCGACGTCGCCTCGATCGCCTCCGTGACGATCCACCCGGCGGACCGGCTCGTGCCGACGTCCAGGACGCGGGGCACGACGGCGTGGCGCCGCGCCCACTCGAGGCGACGGGCCTCGTCGAGCGGGTGCGGGCAGGCCGTCCCGTGCGGGACCCACTTGAGGTACCGGGCCGGGCGCCGGGAGCTGCTGCCCGGCTCGTCGAGGCGGAACGTGAGGCCACCCATTTCGTTGCGCCAGACCGGCGTCACCACGGCCCATCCGGCGAGGGCCCGGACGTCCGGCGGGACGTCGACGGGCGTCGGACGGATACCGACGAGCGCTCGCGACACGCCGACATCGTTCCATGACGCGCCGGAGGCGCACACCGCGTCCGTGATACCAGGTCACAGACCTGGCGCCGGACGCGGCGCGCGCCTCCTTACTCGGTACGACGGGCGCGGCCCAGGTCACGGGATCGCCGTCCTGGCCCGCGCCACGCGCACTGCTGGGTGCCTAGCAGGCGCCCTGGTCCTGCCACACGCCGTACTGCCCGCTCTGCGACGGGATCTCGGCGAGGGTCCACCACTGGGCACGGTACTGGCGGCTCTGGTAGGTCACCACGTGGCCGGCGGTGTACGTCGTCGTGGCGCTCCAGGCCGGGGCGGTGCAGGAGCCGACGGGCGGGGTCGTGGGGGTCGGCGTCGGCGTGGGGGTGGGGGTGGGGGTCGGCGTGGGGTTGGTACCGCCGCTGCCCACGGTGACGTCGGAGCAGGCGTAGAACGCGTTGACGGTGTCGTACACGTTCCAGCGGGCGAGGATGGTGTGGTTCCCGCTCGGGAGGCCGGTCAGCGTGTGGTTCACCGTGGAGCCGGGCTGGGCGCCGTTGTCGTTGACGGTCTTGAAGAGCCGGCCGTCCACGAAGTACTCCCACGTGGACGTGCGGTGGTTGGCCTTGATGGTCCACGTGAACGTGGTGGTGCTGCCGATCGTGGTGCGGGGCCACGCGAGCGAGCTGTTGTCCAGCGTGGTGTACCGGGTACCGCCCGAGCAGAGCATGGAGCCCTTGGCGGACTCGACGCTCTGGGGCTCGTACTCGATGCCGTCACAGCCCCAGCTGACCGTGCGCTTGGCGCAGTGGTCCTGGCGGCTCGGCGGGTAGCTGACCCAGCCGTGTGCCTCGGCCTGCGGCGTCAGTGCCGCGGGGGTGGCGACGAGGGCGGTGACCGCCAGGGCGAGCGTGGCGATGGCTGCGTAGAGGCCGCGGGGGAGCCGTCTGCTCAGGGTGGAGCTCATGTTTCACCTCGTGTCTCGGGGGTCGTGCTGTTGCGGGCCTCACGCTAGGAATTGTTCGCGGACCTGACAATTAGGGTGACCGCGTATACGGGAGGCTGCGTAGACCGTCCCGGTGAGGTGCCCGCCCCCAGGTTGTCAGAAGCTCCCCGGTGAATGCACCGGGGAGCTTCTGACAACTCGGGGAGGCGTGGCGGCTAACAGGCGCCGAGGTCGCTCCAGACTCCCCACTGGCCGCTCTGGGACGGGATCTCCGCCAGGGTCCACCACTTGGCCTGGTACTCGCGGCGCTGGTACGACACCTGGGCGCCGCCCGTGTAGGCCGTCGTGGCGCTCCACGCCGGCAGGTCGCAGGAGCCGCTGGGCGGCGGCGACGTCGGGGGCGGGGTCGGGGTGGTGCCGCCACCGCCGCCGACGTTCACGTCGGTGCACGCGTAGAAGGCGTTGTTCGTGTCGTACACGTTCCACCGGGCGAGGATCGTGTGGCTGCCGCTCGGCAGGCCGCTGAGCGTGTGGCTGACCGTGGCCCCCGGCTGGGCGCCGTTGTCGTTGAACGTGCGGAACAGGCGACCGTCCACGAAGTACTCCCACGTGGCGGTGCGGTGCCGTGCGGTCAGCGTCCACGTGAACGTGGTGGTGCTCCCGACCGTGGTGCGGGGCCAGGCCAGCGAGCTGTTGTCCAGCGTGGTGAACCGGGTGCCGCCCGAGCAGAGCATGGAGCCCTTGGCGGACTCGACGCTCTGGGGCTCGTACTCGATGCCGTTGCAGCCCCAGCTGACCGTGCGCTTGGCGCAGTGGTCCTGGCGGCTGGGGGGCGACGTGATCCAGCCGTGTCCCTGGGCGCTGGGCGTCAGCTCCGCGGGGGTCGCCACGAGCCCGGCGATCGTCAGGCCGACGACCGCGAGGGCTGCGAGCAGGATCCGTCCGAGCCGACCTTGCAGGGTGATGGTCATGGTGCTCACCTCTTTATCGGGGCTTGGTCGAACGGGGATGGTTCCCCGTCCAGAATGTGCACCTTTGACGGTAAGATAACGACGCGACGGTAACAATGAGGGCAAACTCGTACTCCTGGGAGGCGTGGGAGTGTCACGGGGCTGGCTGTGACGCGGCTCAGCGGCCGCGGCGCGGCAAGGCGGCCGCGGCGCCGCTCAGCGCAGCAGCGACTCGCACACGGTGAGCAGGCGCTCGCGGAGGTCACCGGCCCGGGCGGCGAACCCGCGCTGGCGGCGCACGTACTCCGCCTTGCCCTCGGTGGTCTCGATCGCGACAGCCTCGACCCCGTACGGCGACACGTCGTACGGCGACGCCGCCATGTCCGTGTACCGGATGTCGCGCGCGAGCTCGAACGCGTCGAGCAGCAGGTCGCCCGGTACCGCGGGGCCCAGCTTGAGGCACCACTTCAGGAGGTCCATGTTGGCGTGCAGGCAGCCGGGCTGCTCCAGCGCCACCTGGGTCTCCCGCGTGGGCTGCAGCTGGTTGAGCCCCGTGGCCTGCGGCGTGAAGAAGCGGAACGCGTCGAAGTGCGAGCAGCGCACCGGGTGCGACTCCACCACCGCGTCCGTCCCGGCGTGCCCGAGCCGCAGCGGCAGCGGGTGGCGCTGGTCGCGGCCGGACTCCTTGTCGCGGTAGACCATCGCCCACTCGTGGAGCCCGAAGCACCCGAAGGTCCCCGGCCGCGACGCGGTCGCCCCCAGCAGCGAGCGCACGTGGCGGACGGTGTCGCCCCGGTCGGCCAGGAACGCCGCCACGTCCAGGGTGACGGTCCCCTCGGCCTCGCGGTACCACCGCCACGAGGCGCGCTCGCCCGCCGGGGGCTCACCGGCGGCGTCGGGCACCGCCAGCGCGATGCCCGGGCCCGGGTGCCAGCGGCCCAGCTGCGCCGGGCGGGTGGGGTAGTACGTGAAGAGGAAGTCCTCGATCGCGTGGGCGCGGCCTGCGGCGCGGGACGCGCGCCACACGGCGGTGAGCGCGTCGGCGCGGGAGGCGTGCGCGGCCTCGGCGGGAAGCCATTCCTCCGGCTGCACGATCCCCGGGGCGGCGACGCGCGCACGGCGCGCGGTCGCCTCGGGCAGGGTGGTGGTCACCCCTCCAGGGTAGGTGGTGGCGCGACGGGACCCGCCGGCCCTTGCCGGTCCCGCCGTCCGGGTCCCGCCGTCCTCAGGACCGCGGGTGCGCCTCGAAGAACTCCCAGATCTCCGCCGCCGTGTCGTAGCCGTCGTCGGCGTCCGGCCACCAGTGCCCGGTCCCGTCGATCGTCACGACCTCCACCACGCGCCCGTCGTCGCAGGCCGCCGTCGTGACGTGCACCGGGACGGCGTCGACGGGGACGGTGTCCGCGCAGGCGCCCGCCTCGCGCCACGGGGCCTCCTCCTCGCGGAAGGGGACGTCGCGGTCGTCGAGGCCGTGGACGCGCAGGACCGACGCCGGGACGGGTTCGGGGCACGCGACGAGCAGGGCGCCTGCGACGGGTGCGAGCGCCGCGAACCGGTCGGTCTCGCACGCGAGCCGGTACGACATCATCGCGCCGTTCGAGAACCCGGTCACGTACACGCGTCCGGGGTCGACGTCGAGGCTCGCGCCGACCTGGTCGAGCACGGTCGTGAGGAAGCCGACGTCGTCGGCCCGCTCGTCCACGGCGTACCCGCAGCAGCCGCCCGCGTTCCACGAGCTCCCGAGCCCGTCGGGGTAGACCGCGACGAAGCCTTCGTCGTCGGCCACGGGGTCGAAGCCGTACGACGCGCGCGCCTGGCTCGACGACCCGGTCAGGTGGTGGAGCACGAGCACCAGCGGGGCGGGGTCCGTGAGCCCCTCGGGCACGTGGACCGTGTAGGACCGTGGGCCGCCGTCGTGCTCGAGCTCGACGGTGGTGTCGCCGGGGGGCAGGTCCACCGGCGGGAGATCGCTCGCCCCGGACGACGGCGCGGACGCCCCGGTGCTCTCCCCGGACGGTGCGGACGGCTCCGCCGTCGGTTCGCCCGAGGAGCAGCCCGCGAGGGCGAGGGTGACAGCCGCGACGAACACAAAGGTACGAATCGGGCGCATTACCCGATCGTTGCACACGCGGTTCAGGCCGGGAAGATCTCGTCGAGCTCGATGAGGTCCTCCGCGCTGGGGGTCCACGACCAGGCGCGGGCGTTGCGGCGCACCTGCTCGGGCGTGGTGGCGCCGGCGATGACGGACGCCACGGCGGGCCGGGAGAGGAGCCACGAGAACGCGACGTCGACCTCCTCGATGCCGCGCACCTTGCAGAACGCGTGCAGGCGGGCGAGCGCCTCCCACGGCGCCGCCTCGAGCCGGTCGGGCCGGTTCTCGAGGCGCGATCCGGCTGGCGCCCCGTGGGCATACTTGCCGGTCAGGAGGCCGCTGGCGAGCGGGAAGTAGGGCAGCACGCCCAGCCCGTACGCCTCGGCGGCCGGGAGGACCTCCTGCTCGATGCCGCGGGAGATCAGCGAGTACTCGTTCTGCGCGGACGCGAACCGGGTCCCGATCGCGCGGCCGAGGTGCTCGGCCTCCGCGACCTGCCAGCCCCGCAGGTTCGAGTGGCCCACGTACCGCACCTTCCCGGCGGTGACGAGGTCGTCGAGGGCGGAGAGCGTCTCCTCGAGCGGCGTCGCGTTGTCCGGCCAGTGGTACTGGTACAGGTCGATCCAGTCGGTCCGCAGGCGGCGCAGCGACGCCTCCACCGCCCGGACGACGTAGCGCCTCGAGCCCCGGGCGCCGAAGTCCTGCCCGTTCGTGCCCCGCAGGTCGCTGCCGAACTTCGTCGCGACGACGACGTCGTCGCGACGGCCCTGCAGCGCGTCGCCGAGAAGCTCCTCGGACATGCCGGGGCGGCCGCCGTAGACGTCGGCGGTGTCGAAGAAGGTGACGCCCGCGTCGATGGCGGCGCCGATCAGCGCTGTGGTGCCCTCGCGGGTCTCGGTCGCGGTGCCGGGCCGCCCGAGGTTGTTGCAGCCGAGGCCGACCGCGGACACGGCCAGACCGGTGCGGCCCAGCCGGCGGAGGGGCGGGGCGGTGGTGTCGGAACTCATGCCACGACCTTAATGTGGAGCCCACGCCGGCCGGCCCGGCGAGCGCGAGCGCGAGCTAGTGCCGCGGGCCGGTCCTGTCCTGACCGGTCCGGTCCTGGGCCCGCTTGGCCACGTAGCGCCGCATCTTCTCCTGCTTGCCGCAGTCGTCCATCGAGCACCACCGCCGGCTGCCGTTCTTGGTCGAGTCGAGAAACACGAACCCGCAGCCCGGGCACACCTTGATGCGGCCGGTCGGACCCGCCCGGAGCAGGTCGACCGCAGCGGAGGCGAGCTCCCACAGCGCGGCGTCGGGTGTACCGGGGTCCCACGCCCACACGAGCCGGCCGTTCTCGAGCGCAGGCACGGCGCGCTGGACGGCCTCGGCGCCCGCCGTCGAGAGCGCCGTCAGCGCAGCAGGGTCGGCGTCCCTCTCCCCGGCGACCGCCTCGACGGTCGACCGGACGGCGCCGCGCAGCTCCGCGGCCCGAGTCAGGAAGGTGCGCTCCTGCGCACGGGACAGACGGGCCGGTCCTGGCGCGACCGACACGACCCCGGCATGGCCGCACCAGGCCAGGAACTCTCCAGTCGCACGCAGCACGTCGGTCGAGCGGTCGCCCTGGGAGACGACGTCGGTGTTGACGAAGTCGAGCGCCACGTGACCGCCCACCGTCCGAGGCCATCGTTCTGCCTCACCCATCTGCGCCTCCCGCCGATTGTTACCAGTAAAACCCTAGTAGGGTGTCACACCCTGGTGTTACCGTCTAAGCATGGATAGACGGTAACACCGAGCGGAAGGTGCCGGACCCATGGATATCGGACTGGTAGCGGCGATGATGGTGCGGGTACGCGCCGGCGACCCGCAGCGCTATGCGGGATGTGGGATGTTCAGCGCACTCCCCGGAGCTCCGACGACCGAGGGGGAGCGCCCCCGGTGGAAGCGCCGTCGTCCGACGTGGCGGCCGGCTCGGGCGGTGGGGTCGAAACGCAGGCCACGACCTTAATGTGGGCCACATGCCTCTCCCGTTCAGCCAGGTCGACGTCTTCTCCGGCACCAGCACCTCGGGCAACCCCGTCGCCGTGGTGCACGACGCGGACGGCATCACCGACGAGCAGATGGCCGCCTTCGCGCGCTGGACCAACCTGTCGGAGACCACGTTCCTGCTGGCGCCGGCGGACCCTGCGGCCGACTACCGCCTCCGGATCTGGACCCCCGGCGGTGAGCTGCCGTTCGCCGGCCACCCCACGCTCGGCAGTGCCCACGCCTGGCTCGAGGCGGGCGGCACGCCCGCCGGCGAGGCGGTGGTGCAGGAGTGCGGCGCGGGCCTGGTCCGGGTGCGGCCCGTCACGCTGCCCGACGGCGGCTCGCGGCTCGCCTTCGCCGCCCCGCCCCTGGTGCGGTCGGGACCGCTGGAGCCGGACGTCCTCGAGCGTGCCACCCGCGTGCTCCGGCTCGACACCGCGGACGTGCTCGACGCCGCCTGGGTCGACAACGGGCCCGGCTGGCTGGGCCTCCGGCTCCGGGACGCGGCCGCCGTGCTGGCGCTCGAGCCCGACCTCGCGGCGTTCGGCGACCTGAAGATCGGCGTGGTCGGTGAGCACCCGGCAGCGGACCGCGAGCGCCTCGGCGCCGACGTCGAGGTGCGGGCGTTCGTCCCGGCGCTGGGTGTCAGTGAGGACCCGGTGACGGGCAGCCTGAACGCGAGCCTCGGTCAGTGGCTCGCCGGCGGGGTGCTGCCGGAGCGGTACGTGGCGGCGCAGGGCACGGTGCTGGGCCGGCGCGGGCGGGTGCACGTGGAGCGGGACGCCGAGGGGACGGTGTGGGTCGCGGGCGGCACGGTGACGACGATCAGGGGCGAGGTGACCCTGTAGGTTCCGGCTCGCGGGCGCGGTCGTGGTCCGGCTCTCGGTCGGGGCCGGGGAAGGTCCGGGTGGCGACGCGGGCGAACAGCCTCTCGAGCGGCCCGCGCCCGAGGAGGGCCCGCCACGCGGTCGCGGCGACGAGGCTCAGCACGGTCACCACGGCGAGCGGCACGTTGGTCTCCGGCTGGAGCAGGTCGAAGTGGAACGCGGTCCAGTACCAGATGGCCACGATCTGCGCGGAGTAGACGGTGAGCGCGAGGGCGCCGACGGCGGCGAGCGGTGCCAGGACCCGGGAGCCGATCCGGCCGACGAACAGGCAGAGCCCGATCACGCCGAGCGCGAAGCCGCCGGACCCGAGGGCCTCGAGAGTGGTGTCGTCGTGGGGGCCCCCGAGCCAGAGGAACGCGGGGGTGGGCCAGGCGCCGTCCAGGGCAAGGTTGAGGCCGCTCGCCTCGCTCGACGTCCGTGCGAGGTCCGCCTCGACCGCGGCGCGGCCGCCGGACGCGGCGACCATCACGGCGGACACCACGCCCGCGACGACCGTCATCCCGAAGCCGCCCACCACCAGCCAGGTGCGCACGGCGGCGGACCGTAGGTCGGACCTGCCCACCGCCATGCCCGCCAGGACGAACGCCATCCAGACGAGCGCGGGGTAGTGGCCCGTCAGGAGGAAGTCGGTGACGGCGCCCGAGCCGTCGTGCGGCAGCCGCAGCCCGAGCCGGGTCAGCAGCTCGGGTCCGTAGTACACGATCACGGGGCCGACGAGGGCGACCGAGAGCGCCAGGACCAGCAGGCGGCGCGGGGGCCATCGGAGGAACGGCAGCGCGAGCACGAAGTAGGCCGCGTAGAAGCCGAGGATCAGGTAGACGCGGGTACCGAGCAGGTCCAGCGCGGCGACGAGAGCGAGGAGCAGCGCCGCCCGCACCAGGAGCCGCGAGCGGGCGGTGGCGAGCGCGTGGCCGTCGAGGGGCCGGTCACGGCCGGTCACCAGCGCGAGCGACAGGCCGGCCACCGTGGCGAACAGGATCGAGGAGCGGCCGTGCGCGACGGACAGCCAGCCGGACAGCGTGCCGAGATCGTCGGACGTGACTCCGACGTGCGCCGTGAACATGCCGAGCACGGCGATGCCGCGGGCGACGTCGACGCCGGGGACCCGGCCAGGGCCGCCGGTGAGACGGTCGCCTGCGCGCGCGAGGAACGACTGAGGCATGGCCCGCATCCTTCCGTGCTCACGGCGTCTTGTCCCGATGGGTGAGAACCCGGGTGTGTTGTTGCCGCGAGCGCGCATAAGGTGCGCTCATGACAGGCAGTGCCAGCACCGAGCCCATGACGCCCGCCGGAGCCGACCCCGTGGATGCGGTCGACGCCCCCAGCGGGTCGCACGGCACCGACCTCACCAAGGAGTCGGAGTCGTACACGCACGGCCACCACGAGTCCGTGCTGCGGTCCCACCGGCGTCGTACCGCGGCGAACTCCGCGGCGTTCCTCCTGCCGCACCTGCGGCCCGACATGACCCTGCTCGACGTGGGGTGCGGTCCGGGCACGGTGACGGTCGACCTCGCGGAGCGCCTCAGCCAGGGCAGCGTCGTCGGCGTGGACGCCTCGGACAAGGTTCTCGAGGCGGCGCGCGAGCATGCCGCCGAGCACGCTGCCGCGCGCACCGCGGGCCAGACCGAGGCGAACGTGCGGTTCGAGCAGGCGAACGCCTACGAGCTCCCGTTCGAGGACGACTCGTTCGACGTCGTGTACGCGCACCAGCTGCTGCAGCACCTGTCCGACCCGGTGGCCGCCCTGCGCGAGATGAAGCGGGTCGCCCGGCCCGGCGGCCTCGTGGCCGTCCGCGACGCCGACTACGCCGCCATGGCGTGGTACCCCGAGGTCGCCGAGCTCACCGAGTGGAACACGCTGTACCACGAGGTCACGCACACGTACGGCTTCGAGCCCGACGCCGGCCGCCGCCTCTTCTCCTGGGTGCGCGAGGCGGGCTTCGACCCCTCCTCGATCGCCCCCACGGCCAGCGTCTGGTGCTACGCCACGCCCGACGACCGCGCCTGGTGGGGCGGGCTGTGGGCCGAGCGCTGCACGTCCTCGAACTTCGCGACCCAGGCGAAGGAGTCGGCGCTCGCGGACGACGTGGCCCTGGAGCAGCTCGCGCAGGGGTGGCTCGACTGGGCCGCCGCGCCGGACGGGTGGTTCGGCATCCTCAACGGTGAGGTGCTCGCCCGCGCGTAGTCGCACGTAATCTGGGGCCGTGCGCATCGCGAGATTCACTACCGGAGACGACCCCCGTTACGCCCTGGTCCAGCAGGAGGGCGACAAGACCTTCCTGGCGGTCCTGGGCGGAGACCCGCTCTACATGCCGGCCCTGCCGACGGGCGAGCGGGTCGAGCTGGGCGACGGCGTGCGGCTGCTCGCGCCCGTCATCCCGCGCTCGAAGATCGTGGCGGTCGGGAAGAACTACGCCGACCACGCCGCCGAGATGGGTGGCGAGGTGCCGGCCAGCCCGCTGCTCTTCTTCAAGCCCAACACCTCGGTGGTCGGCCCGGACGACCCCATCGTCCTGCCCGACTTCACGCAGGAGGTCTCGTACGAGGCCGAGCTGGCCGTCGTCATCAGCCGGGTCTGCAAGGACGTGCGGCCCGAGAACGCGCGGAACTACATCCTCGGGTACACCGTGGCGAACGACGTCACGGCGCGGGACGCCCAGCGCACCGACGGCCAGTGGGCCCGGGCCAAGGGCTTCGACACGTCGTGCCCGCTCGGCCCCTGGATCGACACGGAGCTCAACGTCGAGGACGTCGCCGTGCGGTCCCGCGTGAACGGCGAGCCCCGCCAGGACGGTCGCACGGCCGACATGGTGTTCGACGTGCCGTTCCTGGTGTCGTACATCTCGGAGGCGATGACGCTCCTCCCGGGCGACGTGATCCTCACGGGCACGCCCGCAGGCGTGGGCCGGATCGACGCCGGGGACCGCGTCGAGTGCGAGGTCGAGGGCCTCGGCACCCTGGTCAACCCCGTGGTGCGCCGGGACTGACCCCACAGCCCGACACACCGGGTACATCTCCCCATATCGCCCCTGGGCAGGAGCGTCTACGGTCGCTCCGGCCCAGGGTGAGATTTTTGTGGTTGCCGCGCGCACGTATCTCACCGCCGGGTCGGTGCTCATTGAGATGAGTCGACGCCGGACCGAGGGGCGGTCCGGCTTCCCGGGGGAGATCACATGCCGCTGTCAGACTTCTCAGCCGACTCGGTGCCGCTCGTGCACAGCGACGAACCGGCGCGCCCCACCCGCACGCAGCACGAGGTCTTGGTGGGCGAGCAGCTCACCGGCCCGCGGTCGGCCCAGTGGGCCGTGCCGCTCGAGGTCACCGTCGAGGGCCGGGTCCTTCCGGGCGTGCTCCAGCGGGCCCTCGACCAGATGGTCGTGCGCCACCCGGTGCTCCGCACGGTCCTGGTCGACCGCGAGACGGTGGTGCGCCCGCCCGCCGCAACCGTCCCGCTGACCGTGCACGACCTGGGCGCCCTGCCTCCTGAGGCGGCCGCTGCCCGCCGCGGGGACCTCCTGCGCGCCGAGGCCCGCGCGCCGCTGCCTGCTGGGAGCGGTCCGCTGCTGCGTGCCCTGCTGCTCCGCGAGGTGGGGGACCGGAACACCCTGCTGGTGCACGTGCACCACGCCGCGTTCGACGGGCTGTCCACCGGCCCGTTCCTGCGCGACCTCGCCGCGGTGTACGCAGCGCTCGTCGGGCGGGCGGCGCTCCCTCCGGCGCCGAGGATCACGTTCGACGACGCGGCGCGCTGGCTGGCCGACGACGACGACCGGAACGCCGCCACACGCGAGGCCTACTGGGCCGAGCGCCTCGCCGGCGTGCCCAGGGACCAGCAGGTTCCGGGCGGGCAGGCAGCGGCCGCGGGGGCCGGCCGCTGGGACGGCGACCTCGTCGAGCGCGCGCTGGCGCCGGACGAGCTGGCGGAGCTCCGGACGTTCGTCGCGTCCACCGGTACCACCCCTGACGCCCTGGTTCTGGCGGCGTCCGCAGTCCGTGTCGCGCGGGAGACGGGCCGCACCGACGTCGTCCTGTGCGCCCCGACGAGCACCAGGGGCCATGCGGACGTCGAGCGGGTGATCGGTCCGATGATGCGCAGCGGGCTCGCCCGCGTGCGCCTGGACGGCGACCCGGAGTTCGGCGACCTGGTGCTCCGGGTCGCCGACGAGACGGACCGCGACGCGGAGACCGGCACGCTGCCCTGGGGCGACCTGCTGCGCCTTGCGGGCCTGGACCTTCCGGCGGGGGCGCCCCGGGTGCCGTTCCTCACCGTCTCGATGCAGCGCGGCGTGCCCCCGGTCACCGCCGGGAACGTGACCTGGTCCTTCGTCCGCGAGCTGGCCAGCGGCGGCGCCAAGGCGGACCTCACCCTGTTCTGGGACCAGGACAACCCCGCCCGCCCGCGGGTCGCTGCGGAGTTCGCGCTCGAGCGCTTCACCGCCGACGACGCCGCACGCTTTCTCGACGAGGTCGTCGGCGTGGCGCTCGCCGGGGCGGCAGCGCCGACGGCGCGCGTCTCCCGGCTCGGCCGGACGGCGGCCGCGACGCGCAGGGCCGCGGCGTGAGCGGGCTCCGGACCGCCGGCGTGGTGCGCGTCGACGTTCTCACCGTCCCGGTCGCCGGGCTCGGGCCGCTGCCCGAGCACCTGCTCGGCCCTGCGGAGCGGGCACGGGCCGACAGGTTCCGTCGCACCGAGGACCGGCGGCTGTCGGTCGTCGCCTCGCTGCTCGTGCGGGCGGTGGCCGGCCGGGCGCTCGGGGTGCCGCCCGGCGAGGTGGAGGTGGTGCGCCGCTGCCCCGGGTGCGGTGGTCCGCACGGGGCGCCGTTCGTCCAGGGCGCGCCGCTGTTGTCGGTGAGCCACTGCGCCGGGCTGGTCGTCGTCGCGGCGTGCGACCTGCCCGTGGGCGTCGACGCGGAGCCCGCCGACCGCACCGGCATGGCCGCCGTCGCGGGGCTCCTGCTCGCCCCGGGCGAACCGGTGCCCGACGACGCCGGCCTCCTCCGCACCTGGGTGCGCAAGGAGGCCGTGCTCAAGGCGACCGGGCGCGGCCTGACCGTGCCGTTGACCGAGGTGCGGGTCACCGCCCCCGGCGAGCGGGCCGCCGTCGTGCACCATGGGCCGGACCCGGGGCTGGCGGTCGCCCTCGCCGATGTGGACCTGCCGGGGGGAGTGGGTGCCGTGGCCGTGCTGACGGCCGCGGCGCTGGACGTCCGGACCGGCGACGGGACCGCGCTCGTGCTCGGGGCTGGGACGATGGTGCCGTTCACGAGCTGAAGGAGTGGTGATGGTCTCGCTGCGGGACGACGCGCTGGAGGTGCTCCGGCGGTGGGCGCCTCCTCACGAGGAGCAGGAGCGGCTGCGCGACAGGTACGTACGGCACCTGGAGGCCCACCCCGACGGGCTGCGCCGCGGCTGCGTCCCTGACCACGTGACGGCGTCGACGCTCGTGCTCTCGCACGACGGCTCCCGCGTCCTCCTCACGCACCACGCGAAGGCGCGGCGCTGGTTCCAGTTCGGCGGGCACACGGAGGACGGCGACGCGACGCTCGTCGGGGCGGCCGCGCGCGAGGCGGCAGAGGAGTCGGGGCTGTCCCTGGTGCTCGACGGCGTCCCGGTGCAGCTCAGCGAGCACGAGGTGCCGTTCTGCGGGCCCACCGGGACGGTGCACCACCTGGACGTGCGGTTCCTCGCGGTGGCGCCCGAGGGCGCGTCGCACGCGGTGAGCGACGAGTCGCTGGACGTGCGCTGGTGGCCCGCCGACGCGTTGCCCCACCCGGACCCCGACCTCGTGGAGCTGGTGGAGCTGGCGCGGGCGCGGCTGGGGGTCGTGGCGGGTTGACCCTGCGGGAAGCCTGGCGGGCCCCCGGGTGTTGGACCTGCCCGTGAGGATCGGACTGTTCGGAGCGGGGAAGGTCGGCACGGCCATCGCGCGGCGCGCGCTGGAAGCCGGCCACGAGGTGCGCGTGGTGGGTTCGCCGCGCCAGGACGCGCTGACTCTCGACCTGATCGTGGGGTCGGTGGCGCCCGGCGCCGTCGTGTCCGACGCCACGTCCGTGGCCGCCTGGGCTGACGTGCTGCTGCTCGCCGTGCCGTTCTCCCGGTCGGCGGACCTGCCGTACGAGCTGTTCGACGGGCGGGTCGTCGTGGATCTCATGAACCACTGGGAGCCCGTGGACGGGCCCGCGCCCGAGCTGTCCGGGGCGGGGACCACGGAGGTGGTGGCCGCCCGCAACCCGCGCGCCCGCTGGGTCAAGTCGCTCAACCACCTCGGCTACCACGACGTGGAGACCGACGCCCTGCCTGCGGGTTCGGCGGGCCGTCGAGCCGTGGGCGTGGCCACCGACGACGCCGCTGCCGGCGCCCTCGTCGCCCGGCTCGTCGACTCGCTCGGGTTCGACCCGGTGGACCTCGGTCCGCTGCGGACCGGCAGGGTGCTCGAGGCGGGCGGACCGGTGTTCGGAACGTACCTGACGGCGGACGACCTCGGTGCGATGGTGGGGGCCGAGGCGGCGGCCTGAGCTGTGGTTCTTCGGCACGGCAGGCGTCGCGACCAGGTAGTTGTTCCGCTAGCCCGGCCGACCAGGTAGCTGTTCCCCCTATGAACCCAGGACGGGGAACAGCTACCTGGTCGCCAGCGCCGTGCTGAGACTATGAGCCGCATGCGGAGGAAGTACCTGATCGCCTGCCTGGTGTCGACCATCGTCTCTGTGGTCGCCGGGCCGTTCATCTCGATCCTCACGTGGCGTCCGACGCCGGGAGCGGGCGTCGAGGACGACGTCTGGCCGATGGGGCTGATGATCGGCTGGGTGCTGTTCAGCGGTCCGCTGACCGCGATCGTTCTTGTCGCCGCACTCCTGGGTGAGGCCCTTGCCCAGCAGCTCGAGGGAGCGGCCACGAAGATGCTGATCGTCTCCTCCGGGTCGGCGGTGATCCTCCTCGGAGGCGCCGCGTGCCTGAGTGCCCTCTCGGGAGGGCTCGGTCCATTGCCGAGCACCGCGTTGGTGGCGCTGCCCGGGTGGCTGATCGTCGGCGTCGGGCCGCGGCTCCTCAGGTGGATCGACACGAAGGACGCCGGCGCGGGATTCGCCACCGACGTCCTCGAGGACGAGGACTACGAGCGCACCCGCCAGGCGGGGATTGCCGAGGCCGCCCTCCGGGCGATCGGGAGCGAACCCACCCGGCACAACGGGTGATGCGGCGTGGTTGATGCGCGGCCCTGGCGACCAGGTAGCTGTTCCCCCTATGAACCCAGGACGGGGAACAGCTACCTGGTCGCCAGGGCCGGGCGGCGCCGTGGCGGGTCGGTAGGCTGGGGGCGTGACCTTCCCTGCTCCCGGCTCCGCGCCGATCCGCGTCCGCTTCGCCCCGTCGCCCACCGGCATCTTCCACGTCGGCGGCGCCCGCTCCGCGCTGTTCAACTGGGCGACGGCCAAGCAGCAGGGCGGCATCTTCGTGCTGCGCATCGAGGACACCGACGCGTCCCGCAACCAGCCGGAGTGGGTCGACGGCATCCTGTCGGCGATGGAGGCGCTCGGGATCACCAAGGCCGACGCCACGTTCGAGGGGCCGTACTTCCAGTCGGAGAACGCGGGCGTCCAGAGGGCTGCCGCCGAGCGGCTCTTCGCCGACGGCAAGGCGTACTACTGCGACTGCACACGCGACGTCCTGGTGGCGCGCACCGGCAACCAGCAGACGGGCTACGACGGGTTCTGCCGCGAGCGCGGCCTGGAGCACGCCGAGGGTCGTGCCTTGCGTTTCCGCACCCCCGACGAGGGCGAGACCCACGTCGTGGACCTGATCCGCGGCAACCCGGTGTTCCCGAACTCCACGCTCGAGGACTTCGTCATCGCGCGCGGCGACGGCTCGCCGGTCTTCCTCCTCGCGAACGTCGTGGACGACGTCGACGAGCGCATCACGCACGTGGTCCGCGGCGAGGAGCACCTCCCGAACACGCCCAAGCAGCAGCTCCTGTGGGAGGCGCTCGGCGCCACCCCGCCCGTGTGGGCGCACCTTCCGGTCATCGTCAACGAGAAGCGCCAGAAGCTGTCGAAGCGCCGTGACAAGGTGGCGCTCGAGGACTACCTCGCCGACGGCATCCTCCCGGCCGCGATGGTCAACTACCTCATGCTGCTGGGCTGGGCGCCGGGCAACGACGAGGAGATCCTGCCGTTCGAGGAGCTGATCCGCCGGTTCCGCCTCGAGGACGTCAACTCCGCCTCGGCGTTCTTCGACATCAAGAAGCTCACGGCCTTCAACGGCGAGTACATCCGCGCGCTGCCCGTCGACGAGTTCACGGCGGCCTGCGACCCGTGGCTGCACGCGCCCTTCGCGCCGTGGGACGAGGCGTCGTACGACCCGGCCGTCTTCGCGGCAGTGGCGCCGCTGGCGCAGACGCGCGTGGCGGTGCTGTCCGAGATCACGGCCAACGTGGACTTCCTGTTCCTCGACGAGCCGGTCGTCGACGAGCAGTCGTGGAACAAGGCGATGAAGGTAGGCGCGGCCGAGCTGCTCGCCGACGTCCGGGCCGTGCTCGTGGACGCCGCCTGGGAGGCGGAGACCCTCAAGGACACCGTCACCGTGGTGGGGGAGAAGCACGGCCTCAAGCTCGGCAAGGCGCAGGCGCCCGTCCGTGTCGCCGTCACCGGCCGCACCGTGGGTCTGCCGCTGTTCGAGTCGCTGGAGCTTCTCGGCCGCGAGCGGACGCTGGCTCGTGTCGACGCGGCGCTGGCGCGCCTCGCGGCGTCGGCCGAGACCGCTGAAGGAGCCGAGACGGCTGGTTCGGCTGGGGTTGACGCGCCGGCGAGCGCCGGGTGACGTCCGGCGGGCTCGTCCACCCGCAGGCTCTGCGGGGGCAGTGGTACCGGTGGTGGCGGCCTCTCGTCGGCCTGAGCGTGGTGGTGGGCTTCGGCGCGCTCCTCGTCGGGCTGGCACTGGTCGCGGTGATCGTGGGGGTGGTGCTCGAGGCTACGGGCGTCATCGGCATCCCGGGCCTCGCGACGGTGGACGACGCCTGGTTCGCCTCGCCGGTCGGCATGCTGGTCAACAACCTCTTCCTCGCTCTCGGCATCCCCGTGGCGCTGCTCGCCACGTGGGCGCAGCGGTCGCGGCCGGGCAGGGTCTCGTCCGTGACGGGCCGTCTGCGGTGGCCGCTCGTGCTGGGCTCCGCCGCCCTGGCGCTGCTGCTGCTCGGCGTGCTGAGCTTCGGCGTCGACCTGGTGATCGACGCCGTGGCGCCCGGGCCGCTCGAGGGCTGGGAGCTGGACCCGGAGCCGGCGTGGCTCGGACTCTCCGTCGTCATCCTGCTCACCACGCCGCTCCAGGCGGCGGGCGAGGAGTACTTCTTCCGTGGCTGGCTGAGCCAGGCGATCGGCAGCTGGTGCCGCTCACGGTGGCTCGCGATCCTGCTGCCGATGGTCGTCTCGGCCACGCTGTTCGCGCTGGCACACGGCACGCAGAGCGGCTGGCTGTTCGCGGACCGGCTGATCTTCGGCCTGCTCGCGAGCGTGCTGGTGTGGCGTACGGGCGGACTGGAGTGCGCCATCGGGCTCCACGTGGTGAACAACCTGCTCGCCTTCGGCTGGGCCATCGCGTCCGGCACGATGGCGGAGTCGCTGCTGATCACCGAGGTGCCGGCGGTCGACGCCGCCATCAGCATCGGGTCGACGGTGGTCACGGCCGGCGTCGTCCTGCTGTGGGCCCGGCGACGCCGGCCGCAGACCGAGGTGCCCGCATGAGCCGCGTGGACGGCGTCCTGTTCGACGTGGACGACACCCTCGTCGACACCAAGGCCGCCTTCGCCCAGGCCCTCGCGGCGATCCGCGCCCGGTACCTCCCCGACCTGCCCGTCGATCGCGAGGCGGACCTGCTCTCGCACTGGCGCACCGACCCGGGCGGGCACTACCGCCGGTACACCCGCGGCGAGACGGACCTCGCGACCCAGCGCTACGACCGCGCGGTGCTGCTGCACCGGACGTTCGGCGGGCCGCCGCTCACCCGGGCGGACTTCGACGAGTGGGACGCCGTGTTCTGGGGCACGTTCGAGCGGTCGTGGACGGCCCACCCGGACGCCCGCGCCGCCGTCGACCGGCTGGTCGCCGCAGGGGTCCGGGTCGGCGTGCTGACGAACGCGGCGGTGGACCTGCAGGTCCGCAAGCTGGCGGCGGCCGGGCTGCCCGACCTCCCCGTGCTCGTGGGGGTGGACACCCTCGGCTTCGGCAAGCCCGACCCGCGCGTCTTCCTCGAGGCGGCGGACCTTCTGGGGACCGCTCCCGGCCGGACGGCGTACGTGGGCGACGAGCCGCACGTCGACGCTGCGGCGGCCCGGCGGGCCGGGCTGGTGGGCGTCTGGCTGGATCGCCCGGCGCACCGCCGCGGCGCCGGCTACGGCGGCCCTGGGGCCGACGAGGACCGGGCGCAGGACCCCGACATGCTCCGGGAGCAGGGTGTGGAGGTCATCGCCTCGCTGGACGCCCTGCCGGGCGTCCTGGACCTGCGGTAGCGCGCCGCGTCAGGGCCGCAGCGAGGCCCGGAAGCACCGTCTCACGGGGGGCGTGACCCACGGCACCTGGTTCCGTTTTGGCACCTCGCCCCACGTCGGGTAGTGTTTCCCGTCGGTGAGGCCCCCGGAAAAACCGGTCAGGGGCTTACCCCCATGGGGTATGGTGTAATTGGCAGCACGAGTGATTCTGGTTCACTTAGTCTAGGTTCGAGTCCTGGTACCCCAGCGCAGCGCTCTACATCACGTCTCGTAGCGGCAGGAATGCCGCGCAGGATGCAGTAGAGTTCTCACGGCACGAACGACCCGCGAGGGTCTGACGAGTCTCAGGCCCCCATCGTCTAGCGGCCTAGGACGCCGCCCTCTCACGGCGGTAGCGCGGGTTCAAATCCCGCTGGGGGTACGCAGGTCCACCAGCCTTGGCTGGTAGACCATCCTGGCCCCCATCGTCTAGTGGCCTAGGACGCCGCCCTCTCACGGCGGTAGCGCGGGTTCGAATCCCGCTGGGGGTACACAACTTTCGAGGCCCGGTCCATCTGGATCGGGCCTCGTGTCGTTTCCGGGGCCTCGTGCCGGTTCGGGGGCGTCAGCCCAGCCGTGGCCTCAGCCCAGCTTCGGGTCGCGGCCGCCCTCGATGAACGGCTCGGGACGCCGCGCACCCGGCTCGTAGCGATGGGCCGGGAGCCCCGGCGGCGGAACGGGCGGGCCGCCGTGCCCACCGGCGCCGTCGGCTGGTGAGACCACGGGGATCTGCTGGGTGGGCGGCGGCGGACCGGGCGAGGTCATCGGGTGCCCGCCGGGGACCACGACGATGCTCGGACCCGGCTTCGGCTCTTCCTTCTTGGGCTCCGGGAAGAACGTCGACGTGAGCTGGTGGTAGCGCGCGTCCGGCTCGGGGATGTAGTCGATCAGGCTCAGCTCCTGGTCCTGACCTGCGGACTCGAAGCGGAACGACCCGAAGCCGAGCAGCATCCCGTGCGGGGGGCGGCTGAACCGGAAGTCCGTCACGGACTTCGTCGGCATGGTGCGGACGGTGGTGCCGACGATCCCCGAGATGAGGCGGATCTGCAGGTTCGTCACCACGAACCACTCGGCGCGCCACTCGAGCCACCGCCACAGCAGGTTGCCGGCGGCCGCGACGAACCCGAGCCACAGCCACGACAGCTCCGGGACGCTCATCGTGGCCGAGAGCACGAAGACGAACGTCCCGGCCGCGATGAGGAGCGGTTTCCAGAGGCACGCCCAGTGCCGGTGCGTGGCGAAGACCACCTTCTCCTTCGGTCCGACGTATCGGAAGAGGGAGCGGTTCTGGAAGAGGATGTCCGACGCGTCGCTCACGGTGACTCCCGCGCGCAGCTCAGATCTGCACGAGGCTGGCGAAGAACTGACCGAAGCCCGCGAAGGCGCTCACGATGACTTCCCAGATCGCACGGACGACCTCGGCGGATCCCTCGGGGTTCGTGATGATCGCGTAGAGCAAGAAGATCACGACCACCCAGGTCAGGGCTGTCTTCACCTTCGGCGGCATCGGAGTCCTCACGGTCGCTACGTGGTTGCCTCCCCGGTCGGGAGGCACGTCCATGCGAAAGCGTACTTTCCGGACCCGTCACCGGGGAACCACCAGCCTCGGCGTGCCGCACCTTCGTGCGCTACTCGCCCGCGCGGTGCAGGACCTCGGTGAGCTTGTTCGCGGCCGCGACGACTGCGCCGGCGTGGAGCCGGCCGGGCTGGCGCGAGAGGCGCTCGACAGGCCCGGAGACGCAGACGGCAGCGACGACACGACCCGACGGGCCACGCACCGGCGCGGACACCGAGGCGACGCCCAGCTCACGTTCTGAGACGGACTGTGCCCAGCCGCGCCGTCGGACGCCGGACAGGATCGTGGCCGTGAAGACGGCCTCGCGCAGGCCGCGGTGCAGGCGGTCCGGCTCCTCCCAGGCGAGGAGGATCTGGGCCGCCGAGCCCGCGTGCATGGTGAGCGTGGCACCCACCGGGATCGAGTCGCGGAGTCCCACGGGGCGTTCGGCAGCGGCCACGCAGACGCGATGGTCGCCCTGTCGGCGGTAGAGCTGCGCGCTCTCGCCGGTGTGGTCGCGCAGCGCCACGAGCACCGGGTTCGCTGCGGCCAGCAGGCGGTCCTCGCCCGCCGCGGTGGCGAGCTCGTTCAGCCGTGGGCCCAGCACGAACCTGCCCTGCATGTCGCGTGCCACCATGCGGTGATGTTCCAGTGCCACTGCCAGTCGGTGAGCCGTCGGGCGGGCGAGGCCCGTCGAGGTCACGAGCTGCGCGAGGGTGGCGGGGCCGGCTTCGAGAGCCCCCAGAACGGACGCGGCCTTGTCCAGCACGCCGACTCCGCTAGTATCGTCCATACCTCGATATTGCCGTCTCGTAACGTGAGATTGCAAGTCGGCACGGAAAGTTCACTACTGAGGAGGCAACCCGCATGGCCGGCACGCTGGCGGAGAAGGTCTGGGAGGCGCATCTGGTGCGCCGTGGCGAGAACGGATCGCCGGACCTTCTCTACATCGACCTGCACCTCGTCCACGAGGTGACCAGCCCCCAGGCGTTCGAGGGCCTCCGGCTCGCGGGACGCCCGGTCCGTCGGCCCGACCTCACGATCGCGACCGAGGACCACAACACCCCCACGCTGGACATCGACCTGCCGATCGCGGACCTCACGAGCCGCACGCAGATCGACACCCTGCGCGCCAACGCCAAGGAGTTCGGCGTCCGCCTGCACTCCCTCGGTGACGCGGACCAGGGCATCGTCCACCAGGTGGGACCGCAGCTCGGGCTCACGATGCCCGGCCTGACGGTGGTCTGCGGCGACTCGCACACGTCCACGCACGGTGCGTTCGGTGCGCTGGCCTTCGGCATCGGCACGTCCGAGGTGGAGCACGTCCTCGCCACCCAGACGCTGCCCCTCGCGCCGTTCAGGACGATGGCGATCACCGTGGACGGTGAGCTGCCCGCGGGCGCGACGTCGAAGGACATCATCCTGGCGATCATCGCGAAGATCGGGACCGGTGGCGGTCAGGGCTACGTGCTCGAGTACCGCGGCGAGGCCATCCGCACGCTCTCCATGGAGGCGCGGATGACGATCTGCAACATGTCGATCGAGGCCGGCGCCCGCGCCGGCATGATCGCCCCGGACGAGACCACGTTCGAGTACCTCAAGGGCCGCCCGCACGCGCCCGAGGGCGAGGACTGGGACGCGGCCGTCGAGTACTGGAAGACGCTGCGCAGCGACGACGACGCCGAGTTCGACGCCGAGGTGGTGCTCGACGCCGCCGACCTGGAGCCGTTCGTCACCTGGGGCACCAACCCCGGCCAGGGCCTGCCCCTGTCCGCCTCCGTGCCGGTGCCGTCCGAGATCGCCGACGAGAACGAGCGCGTCACCGCCGAGCGGGCGCTCGAGTACATGGGCCTCGAGCCCGGCAAGCCGCTGCGCGAGGTCGCCGTCGACACGGTGTTCATCGGGTCGTGCACCAACGGCCGCATCGAGGACCTGCGCTCCGTCGCCAAGGTCGTCAAGGGCCGCAAGAAGGCGGACAGCGTCCGCGTGCTGGTGGTCCCGTCGTCGGCGCGCGTGCGCCTGCAGGCCGAGGCCGAGGGCCTCGACGTGATCTTCAAGGACTTCGGCGCCGAGTGGCGCAACGCCGGCTGTTCCATGTGCCTGGGCATGAACCCTGACCAGCTCGCGCCGGGGGAGCGGTCGGCCTCCACGTCGAACCGCAACTTCGAGGGTCGCCAGGGCAAGGGCGGGCGCACGCACCTCGTGTCCCCGCTCGTGGCGGCCGCGACGGCGATCCGCGGCACGCTGTCGTCCGTCTCGGACCTCGACCTGCCCTACGACGTCGACATCACCACCTTCGACGGGTCCCCGCTGCCCGTCCCGGCCGGCATCTGATTCGGAGACTGCGATGGAGAAGATCCACACCCACACCGGCGTCGGCGTCCCGCTGCGCCGCAGCAACGTCGACACCGACCAGATCATCCCGGCGGTGTACCTCAAGCGCGTGACCCGGACCGGCTTCGAGGACGCGCTCTTCGCGGCCTGGCGCGGTGACCCCTCGTTCGTGCTCAACCAGGACGCGTACCGCAACGGCTCCGTGCTCGTGGCCGGGCCCGACTTCGGCACCGGCTCGTCCCGTGAGCACGCCGTCTGGGCGCTCAAGGACTACGGCTTCCGCGTGGTGCTGTCGTCGCGGTTCGCCGACATCTTCCGCGGGAACTCGGGCAAGCAGGGCCTCGTGACGGGCATCGTCTCGCCCGAGGACATCGAGCTCCTCTGGAAGATCCTGGAGACCAAGCCGGGTACCGAGGTCACCGTCGACCTCGAGGCCAAGACCGCCACGGCCGACGACGTCACGGTGCCCTTCCAGATCGACGACTACACCCGCTGGCGCCTCATGGAGGGCCTGGACGACATCGGCCTGACGCTGACGAACGAGGCCGACATCACCGCCTTCGAGGCGACGCGTGAGTCGTGGCGGCCGAAGACCCTGCCGGCGAAGCACCTGCCGAGCGTGCCGATCGAGGCGGCGCGCCCGGTCTGAGCACCCGCCGGCCGACGACGCCGGGACAGTTGACGCCGATCGTGCGCCGGCTGTCCCGGCGCTTCTCGTCCTACAGCGCGGGCGGGCCCTGCCGGACCCTCTCCAGCAGCGACTCCGGCGTCGCCGTCGCCGGGTCCCACCGCGACTCGACCCACCACGTGGCGCCCGCCTCGGCCAGAGCCGACGCGTGCGCGGCTGCCTCGCCGGGGTCGTCCGGCAGGATCCCCTGCGTGACGACGTCCCACGGGGCTTCCGTGCCTGCGGCAGCCCGGCGCTCGCGCGCCCAGGCGACGAGGTCGGCCACGTCCTGGGCTCCGAGCGGGGTCTCGGCCGCCGTGGTGGTGGTGCTACGGAGCTGCGGCACGACGCCGTCCCACCGGGCCGCCCGGCTCATCGACTTCTCGCTGGGCCAGGCCGCGACGGGCCACACGGGGACGCGGCCGTTCACGGGCGCGACCGGGAAGCGGAAGTCTCCGGTGTGCAGGTGCGTGCCGTCGAACGCGAACCGCTCGCCCGACCACGACTCCGCGAGGTAGGCGAGCATGTCGTCGAGGAGCTCTGCGCGCTCGCGCAGGCCCTTCTCCTGCTCCGCGACGGACTTGAACGCGTGGTCGTCCAGGACGCCCAGGCCCACGGGCAGCACGAGCCGCCCGCCGGAGAGGTGGTCCACGGTGAGCACGCGCTGCGCGAGCTCCCAGGGCCGGTGCCGAGGGAAGGCGAAGACGAGCGCACCCAGCGTGATCCGCTCGGTCACCCTCGCGGCGGCGGTGAGGATGCTGAACGGGTCCCAGGTGGCGACACCGCCGCCGCCCCAGTCACCCAGGTCCACCCCGTCCCAGAAGAAGAAGCCGTCCCAGCCGTGCTCCTCGCACTCGCGAGCGAGCGCGACGTGCTGTTCGGGCGTGCCGAAGCTGCTGACGAATCCGAATCTCATGGCCTCGACGCTACGCGCGACCTCTGACATTCGCGGGCCCACCCTCCAGATGCGCACGCAGCAGGGCCAAGCTGGTGGCCACCGTGGCGAGGTCCCGCTCGGGCAGTCCCGCACCGCCGAGCAGGTCCCGCACGGCCGCCGCGTAGGTGGGGCGCATCGCGTCGAGCAGCGCCGCTCCCTCGGGCGTGAGAGAGAGGAACGACGAGCGCCGGTCCGATGGGTCGACCGTGCGGCGCACCAGCCCGTCGCGTTCCTGCCGGTCGACCCCCTTGCTCGCCGCCCCGACGGTGATGGCGAGCACGCGGACGACGTCGGACACCCGGCAGCCCGGCACCTCGGCGACCACGCGGAGCAGGTCGAACCGACCGAGTCCGGAGCCGTGCTGCTCCCGCAGGCGCGCGTCGACGGCCGTGTAGAGGCGGACCTCGACGCGCACGAGGTCGTCGAAGAGCCGTCCGGCGTCGGTCCGTGGGTGCTGAGTGCGCATCGGAATAGATTCCACGGAATCTTTATTGGATTCCATGGAACCTATCTTCCACCCGGAAGGACCTCATGGACCACGCCGCGCTCACCGACCTCCGGACCTTCTACGAGACGTTCGGCGACCTGCCGCTGCCCGCGGGCGTGCGCGCCACGGAGACGACGCTCGGCGGCGTCCCCGCGCTCGACGTCCGGCTTCCCGGCCGCGGCGCGGCCGCTCCCGCCGGAACCCTGCTCTACCTCCACGGCGGCGGGTACACGATCGGCTCGGCGCGCACGGGGTTGCCGCTCGCCGCCCGCCTCGCCGCAGGTGCCGCGCTGAACGCCGTCGTGCTCGACTACCGCCTCGCTCCCGAGCACCCGTACCCGGCAGCCGTCGCCGACGCCCTGGCCGCCTACGAGGCGCTCGTCACCGAGCGCGACCCCGCGCGTGTGGTCCTGGCGGGGGACTCGGCAGGGGCGGGGCTGGCGCTCGCGACCGTCGTCGCCGCCCGGGACCGCGGGCTGCCGCTACCCGCGGCCGTCGCCGCGTTCTCGGGCTGGTTCGACCTCACCGCGAGCGGCGCCAGCCTGACCGGCAAGGAGGCGGTGGACCCGGTCTTCGACGCCTCGGACATCGTCGACTATGCCGCCACGTACCTCGCGGGAGCCGACGCCGACCAGCCGCTCGCCAGCCCGCTGCTCGCCGACCTTTCGGGCCTTCCGCCGCTGCTGCTCCAGGTCGGGACGTACGAGGTGCTGCTCGACGACTCGACCCGGCTCGCGGCCCGCGCCGCCGCGGCGGACGTCGACGTGCTCCTCGAGGTCTACGCGGGCCAGGCGCACGTCTTCCAGCACCACCACGGCTCCGAGCCGACGGCGGCGCGCGCCCTCGAGAGCGCCTCGGCCTTCCTGGCGCGGGCGGTCGCCCGGTGAGAGGCGGGTGCCCCGGATTGCGGGGCTACCGAGCCTCGAAGGGGGTCGTCGCCCAGTCTGCCGGGAGCTCGCGGGCCGTCCAGGAGGGGTCGGGCGTCCAGTCGGCCCAGGCCTCGTCCCACCAGCGCTTGCCGGCGTCGAGCAGCCCGGCGATGCGGTCTCCCTCCGCCTGAATCTCGGCAGACCGTCCCGGGTAGCGCAGCTCGCCCACCGCCGCGAACTCCTCGACGTCCTTCCAGCGGTACGTCTCGGCGTCGACCGGGAGCACGAGGTCCAGCTCGTGGTCCAGGGTGTCGAACCCGATCGGCGTGCGACGCGGGGCGTCCTGCAGGTTGAAGTACCACGTGCGGAACTGGCGCTCCGGTCCCGACCAGAAGAGGAAGATCGCGTGCTCCACCCCGGTCCACTGGAGGTCGAGGCATCCGTGGCCGGTCCAACTTTGGCGCCCGGCGGCCTCCCACGGGTGGCGGCCCGCCGGGAACCGGCCCTCCTGCGGGAAGCCGAACGGCGTCCCTTCCGGCGTGTACGTGACGAGGAGGTCGCCGTCGTCGTGCACGCAGATCTGGGGCGACGCGAACCAGACCTCGCCCCGGAGGATCTCGCGCCGCACCACTGTCTGACCCCGTTCGAAGACCATGCCGGGACGGTAACGCACACCGCGTCGCGGACGGGGTCGTGCCCAGGCCGCGGCCGACGTCGGCCCGCCCGGTTACGGTGAGCACCGTGACGGAGACCCGACCTGTGGTGGAGATGTGGACCGACGGCGCCTGCAAGGGCAACCCCGGCCTCGGTGGCTGGGGCGCGCTGCTGCGCGCCGGCGAGCACGAGAAGGAGCTGTTCGGCGGCGAGGCCGTGACCACGAACAACCGCATGGAGCTCACGGCTGTGGTGGAGGCGCTGCGCGCGCTCAAGCAGCCGAGCGAGGTCACGATCCATGTGGACTCGTCGTACGTCATGAACGGCATGAAGACGTGGATCCTGGGCTGGAAGCGCAACGGCTGGAAGACCGCGGGCAAGCAGCCCGTGAAGAACGTGGACCTGTGGCAGGCGCTGGACGCCGAGGTGGCGAAGCACGTGGTCCGATGGGTGTGGGTCAAGGGCCACGCGGGCGACCCGGGCAACGAGCGGGCGGACGTGCTGGCGAACAAGGGCGTCGACACGGTGAGGTAGTGCGACGCACATCACGCGCCGAGGGTTTGCCGGGGCGAATAGGCTGAGACCCATGGCTTCCCACTACGACGTCGTGCTCCTCGGAGCGGGCCCCGGCGGCTACGTCGCCGCCATCCGCGCGGCCCAGCTCGGCAAGTCCGTTGCGATCATCGAGGAGAAGTACTGGGGAGGTGTGTGCCTCAACGTCGGGTGCATCCCCTCCAAGGCGCTCCTGCGCAACGCCGAGCTGTCGCACATCTTCACGCACCAGGCGGACCTCTTCGGCATGTCGGGTGATGTCACGTTCGACTTCGGCAAGGCGTGGGACCGCTCGCGGGTCGTGGCCGAGGGCCGCGTCAAGGGCGTCCACTTCCTGATGAAGAAGAACAAGATCACGGAGTACGACGGCCGCGGCACCTTCCGTGACGCGAACACCCTCGAGGTCGCGCTGAACAACGGCAGCACCGAGACGGTGACCTTCGACAACGCGATCATCGCGACCGGCTCCAAGGTGCGCCTGCTGCCGGGCGTCGAGCTGTCCGACAACGTCGTGACCTACGAGACGCAGATCATGACGCGCGACCTGCCGCGCTCCATCGCCATCGTCGGCGCAGGCGCGATCGGCATGGAGTTCGCGTACGTCCTGAAGAACTACGGCGTGGACGTCACGATCATCGAGTTCCTCGACCGTGCCCTGCCGAACGAGGACGCGGACGTCTCCAAGGAGATCGCGAAGCAGTACAAGAAGATGGGCGTGCCGATCCTCACGTCCACCAAGGTGGAGACGGTCAAGGACAACGGCTCGTCCGTGTCCGTGAGCTACACCGGCGTCAAGGACGGCAAGGCCGGCTCGATCGAGGTCGACAAGGTCCTCATGGCCATCGGCTTCGCCCCGAACGTCGAGAACATCGGCCTCGAGGCAGCGGGCGTGCAGCTCACCGACCGCGGCGCCATCGCGATCGACGACCACATGCGCACCAACGTGCCGCACATCTTCTCCATCGGCGACGTCACCGCCAAGCTCATGCTGGCGCACGTCGCGGAGGCGCAGGGCGTCGTCGCCGCGGAGACCATCGCCGGCGCCGAGACCATGACGCTGGGCGACTACCGCATGATGCCGCGAGCCACCTTCTGCTCCCCGCAGGTCGCGTCCTTCGGCCTCACCGAGCAGCAGGCGCGCGACGAGGGCTACGACGTCAAGGTGTCGTCCTTCCCGACGATGGCCAACGGCAAGGCGCACGGCCTCGGCGACACGACCGGGTTCGTCAAGCTCGTCGCCGACGCCAAGTACAACGAGATCCTCGGCGCGCACATGATCGGCCCGGACGTCTCCGAGCTGCTGCCGGAGCTCACGCTCGCGCAGAAGTGGGACCTCACGGCCGACGAGATGGCCCGCAACGTGCACACGCACCCGACGCTGTCGGAGTCGGTGCAGGAGACGATCCACGGCATCGCGGGGCACATGATCAACTTCTGATCGCTCTGGTCGGCTCGTCCGGCCGAAGCGCCTGGCCAGGGGCCCGGAACCGCGGAATCTCGCGGTTCCGGGCCTTCTTGCGTCCTGGGTGGTTGATGTCAACCGAGATGGCTGTTGGCCCTGTGCCACCGCCACCCGGCCTGGGGCGGGGCGAACTCGACGATTAACGAGCGCGGCCTGGCCTGGTGGCGGAACGGCACCCGCATGCCTTCGAATACGGGTCACATTGTTGCGCCGAGCTACCATCCGCACGGCACGATGGCGCCGGTCTACGCTCGGAACCACGTCGATTTCCAGGACTACATCACCTGGCGCCACAATGTCGGTCCCGGTGGCACTTCAGCACTCACCTTCGCGGGGCACATCCAGCTGACGAACGAGGATTATGCATCCTGACTTTCACGAGGTGCGCTCGGTGGTGCAGGCGATCGTGGATCGCCTGCACCACCCGGCTGTTCACTGGACGATCCTGTCCGTTGCTCCCTCCGACTACGTTCCCACCCGACAAGGGTTTCTTTCTCCTGAACTGATCACCGTGACGCTGACCGCGGGTACGGAGACGGTGACCGCCTACTTCACAGCCAGTTCTCCCTTCTCCGAGGCGGTCGCCGCTCTTGCCTCGCATATCCAGGACCACAGCATTGAGGCAACGCAAGGCGCCCCCTTGCCGCCCTGTCCGGGGCACCCACATCCGCTCACGTCAACGGTTGAAGAGGGTCAGGCTGTCTGGGTGTGTCCGAGGGATTCGACACACCACCGGACCCCCATCGCCCCCCGCGGCGGACGACCACTCGCCAGGTAGGTTTCGTCAGGTGATCGAGTTCCAGGACCTGGAGGTCCGCCTTGGCGGGCGTGCTGTTCTTGACGGCGCGAACGGGTCGCTGCCCACGGGCGTGACGGCACTGCTGGGACGGAACGGCGCAGGCAAGACGACGCTGATCCGTTCGTTGAGCGGCCTGGTCAGGCTGCACGCCGGCACGGTGCGGGTCGACGGCGTCGACCCGTTCGTTTCGCATAGCGCGCTCACGGCCTATCGCCGTTCGCTGGGTTTCATGCCGCAGGACCCTCCGTTCGTGGGCAGCGCGCGCGTTCTTGACGTGGTGCGCTATGCGGCCTGGCTCCGCGGGCTGACGAAAAGCACCGAGCACGCCAGCGCCATGACCGCGCTGAGCGACGTCGACCTCGGAGACCACCTGAGGGCCCGTGTGCGGACGCTCTCCGGAGGACAGCGCCGACGAGTCGCGCTCGCCTGCGCCCTTGTCGGAGAGCCTCGGTTCCTCCTGCTGGACGAGCCGACCGCCGGCCTGGACCCCGACCAGCGCGACCACTTCCTGGACCGCGTCCGCGGCCTGGCGCCCGACCGGACCGTCCTCGTCTCGACCCATCTCATGGAGGACGTCCTGGCGGTCGCGGACCATATCGCCGTACTGGACGGAGGGCGCATCGTCCGATCGGTGCCGGTGGCCGAGGTTCTCGCCGGGACGGGCGAGGGACCGGCGACGGCGATGCGCGAGCTGCGGCGGTCCCTGCTCGGAGACGTGTCGGCATGAGAGTGCGCGGAACGGTCCAGTCCCCTTACGGCAAGGTATGGCCGTTCGCACTCGGGACAGGGATGGTCGCCTTCGTCGTCACTGTCGTGAAGATGGCGGTCGACGCCCCGCAATGGGTCGGATGGATGCCCGCGACTGTCGGGTACTGGTCCGACGTCGCCATGGTGTTCAGCATGGTGGGCGCAGGCCTCGGTGCCTGGCTGACCGTGGTCCAGCGGCAGGACCGGCATCGCGAGTGGGCTGCAGCGGGCAGCCGTACGCAATGGGAGAGGGTGCGTCACGTCGTCCTTGCCTGCGCCTCGTCGGTTGCCACGTCCATGACGGCATCGCTCCTCGTGGGCGTCGTCCTGACCATGTCCGCGGGGGGCGACCCGTGGGTGGGCCTGGGCACCAGCGTGCTGTGGTGGTATGGCACGGTCATCGCAGGTGTCGCGTTTGCTCTTCTGGGTGCGCTGGTCGGTTGGTGGACCAGGCACCTGGTCGCCGTGGTCGTCGCGCCGGCGCTGACCTACTGCCTGGTCGTCGCGCCGATGATGACGCTGGACCCACCACTGTGGTCGGGGCTGGCTGCGGCACAAGGCCTGTCCTGGATCGAGGTCGCCCCGTCGACGACGAGCGTCGTGTTGCGGGCGATCTTCTGGAGCTCGATGGTCGTACTACTCGCCTGCGCTCTCGGGGGTGTCAGGAGGCTCCAGGCGGGCTTCGCTGTGGCGCTGAGCCTCACGACGTCGTTCGGGATGCTCGAAGGTCCGGTGCTCCGGCCCATCGAGGGCGCCACGGACGTGGTCTGCGTGGGCGAAGGACCGACGACGTGCACGACGAGACCGTGGGCCGCCGGGCTGAACCGGTTTGCCGACGTGCTGGGGCAAGGACTGGCGCTGGTTCCTCCGGCACTGGCACCGCCACTGATCAGCACGTCCCTCGCCGCCGGTCGTGCGCCCGAGGACTCTGGCCTCGTCGTCGAGCCGGTCGGCGGGACCACCGCGCCGACAAACCGCTTGGACCGTGACGCGACGCTCGTGAACTTCGGCGAGGGCCTGTTCGCCGCCGAGTGCTCCGCCGGTAGTGACCCACTCGCGATGGCATCTCTTCTCACCTGGTGGCGGCTGGAGCTGGGCATCCCCGTCGACCGCCCGGTGCTCCCCGGAGACGCCGTCCTGGCGACGATCCTCGAACCCGGCGACTACCGCGTCGTGGTCGAGAGTGCTGGCCGGATGCTGGCGCTCGACCCGGAGCGCCGGCTCGAGTGGCTGGAATCCCACGCGGAGAAGGTTCGGACATGTTCGCTGACGATGTCGGACCTTCCATGAACCGTGCTCGAGCGGTGGTGACGGTATGGGCGCTCGGCCACGGGGTCTCGGTCAGGCAGGTCGCGAGCATGGTCGTCCTCTGGTTCGCCACGGCCTTGTCGTGCCATGTGGCGCTGCCTCGTATCGCACCGGGTATCGAGCAGCCGTCCGTCGACCTGCAGCTCTTCGGCATCGTCGCGCTGGCGGCCACCGGTGGTGCGACGAGCCTCCTGTTCCACGACGGCATCGCGTGGTTGTCCAGCACAGCACCTGGACGCCTGTGGATCGCACGGGCGGCGTGGGGATGTGCGGTCCTCGCAGGTACTGTCGTGCTCGCCCTGGCCAGTGTCCCGTTCCTGCCCGCCGGGTTGCCGGTCGACTCCGCGTATCTCGCAGTCGGGGCCATCTGGTGGTCGGTGTCGCTGACGGCCGTCGCGGCCGTCGGTCGGCTGGCAGGCCTCCTTGGGCCGCTCGTCCTCGCCGTGGTGGCGACGACCAAGGTGGTGCCGTGGCAGTGGAACATCGTGGTCCATCCGGACCACGGAGCAACACGTGTCGCGGTCGCCGTGAGCGCTGTCCTCGCCGCGACCGCGCTCTACGCCCTCGTCGGTTCTGCGAGTGATCGTCGTTCGCGCTGAGGAGCCCTTCTTGACCTGCTGCTGGATCAGGCCCTGCTCCACCGACTCTGCTCGTGCTCGACGCCGAGCCCTACACTCGGCCTGCATGAGACGTCGCGCGCTCGTCCCGCTCGTCCTCGCCGCGGTGCTCGCTCTCGCCGGCTGCACCGGCGAGCCGCGTGCTGAGCCGAGCGTCCCGACCGCCCCGCCCCCCGCCGACCCCGGCTGGTCGGAGATCGGCCTCCCACCCCCGCCGGGTCCGGCGGGCCGCGTCGCCCTCCGCGACGCCACCGTCTGCGACGGGCGCTGGTACGTGGTGGGCGGCGTCTTCCCCGACGACGCCCCGGGCGGCGCCGCCGAGCCCTACCCCGCGGCCTGGACCAGCGCCGACGGTCGCACGTTCGAGCCGGTCGAGATCCACGCCACCGGCTTCTGGGCGCTGCTCGCGACGCTCACGTCGGTCGCCTGCGGCGGCCCGGGAACAGCGGCCCAGCCCGAAACAGTCGTCGCCGTCGGCTCCCGATCGGGCGGCGCGCACGGGAACCCCCGCGTCTCCACGTTCCACGGCCCGCCCACAGGTCCCTGGGTCGACGTCCCCGCGCCCATCACCCTGTACGGCGGCAGCGAGGGCATGGTGGTCTACGGCGTCGCGCCCGGCCCGGAGGGCTGGCTGATCCCCGGTGGCCGCACGTCGGGCGGCGCGGCCTGGACGTCGCCCGACGGCACGGAGTTCACCCTGGTCGACGACGACCCCGAGCTCACCTCGTCCGGCGACCTCGACACCCTCGCGGTCCACGCCGTGCACGACGGGGAGGGCTGGACCGTCGTCGGCTCCGCAGGCCGGGAGGGCCGGGTGCCGCGCGTCCCGCTCGCCTGGGTCTCCGTCGACGGGCGCACCTGGCAGCGCCAGAGCGTGCCCGAGCCGGAGGGTTTCGGGTCGCTGGACCGCGTGGTCCGGTACGGCGACGGCGTCCTGGCCGCCGGCGTACGGGACGAGGGCTTCGGCGTCTGGTCGCGAGCGCAGGACGGCGAGTGGGCCGACGTCGGCGCCTTCGGCGCGCTGAGCGACCGCTACGGCGGCAGCCCGTACGTCGCGGACCTCGACGTGGTGGCCGACGGCGTCCTGGCGGTCGCCAGCGACCGCGAGACGAACGGCGTGTGGTGGGCCGACGCCGGGCCCGGCGGCGCGACGCCGAAGAACGCGTGGCCCCGCGACGCCTGGCGGGAGGTGCGCCTCCCCGTGCCGGTCGAGGCGGGGGCGGACCACACGGTGTCCGCCGCGTCGGACGGCGACGAGGTGCTGCTCCTGACCGACGACGAGACCGCCGGCCGGCTGTGGGCGGCGACCCGCTGGCCGCCGTCGGACAGGTCGTAGTCCCCACCAGGTAGCTGTTCCCCGTCCGAGCGCTCTGACGGGGAACAGCTACCGGGTGGCGGCGAACGGGGAACGGCTACCTGGTGGCCGCCCCGGGCGAACCGCGCCTCAGTGCCCCGCGCCCAGGTTCCCGGCGAGCCGTCCGTGGCGCTCCGCGCTGTCCGGGTTCATCCCGACGATCGTGACCGTCTTCCCCTTGAGCGCGTACTTGTGCTGGATCGCGTCGAGCGTGGCCACCGTCGAGGCGTCCCAGACGTGGGCGTTCGTCATGTCGATGACCACGTCGTCCGGGTCGCCGGCGTAGTCGAACTGGTAGACGAGGTCGTTGGACGAGGCGAAGAACAGCTCGCCCTCCACGGCGTACACCCGCTGGCCGTCCTCGTCGCTCGTGTCCAGGCGCGTGACGCTCGTGAAGTGGGCGACGCGCCGGGCGAACAGGACCATCGCGACGAGCACCCCGGCGATCACGCCGTAGGCCAGGTTGTGCGTGGCCACGGTCACCACGACCGTCGTGAGCATGACGACCGTCTCGGACTTGGGCATGCGCCGCAGCGTCGCGGGGCGCACCGAGTGCCAGTCGAACGTGCCGACCGAGACCATGATCATCACCGCGACGAGCGCCGCCATGGGCATGATCGCGACCACGTCGCCGAGCCCCACCACCAGAACCAGCAGGAAGACGCCCGCCAGGAACGTGGAGATCCGGGTCCGTGCCCCGGACGCCTTCACGTTGATCATGGTCTGGCCGATCATGGCGCAGCCGCCCATGCCGCCGAAGAAACCGGTGATGATGTTCGCCGCGCCCTGGCCCCAGGCCTCGCGGGTCTTGTTGGAGTGGGTGTCGGTGACGTCGTCGACGAGCTTGGCGGTCAGCAGGGACTCGAGGATCCCGACCAGCGCCATGGCGAGGGCGTACGGGGCGATGATCTGCAACGTCTCGAGGGTGAGCGGGACGTCGGGGAACAGCAGCGCCGGCAGGGACTCGGGGAGTGCGCCCTCGTCACCCACGGTCGGCACGTTGATGGCCGCCAGGACGGCGGCCGCCGTCAGGAGCACGATCGCGACCAGCGGCGCGGGCACCACGGTGGTCCAGCGCGGCATGAGCACCATGATGACGATGCCGACGGCGACCATCGGGTAGACCATCCACGGCACGGCGATCAGATGCGGCACCTGAGACAGGAAGATGAGGATCGCCAGCGCGTTGACGAAGCCGACCATGACCGAGCGGGGGATGAACCGCATCAGCCTGGCGACACCCAGCACGCCGAGCACCACCTGCACCACGCCGCCGAGGATCACCGTGGCGATCAGGTAGTCCACCCCGTGGTCGCGGACCACTGGTGCGATCACCAGCGCGATCGCGCCGGTCGCCGCCGAGATCATGGCGGGCCGCCCGCCCAGGAACGCGATCGACACGGCCATCGTGAAGGACGCGAAGAGCCCGAGCCGCGGGTCCACCCCGGCGATGATCGAGAACGCGATCGCCTCGGGGATCAGCGCCAGGGCCACGACGAGGCCCGCGAGGACCTCGGTCTTCAGCCGTCGCGGCGACTTCAGGGCGGCGAGGACGGAGAAGGACTCGTCGGCCTCCGGCGCACCGCGGACGGGCTGGGGGGTGGGGGCGGGATCGGGCAGGGAGGCACGCAGCTCGTTGGACACGCGGCAGTTCCGTTCAGGGTCGAGGGACGCGGCGCGCCCCGTGAACCAGGCCGGCGGCCCGGTCCGGTCGGACAGGTGGGAGCACGCCACGCTGCGCGCGAAGAAAGGGGTGACCTCAGCTCCTCAGCACAGCAGGAGGCAGGGGAGCGGGCCACCCGAAACCCTACCCTAACGTGAGGGTAGAGTTGGTCGTCGACCATCAGGGGGAGAATCCATCCATGAACGAGCGCGAAGCGACCCTCGTCGGCGGGAGCACCATGCACATCGGTGCCGTGGCCGAACGCACCGGCCTGTCGCTGCGCACCCTGCGGCACTACGACGAGGTGGGGCTGCTGCGCCCCTCCGGCCGCAGCGACGGCGGGTTCCGTCTCTACACGGAGTCCGACGTGACCCGGCTGCTGCTCATCCGCCGCATGAAGCCCCTGGGATTCACGCTGGAGGAGATGAGCGACCTGCTGAGCCTGGTCGACCGGCTCGCAACGGGCGACCCGGACCCCGCGGAGACCCGGAAGCGGCTGAACTCCTACATCTCCCGGGCCGAGGAGCGGCGCGCCGACCTGGCCCGGAAGCTCGACATGGCCGACGAGCTGATCGAGCTCCTGCGCGCCCGCTGACGTGCGTCGGCCGGATAATGGGGCGACCCCGCCCCCCGTCAGGCATAACGTCGAGCAGGTGACCAACGACGCGAACCTCGTCTCCCAGCACTCCAGCGGCAGCACAGCCGACGACCCGGCCGACGGCTGGTTCCCCGAGAGCATCGCCTATGACTACGACGGCGACACCGGCGAGTTCGACCCGGCTGTGGTGGCCCGCACCGTGGGCGTCCTCGCGGACCTCGCCGGCAAGGGCCGGGCCCTCGAGCTTGCGGTCGGCACGGGCCGCCTCGCGGCACCCCTCGCCGAACGCGGCGTGCCCGTCCACGGCATCGAGCTGTCCCGGGCGATGGCCGCGCGGATCGCCGGCAAGCCGGGCGCGGAGCGGGTCACCGTCACGATCGGCGACATGACCACGACCCGGGTGCCCGGCGAGTTCACGCTCGCCTACCTCGTCTTCAACACCATCAACAACGTCGTCACGCAGGAGGGCCAGACCGCCTGCTTCGTCAACGCGGCGGCACACCTCGCGCCGGGTGGCACCTTCGTGGTCGAGGTGGGGGTGCCCGACCTCCGCCTCCTGCCGCCCGGCCAGGACACGGTGCCGTTCACCGTCGCCCCGGACAGCGAGGGCGGCGGCTACGTGGGCTTCGACCGGTACGACGTGGTGACGCAGTACTTCACCTCCAACCACGTGCGCGTCTCCCCGGAGGGCGCCGGCCGGTTCTGGTCCATCCCCTTCCGGTACGTGTGGCCCTCGGAGCTGGACCTCATGGCCAGGCTCGCGGGGATGCGCCTGCGGCACCGCTGGGCGGGCTGGGACCGGTCGCCGTTCACCGCGGAGAGTCGCAAGCACGTGTCGGTCTGGGAAAAGGCCTGACCCACCTGTTGCTACGGTCACCCGCACGGGGTCAAATGGGGTATGCCGGACCGCATGACGCATGGGAACCTGCAGAACGGACGGCCGTCGTCGGGCCACGGGGTGTACTCGGAGGTGGGGCGCCTCCGCAAGGTGCTCGTGTGCCGGCCGGGGCTCGCGCACAGCCGCCTCACGCCCACCACCTCGGACGACCTGCTGTTCGACGACGTCCTGTGGGTGGACAAGGCGATCGAGCACCACGGGGAGTTCGTCGCGGACCTGAGGGCGCGCGGCACCGAGGTGGTGGAGCTCCACGAGCTGCTCACCGAGACCGTCCAGGTGCCGGGCGCGCGGGACTGGCTGCTCGACCGGAAGATCGTCCCCCGGCTCGTGGGCGCGGACCTGGTCGACGCGACGCGGGAGTTCCTCGAGGACCTGCCGCCCGAGACCCTCGTCGAGTACCTGGTAGGCGGTCTCGCCACGGAGGACGTCCCCGAGCTGCCGTCCGGCGGCCGGGCGCTGGCCGAGTACTCGCCGGACTACCGCGAGTACCTCATGCCGCCGCTGCCCAACACGCTCTACGCCCGCGACACCACCTGCTGGCTCCAGGGCGGCGTGACGCTCAACCCCCTCTTCTGGCCCGCCCGGCACGACGAGACCCTGCTGATGAAGGCGGTCTACGAGTTCCACCCGGAGTTCGTCGGCTCCAAGATCTGGTGGGGCGACCCCGAGCAGGACCACGGCCTCGAGACCCTCGAGGGCGGCGACGTCATGCCGGTGGGCAACGGCACCGTGCTCATGGGCATGAGCGAGCGCTCGTCACGGCAGGCGATCACGCAGGTCGCGTCCGCCCTGTTCGCCCAGGGGGCGGCGGAGCGCGTCGTGGTGGCCGGGATGCCCAAGCTGCGGTCGGCCATGCACCTCGACACGGTGCTGACCTTCGTCGACGTCGACATCGCGCTGGTCTACCCGCGGATCGTCGAGTCGATCCACGCGATCACCCTCCGTCCGGGCGACGGGCCGGGCGGCCTCGACGTGACCGACGAGGGTCGCACGCCGTTCGTCGACGTCGTGGCCCGCTCCCTCGGGCTCGACTCCCTGCGCCTGGTCGAGACGGGCGGCGACGTGTTCGAGTCCGAGCGCCAGCAGTGGGACAGCGGCAACAACGCGCTCGCGGTCTCGCCAGGCGTCGTCTTCACCTACGACCGCAACACCACCACCAACGGGCGGCTCCGCAAGGCGGGGATCGAGGTCCTGGAGATCAACGGCTCCGAGCTCGGCCGCGGCCGCGGCGGCGGGCACTGCATGACCTGCCCCATCGCGCGGGACCCGGTCTGAGGGCCGCCGTCGTCGGGCCGAGAGCTACGTGCCCGAGGCGCGGCGGGCGCGGAGGCGGAACACCACGAGGGCCGCGCCCCCGAGGATCAGCGCGCCGGCGCCGAGCAGGAGCGGCAGGGCGGTCGCGCCCGTGCTGGCGAGCGGGCCGCCGGAGCCCTCGGCCACGGCCGGCGAGGCCGACGGGCTCGGGACCGCGGCGGACACGGGCGAGCCGCTCGCCGAGGGCGAGGCGCCGGACGCCGAGGGCGCGGCGGGCGTCGAGGCGAGGGGTGCGGGGTTCTCGGACGGTGAGCCGCCCGCAGGCGTCTCCGGCTTCGGCGGAGCCGCGTTCGGGTCCGGCTTCGGCGACTCGCCGGCCGGGGGCGCGTCCGCGGGCACGTCCTCGGTGCAGACCGGCTCCTGGCCGCCCTCGCCGAAGTGCTCGTTGTAGGGGCCCACCTGCACCCAGGTGATGCAGTACGCGTCGGTACCGGTCAGGTCCTGCCACGGGAGGTACGACGTGCCCACGTACTTCGCCGACGGCTGGTTGTTCAGGGCCTCGATGTGCAGGTTCTTCTGGTGGGACTCACCGTCGACGGTGAACCTCACGTTGACGTGGTCGCCGCTCGCGAACGTGTCGCCGTCGGGGAGCGTGAGGCCTTGGGCCGTCACGGTATAGGGCGTCGGGTCGTCCGAGCCGCCGGGCGCCGCCACGGCGGCGGAGGCCGGGGCGAGGAGCAGGAGGGTCGCGAGCGCCACGGGCGCGGTACGCATGGGTGTCCTTTCGGGCAGGGGAGGTTCACCTGGTCCTGCATGCTAGGACATGGACATACGCCCGATTGACCGCGTATCGCTCGGTGGTCCTGGTGCGGGACCTGGCCCGTGGCGAGGTCAGGCGCGGCGCCTGCGGAGCGCCGCACGCACCGCGACGACGACGGCCGCGCCGCCCACGACCCAGGGTGCCGCGACGACCACGGGGTCGAGCACCAGGTGGCCCACGTCGGCTCGTCCCCGGCCCACCCGTGACGACCAGCCGTGGTGGGAGAGCTCGCTCCGGATCCCCGTCTCCGCGACGGGGTTGTCGGGACGCCCGGCGACGAGGGCGCTCAGGGTGCTCTCGACGACGTCGACCCGGTCGGCCAGGATCAGCAGCAGCCAGTGTGCGGCGCGGCCCTCGCTGAACCGGGCGTAGGAGTACCGGCGGATCGCCCCCGAGACGCCCTTGAGCGGCACGGCGGTGCCGAAGACCGGGGTCAGCCGGGCGTGCTCGACGGAGCGCTCGCGCGGCCGCAGCTCGGGCTGCTGGTCCGGGACGTCCCAGTGGGCGCCCGTCGCGTCGGGGTCGAACCGCTCGCGCGGCACGGCCGGGCGGTCCGCCCGGTCCAGGTCGACTCCCCAGCCGGGGATGCGCGCGCGGAGCTGCTCGGGCGTCTCCGGCAGCGGCGGCTTGTTTCTGGTGTAGGCCATGGGGGGCTCCTCCGGGTCGTGAGGGCGAACAGGGTCAGAGGACGACCAGCGGCTTGATGCAGCCGTCGAGCTTGGCCGAGAAGATGTGGTACCCCTCGGCGATGTGCTCGAGCGGGACCCGGTGGGTCACGATCTCGCTCGGCCTCAGGTGGCCGTTGCGGAGGTGCTCGAACAGGCGTGGCCACTGCCGCTTCACGTGGCACTGGTTCATCCGGAGCGTCAGCCCCTTGTTCATCGCGTCGCCGAACTTCACGGCGCTGAACATGGGTCCGTAGGCGCCCATGACGGACACGGTGCCGCCCTTGCGGGCCGCGTCGATGGCCCAGTTCAGCGCGACGGGGGAGCCGCCCTGGAGCTTCAGCTTGGCGGCGATGACGTGCTGGAGGAGGTTGCCGTCCGCCTCGGCGCCCACGGCGTCGATCACGACGTCGGCCCCCAGGTGGTCGGTGATCTTCTTGACGTGGACCACGATGTCGTCGTGCTCGGTGAAGTTGTACGTCTCCGCGAAGGCGAACTCCCGGGCCTTGGCGAGGCGGTACTCGAGATGGTCGATCACGATGACGCGGCCCGCGCCCATCAGCCAGGCGGACCGTGCCGCGACGAGCCCCACGGGGCCGGCGCCGAGCACGAGGACCACGTCGCCCTCGTGGATGCTGCCGAGCTGCGCGCCGAAGTAGCCCGTGGCCACGGCGTCGGTCAGGAGGACGGCGTCCTCGTCGGCCATCCAGCCGGGGATCTTGCTGGGGCCCACGTCGGCGAACGGCACGCGCACGAGCTGCGCCTGCCCGCCGTCGTACCCGCCGGTGGTGTGGGAGTAGCCGTAGATGCCGCCCACGGCCGTGGCGTTCGGGTTCACGTTGTGGCAGTTCGCGTAGAGCCCCCGCGCGCAGAAGAAGCACGAGCCGCAGTAGATGTTGAACGGGACCATCACCCGGTCGCCCACCTGGAGGTTCTGCACGGACGGCCCCACCTCCTCGACCACGCCGATGAACTCGTGGCCGAACGTGGAGCCCACCCGGGTGTCCGGCATCAGGCCGTGGAACAGGTGCAGGTCCGATCCGCAGATCGCCGCGAGCTCGACCCGCACGATCGCGTCGTTCGGGTGCTCGATCCGAGGGGCGTCCTTCTCCTCGACGCGGACCCGGTACGGCCCGCGGTAGACCATGGCGTGCACGGCGGCTCCCTCGACGGTTGGCGGAGGTTCGACCGCCCCAGGCTGACACCGCGGCCGGGCGCTCGCAGGGGCTCGTCGTGGAGAGCGCGCCAGGTCACTGTTCGACCACATGCGGCCAGGTCTGTGGCGGACGTCACATCGATGCGAGTAATGTCACGGTCTACCGGATCGACGACGATCGGAGACCGCCATGACACGCGTAGGACGCCGCAAGACCCCTGTGGCCGCCGTGACACTCCTCTTCCTCGGCCTCAGCCTGGCCGCCTGCGTGCCGGGCGGCGGCGGGGGCGGGGACGGGGGTGGTGGAGAGGGCGACGGAGGCTCCGCCTTCCCGGAGGACGACATCGAGATCATCGTGCCCTTCGCCGCGGGCGGCCCGACCGACACGGTCACCCGCATGATCGCCGACCCGATGAGCGAGAGCCTCGGGGTCCAGATCGTGGTCCAGAACATCGAGGGCGCGGGCGGCACGGTCGCCGCGGGGCAGGCGGCCACCGCCGCCCCCGACGGGTACACGGTCCTCATGCACCACATCGGCATGTCGACGGCGCCGACCCTGTACCCGGACCTGCCCTACGACCCGCTCGCCGACTTCCAGACGGTCGGCCTCGTCACCGAGGTGCCGATGACGATCATCGCGCGCAAGGACTTCGAGCCCACCACCGTGGACGAGCTCATCGCCTACGTGCAGGAGAACCAGGACACCGTGACGCTGGCGCACGCGGGCGTGGGGTCGGCGTCGAACCTCTGCGGGCTGCTGCTCCAGGACGCCATGGGCGTCAAGGTCCAGGAGGTGCCCTACGACGGCACCGGCCCGGCCATGGCCGACCTGGTCGGCGGCCAGGTCGACTTCATGTGCGACCAGACCACCAACACCACGGGCCAGATCTCCGCCGGCGAGGTGAAGGCCTACGCCGTCACCACGCCGGAACGCGTGGAGAGCCTGCCTGACCTGCCCACCACGGCGGAGGAAGGGCTGCCCGACCTCGAGGTCACCGTCTGGCACGGCCTGTACGTCCCGACCGGCACGCCCGACGACGTCGTCGCGACCCTCACGGAGGCGCTCCAGGCGGCCCTGCAGGACGAGGGCGTCATCGACCAGATGGCCGACCTCGGCACCGCCCCCGTCGAGACCGACCGGGCCACGCCCGAGGAGCACACCAGCCTGCTCGAGGAGCAGATCGGCGCCTGGGAAGAGGTCATCACCGCGAGCCAGGGAGGCTGAGATCTCCCGGCTCAGGCCCCGCTCCACAGCCGACCTGGTAGCGGGGGTGGTGTTCGTCGCGCTCGGCGCGGCCTTCGCGATCGGGTCCCTGGCGTACGACGTCGGCTCGCTCCTCGCCATGGGACCGGGGTACGTGCCGCTCGCACTCGGCGGACTGCTCGTCGCCCTCGGCGCCGCGACGGTCGTCAAGGCGTACGTCGCCCCGGGCGTGCCCGCCGACGTCGTCGTGTCCGACGCCGTCGTACCGGACGCCGTCGTACCCGACGCGACCGGCGGCGACGTGCCCGTCCAGGAGGACTCCGGCGACGACCGGCCGCTCGCCGGGCTGCGCTGGCGTCCCCTGCTGCTCGTGACCGCGGCCGTCGCGTTCTTCGCGTACACGGTGGACGGCCTCGGGCTGCTGCCCGCGGCGTTCGGCGCCGGCCTCCTGGCCGCGTTCGCGGACAGCGGCACCCGCTGGCACCGGGCGCTGCTGATCGCGGTATGCCTCACCGTCGCGAGCTACGTCATCTTCGTCCTGCTGCTGCAGCTCCGGCTGTCGCTGCTCGGCGGCTGGCTCGGGGGGTAGCGCATGGACCTCCTCGACAACCTCGCCCTCGGCTTCAGCACCGCGCTGCAGTGGCAGAACGTGCTGTTCTGCCTCGCCGGGGTGGCCCTCGGGACGGCGGTGGGCGTGCTGCCCGGCATCGGCCCCACCGCGGCCATCGCCATGCTGCTGCCGATCACGTTCGGGTTCGACGACCCGACGTCGGCCCTGATCATGCTGGCCGGCATCTACTACGGCGCCCAGTACGGCGGCTCCACCACAGCGATCCTGCTCAACCTGCCGGGGGAGTCGTCCGCGGCGGTGACGGCGATCGACGGACACCAGATGGCGCGTTCGGGGCAGGCGGGGACGGCGCTCGCGGTCGCCGCCATCGGCTCGTTCGTGGCCGGGACCGTCGCGACGGTGGTGCTCGCCGTGGCCGCCCCGCCGCTCGCCCGGGCCGCGCTCAGCTTCGGGGCCGCCGAGTACTTCGCGCTCGTGGTGCTGGGGCTCATCGCGTCCATCGCGCTCGCCAGCGGCTCCACGCTCAAGGCGCTCGCCATGATCGTGCTCGGCATCCTGCTCGGCCTCGTGGGCCAGGACCTGTACACGGGCGTGCCGCGATTCACGTTCGGGCTGCGTGAGCTGTACGGCGGTCTGAACTTCGTGTCCGTCGCCGTCGGGGTGTTCGGCGTGGCCGAGATCCTGCGCAACCTGCACGACCCCCGCACCCGGCGGCGCATCGTCTCCCGCGTCACGAACATCTGGCCCTCGCGTGCGGACCTGCGCCGGATCACCTGGCCCGTGCTGCGGGCCACCGGGCTGGGATCGGCGCTCGGCGTGCTGCCCGGCGGCGGGCACGTGCTCGCCTCCTACGCGTCGTACGCCGTGGAGAAGCGGATCTCGAAGCACCCCGAGCGGTTCGGCCACGGGGCGATCGAGGGGGTCGCCGGGCCGGAGTCGGCGAACAACGCGGCGGCGCAGACGTCGTTCATCCCGCTGCTCACGCTCGGCCTGCCCGCCCACCCCGTCATGGCGCTCATGGTGGGCGCGTTCATCATCCAGGGCATCACCCCCGGCCCCGACGTCATGACCGACCAGCCCGAGCTCGTGTGGGGGCTCATCGCCTCGATGTGGGTCGGCAACGTGCTGCTCGTGCTGCTCAATCTGCCGCTCATCGGCCTGTGGGTGCGGATGCTGCGCGTCCCGTACTCCGTGCTGTTCCCCACCATCGTGGTCTTCGCCTGCATCGGCACGTACTCGCTGGGCCAGAACCCGTACCACGTGCTGGCCGTGGCGTTCTTCGGGATCCTCGGGTTCGTGCTGGTCCGCTGCGGGTGCGAGCCCGCGCCGCTCCTGCTCGGCTTCGTCCTGGGGCCGCTGCTCGAGGACAACCTGCGGCGCGCGCTCCTCATCTCGCACGGCGACCCGTCGGTGTTCGTCACGCGGCCGATCTCCGCGGTGCTGCTGGCGCTCGCCGTCGTGGCGCTGGTGGTGGCGGTGCTGCCGTCGATCCGGCGCAAGCGCGAGGTGGTGTTCGCGGAGGACGAGTGAGCGGGCAGAGTCAGAGGGCGACGAGGCCGCGCACCAGGGCCGTCGCCGCGCCCGCCACGGCGACCGTGACGGCGAGGGCGGCGGCGACCCGGGACGGGACCACGCGGGCGAGGACCGCGCCGAGCGCCACGCCGCCGAACACGGCTGCGGCGATCACCGGCCAGGTCCACCAGGCGGGCACCGCGTCCGGCGGCACGGAGCCGAGCAGGAGCTTCGTCGCCAGCGACGCCACGTTGGCCACGAGGAGGAGCGGCTGGAGCGTCGCCGCGAACGACCGGTGCTCCCACCGTGTCGCCAGGGCGTACGCGGTCCAGGCGGGTGCGGCCACGCCGCACGTCGTGTTCATGAACCCCGCGGCCAGGCCCGTCCCCAGGGCCGCGGCGCGGCCTCCCACCTGTGCCCGACGGCGTAGCACCACCGTCGCGGCGAGAGCCACCAGCACCGAGCCACCGACCAGGATGTCGAGCCAGGTGGTGCTCGCCGCGCGGACCGTCAGCGCGCCGAGGACGGATCCCACCAGGACCAGGGGCGTGAGAGCGGCGACCCTCCGCCAGTCGATGCCGTGGCGGAGCGCGCCCAGGACCAGGAGCGAGGTGACGATCGCCGCACCGTTGCTCATCAGCACCCCGGCAGCCGGACCGAGGAGCACCGTCAGGACCGGCGCCGCCACCATGCCGAGGCCCATCCCCGCCACTCGCTGCAGCGACGCCCCGAGCACGACGGCGGCGCAGGCCGCGACCAGCGCCGTGGTGTCCACACGTCCACGCTACCGGCGCGTGTCAGAGGATGGGTCTTGCCTTCAGGACCTGCGTGACGCGCTGCTGCCCCGATACCCACTGCTCAGGAACGGTGTCGATCGCGCGGAGGACGTCGAGGATGTCACGGAGCGTCGCTCTGACATTGGTGCGAAAGAGAGGTTCGAGATGGGCTACGCGATTTCGCAGCAGGTGGATGTCGTGAACCTTCGCGGTGAGCCGCCGAGGTGTGATCACCAGGTTGGGAAATGCTGATGAGAGGGCGTCGTCCCAGAGCCGTTGCCGACCCGAGTCGTGGTCCGGCAGGAGGTTGCCTCCGGCCTCGGCGAGGTAAGGGGCAAAACGGGACAGGCTGATCCAGCGGGTGATCGGTGGGTCTGTTGCGGTGATCGTCACTTGTGAGGCTCTCCAAAGCGGGCTAGTGTTCTTCTCGAAAGCGGAGGCAGGTCTCTCCGTTCGAGCGTTTCCTCTGGGTCCGTCGGTTCTCACCGGCGGGCCCTTTGGCTTTCCCCGGTTGGCGACCCGCCCAGCCTAAGGATCTCTAGCGAAGTCTGCTCGGGGGAGCGCTCGCGGCCTTGTTACTGTCGTCGGTATGACACAGCAGGACAGACACAGGCAGCGGCCGTGGGTCCGGATCGCCGTAGGGATCGTGGTCGTCGTCGGGCTCGTGGGCCCGTTCGCCCTGCCCTTCCTGGCGACGCTGGGGGGCTGACCGCCGGAACCCCGTCGTTCTCGCACTTGAGGTTTCGCGGCGTGTCGCGGGCCTCAGGGATGGGGCGGGCGTGAAGGTGGTGTGAACGTGAATACCCGCGAGCCCTCGCGTGTTGGCACGCGAGGGCGCACGGGGGAATGATCGACCGGACGTCCCGCCGGAACGCACGCGAGCCCGCGATGAGCGCGCGAACCGATTCGGCTCGCCCAACGTCCCATCCGACCCAGAACGAACGCCGAGGACATGACCGACCTGCTCTACGTGAACGGTGGCAACCCGCTTCAGGGGACGATCACCGTACGAGGTGCCAAGAACTTCGTCTCGAAGGCGATGGTGGCCTCGCTGCTCGGCGAGACGCCCAGCGTCCTGCGCAACGTGCCCCAGATCCGCGACGTCGCGGTGGTCTCGGGCCTTCTCGAGCTGCATGGCGTGAACGTGAAGTACGACAGCGACGCCGGCATCCTCGACCTCGACCCGTCCAACGTGGAGTCCGCGCACGTGGCGGACATCGACGCACATGCCGGTTCGAGCCGTATCCCCATCCTGTTCTGCGGGCCGCTGCTGCACCGGCTGGGCGAGGCGTTCATCCCCGACCTGGGCGGCTGCCGCATCGGCGACCGGCCCATCAACTACCACCTGGACATCCTGCGTCAGTTCGGTGCCGTGGTGGACAAGCGCCCCAACGGCATCCACCTGCGCGCCCCGCGCCGCCTGCAGGGCACCAAGATCGAGCTGCCCTACCCGTCGGTGGGCGCCACGGAGCAGCTGCTCCTCACGGCCGTCCGCGCCGAGGGCATCACGGAGCTCACGAACGCAGCCATCGAGCCCGAGATCATGGACCTCATCGCGGTGCTCCAGAAGATGGGCGCGATCATCTCGGTGGACACCGACCGGGTGATCCGCATCGAGGGCGTCGACCGCCTCGACGGCTACGCCCACACCGCGCTCGGCGACCGCATCGAGACCGCCTCCTGGGCCTCCGCTGCCCTCGCCACCGGCGGCGACATCACCGTCAAGGGCGCCACCCAGCCCGAGATGATGACGTTCCTCAACACGTTCCGGAAGGTGGGTGGCCGGTTCGACGTGCAGGACGACGGGATCCGGTTCTGGCACCCCGGCGGCGACCTGCACTCGATCGTCCTCGAGACGGACGTGCACCCCGGCTTCATGACGGACTGGCAGCAGCCGCTCGTCGTGGCGCTCACGCAGGCCAAGGGCCTGTCGATCGTGCACGAGACGGTCTACGAGAACCGCTTCGGGTTCGCCGACGCGCTCCGCAAGATGGGCGCCACCATCCAGGTCTACAAGGAGTGCCTCGGCGGGCGGGACTGCCGCTTCGGCCAGCGCAACTTCCACCACTCGGCCGTCATCTCCGGCCCCACCCCGCTGGACGCCGCGGACATCGAGGTCCCGGACCTGCGCGGTGGCTTCTCGCACCTGATCGCCGCGCTCGCCGCCAACGGCCGGTCGACGGTGCGTGGCATCGGCCTCATCGACCGTGGCTACGAGAACTTCCAGGAGAAGCTGGTCGCCCTGGGCGCGGACGTCGATCGCGGCTGACGCGGGCCGTGCGGCGGCGTCGTGCACCGGGCGAGGTGCGCGACGCCGCCGACGGTAGGCTGTGGGCTCGTGCCCATCGCGAGACCCGACTCCCGCGCGTACCGAGCCGTCGCCTGGCTCGTACGCCACCTGATGTTCTCCCTGTGCCGGTACGACTGGCGCGGCGGCGAGCACCTCCAGCAGCCGGGCGGCGTCATCGCCGCCGGCAACCACGTGACGGAGCTGGACGCGCTCTCGTTCGCGCACTTCCTCTTCGACCAGGGCGTGGAGCCCCGGATCCTCGCGAAGAAGGCCCTGTTCGACTCCCCGATCGGCTTCGCGCTCCGCGCGACCCGCATGATCCCCGTGGACCGGGGCTCGGTGGGCGCTGCGAGGTCGCTCGAGGCGGCGGGCGAGCAGCTGCAGCGCGGCGACTGCGTGGCGATCCTCCCCGAAGGCACCCTCACCCGCGACCCCGACCTCTGGCCGATGGTGGGCAAGACGGGCCTCGCGCGCATCGCGCTGGCGACCCGGCTCCCCGTGGTCCCGATCGCGCAGTGGGGCGTCACCGAGATCATGCCTCGCTACGGCCACGTGCTGAAGCCGTTCCCCCGGAAGAAGGTGTGGGTGTGGGCCGGCCCGCCGGTGGACCTGTCCGACCTCTACGACCGGCCCACGGACACGGCCGTGCTGCGTGAGGCCACCACGCGGGTCATGGACGCCATCACGGCCCTCCTCGAGGAGATCCGCGGCGAGAAGGCGCCCGAGCACCGGTTCGACCTGCGGCTCCACCCCGAGTACGAAAAGAAGCAGACCGTCTACCCGCCGGTGGAGCGCCCGTGAGCGCCGCGACGGGCGCGGCGCCCGGCAGCGCCGCACCGGTCCGCGCCGCCGTCCTCGGGTCGGGATCGTGGGGCACCACCTTCGCGATGGTGCTGGCCGACGCCGGGTGCGACGTCACGCTCTGGGGTCGCGACGAGGCTGTGGCCCGGTCGGTCGGCGACGACCGCCGCAACGAGAAGTACCTGCCGGGCGTGGAGCTGCCGGTCATGGCCGGCACCACCGACGCCGCGGAGGCCCTGGCCGGCGCGTCGCTCGTGGTCGTGGCGATCCCCTCGCAGGTCTCGCGGGCCACGCTCGAGGGGCTGGCGCACCTCGTCGAGCCGGACGCCGTCGTGGTGTCGCTCATGAAGGGCGTCGAGCTCACCACCGACAAGCGGATGAGCCAGGTCGTGTCCGAGGCCCTCGGGGTCCCGGCGGAACGCGTCGCGGTCGTCTCCGGGCCGAACCTCGCGCCGGAGATCGCCGCCCGCCAGCCCACGGCGACGGTCGTGGCGTCGACGAGCGACGAGACCGCGCGCTTCGTCGCGACAGCGTGCGCCAACGGGTACTTCCGGCCCTACACGAACGACGACGTCGTCGGCGTGGAGCTGTGCGGCGCGGTGAAGAACATCATCGCCCTGGCTGTCGGCATGGCCCAGGGCCGTGGTTTCGGCTGGAACACCACCGCAACGCTCATCACGCGAGGCCTCGTCGAGATCACGCGGCTCGGGCTGGCGCTGGGCGCCGAGGTGGAGACGTTCTCCGGCCTGGCCGGGATGGGCGACCTGGTGGCCACCTGCGCGTCACCGCTGTCGCGCAACCACACGCTCGGCAAGCACCTGGGCCAGGGGCTCTCCCTGGAGGAGGCGCTCAAGGTCACCGGCGGCACGGCGGAGGGCGTCAAGTCGTCACAGTCGGTCCTCGAGCTGGCCGGCAAGCACGGCATCGACATGCCGATCACCGCGGGCGTGGTGGGCGTCCTCAGCGGCGCGCTGCCGCTGAGCGAGCTCGCGGTCGCCCTGCTCTCGCGCCCGCAGAAGTCCGAGGGAGTCTACTGACGCGCGCAGCCCCGGTGCGACCGCGCGAACGGCGCACCGGGGCTGCTGCGCGCGTCAGTGCTGGACGTCGATCACGACGCGCACCGGGTCCTCGAGGAGGAAGGCCCGGAACGGCTTCTCCTCGCCGTCGACCCCGATGAACGCGTTGGTGTACCCCTCGAACCAGAACCGGTACACGACCTCGTCGACGGCCACCAGGTCGTCGCCCGGCAGACGGTCGCCCGAGAACTCCTCGACCCCGCTGTCCGTCGGCATGGCGGTTCCCGAGATCGTCACCTGCAGGACGGAGTCGCCGGCCACCTCGACGGGATTGCCGCTGCCGTCGTCGACCGCCTGGTCGACGTACTCGACGCGCCAGCCCGGCACGCCCTCACCGGTGCCGTCGAGCTCGAACACGACCCGGTCGTAACCCTCGTGGCGGCCCGTGCGGACGTCCGTCACCGTGAGGAGGGCGGACCCCGCCGGCTCGCTCGTGTCCGGCTCGGTGTTCGCCGTGAACGGCGGCGCAGCGGCGTCGTCGGCGTCGTCCGTCCCGTCGTCGGCGGGGCTCGCGCTGGGTGAGCTGGTCGCGCTGCCCGACGGCGACGGGGTCGCCTCCGCGCTCGTCCCCGCAGGGCTCGGCGTAGGGGCGTCGTTGATCCCGCTGGTGCAGCCGGCGACGGCGAGGGCCGCCGTGGCGAGGATCGCGAGCGACGCGGCACGTGCGGAGCGAGTTCTCATGCGCCGATCCTAGGGACGGACCCGGCCTCCCACGCGGTACGCGCGCGCGTCGTTGCCGGAAAGCGGCCCAACCGACACCGAAACGCCACCTCCGAGCAAGCGCTCAGAGCAGGGTGCGCAAGGCCTGGTCGAGGTCGGCCCACAGGTCCTCGACGTCCTCCACCCCGACGGACAGGCGCAGCAGGTCCTCCGGCACGGTGAGCGACTCCGTCGGGAAGCGGCGGCGGCGCTCCAGGCTGGACTCGACGCCGCCGAGCGACGTGGCCGGCACCCACAGGTCGAGGGCGGCGACGACGCCGTCGGCCCCCGCGGGACCGCCGGTGGGGCGCAGGCCGATGATGGCGCCGAACCCGTTCATCTGCCGGGCCGCGCGCTCATGGCCCGGGTCGGCGGGCAGCGACGGGTGGCGCACCTCGACGACGGCAGGGTGGTCGGCGAGCCGGGCGGCGATCTCGGCGGCGTTGGACTGCGCCCGCTCGACCCGCAGGGCCAGGGTGCGCAGCCCGCGGAGGGCGAGCCAGACCTCGAACGGGCCGGCGATGGACCCGTGGAGCGTCCGGTAGGCGCGCAGCTCGGCCTCGATCGCGGGGTCGTTCGTCACGGCGGCGCCGAGCACGACGTCGGAGTGCCCGGCGAGGTACTTGGTCACCGAGTGGAAGACGACGTCGGCGCCGTGGGTGAGGGGCTGCTGGCCGAGCGGGGTCGCGAACGTGTTGTCGACGACGGAGCGGACGCCGCGCTCGCGTGCGGCGGCGAGGATCGCGGGCAGGTCCGCGACCTCGAGCATGGGGTTGGTCGGTGACTCGACCAGCACCACGTCGGCACCGTCGAGGGCAGCCACCACCTGGTCGGTGTCCGCGATGTCCACGCGGCGTACCTCGACCCCGTGGCGGGAGGCGAGGTCGTCGGCGTAGCCGAGGCTCACCTGATAGGCGTGGCGGGGCACCACGAGGACGCCACCGTCGGGCACCGCCGAGAGGACCGCGGCGACGGCCGCCATGCCGGACCCGAAGACGACGCCCGGTCGCTCGGCGCCCTCCAGCGCGGCGAGCGCGCGCTCGAACGGCTCCCAGGTCTCCGTGCCGCTCCGCGTGTAGAGCAGCTCGCCCGGGCCGACGACGCCCTGCGAGACGTACGTGGAGCTGAGCACGAGCGGCGGGTTGACGGGCCCTCCCTGCACCTTGGGCGGCCGGCCGGCCGTGACAGCGACGGTGGCGGGGGAGAGGGGCTCGTGCGTGGCGCTCATGCTGGCGAGGATACGTCGCCGGTCAGCCCCCGCGCTCTGCCGTCCTGAGGACCTTCAGCAGGGCCCGCTCGTCGGCGTCCATCCAGCGGGACGAGCGGACGGCGTCGGCCCCGGAGCGCTCGATCAGGCGGTCGAGCTCCTTGCGGTCGTCGGCCAGGATCGCCGGGTGGACATAGCTCTTGCGGCACACCGCCGGGGTGTTGTGCAGGTGCGCCGCCGCGAGCCGCACGGCCTCCACGCGCTGGGCGTCGTGCTCGCGCTGCGTCGCGGGCTCCTGGCGGCGGAGGTGCCCGAGGACGAGGGCGCTCGCGCCCCAGGTGCGGAACGTCTTGGCGGTGTAGTCGGCCGACGTCGCCTCGCTCAGGTACGCGTTGACGTCACCGGACCCGACCTTCCGCACCTCGTCGCCGTCCACGTACTGCAGCAGCTGCTGGCCGGGCAGCTCCCGGCACCTGCGGACGATGTTCGCCACCCGCCGGTCCTCGACGACGACGTCGTGCGGCGTGCCCGACTTCCCGTTGAAGCGGAACCGGACCTCCGACCCGTCCACGCTCGCGTGCCGGTTCCGGAGGGTCGTCAGCCCGTACGACTCGCCGGTCCGCACGTACTCGTCGTTGCCGACGCGGACCAGCGTGCTGTCGAGCAGCCACACGGTGGTGGCGACGACCTTCTCGAAGGAGAGGCGCGGTGACCGCAGGTCCTCGTCGACCCGCTTGCGGAGGTCCACGAGCGCCTCGCCGAAGCCCACCAGCTCGTGGAACTTGGCGGCGTCGCGGTGCTCGCGCCAGCGGGGGTGGTACAGGTACTGCTTGCGGTTCTTCACGTCCCGGCCCGTCGCCTGGACGTGGCCGGTGGTGTCCACGCAGATCCAGACGTCGGTCCACGCGGGCGGGATCACGAGCGAGCGAATCCGGGCGAGCACGTCGGGATCGGTGACGCGGCGACCCTCGTGGTCGACGTAGGCGAACCCGCGGCCCTGGCGCTTGCGGCGGATGCCGGGGTCGGCGTCGCAGCTGTGGGTCAGGCCGTCCGGGGTGGGCATCCTGGCCCCCTCACCGCGCCAGGAGGAACGTGCGCCGGTACGACGTCGGCGTCGTGCCCAGGGTCTCCTGCATGCGCAGGCGCAGCGACTGGGCGGTGCCGAAGCCTGCCCGCGCCGCGACCTGCTCGACCGGCAGGTCGGAGGTCTCCAGCAGGGTGCACGCGCGCTCGATCCGCCGGCGTGCCAGCCAGGCTCCCGGGCTCTCGCCCGTCTCCTCGCGGAACCGGCGCGTGAACGTCCGGACGCTCATGGCGCACCGGTCCGCCAGGTCACGCAGGGGGAGCGGCTGGTCGAGGTGGTTCAGGGCCCACGCCCGCGCGGCGGCGGTGCCCGCCTCGCCGACGGCGGGGACAGCGCGCCGCACGTACTGGGCCTGGCCACCCTCCCGGTGCGGTTGGACGACGGTGCGCCGGGCCACGTCGTCCGCGACCGCCGCGCCGTGGTCCCGGCGCACGATGTGCAGGCAGAGGTCCAGGCCGGAGGCCACGCCGGCCGAGGTGAGGACGTCGCCGTCGTCCACGTAGAGCACGTCGGGATCGAGGAGGACCTTGGGGAAGAAGCGGCGGAAGTCGTCGGCGTCGGCCCAGTGCGTCGAGGCCGGGCGGCCGTCGAGCAGGCCGGCCGCCGCGAGCACGAAGCTGCCGACGCAGATGGAGACCAGGCGGGTGCCTGGGCGCACGTGGCCCAGGGCGACCGCCGCGGCGTCGGAGAGGCGCCCCTCCCGGAGCTCGGGCCCGTCGTCGAGAGCGGCGGGGACGATGACCGTGTCCGCCTCGGCCAGCGCCTCCGCGCCGCGCTCCACCAGGATCGTGACGTCGGTGTCCGACGGGACCGGGCCGGGCGTGGGCGTGCACGTGACCACCTCGTACAGCGCGTGGCCCGCGGCGTCGCGGGCGCGGCCCAGGATGCGGTGGGGGATACCGAGCTCGAGCGGGATGAAGCCAGGCCGGACGAGGACGGCGACCTTATGCGGTACGGGCGCGGGACCGGTCATGGCCTGATCCTATCGAACGATGGCGTTCGGGCCACTGGTGGCCGCGGGACTGCTCCACCATGCTTCCAGTCATGACCGGACTCACCACCCCGACGTCCCCGGAGCCCGCGACCACAGGAGAGGCGGGCGCCCCGCCCGAGGCGACCGGGCGCCGTCGTCGGGCACCGTTGCTGCACCGCGCCTGGCTCGTGGCCGCTGTCGGGTTCGTGGCCCTCATGGGTGCCGCGGCCTTCGGGTCCGCGCCCGGGCTGCTCATCGAACCGCTGAACTCCGAGCTGGGCTGGTCGCGGGCGACCATCGGCCTGGGCGTGTCGGTGCAGCTCGCGCTGTACGGGCTCACCGCGCCGTTCGCCGCCGCGCTGATGGACCGCATCGGGATGCGGCGCGTGCTGGCCGGCGCGCTGCTCGTGATCGCCGGCGGGGCCCTGCTCACCGTGAACATGACCGAGCCGTGGCACTTCGTCCTGTGCTGGGGCGTCCTCGTCGGTGTCGGCACCGGGTGCATCGCGCCGTCGTTCACCGCGACGCTGACCAGCCGCTGGTTCGTGGAGCGGCGCGGCCTGGTGACGGGGATCCTGACGGCGGGGGCGGCGTCGGGCCAGCTCGTGTTCCTGCCGCTGCTGTCGTGGCTGATCGAGAACCACGGCTGGCGGCCCGCGAGCGTCACGGTGGCGCTCTCTGCCGCCGTCGTGCTCCCGCTGGTGCTGCTGTTCCTCCGCGACCACCCGGCCGACGTCGGGCTCGCGCCCTACGGCGGGGACTTCGTGGCGAAGCCCGCGCCCCTGCGCGGCGCCGCCCTGCGGACCGTGACGGTGCTCGCGCGCGCCGCCCGGACCGGGCCGTTCTGGCTGCTCGCCGGGGCGTTCGCCATCTGCGGGGCGTCGACGAACGGCCTGATCAAGACCCACTTCGTGCCCGCCGTCCATGACCACGGGATGTCCATGACGGCCGGCGCCACGCTGCTTGCGGTGATCGGTGTGTTCGACATCATCGGCACGATCTTCTCCGGCTGGCTCACCGACCGGTTCAACGCCCGCGTGCTCCTGGGTGTCTACTACGTGCTCCGGGGGCTGGCGCTCATGGCGCTGCCGTCCCTCATGTCGGCCGAGGTGGAGCCGCCGATGGTGCTCTTCATCGTGTTCTACGGGCTCGACTGGGTCGCCACCGTGCCACCTACGCTCGCCCTCTGCCGAGAGCTGTGGGGCGACGACGGGCCCATCGTGTTCGGCTGGGTCCTCGCCTCGCACCAGGTCGGTGCGGCCGTCGTGGCCTGGGCCGGCGGCCTCGTGCGCGACCTCACGGGGACGTACGACGCGGTGTGGTTCGGGGCAGGGGCGCTGTGCGCCGCCGCCGCGGCGATGTCGCTGGTGGTGCGGAAGGCGACGCCGGTGTGACGGTCATGACTTCTCGCTGCCGCGCACACTGCCGGTGAGCGTGTCCTCGCGGGACTCGAGGAAGCAGAGGATCTCGGGCGACTGCGCCCGCCAGTCCAGCGCGAACTCGTCGGGTGCGGCAAACCACACTCTGTAGCGGGAGTCCTCGGTCCGCGCGCCCGTGAACCGCTCGAGCTCCTCCGCGCAGATGCCTGCGGCGAGCGTGCTCATGGCCTCCGCGCCGGGGTGCTTCCCGCCAGGGACGTCCGCACGCTCGAGGTAGCGCTTGGCGTACGCCTCGCCGCCGTGGGGTGTCGCGCACGGCACCACGGGAAGGGTGGCCACCTCGCTCGGCAGTCCGACGACGAGGTAGCAGGTGCCGAGGTTCACCGCCCGTGGGTCGGTGTCGACCACGAGATCGCCGGGGTCCTTGTCGGCCTGGGGCGCGGGAGGGGCGCTCGTGGTGTCGTCGGGCAGGGCCTCGGGTCCGTCGGCGAGCTCGTCGCCCCGTCCGCGGAGCGAGCCGATGACGTCGTAGCCGAGGTCCAGGTCGCACGCGACGTCCCGGTGGCCCACCTCCCAGGAGGCCGAAGTGGGGGAGATCGGCCACAGCGACGTGACCTCGCTGGTGTAGGTAGCCCCGGTGAAGTCCTCGAACTCCGGGATGCAGCGATTCCAGGCCGCGTCCTGGACGTCGTCCTCGCCTTGCCACGGTCCGTCGGGCAGCTCTGTGACCGCGATGATCTCGCCGCGGTGCGGCTCGGCGCAGGGCACGACGTCGAGGGTGTAGACCTCGCCCTCGCCTACCGCGAGGTGGCAGTCGCCCGCGAGCAGGTCCTCCCACCCGATACCGAAGCCACGGCCCGCGGGCTGGACGGCCGTGCGGAGCGGTTCCCCCTCGTCGTCCGCGTGCGTGCCGAGGGCGACGGCAGCGGCCACAGCCCCTGCGAGCCCGAGTGCGACGGCCCCCGCGATCACGAGCCTGTGCGGCGTGTGGCGTGCCGGGGGGTTGTCCGGCAGGGCCGACTTGTCGTGCGTCACAGGGTCCTCCGGTGCGGGTGGATCGTCGAGCATTTCTACCAGAGAAGCGAGGTGTCTTTGACACGCGGACTCGGCGTTGGCAAGAGAAATGAGCGGGTGAAAATGTGAATTGTTGACTGATTGTCAGTACCTGGAAATGCCGGTCCGGGCCATTGTGTGTCGGCGTGGAAATGATTGCCTGGGGTCGGGTGAAGTCCTGTGTGACATTCCGTCGGTGATATCTGGCTACACCTTCTCGACCTGCAAGCTCGCAAATGGAAACCAGTGCCGGCGGTTTGTCAAATCATTCGCCGGATGTGAGGGCGTCGAACGCGTCTACACAACCTGGGGCGGGCCAGATAGGCGCCATGGGCATTCCCAGCACCAGTTCGCGCTCGCGATCGGCTGTGCCTGTGGAGAAATAAGCAGGGGGTGTCCCACGCATGATCAGACGTCATCGCGCGGTCGCCGCCGTTGTCACAGCCGGGTTGATATCCGGCATCGTGACAACGGTGGTTGCGCCGGCGCAGGCGGAGACCGTGACGCATACAGCGTCGGTCGCGCTGCAGTCCTTTCCCGCCGTCCATGATGTCGAGCTTCAGCAGTTCGACGACCTCGGCGGCACATTGATCCTCGACAGCATCACGCTGAGCGGCTGGGTCTCGGGCACCGTCACGGGTGGCCTCGAGAACCTCAGCACGTACGAGGACAAGACGCTGACCGCCTCGGTCGACGCGAGCATCACCATCGACGGCCAGCTGGCCGAGTACACGGCAGAGGCCCACGACGCCCAGACCTTCACGCTGGCGCCGGGCGAGCAGATCAACTACGAGATCTCGGACGAGGGCACCACCTCGGCGACGACGACCGACCCTGGGGTGCTCGCCTCGTTCGTCGGTGATGGCTTCATCACGTACCCGGTCACGAGCGTGATCGAGACGACCGTGTCCGGGCCGGCGCCGTACGTGTCGACAGGTGTCGCCGTCGGCGAGGCCGAGGTGACGGTCTCGTACGAGTACCACCCGGCCCCCACGCAGACCATCGCGATCTACGTCTACGAGTGTGTGGACGGTCAGCAGTCGACGACGCCGGTGGTCTCGACGGTGGCTGATGCCACGGCGGGGATCTCGCAGGCGGGTCCGTTGCTGCCGACGCAGGTCGCGGCCGGGGTGCACGAGACCACTGCTGTGGTGGGCCCGGAGTGGGAGTTCGTGGAGTGTGGTCAGGCGGGGGTGACCATCACCGATGGTCAGCACGCCTCGCAGCCGGGCACGGTCCCGGTGGGTGGCCACACGGATCTGTACTACTACGTGACCCAGGCCATCTGCTACTGCGACGTCACTGAGTACACCTACAAGCGGCCGCTGACCGTGCGCGTGTGGAAGGAGATCCAGGGCTGGGCCTACGAGAGCGGCCAGTGGGTCGACAAGGGAGATGACGGCTGGTACTCGCTGCCGGAGTCGTTCGGTGCGTTCCACGACTGGGACGTCACCCACCTCGACGAGGGTCCGGCCTGGCTCCCGCCCGGCGTCTACGCCGGGAACCCGACCGCGACGTACCGCTACAAGGTGTCGGAGGGCACCCCGCTGACCTGGGAGTACTCGAACGTGTGGTCCGAGACCCCGCCGACGGAACCCGACCCGGCCCCGAACGGCTTCGGCTGGGTCGTCGACCAGACCCGCACGATTCAGGTGGAGGTGCCATGCGTGTGATGCGAACAGCTTCGGCCCTGGTCGCCGTCGGGGTGCTGAGCATCGCCGGCATCGGCCCGGCCGCGGCGGAGACGACGCCGGAGGAGACCGCGACCTTCGACCTGGGCGACCTCGACCTGTCGGGCGAGGGAACCTTCCAGCAGTTCGACCCTGCACTGGGGACGCTGCAGTCGGTGGTGATCACCGCCGACGTCACCATGGACTTCGACGTCTGCCTGACGAACCTGAGCCAGGAGGCGAGCACCATCCCGGCGGGATCGGTGTCCGGCCTGGCGCCGGTCACGTTCGCAGGCGACATCGTGGCCACCGCCACCGGGGCGATGGACGTGCCCGGCGGCGAGCTCACCGCCAGCACGGGCGCCGACGCGTGCTCGGACTGGCTCGAGACCGGGACGGTGCCGACGGCGTCGGACTCGTTCTACTACACGGAGACCGATGTGTCGCCGTTCAGCGAGACGCTGACCGACCCGGCACAGCTCGCCCTCTACACCGGGACGGGCACCGTGCCCTTCTCGTACGAGGCGTCGTCCATGTCGGATCTCGCCCAGCCGTCGGAGTGGACGATCATCTTCCTCGCCGGCGGTTCGGGCAGCGCGACGATCTCGTACGTCTACGAGCCCGCGCCGGTCCCCACGCCGTCTCCCACGCCGTCGGCCTCGCCGACTCCCAGCGTGACGCCGGTCGCGGTGGCCCAGCCGACACCCCCGGCGGTCCCGCTGCCGGTCACGGGTGGTGACGTCGCAAAGGTGGTCCTCGTCGCAGGACTTCTCCTGGCAGGCGGCACGGCGGCCCTCGTGGTGGGCCGCAAGGTCCAGGCCCGCAAGGGCTGACCGACCCCTCGGCCGGTGGGGACGCCTCGAGCGCCCCACCGGCCGAGGCATCTGGTGCGGCACACGGACCGCCTCGCCGGCCAGGTGGAACGCCGGGGCGGCGGCGAAGTAGGCGGGAACGCCGACCAGCCCTCGCCCGGACAAGGCAGAAGTCCGCCCCGTTCGCGGGAGGAGCGATAAGCCCAGGCTTTCGGGCGTCGACCCGGATGTCGATTTGCTCAAGTCTGGGTGGTATGTCCCTTTCGAGTCCGGAGACCTGGATATCACTCGACCGCCGTCCCGGTGAGACCCTGCGTCACGCGCTGCGCAGGACGCTGTGCGACGCGATCCGATCGGGCGCCTTGCGGCCGGGCGTGCGGCTCCCGGCGTCGCGTGTCCTCGCCGCCCACCTGGGTGTCTCACGGGGGGTGGTCAGCGATGCCTACGAACAGCTTCGGTCCGAGCGCTTCCTGGAGGTGCAGGGCCGGTCCGCCCCCGTCGTCGCAGGCCTCCGGGTGCAGGGCCGGCCGGGCGTCTCCGACCAGTCCCGGGCGCGGCCGCGGTACGACCTCGCGCCCGCGGTGCCGGACGCCGAGCTGTTCCCCTCAAAGCAGTGGCTCGGTGCCTACGAGGCCGCTGTGCGCGGAGACGCCGCGGTGGGGTGGAACCCGCCCGACCCGTGCGGAGAGCCCATCCTGCGGATCGAGCTCGCCGACTATCTCGGGCGGACGCGGGGGGTGATCGCCGACCCCGAGCTGATCATCATCACGCCGAGCTCGGCCCGGGGCGTCGAGCTCCTCCTCGCAGCCCTCGCCCGACGAGGGGTCCGCTCCGTGGCGGTCGAGGACCCGTCGCACATGGAGCGCCGCGAGCAGATCCGGGCGGCCGGTCTGCGGGTGGTGCCCCAGCCCGTCGACGCCGAGGGAGTGGTCGTCGACGGGCTGGAGGCCGACGCCCTCCTCGTCACCTCGGCCCACCAGTTCCCGACCGGTCTCCAGCTGAGCGAGGATCGGCGGCGCGAGGTGGTCCGGTGGGCGCACTGCACCGGAGCCTGGCTCCTGGAGCAGGGCAGCGGCTCCGAGCTCTCGGGCGGGGCTACGCCCGGCCGGGCGCTCCAGCACCAGGCCCCGGGACGGGTGGTCCATCTCGGCGCGACGTGCCACACGCTGGCGCCGTTGATCAGCCTCGGCTGGATGACCGTGCCGAGGTCGTTGGTCCGGGACGTCCACGATGTCCTCGCCTCCGCCGAGGCCTCCGGCAGGCTCGAGCAGCTGGCGCTGGCGCGTCTGATCTCGACCGGGGACTACGACCGCCACCTCCGTCGCGCCCGGGCCGTCTATCGCCGACGGCGGGACGCCCTGGTCACGGCCCTGAACGACCAGCTCCTGGACCTGGGGCTCAGGTTCGACCTCGTGGGCACCGACGCCGTCATCCACCTCCCTCCGCAGGCCGACGACCAGGCGATCGCCCGGGCGGCGACACGCGCTCGACTGAGGGTCGCGGCGCTGTCGACCTTCTACGCGTCGTCCGCCTCGCCGAAGGGCCTGGTGGTCGGCTCGGCACGGCTGCGGGTGCCCACCGCGGCGGCGGCCGTCAGCCTCCTCTGCCGGATCATCGCCCCTCACCTGTGACCGGGCCGGCCGTCCCAGCGGCTTCGAGGACGGCATGCGCGGCGCGCACGAGTGCGTCCTTGTCCGCCTTGGCCGCGTCGAACCCTGCCCGGTCCGCGTCGATCATCTCCGTCTGGATCTCCACGTCGACCGCGTGCCAGACGCCGATCAGACCTGTGGCGACCTTGCACTCCACGTCAGCAGTGGCCACGGCCGGCTCTTCGGGAGCTGGCGTGCCTTCCGTGAACCTCGGGTCGTTCGGCGGGTCCCACGGGTCGTCGTACGTGTACCCCCGGTCTGCCATGCAGTCGGACCACGCAGCGAAGACGCGGACGACACGCGGGTCCTCCATGGCCTTCGTGACGCTCTGGATGTCGACGTCCCGCGCGAGCTGCGAGCTCCCGAGGTCGCCGCCGAGGGCCGTGATCGCTTCGCCGGCGCAGCCACCGTCGGGAACCGGCCCGCTGCCGGCCGCCGGGGAGCCGGCCGCAGGAGGCTCACCGGAGAGGATCGCCTCCTCGGCCGGCGACAGCTCCGAGGAGTCCGCCTGCCTCCCGCGCTCCTCCACGTGATAGCCGCCCCTCGCGGCGAGCCCCGGGTCGGCGATGCCGTACCGGCGCTCGGTGTGCGAGAACGGCCGACCGGTCGGGACCGGGAGGTCGACGTCGAGGCCGAACCGGTGCGAGCACCGGTTCACCAGGAACGAGAAGGCTGTGCTGATCTCCCGGTGCTCGTCGTCCGAGAGGAGGTACGGCATGACGGGGAGCTCGAGGTCGGCCGCCGTCGGACCCGAGGATGCGACCGGGGCGCATGCGGCCAGCGCCGCGAGACAGGCGACGAGGACCGCGGGACGACGGGACAGTCCCCGCACGCCCCACCATGGCCCGCCGTGCGCCCGGACCCGGCCGGCCGAGGCCGAGCCGGGTCCGGACGCACGCTGGTGGCTCAGAAGAACCACTTGAAGCTCGCGTTGTCGTTCCAGGTCCGGACGAGGTTGCCCGAGCCGTAGGGCGGGAACTCGTCGTAGACCCCGGTGTAGTTCTCGTTGTAGTACACGCGCAGCGTGCCGTAGTCGTGGTTGCGCACCGAGGCCGAGTTGTTCTTCACGTACTGGCCGGCCCCGGCACCCGGCGAGAGGAACCGCAGGGTGCTGAAGTCGACCCGGGGGGAGTACAGGTCGATCTTCGCCCCTCCGAAGTTGCTGTCCCAGTAGAAGCACGCCTCACGGTGCTCGCACACGCCGTTGAGCTCCACTGCCTGTGCGGGTACCGCGGCACCGATGCCCAGACCGGCGGCCACGGCCGCGACGGCCACGAGCCTCTTCATGATTCGCATAACAGACCCCTTGTTCCGTGGTGATGTGTTCCGACGAGTTGTGATCAACCCGCCGAACCGATCGTCACATCGGCACATCCCGGATAAAAGGTCCACGAGCGCCCGCAGAAATGAGGCCAGCGGGAGATGCGGGCGGGGCCTACTCCAGGGGCCCCAGCAGCGACTGCGCGATCGTCGCGTGCGCCGACTCGTCGTCGGACGGGTGGAAGATCCCCGCCAGGACGTCGCGGTAGAGCCGTCCCAGCTCGGAGCCGCTGAAGTACGTCGACCCGCCCGAGGACCGCACCGCCTGGTCCACCACCAACCGCGCCACCTCCGTGGCGCGGACCTTGAGCCCGGCCGTGGCCCGGAACCAGCCGGCGCCCCGGTCCTCGCCCGCGTCGATCGCCCCGGTGAGGGCGTCGAGCTGGAGCCAGATCCCGTCGAGGGCCAGCGCGGCGTCGGCGATGCGCCACCGGATGTCCGGGTCCTGCGACAGCCGCTTGCCCGTCTTCATGGACGACCGCCGCTCCGCTGCCTCGACGGCGAGCTCGAGCGCCCGGTCCGCGATCCCCGTGTAGACGGACGCGAGCAGCAGCTCGAACGACGTGAAGATCCCGACGACGTACGGGTCGAGCGTCGGGCCGGGCGCGAGCCGCCGCAGCACGCGCGACGCCGGGGCGTGCGCTCCCTCCAGCACCGTCGTGCGCGACTGCGACGCGCGCATGCCGATCGTGTCCCAGTCGTCGAGGATGTCGAACCCGCCGCCGTCGCGTGTGACGAACGCGTGGACCAGGCGCGGCCCGTCCTCCGACGTGTCGTCGCGCCCCAGCACGCCGAGGCGTGTCCACGCGGGCGAGTTCGACGTGAAGATCTTCTTGCCGTAGAACGCGTAGCCTCCGGAGCCGTCGGGCCGCGCCTCGGTGCGCGAGCCCAGCAGGACCAGATCGTTGCCCGACTCGGAGTACCCGAACCCGAACACCTCGCCCGCGGCCGCCTCCTCCAGCAGCCAGTCGAGCGACGAGTCGCCGCGAGCGTGCAGGTAGCGGGCCACTCCCGTCCAGACGTGGTGCATGTTGACGGCCAGCGCCGTGGCGGGGGCAGCCGCCGCGAGCCGCGCCTGCTCGCGTGCGACGTCGCGCAGCGTCAGCCCGGGGCCCCCGAGCTGCGCCGGCACGAGCGCGGCGAGATAGCCGGCGGCCTTCAGGTCCTCGAGGTCCTCGGTGAAGAAGGAGTTCTCCCGGTCGTATCCCGCGGCCCGGCCGCGAACGGTGTCCAGCAGGTCGTCGGTCAGGATCTGCGTCATGCTCCCGACGCTACGCCGCACCCGGTGGGGGTCGCGCGGTGTCGTGCGTCACGCCGTCCCGTGCAGGCGGCGGGCGCGTACGGCGGCGTAGAGCTCGGCCGCGTCGCGCGGGTGGTTCACGTCCCGACCGGTCAGCTCCGTCACCCGTGCGAGCCGGTTGAGGACCGTGTTCCGGTGGCAGTGGAGCTCCTTCGCGGCGCGGGTGGACGATCCTCCGGCGTCGAACCAGGCTTCCAGGGTGCGCACGAGCAGCTCCTCGTCGCGCGCGTCTCGGCCGCTCAACCCGGCGAGGACGGAGGCGGCGAGCTCGCCGGCCCGGGCGACGTCGGAGACCAGGAGCGCGTCCAGCGGCGCCGACCCGTACCGGACCGTTCCCGTGGCGTGGGGCGACAGGCACTGCAGCGCAGTGCGGGCCTGGTCGAGCGCCGCCGACGCCTGCGCCAGGGTGGTGAACGGCCTGCTCAGCCCCGCCCGGCCGTCGCGTACGCAGGCCTCCGCGGCGGCGGCCGCCTCCTCGGCGGTAGCCGCCGCAACGAGACCGAGTCGCTCTCCGCCGTGGTCCACCCAGCGTGCGGCCAGGCCCCGGGCGGCCACCTCGCTCGCCGAGAGCGCGGGCCCCTGCTGCCCGATGCCGGCCGCTCGCCCAGGTGCACGGGCCCGGCCCGTCGTCGGGCGCGGAACCGGACCTGTCCGGCGCGCCGGGTGGGTCCGGGGTCCAGGTCCTGGCCCGGGAGCGGGGCGCGGGCCGGCGTCCGCAGCCACCACGACGAACACGCCCCGCTCCGGCAGCCGCAGCGTGCGGCGCGCGGCCTCACGGTGCGGGTCGGACCCGTCGAGGATCCCGAGGAGCGCAGCCTCCCGGGCTGCGCGGACGCCCGCCGCGCGCTCGGCAGCGGCCCAGCGGTAGGCGTCGGTGGCCGCGCTCGAATAGCGGTCGATCGCCGCCCAGACCCGCGACGAGAGGCTGACCAGCGCCGACGGGTCCGGACTGAGCGTCGCGCGTGCGGTGAGCTCGTCCCAGAGGAGCATGCCGGCGACCCGGTAGGCGCGCAGCACGTTCTCCAGGGGAGCCCCGGCGAGGGCTGCGGCCTGCCCCGCCCGCCGAGCGGGCGCGAGCGACTCGGGGTCGCCCGCCAGGCCCGCGAGCAGCTCGACCAGGTTGGCCCGGGCGAGCCCGCGGACCTGGTCCGGCGTGATCGTCGGGTCACCGTCGAGGGCGCCGGGCGGCAGGGCGCCCTGGGTCACCAGATCCGTCAGCTGGTCGACCTGCTCGCGCAGGTCGTGCAGCGCCGGGCAGGTAGGGCGGGCCGGTTCCCGAACCGCAATGTCCGACATGGGGGGAGACTACCCACGAGGGACCGATTGTGCATTCGCACAGAAATTGTCAACCAACGGAGTGCCGGGGACCCTGGCGCTGAGACCACGTATCACGCCACACTGAGGGGCGGTGGCCCCCTCGCAGGGGGACGGGGCCGCTACCGTTCCGACGATCGAGGGAGATCTGCGATGAGCGTGACGGACGCCCGCGCCCTGACGAGCCACGAGCTCGACGACGCGATCGACCGGCTCGCCGTCGGGGCCGAGCGCTGGGCCCACCTGCCGCACGACGGCAGGGCCCGGCTGCTCCGTGAGGTCGGCGCCGCGGTGGCCGGCGTCGCCGAGCGATGGATGGCTGCGGCCTGCCGCGCCAAGTCGGTCCCGGTCGGTTCCGAGCTCGAGGGCGAGGAGTGGCTCACCGGGCCCTACGCCGCCCTCACCGCGGTGGCCGGCTACGCCAGGGCCTACGACGCCGTCGCGGCGGGCGGGTCGACGCTCGCGGGCTCGCGGCTGCAGGCGGCGCCCGGCGGGCGGGTCGCCGTCCGCGTCCTGCCCGAGAACGCCCAAGAAGGGCTGATGTTCCACGGCTTCCACGCCGAGGTCTGGATGCCGCCGGGTGTGACGGCGGAGCAGGTGCGGCGCGACGCCGGCCCGCCGGCCCCGACCTCGGCTGACCGCGGCGGAGTGTGCCTCGTCCTCGGCGCGGGCAACATCTCGTCGATCGCCCCGCTGGACGCCCTGTACGAGCTGGTGGCGCACGACCGGGCGTCGATCGTGAAGCTCAACCCCACGTTCACGGACCTCCTGCCCGTGTACGAGGAGGCGTTCGCGCCGCTCGTCGCCGCCGGGGTGCTGCGGTTCGTGACCGGTGGCGCCGAGACGGGCGCCCGGCTGACCGCGCACGACGGGATCGCGAAGGTGCACATCACCGGCTCCGTCCGGACCCACGACGCGATCGTGTGGGGTACGGGAGAGGAGGCACGACGTCGTCGGGCGGAGGACGACCCCCGGCTGACCGTGCCCATCACGAGCGAGCTGGGCGGCGTGGCGCCCGTCATCGTGGTGCCTGGCCGGTGGAGCCGGGCGGACCTGAGGTTCCAGGCGGAGCACGTCGCCACCATGCGGCTGCACAACGCGGGCCACAACTGCATCGCCGGGCAGGTGCTCGTCCTGTCCGCCGGCTGGCCGCAGAAGGACGCGTTCCTCGACGAGGTCCGGGCCGTGCTCGCGCGGCTGCCCGCCCGCGCCCCCTGGTACCCCGGGGCGGCTGCGACGATGGCCCGCGTGGCCGCTGACCACGCGGGCGCCGAGGAGGTCAACGGGCGGCTGCTCGTGCGGGTGGAGCCCGGCGACGCCGCGTGCGCCGACGAGTACTTCGCGCCCGTCCTGGCCTGGACCGAGCTGCCGGGGGAGGGCGCGTCGTACCTGCGCGCCGCCGTCGGCCTCGCCAACGACGGCCTCGCCGGCACCCTCGGCGCCAACATGATCGTGCGGCCGGCGGACCGGCGGGCCCTCGGCGCGGCCTTCGACCAGGCGGTCGCGGACCTCCGCTACGGCACCGTGGCGATCAACGCCTGGACGGGCATGGGCTTCCTCCTGCCCCGTGCCACCTGGGGTGCGTTCCCGGGGCACACCCGGGACGGCTCCGGCAGCGGGACCGGCGTGGTGCACAACGGCCACCTCCTGCGCGACCCGGAGCGGACCGTCCTCACCGGGCCGTTCCGGCCGTTCCCCCGGTCGGTCCTGCACGGCGAGCCGTCGCTCTTCCCCAAGCCGCCGTGGTTCGTCGGCGCCCGCAGCGGCGTCCGGACCGCGCGCGCCCTCACCGCCTACGCGGCGGCACCGTCGTGGGGCAGGCTGGCCACGGTGCTGGTGCACGCGTTCCGCGCCTGAGCCGCCCCGGCCGCCTGAGGGCCCCGCCGCCTGAGCCGCCCCCGCCGCCGGCGGGGCGCACCATCGAGGAGAGGAGACCAACGGTGGTCATCCGCAGCACATACCCCGACGTCGAGGTGCCGGACGTGTCGGTCCACGACTTCCTGTTCGCAGGCCTCACCGACGAGGACCTGGACCGGGTCGCCGTGGTGGACGGCCCCACGGGCGCCGCGACCACGTACCGCGCGCTCGTGGCGCAGGTCGACGCGATCGCCGGGGCGGTCGCCGCCCGCGGACTCGGCGTGGGCGACGTCGTGGCCCTGCACGCCCCCAACGTCCCGGCCTACGTGACCGTGTTCCACGGCCTCCTCCGGGCAGGCGTCACCGTCACCACCGTCAACGCCCTCTCGAGCGGCGAGGAGATCGCCCGGCAGCTCGCCGACTCCCGGGCCGTCCTGCTGCTCACCGTGTCGCCGCTCCTGGCCGGCGCGGCGGCGGGCGCGGCAGAGGCCGGCCTCGGTGACGAGCAGGTGATCGTCCTCGACGGCGCCGAGGGCTACGGCTCCCTCCCGGACCTGCTGGCCGAGCCGAACCAGCCGCCGTCGGTCACCTTCGACCCGGCGACGCACCTGGCCGTGCTGCCGTACTCGTCCGGGACCACCGGCCGGCCCAAGGGCGTGATGCTCACGCACCGCAACCTCGTGGCGAACGTGCTGCAGTGCGCGGCGATCGGCGTCGAGCGGGACGACGTGGTCCCCGCCGTGCTCCCGTTCTTCCACATCTACGGGATGACCGTGCTCCTCAACCTGGCCCTCTACAAGCGCGCGCGGCTGGTGACCCTCCCGCGCTTCGACCTCGCGCAGTACCTCGGCGTGGTCCAGGAGCACCGGGCCACGTTCCTGTTCGTGGCCCCGCCCATCGCCCTGGCGCTCGCCAAGCACCCGCTCGTCGGCGACCACGACCTGTCGTCGGTCAAGGCGGTGCTCTCGGGTGCGGCTCCCTTCGACGCCGCGCTCGGCGCAGCCGTCGAGGCACGGCTGGGCTGCCGGGTGCTGCAGGGCTACGGGATGTCCGAGATGAGCCCGGTGTCGCACGTCATCCCGATCGAGCGCGACGACATCTCGCCCGGCTCCATCGGGCTGCTCGTGCCGAGCATGGAGGCGCGGATCGTCGACCCGGCCACCGGTGCGGAGGTCGACCAGCCGGCCGAGGGCGTGTCCGCAGCCGGCGAGCTGCTCTGCCGGGGCCCGAACGTCATGGTGGGCTACCTCGGCAACGCGCAGGCCACGGCCGACACGATCGACCCGGACGGCTTCCTGCACACGGGCGACATCGTGACCGTCGACGCGGAGGGCGTGTTCCACGTCGTCGACCGCCTCAAGGAGCTCATCAAGTACAAGGGCTACCAGGTGCCGCCCGCCGAGCTGGAGGCGCTCCTCGTCTCGCACCCGTCCGTGGCGGACGCGGCGGTGATCGGCGTGCCCGACGACGAGGCCGGCGAGATCCCGAAGGCGTTCGTGGTTCCCGCTCCCGGCGCGTCCCCGACCGCCGAGGAGCTCATGGCCTTCGTCGCCGAGCACGTGGCGCCCTACAAGCGCGTGCGCCAGGTCGAGCTCATCGAGGTGGTGCCGAGGTCCGCGTCCGGGAAGATCCTGCGCAAGGACCTCAAGCGCTGATCGCCGGGGACGGGTCGGGTAGGGTCAGGCCGATGTCGCACCACAGCCCCAACCCTGAGCCCACGCCCGAGCCGGCCCCCGTGGCGGCCCTGCCGGACGGCCGAGCGCGCAAGCCGCGCGTCGTGATCCTGTTCGGCGGTCGCTCCGGCGAGCACGCCGTCTCCGTGGCGACGGCCGGTGGCGTGCTCGGCGCGATCGACCGCGACAAGTACGACGTGATCCCGGTCGGCATCACACGCCAGGGCCAGTGGGTCCTGGCAGAGGACACGCCCGGCCGCTGGGCCATCACCGACGGCCGCCTGCCCGAGGTGACCGCGGGTGGCGGCGAGGTCGTGCTCCCGCTGGCCGTCGGCGAGCGGGCGCTGCGCGTGCTCGCCCCGGGCCAGGTGCCCGAGGTGCTGGGCGACGTCGACGTCGTCTTCCCGCTCCTGCACGGCCCGTTCGGCGAGGACGGCACGCTGCAGGGCCTGCTCGAGCTCGCCGACGTGCACTACGTCGGCGCGGGCGTGCTCGCCTCCGCCGTGGGCATGGACAAGCACTTCATGAAGCTCGTCCTGGCCGGCCAGGGCCTGCCCGTCGGCCCGTACGCCGTGATCCGGCCGGGCGAGTGGGACACCCGCCGCGACGTGTGCGTCCAGACCGTCGAGACGCTCGGCCTGCCGCTGTTCGTCAAGCCGGCCCGTGCGGGCTCGTCGCTCGGCATCAGCCGGGTGGACGACCTTGCGGACCTGCCCGCGGCCGTCGAGGAGGCACGCAGGCACGATCCCAAGGTGATCGTCGAGGCGGGGATCACCGGCCGCGAGATCGAGTGCGCGGTGCTCGGCGGGCGGGCCGGCGCCCGGCCGCGGGCGTCGCTGCCCGGCGAGATCGTCGTCACCGGCGGCGAGCACACCTTCTACGACTACGAGGCGAAGTACCTCGACGAGGCGAACGTCCGGCTCTCCTGCCCGGCCGACCTGCCGGAGAACCTCATCAAGGAGATCCAGGAGGTCGCGGTCCGCACCTTCGAGGCCGTGGGCGCCGAAGGCCTGTCGCGGGTGGACGTGTTCGTCACCGACGACGATCAGGTGATCGTCAACGAGATCAACACGATGCCGGGCTTCACGCCGTTCTCGATGTACCCGCGCATGTGGCAGGCGTCGGGCATGACGTACGCCGAGCTCGTCGACGAGCTGGTCCAGCTGGCGCTGGACCGCCCCACGGGCCTGCGCTGACCGCCGGGTTCACCCGGTACAGGTGTCACGAGCGGGGTGCCGCGCGCTCTTGAGCGGCGACACCCCCGGCCCGGTCTCGACCGGGCCCTCGTCACGAGGAGACCTGTGCCTTCCATGCACCACCGGCCCGGCGCCCTGCGCCGGGCCGTCGCCCTGTCCGCCGCCCTCTCGACGGCGTTCCTGCTCGCCGCGTGCGACGACCTCAGCCCCACCGTCCCGGACGGGTTCGACCAGCCCGGCCCCAGCCCGTCGTCGGACCCCGCTCCGGCCGACGACGACCTCGGCCTCACCTGGGGGCCCGACGGCGTCGCGACGCTCGGCTCCGGCGCGGTGCTGGACCGCGCCACCGGCCACGTCGAGCTGCCCTCCGACCGCTACCTGGAGTCCTGGGAAGAGGTGCAGACGCTGGAGATGGCGCGCAACGCGGCGGTCGCGGCGTGCGCCCGGCTCTCCGGGCTGGACGTCCAGGCGGTGCGCTGGGAGATCGACCCGCTCTCCGGGTGAGCCAGCCGTTCGGTGCCTGGTCGCGCGAGGTGGCGGAGCAGTACGCGTTCGCCGTCGGCCCGGTCGACCCGTACCTGGCGGCCGGGGACGTGGGTGAGGAGGGGCTGCCGGTGGCGTTCGCCGGGGCGTCGGTGGGCCCGGACGGGTTCGCGCCCGACCCGGAGGACCAGGCGGTGATCGACGCGTGCTACCTGGAGGCCGACGCGCAACGGTTCGACCTCGTGACCGTGACCTCGGGCGGGACCGCGCAGTGGCGTGTCGAGCTCGAGCAGGTCTGGATCGGGTGGCAGACCTACCCGGAGGCCGAGGCGGTCGAGGCCGAGTACGCGTCCTGCCTCACGGACGTGGGCGCCGAGCCGAACCCCGACCTGTGGGGCGGCGCGTCGGGCATGGACCTCCGGTCGGCCTCGCAGCCCCAGATCGACCTCGCCCTGCTGGTGGTCGGCTGCAAGGAGCAGGTGCGCTACGTGCCCCGGCTCGCGGACGTCGTGGCCGCGCACCAGGCGCCCGTGCTGGAGACGTACGCCGCGGAGCTCGGCGCGTACCGGGCCGACGTCGACCTCGTGGTCGAGGCGGCACGCGAGGTGCTGGAGCTCAACGCGGACGTGATGGTCCAGGGCTGAACGAGCCTCAGGGCACGAGGTCCGGGGCGTCGGGGTTCCAGGCGATCTCCCAGCGGAACCCGTCCGGGTCGGCGAAGTAGCCGCTGTAGCCGCCCCAGGCGCGGTCCTGGGCGTCCCGGACCTCGGCGCCCGCCGCGCGCGCCGTGCTCAGCACGGCGTCCACGTCCTCCCGGGAGGCGACGTTGTGCGCGAGCGTGAGGGGCGGGACGCCGGTGCCGCGGGCGATCGGGCCCACCTCTTCCTCGAACGCCGCGGCGTCCCAGAGGGACAGCAGCAGGCGCTCGCCCACCTGGAACATGAGCACCTCGTCCGGCGCCTCGAAGCGCGGGCGCCAGCCCAGGCCGTCCACGTAGAAGCGGCGGGCGGCCTCGAGGTCGCGCACGGGCAGGGTCACGAAGCTGATGCGTTGGTCCATAGGTCCAGCGTGCCACCCGGCCCCGACGCTCGACCGCCGGGCCGGCGTCACCTCAGGTCGGGGCTGACCTCGAGGTTGAGGTAGGTCAGGATCGACACCATCATGTCGTCGAACAGCTCCACGTGGCCCTGGTACGCGAACTCCAGGTGCCCGTACGCGGCCATGCTGAGCAGGCCGACGACCTGCCGCCATCCGGTCGACATCAGGTAGGCCACGCCGAGCGGGAGGTCCGGGGACAGGGCGTCCCGGTGGCGCTCGATCGCGGGACGCAGGGCTGCCGGGACCTCGTCGTCCGTCGGGTACGGGAGGCCCGCCCGGACGTACTCCTCGAAGAGGCCCACGTACACGGTGCCGATCTCGAGCACGAAGAAGCGGTCCACGGCGGGGTCCAGCTCGTAGGCGCCCCGGAAGCCGGAGCCCATGAGGAGGTCGAACTCCGGGCGGTTCGCGGTGGTCCAGCGGAAGATCGCGCGCGTCGCTGCGTGGATCTTGGCGCTCAGGTCATCGGGGTCCTGGAGAGCGACGTCGTGCCGCATCGCCTGGAGGAGGTCGTCCATGGACGCCTCGTAGACGGCGCGGATGAGCTCACCACGCCCGTCGAAGTACCGGTACAGGGCGGGGGCGGTGACGCCGACCGCCTTGGCCACGGCCGCCATGGTCACGCCCTGGATGCCGCCGGTCTGGGAGAGGATCGCGCGTGCCTCACGAAGCACGTCCCGCTGCAGCTCCTGCTGGAGCCGATCGCGCCGCGACCCGACGGGTGCCGCAATGTCGGTCAACACGGTATTCCTTCCGTTGCGGTGCCCAGTCCGCCGGGGACCCCTGGCACGGTGTCGAAGAACCTTCGACAGGAAGATTCGCACGTTCGCGTCACGAGCAGTGCTTCTTGGCACTAACCTGCCGTACGGCCGGAGCCAGGTCCGAGACGAAGGACGAGGACCTGGCCTCGCTCACGGCGGGCGGCACCACGACCTCCACCGCGGGGTCGCGGCCGTAGGTGGTGAACCACCAGGTGCCCTCGCCGTCGGTCAGCACGATCCAGTCCACGACGGTGCCGTCGGCGGACTCGACCCGCTGGCAGTCCGCGGCGACGTCCGGCGGCGTGACGCCGCAGCGCATGGTCACGGCGGCGCCCGGCTCGCCCCACGCCGCCGTCGCCTGGGAGTTCGTCCGCACCTTGGGCAGGCCCTCGCCGAGGGTTTTCGGCACGGCGAGCATCACCTCGGCGCACACGGGGTCGGCCGCATCCTCGGCCACCTCGACGCCGATCGTCGGTGCGCAGCCGGCCAGCAGGGCGGTCAGGACCAGTGCTCCGGGGGCCGCCACTGCGGTACGTGCGAGTGCCACCCGGCAACGTTACCGGTCGCCGGGAACGCATAGGGTCGGAGCGTGACCGAACTCGTCCGCGACCTCACCGAGGAACAGCTCCTGGCCCTCATCTTCCCGCTGCTGCCCACGGGCGGCGCGACGGTGCTGGGGCCGGGGGACGACGCCGCCGTGGTCGCCGCCGCGGACGGGCGGTTCGTGGTCTCCACCGACGTGCTCGTCGAGGACCGGCACTTCCGCGCCCGGTGGTCGACGGGCTACGACGTCGGGCGGCGTGCCGCGGCGCAGAACCTGGCGGACATCGCCGCGATGGGGGCTCGCCCCACGGCACTGGTGGTGTCGCTCGTCGTCCCCGGCGCCACGCCGGTCGAATGGGTCACAGACCTCGCCCGTGGCCTGGCCGACGCGTGCGCGCCCGTCGGCGCAGGGGTGGTCGGAGGCGACCTCTCGGGCGGCGACGCGCTCGTCGTCGCGGTCACGGTGCACGGCGACCTGGAGGGCCGGTCACCGGTCCTGCGGTCCGGCGCCCGTGCCGGCGAGCTGGTCGCGTACGCCGGGGTGCGCGGGTGCTCGTCCGCCGGGCTCGCGCTGCTCGAGGCGGACCTCGCGGGCGGCGGGGCCTTCGAGGCTGCCGTCGCGGGGTACCTCCGGCCGGACCCGCCGCTCGCCGCGGGGCCTCAGGCTGCCGACGCCGGGGCCACCGCGATGCTCGACGTGTCGGACGGCCTGCTGCGGGACGCCGCCCGCGTCGCCCGCGCCTCCGGGGTGCGGATCGACCTCGACCCCGGCGCGTTCGCCGCCGACCGGGACGCCCTACGGCCGGCCGCGGAGGCGGTCGCCGCGGGCGCGGTCGAGAAGGTGCTCGACCAGTGGGTGTACGGCGGCGGAGAGGACCACGGCCTGCTCGCCACCTTCCCGGGCGACGCGGTGCTCCCGGCCGGGTGGTCCGTCGTCGGGCGCGTGCTCGACGACGCCCCGGGTGAGGTCACGGTGGGCGGCCTCGCGCCGGGCGTGGGGTCGGGCTGGGACCACTTCGGGGCGTAGCCCGGGCCTCAGCGAGCGGCGCGGCGGTAGCGGACCTGCGTCAGCGGCTGGCCCCCGATGGTGTCGAGGCGCTCGACGCCGTCCGGCTGGAACCCGTGGCGCCGGTAGAAGTGCTGTGCGCGCTCGTTCCCCTCGAGGATCCAGAGGGTCACGGGGGTGCCGGGCTTCACGTCCGCGAGGACGGACCGCATGAGGTCGCGGGCGACGCCGCTGCCCCACGCACGGGGGTGCAGGTAGATCGCGTAGATCTCCAGGTCGCCCGGTTCCGCGTCCTCGTCCCGTGAGGGGCCCACGCTGGTGAACCCGACGGTGCCCGACCCGTCCTCGGCGACGAGGACCTTCGCGCCGTTGGCGGTGAGGGCTTTCTGCCACTCACCTGCCCGGTCGTGCACGTCCAGGGACGCGAGGTAGGCGTCCGAGAGCAGCTCGGAGTACGCGCCGCGCCAGGAGGCGATATCTACCTGAGCGATCTTCTCGGCGTCTGCCGCCGTGGCCGGCCGGATGGTCACGTCGTCGATCTGGGCCGTCATGCCCTCACAGTGTCATGGCCCGTCGAGCCTCGGCAACACGCCGAGGCAACGATCCGGGAACAGCACGACGCCCGCAGGGTGACCCTGCGGGCGTCGTGAGAAAACTTGCGCGGCGGCCGGATCACCGGCCGCGCGGCGGCAGCGTCAGGCCGAGACCTTGCGCGTGACCTTGCCGGCCTTGAGGCACGAGGTGCACACGTTCACGCGCTTGGGCGTGCCGGCCACGATCGCGCGGACGCGCTGGATGTTCGGGTTCCAGCGGCGCTTCGTGCGGATGTGGGAGTGCGAGATGCTGTGCCCGAAGCCCGGGCCCTTGCCGCAGACGTCGCAGTTGGCAGCCACGGTGGTCTCCTGAGGTTGGTCGTGCACGTCCGTGCACGACTGCAGGACGTGAGTGGTCGAGGGGGCGCCCGGAGAAACTCTCCCGGGCAACCACGACAGCGTACCTGATGCGGCGACAGGCCCTCAAACGAGGGGCAAGGCTGGTGCATCACACCGTCGGGGCCAGCCTACCCGCGGTAGGAGGTGGGGCGGTCCGGCGAAGTACGGTGGAGGCCGACCGGACCGACCGCAGGAGGCCTCAGCGTGACCGACGTCACGGACAGCGCGCCGCACGTCCCGGCGCGGACACCCGCCGCGCCGTCGGCCGAGGCTCTCGATCCCCGGCTCGTCCGGGCCTGGGCAGGCCTGGCGGCGCGGTCGGTGGGGCGCGAGCGGGTCGCCCTGGACCGCGTCAACGTGTTCCCCGTGGCCGACGCCGACACCGGGACCAACCTCTACCTCACCCTCCGCGAGGGTGAGCGTGCGGTGCGCGCGGCCGCGCCGTCGGCCACGGGCACGCAGCTGCTCGGCGCGTTCGCGCGCGGGGCCCTGCTCGGGGCGCGCGGCAACTCCGGCGTGATCCTCAGCGAGTGGCTGCGGGGCCTCGCCGTCGCCGCGCGGCGCGGCGGCGGGCCCGCCGACCTGCTGGCCCAGGCCGCCCGGTCGGCGCGGGCCGCGGTGGCGGACCCGGCGGAGGGGACCATCCTCACGGCGGCGGACGAAGCGGCGGAGGGAGCGCGGGGAGCCCGCGTGGAGGGCGCGACGACCGGCGTGGCCGACGGGCCTGCGGCCCTGCTCGCCGCCGTCCGTGCGGGGGCCGACGCCGCGCGCGAGGCCGCCCGGGCCAGCGTCCGCACGCTCGACGCGCTGAGCCGCGCCGGGGTGCTCGACGCCGGGGCGTGCGGCCTCGTGCTCGTGCTGGACTCGCTGGTGGCGGTGGTGTCGGCGGGAGTGTCAGAGGCGGGCGGCACCATGGAGCCCGTGACGATCGGCATCGAGCTCGACCTGCCGCGCGCCGGGGAGCCCGGGCGCAGCGGGCTCGGTGCGCCCGTGGTCGTCGGGGCGGTCAGCGCGCCCGAGCCCTGGCTGACGTCCGCCGGCCACGAGCCGCTGGGCGCCGGGTCGCTGGAGCTCATGTTCGTGCTCACGCGGCCCGGCGCCACCGCCGAGGGCGTGGCCGAGGGCCTGCGGGCTCGGCTCGGCGAGGTCGGCGACTCCGTGGTCGTGGTGGGGGGCGACTCGGGCGGGGGAGACGCCGTCTGGCAGGGGCACGTCCACACGGACGACCTCGCAGCGGCCCTGGCGGTCGCCTCGGCCTTCCTGGCCGACGACGGCACGCTCGCCCAGGTCCACGTGCGCCACCTGGAGGCTGCGCCGCAGCACGAGTGGGGCGTCGTGGTCGCGACTGCCGCTCCGGCGCTCGCCGCCGAGCTCGCCCTGGCCGGCGCCGTGGTGCTGCTGACCGGAGGGTTCGGGGGCGCCGTCGAGCCGCTCAGCGCCGCCGACGTGCACCGCGCCGCGGCGAGCACCGGCGCCCGCCGTGCGCTCGTGCTGCCGGGGGACGCGCGGGCCGCCGCCGCGGACGCCGCCCGCAGCGCCACGTCCGGGGACACCGCCGACCTCGACGAGGTGGTGGTGCTCGACGCCGCCACGGACGTGCACGCGGTCGTCGCCCTCGCCGCGCTCGGGACGCTGCTGCCGGTCGACGACACGTACACCGCCGACGCCTCGGGGGTCGCCGCGGAGGTGCAGGAGGCGCTGGCCGGGCTCCGGGTCGTCGTCGTACCGGGGGCGGAGGCGGAGGGCGAGCTCGAGCGACTCCTGGCGAGCCTCCCGGACGCGGAGGTGGTCACGGCCCTGCTGGACGACGACGTCCCGCCCGGGCTGGCGGAGCGCCTCGCCGGTGTCGTGGCACGGCTCGCGCCCGACGCGGAGCTGGTGGCGCGGGCCACCGGGCGGCCGGGCGGGTCGGTGCAGCTGGGCGCGGAGGACGTGGACGGACCGCCGGACGAGGAGGAGTGAGCCGATGGCCGGAACGACCGCGCGGCGCGAGGACGAGAAGCTGTCCCGCGCCGTGGGACCCAGGAGCGCGAACGCGCTCGCCAAGCTGGGCCTGGAGACGGTGGGCGACCTGCTGGGGCACTACCCCCGCCGCTACGCCGACCCGGGACGGCTGACCGACCTGGGCTCCCTCGAGATCGGGGAGCACGCCACGGTGATGGCGCGCGTGGAGTGGGCGACGGTCCGCACCATGCGGGCCCGGAGCGGCGCGCTGCTGGAGGCCACGATCACGGACGGGCGGCACAAGCTCTCGCTGACCTTCTTCGGCAAGCACAAGGGCGGGCTGTACGGGTTCGAGCAGCGGCTCAAGCCTGGCTCGTCGGGCCTGTTCTCCGGCACGGTCGGCGTCTACAAGGGCGTGCGGCAGCTCGCCCACCCGGACTTCATCATGCTGGGGGAGCAGGACCTCGACAGCGACGAGGCGCTGCTGGAGCACGCGAGCAGGCCCATCCCGATCTATCCGGCGTCGGCGTCGATCTCGAGCTGGAAGATCCAGCAGGCGGCCCGCGTCGTCGTCGACACCCTGACGGACGACGACGTGGTGGACCCCCTCCCGGCCGAGGTGCGGTCCCGCCTGCGCCTGCCCGGCAGGGTGGCGGCACTGCGCATGGTGCACCGGCCCGAGTCGATGGAGGCGGTCCGGGTGGGGCAGCACCGGCTCCGGTTCGAGGAGGCGTTCGTGCTGCAGGCGGCGCTCGCCCAGCGACGGGCGCGTGCAGCCCAGGAGGACGCGACCGCCCGGCCGCACCGCGCGCCGGGGGCGCCCAGCATCCTCGCCGACTTCGACGCGTCCCTGCCGTTCGAGCTCACCGAGGGGCAGCGCTGGGTGGGCGAGGAGATCGCGGCGGAGCTGGCGTCGCCGCGGCCCATGCAGCGGCTGCTGCAGGGCGAGGTGGGTTCCGGCAAGACGGTCGTCGCTCTGCGCGCGATGCTCCAGGTGGTCGACGCGGGCGGGCAGGCGGCCCTCCTCGCCCCCACCGAGGTGCTGGCCGCGCAGCACGCGCGCACCCTGCGCATCCTGCTCGGGCCGCTCGCCGAGGGCGGGCTCCTCGGCGGCGCGGACCACGGCACCCGGATCGCCCTGCTGACGGGGTCGCTGGGCGCCGCGGCGCGCAAGAAGGCGCTGCTGCAGGCCGCGAGCGGCGAGGCCGGGATCGTCGTGGGGACGCACGCGCTCCTCGGCGAGCACGTGCAGTTCGCCGACCTGGGCCTCGTCGTGGTGGACGAGCAGCACCGGTTCGGCGTCGAGCAGCGGGACGCGCTCCGGGCCAAGGGGCGCGTGTCGCCGCACCTCCTCGTCATGACCGCGACGCCGATCCCGCGGACCGTCGCGATGACGGTCTTCGGCGACCTCGAGACGTCGTCGCTCACCCAGGTCCCCGCCGGCCGTGCGGGCGTCACCACGCACATGGTCCCCGCCGGGAACGTCGCCTGGGTGGACCGCACGTGGCAGCGGGTCCGCGAGGAGGTGGAGAAGGGGCACCGCGCCTACGTGGTGTGCCCGCGCATCCACCCCGACGAGGACCTGCCGGCGGGCGGAGCCGCCGCCGCGGCGGACTTCGACACCGTCCCCGAGTTCCTCGCGCTCGCCGGGCCGGGCGGCCGCGGTGGCGGGCCGGGCGGCGACGACGCCGGCGGGTCGGACCGCCCGCCCCTGCGGGCCGTGCTGGAGGTCGCGGACGAGCTGCGCGAGCGGCCCCAGCTCGCCGGGTTGCAGATCGGTGTGCTGCACGGGCAGCTGGCCCCGCCGGACAAGGACGCCGCCATGGCCCGGTTCTCCTCCGGCGAGACGCCGGTGCTCGTGGCCACCACCGTGGTCGAGGTCGGTGTCGACGTGCCGGAGGCCACCGTCATGGTGATCTTCGACGCCGACCGCTTCGGCATCTCGCAGCTCCACCAGCTGCGCGGCCGGGTGGGCCGCGGGGCCGACCCCGGGCTGTGCCTCCTCGTCTCCGACGCCGAGCCCGGCACGCCCGCCGCCGCCCGGCTCGAGGCGATGGTCCGCACCACCGACGGCTTCGAGCTGGCGAACCTCGACCTGGAGCAGCGGAGCGAGGGCGACGTGCTCGGCGCCGCCCAGTCGGGGCGGTCCAGCTCCCTGCGCCTCCTGCGCGTGGTCAAGGACGCCGACCTCATCGAGCTCGCCCGGCGTGAGGCCGGCCCGATCGTCGCCGCTGACCCCGACCTGACCGGGCTACCGGACCTGGCCGCCGCCATCGCCGCACAGCTGGACGAACAGCAGGAGGAGTTCCTGGAACGAGCCTGAGGCGTTCCCTGGGCGGGAGAGTTCCGCTAAGGTCCGGGCCCGTGAGCACCGACGCGAAGCACGTCCCGGCCGAGGCTCGGCCGCGCAAGTCGGCGTGGCAGCGTGGCCGGTTCCTCGCCTTCCTCGCCGTGGTGTCCGCGCTGCTGATCGTCCTCCACGAGCACATACCGAACCGCTGGGTGGGGCTCGGGAGCCTGGTGCAGACGTTCGCGCCGTGGCTCGGCCTGGCCGTGCCGATCCTCATCGTGCTCTCTCTCGTACGCCGCTCCGCCACGGCCGTCCTCTTCGTGCTCCTCCCGCTCGCGGCGTGGCTCTGGCAGTTCGGTCCCCAGCTGCTCCCCGAGGACCGGGTCACCTACGACCTCGTCGTGGTGCAGCACAACCTCAGCGACGAGAACGCGGACGTCGCCGGGACGCTCGCCGACCTGCTCGCCGAGGACCCGGACCTCATCGCGCTGGAGGAGGTCACGCCCGAGCTGCTGCCCGAGGTCGAGGCCGCGCTCACGACGGCCTACCCGCACCACGCCGTGCAGGGCACGGTCGGCCTGTGGTCGCGCCTGCCGCTGGCCGAGGCCACGCCGGTGGACCTCCGTCCCGCCGGCGTCGACGCCTCGTGGGACCGCGGGCTGCGCGTCGTGGCGCAGGCGCCGCAGGGACCGGTCGCGGTGTACGTGGCGCACCTGCCCTCGGCCCGTGTCGGGCTCCGGGGCCTCGACGCCGGCGCGCGGAACGCGAGCATCGGGCTTCTCGCCGCTGCGCTCGCTGCCGAGCCGGTCGGCACGGTGGTCCTCGCCGGCGACCTCAACTCCGAGCTGCGCGACCGCGCGCTCGACCCGGTCCTGGAGCACGTCGGCGGGTCGGTGCACGGGTTCGACCTGACGTTCCCCGCGCGCTTCCCCGTGGTCCGGGTCGACCAGGTGCTGACCCGTGAGGCCGAGGTGGTGCGCACCTGGACCCTCGGCCCCACGGGCAGCGACCACCGCCCGGTCGTGGCCTACGTGTCGCTGCCCGACCCGGCGTAGACCCGGGGCCGGGCGGAGCCCGCGTTAGGCTCGGGCCCGTGACGAGGATCGTGGCCGGCTCGGTCGGCGGGCGCACCATCGCGGTGCCGGCCAAGGGCACCCGCCCCACCAGCGACAGGGTGCGGGAGGCGATCTTCTCCCGGCTGGAGCACTTCGACGTGCTCGACGGCGCCCGCGTGCTCGACCTCTACGCCGGCTCCGGAGCGCTCGGCCTGGAGGCGGCGAGCCGCGGGGCGGCGTCGGTCACCCTTGTGGACAGCGCCCGTGGCGCCGCCGACGTCGCCCGCCGCAACGTCACCACCCTCGGGCTCACCGGGGTCCGCGTGGTCACCGACAGCGCGGAGCGCTACGCCGGGTCCCTGGTGCCCGACGGCGCCCGGGTCGCCCGGGTGGACCACGCCGGGCCGGAGAAGGTACACCCGGGCGAGCCGCCGGCGTCGGGCAGCCTGGACCTCGTGTTCCTCGACCCGCCCTACGACCTGGCCGAGACCGAGCTGACGGCGGTGCTCGCCCACCTGGCCGCGCCCGGGGTGCTCGCGCCCGGTGCCGTCGTGGTCGTGGAGCGCTCGACGCGCAGTCCCGAGCCCGCGTGGCCCGCCGGCCTCGGGCCGTTCGCGCGCAAGGACTACGGCGAGACCGCCGTGCACTACGCCGAGCCCGCTAGCGTGTGACGTCATGACCACCGTCGTCTGCCCCGGCTCGTTCGACCCCTTCACCCTCGGCCACCTCGATGTGCTCCGCCGCACACGCGCGATGTTCGACGACGTCGTGGTGGGCGTCGCGAAGAACGCCGGGAAGTCGGGCCTCCTCGACCCGGAGGTCCGCGCCGGGCTGGCGCGCGCGGCGCTCGCCGCCGACCCCGCCACCGCCGACGTCCGGGTCGCCCTCGTACCGGGCCTGCTCGTCGACTTCTGCCGGGACATCGGCGCCGTCGCCGTGGTGAAGGGACTGCGCGGCGGGGCGGACTTCGACTCGGAGGCCCCGATGGCGCTCATGAACCGGCACCTCACCGGCCTGGAGACGGTGTTCGTCGTCGGTGACCCGGCGTACGCGCACATCGCGTCGTCGCTGGTGAAGGACGTGGCCCGGTACGGCGGCCGGATCGAGGACCTGGTGCCCGCGGGCGTGGCGGAGGCCGTGCGCGCGGCGTTCGCGTAGCGGCCCGGCCCCCGGCTCACGTCACATCCCTCTCCTGTAGGGCAACCGTCGCGCGTGCCGTAGACTGGTGCGCTGGCCCGCACTTCGTCGCAGGGCCGCCTCCCTCACCGGACACACACCCTTTTTGGAGCCTGTCATCACCCTCCACCCGCGCTCGCCGCTCGTGCTCGACACGCACGAGCTGTCTCGGCGTCCCGGCAGCATGCGCACGGTCTCCCGGACCGTGCAGGCGCCGTCGGACCTGGGCACGGTCGTCATCGGCATCCCCGAGGGGACCGAGATCGCGCTCGACCTGCGCATGGAGGCCGTGATGGAAGGTGTCCTGGTGTCGGGTACGGTGAGCGGCGTGGCGGTGGGCGAGTGTGTCCGCTGCCTCGACACGATCACTGAACCTGTCACGGTGGACCTCACGGAGCTCTTCGCCTACCCGGAGCGCGCACGCGCCTCGGAGGCTGCGGGTGACGAGGAGGCGGAGGACGAGGAGTCGCTCCTCGAGGACGATCTCGCGGACCTGGAACCCCCGCTGAGGGATTCCGTCGTTACTGCGCTACCATTTCAACCGCTGTGCTCGCCGGACTGCCCGGGCTTGTGCTCCGAGTGCGGAGCGCGCCTGGCCGACGACCCCGGCCACCACCATGACGTTGTCGACCCTCGTTGGTCGGCGCTGCAAAGCATGCTCGGATCTACGAGCGTGTCGGACGAGACGAAAGAGAGCTAGCCGTGGCTGTTCCGAAGCGCAAGATGTCGCGCAGCAACACCCGTGCGCGTCGCTCGCAGTGGAAGACCACCGCAGCGACCCTCACCACCTGCCCCGCGTGCAAGGCCGACAAGCTGTCGCACACGGCCTGCCCCACGTGCGGCACCTACAAGGGTCGTCAGTACGCCCAGGCCGTGAAGCCCGTCTTCGCCGGCTGACGTGGTCAAGGACGGCGCACCGGCACGGCCGGAGCCGACCGCACTTCTCGAGAAGCTCGGGGTCCATCTGGATCCCGAGCTTCTCGTGCTCGCGCTGACGCACCGGTCGTTCGCGCACGAGGCGGGCGGGATCCCCACGAACGAGCGGCTCGAGTTCCTGGGCGACACGGTGCTGGGGCTGGTGGTCACGGAGGCGCTGTACCGGCGTCACCCCGACCTGTCCGAGGGCGACCTCGCGCGCATGCGGGCGGCCACCGTGTCGCAGCGCTCGCTCGCGCAGATCGCCCGGCGGCTGGACCTGGGCCGGTACGTGCTGCTGGGCAAGGGTGAGCTGCGCACGCGCGGCTTCGACAAGGACTCGATCCTGTCGGACACGGTGGAGGCCCTGATCGGCGCCACCTACCTCAGCCACGGCCTCGAGGTGTCGCGCGCCCTGGTGCACCGCCTCGCGGACCCGCAGCTGGCGGTCGCCGCGCGCCTCGGCGCCGGGCTCGACTGGAAGACGTCGCTGCAGGAGGCCGCTGCTGAGCGCGGCCTGCCCGCACCCGAGTACCTCGCCAACGCCGAGGGGCCGGAGCACGCCCGGATCTTCCACTCCCGCGTGGTGATCGACGGCATCAACTACGGCACCGGGTCGGGCACCGCCAAGAAGCACGCCGAGCAGGGCGCGGCCGAGGAGGCCTACCACGCGCTGCACGAGGCGTTCCCGCTCCCGGGCGACGACGTCGTCGCCCCCGCGGACCCCGTTCCCGGCGCCTCCGCCGAGAGCGCGAATGCCTGAGCTCCCCGAGGTCGAGACCGTCCGAGACGGTCTCGACCGGTTCGTGGTGGGAGCGGTGGTCCGGGAGGTCGAGGTCTTCCGCGACTACAGCGTCCGCCGGCACGACGGCGGAGCGGTCGCCCTCCGCGGTCAGCTCACCGGGCAGCGGCTCGCCGCCGCGGTGCGGCGAGGCAAGTTCCTGTGGCTCCCGCTCTCCGGCGCGGCGCCGGACGGGGGGCGGCCTGCGGCCGCGCTGCTCGCGCACCTCGGCATGTCCGGGCAGCTGCTGGTCCGGGCGGGGGAGCCCGCCGACGACTTCCAGCATCCCCACCTCCGCGTCCGGCTCCACCTGAACGGCGCGCCCTCCGGCGCCCGGTACCTCGACTTCGTGGACCAGCGCACGTTCGGCCACCTCAGCGTGGTGGACCTCCAGCCGGTGCCCGACGACGTCGCGGCGGGCCTGGGCAGCGACCTCGCCCTGATCCCGGGACCCGTCGCGCACATCGCCCGCGACCTGCTCGACCCGCACCTGGGGCGGGACGACCTCGTGGCGCGGGTGCGGCGTCGTCGGACCGGTGTCAAGCGGGCGCTGCTGGACCAGACCGTGGTGTCCGGCGTAGGCAATATCTACGCCGACGAGGCGCTGTGGCGCGCGAGGCTGCACTGGGCGCGGCCCACGGACAAGCTCCGGGTTGCCGACGTGCACCGCGTGCTCGACGCGGCCGAGGAGGTCATGCGCGAGGCGCTCGTCCAGGGTGGCACGAGCTTCGACGCGCTGTACGTGAACGTCAACGGCCAGTCGGGATACTTCGAGCGGTCGCTGAACGTCTATGGCCGGGCGGGCGAGCCGTGCCGCCGCTGTGAGGCGGTGATCCGCCGGGACGCGTTCATGAACCGGTCGTCGTTCACGTGCCCGGTGTGCCAGCCGGCCCCGCGGGGCCGGTAGGGCACGGGCTCTACCGCGCCACCACGTTGCGCAGGGCCTCCGCCCCGCCCGACCGCCAGGCCGTGAGCTGTTCCGCCAGGAACTGGGCTGCCCGGCGCGGCCGTCCGCCCGCCACGTGAGGTGTGAGGATCAGGTTCGGCGCGTCCCACAGCGGGGAGTCCGCGGGGAGCGGCTCGGTCTCCATGACGTCGAGCGCCGCGCCTGCGAGCCGCCCGGAACCCAGGGCGTCGAGGAGCGCCGCCTCGTCCACCGTGGCGCCGCGCCCCGCGTTCACGAACCGCGCGTGCGGCGGGAGGAGCGCCAGGGTGGCGGCGTCGAGGGCGTGGCGGGTGGCGTCCGTGGCGGGCAGCAGAGAGATCAGCACGTCGGTGCACGGCAGCACCTCCGGCAGGTCGGCGGCGGTCACCACCGGGACCCCGGCCCGCTCGCCCGCCGAGCCCGCGACCCCGGTGACCTCCGCGCCGAGCGCGGCCAGCAGCGGCGCGAGCCGCAGCGCGATGGACCCGAAGCCCCAGATCGTCACGCGGGCGCCGTCGAGCGTGTAGTGCGCCTCGGTGGCGGGGTCGGCCTGGGCGAACGCGATCGCCCGTTCCCACCGGTGCTCGCGCTGGGCGGTCAGCGCCACGTCGATCCGCCGCACGGTCGCGAGCACGAGGGCCAGGGCGTGCTCGGCGACGGTGTCGTCGTGCAGCGAGCGGCCCGACGCGATCACGACACCCGGGGCGAAGCCCGCGGCTAGGGCGACGTCGGGCCCAGCGGACAGCGTCTGCACCCAGCGCAGCCGGGTCAGGCGGCGCGCGGCGTCGGCCACGACCCGCGGCGGGCTGGACCACGTCACCAGCACGTCGGCGTCGACGTGCTCCTCGGGGACCGGGTCCTTCATCCCGTAGGCCACCACCGTGTCGGTGCCGCCCGGGCCGAAGGAGGCCCCGCCGTCGGGCAGACGGGCGGGGAAGTCGAGGTCGAACGGGACGTCCGGGACGAGGATCTTCACCCGCCGGACGTTACCTGACGCCCTGGGCCGCCCCAGCGGCCCAGGGCGTCAGGAGTGTCACGCGATCGGGTAATCGCGTGAGACCTGCGCTCCGCTGCGGGCGCGTGCCTCGTTCCTCGGCCCGCACCCTTCGCTGCGCTCCGGTCTCACGCGACCCGGACGATGATCGGGTTGTCCTGCCACATCTCGACGTACCGGACGGGCGTGCCGGGCTGGTTGGCCTCGACGACCATCCCGTTGCCGGCGTAGAGGGCGACGTGCCCGGAGGTCCACACGATGTCGCCGGGCCGGGCGTCGGCGAGCGACACCTGCGTGCCCGCGTACCGGAGCTCGGACGACGTGCGCGGCAGGCTCACGCCCAGCTGCCGGTACACGTACCAGATGAGCCCGGAGCAGTCGAAGCCGGTCGACGGCGACTCCTCACCCCAGGCGTAGGGCGTGCCGACGAGCTCCAGGGCCAGGTTGACGGCCTGCTGGCCCACCGCGGAGCTGGTGGTCGTGGCCGCTGCGACCACGGTCTGCGCGGCGGCGGCCTCGGCGGCTGCCGCGGCCTCTGCTGCGGCACGGGCCTCGGCGGCGGCGCGAGCCTCTGCCTCGGCGCGGGCACGTGCTTCCGCCTCGGCCTTCGCGCGGGCCTCGGCCTCCGCCTTGGCGCGGGCCTCGGCGATGCCGGCCTCGGTCTGGGCATAGGGCAGCACGGGGGCCGGAGCCTGCTCGACGGTGAAGGTCGACTCCGGGGCCACGGTCACCACGGGCACCAGCTGGAGGGTGGCGCCGGGGACCGTGCTGCGGTCCAGGCTGTGCTCCGTGATCCCGTTGGTGGCGGGAGCAGCGGTGGCCGTCGGTGCGAAGACCGACGCCAGCAGGCTCGAGGACACGACGGCGATCGCTCCCGTGCGGGCGGCGACGGACATGTTCTCGGCGGCAGCCTGGGTGAACGTGGACAGGGGGGTGACGGCCCGTCCGTCGGCCCGGTGGCGGGCACGGTTCGAACCGATCACGGACTGTTCGGGCATCTCGGTAAGAGTTGGCACGATGGGTCTCCTCGACGCCTGCGAGGTGAGCTGTCGGGTTCGGATGGGGAGTCACCCGGCCCCGCACTTTCGTGCAGGGCTTCACCCCAAGGACGCAGTAGCGTCCGGCTTACCTGGTTCCCCCGTCCCCGCCACGTCGTTGCTGGTCAGGACCGGTGGCGGGGCTCGGCGTCCGGTACTGGGCCCCGTCTGGAGGGCGAGGCGATGACGACCGTACCGGTCTTCCCCGGAAATGTCACGAAAGGATCACGGGCCGGAATTCGTGGGCCACGTGGCAGCATGTCGCCATGCAGGAGCACCTCGCCGCCCGGTACGACGTCGTCGTCGTCGGCGCGGGCCACAACGGCCTCGTCACCGCGGCCTACCTCGCCCGCTCCGGACGCTCCGTCCTCGTCCTCGAGCGCCTCGACCACGTGGGTGGCGCCTCCGTCTCGGCCCGCCCGTTCGCCGGCGTGGACGCGCGCCTCTCCCGGTACTCGTACCTGGTGTCGCTGCTGCCCCGGCAGATCATCGACGAGCTCGGCCTCGACGTGCGCCTCCTGCGACGGCGCTACTCGTCGTACACCCCGGTCGGCGAGGGCGGACTCCTCGTGGACACGGGGTCCGACGACGTCACGCGCGCCTCGTTCCGTCGCCTCACCGGCGGCGACGCGGACTTCGAGGCCTGGCGGCGGTTCTACGACCTGACCGGCTCCGTGGCCCGGCGCCTCTTCCCGACGGTCACGCAGCCGCTGCTGACGCGCGCCGAGGCGCGGGCGGCGGTCGGCGACGACGAGGCCTGGCGCGCCCTGTTCGAGGAGCCGCTGGGCGCCGTGCTGCGCCGCACGTTCGCGGACGACGTGGTGCGCGGCGTCGCCGCCACGGACGGCCTCATCGGCACGTTCGCCGACCTCGACGAGGACTCCCTGCGCCAGAACCGGTGCTTCCTCTACCACGTGATCGGCAACGGGACCGGCGACTGGGACGTGCCCGTGGGCGGCATGGGAGCGGTCAGCGGCGCCCTGCGCGACGCGGCGCTCGCGGCGGGAGCGACGATCCTCACCCAGGCCGACGTGACGGCGGTCGCACCGGGCGGCCGCGGGGGCCCCGGCGCGGGGGCTCCCGGTGCGGGGGACGCGGAGGTCGCGTGGACCGACGCCGACGGGAACGTCCGCGGCGTGGGCGCCGGCCACGTCCTCGCGGGCTGTGCTCCGGCGACGCTCGACCGGCTGCTCGCTGCGAGCGGCGCCGGGCCGGTGGCTGCCTCGGCGGCCGACGCCGACGGGGACGCGGTGCGCCCGGGTGCGGCCGTGCCGCCGTCGGGCACCGCTCCCGAAGGCGCTCAGCTCAAGGTCAACCTGCTGCTCACGCGGCTGCCGCGGCTGCGCGACGGGGTGGATCCCGTGGCGGCGTTCAGCGGCACGTTCCACGTCAACGAGTCGATGACGCAGCTGCAGGCCGCGTACGCACAGGCCGCCTCGGGCCAGATCCCGGACCTGCCCCCGTGCGAGATCTACTGCCACACGCTGACCGACCCGTCGATCCTCGGGCCGGAGCTGCGCGCCGCCGGGGCCCAGACCATCACCCTGTTCGGGCTGCATATGCCGGCGCGGCTGTTCCGGGACGACCCGGAAGGCACCCGGTCGCGGGCCCTGGCGGCGACCCTGCGGTCGCTGGACTCGGTCCTCGCGGAGCCGATCGAGGACTGCCTGGCGGTCGACGCCGACGGCGCGCCCTGCCTGGAGGTGCGCACCCCCGTGGACCTCGAGGGCGACGTGGGCCTGCCCGGCGGGCACATCTTCCACCGCGACCTCGCGTGGCCGTTCGCCGACGACCCCGCCGACGCCGGTCGCTGGGGCGTGGAGACCGATCACCCCCGCGTGCTGCTCGCGGGAGCCGGCGCACGGCGCGGCGGGGGAGTGAGCGGGATCCCGGGCCGCGCCGCGGCGATGGCGGTCCTCGAGACAGTGCCGAGGTAGTCACTCCGTCGGACGAGGTGACTACCTCGGCGAGAGGACGCTGCCCAGGTAGTCACTCCGTCCGGCTCGACGCGCCTTCCTGGGCCGCCGACCAGGCGTAGGCCTCGTCGTGGAGCAGCTCCTCGTGGGTGCCGCGCGCGCGAACCGTCGCGGGCTCGCCCGGGCCGAGCACCAGCACCTCGTCCACGTCCGCGAGCGGGGTGAGCCGGTGCGTGGCGACGAGCACCGCCCGCCCGGTCGAGCGCGCGTGCTCCGCGAGGGTCCGCACGAGCGCGTCCGCGGTGGCGGCGTCGAGATGCTCGGCCGGCTCGTCGACGAGGAGCACGCGGGCCGGGGCGAGGAGGGCGCGGGCCACCAGCAGCCTGCGGCGCTCGCCGCCCGAGATCGCGGCGGCGTCCGAGCCGAGGACCGTGCCCAGGCCGTCGGGCAGGGCGTCCAGCCACCCGCCGAGGCCCACGGCGAGCAGCGCCTCCCGGGCCTCGTCCGGCGTGACCTCGCCGCGGGCGACCCGGAGGTTCTCCAGCACCGTCGTGTCGAACACGTGCCCGTCCTCGGCGACCAGGAGGGCCGACGGCGACGCGACCGTCCCGGACACCGGCGGGATCAGGCCCGCTGCCGTGGCCAGCAGCGTGGTCTTGCCGACGCCCGACGGCCCGGCCAGGGCCACGACCGAACCCGGTCCCAGGGTGAGCGAGATCCCTGCGACGACGACCCGGTCGCCCCACCCGGCGGTGACGTCGGTGAGCTGGAGCAGGGGCGCGCCGTGATCGGGCTCGCCGTCATCGGGCCGCGCGTGATCGGTAGTTCGTCGCATGATCGGTAGTTCGAGCTGCCGATCATGCGACGAACTACCGATCACGTCGGAGCCGCCAGCGCCCAGCAGCGACAGCAGCCTCCCCGCCGCCGCCCGCGACCGGTGGAGCTGGACCGCCGCCGCCGGCAGCCCGGCCGTCGCCTCGAAGACCGCGAGGGGGGTCAGCACGACGACCGTCAGCTCCTCCGGCGTCAGGCGCCCCTCGAGCACCGCCGGGACCCCGAGCGCGATCGCCGCCACGACGGCGAGCCCCTGGGCGAGCGCCCCGATCAGGGCGGAGAGCCCGGTGGTGCGGGCGCCGGCGTCGGCGACGGAGGTGAGGCGGTCGTCGGCGCGCGCGAGGGCGGCGAGCCGGTCGTCGAACCGCCCGGCCACCCGCAGCGGGGCGGCGTCCTCCAGGAGCTCGAGCGTCAGCGCCGTCACCTCGCCCCGCGCGGCGGCGCCCTGCACCTCGACGGTCGCGGCGGCCCGCGCGGCGAGCCACGGCGCCGCGACCCCCGCGAGCAGGAGGCACGCGGCCAGGGTCGCCCCGGCCGCCGGCAGGAAGGCCCCGATCAGCACGACGGACGCCAGCCCGACCACGAGCGCCACCCCCGCGGGGACGAGCGCGCGGACCACCACGTCGCCCACGTCGTCGACGTCCGCCCCGAGCCGGGCGAGCAGGTCCCCACGGCGCACGGTCAGGGGAGCGCTGCTGCGGGCCAGGGCCTCGTACACGTTGGCGCGCAGCGCCGCCATGCCGCGCAGCGCCACGTCGTGCGACGCCAGGCGCTCGCAGTAGCGCAGCACCCCCCGCCCGATGCCGAACGCCCGCACCGACACCACCGCGACCGACAGCGTCAGCACCGGTGGCATCTGCGACGCCCGAGCGACGAGCCACGCGGCCGCAGCCGCCAGCCCGATGGCGCAGACGAGCGCCAGGGTCCCCAGCGCGATCGCCGCCGCGACCTTCCCGGGCCGCACCTCGAGCAGCGGCAGCACGCGTCGCAACGGGTCGCCGCTCCGGCGGAGGGCGCCCGACGCCGGACCCCGTGTCGCGCTCATGCCTCACCTCCGGCCGAGGGTGTGGTCATGGCGGGGGCTGGGGCCGACGACACGTCGACGACCTGGTCGGCCAGTGCCAGGAGCGACGCCCGGTGGGCCACCACCAGGACGGTGCGACCCTCGTCGCGCCAGGTCGACACCGTGTCCAGCACGGCCTGCTCGCCCCGCGCGTCGAGGTGCGCGGTGGGCTCGTCGAGGATGACGAGGGGCCGGGCGGCAGCGTCGTCCAGGAGCGCTGCGGTGAGTGCGACCCGCTGCCGCTGCCCGACGCTCAGCCCCACCCCGCCGAGCCCCACGACGGTGTCCCAGCCCAGCGGCAGGTCCGCCACGACGGTGTCGAGGCCGGTGCGTCGGGCGGCGGCCTCCAGGTCGGGGCCGACGCCGGAGCCCGCCGGGCCGCCCGCCGTGCCCGTGCCCCGAGGTGAGCCGTCCGCCCGGCCGGCCAGGACGACGTCGTGCACCGTGCCCGGCGGGAGCGTGGGGCGCTGGGGCACCCAGGTGAGCTGCGCCCACCAGGAGCCGAGGTCGACGTCGGCGAGGTCCACCGGGCCGGTGGCGTCGCGGGGCGCGAGCCGGATGCGCCCGCTGTGGGGCCGCAGGAGGCCGAGGAGAGCGAGGACCGTCGTGGACTTCCCGGCGCCGCTGGGCCCGCGCAGGGCGACGACGCGGCCGGTGCCGGGCGTGCCGTCGCCGAGCGGGATGCGAGCCGAGAGGCAGGCGGGGGCGAGCACGGCGCGGCCGCCGGCGCGGACGGAGACGTCGTCGAGGAGGATCGTTCCGCCCGCCGCCCGGACCGCCCCTTCCGAGGGCCTGGCGGCGACCAGACGTGCACCCACAGCGCGGAAGGCCTGGTCCGCGGCCGCGAGCCCGTCCGTGGACGCGTGGAACTCGGCGCCCACACGCCGCAGCGGCAGGTAGACCTCGGGCGCGAGCATGAGCACGGCGATGGCGGGCTCGAGCGGCATCGCCCCCTCCACGAGCCGGAGCCCCACGCCGACCGCCACGATCGCGACCGACAGCGTGGTCAGCAGCTCGAGCACCATCGAGGAGAGGAACGCGACGCGGAGCGTCCCCATCGTGGCGTGGCGGGAGGCCTCGCCGAGCTCCCGGACGCGGGCTCCCGGACCGAGCGCGCGGCCGAACGCGCGGAGCGTCGGCAGGCCCGCGACGAGGTCGAGCACCTGGGCGCCGAGCCGCTGCACGGTGGCCAGACGCCGCTCGGACGTGCCCGCCGTGAGGCGCCCGACCAGCACCATGAACAGCGGCACCAGGGGCAGCGTCACGACCACGACCAGCGCCGACACCCAGTCCAGCGTCCATACGACCACCACGAGAGCGGGCGTGAGAATCGCCGTGAGGACGAGCTGGGGAAGGTACCGCACGAGGTAGGGCTCGAGCGCGTCGAGGCCGCGCGTGGCGAGGGTCGCCACGTCGGCCTCGCGGCTGACGTCGGACCGCGGGGACCGCGTCGCCCAGGCCTTGACCACCGCGGCGCGCAGCTCGGCGACGGTCCGGGCGGCGGCGCGCAGGGCGTACCGGTCCTGCGCCCAGGCGACCCCGGCGCGGGCGCCCACCACGAGCAGCAGCGCGCCGAAGGGCCAGGCGACGACAGGCCCGGACGTGCCGGTCCCGGACACCACGGGGGTCAGGATCCGGGCGACCAGGAGCGCCTGGCCCACCACGAGCGTGGCCGAGAGCGTGCCGAGGACCACCGTCAGGACCAAGTAGGCGCGCGCGGCCGGGCTCTGCGCCAGACGAGGGTCGAAGGGCTTCACGAGCCCATCCTCGCGTGCGCGCTCAGAAGGCCGCGTCCCTGATCCGCTGCCAGGTGAGCCCGGCGGGCGCGGGGATGTGCTCCACGCTGAGCCGACGGCGGAACACCCAGTACGTCCACGCCTGGTAGGCGATGACGAGCGGCGTGAGGAAGGCGGCCACCCAGGTCATCACGGTGAGGGTGTACGGGGTGGAGGCCGCCTCCGCGACGGACAGCGACGCGCCGCCGTCCAGGCCCGGCATGACGTCCGGGAACATGGAGCCGAAGATGAGCACCGCCGTCGCCACGATCGACACCGCCGAGAGCGTGAAGGCCCAGCCCTCGCGGCCCGCCCCGTTGGTCACGACCACGCCCAGCAGCGCGGCGCCGGCCACGGCCACCGCCACCCAGGTCCAGCCCGTGGAGAAGGCGACCTGGGCCCAGACGGCCCAGCCGCCCGCCACGACGACGGCCGCTACGGACAGCCCACCGGCGAGCCGGCGGGCACGGTGCCGGATGTCGCCGTCGGTCTTGAGCGCAACGAACACCGTGCCGTGGAGCAGGAAGAGCACGAGCGTCGTGAGGCCGCCGAGGAGCGCGAAGGGGTTGAGCAGCGCCCAGAAGCCGCCGACGTACTGGTGCGCCTCGTCGAGGTGCACCCCGCGGACGAGGTTGGCGAACGCGACGCCCCACAGCACGGCGGGCAGCCACGACCCCACCTGGATCGCCACGTCGCAGCGGCGGGCCCAGGCGGCGTCGGCGATCTTGCCGCGGTACTCGAAGGCGACCCCGCGCACGATCAGGGCCACGAGGATCAGCAGTAGCGGGATGTAGAACCCCGAGAAGAGGGTGGCGTACCACTCGGGGAAGGCGGCGAAGGTGGCGCCGCCCGCGGTGATCAGCCACACCTCGTTGCCGTCCCACACCGGCCCGATCGTGTTGACCAGGAGCCGGCGCTCCTTCTCGCGCGCCGCGGCGTCGCCGCGGGGGAGCAGCGACGCGAGCATACCGACGCCGAAGTCGAAGCCCTCGAGCACGAGGTACCCGGTCCACAGGACCGCGATAAGGACGAACCAGACGATCGTGAGATCCATATCTCTTCCTGTCGAAGAACTGAAAGGCGAGCGGCAGCGGCCGAGCCCGGCGGCTCGGGATCAATAGGCGAAGGAGAGGGGACGGTCCGCGTCGTCGTCGGCCCGGGCCTCCGGCGAGTCGTCGTGGACGACGCGCGGCACGCCCTCGACCGCGTAGCGGTGCATGAGGCGGAACCAGACCACGGCGAGCCCGCCATAGAGCAGCGTGAAGACGATCATCGAGGCGAGCACCATCCCGGGGCTCACCACCGTCGAGACGCCTCGCTCGGTCAGGAGGCGCACCATGTCGATGCCGGTCGGGTTCGGCACGACGACCCACGGTTGCCGGCCCGTCTCGGTGAAGATCCAGCCGAACGACGACGCCAGGAACGGCGTGGGGATCGCGGCGATCCCGAGGCGGGCCAGCCAGGGGTTGCCGCTGACCCGCCCGCCCCGGGTGAACCAGAGCGCGGCGAGGGCGAGGGCCACCGAGCCGGCCGCGAAGCCGATCATGAGCCGGAAGCTCCAGTACGTGAGCGCGAGGTTCGGGGTGTAGACGACCGGGTCGCCCGCCGCGTCCGTGTCGCCGTAGCGCGCGGTGTACTCCTCCTGGACGTCCTCGACGCCCGGCAGGTAGCTCTCCTCGCCGGAGAAGTGCCCGGTGCCGAGGTAGCTGGACAGGCCGGGCACCTCGATGAGGTGCCGCACGCCCTCGCAGGAGTTGGTCAGGTCCCCGATCGTGAGGATCGAGAAGGCCGCGGCCTCGGTGCCTTCGCAGAGGGCCTCGGCCGACGCCATCTTGGCCGGCTGCTGCTCGAACATCAGCTTCGCCTGGAGGTCGCCCGAGGCGGCGACGCCGATCCCGGCCACGAGCATCGTGACCGTGCCGAGGATGACGGCGGGCCGGTAGACCGTGCGCGCCAGCTCGACGTTGTCGGGGGTGCGGGTGCGTACGAGGCGCACCATCCACCAGGCGGCGATGCCCGCGACGAACGTGCCCGCCGTGAGGAAGGCCGCGGTGACGGTGTGCGGGTAGGCCGCCCACAGGGTGTTGTTGCCGAGGATCGCCCAGATGGACTCCATCTCGGCGCGGCCGGTCTCCGGGTTGAACCGGGTGCCGACGGGGTGCTGCATCCACGAGTTGGCCGCGAGGATGAAGAAGGCCGACAGGTTGACCGCGACCGCGACGGCCCAGATGCAGGCCAGGTGCACGCGCTTGCTCAGCCGGTCCCAGCCGAAGATCCAGAGGCCGAGGAAGGTGGACTCGACGAAGAACGCGGCCAGGGCCTCCATGGCGAGCGGGGCGCCGAAGACGTCACCCACGAACCGGGAGTACTCGCTCCAGTTCATGCCGAACTGGAACTCCTGCACGATCCCGGTCACGACACCGAGCGCGAAGTTGATGAGGAAGAGCTTGCCGAAGAACTTGGTCAGCCGGAGCCAGCGCTCGTTCCCGGTGCGGACCCAGGCGGTCTGCATGATCGCCACGAGCGGTGCGAGGCCGATGGTGAGCGGCACGAAGACGAAGTGGTAGACGGTGACGATGGCGAACTGCCACCGGGCGAGGTCGAGGGCGTCCACAGGGGGCTCCGTTCTTCAGAGCCAGGGCTCTGCGGGTGCGGTCGAGATGCTTGTGAAGGCGTTCACAAGACGGTACCGGCGCTCGCGTGCTCGGCGCGCGCCTCAGCGGGTGACATCGACCACAACCGGACCCAGCGGCCCGCGGCGGCGGCTCCGGACCGGCGTGGCGCGCGGGGCGCGCCGGTGCTGCTCGCTCCTCGGGCGGGGGTGACCTGCTGTGCGATACTTGACGTAGCTGTGCTGGGCCCCACACCCCCGCACGGCCTGACGAGCCAGCAGCTCCGCGATCCGCACGCGGTGCCGCGACGAAGGACTGTGAAGGGGTCCGGTGTCGCAGGCGTCCGCGAAGACGTGGCAGAGGTGGCCGCAGCCGAGACTTCCGTCCCGGCACTCGCTGAGACGCGACGTGCCCCAGGGCGACCGACCGCCTGGCGGTCCGCGGGTGTGGGGCGGACCCTGGGTCACAGGAGAACAGCACGTGACGCCTCGCAGCACCACAGATTCAACCCTCGGGTCACAGAACGATCACGACGCTCCCGGCGGGAGCGCCGGGACGGGGCAGGGCGAGGAGGTGCAGGCCACGTCCGGCGGGCGTCCTACGCGCCGCCGAGCTGTCCGCCCCACCGCTGCGCCCGCTCCTGCCGTCGTGCCGATCGTGGTGGCCTCGCCCACCACGGACGCCCCGGCCGCCGGCGAGCAGGCTGCCCCCTCGGCGTTCGTCGTGACGTCCGCCGACGCGCCCGAGGCACCGCGCAAGCGGTCCCGGCGCGCCATGCGCGACACGGCCGCGCCGCCCGCAGTGGTCCCGCCTGCCACGACCGGTGACCTCACCACGCCGGTGGCCGACGACGAGCCCACGCCCGTCGAGGAGGTCGTCGAGCCCGGCGACCTGTCGCTCGACGACCGGTCCGCGGAGACCGACCCGGCCGAGGTCGAGGTCGAGGAGCCGGTCACGGCCGCGAAGGACCTGTTCGCCGGCCTCCGCCTTCCCGAGCGCGCGGTGGAGCAGCAGCAGGCCGCCCCCGCGGGCGGGATCCGGAGCCTGGACGACATCGTGCTGCCCGGCGGCCCCACCGCCCGCGCAGAGGCCCCCGCCGCGCCCGCCGAGGAGCCCGCGGCCGAGGAGCCCAAGGCTCCCCGTGCGCGTCGCCGCACCAAGGCCGAGCCCGCCGAGACCCCGGCTGTGACGGAGGACGTGGAGCCGGCGCCCAAGGCGCGCTCGCGCCGTCGCGCCACCACGGCCGCCACCACGCCGGCCCCGGAGGACCTCGGCATCGTGCTGCCTGAGGCGTCTGCGACACCCGCTCCGGCAGAGCAGGCCGAGCCGGCCTCGGTCGAGCCCGCGCCCGCCCCGGCGGCGGCCGCGGAGCCCGCCGCCGAGAAGCCTGCCCGCGCCCGCCGCACCACGCGGCGCCGCGGCGCCGACGAGGCCGACGCGCCGGCCCAGGCGTCCACCGCACCGGCTGCCGCCGCGGCGGAGGCCCCGGCCCGGGCGGAGTCGCCCGCCGGCACGACCGGCGGATCGCGCACGCCTCGCCTCGCCACGACGGCGCTGCTCTTCCAGGCGCCGGACCTGTCCGCCGCCCGCCGCCCGCGTCGCGCTCAGGCGCCCGCAGGCCCGCCGCGCCCCCACGAGGCCGAGCAGGAGGCCGCGGAGCCCGCGCGCGAGGCCCCGGCACAGCGTGAACCGGCACAGCGTGAGTCGGCACAGCGTGCGATGGCCGGCGCAGAGGCCGCGCCGGTTGCCGAGACCCGTCCGTCCGGCCGTCGTCGCCGCGCGGCGACCCGGCCCGCCGCGTCGCCGGACGCGCACGTGGCGCCCGTCGCCGAGCGCGCCGCCGAGCCCGCCGGGACCATGGCCGCCGAGCCGACCGCCGAGCCGGCAGCGACCGAACCGGCAGCCGCTGCTGCGACCACCGCCGCGCCGCACGAGGTCGTGCCTGCCGACGTCGACGAGACGTTCGCCACCGGCGCCGTGGAGCCCGTCACGGACGCGACCCCGCAGTTCCTCGCGGCCGAGCTCAGCGAGGACGACGCCGCGGCGGCCGAGGAGGTCGGGCTCATCGAGTCCGAGCTGCTCGCCGAGGGTGTCGAGCTCGCGGACCTCGCTCCTGAGGACTTCGAGGAGCTCGAGGAGGAGGACGAGGACGACCTGCGGCCGGTGCGCCGCCGTCGCCGCCGAGGTGGCCGTGGCCGCCGCGGTGGCCGGGTCCGCGACGGGTACGACGACGAGTCGGACGAGGACGCCGACGAGCGTGAGGAGTCCGACGAGCCCGGGTCCGCTGACGAGGAGGCGACGGCCGAGGACGAGGCCGCTCCGACGTCGGCCGACGAGGACGAGGACGAGGGCGACGACGAGAGCGGGAGCCGCCGTCGGCGCCGCCGTCGCCGCGGCACGCGCGGCGAGCGCGCGGAGGCGGCTGCGAGCCGCACCCGCGAGCGGGCCGTAGGCCCGGTCTCCGACGAGGTGACCGCGCTGAAGGGCTCCACGCGGCTCGAGGCCAAGCGCCAGCGCCGCCGCGAGGGCCGCGACGCCGGGCGTCGCCGCCAGATCATCACGGAGGCCGAGTTCCTGGCCCGCCGCGAGTCGGTCATGCGCTCGATGGTGGTGCGCGAGAAGGACGGCCGCACGCAGATCGCGGTGCTCGAGGACGGCGTGCTCGTGGAGCACTACGTCTCGCAGCAGTCGCAGACGTCGATGGCCGGCAACGTGTACCTGGGCCGCGTCCAGAACGTCCTGCCCAGCATGGAGGCCGCGTTCGTCGACATCGGCAAGGGCCGCAACGCCGTGCTGTACGCGGGCGAGGTCAACTGGGACGCCGCGGGCCTCGAGGGCCAGCCGCGCCGGATCGAGCAGGCGCTGAAGTCCGGCGACTCGGTGCTGGTGCAGGTCACCAAGGACCCGATCGGCCACAAGGGTGCGCGACTGACCAGCCAGGTCACGCTCGCGGGCCGCTACCTCGTGTTCGTCCCCGGTGGCGGCATGACCGGCATCAGCCGCAAGCTGCCCGACACGGAGCGCAACCGCCTCAAGAAGATCCTGCGCGAGGTGGTCCCCGAGGGGGCCGGCGTCATCGTCCGTACCGCGGCCGAGGGCGCGAGCGAGGACGAGCTCCGGGCCGACGTGGAGCGCCTGCAGAACCAGTGGACCCAGATCGAGAAGAAGTCGAAGACCGCGAACGCCCCGGCCCTGCTCCAGGGCGAGCCGGACCTGGCGATCCGCGTGGTCCGTGACATCTTCAACGACGACTTCTCGTCGCTCGTGGTGCAGGGCGACGGGGCGTGGGACGAGATCTCGTCGTACGTCGACGAGCTCGCGCCGGACCTGCGGGAGCGGGTCTCGAAGTGGGCCGAGAACACGGACGTCTTCGTGGTGCACCGGGTGGACGAGCAGCTCGCCAAGGGTATGGACCGCAAGGTCTGGCTGCCGTCGGGCGGCTCGCTGGTCATCGACCGTACCGAGGCCATGACCGTCGTCGACGTCAACACCGGCAAGTTCACCGGTGCGGGCGGCACGCTCGAGGAGACCGTCACGCGGAACAACCTCGAGGCGGCCGAGGAGATCGTGCGGCAGCTCCGGCTCCGCGACATCGGCGGCATCATCGTGATCGACTTCATCGACATGGTGCTCGAGTCCAACCGTGACCTGGTGCTCCGTCGCCTGGTCGAGTGCCTGGGCCGGGACCGGACCAAGCACCAGGTCGCCGAGGTGACGTCGCTGGGCCTGGTCCAGATGACGCGCAAGCGCGTGGGCCAGGGCCTGGTCGAGGCGTTCTCCGAGACGTGCGAGCACTGCCACGGGCGTGGGTTCATCGTGCACGAGGAGCCGATCGAGCGCGGCGGGTCCTCCGGCTCCACGGGCTCGCAGGGCGCCGCCGCGCCGGTGGCGCACGGCTCCCAGGTCAACGGGGCGGTCCCGGAGGAGGGGCGCGGCAAGCGTCGCAAGCGCGGCGCCGCCACCCCGGTCAAGGAGGCGGCGGCCGCGTCGGCCGTGCCCGTCCTGCCGGACGAGCGGTCCGAGGCACGTGAGGCCGTGAAGGCCACGCTCGCCACGATCGCGGCAGCTGCCGCGCACGCGCACGAGACGCGGGACCACGAGCACGCGTCCGACTCCGGGCACGCGGCCTCAGCGGACCCGTCGCACCTCGCGGCGCTCGCCGAGGCCGTGGGCGGCACGCCCGTCGAGGAGCCGGCAGACCTGGTGGTCCAGGCCTCGACGGTCGACGCCGACGCGACGGAGGCCTTCGTCGAGGACGCGGTCGCCACGCAGACCGGTGCTGAGTCCGAGGCCGAGGCTGAGGTGACGGACGCGCCGGAGGCGGGGTCCGACGTCGGGCAGGGTGGCGAGCCGCCCAAAGGAGCTGGCGACGAGGTCGCCTAAGCGAGGGTTCTGGCAGCGGCTGATGGGCCGCTGAGGCAGGGCTGAACAGATCGGGACGCCGAGGTAGTTCCCTCGTCCGAGTCTCCCAGGATGAACGTGCCTGGGATCGGGGACGAGGAAACTACCTCGGCGTCCCGATCCGCATGTCCCGCCTAGGCTCGGTCCGTGAACCCCGAGATCTACGCCACAGGCCCGCAGGTCACCCTGCGGGGCTGGACCCCGCGTGACCTGGCTGTCTTCCGCGAGTGGATGCGGCCCGGGCACGACTGGCACCGCTGGGACGGGCCGTACTACCCCGTGCCGTCCGACGCCGAGGCGGACGCCGCGGTCGAGGCCCTGGCCCGGGCTGCCGGGGTCGTCTCCGCGCCCGCGCCCGGACCTGCGCCCGGGTCCGACGGGCTGCCGCCCCGCCGCCTCGTGATCGACGTTGGCGGCGAGCTGGTCGGCACCGTGGCCTGGTACTGGGAGTCCCGCGAGACGGCCTGGGTCCGGACCGGCATCACGGTCTACGACCCGGAGGTGCGCGGTCGGGGGATCGGGCGCGAGGCGCTCGGGCTGTGGGTGTCGTACCTGTTCGCGGCCACGGACTGGGTGCGGCTCGACTTCGCGACGTGGTCCGGGAACCACGCCATGCTGGCGGTCGGGCGCGCGCTGGGGTTCACCGAGGAGGGCCGGTTCCGGCAGGCCCGCGAGGTGGACGGACGGCGGTACGACTCGGTGGTCATGGGAGTTCTGCGCGAGGAGTGGCCGGGCTGAGCCCCGGTGGTTGACTGGACCCATGGACGACGGCTTCCGGTCCGGCCGGCTCGAGGTGATCGCCGGCCCCATGTTCGCGGGAAAGTCCGAGGAGCTGGTGCGCCGGGTGCGGCGCGCGCAGATCGCCCGGCGCGGGGTGCTCGTCGTGAGCCACGCGATGGACACGCGGCGGGGTTCCGGCGTGGTGGCGTCGCACTCAGGGCTCGAGGTGGAGTCGGTGGTGGCGTCGTCGGCGGAGGAGATCCCGGCGCTCGTGACGCCCGCGACGGAGCTGGTGGCCGTCGACGAGGCGCAGTTCTTCGGTGTGGCGCTCGTGCCCGTGGCGACGGTCCTCGCGGACTCTGGGCTCGTGGTCGTCGTGGCCGGGCTGTCGGTCACGTTCGACGCGCGCCCCTTCGAGCCGCTGCCCGCGCTGATGGCGCTGGCCGAGTCGGTCGTGAAGCTCACGGCGGTGTGCGCGGTGTGCGGCGCGGACGCGGCGTTCCACGTCAGGACGGCACCCCTCCCGGTGGACGACGACGGCCCGGCCGGCTCCGGCTCGTCCCTCACGCCGGTCCCGGCGCACGTGGGCGGCGCCGACCTGTACGAGGCGCGCTGCCGGCGGCACCGGGCCTGACGCCCGCCTCCGCCTCAGTCCTCGAATGTGGAGGACCGAGTCTGCGGTTCCGCTCCGCGCGGGTCCTTGCTCCGCTGCGGCCCCACGCTGCGCTGCACCTCCGCCTCAGTCCTCGATCAAGGGGACGAACTGGTAGGCGCCATGGTCCGTGGTGCGGATGCTCCCGTCGGGTAGCCGTTCGACGAGGTACATGGTGGTGCGCACCGGGATGACCATGCGGCCCCCGTAGCCGATCTGGTCCACGAGCTCCTGCGGCATCTCGGTGGCCGACGCCGAGACGAGGACCCGGTCCCAGCCGCCCGGTCGCGGGACGCCGAGCACGTCAGGCTGAGCCGGGACCACCCGCGCCCACGGCATCCCGGCGGCCTGGACGTTGCGGGCGCCCCACTCCGCGAGGGCGGGCTCACGCTCGACCCCCAGCACCTCGCCCGACGGGCCCACGAGGGCCGCCAGGAGGGCGGTGGTCCAGCCGGAGCCGGAACCGACGTCGAGGACCCGGGCGCCGACCGGCACCTTGAGCAGACGGAGCATCGCCGCCACCGTGGTCGGCTGTGAGGACGTCTGGCCGCCCCCGATCGGCAACGGTCGGTCGTGCCCGGCGAACGGCTGCTGGGAGCGGGGCAGGAAGCCGCGCCGGGCGACGGCACGCATCGCCCTGCCGACCGCGTCCTCACGGCCGTCCTGGAACTGGTGTGCGCTCGACCTCATCGCATGTCTCCTCCTGACACTGTAAGCACAGCCGATGAGGGCTCGCCGGTCCGGCGGCTGCGATGGCGAACCCCGGTCCGTCGGGTCATGGTGGAGGCATCGGTCGGCGCGGACCTGCGCCGACCCCGACGAGGGGAGCACCTATGGCTGGGACGGTCGCACGGATCACGGAGATCAGCGCGCGCTCGGACACGAGCTTCGAGGACGCCATCCGCGTCGGCGTCGACCGCGCCAACGAGACGCTGCGCAACGTGAGCGGAGCGTGGGTCAAGGAGCAGAAGGTCGAGATCGAGAACGGCTCCATCGTGGCCTGGCAGGTGGCCATGCAGATCACGTTCATCCTGGACTGACACCACCTCACCCCCGGGTGCACGGGTCGCCGGCCGGAGGGCCGGCGGACCGTGCACCCGGCATGTCCGGGCCCGGGCGGGCGGCGGGAGACCCGTATGCGCGTGGGCCCGGATACGTGGTTGCCCTGATTGCCGCGGCGTGGGGGACCGGCCTACGGTCGAAAAGTTAGGAAAGAGAACAATTCCTGACCAGACCGTCCGGCGCCCGAACGAGGGCGCCGGTTCCCGTACCGGAAGGGCCCGCCATGATCCGCAAGAAGCTGGCCGCCGTCGTCGCCTCGGCGGCGGTGGCGGTCTCGGGCGTGGGGATCGGCATCGCTGCCGCCACCTCCGCTGCCGCCGCGACCCCCATCCCGCCGCAGGTGTTCGCCCCCTATTACGAGATGTGGCTCGGCGACGACATGTCGACCCTGAGCCAGCAGTCCGGCGCCGACTACCTCACCCTCGCGTTCCTCCAGACCGCCACCCCCGGGTCCTGCACCCTGCTCTGGAACGGCGACACCGCCGTCAGCCAGGCAGCGTGGGGTGGCGAGATCGCCGCCGTCCGTGCGCAGGGCGGCGACGTCATCCCGTCCCTCGGCGGCTACACCGCCGGCACCACGGGCACCGAGCTCGCCGACAGCTGCAGCAACGTGAGCTCCATCGCGACCGCCATCCAGAACCTCGTCACCACCTACGACGTGACCCGCCTGGACTTCGACGTCGAGTCCACCTCGCTCGGCAACACCGAGGGCATCGACCGCCGCAACAAGGCGCTCAAGCTGGTCCAGGACTGGGCCGCCGCCAACGGACGCACCCTCGAGATCCAGTACACGCTCCCGACCAGCACGAGCGGCCTCTCGGCGGCGGGGATGGCGCTGCTGCGCAACGCCATCTCCAACGGCACCCGGGTCGACCTGGTCAACATCATGACCTTCGACTACTACGACGGCCGCACGCACGACATGGGGCAGAGCACCATCTCCGCCGGGACCGGCCTGTTCAACCAGCTCAAGACGCTGTACCCCGGCAAGACGGACGCCCAGCTGTGGCGCATGGTCGGCATCACCGAGATGGTCGGCATCGACGACTACGGTCCCGGCGAGACCTTCACGCAGCAGGACGCGGGCGAGGTGCTGCAGTGGGCTACTGGCCGCATCGGCTTCCTGTCCTTCTGGGCCCTGCAGCGCGACAACGGCGGCTGCCCCGGGACGGTGGGCGCGGGCACCTGCTCCGGCATCGTCCAGCCCACGTGGTTCTTCAGCCAGGCCTTCGCGCCCTTCACGTCGGGCGGCTCGACGAACCCGACGCCCACCCCCACGCCGACACCGTCGCAGCCGGGTACGTGCACCGCCACGCCGTGGAGCTCGTCGGCCGTGTACACGGGCGGGGCGCTCGTCTCCCACGCGGGCCGCACCTGGTACGCCAAGTGGTGGACCCAGGGGGAGACGCCCGGCACCGCGGCGGTCTGGGAGGACCGGGGCGCCTGCGCCGGCACGACGCCGAGGCCGACGCCGACCGTCACTCCTACCCCGACTCCGACCCCGACCCCGACCCCGACGCCCACCGCGCCCGCCGCGGCCCCGTGGAACGCGACCACCGCGTACACGGGCAGCTCCCGGGTCACCCACGGCGGCCACCTGTGGCGCGCCAAGTGGTGGACCCAGGGCGACGTCCCCGGCGCGGCCCAGTGGGGCCCGTGGGAGGACCTCGGCGTCGCCTGACGCGCGCCGAGCCATGACACCAGGCGGGACGTGGCCCATCCCACGTCCCGCCTGGTTTGAGTACGCACGTACCGTCACGTACTCTTGTGTGTCGGTGCGCTGTCTGCGTACCAGTCCCGCGTGCCCATGGCGCATCGCACTCGACCGCCGCGGCGGTCCGAGTCTCAGCCAAGCCGGTGAACTCCGTCGTGCGAGCACGCAAAGACTAGAGAGATGAGTTGCAACGTGGTGTACGCGATCGTCAAGGCCGGCGGCCGTCAGGAGAAGGTGTCCGTCGGGGACATCGTCGTCATGGACCGTGTCCAGGCGGCACCCGGTGAGAGCATCGAGCTCGCTGCCCTCCTGCTCGTGGACGGGGAGAAGGTGACCACCGACGCCGCAACGCTGGCGAAGGTGAAGGTCACCGCCGAGGTCGTTCGGGACGAGAAGGGTCCGAAGATCGTGATCCTCAAGTTCAAGAACAAGACCGGTTACCGCAAGCGCCAGGGTCACCGCCAGAAGCTGACCCGCGTGAAGGTCACCGGCATCAAGTGACGTCGGTGGGGCTGCAGCCCCCCGGATTCCCCCCGTTCTTCGGCACGAAAGCAGGATGAGATGGCACACAAGAAGGGCGCGAGCTCCTCGCGCAACGGTCGTGACTCCAACGCCCAGCGCCTCGGCGTCAAGCGCTTCGGCGGGCAGGTCGTGAAGGCCGGCGAGATCATCGTCCGCCAGCGCGGCACCCACTTCCACCCGGGCGCCAACGTCGGTCGCGGTGGCGACGACACGCTGTTCGCCCTCACCCCGGGCGCCGTGCAGTTCGGCACGCGTCGTGGCCGCAAGGTCATCGACATCGTGGCCGTCGAGGCCTGAGCCTTCGACACAGTCTTCGGGAGGGGCGCACCGACGCGGTGCGCCCCTCCTGCTTTGCCCCAGCAGTGAGAGGATCAGAACATGGCCAGCTTCGTCGATCGCGTCGTGCTTCACGTCGCAGGCGGTGACGGCGGGAACGGCTGCGCCTCGATCCGCCGGGAAAAGTTCAAGCCGCTCGCCGGCCCGGACGGCGGCAACGGCGGTGACGGCGGCAGCGTCCGCCTCGTCGTCGACCGCCAGACCACCACGCTCCTCGAGTACCACCACTCGCCGCACCGGTACGCCCCGAGCGGCACGCAGGGCCAGGGCGACGACAAGGACGGCGCCAAGGGCGGCGACCTGGTGCTGACCGTCCCCGAGGGCACCGTCGTCAAGGACACCGACGGCAAGGTGATCGCCGACCTCGTGGGCGTGGGCGCCGAGTACGTGGCTGCGGCCGGCGGCAAGGGCGGCCTGGGCAACCGGGACCTCGCGTCCGCCAAGCGCAAGGCCCCGGGCTTCGCGCTGCTCGGCGAGCCGGGCGAGACGGCCGAGCTGGTCCTGGAGCTCAAGACCATCGCCGACGTGGCGCTCGTGGGCTACCCGAGCGCCGGCAAGTCGTCGCTCGTGGCGGCCATCTCGGCGGCGCGCCCCAAGATCGCGGACTACCCGTTCACCACCCTCGTGCCCAACCTGGGCGTGGTGCAGGCCGGCGACTCCCGCTACACGGTGGCCGACGTCCCGGGTCTGATCCCCGGCGCCTCGGAGGGCAAGGGCCTCGGCCTGGAGTTCCTCCGCCACATCGAGCGCACCGCCATGATCGTGCACGTCCTCGACTGCGCCACGCTCGAGCCGGACCGTGACCCGATCAGCGACCTCGACGTGATCGAGAACGAGCTGGCGACCTACGCGGGCGACCTCGGGATCGAGGGCGGTCGCGTGCCGCTCATGGAGCGCCCGCGCCTCGTGGTGCTGAACAAGATCGACGTTCCCGAGGCGCGCGACCTGGCCGAGATGGTGCGTCCCGAGCTGGAGGCGCGCGGCCTGCGGGTCTTCGAGGTGTCGACCGCGAGCCACGAGGGTCTCCGCGCGCTGACCTTCGCGCTCGGCGAGATCGTCGAGAAGGCGCGTGCCGAGGCACCCGCGCCCGAGCCCGCCCGCATCGTGCTGCGGCCTCGCGCCGTGAACGACGGCGGGTACACCGTGCGCCGCCTCGGCGGGGCCGAGAGCTACTGGTTCGAGGTGCGTGGCGTGAAGCCCGAGCGCTGGGTGCGCCAGACCGACTTCAACAACGACGAGGCCGTCGGCTTCCTCGCCGACCGGCTCGCGAAGCTGGGCGTCGAGGACGGCCTGCTCAAGGCCGGTGCCGTGGCAGGCGACGAGGTGCGCATCGGCGACCCGCGCAACTCGGTCGTGTTCGACTGGGAGCCCACCTTCCAGACCGGCGCCGAGCTCCTCGGGTCGCGCGGCACGGACCTGCGCCTCGACGACAACTCGCGCCCCACGCGCGGCGACCGCCGTCGCGAGTTCACCGAGCGCATGGACGCCAAGGCCGAGGCGCGGCGCGAGCTGTGGACGGAGCGCGAGTCGGGCGTCTGGACGGACCCGAACAAGGACTGACGCCCGCCCGCTGTGGGTACACGTATGGTCGCCTCTCCGCGCGGAGAGGCGACCATACGTGTACCCACAGCGACCACGGGGCGATATGGAGCGGCGGCCGGGGGCCGCCACCGGCGATGATGGGGCTCGTGAACGCCATCGTCTCCCGGTCTGCGATCTCCACCGCCCAGCGCGTGGTGGTCAAGATCGGTTCCTCGTCCCTCACGGGCGCCGACGGGCACCTGGACCTGGCCGCGCTGCGCGCCCTCGTGGACGTGCTGGCCGCGCGCCGGGCCTCGGGCGGCCAGGTCGTCCTCGTGACGTCCGGCGCGGTGGCCGCGGGACTGGGACCCTTGCGGCTGCCGGCCCGTCCGCGCGACGTCGCGACCATGCAGGCGGCCGCGTCGGTGGGGCAGGGCCAGCTCGTGGCCCGCTACACGGAGGCTTTCGCCGCGCACGGCCTGCCCGTGGGCCAGATCCTGCTCACGGCCGAGGACACGGTGCGCCGCCTGCGCTACCGCAACGCGCAGCGCGCCCTGGAGCGCCTGATCGCGCTCGGCGTCGTCCCGGTGATCAACGAGAACGACGCCGTCACCACCGACGAGCTGCGCTTCGGCGACAACGACCGGCTCGCCGCCCTCGTGTCGCACCTCGTCCGGGCCGACGCGATGGTGCTGCTCACGGACGTGGACGGCCTGCACGACGGCCCGCCGTCGCGTCCCGGGTCCCAGCGGATCCCGTACGTGGGCTCGCTCGACGACGTCGCGGGGGTCGAGGTCACCGCGCGCGGGAGCTCCGTGGGCACCGGCGGCATGGTCACCAAGCTGGAGTCCGTACGCATCGCCACGGGGGCGGGCATCCCCGTGGTCCTGACCCGTGCGGGCAACGCGGCGGCCGCGCTCGCCGGCGAGGACGTGGGTACCTTCTTCGCGACCACCGGCAAGCGCTCGTCGGCCCGCCGCCTCTGGATCGCGCACGCCGCGCTGACGCACGGACGGCTCCACCTGGACGACGGCGCCGTCCGTGCCGTCCTGGGCGGCCGCGCGTCCCTGCTCCCCGCCGGCATCACGGGGGTCGACGGCGACTTCGAGGCGGGTGACCCTGTGGAGCTCGTCGCGCCGGACGGGCGCGTCGTCGCCCGCGGCCTCGTCGCGTTCGGGGCGGGCGAGATCCCGGCCCTGCTGGGCCGCTCCACCTTCGCGCTGCGCGAGGAGCTGGGGGAGGGCTACGACCGCGAGGTCGTCCACCGCGACGACCTCGTCCTGGAGACGTCGCTCCCGTCGCGGTGAGCGCCCGGGGCGCCCGGCGCGCCCGGGCTGTCCGGCGCGCCCGGCCTGTGGATAGCCGCTCGGCCTCGGCGGCAGGGCGTCGTAGGCTCGTTCCATGACCAGTCTGCTGCCCGACGCCGAAACCTCCTCCGCGCACACCGCCGCCGCTCCCGGGCTCACCCCGGCCGGCGCGACGGTGCCGCCGGCGGCCGGGTCGTCGTCCGGCACCGGGGTGACCGACGAGGTGACCGCTGGTGTCCAGGACGTGGCACGGCGCGCCAAGACCGCGTCGCGGGCGCTCGCGACCGCGAACCGCGGCACCAAGGACGCGGCGCTGCACGCGCTGGCCGACGCGCTGGTGACGCACGCGGACAGGATCGTGACCGCCAACGCGGAGGATCTCGAGCGAGGCCGTGCGAACGGGATGGCTGACGGCCTGCTGGACCGGCTGGCTCTCACCTCCGACCGCATCGGGAAGATCGCGGACGCCCTGCGGGAGGTCGCGGTCCTTCCCGACCCGGTGGGCGAGGTGGTGCGCGGGCAGACGCTGCCCAACGGCCTGCGTCTGCGCCAGCTGCGCGTGCCGATGGGCGTCGTCGGCATGATCTACGAGGCGCGGCCGAACGTGACCGTCGACGCCGTAGGGCTCACGCTCAAGAGCGGCAACGCGGTGATCCTGCGTGGCGGCTCCGCGGCGTCGTCGTCCAACGCCGTGATCGTGGAGGTGCTGCGCGGCGCGCTGGAGTCCCAGGGGCTGCCCGCGGACCTCGTGCAGTCCGTCGACGCGTACGGACGCGCGGGTGGCGTCGCGCTCATGCAGGCGCGCGGCCTGGTGGACGTGCTGGTCCCGCGCGGCGGGGCCGACCTGATCCAGACGGTGGTGCGGGAGTCCCGCGTGCCCGTCATCGAGACCGGCGTGGGCAACGTGCACGTGTACGTCGACGCCACGGCAGACCCTGTCATGGCGCTCGAGATCCTGATGAACGCGAAGACCCAGCGCGTCGGCGTCTGCAACGCCGCGGAGACGCTGCTCGTCCACGCGGACGCGGCTCCCGGGTTCCTGCCGGACGCGCTGCAGGCGCTCGCGGGCGCCGGGGTGGTGCTGCACGGCGACGACGTCACGCGGGGCCTCGCGCCGTCCGGCGTGGAGGTACAGCCCGCGACGGACCACGACTGGGCAACCGAGTATCTCGCCCTGGAGCTCGCGGTCCGGGTGGTCGACGACCTGGACGCTGCGATCGAGCACATCCGGGAGTGGACGTCGGGCCACACGGAGGCGATCGTCACCAGGGACCTCGCCGCGTCCGAGCGCTTCGTGGCCGAGCTCGACTCCGCCGCCATCATGGTCAACGCCTCGACCCGGTTCACGGACGGCGGCGAGCTGGGCCTCGGCGCGGAGATCGGCATCTCCACGCAGAAGCTCCACGCCCGGGGGCCGATGGGTCTCGCGGAGCTCACCACGACCAAGTGGGTGGTCCAGGGGGACGGCCACGTACGCCCCTGACCACCCGTCCCGCCGCCCTCGGCGTGTCGCCCGGTGCGCCCCGGCCGCCATGGTGACGTGAGAGACTAAGGGCCACCCGAGCACGTACCACATGGAGGAAAACCCGTGCTGCACACCGCAGTTCTTGCCGCCCAGGCCGCCACGGAGCACGTGAACGAGCCGATCAACCCGATCGTCCTCGGTCTCATCGCCTTCGGCTCGCTGATCGCTGCGCTGCTCGTCACGTATGCGTTCCGCAATGTCGGCAACCGGCACTGATCTGACGGCCCAGGTGACGGGGAACCGACGCGACCAGTGACGACGAGCCAGCGGCCACGCATCGGCGTGATGGGCGGCACCTTCGACCCCATCCACCACGGCCACCTCGTGGCGGCCAGCGAGGCTGCTGCACACCTCGGGCTCGACGAGGTCGTCTTCGTCCCCACGGGGCGTCCGGGCTTCAAGCAGCATCAGGACGTCACGCCCGCCGAGCACCGGTACCTCATGTCGGTGGTCGCCACGGCGTCCAACCCGCGCTTCACCGTGAGCCGGGTCGACATCGACCGCCCGGGGCTCACCTATACCGTAGACACGCTGCGTGACCTGCGCGAACAGCGTCCCGGCGCCGACCTGTACTTCATCTCCGGCGCCGACGCGATCGAGCAGATCCTCACGTGGAAGGATGCCGAAAAGCTGTGGGACATGGCACACTTCGTCGCGGTCACCCGACCGGGGCACCGCCTGAGCGTGGATGGTCTGCCCGTAGGCGGAGTGACGACGCTCGAGGTCCCGGCGCTCGCCATCTCCTCGACCGACTGCCGTCGTCGGGCGAGAGCGGGTCAGCCGGTGTGGTACCTGGTGCCCGACGGCGTGGTCCAGTACATCGCCAAGCACGGACTGTATCGAGGTCTTCACGATGAGTGACAACAATGGTCGTCCACTGACGCGGCGCGAGCTCCGTGAGCGCGAGGCCGCACAGGCCGCTCAGGCCGCTCCCGCAGGCGGGTTCCCGCCGGGCGGGCAACCGCCTGCCGGTCCACCCGGCGCCCGGCCGCCCGGCCCGGAGCAGGGGTACCCACAGCAGGCTCCCGTGGTGCGCCCGCCGCAGGCCTCGGGCGGGATGCGTGGCGTCGACGCCACCGGTCGGCTGACGCCCGTGCGCCAGGTCGGCGAGCCCGGCGCTGCGCCGCCGCCCGCACAGGGCGGGGGGCAGGGGCCTGCGCGTCCGTCCGCCTACGGCGGCGGACAGCCCGCCGGATACCCGCCGCAGGGCCCCCCCACGACCCAGGGTCGGCCCGGTCCTGGCGCGCCAGGCGCGCCCGGTTCCGGAGGCCAGTACCAGGGCGGTCCCGGCGGAGCCCCCAGCCCGTTCGGTCGTCCGGCAGCGCCCGGTCCCGCGGCACCCGCCCCCCAGCAGGCGCCGCCGGGCCGCTTCGGCTCAGCCCCTGCCGCGCCGTTCCCCGGTGCGGGCGACTCGCAGAGCTGGCAGGCCCAGGCTCCCGCCCCCGCCCGCCCCGCCGCACCTGAGCGTCCCGCCGCCTTCGGCGCGGCCCCGGGTCCGGCGGCCCCGCCGTCGCCCTTCGGTGCTCCTCCCGCCCAGGGCGGTCAGCGTCCGGGGGCTCCAGGTGCGCCGAGCGCCCCCTCGGGTGCGGGCCTGCCGTGGGACGCCGCAGCGGCGCAGAACGCACCCTCGGCACCGGGTGCCGGAGCCGGACTCCCGTGGGAGTCCGCGGCCGTGCAGGCCGTGGCCCCCGCGTCCGTGCCGCCGGGTGGCATGCCCCCCGGTGGCGGCTCACCGTTCCCCTCGCGGGCAGGCGGTCCTGGTGGTCCCGGCCCCATGGGCCCCGGTGGCCAGGGACCCGGCAACGGGTTCGAGGTCCTCGTCGGATCCGGTCGGCCCCAGTCCGTCCGGTCCGGCCAGCAGGCCGACGAGTGGGACGAGGTCGAGGAAGACCCGGGCCCCTCGTACACCTGGCTGCACTACATCATCCTCGTGGTTGTCGCGTTCGTCCTGGGTCTCCTCATCTGGAAGCTCGTGCTGGCAGGCCCGGAGACCGGATTCGACACCGGAGAGGCGGCGGCCCTGCTGGGCCTGCTGATCGATCAACAAGCAGGGAGTACCGCATGACGGCCACAGAGCGTTCGGTCGAGCTGGCGATCATCGCGGCACGTGCCGCATCCGACCGCAAGGCGCAGGAGATCATCGCGCTGGACGTGAGCGAGCAGCTGGTGCTCACGGACATCTTCCTCATCGCGTCCGGTACCAACGAGCGTCAGGTCTCCGCGATCGTCGACGCCGTCGAGGAGGCGATGATCAAGTCGGGCGTCAAGGCGATCCGTCGCGAGGGCAAGTCCGAGGGGCGGTGGGTGCTCCTCGACTTCGGCGACATCGTGGTGCACGTGCAGCACGCCGAGGACCGGGTCTACTACGCGCTCGAGCGCCTCTGGAAGGACTGCCCGGCAGTCGAGCTGCCGGAGGACGCCCGCGGCAGCGACGAGGTCCGCAACGAGTACAGCGACTACGCCGACTTCGCCGACGACGGAGCGATCCACCTCTCCTCGGAGCCGCGTCAGTGACGGCAGGCACCGTCGTCCTTCTTCGGCACGGCCGCACCGCGTACAACGCGGGCCTGCGGTTGCAGGGCCAGATCGACATCCCGCTCGACGACGTCGGCCGCTGGCAGGCCGCGCAGGGTGCCGCGGCACTGGCCGCGTCCCACAAGGCGTCCGTCGTGGTGTCGAGCGACCTCGTCCGGGCCGTCGACACGGCCGACGCCTACGCAGAGGCCGTGGGGGTCACGGTGTCCACGGACCCCGAGCTCCGCGAGCGCAGCTTCGGTGCCTGGGAGGGTCTCACCGACGGCGAGATCGCCGAGCAGTGGCCCGAGGAGCATGCGGCCTGGCGCAGCGGCGCCGAGCCGGTGCGTGCTGGGGCCGAGACCAAGGCTGCCGTCGCCGAACGCATGGCGGCCGCGGTGAGTCGGCATGCCGACGCGCTGGAGCTCGACGACACGCTCGTCGTGGTCTCCCACGGAGCCGCCATCACGCTTGCGGTCACCCGTCTGCTCGGGCTCGACCCGGGGGAGTGGCGCGGCCTCCACGGGCTGCACAACGTGCACTGGTCCCACCTGCACCGCTCGGGCCCTCAGGGTGTCCCGGCGTGGCGGCTGGTGGCCCACAACGTGGGTGCCGGCTATCCGCTGGACCAGTGGCAGGCCGGTCCGGACTGGAATCTCGAGCCCTCCACCAGGTGATCAGGTCCACACAGACCGGCCCGGATTCCGATTTGGTCACCCGGCGCCGGTCTGCGTAGACTTACCGAGCCCGCCCGGCAGCAGTCGGGCGTTCGGGGCTGTGGCGCAGCTGGTAGCGCACCTGCATGGCATGCAGGGGGTCAGGGGTTCGAATCCCCTCAGCTCCACCAAAAATACAGGTCAGGGCCGTGTCGGAGACGACGCGGCCCTGACCTGTTTCTGTCAGCCCGTACGGCCAGCCCGTATGGCGCTCGATCTGCGGTCCGGCTACTGACCGGGTTCCTCGAGCTCGCCCGCAGAGGCGGCGCCGCGGCGTTGCCCCGCGGCTCGGACGAGAACCCAGACGGTCAGCGCGACGATCGTCGGGATGACCGCGACCACGACGAACAGCACGAGCCAGTGCCAGATCTGCATGTTGCCCACCGGGGACCTCCGACGCGGAACGGATACGACAAACTAGACAGTACCGCTGGTCAGGATCGTGCCAGGACTCGGCACGCGGCCGCCGTCACGAGGAACGCGGCCCAGCCCGCGGCCAGGGCAGCCGTTCCCGAGATGTCCTGTCCCAGGTAGTAGCCCGTCACGAAGGCGACGAGGCCGATGCTGGCTGTCACGACCTGGCGGGAGAACTCGGCGATCCGGTGCCGGGCCTCGAAGGCGATGAGGACGCCGGAGTAGGGGAACGTGACGATGAACCCGCTCAACGCGTCCCCGAGCAGCAGCATGGAGAACGCACCGAGGAAGACGACCAGCAGCCGGAGGGGCACGGGCAGGGCGGCGCGGCCCGGTTCCGGGCTCGCGGGCCCCAGGGTCACGGAAGCGGAGGCGACGGACACCACCGCAGCCGAGCGTCGACGGAGGACCAGCACCGCTGCCGCCCAGACCGGTACCACCACCAGGAGCGCGATCCCCATCGGCACGTCGCCCAGCCGGGCCAGGGCGATGCTCACGCCGACGTACCACGCCGCCCCGGCGGCCACCGCGAGCGCGATGTGCAGGTGCAGCCACGCCCGGCACATCGTGACCACACCGAAGAACGAGACCAGCACGAGGACGCCGATCGCCTGCGCCCCGTCGACCCGGACCCCGGTGGTGACCAGGACGAGCGACATCGGGATGGGGAGGCTGTAGACGAGGGCCTGCCACCGCACCGACCGGATCAGGCTGACCGCCCAGACCACCAGCGTCAGGAGGGCGGCGGAGACGACGGTCATCGGGGAGCGAGCCTGGCGGGGGCGACCACGGGGCGATCGTAGGCGCTCTCACCTGCGCGGATGGCTGAGTCTCGTGGGGGCGGGGGCTCACTTTGGTGCCCGGGCACCTGACCGTCTAGACTGACCGAGCCCGCTTGGCAGAAGCCGAGTGCGGGGCTGTGGCGCAGCTGGTAGCGCACCTGCATGGCATGCAGGGGGTCAGGGGTTCGAATCCCCTCAGCTCCACCAAAGGAGCAGGTCGGAGGGCCGTTCCGTCATCCTGGACAGGATGACGGAACGGCCCTTTGTCGTGCGCGGCCATGTGTGCTTGACGTTCTCAGCCCCTCGTGTTTCCCTCACCGACCACTTGGCGAAACAAGGCCGAAACAATGGGTAAATTCCGACCAGTTCTCGCCTATTTAGCAAGGATCGGGTTGCAGTGTCAATCAACTGCCCGATTTTGGTCCTGTCTGGAGCCAGTCACTGTCAGGGAGTGGTTACCTTTAGACAAGGACTGCTGAGATGGGGCTCGCCGCGGAACGAGGACGTGCCAAGGGGTAGCAGGGTGGCCATCCTCGTTCCGCGCCGTTGTGTCCAGAGGGGGAGTTCGGAAGGAGCTCCCACCTGACGCTGAACGACACAGGGGGTCGTCCTGAGCGCCACCGTTACACAGTCCCTTTCCTTCGACAGCGAACTCGCGGAGGCCGTCGTGCTGCACGACGCCCACGAGATCCCGATCACCGCACGCAGCGTGGTCGTGAACTGCGGCACCACCGACGCGTACACCGGCACGGCGCAGCTCGCGCCGTTGCCGCCGCGGAGCTCGACAGTCGTCTCCGCGGGAACGGTCACCGGCGAGCTGGTCGTCGTGGTGGCCCCGCGGGACGTCGGTGACCAGGAGCGGCTCGTCCGCGAGCTCGGCTGGACCGACTTCTACGGGGGCGGAGGACCTGTGCTGTTGAGGTCGTCGCAGGACACCCTCGGCACCGTCGAGCTCGACCGCAGGACGGTGCTCCGTCAGCCCGACCTCGAGCCGGGCGCGAAGCCCTTTACCGTCCGGGCCAACCTCTGGTTCAGCCCCGCCGGCACAGACTGCGGGATCCACAGGATCCATCCGTTCATCGAGGTCCACACTCAGGTCAGCGGGTACGGCCGGATGCAGAAGTTCGACTCCGACGACTTCGCGAGCCTCTACGAGGACCAGCAGCTCAGCCCGGGCGTCACGAACCCGGTTCCGTTCTGCACGGACCGGGACGGCGACCTGGTCTACCCGTGGCACCAGTACCGGGCGGACACCGACTGCGTCTGGCTCGCCCTCGAGTACCACGAGGTCTGAACCGCCTCCCCGCTCTCGCACGCCTCACCCAGTGCTACGCCCCGGCCTGCCGGCGACCAGACCAGCCGGCCGTACCGGGCGCGCCCCGACCTGGCAGGAGCAGCCCTTGAAGACCCTCGGCATCGTCTTCGGCACACGTCCCGAAGCCGTCAAGCTGGCACCGATCATCCACAGTCTCCAGGACGACCCGCGCTTTCGCGTGGTGCTGATCTCGACCGGGCAGCATCGAGAGATGCTCGACAGCACGCTCGACGAGTTCCGTATCACGCCGGACGTGAACCTTCGCGTCATGAAGGAGGGGCAGTCCCTCTCCGAGGTCACCCACCGCATGCTCGAAGCACTGTGCGCGGGCAAGCACCTCGATGGGCTTGACGCCGTGCTGGTGCACGGCGACACCGCGACCACCCTGGCGGGGGCCCTTGCCGGGCTCCACGCCCAGGTCCCGATCATCCACGTCGAGGCGGGTCTGCGAAGCGGCAGCAACGCGTCACCGTTTCCCGAGGAGGCCAACCGCAAGCTCGTGGGGCAGATCGCCGCCCTCCATCTCGCTGCCACGCCGGGCAACCACGCCAATCTCATCCGCGAAGGGGTGAGGGAGAGTGCGATCACGGTGACCGGCAACACCATCGTCGACGCGCTCGCCTGGGGGATGCAGAACCTGCGCCCCTACGGCGACCCACGGCTGTCGAACCTGGATGACGACCCGCGCAGAGTCATCCTCGCGACGACGCACCGCCGGGAGAGCCACGGGCACCCCATGCGCGAGATCGCGGAGGCGCTCGCCGACATCGCCACGCGGGACGATGTCCGGATCGTCGTCCCGCTGCACCTGAACCCGCGGGTGCGCTCGGTGATGGTGCCGGTGCTGTCCGGCATCGGCAACGTCGACCTCGTCGACCCGCTCCCGTACCTGTCGTTCTGCCGTGTCCTGCGACGGAGCGACATCATCCTGTCCGACAGCTCAGGCGCGGAGGAGGAAGGCCCTGCTCTCGGGAAGCCCACCCTCGTGCTGCGGGAGATCACCGAGCGCTGCGAGTCGATCCTCACCGGGTCGTCCCGGCTGGTGAGCCGCTCTCGCGGCCAGATCGTCGCTGAGGTGCAGCGGCTCCTCAACGACCCGGTCGCGTATGCGGAGATGTCGAACGCGATCAACCCCTACGGAGACGGGCGGGCGACCGGGCGAACCGTCGCGGCGATCGCGAACTACTTCGGTATGGGTCCCGCAGTGACGCCTTTCGTGCCAGGCGCCGACGTCGTCGGCTCGCTCGCATGAGGGGGGAGGGCCGCATCCCCGCAGGCCTGGTCGCGCTCGCCCTGGGCGGCTTCGGCATCGGCCTCACGGAGTTCGTCATCCTGGGGCTCCTACCCGAGGTGGCGACGGACTTCCGGGTGACCATCCCGCAGGCGGGGTTCCTGGTGTCGGGGTACGCGCTGAGCGTCGCCGTGGGAGGGGTGCTCGTCACCGCCGGCACCGCGCACCTACGACCGAAGCGGGTCCTCGTCGGTCTGATGGTGCTCTTCGTCCTCGGGAACCTTCTCTCCGCGGTCGCCGAGACCTACTCCGTGATGATGGCCGGCCGGGTCGTCGCGGCGCTGTGCCACGGTGCCTTCTTCGGGATCGGATCCGTCCTCGCAGCCTCCCTCGTACCGCCGGACCGGAAGGCCCGGGCGGTCTCGATCATGTTCCTGGGACTCACCGTCGCGAATGTCCTCGGGGTGCCCCTCGGCACCTTCCTCGGGCAGAGCCTCGGGTGGCGTTCGACGTTCTGGACGATCACCGCGATCGGCGTGGTCGCCCTGGTCGGGCTCGTGGCGTTCATCCCGGACCGGGTGGCGGACACCCGGCCGCACGGCCAGCTCCGCCGCGAGCTCGCGGCGTTCCGGAACGGGCAGGTCTGGCTCTCGATTCTCGTCACCGTCTTCGGGTTCGGCGCGATGTTCGGCGCCTTCACGTACGTCGCCCCGATCCTCACCGACGTCGCCGGGTTCCCGGAGGACGCGATCCCCTGGCTGCTCGTCCTCTTCGGTGTCGGCCTCTTCGTCGGCAACCTGGTCGGCGGACGGGCCGCCGACGTCGACCTCGACCGCACCCTCCTGACCCTGCTCGGTTGTCTGACCGTCGTCCTCGTCGGCTTCGCCGTGGTGGTCGGGAACCCCTGGGCGGCAGGAGGTGCCCTCTTCCTCCTCGGGGCTGTCGGTTTCGCGTCGGTCCCCGGAATGCAGATCCGCGTCCTCGAGTTCGCGTCCGCCGCTCCCACGTTGGCGTCCGGGGTCAACATCAGCGCCTTCAACCTGGGCAACGCCATCGGTGCCTGGATCGGTGGGGTCACGATCACCGCCGGGCTCGGCTACCGGTCGCCCATCGTCGTCGGCGCTGCCCTCGCCGTCGTCGCTCTCGTCGTCATGGCGTTCGCGGCGGGCTCGCACCGCCGCTCCGTCCAGCGGCAGGCGTTCGCCCCACTGACCAGCTCCACCATCGCTCACTGATGAAAGGCACCGGCATGACCACACCGATCGTCCGCAGCACTGCCGCTCCGACGCTGGCCGTCACCGAACCCACCTTCGACACCGAGACCGTCACCGACTTCCTTCGCGACGGCTACTGGCTCGAGGCGTGCGACATCGACGGCGACGGCAGGCTCGACCTCGTCGGCTACGGCCTCAACGTCGGCGAGATCTACTGGTACCAGAGTCCTACCTGGCAGAAGCGTCTCGTCGTGGACAAGATCAAGGAGCCGGTCGGGGCCGGGTTCGGCGACATCACCGGGAACGGACTGCCCGACCTGGTGGTCTGCTACCAGCTCTACGGCCCCGGCGGCACCATCCACCACGCCGACGGCGAGGGCGGGAAGATCGACTGGCTGGAGAACCCCGGCGACCCCGCCGTCAGCACCGACAACTGGAAGCGGCACTACGTGGGCCGGGCGACGGGCATGCACCGGCTCCGGGTCGGTCACTTCTCGCGGACGGACCGGCTCCAGATCATGGGGTTCCCGATCGTCGCGGTCGAGGACGTCCATGCCGTCCTGCCGGTGATGCTGTTCACGCAGCCCGACGACCCCACCACCGAGTGGGACTCCGAGATGATCAGCCGTACTGACTTCCGCATGATCCACGGGGTGGCACGCAAGGAAGGGCTCGTCCCGGGCTCCCCTCTGGACTCGATCCTCATGGCATCAGACGAGGGCGTCACCTGGCTGTACTACGACGAGGACGCGGCCGCGTTCGCGTGGGAGCACATCGGTGACGGGGAGACCGGCCAGTTCGAGCAGACGACGTTCAAGGGCTCGGGCGACGTTGACGGGGGCCGCGTCGGTGACGACCCTCTCGCGTACGTCGCCGCCATCGAGCCGTTCCACGGCAACACGGTGGCCGTGTACACGCGGACCACGAACGACGCTGAGGCGGCCGTCTGGCGGCGGCACCTCCTCGACATCTACGGCGACCCGAACGAGAACGGCGAGGGTCCCGGCCACACGGTCATGTGCCGCGACTTCGACGGCGACGGCGACGACGAGTTCCTCATCGGGTTGCGCGGGCCGGAGCCGTGGCAGGGCGCCTACTACTACAAGGTCGTCGACCTCGAGAAGGGCCTGTTCCTGAAGTGGAAGGTGTCGGGCGAGTCCATCGCCCGCATCGTCGCCGGCGACTTCGGAAACCGTGGCGTCGACGACTTCGCCACCATCTCGTACTCCGTCCAGCACTACTTCGTCGCTCCCAAGGCGGAGATCACCCTCCACCGCAACCTCACCCCCCAGCAGGAGGCCCCCCGGCTGGTCGGGTTCGTGATGGTCGGGTTGTTCGTCCCCACGGTGCGGGTCGCCTGCATCCAGGAGACCTCCTGGGTCTCGTAGAACGCGGGCATGGGCGGGAGCTCGCCCGACGGCGCGGTCATCGGCGCCGTGCTGACGTTCACCCCGTCGGTGATCGCGGCGACGAACCGCTCGAGGACGCCTGCCGCGTCCGGCGCGTCCGCATCGATCTGCGTGAACATCCCCAGGCTGCCGTTCGCCCGGTGGCTCAGGTTGAAGAGGCTGGACAGGTTCGACTCGGGCGTTCCCGGGTCCTTGAACCGCTCGTGCCACACGTTCCAGTTCGTCATGAGGCGGCGGAACTCGGTCTCGTCGACCTGGTCCCAAGGGAACGCCAGAGCACTGACCAGAACCCTGGACGGTGCCCGGACGAGCAGGTCGGACGGATTGGTGCCCGTGGCGCCCGGCGAACGGAACCAGTACCTGGTGACGATGCCGAAGTTCCCGCCCCCACCGCCGGTGTGAGCCCACCAGAGGTCGCCCAGCGCGCCCGTGGAGTCCCGGTTGGCCACGTGGGTCCGGACAACGCCCCGGGCGTCCACGGTGACGACCTCCACGGCGTACAGGTGGTCGACGACGAGCGCACAAGTCCGCGTACTTCCGGAAGGGCTTCACGTCCGAGCAGCTCGACGTGATGTGGGCCCAGCTGACCCGGCCGGACTTCACCAACCCGGACACGATGATGGTGGTGTTCTCGTTCGGCGGGCAGGTCAACGCCGTGGCCGAGGACGCGACGGCCAACGCCCAGCGGGACTCCATCTTCAAGATCTGCCTGCAGACCTTCTGGCAGGACGAGGCTGAGGACGACTTCTACCTGGGGTGGGAGCGCGAGACCTTCGAGGCGATGTTCGCCGGGACGGGTGGGGTGCCGGTCCCGAACGAGCAGGTGGACGGCTGCTACATCAACTACCCGGACGTGGACATGGCCGACCCGGCCAGGAACCGGTCGGGTGTTCCCTGGTCGACGCTCTACTACAAGGGCAACTACGCCCGGTTGCAGCGCACCAAGCAGGAGTGGGACCCCACGAACTTCTTCACGCACAGCCTCGGTGTGGAACTGCCGGAGGGGCACCGATGACCCGCACCGGCGCGATGCTCACCCCGGCGGCGTCCGCTACGGCGCCCCGGTCGCCGACGCTCCCGTCGCTGACCGGGCTGCGGTTCTTCGCCGCTCTCCTGGTGTTCGGGTTCCACATCACGTTGTCAGCGTCGCCGATCCCGCCCAACGACCCCATCAGCCCGTTCGCGGACCCGGCGGTCGCCGCGGCGACTGAGCGGGTGTTCGTGACCACCGGGTACATCGGTGTGTCGTTCTTCTTCGTGCTCAGCGGGTTCCTGCTGGCGTGGGCGGCCAGGCCCGGCGAGAAGATGTCGCTGTTCTGGCGACGCCGCATCGTCAAGATCTTCCCGAACCACCTCGTCATGTGGGTCTTGGCGATGGTCCTGTTCGCGGCGGCGATCACACCGGTGCATGCGTCCGTGCTGAACTTCTTCCTGCTGAGCGCCTATTCGCCCGACGGGGCGGTCAACGTGGCGGTGAACCCGCCGTCATGGACCCTGTGCATCGAGCTGCTGTTCTACATGCTCTTCCCGCTGCTCTTCGCCGGGGTCCGGAGGATCCCCGTGAACCGCCTGTGGTTCTGGGCGGCGCTCATGGTGGTCGGCATGGTCCTGATCCAGGTGGTCAACCTCACCCTGATTCCGGACACGCCGAAGTCCGCGATCACGCCTGTGTCGTCGTACCAGTTCTGGTTCGGCTACATCTTCCCGCCGTCCCGGCTGTTCGAGTTCGTGCTCGGCTCGATTCTCGCCCGGGTGGTCCTCGAGAACCTCTGGCCGGCGTTCCGCGGCTGGCACGTGCTGCTGGTATGCGTCGCCGGGTACGCGCTGGTGAACGTGGTGCCGTTCGTGTGGACGTTCAACGTCGCGACGATCGTCCCGATCGCCGTGCTGATCGCGACGATGGCGGCGAACGACGCGGCAGGCAAGAAGAGCTTTCTGCAGTCCCGGCCGATGCAGTGGCTCGGTGACACCTCGTTCGGGTTCTACCTCTGCCAGGGGGTGGTCATCTTCTGGGCGCGGCAGGCGATGGGCAACGCGACGTTCTCCACCCCGGTGGCGGTGCTCGTGATCGCCGGCTTCTTCGGCCTCACGATCCTCGGTGGCTGGGCGCTCTACGCCCTGGTCGAGAAGCCGATGATGGACCGGTTCGCCCGCCCCCGGCGGGTCGCGACCGCCGTGGCGGACCCGGTGTCCGCCGGCGCGGTCTGACCTGACGGAGAAGGCCGGGCCTCGTTGAGGTCCGGCCTTCTCCCGCGTCCAGGGGTCAGCGCGCCACTCGCTCCGCGACGCCGACCAAGGAATCGACGCCATGGCCCAGCAGCTCGAGCGCCTCAGCACCCGGCCCGGGGTCGGGGGTGTACATCAGGACCCGGTGGCCGGAGTCGTCCGGGGGAGTCAGGACCTCGAAGTTGAGCTCGAAGTCGCCCACCTCGGGATGACGGAACTGCTTGACGCCGGACACGCACCGCTCCACCGGGTGCTTGGCCCACAGCCGGCTGAACTCCGGGCTCTTGACGGTGAGCTCCCCCACGAGGGCGGTCAGCTCGGGATCCTCGGGTGCCCTGGCCCCGAGCACGCGGAGCGACGCCACGGCCCGCACCGCCTCCTCGTGCCAGCGGCTGTACAGCTCCTTGGTGTGCTCGTCGAGGAAGAGCATCCGGGTCATGTTCGGCCGGTCCGGGACGCGGTGAGGGCTGTCGAAGTCCAGGTGGCCGGCCACGAGCCGGTGACCCAGGGCGTTCCACCCGAGAACCTCGCTGCGCCGGCCGATGATGACCGCCGGCGTGCCGCTCAGGGAGTTGACGAGCCGGAGGGTACCGGTCCGTGCGTGGTCAGGCCGCACCGCGGCGCGGCGCTTCGGCGCCCGCTCCGGCCGGGCCACGTTGAACAAGTGCGCCTGCTCGTCCGGCGTCAGGTTGAGCGCCCTCGCGATGGAGGCGATCACGGCCTCCGACGCGTTGGTGTTCAGTCCTTGCTCGAGGCGCGAGTAGTAGGTGGCGCTCACCCCAGCGAGCATCGCGAGCTCCTCGCGACGCAGGCCGGGCACCCGGCGCACGCCGTAGCCCTGGAGTCCCACGTCCTCGGGCTGGAGCGCGGCGCGACGGACACGAAGGAATTCCCCCAGCTCGTTCGGTCCACTCATCCCCCCATTCTCCGTGCCGACAGGCCGCCGTGCCTATCACTGTGAGTGACAGGCAGGAGGGGGTGTGGCTGTCCGCGGGAGGGGACCGGATCGTTGGCCGGGAAAGCACGTCAGTCCACCCCGGGCGCCACGTCGCCCGTGCTCGAAGAGAGGTTCCCTGTGACCACGGACCAGGCAGCAGACCGCGACGCCGTCGGCGTAGCCGAACCGGCCCCCGACGCCGTGATGACCGGCAAGCAGCGCGTCGCCCTCGTCGTCCTGCTCACGGCGAGCTTCACGCTCGCCGTCGACTTCTCGATCCTCAACGTCGCCCTCCCCAGCATCGGCGCCGACGTCGGGTTCGGCATCGAGAACCTCCAGTGGATCGGCACCGCCTTCGCGCTCTGCTCGGCGGGGTTCACGCTCCTCATGGGGCGCGTCGCGGACATCGCGGGCCGACGCCGCATGTTCCTCGTCGGGATGGTGCTCCTCGGTGCCGGCTCGATCGTGGGCGGCCTCGCCACCACGCCCGCCCTGCTCCTGGTCGCTCGGGTGGCGCAAGGCTTCGCCACGGCGATCGTGGTCCCCGCAGCGCTCGCGCTCCTTATCGGTGCCTTTCCCGAGGGCCGCGCCCGGGACAAGGCGCTCGGTCTCAACGGGTCCCTGATGGCGGCCGGCTTCACCACCGGCGCGATCCTCGGTGGTCTCCTCACCGACCTGCTGTCCTGGCGCTGGGCGTTCTTCATCAACGTCCCGATCGCGATCGCCGTGCTCGTCGTGGCTCCGCTGGTGCTCAAGGACAGCCGGTCCGAGCACCGCACCCGCCTGGACGTGCCCGGCGCGATCTCCGTCACCCTGGGCCTGCTCGCGCTCGTGTACGGGCTCACGCACGCCGCGGAGACGTCCTGGACGGACCCGGTCACCCTCCTGGCCTTCGCTGCCGCCGCCGTCCTCCTCGCCGTCTTCGTGCTTGTCGAGCGGCAGGCGGCGTTCCCGCTGGTGCCTCTCGGGATCCTCACCCGGTCGAACGTTGCGTGGGGGAACGTCGCCGGGGCGCTCGCGTTCGTCACCGAGACGTCGCTGGTCTTCCTCCTCACGCTCTACCTGCAGGAGGTGCTCGGCTACTCGCCGCTCGCGGCTGGCCTGACCTTCGCCGTCCTCGGCGTCGGCACCGTCCTCGGCGGCCTCCTGGGGCCTCGGGTGATCGGCCGGTTCGGGAACAAGGTCGCCATCGTCGGGGGATTCCTGGTCCAGGCTGCCGCCACGCTGTCGCTGGTGCTCATCACCGACGCCCCGGGCTCGATCTGGCTCGTCCTGGTCGCGACCTTCGTGGGTGGCGTGGCGAACCTCGTCGTGATCGTCGGTTTCATGGTGACCGCCACGTCAGGCGTTCCCGCCTCGGACCAGGGCCTGGCGACCGGCCTCACGACGATGAGCCAGCAGGTCGGCATCACGATGGGTACCCCGATCATGAGCGCCGTGGTCACGGCCGTCGTCCTCACGAGCACCGTGCCGCACGCGCAGGCGGTGCTCGGTGGTGTCACGGCGGCCATCTGGGTCAACGGCGCGATCTGCGTCGCGGGTGCGCTCGCTGTGGCCGCGTTCCTGCGGGCGCGGCCGATCGCCGCCTGAGGCGAGCTCACGGCGCCGTCGGGCCCGGACCTTCTAGGAACGGCCGGAGGAGGTCCGGGACCGCGGCGTCGGCGAGCGCCAGCCCGTCCTGCTCGGCGGCGTCGTGGACGGCGTAGGCCCCCGAGCCTGCGGCTGTCGTGGCGATCACCGTCACCAGCCCGGCCCGGCGCTGCAGCACCGACTGCCGCACGGTCCAGCCCACGATGCCGCGGCGCTGCAGCGCCACCGTGGCGCGGCGGACGGTGCCGCTCCGGGCCACGAGGTAGTCGCCGGAGATTGCGTGCCCGAGGGCTCGGTACGCGTCGAGGGCGAGCAGGATCGCCACGGGGACGAGCACGACGGCGCTGGCCCAGGCCACGTGCAGCAGGACGGGAGTGAGCAGCAGCCCGAGAAGCACGAGCACGGCCTCCAGCGCGACGACGGAGCCGAGCGCCCAGCGCAGGCGTCGTCGTCGCGCAGAGGCGGGGTGCGGTGTCAGCGGTGCTGCCGTCGGCGGGGCCGTGATCTCACGCAGCACGTCGGCGGCGACCCGGTCGGCCACGTCGCGGGGCGCCGCGGGCAGGAGCGTGCGGCTGTCGGTCTTGTCCTCCTCGCCGGTGGTGAGGCCGGTCGCGACGGCATCGACGCGAGCCGCGCCGGCGAGCCGCGCCCCCAGGGGCTCCACAAGCTCCACGCCGCGCAGGCGGGACTCCTGCAGCGAGATCGATCGGGCGGTCAGCAGTCCGCGCCGTACCCGCAGCGTGCCGTCGGCCTCGCGTTCGAGCGTGTGGTTCCACCACATCTCGATCCACAGGCCCAGCGCGGCGACGGCGCCGACGACGAACAGCGCGGCGGCGAGCACGGCGATGATGACGAGCACCGGCGCCGGCCCGAACCAGGAACCGACGGTCTCGATGACCCGCTCCTGCTGCCCGAACCACTCGGCCACCTGCAGCACGCCGCCGAAGGCGCCGACGCCCAGGACGGGCGTGACGACCGACAGCGGGGCGTACCGGATCCAGGACCTGTCGAACCGCACGAGCGCGCCCTCGGAGACGTGCGCCCGTGCCTCGTCGACCGCCGCGTGCGCGAGCAGCGCGGCGCGCAGCGCCTGTGCCGTCTCCCGGCGCAGCGGCCAGAGGGTGACCGTCCCCTCCTTGCCGGCGTGCTCACCCGTGCCGACGCGCACGGTGACGGTGTCGAGCACCCGCAGCACCTGGCCCGCGGTGAGGTCCACCGAGCGGATCCGCTCCCGCCGCAGGGCGAGTCGCTTGCGGAACAGGACGCCCGTCCGGACCTCGAACATCTCGGGCGTCACCTGGTACGCGGTGACCCGTCGCATCCACTCACCGAAGACTGCGCCGCCCGCCGTCACGAGGAGGATCGCCGGCACGATCCAGGTCAGGGCAGTGGCGAGCGAGCCTTCGACCACCACCCAGTAGCCGGTGATGAACCCGGAACCGACGGCGAAGCCCCCCGCGTAGATCGCGCCGGCGAGCCCGGCGCGGCGGTCGAGCCGCCCCCAGGCGAGGTCGCCCGTCACGTCGCCGCTCACGTCGCGTCCTCGGGCGTGGTCTGGGTGGCGAACGTCAGGGCCTCGGCCAGGTCGGCGGCCGTCTCGGCGTCGAGGCCCTCGATCTTGACGGCGCCCTTCGCGGACGCCGTGGTGACCGTCAGCGTCGCCAGGCCGAACCGCTGCTCCAACGGGCCGCGGACGGTGTCGACGGTCTGGATGCGCGACAGCGGGGCGATCCGCCACTCCTGGAAGAGCCACCCGGTCCGGGTGTAGACGGCGTGGTCGGTCACCTCCCAGCGGTGGTGGCGGAACCAGAGGCGGGGGAACAGCAGGGCGGAGACCGCGCCGACCACGGCGATCACGACGGCGGGCAGCAGCAGCCAGAAACGGGCCGGCTCGATGAGCAGCCCCAGCACGCCGAGGATCGCGGCCGGGACGCCGGCCAGCAGCACGAGCTGGAGAGCCCACAACCCCACGGCGCGCGGGTCCACCGCGTGGCGCGGAGGACGAAGTCGGAGCGTGCTCGCGTCTGCGCTGGTCATGGAGCCATGCTGCCGGTTCCCCGCAGCCGGTCACAACCACCTTCCTGGTGATCCGGGGTCATCCCTCCGGCTGACCCCGCTGCTCCGGGCCTGCCGGACCCTCCGCCGCCGAGGCCAGCTCGGCGAGCGGGGTGCCCTCGAGGCGCATCACGTCGATCTCGTCGAGCGTGCGGGCACCGAGCCGCCGGTAGAGACGCAGAGCGGGCTCGTTGGTGCGCAGCACCCACCACTCGAAGCGCGAGCAACCGCCGTCCACGGCGATCCGGGCGAGCTCCGCGAGCAGTCGCCGGCCGACGCCGCGGTCGCGCTGCTCGGGCACGACGTAGAGGTCGTCGAGGTGCAGCGTCCGGCACCCGGTGATGGTGCTGTAGCCGAACACGTAGATCGCGGAGCCGATCGCCGCGCCGTCCCGCTCGGCCACGACCGCCCGGGCGGCGGGCTCCGGTCCGAACAGGGCCACCTCCAGGTCGTCCGGCCGGGCGGTGACCTTCCCGGGGAACTCCTCGTCCTGGGCGAGCGCCAGGATGAAGCGGTGCAGGTCAAGGACGTCGGAAGGCTGGGCGGCACGGATCGTCAGCGTCACGCCGGTCAGCCTCCCACGCGGCAGGCGGCCGTCGTCAGGGGTCTCAGGGGACGCGGATCCCCAGCACGCCGGCGACCGCGCGGGCAGCAAGCAGCTCGTCGTGCGGGGTCTGCCCCGAGACGGCCACGACGACGCCGTCGAGCGCTCCGCCGACCGCGAGCGCCAGCGTCCGGTCGGGCGGCCCGTCGGGGATGCCGCCGTTCTCCCGTCCGGCCGCGATCAGGCGGGTGCAGAGACCGACGAGGATCTCGTAGGACCTCTCGACCTCGCGTCCCACGGGGTGGTCCTGACCGGAGAGCTCGATGCGGAGCACCATCGAGAGGCGGGCGATGTCGCGGCGGCAGAACACGGCGTGGCCGCGGGCGAGCACCAGGAGGGCGGCGACGGGGTCGGTCTCGGCCTCGGCCGGGCGGATCACCTCGTCCCACATGGTGGCGATGACCCACGACCACGTCGCGAGGACGAGTTCCTGCTTGTCCTTGAACTGGTGGTAGAGCGCGCCGCGCGTGTACCCGGCGTCCTTGGCCACCTGCTCCAGCACGAGGTTGCCGTAGCCGTACCGGGACAGGTGCCGCGCGGTGGACTCGAGCAGGGCGACGCGGGTGGCGGCGCGGCGGTCGGCCTGGGTGGGGCGCGGGGCCTCGGGGGTCACGCGACCTCGCTCGCGAGGAGCCCCGCGACCGTCCGCCGGTGGGTGGGCCCGACGGCAGCCCAGACGATGCGGCAGAGCACGGGCCGGTGGTAGTGCAGCATCGTCGTGAGGGTCCGGCGTGCGGGCTCCGGGTTGCGTCCGACCATCGTCACGCGCATGAGAGGGAGGGCCGCCTCGAGGTGGATCACCTCGGGCCCGGACGCGACGATCCGGAACGGCCCCACGGCGCCGGGGTCGCCCTGTCGGCCCTTTCCCATCCCGAGGAACCCGAGGAGGCGGGTCACCCAGGGGGGAGTGGCGCCCAGGCCGGCCCGGACCCAGGCCTCAGGTGCGTGGAGGTCGGGTCCGGGGAGCCGGAGCTCGAACGTGTCGGCGTAGCTGTAGGGCGCGGCGGCGACAGCGATGGGGTCGGTGGGCTCGATCTGTCGGACGGGCTGCGTGGCGTACGTGGACATGAGCGTCCTCCTGGGGTGTCGGTACCAGAAGCATACATACACGCATGTACGTAAGTCACGCCTCCGCCGCGAGCGCCTCCCACGCCAGCCGCCGCGCGGCGTCGGGATCGGCGACCGTGCGGTCCGTGGCGTCGAGCACCCGGGTGAGCCGGAGTCCGGCGTCGTACCTCTCCCAGCCCGCGGTGCCGTGGCGGGCGAAGGTGCCCCAGACCGCCTGCATGCGGGCCTCCAGGCCGGCGGCCGCTCGCGCCCCGCCGAGGCTCAGCGCCTTCCGCATGCCCGGGGAGTCCACGCGGCCGAACACGTACGCGAGCTCCATGCCGTGCGTGGCGCCGAGCCCGGCCAGGCGGAGGGCGGTCGGCGCGAAGTCGAACCGGTACATCCAGGTGGGCGCGTGGGCGGACTGTGCCGCCGCCGCTGCCACGGACGACGCCCAGAACACGGCGTCGCCGCCCATCCGCGCGGCCACAGTCCGGCGGCTCCGGTAGCCCCGGTACGCGGCGCGGACGCCGTCGGCGGCGGGACCCGTGCCGAGGAGCCGGTCGAGGCTCTCGGCCGACGTCGGGAAGATGCTCGCCTGCTTCTGGAAGAAGCGGCCCTCGTCCCGGTTGGTGCCGATGAGCAGCGGGACGTCGGCGGCCGCGCCGTCGCGCAGGGCGGCGACGGGGTCGACGGGGAGCGCGTCGTCGTCCAGCGTGGGCCCGACGGGCAGGTTCCCACCGCCCGCGGCGATCAGGCGGTCCATGGCGGCCACGAACGCCGCCGGCTCGGCGTCGAAGAGGGCGGCCGGGCCGCCGAGCTCGTCGACGAAACCCTCGGCCGCCCGCGCGGCCTGCTCGCGCGGCCGGGCGTCGGAGAACCCGCTCTGCACGATCGCCCGCCGGACCAGGCCGCCCGCGAGGGGCGACGCGAGGATCGCGAGGGCCGACGACGCCCCGGCCGACTCTCCCATCACCGTCACCTCGGCGGGGTCCCCGCCGAACGCCGCGATGTTGCGCTGCACCCACTGCAGGGCGGCGATCTGGTCGCGCAGGCCCACGTTGGTGTCGACGGGGCGCTCGGCGGTGCCGTAGGCGCTGAGGTCGAGCCAGCCCAGGGCACCGAGCCGGTAGTTCACCGAGACGTAGACCACGTCCGTCGCGCGCACCAGGCCCTCGCCGCGGTAGAGGTGCGAGCCGCCGGAGCCGACGAGGAACGCCCCGCCGTGCAGGTACACGATCACCGGGCGCGGGTGCTCCGCGGGCCCCTCGGACGCGACGACCGTCAGGGTGAGGCAGTCCTCGCCCTGGCGCCAGGTCGCGGGGACGCCGGTCAGCGAGTCGCCCGGCGGCTGGGGAGCGGCCGCGCCGAAGCGCGTGGCGTCCCGCACGCCGGTCCACGGCTCGGCAGGCTGCGGCGCCCGGAGGCGGAGGTCGCCCACTGGGGGCGCGGCGTACGGGATGCCGCGCCACTGGAGGGTCCCCGCCTCGGCGAGTCCCTGCACCTCCCCGGTGTCCGTGGTGCGGACCAGCGCGCCGGTGTCCGGCACGGCGCGGCCGCCGTCGGTCGTCGTTGCCATCGAGCCTCCATCGGCTTCGTCGTCGTCGAGCCCGGAGCATACCGGTCGGTCGGTCCGGTGCTCCGCCGTGTCTCGCGTGATCGTGACCTTGTCGCACGATCGGCAGCCCGGGCTGCCGATCATGCGACAAACTGACGATCGGAGGCGAGCATGACCGCCAGGCGAGGAGGACGCGATGAGCACCTACGACATCAAGAAGGACCGCAAGGAGCTCTACGCGCCGGGTGCGCGCGACTTCACGGCCGTCGACGTGCCGGAGCTCGGCTACCTCATGGCCGACGGGCGCGGGGACCCCAACACCGCCACGGCCTACGCCGAGGCCGTCGAGGCGCTCTACACCGCGTCCTACGCGGTCCGCGCCGTCGCGAAGACGCAGCTCGACAAGGTGCACACGGTCGGCCCGCTCGAGGGCCTGTGGTCGGCCGAGGACCTCGCTGTCTTCCGTACGCGCGACAAGGACTCCTGGGACTGGACGATGATGATCGTCCAGCCCGGCTGGATCACCCGGGACGTCGTCGACGAGGCGCTCGCGGTCGCCACGGAGAAGAAGGGCCTCCCCGCGCTGGGCCGGCTCCGCTTCGAGGCGTTCGCGGAGGGACGCTGCGTGCAGATCCTGCACGTGGGCTCGTACGACGACGAGGGACCCACCCTCGAACGGCTCCACGACGAGTACCTGCCGGCCCACGGGCTCGAACCCCGCGGGCGGCACCACGAGATCTACCTCTCCGACGCGCGCCGGACCGAGCCTGCCCGGCTGCGGACGATCCTCCGCCAGCCGGTGGCCCCGGCGGGCTGAGGCGCATGGACCTGGTGTGGCAGGGGGTGGCGGCGCGTTTCGCGAGGCGGCGCCGAGCCGCGACGATGGGCTCATGACACGCACCTGGTTCGTCACCGGCGCAGGCAGGGGTCTCGGCCGCGCGATCGTGGTCGCCGCCCTCCGGCGCGGGGACCGCGTGGCGGCGACCGCCAGGGACGTCTCGTCCCTGGACGACCTCGTGGCCGAGCATGGCGACGCCGTGCTACCCCTCCGGCTCGACGTGACGGACCGTGGCGAGGCCTCGGCCGCTGTCGCGTCTGCGGTCGAGCGGTTCGGTGGCGTGGACGTCGTCGTCAACAACGCGGGATACGGGCTGTTCGGCGCTGTCGAGGAGATCACCCCGGAGCAGCTCCGCGACCAGCTCGAGGTCAACCTGTTCGGCGCGCTGCACGTGACCCAGGCCGTGCTGCCCGTGCTGCGGGCCCAGGGCTCGGGTCACGTGGTGCAGGTGTCGAGCTCCAGCGGCGTCGCTGCGTGGCCGAGCCTCGGCGGCTACCACGCGTCCAAGTGGGCGCTGGAGGGCCTCTCCGACGCCCTCGCGCAGGAGGTGGCGGGCTTCGGCATCCGGGTGACGCTGGTCGAGCCGGGGCCGGTCGACACGGAGTGGCGGGGTGCGTCGGCGGTGCGCGCCGAGCCGCTGCCCGCGTACGACGCGCTGCGGGCTGCGGCCTGGCACCCGCCGGGCTCGTCCGACCCCGCCGACGTGGCGCAGGTGGTCCTCGCCGTCGTCGACGCGGACGAGCCGCCGCTGCGGATCCTCGTCGGCAACCTCGCGGCCGACGCCGTCCTGCCGGCCACCGAGGCGAGGATCGCCGGGTGGCGCCGCTGGGAGCGGCTGGGCCGCTCCGCGGGCTGAGGCGGCGCTACCCGCCGCCTGCGGGCTCCTGGGCGCGACGGCGCTCCAGGCCCTCGAGGACGAGATCGAGCGCGAACCGGAACTCGGCGTCGTCGTCGCAGCCGCCCAGGGCGCCGTCGTGCGTCACGGCCACGGCGAGCTCCGCGAGCCGCGGGTGCGAGGCGGCCCAGGCGCGGGCCTGCGCCTCGGACGCCTCGGACGACGTGTCGCCGCTGTCGTCGTAGAGGTCCTGGCTGAAGCCGAGGATGCGGCTGCCGAGCACGTGGATCGCGTGGTGCGTCAGCGCGACGCTGAAGCCGCCGTCCCGCAGGATGCCGAGCAGCGTGTCGAGGTAGCGCAGCTCCGCGGGCGTGGGCGCGGCGCTGGCCTTGCGCACCGCGGCGGTCCAGGGGTGCCGCAGCATCGTGGCGCGGGCGGCGAGCATGGTGGCGCGTGCGGAGGCTTGCCAGTCGCCGCCGTCGGTGACCGGTTCGATCCCGGCCACGACGGTGTCGGTCATCGCGTCGAGCAGCTCGTCCTTCTTGCCGACGTGCCGGTAGAGCGACATGGGATCCACGGCCAGCTCCTGGCCCAGGCGACGCATGCTCACGGCGTCGAGCCCTTCGGCGTCGGCCACCTCGATCGCCGCCGCGACGATGCGCTCGCGGCTCAGGCCGCGCCCTCGCGGGGTGGGGGCGGGCTGGCTGGACACCCTCGAAACCCTACCCTTGCGCTCGTCGCCAGGGCTTGTCTACGCTGTAGGCCTACGGTGTAGACATCCGACGTCGCGCCCCTGCCGAGGGAGATCTCATGGACTCGAGCCCTACCACCCGCTCGGAGGACCGGCCCTGGCTCCCGCCCCGGTGGTTCGTCCGCTCGGCCTGGGCGTTCCAGCGCGCCCAGTACCGGCTCACGCGGGGCCGTTACCCGCTCGCCCGGCCGAGGCCCGGCAAGGCCGGCATCCTCAGGCTGCGCACGACCGGCCGCCGGTCCGGGCAGGAGCGCGCGGTCCTGGTCGCCTACTGGCCGGACGGCGACCGGTACATCACCCTCGCGATGAACGGCTGGGGCGACCCGCCCCCGGCCTGGTGGCTCAACCTGACCGCCATGCCCGACGCAGCGGTCGACACCGTCGACGGCCCTCGGCCGGTGCGCGGGCGAGCGGCCGAGGGCGAGGAGCGGGCCCGGCTCTGGGCGGGCTTCGCGGACTACCAGGGCTGGGGTGACGGTATCGACCGGTACGCCGCCCTGCGCTCGCGCGAGACCCCCGTGGTGGTGCTCGAACCGCGCTGAGCGAGGATCCCCGGACGCCGGCCGAGCCGCCCCCGCCCGGGTGGGAACGATCTGCGCATCGGCACGTTCGGAAGCCGGAGCATGTCAGCACAACCATGGGAGTGGAAACGTCGATGGGTTTCAAGAAGCTGCTCGGTGCGCTCGGCGTGGGCGGACCGCTGGTGGACACGGTGCTGGAGCAGGTCGCGGTGCGGCCCGGCGGGACCGTGAACGGTGAGGTACGCCTGAAGGGCGGCTCGTCCGACGCCGAGGTCCAGCACGTCACGCTCGAGCTGGAGGCACGCGTGGAGGCCGAGCACGGCGACGGGGAGAGCCGAGGGACCGTGACGTTCGGGCGGTTCACGGTCGCGGGCGGGTTCCGGCTGGCCGCGGGGGAGGAGCGGGCGCTGCCCTTCTCGATCCCCCTGCACCCGGAGGCCCCGGTCACCGAGCTGCAGGGTCGTCCGATCGGGATCGGGCTCGGCGTACGTACGGAGCTCGCGCTCGCGCAGGCGGTCGACAAGGGCGACGTGGACCCGCTGCGCGTGGCGCCGCTGCCGGTCCAGGAGGCGATCCTCGACGCCTTCTGGCGACTCGGGTTCGGGCTCCGTTCGGCCGACCTGGAGTACGGCCGCCTCCACGGGACGGCGCAGCAGCTGCCGTTCTTCCAGGAGATCGAGCTGATCCCGCCGGCGCAGCACGCGGGACGGATCAACGAGGTCGAGCTCACCTTCGTCGCCGGGGCGCACAGCATGGACGTGATCCTGGAGGCGGACAAGCGCGGCGGGTTCTTCAGCAGCGGGCAGGACACGGTGCTGCGCTTCACGGTGGGCCTGGACGAGGTGCGCGACTGGGGCGCCGAGGTGGACGGCTGGGTGGCGCAGCTCGCCGAACGGCGGTCCCTCTTCGGCGGGCACCCGGGCCAGGGCTACGGCGGCCAGGGGTACGCCGGCAAGGGCCACGGGCACGGCGGGCATGGCGGGCACGGGGCCGGGCTCGGCCTGGCGGGCGGCCTGGCCGCGGGCGTCGTCGGCGGCATGGTCCTCGGCGAGGTCTTCGACGAGGTGGGCGACTTCTTCGGCGGCGACGAGGGCGGCGACGAGGGCTGAGCACCGCGCCGCTGAGCACCTGGCCGCGCAGCGCACGTGATCGGTAGTTCGGTGCGTGATCGGCAGTTCGAACTGCCGATCACGCATGTGATGTCTCAGGACATCGTGCGTGGTTGTGTCTCGGGACATCGTGCACGGTGTGGTGTCTCAGGACATCGTGCACGGTCGGGTTTGTCAT
>NZ_QXTH01000012.1 GCF_003946865.1 Antribacter gilvus
ATGACAAACCCGACCGTGCACGATGTCCTGAGACACCACACCGTGCACGATGTCCCGAGACACAACCACGCACGATGTCCTGAGACATCACATGCATGATCGGCAGTTCGAACTACCGATCACGCACCGAACTGCCGATCGTCCACACCCGAACGTAGGCTCGGGGCAGCCGGCGCGCGCCGCCCGCCCGGCACCAGCGGAGGGGGCCGCCCATGGACCGGACCACGACCGGCGAGCCCGTCGAGGCCGGCACCGTCGCGGGCCGGGTCCGCGGCCGGTGGCGGGGCGACCCCGGGAGCAGCGGGTCGTCGGCGGCCTTCCTGGGCATCCCGTTCGCGGAGCCGCCCGTGGGGGCGCTCCGCTTCGCCGCGCCCGTGCCGCACCGGCCGTGGCCGGGGGTGCGTGACGCGCTCGAGCACGGCGCCACCGCGCAGCGTGGCGACCCGGGCGTCACGCTCATCCCCGAGCCCAGCGTGCCCGGCCCGTCCACGCTCAACGTGAACGTCTTCACACCCTCCCCCGCACCCGCCCCGCCCGGCGAAGGGCTCCCCGTCCTCGTCTGGATCCACGGCGGCGGCTTCTACGCCGGCTCCCCCGCCAGCCCCTGGTACGACGGCCGGGCGTTCAACCGCGACGGCGTCGTCGTGGTGACGATCTCGTACCGCCTCGGCTTCGACGGGTTCGGCTGGATCGAGGACGCCCCGTCGAACCGCGGCGTCCGGGACTGGCTCCTTGCCCTCGCGTGGGTGCGCGACAACGTCGCGGCGTTCGGCGGGGACCCGGCGCGCGTGACGGTCGCGGGCCAGTCGGCGGGCGGCGGCGCTGTCCTCACGCTCCTCGGGACGCCCGCGGCCCGCGGCCTGTTCCACCAGGCGTACGCGATGTCGGCGGTCTCGACGGTGGTGCCCGCCGAGAACGCCGAACGGCTCGGGCGGCGCCTGGCGCGGCTCGGCGGCGTGCCGCCCACCCGGGCCGGGCTGTCGGCGCTCGGCGAGGAGCGGGTCCTCGCGCTCCAGCGGCGGGCCTCGCGTCCCGAGGGGCGCAACCCCGTCGCGATCCTCTCGAGGATGCTCGACGACGGGCTGTCGTTCGGCCCCACGGTCGACGACGACCTGGTCCCCCGGCCCACGCTGGACTCGCTCGCCGCCGGGACCGGCTCCGACGTGCCGCTCGTCCTCGGCACCACCGACGAGGAGTTCGTCAACGCCCTCGACAGCGCACGGCACCTGCTCCGGCTCGTCCCTCCCGGCCCGCTCCTGCGCGCGATCGGGATGTCGGCCGGCCGCGCGGCCTGGCTCGCCGCGCACGGGGAGCTCCGGCGGCGGGGCACCGCGGCCGTGCTCGGCCAGTACGTGACGGACCAGCTGTTCCGCACGCCGGCGCCCTTCGTCGCGGAGGTCCGCTCCCCCGCACCCACCTGGTTGTACCGCTTCGCGTGGCCCTCCCCCGCGCTCGGCGTGGCGGCCCACTGCCTGGACGTCCCGTTCTTCTACGACTGCCTCGACGCGCCGGGCGTCCCGGCGATCGCCGGCGCCGCCCCGCCCCAGGAGCTCGCCGACGCCGTGCACGGCAGCGCCGTCGCGTTCGCGGTGCAGGGCGACCCCGGCTGGGCCCGGTACGACGACGGCACGCGGGTCGCCCGGGTGTTCGACGTCCCGGTCGAGGACGTACCCGACGCCTACGCGGGCGTCGCCCCGCGCCGGGTGCCACGTGCCCGCCGGGGCCGCGGCCGGGCCTCGGAGCGCACGACGGCCCACGCCGGGGGCGTTCGGCGCGGGCCGTCGGTATGACAGGAGACGGTCAGGGGGCACCGGCTCCAGCGGACACGATCGACTTGACCGACGAGGCCGCGTCGAGCGTGTACGAGTAGGGGATCGAGCTCACCGAGCCGCCGGTCTGGCCGCTCCCCGATCCCACAAAGTGGTTGTTCCGCGCCACGAGGGTGCCGGCGGGCGAGCTGCCCTCACCCAGGTGGAACGGGTCGCTGGTGTTCTCGAAGTAGTTGCCCTCGACGAGCACGCCACCCTCCATGGTGGACGCGACGCCGTAGCTGCCGACGTTCGAGTACAGGTTGTTGTAGACGTGCACCGGGTTGCCGAAGCGGACGCGCGGGTTGCGCTGGTTGGTGCCGTCGAACCAGTTGTGGTGGTAGGTCACGCGCAGCTTCCCGCGGTCCTGCGACCCGTTGCTGTCGGAGTGGCCCACGAGCGAGTTCTTGTCGTGGCCGTCGAAGTGGTTCCACGAGATCGTCACGTAGTCCGAGCCGCGCTTGGTGTCGACGGAGCCGTCGTAGCCGATGCCGAACGTGTTGTGGTCCACCCAGACGTTGGTGGACGTCTCGATGTTGATCGCGTCGTCGTCCCAGCCGCCGAACCGGAGGTTGCGGACGACGACGTTCCGCTCGCCGACGATGCTGAGGCCGCAGCCCGTGATCCGGGCGCCGGACGCGCCCTCGACGGTGGTGTTCGAGCCCACGCGGATCATCCCGCTGCACGAGATGTTCCCCGAGACCCGCACGACCTTCGCGCTGTCGCTCGACACGGCGCTCGTGAGCGCCGACGCCGACGTCACCGTGACCGCCGACGCACCGCCGCCACCGGTGGTGCCGCCGTTCTGCGCCGCCCAGCCCGCGAGCCCGGTGGCGGGCGGGTTCGTGGAGCCGCCCACCCGGACGAGCTCCCACTGCTGGTTGTACTGGTTGCCGTCGGTGAGCTGGGTGACGGTGGCGCCGTCGGCCGTGGAGCGGTCCGTGACGGTGACCGCCTTGTTGCTGTGCCGGTTGACGAGCCGCACGCGGCCGCCCTCCGAGTCGACCAGGCGGAACTGCTGGTTGTACCCGTTGAGGTCGGTGTACTGGCGGAACCCGCCGCCGTCGGCGGTGCTCCACTCCCACAGGTCGAGGACCTTGCCGGAGTGCCGGTTCTGCAGGCGGTAGTAGCCGCCGCCGGAGTCGACGAACCGCCACTGCTGCCAGGCGCCGTCGTTCCGGGTCCACTGCTGCACGACGGCGCCGTCGGCCGTGGACCAGTCCGCGACCTCCATGGCCTTGCCGCTCTGGCGGTTGACGAGCACGTAGTACGCGCTCGTGTCGACGGTTGCCGCGCTCGCCGGCAGGGCCGCGAAACCTGCGCCGGCGAGGGCGAGCGTGATGGCGCCCGCAACGGCGATCCGCAGTCCTCGCATCGTGGCGCTGACCTTTCCGATCTTCATTGATCCCCCTCAGGGTGAGAGTCGGTCCGAGGCGGTGGAAGCGCTTACCAGCCTCGCCGACCGACGGTACGACGGCCTTTACATCGATGGAAGCGGAACGGGGCGCCAAAATCGATTAGGCGGGTCCTCAATCCTTTTCGGCAACGATTCGCACGCACGCGCGCGCGCCGTCAGCCGCGGTACGGGTTCGACACGTACGTCCGCGAGAACGTCCCGGGGATCGTGAAGTACTCCGCCACCAGCTTGGCCGGGTCGGTCGCGAGCTCGCCGCGGGCGGGGAGGTCGTCGCCGTCGTCCCAGCCCCACGGGGCGTTCGCCGAGTTGGTGCCGCAGCCGCCGAAGGTGCCCGAGCCACAGCCGCCGGAGGTGTCGCCGGCGAACGCGCCATGGCTCGCGAACAGGCCCGCATCCGCACGACGCGACCACAGCCCGTCGGCGCCGAGCATGTCCACGAGCGCATAGCGGACGTCGCGGTCGTTCGGGCCGGACGGCGCCTCGGACACGGTCGACGGGTAGTAGACCACCCCGTCGCCGTTGATCTGGTACTGCGGGTGAGCCTTGAGGCCGTGACCCTTGGCCTCCTGCGCGGTGACCGGGTGGGCGAGGCCGTCCACCGGCGACGCGGCCAGGTTGAGCGTCCCGTCCACCGACTCCCTGCCGGAGCTCCACGTGCTGCCCGACGGCGTGTACGAGTAGAAGTTCGTGTGCGCCACGGTGACGGCCCCGCGCAGCACGCCGTACGTCGAGCCGTCCTTCTCGACGGCGAGCAGCAGGCCCTCGGCGTCGTTCTCGTGCTCGGAGTCGAACGGCTGGTCCACCCAGTCGCGCGGGTGGAAGAACAGGTAGGTCAGGTACCAGTGCGTGGACGTCTCCACGACCGAGTAGTACGACACCGCCGCGAACGACACGCCCGCCCGAGCCGCGTCGTCCCAGTTGTCGCGGGCGGTCCAGTCGCCGTCGAAGTCGATGCGCGTGACGTAGTCCGCTCGGCCGCCGAGCGCGTGGTCGCCCGTCTGGTCCACGTCCTGGTGGTGCACGGGGGCCCAGCGGAGCGCGAGCTGCGCGTGGGAGGCGACCGCCTGCGCGGGCGCGGCGGGCAGGACGGTCCCTACGACGGCGAGCGCCGCAGCGGCGGCGACGGCGAGAATCCTTCGGTCGAGCATGTGTCCTCCTCGGTCCGGGTTGGCAAACAGCCACCATCCTCCGGACAAACAGGACACACCACATGACTACTGGGCGACCATCACATGACCCGCGGCCGAAGTTTCGGACCGGGGTGCGAGCGTGAGGATCTCGGCCCCCTCGCTCGTGATCGCGATCGTGTGCTCGCTGTGCGCCGTGCGACACCCGGTCGCGCTCCGGAGCGTCCACCCGTCGGCATCCGTGATGAGCCTGTCGGTGTCCGCCATGGCCCAGGGCTCGAGGGCCAGCAGCAACCCGGGTCGCAGCACGTATCCCCGGCCAGGCCGTCCGGAGTTCGCGACATGGGGGTCCTGGTGCATGGTCGACCCGATGCCGTGGCCACCGAACTCGGTGTTGATCGCGTAGCCCGCCTCGGCGAGGACGGTCCCGATCGCGTGGGAGACGTCGCCGACCCGCGCCCCGGGAACCGCGGCGGCGATCCCTGCGTCGAGCGCGCGCTCGGTCGCGCGGATCAGCGCGACGCTCTCCGGCGGCCGTGACCCGCCCACGACGAAGCTGATCGCCGCGTCCGCGGCGATCCCGCGCAGGGAGACGGCGAGGTCGAGGGTCAGCAGGTCGCCGTCCGCGAGCGCCTGGTCGTGCGGCATCCCGTGGAGCACCGCGTCGTTGACGGCCGTGCAGATGTGGTGACCGAACGGTCCGCGCCCGAAGGACGGCGCATAGTCGACGTAGCAGGACTGCGCCCCGGCCTCGGCGATCATGGTCGCGGCCCACCGGTCGATCTCCAGGAGGTTGGTGCCGACCGTGCAGCGGCTCCTCAGCGCCTGCAGGATGCCGCCCACCAGGGCACCGGTGTCCCGTGCGCGGGCCACCTCGGCGGGGTTCAGGATCTCGATCATGCGACGCCTCTCTCTACCGCTCCAATAACTATACCGGTCATACTATCCCGGGATTAGAATTGGAACCATGGTCAGGCTGCCCCTCACTCCCGCTGAGATCGAACGCGGACAACGCCTCGGCGCGCTGCTCCGTCGCGCCCGTGCGGACCGCTCGATGCTCGAGGTCGCGCTGGACGCACGCGTCTCCCCCGAGACGCTCCGCAAGATCGAGTCGGGCCGGGTGGCGACGCCCGCCTTCTCCACCATCGCCGCGATCGCCGACGTCCTCGGCCTCTCCCTCGACGCCGTGTGGGCCGAGGTCAACCAGCCCGAGCGCGACGCCGCACCCGCCGGTGGGCGCACCACCCGAGCGCGGCTGGCCTCCTGACCCGGTCCCCGAGCCGGGGCCGACGACGAAGGGGTCACCTTCCGTACGGAAGGTGACCCCTGGGCGCCGTCGGGCAGCGTCAGCGCTTGCGCTTCTCCCGCACGCGGACGCTGATCGCGATGGGCGTGCCCTCGAAGCCGAACGTCTCACGCAGGCGGCGCTCGATGTACCGGCGGTAGCCCGCCTCGAGGAAGCCGGTCGCGAAGATGACGAACCGCGGCGGCCGCGTGGACGCCTGCGTGGCGAACAGGATGCGCGGCTGCTTGCCGCCGCGCAGCGGGTGCGGGTGCCCCGCCACGAGCTCACCGAGGAACGCGTTGAGCTTGCCCGTGGGGATGCGCGTGTCCCACGACGCGAGCGAGCGCTCGATCGCCGGGACCAGCTTGTCCGTGTGCCAGCCGGTGCGGGCCGAGACGTTGACGCGGGGCGCCCACGTGACCTGGACCAGGTCCTTCTCGATCTCCCGCTCCAGGTACGGACGACGGTCCTCGTCCATCAGGTCCCACTTGTTGTAGGCGATGACGAGGGCGCGGCCCGCGTCCACCACCTGCGAGATGACGCGGGTGTCCTGCTCGGTCAGCGGCGCCGACGCGTCCACGAGGACCACGCCGATCTCCGCCTTCTCGATCGCGGCCTGCGTGCGCAGCGAGGCGTAGAAGTCGGCCCCCTTGGTCTGGTGCACGCGACGGCGGATGCCTGCCGTGTCCACGAACCAGTACGGGATGCCGCGAAGCTCGACCAGCTCGTCGACCGGGTCGCGCGTGGTTCCCGCGACCTCGTCGACGACGACGCGCTCGGAGCCGGCGATCTTGTTCAGCAGCGAGGACTTGCCGACGTTCGGGCGGCCCACCAGGGCCACGCGGCGCGGGCCCGCGGGCCGCGCCGTGCCGTGCCCGGAGACGGTCGGCAGGATCTTCATCGCGGCGTCGAGCAGCTCGCCCATGCCACGGCCGTGGAGGGCCGAGATGGGGAACGGCTCGCCCAGGCCGAGGCTCCACAGGTAGGCGGCGTCCGCCTCGCCCGAGGGTCCGTCGACCTTGTTGGCGCACAGCAGCACCGGCTTGCCGGAGCGGCGCAGGAGCGCCACCACCCGCTCGTCGGTGGCCGTGGCGCCCACCGTGGCGTCGACGACGAAGATCACGGCGTCGGCCAGCGAGATCGCGACCTCCGCCTGCTCGGCGACCTTGGACTCGATCCCGGCGACGTCGACCTCCCAGCCGCCGGTGTCGACCAGCAGGAACTCGCGTCCCGACCACTCGGCCGGGTAGCTCACGCGGTCGCGCGTGACGCCGGGCTTGTCCTCGACGACCGCCTCGCGGCGGCCGATGATGCGGTTGACGAGCGTGGACTTGCCCACGTTCGGGCGGCCGATGATGGCCAGCACGGGAAGCGGCGCCTCGGGCACGCGCCCGGCGTCGGCGTCCCACTCGCCGTCGATGAGGGAGCGGTCCTCGTCGTCCAGCTCGAAGTCCTCGAGTCCGGCACGCAGCGCACGTTCGCGCGCGGCCTCCTCCTCGGTCTCGACGAGCGTCTCGGTCGGGTCCGCCGGCGCGCCGTCAGGGGTGTCGACGGAGTCGACCAGGTCAGGTGCGTCGTGGCTCATGTGCTCATTCTCCCAGGGTCGACGGTGCCGGGGCCTGCTCGCGGCCGGTCATCTGCGTGACGACCCCGAGCACCGCCTGCACCGTCTGGTCGAAGTCCAGGTCGGACGAGTCCACCGTCACCACGCCGTCGGCTGCGACGAGGAACTGCGACACCGTCGCGTCGTCCCTGTCGCGCCGCAGCACCTGGTCCTTGGTGGCCTCGACGGCCTTCTCGTCTGCTGCTCCGTGCACCTCGAGCGAACGGCGGCGCAGGCGCGCCTCCTCGCTGGCGGTCAGGAGGATCCGGGCGTCGGCGTCGGGCGCCACGACCGTGGTGATGTCGCGGCCCTCGGCGACCACGCCGCGTCCGCCGGAGAACGTCGCCCCGGGGCCGGACTCGGCCTCGACGACGGCGCGCTGGCGGCGGCGGAGCTCGGCGCGGACCTCCAGGTTGGTGGCCACCGCCGACACCGCGGCCGTGACCTCGGTGGTGCGGATCGCGTCGGTGACGTCGCGGCCCTCGACCTCGACGCCCGGCTCGGCGGGGTCGAGGCCCATGACCAGCGGCATCACGCGCACGGCGTGCGCGACGGCGTGCTGGTCCGTCAGGTCCTCGCCGCGCTGCAGGCACCACACGGTGGCCGCCCGGTACATCGCACCCGTGTCGAGGTACGCCAGGCCGAGCTCGTGGGCGACGGCGCGCGAGACGCTCGACTTGCCCGATCCCGACGGCCCGTCGATGGCGACGACGATCCCCACGCCCATGCTCCCCTCGGTCTGCGTCACAGGTCCACAGCCCCCATGAGGGTGCCCAGCTCCACGCGGCCCAGGACGCGGTAGCGCCCGGCCTTGAGGTCGCCCAGCGGGATGGGGCCGATCCGCGTGCGCACGAGCCGGGTCACCGGGTGACCCACCGACTCGAACATGCGGCGCACGATCCGGTTGCGGCCCTCGTGGAGCACCACCTCGACCATGGTGAGGCCCGGGACCTCGTCGACGACACGGAACTTGTCCAGCTTGGCGGGCCCGTCCTCGAGCTCGACACCCGTCATCAGCTGCTTGCCGACGCGCGGGTACACCTCGCCGCCCTCGACGGTCACCAGGTAGGTCTTCTGGATCTCGTACTTGGGGTGCGCCAGCCGGTTCGCCAGCTCGCCGTCGTTCGTGAGGATGATGAGACCCTCGCTCTCGGCGTCGAGGCGACCCACGTGGAAGAGGCGCTCCTCACGGTCGCGGACCAGGTCGGCGAGCGTGGGGCGGCCCATCGGGTCGCTCATCGACGACACCACGCCCAACGGCTTGTTCAGCACCAGCGTGATCTTGTCCTGGTCGAGCTGGATGCGGAGCCCGTCCACGTGGATGATCGCCGTCGCCGGGTCCACGCGGACGCCGAGCTCGGTGACGATGATCCCGTCGACCTCGACGTGGCCGCCCGCGATGAGGTCCTCGCACGCGCGGCGCGAGCCGAGGCCCGCCGTGGCGAGCACCTTCTGCAGCCGGACGCCGTCGGCGACGTGGACGTCGCGCATCGGGACGGTCGGGTCCTGCACGGGGCGCTGCCCCGGCGTCCGCTGCGGCCCGCCGGTGCGCTTCCCCGCGCTCCGCGGGGCGCCTCCCCGGCCGGCGGCCGGCTTTCCGCCGGTGGGCTTCTTGGGCCCACCCTGCCCTCGGTGGTTGCCCTTGGGGCCTTCTCCTGCGCGGCGGCTCCCGCCGCGGCGATCCTCGTTCATCGTCTGCTTTCCGTCGTCAGTCGTCTGCCCCGAGCTGGTCCAGTGCGTCCAGGTCGGGCAGGTGGGGTGCGAGCGGGGGCAGCTCGTCGAGCGACGAGAAGCCCATCCGCTCCAAGAAGTATCCCGTGGTTCCGAACAGGACGGCACCCGTGGTGGGGTCCTGGCCGATCTCCGCGATGAGGCCGCGGGTCAGGAGCGTGCGTACCACGCCGTCCACGTTCACCCCGCGCACGGCCGAGACCTGCCCGCGGGTGACCGGTTGACGATACGCGATCACGGCGAGCGTCTCCAGCGCGGCCTGGCTCAGGCGGGACGACTGACCGTCCAGCACGAAGCGTCCGACGACGTCCGCGTGCGCCACCGACGAGTAGATGCGCCAGCCGTCGGCGTTGCGGCGCAGCTCGAAGCCGCGCGGACGTCCGCCCAGGTCACCGAGGTACTCGGCGGCGAGCTCGGCCAGCAGGCGCTCCACCTCGGGCAGCGGCAGGTCCATCGCCACGGCCAGCCGCTCCGCCGGGACCGGCGCGTCAGCCACCATCAGCACGGCCTCGAGCGCCGCCGGTGCGCCGCCCGGCAGCGAGTGCACGTCGACCAGGACGAGGGTGTCCTGCTCGGGTGACGTGCCGTCGGCGGCCTCGGCCGGGCCGGGCACGGACGTCGCCCCGGCCAGATCGTCGGGCGTGGTGCCGGAGATCACTGTCTGTTCTGTCACGGTGCCTCCTCCGAGCTGTCGGTGCCTGCCCCGTCGAGGTCCCGGGGAGCCGCCACCGGCTCGCTCACGGGCTCGTCGAACTCGCTGGGCCCGCCCGACTGGTCCAGGTACTTGCCGCCACCGTCCGGCTCGCCGGTCCACCGCACGGTCAGCTCGCCGAGCGGCGTCACCTGCTCGAAGCTGACGAGCGCGTCCCGGAACAGCTCGAGGAGCGCGAGGAAGCGCGCCACCACCACCAGCCGCTCGGACCCGGAGGTCAGCGCCCGGAACGTGGCCACGTGCTCCCGCCGCAGGCGTCGCACGATCACGCCGGCCTCCTCGCGGACGCTCACGGACGACCCGTGCAGGTGGCTCAGCGACACCATGGGCGGAACCTTGGGCGTCAGGGCCCGGGCGGCCAGCTCGGCCAGCCGCGCCCCGTCGAGGTCCCACACGAGCTCGGGCAGGAGGGCGGCCAGGTGCTGCTCCAGCGGCGCGAGGCGCGGGACCCGGCGCCCAGCGGCGGCCATGCGCTCGGCGAGCACGCCCGACACCTGCTTGTAGGCGCGGTACTGCAGCAGCCGGGCGAACAGGAGGTCGCGCGCCTCGAGCAGCTCCAGGTCCTCGGCGTCCTCGTCGACCACGCCGGGCAGCAGCCGCGCCGCCTTGAGGTCGAGCAGCGTCGCGGCGATGACGAGGAACTCGCTGGCCACGCCGAGGTCCCACGAGGGGACGGTCTCGCCGCGGGCCTCGGCCTCGCGGGTGACCGCCTCGGCGGCGCGGATGTGCGCCACGAACTCGTCGGTCACGGCGGCCAGCGCCACCTCGGTGACGTCGAGCTCGTGCTTGGCGATCAGCGACAGCAGCAGGTCGAACGGACCGGTGAAGTTGGTGAGGTGGACGTGGAACCCCGCGCGGGCGGGCGGCTCGGGCAGGCCGTCGACGACCGGCGCCGCGGCGAGGTCCTCCGCCGGCGCCTCCAGCGTGTCAGGCAGCGTCGCCACGCGACACGAGCTCCCGGGCCAGCAGCCGGTAGGCGGCGGCGCCCGGGTGACCGGGCGCGTAGGCGGTGATGGGCTCCGCGGCCACGGACGCGTCCGGGAACTTCACGGTGCGGCCGATGACCGAGTGCAGGAGCACGCTGCCGAAGGCCTCGTGCACCCGGGCCACGACCTCACGGGAGTGGAGGGTGCGCGAGTCGTACATGGTGGGGAGGATACCGTCGATCTCGAGCGCCGGGTTGAGCCGGTCGCGCACCTTCTCGATGGTCTCCACCAGCAGCGCGACGCCGCGCAGCGCGAAGAACTCGCACTCGAGCGGGATCAGCACGCCGTGTGCCGCGGTCAGCGCGTTGACGGTGAGCAGACCGAGCGACGGCTGGCAGTCGATGAGGACCACGTCGTAGTCGTCGATGACGGGACGCAGGGCGCGTGCCAGCACGGACTCGCGGGCCACCTCGCCGACGAGCTGCACCTCGGCCGCGGAGAGGTCGATGTTGGCGGGCAGCACGTCGAGGTTCTCGATGCCCGACGGGATGAGCACGTCCTCGATCCGCACGCCCCGCTCCATGAGCAGGTTGTAGACCGTCAGGTCGAGCTCGTGCGGGTTCACGCCGATCCCCACGGACGCGGCGCCCTGCGGGTCGAAGTCGACGAGGAGCACCCGGCGGCCGTACTCCGCGAGCGCGGCGCCGAGGTTGATCGTCGACGTCGTCTTACCCACGCCGCCCTTCTGGTTGCACATCGCGATGATGCGCGCGGGGCCGTGGGACGCGAGGGGCGGCGGCACCGGGAACGTCGGCATAGGCCTGCCGACGACGTCCCGGAGGATCTCCCCCTCAGGGCTTCGAGCTGCCGTGGGTGTGTTGACGACTGCGACGGCCGGTGCGTCTGTCATCTGGCTCGCTCCCTCCCGCATGGGTGCCTCGCTCACGCCGCCACGGTACCCCAGGGATTCGTCGCCGCCAGGTGGAAGCCTCGGCGCGCCGCCCATCAGCGCGCCCGCGGGTGCGCCGCCGCGTAGACCTCGCGCAGCGTGTCGGGCGTCACCATGGTGTAGATCTGCGTGGTCGTCACCGACGCGTGGCCGAGGAGCTCCTGGACCACGCGCACGTCCGCTCCCCCGGCGAGCAGGTGGGTGGCGTACGAGTGGCGCAGGGTGTGCGGCGACACCCGCTCCGTGAGACCCGCGCGCTGCGCCGCGGCCTGCAGCACGGCCCAGGCCGTCTGCCGCGACAGCCGGGCGCCCCGCGTGTTGAGGAAGAGGGCGGGCGTCCCACGGCCCGCGGCCGCGAGGGCGGGCCGCGCGCGCACCAGGTAGGCCTCGACCGCGGTCCGCGCGTAGGAGCCCACGGGCACGGCCCGCTCCTTGCCGCCCTTGCCGTGCAGGCGCACCACGGCCCCCGGCTGCCCGATCCCCTGGGGCCCCTGCGAAGTACCGGAGCGAAGCGAGGACACTTCGTGGGGTGGGGCGGCGCCAGGGTCGCCCTCCGCCGTCGTCCCGCCCGTGCGCTGCTCGTCCGACCCCCGGTGGAACGCGTCGACGTCGAGCCCGACGATCTCGGAGATGCGCCCGCCGGTGGCGTAGAGCAGCTCGAGGAGGGCGCGGTCACGCAGCGGCAGGGGCCCCTCGCCGGCGCCGGCGGCCTCGAGGAGCCGCGTGACGTCGTCGACGGAGAGCGCGTGCGGGAGGCGGCGCAGCTGGGTGGGTGCGTGGACCTCGGCGGACGGGTCCTCGGCGGCGAGGCCCTCCGCCTGCGCGAAGCGGTGCCAGCCGCGGACCGCCGCGAGCGCCCTGGCGGTGGAGGACGGGGAGAGCCGCGCTCCGCCGTCGGACCCCTGGCGGAGCGCCGTGACGAAGGCGTTGACGTCCGCCTCGCCCACCTCGTCGAGGCGGGTGCGCCCGGCCGTGACCAGGTAGGCCGTGTAGCGGGCGAGGTCACGCCGGTAGGCGGAGACGGTGTTGGCCGAGAGTCCTCGCTCCACCCGGAGGTGCGCGAGGTAGTCGCGCAGGCACGGGTCGAGGGCGCTACCTGGGCGTACGGGAACCTCGGTCAGGGCGGCGGGCACGTGGTCATCATGCCCAGGCCCGCCCGGCGCGCCGGGTGCGGCACGCCGGGCGGGGCGTGATGGGGGTTTACGACAGGTTCACGAGGGGTTGATCCCGAAGAGCTCGGCGCGGCTCTTGATGACCTGCGCCCGCGCCAGGCGGGGCTTGTCGGACCCGTCGCGGATCACGGAGCCGGCGGCCTCGAAGTCGGCGAGGAAGTCGACGGCCCAGGCGACGTCGGACGGCGACGGCGCGAAGCACTCGTTGATGACCGCGGGCTGCTCGAGGTCGAGGCAGAGCTTGCCGGTCATGCCGAGCACGACGGCGTCACCGGACTGCTCGCGGAGCAGGGCGTGGGCGGTGCCCACGGTGGGGCCGTCGACGGGCCCGGGGAGGCCGCCCACCCGGCTGGCCGCGACGAGGCGCGACCGCGGGTACGCCATGGCGATGGGCTCGTTGGCGGAGCCGGTGTCGCGGCGGTAGTCGCCGGAGCCGAACGCGAGGCGGAAGGTGCCGCGGGCCCGGGCGATGGACACGGCCTCCTCGATGCCGACCGCGGACTCGACGAGCGCCACCACGGGCACGTCGCCGCCGAGGCGCTGGGCGGTGTCCACGACGTCGTCCGCGGACTCCGTCTTGGCGAGCATCACGCCGGCGAGGCCCTGGACGTCGCGCAGGAGGGCGACGTCGTCGGCCCAGGCGGCGGAGTGCCGGTCGTTGATGCGCACCCAGGCGCTGCCGCCGCTCCGGAGCCAGGCGATGACGTGGTCGCGCGCCTCGTCCTTCAGGCTGTCGTCGATGGCGTCCTCGCAGTCGAGGATCACCTGGTCGGCGCGGGAGAGCTGGGCGCGGTCGAAGTCGCCGGTACGCAGCGCGGAGAGCAGCAGCCAGGAACGGGCGTAGTCGGGCGCCACGCGGGACTTCTCGCGCGCGGCGCGCCGCGGGGTCAGGTCGACGGTCGTCGCGGCCTCCGCCGGCAGGGTCGCGTGCGGGTCCCGCGGAAGGCTGGCGTCGGTCTGGTCGGTCACGGTCACGGTCACAAGGCTACGCGCGGTCCGCTGCGGGTCAGAACGGCAGGAAGACGTCCACCGCGACGAGGACGAAGAGCAGCGTGAGGTACGTGATGGAGGCGTGGAAGACCTTCATGGCGCCGAGCTTGCGCGACGGGTCCTTGGCCCGGCGCTGCATCGCGACGGTGGACCAGAGGAACCACGCGCCGAGGGCCGCGGCGCCCACCGTGTAGACCCACGTCATGCCGGCGAGCGGCGTGAGCGCGAGGGAGCAGGCGATCATCGCGATCGTGTAGCCGATCATCTCGGCGGCGACCCGCTTGTCGTCGCTCACGACGGGGAGCATCGGCACGCCCGCGTTCGCGTAGTCCTTCTTGAACTTGATCGACAGCGGCCAGTAGTGCGGCGGCGTCCAGAAGAAGATCACGCCGAAGAGCACGAGGCCGGCCCAGCTCATGCCGCCCGTGACGGCGGCCCAGCCGATGAAGACCGGCATGCAGCCCGCGATGCCGCCCCACACGATGTTCTGCGGCGTGCGGCGCTTGAGGATCATCGTGTAGCCCACGACGTAGATCGCGATGGCCGCGAACGTCAGCCACGCGGACGCCGGGTTGACCAGGAACGCGAACCACGAGAGCGACAGGACGCCGAGGATCGTCGCGAACACGAGGCCCGCCCGCGGCGTGATCTCGCCCGTGACGAGCGGCCGCCGCTTGGTGCGGTTCATGATCGCGTCGATGTCGCGGTCGATGTAGCAGTTGAAGGCGTTCGCGGAGCCCGCGGCCGCCGCGCCGCCGACCAGCGTGAGCAGGATCAGCCCGAGGTCAGGCAGGCCGCCCTCGGCCAGGATCATGGTCGGCACGGTCGTCACGAGCAGGAGCTCGATGACCCGCGGCTTGGTCAGCGCGACGTAGGCGCCGGCCCGCCGCAGGAACCACGTGCCGGGCCGGGCGCCGGTGACGACCCCGTCGCTCGCGCCGCCCTCGCGGGTGCGCGAGGTCCTGCCGGTGGTCGTCTGGCTCGTGGTCACGCGCGTCGGTCATCCGTTCGGGAGGTTCCGCGGAGGGAAGGTTCCGGGTGGGGCTCCGAGTACTCGGGCCGTCTCATGGTACGTCCCCGCAGGCCCGGGCCGCTCCCGCCGCGGCCCTCCGAGGTGTGAGATGGGCCCCGGCGGTCAGGCCACGTCGCGTATAGGGTGGGTTTGCGACCGCAGGGCCTCTTCACCCCCGAGCGCGTCGGGAACCAACCGACCTCACCTGCGTGTCCACATACTCGGTACCACGGTGGCCGGCAGCAGCCGGCCCGCCACACGCACGACCCGCGGCCGGAGCCGTGGAGGTAGTCCCGGGCACGTCCCGGGGGGACCTCCCGCCCCCGCCCGGGGAGAGAAGAGGATACGTGAACGCGTTCGACCCCGCCCTGACGCCGCTGGACTGGTCGGAGCTCGACGAGCGGGCGGTGAGGTCCATCAAGGCTCTCGCGGCCGACGCCGTCGAGAAGGTCGGCAACGGCCACCCGGGTACGGCGATCTCCCTCGCGCCCGCCGCCTACCTGCTGTTCCAGAAGGCCATGCGCCATGACCCCGCCGACCCCGCGTGGGTGGGCCGGGACCGGTTCGTGCTCTCGGCGGGCCACTCGTCGCTGACCATCTACCTGCAGCTGTTCCTCGCGGGCTACGGCCTCGAGATGGACGACCTCGCAGGGCTGCGCCAGTGGGGCTCCAAGACCCCGGGCCACCCCGAGTTCGGGCACACCGCGGGCGTCGAGATCACCACGGGCCCCCTGGGCCAGGGCCTCGCCTCGTCCGTCGGCATGGCGTTCGCGTCGCGTCGCGAGCGGGGTCTCCTCGACCCGAGCTCGGCGCCGGGCGAGAGCCCGTTCGACCACCACGTGTACGTGATCGCGTCGGACGGCGACCTGCAGGAGGGCGTGACGGCCGAGGCCTCGTCGCTCGCGGGCCACCAGCGGCTCGGCAACCTCATCGTCATCTGGGACGACAACCGGATCTCGATCGAGGACGACACGGACATCGCCTTCAGCGAGGACGTCCTGGGCCGCTACGCCGCCTACGGCTGGCACACCCAGCGGGTCGACTGGACCTCCGGCGGCACCGGCTACGGCGAGGACGTCGACGCCCTCGCCGCCGCGATCGACGCCGCCAAGGCGGAGACCGGCAAGCCCTCGATCATCGCGCTGCGCACGATCATCGGCTGGCCGTCGCCCACCAAGCAGAACACCGGCGGGATCCACGGCTCGGCGCTGGGCGCCGACGAGGTCAAGGGCCTCAAGACCGAGCTCGGCCTCGACCCCGAGGTGTCGTTCGCGATCGACGACGAGGTGCTCTCGTACACGCGTGCCGTGGCCGGGCGCCAGTCCGAGCAGCGCGCCGCCTGGGAGACGTCGTTCGAGGCGTGGCGCACCGCCAACCCGTCGGGCGCCGCCCTGCTGGAGCGCCTGCGCGCCCACGAGCTGCCCGAGGGCTGGGCCGACTCGCTGCCGACGTTCGACGCCGACCCCAAGGGCGTCGCCACCCGCGCCGCCTCGGGCAAGGTCCTCACGGCGCTCAAGGACGTGCTGCCCGAGCTCTGGGGCGGCTCCGCCGACCTCGCCGGCTCGAACAACACGACCATGGACGGCGAGCCGTCGTTCGTGCCGACCGAGCACGCGACCAAGAAGTTCCCCGGTCACGAGTACGGCCGCACGCTGCACTTCGGCATCCGCGAGCACGCGATGGGCGCGATCCTCAACGGCATCGTGCTGCACGGCCTGACCCGCCCGTACGGCGGCACGTTCCTGCAGTTCGCCGACTACATGCGCGCCTCGGTGCGTCTCGCGGCCCTCATGCAGATCCCCACCACCTTCGTGTGGACGCACGACTCGATCGGCCTCGGCGAGGACGGCCCCACCCACCAGCCGGTGGAGCACCTGGCCGCCCTGCGCGCCATCCCGGGTCTCGACGTCGTCCGCCCGGCGGACGCCAACGAGACCGCCTACGCCTGGCGCGGGATCCTGCAGAGCACCACCCACCCGGCGGGCATCGTCCTCACCCGTCAGAACGTGCCCACGTTCCCCCGCGGCGAGCAGGGCTTCGCGGGCGCCGAGGGCACCCTCAAGGGCGGCTACGTGCTGCTCGACACCGACGGCACGCCGGACGTCATCCTCCTCGGCACCGGCTCCGAGGTGCAGCTCGCCGTCGAGGCGCGAGCCCTCCTCGCCGCCGACGGCGTCCAGGCCCGCGTGGTCTCGCTGCCGTCGTTCGAGTGGTTCGCCCGCCAGGACGCCGAGTACCGCGAGTCGGTGCTCCCGTCCTCCGTCAAGGCGCGCGTCTCGGTCGAGGCGGGCGTGGCGCAGGGCTGGCGGGAGCTGGTCGGCGACGCCGGCCGCACCGTCTCGCTCGAGCACTACGGCGCGTCGGCGGACTACAAGGTGCTCTACCAGGAGTTCGGCATCACGGCGGAGGCCGTGGCGGCCGCCGCCCGCGACTCCATCGCGGCCACGCAGGCCTGAGCAGTCCCGTCGGGCGGGGGCCCGGCGACGTCCTGCCCGGCCGGGTACCCACCCGGCCGGGCAGGGCCATCCGGGGCCGGCCGGGGAGCCTGGTGCGGCCCACTGAGCAGTCGAGCACGAGAGAAGGGCATCATGACCGACACCACCACCGGCGAAGAGACGCCGCGCCCGACCCGTCGCCTGTCGGAGGCGGGTGTCTCCATCTGGCTCGACGACCTGTCCCGCGAGCGGTTGCGCACCGGCAACCTCGCGGGGCTGATCGCCGAGAAGGACGTGGTCGGCGTGACCACCAACCCCACCATCTTCGCCGCGGCCCTGGCCGCCGGCACCGCGTACGACGACACGCTCGCCGAGCTGGCGGACCAGGACGTCGAGGCCGCCGTGGAGCGGATCACCACGGACGACGTGCGTGAGGCCGCGGACGTGCTCCGCCCCGTCTACGACGCCACGGGCACCGTGGACGGCCGCGTCTCCATCGAGGTGGACCCGCGCCTCGCCCGCGACACGGAGGCCACCGTCGCCACGGCCCAGCGCCTGTGGACCACGGTGGACCGCCCCAACGTGATGATCAAGATCCCGGCCACCGTCGAGGGCCTGGACGCCATCACCCGGACGCTCGCCGCAGGCATCAGCGTCAACGTGACCCTCATCTTCTCCATCGAGCGCTACCACGCCGTCATGGACGCCTTCCTCACCGGGCTCGAGCGCGCCAAGGAGGCGGGCATCGACCTCGCCCCCGTCGGCTCGGTGGCCTCGTTCTTCGTCTCGCGGGTGGACGCCGAGGTCGACAAGCGCCTCGACAAGGTCGGCACCGACGAGGCCCTCGCCCTGCGTGGCCAGGCCGCCATCGCCAACGCCCGCCTCGCGTACGCCGCGTGGGAAGAGGTCTTCTCCTCCGACCGCTGGAAGGCCCTCGAGGCCGCCGGCGCGCACCCGCAGCGCCCGCTCTGGGCGTCCACCGGCGTGAAGAACCCCGAGTACCGCGACACCATGTACGTCGACGAGCTCGTCGTGCCCGGCGTCGTGAACACGATGCCGGAGGGCACCCTGAACGCCTTCGCCGACCACGGCATCGTCCTCGGCGACACCGTCACCGGGACCGCCGAGTCCGCGGCGGCCACCGTCGCCGCCGTCGAGGCCGTCGGGATCTCCATGGACGAGGTCACCGAGAAGCTCGAGAACGAGGGCGTCACCAAGTTCGAGGTGAGCTGGAACGAGCTCCTCGCCACCACGCAGGCGGGCCTGGACGGAGCGGCTGACAAGTGAGACCGGCCAAGATCACCGCGGACCTCAACCCGCTGCGCGACCCCCTCGACCTCCGCCTGCCCCGGATCGCCGGGCCGTGCGGCCTGGTCATCTTCGGTGTCACGGGCGACCTGGCGCGCAAGAAGCTCATGCCCGCCGTGTACGACCTGGCCAACCGCGGCCTCCTGCCGCCCGGCTTCGCGCTGACGGGCTTCGCCCGCCGCGACTGGGCCGACCAGGACTTCGCCCAGATCGTGCACGACGCCGTCAAGGAGAACGCGCGCACGCCCTTCCGCGAGGCGACGTGGCGCCAGCTCGCCGAGGGCATCCGGTTCGTGCAGGGCTCCTTCGACGACGACGCGGCGTTCGAGACGCTCCGGCAGACCGTCGAGAAGCTCGACGCCGAGCGCGGCACCGGTGGCAACCACGCGTTCTACCTGTCGGTGCCCCCGAGCGCCTTCCCGGTCGTGTGCCGCCAGCTGTCCCGCTCGGGCCTCTCCGCGCCCGACACGGACCCGGCCGACGGGTTCGCGTGGCGCCGCGTGGTCATCGAGAAGCCGTTCGGGCACGACCTGGCCAGCGCCAAGGAGCTGGACGCGGTGGTGTCGGAGGTCTTCTCGCCCGACTCGGTGTTCCGGATCGACCACTACCTGGGCAAGGAGACGGTCCAGAACCTCCTGGCGCTGCGCTTCGCGAACCAGATGTTCGAGCCGCTGTGGAACGCGAACTACGTGGACCACGTGCAGATCACCATGGCCGAGGACATCGGCATCGGTGGCCGCGCGGGCTACTACGACGGGATCGGCGCCGCCCGCGACGTCATCCAGAACCACCTCCTGCAGCTCCTCGCCCTCGTCGCGATGGAGGAGCCGGTGACCTTCGACGCCGCCGAGCTGCGCGCCGAGAAGATCAAGGTGCTGTCCTCCGTGCGGCTCCCCCGCGACCTGGGCAAGCACACCGCCCGCGGGCAGTACGCGGCCGCGTGGCAGGGTGGCGAGGAGGTCCGGGGCTTCCTCGAGGAGGACGGCATCCCGAAGGAGTCCGTCACCGAGACGTTCGCCGGCATCCGGGTCGACATCGACAACCGGCGGTGGGCGGGCGTGCCGTTCTACCTCCGTTCGGGCAAGCGCCTCGGCCGGCGCGTCACCGAGGTGGCCGTCGTCTTCAAGAAGGCGCCGCACCTCCCCTTCGAGTCGTCCCTCACGTCCGAGCTGGGCAACAACGCGCTCGTCATCCGCGTGCAGCCGGACGAGGGCGTGACCCTGCGGTTCGGTGCCAAGGTTCCCGGCACGGCGATGCAGGTGCGCGACGTGACGATGGACTTCGGTTACGGCCACTCGTTCACCGAGTCGTCTCCCGAGGCGTACGAGCGGCTCATCCTCGACGTGCTGCTCGGCGACCCGCCGCTGTTCCCCACGCGCGAGGAGGTCGAGCTCTCCTGGAAGATCCTCGACCCCATCACCGCGTACTGGGCCAAGCAGGGCCAGCCGGAGCAGTATGCGTCCGGCACGTGGGGGCCGCCGTCGGCCGACGCGATGATGGCGCGCGACGGGCGCGCCTGGCGCCGGCCGTGAGCCCGGAAGTGGCGCACGGCCCGGGAGCCCCGGGTCACGAGACGGCGCCAGACAGCTCAGCGCCGGCCGTGAGCCACGCCGTGAGCGCCGTGATCCCGGTACAGACCTCAGGAGATCCCCGATGATCATCGACATGCCGGACACCACCGCGAACGCGGTGAACAAGCGCCTCGTGCGCCTGCGCGACGAGGGCGGCGCCGTCGCCCTCGGTCGCGTCCTGACCCTCGTGGTCCTCGCCGACGAGCGGGACGTCGAGACCGCCGTCGAGGCCGCGAACGACGCGTCGCGGGAGCACCCGTGCCGCGTCATCGTCGTCGCCCCCGCGAGCCGCGGCAGCGAGGCACGCCTCGACGCCCAGATCCGCGTGGGCGGCGACGCCGGCGCGTCCGAGGTGGTCGTGCTGCGCGCCTTCGGACCGCTCCTGGAGCGCGGCGACACCCTCGTGATGCCGCTCCTGCTGCCCGACGCGCCGATCGTGGTGTGGTGGCCGCGGGAGGCGCCCGACGAGCCGTCGTCGGACCCTGTGGGGGCCATGGCGCACCGGCGCATCACCGACACGACGGTGGCGAAGGACCCGGTGGGCATGCTCGGCACGCTCGCCACCACCTACGCCCCGGGCGACACGGACCTCGCGTGGGCCCGGGTGACGCTGTGGCGCGGCCTCATCGCGGCCGCCGTCGAGCAGCCGCCGTTCGAGCCGGTGCTGTCCGTGCGCGTCGAGGGCCAGCGCGACCACACGTCGCTCGACCTCCTCGCCGCGTGGCTGGGCGCCCGCCTCCGCTGCCCCGCCGCCGTGGTGAGGGTGAAGAACGCCGAGGCCATCACCAAGGTGATCCTCGAGCGCAAGAGCGGGCCGATCGTGCTGGACCGCCCCGACGGCCGCACCGTGACGATCTCCCAGCCCGGCAAGCCGGACCGCCGCATCGCCCTGCCGATCCGCGCCCTCAACGAGGCGCTGATCGAGGAGCTGCGGCGTCTCGACCCGGACGAGATCTACGAGGAGGTCCTCACCAAGGGCCTGCCGCTCGTGGAGACGGGGTCATGACGGCCGGGCGTCTCGTGGTGGTGCACCCGGACGCAGGGGTCCTCGCCGAGGCTGTCGCGGCGCGGCTCCTGACGCGGATCCTGGACGTCCAGTCGGTGCGCTCCCCGGTGCACGTGGTCGTCACGGGCGGCACCGTGGGTATCCGGACGCTCGCCGCCATGGCGTCGAACCCGGTGCTCGGGGCAGTCGACTGGTCGGGCGTGCACCTCTGGTGGGGCGACGAGCGCTTCCTGCGCGACGGCGACCCCGACCGCAACGAGACCCAGGCCCGCGAGGCCCTGGTCGACGCCCTGGTGGCGTCGCACGGGCTGCCGGCGGGGAACGTGCACCCCATGCCCGGGCCGTCCGCCGTGGCGACGCCGGAGGAGGCCGCCCAGGCCTACGCCGCCGAGCTGGCGACTTTCGGCAGCCCGGTCCCGGCGTTCGACGTGCTGCTGCTCGGCATGGGGCCGGACGGGCACGTGGCGTCCCTCTTCCCCGGCCACGAAGGGCTGGACGCCATCGGGGCCACGGTGGGCGTGCACGGCTCCCCCAAGCCGCCGCCGGAGCGCGTCTCGCTCACCTTCGAGACGATCCGCGCCGCCCGGGAGGTGTGGCTCGTGGTGAACGGGGCCGACAAGGCGGGCCAGGCCGCGGCCGCCCTCGCCGGCGGCGACCTCCACGAGGTGCCGGCCGCCGGCGCCGTCGGCTCGGAGCGCACGCTCTGGCTCGTGGACGCGGCGGCCGCCGGGCGGTAGCGCTCGGCGACCACCCTGTCGAACATGTGGTTGTGGCCGGTCCTGGACTCAGGACCGGCCACAATCGCATGTTCGGGTGCTCGCACCGAGCGAGTGCTAGCTCCGCACGCCGCCGCGACGCACGCGCAGCGCCTCGAGCGCCTCCTCGAGGAGGGCAGCGCCGTCGGCCTCGGTCCGTCGCTCCTTCACGTACGCGAGGTGCGTCTTGTACGGCTCGTTGCGCATGGGCGACGGCGGGCTCGCCGGGTCGAGGCCCGCGGGGAACCCGCAGCGCGGGCAGTCCCACTGCTCGGGAGGCTCGACGTCCTCGCCCACCGAGAAGCTCGGTGAGGTCTCGTGCCCGTTGGCACACCAGTAGGAGACGCGCACCCGTGGCGCGGTCTCACCTCGCTCGGACTCACCGAGCGGGCCCGCGCCGACGCGGCTCCCTCGGATCGCATGACCGCCTGATGCCACGTTCCTCGTCCCCTCCGTGAGGTCTGGCCTGGAGCAACGCCGGGTGTGGCGTCAGCTCACCTTCTGGATCAGACCGAGCAGGACGATGACGACCGTCCACACGAGGGCGAACGCGATCGTGATGCGGTTCAGGTTCCGCTCGGCCACGCCGGAGGAACCGGCGCCCATCGAGACTCCGCCGCCGAACATGTCGGAGAGGCCGCCGCCCTTGCCCTTGTGGAGCAGGACAAGCATGGTCAGGAAGGCGCTGGTGAGCACCAGCAGGACCTGCAGGATGATGCGGAGCGCGTCCACGGTTACGTCCTCGGATTCTCGGTGTGCCGGAGATCACTCCGGCGACGGGTCGGGTCAAGAGTAGGCGAGAGATGCCGCAGCGGGCGAAACCCCAGGTCAGGGCCTCGCCAGCCGCGCAAGTCGCGGGTCTGAGGGTACCTCAGGAGAGGACGTGCGCCTGATACCGGACGATCTTCGCGAACTCCTCCGGGTCGAGGCTCGCGCCACCCACGAGGGCACCGTCCACGTCGGGCTTCGCCATGATCTGCGCGACGTTGCCCGACTTCACCGAGCCGCCGTACAGCACGCGGACAGCGGCGGCGGCGTTCTCGTCGTACAGCTCGGCGAGCTTGCCGCGGATCGCGCCGCACACCTCCTGGGCGTCCTCCGGCGTGGCGACCTCGCCCGTGCCGATGGCCCACACGGGCTCGTACGCGATCACGATCGTGACGGCCTGCTCGGCCGTGACGTCGGCCAGCGCCGCCTCGACCTGCGCCAGCGTGTACGACACCTGGTCGCCCGCCTTGCGCACGTCCAGGCCCTCGCCGACGCACAGGATCGGCACGAGGCCGTGCGCGAAGGCCGCACGGACCTTCTCGTTCACCAGGGCGTCGGACTCGCCGTGGTACTCCCGGCGCTCCGAGTGACCCACCGCCACGTACGTGACGCCGAGCTTGGCGAGCATCGCCGCCGAGATCTCGCCCGTGTACGCGCCCGACTCGTGCTTCGACACGTCCTGCGCGCCGTACACGATCTCCAGCTTGTCGGCGTCGACCAGGGTCTGCACCGAGCGCAGGTCCGTGAACGGCGGCAGCACGGCCACCTCGACGGCGGCGTAGTCGTGCTTGCCGTCCTTCAGCGTCCACGCCAGCTTCTGCACGGTCTGGATCGCCTCGTGGTGGTCCAGGTTCATCTTCCAGTTGCCCGCCATGAGCGGCGTGCGGGTGGTAGCCACGTCAGTACTTCCTCAGTTCGTCCGGACGGTGCCCGACGCCGTTCTGGTCGCCTTCGCGTGAAGGCGACCGGTCCGGCGTCGGGCACCAGGGAAAGTGGTGCTCAGTCCTACCTGTCTGCGGCCTGAGCCCGGCGTTCCGCTTCGGGCGGGCGCCTCGTTCCTCGGCCCCCACCCTGCGCTTCACTCTGGGCTCAGTCCCCGGAGAGGACCGTGATGCCGGGGAGCTCCTTGCCCTCGAGCAGCTCGAGGCTCGCGCCGCCGCCCGTGGAGATGTGGCTGAAGCCCGCCTCGTCGAAGCCGAGGAGGCGGACCGCCGCGGCGGAGTCGCCGCCGCCCACGATCGAGAAGGCGCCGTCCGCGGTCGCGTCGATGATGCCCTGCGCGACGGTCTTGGTGCCGGCCGCGAACGCCTCGAACTCGAACACGCCCATGGGGCCGTTCCAGGCGATCGTGCGGGCCTCCGAGAGCCGGTCCGCGAAGAGCGCGGCGGAGTCCGGGCCGATGTCGAGGCCCATGGTGCCGTCGGGGATGGCGTCCGCGGGGACGGTGCGGTGCGGAGCGTCGGCCGCGAACGAGTCCGCGGCGACGATGTCGACCGGGAGCACGATCTCGACGCCGTTGGCCGCCGCCGTCTCCAGGTAGCCCTTGACCGTCTCGACCTGGTCCTCCTCGAGGAGGGACGAGCCGACGGCGTGCCCCTGGGCCTTGAGGAACGTGAAGACCATGCCGCCGCCGATGAGGAGGCGGTCGGCCTTGGTGAGGAGGTTCGCGATGACGCCGAGCTTGTCGGACACCTTGGAGCCGCCGAGCACCACGGCGTACGGCCGGGCCGGGTCCGTCGTGGCGCGGGACAGCGACTCGACCTCCTTGAGGACGAGGTCGCCGGCCGCGGCCGGGAGCACCTTGGCCACGTCGTACACCGAGGCCTGCTTGCGGTGCACCACGCCGAAGCCGTCCGACACGAACGCGTCGGCCAGGGCGGCGAGCTCACCCGCGAGCTCCTCGCGCTCGGCGTCCACCTTCGACGTCTCGCGGGCGTCGAAGCGGACGTTCTCCAGGAGGGCCACCTGGCCGTCCTCGAGGGCCGCCACGGTCTTCTGGGCCGACGGGCCCACGAGGTCCTCGGCGAGGACGACGTCCTGGCCCAGCAGCTCGCCCAGGCGGGCCGCGACGGGGCCCAGGGAGTACTGGGGGTCCGGGGAGCCCTTGGGACGGCCGAGGTGCGCCATCACGACCACGCGGGCGCCCGCGTCGGTCAGGCGGCGCAGCGTCGGCAGCGCGGCCTGGATGCGGCCGTCGTCGGTGATGGTCGTCCCGTCGAGCGGGACGTTGAAGTCGGAGCGGACGAGCACGCGCTTGCCGCGCAGGTCGCCGAGCGAGTCGATGGTCTTCATACCAGCCTTTCCTCTCAGGAGCGCACCGCGCACAGGGAAGCCCTGGTCCCGGCCGGTCCGGCCGAAGCCGGCCCGGCACCGATGGGACCAGGGCTCCCCTTCGCGGTCACGCGGGTACGCGCTCGCCGGGCTTCGTCAGAGCTTCTCGCCCACGAAGGACGTCAGCGCGACGAGGCTGTTGGAGTAGCCCCACTCGTTGTCGTACCACGCGACGACCTTGACCTGGTCACCGATCACCTTGGTCAGCTTCGAGTCGAAGATGCTCTGGTGCGGGTTCGTGATGATGTCCGACGACACGATCTCGTCGTCCACGTACTCGAGGACGCCCTTGAGCACGCCCTCCGACGCGGCCTTGACGGCGGCGTTGACCTCGTCCACCGTCACCTCGCGCGACGCCGTGAACGTGAGGTCCGTGGCGGAACCGGTGATGGTCGGCACGCGGAGCGCGTAGCCGTCCAGCTTGCCCTTGAGCTCCGGCAGCACGAGCGAGACGGCCTTGGCCGCACCGGTCGACGTGGGGACGATGTTCTGCGCGGCCGCACGGGCGCGGCGCAGGTCCTTGTGCGGGCCGTCCTGGAGGTTCTGGTCGCCCGTGTACGCGTGGATCGTGGTCATGAGACCGCGCTCGATGCCGATCGAGTCGTTGAGCGCCTTCGCCAGCGGGGCGAGGCAGTTCGTGGTGCACGACGCGTTCGAGATGATGTGGTGCGCGGCAGCGTCGTACTGCTCGTTGTTGACACCCATGACGAACGTGGCGTCCTCGTTCTTCGCCGGCGCCGAGATGATGACCTTCTTGGCCCCACCGTCGATGTGGGCCTTGGCCTTCGAGGCGTCCGTGAAGAAACCGGTCGACTCGATCACGATGTCCGCGCCGAGCTCCCCCCAGGGGAGGTTCGCGGGGTCACGCTCGGCGAGAGCACGGATCTTCTTCCCGTCGACGATGATGTTCTCGTCGTCGAAGTCGACGCTCAGCGGGAAGCGTCCCAGCACGGTGTCGTACTTCAGCAGGTGCGCGAGCGTCGCGTTGTCGGTCAGGTCGTTCACACCGACGATCTCGATGTCAGCACCCGACGCGATGATGGCGCGGTAGAAGTTCCGTCCGATGCGGCCGAAGCCGTTGATACCGACGCGGATGGTCACAATGCCTCCTCAGGGCGCGCCGGCGAACCCGACGCACACGGTTCGTATCTGTGTCGCGGCGCACGGGGCGCTCGCAGCATGCGGGTGAGGTCGGCAGACCCTCACGACCAGGACGCAGAGAACACGATGGACACGTGAAGGTCACACCGTCGTCACCTGACGCTTGCGAGCCTATACCCGATACCGCCCCTCACGTGACCTCAGGCCGACCAGGGGGCGGGCGTCTCACAGATCGAGCAGGTCCGGGCTCAGACCGGCCTCGGTGTCGGGGATCCCGAGGTCCGCAGCACGCTTGTCGGCGGTCGAGAGGAGGCGCCGGATCCGGCCCGCGACGGCGTCCTTCGACAGCTGCGGGTCGGCCAGCCGGCCGAGCTCCTCGAGCGAGGCCTGCTTGTGCGCCAGGCGCAGCTCCCCCGCCTCGCGCAGGTGCTCCGGGACCTCGTCGCCCAGGATCTCGAACGCCCGCTGGACACGTGCCCCCGCGGCGACCGCCGCACGGGCGGACCGGCGCAGGTTGGCGTCGTCGAAGTTCGCGAGCCGGTTGGCCGTGCCGCGCACCTCGCGGCGCGCGCGGCGCTCCTCCCACACGGTGAGGGTGTCGGTGGCGCCGATGCGCTGGAGCATCGTGGCGATCGCGTCGCCGTCCCGGATCACGACCCGGTCGACTCCCCGCACCTCTCGCGACTTCGCCGAGACGCCGAGCCTGCGCGCCGCCCCCACGAGGGCCAGCGCCGCCTCGGGCCCCGGGCTCGTCACCTCGAGCGCCATGGAGCGGCCCGGCTCGGTGAGCGAGCCGTGCGCCAGGAACGCGCCCCGCCAGACCGCCTCGGCCTCGGGGACCCCCGCGGAGACCACCTCGGGGGCGAGGCCCCGCACGGGGCGTCCACGGACGTCCAGCAGGCCGGTCTGCCGGGCGAGCGACTCGCCCTCGCGGACCACCCGGACCACGTAGCGGCTGCTCTTGCGCAGGCCGCCGGCCTGCACCACGATCAGCTCGCTCGTGTGACCGTAGAGGTCGTGGATCGCGTGCCGGAGCCTCGCGGCCGCCAGCTCGGTGTCGAGCTCCGCCTCGATGACCACGCGACCGGAGATGATGTGCAGGCCACCGGAGAAGCGCAGGGTCGCCGAAACCTCTGCCTTGCGGCACGAGGTCCTGGCCACCTTGACCCGCGCGAGCTCCTCCTTGACCTGTGCCGTGAGCGCCATGCGGTCATCCTGCCATGGCAGCAAGGGTCAGGGCGGGTGGAATCGCGGTCAAGAGGGCGAAATGTCCCGGCGTGTCTGGCGCGACGCGCGGATAAACTCGGCTACACGTCCCCCAGCACGCCGTCGAACACGTCCCGGTAGGCCGCGGCCAGGCGCAGCGAGTCGTGCCGCGCCGTGCCGTCGCCGCGACGCACCTGGCGCATCAGCAGCCGCGCACCCATCGACGCCGCGGCGTCGGACAGGCCCGTCACGTCCTCGACGGCCGACGGGTCGGCGAGCACCGCGTCCACCCGCAGGCCGGGGGCGTGCTTGTGCAGGGCCTCCAGGTGGTCGATCGCGGTGAGCCCCGCCGTCTCCCCGGTGTCCGCCGACAGGTTGAGGGTGACGCAGCGCCGTGCGGTCGTCTCGTGCAGGGCCGCCGCGAGCTCCGGGACCAGGAGGTGCACCAGGACCGACGAATACCAGGACCCCGGCCCCAGCACGACCCAGTCGGCGTCGAGGACGGCCTGGACGGCCTCGGGCGGGGCCGGCGGGTCGGCGGGCAGGAGCCGGAGCTGCTCGATCCGCCCGTCCGTCACCGCGACCTTGCTCTGCCCCACCACGGTCTCCAGCGGCCCGTCGACCGGACCGCGCCGCACGTCCGCCTCGACGACGAGCGGCACGGACGCCATCGGCAGGACACGCCCCCGCGCCCCGAGCAGCCGCCCCACCCAGTCAAGCCCGGCCACGGTGTCACCCAGCCGCTCCCAGAGCGCGACGATGAGCAGGTTGCCCACCGCGTGCCGGTCGAGGTCGCCCGTGGACGTGAACCGGTGCTGCAGCAGCCCGCTCCACGTCTGCCCCCACTCCGAGTCGTCGCAGAGGGCCGCGAGCGCCATCCGCAGATCGCCGGGCGGGAGCACGTCCAGCTCCTCCCGGAGCCGGCCCGACGACCCGCCGTCGTCGGCGACCGTCACGATCGCCGTGAGCCGGTCGGACATCAGGCGCAGCGCGGAGAGGCTCGCCGAGAGGCCGTGGCCGCCGCCGAGGGCGACCACCGCCGGGTTGCGGCTCCACTCCGGCCGCGACGTGGTGCCGGACGCCCAGCTCGTGCCCGGGCCACCCGGGGGCAACGGCGTGCTCATTCGCGTCCCAGGTCCCGGGCGGTGACGGTCACGCGGTGCCCGGCTGCGCGCAGGCGGTCGGCGACGGCGTCGGCCATCGCGACGGACCGGTGCTTCCCGCCGGTGCACCCCACGGCGATCGTCACGTAGCGCTTCTCCTCGTGGAGGTAGCCGGCGAGGACAGGCTCGAGGGCCGCCACGTACCGGTCCACGAAGTCGCGGGCGCCGGGCCGCGCGAGCACGTAGTCGCGGACGGGGGCGTCGCGGCCCGTGAGGTGCCGCAGCTCGGTGATCCAGTACGGGTTCGCCAGGAAGCGCACGTCCACGACGTGGTCGGCGTCCAGGGGGATGCCGTACTTGAAGCCGAACGAGAGGAGGTTGACGCGCAGCGCCTCGGGGTTGCCGTCGGACAGCGCGGCGCGGATCTCGCGCGCGAGGTCGTGGACGTTGAGGTCGGACGTGTCGATGACCACGTCGGCCCGCTCGGCGAGGCTCGCGAGGAGGCGACGCTCCTCGGCGATGCCGTCGAGGATCCGGCCCTCGCCCTGCAGCGGGTGGGGGCGGCGCACCTGCTCGTAGCGGCGCACGAGCACCTCGTCGGACGCGTCCAGGTAGAGGATCCGGTAGAACACGCCGGCCTCGGACATGTGGGCCAGCACCTTGTCGAGCTCCGCGAAGAACTGCCGGCCGCGGACGTCCACGACGGCGGCCACGCGTTCGATCGACGAGCCCTTGGCCATGAGGTCGACCATGGGGACGAGCATCATCGGCGGGAGGTTGTCGACCACGTACCAGTCGAGGTCCTCCACCACCGCCGCGGCACGCGAGCGCCCGGCGCCCGACATGCCGGTGATGATCAGCACCTCCGGCTCGGTGCGCTCGGGAGCGGGGGCCGCGGCCTCGATGGCGGCGATCCCGTTCGGGGCGGTGATAGGGGACGGCTCGCTCATGTACCCAGCATGCCAGGGCTCGGGGCCGCGTTCGAACTCCCGTCGCTGTTCAGGGCGTCGAGGACCGCTCGCGCCGTCTTGTCGCCCATGCCGCGCACGCTGGCGATCTCCTCGACGCTCGCGGCGCGCAGCCGCTTGAGGGAGCCGAAGTGCGTCAGCAGCGTCTTCTTGCGGGCGGGGCCCAGCCCCGGGACGTCGTCGAGCACCGACGCCGTCATGCCCTTGCTGCGCCGCTTGCGGTGCTGGCTGATGGCGAACCGGTGCGCCTCGTCCCGCACGCGCTGCAGCAGGTACAGGCCCTCGGACGAGCGCTGGAGGATGACGGGGTACTCGTCCCCCGGCACCCAGACCTCCTCGAGCCGCTTGGCGAGCCCGCAGAGGGCGACGTCCGTGATGCCGAGCTCCTCCAGCGCCCGGGCGGCGGCGGCGACCTGGGGCGGGCCGCCGTCGACCACCACGAGGTTGGGCGGGTAGGCGAAGCGGGGCCGCTCGGGCGGCGCGTCCGCCGGGACCTCGCCGGACCGCGGCGTCCGTGCCTCCGGGGCCGGTGCCTCGTCCGCGTCCACCCGGTCGTCCACCTCTACCTCGCCCGACGCCAGCCGGTCCTGCAGGTAGCGGCGGAAGCGACGGGTGATGACCTCGTGCATCGCCGAGGTGTCGTCGCGCGCGCCCTCGCCCTCGGGGCCGCGCACGCTGAACGACCGGTACTCGCTCTTGCGCGGCAGCCCGTCCTCGAACACGACCATGGACGCGGACTGGTACGTGCCCTGGGTGTGCGACACGTCGTAGCACTCGATGCGCAGCGGCGCGGAGTCCAGGCTCAACGCCTCCTGGATCTCGCGCAGCGCCTGGCTGCGGGTGGTGAGGTCGCCGGCCCGGCGGGTCCGGTGCAGCGCGAGCGCGTGCTCCGCGTTCTTGCGGACCGTCTCCGCGAGCTCCCGCTTGTCGCCCCGCTGGGGTACGCGCACGTCCACCCGCGCGCCGCGCAGCCCGCTGAGCCAGGTGGTGACCTGGTCCAGGTCCGGCGGGAGCACGGGGACGAGCACCTCGCGGGGCACTGCGTCCCGTGCGGCCGCCCGGGCGGAGCCGGCGTCACCGCCCGAGGCGGCCGCGACGTCGTCGTCCACCTGGCCGTAGACCTGCTGGAGCAGGTGCTCCACCAGCTCCGCGTCCGTGACGTCCTCGACCTTCTCCACCACCCAGCCGCGCTGGCCGCGGATGCGGCCGCCGCGGACGTGGAAGACCTGGATCGCGGCCTCCAGGTCGTCGCCGACGAGCGCGAACACGTCGGCGTCCGTGGCGTCGCCGAGCACCACCGCGTTCTTCTCGGTGGCGCGGCGCAGCGCCTGGATGTCGTCGCGCAGGCGGGCGGCCTGCTCGTACTCCATCGACGCCGCGGCCTCCTGCATGCGCTGCGTGAGCCGCCGTTCGAACCGGGCGGTGTCGCCCGCCATGAAGTCGCAGAAGTCGGCTGCGAGGGCGCGGTGGTCGTCCGTGCTGATCCGGCCCACGCACGGCGCCGAGCACTTGTCGATGTAGCCGAGGAGGCACGGCCGGCCCGTCTGCTGGGCGCGCTTGTACACGCCCGCGGAGCACGTCCGGACAGGGAAGACGCGCAGCAGCAGGTCGAGGGTCTCCCGGATGGCCCAGGCGTGCCCGTACGGCCCGAAGTACCGGGTGCCCGGGCGCTTGGCTCCCCGCATGACCTGCGCGCGCGGGACCAGCTCGCCCATCGTGACCGCCAGGTACGGGTACGACTTGTCGTCCCGGTACTTGACGTTGAACCGCGGATCGAACTCCTTGATCCACGAGTACTCCAGCGCGAGCGCCTCGACCTCGGTGCCCACCACCGTCCACTCGACGGACGCGGCGGTGGTCACCATCCGCTGCGTGCGCTCGTGGAGGTTCGCCACGTCCTGGAAGTAGTTCCCCAGCCGCGAGCGCAGGTTCTTCGCCTTGCCCACGTAGATGACGCGGCCGTGCTCGTCGCGGAACCGGTAGACACCGGGCGACGTGGGGATCTCCCCGGAGGCGGGACGGTAGGTGGCGGGATCGGCCATGCGGACGAGCCTATTTCAGGACTCTGACACTCCGTCCGCCGTCACCACCACGGCCACGGGCTCGCTCAGCAGGAACCGGCGCGGGGAGCTGGCCGGCTGCACCTCGACGAACGCGCGGACCTGGTACTCGCCCGCGGCCATCGGCGTCTCGTAGGTGGTCATGCCCCCGGTCTCGGGTCCGGGCAGGCAGTGCGAGAGAGGGCGCAGCACGCCGGCCAGCTCGCCGCCCGGCTCCACCTCGACCGGGCCGGAGTCGGCCAGCGCCGGGAGGTGCACCACGACCCCGTCCTGCGTCCAGACGGTCTCCGGCGGGCTCACCCACACGGCACCGGCCGGGCCCTCGAGGCGGACCGGGAGGAACCTGTCCGTGGTGTGCGAAGGCTCGCCGTTCACCACGTCCGTCACCGCCCCCGCCACGACGAGGCGGTACTCCTTCTCCGCCGGCACCAGCTCCGTCTCCGGCATGCCGCACGACCACGCTGTGCCCTCGAACCACGACGGCTGGTAACCGTCCTCGACCGGCATCGTGCCACCGGGTGCTGCCGGGGACGCGCCCGGCTCGCTCACGGCCGGCTCCGACGCCGGGGCGCTGGTGCCCGGCGCGTTGCTGCCCGGCGCGCCCGACGGGCTCGCCCCGGGCGTGCCGCCGGGGCCCTCGACCGGGCTCGCGCAGGCCGCCGTCAGGGCCAGTGCGGCCCCCACGAGGGACGCGGTCAGGATCCGGGTACGCACGATGGTCCTCCTCCTCGGGCGCCCCGACGGCTGCCCTCACCACCCAGGACGCTCGGCACGGCTGTGCCGTTGCCCTCGTCGTGGCCCCCGCCGAGGCGGCGGGGTTTCAGGCGGCGAGGCCTCAGGCGGCGGGGTTTCAGGCGGCGAGGCGCACCGGGACCGGCTCCACGCGCACCGGGAAGTTCACCGACCGCGCGATGAAGCACATCGCGTGCGCCCGGTGGTGCAGCGCGGCGATGTGCTCGTCCGTGGACATCTCGCCCGGGTCAGCGATCACCCGCGGGCGCAGCGTCACGTCCGTGAACTGGCCTTCACCGCGGGCCTCGACCCGCATGGTGCCTGTCACCTCGTCGGTGTAGTCCCGCACCACCAGGCCCGACTCGGCCGCGAGGTGCAGGAACCACAGCATGTGGCACTGCGACAGGCTCGCGACGAAGAGCTCTTCAGGGCTGTACCGGTGCGGGTCGCCCCGGTAGGCGGGATCGCTCGACCCGGGCAGCGGCGGCTTGTGCGGCAGGAGGACGTCGTGGTCCCGGGAGTAGGCGGTGTACGACGCCGTGCCCCGCTCCCCCGCTCCCGTCCAGGCCACCGTCACGGAATAGTCGTGGAGGGCTCCGCTCATGCTCGCCACCCTAGGGGCGGGGAGCCCGGAGGGCCAGGGCTGGGGCGGCACGCCGTCGGCCGGGGCGTCGTCGCTCACCCCGGCCGACGGCGGATCGTCACGCCCAGGCGCTGCGGAGCAGGTAGAGCCCCCACGTGTTCACGTACACGCTGCCGCAGGTGTATCCGTTCCAGGTGGTGGCGGGCTGGGTGATCGCGAGCCGGCCCGAGCTCTCGCACGACGACAACGAGGAGAACGAACCACCCCACCCCTGCGCCACGACCTGCCAGGTCATCGGCACCTGCACCTGGACCGTCTCCGTGCGGTACTCGTACAGCCGCAGGTACCAGGTGTAGTCGTAGCCGGAGCACTTGTACTCGGTCCACGGGCCGCTGATCATGTACGACGCCGAGGCGCGGCCGCACGCCTCGTTCGAGCCGTACGGGGTGTCGATACGCATCGACGCGACGAGCACCTTGTTGGTCTGCGTCACCGTCTTGGTGGGCACCGGACCGGACGGCTGGGGCGCAGGGGCCGCAGCGGCCGGGCCCGCGGCAGCAAGCCCGGCGACCGTCAGGCCGATGAGCAGGGCGAACGACTTCGTCAGCATGGAACGCACAGGGCGTCCTCCTTCGCGTCGGGCACGACGGCGTCGTCGTGCGGCTGTCGACGCAAGGTTCGTCCGCGGCTCCGGGGCCGGCCACGCGCCTAAGCGTTTTGTCACCCTCTGGGGTGCGCTGAGTGAGGCCGCCCCGTGCCACCGGCTTTTCCACAGCGACGCGGCCCAGCGCGCGGAACCCGGCTAGAGGTCCGAAAATGTAAGCGCCCCCCGGATCCGAGGATCCGGGGGGTTGGCTCAATGTATTCACGCGGTCTCAAGCCCGCGTCTCTGATGAGGAGATCAACAGTGCCGCTTTCCGCCTCGCAAGCGTTCCGGCCTCCGCCCCGCCGCTCCGCTGCACGGCCTGCTCAACACGGTCCGGCAGGGCAGGCTCTGCAGCACGCACGCCCGTGCACTTCGCCGAGCCACCGAGAACCGCGACGCCCGCCAGGCGACCCACCCTCGCAGGGGACTCCCCGTCACGCATGACGACCTCGTGGCGAACCTGACGTTCGGAACCTGGGCGAGCCTCCTGCCCGACGCCGGGGCCAGTCGGTCACGGAAGCGCGCTCAGGATGTGCTCTGGCGCGAGGCGTTGGGCCAGACGTTCCCGTACCACCAGGACCCGGGCGTCATCCGCTACTGGGTCAGCCGGCTTCACCACCTGCGAAACCGTGTGGCGCACCACGACCGGTCTGAGGAACCCCGCCGGCGTCGCGCGCGCGGACGCTGTCACGCCCCGGCCGTCACCGCCACCTTCGGCTTGCGCTTGGCGGCGCCGTTCGACGGCGGCTGCTCCACCGGCGGGTGCCCGTCGAGCGCATCGGCCAGGAACCGGCCCGTGTGGCTCTCCGGTACCTGCGCGATCTGCTCGGGCGTGCCCTCCGCGACCACACGGCCACCGCCCGAACCACCCTCGGGGCCCATGTCGATCACCCAGTCCGCGTTCTTGATGACGTCGAGGTTGTGCTCGATCACCAGGACGGTGTTGCCCTTGTCGACGAGCGACTGCAGCACCCCCAGGAGCTTGCGGATGTCCTCGAAGTGCAGGCCGGTCGTGGGCTCGTCCAGGACGTAGATCGTCCGGCCGGTCGACCGCTTCTGCAGCTCCGCGGCGAGCTTGACGCGCTGCGCCTCACCGCCGGACAGGGTGGGTGCCGGCTGTCCGAGGCGGACGTAGCCGAGCCCGACGTCGACCAGGGTCTTCATGAACCGGGAGATCGCCGGGAACGCGGCGAAGAACTCCGCGGCCTCCTCGATCGGCATGTCGAGCACGTCGGCGACCGTCTTGCCCTTGAAGTGCACCTCGAGCGTCTCGCGGTTGTAGCGCGCCCCGTGGCACACCTCGCAGGGGACGTAGACGTCCGGCAGGAAGTTCATCTCGATCTTGATCGTGCCGTCGCCGGAGCAGGCCTCGCAGCGACCGCCCTTGACGTTGAAGGAGAAGCGGCCGGGCCCGTAGCCCCGCACCTTGGCCTCCTCGGTCTCCGCGAAGATCTTGCGGATCCGGTCCCACACACCCGTGTACGTGGCGGGGTTGGACCGCGGGGTACGACCGATCGGCCCCTGGTCCACGTGCACCACCTTGTCGAGGTGCTCCATACCGGTGACGCGGGTGTGCCGGCCGGCCGGCCGGCGTGCGCCGTTCAGCTCGTTCGCCAGCACCGTGTAGAGGATCGAGTTCACGAGCGTGGACTTGCCGGAGCCCGAGACGCCCGTGATCGCCGTGAACACGCCGAGCGGGAACGACACGTCGATCCCCGTCAGGTTGTGCTCGCGGGCGCCCACCACGCTGACGACCCGCTTCGGGTCCGCAGGACGGCGGACCGCCGGGACCGGGACCGTGCGCCGACCGGAGAGGTAAGCCCCCGTCACGGACTCGGGGGCCTCCAGCAGCCCCGCGTAGTCGCCGGAGTGCACCACGCGACCGCCGTGCTCGCCGGCGCCCGGGCCGACGTCGACGATCCAGTCGGCCGTACGGATCGTGTCCTCGTCGTGCTCGACGACGATGAGGGTGTTTCCCAGGTCCCGCAGCCGGGTCAGGGTCTCGATGAGGCGGCGGTTGTCCCGCTGGTGGAGGCCGATCGACGGCTCGTCCAGGACGTAGAGCACGCCCACGAGGCCCGAACCGATCTGGGTGGCCAGGCGGATGCGCTGCGCCTCGCCGCCGGACAGGGTCCCGGCGGGCCGCTCGAGCGACAGGTAGTCGAGGCCGACGTCCAGCAGGAAGCCGAGCCGGGCGTGGATCTCCTTGAGCACCTCGGCGGCGATCTGCTGCTCGCGCACGCCCAGCTCGATGCCCTTCAGGAACTCCGCGGCCTCGACGATCGGCAGGCGGCACACGTCGGCGATGGACCGGCCGTCCACCTTGACCGCGAGGACCTCGGGCTTGAGGCGGTCGCCCTTGCAGACGGGGCACGGGACCTCACGCATGAAGGCCTCGTACTTCTCCTTCGACCAGTCGGAGTCCGTCTCCAGGTGGCGGCGCTGGAGGAACGTCACCGCGCCCTCGAACCCGGTGGAGTACTGGCGCTCGCGCCCCCAGCGGTTCTTGTACTTCACGTGGACCTGGTGGTCGCGCCCGTACAGCACCGAGTCCTTGGCCCGCTGTGGCAGAGCGCGCCACGGCGCGTCCATGGAGAAGCCCAGCTCCTCCGCGAGCGCCGTCAGGACCCGCTCGAAGTACTCGGACGACGTCTGGGCCCACGGCACGATGGCGCCCTCGCGCAGCGACTTCTCCTCGTCGGGGACGATCAGCTCGGGGTCGACCTCGAGCCGGAAGCCGATGCCCGTGCACTCCGGGCAGGCGCCGTAGGGCGCGTTGAAGGAGAAGGTGCGCGGCTCGATCTCGTCGAGGGCCAGCGGGTGCTCGTTGGGGCAGGCCCGCTTCTCGGAGTACTTGCGGACGCGGTCCAGGTCGTCGATGTCGGCGTCGACCAGCTCGATCATCACGAGGCCGCCGGCGAGGCCCAGCGCGGTCTCGACGGAGTCGGTGAGGCGGCGCTGCACGCCCTCGCGGGACACGAGGCGGTCCACGACCACCTCGATGTCGTGCTTGAGCTTCTTCTCGAGCGTGGGCGGCTCCGTGAGCTGGACCACCTCGCCGTCCACCCGGGCGCGCGCGAAGCCCTTGGCCTGCAGCTCCTTGAAGAGGTCGGAGTACTCGCCCTTGCGGCCGCGGACCACGGGTGCCAGGACCTGGTAGCGGGTGCCCTCGGGCAGCTCGAGCACGCGGTCGACGATCTGCTGCGGCGTCTGCGACTGGACCTTCTCGCCGCAGACCGGGCAGAACTGCGTGCCGGCGCGCGCGTAGAGCAGGCGCAGGTAGTCGTAGACCTCGGTGATGGTGCCGACGGTCGACCGCGGGTTCCGGTTGGTCGACTTCTGGTCGATCGACACCGCGGGCGAGAGGCCCTCGATGAAGTCGACGTCGGGCTTGTCCATCTGGCCCAGGAACTGCCGCGCGTAGGCGGACAGCGACTCGACATAGCGGCGCTGGCCCTCCGCGAAGATCGTGTCGAACGCCAGCGAGGACTTGCCGGAACCGGACAGGCCGGTGAACACGATGAGCTTGTCCCTGGGGAGATCCAGGTCCACGTTCTTCAGGTTGTGCTCACGGGCGCCGGACACGACGAGGCGGTTGCTCACCGCAATATGGTACGGCCCCGCCGCGAGATTCGCACGCCTGTTCTATGTCACATTCGTCTCCCGGCAAGGTCAAGACGAACCTGACAAACTGGCTGCATGAGCGACTACCCCGGCTACACCGGCGACGTCTTCCCGGACTGCGCCGCCGACGTGCGCGAGCTCGACCGGCTCGTGATCCGCAAGGTCTCTGTCGGTCCGGCGGACAACAACGCCTACCTGCTCACGTGCCGGCGCACCGGCGCGCAGCTCCTGATCGACGCCGCCGCGGACGCCCAGCGCCTCATGGACCTCGTCGACGAGGCAGAGGGCGACGGCCCCGGCGAGGGCCCGCTGGACCAGGGCCCGCCGCTGGACGTGGTCGCCACCACGCACCAGCACCGCGACCACCTGGGCGCGCTGTCCGACGTCGTCGAGGTCACCGGGGCACGGACCGTCGCCGGCGCGGAGGACGCCGGAGCGATCGAGGCCGCCACGGGCGTGCGGGTCGAGACGCCGCTGCACCACGGCGACCGCGTCACCTTCGGCGAGGTGGCCCTGGACGTGATCCACCTCCGCGGGCACACCCCGGGGTCTGTCACCTACGCGTACACGGAGCCCGCAGGGGCGCACGCGCCGGGCGCCGTCGCGCACCGGGTTCACCTCTTCACCGGCGACAGCCTGTTCCCGGGCGGGGTGGGCAACACCCAGCAGGACCCTGAGCGCTTCGCGCAGCTCCTCGGCGACGTCACGGACCGGCTCTTCGACCGCTTCGGCGACGACACCTGGGTCTACCCGGGCCACGGCAAGGACACGACGCTGGGCCGCGAGCGCCCCCACCTCGACGAGTGGCGGGCACGGGGCTGGTGACCGCCCGGCTGTCGTCGGCGCCACCTGTTGCAGAGGGTGACGTCCCGGGACATGCTTCCAGGCGTCAACTCTGACACCTCACCCGAAAGGTACTCCCGTGGGCGTGAACATCAAGAAGCTGGTGGACAAGGCGTACGAGGACAAGTCGATCGCTGAGATCCTGCAGGCGCCGCCGTCGGCGCTCGAGGGCCTCACCGTGAAGCACGACGAGATCCTCGCAGGGCTCAAGATCACGACGATCGCCGAGCTGGGCAACTGGAAGTACGCCTCCAAGGCGGCTGCTCTCGTGGCCCTCGCCGACGGGGAGAAGTGACCTCGCGCTAGCACTCCGACGGCGCCCGCCCACCCCTCGGGTGGGCGGGCGCCGTCGTGCCGGGGGCGGACGCCGTCGTGCCGGTGGTTGGATGAGTCCGTGCCTACCTACGCCGTGACCTACACCTACACCGACGACACCGCCCAGCGGGACGCCGTCCGCGCCGACCACCGCACCTACCTGTCAGGCCTGGCCGACGACGGCGTCGTGCGCGCCTCCGGGCCGCTGGCCCCCGTCGCGGGTGTCCCCGACGGCGCGCTCCTCATCTTCGAGGCCGCCTCCCGCGACGCGCTCGACGCGCTCGTCGACGCCGACCCGTTCGTCGAGGCCGGCCTCGTCGCGGGGCGCGACGTCCGGGAGTGGAACGTCGTCATCGGCGGCTTCGCCTCCTGACGGCGCCGCGCCCGACCGTCGCCGCGCCCAGCGGGCAGACGCCGACGGCGTCCCGCGCACCTGGGTGCGCGGGACGCCGTCGGGCAGCGCGAGGGAGAGCGGCCTGCGGCCGCTGGGGTCACTCGCCGACGCGAGCCGCCACACGCTCCTCGTGGCGCATCTTGATCAGGCTCGCCACCGTGCCGACGGCGAGCGACGCCACGATGACCGTGAGCGACAGCCAGATCGGCACCTCCGGCGCCCAGTGGAACCCGTGTCCGCCGTTGAGGAACGGCAGCGTGTTGGTGTGCAGGGCCTCGAGGATGAGCTTGACGCCGATGAAGCCCAGGATGAACGCCAGGGCGAGCGGGAGGTAGACCAGCCGCTCCAGGAGGCCGCCGAGCAGGAAGTAGAGCTGGCGCAGGCCCATGAGCGCGAACACGTTCGCCGTGAAGACGATGAACGGGTCCTTCGTGAGGCCGAAGATCGCCGGGATGGAGTCGAAGGCGAAGAGCAGGTCGGTGGAGCCGATCGCCACGAAGACGACGAGCATCGGCGTGAAGAGGCGCTTTCCGTCGACGACCGTGCGGACCTTCTTGCCGTCGTAGGCGTTGTGCATCGGCAGGACCCGGCGCACGTTGCGGATCAGGGCGTTCTCCTTGTACTCCTCTTCCTCTTCCTTGTGGCGCACCATGTTGATGGCGGTGTAGATGAGGAACGCGCCGAAGATGTAGAAGACGGCGGTGTAGCGCTCGATGATGGCCGCGCCGGCCAGGATGAAGGCGCCGCGCATGACGAGCGCCATGATGATGCCGATCATCAGCACGCGCTGCTGCTGGTCACGGGGCACCGCGAAGCGGGACATGATGATGACGAACACGAAGAGGTTGTCGACGCTCAGGGAGTACTCCGTGAGCCAGCCGGCATAGAACTCGCCCGCGGGGCTCGCCCCGCCGACCGCCCACACGATGCCGCCGAAGATCACCGCGAGCCCCACGTAGAAGCCCACCCAGAGGGCGCTCTCCTTCATGCTCGGCACGTGCGGACGTCGTCCGACGATCAGCAGGTCGAGTACGAGGAGCACGACGACGGCGATGAGTGCCGTCACCTCGAACCCCACAGGTAGCTCGTGGATCATTCAGTTTCCTTCCAGGGAAAGGAGGTCGCCACACGGGCGCGCCAACCTCCGGTACATGACGGGGCACCGGAGGTCTTCTCCGCTCGCTACGACCAGCCTGAGCCTTGCTCGGCCGGGACGCACCTGCGAGCCGATGAGACCGGGTCGACAACTCTGGCGACCGTATTGACGACCTCACCGCACGACGGGAGTACTCCCCTCCAACGGGGAGTCATACTACGGGACGTATGTGGCGGTGCGCTCCGTGGGCTGAGTCACAGGGCAGCTCAGGCCGTGGCCGCCTGCATCTGCCGGAGCTCCTTCTTCAGCCCGGAGATCTCGTCGCGCAGACGGGCGGCGACCTCGAACTGCAGCTCCGCCGCGGCGCCGTGCATCTGGGCCGTGAGTTCCTGGATCAGCTCCGCCAGCTCGCTCGCCGCAGCGCCGGAGAGCCGGTTGCCCGTGGTGGCGCCCTCCTTCGGCGAGCCGGGGACCGGAGCCTTGCCGCGGCCGCCCGGCTTGCGGTAGCCGCCCGCCAGGAGCTCCGCCGTGTCCAGGTCCTCGCGCGCGAGCATGTCCGTCACGTCGGCGATCTTCTTGCGCAGCGGCGTGGGGTCCACCCCGTTGGCCAGGTTGTACGCCACCTGCTTCTCACGGCGCCGGCTGGTCTCCTCGATGGCCTGGGCCATGGCGGGCGTGATCCGGTCCGCGTACATGTGCACCTGGCCGGACACGTTACGGGCGGCGCGGCCGATGGTCTGGATCAACGACCTGCCGGAGCGCAGGAAGCCCTCCTTGTCGGCATCCAGGATCGCCACCAGCGACACCTCGGGCAGGTCGAGACCCTCGCGGAGGAGGTTGATCCCCACCAGCACGTCGTACTCGCCGAACCGGAGCTCGCGCAGCAGCTCGACCCGGCGGAGCGTATCCACCTCCGAGTGCAGGTAGCGGACCCGCACGTCCTTCTCGAGGAAGTAGTCCGTCAGGTCCTCTGCCATCTTCTTGGTCAGCGTGGTGACCAGGACGCGCTCGTTGCGCTCCACACGTTCGCGGATCTCGTGGAGGAGGTCGTCGATCTGGCCGGTCGTCGGCTTCACCACCACCTCGGGGTCGATGAGGCCGGTGGGCCGGATGATCTGCTCCACCACGCCGTCCGACTGGGACACCTCGTAGGCGCCCGGCGTGGCCGACAGGTAGACCGTCTGCCCGATGCGCTCGACGAACTCCTCCCACCGGAGCGGCCGGTTGTCCATGGCGCTCGGCAGGCGGAAGCCGTGGTCCACGAGGCTGCGCTTGCGCGACATGTCGCCCTCGAACATGGCTCCGATCTGCGGGACCGTCACGTGCGACTCGTCGATGACGAGCAGGAAGTCTTCCGGGAAGTAGTCGAGGAGCGTGTTGGGGGCGGTACCCGCCTCGCGGCCGTCGATGTGCCGGGAGTAGTTCTCGATGCCGTTGCAGGTACCGATCTGGCGCATCATCTCGATGTCGTACGTGGTGCGCATGCGCAGCCGCTGCGCTTCGAGCAGCTTGTTCTGGCGCTCGAGCTCGGCGAGCCGCTCCTCCAGCTCGGCCTCGATGCCGACGAGGGCCCGCTCCATGCGCTCCGGCCCGGCGACGTAGTGCGTGGCCGGGAACAGGTAGACGCTCTTCTCCTGACGGATCACGTCTCCCGTCAGCGGGTGCAGCGTCTGGATCGACTCGATCTCGTCGCCGAACATCTCGATCCGGATCGCGAGCTCCTCGTACACCGGGATGATCTCGACGGTGTCGCCGCGGACCCGGAACGTGCCACGGGTGAACGCCAGGTCGTTGCGCGTGTACTGCATGGTCACGAACCTGCGCAGCAGCTGGTCGCGGTCCACGACGTCCCCGACGTCGAGGCGCACCATGCGGTCCACGTACTCCTGCGGCGTGCCCAGGCCGTAGATGCACGACACCGATGCGACCACGATGACGTCCCGGCGGGTCAGCAGCGAGCTCGTGGCCGAGTGGCGGAGCCGCTCCACCTCGTCGTTGATCGACGAGTCCTTCTCGATGTAGGTGTCCGTCTGCGCGATGTACGCCTCGGGCTGGTAGTAGTCGTAGTACGAGACGAAGTACTCGACCGCGTTGTTGGGCAGCAGCTCCCGGAACTCCGTCGCGAGCTGCGCGGCCAGCGTCTTGTTGGGTGCCATCACCAGGGTGGGCCGCTGCAGCTTCTCGATCAGCCACGCCGTGGTGGCGCTCTTGCCCGTGCCGGTGGCGCCGAGGAGCACCACGTCCTTCTCCCCCGCCTGGATCCGGGAGGAGAGATCGGCGATCGCCGTGGGCTGGTCACCGCTCGGCGTGTACTCGGAGATGACCTCGAACGGGGCCACCGTGCGCTGCAGGTCGGTCACGGGTCGCATGTCACTACGGTACGGCGACCCACTGACATCCTCGGGTCAGTGCTCGGCCCCCGCCGCGAGCGCCGGCTCCGTCAGCCGGCCCGCGGACACGTCGAGCGTGGTGCGCACGACGATCCTCAGGGCCTCGGCGAGCGTCGCGACCGGGAGGGCTGCGGCGGCGTCGGCCTCCTCCTCCGCGGTACGGGGGACGTGCACGAAGCCGGCCAGGACGCCGTCGGCGCCCTCGGCCGCCCGCATGAGGGCGTAGAACGTGGCGTTGCAGACGTACGTCCCCGCGGTGTTCGAGACCACGGCGGGGATGCCCGCCTCCCGCAGGGCCGCGAGCGCGGCCTTGACGGGGAGGCCCGTGAAGGCGGCGGCGGGACCCTGCGGGTCGAGGGGCTCGTCGACGGGCTGCGCGCCGCCGTTGTCGGGGATGCGCGCGTCGGCGACGTTGATCGCCACGCGCTCCAGCCGGACGTCGGCCGCGCCGCCGGCCAGACCGACGGCGACGACCACGGACGGCCGGGCCTCCGCCACGGCAGTGGCGAGCGCCGTCGGAGCGTCGCCAAAGGTGACGGGGAGGACGGCGGTCGCCAGGTCGGCGCCCTCGACGTCGGCGTCCCAGAGCTCGGCGAGCAGGCGGACGGCCTCCCACGACGAGTTGACCGGGTCGCCGCCGAACGGCTCGAAGCCCGTCACCAGGACGGTGGGCCTCACGCGCTCGCCTCGGCGTCGGTCTCCTGCGCGATCTCCTCGGCCACGCGCGCCCACAGGGCGTCGACCTGCCCGCGGAGCTCGTCCTCGGTGCCGGTGCCGTCGAGCGTCACGTCCGCGACCGCGAGCCTCTCGTCGTCCGACGCCTGGGCCGCGACCCGGGAGCGCGCCTCCTCCTCGGCGAGGCCCCGGGACGCGACGAGGCGCTGCACCCGCAGGTCCGCGGGCGCGTGCACCACCACGAGGAGGTGGAAGTGCTCGGCCTGGCCGGTCTCGACGAGGAGCGGGATGTCGTGCACGACGACGACCCCCGGTTGCGCCGCTCCCGCCGCCGCCTCGCGCTCCGCCGACAGGCGGCGCACCTCGGGGTGGACGATCCCCTCCAGCCGTTCGCGCGCCGCGGCGTCGTCGAAGACGATCCGTCCGAGGGCGGGTCTGTCGAGCTCGCCGTCGGCCGTCAGGACGCCCTCGCCGAACGCCAGGAGGATCTCCTCCAGGCCCACCGACCCGGGGGCGACCGCCTCGCGCGCGAGGACGTCGTGGTCGATGACGACGGCGCCGAGCTCGGCGAGACGCCGCGCCACGACGGACTTGCCGGCGGCGATACCGCCTGTGAGGCCGATGCGGAACATGGGTCCCATCCTGCCTCACGTGGCGGGTTCGGGCCCCGGCATGCGAGGCAGGGGCGCGCCGGTCCTCGCGGGTCGTTGCGGTCGGCGGGGGGTGCGGTCAGGATGTCCGGGTGGATATCGACCGTGACCTGCCCGAGCGCGAGCCGATGATGACGTTCGCCGACGGGAGGGTGCTCGAGGGGTTCGGCGTCGCACGGGACGAGGCGCACTCCTGGTGGAAGAGGCTCTCCGACGCGTCGAGCACGAGCGGGCTGGTACCGATCGTGACGGACGCCGAGAGCATCCGGGCGTTCACGGAGCGCCCTGACCAGAGCCGCACGAGCGAGGAGAACCTGGCGGTCTCGCTACGCCTCGACGTGGCCGCGCAGCTGGCTGCGGACTTCGAGAACGCCCTCCGGAGCCGCGAGTGGGTCCGGGACGACGTCGTGGCCTACGTCGACGGCGCGGAGCCCTGGCCGGAGATCACCCCCCGGGACGAGGGGGTCGAGCTTCTCGCGACGGTTCCCAGCGCGCCGGTCGTCCTCCTCCTGGAGGCCTCGTCCTCGTGGCAGGCGCCCTGCGTGATCGGGTACACCGGCTGGGAGGCCTTCCCGCGCCCTTCCAAGCACTCCGCGACGCTGCGCTACTTCGAGCAGCGGTACGGGGCCCGCGTGTTCACGATGGCGGGCGACTCGGTAGGCCTCAGCGTTGCGCGCCCACCCCTGTCGCGGTACGAGGCGCTCCAGACGGCTCACGAGTTCCGCGTCTACAGCGAGCACGACATCTACGGCGACCGTCTCACCGAGACCGCGGCCGGCCTTCTCGGCAACCGGTTCTGGCGGGCGTACTGGGACTGACGCCCGTACCGCGCCCAGGAGGCTCCTGGGCGCGGTACGGGCGCCGGACTACGGCAGCACGTCGCCGCTCGGGCGGTGGATGATGAACGCGATGCCGTTGGCGGTCAGGCAGTCGAACACCTCGTCGCGGATGCCGATCGACCGGCCCAGCAGGTCGTCGCTGTCGCCGAGAGCCCGGTTGTTGCCCACGAAGTGCCAGATGGCATCAACGATCTTGCCCTCACGCCGCAGCTGGGCGTCCTTCTGGCACTGCCCCAGGATGTGCGACGTCCAGTCCGGGTTCGTCAGGCCTGTCTTGGTCTCGTGGGCGACGACGCGGCCGTCTCCCAGGTGCTCGAGCCCGTCGACGATCCGTTCGCTGCCGTCCGACGCCTTGATCGTGTTGGTGGCGGGGTCGATCGTGACCTGGCGACCCGTCCGCGTGCTGATCTCGGAGGCGACCCACACCTCGCCGACCTTGTTCGCCGGGATGTCCCTGCCGCCCGGGACGGGGTCGGCCCGCATCCAGGGCGCGGATGCCCCGGGCCGCGACAGCGAGTGGTTCAGCTGCGACCCGAGCTTCTGGAGATCGAGGTTCCTGCTCCGCGAGAGGAGCAGGAGCAGGTCCTCCGCCCTGGCGGCGTCGACGTCGTCACCGGCCCAGCGCATCAGCGGTGTCCACGCGTCACCGAGCATCGACTCGAGGATCTCGACCTTGAGGAAGCGGGGGACGTCGTCCCGTCGCATGAAGTCGGAGACGCCCTCGGTGAACCGGGAGGGCCGGATGGCCGTCGTGCTGAAGGTCCGGTTGACCCACTTCAGGATCTTCCCGACGATCGCGACGGCGTCGCCCGCATAAGGCACCACGCCGGTGACGCTCAGGCCCGCGCCGACCCAGTCGCCGTGGATCGCAGCGCCGAGGGTGTCGCGGATGTCCGCGATTCCGCCGACGATCCACCCCACGACCGGGATGAAGCTCAGCGCCCCCGAGCAGAGGTTCCCCGCGAGCCACGCCAGGGAGTCGCGCGGCGAGAACTCGCCCGCGAACATGCCGAGCAGGAAGTCCGAGATGTAGTCCCACTTGCTCAGCCGCTCGTCGAACACGGCCGGGTCGATGCCCTCGGCCGCGGCGTTCTGCACCTCGTAGCCGTCGCTCAGCCCGTCCCCGTCCGTGTCGGTGGAGAGCGGGCTGATGTCCAGGTTGACTTCCTCGGAGTCGCTGAGACCGTCACCGTCACTGTCCGGGTCCGCGGGGTCCGACCCGATGTCGTCCGACTCGTCGGTGTCCGTGAGGCCGTCGCCGTCGGTGTCCGCCTCGGTCGGCTGGGTCTCGATAGGTGGCAGGTTCGTGGGCGGGACGGGCTCGGGGTCCGGCTGGTCGGGCACGAGCGGGTTCGTGCCTGCGGCGACCTCGTCGCCGTCGCTGACCCGGTCGCCGTCGGTGTCCGGGTTGGTCGGCGAGGTGCCGAGCTCCTGCTCCTGCAGATTGGTCAGGCCGTCACCGTCAACGTCCTCCGCGCCGTCGCCGAGCCCGTCAGCGTCGCTGTCGGGGTTGCCCGGCCAGGTCCAGCCGATCAGCTCGGTGATCTCGAAGCTGTCGGTCAGGCCGTCGAAGTCGGAGTCGCTGAGCAGGGGGCTGGAGCCGAACATCAGCTCCAGGACGTCCTTGAGACCGTCCTGGTCGTGGTCGCCGTCGTACGTGATGCCGAACGTCTCGAGGACGGCGAACCCGTTGCTCCAGGCGCGCTCCGAGTTGATCGTCGCGGGCGTGATGTTGGCCTTGAGGAACATCTCGTCGGCCTTGGCGAGGTCCGCCTCGGCGCTGTCGAGCAGCGCGAAGGCCTGGTCCATCCCGGCGGGGACCTCGATGTCGGCCGGCAGGTCGGGCGAGCGGAACGGCCCGATCGTGGCGTCGGCGTCCTGGATCGCGGCGTCCGCCAGCAGGCGCACCCCGGTCATCGAGCTGACGAGGGCTGTCACGTGGCCGACCTCAGCATCTCCGTCGGGCGGTGAGGCGCCCGTCATCCGGGACTTGAGGAAGGACTCGAAGTGGGTGAGGTTGTCGAACGCGGCGTCGGCGTCGGCGCGCGACGCGAACCGCGCGCCGTCGTAGTAACGGGTGCCGACGTCCGCCAGGACGGGCTCGAGCCTGGACACGTCGAGCCCGTCCTGGCCGACCCAGGGCCGCAGGGCCTCGGTCGCCTCGGTCACGTAGTGCAGTGCGTCGCGGCTGTACTCGGTGGACGGGATCTGGGCGATCTCGGTCTGCCACAGGGGTGTCTCGTTCGCCTGTGCTGTGGCTCCCACCATCGGAGCCAGGACTGTCACCGCTGTGAGGGCGGCCACGGATCGTCGGAACCACCTGGCGGTCGAGCGCATGCTTCCTCCCGGGGTATGTGGACGTCACACGTACGGTCCGAAAGGTATATACGGGATATCTACCCCGGAAGGGTTTCACCCTCTTTTCACCCATAGGTGATGGGCCCGGATCTGCGGGAGAACCGCAGATCCGGGCCCATCACCTGGCTCGACGCAAAAACGGTGCCGCTCAGCCGCTCTGTCCTCGCCTCCGCATCCCCAGGAGGACGGACCCGACGACGACCAGCAGGACCACCGCACCGATCGTCGCCCCGATCTCGGCGCCCGTGACCGGCAGCGCCGTCGCGGGCCTGCGGGGCACGGGGGTCGGGTCGCGTCGGTCGGGCGGGCCTGCCACGGGCCGGACCAGGCCGGCGTCGACGTCGAGCCGCTCCGGAGCATCGCGCGTGAGGACCACGGGTCCGGTGCGCCCAGAGCCCGGGTCGACGTCGGAGTCGGCCCCGGTGTCGCCGCCCGCGCCGGGTGACGTGAACCGGGCGCCCGAGGGCAGCCCCGAGAACCCGGCCGTGTAGGTGCCGAGCGGCACGTCCTCGAAGAGGTAGCTGCCGTCCGCGCCGGTCGTGGTGCGGGCGACCTCCGCGCCGCTCTCGTCGTAGAGGGTCACGACCACCCCGGCCACGCCGGGCTCGCCCGTGTCCTGGACACCGTCGCCGTCCGCGTCGAGCCACACCGTGTCACCGATCGCCCCGACGGGCTGGACGCCCGCGTCGACGTCGGTCCGGTCCGGGACGTCGTCGGACAGCGTGATGGTGGCCGTGCGCCCCGTGCCTGGGTCGACGTCGGAGTCGAGCGCCGCGTCGCCGCCCTGAACCGACGGCGAGAACGCCATCCACAGCGGCAGGCCGGAGAAGGCGACGGTGTAGTCGCCCAGCAGCAGGCCGTCGAACAGGTAGCCGCCGTCCGTGCCGGTCGTCATCCTGGTCGTCTCCGTGCCGGTCCCGTCGTACAGGACCACGGTCACCCCGGCCAGGCCGGGCTCGCCGTCGTCCTGCACGCCGTCACCGTCGACGTCGTCCCACACCCGGTTCCCGACGGAGCCGAGCCGGACCAGGCCTGCGTCGGCGCCCGCGCTGTCCGGCGCTTCGTTGGTCAGCGTGATCGTGCCGGTCCGGCCCGTGGCCGGGTCGGCGTCCGAGTCGAGCACCGGGTCACCACCCTGGCCCGACGGCGAGAACACCGTCCCCGCAGGAAGCCCCTCGAACCCGACCGTGTAGTCGCCCATCGGCAGGCCGGTGAACAGGTACGAACCGTCGGCCGCGGTGGTGGCGCGAGCCACCTCGATGCCGTCGACGTCGTACAGAACCACGGTGATACCGGGGGTCCCGGCCTCGCCGTCGTCCTGCACGCCGTCGCCGTCGACGTCGCTCCACACCCGGTCGCCGATCGTGCCCAGCTGGACCAGGCCGACGTCCACCGTGAGCACCTCCGGCAGGTCCAGGGTCAGGACCACCGCGGCCGTGCGGCCCGTCACCGGGTCGGCATCCGAGTCGGTCGCGTCGTCGCCCGCGTCCAGAGGGGCGAACCCGAGGCCGTCCGGCACCTCGGTGCCGACCGTGTACTCCCCGAGCACCAGGTCGTCGAACAGGTACGAGCCGTCGGCCGTCGTGATCGTCCGCGCCACCTCGGCTCCAGCGGCGTCGTACAGGACCACCGTCACCCCGGCCAGGCCGGGCTCTCCGTCGTCCTGGACCCCGTCGTCGTCCAGGTCGCGCCAGACCAGGTCCCCGATCGCGCCCGTCGGCTGGAGCCCCGCGTCCACGTCCGTCCGGTCCGGGGCCTCGTTCGTCAGCGAGCTCGTCGCCGTGCGGCCCGTGGCCGGGTTCGCGTCCGAGTCGAGCGCCGGGTCATCACCCTGGCCCGACGGCGAGAACGCCGTGTCCGCCGGAAGGCCTTCGAACCCGACCGTGTAGTCGCCCATCGGCTGACCGCTGAAGACGTACGAACCGTCGTCCGCGGTCGTGGTCCGCCCGACCTCGACGCCGGCTGCGTCGTACAGGACGACGGTCACGCCGGGGACCCCGGGCTCACCCGCATCCTGCGTGCCGTCTCCGTCCAGGTCGCTCCAGACGGCGTCGCCGATCGACCCGAGCTGGACCACGCCGGCGTCGACGTCCGTCCGGTCCGGCGCCTCGTTGGTCAGGGTCACCGCACCGGTACGGCCGGTGGCCGGGTCGGCGTCGGAGTCGAGCGCCGGGTCGTCCGCCTGGGCCACCGGAGCCCACGCCAAGCCCGTCGGCAGGCCCTCGAAGCCCACCACGTACTCGCCCAGCTCGAGGTCGTCGAAGACGTACGAACCGTCCTCGGCCGTGGTGGTCCGGGCCGCCTCGGCGCCGGTCGCGTCGTCGAGCACGACCACCACCCCGGCCAGACCGGGCTCGCCCGCGTCCTGCACACCGTCGTCGTCCAGGTCGCGCCAGACGGTGTCGCCGATCGAGCCCGTGGGCTGAAGGCCCGCGTCCACGTCGGTGCGGTCCGGGACGTCGTTGGTCAGCGTGACCGTGGCCGTCCGGCCGGTCGCCGGGTCGACGTCCGAGTCCAGCGCCGGGTCGCCGCCCTGCGCGGCCGGCGAGAACGCGGTGTCGGCCGGCAGTCCTTCGAACCCGACGGTGTAGTCCCCCATCGGCAGGCTCTCGAACCCATAGGAACCATCGGCCGCCGTCGTCGTCCGCGCGACCTCGACGCCGGTGGCGTCGTAGAGCACGACGGTCACCCCGGCCAGGCCGGGCTCGCCGTCGTCCCGCACGCCGTCACCGTCGAGGTCCACCCAGACGGTGTCACCGATCGAGCCCAGCTGGACCAGGCCGGCGTCCAGGTCGGTGCGGTCGGGGGCCTCGCGCGTCAGCGCGACGGTGCTCGTGCCGCGCGTGGCCGGGTCGGCGTCCGAGTCGAGCGCCGGGTCGCCGCCCTGCGCCGCGCGAGTGAAGGCCGTGCCGTCGGGCAGTCCGTCGAACCCGACGGAGTAGTCGGCCAGCACCAGGTCCTCGAAGAGGTAGGTGCCGTCCTCCGCAGTCGTGGTGCTCGCGACCTCGTCGCCCGCGGCGTCGTAGAGCACCACGGTGACCCCGGCCACGCCGGGCTCCCCGTCGCCCTGCACGCCGTCGCCGTCCAGGTCCCGCCAGACCCGGTCGCCGATCGACCCGAGCCTCTGCAGGCCCGCGTCCACGTCGGTGCGGTCCGGCACCTCGTTCGTCAGGGTGATCGTCGCGGTGCGGCCCGTGACCGGGTCCGCGTCCGAGTCGAGTGCCGGGTCGCCACCCTGGCCCGACGGCGAGAACGCCGTGTCCGCGGGAAGGCCCTCGAACCCGACCGTGTAGTCCCCCATCGGGAGACCCGTCAGCAGATAGGTGCCGTCGTCCGTGGTCGTGGTCCGGGCGACCTCGGCGCCCGCGGCGTCGTAGAGCACCACGGTCACGCCCGGGAGGCCCGGCTCGCCCGCGTTCTGCACGCCGTCGCCGTCCACGTCGTCCCACACGGTGTCGCCGATCGACCCGAGCCGGACCACGCCCGCGTCCACGTCGGTGCGGTGCGGCGCCTCACGCGTGAGGGTCACGGTCCCGGTCGAGCCGGAGACCGGGTCGGCGTCGGAGTCGAGCGCGTCGTCGGCCCCCGAGTCCTGCGGCGAGAGGCCGAAGCCGTCGGGAGCCGCGAACGACACCGTGTAGTCGCCGAGCGGGAGCGCGCCGAAGACGTACGAGCCGTCGTCGGCGGTCGTCGTGCGGGCCGCCTCGGCGCCGGTGGCGTCGTAGAGCACCACGGCCACGCCCGGAAGGCCAGGCTCGCCCGCGTCCTGCACGCCGTCGTCGTCCAGGTCGCGCCACACCGTGTCGCCGAGGGAGCCCACCGGGAAGAGTCCCGCGTCGACGTCCGTCCGGTCCGGCGCCTCGTTGCTCAGCGTGACCGTGCCGGTGCGGCCGGTCGCCGGGTCGACGTCGGAGTCGAGCGCCGGGTCGGCGCCCTGCGCGGCCGGCGAGAACGCGGTGTCGGCCGGCAGCCCCTCGAGACCGACGGCGTAGTCGCCCATGGGCAGGCTCTCGAACAGGTACGAGCCGTCGGCGGCCGTGGTGGTGCGCGCCACCTCGACGCCGTCTCCGCCGTAGAGGATCACGGTCACGCCGGGGGTCCCCGGCTCACCGTCGTCCTGGAGGCCGTCGCCGTCGGCGTCGTCCCAGACGCGGTCGCCGATCGAGCCGAGCTGGACCAGTCCGGCGTCGACCGTGAGCACGTCCGGGACCTCACGGGTGAGGAGTACCGGGGCCACGCGGCCCGTCACCGGGTCGGCGTCGGAGTCGAGCGCGTCCTCCCCCACGTCCTGCGGGGAGAAGCCCAGCCCGTCGGGCGCCTCGAAGCCGACGACGTAGTCGCCGAGCACCAGGTCGCCGAACAGGTAGGAACCGTCGGCGCCCGTCGTCGTGCGGGCCACCTCGGCGCCCGCCGAGGTGTAGAGCACCACCGTGACGTCGGCAACGCCAGACTCCCCGGCGTCCTGGACGCCGTCGTCGTCCAGGTCACGCCAGACGACGTCGCCCAGCGATCCCGTCCGCTGCAGGCCTGCGTCCACGTCGGTCCGGACGGGCGCGTCGTTCGTCAGCGTGACCGTCCCGGTCCGGCCCGTGACGGGGTCGGCGTCGGAGTCGAGCAGGTCGTCCCCGCCGCTGTTCGCGGGCGAGAACGCCGTGTCCGCCGGGAGCCCCTCGAACCCGGCCGTGTAGTCACCCATCGGTAGGTCCGCGAACAGGTACGACCCGTCCCCAGCCGTCATCGTCCGGGCCACCTCGACGCCGTCGGCGTCGTACAGCACCACGGCCACGCCCGGAATCCCGGGCTCGCCCACGTCCTGCACGCCGTCACCGTCGACGTCGTCCCACACCACGTCACCGATCGACCCGAGCTGCACCAGCCCCGCGTCCACGTCCGTCCGGTCCGGGACGTCGGTGGTGAGGGTGATCGTCGCGGTACGGCCCGTGGCCGGGTCGGCGTCGGAGTCGAGCGCGTCGTCGCCGACGTCCGAGCCCGTCCACGCGAGGTCGCCGGCCAGGCCCTCGAACCCCACGGTGTAGTCGCCCAGGACGAGACCGTCGAACAGGTAGGTGCCGTCATCGGCGGCCGTCGTGCGGGCCACCTCGGCACCCGTCGTGTCGTAGAGCACCACGGTCACACCGCCGACGCCCGGCTCGCCCGCGTCCTGCACGCCGTCGTCGTCCAGGTCGCGCCAGACCGTGTCGCCGATCGACCCCGTGGGCTGCACGCCCGCGTCGACGTCGGTCCGGTCGGGGGCCTCGTCGGTCAGCGCGACCGCGGCCGTGCGGCCGGTGGCCGGGTCGACGTCGGAGTCGAGCGCGGGATCGCCACCCTGCGAGACGGGCGAGAGCGTCGTGTCCGCCGGGAGGCCCTCGAGCCCCACCGTGTAGTCGCCCATCGGCAGGCCCGCGAACAGGTACGAGCCGTCCGCCGCCGTGGCGGTCCGGGCAACCTCGGCTCCCGTCGCGTCGTAGAGGACCACCGTCACGCCGGCCAGGCCCGGCTCGCCCGGGTCCTGGACACCGTCACCGTCGAGGTCCTGCCACACGCGGTCACCGATCGACCCGAGCCGCACCAGGCCGGCGTCGACCGTGAGCACGTCCGGCAGGTCACGGATGAGAGTCACCACGGCCGTCCGGCCCGTCACCGGGTCGGCGTCCGAGTCCAGAGCGTCGTCGCCCATGTCCTGCGGCGACAGGCCGAACCCGTCAGGCGCCTCGAAGCCGACGACGTAGTCGCCGAGCACCAGGTCGCCGAACAGGTACGAACCGTCCGCCGCGGTCGTCGTCCGCGCAAGCTCGGCCCCGTCGGAAGCCCGCAGCACGACGGTGACCCCGGCCGCGCCGGGCTCGCCGTCGTCCTGGACACCGTCGTCGTCGAGGTCGCGCCACACCCGGTCGCCGATCGAACCGAGCACCTGGACGCCCGCGTCCACGTCCGTCCGGTCGGGCACGTCGTTCGTGAGCGTGATCGTCGCCGTGCGCCCCGTGACGGGGTCGGCGTCCGAGTCGAGCGCGTCGTCGCCGCCGCTGTTCGCGGGCGAGAAGCCGGTACCGACCGGCAGCCCCTCGAACCCGACGGAGTAGTCCGCCATCGGCAGGCCGCCGAACACGTACGTACCGTCCGCGCCGGTCGTCGTCCGGGCCACCTCGGCGCCCGACGCGTCGAACAGGACCACCGTCACCCCGGCCAGGCCGGGCTCGCCGTCGTCCTGCACGCCGTCACCGTCGACGTCGTCCCACACCACATCACCGATGGACCCGAGCCGGACCAGACCCGCGTCCAGGTCGCGGGTGTGCGGGGCGTCGACCGTGAGCGTCACCGGTCCGGTGGAGCCGGTCAGCGGGTCGGCGTCGGAGTCCAGCATGTCGTCGCCCACGTCCTGCGGCGAGAGGCCGAGACCCTCCGGTGCCGTGAACGTCACCGAGTAGTCGCCGAGCGACAGCCCCGCGAACAGGTACGTGCCGTCCGCTGCCGTGGTGGTCCGCGCCACCTCGGCGCCCGTGGCGTCGTGCAGCACCACGGTCACCGCGGCCACGCCCGGCTCGCCGGCGTCCTGGACGCCGTCGTCGTCCAGGTCGCGCCACACCGTGTCTCCGACGGAGCCGAGCTGCACCACGCCGATGTCCACCGTGCGCACGTCCCTCGCCCCCGCGACGAGGGTGATCGTGCCCGTGCGGCCGGTGGCCGGGTCGGCGTCCGAGTCGAGCGCGTCGTCCCCGGCGTCCTGCGGCGAGAGGATCTGGTCGTCGCCGAGCCCTTCGACGGCGACGGTGTAGTCGCCCATCGGCAGGTTCTCGAACAGGTAGGTGCCGTCCGCCGCGGTCGTCGTGCGGCCCACCTCCACGCTGTCCGCGTCGTACAGGACCACGGTGACCCCGGCCAGGCCGGGCTCCCCCGCGCCCTGCAGCCCGTCGCCGTCCAGGTCGCTCCAGAGGGTGTCGCCGATGGAGCCCAGCGGCGGCAGCACGCCCGCGTCGATGTCCGTGCGGTCCGGGACCTCGTTGGTCAGGCTGACCGTCCCGGTGCTGCCCGTGGCCGGGTCGGCGTCCGAGTCGAGCGCCGGGTCGGTCCCGGACCCCTGGGTCGTCAGCGTGGCGGCCGTCGGGAGGTTCTCGAAGAGCACCGAGTAGTCGCCGAGCGGCAACCCCTCGAAGAGATACGCGCCGTTCTCGTCGGTGGTGGTCCGGGCGACCTCGCCGCCCGCGGCGTCGCGCAGGACCACGGTCACCGCCGGGACGCCCGGCTCGCCGGCGTCCTGCACCCCGTCCCGGTCCTCGTCGAGCCACACGGTGTCGCCGACCGACCCGAGCTGCACCACGCCGGCGTCGACCGTGCGCACGTCGAGGGCGCCGTCGACGACGGCGATCGTGCCGGTCCGGCCGGTCAGGGGATCCGCGTCGGAGTCGAGGGCGTCGTCGCCCGCGTCCAGGGCCGTCAGCCGCTGGTCGGCCGCCAGGCCCGTGAACTCGACCGCGTAGTCGCCGACAGGCAGGTCCTCGAACAGGTAGCCGCCGTCCGCGTCCGTCGTCGTCCGGGCCACCTCGGCGCCCGCCGCGTCGTAGAGCACCACGGTGACCCCGGGCAGGCCTGGCTCGCCCTCGTCCTGCAGGCCGTCACCGTCCTGGTCGCGCCAGACCAGGTCACCGATCGAGCCGAGCGGGACCAGGCCCGCGTCGACCGTCAGGACGTCCGGCTGTTCCGGCGTCAGCCTGACCGTGCCGGTGCGACCCGTGGCGGGATCCGCGTCGGAGTCGAGGGCGTCGTCCCCGCCGAGGTCCTGCCCGGTGAGGGCCAGCCCGGCCGGAAGGCCCGTGAGCTCGACCGTGTAGTCGCCCATCGGCAGACCCGCGAACAGGTAGGCGCCGTTCGCGTCCGACGTCGTCCGGGCCACCTCGGCGCCCGCCGCGTCGTACAGGACCACGGTGACCGCGGCGACGCCCGGCTCGCCCGCGTCCTGGACGCCGTCGGCGTCCGCGTCGCGCCAGACGAGGTCGCCGATCGAACCGAGCGGCGGCAGCACCCCGGCGTCGACCGTGAGGACGTCGGGCGTCTCCGGCGTCAGGCTCACCGTGCCGGTCCGGCCGGTGGCCGGGTCGGCGTCGGAGTCGAGGCCGTCGTCCGTGCCTGTGTCCTGCGGGGACAGCGTGGTCCCCGTCGGGAGGCCCGTGAACTCCACGGTGTAGTCGCCCATGGCCAGGCCGGAGAACAGGTAGCCCCCGTCGGCGTCCGTCGTCGTGCGGGCCACCTCGGCACCCGCCGCGTCGTACAGGACCACGGTGACCCCAGCCACGCCCGGCTCGCCCGCGTCCTGCACGCCGTCGCGGTCCACGTCGCTCCACACCGTGTCGCCGACGGAACCGAGCGGCGCAAGGATGCCGGCGTCGACCGTCTGGACCACCGGCGCGTCGCCGGTGAGCGTGACCGTCGCCGTCCGGCCCGTGGCCGGGTCGGCGTCCGAGTCCAGCGCGTCGTCCCCGGCGTCCAGAGCGGTGAGCGTGGACGCCGTCGGCAGGTCCGTGAACTCGACCGTGTAGCCGCCCAGCGGCAGGTCGCCGAACCAGTACGCGCCGTCCGCGTCCGTCGTCGTCCGCGCGACCTCCGCGCCCGCTCCGTCGTACAGGACCACGGTGACCCCGGCGACGCCCGGCTCCCCCGCGTCCTGGAGGCCGTCGCGGTCCACGTCGCTCCACACCGTGTCACCGATCCCGCCGAGCGGGACCACTCCGGCGTCGACCGTGAGCACGTCCCGGGCGGCCGGGGTGAGCGTCACCGTCCCGGTCCGGCCGGTGGCGGGATCGGCGTCGGAGTCGACGGCGTCGTCCGCGCCCGCGTCCTGCGGGGACAGGACCGTGCCGGCGGGCAGGGCCGTGAACTCGACCGCGTAGTCCCCCAGCGGCAGGCTCGCGAACAGGTAGGTCCCGTCCGCGGCGGTCGTCGTCCGCGCCACCTCGGCACCCGCGGCGTCGTAGAGCACGACCGTCACCCCGCCGACGCCGGGCTCCCCCGCGTCCTGGACGCCGTCGCCGTCGTCGTCACGCCAGACACGGTCACCGATCGAGCCGAGCTGGGCGATCCCCGCGTCGAGCGTGAGATCCTGCGGCGCGGCGCTGCTCAGCGTGGTCGCCGGGGTCAGACCCGTGGCCGGGTCGGCATCCGAGTCGAGCGTGTCGTCGCCTGCGTCCGGAGCCACGAAGGAGAAGCCCGCGGGCAGGCCGCTGAACCGTACCCGGTAGGTGCCGAAGGGCAGGCCCGTGAACGTGTAGGCGCCCGCGGCCGTCGTGGTGGTGGCGATCGGCTGTCCCGTCGCGCCGAGCACGGGGTTGCCGTCCGCGTCGGTGAGCGTGACGGTGACGCCCGCGACGCCGGGCTCGCCCGCATCCTGCAGCCCGTCCCCGTCGACGTCCTGCCACACCCTGTCGCCGAGCACGCCGAGCGCCGGGAGCCGGAAGGAGATGCGCTGCAGGTCCGCGTTGACCAGGGTGGCCGTGCGGCTCGGCAGCAGGATCGGCTCGCTGTAGGTGACGTTGGCGCCGTTGATGCCGTCCGCGTTCACCGTGCCGTTGTTCTGGAACAGCGCCGAGCCGGTGCCGTACGTGGCGGTCGGGTACAGGCTGAAGGGCGACACGAGCGACTGGATCCGGAACGTCACGGCGGTGGTGGTGCCCGAGAGGATGACGGAGCCGCAGCCCGCGAAGTCGGTGTCGGGCGACTCCGACGGCGTGCCGTCGTTCGACTTGTTCCGGGTGTTGCAGAACGGGCTCGTGTTCCGGTTCGTGACCTGCATCGACGTGGGGCTGACGGCCAGGTTGGTGCGCCCCGCCGTCGGGTTCGCAAAGGTCACGCCGCCGCCGACGATCGACCAGATCGTGCTGTTGAACGAGCCGCGGGCGTAGAAGTTGGGGGCCTGCTCGTACTGCGCCGTCGCGTAGCCGCCCAGGCCGCTGATGTCGAGCACCATGTCGGTGACCGGCCGCGAGAACGTCACGGTCAGCAGGCCCACGTCGCACGAGCTGGCGAAGTTCTGGTGCGCCGCCGTCCCCAGCGCTCCGCCGCAGCCCCCTGACGCGTGGGTCAGCAGGCCCAGTGCCGGGACGTTCGCCGGGGTGGGAGCACCGTGGAACATCGCGGGCGTGCCGCCGTAGGCGCTCTGGTTGGTCCCGTTGGTCAGGAACGTCGTTCCTGCGGTCCTCGTCGCGTCGGGAGCGAACTGCGCCGTCACGGTCACGCTCCCGAGCCCCGCGGGGATCGTGGTCCGCGCCGTGTTGGTCGCGCTCGCCCGGTAGGCCGGGTCGGTAAAGCTTGTAGCCGCCGTACCCGGTGTCACCAGGGTCCACGGGTCGTTGAAGACGTAGCCGTTCTGCTCCGCCGCTCTCGCCGACGGCGCCGTGGCCACAGAGGCGGTCGCGGCTCAGGAAAGAGCCAGCACCCCGGTCACAGCCATGGCAATCGTCCGCGAGTATCCACCAGAAATGCGTCGAGCAACCATATTGTTCGCCCCCCAGCGCCCATGCACGGCCCACGCCGTGCGCGACGGTGCGCGACGGCGAAGCCCACGTTCCGGCACTCGCAAGTGGACCGCAAGCGGACGGGGAAACGGTCAAAGCACAGCGATTCCCCGGTACCAAGTGATGGCCCGACGCAATCTCGTCCCAGGTCAGGGCACTAGCCGGCCCGGTAGCCCCGTCGAGACCGACCCAGAAAAACTTCACCCGCCCGCATCAGCGAAAGGTAACGATCGAATATCACAATCCGTCAAGGAAACCGGTTCAAAATGCCCCTCGAATCCATTATCGGACAGGCACGTCGGCCGCATTCCCGCTCAGGCGACAAACGTCTCCGCCAGGGCTTCCGAGCCACGGGCGAGCAGCGCGACGTCGGCCCCGACGAGCACGAAGGAGGCACCGGCCTCCAGGTAGTCCCGGGCCACGGCCGGGTCGAAGGCGTTGACGCCGACGGGCTTGCCCGCGGCGCGTACCGCCTCGAAGGTCGCGCGCACGGCGGCGACGACGTCCGGGTGCGTCTGCTGCCCGAGCAGGCCCAGGGAGGCGGCCAGGTCGGACGGTCCGACGAACACGCCGTCGATCCCGCCGACCGCCGCGATCGCGCCGGCGTTCTCGACGCCGGTCGCGGACTCGACCTGCACGAAGAGCGACACGTGGCGGTCCGCGTCCCGCAGGTAGTCCTCGACGCGGTTCCAGCGTGCGCCGCGGGCGAGCGCGCTGCCGACGCCCCGCACGCCGTGCGGCGGGTAGCGCACGGCCCGCACGGCAGCCCGCGCCTGCTCGACCGTCTCGACCATCGGCACCAGCACGTTCTGGGCGCCCAGGTCCAGGACCTGCTTGAGCCGCACGGCGTCGTCGGACGGCACCCGCACGAGCGGGGTGACCGGGTACGGCGCCACCGCCTGCAGGATCGCCGTCAGGGTCTCCAGGCCGACCGGTGAGTGCTCGCCGTCGATCAGCAGCCAGTCGAGGCCGGCGCCCGCGCAGATCTCGGCCACCAGCGGGCTGCCGGAGCAGACCCACATGCCGATCTGCGGTCGGTCGGCCGCGCCGAGACGGTCCCGGAACGTGGGTGGAAGGGTCAGACGAATCGGCACGAGACGGTCCCCAGCTCTCGGTAGTCGGCCAGCACGGTGTCGCCCCGCTCCACCCACACGGGCCGGGTGAACGAACCGGCCAGGACGATCTCGCCCGGCTGCAGCGCGTCGCCGTGCTGGGCGAGCTTGTTCGCCAGCCAGGCGACGCCGGCGGCCGGGTGGTTGAGCACGGCGGCGGCGACGCCGGACTCCTCGATGCTCTCGTTGCGGTACAGGAGCGCGGAGACCCAGCGCAGGTCGGTCTCCCCGACCCGCACCGGGTTGCCGCCGTAGACCATGCCCCCCATCGCCGCGTTGTCGCTGATCGTGTCGACGATGGTGCGCCCCGGCATCTCGATGCGCGACGACAGGATCTCGAGGGCCGGCACCACGTACTCGGTCGCGCGGAGCACGTCGAACACCGTGACGTCGGGCCCCTTCAGGCCGTCACGCAGCACGAAGGCGAGCTCCACCTCGATCCGGACGTTCGAGAACCGCCGGTGCTCGATGACCGACCCGTTCTCGAAGACCATGTCGGCGAAGATCGCGCCGTAGTCGGGCTCCGTGATCCCCGTCGCAGCCTGCATCACCTTCGACGTGAGCCCGATCTTGCGGCCCACCGGCCGGCGACCGGCCTCGATGCCGCGACGGCGCCAGGTGTTCTGCACGGCGTAGGAGTCCTCGACGGTCATGCCGGGGTACCGGGCCGTCAGGAGCGGCACCATGGTGCTCTCCGCCTCGGCGCGAGCGAGCTCGTCGGCGATGGCGGCGACCGTGGCGTCGTCGAGCCTGCGCTCGCCCGTCACAGCTGGTGCCCCAGCTTGTACTCGCCCTGCTTCCAGGACGGCAGGGCGTCGGCGTCGTCCTCGGGACGGGTGTAGGAGAACCCGTCCGCCCCGATGGTGACGGCCATCTCCGAGGTGTCCGTGCGGGCGGCCACCGGCTGCGGGTCGCCGTCCAGGTCCAGGACGAGCGACGCCTCGGTGTACCAGGACGGCACCACGGGATTGCCCCACCAGTCGCGGCGCTGGTTGTCGTGCACGTCCCAGGTCACCACGGGGTTGTCGGGGTCGCCCGTGTAGTAGTCCTGCGTGTAGATCTCGACGCGGTGCCCGTCCGGGTCGCGCAGGTACAGGTAGAAGGCGTTGGACACCCCGTGCCGGCCCGGACCGCGCTCGATGCGGTCCGACAGGCGCAGCGCGCCGAGCTTGTCGCAGATCGCGATGATGTTGTGCTTCTCGTGCGTGGCGAACGCGACGTGGTGCATGCGGGGGCCGTCGCCGCCCGTCATCGCGGTGTCGTGCACCGTCGGCTTGCGGCGCATCCACGCCGCGTAGGTGGTGCCCTCGTCGTCCCGGATGTCCTCCGTGACGCGGAAGCCGAGGTCCTCCATGTACCGCACGGCGCGCGCGACGTCCGGGGTCACCTGGTTGAAGTGGTCCAGGCGCACCAGGGCGCCGGGTGTGTGCAGGTCGTACCGCCAGGCCAGGCGCTCGACGTGCTCCACGTCGTAGAAGAACTCGTAGGGGAACCCGAGCGGGTCGGTCACCCGCACCGAGTCGCCGACGCCCCGGGTGAAGCCGTCCGCGCGGCGCTCCACGCGGCAGCCCAGCTCCGTGTAGAACGCGACGGCCCGGTCCAGCTCCTCAGGGCTGCGCACCCGGTAGGAGAAGGCGGCGACGGCGGCCACCGGCCCCTTGCGCAGCACCAGGTTGTGGTGGATGAACTCCTCGAGGCTGCGGAGGTAGACGGCGTCGTCGTCCTCCTCGGTGACGACCAGGCCCAGCACGTCGACGTAGAAGGCCCGGGAGGCCGCCAGGTCCGTGACGACCAGCTCCATGTACGCGGACCGCAGGATGTCCGGCGGCGGCGCAGCGGGCGTGGGGATCGAGCCGGCGGTGGGGATCGGGTCGGTCGTCGTCATCGGGACTCCTCTGCCTTGCCGAAGGTCGGGTTGTGCGCCGCGCCGAGCGTGATGTGCACCGCCTGCTGGTCGGTGTAGAAGTCGATCGAGCGGTAGCCGCCCTCGTGCCCGAGCCCGGAGGCCTTGACCCCGCCGAACGGCGTGCGCAGGTCGCGCACGTTGTTCGAGTTGAGCCAGACCATGCCCGCCTCGACGGCCTGCGCGAAGGTGTGCGCGCGCCTCAGGTCGTTGGTCCAGACGTAGGCCGCGAGGCCGTACCTCACGCCGTTGGCCAGGGCGAGGGCCTCCTCCTCGGTGTCGAACGGCGTGATCGCCACGACGGGCCCGAAGATCTCCTCCTGGAAGATCCGGGCCGACGACGGCACGTCCGCGAAGACCGTCGGCGCCACGTAGTTGCCGGTGTCGAACCCCTCCGGGCGCCCGCCGCCCGCGACGAGCCGGCCCTCGGTCCTGCCGATCTCGATGTACGACATGACCTTGTCGAAGTGCTCCGGATGCACCAGCGCGCCCACCTCGGTCCGGGGGTCCTGCGGGTCGCCGACGACGACGCGCTTCGCCTGCTCGGCGTACCGCTCGACGAACTCCTCGTAGACCGCCCGTTCCACGAGGATGCGCGACCCGGCGGTGCAGCGCTCGCCGTTGAGGGAGAACACCCCGAAGATCGTCGCGTCGACGGCGGCGTCCAGGTCGGCGTCGGCGAAGACGACGGCCGGTGACTTGCCGCCCAGCTCCATCGACAGGCCCTTGAGGTGCGGGGCGGCGTTGGCGAAGATGACCTGCCCCGTGCTGCTCTCTCCGGTGAACGAGATCAGCGGGACGTCCGGGTGCTTGACCAGCGCGTCCCCCGCCTCCTCGCCCAGGCCGTTGACCAGGTTGAACACCCCGGCGGGCAGCCCTGCCTCCTCGAAGATGCCCGCCCACAGCGAGGCAGAGAGCGGCGTGAACTCGGCGGGCTTGAGCACCACCGTGTTGCCGGTCGCCAGCGCGGGAGCGAGCTTCCACGACTCCAGCATGAACGGCGTGTTCCACGGCGTGATGAGGCCGGCGACGCCGATGGGCTTGCGGTTGACGTAGTTGAGCTGACGGCCGGGCACCTTGAACGTGTCGTCCGACTGGGCCACGACCAGGTCCGCGAAGAACCGGAAGTTCTCCGCGGCCCGGCGCGCCTGACCGAGCGCCTGCGTGATCGGCAGGCCCGAGTCGAAGCTCTCCAGCTCGGCGAGCCGGGCGTCGCGGGACTCCACGAGGTCCGCGATCCGGTGCAGCACCCGCGAGCGCTCGCGCGGCAGCAGCCGGGGCCAGGGCCCGGTGAGGAACGCGTCGCGCGCCGCGGCGACGGCGAGGTCGACGTCGGCCGCCTTGCCCGCCGCCGCCTGCAGGTAGACATCGTTGGTCACCGGTTCGAGCACGTCGAACGTGTCACCGTCGACCGAGTCGACGAACGCTCCGCCGATGTAGTGCTGGATCCGCCCGGGCAGGTCGGCGGGCACGTGGCGGATCGTCTGGTCGGTCATCGTGTCTCCCTGGGTCGGGTCTGGTGGGGCACTGCCCCGTCGGCGCGAGCGTCCAGGAAGGCCTGCATGGTCGCCCACCGGTGGTTGCGCGCGGCGATCTCGATCTCGAGAGGGTCCGCCCGCCGGGCGATCAGGTCGAGGATGTGGGTGTGCTCGGCCACGGACTGCTGGGCCCGCCCGGGGACGAACGCGAACGTGGAGTCCCTCAGGCCGGACAGCTGGGCCCATCCGCGGTGCACCATGTCGAGGAGCAGCCGGTTGGGGCACGACTCGAACAGCACCGAGTGGAACTGCCTGTTCAGGGCGGTGAACGCGTGCGGGTCGAAGTGGTCCAGGAGGGACCGGAGGTGGTCGTTCACCTCGGTGGCCCGGGCGAGGTCCGCTGCGGAGATCCCGGTCGCCGAGAGCCCGGTGGCGGCCCCCTCGACGACGCCGAGGGCCTGCATCGCGTCGACGTACCCGTGCGCGTCGACCATCGCGACCCGGGCGCCCACGTTGCGCTCGAAGGTCACCAGCCCCTCGGCCTCCAGCCGCCGGATGGCCTCGCGCACCGGCACCACGCTCATCGCGAGCTCGTCGGCGATGCTCTGGAGCACCAGGCGGTATCCCGGGCTCAGCTCGTGGCGCGCGATGCGGTCGCGCAGGTGGGTGTAGGCGAGCTGGGACTTGCTGGACGTGGTCGCCGTCGTCCCGGGGGCGTTCACCGTCCGTCCCTCCACGCCTCGAAGCGCGCCCGCCACCCCGCGTCCGGGGGGAACAGCCCGTCGATCGGGTGGCCTGCGGCCACCTGCTCGGCCACCCAGGTGTCCTCCTCCTCCTGGGCGAGGGTCGCGTCGGCGACCTCCTCGGCCAGGTGCGGCGGCACGACGACGACGCCGTCCGCGTCGCCCACGACGACGTCGCCGGGCAGCACCGTCGCCCCGCCGCAGGCGACGGCCACGTCGGTGTCCCACGGCACGTGCCGGCGGCCGAGCACCGCGGGATGGGCGCCCCGGGAGAAGACAGCCAGCCCGGTGGCGGCCACGGCCTCGAAGTCCCGCACGCCGCCGTCGGTCACGACGCCCGCGGCCCCGCGCACCCGGGCGCGCAGCGCGAGCACGTCGCCGAGCGTCGCCGAGCTGGTCTCTCCGCGGGCCTCGATGACGATGACCTCGCCGGGCCCGACGGTGTCGAACGTCCGCTTCTGCGCGTTGTAGCCGCCACCGTGCGCGGCGAACAGGTCCTCGCGGTTCGGGAGGAAGCGCAGCGTCCGCGCGCGGCCCACGATCGTGGCGCCGGGCCTGTTCGGCCGAACGCCCTCGATGACCACGTTGTCGAGCCCGCGCTTGCGCAGCTGGGCGGAGAGCCCGGCCACCGGCGCCCGGCGCAGCTTCTCGGCGAGCTCGTCGGTGAGCACGAACGACTCCGGCTCCGGCTCCGGCTCGGCCGCCAGGCCCGCGGCGTCGCGGCTCCCCCACGCCTCGGCACGCTGGGTGTCGTCGGTCCGGGGCCCGGCGCCGGCCCCGTCGATCGGCTCGTCGCCCTGCACCACGGTGGTCACCAGGCGGCCCGACGTCGGCGCGCCCGGCGCCGTCGGCGCGTCCACCTCGACCTCGACGACGTCGCCCGGCGCCACCACGCTCGACCCGGCGGGCGTGCCCGTGAGGATGACGTCGCCCGTCTCGAGCGTGAGGTGGTGGGAGAGGTCGGCCACGATCTGCGCGAACGGGAACAGCAGCGCGTCGGCACCGGTGGTGTCCTCCTGCACGAGCTCGCCGTTGACCCAGGTGCGCAACCGCAGCCCGGCCGGGTCGACCGCGCGGGCGTCGATGAGGGCCGGGCCGAGCGGCGTGTAGCCGTCGCGGCCCTTGGATCGCACGTTGGAGCCCTTGTCGGCCCACCGCAGGTCGTAGACGCCGAGGTCGTTCGCCGCCGTCACGGCGGCGACGTGCCCCCACGCTTCCTCGACCGGCACCTGCCGGGCCGGTTCGCCGATGATCAGAGCGACCTCACCCTCGAAGGCCAGGAGCTCCGTGCCGGCAGGCCGCTCGACGACACCCCCGGTAGCGGCGAGCGAGCTGCTCGGCTTGAGGAAGTACGACGGCGCCGCGGGGCGCCGGCCGCGCTGGTCGGCGCGTGACGCGTAGGCGAGGTGGACGGCGACGATCTTGCCCGGCCGCGACGCGAGCGGCCCTGCCTGCGCCTCGGTACCCATGGAGCTCCCTCGCCCGTCGTTGCGCTGGCCTGCCACGATGCTGGCCATTCGTATCATAGATCGTATATGGTCGAGGAGGGTGCGGCAAGGATGCGGCACACGAGCAGAACGGAGGAACGATGCAGTTCCACCACCACGGCTACGTGTCCGGCGACCCGCGTGTCCAGCGGGCTGCGGGCTACGGGCTCGAGCGGCCCGCCGGGCTGCCGGACGAGGTCGACGTGCTCATCGTCGGCAGCGGCCCCGCGGGCATGATCGCGGCGGCCCAGCTGGCACAGTTCCCCAGCATCCGCACGCACGTCGTCGAGCGCCGGGCCGGGCGGCTCGAGCTGGGCCAGGCCGACGGCATCCAGGCGCGCAGCGTCGAGACGTTCCAGGCGTTCGGGTTCGCCGAGCGGATCACCGCCGAGGCGTACCGGATCACCGAGATGGCCTTCTGGAAGCCCGACCCGGAGAACCCGGGGAACATCGCGCGCGCCGCCGTCCCGCCCGACGACCCCGCCGGGATCAGCGAGTTCCCGCACCTCATCGTCAACCAGGCGCGCGTGCTCGACTACTTCGCCGAGGTCGCGGCCCACGCGCCCGCCCGCGTGACCCCGGACTACGGCCTGGAGGTCGTGGGCCTCACCGTGAGCGACGCGAGCGACGACGACCCGGTCACCGTGACGCTGCGGCACACGACCGGACCGCGCACCGGCAGCGAGCGCACGGTGCGCGCCCGCTACGTCATCGGGTCGGACGGCGCGCACAGCGCCGTCCGGGACGCGATCGGCCGCAAGCCGGTGGGCGACAAGGCCAACCACGCCTGGGGCGTGATGGACGTCCTGGCCGTGACCGACTTCCCGGACGTGCGCACCAAGTGCGCCATCCAGTCGCACGACGGCGGGTCGATCCTCCTCATCCCCCGCGAGGGCGGTTTCCTCGCGCGCTGGTACGTCGACCTCGGCGAGGTGCCCCCGGGCGAAGGCGGCCGCGTCCGCGCGACGTCGCTGGACGAGATCATCGCCCGGGCGAACCGGATCCTGCACCCGTACACGCTGGACGTGAAGGACGTGCCCTGGCACAGCGTCTACGAGGTGGGCCACCGGGTCACCGACGGGTTCGACGACGTTCCTCGCGAGCTCACCGGCCTGCGCACCCCGCGGGTCTTCCTCACCGGCGACGCCTGCCACACGCACAGCGCCAAGGCCGGGCAGGGCATGAACGTGTCGATGCAGGACGGCTGGAACATCGCCTGGAAGCTCGCGCACGTGCTCACGGGCCGCGCGCCGGAGGCCCTGCTGGCCACCTACTCGGCCGAGCGGCAGGTCGTCGCCCAGGACCTCATCGACTTCGACCGGGAGTGGTCGCGGCTCATGGCGACGCCCCCGGAGGACCTCCCCGACCCGACCTATCTCGAGGACTTCTACGTGAAGACCGCCGAGTTCCCGTGCGGCTTCATGACCCAGTACCAGCCGTCGACGATCGTGGCCGGGCCTGCCCACCAGGAGCTCGCCACGGGTTTCCCGGTGGGCAAGCGGTTCAAGTCGGCCCCGGTCGAGCGGGTGGCCGACGGCCTCCCCGCCCACCTGGGCCACCACGCCCGGGCCGACGGCCGGTGGCGTGTCTACGCGTTCGCCGACTCCCCCGCGCCGGGTGAGCCCTCGGCCCTCCGGGACTGGGCCTCGTGGCTGGCCGCCGACGACGGCTCACCGCTGCTGCGGTTCACCCCGGAGGGGACCGACCCGGACTCCGTGCTCGATGTCAAGGTCGTCTACCAGCAGGACCACTTCGGCGTGGAGCTCGGCGACGTGCCCGAGGTCTTCCGGCCCCGCGTCGGGCCGTTCGGGCTGGTCGACTACGAGAAGGTCTACGCCACCGACCCCGCGCAGGACATCTTCGAGCTGCGTGGCGTCGACCGCGGCGGGGCGGTCGTCGTCGTGCGCCCCGACCAGTACGTGGCCGCGGTGCTGCCGCTCAGCGCCAGGGACGGGCTCAGCGCCTTCTTCGCCGGAGCCCTGCTCGAGCCGCCGCCCGCGGCCACCCACTGACCATCCGTCACCCTCTCCCTGGAGGACCCGTGCCCACCGTCTCCGCCCACGTCGCCCGTACCCTCGCCCAGCACGTCGACCACGTCTTCGGCGTCATGGGCAACGGCAACGCCTGGTTCCTCGACGACCTGACGCGCTCGACGACCGCGCGGTTCACCGCCGTGCGCCACGAGGCCGGCGGTGTGGTCGCCGCCGACGCCCACTTCCGGGCGTCGGGCCGGATCGCCGCGGCCACGGCCACCTACGGCGCGGGCTTCACCAACACGCTCACCGCGCTCGCCGAGGCCGCGGCCGCCCGGGTGCCGCTCGTGCTGCTGGCCGGCGACGAGCCGACGTCGGGCCCGCGCCCCTGGGACGTGGACCAGATCGCGCTCGCGGCCGCCGTGGGCGCCCGGACGTACACGGTGGGCCGCGCGGACGCGGCGGCCACCAGCATCATCGCCATCGAGCACTCGCTGACCTACCGGGTCCCCGTGGTGCTGGCCATCCCCTACGACGTCGCCGCGCTGGAGGCCGGACCGGTCCCCGACGCCCCGACGCCCTCGCTGCCCGGCCCGATGTCGCCCGCGGGCCCGTTCGACGCGGCCGCCATCACGGACCTCGCCAAACACCTCGCGGCCGCCGAGCGGCCCCTCCTGCTGGCGGGCCGCGGCGCGTGGCTCGCGGGCGCGGGAGAGGCCCTCGGCGAGCTCGCGGCGGCGACGGGGGCCCTGACAGTGACGACGGCGCTGGGTCGCGGCGTCTTCCCCGACGCCCGGTACGACCTCGGCGTCGCGGGCGGGTTCGGCGCCGAGGGGGCGATGGCGCTGGTGCGGGAGGCCGACGTCGCCGTCGTGCTCGGCGCGTCGCTCAACCAGTTCACCATGCGTTTCGGCGAGCTCTTCTCCCCCGGGACGCACGTGGTGCAGGTGGACATCGCCCCCGCCGCGACCCACCGGCACGTGGGCGGGTTCGTCCGGGGCGACGCCGGGATCGTGGCCCGCGGCCTCATGGACGAGCTCCGCACGCTCGACGCGACGCCGTCCGGCTGGCGCGAGTCGGTGGACCTCTCCGTGGCCCGCGCCTACGAGGTGGGCCCGGCGGACGGGATGGCGCCCGACGGACGCCTGGACCCGAGGGCGGTCGCGCACCACCTCGCCGGGCTGCTGCCCGCCGACCGCGTCGTCGTCTCCGACGGCGGGCACTTCATCGGCTGGGCCAACATGTACTGGCCTGTGGCCTCCCCGGACCGGATGGTGATGGTGGGCACCGCCTACCAGTCCATCGGGCTCGGCTTCCCCAGCGTGGCCGGGGCCGCTGCGGCGCGCCCGCACGACGCCGTCGTGCTCACCACCGGCGACGGCGGCGGGCTCATGGCGCTCGCCGACCTGGAGACCGCGGTCCGCACCGCGGGCGGGCGCGGCATCGCCGTCGTGTGGAACGACGCCGCGTACGGCGCCGAGGTGCACGTCTACGGACGGCAGGGCATCACCGAGGAGCCGATGCGCATCCCCGAGACGGACTTCGCCGCGCTCGCCGCCGCCGTCGGGGCGGAGGGGGTCGTGGTGCGGTCCCTCAGCGACCTGGACCGCGTCGCGGGCTGGACCGCCGAGCCGGTCGAGGACCGTCGCTTCCTGCTGCTCGACTGCCGCATCTCGTCCTCCGTCGTGGCCCCCTATCAGGAGGAGATCCTGCGGGCGAACCGCACCCACTAGCGACGCTCGGCGGCCCCTGGCCGCGGGTCGTCCACGACGACCCGCAGCAGCTGCAGCAGCATCGCCCGCTCGACGGGGCTCAGCCGGTCGAGCCGGCCCGCGATCCCCGCGCGCCGCCGCTGCCACTGGCTCTCCACGACCTCGCGCCCCGCCTCCGTCAGCTCCAGGAGCCGCGCCCGGCGGTCGCCCGGGTCCGGGACCCGGCGCACGTAGCCGTCGGCCTCCGCCTGGTCCACCTTCGAGGTCACCGACCGAGGCGCCATCTCGAGCCGCGCCGCGACGTCCGCCGCCCGGACGGGCCCGTGCGTGTGCGCGAGGAACCGCAGGAGCCGCAGCTGGCCGGGCGAGGTGCCCGGCCGCTGGTCCTCCGAGTCCTCCTGACGGCGCATGCGGCGCGACGCGAGGTGGAGCAGCTCGACCAGCTCCCCCGCCTCGTCCCGGGCCGTCGGGTGCACCGAGGTTGTGTCCATGGGCACACGATATCATTCTTGTGAGCCAACCACATGATGAGTTATGCTCACTATCGTCGCGGCGCCCCGGTGCCCGGCGATCCATTCGCTCCCCACGCCCGGGAGGCACACACATGAGCATGGAACACATGACCCACGGCGGCGGTCGTGGCGGCGGGATGGGTGGCGGTCGCTCGATGCGGTCCTTCACCCAGGACTCGTCCGTCAGGGACCACCACCTCGGCCGCAGCACCCTGCGCCGCATCCTCACCTTCGCCCGCCCCTACCGCGGGCAGCTCGCCTTCTTCCTGGTCCTGCTGGCGATCAACGCCGCGGCCGGCGCGGCGACCCCCCTCCTCTTCAAGCACCTGATCGACGACGGCGTGGCCCAGGGCAACACCCGCGTGGTCCTCACCATGGCCGGTGGCGCCGTGGCGCTCGCCCTGGTGGCAGCCGGGCTCTCCGTCGCCGAGCGGTGGATCTCCGCCAAGGTCGGCGAGGGACTCATCCTGGACCTGCGCACCGCGGTCTTCGACCATGTGCAGCGCATGCCGCTCGCCTTCTTCTCCCGCACCCGCACCGGCGCCCTCGTGCAGCGTCTCAACGGCGACGTGCTCGGCGCGCAGCGCGCCTTCACGTCGACCCTGCAGACCGTGGTGTCCAACGCCCTGACCATCGTCTTCACGCTCGCCGCCATGTTCTCGATGTCGTGGCAGCTGACTCTGCTCTCGCTCGTGCTGGTACCGGTCTTCGTGCTCCCCGCACGATGGTTCGGCCGCAGGCTCGCCGCGCTGACGCACCGGGGGTACGAGCTCAATGCCGACCTCGGCCAGCTGATGAACGAGCGGTTCAACGTCGCGGGCGCCCACCTGGTCAAGGTGTTCGGCGACCCGGCACGCGAGTCCGCCCAGTACGCGGACCACGCACGTTCGCTGCGCGACCTCGGGGTCCGCACGGCGCTCTACTCCACCTGGTTCCGCGTCGGCCTCACCACGGTGGCCTCGGTGGCCATCGCCACGGTCTACGGCCTGGGCGGTCTGCAGGCCATCGCCGGAACCCTGACCATCGGCGTCGTCGTCGCCATGACCGCGTACCTGGGCCGCCTCTACGGCCCGCTCACGGCCATGTCGAACGTCCAGGTCGACATCATGACGGCCCTGGTGAGCTTCGAGCGGGTGCTCGAGGTCCTCGACCTGGAGCCCACCGTCGCCGAGAAGGACGACGCGGCCGACCTGCGCGCAGCCGTCACCGCGCACGGCGCGAGCGTCGAGCTCGCGGACGTGACGTTCCGGTACCCCGGCGCCGACGAGGTCTCGCTCGCCTCCCTCGAGTCCGTCGCGACGGTACGCAGCGACCCGAGCACCGACACGCTCCGCGGGGTCAGCTTCACCGTCCCCGCCGGGGCCATGGTGGCGCTCGTGGGCCCGTCGGGAGCCGGCAAGACCACGGTCTCCCAGCTGGTGACCCGCATGTACGACCCGACGTCGGGGAGCGTGCGGATCGCGGGCCAGGACCTGCGCGACGTCAGCTTCGCCTCGCTCCGCGGGACGGTCGGCGTGGTCTCCCAGGAGGCTCACCTCTTCCACGACTCCGTCGCGGAGAACCTGCGCTACGTCCGCCCGGAGGCCACCGACGCGGAGCTCGAGCAGGTGCTGCGCCAGGCCCGCATCTGGGACCTGGTGTCGTCGCTCCCCGAGGGGATGCGCACGGTCGTCGGCGACCGCGGCTACCGCCTCTCGGGCGGCGAGCGGCAGCGGCTGGCGATCGCCCGGCTGCTCCTCAAGGCACCTGACGTCGTGGTCCTCGACGAGGCCACCGCGCACCTCGACTCCGAGTCCGAGGCAGCGGTCCAGGACGCCCTCGACCACGCCCTCACCGGCCGCACCTCGCTCGTCATCGCCCACCGGCTGTCGACGGTCCGGAACGCGGACCTCATCGTCGTGCTCGACGACGGGAAGATCGCCGAGCAGGGCACCCACGCCGAGCTTCTCGCGCGCAACGAGCTCTACGCCGACCTGTACCGCACGCAGTTCGCGGACCAGTCACCCCGGGCCGAGGCGGGGACCGCAGCGCTGCCGTGAGGTCACGGCGCACGGCCTCAGGCGAACCGCCCCAGGTGGATCCCGGCGAGGGCCAGGGCGGCGATCGTCTCGCCGTCCCGGACCTCGCCCGCGGCGACGAGGCCCAGCGCCTCACCGAAGGGCACCCAGCGGACGTCCGAGATCCCTTCCTCCTCCTGGCTCGCGGCCACCGCACCCGCCGGCGTCACCGCCGGACGCAGGCCGCGTGCGAGGAACACGTGCTCCGGCGCCTCGGCGATCCCGTTGAGGGCCTCCATGCGGCCCACCGGCGTCCACTCGGCGGCCTCGAGTCCGGTCTCCTCCAGCAGCTCGCGTCGCGCGGCGTCCAGCGGGGCGTCGCCGTCGGTGCCGCCACCGGGCACCTCGAGCGATCCCGGCCCCGTGGTGTACCTGTCGACGGTCACGAGGAGCAGCCGGTCGTCGTCGTCCAGCGCGACGACGAACACCGACGGCCGGCGGACCTCCAGCACTCCGTACGTCCCCTCGCCGCCGTCGGGCCGCAGCACGGTGTCCTCACGGACCCTGATCCAGGGGTTCTCGTAGGCGGTGCGGGAGGAGACGGTGCGCCAGGTCATGCCCCGACGCTACAGTCGCGACGTCCACCGCCGTCGGCCAGGGAGGTCAGTCATGGGCACCACCAGCGCCAACGCAGCGGAGGAAGACCTGCACGCACGACGCCGCCGAGCCACACCGGCTGAGCTCGACGCGGCGCGCGAGGCCGTCCGCGCTTCGGGCCGCGCCCTCGACCCCGCGGCGCCCTGCCTCGTCCTCGCGTACCCGGGGGTCGGCGTGGGCGAGACCTACCCCGACCTCGCCGGCTGCACGAGTCAGCTCCTGCTGGTCGCCGCCTGCCGGAGCACGCTCGCGGAACACGAGGTCGACGTCGTGGCGATGAGTACCCGGCCGCTGGAGGCCACGGCACTGCGGGGCATGAGGGACGTCGCGGTCCGCGCGCGACACGACGTCGCCGCCCGCCTGCCCCACGTCGACCTGGACGGCGTCCGGTACCTGACCCGGTTCACGCTCGTGCTGGGCGGCTCGCTCGACGGGACCATCTTCGACGAGATCACGGACGTCACCGCGCACACGCGCGGGGTGGTGGATCTTCTCGTCGCGCCCTAGCGTCACCGCACGACGAGACGGCCCGCCACCCCGAAGGGTGACGGGCCGTCCGTCATGAGCGGTCACGTCCCGCGGCGGTCAGACCTCCGCAGGTGCGACGGGACTCAGTTGCCGGTGAGCTTCTCGCGAAGCGCGGCGAGCGCCTCGTCCGAGGCCAGCGTGCCGGTCGCCTCCTGGGCCGGAGCCGAGGAGTACGTCGTGGAGCCGCCGCCCCCGCCGCCGCCGCCGCCAGCGGCAGCCGGAGCACCCTCGCTCGTGGCCTCCGTGTCGGCGGTGAGCGCCTCGGCGACCTGCTTGCGGTGCGCGGTCCAGCGCTCGTGCGCCTTCGCGTACTCCGCCTCCCACGCCTCGCGCTGGGTCTCGAAGCCCTCGAGCCACTCGTTGGTCTCCGGGTCGAAGCCCTCGGGGTACTTGTAGTTCCCCTGCTCGTCGTACTCGGCAGCCATGCCGTAGAGCGCGGGGTCGAAGTCCTCGGACTCCGGGTCCACGCCCTCGTTGGCCTGCTTGAGCGACAGCGAGATGCGGCGACGCTCCAGGTCGATGTCGATGACCTTGACGAACACCTCGGCACCGACGGTGACGACCTGCTCGGGCAGCTCGACGTGACGCACAGCGAGCTCGGAGATGTGCACGAGGCCCTCGATGCCGTCCTCGACGCGAACGAACGCACCGAACGGGACGAGCTTCGTGACCTTACCGGGCACAACCTGACCGATGGCGTGCGTACGGGCGAACGTCTGCCACGGGTCCTCCTGCGTCGCCTTCAGCGACAGGGAGACACGCTCGCGGTCGAAGTCGACGTCGAGAACCTCGACGGTGACCTCCTGGCCCACCTCGACGACCTCGGACGGGTGGTCGATGTGCTTCCAGGACAGCTCCGAGACGTGGACGAGACCGTCGACGCCGCCGAGGTCCACGAACGCACCGAAGTTGACGATCGAGGAGACGACACCGGGGCGCACCTGGCCCTTCTGCAGCGTCTGCAGGAAGGTGGAGCGGACCTCGGACTGGGTCTGCTCGAGCCACGCACGACGCGACAGGACCACGTTGTTGCGGTTCTTGTCGAGCTCGATGATCTTGGCCTCGATCTCCTTGCCGACGTACGGCTGGAGGTCGCGGACACGACGCATCTCCACGAGGGAGGCCGGCAGGAAGCCACGCAGGCCGATGTCGAGGATGAGGCCGCCCTTGACCACCTCGATGACGGTGCCGGTGACGACGCCGTCCTCTTCCTTGATCTTCTCGATCGTGCCCCAGGCACGCTCGTACTGAGCGCGCTTCTTGGACAGGATCAGGCGACCCTCCTTGTCCTCCTTCTGGAGGACCAGGGCCTCGACGGCGTCACCGACGGAGACGACCTCGCCGGGGTCGACGTCGTGCTTGATGGAGAGCTCCCGGGACGGGATGACACCCTCCGTCTTGTAACCGATGTCAAGGAGAACCTCGTCGCGGTCAACCTTGACGATCGTGCCCTCGACGATGTCACCATCGTTGAAGTACTTGATGGTGGCGTCGACAGCAGCAAGGAAGTCCTCCGCGGTGCCGATGTCGTTGATGGCAACCTGGGGTGCGGACTTCGCAGGGGTGGAGATGGTCATTGAGTAGATGCTCCGATGCGGACAGGACGTAGTGCGGACAGGGTCACGGCGAGTACGCTGCGTCCCGACGTCCGACGAAGAAGTCCTGAGAGGCACGAACCGGGGAATCTGGTCCGCAGCACCGAGGAAGACCGGGCCTGGAAGACGAGTAGGCGCGGGCGCACTGCACCGCGGAACATCCTAACGAGACTCCGTTGCGCGGGTCAACGTGAAAGCGTTCCGGAGGGCGTGCGCCATGTCACGTCGACCGCGCACGCCCCTCCGGATCAGAGCGCGAGCTCCAGGTCCCTGCCCGGGATCGCGTCGAGCAGAGCGCGCGTGTAGGCCGTCTTCGGCGCGTCGAAAACCTCGTCCACGGTGCCCTCCTCGACCACCCGCCCGTCCTGCATCACGACGACCCGGTCGGCGATCTGGCGGACCACCGCGAGGTCGTGCGTGATGAACAGGTAGGTGAGGCCGAGGTCCTCCTGGAGCTGCGCCAGCAGCCGCAGGATCTGGGCCTGGACCACCACGTCGAGCGCGGACACGGCCTCGTCGCAGACCACGAGCTCCGGCGACAGCGCGAGCGCCCGCGCGATCGCGACGCGCTGACGCTGCCCGCCCGACAGCTCGGACGGGAACCGGCGCAGCACGCCCTTCCCGAGCGCGACCTGCTCCGCGAGCTCCTCGACACGCGCCCGCCGGGTCGCGGCGTCGCCGTACCCGTGGGCGCGCAGCGGCTCCTCGATGGCGCGGAACACCGAGTACATCGGGTCCAGCGACGAGTACGGGTCCTGGAACACCGGCTGCACGCGCCGGCGGTACGCGATCCGAGAGCGCGCGTCCGTGCCACCCACGGGGGCACCGTCGAACTCGATGGTCCCCGACGTCAGCTTCTCGATGTCCAGGATCATCCGCGCGAGCGTGGACTTGCCCGACCCGGACTCCCCCACCACGGCGACCGTGCCGCCGCGCGGCACGTCGAGGGTCACGTCCTGGACGGCGGTGAAGTCGCGCCCTCGGCTCAGGAGCCCGTGGCCACGGATGCGGAACACCTTGGTCGCGTTCCGCACGGACACGAGGGGCGCCTCCGCGCTGCCCGACGACGGGGTGGTCGCCCCGGGCTCGTCCGTCGCCTCGGCGCCGTGGGTGAGCAGGGCGTCGTCGAGCACGTCGTCGAGCCCGCGCTCGCGCGCGATCTCGATGCGCCGCGAGGCGAGCGACGGGGCCGCCGCCATGAGGCGCTTGGTGTACTCGTGCTGCGGCGCGGTCAGGACCTGGCGGGCGGGCCCCTGCTCCACGATCTCGCCGCGGTACATGACGACCACGACGTCGGCGCGCTCGGCCGCGAGGCCGAGGTCGTGCGTGATGAGGAGCACCGCGGTGCCGAGGTCGCGGGTCAGCCCCGCGAGCTGGTCGAGGATGCCCCGCTGCACCGTGACGTCGAGCGCCGAGGTGGGCTCGTCCGCGACGAGGAGGGCAGGGCGTCCGGACAGGCCCATCGCGATGAGCGACCGCTGGCGCATGCCGCCCGAGAACTCGTGCGGGTACTGGGAGGCGCGCCGGGCGGCGTCGGGCAGCCCGGCCTCCTCCAAGAGCTCGACCGTGCGGGAACGCGCGTCCCGGGGCGAGCGGAGCCCGTTGTCGATGAGGCCCTCGTCGATCTGGCGGCCGATCCGCATGATCGGGTCGAGGTTGGTCATCGGGTCCTGCGGCACGAGGCCGAGCTCGGTGCCGCGCAGCTGCGCGAAGCGCTGCGGGCTCACCGCGCCGAGGTCCTCGCCGCGGAACCAGATGTGGCCCTGGGCCACCTCGCCGTTGCTCGCCAGCAGGCCGAGGACCGCCATGGCGAGCGTGGTCTTGCCCGAGCCGGACTCGCCCACGATCGCCACGGTCTGGCCGCGGCGGACCTCGAGGGACGCGCCCGACACGGCGCGCGCGGGCCCGGAGTCGGTGCGGAAGTCGACGGACAGGTCCTCGACGCGGAGGACGAGCTCGTCTGTGGTGGTGGTCGTGTCGCTCATCGGCGCGTCCTGTTCCGCGGGTCGAGGGCCTCGCGCAGGCTCTCGCCCACGAGGGTGAAGCCGAGGGCAGTGACGGCGATGCAGATGCCCGGCAGGATCGCCAGGCGCGGTGCGACCGCCAGCTCGTTCTGCGCGGCCGTGAGCATGCGGCCCCACTCGGCCGTGCTCGGCTCGCCGCCGCCCAGGCCGAGGAAGGACAGCGCGGCGGCCTCGATGACGGCGGTGGCGAGCGTCAGCGTCGCCTGCACGATCACGGGTCCCACGCTGTTGGGCAGCACGTGGCTCATCGTGACGGAGCCACGGGTGAGGCCCAGCGCGCTGGCCGCGAGGACGTAGTCCTGCCCTCGTTGGGCGAGCATCGACCCGCGGAGCAGCCGCGCGAAGATCGGTACCTGGACCACCGCGATGGCGATGATGACCGACGACGGCGACTGGCCCGCGATCGCGGCGATCGACACGGCGAGCAGCAGCGACGGGACGGACAGCATCAGGTCCACCAGGCGCATCGCGGCCACGTCGACCCAGCCGCCGAACCAGCCGGCGAGGAGGCCGAGAGCGACGCCGCCCGCGAGGCCGAACAGCGTGGAGAGCACGCCCACGAGCAGGGACGCCCGGGCACCCCAGATCAGCTTGCTCAGGACGTCGCCGCCGTAGCGGTCGAGACCGAGCGGGTACTCGGCCGACGGGCCGGGGATGAGCGTGGGCCGGATCTCGCCGCGGCCGGGCAGCGCGTGCGCGCCGTACGGTGCCAGCAGGGGCGCGAGCAGCGCGACGACGAGGAACACCGCCACGATGACGAAGCCCGCGATGGCCACCGGGTTCTTGCGGAGCGTGCGCCAGGCCCGGGCCCAGATGCCCTCGCCGGAGTGGTCGCCGCCCTCGACGGCGGACTCGTGGATGTTGAGCGGCGCGACCGGCGCGCCCTCGACAGGGGGAAGCTCGTTGGCGGTCACTGCTGCCTCCTCAGCCGCGGGTCGATCAGCCCGTACGACACGTCGACGATCAGGTTCACGAGGGCGTAGACCACCGCGATGAGCAGGACGAAGCCCTGCAGGACGGGATAGTCCGCGCTGAAGACGGCCTCCGCGAGGAAGCCGCCGATGCCGCTGAAGGCGAAGACCGTCTCCGTGAGGACCGCGCCCGAGAGCAGCAGGCCCACCTGGAGGCCGATCGTCGTGAGGACCGGCAGCATCGCGTTCCGGATGATGTGGTCGGAGCGCAGGCGCGAGGCCTTGATGCCCTTGGCACGGGCGGTCCGCACGTAGTCGGCGTTCTGCACCTCGGACACGGCGGCACGGGTCATGCGCGCGATGATCGCGAGCGGGATCGAGCTGAGCGCGAGCCCCGGCAGGACCAGGTGCATCATCGCGTCCCAGGCGGCGTCCCACTCGGCGGTGAGCAGTCCGTCCAGCACGTAGAAGTTCGTGGGGTGCGTGGCCACCATCGTCACCGACTGACGCCCCGCGGAGGGGAACCAGTCGAGCTCGACGGCGAACAGGTACTTCAGGATGAACGCCAGGAAGAACACCGGCACCGTGACGCCGATGAGGGACACCACGACGGACGCGTGGTCGACGACCGACCCGGCGCGGCGCGCGGCCACGTAGCCCAGGGGGATGCCGATGCCGATCGCGAGCACGAGGGCCACGAGGGTGAGCTCGATCGTGGCGGGAAAGCGGGTGAGGAACTCCTCCAGCACAGGGCGGCCGGTGCGGAGGGACGTGCCGAGGTCGCCCTCGATCAGGCGGGCGAGGTACTTGCCGTACTGGACCCAGACCGGCTGGTCCAGACCCATCTCAGCCTCGATGCGCGCGGCGGCCTCGGGCGTGTAGCGCTCACCGAGCATGGAGGTGACCGGCCCGCCCGGCAGGGCCCTGACCCAGGCGAAGAGGAGCACCGAGAGCCCCAGTAGCAGCGGTATCAGCAGCAGCAGCCGCTGCACGACGAGTCTGAGCATGTGGTCGTCGGGTCCTTGTCGGTCTTGCGGGCCATGGGGTGCGGCCCGGCTGTTCGGGTCTGCGGGGCGTGTGCGCCCCGCCGGTGGGACGAGCGATGCCCGTGCCCGACGGCGGTCGCCGGGCACGGGCATCGATGCTACGTCCTCGCGGAGGTTACTCCGTGAAGGTGATGACGCTGTAGACCTCGTCCTGCACGGGCGAGATCGGGTAGCCCTCGACGCCGGGCGCGACGGCCAGCGACGGGACCGGGCTCGCGATCGGGAGGCCGGGGAGGAAGTCCATCAGCGCCTCGTTCGCCTCCTTGTAGGCGGCTTCCTGCTCCTCGACGGGGGCGTTGCGCGCCTCGTCGATGACCTGGAAGATCTCCGCGTTGTCGAAGCCCCACTCGTTCGACGCGGCACCGAAGAACGTGCCGATGAAGTTGTAGGTGTCGTTGTAGTCGCCGGTCCAGCCCAGCAGGTGCAGGCCGTGGCCGGCGCCACCCTGGATGGTGTCCAGGTAGGTGGGGTTCCAGGGGGCGGCGGTGGCCTTGACGGTGATGCCCACCTCCTCCAGGTCGGCCGAGATCGCCTCGAAGTACGCGGCGGGGTCCGGCATGTACGGGCGCGACACGTCGGTCGGGTAGTTGAACTCGATCTCGAGGTTGGTGACGCCGGCCTCGGCGAGGAGCGCCTTCGCCTTCTCGGGGTCGTAGTCGTACGTGGTGACGTCCTCGCTGTAGCCCGAGACCGACTCCGGCACGAACTGCGTGGCGACCTCGGTGCCCTCGGGCAGCGTCGCCTGGACCAGGGCCTCCCGGTCGACCGCGTGCGCGATCGCCTGGCGGACCTTGATGTTGTCGAGCGGCGGGGCCGCCTGGTTCATGCCCAGGTACAGGATGTTGAACGCGGGACGCTGGTGGAGCGTGAAGCCCGCCTCGGTGAGCGCGTCGACGTCGGCAGGGGCGACCAGGTCGTAGCCGTCGATGTCACCGGCCTCGAGCGCCTGGCGGCGAGCCGTGCCGTCGGGGATGACCGTGAAGACGATCCTCTTGACGTCCGCGATCTCGCCCCAGTAGCCGTCGAACGCCTCGAGCGTGACGCTCTCGCCGGTCTTCCACTCGACGAACGTGTACGGGCCGGTACCGACCGGGTGGCCCTTGCCGTACTCGGTGAGCTGCGGAGCGTCCTCGGTGCCCTGCACCTCGTCCGCCGCGAACTCCTCGAGCGCGGTGGGCGACTGCATGGAGAACGCGGGGAGCGAGAGCGCAGCGACGAGCTCCGGGACCGGTGCGTTGAGCGTGACGACGGCGGTCGTGGCCTCGGAGGCCGCGCAGGACTCGTACTTGCTGTCCTCGCCCCAGCCGCCGAAGACGGCGTTGTAGTAGTACGAGAGGCTCTCGGTCGCGGCAAGACCGGTGAAGTTCTTCCAGCGCTCGAAGTTGGCGCACACGGCCTCGGCGTCGAAGTCCGTGTCGTCGTGGAACGTCACGCCCTCCTTGAGGTGGAACGTGTACTCCAGACCGTCCTCGCTGATGTCCCAGGTCTCGGCAAGCAGCGGGGCGGGGTCGGCCGTGCCCGGCTCGACGCCGACGAGGCCCTCGAAGATCTGACGCGCGACCCGGAACGTCTCGCCGTCGCTGGCGAACGCGGGGTCGAGCGTTGCCGGGTCGGACGAGCCGGCGAACACGAACGTGTCCTTGCCGGTGGCTTCCTCGCCGGATCCCTGCTCACGTTCGCTCGCGACACAGCCCGTGAGGGCGACCGCGAGCGCAGCGGCCAGTGCGACGGTGCCGGTCAGTCGGCTTGGTGCGCGCAGACGCATGGCACTCTCCTTCCTCGGGCACGGCGGATCCCCGATCGAGGACCGCTCGTGCATGACGTTGGCCCCGACTGTAAGGACGCAGAGGTTGCATATGTGTTTCGGCCGAGTACTCCGGGGCAATCGTGACCATTTCGTGACGGTCGGTACGGGGCGGCACCCGTCGTCGTCACCGGCGATGATGTGGCGATGAGCTCCCCCGCCGCTCCCCCGGACCAGCCGAAGCCCACGTCCTTCGGATACCGCGACGTCCCCCCGGCCGACGGCGGCTCGGCGGGCCGCGCCTGGTGGGACGCCAACGCCGGGGAGTACCTCGAGGAGCACGGCGACTTCCTGGGCGACGCCGGGTTCCGCTGGGGCCCCGAGGGCCTGTCCGAGGCGGAGGCAGGCCTGCTGGGCGAGGTCGCGGGCCGCGACGTGCTCGAGGTGGGCGCCGGCGCCGCCCAGTGCGCCCGCTGGCTCGTCGCCGTGCGGGGGGCGCACGCCGTCGCCACCGACGTGTCCGCCGGCATGCTGGCCGGCGCCCTCCAGCTCAACGCCGCGACCCGGGTCCGGGTGCCGGTCGTCCAGGCCGACGCCCGCTCCCTGCCCTTCGCCGACGCGTCCTTCGACGTGGTCTTCACGTCGTTCGGCGCGCTCCCCTTCGTGCCGGACGCGGTCCAGGTCCACCACGAGGCCGCTCGCGTGCTCCGGCCCGGCGGGCGCTGGGTCTTCTCCGTGACGCACCCGGTCCGGTGGGCCTTCCCCGACGACCCCAGCCGGGCCGGCCTCACGGCGACCCGGTCCTACTTCGACCGGCGCCCCTACGTCGAGGCGTCCGACGACGGCACCGTGCTCTACGCGGAGTACCACCGCACCGTCGGCGACCACGTGCGCGACGTGGCGGCGGCCGGGCTGCGGCTGCGTGACCTCGTCGAGCCCGAGTGGCCCGCCTGGAACGAGCAGACCTGGGGCGGGTGGGGTCCCGAGCGGGGCGCCTACCTCCCGGGCACGGCGGTGTTCGTCACCACGAAGGACTGAACGGCCCGGCTGCCGGTCCGCGCTGTGCCCGGCAGGATCTCGGTGCCCGGCGGGATCTCGGTGCCCGCCTCTCTCTCAGTGCCCGGCCTCGTGCCAGGTGCGGCCGGCGCCCACGGAGACGTCGAGCGGGACGTCCAGCTCCGCCGCGGCGCCCATCTGCTCGCGGAGCACCTCCTCGGCGGCGGCCCGCTCCCCCGGCGCCACCTCGAGCACCAGCTCGTCGTGCACCTGGAGCAGGAGGCGTGAGGACAGGCCCCGCGCGTCGAGCTCGGCCTGCACCTTGAGCATGGCGAGCTTGATGATGTCGGCCGCGCTGCCCTGGATGGGCGCGTTGAGCGCCATGCGCTCGGCCATCTCCCGGCGCTGCCGGTTGTCGCTCGTGAGGTCCGGCAGGTAACGGCGACGGCCGAGGATCGTGGCCGTGTACCCCGTGGCCCGTGCCTCGTCGACGATGTGGCCGAGATAGTCGCGCACGCCGCCGAACCGCGTGAAGTAGTCGTCCATCAGGGCCTGCGCCTCGCTGCGCTCGATGTTCAGCTGCTGCGAGAGGCCGAAGGCCGACAGCCCGTACGCGAGGCCGTACGACATCGCCTTGATCTTGGAGCGCATCGCCGGCGTCACGTCGGCCGGTGCCACCTCGAAGACGCGCGAGCCCACATAGCTGTGCAGGTCCTCGCCCGACCGGAAGGCGGCGATGAGCCCCTCGTCGCCCGACAGGTGCGCCATGATGCGCATCTCGATCTGGCTGTAGTCAGCCGTGAGGAGCGTCTCGAAGCCCTCCCCCACCACGAACGCGCGGCGGATCTGCCGGCCCGCCTCGGTGCGGATCGGGATGTTCTGCAGGTTCGGGTCCATCGAGCTGAGGCGGCCGGTGGCCGCGATCGTCTGCTGGAACGTGGTGTGGATGCGGCCGTCCGGCGACACCGACTTGAGCAGCCCCTCGACCGTCTGGCGCAGGCGGCTGGCGTCGCGGTGGGCGAGGAGGTGCTCGAGGAACGGGTGCCCGGTGCGGACGAACAGGTCCGCGAGCGCCGAGGCGTCGGTGGTGTACCCGGTCTTGATCTTCTTCGTCTTCGGCATGCCGAGCTGGTCGAACAGGACCTCCTGCAGCTGCTTGGGGCTGCCGAGGTTCACCTCCCTGCCGATGACGTCGAAGGCGTCGCCCGCGGCCCGGGCCACGGCCTCGCCGAACTCCTTCTCGAGGCCGGTGAGGTACTCCGTGTCGGCGGCGATGCCCGTGTGCTCCATGCGCGCCAGGACGCGCGTGAGCGGCAGCTCGACGTCGGTGAGGAGCTCGGCGGCCCCGCGGTCGGCCAGCTCGCCCGTCAGCGCGTCGGCGAGCTGGACGACGGCGTTCGCCCGCACGGCCTCGCGCTGCCCCTGGCCCTGCCCGTCGAGCGAGAGGTCGAGGGCGCCCTGGGCGCCCTCGGGCTCCTCGACGCGCAGCTCTCGGCCGAGGTGGCGGACCGCGAGGTCGCCGAGGTCGTACCCGCGCTGGTCCGGGTGGCACAGGTACGCGGCCAGCTCCGTGTCGAAGACGACGCCCTGGAGGTCGAGGCCTCGGGAGCCGAGGGCGTGCCAGGCCGCCTTGGCGCCGTGCACGACCTTGGGTGCCCCGGGGTCCGCGAGCCACGCGGCGAGCGCCTTCTCGTCGTCGGCGGCGATCTCGACGAGGTCCAGCGCGACGGCTTCGCCCTCGCCGTCGGACACGGCGACGCCCCACGCGTCGCCGCCGCCGGGCACCGCCTGGCCGGACACGTCGAGCCCGAGGCGGCCCGAACGGGACGCGAGCCAGGCGCCGAGGCCGCCCGGGGCGACGTCGGCCAGGTCGACGTCCACGCCCTCGGCGGGGCGCTCGGGGTCGGCGTCGACCGACGGGTCGACGGCGAGGAGGCGGTCGCGGAGCGGACCGAACTGCAGGGCGTCGGAGACGCGGTGGACCGCTTCGCGGTCGAACCCGGCCAGGGCGAGGTCGTCGGGGCCGAACGGCAGCTGGACGTCCCGGAGGAGGGCGTTGAGCTCGCGGTTGAGCCGGACCTGGTCGAGGTGTGCCCGCAGGTTCTCGCCCGCCTTGCCCTTCACCTCGGCGGCCTGGTCGAGGAGGTTCGAGAGGCCGCCGTACGTGGTGACCCACTTCGCGGCCGTCTTGGGTCCGACGCCCGGGACCCCGGGGAGGTTGTCGCTGGTCTCGCCCACGAGGGCCGCGAGGTCGGGGTACTGCTCCGGCGGCACGCCGTACTTGGTCACCACGGCCTCGGGCGTCATGCGTGCGAGCTCGGAGACGCCCTTGACCGGGTACAGGACCGTGATGTGCTCCGTGACGAGCTGCAGCGAGTCACGGTCGCCCGAGCAGACGAGCACGTCCATCCCCGCCGCCTCGGCGGACTGGGCGAGCGTGGCCAGGATGTCGTCGGCCTCGATGCCCTCCTTCGACAGCGCCGGGACGCGCAGCGCCTCCAGCACCTCGAGGATGAGTGGCACCTGGCTGCGGAACTCCGGCTTGCTCTCGCTGCGCGTGGCCTTGTACGCGGGGAAGCGCTCCGTGCGGAACGTGACGCGCCCCACGTCGAACGCCACGGCCAGGTGCGTGGGCTGCTCGTCGCGGAGCAGGTTCGTCAGCATGGACGTGAAGCCGTAGACCGCGTTCGTGACCTGACCGGAGGTGGTGGCCAGCGTGTCAGGCAGGGCGAAGAAGGCCCGGTACGCCATCGAGTGGCCGTCGATCAGGAGGAGGCGGGGTCGCGCGGAGGTGCTCACGGGTGCAAACCTAGCGCCCATGACTGACACGCACCCTGGCACGGAGACCCCGTCCGCCGCACCCGACGCCCCTGCCGCCCGCTGGGCCGCGGCCTCCCGCGGCACGCTCATCGAGCGGATGGGCATCGACCTCACCGAGGTCTCCGCCCAGCGCACCACGGGCACGCTCCCCGTGGACGGGAACACCCAGCCGGCGGGCCTGCTGCACGGCGGCGCGTCCGCCGTGCTCGCCGAGACGCTCGCCTCGGTGGCGGCACAGGAGCACGCCGGCGAGGGCCGTCAGGCCGTGGGGATCGAGCTGAACGCCACGCACCACCGCGGGGTGCGTGACGGCGTGGTCCAGGGTGTGGCGACCGCGATCCATCTCGGTCGCACCACGGCGAGCTACGAGATCGTCGTCACGGACGACCAGGGCCGGCGCGTGTGCACGGCCCGCCTCACCTGCATGATCCTGGGCTGACGAGCCGCGGGACCGACCGGGTCAGCCCACCTCGGCGCGGTGGTCCTCGCGGTACACGGCGCGCAGCTCGCGCAGGTCGATCGGGCCCGACTCGGCCACCGACCGGGCGCGGCGGCGGCGTGCGATGAGGTCCTCGAGGCCCCGTGCGCCCTGCCGGAGGCGGCCGCGGCTACCAGCGGCGGCCGTCTCCCGCGCGGCGGCAGCGGCCTCCACGAGACGGCGGTGGAGCGTGGTGCACGACACGACGCGATGGCCCGCGGTGGGCGCGAAGCCCAGGCGGGCGAGGAACCGCTGGATCCCGCGGTGGCCCGGGACCGGGGCCGCGTAGACCTCGGCACAGTCGTGGGCGGCGGCAAGGTCGGCCACCCCGCGCAGGAGCGCGTGACCTACGCCACGGCGCCGCGCGGCTGGGACGACGTACACCAGGTCGATGTAGAGGCTGGGCGTCCCCGCGAACAGATACGGACCGACGACGCGGGCGACGACGACCCCGACCACCTCGTCGGCGACCAGGGCCACGAGCACGTGGCCGTCGACCGACAGGAGCACGCTCAGGTGCTCCAGCAGGCGGTCCTGGTCCGCGGTGCCCAGCTGAGCCGCCGCCGGCGACTCGTCTCGCGCCTCGCTGCTCAGGGCCACGACGGCCAGGAGATCCTCACGGCTCGCGGGCCGTACCTCGACTGTTCGCACCGGCACACCTCCTGAGTGTCTGGTCCGGGCCGGCCTGCGGCCGATCCGGACGATCGTCCAACTAGCGGCAGACGATAGACCCGTCCCCCGCAGCACACAATGCTGCAGGGGACGAAGATCACCCGCTCGTGCCCGGGATGCCCGGGTGCGGGATGTTTCCGGTCAGGCGCCGCCGACCTGCTCGATCACGGCGTCCGCGACCTCACGCATGGTGAGGCGGCGGTCCATCGACGTCTTCTGGATCCAGCGGAACGCCTCCGGCTCCGACAGGCCCATCTTGGTCTGCAGCAGGCCCTTGGCCCGGTCCACGCGCTTGCGGGTCTCGAACCGCTCCTGCAGGTCGGCGACCTCCGACTCCAGCGACGTGATCTGCGCGTACCGGGAGATCGCGATCTCGACGGCCGGCAGCAGGTCGGCAGGGGTGAAGGGCTTCACCACGTACGCCATGGCGCCCGCGTCCCGCGCGCGCTCGACGAGCTCCGTCTGGGAGAAGGCGGTCAGCAGCACGACGGGGGCGGCGTGCGCCTTGGCGATGCGCTCAGCAGCGGAGATGCCGTCCAGCTCGGGCATCTTCACGTCCATCACCACGACGTCGGGCCGCAGCTCGAGCGCGAGGTTCACGGCCGTCTCGCCGTCACCCGCCTCACCGACCACGTCGAAGCCCGCCTCGCGGAGCGTCTCCACGACGTCCATCCGGATCAGCGCCTCGTCCTCCGCCACGATGGCGCGGCGAGCGGGACGGTTCGGGTTCGCCGCAGGCTCGGCGTCGATCATGGGCGGGAGGTCGAGCGGCAGCGACGCCGCGTTCGAGTCGGTGTTCTCGTCGGTCACGTCCCCCATCCTAAGGGCCGCGGCTTGGGCCGCACACCTGTGGTGTGGTTCGATGTTCGCTGCACGGCGTGCCGTGCGTCACCGCCCCGGTAGCCCAATTGGCAGAGGCAACCGACTCAAAATCGGTCCAGTGAGGGTTCGAGTCCCTCCCGGGGCACGGCAGGCGGGCCGCTCGTCAGCGTCCCGTCTGGTTCGCCAGCAGGTCACGCAGGTAGAACGCGTACCAGAGGCGAACCGGCGCGCCGGCACCCTCGCCCGCCTCCACACCGGCCTGGACCGAGGTGGCGACGTCACCGCTGTACCCGTTGAACGTCTGCTTGACCCGGTCCCCCGCATCGCCGCCGGCCACGGCAGGCAGGCCCGCGTGCCAGTCGTCGAGCAGCACGCTGTCGATGCCCAGCAGGGTGGCTTCGTCACTCATCCGCGCGTAGGCCGCGTCGCCGTCGGCCTCGGTGCGGAACACGTCCACCGAGAGCACGTAGCCGCCGCTCGTGGTCACGGTGAGCTGCTCCGCACGGGCGGACCACGTGCCCGACGGGAGCACCAGCTCCACGTCGGACCCCCCCTCCGGGACGTCGACGATCACCATCTCGTCCGCCGGCAGGCCGACCGACCCCGCGTCCACCGGACGTGTCAGGTCCCACTGCATAGGATCTCCTTCCTCCACCGCCTGGACGGTGCCGTCCTCGGCCGGACCGTCCGGCCCGCCGTCGATCCGGACGCTGCAGCCCGCCAGCGCGAGCGCCAGGGCGACCACGACCGTCACTGCACCGGGAGCACCTCTCACGGGCGACGACCACGACGCCCGCCGGGTGACTCCCGTACCCGTCACTGGTTCACCTCGACGTCCCACTCGGTCAGTCTCTCCACGATGCGCCCGACGCGGTCGGGGTTCGTGAGCCGGTAGTCGTCGATCCGGTCGCTCACGTCGGAGCCGACGATGGCAGCCGCACGGTCCGGGTCGGAGGCGAGCAGCTCCTGGTACGCGGGAAGCGTGTCGGCGGTGACGTAGGCCCAGCGCTCACCGGTGTCTGCGATGTTGCCACCCGGCAGCGGAGTGGTCGTGACGATCTCGCCCTGCACCGGGTTGTCCACGGAGAAGGGCGTGAACGGGAGGCCCAGCCGCTCCGGACCTGGCGTCTCGATGGTGACCTTCAGCGGGTCGAACTGGGCGTAGGTCTGGGTGCCCGGGATCGACGCCTCACCGACGAGCGTCATCATGTAGGTCATCGCCGGGCCCGTGACAGGCCGGTCGGTCATGGCGCCGTAGTCGTCCGCGATGATGTCGAGCTGCTCGCGGCGGAGCAGCTCCGTGTTTCCCGCGGCCAACCGCTCCGGGTCGCCCGAGTCGATGTCCGACCAGGCGTCGAGGGTGCGCCGGTTGATCTCTCCCGACTCGTGGAGCCGCGTGATCTCGTTCATCCCGCCGTGCGTGTACGCGGCGTGCATCCGGGCCTGGTCCTCGAAGATCTCCTTCTGCATCTCGAGGAACGTGGTCTCGTAGAACGCAAGCTCCGCGTCGCTCATCGCGGAGACGATCTCCAGCATGTCACCGACGCCCGGCGGCAGCACCGTGCCCGCGGCGCCGACCGTCTGGGCGATGTCGCGCATCATGGCGAGATCGAGGAAGCCGGCGGCGAAGGACGGTCCGATCATCGCCGCCATGCCCGCCCACTGCAGGTCCGGGTTGTCGAGGAACAGCTGTGAGTAGTACGAGTAGACCGCCTCGATGTTGCCCCTGTTCGCCTGCGCGCCCTGGGTCGGGTCCCAGGACCGGTAGTCGATCCCGGCGTCGCCTGCCGCGACCCGCGTCCAGTGCTCCGAGACGACGTCGCCGTACCCCGGGCTGCCCGGCTGGGCACCCGACGCCGTGAGCGACTCGTACAACGCGGCCACCTGGGCGTCCGAGGCGCTGCGGAGCCAGGCGTCGCGCTCTGCCGCGGTCATGGCCAGGTAGGCGTCTGCGGACGGGACGTTCGGGGCGCCGGGGCCGGGCGCGCCTGCCGGACCACCCCCGCCGCCACCGGCGGAGCCCGACCCTGAGTCGCTCGTGCGCTCCTGCGAGGCCGCGTTGCGCACCAGCTGGTCACCTGCCTGCTCGAGGGCGGACGCCGCCCGCGCGAGCCCCGGACCGGTCGACCCCGACCACTCGGCACGGAACCGCCCGGCCGACGGCCCGAGCCACGCCAGGTTTGTCGACAGCAGGGCCCCTAGCTGTGACCGGGTGTCCGAGAGGGACTGCGCGTCCCGCTGGAACGACCTCGCCAGAGCGCGCAGCTGCGCGACGTCAGCGCCCCACAGCTGGTCCATCCTGCCCTCCGACTGCCGCGCGTTCGAGCACCGGAACAGGATCGCGCCGGGCTGGGAGGAACGTACGCGAACGCGGCGCGTACGTCGACGGGGAGATCTCCCCTTGACCAGCCCGGATACGACGGTGCCCGGCGCCGGCGCCGCCCCGGGGGGGCGATCGCACGGCGTCGGGCACCGTCAGGTCAGGTCAGGAGCGGCCGCGGCCGTCCGCCTGGCTGCCGATCTTGTGCACGAGGATCGAGTTCGTGGTGCCGGGGACGCCCACGGGGGCGCCCGAGACGACCACCACGAGGTCGCCCTTCTCCGCGAGGCCCTTGGCCTGGAGCGTGGAGTCGACCTGCTCGACCATGGCGTCGACGCTGTCGACCTTGGGCACGAGCGCCGTCTGGACACCCCAGGTGAGGGACAGCGCGTTGCGCACGCCCTCCTCCGGGGAGAAGGCCAGCAGCGGGATGCCGGAGCGCAGGCGCGACATGCGGCGGGCGGAGTCGCCCGACTGCGTGAACGTCACCAGGTACTTCACGCCCAGCGTCTCGCCGATCTCGGCGGCGGCGCGGGTGATGGCGCCACCACGGGTGTGCGGCGTGGAGCCGAGCGGCGCGATCCGCTCGCGGCCCATCTGCTCCGTGACCTCGATGATCCGGGCCATCGTCTCGACCGTCAGGATCGGGTAGTCGCCCACCGAGGTCTCGCCCGAGAGCATGACCGCGTCGGCGCCGTCGAGGACGGCGTTGGCGCAGTCGGACGCCTCGGCGCGCGTGGGGCGCGGTGACGTCGTCATGGACTCCAGCACCTGCGTCGCCACGATGACCGGCTTGGCGTTGCGGCGCGCGATCTCCACGATGCGCTTCTGGACCAGCGGCACCTGCTCGAGCGGGAGCTCGACGGCGAGGTCGCCACGGGCCACCATGACGCCGTCGAAGGCCGCGATGATCTCGTCAAGCTGCTCGACCGCCTGGGGCTTCTCGATCTTGGCGATGACGGGGACCGTGCGGCCCACGTCCTCCATCACCCGGCGGACGTCCTCGTAGTCCTTGGCGGAGCGCACGAAGGACAGCGCGATGAAGTCCGCGCCGAGGTTGAGGGCCCAGCGGAGGTCCTCCTCGTCCTTGTCGGACATGGCGGGGACCGACACGGCCACGCCCGGGAGGTTCAGGCCCTTGTTGTTCGACACGGGCCCGGCCACCTCGACACGGGTCACCACGTTGGGTCCCTCGACCGCGGTGACGCGGACGAGGACCTTGCCGTCGTCGATGAGGATCGGGTCGCCCACGCGGGCGTCGCCCGGCAGGCCCTTGTGGGTGGTGGAGACGAGCTCCTTGGTGCCCACGACGTCCTCGGTCGTGATGGTGAAGACGTCACCCTCGTTCAGCCAGTGCTTCTCGTCGTTCGCGAAGCGGCCGAGCCGGATCTTGGGCCCCTGAAGGTCCACGAGGACGGCGACCGAACGGTCCGCCTCCTTCGCGGCGGCGCGCACCCCGTGGTACACGGCCGCGTGGGCCTCCTGCTCGCCGTGGCTCCGGTTGATGCGTGCGACGTCCATACCGGCGGCCACGAGCGCACGCAGCTGCTCCGGCGACTCGGTGGCGGGTCCGATGGTGCACACGATCTTTGCTCTGCGCATGTCTCCAGCCTCATTGAATTGCAGTCCCGGCGCGAGCCGAGACCAGGGAATGAAATCTAGGCCCGCAGCGCGACCGTCCTGGGCCGCACGGGGGCGGGAAGCTCGGTCCCGCCCTGCAGGTAGGTGTCGGCCGCCGCGGCCGCGGCGCGGCCCTCGGCGATCGCCCACACGATGAGGGACTGCCCGCGCCCGGCGTCGCCGGCGACGAAGACACCCGGCAGGCTCGCCGCGTAGTCGTCGCTCCGGGCGACGAGGCCACGGTCCGTCACCTCGATACCGGTCTGCTCCTCGAGCAGGCGCGTCTCCGGGCCGGTGAAGCCCATCGCGATCAGGACCAGGTCCGCCGGGATCACCCGCTCGGTCCCGGACCTGGGCGCACGGCGCCCGTCCGGCAGGTACTCGGTCTCGGCGACCTTCAGGGCACGCAGGGCGCCCGTACCGTCGTCCACGAACTCTACGGTCGATGCCAGGTACGTGCGCTCCCCGCCCTCCTCGTGCGAGGTCGAGACCTCGAACAGGATCGGGTCGGTCGGCCATGGCTGGTTCGCGGGGCGCTCCGTCGGTGGGCGCTTGCCGATGGCGAGCGTCGTGACGCTCGCCGCGCCCTGGCGCAGCGCCGTGCCCAGGCAGTCGGAGCCCGTGTCGCCGCCACCGATGATGATGACGTGCTTGCCCTCGGCCGTCGGCGCGCCGTCGACAGGGTGTCCCGCAGCCGCGGCCTTGTTGGCCGGGGTGAGGAAGTCCATCGCGAAGTGGACGCCCGCGAGCTCACGCCCCGGGAGGCGCAGGTCCCGCGGCACGGTGGCCCCGGTGGTGACCACGACGGCGTCGAACCGACGGCGCAGCGCGTCCCACGAGATGTCCTTGCCGATCTCCACGCCTGTCCGGAAGCGCGTGCCCTCGGCCTCCATCTGCGCCAGGCGGCGCTCGATGTGGACCTTCTCCAGCTTGAAGTCCGGGATGCCGTAGCGCAGCAGGCCGCCCACGGCGTCGTCGCGCTCGTACACCACGACCGTGTGCCCGGCGCGCGTGAGCTGCTGCGCCGCGGCCAGCCCCGCGGGGCCGGAGCCGACGACGGCCACCGTGGACCCGGTCAGGCGCTGCGGGACGACGGGCTGCACCAGGCCCCGCTCGAACGCCTCGTCGATGATCGACACCTCGACGTTCTTGATCGTCACGGCGGGCTGGTTGATGCCCAGCACGCAGGACGACTCGCACGGCGCGGGGCAGACCCGGCCGGTGAACTCCGGGAAGTTGTTCGTGGCGTGCAGGCTGTCGATGGCGTCGGCCCACTGGCCGCGCCACACGAGGTCGTTCCACTCGGGGATCAGGTTGCCGAGCGGGCAGCCCTGGTGGCAGAACGGGATGCCGCAGTCCATGCAGCGGCCCGCCTGCTCCTTGAGGAACGGCTGCCCCTCGACGCGGTGCTCGTGCGTGTCCCGCCAGTCACGGAGGCGCACCTCGACCGGACGGTTCGGCGGGAGCTCGCGCTCCCGCACCTTCAGGAATCCGCGGGGGTCAGCCACGGGCCACCTCCATGATGTGGTCCCAACGGGCCGGGTCCCACTCGTTGCTGTCCAGGGGATGCTCGGCGAGGGCCGCGCGGACGCGGGCCCAGCCGAGCGGGAGCACGCGGCTCAGGCGCGCGCGGGCGAAGGGGTCTGCCAGGAGCTCGGCCGCCACGGGCGAGCCGGTCTCCTCGTGGTGACGCGTCAGGAGCTGCGACACGGTCTCCCAGTCGGCGTCGTCCAGCCGGCCCACCTCGAGCTCGCGGTCGCGCACGGCGGCCGCGTTCATCGCCGTCGGGCGCAGGTCCAGGACGTACGCCGTGCCGCCCGACATGCCCGCGCCGAAGTTGCGGCCCGTGGGGCCGAGCACCAGGACGGTGCCGCCGGTCATGTACTCGCAGCCGTGGTCGCCCACGCCCTCGACCACCAGCGTGGCGCCGGAGTTGCGGACGCCGAAACGCTCGCCCACCCGGCCGCGCAGGAAGACCTCGCCCGACGTGGCGCCGTAGCCGATGACGTTGCCCGCGATCACGTTCGTGGCGCCGTCGAGCACCGCGGCCCGGTCCGGACGGACGACGATGCGGCCGCCCGACAGGCCCTTGCCCACGTAGTCGTTGGCGTCGCCGAACAGGCGCAGCGTGATGCCGCGCGGCAGGAAGGCGCCGAGCGACTGGCCGGCGGAGCCGGTCAGGGTGACGTCGATGGTGCCGTCCGGGAGCCCCTCGCCGCGGTACCGCTTGGTCACCTCGTGGCCGAGCATCGTGCCGACGGTGCGGTTCACGTTCCGGATCGGCAGGGCGATCTCGACGCGCTCGCCACGCTCCAGCGCCGGGGCGGCCTTCGCGATGAGCTGGTTGTCCAGCGCCTTCGCGAGCCCGTGGTCCTGGATCCTGGTCTGGTGGAGCGCCGCCCCCGGCCGGCCCTGCGGCTCGGCGAGGATGGGTCCGAGGTCGAGGCCCTGAGCCTTCCAGTGGTCCACGGCCTTGCGCGTGTCGAGGACCTGGACCTGGCCCACGGCCTCCTCGATGCTGCGGAAGCCGAGCGCCGCCAGGTGCTCGCGCACCTCCTGCGCGATGAACTGGAAGAAGTTCACGACGAACTCGGGCTTGCCCGTGAACCGCGAGCGCAGCTCCGGGTTCTGCGTGGCCACGCCCACCGGGCAGGTGTCGAGGTGGCAGACGCGCATCATGATGCAGCCCGAGACCACCATCGGCGCCGTGGCGAAGCCGAACTCCTCGGCGCCCAGCAGCGCGGCCACGACGACGTCGCGGCCCGTCTTCATCTGGCCGTCCACCTGGACCACGATGCGGTCGCGGAGGTCGTTGAGCACGAGCGTCTGCTGGGTCTCGGCGAGGCCGATCTCCCAGGGGGTGCCGGCGTGCTTCAGCGACGTCAGCGGCGAGGCGCCCGTGCCGCCGTCGTGCCCCGAGATGAGGACGACGTCGGCGTGCGCCTTGGACACGCCCGTGGCGACCGTGCCCACCCCGAACTCGGAGACGAGCTTCACGTGGATGCGCGCCGACGGGTTGGCGTTCTTGGCGTCGTGGATCAGCTGCGCCAGGTCCTCGATCGAGTAGATGTCGTGGTGCGGCGGCGGCGAGATGAGGCCCACGCCCGGCGTGGAGTGCCGCGTCTTCGCCACCCACGGGTACACCTTGGACCCGGGCAGCTGACCGCCCTCGCCGGGCTTGGCGCCCTGCGCGAGCTTGATCTGGATGTCGTCGGCCTGGGTCAGGTACTCGCTGGTCACGCCGAACCGGCCGGACGCGATCTGCTTGACCTTCGAGCGGCGCTCGGGGTCGTACAGCCGCTCGGGGTCCTCGCCGCCCTCTCCGGTGTTGGACCGTCCGCCCAGGCGGTTCATCGCGATGGCGAGCGTCTCGTGCGCCTCGGCCGAGATCGAGCCGTACGACATGGCGCCCGTGTTGAAGCGCGTGACGATGTCCGCGACGGACTCGACCTCGTCGATCGGCACCGGCTCGCGGTCCGGGCTGAAGCGCAGCAGGCCGCGCAGCGTCATGAGGCGCTGCGACTGCTCGTCCACGCGCCGCGTGTACTGGCGGAAGATGTCCATCCGGCCGCTGCGGGTCGCGTGCTGCAGGCGGAACACCGTCTCCGGGTCGAAGAGGTGCTCCTCGCCGTCGCGGCGCCACTGGTACTCGCCGCCCGTGGTGAGCCGCTGGTGCGGCTGGTGGTTGCCCGACGGCGGGTACGCCTCGGCGTGGCGGGCCGCGACCTCGGCCGCGATGACGTCCAGGCCGACGCCGCCCAGGCGCGACGTGGTGCCCGTGAAGTAGTCGTCGACGAGCTCGTGGGACAGGCCCACCGCCTCGAAGATCTGGGCGCCGCGGTACGACATGATCGTGGAGATGCCCATCTTGGACATCACCTTGAGCACGCCCTTGCCGAGGGCCTTGATGAGGTTGGTGACCGCCTTCTCCGGGGCGAGGTCGAGGTAGCCGCGGCGGGCCAGGTCCTCGACGGTCTCCATGGCGAGGTACGGGTTGACCGCCGCCGCGCCGTAGCCGATCAGGAGGGCCACGTGGTGGACCTCGCGCACGTCGCCCGCCTCCACCACGAGCGACACCTGGGTGCGGGTGTGCTTGCGGACCAGGTGGTGGTGCACCGCGCTCGTCAGGAGCAGCGACGGGATCGGCGCGAGCTCGGAGTTCGAGTCACGGTCGGACAGCACGATGAAGGACGCGCCGTCCTCGATGTGGGCGTCGACCTCGGCGAAGATCTCCTCGAGACGCTCCAGCAGCGCCTTGCCGCCGCCGCTGACGTCGTAGAGGCCGCGCACCGTGACCGCGCGGAAGATGCCCTCCAGCGCAGGGTCGCGGTCCACGCGGATGATCTTGGCGAGCTGGTCGTTGTCCAGGACCGGGAACGGCAGCACGAGCTTGCGGGCGTGCTCCGGGACGTCGGACAGGAGGTTCGGCTCCGGGCCGATCGCGCCGCCGATCGAGGTCACGAGCTCCTCGCGGATCGCGTCCAGCGGCGGGTTCGTCACCTGGGCGAACATCTGCGTGAAGTAGTCGAAGAGCAGGCGCGGGCGCGACGAGAGCACCGCGATCGGCGTGTCCGTGCCCATGGCGCCGAGCGGCTCGGCCGCGGCCGTCGCCATCGGCGAGAGGATGACGCGCAGCTCCTCCTCGGTGTAGCCGAACGCCCGCTGGCGACGACGCACCGACGCCGGGCTGTGGGCCACGTGCTCGCGGTCCGGGAGCGCGTCGAGGTGCACCGAGTGCTCGGCGATCCACTGCGCGTAGGGGCGCTTGGCGGCGAGGTGCGACTTGACCTCGTCGTCCTCGACGATCCGGCCCGAGCCGGTGTCCACGAGGAACATGCGGCCCGGCTCCAGCCGGCCCTTGCGCACGATCGACGCCGGGTCGAGGTCCAGGACCCCGGCCTCCGAGGCGAGGACGACCAGGCCGTCCTCCGTGACCCAGTAGCGGCCGGGGCGCAGGCCGTTGCGGTCCAGGACCGCGCCGATGAGCGTGCCGTCCGTGAACGTCAGCGCGGCCGGGCCGTCCCACGGCTCGATGAGGTTGGCGTGGTACTCGTAGAACGCGCGGCGCGCGGGATCCATCTCGGCGTTGTTCTCCCACGCCTCCGGGATCATCATCAGCACGGCGTGCGGCAGCGACCGGCCGCCGAGGTGCAGCAGCTCGAGCACCTCGTCGAAGCTGGCCGAGTCGCTCGAGCCGGGCGAGCACACCGGCTGCAGCGGAGCCAGGTCGCCCAGGAGGTCGCTCGACATCGTGCCCTCGCGCGCGGCCACCCAGTTGCGGTTGCCGCGCACGGTGTTGATCTCGCCGTTGTGCGCGACCAGCCGGAACGGCTGGGCGAGCGGCCAGGACGGGAACGTGTTGGTGGAGAACCGCGAGTGCACCAGCGCGAGCTCGGACGCGTAGCGCGGGTCCGAGAGGTCCGGGAAGAACGGCTCGAGCTGAGCGGTGGTGAGCATGCCCTTGTACGTGAGCGTCCGCGCCGACAGCGAGGCGAAGAACAGCTCCAGCTCGTTCTCGGCCCGCTTGCGCAGCCGGTAGCAGCGGCGGTCCAGGTCGATGCCGCGCAGCTCGCGCGACGGGTCGGCCACGACCAGCTGCCGGAACACCGGCATCGTGGCGCGCGCGGACGGGCCGACGATGTCGGCGTTCACCGGCACGTCGCGCCAGGCGAGGACGTCGAGCTTCTCCTCGGCGGCCAGGGCCTCGATGCGCTGCACCACCCGGTCGCGCTCCGCCTCGTCCTGCGGCAGGAACGCGGTGCCGATGGCGTAGTGCCCCGCGGGAGGCAGCTCGGCCGCCACCACGTCGCGCACGAACGCGTCCGGGATCTGCGTCAGGATGCCCGCGCCGTCGCCCGTGTCCTCCTCGGCGCCGACGGCGCCGCGGTGGTCGAGGTTGAGGAGCGCGGTCAGCCCCGCGTCGACGATGTCGCGACCGGGGGTCCCGCGGAGAGTGGCGACGAACGCCACGCCGCACGCGTCGTGCTCGGCGGACGGGTCGTACAAGCCCTGTGCGGGCCTGTGCAGCGGCATGCTCATGTGTCCTCACAGCCGCCCGGTCGAGCCGGGCGCGGTTCCTTGCGTTGGGTCGGGACGCCGTCGGCCCGTTCTGACAGGGGCACGACGTCCGGTTGTCCCGGAGCCTGCGCCCCCTTAGGTGCGCGCGGTAGCGCCCTGGTCGGGCTCCGCCGCAGCGTTCGGCTCGTCCTTCGACGAGCCTTCGTCATCCTTCTCGGCGTCCTGCTCGACGCCCTTCTCCGGGTCCGGGCCGGGGTCCGCCGGCCGCAGCCGGACAGTTTTCTCCCGCTCGGGATACTTCCGCGCCAGGATCACCGAGACCACCACTGCCGCGAGGCCGAGGAGGATCGAGGTCCAGACGTTGAGCCGCAGACCGAGGATGTGCTCGGCCGTGTCGATCCGCAGCATCTCGATCCAGACCCGGCCGAGAGTGTAGACCAATACGTACGCCCAGAATACCCGCCCATGACCGAGCCGGAACCGACGGTCTAGGTAGATGAGCACTCCCGCCATGGCGAGGTTCCACACCAGCTCGTAGAGGAACGTGGGGTGGAACAGCGTGCCCTCGGGGTACGCCTGGCCCGTGTCCACGGCGAGCTGCTCCAGCACGCCCGGCGAGATCTCGAGCCCCCACGGCAGCGTCGTGGGCGCGCCGAAGAGCTCCTGGTTGAACCAGTTGCCGAGGCGGCCGATCGCCTGGGCCACGAGCAGGCCGGGCGCCAGGGCGTCCGCGTACGAGGAGAACTTGATCCCCAGGCGCCGGCAGCCGATCCACCCACCCACCGCTCCGAGCGCGACAGCACCCCAGATGCCGAGGCCGCCCTCCCAAATGTACAGCGCCCTGATGGGTTCGCCGCCGCCCGAGAAGTTCTCACCGAAGTACGCGTCCGGCGACGAGAGCACGTGGTAGATCCGGCCGCCGACGATACCGAACGGGACCGCCCAGAACGCGACGTCCAGCACGTCGTCCGCGTCGCCGCCACGAGCCACCCAGCGCCGGCGCGTGATGAGGATCGCCGCGATGATGCCGAGCAGGATCGCCAGCGCGTAGGCGCGCAGCGGGAAGATCCCGAGGTACCAGGTGTGCTGGGACGGGCTCGGGATCGAGGCGGGCAGCGCTGCTGCCGCCTGGAGGAGGGAGGTCACGAGGTCTCTCCGGAGGTGGTGGAGGAGTCACCGGTGCTGCCGGCGCGAGCCGACCGTACCCCGGACGCGAGATCCTCGGTCACGGCGGCGAGCGCGGTGAGACGGTCCGTCCAGGGCGCGTCCCCGAGCAGGGGACGCACGAAGGCCGAGCCCACGATGACGCCGTCGGCGAACCGGCCCACCTGGGCCGCCTGCACACCGGTCGAGACGCCGAGGCCCACGCAGACGTGCTCGGCGCCGGCGGCGCGCGTGTCGGCCACCAGCTGCTCGGCGCGGGCGCCCACCTGCGTGCGCTCCCCCGTCACGCCCATGGTCGAGGCCGCGTAGACGAAGCCGCGGGAGGCGCGTGCCGTGAGCGCGAGCCGCTCGGGCGTGGAGCTGGGCGCCACCAGGAACACCCGGTCGAGACCGTGCGCCTCGCTGGCCGCGATCCAGCGGCCGGCCTCGTCGGGGATCAGGTCCGGCGTGATGAGCCCGGCACCGCCCGCACCGGCGAGGTCGCTCGCGAACGCGTCCACGCCGTAGCGCAGCACCAGGTTCCAGTAGGTCATGACGAGGACCGGCACGCCGCGCGAGGCGACGGCCTCGACGACGGGGAACAGGTCGCGGACGCGCGTGCCGGAGTCGAGCGCCTGCTGCGCGGCCGCCTGGATCGTGGGGCCGTCCATCACCGGGTCGGTGTACGGCAGGCCCAGCTCGATCATGTCGACGCCGTGGTCCACGAGGGTGTTCAGCGCCTCGACGGACCGCTGCACGTCGGGGAAGCCGATGGGCAGGTAGCCCACGAGGGCGGGGCGGCCCTCCTCGTCACGCAGCCGTGCGAGGGTGGCGGCAGAGCCCGGGGTCGTCGCGGTCACCGTCATGCCCGCCCCTCCTTGTTCTCGAGATCCTCGCCCGCGTCGGCGTCCAGGAGCCCGAACCAGCGGGCGGCGGTCGCCACGTCCTTGTCGCCCCGGCCGGAGAGGTTCACCAGGATCGTGTACGGCAGGCCGTCCGGGCCGGTCCGTCCCTCGGCCTCGGCCGCACGGCCGACGCGCAGGGCGCCCGCGAGGGCATGGGCGGACTCGATCGCCGGGATGATGCCCTCCGTGCGGCACAGCAGCCGGAACGCGTCCATGGCCTCGACGTCGGTCACCGGCTCGTACGTGGCACGGCCGAGGTCGTGCAGCCAGGAGTGGGCCGGGCCCACGCTGGGGTAGTCCAGGCCGGCGGACACCGAGTGGCTCGGCAGCGTCTGCCCGTCGTCGTCCTGCATGAGGTAGGACCGGGCGCCGTGCAGCACGCCCGGTGCGCCGCCCGAGAAGCGGGCGGCGTGCCGCCCGGTCTCGACGCCCTCGCCGCCGGCCTCGAAGCCGAAGAGGGCCACGCCGTCGTCGTCCAGGAAGGCGTTGAAGATGCCGAGCGCGTTGGACCCGCCGCCCACGCACGCGGCGACCGCGTCGGGCAGGCGACCGGTGCGCTCCAGGACCTGGCCGCGCGCCTCCTCGCCGATGATGCGGTGGAACTCTCGCACCATCTCGGGGAACGGGTGCGGTCCGGTGACCGTGCCCAGCAGGTAGTGGGTGGTCTCCACGTTCGCGACCCAGTCGCGGAGGGCCTCGTTGATCGCGTCCTTCAGGGTGCGCGACCCGATGGTCACCGGGATCACCTCGGCGCCGAGCAGGCGCATCCGCGCCACGTTCAGCGCCTGGCGCCGCGTGTCCTCCTCGCCCATGTAGATCACGCACTCGAGATCCATGAGCGCGGCCGCCGTGGCGGTCGCGACGCCGTGCTGGCCCGCCCCCGTCTCGGCGATGAGGCGCTTCTTGCCCATGCGCTTCACGAGCAGCGCCTGGCCGAGCACGTTGTTGATCTTGTGCGAGCCGGTGTGGTTCAGGTCCTCGCGCTTGAGGAACACGCGCGCGCCGCCCGCGTGGGCCGCGAAGCGCTGGACCTCGGTGAGCGGGCTCGGGCGGCCCACGTAGTCGCGGTGCAGCCGCGCGAGCTCGTCCGTGAAGGCCGGGTCTCCCAGGGCCTTGCGGTACTCGGTCTCGACCTCGTCGAGGGCCGCGATCAGCGCCTCGGGCACGAACCGGCCGCCGAACTCGCCGAAGTACGGCCCCTGCACGTCGGCGAGGCGCGCGGTGAGCGCTGCGCTGGTGCCCGACGTGGTGCCGGGAGCCCGGGTCTCGTCAGTCATCGGTGGTTTCTCCTTCAAGCCGGCCGGCGGCCCTGCAGCGACGGGTGGGAGCCCGCTGCGACCAGGTCCGCGACGGTCGCGCGGGGGGTGGCGTTCTTGACGAGGGTCTCCCCCACGAGCACGGCGTCCGCGCCGGAGCGAGCCATCTCCATGACGTCGTGCGGGCCCTTGATGCCCGACTCCGCGATGCGCACCACGTCGTCCGGGATGTAGGGCGCGAGACGCTGGAACAGCGTCATGTCGAGCTCGAGCGTCTTGAGGTTGCGGTGGTTGACCCCGATGACGCGGGCGCCCGCGTCGAGCGCGCGCCGCACCTCCTCCAGGGTGTGCGTCTCGACCAGGGCGGTCATGCCCAGGGAGTGCACGCGCTCCACGAGCGACGTGAGCACCGTCTGCTCCAGCGCGGCGACGATGAGGAGCACGAGGTCGGCCCCGTGGGCCCGCGCCTCCCACACCTGGTAGGGCGAGACGACGAAGTCCTTGCGGAGCACCGGCACGTCGACCCTCGCGCGCACGGCGTCCAGGTCGGCGAGGCTGCCGCCGAAGCGGCGCTGCTCGGTGAGCACCGAGATCGCCGAGGCGCCCCCGCGCTCGTACTCGGCCGCGAGCGCGGCCGGGTCGTCGATCGTGGCGAGCGCGCCCTTCGACGGGCTCGACCGCTTCACCTCGGCGATGACGGCCACGGCGTCGTCAGGGCGAAGCCGAGCCACGCACTCGACGGCACCCGGGACGCGGGACGCCCGCTCCTTGAGGTCGTCGAGCGACGTGCGTGCCTCGCGCACTGCGAGGTCCTCCCGGACCCCCGCGACGATGTCCTCCAGGACGGTCATAGCTGTGCCTCCCCGTACCCCTCGGGCTACCTGCCCCGCCCGGCGGTTGCGCCCCGGACCATCAGCCATCGTAGGACGCCACGCGGACTGCCCTGCGCACGCGCCCGGGGATCGAGACGACACGCCGTCACTTCTTTCCGGCGTGTCCCCCGCGTCCGCCCGGCGCCGTGGGTGTGACCGGGGCGAGAATTCGGCGGGAATTCACGCCGCGGCCATACCCACGGTGGCGGTTCAGGCGAGCCACGGGGTCAGGTGGGGGACGAGCGGCGGGAGGTTGCGGGCGACGCCGAACAGGACGAGGACGACGAGCCCTGCGACCCCTACGGACACCGGGAACCGGGGCGCGGGCAGGCCGCGGGCGGCGCGGATCGTCCAGACCGTCCACAGTGCGACGAGGACGGGGACGAGCAGCACCCACAGCGCGTTGGCCGACCAGGCGCCCGCGAGGTCCAGGTGGACGAGGTCGTGCGTGGCCCGCAGGCCTCCGCACGCGGGGCACGCGAACCCGGTCAGGACGAGGAGCGGGCAGAACCCGTAGCTCCCGGCACGGTGCGGGTCGTGGACCGCGAGGACCGCCGTGGCCGCGGCCACGGCCGCGCCGGTGAGGAGCGGCGCGGCGAGCGTGTGCCGGGCGGCTCGCACGGCAGCCTCAGACGACGCCGAGGGCGGGGCGGGCGGGAGCCGAGTACTGGTTCAGCTCGTGCAGGAGGCCGGCACCGCCACCCACCGCGAGCAGGATCACGAAGGCGAGGATCGCGAGCACGAACAGGCCCACGGAGACCCAGCCCAGGATCACGCCGGCGAGGGCCATGCCGTCGTTGTCCGCGTCGCCTGCCCGGACGGCCCGGCGGGCAGCGTTGCCGACGACGATCGCGGGGATACCGGTCAGGATCGAGCAACTGAGCACGATCGACGCGAGGCCCAGCACCAGCGCCCAGATCCCCAGGTCGTTCTTGGGATAGACCTTCGCCGGCCCCGGGGCGGGCGCCGCCGGCGGGGTCCCGTACGGCGAGCCTCCCTGCGGGTACCCGTACCCCGGCTCGGCCGGGTAGCCGGGCTGGGCCCGGTAGTCCGGCTCGCCCCGGTAGTCCGGCTCGCCCCGGTAGTCCGGCTCGCCCCGGTAGTCCGGCTCGCCCCGGTAGTCCGGCTCGCCCCGGTAGTCCGGCTCGCCCCCGGCCGGGCCCTGCGGGCCCGGTCCGTAGGGCGGCTGCTGCCCGTCAGCGGGCTGCTGCCCGCCCTCGGACGGCGGCTGACTCACCGGTCGACCTTCTTCTGGCCGAGGCCCATGTTCCGCAGCGCGAGGCCGGCGACGAGGCCCGCACCCACCACCACGAGGCCGGCCCAGAACCAGAGCGCCACCATGAGGGTGACGCCCACGGCCGAGATCACGACCCCGAGGGAGATCCCGATCATCGTCACCCACGCGGCGACGGTGTGACCGTGGTTCGTCGGAGGCGTGGCGGGCGGCAGGTAGGCGAGCTCGGCAGCCTGCGGCGTGTTGTCGACCATGGGGGTGCTGACCTTTCTTCGTACGACGTGAGTCTCAGCCTATCTGCCGGGCCGGAGGTCAGCGGCCCGTAGGGTCCTCCCCGCGGGTGAGCGAGTCCCAGGCGTCGTGGGTGTCCAGCTCCCCCTCGGGACGGTCCGCGGCCGCGCCGCCGTCGGCCTCCGCGTCCGTCCGGGGAGCCACGGCCCGCTCGTGCCGCCCGGAGGCGGCGGTCCAGTCGCGCGCGCCCAGCGCGGCGAGCGCCGCGACCACGACGGCCGCCACCCCCACCGCGACGGCCGCCCACGGCCAGACCGACACCGCGACGGCCGACGTGAGGTCCGTCACCCCCGTGGCCTCACCCGCCGCGGCGGTCGCGGCGGGCACCGGGTCGGCCAGGACGGCCGAGGCCGAGGCCGCGACCAGCACGCCGGCCGCCGCCGCCACGGCGAGCGCCACCCAGCGCGCCACGCGGCCCACGAGGGCGAGGGCCACGCCCGCGGCGAGCAGCACGAGCGCGCCCGCCCCGACCCCGGGCGCCGCAGCGGTGCCCGACGCCGTCACGGTCACCTCGGGCTCGAGGGCGGTGGCCACGGTGGTGGTCAGCCAGGTGGCGGCGCCGGTCCCGAAGGCAAGCACGCCGAGCGCAAGGAGAAGCGCGAGGGCGCGGGAGCGCGAGCGCAGTGCGGGGAACGTCACACGGTCTCCTTGCTGACGAGGTTCACAGCGACCGGAGCCGCGCGGCGAGCTGGACCGCCCGCACGGCCGCGGCCGCCTTGTTCCGCGACTCCTCGAACTCGGCCACCGGCACGGAGTCCGCGACGATCCCCGCTCCGGCCTGCACGGTCGCGCGCCCGTCCCGGATCACCGCGGTGCGGATCGCGATCGCCATGTCCATGTTGCCACCGAAGTCGAAGTAGCCGACCGTTCCCCCGTAGATGCCTCGCGACGCGGGCTCGAGCTCGTCGATCAGCGCGATGGCGCGCGGCTTCGGGGCGCCGGACAGCGTGCCGGCGGGGAACGTCGCCTTGAACGTCTGGAGCGCGGTGCGGCCCTCGCGCAGGCGGCCCACCACCGTGGAGCAGATGTGCATGATGTGGCTGAACCGGCGCGGCCGCATGAACTCCACGACCTCGACCGACGTGGGCTCGCACACCTTGACGAGGTCGTTGCGCGACAGGTCGACGAGCATGATGTGCTCGGCCCGCTCCTTGGGGTCGGCCAGCAGCTCCTCCTCGAGGCGCACGTCCTCCTCCGGCGTGGCGCCGCGCGGCCGCGAGCCGGCGATCGGGTAGGTCGTGACGTGCCCGTCGGTCACCTTGACGAGCGTCTCGGGGCTGGAGCCCACCACCGCGAAGTCGCGGCCGCCGGCATCCGTGAGGTGGAAGAAGTACATGTACGGGCTCGGGTTCACGGTCCGCAGGGCCCGGTACACGTCGAGCGGGTCGGCCGGGCAGTCGATGTCGAAGCGCTGCGACAGGACCACCTGGAACACCTCGCCGTCGCGGATCGCCTCCTTGCCCGCGAGGACGGCGTCCTCGAACTCCTTCTCGCTGGACCGGGCCTTGACCTCGGGCACCGGGTCGTCGGCCACGACGACGGTCGTGACGCGCGGCGCGCCCGCGACGAGCCGCGCCTGCATCTCGTCGAGGCGGGCGACGGCCTCCGCGTGCGCCTCGTCGACCCGCTCGTCCGTGCCGTCGATGTTGATCGCGTTCGCGACGAGCCACACCGTGCCGTCGCGGTGGTCGACCACGGCCAGGTCCGTGGCGAGGCAGAGCGCGACCTCGGGAGCGCCCAGCTCGTCGGGGGCGTTCGCGGGCAGCGTGGGCTCCCAGTGCCGCACCACGTCCCAGCCGAGAGCGCCCGCGAGCCCGCCGGTGAACGGCGGCAGGCCGGGGATCCCCGGGGTGCGGAGCTTCTCCAGCGCCACCTCCAGGACGTCCACCACGTCGCCCTCGGTCGGGATGCCGGCCGGCACGTCGCCCGTCCAGACGGCCTGCCCGCCCGCCGAGGTGAGCACGGCGCGCGACGCGACGCCCACGAACGACCACCGCGACCACGCGTCGGCCGACTCCGCCGACTCGAGGACGAACGTGCCGGCCCGGCCCTGCGCGAGGGTGCGGTACAGACCGACCGGGGTGACGTCGTCGGCCAGGAGGGGGCGGACCACGGGGATGACGCGGCGCGTGGCCGCCATCGCGCGGAAGTCGTCGAGACCCGGCCAGGTCCGTCCCCACGCGAGGTCCGCCGGGACGGCGGGCGTGCCGTGCTGGACGTCGGAGGCAGGGGACGGGGCAGTGGTCTGGCTCACCGGTTCTCCTCGGGGTGGTCGGACGCCGGGGTGCCCGGCGCGACGCCGGGCCGCTGCCCGACCACCGCCCCCAGGTCTCCCCCGGCCTCGAAGCACGTGCGCGCGCCGGTGTGGCAGGCGGCGCCCACCTGGTCGACGCGCACGAGCAGGGCGTCACCGTCGCAGTCGATCGCGACGGACCTCACGTACTGCGCGTGCCCCGACGTGTCGCCCTTGCGCCAGTACTCCTGGCGGGACCGGCTCCAGAAGGTCACGCGGCCCTCCGTGAGGGTGCGGTGCACCGCCTCGTCGTCCATCCAGCCGACCATGAGGACGTCGCCCGTGTCGTGCTGCTGCACGACGGCGGCGACCAGGCCGTCGTCGTCGTGCTTGAGGCGTGCGGCGACCTCCGGGTCGAGGCGGGACGGCGTGTCGGGACGCGGATCTGGCACCCGAGAATCCTCCCACGTCCGCCCCGCCCGCCGGACGGCGGACCGGGATCCGGTCAGCGCGTCTGGGACACCCAGCTCGCGTGCATCGACGCGTAGAGCCCGCCCGCGGCGGCCAGCTCCGCGTGGGGCCCCACCTCGACGACGTGGCCCGCGTCGACCACCACGACCAGGTCGGAGGCCTCCGCGGTCGACAGGCGGTGCGCGATCGTGATCGTGGACCGGCCGTTCGTCAGGGAGTCGAGCGCCCGCGCGATGCGCACCTCGGTCGCGGGGTCCACAGCCGACGTCGCCTCGTCCAGCACCAGCAGGTCCGGCTGGGCGAGGTAGGCGCGGGCGATCGCGACGAGCTGCCGCTCCCCCGCCGACAGGGCCTCGCCGCGCTGGCCCACCCGGGTGTCGAGGCCGTCCGGCAGGTCGGCCACCCAGTCGCTGAGCCCGAGCTCGGCGAAGGCGTCCGTGACGGCGCGGCGGACCGCCGTCTCGTCCAGCCCGTGCTCGCGCAGCCCGTAGGCCGCGTTCTCCAGGACGGTCCCGTCGAAGAGGAAGCCCTCCTGCGGCACGAGGACAACGCGCTCGCGCAGGCTCTCGAGCGCCACCTGGCGCAGGTCCACGCCGTCCAGCAGGACGGCGCCGGCCGTGGGGTCCATGAGGCGCGTGACGAGCTTCGCGATCGTCGTCTTGCCGGAACCGGTCTGGCCCACGACGGCGACCTTGGTGCGCGCCGGCAGGTCGAGCGTCACGCCGTGCAGCACCTGGGGGCCGTCGCCGTAGGCGAAGCGGACGTCCCGGAACGACACCGCCGCCGGGCCGCGGGCCTGGCGCACCGCGTCAGGCGCGTCGGTCACCTCGACCGGTGTCTCCACCACGGCGATCACGCGGCGCCAGCCCGCGACGGCGTTCTGGAGCTCGTTGAGGATCTCGGTGGCCATCTGCACCGGGCCGGTGAAGAGCTGGACCAGGAAGAGGAACGCGACGACCTCGCCGGCGGACAGCGACCCGCCGACGCCCAGGTACGCGCCGACCACCACGACGACGGCCAGCACGAGGTTCGACACGAGCACGCCCGAGGAGAACACCGCGGAGACCAGGACCTGCGAGCGCCCCTGCGCCCGGCGCGTGTCGTCGACGGACTCGGCCACGCGCCGCCCGGTACGCCCGGAGACGCCGTAGGCCCGGACCGTCTCCGCCCCCACCACCGACTCGCTGATGGCGCCCAGCATGGCGCCGACGCGCTCCCGCACCAGCGTGTAGGCGGCGTTGACGCGCTTCTGCCCGAACCGGATGAGCAGGAACATCGGGATGAAGCACGCCCAGACGACGGCGGTGAGGATCGGCGAGTACACCGCCATGAGGATCGTCGCCACCGCCATCTGCAGCACCGAGACGAGCAGCATGATGCCGCCCCACTGCACGAACAGGGACACGGTGTCGACGTCGTTCGTCACGCGCGACACGAGCGCGCCGCGGCGCTCCGTGTTCTGCGTGAGGGTCGACAGGTCGTGCACGTGCCGGAACGCGCGCACGCGCAGCGCAGCGAGACCCGCCTCCGTGGAGCGGAACAGGCGCACGTTGACCATCGCCGCGCAGACGGCGGCGAGGAGCAGGGCACCGGCGGCGAGACCGGCGAGCAGCGCGACGCGGCCGGCGTCGGGCCCGGTGGCGGCGAGGATGCCGTCGTCGATGGTGCGCTGGACGGTGAGCGGCACCACCACGCGGCCTGCGGCCGCGAGGGTGGCGAGGCCCAGGGTGAGCCAGATCCCGTCGGTGATCTGCGGGGAGAGCTGCACGCCGCGGCGCAGCGTGGCGAGCACGCCCAGCCTGCTCGCGGACTCGATGCGGGCGCCGTTGGCGTCGAGCTCGTCCTCGGGTACCTCGGTGGTCTCCGGAGCCTCGGTCACGGTGGTCATCGGGCAGCCCCCTCCAGCTCGTCGGTGTCCGTGTCGCTCGCGCCGGGCTCGAGGCCCTCGGCCGCCGCCTCGTCCGCGCGTTCCTGCTCGCGGCGCTCGGCCTCGTCCTGGTAGGCCGTGGCCAGCTCGCGGTACCCGGGGTCGCGTTCCATCAGCTCGTCGTGCGTGCCGACGTCGGCCACGCGGCCGCCCTCGATGTGGACCACCCGGTCCGCGAGCGCGACCGAGCTCATGCGGTAGGCGACCATGACGACGGTGGTGCGCCGGGCTCCGTCGGGCCCGGTCCGGACCGCGAGGCCGCGCAGGATCTCCTGCTCGACCCGCGGGTCGACGGCGCTCGTCGCGTCGTCGAGCACGAGGAGCCGGGGCTTGCGCACGAGGGCGCGCGCGATGGCGAGCCGCTGCCGCTGGCCGCCGGAGAGGTTGGCGCCGCGCTCGCCGAGGGGCGCGTCGAGGCCGCCCGGCAGCTTGCGCACCGTCTCCTCGAGGCGGGCGAGGCGCAGCGCCTCCCACACCTCGTCGTCGGTGAGCGCGGTGGCCGAGCTGGTGCCGGCCTCCTCGCGGTCGGCGAGCGTCACGTTCGCCCGCACCGAGTCCTCGAAGACGAAGGTGGTCTGCGTGACGAGCGCGACCTGCGACGGGATCTCGCCCTCGGCGAGGGTGCGCAGGTCGACGCCGTCGAGCAGCACCCGGCCGCGCGAGGGGTCGGACAGCCGGGCGAGGAGCGACACAAGGGTCGTCTTGCCCGAGCCGGTGGTGCCGACGACCGCGACGGTCGCACCCGCGGGGACCACCGTGTCGACGCGGTCGAGCAGCGTGATCGTCCGGCCGCCGCCCTCGGCCTCGACGTCCACGCCGATGCCCTCGAGGCGGACCTCCAGGCCGGCGTCGCCGTCCGGGAGCCGGCCGTCGCCGTAGACGAGCGCGCCCTCGGCGTCGACCACCTTGGCGATGCGCTCGTAGCCCACCAGCGCGCGCGGGAGCTCGCCGAGGACCCAGCCGAACGCCATCAGCGGGACCGTCATCATGGTCAGCAGGTAGGCGGCCGTGACCACGTCGCCCGGGGCGATGTCGCCGGAGGTGACGCGCCACGTGCCGACGGCGAGGACCGCGAGCGTGCCGATCGCGGGCAGGTTCTGGATGACCGGGTCGAAGATCGCGCGCACGACGCCGACGCGGACGTTCGCCACCCGCAGCGCGTCGGCGGTCGCGGCGAACCGCTCCTCCTCGCGGTTCTCCGTGCCGAGCGACTTGACCAGGAGGGCGGCCTCGAAGGACTCGTGCGCCACGTCGGCGACGTCGCCGCGCAGCTGCTGCGCCCGGGTCACCGCGGGCGACATGTGCTTCTGGTAGTAGGCGTTGACGGCCACCGTGACCGGGACGACGATGAGCGCCGCGAGCGCCAGCCACGGGTCGGTCGCCAGGAGCATGCCGACCGCCACGCCGATCATGACGACGACGCCGAGGGCGAAGGGCAGCGGGTTGAAGAGGTTGTTCGCCGCCTCGACGTCGGACGTCGTGTGGTTGAGCAGCTGGCCCGCCGGGTGGGCGCGGTGCCACGAGACCGGCAGGCGCAGGTACTGGCGGGTCAGGAGGGTGCGGTGGTCGGCGAGGTTGTTGACGTAGCCGAACCCGGCCCAGATGCGGCGCCCGGCCACGGCGAGCGCGAGGGTCAGCGCCACGCCCGCCAGGGCGAGGCCGGCGACCCAGATGCGGTCGCGCGCGGCCGGGTCACCGGCGATCGCGGGGACGACGACGGCGTCCGTGGCCCAGCCGACCGCCCGGCTCACGCCGACGGTCAGGGCGCCGAAGGCGGCCGACGCGGAGATGGCGAGGACGTACAGCCCGGGTTGCGCGCGGATGCCGCGCCCCATGAGGGTCAGGGACCGTCGCCACCGGGGACCGGAGAGCATCATCGGCCGGTACTCGACGCGGGGCCGCACCCGTTCGGGACGGCTCCGGGGGCCGACGGCGTCTCGGGAGCCTGGGGGCATGGAGGGGCCTCGCTTCCGCGGTTCGTGGGATGACGCGATCATCTCATGCCTCGGGAAACGATTCGACGGGTTTTGCTCCGGGCAGACGGACGGCCCGGAGGGGCCGCCCGGGCAGGTCAGCGGACGTCGAGCCCCGCGGCGCGCATCGCGTCCTTCACCTGGCCGACGGTGAGCACCCCGAAGTGGAAGACGCTGGCCGCCAGGACGGCGTCGGCGCCCGCGCGCGCGGCCTCGACGAAGTGCTCGGGCGTGCCCGCGCCGCCCGACGCGATGAGCGGCACGCCGACCCGGTCGCGTACGGCGGCGAGCATCTCGAGGTCGAAGCCGGCGTTGGTGCCGTCCGCGTCCATGGAGTTGAGGAGGATCTCGCCGGCGCCGAGGGCCGCGGACTTCTCGGCCCACTCCACGGCGTCGATGCCCGTGCCACGGCGCCCGCCGTGCGTGGTGACCTCGAAGCCGGACGGCGTGGTGACGTCGCCCGTGACGCGCCGGGCGTCCACGGACAGGACGAGGACCTGGGAGCCGAAGCGGCCCGCGATCTCGGCGATCAGCTCCGGCCGGGCGATCGCGGCCGTGTTGACACCCACCTTGTCGGCACCGGCCCGCAGGAGGCGGTCCACGTCGTCGGCGGACCGCACGCCGCCGCCCACCGTGAGGGGGACGAAGATCTGGTCGGCCGTGCGGCGCACCACGTCGACCATCGTCTCCCGCTCGCCCGACGACGCCGAGACGTCGAGGAACGTCACCTCGTCCGCGCCCTCCCCGTCGTAGCGGGAGGCGAGCTCGACCGGGTCCCCGGCGTCGCGGAGGTTCTCGAAGTTGACGCCCTTGACGACGCGACCTGCGTCGACGTCCAGGCACGGGATCACACGGACTGCTACGGACATGCTTCTGCCTCCTTCACGGGGAGCACGTGCTCCTTGGGGAACGCCTGCTACCCCTCCTGGGCTTCCTGCTCGGGCGCGACGGGGTAGTGCGAGTCGAGGATGTCGACGACGTACACGAGGGTCTCGCCCGCGAGCGGGCTCGCCGTGTCGGCGAAGCCCAGGTTCGGCGGCACCACCAGCAGCACCTGCGAGCCCACCGTCTTCTCCAGCAGGCCCTGGTCCCAGCCCTCGACCAGCTGGCCGATGCCGACCATGCTCGACTGCGGCGGCTCCCCCGGCTCCCAGGTGGTCTCGAAGATCTCGCCGGTGCTCCACGCCACCGCGGTGAACTCGACGGTGACGATCTGGCCGGCCTCGACCTGCGCGCCCGTCCCGCGCACCAGCGGCAGCGCGACCAGCTCCTGCGGCGGCTCCGTCTCCCACGGGACGCTGATCTGCGGCTCCCCGTCCTGGTGCCGGGTGACCCGGGGCAGGCCCTCCGGGGACTGCACCTCGGTCCCGGCCGCCCGGGTCGGCAGCACGTCGACGACCAGCAGCACCGGGACGCCGTCGGCCTCGTCGATCACGAGGAGGCGTGCGCCGACGCGCACGCCGTCGAGGGCCTCGTACAGGTTGTGGCCCAGGGACGTCTCCGTCATGGTGTACGCCACCGGGGCGTCCGCGAACGTGTTCTGCAGGGCCGTGGCGTCGCGGCCGTCCTGCGCGTAGAGGTTCAGCAGCAGGGGCTCCCCGCGCTCCACGCGATCACCCGTGCCGGGCCAGATGGTGCGCGACCCCGGCTCGGTCACCGCGAACGGGACGTCGTACTGCAGCGTGGGGGGCAGGCCCGCCGGGCCCGAGACCGTGACCGGCGCCTGCGGCGGCGGGCCCGCCGCGTCGTCGAGCGGCGTGGGGATCGAGCCGGGCGCGCACCCGGTCAGGACGGCGAACGCCACGACCAGCGCGACGAGGACCCGGACCGGCTTCACGCCGGACAGTCTCCCACGACCGGGCCGGGGAGCCGCGCGGCGACCGTCTCCGCGCGGCCCCCGGCCGGTGCTCACATCGACTCGATGAGGCGCTCCACCCGCTCGTCCACGGAACGGAACGGGTCCTTGCACAGGACGGTGCGCTGGGCCTGGTCGTTGAGCTTGAGGTGCACCCAGTCCACCGTGTAGTCGCGGCGCGCCTCCTGCGCCGCGCGCACGAAGTCGCCCCGGAGCTTGGCGCGGGTGGTCTGCGGCGGGACGGCCGTGGACTCGAAGATCTCCAGGTCCGTGGTGACCCGCTCCACCATGCCGCGGGCGGCGAGCAGGTTGTACAGACCCTCGGTCCGCGAGATGTCGTGGTACGCGAGGTCGAGGCGGGCGATCCGCGGGTCGTCCAGCGAGAGGTCGTGCTTGGCCTGGTAGCGCTCGATGAGACGGAGCTTGATGACCCAGTCCAGCTCACGGTCCACGAGCGTCATGTCGCCCGAGGCCAGCGCGCGCAGCCCCCGCTCCCACAGGTCGAGGACCTGCTTGACCACGGGTGTGGGGTCCGTGTTCTGCTCCACCAGCTCCCGCGCGCGCTGGTAGTACTCCGTCTGGATGTCCACCGCGGTCATGGTGCGGCCGTTCGCCAGCTGCACGGGGTGCAGGCCGGTGCGGTCGTGGCTGATCTCGCGGATCGCGCGGATCGGGTTCTCCAGCGTGAGGTCGCGCATCGGCACGCCCGCCTCGACGAGGCGGAGGACGAGGTCCGTGGTGCCGACCTTGAGCATCGTCGTGGGCTCTGCCATCGACGAGTCGCCCACGATCACGTGCAGCCGGCGGTAGAGCTCGGCGTCCGCGTGCGGCTCGTCGCGGGTGTTGATGATGGGGCGCGACCGGGTCGTGGCGCTCGACACCGCCTCCCAGATGTGGTCGGCGCGCTGCGAGAGACAGAACACCGCACCACGCGGGGTCGACAGGACCTTGCCCGCGCCGACCAGGACCTGCCGGGTGATGAGGAACGGCACGAGCACGTCCGACAGGCGCGAGAAGTCGCCGTTGCGGCGCACCAGGTAGTTCTCGTGGCAGCCGTACGAGTTCCCCGCCGAGTCGGTGTTGTTCTTGAAGAGGTGGATCTTGCCCGGCAGGTCCTCGTGCTCGAGCCGCTGCTGCGCGTCCGCGACGAGGCCCTCGAGGATGCGCTCACCCCCACGGTCGTACGCGACGAGCTGCCGCACGTCGTCACACTCCGCTGTGGCGTACTCGGGGTGGGAGCCCACGTCGAGATACAGCCGCGAGCCGTTTCTCAGGAACACGTTCGAGGAGCGGCCCCACGCCACCACCTTGCGGAACAGGTAGCGCGCCACCTCGTCGGCGGACAGACCACGCCCGTCGTCCGCCGCGCACGTCACGCCGTACTCGGTCTCGAGCCCGAAGATCCTGCGGTCCATGACTGCCCTCCCCGTTCCTCGTGCTGTGCCGTGGGTCGCCCTCGAATGCTGCTCGTACGTGTCAGTCGCCCTGCTGGGGGTCCGGGCCGTCGTCCGGCTCCTCGGGGGTCTCCGGCTCCTCCGGGGCAATCGGCTTCGCCGAGGCCTTCGGCTTGTCCGTGCCCTTCGGCTTGCCCGAGGCTCCGGCCGCCGGCTCCCCGGCGGTCGGAGCGTCCGCCGACGGAGCGTCCGCCGACGGAGCGTCGCCGTCGGCCAGGAGGCCGGCCAGGACCTGGCCGGTCAGCCGCCGGAAGGACCGCCGCGGGCGGGACCGTTCGAGCACCGCGACCTCGAGCTGGGAGACCTCCAGCGGCGCAGCGCCGGCTGCTCCGGCCCCGGCCCCTCCGGCGCCCGTAGCACCCGCAGCACCGGCCTTGCCTGCTGCCGCCGTGGTTCCCTTGCCGGCCGAGGGACCCGCGCCCGCCGCGCCCGCCGCGCCCGCCGGGGCGGCGGGTCCGCCACCCTCTCCTGCACCCAGCACGCCGACCGCGAGGCGAAGGACCTCGCCGAGCGACATCTCGGGACGCCAGGCCTCCTCGACGCGCCGGCCCAGCTGCTCGGCCTGACCGCCCATGACCACGAACCCGTGCTCGTCGGCGACCGTGCCGTCGTACGTGAGGCGGTAGATCTGGTCCTGTGCGCTCGTGACGCCCACCTCGGCGACGACGAGCTCGACCTCGAGCGGCTTGGACTCCGTGATGAAGACCGTGCCGAGGGTCTGCGCGTAGGCGTTCGCCAGGCCGCGGGCCGTGACGTCGGACCGGTCGTACGAGTACCCGCGCAGGTCGGCGTACCGGACCCCGGCCACGCGCAGGTTCTCGAACTCGTTGTACTTGCCGACGGCCGCGAACCCGATGCGGTCGTAGATCTCCGAGATCTTGTGCAGCGCCCGCGACGAGTTGACCGTGGCGAACGCGATCCCCTCGTCGTAGGCGAGGACCACGACGGACCGGCCGCGCGCGATGCCCTTGCGCGCGAAGTCCGCCCGGTCCTTCATCAGCTGCTCGGGCGAGACGTAGAACGGCATGGTCATGCGACCGACCCCCTCTCACGACGCTGCGCGACGATCTGCTCCACGAGCTGCTCCAGCTCGTCCTCCGGCACCCGGCGGTACCCGTCGGCCGTGACCGTGGCCACGACCGGGAAGATGCGCCGCATCGTGTCCGGGCCGCCCGTCGCCGAGTCGTCGTCAGCGGCGTCGAAGAGCGCCTCCACGACGACGTGCACGGCGTCCTCGGCCGACAGGCCCGGCTTCCAGAGCTTCTTGAGCGCGCCCCGGGCGAAGATCGAGCCCGAGCCCACGCTGTGGTGGTCCCGCTCCTCGTACCGGCCGCCTGTGACGTCGTACGAGAAGATGCGGCCGTTGCCGCGGTCCAGGTCGTAGCCCGCGAACAGCGGCACCACCGCCAGGCCCTGCATGGCCAGGGGCAGGTTGCCCCGGATCATGGTGCCGAGCCGGTTGGCCTTGCCGTCCAGGGACAGCAGCGAGCCCTCGATCTTCTCGTAGTGCTCCAGCTCGAGCTGGAACAGGCGCACCACCTCGACGGCGATGCCCGCCGTCCCGGCGATGCCCACCGCCGAGTACTCGTCCGCCGGGAACACCTTCTCCATGTCCCGGTTGGCGATCATCGAGCCCATCGTGGCGCGCCGGTCGCCCGCCATGACGACGCCGGACGCGGGCGCGCCCGGCTCGCCGAACGTGACCGCGACGATCGTGGTGGCGTGCGGCGCCAGCTCTGCCGGGTTCACCGCGCCCGCCGTCCCGTGCGCCGTGGCGCGACGGCCCGGCAGCATCTCCGGGGCATGGTCGGCCAGGAAGTCGACGAAGGACGCCGACCCCGGCCGCAGGAACGCGTCCGGGAGCCGGCCCGAGGTGCCCTCACCCGCGCGGTGCAACTACTGACCGCCCTTCTGCACAAAGCCACGGACGAACGACTCGGCGTTGGTCTCCAGCACCTCGTCGATCTCCTCGAGCAGCGCGTCCACCTCAGCGTCACGCTGCTGCGGCTGACCGGCGGCTGCTGCCGGTGCCTGGTCGTCGTCGTCCGGCGTACGGTCCTCGTTCGAGGGGTTGATGCGTTCCTGACCTGCCATGATCGCCTCCTTGGTGGTACTGCCAGCGACCTTGCGAGCCGCTGGTCCGGTAAGCCTAGGACGAGACGCCGACATTGCGCCCTAGCCGGGACCCGAGAGTCCGGCCAGCAGCGTGCGGGCGTCGGGGCTGGCGTCGAGCAGGGCGCCGATCAGGCGCCGCGTGCCGCGCGTCGGGTCGAGCATCGGCACCCGCTGGAGCGTCTGCGAGCCGTCCACGTCGAAGATGACCGAGTCCCAGCTCGCGGCCGAGACCTCGTGGCCGTACCGCGCCATCACCTCGCCGCGGAAGTAGGCGCGCGTGTCCGTGGGCGGGTGGTGCACGGCGTGCCCCACGCTGCGCTCGTCGACGAGCCGCTCCACCGCGTCCCGCGCCAGGAGCCTGTGGTAGACGCCCCGCTCCGGCCGCACGTCGGACCACTGCAGGTCCATGGCGTGGAGCCGGGGGTGCGACCAGTCCAGACCGTCCCGCGAGCGGAACCCGTCGAGCAGCCGGAGCTTGGCGACCCACTCGACCTCGCGGGCGCACGACGGCGGGTCCACCGCGAGCCGCTCGAGCACCGAGCTCCAGCGGCCGAGGACGGCGTCCGAGTCGTCGTCGCTGCCCAGCACCTTGAGCGCCCGGCGGACCACGTCGACGTAGGCGTCCTGAAGCTGCAGCGCGGTCATGGTGCCGCCCGACGCGAGCTCGAGCGGCTCGCCGAGCGTCAGGTCCCGGGAGACCTTCTGGACGTCGCTCACCGGGTCGGCCAGGCGCAGGGCGGCCAGCTCGGAACGCGCCGGAACTCCCGCCTCGGCCAGCTCGTCCAGGTGCTCCAGCACCCACAGCACCAGCGACGTGCTGCCCGTCTTGAGGTAGGTGGCCACCTCGAAGAGGTTCGCGTCGCCGAGGATCAGGTGGAGGCGGCGCCAGCGCTGCCGGTCCGCGTGCGGCTCGTCGCGCGTGTTCACGATCGGCCGCCGCAGGGTGGTCTCGAGGCCCACCTCCGCCTCGATGTAGTCGGCCCGCTGCGACAGCTGGAACCCCGCGTCGCCGCCGGCCACCCCCAGGCCGACCCGGCCGGACCCGGCGAAGACCTGACGCGTCACGAGGAACGGCGTGATGAGCTCGGCCAGCACGGTGAACGGCAGGGCGCGGTCGACGAGGTAGTTCTCGTGGGTGCCGTAGCTGGCCCCCTTGCCGTCCACGTTGTTCTTGTAGAGCGCGACCTCGCTGCCCGGCACGTTCGCGAGCTCGCGTGCGGCGGCCAGCATGACGCGCTCTCCGGCCACGTCCCAGCGCACGAGGTCGAGGGGGTTGGTGACCTCGGGCGACGAGTACTCGGGGTGGGCGTGGTCCACGTACAGGCGCGCACCGTTCGTCAGGATGACGTTGGCCGCGCTCGGGTCGTCGTACGGCTCGTCCGACGTGGCGGGCCGCTCCACGTCCTGCAGCGGGCCGCGACGCCGCGTCCGGTTCGTCAGGCCGCCGCCACCGCGCGCGACAGCCGGCATCTCGCCCGTCGACGGCCCGGAGGGCGCCGGCCGGGCCGGGTCGTCGGTGATCATCGAGGGGTGCGCCGACGCCCGGTCGAGGTGGAAGCCCCGCGCGTCCTGCAGCGGGTCCTCGTCGTCGTAGTCCCACCGGGCCTTGGAGCGCGCCCCGTCGTCCCGCGCCGCCAGCGCCCGGTAGGTCGTCACCACCTGGCTCGACAGCAGCATGGGATTGGCCAGAGGGCGCCCCGGCTGCAGCACCCCGTACTCGGTCTCGATGCCCATCACGCGACGCACGCTCACACGCACCACCCTAAGCCTGGGACCTCTTGCTGGTCGGTGACGGCCCGCGCCCGCCGGTTCCGGCGGGCGCGGGCCTCGGTCGGCGTCCTAGAGGTACTGGCCCGTGTTCTGGACGGTGTCGATGGTGCGCGGCGTGGCACCCTCGCCCTTCTTCTGGACGATCGTGCGGATGAAGACGATGCGCTCGCCCTTCTTGCCGCTGATCCGCGCCCAGTCGTCGGGGTTCGTGGTGTTGGGCAGGTCCTCGTTCTCCTTGAACTCGTCCACGCACGCCGACAGCAGGTGCTCCACGCGGATGCCCTTCTGCCCGGTGGCGAGGAAGTCCTTGATCGCGGACTTCTTCGCCCGGTCCACCACGTTCTGGATCATGGCGCCCGAGTTGAAGTCCTTGAAGAACAGGGTCTCCTTGTCACCGCTCGCGTAGGTGACCTCGAGGAACTGGTTCTCCTCGTCCTCCGCGTACATGCGCTCCACCACCGAGGTGATCATCCCGTCGAGGGCGGCATCGATGCTGCCGCCGTACTCGGCGATGTCCTCCGGGTGGATCGGCAGGTCGTCCGTGAGGTACTTCGCGAAGATCTCCTTGGCGCCCTCGGCGTCCGGCCGCTCGATCTTGATCTTCACGTCGAGACGGCCCGGGCGCAGGATCGCCGGGTCGATCATGTCCTCACGGTTGGACGCGCCGATGACGATCACGTTGTCCAGCCGCTCGACGCCGTCGATCTCGGCGAGGAGCTGCGGGACGATCGTGGTCTCCACGTCGGACGACAGGCCGGTCCCGCGGGTGCGGAACAGCGACTCCATCTCGTCGAAGAAGACCACCACGGGCATGCCCTGCGACGCCTTCTCCCGCGCACGGGCGAAGATCAGGCGGATGTGGCGCTCGGTCTCGCCCACGTACTTGTTGAGCAGCTCCGGGCCCTTGACGTTGAGGAAGTAGCTCTTCTTCGCCCCCGGGTGGTCGCCGTTCTTCTTCGCGACCATCGCGGCGAGCGAGTGCGCAACGGCCTTGGCGATGAGGGTCTTGCCGCAACCGGGCGGGCCGTACAGGAGCACGCCCTTGGGCGGCCGCAGCCCGTGCTCCCGGAACAGGTCGGGGTGCGCGAACGGGAGCTCGACAGCGTCCCGGATGGCCTCGATCTGGGGGCCCAGACCGCCGATGTCCGTGTAGTCGATGTCGGGGACCTCTTCGAGGACGAGCTCCTCGACCTCGGACTTGGGCACGATCTCGAAGACGAACCCGCTGCGGACGTCCACCGTGAGGGAGTCCCCCACGCGGAGCGGAGCGCCCACCACGGAGCCGGCGAGGCGCACGACGCGCTCCTCGTCCGCGCGCCCGACGACGAGCACACGGTCTCCCTCGAGCACCTCCTTGACGGTGACGAGCTCGCCGGTCTGCTCGTACCCGCCCGCGGAGACGACGGTCATGGCCTCGTTGAGCTTGACCTCCTGGCCGGGGCGCAGCCGGGCCGTGTCCAGACCAGGGCTCGCGGCCACGTGCATCTTGCGACCGGCCGTGGAGATGTCGATGGTCCCGTCACCGTGCGCCGACAGGAAGGTGGCGTAGGTTCCCGGCGGCTTGGCCAGGTCGTCGAGCTGCTTCTTGAGCTCGACGATCTGGTCGCGCGCCGCCCTGAGGGCGTCTGCGAGTCGCTCGTTCTTGGCCGAGAGAAGCGCGATCTGACGCTCATGGTCGCGGTGAGGTGTCGATCCGGTATCGGGAAGGTTGTACCCAGATGTGTTGTCGGTCATGACTTCCCCAATCGTCAGGGCCCGGGAGGCGACCCTACGACAGGACCGCCTCCGAGAACAGCACTCTAGGCGCAGTCACTGACAGTCGAGCCTGTGGAACACGCGTCCGAGGCGAAAGGGGTAGCCGATCGTGACAACGCGTCCGCCGCGTCCAGCCCCGTGGACGGGCGGCGTTCTCCCAGCGCGAACATCCGCGCCCGCGGCGCGCCGGACGCCGGGCGGCCCGTGCGCTACTCCGGCGCCTGACCCACGTCGCGGCGCACGCGGCGCAGCTTCTTGTCCGACACGGCACGCTCCCCCAGGTCCTCCGGCGACCACTCGGCGTCCGGCGTGGTCGGGTAGGCCCCCTTGGCGGGCCGACGGCGGCGCTCGGGCGCCTCGACACCGTCGGCCATCCGGCGGGCCGTGATGAGGAAGCCGGTGTGCCCGATCATCCGGTGCTCCGGGCGCACGGCCAGGCCCTCCAGGTGCCAGCCGCGCACCATGGTCTCGAACGCCTGGGGCTCGGCGAAGCGTCCGTCGAGCCGCAAGTCCTCGGCGGTGCGCGACAGCTGGGTCGTGGTCGCGACGTAGCAGATCAGCACGCCGCCGGGCGCGAGCGCCGTGGCGACGGCGTCCACGTTCTCCCACGGCGCGAGCATGTCGAGCACGACGCGGTCCACGCTGCCCGGCTCCGCGACCGTTGGCAGCACGTCGGCGAGGTCTCCCACGGAGAGCTGCCAGGCAGGGTGCGGCCCGCCGAAGAACATCTCCACGTTGCCCCGCGCGATCGCCGCGAAGTCCTCGCGCCGCTCGATCGAGTGGAGCTCGCCCGCGTCGCCCACGGCCCGCAGCAGCGACATGGTGAGCGCGCCGGAGCCGACGCCGGCCTCGACCACGCGCGCACCCGGGAAGATGTCGGCCATCGTGACGATCTGGCCCGCGTCCTTGGGGTAGACGACCGCGGCGCCGCGCGGCATGGAGAGCACGTAGTCGCTGAGCAGCGGGCGCAGCGCCAGGTACTCGATGCCCGCGGTGTTGGTGACCACGGAGCCCTCGGGCTTGCCGATCAGGTCGTCGTGCGTGAAGTAGCCCTTGTGCGTGTGGAACGTGGCCCCGGGTGCGAGGCGGATCGTGTGCAGCCGCCCGCGCGGGTCGGTCAGCTGGACCTTGTCGCCCACGCGGAACGGTCCGCGGCGCAGCTCGGCACCGGTCGCGCCGCCCCGTGGCTCAGGTGCGGCGAGCGGCGCAGGGGGAGTCTCGCTGGGAGTCTCGGTGGGCGTGTCGGTCTCGGAAGTCACGACGGACCAGTCTACCGGCGGCTGCCCGCCCCGGCTCTGCCCCCTGCTGCGGGCCGCTCAGCCCTTGCCGCGGAGGGCGCGCGCGACGGTCGAGAGGTCGAGCACCCCGGTGACCCGGCCGCCGTCGGTCACCGGGACCAGACGAGCTCCCCCGGACGTCGCCGCGAGGTGCGTGAGCAGGGCCTGGCCCGCCAGGCCCGCGTCGACGGCCGAGCCCGCGACGAACGGCACCGCCACCGCCTCGACGCCCGTGGTCGTGGCGGTGGCCGGCGGCACCTGCGCCGCGGCGTCGTCGTCCACCACGGCGATCGCCGTGCCGTCCTCGTCCACCACGACCACCGCGGTGCCCGACGTCGCGAGGGCTGCGGCCTGCGCCACCGACGAGCCGAGCGGGACGGTGGTCGCAGGGACCGCGAAGCCCGCCGCGGTGAAACCCGCCACGACCTCCCGCCGCCGTCCGTTGACGATCGCCGCCCCGGCCCCTGACCACAGGAACGCCGAGAGGAGGGCCGACCACAGGACGGTGGTCAGGCTGGGGCTCCGGCCCTCCACGTACGGCCACAGGATGGCCCAGACCAGCACGGCCACCGCCACCACCCGGCCGGCCCACCCCGCCACGACGGAGCCGCGGGAGCGGGAGCCCGTCGCGGCCCAGACGGCCGACTCCAGGATCTGGCCGCCGTCGAGCGGGAGGCCGGGCAGCAGGTTGAAGACGCCCACGAAGGTGTTGGAGAGCGCCGCCGCGTAGAGCAGCAGGGTGGGCACCGAGAGCACGGGCTGAGCAAGGTAGAGCGCCCAGAAGACCGCGGCGAGCGCCAGGTTGGTCAGCGGTCCCACGACGGCGACGAGGAAGCCGTCGCGCGGCCGGGACAGGCCGCCGGTGTAGGCGGTGTGGCCGCCCCACAGCGTGACCGCCAGCTCCGTGACCTGCTGGCCCCGGGCGCGCGCCACGAGGGCGTGCGAGGTCTCGTGGAGGAACACGGAGCCGAACAGGAGGAGCACGAACGCGAAGGCCACGACGTACACGCCTGCCCCCAGCTCCGGGGCGATGGCCTGCACGTTCGGCGCGAACAGCAGCGTGAGCACCGCGGCGGCGAGGAACCAGGACGGGGTGATCACCACGGGGGCACCCGCGACACGGCCCACCACCCACCCACGGGAGCGGCCCGGCAAGGGGGCGGGGGTCGGCGTGGCGGCCGGGCGCGCGGCGGGGCCGGTGTCGTCGGAGGTCACACCGCTCAGGCTAGCCGCCTGTGGAGAGATCCCCGGGACTGTCGGTGGACCGCCGTAGGGTTGCGGGCATGACGATCACCGTGGGGACGGAACTCGCCGGCGGGACGCCGGGCAGCACCGCAGGGCCGGCGGCCGCCGTGCCGGGTGAGGTCGCTGCGCCTTCCCGTCCGCCGGCGCTGTCCCCCTCACGGGCGAACGACTACATGCAGTGCCCGCTGCTCTTCCGGTTCCGCACGGTGGACCGGCTGCCGGAGCCACCGAGCGCGGCCGCCGCCCGTGGCACCCTCGTCCACTCGGTGCTCGAGCGGCTGTACGACGCGCCGCTGGGCGAGCGCACCCTGGCCGCCGCGCAGGCGCTCCTGCCGGGCGAGTGGGACCGCCTGCTCGAGGCGGAGGACCGGTACACGCAGCTGTTCACGGACGGTGTGGGCCCGGACGGGCAGGACCTCGCGGGCTGGCTCGCCGGCGCGGGGGCGCTGCTCGGCACCTACTTCACGCTGGAGGACCCGAACCGGCTGGAGCCGCGCGAGCGGGAGCTCCTGGTCGAGAGCCGGCTGGAGGACGGGCCTCTGCTCCGCGGCATCGTGGACCGGCTGGACGTGGCGCCCGACGGGGCGGTGCGGGTCGTGGACTACAAGACGGGCAAGTCGCCGCGGCCGGGCTACGAGGGCTCGGCCCTGTTCCAGATGCGCTTCTACGCGCTGGTGCTGTGGCGCGAGCGCGGGGTGCTGCCCAAGATGCTCCAGCTCGTCTACCTCGGCGACGGTCAGGTGCTGCGTGGCGAGCCCACCGAGGACCACCTGCGGCACACGGAGCAGAAGATCCGCGCCGTCTGGTCGGCGATCGAGCAGTCCGCCCGGACCGGCTCGTGGCCCACCCGCAAGAGCAAGCTCTGCGGCTGGTGCGCCCACCAGGACGTGTGCCCAGAGTTCGGCGGCACGCCGCCCGAGATCCCGGAGGGCGCGGTGCGGCTGCGGCTGGGGATCGACGCGGGCTGACCTCGCTCAGGCGAGGAGGTCCACGACCTCGCCCGAGGCGATCCGCGCGAGCACGCCCAGGTCCACCTGCTCGAGGGACCGCGCCCGGCTGAGGCCGGGCCGCTCCTCGACGGGGACCACGGCCTCGACGCCGAGCGTGCGCGCACCGGACGCCACGGCCGACGAGATGCCGACGGGCGAGTCCTCGATCGCGACACACTCCTCGACCGGCACGCCGAGCAGGCTCGCTGCGGTGAGGTAGGGCTCAGGGTGCGGCTTGCCGTGGGTCACCTCGTCACCCGTGACCAGGTACGAGAACGTGTCCGCGGGCGCGCCCGCCGCGACGGCCTCGGCCTGGCTGCGGTACGACATCGTCACGACGGCGCACGGCACGCCCGCCGCCCGGAGGTCGCCCAGGAGCGTGAGGACGCCCGGGCGCCACGGCACCTCCACGCGGAGCCGCGCGTTGACCCGGTCGACCAGCCACGCCACGATCTCGGCGGGCTCCATCGGGACGCCCGCGGCCTGCAGCCGGGCGCCCGTCACCAGGAGGGTCTGCCCCACGACGCCCAGCGCGTCCTCGTGCGTCCAGGCTCCACCGTGCTGGGCGACGAGCTCGTGCTCCGCCTGCATCCAGTAGGGCTCGCTGTCGACCAGGGTGCCGTCCATGTCGAACAGGACGGCGGCGGGGAGATCAGTCACGGGCGCAGCCTACGTGGCGCCGTCCGGCCCCGGCGCCACCGCTCAGGCCCGCCGGCGGCGTAGCAGGAGGAGCGTCCCGCCGACCACGAGCGCCAGGACCGCGGCGCCGATCAGCAGACCGGTCCCCTGCGCCCCGGTCACCGGGAGGCCCGGCGGGCGGGCGTGGCTGGGCGTGGGGCTCGGCTCGGGCGTGAGCGACGGGCTCGGCGTCGGCTCGGGCGTGGGCGTCGGGCTCGGCTCCGGCGTGGGCGTCGGCTCGGGCCCCGGGCCGTAGACGTTCGTGACGGTGCAGGTGAGCACCTCCGCGAGACCCACCACGACGGTCCCGTCCTCGACCGGCACGGTCTCGCCCCCGGCGTCCGTGCAGCCCCACACACCCGGGAGGTAGCTGTCCGCGTACTCGGCGACGTCCGTGACCTCCGAGAGCGCGTAGGTCCCCACCGCGACCGGCACGCCGGTCACCTCCAGGGACCCGGAGACACCGGACACCGCCACCGGTCCGTCGGCGGCCAGCGTCCAGTCGGCGGGTTCGGCCGGGCCGCCGTCGACCACCTTGACGAGCGTCAGCCGCGGTGCCACCGCCGCGTTCACGATCGTGCAGGTGACGTCCGCGCCCGAGGCGAGCGCGACGACGTCGTCGGTCACGTCCAGCGGCGTGCCTTGCGCGTCCGCGCAGGCCCACCCACCCGCGGTGAAGCCGGACGGCCCGGCCTCGGCCAGGGCGTAGGAGCCTGGGCGCACGGGGAGGCCGTCCACCCCGCCCTCCGCGGCCGGGTCACCCGGGCCGGACACCGCGTCCTGGCCCTCGACGTCCTGCGGCGTCGCGGAGAGCGTCCAGTCGGCCGGCCCCTCCGTGGCGCCGGAGTCGCCCGCCTCGACCTGCTTGACCAGCGTGAGCAGCGCCGGAGGGATCCACCTGTTGACCAGGGTGCAGGTGGCCGAGACGCCCTCGGTCAGCGTGACGGTGGCGCCGTCGACGGCGACAGGCTCGCCCGTGGCGTCGTCGGAGCACACCACGCCCGCGAAGGTGTAGTCGGTGCGGCTGCCGGTCTCGGTGATCTCGTACGACCCGACGGGCACGTCGGCGCCCACTCCCGACGTGCCGCTCACGGTCGCCGGGCCGGTCGCGGACAGGCTCCACTCCGCGGGGTCGGCGGGCCCGCCGTCCACCTCCTTGAGGAGGGTCAGGTGCGGCATCCCCGCGGTGTTCACGATCGTGCAGGTGACGTCCGCGCTCGGGGCGACCGTGACGACACCGTCGGTCACGGGCAGAGCACCTGAGGCGTCGGCGCACGCCCAGGCCGCCGCCGCGAAGCCCGCCGGGCCCGTCTCGGCGAGAAGGTAACCACCCGGCCGGACCGGCAGGGCCAGCACGCCGCCCGGGGCGGCCGGGTCACCCGGACCGCTGACGTCCCCCTGGTCGACGACGTCCTGCGGCGTCGCGGACAGCGTCCAGTCCACGGGCACGGCCTGAGAACCGGTGCCGGCGGGGTCCACCTGCTTGACCAGCGTCAGCGTCCCGGACGGGATCCAGGTGTTCACGACCGTGCAGACCAGGTCGTCCCCCAGCCCGACGGCCACCACGCCGTCCGTCACCGGCACGGAAGCGCCCTCGCCGTCGACGCAGGTCCACGCAGCCGCGGTGTACTGCGGCTGGTCGCCCGCCTCGGACAGGGTGTACGAGCCCACCGGGACGGGGACGTCGGTCACCTCCGTGCCGCCCGTGGTCCCCGTGAGCGTCACCGGGCCGTCCGCGGTCAGGGTCCAGGCGGACGCGTCCGCCGGTCCGCCGCCCGAGACGACCTTCACGAGCGACAGCTCGGGCTGGACCGCCGTGTTCACGATGGTGCAGGTCACGTCGGCGGCGGGCCACAGCGTCACGGCGCCGCCGCTCGCGTCGACCGGGCCGTCGACGGCGTCCTCGCACGCCCAGCCGCCCGCGACGAACCCCTCCGGTCCTGCCTCCGCCAGCGCATACGTGCCCGGGACCACCTCGACCCCGTTGACGCCCGCGCCCGACGCCGGGTCGCCGTTCCCCGTGACGGTCTCCTGGCCCTCGACCCCCTGCGGCGTCGCCGTGAGGGTCCAGTCGGCCGCCACCTGCGTGGCGCCCGTGCTGCCGGGGTCCACCTGCTTGACCAGCGTGAGGACCGCGGGCGGCGCCCACGTGTTGACGATGGTGCACGTGACGTCCTGCGTCAGGGCCAGGCTCACCACACCGTCGGTCACCGGGACGTCCACGCCCTGGGCGTCCGCACAGCTCCAGGTCCCCGCCACGTAGTCCTCGACCCCTGTGGTCTCGGCCAGGAGGTATTCGCCCACGGCCACCTCGACGCCGGTCACCTCGGGCGCCTCCGAGACGCCGGTCACCGTGACCGGGCCGGACGCCGTGAGCGTCCAGTCCTGCGCCACCGCAGGCCCGCCGTCGACCACCTTGACCAGCGTGAGACTCGGCGCAATGGCGGTGTTGACCACCTGGCACCGGACCGCGGCGCCGGGCGTGACGGTGACGACCGAACCGGTCACCGTGCCGCCCTCGCAGGCCCACTCCCCGGCCGTGAACCCGTCCGGGCCGGTCTCGGACAGCGTGTAGTCGCCCGGCAGGACCGGGACGGCGCTCACGCCGCCGTCCGCCGTGGGGTCGCCCGAGCCGCTCACCACCGGCTGGGCAGGGAGGCCCTGCGGCGTCGCCGTGAGCGTCCAGTCCGCGGGGCCTTCGGGCGTGCCGGACACCCCCGGGTCCACGACCTTGACCATCGTCAGCGTGCCCGGCGGGATCCAGGTGTTGACCATGGCGCAGGTCACGTCGTCGCCCTCCGCGAGGGTGACCGACGGCGTCCCACCCGGGTCGGTCACGTCGACGGGCCTGCCGTCCGCCTGCTCGCAGTGCACACCCGACCGCACGTACGACGGCGTCCCGCCGCTCTCGCTCAGGACGTACGTGCCGACCGGGACCGCCACGCCGCTCACGGCGGTCGACCCGGACGCACCCGAGATCGTGACCGGGCCCGTCGCGTTCAGCGTCCAGTCCTGCGGCGTCGCGGGACCGCCCGCGACCTCCTTCACCAGGGTCAGGCGCGGCGCGACCGCCGTGTTGACGATCGTGCAGGTGACGTCCGCCCCCGAGGCGACCTCGACGACGCCGTCGACCACCGCGAGCGCCCCGTCCGCGTCGGCGCACGCCCACGCGCCGGGGGTGAAGCCCGGGGGGCCCGTCTCGCTCAGCGCGTACGCGCCCGGCTCGACCTCCACCGCGGCCACGCCGCCCTCGGCGGCGGGGTCGCCCGGGCCGAACACCGTGTCCTGGCCCTCGATGCCCTGCGGCGTGGCCGTCAGCGTCCAGTCGGCGGGGCCGGCGGTGGAGCCCGACGTGCCGGGGTCCACCTCCTTGACGAGCGTCAGCGTGCCCGGTGGCGTCCAGGTGTTGACCACGGTGCAGGTGACGTCCTGGCCCTCCGCCAGCGTGATCACGGGGTTCGTCGCCGGGTCCGTCACGGGGACGTCGGCACCCTCTGCGTCCAGGCAGGCCCACCCCCCGGGGACGTAGTCCTCCACGTCGCCGGACTCGCCGAGGAAATAGGTGCCCACGGGCACCTCGACCCCCGACACTGCCGGACTCCCGCTCGCACCCGAGAGGTCCGCCGGGCCGTCCGCGGTGAGCGTCCAGTCCCCGGCCGACGCCGGGCCGCCGGCCACCTGCTTGACGAGCGTGAGGCTCGGCGTGACCGCCGTGTTGACGATCGTGCAGGTGACGTCCGAGGCCGGGGCGACCGTGACGACGTCGGCCACCACCGGGACCCCGCCCGAGGCGTCCGAGCACGACCACGCCCCCGCGGTGAAGCCCGCCGGACCCGTCTCACCCAGCGCGTAGGCGCCCGGCTCCACCTCGACGGCGTTGACGCCGCCCTCCGCCGCCGGGTCGCCGGGCCCCGACACGGGGTCCTGCCCGGCGATGCCCTGCGGCGTCGCGGTGAGCGTCCAGGCCGCGGGCCCGGCCGTGGAGCCGGAGTCGCCCGGGTCCACCTCCTTGACCAGGGTGAGCGTGGCCGGGTCGTCGTCGTTCGTGATGCGGCACTCCACGCCCGCGCCCGCCGACTGCTCGGGGGCGAGCGTCACGGTGGTGCCGTCCGGGCCCACCACGCCCTCGGTGTTGCAGGTGAAGGAGGCCTGGTGGTAACCGTCCGGTCCCGTCTCGCTGACCCGGTACACGGTGCCGGGCCGCAGGTTCACCGGCACACCCGTGGCGGAGCCCGTCACCGTCACCGGCTCGAGGCCGGCGGGCACGTCGTCGCCCTCCGGCGTGAGCGTCAGCTCCCAGGCTCCCGGGCCCTGCGTGCCGCCGTCGTCGTTCGTCACGTCCTTGCCCAGCACGAGGGTGGCGGTGCGGTTCGTCGCCGTGCACTCCACGTGCCGGCCCACCGGGACCTGCACCACCCCGTCGCCTCCCGAGACGTCGGCCGTCCCGGCCGACCCGCCCGGCTCGTCCGCGTAACCGCACACCCACGACCCCGACGCCTCCGGGTTGACGGGCTGTCCGTCGGGGCCGACGGCCCGGTGGTCGTCCTGGACGTACAGCGGGTCGCCGCCCGACTCGCTCAGCACGTACACCGCCTCGCCGGTGACGGGCTGCTCCGTCACCGCGGCGCCGCCCGCCGTGCCCGAGAACCCGGGCAGCGCCCCGGCCGTGCTCGCGGTCGCGGACAGGGTCCAGTCCTCGGGAGCGGCGTCGCCGCCCACGACCTCCTTGTGCAGGCTGAGGCGGGACTCGCAGGTCACGTAGTTGGTGACGACGTACTCGTTGAACTCCGGCTGCAGGCGCAGGCTCACCGTGTGGTCGGGCTGGAGCGGCACGGGGGTGGTCGGTTCCAGGTCCTCGTCGAGGCCGTGGATGGTCGCGGCGTCCTCGTCGACGGTGCAGTACGGCCGGCCGTTGACGCCGGTGGTCTCGTTGATGACCACCTCGTCCGTTGGCACCAGCGCCTCGCCCTCGGTGCCGTACTGCGTGTACCGGTCGCCCCAGGTCACGGCCCCCATCGAGACCTCCTGCCCGGTGGCGCCGGGCCTGGCGTCCAGAGTCAGGTCCGCGTGGACGCCGGAGGGCTGGGAGCCGTCCGGTACGGGGTCTCCCCCGTTGACGACCCACTGCTTGTCCACCTGGACGGACGTGGTTCCCTCGGGCGCCTGGTTGTAGATGGTGCACGTGGTCGCGCCGAAGGGCTCCACGTCCTGGACCGTGAACCCGTCCGGGTCGTCCGGGTCGTTGACCACCGTGTACGCGGCCCCGGTACCGATGTTGCGACAGTCCGCCCGTGGGCCGGTCGCCGTCCCGTCCACAGCCAGGAGCTGGTATCCCGGGAACTGCCGTTCGTGCACGCCGAGGTCGAGGGCCTCCGCCGTCGAGGAGCTCAGGTCGAACTGGACCGCACCGGTCTGGTCGGTGGTGGTGGTCTGCGTGCCGCCCACCCCCTCGCCCGTGACGGTGATCTCCCAGCCGGGCCCTGCGACCACGGTGTCGGCGTGGCTGATCGACCCGCCCGGCCGCACCACCTGCTTGACGATGGTCAGCTGCCCCTCGCAGGAGGCCGCCGCGAGCTGGCGGAACGCCGTCGCCGCGGCCGTGTACGACGTCTCCTGGTAGTAGTCGGCGACGAGCGGGTTGGTGCCGTCGTACCTGGTCGTGCCGGTGACCGCCGCCAGGTTGAGGTCGGCGTGCGAGGCGGGGGCCACGCCGTCGCCGACGCCGAGCGCCACCACGCGCGTGCCCTCCGCCTTGAGCCCGTTCGCGCTGAAGATCGCCGCCTCGACGTCGGCGAGCTGGTTGGTCAACGCGTAGCCCTCGTACGACGTCCCGCCGTGCACGGTCGGGTTGCCGTCAGTGATGACGATCGCGAGGTCGTAGTCCGTCGGCGCGGCCATCGCGGCGTAGAGGCCGGCGTCCCAGTTGGTGGCCTGGGTACCCACCGAGACCCCGCCGGGCGACGCCCACGGGGCCCAGTGCGCCTTGAGCGTGGCGGCGCTCTGTGCCGTGGACACGCCCACGGGCGTGGGGAGGTTGGACAGGCGCGGGTTCGTGCTGCTCAGCGGCGAGGAGTAGCCGAAGGCGAAGTACGACATGCGCGAGGGCGTGCCCGTCAGCGCGTCGACCACGGAGTCCAGCGCACCCTTGAGCCGGCTGTAGGTGGGGTCCCCGACGGCGACCGACGACGACCAGTCGGCGATGAGCGCCACGTCGAGCCCGCACTGCGGGGCCAGGGCCGGGTTGTTGCGCGACTTCTGCCACGTGCCCGTCGAGGCCAGGCGCTCGTTGCGGTTCACGCCGCTCGAGTCCATGAACTGCGCGCTGCCGCTGCGGTACAGCGTGTTCGCCACCAGCGCGGGGGTCCGGAACGCGTAGGGCGTGACGTAGGCCGGCGTCGCGCTGTTCCCGCCCGTGCGCAACGTGTAGTTGGGGTGCCAGCCCTCCACGGAGTGGATCTGCTTGACCCAGAGGCGCTTGTTGAAGTTGGCGCCGTCCGGGCCGCGCGTGTCGGGGATCACGATGTCGCAGGTCCCCGTGGCGTCCGCCACGCAGCGGGCCACCTCGACAGTGGCCTGCGCCGGGTCGGACGGCGAGGAGTTGGCCGCGTCCCGGTAGGCCACCAGGGTCACCCCCGCCAGGGGCGCCACCGTGCCGTTCGCCAGCCGGTCGCCTCCCGTGGTGATCCGGATGACCGACGTGGTCGGGGTCGGCTCGGCGGCCGACGCGGGCGGGACGACCCAGGGCAAGGCCCCCACCCCTGAGACGATGACGAGGGTGAGGGCCGCGGTCGCCGCGACACGTCGGCGGAGCGAGACTCCGGGGCGGGGACCGTGCATGAGGCCGACTCCAGCGGGGGTACGGGGTGCGTCGTCTGCCCCATCTGACCACGACACGCCTGGTCCGGCGCGCCGAACGGGTGAAGTTCGGCGCGGCCCGGCGGGCGCCGTCCTACCGCAGCAGGCCCGCCACGTGCTCCGCGATCGCGAGGCTCGACGTCGCCGCGGGTGAAGGTGCGTTACGCACGCAGGTGACGTCGTCCGAGGTCGTGATGCGGAAGTCGTCCACGAGAGACCCGTCCCGGTCGACGGCCTGTGCGCGCACGCCCGACCCGGCCCGCACCACGTCGTCGGCCCCGATCGCCGGGACGTACCGGCTCGCGGCGCGCATGTATGCGCGGACGGACAGGGAGCCCGCCAGCTCCCGCACCCCGGTGCGCCAGTGCGCCGCGGCGACGCGCCAGAACCCGGGCCAGCGCACGACGTCGGCCACGTCGCCCAGGTCGAGACCCCACCTGCCGTAGCCCTCGCGGGCCAGGGCGAGGACGGCGTTGGGCCCCACCTCGAGCGTGCCGTCGACCCGCCGCGTGAAGTGGACGCCGAGGAACGGGTACCGCGGGTCCGGCACGGGATAGACCATCCCGCGCACCAGGTCCTGCTTGCCCGCGGCGACGCGCATGTACTCGCCGCGGAACGGGACGACGACCGGTCCGCGCTCCGACACGCCCACCCGGTCGGACTGGAGGCCCGCGCAGACCACGACGCGGTCGAAGACCCGCTCGGCCGGGTCCGGGCCACCGGCCCAGCGCACGACGACGCCGCTCACCCCCTGCCGGATGCCCGTCACCTCCCGGCCGAGCAGCACCTCCCCGCCGGCCGCCTCGATCTGCGCGCCGAGCGCCCGCGCCACCGCCGGGTAGTCGGTGATCGCCGTTCGCGGCGAGTGCAGCGCGGCGCGCCCGGTCGCGTAGGGCTCGACGTCGGCGATCTCCGCGCCGTCGAGCCGGCGCAGCCCGGGGACGCCGTTCTCGTGCGCGGTCTTCTCGAGGGCGTCGAACCGGCCGGTCTCGGACGGGTCGAGCGCGACGACGAGCTTGCCGCACTCGTCGTACGCGATGCCGTGCTCGGCGCAGAAGTCGCGCAGCAGGTGCCGGCCCCGCGCGCACAGGGTCGCCTTGAGCGATCCCGGCCGGTAGTAGATCCCCGCGTGCACGACGCCGGAGTTGTGCCCGGTCTGGTGCATGGCGAGAGCCTGCTCCTTCTCGAGCACCGTGACGTGCACGCCGTGCCGGCGGGCGAGCTCCCGGCCCACCGCGAGCCCGACGATCCCGCCGCCCACGACCCCGACCCGCTGGGGCGTCACGGTGCGGCCGTCCTCGGGACGGTCCTGATGCCGGTCATCCAGCCTCCTTCGGCGATGCTCGGGCCAACGGTAGGGCCGCGGGCGTCGCGCTGAACAGGGTGTCCACCCCGCTACCGATCCTGAGCGACGGAGTTTCAGCCGGTCGCAGAACTCGCCCCCGGCGCGCCACGCGCCCAGCCCACCACGCCCTAGGCTGGGCAGATGACCGACGCGCAACAGGAGCCGAACCTGCGTCCCGGGCCCGAGGCGGGCGACCCCGTGCCGCGGCCCTCGGTGCGCCAGACCGTCATGATCGCCGCGTTCGAGGGCTGGAACGACGCGGGCAGCGCCGCCACCTCGGCGCTGACCCACCTCGGCGAGGTGTGGGGCTCGGAGAAGCTGCGCGAGCTGGATCCCGAGGAGTACCACGACTTCCAGGTGAACCGCCCCTACGTCAGCGTCGGCGACGACGGGCAGCGCGTCATCACGTGGCCCACCACGTCCGTGTCGGTCTGCCGCCTCGCGGAGCGCACCGTGGTGCTGGTGCACGGCATCGAGCCGTCGATGCGCTGGCGCCACTACTGCGAGGAGCTGCTGGGCATCGCCGACGAGCTGGGCGTCCGCACGGTCGTCACCCTGGGCGCCCTGCTGGCCGACGTGCCGCACACCCGCCCCATCCCGATGACCGCCACGTCGGAGAGCGTGGGCCTGCAGTCGGTCCTGGACGTGGAGCCCAACACGTACCAGGGACCCACCGGGATCGTGGGCGTGCTGCAGCACGAGGCGTCCCAGCGCGGCCTGCAGTCCGTGTCCCTCTGGGCCGCGGTGCCGCACTACGTCGCGAACCCGCCGTCGCCCAAGGCCACCCTCGCGATCCTCACCCGGATCGAGGAGCTGCTCGGCGAGCCGGTGCCGATGGGCGCCCTGCCCGACGACGCGGTCGCCTGGCAGCACGGCGTGGACGAGCTCGCCGCCGAGGACACCGAGATCTCCGAGTACGTGCAGCAGCTCGAGGAGGCCAAGGACACCGCCGAGCTGCCCGAGGCGTCCGGCGACGCGATCGCGCGCGAGTTCGAGCGCTACCTGCGCCGCCGCGACATCAACGGCGGCGGGCGGGACTCCGGCGGGCCGGGCGGGTCCGGTGGTCCGGGCGGACCCGGCGGACCCGGGCGCGAGCCAGGACCCGACAAGTCCTGAGCCCGCGCCTCCTGAGCCCGCGCCGAGGGAGCGTTACAGGCGCACGCCCAGCAGCGCGTTGACCGTTCGGGACATCACGCCCGGCGCGCCCTCCTGGTCTGCGGACGTGTCGCGCCCGGGTGCCAGCGCCGTGTCGGCCCAGGTGTCCACGGCCGCGAGCGCCCGCGGCGCGTCCAGGTCGTGGGCCAGGGCCGCACGCACCTCCGCCAGGGTCTGCGTCGCGTCCGGTCCGCCGTTGCCGGACACGGCAGACCGCCACCGTTCCAGCCGTGCCACGCCGCCCGGCAGGTCGCCGGCCGTCCACTCCCACGTGTCGCGGTAGTGGTGGGCGAGGAGGGACAGGCGGATCGCCATGGGGTCGGCCTCGGTGCGCAGCGCCGACACGAACACCAGGTTGCCGCGCGACTTGCTCATCTTCTCGCCCTGGTAGGCGACCAGCCCGGCGTGCAGGTGCACGCGTGCCCCGGTGCGCGACGCCGGGCGCGCGGCCCCGGCGGAAGGCAGCCGGACACCGCCCGGCACCAGCGCCCCGATGGCTGACAGGACGCGGAGGTGCGACGTGGACATCTCGTGGTGCGGGAAGAGGAGGTCCGCGCCGCCGCCCTGGACGTCGAACCGCTCGCCGACCTGGCCGCCGTCGGTACAGAGCCCGAGGCCGTCGGCCGCGATGACCGCGCACTCGACGTGCCAGCCGGGCCGCCCGGTGCCGAGCTCGCCGCCGTCCCAGGAGGGCTCGCCCGGGCGCTCGCGGCGCCACAGGAGCGGGTCGAGGGGGTCCTTCTTGCCCTCGCGGGCGGGGTCGCCGCCCCGCTCGGCGAAGAGCGCCAGCATCTCGTCGCGGGCCAGGCCGGAGACCGAGCCGAAGTCGGGGTCCGCGGAGAGGTCCGCGTAGACGTCGCCGAGGTGGGCGGTGTCGCCGCCGGCGCCGGCCTCGACCGGCACGCGGTAGGCCGCGCCGGCCTCCACCATCGCCTCGACGGCGCGCACCACGGCGGGCACGGACTCCACCGCGCCGGTGTAGGTGGCGGGCGGGACGAGACCGAGCGCCGTCATGTCCTCGGCGAACAGGGCCTCCTGCTCGAGCGCGAGGTCGCGCCAGTCCACGCCGGTGGCGGCTGCGCGCTCCAGCAGCGGGTCGTCGACGTCGGTCACGTTGGAGGCGTGGACCACCGCCTTGCCGGCGTCGCGCCAAGCGCGCACCAGCAGGTCGAACGCGACGTACGTGGCTGCGTGGCCGATGTGCGTCGCGTCGTACGGGGTGATGCCGCAGACGTAGAGACGAGCCGTCTTCCCGGGAGCGGCCTCGGCGAGCGCACCGGTGGTGCTGTCGTGCACCAGGATCGGCGGGCGGCCGTCCGGTCCGGGGAGCTCGGGGATCTGGGGGGCAGGCCAGCTGTGCACGCCCCCACCCTAGCTGCCGGGGACGACGAGCCCACCCTCCGCCGGGATCGTGTTCGTGAGCAGCAGCACGACCACCACGGCGGCGAGCGCGAACCGGTAGTAGACGAACGGCCGGAACGAGTACTTGTGCACGATCTTGAGGAAGGCGACGATCACCACGTAGCCCACGGCGAACGCCACGATCGTCGCGAGGATCGTGGCGCCCCATCCGGGGGCTCCCTCCGGGATCGGCTCGCCGACGGTCTTGAGGAGCTGGTACATGCCCGAGCCGAAGACCGCCGGGATGGCGAGCAGGAACGAGTAGTCGGCGGCCGCGCCGCGGGTGAACCCCATGAACAGGCCCGCCGTGATGGTGCCGCCCGACCGGGACACGCCAGGGATCAGGGCGAGCGCCTGAGCGAAGCCGAAGGTGATCGCGGAGCGGGGCGCCAGGTCGGAGAGCACGCGCTGCTGGCGGGCGGTGCGGTCGGCCCACAGGAGGATGGCGCCGAACACGGTGAGCATCGTCACCGTGATCCAGAGGTTCCGCAGCGACGTCTCGATGGCGTCCTCGAACAGCAGCCCGAGCACGACGATCGGGATCGAGCCGAGGATGATGTACCAGCCCATCGCGGCGTCGGGGTCGGCGATCCCCATCGTGGCCCTGCGGTGCCGCACGTCCGTGGACCCGCCTGCGGGGTCGAGGCCCGCCCGCGCCCGCCACCCGGTCCCGTTGGCGCCGCGCAGCGCGCGCCACCAGGCGACCAGGACCTGGCCGATCTTCGTGCGGTAGTAGATGATCACGGCGGTCTCGGTCCCGAGCTGCGTGATCGCCGTGAAGGCGGCACCCGCGTCCCCGGCCCCGATGAGCTCGCTCACGATGCGCAGGTGCGCGCTGGAAGAGATCGGGAGGAACTCGGTCAGGCCCTGGACCAGGCCCAGGAGGATGGCTTCCCACGCAGTCACGGGCCGTCACGTTACAGCACGGCCGACACGCCCGGGTGCAGAACGTCACACGGCGCGTACCGCCACGCCCGGGAGCGCTTCCGCGCCGAGCGGGGGCCCCGCCGGTACTCTGCGGGACATGGAGCGTCGTCGGGTGGGCAGGTCAGGCCTGCGGGTCTCCGAGCTCGGCCTCGGGACCATGACGTGGGGCCGGGACACCGACGAGATCGACGCGGCGGAACAGGTCCGCGACTTCCTCGACGCCGGCGGCACCCTCGTGGACACCGCGGCGTCGTACGCGGAGGGTGACGCCGAGCGGATCATCGGGTCCCTGCTGCAGGGCAAGGTGGACCGCTCGGACATCGTGCTGGCCACCAAGGCGGGCATCCGTCACGACAGCCGGCCGGGGGCGTCGCCACGCCCGGGCAACGGCCACGTCGTCGACGCCTCGCGGGCCGGGCTCCTGGACTCTCTCGACGCGTCCCTGGCTCGCCTGGGTACCGACCACGTGGACCTGTTCCTCGTGGCGTGCCCGGACCCGAACACCACGCTCGAGGAGACCTGCTCCGCGCTGCGGCTGGCCGTCACGTCGGGTCGCGCCCGTTACGTCGGCCTGTGCAACCAGCCGGGCTGGGCAGCGGCCCGTGCCGCCTCGCTGCTGGAGGGCGACGTGGGCCTGGCGGCCCTGGAGCTCGAGTACTCGCTGCTCCAGCGCGGCGTGGAGCGGGACGTGCTGCCCGCGGCGGACGCCCTGGGCATGGGCCTTCTCGCCTGGTCGCCGCTGGGGCGCGGCGTGCTCACCGGCAAGTACCGGCGCGGCCTGCCCGCCGACTCGCGGGGCGCGTCGCCACACCTCGCCGCCTTCGTGCAGCCGTACCTCGACGGCCTCTCCTCCGCGGTGGTGGAGGCCGTGGCGACGGCGGCGGACGGGCTGGGGCGCGCACCGCTGGAGGTGGCCCTCGCTTGGCTGCTCGCGCGCGAGACGGTGGCGTCAGCGATCGTGGGCGCGCGGACGCCCGCGCAGCTCCGCACGTCGATCGCTGCCCTCGACCTGGATCTCCCGTACGAGGTGCACGCGGCGCTCGACGACGTCTCCGCCCCCGAGATCGGCTATCCCGAGCGCTGGTGAGCAGCGCCCGGCGGTGTCACCTGTCGGCCGTCTCCGCCTGCGCCAGGTCGTCGTCGAAGTCGACCTCTTCCAGGTCGGACTCCTCCTCGTCGTCGTCCTCGTCCTCGTCGTCCTCGTCGTCAAGGTCCTCGGCCAGGTAGAACGGCGTCACCTCGCCGAACACCTGCGCCAGCGAGTCCTCGTACACCTCGTAGGCGTCTGCGAGCACGTCGTAGGCGTCGTCGACAGCGGGGTCGTCGTCACTCCTTCGAGTGGCGACCGCGTGGTAGTGAGCCTCGAGGGCAGCGACGAGGCGGTCGAGCGCGGCACGCGGATCAACGGTCATGCCTTGAACTGTACCGCCGGGCCCTGGCCCGCGGTGTGGGTAATTCACACTTGATCCCGGACGATATGTCGGCTGTGATCTGTTGGAGACCGGTGACGCGGGCTTTGCTCGCGGGACGTACGGATGCGACGAAGGACGGTGTGCACCATGGCGAACAGCGGATCCTCCTGGCGCAAGCACGGCCACTACGAGTACCGGGTGATGACCATCGACCGGACCACGAGCGTCCCGGACGCCCGGAAGATGCTGACCGACGAGGCCGAGTACGGCCGCTGGGAGCTCGCCCGCACCCGGCTCTACGTGGGCGGCGAGCGCAAGGTGTGGCTGCGCCGCAAGGTGATCCGCGTCGCGTCGACCCTGGACAGCGACTGAGGACCGCGGCCCGCCCAGGGCGTCAGCAGGTACGCAGCAGGCGGTCCAGCACGCGCGTGCCGAACTTCAGGGAGTCGACCGGCACCCGCTCGTCCACGCCGTGGAACATGCCCGCGAAGTCGAGGTGCCCGGGGAGGCGCAGCGGCGCGAACCCGTAGCCCGTGATCCCGAGCCGTGACAGCGACTTGTTGTCCGTGCCGCCCGACAGCGTGTACGGCAGCACCGTGGCCTCGGGGTCCTCGGCCAGCACCGAGTCGACCATCGAGTCCACCAGCGTCCCCGTGTACGGCACCTCGAGCGCCACGTCCTGGTGGACCGGCTCGATCCGTACGCGGGGGCCGGCGAGCTCGCGCAGCGTCGCCAGCCCGGACTCCTCGTGGCCGGGCAGGAGCCGCACGTCGATGACGGCCGACGCCGACCCCGGGATCACGTTGGCCTTGTAGCCGGCGTCGAGCTGCGTCGGGTTGGACGTGTGCCGCACGGTGGCGCCCACGAACTTGCCCACGGGGCCGAGGGCGGCGACGAGGGCGTCCACCGTCGACGGGTCCTCCGGGTCGAACCGGAGTCCCGTGAGGTCGGCGACGCCCCGCAGCAGCGCGTCGACCGTGGGCGTGAGCGTCATCGGCCAGGAGTAGGCCCCGATCCGCGCCACCGCGGCAGCGAGCTCGGTGACCGCGTTCTCCGTGTTGACCTGGGAACCGTGCCCGGCGCGGCCGTCGGCCACGAGGCGCAGCCACGCGATGCCCTTCTCGGCGGTCTGGAGCAGGTAGGCGCGGCGCCCGCCGAGCTCCACGGAGAAGCCGCCCACCTCGCTGATCGCCTCGGTGGCGCCCTCGAACAGGTCGGGGCGGTTGTCCACCGCCCAGGACGCCCCGTACCTGCCGCCGGCCTCCTCGTCGGCAAAGAAGGCGACGACGACGTCCCGGGCGGGCTTGCGTCCCTCGCGGGCCATCTGCCGCACGACCGCCAGGATCATGGCGTCCATGTCCTTCATGTCGACCGCGCCGCGCCCCCACAGCAGCCCGTCGATCTCCTCGCCCGCGAACGGGTCCACCGACCAGTCCGCCGCCTGGGCCGGCACCACGTCGAGGTGGCCGTGCAGCACGAGCGCCGGCCGCGACCGGTCCTCGCCCGCGAGGCGGACCACCACCGACGCCCGCCCCGGGGACGACTCGAACAGCTCCGGGTCCAGGCCCATCTCCTGCAGGAGGCCCATGACGTGCTCGGCGGCGGCCCGCTCCCCCGGCCCTTCGTCGGTGCCGAAGTTGGACGTGTCGTAGCGGATCAGGTCCTGGCAGATGCGAGCGACCTCGTCCTCGGCCGACGACGGTACGGGGGCGGCCGAGGAGGGCACGGTGGGGGCATGCATGTCGGTCATGCCCCCACCGTAATGGTCGCTCAGACGAGCAGTCCCCGGCGGGTCAGCAGCGGCGTGATGTCCGCGGCACGGCCGCGCAGCTCCCGGAACGACGTCAAGGGGTCCTGCGACCCTCCCCGGGCGAGCAGGCGACGCCGGAACGCCTCGCCGTTCTCCCGCGTGAGGCCGCCGTTCTCGCGGTACCACTCGACGGTGTCGGCGTCGAGCACCTCCGACCAGATGTACGAGTAGTACCCGGCCGAGTACCCGCCACCGAAGATGTGGTTGAAGTACGTGGTGCGGTACCGGGGCGGCACGGGCGCGAAGTCCACGCCCGCGGCCGCGAGCGCCGCCGCCTCGAACGGCAGCACGTCGTCCACGGAGGTGGGCACCTGCTCGGGCGTGAGCTGGTGCCAGGCCTGGTCGAGGAGGGCCGCGGCCAGGTACTCCGTGGTGGAGAAGCCCTCGTTGAACTGGCGGGAGGCGAGCATGGTCCCGACCCACTCGGCGGGCATGGGCTCGCCGGTCTCGTGGTGGGCGGCGAAGCTGCGGAGGATCACCGGCTCCCACGCCCACATCTCGTTGACCTGCGACGGGTACTCGACGAAGTCGCGGGGCACGTCCGTGCCCGACTGCGACGGGTAGCGCACGTCGGACAGCAAACCGTGCAGCGCGTGCCCGAACTCGTGGAAGAGCGTGATGACCTCGTCCCACACGAGCAGCGTGGGCTCGCCCGCCGGCGGCTTGACGATGTTGAGGTTGTTCACCACGACGGGCTTCTGGCCCAGCAGGGTGTTCTGGTCCACGAGGTTGTTCATCCAGGCGCCGCCGCGCTTCGACTCGCGGGTGTACCAGTCGGCCAGGAAGAGGCCGAGCCCTTCGCCGGGCTCGCCGGGCTCCGGCGCGTCGAACACCTCGAAGACGCGCACGTCGGGGTGGTAGCCGGCGAGGTCCGCACGCTCGACGAACGACAGGCCGAACAGCAGGTTCGCGGCCTTGAACACACCCTCGTGCACCACGCGCTCGAGCTCGAGGTAGGGGCGCAGCAGGGCGTCGTCCAGGTTGTAGCGCTCCTTGCGGACCGCCTCGGACAGGTACGACCAGTCGGAGGCGCGCAGGCCCTCGCCGGCCGACGACGAGTCCGCGGTCAGCGCACCCTCGAGGTCCACCGCCTCCTTGCGGGCGTTCGCGACGGCGGCGGGGGCGAGCCGGCCCAGCATCTCGTTGACCGCCGCGGTGGTACCGGCGGTCGCGTCGGCAGCGATGTAGGCGGCGTGGTGCTCGTAGCCGAGCAGGGTCGCGTGCTCGGCGCGCAGGCGGGCGAGGTCGAGGACGATCTGCCGGGTGTCGTGCTCGCCGCCGTCGGCCCCGCGCGACTCCGACGCCTGCTGGACGCGCTCGCGCACGTCGCGCCGGGCGAGCGACGACAGCACCGTCTGCTGGCTGAACAGCTGCATCTCGAGCAGCCAGCCCTCCTGGCCGCGCGCCTCGGCGGCGGCCTTGGCGCCCGCCTTCGCGTCCGCGGCGAGGCCCTCGAGCTCGGCCTCGTCGGTGACCAGCACGCTCGCGGCGTTGGCCCCGGCCAGCAGCTTGCGGCCGAACGCAGCCTGCAGCGAGGTGATCTCGGCGTTCAGCTCCCGCAGCCGGTCCTGCGCGGCGGCGTCCAGCTCGATGCCCGACCGGCGGAACTTCTTGAGCAGGTTCTCCAGCAGGAACGCGGTGTCGGGCTCGAGCGTCACCTCGCCCGCCCGGGCGGCCTCGTCGATCGCGACGGCGCGGGCGTACAGGCGTGCGTCCATGTAGATCGCGTCCTCGTGCGCGGCGAACTGCGGCGCGAGGCGTTCCTCGACCCCCTCCAGTCCCGGGGTGGCGTCGGCCGAGAGCTGGTTGTAGAAGGCCCGGGCTGCGCGGCCGAGCAGGGAACCGGAGCGCTCCAGCGCCTCGAGGGTGTTCTCGACGGTCGGGGCGTCCGGGTGGGTGGCGATCGCCTCCACCTCCGCCCGGTGCTCCGCCATCCCGGCGAGGATCGCGGGCTCGAAGTGCTCCTCGCGGATGGCGGTGTAGTCGGGGAGCTCGTACGGGAGCGTGCTGGGCAAGGTCATGGGGTTGTCCATCCCCCTATCTTCACCTGCTCACGGGCACCAACCTGCCCTCCTTTTCGAGCCGCAGCTCCGTGGTGAGGCCGATCCGGTCGAGGAACACCCGGTCGTGGCTCACCACGACGAGCGCCCCGCGGTACGCCGTGAGCGCGTCGACGAGCTGCTCGGTGCTCGCCACGTCGAGGTTGTTCGTGGGCTCGTCCAGCACCAGCACCTGGGCCGGCGGGGAGGCGAGGAGGAGCCGCGCGAGCGCCACCCGGAACCGCTCGCCGCCGGACAGGGTCCCCACGGGACGGTCCGCCGCCGCGCCACGCACGAGGAACCGTGCCAGGCGGTTGCGCAGCTCGCCCGGCGGCACGTCCGGTGCGCCCTCGCGGACGGCGTCGAGCACCGTGGCGTCGTCGTCCAGGACGTCGATCCGCTGCGGCAGGTACGCCACACGGTCGGTGAGGAGCTGCGCCTGGGGCGCGCCGTCCGGCGTCGGGCCGCCCGGACCTCCTTCGCCGCCCGGGGTGGCCGACCCGACCAGGCGCTCCAGGAGCGTCGTCTTGCCCACGCCGTTCGGGCCCGTCAGGGCCACCCGCTCCGGACCCTGGACCACGTGCTCGCGCCCGTCCGACCCGGTCAGCACGGCGAGCCGGCGGCCCGCGGGGACGCCGGGGTCGGGCAGGTCCACGACGATGCGGTCGTCGTCGCGGACCGCCCGCTCCGCCACGTCGACCGCCGAGCGGGCCGCGGCCACCTTGTCGTCGAGCTGGTTGCGGCGCGCGCCCTGCGACTTCTCCGCCGAGTTACGGCGGTCGTTGATCACCGCCGCCACGTACCGGCTGTTCGCCTTGTCCTTGCGGCCCTGGCGCTCGCTGTGCGCGATGCGCTCCTCCGCCTCGATCCGCTGCCGCTTCTCCCGCTTCAGCACCTGTTCGGCGGTGCGCAGCGCCTGCGCGGCAGCCTCCTGCTGCACGCCCAGCCACTCGCGGTACGCGCTGTACGGGCCGCCGAACGTCGTCAGCGTCCCGCCGCGCAGCTCGGCCGTGTCGTCCACGAGCTCCAGCAGGGCCAGGTCGTGGCTCACCACGACGAGCGCGCCCCGCCAGCCGCGGACGAGGTCGTGGAGGCGCTCGCGGGCGTCGCCGTCGAGGTTGTTGGTGGGCTCGTCGAGCAGGGCGACGGCGGCGCCGCGCAGCCGGATCCCGGTGAGCGCGGTGAGCACGGCCTCACCACCCGACAGCGTGCCGACCGGGCGGTCGAGGCCCTCGGGCAGGCCCGTCGCGCCGAGCGCGGCGACCGCGCGCTCCTCGATGTCCCAGTCGTCGCCGACCGTGTCGAAGTGCTCGGGCCGCACGTCGCCCGACTCGATGGCGCGGACCGCGTCGACCACCGCGCGCAGGCCGAGCAGGTCGGCGACCGTCGCGGCGGTGTCGAGCGTGAGGCGCTGCGGCAGGTAGTCCACGATCCCCGAGGTGGTGACCGTGCCGCTCGTGGGGCGCAGCGCCCCCGCCACGAGGCGCAGCAGGGTGGACTTGCCCGCGCCGTTCAGGCCGACCAGGCCGGTGCGCCCGCGGCCGAAGGCGCCGCTGAGGTGGTCGAGCGCGACGGTGCCGTCGGGCCAGGCGAAGGTGACGTCGTGCAGCACGACGGAGGGGTTCTGCATGTGGAAGGACTCCCGGGGTGGCGACGGAGCGCCGGCGCCCAGGCAGGCGTCAGCGCGTGAGGGTCTCGAGACCGCCGGCGACGTCTGTCATCACAGTCCTTCTGGTCATCCCTGACACGCGCGGAACACCCGCGGGGACGTCCCCACGGTGCCACGGGCCCCGGACCTGGCGCAACATGATTTGCGCCGGGCCGCGCACCCCTCGGCGGTCAGGCGGCCCAGGCCACGTAGGCGTCCGGCCGCACCAGCAGGGCGGTGCCCTCGCCGTCCGCACGGCGCACGACGACGGCGCCGTCGGCCCACCTCGCGTACTGCGATCCGGGCGTCGGGCGGGCAGGCGACCCCGGACCGTCGTCGGGCGGCAGGACGTCGGGCGGCAGGACCAGGACGAACCGGCCCGACCGCAACGCCTCGTAGAGGCGCTCGCCCGCGGGCCCCGCGACCAGGGGGACGTCGGCCGCACGGCGCCCGACCAGCGGGTGCGCACCCCGGGGGCGCCCGTACGCGAGGCCGATGCCCGACACCAGGCCCATCGCCCGGCGTCGTGCCGGGGCGACGTGGCCCGCCACGCCCGAGATCCCGAGCTCCAGCAGGCGGGAGACCAGCCCGCGCGACCGGGCGGCCCGCACCAGGCCGCCGCTCATCCGGAGCACCAGGCGGCCGACCGGGTGCCGCTCGGACTGGTAGGAGTCGAGCAACGCCTCGGCATCGGCCACGTCGCCGCGCACCGCCGCGGCCAGCTTCCACGACAGGTTCGCCGCGTCCTGGAGGCCCGTGTTCATGCCCTGCCCGCCCGCGGGCGAGTGCACGTGGGCGGCGTCCCCGGCGACGAAGACCCGGCCCACCCGGTACGACGGCGCCTGCCGTTCGTCCGAGTGGAAGCGCGAGGTCCAGCGCGCATCGATCAGGCCGAGATCGGTACCGAGCGCCTGGCGCATCGTGTCGCGCACCTCGTCGAGCCCCAGCGGGGTGTCCTCGGCCACGTCGTGGCCCCAGCGCCAGCCGATCACGCGGTGGTAGCCGTCGCCGAAGGGGGCCACGAAGCAGAACGCGTCGTCCTCGACGGCGACGGTGATCACGTCCGTGGGCGGCTCGGCGAGCCGCACGTCGGCCAGGATCATGGACCGGATCACCGCGCGTCCGGGGAACGGCAGCCCCACCAGCCGGCGCACCGCGGACCGGTGCCCGTCGCAGCCCACCACGTAGGCGGCGCGCAGGGAGACCGGGCCGTCCGGCGTCGTCCCGTGCACGACGACGCCCCCGGCGTCCTGTTCGAGGCCCGTCACCTCGGTCTCGTGGCGGAACGCGACGCCGGCCGCGACCGCACGCGCCTCCAGGGCGCGCTCCACCTCGTACTGCGGGACCACCAGCACGTGGGCGAACCGCGACGGGAGGGTGGCGAGGTCGAGGGACAGGGAACCGAAGAGGCGGAGGGTGCTGAGCGCCCTCCCCCGGGCCTCCAGGTCGTCGGCGAGGCCGCGCGCGTCGAGCTGCTCCAGGCTGCGGGCGTGCACGGCGAACGCCCGCGACAGGTTGCTGATGCCCGGCGGTCGGCGGTCGACGAGAGTGACGCGGACGCCCGCCGTCGCGAGATCGCCGGCGAGGAGCAGGCCCGTGGGGCCTGCTCCCACCACGACGACGTCCGCCTCGGGCTGCTGTGCGTGCTCGCTCATCCGGGCCTCCTCCTCGCCCCGCTCCGGGGCATGTCAACAACTGTTGGCCAACACTTGTTGACAGCGTAGGCGCGGGCGTGCAGGCATGTCAACGCTTGTTGGCCTACAGTTGTTGACATGGATGCCACCGCACCTCCGCCGTCGGCCGCCCCGGCCGCCCCGGCCCGCCGCTCCGACGCCACCCGGGCCGCGATCCTCGCGGCCGCCCGCGAACGCTTCGCCGCCGACGGCTACGACCGTGCCACCGTGCGTGCCATCGCGCAGGACGCGCGCATCGACCCGGCCATGGTGATGCGGTACTTCGGCTCCAAGGAGGGCCTGTTCGCGGCGGCGGTCGACGTCGACCTCCGGCTCGCGGACCTCTCGGACGTCCCGACCGATGCGCTCGGGAGGACCGTCGTGGTCCACTTCCTCGGCCTGTGGGAGGACGACCACCTGCGGGGCGTGCTCACGGCGCTGCTGCGGGTGGGTGTCACCCACCCCGCCGGGGCCGTGCGGATGCAGGAGATCTTCGCCGCCCAGGTGCTGCCCGCGGTGCTGCAGGCGGTGCCGGACCCGGCGCAGGCCCCGGCGCGGGCAGCGCTGATCGCGTCGCAGCTGCTCGGCCTGGCACTCACCCGGCTGGTGCTGCGGTTCGAGCCGGCGGTACGGCTCGAGCGCGAGGAGATCGTGGACTGGCTCGCGCCCACCGTGCAGAGGTACCTCACGGCGGAGGCGCCGTAGCGCCCCCGCCGTGATGGCCCCGGCTCAGAAGCCCGCCGTGATCCGCGTGAACTCGAACGATGGCTGCGAGATGCCGCTGCACGAGTCCGTGAGCCCGCCGGCGCACTGCCGGTCGCGGTTCACCGACCAGAAGGCCAGCCGCGTCAGACCGTTGGCACGGGCGTAGTCGCGGATCTGGGTCCAGGCCGCGGTCGTGGTGACCTCCCCCGAGTCCGACAGGCCGTTCATGCCGGAGATGCCCATCCGTGCGTAGGCCTGGGCGTCGGTCCAGCCGTTGGCGGCCTTGAGCTGCGCCTTGAGTCCTTCGGCCGCGCTGATCGTGGACTGCGCCACGTTCGACGAGCCGAAGTTGAACGGCATGATCGTGTAGTTGTCGATCGGCACGCGCAGCTCGGCCGCGCGGTTGATGAGCCGCGTCCCCGCGCCCGTGGGCCCGCTCTGCCCGGTGCCGATCGTGACGGCGATCCTCACGTTCGGGTTGTTCTGCTTGACGATGACGAGCGCCTGCAGGATGCGGTCCTGGACGGTGTAGTTCTCGAACTCGTCGGTGTTCTCGATGTCGAAGTCCACCACGTTCGGCTGGTGCGCGTTGATGACCTGCTGCACGGCACCGGCGTAGGCGGCCGGGGTGGAGCACGCCGGCCCGAGCTTGTTGCCGGACCAGCCGCCGAACGAGATCTGCACCTGGCCGCCCGCCGCCTTGATCGCGTTGATCGTTTGCTGGTCGGCGCCTCCGGTGAGCGGCCGGTTGCCGTCCCACGCGGGGTTGCAGCCGCCGGACGACAAGATGAACGCCATGGTGAACGATCGGACGCCGGTCTGGCTCATGACCGACGTCGCGCTCGGCGGGTTGCCCCAGCCCAGGTAGAGGTACGGCGAGCCCGGCATCTTCGCCGGGTTGGTGGTGCCACCGCCGGACGGGAGCCTCCAGCGCTGGTTCTCGCCGGCGAAGCAGTCCCAGATCTGCAGGGGCGTGCCATCGGCGGAGCTGGGCCCGGTCGCATCGAGGCACTTGCCGAGGGCACGCAGCGTGCCGTCCGAGCCCGCCGTCCAGGCCTGCGCCGGGGTGCCGTTGCAGTCCCAGAGCTGGACGCGGGTGCCGTTGGCGCTGTTGGCCGACGCCACGTCCAGGCACTTGCCGAGCGCGCGGATCGTGCCGTCGCCGCGGACGTCCCAGGACTGCGCGCTGGTCCCGTTGCAGGTGTAGAGCTGTACCTGCGTGCCGTTCGCGCTGTTGGCCGCCGCGACGTCGACGCACTTGCCGCCGTAGCCGGTGATGGCGCCTGTGGCCGCCTGGGCGGGCAGGCTCCCGCCCAGGAGCGCGACGGTGGTCAGGAGTGCCGTGAGCAGTGCGGTGAGGGCGCCGAGGGTGCGGCGCCGCGGGTGTGAGTGCATGATCGTCCCCCCGTACTTTCAGGCCGGTAAGTAAGGAGAACGTACGGCTGGAGCGACGTCCGGCACATCAGGGTTATCCCGTAACGGCCCCGGCTTCGGCCGTGCGGAGCGGCATCACGTCGAGGCGTTCGAGGATCATGCCCTCGCGCAGCGCCCACGGGCAGATCTCCAGGTCCGCGAGCTCGAAGATGTCGAAGCAGGCCTCGGCCACGAGCGCGCCGGGCACCACCTGGTGCGCGCGGCTCGGCGAGACGCCCGGCAGGTGGGCGAGCTCCGCGGGGGCCATCGCGACGAGCCGCGGTATCGACTCCCGCAAGGCGTCGCGCGTCAGGACGCGCCGCACCAGCACCCCGTCCGACGACGGCGCCGCACCGCAGATCCGCGCGAGCGACCGGAACGTCTTCGACGTGGCCGTGGCACGGTCCGGCGGGCCGCCGCGGAGGAGGTTGCCGGCGTCGTGCGCGATCTCGATGCGGATCCGGCGCCGCACGGCTGCCAGGTCGGCGCCGGCGATGGGCTGCTGGAGCTCACGTGCCAGCCGGGCGGCACCCAGAGGGAGGGACCACGCGACGTCGGGCGCCTCGTCCGCGCCCGCGGCGATCTCGAGCGAGCCGCCGCCGATGTCGAACACGGCGAGGCGGCCCGCCGACCACCCGAACCAGCGGCGGACCGCCAGGAACGTCAGCCGTGCCTCGTCCTCGCCGCTCAGCACCGACAGGCGCACCCCAGTGCGCTCCTGCACCGTCGCGAGCACCTCGTCCGAGTTCACGGCGTCCCGGATCGCCGACGTCGCGAAGGCGAGCAGGTCGGCGCAGCCGCGGGCGTCGGCGAGGCGGACGGCCTCGGCGGTGAACGCGGAGAGGGCGTCGACGCCCGACGCCGACACCGCGCCGCTCTCGTCCAGGTGCTCCGCGAGCCGCAGCGGCTCCTTGTACGAGTGGGCGGGCAGAGGAGCCGCGCCGCCGTGGGCGTCCACCACGAGCAGGTGCCCGGTGTTGGAGCCGATATCGAGCACCGCCAGTCGCATGGAGGCAACCGTACAAGTCCCGGGGTGGGTGCGGCGGCGCGTCCGCGACCCGGCTAGGTACGCGGCAGCACAGCCTCAGCCGACGCCGGGGCCTCCGCCGGCCACGCCTCGTTCGGTTCCCGCGGGTCGCCCGGCAGGAGGGTGCCGAACCAGGCGTCGCGTCGTCGGCCCCGCTGCACCCCCTGGCCGCGGATGGTGCCCTCGACCCGGAACCCGAGCTTCCAGGCCACGCGCCGCGACGGCCAGTTGCCCACATAGGCGAGCCAGGTGGCCCGCGACAGCTCGAGACCCTCCGGGTCGAAGCCCCAGTCGAGAGCCAGGTGGCAGGCCGCGGTCACGAGGCCGTGGCCGCGCGCGGCGGGAGCCATCCAGAAGCCGAGCCCGGCGGACCGGACACCCGGAGTCGCGTCCTCGACGTCCAGCCCGACCATGCCGAGGACCGGGCCGTCGCACTCCCCCGGTGCGCGGACCGCCCAGGTGAACGACCGCTCTGCGGACCACCCGGGAGCCACCACGCCCTCGAGGAACGCCACGGCATCCTGGCGCGCGTACGGGGTCGGCACGGTGTTCCAGGCCTCGATCTGAGGGTCCTGACAGGCCTTCCAGACGTCGTCGACGTCGGCCAGCGTGGGCACGGACAGACGGACCGTCTCGTTCGCCAGGACGAAGGGCTCCATGGACCCACTCTGCCATACCGAAAGGGGCTGCGACCTGCAGATTTGCGCCAGCCGAACCCGGGCGACCCGGGGTCAGGGCGAGGTGGTGCCGGGAGGTGCGGGTCCGGCGTCGGCCGCCTGCTCCGTGTCGTCCTCCTCGGACTCGATGCGACGCAGCGTGCTGTACACCGCCCAGGCCACCGCGATGAGCGGCACAGCGATGACCGCGCCCAGCAGGCCGCTCACCACCGTGCCGGCGGTGACGCCGAGGGCCACCACGACCGGGTGCAGAGCCACCTGCTTGCCCATGATGAGCGGCGTCAGCACGTGCCCCTCGAGCTGGCCGATGCCCGCGATGCCGATGGTCACGATGATCGCGGTGAAGAAGCCGTTTGCCGCCAGCGCCACCACCGCGGCGATGATCATCGCCAGGGGTGCGCCGATGATCGGGATGAACGCACCGATGAACACCAGCACCGCCAGCGGCGCCGCGAGAGGCACCCCGAGAATCGCGAGGAAGATGCCGGCGAGGAGCCCGTCGGCGAGGGCGACGATCACGGTCCCACGCGCGTAGCCGGAGAACGTGTACCAGCCGGCGCCCGCGGAGGCCTGCCACCGCGGCCTCTGCCGCGCGGGCATCTGGCCGAGGAACCAGGCCCACATCGACTTGCCCGACGACACGAAGAACACCGTGCAGAAGATCGACAGCGCCAGGATCGCGAAGCCCTCCGCGAAGGACCCGGCGCTCTGCGCGGCCCGCGAGAGCAGCGAGTCGGAGTTCTGCTGGATCCAGGTGCGGGCGTCGCCGAGCCACTGCTCCCGCTGGTCCAGGTCGATGTTGAACGGGAGGCCCTCGACCAGCACCACCAGCTGGTCGATACCGGTGTTGAACTGCTCGGCGAGCCGTTCCCACTGCCCAGCCACCGACGCGACGACGTACGTGAGCAGACCTCCGATGACCACCACGCTCGACAGGAGCGCGAGGACCGTGGCGAGGGGCCTCGGCATGATGCGGGAGTAGAAGTCGGCCACGGGGTTGAGGACCGACGTGAACACCAGCGCGAGGAACACCGCCACGAAGACGAGCTGCACCTGGCTGACACCCCAGAACACGAGGGCGACGCCCGCGGTGACCGCGATCAGGCGCCACGAGTAGCCGGCCGACGTGCGCAGCCACGCCGGCACCCCGTCCGGCACGGGGGCCGGGAGCGCGAGGGTGGCGACGTGGAGGGGCTTGGTCAGGGTGGCCGGCGCCGCGGATGCGCGAGCACCGTCCTTGCCGGGCTTCCGTTCCCGGGCGGGCCGGTCAGGTTGCGTGGCTTGGTCGGGTGGGGGCGTGACATGACCGGGCGCGGGCCCGGGCCCGTGCCCGACGACGCCCTGCTCGCCTCTCGCCACCAGGCCACCTCCGCAGATCCCGGCCGGGCACCCCGTCCGTGCGCCCAGTCTGCCGCAGGGCCCTCGCGGAGGCAGGGCGGACGGGCCGCGCGTGCGTTTTCCGCAGACTGTCGCGGGTCCCGCGCCGGGACTCGGGCGGGCGCGGGGTGGGCGCGGGGTGGGCGCGGTCACAACCCGGCCGATTCACGTTCGACCCCTCCACCGTGCTATCTTTTTCCACGCACCGGAACGGCGGAAACGCCGCGAGGGTTCCACCTGTCCGGGTGGCGGAATGGCAGACGCGCTAGCTTGAGGTGCTAGTGCCCTTTATCGGGCGTGGGGGTTCAAGTCCCCCTCCGGACACTCGTTGAGACAGCGACACAGAAGGCCCCCGACCTCCGGGGCTATCTAGCGGTCCTCGCAACACCCAGAGTTTTTGGGGGTTGCGAGGACCGTGTCGTCTTCATCGGACGCAGATCAGCTGCGGGTGCGGTT
>NZ_QXTH01000013.1 GCF_003946865.1 Antribacter gilvus
CGACGCCGTCACCACCGCCGCCGACCCCAACACCATCGCAGGCGACCTCCTGGACTGGATCAACCAACGCTGACCCATTCCGAAACACGCCCTAGTCGGCCAGGAGGGCGATCTCCTCGTCGACGTACTCGTCGCTGGTGCCTAACGCTTCGTGCTCCGCCTTGAGCCGCTGCTGGATCTCAAGGGCTTCGGCGCGACGTCCGAGGTTGCGCAGAGCCCACGCCACCATCCACCTAGCGACGCGCGTGCGTCGGTCGTCACCGATCCGCTCCCGGGCGTCGAGGGCCTCCTCGAACGCAGCCAGTGCCTGGTCCCAGTTGCCTGCGTCGGCGTGGACCATGCCGATGTTGTTGAGGATTGAAGCGTCCCAGTCGCGGGCGGCTGGTTGTGTGGAGGAGCGCGCGAGATCGAGTGCGGCGTGGTTGGCGTCGAGCCGGTGTTCGTCCTGCACGACAAGCGCCACCATGTGCAAGGCGTCGACGGCAAGCGCGTCGAGCCCTGCGGCCCGAGCCGTCCTTGCCGCGGCTTCGAAGAACGATCTGGCCTCGTCTGGTCGCCCGGAGGACCGGATCACACGGCCGCGCTCCAAGCCTGTACGAACGACCGCCTCGGGTGTCCCGGGAGTCAGATCGTCGAGCACCGCGTGGGCTGTCGCGAATGCCTCCTGAAGCCCGAGCGCGCGCGCCACCTGCGTCAGCCAGATCACCCGCTCGTCATCGGTCGCGAGGCGGGCGGCCTCACGGAACCGTCGCCCGTCGTCGTGGTGAGCCTCGGTACCTCACCGAACGTTGTGCTCAGCCGGTCGCTGCCGGCGCCTGTCGAGCTAGAGCCGACGGCGCTTCCGCTGTCGCCCGCCACCAGACTCGGGAGGCCAGCGCGCCGAGGACGGCGCCGGACGTGTTGAGCAGCACGTCGTCCACGGACGACACCCGATCCAGTCGCAGCACGTACTGTGCCGTCTCGATCAGGATCGAACAGCCCAGCGCGAGTGCCAGGATCCGAGGCAGGGACGCCAGGGCTGTGAACCGCATCGGGGTGAAGAAGCCGAGGGCCGCCAAGATCAGTAGGTTGCCGATGATCCCCCCGGCGCCCATCGTCGCCAGGTCTTGCAGCGGTACCACGCTCAACCGACCTGGGACTGTGCCCGCACCGGAGCCTGGCATGAGGGTCAACCACACCAGCGGTACGGTCCCGTAGACCATGCCCACCTCGGCCAGCGACATCCGCCACGCGGAGGTGACACCTGCGGCGAGCCGACGACGCGCCAGGGCCCACACCGTCAGGGCGGCCAACGGCAAGGCGACCAACAACATGAGCATCACGCCGTTGAAGGTGTCGAAGCATCCGTGCCACCGGCCGGCCAGGCACGCCGGAGCGGACATCATGAGCGGGCGCCGCAGCGCGTACACGAAGCTCGCCAGGGCGAGGAGAGCGAGGCAGAAAAGCGCGATCCTCAGTGGGCGAGGAGGCGGTCGTGACGCAGAGAAGTGCATGCGCACATTGTGGACCGACGCCTGTAGCAGCGGCGTGAGTGGTTCTCGATACTTCCGCGCCTGGCCGAGGACCTGATCGAGGAGTTCTCGATCCGCTCGCACGCGATCAAACAGGCCAAAGACCGTGGCGGGCCGCCGGCAAGCCGACGGCAACCAGAGGGACCGATCGCACAGCGGATCGATCCCCGGCGAGCCCCCTATCCGGCTTGCGGGCGGTAGGCGCGCAGGAACGCCTCCGCCCCGGCAGTGGCGCGCTGCTCGACGCGCCGGACTGATGGCGGGGGCGCCCCGAACATGCCTCGGTCCAGGTCGGCGCCCATCACGAGGTACGCGAAGTGCTCCGCGGCGACGTCGGCGTCGGACACAATGAGCGTGCCCGTGGCGGCAAGGCGCGCGAGGAGGCGCGCGATCGCGCCGAGCATGCGTTCGGGGGCGCGACGGCGGTACTCGGCGACGAGCTCGGGGAACCGGTCGGCCTCGGCGATCAGCATGCGGCGTGTCGGGACCGCGGGGCCGGTGAGGACGGCCCGCGCCATGCGGCGCGCGAGGGCGGGAAGCTCCGCGACGTCGTCGTAGGAGGACAGCTCCTCGTCCAGGGCGGCCGCGAGCGCCTCGGCAACCTCGATGGAGCGGGCCACGACCTGGCGGAACAGGGTCTCCTTGTCGCCGAAGACGTTGAACACGGTGCGCTTGGCGACTCCGGCGCCGGCGGCGACGTCCTCCATGCTGGTGGCGGCGTAGCCCTGGGCGACGAATCGGGCCGCCGCCGCGTCCAGGACCGCGGCACGGGAGCGGAGCACACGGGGGTCGGGCTGCTGCCGGGGCATGCCGGATCTTAACCCGGCCGATGTACTAATGCACCGATGAGTGCAAGAGTGGTTGCTCGTCTACCGGGTGACGGCGCCCTGCAGAGGGGCGCCCCGGAACGAGGAGTACGAGATGCCTGAGAACGAGACGACACCGGCCGGCGACTTCGACACCGGCGCGGCAGTCACCCGATCACTGCTGGGCTGGGGTGTTGTCGCCGGCCCGTTCTACCTCGTCGTCGGACTCGTTTTTGCGCTGACCCGGCCCGGGTTCGATCTGGGCCGCCACGCGCTGAGCCACCTCATGCTCGGAGAGCACGGCTGGTTGCAGACCGCCAACCTCGCCCTCTCCGGGCTGATGACCCTCGCCGCCGCGTACGGGTTCCTCCGAGCGATCCGCTCCGGGCGTGGACTCGCGCTCGGTGCGCTCACCGGGGTCTACGGGCTGTGCCTGGTGCTCTCGGCGATCTTTCCTCCGGACCCCGTGCCTGGCTTCCCACCCGGGTCGGCCGGCGACACCTTCACCACGAGCGGCATCCTGCATCTGCTGTTCGGCGCGCTCGGGTTCGCCGCTCTGGGAGCGGCCGCGATCACCCACGGGCTATGGGCACGCCGCCAGGGCGACCGGCGCCGCGGGACGCTGTCGATCGTGCTCGGCATCCTGACCATCGTGACGTTCTTCGCGGGCGCGGGAACCGGCGCCGTCGGACTGATCTGGATCGGCGTCGTCATCGGATGGGCATGGCTCGCGCTTGCGTCGGCGCACGTGTACACCGTGGTGCCGCACCCCGTGCTGAGCCGCCGATAGCGGCTCAAGTGCTCATTGCGACATCCCGCCGCGACGAACGTCCGGTCCATCCCAGGACCGGTCGGGCGTCGCGTGCGGGCTGGAGCCCGCGGACACCGGACAGATCAGAACGCTCTCAGCTGATCCGGTAGAAGCGGAAGAACGAGAAGTCGTCGATCGGCAGGATCTCGAGCTCCTCGAAGCCGGCGGCCTGGGCGTACTCCTGCAGGCGGGACGGACGCATCACCGTCCCGGTGGCCATGCTCGGACGGCTGGAGCGACCGTCGGGCAGACAGACGAAAAGGCTGAAGCCGTACATCAGGCGTTCGACCTCGTCACCGTCCGGAGCGAACGAGTCGGCCACGGCCTCGTCCATCACGATCAACGGAGCGCCGGGCGCCAGCGACTTGCGGACGGCCGCGAGCACCTCGACCGGTCGGGGCATGTCGTGGACGCACTCAAAGGCGAAGGCCACGTCGTATTGGTCGGCCGGAAGGTCGGCGGCGTCACCGTGGGAGAACCGAATCTGGTCCGAGACGCCGGCGGCTCGGGCGTTGTCAGTGGCCATCGATACGGACGGTTGGTCGATGTCGATCCCGTGGACCGTGGCGGTGGGGTACGCACGGCTCAGCGCGATGCTCGACCAGCCGCCACCGCAGCCGACGTCGAGGATGCGGACGCCGGGACGGGAGAGCAGGGCGTGCAGGTCCCCGATGCCAGTGAGCGCGTCGGCCAGCTGGTGCTCGAACCACGGCCGGTTCGCGTCCGCCTGTCCCTGTCGTGCGTCATCGCCGAGCTCGTCCCAGCTCACTCCGCCACCGGTGCGGTAAGCCTCGAGCAACTGGGGGAGTGCGGGACCGACCGCGCCGAACATCCGGCCGATGGGAGCCAAGAAGTTGAGGCTGTTCTGATTGGTCAGCACCTCTGCGGTGCCCGGCGGGATGCTGAAGACGCGTTCGTCGGCGGAGCCATCCGAGTCGAGGTGCAGCAGGCCGGTGACAGCTTGCTGCTCCAGCCATTCGCGGGCGTAGCGAGCGTCCGTGCCGGTTCGTGTGGCTAGCTGGGGCGGCGTTGCCGGACCATCCTCGGCCAGTGAGCGGTACCAGCCCAGGCGATCTCCCAGGAACGTCGACAGCAGGTCGACAGTGCCGAGGACAGCGCCGACGAGGCGTTGGGCGACCGCATCGGCTGAAGCCGAGCCCATGCTGGGTTCCATCGTTCCACGGTCCACCTGCCTGGTCTGCCGCACCACCCCGAGAGCGGGGGATCTTTCGGACGGACCGCGGCGAGTTGGTCGGCTGTCGCGCCGAAACGGGGCCGGGCAGGCCGACTGGATCCTCCTGGATGACGTCGTCGTGATGTCCGCCGGTGGGCTTGTCATGTACTCGGCACGGAGCTCGCAGGCCGCCGCGGCGTTTCAGGAACGGTTCGCTGCGGACTGGTTTGACGGCTGAGGTCCGCCAGGCCCCTGCGCAGGACTGCAAGACAGAAATGGGCCATGGAGACCTGTCCTGCCCCTCTGGGTTCGGGTCGTGCGTGTTGATCGTGGCCTGCCATCGTCTGGGAGAGAGTCCCGCACGGAGAGCCGGGCGCTATCGTTCGGGCGTGACCGACGCCGAGCGCCCGCTGCTGTTTCTCGACGTCGACGGGACGTTGCTTCCGTTCGGTGGCACGGGGATGCTTCCGCTGCCGTGCAAGTACGACCCGTCCGAGACGGCGCGTCCCGAGCTGGACCTGATCGATCCGACTCTCGGGCCGCTGCTGATGGCCTTGCACTGTGATGTGGTGTGGGCGACGGCGTGGATGGGCGACGCGAACGACGTCGTCGCAACGCGCGCTGGGCTCCCCGTGTTGCCGGTGGCCGACCTGCCGGATTACGGCGACGGTGATCCGGACGGACTGGGCTGGAAGACTCGGGCCCTGGTCCGGGAGGCGGCGGGCCGCCCTTTCATCTGGGTCGACGACGACATCAGCGAGATGGACCGCTGGTGGATCGAGCTTGAGCACCCCGGACCGGCCCTGGCGTTCCGGGTCGAGCCCGCCGTCGGACTGACCGCCGCCGGTATCGAGCAGATCGCCGCCTGGATGCAGAGCCTGGGCAAGGCATGACCTCGTTCAGCAGCGGATGCGCGGAACTGGAGTGGGGTTCAGGATGACGATCGGCAGCGCTGGCTCGTCGGTGGTCCGGGTTCGTGGCTACTGGGACGAGGAGGACGAGTGGCACTGGCTTGAGCTCGACGGCGAGGGGTATGCCGTCCGGCATGCCGTCTTCCGGAACGGCGCTCCGGTCACCGCCGCGGTCCGAGCCGATCTGGAGAAGGCCTTCCAGCGTGCCGGGGTGCTCGGGTTCAGGTTTACGAGGCGTCCTACGGTGTGCTCGCAGAAGGCATCTGCACCCCGCATCAGCACGACCCGGCAGTCATCCCCGTGACCCGTCAGGAGTTCGACCAGGCCTTCCGCGCTGCCGTCAGGCACCTGAGCTTCCAGCCCGTGACGACCGGCCCTTACCCGGACGGACTGCGAGTCGAGGGCACACCATGACTGGTCGACACCATGAGCCCGCGTAGCCCGCAGCGGCCGTGGCTCGGCAGCGTCGAGATGCGGACCTTCCTGCCATCCGGCCAGGGTCACCTGACACCGATCGCGGAGGCCCGTCCGCCTCGCCACTGGAACCCCCACCAAGGCGGCAGCGTCGAGCTGGTCGTCAACGGCCGCACGCTGATCTCACGCGAGTGGTGGGACGACGTCGAGAACCTCTGGCTGCTTCTCGCCGGACTGATCGGCTCGCTAAATCAGGGCTGGGCGTACAGCACCATGTCCTACCCCGGTCAACCGATCCCGGTCGGACTGGCGCACCAGGCCGACGACATGGTCGTCCTCATTGCGGGAAGCGGCGAGGACCGCCGCCGGGCCGTGGCGGACAAGCACACGTTATTCGAAGCATTCTGCCGGGCCGGGATCGAAGCGTTCGACCACTTCGAGAGGCTCGGGGGCGGCTGGCACGCAGCAACCTCCAGACAAGCGCTCGTCGACTGCCTCGACGGCCTCTACCAGGGCGCATGGCCATCTTCCAGGCAGCATGCGTGCACGGGATCGGCACGCGAACGAGAGATGACGCAGCTCTTCGGGGTTCACCGTTTGGCCTGGTAGGCACGATGAGAGGATCGTCAAGCTACCGCACCACCCAGTGGGGCCGATGGAGGCGATCTTCGAGCTGAGGTGGGTGAGGCGCAGGATCTTGGCGACCTGCCGATGCTCGGGATCAGGGACCAGCCCGGTCCAGTCCCTGTTCATGCTGCCTACTCCTTCACGAAACGATCGGCGATGACGGCACCCAGTGGTCGGCTCAGATGGACACGGCGAGGCGCTGGTCGGGTGTGGAACCAGGGCCGAGCGGGATCCGGGACGCCACGAGGACGCCCCCGATCATGAGACTCACGGCGGCGCCGGCGACGGCGAGCGCCGGATAGCCGGCGGTCCCCGACACGGCGCTGGCGCCGAGCCCGCCAACGACGGCCGCCACGCCGGCGGCGATCTCTCCCACGCCCTCCCGGTGTGGCCGCGACGGCGCGGGGACTCCGTGCGTGAGCAGGGCGCTGCCGGAGACCAACCCGAGGTTCCATCCCACTCCCAGGCCGACCATCGCAACGCCCAGCGCCGGTCCGTCGGTGAGCAAGGCCGCCGACACGCAGGCCGCGACCAGCACGGCTCCGGCGATCAACCCGGTGTTGCCGGCCCCCAGCCTCGTTGCCAGCCAGCCACTGACCGGGCTGGGAGCGAACATGGCTGTGATGTGGGCGCTGACCACGGCGCCGATCGCCCCCAGGCTCGCCCCGTGGTGGTGCATCTGGATCGGCGCCATCGTCATCACTCCGACCATGACCAGGTTGGAGAGAGCCAGGGTCATCAATCCGCAGAAGGAGGTCCGGTCGGGTCGGCGCGACCGTGGCGAGCGGGGCTTCCGGTGTCGGTCCGGTGGAAGCGACCGACGCGTCCGCCAAGCGGCGATGCCCGCCAAGACGTAGGCCGTCCCACTTATCGCGTAGGCCCCCGTCACCGGCGCCACCCCATCGCCAGCCGCGAGCAGCGGGGTCAGTCGAGCGGCGGGCGCCAACAGGTTCGGTCCCAGGACGGCGCCGATGGTCGCGACCGCGAGGACCCTGGCCACGGCACGTGCCTGGTCGAGGTCCGGGCGAAGCTGCTGGCCGGCGTACCGCGCGAGCATCACCGCCGTGTTGCCGGCACCCAGCAGCAGGCTGCCGAGCAGCACACCGACGAGGGCCAGAGCCGGCACGGCACCCAGCGGCGTGGCAACCGCGCCGACGACCACGGCACAGCCGAGCGCCCCGACGACACACCCCCCGGTGAGCGACGCCGCCCGCCCGGCGCGTGCGGCCAGCCTCGCCAGGGGCAGGACCGAGGCCGCCGCCCCGATGACGAGCATCGTCTGGGGAGCTCCAGCCAGCACGGCGGAGCCGCTCACCTCTTCGGCAAGCAGGCTGCCCGCCGCACCGGCCAGCGATTGCGCGGTCGCTCCGAGGGCCACCGCGCCGAAGAGAGCCACCGTCGGAGGGTGCCCGCGTTGCAACATGAGGACTACGGTAGAGAGGCAAATGTCCGTATGGAATGGGCTATGAATGCCGTTGAGCCCCTCCCGCCTTCTGATCGGAAAGTAGACGTCGCGATGACCCTTTCGCCGACCGATCTCGACGAAACCGACTGGCTGATCCTCTCCGAGCTGCAGAGCGACGGCCGACTCTCGTTCAAGGAACTCGGGCGCCGCATCCACATGTCGGCACCCGCGGTGGCCGAACGAGTACGACGGCTGGAAGCCTCCGGCGTCATCACCGGATACGGCGCCCAGGTCGACGCGGCCGCCGCGGGCCTACCGATCCTTGCCTTCCTACAGCTGAGGTGCCGGCCCTCCGACTGTCTCCTCCGCACCACCTCGGCCGAGGACTACCCGGAGATCATCGAGGTTCACAAGCTCTCCGGAGAGTTCTGCACGATGCTCAAGGTGAGGGCGGCCTCCCTGCGCCACTTCGAAGGGCTCGTGGAGCGGCTCGGTCAGCACGGCGACATGCGAACCCACATCGTGATGTCGACCCAGTACGCCGGACGACCGGTTGCACCGGTCGTGGAAGACCGTCCAGTGACACGCCCCGAGGGCTGGGCGAGCCGCTGAATACCGGACCCCGGAGAACCGCTCGCGGCTCTGACCAGCCAGGATGCGCTTGACCTGGGCAGAAAAATCACCATGAGCGACCAGCGGGCGCGGGTCAGGGGCGAGGACTCCGCGTCGACAGGCACGGACGGACACTATGCGCCGGGCCGGGCGCGGTGACGTGCCCGTTCGTGGGGTGAGCGGTCAGGCGAAGCCGTCGATGGCCTCGACCATCAGGCGGACGGTCGTGGGGCCGCCGTGCCCCTCGTCCTCGACGATCGTCAGGCGGCTCGCGGGCCAGGCCTGGTGCACCTGCCACGCGGTCACCGCCGGACCGCTGACGTCACGACGACCGTGGAGCAGGACAGCAGGCAGCCGGGCGAGCCGGTCCATGCGGTCGAGGATGCCGTGGGGGCCGAGGAACGCGTCGTTCGACCAGTAGTGCGCCACGAGGGTCGCGAAGTCCAGCAGGCGTTGCGGGTCGGTGAACAAGGGTCCCGGCTCCCGCGCGAGATCGAGAGACACGTGCGTGGTCTCCCAGTCCCCCCACGCGGCGGCTGCGCGTTCCCGCTCGGCGCGGGTCCCGTTGCGCAGCACGCGGGCGTAGGCGTCGACGACGCGTTCGCCGTCGTGCCGTTCGACGGTAGCAGCGAACCTGTCCCAGGCTTCGGGGAAGATGCGCCCGACGTGCTCGGTGATCCAGTCCACCTCGGTCCGGCTCGTGGTCGTGACGGCGAACAGCGCGATCTCGCTCACCCGTTCGGGGTGCGCCTGGGCGTAGGCGAGGGCAAGGGTCGAACCCCACGAGGCGCCGGTGACGAGCCACCGTTCGACGCCGAGATGCTCGCGCAGCGCCTCGAGGTCGTCGATCTGAGCCTGGGTCGTGTTGGTGGCCAGCGTCTCGGGGTGGTCCGACACGAGCGGGCGCGAACGCCCGCAGCCGCGCTGATCGAGCCCGACGACGAGGTACTTCTCGCCCGAGCGTCGGGCGCCGAAGGTGGGTGAGCAGTGCGGGCGGTGCCGGCGGCCGATCCCCTGCCTACTCAGCCTGTCAGGGCGACTCGGAGCGGGTGGCAGTCCCGGGTGAAGCATGCGGGTGAAAAGGGGACAATGGGTTGGCTGTCCGGCAGTTGCCTCGGCCGATGCGCGTATCGTCGTGCGCGGACATTCACCGGACCCTGACCAGCGGAAAGCGGCTCAGACGCTGTGCGCAATTCCATGGCCGTGCGTCAGCGACGGATGTCCCGACAGCCAGGTCACCGTGGACGGGAGAGCGCCAGTGCACCACGACGGGGTCGTGCGCGACGACGATGCCGAGGTGACGGATCGGCTGCCATCACGGGACCAGATCAGGAACGCCTTTGACGTCCACGCTGCGGTTGCGCGAGCACTCGACGGCGTGTCGAAGGAGGAGTTGTGGACCGAGGTCGCGCGCCTCGACTCACACTTCAAGGATCACGTCCTTCAAGCGCTGAACCTAGCGCGTGGATCGAAGCTGTCGCGACAGCTTTCCGGACGGATTCTCGATGTACTCGTCCGAGGTGGGGCAGCGGGCGATCGTATGTTGGATGCAGTGACTCGTTACGGGGCCCCTGTCACCCAGCTCGGGCGTAGCACCGCCCTTGTGCTTCTCGGTGCCATGCCCTCAACCGATCTGGTGCCAACTGCCGACGAGCAAGAGCTCCTCGACGTGCTCGTGACCTACGAACCTGAGCGCTTTCAGCACCGCCTCTCCCTGATTCGTGCTGCCTGTGCATCGCAGGCGTCGAATGCTCTCCTCGCAATCGCACTGCTCGCCGCCGATGACGCGCCCGCGCGCATGGCGTACGCGAGCCTCGCCGCGGGCTGTGAGAGCTTGCCCGACGAGCCTGCGACGCTTGAGTCCGTGCGTGCGCTTGTGCCATGCACCATGTCCGACGCCGGGGAACGGGCCACCGGAGCCGAGTCCGCAGCTGCCCCGAGCAGTCCCGTGTCGGAAGTCGTCTATGCCGCGTGGGACGACGCCGATGCGACTCTGGAGGTGCTCGAGACCCTCATCACAGATGCCCCGCAGGTCGGAACGTCGCTTGCCACGGTTGCGGGTGACGTTGCGGCCGCAACTGTCGACCTTGCGATGTCGACCGTCCTTGCCCGAACTATTGAGTGGGTGAACAGTGCGTCCGCCTTCCTGCCAGACGGGGGAAGCCTTACGGACGTCGCGGCAGTCCTTCGCAGGGATGCCGAGGTTCGACGTGAGGAGGCTGCGCGGCGGGACGTCGAGCTGACTGAACTCCGGGAGCTTCTCGAGGCTGTGCGTTCGTTCGAGGACTCGGGCAAGTCGAATTTCGCGGATAACCTGCTGCGAGGCTCCGGCTTCGAGAGGGTTGAGGACCTCATCGCGCGTGTTGCCGAAGCAAGTGGTGAGGCACTCCCCGAGACCCAGCGTCCGATTGACGACCGCGTGGATGCTCAGGAAGACCAGGCGCTTGCGCAAGACGCGCCAGGACCCGAGGACGTGACGGCGCCCGCAGTTGGACCCGTGCCGGCTTCGGAGCCCGAGGGACAAGTCGTGCGCGAGTCGCAGCCCGGGCCGGAACCGGAACCGGATCCCGCACTTGAGGCCGAGGCGGACTTCGCGACGGAGCCGAGGCAGGACCCGGGTGACGGCGCTGTTGAGACACCTACCCGCGCCCGCCTTGAAGCCAGCGGTGCGGAGGCTGACCCGGCCGCTCTGAGTCCCTGGGACGACGGCACGATCGCCTCACTCATCATGCAGGGCAGGGACGCCCTGGCCGCGCTCGTCGCCGAGGCGGAGGGCGTGGAGCCCGAGAAGGCTGCCGCGCTCCGCCTCTTCACGGGCGCGTTCCAGTGCTCGGATGCGACGCTTCTTGACGGTGATCTCGCGTCCCTTGACCTGACGCCGGACCAGCGGGACGCGCTTGACCCGGACGGCGCGAGGGTCTTCCTGGCGGCGGTAGCCCGAATCGCGATGACCTTCGGGTTCTCCCCGTTTGGGCCGCTGGACGACCTGGTGATCCGGGCAAGGGTCACCGATCATCCGGCGGAGCAGGTCATGGGCGAGGTGGCGATGCTCGCCAAGACCGAGTACCGCCACCAGCAACTCTCCGACGACGCGTTCGTTACTCCCGATGACTGGGCGGCGCTTGCCGCCCGTGCTGAGGAGCTTCGACAGCAGCTTGGCAGCCCCAACGTCATCAACTACCAGCGCGCAGCGAGGATCTTGCGGCATCTCGTCCGTGACGAGAACGAGCTCGGCCGCGGCCTTTCGGCTGTGGCCCGTGGTGCCAAGGCAGCCGCTGACGAGGCTGGTGCTCGCCCGCAGGACTGGGCGGAGATCCGATCACTCCGGGACGAACTGCGGGATCCGGGTCGGACTGAGCGGATGGTTGCTGACGCTGACCGCGTTGTGCACACGCCGCAGAAGCACCGGGAGCCGATCAAGCACGCCGCCCAGCGGCGCCTTCGGGACCTCCTCGACACCGTCGCCGACACGCTGGACGACGCGCTTGGCCTGGCAGCCCGTACTTCGATACCGCCTCGCGGTGCTGGACAGGCGTCGACGAACAGGCTGATGGCTGCGTTGAACGCCTACTCGCAGACGCCGAACGAGCTGGTCGGTGACGCCGCGCTGGACCGCATCGTCCAATGGCTGTTGAACCCGTCGCCCGCGCGGGGCGGCGCTGACGTGCCGGTCCGCGTTCTAATCGAGAACGAGATGGATCCGATCTACGAGATCCCTCGGGACGCTGACGGGCACCCGATCCACGGGCCAACCCGTAAGGACCTCAAGACTCTGATCGCTGGCCGGAATCCAGCCGACATCATCGTCGGGTATGCGCGGCTGGGCAACGATGCGGCGTCCGCCGCCTTCCGAGTCCGAATGAATGTCACGCTAGACGCGGCGGCCGAGGAGGTCGCCGCGAGGGCCCGGGTTGACCTGCAGAGTCGTCGCCGGCAAGCGATTGATGACGTCGACCGCACCATCGGTCGTCTGCGCTCGCTCAACGACGACGACCGCGCGCGCCAGTTGCTCGCACGTCTCGGCAAGTTTCGGACCGAGCCCGAGAACAGAAGGTCTGATCTCGCCCTTGAGGCGATCCGCACGATCGCCGCGGAGGCCGAGTCCAGGCTCGAGGAGATTCGACGTAACCTGCGGACCCAGCTCGCTGAGGTTGGCGACGAGGAAGCGCGTGGCCGAATCGAGGCTCTCCTTGCGAGCGACAACGAGCCACTCGCGCTGGAGTTCATCAGCCGATACATGACCGGCAGGCCGCTTCCCGAGGTGCCAGCGCTCGGGGGTGACGACTTCGCCGAGTTCTACCCGCGAGTCGTCCAGCTTGCTGAGAAGGCCACGGCACCCGGGACCGACACGGTGCGAGTGGTGCGGAGAGCGCTCGGCACTGGCGGCGAGCCTGCGACGCCCGTGCTCGAGCGTGGCCTGCGCGCGTGGGAAGCCCTGGGCGCGCAGAAGCGGGGGCGCGGGTCAAGCTCAACGGACGACTATCTGTCTCAGGTGCTCCGGATGATCGGACTCGTCCCGCGACCGAACACCCAGCCGCGCGATATCACCAAGCGCAAGAACGCCGGCGTCGCGACGTGGGAGGTCGCGGCGACACCGATCGACCGGTCGTACGTGCCCGAGTTCGGAACACAGACCAACGGCCGGTTCTATGTCACAGTCATCTGGGACGCGCCATCGGCCAAGCGGGTCCTGGAGACCCTCGAACCTGCGTGGAGCACCCGCGCCAACGTCATCCTGTACTTCGGCACGCTCCCTGTTGAGCAGCGCCGCCTGCTGCGCCGCGCGTGCGCGGCCCAGCGCATGTCCCCGCTCGTGATCGATGACGCGGTCGTCGCGTGGCTCACGACCCGCTCCGAGCAAGGGTGGCGCATCACGCAGCGGGTAACGCTGCCATTCACGGCTGTGAACCCGTTCACGCCGTTCGCACGTGGCGAGGTACCTGACGAGATGTTCGTCGGCCGCGAGCAGGAGCAGGCTGACATCATTGATCCAACCGGACCGATGTTCGTCTACGGCGGGCGTCAGCTCGGAAAGTCCGCGCTGCTACGCAAGGTCGAGCGGCGCTGGCGCGCCGAGCGCACACGGCAGGGTGACGAAGGCAACGACAGCGCGCCCCTTGCGATCTATCTGGACCTGAACGCTGAGGGTGTAGCGGGGGTCCCGGACAACCTCTGGCCCGTGCTAGGCCGTCGGCTGGTCGATGACGGCATCGCAACGGCCTCCACCAGGTGGACGGCTGAAACGACAGTCCGGGCGATCTCCGCCTGGCTCTCTGGCGACACCGGCCGCCAGCTGCTGCTTCTCCTCGACGAGTCGGACGCGTTCCTCACGGCCGACTCGCTGTCGAGCCACGGCACGGGCGAGCCGTTCCCCGCACTCCAGCGGCTGAAGGGGCTGATGCAAGAGTCGGCCGGCCGGTTCAAGACCGTCTTCGCCGGCCTGCACCAGGTGCAGCGCTTCTACGGGATGCGCAACCACCCGACGGGACACGGCGGCCGCGAGATCTTGGTCGGGCCTCTCCAGCCGACGGACGCCGCCGATCTCCTACGCAACCCACTGCACGCGCTCGGTTACCGGTTTGAGAGCGATGAAGCCCTGTGGCGGCTGCTGCTTGTCACTAACTATCAGGCAAGCCTGATCCAGATCATGGGCGAGGCGCTGATCCGCCACATGCTCGAACGCTACAGAGCGCCAGAGGACGGTGTGCGGGTAACAGTCACAGACCGCGATGTGGACGATGTCTTCGCCAAGCGCGACGTTCGGACGAGCATCGAGGAACGGTTCCGGTGGACGATTCGTCTCGACAACCGGTACTTCGTCATCGCGCTCGTGATCGCACTCCGGACGCTCGATGGCGTGCCTGGTGAGGGCTTCTCCGCCGACCAGATCCGCGAGGACTGCGAGGTCTACTGGCCCGCTGGGTTCGACCGGAGCGTGCTCTCAGCGCCGGAGTACCGTCGCTACCTCAGTGAGATGGTCGGCCTCGGAGTACTTTACGAGAGTGGTGCTGGCGTGCGGGCCGAGTACGGACTCAGCAACCAGGCCATCCTCGGCCTCCTCGGTACGCGTGAGGACCTTGAGGCGGACCTCGCCGACTGTGAGTCGCTTGAGGTCGACGTCGAGGCCAACCAGACGATGAACAGGCGGCTCTTGAGGGCACGAGACGGTCACGACCTGCGTGCACCACTGTCGGACGGTGAGCTCGCTGCACTGGTGAATCCGTTGCCGGGCACCCCGAAGAAGCAGATTGTGATCGGTACCAAGGCGCTCGGTATCGACCGTGTGGCGCAGGCAGTAGCCAGAGCTACCGAGGATGTTGGTGTCGCCCTCGTCGCCATCCGTAGCGTCTCCGAGGTCGCCGAGGAGCTCGCTAAGAAGGGCGAGCGCCACGTCATCATCGACCTTGCCTCGAAGGACGTCGACGACGCGGCGATCCGGGCTGTGATCTCGGCCGTGCCCGCCGAGGTGGGTACTCAGGTCACAGTCGTTCTCGACTCAAGGAACTACGAGGGCGCCGCGTCAATCCTCGACGGATGGGGCCGGATCTTGCTCCGGCGGTGGAGCGAGTCGGGACTCAAGTGCTGGCAGGACACGCCGTTCGTCGGGCCGGTGGACCGGCGCGATCTTCGGGAAGCGACGAGCGGGTGGACCGAGTTCGTCGAAACCACGGTCGCGCACGTCAACGACGGCCTGCAAAAGAACGCGGCACTCCAGGAGGTCAGCCAGTCAATTGCTGATTTGGAGCGCGCTCAGACGTTCCTCGAGGCGGTCGGAATCGACCTCCACGTGGCACGGCGGTGGACGGAGATCGATATGCCCGGACCGTGGGGGCTGGCAGAGATCGCCGAGATCCTCGGGGTTGAGGACGCGGCACCGATCGTCGAGGACCTCGTCCGCATCGACGCTGTCGATGAGACTGCCGAGGGCTGGAGCCTGGACCCGCTCGTCTTCGCGGCAACGCAGGCATTAACTCGCCCATGATCGGGAACCTCTGGAAGCTCCCAGGGCCGAAGGGTTACATCGCTGACATCGCTGCGAACGTCGCTCGCGGTAGACACGTGGTCGCGGTGCTTCCGGAGTACCTGTGCGCGGAGAACGTCACGGCCGAGCTAGCCGACGAACTCGTCGAAGTGATGGACGATGCGGCCCACCTGGGCGTCGGCGCAGATCGAAGTTTGGTCGACCAGGCCTGTGCCGACATATCGGACGACTTCGATGTGCACCCTGTGTCGGTCCGAGAACTGCTGGCCTGGGGAAACCCGAGGGCTCGCACCTTCGTACTTGACGCATCCGATCTCTCCGGGCGACGCAGACCGGAACTTCAACAGTTCCTCGAGCGGCTGGCGCATGACTCGCGCGTCACGGCTGACGGCTCGATCCGACTGGTCATCATCGCTCAGGCGCGAGACCTCCCGCCAGCCCTGAACCCGGACGGAGACGTCACCGTCGTGACCAGGTGGTTCTGGAATCGAGTAGCGCGGTGGGACACCGTTGCACATGTGGCGCTCGTAGAAGGCGGGCTCGATGTGGACACCCTCGCCGACGAGATTCGGGTGGAGACGATCGTCGAGCTTGCACGCTGGGATCTTCCCTATGCGACCAATGTGGCGGAGCGCTGGGCTCGTGATGGAGCGCTGCCCTCCGGTTCCGGGCGGCGTGCCGAACTTTGCGCAGCAGCGTCCATCGATGGTGTGACGCCGGCGAAAGTGGGCGCGTGGCCGCCGCCGCGCCTCGTGGACGCATGGAACGTGGGAGCTATCGACGGCTGGCGCGGACGTGTTTGTATCGCTCCCACGGCCGAGGACGACGCTGATCGCACAATGGAGCGCCATGTTTGGGCTGCGCAGGCCCGCGTCCTTCTGCCGTTCATCGAGACCAAGCGCATCCGCCTGGAGATGCACCTTCGTGAAGAGCTCGGCGCCGCTCGCTTCGACCGGGAGGTGGCGAGCGGGATGCCCGTCTACAGAGACCCCAACTACATTCAGGCGTCAGTTCCTGAAATCGCACTGCTTCGCGAGATTGCGCGGGTGGCGCGGCGCGACGAGCGACGAGCGACGTCTCTCGACCTCCTTAGAGACGCGCGGAATCGGCTTTCCCATCTGGTGCCGCTCACTCACGACGAAGTCGTTGCCATTGAGAGGGCGTGCCTCTGGCTTGGATGAGTGGTCCGCGGGATCCCGCCCGCAGTCGGTCCGACGGGGCTCAAGGTTGCGGAGGTGCGAGCTCGTCGGGGCTTCGATTCCGCTCACCATGGCGTTGCACCACTCCAACGCCCGACTTCCGATTCCCGCCAGCGAACCCGGACAGGCCCTACCCTCGGTCTGGTGAGCATCCTGATCCGTGACGCCGCCCCTGCCGACCTTCCCGAGATCCTGCGTCTCGTCCACGCGCTCGCCGAGTACGAGCGCGAGCCGGATGCCGTCGAGGCCACCATCGACGACTTCGCGCGGGCGTTGTTCCCTCAAGACGGAACCCCGACCACGTACGCGCTGATCGTGGAGGACGACGGCGCCGTCGTCGGTATGGCTGTGTGGTTCGTGACGTTCTCCACCTGGACCGGGCGCAACGGGATCTGGCTGGAAGACCTCTTCGTGGACCCGGCCAACCGGGGTGCAGGTACGGGCAAGGCCCTGCTCACACGCCTCGCCCAGATCTGCGTCGAGCGTGGCTGGACCCGCCTGGAATGGACCGTCCTCACCTGGAACGAACCGGCCATCGCGTTCTACGAGGCGCTCGGTTCGATCTCGATGGACGAATGGCAGACACGGCGTCTGCAGGGCGACGCGCTACGTATCCTCGCGACCGCCTGACCCGCTAACGTCGAGGCCCCGCCCCCCGGAAGTCACACGGAGAAATACTTCGCCTCCGGGTGGTGAAACACAAACGCATCCGTCGACTGCTCCGGGTGCAGCTGCAGCTCCTCGCTGAGCACCACCCCGACCCGCCCGGGCCGCAGCAGCTCCACGACCTTGTGCCGGTCCTCCATCTCGGGACACGCCGGGTACCCGAGCGAGAACCGCGCGCCGCGGTACTCGAGCTTGAACATCCCGTCCACGTCCTCCGGATCCTCGTCTGCGAACCCCAGCTCCGACCGCACCCGGGTGTGCCACATCTCGGCGAGCGCCTCGGTGAGCTGCACCGACAGCCCGTGCAGCTCCATGTACTCGCGGTACTTGTTCGCCTCGAACAGCTTCGCGGTGTGCGCGGACACGGTGTCGCCGACGGTGACGAGCTGCACCGGCAGCACGTCGAACCGCCCCGTCTCCTCAACAAAGGAGCGCGGCTTCACGAAGTCCGCCAGGCACAGGTGCCGGTCGCGGCGCTGCCGCGGGAACGTGAACCGCAGCCGCTCGGTACCAACAGGACCACCGGAGCCGCCGTCGGGCCCCGAATGGTGGGCGACCACCACGTCGTCGCCCTCCGACCACACGGGGAAGTACCCGTAGATCACCGACGGGTCGAGGATGTGCTCGGTCCGGATGCGGTCCAGCCACTCCTTGAGGCGCGGCCGGCCCTCGCTCTCGACCAGCTCTTCATACGACAAACCATCAGATCCCCGCCCCGGCTTCAGCCCCCACTGCCCCATGAAGGTGGCGCGCTCGTCGAGGAACGCGGCGTAGTCGGCAAGCTGGAGGCCCTTGACGATGCGCGTGCCCCAGAACGGCGGCTCGGGCACGGGGTTGTCGGCGGCCACGTCGGACCGGGCGGGCAGGTCCTCCTCAGCGGTCTGCGTCACGGTCACCACGGCGTGCCGGCGCTTCTTCAGCGGCGGCAGCCCCACCTCCTCAGCAGAGGCCCCGCGCGCCACCCGGACCAGCGGCTCCATGAGCCGCAGCCCCTCGAACGCGTCCCGCGCGTACCGCACCACGCCGGGGAACGCGGAGGCCAGGTCGTCCTCCACGTACGTCCGCGTCAGGGCGGCCCCACCCAGCAGCACGGGCCACCTCCCGGCAAAGCCCCGGGACGTCAGCTCCTCCAGGTTCTCCCGCATCACCACGGTCGACTTCACGAGCAGCCCGGACATCCCGATCACATCGGCATCGTGCTCCTCCGCCGCCGCGATCATGGCGCTGATCGGCTGCTTGATGCCGATGTTCACCACCGTGTAGCCGTTGTTGGTGAGGATGATGTCCACGAGGTTCTTGCCGATGTCGTGCACGTCGCCGCGCACCGTCGCGAGCACGATCGTGCCCTTCGTCCCCTCGCCCTCGACACGCTCCATGTGCGGCTCCAGCAGCGCCACGGCGGTCTTCATCACCTCGGCCGACTGCAGCACGAACGGCAGCTGCATCTGCCCCGACCCGAACAGCTCGCCCACCACCTTCATGCCCTCGAGCAGGTGGTCGTTCACGATCTGCAGGGCGGGCAGTCCCGAGGCGAGCGCCTCGTCGATGTCGGGCTCCAGGCCCTTGCGGTTGCCGTCGATGATGCGGCGCGCGAGGCGCTCGCCCACGGGCAGCTCGGCCAGCTCGGCGGCACGGGCGTCGCGCAGGGCGGCGGAGTCCACGCCCTCGAAGAGGTCGAGCAGGTGGGAGAGGGGGTCGTGCACGAGGTTGCCCTCGTCGTCGTACCGTCGGCGGTCCCAGACCAGGTCGAGCGCGGCCTCGCGCTGCTCGTCCGAGATGGACGACAGCGGCAGGATCTTCGCCGCGTGCACGATCGCGGAGTCCAGCCCCGCCTGCACGGCCTCGTGCAGGAACACCGAGTTGAGCACGGTGCGCGCGGCCGGGTTGAGGCCGAACGACACGTTGGAGACGCCGAGCGTGGTGTGCACCTCGGGGTAGCGGCGCCGGATCTCGCGGATCGCCTCGATGGTCTCGATCGCGTCGCGCCGCGTCTCCTCCTGGCCGGTCGCGATCGGGAAGGTGAGGGCGTCGACGATGATGTCGTCCACCCGCATGCCCCAGTCGTTCACGAGCTGCTCGATGAGCCGCGTCGCGATCGCGACCTTGCCCTCGGCGGTGCGCGCCTGCCCCTCCTCGTCGATGGTCAGCGCCACCACGGCGGCGCCGTGCTCCATCACGAGCGGCATGATCCGCCCGAACCTCGACGTCGGCCCGTCGCCGTCCTCGAAGTTCACCGAGTTCACCACGGCCCGGCCGCCCACCAGCTCCAGGCCGGCCTGGATCACCGCGGGCTCGGTCGAGTCGATGACGAGCGGCAGGGTGGACGCGGACGCGAGCCGCGACACCACCTCGCGCACGTCGGCCACGCCGTCGCGCCCTACGTAGTCGACGCAGACGTCGAGCAGGTGCGCGCCGTCGCGGGTCTGGCCGCGGGCGATGTCGACGATGTCGTCCCAGCGGCCCTCCAGCAGCGCGTCGCGGAACGCCCGGGAGCCGTTCGCGTTGGTGCGCTCGCCGATGGCCAGCACCGACGCGTCCTGGTGCAGGTCCGTGTGCGAGTAGAGGGAGGCCACGCCGTTCTCCCGCACCGGCTTGCGCTCGGCGACGGGCCGGCCGCGCACCGCGTCGACCACGAGCCGCAGGTGCTCGGGCGTGGTGCCGCAGCAGCCGCCCACGAGCCCGAGCCCGAACTCGCCCGCGAACTGCGCGTGCCACGTCGCCAGCTCCTCGGGCGTCAGCGGGTACGACGCCCCCTTGGGTCCCAGCACCGGCAGCCCCGCGTTGGGCATGCAGGTGACGGGGATCTCGGCGTGGTTGGCGAGGTGGCGCAGGTGCTCGCTCATCTGGTCCGGGCCGGTGGCGCAGTTGAGGCCGATCGCGTCCACGCCCAGCGCCTGCAGCGTCGTGAGCGCCGCGCCGATCTCGGAGCCCATGAGCATGGTCCCCGTGGTCTCGACGGTCACGGACACGATCACCGGCACGCTGCGCCCGACGGCGGCCATCGCCGCCCGCGAGCCCGTCACCGCGGCCTTCGCCTGCAGCAGGTCCTGGCTGGTCTCGACGAGCACGGCGTCGATGCCGCCCTCCAGGAGGCCGACGGCCTGCTCCTGGAACGTGTCGCGCAGGTGCGCGTAGGGCACGTGGCCCAGCGACGGCAGCTTGGTGCCCGGGCCCATCGAGCCCAGCACCCATCGGGGGTGGTCGGGCGTGCTGAACGCGTCGGCCCGCTCGCGGGCGATGGCGGCACCCGCGCGGGCGAGCTCCCGGATCCGGTCGTCGATCCCGTAGTCGGACAGGTTGGACCAGTTGGCGCCGAACGTGTTCGTCTCGATCGCGTCCACACCCACCTCGAGATAGGCGTCGTGCACGCTCGCGATGATGTCGGGCCGCGACACGTTGAGGATCTCGTTGCAGCCCTCGTGCCCCTCGAAGTCGTCGAGGGTGGGCTCCTGGTCCTGGATCATGGTGCCCATGGCACCGTCGGCCACCACCACCCGGCTGCGCAGCGCTTCGGCGAGGGCCGTGGCGCGCGCGTCGTCGAGGGTGAAGTCCGGAGTGGTCTGGGGAGCGGAGCTGGTCACCTCGGAAGCGTAACCGCGCAGCCGTTCCGAGGTCGGCCGGGTCCGCCGACCGGACCGTCGGCGGGCGGTCAGGTGCGCCTTGCGCACAAATTCCGTGTGCCCGACGCCGGTCGCTCGCCTACCGTGATCGGCATGCCTCCCGTAGACCTCGCCCCGATCGCCGAGCGCGCGCACGCGCCCGCCCAGGCGCCCCTCCCGACCGCGGCCGGTCTCACCTGGCGCGCCCAGACCCTCGACGACGCCCCCACGCTCATCGGCCTCATCAACGCGATCGAGGAGGCCGACGGCCAGCCGTGGCGCTTCAGCCTCGAGGAGCTCGTCGAGGACCTGGCCAAGCCCTGGCTCGACCTCGACGCCGACACCGCCGTCGGCCTGGACGCCGACGGCACGCCCCGGGCGTGGGCGGCGGTGACCCTGCCGCCGGACGGCGAGACGCTCGTGCGGGCCATCGTCGAGGGCGGCGTGCACCCCGAGTGGCGCGGGCGCGGCATCGGCCGGGAGGTGCTCGCGTGGTCGCTGGCCCGCGCGCGGCAGCTCGTTGCCGCGGCGCCCCAGCAGGGGCTGCCGGGCCGCATCCTCGCCTACGTCCGCGACGAGGCTCCGGCGGCGCAGCACCACCTGCTCGAGCGGTCGGGCCTCACGGCGATCCGGTTCTGGTCCACACTCACGCGCGACCTGTCGGCGCCCGTCCCGGAGATGCCGCTCGACCCCGCGCTGCGCCTCGTCCCCTTCTCCGACGAGCTCGACGAGGCCGTCCGCCTCGCCCACAACGACGCGTTCCGCGACCACTGGGGCTCCCAGCCGTCCACGCCCGAGACGTGGACGGCGAACCGCGCCATGTTCGCGCCGGCCTGGACGTTCGCCGTCGTCGACCCGTCCGTGACGACGGAGGACGGCGCGCCGTTCGTCGTCGGCTACCACTGGGGCGAGCGGTACGAGCAGGACTGGGAGGTCCAGGGCTACTCCGCCGGGTACACGCACCTGCTGGGCGTGCGCCGCGACTACCGCGGGCGCGGCATCGGCCCGGCGGTCCTCGCCCACGCGATGCGCGTCTTCGCCGCCGACGGCATGGACCGTGCTGAGCTGAGCGTCGACACCGAGAACCCGACCGGCGCCTACGGCCTGTACGAGCGGCTCGGCTTCACCAAGGACGACGGCCAGCGGATGTACACGATCGAGCTCTGAGTCAGTCCCGGGCTCCCACGCCGAGATAGTGCCTTCGTCCGGCGGAACCTGGCATCTCGCCGGGTTCCGCCGGACGAAGGCACTATCTCGGCGTCCGCGCACAGCGCGCCCGAAGGGCTTAGGCTCCCCGCGTGACGACGACGTCCTCGTCCGCGCGCCCGACCGGCAGCCGCGGCCCCCTCAGCCTCCTGCCCACCCTCGCCTCCCGGACCGCCGCCCTCGCCTTCGTGGCGCTCGTCGGCGTCGACCTCGCCGCCGAGCTCACCGACGCGCAGACCCTCGCCCGGGTCGCCCAGTCCTGCCTCATGCCGGCGCTGGCGGCGACCCTCGCGCTGGCCGCGGGGCGGGATCCGGGCCGTCTCGTCCGGTGGGTCCTCGCCGGGCTCCTCCTGAGCTGGCTCGGCGACGCGCTGCCGGGGTTCGCCGGCGACAACGGGTTCCTCGTCATGGTGGCGTTCTTCCTCCTCGCCCAGGTGGCGTACATCGTGGCCCTCCTCCCGTACGCGCGTCGCAGCCCGGCGCTCCGCCTGCTGCCGCTCCTCGCGTACGCGGCGTTCGGCGTCGCGGTGGTACTCGTGTCGGCGAAGGAGGCGGGGCCGCTCACCGTGGCCCTCGTGGTCTACGCGGTCGCGCTGCTGCTCATGTCGATCTCGGCGTGGGGCCTCAACCGGACGGCCGGGATCGGCGGCCTGATCTTCCTGGCCTCCGACTCGCTGATCGCGCTCGAGCGGTTCACCGCCCTGGGCGACCACCTGCCCCAGGCGGGCTTCTGGGTGATGGCGAGCTACGCCGTCGGGCAGGCGCTGCTGGTCCTGGGGGCGCTGCGGGTGGTGCGCGGGACCGGCACCGCGGAGAGGTAGCCCCTCACCAGGGGCTTTGCCAAGTAGGCTCGCTCCTGTGACCCTCGATGCCCGGGCGCGGCTGACCTCGCTCCTGCCCACGCCGTACGCCCGGCTCGCCGCCCTCGCGTTCGTCGCGACGACCGTTGCGCACCTGCTGATGCAGCTGAACGGTCTGATCCTGCTCGTGTCGTTCTGGAACGCGCAGGTGCTGGCACAGATCACGTTCATGCTGCTCATGCCGACCCTGGGCCTGACCGTGTGGGCCGCGAGCCTGCCCGTCGAGGGCCGACGGCGCCCGCGGGCCGTCCGGTGGGTGCTGGCGGCGCTGGGCCTGAGCTGGATGGGTGACACGCTCCCGTTCCTGGCGGCGTCGTCGGGACTCGGCCTGTACCTGATGTTCTTCGTGCTGGTTCTCGCCTGCTACGCCGCCGCCTTCTGGCCGTACCGCAGCCGGAGCGCGCTGGCGAGCCCTGTCGGGCTCGTGCCGTACGGCGCGCTGGTGGTGGGCCTGGTCGTGGTGTGCGCGCCGGTGGCCGGGCCGTGGACCGTGCCGGTCGGGATCTTCGCCCTGGCGCTCGCCGCGATGTCGGTCCTGGCCTGGGGCGTGGGCCGGCTGGCGGGCATCGGCGGGTTGCTGCTCCTGGTCTCCGAGGTGCTCCGGATGCTGATGACCTTCACGACGCTGCTCAGCGTGGTGCCGGCCGACCTGTCGGGGTTCGCGCTCACGGCCTCGTACGTGGTGGGCCAGGCGCTGCTGGCGGTCGGGGTGCTGCGCGCCACTCGCTGAGCATCGGGTTCACCGTCGCCGGGCCGCCGCCATCGCCGCACGGGCGGGCTCCGAGGCGAACAGCTCCGACGACAGCGCCACCAGCCCGTCGGCCTGCTCGTCGAAGCGCCGCAGCACGTCGGCGTTGAGCACCTGCTTGGTCGCGGCGAGGCCCTGCGGGTGGCCGGCGGTGAGGTCGGCGAGGACGGCGGACAGGGCGTCGTCGAGCGACCCGGCCGGCACAGCACGCGTGACCAGGCCGCACGCCGCCGCCTCGGACGCCGGGAACGGCGCCGCCCCCAGGAATGACAGCGACGCCGACCGCGGCGTCATCCGCGGCAGCACCACCAGCGAGATCACCGCCGGGGCCAGCGCGAGGCGTGCCTCCGTGAACGCGTAGGAGACGGTGTCGGCGCTGATCGCGACGTCGCACGCCGCCACCAGCCCCACCCCGCCCGCCCGCACGGGCCCGTGCACGCGTGCCACCACCGGCTTGGGCAGCGCGAGGATCGCGCGCAGAACGTCCGCGAGGCGCCGGGAGGAGGCCGCGACGCCGTCGCGCAGCGCCTCGTCCAGGTCCAGGCCCGCGCAGAACGCCGGGCCGGACGCCTGGAGCAGGACGGCGCGGACGTAGTCGTCGGCGGCGCGGTCGAGGGCCGCCGCGAGGTCGTCCAGGAGGGCGAGGGAGAGCGCGTTGCGCCGCTCCGGCGCGTCCAGGGTGACCCGCGCGTACGGGCCGACGACGTCGTAGCTCACCTGGGGCATCGTGCGCTCCTTCTGGTCCGGCCGAGTTCTGCATCGGTTCGAGCCGCGTGGCTCTGGCGCTCCTAGGTTAACGGTGGTTAACCTAGGTCACATGCACACCATGCATACCGCCCAAGAGAGCGCGGAGCACACCCAGCTCCGCCAGACCATCCGTGAGTTCGCCGCGGCAGAGATCGCGCCGAACCTGAGCCAGTGGGACCGCGACCGGTACTTCCCGGTCGACGTGGTCCGCAAGATGGGGGAGCTGGGGCTGTTCGGCCTCACCGCCCCCGAGGAGTTCGGCGGGTCCGGCAAGGGACTTGCCGCGCTCTGTGTCGCGGTCGAGGAGCTCGGCCGCGTCGACCAGTCGATCGGCATCACGCTCGGCGCCGCCGTGGGGCTCGGGATCAACCCGCTCCTCGTGCACGGCACGCCCGAGCAGCAGGCCCGGTGGCTGCCCGACCTCGTCGCCGGACGCGCCCTCGGCGCCTTCGGCCTCACCGAGCCGGGAGCCGGCAGCGACGCCAGCGCCATGGCCACGACCGCCGAGCTCCTCGGCGGCGAGTGGGTCATCAACGGGGCCAAGCAGTTCATCACGAACTCCGGCACCGGCATCACCAGCATCTGCACCGTCGCAGCACGCACCGGGACCAAGCCGGACGGCACCGCCGAGATCAGCACCATCATCGTCCCGACCGACACCCCGGGGTTCGTCGTCGAGCCCCTGCACGACAAGATGAGCTGGCGCATCTGCGACACCCACCCCCTCACGTTCCGTGACGTGCGCGTGCCCGAGGAGAACCTGCTCGGCCCGCGCGGCGAGGGCTTCAAGCTCTGCGTCCAGTCCCTGAACAGCGGCCGGGTCGCCGTGGCGGCGCTCGCCGTGGGATGCATCCAGGCCATGCTCGACGCCGCCGTCGAGCGCGCGGGGGTGCGGCCCACCTTCGGCGGGCCCATCGGGCGCAAGCAGGGCGTCGCGTTCCAGATCGCCGACCTCGCCGTCATGCTCGAGGCCTCGCGGGCGCTCACCTACCGGGCGGCCGCGCTCAAGGACGACGACGCGCCGCTCGCCGAGTTCCGCCAGGCGGCGTCCATCGCCAAGCTGTACGCCACCGAGTCGGCCGTTACCGCGACGCGCATCGCCTCGCAGGTGTTCGGCGGGTACGGGGTGATGGAGGACGGGCCCATCGCCCGGTTCTACCGCGACGCCAAGGTGCTCGAGATCGGCGAGGGCACCTCCGAGCTGCAGCGCATGCTCATCGCGCGCGGGCTGGGGCTCCCGGTCGAATGAGGTCAGCCCACGAGGGCGGCGCGCGCCATGCGGGTCAGGAGGGCCCGCATGGCGTCGCGCCCGATCCGCGCGCTGTGCGGCGTCGAGTTCAGCAGCCCGAACACCGCCTGCACCGCCGCACGCGCCTCGGCCGGCTCGAGGTCCGGGCGCAGCGGGTGGAGCGCGTCCGTCCACACGCCGATGTAGGCGAGCTGGCGCTCGCGGACCTGCTCGCGCACGTCGGGGCCCAGGGTGCGCCACTCGCGCTCCTGGATCACGATGAGCGACGGGCGCTCCAGGGCGAACTCCGTGTGCCAGCCGATGAGGGCGTCGATGGTGCCCGCCCGGTCCTTCGCCCCGGCGAGGAGCTGCTCGGACGCGTGCAGCAGGCACTGGCCGAGGATGTCTTCCTTGCCGGAGAAGTGCTTGTACAGCGCGGGTCCGGAGACGCCGACGGCGGCGCCGATGTCGTGCACGGACACGCCGTGGAAGCCGCGTTCGGCGAACAGGTCGGCCGCGGTGTCGAGGATCTGCCGCCTGCGTGGAGTCACGCGGGAAGTTTATGGGGGGTTAACGATGACTAACCAGTCGGTGGTGGCGTCCGCGCCGTCGTCGGGCGCGACGTCGGGCGCGGCGCCCGGCCTGCGAGAGGCCACCGCGGAGCTCCGCGAGCGCCTCGCCCGGGTGCGCGAGGGCGGCACCGCCGAGGCGCGCGCCAAGCACACCGCGCGCGGGAAGCTGCTCGCGCGGGACCGCGTGGACCGCCTCCTCGACCCCGGCAGCGCGTTCCTGGAGATCGGCGCGCTCGCCGCCTACGACCTGTACGGGGGCGAGTGGGCAGTGCCGAGCGCGGGCGTGGTGGCCGGCGTGGGGCGGGTGTCGGGGCGCGAGTGCGTGATCGTCGCCAACGACGCCACGGTCAAGGGCGGCACCTACTACCCGATGACCGTGAAGAAGCACCTGCGCGCCCAGCAGGTCGCGGCGGAGAACCACCTGCCGTGCCTCTACCTCGTGGACTCGGGCGGCGCGTTCCTCCCGATGCAGGACGAGGTGTTCCCCGACCGGGAGCACTTCGGGCGCATCTTCTACAACCAGGCGCGGCTGTCGGCGGCGGGGATCCCGCAGGTCGCGGCGGTGATGGGGTCGTGCACCGCCGGGGGCGCGTACGTGCCCGCGATGAGCGACGAGTCCGTCATCGTCCGCGACCAGGGCACGATCTTCCTCGGCGGGCCGCCGCTCGTGCTGGCCGCCACGGGGGAGGTCGTCACGGCCGAGGAGCTGGGCGGCGGGCTGGTGCACGCCACGACGTCGGGCGTGGTGGACCACCTGGCCGACGACGACGCCCACGCCCTGCGCATCGTCCGCGACATCGTCGCCACCACGCACGCACCGGCGCCGTCGCTGGTCCGCGAGGTGCCCGAGGAGCCGGAGCTCGACCCGGACGGTCTCTACGACGTCCCCGCCGACCCCCGCACCCCCTACGACGTGCGCGACGTGGTCCGCCGCATCGTCGACGGCTCCCGCATGACGGAGTTCAAGGCCCGCTACGGCGAGACGCTGGTGTGCGCGTTCGCGCAGATCGACGGGTACCCGGTGGGGATCGTCGCCAACAACGGGATCCTGTTCTCCGAGTCCGCGCTCAAGGGCGCGCACTTCGTCCAGCTCTGCGACTCCCGCCGCATCCCGCTCGTGTTCCTGCAGAACATCGCCGGCTTCATGGTGGGCAAGGAGTACGAGAACCGGGGGATCGCGAAGGACGGCGCCAAGCTCGTCACCGCCGTCTCGTGCTCCACCGTGCCGCGGTTCACCGTCGTGATCGGCGGGTCGTTCGGCGCGGGCAACTACGGCATGTGCGGCCGCGCGTACGACCCTCGCTTCCTCTGGATGTGGCCCGGGGCCCGCATCTCCGTCATGGGGGGCGAGCAGGCGGCGTCGGTGCTGGCCGTGGTCCGAGGGCTCGAGGGGGAGGAGGCCGAGGCGTTCAAGGCCCCGATCCGCGCCCAGTACGAGACGCAGGGCAGCCCTTACTACGCCACCGCCCGGCTCTGGGACGACGGCATCATCGACCCCGCCGACACCCGCCGCGTCCTCGCCCTCGGGCTGGCCGCCGCCGCGAACGCGCCGCTGGCCGACCCCTCCTACGGCATCTTCCGGATGTGAGAGCTGTGCACACCCTGCTAGTCGCCAACCGCGGCGAGATCGCGCTCCGCGTGATCCGCACCGCCCGCAGCCTCGGGCTGCGGACCGTCGCCGTGTACTCCGACGCCGACCGCGCTGCCCCGCACGTCCGCGCCGCCGACGTCGCGATACGGCTCGGGCCCACCCACGCCGCAGCCTCCTACCTGAACGTCACGGCCCTGCTCGACGTCGCTGCGCGCACGGGGGCCGACGCCGTCCACCCCGGCTACGGCTTCCTCGCCGAGAACGCCGCGTTCGCTCGCGCCGTCCTCGACGCCGGGCTCACCTGGGTGGGCCCGCCCCCCGCGGCCATGGACACCATGGGCCGCAAGGACACAGCCCGCGACGTGGCGCTCGCGGCGGGCGTCCCGGTCCTGGAGCAGGTCGCGGTGGCGTCCGACGACGTCGGGGCCGGGCTGGTCCCGGGCCTCACCTTCCCTCTTCTCGTCAAGGCGGCGGCAGGCGGCGGCGGCAAGGGCATGCGGATCGTGCGCGACCCGGCCGACCTCGCGTCGTCGGTGGCCGCGGCCCGCCGCGAGGCCGCGGCGGCCTTCGGGGACGACACCGTGCTGCTGGAGCGATACGTCGAGCGCGGGCGGCACGTCGAGGTGCAGGTCCTCGCCGACGCCTACGGCCACGTGGTGCACCTGCACGAGCGCGACTGCTCCGCGCAGCGCCGGCACCAGAAGGTGCTCGAGGAGGCGCCTGCCCCCGGTCTCGACCCTGTGCTCCGCGACCGGCTGCACGCCTGGGCCGTGGACCTCGCCGCGAAGGTGGGCTACGTCGGTGCGGGGACCTGCGAGTTCCTCGTCGCGGACGGGCCGGGCGGACCCGAGGCCTGGTTCCTCGAGATGAACACGCGGCTGCAGGTGGAGCACGCGGTCACCGAGGAGGTGGTGCGGGTTCGCGGTCAGCGGCTCGACCTCGTCGCCGAGCAGCTCCGGGTCGCCGCCGGGGAGCCGCTGGGGTTCGCGCAGGAGGAGGTGTTCGTCGTCGGGCACGCCATGGAGGCCCGCGTGTGCGCCGAGGACGCCTACGCGGGGTTCCTGCCGCAGGCGGGGACCGCCCGGCGCGTGCTGTGGCCCGCCGGGGTGCGGGTGGAGGCAGGGATCGAGGACGGGAGCGTGGTGCCCGCCGCGTACGACTCGCTCGTGGCGAAGGTGGTGACGTCCGGGGCCTCCCGGGAGGCGGCGCGGCGCGCGCTCGTCGCCGCGCTGTCCGACACGGTGGTGCTCGGGCTCACGACGAATACCGGGTTCCTGCGGGAGCTCGCCGGCTCGGACGTGTTCCGGGACGGCGAGGTGCACACCGCGTGGCTCGACACGCACGCCGTGCCGGCGCCCGATCCCTGGTCCGCGCTGGTCGCGGCAGCGTGGGCGGTCGCCGGGTCGGGCGGGGACGGCTGGCGGTCCGGGGGGCCGCCAGGGCGGGTCTGGGTGGAGCTCGACGACGCCGTGCTCGTCGTTGCCCGGGCGACCGAGGGCGAGGGCGAGGTGCGCTCGGAGGGGGGAGTTGCGTCGTCGGGCGGAGCCGATGCTGACGAGCGCGTGGCGCGGGTTCGCGCCGCGGGCGAGGGGCTGCTGGAGGTCGACGGCGCGGTCGGACGGTTCGTGGTCGAGGTGCGGCAACGGGGGGTCGAGGTGGCGCACCTGGGGCACGTGTTCCGGTTCGTGCGGCCGGACGGGTCGACGTCGGGGCGAGCGGCGGACGCGTCCGACGGCGTGGTGCTCGCGGCCATGCCCGGGACCCTCGCGCGGGTGGACGTGGCGACCGGCGACCAGGTCACGCAGGGGCAGGCGCTGGGCGTCCTGGAGGCGATGAAGATGGAGCTCGCGCTCACGGCGCCGGTGGACGGTGTGGTGACCGTCGGGGCGTCGGCGGGGCAGCAGGTGGCTGCGCGGCAGGTGCTGTTCACCGTGTCGCCGCCTGGCGAGGCGGAAGGTGAGGGCCGAGGAACGAGGCACTCGCCTGGAGGCGAGCGGGGCGGAGATGCGGCAGACAATGCCGTGTCGCCGGAGAATGTTGTCGTTCCCGGGGAGGCAACAGATGCGTAGGCCGCAGGTGGTGCCGGACGCGAGCCTGCCGACGTCGGTCACGGTGTACGAGGTGGGGCCGCGCGACGGGCTGCAGAACGAGGACGCCGTGGTGCCCGCGGCGGTCAAGGTGGAGCTGGTCCGGCGCCTGCTCGACGCCGGGCTGCCCGTCGTGGAGGCGACCAGCCTGGTGCACCCGCGCTGGGTGCCGCAGCTAGCCGACGCCGAGGAGGTGCTGGGGCTGCTCGTCGACGGGCTGGGGGACCGGGCGCGCGACCTGCCCGTGCTCGTGCCGAACGCGCGAGGGCTCGACCGGGCGCTCGACCTCGGGCTGCGGCACGTCGCCGTGTTCGCGAGCGCCACCGAGACGTTCGCGCGGCGGAACCTCAACACGGGGCTGGACGAGCAGTGGGCGATGTTCGAGCCCGTCGTGTCTCGGGCGCTCGACGCGGGGATGCGTGTGCGGGGGTACGTGTCGATGTGCTTCGGCGACCCGTGGGAGGGGGCCGTCCCCCTTCCGCAGGTGGTGACGGCCGTGCGCCGGCTGGTCGACCTGGGGGTGTGGGAGGTGTCGCTCGGCGACACGATCGGCGTGGGGACGCCGGGGCACGTCGTGAGGCTGCTCGACTCGCTGAACGTCGCGGGCGTCCCGGACTCCGTGCTCGCCCTCCACGCCCACGACACGTACGGGCAGGCGCTCGCGAACGTGCTGGCCGCGCTGCGGCACGGGGTGTCCACGTTCGACGCGTCGGCCGGCGGGTTGGGCGGGTGCCCGTACGCGGAGTCGGCGACGGGGAACCTCGCGACCGAGGACCTCGTCTGGATGCTGGACGGGCTCGGGATCGCGACGGGCGTGTCGCTGGAACCGCTGGTCGCGACGAGCGTGTGGCTGGGGGAGCGTCTGGGCAAGCCGTCGCCGAGCCGGGTGGTGCGGGCGCTGAGCGGCGTCTCGGTGTGAGGATGGGGGCATGACCCTGAAGATCGGATACAAGGCGTCGGCGGAGCAGTTCGGACCCCGCGAGCTCGTGGAGCTCGCGGTGCGGGCGGAGGAGGCGGGGCTGGACAGCGCCCTCGTGTCGGACCACTTCCTGCCGTGGCGGCACGAGGGCGGGCACGCGCCGTCGGCCCTCGCGTGGCTCGCGGCGGCGGGCGAGCGGACCAGCCGCATCACGCTCGGCACCAGCGTGCTGACCCCCACGTTCCGCTACAACCCCGCCGTGATCGCGCAGACGTTCGCCACCCTCGGGCTCCTCACCGAGGGGCGCATCATGCTCGGTGTCGGGACCGGCGAGGCCCTCAACGAGATCGCCGTGAGCGGCCGCGAGTGGCCGGAGTTCAAGGAGCGGTTCGCGCGCCTGCGCGAGGCCGTCGACCTGATGCGACGGCTCTGGACCGAGGAGTCGGTGTCGGTGGAGGGCGAGTTCTACACGCTCGTCGACGCGCACATCTACGACCGGCCGTCCACGCCGGTCCCGGTCTACGTCGCCGCGGGCGGGCCCCTGGTGGCCAAGTACGCGGGGCGCGTGGGCGACGGGTTCATCTGCACGTCAGGCAAGGGCATGGACCTCTACACGGTGAAGCTGCTGCCCGCCGTGCGGGAGGGCGCCGAGAAGGCCGGGCGCCCGTTCGAGGACATCGACAGGATGATCGAGATCAAGATCTCCTACGACCGCAACGCTGACGCGGCGCTGGAGAACACCCGGTTCTGGGCGCCGCTGTCGCTCACGCCGGAGCAGAAGCACTCGGTGACGTCGGCCGAGGAGATGGAGCGCCTCGCCGACGAGCTGCCGATCGAGCAGGTGGCGCAGCGGTGGATCGTCGCCTCCGACCCCGCTGAGGCCGTCGCGATGATCCAGCCCTACCTCGACGCCGGGCTGAACCACCTCGTGGTCCACGGGCCGGGGAACGACCAGAACCGGTTCCTGGACCAGTTCGCCGAGGACGTGCTGCCGGCACTGCGGAAGCTGGACGCGTAGGGCGCGCATCCAGGGCGGCGGGCGGGTGTGGCACCCTCGTGGCGTGAGCTCTTCCACCCTCCCGCTGCCCCGCCGGATCACGCACGTCCTGCTCGACCTCGACGGCACCCTCACCGACTCCGCCCCCGGCATCGTGTCGTCCCTGCGCACGGGCTTCGCCGCTGCGGGCCTCGCGGTGCCGTCGGACGACGTGCTGCTCACCTTCGTGGGGCCCGCGCTGGGCACGAGCATGGCCCGGGTCGGGCTGTCCGACGACGACGCCACCGCCGTGATCGACGCCTACCGCCGGTCCTTCGAGGCGGGTGGCATGTTCGAGAACTCGCTGTTCCCGGGCATCCCCGAGGCGCTCACCGCCCTGCGTGAGGCGGGTGTCACGCTCGCGATCGCCACCGCCAAGCCCGAGGTGTACGCGCTGCGGATCGTCGAGCACTTCGGGCTGGACGTCTGGCTGGAGGGCGGGCTCGACGGCGTGTTCGGTGCTGAGCTCGAGGGTGCCGGCGTGTCGAGCGGCAAGGGGCCGATCATCGCGCGGGCGCTGGCGGCGCTCGGGGCGGGTGCGGGCGGCGCGGGCGGTTCCGGCGGAGCGTCCGCGGCAGGTCCCGCGGGCGTGGCCGGCCGCACCGTCATGGTGGGGGACCGCGAGCACGACGCGGAGGGCGCCGCCGAGAACGGCATCGCGACGATCGGTGCGCGGTGGGGCTACGCCGATCCGGGCGAGCTGGAAGCGGCGGGCGTCGCGGCGTTCGCCGACTCTCCGGAAGGTCTGGTCAAGCTGGTGCTCGGGTGAGCCTCAGGCGTTGAGGGCGCGCTCGAACGCTGCCAGGACCAGGTCTCCGAACAGGACGAACCGGACCACGTGGGGGCCCTCGGCGCCCGGGGGAGCGGACCAGGACCGGACGGCGGAGACCGCGGTGCGCGCGACGTCGTCGGGAGCCCAGCCGTAGGCGCCTGCGCCCACTGCCGGGAAGGCGACCGACGGGGCGCCCAGCTCGGCGGCGACGTCGAGCGACCGGGTGAAGCACGACGCCAGGAGGGCCGGGTCGTCGTGCCCGCGGTTCCGGTTGGGGCCCACCGTGTGGATCACCCACCGCGCGGGCAGGTCGAACCCCGGGGTGGCGACGGCGTCGCCGACGGCCAGGCCGTCCGGGTAGGTCGTCTTCCGCAGGCGGCGGCACGCCTCCAGCAGGCGGGGCCCGGCGGCGGCGTGGATCGCGCCGTCCACCCCGCCTCCGCCGAGGAGGTTCGAGTTGGCGGCGTTGACGATCGCGTCGGCTTCGACGGTCGTCAGGTCTCCCAGCTCTGCGGTGATCAGCACATCGTCAGGATGGCACGACGGAGCGACTGTGTGCGCACCAGCGTTGTCACGCTGAGTACACATCGTCACCACCCGTGACAACGCTGGAGGCACAACTGTTCCTTCGCGGCGCCCGCCCCGGCGTTGGCGCCGCGACCCGCCGGCTCGTCCGGGTCAGGACGGCAGCGTGGCCTTGCGCTCCATCCAGTGCATGTCCGGGTCCACCGGCCGGAAGCCGAAACGCTCGTAGAGGCCGTCGGCGTCCGCGGTGGTGAGCACCGTGCGCCGCAGGCCGAGCGGTTCGAGCACCGCGAGGACCTCGCCCACGAGCAGCTTGCCCAGGCCTCTGCCGCGGTGCGCGGGGTCGACGATGACGTCGCTCAGCCAGGCGAACGTCGCGCCGTCCGTGATGACGCGGGCGAACGCCGCCTGCTCGCCGGTCTCCCGGACGTAGACGCCGAAGGGCCGGGAGCCCGCGATGGCCGCGTCGGTGACCTCGCGGGTCCGGTCGCGCGCCCAGTAGGAGTGCTCGACGAGGAGCTCGTGGACGCGCTCGGCGTCCACCCGGCCGGGGTCGGCCGAGAACTCGTACTGCGGGTCCGGAAGCGTCGTCATCGAGCGATCAGAACACGATCTCGCGCCGCTCTGCGAGCGCATTCCGCCAGGTGGAGAGGCTCTACAGCAGGCGACGCGAGTCGGGCCGGCTGATCCGCAGCCACCGGTACCCGTACCCGTCGAGCACGACCTCGATCCCGCCGTCGTCCCCGACGGGGCACTCGCCGTCGTCGAGCAGGTCGACGAGCCGCGTGCCCGGGTCCAGGTCGTCGAAGGTCAGAGGCACGGTGCAGGCGTCGGCCGAGAGGTTGTGGAGAGTGACCATCGAGGCGTCGTCCCACGTGGTGCGCAGGGCGAGCACCGACGGGTGCGGCTGGTCGAGCACCTGCGGCGTACCCCAGCCGAGCTCCGGGCACTCGCGGTAGCGCCGGACGAGAAGCTGGACGAACGAGAGCAACGACCCGGGCTCCCGGCGCTGGACCGCGACGTTGACATGCTCGGGCGCGTAGCCGTCCTCGGGCACAGGGCCCGACAGCTTGCGCGCCGGCGCGCGCGAGAACCCGCCGTTCGGCGCAGACGTCCACTGCATCGGCGTGCGGACGGCGAGCCGACCCTTCGCGGCGAGGTTCTCGCCCATGCCGATCTCCTCGCCGTAGAAGAGGACGGGCGTGCCGGGCAGCGCGAAGAGCAACGAGTACGCCATGCGGATCCGGCGCGGGTCGCCGCCCAGCATGGTGGGCAGACGACGACGCAGCCCACGGCCGTAGATCTGCATGTCCGGCTCCGGGCCGAACGCGGCGAAGACCTCGTTCCGCTCCTCCTCGGTGAGCTTGTCGAGCGTGAGCTCGTCGTGGTTCCGGACGAAGGTGGCCCACTGCGCGTCGTTCGGGATCGGCGGCCGCTCGGAGATGCTGGCGGCGAGCGGCCCGGCGTCCTGGCGTGCCATCGACAGGTAGAGCGCCTGCATGCCGTTGAAGTCGAACTGCAGCGTGAGCTCCGTCGACGACGGTCCCACGTCGCCGCCGTCGCCCGTCCCGTCGTGGCCGAAGTACAGGCGCTGCTGGTCGAACGGGAGGTTCACCTCTCCCATGAGGATCGAGTCGCCCGCCCGGCGCGAGAGGAACGACCGGAGGCTGCGCAGGAAGTCGTGCGGGTCGTCGATCTCGTCGCCCGGCGTCCCGGCGGCGTCGGTGAGGAAGAACGGCACGGCGTCCACGCGGAAGCCGGACAGGCCGAGCTGGATCCAGTAGCTCATCGTCTTGGCGACGGCGTCGCGCACCTTCGGGTTCGCGGTGTTGAGGTCGGGCATGTGCCGGTAGAAGCGGTGCCGGTACCACTCCCCGGTGCGCTCGTCCTGCGTCCAGATGCCCCCCTCCTGGTCAGGGAAGATGACCTGGTCCTTGGTGGGCTCCGGCGGGTCGGCGCGCCAGACGTAGAAGTCCCGGTACGGGTTGTCGGTGCTGCGCCGGGCCGCCTGGAACCACGGGTGACGGTCGGACGTGTGGTTGACCACGAGGTCGGCGATGACCCGGATACCACGGTCCCGTGCGGTGCGGACCAGTTCCACGAGGTCGCCGACGTCCCCGAGGCGCGAGTCCACGCCGAGGAGGTCGGTGATGTCGTAGCCGTCGTCGCGGTCCGCCGTCGGGTAGAAGGGCATGAGCCACAGGCACGTCACGCCGAGGTCTGCCAGGTGGTCGATGCGCTGGACGAGCCCCGGGAAGTCGCCCACGCCGTCGTCGTTCCAGTCCATGTAGGTCTCGACGTCGAGGCAGTAGATGACGGCGTTCTTCCACCACAGGTCGCCGGTGTCGCGAATCTTCATACCGACATGCCTATCGGGGTGTGCGGGCACCCGCGCGCCGAAGCGTCGCCACCGCCGGGGCGGTGGCGACGCCATCCGACCTCAGCCGATCGTCGCGACCGGCGCCGCCAGCGGCGTGCCGGAGCCGTCGCGGCGCGGGTCCAGCGGGGGCAGCTCGACAGGCTGGCCCCCGGATCCCACGGCGCGCGGCGGCGCGACGCCCACCCACGCGAGGACCAGCCGGTCCTCGCCGCGGAGGAGCCGCTGCGACCGGACGCCGCCCGTGGCCCGTCCCTTGGGCGGGTAGAGCTCGAACGGCGACACCTTGCAGCCGCCCTGGTCGACGCCAGGCAGCGCGTCCGAGGAGCCGGCGATGGTGACGACGGCGCCCGCGTCCCGGGAGCCGGCGGGCACGGCGCCGAAGAACACGACCTGCTGACCGTCGGCCAGCTTGATGCCCGCCATGCCTCCGGCCGCGCGGCCCTGGGGGCGCACGGCGGACGCGGCGAACCGCAGCAGCGAGGTGTCGCTGGAGACGAACACGAGCTCGTCCTCGTCCGTGACGGTCGCGGCGCCCACGACGGTGTCGTCGTCCTTGAGCGCGATGACGACCCACTCGTCGCCGTTCTTGGGCACGTCACCTGCGGCGACGCGCTTAATCACGCCGGACGCGGTGCCGAGCGCCACCGTGGGGGCCTCGGCGTCGAGCGACGCCACTGCCAGAACCTTCTCGCCCGGCTGCAGCACCACGAGCTCGCTCACGGGGACGCCCCCGGAGAGGCTCGGCGCGCCGTCGGTGGGCGGGAGCGCCGGCAGGTCGAGGACGGAGATGCGCAGCGCACGCCCGGCCGAGGTGATGAGCGCGACCTCGCTGCGGGTCGTGGCCGAGCAGTCGCCCAGCATCGCGTCGTGGGCCGCGCGGCGGCCCTCGCGGGACACCGGCACGTCCTCCGGCAGGCGGGCGAGCAGCCCGGTGGCCGACAGCAGCACACGCGTGGGGGAGTCGGCGATCTCGAGCGAGATCGGCGCAGCCCCCCGGGCCGCCGCGCCACGGCCGGCGGGCGCCGCCGCGACCGACCCGACGGACCCTCCGGCCGAGTCCAGGAGGACCGTGCGGCGGGGCGTGCCGTAGACCTTCGCGACCTCCGTCATCTCGCCGGAGACGATCTTCCGCAGGAGGGCGTCGTCGGCCAGGATCGCCTCGAGCTCCGCGATCTCCTTGCGCAGCTGCTCCTGCTCCTTCTCCAGCTCGATCCGGGAGAACCGGGTCAGGCGGCGCAGCTGCAGGTCGAGGATGTAGGTGGCCTGCAGGTCGGACAGGTCGAAGACGCTGATGAGGCGCTCCTTGGCCCCCGTCGCGTCGTCCGACGTGCGGATCAGCTGAATCACCTCGTCGATGTCGACGATCGCGAGGAGCAGACCCTCGACCAGGTGCAGCCGCTCGCGGCGGCGCCGCAGCCGGAACGCCGACCGGCGGCGCACCACCGAGATGCGGTGGTTCACCCACACGCGCAGCAGCTCGAGCAGGCCGAGCGTGCGCGGCTGGCCCTCGACGAGCGCCACGTTGTTGATGCCGAACGAGTCCTCGAGCGGCGTGGTGCGGTACAGCTGCTCCAGCACGGCCTCGGGGTCGAACCCGGTCTTGACCTCGACGACGAGGCGCAGGCCGTGGGCGCGGTCGGTGAGGTCCTGGACGTTGACCACGCCCTGGATCTTCTTGTTCTTGACCCCCTCGGCGATCTTCTCGACCACCTTCTCGGGGCCCACCAGGTACGGCAGCTCCGTGACGACGATGCCGCGACGGCGGGGCGTGAGGTTCTCGATGCGCGCCGTGGCACGGGTGCGGAACGTCCCGCGGCCCGTGCGGTACGCGTCGCGGACGCCCTCGAGGCCGACGATCTTGCCACCCGTGGGCAGGTCCGGGCCCGGGACGAACCGCAGCATGTCCTCGAGCGTGGCGTCGGGGTGCTTGACCAGGTGCTGCGCCGCGGCGACCACCTCGACGAGGTTGTGCGGCGGCATGTTCGTGGCCATGCCCACCGCGATGCCGGAGGCACCGTTCACCAGCAGGTTCGGGATGGCGGACGGCAGGACCTCGGGCTGGGTCAGCTTGTTGTCGTAGTTCGGCACGAACTCGACGACGTCCTCGTCGAGCCCGGACGTCATCGCGACCGACGGCGGCGCGAGGCGTGCCTCGGTGTACCGGGGGGCGGCCGGGCCGTCGTCGAGCGAGCCGAAGTTTCCGTGCCCGTCCACGAGCGGCAGCCGCAGCGAGAAGTCCTGCGCCAGACGCACCAGCGCGTCGTAGATCGCCGTGTCGCCGTGCGGGTGCAGCTTGCCCATGACCTCGCCGACGACGCGCGAGGACTTCACGTGCGCGCGGTCGGGGCGCAGCCCCATGTCGGACATCATGTAGAGGATCCGGCGCTGCACCGGCTTCAGCCCGTCCCGCGCGTCAGGAAGCGCACGAGAGTAGATGACGGAGTAGGCGTACTCGAGGAACGAGGCCTCCATCTCCGCCGAGACGTCGATGTCCACGATCTTCTCGTGGATCTCGCTCGGATCGAGCGGCGGGGTCGACGGCTTGCGCGCCATGAGTGTGCGGTGCTCCTGAAAGTGGTGGGGATCGGACGGCCACACAGTACCGCCCACCACCCACATCCCCGTGGACGCTCGCGGGCTCGCTAGCCTGGTCCCGTGGACGAGACCGGGCAGGTGGTAGGGCACGTGGGCGTCCCGTACCCCGAGGAGTGGGAGGCGGACGTGGTGCTGCGCGACGGCACCACCACCCACCTGCGCCCCATCCGCCCCGACGACGCCGACGCGCTCCAGCGGTTCCAGATGGCCCAGTCCGAGCGGTCCACCTACTTCCGCTTCTTCGCCGCGCTGGAGCGCCTGCCGGAGCGGATGCTGCGGCAGTTCGTCACGGTCGACCACCAGCGGCGGGCGGCGATCGTCGCCGTGCGCCCGGCGCAGGCGCAGGCGCCCGTCGAGGCGGCGGGCGCGGAGCCGGAGGACGTCCTCGGCGTCGCGCGGTACGACGTCGTGGAGGACGGCACCGCCGAGGTGGCGTTCAACATCGCCGACTCCTTCCAGGGCCGTGGCCTCGGCTCCGTCCTCCTCGAGCACATCGCCGCCGCGGCCCGCGAGCGCGGGGTGCGCCGCTTCGTGGCCGAGGTGCTGCCCCAGAACCGCGCCATGCTGGCGGTCTTCCGGGACGCCGGGTACGTCGTGGACCAGCACCTCGACGACGGTGTGGTCACCGTCTCGATCGACCTCGACCCCACGGACCGGTCGCGCGAGGTCATGGCCGACCGGGAGCACCGGGCCGAGGCGCGGTCCATGCAGGGCCTCCTGAGCGCGCGCCGCGTCCTCCTCGTCGGCCCGGGCCCCGGCCCCCAGACCGTCGAGTCGCTCCTCGCCGCCCGCGTGGTCGGCTCCGTGTCCCAGGACCCGGGCGACACGGACCTGGTGGTCCTCGGGGCGCCCGACGCCGGAGAGCCGGGCCCCGCGGACCACGTCACCTTCGCGGACGGCTGGGACGAGGTGGGCGACGTCGACCTCGCCCTGCTCGCGCTCCGCCCGCCCGAGGCGATCGAGGCGGTCCGCAACCTGGCGGGCCGAGGTACGCGGGGCGTCGTCGTGCTCTCTGCGGGTTATGCCGAGGAAGGGCCCGAGGGCCTGGCCCGCCAGCGCGAGCTGCTGCGCGTGGCGCACGCCGCGGGGATGCGCGTGGTGGGCCCCGCGAGCTTCGGCCTCCTGACCACGACGCCGGGGGCGCAGCTGCGCGCGAGCCTCGCCACCAGCGCCCCCGCACCGGGGACGATCGGCCTGTTCTGCCAGTCCGCCCCCGCCGCCGTGACCCTCGCCGCCACCGTCCGGCGCCGCGGCCTCGGCGTCTCGGCGCTCGTGTCGGCGGGCCACCGCGCCGACGTGTCGGGCAACGACCTGATGCAGTACTGGCAGGACGACCCGGCCACCGGCGTCGTCTGCCTCTACCTCGAGTCGCTGGGCAACCCGCGCAAGTTCTCCCGCATCGCCCGCCGCCTCGCCACCGTGAAGCCGGTCGTCGTGGTCGTCGCCGGGCGCTCCGGGCACGTGGTGCCGCCCGGGCACGCCGTGCGCGCCACCCGCGCCCCGCGGCGGATGCTCGACGAGGTGCTGCGGCAGTCGGGCGTGATCCGTGCCGAGAACACCCACCAGCTCATGGACGTGGCGCAGGTGCTCGCGCACCAGCCGCTGCCCGCGGGAGCCCGCGTCGGCATCCTGGCCAGCTCCCCGTCGGTGCTCACCCTCGTCTCGGAGGCGTGCAGCGCGGCAGGCCTGACGGTCGGCCCCGCCGTCGTGCTGGCCTCGGAGTCCCCGGACGTGGACGTGGCCGGCGCCGTCGACGCCGTCTACGCACCCGGCGCCTGCGACGCCGTGGTCGTCGTGGACGTGCCCGTGGTGCTGCCCCGCGGCGACCGCATCGCCCACGCCGTCGCCGACGCCGCCGCCCGGACCGGCCGCACCACCGTGGCGAGCATGCTCGGCCTGCACGGCATGCCCGACGAGCTCGCCGCCACCGCGCCCCTGCCCGACGGCGGCGAGCGCACCGTCCGCATCCCCGCCTTCTCCACACCCGAGGACGCCGTGTGGGCCCTCGGCGCGGTCACCCGCTACGCGACCTGGCGCACCCAGGACCACGGCGCCCCGGTACGGCCCACCCTCCAGGAGGGGGCGCCGCGCTCCCGGGGTCCCCGCGAGGACCCGCAGCGCAGCGAGGACGCCTCGTGGGGTGGGGGCGGCGCCTCCCGGGCCCGGGCACGGGCGCTCGCGGAGGCGGCGCTGGCCAGGGCCGGGCTCGTGGAGACTGCGGGGCACGGTGCACCCGGGCGGGCCGACGGCGCCGTCGGGCACGAGGTCGAGCTGGACCCGGCGGCCGCTGCCGAGCTGCTCGCCTGCTACGGGCTGCGCCTCTGGGAGACGCGACGGGTGAACGGCGCGGACGAGGCCGTCGCCGCGGCCGAGGAGCTGGGCTGGCCGGTGGCGCTGAAGATCGCGTCACCGGTGCTGCGGCACCGCACCGACCTCGGGGGAGTGCGGCTCGACATCTCCGACGCGGACGAGCTGCGCGACGACGTGGCGCGTATGGAGGAGGCGGCGTCGACCCTGATCCCGACCGCGCGACCGGTCCTGGAGGTGCAGCGCATGGCCCCGGCCGGGGTGGCCTGCGTGGTGCGGTCCGTGGAGGACGAGCTGTTCGGCCCGGTGGTGTCGTTCGGGCTGGCGGGAGACGCCGTGGACCTCCTCGACGACGTGTCCCACGGGGTGCCGCCGCTCACTGACGTGGACGTGGCGCGCATGGTGCGAGGGGTCCGCGCCGCGCCCCGGCTGTTCGGCTACCAGGGCGCTCCCGCCGCCGACGTCGCCGCGCTCGAGGACGTGCTCGCGCGCGTGTCGCTGCTGGCCGACGACCTGCCGGAGCTCGCGTCGCTCGACCTGTACCCGGTGGTCGTGTCGGACCGGGACGCGTCGATCCTGCACGCGACGGTGCGGCTGCGCCCCGCGGAGCGGCGCACAGACGCGTTGCTGCGGGCGCTGCCGGGGTAGACGGTCGATCGGAGCAGACACTGTGGATATTCATGCGATGTCGGAACGCCAGTTCATCGAGCAGTTCACCAAGCGGCCAGGGATGTGGGTGGGTCTTCCGACGTGGGGCCGAGTCGTCGGCTGGCTGCTGGGCTATGAAGCCAACGAGGCGCGCCACGGCGGTCCTGGCTTCGACGGGTTCAGGGAGTGGCTGCTTGTGCGGTCCGGCGGTCGGGGTTCAAACCTCGGGTGGCCCTCCATCGCGTGGCTCATCGCGTTTCCCGACCCGGACCTCGAGCACGGCGAGCTCGGCGACTTCGACCAGGAGCACGCGAAGAAGGTCCTGTTCGAGCTGCTGGACGAGTTCCTTGCCGAACGCGAGGGCGGTGCGGGGCCGTTGGGTACTTCGCCGGCCGCGTAGGGCCGGCACGAGAGACTGCGACCCATGCTGCGATGCCGCCCTGGGTGAGCGATCAGTCGAGGCAGAACTCGTTGCCCTCGACGTCCTGCATCACGAGGCACGACTCGTTCTCCTCGTCAGCGAGGAGGAGCCGAACCCGGACCGCCCCGAGCGCAACCAGCCGCGCGCACTCGGCCTCGAGCGCGGCGACGCGCTCCTCGCCGACGAGCCCGGTGCCGACCCGCACGTCGAGGTGCACGCGGTTCTTGACGACCTTGCCCTCGGGGACGCGCTGGAAGTACAGCCGCGGGCCCACCCCGGTGGGGTCGGAGGCCGAGGCCTCGTCCTGGACGTATCCGAGTGCCTCGCTCCAGAAGCGGGCGACGCGCTCGGGCTCTGCGCAGTCGAAGGTGACCTGGACCTGTCTGACCGATGCCATCGGACCACCATAAGGGCTGGTGGGATGCCGTTGCTGCGCGGCGCCCCGCGCGCGGCTGGGTCAGAGCAGAGAAACCGGGAAGAGTTCCGTCCGTGCGACGACCCGGTCGCGCTCCTCTGCGAGCGCGAGACGGCGAGGGTCGGCGACGTAGGCGTCGAGCGCGGGCTGTCCCGGGAACCGGAACACCTGGATCTCGTGCGGGCGCCCGGTGTCGCCGTCGGTCCGCAGCCGCTGGACGACCTCGCCTCCGTGCTCGGGGACGAGCGCGAGGACGGCGTCCTCGTAGGCGGTGAGGTCGTCGTCCAGGCCCTCGGTGGCCCAGAGGAAGCAGCCGAGGAGCAGCACGCCGTCGTCAGTCACAGGTCGAGGGTAGCGGCGGGCCGCCCGCTCCGGGCCGCTGGGCCCCTCGTCCGCGACCAGGTAGCTGTTCCCCGTCTGGCAGCGAGACGGGGAACAGCTACCTGTTCGCGCCGCCAGCACCCCCCGGAGTCGAACCGCCCGTCCAGGGGCGAGACCTCGTGGGTCTCCCCGTGGGACAATGTCGCCGTGCCACACGCTGTTTCCGACGCCCGCCATGACCTGACCGCGCGCCTCCACCGGGCCGGCTACTACCCGGAGCTGGTCGCGGACGTCCTCGACGTCGCGCTCGCCGACGAGGCGGTGGTGGCGCACCTGGTGCAGGCCGAGACCACCTTCGACTCCGAGGTGCGCCGCCACCTGACGGTCATGGTCCTCACGCCCACGCGCCTGGTGACTGCCCACGTCGACGACCAGCCGTCGGACGGCGAGCAGGTCAAGGTCACGCAGGCCGCGGCCACCACGGAGGCCGTCCCGCTGCGGGAGGTCCGCTCGGTGGCGCTCACCCACGTGGTGTCGGAGCCCGAGAAGCACCCGCGCGGCGAGGGCACGCGCGAGGTCACGCTGGCGATCGGGTGGGGCGCGGTGTCGCGCATCGACCTGGAGCCGGCGTCGTGCCCCGACCCGTCGTGCGACGCGGACCACGGCCTGACCGGCCAGCTCACCCCGGACGACGTGGTGGTGCGCGTCTCCAGCGCCGCCGAGGGTGCGGACGCCGTGCGGTCGGCTGTCGCCTTCGCCCGCGCGCTGTCGCGGGCCACCTCTGCATGACCCAGGTGCTTCCCGAGGGGCTCGTCGCCCCCGCCTACGACCTGTCGAGCCTCGCGGCGGTGCTGCCCGCGGCCGCAGGAGCGCTGGGCCACGAGCTCACCACCGCCACCGGGATCGAGTCGATCACCGCGCGGCAGGCCCTCGGGCTGCCCGAGGCAGATCGTGTCGTGGTGGTCCTGGTCGACGGTCTGGGCCTGCACAACCTGGCCGAGCGCGGCGGGCACGCGCCCTTCCTGCGCGGCCTGCTCGCGGGCGGGCAGTCGCTGACGTCGAGCTTCCCGAGCACCACGGCGGCAGGTCTGGCGACCCTGGGGACGGGGACCGCGCCGGGCCTCACCAACATGCTCGGGTACACGCAGCGGAACCCGGAGACGGGCCGGCTCGCGGCGATGGTGCAGTGGCGCGAGCTCGGCGACCCCGTGGACGTCCAGCGCGAGCCCACCGTCTTCGAGACGCTGACCGCGCGTGGCGTGCCCGTGACGAGCCCCGGCCCGGCCAAGTTCGCGGGCTCCGGCATGACGCTCGCCGCGCTGCGTGGACCTCGGTACGAGACCGCCGAGTCGTTCGAGGCGCGCGTCGACGCCACGGCCCGCGTGCTCCGCGCCGCCCCGGGCCTGGTCTACCTGTACCAGGGCGACGTGGACAAGACGGGCCACAAGCACGGCTGGCAGTCCTGGCAGTGGGGCGACGCCCTGGAGGCCACCGACCGCGAGCTGCGCCGCCTGTCCCGGTCGGTGCCGCGCGGCACGCTCATCCTGGTGACCGCCGACCACGGCCAGATCATGTCCGACGCCACCCTCCAGTGGGACGCGGCCACCGACCCCGCCCTGTCCGCTGGAGTGGCGATGATCGGTGGCGAGCCCCGTGCCATGCACGTCTACGCGGCGCCCGGCGCCGACTCCGCGGCCGTGGCCGCCCGCTGGCGGGACCGCCTCGGCGAGAACGCCGTGGTCCTCGACCGCGCGGAGTCCGTGGCCGCCGGCTGGTTCGGTCCCGTCGCGGAGCACGTGCTCCCGGGCATCGGCGACGTGGTCGTCGCGATGACCGGGCGCGCCACCGTGGTCGACTCGCGCGTCCACTCCGCCGAAGCGCGGGCCCTGCCCGGCGTGCATGGCTCCCTCACCCCGCACGAGATGATCGTGCCGCTCCTGACCGCCGTCGCCTGAGGAGGAACCGTGGCCGAGCTCGTCTTCTTCTCCGGGACCATGGATTCCGGCAAGTCCACCCTTGCCCTCCAGATGGACCACAACTACGGCGCGCGAGGCCGTGCCGGGCTGATCTACACCCGTGGTGACCGCGCCGGGTCGGCGCGCATCTCGTCGCGCCTCGGGCTCGAGGCCGGCGCGCGGGAGGTGACGGACGACACCGACTTCTGGTCCGAGGTGGCCGACGAGCACCGCGACGGCCGCGCCGTGGACCACGTGGTCTGCGACGAGGCGCAGTTCTACTCGCCGGAGCAGGTGGAGCAGCTCGCGCGCCTGGTCGACGAGATGGAGGTCGACGTCTTCGCGTTCGGCATCACCACCGACTTCCGCACCCGCCTCTTCCCGGGCTCGGCACGGCTCATCGAGCTCGCGGACCGCATCGAGGTGCTGCAGGTGCAGTCCCTCTGCTGGTGCGGCGCGCGTGCCACGCACAACGCCCGCACGGTGGGCGGGATCATGGTGGTCGAGGGCGAGCAGGTGGTCATCGGCGACGTCGCGAACGGCGCGGCCGGCGAGGTGGCGTACGAGGTGCTGTGCCGCCGCCACCACATGCGCCGCATGACGGCCGACACGTCCCGCCGCCGTGCCAGCTCCGCCCAGGTGCTCTGGGGCTAGCCCCGCTCAGACCACCCAGGCGCCGTCCCGCATGATCGTCCGGCCGGCGATCTCGTCGGCCTCGCGCCAGGCCTGGATCCGTCGCGGCGCCAGCACGAGGTACTGGTAGGTGCCGCCGCTCGCCCGCGGGTCCCAGTCGGCCTGGGCGGCGTACGCCTCGCCGACCTCTCCTGCGTCCGCGACGGGGAGGGTGGCCTCCAGGACGACGTCGGCCACCACGACGTCGCGCGTGGGGCCGACGGCGACCCGGGCGCGCACCGTGGCGGCGAGGTTGCGGGCCGTGACCGACGTACCGTCGAGGGCGATGACCAGGCGTTCGTCCACCCAGGCGATCGACAGGGGGACGAGGTGCGCCGCCCCGCCGTCGGCCGTGGCCACCCAGGCGTCCTGGTGACGGGTCGACAGCCGGGCGAGCGCGTCAGCCTTGCGCTGAGCGGTGGGACGGATCGTCAGGTCTGGCATGTGCGCCATCGTAGGACGCGCTACCGACACGCCCGGGGATCACCCCTCGGGGCGTGCCCCGAAGACGATCTCGTCCCAGCTCGGCACCTGCGCACGCCCCTTGCGGGCGGGACGACGGCCCTGTGCCGTCTTGGGGCTCGCCTTGGGCTTGACCGGCTCCTCGGCCGACGGCGCCGGGGCTCGCGCGGCCGCGGCCGTCGCCGCCGCACGGGCGGGCTCGGGCTCCGGGATCTCCCAGCGGCTCGGACCCTCCCAGTCGAGGTCGGCGGCCTCGGGGGTCACCGGGCCGTTCGACTCGTCCGACAGCCCGGTGCCGCGACCGCGGTCGGGACCCGGGCCGTCGTCGGGCGGAGGTCCGGGGTGGCCGGTGCCGGCCGGGTGGCCCGAACGGCCGAGGGCCGCGCCGCCGTCCTGCCGGGGACCGACGCCGGGCATGGACGGGCGTCCGGCGCCGCGCCGGGACCCGAGGTCGACCACGCTCGCCGCGGGCGCCGGAGCGTCGGCGGCGTCGTCGTCCGTGCCCGGGTGCCCGCCCGGGCCGCCGGACCCGCCGGACCCGGACGACCTGCCGGACCCGCTGCTCGGTCCACCGCCCGTGTCACCGGGCTGCCCGCCCCCGCCGCTCGGAGGCCGGCCGCCGCCCGCCCCGCGGCGGGGAGCCAGCTCGGCGAGCGTGAGCTCACCGAGCTCGAGCTCGTCGGGCCCGTCGGAGGGGTGCGCCGTGCCCGGGCGGCGTGAGGGCCGCTGGCCCCGGCGCTCGGACAGGTCGTCGAGGAGGAGGTCGGTGTCGTCGGACTCCGGGGCGGGCGGGCGCGTACGAGAGCGCCCCTCGGGCAGGGCGGAGACGCTGGAGAGGTGCTGCCCGCCGTCGTCGGGCAGCGCGAGCCAGCGTGCCTCGTCGTCGAGCGTGGTCACGACCATGCCGCGCGGGTCGAAGGTCCACCGGCCCACGCGGGCCTTGCCCGCCGTCTCGAACGAGACCTGGACCACCCAGGGCGCCATGCCGTCGCGCCGTGCCGTCCAGATGGCGTCCTCCGGGCGCACGCCTCGCGAGGCGAGGCGCGCGTCGACGAGCTCGCCGAGCGTCGTGGACGACCGGCTGTCGCCCTCCTCGCCGGCCACGGCCCGGGTCCGGACCCGGCGGATGGCGTGCTCACGCTCGGCCATCACGGGGTACTCGAAGCGCCGCACGTGCTCCACCGGGAGACCGGAGGCCTCTGCCAGCTCCTCGCACGTGGACCCGGCGCGGAGCCGGGCCTGGATCTCCCGCGGGCGCAGCGTCGACTCCTCCTGGGCCCGGATGCTCTCGAGCCGAGGACGGTCGCCGCGGATGGCCGCGCGCAGGGCGTCGGTGATCGGCAGGGTGCTCTGGGTGCCGTCGGGTGCGGTGAGGACGAGGCGCTCACCGTCCTCGTGCAACCTCACGAGCTCCAGCTCGTCCATGCCGTCCTCCTTGCGAAAGGGATCACGCCCGAGACTGCCACCATGGCGCAAGATGACGGCGGAGGCGCGTCGGTGTGCCGCGTTGTCCGGCCCACTCCCGCGCATTTTGTCGTACTTCCTGGGTTCCTGCCCGCACGTGGGCTCCCGAGGGCCGATGATTGCCGCGTGGCGATCGACTCCGTCCTCGAGATCATCGGGGTGTTCTTCGCGGCCCTCTCCGGAGGGCTCGCGGCCGTGCGCAAGAGCTTTGACGTCTTCGGGGTGGTGGTCCTGGCCTGGGCCGCGGGGCTCGGCGGAGGGATCCTGCGCGACGTCCTGATCGGCGACACGCCGCCGGTCGGCATCTCGGACCCCCGGCTCGTCGGGACGGCGCTCCTGGCCGGGGTCGTCATCTTCTTCCTCCACCCGGGACTGGCCCGGATGCGCCCGGCGGTGGTGGCGCTCGACGCCGGGGCCCTGGCCTTCTTCGTGCTCCAGGGAACCACCAAGGGCCTGGAGCACGGTGCGGGCCTGCTCGCGTCGGTGGTCGTGGGCGTGCTGACCGGCATCGGCGGGGGAGTGCTGCGCGACATGCTCGTGGGCGAGATCCCCCTCGTCTTCGCCGACCGCCAGCTCTACGCGATCCCCGCTGTCGTGGGCGCGGGCCTCACGGCCACGCTCTGGCACTTCGACGCACTGACGGTCCTCACCCAGGCGGGCGTGGTGGTCGTGGTGCTCGGCTTCCGCCTCCTCTCGCTGTGGCGCGGCTGGGTCGCGCCGCAGGCCTCCCAGGGCTGGACGGGCAGGTGGGGTCGATTCGGGTCGGGCAGGATGTGAGCGTGACCGCTATCCCGCCCCTGCCCGACATCCCGCCCCTGCCCGACGACGTCTCCGTCACCTCCCTGCGCAAGCTCGCCGAGCGCCTGGCCACCACGGCCGGCGCGTACGTGCGTGAGCACCGGCCCGAGCACGTGGTCGTGGCCGACACGAAGTCGAGCGAGGTGGACCCGGTCACCGCGATGGACCGCGCGGTCGAGGAGCTGCTCCGGTCGATGATCGCCGCGGAGCGGCCGGACGACGCGATCCTCGGCGAGGAGGGCGACGACGTGGCCGGCACCAGCGGTCTCACGTGGGTGGTCGACCCGATCGACGGCACGGTGAACTACCTGTACGGGGTGGCGGGGTTCGCGGTGTCCGTCGCGGTCGTGGCGGGACCGCCCCGGCCGGGGGAGTGGACGCAGCTCGCCGGGTGCGTGCACTCGGTGCCCGACGGCCGCACGTGGACCGCCGGCCTGGGGGAGGGCGCCACCCGTGACGGCGTGCCGGTACGGGTCAGCACGCCCGCCTCCCTGGCGACGTCCCTGGTCGGCACCGGGTTCGGCTACGACGCGCGGCGGCGCACGCACCAGGCGCAGGTCCTGACCAGGCTGATCGGTCACGTCCGCGACATCCGCCGGCTGGGGGCCGCCTCGATCGACCTCTGCCTCCTCGCCGAGGGCGCCCTGGACCTCTACTACGAGCGTGGTCTCAACCCGTGGGACGTCGCCGCAGGCTCGCTCGTGGCGAGCGAGGCGGGCGCGGTGGTCACCGGGCTGCACGGCCGGCCCGAGGGGATCGACATGACGGTCGTGGGCGGGCCGGGTCTTGTGCGGGAGCTCGTGGCGCTCCTCGAGGAGGCCGGGGCTGACGGCGACGGAGACCCTTCCGACAGGGTCGTGTGACACCAGCGTGAGCAGGATCACCCGGTCGATTTCTTGCCGATCCGATCGGGTGAGCCCGAGCTCGGCGAGAACACGTCATTGGGTCATTACCTAATGCATCGTTGCAGGTCAGGGCGGCGTGATGTGGCTAACACGCTCACATGTCGCATGCCTCCCGGATTTGGTGCACAATCCGGGGGCCGACTTGGGAACAAAACCGGGGCCGCGTGCATTATCAGCGCGTACCCCCATACCGCGGCACAGCCGATCGGCTGTTGTCAAGGGTATGGCGCTCCGGCCCGGGGCGGCGTCAGTCCCTGGGACATCCCGACGTTCCGACGCGACGACCGAACCATTGGAGAACCACCACATGGCAACTGACTACGACGCCCCCCGCAAGACCGACGAGGACGTCGAGCAGGACTCGATCCAGGAGCTGCAGGCTCGCCGCTCGGACAAGTCCTCTGGTGTTGTGGACGAGGACGAGACCGAGGCGGCGGAAGGCTTCGAGCTGCCCGGCGCCGACCTCTCCGGCGAAGAGCTCTCCGTCCGCGTGCTCCCGCGCCAGGCGGACGAGTTCACCTGCTCGAGCTGCTTCCTGGTGCACCACCGGAGCCAGCTCGCCTACGAGCGCAACGGGCAGCAGATCTGCACCGAGTGCGCCGCCTGAGGCCGGAGCGAACCGCAGGGTGGGGGCCGAGGAACGAGGCACCCGCCCGGAGGTGAGTGCAGGGCTCAGGTGGCAGAAGGTGCGGCCTGAGGCTGGACGGCTCTGCCTGAGACCGGACCCTCGACGACCAGGCTGTCACGGGAACGTGGCAGCCTTTGTCGTTCCTCGGGTCGGCCGACCGGCGGCCCCCGGGTCGGCGACGCCCCCGGGCCCGGTGGTGAGCTACCGGGCGCCCGAGATCGCGGCGACCAGGCGGTCGGGCCGGCGGGTGGAGACGAGCCAGTAGGGCGCCGGGTCGGACGGGTCGTCCAGGGCCACCTTGACGCCGGTACGGGCCCATGCGCGCAGGCAGACGTATGCGCGGCCGTCGAGGCCGGGCCCCAGCTCGTGGCGCATCGCCTCGACGTCCAGCGGCACCGGGTCCCCGAGCAGCCGGACCGGGACACGTGCCGAGCCGGCCCGCAGCTCGCCGTCGGCCACCTCCACCACGGGTGACGTCAGGGCGAGGGCGACCACGCACGCGACGCACACCGCGATCCCCGCGATCCCGCCCAGCAGATGGTCCACGGGCCAGAGGGCGATCGCGGCGATCGCGCCGAGGCCGACCGTCCCGAGCCAGCCGCCCGGTCCGGGCAGCAGTCGCTCACGGAAGTCGGAGGTGGTCGGGGTGGCGCCGCTCATGAGGACATCATCCCAGCCCGCGGCGGGTCGGAGGACGTCCGCGGCGCTTGTCGCGCCTGGTTGGCGTACAGTTCCCGCGTGCCTCACGACGACGGCAGCACGGTTGACGTGCTCCTCCGCCTGCTCGACGACGGCGTCCCCGTCCCCTCCTACGCCCACCCGGGCGACGCGGGCGCGGACCTGGTGACCACCGTGGACGTCGAGATCCCGCCCCAGGGCCGGGTGACCGTCCCCACGGGCGTCGCCATCGCCCTGCCCGACGGCTATGCGGCCTTCGTGCATCCTCGGTCGGGCCTCGCCGCGCGGCACGGGATCACGATCGTGAACGCGCCGGGCACCGTCGACGCCGGGTACCGCGGCGAGATCAAGGTGACGCTCCTCAACACCGACCCCGGCGAGCCCGTCCGGCTCTCGCGTGGCGACCGCGTCGCCCAGCTCGTGATCCAGAAGGTCGAGCGGGCGCGGTTCCTGCAGGCCGAGACGCTCCCCGGGTCGCACCGCGGCGACGGCGGCTTCGGGTCGAGCGGAGGCTGGGCCACGTCCGGCGTGGCGCCGAGCGCGGACTAGTGTTGAAACCGGCGGCACGTGCCGCCGGGAGCGAGCGTCGCACGGGACGTGCGGCGCCATGAGCGATGTGACGAGAGAAGGAGTCGGACTGTGGGTCTGTTCCGCCGGAGTGCAGCGAACGAGCCTGCCCAGGACGAGGCTGCCGAGAGCGAGAGCCGCCCGGCCTGGGACTCGGTGGCGTCCGAGCGGGAGCGTCCCGCTCAGGGACCGTTCGACCGGTCGCAGGTGGACCAGACCGGCCCGCGCGTGGACCTCGGCGCCATCTGGCTGCCCGTGCTGCCCGGCCTCGAGCTGCGCATGGAGATCGACAAGAAGACGCAGAAGGTCACGGGGGTGACGGCCGCGCTCGCGGGTTCCACCCTCCAGGTGCAGGCGTTCGCCGCTCCCCGCACCGACGGCATCTGGGACGAGATCCGGGCCGAGCTGGCCACGTCCGTGGCGCAGCAGGGCGGCACCGTGGACGACGTGCCGGGCGTGTTCGGGCGCGAGCTCCTCGTGCGCCTGCCCGCGACGGACCAGGAGGGCAAGCCCGCCGTCCGCCCGGCCCGCTTCGTCGGTGTCGACGGGCCCCGCTGGTTCCTCCGCGGCGTGCTCTCGGGCAAGGCGGCGCTGGACCACGAGGCGGCCCGGCAGCTCGAGTCGGTGTTCGCCAACATCGTCGTGGTGCGCGACCAGAGCCCCCGCCCCCCGCGGGACCTGCTCACGCTGACCCTTCCGAAGGCTCCCGGCCAGCGCGGCGAGGCCGGCGCTCCGGCGGCCACTGCGGGGCTCGAGGGCGTCACCCCGCAGGTGCCGTTCGACCCGCTGAAGCGCGGCCCGGAGATCACCGAGATCCGCTGAGGCAGCGGAGGAACGGGGAGAGCCATGACGCTGAGAGCCGTCGTGAAGAACGTGCTGGCCTCCAACGAGGAGGTCCGCGCGGAGGAGGAGCGCACCGACGCGGCCACCAACCGTGGTTGCTCCGCCGTCGCGAGCCTGACGGAACGTCGGCGGGGCAAGGCCGCCGGCGTTCTCCGCTCCGTGGTGCTGCGCCCGCGTGAGGGCGTGCCCACCGTGGAGGCCGAGCTCTACGACGGCTCGGGCTCCCTGGACCTCGTATGGCTCGGCCGCCGCACCATCGCCGGGATCGACCCCGGGCGCCGCATCCGTGTCGAGGGCATGGTCTGCGACGTCGGCGGGCGACGCACCATGTTCAACCCGCGCTACGAGCTGCGCCCGCGCCAGGACGAGTGACGCGCGCTCCAGCCTGTGGGGCGCGTCGGGCAGAATGGGCAGCATGACTGACACGCCTGGTCCTGAGTCCGCCGGCAGCGAGACCACCCGTACGGGCGTGCGCGCCGTGACGGCCGACTCCTTCTCCCTGGCCGACGCCGTAGGCGGGGTGCGCGGGCTCGCGGAGTCGGTGGCGCCGGGCCTCGTCTTCGTGGTCGCGTACGTGACGACGCGCGACCTGATGATCTCGATCGTGGCCTCCGCCGGGGTGGCCGTGCTGGCCACCGTGGTGCGTCTGCTGCAGCGCACCCCGGTGACGCAGGCGGTCGGTGGGCTGCTGGGCATCGTCGTCGGCGTGATCTGGGCGTGGACCTCCGGCGAGGCCGAGGACTTCTACCTTCCCGGTCTGTGGACCAACGCGATCTACGGCGTGGTGCTCCTCGTGACCGTCCTCATCCGGTGGCCCGCGGTCGGCTTCGTCGTCGAGGCCCTCCGCACGGGGTGGAGCCCCGACGCGCTGAAGACCGAGGCGAGCGACGCGCCCGGGGCGACCGGTCCGGCGTCGGGCAGCGACGACGACGCACCCCGCGACGACGCGGCCGGCGACGACGCGGCCGACGACGACCAGCCCAGCCCGTTCGCGGGCCTCACCGCCTGGCGTGACGACCCGGCGAAGGTGCGCCGCTACTCGATCGCGACGTGGCTGTGGGTGGGCATGTTCGCGCTGCGCCTGGCGGTCAAGGTGCCCCTCTACTTCGCGGGCGACGTCGCCTGGCTGGGCACGTTCCACCTGGTCCTGGGCGTGCCGCTGTGGGCGCTCGTGCTGTTCCTCACCTGGGTCGTGGTGCGCGCGCCGCGCACCGCCTGAGCCCCGGCGCCGGGGCTCAGGGGCCAGGCTCAGGGAGCCGGCGACGCCTCAGGCGACGTCTTAGGCGACGCCTCGGGCGACGCCTCGGGCGACGCCTCGGGCGACGCCTCGGGCGACGTCTCGGGCGACGCCTCCGGCGTGAGCAGCCGCTGCAGCGCCTCCTCGTCCACGTCGCGGCCGGTGACGAGCAGCAGCTCGTCGCCCGCCTCGAGCGTGTCGTCGCTGCTGGGCGCGATGGGGCGCCCGTCGCGGACGATGGCCGCGAGCGCCGTGTCGACGGGCCAGGCGACCTGGCCCACGCGGGTGCCTGCCAGGGGTGAGCCGGCGGGGAGCGTCAGCTCGAGGATGTCCGCGCCGGACTGGTGGAAGGTGAAGATCCGCACCAGGTCGCCGACGGCCACGGCCTCCTCGACCATGGCCGTCATGATGCGCGGCGTGGACACCGCCACGTCCACGCCCCAGGACTGGTCGAACATCCACTCGTTCTTGGGGTTGTTCACCCGGGCGACGGTGCGCGGCACGCCGAACTCCGTCTTGGCGAGCAGCGACACCACGAGGTTGACCTTGTCGTCGCCGGTGGCGGCGACCACCACGTCGCAGCTCTCCAGCTCGGCGCTCTCCAGGGACGAGAGCTCGCAGGCGTCCGCGAGGATCCAGTCGGCCTCGGGCACCTGGGCCACACGCATGGCGGCCGGGCTCTTGTCGACGAGCAGGACGTCGTGGTCGTGACCGATGAGCTCCCGGGCGATCGAGCGCCCCACCGATCCGGCGCCGACGATGACGACGCGCATCAGTCCTCCTTGGTGTGGGGTGCGTGGGTGAGCGCGCGCTCGACGGCGTCGGCGTCCGCGGCCTGGAGCAGGACGTGCAGCTCGTCGTTCTCCTGGAGCACGGTGTCCGGCCGGGCGAGGACACCTTCGGCGAAGCGGGCCAGGTAGGCGACGCGGCAGCCGGTGACCTCCTCGATCCGCCGCACGCTGCGGCCCACCCAACCCGGGTGGTAGTCGATCTGCACCAGGCGCACGTGCCCGGACGGGTCGCGGTACTCGTCGGTGGCGCCGAGGGGCAGCATGCGGCGCAGCACCTGGTCGGCGGTCCAGCGGACCGTCGCGACCGTGGGGATCCCGAGGCGCTGGTAGATCTCCGCGCGGTGCGGGTCGTAGATCCGCGCCACCACGTTCTCCACCCCGTACGTCTCGCGGACCACGCGGGCCGCGAGGATGTTCGAGTTGTCGCCGTCGCTCACCGCAGCGAACGCGTAGGTGTCCTCGATGCCCGCCTGGACGAGGGTGTCGCGGTCGAAACCGACGCCGGTGACCTTCTTGCCGTCGAAGTCCGCAGGGAGCCTGCGGAACGCGTCGGGGTTCTGGTCGATCACCGCGACGGAGTGCCCGCGGGCCTCGATCGTCTGAGCGAGCGTGGAGCCTACGCGGCCGCAACCCATGATCACGAAGTGCACGATCGGAACGCTACCCCTTCGGCCGGTGCGCCGTCGGCCACGAGCAGGCATAGCATGGGCCGACGTGTCGGACATCGCAGATGCAGCCAAAAGATTGCTGCTCGGTCGCCCCGTTCGGAGCGAGAACCTGGGGCACACGCTCCTTCCCAAGCGCATCGCGCTGCCGGTGTTCGCCTCGGACGCGTTGTCGTCGGTCGCGTACGCGCCGGACGAGATCCTCCTGACCCTCGCGGTGGCCGGTCTGGCCGCCACCACGGTCTCGCCATGGGTCGGCCTCGCGGTGGTCGTCGTGTTCCTCGTGGTCGTGGCGTCGTACCGGCAGAACGTGCACGCCTACCCCTCGGGTGGTGGCGACTACGAGGTCGCCACGACGAACCTCGGGCCGGCTGCCGGCGTGGGGGTCGCGTCGGCCCTGCTCCTGGACTACGTGCTGACGGTGGCGGTGTCCATCTCGGCCGCGTCGCAGTACGCGGCGTCGGCGCTCCCGGCGTTGCGGGGGCACGAGGCGCTGGCGGCCGTGACCGCGGTGACGGTGCTCATGCTGATCAATCTCCGGGGCGTCAAGGAGTCCGGGTCGTTCTTCGCGATCCCGACCTACCTGTTCATGTTCCTCATCGGCGCCCTCGCGCTGACCGGGACGTTCCGGCACTTCGCCGGGAACCTTCCGCGCGCGGAGAGCGCTGACCTGCAGCTCATCGCCGACTCGTCGTTCGACCAGGGGCTCACCGGCCTCGCCGGGGCGTTCCTGCTGGCCCGTGCGTTCGCGTCCGGTTGTGCCGCGCTCACCGGCGTGGAGTCGATCAGCAACGGCGTGCCCGCCTTCCGCAAGCCGAAGTCGCGCAACGCCGCGACGACCCTGGCGATGCTGGGCCTCATCTCGTCGACGATGATCATGGCGATCCTGTTCCTGGCCCAGGCCACCGGCGTCCAGTACGCCGAGGACCCGCACACGCAGTTCGCGCTGGACGGGCAGCCCTTGCCCGAGGGCTATGACCAGCACCCGGTCATCGGCCAGCTCGCCGAGGCGGTGTTCCAGGGCTTCCCGCCGGCGTTCTACGCCGTGTCGGCGGTGACCGGGCTGATCCTGGTGCTGGCGGCGAACACCGCGTTCAACGGGTTCCCGGTGCTGGGCTCGATCCTGGCGCGCGACGGCTACCTCCCGCGCCAGCTGCACACCCGTGGCGACCGCCTCGCCTTCTCGAACGGCATCGTGACGCTCGCCGTCACCGCCATCGTGCTGATCCTGGTGTTCGACGCCGAGGTGACCCGCCTCATCCAGCTCTACATCGTGGGCGTCTTCGTGTCGTTCACGCTGTCGCAGCTGGGCATGCTGCGGCACTGGTCGCGGCTCCTGAGGACGGAGCCGGACCCCGCCGCCCGCGCGCGGATGCGGCGCTCGCGTGTGGTGAACGGCGTGGGCTTCGCCATGACGGGCAGCGTGCTGGTCATCGTGCTGGTCACCAAGTTCACGCACGGGGCCTGGATCACGATCCTGGCCCTGGGCGTCCTCTTCCTGCTGATGCGGACCATCCGCAAGCACTACGACCGCGTCCGTGACGAGCTTGCCCTCGGCGACGACACGTCCGCCGCCCGGGCGCTGCCCAGCCGCGTCCACGCCATCGTGCTGGTCTCCAAGGTGCACAAGCCGACCCTGCGTGCCGTCTCCTACGCCCGCGCCTCGCGGCCGTCCGTCCTGGAGGCCGTCACGGTCGGCGTCGACAAGGCGGACGTCGCCGAGATGACGGCGGAGTGGGAGGCGCTCGACCTCCCGGTCCCGCTGCGCGTCCTCGACTCACCGTTCCGCGAGATCACGCGGCCCATCCTCAACTACGTGCGCTCGATCCGCCGGGAGTCGCCGCGCGACCTCATCGTCGTCTACATCCCCGAGTACGTGGTGGGGCACTGGTGGGAGCAGCTGCTGCACAACCAGAGCGCGCTGCGCCTCAAGGGCCGCCTCCTGTTCACGCCGGGCGTGGTCGTGGCGTCCGTGCCGTGGCAGCTCTCGTCCACGGAGGGCCAGACCGGCCTCGAGGGCGACACCTTCATGCAGGGGCGCCGCTTCTGAGACGTGACCCGCCTAACGGCGGCGTTGCCGGGAGGGGATGGGAGACTTGACCCATGCCCCGTACCCCGCGCACGACCACCCGTCATCGTCCCGCCGACCCCGCCGTGGGTCTGGAGGTCGAGCTCGAGGTCGGTCCCGTCGCCCACGGCGGGCACTGCGTCGCCCGCCACGAGGGCCGCGTGATCTTCGTGCGGCACACCCTGCCCGGTGAGCGTGTGCGCGCGGTCGTCACCGAGGGCGGGACCAACTTCTGGCGCGCCGACGCCGTCGAGGTGCTCGACGCCTCGGCCGACCGCGTGGAGCCCGCCTGGCCGGCCGCCGGCCCGGGTGGCGTGGGCGGCGGGGAGCTCTCCCACGTCGCGCTGCCGGCCCAGCGGCGCTGGAAGGCCGACGTGCTGGCCGAGCAGCTGCAACGCCTCGCCAAGATCGAGTGGGACGTCACCGTCGAGGCCGCCCCCGGCGACGAAGAGCGCGGTGGCCTCGCCTACCGCACCCGCATCGAGCTCGTAGCCGGCGCGGACGGGCGCCTCGGGATGCGCAAGCACCGCTCCCACGAGGTCGTCCCGATCAAGCCGCTGCCCAAGGGGATGCCGCTCGCCACCGCCGAGGTCGCGTCCCTCGCCTCCGACGAGGGCGTGCTGGACCGGTCCTGGGACCCGGACACGCGGGTCGAGCTCGTGGCGCCCGTCGGCGGCGAGCCCCTCGTGCTCGTCGACGGCGAGCCGTGGCACAAGGGGCACACCGACACCCGCCCCAACGCGCGCCGCGCCGTGACCGAGACGGTGGGCGACCACCGGTTCCGCCTCGCGGCCGAGGGGTTCTGGCAGGTCCACCGCGAGGCGCCTGCCCTGCTGACGCAGGCGGTCCTGGAGGCCGCAGGCGACCTCACCGAGGCGACGGTGCTCGACCTGTACTCCGGCGCGGGCCTCTTCACGGTGCCGCTCGCGACCGCGGTCGGGGAGCACGGCCGCGTCCTGGCCGTCGAGGGCGACGCGCGCGCCGTGAAGGACGCCCGCCGCAACGCGCACGACCTGCCCTGGGTGGAGCTCCACGAGGGCGCCGTCGAGGCAGCGCTCCAGGACACGGTTCCGGGCGTCGCCGACGTCGTCGTCCTCGACCCGCCGCGTTCCGGAGCCGGCCGAGCCGTCGTCGACGCCATCGCCGAGCGTCGCCCGTCGCGCATCGTCTACGTCGCGTGCGACCCGGCGGCCCTGGCCCGCGACGTCGCCTACCTGGCCGGCCACGGCTACACCCTGACCGGCCTGCGCGCCTTCGACCTCTTCCCCCACACCCACCACGTCGAGGCGGTCGCGCTGCTCACGCGCTGAGGCGTGAGGTCTCGCTTCGAGAACGCCATCCGGTATCGCCGCTGCTAGGGTTCCCGTACCCGATGGCGTCCTCGAAGCGGACGGCGGCTCAGCCCGGGTCGTGGGCGCCGGGAGCCGGGTCGTGGGCGGAGGCGGCCGGGTGAGTCTCGGCGACAAGGGTGGCGAGCTCGGCCGCCCGGGCGCGCACGGCGTCGTCGGACAGGCCTGCGGCGCTGGTCACGCCGAGCGCGACGAGGCGCTCGGCCTGCTCGGGCAGGGAGGGCAGGGTGGGGGCTGCGGACGGGGCGGACTGGGCGGGAGCGGGCGTCGTCGTCACGCGGGTCCCAACGGCCGGGCGAGGTCCGGTGTTCCCGCGGTCTCTGGATGTCGGGCAAGTATCTTGACGTCAAGATAAGTGCGCTATGCTGGCGGGAGCAGCCCGGCTTACGCTGGGCGGAGCCCCCAAGCCCCCGTGACGGCGGACGGAGCGCCCCGTTGCGCCACGTCCGCCCAAGCACATCAGCCCCGCAGAAGGAGCCGTAGTGAGCAGCGTGGACACGTTCGGATCGAAGGGAACGCTGGAGGTCGGAGGCAACTCCTACGAGATCTTCCGCCTCTCCGCCGTGGAGGGCGCCGAGCGCCTTCCCTACAGCCTCAAGATCCTCGCCGAGAACCTCCTGCGCACCGAGGACGGCGCCAACATCACGGCGGACCACGTGCGCGCCATCGCCGCGTGGGACCCCGACGCCCAGCCGGACACCGAGATCCAGTTCACGCCCGCCCGCGTGATCATGCAGGACTTCACCGGTGTGCCCTGCGTGGTCGACCTCGCCACGATGCGTGAGGCGGTGGCCGCCCTCGGTGGCGACGCCACGCGCATCAACCCGCTGGCCCCGGCCGAGATGGTCATCGACCACTCGGTGCAGATCGACGTGGCCGGGCGTGCGGACGCGTTCCAGCGCAACGTCGAGCTCGAGTACCAGCGCAACCACGAGCGCTACCAGTTCCTGCGCTGGGGCCAGACGGCGTTCGACGACTTCAAGGTCGTCCCGCCGGGCACCGGCATCGTGCACCAGGTCAACATCGAGTATCTGGCGCGCACCGTCATGACCCGTGAAGTGGACGGCGTCCTGCGTGCCTACCCCGACACCTGCGTCGGCACCGACTCGCACACCACGATGGTCAACGGCCTGGGCGTGCTCGGCTGGGGCGTCGGCGGCATCGAGGCGGAGGCGGCCATGCTCGGCCAGCCCGTGTCGATGCTCATCCCGCGTGTCGTGGGCTTCAAGCTCTCGGGCTCCATCCCGGCGGGCGTCACCGCCACCGACGTGGTGCTCACGATCACGCAGATGCTGCGCCAGCACGGCGTCGTCGGCAAGTTCGTCGAGTTCTACGGCGCCGGCGTGGCCCAGGTGCCGCTCGCGAACCGCGCCACCATCGGCAACATGTCGCCGGAGTTCGGCTCCACGGCCGCGATCTTCCCGATCGACACCGTGACGGTGGACTACCTGCGCCTGACGGGCCGGTCGGACGACCAGGTGGCCCTCGTCGAGGCGTACGCCAAGGAGCAGGGCCTCTGGCTCGACACCGACACGCCCGAGCCGGTGTTCTCGGAGTACCTCGAGCTGGACCTGTCGACGGTGGTCCCGTCGATCGCCGGCCCCAAGCGCCCGCAGGACCGCATCGAGCTGACGAACGCCAAGTCGGCGTTCATGCGCGACCTGCCCACCTACGCGCCCGAGGTCATGGACCTCGTGGACGAGGCCGAGAAGGAGTCGTTCCCCGCGTCCGACTCGCCGGCCATCACGCCCAACGGCCGCAAGCGCGTGCAGGTCACCAACAGCGAGGGCGCGGAGTTCGAGCTGTTCCACGGCGCCGTCGCCATCGCGTCGATCACGTCGTGCACCAACACCTCGAACCCGTCCGTGATGCTCGCCGCCGCGCTCCTCGCGAAGAAGGCGGTCGAGAAGGGTCTCGAGGCCAAGCCGTGGGTCAAGACCTCCATGGCGCCGGGCTCGCAGGTCGTGACCAACTACTACGAGAAGGCCGGCCTCTGGCCGTACCTCGAGAAGCTGGGCTTCCACCTGGTCGGCTACGGCTGCGGCACCTGCATCGGCAACTCCGGCCCGCTCGACGAGAAGGTGTCGGAGGCCGTCAACACGCACGACCTGGCGGTCGTCTCGGTGCTGTCGGGCAACCGCAACTTCGAGGGCCGCATCAACCCCGACGTGAAGATGAACTACCTCGCGTCGCCGCCGCTCGTCATCGCGTACGCGCTGGCCGGCACCATGGAGTTCGACTTCGACCACGACCCGCTCGGCCGGGACGATGCCGGCAACCCGGTGTTCCTCCGCGACATCTGGCCCACCGCCGAAGAGGTCGAGACCACGATCGCCTCATCGATCAACCGCGGCATGTTCGTCTCCGACTACGCCGACGTCTTCAAGGGCGACGAGCGCTGGGCCGCCCTCGAGACCCCCGAGGGCGACACGTTCGCCTGGGACCCCGAGTCGACCTACGTGCGCAAGCCCCCGTACTTCGACGGCATGGGCATCACGCCGGACCCGGTCACGGACATCGCCGGCGCCCGCGTGCTCGCGAAGCTCGGCGACTCGGTCACGACCGACCACATCAGCCCCGCCGGCTCCATCAAGGCGGACAGCCCGGCCGGCACGTACCTGGCCGAGCACGGCGTGGAGCGTCGCGACTTCAACTCCTACGGCTCGCGCCGTGGCAACCACGAGGTCATGATCCGCGGCACGTTCGCGAACATCCGACTCCGCAACCAGCTCCTGGCCGCGGAGAACGAGGGCGCCGGCGTCGAGGGCGGCTTCACGTTCAACTTCGTGAAGGGCGCGCAGGACACGATCTACGACGCCGCGCAGGACTACGCCGCCCAGGGGACCCCGCTCGTGGTGCTCGGTGGCAAGGAGTACGGCTCCGGCTCGTCCCGCGACTGGGCCGCCAAGGGCACCGCGCTCCTCGGTGTCCGGGCCGTCATCACCGAGAGCTTCGAGCGCATCCACCGCTCGAACCTCATCGGCATGGGTGTGCTGCCCCTGCAGTTCCCGGTGGGCGAGAACGCCGGGTCGCTGGGCCTGGACGGCACGGAGACCTTCGACATCAGCGGCATCACCGCGCTGAACGAGGGCACCACTCCGACGACGGTCCACGTGACCGCCGCCAAGGCGGACGGCTCCGTCGTCGAGTTCGACGCCGTGGTGCGCATCGACACCCCGGGCGAGGCGGACTACTACCGCAACGGCGGCATCCTGCAGTACGTGCTGCGGTCGCTGGTCGGCTGACCCGCTCGCGCGATCTTGTGCCCGACGCCGGTCGCTCGCCTCTCCCCGAGGCGGGCGGCCGGCGTCGGCTCGGCTCGGCTCGGCTCGGCTCGTGTCAACTCGCGGCGGCCGCCAGGGCTCCGGCCGACGTGGCGAGGAACGCCAGGCCCGTGACGACCCCGACGGTGGCGGGGCCGCGCGTGCCGACCACCTTCGCCGCCGGGCCGGCCAGGAGACCGGCCACCGTGGCCGCCAGGGCTCCCAGGCCGAGGGCGGGGAAGCTGAGCAGCTCGCCCAGCACGAAGAAGTGCGGGCTGCCGAGCACGGCCACGAGGGTGGGGACCAGGTCGGCCTTGCCGCGCTTCGACGCGAAGCCGGCGCACACCCGGACGACTGCGGCGTGCAGGGCCAGGACCACGAGGTAGACGCTCACGAGGGGGGCGGTGAGCGCCGTCGGCTCGTCCCACCGGGCGATCGTGAGGGCGATGCCGGCCACGGTAGTGGCCGCCGCGAACCCGGCGAGCGCGACGACTCCTAGCTGGCGTCTGCGGGTCGTGTGCGGCACCGCCCACGCGAGCCACAGGAAGGCCGGAAGGCCGAAAGCCGCCGCTGCCGTGGCAGCGTCACGCAGATGTTCCACCATGTCGTACCCCCTGGACGATCCCGGATGAACCGGACACAGGGTAATGGAACTCTCAAGAGACCTGCTGGTGGTTGTGATATCGCCCACGTGATCCGGGGCGGGATTCACCCGTCGTGACCGGGGCCGCGGCAACCACGTGGGCCAGGATCTCCGCGCGGACCGCCGGGGCGTCCAGGACGCGGTTGTGCCCGAGCCCCGAGGTGACCACGAGGCGGCTGCTCGGGTGCGCGGCGTGGAGGCGCCGGGCGAAGCCGAGGCTCACCTCGTGGTCGTCGGCGTCCTGGACGAACAGGGCGGGGACGTGCGCCGGGGCGGGCCGGGCGAGGAGGTCGAACCGGCGCCGGGGGTCCGGCTCGTCGGGGAACACGGCCGTGGCGATGCGCCCCGCGAGCCGCTCGTACAGCGACGTCGGCAGACCGACCGTGGCGGCGAACGTGTCGCTCAGCAGGTCGAAGCGGGCGGCGGAGGCGATACCGACGAAGCCGTGGGCGCCCAGCCCTTCGTGGAGGGCGATCCCGCCGGCGAAGGCGCCGAACGAGTGGCCCACCACGGCCTGGGGCTCGCCGGTGTCGTCGCGCAGCCGCTGCAGGATCTCGAGGAAGTCCAGGATCGTCGTGAACCGGCCGGAGGAGTCGCCGTGCGCGGGGGCGTCGAACGCGACCGGGCGGAAGCCCGCGGCCTCCAGGTCGGTGACGATCGCGGCGAGGCGCGACGCCCGCGACTGCCAGCCGTGGACCACGAGGACGGGGGGAGCGGCGGGGTCGCCCCACGCGTAGGTGGCGACGCGCTCGCCGCGCACCGCCAGCTCGCCCCGTCGCGCGCGGTCGTGCACCGGGCGGTCGGTGGAGCGGACCGGGGTGGGTGGGCCGACCCGGCGGAACGCGGCGACCGACGCCGCGAGCGCGACGGGCGGGGCCACCGTGCCGAGCGTGGCGAACGCTGTGCGGACGAGGGGGTGGACGCGTGGCATGAGGGGCCTCCTGAGGGCGCGGCGGATGCTCTCGTCGCAGAAATCTGTACGACCGTTCGCACACTATACGAACGGTCGTACACTTGTCACCATGTACCCCGAGACGACGCTCACGCCGGACCAGACCTGGGCCAAGGCCCAGGATCCGGGCCACGAGCCGGGCCACGAGCCGGGCCACGAGCCGGGCCACGAGCCGGGCCACGAGCCGGGCCAGGAGCCGGGCCACGAGCGCGAGCACGCGAGCGAGCCGGTCGACGGCCGCCGCGCCCGCGGCGACCGCACCCGCCGGGCCGTGCTGGACCGTGCGGTGCAGGAGGCGTCGGTCGCGGGGCTCGACTCGCTCTCGCTGGGGCGGCTCGCGGCCGCGACGCCGGTCAACAAGAGCGGCATCTCGGGCCTGTTCGGCTCGAAGGAGAAGCTGCAGCTGGCGACCATCCACCGGGCCCGCGAGGTCTTCGTCGAGGCCGTGGTGGTCCCGGGCATCGACTCGGCCAAGGGTCTTCCCCGGCTCTGGCGCATCCTCACGCTCTGGTTGGCGCACTCCCGGGACCGGGTCTTCGAGGGCGGCTGCTTCTTCCGCTCCGTGGCCGCCGAGTTCGACGCCCGGACGACCGGTCCGGTCCGGGACGCCGTTGCGCGCGAGGAGCGGGAGTGGGAGGGCTACCTCCGGTCACTCGTCGTCGAGGCGGTCCGGCGCGAGCACCTCGACGCCGGGACGGATCCCGACCAGGTGGTCTTCGAGGTGGCCGCGCTCTACGCGCGTGCCAACGACGCATCGCTGCTGCACCACGACGAGCTCGCCTACGACCGTGCGATGACCGCCCTCCGCACCGCCCTCACGGCCCGAGGGGCCGACCCGGCGGCCCTGGTCTGAGGGCGCGGAGCGACCGCCTCAGCCCTCCGCCGAGGAGTCCCGCGCCCGCTGTCCGAACGTCTCGGCGGTGACCGTCGCGTACGAGCGGCGCACGATCTCCTCGAGCACGGCCAGGTCGACCTGCTCCAGGTCCTTGAGGTAGAGGCAGCCCACCCCGGTGGTGTGCGGGCCGAGCCGTGCCAGGAGGTCCTCGTGCGCGCCGACGCCCTCCGCCAGGTAGACCGTCGTCGCGGCCTTGCGCGGAGAGAACCCGGCCGCGGGCGCGTGGCCCGAGTGCCCGCTCGCGTAGCGGTACCGGTACTCGCCGAACCCCACGATGGAGCCGCCGAACATGCGCGGCGCGGCGCCCGTCGCCCGCTCCATGAGGTCGAGGAGGGTCAGCGCGTCACGCCGCCGCCCGGCGTGCGCGACACCCTCGACGTAGGCCACGGGATCGCTCTCGGTCCAGTCGGTCAGGTTCGCCATCTGCCCAGTATCGGCCCGGCCGGCAAGCCCGGCGCCGGCAAGCCCGGCGTCGGCGCCCGCCCGTGGCGCCCGTCATGCGTCGGCGAGCACCTGCTCCAGCGACTCCTCGCCCATCCGGCGGATCCAGGCGTTCTCCGGCCCGGACTCGAACATCGACGTCGACATCGTGAGCGCCCAGCCGCGGGCCCGCAGCCACACCGGGTCGTCGGCCGGGTAGAGCGCGGCGAGGGCGGCCCGGAACGCCGAGCGCCCGGCGGGGCCGAGCACCAGCCACGCCGTGGCCAGGTCTGTGGCGGGGTCGCCGGACGTCAGGTCGCCGAAGTCGACGACGGCGGCCAGACCGCCGTCGTCGGACACGAGCACGTTGCCGGCGTGCAGGTCGCCGTGCAGCCACACGGCCGGGCCCGCCCAGGCGGGCGACTCCACGAGGTGCGACCACAGCGCGAGGACCCGACCGGCGTCGGGCAGCAGGCCCTGGTCCGCGCGGCGGCGCACCGCCGCGGTGCGCGTGCCGAGCGGGACCCCGCGCACCGGGTTCGCCGGGGCGTCCGCGGGCGCGGGGACGTGCAGGGCCGCGACGAACCGGGCCAGCGGCCCGGCCAGGCCGTCTCGGGACCCCAGGGGCACGTCGGCGGCGCGCCGCCCGCCGACCCACGGCACCACGCTCCACGGCCACGGGTAGCCGAGCGCGTCGCTCGGCGCACCGACCCGCACGGGGGCGGGGACCACGACCGGCAGGCGCGGGGCGAGCGACGCGAGCCACCGCTGCTCGTTCACCACGAGCTGGGCGGCCACCCCGCGCCGGGGCAGGCGCAGCGCGAGGTCGTCGCCGAGCCGCAGCATCACGTTGTCCCAGCCGTTGGCGACGACGTCCAGCGGCAGCCCGGCCAGGTCGGGGTGCTGCTCGGCCAGCAGGGCGCGCGCGAGATCGACGGTGACGTCGAGTTCGGCGGCGACCATCAGAGCTCGAGCTCCTGCTCCTGGTCCCACTCCTCGGTCCAGCGGAGCTGGTCGAACAGGGCGTCGAGGATCCCTGCGGTGAACCCCCACACGAGGTGCTCGGTCCCGTCGGCGTGCACGAGGAAGCCCGGGCCGCGGTACGTGCGCCCCGACCGCCGCAGCACCACGGTGCGCCGGTTCACCGGGTCGAGGAGGTCGGCCACCGGGGCGCGGAACACGTGCGAGGACTCGGCGACGTCGACCACGCGCACCGGGGTGGGCTTGGCCCACCAGGCCAGCACGGGCGTGACGAGGTGGTTCGAGACGGGCATCGGCAGCGGGTCGAAGGTGCCCAGCACCTCGACGCCCGCGGCGTCCAGGCCTGTCTCCTCCACGGCCTCGCGCAGGGCCGCCTGGACGGCGTCCTCGCCCGGGTCGGCGCCGCCGCCGGGGAACGCGACCTGGCCCGCGTGGCTGCGGAGCGTGGTCGCGCGGGCGAGCAGGAGCACGTCGAGGTCGTGCGACACCGCCAGGGCCTGCGCCTCGTGGGTGCTCGCCAGCCCGTCCAGCACCCCGAAGAGCACCAGGACCGACGCCGGCCGCGCCTCCCCGGTGAACGAGCCACGGGCGTGCTTCCACGGCCCCTCGAAACCCCTCGCCACCAGGTCGGCGAGCTGCGTGCGGGCGGAGAGCATCATCGCCCGACCTTAACGCGTCACCAGCTCGTGGCGACGGGCATGCCCTCCTGATATCCGGCAGCCGACTGGACGCCCACCACGGCGCGCTCGGCGAACTCGCCGAGCGTCCGCGCGCCCGCGTACGTGCAGGAGGAGCGCAGGCCGGACGTGATCTCGTCGAGCAGGTCCTCGACGCCCGGCCGGGCCGGGTCGAGGTACATCTTCCCGGTGGAGATGCCCTCCTCGTAGAGGGCCTTCCGGGCGCGCGCGAACGCGGTCCCGGCACCCGCGATGCGTGCGGCGACGGCGCGCGCGGACGCCATGCCGAACGAGTCCTTGTAGAGGCGGCCGTTGCCGTCCTCGCGCAGGTCGCCGGGCGACTCGTAGGTGCCGGCGAACCAGGAGCCGATCATCACCTGCGAGGCGCCCGCCGCCAGGGCGAGGGCGACGTCGCGAGGGTGCCGCACGCCGCCGTCGGCCCACACGTGCTTGCCGAGCTCGCGGGCCGCGGCCGCGCACTCCAGCACCGCGGAGAACTGAGGCCGGCCCACGCCCGTCTGCATGCGGGTGGTGCACATGGCGCCGGGGCCCACGCCCACCTTGAGGATGTCGGCGCCGGCCGCGACGAGGTCGCGCACGCCGTCCGCCGTGACGACGTTGCCGGCCACGACCGGGACGGCCGGGTCCACGGACCGCACGGCCTCGAGCGCCTGCAGCATCTTGGTCTGGTGACCGTGCGCGGTGTCGACGACGAGCACGTCGACCCCCGCGGCGAGCAGGTCCTTCGTCTTGGCCGCCACGTCGCCGTTGATGCCGACGGCGGCGCCTACCCGGAGCCGGCCGTCCGCGTCGAGCGCGGGGGAGTAGACCGAGGAGCGCAGCGCGCCCTTGCGGGTCAGGACGCCCGCGAGGCGGCCGTCGCGCACCACGGGCGCCACCGACAGGTGGGCGCCGTGCAGGATGTCGAACGCGCGCTCCAGGCCCTCGGCCCCGTGCCCGTCCAGCAGCTCGGCGTCGAGCACCAGCGGGTCCTCGGTCATGACCTGGCGCACCTGGGTGAAACGGTCCACGTCGCGGCAGTCGTCGGCGGTGACGATGCCCACGGGGCGGCCGTCCTCCAGCACCACGGCCGCCCCGTGCGAGCGCTTGCCCAGCAGGGTCAGCACCGTGTGCACGGTGTCGCCGGGGGCGACCACCACGGGCGTCTCGACCACGGGGTCCTTGGACTTCACGTCCCGGACCACCGCGGCCACGACGTCGACCGGGACGTCCTGCGGCAGGATCGCGATGCCGCCACGACGGGCGATGGTCTCGGCCATGCGGCGGCCGGCCACGGCGGTCATGTTGGCGACGACGACGGGGAGGGTCGCCCCCGTGCCGTCGTCGGGCGACAGGTCCACGTCGAACCGCGACGTCACGTCGGAGCGGGACGGGACGAGAAAGACGTCGCCGTAGGTGAGGTCGGTGGTGGGGGTCTGCCCCGGCAGGAAACGCACGTACTTGATGCTAAACAACTACCGGTGCAGAACCTATGGTTCCGGTCACATCGATGTGGAGGAACGATCAAGGGACCGTGATCGTGGCATCGTGGAGGGAGGCGCGCCATTAAGGTGAGCCGATGCGCCCGGGGCGAGCGATCGGCGTCGGGCACCCGTACTTGTGGAAGGACGATGGCATGGGTCTGCTGAGCGGAATCCGCTCGCCGGAGGACGTGCGGGCACTGACGCCCGGCCAGATGCCGGAGCTCGCCGAGGAGGTCCGGCGTTTCCTCGTGGACCGTGTCTCGCGCACCGGCGGCCACCTGGGCCCCAACCTCGGCGTCGTCGAGCTGACCATCGCGATGCACCGCGTCTTCGAGTCCCCGCGCGACACGTTCGTGTTCGACACGGGCCACCAGTCGTACGTGCACAAGCTGCTGACCGGGCGCCAGGACTTCTCCGCGCTCCGCAAGCGCGGCGGCCTGTCCGGCTACCCGAGCCGCGCGGAGTCCGAGCACGACGTGGTCGAGAACTCCCACGCCTCCACCGCCCTCTCCTGGGCCGACGGCATCGCCAAGGCCAACCTGGTGCAGGGCCGCGACGACCGCCACGTCGTCGCCGTCATCGGCGACGGCGCCCTGACCGGCGGCATGGCCTGGGAGGCGCTCAACAACATCGCCGAGAGCCGCGAGCGGCGCCTGGTCATCGTCGTGAACGACAACGGCCGCTCCTACTCGCCCACCATCGGCGGCCTCGCGAACCACCTCGACACCCTGCGGACCACCCGCGGCTACGAGGCGTTCCTCGACTGGGGCAAGCGCACGCTGACGCGTTCCGGGGCGCCCGGCCGGTTCGCCTACGGCTGGCTGCACGGCCTGAAGAAGGGCCTCAAGGACGTCGTCGCGCCGCAGGGCATGTTCGAGGACCTCGGCATCAAGTACATCGGCCCGGTCGACGGGCACGACGTCGCCGCGCTCGAGCACGCGCTCGGCCGCGCCCGGGCGTACGGCGCCCCCGTGATCGTGCACGCCATCACCGAGAAGGGCCGCGGCTACACGCCCGCCGAGCAGGACGTCGCCGACCGCTTCCACGCCGTGGGCGTCATCCACCCCGAGACGGGCCTGCCCGTGGCGCCGTCTCGGTTCGGCTGGACCTCCGTCTTCGCCGACGAGATCGTGAAGATCGGCCGACGGCGGCCCGACGTCGTCGCCATCACCGCCGCGATGCTGCACCCCGTGGGCCTCGCGCCGTTCGCCGAGGCGTTCCCCGAGCGCACGTTCGACGTTGGCATCGCCGAGCAGCACGCCGCCACCTCCGCGGCAGGCATGGCGTACGCCGGGCTGCACCCCGTCGTCGCCGTCTACGCGACGTTCCTCAACCGCGCGTTCGACCAGGTCCTCATGGACGTCGCCCTGCACAAGGCCGGCGTCACCTTCGTGCTCGACCGCGCCGGCATCACCGGCGAGGACGGCGCCTCCCACAACGGCATGTGGGACATGGCCATGCTGCGTATCGTCCCCGGCCTGCGCCTCGCCGCGCCGCGCGACGAGGCGACGCTCCGCACCGCGCTGCGCGCCGCCGTCGACGTCGACGACGCCCCCACCGTCGTGCGGTACCCGAAGGGCGCCCTGCGCGGGGAGATCCCGGCCGTCGAGGAGCTCGACGGCGTGGACGTCGTCGCGCGGTACGACGCCGCGCCGCGGAGTCGGGGGCGGGGTGTCGTGGCCGGGCAGGGCGCTGCGGCGGGTGCTGGTGCTGCGGCGCAGGGCGGGACGACGGCGCGGCGCGTGCTCGTGGTCGGCGTCGGCTCGATGTGCGGCACGGCGCTCGACACCGGCGAGGCGCTCGCGGCCCACGGCGTGGACGTGACCGTGGCCTCGCCCACGTGGGTGCTGCCCGTCCCGGCGGCGCTCGTGAAGCTGGCCGGGGAGCACGACCTCGTCGTCACGGTCGAGGACGGCGTGGTCGACGGCGGCATCGGCGCCATGCTGGCCCAGCGGGCCGGCGAGCAGGGCGTGCGGACGCCGCACGTGCACCTGGGGCTGTCGGTCGAGTTCCTCGACCACGCCAGCATCGACCAGATCGCCACGGCGCAGCGCATGACGGCGGCGGACGCGACCCGCGACGCGCTGAGGGCGCTGGCGCTGGTCTGACGCGCGCCCCGACCCGCCACGTGATCGGTAGTTCGTTGCATGATCGGTAGTTCGAACTGCCGATCATGCAACGTTTTGCCGATCACGCGAGGGCGCACGCGCGTGCAGGGCTCAGGCGAGGGTCTCGTCCGCGGCTCGGAGCGCCACCGCGCCCAGGTCGCCGTCGGCCGCCGCGGCCCACGCGCGCTGCCGGGCGGCCCCGTCGCCCGCAGCCCACAGGGCACCCAGCAGCTCGGTGACCGCGTCGAGGTCGCCGGCGTCGACGAGCGCGTCGCGGACGTGGTCCACGAGCGCCCCGACCACGTCGTGGGCGGGGGCGGGACGCCAGGTCCGCGGGTCCACCAGCTCGCCGGAGAGCCCTGACCGGCCCGCGCGCCAGTGCGCGGTCCGGAGGATCTCGACGGGGACGTCGGGCGCCGGGTCGTCGACGGACCGGGCAGCGGTCTCCACGAGGCCGCGGGCGAGCGCGGCGAGGAGGGTGGCGGTGTCGGCGGAGAGGCACACGTCGGCCACGCGGATCTCGACCGTGGGGTAGGTGGCCGACAGCCGCGCGTCGAAGTACACCATCGCCGGGTCCAGGATCGTGCCCGTGCCGACGAGCGCCTCGACCGCCGCGTGGTAGACCTCCGGGGTGCCGAAGAGCCGTGTCGGCCCGGCTGTCGGCCATCGCGCCCAGACCTGCGACCGGAAGCTCGCATACCCGGAGTCCACGCCCTGCCAGTAGGGCGAGTTGGCCGAGATGGCGAGCAGCGGCGCGAGCCAGGGCCCGATGCGGTCGAGCACCGCGACACCCTCCGCGTCGTCGGCCACCGCCACGTGCACGTGGCAGCCGCTCGTCAGCTGCTCGCGGGCGGTGATCCCGAACGCGGCCCGCGCCGTGAGGTACCGGAGCTTCGACACCGTGGTGCCCGCGAACGGCAGCGGCGACGTGGCGACGGCTACGACGCGGGCGTCCTCGCGGTCGGCGGCGGCCTGCGCGCCCGCTCGCCCGGCGCGGAGCGACGCCGCGATCTCGGTGAGGCTCGCGTGCGGCGGCGTCGCCGTCTCGATCTGCTCCTCCATGAACTCCGCCTCGAGGGGGCCGTCGGCGGGCTCGGCGCCGTCGAGGACCGCCTGGGCCCGCGGGACGGGCGCGCCCTCCCGGTCGACCAGCAGCAGCTCTTCCTCCACACCCATCGTCCGCGTCACGCTGGCAGTCTCACACGGACAGCCGGGCCCGGCTCGGGCCCGCCGCGAGACAGGACCGCCTGTGAGCGACGAGACAATCCGTGGTCTGGCCCCGTCGAGCCATGTGGTCTTACCTTAGAGAGGAAGGGATTTCAGCGGACAAGGAGCGGCAATGACCACGGAGACGACCCGGACCGACGGCGCCTCGCGCACCCAGGGCGACCGACCGGCGTCGGGCACCGACGCCCTGCACCCGGCCTGGGACGGCTTCGTCTCCGGGCCGTGGCAGGACCACGTCGACGTACGGGACTTCATCCAGCGCAACTACACCCCCTACGAGGGCGACGCCGCCTTCCTGGCGGGCCCGACGGCGCGCACCACCCACGTCTGGGGGACGCTGTCGGCGATGTTCCCCGAGGAGCGTGAGAAGGGGGTCTACGACGTCGACCCGCACACGCCCGCGGGCATCACCGCGCACGCGCCCGGGTACATCGACAAGGACGCCGAGCTGATCGTCGGCCTGCAGACGGACGCCCCGCTGAAGCGCGCCATCATGCCGAACGGCGGCTGGCGCATGGTCGAGACCTCGCTCGAGACGTACGGCTACGAGGTGGACCCCGTGCTGCGGGAGACCTTCTCGAAGCACCGCAAGACCCACAACCAGGGCGTGTTCGACGCCTACCCGCCCGCCGTGCGCGCCGCCCGCAGCAGCCACCTCATCACCGGCCTGCCCGACGCCTACGGCCGCGGCCGCATCATCGGCGACTATCGCCGCGTGGCGCTGTACGGCGTCGACGCCCTCATCGAGGCCAAGGAGCTCGACAAGCTCAGCCTGGACACCCGGCCGTTCAGCGAGGAGGTGGTCCGCGCCCGCGAGGAGCACGCGGAGCAGCTCCGCGCCCTGGCCGAGCTCAAGGAGATGGCCGCGTCCTACGGCTACGACATCTCCCGGCCCGCCGTCACGGCGCGGGAGGCCGTGCAGTGGCTCTACTTCGCCTACCTCGGCGCGGTCAAGGAGCAGAACGGGGCCGCCATGTCCCTGGGCCGCACGTCCACCTTCCTCGACGTGTACCTCCAGCGGGACCTGGTGGCCGGCCGCCTCACGGAGGAGCAGGCGCAGGAGCTCGTCGACGACTTCGTGATCAAGCTGCGGATCGTGCGCTTCCTGCGGACGCCCGAGTACGACGCCCTCTTCAGCGGCGACCCCACGTGGGTCACCGAGACCATCGGCGGCATGGGCGACGACGGCCGCACCCTCGTCACGAGGACGTCGTTCCGCTACCTGCAGACCCTGTACAACCTCGGCCCCGCCCCGGAGCCGAACCTGACGGTGTTCTGGAGCGCTGACCTGCCCCGCGGGTTCAAGGACTTCTGCGCGCAGGTGTCGATCGACACCTCGGCGGTGCAGTACGAGTCCGACGCCCAGATCCGGGCCGCCTGGGGCGACGACGCGGCGATCGCCTGCTGCGTGAGCCCCATGGCCGTGGGCAAGCAGATGCAGTTCTTCGGCGCCCGCGTGAACCTCGCCAAGGCGCTGCTGTACGCGATCAACGGCGGGCGGGACGAGGTGTCGGGCAAGCAGGTGTCGCCCGCGTTCCCGCCGGTCGAGCCCGGTCGCGCGCTCGACTACGACGACGTCCGGGCCCGCCTCGACACGACGATGGACTGGCTCGCCGCCACCTACGTGGAGGCGCTGAACGTCATCCACTACATGCACGACAGGTACGCCTACGAGCGGCTCGAGATGGCCCTGCACGACCGCGACGTGCTCCGGACCATGGCCTGCGGCATCGCCGGCCTGTCCGTCACCGCGGACTCGCTCTCGGCCATCCGGTACGCGACGGTCACGCCCGTGCACGACGAGCGCGGCGTCGTCGTCGACTACGTCACCGAGGGCGCCTTCCCCACCTACGGGAACGACGACGACCGGGCCGACGCCAACGCCGTCGAGCTCGTCGAGTCCTTCATGTCGAAGATCCGCAAGCACCGCACGTACCGCGACGCGCTGCCGACCCAGTCCGTGCTGACGATCACGTCGAACGTGGTCTACGGCAAGGCGACCGGCAGCACGCCCGACGGGCGCCGCGCCGGCGAGCCGTTCTCCCCGGGCGCGAACCCGATGAACGGCCGCGACACGCACGGCATGCTCGCCTCGGCCCTGTCGGTGGCGAAGCTGCCGTACGGCGAGGCGCAGGACGGCATCTCGCTGACCAGCACGGTGGTGCCGTCCGGCCTGGGCCGCACCCGTGAGGAGCAGGTGGCGAACCTGACCGGCCTGCTCGACGCGTCCGTGGGCGGCGACGGCTACCACCTGAACGTCAACGTCCTGAACCGGGAGACCCTCCTGGACGCCATGGAGCACCCGGAGAGCTACCCGCAGCTGACGATCCGGGTGTCCGGGTACGCGGTCAACTTCGTGCGCCTCACGCGCGAGCAGCAGCTCGACGTGCTGAGCCGCACGTTCCACGGGGCGGTCTGATGCCGGAGACCCTGACCCGGTCGGACACCCTCGCCCGGATGCGGAGCGGGGAGGTCGGCTCGGTCCACTCGTGGGAGCTGGTGACCGCCGTGGACGGCCCCGGGACGCGGCTCACGACGTTCCTCGCCGGTTGCCCGCTGCGGTGCCTCTACTGCCACAACCCCGACACGCTGCGGATGCGGGACGGCGAGCTGGTCACGGCCGACGACGTCCTGGCACGCGTGCGGCGGTACCTTCCGGTGTTCCGGGCGACCGGCGGCGGGCTGACCCTGTCGGGCGGCGAGGTGCTCATGCAGCCGGCCTTCGCCGCGCGGATCCTGCGCGGCGCGAAGGAGCTGGGCGTGCACACCGCGCTCGACACCTCCGGCTACCTCGGCGCCAACCTCACCGACGCCATGCTCGCCGACGCCGACCTCGTGCTGCTCGACGTGAAGAGCGGCGACGCGGACGTGTACCGCTGGGTGACCGGCCGCAAGCTGGAGCCGACCCTGGCGTTCGGCCGGCGGCTCGCCGCCGCCGTGGACGGGCCGGAGATCTGGGTGCGGTTCGTCCTGGTGCCCGGGCTGACCGACGACGCCGCCAACGTGGAGCGCGTGGCCGCGTACGCGGCGTCCCTGAACCGGATCCGTCCGGGCGCGGTCTCCCGCGTCGAGGTGCTGCCCTTCCACCAGATGGGTCGCACCAAGTGGGCGGCGCTCGGGCGACCGTACGCGCTCGAGGCGACCGTGCCGCCGTCGGCGGAGCTCACCGAGCGGGTGCGCGACCAGTTCCGCGCCCACGGGCTGACCACCTACTGACAGGATGGGGCGGTGACCACCGCCGCCCCCGCCCCGCAGCCGTCGCCGGGCCCCGCGCCCGCACCGCGCAGCACCCGCGGCGCCAAGATCCTCACGTTCGCGGGCGCCGCGGTGCTGCTCGTCGCGCTGGCCGCGGTGGTGGTGGCTGTGGTGCTCTTCCTGCGCGCTGTCCCGACGGGCATCGTCACGGCCGACGGCGGGCCCGGGTCCGCCGCGCTGGCCTCCGGCCCCGTGGGTGGCTCGGCGGAGCTCGAGGTCGCCGAGCCCGGCCGGTACACGGTGTGGCAGGTCTCGGGCGACGAGGACGAGTTCCTGGCGGCCGACGACGTCGCGGTCACCCCGGGCGGCGACGTCACGGTGTCCTCGCCGGCGGTCTCCCAGAGCTTCGGCCGGGGTGGGGCCGAGGCGATCGCCGTGGCGGACCTCGTGGTCACCACGCCGGGCGACTACGTCGTCACGGTCCTGACGCCCGACGCGCCCGCGGGCTCGACCTTCGTCGTGACGGAGGGCACCGGGTTCCGGGAGTTCTTCACCGGGCTCGGCGGCACGATCGCCGCCTGGTTCGTGGCGATCGGCGGCGGGATCGTGGGCGTCATGATGCTGACGGGCGGCATCGTCTGGTGGGCGCTGGCCCGCAGGCCGGCTCAGCCGTAGATCTTCTCCGCGTACGACGGCCCGTAGTAGTCGTCGAGGGTCTCGAGGGCGTCGTCGGGCCGCTCGAGCGACTTCGAGATGACCGCCCGGCGGGGGGCGGCGTCCGGCTCCCACGACGCGGCGTCCCAGGCCTGGGAGCGCAGGAACGCCTTGGAGCAGTGGTAGAAGACCTCGTGGACGTCCACCTCGAGGGCGACGGTGGGCACGTGCCGGCGGACCTGGAGGTCGGCGAGGTACGGGGCGTCCCGGACGACCGTCGCGGTCCCGTTGATCCGGAGGGTGTCGCCGCGTCCAGGGATCACGAAGACGAGGCCCACGTGGGGGTCGGCGAGGAGGTTGTGGAACCCGTCGGCGCGGCGGTTGCCCGGCCGCTCGGGCAGCGCGATCGTGCGGTCGTCGAGGACGCGGACGAGGGACCCGGCGGGGTCGCCCTTGGGGGAGACGTCGAGCGAGCCGTCGGCGCCCGACGTCGCGACGAAGCACAGGCGTGACGCCGCGAGCCACTGGCGGTCGATCTCGTGCAGGGAGCTGCGCGTCTTGTCGCGCGCGGGGGCGAGCGGGCGGCCCACCAGCTCCTCGAGCTCGGTGACGGACGTGACGGGGACACCACCGTGTCTGCTCATGCCGTCAAACGTACCCGCATGGTCGCCACGACGGAACGGTGGAAAACCGGAATGTCACCCCATCCCGGTACAGTGACCGGCCGATGACCGACCAGACCTGGAAGCCCGGACCTGCCCGCCGCGTCCTTGACGACGCCCACGCCCGGCTCGACGACTCACGCCTCGTCCTGACCGCCGACGCCGACCTGCGCGAGCACGTCCGCTCCGCCTACACAGCGGTCCGCGAGGTGCGTGTGCACGCCGAGCTGCGCACCGTCCCCGTCGCGGCGCTGGAGGAGCTGCGCAAGAAGCTCAAGGTGACCGTCCTGGAGAAGTCCGGGTACCGGCACGTGACCCAGGTCCTGGTGGCCGGGACCGACCGGCTCGTCGAGGAGGGCATCGGCGCGGGCACCGCCCGGCTCGCCGTCGCCGCCGCGCGCGAGCTCGCCGACCAGGTGGACGCCGGGCTCCGGTTCCGCATCGACGTGGACCCCGACGACCCCTACGCGACCGTCCTGGTGCAGGCCCTGCACGCCTTCGGCCTCGCCACCGACGCCCGCCACCGGCACACAGACACCGCCAAGCGCCTCGCCGTCGAGGCGCCGCCCTTCCTCGACCCGGCACGCCCCGCGACCAGCTGGCTGCGGCGCCTGTTCGCGCCCGCCCCCGTCCGGACCGCGTCGTTCGCGGCCGTCACGGCGCTCGCGGACCTTCTCGGCCTCCCGGAGGACGGGGTGCGCCGCACGCCGCCGACCGCCACGTCGCACTCCTCGGGCGTCCCGGGGCTGGTCGTCGCCGCGGCGGAGGTGCGCGCCGCTGTCGGGCAGCCGCTGGAGGCCGCCGCCGTCTGGGCCGACTTCGAGCAGCGCTCTGCCGAGTACTACGGGCTGCTGAGCCAGGTCGCCGACCTCGGGGACGACCACGAGGCCGCCGAGGGCTTCCTGCCCGCGGACGTGGTGCGCCGGGTCGAGGACCAGCCGCTCGACCGGACGCTGCTGCGCGCGTCCCTGCGTGGCTATCAGGCCTTCGGCGCGCGGTACGCCCTGGTGCAGCGCCGCACGATCCTGGGCGACGAGATGGGCCTGGGCAAGACGATGCAGGCTCTCGCCGTGATGGCGCACCTCACCGCCACCGCCGCGCCCGGTCCGGTGCACCACCTCGTGGTGTGCCCGGCGAGCGTGGTGACGAACTGGGAGCGGGAGGTCGGTCGGCACTCCGCGCTCACCGCCACCGTGCTGCACGGGACCGACCGGGACGCCGCGGCGTCCCGCTGGACGGAGGAGGGCGGCGTGGGCGTCACCACCTTCGAGGTGCTCGGCCGCCTCCCCTTCGACGACACGCTCCGCCCGGCGCTGCTCGTGGTCGACGAGGCGCACTACGTCAAGAACCCGGCCACGATCCGCGGGCGGACCGTGCGCGCCTGGGCCGACCGGGCGGACAGGGTGCTGTTCCTCTCGGGCACGCCGATGGAGAACAAGGTCGCCGAGTTCCGCCACATGGTGGGCTACCTCCAGCCCGAGGTGGCGCGCCAGCTCGACCCGCAGGCGGGCCTCTCCGGGGCCAAGGCGTTCCGGCGGATCGTGGCCCCGGCCTACCTCCGGCGCAACCAGGAGGACGTGCTCACCGAGCTCCCCGGGCTGGTCCAGGTCGAGGAGTGGGACCGGTTCGGCGAGCACGACGGCGCGGCGTACCGCGCCGCCGTCGAGGCGGGCAACTTCATGGCGATGCGCCGGGCGGCGTTCGACGTGGCCCACCCGGAGGACTCGGCCAAGCTGCGCCGCCTGCGGGAGCTCGTCGACGAGGCGGTCGCCAACGGTCGGCGCGTCATCGTGTTCTCGTACTTCCTGAACGTGCTCCAGCAGGTGTCCACGATGCTCGGCGACCTGGCGGTGGGGCCGCTCACCGGGTCGGTGCCCGTGGCCGACCGGCAGGAGATGGTCGACGTCCTCGCACGCCCGGACGGGCCGCGGGTCCTGGTCAGCCAGATCACCGCCGGCGGCGTGGGGCTCAACGTGCAGGCGGCCTCCGTGGTGATCTTCTGCGAGCCGCAGGTCAAGCCGACCATCGAGGCGCAGGCCGTGGCGCGGGCCCACCGCATGGGCCAGACCCGCACGGTGCAGGTGCACCGCCTGCTGGTGGAGGACTCCGTGGATCAGCGGATGATGGAGATCCTCGGCTCCAAGGCTGCCCTGTTCGAGGAGTTCGCGCGGCAGTCGGAGATCACCGACTCCGCGCCCGCTGCGGTCGACGTGTCGGAGCCGGAGCTCGCCCGGACCATCCTGGCGCAGGAGCAGGAACGCCTGGGCCGTCAGGCCGTCGCGGCGTCCGCTCCGGCCTGACCGGTACCGACATCGGGAAAATTCTTTTCATGACCCCGTATGACGGCAGGTGTGGTCGTGTCGGGCGGCCTGCGCTTGACTGGTCGGTCGTGGACATTCCCGGTTTCCTCGCGAGGCTCCGGCAGGGCCGCGGGGGAGACCCGGCGGAGCGCCCTGCGTGGCAGCCGGCCTCTGGAGGGCACAGCCCGGCGAGCCTGCTCGCGCCAGAGCGCCGCATCGTGCCGTTCGTGGGGCGTACCCAGGAGCTGGCCGCCCTCGAGTCCTGGGCACGGTCGCGCGAGCGCGTCGCCGTGCGGCTCGTCACGGGGGCGGGCGGAGTCGGCAAGACGAGGCTCGCGGCCGAGCTGACGGCTCGGCTCGCGCGGTCGGGGTGGGCCGTGGTTCCGGTCCTCGAGGGCGACGAGGCGCTGGCGGCCGCCGCGCTCGGGCCGGGCCGGACGCTCCTCGTCGTCGACGAGGCAGACGCCAGGCCGCCGCTCAGCGACCTGATCACCGCGGTGGCCGACGCCGACGCCCGCGCCGTGCGGGTGCTGCTCCTCGCCCGCGGGGCCGGCGAGTGGTGGCAGCGCCTCCTCGGAGGAGCAGCAGGGGAGGTGCTCGACCGCGCGTACCAGGGCACCGACCTCCCGGTCGCGACGCACCCCGCGCAGTCGGACGCGAGCATCCTCGTGGACGCGGCGGCCGCCTTCGCGGACGTGCTCGGCGTCGTCCCGCCGACGCTCCACGTGGCGCCGTCGGACACCGGGAACGGGCGGATCCTGGACCTGCATGCCGCGGCGCTCGCCGCGGTCCTCGGCGAGGTGCGGGGCGGGGTGCGGGGCGGGCCCGCCCACGGCTTCGGTGACGTCGGCGGGTCGGGTGGGGGCGGTGGGGCCGGAGGGGTCGGCGTGGCCGCTGCGGCCGGTGTGGCCGGCGCGCGGCCGGTGACCGTGCGGCCGTCGGCGGGGCTGGCCGACCTGCTCCGGCACGAGCGGCGGGCCTGGGCCCGGGCCGCCGGGCTCACCGCGCTGGCGCTGGGCATCCCGGCGCCGGAGAGCGAGCGGGTGCCGCACGCGGTCGCGGTCGCGACCCTCTTCGGCGCGGCCGACGCGACCGAGGCGCGCGACCTCCTGCGGGCGGTCCTCAGGGACGCGTCGGACGACGAGGTGAAGATCCTGAGCGCCTTCCTCGCCTCCACCTTCCCGCCCGCGCCCGGTGACACGCGGCCGTTCACCGGCCTCCTGCCCGACCGGCTCGCCCAGTGGCACCTGGTCGACCAGCTCGCGGGCCAGGGAGGGGTCCCGGGCACCGATCACACCGGTGGAGATCGGCTCCTGCCGCCCGGCGCGCGGATCTCCGGCACCCAGGCGGCCCGGGCCGTCATGTTCCTGGCACACACGATGGCCGACCCCCCCACGACCGGTCGGCAGGCACGACGGGAACCCTGCCGGGCGGTCCGCCGCCTTCGAGGCCGTCGTGGCGCTGCTCGACCGGGTGTGCGACCTCGTGCCCGACGACGTCCGCGTGCTGCAGCCGCTGGCCGCCGCCCTGGCGCTCCCGTCGGCCCCGGTCTCCGCCGCGCGGGCACGGCTCGCCCGCCGCGCCCTCGACCTGCTGGACGCCGACGCCGACGCCCACGCCGACGCCGACGCCGACGCGCACGACGCGGCGCGCGCCACCGCGCACGACGTCCTGGCAGCCGCCCTGGAGCAGAGCGGCCGGCCGGACGAGGCGCTCGTCCATGTCGAGGCGGCGCTCCGGCTGCGGCGCGAGCGTGCCGCGGACCGCCCCGCCCGCCCCGCCCGCCCCGCCCGCCCCGCCCGCCCGGACCCGCGCGAGCGCGCCGTCGCCCGCCCCGCCCGGTACCTGCCCGACCTCGCGGAGACGCTCGTGTCGTACGGCGTGATCGTGTGGCAGGTCGGTGACGCAGAGGGCGCGATGGCGGCCGAGCTCGAGGCGGCCGGCATCTACCGGGAGCTGGCGCAGGACCGCCCGGAGCGGTTCCGGCCGCTCCTCGCCCGGACGCTGCAGAACGTCGGGGTGACTCTCGGGGCCCTCGGCCGCCCGGCGGAGGCGGTCGACCCTGCCACCGAGGCGGTGGCGATGTTCCGGGAGCTCGAGGCGACCGACCCGGGCAAGCACCGGGCGCGGCTCGCGAAGGCGCTGTGGAACCTGGGCCGACGGCACGCCGAGCTGGGGCGTCTCGACGAGGCCTACCGCTGCACCGACGAGGCCGTGACGCACTGGCGCGCGCTGGCGGCGGACAACCCGGAGCTGCACGGGCCGGACCTGGCGAGCGCGCTGTCCAACCTCGGCGCCCGCCTCGCCGAGGTCGGTCGCACCGACGAGGCGATCGCGGCGAGCGAGGAGTCGCTGGCGATCCGGCGGAGGTTCGCGGCCGACGCCAGCGCCTACCTGCCGTACGTCGCGCTGTCGCTGTCGAACCTCGGCGCGCTCTACTCCCGCGTGGGCCGCACCCTCGACGCGCTGCCCGTGGAGCGTGAGGCCGTGGAGCTGCGGCGTCGGCTCGCCGAGGAGAGCGGGGAGCGCTACCTGCCCGACCTGGCCGCGTCGCTGTCGAACCTCGGCGTGACGCTGTCCCGGCTGGAGCGGGTCGTCGACGCGCTGCTCGTGGAGCAGGAGGCCGTGGAGATCCGGCGCACGCTCGCGGCGGGGAACCGGGCGCTGCACGAGCCGACGCTCGCCGGCTCCCTCACCAACCTCGGCGTCCGGCTCTCGGAGCTGGCCCGCCCCGCGGACGCGCTGCTCCCCACGGAGGAAGCCGTCGGGATCCTGCGGCGCCTCATGGCGGACAACGCGGAGCGGTACCTCCCGGACCTCGCGGCGTGCCTCACCAACCTGGGAGCCACCCTCCTCGACCTGGACCGGGCAGCCGACGCGGTGGAGCCCGCCGCGGAGGCGGTCCGGCTGCGGCGAGAGCTCGCGGAGGTGCGGCCCGGCTGCTACCTGCCCGACCTGGCCCAGTCCCTGACCAACCTGGCCGCCACGCTCGCCGAGCTCGGGCGGCACGGCGAGGCGCTCCCGCCGGCCCGGGAGGCGGTCCTGATCCGCGAGCAGCTCGCGCACCGCGACCCGGTCCGGTTCGAGGCGGACCATGACCGATCGCTGCACGTGCTGCGCCTGGTCCACGAGGCGCTGGCCCGCCCGGTGTGAGCCCTGCCGGCCCCCCCGAGAACAACCTCGCGCGGGCGATCCGGCCCGGATGCTGCTCCCGGCGGGCAGGAGCGGACAAGATTGTCCGGCGTGTCTTCCGTGGGCGGCGTGTCCGGGTCGCACGAGGCGCCCGAGTGGCGTTGACTTGTCCGTCATGGACGGGACGGTCGGCTCGGCGCGCTCGCAGTCGTCTGTCCGTGCCCTGCGGGGCGTCGTGAGCAGCGCCAGGGCGCGGCTGGACGCGGTCGGCGGGCTCCGGCGTCGGGCCACGAGGCGGGACGTGACGGACTCTGCGGAGCCGGCCCGGGGCCCGGCCGCCCTGCTCTCTCCCGCCCGGGCGATCGTGCCGTTCCGGGGCCGGGTCGCGGAGCTCGACGAGCTGACGACGTGGTGCTGGGCCGGGCGGGCCGGGCGCGTGCGCCTGCTGCTGGGGTCGGGCGGCGTGGGGAAGACCAGGCTCGCGGCCGAGCTGGCCCGCAGGCTCTCCTCGGACGGCTGGCTGTGCGTCGACGTGCCCGACGGTGAGGAGGCCGCTGCCGCCGAGCGGTACCTGCGTTCCGACCCGGGGGCGCGTCGCGTCCTCCTCGTCCTCGACCGCGGCGAGACCCGCCGAGGGCTCGGGACGCTCCTGGCCGCGCTGTCCGCCGTCCGCGACACGCACGTCCGCGTGCTCGTCCTCGCCCGCGAGGACGGCCCGTGGTGGTCGCGACGGGAGTCCGACAGCCCGGCGGTGCGCGCCCTCGTCGAGGACGCCGTGACCACGGACCTGGGCCCGCGGCTCACGCCGGGCCAGGACCACGCCGCGGTTGCGGAGGCGGCGGTGCGCGCGTTCGCCGCCGCGCTGGACGTCCCCGTGCCGCGCGTCCGGGTCCTGGTGCGGGGGCCCGTGCCGCGGGTGCTGGACCTGCACGCGGCGGCGCTCGTCGGTGTGCTCACAGCACCGCGGCCCGACGACGGAGCCCCCGCCGGGACGGGCGAGGCGGACGCGGTCGACCCCGCAGCGCCTGTCGACGAGATCGTCGTCGACGTGTCGGGTGCCCTCACCGACCTGCTCGCGCTGGAGCGCCGGGCGGGCGCCGCGTCCGACCCGGGGGCCGGCCCGTCGGGCCCCGACCGGATCACCGGGCGCCGCGTGATCGACGAGGTCGTGGCGGCGCCGCGCGCCGCGCGCGCCCGGCTGACCGTTCTCGACCAGCAGGACTCCTTCCACCTGGCCGCGATCCTCGCCCGCGCACTGCACGAGCTCCCTGATGACGCGGAGGCCTTCGCGCCCGTGGCCGGGCTGCTCGAGGACCTGGTCGAGCGGATGCCGGACGAGGGGGACCTGCTCGCCGCCGTCGCGGGCGCCCTGCCGGACGCCTCGCCGGCGCTCGCCGGGCTCCGCGCGGACCTCTTGGAACGGGTCCTCGACAAGGTCGACCCGGAGGACCGCACCATCGTGACGACCCTGCTCCGGGAGCTCGGCGACGCGCTGGCCGACCTCGGGCGGCGCGACGAGGCGCTCGCCGCCCGCCAGGAGGCGGCGGACATCGCCCGGGCCCTGGTGGCCGACGACGGCGACCGCCACGTGCCGGACCTCGCCGGGGCGCTCACCGATCTCGGCGCCGCCCACCACGAGCTCGGCCAGGCGGCTCCTGCCCGGGCCTGCGCCGACGAGTCGGTCGCACTCTGGCGTTCCCTGGCGACCGGCCGCCCCGGCCGGTTCCTCGCCGGGACCGTGCGGGCCGTCGACCTGCTCGCCGCGACGCTGACGGCGGCCGGGGACGGCGCCGGGTCGCTGGCGGCGCAGGAGGAGGCGCTGCAGCTCCGGCGCACCCTCGTCGCGCGCGACCGCGAGCGACACCTGCGCGGGCTGGCCGGCGCCCTGGAGCGGTTCGCGGGATCCCTGGCGGCGCACGGCCGCACGGCCGCCGCGCTCCCGGTGACGGTGCAGGCGTGCGACGCGTTCCGCGTGGCCGCCCAGGCCCACTCGGAGCGTGACGTGCCGGCGCTCGCCAGGGTCCTTGCCGAGCTCGCGTCACGGTACGTGGAGCTGGGGCGGCCGGCGGAGGCGCTCCCGCCGGCGCTGGAGGCGGTGAACCTGCGGCGCGTCCTGGTCCGGGACCATGCCGGCGACCGCTACCTGCCCGAGCTGGGGCAGGCGCTGTCCCGCCTGGGCGCGGTGTACTCGGAGCTGCGCCGCCCGCAGCAGGCGCTCCCGGTGCAGCGGGAGGCCGTGGCGATCCGGCGCACGCTGGTGGAGCAGGACCGCAAGGACGGCCTTGTCGCCGACCTGGCGGGGTCGCTGTCGAACCTGGGGGTGACCTACTCGGGCCTCGGCCGACCCGCCGAGGCGCTCCCGCTGGACCAGGAGGCCGCGGACCTGCGCCGCGACCTGGCGCGGAGGCACCCGGACCGGTACCTCGCCGACCTGGGCGACTCGCTGTCCAACCTGGGGGTGCGACTGGCCGAGCTGGGCCGGCCCCGGGACGCGGTGGGGCCCGCCCAGGAGGCGGTGCACATCCGCCGCGACCTCGCGGAGGCGGGCGGGCCGCGCGCCCGGGCGGACCTGGCGGCGGCCCTCGTCAACCTGGGAGCGACGTACGCCGATCTCGGCCGGCCCGCGGAGGCCATGACGCCGACCCGGGAGGCGGTGCGCCTCCGCCGGGACCTCGTGGGGCAGAACCCGGCGCGCTATCTGCCCGACCTCGCGAGCGCCCTGTCGAACCTCGCGGCGCAGCGTGCCGACTCGGGCGAGGCGCGCAGCGCGCTGGAGCCGGCGCTGGAGGCGGTCCGCATCCGCCGGGAGCTGGCCCGGACGAGCCCCCACCGGTACTCGGCCGACCTGAACCGGTCGCTGACGGTCCTGGCGATCGTGCACGAGGAGCTGGGGGACCGCGGCGCGGCGGTCCTCGCCCGCGCGGAGGTGGGCGCCGTCTCACATCGCGGCGCAGGTCTGGCGCCCGGCGTCACACCGGCTTAGTGTCGGGCTGATTCACCATGACCCGTCCGAGGGTGCTTACCTCGGCGGCGGGCGTCGACGCGGGTATCGCGGACGTCCCGACCTGGCCGGAGGGCCGCTGGTCGTGAGTCGTTCCCACCCGTCCCCCCGGCGTGCCCGGGGGACTCACCCGAGGAATGCTCATGACGAACACCACCTTTGCCGACCCCTTCCGCACCGGGACGGTCCTTGGCTACCCACGGATCGGCCGGCGCCGGGAGCTCAAGCGCGCGCTCGAGGCGCACTGGTCCGGCCGCAGCACGGCGGACGAGCTGGAGGCCACCGCGCGGGACCTGCGGCTCGCCGCGGCGCGCCGCCTCGTGGACCTGGGCCTCGACGCCACCTCCGGCGCCGTCCCGGGCTCGTTCAGCCTCTACGACCAGGTTCTCGACGTGGTGGCGCTGCTCGGCGCGGTCCCGTCGCGGTTCCGCGAGCCGACTGCCGGCGGCTCCGGTCGCCTCCCTCTCAGCGAGTATTTCGCCCTGGCGCGCGGCGCCGGCGACGAGCCGCCGCTGGAGATGACCAAGTGGTTCGACACGAACTACCACTACCTCGTCCCCGAGATCGGCCCCGGCACGCCCGTGAGCCTCGCCGACGACCGCGTGGTGCGCGAGTTCGTCGAGGCCCGCGACGTGGGCATCGTCACGCGGCCGGTCCTGGTGGGCCCGGTGACGTTCCTCCTCCTGAGCAAGGCGGCCGACGGCGCCGGTCCCGGGTTCCGGCCGCTGGACCGCCTCCCCGAGGTGACGGCCGTGTACGCGGAGCTGCTGCGCCGGCTCGCCGACGCTGGCGCGCCGTGGGTCCAGCTCGACGAGCCCGCGCTCGTCACCGACAACCTCGGCGTGCCGTTCGCGGACGTCGCGGAGGCGGTCCGCGCCGCGTACGGGCAGCTCGCCGGCGCGCCCGTGGCGGGCACCGCCGCGGCCGACGGCGCCGCACGGCCGGCGATCCTCGTCGCCGCCCCCTACGGCGACCTGCGCGGGCCCGACGGCGACGGGCTGGCCCTGCTGGCCGGCACCGGCGTGGAGGGCATCGCGATCGACCTCGTCCGCGGCGGGCTCCCGGCCGGACCCGTGGCAGGTCTCGGGTCCACGGTCCTGGTCGCCGGCGTGGTCGACGGCCACGGGGTGTGGCGTGGCGACCTCACCGCGAAGCTCGGCCTCCTGGAGCGGGCGGCTGAGCTCGGCGCCGCGGCGGTGGTCCCGGCCACGTCGACGTCGCTCCTGCACGTGCCGCACGACGTCGAGGACGAGCCCTACCTCTCCGCCGACCTGCGGTCCTGGCTGGCGTTCGCCGACCAGAAGGTGGGCGAGGTGGTGACGCTGGCCACCGCCCTGTCGGGCGCGGAGGGCAGGGCCGCTGCCGAGGCCGCGCTGACGTCGTCGGCCGAGGCCGTGGCGACGCGGCAGGCGGCCGAGGGCGTCGTCGTCCCGGCGGTCCGGGAGCGGCTGGCCGGGCTCGTCCCGGCAGACACCACCCGGGCGCCGTACGGGGAGCGCGCGGCCGCGCAGGAGGCGCGGCTCGGGCTGCCGGCGCTGCCGACCACGACGATCGGCTCGTTCCCGCAGACCGCCGAGATCCGGGCGGCGCGCGCCGCCGCCCGGAAGGGCGAGCTGTCCGAGGACGAGTACACGGCGGCGATGCGGGACGAGGTGGCGCGCGTGGTGCGCCTCCAGGAGGACCTCGGCCTGGACGTGCTGGTCCACGGTGAGCCGGAACGCAACGACATGGTGCAGTACTTCGCGGAGCAGCTCGACGGCTTCGCGACGACGGTGCAGGGCTGGGTCCAGTCGTACGGCTCGCGCTGCGTGCGCCCGCCGATCCTCTGGGGCGACGTGTCGCGGCCCGCGCCGATGACCGTCGAGTGGGCCACGTACGCCCAGTCGCTGACGGACCTGCCGGTCAAGGGCATGCTCACCGGGCCGGTGACGATCCTCGCCTGGTCGTTCGTGCGCGACGACCAGCCGCTCGGCGACACGGCGGCCCAGGTCGCCCTGGCACTCCGCGACGAGGTGCGGGACCTGGAGGCGGCGGGGATCGCCGTCGTGCAGGTGGACGAGCCGGCGCTGCGGGAGCTGCTGCCGCTGCGCGCCGCCGACCACCCGGCCTACCTCGACTGGTCGGTGCGCTCCTTCCGGCTGGCGACGGCGGGCGCGGCCCCGGCCACGCAGGTGCACACGCACCTCTGCTACTCCGAGTTCGGGGACGTCATCGACGCGATCGACGGGCTCGACGCCGACGTGACGTCGCTCGAGGCGGCGCGCTCCCGCATGGAGGTGGTGCCGGAGCTGGCCGAGGCGGGCTACGACCGGGGCGTCGGCCCGGGGGTGTACGACATCCACTCGCCGCGCGTGCCGTCCGTGGAGGAGATGGCGGAGCTGCTCCGGCTCGCCGTCGGCGCCGTGGACCCGCGTCTCGTGTGGGTGAACCCCGACTGCGGGCTGAAGACCCGCCGGTACGAGGAGGCCTCGCCCGCGCTGCACAACCTCGTCGAGGCGGCCCGGAAGGTGCGGGCGGAGCTCGGCTGACGCGGGTCGGCGCCGGACGCGCCGCCCGGTCCCGTGCCGAGGTAGTGCCTTCGTCCGACGAGGCCACTACCTCGGCGTCGGGTCCCTGCCGAGGTAGTGCCTTCGTCCGACAGGGGAACTACCTCGGCGGGGCCCTCCGGGGGGTGGGAGGGATTCGCTTCCGTGCGCGGGCGTGCTGTTGAATCGCGCCATGACACCAGGGGAACGTGTCGATCGAGCGGGGCCCGGGGGCACCCGCAGCAGGGAGGCGGAGCTCTCCGAGCTTCTGACCTGGGCGTCCGCCGCGGAGCGGGCGTCCGCCAGGCTGCTCACCGGCCGGGCGCGTGCGGGCAAGACGTGGCTGGCGCACGCGCTCGCCGACCGGCTCGCCGAGGACGGCTGGTCGTGCGAGTGGGTCACCCCGGCGCCGGGCGGCGCCCCGGCGGGCACCGCCGCGGCGGGCACCGCGACGGCTGGCCGGCCGGTCGGCGGCACCCGCGGGCCGGCCGGCGCCGCGGTCGACGGCTCGGCTCGCGACCGGGTGCTGATCGTCGTCGACGACGCCGAGTGGCACCACGACCTGTCCGACGTGCTCGCCGACGCCTCGGCCAGAGCAGGGGTGGTGCGGGTCCTCCTCGTCGCACGCCGGACGGGCTGGTGGTGGGACCGCCTCCTGCGGGTGACGGACCCCGAGGTCGAGAGGCTGCTCGTGGGCGCCGCGGACGCCGGCGACCTCCGCCCCCACCCCGTGCGGGACGGCGCGCCAGGTCGGCTCCCCGAGGTGGGCGAGGTGTCGGCCGACGTCGTCCGCGAGGTCGTCCGAGCCGTCGAGGAGCGGCTCGACGGCGACCCGGACGACCTCGCCGCCGCAGTCGACCTTCTCGGCGACGCGCTCGGCGCCCTGCCGGACGACGTGCGCGAGCTCACCACCATCTCCGGCGCCCTGCCGTACCCGTCGATGGCGCTCGCGGTCACGCGCCTGGAGGTTGTCGAGCGGGCGGCCCGCGCCGTCGGCCCGGAGCCCGACGAGCTGCGCGCGGCGACCTTGTGCGACCTGGGCATGGCCCTCGCCGAGACCGGCCGTGCGGAGGAGGCGCTCAGCGCGGATCGCGCCGCCGCCGCCGTCTGGCGCCGGCTGGCCGACGACGACCCGGCCAGGTACCGCGTCCGCCTCGCCACCGAGCTGGTCCACGTGGGCGCGTCGTGCTCGGACGTGGGCAGGCCCGAGGCCGCGTTCGCCGCGGAGGAGGAGGCGGTGCGGCTCTGGCGCGCTGTCGAGGAGGAGAACCCGGGACGTGCCACCGTCGAGCTGGCCAAGGCGGTCTCCAACCTGGCGGTGTCGCTCGGAGAGCTGGACCGGCCGGGTGACGCGCTCGGTCCCAGCCTGGAGGCGGTGGCGCTCTGGCGCGGGCTCGTGGCGGCGGCCCCCGGCCGGTGGGAGGGGGCGCTCGCCCGCTCGCTGACGAACCTCGGCACGCGCTACGCGGAGCTCGGGCGGGCCGACGACGCCCTGCCGCCCACCGAGGAGGCGACGGAGCTGCGCCGCGTGCTCGCGAGCCGCTCGCCGGACGAGCACCTGCCGGATCTTGCCGACTCCCTCATGCACCTCGGCGACCGCCTGGCGGAGGCGGGCCGCGAGGCCGAGGCCGCGGAGTGCTTCGCCACGGCCGTGGAGGTCCAGCGGCGCCTCGCCGAGGAGAACCCGGGCTGGTACGGCATGGAGCTCGCCCATGTGCTGATGCGAGCCGGGGCGCTCGGACGGGAGGGGGAGGAGCCGGAGCGAGCGAGGGAGGCGGCGCGCGAGGCCGTCATGCTCTACCGGCGCGAGGCCGCAGCCAACCCGGGTCGGTTCCGGCGGTCGCTGGCGAACGCCCTGCACGAGCTGGCGCTGACCCACCGGAGCTTCGGCGACCACCAGTCGGCGATCAACGCGGAGAGGGAGGCGATCCGGGTCCACCAGGAGCTTGCCGCCACGGACGGACGGGAGCGGGCGGCGCTCGCGGACTCGCTCGCCAACCTTGCGGCGATCCTCCTCGACGTCGGCATGGCGGAGGAGGCGCTGTCCTCCGCCGTCGAGGCGGCGGCGATCCTGCGCGACCTCGCGGGCGCCGACCCGGGCCGCCACAGGAGGCGTCTCGCGGGGGCTCTGCAGACCCTGGCCCTGGCGCACCACCAGCTGGCCGACTTCGAGTCGGCGCGCCGGGTCCGGGCAGAGGCTCGGAGATCGTCATGAGAGGTTCACGGCCCGATCATCAGCGACTCACCTTTGTGGCGCGTTTGTGGGCGTTATTTGGAATGGTCCGGTAAGGCGCAAGATTTCCTGTCCGCGGTCATTCTGAGCGCCAAATTACTTCGTCTCATTCCTCGAAATCGCAGCGTTTCGACTGGACTTCACCGGGTGATACGCACCACACTTGTACTTGTGACTGACTTCACAGTTCAAGACCCTGCCAGCGATCACGACGATCTCACCGCCCTGGAGGCGGCGCGGATCCTCGGGGTCTCCAAGCTGCACGTGATCGACCTCCTGGAGGCCGGCGAGCTCGACTTCCACTGGGTGGGCTCCGACCTTCGTTTCGACGTGGCTGACGTGGCCGCGTACAAGGCCGGCCGCGAGCACCGGGACACGGAGGAGCTCGTAGCAGTCTGACCCCGCAGCACCAGCGCGGAGCATCGTCGTGACCGCGCTGAGGGCCCGGCGCACTGCGCGCCGGGCGGGCCGCCGGCAGGCGGCATCTCCGACCGAGGAGCCCGTGGCACGGCTGCGAGATGCTCCCGCACCGGTCCTGCCGTCAGTTTGCTCCCGAGGCGTCCAGAAGGGTCTCGGCCGCGGCCCGCGCCTGGCGCGCCGCCTCCGGGGTTCCCGAGATCGCCGCCGTCGTCTGCGCTCCCTCTGCGAGGATCGCGATCTGCGGCGCCACGTGCGCGGGTGCGCCCGCCTCCTCGACGAGCCGCGCCACGTACTCCTGGAACGTGGCCTTCTGCTCCCGCACCGCCTCCGTCACACCGTGCGACTCGGCGCCGAGCTCGCCGAAGGCGTTGACGAACCCGCAGCCGCGGAAGTCCGGCTCGCGGAACCAGGCGTCCAGGAAGTCGAAGATCGCGAGGATGCGCTCGCGAGCCGTCGTGGCGCGCTCGGTCGCCCCCGCCAGTCCCGCGTCCCAGATGGACATGCGGTGCCGCAGCACCGCGACGATCAGCTCGTCCTTGGACGCGAAGAGCGTGTAGATCCGCTTGAGCGGCACCCCTGCGGCCGTGCGCACGGCGTCCATGCCGACGGCCTGCACACCGCGCGTGTAGAAGAGCTCGTCGGCGGTCCGCACCACGCGGTCCCGTGCTGTCTCGTCGTCGATCACGACGTTCCTCCTACCAGTTCGCCCTGAGGGCTTGCGCTGAGAACGTTCGTTCTCTACTGTAGCGGACACAGGGGAGAACGACCGTTCTCCAGGAGCGAAGGGACCAGGACCATGGGCTTCATCACCGTCGGCACCGAGAACAGCACGGACGTCGAGCTCCACTACGAGGACCACGGCTCCGGCCAGCCGGTCGTCCTCATCCACGGCTACCCGCTGGACGGCAACAGCTGGGAGCTCCAGTCCCGCGAGCTGATCGACGCCGGCTACCGCGTCATCACCTACGACCGCCGCGGCTTCGGCGGGTCCAGCAAGGTCGGCACCGGCTACGACTACGACACGTTCGCGGCCGACCTCAACACCGTCCTGGAGGCGCTCGACCTGCGCGACGTCGTCCTCGTCGGCTTCTCGATGGGTACCGGCGAGCTCGCCCGCTACGTGAAGAACCACGGGCACGAGCGGGTCGCCAAGCTGGCCTTCCTCGCGGCGCTCGAGCCCTTCCTCGTCCAGGCCGACGACAACCCGACCGGCGTGCCGCAGGCTGTCTTCGACGGCATCGCCGAGGCTGCCCGCGCGGACCGGTACTCCTGGTTCACGCAGTTCTACAACGACTTCTACAACCTGGACGAGAACCTCGGCTCGCGGATCAGCCAGGAGGTCGTGACCGCGAGCTGGAACACCGCGACGCGCAGCGCGCCGGTGGCCGCCTACGCCGTGGTCCCGGCCTGGATCGAGGACTTCCGGGCCGACGTGGAGGCGGTCCGCGCAGCGGGCAAGCCGTCGCTCATCCTGCACGGCACCGGCGACCGCATCCTCCCGATCGACGCCACGGCCCGCGTGTTCCACGCGTCCTTCCCCGAGGCCGAGTACGTCGAGATCGAGGGCGCCCCGCACGGGCTCCTGTGGACGCACGCGGCCGAGGTGAACGAGGCGCTCCTGGCCTTCGTCAAGGCCTGACCGGCTCGGTCCGCCGCGCCGGCAGTTCGCGACACGTGAACGCGCCAGACTGCTTCCAGGCCCGCCTACCGACTCGTAGGCGATCCTGGAAGCGGTCTGGCGCGTTCACCTGTCAGCGAGCTCGCGATCATGGCCACATCCCGGCACCGTGGCGATGGCGGCGCCGCCGGGTGATGATCAGCCCGTGGACCTCGTCGTCGATCTCTCCCACCGCGCCGGCCGCACCGACGCCGTCTACCGGGCTCTCCGCGTGGCCCTGGCGCAGGGCAGGGTGACGGCGGGGGAGCAGGTCCCCTCCAGCCGCGCGCTCGCCGCCGACCTGCGCGTCTCCCGCGCCACGGTCGCCACCGCGTACGAGCGGCTCGTCGCGGAGGGCTTCCTCGAGTCGCGGGTGGGGGCGGGGACCTTCGCCACCGCGGAGGCGAGCGACGCACGCGACGACGTACGCGACGGCCGGCGCACCGGCGCCACGGGCTCAGCCCGGCGCCCGCAGGAGACGCGTCGCCGCGCGCCCGGAGCTCTCAGGCCTCGACCCGGCTGGCACTGGACCCCGCACCCCGTGAGCGGCGACGCCCCCGTCCTCGCGCACGACTTCCGCGTCGGCATCCCCGACGCGAGCCTCTTCCCGTTCGATGCCTGGCGCCGCGTCCTCGCCGCCGAGTCGCGCCTGGGCGGGCACGCGCCGGGCGCGTACGCCGGTCCGGCGGGCCTCCTGCGGTTCCGCGAGGCGGTGGCCCGCTACACGGGCCACACGCGCGGCGTCCGGGCAGGGGCCGACGACGTCATCGCCACCTCCGGCGCCCAGCAGGCCCTCGACCTCGTGGCCCGGGTCCTCCTCGAGCCTGGCGACGTGGTCGCCGTGGAGGATCCCGGCTACCCCGAGGCCCGCGGCGTGTTCGCGCTGCACGGCGCCCGGGTGGTGCCCGTCCCCGTCGACGGCGAAGGGCTGGTCGTGGACGCAGTCCCCGCCGACGCCCGGCTCGTCTACACCACGCCCTCGCACCAGTTTCCGCTCGGGATGCCGCTCTCGCTGGCGCGCCGCCGGGCGCTGCTCGCGCACGCCTCCCGCCACGGGGCCGCGGTGGTCGAGGACGACTACGACAGCGAGTTCCGGCACGGCCGGCGGCCGCTGGAGTCGCTGCACGCGCTCGACCGCGACGGGCGGGTCATCTACGTGGGCACCTTCTCGAAGTCGCTGCTCCCCGGTCTGCGGGTGGGCTACCTGGTGGCGCCACCGTCGCTGCGCGACGCGCTCCTCGCGGCGAAGCAGCTCACCGACGGCCACGGACCCGTCCACGTCCAGGCCGCGCTCGCGCGGTTCATCGACGACGGCCTGCTCGCACGTCACGTCCGGCGGGCCACCGCCCGGTACGCCGAGCGCCACGAGATCCTGCTGGACGCGCTGGCCGGCCTGCCGGTCGAGCCCGTCCCGTCCGCGGCCGGCCTGCACGTCACCGCCTACCTCGCGGCGGACCCGCCCCCGGAGGGCGGCTCCCGAGGGCTGATGACCCGCGCCCGACGCCGGTCGGTCGCCCTCGAGACCCTCGGCACCTTCACGGTGGGTCACCACCGCGACGCGGTCGTGCTCGGGATCGGAGCGGCCGAGACGGCGTCGATCAGACCCGGGATCGAGAAGCTGGCACAGCTGCTGGAGGGCTGAACCGCCGGGGACGCCAGGTGGTCCACGCCAGGCCCGCGAGCGCGAGCAGGACGGGGCCGAGCATGTGCGGACCGGTCATGGCCAGCAGCCCGAGCGCGGCGACGAGCGACACGCAGGCGCACCACCAGGCCGGGCTGCGGCGGGGCAGGAGCCGGAGTGCGGCGGCCGCGGCGATCACGTAGAGCAGGGAGAACGTGCCGGTCGCCATGAGGAGCACCGCGTCGGTGGGCAGGTGCAGGAGGGCGAGCACCGCCGTCGTGCCGAGGGCCAGGACGATGATGACCGCCAGCGAGCGGCGCGGGACCTGGCCTGTCGCGGAGCCGCGGGCGAGCCAGGCGGGCAGGGCGCCGTCGCGGGCGAGCGAGGCGCCCATGCGGCTGCCCCCAGCGAAGTAGACGTTGATGGCGCCGATCGTGAGGAGGACTGCCAGGACGGCCGTGACCGGCCGGGCGGCCTCGCCGAAGCCGAGCACGAGGAGGTCGGACAGCGGTGCCGGGCCGGGCGTGCTGCCGAGCACCGCGATCGTCGCGAACGCGACGCCGAGGTAGAGCACGCCGACCACGGTGACGGCGATCGCGGTGGCGCGGGGGATGTCGCGGGAGGGGTTGCGGTACTCCGCGGACAACGAGCCCATGACCTCCCAGCCCGCGAACGCCCAGACCAGGAGGGCGGCAGCCTGGGCCACGGCGCCCCAGCCGTGCGGCGCGAACGGCACCAGGTTCGCCGGCTGGGCGTGGGGGAGCGCCACCACCACGGCGACCGTGAGGAGCAGGGCGATCGTGCCGGCGATGACGAGCTGGGCCGTGCCGGAGACCCGGAGGTCGAGCCAGCTCATGGTCGCGCAGGTGGCGACGATGCCTACGGTGGTGAGGAGCGCCGCCGTCGGCCCGCCGCCTGTGGCGTCCGCGACGTACGCGGCGGCGAACCCCGCGGCGGCGGGCGCCCCGATCGGGATCGTGAAGTAGAACGCCCAGCCCACCATCGTGGACACGCGCTGCCCGAAGGCGAGGCGGGCGTAGGTGGCGATGCCGCCGCCGTCAGGGTGCCGGGCGCCGAGCGCCGCGAAGGTGGTCGCGAGCGGGACGGAGAGCGCCACGAGCGCCGCCCAGGCGAGGAGGGACGCCGGTCCGGCCGCCTGCGCGGCGAGGGCCGGGAGCGAGATGACGCCGGTCCCGAGCAGGCCGCCGACGGTGAGAGCCGCGCCTTGGGGGACGGTGATGCCGTTGGTCATGATGTTGACGGTAGGCGCAGGGTGGACTGGTGAACGGGCCGATTCGCAGCCAGTTGTTCAGGCCATTACGCGCCGGGTCCCTGTTCGGACGGCGGTCGATTCACCCTTACGCATTCCTGCGACGGTGTGTAGCATCCCTGCTATGAGTAGTCCTGAGAATGTGACGATCCTGGAGGGCCAGGCTTCGCCGAAGGGAGACGGGGCCCACACGGTCATCGAGGTTCGCGACCTCCAGATGCGGTATGGCACCAAGGACGTGCTGCGTGGCGTGTCCTTCACGGCCCGGCGAGGCGAGGTGCTGGCGCTCCTCGGCCCCAACGGAGCGGGCAAGACGACCACGATCGAGATCCTGGAGGGCTTCCGGATGCGGTCGGCGGGCGAGGTCTCGGTGCTCGGGACGGACCCGGCGCACGGCGACGAGGCCTGGCGGGCGCGGCTCGGCGTCGTGCTCCAGTCGTGGCGCGACCACGGTCGCTGGCGGGTGCGGGAGCTCCTGAGCCACCTCGGCCGCTACTACGAGCCGTACTCGACCCCGGAGCGGGCGCGCCCGTGGGACGTCGACGAGCTGCTGCGGGTCGTCGGGCTGACCGAGCACGCCGACAAGAAGATCAACACCCTGTCGGGCGGGCAACGGCGTCGTCTGGACGTGGCGATCGGCATCGTCGGGCGGCCGGAGCTGATCTTCCTCGACGAGCCGACGGCGGGCTTCGACCCGCACGCGCGGCGCGAGTTCCACGAGCTGGTGCACCGCCTGTCCGACTTCGAGTCGGCGACGATCCTGCTCACCACCCACGACCTGGCCGAGGCGGAGAAGCTCGCCGACCGGATCCTGGTCCTCGCCGACCACCACATCATCGCGGACGGCTCGGCCGACGAGCTGGGCCGGCAGATGGCGACCGCCACCGAGGTGCGCTGGACGCAGGGCGGCGACCGCCACGTCCACGCGGTCGCCGAAGGTGATGCCACCGAGTTCGTGCGGAGCCTGCTGGCGTCCGACGACGGGGCGGTGAGCGAGCTCGAGGTGCGGCACGGCACGCTCGAGGACACGTACATGGCACTGGTGCACCGCATCGAGACTGGTCAGGGTGACCCGGGCTCCGGCGGTCCCGCCGGTGTGCCGGGGGCGGTTGTGGCGACGGAGGAGTCGGAGTGATGGCACAGGCAGGAATGTTGTCGAGCCCGCGCGGCGCGGCGGTCCGGGCGGGGCTGTCCCGCGGCTGGATCGAGACGCGGCAGTCCTTGACGAACGTGGGCGACCTGATCTGGTACGTCATGTTCCCGCTCATCTACGCGGGCGTGCTCTTCATGATGCGGGGCAGCACCGTGCCGGGCACGGACTTCGCCCTCGGGGCGATGGTGCTGCCGAGCATCGTCGGCATGAGCATCGCGTTCGGCGGGCTGGTCGGACCGTCCAGCGTGCTGGCGGTCGAGCGTGAGGACGGCACGCTCCTGCGCGCCAAGGCCACCCCGAACGGCATGCTGGGCTACCTGGTCGGCAAGATCGTGAACATCGCGCTGACCACGGCGTTCAGTCTCGTCGTGCTCGTCATCCCGGGCTGGGGCGTGCGGGACCAGCTTCGCGTGGACGAGCCGCGCGCCTGGCTGCTGATCGTTGCCATCTTCGTGCTCGGCCTGATCGCTACCGTGCCGATCGGCGCGGCGCTGGGGTCCCTGCTCACCAGCTCGGCACAGACGGGCCTGCTGATGCTGGGGTCCTCGGCGATGATCGCCGTCTCCGGGATCTTCTACCCCATCACCGCGCTGCCGGGATGGCTGCAGTGGGTCGGGCAGGCGCTGCCCTTCTACTGGCTGGGTCTGGGCGCCCGGTCGGCCCTGCTGCCGCCCGAGATGGTCGCCGCCGAGATCGGCGAGAGCTGGCGCACCGTGGAGATGGTCGGGGTGCTCGGGGTCTGGGCGGTGGCCGGGCTCGTGCTCGCGCCGATCCTGCTGCGGCGCATGGCCCAGCGGGAGTCCGGTTCGGACGTCGCCGAGCGCCGTGAGAAGGTCATGACCCGTGGTTACTGAGGCTGAGGAGCACCCCGACACCGCGGTGGCCGAGGACGGCGCGGCGACCCAGGACGCCGCGCGCGACACGGTCTTCAACCGGATCGCGATGCTGCGTGCTGAGCGCGGTATCTCCCGTCGCGAGCTTGCGGAGGCTCTCGGCGTGCACTATCAGACCATCGGATACCTCGAGCGCGGCGAGTACAGCCCGTCGCTGCACCTGGCGCTCCGGATCGCCGAGTACTTCGGCGTCACGGTCGAGGTGATCTTCTCGACGCGCCCGTTCCGGAGGCTGGGTGACCCGGACGTGTGAGGGGGGGTCAGAGCTTCGCCGCGGTTCGGTGGGCGCTCGGGCTCTTCCCGTACACCCGCTTGAAGGCCGTGCTGAACGTGAACGGGCTCTCGTAGCCCACCGTCCGCCCGACGCCGCCCACGGTGGCGGACGGGTCGAGGAGCTGGTCGGCGGCGAGCGCCATGCGCCAGCTCGTCAGGTACGTCATCGGTGGTTCGCCGGCCAGCTCGTGGAAGCGGCGGGAGAGCAGTGCGCGGGAGACCCCGACGGACCGGGCCAGGCCCTCGACGGTCCACGGCGCGGCGGGGTCGCCGTGCAGGAGGCGCAGCGCCTGGCCGACCACGGGGTCGGCGTCGGCCCGGAACCAGGCGGGCGGCTCGCCGTCGGGCCGCGCGGCCCAGGACCGGAGCGCGCTGACGAGGAGCAGGTCGAGCAGCCGGTCGAGGACCACCTGCTGGCCGGGGTCGTCGCGCGGGATCTCGGCGGCGAGGAGGTCGACGAGCGGGCTGCGGAGCGTCGCGGCGCGGGCCACGGCGAGGCGGGGGAGCGTTGCCAGCAGCCGACGGCTGACCTCGCCGTCGGTCTGGTACGTGCCGCAGAGCAGCACGGAGGAGCCGTCGGCGCTGTTGCCCCAGGTGCGGACGCCGAGCGTCCCGGACTCCATGAGGCTGTTGCCCGTCAGGTCGGTGCACTCCCCGCCGGGCTGGATGAGGACCTGTGGCGCGGTGGCCGGGTGGTCGGCGACGAGGTACGGGTCCGGACCGCGGAAGATGCCGACGTCGCCGGGCTCGAGCGCCAGCTGCTCCCCGTCGTCGAAGATCACCCAGGCGGTGCCGCGGACCACGGCGACCACGGTCAGCGGCGCCTCGTCCTGGATGCGGAGGCACCACGGCGGGTCGAGGAGCGTGCGCAGCACGAACGCGCTGCGGGCGCGGGGTCCTTCGAGGAAGGCGGAGAGGACGTCCATTCCCGCAGCCTAGACGAATTCACATGCATCCGAGCGTCAGCACTATGGAACGTCTCGATCGTGGCTGGCTTGATAGGGGCATGACAACGAACGCACCCCTCCTCGTCCTCGGCGGCACCGGCACCACGGGCCGCCGCCTCACCGACCGCCTCGTCCAGGCGGGGCACGACGTCCGGGTCGGCTCCCGCCGGGCCGACCCGCCCTTCGAGTGGAACGACCCCGGCACCTGGCCGGCCGTCGTGGCGGGCGTCCGTGCCGCGTACATCGTGTACACGCCGGACCTCGCCTTCCCCGGCGCCGTGGAGACGGTCCGCGCGTTCGCGAAGGTGGCCACGGGGGCCGGCGTCGGGCGCCTGGTCCTCCTGTCCGGACGGGGCGAGCCCGAGGCGCAGCGCGCTGAGGCCGCCCTCGCCGAGGTGGCCGACGCCGCAGGCGCCACGTGGACCGTGGTGCGCTGCGCCTGGTTCGCTCAGAACTTCAGCGAGACCTTCCTTCTCCAGCCGGTGCTCGACGGCGTCCTGGCGTTGCCGGCGGGCGAGGGCGCGGAGCCCTTCGTCGACGCCGACGACATCGCGGACGTGGCGTTCGCCGCGCTCACGGAGGACGGGCACGGCGGGCAGGTCTACGAGCTCACCGGACCGGCGGCCCTGACGTTCCGGGAGGCCGCCGGCGTGCTGAGCGCGGCGATCGGCCGGCCGGTCGAGTATGTGCCGGCCTCCACCGACGAGTTCGTCGCCGGTGCGGTGGCCGCGGGGCTCCCCGAGGACGACCCGCACGGCCTCGCGGGCATCTTCACCCTGACGCTCGACGGCCGGAACGTCGCGCCGCAGGACGGTGTCCGCCGTGCCCTCGGCCGCGAGCCGCGCCCGTTCGAGGAGTACGCCGCGACGGCGGCGGCCGCGGGGGCGTGGGCTGTCGGCGCCTGAGCCTCGGCGGAGGAACGGATGTCCGCTTCGAGAACGTCATGAGGCTCTGCTTCGAGAACTGAAGCGTTACCTCATGACGTTCTCGAAGCGGACGCTCCTTGCCAGGGCTAGGCGAGCACTCCCGGCCGGGCCTGCTCCTGGATCCGCCGCAGCCCGTCGGCGGTGGCGATCACGTACACGCGGTCGCCGCGCCGCAGGGGTCGCAGGCTCCGCCCGGGGTCGATGGTCTTGTCGCCCCCGCCGCCGTCGAGCGCGGCGGTGTGCAGGGCCAGGACCCGCAGCCTGCCTGGCTCGTCGAGGTCGCGGGCGGCGCGCTCGGCGAGCGGGCTGCCCTGCTTGACGTCGATCCCTGCCACGAGCAGCACCCGGTCGCGATAGGCCACGGTGTCGATGACCTCCTGGCCCATCGTGGCGGCGGCGAACCGCGGCGCCGCCAGGTGCGAGGCGCTGGCGCACGAGAAGTGCGGCACCTTCGCCTCCAGACGCTCCCGGAGGCCCTCGTCGAAGATCCGCAGCACCACGCGGAGGTCGTCGGTCCCGGCGTCGCGCTCCACGGCGTCGGCGGCGAAGCCGATCCCGACGGTCGTCGCCGTTCCGCTCGTCGCCACCACGACCGCCCGGGCGCTGCCCGCCTGGGCGGTGCGCAGGGTCGCTGCCTGGCGGGCGTCGCCGATCACGACGGGCACGGTCAGCTCGCGGGCGACGGCGACGCCGCGGGCCTGCTCGTCGCGGTCCACGGCCACCACGTCCACGCCCCGGTCCACGAGAGTCTTGACCACGCGGGTCCCGAGGTCGCCGAGCCCCACGACGACCACGTGGCCGGACATCGGCTCGATGAGCACCCCGCGGTCGAGCAGGAGGCGGGTGCGCACCACGCCGTCGACCAGCGCGGCCGTGACCAGGGGGATCACGGCGACGCTGACGATCGTCAGCACCACCCGGGTGGCGCGCTCCGCCGCGCCGAGGTCCACGTCCGGGTCGCCGCCGCCGAGCGCCGTCACGACCGCCATGTACAGGGCGGTCGCGAGGTCGTGCGGCGTGGTGGCGACGATGGTCGCCGCGGCGACCGCGATGAGACCCACCACGACGAGGAGCGCGATGCGGAGGTTCCGCCCCGCGACCATCCCGATGGTCCGCAGGGTGGTGCGGGGCGGCCGTCGCTTCGTCGCTGCCCGCGGGGGCGGCGGGGGCGCCGACGCCAGCACGCGCACCACGTCCTTGTTCTGCTCGGGCCTGCCCGCCGGGAGCGGGCGCACCGGCTCGTCGTCGTGCCCGGCGAACAGGACCTGGCGCACCGGCAGCTCCGTGCCCGGCTCCGCGACCACGAGGTGGCGGTCGGGCACGTGGAGCCGCATGGGCTCGCCCAGCGCGGCGGCGACGAGCTCCGGCGCGGCGAAGGCCGACGACGACATCGCCTGCCCCCGCTCGACGTGCTGCTCGAGCGACGCGCCGAGGTCGTCGTCGAAGATCCGGACCACCTGCCGCACCTCGGGCCAGTGCTCGTCGACGAGGAGCGCCGTGTCCACGTTGGCGCCGTCGTCCTGGTCGAGCAGGGCCACCGCCTCGGCGCGTCCGGCGCCCGCCCGCCTGAGTGCGTCGGCGTCAGGCGCCGCGGACTGGACGAGCTCCACGCCCCGCAGCGCTGCCATGAGGGCGGCATACCGGCCGGTGACGTCCGGGACGACCACGGCGACGGTGCCCTCGTACCTCGTGGAGAGCGCGTACGAGACCCGGTACGCCAGGGGGTTGTCGCCGCAGACGACGAAGTGCCGCTGTCCGGTCGACCGCTCGGTGGGCATGACCGGGAGCGTAGCGCCAGGCACCCACATCGGCGGCCGAACCGGTCCGGGACGTCAGGATGATTCGCGGACGACCAGCTCGGTGGGGAGGATCAGCGCCGGCTCGACGGGCTCGCCGGCGGCGAGCCGGAGCACCTGGCGGGCGAGCTGCCGGCCGATCTCGGTGATCGGCTGGCGGACCGTCGTCAGCGGGGGCTCGGTGTAGCGGGCGATCTCGACGTCGTCGAAGCCGACCACCGCCACGTCGTCGGGCACCCGGCGACCGGCCTGGCGCAGGGCGCGGAGGGCGCCGTCGGCCATGAGGTCGGAGGCGACGAAGACGGCGTCGAGCCCGGGGTCGTCCTCGAGGAGTCGTTCCATGGCCGCTCGGCCCGACTCGCGCGTGAAGTCGCCGACGGCGACCAGCGAGCGCAGCCCGGTGCCCTCCAGGGCCTCCTGGTAGCCGGTGAGCCGCTCGATCCCGGCGACCATGTCGGCCGGGCCGGTGATGGTCGCGATGCGCCGCCTGCCCCGGGCGATCAGGTGCTCGACGGCGGCCCGGACTCCGCCCGCGTGGTCCACGTCGATGTACGGCACGGCGGAGCGGCCCAGCGGCCGGCCGCTGGCCACGACGGGGATGCCGCTGCGCGCCAGGTCGAGGGGGAGGGGGTCGGCGCCGTGCAGCGAGGCGAGGATGACGCCGTCGACGGTGCGGCCGTGGACGTACCGCATGATCCGGTCGTGGCTCGACGGGGTCGACGCGAGGAGCAGGACGAGCTGCTTGTCGGCGGCCTCGAGCTCCTCGCCGACGCCGCGCAGCATGCTGGAGAAGAAGGCGTCGTCGGAGAAGACGCGCGTGGCGGGCTCGGGGACCACGAGCGCCACGGAGTCGGTGCGCTGGGTGACGAGGCTGCGGGCGGCAGGGTTGGGCACGTACCCGAGCTGCTGGACGGCGCGCACGACGACGTCGCGCACCTCCGGCGTGACCGACGGGGAGCCGTTGACGACGCGGGACACCGTCGCCCGCGAGACTCCCGCGAGCCGGGCCACCGTCTCCAGCGTCGGCCGCCCACCGGCCTGGAGGTCGCGCATCAGTACTCCGTCGTCCGGGGTGGCGTGGCTGCCACCGGTTGTGTCGCAGCGTAGCGCAGTAGAGCGCTCTCCCTGTGATCGCGGAAGGGCGCCGAGGGAGTGCGTCCGTCCGCTCGGATCGCCCCGATCAGGGCGATCCGGGCGGACGGACGCACTCCCTCGGCGTCAGGCTGCTGCTCCGCCGCGGCCGGGGTCAGCGCGTGAAGGTGAGCCAGTTGACGTTGACGAAGTCGGCCGGCTGGCCGCTCGTGAAGCGGAGGAAGACGGTGTGCGTGCCCGTCACCTGCGCCATGTTGGCGGGGATGGTCCGCCAGCTCTGCCAGCCGCCCGTGTTCCCCACGGCGAAGCTGCCGACCGGTGCGTTGTTGACGTCGTCCAGCCGGACCTCGACCAGGCCGCTCACGCCCGAGGCCGCGCCGGAGGCGACCCGCGCCGAGAAGCCGCGGGCCGGCGTCGACCCGAAGTTCACCCCGTCGAACCGCACCCAGTCGCCGTTGCCGATCCAGCCGATGTTCTGGCCGCCGCCCGCGTCGGTGGTGGTCTCGGTCGAGACGCCGGACTGGGCGTTGTAGGACTCGGCCTGGATGGTCGAGTAGGCGTCCCGGCTGCCCGACGGCGGCGGCGTGGTCGGCGGGGGCGTCGTCGTCCCGCCTCCCCGCTGCCAGACCCCGACGTAGTCGACGAGCATCGGCACGCCGGAGACGGTCTGCGCCGTCGGGCCGCCCGGCCAGCCCCCGCCGATCGCGACGTTGAGGATGATGAAGTAGCCGTGGTTGGTGGCGTTGGCCCAGGTGGTGGCGTCGACCTGGTCCTGCCGCACGGTGTGGAAGAGGCTGCCGTCCAGGTAGAAGCGCATCTGGTTCGGCGTGACGCTGCGGTCCCACTCCATGCGATAGGTGTGGAACCCCGTCTGGCAGCCGTTGCAGGCCGTGGACCCGCCGAGGCCGATGGTCTCGTTGCACGGCCCGCCCGGGTTGGTGCCGCAGTGCAGCGTGGCCCACACCTGGGCGGCGCCGTTGACGTTCTCCATGATGTCGATCTCGCCGACGCCCGGCCAGTTCCAGTAGTTCCCCCGGAACGGCTCGCCCAGCATCCAGAACGCCGGCCAGTAGCCCTGGGCGGCGGCGCCCGTGACGTTGGGCATCTGGATGCGCGCCTCGACGCGCAGGGTGCCGCCCGCCGGGGGCTGGAAGTCGGTGCGCTGCGTCTCGATGCGGCCGGACGTCCAGTTGCCGGCCGAGTCGCGGATCGGCTTGATGGCGAGGTTGCCGTTGCCGTCCTGGTAGACGTTCTGCGTGCTGTTCGTGTGGTAGGCGATCTCGCCGGTGCCCCAGTTGGCGGCGCCGCCGGGGTACGAGTGCCCGATGTCGTAGATCCAGTTCGCCGTGTTCAGCCCGGTGCCCGCGGCGCCGGTGAAGTCGTCGCTCCACACGTGGCTCCAGCCCGCGGGGGTCGGCGGGACGGCGGCCTGCGTGGTGACCGCGGCGAGGGGGACGGCGGTGACGGCGAGCGCGCCGACCACGGCCGCAAGGGTCCTGAGTCGCTTCCTCATGTGGTTCTCACTTCCAGTGGGGGAGTTGCGTCGTTGCAAAGCGTGAGAACGCTCTCAGGAACAGTTATAGCGCCGCCGCTACGCTTGGTCAACAGCCCGCAAAGTAGGGGGAGAGCGATTACAGGCGCAGGCTCGGCGGAGCCGTCATCTCCTGCAGCCGCTCGAGCCCCTGGCGGGTGCTCACCACCACGAGGCGGTCCCCGGGGGCCATCTCGTGGTCGTCGTCGGCTGGCAGCAGCGGCGCGTCGAGGTCCTGCTCGCCGTCGTGCCGCGGCGGGTTGCGGCGCAGGCCGAGGACCCGCACGTAGCTGAGCCTGTGCAGCGCGCGGAGCGGCTGCCCCACCGCCTCCGAGCCCTGGCGCACCGGCAGCTCCGCGACGAGCAGCACCCGGTCGCCGTAGTGCACGGCGTCGATCACCCACGGCCCGAGCATCGCGGCGGCGAACGCCGGCGCCGCGTGGAACGTGGCGCTCCGCGACCGCGACGCCGGGATGAACCGCTCCATCCGGCGCGCGAAGTCGTCCTCGAAGAGTCGCATCACCACGCGGCCGCGGAAGTTCCCCGGCTCCTCCACCGGGTTCGGCAGGAGCTGGCGGGCGCTCGCGGCGGAGGCGATGTTGACGAGGTCGTCGCCGGTGAGGGCGAGCACGGCGCGGGCGTGTCCCACCCGCGCCTGGTCCAGCGTGGTGAGGCGGCGGCCGTCGCCGACCACCACGGGGACGTGCAGGTCACGCGCGACCCCGACCCCGCGGGCGTCGCGCGCGTGGTCCACCGCGACCACCTCGATCCCACGGTCGTGCAGCTCCCGGAGCACCCGGGTGCCGAGCTCGCCCAGCCCGACCACCACGACGTGGTCGGTGACGGGCAGCACGGGCCCGCCCACGGCGGTCTCGAGCCGTGCCCGCACGATGGAGTCGACGACGCCCGCGGTGACGGCGGGGATCACCGCGACGCTCACGATGGTGAGCGCCACCTGGACCGCGTGCACCCGCTCGGTGGCCTTGTCGTCCGGGTCTGCCCCGCCGAGCCCGAACAGCAGAGCCGAGTAGAGGGCGGTGGCCCAGCCCGTCTGGGGGTCCAGCGCGAGCACCGTCGCGCCCGCCGCGATGAGGACGGTGAGCACGGCGAGCGAGATCAGGAGGCTCGGCCCGATACCGCGCAGGACCACGCCGACGATGCGTCGCACCCGGCGGTCCGAGGTGGGCGGGTCGGGGTCCCGGGTGGCCAGGACGAGGGTCGGCGTCGCGGGCCGGCCGGCGTCCGGCGGGTAGTCGGGCAGGGCGCGGACCGAGGGTTCGCCGTCGACGTCCCGGACGCCGAACAGGGGGAAGAGCACCCCGTCCTGGACGGCCCGAGGATGCCCGGCCACCAGGTCGAGGCCACGGAGGTTCAGCCGGGACGGCTCGCCGAGGGCCGTGGCGACGAGGGCCGGCGCGGCGAGCTTGGCGTCCGACAGCACCTCGCAGTTGTCGAGGTGCGGCGCGATGCCCCGGCGGAGCCAGTTGTCGAAGACGCGGATCACCAGGCGGATGCCCGGAGTCACCTCGCGCGCCACGAGGGCGGCCTCGAGGTTGCCCGCGTCGTCGTCGGAGACCAGGGCCAGGGCGTCCGCCTCGGCGAGCCGCACCTTCTCGCGGAAGGTCCGTTCGCCCGGGCGGGCGGCGTGGACCACGTCGACCACGTGGGGGAGCCGGGCCATCTTCCGGCTGTACTTGGCGTCGGGGTCCGGGGTGATCACCACGACGTCGCCCTCGTACCGCGTGGTGAGCGCCAGGACCAGGCGGTAGGGGAGAGGCCCGTCGCCCATCACGACGAACCGGCGGCGGGACGGGTCGGTCCTGACACCTGGTGACATACCAGACACAGTACCCATGTCGACTATGCCTTGACCGGAACCAGCGCCGGGCGCGGAGCTGTCAAAAGCTCCCCGGTCTCTTCACCGGGGAGCTTCTGACAACCGGGCCGATCTCGCGAGATCAGCCCACGCGCGTGCCCGCCGGGACGTTCGCCACACCGTCCGGCAGGAAGCGCCGGCCCAGCACGCGCTCGGAGTAGCCCGTGCGGTCCAGGTACGGCGTGATGCCGCCCGTGTGGAAGCCCCAGCCCGCGCCGAGGATCATGCACAGGTCGATCTGCTCCGGCCCGGCGACCACACCCTCGTCGAGCATGAGCCCGATCTCCGTGGCCAGGGCGGTGCGCACCGAGTCGAGGACGCCGTCGGCGTCGAGCACGCCCGGCTCGCCGGGACGAGCCGGACCGAACGCGTCCTGCACCGCGGGGTTGACCGGCTTCGGCAGGCCCTTGGGCCCGTCGAGCACCACCTTGGTGCCCTCCGCGACGATCTTCTCCAGCCCCTTCGAGACCGGGATGCGCTCGCCCAGGTCCTCGCGCAGCGAGGTGAGGACGTGCAGGCCCACCGCGGGGCCCACCAGGTCGAACAGCTCGAAGGTGGGCATCGGGAAGCCGAGCGGTGAGAGCGCGGTGTCGGCGACCTCGGCCGCCGTGCCGTTCTCGATGGACTCGACGACCTTGCCCATCACGAGGATGAGCAGACGGTTCACCACGAAGCCCGGGCGGTCCGCGGCGAGGACCGCGGTCTTGCGGAGCTTCTTCGTCACGGCGAAGGCGGTGGCGAGGGCCTCGGGCGAGGTCTTCTCGGCGTGGACGACCTCGACCAGCGGCATCTGCGCCACGGGGTTGAAGAAGTGGATGCCGACGACCCGCTCGGGGTGCTGCAGGTCGCGCGCCATCTCGGTGATCGACAGGGCGGACGTGTTCGTCGCGAGGATCGTCTCCGGGGTGACGATGCCCTCGAGCTCCGCGAAGACCTTCTTCTTCAGGCCCATGACCTCGGTGACGGCCTCGATCACGAAGTCGCAGGACGCGAAGTCCTGGATGTCGGTCGTGCCGTGCACCGAGGCCACGATGCGGGCCGCGACGTCCTGGGACATCCGTCCGCGCGACACCAGCTTGGTCACCGTGTCCCGGACGAAGCCGAGGCCCTTGTCCACGCGCTCCTGGTCGAGGTCGCGCATGACCACGGGGACCTGCAGGCGCTGGGCGAACAGCAGCGCGATCTGCGCCGCCATGAGGCCCGCGCCCACGATCCCGACCCGGGTCACGGGCCGGGCGATCTTGGGGTCCGGCGCACCGGCCGGCTTCTTGCCGCCGGAGACCAGACCGAACGCGTACACGCTCGCGCGCATCTCGTCGGTCATGATCAGGTCGGCCAGCGCCACGTCCTCGGCCCCGAAGGCCTCGTCGCGCGTGGCGGTGCGGGCCGCGGCGAGCAGGTCGAGGGCGCGGTACGGCGCCGGGCGCGAGCCGTGGATCGTGGCGTCGAGGCGCTGGCGCGTGGCGGCCACCACCGCGTCCCACACCGGCTGCGGGTCGAGCTCCCGGCGGGGGACCTCGACCTGGCCGGCCACGACCTTCGCGGCCCAGGCGATGGACTGCTCCAGGAAGTCGGCGGCCTCGAACAGCGCGTCGACGAGGCCGATCTCCAGCGCCTCCGCCGGCTTGTACGGCTTCTGCGCGGCCGGGCGGGCCAGGAGGACGTCCACGGCCTTCTCGATGCCGACCAGACGCGGCACCAGGTACGCGCCGCCCCAGCCGGGGACCAGGCCGAGGCCGGTCTCGGGGAGGCCGAGCGCCGCGGCGTCGGACGCCACGGTGCGGTAGTCGCAGTTCAGCGCTACCTCGAGGCCGCCGCCGAGGGCGAGGCCGTTGACGAAGGCGAACGTCGGGACGCCGGTCTGCTCGCGCAGGTCGCCCAGGACCGAGTACGCCCGGTGGCCCATGCGGCCCAGCTCGAGCGCCTCGTCGTAGGAGGTCACCTGGGCGACGCCCAGGAGGTCCGCGCCCGCGGCGAGGAAGTACGGCTTGCCGGTGACGGCCACGGCCGCGAGCTCGCCGGCGGCGGCGCGCTCGCGGACGCCCTCGAGGGTCGTGAGCAGCTCGGCCATGCCCTGCGGGCCGAACGTGTTCGGCTTGGTGTGGTCGAGCCCGTTGTCGAGGGTGATCAGCGCCAGGGTCCCGGCGCCGCCCGGCAGGGCCACGTCGCGGACCAGGGCGTGGGTGACGCGCTCGGCGCGCGCAGAGGTATCGGTCACGGTTCAGTTCTCCCCGTCGGCGCTCGTGTGGCCGGAGTAGTCGGCGTGGTGCGGGTTCTCCCAGATGACGGTGCCACCCTGGCCCAGGCCCACGCACATCGTGGTGATGCCGTAGCGCACCTCGGGGTGCTGCTCGAACTGGCGCGCGAGCTGCGTCATGAGGCGGACGCCCGACGACGCCAGCGGGTGGCCCACCGCGATGGCGCCGCCGTAGGGGTTCACCCGCGGGTCGTCGTCGGCGATGCCGTAGTGGTCGAGGAAGGAGAGCACCTGGACGGCGAAGGCCTCGTTGATCTCGAACAGGCCGATGTCGTCGATCGTGAGCCCGGCGTGCGCCAGCGCGCGGTCGGTCGCCGGGACCGGGCCGAAGCCCATGATCTCCGGGGCCACGCCCGCGAAGGCCGACGAGACCATGCGCATGCGCACGGGCAGGCCGAGCTCCTCCGCGACGTCGCCCGCGGCGAGGACGCAGCCCGTGGCGCCGTCGGTCAGCGGGGACGCGTTGCCCGCGGTGACGCGGCCGCCCGGGCGGAACGGCGTCTTCAGGTCCTTGATGCCCTCCGCGGTGGTGGACGGGCGGGGCAGCTCGTCGGCGGTCGCCAGGCCCCAGCCCAGCTCGGCGGAGCGGATCGCCACGGGGACCAGCTCCGGGCCGACGTCGCCGTTGGCCAGGGCCTTGGCGTACTTGGCCTGGGAGTCCACGGCGTAGGCGTCCGCGCGCTCCTTGGTGAGGTGCGGGAACTTGTCGTGCAGGTTCTCGGCCGTCACCCCCATGTTCAGGGCCTGCGCGTCGACGAGCCTCTCCGAGACGAAGCGGGGGTTCACGTCGGCGTCGAAGCCCATGGGGTGGCGCCCCATGTGCTCCACGCCGCCGGCGATCGTGATGTCGGCGGTGCCGGTGGCGATCCCGGCCGCGGTGGTGGTCACGGCGGTCATGGCGCCGGCGCACATGCGGTCGATGGCGAAGCCCGGCACGGACTGGGGGAGGCCCGCGAGGACGCCGACGGTGCGGCCGAGCGTGAGGCCCTGGTCACCCTGCTGCGTGGTGGCCGCGATCGCCACCTCGTCGATGCGCTCGGGCGGCAGCTCGGGGTGGCGGCGTAGCAGCTCGCGCACCACCTTGACCATCAGGTCGTCGGCGCGCGTCTCGGCGTACAGGCCGTCGGGCCTGGCCTTGCCGAAGGGCGTGCGAACGCCCTCGACGAAGACGACGTCACGGACGGTACGCCGCTTCGGCGCCCGGGGCGTGGGCGCTGGGGTTTCCGTGGCCACGGTCATGGCAGCTCCTGGGTCGGGACGGCGGCGTCCTTCTTGAGCGACGCCGCTCTGAACGCGTTACACGCTACCCCGAGTACCGGTAAAAAGCACGCACGACGTGAGACGGAGTTTGTGACTTTCGTCCTGTCGGACGATACTCCGTCTCACGCCGTGCCGGGGTGGGGCGAGGGTCAGCGGCCCCGGAGCTTGCGGACGACCTTCTTGGCTGTCGGCAGCGCGCTGTTCCAGGTGGTGTACCACCGTGAGAACGGCACGTCGATGGAGCCTACGAGCTCGTCGGTGTGCTGCGCGAAGCTCTTCTTGAACTCGCTGATCCCGTCGTTGAGCAGGCCGTTCATGTCGTAGCGGACCAGGCCGGCCCGCTGGGCCAGCTCGATCGCGTGCCACTTGACGGGAGCGTTGGCGCGGGCCTTGCGGCCGGTGTCGTTGATGCCGCCATAGAGCTCGAACGACGTCGACGACGACGCGACGCACCACACGAACGCGCACGGGGCGCCGTCCGCGAAGGCGGCCACGAGGACGGAGTGCTCGCCCAGCTCGCGGTGGATGTCGAGGTAGTACGTGTCGGAGTGCAGCGCGAAGCCCGCGCGCTCGGCGGTCTCCTTGTAGACCTCCAGCACCGCGCGCACCTCGTCCTCCGTGGTGACCCGGCGGACCTCGAGCCCGCTGCGCCCGGCCTTGCGGATGTCGTAGCGGGTGGACTTGCCCATGGCGGCCTGGAGCTGGTCCGCAGACTTCGTCAGGTCCAGGATCAGCGTGGACGGGTACAGGATCGTGTTCGGCGCGTAGCGGCGGCCCGGCAGGTCGATGCGGGTGCCGGCCGGCCAGTCGGGCTCGAGCGTGAGGCCGACACCGCCCACGTGGGTGCGGCACCACTCGGTCACGGCCTGCGTCACGGCCGCACGCGACTCGTCGTCGCCCACGCCGTAGACCACGGTCCTGGTGTCGTCGGCGTCCCTGTGCGCCACGACAGGGCCGCGAGGGACGTACGAGAGAGCCTTGAACTGTGCGGGGAGCGGGCGCACGAGCACCTGCGCCAGACCGGCGGCCCGGCCGTCCGGGGCGGTGAGCCGCAGGCGGTGCGCACGCCACGCCCCGGCGGCCTTGACCTCGCCCCAGCCCCAGAGCTGGAGGGGGTGCCCACCCAGCGCGAGGACCTCACGGTCCCAGGCGGCGGGGTCGGTCACCACGTCGACGGTGAGGGGCCCGGCGAGGGGGCCGGAGGGCAGCACGGGGGGCAGAACGGACATGGGATGACTCTATCGGGACCGGGTGAACGCCTCCGCGAGGCGAGAGCTCCTGGGTCTCCCGGGCCGGTCCGCCGAACGGCCACGTAGGATGCGAGATGTCGCCTTTGGTCTAGATCGTGACGGTGTGGCGAGCGGGCTGCCAGGGGAGGCGCGGACGTTGTGAGAGCAGGTGGACGAACCCCTCAGAGGCTCGCCGTCGTGGGCGTGGCCCTGGTCCTCGCGGTGCTGAGCCTCGGCCTCCACAGCTGGCGTATCGCCACGGCAGTCGCCGGGCCCGTGGACACGTTCATCGGGCTGCTCGGACTTCTGCCGCTGGTGCTCGCGGTCTTCCCGTGGGGGCACCGGCCGGCTGGGCCCACGGCGACCGGTGACTGGACAGAGGCACTCCGGAGCGCAGAGCTCGAACGGCTCGAGACCAGCCTCAGGGACCGGGGGGTCGAGGTGGCTCCGACCGACGTCCTGGGCGAGATCGTCGAGCCGAAGGGATCCGGGGACCTGCCACCCCCGGTGGTCGCCGGGATGACCGGGCTGGTACGGCTCTGGGACCGGGGCGACCCGCCCCGTCTCGTCGTGGTGGGCGCACCGGGAGCGGGCAAGACGGTGGTCCTGGAACGCCTGGCGCGGGACCTCATCAGGGCCGGAGGCGCGAGCGCACCGGTGCCGGTGATCCTGTCGGTCGCAGGGTGGGACCCCGGCCTGCCGTTCGACCGCTGGCTCGTGGGCCAGCTCGCGGAGATGTACCCCGCCATCACGGGACCAGGCTCGGCGGTCATGGAGAGCGACGTTCTCAGGGCGTTCCGGTGGGACGAACGGATCGTGCCGTTCCTCGACGGGTTCGACGAGGTGGTGGGCGTGCGGCGTGCCGCCCTGCTGGAAGCCCTGAACCGGACGCTCGGGGCTCGTCGTCCCGTCGTGCTGGCGTCGCGCGAGGCGGAGCTGACCGCCGCGGCCGCTGAGGTCGGGCCCGTTCGCGGCTCTGTCGTCGTCCGGCTCCGTCCTGTTGGGGTCGAGCAGCTCGACGCGTACCTCGCGGCCACCCGGCCCGCAGCGTACGCACGCTGGGCGCCTGTGCTCGCGTCGATGCGATCGGATCCTGGATCGGTCCTGCTGCGCGCGCTGAGCACACCGCTCATGCAGTGGCTCGCTGTCGAGGTCTACGCGAGGCCCGCCACCCGGCCCGGGGAGCTGCTCGACCTCGCGCGGTTCCCGGACGTGCAGGCTGTGGGAAGGCACCTCCTGACCTCGCTTGTCGGCTCTGCGTTCGACGCTACGGCGATCCTGGGGCCGGGCGAGCGCCGGTGGGACTCGCGTCGGGCAGGAGCCTGGCTCGCCAACGTCGCCAGGGCAGCGAACGACGACGAGCGCGGGCGGATCAGGTGGTGGGCCCTTCACGAGTCGCTCCTGCCGCGGCTCGGCGCCGTGCTGGCTGCCGGGGGCTTCCTGGGAGTCGTGGCGGTCGCCCAGTGGTCCGTCGCGGCCGCAGCGGCCCTGACCGCGGCGGTGTTCTGGGCGGTCGTGTGTGGTGACCTCTTCGTGTGGGCCTACGGCGCCGTCCGGGTCGTCGAGAGGGGTGGGGAGCCGACCCCTGCCGAGTTTCGTGCGGGCCGTGGGGCGCCGGTTCTCTCCCGGGCGACGGTTCGCCTCGTCGTCCCCACGGCAGCGCTCGCTGTCCTGGCGGTCTGGGCGACAGCGCGTGCCGGGGGGAGCAGCGCCGGCCTCTCAGCGGCAGACACGGCCCTGCTCGCCGCGCAGGGCACGGTCCTCGCCGCTCTGCTCGGAACCTTCGGCGGCGCCGCAGCCGCGGTGATCCTCATCCGTTGGGGTTCGCTGGACGCGGCCGTCTCTCCCGAGCACTCTCTGGACCCCCAGGACCTCCTGCGACGCGACGCGCGGGCGACGGCGGCGGTGGCGGGCGCCTTCGCGGCGGGCCTGGCGGTCGTCACCCTGGTGTCGTGGCGGCTGCTCGGCACGGACGAGGCCGTCCCCGACGGGCTGGTAGCGGCCGCCGTCGCGGCGGGCGCCGTCGTCTCACCGTGCAGGTTCACGGCGTGGCCGACGTTCCGGGTCGCCCACCTCTGTCTCGCGGTGCGCGGTCGGCTGCCCTTCCGCTACTCGGCGTTCCTCAAGGGCGCGACGGCCAGGGGCATCCTCCGGGCGGACGGAGCGGCCTACCAGTTCCGCCACACGCTCTTACGGGAGGTCCTCGTGCCGGGGGACGGCTGACCGGTCCGTCCGGGACCGGGTGAACGCCTCCGCGAGGCGGCCCGCGGCGAGACCCACCTGCCACTCACGCGCGCCGCGCCCGCGCAGGAACTCCGCGATGCTCGCCGCGTCGGCGGGCTCCGGCGGCGTCCAGCACAGGCGGCGCAGGGCGTCCGGCTGGAGCAGGTTCTCAGCGGGCACCGCGTGCTCCTCGGAGAGCGCGGTGATGACCTCCCGGGCGAAGGTCAGGCGCCGCGCCGCCTCGGGGTCGCGGTCGCCCCAGCTGCGGGGCGGGGGTGGGCCGTCCGTGCGCGGGCCGCGGACGGACGGCAGCGCCGAGGCGGGCAGCGCGAGCGCCTGGTCGATGGCGTGCTGCCAGTACGGGGCACGACGGCGGGTCCCCTTCCCGGCGAACTCCGGGATGGTCACGAGCTGCGGCACCGTGCGCGGGAGCGCCTTCGCCGCGGCGACGATCGCGCGGTCGGGCAGCACCCGGCCCGGCGACACGTCTCGTGCGCGGGCGTTGGCGTCGCGTGCCTGCCAGAGGCTGCGGACGACGGCCATCTGCCGCGCCTCGCGCAGCACGTGCATGCCCGACGTGCGGCGCCACGGGTCGATGCGCGGAGCCGGCAGGGGAGCGAGGCGGACCGCCTCGAACTCCTGCGCGGCCCACTCGGTCTTGCCGGCGGCCTCCAGCCGCTCCGCCAGCCGGTCGCGGAGCTCCACCAGCACCTCGACGTCGAGCGCCGCGTAGCGCAGCCAGTCCTCGGGCAGCGGCCGCGTGGACCAGTCCACGGCGGAGTGCTCCTTGGCGAGGCCGAGCCCGAGGACCTCCGCCACGACGGCGGCGAGCCCCACGCGCTCCAGGCCCAGCAGACGGGCCGCGAGCTCGGTGTCGAAGACGCGGGCCGGGCGCAGGCCGTGCTCGGCGAGCCCCGGCAGGTCCTGGGACGCGGCGTGCAGCACGTGCTCGGCGTCCCCGACCGCCTCGCCCAGGGGCGCGAGGTCGGGGATCGCCACGGGGTCGATGAGGGCGGTGCCCGCGCCGGCCCGGCGCACCTGCACGAGGTACGTGGCCTGCCCGTACCGGTAGCCGGAGGCCCGCTCGGCGTCCGCGGCGACGGGACCGGTGCCGACGGCGAAGGCCTCGACCACCTTCCGGAACGCCGCCGGGCTGTCGATGACGGGCGGCAGACCCTCTGACGGTTCGGTCAGCGGGACCACGTCACCCAGGGGTCCGGCCTCCACGTCGCCCGCGGACTGGGGGGGCTCGGACACGGCGGGTGGGGTGGTGCTCATGGACCCACCGTAGGGTGCCTCGGGGAACGGCTCGTAAACCGCCTGGTCAGGGACGCGACGCCGGCCCAGGCCGGGGGCAGGCCGGCGGCGGTGGCGAGGAGCGCCCCCCAGGCGGCGAGGTGGGGGCCGAGGTTCAGGTCGGTCGGGGTCCATGACGCGCGGATCTCCAGGTCCACCGCGTCCGGCGTACCAGCGAGGGCGCCGTAGGAGTGGGAGAGCACCCGCGTGATCGTGCCCCCTTCGGCCACCAGGTTGACGCCCGGTTCCAGGCCGGCGTCGGTCAGGCTCTCCTGGACCCAGGACCAGGCGACGTCCGCGAGGACCGGGTCCGCCGCCATCTCCGGGTCGGTGGTGCCACGTACGAGCGTGACCACGCGGAAGGTGCCGTGCCACGCCTCCTGGCCGGCCGGGTCGTGCAGGAGGACGAAGCGCCCGGTGGCGAGGGCCTCGTCGTCGTCATGGCCGTGGGTCCCTGGGGGCGCACCCGGGATCACGTCCGCGCTGAGGGCCACGCTCCAGGGCGCGACCCGCACGGGCGCGGGGATCTCCGTGAGGTGTACCTCGGGGCGCAGCGCCTGACCTCGCAGGGCGTCGAGCGCGGCTGCGAAGTCAGGGGGGACGCCGGTGGGCGGGCCACTGGTCACGTCCAGAAACTTACGCGTGCGGCGCGTCGCGTCGACACACCACGCGCCGGTGTCGCCGGATTGTGATTTTGCGCTCGACGGCGCCGGTGCACACCTGGGTGCGCACCGGCGCCGTCGAGCGCCTCATCGGCGTGACCTGCGCGAGCGTCAGGGCTGGGCTCAGACGGCCGCAGCCACCTCGGCCTTGGGGTCCGGGCCGAACTGGTTGTCGCCGGCGGTGCCGGCCGTGGCGGCCCAGACGATCAGCATGATCGGGCCGACGATCGGGACCAGGACGAAGAAGTACCAGAAGCCGGAGCGGCCGGTGTCGTGCAGGCGGCGGACGATCGCGGCGAGCGACGGCAGGAACAGCGCCAGGCTCACGAGGCCGTAGATCGACATGCCGAGGGAGTACGACGCGGGCGCGGCGGGCACCACACCGGTCTCCGCAGCCGCCGTCATCGAGGTCATGTACTCGGTGAGGCCAGGCGCGACCGCGACCGCGTAGACGACGGACATGACGACGGCGACGGCCAGGGCGAACCACCAGTACTCGGAGCGCCGGGCACGCCCCTTGAAGTCCACGAACTTGCTCAGGCAGGTGCGGATCGACTCGACGAACGACATTTCAGCAGCCCTCTCGGATGGTGCAGACCACCTGTGTGATGGTCTCGTGCGCGCACAGTGTGCTGTGTGTGAGGTATGGGTGACAAGTCGCTTGCTTCCGCCATTTCCGAAGCAGGGGATAAGTGCTGGTCAGAGCGGTGCCATCGGGACGATGGACGTCCCAGGCGGGACCTGTGTGCTGCGCACTAGGCTGACGGCGGGCCACGGGCGCGGCCGCGCCCGGTTCCCGTCCCGACCGAAGGAGCAGGCAAGTCATGTCAGCACGCGCACAGATCGGCGTCACCGGACTTGCGGTCATGGGCCGCAACCTCGCCCGGAACTTCGCGCGCCATGGGTACACGGTCGCGGTGCACAACCGCTCGTACGCGAAGACCGAGTCCCTCGTCGCGGAGGCAGGCCACGAGGGCGACTTCGTGCCGTCCGAGTCGATGGCCGACTTCGTGGCGTCGCTCGAGCGTCCCCGCAAGGTCGTCATCATGGTCAAGGCCGGTGCGGCCACGGACGCCGTGATCGACGAGCTGGTGCCCCTCCTCGAGGAGGGCGACATCGTGGTGGACGCGGGCAACGCGCACTTCCCCGACACGATCCGGCGCGAGGCCGCGCTCAAGGAGCACGGCCTCCACTTCGTCGGGACCGGTGTGTCCGGCGGCGAGGAGGGTGCGCTGCTCGGCCCGTCGATCATGCCGGGCGGCACGCGGGAGTCGTACGAGTCGCTGGGCCCCATCCTCGAGGACATCTCCGCCAAGGTCGACGGCACGCCGTGCTGCACCTACGTGGGTCCCGACGGCGCCGGGCACTTCGTCAAGATGGTGCACAACGGCATCGAGTACGCCGACATGCAGCTCATCGCGGAGGCGTACGACCTGCTCAAGCAGGGGCTGGGCGCCTCGGCCGCGGAGATCGGCGAGATCTTCGCGCAGTGGAACACCGGCGACCTCGAGTCGTTCCTCATCGAGATCACGGCGGACGTGCTCCAGCACGTCGATGCGGCGACGGGCCAGGCGTTCGTCGACGTCGTGCTCGACCAGGCCGAGCAGAAGGGCACGGGCCGCTGGACCGTGCAGAACGGTCTCGACCTGGGCGTGCCGATCACCGGCATCGCCGAGGCCACGTTCGCCCGCGCGCTGTCCGGCTCGGTGCCGCAGCGCGAGGCAGGTCGCTCCGCGCTGCCCGCCCACGCGCAGGAGTGGGAGGTCAAGGACCGCGACGCGTTCATCGAGGACGTGCGCCTCGCGCTGTACGCCTCCAAGGTCGTGGCGTACTCGCAGGGCTTCGACCAGATCGCGGCGGCGTCCCTCGAGAACGGCTGGGACATCGACCGCGGAGCCATGGCGCGCATCTGGCGCGGTGGCTGCATCATCCGGGCGCGGTTCCTCAACCGCATCACCGAGGCGTACGAGCGCGACGCGGCCCTGCCGCTGCTCCTCGCCGACCCCTACTTCACCGACGCGGTGGGCAACGGGCTCTCGGCCTGGCGTCGCATCGTGGCCGGTGCCGCGCAGAACGGCGTGCCCACGCCGGCGTTCTCCTCGTCGCTCGCCTACTACGACGGCGTGCGGGCCGAGCGCCTGCCGGCCGCCCTCATCCAGGCGCAGCGCGACTTCTTCGGCGCGCACACCTACCGGCGCGTGGACCGCGACGGTACCTTCCACACCCAGTGGTCGGGCGACCGCGCGGAGGTCGAGGCGTGAGGGGTCTCCCCGGCGGCGCCGGTCCCGGCGCCGGAGGGTCCGGCAGCGGCCTGCCCGCGGGCAGGGTCGACGACCTGATGGTCGTGGGTGTCGGCGGGGACATCGGCATGTACGCACTGTGCCGTGCCTTCCACGAGCAGTACGGCGCCCCGGCGGTCGTCCTGTCCACGGTCGCGACGCGAGCCATGCAGGACTCGGCGATCGTGACCAACCTCGTGGACCCGGGCCTCGACGACACGGAGACGTTCCTCCGGTCGCTCGAGGGCGTCGCCGCCGAGCACCCCACCCGTCGCAAGATCCTGCTCACCAACGCGGACTGGTTCGTGCGGACCGTCGTCGAGAACCGGGAGCGCCTGGAGGCGGCCGGCTACCTCACGCCGTACCCGTCGCGCGAGGTGCTCGACGTGGTGAGCACCAAGGAGGGCTTCGCGCAGGTCTGCGACCAGCTCGGCATCCCGACGCCCCGCACCGTCGTGGTGGACGTGCCGACGCTGGTCGCGGCGGGCGGCCGGGCCGCGATCCCGGGCCTGCAGATGGACCTGGAGTTCCCCGTGGTGGCCAAGCCGTCGGACTCGGCGGCGTGGCACTACGTGGACTTCCCGGGCAAGGCGAAGATCCACCACGTGGAGAGCCGGCCAGAGCTGGAGAAGCTGGTGGGCCACCTGGTCGACGCGGGTTTCCCCTCCACCCTGCTCGTCCAGGAGTTCATCCCGGGTGACGAGACGCAGATGCGGTCGCTGACCGCGTACCGCGACACCACGGGCACGGTCACGCTGCTCGCCACGGGCCGGGTGCTGCTCGAGGAGCACACGCCGGGCACGCTCGGCATCCCCGCGGCGATCCTGGTGGAGCCGTACGACGACGCGATGGAGGCCGCCACGCGGTTCCTCGACGCGACCGGCTACGTGGGCTTCGCGAACTTCGACTACAAGCTGGACCCCCGTACGGGCCGGCACGTGTACTTCGAGGTGAACCCGCGCATCGGGCGGAACAACTACTACGTCACCGCGGGCGGGGCCAACGTGGCCCGCGTGCTCGTGGAGGACCAGGTGCTGGGCCGTCCGATCATGCCGGCGCGCGCGGTGCAGGAGGTCCTGTACTCGGTGGTGCCCTTCGGCCTGCTGATGAGGTACGTGCTGGACCCGGAGCTCCGGGACCGGCTGAAGGACCTCAAGGCGAAGGGCCGCGTGGTGAACCCCCTCAAGTACGACGGGGACGGCGGGCTCAAGCGCCGCCTCATCGTCGAGGGCATCACGCAGAACTACCGCCGCAAGTACGCGCAGTACTACCCGGCGCCGACGGCGACGGGCCACTGAGGTCGCTGCCCGACGGCGGGCCGGCCGCCTCCGCGTGAGGCGACCGGCCCGCCGTCGGCCGGGCCGAGAACAACCTTCCGCTCGCTCCGGGGGCACGTAGCCTGCACAAGGTTGTTCCGGGGCCGGCCCCGCTGGACCCTCGACCAGGTCGAGCCCCCAGGCTCGCGGTCATGACGACCTTCCTCGCTGCCCGACGACGGACGCGCCCGCCCGGCGCCCGCGAAGCTCTCCCGGCGGCCCCCCTCACGTGGCTGGGCGCCGCCACGACCTCCCAGCTCGGCGACGTGGTCATCGGCTTCGCCGTCGGCTGGGCCGCGGCCGGTACGGCGGCGCGGCAGCGGGCCTGGTGCTCGCGGCCGGCAGCGTGCCGACCGTCGTCCTGCTGTTGCTCGGCGGCACCGTGGCCGACCGGTTCGGCGCCCGCCGCATCATGATCCTGGGCGATGCGACGATGCTCGCCGTCTTGGCAGGGCTCGCGGTCGTCGTGCTGGGGCACGGGGCGTCGCTGTGGCTCCTCGACGCGGCGAGCGTGGTCCGCGGGGCCCTGGGCGTGCTGGCCTCGGTGACCTCCGCCGGGTTCGCGGCAGGCGTCTGCGCGGCCGGCCTGCTGTCGTGCGCTGTCGCCGGGACCACTGCCCTGATGGGCCTGGCCGGGTCGGCGACCAAGCGGCCGGTGTGACCCTCGACCAGGTCGAGGGCTCAGAATCAGGTCCATGTCTGAGCGGTGCGCCTGAGCGACCACCGCGTCGACGTCGTCCAACCCGCCACGCCCGGTGCGGTCGTGTTCGACCGCGCCTACCTCCTCCAGGCGCTCGCCGCGTCAGGGGGCGACGAGGTGGCGCTGTCGCTCGACGCGGCGCGCGGCGCGCTGACGGTGGCGCGCCGGGACCGCCCCGAAGACCGGAGCCTGCTCATGCCCGTGCGGCTTGGATCCGCGGGATCGCGCTGAGACCCGGGCAAACAAAAGCGGCCTCCCGAAGGAGGCCGCTGGGTCCAGGGCCGTTACTCCCTGGGGTGGTATGCACCGACGATAGTCGCGGCGGGCCGGGATGTCTAGGGCAGGCGGCATGGGTGCGCCTCCTATAGCCTCCTTGGGGGTGGCTGGCCAACAGGCTGATCGCCAAGGACTCGAACGAGAGTGTGGGGCGAGTGACCGGCCGGAACCTCATCGCGTACATCGATGGCTTCAACCTCTACCACGGCCTGCACGAGGTCACCCGGCGCAGGAAGTTGTGGTTGGACGTCGTGGACCTCACGCGCCGGCTCCGACCCCGTAGCCGGCTCGTCCAGGTGAAGTACTTCACCGCGCACGTCCTGGATCAGCCAGCCGCGCTGTCGCGCCAGGAGAACTACCTCAATGCGCTTCGGGCGCAGAACCCCGGGCTTCTCACCATCACTCTCGGCCGCTACCAGAAGCGAATGGTCGCGTGCCGGTCGTGCGGACACGTTCGGCCCCATTACGAGGAAAAGCAGACTGACGTCAATATCGCGACGGAGATCGTGGCTGATGCCCTCGCGGGACGGTGTCAGGACGCACTGATCATCAGCGCCGACAGTGACCTGGTGCCGGCCGTGACAATGGCGCAGAGACTTCCCGGCTACTTTGCCGTTGCCGCGTTCCCGCCGGGGCGACACTCGAACGACCTGAAGCGCCTCATGCCTGCGTCGTTCGGGATCCACCTGCCACGAATCGCCCAGGCTCAGCTTCCCTCTGTCGTGAAGGACCAGGAGAGTGGAACCCTCTATGCCAGACCGCCCTACTGGACCTGAGAGCATCGGCCCGGTGCTCGTCGTCGGTGCCGGCGGGTTCGTCGGCGGGCACGTCGTGCGCGGCCTCGCCGCGAGCGGCCGGGTCGTCCTGGCCGCCTCGCGGCGCAGGCTGCCCGACGCCCTGGGGCCCCCGCGGGTGCACCACGTCGCCTACGGCGAGCTGCCAGGGCTGCCCGAGGCCGTGCGCGAGACGTGCGCGGCCTCGGGTCTCGCCCTGCCGGGTGCCGCGGTCGTCTCGATCGGCGGCTGGCAGAAGGGCGCCGCAGTGCTGGAGCTCGACCCCGTGGTGTGGCGGGAGACGCTGGCCAGCCACCTCACGGCGCACCTCGACGCCGCGCGCGTCGTCGTGCCGCTGCTGGCCTCCGCCGCGATGCCCGGCGGTGCGCCGTACGTGGTGCTGAACGGCGCGGCGTCCTACCAGGCGATGGCCGGGTCCGGCGCCATCAGCGTCACCGGGGCCGGGCTCTCGATGCTCGTGCGCGTGCTGCGCCAGGAGCAGGACGAGCTCGGCACCGCCCGGGGCGTCCGCTTCCACGAGCTCGTCATCGACGACGCCGTGGCCGAGGACGACCGGAACGAGTCGCCGGAGCGCACCGTGGACCCCGCCCGGGTGGCTCAGGCGGTCGGCGAGCTGGTCGACCGGCCGGGCGCGGACGCCGTCGTGCACCTCGGCGGGTCGTGAGCCGCCACGCCGTGTGACCTTGGTCTCTGGGGGCCCGGGCCGCGGCGGGCCGCCGGTAATCTGGGGATCGTGACCCTCGCTCAGAACGACGTCGCCACCCGCACCCTCGCGGGAGTCCGGCCCGTCGTACCTGCCGACCGGCTCGTGGCCGACCTCGTCCCGCCGCCGCACTTCGCCGACGCGCGCTTCGCGACCTACCGGGCCAACCCGGCCTACCCGAGCCAGGCGAGCACCCTCACCCGGCTCGAAGCGGTCGCGGCCGAGATCTCCGCCCCGCGCCGCGGGCTGTTCGGACGGCGCAAGGCCGCACCCGCGGTGTACCTCGACGGCGGCTTCGGGGTGGGCAAGACCCACCTCCTCACCTCCCTCACGCACGCCGTGCGCGCGGCCCTCGGCGCCGACGCCGCCGCGTACGGCACGTTCGTCGAGTACACCAACCTCGTCGGCGCGCTCGGCTTCCACCCCACCGTCGAGGCGCTCGCCGCCAAGAAGCTCGTCTGCATCGACGAGTTCGAGCTCGACGACGCCGGGGACACCACCCTCATGTCGCGCCTCCTGCGCGAGCTCGCCGACCGCGGCGTCGCCCTCGCCGCCACCTCCAACACCCTCCCCGACGCGCTCGGCGAGGGCCGCTTCGCCGCCCAGGACTTCCAGCGGGAGATCACGGCGCTCGCGGACCGGTTCGAGGTCATGCGGGTGGACGGCGAGGACTACCGGCACCGGGCGGTGGTGACGGACGCGGCGCCGCTCGACGAGGAGGCGGTGACCGCCGCGGCCGCGACCCGCCCCGACGCCACCCTCGACCGGTTCGACGACGTCCTCGCGCACCTCGCGACGGTGCACCCCAGCCGGTACGGCGCGATGCTCGACGGCATCGGCCTCGTCGCGCTCACCGACGTCCACCCGGTGACCCGCCAGGAGGTCGCGCTCCGCCTCGTGGTGCTCGTGGACCGCCTGTACGACCGTGACGTGCCCGTCCTGCTGGCGGGCCAGGGCTCGGCCGGGGTCTTCACCGACGAGATGCTCCGGGGCGGCTACCGCAAGAAGTACTACCGGGCGCTCTCGCGGCTCGGTGCCCTGGCGGAGGACGGCCGCCACCTCGCCCAGGCCTGATCAGGCCGCCGCGAGCCGGGCCTTCTCCGCCTCGACGTCGAAGTCGGCGGGCGGCCAGCCGAGGCCCAGGCCACGCAGCGCGCCGAGCAGCAGCTCGGTGACGGCGAGGCGGGCGTACCACTTCTTGTCGGCGGGCACCACGTACCAGGGCGCCTCCGGCGTGGAGGTGCGGTCGAGCATCTCCTGGTAGGCGGCGACGTAGTCGCCGTACCGCCGGTGCACGTCCACGTCGCCCGGGTTGTACTTCCAGTGCTTGTCGGGGCGCTCCAGCCGCTCGGCGAGGCGCGCCTTCTGCTCGGCTGCCGAGACCATCAGCGCCACCTTGACGATCGCGGTGCCGCGCCCGGCGATCTCCTTCTCGAACGCGACGAGCTCGTCGTAGTGGCCCCGCCACTCGTCCTCGGGCTCCAGCCCGTCCACACGGACCACCAGGACCTGCTCGTGGTGCGACCGGTCGAAGACGCCGAGGTAGCCCGGCCGAGGCAGCGCGTTCCGCACCCGCCAGAGATAGCCGTGGGCGCGCTCCTCCTCGGTAGGCACACCGAAACCGCGGTGCTCCACGCCCTGCGGGTCCACGAGGCCTACGACGTGCCGCACGATCCCGCCCTTGCCCGACGTGTCGAGACCCTGCAGGACGAGGAGCGCCGAGCGGTCTCCGCCGGACCGGCCGTGGGCGAAGAGCCGCTCCTGCAGGTCGGCCAGCTCCTCGGCGCGGCCGGCCACCAGGGCCGTGCCCTCCGTCTTGCGGCCGGACCATCCCGGCGCCGCGTCGCAGTCGAGCGCGGCGAGCGACGTGCCGGGCACCCAGCGCAGGGCGTCCTGCGGGGCGGTGTCCCAGTGCTGTTCGAGCTCTTCCGGAATGGCGGCCATGGACCCAGAGCCTAGTGAGCGGAGCGTCAGTCCGCGCGGAGGACGGCGGCCATGCGCGGCGGGATCGTGAGCGTGTCGCCCACGAGCCGGGTCGCGCCCGGCTCCCACGCCGCGATCAGGCGGAACGCGGCCGGGGCCGGGGCCTGCAGGTCGTTCTCGGCGGGTCGCAGGAGGGTGCGCAGGCGCACCGCGGCGAGCCCGCTCCCCGCGTTGACGATCAGCGCGCCCTTGCCCCGCAGTGCCGCCACGACGGTGTTGTCGGCCGACGCCCGGATCTCCATGGGCAGGTCCATCTCGTCCGACGTGTCGTGGCGCAGCTTGAGGAGGTGGTGGGCCCAGGCGGCGAGCCGCCGGTCGCGGTCCGTCCGGGCCACGACGGGGACGTGCCTCGTGTCGAGCACGAGGGGTGTCCCGGCGAGCACCGAGCAGGCGAGCAGGCTGGCCCGGGAGTCCAGGTCCTCGAGGTCGAGCAGCGGACGGTCGCCGTCGTGGTCGGCCCAGGGCGTGGTGTGCACCGCCCCGGGGAGCCGCGTGATGTTCTCGACCACGGTGGCGCCCGCCCTGCGGTCGCTCCGCTGGGTCCGGCGGGCAGCCGGCGCCTGGCGCACCGCCCGCCGCACGGACGGGTGCACCTGGTCCGCGAGGAGGCGGAGGTCGTCGATGTCGCGCGGGTCGCCGGGGGCCGTGAGCATCCGGTGCACCACCGTGGCGAGGCGGTCGCTGCGGCCGGGGCCGTCCACGAGCAGGGCGAACCGGCGCTGGCGTTCCTCGCCCATGGAGACCACGGTGTCGGCGAGCTCCCCGAGGAACGGGATCTGGGCGCGGTCGGTCAGCGCCTCCACGTCGAGGACCAGGCCGTCCACGTGATACTCGCGGAACCAGTGCTTGGCGTCGTCGAGCAGGAAGTCGCGCACGCCGCGGCTGCCGCTGCCGTCGAGGTTGAAGCGGGGTGCCGCGTGGCTCCCGCCGTCGGTCCGGAAGGTGGGCGCGGACGGCGTCGTGCCCCGGCCGCTCACGACCGGGATCTGCCCGGTGCGCGGGCGTACCAGGGGGATCTGGCCGGTGCGGGGCCGCATGGCGGCCACCCGGTCCGACGCCGGCCCCGCACCCGGGCGGTACGTCCCACCACGGGAGCGGGACCGCACGGGCGAGGGGGAGCCGACGGCGTACGGGCCGAACACGTCGAGGCCGACACCCGCCGCGGCGGCCCACCGGTAGGGGATGTCGAGGACGACGGCGAGGCCCGCGGCGTGCGCGGTGTCCACGAAGCGCTGCAGCGCGCGGGGCCCGCCGTACGGCTCGTGCACGGAGTAGAGTCGCACGCCTTTGGCGGCGCCCTCGTCCGGGTCGAACGCGCACACGGGGGAGAGCTCGACGCCCTGGATGCCGAGGTCGGCGACGGACCGCAGGTGCCGCGTCGCCGCATCCAGGGTGCCCTCGCGGGTGAAGGTCGCGACGTCGAGCCGGAGGACCACGCCGGAACCCAGGTCCGGCGGCGTCCACTCGTCGTCGGACCAGTCGAAGGCCGGGTCGAACACGCGGGTGGGTCCGTGGATCCCGTCCGGGAGCCAGACGCTGCGCGGGTCGGTCAGCAGGTCGCCGCCGTCGATCGAGTAGCCGTAGGGCGTGCCGGCGGCCAGCTCGCCGTCGGCCCCCCAGTACCCGGGGAGCGTGGCGCCGACGAGGCGCAGGGGGAGCCGTTCCTCGCCGCCGTCGGACTGGGGGAGGACCACCTCGATGATCCTGGCCCGGGGTGCCCACACCACAGGCCTGGGACCTGGCACGGGGATGTCGGGTCCCGGCAGGGGTGGTGGCGTCGACCCGGCGGCACGGGGGCGCATGCCCGCCCCGCTCGCGGGTCCTCCGGCGCCGTTCCTCGGTCCGGTCACGCCGGACAGCCTAGCGGCGAACGCCGGAAGGGCGAGTCAGCACGACCACGCTCCGCCCGCAGACGCTCAGGACCTCGCCCGCGTCGAGGCCCGACCCGGGCTCGGCGTTGCCGTCCGTGTCCAGCACGACGGTCCACCGCTCGCCGTACGTCCCGGGCGGGAGGGTGAAGTCCAGGTCCTCGGAGTGGGCGTTGAGCAGCAGCAGGAAGGAGTCGTCGACGATCGGCTCGCCGCGGCTGTCCTTCTCCGGGATCGCGTCCCCGTTGAGGAACACGGCGACCGTGCGTGCGTACCGCTGCTGCCAGTCCGTCGCGTCCATCTGGGCGCCGGTGAGGTCGAGCCACTCGATGTCCGGCAGGGCGGACGCGGAGGGGTTCGCACCCCCGCCGTCGGACACCACCCGGCCCTCGAAGAAGCGGCGGCGGTGCAGGATCGGGTGGTCGCGGCGCAGCCGCACCGCCCGACGGGCGAAGTCGAGGAGCGCGGCACGCTCGTCGTCCAGGTCCCAGTCCATCCACGTGAGCTCGTTGTCCTGGCAGTAGGCGTTGTTGTTGCCCTCCTGCGTGCGGCCCACCTCGTCGCCGTGGGACAGCATCGGCACGCCCTGCGACAGCAGGAGCGTGACGAGGAGGTTGCGCCGCTGCCGGGCGCGGAGCCGGTTCACCTCCGGGTCGTCCGTGGGGCCCTCGACGCCGCAGTTCCACGACCGGTTGTGGCTCTCGCCGTCCTTGTTGCCCTCGCCGTTCGCGGCGTTGTGCTTCTGGTCGTACGCGGTGAGGTCCGCGAGGGTGAAGCCGTCGTGCGCGGTGACGAAGTTGATCGACGCGATCGGCTTGCGGCCCGAGTGCTCGTACAGGTCGCTCGACCCGGTGAGCCGGGAGGCGAACTCGGGGAGCGTGGCCGGCTCGCCGCGCCAGAAGTCGCGCACCGTGTCGCGGTAGCGGCCGTTCCACTCCGTCCAGAGCGAGGGGAAGCCGCCCACCTGGTACCCGCCGTCGCCCAGGTCCCACGGCTCCGCGATCAGCTTGACCTGGGAGACCACGGGGTCCTGGTGGACGATGTCGAAGAACGCCGACAGGCGGTCCACCTCGTGGAACTGACGGGCGAGGGTGGCCGCGAGGTCGAACCGGAAGCCGTCGACGTGCATCTCCTCGACCCAGTAGCGCAGCGAGTCCATGATGAGCTGCAGCACCGAGGGGGAGCGCATGAGGAGCGAGTTCCCCGTGCCCGTGGTGTCGAAGTAGTGCGCCTCGTCGCCGTCCACCAGCCGGTAGTAGGCGGCGTTGTCGATGCCGCGGAAGCTCAGCGTGGGGCCCATGTGGTTGCCCTCGGCGGTGTGGTTGTAGACCACATCGAGGATGACCTCGATCCCCGCCTCGTGCAGGGCCTTGACCATGGCCTTGAACTCCATCACCTGCTCGCCGCGCCGGCCGTAGCCCGCGTAGCCGTTGTGCGGCGCGAAGAAGCCGATCGTGTTGTAGCCCCAGTAGTTCGTGAGGCCGCGGGGGAGCAGGCTCGGGTCGGTGACGAACTGGTGCACCGGCATCAGCTCCACGGCGGTCACGCCGAGCGACAGCAGGTGGTCCACGACGGCCGGGTGCGCCAGCCCCGCGTACGTGCCGCGCAGCTCCTCCGGCACGCCGGGGTGGCGCATCGTCATGCCCTTCACGTGCGCCTCGTAGATGACCGACTCGTGGTACGGCGTGGCCGGCGGTCGGTCGTGCCCCCAGTCGAAGAACGGGTTCACCACGACCGACGTGAGCGTGTGCCCCGCGGAGTCGAGGTCGCTCGGGGCGCCGGGCTTCGTGGCCGCCGACGGGTCGTCGAACCGGTAGGAGAACAGCGACTCGTCGCCGTCGATGTCGCCGTCCAGCGCCTTGGCGTACGGGTCGAGCAGGAGCTTGGCCGGGTTGCACCGGTGGCCCGACGCCGGGTCGTACGGCCCGTGCACCCGGTAGCCGTACCGCGTGCCGGGGCCCACGCCCGGAAGGTACACGTGCCACACGTCCGCGTCGGTCTCGCCCAGCGGGACGCGCTTCTCCGTGCCGTCGTCCCCGATGAGGCAGAGCTCGACACGCTCGGCCACGCTCGAGTAGAGGGCGAAATTCGTGCCCGCTCCGTCGAACGTCGCACCGAGCGGGTAGGAACGGCCGGGCCACGTCTGCATGCCGTGCATCATCACACCGGCGGGCGCTCGCTGCTCGGCGACGGCACGGCGTGCCGGGGGCCCTTCACCCGATCGCCACGCGATCCTGGCCCGATCGGCGTGGCCTGCACCGGCGAGCCTCATGCACGGCTGGTAGATCTAGGACATGAGCACCGAAGAAGCGGACACCCCCGCAAGTACGACCACCACCCGACCGCCGACCGACCGGGTCGACGAGTCGATCGCCTCCTACGCGCGCCTCGCACCCCCGCGCGTGATCCGGGCCGACGGCGCCCGTGGAGCAGTGCTGGGCGGAGGCGACGCCACCAAGGCGCCCCGCCGGCTCTCCGAGCAGCAGCTCGAACCGATCGAGGGCGCATCGAGCGGAGTCTCCTGGGACGACCCTGAAGAGCTGTGAGGCGGGCAGAGCGGCTCACGCGGGCGGGCGGCGCGTAGCCTTGTCCGCGTGAGCCAGGAGCACCTCCCCGTCAGCGCAGCGATGCACCGCGCCAAGGCTGACGCGCGCGCGTCGCACGTCACCGTGGGCCAGGTGCGGCACCTGCCCGACGAGCGCGTCGAGATCGACTGCTCCTGCGGCATGGTCCTGACGAACGGGCCCGACTGGTCGCTGGACGAGCACATCCGCCTCCACCGGGCGGAGGCCCGTTACCTGGCGCTGAGCGCTGTGGCGCCGGCGGGGATGCCGCGCCTGATCGCGGTGGACGTCCGTCGGATCCCGCACTGAGGGCGGGCTGAGCCGGTCCCAGGCCCGGCTCGGGGCCCGGCGCCTCAGTGCGTGTGCTCGATGCCGAGCTCGTGGAGGCGTTCGTGTTCCTCGCGCGCGGCCTGCCGGGCGGCGATCCGGGCCTTGACCTCCTCGCGGCGCAGGGGCGGCACGGTCGCCGGCGGCTGGCGCCGGGCCGGCAGCTCGTCGAGCAGCCGCGCCACGATCTGCGCGATCTCCTCGGTGGCCTGCTCGACCTGCTCGCGTGTGGCGTCGCTGGTCTTCGTCACTCCCGTGACCTTGCGCACGAACTGCGCGGCGGCAGCCGTGATCTCCTCGTCGGTGGCGGGCGGCTCGAGCCCGCGGAGCGTCGTGATGTTGCGGCACATGCTTCCGACGCTACGCCGGATGAGCCACCGGTTCGAGACCCAGCAGCCCTTCGACGGCGTGGGCGGCGGTCTCCGCCGTGAGCGGTACTGCGGCACGAGCGCGTCGTGCCCCTGGGCCAGGTGCTCGCCCGCCATCGCCAGGGCGAGGGTGCGTGCCAGCGGCCACGGCCGGTGGACGACGAAGGCCCCGGACCAGGAGTCCGGGGCCTTCGTCGTGCGTGGGCGATACTGGGATCGAACCAGTGACCTCTTCCGTGTCAGGGAAGCGCGCTACCGCTGCGCCAATCGCCCGAGGTGGAGACGGGATTCGAACCCGTGTGGACGGCTTTGCAGGCCGCTGCCTCGCCTCTCGGCCACTCCACCGTGCGGTTGTTCTCGCTCCCCCTCGGTGCCTGAGCACGAGGGTTCCGAGCGGACGACGAGACTCGAACTCGCGACATCCACCTTGGCAAGGTGGTGCTCTACCAACTGAGCTACGTCCGCGCGACCGGTCTGTCCCAGGGCTTCCCCCGTGGACCGGCGCTCGGAAAGACTAAGGGACGGAGCGGGCAAAGGTCCAATCGGACCGCGGGCGCCGCGGGCGGGAGTCCGCCGGTCGGCCGGCACGAGCGGGGCGGCGAACTACATGGGTGTGATTCGAGCACGCGAGCCGACCAACGACGAAGGCCCCCGGACCGTGGTCCGGGGGCCTCGCGTGCGAGGGTGGGCGATACAGGACTCGAACCTGTGACCTCTTCGGTGTGAACGAAGCGCGCTAACCAACTGCGCCAATCGCCCGTCGCTGTGCGTGGACGATGCTAGCCGAATTCCGACCCGATGCGAAACGGAGTTTCCGTTGCCGCGGGTCAGGGATCGAGGCGCTCGCGCCGCCGGGCCTCGAAGAGCTCGCGCGCCGCCGCGGACAGCTCACCGACGGGAAGCTGTGCGCCGTCGAGCCAGGTCACGGGCTGCACGTTGCGCACTGAACCGGTGAGCAGCAGCTGGGCCGAGCCCGCGGACACCTCGTCGAGCACGGAGAACGGGAGCTCGTCCGGCGCGGCCTCGCGCACGGGCAGGCCTTCCTCGGCCGCCCACTCGATCAGCAGCTCGCGCGTGATGCCCGTGAGGCAGCCCGACGACAGCGGCGGCGTCACCAGCTCCCCGCCCCGCTCCACGAACACGTTGGATCCGGTGCCCTCGCACAGGTCGCCCCGGGTGTTGGCGAGGACGGCCTCGTCGCCGCCCTTGGCGACGGCGTCGGCGAGCGCCACCACGTTCTCCGCGTAGGAGATCGTCTTGAGGCCGGCCACGGCAGACCGCTCGTTGCGCACCCAGGGTGAGCGCGCGGCGCGCCCCTCCGGATGGATCACGGCGGGCCCGGCGGCGACAACCACCGTCTGCGGGCCGGGCTCCCGGCCGGAGCCGAGCGGTCCCTGACCAGCGGTCACGGTGATCCGCAGCCGTCCCGCGCTGCTGCCCGCCTCGGCCAGGACGGCCTTGACGCCCTCGAGGACCTTCGCCTCGTCCGGGGCCGTGAGCCCCAGCCCGGCCGCCGACCGGGCGAGCCGGCGCAGGTGCCGCGTCATCGCGAACGCCTGCCCGTCGAACACGGCGAGGGTCTCGAAGACGCCGTCGCCGACAGTGATTCCGTGGTCCACGGCGCTGAGCGCGCCCTCGCCCGGGGCGACGATGCGCCCGTCCGTCCAGATGACCGTCATGCTCCCCAGTGTGCCCGACGTCGTCCCCCTCGCCCGAGCACGACGGCAGGGTGCCCGGAGGCGTCGCGCGAGACTGCTTCCAGGTGCGCGTAAGAGTCCCTCGGCGGGCCTGGAAGCAGTCTCGTGCGACGGCTCGGTCTGCTGTCCGGTCGGTCTGCTGTCCGGGGAAGGTCAGGCGGAGACGTAGGTCCCGAACGACCACATATTGCCCTCGGGGTCCTTGACCGTCGCGTTGCGGCCGTGGTCCTCGTCGACGGGCTCACGGACGGACGTGCCTCCCGCGGCGAGCGCGGCGGCGTGGACGGCGTCGACGTCCTCGGTGACGAGGTAGGTGTTGCCCGTCCCGGGGCGCGCGGGCCACTCCGGGTAGTCGGGGTGGTAGGTGCCGAACATGACGCCACCACCTGCGGGCCAGAGGTACTCGGCGTGGTGCAGGTGCCCGTCCTCCTCGTCCTTGAAGGTGACGTGCTCGGTGAAGCCGATCGCGGCGAGCCAGCTGCAGGCGGCGGCAGCGTCGGTGTACACGAGGCTGGGCCAGAGTCCGATGGTCATGTCGGCATCGTAGGTCGGTCCGGGGACGAGGCGAGCCCCACGAGGCGGGCCGCCTTGAGCTCCGTCTCGCGCCACTCGGCGGCGGGGTCGGACCCCCACGTGATCCCGGCGCCGGTGCCGAAGCGCAGGGTTCCGGGGGAGCGGGACCCGGCCGGGACGTCGTCGGACCACCAGAAGGTGCGGATGCCGACGGCGAGGGTGGCGGTGCCCTCGTCCGCGTCGACCCAGCCGACGGCGCCGCAGTACGGCCCCCGCGGGACCGGCTCGAGCTCGCCGATGAGGCGGAGCGCCGACGACTTGGGGGCACCCGACACCGAGCCCGGCGGGAAGGTCGCGTCGAGCAGGAGCCGCCACAGGTCGGGGGAGCGGTCGACGTCGGGGGAGAGGAGTCCGCGCACGCGCGACACGAGGTGCACCAGGCCGGGGTGCTGCTCCACCGCGAGGAGGTCCGTGACCTCGACGGTGCCCGGCCGGCAGACCCGCTGCAGGTCGTTGCGGACCAGGTCCGTGATCATGATGTTCTCGGCGCGGTCCTTGTCCGTGAGCCCTTCCGGGGAGCGGGCGGTGCCCTTGATGGGCCCGGACGTCACGACGCCGCCGACCGGGGTGCGCTCCAGGGAGAGGTAGAGCTCGGGGGAGGCGCTGACCACCCAGACCGGCTCGATGCCGCTGGCCGCCGGGACGTGCACCGCCGCCGCGTAGGGTGCCGGGTTGCCGGAGGCGAGGCGGTGGGCGAGGGCGCGCGCGTCGGGCTCGCGGCCGTCGGGTGCGGCAGGGAGCGGGGCGGCCAGGACGCGGCAGACGTTGACCTGGTAGACGTCGCCCTCGCGGACGTGATCGCGTACCCGCGCGACGGCGGTCTCGTAGCCGGCACGGTCCAGCGAGCTGCGCCAGGCGCCGGCCGGCGGACCCTGCCAGGGGGCGGGCGGGACGTCGTCGGGCGAGGGCTCCGGCCGGACCTGGTCGAACCGCCAGGCGCGGGCGCGCCCGCCCCGTTCCGGCCCTTCGAAGTCGGCGACGACGAACCAGGTGCCGTGGGTCAGCCGGGCCGCCTCCGAGGAGAGGTCGACACACTCGACGACGCCCGTCGCGACGGTGCCGCCGAAGCGGGCCCAACCCGTCGTGGCACGCCCCGTCGTGGTGCCGCTCACGTCCGCGTGGGGTGGAAACGGCGCGATAGCGCGGTTCGTGGGGGTCTGGGACGGGCTGGGCGGCACATTCCCCACGCTATCGGGGGCCAGGCGATTGGACGCGCCCGCCGAAGTTCGATTAATGTTCAGAACGCGCCGGAACGCCGGGGATGACTCCCCGGCTGCTGGTCGTGCGGACGTAGCTCAGTTGGTAGAGCACCACCTTGCCAAGGTGGATGTCGCGAGTTCGAGTCTCGTCGTCCGCTCGGAGGCCCACTCTCTGCTCTATCCGCCGTGGCGAGAGAGACGTCTCAGCGGTGGGTTGGCCGAGAGGCGAGGCAGCGGCCTGCAAAGCCGTACACACGGGTTCGAATCCCGTACCCACCTCGCAATCATGGGCGATTGGCGCAGCGGTAGCGCGCTTCCCTGACACGGAAGAGGTCACTGGTTCGATCCCAGTATCGCCCACAAGAAGACCCGCACCACAGCGGGCGATTGGCGCAGTTGGTTAGCGCGCTTCGTTCACACCGAAGAGGTCACAGGTTCGAGTCCTGTATCGCCCACCCTCGCACGCGAGGCCCCCGGACCACGGTCCGGGGGCTTTCGTCGTTGGTCGGTGCCCGGTGACGGGATATCACAACCGCCGGGCGCACTTTTCACCCCTTGCTGCCTACCGTCGGCGCGTCCGCGAGAACAGCGGGACGTCGACCACCGCACATCGAAGGGGGTGTTCCGCGTGGACGCACTGCTTGCGCTGCTCCAGAAGCTTGTCGAGCTCGTCCTGTCCCTCCTCCCCCTCTGACGGGAGCGGGGGACAGGTGAGGCGGGGGTCCGACGTCGGGCCCCCGCCTCGTTGCTGCCTGGACTCCCTGGCCCGCCGCGGTGGTGGCCCGGTCCGGCCGCCGCCGTGGCCGCTGCCGCCGTGGCCCTCTGCGACCAGGTAGCTGTTCCCCGTCCGGGCGCCACACGGGGAACACCTACCTGGTCGAGGGCTGAAGGGGAACAGGTGCCTGGTCGCCAACGGCCCACGACGCCGCCAACCCTCAGCCTGCGAACTCCGCCAGGTCCAGGCGCGCGAGCCGCGCGCGGTCCCCGAGGGCGTGGGCCGCCACGATCCGGCCGTCCACCACGGTGAACGCCATGACCGAGAGCACCCGGCCGTCCCGGACCGCCACAGCGCCGGCGGTGCCGTTGACCAGCACAGGGCGCGCGTAGGCGGCGAGCCCGCCCCACAGCACGGCCTGGCTCGCGACCGTCCTCGCCCCGCGGTGGACCACGGTGATCCCGGGCCCGGTCGCCCCCTCGCCGCGGAGCACCACGTCGGGGTGCAGCACACGCACGAGCCCGTCGATGTCCCCGTCGCGGGCGGCGGCGAAGAAGGCGTCCACGGCCGCTCGCTGGGCGGCGAGGTCCGGGTCGGGCGCGGGAGCCTCACCCTGCACCCGGCGCCGGGCCCGGCTCGCCAGCTGACGGACGGCCGCGGGGGAACGCTCCAGCAGCTCGCCGATCTCGTCGAACGGGACGGCGAAGAGGTCGTGCAGCACGAACGCCACACGCTCGGCGGGCGCCAGCGACTGGAGCACCACCTGGAGCGCCATGCCCACGGCGTCGGCGAGCAGCGCCTCGTCCTCGGGCCCCGGGGCGCCGGCCGACGTGACGACCGGGTCCGGAAGGAGCGTGTCGAACAAGTCCTCGGGGCGCGACCGGCGGGCGCGCAGCATGTTGAGGCAGACGCGAGCCGTGATGGTGGTCAGCCAGCCGGGGACGTTCGCGACCCCCGTCGTGCCGGCGGCGTCGGCCCGCAGCCACGCCTCCTGCACCGCGTCCTCGGCGTCGCCCAGCGAGCCGAGGATCCGGTAGGCGACACCGCGCAGCCGGGTCCGGTGCTCGGCGAACGTGATGGCCAGCACATCGGACAACCTGTCACAACCCTTCGTCGGCAGGTGTCACCTTATCGACACCCCAGGCCCCGGGCGGCTCCACCGCCCGGCACGACACACGGAGGCACGACATGGACGGACTCATCCTGGTCACGGGCGGTACCGGAACCCTCGGTCGGCACGTGGTGGACGGGCTGCGGCGCGAGGGACGCGCGGTACGCGTTCTGAGCCGGCACGGGGCCCCGGCCCCGGCCGCAGCCCCGGACGGCTCGGCGACAGCACCGGGCTCGGCGACAGCACCAGGCACGACGGCGGCGCCGGCCGCCACCCCGGACGGCGTCGAGCACGTGCGCGCCGACCTCTCCACCGGCGACGGCGTCGCAGAGGCGGTGGCGGGCGTCCACACCGTGCTCCACCTGGCCGGCAGCCAGTCCGGCGACGAGGTCAAGGCAGCGAATCTCGTGTCCGCGGCCCGGGAGGCCGGCGTGGCACACCTGCTCTACATCTCGGTGGTGGGCGCCGACCGCGTACCCGTGACGAGCAGCATCGACCGCGCGACGTTCGGGTACTTCGGGGCCAAGCGTGCGGCGGAGCTCGTCGTCGAGCAGTCCGGGATCCCGTGGACCACGCTCCGGGCGGCCCAGTTCCACGAGCTGGTCCACACCACCGTGGCGGCGCTCGCGAAGATGCCCCTCGCGCCCTACTTCAAGGGCGTGCGGTTCCAGCCTGTCGCGGCGAGCGAGGTCGGCGAGCGGATGGTCGAGCTGGCGCTCGCAGCGCCGGCGGGCCTCGTCCCCGACCTGGCCGGCCCGCGCTCCTACCCGATGGAGCGCCTGGTGCGGGACGTGCTGGAGGCGACCGGCCGCCGTCGGCTCCTCGTGCCGATGACCCTGCCCGGGGGTGCGTTCCGGGCGGTCCGGGCCGGGGCGAACCTCGCCCCCGAGCACGCCGATGGCCGTATCACCTGGGAGGAGTTCCTCGCGGACCGATACCCGGCTACGGTCGGCGGGTGACGTCGCACACACCGCTCCACCTGACCTGGCCCGACTGCCTCAACGCCCGTGACCTGGGCGGACTCCCTCTCGTGGACGGCGGCACCGTCCGCGAGAGGGCGCTCGTCCGCGCCGACTCCCTGACCTATCTCACGCCCGACGGCGTGGCCGCCGTCCGTGCCTACGGGGTGACGCGAGTCGTCGACCTGCGCCGCCCGTTCGAGACAGTGCGATACCCGCACCCGTTCGTGGAAGACCCGGTCTACCTCAGCCAGCCCGTGCAAGAGCCGGAGGACTGGGAGGAGGGCCCCTGGGCCGATCTCTACGCGGGCATGCTCGACCGTCGCCCGGCGCTGTTCGCCCGTGCGGTCGCCGCGATCGCCGACGCTCCTCCCGGCCCCGTGGCCGTGCACTGCGCCGCGGGGAAGGACCGCACGGGACTCGTGGTCGCCATGGCGCTCACGCTCGCCGGGGTCGTCGAGGACGCGATCGTCACGGACTACGTGCTCACCAACGAGCGGCTCGCGCCGCGCTACGCCGCGGAGAAGGCGCTGCCGGACAGCGCCCCGGTGCCCGCGGGCGGGCCGGTCGCCTCGGGCGGGCCGGTTGCGGGCGGCGCCCAGGTCGCCGACGGCGCCCCGGTGGCCGACGGCGGGCCCGTGCGGCCGCCACGGCACCCGGCGCGGGACGTGCCGCCGTCGGCCGATGTGATGCGCGAGACGCTCGCCCACCTGCGCCGCCGCTACGGCTCCGTCCGGGGCTACCTGGCCACGGGCGGCCTGACCGACGAGCAGCACGACTCGCTGGTGGCACGCCTGACGCGGTGAGCGCAGCCCGCGGGACAGCGGGGTCGGTCGGTCGTCGTTCCACGCTCGGGGGCAACCGACCGACGCAGGGCCCCGGTGGCGACGGCCCCTGTGGTGAGACCCGACAGGAGGACGACCAATGGGCGCCGACGTGATGCTGCGGCGGGTGACGCGCCGGGGGAGCAGCCCTCGACGGGAAGAGCTCACCGAGGTGGACTCCGTGAGCGACAGCGACGACATCCTCGTGCGGCTCTGTGCCGCGAGCGGGCTGCCGATGCTGAGCAGGGTCGACCCGTACGGGGACCTCGTCCTGTCGTCGGACGAGATGGAGCAGCTGGTGTCCGAGCTGGACCAGGTGCGGACGTCCACGTCGGACCACGCCGAGCGATGGTTGCTGGACCGGGTCCTGGTGCTGGCCAGGACGTGCGCGCGGGACCGGGACCTGCGCCTCTGGTTCGCGGGCGACTGACGCCGTCGCCGGCGGACCTGAGCGCCCGCGACCCAGCACCCTGCCCCGTGCGCTGGCGAGTGCGCGCTACCTGTGGCAGACCCGGCCGGGCGTAGGTAGGTTCTCCACGGCGGCGGACACACCGCCGCCCGCGGGGGGCGCTGTTCGGCGTGCCCGCGATAGCCGGAGGAGGCCATCATGGGCGGTCTTGGGGACATGTTCGACAAGGCGAAGGACTTCGTCACGGACGCGGACAACGTCGAGAAGGCGAAGGGCTACCTGACCGACGAGAACGTCGACGGTGCCGCGGAGAAGCTCAAGGAGTTCGCGCCCGACAACGTCGACGGCTTCGTGGACACGGCGGCCGACAAGGCCAAGGAGTTCGGCGGTCAGTGACCGCGGACTGGGATGCGGCCGGTCCGGCCGCTCCCGGTACGTCACCGATGCCTGGCATCGGTACGATCGAGGGGCGCTCCCCGTTCCGGGGCGGCGCCCCTCGTCCGTCCTCGACCTCGGTCGACGGCGGCGCACCACCCGTCCGGGCGGGCCTCCGCCCCAGCACAAGGAGACGCACGTGTCCGACGTCGTATCGCCGCCCACCCTCACCGACCTCGCCACCGAGGGAACGGGGACGACGACGGAGACCGCCACCACGGGTGCCGAGCTGTTCCGCGACCGCCGCGACGTGGTCGTGGTCCGCGTGGACGGCGTCCTGCGGGACCTGGACCAGCCCATCCCGGCCGGTGCCGTCGTCGAGCCCGTGACGATCTCCGAGCCCGACGGCCTGGCGGTGCTCCGGCACTCGGCCGCGCACGTGCTCGCGCAGGCGGTCCAGCAGGTCAACCCGGACGCGAAGCTGGGCATCGGCCCGCCCATCACGGACGGCTTCTACTACGACTTCGACGTCGAGACCCCGTTCACCCCGGAAGACCTCAAGGCGCTCGACAAGGCGATGCAGCGCATCGTCAACGAGGGCCAGACGTTCCGCCGTCGCGTCGTCACCGAGGAGGAGGCGCGCGCCGAGCTCGCGAACGAGCCGTACAAGCTGGAGCTGATCGGCCTGAAGGGCTCGTCGTCGGAGGCCGGCGAGGGTGCTGACGTCGAGGTGGGCGGCGGCGAGCTGACCATCTACGAGAACGTCCGCGGAGCCGGGCGCGAGTCGGAGACGGTGGTCTGGAAGGACCTGTGCCGCGGCCCGCACCTGCCCACCACGAAGCTCATCGCCAACGGCTTCCAGCTCATGCGCTCGGCCGCGGCCTACTGGCGGGGCAGCGAGAAGAACCCGCAGCTGCAGCGCATCTACGGCACGGCGTGGCCCACCAAGGACCAGCTGAAGTCGTACCTGGAGCGTCTGGCCGAGGCGGAGCGCCGCGACCACCGCCGCCTGGGCAACGAGATGGACCTGTTCAGCTTCCCGGACGAGATCGGCTCGGGCCTGGCGGTGTTCCACCCCAAGGGTGGCGTGATCCGCAACGCGATGGAGCAGTACTCGCGCCAGAAGCACATCGAGGGCGGCTACGAGTTCGTCTACTCCCCGCACATCACCAAGTCGCGGCTGTACGAGGTCTCGGGCCACCTCGACTGGTACGCCGAGGGCATGTACCCGCCGATGCACCTCGACGAGGAGCTCGACGACGAGGGCACCGTCCGCAAGCCGGGCCAGGACTACTACCTGAAGCCCATGAACTGCCCCATGCACAACCTGATCTTCGACGCGCGCGGCCGCTCCTACCGCGAGCTCCCGATGCGCCTGTTCGAGTTCGGCACGGTGTACCGGTACGAGAAGTCCGGCGTGATCCACGGCATGACCCGTGCCCGGGGCTTCACCCAGGACGATGCCCACATCTACTGCACCCGCGAGCAGATGAAGGAGGAGCTGACGACCACGCTCACCTTCGTCCTCGACCTCCTCAAGGACTACGGCCTCGACGACTTCTACCTGGAGCTCTCCACGCGGGACCCGGAGAAGTCGGTCGGCAGCGAGGAGGCGTGGGAGGAGGCGACCCGCACGCTGGAGGAGGTCGCCACGGCGTCCGGCCTCGAGCTCGTGCCCGACCCGGGCGGCGCCGCGTTCTACGGCCCCAAGATCTCCGTGCAGGCGAAGGACGCCATCGGCCGCACCTGGCAGATGTCGACCATCCAGCTCGACTTCAACCTGCCGGAGAAGTTCGAGCTCGAGTACACGGCGGCCGACGGCTCGCGCCAGCGTCCCGTGATGATCCACCGTGCCCTGTTCGGCTCGATCGAGCGGTTCTTCGCGGTGCTGCTCGAGCACTACGCCGGCCAGTTCCCGGTGTGGCTCGCCCCGGTGCAGGTCAAGCTGGTCCCCGTGGCGGACGCGTTCGACGGCTACGTCAAGGAGATCGCCGACCGGCTGCGGGCGGAGGGGATCCGGGTGGAGACGGACCTCTCCGACGACCGCTTCCCCAAGAAGATCCGCAACGCCTCGAAGGAGAAGGTGCCCTTCACGCTCATCGCGGGCGGCGAGGACGAGGCCGCGGGCGCGGTGTCGTTCCGGTTCCGCGACGGCCGCCAGGAGAACGGGGTCCCGGTCGCCGAGGCGGTCGAGCGGGTCGTGGCGGCGGTCCGGGACCGCGTGCAGGTCTGACGCGCGGATGGACGAGCACGGTCGGGTCGCCCCGGGTCCGGGAGCCGGCCCTGGAGCGGGAGGCGGCTCCGGAGCCGGCGTCGAGCCTGCCTCGGCCTTCGGGCCGCAGGAGGACGGCATGCAGCGCCTCTGGACGCCGCACCGGATGGTGTACATCGGCGGGGAGGCCAAGCCCGCCGACACGACCGAGGGGTCGTGCCCGTTCTGCCGCATCCCGCGCGGCGACGACGAGCAGGGTCTCGTCGTCGCCCGCGGGGAGCGGTGCTTCGCGCTCCTCAACCTGTACCCGTACAACTCGGGGCACCTCATGGTCCTGCCGTACCGGCACGTCTCGGACTACACGGACCTGGACGACGGCGAGACGGCGGAGCTCGCGGCCATGACGAAGGCAGCGGTCCGTGCGCTGCGCGCCGCGTACGCCCCGTCCGGATTCAACCTCGGCCTGAACCAGGGCGAGGTCGCGGGTGCGGGGATCGCCGCGCACCTGCACCAGCACGTGGTGCCACGCTGGCTGGGCGACGCCAACTTCCTCCCCGTGGTGGGGCAGACGAAGGCCCTGCCGGAGCTGCTGGCAGACACACGCCGCCGGCTGGCGGAGGCGTGGGACCGAGGGGAGAGCTGATGTTCCGCGGCCTGCGTGCCACGATGACCCGGCTGTTCACGCCGCTCGCGCGCGTGCTGACCCGGCTGGGAGTGTCGCCCGACGCCGTGACGATCACCGGCACGCTCGTGGTCACGGTTCTGGCGCTCACGCTCCTGCCGACGGGGCACCTTCTCCTCGGCGCCCTCCTGATCGGGGTGTTCGCCCTCTTCGACTCGCTCGACGGCGTGATGGCCCGCGCGCAGGGCCGCTCCGGCCCGTGGGGTGCCTTCCTCGACTCGACCCTCGACCGCGTCTCCGACGGTGCGGTCTTTGTGGGCATCACGCTCTGGTTCGTGCTCCGCGCGGAGGAGCCGTACGCCACGTGGGGCACGTTCGCGGCGCTCGCCTGCCTCGTCCTGGGTGGGGTGGTCCCGTACGCCCGGGCCCGCGCGGAGAGCGTCGGGGTCTCGGCGAGCAACGGCATCGCCGAGCGCGCGGACCGCCTGCTGATCGCGCTGCTCGCGGTGGCCCTCATCGACGTGGGCCTGCCCGTCGTCGTCGCGGTCGTGGTGCTCTGGCTGCTGGCGGCGGCGAGCCTCGTGACCGTGGCGCAGCGGGTCGGCACCGTCCGGCGCCAGCTCCGTGAGGTGGCGGCCAAGTGATCGACGTCGCGAAGGCCTACACGCTGGCCTGGCGCCACGCGCCGAAGATCCCCGAGCCGCTGCTGCGGGCCGCGTTCACCGTCGTGGCGGACGTGACGTGGTGGCGCCGCGGCTCGGGCGTGCGCCGGCTCGAGGCGAACTACGCCCGCGTGCGCCCGGACCTGGACGCGCGGGGCGTGCGCGCCCTCGCCCGCGCCGGGATGCGCTCGTACATGCGCTACTTCCGCGAGGCGTTCACGCTCCAGGGCGCCTCGCCCGCCCAGGTCGACGCCCGGGTGCGGCTCGTCGGCCACGACGAGGTCCTGGGCCCGCTCCTCGACCGGCCGGGAGCCCGCCGGGGCGCAGCGGTCCTCGCGCTGGCGCACCTCGGCAACTGGGACCTCGCGGGAGCGTACTGCTCGCGGCACATCGCGCCGGTGCTGACGGTCGCGGAGAAGCTGAAGCCCGAGGCGCTGTTCCACGAGTTCGTGGCGTTCCGCCGGTCGCTCGGCATCGAGGCGCTGGGGCTGGGCGACGGCGAGGTGTTCCGCGGGCTCCTGGCGGGCGTGCTCGGCGGGGACCGGCTGGTTCCGCTGCTCGCCGACCGCGACCTGACGGCGACGGGCGTCGAGGTGGACCTGTGCGGTCACCGCGCCCGGGTCGCCGCCGGGCCCGCCGCGCTGGCGCTGGCTGCCAAGGCGCCGCTGGTCCCCACGACCATCACCTACGAGCGGCTCAGCGGCGAGCGCCGCCGAGCCGCACGCACGCCATGGGGCATCGTGATCCAGTTCCACGACCCGGTCACCCTCCCCGACCCGCTGCCCGACGGCGTCCGCACGCGCCCCGAGCAGGTCGCCCACCTCTCCCAGGCCTGGGTCGACGTGATCGCCCGGACGCTCACCGAGCGCACCGAGGACTGGCACATGCTCCAGCGCGTGTTCGTCGCCGACCTGGACCCCGTGCGGGACCAGGAGCGGAGGGCGTCCGCGGTGCACGACGGCGCCGCCTCGTGACCCGGACGCCGTTCTGGCGCTCGCGCCGGAGCCGGGCGGCGAAGCGCCGCCTGCGGGTGGGCATCGTGTGCCCGTACTCGTTCGACGCGCCGGGCGGGGTCCAGTTCCACGTGCGCGACCTGGCCGAGGCGCTGATGGCGGAGGGCCACGACGTCGAGGTCCTGGCTCCCGCGAGCGACGACACCCCGTTGCCGGACTTCGTCACGCCGGCGGGACGTGCCGTGCCCGTCCCCTACAACGGCTCGGTGGCGCGCCTGACGTTCGGGCCGATGACCGCGTCGAAGGTGCGGCGCTGGCTGGAGGCGGGCGAGTTCGACGTGCTGCACCTGCACGAGCCGATGACACCGTCGCTGTCGATGCTGGCCCTCTGGCAGGCGCAGTCACCGGTGGTCGCCACGTTCCACTCCTCCCTGGTGCGCTCCCGCGCGCTGCAGATCGCCTATCCGCTGGTGCGTCAGAGCCTGGAGAAGATCGCGGCCCGCATCGCCGTGTCGGAGGACGCCCGCCGGACGCTCGTCGACCACCTGGGCGGCGACGCCGTCGTCATCCCGAACGGCGTCTTCACCGCGCCGTTCGCCACCGCCGAGCCCCGGCGGGGGTGGTCGGGCACGCCCGACGCGCCGACGATCGCCTTCCTGGGCCGCATCGACGAGCCGCGCAAGGGCCTGTCCGTGCTCGTCGGCGCGGTGCCGCGGGTCCTGGAGAAGGCGCCCGGCGCCCGGTTCCTGGTGGCGGGACGCGGCGAGGACGCGCAGGAGGAGACCCGTGAGGCGCTCGGCCCCCACGCCGGGGCGGTGGAGTTCCTGGGCGGGGTGTCCGACGAGGACAAGGCACGGCTGCTCCGGTCCGTCGACCTGTACGTGGCCCCCCAGACGGGCGGCGAGAGCTTCGGCATCGTCCTGGTCGAGGCCATGAGCGCCGGGGCGGTCGTCGTGGCGAGCGACCTCGGCGCGTTCCATCGCGTGCTCGACGACGGCGCGGCCGGGGCCCTGTTCCGCGTCGGCGACAGCGACGACCTCGCGGCGACGATCCTGGAGCTGCTGGCGGACCCGGTCCGCCGGGACGCGTACCGGGAGCGGGCCGCGGGCTTCGTGCAGCGATTCGACTGGGCCACGATCAGCCAGCAGGTGCTCGCCGTGTACGAGATGGCCATCGAGGCGGGGGAGGCGATCGGGGGGCACGACGACGCGTCGGCCCGCTTCCTGGGTCTCTTTCCCCGCGACATGGAGTCGCAGCAGCCCGGGGACGCGCCGGAGGACCCGGTGCGGCAGCCGGGCGGGAGCGCGGGGGGCCGACCGCGATGAGCTGGTCGGAGATCGCGTTCTGGGCGCTCGCCGTCGCGGTGGTCGTCGTGTTCCTGGCGTGGCGTTCGGCGTCCCGCCTGGACCGGCTGCACCGCAAGGTCGCGGCGTCGCGCATCGCCCTGGACACCCAGCTCGTGCGGCGCGCCTCGGCAGCCGTGGACCTCGCGGCCTCCGGGGTGCTGGACCCTGCGAGCGCAGTGCTGGTGGCGGAGACGGCGTACGCGGTGGTGGACGCCGCGGGCGCGTCGGGCGAGGTGATGAGCGACCCGTCCGACGGCGGTCCGGGAGCCCTTCGTGCCCCGTCCGCCCTGGTGCTGGCCACCTTCGGGATCGACGGCCTGGGAGCGGTGCGCGAGCGTGCGGAGAGCGCCCTGTCGGCGACCCTGCGCGAGGCGCTGGGACCGCCGGAGGCGATCCATGCGCTCCGGGCCGTCGACCCGGGCGACCTGCTGCTCGACTCCCTCGCGGCGGCCTGGTACCGGGCCACGCTGGCGCGCCGGTTCCACAACGAGGCCGTGGCGCAGGCGCAGCGTGTGCGCCGGCACTGGTACGTGCGGCTGTTCCACCTCGCAGGTCGCGCGCCCGTGCCGAGGACCGTCGAGCTCGACGACGCGATGCCCGACGGTCTGGACCCCGTGCCTGCCACCAACGGCCGGTGACCGGACCGCGGGAGGCGAGGTCCGGCGTCGTCCCGCGGCGCGTAGGATCGTGGGCAGGGGCGCACGACCTGTCTGGGTGCCCCGGCTATCCCTGTGGCGCGAAATGATGTGAGGTAACGGTGGCTGAGGCTCCTGAGAACAACACCGCCGGCGGTTCCGCCGGCACCGTCGGCACCGCGCGCGTGAAGCGCGGCATGGCCGAGATGCTCAAGGGCGGCGTCATCATGGACGTCGTCACGGCAGACCAGGCGAAGATCGCGGAGGACGCGGGCGCGGTGGCCGTCATGGCCCTCGAGCGCGTCCCGGCCGACATCCGCGCCCAGGGCGGCGTGTCGCGGATGAGCGACCCGGACATGATCGACGGCATCATCGAGGCCGTGTCGATCCCGGTCATGGCGAAGGCGCGCATCGGCCACTTCGTCGAGGCCCAGGTGCTGCAGTCCCTCGGTGTCGACTACGTGGACGAGTCCGAGGTGCTGACGCCCGCGGACTACGCGAACCACATCGACAAGTGGGCGTTCACCGTGCCGTTCGTCTGCGGTGCCACGAACCTCGGCGAGGCCCTGCGCCGCATCACCGAGGGCGCGGCCATGATCCGCTCCAAGGGCGAGGCCGGTACGGGCGACGTCTCGAACGCGACCACGCACATGCGCCAGATCCGCCAGCAGATCCGCCGCCTCACCTCCCTGCCGGAGGACGAGCTGTTCGTCGCCGCCAAGGAGCTGCAGGCGCCGTTCGAGCTGGTCAAGGAGATCGCGACCACGGGCAAGCTCCCGGTCGTGCTGTTCACCGCGGGCGGTATCGCCACGCCGGCGGACGCCGCGATGATGATGCAGCTCGGCGCCGAGGGCGTCTTCGTGGGCTCGGGCATCTTCAAGTCGGGTGACCCGGTCGCGCGTGCCAAGGCGATCGTCCAGGCCACCACGTTCTTCGACGACCCCGACGTGATCGCCAAGGTCTCGCGCGGTCTGGGCGAGGCTATGGTGGGCATCAACGTCGAGGAGGAGCCGGCGCCGGTGCGACTGGCTGAGCGGGGTTGGTGACGTTCTGGGTGTAGGTCTGCCCTGATGGGACCGGAGAGGCCCCGCGGACTTCGTGTCCGCGGGGCCTCTTCGTCTTGGGCGCAAGGCAGTTGCCGTCCACACCATGGAAGGTCCGGTCGCGTTCGAGTAGCTGCTCCGGATGATCGTGGGGACTCGACGTCAGACCAGCTCCTCGTCGAGCGCATCCCGGATCCTCGATTCGATGCCGCTGTCCACCGTTGGCAGGCGGACCAGTCGCAGTCCGAGTCCGTCGAGGATCTCGTTCTTCAGGTTGTCCCGCCGCAGCTGATCCGTTGAGTCGGCGTGGAACGCCCACCCGTCGACCTCGATGGCCACGACCGGCTTGTTCGTCACCCTGTTGTACAGAACGAAGTCGACGCTCGCGTTGTATCGGACGTACTTCCGCTGGGTGTCGGTGAGTGACTCCGTCCCGCGCAGCAGGTTCCGCAGGTACACCTGGAACGACAGGTTCAGGTGCCGGAACCGCTCCTCGGCGAGGATCTCGTCGAGCACCGCCCATACGATGTTCTCGGACCGGAACCGTGACCGGTTGCCGACCCGTCTCACGAGTGGTCGGACCGCCTCGGCGTACTCCGCGTACAGCAGGTCGAACACCGACACGACCTTGCTCGTCGACAATGCTTCGTGATCGCGGTACTCGATGTAGTCGATGAGGTCTCGCAGGTTGCGGCTCTTTGGGAGCATGTCGTGGTTGGTGACCAAGATGAACCGCTTCGCGGCTCGGGACACTGCGACGTTCACGAGCTGCGCGTCGTCGACGAAGTCGAGGAGGAGTTGTCCCCGCCAGGTCTCGGAGATGACCGTGTTCATGACGACGGCATCCTTCTCTTGACCCTGGTACTTGTGGACGGTGTTCTTGTCGATCTCGGGGTCGATGGTCTTCGCGAGCGTCTCGACCTGGTTTCGGAACGGCGTCACGACGGCAATCTCTGTCGGCGGCACTCCAACCAGATGCTGTGGGATCACCTCCAGGTGCACTACGTCCGCCTCGCGCTGGTTCATCGCGCCGCCACTCCGCGGTCTGCGCATGTGGTTCCCCGGTGTCGTCTTGATCACCCGCAGCGGTCGGTTCTCCGGCGTCGTCGTCGTGAACGGGATGAGCGCGCCGTCGTAGAACTTGCGGTTGCAGAACTCGATGATGGCGGCGTCGCACCGGTAGTGCTCCCGCAGGAGCGTCGTCGGAAGCGAAGGACCATGCCGCTCGAGAGTTGCGGCGAGGAGGTTCTTGTCGTAGTTCGCCCAGGCCGCGGGCGCGACGAGGTCTCGCGTCACGTCCTTCTCCGCGATGTGCGTGAGCTGCTTCATGTCCCCGACGACGACCACGTGCCTCGCCAGCGCCAGCCCGAGGGCGGCCGTGGCCAGGTCCACCTGGGACGCCTCGTCGACGATCAGGTAGTCGAGCATGACGCCGCGTGGCAGAGAGCTCCGCAGCGAGTGGCAGGTGCTGATCACGACGGGGAACTCGGCGAGGAGCTCGGGCGTGAGTATCGGCTTCTCCGGAGCGGGCGTCACACGAAGGTTCGCGTACCGATGCGCGAGGTCCGCGCGGAAGGATCTCAGTGACTGTTCCGCCAGGTCTTGGCGCAGGGTGCGGAATTTGGCGCGCTCGAGCCCCTTCGTCAGCTTCGCTGACCTCTTCGCGAGTTCCGCGATGCGCCGTTCGTAGAACCGCTGCTGCAACTGCAGCACGAGGTCGCTGTCCTCCGGGTCGAGCCTCCCGACGACTCCGTTGGCAAGGTAGGCCCGCAGCCACCAGGAGATCCGGCCGAGCCGCTGTTCCGGTAGCGGGTACGTCGCGGTCTCAGCGAGGAGCCGCAAAAGGTGCCGCGAGGAGCGGCGCAGCAGCGGCAGCCGAACCGGGTCGACGGGAGTGCCCGCGCCGAGATGGTCGAGGAAATGACGCTGCTCGACCTGGTACGCGAGGAGCTCGTGATCTGTCTCGGCGCGCTCGCGCTCCTTCTCATCCAGCACGGAAAGCCGCTTGTCGAGGTTCGCCAGCTCCTTGTCGAGAGGTCCGGTGGGATCGACGCCTGCGAGAGCGACTGCACGTTCGTGGCGGGGCTTCTCGAGGCCGGCGAAGAAGGCATCACGCTTCTCCCGTTTCCCGAGGTCTGCGATCAGCCAGCCGAACCCACGCTTCACTAGCTTGTCCCGCACGTTCTCCACGGCGGGGTTGCTCAGGGAGACGACCCCGACTGTCGTGCCCGGCGTCCGCACGAGGTTCGCGACGACCGTGAGGATCACGTGCGTCTTCCCAGTTCCGGGCGGTCCCTGCACGACGGAGACCGAGTGGTCCAGCGCGTTGTGCACCGCTTCCCGCTGGCTGAGGTTGATGCCCCAGGGGTAGATCGGCGGCCGTTCATTCTCGTGCGAGCCGACGTCGCCGTCGTGCAAGAACCGGCCGAGAGCACTTTCCCGGTCGATGAACTCCAAGTGCGCGAACGGACGATGGATCGGCGAGTCCGGATTCATCCGGCCGACGATGTCGCGCAGGTACGTCATCACCCTCGCAGCTCCAGGGTGGCCCGCGGCGTTGCCGCGGATACGGGCCTGTGACTCGGGAACCGTGACGTGCTTCCCGCTGTCGCGGAAGATGCGGAGCCAGGCGCCCTCAGTGTGCGGGAAGCGGAGGACCTCGTTCGTGACGTACTCCTGGTCACCGACGGCGACGCGCGAGCGTGGCGTCACCGGAACCGGTGTCGGCCCGTTGAGGACGAGGGCACGGGAACGACCGTACGGGTAGGACTTCCCGCCTTTGAAGGTGATATGGACGTAGTGCCGGTCCTCGCGGACGTCGGCGATCTTCCAAGTCTGGTCCTGGTAGGGCTGCCCAGGACCCATGCGGGTCAGGACGGCAACGCGGCGGGGATCGACGAGCGGGACGGCGGGAGAAGCATCCTCGGCGGAGACCACGTGGCGAAGGTTAGGGCGTGTTTCGGAATTGCGGGTTGACCTGGGGGTTCGGCATGCTGCGGGCTCGTGGTGGATGTTGCGGGTCGGCATGATCTGACGGATGAGG
>NZ_QXTH01000014.1 GCF_003946865.1 Antribacter gilvus
AACCGCACCCGCAGCTGATCTGCGTCCGATGAAGACGACACGGTCCTCGCAACCCCCAAAAACTCTGGGTGTTGCGAGGACCGCTAGATAGCCCCAAGGGGACGGGCGCTTCGTCGTTCGAGGTCAGCCGACGTTCACCGTGCAGGGCTCGCCGTTCAGCGTGGCGTAGCCCGGCACGAAGGCCGCGCCGCTCGCGTTGAAGCCCATCGAGGTCCGCTCGCCCGGGTCGAGCGTGCGGACCCAACGGGGGTGCCCGGCGGTCACGATCGTGCCCTCCTGGTCCCAGGAGGCGCTCCACGAGCGCGTGATCTCGGATCCGGCGGGCAGGTCGAAGCGGAGCGTCCAGTCGGAGACGGGCTCGTCACCGGTGTTGGTGAGGCGCACCTGCGTGGTGAAGCCCGTCCGCCACGACCCGTGCACCGTGTACTCGACGGCGCACTCCTGCGCCTCGACGGGCGGGGCCGCCAGCTCGATCAGCTCGCGGGCCTGCTCGACGAACCAGCCGCCGGCGCGCGGGTCCTGCATGCCGCGCTCCGGGTCGAGCGGGCCACCGGTGCCCCGGAAGCACTGGCCGTCCGACTCGCCGGGGACCTTGATCCACAGGTGCGCGTCGACGAGCTCGTTGCCGGTGTCCAGCGTGGGCAGCGCACCGAGGCCGCGGGCAGGCGGGTTGCACCAGACCTCGGGGTCGCTGTAGACCCCCGCGGGCGCCTCCCACGGGCCGACGCCGTTGCGCGACGTGTCGATGACGAAGTGCGCGGTGGGCTCGACGCCGCCGAGGATCGACTCGTAGCGCGAGTCGACGCCCGAGGTGTTCAGCGCCGGGTCGGGGTTGCCCGCGGACCACTCGGCGTTGTTGTTCATGGCCACACCGGACCAGTTCGTCGCCGGGCCGCCGTTCCAGTACTGGTTACCGCAGCTGCCGTAGTCGCCGGGGCTGACCTCTGTCACGTAGGCGACGCACTGCGAGACCCACGTGCCGTAGGCCGTGAGGTTCGCCGTGAACTGGTAGTTCGACGCGTTGAGGAAGAAGCCGTCCGCACGCTCGACGCCCGCCCGGACGAGGCGCGAGGCGTTGTCGCCCACGTTGAGCCAGCCGCTGTGGCCGGCGTCGAGGTAGACCTTCACGCCGGGCAGCGCGGAGAACGCGTCGACGGCGTAGTTGAGCATGTCGAACCGCTCCTGGGCCGCGGTGGCCGGGTCCACCTCCGCCGGCTGGCACCACTCCTGCGTGCCCTCGATGGTGGTGTAGTGCGGGATGATCCCGAGGCCGTCCGGCTCCAGGATCACGAGGGCCTCGCCGTCGCCGATGCCCTCCGCGACGCCGTCGATCCACGCCTCGTACTCCGCGGGCGTCGTCGCCCCGCCGGACGAGTACTGGGCACAGTCGCGGAACGGGACGTTGTACGCCACCAGCGTGGGCAGCGCGCCCTCGGCCTCGGCGCGAGAGACGACGTCGGCTGCCTGGGCGGCGACCGCCTCGGGCGAGCCCGAGGTGAGCCAGGTGGCGGTGGGGAAGCTGCCCAGCAGCTGGGCGTCGGCCTTGGCCTGCCCGGTCAGCCCGGAGGCCGCCGAGTATGTCGAGCTGAACGGGTCGACGTACAGGCCGGGCGCCGGCTCGGCGGTGGCGGGGGCCGGGGCGGTGGCCGCGGGGGCGGCCGTCGCGGGGGCGCCGAGGAACGCACCGGCAGCCAGGACGGCGGCGCCGGCCAGGACTGCCGCGGGACGATACACAGGGGTGCTCCTGTGGTGGTGCATGAGATCTCCTTCGACCTGCGCAGAGCGAAGACAGCGATGTCTTTGAGTGCCCGCGGGTGGGAGGTATGGAAGCGCTCCCACCCGTAGGCTGAGCAACAGCCTTGCAAGTGACGCGCCTCACGTCAAGGGGTGCGGGACTTCTCAGCCTGCCGCGGCGGGCGCGGGCTGAGGCGTGATCTCCTCCGGAGGCAGGCAGCCGGGGGCGTTCTCGAGCGGCCGGTCCGCCGAGATCTGGACGTCCTCCTCGGCGACCGGGGCCTCGAACTCCGCGCCCGGCAGCAGGTCGACCGTCGCGTCCTGGCGCGAGTCCAGCACGAGGCGGGCGTCCGGGACGTGGGCCCACAGCGTGTACGCGGCGGTGATGCCCGGGACGCCGAACCTCAGCTCGGTGATGGTGAGCTTCCGGTCCGAGTTGCCCGGATCGGCGAGCATCGTGAACTGCCGCTCGACCAGGACGTCGTGGTACGCCTTCGCCACGCCGGCCTCGCCCGACGCGTTGAGCACCCGCACCTGGACGTCCGGGTAGGCGACGGGAAGGGCGCCGTCGGGCTGGCCCTCGACGGCCGGGAGGCACGGCGCGGGGAGCGCCGCGGCGCCCGTGTCGGGCGACTTGAGCGGCTTGTCGAACGGCGAGCTCATCGCTCCGGAGTACACGGCCAGGGAGAAGATGCCACACAGGGCGAGGATCGCGATCAGCACCCCGAAGATCACGGCCTGACGCTCGTGCTCGCGGCGTCGGCGGTCGGTGCGCGCCTGGTCGTAGGTCGGGACAGTCACGCGACGAACTTACCGGAGAACGACCTGACGGACCGCGTCGGGACCGCCCCTGGAGCGCCTCACCGGAGCACCAGCACCCGGGCGTGCAGCACCGGGCGCTGGTGCAGGGCCGCCCGCACCGCCCGGTGCAGGCCGTCCTCCAGGTACAGCACGCCCTCGAACTCCACGACGTGGGCGAACAGGTCGCCGTAGAACGTGGAGTCCTCGGACAGCAGGTTGTCCAGATCGAGGGTCCGCTTGGTGGTCACCAGCTCGTCGAGCCGGACCTGGCGGGGAGGCACGTCCACCCAGTCCCGGGTCCGCGTCCGCCCGTGGTCAGGATACGGACGGCCGTCTCCTACGGCCTTGAAGATCATGGGTCCATCCTAGAGGTGAGCCCTACCGCGGCACGTCCCGGCGGCGGAAGCCGGCGAACGCGGCGGCGAACAGCGCGACCGCGAGCGCCGAGAGCACGACCAGCGGAGCAGCCTCCACCTTCTCCAGCGGCACCATGCCGGACCACCAGAACGGTGAGATCCCCAGCACCGCGTCGGGCAGGTCGAGGAGGCTGCCGAACATGCCTGATACCCCCATGAACGCGATCAGCGCCCACAGCACCGGGGTGGCCCGCGGCGCCCAGGCGTAGAGGGCGGCGGCCAGGCCCAGCACCACGAGCAGGCCGGGCACGTAGGCGGCGCCCGCGCCGAGGAAGTGACCGAGGTCCGCCTCGGCCCCGGCGGTCACCGCACCCCGCCAGAGAGCAAAGGCCACTCCGACCATCATCAGGAAGGTCGCACCGAGGACAGCCACCGTGAGCTGGGCCGCGAGCCAGCGCGTCCGGGAGACGGGCAGGGCGAGCATGACCTCGGTCCGGCCCTCGGCCTCCTCGGTCTTGGCCCGGAGGGCGGCGGAGACGCCGTACCCGGCCGCGAACACCCCGCCGAAGACGAGCAGGATCGCGGTGAAGGAGTCTGCGAGGTCCCCGGTGCCGAACATCTCGAACACCGCCGGGTTCTGCTCGGCCATCGTCTCCAGCGTCTGCTCGATCCCGTCCCCGAGGTAGGTGCCGCTCGCCACGAACATGGCGGAGAAGCCGCCGAACCACCAGAAGAGACCGGTCCGCTGCTGCCGCCAGGCGAGCGCGAGCGGGCTCCGGAGCAGAGGGCTCGCCTCGGCCCGCCCAGGCGCCACGCCGGTCAGGCCCGCACCGAAGTCGCGCCGCGAGGCGAGGGACGCACCGAGCACGAGCAGCAGCACGACGGCGCCGACGCTGAGCGCCATGGGCCAGGTCCGCAGGTCCACGTACGACCGCATCTGCTGCGTCCAGGCGATGGGCGAGAACCAGGACAGGGTGCTGCCGTGCCGCTCCTGCAGGTCGCCGATGCCCCGCACCAGGACCGCGAGGCCGAGGGCGGCGAGCCCCAGCCCGGAGGCGCCGCGGCTGTGCTCGGTGACCTGGCAGGCCACCACCGCGACCGCCGCGAACACGAGGGCGCTGAGCGACGTGCCCGCCGCCACGGCGAACGAGTCCGCGACGGCGAGGTCGCCTGCCAGGATCAGGAGCAGCGCACTGAGGAGCGCGAAGACCACGTTCGCGATGACCACGGTGAGCAGCGCAGCCACGGCGGGGGCGTGCCTGCCCACCGCCCCGGCCCGCACCAGCTCGGCGCGGCCGCTCTCCTCCTCGGCCCGGGTGTTGCGCACCACCTCGGACATGCTCATGATCGCGAGGCCCGCGATCATCCACAGCACCATCTCGTTCGCGAGGATGGCGCCGGTCGTGTAGTTGTCGAGCCCGTAGCCGGGTCCGGCCATGATGACGCTGGCCGGTGTCTCCATGAGCGCTGCCCGGGTCTGGCGCTCCTCCTGGGTCCGGTAGAGCGACCCGAGAGCCACGATGAAGTAGACGTACAGAAGCAGGAGCGACCCGATCCAGACGCTCAGGCGCACGCGGTCCCGCCGCAGCATGAAACGCACGAGCCGGCCGGTGCCGGCGAGCGTGTCGGCGGTCATCGCGCGTCCGCCTCGACCACGTCGCCGTAGTGGCGCATGAAGAGGTCTTCGAGCGACGGCGGGGCTGCGCTGAGGCTGTGCACCTCCAGCTCGCCGAGCAGGCGCAGCACAGCGCCGATCCGCGCGTCGTCGACGTCGAAGGTGAGGCGCGTGCCGCCGTCGGCCGGGGTGGCGACGAGGTCGTGGACGCCCTCGGCCGAGGCCACTGCGGTCGGGTCACCGGTGACGACGGCCGTGACGCTGGACCGGGTCAGGTGACGCAGGGAGTCCAGCGTGCCGGACTCGACGGCCACGCCGTTGCGGATGATGGTGACGGTGTCGCAGACCTTCTCCACCTCGCTGAGGATGTGGCTGGAGAGCAGCACCGACACGCCCTCCGCCTTGGCCTGCCGCACGTACTCCGTGAACACCGCCTCCATCAGCGGGTCGAGGCCGGACGTGGGCTCGTCCAGGACGAGGAGGTCCGCACGGGACGCGAGGGCTGCCACGAGGGCGACCTTCTGCCGGTTGCCCTTCGAGTAGGTCCGGGCCTTCTTGGTGGGGTCGAGCTCGAAGCGCTCGAGCAGCTCCGCCGTTCGCGCCTTGTCGGCGCCGCCCCGGAGCCGGGTGAGGAGGTCGATCGCCTCCCCGCCGGTCAGGTTGGGCCACAGGCTGACGTCGCCGGGCACGTAGGCGAGCCGACGGTGGAGGGCGACCGCGTCGCGCCAGACGTCGCCGCCGAAGAGGCGGGCGGTGCCGGCGTCGGCCCGGAGAAGGCCGAGGAGGATGCGGATCGTGGTCGACTTGCCGGCCCCGTTGGGGCCGAGGAACCCGGCCACCTCGCCGGGGCGGACCGTCAGGTCGAGGCCGTCGAGGGCCCTGACCGGGCCGAAGGACTTGGACAGCCCGCGGATCTCGACCGCGGGCGTGCTGGAGCTGGGCGTGCTGGGCATGGGGTCGTCACTCTCTGTTGTCGTCTCTTCCGGAATCCGCCACGGGCGTGCCGGGCGGGTCGGGGACGTACATCAGGTAGTCGTCGAGCATGCGGCGGGTGGTGAGGAAACCCTCCGTGTACAGCTCCAGCGCCGGCAGGGCGATGCGCCCGAAGTAGGTGGTGACGACGGTGGTGAGCTCGTCGAGGGTCGCCGTGGGCGTGAGGGCGAGCTCCGCCAGGAGCGCGCCGAGCGAGCTCATGGTGAGGTAGCGGGCCCGGGCCTCCTCGTCGCGGCTCGGCTGGATCAGCCCCGCCGCCACGCCCTCCCGGAGGTACTCGACGGCGTCCTGGATCATGTGCTCCACGAACGCCCGCCCGACGGGCCCGCCGGCCTGCAGGCTGCGCAGGACGTAGCCCACCAGGGGCGCGCGGTCGGCGACCGTGGCGATCTCCGCCAGGAAGCTCGTCGGCCCGGACTCCGCCGCGAGAACGTCCCGCTTGGAGGTGCGGATCAGCTCGAGCACGTGCTCGTCGCACTCCGCGCGGAGCCCTTCCTTGGACCCGAAGTGGTGGAGCACCAGCCCGGGGCTCACCCCGGCGTCGGCTGCGATGGCCCGCACGGGGACCGCGAAGCCCTCGACCGCGAAGCGCGCCACCGCCGCGTCCCGGATCCGGGCGCGTGCGGTGAGGTCGCTGCGGTCTGCGGCTGAACGCATGTTCAACATGCTATCCATGCGTTCAGCCGCAGAGGAAGGCCCCGTCAGCGCGTCGTGGTCAGCGTGTCGTGACCGCCGTCCCGCGCCAGCGGGAGACGCCCCGCATCACGTGGTAGATCGCGAGCGCCGCGGCGGTGCCCAGCGCGATGCCCCCGAAGGACAGGCCGCCCGCCATCCAGGTGTAGTCGGCGATGCCGATGACCAGCGGGACGGCGGCGGTGGTCAGGTTGACCGGGTCGGAGAAGTCGACCCGGTTCTGCACCCAGATGCGGGCGCCGAGGACGCCGATCATCCCGTAGAGCATGGTCGTCACGCCGCCGAGGACGCCGGCGGGCACCGTGTTGATGAGCTCGCCGAACTTGGGCGAGAGGCTCAGCACGAGCGCGCCCGCGGCGGCCACCCAGTAGGCGGCCGTGGAGTACACCCGGGTGGCCGCCATGACGCCGATGTTCTCCGCGTACGTGGTGGTGCCGGAGCCGCCGCCCACACCCGCGAGGGTGGTGGCGACGCCGTCGGCGAAGAGGGCGCGGCCGGTCACGTCGTCGAAGTCCTGGCCGGTCATCGCGGCCACGGACTTCACGTGCCCCACGTTCTCGGCGACCAGCACGAGCACCACCGGGAGGAACAGCCCGAGCACCGAGAGGTCGAACGACGGCGCAGTGAACTGCGGCAAGCCGAACCAGGCGGCCTCGCGGACCGCCGTGAAGTCCACCTCGCCCCGCACGACGGCGAACGCGTAGCCCACCAGCACGCCGAGCAGGATGGAGAGCCGGCCCAGGATGCCCTTGAACAGCACGGAGATCAGGATCACCGCCGCGAGCGTCACCACGGCGGTGACCGGCGAGACCTGGAAGTTGTTCCAGGCGGCCGGCGCGAGGTTGAGGCCGATGAGCGCCACGATGACGCCCGTGACGACCGGCGGCATCACCGCGTCGATCCAGCGGGCGCCGGCGAGGTGCACCACGACGCCCACCGCCATGAGCGCCACGCCCGTGATGAGGATGCCGCCGACGGCGACCGACTGCCCGCCGGCGGCCGTCGCCGCCCCGATCGGGGCGAGGAACGCGAAGCTCGAGCCCAGGTAGCTCGGCAGGCGGTTCCCGGTGATCAGCAGGAACGCCGCCGTGCCGATCGCCGAGAAGAACAGCGTGGTGGACGGCGGGAAGCCGGTCAGGATCGGCACGAGGAACGTGGCGCCGAACATCGCGACGATGTGCTGCAGGCCGATCCCGATCGTGCGGGGCCAGGTGAGCCGCTCACCGGGGGCGACGACCTCGCCCGGGGCGACGTGCGCGCCGTCGCCGTGGGTCGTCCAGCCGAGCCTCATGCGGACGCCTCACCGAGCTGCGGGCGCACCTCGCGCGCGACCAGGTCCAGGTGGTCCAGGTCCTGCAGGTCCAGGACCTGCAGGTACACGCGCGAGATCCCGGCGTCGCGCAGGGCGGCGAGCCGGTCCGCCGCTTCGGCGACGGTGCCCGCCACGCCGTGCTCGCGCAGCTCCGCGGGCTCCCGGCCGATCGCCGCCGCGCGGCGGGCGAACTCCGCCTCGTCCGAGCCGACGGCGAGGACGAGCGCCGCCGAGAAGGTCAGCGTCTCCGGGTCGCGCCCGACGTCCTTGCAGGCCGCGCGGATCACGTCGAGCCGCGCCGGGATCGAGTCGATCTCGGGGAACGCGAGGTTGAACTCGTCGGCGAACCGGGCGGCCAGCGCCGGGGTGCGCTTCGGGCCGCCGCCGCCGACGATCACGGGGATCTTGGCCTGCGCGGGCTTGGGCAGCGCGGGCGAGTCCGTCAGCGTGTAGTGCTCGCCCTGGAACGAGTACGTCGACCCGACAGGCGTGCCCCACAGCCCGGTGAGGACCTCGAGCTGCTCCTCGAGCAGGCCGAAGCGCTTGGCCGGGAAGGGGATGCCGTAGGCCGTGTGCTCGGTCTCGAACCAGCCGGCCCCGAGGCCGAGCTCCACGCGGCCGCCGGACATCTGGTCCACCTGGGCCACCTGGATCGCCAGGACGCCCGGATGCCGGAACGTCGCCGACGACACGAGCGTGCCGAGGCGCACGGTCGACGTCTCGCGGGCGAGCCCGGCGAGCGTGGTCCACGCGTCGGTGGGCCCGGGCAGGCCGTCGCCACCCATCGCGAGGTAGTGGTCGGAGCGGAAGAACGCGCTGAACCCGAGCGTCTCGGTCGCCTTCGCGACGGCGAGCTGGTCGTCGTAGGAGGCGCCCTGCTGGGGCTCGGTGAAGATACGCAGGTCGAGGGTCATGCGAATTCGGGCCTTTCCGTGCGGCTGCGCTTGAGCTCGAAGAAGTGGGGGTACGCGGCGAGCGCCCTGGCGCCGTCGAAGATCCGCAGCGCGTCCTCGCCGCGGGGGATGCGGGTCAGCACCGGGCCGAAGAAGGCGACGCCGTCGACGTGCAGGGTCGGCGTGCCGACGTCCTCCCCGACGGGGGCCATCCCGGCCTCGTGGCTGAGGGCGAGGGACTCGTCGTAGGCGTCGGTGCCGGCCGCCTCCACGAGCGCGGCGGGCAGCCCCGCCTCGGCGAGCGCCGCTGTGGCGACCGCCAGATAGTCCGTGTCGCCCTCGTTGTGGATCCGGGTCCCGGCCGCGGTGTAGAAGGCGGAGAAGGCCTCCGGGCCGTGGTCGGCCTGGACGGCGGCCGCGACGCGCCCGATGCCGCGGGACGCCTCGATCTTCGCGCGGTAGTCCGCGGGGATGTCGCGATCCTTGTTGAGCAGGTAGAGGCTCATGAGCTTGAACGTGAGCTCGACCTCGCGCTGTGCAGCGACTTCGAGCGCCCAGCGGGACGTGATCCAGGCGAAGGGGCACAGGGGGTCGACGTACACGTCGACGACGGGAACGGTTGACTCGGTCACGATCCGCACCCTAACCCGCCTCGTGGCGCGGTAGCCTGCCTGGCATGACTGCCGTCCGTACGCACACGCATGCGCAGGCCGTCGACGCCGCGATCGACCTCTTCACCCGGCAGGGGTACGAGAGAACCACCGTCGAGGAGATCGCCGACGCGGCGCGCGTGAGCCGGGCGACGTTCTTCCGCCGGTTCCGCTCGAAGGAGGACGTGGTCTTCGCCGACCACGAGCTGCTCCTCGAGGAGGTGGTGGTGATGCTCGCCGCGACCCGCCCCGAGGCCCGCCAGAGCGAGGAGTCGATGTCCGACGCCGGCCGCGCGTGGGACCCCGACGTGGATCCCTACCTCGAGGTCTGCCGGGCGGCCCGGATGGTGTTCGACCACCACGTGGGCCAGCGCGAGACGTCCCTCGCCCGCTACGCCCTGCTCCAGCAGGTGTCGCAGCTGCGTGACCGCGAGCTCGTGACGACGCACCGGTACGAGCGGGCCTTCACGCACTACCTGCGCGACACCCTGTCCCCGGACCGGTCCACGTCGACGGCGTCGATCGCGTTCGCCGCCTCGGTGGTGGCCGTCCACAACGCGATCCTCCGGCGCTGGCTCCGCAACCCCGGCCTGGACCTGCGCCCCGACCTCGAGGAGGCGTTCGCGGACCTACGCCGCGCGGCGATCCTCGGCTCGGGCGGGACCGCTCCGGCGGGCGGCCACCCGCCGTCGGGCCGCCGCGTCGTCGTCGCCGTCGTGGACGCCGCCGCGGGCGCCGACGAGGTCGCGCGGGCCGTGCGGGACGCGCTCGGCTGAACGGCTTTCTCCCGCGGAATGCCGCCGTGGCATCCTGTGTTCCAGTAGTCGTTGTGCATCACGCACGCACGTGCTCCGGGGTCGGTGTAATTCCGAGCCGGCGGTGACAGTCCGCGACCCGCACCTTGGTGCGGTTGACCTGGTGGAACTCCAGGACCGACGGTGAAAGTCCGGATGGGAGGAAGCACGTCGGCGCGTCCCTGCCCTGGGGACGTGCCGTTCCCCGGTGTCCCGTTGCGGCAGACCGGGAGGAACCATGGACATCATCCGTTGGCTGTTCGACGCCACGTTCACCGTCGGCGCGGAGCACATCCTGTGGCGCGAGGTCATCGGGAACGCGTTCGGGCTCGCGTCGGCGCTCGGCGGCCTGCGCCGCAAGGTGTGGGCCTGGCCCGTCGGCATCGTGGGGAACGTGCTCCTCTTCACCGTGTTCCTCGGCTCCTGGTTCGGCGGCTCGCCGCTGCCGGACATGCTCGGCCAGGCCGGGCGCCAGGTCATGTTCATCGCCGTCTCGGTCTACGGCTGGGTGCGCTGGCGCCAGGCCCAGCAGGCCGACGGCGGCGCGGGTTCCGTGGCCGTGCACCCGCGGTGGGCGTCCTGGGCCGAGCGCGCGGGGATCGTCGTCGCGATGGCCGCCGGCACGTTCGGGTTCGCCTGGCTCTTCGGGAAGCTCGGCTCGTGGGCCCCGCTGCCCGACGCCTGGATCTTCATGGGTTCCCTCCTCGCCACCTACGGCATGGCGCGGGGCTGGGTGGAGTTCTGGCTGATCTGGGTGGCGGTCGACGCCGTCGGGGTGCCCCTCCTGCTCGCCGGCGGGTACTACGCCACCGCGGCGATGTACCTGTTCTACGGCGGGTTCACGATCGTGGGCTTCTTCGTCTGGTGGCGGGTGAACCGCGTCGAGCGTCTCGCGGCCGCAGCCGACGAGGAGCCGGTCGCGGCGTGAGCGGCCGCCCGGTGCCCCTCGACCGCCCGGTCCGCGTCGGCATCGTCGGCTCGGGCTTCCGGGCCAGGACGATGCTCCGCGTGCTCCAGGCCCTGCCGGGCCGGTTCGAGGTGACGGGCGTCGCCACCCGCAGCACCGCCGACCGGGAGGCCCTCGCCACGACGGGCCTCCCGGCGGCCGGGCTCCCCGGGTCGCCCGCCCCGGCGTTCGCCTCGCCGGAGGACCTCGTGGCGAAGGGCGCCCCGGACTTCGTGGCACTGACCCTGCCGGCGGGCGCGGCGCAGGCGGTGGTCCGCACCCTTGCCGCCGCGGGCGTGCCCGTGCTCCAGGAGACGCCTGCGGCCGGGACTGTCCGGGAGCTGGCGGCGCTGCAGGAGCTGGTCGACGGCGGCGCGTGCGTCCAGGTCGCCGAGCAGTACCACCTGGAGCCGCTGGTCGCCGCCCAGCTCGGGGTCGCGGCCTCCGGCCTGCTCGGCCGGGTGACCGACGCGCACGTGAGCGTGGCCCACGACTACCACGGCCTGTCCGTGCTCCGCCGGGTGCTCGGCGTCACCGCCGACGACGCCGTGATCACCGCCCGGCGCGACGAGCGGCGCCTCGCGGCGAGCCCGGGCCGGGAGGGCGACCCCGAGGGCCTCTCGCTGGTCGGCACCGTGCACAGCACCGCCTGGCTCGACTTCGGCGACCGTCTCGGCGTCTACGAGTTCGACGACCAGCAGTACCGCTCCTGGGTGCGCTCCCCCACGCTCGTGGTGCGTGGCGAGCTGGGCGAGGTCCGGGACGAGACGGTCCGGTACGTCACGGCGGAGGGCACCCCCGTCCGGTCGCGCCTGGAGCGCGTCGCGGCGGGCGGGGCAGGCAGCCACGAGGGCCTCTTCCTGCGCGGGTACCTGTTCGAGGGCAGATGGGCGGACCGCAACGACCTGCTCCCGGCCCGGCTCGCGGACGACGAGCTGTCGATCGCCCGCCTCTTCGACCGCATGGGCCGGCACGTGCTGGCCGGCGCCGCGGCGCCCTACGAGGTGGCGGAGGCTGCGCAGGACCAGTACCTCCAGCTGGAGGTGCGCCGGGCGGCGGAGACCGGGCTCCCGGTGCGGACCACGGCCCAGCCGTGGGCCGCACGGCGTGGCTGCCGAAGACACGCCTGACACCCGCGACTGAGACTTAGTCTCGCTTGACCTGATACCACGTACCGGCGCACGATGGCTTCATGACGACGCAGACTCCTGGGGTGACGGCGCCCGCCTACGACGTGGCTCAGCCGCTCGACATCGACTTCGCCGGTGCGTTCGCCGGGATCACCGAGGAGGAGCGGGCCCACCAGCTCGCCGTCCGCCAGTTCGTGCAGGACGAGGTGCTCCCCGTCATCGACGGCTACTGGGAGCGCGCGGAGGTTCCCGTCGGCCTCGTCAAGCGCCTGGCCGAGCTGGACTTCCTGCGCGACGGCGTCGACGTGCCCGGCCGCCCCCGGGTGAGCCTCATGGCCGAGGGCCTCGCCGCGATGGAGATGTCGCGCGGAGATGCGTCCGTCTCCACGATCTGCGGCGTGCAGGGCGGCCTCGCGCTGCGCTCGATCGTCATGCTGGGCTCGCCCGAGCAGGTCGAGCGCTGGGCCGAGCCCATGGCGCGCGGCGAGATCCTCGGCGCCTTCGCCCTGACCGAGCCCACGCACGGCTCCGACTCGGTGTCGCTCGAGACGTCGGCCGTGAAGACCGTCCGCGACGGCGTCGAGGGCTACGTGCTCAACGGCGAGAAGAAGTGGATCGGCTTCGGCTCCTGCGGCGACATCACCGTCGTGTGGGCGCGCCTCGTCGGCGAGGGCGGCGACAACCAGGTGCACGGCTTCGTCGTGCCGCAGGACGCCCCGGGCTACACGGGCACCACGATCGAGGGCAAGGTGGCGCTCCGCGCCATCTGGCAGGCCCACATCCTGCTGGAGGACGTGTTCGTCCCCGCGGAGAACGCCCTCGTCGGCGCCCGGTCGTTCAAGGACACCAGCCGCGTCCTCTTCGCGACGCGCCTCGGGGTCGCCTGGTCCGCCGTCGGACAGGCCGTGGCCTGCTACGAGGCCGCGGTGGCCTACTCGAAGCAGCGCATCCAGTTCGGCCGCCCGCTGGCCGCCAGCCAGATGGTGCAGGAGCGCCTGACGAAGATGCTCGCCACCCTGACCCAGATGCAGCTGCTCGTGGCGCAGCTGACGCGGCTCGACGAGGCGGGGAAGCTCACCGGCCCGCAGGCGTCGCTCGCCAAGTACACGACCACGCGCGGCGCCCGCGAGATCGCCGCGTCGGCGCGCGACATGCTCGGCGGGAACGGCATCCTGCTGCAGAACCGCGTGGCGCGGCACTTCGCCGACATCGAGGCCCTCCACACGTACGAGGGGACCGAGAGCGTCCAGGCGCTGATCCTGGGCCGGGAGATCACCGGGATCTCCGCTTTCGCGTGACGCAAAGGCTCAGCCTTCGTGTGACACGCCCGGGGGTTAGCCCTACCCCCGACCTGTGGGACCACCGGGTGCCGCCGGCCGGAGGCCACGGCCTACTGTCGGTCGCATGGAGATCCCCCGTGCGTCCGACGAGGCGCCCGCGCCGGACCTGGCGCTGATCGCGCCCGGCTGGGCGTCCCGCGACGGCTTCTTCGCCGCGCCGTTCTCGCCGGCCACCTGGCGGGCCGTGGCCCAGGTCTGGGTGAGCTGGGCCTGGCTGATGTCGGCCGGGCTCGTGGTGACCATCCTCGCCGCCGTCGGCGCCGGGACCCTGCCCGCCCTCGGCCTCGGCCTGCCGCTGCTGGTGCTCGCCCTGTACGTCGCCCGAGGGTTCGCCACGGCGGAACGTGCCCGCCTCCTGCTGCAGGCGGGCGTGGACATCGGGCGCCCGGTGTACCGGGCGCCGCGCCGGCCCGGTGCCTGGTCCACCGTCTGGGCCGTCCTCACCGACGACCGGAGCTGGGCCCACGTCCTCTACGCGTTCGTCGGCGTGCTGCTCACGTCCGTCACGGCCGCCGTCTCCATGGCGGCGGCCGGGGGCGCCGTCGCCTTCCTCCTCTTCCCGGGCTGGGGTCAGGCCGACCTCGAGCTCGGCCTGGACGACCAGCCGTTCGTCGTCGAGGCAGCGGGCGCGGTGGGCGCCGGGCTGGTCCTGACCTGGGTGGCGGCGCTCGTCGCCCAGGGCGGCACCCTCCTGCTGGTCCGGCTGGCCGCGCACCTCCTGGGCCCCTCGGGGTCACAGGTGGCCCGCGCGGCGGCCCAGGTCGCCGAGCGGCGCGCCGTGGTGCTGCAGACCACGCGCACCCTCGCCGTCGACGCCGCCGACACGGAGCGGCGGCGCATCGAGCGCGACCTGCACGACGGCGCCCAGCAGCGCCTCGTCGCCCTCGGCGTCGAGCTCGGCAGCGCCCGACGGCGGGCCACCGCCGACCCGGAGGCCGCGTCCGCCGCGCTGGAGCACGCGCACCGGGAGATCAAGGAGACGCTCGCCGAGCTGCGCGACCTCGTCCGCGGCATCCACCCCGCCGTCCTCGCCGACCGCGGGCTCGACGCCGCGCTCTCCTCCCTCGCGGCCCGGAGCCCCGTGCCCGTCCGCGTCGACGTCCCCGACCCGGCCTCCCTGACGCAGGCCGGGCCGACGGCGCAGGCCGCCGCGTACTTCGTCGTCGCCGAGGCGCTCACCAACGTGGCCAAGCATGCGGACGCCCGCACCGCGGGGGTCCGCGCGGAGATCGTGCCGGGAGACCCGTGCCACCTGCGGGTCGTCGTGTCCGACGACGGCCGTGGCGGCGCCGACCTCGCCGCCGGGAGCGGGCTGGTCGGCCTGCGCGGCCGCGTGGCGGCCCTCGACGGCACGTTCCACCTCGACAGCCCTACGGGTGCGGGCACCCGTCTCACCGTGGAGGTGCCGTGCGCATCCTGATCGCCGAGGACTCCGTCCTCCTCCTGGACGGGCTCACCCGTCTGCTCACCACCGAGGGGCACGACGTCGCGGGCTTCCGGACTGCCGACGAGCTGGTGCACGCCCTGTCGGCCCCGGACGCCGTCCTGCCCGACGTGCTGATCACGGACGTCCGGATGCCGCCGTCGCACACCGACGAGGGACTCCGGGCGGCGGCGCACCTCCGCAGCCTGCACCCGGACCTGCCGGTCCTCGTGCTCTCGCAGTACGTGGAGCAGCGTTACGCCTCCGAGCTCTTCGCCCGTGGCACCCGCGGCCTGGGCTACGTGCTCAAGGACCGGGTGGCCGACGTCGACGAGTTCCTCGACGCCCTCGGCCGCGTGTCCGCCGGCGGCACCGTCGTCGACCCGGAGGTCGTGACCCAGATCCTCACTCGCACCCGGCGCACCGGCCTGGAGACCCTGACGCCACGCGAGCGCGAGGTGCTCGCGCTCATGGCCGAGGGGCGGTCCAACGGTGCGATCGCCGAACGCCTCGTGGTGGGCCTGCCCGCCGTCGAGAAGCACGTCACCTCGATCCTCGGGAAGCTCGGGCTCCCGCCCGACTCCGACGACCACCGCCGTGTGCTGGCGGTCCTGCGCTGGCTCGAGCACCGCCCAACCGAAGGAGTCCACTGATGACCATCGACGAGAGCACCGCCGCCCCGGCCCCCGCCCCTGCCCCGGCCGCGAGCCGGGACACCGGCCCCGCCGGCCGCGTCCTCCTCTGGGTCGGCCTCGGGTTGGCGGCCCTGGCCGCCCTGTGGGGCGCGCTCTTCGTCGTCGATCTGACGATGACGCGCACGGAGACCACCCACGAGACCTACTCCTCCGTCGGCACCGTCGAGCTGATCGCCGACGGGCACGTCACCGTGGTCGCCGCGGAGGGGGACATCGAGGTCGACCGGGTCGCCCGGCGGAGCCTCGTGAGCCCCGAGTTCCGGGCCGACGAGCGGAGCGACCGGCTCGTCCTGACGCACGAGTGCCGCTGGTGGCTGTCGTGGCAGTGCTCCGGCTCGTTCGAGGTCACGGTGCCCGCGGACACCGAGGTGGTGGTCCGCACCACGAACGGGCGCATCGAGGCGACAGGCCTGGCACGGGACCTCGACGTGGCGTCGAGCAACGGCCGGGTCGAGGCCACCGGGATCGACGGCGACGTCGTCGCCCGGTCGAGCAACGGCGACGTGACCGTCCGGGTCGCGGGCGGCGAGGTCGAGGCCACGTCGAGCAACGGGGACATCGAGGTCGTGGACGCGGGCGGGGTCGTGGTGGCCCGGTCGAACAACGGCGACGTCGCGGTCCGTGACGCGGACGGCGACGTCGAGGCCCTCACGGACAACGGGCGGATCGAGGTCGACGGCGTGACCGGCGACATCCGCGCCGAGAGCAGCAACGGGGACGTGACCGTGTACGGCCCCGACGAGCCGGTGGCGCTGACGATCAGCACCTCCAACGGTCACCAGGTCATCGAGGGCCCCACGGACCCGGACGCCTCCCGGACCGTGCGGGTCATGAGCAGCAACGGGGACGTGTCCTACCTCGCCGGGGACTGACTCAGGAACCCGTGAGCGTGAGCCACAGCAGCGTCACGTTGAGCGCGACGATCACCGCCGCGACCACCCAGGCCACCGCCTGGGTGGTCGCGGCGTTCCGGTGCTCGCCCAGCAGGGCGCGGTCCCGGGTCAGCACCACGAGCGGGATCATCGCGAACGGGATGCCGAAGCTGAGCACGACCTGGCTGACGACGAGGAGCCAGGTGGGCGACAGGCCGGTCGTCAGCAGCACGATCGCCGGGATCAGGGTGACCAGGCGGCGGGTGAGGAGCGGGACGCGGACCTTCAGCAGGCCCGCCATGATCTCGGCGCCTGCGTAGGCGCCGACGGAGGTGGAGGCGAGGCCCGACGCGAGGAGCCCCACGGCGAAGAGCACCGCGATCACGGGTCCGAGGGAGCCCGCGATAGCCGCGTACGCCCCCTCGATCGAGTCGGTGCCCGCCGTCCCGCCCAGGTTCGCCGCGGCGAGCAGCAGCATCCCGATGTTCACGCCGCCGGCGAGCAGGAGCGCGAGCACGACGTCGTACCGGGTCGCCCGGAGGAGCTGCCGCACCCGCGGCTTCCCGGGCTCCGGCCCTTCCTCGGGGTGGTGCCGGTCGCGGGCCAGTGAGGAGTGCAGGTAGATGGCGTGCGGCATGACGGTGGCGCCCAGCATGGAGGCGGCGAGCAGGACGGAGTCGGTCCCCGCGAGCCGGGGCACCAGCCCGCCGAGCATCCCGGCCGGGTCCGGCGGCGCGAAGAACAGCCCGGCGCAGAAGCCGACGGTGAGGATCACCAGCATCGAGGTGATGACGGCCTCGAACGCGCGCTGGCCGCGGCGCTGCTGGATCGTCAGGAGCAGGAGGGAGACCAGCCCGGTGATCACCCCGCCCAGCACCAGGGGCACGCCGAACAGCAGGTGCAGGGCGATCGCGCCGCCGATCACCTCGGCGAGGTCCGTGGCGGCGGCCACCACCTCCGCCTGCACCCAGTACGCGAGCCGTGCCCGGCGCGGCAGCCGCTCCCCGAGGACCTGCGGCAGGGACCGACCCGTGACGACGCCGAGCTTGGCGGACAGGTACTGGACCAGCACGGCCATCGCGTTGGCTGCGACCAGGACCCACACGAGGAGGTACCCGAAGCGGGCGCCCGCCGTGAGGTTCGCCGCCACGTTGCCGGGGTCCACGTACGCGATCGCCGCGACGAACGCGGGTCCGAGGAGCATGACAAGGCGGGCCCCGCGGAGACCGCGGGTCGCTGTCGAGACCTGGTGCACTGATCCTCCATAAAGTTCGGTGACCCGAACTCTAACTCGCGGTAGGCCTGATCGCACCAGTTTGTTCTCCGCGAGGCGCTCCGGTGGCAGGATGTCCGCGTGGCCGCCCCGACGAGCAAGACCGGACTGACGAGCAAGATCGCGCGCGCGCTCGGCTCCTGGCCGGCGCTCTGGATCGGCTTCGCCCTGGTCCACGTGCTCCTGATCCAGCAGGCCTGGCAGTGGGAGCCGCAGATCTACGGCGACGTCGCGCTCTACGAGTGGTGGGCGCGCAACGGCCTCGACGCCGGCTGGTGGCCCGTCTTCGACGGGGAGTTCGTCTACCCGGTCGGCGCGCTCCTGCCGATCACGCTCCCGGCCCTGTGGACTCCGGACGCCGCGGGCTACAAGGTCGTGTGGACCTCGATGATCTGCATGCTGGACGCCGTCGCGTTCCTCGCCCTCGGGTCCACCGCCCCCCGGGGCCGGGTGGCCGCGTGGTCCTGGCTGGCCTTCCTCGTGGCGCTCGGCCCGATCTTCCTCGGGCGGCTCGACGGCGTCATCGCGCCGCTCATCCTGGTCTCCCTCCTGATCGCGATGCGCCACCCGGCCGTCGCCATGGCGCTCGCCACCGTGGGCGCGTGGATCAAGATCGCCCCGGGGGCGGTCGCCGTCGCGCTCCTGGCCGTCAGCCGTCGCCCGCTGCGGGACGTCGTCCTGCCCGGCGCGGCCGTCACGGTGGTGGCCGTGGGCTGGGCACTGATCGGCGGTTCCGGCACGCGGGTCCTCGACGTGTTCGGCGAGCAGGGTGAGCGCGGCCTCCAGGTCGAGTCCGTCGCGGCGACGCCGTTCGTCGTCGCCCACCGCTGGGACCCGACGATCCTCATCGAGTACAACGAGCAGATCTTCACCTACGAGGTGCTGACCGACGCCGCCGCCCGGGTCGCCGCCGCGCTCGACGTCGCGCTGGCCGTCGCCGTGGTGCTCGTCGCCGCGCTCACCTGGTGGGCGGGCCGCCGTCGACCCGACCGCCTGCAGGAGGTGCTGCTCCTCAGCGCCGCGGCCCAGCTGCTCGCGCTCATCGTGTTCAACAAGGTGGGTTCGCCGCAGTTCATCGCCTGGATCGGGCCGCCGCTCGTGGCGGGGATCGCCCTCTCCCAGCTGCGAGGGCTCGCGTTCCTCCGCACGTGGGCGCCGCCCCTGCTGGTCGCGCTGGTGATCGGCCGCCTGACCTTCGAGATCTTCCCCGCCCAGTACGGCGAGTTCCTCGGCGGCTGGCCCCACATGGTGTGGATCGGCGGGATCCGGAACGGTCTCATCGTGGTGCTGTTCCTGGGCGCCGTCGTCCGGCTCGTCCAGCTCGCGCTGGCGGCCACGCCGTTCGCGCGAGTGGTCGAGGAGCCTGCGGTCGAGGAGCCTTCTCGTGCCGAGGAGCCCACCGACGCCACGCCGTGACGGGCGGCGGCGGCCGGGCCTTGGCCCGCGCCCGTCACCATTCTGTCGCCAGCAGTTCTCCGGTTCGCCGCCCAGAACTCCCCCAGTCGTCACCGTCGACTGGTCAAGTTTTTCTTGTGCGCGTAGCTATCGTGGCAGAGAGCTTCCTCCCGCAGGTCAATGGCGTCACCAACTCCGTCCTGCGTGTGCTGGAGCACCTGGAGCGGCGGGGTGACGAGGCCCTGGTGCTCGCACCGGACGCCGACTCCGGCACGGTGCCCCCCTTCGTGAGCGGCGCGCCGGTGGTAGAGCTCGGCTCCATCGGGCTGCCCGGCTACCCGGACGTGCGGCTCGTCGTCGGCAAGAAGTGGCGCACCGAGCGCACCCTCGCGGCGTTCGCGCCGGACGTGGTGCACCTCGCGTCGCCCTTCGTCCTGGGCTGGCAGGGCGTTCTCGCCGCCGAGCAGCTGCGGCTGCCCACGGTCGCCGTCTACCAGACCGAGGTTCCCGGGTACGCGGCCCGGTACGGCCTGCCGCACCTGGAGTCGCTGCTCTGGCGACGCGTCAAGAACATCCACGAGCGGGCCACGCTCAACCTCGCTCCGTCCACCGCGACGATGGCGCACCTGGCCCGGCGTGGCATCCCCCACCTGCGGCTCTGGGGCCGCGGGGTGGACACCACCACCTTCCACCCCCGGTTCCGCGACCCGGCGTGGCGTGCCCGGGTCGGCGCCGGCCGCGACGTGCTCGTCGGCTACGTGGGCCGCCTCGCCGCCGAGAAGCAGGTCGAGGCCCTCGCGGTGCTGGCCGACCTGCCGGGCGTGCGCCTCGTCGTCGTCGGCGACGGCCCGGAGCGCGCCGACCTGGAGGAGATCCTCCCGGACGCCCACTTCACGGGCCTGCTCCGCGGTGCCGAGCTGTCGCGCGCGATGGCGAGCCTCGACGTGTTCGTCCACCCGGGCGAGCTCGAGACGTTCGGCCAGACCCTCCAGGAGGCGCACGCCAGCGGCGTCCCCGTCGTGGCCCCGGCAGCGGGGGGCCCGCTCGACATCGTGCGCCACTCCCACGACGGCTGGCTCTACCCGCCCGGCGACCACCAGGCCCTGCGTGGTCACGTGCTCGACCTCGTCGGCGACGAGCGCAAGCGCCAGGCGTTCGGCGAGGCCGCCCGCGAGCATGCCGCCACCCGGTCCTGGCACGACGTGTGCGAGGACCTCGTAGGTCACTACGAGCACGCCATCCGCGTGCATGAACGGGCCGGGTCGGCGGAGGTATGACGTGCGGATAGTCCACGTCGCCAACTTCTACGGGCCGCGTTCCGGAGGCATCCGCACCGCCATGCACGCCCTCGCCGCGCAGTACCTGCGGCGGGGGCACGAGCCCGTGCTCGTGGTGCCCGGCGAGCGGGCCGGGGTCGCGGTCCTGGACGGCGTCCGGGTGGTGACCGTCGCGGCGCCGCGCGTCCCGTTCAGCGGCGGCTACCGCGCCGTGACCCGCCCGGCCCAGGTCCACCGCCTGCTCGAGACGCTCCAGCCCGACCGGCTCGAGGTGAGCGACCGCACCACCCTGGTGGGCACCGGGGCGTGGGCGCACGAGGCCGGCGTGCCGTCGGTCCTCCTGCTGCACGAGCGGGTCGACGGCGTCCTCCGCGCCTTCCTGCCCGGCGGCGGGCCCGACGGGCGCATCCGCGAGGTCGGTGCCCGCACCATGCCTCGGCTCGCCGACCGGTACAACGCGCGGACGCTCCCCCTGTACGACCGGCTGGTCGCCACCACCGGGTATGCCGCAGCCGAGGTGGAGCGGCTCCGCGCCCGCCCCGGCTGGCAGCGGTCCGGGCTGCGCCTCCCGCCGCTGCACCGCGTGCCGCTGGGGGTGGACCTCGGCCTGTTCCGCCCCGACCGGCGGTCCACCGCCGCGCGGGACGAGCTCGCGCCCCGTGGGACGGCGCTCGTCGTCGTCGCCAGCAGGCTCTCGAAGGAGAAGCGGGTCGACCTGGCCGTCGACGCCGCCGCCCAGGTGCTGCGCGACGGCCGCCCGGTCCGGCTCGTCGTGGCCGGCGCGGGACCGCTGCTCCCCGCGCTCCGCCTCCGCGCCGAGCAGGCGGGACTGCCCAACCGGTTCCTCTCGTTCGTCCCCGACCGGGAGCGGCTCGCCACGCTGCTGGCCTGCGCCGACGCCGTCGTCGCCGCCGGACCCATCGAGACCTTCGGCCTCGCGGCGCTCGAGGCGCTGGCGTCCGGCACGCCGGTGGTGTGCTCGTCCACGAGCGCGCTCCCGGAGGTCGTGGGCGAGGCCGGTGCGGCCGGCGCGCCCGAACCCGGGGCGCTGGCTCTCGCCCTGCACGACGTCCTCGACCGCGACCCCGTCGCCCGCCGGGTGACGGCCCGCGCCCGGGCCGAGCTCTTCCCGTGGGACGCCACCGGCGCGGCGATGGTCGCGCTGCACAGCCGCGCCGCGTTCGAGACGCACCTGAGCGTTCCCGAGCTCGCTGTGAGTCCGGCGTGATGGGGAGCCCGGCGTGATGGGGAGCCCGGCGTGATGGTGGCCCTCGGCGACTCGATCACCGTGGGCGTCGGCGACTCGGTGGGGTCCGACGCCGTCCACGGGCCCGGCTGGGCGGCGCACCTCGCCGCCCTCCTGCGGACCGAGGCGTTCACCAACCTCGCGACCAACGGCGCCCGGGTGCGGGACGTCCGCCGCGACCAGCTCCCGCGCGCGCTCGCGCTGAGGCCGACGCTCGCCACGGTCTTCGCGGGCGGGAACGACGTGCTGCGCAGCGACTTCGACGCCCGGGAGGTGGAGCGGGACCTGCGGGCGACGGTCACCGCCCTGCGCACAGCGGGGACCGACGTGGTGCTCGCGACCCTGCCCCGGATCGGCCTGTTCGAGCTGGCGCCCTCAGTGGTCCGCGCGGTCGTGCGACGGCGGGTCGCCGCGGTCAACGCGGCTGTGTCGACGGTCGACCCGCCGCGCCCGGGGCGCGACCTGCCCGGCAGGCTCCTCGTCGTCGACAGCGTCGCCGCCGTCGCCCCGGCCGGGCGCGGCGCCTGGCACATCGACCGGGTGCACCCGTCGCCCGCGGGACACCGGCAGCTCGCTCTCACGGCCGCCGCCGCCCTGGGCGAGCCGGCCGACGTCGGGCCCGGGCTTGCCGACCGGCTCCCCGCCGCGCCGCCGCCTCCCACGCTGCCCGAGCGGGTCGCCTGGCTCGTCACCGCCGGGGTGCCGTGGTGCGTTCGGCGGGGCGGGGACTTCCTGCCGGGCCTGGTGCGGGCCGTCGTCGCGGACCTGCGCGCGGAGCGGGAGCTCGTGAACCTCCTCGTTCACCGGCGGTACACCCGTGGGCCATCACCGCGTCCGAAGTGCGACACCCCCGAGCCCTAGCGTCCGGGACATGTCCCGCTCTCTGAACCTCCTCGCCGTGAGCGCGTGCGCCGGCGGCCTCGTGCTGGGCGCCTTCGCCCTGCCCGCGGCGACTGCCCTGCCCGCCGCCCCCGCCGCGGGCGGCGCGTTCATCCCCGGCGCCGGCGTCGTCGCCGACCCCGTCACCTACTCCGCCGACCGGGCCGGTCTGGCGCTGCGCCCCCTCGGCTCCTACTCCACCGGCGTGTTCGACGAGTCGTCCGCCGAGGTCGTCGCCTACCACGCCCGGAGCGAGCGCCTCTTCTCCGTGAACGCGCAGGCGGGTGAGGTGACCGTCCTCGACGTGTCCGACGTGACGGCCCCCGCCCGTCTGTTCGCGCTGCAGACCACCGGCGTGCCCGCCGCCGACGGCTCGGTGGTGCCCGACGGCGCCGTCGCCAACTCCGTCGCCGTCCGCTCGGACGGGCTCACCATCGTGGCCGTCGAGTCCCCCGACAAGGTCTCGCAGGGCTGGCTCGTCTTCTTCGACGCGGCCGGGGACGGCGCGGCGCTGGGCGCCGTCCGCGTGGGCGCGCTGCCCGACATGGTGACGGTCACGCCCGACGGCCGCACCGCCGTCGTCGCGAACGAGGGCGAGCCTGACGACGACTTCACCGTGGACCCTGAGGGCACCGTGTCCGTCGTGGCGCTGGCGCACCGCGTCGCCGCGCCTGCCCAGTCCGCCGTGCGGACCGCCGACTTCCACGCCTTCGAGGGCGACGCGCTGCCCGAGGGTGTGCGCGTGTTCGGGCCGGACGTGGCCGCGCCCGACGGCTCGCTCACGTACCGCGTCTCGCGGAACCTCGAGCCGGAGTACGTCGCCGTCGACAAGCACTCCGGCACCGCCTACGTGGCGCTGCAGGAGGCGAACGCGGTGGCCGAGGTGGACCTCGCGTCCGCCACGGTGACCGCGATCCGGTCGCTCGGCGCGAAGGACCACTCCGTGGTGGGGCAGGGCATCGACCCGTCCGACAAGGACGGCGTCGCCGCGATCCGCGAGGTGCCCGTCCAGGGCCTCTACATGCCGGACGGCCTCACCGCCTACAGCGTGCGCGGAGAGACCTACCTCGTGTCCGCCAACGAGGGCGACGCCCGCGAGTGGGGCGACTACGCAGAGCCTGTGCGTGTGAAGAGCCTCGGCAAGAAGGGCGTCCCGCCCGTCTGCGCCGGCTCGCCGGCCGCCGGCCTGCTCGGCGACGCCGACCTCGGCCGTCTGAACGTCACCACGGCGTCCGGCCTGTCCGACGACGGCACCTGCTACGAGGAGCTGTACTCCTTCGGCAGCCGGTCGTTCTCCATCTGGACCACCGACGGCGAGCTCGTCTTCGACTCCGGCACCGAGCTCGAGGAGATCACCTCCGCCGCGCTCGGCGACGCGTTCAACACGAACCACACCGAGACCAACTTCGAGGGCCGGTCCGACGACAAGGGTCCCGAGCCGGAGAACCTCGCGATCGGGTCCGTCGGCGGACGGACGTACGCGTTCATCGGCCTGGAGCGCGCTTCCGGTGTCGTCGTCTACGACATCAGCTCGCCCGCGCAGTCCGAGCTCGTGACCTACGTGTCGAACCGCGACTACTCCGTGTCGGTCGAGGACGCGGACGACACGTCCGCCGCGCTGTCCGCCGCCGGCGACCTCGGCCCCGAGGGCCTCGCGTTCATCCCGGCGTCCGACTCGCCGACGCACAAGCCGCTCCTCGCCGTGGCCAACGAGGTGTCCGGCACCACGACGCTGTTCCAGGTGGACCTGGTCCGGGGGCGTGGCTGACGGGTTGCCCCCCGCTCTGCCTGCTCGCCTGCTCTGCCCGCTCTGTCCGACGCCGGTCGGTTGCCTCCTTACGGAGGTGACCGGCCGGCGTCGGTCGTCTGGGCGGCGGGGGGCGCTTCCGGCCGCGCGAGCGGGCTGGCGGCCGGTGAGGATCGTGGCATGACTGTGCAGATCACCGTCTCCGGACCGCGCAACGGGCCCCAGCAGGACCACGACAATGCCTACGCCGTGGGCCGGCTCCTCGCCCTGGCAGGGGCAGTGGTGGTGACCGGCGGCGGGCCCGGGGTGATGGAGGCCGCGTGCGCGGGGGCGCGCGACGCTGGTGGGACGACGCTCGGGATCCTCGCCGCGGCGACGCCGACCGAGGCGAACCCGTACGTCGACGTGGTGGTTCCGACGGGTATGGGCGAGGGACGGAACGCCATCGTCGTGGCGTCGGGGCAGGCGATGATCGTCGTGGGCGGGTCCTGGGGAACGCTGAGCGAGGTGGGGCTTGCGATGCGCCGCGGGATCCCGGTGGTGACCGTCGGCGGTTGGCACCTGCGCGGCGCGGACGGCCAGCCCCTGCCCGACGCCCCACCCACCGCCGACACCCCGCAGGAGGCGGTGGACATTGTGCTGGCTGCGCTGCGCGGGAAGGCCGGTTAGCTCAGAAGGGTGGGGCGCCGGGGTCGAGGGGGCCGCTGTGGTCGAGGGGTCCGCTGGGGTCGTTGTCCGGTGGGTGCGTGTCGGATGCGGCCGGTTCGCCGGGCTGCTCGGGTTCGCCGGGCTCGGTGGACTGAACGGGGTCGCCGGACTGCTGAGACTGGCCAGGGCGGTCGGGTGGTCCGGGTTGGGCGTTCTGGTGGTGGTGGGTGGGGTCGGTCGGGGTGAGCGGGATGGTGTAGGTGCGGCCTGTGGGTGAGGTCCAGGTCGTCCGGCCGGTGTCCGGGTCGCGGGTGACGCGCCAGCCGCCGTGGGTCTTGGCGCGGTGGTGTCGCCGGCACAGGGCGTGCAGGTTGGTCGCGCGGGTCTGCCCGGGCTCGGTCGTGTCGTCCGCGTCTGCTCGTCCGCTCCCGCCTGCTGGCCTGCTGCCGTCTGGTCGTCTGCTGGTGGGTTGGTGGTTGTAGGGGTTGATGTGGTCGAGGTCGCAGTGTTCGGCGGGCTGGTCGCAGCCGGGGAAGGTGCAGATCTGGTCGCGGGTCTGGACGGCTCGGCGGAGGGCAGGGCCGGGGGTGTAGGTCGTGGTGGAGTAGTCGGTCAGGATCCCGGTGGCGGGGTCGGTCAGCAGCCGCTGCCAGGTTGCGTCCTGGGCCAGGGTCCGGGCCAGGTCGGCCGGGACGGGCCCATACCCGGTCAGCTGTCCGGGTCCGTCGTCCAGGCCGAGCAGGGTGCTCGCGGCGAAGGTGAGGCGGACCAGGGGTCGGGTGGGCACGACGCGTAGCACGAACCCCGCCCCACCGACCGGCGCCCCGCACGACGTGCACGACCCGCCCGCCCCCGCACCACCCGCGCCGGCCCCGCCGGGGGCGGCTGAGCCCGCCAGCACCGCCGACGACGACAACGGGGTGCCGTCCGGTGCTGTCGGGGTCGTTGCTGTCGGGGTCGGTGCTGTCGGGGTCGGTGCTGTCGGGGTCGGTGCTGTCGGGGTCGGTGCTGTCGGGGTCGTTGCTGTCGGGGTCGGTGCTGTCGCGGTGGGGCGGGTCGCGGTGTCGGTGTCGTTGTCGGTGTCGCTGGTGGTGGCGGGGAGGACGTTGCCGGTGCTCAGGGCGACCAGGACGTCGGCGCGGGCCTGGGCCAGGGTCCTGGCTTCGCCCGGGGTACGGGAGATCTGGTGGGCGGCGTCGTCCACGACGGCCCAGACCGCCACGGCCTCCTCGGCGGGCAGATAGGCGGTCAGGTAGGCCATGGAGTTCTCCACCGGTTCCAGACGCACGTACCGCTGCTCCACGGCGGCCTTCCGGTTGGTCTCGACTCCCTGGGGGCAGGCGGTGACGGCTTCGGCCAGCATCCGCCGGCGGAGGGCCCGTAGCCCCAGCCTGGGTGCGTCGGGCAGGACCCGTACGGTGGCCGCGCGGCGGGCCTGGGGGTGGGCGAACACCCCGGCGAACGCCAGCACGTCGACCTTGGCCACGTCGACCACCCCAGCGCGCAGGGCGTCACGCGTCTCGGGCAGGTCGCCCAGGGCTTGGCCGCGAGCGACCAGGGTGCGGCCCACGTGCCCGGCATGACCCACGACCAGGCCCAGCTCCTCACCCAGGTGCTCACGCTCTGCGGACCACGCCCGCCGCGCCGCGAGCTCACCGGCCGCCTGCGCCTGAACCGACGCGACCCACGCCGCCAGCCGCGCCCCCGCAGCGACGACCTCGACCAGCACACTGTCACCCGCGTCGGCCAGATCTACCCCGGCGAGCAAGCCCGCCAACCCCGGACCCGGCACCACCCCCGCGAGCAGCCCCTCCAGCCCCGCGGCGTCCCACCCGGCAACCGCCGCGACTGTCGGCGCGGCGTCTGTCGGCGCGGCGTCTGTCGGCGCGGCGTCTGCCGCCGACACTGCGGGCACGTTCGAGGAAGGCAGCGTCGACAGGGGTGTGGACACAGTCGACCGGCCGTCTGCACCCGCCGCGGGCGCGTGCAGCGTCGCCGTGACGGTCACACCGCTCGCCACACCCGGACCCGGAACCCAGGACACGTCCGGCATCACGCCGAGGGCGCAACCATGCGGCAGACCGGCTCCGGCCTGCCCTGCACGCGCACCACCCGACGACTCGAACATGAGTTCTATTCTATCGAGCGGGCCCAGAACCGCGACCCGAACCACGAGTCTGTGGATAACCCTTGGAGGGCCAGGTCACAGCCACTCAAGAAACCTCGGGCAGCCCGCGACCGACATTGCCCGCCCGACCCGAACCCCACGGTAGAACGAGCCACCCACACGAACGCCCCGCCTCGCGAGCCACCTGCCAGAGGCGGGACGACCGTGGAAGGCGAGCGCCGCCGTCGTGCACCGGATGCGCCGCGAGGCCGACGCCCCAAATGACCGAGCCGCCAACCTCATCCCCCCGTAGCCTCGCGTTCATGCCTGATCACGACCCCTACGGCGACCCCGACCTCGTCACGCTCTACGACCTCGACAACCCGGCCGGACCTGACCACGCCTTCTACCGGGCCCTCGCGGACACCCTGGGCGCCCGGACGATCCTCGACCTCGGCTGCGGCACCGGCCTGCTCACCCGGGCTCTCGCCACCGAGGGACGGCGGGTGGTCGGCGTCGACCCGAGCCACACCATGCTGGACCACGCCCGGGCACAGCCGGGCGCAGACAAGGTCACCTGGATCCTCGGCGACGCCTCCGCCCTCCCCGACGCGGCCGGCCCCGGCCACGCCGCCGCCCCTGGCAACGCCGCCGCGCCCCACAACAGTGCCGACCTGGTGGTCTGCACCGGGAACGCGATCATGCACATCGGCCCGGACGACCTGCCCCGGGCGCTGGACGCCGTCGCCCGGAGCCTCCGCCCGGGCGGCGTCCTCGCGTTCGAGACACGGAACCCCGCCTATCGGGAGTGGGAGCGGTGGACCCGCGACGCAACCTACGGCGAGCGGATGACGAGCCTCGGCCTCCTCCGCGAGTGGATCGAGGTGGCCTCAGCAACCGACAGCCGAGTGGTGTTCGACGCGCACAACGAGCTCCCGAGCGGCGAGGACCGCGTCTATACGACCGTGCTGCACTTCCGCGACGAGATCACGCTCCGCGCGGCGTTGGCGGCAGCGGGCTTCGCCGAGACGCACGTCGCCGGCGGATGGCACGACGACCCAGTCACCGACGATTCGCGCGTCCTGGTGTTCACGGCGGCACTGAGTTCACGGCGGCTCTGACCCTGGGCTAGCATCGCTCTGTGACGATGACAGAGTCCCCTGCCGATGCCAGAGCCATGGAGGCCGCCGCCTGCCTCTTCCACGGCTTCTCCGAACCCGCCCGGCTCGGGATCCTGCGCCACCTCGCCCTGGGTGAGCACCGCGTCGTCGACCTGACCCAGCACCTCGGGCTGGCCCAGTCGACCGTCTCGCAGCACCTGGCCTGTCTCCGCGACTGCGGACTCGTCGACTCACGGCCGCAGGGACGCGCGTCGGTGTACTCGCTGTCGCACCCGGAGGCCACGCTCGAGCTCCTCGCCGCGGCGGAGCGGCTGCTCGGCCTCACCGGCGACGCCGTCGTCCTCTGCCCGGTGTACGGGGTGGACGGGAGCGCGGCGTCATGAGCAACCCCACGTCGGTCGAGACCGATCGGCTGACCCGGCGCGGGTTGCGCCTGGCTCAGGTGACGGTCGGCTACAACGTCGTCGAGGGCGCCGTCGCCATCACCGCCGGTGTCATGGCAGGACTCGTCTCCGTGGTCGGGTTCGGCATCGACTCAGCGATCGAGTCCATCTCGGCCGTGCTGGTCGGGCTGCGCCTGGCGGCGCGCCTGCGCCAGGGCCCGGACGCCGAACCCGACGAGCGCAAGGAAAAGCTCACCCTGCGCCTCGTCGCGATCACGTTCTTCCTCCTCGCGGGCTTCGTGACCGTGGAGGGCGTCCGCGCCCTGCTCACCCAGGAGACGCCGGAGACGTCGCCGCTCGCGATCGGCCTCCTCGTCGCGTCGCTGATCGTGATGCCGCTGCTCGCGGCCGCGAAGGAACGGGTGGGACGCGCGCTCGGCGGCGACCGGCTGATCCTGGCCGACGCCGCGGAGACCCGCATCTGCGTCCTCCTTTCCGTGTCCACCCTGGCGGGCCTCCTGCTGTTCGCCTGGACAGGCGCCGCCTGGCTGGATCCTGTGGCGGGGTTCGTCATCGCCGCGTTCGCGATCCACGAGGGCCGGGAAGCGTGGGAAGGCGAGCTCGTCGAGGACGAGGACGACCACTCTTGACCTTCGAGCCGGGTCCAAGGTCTAGCGTCAGACCATGAGGATCTCCGAGCTGGCGCAGCGCAGCGGGATACCCGCGACGACGCTCCGCTACTACGAGAAGGAAGGGCTCCTGCCGGCCCCGCGCGCCGGGAACGGCTACCGCGCGTACGGCCCCGACGCCGTCGACCGCCTGGCGTTCATCGCCCAGGCGCGCCACCTCGACCTTCCGCTGGCCGCGGTGCGCGAGCTCGTGACCGCGTGGGAGTCGGAGCCGTGCCACAGCGTGCGGGACGCCTACCGGTCTCTGCTCGTCGAACGTTCCGTGCAGGTCGGGGAACGCGTCGTCGCGCTGGTCGCCCTCCAGGAGACGCTCGCGCAGGCGATCACCCGGCTCGACGACCTCCCCGAGCGGGACGCGCCCTGCGACGACACGTGCGTCCACCTGGACAGCGACGGGCCGACGGCGGCCTCGGGCCCGGACCGAGCGCCCGTCGCCTCCGCGGTTGGCGCCTCGGCACCTGTCGCCGACGCGCCCGTCGCCTGCACCCTCGGCGCCGGCGACTACGCCGCACGGACCGCCGCCTGGCGGGACCTCCTCGCGGGCGCGGTCCGCGAGGAGGTGGCCGGCGGCGTCCGCGCAACCCTCCCCGTGGCCGACCTCGAGCGCACGACCGCGCTCGCCGCCCAGGAGCAGGAGTGCTGCGCCTTCTACTCCTTCCGCCTCGACCTGCGCGGCCCGGTCTTCGACCTCACCATCACCGCGCCGCCCGACGCCGGCCCGCTGCTCGCCGACCTGCTGCCTGCCCGGACCTCCTGACACCCTTGTCCCATGACGGTCACGCGCTCGATCATCCTGTTCGTCGTCGCCGCGCTGTTCGAGATCGGCGGCGCGTGGCTGGTGTGGCAAGGACTGCGGGAGCACAAGGGCTGGCTCTGGGTCGGCGCCGGAGTGATCGCGCTCGGGATCTACGGGGTCTTCGCCACCCTGCAGCCCGACGCGAACTTCGGCCGCATCCTCGCGGCGTACGGCGGCGTGTTCGTGGCGGGCTCCTTGGCGTGGGGCATGATCGTGGACGGTTTCCGGCCCGACCGGTGGGACGTCGTCGGCGCCCTGATCTGCCTGGCCGGGGTGGGCGTCATCATGTACGCGCCGCGGTAGGAGGGCCGGTGCGCCTCGATCCTGACGAGTGCCGCGAGCGCCTGGGCGCCGCCCGCTCGGCGTATCTCGCGACGGTGGGCGCGGACCTCGCGCCGCACGTCGTGCCCGTGGTCTTCGCGCTGGCCGACGACGTCATCTCGATCGCCGTCGACCAGAAGCCCAAGACCACGACGAACCTCCGTCGGCTGCGCAACCTTGCCGAGAACCCGCGCGTCGCCGCGCTGTGCGACCACTACGCCGACGACTGGTCGCAGCTCTGGTGGGTTCGCGCGGACGGGATCGCCACCGTCGAGGAGGACGGCCCGGTCCGGCAGGCGGCGATCGACCAGCTGGTGCGCCGCTACCCGCAGTACGACGACGATCCGCCGCGCGGCCCGGTCGTCCGCATCGCCGTGACGAGGTGGACGGGGTGGGCGTTCCGGTGATCAGGCTGGCTTCGCTGTAGCGCCCCGGCCGCGGAAGACGTGCTCGCGGTGCCAGGCGAAGTACGACGCGCGACCGTCCCATCCTGGGATCGCCCGACCGTCGAGGGAGTCAAGGCGCGCGGAGATTGCCGGCGCGACAGCCTCGTCCGTCGCCACGTAGTGACCGTCTGCACCCGTGATGTACCCCAGCTCGAACAGCCAGTCACACCCGAAGAGGCACGCGAGCATGGCGACGTTGGCCAGGTCGCGGCGCTCGTCCTCCGTGCAGGCCGACCGACGCTTGATGTGGGCCGCCCACAGCGCGTTCACCGGCAGCACCTCACCGCAGAGGGCACAGGGCGCCTCGGTCCGACCCTGGAGAAGACCTCGCCGCAGGATCGGCTGCTCGCCGCGACGCATCAGCCGGACGGCGAGATCGGTGGGGCCGTCGTACGTGGCCGGAAGGTCGTCGTCGGCCTTCGGCTTCGCCAGAACCGGGCCTCGCCCGGGCCTGCGCTGCTCCGGGGCGGGCGCGTGGGCGAGGTCCCGCTCGAGCCGCGTGGCGTCGTCCGGCGTGTATCCCGGCACGTCCAGCAGGAGGCGCATCCGCCTCGTGGTGTTGCCGCCCTTGGCTCCGGGCTCCTGACCGACCCGTCCCTGCGATCGCATCAGAGCCTTGGCCAACTCGTCGATGTCCGCGATCTCGCCGAGCCGCGCAGGGACGGGGCTGAGCCGGCGGTCGCTCCAGGCGACGTTCTTCGTCCCGCGCGAGTCCACTGCCGCGTCGGTCACCGTCGCCCCGAGGTCGCTCAGCCGGCGGAGCAGGATCGTGAACCCGCGGGTGTACTCGGTGTTCCGCGCGCTGGCAGTGCCCACGGTGCCACCCCGGCTCTCCACCACGAGCGACAGGTCGTCACCGTGCACCTCGATCATGAAGGTCGAGTCGACCTCTGCACCCTCGTCGTCGAACACGCGCACAGCGACACCGTTGCATACATGCAACAGGCGGCGGAAGCACCGGCCCGGCGTTTCTGCTGGTCACCGGACCAACTCCTAGAGTCTGTAGACCGCTGCCGCCTCCGTCAGGCCGCCACTGTGCACATGCTCAACCTCGCCGAGCAGAACCGCGCCCATGCGCTCGTACAGGGCGACCGCGGCACGGTCCTTCAGCATGACGTCGAAGGCGACTGCCAGCCCGAGTCTTCGGGCGTGGTCGACAGCGGCAGTCATGAGCGCGCGGCCGGCCCCGGAGCCGCGATGGCGGGGATCGGCGAACAACCGGACCGGGATCGCCAGCTCATTGGTGCTCCCGCCGGTGCGCTCGCGCCAGACCCGCGCGGCGTCGTCGTCAGGCGTGGCGCTCGTGAGCGTGACCTGGCCGACCAGCCGGCCATCGACCTCCGCCGTCCAGCTTCGCAGCTCGCGAGGGTGGCGCAGCCACGCCTCCGGGTCGCCGACCCCCTCGACCGGGTATCCGTCGAGCGCGTGGACACGGACGAGGATTTCCGCGAGGACGGGGAGGTCTGCCTCGGTGCGGTGACGGATGGCGAGGGGCACCGGTCAGTCCTCGACGGGCATGTCGTAGTCAAGAGCGGTGAAGTCGGCGCGCATCACGAAGCGCGTGACCTCGAAGGGCCGACGCCGGTCGTCCATGCCTGTGTGCCACAGGTCGATCACGGGAACGCCGTCCGGCAGGCTGAGGCCTGCGGCTTCCTCGTGGGTCGGCATCCGGGCGCTGATCTCCTCGCGGACGTACGCGATGGGGTAGCCCAGTTCTTCGAAGCGGCCGTAGATGCTGCCGTGGCCCATCTTCTTCGTGTCGGCGATCGGGCTTCCCTCCACGATCGCCCACGGGCTGTAGGTGGTGCCGACCTGCATGGGCTCACCGTCCGCGTAGTACCAGTTCTCGCGGCGGACGACGTCCGTACCCGCAGGAATCTCTAGGCGCTCCGCAACCTCCCCGGGCGCGGAGATGCGGGTGACGCTCCGGCACTCCGTATCGGGGGTGCGACCCTGGGCGATGACCTCGGCACGGAACGGCGAGAGCCCGGACTGGCGCATCGCTCGGGAGTAGCGACGCCGACCGAACCGCATGAGCTTGGGCCTGACGCGAACGAAGACGCCCCGCCCGTGCTCAGGCTGGACGAGTCCTTCCTGAGTGAGCAGGCGGATGGCTTCCCGCGCGGTGTTGCGGGCCACCCCGTGGGACTCGGCGAGCTCGCGCTCCGAGGGGAGCTTGGCGCCTGGACTCAGTTCGCCACCGTTGATCGCGTCGCGCAGCAGGCGTGCGATCTCACGGCTCGGTTTGTCAGCGGCCTTCGGGGTGGGGGCCTTCGCGGGCATGCGTCGACTCTACCGAACTGGCGCAAGCCACCTCTTGACCAAAGAGCCGGAGCCTGGTCTCCTGGATCCACTGGCTCAAGCCAGTTGCCGAGAGGACGGATGGACGATGAAGCACCCGCACGGGCAGGCGACCTGAGATGGGCCGCGCCGAAGCCTTGTCGCTCGCCTGGGACCTGCTTTCGCGGGCGTCGCTCGACCTGCGCAGCACGGTCCGCACCCTCGATCTCCATGGGCTCACGGTCCACGCGGCCCAGGCTCGCGCGCTGCAGCAGAACGCGAACGAGCTCTACCTGCTCGTCCGCAAGGAGGCCGACGCGGCACACCGGGAGCAGAACCCCGATGCGTACGACGAGGACGGCCGCTGGATCGGCAACAACCACAGGGGGCACTGATGGAACGTGGACTGGGGCAGAACGGGCGTGCGGCATTCCCCGATGAGGGAGCCGACGCCGCACGGTGGCTGGCGAACGCCGCCGACGACGTGAACGCGGCGGTGCACCACCTCGAAGGCATCAAGCCGGCTGCGGCCGTCAACCTTGAGCAGCTCGCATCCAACGCGGTGCAGATCGCGCACGAGGCCCGGCGTCTCGAGGACCCGCCGTGGGCCTACCGGGCCGATGCGCTGGCGGACGTCGAGCGCTGCCTCATGCGCGCGGACGAGGAACTGGGCAAGGCGCTGGAGGCTTACCGAGCACTCGGCGCGACGGCAATGGCCGACCAGGTGGCCGCCCTGGCCCTTCGAGTAGACCGTGCGCTCGGGACGCTCTGCCACCGGGCCACATCACGGACCTGATCTGAGGGACCGTGAGCCGGCCTCGTTGGGCAAGCGGAACACCACGCTCCTGACTCAGATCGTCGACACGACGCGCGCCACGGGGATTGTGTCCCGCGGCTGAACCGTGGTGTCGGTGGTACGTAGATGTGTAGCCGTTCGGCTATCGGACCTACCGGGCGACGTTCAGCATTGTCACCCCTAGATGGAGGTTCATATACACCTCCTGCCTAGGTGAGATAGCCGGAGTGCGAACTTCTTGAACACGCCGTCTCGACCATCGGGATGAGCGGGTGATGCGCCGCGTTCGGCACGCGGAGCGCAGAGGAGACCGCGACTGATGCACCAACAGCACCTGCGGAGGTTTCCCGAGGGCTGCCGTCGATCTGGGGTCACGAAAACTGGATGAAACCTTCGGCGGGAGGCGCTCGCGAAGTTCCACCCGCCGGTCAATGTACGCTAGGTTTTAAGTCCCAAACGTATCGGAGGGAACGTCGTGAGTATCGGAGTCGTAGATCGGAAAGCACTATGGGGGCGCTCCGCGAGTCGCTGCGCCTTCCCCACGTGCCGGCGGGAACTAATTCAAACCAACGACGAGCTGACGCGACAGGAACTGATCGGCTCCGGGTTGATCGTCGGCGAAGAAGCACACATCCGAGCCCAAAGTCGAACCGGCCCCCGTCACGACACCAACTACGATGGTGTTCACACCTACCTCAACCTCATCCTCCTTTGTCCGACACACCACACGGTGATCGACAAGAGTGATCCTGAGAACTGGCCCGTTGAAAGAATCGAAAGGCTCAAGGCTGATCACGAGAAGTGGGTGCGAGAGTCACTGACCCTGGACGACGCAAATCGACTCGAGACGCAGATTCTTCTGGCCGCAGACGTGCAACGCATCGATAGACTGCTATTCGCGGATTGGCCTACGGCCTACTGGCAACTCAGCTATCCAATCCCATTCCTACATCAAGCGCGTTATGACGCGATCACACAGGTAGGCCGCTTCCTACTCGCAAAGGATTGGCCATCCGCCTACCCGGCAATGGCCATTGCTGCCGATCGCCTACGTCGAGTGATAGCAATTCTCGCGGAGCACATCGTAAGCGCCTTCGAGCCCCAAGAGCCCTCAGGCCAACTCAAGTTGATTCGATCAGAAAAGCGACTCAACCGCTGGGACTCAATAGTCTACAACGAACTATTTCACCAGACGCAGCTGAATATGGTTACATCGTGGTGGCTAGCCGACGCGCTAACATGCGAACTGAACCAGTGGATCCGCGTGGTTCGCGATGAGCTGGATGCTCACTACAGGTTTGCTGAGGGATTGATACTCGTGCCCATCGGAGACGGAGTCATCGAACCAGTCGCTCACTCGCGCCTTGAGTATGATCGTGTGGCCGAGCTTCCCGTACTCCCCCGTTCACGTTCCGAAATTAGGGATTGTGTCGAGAGGAAGGCGTTGGAGCGAGGAGTCGATCCGCAATCTGTACATCCGAGCGAGTTGTCATTCTCCTAGGGATTTGATGACAACAAACTACCTGAGCCCTGGCCCCTGCGGCGTTCTACGATCGCTTAACCTCTTGATCACTCAGACACCTCCCGAGGCAGCCATGATTGCATAGACGCAAGCAGACTCTAGGCGGTCGCCGCTGTAATGGTGGGCAACGGTGGCAATCGTTCTCGCGTCCATCGGTTCGTGAAGGAGAATCGCAGTTCGGTCCGTCTCCGTGACATCAAGAGGAGATCACAGCCAAGGGGTCGGGCATAGTCGACTGCGGCGGTCATTTAGTGCGCGACCTGTCGCGACACCACCGAACCGGGGATCCACAAAGAGCTGGACCGGCATCGCAAGCCGGGCGGGGTACTCATGCCAGATGCGGGCAGCGTCATCTGCGTGCCCAGCCCACGACAGGACGACCTGCCGGCCTGGCCGTCCATCGACTTCGCAGTACTGCTCGCCATTTCGCGGGGACGGCGTAGCCGCGTTCGATCACCGGCACGCGCCGGGCCATCTTCAGCCGGGCAACCTCCTCCAGGGTAGGCATCCGCGCCGAGATGTCCGCGTATACGAGGTGATGTAGCCGCGCTTTGAAGCATCGGAGCTCGGGCTCGACGGCGGTCCGGATCGGCTGGCGTTCCTGTCGATCAGCGGACGCCCAGCCGTCGGCGGGAACAGCTCGGCGTGCCAGGGACAGAACGGGCCATGTCCTCGCAGCCCACGACCTGCGACGCACGGTCGCCTCGCTCGTTTCGCCGAGACCTTGGCGGCAGACGCCAAGGATCTACTCGGCTACACCGACGAGGGCACCGCAGTGGCGCCACTACGTCAACCGGATCAGCCTCGCCCCGACCTGCGGACCGTGCTCGACCTGCTGCTCGGCAGGACGACGACGACACCGGCGTGAACGCGAACCTCGGGGCAAGAGAAGAGCCCCGCCCAGCGTTTCCGCTGGTCAGGGCTCTTGCTCGCCTAGCACAGGCGGTAGCGGTGAGATTCGAACTCACGGTGGACTTTCACCCACACACGCTTTCGAGGCGTGCTCCTTAGGCCACTCGGACACGCTACCTCGCCCGGCTTGACCGGGCCGTAGAAGGATACCTGGTCCTGGCCCCCAACGCCGAATCGTCCCCTTGACCGCCCGGGATCCGGCTGGCTAATGTCAGCACGTCCACGGTTTACAACGTTGTACAGATCGGGACACAGGTCGACGACGACACCGGCGCCACGCGCCGTGGATCGAGAGGAAACACCCATGAGCCGTTCCCGTCCCCCCGCCCGGATCGCGGCAGCCGCGCTGACCGGCGTCCTGCTGGTCGCCGCGGCGGTGCCCGCGGTCAGCGCGACGGCAGCCACCGGCGCCACGGCATCCGGCGCCACGACGGCGCCGAGCGCCACCAACACCCCCGCCCCCGGCGGCATCAGCATCACCGGCGAGACCTCGCCGGTCCACGACCCGGCCCTCATCGTCGACGACGAGGACGGCACCTGGTACGTCTACTCCACAGGCCTCGTCAACCGCGAGAACGGCGGCACGGTCCAGATCTGGGCGTCCGAGGACGAAGGCACCACCTGGGAGTACGAGGGCACGGTCTGGGACCAGATCCCCGCCTGGATCGACGAGCACTTCGCCGACGGTGAGCTCCCCGGCAGCCTGTGGGCGCCGGAGATCTTCGAGAACGACGGCACGTACTACCTCTACTACTCGGCGAGCCGCTTCGGCACCAACAACTCGGTGACGGCCCTCGCCACCAACACGACGCTCGACCCCGAGGACCCCGACTACGAGTGGGTCGACCAGGGCCCGGTCATCACGTCGCCCAACTCGATCGAGAACAACAAGACGTTCAACGCGATCGACGCGGGCATCGTCGAGGACGCCGACGGCACGCCCTACATGGCGATCGGCTCGTTCTGGTACGGCATCTTCATGGTCGAGCTCGAGTGGCCCAGCGGCAAGCTCGCCCCGAACGCCCTTGAGAACGCCAAGCACGTCGTGGACCGCTTCATGTGGGGCAACCCCGTCGAGGCGCCGTACGTCTACGAGCGCGACGGCTGGTACTACATGTTCGTCTCGTTCAACTTCTGCTGCCGCGGCGCTGACAGCACCTACCAGGTGGCCGTCGGCCGCTCGCGCAGCGTCACCGGCCCGTTCCTCGACATGGACGGCCGCGACATGTTCGGCGGCGGCGGCACCGTGATCCTCGAGGCTCACGGCGCGATGGTCGGCCCGGGCGGCCAGTCCGTGCACGACGACGTCCTCGCCTTCCACTACTACGACGCCCTCAACGAGGAGATCCCCTTCTTCCCGACGCTCGGCCTCCACCGCCTCGGCTGGGAGGACGGCTGGCCCGTCGTCGACCAGACGGTCGGCGCTGCCGCGATCTCCGCCGGCCCGCAGGACCTCACCGTCCGCCCGGGCCGGGTCGCCACGTTCTCGGCCACGGCCGAGGGCACGCCGCGTCCGCTCGTGCTCTGGGAGACCTCCGCCGACGGCGGCGCCACCTGGCAGTCCGCCACCGGCAAGGTCGCCGTCGACGGCGCCACGTCGACCCTGAGCCTCGGCCACGTCAACCCGACCGACGACGGCCTCCTGGTCCGCGCGACCGCTACGAACGCCCACGGCCGCGAGACGAGCGAGCCGGCCGGGCTCACGGTCCAGCTCCGCCCGTAGCACCGGTACCACAAGACAGCACCGGTACCGCAAGACGACGCTGCCCGACGCCGAAGCCGGCGTCGGGCAGCGTCACACGTACCTCACACGCAGGGCGCTCCCGCGTCCCACGCGCCCTTCACGTCGTCGCCGGGCCGCGACCCGACCGAGTACCACATGGCCGTGTAGCTGACCCCGGCCCGCGAGACCACGGCGCCCTTCCGGTACACCGTCGACGCGGACCACGCCGGCCCGCACTCCCCAGCCGCGGGCGCGGGCGTCACGGTCCCGGTCGGAGCCCACGGCCCGCCAGCAGCACCCGGCTGCTGGTTCCGCGTCCACCACTTGGCCTTGTACTCCACGCCGTCGAACGCCACGACGTCACCCCGGGTGTAGACCCCGGTCGCGTACCAGGGGTTCGCCCCGCCGTCGGCAACGAGCGGCCCCGGCGTCGCGGCCCGGAACGTGTCGGTCAGCGCGTTCCCGAGCTCGTTCTCGTAGTCACCCGACAGGTCCCAGAAGAACGCACCACCGAAGCCGTTGACGGCCACGAACTCGGCCTTGTCCGTCACGGAGCGAGGCGTGTCGAGGCTCCACCACTCGTTGCCGTCGTAGCGGTAGCCGGCCATGGCGGCCTCGTCGTAGAACTCCTCCCCCACAGAGCGCAGCAGGTTGTAGTTGCGCGTCCCGATGGCGGCGCCCGCGGCCGCACCCGGCGTCGGGTCGGTCACGCCGCTCCAGCCCTGGCCGTACGCGGCGATGCCGAGGTTGATCTGCTCGCCGCGGTAGCCGGCGGCGCGGTACGCACCGAGCAGGTCGTCGGCGGCGAGGCCCCAGTTGGCCCAGGTGCCGGGCGTGTCCGGCCACTCGTACTTGTGCAGGTTGCCCTGGTGGCCCGTCCGGTTCGACACCCAGGTGCCGTGGTAGTCGTAGCCCTGCACGTTGAGGAAGTCGACCACCGCGGACAGGCGGGGGTCCACCCAGCCGCCGTTGGTGCGGGGCGACCAGCCTGCGGGCGCGAAGCCCGTGATCAGGTAGTCCTCGCCGGTCTCGGCCTCGGCCGCGTCGAGCTCGGCGCGCAGCAGCTCCATGAACGCGAGGAAGTTCTCCTTGTCCTCGGCGGGCCGCGGCGAGGGGTGCTCGCCGTCGGCGCCCGGCCACTCCCAGTCGATGTCGATGCCGTCGAAGATCCCGGCGGCAGCGCCCTCGCCGCCCTGCGCGCCGTACACGGGCAGGTTGCCGCGGATGTACAGGTCCACGCAGGACTCGACGAGGCGGGCGCGGTTCTCCGGCGTCGACACGGCGTCGGAGAAGTTGTCCGACCAGGTCCAGCCGCCGAGGGAGATGAGCACCTGCAGGTCGGGCGCGACCTCCTTCAGCTTGCGCAGCTGGTTGAAGTTGCCCGCGAGCGCCTGCCCGGCCGTGTCGGCGACGCCGTCCACGGAGTCCTCGGCCGAGACCAGGTGGAGGTAGTCGGCCTCGGGGTCGCCCTCGATGCCCTCGGGCCCGACGGCGTCGGAGATGTCGCAGACGAGGTCGGTCGTGACGTTGCCGAACGCGTAGTTGAGGTGCGTCAGGTCCTCGACCGCGCCGGTGCGGACCAGGTCGGCCATCTGGTAGCCGTTCGACTGGGGCGCCCAGCCGGGGAAGTACCCCACGGCCTTGAAGCCGTTCACGCCGTCGGCACCCTGGGTGACGGTGCCCGACGGCGGCTCGGGTGCCTTCTGCGGCGAGGCGGCGGCCGCGCTGAGCGCGGCCGGGCCGAGGGTCAGTGCCGCCGCGACGCCGGCGGCGGCCGCGACCCGCAGCCTTCCGGGAGCGGGTCTCGTGGTGCTGGGACGCTGATGGCGCATAGGGGGCTCCTTGCGAACGGCCTGTGCCGGACCTCGATGTCGACCGGACGTCTTTGTCCGAGTTGGGACGACCGTAGCGGGGTCGCACCAATAACGCCAGAGTCCTTCCGAATTTCCTCCGGAAGGACTCTGGCACTACGACAACAGGTGACGAGCTACGGCACCGCGCACGCCGCCGGGTCGTCGAAGTGGCCCGGCGTGGTCGGGAACGCCTTACCGGTCCCGTGCCCGTTGTTGTCCGACGGCTCCACCACAGCCACCTCGACGAACGCCGAGCTGCCCGGGGTGGTGACGTCGTCCGCGTCCCGGCCCGCGCCGGCCGCGTAGGCGACCGCCCGCAGGAAGGACTTCATCGACGGGCTGTGCTGCCGGATGTCGTTCCAGCCTCCGTACGCCGCGTTGCAGTGCGAGTAGAGGTTGAAGGCGCCGTTCCAGTCGATGAGGCGGTCGTCCTGGTCGCTCGGACCGTTGGCCGTCTCGTTGCCCTGCATCACGTCACGGTCCCAGCCGCCGTAGATCCAGTCGGTGCCGTGGTGGTGCTGGTCGTTGCCCGGGTCGGCGTCGTCCGTGTCCGTCATGGCGAACCAGACGCACGGGTCCACGACCGTCCCTGGCACCTCGGCGGGTGCCCCCGAGACCGCGCAGGTGGTTCCCGGCGTGTCGGCCGAGCCCCGCGGGTTCCAGTCGAGGATGTCGGCGCCGAGCACGGAGTCCGTGCCCGTCCCGGCCACCGACGAGCCGCCGAACACCAGGTCGAGGTGCTCGTCCTGCGCCCCGCGGGCCGGCGACCCGTCGGCCAGGCCGCGCCCGCCCCAGACCACGTCGGAGCCGTTGCCGCCGAACAGGAAGTCGCCGCCGCTGTCACCGTTGGCGAGGTCGGCCCCCGCGCCGCCGAAGACCACGTCGTGGTCGTCGCCGCCGCGGATGCGGTCGTTCCCGCCCACCCGGAGGCCCGGGTACGGCATGGGCTGGGCGTCGGTGTCGACCCAGGCCCGGTCCTCGACGTCGGACAGCAGGTCCACCCGCCGGTCCAGCGTCCCGGGCCGCAGGCCCGTGTACGACTCCTGCGGGGTGCCGCTCACCGAGGTGGTGAACGTGCCCTCCGCCGCGGTGTCGATCCACTGGCCGACGACGCCGCCGCGGTCGCCCAGGATGGTGTCCTGGCCGCCCTCGCCCGACAGGGTGTCGTCGCCGAGCTCGCCGGTCAGGTCGTCGTTGCCGGCTCCGCCGGCCATGGTGTCGTTGCCGTCCTGACCCCAGAGCCGGTCGTCGCCGTCGCCGCCGTCGACCGTGTCACCGCCCCACGCGCCCGCGGGCTCGCAGGTCGTGCGGTCGGGCACCTCGGCGCAGAACCGGGTGGTGCCGTCCTGCCCGGCCGGGACCTTCGCCGGGTCGTGCAGCCGGACCGCGAACAGCCGGGCCGGGTACGCCGGGTCGGCCACGTCCACCGGGTAGCGGTCCGGCTCGACGCGGTCGGACCAGAGCCCGCCCGCCTCGACCGGGTCGCGGAGGAGCGTGCCGTCGTCGCCGAGCGCCACGTCGGACTCGCCGTCGCCCGCGATGCGGTCGCCCGCGTCGCGGAACCCGGCCAGCGACGCGCCGCCGATCAGGTCGTCCTGCCCGTGCGGGCCGGTCTCCGGCTCGAGCGCTGCGGCGCCCGGCCAGGTCGCGACCGGCAGCGGCACCTCCACCACGCCCGACGCCGGCTCCCCCGCCTCGGTGAGCGTGAGCACCGGAAGGTCGCCGTAGATCACGTCGCCGGCGCCGTCGCCCTCCGCGTAGTCGTCGTGCGGCCCGCCGGTGATCGCGTCCCGCCCGTCCTGGCCCCACTGGACGTCGACGCCGTCGCCGCCCAGGAGGTAGTCGCCGCCGCCGAGCGGTGCGCCGAGGTCGTACAGGACCACGTCGCGCTGCCGCACGAGCGTGCCGTCCGTCGAGCTGCGCTCCAGCACCGAGGTGCCGGCGCCCTGACCGCGGAGGATCACGCCGTCGTCGCCGAGCGACGCGTCGTCGCCCGTGCCGCCGAAGACGTAGTCGCCCGCGTCCGGCTGACCGGTCGACGCCGTGCTGCCCGTGCCGGGCTCGCTCGACGCCGGGGCCGCGGCCGGGGTGGTCGAGCCGCCGACGAGGTCGTCGTCGCCCGGGCCACCCTCGATCCAGTCGGTGCCCGGCCCGCCCTCGGCCGCGTCGTCGGCGTCGCCGCCCTGGACGCGGTCGGCGCCCGCCTGGCCGAGGAGCACGTCCTCGTCCGCCTCGCCCTGGAGGAGGTCGCCACCGGCGTCGGCCCCCGGTCCCTCGACCGGTCCGGCGTCGCCGCCGAGGTCGAGGAGGCGCAGCACCCGCGGCGCCTGGCTCGCGCGCTCGCGCCCGGCCAGCAGCGGGGTGACCGACGGCGGAGTGCCCGCCGCCACCGTGACCACCGCGTTGTCGCCGAGCGCGATGTCGCCCTCGGTGCCGCCGCGCACGACGTCGCCCTGGTCGGGCTGCCCGTCGGTGCCCGGCCCGCCGGGGACCGTGGTCCCGAGCGGGGTCACGGAGCCGCCGACCAGGTCGTCGCGCCCGGCGTCGCCGGTCACGGTGTCGGAGCCCCGGCCGCCGACGGCGAGGTCGTCGCCGTCACCGCCCGCGACCTCGGGGTCGTCGCCGCCCTGCGCGAGCAGGGCGTCGTCAGCCGGGCCGCCGCGGAGCACGTCCGGGCCGGAGGTCCCGGCCGGAGGCTCCGCCTCGGTGTCCAGCTCGACCACGGTGTGCGCCGCGGTCTCGCGGCCCACCAGGACCGGCGTCCCGGCCGGGTCGACGGCCGTCGGGACCACGGAACCGTTGTCGCCCAGCTGGACGTCGGCGCCCTCGCCACCCTCGACCACGTCGTCCGCGTCGGGGGCGGAGAGGAAGGACCCGCCCACCAGCTCGTCGTCGCCGTTCTGGCCCAGCACCACGTCGGGCGTGCCGAGCGGGTTGGGCCCGCCCTCGAGGTGGTCGGCACCGTCGGCCCCCACGAGGAGGTCCGAACCGATGCCGCCGAACCCGAGGTCGGCGCCCGCGGCGCCGTAGAGCTGGTCGTCGCCGCCCGCCGTGGCAGGTCCGGCCAGGTCGAACGGCCGGTACCCGAGCGGGGCCCCGGCGTCGGCCGCGCCGTTGTCGCCGATCAGGGTGTCGGTGCCGGCGTCGCCGTAGAGGGCGTCGCCCGTGTCGGGCCGGCCCTCCGCACGCGTGCCGCCGACGAGCAGGTCCGCCTCGGCCCCGCCGAACAGCGAGTCCGCGCCGTCGTTGCCCTCGGCCACGTCGACGTGGTCGCCCGCGTAGACGACGTCCGCCCCCGCGTTGCCGTAGACCTCGTCGGTGCCCGCGTCGCCGTAGAGCGTGTCGACGTCGCTGCCGCCCCAGAGGTCGTCCGCGCCGTCGCCGCCGCCCACCACGTCGTTCCCGCCCTGGCCGCAGCCGCGGTCGTCCGCCTCCGCGAGGGTGGCGCGGTCGTTGCCGCCACCCGCCCGGACCACGTCCACGCCCCGGCCACCGGTGATGGTGTCCTGGCCGTCGTCCGCACCCGTGTCCGGGGCGATCGGGACGGCGTCGGCGCCGGGGGTGTCGCCGTCGCTGGCGACCGGGTCGCCCGCGACGCACAGCTCCGCGGGCCGGTAGGCGTCGCCCCAGGCGTCCGCTCCCCCGTCGCCGCCGAGCAGGTGGTCGTTGCCCGCGCCGCCGACCAGCAGGTCGTGCGCCGCGGACTCGCCCGCCGGCAGGGTGTGCCGGGCGAGGCTGCGCACCGGACCGTAGCCGTCGCCGGGGTTGCTCGGCGCGCCCACGTCCGTGGGCTCGGCGAGCACGTAGTCGTCGTCAGGTCCGCCGAACACCTCGTCGCCGCCGAAGCCGCCCGCGAGGACGTCCTCGCCGGAGCCGCCGAACAGGTACGACGACGTCTCCTGGGAACCGAGCGACGACGACTGCACCAGGTCGACCTTGTCGGAGCCGATCACCACGTCCGACCCGGAACCGGTGTCGACGGTGTTGAAGCCGTCGACGCCCACGTCGTCGGGCGTGCCCGAGGCGTCCGCGAGCGCCGCGCGCTGCGGCTCCGTGAGGCCGCCGCCGGGCGTGTAGGTCGCTCCGCCGAGCTCGAGGAGCCCGCCGCCCGGGGCCGTGCCCGGGTAGAGCACGTCGTGGCCGGGGCCGCCGGTGAGAAGGTCGGGCCCGTCGCCGCCGACCAGGATGTTCGGCCGCGGCGTGCGCTGGTTGCCCTGCTCGCCGACGACGCCGAGGCGGTCCCTGCCGCCGTTGCCGAACGCGGTGTTGGTGCCGGTGCCGACGGCGACGGCGTCCTCGTCGTCACCGGTCGTGGTCCCCGCGGACGGGGAGCCGAGCGCGGTGGCGACGTTCTGCCCACCCACGGGGGTGGTGCTCTCGACCGGCAGGGTCGAGTCGCCGGCCGCGACGGAGTCGCCCTGGCCGGTGGTGACGCGGTCCTTGCCGGGGCCGCCGGCCACGCGGGCCGGGTTGCCGGGAGCGTTGGAGGTCGTCACGACGTCGTCGCCCTCGCGGGCGTCGACGTAGGCGGGGCCTTCGTCCGTCTTGATCTCGTCGGGCCCGGAGGAGCCGACGACGACCACGGGGGTCCGGAAGCCGGCCCGCAGGTCGGGGTCGTCGCGGTCGGAGTCACCGAAGAAGGTGAGGTGGAAGGGCGTGCCCGTGTCGCCGCCGTCGACCACCACGGTGGAGACGGGGCCCTCGAACTCCCGGACGATGCCGAGGCCCTCGACGGCGTAGCCGGTGACGGGGCGGTCGCCCTCGGTGCCGGCGTGGTGGTCGTGCCGCTCGTAGACCTTGAACACCTCGGGCTTGTCGCCCGACGGCGCCCAGGACCCGCCGCGCAGCCCGCCCGCCTTGCCGAGGTAGACGACGAGGACGTCGCCCGTGACCTCGCCGAGCTTCGGCGGCTCGGGCTCGCAGTCCGGCTCCGCGCTGAAGTCGAGGATGGTGACCTTGGCGATCGTCACGTCGAACGACACGGAGAAGATGCTGATGCCGATGGTGACGCCCAGCTCGAGGAACAGGTAGAGCTTGCCCTCGGTCCGGAAGAGGCAGATCGGGCTGATCTTGGCCTGGTCGCCGAACTCGCTGAAGCGGAACTTGCCGTCGTCGTTCGGGTCGTTCCAGTAGAAGGCGACGGTGAGCCCGAAGCCGCCTCTGACGTCGACCCGGATGATGACGATGTTGAGCGACAGGCCTGCCGCTATCTCCCCGTAGAACTCGAGGACCGGGATGGACCTGCCCTCGAGGTCGGTGGTGGCGAGGTAGAGGCCCTCGAAGATGTGCAGCGCGGAGCTCGCGCCGCCGCCCGCGCGTGCGGCCTCGATGGCCTGCCGGAACCCGAAGGTGTCGAACCCGAGGATGAGGCGGGCCTTGACCCCGGCCGCGCCGGAGAGGGTGATGAAGATCGGCGGCGGCGCGTACACCGGGCCGAACGACTGCTCGAACGAGAAGCCGAGCTCGAGCGTGCCGGTGTCGAACCGGACGATCTCCACGTCTCCGTTGAGCAGCAGGTTGGCCAGCTGCTCCGGCTGCTCGAGGAGCGTGAACGTGAAGCCGAACCGGCCCTTCGGCGTGGTCTCGCTGACGCTGTCGGGGCCGAGCAGGCCTTGGACGGTCGCGGCCGTGGACCCACCAGGGACCGCCGCCGCGGTGAAGCCGCTCTTGAGGGTCTCGACCTGGTCGGGGGTGGCCGCCGTGGTCTTCGCCACCGCGCCGTCCACCTCCAGGTCGCCGATGGGCAGGGGTATCCCGTCCCCGGAGGCCACGGCCTGGATCGCCTGGTCCACCTTCGCCACGGTCTGGACCACGCCCACCACCGTGTCGATCATCTGCGTGTCGGTGCCGCCCGTGAGCGTGTTGTACGCCTTGGCGATGCTCAGCAGCGTCACCGGGTCACCGCCCGCCATGGTCGACAGGTCGGTGAGCACGGGGATCGGCGCCGACAGCGTCTCGATGATGGGACGCAGCGGGTCGAGGACCCGGTTCACCTCGTCGACCGCAGGCTTGATCTGCTCCTCGAGGAAGCTACCGAGGTCCAGGCTGATGTTGCGGAACGCGATGGACGGGGACGTGGAGACGTCGGGGTTGGGGTCGCCGAACGTCGGCGACGCCCCGGCCCCGGCGTCCGCGGACCAGGTCAGCTCGAAGTCCGTGGCGATGCCCGGCAGGGTCTGCCCGTTCACCAGCGGCGCCGCGACGAGGTTCCAGTCGATGTCCACCTCGAACTCGGCGCCGACGTGGACGACGTCGCCGGGAGCGGAGACGAGCTTGTCGAGCCGGACACCCTCGACGGGTGCGCCGGCGACGTCGATCTGCTCGCCCACGAGGTCCACCGAGAAGGAGCCGGAGAGCTCCTCCTTGGCCGGGTCGTTCTTCTCGACGCCGACCTGGAGGATGGCCAGCTCGGCCGTGAGGTCGTCGCCGCCGGCCACGGGGTCGAGCGAGACCGCTGCCCCGACGAAGGCCTCCGGGCGGCCGGGGTCGTCCTCGGTGGCGCCCTCGTTGCCCGTCAGGACCACGACGCCCGCCGTCTTGTCGAGGGCGATCTCGATACCGAACCCGTAGTCCAGCGAGGCCCGCAGGCCGCCGCCCGGGGAGTCGGCGCACGCGGCCGGGTCCTGCGCGCCCTGCACCGTGGAGGCCCGGAGCGCGAGGCCCGGGATCCCCAGGTCGAGCGGCACGACCTGGCACAGCTCGGGCTCGCCGCCCGGACCGTTCGGGTCGAAGTCCCAGTCCACGACGATCGCCTCGATGGCGAGCGGGTTCGTCGCGCCACAGCCGGTGACCTGCACCGGGGCGCCCGGGTCTGCGGGCGCTGCCACGGGGGTGGCCGTGCCGTCGTCGGAGAAGGTGGTGGTACCGGCGGCGACGTCGGCCACCTGCTCCCACGCCCCACCGTCGACCGACCGGAGCACGAGGTAGCCGCTCGCGCGGCCGTCCGCGACCCAGGTGACCTCGTTGCGGTTGTCGGCGCTGAGCGTGGCCTCGTTGTCCACGGCGTTGCTCTCGGCGGAGTACTGCGTCGGCGTCGTGCCCGCGCGGGCCACGACCACGTACCGGTAGTTCACCAGCGGGTCGCCCGACGGCGCGTCGACCACCGCCTGCGCGGTCACCCCCGTCGTCGCCTGGAGCACGCCGCACTGCTCGCTCAGGGTGGCGCCGAGCGCCCCCTCGATCGCCGCCTTCGCGTCGGCGTAGGCCTGGCCGGACAGGTCACCGAGACCCTGGAGCGCTGCCTTCGCCTCGGCGACGACGTTCGCCGCCTCGACGAGCTGGTCGCCGAGCAACGGCACCTTGCCGCCGAGGCTCGCGGCCTGCAGCCCCTGCTCGACCATCGTCAGGTAGGTGAGGATGCCGGAGGGCAGGTTGTTCATGTCGAACGGTGTCGAGTAGAGCAGCTGGGCGAGCGCGTCCGTGTCGGGGAGCGTCACGTCCAGCCCGGACCAGTCGCCGGTGAGCGTCCCCGGGGAGGGGAGGCTCAGCACGAGCGAGTTGCTGGTGTTCGACAGCGGCTGACCCAGCACGTACACCGGCAGGTCGGCGCAGAGCACCGCGCCTCCCGTGCACGCGTCGGTGCCCGCGACGGCGAGGTCGCCGCCGAGCAGGTCGCCCAGGGCGACGGCGCCGGTCTGCGAGAACGCTGCCGTGAGCCCGACGGCGCCGGTGACCGGGTCCGTCCCGGTGCCGAGCTGCGCGGTCAGGCCGGCGAGCGAGACGGCGAGCGAGCCCTCCAGGGTCGCCTGCGCCGAGGCCGTGATGTCCGGGTCGACGAGCCGGATCGCGTCGGCGCCGGTGGTCCAGGCTGCCGAGCCGAGCGGCACCGCGACGCCGGTCTCCACGTCGACAGCGGCGTGCACGTTCACCTGCCCGTTCGAGGAGGCGCCCACGAGCGGGATGCCGTCCAGGTCGAACGCGAGGGTCTTGCTCCGGTCGTAGGCACGCTCGAAGTCGACGTCGAGGACGACCGACGGCTCGCCCTCGATCTCGGTGAGCCGGACCGGGAGGTCCGTCTCGAGCGCCGCCTCCAGCGCGTCCACCGTCTCCTGGAGCGTGGTGGGCGGGTTGGTCACCAGCGCGTCCACCGCCTGGGTGAGCTTCGTGGACGTGGCCAGACCGCCGCCGTCGCCCGCGAGGATCTCGGCCACGCTCGTCCCCGTGAGCGGGAGGCTCGCGTGAGCCGCATCGCCCATGATCGACGGCGACCGGAGGCCGGCGTCGAGCAGCGCCAGCACGTCGGCGAGCCGGCCCAGCAGGGCCCGCGGCTCGTTCACGTCGACGTCGAGCGCGAGAAGGTCGGCCAGCCCGCCGAGCTGCGGAGAACAGCCCGCCGGGACGACCTCGATGGCGCAGGGCGGCACCGACCAGGTCGCCTCGCTCGGGAGGAAGCCCGGCATGCCGGTGACGGCGATGGTGCCGTTCGCCACGGAGGCCGCGATGTTCAGGTCGACGTCGAGCAGCGCGTCGGCGTCGGCCCGGAGCTCCTCGAACACGTCGCTGACGGACCGGTACGTGGCGCTCCCGGCCGTCAGGGACAGCATCGGCTGGGCGTCGTCCTGCCGCCCCACCTCGATCTGGCCGCCCACGTCCACGCCGACGAAGCCCACCGAGCCGGCGGCGGCGACCGCCGTCGAGACCGGGAAGTCCGCCGTCGCCGTGACGCCCCGCACCAGGGTGCGGTCCACGCCGATCGGGGTGATGTCGTAGTGCGTGACCGTCCCGTCAGGCCCTTCCACCGCGAGCGGCGGGTCGTGCTCCACCGGGGCGGAGAGGTCCAGGGCGAGCTCGATCTGTGCGGAGTAGTCGGGGCTGACCGTGGCCGTCGCCTGGGCGCCCACCACGTCGCCGACGGACCGGCCGGTGCCGTCCGTCAGCACGTCGCCCAGCTCGACCAGACCCGGCTTCGCGTCGTTCTCGAGGCCCGTGTCGGGGGCCGGCGCGGGCGCATCGGCCAGGTCCTCCCCCGTGGCAGACCGGGCCAGCGACACGGTGTACGGGAGGCGCTTGGTCCCGGCGTCGTACGCGCCGACCTGGACGTCGATGCCCTCGGCGGCCTCGAGCAGGGTGAACAGCTCCTGCACGCTCGTCCACTCCGGCTGACCGTCGTTGGGGTCGACCACGCCGGCCTCGACAGGGTCGAGGTTGTCCTCGAGGAACGCCACGATCCGCTCGTTGAGCGCGAGGGCGTCGGCGAGGGTGCCGCGCATGAACGGCAGGTCGAGGTTCCCGCTGCCCGGGAGCTGCGCCCGCTGGAAGGCCGCGAGCGCCGACTTCACCAGCACCAGGCCCTCCGCCGTGTCGCGCACGGACATGGTGAGGAAGTCCTGGACGGCGCCGAACCCCGTGGGGGTCACGGTCAGCGTCGCCGGGTCCGTGAGGTCGGTCCAGGAGAACGCGACCTGGGCGGAGACGGGCTCCGCGAGCACGCTGCCCGACGACGTCACGGCCAGGGTGCCACCCGCGGCCGCCGAGGCGAGCCCGACGGAGGCGAGGCCGGTCGCCGACCCGGCGGCCGACAGCTCGCCGTCGGTGGGCAGGCCGCCGGGGTCGTCGAACGCGAGGCGCCCGTCGCCGTCGGGGTCGCCGAGGCTGCCCGCGTACTGGGCGGTCAGGGTCACGGGCGCGGCCTCGGTGAGGTCCACCCCCAGGAGGCCGACGGACGCCGCGAGCGGCCCGGGGAGCCCGTCGAGCGCCACGCTCGCGGTGATCGCGGGCGCGTCGGGCCCGGAGGCGACGACATGGCGGTACGGGCTGCCGTCGACGTCGGCGGTAGCGACCGTGAACGCGACGCTCACCGTCACGTCGGTCGTGATCGACCCCGGCTGGGACGACAGCGGGAAACCGGGCGCGAGCGTCAGGTACGTCGGCACGGCCTCGGTCACGGCGAGCGTGAACCGGTTGCCGTCCCGCGTCAGGTCGCCGCCCAGGGTGGGGTCGGCTCCGGCCAGCAGGGCGCCAGGGGCGACGCCCACCACGGGCAGGGGCTGCGTCAGCACCTCCGACGCCCCGATCCCGACGGCCCAGGCCGCCACCTGCTCGGCGAAGACGTCGTCCTCGTCGGCCACCGCGGGGGTGGCGACGAAGGCTGTCGCGACGAGTGACGCTGCCGTGGCCGCTCCGACGAGCGATCCGATCCTTCGAGACATGACGACTCCTGTGTCGTGCTGGGGATGACCTCGTACTGGGAGTGAGGCAGGAGTGGCCTGTTCGAGACGCCGTTGTTGTGATGAAGGTCACTCACTTCTTTGGAGTGTTTGCCTGACCACGACAGACAGCCAACCGCTAGGGCGGAATTCACCCAGCGGGGCACACGACGGGGCCGAACCTTCCCTACGGAAGGTCCGGCCCCGTCGTCGGACGCAGATCTGGTGCGTGACCTGCTAGTACACGTACGGCCAGCCCGACGAGTCGTAGCCGAGCAGGTTGACGCCGAGGCGGGGGTCACCCGCGTTGTCGTAGTAGTGGTAGAAGAGCACGTCGGAGTCGGTGTCGGTGATGACCGCCTGGTGACCCGGGCCGTGGATCGAGCCGTGGCCGGCGAGGATCTGCGTGCCGCCGCCCGACATCATGGCGGTGCCGTTGCGGTCCACGTAGGGACCAGTCACGGAGGTGGAGCGGCCCACCATGATGCGGTACGTGCTCGCGGCGCCCCTGCAGCAGGCGTCGAACGAGACGTAGAGGTAGTAGTAGCCGTTGCGGTAGTGGATCGTCGGCGCCTCGACGGCGTCGCCGCCGCGACTGGCGAGGCTGTAGAACGCCGTGCCGGAGCGCAGGCCCGTCGACGAGCTGAGGGCGATCATCTTGATGCCCGACCAGAAGGAGCCGAAGCTCAGGAACCAGCGTCCCTGCTGGTCGATCACCAGGTTGGGATCGATGGCGTTCCAGTCGTTCGACGCGCTCGACGAGATGACCAGGCCCTGGTTGGTCCAGCTTCCGGCAGCACCGGTGGTGCTGGTCGCGAGGAAGATCGCCGACCGGTTCGACTCGAAGACCGAGGCCGAGTAGTACATGTAATAGCGCCCGTTGACGTAGTGGACGTCCGGGGCCCAGACGTGGTTGCTGTTGTTGGTGTAGGTGTGCACCCAGGGCATGCCGTTGGGGAACGCCATGCCGGCAGCCCTCCACGCGGTGCGGTCCGTCGACGTCCGGAGGTTGACGCCCTCGCCTGTGTTGGCCAGCAGGTAGGAGCCGTCCGGCCGCTTCACCACCTCGGGGTCGTGCACGATGGTGTCGCCCGTGACCGGCCCAGGGTTGGGGTACGTGGTGGGCGTGCTGACGTCGCCCACCCTGACCATCTGCCACTGCTGGTTGTTCGCGTTGGTGTCGGTGTACTGGGAGACGCGGCCGCCGTCGGCGGTGGACCACTCCCACACCTCCAGCGACTTCCCGCTGTTGCGGTTGATGAGCTGGATGTAGCCGGACGCCGGGTCCTGCACGCTGAACTGCTGGTTCGTGGCGTTGTTGTCCGTGTACTGGACCACGTTGGCGCCGTCGGCGGTGGACCTGCTCGCGACGTCGATGACCTTGCCGCTGTGCCGCGACTTCAGCCGGTAGTAGCCGCTGCCCGAGCTGACGAACTGCCACTGCTGGACGGCGTGGTCGTTGCGGGCCCACTGCTGGATGCCCGCGTTGTTGGCCGTGGACAGGTCGGCGACCTCCAGGGCCTTGCCGCTGTTCCGGTTGACCAGCACGTACCAGGCGTTGGTGTCGATGGTCGCCGCCGAGGCCTGTGGCGTTGCCACAGGCACGGCGAGCTGGGCGAACGTGACGGCTGCGGCGACCAGCAGCGTCAGCGCTGCCTGGGCTCCGCGACGCCAGGGGAATGCACGGGTTGCCTTCATGGAACCTCCTCGTTGAGGCATTGTTAGCGCTCACACGAACGCCGTGGACTAGTTTCCATCGTTGTACATCGGCTCGTCAAGGGGTTCGTCGTACGCTCGACGCGTGCAACCGATCTCGCGTCCGTCCACCTGGCGACCCGAGCCGGTCGATGTCGCCCTCACCACCGTGGACGACGCCCTACGGGTGCTGGCGGGGTGCCGGATCACGGCGCTGACCGGCGCGGGGATCTCCACCGACTCCGGCATCCCGGACTACCGGGGGCCCGGCTCGCCTCCCCGCAACCCCATGACGTACCAGCAGTTCGTCCAGGACGAGGCCTTCCGCCGCCACTACTGGGCGCGCAACCACGTGGGCTGGCAGCACATGCACCGCACCGAGCCCAACGCGGGCCACCGTGCCCTCGTCCGGCTCGAGGAGCGCGGCCTCCTCACCGGGATCATCACCCAGAACGTGGACCTGCTGCACGAGGACGCCGGGTCGCGCAACGTCATCGACCTGCACGGGCGCTACGACCGCGTCGTCTGCCTGCAGTGCGGGCGGGTGGTCTCCCGCACCCACCTGGCGACCCGCCTCGACGCCCTGAACCCGGGCTTCCTCGAGTCGGTCGGCGACGTCGCCGACATCGAGATCGCACCCGACGCCGACGCCGTCATCGAGGCCACCTCGCACTTCCGGCCCGCCCCCTGCGAGTTCTGCGGCGGCGTGCTCAAGCCTGAGATCGTGTACTTCGGCGAGAACGTGCCCCGCGAGCGCGTGGAGCGGGCGTTCGCCCTGGTGGACGGCGCCGACGCCCTGCTCGTGGCCGGGTCGTCGCTCACGGTGATGAGCGGCCTGCGGTTCGTGCGCCGGGCAGCCGCCGACGGCAAGCCCGTGGTGATCGTCAACCGCGGGCTCACCCGCGGCGACGTCCACGCGACGGTCAAGGTCGACGCCGGCACCAGCGACGTCCTGGCCGAGCTCGCCGAGCGGCTGTGAGGCAGCACCCGGCGGGCGTCCTAGCCGAAGACCGACGGGCTGCTCCGCCAGTCCGTCGTCCGCGTCGCCAGGTCGGTGAGACCGGAGCGGCCGGACGGCGACAGCGTCAGGACGCGGTCCCCCGGGCGGAGGCGAGCGTCGGCGAAGTAGAGCTCGCCCAGCTCCTGGGCCGCCACGTCGTCGCCTGCGTCCGCCGCGACGAGGAGGTGCGCGAGCTCGTCGGCGATCGCGTCGTACTCCGCCGAGGTGATCTCCACGCCGGGGAAGCTGCTCAGGTCGGCCCCGGACCGCTCAGCCTCCTCCAGGACCGCGCCGCTCAGGGTGGCCGGCACGCCGGCCAGGCCCAGCATCGGGCCCCACATGTCCCAGAGCAGCAGCTCGTCGCGGTGCCGGTGCGCCACCTCGCGCAGCACGTAGTCGCGGACCACGTCCCGCCCGCAGAGCTCCGGCACGTCCTTCGTCACGCCGAACGTCGCCGGGTCAGCCGCGCCGGACCGGACCGCCAGCCACGCCTCGGCGGCCGTCACGAACGGCGAGCCGTGACCGGCGGGGATGTCCGCGGGGTCGAAGCCCCACGGGTCGTCCGGGCCGAGCTCCGGGTCGAAGCGGCGCCAGCGCTCACCGTCCCAGTACTCCACGATCACGTGGTCGGCATGGAAGCCCGGGTCGAAGTAGCCCGCGAAGCCCACGCGCGAGCGGGCGGGCACCTTGTGCTCCCGGAGCGTGCCGACGGTGAGCAGCGTGTGGTCACGGCAGCACCCGGCGACGACCTGCTCCGCGGTGCGCGAGCCCGCGAGGGCGCCGGTCCGCTCCACGGCCGCGTCGAGGATCGACGCGAGCCACCGCCGGTCGATGTCCGCGACCTGGTCGGCGGTGAAGGTGGCCCCGGAGCGGTAGTGGACGACGGCGTCGCACGCCGCGGTCCGCAGCGACGCCGGATCGGCACCCAGCTCCGCGACGAGATCCGCATGCCGGCCGGGGTCGGAGTAGGGGCTGTGGCTGGCGTAGTCGGCAAGAGTGGGTGCAGGCACGTCGTCGTCCTTTCCGGGGCGGTGACGAGACGCTAGCAAAAAACGGTTCAGCTGCACACCAGATTCGGGTCACGCCCGGCGCGCTTCGAAGAACTCCCGGAGCAGGGCCCCGCACTCCGCCTCCCGGACCCCGCCCACCACCTCGACCTCGTGGAGCGCGCGGCGGTCGCGCACCAGGTCCCACACGGAGCCCGTGGCCCCCGCCTTGGGGTCCCACGCGCCGAGCACCAGGCGGGTCACCCGGGACAGGAGCAGCGCGCCGGCGCACATGGCACAGGGTTCCAGCGTGACCACCAGGGTGCAGCCCTCGAGCCGCCACTCCCCCGTGTGACGCGCCGCCGCCCGCAGCGCCAGCACCTCGGCGTGCGCCGTGGGGTCGCCCGTGGCCTCCCGCTCGTTCCGCCCGACCCCGACGACGCGGCCCGCACGGTCGAGCACCACCGCACCCACCGGGACGTCGCCGGTGCCGACCGCGCGCCGGGCCTCGTCGAGGGCCAGGCCCATCGCCCCGGCCCACGTCGCGGCGCGCTCCGCGACGGTGTCCCCGGGAAAACGGGCGGCGCTGCTGGAGGGTGCGGTCACGCAGATCACCATAGCGACGCGGCCCCGGGACGGCCCTCCGCGTGCGGGAGCCGGTAGCGTGGAGGCCATGCGCCTGAACGTCGTCGACCACCCACTGGTGGCTCACAAGCTCACCGTCCTCCGCGACGAGACCACCCCCTCACCGACGTTCCGCCTCCTCGTCGACGAGCTGGTCACCCTGCTCGCCTACGAGGCCACGCGTGAGATCGCCGTCGAGCCGCACGAGGTGCGGACTCCGGTCACCACCACGACGGGGGTCCGGCTCTCGTCGCCGCCGCCGCTCGTGGTGCCGATCCTGCGGGCCGGCCTCGGCATGCTCGACGGCATGACCCGCCTGCTCCCCACCGCCGAGGTGGGCTTCCTCGGGCTGCAGCGCGACGAGGAGACCTTCCAGGCCGTCACGTACGCGAACCGGCTGCCCGACGACCTCACGGGCCGGCACGTGTTCCTCCTCGACCCCATGCTCGCGACGGGCGGCACCCTGGTGGCGGCCATCGACTACGTCTTCGAGCGGGGCGCCCGCGAGGTCACCGCCGTATGCCTGCTCGCCGCGCCCGAGGGCCTCGAGCTCCTGGAGCAGGCCGTCGGTGACCGGGTCGACGTGGAGGTCGTCGTCGCGGCCGTCGACGAGCGGCTCAACGAGAAGAAGTACATCGTTCCCGGCCTGGGCGACGCGGGCGACCGCCTCTACGGCCTGGTCTAGCGTCGGCTACTGCTTGGGCCCGCAGGCCGCTACGGCCCAGGCCCACAGGTCCTGCCCGGCGGTCCGCAGGCCTGACCGGCCCACGGCTGCCCACGGCGCCGTCACCGCAGCGCACTCGGCGGACGCCCGCCCGGACCGGTCCGCCTGTGCCGCGTCGCGGCTGCCGGCGTCGCCCTGGTTGGTCGTAGCAGTCGTCGCCGCAGGCTGGGCCGGGCCGCCCTGGCTCGTACCCGGGGTCGACGGCGGAGCCTGCGTCGGCGGCTGAACCTGCGCGTGCGTGGGGCTGGGCTCCGGCGACGGGGTCGGCGGCGCGGGCGGCGGGCACACCACTGCGTCGACGGTGAGGCGGCGCTCCACGGCGTGGATCCGGCCCTCCAGCTCGCGGTTCAGCCGCACGGTCACCCTGCCGCCGGGGACGACGTCGTCACCGAGGGTGAGGCGCGCGGTGCCGCCCGGGGGGATCTCGACGGTGGTGCCGGTCGTCCAGCGGGACGTGCGGTACATCCGGCCGTTCCACGCGCGGGCCCCAGCGTTGTGGACGTCGGCCACGATGCGACCCGTCCCGTCCGTGCACTCCACCAGCGGCGTGACCGTCACCGACGACTCGGGCCACACGATCCGTGCGCACGACCGGAACGTCACGTCCTCCGTGGCCAGCGTCCTGCCGTCCGCCGTGAGGTCGACCTGGCCGGTGCCCCACGGCACCGTGAACGTGAGCGTGGCCTTCTCGCCCGCCGGGACGAACAGCGTGGCGCCCGCCGCTGAGAACACCACAGGGAGGGTGGAGCCCGTGTTGTCGACGGGCGCCGCGAAGGTCCTGGTGGAGTAGTCGCGCTCCGGGTCGTACGTGCACTCCCCGACGCGCTGAGCTGCTCCCGCAGCGGGCGCGAGCACCGCCGCGGGGTAGTCGGCCACGGGCGGCTCGGGCGCCGTCAGCAGGTGCGTCGGCAGGTCACCGTCGGAGTCCGTGGTCCAGCGGGAGAGCCGGAAGGCCGCCTGAGCCGCCGCCAGGTCCATGGTGCCGGTGGCCACCTGGAGCGGCACCGTGGCGCCCGGCTCGATCGTCACCTGGCCCGACTCGAGCGTCGTACCGCCCGCCGGGACGACCATCACGACCTGGACCGGCTCGTCCGTGTGGTTGGTGACGTCGCCCCGGACGCCGACCGCACCGTTCACGTTCACGGTTCGTGCCGCGACGGCAACGTCCCAGGAAGGCGCGTAGCAGTCACGGGCGGGGTGCGTCCCGGCGGGCACGCGCGTGGTGTAGGTGCGTCCGTCCACGACCGCTGAGAGGACGTAGGCACCCGGTCCGGCGGGCACCCGCAGACCGTCCGGAACCTGGAGGAGCACCTGCTCACCGGGCCTCACGGCGTGCGCCGAGGCCACGGCGGTGCCGGCGGCCTCGAGCGTCACGGACACCGTCTGGGCGGTGCGGTTCGTGTACGTGCCCGTCACCGCGGACTGCGCGACGGCGGTCCCGCCTGTCGCCAGGCACTGCGCGTCGAGGGACCCCGCTCCCTGGACCGCCCCGGCCCAGGACTGCGCAACGCTCACCGGTCCGGAGGCCTGGAGCACCTTGGCCGAACCGGGCAGCACAGGCGTGACCGCCACGGCGCCCGACGTCGTCCCGGGTGCCGTCCCGTCGGCGACGACCGCCAGCGGCAGCCGGCGACGCTCGCCCTGCATCAGATCTCCGGCCGTCCCGTCCCCGGGCGGCAGCGGCGAGCAGTGCCAGGCGTTGGACGCCGACCCATGGCTCGCGCACGAGAGGGCGGACTGGGACGCGGCCGGCGTCACGCCCGCAGGCAGGGTGACGTCCACGGACCAGCCGGCGGGCGCCGTCAGGTCACCGGTGTTGGCGACCTCGACCCCCACCACGGTGGATCCCGGGTTCGCGATGTCGGTGCCGTCCACGTGCGCGGAGAGCTCGGCGCCGTAGGGGGCCACCTCGGCTGCCGCGAGCTCCACGCCCGCGCTCTTCACACCGGCGGCCCACACCTCCGCGGAGATCGGGTAGACGCCGCCCGACTGCGCCTGCACTCCCACGACGACCCGCTGGGTCGTGCCGGCCGCGACGGTACCGAGCTCGCAGAGGACCGTGTTCGAGGAGCCGCCGTCGGCCGGCCCGCAGGCGAACCTGTTCGCCGTGATCGGCGGACCCATGACGGCAGCGTCGCCCGCGATGTCGCCCGCCGTGTCGCCGGCGCCGACTCCCGACGCGGCTTCCGTCGTGCCCTCCTCGCGGACGTCGGTGGTGGCAGCGGTGGTGGTGGCAGCGGTCCCGGTGGTGGCAGCCGCCTCGGTGGTGGTCGCCGGCTCTGTGGTGGGCGCCGCGGCGTCGGTGCTCGACCCGGCGGACGAGCCGACGCCCGCGCCGAACGGCGCCTGGGCGAACCGGGCCGTCAGGCCGTCGGGAAGGGTCAGGCGGACGACTGTCTCAGCCGCATCCCTGCCACCCGAGTTGGACAGGGTGAGGACGATGTCCTGCCCGACACGCGGCTGGAGCACCGTGGTGGGGTCGGAGAGCGCCACACCGAGCTTCGCCGGTTCGGGTGCCGGCATGGGGACCAGCAAGTTCGTGGCCGACGTGGGGTCCAGGACGTCCGGGACCTCGTCGAGCGCGTCGGAGGCCGGCGCGTCGGCCACCAGGACGCTGCCCGCCGACAGCCCCAGGTTGAACCGTTCGGCCTGTGCCATGGGGGCGAGGACCTGAAGCACCGCGGCGACACCGACGGTCGCAGCGGTGATGGCGCCGGCTGCCATGCCGGTCGACGTGAGCGCGCCCGTGGCACCCGCCGCGACACCCGCGACAGTGCTCGTGGTCGCGGCGGTCGAGGCGGCAGTCGAGGCGGCCGCCGTGACGCCGCTGCCCACCGAGCCGCCGCCGATCGACGTGCCCGCCGTGCTGGTCACGGTGCTCACCGTGCCGACGGCGGTGCTGGTCACGGTTCCCGCGCCGGCACCGACAGTGCTCGCAGTCGTCGCGCTCGTGGTGACCGCGCCAGTACCGACCGCGCTGCCGGAGGCGACGGAACCTGCGGAGGAGGTGAGGACCGTCGTCGTCCCCGCCTTTGCCGCCGCTGCCGCATAGCCCGCCTTCAGCAGGACCGCCGTGCCCGTACCGCCGATCGGGAGGGCGACGCCCACCAGGCCGAGACCCGCGACCCCGAGCATCAGGGGCGCGACGACGCACTTCATGCCGTGGGCGACGTCGTGCAGCTCGAGGACCAGGGCGCTGCACGTGCCGCAGCCGGTCAGGTGGTCGTCCACCTTGGCCTTCTCGCGCTTCGAGAGGCTGTCTCGGACGTATTCGCCGAGAGACCTGTTCACCTCACGGCAGGCGGCGGACGGGGCGTGCGACAGGTGCTGCTGCAGGTAGCCGGCGCGGAGAGCCTCCTTCGCCCGGTACAGGAGAGCGGAGACGCCGTTGGGCGAGAGGCCGAGGAGCGGGGCGATCTGCGCGGGCCTGTGCTCCTCGACGAGCGCGTAGTGGAGCACCATGCGGTATCGCTCGGGCAGCTTGAGGTACGCGCGGAAGACGACAGTGCGCTCGAAGCCGGCCAGTGCCGGGTCCTCGTCGGACGCGAGACGGCCGAGCGCGTGCTCCAGCTCGTCGTCGGCCGTGGGACGGGTACGCCGGACGCCGCGGGCCAGCGTGGTGGCCGTGTTGCGCACGACCGTCAGGATGTAACCGCGGAAGTTGAGGTCCGGGCCCTTGCCGCGGAGGAGAGTCTGGAAGGTGCTCTCGAAGGAGTCGGACACGACCTCTTCGACATCCGACGGTGCGACGAGACAGCGGGCAACCTGGCGGGTCGCCTGGACGTGACGGCTGTAGAGCGCGCCGAAAGCGTCCCGGTCCCCGTCTCGGACCCTCAGGATGAGCTCGGCGTCGCTGGGGGAATTCCCCGCACCGCTGTCGACTTCTGCCACGTCTTCCCCACTACCTCGCCGCCCATGGCGACGGCCCGTGAATGGCGGGTGATCCCGGAAATCCGGGCACTCAGACTCTAGCCCCTGACTATAGGCCGCGCCCAGCGCTTTGGTAGAGGGTGAATCCGCCGGATGAGATCGGGTGAACTGCCGCACACTCGGCGTAAACCTGCGTCATGATGTACTCCCGTGGGAGTCCTCTCATTATGAGCAAGCCGCAGCAGGGCACAGAGCCCGGCATCAGCGACCTGCGCGAACGCTGGCGCGCAGCGAGCCTCGCCGCCGTGTGGCTACGGCCGGGCGACTGGTATCACGCAGCCGTCGACGCGTTCGCGGAGGCACTGACGGATGGTCGGTCGGTCGCCCCAGCAGGCGAGCGCCTCGGATCGGCGCGCGCCGGTGTGGGCGTCGGGATCGCCGAGGCGATGGACGACGTGGCGTGCCTCTACACGACGGTGGGCATCCCGGTGGACGCGACAGCGATCCGCGCGGTGGCGATCGGCTGGGTCGAGGAGCACGAGCGCGTGCCGTTCCAGGTGATGTGCCACGACCCTGCGACAGGGCTGCCGACCAACGAGTACCTCGGCGAACGGCTGCGGGAAACGTATGGCGTGGCGTCGCGGAACGGGTCCGACGTGACGTCGACCCATTGCCTCCTCGTGCTCGACGTCGGGCTGGAGAGCCTGGACACCTGGCAGCGGTCGGCGCGGTCCGCGGCGATCGGGCGCACCCTGCAGCAGGTCTTCGGCGACGGCCACCCGATGGCGGCGGTCGGCGACGCCACGTTTGTGGTCCTCTGCGAGCGCGGGCCTGCGACGGCACAGCTCGGTCAGTCGTTGCGCCGCGTCGTGGAGAAGAACGCGGAGGTGCTCGGGCTCACCGCAGAGCTGCGGCGCCCCACCCGCGTGTGGGTGGAGCGCCTGCCGGACTCGCACGACGACGCGCTCATGCTGCTGGACCAGCTCGGCCGCTGACTCAGCGCGGCGCGGAGCGCTGTCTCAGCGCGGCGCGAAGGTGAGGCAGTCCGCGTGGTCGGCGTTGTCGGGCCCCGCGCCGACGCGGATCGAGGGAGCCGCGCACTCGAGCGAGCTGTTGTGCACGCACTCGCCTCGCTGGCACGCGCCGACGTGGGCGATCACCTTCTCGAGCCCACCCTTCGTGGTGAGCGGGATGAAGGTGGCGCAGCTCGCGTCGCCCACGTGACCGGCGATCGTGACGGCGCCGGCGTGGCATCCGTGGTCGTGGTTGTACCCGCAACCGTCGACCGAGCACTCGGCAACCTCGGGCATCTCCATCAGTGCACTCATGGTTCGACTCCTCGCTGCTGATCCCTGCGGAATACCACCACGATATTCCGGGAATCCGTTCGCGTACAGCAAGGAATACCTTACCTCAATTCAGGTAAAGGCCGCGTCGAATTAGGAAAGAATTGCATGCCGAAAAGTCATCGGCGGGGGCATTGGCGGAGGTCATTGGCGGGGCGGCGAGGGCCGCCACAGCACCAGGGCGCCGGCCGTGTCGGCACGGTCCACGGCACGGTGGTCGACGTCGATCCGCAGGTCGGTGCGGCGTACCCGGCGCCCTCGTGGCACCACGATCACGTCCCCGCTGGTCGCGGCGGCGAAGACCCTGCCCGACTGCTGAGCCTGCGCGAGCAGCTCCTCGAGCCGGTGCTCCAGGACCGAGACATGCTCCTCGAGGTCGAGGATGCGCTTGATCCCGGCGAGGTTGATGCCCTCGACCTGCGCCAGCCGCTGGACCTGCAGCAGCCGGGCCACGTCCCGCCGGGAGTAGCGGCGCCCCCGCCCCACCGTGCGGCGCGGCGTGACGATGCCCAGGCGGTCGTACTGCCGGAGGGTCTGCGGATGCATACCGGCGAGCTGCGCGGCCTGCGACACCGTCAGCACGGGCGAGTCGTCGGTGATCATCGATCTACTCCGCGGCACGCTGGGCGAGGTCCGCCCGCACGTCCTGGCCGTCGCTCTCGGCAGCGAAGGTCTCGAGGGCCTCCCGCGCCTTGCGGCTCAGCTTCTGCGGCACGACGACCTGGACCGTCACCAGCAGGTCGCCCGTCTCCCGGGCCGTGGTGACGCCCCGTCCCTTCAGCCGGAGGACCCGGCCGGACGGCGTGCCCGCCGGAACCTTGAGGCGCACCGTCTCCCCGGCCAGCGTCGGTACCTCGACCGTGGTACCGAGCGCCGCCTCCGCGAACGTGAGGGGTACCGTCATGCGCAGGTTGGCGCCGTCGAGCGTGTAGACCGGGTGGGGCGCCACGTGCACGGTGACCACGAGGTCGCCGGCCGGCCCGCCGCCCTGGCCCTGTCGCCCCTTGCCGGGGATGCGCAGCTTCTTGCCGTCGTTGACGCCTGCGGGGATCCGCGTGGTCACCTTGCGGCCGTCGACCACCAACTCGACCGTGGAGCCCTCCACCGCAGCCCGGAAGGGCAGCGTGGTCTCTGCAACCACGTCGGCTCCCTTCTGGGGCGCGGTGAAGCCCGTACCCGGGCCGTACCCGGCCTGCGGGCGCGCGGCACCGCCGAACATCGCGCCCAGCAGGTCCTCGAACCCGCCCGCGCCCGCGGCGCCCGGGCCGGTCTGCGAGTACCGGACGCGCGACCCGCCCGGTGCGCCGCCGCCGAACATCGAGCCGAAGATGTCCTCGAAGCCGGCGGTGCCGCCGGCCCCGCCGGGGCCGGCGGAGAACCGCGCACCGCCGGCCATGGCCCGGACGGCGTCGTACTGACGCCGCTGCTCCGGGTCCGAGAGGACGGCGTACGCCTCCCCGATGGCCTTGAACCTCGCCTCCGCGGCGTCGTCACCCTGGTTCTGGTCCGGGTGGTGCTGCCGCGCGAGCTTGCGGTACGCCTTCTTGATGGTCGCGTCATCGGCGTCCTTGGCGACGCCGAGAACGGTGTAGAAGTCCTTCTCCATCCAGTCCTGACCGGTCACGACGCCTCCTCCCGCTACTCGGGGCCGACGACGCCCACGCGCGCCGCCCGGACCACCTTGTCGCCGATCCGGTAGCCCGGCTCGACCACGAGGTTCACGGTGGTGGCCGTGGCGTCCTCCGCGGTGGAGTGCATCAGCGCGTCGTGGACCTGGGGATCGAACTCCTCGCCCACCTGACCGAACCGCTCGACGCCAAACCTGGCGAGCGCCTGGTCCAGCTTCTCCGCGATCGCCGCCATCGGGCCGCTCAGCTCAGCGGCCTGACGAGCCCGCTCGACGTCGTCGAGCACCGGGAGCAGCGCCGCCAGGACGTCCTGGACGCCCCGGTCACGCGCTGCCTCCTGGTCGCGGAGGGCACGGTTGCGGTAGTTGACGAAGGTGGCCCGCTCACGCTGCAGCGCGTCGAGGTGCTCCGCCGCCTCGGCCTTGGCCGCGAGGAGGGCGGCATCGCCGCCCGCCTCGGCCGACGGCTCGAAGTCGAGCGCCTCGAGCGGGTCCCCGGACCTCTCGCCAGGCGTGCCGGCCGGCTGCGTGCCGGACCCCGGCGCGGCCGGCGCACCCGTCTCCGGGTTCACCTTGCGCTTGTCGGTGAAGTGGAAGGGAGGCTCCTCGGAGCCCTCCGGCTCCGGGACGTCCTGCGGGTTCTTGTCCGTCACTTGCGGTCGTCCTCGTCATCGACGATCTCGGCATCCACGACGTCCTCGTCCGAGGGCGCCGACTGGGCGCTGGCCGTGGGGCCACCTGCCGCTGCGGGCTCCGGCTGGGCGTCGGCCGAAGCGTAGAGCGCCTGGCCGATCTTCTGCGACGACGCGCCGAGCTTCTCGTACGCGGTCTTCACGGCACCGGCGTCCTCGCCCTCGAGCGCGGACTTCACGCCGGCGATGTCCGCCTCGACCTCGGTCACCACGTCAGCCGGGAGCTTGTCGCGGTTGTCCGCGATCTGCTTCTCCATGGAGTACGCGAACGACTCGGCCTGGTTGCGGGTCTCCGCCTCCTCGCGGCGCTGCTTGTCCTCCGCAGCGTGCGCCTCGGCGTCCTTGATCATGCGCTCGATGTCCTCCTTGGGGAGGGCTGAGCCGCCAGTGATCGTCATCCGCTGCTCCTTGCCCGTGCCGCGGTCCTTCGCCGACACGTGCACGATGCCGTTCGCGTCGATGTCGAAGGTGACCTCGATCTGCGGCATGCCGCGCGGGGCCGGAGCGATCCCCGTGAGCTCGAACGTGCCCAGCGGCTTGTTGTCCCGGGTGAACTCACGCTCGCCCTGGAACACCTGGATCGCCACCGACGGCTGGTTGTCCTCCGCCGTCGAGAAGATCTCGCTGCGCTTGGTCGGGATGGCGGTGTTGCGCTCGATGAGCTTGGTCATCACGCCGCCCTTGGTCTCGATACCGAGCGAGAGCGGGGTGACGTCGATGAGCAGGATGTCCTTGCGGTCACCCTTGATGACGCCCGCCTGGAGCGCCGCGCCGACAGCCACGACCTCGTCCGGGTTCACGCCCTTGTTCGGCTCCTTGCCGCCGGTGAGCTCCCTGACGACCTCGGTCACGGCGGGCATGCGGGTGGATCCACCCACGAGCACCACGTGGTCGATGTCGGACACCGAGATGCCGGCGTCACGGATCACAGCGTGGAACGGACCCTTGGTGCGGTCGAGGAGGTCCTGCGTCATCTGCTGGAACTGAGCGCGCGTGAGCTTCTCGTCCAGGTGGATGGGGCCGTTCTCGCTCATCGAGAGGTACTGCATCGAGATGCTGGTGCTCGTCGCGGACGAGAGCTCCTTCTTGGCCTGCTCCGCGGCCTCGCGCAGACGCTGCAGCGCGATCTTGTCCTTGGAGAGGTCCACGCCCGACGAGTTCTTCACCTGCTTGATGAGGTACTCGACGATGCAGTTGTCCCAGTCGTCCCCACCCAGGCGGTTGTCGCCGGAGGTGGCACGCACCTGGATGGTCGAGAAGTCGTCCTCGTCCTTGCCCACCTCGAGCAGCGAGACGTCGAACGTGCCGCCACCGAGGTCGAAGACAAGGATGAGCTCGTCCTCCTTGCCCTTGTCCAGGCCGTACGCCAGGGCGGCGGCCGTGGGCTCGTTCACGATGCGCAGGACGTTGAGGCCGGCGATCTGCCCGGCGTCCTTCGTGGCCTGACGCTCGGCGTCGTTGAAGTACGCGGGAACCGTGACCACCGCGTCGGTGACCGGCTCGCCCAGGTACTCCTCCGCGTCGCGCTTGAGCTTGCCCAGGATCCGGGCGGAGATCTCCTGCGGCGTGTACTTCTTGTCGTCGATGTCCGTGTTCCAGTCAGTGCCCATGTGGCGCTTGACCGAGGAGATGGTGCGGTCGACGTTGGTCACCGCCTGACGCTTGGCGACCTCACCCACGAGGACCTCGCCAGTCTTGGAGAACGCGACCACCGACGGGGTGGTCCGCGAGCCCTCCGCGTTGGCGATGACGGTGGGCTCGCCGCCCTCCAGGACGGCGACCACCGAGTTGGTGGTTCCGAGGTCGATCCCGACTGCACGTGCCATGGTTCTCTGCCTCCGTACGACAGGTTGAGTCTGCTGCACTCAACTTAGGTCGCGGCGCCCGCCGATGCAAGCCCGCAGGGCCAAAGTTGAGCCCGCTCCGCTCAACGTCACAGAGGACGCACTGGTTCCCAGGACCCTGGGGCTAGCTCACAACAGCTCGACGCTGTCGGCCTGCGGTCCCCGGTCGCTCTGACGCACCTTGAAGCGGACCCGGTCACCCTCCTCCAGGACCTCGGCGCCTCGCACGACCGACACGTGCACGAACAGGTCCACACCCCCGGCATCGGGGGTGATGAAGCCGAAACCGCGCTCCGCGTCGTAGCGCGCGACGATGCCCTCGCCTCCGCGCACAGGCCCGCCGGATGCCGCGGGCCGGCTCGGCCGACCGCGGTCCGTGGCCGCACGCGCACTCCCGGAGCCGCGCACCAGCTGCACGTTGCGGGCATTCGGCCCCTTCTCGCCGTCGACGACGTCATACGTCACGCGTGCACCCTCGGAGAGCTCGGTCATCCCCGAGCCGAGCGCCTTGACGTGGACGAAGACGTCCTCGCCACCCGAGTCGGGAGCGATAAACCCGAAACCCTTGGTGTCGTCGTACCAGGACACGGTGCCGTCCGCGCCGTCGGACGCCGGCTGTGCAGCCTCCGCCCCGAGCGGTAGCAGGTGGTCCGCCTGCGGGCCCCTCTCCCCCTCGACGACGAGGAACGCCACCCGCTGCCCCTCGGAGATCACACCGCCCCCGACGATGGCCGAGCTGTGCACGAAGATCTCGACGCGACCGCCGTCGGGCGTGACAAAGCCGTATCCCTTGGTCGGCTCGTACCAGTTGACGGTACCGAGCACGCCCACGGGCGCGTCGGCGGCCCGGTCGCCCGTGACCCGGACGCGGCGCGCCTGCGGGCCGCGGTCACCCTCGCCCACCTCGAACTCGACGACCTGCCCCTCGCGGAGAAGCTTCGGTCCGTCGTCGCCGACGATCTCGGACGCATGCACGAACAGGTCCTCGGCCTCGTTCCCGAGGTCGATGAAGCCGAACCCTCGGTCGGCGTCGAACCATCGGACAGTTCCCTCGGGCACCTAGGACTCCTCGTCTCGGCAGACATTGCTCTCGCCCATTGTCCCCGACAGACCGTGGACAGGTGGCCCCGCCCGAGACGTCAGGGGCGGCGGACGATGATGTCGCCCCACCCGGTGCTGGCATGGATCTCGGCGGTGGCCTCGTCGTCGACGGGGCCGGCGGCCGGGGTCAGCTGGTTGCGGACGGTCCCGCGCTCGGACGAGACGTCGAGCCAGGCGGCGGTGCCCTCGGGCACGTCGACCTCGATGGTCCCGTAGGACGTGGTGAGTGTCACCGCGCCGGACTCGACGCGGTCGACGCGGATGCCGCCCGACGCGGCCTTGGCTGTGACGGTGCCGGTGACACGGCCCACGGAGATGTCGGCATGCGCCCCCACGACGTTCAGCGATCCCGTGACGGAGCCGACGGTCGTGGTCCCGTTCGCCGCACGGACGGTGGCGTCGCCGGCAACCTCGGTGATCCGCACGGAGCCCGCGCTCGCCTTGACGGAGGTGGCGCCCGTGGTCCGGCCGACGATGACCGACCCGGCCGAGACCTTGAGGTCGAGACGGTCCGCCTCGTCGACACGGGCGTCGCCGCCGTTGAGGGTGAGATCGACCGACCCGAGCCTGCCCTCCGCATACAACGAGCCGGCCTTGCCGCTCAGGTCCGAGCCGGCCGGGAGCTCGATGGTGACCTTGGCACCACCGGCCGCGAAGGGCAGGACGTACTGCTTCCAGGCGGCCGGGTAGATGATCGTGACGGCGTCGCCGTCCCGCGCCACGCGCGTCTCCTCGGCGGCGCGAACAGAGCCCGACTTGGCCGGGTCGGCGGGCAGGACGGTGACGACGACGTCGTCCCGCTCTCCGGCGATGACGTGCAGGTTGCCGAAGGGCACGTCCACGACGACAGGGACGGGCGTGGGGGCGGGGAAGCTGGGCACGAGGTCCTCCAAGGCGGTGGTGAGAGCAGGTCGGACGGGCGGCGCCGCGGCGCCACCCACGGAGGGCAGGTCAGCGCACCCAGCCCGTGTGGCGGTTGGCGCTCCGCGGCTCGGGGCGAGCCGTGGGGGCGGGGCCACCGGTGGGCTGCTCGAGCGCGGCCGCCACGGCCCGTACCAGCCACGTGTTGACCGAGATGCCGTCCCGGGCGGCCGCCACCTCGACCTGCACCTTGAGGTGGTCGGGCAGGCGCAGGGTGGTACGGGTCGTGGCGCCGTCGGCCTCGCTGACCGGCAGGGCCGGCGGGCCGGCGGCAGCCGTCGTCGAGCCGCCCGCCGCCGCGCCCGGGTCGACGACGGCGGCGGGCGCGGCGACGACGAACTCCGGGTCGCCGCCGCGGAGGCGCATGTCGACCGAGCCGGGCGCGAGCTCGGCCGAGATCTCGCCCGCAGCGGCCGAGAGCGCGTCGAGCAGCACGAGCCGCACCGCGGCGTCGAGCGGCGCCGTCAGCCGCTGTGCCAGCTGACGGGCGTCCTCACCCCCGGCCTCGGCCGCGGTGGCCAGCCGGTGCTGCAGGTCGTCGACATAGTGCGAGAGGTCCATGACGCCATCATGACATCACGAGTGGTGTCATCGCAACACCAGGTGATGTCATGTCTCCTTGGGGGCCTCGTCGGGCTTCTCGTCGGGCGCCTGGTCGGGCGCCTGGTCGGGCGCCTGGTCGGGCGCCTGGTCGGGCGCCTCCGCAGCCTGAGGCGCCTCCTCAGGCAGCTCCTCGGGCACCTCGCCCTCCTCGAGCCGCTCCACGAGCTCCTCGGGGGCCGCGGGCTCCGCCACGCGGCGCCGTCGTGCCCGCACCTGGCGCAGCACCAGGAGCGTGCCGCCGGCCAGGGCGGCGAGGGCGAGCAGGATCACGCCCACCCCGACCCACGGGGCCAGCCCGACCCGGCCGGATGTCGCGTCCGCGAGGTCCGCCGCGGTCTCGAGGTGACCCGCGTGGAGGTCCGCGCGCGCCTCGCCGGCCAGCGTGTCCGCGTCGAGCACGAGCTCGCCCAGCTCGGAGAACGGGTCACGCTCGGCGGCCACCGCACTCGAGGCCTCGCCCACGAGCTCGACGACCTCGACGGCACGCGGCAGCCTGGTCACGAGCGCGGCGTACTCGCCGTCCTGGTCGGCGGTCTCGTACGCCGTGCGCAGGGCCGCCGGCGCCGGGAGGCCCACGGCCTGTGCCGCGACCTGGACTGCTCCGGCGTCCGCAGCGGCCGTCCCGACCGCGGCAGTGATCTCGCCGGCGGTGTCGAAGCTCCAGCCGGTCATCGCCGAGCGCAACCCCGAGGGCGGGAGCCACTCGCCGTCGGCCGTGTCGACCGCGACGTAACCCTCGCGTGCGACGGCTCGCTCGTCGAGGCTCGTCACCTGCTCGGGGCTCACGACCCAGGCGCGGTAGACGTCTGTGGCACCCGGGACACCGCCGCGGACCTCGACGAGGTCGAGGAACCGCCGCCAGTCGGTGGTCCCTCGGCCGCTCTTCGCCCCCGGGGCCTCATAGGCGCTCTCGCCCGCCAGGGCCGCCGACGCGATCGCCGTGAAGGCGGCGTCGTCAAGGTCTCCGACGAGCTCCGCCACCACCGTGTGGGACGCGGCGTAGGCGTAGTCCTCGGCCTCGTGATCGCCGAAGTGGGCGTCGCTCCACCCGGTCAGCGCGAGCGCTCCGGCGCCCTGACGGTCGGGCGCGGCGGGCGGCGCGGGGGTGCCGCCGATCTTGCCGACGACCCGGTGGGCGACGACGTCCGTGAGGCCCTCGGAGAGCCAGCGGCCCGAGACGCTCTCGGTGTTGATCCAGACGTGTGTCAGCTCGTGGAAGAACGTCGCGTCGTCAAGGTCCTCCGAGACGATGATCTCGTCGGCCTCCGGGTCGAACCAGGCATACCCCAGGACCTCGGGCGAGACGTCCTCGCGGATGGTCTTCAGTCCGCCCGGCCAGGGACGACCCAGGACCTCCTCGACGACAGGCAGGCCGGTCGTCAGCCGCTCGGTGGCAAAGCTCGCCCACTCGGTGTCCCCGGGAAAGCTCAGGAGCGTGAGACTGGCAGGACCCGCCTCGACGGTGTGCTTGTCGACCTGTTCCGGGTCGCGTGCGGACACGAAGGCCCAGATCCCGTACTCGTCGGTGTTGATGGTCGACGTGTGGGTGACGACGCCGTCCGCCGCTGTCTCGATGAAACCGCCCGCGGTGCTCTCGAAGGACATGGACTCGGGAACCACGACCTCGACGGTGACCTGCCCGGGATCGCCGACGCCCTGCGCGGCGAACGTCGCGTACCCGGGGCCCACCCGGGTGTACCCCTCCGACCGGATCGGGTCGCCGGGGATCGCATAGGCCCACTCGATCGTCCGGGTCCGGCCGTACAGCAGGGCCGAGAAGGAGACGGTCGCCAAGGAGATGTGCGGGTCCTCGGTGGGCTCCAGCGCGACCGGCAGGTTCGCTCCGCCGCTCGTCGCCCGCACGTCGGTGGCGCTGGCAGGGACCTGGATCCCGTACGCGTCCCAGTAGAAGTACTGGACGCCGGTGGCGGTCACCCTGTCCGGCGTGTCGTTCCGGATCGTCGTCGTCACGGTCGCCTGGACCACGCCACCCGCGGCGTCGTAGACGAAGCGGTTGTGCGACGTCTCCGAGATCCCCTCGTCGGCGACAGCGGGCAGCGCGCCGAGCATCGACGCCAGGACGATCGCCACCCCGCCCAGCCCCGCCAGAGCTCTCCCCGTCGCCCGTCCGGACCTCGGTCCGTCAGCCATATACGTCATGTGTTGCGCTCTCCTCGGAGCCGGGTGGAGACATCGGGCGGGCGCAGTGTAGCGAGGACAGAGGTCCTAGACTCGGGTGATGTCCCGAACGATCCGGCGCGCCCTCGCGCGCCTCTTCTGGCGCTTCAGCGGCTGGGAGCTCCGCAGCGAGCCGGCCCCCCACCGTGCGGGCCTCCTCATCGGTGCCCCGCACACGTCCAACTGGGACTTCGTGGTCATGCTGGCGATCGCGTGGGAGCTCGAGGTACCTATCCGCTGGCTCGGCAAGCACACCCTCTTCACGGGGTGGCGCGGACCGCTCATGCGGAAGCTCGGCGGCATCCCCGTCGACCGCCGCGACCCCAGCACGGTGGTCGAGGACGTGCTCGAGCGGGTACGCCGCGGCGAGGTGTTCCATCTCGTCGTGACACCGGAGGGCACCCGCGGCTCAGGCTCCTACTGGAAGTCGGGCTTCTACCGGATCGCTCGCGAGGCGGGCGTGCCGGTGACCCTCGGCTACGTGGACCGGACGACGATGACGACCGGCCTGGGCCCCACGATCGAGATCACCGGAGACGTCCGGGCGGACATGGACGTGGTCCGGGCGTTCTACGCCGACAAGTCCGGCTGGAACCCCGCGCTTCGCACCGAGCCTCGCCTGCGTGCGGAGGACGAGCCGGACCCCACCTAAAGGCCCTCAGTGGACAAACCGGATCTTTCGCTTGTGAATTTTTTTTCATGATGGATCCCTTCCGGAGTTCACCCGAGATAAATGCTCTCATTCCGGACCCGGAAGCGCTTTTTCGGGGTTATTCACCCTCGCTGGGCAGGGCCCACTTCACATGCAGGTGCCACCGTCGAATGTGGAGATGTGGGGGCTTCCATCGGGGCACATGTCGCAGCACCGACCCCCTCATCGTCATAGCTGGGGGTCGTCATGCACCAGACGAGACATGGGCGTACTCGCGCCCGGGGAATGACATCTGCATGGGGCGGGAGGCTGCTGGGCGCGTGTCTGGCGGCGACTCTGGCCACCACGGCCGGCGGGCTGACGATCGGCGCCGCCATCGCGGACGAGGCGGTCGGCGACACAGCCGTCGTCGAGCCGACGACCGAGACCGGGGCCGCCGCCGACGCCGTCACGACGGAGGACCTCGCCGCCGAGGAGCCCGCCGAGGAATCGGCACCCGAGACGGAGACGGCCGAGCCACCCGCCAGCGACCCGCCGAAGATTGCGCCGGAGCCGGGGCTGGCACCCGCGGAGCTGGCACCCGCGGACCAGGCGCCTGCTGAGCAGGCACCTGCCGAGAAGGCGCCTGCCCAGAAGGAGGCCATCGAGACAGATCCCGCGTCCGAGGCCGACGCCGGCGTGGGCATCCTCGTCGACGTCCCTGGCCCCGGGCCGGACGCTGGAGACGTCACCAACCCGATCTTCCGGGCAGCGCACCCGAACAGCTACACCACGGCGACCGTCGGCGCGGCGGACAGCAGCAACGTCGTCACGCAGCTCACGAGCGCTACCCGCCCGTTCGTGTGTGGCGACACGATCGTCTACTACCAGATCATCCCGATCAGCGGGACCGCGCCGACCGGCGAGTCCACGATCACCCTCGAGACCCGCTTCGACACGAGGTTCGGCGCCAACGACCAGGTGGGCATCACCGAGGTGACTGCCTTCCTCGCCTTCACCGACTCGAACTATGTCAGCGATGGTGAGGAGACCATCATCGGCACGGCCGCGTCGGGCACCTGGTCCGACGGCGTGATGACGCTCTTCAGCACGGTCACCGACGTCGAGGCGGGCGAGACCATCGTCGTCGAGTACCACGCCACTCTCACCTGCGGGAACCCGCCCGGGAACGTCACGGGCAACCTTCACGTGGGCAACTACGGCATCGAAGTCACCCAGAGCACCGGCGCCACGTCGGACACCGGCCACGGCGTCCAGACCGTGCCGCTCTTCGCCAACGCGGTGCTCGTCACCACGGTTCCCGTGAACCCGACCGTCACCCAGGCCGTCTGCGTGGGTGGGGTCGTCACGGCGCCCACCCTCACCCTGCCGCCGAACGGCGGCGGCATCACGTACTCCGTGGACCCGGCCGGCCCGTACACCGCCGGCGACACCGTCACGGTCACTGCCACCATCACCGGCGCAGGCTTCATCTGGGGGAGCGAGTTGCCCGCAGGGTGGGTCGTCACCTCCCCGACCACCGCCGAGTTCGAGGTCGTGTTCGACAACGTGACGTGTGTCGAGGTCGTGCCGGTCGCTCCGACCGTCACCGAGGCCGTGTGCGTGGGCGGCGAGCTCACCGCACCCACCCTGACGCTCGCCACGACCGAGGGCATCACCTACACCGTCGACGTCGAGGGCCCCTACGTCCCCGGGCAGACGGTCACCGTCACCGCCACCCTCGCCGACGGCTTCGCCTGGGGCGTCATGCCCGCGGGCTGGGTCGAGGTCTCCTCGACGGTCGCCACCTTCGAGGTGACGTTCGACGAGGTCGCGTGCGTCGAGGTCGCTCCGGTCGCTCCGACCGTCACCCAGGCCGTCTGCGTGGGCGGCGAGCTCACCGCACCCACCCTGACGCTCGCCACGACCGAGGGCATCACCTACACCGTCAGCGTCGAGGGCCCGTACGCCCCCGGGCAGACGGTCACCGTCACCGCCACCCTCGCCGACGGCTTCGCCTGGGGCACCATGCCCACGGGCTGGACCGAGGTCTCGCTCACCGTCGCCACGTTCGAGGTCACCTTCGACGAGGTCGAGTGCGCCGAGGTCATGCCCGTCGCGCCCACGGTCACCCAGGCCGTCTGCGTCGCAGGCGAGCTCACCGCGCCCACGATCGCGTTCGCCACGACCGAGGGCATCACCTACACGGTCGACGTCGAGGGCCCGTACGCCCCCGGACAGACGGTCACCGTCACCGCCACCCTCGCCGACGGCTTCGCCTGGGGCGAGATGCCCGCAGGCTGGGTCGAGATCTCCCCGACCGAGGCCGAGTTCGAGGTCACGTTCGACGAGGTCGCGTGCGTCGAGGTCATGCCGGTCGCTCCGACGGTCACCCAGGCCGTCTGCGTGGGCGGCGAGCTCACCGCACCCACGATCGCGTTCGCCACGACCGAGGGCGTCACCTACACGGTCGAGCCGGCGGGCCCGTTCGTCGCGGGCCAGTCCGTGACGGTCGTCGCAACGCTGGCCGACGGCTTCTCCTGGGGCGAGATGCCTGCAGGCTGGGTCATGGACTCGCCCAGCGTCGCCACGTACGCGCTGACGTTCGACGACGTCGAGTGCATCCCGACCTCACCTGCGGTCCCGAAGGTCGCGCCGTCGCAGTGCGTGGACGGAAAGGTCACCCAGCAGGTCCTCACGGTGGCGCCCACCCCGGGCATCACCTACACCGCCAGCCCTGACGGCCCGTACCGGGCCGGACAGAGCGTCACCATCACCGCCACGCTGATGGACGGCTACGCCTGGGGCACCCTGCCCGCAGGTTGGACCACGAACTCGCCGACGGCGACCTACGTGGTCACCTTCGGCGCCGACGCGGTCTGCCCTCCGGCAGCCAAGCCCCCGGTCGCCAGGCCCCCGCTGCCCGTGACGGGCGCCAACGGTGTCGAAGGCCTCATCGGCCTCGCCGCCCTCGGCCTCCTCACCGGCGTGGGCCTGCTCACCTGGGCACGACGACGCGGCCAGGCCAGCTGACCCCGTCGTGACCGAGGGGGCCGACCGGAAACCACCGGTCGGCCCCCTCCGTCATGCACCCGGGCATCGAAGAAATTCGCGCGAATTTCCTTCACTTGATGAGGGCATTGTGTAATCACCCTTCAGAATGGCGCTCAAGGGCCGAGAAACCCTCTCTCCTGCTTATTCACCTTCCCTCGAATGTCCCGTGCTGCTTGACAAGTGCCACCGTCGAATGTGGCGCCATGGGGGCTTCCATCGGGGCACAATCGAGCACCGACCCCCTTGCGTCAGCTGGGGGCATTGTCATGCACACCATGAAGCACGGGCGCACCCGCGCCCGGAAGGACTGGGGAAGGAGGCTGCTGGGCGCGTGTCTGGCAGCCACCCTCTCGACGACGGCCGGCGGGCTCACCTTGGGGGCCGCCACGGCCGACGAGGCGTCCGACGGCGCAGCCGTCGTCGAGCCGATGACGGAGAGCCTCACCGCAGAGGACTCCACCACCACCCAGGAATCCACGACCGAAGAGGCTCCCGTAGAGCCCGCCCAGGAACCGGCCCCAGAACCGGCACCTGAGCCCGCGCCCGCCGAGGAGCCCGCGCCCGCGCCACCGGCCGTCGTCGAACCCGAGCCCGCGCCTGAACCAGGTCCCGTACCTGTAGACCCGGCGGCGCCCGCCGAGAAGAAGGCCGCCGTCGAGCAGGCAGAGGAGCCTGCACCGGCAGAGGAGCCCGCAGCGGCCGCCGCGCCGATCGTCCCGATGATCGACGTCCCGGGCCCCGGCCCGTCGGCCGGGAACATCACGAACCCGATCTTCCGCGCGGCCCACCCGGACACCTACACGACGGCGAACCCCGGTTCGGCGGACAGCTCGAGCGTCCAGACGCAGCTCACCGCGAACTCGCAGAACAGGTTCTTCGAGTGCGGCGACACGATCGTCTACTTCCAGATCATCCCGGTCAGCAGCACGGCGCCGACGGGCGAGTCGACGTTCACCGTCGAGACGCGGTTCGACACCACGTTCGGCGCCAACGACCAGGTGGGGATCACCCAGGTGACTGCCTTCCTCGCGTTCGGTGACTCCGGGTACGTCAGCGACGGCGAGGAGGCCATCGCGGGCACGTTCGCCTCCGGCACCTACTCCGACGGCCAGATCGCGCTGATCAGCACGGTCACCGACGTCGAGGCGGGCGAGACGATCGTGGTCGAATACCACGCGACCCTCACCTGCGGGAATCCGCCGGGATCCATCTCGGGCAACCTTCACGCGGCGAACCACGGCATCGTCGTCACCCAGAGCACCGGGACGACGTCGAACACCGGCAACGGCCTCCAGACCGTGCCGCTCTTCGCGAACGCCGTCCTCGTCACCACCGTGCCGGTGAACCCCACGGTCACGCAGGCGACGTGCGTCGGCGGCCAGCTGACAGCACCGACCCTCACTTTGCCGCCGAACGGCGCAGGCATCACCTATTCCGTCAGCCCCGCGGGCCCGTACACCGCCGGCCAGCCGGTCACGGTCACCGCGACGATCACGGGAACCGGCTTCACCTGGGGCGACCTGCCCGCGGGCTGGGTGGTCGCCTCCCCCACCGTCGCCACCTTCGCTGTGACGTTCGACCAGGTCTCCTGCGTCGAGACGACGCCGGACAACCCGACCGTCACCCAGGCCGTCTGTGCCGACGGCGTGCTCACACCCCCGACCCTGACCCTCCCGCCGGACGGCGACGGCATCACCTACACGGCCGACCCCGCCGGCCCGTACACCGCGGGCCAGTCCGTCACCGTGACGGCCACCCTGTCCGACGGGTTCTTCTGGGGTGCCATGCCCCCGGGATGGACCCAGGGCTCTTCCACCGTCGCCACCTTCGCGGTGACCTTCGAGGACGTGTCCTGCGTCGAGACCACGCCCGTGGACCCGACCGTCACCCAGGCCGTCTGTGTGGGTGGCCAGCTCACGCCGCCGGCCCTGACCCTCCCGCCCAACGGCGACGGCATCACCTACACGGCCGACCCCGCCGGCCCGTACACCGCAGGCCAGTCCGTCACCGTGACAGCGACCCTGGCCGACGGCTACACCTGGGGCACCATGCCCACAGGCTGGACCGAGGCGTCCCCGACGAGCGCCACGTTCGCGGTGACGTTCGACGACGTCGCGTGCATCGAGGTCGCTCCGGCGGGGCCGACCGTCACCCAGGCCGTCTGCGTCGCGGGCGAGCTCACCGCGCCGTCGCTCGCGCTCGCCACCACCGAGGGCGTCACCTACACGGTGGACGTCGAGGGGCCGTACGCCCCCGGTGACACCGTCACCGTGACGGCCACCCTCGCCGCCGGCTACGCCTGGGGTGCCATGCCCGAGGGCTGGACCGAGATCTCTCCGACAGAAGCCACCTTCGAGGTCACCTTCGACGAGGTGGCGTGCACCGAGGTCATGCCGGTCCCGCCGACAGTGACCGAAGCCGTCTGCGTCGACGGCGCGCTGACCGCTCCGACGATCGCGCTCGCCACCACCGAGGGCGTCACCTACACCGTCAGCGCCGAGGGCCCCTACGCCGGCGGCCAGGCGGTCACCGTGACGGCCACCCTCACCGACGGCTTCGCCTGGGGCGCCATGCCCGAGGGCTGGACCGAGGTCTCCCCGACCGTTGCCACGTTCGGGGTCACCTTCGCCGTGGTGGCCTGCATCGAGGCGGTCCCGGCCGCGCCCACGGTCACCCAGGCCGTCTGCGTCGCGGGCGAGCTCACCGCGCCGACGATCGCGCTCGCCACCACCGAGGGCATCGCGTACACCGTCGCCCCCGAGGGGCCCTACGCCCCCGGTGACACCGTCACGGTGACCGCCACCCTCGCCGACGGCTATGCCTGGGGCGAGCTGCCCACGGGCTGGGCCGAGGTCTCGCTCACCGTCGCCACGTTCGAGGTCACCTTCGCCGTGGTGGTGTGCGTCGAGGCGGTGCCGGTCCCACCGACAGTGACCGAAGCGGTCTGCGTCGACGGCGCCGTCACAGCCCCCACGATCGCGCTCGCCACGACGGAGGGCGTCACCTACACCGTCGCCCCCGGAGGTCCCTACGTGGCGGGCCAGTCGGTCACCGTCACGGCCACCCTCGCCGACGGCTTCGCCTGGGGCGAGATGCCCGCAGGCTGGGTCGAGGTCTCCCCGACCGTCGCCACCTACGCGGTGACGTTCGCGCAGGTGGCCTGCGTCGAGGTCGTCCCGGCCGCACCGATGGTCACCCAGGCCGTCTGCGTGGGCGGCGAGCTCACCGCACCGACGCTCGTACTCGCCATGACGTCGGGCATCGCCTACTCCGTGGTCGAGGGGCCGTACGCCCCCGGGCAGACGGTCACCGTCACGGCGACCCTCTCCAACGGCTACGCCTGGGGCGACCTGCCTACCGGCTGGGTCGAGGTCTCCCTGACGGAGGCCACGTTCCAGGTGACGTTCGACGAGGTCGCGTGCGCCGAGGTCATGCCGGCCGCGCCGACGGTCACCCAGGCCGTCTGCGTGAGCGGCGAGCTCACCGCACCCACCCTCGCGCTCGCCACGACCACGGGCGTCACCTACACCGTGAGTGACGCCGGCCCGTACGCCGCCGGCGGCTCGGTCACCGTGACCGCCACGCTCGCCGACGGCTTCGCCTGGGGCGTCATGCCCGCGGGCTGGACCGAGGTCTCCCCGACGGTCGCCACCTTCGAGGTGATGTTCGACGACGTCGCCTGTGTCGACGTCGTACCCGTCGCGCCGACCCTCACGCAGGCTGTCTGCGTGGGCGGCGTCGTGACGGCACCTACCCTCGGTCTCGCCACGACCGAGGGCGTCACCTACACCGTCGCCCCCGAGGGGCCCTACGTCGCGGGCCAGTCGGTGACCGTCACGGCCACCCTCGCCGACGGCTTCGCCTGGGGCGTCCTGCCCGAGGGCTGGATGGAGGTCTCCCCGACCGTCGCCACCTACGCGGTGACGTTCGCGCAGGTGGCCTGCATCGATGCGGTCCCGGCCGCGCCCACGGTCACCCAGGCCGTGTGTGTCGCGGGCGAGCTCACCGCACCCACCCTCGCGCTCGCCACGACCGAGGGCATCACCTACACCGTCAGCGTCGAGGGTCCCTACGCCCCCGGACAGACGGTCACGGTCACCGCGACACTGGCCGACAGCTTCGGCTGGGGCACCCTGCCCACGGGCTGGGTCCAGGTCTCGCCGACGGTCGCCACGTTCGACCTGACGTTCGCCACGGTCGCCTGCGCCGAGGTCATGCCCGCCCCGCCGACGGTCACCCAGGCCGTCTGCGTCGACGGCGCGGTGACGGCACCCACCCTGGTGCTCGCCACCACCGAGGGCGTCACCTACACGGTCGACGTCGAGGGCCCGTACGCCGCCGGTGACACGGTCGTCGTGACGGCCACCCTCGCCGACGGCTTCGCCTGGGGCGTCATGCCCGCAGGCTGGACCGAGGTCTCCCCGACGGTCGCCACCTTCGAGGTGGTGTTCGACGACGTGGCGTGCATCGAGATCGCGCCCGTCTCGCCGGTCCTCGCGCAGGCTGTCTGCGTAGGCGGCACCGTCACCCCGTCCACCCTGGTGGTCGCGGTCACCGCGGGCATCACCTACACGGTGGAGCCGGAGGGCCCGTACGCCGCCGGTGACACGGTCGTCGTCACGGCCACCCTCGCCGACGGCTTCGCCTGGGGCATCCTGCCTGCGGGCTGGACCGAGGTCTCTCTCACGGTTGCCACGTTCGAGGTCACCTTCGACGAGGTCGAGTGCGCCGAGGTCATGCCCGCCCCGCCGACGGTCACCCAGGCCGTCTGCGTCGCGGGCGAGCTCACTGCACCCACCCTGGTGCTCGCCACGACCGAGGGCATCACCTACACCGTCAGTGCCGAGGGGCCGTACGCCCCCGGACAGACGGTCACGGTCACCGCCACCCTGGCCGACGGCTTCGCCTGGGGCGAGCTGCCCGACGGCTGGACCGAGGTCTCTCTCACGGTCGCCACGTTCGAGGTCACCTTCGACGAGGTCGAGTGCGCCGAGGTCATGCCCGTTGCGCCCACGGTCACCCAGGCCGTCTGCGTCGACGGCGCGGTGACGGCACCCACCCTGGTGCTCGCCACCACCGAGGGCGTCACCTACACGGTCGACGTCGAGGGCCCGTACGCCGCCGGTGACACCGTCGTCGTGACGGCCACCCTGGCCGACGGCTTCGCCTGGGGCGTCATGCCCGCGGGCTGGTCCGAGGCCTCCCCGACGGTCGCCACCTTCGAGGTGGTGTTCGACGACGTCGAGTGCCTCCCGACCTCACCTGCGGTCCCGAGCGTGACCCCGTCGCAGTGCGTCGACGGCAAGGTCACGAAGCAGGTCCTGACGGTGGCGCCCACCCCGGGCATCACCTACACCGCCAGCCCTGACGGCCCCTACCAGGCACGGCAGTCCGTGACGATCACCGCGACCCTCATGGACGGCTACGCCTGGGGCACGCTCCCGGCCGGCTGGACCACCCACTCGCCCACAGCGACCTACGTGGTCACCTTCGGCGCCGACGCGGTCTGCCCCGTGGCAGCCAAGCCTCCGGCACCCAAGCCCCCGGTGGTCGCCAGGCCCCCGCTGCCCGTGACGGGCGCCAACGGCACCGAAGGCCTCATCGGCCTCGCCGCCCTCGGCCTCCTCACCGGCCTCGGCCTGCTCACCTGGGCACGACGACACGGCCAGCCCGACTGACCGCGCCGCACACCGAGGGGGTCGACCGGTAACCACCGGACGGCCCCCTCGACCACGCCCGGGACCGGATAGGGTACTGCGGTCCGACCACACGCGAAGGAGCGTCGATGCCCGCCGTCCCCCGCCCCCCGTTCGACCCCGAGCTTGCCGACTTCCTCACCGCGGCGCTGGAGGTGTTCCCCGGGCTGCAGGAGCCCCTGCTGCCCGAGCAGATCCCGGCCCAGCGCGCGGCGTCGGCCCCGACCCCCGTCGACCAGGTCCTCGCGGGGCGCGCCGTCGAGCTCACGGACCACGTGGTGCCCGGCTACGAGGGCGGTGAGATCGTGATCTCGGTGGTGCGCCCGACGGACCCCGCCGCCCGCACGGACCGGGACGCCCCGGCCCCCGCCGTCTACTCGATCCACGGCGGCGGGATGGTCACGGGGAGCAGGCTCGGCGGGCTGGCCGAGCTGGCCGACTGGGCCGAGCGGTACGGGGCGGTGTGCGCCACCGTGGACTACCGGCTGGCGCCCGAGCACCCGGACCCGGTCCCGGTCGAGGACTGCTACGCGGGCCTCGTGTGGTTCGCCGCGCAGGCCGCCGGGCTGGGCTTCGACCCGGACCGCCTGATGGTGTCCGGGGGCAGCGCGGGCGGCGGACTCGCCGCGGGCACGACGCTCCTCGCGCGCGACCGCCAGGGACCGGCGGTGGCCGCGCAGCTGCTCGTGTGCCCGATGCTCGACGACCGGGACGCCACCGTCTCGACCCTGCAGTTCGACGGCGTGGGCGTGTGGGACCGCGTGAGCAACCGCACCGGCTGGGGCGCGCTCCTCGGCCACCGCTACGGCACCGACGACGTGTCGCCCTACGCCGCACCGATCCGCGCCACGGACCTGAGCGGCCTCCCGCCCACCTTCGTCGACGTGGGCTCCGCCGAGGTGTTCCGCGACGAGGCCGTGGCCTACGCGTCGGCCATCTGGGCCGCGGGCGGGGACTGCGAGCTGCACGTCTGGCCGGGCGGTTACCACGCCTTCGACGCGCTCGTCCCGGACGCCGCGGTGTCGCGCGCGGCACGTGCCGTGCGTGAGGCGTGGGTGGCGCGCCACCTGACGGCCTGACCAGGGGTCGAACCTCCGGTGGCGTCACACCGACACATCGTGGGCTCAGGCTGCGTTACGGCCCGTCGTGCGGTAGACAAGTCGTCACAGCCGGGACACGCACAGGGGGTGCGCGCCCGGCGTTGACGTCGTCAGCCGGCACCTGGGTGGCCGGCTCGGGGCACCGACCACAGGGGAGTCGACCATGGCAAGCGTCCGGGGCAGCTCGTTGTCGATCGCACTTCTCACCGCGCTCCTGGATCCGGAGGAGGACGGGCTGCGGTCGCCGCTCGTCCAGGACCTCCTCCGCGAGGCGCTCACGACGCGGGACGACGCCCGGGACGTGATGGTCGCCCTGCTGGCGTCCTCCGGCTCGATGCTGCGTCAGATCAGCCACCACAACGAGCAGACGCCGCTCGAGTCGCTCCAGAAGGTGGCGCTGGGCTTCCAGAAGAAGGTCGTCGAGCTCGGCTCCTGACAGCGGCTCCTGACGGCGGCTCCTGACAGCGGCGCGGCGGTAGCCCGGGGAAACATGACGCGCCTACAGTGACGCGCATCACGATTCCGAGCGGGAGGGTGCGCGATGCACAGGAGAGCGCTGACAAGGAAGACCGTCACAAAGGTGACAGCCCTGCTGGCGGCGGGAGCCGTCGTCGGGCCGCTCGCGGCCGGGACCGCGGCCGTTGCCGCGCCCGGACAGCCGGGCCCGCGCTACACGGCCGGGGCCGAGGGCGCCGGCGACCCGTACTTCCCTGCCTCCGGCAACGGCGGGTTCGACGTCCAGCACTACGACCTCGACCTCACGTTCACCCCGCCCGGCCCGGCTCCGGCCCCGCTGGAGGGCACCCTCGACGCGACGGCCACCATCACCCTGACCGCCACGCAGGACCTCGACCGGTTCCAGCTCGACCTCCGCGGCCTCGCCGCCACGAGCGTCTCGGTCGACGGCCGGCCCGCGGCCGCCGTCGGGCAGCCTGAGGAGGGCGCCGCGGTGGAGGGCGCCGCCTTCTGGCAGGTGTCCGACGACGGAGCGCGCCGCTGGGAGCTGGTGGTCCAGCCGCGGCCCAAGATCACGAAGGGCCAGACCGTCGAGGTCGTCGTCGCGTACGGCGGCACCACGACCCGGCCGGAGGACGTCGAGGAGGCCCTGTACGGCTGGGTGACGATGCGCGACGGCGCCCTCGTGGCGAGCGAGCCCGACGGCTCCATGACCTGGTTCCCGGTGAGCGACCATCCCACGGACAAGGCCACGTACTCCTTCGAGATCACCGTGCCCGAGGGCAAGGTGGCCGTCGCGAACGGGCTGCCCGTGGGCGAGCCGGTCACGACCGACGGCTGGACCACCTGGGTGTGGGACGCGCCCGACCCGATGGCGTCGTACCTGGCGACGGCGAGCGTGGGCGACTTCGAGATCCTGCCTGTGGCGTACAGCGCGTCGGGCGTGCCGGTCCTCGACTACGTGGACCGCGACCTCTCGCCGACGCGCCGGGCCACCACCGACGCCAGCCTCGCGCTGCAGCCGCAGATGATCGACTTCTTCGAGTCCCTGTTCGGGCCGTTCCCGTTCGTGTCCGCCGGGGCGATCGTGGACGACGACTCGGTGGGCTATGCCCTCGAGACGCAGACCCGGGCGGTGTACTCGGGCTCGGCCGGTCAGGGCACGGTGGCCCACGAGACCGCCCACCAGTGGTTCGGGAACTCCGTGAGCCCCGAGCGCTGGCAGGACATCTGGCTCAACGAGGGCTGGGCCACCTACGCCACCTGGCTGTGGACGGAGCACCGGGGCGGGGCCACGACCCAGGCGCAGTTCGACACCTGGTACGCGCCGGCGCGCACGCCGTCGTACTGGGCCCTCCCGATCGGCGACCCCGGACCGCTGGGGCTCTTCGCCGGTCAGGTCTACAACCGCGGCGCCGGCACGCTCCACGCGCTGCGGCTCGAGGTGGGCGACGAGGCGTTCTTCGCCGGCGCGCGGCTCTGGCTCGAGCGCTACGCCGGCTCGGCCGCGACGGCTGAGGACTTCCAGGCCGTGTACGAGGAGGCGTCGGGCCAGGACCTCGACGGCTTCTTCGACGCGTGGCTCTACGGACCGGTGAAGCCGGCCCTCTGACGGCAGGTGCGCGCGAGGGGGCGGCGTCAGGCCGACGCCGCCTCCTCCGCCGCCCGCAGGACCCGCAGCGCGTTCCCGCTCGCCAGCTTCCCCAGGTCCGCGTCGGACCACCCCCGCTCCGCGAGGGCCGCCAGGAGCCGCGGGTAGCCCGTCACGTCCTCGAGCCCGTCCGGGAGCACGGGCGTGCCGTCGTAGTCGCCGCCGAGCCCCACGTGGTCCACGCCGGCCGCCTCGCGCACGTGCTCCACGTGCGCCGCGACGTCGTCGAGCGTCACGCGGGGCCGGGGACCCTGCTGCCCCGCGTCGCGCCACGCCGCCACCTTCTCCGAGACGAACTGCGGCACGAACGTCACCATGCACACGCCGCCGTTCGCGCCCAGGGCGGCCAGGACGTCGTCGGGCACGTTGCGCGGGACGTCGCAGACCGCCCGGGCCGACGAGTGGGAGAAGATCACCGGTGCGGACGTGACCCGCAGCGCGTGGCGCATCGTGCCCGCCGACGTGTGGGAGAGGTCCACGAGCATCCCCAGCCGGTTCATCTCCCGCACCACGTCCTCGCCGAACGGCGAGAGGCCGCCGAGCACCTCGGCGTCGGTGCCGGAGTCGGCCCAGGGCACGTTGTCGTTGTGCGTGAGCGTCAGGTAACGCACGCCGAGCGTGTAGAGCATCCGCAGCACGCCCAGCGACGCGTCGATCGAGTGGCCGCCCTCGGCGCCCATCAGCGACGCGATGCGGCCGGAGGCCCAGGCGGCCTCGACGTCGTCGGCCGTCCGGGCGAGCGCCAGCTGGTCCGGGTAGCGCTCCACCATCCGGTGCACGGCGTCCACCTGCTCGAGGGTGGCGGTGACCGCCGCGCCGCCGGCGAGCGTCGCGGGCACGAACACCGACCAGAACTGCGCGCCCACTCCCCCGGCGCGCAGGCGCGGGAGGTCGGTGTGCGTGGTCGGGACCGGCCCGGCGATGTCCATCGCGTCGAAGTCGTACGCGGCCTGCTCGCGCAGCTCCCACGGCAGGTCGTTGTGGCCGTCCCAGACGGGGTGCGTCGCGAGGAGGGCCTGGATGCGCTCGGCGGTCGTCATGCGGGGAACCCTAGGCCTCCGGGGGTGGTCCGTCCCGGCCGCGGAGCCGGTCGATCTCGCGGCGCTCCCGCTTGGTGGGGCGACCCGTGCCGCGGTCGCGGAGACCCACGGCCTCCCGCTCTGCCCGCGTGGGCACCGGCGGGCTGAAGTCCTTGTACGCCTTGGCGGCGATCGGTGCCCCCACGCGCTTGGGGATCAGCTCGGCGACCTCGACCACCCGGTCGCGCAGCGGCTCGCGCCAGGTCACGCGGTCGCCCACCACCACGGTGGTGGCCGGCTTGGCGGGGACGCCGTTGATCCGGACCTTGCCGGTGCGGCAGAGGTCGGCGGCGACCGAACGGCTCTTGGTCAGCCGCACTGCCCACAACCACAGGTCGATGCGCATCGCCCCATTGTCCCCCGGGAAAAGCGCCGAGGTAGCCCCCCGAAGCGGGGGGCTACCTCGGCGGCGCTACGTCAGGACAGCTTGGTCGTCACCCAGCGCGGGTCCGCCGTGGTCACACGGTGCACCTCGCCCGTGATCCGCACGGTCGCGCGGGCCGACGCCGGGGACTCGCCCTGGCCGTCCGTGCCACCGTGGGGCTCGTCCAGGTCGGCGATGCCCTCGGCGACCACCTTGAGGACGTTGTCCGCGGCGTGGGCTCCCACCCACACCTCGACGTCGCCGGGCTCCACGACCCGCGTGAGCGTGCGGTCCGAGAAGGCCAGGCGCGTGGTCGGGACCTCGAACGTGACCGTCGCGGCCTCGCCCGGCGCCAGGTCCACCCGGCGGTAGCCGAGCAGCTGGACGGTCGGACGAGCGATCGAGCCCACCACGTCGCGCCCGTAGAGCTGCACCACGTCGGAGCCGGGCACGGCACCCGAGTTGGTGACGCGGACGGAGGCACGGAACGTGCCGCCGGCGGCCACCTCCGGGTCCACCACGAGCTCGTCGTGCGTGAACGTGGTGTACGACAGGCCGAAGCCGAACGGCCGCAGCGGCGTGGAGTCCGTCGACGTGACCTCGGACGGGCCCCCGAGGATCGGGTGCAGGTACGAGTACGGCTGCGACCCTGTGGACCGGGGCAGCGAGACCGGCAGGCGGCCCGAGGGGTTGACCCGGCCCGTGATGACGCCGGCGAGGGCGGTCCCACCCTCCTCGCCCGGGAAGAACGCCTGGAGCACGGCGCCCGGCTTCGCCTGGTCGCCGTCGAGCGCCCAGCCGATCGAGTAGGGGCGGCCGGTGAGGAGCACCATGACCACCGGGGTCCCGGTGGCGGCGACCTCCTCGACGAGCCGGCGCTGGACGCCCGGCAGCTCGAGCGACTCGCTGTCGTTGCCCTCGCCCACGGTGCCCCGGCCGAAGAGGCCCGCCTGGTCACCGACGACGACGACCGCCACGTCGGCGGCCGAGGCAGCCGCCACGGCCTCCGCGAAGCCGGAGGTGTCGTCGCCCTCGACGTCGCAGCCCTGCGCGAAGGTGACCTCCGCGTCGGACAGCTCCCCGCGGAGCGCCTCGGCGACCGAGGGGATCTCGAAGCCCAGGGGGAACTCGGGGTGGTGCGCCAGCACGTGGTTGGCGAACGAGTAGCAGCCCATGAGGGCTTCCGAGCGGTCCGCGTTCGGGCCGATCAGGGCCACCCGTGCGGGCGCGCCGCTCAGCGAGCCGAGCGGCAGGACGCCGTCGTTCGACAGCAGCACGACCGACTCCTCGGCGAGGCGCCGGGCGATCTCGCGGTGCCGTGGCGAGTCGAGGTCGATCGTCGCGGGCGGCTCGCCCTCGAAAGCGTCCTCGTCCAGGAGGCCGAGATCCTCCTTCTGGGCCAGGGCACGCAGCACGGCCCGGTCCACGTACGCCTCGTCGAGCTCGCCGGAGCGCACCTTCTCGGCCAGCGGCTCCAGGAACGCGTCGCCCGAGGGGAGCTCGATGTCGAGACCCGCCGTCAGCGCCGCGGCCGCGGCGCCACCACGGTCCGCGGCGATCGCGTGCATGACCGTCAGGAAGGCGACGCCGAAGTAGTCGGCGACCACGACGCCGTCGAACCCCCACTGCTCCCGGAGGACGCCCGTGAGGTACTCCTCCGAGGAGTGCAGCGGGACGCCGTCGACATCGATGTACGAGGCCATGACGGACCGGACGTTGCCGTCCAGGACCGCCATCTCGAACGGCGGCAGGAACGTGTCCGCGATCTCCCGCGGGCCGGCGTTGACCGGCGCGTGGTTGCGGCCCGCCCGCGAGCCCGAGTAGCCCACGAAGTGCTTGAGCGTGGCGTGCACGCCCGAGCTCTGCAGGCCCCGTACGTACGACGTGCCGACCGTGCCCACCAGGTACGGGTCCTCGGCGATGCACTCGTCGACCCGGCCCCAGCGCGCGTCGCGGATCACGTCGAGCACCGGCGCGAGGCCCTGGTGGATGCCCAGCTCGCGCATCGACTCACCGATGAGCGCACCCATCTCCTCGACCAGCGCGGGGTCGAACGACGCACCCCAGGCGAGCGGCGTCGGGAACGTCGCCGCCTTCCACGCCGCCAGGCCCGTGAGGCACTCCTCATGGACCAGCGCCGGGATGCCGAGGCGCGTCTCCCGCTTGAGACGACGCTGCTCGGCCCACAGCCACGCGGCGCGCTCGACCGGCTCGACGGGCCGCGTGCCGTAGACGCGCGTGTAGTGCCCCAGCCCGTGGGCGGTGATCTCGGGCAGCTTGCCGGAGTCCTTCCGGCCGGCCGCCATCTCCCCCTGCATGGGTGCCACGACGTCGCCGCCCTGGTCGAGCCAGTAGCCGACGATCTGCGCCAGCTTCTCCTCGAGGGTCATCTGCGCGTGCAGAGCCCGTACGCGCTCGGACACCTGAGGCATCGCGGGCAGCGTGACATCGAGATCCGTCATCGGGACCGTGTCCTCTCTGTTGAACCGGGTCAGCCCTTGACGGCGCCCTGGAGACCGTTGACGATCCGCTTCTGCATGGCGAGGAAGAAGATCAGCGCCGGGATCATCGCGAGGGTCGTGAAGGCGAACACGCCGGCAGTGTCCGACGAGTGCTCCGAGGAGAAGTCGGCCACGCCCAGCGGGAGGGTCTTGTTCTCGCCCTGCAGCAGGAGCAGCGGCAGCAGGTAGGCGTTCCACGAGCCCACGAACGCCAGCACCCCGACCGTGACCATGCCCGGGCCCGAGAGCGGGAGCAGGATCCGCCAGAAGAAGCCGATCCGCGACGCGCCGTCGAGCAGCGCCGCCTCCTCGAGCTCCTTGGGGATCGCCATGAGGAACGGTCGCAGGATGATCACCGTGGTGGGCAGCGCGAACGCGGCCTGCGGCAGGGCGACGCCCAGCCAGGTGTTGCCCAGCCCGAAGTTCTGGGTGATCAGGATGAACAGCGGGACGATGGCCACGGCGGCCGGGAACAGCAGGCCCAGCACGAAGACCATGTACAGCGCCTCGCGGCCCTTGAACTCGTAGCGGGCCAGCGGGTACGCGGCCATCGTGCCGAAGACGACCACGGCTGCCGTGGTGATCATCGCGACAGCCACCGAGTTCCACGTGTACTGCCAGAAGGCCGGGTTGGCCAGCACGCCCAGGTAGTTGTCGAGCACCCACGGGCTGGGCAGGCCGGCCGGCGTCGCGGCCAGCTGGGCGTTGGTGCGGAAACCGCCCAGGACGCCGTAGATGACCGGGCCGAGCGTGACGGCCACCACGACCAGCGCGATGCCGTAGATGAGGGGGCTACCGCCCCGGAAGGAGTCGGAGGACGACTTGCGACGCCGCACGTGGGGGGCAATCGAGAGGTCCGACGTCGGTGCGACGCTCATCGCTTCACCTTCTTCCGGTTCTTCCGGTCGTTGTCGGGCTGGACGTCACGGCGCAGGATGAAGACCTGGTAGAAGACGGCCATGACCAGGGCGATCACGAAGAGGATCACGGACGCGGCCCCGGCGATGCCGAAGTTCGACGCCTTGGTGCCCTGGCTGATGAGGAAGGTCGCCATGGTGGTCGTGGCGTTGGCAGGGCCACCGCCGGTGAGGATCCACACCATGTCGAAGAGCTGGAGTGCGCCGATCATCGAGAGGAAGGCCCACGTCCGCAGGGTCGGGCCGAGCAGCGGGATCGTGATGTTGCGCTGCACCTGCCACCACGACGCACCGTCCAGCTGGGCCGCCTCGTAGAGCTCGTCGGGCACGCCCTGCAGGCCGGCGAGGAAGAGGATCACGGCGAGGCCGAGGTACTTCCAGGTCAGCACAGCGATGACGGTCCCCATCGCGATCGAGGGGTCCCCGAGGAAGCCCTGCTCCGGGGGCGTGAGGCCCACGGACTTCAGGAGCGCGTCCACCATGCCGTACTTGGGGAGCAGCAGCTGGGCCCACACGACACCCGCGATGACCTCGGCGAGCACGTACGGCACGAAGATGATCGTGCGGAGCAGGCCCTGGCCCCACATCTTGCGGTTGAGCAGCAGCGCGATGCCGAGGCCCAGCGGCAGCTGGATCACCACGGACATGATGACCACGATGAAGTTGTGCCCGACAGCCTCGATGAAGTACGGGTTGCTGAGCACCGCGGTGTAGTTGTCGATGCCCACGAAGTTCGTGAGGGGCCCGAAGCCCTTCCACTTGTACATCGAGAGCTGGATGGCCGTGAGGATCGGCCACACCACGAACAGGAAGAACAACACCAGTGCGGGCGTCACGAAGACCGCGATCTCGAGCGCCTTGCGGCGGTCGGGTCCCTTGCGCCTGATCGGTCCGGCGCCGCGCCGTCCGCCCCGCACCGGCGCCGCCGGCAGCGCGAAGGCGCTGCCGGCGGCGTGGCGGGAGGACGTCGCAGGCGAGGCGTTCCGCGCCCGGCGGGCGCGCGCTCCGTCTGCCACGTCGATCACTCCGACTGAGCCGCGGTCTGGACCGCAGTGACGATGTCCTGCGGACCCTTCTGACCGGCGAACACGAGGGCGATCTCGTCGTTCATCGGCTGGCCCACGGACTGGCCCAGACGCGTGTCGAGGTAGAGCTGCACCGAGGTCGACGTGTTACGGACCTTGAGCAGCTCGGCCAGCGCGGCGTCGGACAGGGAGTCGGCAGCGGCCGGGTTGGTCGGCAGACCCATGTCCAGCTCGGCGAAGCCCACCTGGACCTCGTCGCTCAGGAGGTACTTGGCGAAGTCCACGGCAGCGTCGGGGGCGCTGGTCGAGACGGACCACGCGTCACCGCCACCCATCATCGTCGTCGGGTCGCCGCCCTGACCGTCGAAGGTCGGGTACGCGAACCAGCTGAGGAAGCTCGGGACCTTGCCGTCCTCGGTGAGGCCACCAGCCACACCAGGCTCCCAGTGGCCGGCCAGCTCCATGCCGACCTTGCCGGTCGCGAGCAGGCCGGAGGCCGACGTCGGGCCCTCCTGCGCCTTGGTGGCGAGGAAGCCGGCGTTGAACGGCTGGTGGTTGACGATGTCGACCAGGTGCTCGCCCGCCGTGACGAAGCACGGGTCGGAGTAGTCCTTGCTCTCGATCGCGGCCTCGATCGTGTCGTTCGGGCACTCGCGGATCACGTTGTAGTACCAGTAGTGGGCCGCGGGCCACTTGTCGCCGGCGCCGACGGCTGCGGGCTCGATGCCGGCCGCCTTCAGCTTGTCGACCCAGCCGTACCACTCCTCGATCGTCGGGTTCGAGGTCACGTCCGTGATCCCGGCCTGCTCGAAGAGGTCCTTGTTGTACCAGAAGCCCACGACGCCCATGGTGTAGGGAAGCGCGTAGACCTTGCCGTCCACCTCGTACTGCTCGGTGTAGGCGCTGATCTTGCCGATCTCGTCCGCGGCCGCGTCGGTGAGGTCGCGGACCAGGCCGGCCTCGACCTCGTTCTTGAGCTCGCCGCCACCCCGGCTCATGTACACGTCGGGGATCTCGTCCGCGTTACCGGACTGGAGGGCCGCCTGCAGCTTGGTGAGCATGTCCTCGTGCTGCATCGCCTGGAGCTCGACCTTGACGCCGGTCTCGGCCTCGAAGTCGGCGGCGACCTTGTCGTAGTACTCCTTGCCCTCGCCGGTGTTCGAGTTGTGCCACCACGTAATGGTGTCGGCGTCGGCGTTCTCACCTGCGTCGGTGGGTCCGCCCGAGCCCGCACAAGCGGCTGCGAAGAGCGCGACGGTCGCGCCGAGCGCGATGGCTGCGGTGCCTCGCTTCATCCTGGTCATCGTGAAACCCCTTGGTCGTCGTCGACGGGTCGACAGTTTCGGATGCTGTCGAGTACGACAGTGGCAGGTGACCCTGTGAGGAGTCAAACGTTTGCGATAACGTTTTCGCAACGTCGTCTACCACACCATCGCCAACCGCTACCCAAGGTACTGTCTGACTGTGCAGAGTGCGGGAGACACTCCCGAGCCCACCGTGGGGCTCGGGGCAGGTGCGACAAAGGATCTGGCGACCACGACGCCGTCGGACAGCAGCGCGGTGTCCGGGACCCGGCTCACGCCCGAGCCGCGCTCAGCGGCGCGCACGGACGGCGTCGACCGCCCTGGGCGAGTCACGATCACCGACGTGGCGCGCGTGGCCGGAGTCTCGGTCGCGACGGTGTCGAAGGTGGTCAACGGCAGGTATGGCGTTGCCGCGTCGACGGCGGAGCGCGTGCTGGAGGTCGTGGAGGACCTCGGGTACGAGTCCTCGCTCGTCGCGCGCTCGCTGCGCAGGCGGCGCACCAACGTGATCGGCGTGCTGGTCGCCGAGTTCGAGCCCTTCAGCACCGAGCTCCTCAAGGGCATCTCGGCAGCGATCGAGGGCACGGGCTACGAGCTGCTCGCCTACTCGGGCGGCAGCACCGCCGGCGCCGACCGCGTCGGCTGGGAGCGCCGCTCCGTGTCGCGCCTCGGCGGCACGCTCATCGACGGTGCCGTCATCGTCACGCCCACGGTGGTCGCCCCGGTGCACGACGGCGTCCCCGTGGTCGCCATCGACCCGCACACGGGCCCGTCCGGCGCGCCGACCGTCGACTCCGACAGCCTCGAGGGCGCCCGGACCGCCACCGAGTACCTCATCGGCCTGGGCCACACCCGCATCGCCTACCTCGGCGGACGCCCCGACCTGGAGTCGGCCCGCCTGCGCGAGCTCGGGTTCCGAGAGGCCATGTCCGCGCACGGTCTCGCCGTCGACCCGGACCTCGTCCGGGTGGGTGGCTACCGCCCCGACCGCGCCGACGCGCCCGCGCACGAGCTCCTCGACCGCGAGGACCGGCCCACCGCCGTCTTCGCGGCCAACGACCTCTCCGCGATCCGCATGATCGAGGTGGCGCACGAGATGGGCCTCCGCGTACCGCAGGACCTGTCCGTCATCGGTTACGACAACGTTCCCGAGTCGGCCACCTGCACGCCGCCGCTCACCACGATCGCCCAGCCGCTGCACCAGATGGGCGCCGAGGCGCTGCGGATGCTCATCGACCTCCTCGACGGCTCGGAGCGGGAACAGCACCTCCGCCTGCCCACCAGCCTGGTGGAGCGGGCGTCCTGCGCCCCGCCTGCCGCCTGAGGCCAGAGAACGCCTGAGGCGCGAAAAGAGGTGGCCGACCCGGCGACGGCCGGGGAGGGTGGGGGCATGACCTCCCCCGCGCAAGGCGTACCACGGCATGGTGAACTCGTGACCGCGCGGGTCCGCGTGCTGCGTGTCCCTGTCCCCGCCGGCGACGACCCGCTCGCCTCCCCCGAGGCCTGGGCCGTGCACGGGTCGGTCCTCGTGGACCGGGCCGTCGAGCTCGACGGGCTGGGCTACGACGACCTCGCGCTCGACGCCCGGACCATCCTCACCACGATGGTCGAGGAGCAGGAGCACAAACGGGTGCTGCGGTACGTCGCGGTGGCCGACGGCGGCACGGACGGCTCCGCAGCGCCGTCGCCGGAGTCCGTGGTGGGCCGGGCGGTCGTGGGGCTGCCGATGCGGAGCAACCCGCACCTGGCTCTGGCGCACGTCCGTGTGCTGCCCGGCTGGCGTCGCCAGGGCGTCGGCACGGCACTCTGGGAGGCGTGCCTCGCTGACCTCCGTGCGGCGGGCCGCACGGTGGTGGTCGGTGACGCCGACCTGGGCGGCGCCGAACCGCCGCCAGGGCCGGACGCCCTCGTGCCGCCCACCGGCAGCGGCCGCTTCCCCCGCTCGGACCCGGGTGCCCAGTTCGCGCTGCGGCAGGGTTTCGTGCTCGAGCAGGTGGACCGGCACTCACACCTGCCGGTCCCTGTCCCGGCCGGGCGCCTGGACCCGTTGCGCGCGGGCGCCCGCGCCGCGGCGTCGGGGTACCGGGTGCACGTGTGGTGCGACGAGGTGCCCGAGGAGCGTCTGGCCGGTCTGGCGACGCTGTACACCCGGATGTCCACCGACGCCCCCAACGCCGGCCTCGAGATCGAGGAAGACCCCTGGGACGCCGACCGGGTCCGCGACAAGCACCGGGCGATGCTGGCCGGCGGCAGCCGGTTCGTCCTCGCCGCGGCCGAGCACGAGGAGTCAGACACGCTGGCCGGGTTCTCGTGCGTGTCGTTCTCGGAGGACCGGCCGGAGGTGGTCTTCCAGGACGACACCCTCGTGCTCCGCGAGCACCGCGGGCACCGGCTCGGGCTGCTCGTGAAGGTCGCCGTCCTCGACGAGCTGTCGCGTGCGAACCCCGCCGCGCGGCGCGTCCACACGTGGAACGCCCAGGAGAACGACCACATGCTCGCGATCAACGTCGCGCTGGGTTTCGCCCCGGCGGGCGTGCAGAGCGAGTGGCAGCTCCACCTCTGATCCCCGGGGCCGGCCGGTGCGCACGGGCACCTGGCCGGCCCCGGCCTCTTCCGGGCCCGCCCGGCACGGTGAGGGCTCCTCAGAGCAGCGCGGCCCGCAGGTCAGGCTCCTCGTCGAAGGCGTCGAACGGGTACACGGGCCGCGCGAGGTTCTTGTGGCCCAGGCGCAGCAGGTCCTGGTCCACGCCGCCGGGGGTGAGCATGAGCATCCAGTCCTCGGCCAGGTCGTAGAGCTCGGGCTCCAGGTAGCCGATCTTCACCACCACCACGTCCGTGCCCCGAGGGTCCAGCCCGATCGACGTGAAGTCCGACTCCGAGTGGTACGGCTTGCGCCGCTCGGTGAGGATCACGCGCAGACCGCCCACCGCGATCACCGCCACGATCCCGCCCACCGGGTCGTCGGTGCGCACATGTTCCACGACGCCCCGGAGGGTGACCGGGCCGTGCGGGCCGTCGTCGACCCTCGCCCCGGCCTCCACCTCGACGGTGGCGCCGGGTCCGGCGGCGGCGACCCGGGCGGCGGCCCCGGCGTCGGGCAAGGACGCGTAGATCGCGGTGCGCCCGCCCGCCTCGGGGGGCGCGGCGAAGGCCGGCTCGTCGAGGAGCCGGGCGAGCGTCCAGGTGACGTCGCCCGCGCCGCCCGCCGTGGGGTTGTCGCCCGAGTCGGACAGGAGGAAGGGCCGGGCGTCGCTCGCGAGCGCCACGGCCACGCACTCGTCGTAGGAGCCGGCGGGCGCCACGAAGGCGAAGTCGTCGCGCGCGTCCCAGTAGCGGCGCGCAAGGCGCTCGGCCTCGCGGGAGATGACGGCCTCGTCGTCGCCGGTCACGACCACGGCGGCCCGGCAGCGGGGCTCGTCCGCCCAGGCGTAGCCCACCCAGACGGCGGCATCGAGGACGCCGTCGAGCGCCTCGACACGGGGCACCTCCGCGTAGATGCCCTTCGCGGGCTCGAGGCGCGTGCTGGTCTTCTCCCCCGGCAGGAGCACGGGGACGCTCACCCACGCCTTGTGCGGGCGGCCGGGCGGCACGCCGTCCGGGCCGGGCGTGAGGCGTGCGACCAGGTTGGCGGCGGCCCGCTCGCGCGACTCGTCGGCGTCCTCGTGCGGGGCCATGCGGTAGCAGGTGAGGAGGTCGCTCGCCGCGGCGAGCTCCCGCGACACGTTCCCGTGCAGGTCCATCGAGGTGGAGAGCAGGCACCCCGGGCCGACGACGGCACGCACCTCCGCGACCAGGTCCGCCTCCACGTCGGTGTACCCGAGCACCGTCATGGCGCCGTGGAGGTCGAGGAAGACGCCGTCGAACGGGCCCTCCGCGTCGAGGACCGTCAGGATCTCGGTGCGGACGCCCTCGTACACGTCGGCAGGGACGGCGCCGCCGGGCAGCGCGCCCGCTCTCAGCACCCCCACCCACTCCGCGGTCCGCCGGAGGGGTGCGCCGTCCCAGAGGAACGGATAACGCCGCACCAGCTCGTTGCCGCGGAGCAGGGTGAACGCCTCCCAGCCCGACCGGTGCGGGGAGAACGTGCTGGACTCGATGGCCATGCCGCAGATCGCGATCCGCGGTCGGGGTGTGGACGTCACGCCGCCACCCTAGGGGGGTGAGATGACGTCGAGGTGTCGGCCTGGGAAGTGAACGCGCCAGACTGCTTCCAGGTCCGCGAAGCGGTCCGTGGGCGACCCTGGAAGCAGTCTGGCGCGTTCACCAGCCGTTCCTAGCGAGCCAGCCCGCGACCGCGTCCAGGCGGCGCGACGTCGCCGCCTGCCAGCCCGGCGCCCGGACCCGGTGCGGGCCTGTGGCCAGGGAGAGGAGCACGCCGGCGACCCGCACGGCGAGGTCCCGCGGGTCGACGGCGGACGCGAACCCCTCCGCGTACGCGCGGGCCAGGACGCGCTGCCGAAAGGGGTCGAACCCCTCCACGTGGGCGAGCACGTCGAGGTGCGCCACGAGGCAGGCCAGGTCGTCGCCCTGGTGGCCCGGGCCGGCGGTGTCGACGTCGAGCAGGCCGGTGATGCGTCCGGCGGGGTCGAGCAGGACCTGGGCCTCGTAGAGGTCACCGTGGGTGGGCTCGGTCCCGGCCGCGCGGCCCGAGGCGGCGAGCCGCTCCCGGATCCCGCCCGCGAGGTCGGCCGCACGCCCCGCCTCCGCGGGCATCGCGGCGCCGATCACCCGCGCGTAGTGGCGCGTCGACTCGCTCCACGCCCGCCGCCGCGGCAGTCCAGCCACGGCGTCCGGGAGCCGACCCAGGAGGTCCAGCACGTCCTGGGGGGCGGGGAGCTCCCCGCCGTCGCGCAGGGCCGTGCGCATGCCGGTGCCGTCGAGCGCGGAGAGGACCAGCAGGCCGTCGTCGTCCCGGCGGAGCGGGGCCGGGACGAGGAGGCCTGCGCCGCTCAGCATGGCGTGGCGGGCGTGCAGGTCGGGCAGCCGGTCCGGCGGCACCACCTTGAGGAACACCCGGGCCGACGGGGTCCGCACCTCCACCACCGCCCGCCGGGTCGGGCGGTACGCGCGCACGCGGAGCTCGGGGCGGTCGCGGCCTCCGCGACTGCCGCGGCTGCCGGCCTCCGCCAGGAGGTCGGTAGCGAACGCCGGGTCGAAGGCCCGGCGGAGGGCGGGCAGCGCGGGATCGTCGGGGAAGGTCCAGACGGCGACCCGCGCGTCGCCGTCGGGCACCGTGAGGACGCCCGGGGCGCCGTGGTCCTGCGGGCGGCCGGCGCTGGCGCCGAACGTCGTGGTCCGCACCGCGCCGTCGCGGAGCACGCTCGCCCGGTACGCCACGGTGGTGGTCGCGGACGCTGGCCGGTGGTCCACCTGGCGCACCTGCCAGTCGACCAGCTCGCCGCCCGCGGCCGTCGCGGCCACGGCCAGGAGGCCGCGCGCACGGTCACCGGTCAGAAGGTCCAGGTGCGCGCTCACGCGACCATCCTTGCAGCGCAGACCCGTCCGGACGTGTCCCGCGTGATCGACGCGACAGCGCGGCCGACGCCCCGGGTCACTAGGTTGGGGTGCGGACGTATCCACCCGACCGGAAGCGCAGGACGCCCCGATGAGTACCTCCCCCGTCGACGCCACGACCACCACCGCGTGGGCTGACCTCGGCAAGCAGTCCGAGACCCTCGAGCCCGACCTCCGGCGCTGGTTCGCCACCGATCCCGGACGCGCCCAGCGGTTCGCCTTCCAGGCGGCCGACCTGTACGTGGACCTCTCCAAGAACCTGGTCACCGACGAGGTGCTGGCGTCCCTGGTGGCCCTCGCCGAGCAGGTAGGAGTGGCCGAGCGCCGCGACGCCATGCTCGCCGGGGAGCACATCAACGTCACCGAGGACCGTGCGGTGCTGCACACGGCGCTCCGGCGCCCGGCGGGCACCACCCCGGCGCTGGTCGTGGACGGGCAGGACATCGACTCCGACGTCCAGGCCGAGCTCCGGAAGATGTACGCGTTCGCCGACAAGGTGCGGTCCGGCGAGTGGGCGGGCGTCACCGGCTCGCAGGTGCGGACCGTGGTCAACATCGGGATCGGCGGCTCCGACCTGGGGCCCGTCATGGCCTACGAGGCGCTCGAGCCGTACGTCGCCGAGGGTCTCGAGGTCCGGTTCGTCTCGAACATCGACCCCACCGACGTCGCCCAGAAGACCGCCGACCTCGACCCCACCACCACGCTGTTCATCGTGGCGTCCAAGACCTTCGGCACCCTGGAGACCCTGACCAACGCACGGCTCGCCCGCGACTGGCTGCTCCGCTCGCTCGTCGCCGCCGGCGCGATCGAGGACACCGAGGACGGCCGCCGCGACGCCGTCGCGAAGCACTTCGTGGCCGTGTCCACCGCGCTCGACAAGGTGGCGGCGTTCGGCATCGACCCCGAGAACGCGTTCGGCTTCTGGGACTGGGTGGGGGGCCGGTACTCGATGGACTCCACCATCGGGACGTCGCTCGCCATCGCGATCGGGCCGGAGCGGTTCGCCGAGCTGCTCGCGGGCTTCCGGGCCATGGACGAGCACTTCGCGACGGCGCCGCTCGCCAAGAACGTGCCGGTCCTGATGGGCCTGCTCAACGTGTGGAACACGAACTTCCGGGGCGCGCACACGCACGCCGTGCTGCCCTACGCGCAGCAGCTGCACCGCTTCCCCGCGTACCTGCAGCAGCTCACGATGGAGTCCAACGGCAAGTCGGTGCGCTGGGACGGCACACCCGTCACCACCGAGACGGGCGAGGTCTTCTGGGGCGAGCCCGGGACCAACGGCCAGCACGCGTTCTACCAGCTCATCCACCAGGGCACACGCCTGATCCCGGCCGACTTCATCGCCGTGGCCCAGCCCGCGTACCCCCTGGCGGACAACGTGGGAGACGGCGGGGCCGTCGAGGCCGGCGCCGACGTGCACGGGCTGTTCCTCGCCAACTTCTTCGCGCAGACCAAGGCGCTGGCCTTCGGCAAGACGGCCGACGAGGTGCGCGCGGAGGGCACGGCGGAGGAGCTGGTCTCCGCCCGCGTGTTCTCCGGCAACCGGCCGACGACGTCGATCCTCGCGCCCGCCCTGACGCCGTCGGTGCTGGGGCAGCTGGTGGCCCTCTACGAGCACATCACCTTCGTGCAGGGCGTGGTCTGGGGCATCGACTCGTTCGACCAGTGGGGCGTGGAGCTCGGCAAGAAGCTCGCGCTCGAGGTCGCCCCGGCCGTGGCGGGCGACGACGCCGCGCTCGCCGCACAGGACGCGTCCACGGCCGCGCTGATCACGAAGTACCGCGAGCTGCGGGGCTGACCTGCCGCCAGCCAGGCGCCGAGATAGTGCCTCCGTCGGACGAAGGCACTATCCCGGCGTTCGTCTCCCGCCGGGGTAGTGACCTCGTCGGACGAAGGCACTATCTCGGCGTCACCGCGTGAGGGCGAGTGCCAGCGCCTCCGCCGCGGCCCGCGCCACCGGCTCGTCCGTGACTTCGTAGCCGCCGTCTCCCCCGCCGCCGGGACCGCCGTCGTCCGTGACGGTGCGCTTCGCGGACAGGTGCACGGCGTGCACGCCCACCGCGACCAGCGCGCCGACGTCGTCGGGGCGCACGCCGCCGCCCGCCATGACCTGCACGCCCAGCTCGCGCCCGCGGGACGCGAGGGCGGCGAGCCGGTCCAGCCCGTCGACGGCGCGGGGCGCGCCCCCCGACGTGAGCACCCGGGTCACACCGAGGCCGGCCAGCACGTCCAGCACGGCGACCGGGTCGGCGACCGTGTCGATCGCCCGGTGGAAGGTGACCTCGGCGTCGGACCGGGCGGCGCGGGCGGCGTCGACCAGCAGGCGTACCGTCGCCACGTCCACGGCCCCCGAGGGCAGCAGCGCGCCGACGACGACCCCCGCGGCGCCCGCCGCGACCGCCGCACGGACGTCGCGGGCCTGCACCGTCGCCTCGACGGAGTCGTAGACGAAGCCGCCCGGCCGCGGGCGGACCAGCACGTGCACGCCGACGGCGGATCCTGGCCCGAGCGCGTCCAGCGTGGCCTCGAGGAGCCCGGCCGACGGCGTGATCCCGCCCGTCGCGCCCAGCGCGGCGCACAGCTCCACCCGGAGGGCGCCGACGCCGGCCGCGACCAGCGCCCCGGCGGGGTCCTGCACGGCGAGCTCCAGGGCGACAGAAGATGCGACAGAAGGTTCGTGAGGCACGGGCGCCAGCGTAGTTGCGCGCCGACACGATGTGGCTCGCCGGGACGGCCGCACCAACGATCCGTAATATCCCGCCCATGGCTGTTATCGATCCCAACGCGATCCTTCAAGGCCGGTCCCCGGGCCGGCCGCCTGTCGGGGTGATCGTCGGGATCGCGGTCTCGTCGCTCTGCCTGCTCGTCTCGCTCGGCTACGCGGCGGTGACGGGCGGCGCGCCGTTCGTCGCCGGGCTGATCCTCGCGCTCCTGCCCCTGGGGCTGTGGCTCCCCCTGGTGCTCGCCCTCGACCGGCTGGAGCCGGAGCCGCCGAACGCGCTGGTCCTGGCGTTCCTGTGGGGTGCCGGCGTGGCGACCCTCGTCGCGGCCGTGCTCAACACGCTCGGGCTCATGCTCGTCACCACGTCGCTGTCCCCGGAGGAGGGCTGGTACGTCACCGCCACCTTCGAGGCGCCGTTCGTCGAGGAGATCCTCAAGGGGCTGGTGCTGTTCGGCATGCTGTGGTTCCGCCGGCACGAGCTCAACGGTCCCACCGACGGCGTGATCTACGCGGCCATGGTGGGCCTCGGGTTCGCCGCCGTCGAGAACGTCACGTACTTCATCTCGGCCGTGGAGGCCGACCTCCTGGGCTACACGTTCCTCATGCGCGGCGTGCTGTCCCCGCTCCTCCACCCCCTGTGCACGGCGATGACCGGCCTGGGTGTCACTGCCGCGGCCCTCGCGCCGCGCGGGAGCGTGAAGCGCTGGGCCGCACCCCTCGGCGGGCTCGCCGGGGCGATCGCCCTCCACATGCTGTGGAACGGGTCAACCCGGTGGGGCTACGCCGGTCTGTCGTTCGCGTACCTCGTCGGGCTGTGCGTGCTCATCGGCGTCTCGGTGGCGCTGGTCCGGGACCGGCGGCGCACCGTCGGGCTGGTGACGCACCACCTCACGGCGTACCTGCCGAGCGGACTGGTCACGCCCGCCGACCTCACCATGCTCTCCACGCTCCGCAGCCGGCGGCTGGCCCGCACGTGGGCGCAGTCCGTGGGCGGCACGGGGGCGGCGCGCGCGATGCGGGACTACCAGCACGGCGCCACCGAGCTCGCGATGCTGCACGAGCGGGTGGCCCGGGGAGCGGAGGACCCCGTCGTCGGCGAGCCGCAGCGGCAGGCGCTCCTCATGCTCATGCAGGTGGCCCGGCAGGCCTTCCTGATCCGGCAGCCGCACCCGCCGGCAGCGCCGTGGTCGGCGGGCGGGGCGACGGGCTTCTCGCCGGCGGGCTGAGGCGCGCCGGGTTATCGCAGGGCGGGCAGCAGCGCACAGCCCGACGGGTCCAGGACGATCGTCACCTTCTCGCCCACGGCGGGTCGACGGCGCCGCCCGGCCGGGTCGGCGGCGACCCCGTCGTAGAGGGCGGGCTCCTCGACCGCGACGACGCGGACCGGGCCGGACCCGAGGTCCACGTCGACCGTCACCTCCGCGCGGCCGCGCCGGAACGCGGTCCCCACCACTGACGCCTGCCACAGCGGCCCCTGCTCGACGGCGCGCAGCGGCTCGCCGATGTCGGGCAGCAGCCGGAGCCCTGCGGGCCCGACGGCGACCACCGTCTCAGGCGACAGGTCCGCCCGGCTCGGCCGTCCGGCGTCGGGCAGCACGCCCGGCGGGAGCGCCGCCGCGGGGACGAACGCCTGGAACCCGAGGAACTCGGCCACCCGGCGTGACGCCGGGGCGCGCCACAGCTCCTCCGGCGGCGCGACCTGGAGGAGGCGACCGCGGTCCATCACGGCGACGCGGTCGGCCACGACGAAGGCCTCGTCGTGGTCGTGCGTGACGAACACGGCGGTGGTCCCCGTCGCGGTGAGGACCTCGCGCAGCTCGCTCGCGAGGCGCTCCCGCAGGCCGCGGTCCAGGGCGGACAGGGGCTCGTCGAGCAGGAGCAGACGCGGCCGGGGCGCGAGGGCGCGGGCCAGGGCGACCCGCTGCCGCTCCCCGCCCGAGAGCGTCGTCACCGCGCGCGACCCGTACCCGGCGAGCCCCACGGCGTCGAGGAGCTCGGCGACCCGGGCACCGCGCTCGGAGCCCGCCGTCCCTGAGGCCTCCAGCCCGTAAGCGACGTTGCGCGTCACGTCCCGGTGCGGGAAGAGCTGGCCGTCCTGGAACATCAGCCCGAACCGGCGGCGGTGCACCGGCACCCCGGCGAGGTCCTGGCCGTCGAACCGCACCTCGCCTGCGGCGAGGGGCTCCAGGCCCGCGACGGCCCGCAGCAGCGAGGACTTGCCGCACCCGCTCGGGCCGAGCAGGGCGACGATCTCGCCGGGCGCGACGTGGAGCGAGACGCCGTCCACGGCGACCGTGTCCCGGGCCGCGCGGTCTCTCGCCCGGCTGGCCCGGTAGCGCACGACGACGTCCCGGACCTCCAGCCCGTCCTCCGCGCCTGGTGCGCGCATCACAGCTCTCCTCCCGCGCGGTCGCCGCGCAGCCGTTCCGCCAGCATCATCACCGTCGCGGTGAGGACTGCCAGCACCACCGACGCGGCGAGCGCCATGCCGTAGTTCTCGGGACCCGGCCGCCCGATGAGCCGGAAGATGACGACGGGCAGGGTGGCGGCGTCGGGCCGGGCGAGGAACGACGTGGCGCCGAACTCCCCGAGCGACACCGCGAACGCGAACCCGGTCGCGAGCCCGAGGGAGCGGGCAGCGAGCGGCAGGTCCACGGTGCGGAGCACCCGCCCGGGGGACGAGCCGAGCACGCCGGCCACCTCGCGCAGCCGGGGGTCGACGGCGCGCAGCACGGGCAGGACTGTCCGCACCACGAGCGGCACGGCCACGACCGCCTGCGCGATCGGCACGAGCAGCCCCGACGTCCGGAGGTCCACGGGCAGGCCGAGCGGCTGGTCGAGAGTGATGAAGAAGCCGAACCCGACGGTCACGGCCGAGACCCCGAGGGGCAGCATGAACAGCCCGTCGAGCAGGGTGACGGCGCGGCGCGCGGTGGCGGCCCGGGGTCTGCGGGACACGACGAGCGCCACGAGCCCGCCCACGACCAGCGCGAGTGCCGTCGCGAGGGCGGCGGTGCGCAACGAGTTCCCGGCGGCCTCCCACACCGTGACGACCAGGGCGTTCCGGCCGCCGGTGGTGCCGAGCGCGACGTAGTTCTCCAGGCCCCAGCCGCCCCCTGGGCCGCGGAACGAGCGGAGCACCAGCCCGGCGAGCGGCACGAGGATGAGCCCGCCCACGACGAGGGCGGCGGCGAGCACCGCGGCGACGTCGCCCGGGGAGCGCCACGAGAGCGGCGCTGCGGGCGCGCGGTCGCCCACGAGCGCGAGCGCCGCCTCCTGCCGCGCGCGGGCCCGGGCGGAGGCGACGAGCGCGCCGGTGATCACGAGGAGCTGGAGCACGGAGAGCACGGCGGCCGACCGGAGGTCGAGGAACTGGGTGGTGCGCACCCAGATCTCCGTCTCGACGGTGCCGTACCGGACGCCGCCGAGCACGAGGACCACGCCGAACGCGGTGGCGCAGAACAGGAACACGACGGACGCGGCGGAGGCGATCGCCGGGCCGAGCGACGGGAGCGTCACGGTGCGCAGCACCCGCCAGGGCCCGGCGCCGAGCGCGGCGGCGGCCTGCTCGGCCCGCGGGTCGAGCCGCTCCCAGAGGCCGCCCACGGTCCGCGTCACCACGGACACGTTGAAGAACACGAGCGCGACGACGATCGCGGCGAGCGTCTCCTCGAGCTGCAGGAAGCCGAGGAGGCCGTCGTCGACGAAGAGGGTGCGGAACGCGACGCCGACCACGACGGTGGGCAGCACGAACGGCACGGTCACCAGGCCCCGGACGAGACCGCGTCCCGGGAAGGACCGCCGGTACAGCACGTACGCGAGCGGCAGCCCGAGCAGCACCGAGAACACCGTCCCGAGCCCGGCCTGGGCGAGCGTGAGCCCGACGAGCCGCCACGTGCGGGGGCGGCTCAGGACGTCGGCAAACCCGCCCAGGTCCACGGCACCGTCGGCCACGAACCCCCGCAGCACCAGCGCGACCACCGGCCACGCGAAGAACACGCCGAGGAAGAGCAGCGGGAGCGCGACGGCGAGGCCCCAGCCGAGCCGGGGTCCCCACCCTGCGCTGCGCTCTGGCCTCAGCCCATACTTTCGCTGGCCTGAGACCGGCGCTCCGCTACGGGCGGGCGCCTCGTTCCTCGGCCCCCACCCTGCGCTGCGCTCTGGCCTCAGCCCATTCTCTTGCTGGCCTGAGACCGGCGCTCCGCTACGGGCGGGTGCCTCGTTCCTCGGCCCCCACCCTGCGCTGCGCTCTGGCCTCAGCCCACCACCACCGCGGTCCACTGCTCGATCCACTCCTCGCGGTGCTCTGCCACCTCGGCGGGGTCGGCCGTGAACGGCTTCGGGGCGAGCGGCGCGAACTTCGTCCACTCCTCCGGCAGCTCCACCGACGGGTCGGCCGGGTACATGTACATGGAGGTGGGCACGTCGGCCTGCACCTCGGCCGACAGGAGGAAGTCGACGAGCGCCTGCGCGCCGGCCTCGTTGTCGGTGCCGGCGAGGACGCCGGCGTACTCGACCTGACGGAAGCACGTGTCGAGCAGCGCGCCGGTGGTGGTCTCCGAGCCGTCCTCGGTCACGGTGAACGCGGGCGATGTCGCGTACGACAGCACCAGGGGGCGGCTGCCGCCCTCCACGGCGGAGAAGTCGACGTAGTACGCATCCTCCCAGGAGTCGACGACCTTCACGCCGTTGTCCACGAGAGACTGCCAGTACGCCTCGAAGCCGTCGGTGCCGTAGCCGCCGATCGTCGTCAGGAGGAACGCCAGCCCGGGCGACGACGTCGCGGGGTTGGTCACCACCAGCAGGTCCTTGTACTCCGGCTTCGCGAGGTCCTCGAGCGAGACGGGCAGCGGGAGGCCCTTCTCCTCGAACCAGGTGAGGTCGGCGTTGATGCAGACGTCGCCCTGGTCCACCGGCGTCAGCGCGCCGTCGCCGAGCTGCTCGGCGCCGTCGGGCAGCGTGCCCGGGGTGTACGGCGCGAGCACGTCCGCCTCCAGCGCACGCGACGCGAAGGTGTTGTCGATCCCGAACACGACGTCGCCGAGCGGCGAGCCCTTGGTCAGGACGAGCTGGTTGACGAGCGTCCCGGCGTCGCCGGTGGCGACGGTCTTCACGGTGTAGCCGGACTCCGCCTCGAAGGCCTCGAGGAGGCCCTCGGACAGCGCGAACGAGTCGTGGGTCACGAGGGTCACGGTGCCCGGGTCCCCGTCTCCCGCGCCCGCCTCGCCCGGTCCCCCGCCCGAGCAGGCGGCGAGAGCGGTCACGAGCGCCCCGGCGAGGACGACCCCCGGAGCTGGCTTCATGGCACGACGAACTGACACTTTCTTTTCCCTTCGACTTCCTCCGCCGGTACGAACCGGATCAGGTTCAAGGGTCTGCGGTGGTCCGCACTCTCAGCGCCCGGTGGCGCTCCCCTGTCGTATCCGAGAAGCCTACTCACCCCTGTCCCGCTACCGTGAGCACATGGCGGAGAATGAGACGGAACAGACACTTGCGGTGAAGATCACGACCATCGCGCTGACCTTCGCCGCCGGGTGGGCGGCACAGAAGGCCGTGGGCCTCATCTGGAAGAGCGTCACCGGCAAGGCCGCGCCCACCAAGGCCGACGATCCCGAGCTCAACATGCTCCAGGCCACCGCCTTCGCGGCGGTCGCCGCGGGCACCGCGGTGCTGGTCCGCCGGGCGGCGAGCAAGGGCGCGGCGCGGGTCGCTGTGCGGCTCACCCACAAGGTCCGCTGACGCAGCACAGCAGTCGAGCCCGCCGGGATCCGTTGGCTCCGGTTCCCGACGGGCTCGCTCACTGTCGTGTCAGCGTGCTGCCGCGGCCTTCGGTCGCGGCCGGCGACGCGTCAGCAGGGGGTCGTGCCCCCGCGGGCGTTCCACCGGGTGGACGGCGGCGAGCGCGCCCGCCACGGTGGCCTCGGCGACACCGTCCATGGCGCCCTTGCCGGTCAGCGCGGTCATGACCTGCGCCGCGGCGGTGTGGAGCGGGACCCCGGCACCGCTGGCCGCCTCGAGGAGCGTGCGGGTGGCGGTGCCCTCGTCGACGCCGCGGACGGCGATCAGCACGCCCTTGGCCTGCTCGACCACCGCCTGGCTGACGAACGCCCGGGTCACGGCCCGGTCGGACTCCCGGTCCAGGGCCTCCTTCTGGACGGGCGTCACGTCGACCACGTAGCCGGCGAGCTCGGCGGAACGACCGCGTGGGTCGCGCCGGCCCTGACCGGTGATGACGACCGCCCTCGACCGGCCGTGGCCGTCGATGATGCGGTGCGCGCAGGCGAACGGCTTGCCCGCCCGCAACGCCTCGGTGGCCGCGCGGACCACACGGGCGCGGTCGTCCGGATGCTTGCGGGAGACCAGGGCGTCCAGGCCGGGTTCGACCTCGCCCCTCTCCCAGCCGTGCATCGCGTACACCTCGTCGGACCACCACCACGTCCCGGTGGTGAGCTCGACGCGATACCGGCCGACAAGCAGGTTGGTCCCGAGGCCGAGGGCCTCGGTGAGCTCGCCGACCGAGTGCATCGACGAGACGGTCGCTGTGGCGGTCTCGCCACGGCGGGTGCCCACAAGGGGGGCGGTGCGGTGCGAGATGGTAGTCACTTGAACCTCCCAGATCCGCATGGTCTGGCGCCGCTTCATGACTCCGTGACACCGAGTCTAGGTGACCGGACAGGTTTCGGCGGCTCGAAGGTTCGACCGGCCGGGCCCGGGCGGGGGCCCGGCCGCTCCGGTCAGCGCTTTCCGGGAGGCGTCCCGCGGTTGAGCGCGGCGTCGAGGAAGTCCGCGACGGTGTCCCATGTGACGGGCTCCGGCTCGGCGGTCCGCACCTTGGCGTTCCCCGAGGTGGTGAGCACGTCCGTGAGCGCGTGGTGGTTCGCCTGGTCGAGGAACGACATGTCGTGGCCGAACCCGTGGACCGTGTAGAACGTGGCCTCCGCACGCGCCGCGCTGAGCGCCTCGAAGAACGCCTGCCCCTGGTGCGTGGGCAGGAGCAGGTCGTCCGTGCCGTGCGTGAGCAGCATCGGCGGCGTCTCGGCGTCGGCCCAGGAGCCGGGGTCGGCGAGCTTCGCCAGGCCGGGGACCTCCTGGATCGGTGCGCCGAGCAGGCGCGACTCCGGGCTCGTCGCGTCGTCGTGGCAGTCGGTCCCGCCGCCCATCCGGTTGATGATGTCGCAGCCGCCCGGGAGCATGTACGCGTCCTGCTGCAGGAAGTCGGTCGGCGCGAAGAAGCTGACGCCCGCCTGGACCGCCGAGGACGGCCCGGTGAGGCCGACGGCGCCCTCCAGCGCCGGGTCGTTCCCCGTCGTGGCGAGCATGGAGGCCACCCACCCGCCGGAGCTGTTGCCCATGGAGGCGAAGCGGTCGGGGTCGAGGTTGTACTCGTCGGCGTGGGCCCGCAGCCAGCGGACGGCCGCCTTGGCGTCGTTGACCTGCGCCGGGAAGATCGCCTGGCTCGACGACCGGACCGCGACCGCCGCGACGGCGTAGCCCCGGTGGCTCAGCGCGGCAGCGATCCGCTCGCCGCGCGAGTTCCCGTTGTCGCCCATGAACCCGCTGCCCGCGGACCAGACGATGACCGGCGCGGGCTTGCGCTGGTCGGCCGGCAGGTACAGGTCCACCGTGCCCGCGTTGCCGGGCAGGTCGGCGTACTGCAGGCCCATGACCCGGGTGGCCGGGACGGGCAGGTCGTACCGTGCGTCGCCCTGAGCGGTGGCGGTCCCGACGCCCACCAGGCTCGCGGCGATCATGGCCACGACGACCCAGGCCGACGGCTTGGTGAAAACACCTCGTGTCACGCATTCCCCCTGTGGTTTCGCCCTGCCGAAAGGCAGGGCTCATCGCGGGCGGTACCGGTGACCGAAATGGTGTCACCAGCCCGTCCGTCGGCTGTCAGAAAGGTGGTTCAGCAGGGAGATCGTCGGCCGTGGTGGCCGGAACATCCCTGCTGAGCGTGACAGTACGAGGCTTTTCGGCGCGGGGAAGTTTCAGCGCATGAAGTGACAGGAAGGCCATTCTCCGTACAATGGCTGCGCGGTTAACGCTTTCTCACGCGCGCATTACCGGTGGAGAGTTTCACCATAGCGCAATCAGTGAAGAATTCTCGTCATCGGGGACGCAGACCCTCCGTGGCCGGGCCTTCGAGGAGCGCCCCGTCCGGCCCGAAGCGCGAGCCGTGCACCGGGCAGTCCCAGGACTGCTCCTGGTCGTTCCAGGTGACCAGGCCGCCGAGGTGCGGGCACACCCGCGACACCCGCGCCGTCGTCCCCTTCGGCGGCCGGCCGGAGGGCATCGTCACCGCACAGGCCCACCCCTTCGCCTGCTCGGCGAACGTGACCGCGGTGGCCGCGCGGGGCCGGGGCGGGCGGGCCCAGGGCTCGAGCAGCGGCCCCCACTCCACCGGGTCGCCGAGGATCCGGCCCGCGAGCGCCAGCCCGGCCGCCGCGCCGTTGGTGAGGCCCCACTTGTCGTACCCGGTGGCGACGAGCACCCGGTCGTCGCCGGGCACCGCCGGGCCGACGAGGGGGAGGTCCGTGTCGCTCCGGTAGTCCTGCGCCGACCAGGCATGGCGCCGGACGCCGACGGGCAGGTGCGCGCGCGCCCACTCGTCGAGCGCGGCGACGCGGGCCGCGGGGCTCGCCTCCCGGCCGACCGCGTGCCCCTCCCCGCCGACGACGACCAGGTTCCCCGAGGTGCGCAGCGAACGGACCGGGGACCCCGCCGTGATCGACATGGTCTCCGCGAAGCCTGCCGGCAGCGCCGACCGGTCGGCCAGCTCCCACGAGGTCAGATAGGTCCGGCCCGCCTCGAGCCGGAGGAACAGGCCGCCGAGGCGGCCCGGCGGCACCCCGGTCGCGAGGACGACGCGGTCCGCGAGCACGGTCCCGCGGGTGGTGCGGAGCGCCACGCCCGACGACGACCTCCGCACCTGGCGCACCCGGACGCCGTCGTGCACCCGGACGCCGCGCGCGCGGAGACGTGACCGCAGGGCCGAGAGCATCCGCAGCGGGTCCACCTGGGCCTGCCCCGGGAGCCGGACCGCGCCGAAGGCAGGCTCGGGGACGGGCGGGTGCTCCTCCCACTCCGCGGCGAGGCCCTGGCGGGAGCAGGCCTCGAGCACGGCGTCGACGTCGGGCACGTGCTCGGCCGCGGTCGCCACCGTGATGTCGTCCCGGTTCTCGACGGGCACGTCGAGGTCCTCCAGGGTGCGGCGCAGCCAGCCGATCCCGGCGAAGTTCGCGGCCACGTACGCCCGGAGCACCTCGTCGCCGTGCTTGGCGACGCGGGCGAGGCGGGTGCCCTGCAGCACCGAGAGCTTCCCGGTGGACCGGGCGGTCGTGGTGCCGCGGGCCGTCCCGGCGTCGAGCACGGTGACGTTCGCCCCGCCCTCCGCGAGGAGGAGCGCGGTGACCGTCCCGGTCAGCCCGGCGCCCACCACGACGACGTCGGCGCGCAGCGGCCCGGGGGCGACGACTCCGCTCGTGCCGCTCACTCGCGGTCGCCCCGTGCCTGCTCGCCCACGCGGGGGTTGAGGTTCGCCGGGTCGGCGTCCGTGTCCTCGTACTCGCCCCGGCCCTCCGTGGGCTGCCCGGACGCCTGCTCGCCCTCCCGCGGGTTGAGCGACGCGGGCTGGGTGTCCGGGTCGTCGTCCGGGTCGTACGGCGTCGTCCTGTCGGGGTTCTCGCTCACGGCGCACCTCCTGTGCCAGGGGCTTGTCGGTCCTCTCCACGCTGGCATGCGTGCGGCCCGCTCGCGCGCCCACCGCCTCACCCACAGCGAGGCCCCGCGGAGAAGCGGTTCAAGATGCGAGTGCTTCTCCTCGACACCACCGTGAGGGAACCGGAAGACGCCCGGTGACGCCGCCCACGCGGAGGGTCACGATGCGAGTTCTCGGGGTCAACGCCCTGTTCCACGACCCGTCGGCCGCCCTGGTCGTCGACGGGCGCATCATCGCGGCAGCGGAGGAGGAACGGTTCTCCCGCCGCAAGCACGGCAAGCGGCCGGTGCCCTTCGCCGCCTGGGAGCTCCCCGAGCAGGCCATGCGCTGGTGCCTCGACGTGGGCGGGCTCGAGCCCGGCGACCTCGACGCCGTCGCGTACTCGTTCGACCCGGCCCTGGCCAAGCCGTCCGACGAGATGGGCCTGCCGGACCCGTGGGACTGGCTGCGTCTGCGGTACGCGGAGCGGGCACCCCAGTTCCTCGCCACCGCCCTCCCGGGGCTGAGCCCGGCGACGGTGCGGTTCGTGCCGCACGAGGTGGCCCACGCGGCGTCGGCGGCCCTCGCGTCGCCGTACGAGGTCTGCAGCGTCCTGTCGCTGGACGGGCGCGGCGAGCGCTCCTCGCACCTGGCGGGCAGGTACGACCACGGCCGGCTGGAGGTCCTCGCGAGCCAGGAGCTGCCCCACTCGCTGGGACTGGTCTACGAGTCGCTCACGGAGCACCTCGGGTTCCTGCGGTCGAGCGACGAGTACAAGGTCATGGCGCTGGCCTCCTACGGCCGGGCCCGGTTCCTGCCCGAGCTGCGCGAGCTCTTCCGCACCACCCCGGAAGGTGGCTTCTTCGCGGAGGCGCCCGACTGGTCCCGGTGGGCCGCGGCCGCCGAGCCCGGGATGCTGGGCGACCCCGGCACGCGCCCCCCGCAGGGTCCGGGCGAACCAGGGCCAGGCGGAAGCCACAACGACACGGACGGTACGCTGCCCGCCGACCAGGCGGACCTCGCCGCCTCCGTCCAGGCCCGGCTGGAGGAGATCCTCGTCGAGCTGGCCACCTGGCTGCACAGCCGCACCGGCGACGACGCGCTGGCGCTCGCGGGCGGCACCGCCCTGAACTGCGTCGCCAACTCGCGGGTGTGGCGCGGCTCCCCATTCGAGCACGTGTGGGTGCAGCCCGCCGCGGGCGACGCCGGCACGGCGCTCGGCGCGGCCCTGCAGCTCACCGCCGAGGCCGGGGTGCCGATCGAGCCGATGGGCTCCGCGGCGCTGGGCCGCTCCTGGACCGACGAGCAGCTCGCCGCGTGGCTCCGGACGGCGCGCGTACCGTTCACGACGCCCCCGGACCTGCCCGAGCAGGTGGCCGACGTCCTGGCGGGCGACGGCGTGGTGGCCTGGTTCGACGGCCGGTCCGAGTTCGGGCCGCGCGCCCTGGGGCAGCGCTCCCTGCTGGCGCACCCCGGCCCGCGCGAGAACACCGAGCGGCTCAACATCGTGAAGGGCCGCGAGCAGTTCCGGCCCATCGCGCCGATGGTGCTCCTGGAGGACGCGGCGGAGATCTTCGCGGGCGGTCCGGTCCCCAGCCCGTACATGCTGTTCGTGCACCAGGTCGCGCCGGAGTGGCGCGAGCGGATCGCCGCCACCGTGCACGTCGACGGCACGGCCCGCATCCAGACCGTGGACGGGTCGCAGCCGCGCCTGCACGCCATGATCAGCGCCTTCAAGGCGCGCACGGGCCTCCCCGTCGTCATCAACACGAGCCTGAACACCGCGGGCCGCCCCATGGTGGACGACCCGCGAGACGCCCTCGAGCTCTTCGGTTCGGCGCCCGTCGACCTCCTCGTCCTGGGTCCCCACCTCGTCCGCCGGGGAGACCTCTTCGCGGCGGGAGGTGCCGGATGACGCCGTCGTACTCCGTCGTCGTGCCGACCGTCGGCCGCCCCCAGCTGCCGGCGCTCCTCGCCTCCCTCCGCGACTCGTGGGCCGAGGGACCCCGGCCGGACGAGGTCGTCGTGGTCGACGACCGGCCCGTCCCCGCCTCGGGCCCCCGGCAGGAGCTGGACCTCGGCCCGCTGGACGGCGTCCGGGTGGTCCGGACGGGCGGGCGCGGCCCGGCCGCCGCCCGGAACGCGGGCTGGCGCAGCGTCCGGTCGGCCTGGGTCGCCTTCCTGGACGACGACGTCGTGGTCCCGCCCGGCTGGGCGCTCGCCCTGGCGCACGATCTGGTGGGCGCGGCGGCCGACGTCGGCGGTGTGCAGGGCCGGATCGTGGTCCCCCTGCCCGGTCACCGGCCGCCGACCGACCTCGAGCGCGGCACCGCGGGCCTGCAGGACGCCGCCTGGGCCACCGCCGACCTCGCGTACCGGCGGACGACCCTCGAGGCGGTGCACGGCTTCGACGAGCGGTTCCCGCGCGCCTATAGAGAGGACGCCGACGTCGCGCTCCGCGTGCGCCGCGCCGGGTGGCGCCTCGGCCGGGGCAGCCGGTTCGTGCAGCACCCCGTCCGCCCGGCCAACGACCTCGCGAGCCTGCGGTCCCAGGCCGGGAACCAGGACGACGCGCTCCTGCGCGCGCTCCACGGCCCCCGCTGGCGCGACCTCGCCGAGACGGGCCGGGGCCGGCTGCCGTGGCACGCGGCGACGGTCGCGGCGGCGGCGACCGCGGTCACCGGGCTGGCCATGGCCGCGCTGTCCGGTTCGAGAACGCCATCTGTCCCGCCATCCGGCGTCTCACGTCACCTGATGACGTTCTCGAACGTGACAGGAGCCCGCCTCGCGGCCCTCGGCGGCGCGGCCTGGGCCGCCCTCACCGCCGACTTCCTCGCCCGCCGCCTCGCCCCCGGCCCTCGCCCGGGCGACGACGGCTTCGGCGCCGAGCTCCGCCGCATGGCCGTGACCAGCCCCCTCATCCCGTTCGCGGCCGTGGCCCACCGCGCCGCCGGCACCTGGCGCTGGCGACGGATCCTGGGCGGCCGGGGCGCCCCGGCCTGGCCGCCACCCCTGCGGGCGGTGCTCTTCGACCGCGACGGCACCCTGGTCCACGACGTGCCCTACAACGGCGACCCCGACGCGGTCGTCCCGGTTCCCGGCGCCCGGCGGGTGCTGGACGCCCTCCGGGCCGACGGCGTGCTCGTGGGCGTCGTGTCGAACCAGTCGGCGATCGGCCGCGGCATCGTCACCGCGGCGCAGGTCGACGCCGTCGACGAGCGCGTCCGCCGCCTCCTCGGCCCGTTCGACACCTGGCAGCGCTGCCCCCACGTCCCCGAGGACCGCTGCCCCTGCCGCAAGCCGGAGCCTGGCCTCGTGCTCCAGGCCGCGGCCGAGCTGGGGGTCCTTCCCGCGGAGTGCGCGGTGGTGGGCGACATCGGCGCTGACATGGGTGCCGCCATCGCCTCCGGCGCACGGTGCGTCCTCGTGCCCACCGAGGTGACCCGCCACGAGGAGGTGTCCGCCGCCCCCGCGGTGGCGACCACCCTGGACGAGGCGGTGACCCTGCTGTGACGGCCCGCCGCACCCGCACCCGCGCTCTCGCCGTGCGGCTCGACAGCGACGGCGACGTGCTCCTCGCCGGCCCCGCCGTGCGGGCGCTCGCGTCCACCTACGGCCAGGTGGACCTCCTGGTCTCGGGCTCGGGGCTGCAGGCCGCGGCGCTGCTCCCGGGAGTGGACGAGGTGCTGCGGTTCGACGCCCCGTGGTCCGGCTTCGAGCCGCCCCGGGTGGACCGGGAGGCCGTGGTCGACCTCGTCGCGGCCCTCGTGGCCCGCCGCTACGACCTGGCGGTGATCTTCACGTCGTACCACCAGTCGCCCCTGCCGATGGCGCTCCTCGCCCGGCTGGGTGGCGTGCGCCGGGTCGTCGCGACCAGCGAGGACTACCCCGGCTCGTTGCTCGACGTCCGCCACCAGCGCCCGCCGGGCCTCCACGAGGCGGAGGCCGCCCTCCAGCTCGCCCGGGCCGCCGGGGCACAGCTGCCGCCCGACGACGACGGCCGGCTCGCCGTGCGCCGCCCGCTGCCGGCCGTCCAGCTGCCGGCCGTCCGGTTGCCGTCCGTCCCACTGCCGTCCGTCCCGGTGCCCGGGGCGCGCTCTGTCGTCGTGCACCCCGGGGCTTCCGTGCCCGCCCGGGCACCCTCGCCGCGCGACGCGCGGGCCCTCGCCGAGCGCCTCGCCCACGACGGGTGGCAGGTCGTGGTCACCGGCTCGGCGGCGGAGCGGGAGCTCACGGCGTTCGTCGCGGGCGACCACGCCGTCGACCTCGGCGGGCGCACCAGCCTGGCCGAGCTCGCCGCGGTCCTGGAGGCCGCGGCCTGCGTGGTGGTCGGGAACACGGGCCCCGCGCACCTGGCTGCCGCCGTCGGCACGCCGGTGGTGAGCCTGTTCGCCCCCGTCGTCCCGGCGTCCCGGTGGGCTCCCTACGGGGTGCCGTACCTGCTGCTCGGAGACCAGTCGGCCGCGTGCCGCGGCACCCGCGCCCGGACGTGCCCGGTGGCGGGCCACCCGTGCCTCGCGTCGGTCACGCCGGACGAGGTGTCCGACGCCGTCGTGCGTCTCGCGGGCCCGCCCCACCGGGCACCCACGGGGGCGGCGAGGATCGGGATCGAAGGAGCACACGCATGAGGATCCTCCTGTGGCACGTCCACGGCTCGTGGACCACCGCCTTCGTCCAGGGCGAGCACGAGTACCTCGTGCCCGTGCTGCCGGGCCGGCCGGCCGACGGCCGCGGCCGGGCCCGCACCTGGGACTGGCCCGCCTCCGTGCACGAGCTGGGGCCGAGCGCGCTCCGGCGGGCGTTCGACGCCGGCGGGGTCGACGTCGTGGTGCTCCAGCGTCCGCACGAGGCGCAGCTGCTCGAGCAGTGGACCGGGCGGCGCGCCGGGGTGGACGTCCCCGCCGTCTACCTGGAGCACAACGCGCCGACCGGGCACGCGGCCGGGACGCGGCACCCCGTGGCCGACGAGGACGCCTGCACCGGGCGTCACGTCCCGATCGTCCACGTGACCTGGTTCAACGCCCTCATGTGGGACACGGGCTGCGCGCGCACGACGGTCATCGAGCACGGCATCCCCGACCCCGGCCCCCGGTACACCGGCGAGCGCGACCGTCTTGCCGTCGTCGTCAACGAGCCGGTGCGGCGGTGGCGCGTGGCCGGCACGGACGTGCTGCTCCGGGTGGCACGCGAGATCCCGGTCGAGGTCTACGGGATGGGCACGTCCCGGCTGGCCGAGCACCTCGCCTCGATGGGGCCGGTGGCGGCCCGGTCGGCCGAGCGGCTGCACGACGTGCCGCAGGACCGGTTGCACGACCGGCTCGCGGGAGCCCGCGCCTACCTCCACCCGTTCCGCTGGACCAGCCTGGGCCTGTCGCTGCTCGAGGCCATGGCCCTGGGCCTGCCCGTCCTCGCGCTGCCCGTCACCGAGGCGTACGCAGCCGTACCGCCCGAGGCGGGCGTCCTCAGCGCCGACCCCGACCAGCTGGTCGCCGTGGCGCGGCGCTGGCTCGCCGACCCCGCCGAGGCGGCCTCCTACGGCAAGGCCGCGCGCGAGCACGTCCTCGCGAACTACCCCCTGGACCGGTTCCTGGACCGCTGGACCTCGTTGCTGACACAGGAGGTGACCTCATGAAGATCGCCATGGTCTCAGAGCACGCCAGCCCGCTGGCCGCCCTCGGGGGCGCCGACGCCGGAGGGCAGAACGTCCACGTCGCCGAGCTGGCGCGGCACCTCGCCGCCGACGGGCACCGCGTGGACGTCTACACCCGGCGGGACGACCCCACGCTCCCTGAACGGGTGACCCTCACCGACGGGGTCGACGTGGTCCACATCGACGCCGGGCCCGCCGAACCGCTGCCGAAGGACGAGCTTCTCCCCTGGATGCGCGACCTCGGCAACGACCTCGCCGAGCGGTTCGGCGACCCTGCCCAGCGACCCGACCTGGTGCACGCCCACTTCTGGATGTCCGGTCTCGCGGCCCTGCGGGCGTCCCGCTGGGTGTCGGGCGGGACACCTCCGGTGCCGGTGGTCCAGACCTTCCACGCGCTCGGCGTCGTCAAGCGGCGGCACCAGGGCACGGCGGACACCAGCCCGCCCGAGCGCGTCGCGCTCGAGGCGGCCCTGTGCCGCGAGGTGGACCTGGTGGTCGCCACCTGCGAGGACGAGGTCCGGGAGCTGCGTGCCCTCGGTGCCGCCGCCACCCGCGTCCGCGTGGTCCCGTGCGGCGTGGACCTGGGCGTCTTCACGCCGGGCGCCGACCGGGCCCGCCAGGACGGCCACGGCGGGCCGCTGCGCCTGCTGTCCCTGGGCCGGCTCGTGGAGCGCAAGGGCGTGGACACCCTGGTCGAGGCGCTCGCGCTGCTCGCCGAGCGCGGCGAGGGCCAGGCCGTGGAGCTTCTCGTCGCCGGCGGCCCGCCCGCCGCCCGGCTGGACTCCGACCCCGAGGTGCGCCGCCTGCAGCAGCTCGTGGCGCGACGGGGCGTGGGCGACCGCGTGACGTTCCTCGGCTCCGTGGCGCACGACGCCGTCCCGGCCCTCCTCCGCAGCGTCGACGTGGTGGCCTGCACGCCCTGGTACGAGCCCTTCGGGATCGTCCCGCTGGAGGCGGCCGCGTGCGGGCGACCGGTCGTCGCCTCCGCGGTGGGCGGGATGCTCGACTCGGTGGTGCACGAGCGCACCGGCATCCTCGTGCCTCCGCACGACCCCGGTGCCGTCGCGGACGCGCTCCGGCGTCTGACCGACCCGCGGCTGCGCCGGGAGCTCGGCGCCGCCGCCCGCGTCCGGGCCGAGCGGCTGTACGGCTGGGGCACCGTGGCGCGCCGCACCTACGAGGCGTACGCGGCGCTCCTCCGCACCCCCGCCGAGATAGTGCGTCCGTCCGACAAGCTGACTACCTCGGCACGGGCCGGAAGCCGAGGTAGTCACCTCGTCGGACAACCTGACTACCTCGGCATCGCGGGAGGTGCCCGATGAGCTCCCAGCCCGACCTCCCCACGGCGCTGCAGCCCGGTCGCCCCGGCGCCCGTCGGTGGCTGCGCCGGCACCGCGCCGACCTCGCCGTCGGCCTCGACAGCCTGTCGGCGGACGTGGGCCGCCTCGAGACCTGGGGCAGCGACCTGGCCGACCGCATGCTGGCCGGCCATCGCCTGCTCGTGGCGGGCAACGGCGGCAGCGCCGCCGAGGCGCAGCACCTCACCGCCGAGCTCGTGGGCCGGTTCGAGGGCGAGCGCGTCCCGCTCGCCGCGATCTCGCTGCACGCCGAGACGTCCAGCCTCACGGCGATCGTCAACGACTACGGGCAGGACGAGATGTTCGCCCGCCAGGTCGCGGCCCACGGCCGCCCGGGCGACGTCCTGCTCTGCCTCTCGACGTCCGGGTCGAGCGCCAACGTGCTCGTCGCGGCCCGGCGCGGGCGCGAGCTCGGCCTGACGACCTGGGCCCTCACCGGCCCCGCGCCGAACCCTCTCGCCGCGCTCTGCGACGACGCGCTCACCGTCCCGGCGGAGTCCACGTCGACGGTCCAGGAGGTGCACCTCGTCGCGGTGCACACGCTGTGCGCGGCGATCGACGCCCGCGTGGAGCAGCACGACGCCGGCCGCGTGGCCGGGGTCCGGGCGGCGACCCGGGCCGGGTCCCGGACGGGGGCCCGGACATGACCGGGCGGCCGCGGCTCACCGTGGTGGGCGACCTGCTGCTCGACCGGGACGTCGACGGAACGGTCACGCGGCTCAGCCCGGACGCACCGGTACCGGTGGTCGACGTGGACGTGGTGCGGCAGAGCCCCGGCGGCGCGGGGCTCGCCGCAATCCTTGCCGCGCAGCGCGCCGACGTCACGCTCGTCGCACCCGTGGCCGACGACGCCGACGGCCAGGAGCTGCAGCGCCAGCTCAAGGGCGTCACCGTCGTGGCGCTGGGCCACGAGGGTGCCACGCGCCGCAAGACCCGCATCCGCAGCGCCGGCCAGAGCCTGGTCCGGGTGGACGACGGCGGCCCCGGCACCCCCACGGGCCTGCGGTCGGGCCGGGCGGCGGCCGGGGTGCGCGCCGCCCTGCACGACTGCGACGCGGTGCTCGTGGCCGACTACGGCGGCGGCGTGACGCGCGACCCGGTCCTGCGCGACCTCCTCACGGAGGCGGCCTTCCGGGTGCCGCTCGTCTGGGACCCGCACCCCCGCGGCGGCACCCCGGTCCCCGGGGCGGCGATCGTCACCCCGAACCTCGCGGAGGCGCAGCAGGCCGCCGTCACCCTCCCCGACGGGGCCGACGCCGATGCCGCCGGTGCCGGGGCGCTGGCCGCCCTGCTCGTGCGCGCGTGGTCGGCGCACGCCGTGGCGATCACGGCGGGTGAGCGCGGGGCGTTCCTCGCCGTCGGGCGCGGTGCCGGGGAGCACGTGCCCGCCGCCGCGGGCCCCGGAGGCGACCCCTGCGGTGCGGGGGACCGCTTCGCCGTGACCGTGACCGACCGCCTGGCCCGCGGCGACGCCCCCGGCGCAGCGGTGCACGAGGCGGTCGTCGCCGCGAGCGCCTGGGTGGCCTCGGGCGGCGCCGAGGGCTTCCGGCGAGGGCTGGAGGAGCGCCGGTCGTCGCCCTCCGAGGCGAGCGCCCCCGGGGGGACGCCAGGCGGTCCGCGGAGCGGGCGGCCCGGCGGGCGGCCCTCGCTCGCGGAGCTGGGGGCGCGGCTGCGGGCGTCGGGCGGCGTCCTGGTCGCGACCGGCGGCTGCTTCGACCTGCTGCACGCGGGGCACGTGGCCACCCTGGAGGCGGCCCGCCGGCTCGGCGACCACCTCGTGGTGCTCGTGAACTCCGACCGCTCGGTGCGGCAGCTCAAGGGGCCGGGCCGCCCGCTGGTCCCGGCGTCCGACCGCGTCCGGGTCCTCGAGGCCCTCGACTGCGTCGAGGCGGCGGTCGTGTTCGACGAGGAAGACCCTTCGCGCGCGCTGGCGGAGCTGCGGCCCGACGTCTGGGCCAAGGGCGGCGACTACACCGTCGCCGACCTGCCCGAGTCCGCCGTGGTGCGCGAGAACGGGGGGCGCATCGTGGTGCTTCCCTACCTTCCCGGCCGGTCCACGACGCAGCTCGTGGACCGGGCGCGGGACAGCGCCCACCCCGCGAGCGGGGCGGAGCTCGTGGGCCAGGTCCGCGCACCCTCCCACACGGAGCCGCGACAGGGCCCCGTCACCGGCAGCTTCCGGCGCCCGCACTTCGACCCGCCTACCGAGAGGACCTCAGCATGACGTCAGCACCGACCACCGCACCCGCCCCGGCGACCATGCCCGTCCCCCGGCCCGTCGGCACCGTCTTCGTCACAGGCGGCTCGTCCGGCCTCGGCGCGGCGCTGGTCGACGCCGTCCGCGCCGCGGGCGGGACCCCAGCCGTGCTCGACCTGGCCGAGCCGCGGGCCGACGTGCCGTTCGCCGGCGTCGACCTCGCCGACCCGGGGGCCGCCGAGGCCGCCGTCCGGTCCCTGGTGGACCAGGTGGGGCCGCCCGACGCCGTGGTCACCGCGGCCGGCATCGACGCGTGCGGCCCGCTGCTCGACATCGAGCCGGAGCGCTGGGAGAAGGTGATCCGCGTGAACCTGCTCGGCACGGTCGCGGTGATCCGGGCCGCCCTGCCGCACCTGGAGGAGCGTCGCGGCACCGTGGTCACCGTCGCGTCCACCCTCGCCCTGCGCGGCGCCGGGGACGCCACGGCCTACTGCGCGTCGAAGTGGGCGATCCGCGGGTTCAGCCAGGCGCTCGCCGCGGAGTACGCGGGCCGCGTCGGCGTCACGTGCCTCATCCCGGGCGGCATGCGCACGCCGTTCTTCGACGGCCGCGCCGACCAGTACAAGCCCGGGCCCGACGCCGACCTCAACGACCCTGCCGCGACCGCGGGCGCCGTCGTCGCCGCTCTGACGCAACCTGCCGGGAGCGAGATCCGGGAGATGCTCGTGATGGCCTCCGGGGAGGCGTCCTGGCCGTGACCGTCCTGGTGCTCCGCGCCCTCGGTCTGGGCGACGCCCTGACCGGCGTCGCGGCGCTGCGCGGGATCCGGCGAGCGTGGCCGGGGCACCGGGTGGTGCTCGCGGCGCCGCAGGCGATCGGTGACTGGCTGACGGACCTCGGCATCGTGGACGCCGTCGTGCCCGCCCGGGGACTGGAGCCGCTCCCGTGGCCGTGGGCCGGTCCGGGCGGCTCGCAGGACGCGCCCGGCAGCATCGCCGTGAATCTCCACGGGAGCGGACCGGAGAGCCACCGGGTCCTGCTGGGGACCCGGCCCTCCGCGTTCGTGGCCTTCGCCAACGCGGAGGTGGGCAACGAGGGCCCCGACTGGGACGAGAGCGAGCACGAGGTGCTGCGCTGGTGCCGCCTGGTCGCGAGCAGGGGCGGACGGTGCGGGCCCGGAGATCTGCGCCTCGGCCCGGCGGACCCTGCCGGGGGGCGTGACGACCACGTCGTGGTGCACCCGGGCGCCGCTGCCCCGGCCCGGCGCTGGCCACCGGAGCGCTGGGCCCAGGTGGTCGCCCACCTCGCCGGCCAGGGGCACCACGTGGTGCTGACCGGCTCCGCCGCGGAACGGGAGCTGTGCACCCGGGTGCGGCAGACCGTCGTCGGACCGTGGCTGGAGCCGTCCGGGCACCCCCCGGCCTCGGCGCGCGGGGTGGTGAGCGACGCTTCCGGGCGGCTCGACCTGCCCACCCTCGCCGACGTGGTCGGGACGGCCCGGCTGCTCGTCAGCGCCGACACGGGCGTGGCCCACGTCGCCACGGCCTACGGGACGCCGTCGGTCACCCTGTTCGGGCCGACGCCGCCCTCGACGTGGGGCCCGGTGATCGACCTGCCGCGGCACGCCGTCATCTGGCACGGCGAACCGGGCGACCCCCTGCGCGACCCCAACGGCACGACGCTCGACCCCGCCCTCGCCGACGTGACGGTGGACGAGGTGGTGGCGGCGTGCGACGCCGTGGTCGGCCGGGCGGCTGCGCGGTGAGGTGCCGCGCCGCGGGTTCACGCCGCGGAGCGGTCCAGCTCCCGGAACCACGCCACGGTCCGGGCGAGCCCCGTCTCCCAGGCCACCCTCGGCTCCCAGCCCAACTCAGCGCGCGCGAGGCTGATGTCGGGGCAGCGGAGGCAGGGGTCGTCCTCCGGCCGCTCCACCTGCACCAGGGACGACGACGACCTCGTCGCCGTGATCACGTCCTCCGCGATCTGCCGGACGGTCAGCTCGTGCGGGTTGCCGAGGTTCATCGGACCGGGGTGACCGCTGCGGGCGAAGGCGAGCAGGCCCTCGACCAGGTCGTCGACATAGCAGAGCGAACGGGTCTGGGAGCCGTCCCCCGCGACGGTCAGCTGCTCCCCCGCGAGCGCCTGCCGCACGAACGTGGGCACCACGCGCCCGTCGTGGGCGCGCATGTGCGGCCCGTAGGTGTTGAAGATCCGCACGATCCCCGTGTCGGTCCCGTGGGCGCGCCGGTAGCCGGCGGTCAGCGCCTCGCCGAACCGCTTGGCCTCGTCGTAGACGCTCCGCGGCCCCACCGTGCTCACGTTCCCCCAGTACGACTCGCGCTGTGGATGGACCTGTGGATCGCCGTAGATCTCGGAGGTGGACGCCAGGACGAACCGCGCTCCGTGCTCGTCGGCCAGCCTGAGGGCGTTCCGTGTCCCCCGGGACCCGGCGTCGAGCGTCTCGAGCGGGTGCTCCAGGTAGTCGACGGGAGAGGCGGGCGACGCCAGGTGCAGCACCAGGTCGACCCCGCCGCGCAGGGCGGCACGGACCTGGCCGCCGTCGAGGTCCTCCGTGACGTCGCAGAGCTCGAACCGCAGCTCCGGCCGGCCGCGCAGGTGTGCCAGGTTGCCGAGCGACCCGGTCAGGAGGTTGTCGAGGCACACCACCTCGGCGCCGCCGTCCAGGAGCACCTCGCACAGCCTGCTGCCGACGAACCCCGCCCCGCCGGTGACTACGGCCCTCACCGGGAGACCAGCTTGAAGAAGGTGCTGTCACCGCCGTCGGCCTTCTGCGCCTGGTAGAGGAAGGCCAGCTTCTCCTCGTCGAACTTCGCGAACCAGTCGTCCCAGGAGACCTCCTCGAACCGGTCGTCCCCGGACCCGCCCGGAAAGTCGATGCGCAGAACACCTGCCTCGGCGGCGCCCTCTGTGCCGCGCACGCTGACGGGCCGGCCGTCGTGCTCCTCCACCCAGCGGCGGATCTCGTCGTGGTCGGTGGTGGTCCGGGTGTCGCTGCTCATGGGTCGTCCTCTCGCCGGTGGCTCCGGCAGCCTGGTCTCGACCGCTCGCTCCCAGCCTGTTGCCGGAGCCCTCGACTCGCAGTGTGGGAGGCGCATGGGATCCTGGGCGCGTGGATCTCACGCACCTCGACGAGCGAGGCCAGGCCCGCATGGTCGACGTCACGGCGAAGCAGCCCACCGTCCGCTCCGCCACGGCGGCAGGACGGGTCATCTGCCCACCGCACGTGGTGGCCGCCCTGCGCGACGACGACGTGCCGAAGGGCGACGTCCTGGCCGTCGCGCGCATCGCGGGCATCGCCGCCGCGAAGCGCACCCCGGAGCTGCTACCGCTCGCGCACGTGATCGGCGTGCACGGTGCGGTGGTCGACCTCGAGGTGGTCGACGACGGCGTCGAGATCACCGCGACCGTGCGCACCGCCGACCGCACCGGCGTGGAGATGGAGGCCCTCACCGCCGTCGCGGTGGCGGGCCTCGCGGTGATCGACATGGTCAAGGGCCTCGACAAGGCCGTCGAGCTCGCGAACGTGCGGCTGGTGGCGAAGTCGGGCGGCAAGTCCGGGGACTGGCACCGGTACGGCTTCGGAGCCGGGGAGTCGTGATGCTGACGGTCCGCTACTTCGCCGGTGCCCGGGAGGCCGCGGGCGTCGCCTCCGAGCAGCTGGAGGTCGGCGGCCCGACGCCGGTCGCGGCCCTCCGCAGGGCCCTCGCCGCGAGCCGCCCGGGCCTCGCGCCGGTGCTGTCGAGGTGCGCGCTCCTGGTGGCGGGCAGCCGCGCCACGGACGACACGGTCGTGCCCGACGGCGCCCTGGTCGACGTGCTCCCACCGTTCGCGGGCGGCTGAGCAGGTCGCTGGCGTCGGTGGTCTCGGCCGTCAGTGGTCCCCGCCGTCAGTGGTCCCCGCCGTCGAGCTGGGACCTCAGGTGCGGCCAGAGCGGGAGCAGCACCGCGGCGCCGTCGCGCACCCCGCCGGTGGAGCCGGGCAGGTTGACCACGAGCGCCCGGCCGCCGGAGCCGCTGGCGACCCCGGCGAGACCGCGGGAGAGCACCGCGGTGGGGACCCCGTGGTCCGCCCCGTACCGGCGGATCGCCTCCGCGAGCCCGGGGACCTCCAGCTCCAGCACCTCGCGAGTCCCCTCAGGTGTCAGGTCGCGCGGCGCGAGCCCGGTGCCGCCGGTCGTGAGGACCAGCCGGGCGCCCTGACCCAGCACGGTGGTGAGGGCGTCGCGGACGGACCCCGCGCCGTCGGGCACCACCAGGGTGACCACGTCGTGGAGGCCCGCCTCCGCGAGGAGCTGGACCAGGAGCGGGCCCGACCGGTCCTCGGCCTCGCCGCGGGAGCAGCGGTCGGACACGGTGACGACGGCGGCGCTCGGAACACTCATGCGCCCAAGGTATCCGCGGCAAGGGCGGTGGAGGGGTGGTCAGCGGGTGGGCTCCTCAGCCGGCTTGCCCGCCGGCTTGTCCCCCGGGATCGACCGCAGCGCGAGGTGCGCCCGGAACGACCAGGCGACCGCCGCGGCCCACGCCACCCACACCAGCCCGTAGACGGCCCACTGCACGGGCTCGCCCGCCCCTGCCCAGCCGAGCAGCGTCCGGGAGTTGGTCAGGACGATCAGGCCGCCAACGAGCGAGCCGAGCACGCGCGGCGGCACGATGCGCACGAGCCAGGCCGCGATCGGGGCAGCGATGAGACCGCCGACCAGCAGCGCGAGGGCCCAGCCGGCGTTCACTCCCTGGCTGCCGAGGCCCACGAGGAAGCCGACGCTCGCGGCCACGGCCACGAAGAACTCGCTGGTGTCGATGGAGCCGATCACCTTGCGAGGCTCCATCCGGCCGCTCGCGAGGATCGCGGGCGTCCCGACCGGGCCCCAGCCACCACCGCCGGTGGCGTCCAGGAAGCCGGCGACGAGGCCGAGCGGGGTGAGGAACCGGCGGCGCAGCGGCGCCTCGCGCCGGACGGGCAGGCCCTGGACGGTGAAGCGGAGCAGCACGTAGAGGCCCAGGCCCAGGAGGAGGAACGCCATCACCGGCTTGGCGACCTCGGTGGAGAGCGACGACAGGAACGTGGCGCCCGCGAAGGCACCGATCGCGCCCGGGATGCCGATCCGGGCGACGACCTTCCAGTCGACGTTGCCGAACCGCCAGTGCGCGGCTCCTGACGCGAGGGTGGTGCCGATCTCCGCGAGGTGCACGGTCGCCGACGCCGTGGCCGGGTTGGCCCCGACCGCCAGCAGCAGGGTGGTGGACGTGACGCCGTAGGCCATGCCGAGGCTGCCGTCGACGAGCTGGGCGCCGAGGCCTACCAGGGCCAGGAGGACGAGGGTGCGCATGGTGGAAAAGTAACCCACCAAATCGATCGGGTATAGAGGGATTCCACATGCTGAGCATTGCGCCCGACATGCGGACAGGTCAGGCGTTCTCCCACGCGGCGTCGTCCACCGTGAGGAGGCGGACGCTCTCCGGCAGCGTGCCCGACGCGAGGTCGGCCAGCGTGACGTCCTCGAGCACGGCGCGCACGCTCGCCCGCAGGGCCACCCAGACGTGCAGCAGCGGTGCCGCCGCCCCGCGGAACTCCAGGTCCGACGGCCGCGTCCCGCGGACGAACACCAGCGGCCCGTCCACGGCCCGCACCACGTCGGCGAGGGTGATCCGGTCCGCAGGGCGCGACAGCGTGTACCCGCCGCCGGCGCCGCGCTGGCTCGTGACGAGCCCGTCCCGGCGCAGGTCGGCGAGGATCCCCTCCAGGAAGCGGTGCGGGATGTCCTGGGCCTTGGCCAGGGTCTCGGCACGGACCGGCCCGTCGTGGTCGGCGGAGGCCAGCTCGGCGGCCGCCCGGACCGCGTAGTCAGCGCGTGCAGAGATCCTCATGCGCCCATTCTCGCGCGCCGGGACGGGCCCCGGGCCCGGGCGGGCGCGGGTCGCCCCGTCGCGTAGCCTCGCGCTGTGGATGCACGACGCCGGAACCTCCTCGTGGCGACCCTCCTGGGTGCCGCGGCGGTGCTGGGTGGCTGCGGGACGACGTCGGGCAGCGCGGCGGACGACGACCGCCTGACCGTGCTCGCGGCCGCGTCGCTGCGCGGGCCGCTCGGCGACCTGGAGCCCGCCTTCGAGGCGGCGCACCCCGGGACGGACCTGGTGCTGTCCTTCGGCGGCTCGGCCGACCTCGCGGACCAGGTCGAGGCGGGCGCGCCCGCGGACGTGGTCGCCACCGCGGACGAGACCACGATGGCCCGGCTGTCCGACGGCGGCTTCGTGGAGCCCGCGACCACGTTCGCCACCAACCGGCTGACCGTCGTGGTGCCACGCGACAACCCAGCCGGCGTCACCGGCCTCGCCGACCTGGGCAGGGACGACGTCGATGTCGTGGTCTGCGCCCCGCGTGTGCCGTGCGGGCGCGCGGCGGACGCCCTGGCCGACGGCGCCTTGGTCACGCTGCACCGGGTGAGCGAGGAGGCGAGCGTGACGGACGTGCTCGCCAAGGTCGCCCTCGGCGAGGCGGACGCCGGGCTCGTGTACGAGACCGACGCCGCGTCCGAGCCGGACCGGGTCCTGGCGATCGACACCCCGGAGGCCCAGTCCGTGGTCAACCGGTACCCGGTCGCCGTCCTGACGGGGTCGGCGCAGCCGGACGCCGCGCGGGCCTGGGTCGAGCTGCTGACCGGCGAGGAGGGCCGCGCGGCCCTCGCCGGGGCCGGGTTCGGGCTGCCGTGAGCGGGCTGCCGCGCTGGGTGCTCGTGCCGGCAGCGGTCGGCGCGCTGCTGGTCGTCCTGCCGGTGCTCGCCCTCGTCGTGGGCGTGGACGCCGGGTCGTTCTGGGGGCTGGTCACTGCTCCCGCCGCGCGGGACGCCCTGTGGCTCTCGCTGCGCACCTCCGCGGCGGCGACGGCGTGCTGTGTGGTGCTCGGCACGCCGATGGCTCTCGTCCTCGCCCGAGCCCGGTTCCGCGGCCGCCGGGTCGCTCGGGCGCTGGTGCTCCTGCCGTTGGTGCTGCCGCCCGTGGTCGGTGGTCTCGCCCTGCTCACGCTCCTCGGACGCCGCGGCCTCCTCGGCGCGGTCCTGCCCTTCCAGATCCCCTTCACGACGGCGGCCGTGGTGCTCGCCCAGGCGTTCGTGGCGCTGCCGTTCCTGGTGCTGACGCTGGAGGGGGCACTGCGGACGCTCGACACCGAGCACGAGGACGTCGCGGCGACGCTCGGCGCCCGGCCTTCGCGTGTGCTGCTCCGGGTGACGTTGCCGCGGCTGCGGCCGGCGCTGGCGTCGGGCACCGTGCTGTCGTTCGCCCGCGCGCTGGGCGAGTTCGGGGCCACCCTGACCTTTGCCGGGGCACTGCAGGGCGTCACGCAGACCCTGCCGCTCGAGGTCTACCTCGCCCGGTCCGCCGACCCCGACGCCGCGGTCGCGCTCTCGCTGGTGATGGTGGTGGTGGCGCTGGTCATCGTGGTGGTGGCATACGGGTCGGCGCCGGCGGCGTGGCCGTTCGGGCGGGTGGAGGCCGGAGCGTCGGCCGGGACGTCGGCCGGGACGTCGGCCGGGGCCGCCGGTCCCCCGAGCGCCGGGATAGGTGTGGGTCCGCGAGACAGGCGTGGGGAGGACCTGTCTCGCGGTCCTGACCCCTCTTCCGGCGGACCCGGGCCTCTCTCGGCGGGGGCGGGGGCGGCGGCCGGGATGGGGGCGCGCGCGACCGCGGCCCTGCCGCTGTCCGTGCGGCTCAGCGTGCCCGCACGCGGGGTGGACCTCGAGCTCGAGGTCGCCGCCGGGGAGCTCGTGGTCGTGCTGGGCCCCAACGGCGCGGGGAAGTCCACGCTCCTGCGGGCGGTCGCCGGCCTCCTCGAACCAGGCCCGGCCGACGACGTCCGGGTCGCCCTCGGCGGCCGCGTCCTCACCGGCACGGCCGACGGCGTGCACGTGCCACCGCGGGCTCGCCACGTGGGCTGGCTGGCGCAGCGGGCGGCGCTGCTCGATCACGTGCCGGCGCTGGACAACGTGGCCTTCGGTCCCGCGTCGAGGATCCGCTGGTCGCCGGGGCGCGCCGCCCGGACCCGGGAGGTGGCGGCCGCGCACCTCGCCGCGGTGTCCGGCAGCTCCCTCGCAGCCCGCCGACCCCGCGAGCTCTCCGGCGGCCAGGCGCAGCGGGTCGCGATCGCCCGTGCCCTCGCGACGTCGCCCGACGTCCTCCTCATGGACGAGCCGTCCGCCGCGCTCGACGTGGACAACGCCGCGCAGGTGCGGTCGCTGATCCGGGCGATGCACCAGGCGCAGCCGCGCACCACCCTCTTGGTAACGCACGACCCCGCCGACGTGCGGGTCGCCGACCGGGTCGTCGTCCTCGACCGCGGCCGGATCGTCGAGGACGGGCCGGCCGCCCAGGTGCTGGCCTCGCCCGAGAGCGCCTTCGCGCGGCGGCTGCTCAGGCCGTGAGGATCAGGCCGTGAGGATCGGCCCAGCCTCCTGGGCTGACAGCGCAAAGCTGCCGGTGAGCGGCAGCTCCGGCAGGATCACTGCCTGCGCGGCGTGATAGACGTCAGGCTTGCCGACCCAGGTCCGGCCCGACGGCCGGTTCTCCGTGTCGAGCTCGTGGAACCAGGAACCGCGCTCCACGTCGAGCAGGTTCGCGCCGATCCACTCCCACCACTCTGCCGCCAGGTCGGCATAGCGGTCCTCGCCCGTGACGCGGTGCAGCACGTCGGCCGTCGCGACGGCCTCGGCCGCGACCCAGTGGAACCGTCGAGGCTCCACGGGGCGGCCGGACCAGTCGGTGGTGTAGACGAAGCCACCGCCCGCAGGGTCCCAGCCGTCCACGACGGCCCGGTCGAACAGCGAGGCCGCGGCCGCGGTGCGCGCCCCGTCGGTCCCGCTCTCGACATCGAGCTGGACGAGCAGCCGGGACCACTCCAGGCCGTGACCGGGGGTCGCGCCGTACGGCTTGAACTGGTCGTGCGGCCGGTCCGCGTTGTACTCGAGCTGCGGCTCCCAGGACGCGTTGAAGTGCTCCGGGATGCGCCAGGCGTTGGCCTCTGCCCAGCCGATCACCCGGTCGCCGATCGCCTGCGCCCGGGTCAGCCACTCGCCCTCACCGGTTGCCCCGTGGGCAGCGAGCAGCGCCTCCACGCCGTGCATGTTCGCGTTCACGCCGCGGTACGGCTCCACGACCGACCAGTCCCGCGACCGCTCGTCCAGGTGCAGCCTCTGGTCGGGCTCCCAGAACTTCTCGTCCAAGACCCGGAGCGCGTCCGCCAGCAGGGCCGGCGCACCCTCGATGCCGGCCACGGTCCCCGTGGAACCAGCCAGCACCACGAAGGCGTGGGCATACGCCGCCTTGTGCCCGACGACGGCCCCCACCTCAGGACCTCTGCCCGCTACCCAGCCACCGTGCTCCTCGTCGGCGAGGACGTCGGTCAGCCCACGGACGGCGAGAGCCGCACGTTCCTGCGCGCGCGGGACGCCCAGGAGGGCACCCAGCGCGAAGGTGTGCGCCATGCGCGCGGTGACCCACGTCTCGACGGGATGCGTGGGGTCCGGGAGACCGTCGTCGTCGAGCCAGCAGGCGGCGCCGTCCGGACGGAGCGAGGAGCCCGCGAACTCGAGGAGCGAGACGAATTGCCGCCGTCGCCAACGTGAACCCTCTGACAGAGAAGGGGACTCGGGCAGGCCCGCGCCGGTGGAGGCCATATCGTTTCGCACCCACCCAGGATACCGAGCGCCACGGCGCCTCGGGCCCAACTACGGAGATGCCCTGGAAAGGAAATGTCTCCGGAATGCACGAAAACCCGCACCCTGGTGGGTGCGGGTCTTCGTGTGAAGGGTGTCCGGCGGCGTCCTACTCTCCCACCCCGTCTCCAGGGCAGTACCATCGGCGCTGT
>NZ_QXTH01000015.1 GCF_003946865.1 Antribacter gilvus
CCGCCGCCTTCGTCCTGACCCAACCCACCGAACCCACCCCCGCACAGGCCGACACCTCCCAGCAGCCGGCCACCACCCCCGCACCACCCCACGCACCACCCGCACCACCCGCACCCGCGCCGACACCAGAACCAGCCACCCCCACCGACGAACCCGCACCCGCGGGCCGGCCAACGCCAGGCATGGAGCCCGCGCACGCGGCCGGACCTCTGCCCGCGCCCCCCGCGGCGGGCGGCCCGGCGGCGGACCCGGCACCCGCGCCCGGCGCCGCACCAAACCCGGTCGCGCCCGGCCCCACACCGGCACCTGCCCCCGCGCCGACCAGCCCCGCGCCGTGGCTGTCGTTGACGGCGAACCTCAACGGCCAGGCTCATGCCGCTCTGGCGGTCTATGAGATCGTCCCGCGAGACGGGGCCACGATCATCTCCGTCACCGCCTCCGCCGCGCTGGACCGGGTCGTCAAGGATCCGGCCACCGGCCGCTGGTATGTCTTGTCGTTGCCCGTGTACCGCGACGGGGACGGTGACGGCGACGTCGCCCTGACAGTCACCTACGACAGCCCGCCCGAGGGATCCGTCGTTCTCCAGAGGCGGCTGCCCAGCGTCCTCGGCTCGCTCCTCGAGGACCTGCTCGACCTCCTGGGCCTGTGAGGGACCAGGTGCCGGGCGCTCGTCCGGAGCGCCCGGCACCGTCACGGCCGCGTGCCCTCCGGCGCAACCTGGTCGACGTCGGTCCATACCTCGGTCATCTCGGCGACGAGCCGTCGCGCACCTCGATGAACGTCGCGACCTCGAAGTGCTGCAGCCACGGACACGTACACGTGTGCGTGTCGGTGGCTGCTGGCAGACTCGAATCATGACCACGAGCATCGGCACCGCGGGCGGCACACCCGATCGGCCCGCGATCTTCTTCGCGGGGCCCGAGGAGTTCCGCGCCTGGCTCGAGGCCAACCACGCCACCGCGACAGAGCTGTGGATGGGCCTCTACAAGAAGCACGTGCCCAACCAGGGCCTCACCTGGGCGCAGGCGGTTCCCGAGGCGCTGTGCTTCGGCTGGATCGACTCGGTGGCACAGCGCATCGACGACGACGCGCGCCGTCAGCGCTGGACACCCCGCAAGCCCGCGAGCATCTGGTCGAGCGTGAACATCGCGCTCGTCGAGCGGCTCACCGCCGAGGGACGCATGCATCCCGCGGGCCTGGCTGCGTTCGAGCGACGCCGCGAGGACCGGTCGGGCGTGTACTCGCACGAGAACCCGAACAGCGAGCTGCCGCCGGAGGCCGCGGCGCGTCTGGCAGCCAACGCCGCGGCCTCCGCGTTCTGGAAGGCCGCCACCACCACCTACCGCCGGCAGGTCACCCATTGGGCGCTCTCCGCCAAGCAGGAGGCCACCCGCGAACGGCGGCTCACGCAGCTCATCGAGGACAGCGCGGCCGGTCGGCTCGTACCCTTCCAGCGATACGGCGACACACCGAAGTGGGTCGAGCGGGCCGCGGCGGCCGCCCGGGAGGCGGAGGCCTGACCGCTCAGGGGCTGGTGCCCGCCCCGCCGAGGTCCGCCGCGAGCTCGTCGATGCCCTGCTTCTCGAGGTCGTGAATCGTTCGGACGCGGTCGCCGAGCGCGTCGAAGGTCAGGGTTCGCGAAGCGGCGCGGTGGGCGATCTCCCGCCACTGGCGACCCGAGCGCTCGAAGGTCTCAGCCGCATCGAGCATGCCCGCCGCCCGCAGGGTCCGCGCGAAGAGAGGCCGTCCCGCGGCGGGCGCAGTGTGTTCGCGATCGATGCACGCGACGAGACGGGAGTGCCACACCTCGGTGCCCTGGAAGAGCGCAGGCCATCCCTGGCGGCCCGGGTCGTCGGCGAGCCGACCCCACTTCGCGAGTCCCGACAGTCCGAAGTTGACGTCGAACGAGTTGCCCAGCACCGGGCGGGTCATTCCGTCGACGGTCGCGGCGAGCCCCGCCAGGAGCGCCGGCCTCACGTCCGCGGGGAGCAGCGGGTCCAGCAGCGCGAGGACCGGGTGCTTTCGTCGCGCCTGACCGTACGAGCCCATGACGACCTCACGGGCCAGCACCGCGCTCGCGCCCGTGCCGTCCAGCACCCGGAAGCCCTCCTCCTCGTGCGGGAGCGCGATGACGATGTGCTCCTCGTTCGCATCGAGCGCCGTCGACGTGAGCCACGGGATCGAGCCGCGCGAGAGCGGCAGGATGACGGGCTTGCCCGCGTCTAGCAGTCGTGTCGCCTCGCGCTTCGTCGTCGCGGACTCGTGCCGCACGCCGAGCCGATCGAGGATCGCGGGCGCCCACGGCGCCGGATGGTGCTGGCACACGAGGGTCAGGAGCGGGTGACCCACCTCCTTGTAGCTGAACAGCGCGTACATGAAGCCGATCCCGCCGCCGATGCCGTACGCCACCTCCGGGCGCAGCTCCAGTCCCGCCGTGCGCAGCAGTGCGACGACGAGCGCCGACGCCGGATGGGTGTCGTCGGGCCGTGCAGGATTGTTCGCCTCGAGCTGGGCAGCGACGTGCGCGTAGCTGCGGCCCGTCTCCGCCATCTGTGCGCGGACCCGGGCCTTGAACGCCTTGCGTTCAGTCATCTTCATTCACATTCCGGGCGCCCGGTCGATCGTTCCCCACGCGTGATCCGACCGGCGACCTTGATGTGAACGTCGCCTCGGAGTCCGCGATGACTCGAGTCACCTTTGCCCAGGTAGTAGATGCGGGCGTGGGCCGCATCAGGACAGGCGGACGGAGCCGCCGCGCCCACTATACGTCGACGCGCAGCGGTAGAACCGGCCGGACGAACGCCCGGTCGCGAGGGAGCAGCTCGGCCGCGGGACCCGCGGCGCGGAGGACGACGTCGAGCACCCGGTCGACGTCGGAGGCGTAGGTCCCCGAGGCCCAGGCGGCGTTGGCCTCGATGACGACGAGCCGGCCGTCGAGCGCGCCGACGTCGACGACGATCGCCGTCGGCAGCGTCCCCGCCAGGTCGGCGACGAGGGCGGCTGCGTCGGCCGCGACGCCGTCGGGCATCGGAGCGGGACGCAGGCCGCCGGAGGCGGCGTACTGGCTGGCTGCGTGGATCGCGCCGTCCAGGAGGTGGAGGCGGTACTCGGCGGTGAACGTGACGATGTCGGCCACCAGGACAAGCGTGTCGGGGTCGACGGCGTCGGGGCCAGGCAGGCGGGCGCCGTCGGTATAGATCATGGCGCGCAGCGACTTGTCGTTCGGCGCCTTGATGAACGAGGGATAGCGCAGTTTCCAGGCGTCCCGGATCGGCAGAGCGCGGATCGCCCGCCCGACGACGGCGCGGGGCAGGTCCGCGAGCCACGTCGCCGGAGCTTCGAGGCAGGCGATGCCCAGGGCTGGGGCCACGGCGTCGGCGAACGTCGGGCCGGCATGCAGGTGCTCGGCCTTCAGCCCTTCCGGAAGGTCGGCGGGCGACGACAGCTGGACCGGCATGAGGCCGCGTCCCTCGGCGGCCCGGCTGACGGACTCGGCGGAGGCCGTCAGCCGGGGCGGGAGCAGCAACGTTCGAGGCACGCGCCGAGACTGCCATGCCGGGCCTTTCGCCTCCGAGTCATTTCGACGCCGGAGCACGTCGGGTGTCAGGGGCGGCGGATATCGTTCGGGCCCATGACGACGGGGAACCCAGAGATCGACGCGTTGCTGGCAGTGATGCCCGCCGAGCACGGGCGAGGCGAGGGGTTCGACTGGCCGGTGGTCGAGGCCTCGCTCGGGCATCGGCTGCCGACGGACTACAAGACGTTCATGGACGTCTACGGGAGCGGATCGCTACCCGGTCTCAGCATCGAGCCGCCGGTCCTGCCAGACGAGTACCCGTATACCAGCGGGGGCATCGCTGAGGAGACGGCGAACCTCCGCCACACGTTGGAGCACCCATGGCACGACGACCCGATGCCGGAAGGGCTGAGGCAGGCCGACCAGCTCGTGGCGTGGGGCGTCGGACACCACGACCCTGACCTGTACGGATGGATCATGACCGGCGACGACCCGGACACGTGGCCGGTCGTGGTGTGGCGGCGCCACCGTGGGCCGGAGCTCGTCCGGTTCGACATGGGGATGGTCGAGTTCCTCCGGCGTCTGGTCACCGCGGACCTGGACGACATCCCGGGCAGCAACGACTCGGCGTGGGGCAACCGCGGCCCCTACATCGGGTGGCGCGAGGACCGTCGTCGTTCAGAGGATGGACTCGGCGCACACACCGGGGAGTCAGATCCGGAGGCGAAGTTCTTGCTCGGCCTGCCCGAGGTCCGGCCGCTTCCGGACTGGCTCTCACTGATCCTGTCGGGTCATGAGACGCCGGTCCGACTCGCGGTCCACCTACGGCTCGTGCACGACGTCGCCGTGAGCCTGCTCGACGGACTCGCCGAGGCGTACCCGGATCTGCGCGTCGATCGCGAAGCGGTGGAGTTCGGTGCCGCGACGCACGATATCGGCAAGATCGTCCACCGTTCGGAGCTGACCGGCCCGGGGTCGGATCACGAGGAGGCTGGCCGCCAGATGCTGCTCACGATGGGGCACGACGAGCACCTGGCGCGGTTCGCCGCGACGCATGGCACCTGGGACTCACCCGACCGCCGGCTGGAGGACCTGCTCGTCACGGTCGCGGACAAGGTCTGGAAGGGCAAACGCATCAGTGAGCTGGAGGAACGTGTCGCCGACATGATCGCGGAGCTCACCGGCAAGGACCGGTGGCAAGTTTTCCTCGCGGTCGACCAGCTCTGCGAGGACCTTGCGGGCGACTCCGACGAGCGGCTGGCGTTCCATTCGGCCGCGCCCGTGCACATCGGCCCGCACGGGCCGCTCGCGCCAGTGGAAGACTGATCGCAGATGTTCGACCACCTCGGGGTCACGCTGGTCGTCCGCGACGGCAACCACGTCGAGGGACCAGCGTCAGGCGGTGCCGACGAGGATGGCCGTCCAGACGAGAGAAGCCACCACGGTGTCCGACTCTTAACCCCCGCGGACCAGGACGCGACCAGCGCCCTGATCCGCGCGAAGGTCCCCACCTCTCGCGGCCGCCGAGGACTAGCGGCGTCGGGTGACCGCCCCCGGGCGTAGGTCGAGCCGGCGCAGCAGCTGCGCGTTGAGGGCGACCACGACCGTGGAGGCGGACATGAGGACCGCACCGACCGACATCGGCAGGACGAACCCCACGGGGGCGAGGATCCCCGCGGCGAGCGGCACGGAGATCAGGTTGTAGCCGGCCGCCCACCACAGGTTCTGCTGCATCTTGCGGTATCCGGCGCGGGACAGCTCGATCACCGACAGGACGGACCGCGGGTCGTCGCTGGCGAGGATCACACCTGCCGACGCGATGGCCACGTCGGTCCCGGCACCGATCGCGATGCCGACGTCGGCCTGGGCCAAGGCGGGGGCATCGTTCACGCCGTCGCCCACCATGGCCACGGTGCGGCCCTCGTCCTGCAGCCGGCGCACCGTGGCGGACTTGTCCTGGGGTCGCACCCCGGCGAAGTACCGGTCGATGCCCAGCTGGGCAGCGACCGAGGCGGCCACCGCCTCGGCGTCGCCGGTGATCATGACGACCTGGACGCCCCGGTCGTGGAGCGCGGCGACGGCGTCCCACGACTCGGGACGGACCTCGTCGGCCAGGCGCAGGGCGCCCGCGACCCGGCCGTCGACCAGGACGTGCAGGACGATCGAACCGTCCTCCCGCCAGGCGGCGGTCACGTCGAGCTCGCGGGCGGAACGCTCCTCGAGGAGGGTGGGACCGCCGACCTCCACGACCTGGCCGGAGACGGTCGCACGCACGCCGACCGCCGGTGAGGACGCGAAGTCCTGCGTCGGGCTCAGGACGATGCCCTGGTCCGCAGCGGCCCGGACGATCGCCCGCGCCAGCGGGTGCTCGGAGTCCTGCTCGGCGGACGCCGCCAGGCGCAGCACCTCCTCGGACGCCTGGCCCTCGGCCGGCTCGACGGCCGTCACGACCGGCTCGCCCCTGGTCAGGGTGCCCGTCTTGTCGAAGAGCACGGTGTCGACGGTGCGCATGGTCTCCAGCGCCAGCCGGTCCTTGACGAGCACGCCGCCGCGCGCCGCGCGCTCGGTCGCGATCGAGACGACCAGCGGGATCGCGAGGCCGAGCGCGTGGGGGCACGCGATCACCAGGACGGTGACGGTTCGGACCACCGCGTCGTCGGGCAGCCCGGCGAGGCTCCACACGACCGCCGTGACCGCCGCCGCACCCAAGGCGAACCAGAACAACCACCCGGCGGCACGGTCCGCGAGCCGCTGCGCCTTGGACGTCGAGGCCTGTGCATCCGCGACCAGGCGCTGGATCCCCGCCAGGGCCGTGTCCCGCCCGACGGCGGTCACCTGCACGCGCAGTCCGGAGTCGGTGGCCACGGTGCCCGCGACCACCGGGTCACCCACCGCCCGCTGCACGGGACGCGACTCCCCCGTGATCATCGACTCGTCCATGCTGGCAGCACCGGTGACAACCCGGCCGTCGGCGGGCACGCGGCCACCTGGCCGCACGATCACGACGTCACCGGTACGCAGGTCCGACGGCGCGACCGTGACGACCGTGTCGCCGTCGACCCTCTCTGCCTCGTCGGGCAGCAGCGCGGCGAGCGAGTCCAGGGCCGACGTGGTCTGGGCGAGGGACCGCATCTCGATCCAGTGCCCGAGCAGCATGATGACGATCAGCAGGGCGAGCTCCCACCAGAACTCGAGCTGATGGTCGAGCACGCCGAGGCTCGCGCCCCACGACGCCACGAAGGCGACAGTGATCGCCAGGCCGATCAGGAGCATCATGCCTGGGGTACGGGTCCGGACCTCCGATACCGCGCCCGTCAGGAACGGGCGACCGCCCCAGACGTACATGAGCGTGCCGAGCACCGGCGACACCCAGGCCAGGCCGGGCACGTCGGGCAGGTCGTAGCCCAGGACCATCGCGAACATCGGCGAGGCAAGGACCACGGGCACCGCCAGAGCGAGCATGATCCAGAACAGGCGACGGAACTGGCCGACGTGGTCAGAGTGGCCGCCGTGGCCCTCGTGGCCCTCGTGGCCCGGTTCATGTCCTGCGTGCGTACCGTGGCCGGCGGCCTCGTGCCCGGAGTGCCCGTGATCGGAATGCCCATGATCGACGTGCCCGTGGTCGTGGCCCCCCTGGTGGTGGTCATGGTGCTCGTGGCTGGTGCCGTGTTCCGTCTCGGCAGCCGGCGCACTGTGACCGGCGTGATGGTCGGCCGAGTGCGTCCTTGCGTGGTCGTGCGTCATGACAGCTCTCCTCGTCGCGCGCGTCATACGTTCGTCGGTCTCGAACCACATACCCACCGGGGGTATTCCCGCAGCGGCGACCGGCGGCGGAGGTCAGCGCCCGACCATCCGGTTCTCCCAGGCCCAGGCGGCGATCTCCACGCGGTTCCGCAGCCCCAGCTTGGCCTGGACCGCGGCGACGTGACCCTTGACGGTGCTGAGTGCGATGAACAGCTCCGCACCGATCTCCAGGTTGGTGCGTCCGTGCGCGATCGCACGCACCACCTCAGTCTCCCGCTCCGAGAGCGTCCGGGCGGTCGCACCGCCACCAGGCGGGTTCACGCCGGCGGCGGGGGGCGCCGTCGTCGTCAGGTGCCGTAGGAGCCGCACCGTGACCGACGGCGACACCAGGGCATCGCCCGCGTGCGCCGCCCGGACCGCCTCGACGAGGAGGGCCGGCCCGGCGTCCTTGAGGACGAAGCCGGCCGCCCCTCCGCGCAGCGCCCCGTAGACGTACTCGTCGAGGTCGAAGGTCGTGACCACGACGACCCTGAGCGGATCCGCGACGTCGGGCCCGGCAAGGGTCCGGGTGACCTCGATACCGTCCAGGCGCGGCATCCGGATGTCGACGAGGCACACGTCGGGCCGTAGGCGCCGGGCCAGCGTGACTGCCTCCGCGCCGTCGGACGCCTCGGCCACCACAGCGATGTCGGGCTGGTCCTCGAGAATGACGCGTAGGCCGTTGCGGACCATCGGCTGGTCGTCGGCCAGGAGCACGCTGATCGTCATGGGGACTCCTGGACCAGCACGGGCAGGGTGGCGAGGACCGTCCAGCCACCGGGGCGCGGCCCGGCGTGCAGGGTGCCGCCGAGCGTCTGGACCCGTTCCCGCATCCCGATCAGTCCGTACCCACCGGGGTTCCTTCCCGGGTGGAGTCCGGGGGCGGCGCGCGGCGTGTCGTCGGACACCGCGACGGTGACGGCCTCCGGGGTGCTCGTCACGCTGACCGTCACGGACCGGGCGTGCGGCGCGTGGCGCGTGATGTTCGTGAGCGCCTCCTGGACCACCCGGTAGACGGTGGTGGTGACCTCGGGCGGCCACGCGGGCCGGTCGTCGTCGGGCAGGCGGAGGTGCACCTCCGGGCCGCGGCCCTCGAACCTCTTCACGAGCGCGCCGAGGGCCTCGGGGCCGGGCGCCACGGGGAACGCGTCCTCGGCGTCACGCAGCAGGCCGACGACCCGGCGGAGCGACGTGAGGGCGTCCGACCCGGCCGCCTCGATGTCCGCCAGAGAGCCGGCAAGCCGCCCGGGCTCGCCCAGCCCTTTGCGTGCCAGGATCTGGGCGGCCTGCGCCTGGACGACGATGCCTGTGATGTGGTGCGCGACGACGTCGTGCAGCTCGCGCGCGAGGGCGAGCCGCTCGTCCCGGCGCACCCGCTCGACCGCCGCCTCCCGGCGGGCGACGAGCAGCCGTCCCCCGAGGCCTGCCGCCACGGCCGCAGGCCAGCCCACCGCGTTCACCATCGAGACCACGGTCAGCTCCGCCGTGACCGGCGTCTCCGCGAGCCACGTCGCGAGGACCACGACAAGGCCTCCGACCACGACGGTCGCGGCCTGCCGGGCCGAGAGCGTGCGGACCGCGGACGCGACCAGCACGGCCAGGGCGAGCGCCGTGGCGGGCGCAGGCTCCTGAGGCAGCCCCGTGAACCGCGCGACGACGGTGGCCGCGAGCGCCACGCCCAGGCCTGCGAGCGCCATGCAGAACCGGTGCCGACGACGCAGGAGGGCGAGCGCGCCGACCGCCGCCGCCGTGCCGAAGCCAAACATCCAGGAGAACCCGCCCCAGCTCGCCGCTAGTGCCGCGGCGGTGACGAGGAGCACGACGGCGAGCGCGAGGCCGAGAAGTACGTCTCCAAGGATCCTGGCCGGCGCTGCCCCGCGCCCGGTGGTGTGCACGTCGCTCAGGCTACGGCGGATGGCGCGGGTCGCCGCAGCCACGTGGCCCAGCGCCAGGCCCACTCGAGAGGTCCGTGCTCGAAGTGGCGAAGCCAGAGCGTGGAGAACAGCCACTGGGCGGCGAGGACCGTGCCCGCGATGACGAGCACGGTTGTCGAGGTCCAACGCTCGGGATGCCCGACGACGGTCGCCACGCCGAGCACGACGATCGTCGCGGTCAGGTAGTTGGTCAGCGCCAGCTTGCCCAGCGGGGCGAACACGGCCCGGAGAGCCGGGCGGGCCGGCGACCGCAGCAGGACCAGCAGCACACAGACGTACACACCGGCGAGCAGCAGCCCGGCCAGCGGGTAGACGATCCGGTAGCCGAGCGTGCCCACGTCGCCGGCACGCTCGTACGAGGCCTGGGCCCAGAGGGCGGGCACAGCCCCCGCCGCGAGCCCGAGCGCCAGCAGGGCCGGCCCCCCGGTCGAGTCCTCGATGCGGCGCGTCACGCCGTACCGCGTGGCGGCTGAACCGAGCAGGAAGAGGCCCGGTACCAGGGCGAAGTGCCCTGCTCCCAGGAGCAGCGCGGCGGCCAGGCAGGCGACGGCGAGTCCCGCCACGACCCGTCGGGGCAGCCAGGTGGACGGCAGCAGCACGAGCAGCCCGACGGCGGCGTAGACGGTCAGGATGTCGCCGGGCCAGAGCAGGAACAGGTGCGCGAGACCGAAGGCGAGCAGCACGAGGAGACGGCGCAGCAGGGCCAGGCGCGGTCTCGCGGTGCGAGTCGCCGCCGAGTCCACGAGGAGCGAGAACCCCACCCCGAAGAGCAGGGAGAAGATCGGGACGAAGCGCAGGTCGACGAGAAGGTGAAGCCAGTCGGCTCCACCGCTCCCGGAAGTGGTGACCGCGACAGCGACGGCCGTGTCGGAGGCGACGGAGGCGCTGATCGGGATGACGTTGGCGATCAGGATCCCGCACAGCGCGAAGCCGCGGATGACGTCGAGGGAGACGAGGCGGGTCATGCGTCCCATGCTCGGCGAGCCTGCCGGGGCGCGGTACCGGCCGAAAGTACGTTTCGCCGGCCGATCGCGCCCCCGTGACGAGGGCGCGATCGGCGTGTCACGCGCCGGTGGCGGGCCGCTCGGCCGTCGCGCGGAAACGCTCGAGGTAGAGGGGCCAGCCCCCGCCCGCGTCGAGGCTGGTGAAGCTCTCCCAGCCCTCGCCGTGCCGGTCGAGGTGCCGGTGCTCCAGCAGGACCTGGGTCCGTTCCGGGGTCTCGGCGATGAACCGGATCTCGACCTCGCTGGTGCGGCTGGGGTCCGCCTCGACCTGCCACCGCGGGCTGATGTCCCAGCTGATCACGAGCCGGTGGGGTGGCTCGTGCACGAGGACTCGCGCCCAGGTGCACGTGCTGCCGTCGGTGCCGACGTCGTAGATGGTCCCGCCGGCGTAGGGCTCCAGGACGGTCCGTTCGATCGGTACCGCCATGAGGTTGTGCTCCCGAGGCTTGATCTCGTCGAAGCGTTCGGTGAACACGCGAAATGCGTGCTCCACCGGGACGTCGACCCGGACCTCGGCCTGCAGCCGGGTCCGATCCTGCGATGTGGTGCTCATCGTGAGGCTCCTTCCGTCGGTGAGGTATCCGGCTCGTAGCTCTGCTCGGCCACCTCCTTGAACGTGGACAGGGTCTGGCTCCAGTACGACTCCAGGTCGCGCCGAAGCACTTCCAGACCGCTGAGCCGCGGCTGGTAGAGACGCTCGCGGCCTCGCTGCTGGACGTCGACCAGCTGCGCGTCGAGCAGGACACGCAGGTGCTGAGACACCGCCGGCCGACTGACCGGCAGGTCGCGGGCGATCTCCGTCACCGAACACGGGCCGCGTGCAACACGCGCGAAGACCTTCCGGCGGGTCGGATCGGCCAGCGCATGCCACGGGTCAACAGTCACCATCTCCACAACACGTAAGTTACTACTTACGCGTTCACGTGTCCAGGGCTGCTGAGCTCGGCCGTAGTGTCAGCCTGCGGGGCGCCCTCCCCGACCCCCGTGCGCTCCCCCGCGCGGCTGCACCTCAACGAAGGGACCCGGTCATGAACCCCACGGCCCGGCGCACGGTGATCCTGTTCCACGGCACTGGCGCACACCCCGACGCCCTCTGGTACCCGTGGCTGGCCCGGCGCCTCCGTGAGCGTGGCTACGCGGTCGAGGTGCCGCACCATCCGGGGATCAACATCGAACCGATCGCCACGTTCCTGCCCAAGGTCCTCGAGGCGCACGCCTTCGGACCCGACACGATCCTGGTCGGCCACTCCGGGGGCGCCGCACTGCTTCTGGCCGTCCTCGAGCACCTGGATGTGACGGTCGCCCAAGCCGTCCTCGTCGCGGGGTACTCCACCCGGCCCGGCGAGGACGACGAACCCGTGCTCCAGGACTCCTACGACTGGGCCACGATTCGCGCCCACGCCCGGGACCTGGTGTTCATCAACTCCGTGACCGACCGGTACGGGTGCGACGCCATCCAGGGGCGCACGATGTTCGACCACCTCGGAGGCACCCTGGTCATTCGCGACGACGACCACTTCGAGGGAGAGCGCTGGGACCTGACCGAGTTCGACCTGCTCGACAGGCTCATCTCCTGACCGACGGCGAGCCCCGTGCGCGCAGCTTCATCGTGTTTCCTCGTCTGCCGCCTGAGTTATTGCTGGCGACGCCCAGCCCGACCCACTTGGAAACAGGGAATGGCCGAGCCTAGAACCATAGGTTCGCCCATTCCGGTGCCCGGTGATATCACAACCCCGGGTTGACAGAATTGAATAGCATGAATCGCCCACCCGGGTCGGTCAGATGAACTGATATGTGCAACTCGCCTGGATATCGAGAACCGACCGATCCCCGCTGTGACAAGGTTCGAGACCTGGTCGGAGTGCCCCATGATCGACCGAAATGCATGCCCTTGAACCTCCACCTGCTGACAAAACTCACCAGGGTGAATTCCGGCCGCGATAAACGGTTTCAACGGGCCTATAAAGCGCCACAAATCAGGTGGTCCTTATCCGTACAGCGATACGCGCCCCGATAAACGCCACACCTGAGCCAGCGGATCAGACAGGGCCAAAGCATGATGACGGTCATGAACTCAGCCCTTTCGCAAACGCCGGCGCTGGCTTTCACGCTGGTGAGTCCGATCTCGTCGCTGGGCATCCCTACAGAAGTCAACGACGACTACACGATCCTGCTCGACAACGCAGTGTCCGGCGGTGCGGGCACGTCCGAGTACCTCGGCCGCATGCTGGAGTTCGCGACCCTCGCCAGCTATCTCGCCAAGGCGGGCGACGACGCGTTCACGACCAGCGACGGGCCGGCCGGCTCGATGCAGGCGTACGCGAGCAACGCCGGCACGTCGATGACGATCGGCGTCGCCCTCAACGACAACCTGGCCGAGACCGACTTCGGCGGCGTCCCGGTCCGCGGGGTCGCCTCGGTGCGCATGGCGACGTCGCACCCGTTCGACGTGGTGAAGTACACCGAGCTCGGCATCTCCCTGGCCGAGATCCCGGCCGGCCTCGCCGTCGGCGACGCGCTCATGGCGGCCCTGTTCCGTCCCCTGCTCGATCGCCTGTCGAGCTTCGTGCAGGACACCATCTCGTCGTGGCTCGAGGCCGACGTCGGTGAGCTCGACGGAATCGCGGACGCGCTGGCCGACACCGCCGCCGACGTCGCCGGGGAGATCGCCGAGGAGACCACCGAGATCGTCGTCGAGGAGACCGTCGTCGCGGAAGTCTCGCTGGATCTCGCGGCGATCGCGCCGCCGCTGGCCGCCCTCGGCCTGCTCATCGCGGTGCCCCTGCTCATCGAGATGCTCGCCAAGGACTTTCAGGTCCACTTCGAGATCAACAACCTCACCGACCACGACGTCGAGTGGGCCGTCGAGTACTCCTACGACGGGGCGATGACCGCTCAGCCGGCCAGCCCGACGATCCCGAAGATGGGCCGAGCCATCGACGCGTGGGGCGACACCACCGACGTCGACGTCGCCTACCAGGCGGACTTCTCCCTCACCAACGCGAGCGGCTTCGAAGGCACCGGGTTCGTCCTGCGCCTGTCTGTGCCTGACCTGGCGGACGAGGGCGACATCGCCGTCGTGCTCTCGGTGCCGTGGGCCTCGGACAACTCGATCTGGCTCGGGGCGGCCGGGCCCGGCACCGACTGGCAGCAGCTCTGGAACGACCACGGCGGTGGCGGCGGGCCGCTGGCGGTGAACCACGGCACACGCCAGCTGTACGTCGACATGGGCCTGGACGCCGTGTCCGGCCACGGGGACTCCTACCACTGCGCGCTGCGTATCCGATCCGTCCCGCCCACCGAGCAAGGAGCCGCACATGCCTGAGGACAACCCCACGACCGTGACCTTCGCCCTGGAGCCCCAGGCCGACGGTTATCCCGCGCTGGTCGACGACGAGCTGCGTGCCGCTCTCGCGTCAGCCGTCCGGGGCGGGGAGCACACCCAGGGCTACTTCGACGCACTCAACGCGACCTCGGACTTCTGGGGTCTGGTGGCGGCCAAGACGATCACGTTCGCCCCCGGGGTCGCGCCGTCCGGTCAACCGGTCCTGATGGCCAGCAGCGGGAACGTCGAGCTGCGCATGATCGGTGCTTACACCGGCCCGCCGGACGGGGTCGGGCCGCAGGACCATCCCGTCGTGGGCACGCTGACCATCGACACCCGCAACACGACGGCGAGCATCTCGAAGGTCTTCGCCGTCGGGGTGCGCCTGGCGACGATGCCGGCCTACCTGCCGCTGACGCACGACCTGTTCGTCAAGCTCCTCGTCCCCACGTACCAGAACGCGAAGTCGGTGCTGGGCGCGCTCGCCGCGAAGATCAGCAAGGCCGCCCAGGTCGAGTCGCCGTCGATCGACCCGACGGCCGCAGCGGACGAGGTGATCCTCGAGGAGGAGGGCGCCCTCGAGACCGTCGGCGAGGAGGGCATCGAGTACCTCGCAGTCGAGTGGGGTGCCGTGGCGCTGGACGTCGCGGGCATAGCCCCGCTCATGGCGCTGCCCATGCTCGTGGAGTTCCTCGGGCACAAGATGCAGCACTCGCTGGTCGTCCAGAACCTGACCGGCCAGCAGCTCACGCTCGACCTGGCGCTCGTGCACGGGGACCAGGCGTGCGCGCCGGCCAGCACCACGCTTCCCGGGCTGTCCACGCAGGACGACCCGATCAACCCGGGGTCCACCGTGACCTACTCGTACGACGCGTACTTCCAGCTCATCAACTCCACCGACCTGGGCGACATCGGGCACGTGCTCACGCTCACGCCGAGCGACGGCGGCGCCCAGGTGCGCGTCGTCACGGCGGTCCCCTGGGCCGGGGACAACGCCATCTGGGTCGGCGAGTCCGACCTTCCGGCCAGGAGTCTCTACGCGCAGAGGTCCGTGCCCAACGAGCACCTCACCCAGACCGCGTCCGTAGGCAACCTCAAGGTCACCCACTCGATCAACCGCCTCTCCGGCACGACCGACGGCGACTACTTCTACTGCTCGATGGTCCTGATCGAGCCTGCCTGATCCCTCGTTCCCGCAACCGACAGGAGTATGACGATGGCCGACCCCACGAACACGCTGAGCGTCTCCCTCACACCTATCACCCCCGGCACTCCGAACATCTACGACGACAAGCTGCAGGCCGCGATCGACTCGGCCAAGGCCGGCGGTACCGCGACCCAGCAGTACTTCGACTCCGCCAACCAGACCGCCGACTACTGGGGCTGGTTCACCTCGACCCAGGGGAACGGCGAGGACCCCTGGGCTCCCGGGACGGACCCCGACGGCAACCCGATCGAGATGTCGTCGAACGGCAACCTCGACATGCGGATGGGGGCGTTCTACCGGGCGTCCGCCGACGGGCTGACCGCGGAGCACCTGACCGGCGACGGCCCGCCGCCGATCGTCGGCATCGCCACCATCCAGACGCACAACACCACGAGCAACGTCTCGGCCGACATCACGTTCGGGCTGGGCCTGACGGGGATCCCGGCCGGGATCGTCCTGTCCAAGGCGCTCTTCGGCGACCTCATCAAGCCTGTCTACTCGAACCTGAAGACGGCCGTCGGCAAGCTGGCCGAGACCTTCAAGCAGGAGGCGGAGGTCACCGACCCGTCCATCGACCCGGAGGACACGGCCGAGGACCCGCTCGAGGAGGCCTCGGGGGTCGAGGAGCAGATCGGCGGCGACCTCGCGGAGGAGGGCGCCGAGTATCTGACCATCGAGTGGGGCTCGGTCGTGCTCGAGGGGGCAGGGCTCGGCGCGATCATGGCGATCCCGATGATCGTGAGCTTCCTCGGGCACAAGATGATCAACAGCGTCGTGATCAACAACCTGACGGACACCGACTTCGAGTGGCAGCTGCTGTCCCAGGTACACGGGAAGGCGAGCGTGCTGCCCTCCCCGGACTCCAAGAACGTCATCCCGAAGATGGACTACAACGTCGACTCCTGGGGTGACAAGACCACCGTGAAGGTGGCCTACGAGGCGCAGTTCCAGTTCATCAACTCGAGCGACCTGGGCTCCATCGGCTACGTGCTGAGCCTGGCCCCTACCGGCGGAGGCAAGACGGCGAAGGTCGCCGTCGCCGTGCCGTGGGCCGGCGACAACGGTATGTGGGTCGGCAGCTCCGACGACGACCCCGGAACCATCTACGAGGAGAACACCGACCCCGACGGGCTGCTCAGCAAGAGCGCCACGTTCGGCGACTACACGGTCACGATGGGCATCAACGCGCTCCACGGCGAGACCGAGGGCGCGTACTTCTACGGACTGATCGTGGCGATCGAGAAGGCCTGAAGGTCCCCGCACTCACACAGAAGGGCACAACCATGGGCAAAGGCGCATACATGTCGGTCACGAACAACCGGGCGGAGCCGCTCACCCTGTTCGTCTCCAACCAGAAGTGCATGTACGACCACGGCGCAGAAGGCTCGAACGTGTCGTACTTCAACAACCTCACCGTCCCGGTCGCCTCGGTCCTCCCGGACGCGAACGGTCAGTACGTGGAGGTGAAGGCCAGCTCCACCGGGGGCGACACCTGCGCCAGCGAGACCTCGAGCTTCGACGTCGAGGTCAACATCGGCACGGTCCCGCTCGGGACGATCAAGATCTCCGAGCGGTGGAACCAGTACAGCGGGACGAGCACCAACACCGACGACATCAAGGTCGACGTCGGCCGTGGCAGCGACCAGGACGTCATCAGGGTGACCATCACGTAGGTGGTGTCGCGGCAGCCCTGACGGTCCGGAGGACGGATCGTCAGGGCTGCCGCTCTGCAGCGGCTCGCGCTGCTGGGCGCGGCCCTCGACCACCCTGGTGAGCGTCCTCTCTGTAGGGTGGCGCCATGACCGTGAGGATGGACAACGTCGGCATCGTCGTCGAGGATCTCGCTGCAGCGATCGAGTTCTTCCGCGAGCTCGGGCTCGAGCTCGAAGGGCAAGCCGTTGTCGAGGGAGAGTGGGCCGGACGCGTCACAGGCCTGGGCTATCAGCGCGTCGAGATCGCGATGATGCGCACGCCGGACGGCCACAGCCGGCTCGAGCTCTCGCGTTTCCTCGAGCCGACCGTCGTCGCCGATCATCGGAACGCCCCGGTGAACGCCCTCGGATACCTGCGGGTCATGTTCTCGGTCGACGATATCGACGAGACCCTCGACCGCCTGCGCGAGCACGGCTCGGAGCTCGTCAGCAACGACGTCGTCCAGTACGAAGACGCGTACCGGCTCTGCTACGTGCGTGGGCCCGAAGGCATCCTCATCGGACTTGCCCAAAAGCTCGGCTGACCGCTGGTCTCTGGACCGTGACGCCGACCAGGCTTCGCTGGACGTCACTGCCGCTCAGGCGCGCCGCGTCGCGACCATCCGCTCCTCCAGCATCCAGGTGCGGGCCTCGTCGGCGGAGAGCTCGCCCAGCCAGACGAACCGGTCGGCGGAGATCTCCGTGAAGCGCCAGCGCAAGAACGGCACCTCGTCCGTGCTCACGAGGTGCACCTCGTCGCCGACGGGCCGTCCGACGAACTTCCGGACCCTGCCGTTGACCGGATCGACCCAGGTCGAGCGCCAGGCGCCCAGGTCCGGGTCGTAGAAGCGGATCGTCGTGCCGTGGAACGCGTAGGGCCGGACCCCGGCTCCAGGCTGACCGGGACCCGGGACGATCCAGACGTCCTGGACGGCCCGTCCGGCGAGGACCCACCCGAAGTGCAGCTCGCCGGAGGCGTGGGCCGGAGCCGCAGGGTCGCCGGGCCGGGACCACTCGAGGTCCCACGAGCCGACGAACCGGCCGAAGGTGTCCAGGTGGTCGGACAGCGACGGGTCGGGCCCGTCGTCGTGCAGCCGGTCCGGGAGTCCCATGGAGAGATCGTAGGCGGTGGCCGGCGGCGCGTCAGGGACCAGCGGGCGGCGGCCGGTCGTCGTTCCGGCGGAGGAACCCCGCGATCCTGGCGGCGACCTCGCCGGGGACCTGGCCGCGGACGCCGTGCCCGGTGCCGGGGTAGATCTCGACCTCGGCGCTCGGCACGTGCAGCGACAAGCGGCGGGCGGCGGCGTCGGGCTCGCTGAGGACGGAGTCGGCTCCGAAGATTGCGAGGACGGGTACCTGGAGCCGGGCCAGCTCGGCATCGGTGAGCGGCCGGGAAGGGTCGAGTGTGCTCCCCCGCTGGTGGGGAGCCGGTGAGAGCCGTGACGGGTCGTCGTGGGTCTCGTCGGCGGCCGCAGCGCGCCCGCAATTCTCAGGGTACCCGGGTAGACGGGCCGCGATGGCTAAGCCCGTACCCCCCGGTCCTTTTCGGCTCGGGATGTCGGTGCCGGTTCACGGTGGGTCGGCTGAATCAGGCCACCGCGGGCGCTCCTTCCGCAAAAACGTCTCGATCGCCGCTCTCGCTGGAGCCTCCTGCTCGATGGCGTACCCGCGTTCGAGGCACGCACGAGCGAAGTGGCCAACGGCGTCGTCCCGCCGCGCAGCCACGGCAAGCTGGTCACGGGCGGATTCACCGAAGGCTTCGCCCTCGACGGCGTGCTCGCTCATCCCAATGTCCACGATCTTGGCGTCGGTGCCCACCGGCAGGTTGTCATGGATACGGGAGGCGATGCGGACTCCCCCGAGGTCGGCGTCGGGGCAGATGACGACGGTTCGGACGGTCTCGGCAGCCTGGTTGATCAACCGAAGCACCTGTTCGGGAACCTGTCCGTGGCACCAGACCACCGCCAGGTCGGGGTGTGTGTCGCAGATCGTCTCGGCAGCTTGGCGGTTCTCGATGACCACGAGCGCCTCCGTGCCCGCTTGCACCTCAACTCTGATGTCGCGGTGTCCGGGGAGGCGGATGTCGTGCGGGCCGGGCCACCCGGTCCAGTCGAGGACCCGTCCATCGTAGTGAGCGCGGACCGGTCCGCCGAGACCGATGTAGGGATTGCGGTTGACGCCGAGCTCGGCCAGGGCCTCTTGCTCGAAGCCGGCGTCGGCCAGGAGACGGGTCAGGTCCTCCCGCTCCTTGGTCTTGCCGACGTGATGCTGCACGAATGCCCGTGGGCCGTCGTGGCTACGTCCTGCCATCAGGTCCTCTGCCGCGCGGACAAGCCAGGTGAGCCGGACCTCCGTCGTCGGTGTCGTCAACGCCGTAGCGACTCCCGGCCACTCGTCGGTAAGCAGTGCGCTCAGCTGCTCTGCGCACGTGTTGAGCGCATGCTGGGCGGACCGTTGCTGGTCTCGACGGTCCGTGTGCTGCGTCACTAGGTCAGGGTGCGGTATCCACCGCCGGGGCAGCTGGGCGATCGACCCGGCGCGGTAGTCGTGTTCGAGCGCGATGCAGCCGGCGCGAGCCAACTCGATCGCTACCTCGCCTGCGCGGTCTCCGAGCTCACTGACCACGGTTCTCCATAAGCGCGGGGCGCTCGTGGCCCACCTCCACTGGGTGTCGGTGAGCAGCCCAGCGGGGCGCTGCGGCTTCCGGCCGGGGTGCGCGCGCAGGGCCACCCGTCGGACCTTGGGGATGTCGTTTCGGTCGTAGGCAAACGTGCCATCGGACTGGGTCGGTCGTGCGTGGGCGCGCAGCCCGTCGGGTACGCCGGCGTGGCCGGGCAGGGGGTACTCCCCGGTCACACGGAGCTGGTCGTTCACGCCACGACCTCTTCCAGGGTTGCCTCGTCCGCCTGGCGGTAGGACGTCAGCCACGCCTGGAGCATCTCGACGCGGCTGCGGTTCGTCTCGTCTCCGACGACGACGGGTGCCTCGTTGTAGGGCATGCTGTCGGAACGTCGGCGCAGTTTGACGTAGAGGCCGGACGCCTCGATGGCGTAGCGCTCCATGTCGTCCTGGAGGGCGCCGACGACCGTGATGTTGCGGTCGTTGCCGATCTGCTCGAACAGCGCGACAGCCTCGCGGCGGTGCTGCTTGCCGAGGTTGCGGCCCAGTTCGTCCAGGATGAGCAAGAGGGGTCGGTCACCTCCGCCGGCGAGCGCTGCGGCGCAGACCAGCTTGACGGCCTTCTCGTCAAGCTGGGCGGTGTTGCTGCGCAGGTCGTAGCCGGACATGCGTTGGCCTTCTGCGCGACGCCACCTGGGTGTGACGGTCCACTGCCAGGGCTGGTCCGGCTCAGCGGGTGGCTCGGGCTCGGGAAAATCCAGGTCCGCTCCGTAACCGCCGTACCTCAGGTCCAGGCGGTCGAACTCCTCGGCGACCTTCTTGAGCGTCGTCTTGATCCCCTGGGCAACCGACGCGCGGTGGGTCCTGGAGGTGAGCTCGGCCTCCGACAGGCCCTCGAGCGCCGCACGGAGGTCGCTGGACCGCTGGGAACGCTGCTGGTCGATCTGGGCCTTCTGGTGCTGGTCGTACTCCTCGGTCTGCTTCAGGTGGGTCCGCAGTGCGCGGTGCATGGAAGGGAACAGCCCGATCCGGACCTCCAGGCGCCCGACGCGCCAGCGCTGTTCGATCAGCAGCTCGCGGATCTCGGCGGGCATCTCCTCCTCCGGCGCGTCCTCGGGGAAGCAACGCCGCACGGCTTCCTGGAGCTCGCTGCAGGCAGTCTCATTCCACTCGGCGATCGAACGTCTCGCCTGGTCTTCGTCGAGCGAGAGCAGGAGACGTTCTGCTGCCTGTGGCGAGTCTCCGAACAGCGCCTCCCGGGCCGGTAGGTCGAGGCCGACCAGCTCGCCTTCGAGGGTCTCCTTGGCCCTGCGCTTGTCCTTGATCTCGCCGGTGACGCGATTCTTGGTATCGCGGTGGTTCTTGATCAGAGTCTCGCGGGTCTCGCGGGCGCTGCGAACCCTGTCCCAGGCCTCCGTTGCCTCGTCGAGTGCGGGTCGCTGCTGGTCCTGCTCCTCGACACGTTTCTGGTTCGCGGCGCGCAGCCTCTCCATCTCCGCCAGGACCGAGGCCGCGTGCTCGGCTGCGCGTGCTCCGGCGGTGCGCTCCTCAGCTCGCTTGAGCTTGCCGCGCTCCACCTCCAGCAGCCTGTCAGCCTCGTCGCGGAGCCTGATCTTGGTCTTGTGGTCGTCGCGCGCTGCGACGATCCGCGCAGCCCTCCCCGTGACCGGAACGGGGAACTGCCCTGGCACGTGAACGCCCGCGTCGTCGTCGACGTGCGCCGGCTGCCCGCCCGCACGGTTGGCGAGAACGGCCAGGAACGTCGTGAGATCGAATCTCAGGTCGACGCTGCCCGGCACACTGCTTCCTGCACCGGTTCGGACGGATCCGGGCGCATCTGCGGCGACCAGGACGACGGCCGCGCGTCCCGTCAGAAGACCGAGGGCGCGCTTCTCGTCCGCCCGCAGCACCACGACGGCGTTCCTGTACGGCACGAGACGCGGCTCCCACACCGTGCGCTCGTCGGTACCCAGGTGGACGACATCAACCAGCGCGGCTGCCGTGATGCCGGACTCTCGCAGCGTCGCGAGTGCCTCGGTCGCGATGTCCTCTCCGGCCTCGGCTGCTGCCAGATGCTTCTGGGCATCGGTCACAGCCACGCCTGCCAGGGTCTGTTCCCCGACGGCGTCCTCCACGGCCAGGCGGGCGGTGCTCTCCTCGTCCCGTGCCTGCTCAAGGCTGCGCCCGTCGGATGCGCGCGACTGCTCCGACAGAGTCCTGTGGTCGTGGGCGAGCTCCTCCAGCCTCAGGCGAGCAGCGCCCTGGTCCGACTCGAGCTCGCGGTCGCGCTTGTCGAGCCTCTTGTACAGCTCTTCGGCCGCCCTGGCTTTCCTGTCGAACTCCTCGTCGTCGCTGAGCCCGGCCAGTTCCTGCTCGATCGTCTCCACCGTCGACTCCAGCTCTGCCGCCTGCTCTTCCAGGGCTTCGACCTCCGGGCCGATCTCCTCGGCGCGGACGACACCGTCGTGAAGATGCCGGGCACACCGCGCTCTCCAGGAGTCACGCGCCAAGTCCAGCCAGGTACGGGCCTGGGCTCGTTTCGCGATACCCGCCTCGACGACCGCAGTCTCCATCTGCCAGCGCTCGAGGTCCTCCTGTGCCTCGCGCGCCCGGGTCCGGTGGCGGTGCTCCTTCGACCGGTGAGCCTGCTCGGCCTCCAGGTCACGGGCCAGGCCCGTCAGCGTCGCGATCGCGTCGAAGATCTGCCGCGGCTTCAGCTCGTTGAGCGGCTGGGCGAGCAGGTTCGCCGCCGCGCTCGAGCGTACCGAGGTCGACAGGAACGAGACGCACCGGACATGTCTGCCGTACAGGACCTCACTGATCCGGTTGGCGTGGAAGTCGTCGCGCCCGTTGCTGCGGGGCAGTGCGTCCCACAGGGCGTTGACTCCGGCTGCCCGCTCGTACTCGGTCGCCCCGTGGGGCACGTGCAGGCTGTGCGACCAGCGCAGGTTCAGGTATGGGGCCTTGCGGTTGATGCGCAGCCACACTGTCAGGGTGCTTGCGGACAGGTCGTCGATCGTCGTGGCGCGGGGGTCTGCGTACACGCCGATGACGTACCCGTGGTCGCTGTTGGAGGCCCGTGTCTCCTGGGCGGCGAGCTCGGCGGTGAACAGCAGGTCAGCTGCGCCGGCCGCGCCGCTGGCCAGTCGCCACTGCTCGTCGGCGTGCAGGAGGCTCATCGCGGCGATCAGGGAGGACTTCCCGGCGCCGTTGGAGTCCTTGGGCCCTTGGCCAGCAACCGTGACGAGGCCGTGGCTGATCATCGGGATCGGATGCGTGGACAGGCGCGAGATGTCGACCATCTGGATTCCGACGAGCAGGACTGTGGCGGCCCGCGATCACCCGCGGACCGGGAACTGACGGACGGCGCCGCCGCCCTCGTCTCGAAGGGGAAGCGATGAACGTGCAGAACACTCCAGGAGCCAGGCCATGAGCGCCCCGGCATCGGTCGCGGTCGGCTACGTGTCCGGCACCGAGACCGCCGACCAGCGCAAGGCACTGGCCGACTACGCCGCCGCCGAGGGTATCGCCCTGGCCGAGGTCATCACCGACCGGGCGGACACCATCACGATCACCCAGATCGTCGAGGCGACAGCCCTGCACGAGGCGAAGCTGCTCCTGCTGCCCGACGACGCGGCACTATGCCTCGCTCGCCGCGGGATCCAGCACTCCCTGGCCAAGATGGGCGCAACCTGCGTCGTCGTGCCCACCGGCAGCGACACCGAAGGGCGGGCCGACGCATGACCACCAAGACCACCACCATCACCAGGCGCCTGGTCGCGCTCGACGTCGACGGCACCCTCGTCGACACCCACGGGCTGGCCTCCGCCGCGACCCACCAGGCAGTCGACCTGGCCCGCGCAGCCGGGCACGAACTCGTCCTGGCCACCGGCCGGTCCCTGGCCGGCCTGATGCCGGTCGCCCGACAGCTCGGCCTGACCGACGGGTGGGCGGCAGGGTCCAACGGCGCGCTCCTGGTCCGGCTCGACCCGACCGCACCGAGCGGATACATCGTCCAGGACGCGCACCTGTTCGAACCGCGCCAGGTCATCCGCCGCGCCCAAGACCTCGTCCGCGGCGTCGTGATCGCCATCGAGGACGTCGGCGTCGGCTGGCGGGTCTCCCGCAGGCTGCCCGACGGCGCCCTCAACGGACCCCAGACCCTCACCTCCGTAGCCGACCTGTGCGCCACCCCGGCCACCCGGGTCGCCCTGGTCGGGTCCGGCATCCGACGCTTCACCGACGCCCTAGCCGCCACCGGTGCCACAGTCACCGCGGCCGGGTCCGACTGGCTCGACGTCGTCGGACCAGGGGTCTCGAAGGCGACCACCCTCGACCAGATCCGCCAGCAGCTCGACCTCCCGGTCGATGCCACCGTCGCCGTGGGCGACGGGATGAACGACTGCGACATGCTCACCTGGGCCGGACGCGGCGTCGCCATGGGCCACGCCGCAGCCCGCGTCCGGCACGCCGCCGACGAGACCACCGGAAGCCTCACCGACGACGGCGCCGCAACCGTCCTGCGCTCCCTGGTCCCCACCACAGCGCTCGACTCCGGCCTGTCGCCCCTGGCGGCGCAGCTCGCTGCGGCCGTCGACTCCAGCCCCTCGGCGATGACCCTGCGTGTGTGGCACGGCACCGGGCCCGCCCTGACGAGCGTGACCGCCTGGCTCCTTGACGACGGCCCCTGGCGCACCCACGCCCCCATCCCCGCCGGCACCGGAGCCACCATGCGCGACGTCGAGAACGCCGCAACCGAAGCCCGTCTCGCGTACCCCGCCGCGGACATCGCACTACGCGCCCGCTGGCGACGCACCACCCTCACCGACGGACCCACGTCCTACGAGCTCCCCCTGTACCGCGACTGAACCGTCGCCCACAAACTCGCGGCCGGGACCCCTCCCCACTCCCCAGCCCGGCTGTGAGCCCGCCGAGCCCCTCGGCGGGACGCGGGCCGGGGCCTGCCCCCTGGGCGGTCCCGGCCCGTGTGCGTTCCTTCTAGCATCTCGAACCCGCCAGCCGCCGGGATCATCGCGTTTGTCGATAGGCGTATTGCGCCGCCGAGCGCCCGATCGTGCCCGCCCTCAGAGGAACCGCTGGTACACAGCCCGGTCGTACCCCGCCCCCTTGAAATCGGGCGTGACGAACATGCCCTCGACCTTCCGCGACGCTGGTACGTTCTCGAACCCCAGCGACAACCACGCAGCATGTGCCCCGTAATTCTCGGGCTCCGACGTCAGATACATCCGACTGCAGCCGAGCTCTCGGCCACGCTCCGCGACGGCACTCAACAGCCTCCCCGCCACCCCACGACGCCGATGCCCTGAGCTCGTGACGACGTCCTGGACGTACAGATCCGCCGGCGTTTCCTGGCTGACGAAGGCAACGACCGAACCAACGACATCGTGATCCACGACCATGACCGGGCAGGTCGACGAGAAGAGCGTCGCGAACAACCAGTAGTCCGACCGGGACCGAGTCCGTACGAACGGTGCACCCGTGACGGTCAAAGCCATTACTGCTTCAATCCGACCGACAGTCAACGGTTCCAGGATCATCGTCATCCACCTCGTCCTTCCTTGATCGCTGACCATCAGCCGATGTGGTCAGGTGATCCGTCGACTGGCGTAGTACGCGCTGAGCGCTGCCTCGGCTCCTGATCCCATGGCGGTCTGGATCCGCTGCCCCCGTGCTGATCGCAGGTCGCCTCCGATGTGGATGCGGGCGTGTTGGGCATCGGGTGGGCAGTAGCCGTCGTCGGCGGGCTGGGTGCCCTGGATCGTGGCTGGCATGACGCCGAGGTTCGCGAAGATCATTGCCTTTCCGGGGTCCACGCTCCGGCTCGCCACGTCCGGGTCGAGGCTGTGGCGTTCGACCCGTGTAAGAGTGACGCGCGCGTCGTCCCTGACTTCGTGGGTCTTGTACTCGTCGGCGGGCGGGTACAGGACCTCGAACCGCACGTCGAGATCGGGGTGGGCACGCAGGAACGTCCCGAGTGGCCTGTCAGCGCCAAGAACCTGCCACGTCGCCCCATCCGCGTATGCCGGGTCGGCTGCCCAGAGCGGTGTCAGGACCGTTCCGGCTGCTGCGAAGAGCCAGTCCACGTCGTCGGGCTGAGCGGGACGCACTCCGGTGGCGATCACGGCGTGCCGGCCCACGATCATTGTGCCGTCGGCGAGGTCGACGGTGACGTCCTGGTCGGACGGGTGGATGGCTTGCGCTGTCGCCTGGATGACGGTGGCGTGGGTGCGGTCGACGTCGGCGATGATCGCCTTGGCGAGGTCGGGGCCGGTGCTGTGCCCGCCGAGGACGTTCTGGATCGTCGGGATGCGCCATAGGGCGCCCCCGAGCTGGAAGCCGGGGTCGACGAGCGTGACGGTCATGCCGACGGAGGTGGCCATGACCGCTGCGGCGCACCCGGCCGGTCCGCCTCCGATCACGACGAGGTCGACGCTCGTAGTCATGCGGGGGCGTCGGTCGGAGTGAGCCGGGAGAGCAGGTCGTCGACGGTGAGGAGTTGGTGCTTCCCTATGAGCCGCCGGGCGACGGTCAGGCCGGCGTCGTGCACGGGTGTGCCGGCGTCGCTTGCGCAAGCGTCGGTCACGATCCAGGGCCCGTACCCGTGCTCGAACGCGTCGACAGCGGACTTGAGCACACAGCTCTCCGTGGCGACCCCGCAGAAGACGAGGTCGGTCCACCCGTGCTCGGCGACCAGGGCCACACCCTCTGGGGTGAAGAGCGTGTAGCCAAGCTTGTCGACGACAGGGCTGCCGTAGGTGAGTGCAGCGATCTCCGGGGCGAGGTCGGTCTCGGGCGAGTCGACCAGCCGGGTCCACCGGAAGTACTTCTCGTACGCGCTGCCCGCTTCGTTGAAGAACCGGGTGAACACCACGGGCAGCCCGCGGCTGGTCCACTCCTGGACCAGGGCCACGACGGCCGGTGTCACGTGCCGGCTGTGGTGGTTGAGGAAGCCGTTCTGCATGTCGATGACGACGAGAGCCGGGCGGGTCAGGTGGTTGGTCTGCATGGTTACCGCCCCTCGTCGCGCAGGGCAGCCTGTGCCCTGCGACATATCTCGGTCAGTCCGCTGGTCTTCACGACGATGCCGGTGCCGCGCCGGTGACCGTCGTACCGGTCGTCAGCCGATGGAGGGCCAGCGGACGGTGACGACGACGGAGTCGGCTTCTGCGTGCCAGGAGTGGTCGATGCCGGGGCCCCAGACGACGTAGTCGCCCTGGCGTTCCAGGACGGTGCTGCTGGTGGTCAGGTCGAGGCGGAATCGTCCGCTGACGAGCAGGAGCAGGGTGGTGCGCTGGTCGTCTGCGGTCCATTCCGGTCGCTGCTGTCCTTCGGGGTGGATGCCCCACTTGATCTCGAGGTCGCCGGTCTGGCGCACGGTGGAGCCGGGGGTCTCGGGAGCGATGAAGTGCCCAAGGAGCCAGCCACGGTGCTGGTCGGCGTCGTCGTTGGCGTTGCCGGCGTACCAGTTGTCACTCATTCACAGCTCCAGATCGACGTCAGGGAGATCGACACGCCTGCCGCCGAGGTCGGCGAGCCGGCGAAAGCCCTGGAGGAGGGCGAAGAGGCCTTCGTTGCTCCAGCCGGGGCTGTGGGCGAGTGTATCGAGGAGGTTCCGGTCGAGGCTGGAGTATCGGCGCAGGGCGCTGGACTCCCAGTTCGCCTCGATCCGGCCGGCGAACCGTGCCCACCACTCGTCGTCGTGGATGACGACGAGGTCGGCGAACTCGTAGTTCCCGTTGACCAGGTTGAAGCCGAATCCGGTGCACTCCATGTGCCAGGCGTCGGGGTGCTGGGTGAGCCATGCCATCGGTGCTGAGAGGCGGCTCGGGTGGAAAGGGTCGGCCTGGACCGGGTGGGAGAGGGTGGAGTCGACGTCGGTGCGACCGAAGAGTTCTTCTTCCATCTCGCGCACGAGCGTGGACCCGATCGAGGCGTCCTCGGCGTGGTCAACCAGGGGGCCGTGGAAGGCCTTGGGGACTACGGCGAGGCGGCCGTTGGCGTTGAGCACCCGTTGCGAGCGTTCCTGGACGAGCAGGACGTAGTCGGCAGGTCGTCGGCGGCTGGCAGGTCGGGCGATCGCGGTCAGGGCCAGGGTTCCGCCGACGCAGAGCCGTGAGCGGACGTCGAGCACTCTGTCCAGGTCGGGGAGGTAGCGATCGCGCAGGGGCAGGAAGCCGCGTGTCGTGGCGTCGTCGCGGGCGATCGCGTCGGTCAGCTCGCCGTCCATGAGGTCAAGGGTGAGCGCGTAGGGCACGAACTCTGTCGGTGCGACCGTCCCACGCAACCCGCCGTCGTCTGCGGTGTACCCGGTCAGGCGGTACAGGGTCCCGTTCACGAGCTGGGTATCCGATCGCAGGACATGCGCGAGCCGGGCCACGGCCGCCCGGGCATCGAGCTCGACTGGGTAGGCCACGGCAGCAGGGCGGAGGGTCAGGTCGTCGATGTCGGGGCCGATCGGCTGGGCGAGGTCGAGCCAGTCGGTGGTCGTCAGGATGCTGGTCTGCAGTGGTCCGGTCACGGTACGAGCGCGATAGGGGGCGTGGGTCCCGTCCGTGCCGTAGTACCCGGTCAGTGCTGACGCGACCTGCTCCCGGGTCACAGCCGCGGCCCGATCGCCGGATCGTCGGGGTCCGGCGTTCATGGCGCCGATCACGAGTCGTCTCGCGCTGCCGCTCGCGTTACCTGTGAGGCGGTCGATCCAGTCGAGTGCACCGCGAAGGCCGGGGTCGGTGTCTAGGCGGTCCAGCGCGGCGAGGTTCTCGATCGGGACTTCGCCGACTGGGATGGGTTCGGCGCTGGCGACGAGCAGGGCAAAGCGTTTCCGGTCGTCGTCGGACGACCTGCTCAGCAGGGTGTCCAGTGCTCGTTGGATCTCTGGGGTGGGGACGACGGTGGGCTCAGCGCTCCACTTGGCCACGGTCCGGACCGCGGTGCCGAGCTCCTCGGCGAACCGTTCGTGCGTCAGGCGTAGCGCACGCCGCAATGTGATCGCGTGCTGGCCGGTCCACTCGGCGACGACGGTCATCCGGCCTCCCTGTCGGCAGATCCCTGGTGCGGCTCCGGTGCACTGCGAGTGCATCGCAGGTGCATGGGACCGCGGGTCTCGTACGGCTTGAATCGACTTGTTCGAAACGGCCGCTCCGGTGGCGCCAGGACCGCCCGGCGTCGTGCAGAACGGCTGGTCACACCCTAGGCGGGCGGGATTCCCTGCCGCCAGACACATCAAGCACCAGCCCGAGACCGCGAGCACCCTCGAGGAGGTCACCGTGATCGGTGACGTCGTGGAGCTGACGCTCGGCGGTTCGCCGGAGGCCGGCACAGAGGACAAGCGGTACGCCTACAAGTGACAGGCCCGGTGGGGCCCCGCGACGCCGGGCCCCACCGCACCACTCGGAGGGAGGAACGCTATGCGCTGGTTCGCCGGATTTCACGGGACGTCACCGGAGCCGAGGCGCCCGCTCGACGGCCAGCAGCTCTGGGCGGTGGGTGACTCGTGCGCCTGGGCGGTCGGCGCCTTCCCGGGCGCAGTCTTGCAAGCGGCATCGACCCCGGTGAGGGATGTCCTGATCATCGGCGCCTGCAGTGCCGGCCACGATGACCTCGACAGGCTCGCCTCGCACGGTGTCCCAGACGATGTCGTCACCCGCTGGTCGGGCGCGTACGCCGTCGTGGAGCGGACCGCTGCTGCGACGACCATCTGGACCGACCTCACGAACGCAGTCCCTATCTACGTTCACCAGGCCGATGACGGCCTGTACTGGGCAACCTCTTCCCGGCACCTGGCCGGCCTGACCACCGGGCGGCTCGACCTACCCCGCATCGCGGCAGAACTCCTCGCACCGGCCTCGACCCTGCTGTCCGCGGACCGGTCGTACTTCGACGACGTCCGCCTGCTCCCGTCCGGCCACCGGGCACGAGTCTCCGGCCGGACGGCCCATCGACGCGCGGTCTGGGCTCCGATCACCCGACCGGTCGACGCCGCCGTGGCCCTACGCCGCGAGCTCACCAGCGCCGTGCGCTTCCGCGTCACGGGCGCGACGTCTCCGAGCTCCGACCTGTCCGGCGGGCTGGACTCGACCGCCCTGACGCTCCTCGCGGCCGAGGCACTGAGCCCCGACCGGTCGGTCGCAGCGTTCACCGTGCACAGGCAGACCCACACCCCCGCCGGTGACCTGCTCTATGCTCTCGACGCCGCGACGCGGCCGGGGATCCGGCACCACCCGCTCCCGCTCCCCGCCGACCAGCAGCCCTACGGTCGGCTCAACCAGCTGCCACCCACGGACGAACCCGCACCGTCCGCCAAGGCCTACGCCCGGTTCGCGTTCCAGCTCGACGCCATGCACGACCTCGTGGCGAGTGACGCGCACCTGACCGGCGACGGTGGCGACGCCGTGCTCATGACCCCGCTCGCCTGGATCGGCGACCTGCTCAGCCGAGGCCTCATCGCGCGTGCGGTCTCCGAAGCCGTGCGGTTCGCTCGGATCCGGCAGACGACACCGCGAGCGATCCTCGAGCGCGCGGCCGCCTACGTACGACCCCAGCCCGGCGATGTTCTCAGCGTCCAGGCCCGGATCTGGCGCGGCGAACGCGTCTCCGCCCGAGCTTCCCGCACCGCCCGGGAATGGATCGCCCCGGCCCTCACCCCAGCCTGGCTGACCGACGAGACCCGCCGCCTCGCGGCAGATATCGCCGACCAGGCGGCCTATGACGCTCAACCCATTGCGCCGGGGAACGCTAGTCGCCACCTGATCGCGAACGCAGCCGCCGACGTCGGACGGACGGCATTCGCTGACGCGCAGCTCGCCGATCACCACGGGATCACCCTGCACAACCCGTTCGTCGACTCCCGCGTCCTCGACGCCTGCCTCTCGGTCTCCGTGCCGGATCTGCCCGGACCGAGCGAGTACAAGCCCGTCCTCCGAGACGCCCTGGCAGGCCTGTACCCGCAGTCGCTCAGGGCCCGGACGACCAAGGGCGCCTTCACCTCCGACTACTTCCAAGGCCTTCGCGCGAACCTTCCCGCCCTGCTCGACCTCGCCGGCGGCCGCCTGGCCGACCACGGTCTGGTCGACGCCGCCCGGCTCCGCGCCGTTCTCCGGTCAGCCGCCACCGGAGCCGCCGTCCCCCTCTACAGGCTCGATACTGTCCTCGGCATCGAAGCCTGGATCAGCGCCCTGGAGTCCGAGCCCGCCCCTACCTGGTCCGCTCCCACCCACAGCACTCAGGCGGTGACGACCCCGTGAGCCCGGCACGACTCGGCGTCCCCGAGCACTTCCGGGGCGCCCGCTTCGACCACGTCACCCTTGTCGTCGACTACCGCCATGGGACGGTCCATGCCCTGACCGGGCAGACCGCGCGCATCTGGGCTGCGACCGCGACCGACGGTGCCGAGACGATCACCGCCACCCACGCCCGGCTGGCCGACGCCGGGCTGCTCACCGAGCGCGGATCACGCCGCCCACCGGTACCGGGCAAGGCCACCGAGCTGTCGTTCGGCGCCGAGGAGTACCAAGCCGGGACCGCAGAACACCAGCGACGAGCCCCCACCGCCCTCGGCCTGAGAGCCGTCCTGGCGCTCATCCTCACGCTCACCGTCCGCGGCGCCGGACCCACGCCGGGCACGATGGCCCGCCTCCTCCGCCTGGTCGAGCGCGCGCACCGCACCACACGACGCCCGGCCACCCCCGCCGAGGCGACCGCGGCCGTGCAAACCGTCCGCGCTGTCGCACGCTGGGTCCCCGTCCGCGTCGCCTGCCTGGAAGAGTCCGTCGCGGCCGTCATCGCCCTCGCCCTCGCGCGCGCCGGGGTGACCTGGTGTCATGGCGTTGCCACCGACCCCCACAGCCTCCACGCTTGGATCGAATGCGACGGGACCCCTGTCGCAGAACCGGCCTCGACCAGCCGCTTCACAACCCTGCGCACCATCCCCGAACCCCATCAGGAGACAGAATGACCGACATCACCGAGCCGGACCTCTGGCTCACCCACGACGGCGTCGGACTCGGCCCGTTACGCGCCGACCTCGCCGAGACCTACTGGCGGTGGGAGAACACCCTGCCCGTCATGGCCGGCTACGGCCGCCAGACCCCCGAGTCCCTGACCGGTCGCACCGACGGCCTCCAGTCACAGATGCGCTATACCGACGGACAGACCCGCTTCACCGTCTACCGGCAGCAGGACGGCACCTGGACTCCCGTGGGGATGACCTCACTCGTCATCGACCACCGCTACCGCACCGCCGAGTTCTTCATCTACCTCGGCGACGAAGCCCGCGGCCACGGCGTCGGCACGAAAGCCACCACGATGGTCCTCGACTGGGCCTTCCACGTCACCCAGCTGCGCAACGTATACCTGTCCGTCATCGCCAACAACACCGCCGCCGTCCGCGCCTACGAGAAGGCCGGATTCCGCACCATCGGCACCCGCCGCCAGTCCAACATGTGGCTCGGCCAACCCGCCGACGAGATCCTCATGGACGCCATCCCCGCAGACTTCCCCGGACCCCGCCTCGTCGAGCAAGCAATCAACCACGACCGAGACGAACTCGCGTAGCCACCCACGGACCGCGTGCCCTCGTCGACCACGCTCGGCAGGGCTCCTGACTCCACGCCTGGACGAGCGGCGTCAAGTGGCTATGAGATGAGTTCGGGGAGCGCCAACGGCCAAATCGTGTGGCGCTGACTTCAGGTCACACACGACGGCAGACTGGCGGCATGGCAGCCGAACTCGACGGACACCCGGTCACTGCGGAGCACCTTCAAGCGCTGGCGTTGACTGGCTACGGGCATTTCACCTCGATGCGCGTCGACCGCGGACGAGTCCGAGGGCTCACGCTCCACCTGCAGCGCCTCGCTCGTGACGCCGAGACCCTGTTCGGGACCGACCTCGACATCGACCACGTGCGTCGCCTCGTCCGGAAGGCTGCGCCACCGGACGGATCGGTCGTGGTCAGGGTGACAGTCTTCGACCCAGACTTGACCCTTGGCGAGCCCGAAAAGGTCCGTCGGCCACGTGTACTCGTGACGACGCGTCCCGCGGGGGCGCTAGATCTGCCGCCTCTCCGGGTTCAGACCCGAATCTATGAGCGCGACCTGCCTGCCACGAAGTCGACAGGGCTGTTCGCAACCATCGCGCACCGCCGAGCGGCTCGTCTCGACGGGTACGACGATGCACTGTTCACGACACCTGACGGGACGATCACCGAAGGTGCCACCTGGAACGTTGGTTTCGTCGTGGGGACGGACGTCATCTGGCCCGAAGGCAAGATGCTCCACGGCGTGACGCTGGACCTCCTCGCACTCGAAGGAGGTCACCCCACCCGGCGGATAGCCTGCGATGACCTCAAGGCGTTCGATCTCGCATTCGCGACCAACGCCGCAGTCGGAGTGCGGGCGATCTCGGCCATCGACGCGGCACAGTACAAGACGACCCATCCGACGCTCGACACGCTCCGCAGGCGTTATCTGGCAATCGAGGCCGATCCCGTGTGACGTGACCCGGGACCCTGCACATGGAAGTGCGGCCGCGCACAAGGCCCGCCCGGCGAGCACGTGCACGTTTCTGACCTGCACCGGAACGTTCTCCGCTCCGTGTGCGCGTTTCCCGCCTGCGCGGTATCCATCGGCGTGCGTGGCAGTCTGGGCACCGTCGGGCCGGCGTCACCTGGTCCGCGTTCGGAGAGCTCTAACTCGAGGAGCTCCGACCAATGCGGTTGTCAGCAGGCAAAACCTTGGTGCACTCTTGGAATCGCCGAAAGACAGTTGCTGTGCTTCACGACGGCAACAACTTTCGCGAAACGAGCGCCCGCACCATTGGCGAGGGGGTCCGTCATGCGAGTCGCACACCGCTTGGCCACAGTCGTGGCCGGAGCGCTGCTGCTGTCCTTGATGGCCGCCTGCACCGGTCCAACCGATCCGACTTCGGATCCGACCCAGACGGTCTCTGGATCTGTCTCCCCATCACCTGCCCCCAGCCCGACCTCAGATCGCGAGCGTGCCGAGCAGAGCGCTCGGGCGACCGTCGACAGGTACTACGCACTCCTCGACGACCTCGCCTCGGATGGGTCTCAGCCGCTCTCCCGTCTCGACGAGGGCCTCACTGGCGGCTATCTCGAGGCCTGGCGTGCCGAGCTTGAGCGCAGTCGCAACAACGGCTGGACCCAGAAGGGCGGGACCCGCGTCGTCTCGGTGACGACGCAGGGTGTCACCACATCTCCCGACGGCAGCGCGACCGCCGTGTTCGACACCTGCTACGACGTGAGCGAGGTCGACGTAGTCGACGCGTCGGGCGCCTCGGTAGTTCCCGCCGAGCGTCCTGACCGCGGCTGGTCCCGTCTGACGATGACCAGCACAAACTTCGCCGACGACGACTGGCGCGTCACCGCGGGCGAGACCCTGGAGAAGGAACCGTGCGCGGAACCGTGACGACAGCCCTCGTCGTACTGGCGGCGACGGTGCTCTGCGCCGACGCTGCTTCGGCGGATCCTGCGTCGTGCACGCTGGTGAACCCGACGACGGGCACGTGCGTCGTGGAAGCGGTCGGCCCGGGAAGCGTCGGTGGCGTCGGCAACGACGCTCCGGCTAGCGACCCAACGCGGCGGCCGGAGGCTGGCGCCGACCGTGGGAGCGCTGCCGCGCCCGACGAAGTGGGCACGCCCGTGTGCCTGAACGCCGGTCAGCCGGTGCCCTGCTCGACGGACAAGGGGTTCTGGCGGCAGGACGTTGGGTGCTATATCTCGGCGACGCCGGCGAACCCGCAGCCGGCGGAGGGCACGGCGATGTGGGAGCACTTCGAGCGGGAGTTCAACAGCGGCCCTGACACGGGGGCGGTGTACCCGTGCTTCGACGTGGCGGGCGTCCAGGTGTCGCTGGTCTACTCGCCGAACCCGCCCGAGGCGGGCCCGCCGCTGCCCTCGCCGGGCGAGGTCGCGCGCCAAGCGGTGGCCCAGATGGATCTCCAGGCGATCCGGATCGGGATCACGCCGGGCCCGGGCGAGGTCGGGATCGTGGGGCTGCCGACGTGGCTGTGGGCCGACGGCGTGGACGCGACGACGTTCGGCCCGGTCACGCGGACCGCGACCGTGCGGGGTGTCTCGGTCACCGCTACTGCGCGTGTGCGTGAGGTCGTGTGGGACATGGGCGACGGGGCGGTCGTGAGGTGTGCGTCGGCGGGCACCCCGTACGAGGCCCGGTTCGGCAAGAACGGGAGCCCGGACTGCGGGCACACCTACACCCAGGATTCCGGCGACCAGCCGGATGGCACCTTCACCGTGTCCGCGACCTCGCACTGGGTCGTGGAGTGGGAGGGCGCCGGACAGCAGGGAACCATCACGCTCGACGGTCTGACCAGCGAGGTCGCCGTCACGATCGGAGAGGCGCAGGTGCTCGTGAGCTGACGGGCCCGGCGCGGAGGGGGCGACCTATGACGAACACAGCCACCCGACCTGAGGCGACACCACAGGTGCCGCCCCCGGCCCGCTCTGCGCCGCCTCCGAAGGTCCGACGTCGTCCTATCGCCCTCCTGGTTGCCGCTGCCCTGGCGGTCGCCGGAGCGGTCGGGGCGGGGCTGGCGTGGTCGGCGACGTCGGACGCGCGGGAGGTGCTGGTCGCCGCCCGGACGATCCCGCGGGGCACCGTGATCGACGCGGACGACCTGCGCCGGGTTCGTGTGGGCTCCGGGACGGGCCTGTCGGCGGTCGGCGCTGATGCGGCCGGGTCGGTGGTGGGCATGCGTGCCGCTCTGGACATCGCGGCTGGTTCGTCGATCTCGCCGGACGCGGTGACCGATGTCGTGGTCCCGGCGGCTGGTGAGTCGATCGTCGCGGTCCCGCTGACGACCGAGCTGGGCACGCGCCTGGCGCCCGGGGACAAGGTCCGGGTGGTGGTGACGCCGTCGACACCGCAGACCGAGCCCGGTGGCCTGCCGGCGTTCGCCGACGGGGAGGTGGTCACTGTGCACGTGGACCAGGCGACCAAGCAGACGGTGGTGGACGTCCTGCTCCCGCACGGCGAGGCGCTGGAGCTGACCGGTGGCCTGGCGGCCGGGACGGCGCAGCTGATCCTGGACTCGCGGGAGGCGGGCTGAGATGGCCGTCATCGCGCTGTGCTCCGCGCAGGGTTCACCTGGGGTGACGACGACGGCGGTCGGTCTCGCGCTGGCGTGGCCGCGTCCGGTGCTGCTCGTGGAGGCCGACCCGACCGGTGCGTCCGGGGTTCTGACAGGCTGGTTCAAGGGCGCCCGGGACTACGAGGCAGGGTTGATCGAGCTGGCGTTCACCGCCGAGCCGGTCGCCGACCTGCTGCCCCGCGTCGCGGTCCCGCTCGACGAGGCCGACCCCGAGGCACGGGCACGGTTCGTCGCAGGCCCGCGGTCGCACGTCCAGGCGCGGGGTCTGAGTGACCTGTGGTCGCCGCTGGCCGGTGCGCTGGCCGGTCTGGACGAGACGGGGCAGGACGTGCTCGTCGACGCGGGTCGTCTGGGCGCGCCGGGCGCCCCTGACCCACTGCTGGCCGGCGCGGACCTGACCTCGCTGGTCCTGCGTGGGCACCTGCCCGCGGTGGCGGGTGCGCGGGCGTGGGCGGAGCTGGTGCGTCGTGACCGGCTCTGGGCCAACCCCGGCCTGCTCGTCGTGGGCCCTGGTGACCCGTACGGGCCGCGGGAAGTCTCCCGGGTGCTGGGGCTGCCGGTGCTGGCGACGTTGCCTGATGACCCGGGCGGCGCCGCCGTCTATCACCGCGGGGCTGCCCCGCCGCGCCGCTTCGAGACCAGCGGCTACCGGCGTGGACTGACTGCGGCGGCGGACGTGCTGCTGGCCGCGGTGGCTCGCGGCCGCGGCCAGGCGCCGTCGGTCAAGGGCCCGGTCGTCGCCGCTCTGCTCGAGCGTGCCGCCCTGCTGCGCGGTGGCGGCCGGGCCGACGACGGCGCGGACCCGTCGAGGCCGGACGAGAACGAGGAGGCGCGGGCGTGACGACGATCCAGGACCCCGGCGACCTGACCGACGTCGACCTCGCCGACGCAGACTTCGCCGGCGTCGACCCTGCTGATGTTCCGTTCCTGCGCACCCCGGCCCCGCTCGAGGTGCCCACGGCTGCTGGCCGGACGAAGCCGGACGCGAACCCCTGGAGCGCCGCAGCCCCCGCACCAGCGAGAGCCGCCGGGCCGGGTTCACCGTTCGGGGACCTCACGCCTGCCGCCGAGGGCGTGATCCGTCTCGGGCCGCCGGTCGACTGGGGCTTGGTCCAGCTGTTGCGGACGCGAGTCTCGGAGCGGTTGTCGCACGTCGTGTCGACGGCGTCCCCGGCGATGAGCGCCCGGGACAAGGAGCAGGCGGGCAAGGACATCATCGTCGACCTCATCGGTGAGCATGTCGCCGACCAGGTCGCCTCCGGTCGCCCGCGCCCGACGGCACCGGCCCAGCAGGGGCTGGCGCGGGCCGCGTTCGACATGGTGTTCCGCCTGGGCCGGTTGCAGCCGTTGATCGAGGACGACCGGGTGGAGAACATCCTCGTGTTCGGTCACGACCGGGTGATCCTGGAGCTGACCGACGGCACCCTGGTCCCGGGGCTCGCGGTGGCCGACTCGGACGAGGAGCTGGTCGAGTTCGTCTCCTTCCTCTCCTCGCGGTCCGAGTCCAGCGCCCGGGCCTTCTCCGAGGCGAGCCCGGAGCTGCACCTGCGGCTGGACGACGGGTCGCGGCTGACCGCGATCGCGTGGGTGACCCCGCGCCCGCAGCTGCGGATCCGCCGCCACCGGCTGGTGGTCGTGGATCTGGACGACCTGGTGCGCCTGGACCTGATGCCCCGGCTGGCCGCGGGATTCCTCGCCGCGGCGGTGCGGCAAGGGCTCTCGATCGTGGTGTCGGGGTCGCCCGGGTCGGGCAAGACGACGGTCGTGCGAGGTCTGTGCGCCGAGATCGACCCCGACGAGCAGATCGTGACCGCCGAGTCCGAGGCCGAACTCTTCCTCCAGGAGCGGCTGCCCTACGTGCTGCCGATCGAAGCCCGGCAAGGCACCGGGGAGTACGGCCCGGACGGGCGTCAGGCCGGGGAGTACACCCTCATGCAGGCGGTGATGGCCGCGGTCCGGCTGAACGTGCAGCGCACCATCGTCGGCGAGGTCCGCGGACCGGAGGCGTTGCCGCTGCTGCTGGGGATGCAGAACGGGACGGGGTCGATCTCCACGACCCACGCCCGCGACGCCGGGGCGGTGATCCCCAAGCTGGTCAACTGCGCACAGACCGCCGGGCCGCAGTACTCCCACGCCACGTTGACCGACGCGTTCGCCGCGACCATCGACCTGGTGGTCCACCTGCAGATGAAGGTCGTCCGCGGCCCGGACGGCACGAAGAAGCGGGTGCGGCGGGTCGCCGAGATCGTCGCCGTCGAGCCCGGGGACTCCCCCGGGACACCGGCCACGACGCACGTGTTCAAGGCCGGGCCCGACGGCGTCCTGCGCCCCCACGTCCTTCCGGACCCGCTGCGGGTGCTGGCCACTGACGGGTTCGACCTGGCCGCGTTCACCGCCGAGCAGGAGGTGTCCTGATGGAGCTCGCCGTCCTGTCGGGGACCCTGCTCGGCCTCGCCGTCTTCTTCGTTGTGGCGTGGTGGTACGGGTGGGACCTCGTCCCCCGCCATGCGGCCCGCCGCCGCCCCGCGCGCATGGCCCGGGTCGCGCAGCGTTCCTGGGTCCTGGCGGGTGCAGGACTGGCGGCGGGGGTGGTCGGGTGGCAGGTCACCGGGCTGCCGGTCCTGGTGGTCGTGGGGCCGCTGGCGGCGGTCGGGCTGCCGTGGCTGCTGTCCGACCCGGTACCGGCCCAGCAGATCGCCCGCCTCGAGGCGCTCGAGGAGTGGACCCGGTCCCTGTCCGGGGTGCTGGGGTCCGGGCAAGGGCTGGAGCACGCGTTGATCGCCACGGTGCGGTCCGCGCCGCGACCGATCGCCGGCGAGGTGCAGCGCCTTGCCGGGCGGATCGCGTCCCGGCACGACACTGCCGGTGCGCTGCGGGCGTTCGCCGAAGAGCTCGACGACACCACCGCCGACCAGGTCGCCCTCCAGCTCATCACCGCCTCCCGCAGCCGCGGCGGCGGCCTGGTCGCCCTGCTGACCCGGATCGCGGAGTCGGTCGCCGACCAGGTCAAGGCACGCCGCCAGGTCGAGGCCGAACGCGCCAAGTCCCGCGCATCCGCCCGCTGGGTCACCCTGATCTCCGCGATCATCCTCGGCGCGCTGACCCTGACCGGGGACTTCATCGACCCGTACCGCACCCCCGCCGGGCAGCTCCTCCTCCTGCTCCTGCTCGCCGCCTACGTCGCGGCGCTGCTGTGGATGAAACGGCTGTCGGCCGGGCCCAAGCCCGTCCGCCTGGTCAGGGTTTCCCATGACTTCCTGGCGGACGGGGGCCGGTCATGAGCCCGCTGGCACTGGCGATCAGCTCCGGTGCGCTCGTCGGCCTCGCGCTGGCGGTGCTCGTGGTGCGGCTGCTACCGGCGCACGTCGACCTGGCCGAGGCCATCGGCCGGGTCACCCCGGCCCGGCACCCGGGCCGGGCCACGTCGACCGAGGCGGCCGGTACGCCGTCGGACAGCACCGAACGCCTCGGCGCCTGGGCCGCGCGGACCCTGCCCTCCGCCGTCTGGGCGCGCACGCCGCGCCGTGAGCTCGCACTGCTGCAGATCCCCCTCGCCCGGTTCTACGGGGAGAAGGTCCAGTTCGCCGTCGTCGGGCTCCTGATGCCCCAGGTCATCGCTGCCTGCGCCACGGTCGCGGGGCTACCCGTGGCGGCCGTCGTCCCGGTCGGGGCGGGGCTGCTGCTGGCGGTGATCCTGTTCTTCACGCCGAACTACAACGCACACACCGGCGCCACCGCGCTGCGCGGCGAGTTCCGAGTCGCGCTGGCCGCGTTCGCCGACCTGGTCGCGCTCGAACGCGCCGCCGGGTCCGGGGTGCGCCAGGCGATGGAGAACGCCGCCAGGGCCACCGACACCCGCGTGTTCGCCCGCCTGGCCGAGGAGCTGGCCCGGTCACGCTGGTCCGGGCTGCCACCGTGGGACGCGCTGGCCGGGCTCGCCGACGAGCTCGGGCTGCCCGAGCTGCACGACATCGCCGACGTCCTGCGCCTGTCCGGCGCCGAAGGCTCAGCCGCCTACCAAGCCCTCGCCGCCCGATCGGCGGGGCTGCGGTCAGCGATCCTCAACGACGACCTCGCCCGCGCCAACGGCCTCGGCGAGCAGCTCGCCATCCCCGGCTCGCTGCTCGGCGCGGTGTTCATCGTCCTGGTCATGGCGCCGTTCCTTCTGCGGATGGCCGCGAGCACCTGACAGGAAGGAGCCCCCACGCCGAGAACCGGTGGCGAGCCCCGGCCCACCACCACAGACCCCCCACTCAAGGAGTGATCACCATGCTGTACCTGCTCACCACCCTGGCCCTCCTCGGCCACCGGTTCCACCACAGCCTCACCGACCGTTACCAGCGCGCCCGGGCCGCCGACCGCGACCCGGAGGAGGGCGCCATCACGCTCGAGCAGGTCATGTGGGTAGGCATCGCCATCGGGTTCGTCACCCTGGTGGCCGGCGCGATCAGGACCTACCTCGATGCCCAGGTCGGCAAGATCCAGTAGCCGGTCCGAGGCCGGCTCCGCCACGGTCGAGATGGCAGTCCTGCTGCCGATCCTCCTGGTGCTGCTGTTCCTCGGCGTCCAGACAGCGCTCCTGCACCAGGCACGCAGCCTGTCGATCGCCGCTGCCTCCACCGGGGCACGCGCTGCCGGAGCCGAGCACGGCACCGCCGGCGCCGGGATCGCCGCCGCCGAGGCGTTCCTCGCTGGGACCGGCGACGACGCGTTCAGCACCTGGACCGTGGAGGCGACCATGACCGACACGACAGCGAGAGTCACAGTCACCGGGGTCTCCCTGTCGATCGTGCCGTTCTGGACCCCCGAGATCCGGCACAGCTCCACCGTCGCCCGAGAGGAGGTCACCGCCCCATGAGAAGACGACCCGTCCACGACCCCGAGTCCGGGTCGGCGACGATAGAAGCGGTGATCATCGTGCCCGTCCTGGGGCTCATGATCATGCTCATCGTGTTCGGTGGGCGGGTCGCGATCGCCCACCAGTCCGTCCAGACCGCCGCGTTCCAGGCAGCACGCACCGCGTCCCTGGCCCGCGACCCGATCCAGGCGCACGACGACTCCGTGACCTCAGCACAGGCCAGCCTGGCCGACCAGGACATCCGGTGCACCGCGACCGACGTCACCGTGGACACCACCGGGCTGACCACACCCGTGGGGACCCCGTCAAGCGTGTCCGCCACGGTGACCTGCCACCTCGACGTGTCCGACCTCGGCCTGCCCATCCCCGGCAGCCGGACCATCACCGCAACCATGACGTCGGCTGTCGACCAGCACCGGGAACGACCATGACACCCAGTGAGCGCTCCGAGGAAGGGTCGATCAGCACCTGGGCAGTGCTCAGCGCCGTCGTGCTCACGCTGTGCGTCGGGCTCGCCGTCGACCTCGGCGGGCAGATCCACGCCAAGCAGCGCGCCCACGACATCGCCGCCGAAGCGGCCCGCACCGGCGCCCAACAGGTCGCCCCAGGCGCCATGACCGGCGGACCCCTGACCGTCGACCCCGCCGGTGCCTACTGGGCCGCCACCGACTACCTCACCGCGTCCGGCGTCACCGGCACCGTCGAGACCAGCACCGACCAGGTCACCGTCACGGTCCACGAGACCTACGAGCCAGTGATCCTCGGGGCCGTCGGCATCGGCCCGCTGCACGTCAGCGCCACGGCCTCCGCGCACCTGGTCCGCACCGTCGGAGGGAACCGCTCATGACCACCACCCGCCCCCGACCTGACCAGCCTGTCCAGCGCCCAGCGCCCGCCGCCGCCCGGCGGGGGCGGGCTGCCGCCGTGCTCGCGCTGCTCGGCCTGGCCGGGCTGCTGGCCGGGATCCCCTATCTCCTGGTCGTCGCGCACCGGTACCTATGGACCGTCACCACCTGGGACGACCTGCGCCTGCGCCTGGACTCACCCGACAACGGCACCCTGCTCGCGATGAGCCTGATCGTCGTCCTCTGGGGCCTGTGGGCCTGGCTCACCGTCACCGTCCTCATCGAGATCATCGCCGCCCTGCGGCACGCGCCCGCGCCCCACCTGCCCGGGCTCCCCCAAGCCTTCGCCCGCCGCGTCGTCGCCACCGCCCTCGCCCTCGCCGCCGTCCCGGCCGTGACCCAGTCCCCAGGCACGGCGCACGCCGTCGTCCACACCGCACCCGAGACCGGCGCCGGTAGCGCCGCGGCGCCCGTGCCCACGGTGATCGTCCCCACGATGCTTGATGACGCGCGCGACGCTCATCGCGGTCGGTCGCTCTCTACGGCGGCCGGCGCCGTCGTTGACAGCGGCCCGGTGACCGACGGCGACCAGGCCACGCCGTCGGGCAATGCCGCTGCTGGCGCCCCACCGACGCAGCCCTCCGCGTCGGTCGACCACGTCGTCCAACCCGGCGAGACCCTGTGGCGCATCGCCAGCGAACAGCTCGGCAACGCCCGGCGCTGGACCGAGATCGCCGACCTCAACCCACACCTCGCCGACCCCGACTTCCTCACCCCCGGCCAGACCGTCCGGGTCCCCACCTCGCCTGCGTCCTCGACCGACGTCGCCGGCGTTGAGGCAACTTCAGCGACGACCTACATCGTCCAGCGCGGCGACACTCTCTCCCAGATCGCCCTGGACGCACTCGGCGAGGCCGACCGCTACCCCGACATCGCCGACGCCTCCTCCGACACCGTCCAGCCCGACGGCGACCGGCTCACCGACCCCGACCACATCGAACCTGGCTGGACGCTGACCGTGCCGGGCGCCGCAACACCGGTATCAGACCCTCTCCAAGGCGTCACGGGGCAGGCGGCCAGCTCGGCCACACCGCCGCCCGCCGACGTCGACGCACCCACGGGCGCCGACGCCGACGCGGACGCGGACGCGGACGCTCCGAGCGACCATGACGGAGGCAACGGCGGGACCGCCGGCGCCGCGACCGCCACGGGGACCGCACGCCAAGAGGGTGCACCGTCGGCAGACCCCTCGCCGCACGCAGGCGAGGAGACGCCGAGAAGCACCGAGGTGCTGGACACGACGGTCGGCAGTGACGACGCCCCGGCGACGGACGAGGCTGCGCAGGCTCCGTCGTGGCTCCTGCCCGGTCTGGCATCCGGCGGCTCGGTCCTCGCCGCGGGCTTGCACCTGGCGATCACTCGAGGGCGAGCACGCCAGGAACGACTACGTAGCCCAGGACGGGCCGTCGCCCCGATCCCGCAAGAGACCGTCAGCGCGGCGGTTAGCGCCCGGGTCGTGGGCGGCCGGCGCGCACCCGACGTCCGCCGGCTCGACAACCTGCTGCGCGAGCTGGCCGGGCCGAACCTGCGCCACCACACGCCACGCCCGGCCCTGGTCGCCGTGGAGCTCACGGACGACACAGCGACCCTGCACCTCGCGACACCGGCGCACCTTCCCCAGCCCTGGGAAGGCGACGGCGTCCGCTGGTCGGCACCGCTCCCGTCTGCTCCCGGACGCTCGGACGAGCTGGTCCCGTACCCGATGCTCACCGCCGTCGGGCAGCGCGAGAACGGCACCGCGGTGCTCCTGGACCTGGAACACCTGCGCACCGTTGCGGTCACCGGTGACGCCGAGGAGGTCTCGGCCTTCGCCCGTCACGTCGTGGCAGAGCTCGCGCTCAACCCCTGGACCGCGAACCTCACGACCCACGTGGTCGGGGTCGCCGAGGGCGCCGGAGCACTGTCACTCCACCGCGTCATCGAGGAGCACGACGACACCTTCGCGACAGACATCGGGGTCTACGTCAAGGAGTCGGCCGAGGCGGCCCCGGACGGCGAGGACCATGAGGAGTTCCACATCGTCGTGGCCGCCGCCCCGCTGCCCGGCATCACTGAGCTCGCCGACGAAATCGGCACGCACCCCGGGCGGTCGAGCGCGGCCGTGGTAAGGGTCGCCCAGCCACCCCGCGCCGAAGATGTCGAGCTGCGGATCGAGGGCGGGCGGCTGCGCGTCGACGTCCTGGGCATCGACGTCGACGCCGCACGGATGAGCGTCCAGGAGCTCGAGGCGTGCAGAAGAATCGTCGCCTTCACCCGCAACCCCGCCGACGTCCCGAACTCGCTCGTCGAGCACGCCACCGGCCGGGACACCGCAGATCAGCCAGCCACCACGGCCCCCAGAACCGAGGACCCCCCGTTGGTTCGGACGACGGACCGGCCGGCCGACGCCGCCACGGCGGCCGGTGATCTGTCGCTGCTGCCCGAGCCCGACGAGGTCTACACAGCCCGCACCGCGAACACCCGCGAGGACGTCGCCCGGCTCGCACCGGTCGTCCAGCGCCCCGGCGATGCCGCCGACACGGACCCCGACCCTGATCCGAGGCTGGATGACGACCTGGCCGACTGGTACGAGCCGGCGTGCCGGCGCCCGCGCCTGGAGCTCCTCGGACCCGTCACGCTCTGGGGACCCGGGCCCGCCGACGGGCAGGAAGGCAACGGGCTCCAGCCGCTGTTCGTCATGCTCGCGGCCTACCTCGCGCTGCACCCCCAGGGCGTCACCCTGGAGGACGTCTCAGCAGTCCTCAACGAGAACGTCGACGGTGACGTGCGCAGCAGGCTCTCGGTCTTGCGCGGCTACGTCGGCAACCGACCCGACGGCAAGCCGCGCCTCGGCCGGGGCACCCCCGGACGGCCTCGCAAGGGCGCGCCGCCTACGCGCCACCTGTACAAGATCGACGAGATCCTCCTGGACACCGACCTGCTCCGCCGGCTCTACGAACGAGCCCTGCGACGCGGCGCCGACGGGCTCGAGGACCTCGTCGCCGCCCTCGAGCTCGTCCAAGGCGTACCGTTCACCGTGCCCGAGGAAAAGTACGACCAATGGGTCTGGGCCTTCCACCACGAGCGGTTCCGTGACGAGTACACCGCCCTGGTCGGCGACGTCGCCCACCTGGTTATCACCCGCGCGCTCCGGCAGGACGACGTCCCCCTCGCACGACGCGCGATCCAGACCTGGAGGCTCGCCGACCCCGGCAACGAAGCACTCGCCAAGGACCACACACTCGTCGAGCTCGCCGACGAACACCCCGAGAAGGCCAAGGAGATCGCCAACGAACTCCTGACCCGGCTCGACGACGAGACCGGCCCGGGCGGCCCCGGCAAGCGCAGCGGTGCGATCGACGCCGCCCACCGTCGTGCCCGCCGCAACGGGTCTGTATAGCGCACCGCTGCCCCGAGAGGGGGCGGGGCTTCCACAGCGGAACGGCCGGCCCGGTGGCGTGCCGAGTAGGGTCCTTCGTATGCCTTATACCGAGGGAGTTCCGTGGCCCGTCAGGATGGCCCCCACCGGCGACGACCCGGTCGGGTCAGCCATCGACCGGATCGCCAACTCGCCGGGAGCACGGGAACGGCTGCGGGCCATCGCCGATGCCATCTCCGTGCTCGAGACGCCGGAGGACCACGAGTACTACAACACGATGGTGTTCATCAACGAGCGGGTCGAGGCCGCCACCGGTCTCGACGCCGAGTCGTTCTACCCGTCGATTCTCGAAAGATTTCATGACGACCTGGACATGCTCGACGATTGGTACTTCGAGCTGAGGACCGACCTGAGCCTTGTAGACACGCAGGTTGCGTTCCTGCAGGTCATCGCCGGCCTCGCGGGGCTCACCGATCAGAGTTCTCCCTGATCGGGACTGCCCGTGCCCCTGCCCTCGCTGGGCGGGGGCAGGGGCACGGGCAATCGCCCGTCTACGGCCAGGTCGTCATGCTCGGCATGTGGATCGTGTACTTGATCCCGTTGTTCTGCAGGCAGTCGAAGATGGCCTGCTGAGCACCGAGGCTCTTGCCACTGTCGGTAGGCACGAAGTGCCACACCACGTCGCCCAGCTTGCCTGCAGCCTTCAGCGCAGCGTCGCGGGCGCACTCGTCCAAGGCGTGGTTGTTGTAGACCGGATGCGTGATCACCCCAAGCTTCGACTCATGCATCACCTTGCTCCCGTCTGCACGGGTCTCGGTGACGTCCGGTCGCCGTTCAGCCTGTCCGTCAAGCTTGAACGGCGAACCCTTGTGGACCGCGTTCGGCCCGACTGTCTGCGCGACCCACTTCTCGGCATTCGTCTTCGCCGCGACCGTCGGGTTCGTGGACTTGACGATCCAAGGGGCCGTTGCACCGACCTGGTGCAGCGTGTTGTCGACCGCTCGCGCGAGGACCTCCAGGTCGTTCGTGGCGTACTTCGCGAGTGTCACCAGCGCCTCGTCGGTCATGCCCGCCTTGGTCAACGCTTCGACGGAGATTCCTAGCGTACCGATGACCGCCTTGATGACTGTGGCGCGCTGCGCCACGGTGAAGACGTCACTCTTGGCAAACAGTCGTAGGGCCTGCTTGAGCTTCCTCGGGTTGTACGCAGTGGCCTGGACCGAGGAGGTGCCGAACCCGAGCACCCACTTGACGATCTTGCCCGGGATGGAGACAGCGTCTCCGGCATAAGGGATGATGCCGATGATGCTGAGGCCGGCGCCGACCCAGTCCCCGTGGATAGCCGCGCCGATCGTGTCACGTAGGTCGGTGATGGCCCCGGCGATCCAGCCGTAGATCGGGATGAAGCTCAGCGCCCCCGAGCAGATGTTTCCGGCGAGCCAAGCGATTGAGTCTCGGGGCATGAACTCGCCCGCAACGAAACCGATCGCGGCGTCAGTGGCGTAGTCCCATGCGCTCATCCTCTCGTCAAAGACGCGTGGGTCGAGGCCCTCGTCCTCCTCGTGGAGGACCTCGTATGCGTCGCCGAGCCCGTCACCGTCGGTGTCCGTGGTGATCGGAGCGATCCCCATGTCGATCTCGTCACCGTCACCGAGCCCGTCACCGTCGGTGTCGACGTTGGCCGGGTCGCTCAGCCACTCGGTGGTCTCGTCATAGTCCTCGAGACCGTCACCATCGCTGTCCACGATCGTCGGAGTGGACTCGATAGGCGGCAGCGACCCAGCCGGCGGAGTGACGATGACCACCGGCTGATCCTTGACCAGCGGGTTCGTCCCCTGGGCGACCTCTGCACCGTCGCTCGCGCCGTCACCGTCCGTGTCCGGATTCGTCGGCGACGTACCGAGCTCCTGCTCCCGGAGGTTGGACAGCCCATCGCCATCGACGTCCTCGGCCCCGTCGTCGGCACCGTCGCCGTCCGAGTCGAACTTCGCGGGCCAGGTCCAGCCGGCCAGCTCGCTGATCTCGAACTCGTCGGTCAACCCGTCGAAATCCGAGTCGGCCAGCAGCGGACTGGATCCCATCCGGAGCTCAACCACGTCGATCACGCCGTCACCGTCGTGGTCGCCGTCGTAGACGATCCCGAAGGTCTCCAGGACCGCGAATCCGCTGGACCAGGCGCGCTGGGCGTTGATGGTGGCGGGCTGGATGTTCGCCTTGATGAAGAACTCGTCAGTCTTGGCCAGGTTCGCCTCGGAGTCGGCGAGCTGGGCGCGTGCCGCCTCAAGCCCGGCCGGTAGCTTGAGGTCGGCAGGGCGATGCGGCGAGTCGAAGGGATCGATGACCGCATGGCCGTCCTGGACCGTCGCATCCGCGAGAAGCCGGATACCGGTCATTGACTTGACCAGCGCGGTCACATGCCCGGCCTCGGCATCACCGTTGGGCGGGGACGCACCGGTCATACGGGACTTCAGGTATTGCTCGAAGTGCCCCAAGTTGCCAAACGCGGCCTCTGCCTGGGCACGCCCCGTGAACCTCGCACCGTCGAAGTAGGCCGACGCGACGTCGCCGAGTACCGGCTCCAACCGGCTGGCAGCCAGGCCCTCCTCGTCGATCCAAGGCCTGAGCGCCTCGGTGCCCTCCGTCATGTAAGCCAACGCGTCGCGGCTGTACTGGGTCGAGGGGATCTTCGCGATCTCCGTCTGCCACAGGGGCAGCTCGTTGGCGCCCACAGCACCTGCCGCGAACGGTGTCATCAAGGCCGTGGTGGCGAGAGCTGCCACAGCCATTCGGAACGGTCGCTGATTCCAGCGCATGCTTCCCCCTACATTGGGTACATAGCGGGCGTAACTGTACAAACCCGCCCGCCATCGGGCAATGTGTGCCCGAGATTTGTTTCAGTTCGCTGGCCCAGTGCGGGGTGTGCCCGACCCGAACTTTCGGCGAGAGCATCCGCGACAGCTTGAGATGATCCGGACTGCGCGTTTCTGACCTGCGGTGCTGGCTGGGGCGCGTTTCTCGTGCGCGGTTTCGCGCGCGCGATTGGCTCGATTTCCGGGCGTCAGCGTGGCTGGCATGGACACGCGACAGTCGTCCCGTCTGGGCCACCGCACCCGTGGGCTGGTGGCCGCGTTCGCTGCGCCGACCGTGGCCGAGACGGTCCGGCTCCTGACCCGTGCCGGGGTGCCGGTCTTCCCCTGCGTGCCGCTGACCAAGCGGCCGGCGACGGAGCACGGGTTCCACGACGCGACGACGGACCCGGTCGAGCTCGCCCGGTGGTGGCGCAGCTGGCCCGAGGCGAACGTCGCGATCCCGACCGGCGCCTCCTCCGGCTGGGACGTCGTGGACGTCGACGTCCACGACGACGAGTCCATCGGCCGCGCGGCGTTCGCCCAGGCCGTCCAGCGGGGCCTGTCGGCGCGCTGGGCGCTGCAGGTCCGCACACCCTCGGGCGGCCTGCACGCGTGGTTCCCGAACGTGACCCGGCAGTCCTGCTGGCAGGTGCCGGGCAGGCATGTCGACTTCCGGACCGACGGCGGCTACGTCGTTGTGCCGCCGTCGAGGGTCACCTACGAGGACGGTTCATCGGGCCGCTACGAGGTGATCGAGGTCGCCAATCAGATCCCGGGCCCGGTCGACGGGCGGGCACTGCGCGCCTTCCTCGATCCGCGCGACGACGTGGCCGCGTTTCCCCGGACCGCGCCCCTGGGGGTCCGCCGGGGAGCTGACCCAGTCAGGCTCGCGGACTGGGTCGCTTCCCGGCCGAAGGGCGGACGCAACGCCGGCCTCTTCTGGGCCGCGTGCCGCCTGGCCGAGCACGGGCACGACTTCGGCACCGCACTGTCCACGATCGGCAATGCCGCCCTGCATGCGGGACTTGGTGCCCGCGAGACCGAGGCGACGATCCGGTCGGCGTTCCGACGCGCTACGCGCGCCGCACACCCGGCTCCTGACCGGGCCGGTTCCCCGCATCCTTCGGGCGGCGGGCGCCGCCTGGACCCTCCTGAGGTGGCGATCTCATGAACGACGAGCACACCCCGGTGTCCCGCACCGGGATCTCGAAGGCGTTGGTCCCGGACGGGCCGAACCCGTTCGCCGTCCACGGCGACCCGTCCGGGCGGCGCGACGCCGCGCCCGGCAGTGAGAACAGCCGCGGGCTGCGGTGGGCCCGGCTCACCGACCTGCACCATGACCCGAAGGTCGTCGGCGGCCTGGTCCGCGGCGTCGACCTGTACGGGCACCTGATGCGGGGCATCCGCCGGGCACCGGTCCGCGCCGCGAAGGCTGCTGCCCGCGGCCTGGCCCCTGCGGTCCCGGCCCACCGCACCGTCCGCGCTGCGACCCGGCAGGAGGTGGAGCCGTCATGACCGCGCTCGCCGACACCACCACGCCTCAGGCCGTCCCGTCCGGCGTCTCCAGCGGGCTTTCCGATCGCGGGCCGCAGCCGTGGTTCGCCTGCCCGCACGGCATCCGGCGTCTGCTGCTGGATGTCTACCGGGTGGGCTGGCGGACGCAACCGGACGTCCCGGCGCTGCTTGCGTACTGTGAGGAGAAGTACGAGCTGCTGGCGCGCCGGTACGGGCAGACGGCCGGGGACGCCGCTGTGGCGGCGTTCGAGGTGCTGCGCCTGCCGAGCACGCTGGACGCTGACGACCCGTGGGCCGTGGTCACCCGCGCGGTGCAGCGCACCATGCAGGCCGCCGATCGTGCGGACCGGCTGCTCTGCTCGGTCGACCGCGCCCGCCGCGCCACGGACCTGGACCATCACGTCGAGCGGTTCAGCGACCTGGCCGAGGACATGGCGGTCCCTGTCGCTGTCGAACGAGCCGCGGGGCTCGCGCACGCAGCCTCTGAGGGCACCGAACCCGTGCCGGGTGCGGCCTCCGCGCGGGACTCGCTCACCAGCAGGGACGTGCGGCTCGGGATGATCACCGCCCGCGCCCTGCTCTCGATGGCCAGCTGGCATCCCGACGACGCGCGGGTCGTCGTCGAGTACGTCTGTCACGGTCTGTCCGAGCACGGCAACCCCGTCTCCGCCCTGGATGCGCTGCGCCGGGACATCACTCCCCTGCACCTGCTGGACATCAGCCACCGCGCCTGGACCGACCTGTGCCGGGCCCTGCTCGGCGAGCCCGGGCGCCCCGGCCTGCTGGAGCGCGCGGTCCTCGGTGCCCGCCCGGTACTGCTCCTGGCGGACGCCCGCCTGATGGCGGCGCTCGGCCGCACGGCACCTGCGCAGGGGGTGCGTCATGCCTGAGGCCCGGGAGCGGATCGGAGCGCTGTCGGTCGCCGTCGACTCGATCATCGTCGGGGTCCGGCACCGCAAGGACGTCGGCGACCTCGACGCGCTGGCCGCATCGATCGCGAAGCTCGGCATGCTGCAGCCGATCACGATCACTCCCGCGCGGGTCCTGGTCTGCGGCTGGCGACGTCTGGAGGCGGTCAAGCGCCTGGGGTGGGACGAGGTGCGTGTGTGGGTCCGTTCCGGGCTGTCCGACGAGGCCGGGCGCCTCCTGGCCGAGCACGACGAGAACGCCCTGCGTCAGGCCTACACCCGCACCGAACAGGCCACCTTGTACCGGGAGCTCAAGGAGGTGTTGGCCGGCGAGGCCCGCCGCCGTCAGGAGGCCTCCAGGTTCCGCCCCGAGCCCAACGACGGCGGTGCTGACACCGGCGCCACGGAGGCGGACGCTTCGACCATTCCGGGACTCGTTGATTCAACGGGACCGGAGGCACTCGCCAGCCATGGTGACACCCGGGACCAGGCCGCCATGCTCGCCACCGGCCGGAAGTCCTGGCAGGCGCTCGAACGCATCGGCAAGCTCATGGACCTCGCCGTCGAACCCGGCCTCCCGGCCACGGTGCGCGACCTCGCCGCGGATGCCGTGAACCGGATCGAGGGCGGCGGCAAGGTCGCCCCCGAATGGGACGCCGTCCAGGCCGCCTTGCGCGAGCACGGCGTGACCACCGATCCCGCTGCACACAGCAACTTGGCGCCCGAACCGAGCGAGCCGGTCGTCGCGCGTCCGGTCAGCCTCTATGCGCTGCGGACGTGGGCGGCGACGTGGGAGGGCGTCTCCCAGCTGCTCGACCGGCACGACCCGGCGATCCTCGGACCTGCCCTGCCGCCGGACGACTGGAAGGCGATCTGCGACATGCGCCAACGGCTGGACACGATGGTCGAACAGATGCGCGCAGCCCGCGAACACTCCACGACCGAGAAGACCGCCGAGCCCCTCGCACCGGTCATCGCGATCGGAGCCCGGTCATGAACCGGACGATGCCCGAGCAGTGGCGGCTGGCCGTCATGTTTTTCGCCGCAGGAGCCGTAGTCGTCGCCGTACTGCTGCATCTCGTCCTGGGCGGGCCGCAGGCCGGACCGGCCGAGCCTTCCTCGACCGCGGCGTCGACGCCCGCAACCACACGGTCGACACCGCGGGCACCGACGCCCCACGCCATGCGCAACGACCCGGCGTCGGGCACGGCCCGGCAGGCGGAGGGGTTCGCGCGACGTGCCGTGTCGATCGTCTTCGACTGGGACACGACCGCCGACACACCGGAATCGGTCACCACCCAGCTGCTGGCGGTCGCCGACCCGACCGGTGAGGAGACCCCCGGTCTGCTCGCGGACCTGCCCGCGTACCTGCCCGACGAGGCGTGGTGGCAACGGCTGCGCGAGTACGAGACACGCCAGTGGCTGCACATCGACGTCGCCGAGGTCCCGGCCGCGTGGACCGCGGCAGCAGGCGCCGGGCAGCTGGGCGACCTGCGGCCCGGGACGACGGCCGTCACCGTCCGGGGAGTCCGTCACCGCTCCGGCACGGTCGCAGGACGCACCCAAGCCACGACGCACCCGGTCGTTCTCACGGTGTTCGTGCTGTGCGAACCGGCCACGGACGACTGCCGGCTGCTGCGCCTGGGCGCACCCGGCAAGGTCCTGGAGTGAGGCCACAATGCGCAAGCTGCTCCCCTACCTGGTCTTCCCGGTCCTGCTGATCGGGCCGACCGTCGGGCTCGTCATCATTACGATCGTCAGCGCCATGGCCCGACCGACAGCCTGCGCGCCGGCCGTGACCACGGTCCCGGGCACCCTCTCAGCGACGACGGCCGACGGCATCACGGTCCGGCTCGACCAGGTCCAGCTCACCCACGCCGCGACCATCATGCGGATCGGCGCCGCGACCGAAGGTGTGGGACGCGACGGCGTCGTGATCGCGCTCATGGCGGCGCTGACCGAGTCGCGGCTGCGGATGCTCGCCAACACCGTCTACCCGGACTCGGCGACGTACCCGCACGACGGCGTCGGGCACGACCACGACTCCCTCGGCCTGTTCCAGATGCGCCCGGCCGCCGGGTGGGGCTCGGTCGCCGAGCTCATGGACCCGGTGTACCAGGCCCGGGCGTTCTTCGGCGGGCGCCCCGGCCCGAACGACGGCTCGCCGCGCGGGCTGCTCGACATCCCCGGCTGGGAGTCGATGCCCAAGGGCGCCGCAGCGCAGGCCGTGGAGGTCTCCGCCCACCCCGACCGGTACGCCGCCTACGAGCCGGTCGCCGAAGCGATCCTGACCGCACTGACCACCCCGACGGCCACAGCATCCCAGGCTTCCCCGCCGGCCGGGATTGTGGAGGCCGCATTCGCCACAGCATTCCCGGCCTCGCCCATCGTGTTCCCGCTCCCTGAGGGGAGCTGGCGGCGGGTCTCCGGGTTCGGGCACCGGGTCCACCCCGTCTACGGGACCACGATGCTGCACGCCGGGGTCGACTACGCCGCCCCGGCCGGGACACCGGTCCTGGCGCTGGCCGACGGGATCGTCACCCACGTGCTGCGCGACGAACGCGGCGGGAACGTCGTCGTCCTCCTGCACTACATCGGCGGCGAGATGTTCGAGACGGCCTACGCCCACCTCCAGGACGGGTCGGTCACCGTCCAGGTCAACGACGTCGTCGCGGCCGGTGAACAGATCGCCGCCGTCGGCTCCACCGGCGCGGCAACCGGCCCACACCTGCACCTCGAGGTCCACCCCGGCGGCTGGTACTCCCCCACGGACCCCGAACCATGGCTCGCCGCCCATAGCCCGGAGCACCTGACGAACGCCACCCCGGCGGCCTGCTCGAGCGGAGGATCCCGATGAACACGAAGACCACGACAGCCGGCGAGCACGACGGCGCCACCGTCCGGCTCAGCCCGGACGACGCGCTGTTCGGGCTCGAACTCCACCGCGGCCAGGACGGGTGGACCGCTACCACGACCGGGCCGCACCTGCCGCCCGTCGAGCTCACCGGCGTGACCTACCAGCCCGAAACCGAGCCCGAGCCCCGCGGGGCCCGGGCATGAGCGCCGTCAGGCCGGACTTCTCCGCCGTCGCGGGCACCGGGTTCGGCGAGGTCGTCGGCGCGCTGCTGACGTTCACGCTCCTGACCGCCGTCGCGGTGCTCATCGCCTCGGCGATCACCTGGGCCGTCGCGGCCTCCGCGGGCAGCTGGCAGACCGTTGCCAAGGCCCGCACCGGAGTCCTCGTCGCCCTCGGCGGCGCTGCCCTCGCGGGAGCCGCCCTCGGCTGGGGCACCTGGCTCCTCAAGCTCGGCAACCACCTCTAAGACGGAAGGCCCGACCATGAACACGGCAATCAACATCGACCCGAACACCAACGGCCTGCCCGGCATCGGCGCCCTCCAGACGATCGTCGGCGCTCTGATGACCGTCGGCCTGATCTGCGCCGTCCTCGGCGTCATCATCTCCGCGATCGTCTGGGCGCTCGGAGCCAACTCCTCCAACCCGCAGCTCGCCGGCCGCGGCAAGACCGGCGTGCTCGTAGCGCTCGGCGCCGCGATCATCTGCGGCGCCTCGGTGACCGCAGTGAACTTCTTCTGGTCCGTCGGGCAGTCGGTGTGACCATGGTCTGCACTGTAGGGGCCGGTTGAACATGTCGGTTCGACCTGCGTAGTTGTCGGCGAGTTGTCGGTCGGCTGGTCTTCGTGTCGGTTCACTGCCGGTGATTAGGGCCGATTCGCCCGTCTGGGTACGTTGCGGATCCCGCCGTGTGGGCGGTCTCGCGACGGAGGGACTGGCCATGGGCGCCGGTAGTTCGGTCAGGTTCAAGGACGCGGCTGGCCGGGAGTCGTCGGCGGACCTTGGGGTGGTCGATCCGGGCGTCCTTGCTGCGGGTTCACCGTTCCGGGTGTTCCGGTGGCGGCGTGGGCAGGCGCACTACTCGGGGTGGTACTGGTCGGCGACGACGGGCGGGCATGTCGTCTACGAGAGCCGTCTGGAGCTGGCGCGTCTGCTGCTGGCCGATCTGGATCGGCGGGTCGTGGCGATCGCGGCGCAGCCGTTCTGCGTGACGGCCGAGGTCGAGGGCGTCCGTCGTCGGCACGTGCCGGACTTCCTGTTGCTGGGGTCCGACGGCGTGGTCACGGTCGTGAACGTCAAGCCGGCCGACCAGCTCGACCGTCCCGAGGTCGCCGAGGCGCTGGGGTGGGCCGGTGAGGTCTTCGCGGGGCGGGGCTGGAGGCACGAGGTGTGGTCGGGGGCGCCTGCGGTGGTGCTGGCGAACGTCCGGTTCCTGGCGGGCTACCGGTATCCGGACCGGGTCGACGCGGCGACGGTGTCGTGGCTGGCCGGGCAGGTCAGGACCGGTGCGCTGCTCGGCGACCTGGAGGCCGGTGACCGGGCGGGGCGGGTGCGGGCTGCGGCGCTGCACCTGGTCTGGCGGGGTGTGTTCCGCGTCGATCTGGAGACGCCGTTCTCAGCGGCGACGAGGCTGGAGCGGGTCGGGTGAGCGCGCTGGGTCCGACCACGGCGATCACGGTCGGGACGCGGCTGAGGCACGACGGGGAGGCCTTCGTCGTGCTGGGCATCGAGGACCAGGTGCTTCGCCTGCGGGGCCGGGGTGGTCGGGTGGTGCTGAGGGGCACCGCGGCGTTGCTCGCCGATCCGTCGACGACGATCGAGGGCGGGGACAGCGGGCCGGTCGAGGCGCTGGGGCCGGTGCTGGAGAACCTGACGGCCGCTCAGCGGGCGCAGCTGGATGAGCGTCTGGCTCATGTCAACGAGCTGCTGACCGGCTATGCGTCGGGTTCGGCGTCGGTTGCGCGGGACGGTGAGCCGCGATCGGGGTTCGACCCGGGGTTGGCGATGGCCGACCGGTATGCCGCCCGGGCGGCCGAGGTGGGCGTCACGGTCAGGACGTTGGAGCGGTGGGTGGCCGCGTTCCGGGAGGCCGGGCCTGCGGGGCTGCTCGACGGGCGCGGCCGGCGGGTCACCGATCCGCTGGCGGGGGTGGACGAGCGGTGGCTGGCGATGTGCCGGATGGTCCTGGCCGAGCACACCGACGCCGCCCGCCCGACCCGGAACCTGGTCCTGGCTCGGGTGAGCGCCCGGCTGGCCGCTGAGCACGGGCAGGGCGTGGTGCCTGAGCCGGGGCGCAGCAGGGCGCGGGTGGTGCTGGGTGAGATCACCCGGGGCTCGAACGCGTTCACCGGTAGCACGAAGGGCAAGCGGTCGGTCGCGGGGCGCCCGCAGGGCGTCTACGGCCGGTTGCGTCCGACACGACCGGGTGAGTACCTGCTGCTGGACACCACGGTGTTGGACGTGTTCGCGATGGAGCCGGTGACGTTGCGGTGGGTGCGGGTCGAGCTGACGATCGCGATGGACCTGTTCTCCCGGTCGATCACGGGGCTGCGGTTGTCTCCGGTCTCGACCAAGGCGGTCGACGCGGCGCTGGTGCTGTTCGAGTCGCTGCGCCCGGACTCGCGGGCACGGACCGGCGGCGGGCTGCTGCCGTATGCGGGGCTGCCCGACCTTGTCGTCGTGGCCGGCGGCGACGGTCCGGGCGCCGGGCAGGGGCTGGCGGGGGTGGCCGCGGAGACGGTCGTGGTCGACCACGGCAAGATCTACCTGTCGAACCACCTGCTGGGGGTCTGCGCCCGGCTGGGGATCTCGGTCCAGCCGGCCCGCCCGCTGACCCCGACGGACAAGGCTGCGGTCGAGCGGTTCTTCCGCACGATCCGTGAGCAGCTGCTGGAGGCGCTGCCGGGTTACACCGGCCCGGACGTCCATTCCCGCGGCACCGATCCCGAGGGCTGCACCTACTTCTTCGTCGACGAGTTGGAGTCGATCTTGCGCGAGTGGGTCGGCGGGGTCTACCACCAGCGAGTGCACCGTGGTCTGGCCGATCCGCTGGTCCCGGGGCTGGAGCTGTCTCCGGCGGAGATGTTCGCCGGCGGGCTGGCGCGCGCGGGCCGGTTGCGGGTCCCGGCGCGGGCGGACCTGGTGTTCGACTTCCTGCCGGTGGCCTGGCGCACGATCCAGCACTACGGCGTCGAGCTGGGCGGGCTGCGTTACAACGGGCCCGCGCTGACGCCGTATCGGAACCGGAGCAGCAGCCACACCGGCCCGAACGCCGGGAAGTGGCCGCTGCGCTACGACACCGACGACGTGTCCCGGGTCTACTTCCAGGACCCGGCCGACCACACCTGGCACGCCCTGGTCTGGGAGCACACCGGGGAGGTCGAGGTCCCGTTCTCGGCCGAGGCGCTGGCCTACGCCCGCCGGCTCGCGCTGGCAGGCGGCCGGCACGTGAACGAGCGGGTCGTGCTGGGCGAGCTGCTCGAGCGGTGGGACGCGGGCCTGACCCGCCACCCGGCCGAACGGCGCATGGCGGTCCGCGCCAGCCAGCAGCGCCAGGCGCGCCTGGCGGCGGCAGGGCCGTCCGCGCAGGTCGCCGGGCTTGCGACGCTTCGCGCGGTCACCGGCCCGGTGGTCCCCGATGCCCCGGAGCCGCTTCGGGTCACGGCGCTGGAGACGGCCGGGGACGACGACACCGACGACGAGCTCGACGACGAGGGGTTCTACGACGACGCGTTCGACGTCCTGACATGACCGACGTGGTCACGGGGAACGACGACGGCGAACGTGATTGGGACCTGTCGACCAAGGACGGGTGGTTCGCCATGGTCGGCGCGGCGCCACGCACGCGCCCGCCGGCGCGTTCGATCGCCGAGCTCGCCGCGATGGGTGCCGGCGAGCGGCGGCGCTTCGACCAGGCCCGCGCCGGCTGGCACGCGAACCTCGGACCGATCCGCACCCCGCAGGTCGACGCCGTCCTGGACGGGCTGGACGAGATCGTCGGTTCCAACCAGCACGACGGGGACAAGGTCAAGCCCGCAGCCGTGCTGGACGCGGCACCCGGGCTGGGCAAGACGACCGCGGCGGTCGCGTTCGCGCGCCGGTTCCACCGCGAGCAGATCGACCTGCACGGGGACCGCGCCGGGGCGGTCGGCGGGTCCTGGCAGCGGGTCCCGGTCGCCTACCTGCCGTTGACGTCCTCGACAACGATGCGGTCCCTGAACGCGTTGCTCTGCCGGTTCTACGGGCTGCCCGCCGCGACGCGCGGCTCGGCGACGCACCTTGCCCACCGGGCCGCCGAGGCCGTCGCGGGCTGCAAGACGCGTCTGATCGTCGTGGACGACGTGCACTTCCTGGACATGAGCCGTCACGACGGGCGTGAGGTCGCCAACCACTTCAAGTGGCTGGCCAACACCTTCCCCGTCACGTTCGTGTTCGTCGGCGTCGGGCTGGGCGCCCGCGGCCTGCTCGCCGAGGGGCTGACCGGCGCCGACGGCGCGTTCTCCCAGACCGCGCGACGCTGGACCGTGCTGCACCTGGGCTCCTTCGAGATCGGCACCGAGCCCGGACGGCGGACCTGGCGGGCGCTGCTGCTCACGATCGAGCAGAACCTTGCCCTGGCCCGACCCCACCGGGGCGTGCTCAGCCAGGACCTTTCGGACTACCTGTTCGCGCGCTCCAGCGGGCACTTCGCCTCGCTGATGTCGCTGATCGGACGCGGCTGCTACCGCGCGATCAAGGACGGCTCCGAGACGCTGAGCATCGATCTGCTCGACGCGGTCCGTATCGACCAGGCCGCTGAGACCGCCCGCAAGCACCTGACCGCCGCGCTCGACGCCGGACTGCTCACCACGACCGCCGCCACGAACACCCGGCCCGGACGCGAGGGCGCCGCATGACCGGCGGCCGGTGGCCGTTCACCCTCCAGCCGCTGCCCGGAGAGGCGTTCGAGACCTGGCTGCACAGCTACGCCGCCCGTCTCGCGCTGACCCCGAACCGGCTCATCGACGCCCTGGACCTGACCGGAGCGCTCGGACAGGTCCTACGCGGACGCTGGCAACGCACGCAACCCGACCAACGCACGATCGCCGCGATCGCCGCAGCTGCGGGCCTGGACCCGCAAGCAGTCCAGGCGATGTTCGACGCGCCGGGGCACGTGCCCCCGCACGCCACCTTCATCGCCTGGGCGCCCCGGACGACCGGCCGGTTCTGCCCGTCCTGCGTGGCGCAGGGCCGCTGGTCGGCGAACTGGCGGCTGCGGCTGCAGTTCTTCTGCCACGACCACCGCAGCCTGCTGGCCGACCTGTGTCCCGGCTGCCGGTATCTCCCGGTCGGCTCCCCGGCACGGCCCGAGCTCTGGCCCGGCAGCCCGGCGACGTCCCCCAACCCGCCGTTCACGCCCACCCACTGCCGCTGCGGGCAGGACCTGCGCCAGGCCCGCCCGCCCCAGTGCGCCGACCCGGACGCCGCAGCGACCGCTCAACGGTCCATCGACACCCTGCTGACCACGATCCGGGACCCCACCTGCACCCCTGACCAGCGCCAAGAGGCCCTAGACACGCTCAACGACGTCAGCCTGATCGCCGCGCACGCCGCCGCCGACGGACGCGGCAAGCAGACCGCGGTCTCCGCACCAGTCCTACGAGCCGAGCCCCTGACCACCGCGGTGGCCATCTTCAACCACGATCGCGGCGCGACGTCGCCAGACCCGCTGCTGGACCTCGTCGAGTCCCGCGCGCCGCAGCGAAGGACCCGAGGCACCCCACACACCTGGGTGACCGGCAGCCCGAGCCTGCGCACCCGGATCGTCTACGGCCGCACCGAGTCCATGACGGCGGTCGACCGGCTCCGCCGCGCCACCAGCCTGCCCACCCCGCGAACCCTCCCGCACCGCCGGGCCGGGCAGACCGACCCCGCCATCGCGCGGGCCCCGCGCCTGCCGGACCAGATCTGGCCGGTCTGGGCGATCCGCCTCGGTCAGGACACCGGCCGCCAGGGGGCCACCTTCGGGCCCGCAGCGCTGGTCGCGCTGCTGCTCCCGCACTCCACCCTGCTCCTGAAGCCCACGATCACCGCCCTGGTCAACCCCGCGATCCAGGCGACCACCGTCGCCCACCACATGGTCCGCCTGCTCAACCAGCCCACCGGCACCACCGCCCTACGCGTCCTGACCGAGCTCGCGTTCGCGATCGACGACCACGACATCCCGATCGACTACGCCCACCGCCGGCGCCTGTTCGCCGGCACCAGGCTCATCGACGACGACACCTGGCAGCGCGTCGCCCCCACCAGGACCGGCCGCGGACAACACACCCGCAACGCCGACCGCTACCTCTACGAGCTGCTCACCGGCGGGCACCTCGCCATCGCCGCGCCCCCGCACCAGCTCACCGGCAGCGACGCCCGCCGAGACCAGTACCGAGACTTCGCCGACTTCATGCCCCTCGACGTCCGCGACGCCCTGCACACCCACGCCCACCAGCTCCTGCGCGACGCCACGATCACCGACGAACCCCTCACCTGGGAACCCCCGACCGACTGGGTCACCACGACCGACTGGCCCGGCACCGATCCCGACGACACCGACCCCGCCGAGATCCACCACGCCATCCTCGACCGCCGGGTCCGCCTGCAACACGTCGCCGACGACCTCGGCCTGACGATCGAACACGTCCGCGCAGTCCTGCACCGCCACCCACTGCCACAGGCAGTAAGCACGCTGCCCCTGGACCATCGCGTCATCGCGCCGCCCGGCAGGCCGCCGAACCGCCGCTCGACGGACCCGGTCCGCGTCGACCCGGCCTGGCTGCGCGAACAGCACCACACCTGGCAACGCAGCCTGGCCGACATCGCCGCAGAGATCGGCTGCAACCACAACACGCTCGGCTCGTTCGCCCACACCCACGCCATCGCCGTCCGCCCCTCCGGCGGCAGCGGCAACATCAACCGGCACGCCACCGGCGGCCGACACCCCTCACAGCTCCCCCAGCCGCTACGCGACGCGCTCCACGGGACCGGTGCCCTCCTGCGCCTCGAACGGTTCGTCACCCTCGCCCACCAGCCCAGCATCAACCAGACCGCGCAAGCCGTCGGCTGCTCCGCTCCGAACCTGCTCCACCAGCTGGACATCCTTGAACACGCCGCCGGAGGACACCTCCTCCAACGAAGCGCCCGAAGCCGTCGCGGCACCACCCTCACACCTCTCGGTCAGGACCTGTGCCACCAAGCACAAGAACACCTCGGGATCACACCGATCCTCCCGACGACCCGAAGAGAACCGCCATGACCGAGGGAAGCGACAACTTCGATGCCCACCCTGCTCCAGCACTCAGCCGAGACACTGAACTTTCTGGTCCCTTTGCTCGGCACTACACCGACAACTTGGCTGCCCAACCGACAGATCAGCTGGGTTCCTACATGCAACGACCCGATCACCGCCGTCGTGTGCCAGCAGGCCGCCGAGCACACGCAGTCCGCCGTCGGCAGCATCCTCGGCGACCTCGCGGAGGTCATGGGCGATGCGGCCTCCTGGCTCATCACGAACCTCTGGACGGTGTTCGACGCGACCACCGCCGTCGACCTGACCAGCGACCGGTTCACCTCTGTCTACGGTCTGGTCTTCGGTGTGGCGGTCTTCCTCATGCTCGCGTTCTTCCTACTCCAGCTCATCACGGGGATGCTGCGCAGAGAGCCTGGGGCGCTGGCCCGGGCGGCCGGGGGGCTGGCCAAGAGCGCGCTCGGCTCGTTCGCCGTCGTCGCGCTGACCGGCACGCTGCTGGAGATCACCGACCAGGTCTGTGTGGGCATCGTGGCTGCTGCGGGCACCACGATGGACGACCTCGGCGCCGACCTGGCCCTGGTCGGGGTGTCGACGACGCTCGCCACGGGTCTGCCCGCCGTCGGCCCGCTCCTGGCGCTTTTCCTCGCCGGCCTGGCGGTCTCGGCCGCGTTCATCCTGTGGATCTCCCTGCTGGTCCGCAAGGCACTGCTGCTCATGGCCGTCGCGCTGGCACCCCTGGCGCTGGCCGGGGCGTCCTGGGACGCGACCCGCGGGTGGGTGTCCAGGTGGGCGCAGTTCGTCGTCGCCCTCATCCTGTCCAAGCTCGTCGTCGTGGTGGTGTTCCTGCTCGCCACCTCGCTGATCACCACGCCGATCGACGGCGACCTCGCGGTGCTGTCGGAGAAGCTGACCGGTGTCGTGCTCCTCGCGGTGGCCGCGTTCGCACCGTATCTGACCTACAAGGCGATCAACTTCATGGGGTTCGACATGTACCACGCGATGTCGATCGAGCAGGAGAGCAAGGCCGCGCTCAACCGGCCCGTCCCGATCACCGTGGGCGCCGCCATGGCCGGAGGGGCCGCAGCACGCAACATCCCCAAGGTCCTCGGGCCCGACGGCGGCGCGGCCGGCACCTCGAGCGGGCGTGCCGCGTCCCCGGCGGTCGGAGCGTCAACGGGCCGGGCGGCTGGTGGTGCGGCCGGGGCAGCGAAGGCTCGGGCCGTCGGAGCTGGCGCTGCCGTCGCGGTTCCACTCGTCCTCGGCGCGCAGGCCGCAAAAACAGCCACCACGGCCGGCCCGCGCGCCGGTGCCGCGATCGGCCAGGCCGCCGGCCGGCAGGCGGACCACGCATCCGCCAGCAGGCCGTCCACGCCCGCTCGTACCGCGCGGCCCTCGCCGGGCGGGCCACCGGCCACCCCACCCGCGCGTGAGGTACCGACGGTGCTCAAGAACCAGGGGGGTCCGCGATGAGCACGCACGCAACGACCACGACGTCGAGCGCCGCCCTGGCGCCGGTGAAGTTCTCCCGCCTGTCCCGGCGGGCGCTGCTGCTGGGCCTGACCGCCGGACAGGTCATGTGCCTCGCCGCGGGGGTTGTGCCGTTCATCGCCGCCGTGTACCTCGGCGCGGGGATGCTCCTGATGGTGCTGCCATGGACGCTGGTCGCCTGCGCGGTCGCGCTCGTGCCCGCCGGTGGCCGGTTCGTCGTGGACTGGTTGCCGATCGTGGCCGCCTGGACGTGGCGGAGGCTGACCGGCCAGCTGGAGTTCAACGCCCGGATCGACCGGCCGCGCCCGGCCGGGACGCTCGCGCTGCCAGGTCGGGCCGCCGCTCTGCGGCTCGTCGAAGACCCGCTCACCGGCGCCGCGCTCGTGCACGACCCGCACTCCGCTACCCTGACCGTCACCATCCCGGTCTCCTCAGCCGGGTTCGCCCTACAGGACCCGGCCGACCAGGCACGTCGCGTCGCCGCCTGGGGGCGGGTCCTGGCGACAGTGTGCCGGTCGGGGCGCATCGCGGCCCTTACCGTGACGGAGCGAACCCTGCCCGGCTCGGGGGCATCGCTCACCGAGTGGTGGGAGTCGAGCGGAACCGACGACGAGTCTCTGCCCGCCCGGATCTACGGCGAGCTCATCGAACGCGCCGGCCCGACCGCGGAACGCCACGAGACGACCATCGCCCTGACCCTCGACCTCAAGGCAGCCGCCTCCGCCGTCCGGGCGGCCGGCGGAGGTCTCCCCGGCGCCGTGGCCGTCCTGCGCCAGGAGACCCAGACCCTGTCGACCGCGCTACGGACCGCCGACCTCACCCCATCCCCGCCGCTCGATACCGCCGCCCTCGCGGTGCGGCTGCGGACCGCATACGACCCGGCCACAAGACCCATGCTGGAACGGAACCCGGCAGCCGGACGGGACCTCGCAGCGGCCGGGCCGGTCGGGGTGAGCGAGACGTGGGGCCAGCTCCAGTCCGACGCCTCGTGGCACACGACCATGTGGATCGCGCAGTGGCCGCAGACCGCGACCCACCCGGGATTCCTCGCCCCACTGATCCTGACCAGCGGCGTCCAGCGCACCCTCACCATCCGCTGGGAGCCTGTCCGCGCCGACGCCGCCGCACGCGACCTACGCCGCAAACGGACCAGCCACATCACCGAGGCCGCCCAGCGCGCCAAGGTCGGTCAGATCGACGACGCCACCCAGACCGCCGAATACGACGACGTCCTGACCCAAGAGGCGGAACTCGCCGCGGGGCACGGCGTCCTGCGAGCGATCGGTCTCATCACCGTCACCGCGGCCGACGCCGAGCAGCTCGAGCACGACATCGCCGCTGTGGAGCAGACCGCGATCCAAGCCGGGTGCGAAACCCGGCGACTGTGGGGGCAGCAGTCGGCCGGCTTTCTCGCCTCGCTCGCGGTCGCCTAAGGTCTAGGGACCTCCGGCGTCAAACGAGCGCCACGGGCGTCAGGGCCCGAACTGCACGCCTACCAGCCAAAGTCCGAGACGCCTTCGTGCCCCGTGACCCACTGATACGTCACCGATGCGGGCGCCACCATCCCGAGTTCAAAGCCGCCCTCCGACGGCGGAGTCGTCGTCGTACAGACCTGAAACCTCACGCTCTGCTGAGTTCCGGGAGCCACATAGATCTCCACGTGGGTGGGGTCTGGTGTCGCGATCGCGATCACGGTGGCGTCGTCTGTGTATCCGTTGCGGTAGTCGCCGCTGGGCGGCGCGAAGATGAAGCCTGAAACTGCCGTGTCGGACTGGTTCGCGACGCCAACGAGCCAGTTCGTGCAGTTGCCGCTCGAGAATCCCTGACCGTACCTATGACCAGCTTCAGGGCCAAGGATCTGAACACTTCCGATCGGCTCTGCTACCACGGGATCGGGAGTGGTGGCTGCTGGCGGCCGCGCTTCCGTCGTCGAGCCGCAGAGTTGAGCGATGTCAGGGATGCCGGGACCCCTGAGCAAGCTACCCGCGATCCAGCCCGCCAATCCGTCGGCATTGACGGGGTACCAGCTTTCAAGCGGGTCGCCGGTCACCCGCACGGAAGTATTGGGATCGAGTGTGGCAAGGACCGTGGAATCACAGGACGGCTCACTGCGTACCCGGGCCAACGCACTCGTCGACGCCGACGGAAGCGTCGAGGGTTCACGGGTCGGTGTCCGCACGGGCTCCGACGTCGGCTCCTCGAACACAGGGGCCTCCGGCTCCGGTGATGCGGTTCGGGTTACGACCGGCGCCTCAGACGTTGTTGGGCCGGACACCGCGCCGTCCGTCGCCGGGCCACAGCCTGCAACGAGCAAGCAGGCACAGGTGATCGCGACGGTGCCCAAGTGTCGGACGACAGTCATCGCTTTCACCGCCAGTTCCTGCTCTTTACCCGAGCATCTCGCCACGGTCGAGGATCCGCCAACCAGTAGGGACGTAATCACCCTGTGACTCCTCCGCGTGGCCTTCGAGACAGCAGTCGCTGGCCGCGCCCCGCTCGCGGTCGCCTTCCCCGTTGGAGTCGGGCACACACCTGTGCCGCATGAGCACCACGAAGTTCTCCCGAGCCGTCCGGACTGCGGGGACGCTGCGCCTGGAAGTGTGGCACACCAGCCGAGAGCCTGAGCCGCTCCCGGACCGTGGGTTCCGGCAGTCGTACAGCTACCGGATCACCGACACCTCTGATCCGTCGCATCGACCCGTCGAGGGGGCGGACCTGCGGTCGGGCGTCGGTGACCGGCCGGACGTCGACGCGATGCTCCGCAGCCTGGCGTCGTTCCTGGTCGCGGCTGGGGAGGCGTACCGGTACACGCTCCGGTCCCCGGGAACGCCGTCGGACAACATCGACTTGTTCCCCGGCTGGGTGCCCGAGGCCGCCTCCCTGAACTCTGACGAGCTGACGATGCTCGCTGTCGAGCTCGAGGCGTCCCAGGACCCGGAATCGGAATACGCCCAGGCCTACGAGGTCGACGAACCAGAAGCCGCGTGGCCGCCTGCGCGCTGGTGGGACGTGGTGTTCCTCCATGGGGAAGAGGGGTACGACGTCGTCGACATGATCGACGAGCGGGGTATCGACGCTGCGATCGAGTACCTGTCGCGGTGGGACCACGGTGACGAGACCCGCAACACCGCGCTGTTCCACGGGCATGTCTACGACGAGCCGCACGCGCACGCCGGTGACCGGACCGCAGAGTCGGGCCCATACGTCCTGGTCTGGAACCCGGGGCTCGGGCACGTCAACCTCCTGCGCCGTTTCGAGTCGAGCGACGAGCAGCCTGCCTGGTGGCCCGACCGCACCGCCCACCTGTCGCCGGTGACGCCGGCCGACGTCGCCCCAGACCCGCCCGCGCGCCGCCAGATGGATTCGCCCGGTGGGCTGGACGGGCCTGCTGTGTAACCATCCGGTCAGCGCCGTGCCGGCCACGAGACCTGTGCGAGGAACATCATGTCCACCTTCAGCGATCATGTGACGGGCGCCGAGCTGGCCCGTGAGAGCGTCCGCGCCTTGGTGCACGCCACGATCCGGTTCAACCGGCCCGACGGCCGCGGTAGCGGGTCGGACATGCCGGAGCATCCTGAGGACACCTACTGGGCACTGGGTGACGTGCTCGCCATGGTGCGGTCGCTGTCCCAGGTGGTCCAGCAGATCGGCGCGGCCCACGACCGCAACGCCGCTCACGCCCGTGTCGGCGACGATCCGGCGCGCGGCCGGACCGCCGTCGCGAACGTCCACGCGAGCGTGCGCGACGCTCTCCTCGCGCTCGAGCGCGCCCACCACGGCCTCGACACGGCGATGACCCAGTCGAGCCGGATCACCTGGCTACCGCCTGCACCGCCGCCGCAGCCACGTTCACAGCAGACCCCTCCCGAGCCGTCCCCGTCGTCACATCGTCCCGTCACGCAGGATGCGCCAGGCCTGTGAACGAGAAGGAGCGACGTCATGTCGCCGCCTTCCTGACCCCGCCGAGGCAGTCCCTGGCAGAACGCCGGGCCCGACGCCAGGCGCTCAGAGCGCTCCAGACGCGCGGGTCCGCTCAACCGGCCCGGACCCGGCCCGAGCCTGCCCGCTACCTGCCGCGCGCTGGCGAGCCGGGACCGGCCGCGCTGCGGTCTCCGATCGGGTTGCGGGTCCCCCGGCATCAGGACACCTCGGCGACCTGGTCGGCCGCCTACCCGTTCCTCGCGGGCAGCGGGCTGGAGGCCGACGGGGTGTTCATCGGGCAGGACGCCACCACCGGGGCGTCGTTCACGTACGACCCGTGGGTTCTCTACCAGCGGGGTCGGATCACCGCCCCGAACGTCGTGATCGCCGGCATCGTCGGCGCGGGAAAGTCTGCCCTGGCCAAGGCGTTGTACCTGCGCTCGCTCGCCTTCGGCCGGCGCGTCTACGTGCCGTGCGACCCCAAGGGCGAGCACACCGTCATCGCCGAGGCCGTCGGCGGCAGGGCCATCCAGCTCGGACCTGGTATGCCCACCCGACTGAACCCGCTCGACCCGGGCCGGCGACCCGCGTCAGTCACCAACGAGGAGTGGACCGCGCAGGTCCGCGCGCGCCGCCGCAGCCTGCTCGGTGCGCTCGCCGAGACGACGCTCGGCCGGGTGCTGTCTCCGGTGGAGCACACCGCGATCGACGTCGCCCTGACGGCCGCGGTCCAGGCGTCCGACGACGTGCCGGTGCTGCCGCAGGTCGTCGACCGCCTCCTGCGACCCGACCGCGCCGACGACCCGGACTCCAGGCTCGTGGAGGACGGCAGGCCCGTCGCGCACGCGCTGCGCCGGATGGTCGCAGGAGACCTCGCCTGGATGTTCGACGGCCCCTCGACCGTCGAGTTCGACCCCAGCCTGCCGATGCTGTCCATGGACCTGTCGCGCGTCGCGGAGAACGCCGCAGCCCTGTCGATCCTCATGACCTGCGCCTCGGCCTGGATGGAGACCGCGCTCGCCGACCCCGACGGCGGTCAGCGATGGGTCGTCTACGACGAGGCCTGGCGCCTCATGGCCCACCCGGCGCTGCTGCGACGGATGGACACCCAGTGGCGTCTGGCCCGCCACTACGGCATCGCGAACCTGCTCGTGTTCCACAAGCTGACCGACCTGGACAACGTCGGCGACCAGGGCTCGGCCGCGCGCGCCACCGCCACGTCGCTCCTGGCCAACGCGGAGACCCGGATCATCTACCGGCAGGAGACCGACCAGGTCGGCCCCACAGCAGCCGCCCTCGGGCTGACCGCAGCCGAGACCGCCCGGCTGCCGCACCTCGGCTTGGGCGAAGGACTGTGGAAGATCGGTGGCAAGGCCTTCCATATCGCCCTGCAGCTGCATGACACCGAGCTGGCACTGTTCGACACCGACGCTCGCTACAGCGCTCGCGCGTAGACCGCGACGTGGGATGCCGGCCGCGCCGGCTCCGGTTGTTCCCGTCGGCAAGGAGCGGCGCACCAGCGCGCCGCCCCGCATCCCCGCCTCGCGCGACAGGGCACGCACACCTGCCCAGTACGCGCCCCACAGGAGGGCGATCTCGGGAAGGAGCCGGTCACGATGGAATCGAAGACCCGCGGAATCGGCGCATACGTCGCCAGACTCCCGTTCGTCGTCGGGCACCAGCTGTCCGACGAGCATGTAGTACTCGGGGCGTTCGACGAGACGGCCCGGTCCATCGTGCACGGCGCACTCCAGTGGGACGACCCCGTGCCGGACACGGTGATCGCCCAGGGGATGGCGGACTACATGTCCCGGGCGCTGCGCGAGGAATCGGTCGACCGGATCGTCGTGGTCGGGTACGGGCCCGACGGGCCGGGCCGCGCCACGTTGCTGGCCGACTACCTCACCCGGACGATGGATGTGGCGACCACGGTCCTGCACGTGGACGGCGGCACCTGGCGCCGCCACACCCCCGGCGGATGGACCCCACCGCAGCAGATTCCCGACGGCGCGGTCGACATGGTGGCGCGGGGACGTCCCGCACCCGCCGCGTCGCGGCAGGACCTCATGGACTCGGTCACCCCGCTCAAGAACCCCCTGTTCGAGCCCCTGGACCCGGACAAGGCACGAGAACTCGCGAACCTGTCGCCCGTTCAGCGGCTGAGCGTGGCCGTGGGTGCGATGGAGGCCCTGGCCGCCGGAAGGACCGACGATCCGGGACGGATGCAGACACTCGCTCACGCCGTGACGACGGACTCGATGGTGCGCGAAGCCGTCATCGCGCACACCATCGCGGACAAGGTCCACGACGGGCACGTCGACGCGCTCGTCCGCACGTTCCGCGCGGCACCGCGGGACCTGCGACCGACGCTCGCGCTGACGGCTGCGGCAGCGGCCTTCCTGGCCGCATGGCACCCGCCACTCGTCTGGGGTCTGCTCAACCACGCCGACCCCGAGACGAACCTCACCTACCTCCTGACCCGCTCCCTGGAGGAAGGGGCCAAACCCCAACGCTTCCGCCCCGTGCTCGTACAGGCGGCCCGCGACGACATCGACCACGCACAGCAGGCCTGGGAGGCCGACCACCCCGGCGCACCGCAGGACCGTGCACCGTGGTCCACGCACGACCGCCTGGATGCGCAGCACCAGCCTGCGCCCACCAGCCCGCAGCAGGCCCGACCGACGACGCCCGACGGTCCCGGGCTGTGAGCCCAGTCACCGAGCCGCGAACGGGAAGGATCGACATGGTGATGGATCGCCGTACGGCGCTGCGAGCCGACCGTGCTGAGGCGCTGACGCTGGGCGTCATGGACACCGGGCCGACCGCCGAGCGGCTGAGACTGGCCGTGGCGCGGCGCATCAGCCGAGAGCACGCAGCTGGCAGACGACACCGTACGCGCCCGGTTTGACGGCCAACCATCGAGCACCCAGGGCTGCCCTTGCCCGCGACGAGATTGATCCGTTCGACGCCACTCAAAGAATGGCTTGACGTACAACTCAGCCCTGCTAGGGTTGCCGTGTTCCACGACCTTTGTTCTGCTCTGTCGGTCTTGCCGTGCGATGTGCCCTCGGGAGGGGTCGCGGATGGCAGGCGGTTCAGGACCGGAACGCTCCGTACCAGGTCACAGGCGGGCAGATGTCGAGTCGAGTTCAGTTAACACCGGTGTTAACTCGACCCCGGCGGTAATCGCCGCCAAGTTCACTAACAAGTTAAGTTCGATCCGCACTTAAACAGGTTCAAGTGCAACTAGCACGAGGTCCCCAATCGGGGACCTTTTTGCATGTCGGAGCGAAAACCCAACTTCCTGCAAGTGATGTTTTCCCGCTTCTGAACGAAAAGAAATATCCATCACTACAGGGGATAGCTGCACCCAAAAACAGGGCGGATACCTCTAGAGATAACGGGAGAAGCATGACTACACGCCGCAGGTCCCGCCAGAACATCCACGCCACCGGCCGAAGGCTGCACTTGGTCGACATCGAGAACTTCACAGACGGTGACCCACTGACGTCCCGACTCGTCGACCACCGTCGGTCGCTGCTCCAGGCGACGGTCCCCGCGAGACCAGGCGACGCCTACGTCGTGGCCGTGGGCAGCGGGCCCGGGCTGCTCGCCCTGTCCGCGTGGGGGCCCGCGCAGCGTCTCGTCCGCTACGGCCGCGACGGCGCGGACAGGGCACTCCTGGACGTCCTGGACGACCACACCGTGCGCCGCTTCTCGGCCGTGACCGTCTACTCCGGCGACGGGATCTTCGCCGGTCGCATCGCGGAACTCCCCGAGCTCGGCGTCGAGACCACCGCCGTCGCCATGGCCGGGTGCCTGAGCGGACGACTGCGCATGGCAGCCCAGCACGTCATCGAGATCCCCCGCCACCTCTTCCGGCTCTCCGACGCCGCCTGACCGACAGGACCAGCATGGCTACCCGCCCCCGCTACACCAGCGACCCCGCAACGCCCGTGGACGCGCTGCGCGCCCTCGGCTTCCGCGACGCACGAACCCGAGCCTGGATCCTCGAGACGATCAAGGCAGGCGAACTCATCGAACATGGCCACATCCCCCGAGCGCTCATCGATCGAGGATGGCGGTCACACGTCGAGCCCTCGCGCATCGTGGAGTGGATCACGCCGACACACCACTGGTTGCCCTCGAGCGCGCAGTACGTCGCGTTCGGGCATTACGAGGACGCCACCTTCGAAGGCCGTACCGACACCGGCGCGGTTCCCGGAGACCGCATCAGCGCGAAGGTCTCCCGTGGCCGCGTGACGTTCGCGGAAGGACCGTACGGCTGGGACCACGACTTCGGCTGGTCCAGCACGAGGACCGTCGTCTTCGGCTGGGTCCCGATCCCGTACGCCTCGCGCGCCCTGCGGATCGAGAGGCCGGTGTGCCCCGAGTGCCGGCTCGTGCCCTGCTGGTGCGCCTGAGCGGGCCCACATCAACCTCGCGCGCACCGCCTACGGCCACGCGGGCGAGCCACTCGCGAGAGTAACGCCGGGCCGGCCCCACATCGTGGGGCCGGCCATCACGCCCCGCGGCCGCGTGCGTGAGTCGACGCGAGAGCGGAGTGCGAGGTCGAGGCGGGACACCTACGGATCATGGACACAGCAAGCCGGTTCGAAGGACCCGCCCTCCCGTGGGATCAGCCCGTTGTGGAAGCTCTCGACCGCATCCAGCAGCTGCCGGGCTTCGGCCCGGACCAGATCGGGTGGGACTGCTTCCATTTCAGCGGCGCTGGTGCAGGCCCGCTCCAGCGGGTCGCGATCTACGCCTACCACCTGTCCGAGCCCGACGGCGGCGTGGGCTTCGCCGTCGACCGCGGCGCCGCAGCCGACCAGAACCCCCTTCGGCATGCGAGACATGCTGAGCAACCCGGTCGGCGTCACCGTGCTCGCCCGGCTGCTGCAGGTCCCGCACTCAAGCGCCACGGCTGCGGCGAGGCTCCTCGCACCTGCGCTGACCGAGGCACTTGCGGCCTACAACGCGGCGAGGTTCCCCCGCGGAGCAGAATCTGGTCCCCGGCGGTCCGCGACGGGGACTGGTCCAGCTGCCGCCGGCACACCCCGCCCTACCGTCCCGCCGCCGTGGGGCCACGTCTTTCCCCAGTGATCCCGGGGGCCGGCAGTCAGCCCAAGAACGTCTCCAGTCGTCGGGCGACGACGGCGCGGTCCCGCTCCGGATCGCGGAGGATCTTGCCGCGCCGGGTGGTGAACTCGTCGGCGACGATGACGGTCAGCGTCAGCCCGTGCTGCGGGATCAGGTCCCGGCGGCGCTGGTCGTACAGGGCGCGCTGCTCACCGCGGTGGACGCCGGAGACGGTGAGCCGGTCCGGCTTGTCGAAGAACGCGACGGCCTCGGAGTGCTGCTTCTCGTAGAACTCGACGACGAGCCCGAGGGCCGGCCAGTAGGCGTCCACCGGGAGTGCGACCTGCCGGCCTGTCGTGGGTGACGGATCGCCGCGGAGCCAGTCGAAGCGGTGCTGCCGGATCCCGGCCGTACCCAGGACGTCATCGCACAGGTCGAGGACGTAGTGCTCGTCGCTGTCCCTGCGGCCGTTGCCCATGGACCGGAATCTAAGCCCGGCTCCTGAACCCGGCACCCGGTGCGCACCTGCCTCCTGAGACCGAGGAGGCCGCGATGGGCAAGGACAGCCGCTCGCTCGAGCAGAAGATCGCCGACCGCAACGCCAAGCTCGACGAGCTGCAGGCCAAACTCACCAGTGCCGTCGAAGCCCTGGTCACGGGTGACGACTGGCGGCGCGCGCTGACCTTCGCCGCGCGGTTCCGTTCCCGGTCGTTCAACAACACCCTGCTGATCTGGGCCCAGCACACCGTCGCGCACGAGAAGGGCCTCGTGCCCGCGCCGGCACCGACCTACGTCGCGGGCTTTCAGCAGTGGCGCGCCCTGGGTCGGCAGGTGATGAAGGGACAGCCCGGGTACCAGATCCTTGCCCCGGTCACCGCTCGCATGGCCGGCCGAGACGACGACCCCACCTCCTGGCACCGCCTGTCCAAAGGCGAGAAGCCCGCGCCGGGCGAGGTCGTCCGGACTCGGATGATCGGTGTCCGGCCCGCCTACGTCTGGGACGTCTCCCAGACCGACGGCCCGCCCATCTCAGAACCACCAGCCATCCAGCTGCCAGCGGGTCAGGCGCCGCCGGGCCTGTGGGACGGCCTGGCCGCCCAGGTCACCGCGCTGGGCTACGACCTGCGGATGGTCCCCGACGCCGCGGCGCTCGACGGCGCGAGCGGGCGTACGACCTACGCCGCACGCCTCGTCGAGATCAGCGCCGACCTGCCGCCCGGGGCCCAAGCCGCCGTACTCGCTCACGAGCTCGCACACGCCATGCTCCACGCCCCCGGGCACGACACCGCCCCCGACGACGGCACCACGCCCGAGGCCGGGCGTGAGGGCCGGTCCCCGCACCGCGGGATCCGGGAGGTCGAAGCCGACTTTGTCGCCTTCATGGTGGCGGCCGCTCACGGTCTGGACCTGACCGGCTCGACCGTGCCCTACGTCTCGGGCTGGGCCACCACTGTCCCTGGCAGCGACCCGCTCCAGACAGTCCAGAGCACCGCGGCCCGCGTCCGGACCGCCGCCGTGACGATCCTCGAGCGGCTCGAGACCCACCAGATCCCTGACGGATCACCACCAGCACCGAGTCCTGCCGCCCAGCCCGACCCTGCGGTCGAGCGACCTGCCGTCTCCCCCGCGCCCGCGAAGCCGTCCGCGCCGTCTCGTACCTCTATGCCCGCGTCGGCGCCCGTCATGGAAGGGATCTGAGGATGAGCGATGAGCGTCCCGTCGGCGTCCGGATCGACGTCGACCATGAGGGCCACCTGACGGTTCTCGCCGCTGACGTGGAGTGGGTGCCGCCCGGCCCCGGAGGCGTCAGTCCGCAAGTTCCTCTCGGCCGTAGCGACGTGCCGTGGGTCCTGGACAGTCTCCTGGCCGAGCACCGCCGCCCGTTGGACGTCGTCCTGCGCGACCGCGGAAAGACCTTCCGGGACCTGGTCCTTCCTCAGTCGGCGGATCCTGGCAACCCTTCGTTCCCGCCGGTTCCCCCGGGGTACGCGCCCGACCGTCACCGCCGACCCGTGGCGGTCCCCAATGAGGACACCGTCGGCGGTAGCGAACCGGTGGAACGGCCTGCGCCGAAGCCCCGCCCGGGTCGGGGTACCGGATGGTTCGAGGCCGGTGGGTACACCCCGGGTGAGAAGGTCTCGATCGCCGTGATCGTCACGCGCGTGAGGGCGGACGACCAGGGTCGGATCTGCCTCATCCTGCCGGCGGCGCTGCGCCCGATGATCGGTGACTCGGTCGCGATCGGTGAGGAGTCCCGCGAGATCAACGTGAGTCAGGCCGGCACGCGCGCGCCCGCCACGGGGCGCTGGATCCCCAGCCTCGACGGACGAGCGCCCACGCAGCCCACCCCGGGCCTCGACGACCTCAACCTCGGCTTCCGCCGCCCCGCCGGCGGCCCCGACCTCGGGATGTGAGAACCATGTCGCCCACAACGACTGGCCGCAACGGCGGCGACGAGCTCACCACCCTCGCCCTGATCGCCCTGGTCGCGCTGCTGACGCTCTCGGCAGTGCTCCGGTTCTCCGCGAACCTCGCCGCGTTCCTCACCGGAGGTGCCACGCCCGACGGCGGGCCCGTCACCGGGCTGAAGGTCCTGGCCGACCCCGCCCACCCCGGCAGGGCGTTCGGCAACGACAGCCTGAACCCGTTCGTCTACTGGCTCACCGTCACCGTGCTCGTCGCGGCCGCGATGGTCATCGCCTGGCTGGTGTGGCGGGTCGTGGGAGGTCTGCGCACGCCGTCGGCGCACACGAACACGACCAAGGGGCTCGCGAGCAGGTCCGACCTGGCCCGCACCGGCTCGCGCACGTCCCTGGTCCGCCGGTCGAGAACCCTGCGGCCCTCGCTGGTCAAGGCGACCCCGTCCGACGTCGGCTACCTCCTGGGCCACGCACGTGGCCGAGAGCTGTGGGCGTCGGTCGAGGACTCCATGCTCGTCCTGGGCCCGCCCCGGTCAGGCAAGGGTCTGCACCTGGTGATCAACGCCGTGCTGGATGCCCCCGGCGCGGTCGTGACCACCAGCACGCGGCCCGACACTCTCGCTGTCACTCTCGCCGCCCGGCAGGCGGTCGGGCCGGTCGCGGTGTTCGACCCGCAGCACCTCGCCGGCGACCTCGGCACCGGGATGCGATGGTCACCCATCCGGGGCTGCGAGGTCCCACGCCGGGCGATGGTCCGCGCGGCGGGCCTGGCGAAGGACACCGGGATCGGCGGCAAGGGCGTGGAGAACGGCGGCTTCTGGGAGAACACGACCCGCGGTGCGCTTCAAGCGCTCCTGCACGCCGCCGCGCTGGGCGGGCGGACGCCCAAGGACCTGTTCGTCTGGTCCCTGTCCCCTGCAGCTGCCGCGGACGCCATCGCGATCCTGCGCGCTCACCCCAAGGCCGCCCACGGGTGGGGTGAAGGCCTCGAGGGGATGATCAACGGTGAGGGCCGCTCGCGCGGCTCGGTCTGGATCGGCGTCCGACAGGCCCTGGCTTGCCTGGCTGACCCCGACGTGCTCGACGCCGTCTCCCCCGGACCCGACGAGCACTTCGACCCCGAACGGTTCCTGCGCGAACGCGGCACCCTCTACCTGCTCGCGACCGGTTCGGGAGCCTCGGCGTCCTCGGCGCTGGTCGCCGCCCTCATCGAGGACCTCACCGAGTCCGCCCGCGGGCTCGCCGCACGATCCCCCGGCCAGCGCCTGGACCCGCCGCTGCTCCTCGCGCTGGACGAGATCGGGAACATCGCCCCGCTGCCGTCCCTGCGGTTCCTCATGGCTGACGGCGGCGGCACCGGAATAACGACGGTCCCCGTGTTCCAGTCCATGGCTCAGGCACGCGACCAGTGGGGGCCGGAGTCGGCTGCTGCGATCTGGGACTCGTCCATCGTGAAAGTCGTCCTGGGCGGCACCTCCTCCGCGTCCGACCTGCGCGACCTGTCCGCGCTGCTGGGCGAGAAGGACGAGACCACCGACTCCTGGACCATGGGACCCGACGGATCCCGGTCCCTGCAGCGATCCCTGCGCCGGGTGCCGGTCCTGCCGCCCGAGCAGATCCGCACCCTGCCGTTCGGCACCGGCCTGGTCCTGCTGCGATCCGCGCCGCCCATCATCGCCGCGCTGCGGCCCTGGACCCGCCGGGCCGACGCGGACCAGCTCACCGCAGGACGTGCCGCGTTCGAGACCAGCATCCGCGAGACGAGCGACGGCACCGCCGGTGACGGCTCCGAAGCCGCACCGGCTGGCTGATCACCCGTCCCGGGAGCAGCCCGCACACCTGCAAGGCGACCACACAACCCAGCGCGAGAGGGAAGACCATGCCCGAGCAGATCCCCACCTTCGACAGCGTTGAGGGGCGGCTCACCGCCGACCCGCACCTCAAGCACACCGACGAGGGCAAGCCGTACGTCCGCGTCCGGTTCGCGGCCGAGCCCAAGCCCGAGTACCAGCCCGACGGCACCTTCACCCAAGCAGAGCCCGTCGACGGCTTCCTCGTCGCCCGCGGCAAGGCCGCCCTGTGCCTCGCCCGCCGGTTCCGGTTCGGCGACGTCGTCGTGGCCTCGGGTCACGTCTCCGAGCACGACGCCGGCGCGTTCGTCGCCCGTCGCATCGGGCACGACGCCGCCCGCACCGACTACACCGTCACCCGCGTCCGGCCACGCCGCACCGGACGCGCCGGCCGCCGGACCGCCGCACGCCAGACACGGGACGGCACCGGAACGACGGGCGCCGTCGACTCAGTCGTCGCCGGGACCGTGCCCGACCAGCCGGCACCCGTCGCGTGAGAGGACGGGTCCTATGGCAGACGACGAGAACCCCCGCGCACATGGCCCCGGCGGCGTTCCCGACGCGGAGAGCCTGCTCGAGGCCTACCTCGCCGGATCGTTCAGGCTCCCGATGGACGTCGCCGCCCTTGGCGACGACGACTTGGACGACTTTGACGAGGACGACCTCGGCGAGCTCGACATTCTCGGCATGGACGACAGGGCCGATACCGGACTCCAGCCGGGGCCCGCGCTGCGGCCCATCAACCTCAACCTGCTCAGCGCCGCCGACGCCTCGGAATACTGGCCCGAGCTCGACGGGTGGGTCCACTGGCTGCGGCGCGACTACGGCCTCGGCGTGACGATCATCCCGCCGCTGTGGCACCGCCACGCCGAGCTGAGATGGGAGCTGTCAGCCCTGCACACCGCCTGGCTGGCCGCCTACGACCCCGAGGCGCACGCCGGCTCGCCGGTCAACTGGCACCGCGAGCTGTCCGAGTCGATCCGGCGGCTGCACGAATGGGTGTCGCAGTCGGGCACCTCTCTCGTCGAAGACCGCCCCACCCCGGTGACCCTGTGGCCCGGCGAACCGGGATTCGGCGCCCAGGAGACCTGGACCGACGCCGCGACACCGGTCCCGATCAGCGACCGCCAGGCCGACTTCCGTACGTGGATGGATGCCGACATCGCCCGCCGACGCGACATCGAAGAACAAGCCCGCGCCCACCGCCGTGAACCGATGCTCGACGGCCGCGCGCTGCGGCCCAGCCTCCGGAGGGACGAGTGATGGACGACGACCCGTTCGACGGCGACCTCGGGCCTGGTCCTGGCCCCGATCTCGACCGGTGGCTCGACGAGGCGTACGACGGCGACGAGCACGCCAAGGCCGCCGCCCGCGCCGACCTCACCGCCATGGCCGACCACCACGCCGTCCACGCCACCGACGCGCACGAGGTCATCGCCACCCCCCTCTGGCGCAACCTCAGAGCGATGGGCGTGCCCGGGGGCAGGATGCTCGTGGTCGGCCAGGACCCCGAGGTCCTCGCCGGTGTCCCCTCCGACGAGCGACGACTCCACCCCGGCGCTGCCGGCGGGTTCTTCGCCCAGATCCCCGAGTCCGCGACGCCCTCCGAAGCACCCCACCCCGGGCTGACGCTGCGGCTCTTCGACGACACCGCACCCGACCGGTACGACGTCGTCGTGCACCTGCCCCAGCACGTCGACGTCTCGCTCCACAGGCCGGGCATTGCGGATGCCCGACGTCAGGCCCAGGTCATGGCGATCCTCGGCTGCCTCGCACACACCGAGCCCGGCGGCTACTGCATCACGCTGGCCTCCCGCGAGGTCATGGACTCCCCCGACCGCCGCTCCCGCGAGCAGCTGGCCCGGCACGGCGAGCTCGTCGGAGCGGTCCGCCTGCCCTCGGGAGCACTTCGCCCGGGGCTGCCCGGCAACGAGTCCTGCGTGGACCTCCTGATCTTCCGCCGGCCGCTCGTCCCCGGCACCGACACCGCCCCTTGCGTGTTCCTGCCCACCCACGACCACCGCGTCGGGGAGGCAGTCGTGGAGCTTAACCAGTACTGGCTGGCCAACCCGCTCAACGTGTTCGGCGAGCTGGAGGCACGGGCCAGCACGTGGGGGCCACCGGACCTGGCCGTCCGCCCTGCCCGGGGGTACAGGCTGTTCCCGAGCCTGGCCCTACGGCTCGAGGACATCGTCGACCACGCACATGCCGCCGGCCTGACCGCCGAGACAAGCGCAGCGGTCGACGCACGGATCCGCGAAGCGCAGCGGGACGACCCGGACACACCGATCAACTACACCCTCGTGCACCGGCACGACCTCGACGACGTCCGTCGACGGATCACAGCCCTACGTGCCAACCATGTCCGCCAGAACCGCAACGTCCCCAAGGGGCTCGCGGGCGAGCCGCCGCCCTTGAGCGACCGCGATCCTCGTGCCGTTCAGTGGAGGAACGCGCAGCGCCCCGGCGGCATGGGCGATCCTCCACCGCACCCGCCTCGCCCGAACCCAGACCGTCCGGGCCCAGATCTGTGACTTCTCAGGAGTTCGGCCGGTCCGTGTCGTCGATCATCTGCTGCACCGCGCCAGCCAGGCGGCCCATCCGCTGCGCGTCCTGCTCGGACGGCGGGCCAGCCGCGAACCAGGTGGCAAGGTTCTGGGCGATCGACAGCGCGATCTCGGGCGAGGCGAAATAGGTGAGCATCGAACGCGGCTGGATCCGCATCTCCGCGGCACGGACCTCCAGGAACGTGTTCAGCACCCGGTCGACCTCGCCGGGTTCGGCCGCGTAGCCCTCGATATCCAGACAAGACTCGAGAGACGCTGCGAGCTGCGCGAAGACGGCGGTTCGTCGCGTGATCGCCATGCTCCCGACCCTACGCCTACCCACCGCTCCCGGCCTCATCACATCTCTCCCTGCCGGCTGCGTGCAGCACCGTGCTCCCAGCGTCCGTGCCATGACGTTCTCGCGCTGGCGTAGCGCGTACTGAGCCGTCGGCTCAAGTCGATGCCGTCGGACGGTGTTCGCGTCCGATAGGGCTGCCGACCCGGCCGACCGGCTCACCGGGATCCCACACGAGCCGGCTCCACAACCGTCCACGGGCGCCGTCCGGTGGCTGGTCGGCTTGCGCCCAGCCAGAGATGCGGCGGCTTGGCACACTTTTCACAGGGTCCGGGTCCCGGCCGGTCGGCGTCGGCAGCATCCGAGCGGACTCTTCTGCGCATTCCCACACCCTTGCGGCGTTCACCGTCCTCGGCGCGCGCCCGGGTTACTGCTCTTCGGCGTCGGCCGGGCACCTGTCTCTCGAGAGCCCTCGAGAGACGGGAGTTGGTCATGGCCAGCGAGGAAGAGCTCGACAACGCTGATGCCGAGGCGATGTACCGGCACGGGACGTTCGACGCGTGCGCCGCTCACGCCCTGCTGGCGCAGAAGGTCTGGGGTGCGTTGCGCGGACTGGGCGTGGAGCGGGGCCGGATGCTGGTCCTGGGCGATCACGCGGCCGTGCACGCGGGGATCTCGGCCAGGGGGCAGGTCTCGACGTCGATCTACGAGGAGTGGGTTGCGGCGATCCCGCCGGCCGGCCAGGACGGCAGGTATCCGTGGCCGCAGGACATGGTCCGGCTGCGGTCGTTCACCGAGCACGACCCGGCCACGCACGACGTGGTGATCACCGCCCTGCCGTGGTCGGACGTGCACTTCCGGTCCGAGTACGGCAAGCAGCGGATCGCGCAGATCCACAACGAGTACCTCCGCTCGGCGATCGCGCACGCCTTCCCGGGCGGGATCGTGGCCGCCGTCGCCTCCCGTCAGGTCCTCGACGGTCCCGAGACGGCGCACCGCGAGCTGTTCCTGGACAACGCCGACCTGCTCGGTGCGGCGCGCCTGCCCGCCACGTTCTTCCGCCCGGACCTGCCCGTCGAGAATGCGGAGGCGAGCGACCTGCTGTTCCTGCGCAGGCGCCTGCCCGGCGAGCCTGTCCGCTCCGCCGACTTCCTGAACCTGCACCCGGTCGCCGTCCCGGGCGGTGTCGAGTACGTCAACGAGTACTACGGCTTCACCTACCCCGAGCACATCGTCGGGACCGCCGGCGTCGTGGGCGACGCCGACCACGACGCCGCCCGGTACACCGTCCGGTGCGACGACGAGCCCGTCGACGTCGTCCTGCACCACGTCGTGTCCCGCATCGTCGCCCAGGCCCTGTCCCGCGGCCTTGTCGCGGTATCGGCGTCCTGGCACCCGCCCGAGGCCCGTCTTGCCCCCGAGGCGGACCGCAGCGTCCGCGCCCAGGCGCCCCGACCGCCGTCGGCCACCCTGCGCGGCGACGCGCCCAGCCTCTGAAAGGCAGTGACAGTCATGGACGAGAAGGAAGCCCTGCGCAAGATTGCGGCGGACGAGCGGACCGCGCGGGTGCTGCTGGCAATCGCGTGCCCGCCGGGGAACATCACGACCGGGCGGCTGGTCGCGGCGGTCGGCGCGACCGAGACCGTGCGCCTGGCGCTGTCCGACCAGATGCCCGACCGGTTCGACACCACCCTGGCCAACACCTGGCATCAAACAGTCTCCGACAGGTTCACCGTCGCGGGCCTGAACCGGGTCGTCGAGCTCACCGGCAAGTACGGGCTCGAGGTGCTGATCCCCGGCGACGACAGCTGGCCGGCCGCTCTTGGCGACCTGGGCCGCCGGGAGCCGGTGGCCTTGTGGGCCAAGGGCCGCCTCGGGCTCCTCTCCCCCGGCGCCACGGGCTGCGTGTCCGTGACCGGGTCACGCGCCGCCTCCGAGTACGGGCTGAAGGTCGCGGCCGAGCTGGCCGCCGGGCTGACCAGCCGCGGATTGCGGGTGGTCGCAGGCGGCGCGTACGGGATCGACGACGCCGCACACAAGGCCGCGCTCCACAACGACGGACGCACCATCGCGGTCCTCCCGTCAGGCCTCGGGCACACCTACCCGGCCGGGCTCCGGAACCTGCACCAGCAGATCGCCACCACCGGCCTCCAGCTCTCCGAGGCGCCCCCGGGGAGCACACCGTCGCGGGACGCGTTCCTCGCCAGGAACCGGCTCGTCGCCGCCCTCAGCAGCGCAGTCGTCGTCGTCGAAGGAGCCAACCGGTCCGGCTCCCTGCACACAGCCCACGAAGCCGCCACCCTCGGCCGGCCGATCGGCGCGATCCCCGGGCCGATCACCTCCCCCGCCAGCTCCGGCACCAACCACCTCATCGCAACAGGCGCAGCACGCCTGGTGACCAGCACGGCCGACGTCGTCGCCCTCATCGACGACAAGAGCGACACGCCACAGCCTGAGCGGGGCAGACCACGACTCCAGCTCGTTCCCACCGCGCCAGCACAGAACGGACGCCCCTCACCCACGCCCGGGCCGTCCCTCTGAGCAGAGGCCCCGCGACACGATCACGACCTGCCAGCAACGTGGCGCGTAGCTCCTCGGCTCGCCGGTGTCGAACGTGCGTTCGAGGAGGCGTTAGCCTTGGTAGGTGCGAGAACGGGACGGGGGCGACTGGTGGCCAGCGGACCATCCGCTGAACTTCTCCATGCCCAAGAGGGTGCCCGTGCGCCCGCAAGGCAGCATCGCCGTGATCGTGCGCCTCGCCTGGCCCGCCGGGGACGAGCTCGTGCCCGGGCGAGCGATCCGCTGGACCGAGGACCACGTCATGGTGATGATCAAGCCGATCGGCGCCCCGTCCAGCACTGACGAGCTCATCGTCTGGCTCCAGACCAGGGACGTCTACACCTCGATCCCCAGACGTCCCTACCCGCGTCTGCCGGTCCGAGGCAGGAGCGCGACCAAAGTCGCGGGCTCTCCGCCAACTTCGGCGGACCGAGGGCAGGCTCCGTACCGGCCGCAGGGCACGGACGACCCGTTCTGACCCCACCGGCTGGACACCGACACCTGGCAACGCTGCTCCTGGCGTGGCGTCGCTGTCGCCCAAAGGGCAGACGACAGCGACGCCACATGAGTGCGGCGCCGCGCGCGAACCGCCATGTATCCGCGAGAGGTTCACACAGATATCAACTCGCCCTCCATCTACGCTCTCAATCCAACTTCAGCATGGGTAGAAGGTGATTGCCGGGTAGTCCAGGTCGGCCATGTCCCCGTTCGGGTTGGACTTCGAGTGGAAGCCCCACTCGCCCTCGAGTGCGTGATCATAGGCCGACGTGGTGGTCAGGCGAATGAACGAGATGTCGTGGAAACTGCCGTCGTAGTACTTGTAGTAGTGGACGTGGCCGTCGCCGAGACTCGAGTTCGACGCGTACACACGAGACCACATGTTGCCCCACGTGTTCGGGCCGACGATTCCGTCGCCTGTGAGCCCGAAGTGCGACTGCCAGTATCCGGTGTACTGATGCGACCGGCTGCCGAAATGCCCGTCGATGGCGTGTAATGAGTTGACGCTCAGGCACTTGGTGATGTAGCTGTCCGCGTACAGGATGTTTTGCCAGAATCCCACCAGGTTCCCCTGGCGAACGTAATTGAGGCCAACGACGGGGAGTCCCGTCAGAGTCGGGTTGCTGGCGCTGTAGGCCATGGCCGCATTCGACGGCACAACCGTCAGCACCAGCGCGAGGCTCATCGCTCCCAGACACTGCGCAACGCGGCGGATCACTTCGTCACCTCGTTGGCGAAGGCAAGCAGTTCATCGATGCTGACGTCCGTGCCGGCGAGGAGCAGGTTGGCACGTCCGAGGGGCACCTCGAGGTGCGTGAAGTTCGGGTTCTCGTCCTCGGAGAAGCCGAACGCTGGCACCCCGTGCTTCGTCCTGAGCTCCGCGACGACCAGACCGGGAGGGAAGTCCTTCGCTGCGTACGACCTGGACTCTCCGACGCCCATCGTCACGACCGCGCCGCCGGGCGCGGTCGGGTCGACCTCTCGCGAATGGGTGTATTGATCGGTCCCGTACTGAATGTACGGCCGCCCTTCCGGGTCCTCCCCGCTACCCACCTGGTGGAACTCACCGACAACCGTGCGACCGCGCAGCTCCTCGATCAACGCAGCGGCGTCGAGAGACGCCATCGCACCGCTAGCGGGAACAACAGTCGGCTCGGACGCCGGCTGCTCGGTCGCCACTTCTGCCGCGCCTCGGTCCTCCAGAACGTACGGGCTGGCACACCCCGCAAGCAACAGCACTGCTGCCACAGGAATCCCAAGCCACTTGATGCGCGTCACATGATCTCCCACTTATTCGTGTCGGGCAGCCAAAAGGTCACCCGTCCGTCTGTGCACTCATGAACCAGCATTCGGCACTCGCCTAGGCCGCTTTAGGTTGATTCCGGTCCTGAGCGGGGCCACGCCTGGACAATGGACCTCATGGTTTGTGACTCCTTTTCAGCCTCAGAGACTAATGAAGAAATGTCCCCCGACAGGGCCTGAGCAATGTCCTTTTCCTGACACTTCGACTCGAACTCCGCAAGGTTGGAGAATGGCGCGATCGCAACCGGCTCTGGCCAAAGACGTGCGGCTTCCATAGCTGTCTCCAACGAGCTTCTAAGAACCTGTCCGGTACCACCGTCTCTTGCAGTCATCAATGCGTAGTTCGCGACATGCAGCCCCTTGACAAAGGGTGCCGCAAGCTCACCCTTATCGAACAAAACTGTAGCAAGGTGCCAGCTTGACGCGAGCCCTTCTGAGACCTGATCGACCTGATACTCTCCGCCTTGATGCCTTGAAAGGGCAGCACGAACACCACGCTCGACAGGATCGTAATCATCCTCGAACCCGAAGATCCCCGAGACGGCCCCCAACGCCCCGCCCCAACGGATTGCTGTCGTGCAGCAGAGCGTGCCGGAATCCCTCGGTCCCAGCGAATCAACTGCCCCCGACACCCGCATGATCGAGGTTGGGTTACGACTCCGACGATTCCCGGTCCACGCTTTGCGCACCGGGGGCAGCCGACCACCATGCCGCCTTGCTCTCATAGATGCCGCCCGACGGGGGCGTCCGAGAGTCACCGTCGTCCTCGCGCCACCAGACCCCAGAAGCAACGAGGAAGTCACCCTCGTCATTGAGCAGAAACGTGCTCCCATCCGCTCCAGTCGACCCTTCAGGCAGCCTACGCGCCAACCTGATCCCGTCGAGTTCGGACTTAGAGTGGACGGCACCGACTCCAGTGAAGACCAGGTCGACACGGCGTGGTTCACTCGCCTCCACGCTCCTAAACAGGAGGGTCTGATGCATCACGGTGTAATGCCACAAGCGGAATCGGCGATTCCACACTCGCAATATCTCGAGCTCTTGCATTCCAATCAGCTCCCGGGCTTCCGCAGGGTCGGCATATCAAACTGAACAGGCGAACCGTCAAGGTAGAAGGATATACTACTCCAATCGCGGGTTTCGACTCGAAGCGATCGCCCAACGATGCCCATTTCCCATTCGGTGGCAAACCAGTTGTCACCGATTCCGTTCTCGTACGCGAGCTGGAACTTTTCGGAGGGGGTGCCCCCGTGAAACCCGTCAAGCATGATATGAAGCTGCTCGCCTGAGTAGTTCACCGCCTCGTGAACCTTCGACTTCCACTCCTCCACATCAAGAAAATGCGTCAGACCGTTCTTTTCAGCGAATTCGCGTAGCCCGTGGTTACGAAGGCCGAGAGCCACTCCACCCTCAGGGGAAGCGTCCGGAGTTTTTGGCCTAGGCTTTCGGGATGCGAAGTCTCCGACCAGCAGGACCGCGCTTGCGGTTGCAACGGCGCTGCTGCCCGACTCGTAGCCTGCCTGGATACCAGATACGTCGCTCTTGAGGCCCGCCCACTGATTCTCAAGGGACATCTGATCGCCGGCTGCGACCGCTTGGTCGCAGGTCGCCTGGTCTTCCTTAAGGCATCCGACGAAGCCAGTACCCCATTGAATTGCCCAGTCGGCCGTGCCCTCCAGTCCTGCAACGGCCTGGTCCAAGAGACTGGATCCAAAGTCCGCTACCCAATTCCCGGCATCGGAGAGCCAGTCGTGACCATCGGCTTCGATGCGGCTGATGGGGTTGCCTGCCGTGAATGCGTAGCGATTACCCGAGTAGGGGTCGGCGCCGAGTCCCACGTCGGCCAGAGCCCCGTTGTACATGTCCCGGGTCGTGAACCGGTTGAGGCCGGGAGAGTAGTCGCGGAATCCCATGTCGTAGGTGCCCGAGCTGGCGTCCCACCGCTTGGAGTTGTAGCGGTACGCGTTGTAGGGCTCGTTCGGCGCCGGGTCGCCGGGGTCAGGCTTGTCGATGCCGGTGAACTCGGAGGTGTCGTCTGACCCGTAGGCGGTGTATCCGTAGGTCGCTGTGACCTTGCCGGTGTCGTCGGTGAGGGTTTCGACGTCCGTGTGGGCGTTGTACCCGTAGTAGGCCGTCTCGGTCGACGTGCCCTCATGGGTGACCTGGGACAGGCGCTGACCCCAGGGGGAGTACTGGTAAGACTTGGTGAGCTGACCGGCGACCTGCTCGGTGAGCACTTCGGAGGACATCCCAAGGTAGGTGTAGTCCGTGGTCTTTCCGCCAGTGGTGGTAGACGTGGTCCGGTCTAGCGGGTCGAACGTGTACGTCGTGGCCTCGAGTTGCCCTGCGTCGTTCATCTGCTCGGATTTCACGACGTGGTCGAACCCGTCGTAGGTGGTCCGCGCGATGACCTGGCCTACGGAGGTGGTCGACTTCTGCCGGCCGAAAGGGTCGTAGTGGTAGGCCGCGCTCGTGCCACCCAGAGCGGCGGACAACAGCCGGTTGCGGTCGTATGTGTACGACGTGGTCGTGCCGCCAACGCTCTGGCTGATGACGTTCGCGTTGTCGTCATGGACGTACGTCTCGACAGACGCCCCATTGCCGGCCTTGACCTTCGCGGTAAGCCGGTCGGCGGGGTCGTACGCGTAGGTTGTGGTCGAGTTCAGGTACGCGGCAGCGTTGTCGGCGTTCTGCTTCGAGGCGGCGTCGGTGGCCTGGTTGCCGTTGGGGTCATATGTGTACTCGTGGGAGGAGACGAGTGTGGTGCCGTCCTTCTCCTGCAGGGACTTCAGCGCGCCGTCGTTGAAGTACGTGTACGTGGCGAGGTTGCCGTTGGCTTTGGTCTCGGTCTCCTGCTGCCCACGGACGGTATAGGTGTACCGCGTGGTCTTACCAGCGGCGGTGTCGGTCAGGTCGTCAACCGTGACGGTGTCGACCAGGTCGCGCAGGTCGTACGTGTACGCAGAGCTCTGCTTCGGGTGATTGACCGTGGTCGGCAGGCCGTTGGCGTCGTGCGCGTAGCCTGTGGTGGCCGTGGTCTGCCCCGCGAGGGCCTCAGTCACGGACGACACCTGGTTGAGGCCGTCGTACGCGATCGTGTACGCATCCGCCGCCCCAGTCCCGGAGGAGTCGTCGGCGATGCTGATCAGGTTGCCGTTAACGTCGTAGGCGTACGTGAATGTCTTCTGCTCAGTGTCAGCGTCGGCCGTGTTGTCTCGCACGAGACGGACCGCGTCGGCCACGACCACGCCCGTACCGGTCGGTGCAAGTTCGACCCGGGTCGGCTCCCCGGCCGAAAGGGTATAGGTGCCGACCTTGTGCCAGGCCCCGCCGCCTCGACGCTGGTCGACGCGGGCCACCGGCTCAGCGGTCTCCGCGCCGGTTTCACCGTGGGTAAAGGTGAACGGGGCGTCCGACGCGGCGGAGCTGACCTGGGGATAGGTGACGTACAGGTCGTACGCACCGTCGGCGGGCACGTCGAGGTTCCAGGTGAACTTGTCTGCAGTGGAGGTCGCCGCGATGTGGGTGCGGTGGTCGTAGCCCTGCTGGCCGGTGATGTTGCCGGTGCCCCAGGTGCCGGTGGGATTCGCCTGCTGGCTGTCGGTGTTGTCGGCCATTGCAATGTTCGACCCGACCGGCACGCCGTCGTCGGCTGTCGCGGCCAGCTTCCCGTCGGGGAAGTATGACCAGGTCATCGTGCGGTTCGTTGAACCGTCAGCGGACGTCAGGGTGCGGGCTGTCTGCTGGCCGAGGGCGTCGTACTCATACGTCGTCGCGATGCCCCACGGGTCGGTCGACTTCTTAACCCAACCATTGGCAAAGTACTCGACCCCGCTGGTGTTGCGGATGGTCTGGCCCTCCGACGGCGGCAGCGACGTCGCGGTCACGCGACCGGCGGCGTCGTAGGTCGTCTCGGTGTAGACGTTCGGATCGTTGTACCGGGTGTGGGCCGGGTCGTACGGCTGGTACGACCGGACGGGCCGGTTGAGGGCGTCGTACTCGGTGCGGATCGCGAAGTCGTCGACGTTGGCGGTGGCGACGCCGCGCGGCGTGATGACGCGGGTGGTGTTGCCGACCTCGTCGTACTCGAACTGCGTGGTCCGGAAGACCGTCGCGCCACCAGTGCCAGAGTGCGGTGCCTTCGTCTCGACCTGGGCACCGCGCTCGTCGTAGGTGACGTAGCTGGTGCTTCCCAGCGGGTCAGTGGCTGAGAGCGTCAGCCCGTCGGCGTCGTAGGTGGTGGTGGAGCGGTTGCCTGCGGCGTCGATCCCGGCGACGGGACGGTGGTTCCGGTCGTACTCGGTCTTGGAGGTGTAGTCGTCCAGGTTCGGGGAGGCAACCTTCTTGGGGTCACGGACCTCAACGACATTGCCGACGTTGTCGTACTCGTACTCGATCTGGTCCCCGACCGCGTTCTTGACAGCGATCGACTGGTAGATCTCGTCGTAGAAATAACTGGTCGTGTAGTCGTCCGGGTTGCTCGTCGTCGCCGTGCCCTTCGGCTCGACGGATTTGAGGAGGTTTCCAACGTTGTCGTACGCGTATGTACTGATGCGGTCGCCGGACGTCGGAGTGTCCTTCGGCCCCGACGCGCTGGTGATCTGGTCAGTGGCGTCGTATACCGCCGTGGAGACGGCCCCGTTCGGCGCGGTGGACACAGTGACGTTGTCGTTCGCGTCGTAAGCCGGCGCAGGGCTGGTGATCGTCTCGGTCGCGGACTTGCGTACGGTGCCGACCAGTGGCCGGCCGTAGACGTCGTACGTCTGGGTGACGAGTCCGTCCAAGGGGTCCGCGGCCTGGGTGACTTGGCCTCGCACGTCGTAGGTGGTGGTCGCGATGTTGCCGAGCGCGTCCTCGGTGATCTCCGGGTACCCGACGGGCGTGTACTGCCGGTGCTCGGTGGTGTTGCCGTTCGCGTCGGTCGCGGTGAGCAGCTGCCCGTACTGGTCGTACGTGTACGACGTGGTGTAGTCACCCTCGGTCGCGGTGGCGAGGCCCCTGCCGTCGGTGACGGTCAGGAGGTTGCCGTACTGGTCGTAGGAGAACTGGTTCATGCGGCCGGCGGGTGAGGTGGTGCGGAAGATGTCCGCGGCGTACCCGTCGGCGCGGGTGGCGTACTCGTAGACAGCGGCGCCCGGCGGCGCCTGGGTGGCGGTCTCGCCGGGAACGCACTCTGAGGTGCCCGGCGCTCCGCCGTGGGCCGCGTTCTGCTCGGCGTCGCGCTGCCAGATCGGGAAGCCGGTCTTGGGGTCGTAGCAGTAGGCGGTGACGGCGCCGTTCGCCTCGGTCAGGGTTCGGACGTTGTTGTCGCCGTCCCAGGTCAGCGTGACGGTCTCGTTCTTGGCGTTGGTCACGCTGCGTGGGCGCCCGAAGTCGTCCGACACGTAGGTGGTGTTGTTGCCCTTGGCGTCGGTGACGGTGGTGTTCCACCAGTCGTCGGTCGTCGCGTGCGGGACGTAGTCGAAGGTGGTGACGCCGTCGAGGCGGTCGGTGATGGTCTGGACGGCCCAGTGGTCCTTGGGGTCGTCGCCCTCGGAGGGGTAGAAGTACGACAGGTCGGTGGCGTTACCGCGGGGGTCGGTGACCTGGACGAGCTTGACGTTCTTGTTGCCCTGGACCGCGTCGTAGGTGAAGGCGAAGGTCTTGGCGAGCGCGGTGTCGTTCGCGCCGTCGACCATCCGGCCCAGCAGGCCCTGCTCGGTGTAGAAGAAGTCGATCCGCCGGCCCGAGACGTCCGTCATGGACTTGACGTGGTCGTAGATCTTCGAGTTGGAGAGCTTGCCCGTGGCGGTGGTGACCTGGCCTGCGGCGTTGATGTACTGGTAGCCGGTCTGGCCCTTCTCCCAGTAGTCGACGGTGAGGGTCTGGCGGCCGGCCGGGTCGGTCACGTACTGGAGGAACTTGCGCGGCTGGTTGTTCGAGTTCCGCTCGGCATACGTGAAGGTCTGGGTGTTGCCGTTCTTGTCGACGGTGGCCGTCATGTAGCCGTCGCACCCGAAGAAGAACCGGGTGCCGTCGGGCCGCAGGAGCGTCCACGCACGGGGCTGCTCGTCCTTGCCGGGCGTGCAGTCCAGGCCGTCCGCGGCGGTGAGCTTGTAGTTGACGCCCGCGGGGGCGATCCAGCTGCCCGTCGTGGCGTCGAGCCGGAAGACGTGGGTGGTCCCGTCACCGTCCGGGAGGAAAACCTCGGTCGGTCGGGGGTTGGGGTGGAAGTCCAGCGGGGCGCCGAGGCGGATCGGGCCGCTGATCTGCGCGGACCAGCCGAACCCGGAGACCGTGTCGCTGGTGTCCTGGGAGTTGTACGCGAAGCGGGCGAACGTGGACAGGCCTCGGCCCGGGTTGGAGAACGCGTCGTAGGACCAGACGGCGTTGCCTGCCGCGACGTTGTTCATGATCGTGGAGCCGGCGCCGGTGTTCTTCCCGGCGTAGGTGTAGAAGGACTCCAGGCCCAGTTGGTCGGACGTCGGGTCCTCGACGGCGACGTTCTGCTTCAGGCCACCCGCCGGCAGAGCCGCGATCCCGAAGTAGAGGGAGGCCGGCGACGTACCGGTGCCCTGTCCGCCGGCGGAGGGTGCGAGGCCGGCCTGCATGGGCGCGGCCTTGTCGACCACGCGCCACGTCAGGCTCAGGTCGGCACGCTTGTTGCCGCTGGACACGCCCGACAGGGCGGGTGCGGAGACCTGGACAGGGACAGTGCGGGTCTCACCGGGGCTCATGTCCTGCGGCAGCGCGGTGGTCGGGATCGTCCCGCCCACAGCCGTGCCGTCGGGCAAGGACCAGGAGTAGGTCAGCGCCTGGCCGGCCACGGTCCACGTCGAGGTGGTGGTGTTCGTCAGTGTGACGTCGACGGTCTGCGCGCTGCCGGGCACCATGCGCGACGGCGTCTGCGGCACGTAGAACGTCGACTCCGGCGTCTGGTCGATGTAAGTGATCGCGATCCGCGGTCCGGACCGCTCGAGGCCGCCGTTGTCGGCCACCTCGAGGGAGGCGAAGAGGGTGTGCTCCTGCGCGACGGTCTCGTCGTGCGTCTTGAGGACCAGTCCTTTGAACCCGGTGGGGTTGGACACCCACTGCTGCACGAGGGGCTTGACGTCCCAGGCCATGCGCTCGGGGCCCTCGCCGAAGCCTGTCAGGTCGTCGTAGACTGTTCCGCCGAGGTCACCGCCCGGCGTCGTCCAGGTCGTCGCCGAGCTTGCGCGGTTCCAGGTGGCTTGGGTCTGGTCGAACGTGCGGGTCAGCGCCTGCACGTCGTAGGTGGCGCTGCCGTTGGTCGTCTCGGTGATCGACTGCCACATCCGCAGGTGGGCCGACTCGACCTGCGCGGTCGCCGGGATTCCCCAGTCGTCGAACGCCATCAGCGTCCGAACGTCCCCGTAGTAGGTCGAGTCGTTGCCGACCATGTCCCAGTACTGGTTGCCGAGTTCGTTGATCACGTTCAGGTTCGTGTTCGGCTGCCCGGACGACACGGTCGTGTCGCCGGTCGCCTCGACGACCTTCGTCGTCCGGCCGGCCTTGGGCAGGCGCACTAGCTCCGTGGTGCCCGCGACGACGGCCCGGTCCGCGGTCTTCACCGCGACCAAGTAGTAGTACGCGCGACCGAACGGGTCGGTCGACTCCGCGGGCGTCGGCACCGCGGTCGTGTCGGTGAACGACGTCGTCCCCGGCGCCACGGGCGCGACCAGCGTCGAAGCCGACGGGGTGAACGTCTGGTAGATGCTGCGGTGGACCTGGTACTCCACCAGATCGTCAGCCGCACCGGTGCTCGGGTCCGCATAGGCGCCCCACGCGAGCTCAGCTCCGGTCGAGTGGATCGTGCTCGGGGCGCTCAGCTCGACGCCCGGCCGTCCGTAGGTCAGGACCAGCTTGGGACGGTTGCGGTGCTCGCCGTCGAACGCGTACTCCGCCGTCTCGTAGCGAGGCCCGCCGATCGGGCCGTTGCTCGACTCGTCGGCACCGGTCAGCACGAAGCCGTGGTTCGCGGCGGTGCCGTCGATCCACTTCTGGACGGTGTCGGTGACGTCGAACTTGTGCCACTGCTGCAGCTGCCCGGCGGGCTTGACCACCGTGGAGCCGTGCGTGAAGCGCACCGCGTCGGCGATCACGGCGACCGTCCCGCTGGCGGGGGTGTCGCTCATGACGACCTTGCCGGCGGTGCCCGCTGCGAAGGGGTGCGTGCCCAGGGTGGTCCACACGCCCTGGGACCCGCGACGCTGGTCCACCGTGTAGTTCTTCGTGCCGCCGTTGAAGTTCACGGCGACGGGGACGCTGGAGGAACGGTCGGTGCCGGGGACGTGGTGCACGTCCACGCGCCAGTCGCCCGCCACGGGGAGGTTCGGCTGCCACGCGTACTTGCCGCCTGCGACGGTGTCCTTGTTGTACTTGTAGTCGTTGCCGACGGCGTACTGCACGAACGTCGAGTTCGTCGACGTCGGCCACGAACCCGTCGCCGACGTGGTGCCCGCATCGCCGTCGTCCACGATGATCTGCGTGCCCGACAGCTCACCGACCAGGCCGCTGGTGTTGTTCCACGTCGCTGTGCCCGACACCCACGGGCCTGTGGCGCGGTGCGCCTCGAGCGCGACGTTCGTCGCGTACTCCGTCTGCGCCTGGTCGAAGTACAGCTCGAGGCTCGCAGACCGCAGGTCCGTCCCGGCGGGCACCAAGTTCAGCAGGTCCTCGAACGTGATCAGGCCGCGCGCGACACCGGTGGCGGTGCGACCCACCGACATCCGGTTCGAGTTGCTGTAGTTGCTGGTCGGCGACGTGGAGAGCACGAACGTGTCCCGGCTGGTCGTCGGTGTCGGCGCGATCACGATCGTCGGGTCGATCGTCAGCGGGGCGACGCGGTCCTTGGAGGAGAGCCACTTGTGGTCCGGCGTCACGGTCAGGACCCAGTCGTCCCCGGACTTCGCCAGGTCGTAGGCGATGTCCTCGGACACGGCACGCTCCACGGCGTCCGCCGCCACCGCCTTGCCCTCGTCAGCAGTGGCGCTGTCCCACATCAGACCGGGCGGCATCGTCAGGACCGGGTCGACGCCCTCCCCGTAGAACCCGATGCTCCCGTCCTCGTCGACGCGCGGTGTCAGGCCCGGGTCCACATCCAGCAGGAACTCGAACGCGACCGGCTTCTTGGGCGCCTCGTCCAGGACGATGCGCTCCTTGAGGGTGCCCGGCCCCACCTCGTAGACCAGGTCACCGCCCGCGAGCGCCTCGACGTCCTCGTAGGTGACCGTCGCGCCGTCCACTACGGGCGTTGCGAGGTCGTCTGCTCCGACGAGACCGACGGTCACACCGCCCGTCCCGGCGCCTGCGGCCGCCTCGACCCGGACGAGCGCGTCGGCCGAGGTCCCGAACCAGGAACGCGCGACGTTGGACGTGTTGCCGAACGCGAAGCCGTCCGCCTTGGCGGCGGAGGCCGCCTGGTCGGCACTCTTCGCCGACGGGCCCGCCGCACCACCGGCCGCCTCGTCGACGGCCCGCACGGTGGGGTCGATGTCGGCGAAGCTGCCGTCTGAGGTCTCGAACGCCTCGGGGGTGCTCGAGATCTCGACCTGCTGGGTGCCGTCACTCATCGCGAACGTCCGCGTGTTCACCGAGCGCAGGCCGGGGATCTCGCCCGTCCGCTCCACCGGTTCAGCAGCCTGGCCGGGCGGGAGGTGCTCGCGGTCCGCGACCGTGGGTGCCTTCGTGAGGGGGGCGTCCGCCAGGTCCGGTCCGTCACCGGCGAACAGGTCGGTCCACCAACTGCTCTCCTCAGCCTGCGGTGCTGACGCTGCAGCCTCGGCCGCGGCGCGGTCCTCCGAGCTCACGGCGTCCTCGGCAGCGAACGCCGGCCCGGCGGGCACCACATATGCAGCGACGAGGGCGAGAGACGTCAAGCCCGACACCGCCAACCGTGTCAACCACTCCGTCCCGCCCGTCGGGGTGGACGTCGAAGCAGACGCCGGTACAGCAGTCGCCCTGCGAGCCATGAAAGAACCTCTCCCCGGTCAGGCCGCCTCCGCCAGCGGGAGGTCCGAGCCACGAACGGATAGGACTTTGCCTGACGAACCAGACATTTCCCAGACTTCGGCGCTTCCATAATCTGGCGGGTGAAGTTCTCACCAGCGCCTTGACGCAGTCTTGATCGTCGCGGTAACCGTTGCCGCGATTTCATCCTTTGATGGCGGATTATCACCCTTCGCGGCGTGAGTGGTCTGCCCTGTACGGTCACCGTGCACGAGCCTCACCGGCGTCCGAGGACGGACGACACGACGAAGCGCAGCCGATGGCGCGACCACCGATCGAGAACTGGCTGTTCTTACGCTCCCTCGCCGACCACGGTTCCGTCGCCGCAGCAGCCCGGGCGATGCACCAGTCGGAGTCCACCGTCCGACGACGAATCGGCGACCTCGTCGACCACTACGACGACCCGCTCCTCGAGGACCACCCAGGAGCGGCACGCCTGACCGCCTTCGGAACGTTCGTCCTGGAGCGCGCAGAGCAAGCGATGGCCGACGTCGACGTCGTCCTCGAACTCACCGCGGACGACCTCAACCTGCTCTTCGGCGAAACAGCCGAGGTCTTGTAACCACCGAGACAGCGCGCGGTCCGTCCGCCTGCCCGCGCATTCCGGTCGTTGGATCACCCCAGTGAGGTCGTGCGCCAAGCCGGACGAGGTCGTGCGCCAGCCGGACTGGGCCTGAATACCGCTCGTCCTCGTGCCTCGCGACCCGGCTTCCGTCGCGTCCCCTCTCGCGACCTGCAGGCTTCGGTCGTTCAGCGGCCGCCGCACACCTTCCCTCCGAGACCGGTCGCCGATCACGACCGCACCGGGGCGGAGGGGTGGGCATGACGTATGGAGAGACCTCGCAAGCTCTGCGGCACCACCTCACAGGTCTGCTGGGGACACGGCACGTCAATCACCTACTCGGTGGGGCGGTTGGACGTCAGCCTGCCTGGCGCACGCCGCTGGAGATCACGGCGTCGATGGAGCAGATCCAGCGGTACCGCACGGCGGTCTGGACGTACGCGCGCGACGCCCTCCTTGCCGTCATCCCCGAGGATCGCGATTCGACCTGGGGCCCGGTGCTCATCCTGACGCGCCGCGTCCAGAACGCCCTGGCCGAGCTGACCCTCAGGTGGCTCGACCTGGCAGAGCTCGGAACGCCGCAGGACCTGCCCCTGGTCGAGGCGTGGCGCCGAGCCGCAGCGACGGCCGCGCTCGGCAGCATGCTGGAGATCGAGGAGCTCGCCGCTCACGTCACGGCAGCTGAGGCGCCCGTCGTCGTGGGCGACGTTGCCGAGCTTGTCTGGGCGTTCGCCCGGCTCGACGCCCGGTACCTGGCCATCCCGGGCTGGACGGCGATGGCCGACCACGTCCCCGCTCCGGGCGCCAACGGGGTACCCAGACGCCCGAAGGGGCTCATGACCACCGCGGCCCGGTGCAGCGACTGGGCCGCCCAGCGGATCCAACCGTCCGCCTACCGAGTCGACGCCCTCGGGTACGCGCCCACACCGCCCCGCCCGTTCGGCCCGCTCCCCCGCACCGTCTCGAGCTGCGCGGACGCACTCGACCGCGCCCGTGCACACCTGGCCGCCGAGGGTCTGCCCAACCCACACGCCCTTCGCGGCATCGTCGCCGACCACGTCACGCTCTCCGCTCGCGCCGCCCGCGCGACCGACGACCCACGCCTCACCGCGACGTGGGCCGCGCGCGCGTCGACCTACCGCGCGCTTTCGGCAGCACTGCGCAACGTGGGCGGCAACCTCGGGCGCGGCCGCCTCGCCGCCGACGAGACCCGCTTCGCCCTGACCCTGCTGCCCGACGCCGGCCCCACCGCAGACGACGACCTTGCCTGGCTCGAGATGGCTCTCCGTCGCACCGACGCCGCCCTCGCGAACGTGCTCGCCCTCGGGGTCGCACAGCAGGGCTACTTCGTGACGAACCGCAAGCGGCTCCACGACACCGGAGTCAGGGCATTCGCGGTGCCGGTGTTCGAGCCGATCACTGCCCTGTCGCACCCCGACCTCGGCCCGCTCGTCCGCGAGCTCCGCCCTCCCCTCCCGGAACGACCCCGCCAGGAGCGACCTCTCACCGTGGACACCGCCCAGGCAGCCGCGGCCCGGCAGGCCTTTCGAGCGACGCTCGACGACACCGAATCCGGGCCGACCGCCAACGCAAGTTCGCCGACCCCGCCGACCCGACGGTGAACGACTTCCGCCGCCGACCCGAACACCCGGAGCAGGTCCGGATGTGACCACAGTCGTCCGCCGTCCCCAGCACCGTGCGCCGAGCCCGCGTGAACCCGCTCCGGCTCGTACGGTCGACGACAAGGCACAGGAACGCCATCGATCCGAGGAGTCCACCGTGACAGACGAACTTCCCGCCGGAGACCTCCTCGGCGTGCCGCTACCGCCCGAGCACTTCGCCGCCTACGAGCGAGCCCGGTCCGCCCTCGCGGCCCTGGCCGACTCCGCAGACGACGAGATCTTCTCCCGGTACACCTGGACGCTCCTGCGCATCGACCAGCTGCACCACCCCTTGAGCATGATGGCCACCGAGCCCCTGCCCGAGATGACACCCTGGGACCTCTACGCGATAGCCGGCACCGCGATCGACGACCTCGCCCAGTACGTCGACCCCGCCGGCGCTGCCGAGGCACGCACGCTGCTGGACGCGGCGTGGGCCGAAGACCACGGACGCCGATGAACCGAGCGTCCTGGGCGCGAGGTGCTGTACGCGCCCGCCCTGGCGCTTGCGCTCTGCTACCTGGTCCACCGGTAGGTGACGGGTACGAGCTCGGCGGGTTCGGGTAGCCAGGGGTCGTAGACCTCGAGCGCGCCGCCCTGTGTCTCGAGGTTGCCGTCTCGGTCGAGGCTCAGGTTGATGTCGTGGACGATGATCAGCAGGTGGTCCTTGTCGTCGCGGGCTGCCTCGACCTCGTTGTAGGTGACGAAGACGGAGCCGGGGCCGCGGGTCGTGCCCTTGACCTCGATGCGCCGATCACGTCCGTCGAGGGACCCGACGACGTCGTACGGGTTGCCCATGTCCCCGACGTGCTCGGCGCCGTGCCAGCCGTTCTCGCGGCACCACGCGAGTACGGCTTCCACGGCGTGCATCTCGATGAGACGTCGTGCGTCGGCGTCCACGACGTAGCCCGCGCTGCCGGGCCGTCGTCCGGCCTCGTCCTCGGCGTCGTCCGAGCCGCCCACCTCGGTGAACAACTCGCTGGCTTCCACCGCACCCCAGCCGTTGCGCCGGATGACGACGCCGGCCGGGAGCTCGATCCCGAGCGGCCTGGCGAGCAGCGCCTGCCAGACGATCACCTTCGCACCGTCGCCCTCGCGCTTGGAGTCCGTGTACGGCTCAGAACGCACGTCCCTCACCGGGAGGCGGGTGTGGCGGGCGATCGCCTTGGTCGCCGCACCCCAGTCGTCGAACGAGTCGGTCAGGACCTTCGACGCGGTGGCGAGCCACGCGATCTCGCGGTGCCCCTTCCAGGAGACCACCAGCCCGACCAGGGACCCGTTCTCGAGGATGCCGAACGGCTTCTGACCGGTCTTCCAGATGTTCCAGAACCACTCCTCGCGTACGAGCTGCGGCAGTTGTTCGATGAAGGCGAGAGCGTCGTGCTCGCGCGCGAAGGACGTGTTGTGCAGGAACACCATCGGCATGGCCGCGATCGTGCCACAGGCGTCGCCGTCGCTCTCGCGACCAAGGAGCGCACAGGGGGTGAAGACCTTCCGGTCTCCACCCCCTGCCCTGGCGACGGTCTACCTGTCAGCGACCGCGTCGTCGGCGGGGTCGGCGACCACCGGTTCCGCGCCGGCGGGCGCCGGGGCCAGCGACTCCAGGATCTGCGCGGTGCGGACGTTCACATTCTCGTCCGGCTCGATGTAGTGCCGCTTGGTGATCTCCGTCGACGTGTGCCCCAGGAGCTCGGCCGCAAGCTCAACACCAGCGGACCGTTCGATCGTGGTCGCGGCCGTCCGGCGGAACGAGTGGGGTGTCACCCCGGTGATGCCGACCTCCGTGAGGATGTCCCGCAGCCGCCGACGCACGTTGTTCGTCGTCAACGGCGTGCCGTTGCGGGACCGGAACACCAGCGTCTCGGGCGGCTCGGCGGCCGATCGGGCCAGCTGCTTGCGTAGTGCCTCGGCCGTGTACGAGGGCACGGCGATGCGCCGTACCGACGTCGCCGTCTTCGGCTTGGCCTGCCGGTGGGTCGGCTTGCCCTTCGGGGACACGATCGTCCCGGAGTTGCGCACGGTCGCCGGGGTCGTGGTGAGGTCCACGTCGCAGCGGCGCAGGGCCAGCACCTCGCCGATCCGCAGCGAGGAGCCGAGCATGACCTCGATGACGGCGTCGAGCTGGCCGTCCGGCGGCGGCCCGGGCACCTTGTCCCCGCCACGGCGCCAGGACCTGACCGCCGCGCGGATCGCCTCGACCTGCTGGTGGGTCAGGGCCCGGGTCTCGGTCGGGGGCCGCTTGAGCCGCTTGGTGCCGGTGACCGGGTTGCGGTCGATCGCCTCGTACCGCAGCGCGAGCCCGAGGGCTAGGTTGAGGACGACCTTGGAGTGCTTGGCCCGGGCGTAGGACTGCTTCGCCTGCTGCTTGAGGAACCGGTCGACCTTCATGATCGTGATCTCGCGCAGTGTCATCTCCCGGAACGCGGGCAGCACCAGGGTGCGCATGTCCCGCTCGTACAGCTCCCGGGTCGCCGGGGCCAGGTCGTCCAGCTCGAGGTCCTCGAGCCAGACCTGCACCAGGCGGGTGAACGGGCTGTCCGGGCTCAGCTCCACCGACCCGGACGAGCGCCGGATCCGGCGGGCGAGCTTGGCCTTGAGCGCGACCTCGGCCCGGGGGCCGGTGTCCGCGCTGGCCTGGATCAGGCGGGCCTTGCCGTCCAGGTCCCGGAACCAGGTCCGGGCACGGTAGGAGCCGGACCCGACGCGGTCGACGTTGATGTCGCCCCACGTGCCGATGGGGGTCCGAGGCTTAGCCACGACCGTTCACCGCCCCTCGGCGGACCGGCCGGGCGAGGACTCGCGCTGCTGCGCCAGCCACTCGCGCACGTCCGAGACGAAGAACTTCACGTGCTTGCCGACCCGCACCCCGCACGGACCCTTGCCGTCGGTGCGCCAGTCGTAGATCGTCCGGACCGGGACGCCGAGGTAGGCGGCCAGCTCGTCCAGCGAGAGAAGCGGGTCCAGCCCACCCGCGGGGGATGTGGTGTGCGTCTCCATGACGCTCAGGTGCGAAGCACGCTCCGCACGGACCGGAGACGACCCGAGCGCTCTGCGCGCCCGCCGTCCGCGATGCCCAGATCCGACCGCCGCGGCGGCCAATCTGATGAGTATTTGATGACCGGTTCAAATCTCAGAAACCCTTCAGGCCTGGAAACCCTAGGGTTTCCAGGCCTGAAATGGTCGGGCTGACAGGATTTGAACCTGCGACCCCTTGACCCCCAGTCAAGTGCGCTACCAAGCTGCGCCACAGCCCGATCGGTGCTCCTGGCCGTGCTCCAGGAGCACGATCAGAGTACCGATCCGTCCCCATGGGGACGACCGAAATACTACCCCACGTCGAGCGATGTGCTGGAACCGGCGCCGCGCCCCACGCCGCGCCCCACCCGGCACCCACCCGGCGAACCCGGGCCACACCCGCCGCCCAGGCATGCGATGTGTGCGCGCCGGACTGCTTCCAGGCTCGCCTCGGGACCTGTGGACGATCCTGGAAGCAGTCCGGCGCGCACACCCCGAGCCACGCAGCGCCCCGGCCCTCTCACCCCGCGGCCAGCAGCGGCGCCCCCGCCTCCAGCAGCGCCCGCGCCGCCGGCCCGTCCAGCGGCACGTCCGTGACGATCCCCGTCACCTCCGACAGCGGCAGCACCCGGAACGCCGACGCCGCGCCGATCTTCTCGGCGCTCGCGAGCACGTAGGTGTCGCCCGCGCGCCCGGCGAGCGTGCGCTTCATCGCCGCCTCCTCGGGGTCGCCGGTCGTGAGCCCGGCCTCGGGGTGCACGCCCGTGACGCCGAGCAGGAAGACGTCGGCCCAGATCCCCGCGGCGGCCTCGGCGGTGATCGAGCCGGAGGTCACCACCGAGTGCTTGAACAGCCGCCCGCCCAGCACCAGCACCTCGACGGTCGGGTGCACGGCCAGCGCGGCGGCGACGGTGGGACTGTGCGTCACGATCGTGGCCCGCAGGTCGGGCGGCAGCGCCCGGGCGACCGCGAGCGCCGTCGTGCCCCCGTCGAGGATCGCCGTGGAGCCGGGCCGGACGAGCTCGGCGGCCTTGCGGGCCACGCGGTCCTTGTTCTCGACGGCGACGCTCTGGCGCCCCGCGTAGTCGGCGACGGCGGGCGAGACGGGCAGCGCTCCCCCGTAGACCCGCTGGCAGAGCCCTGCCGCGGCGAGCTCGCGCAGGTCGCGTCGCACGCTGTCCTCGGACAGGTCGTGCCGCACCGCGAAGTCCTTGGCCACCACCCGCCCCTCGGTGCGCAGCACCCGCAGCAGCTCGTCCCGTCGTTGCGCCGGCAGCATCCGTCCTCCATAGTCGTCGACGTTCATCCGTACTACTACGTAGTCTTGCACGTTTTTCCGTACTAAGGTCGAGGCCATGACGACTCCACTGATGATCCTGATCGCCGGCCCCTACCAGTCCGGCACCGACGGCGACCCGGCGGCCATGGCGGCCAACCTGCGCCGCCTGGAGGAGGCGGCCTGGCCGATCTTCGAGCGCGGCCACGTCCCGATGATCGGCGAGTGGGTGGCGCTCCCGGTCCTGTCGAGCATGGGCGCCTCCGGCCCGTCCGATCCCCGCGCCGAGGCCGTCATGTACCCCACGGCAGAGCGCCTGCTGGCACACTGCGACGCCGTGCTGCGCCTCCCCGGCGAGTCCCGCGGCGCGGACAACGACGTGGCGATCGCCCGGGAGCGCGGCCTGCCCGTCTACACCTCGGTCGACGAGATCCCGTCCGCGGGGTAGCCGCCAGAAGTATTTCGCCGAAGGATGTCGAGAAGCCGGGTCCGGCTCCGTCCCAGGAGTGAGGGCGGCATGAGGCCGCCCCAGAACCGAGGAGAGATCGTCATGGCGAAGTACCTGCTGCTCAAGCACTACCGCGGCGGCCCCCAGCTGCTTCCGGGGTGCGACGCACCGATGGACCAGTGGGCGCCCGAGGAGATCTCGGCGCACCTCACGTTCATGGCCGACATGGCCGAGGACCTGACGCGGCGCGGGGAGCTCGTCGACGCGCAGGGCGTGTCACCGGAGGGCACGTTCGTCCGGTACGACGGCGAGGGCCGTCCGCCGGTCACCGACGGCCCCTTCGCCGAGACCAAGGACCTCATCGCCGGCTGGGTGGTCATCGACGTCGAGTCGCAGGAGCGGGCGTACGAGGCGGCCGCTCACCTGTCGTCGGCCCCGGGACAGGGCGGGCGCCCGCTGCACGAGTGGATCGAGGTGCGGCCCGTCCTGGGCGAGATGCCTATGGTCATCGAGTGAACGAGCCGTTTCTCCGGGACCTGTCACCCCAGGTCCTCGGCGTCCTCGTCCGCCGCGGAGGAGACTTCGCGGCGGCCGAGGACGCGGTGCAGGAGGCGCTGGTCGAGGCGGTGCGGCGCTGGCCCGACGCCATGCCCGACGACCCGAAGGGCTGGCTCGTCACCGTCGCCTGGCGCAAGCTGATCGACGCCCGCCGGTCGGAGTCGTCCCGGCAGCAGCGCGAGCTCCGCGTGCACGGCGAGCCGTCGCCGGGGCAAACCGAGCAGGCCGACGACACGCTGCTCCTGCTCACCCGGTGCTGCCACCCGGCGCTCACCCCGGCGTCGGCCGTCGCGCTGACGCTGCGCGCGGTGGGCGGGCTCACCACCGCCCAGATCGCGCGGGCCTTCCTCGTCCCCGAGGCCACGATGGCGCAGCGGATCTCGCGCGCCAAGCGCACCGTCTCCGGCGAGCGGTTCGGGCAGCCGGGCGACGTGCACGCCGTGCTCCGCGTCCTGTACCTCGTCTTCAACGAGGGGTTCACGGGCGAGGTCGACCTGGCCGAGGAGGCGATCCGGCTGACGCGCCAGCTCGCCGCCACCACGGACGACCCCGAGGTCTCGGGACTGCTCGCCCTCATGCTCCTGCACCACGCCCGCCGGGCAGCCCGTCGCACGCCCCGCGGCGACCTCGTCCCGCTGGCCGAGCAGGACCGCGGCCTGTGGGACACCGTGATGATCGCCGAGGGCGTCGAGCGGCTGCAGCGGGCCCTGTCCCGCGACCGCCTGGGCGAGTACCAGGCGCAGGCCGCGATCGCGGCCCTGCACTGCGACGCCCGCACCACGGCCGAGACTGACTGGGCGCAGGTCCTCGAGTGGTACGACGAGCTCGCCCGGCTCTCCGACAGCCCCGTCATGGCGCTCAACCGGGCGGTGGCCGTCGGCGAGGTGGACGGGCCGCTCGCGGGGCTGCGCGCCCTGGACGCCGTCGACCCGGGGATCCCGCGCCGGGATGCCGTCGCCGCCTACCTGCACGAGAAGGCCGGGAACCGGGCCGACGCGGCGCGGCTCTACGCAGCGGCGGCGCTCGCGGCCGACAACGCCGCCGAGCGGACGCACCTCACGAAGCAGGCGGCGCGGCTCAACCGCGGCTGAGGCCTGGCCGAAGGCCCGGCCCAACCGTTTCAGGTCTTGTGCCCGGAGGCCTCTGCCCCCTACGGTCGTTGAAGCGCTTCGACAACTCGGGCGCCTTCCCTCACGTGCGCGAAGAAGGGCACCACCCCGTGAAGAGACCTGTCTGGACCACCCTCACAGCACTGACCGCCGGGCTGGCGGTGGCGGCGAGCCTGGCCGGCCCCGCCGCGGCGGCCGGCCCGGCCGCCGCGAGCGGCCCTGTCGCCGGGTTCACCACCGCGAGCGCCCCGGCGGGCGTCCGCCTCCACTCCACGCCCGCCGAGGACATGGTGGAAGCCATGCAGCCCGGCTGGAACCTGGGCAACTCGCTCGACGCCCTCGGCACGGACGAGACGGCCTGGGGCAACCCCCGCATCACGCGCGAGCTGTTCGACGAGCTCGAGGACGAGGGGTTCAACAGCGTCCGCATCCCCGTGACGTGGGGGCAGTACCAGGGCGCGGACCACGTCGTCGACCCCGCGGTGATGGACCGCGTGGAGGAGGTGGTGGGCTGGGCGCTGGAGGAGGACCTGATCGTCCTGCTGAACGTCCACCACGACTCGTGGATGTGGACCAACCAGATGCCCACGCGGCACGACGAGGTGCTGTCGCAGTTCACGTCGCTGTGGGAGCAGGTCGCGGAGCGGTTCCGTGACCACCCGGACGAGCTGCTGCTGGAGAGCATCAACGAGCCGCAGTTCGCGGGCGCCTCGGGCGACGCGCAGAGCTACGCCCTGCTGCACGAGCTGAACGTCGCGTTCCACGAGACGGTGCGCGCGTCGGGCGGCGGCAACGCCGACCGCCTGCTGGTGCTCCCCACGCTGCACACCAACGCCGACCAGGGCCGGCTCGACGCGCTCACGGCGACGTTCGACCAGCTCGCCGACCCGAACCTCGTCGCGACCGTCCACTACTACGGCTACTGGCCGTTCAGCGTGAACGTCGCGGGCGGCACCCGCTTCGACGAGACGGCGAAGCAGGACGTCACCGGCACGTTCACCCGCGTGCACGACACGTTCGTGGCGCGCGGCATCCCCGTGATCCTCGGCGAGTACGGACTGCTGGGCTTCGACCGGCACACCGGCACGATCGAGCAGGGCGAGAAGCTGAAGTTCTTCGAGTACGTGGGCTACCAGGCCCGCACCACCGGCATCACGACGATGCTCTGGGACAACGGCCAGCACTTCGGCCGCACCACGTTCGAGTGGAGCGACCCGACGCTCATCGACCAGATCCGGTCGAGCTGGTCCACGCGCTCGGGCACGGCGTCGACCGACCTGGTCTTCGTCCGCGCGGGCGAGGTCACGGCACAGACGGTGACGCTCGAGACCAACGGCACCCGGTTCCGCGGCCTGTACCTCGGCACCAAGGCGCTGCGGGCGGGCCGCGACTACACGCTCGCTGGGGACGCGCTCACCCTCTCGGCGCCGCTGCTCCAGCGCCTCGCCGGCGACGGGCAGCACGGCACGCAGGCGGTGCTCCAGGCGAGGTTCAGCCGCGGCCTGCCGTGGCGGTTCGAGATCATCGGCGCCGACACCCCGGTGCTCCAGGACGCGGCCGGGACCACGTCCGACTTCGCCGTGCCGACCGCCTTCCACGGCGACCGCCTCGCCACGATGGAGGCGCGCTACCTCGACGGGTCCAACGCGGGCCCGCACGGCTGGACGTCGTTCAAGGAGTTCGACGTGACCTTCGCCCCGGACACGGCGGCCGGGCGGATCCTCCTGCGCCCCGCGTTCTTCGCCGAGGTGACCGACGGCGCCCCCGTGGTCCTCACGTTCCACTTCTGGAGCGGCGAGACGCTGCAGTACACGGTGGTGCGGAACGGCACGGCCGTGACGGGCACGGTCGGCTGACCTCCCTCTCGCCGAGGTAGTGCCTTCGTCCGACGAGCGCACTACCTCGGCGCGTGCGCATCGCCGAGGTAGTGCGCTCGTCGGACGAAGGCACTACCTCGGCACCGGGGCGGGGGCTAGTTCGTGATCCGCTCGCCCTCCGGCGTCAGCACCCACCACACGTCGTTGACGCCCTGCCCCGAGGTGTCGCCCGGCGCCGCGTCTCCCGCGAAGTAGTAGAGCGGCCACCCGTTGAGCGTGAGCTGCGGCATGCCGTCAGTCCCGGTGATGGTGCCGACCTCGCCGGTCACCCCTTCGAGTGTGGGGTCCTCGTCGCCGGCGTGCGCCGGGGGCCACGCGGTGAGGCACTGCCCCGTGCACGACGACTCGTCCCCGCCCTGCGTGTCGTCGTCGAACTGGTAGAGCGTCATGCCCTCGCCGTCCACGACGATCGTGCCGAGGTCGGTGTCCGCGGTGGACAGCTCGGTGACGGCGTCGTCCGCGGCGCCCGTCTCGTCCTCCGCCGGCTCGCTCGCCGCGGGGGCGCCGTACCCGTCGCCGCCGCCCGTGCCGGGCGTGTCGCTGCCGCCGCAGCCGGTCAGGCCGAAGAGAGCGAGAGAGACGACGGCGATCGTGGTCCTGGTGCGCGGTGTCATGGCGGGTCCTCCGGTCGGTCCGACGGTGTCATCTGGTGAACGACACCCGCCGCCACCCGGTTCACCCCACGTCGGCGGACAGCAGGCTCCGGCCCGTCTCGACCGAGCGGATCTCCACGGACGCGATCTCGTCGAGCGCGACCGCGGTCGCGGCGTCGAGCTCCACCGACTGACCGGGCGCCGCGGCCCACGTCGACACCTGGCTCGACGTCCCCGCCGAGTCCGTCACCACCAGCGCGTACTCGCGTGCCTCCGGCTGCCCGTACCGTCCGTACTCCCCCGCCGGGTAGTCGCAGTCCATCGCGATCCGCGTCCCCCAGCCCACCGACGTGAGGCGCACGCTCGCCGTGAGCGGCACGTCCGCGACCTGCTCCAGGGTCACGGTCGTGCCGGGGTCCGCCGTCGGGCCCGGGGCGTCGTCACCACGCGGGAGGGCGACCAGCACGACCAGCGCCACCGCGCAGGCTGCGGCGACCGCCGCGAGGCCGCGCCACACCCGCCCCGCACGCCGCTCGCGGGCGTCGCGCCGGACCACCAGGTCCACCAGGTCGCCCGACGGCGAGGCCGGGGCCGCCTCGGCCGCCGATCCCGCCCTGGGCAACCCGTCCGGACCCGCAGCCGCACGCGGACCCGCAGCCGAACCCAACCCGGCCACCGAGCCGAACTCAGGCGCCGCCGTGCGCGCCAGCAGCCCCGGCAGCGGCGCCAGCTCCGCCACCGCCGTACGGCACCGCTCGCAGGTGAGGAGGTGCTCCTCGAACGCACGCCGGTCCGCGGGCGTGAGCGCGCCCAGCACGTACGCGCCGTCCCAGTCGGCGAAGGCCAGATGCTCCCGGTTCATCGCACGACCCCTCGTTCCTGGAGGGCGAGCCGGAGCGCGCGCAGCCCGTAGTGCAGGCGCGACTTCACGGTCCCCTCAGGGATGCCGAGCTCGGACGCGAGCTCGGCGGTGCTCCGGCCTCCGAAGTAGGCGCGCGCGATCACGGCCCGATGGTCGTCGCTCAGCCCGGCGAGCGCCTCCTCCACGAGGAGCGTGTCGAAGAGCTGGTCGGTGCGGTCGTCGACCGACGGCTCGGGCGGCTCGTCCATCACCTCGTGGCGCCGGCGGGCACTGCGGGCGTCGTCGATCACGAGGTTGCGGGCCACGGTGAACATCCACGACCGGGCGGTGGCCGGGTCCTGCCCGAGGATGCGAGGGCTCCGCCAGGCGCGGAACAGGGTCTCCTGGACGACGTCGTCGGCGCTCGCGGCGTTGCCGGTGAGATGCACGACGTAGCGCCACACCGCGGCGGCGTGCCGGTCGTGCAGCTCGCGGAGCACCGCGTGGTCGTCGACGGGCATCGCGCCTCCTTCACCGTCTCGTCCGGTGAACGAGGCAGGGGCGGCCGTGGTTCACCTGCGGACGGACAGCCGCGCGGGATCCCGACCGAACCGGACGGGCCCCGGCGTCGTGTCTTCCCTATGGACGATACGCTGCAGCTCGACGGCCTCCCCCTCCACCCGCTCCTCGTGCACGCGGTGGTGGTGCTGGTCCCCCTCGTGGTCCTGGCGCTCCTCCTCGCGCAGTTCTGGCCGGCCGCCCGGCGCCGCCTCGGGGTCGTGACCCCGCTCGGCGCGCTCGCGATGCTCGCCCTGGTGCCGGTCACGGTGCGGGCGGGACGCGAGCTCGCGGCGATGGTGGGCCCCGTCCCGGGCGTCGCGGAGCACCAGGCGTACGGCGAACGGATGCTGCCGTGGGTGATCGGCCTGTTCGTCGTGGCGGCGGCGCAGTGGGTCTGGTTCAGGTGGGGCGAGCCGCGCCTGCGGGCGTCCGGCCGCCGCGGCCCGCGCCTCGCGGTCTGGTGGGTGCTCGCGGCCGCGAGCGTCGCCGTCGCGACGGGCACCCTCTGGCTCCTCCTTCTCACCGGGGGCTCGGGCGCCCGCGCCGTCTGGGGCTAGGCACGGACCACCGTGGGCAGGTGCGTCCGCCATGCGGCCGCCACCACCACGAGGCACACGGTGGCCGACGCCGCGCCGAACCCGAACATCTCCGCGTACGACCAGGTGGGCGCCAGCCACGCGAGGACCATCGGCACGAAAAAGCCCAGGTACGTCAGCGCGTAGTACACGGCGGTGAGGCCCGCGAGCTGCCCCGTCCCCGCGAGCCGGGCCACCTCGCTCAGCCCGGCGACGAGCCCCAGCCCGTAGCCCGACCCGAGCACCGCCGCGGCCAGCAGCCCCAGCGGCAGCGACAGCGTCGCCGACGCCACCGACCCCAGCACCATCCCGGCGACCACGATCACGAGCGCCACCACGGACGCCCGCGCGCTCCGCGCCGTGTCGATCCGCCGCGCGAGCACCTGGATCCCCAGCCCGCACCCCAGGCCCAGCACCGTCATCAGCCCGGCGAACGCGACGGGGACTCCCCCGGCGTGGTCGGCGAGAAGGCCCGGCAGCACCGCGTACGCGCTGCCCGCGCAGCCGAACACCCACGGCGCCACGGGCACCACGACCAGCAGGAACCGGCGGTGGACCACGGCGGGCACCAAGAGGTCGTCGCGCAACGGTGCCCGACGCCGGTCGCTCGCCCCCGCGGGCAGCCCGCCCCGGGCAGGGCTCGTCTCGGGCACGCGCAGCACCCACGCCCCGGCCGCGAGCGCCAGGACCGCGTGCAGCACGTAGGTGAGGTGCGCCGGCCAGGGCGCCCACTCCGCCAGCACCGCCGCGACCCCCGCGCCGACGAGGAACCCGCCGGTCAGCGACAGCGACGACCGGCGCGGCCCCGCCGCACGCTCCCCAGCCGCGCCCGACAGCTCCGTCACCCACGTGGTGCCGGTCGCCATGACGAGGCCGAGCGCCACCCCGCACAGGACGCGGCCCACGGCGAGCACCACCGGCTCCGCCGGGGCCGCGGCGAGCACCAGCGACCCGAGCGCCGACAGGGGTGCCGCGGGCAGGAGCAGCGGGCGGCGGCCGAAGCGGTCGGACAGCGGGCCGCCGAGCAACAGGGCCGGGACGATGCCCAGCACGTACGCCGCCAGGAGGGCGTCCACGGTGACCGGCCCCATGTGGCCCTGCTCGCGGTAGAGCACGAGGAGCGGGGTGAACTCGTTGCCACCCCACGCGACGGCGAGCATCGCCGCGGCGACGGGCCACCAGGCGCGGCGGGCGGCGCCGTCCGTCACAGCGCGGTCCCGCTGCGCGCGTCGCCGCGCGAGTCGGCGAGGTGCCGCGCGAGCACGGCCCGGAAGTCCGCCGGGTCCCGGTGCGAGATCGCCTCCACGAGCGCGGCGTGGCCCGACACGAACAGGCGCCCCACCTCGCTCGGCACCCGGCGACCACCGCGCAGCGCTGTCGCGACGAGGCGGGCCTGGCGCTCGCGGAGGGTCGTGTGGAAGCCGACGAGCAGCGGGTTGCCGGCGGCCTCGACGATGCGGTGGTGGAACCGGAGGTCGAGCTCGGTGTAGGTGTCGAGGTCGGCGTCGTCGAGCGCCACCTCCTGGGCGGCGACCAGCGACCTCAGCTCGGCGACGAGGTCCCGGAGCAGGTCGTCGGTCTCGCGGGCGAGGCGCTCGGCCGCGTGCGACTCCAGGAGCTGCCGCGCCTCGTAGACGTCGTCGGCCTCCCCGGGGTGCACCGGTTCCACCAGGGCGCCTCGCTTGGGGTAGAGGCGCAGGTAGCCCGCCGCCTCCAGGCGCAGGAACGCCTCGCGGACCGGGGTGCGGCTCACGCCGAACCGCTCCGCCACCTCGCCCTCGCTGATCATCTCGCCGCCCGCGAGGACGGCGGTGAGGATCTCGTCCTTCAGGCGGGCGAAGACGGTCTCGGACGCGGGAGCGGACGCGGCGGCAGCGGGCGGGGCGGCGGTCATGAATGCATGTTGCATCTATGTGACACCGAACGTCCACCCGAGGGCCTCAGGCCGGTTCCCTTCCCACCAGCCGCGCCAGGTCCACGCGGGACCTCACCCCCAGCACGGCGAAGATGTTGCGCAGGTGGTGGTCGACGGTCCGGATGCTCACCGACAGGCTCTGGGCCACCTCGCGGTTCGTCGCGCCGTCGGCCACCTGCCGGGCGATCCGCAGCTGGTGCGGCGTGAGGAGCGCGAGCGCGCCGTCCCGCGGCCCGGCGAGCGCCTCGCCGTTGGCACGGAGCTCGGTGCGGGCCTGGTCGGCCCAGACGCGGGCGCCGCAGCGCTCGAAGGCGTGGAGCGCGTCCCGCAGGCGGTCGCGCGCCTCCCGCGGCCGACGACGGCGCCGCAGCCACTTCCCGTACAGCAGCTGGGTCCGCGCGCGCTCGAAGTCGCCGCCCGCCTGCTCGTGCAGGAGGAGGGCGTGCTGGAAGAGGGCGTCGGCGTCGTCGGGCGGTGCCAGGAGCGCGCGGCACCGGGCCAGCTGGGCCGGGGCCTGCGGGTCCGCGCCGAACGCGGCCCAGATCGCGAACTCGTCGGCGATCGGCCGGGCCTCCTCCGCCAGGCCCGCCGACACCGCGGCCTCCACGAAGCACGGCATGGCCAGCGGCCGTACGGCGAAGTGCCCGGTCGAGCGGCCCGGGCGCACCACGGCGCCGAGCCGTGCGGCGGCCTCCGACGGGCGTCCGCGCCCGAGGTCGGCCCGGCCGGCGGCCCACTCGGCGAGGGCGACCGTCTGCGCGAGGCCGTGGCTGCGGGCCGTCGCGAGCGCCTCGGTGACCTGCGCCGTCACCTCGTCGGCGTCGCCCTCGATGGACGCGGCGAGCGCCAGCACCGCCCGGTGGTGGGCGGCCGTGTTGCGCCGCCCGGAGCGGAGGGCGACGCGCAGCCCTTCCTCGGCGTGCGCGCGGGCACGGGCGTGCCGGCCGGCGCGCAGCTCCGCGTACGCGAGGTACTCGAGGGCCTGCGGGACGTTCCCGTCGCGGCCGCGGGCGCGGGCCGCCGCGAGCGCGCGGGCCCCGGCGTGGCAGGCGACCTCGATGTCGCCGAGGAGGAGAGCGGCCGCCGCGGCGCGCAGGAGCGGCTCCGGCTCGTCCTGCGCGCGGCCGGCGTCCAGCACGCGGTGCAGCGGGGGCAGCGCGTCGTCGAGCCGCCGCTCCAGGAGGGCGCGGAAACCGACGAGGTAGTCGTGCACCGAGGTGTCCGGGCCTGGGGCGGCGAGGACGTCCAGGGGGTCCAGGGCGGCGAGGCACGCGGCCAGGTCGCCGGCGTTCCACGCCGCGTCGGTGGCGCCGAACGTCGCGGTCAGCGCGAGCAGGGGCTCGTCGTCGGCGAGGAGCGAGCGGGCGAGGACGAGGGAGGCGTAGGCGTCGGCCATGGGTCCGTCGCCGAGGGCCAACGTGCCCCGCAGGAGCTCCGCGCGGCCGCGCACCGTCACGCTCCCGGCGCCGCCGTCCGCCTCGCCGAGCAGGCGCCGCGCCTCGCCCGGTCGGCCGGCGAGGAGCGCCTGCTCGGCGGCCCCGGTCCAGCGGGCCGCGCGCTCCGACGCGTCGGGGGTCAGCTCGGCGGCCCTGGCCAGGGCCGCGGACCGCCCGGCGAACGTGGCGACGGCCGCGGGGTCCGCTGCGGCGTCCGCCAGCGTGGCGGCGAGCCCGGCGTCCTGCCCGGTCACGGCCAGCGCGCGGTGCAGCAGCGCGGGGAGCCTGTGGCCGTCGGACTCCAGCACGTCGGCGAGCGCGTGGTGTGCCGCCCGGCGGCGGTCGGCCGGCGCGCCCGCGAGGAGCGCCCGGCGGACGAGCGACCCGCCGGCGAGGCGGTCGCCCTCGAGCAGGAAGGCGCCCGGGAACGCGCCGGGCGGCATCCGGTCCGCGGCACGGAGCACCAGGTCGACGTCGGGCCAGGCGGTGCCGCCCGGCAGGCCGCCCACGTGCGCCGCGGCAGCCACGAGCAGCACGTCCTGGGCCTCCTGGGGCAGTCCGGCCAGGTCGTCCCCGGCGACCCCGGCGAGGAGCCGCGGGTCTGCGACCGGGTGAGGCAGCGGGACCGTTCCCGAGCGCTCACCTGGCGACAACCGGTGCACCAGCGCCCGGAGCAGGGCCGGGTTGCCGTCAGCCTCTCGGAGCAGCTCCTCGCGCACGGCGGCGTCGACGCCGGGGGCCAGGTCGTCCAGGAGGGCCTCCGCCGCGGCCCGGGACAGCGGTGCGAGGCGGAGGAGCGGCCGACCGGCGAACGCGGTGGCCGCTGCCCCGACCCCTGTCACGGAGACGAGCAGGCCGACACCGGGGGCCTCGCCGATCCGCCGGGCGGTGGCGCCGAGGATCCCCCGCGACGGAGGGTCCCACCGCTGGACGTCGTCCACGCAGAGGAGCAGCGGTCCGTCGTCGGCCGCGTCGCGGAGCAGGCGGAGCAGCCCTTCGGTGCTGGGGGCGGCGGGGGGCGCAGTCGGGCGGACGGCACGGTGCAGGGCCTGGACCCCGCCGTACGCGGCGCCCGCCGGGGGTGCGCCGACCCGCAGGGCCCGTCCCGCGGCGAAGCCGCGGGCGACGTCGTCCAGGAAGGTGGTGCGGCCGGAGCCGGGCTCGCCGACGAGGAGGAGGGCGACGCTGCCCTCCCCCAGAAGGTCCAGTGCGGCGGCCGCCGACCGGAGCTCCTCGCTACGGCCGTGCCTCCGTGGAGCCTGTCCGACCACGTCGCGATGTTACGGAAAAGCAAAGCCCAGGGGAAGTGTCGGTAACGCCCCGTGTTCCCCCGGGCACCACGCCGCCGAGACAGTCACCTCGTCGGACGAGGTGACTGTCTCGGCAGGGGGTGAGGCGGGAGCCTCCGGGGTGGGGCGGGATCAGCGGAGCGGGCAGGTGCCGCGCGACTCCTCGATATAGAGGGCCGAGGTGGGGAGCGGGCACAGGAACTGGTCGTAGCGGGTGTCGTTGTCGAGGAACCGCTTGAGCCAGGAGATGGAGTACTTCGCGATCGTCGTGTTGGACGAGTTGGGTGCGAAGTGCGACGCCCCGTTGAGCTCGATGTACATCTTGTTCGTGGTCGACGGGATGGTGCTGTAGAACGGCTCGGAGTGCGACGCGACGGGCGCGACCGAGTCGTTCTCTGCCCCGAAGATCAGGGTCGGTGTCCTGATCTCGCTCCAGGTCTTGTCGGTGTTCCACGGCGTCATCGGGATGGCCGCCTTGAGGGACGGGCGGTCCTTGGACGCCTCGAGCGAGCCGCCGCCACCCATGGAGTGGCCCATGACGCCGAGCCTGCTGGCGTCCACCCGTGACCGCACCGAGCTGCGCTGCGTGAGGTAGTCGAGCGCCGCCAGGAGCTGGTCGCCGCGCTGCGCCGGCTGGTCCACGGTCGTGTTGGTGTCGAAGGTGAAGACCACGAAGCCCTGGGACGCGAGCCGCTCGCCGAACCAGGCGATGGAGGACTCGTAGGCCGTGTACCCGGGCGAGATGGCGACGGCGCCGAACGTGCCGTCGGCGGTGGTGGTCGGGTAGTAGATGGTGCCGCCGTCGAAGCCGCTGACGAGCCACGACGAGACCGAGGTGCTGGACACGGCGTAGGGGCCACGGGTGGCCTCGATGCTCGCGTTGGTGGGCGCGGGGCCGCGCTGGTACGGGTTGTCGGCGGCCTGGACCGCTGGGGCAGACAGGGCGCTGAACCCGAGACCTGCGGCGAGAGCGGCCGCGACGGCGACGGCGCGGGCCTTCCGCCGGGTCGCCTGGGGTGCGTGCGTGGGGCGTGGTGCGGTGAGTGAGTGCTGCACGGTTCGTCCTCTCTGACGGGGCACGACGCCGGGGTCTGTCGCGGGCCGCGTCGTCGCGTCCCGCACCCTCGGCGTCCTGCCGGGTTGGCTGCCTGCTCACTCTCAGGCCGAGGGCGTGGGGGTGGCATCGGTGAAATCACCGGCCTCCTCGCCCATATATGTACAGTCCAATATATGCGGAGTAGGATATCCGCATGGCCCTCGACGCCCTGATCCTCGGACTCCTCGACCTCCGCCCCATGACCGGCTACGACCTCAAGAAGGTGTTCGACGGGACCGTCGCGCACTTCTGGTCCGCCGACCAGTCGCAGATCTACCGCACCCTCGCCCGGCTGGAGCAGGACGGCCTGGTCGACGTCCGGGTCGTGCCCCAGGAGGGCAAGCCCGACCGCCGGGAGCACCGGCTCACGGACGCGGGCCGCGAGGCTCTCACCAACTGGCTGCACTCCCCCGTCCCCGAGGACAAGACCCGCGACGCGTTCCTCGGCCGCATCTTCTTCGTCGGACGGGAGGAAGATCCCGGGCTCGTGCGCGGGCTGATCGAGGGTCGCCGCAAGGCCGCCCGCGCCTACCTCGACGAGCTCGAGAGCATGCCCACCATCCACGACCGGCTCGCCGACCGGCTGCGCGCGGGAACCCTGCGCTACGGCATCGTGCACACCCAGGCGGAGCTCGCCTGGCTCGACGAGCTGGAGGCCTCGCTGTGAGCTACCACGTCACAGAGCACCACCCCGAGAACGACGAGACGGTCCTGTTCCTCCACGGCGGCGTCGTGGGCGGCTGGATGTGGGCCGAGAACGCGGAGGCGCTCACCGGCCACCACTCCCTCGCCCCCGACCTCCCCGGGTTCGCCGGTTCCGCCCACCTCCCCTGGGTCGACCTCGCGACGACGACCGACGTGCTCGCCGACCTCGTCCGGGACCGCGCGCACGGCGGCCGTGCCCACGTGGTCGGCCTGTCGTTCGGAGCCGTGGTCGGGACCACCCTGGCGGCACGCCACCCCGACATCGTCCGGAGCGTCCTCGCGACCGGCGCGATGCTGCGGGGCGCGCACGGCTTCAACCGCTGGATCGGGCTGGCACAGCTGCCGCTCTGGGGCAGCCCCGCGTACTGGAAGGTGAACGCCCGGATCTACGGCATCCCCGAGGACGGGGTCGACCAGTTCGTCGCGACCGGACTCGGCCTGAACCGGGACTCCGCCCGGCGCATGGTCCCCGAGATCTTCGACGGCGTCCCGGCCGACGTCCTCGACGGCCTTCGCACCCTCGACGCGCCGATGCTCGCCCTCGCCGGCGAGAAGGAGCCCCGGTTCATCCGCGACGCCCAGGTCGAGGCCGTGTCCCGGGCACCCCGCGCGGTCGCGCGCCTCGCACCCGGGATGCACCACGTCTGGAGCCTCGAGGACCCCGCGCTCTTCCAGCGCACGCTCGACCACTGGCTGGCGACCGGAGAGCCGTCGCCGGAGCTCCTGCCCGTTCCGCCGGCAGGCCGGGTCCGGTCCGCCTGACCCCCTCCGCTGTGGGTCCACGTATGGTCGTCCTCCCGGACGGGGAGGGCAACCATACGTGGGCCCACGGGCCTCAGCAGCGGTAGCGGAGCCAGACGGCGCCGTCGTCGAACGCCTCGGCGCCCGTCAGGCGCAGGGCCGACGGCGGCGGTGGCTCGGTGCCGTACCAGCGGCGCCCGCCGCCCGGGTCCGCGAGGCAGGGGTGGACGAGCAGGCTGATCTCGTCCACCAGGCCCGCATGCAGCAGCGCCCCGGTCAGCGAGCCGCCGCTGTCCACGCGAACCACTCTCGCGCCGCGCTCCCCCAGCGCGCCGATCGCCGCCGCCAGGTCGACCCGGTCGTCGCCGAGGACGAGCTCCTCGACGGCGGCGGCATCCCGGACGGCAGCGTCCGCATGAGCGGCGTCCGCGCCGTCGCCCGACGACGTCGCGCCGCCGTCGGCCCGCACCGGACCCGCCGCGGACCGGAGCGCGACCACCGCCGACCAGTGCCCCGCGTCCCGCAACGCCTGCCAGGCCCGGACGCGGTGGCGGCTGTCGACGACGGCGAGCAGCGGACCGTCGTCGGCCGGACCGGGGCCGGGCTGTGCCGCCAGGGCGGCCTCCTGGGCGAGGATCGTGTCCGCCCCGGTGAGCGTCGCGTCCTCGTGCCAGGTCCGGGCCAGCTCGTAGAACCGGGCGACGTCGGGCGCGAAGCCCGTCGTGGCGCCGTCGACCGACACCGCGACGTGGACCACGACGTGCGGGCGGGAGCCGGCGTCGGCAGCGCTCATGCGGGCATCGTGGCGCGGGTGACGGCCGGGCGCCACCCGCGCACGGCGCTTGGCACGCTATTTCTGCGCGGCAGTGGAGCACACGCCACGACGCCCGGACCCCACGCCATGTGATCGGCAGTTCGGTGCGTGATCGGTAGTTGTGAAGTCTCAGGACATCGTGCGCGGTTGTGTCTCAGGACATCGTGCACGGTCTGTCTCGGGACATCGTGCACGGTTGCTCATGGTCAACT
>NZ_QXTH01000016.1 GCF_003946865.1 Antribacter gilvus
CGACGCCGTCACCACCGCCGCCGACCCCAACACCATCGCAGGCGACCTCCTGGACTGGATCAACCAACGCTGACCCATTCCGAAACACGCCCTAGGGCCCCCTAGATCCAGCCCTCCTCCCACGCCCGGTGGGCCGCGGCGTGGCGGGTGGCGACGCCGAGCTTGGACATCGCCGACGAGAGGTAGTTCCGCACCGTCCCGGGCGCGAGGTGCACGGCGGCCGCGATCTCCGACACCTGGGCGCCCGTGCGGGCCGCCCGCAGAACCTCCAGCTCGCGGTCCGTCAGCGGGCACTCGTTCTCGGTGAGCGCCGACGCGGCGATCTCCGGGTCCACGTACCGGCGCCCGACGGCGACGTCGCGCACGATCTGCGCGAGCCGTGCCGCCGGCGTCGACTTGGGCACGAAGCCGCTCACGCCCGCCGCGAGGGCCCGGCGCAGCACGGCGGGCCGGGCGTGCCGCGTGACGATGATGACGCGCGGCGGCGCGCCGTCGGCGTGGGCCAGGATCTGCCCCGCGGCGTCCAGCCCGTCGGTGGGTGGCATCTCCAGGTCGAGCACGGCCACGTCCGGACGGTGCCGCTCGGCGAGCCGCACGGCATCGGTGGTGGTGGCCGCCTCGGCCACGACCTGCAGGTCGTCCTCGAGGTCGAGCAGGGCGCAGAGGGCCCCGCGGAGCAGCTCCTCGTCGTCGGCGAGCAGGAGGCGGATCATCCGCTCACCGTCGCGGTGACCACGAACCGGTCGTCGTCGCTCGACCAGGACAGGCGCCCGCCGACGGCGGCCAGGCGCTCCGCCAGGGACGCGAGGCCCGTGCCGTCGCCGGGGCTCCCCGTCGTGCCCGGGTTCCTGGTCTCGCCCGGGCTCCCCGTCTCGTCCGGCCCGGCCGGGTCGTCGCCCGGCCAGCCCGCGCGGGCGCCGTCGTTGTCGATCACGAGGCGGGCCCCGGCGTCGTCGGGCAGCAGGACGATCGCGGCGCGCGTGGCACGGCTGTGCCGCAGCACGTTCGTGGTGGCCTCGCGCACCACCAGGCCGAGCAGGCTGCGCGGCGCCTGGGGGAGGGACGCGGCGAGCGCCGGGTCGACGTCGGCGTGCACGTCGACGCCCGCGGCGGCCAGGACCTTGGACGCGTTGGCGATCTCCGCGTCGAGGGTGGTGCGCCGGTAGCCCTGGACCAGGGCGCGCGTCTCGCGCAGGGCGTCGCCCGCGAGCTGCTGGACCTCGCGCATCTGGTCGGCGGCGCGCGCCGGGTCCGCCTCGGAGAGCCGCGCCGCGAGCTCGCTCTTGAGGGCGATCACCTGCAGGTGGTGACCCTGGATGTCGTGGAGGTCGGCGGCGAAGCGCAGGCGCTCGTCCGCGACGGCGAGCTCCCCGGCGAGACGCCGCGCGTCGTCGAGCCGGGAGGCGACCTGCCAGGCGCGGAGCATGCCGAGCATGGCCGGGCCGAACGCCACGACCATGAGGGCGGGCATCCAGGTGGCGTGCCCCACGTGCGGCTCACCCGTGGCGCGGGCCGTGAGGAGGCCGACGGCCGGCAGCAGCACCAGGGCCACCCCGAGCACCTGCCATGCCCGCCGTGCGGGAAGGAACATGACCAGCACCGAGAGGGCGGCGGCCGGTGCGATCGACCAGAGCCCGAAGTTCCCGACGGCGAGCGGCACCGCCCCCGCGACCACCGCCGCGCAGCCGGCGGCCACGAGCCAGGCGGCCGACGGCGGCTCGTCGCGCACCCGCCGCGCGATCAGGACCCCGCACGACAGGACCGTGACGACGGTCGCCAGGCCGGTGAGGGCCCGCGCGCCGGCGTCGACGTCCGGGTCGAGCACCCAGTCTCCGACGGCGAAGCCGAGCACGCAGGCCACCGTCCCCGCGAGGCCCCACCACGTGTTGCGGCGGAAGCTCGCGAGGCCGCTGCCGTCGTCGGCGAGGGCACGGGCGGTGCTCATGACGCCATCCTGCCAGCGCGGACGCGGGTGCGGGGCTGGCCCCGGGCCTTCATGACATCTGTCATGCCAGGTCGTGACAGGTGCCCGCGCTCAGGTGCGGTCCGGCACTACTGGCCGAGGGAGCCGTCGGACAGCGTGGGGAGCAGCGCGGCGAGGAGCGCCGCCCCACGGGGAGGAGAGGGCGATGAGGACGGAGACGACGGGCCGGGCCGAGGCGGCAGGGGCGCACGGGACAGGGCACGGGTCAGGGCAAGAGACCGGGCCCGGGGGCGTGCCCGCGACGCGGGCGCGAGAGGCGACGAGGTTCGTCGCGCACCTGGCCGAGATGGTCGTGGTGATGGTGCTCGGCATGATGCTGCTGGCGCCGGCGTGGAGCTGGGCCGGTGCGGTCCTGGGGGTCGAGGCGGTGCTGCTGCGGACCGATGTCGCGGCCGCGGTGATGGTGCTCGACATGGTGGCCGCCATGACCGTGTGGATGCGTGTCCGGCGTCACGGGTGGCTGGCGATCTGGGAGATGAACGCGGCGATGGCCGCACCGTTCGCCGTGCTCCTGGCGCTCTTCTGGGCCGGCGCGGCCACCCCGGGCGACGTGATGCTCTGGGGTCACGTGCTGATGGTGCCCGCGATGGCGGGCGCGATGCTGCTGCGCCGGGCGGCGTACTCGCAGCACGTCCACGGTCTCGACCTGGCCTGGCTGAGGCGGCGGTGGCCCGTGCTGCTCGGGCTCGCGGTCCTCGCCGCCACGATCGCCGGGGGAGCGGGCAGGCTGCCCGCGTGGCTGATCGTGGTGGTGGCCCTGGTGTACCCGGTGGTGGGCGTGCTCCGGCGCAGCATCCGCGGGCGGTCGATGGCCCTGCTGCAGGCCGCGGGCATCGTCGTGTTCGCGGGGATCGCACTGCTGGCGACCGCCTTCGCGGGCCAGGACACCGGGGCGCACCTGGTCGCGGCGGGCCTCGTGGGTCACGGGGTGTGGGACGTGCTCCACCACCGGGCGAACGCCGTGGTGTGGCGGTGGTACGCCGAGTCGTGCGTTGTCTACGACGTGCTGCTCGCGCTGGCCGTGGTCCTGGTCGCCGTGGCCTCCTGAGCCTGGCGCGCCGCCCGTCGAGCCGCGTGCTCGACGGGCGGCGCGGGCTGTCAGAGGGTCCAGCGCTGGTTGGTGCCGCTGTTGCACGTGTACTGCTTCAGGCGGGTGCCGTTCGCCGTCGAGGCGGCGGGGACGTCGAGGCACTTGCCCGAGTGCCGGGCCACGATCTCGACGTAGCCGCCGGTCACGCTGCGCAGCTGCCACTGCTGGTTGGTGCCGCTGCCGCACGTGTACTGGATGATCGCCGCGCCGTCGGCGGTCGAGGCGCCGTTGACGTCGAGGCACTTGCCCGAGTGCTGGGCGACGAGGTTGTAGTAGCCGTTGCCGAGGTTCTGCAGGGCCCACTGCTGGTTGGTGCCGCTGCCGCAGGTGTACTGGGCCACCTCGGCGGCGTTCGCGGTCGACGCGCTCACCACGTCGACGCACTTGCCCGAGTTCTGGTTGACGATGTCGGTCACGGTGGTGCCGCCACCGCCGTTGCCGGTGTTGGGGTCGACGCTGTCGCCCCACGCCCAGCGGAGACGGTTCGCGCCCGAGGCGTTGCGGATGGTGAGGTCGAGGTTCGTCCCGGAGCCGCCCTTGATGTACATCGAGTAGCCGTCGTAGCCGATGTTGCCGGGCTTGCCGCCGATCGCCGGCCAGTACGTTCCACCCATCTGGTTGTCGCGCATGACGTCGGTGACGGCGCGGATGTGGCGCACGAAGTTGTCGGAGCTGTTGGGGTCGCCGTAGTTGAGACCGCTGTTCATGGCCCCGCCGAACTCCGTCATGACCGCGCGCGAGGCGCAGCTCCCCAGGCGGGTGATGATGTGGTTGCGCCAGCCGTCGTAGGTGTTCGTGCCGTAGAAGAACGCGTAGTGGTGGTACGACAGGAGCGTGTTGTTGAAGCGGCTGTCGTTGCAGACGTCGCGGAGGTCCTGGCTGTAGCCGGTGCCCCCGATGAGGACCCGCCCTGCCGGTGCGGAGTAGTGGTAGCTGAGCCAGTCGGCGGCGACGTTGCGCCACTCGGTGGAGCTGTAGCCGTGCGGCTCGTTCATCGGCTCGAAGTACACGAGGCTGTTCGAGCCGTACTGGGACGTGACGGTGGACCACATCGTGTTCCACGCGGCGTAGTTGGTCACGCGGCCGCCCGAGGCTGCGCCGTCCTCCCAGTAGGCCAGGACGACCTTGAACCCGCGGGCGGTCGCCGCGTCGATCGTGGCGCGGTAGTTGTTCCACCAGGCGGTGCCGACGGTGTGGGTGTTGACCGGCAGGCGCACGGTGTTGATGCCGAGGGTGCTCGCCATGTCGTCGTACACGGCGTTGGCCTTGGCCTGGACGGTGGCGTAGCTGTCGGAGCTGCTGAGGCCGTCGAGGACCAGCGGGCCGGTGACGAAGTTGTCGCCGAGCACCGCCCAGTTCATGCCGCGGAACTGGCTGGTGGCGGCCGTGGCGGGGGCGGCCAGGGACAGCGCCGTGAAGGGGAGGAGGACCAGCGTGGCCAGCATGCTGAGCAGGACGCGCTCGAGGGGACGCCGCTGCCAGGGCAGGGCGGACTGTCGGTGAGGAGCGTTCATGGTGGTGACCTATCTCGTGCGGCGTTGCACGTAGCAGGGCGTGAACTGTGGATGACGTTGGCGTGGGATGTTAACGTCAACATCGGCGCAATTCTCACACTTGGCCCTTATGGGGTCAAGGAATGTTGCCCCGGGCCGGGGTGACGCCGGTCCGCCCGTTCGCTACGTTGACGTCCAGGTCAGAGCGCACAAGGGGGCAGAGGTGACGGTCGCACCGCAGGCACGCGCGGGAGTGCAGCCCCGACTCGCCGTCGCGCTGCTGCTCGCCGTCGTCGTGGGCGTGGCCTTCGCCATCGGGACGGTGATGCTGAACCACGGCGAGCACGTCGTGCTGCGAGGCGTCGCGACGGTGGTCGGGGCGGCCTCCGGCTGGGCGGCTGCCGGAGTGGTCTTCGGCTGGGTCATGCTGCGGCGAGGGGCGTCGGCGGCTCGCACCGTCCTGCTGTGCACCGCCTTCTTCGTCAGCGCCTCGGTCGGTTACTACGTGGCCGACTACCTGTACGCGCTGGCCACCTCCGAGCCGCCCCTGCCGCCCGGGGTCCCGCTGCTGCCTGGGGCGATGGCGAGCACCACGCCCCAGCTCTCCATCGGGGAGATGTCCTTCTGGGTGGTCGCCTCCCTCGTGTGCGGGCCGGCGTGCGCGGCGGTCGCGTGGCTGGCCGGCCGCCCCGGCGTCCTCGGGCTCCTGGGCGGGCTGTGCCTGCCTGTCGGGGCCGCGCTCTGGTCCGCGTTCATGCTGACCGACCGGTTCTCCATCCCCGTCAGGCTCCCGAACCTGGTCGCGCACTGGGCGGTCGTGGCGCTCTGCGTGATCGGGGCCGGCGTGCTGGTGGTGCGGTACGTCGCGAGAGCTCGCGCCACGCTCGCCCAGTAGCTCAGGCGTGCTCCCAGCCGGGGGCCACCAGGACGCCGTCGTGCACCGTGGCGGGGATCGTGCGGACCACCGCGCTGACCGGGACCGCGCCGTAGGCGTGCGGGAAGAGCTCGCTGCCGGGGTCGCGCGGGTCGCCGGGCTCCGCCCGCACCTCGATGCCCGCGCCCGCGAGCGCCGTCGTGCTGATGCCCAGGAGGACGAGCGGGCCGGCGTCGGCGTAGAAGGCTGCCGCGACGCGGCCCACCTGGTCCGCGTCGAAGGACCCGTGCAGGTAGCCCACCTCCGAGACGCTGCGCCCGCGGGTGGAGACGGCGTACGTTCCCGTCTGCTGGGCGGCGTTCCAGTCGCCGACGAGGGCGATGTGCCAGATGATCGGTTCCACGGGACGGACCGTAGCAGGCACACTGTTGACCACGGCCCGGAGCCCTGTTGCCGGCACCCCCGGTTGTTCGACAGGCGAACATCGGCAGATCTTCGGGGCCCGCTTGTCGGTTCTCACAGACTTGTTGGGCGTTACGCGTATTCGCGCCGTATCTGGCCGTTTTGCCGGTCCTGGCCGACGCCGTGGGCCGCTACCGTCGCGCGCCATGGGGATTCATTGCGAGTACGCGCGGTTCGCATCCGGGGAGCTCGACAAGGCGCGGTCCGACCGTGAGTGGGCGGAGACGAGGCTCGACGCGCTCGCCGACGAGTGGGTCGAGTACGACCTCCCGCCGGAGGACGCACGGTACTTCAGCCTGGGGCGCGCGTGGGGTCCGCTCCACGGCCTCCTGCTCGCTCAGCCGGGCATGCCGGTGGACGTGGTGCAGGGCGGCACGCCGCTGGGGCTCGACGGGGGCATCGGGCCCGTGCGCTACCTCGCACCGCAGGACGTGCTGTCCGCCGCCGTTTTTCTCGGGGCCACGCCGTTCACCGTGCTCGCGGCGCAGTACGACGTGGCGCAGACGTGTGACGGTGAGCCCTGCGCCGACCCGGACGAGCACCTGCCGGAGGAAGGGCTGCCGCTGCTGGGGGAGCGGTACGCGGAGCTGCGACGGTTCTATGCCGCGGCGGCAGCGGCGGGGGACGCCGTCGTGCTGATGCTCAACTGAGGTCGAGGGGCACGGCGGTCGCCCGGGGCGGGGCGCGCGCCGGGCTCCCGGCTCAGGCGGGCCGCCCACGAGGGTCGCCAGCGCGGACCTGGCCACCTCGTAGGCTGAGCCCAGACGCGACAGGCAGGAGACCGAGGTGGCCCAGACCACGACCGCGCCCAGCGTGGCAGAGCTGATGGCAGAGCTGGCCGCGCTCGAGGACCCGCGGGCGCGCGAGGTGAACGAGAAGCACGGCGATGATCACGGGGTGAACCTCGGCAGGCTGCGGGCGGTCGCGAAGCGGCTGAAGACGCAGCACGACCTCGCGCGCGAGCTCTGGGCGACCGGGGACACCGCCGCGCGGCTGCTGGCACTCCTGGTCTGCCGGCCCAAGGCGTTCGAGCGCGGCGAGCTCGACCTCATGCTGCGCGAGGCGCGTGCCCCGAAGGTGCAGGACTGGCTCGTGAGCTACGTGGTGAAGAAGAGCACGTATGCGGAGGAGCTGCGGGTGGCCTGGTCGGCCGACGGCGACCCTGTGGTTGCCGGCGCGGGCTGGGCGCTGACCACCGACCGGGTGGCGAAGAACCCTGCCGGCCTGGACCTCGCAGGGCTTCTCGACGTCATCGAGGCGGAGATGAAGGACGCACCGGACCGGCTGCAGTGGGCCATGAACCACTGCCTGGCCCAGATCGGGATCGAGCACGCGGAGCACCGCGCCCGCGCGCTCGACATCGGCGAGCGGCTGGAGGTGCTGAAGGACTACCCGACGCCGCCGAACTGCACGTCGCCGTTCGCGCCGACCTGGATCGCGGAGATTTTGCGGCGGCGGGGCGCGTAGCGACGTCGGCGTGCGCCCGGCTCCCGTTAATCAAGTGCCCGAGGCGCCTGTCCCTCACTAACCTCGCGGCATGCCTCAAGCCCGACTGCGCAGCGAGCGCCTCGACCTGGTCCCGCTCGCCGAGGAGCACCTGCCGTTCCTGGTCGAGCTCAACTCCGACCCCGTGGCGCTGCGCTACCTCTACACCCGCAGGCTCACAGCGGCGGAGACCGAGGCGCGGATGCGTCGCTGGATCGCCGGGGCGGTCGACGGGCTGGGACTGTGGGTCGCGTACGGCTCCGGGGACCCGATCGGCCTCTTCATGCTCGCCACGCCCGACGGCCCGAGCCGGCCCGGCGTGGCCGAGCTGGGCTACCGCCTGCCCCAGCGCTCTTGGCGCCAGGGGTTCGCCAAGGAAGGCTCCCGCGAGCTCGTACGCCATGGGTTCGAGGATCTCGGCCTGGACCGCATCATCGCCCAGACCATGGCCGTCAACGAGGCTTCCCGCGCCACCATGGCCTCGGCCGGCCTCACGTACGCCCGCAGCTTCCACGAGGACGTCGAGGAGCCGCTCGCGGGGCACGAGGACGGTGAGGTCGAGTACGAGATCACCCGGGGGATGTGGCGCTCGCCGGTCTGAGCGGGCGCCGGAACAGGCAGCCCGTCGCTCGCGCGGGCCTACGCCCTCGCCTGGACCTGCGCGACGACGTCGTGCGTCGTCTTCCCGACGACGTCCGGCTCGCCCTCGCCCGACCAGGTGCGGCCGTGCGAGACCCACCCGGTGCGCACGCCGGACGCGTGCCCGACGGCGACGTCGGCGTGCGCGGCGTCGCCGATCATCCAGACCGTCGACGGGTCGGCGTCCTCGGCGCCCAGCAGACCGAGCGCGGCCCGGACGGTGCGCGGGTCGGGCTTGGCGAAGCCCACCTCGCCCGACACGACCACCGCGTCGACGAGCGTGGTCAGGCCGGCGAGCCCGAGCTTGGCGCGCTGGTGCGTGCCGTCGCCGTTCGTGACGATGCCGATCCGGTCCCCGGCGGCGCGTAGCCCGGCGAGCAGCCCGGCCACGTCCGGGTACGCCACCACGTGGGCGCGGATCCCGGCGCGCATCTCCTCGATCATCTCCGCCACCGGGCCCGTGCGGCCGGTCGCGTCGAGGATCGCCTGCGCGACGAGGGGCTTGGGCGCGAAGCCTCCGGCGTCGGCGCGCAGGACCTCGGCGAGGGCGGAGGCGGGGCGGCCGGCGTCGGCCAGGGTCTTGGCCGCCCAGTCGCGGAACGCCCCGTCCCGGTCGACGAGCGTGTTGTCGAGGTCGAAGAGCCAGATCACGCCCGGACGGTAGCGGGGCGTGATCCGGCGGGTGCCGGGTGTCCACGGCGGCGCCCGGGGTGGGACCGCTCGCGCACCCGTCAGCGGCGGCGGTCGCCCGCCGCCGCCGACGCGTGGTCGGTCAACGTGTGGCGCAGGTGGCCGTGGTGGGTGGGGTTCCGCTGCCGATGAAGCCGGCGGTGGTGCTGGCTCCGGCGCTGAGGGTGCCGTTCCAGGTGGCGTTGGTCAGGGTGGTGCCGGAGAGGGTGGCGCTCCAGGCTTGGGTGATGGTGGCGCCGGTGAGGTTGGCGGACCAGCCGGTGATGGCTGTGGTGCCTGCCTTGACGACGAGCTCGGCCTGGTAGCCGCCGCTCCAGGAGTTGACGACGCGGACGGTGGCGGTGCAGGCGCCGCCGGTGGGCGGCGGGCTGACGGGCGGCGGGCTGACGGGCGGCGGGCTGACGGGCGGCGGCGTCGTCGGCGGGACCGACGGCGACGGGGTGCCCGAGCCGGGCCACGGTCCGAGGTTGCCCCCACCGATGTTGATGTCCGAACAGAGGAAGTACACCTGGTCGGCGTGCGACGCCTTCCAGACCGTGTACAGCACGGCGCGGCCCGAGCGGCCGGGCAGCGAGACGTCGGTGACGTACGGCGACGTGGTCGGGTAGCGCCCGGTCTCCTTGACCAGGTCGAGGTTCTCCCAGCCGAGCGCCTGACGGGTCGGGTCGAACCCGGCCTTCGAGACGTAGATCCGCAGGAAGTCGGCGCCGTGGTTGGCGCCGTCGGTGAGCGTGAGCCGGAAGTTGTTCGGCACGCCCTTGGCGACCCAGGCACCCGGGTTGTCGAGGGCGTTGTAGCGGCCGTTCTCGGCACGGCCGCCGGAGCAGAGCGTGCCGCTCGGGATGCCGGCCTGGTAGTTGCCGGCCAGGCCCTCGCGGTACAGGCCGTTCCAGTTCCACATGGCGTTGGTGTTGGCCTGCCACGCCTGGTAGCACATCGGGTCGGCCGTGGCCATGCCGGGGTTCTGGAAGTCGCCGCCCCAGCGGTCCCAGCAGCCGTAGTTGCGCGACGGCGGGTCGGTGACGGACCCGTGCGCCGCGGCCTCCGGGGCGGTGGCTGCCTGGATCGCCACGACCCCCAGCGACAGGGTCATGGCGAGGGCGGTCAGTGCGACCGCGGTCCTCGTGCGAACGGATTTCACGACGGACATGGATGCTCCTCCTTGAGCTCGACGGTGCCGTCACCATGCATGCCACCGCGCTCGTTGGCGAGGAGGTGAAGCGTTTCACCTCGTGGGGGCTCTCGAGCCCCCGGGCTTTGCCCTCCGGGTGACCAGACCCACACCGGAGCCGCTTGTGAAAACATGCACAAGGATGGATCCTGGGGGTGTTGGACATCCGGCCGAGGCTGGACCGAACGTAACGATCGCCTCGAGCACAAGAGGCGAGCGAAGGGATGGGGCGATGTACGGGCTGGCGGGCGGACGCTCGGAGCGTGAGGTCAGACCTCATGTACGGCGTGTGACCTCGCCCCTGCGCCGCCTCGCGGCGGCCTTGGCGACGGCCGCGCTCGCCCTGAGCGGCGCCGTCGTCTCGACCTCGTGGACCGCACCGCTGGCCGTCGCCGAGCAGGCGCCCGTCTGCCCGCCCGCGGGTGACGTCCCGCCGTGGACCACCCTGCCCGACGACGGCCCCCTCTACACCGACAACGCCGTCTCGATGTGGGCCGGCGGGGACTTCACGGTGACCGGCGCGACCGCCGAGTCCGAGGGCGTCACCGTCGTGATGGGCGACGCGACGATGTCCAAGACCGTGGCGAACGACGGGTGGTACGGCTTCAACTTCGGCGTCGTCGGCGTCGGCTCGCAGATCGCCCCGGAGCCCATGTCCGTCATGCTCACGGTGGGCGGTGACCTGACCGTCAAGCCTGGCTACTCGATCACGGTGGGCTACCTGATCGGCGGCGGCGTCGCCGTCGTCGGCAACACCTCAGGCACCGTCGACACGCACGGCGGCCCGGTCCTCACCCAGGAGGCCGCAGCAGAGCACCTCGCCCAGTACCAGCACTTCGGGGCCAAGGTGAACGCCCTCTCGTCGGCCCTCGACGCGCTGCCCGCCAACGGGACGGCCACCTTGGAGACCCGCGGCGGCGAGACCGCCCTGGTGCTCACGGCCGGCACGCCCGACGCCGCCGGGCGCCAGGTGTTCACCGTCCCCGGGGCCGACTTCGCCGCCGCGACGCGGGTCGACTTCGACAGCCTGCCCGTCAACGCGGACGGCTCCTACCCGACGGTCGTCGTCAACGTCACCGGCGGTCCGGTCGCCGCCGTGAACAACAGCACCTACGTCAACGGCACGATGGTTGCCGGGGACGGCTACGCGGGCCCGGAGCTGGGCAACGTGTCGACCGCCATCATGTGGAACTTCCCCGACGCGGGCTCGGTCAACCTCGCCAGCACCCAGGACGGCGTCAACTTCCTCGGCAGCATCCTGGTGCCCCACGGCAGCATGGTCACCGACGTGATCAGCACGAACGGGCGCCTCTACGTCGGCGGCAGCTACACCATGGGCGACTCGATGCCCAATATTGCGGCGCACGCCGAGCACCACAACTACCCGTGGACCGGCGCGTCGGCCAGCGGGTGCGACGACAACACCGTCACGCCGGTCTCTGGCGAGGTGTACCTCACCAAGCACCTGACGCCGGGCTCGTTCGTGGACGACCTGCTCGCACAGACGCCCGGCGCCGTCGTCGCCAGGGGCGAGCTGGTCTGCACCGACACCGACGGCACCGTGCTCTTCAGCCGCGAGTGGACCCTCGTCCCCGGTCGCACCGTCTACTTCGACGGCATCCCGTTCGGGGCCACGTGCACGGTCACCGAGCAACCAGGCCTCTACCTCACGGACGGCAGCCCGCTCGACACCCAAGGCTTCACCTGGGCGCAGCCCACCATCACCGTGGGCGGTCAGGCCACCTCGACCTTCACCGTCACCGACTCCGCGCCGGAGGTCGAGGTCGACGTCACCAACACGCTCCTGGGCTCCTTCGACCTCACCAAGCAGGTGGTCGGGACCACCACGGACGCGCAGTTCGGCTTCACCTGGACGGCCACGGGGCCCGACGGCGCAGCCGCCACCGGCTACCAGGTGCCCGCCGCCGGTGGCCCTGCCGTCCCGGTGACCGACGCGTCGACGGGAACCGTCACGGTCGGCGCGGGCGGCACGGTGAGCCCGGTGGTCGGCGGCAGCCCCGTGCTCTTCCCGACCGGCACCACGGTGACCGTCGAGGAGACCGCGCTGCCCGAGCCCGGTGCGGGGAGCGAGTGGGCGCCGTCGCTCAGTCCGGACACCGTCACGGTGGGCGGGCACGACCCGACCGTCTCGTTCACCGCCGTGAACACCCTCCAGCAGAAGCCCGCCCGCTTCGCCGTGACCAAGACCGTGACCGGCGACGGCGCGGACCTGGTGGACCCCGACGCCACGTACACGTTCGAGTACTCCGTGGATGGCGCGCCCGCCGCCGAGCCGATCGTCGTCCGCGCGGGGGAGACGGTCCTGAGCCCCGACCTGCCCGAGGGCGCTGTGATCACCATCGCGGAGAAGGACGTGCCCCAGTTCACGGGCGTGGAGTGGGCCGACCCCCAGCTCGAGGGCACCTTCACCGTGCACAGCGGCGCGCAGTCGCCCTACGCGCTGCCCGTGGTCAACACCGCCGTGCCCGTGGACCGCACGTTCCGGATCTACAAGGACGTGACCGGCGCAGCCGCCGGGTCCGTGCCGGGCGGCACCGAGCTCACGGTGGACTACTCCGTGAACGGCGGCGAGCAGACCGGCACGCTCACGCTCACGGCTGACGGGACCGTCGTCGACGGGCCCACGCTGAAGTACGGCGACACCGTCACCTTCAGCGAGGCCACGCCGCCCGCCGTCGACGGGGTGGTGTGGGGGAGCGCCACCTTCTCCGTGGACGGGACGGTGCTCGACGACGCGACGATCACCCTGGACTCGCCGGACGACGTCCCGGTGGCCGTCACACTGACCAACCAGGCCAAGCTGCCGGGCGTGGGCTTCGTGATCCACAAGAAGCTCGCCGGCGCCGCCGACCAGCTCGACCCCGGCGCGGTCTTCGGGGTGCGCTACCGCATCAACGACTCGTGGGACCAGCACCTCCTCCTGCTCCGCGCCGACGGCACCGTCATCAACGGACCGAGCGGGCTGCAGGCGGGCGACAGGGTCGTCTTCACCGAGTCCATCACGCCTTGGGGCGACCCCAGGCCGCCCGCCGCGCCCGGCGGAGGGTTCTGGGACCAGCACCCCGTGCTGACCGCAGACGGATCTCCCGTCGTCGTGGACGACTCGGGCCAGTGGACCGTCACTCTCGGCGCGGACACCGTGGTCGAGGTCGAGCTGACGAACGCCCTGCTCGCCGCTCCGGCGTTCACCGTCGCCAAGCAGGTCACCGGTGAAGCCGCCGGACAGGTCCCGGCGGACACGGTGTTCGTCGTCGGCTGGGAGGTCACCTCCGGGCCGAACGCCGGGATGAACGGCAGCCTGGCCCTGCCCGCGGACGGTACGCCCGTGCCTGGCCCGGCACTGACCAAGGGCGACGTGCTCCACTTCACCACCGAGTCGGCCCCCGACCTGCCCGGAGTCACCTGGGGCACGCCGACCCTGCCGCCGGACCAGACCTGGGGCGAGTGGGACGGCTACGCCCGTGTCCTGACGGTCACGAACGTCGCCGAGCTGCCCGCGACCGGCACCTTCCAGGTGAACAAGCAGGTGGGCGGCGACCTGGCGGGTTCCGTGCCGCAGGGCACCGACTTCACGGTGGACTACACCGTCGACGGCGTCCCGCAGCCGCCCCTGACCGTCCCGTCCGGCGGGCTCGTGACCTCCCCGGAGATCCCCGTCGGCGCCGAGGTGGTGGTCACCGAGACCACGTTCCCGGAGATCGCGGGCGTCACCTGGGGCGAGCCACAGATCGCGAACGGCACGTTCACGATCGCAGAGGACGCCCAGGTCACCGTGACCGTGACCAACGAGGCCGACGCGGCTCCGGCCGCGGACATCTACCTCCAGAAGCTCGGCCAGGCCGTGGGCGGCGACCCCGTCCCGCTCGACGGCGCGGAGTTCCAGCTCCTCGCCGACGAGGGCGGCACGCCCGGCACCGTGCTCGGCGACCTGCCCGTCACCCCGGTGACCGGCGAGACCGGCCGCTACGTCGTGACGGCCATCCCGGCCGGCACCTACTGGCTCCAGGAGATCAAGGCCCCCAGCGGGTACGACCTGCTGCCCGAGCCGGTCCAGTTCCTCGTCGGCTCCGACGGGTCCGTGAACGTCGCTCTCCCCGAGCGGCACCCGCAGGTCACCGCCACGTCCGCCGACGGTGGTGCGATCGACGACACGCTCCAGGTCGTCGACCGCCCGGTGCTCACGCTGCCCTTCACGGGCGGCCCGGGTGCCACCCTCAGCGCGCTCGGCCTGGCGACGCTCGGCGCCGCCGTTCTCGCCGCAGCGCTGGCCCTGCGTCGTCGACGCAGCGTGCCGCGCCGTCACTGAGCCGGGCTTCCCTCGCCCTGTGCCGGACGGCGCCCGCGCCGCCGACCGCCGTCGCCCCGCCGACGGCAACGTCCCCCTCTGTAGCCGACGGCCTTCCCCGGCGCGCCCTGCGCCCGGCGGTGGCGGCGGTCGGTGGCGCCCTTCACGACCAAGCCCGGGTACGCCGGGCCCCGCAAGAAGAGAGAAATGGAAAGAACAATGCGCACCATCGGAACGAACCGGCGTACCGGGGCGGGAGTCATGGCCGTGCTGGCCGCCTCCGCCCTCGCGCTCGGGTTCGGTATCCCGGCGGCCTCGGCCGCCAACGTGGCCCTGCCCGACGGCGACGAGACCGGCGAGCTCGTGATCACGAAGCACGAGAGCCCCGCCGGAACCGCGGCAACCGGCCTCCCGCAGGAAATCAACACCGAGACCAACCCCACGATCGACGGCGTCACGTTCAAGGTCCAGCAGGTCACCGCATGGAACGACACCCCGATCGACCTCACGACGAACGAGGGCTGGGCGCTCGCGTCGACCGTCGACATTCAGGACATGGACAACGCGACCCTCTCCGAGGGCACCACGAAGGTCACTGGTGCAGACACCGAGGCGGACGGCGTGGCGACGTTCGGCGACCTGCCGCTCGGCCTGTACTACGTGACCGAGGTCGACGCCCCCGCCGGTGTCCTGCCCGGCATCCCGTTCCTGGTCACCATCCCGATGACCAACCCCGACACGGAGAAGCTCAACGAGTGGATGTACACCGTGTACGTCTACCCGAAGAACGACACGGCGGGCGTCACCAAGTCGGTCGACGACTCCACGGCGACCTACAAGGGCCAGCCCGTCTCCTGGACCGTCCTCGGTGACATCCCGACGTACAAGGACGTGAACGGCGACGGCGAACTCGACGACCCCGGGGAGTCCCTGGCGGCCTACAAGATCACCGACCAGCTGGACAGCGCGCTCACCTATCAGTCGGCGACGGTCTCGATCACCACGAGCGAGGCGCTCACTGCGGACGACTACACCCTGTCGCACGCCGCGGGCCTCGTCACGGTCGAGTTCAAGCCCAGCGGCGTGGCGAAGCTCTCGGCAGCGAAGGCCGCGAACGCCGCAGCCCAGGTCTCCGTCGTGATCGTCACCACGGTGAACGACGCCGTCGGTCAGATCCCGAACGAGGCAGGTCTCTGGCTCAACGGCAGCGAGACCGCTGTCGAGTCGAACGTGGTCTCCACCTACTGGGGCGGCGTCCTGGTCGAGAAGGTCGACGCGGCGCTGAGCACCACGAAGCTGGCGGGCGCTCAGTTCCAGGTGTTCGCGTCCGAGGCGGACGCCGACGCGCAGGCCAACCCGATCACGATCAGCGGTGCCAGCACGTTCACCACCGGTTCGAACGGCCAGATCGCCATCGACGGCCTGCAGTACGACGCCGACGGCACCGACTACTGGCTGGTCGAGGTCAAGGCCCCCACGGGCTACGAGCTGCTTGCCGAGCCGATCAAGGTCACGGTCGACGGCCCGTCGACCGGCGACGCCGCCACGGACGTGGCTGTCGTCGAGAACGTCGAGCACAACGCCGGGTTCACCCTGCCCCTCACCGGTGGTTCGGGTACGGCCCTGCTGACCGGCGCGGGCGTCGTCGTCCTGGCCGCGGCCATGGTCCTCGTGGCCCGGTCGCGTCGCCAGACCGACGAGGTCTGACGCACGCACCACACCCGGGGCGCGGGCCGCAGGGCCCGCGCCCCGGCACGCACCGTCCGAGCCCGAGCACGGGAGGAAGCACCATGAACCGGCAGACCGTCGCCGTCATGGTCCTCGCCGCGCTCGGGCTCGGCCTGCTCCTCTACCCCACGGCGGCCAACTGGTTCGCCGTGCGCGACCAGGCCTCCGAGCTCACGGGCTACGCCCACGCCGTCGACGCGATGCCCTCGGCGGAGCAGGACGCCATGCTCGCCTCCGCCGAGGCCTACAACGAGCGCCTCGCCCAGGGCCGCACCGGCTCCGGCACCACCCCGGACGCCGAGTACCAGGGCGAGCTCGCCCCCCAGCCGGGCGACGTCATGGCCCAGCTCACCGTCCCGGACCTCGGGGTCACGCTGCCCGTCTACCACGGCACGGGGGAGGACTCGCTGAGCCGCGGAGTCGGCCACCTGTTCGGCTCCGCGCTGCCGGTGGGCGGCGTCGGGAACCACCCGGTGCTCTCGGCGCACTCCGGCCTGGTGGACGCGGAGCTCTTCACTCACCTCGAGGACCTCGAGATCGGCGACCACTTCAGCATCGACGTGGTGGGCCGGACGATCACCTACGAGGTGGACCAGATCACCGTCGTCGAGCCGGGCGACACCACCACCATGCAGCCGGAGGCCGACCGCGACCTCGTCACCCTGCTCACCTGCACCCCGACGGGCATCAACTCCCACCGCCTCGCCGTGCGGGGCGTCCGGCTCGACCCCGTGCCCGCCGCCGACGCCGAGGCCGTCATCGCCGGGCGCGACGGCGAGGCCGGCTTCCCGTGGTGGGCCGTCGCCTTCGTCGGCGGGGTCACGCTCGCGGGGGTCGGTGGCAACCGGCTCAGCCGGCCGCGCAAGGCGTCGCGGACGGCGGCGGACCAGGCCTCGGCAGCGCAGACCCCCGAGGGCCGGGCCCCCGCGAACCAGCACCCGAAGGAGACGCCCCCCGTGCGCACGCGCCGTCGTCGGCCCGACCCTGTCAAGATCGTCGCCCTCGTGGTCCTCCTCGGCGGCCTCGCCGTCGCGGGCGGCTGGACCTGGCACAACGTCGGCACCACCTGGATGGCCGACCGCCAGGAGGCCGGCGACCTCGCCGCCTTCAGCGAGGCGCACCCGCTGCCCGCAGCCGCCGGGACGCTCCGGACCGACCTCGACGCCGCGCCGGTCCCCACCGACCTGTCCGGGACCTGGGGGACCCTCTGGGTCCCGTCGTGGGCGGGCACCACCGGCGCTCGCGGCGAGCTGATGGACGCCCGCACCCCCATCAAGGAGGGGGTGACGGAGGCCGTGCTGAACACCGGCGCGGCGGGCCGGTTCACCCAGTCGGACCGGCCCGGGCAGGTGGGCAACACGGCCCTGGCCGGGCACCGGCGCACCCACGGCGACAACTTCCTGCACGTGGACGCCCTCGTGGCGGGGGACACCGTCGTGGTCGAGACCGCCGACGCCTGGTACGTCTACGAGGTGACTGGCCCGGCCGGGCTGGTCGAGCCCCAGCAGGGCGCCGAGGTCGTGGCTGACGCGCCGTCGGGGCTCGCCCCGGGCGGGCGCTACCTCACGCTCGTCTCGTGCCACTCCGTGACCGACGGCGCGTGGGGCAACGACCACCGGATCGTGGTGCACGCGTCGCTGGTGGGCTGGCTGGAGCACGACGCGGGAGTACCGCCGGAGCTCGCGGGCGCGCTCGGTTGAGGCGCCGCCGGCCTCGGCGGAGCCGGCCTCGGCGAGCTGCGCGGCGCGTCGTCCCCGCGAGTTTCGCCCGTTGTGTGAACAGTGGCGGAACTCTGGCGGGCCGCAGTCACACGCGCCGCAAATTGCCCCTAATGTGCCTGCCTGTGGAGATTTCCGACGCACGCTCCCTGCCGCTCGCCGCTCCGGCGACGCCCCGCCTGGTCGCGCTGGACATCGACGGCACGCTCGTCGGGCACGACGGCGAGCCGTCCCCGGCGGTCGCCCGTGCCGTCACCGCGGTACGCCGCGCCGGGCACCACGTGGTCCTGGCCTCCGGCCGGTCGCTGGCCGGCGTGCTGCCGATCGCCAGGTGCCTGCGGCTACGCACCGGCTGGGTCGTCGCGTCCAACGGCGCGATCACGGCGCGCCTGGTCGAGTCCGGCGCCCAGCTCGTCGACGTCCAGCCGCTCGACGTCCAGGCCGTGGTCCGCGTCGCCCTCGACGCGCTCCCCGCTGTGCGGATCGCGGTCGAGGAGGTCGGCCTCGGCTACCGGGTCTCGGCGCCGTTCGAGCCGCACGAGGTCAACGGCGCCCAGCGCCTGGTCCGGGTCGAGCAGCTGTGGAGCGAGCCGTCCCCGCGGCTCGTCCTGCGGGGGCCGCGGGCCCACCACCTCGTCCCCACGCTGCGGGCGCACGGTGTCACGGCCATGACCGACGGCGCGGACTGGGTCGACGTGACCGCCGGACGGATCAGCAAGGCCACCGCGCTCGAGAAGGTCCGCGCCGACATCGGCGTGGACCCGTCCCGGACGGTCGCGGTGGGGGACGGGCTCAACGACCTCGAGATGCTCGCGTGGGCCGCTCGCGGCGTCGCGATGGGCCACGCGCCGACGGAGGTGCGAGCCGTCGCCGACGAGGTCACCGCCACGGTCGCGGACGACGGCGTGGTGCCGGTGCTGCGGTCGCTGCTGTGAGGTCCGCGCTCGTCCTCGAGCCGACCGGCCGGACCCGATGCGCCCGGACCTAAACCTTTCGTCACCTGGTGCTGACGGGTGGGGAGCCCCGTAGGTTGCGCGCATGGACGATCGATGGAGACGTGCCGCGCACCTCGTGCGCGCCGTCGTCCTGGCGTCCACGACGTTCTGTCTGGGGGTGGGGGCGCACCTGTGGGCCGGCGGCCGGGAGCCGTCGGCGCCAGGGCTGGTGCTGCTCGGCGCGCTGACGCTCGTGGTGTGCTGCGTCGCCGCTCGCTTCCGTGCTCGCGCCGTCTGGCTGACGGCTTTTCTCGGTGCGATGCAGACCCTGCTGCACCACGGGCTCGCGCTGGTGGCGGACCCGGCGCCCGGCCCGTCGTCGGGCGCGCCTGCAGGGCTGGACCGCGTGCTGGACCACGGTGTGGCACACGGGCAGCCGATGGGCGGGCCGGCCGGCCTCGGCGCCGACGCGGGGATGTATGCCGCGCACCTGCTCGCGGTGGTGGCCACCGCCCTGCTGCTGGCCGCGCTCGAGCGCAGCGCTGATCTCCTGCGGGCGGTACTGACCTCGCTGCGCCTGTTGCTCGGCGCGTTCCGCCCGGTCGCGATCGCGGCAGCGCCGCGCCCGGCGTGGCCCACGGGGTCGCCGCAGTCCGTGGTCACCCTCCTGATGGCCTCCGTCGCGCCACGGCGGGGCCCGCCGGGCTCCTTCCCGGCCGCAGCCTGAACCTGTCCGTCCGCGCTCCTGCGCGGCGACGACGCGGTGCGGGCGGGCCCCGCTGCCACCAGCCCTCCTGCGCGACCTGAGCGTCGCGGCGCCCGTGCGCCCGCGACCCCCGTCGCGCTGTCCGTGGAAGGACCACCCATGACCTCCGTGACCACCCGTACCGACGAAACGACGTCCCCACCGACCCCGCCGGACCCGAGCCCGAGCGAACAACCGGCGACGCCGGGCGTGTGGGCGCACGTGCGGCCGCTGCTGCACCGCCTGCACTTCTACGCCGGCATCCTCGTCGGCCCGTTCCTGGTCCTGGCCGCGCTCACCGGCCTCGTCTACGCCGCCACCCCGACGATCGAGCAGGTGGTGCACCGCCACGAGCTGTTCGTGGACGCCCCGGTCGCCGAGCCGCTATCCCTGTTCGACCAGGTCCAGGCCGCTCGCGCGGTGTACCCCGAGGGTGCCGTGACCCAGGTGCGGCCGGCGGCGGCGCCGGACCGCACGACCGCCGTCGTGCTCGCCGCGGACGACCTGCCCGAGGGACTCACCCGGACGGTGTTCGTGGACCCGGGCACCCTCGAGGTGCGGGGCGCGCTGGCCACGTCCGGCGACGCGCTGCCGTTCCGCGCATGGGTCTCCGAGCTGCACGCCAGCCTCCACCTGGGCGCGGCCGGGCGGCTCTACTCCGAGACCGCCGCGTCGTGGCTGTGGGTCGTGGTGCTCGGCGGCCTGGCCATGTGGGTGGCCCGGGTCGCACGTACTCGTCGGCTGCGCCGCCTGGTCGTCCCCGAGGTGCGCTCCGCCCGCCCCCACAAGCGCGTCCTGTCGTGGCACGGCGCCGTCGGCACGCTGATCGCCCTGGTGCTCCTCGGCCTCTCCGCCACCGGCCTGACCTGGTCCGCGTACGCGGGGGAGAACGTCGAGAGCCTGCGGCACGCCCTCGGCTGGGCCACGCCCGCCGTCGACCCCTCCCTCTCCGCGGAGGCGGCCGCCGCCTCGGCCGCGGCCCACGAGGGCCACGGCGACGGCGGTCCCGCGATGATGCTGGAGATGGGGCCCGGGGTGAACGGCGTCCACTCGATCGCCCGCGCCGAAGGGCTGCGCGCCCCGCTGGTCATGACGCCGCCCGCCGACCACGGCCAGGCCTGGGTTGTCCGGGAGAACCAGCGACAGTGGCCCACCCAGGCCGACGCCATCGCCGTCAACGGGAACGACGGCACCACCGTCGACCGGCTCGACTTCGCGGACTACCCGCTTGCCGCCAAGCTCGCCCGCTGGGGGATCGACGCCCATATGGGCACCCTCTTCGGGTTCTGGAACCAGGTCGTGCTCGCCGTCGTCGCCGTCGGGCTCGTCGCGCTCGTCGTCATCGGCTACCGGCTGTGGTGGCTCCGCCGCCCCACCTCGTCGGCGTCGTGGCGCCCCGGGCCCGCCGTGCCGCGGGGCGCGCTGCGCCGGGCGCCGCTCTGGCTCACCGTCACGGTCCTGGCGCTCGCCGCGGCGGTCGGGGTGTTCCTGCCGCTGTTCGGCATCCCGCTGGCCGTCTTCCTCCTGGTGGACCTGGCGCTGGCGGCGCGTGCGAGGCGGAGGGCCGCGGCCTGACCTGGATCCTGGGTGGCCCTGCGCACCCGCGCCGGGCCACCTAGGATCGACCGGGAACTGGCGCGACGGGTCGGTCGTTGAAAAGGACACGACTCGCGCGCGAGCCGGGGCACGGTCGCGTGCCGAAGGCCCGCCGCGTGCACCCCCGATCGACCCTTTCGGAAGGACCATGGACGGCTCCAGCAGTACCAGCGCCCAGGCACACGCACGGCTCCGCGGGAGGTGTGCTCGATGACCTGGGTGCTCTCCCTCCTGCTGGGGGTGGTCGTGATCCTGGCCATCACCGCGGTGACGGGCTACTTCGTGGCCCAGGAGTTCGCCTACATGGCGGTCGACCGGTCCCGGCTGGCCGCCCGGGCCGAGTCGGGTGACGCCGACGCGCGCCGGGCCCTGGCGGTGACCCGCCGCACCTCCTTCATGCTGTCCGGGGCGCAGCTCGGCATCACGGTGACGGGCCTGCTCGTCGGCTACGTGGCCGAGCCGCTCGTGGGCACGGCGCTCGGTGACGCGCTGGACGACGTCGGCGTGCCGACGGGTGTGGGCGTCGCGGTGGGCACGGTCGGAGCGCTCCTGCTGTCCACGGTGGTGCAGATGCTGTTCGGGGAGCTGTTCCCGAAGAACCTGGCGATCGCCCGTCCGGAGGCCGCCTCGCTGTGGCTGGCCCGGTCCACCACCCTGTACCTGGCGGCGTTCGGCTGGCTGATCCGCGTGTTCGACGCCGCCTCCAACGTCCTGCTGCGCCTCCTGCGGATCGAGCCCGTGCACGACGTCGAGCACTCGGCCACCGCGCGCGACCTCGAGCACATCGTGGCGGACTCCCGCCAGAGCGGCGACCTGCCGCCGGACCTGTCCAACCTGCTGGACCGCATCCTGGACTTCCCCCGCCAGGACGTGGAGCACGCGATGATCCCCCGGGCGCGCGTGGACGTCGTCGAGGCCGACCTCACGGTGGGCGAGGTCCGCGCGCTCATGGCGCGCAGCCACTCCCGCTTTCCCGTGGTGTCCGACGACGACGTGACCGGCGTGGTGCACCTGACCGACCTGCTCTCCGGCGACGTGCCCGACGACGCGCTGGTCGCCTCCGTCGCGCGCCCGCCCCTGGTGCTGCCGACCTCGATGTCCCTGCCGGACGCGCTGCGCGCGCTGTCGTCGAGCCGGAACGAGATGGCGTGCGTGGTCGACGAGTACGGCGGCTTCACCGGCGTCCTGACCCTCGAGGACCTGGCCGAGGAGCTCGTCGGGGAGATCACCGACGAGCACGACGAGGCGGAGGACCTGCCGATGGTCGCCGACGACGACGGGGTCTGGATCATGTCCGGGGACGTGCACCTGGACGAGGTGGAGCGCGCCGTCGGGCACGACCTGCCGGAGACGGAGCACGAGACGATCGCCGGCCTGGCCGTCGCGACCCGCGGGTCGCTGCTCGCCGAGGGCGAGGCGGTCGAGATCGACCTGCCGGACGACCCCGCCGACCTCGCCTCCGACGAGCCGCCGCCGGACCGGGTGCTGCGCGTCGAGGTCCTGGAGGTCGCGCGCCACGTCCCCGCACAGGTACGTGTGAGCGTCGTCGAACGACCCCGCGGCGCCGCCCTCACCCAGAAGACCGACGCCGAGGACGCGAACCGATGACCGAGAACCCCGTCTTCGTGGCTGTGGCCACGGTCCTGATCATCGGCGCCAGCGCCTTCTTCGTCGCCATCGAGTTCGCGGTGCTGGCCGCCAAGCGGCACCGCCTGGAGGACGCGGCCGCGACCAGCCGGTCAGCCCGGGCCGCGCTGCGCTCCTCGAACGAGCTGACCGTCCTGCTGGCGGGTTCCCAGCTCGGCATCACCGTCGCGACCCTGGCCCTGGGGGCCATCACCAAGCCCGCGGTGCACCACTGGATCACACCCGTGATCGAGGTCTGGGGGGCGCCGCACTGGGCGGCCGACGTCGCCGGGTTCGTCCTGGCGCTGCTGATCGTCACGTTCCTGCACCTGGTGGTGGGGGAGATGGCCCCCAAGTCCTGGGCGATCGCGCACCCCGAGACCTCCGCGACCCTGCTGGCGCTGCCCATGCGGGCCTTCATGTGGCTGACCCGTCCGGCGCTCATCGCGCTCAACGAGGCCGCGAACTGGTTCCTGCGGCGGGTCGGGGTGGAACCCACGGGGCACGTCGCCTCCGGGCGCAGCCCCGACGACCTGCGACACCTGGTGGAGCACTCGGCGAACGTCGGCGCTCTGGACGCGGTCTACTCCGGCCGGCTCGCGGGCGCGCTCGACCTGAGCCGCCTCACCGTCGCCGACCTCGCCGCCGGGCGCACGGCTCCCGTCGCGGTACCCGCCGACGCGACCGCGGCCGACGTGCGCGCGGCGGCCGACCGCTCCGGGCACCTGCGCATCCTGGTCACGGACGCCGACGGTACGCCGTCGCACGTCGTGCACGTGCGCGACGTCCTCCTGGCGCCGGCGGACCAGCCGCTGACCGGGGTCGCACGTCCCGCCTACGTCCTCGACCCCACCACTCCCGTCCACACGGCCCTCGCCGCGATGCGCGAGACCCGTAACCACCTCGCCGTGGTCCCGGGGTCCGACGGGCACCGCATCGTCACCCTCGCGGACGTGCTGGAGCGCCTGTTCCCACGGACGGTGGCCGGAGCGTGACCCTCGGCCGTACCGCGACGACGGTGTTCTCCGCCTAGCAGGCGAACTGCCTCCGGTACTGCTGCGGGCTCACGCTGCGCACCCGCGTGAAGTGGTGGCGCAGGGTGGCGGCGTTGCCGAAGCCGACCTCCGAGGCGATCCACTCCACCGGCTGCTCGGTCCGCTCGAGCAGCTCCTCGGCCGCGGCCACGCGCTGCCGGGTGATCCAGCTGTGCGGCGTGGTGCCGGTCTCGTCGCGGAAGCGGCGCGCGAACGTGCGCGGCGACATGTGCGCCCGCCGCGCGAGGGCATCGACCGTGTGCTCGTCGCCGAGGTTCTCCAGGACCCAGGTCAGGAGCGGGCGGAGGGTCTCGGCGTCGCAGTCGGGGACAGCGCGCGCGATGAACTGCGCCTGGCCGCCGTCGCGGTGGGGCGGCACCACGGCGCGCCGCGCGATGGTGCTGGCCACCGCGGCGCCGTACTCCTGGCGCCAGATGTGGAGGCAGGCGTCGATGCCGGCGGCGGTGCCCGCGCCGGTGACGACCTGGCCGGAGTCGACGTAGAGCACCTCGGGCACCACCCGGGCCAGCGGGAAGCGGCTCTGCAGCTCCTCGGTGTACATCCAGTGGGTGGTGCACTCGCGTCCGTCGAGGAGCCCCGCGGCACCGAGCGTGAACGCCCCGCTGCAGACGGAGAGGATCCGCGCGCCGCGCGCGTAGGCGTCCTGGAGGGCGCGCACCACCGGTGCCGGTGCCATCCCGTTCCGCGGCGTCGCGGGCACGGCGACGAGGTCGGCCGCAGCCACCCGGTCGAGGCCTTCGGACGCCTGGATGGAGAAGCCCATCGTCGTCATGATCGGGCGCTCGTCGACGGCGCACACGGCGAAGTCGAGCCGGGGTACACCGTCCTTGCTGCGGTCGAGGCCGAACGCCTCGCACAGCACACCGAGCTCGAACGGGGCGACGCCCTCGAAGGCCAGGACCGCCACGTTGGTCAGCATCTCCTCATGCTGACAGAGGGTTGGCAGTAAATCAACGTAGTGCGGCATCTCTGCCACTGGTGGCAGGATGTCAGCGAGAGCAGGATTACTGCCATGACCACCGCACTCGTCCTGTTCCTGCTGATCAGCGGCTTCGCAGCGCTGGTCCGTTACGCCCGCCACGACCGGTTCGCCGTCGGCTCGCGCACGGCCACCCTCTTCGGTGCGCCCGGCCGCGCCGCCCACGACCCTCGCCTCGTGCCGCACTGACGCCACCCGCGACGCCTCACCGACATACCGAGCCGCCGCACCGGAGCACGGGGCTCCGGGGCGGCGGCCGGGTACGGCTGCTGCGACGGTCGTCAGCTCGTCGGGAAGCTGTCCGCCGTCACGATGCGGCTACGGACGAACTGCCCGGACTGCGTGAGCTGCGACGTGCCGTAGTTCGAGCCGGAGCACGTCCCCGGCCGGAAGGCGGCGCTGCTCTCGTTCGCGTCGGAGTACGTCCAGTTCACGTGGCTGATCTTCAGCTGGTCGAGCAGGTCGAGCCACGCCGCGGAGCTGGCGAGGTCGACGGTGCCACCACCGGTCGCGCTGGTGGTGCCCCACTCGGAGACGAACAGCGGGATCCGGCCGGCCGCGTTCCGTACCTCGGTGCGATAGTTGTCGAGGTGCGACGCCGCGTAGAAGTGGAACGTGTACATGATGTTCGAGTGCGTGAGCGGGTTGGCCACGATCTCCGCGTGGGTGGACCCGTTGGAGACGCCCAGCGACGACCAGCCGCGCGTACCGACGAGGATGACCGCGTCGGGGTCCGCCGCCTTGATGACGGGGATGACCTGGTTGGCGTAGGTGCGGATCTGCTCCCACGTGACGCCGTTCGGCTCGTTCGCGATCTCGTAGATGACGTTCTTCTTGTTGGCGTTGCGCGTGGCCACGTTCTGGAAGAAGGTCTTCGCGTTCTCCACGTTCGCGTTCGGGTCGCCCGGCGTGAGGGTGTGGAAGTCGATGATCGCGTACATGCCGCGCTGCTCGGCCTGGTCGACGAGGCTGTTGACCCGCGACGTGTAGCCGGCCGGGTCGGTGACGTAGCCACCCTCGTTGACGTACATGGCGATGCGGAAGACGTCGGCCTTCCAGTCGTTGGCGAGCGTGTCGAGCGAGCTCGAGTTGTAGCAGCTGGGGAACCACTGGAGCCCGTGCGAGCTGATGCCGCGCAGCTGGATCGGCTTGCCGAACTGGTTGCAGAGGTTCACGCCGCAGACCTTGAGCTGCCCGTTGATGGCGGTCGGCGTGGAGCCCGTGGGGGGCGGGAGCGTGGGGCTGACGCTCGGCGAGGGGCTGACGCTCGGCGACGGGGAGACGCTCGGCGAGGGCGACACGCTCGGGCTGGGGCTCGTGGTCACGCCGCCCGTGCAGGCCACGCCGTTGAGCGTGAACGAACCGGGAACCGGGTTGCTGCCGCTCCACGAGGAGATGAAGCCGAACGTGGCCGTGCCGTTCGTGCCGAGAGAGCCGTTCCACGAGACGTTGGTCGCGCTGACCGCGGCGCCCGACTGGGTCACGGTGGCGTTCCACGCCTGGCTGATGGTCTGCCCGGACGCGGCCGTCCACTGGAGGCGCCACGAGGAGATGGACGAGCCCAGGTTCGTGACCGTGACGTCACCCTGGTAGCCACCCGACCACTGGTTGATCACGCGGTAGCTCACCGAGCAGCCCTCGGCTGCGGACGCTGACGTCGCTGCGCCGACGCCGACGGCGCCTGCGATGAGAAGGCTCGCCGCGGCAGCTAACGCTGCCAGGCGGGCACGTCGTCGTACCTGTGGCATGGGGAGACTCCGTTCAAGGAAGGTGAAGAGGGACGGCGTCAAGGTAGGACGCGCCGAGGACGCGCCCAAGCACTCGAATCGATTAGGCACCGGACGCCGGGGGCGCGGTCCGGGCGTCAGCCGACCGGGTCGGGGTCTTTCCTGGTGGTACCCGTCGGACTCTCCGCAGCGGGCTGCGGCCGTACCTGCCCCGCCACGGAGACGCTGAGCACCAGTGCGATCGCGATGACCATCAGGGCGTGACGGGCGCCGACGGCGTCGGCCAGCAGCCCGAGCATCGGCGGCGCGCTGATCAGGGCGACCGACATGAACGACGACGCCACCGACACCCGGGCCGCGGCACGCGCCGGGTCGTCGGAGGCGGCGGCCATCGCGATGGGGTTCGCCAGCGCGGACCCCATCCCCCACAGGACGATGCCGGGGAAGGCGAGCCACCAGGTCGGCGCGAGGCCGAAGACGGCGAGCCCGAGCAGGCCCGAGATCCCGGAGGCGCGCAGCACCGCGACGCGGCCGTACCGGTCGATGAGGTGCGTCCCGCCGAACCGGACCACGGTCATCGCGACGACGAAGGTCCCGTACGCGACGGCGCCGAGCGCCTCGCGCACGTGGAAGCCGTCCACGACGGCGATCGACAGCCACTGGCCCGCCGAACCCTCGGACAGCGCGCTGGCCAGGAGCACCAGCCCGATGAGGACGGTCCGCGGCTCGGCCCACGCCTGCAGCGCGGTCCGGAGCGGGGTGCGCCGCCTGCCCGGCGACGACCGGCTCGCCTCGTCGCCGCGGACCGGGGCGGGGGAGAGGACGGTCGCGGGAGACACGAGGACCAGGCGAACGACGGCCACGGTGACGGCGACGACGGCCATCTGGACGCCGACCGGCACCTGAGCGGCGGAGCACCCGGCCGAGACGAGCGCGCCCAGGGCGGCGCCGATGGAGAACGCCGCGTGGAAGTGGGGCAGGATCGCGCGCCCCACGTGCTGCTCGACCCGGGCGGCACTGATGTTGATCGGCGTGTACATCGACGCGCTGGTCAGGCCGTTGAGGAGCACGCCGACGACGAACAGCGGCGCGGACCCCGTCCCAGCGGCGGCGGCGATCACGCACTGCGCGACGCCGTTGCCGACGGCCCCGACGACGAGCGTCGCACGGCTGCCGTACCGGGTCACGACAGCGCCGGACACCAGGATCGACACCAGCGAGCCGGCCGCCCCCACCATGAGAAAGGCCCCGAGCTGCGCGGACGAGACGTCGAGGCTCGCACGGATCGAGGGGAGGCGGCTCAGCCAGCCCATCTGGGTCACGCCGTACAGCAGGAAGACCACCATGAGCGACCAGCGGGCGCGGGTCACGACGAGCTGGGGGACGGTCCCCGCGTCAGTCGACATGGAAGGACCGTATCCGCAGGCCGGGGACGCCGACGAGGCGTTTCACAGGCGGCCCTCGCGCGTCGTCGGCCCCGGATCGCCAGGGGCGGCGGAGCGCGCCCTGTCCCGTGCTCTACGCCGGGCCGAGGGCCGCCCTGACGGCTGCGGCGATCCGGTCGACGTCGCCGCGCTCGGCGGCCGGCAGCGGCGCGCCCACCGAGTCCCGGAGCGCCGCGGCCTCGTCCAGCAACGCCGTCGCCCTCTCATAGGCGCCCTCGGCCGCCGCCACCCCGGCCAGCCCTTCCTGGGCCAGGGCGACGGCACGCGAGTCGCCGGCGGCGCTGGCCGCGGCGAGGCCCTCCAGGTGCAGCCGCTCGGCGACCGTCAGGTCTCCGCGCTGCTCGGCGACGAAGCCGAGCTCGGCCAGGAGCAGCGTCACGCCGTAGTAGGGCGTGCCGTAGTCGGCCTCGAGCTCGCGGTTCCAGGCCAGCGACTGGCGGAAGAGCTGCTCCGCCGCGTCGAGGTCCCCGGCACGGCGGGCGGTGAGGCCGAGGCCTACCCGGGCGAACTCCTCGGCGAAGCGGTGCGACTGCTCCGCCGCCAGGGCCAGCGCGCGGGCGTGGAGGTCTCGCGACGCACTCAGGTCGCCGGTCAGCAGCGCCACCCGGCCGAGGGTGGACAGCCGGTAGGACACGTCGACCCACAGCCTCAGGTCCTCGGCCACCTGCAGCCCTTCGCGGGCCAGGCGCTCGGCCGACTCGTAGTCGCCGGTGATCTCGGCGAGGTAGGCGAGCACGTCCATGGCCTGCAGCCGTCCCCAGCCGTCACCCAGCTCGTCGAAGATCGCCAGGCTCTCCCGGCCTGATCGCTCGGTCAGGTCCAGATCGCCCTGGAACATCGCCTGCTTGGCGCGGCCGGCCAGCACCGCGGCCTCGCCCCAGCGGTCGCCTGCGGCGTGGAACGCCTCCAGCGCCTCCGTCAGCATCCCCTCCGCGGTGGCCGCGTCCCCGAAGGTCAGGAAGGCGAGCGCGAGGAACCACCGCGACCGGCCCTCGCCCGGGTCCAGGTCCCGCGCCGCGGCTCGGCCGCGCTCGACCAGGTCGTCGCCGTCTCCCGTCAGGAGCGCGAACCCGGCCGCCCATGCCCTCGTCGCCGACGTCGCCATCAGGGGAGACTCGGCGGTCGAGGCCGCCACCGCCGCGAGTGCGGTGTGACCCTCGCGGTACCGGCCCCGCAGGTACCAGTACCAGGTGAGGGCGGTGGTCAGCCGACCGGCGAGGTCAGGGTCGGCGGTGTGCCCGAGCGTCGCCCGCAGGTTGGGTGCCTCGGTGTCCAGCCGGTCCAGCCACCGGCGCTGGTCCGGGCCGTGCAGGTGGGGGCTCGTCCGTTCCGCCAGCTCCGTGTAGTAGAGGTCGCGACGCAGAAGGGCGGTGTCGTCGTCGGCGAGCCGTTCGAGGCAGTAGGCGGTGATCGACTCGAGCAGCCGGTAGCGAGCGCCCCCGGCGCCCCCGGCGCCCCCGGCGCCCCCGGCGCCCCCGGCGCCCCCGGCGGACCCGGCGGACCCGGCGCCCCCGCCGACCGACGACTCGACCATCGACCTGCTCACCAGCTCGTCCACGATCCCGGCCGTGTCGAGCCCGAGGTCCGCGCACACCTCCTCGGCCGCCTCCAGCGTGCAGCCGCCGGGGTGGACGGCCAGCCGGAGCAGGACCTGACGCTGCTCCCCGGTGAGCTGGTCCCAGCTCCAGTCGATCACCGCGCGCAGGGTCCGCTGGCGGGCCGGGCGGCCGCGGCCCGAGACGGCGAGCAGGTGGAAGCGGTCGTCCAGCCGGTCGGCGACCCCCTGCACGCCCAGCGCCCGCACACGGGCCGCCGCCAGCTCCAGCGCCAGCGGCAGGCCGTCGAGCCGCCGGCAGATCGCCGCGACCGCCGGGACGGTCGCCTCGTCCAGCACGAAGCCGGGTGCGGCGGCCGCAGCCCGGGCGGTGAAGAGCCGGACGGACGCGGCCGGCTCCGGGGCCGCGCCCGGCGTCGGGAGATCGAGCGGCAGCACGGGGTAGAGGGCCTCGCCCACGATCGCGAGCGACTCCCGGCTGGTCGCCATCACCCGCAGGCCGGGCGCGGCGCGGAGCAGCCGGTCGGCCAGCTCGACGACGGGCTCCATCAGGTGCTCGCAGTTGTCCAGCAGGAGAAGCGTCCGGCGTCCGCGCAGGGCGTCGGCGAGCCGCCGCGCCTGGTCCTGCGGCGGCCGGCCCGCCCCAGGGCCCGTCGCGGTCTCGTCGTGGATGTCCAGCACGGCGGCCACGACCTCGGCCACCGTCGCCGTCGTACCGGTGGTCCCGCCCAGCTCGACCAGCCACACCCCGTCCGGGAAGGCACCGGCGACGGCTTCGGCCACCGCAAGGGCCAGCCTGGTCTTCCCGACGCCACCCGGGCCGGTCAGGGTCACCAGGCGCGCCGTGCCGAGCAGGGCGGAGACCTCGGCCACCGCATCCTCGCGGCCGACCAGGTCGGTGAGCGGCGCGGGGAGGTTCGTGCGCACGAGCGCCGGAGGCGCCGGGGTGAGGGACGGTTCCTGCCGGAGCATCGCCCGGTGAAGCTCGGCGAGCGCCGGGCCGGGGTCGACGCCCAGCTCGTCCGACAGCCGGCGCCGCAGGTCGTCGTACCCGGCCAGGGCCTCGCTCTGTCGTCCGGCCCGGACGAGAGCGCGGAGGTGGACGGCGCGCAGGCGCTCGCGGAGGGGGTGCGCGGCCACGAGCTCGCCCAGCCCGTCCGCCACCGTGCCGTGCTCGCCGAGCTCGAGCCGGGCCTCCGCCCGGTCCTCCTCCGCGGTCAGGCGCTGCTCCTCCAGGCGGGCGGCCGCAGCGCGGATGAACTCCTCGTCGCGAAACTCGGCGTAGGCGGGGCCGCGCCACAGGGCCAGGGCGTCCGACAGCAGCGCGGCCCTGCGCCGGGGATCGACGGCGTCTCGGGCCGCGCCGAGCAGCTCGCCGAACCGGGTGGCGTCCACGTCGGTCGTGCGCAGCACGTAGCCGGGCGACTGGAAGGCCACCAGCTCGCGGGCGCCGGGCTCCACCTGCTCCAGCGCGCGGCGCAGCTGGGACACCTTGGTCTGCAGCGTGTTGACCGGGTTGCCGGGAGGGGCGTCGCCCCACAGGTCGTCGGCCAGGCGTTCGGCCGGCACGGGGCGCCCCTCGTGCACCAGGAGGTCGGCCAGCAGGGCTCGGACCTTCACCTCGGGAACACGCACGGGACGCCCGTCGACGTCCCACACGACCAAGGGGCCGAGCACGCCGAATCGCATCCGGTCACCGTACCCGCAGCGAACCCCCAGCCGATCGTGCGCGGCGCCGTCCAGGGTGATCCCACGAGCAGCGAGACCGACGAACCAAGGAGCACCCCATGACTTCGAACCGCGAGATCCACCTGGTCGCCCGACCCGTCGGCGTCCCGAGCCCGACCGACTTCGGGCTGGTCAGCACCACGCTGCCCGAGCTCGCCGACGGCCAGGTCCTGGTCCGCAACACCTGGATGTCGGTCGACCCCTACATGCGCCAGCGGATGGACGACGTCGCGTCCTACCTGCCGCCGTTCCGGCTCGGTGAGCCGATGGAGGGCGCCGCGATCGGCGACGTCGTCGCCTCGCGCTCGGCGAGCGTGCCGGTCGGCGCGACCGTCATCCACCTCCAGGGCTGGCGCGAGCACGCCGTCGTGGACGCCGCGACGGTCACCGTGGCCGACCTCGGACTCGCCCCCGCGGAGACCTGGCTGGGCGCGCTCGGCACCACGGGGCTGACCGCGTATGCGGCGCTGACCCACGTCGCGCCGGTGCGCGAAGGCGACATCGTGCTCGTCTCGGCGGCGGCAGGGGCCGCGGGCAGCGTCGCCGGACAGCTCGCGCGCAAGCTCGGCGCCTCCCGGGTGATCGGGTCCGCCGGCGGCACGCTCAAGACGAAGAAGCTCGTCGAAGACTTCGGGTACGACGCCGCCATCGACCACCGCGCCGGGTCGTTCGCCGAGCAGCTGGCCGAGACCGCGCCGGACGGCATCGACGTCTACGTCGACCACGTGGGCGGCGACCACCTGGTGGCCGCGATCGACGCCCTGCGCCCCGGAGGCAGGATCGCGATGGTCGGCGCGGTCAGCGCCCACGGCGCCACCGAGCCGGTTCCCGGCCCGAGCAACCTCTTCGCCCTGGCGGCCAAGGACGCCACCCTGCGCGGCATGCTGGTCACCTCCTACTTCCACCTGTTCCCCGAGTGGATCGGCAAGGCGGCCGGATGGCTGGCCGACGGCTCGCTGCACACCGAGGTGACGGTCGCACAGGGGATCGAGCAGGCGCCGTCGGCGTTCCTGGACATGATGCGCGGCGGCAACGTCGGCAAGATGCTGGTGAGGCTCTGACCATGTCGGCGACGATGACCACGGCCGAGCGCGAGGCGTTCCTCGCGGACACCCGGATCGGCGTGCTGAGCGTGGCCGGCGACGACGGGCGACCGCCGACGGCCGTGCCCCTCTGGTACAGCTACGAACCCGGTGGCGAGCTCAGGTTCGCCACCGGCGCGGACAGCGCCAAGATGCGCCTGATCCGGGCCGCCGGCCAGATCGGGTTCACCGTCCAGCAGGAGGCGATGCCGTACCGGTACGTCTCGCTGGAGGGGACCGTCGTCGGCTGGTCGGCGACCGACGCGGACGAGTACCGCACGTGGGCGATCCGCTACCTCGGCGAGGTGGAGGGCGAGCGGTTCTCCGACGCCATCGAGGGCTTCGTCCGGACGATGGTCACCGTACGGGTGAAGCCCGCGCGATGGCGGACCTACGACTTCGGGAGGGAGCTCGCCGGGATGTGACGCTGCCCTACCAGCGGCCGACGACGAAGGCGGCGCCCAGGACCGCCCATGCTGCCGCGGCCACCGCGACGGCGACGAGGAGACGCCCGCTGTTGCCCGGGAGCGTCTCGCCCGCCGCCGTCGCGGTTCCGGCTCGTCCCGTCTCCTGGCGGGACCGGAACCATCGATCCATCGCCCTGTGGCGGCGGCGGGCCAGACCGGCGAGCAGACCGCACGCAGCCAGCCCGACCAGGCCGGCCAGGAGGCCGATCGTCGGAAACGTGTCTGCCGTCAGGCGGAACGACGCCAAGGACGCGGCGGTCATCCCGAGCAGGGTGCGACGCCACGCGAGCTCGGTGCGCTCGGCCTGGAGCCCCGGGTCCGCGGGCGCACGCTCGCCTCCCGTCACGACAGGACCGAACCCAGCAGGGCGAGGACCGCGACGGCCGGGATCCCGACGACGAGGAACAGCGTGGGAAGCGAGGCAGGCAACGGGTCGCCCCGCCGCATGGCCCGCTCGTTCCGCGCCCAGCCCACCCACGCCGCCGGCGGGAGCGCGAACCCGAGGACCAGCAGCAGCACGACCGCTGACGTCCGGAGCCCGGAGTGCCCCGGCACCTGGAGCGCTTCGAGCGCGATGGCGCCCGCCACGAGCGCCAGCGACGTCCGCACCCAGGCCAGGAACGTGCGCTCGTTGGCCAGTGTGAACCGTGGGTCCGGCTCGCTGCCCTCCCGGTAGACCTGACGGGGAAACCGGCGGTCGGTCACAGCGCCTCCTCGAAGCTGTCGGCTGTGACCTCGCGGATCGGGTTGCCCTTGGCGACCGAGGTGAACGTCCCGGGGACTGTGGCCTGGTAGATCGACTGGTCGGCGTTGACCAGGGTCGTGGGCAGACCGGGCCACTCGTGGAGGAACATCGCGTACACGGTCTACACGGTCCACGTCGACGACGTCGTCCGGGGCGAGGCCACGATCGGCGACACCATCGAGGTCCGAAGGCTCGGGGGCGTCGCTCGGCGGGCGACTGTACGTCGAGGAGCGGGAGGCCGAGCTCACGCTCGACTCGCAGTACGGCGTCTGCGCCGGCCTGGGGGTCGAGGTTCTCGTCGCCCGCCGCCGACGGGCTGAGCGCGATGTCGATCGCGCGGACCTCGCTGCTCAGCGGTGTGCCGATCACGACGAGCGAGGAGTCGGCGACCAGCTCGTCGATCGACCGGTAGGTCACGTAGGACGAGGGGTAGACGACAGGTTCGCTGGTGGAGCACGCGGTCGTCGTCGCGGCGCCCGCGACGGCGACCGCGGGAACGCCGAGGCGTCGAAGCATGCGCATGTCCAGGTCTTCCCTCCAGCAGATCCGGTGACGAACCTCAGGAGAACATCATGACGGTCCTCCGGACGGATCACGCCTACGTCGTCGTCGAGATCTCCGCCGACCGACACTCCTCGGCAGATGGACACCCTGGAACCGGGCTGGCAGGCTGCCTCCGTGCATGCGGACCTTGGCGGAGTGACTCTTTCGTACGAGCTGCACGGGCCCGAGGACGCGCCCGTCCTCGTGCTCCTGCACGGCATGGGTGCCGCGAGCGACGGGTCGTCGTGGCGCCCGGTGATCCCCCTCCTCGCGGCGGACCACCGGCTCGTCGTCCCCGACCTGCGCGGCCACGGCGCCAGCGGCCGTCCCGGCACCTACCGGCTCGCCGAGATGGCCGACGACGTCGCGCGGCTGCTCGACCTGCTGGGCGTGGGGCGGGCGGTCGTCGTCGGGCACTCGATGGGCGGGATCGTGGCGATCGTGCTCGCCCAGGCGCGGCCGGACCTGGTCGGAGGGCTCGTCGTCGAGGACTCGCCACCTCCGCCGCCTGCCTCCGCGCCGCCCGTGGACGTCTCGCCGCCGTACCGTCCGGGCGGGCCCGAGGACTACGACCAGGACGTCAGGCCGGCCGTGCTGCGGGAGACCAGCCAGCACGATCCCGCCTGGGCGCGGCGCCTCGGGGAGATCACCGTCCCCGCGCTCGTGATCGGCGGCGGCCCCGGCGGGGTCGACCAGGAAGCCCTCTCCGCGCTCGCGGCCCGGTTCCCGGCCGGGACGATGACCACCATCGACGCGGGCCACACCGTCCACGGCGCGCGGCCCGCCGACTTCGTCGCCGTGCTGCGGGACTGGCTGACGGGATAGACCGATGGCGCGTGGGACCCGGCCGGGCCCCACGCGCCATCGGTACCTCAGGAAGTGGTGCTACCCGTTCAGGCCCGGCGGGGTGCGCGGGGACTTACCGGGGGTGGCGTCCGTGAGGCTCTCGAGAAGCGCGAAGTACGCGGGCTTCTTCTCGTACTCCTCGGTCATGATCGTCGCGTAGCCCTCCGGGAAGACTCCCGGGACCCAGGAGCGCGCGTCGTCGAAGCCCCAGACTGTGTAGCTCGTGCAGGACGCGACGTTGAGGCACGCCTCGAGCATCTTGTCGTACCGCTCCGCCTGCAGGGCGATCTGCTCGGCGTCCGGCTCCCCGTCCTCGCCGAGCGGCATGCGGACGTCGGCCTCGGTGACGGACACCTTCAGCCCGAGGTCCGCGAACCGCTCGAAGTTCTCCTGGATCGACTCGTCGAAGCCGTACTGGAGGCTCAGGTGACCCTGAGCACCGAAGCCGTGCAGCGGCGCGCCGTCGGCGAGCAGCTCCTGCGCCAGGGCGTAGTAGGCGTCGGTCTTGTTGTTGATGCCCTCGGCGTTGTAGTCGTTGAGGAAGAGCACCGCCTCGGGGTCCGCCTCGTGCGCCCACTTGAAGGCGTCACTGAGAAGGGCGACCGGGTCCTCGGCGCACGCCTTGAGGAAAGGGTTGGCCCCGGTGCGCAGGCGCACACCGCCGGCGTCCCAGTCGTCCTGGAAGATCTCGTTCGCCACGTCCCACTCGTAGATCTCGCCGGCATAGCGGCCGACGACGGTGCTGATGTGGTCCTCGAGGACGTCGCGCGCCTCGTCGCAGGTCCAGCCGGCGCTGGCGGTGGTGACCCACTGCGGGTTCTGGCTGTGCCAGAGCAGCGTGTGCCCACGGACCTCCTGGCCGTTGGCCTTCGCGAAGGCCATGACGGCGTCAGCCCCGGAGAAGTCGTAGACGTCGGGCTCCGGGTGGATCTCGGCCCACTTCATGTCGTTCTCGGGGGTCAGCGAGTTGAACTCCGTCGCAAGGATGCGCTGGAACTCGGTGGGGTTCTTGGGGTCGTAGCCGAGGAGGTCACGCTGACCCCACACGGCACTGCCGATCTTGAGGTCACGCGGCGCCTCGGAGCGCAGGTTCGGCTCCGGGGGGTCGGCCTGGGCTCCGGGCACCACCAGTGCAAGGGCAGTGATGGCCGACGCCGAGATGGCGGCCACCCGCCGCATGGTTGTGGGTTGGGACATCGTTGTTCCTCTCCGATCCGGTTCCACCACGTCAGACGAAACGGTGGAACTCATCCGTGCTTCGCCAGGTTAACGATATCGATAACGATTTCGCAAGGGGTCCGGGCCCGGCGGTGGCTTTCGTCCGGATACGGCTGCTACCGGTCGAGCATCGTGGAGAACGTGGCGCCGCCGTCGGTGGAGGCGTACACGGTGCCGTTGGCGGCGGCGTAGATCTCTGTCGCCGACTCGATGGTCAGCGCCTCGGGCTGCCCACCCAGGCTGCCCTGCTCGGTCCACTCGCCGGCCGGGTCCTGCGCCGTGTACACGACGCCGTCCGGGGTCACGCCGGCCAGGGCGCCGTCGTCGGCCCAGCTCACGAAGACCATCACCGGTGCCGACCCGATGATCTCGAACGTGGCTCCGCCGTCCGCGCTCCGGGTCAGGCCCTGCGACGTGGTGGCGACGAGGACGGCAGGATCGTCGGGGCTGACCGCGAAGTCCGCGATCTCCGCGCTGCTGGCTTCCTCCCAGGACCGCTTGTCGGCGCTGGTCAGCAGCTGGCCGGTCATCGAGTTCAGGCCGTACACGCGGTCGTGGCGGTAGTCGAGCGCGTGGAAGTCCGCCTCACCGCTCAGCGAGAGCGTCTCCCACGTCTCACCGCCGTCGGTGCTCTCGATGAGGCCGACCGAGCTCGGGCCACCCTGGCCCGCACCGGGATGTCCGCTGGCCAGGAAGTGGCCCGGTCCGGCGACGGTGAACCCCATATAGTCCTGCACGAGGTCGCCGACCAGCGTCGCGCTGCCGTCGTCGATCCGGAACAGGCCGTGGTGCGTCCCGGCGTACACGGTGCCGTCGCCGGGGTCGATGCCGATCCCGTGGATGTGCACCATCTCGGGGGCCGCTCCGCCGCCGGTGGGCGGATCGTCCTTCGTCATCAGGATCAGCAGCGCGGCCACCACGAGGCCGATCGTGAGCGTGGCGGCAACGGTCATCACCACAGAGCTTCGTCGAGTCACGGATGGACCTCTCGTTGGGGCTTCGTGAACTTTACCTACCGGAGTGCGGGCTCCGAGGCGGACGCCTCCCCGCTTCGGATCCCGACCTGGCAGGATGCCCGCCATGGACACCTCCAGGTGGCGCGTGCTTCCCGACGACGGCCCGCTGGTCGCCCCCGTCGCGTCCGGTGCCCTGGACGGGGAGACCGTCGCGGTCAAGGACCTCTTCGCCGTGGCCGGACAGCGGGTCGGAGCGGGAAACCCGGCCTGGCTCCACGCAGCGCGTGAGGAGCCCGAGCACTCGTGGGCGGTCGAGCGGCTGCTGGCGGCCGGTGCGGCCGTGCGCGGCATCGCGCAGACCGAGGAGTTCGCGTGGTCCCTGACCGGTGCGAACGCGCACTACGGCACGCCGCGGAACCCCTCGGCGCCCGGACGGATCAGCGGCGGCTCGAGCTCGGGCTCCGCGGCCGCCGTCGCCGCCGGTGAGGTATCGATCGGGCTCGGCACGGACACCTCCGGCTCGATCCGTGTCCCGGCGGCGTACCAAGGCTTGTGGAGCCTGCGTCCGACACACGGCGCGATACCGTCCGACGGCGTCCTGCCACTCGCCCCGTCGTTCGACACCGTCGGCTGGCTGACCCGCGATGCCGGACTGCTCGCCCGGGTCGGTGAGGTGCTGCTCCCGCCCGACACCGCGACGCCGTCGGGCACGCTCCTGGCCGACCGGACCTTGCTGGGGCTCGCGGAGCCCGACGTGCGCGACGCCGTCGTGCGGGCGGTGCACGGAGGCGGGCGGCCGCCGCGACACGTCGAGTGGGACCTCCCGGACGCCTGGGTGGATGCCTTGCGCATCGTGCAGGCCGCCGAAGCCTGGCAGGCTCACGGCGCCTGGATCGAAGGACGGTTCGACACGCTGGGACCCGCTGTGCGCGGCCGGTTCGAGCTCGCGCGAGCGGTCACGCCGGAGCAGGCTGAGGCCGCGCGGACCGTGGTCAGCCGAGCGCGAGCGGAGATCCGCGGCCGGCTCGGCGCTGACGTCCTGGTGCTGCCTTCGGCGTCGTCCGTGGCACCGGTCGCGGGTGATCCGTCGGCAGCGGAGGCGGTGCGCGCGGCGACCGTCGTGCTGTCCGCGACGGCGGTCCTGGGCGGGCTGCCCTCGGTATCGGTCCCGGTCCGTACCTCTGCCGGCCTGCCTGCAGGTGTCAGCCTCGTCGGGCCCGCCGGGTCGGACCGCGGGCTCCTGGCGTTCGCTGCCGACTTCGCGAGGCGCTCCGCGACCGTCGTCTCGCCGTAGCGAGGGCTTGGCCTGAGACCGCAGGCCGCCTCACCGTCTCATCGTCGGGTCGGCGGTGCCCCGAGACGTACGCGTAATCCCTCGCCCGTGAACCGTCCTGTGCCTACCATCGTTCCTGGTCGGCGTGGGGCGTGACGAACCCCGTGAAGCGCCTGGCCCGCGCGTGCGGCGTACCGACGAGAGACCGGCCCGGTTGGCCGGTGAAGGTGTGGTGGCACCGCGACCTTGCCCCCGCCCACACCTCCAGGGCAGTCATTGCGAACTGGAGGTGACCATGAGCTCTTTCACGACCACGACCACGCCCACGCCCTCGCGCACGCTGTGCGCGGACCTCTCCCGGTGCGAACCGGGGACACACGTCCGGCTACAGGGGTGGGTCCACCGCCGTCGGACGCTGTCCACCGTGACGTTCCTCGTGCTGCGAGACCGGTCCGGCCTCGCCCAGGTGGTGCTGCGCCCCGCAGACGACCAGGACGTGCCGACGGAGGAGACAACCGTGGAGGTCGTCGGGACCGTGACGCCCAACCCGCAGGCTCCCGGCGGCGTCGAGGTGACGGCCCCTGTTGTCACGGCGCTGACCGAGCCCGCCGCCACCCCGCCGGTCGAGCTGTGGCGACCTACCCTCACCTCCGGGCTCGCCACCCTGCTCGACCACGCACCGGTGACGTGGCGGCACCCGGCCCGGCGCGCGGCGTGGGAGATCGCTGCGGCGTCCCTGCGTGGGTTCCGCACGACGCTGGACGCCGACGGTTTCACCGAGATCCACACCCCGAAGCTCGTGGAGTCCGCGACCGAGTCCGGGGCGAACGTGTTCGGCGTGGACTATTTCGGCCGCCCGGCATTCCTTGCGCAGTCGCCGCAGTTCTACAAGCAGCAGCTCGTGGGCGTGTTCGAGCGGGTCTACGAGATAGGGCCGGTGTTCCGGGCCGAGCCGCACGACACCGTGCGTCACCTCGCCGAGTACGTCTCCCTGGACGTCGAGCTCGGGTTCATCCGTGACCACCGCGACGTCCTGGCGGTGCTGCGTGAGGTCCTGGCGGGCATGGCGGACGCGGTCCGCGAGTACGCCGGCCCGGCAGTCGAACGTCTCGGTGTGGATGTGCCGGCCGTCCCGGAGCAGATCCCGGTGATCCACTTCGCCGATGCCCTGGCACTGGTCGGGGCGCCCGACGACGAACCGGACCTCGCCCCGGAGCACGAGCGCGCCCTCGGCGAGTGGGCTCTGTCCGAGCACGGGAGCGACTTCCTGGCCGTCGAGGGCTACCCCATGGCCAAGCGCCCGTTCTACACCCACCCGCAGCCCGACGACCTGCGCTGGTCGAACAGCTTCGATGTCCTCTTCCGGGGCTTGGAGCTGGTCACCGGCGGGCAGCGACTGCACCGCCCCTCCGAGTACCACCACGCGATCCGTGCCCGGGGCCAGGACCCGGCCGCCTACGCGGCGTACCTCCACGCGTTCGAGCACGGCATGCCACCACACGGTGGATTCGCCATCGGGCTGGAGCGCTGGACGAGCCGGATCACCCGGGCTGCGAACGTCCGGGAGGTCACCCTCTTCCCGCGCGACCTGCACCGCCTCACGCCCTGACGGGTCGGCTGGGCCTGGGTTTGGCACCCGGGCCCAGCCCTGCATGGATCGTGAGGTGCCGCGCCTCCCAGGTGCCGGTCGGGTGGTCTGCGAGGCGCTGACCGAGACCGCGGTCAGCGTCCTTGGCGGTGGGCCCGGACCAGGAGCGGAAGGCTGACGAGTAGCGCGAGAGCCCGGAGTGTTCCCGCGATCGGATAGCCGGCGCGGACGGCGAGCTCGTGGGCTATCAGGCCCCCGGCCACCGCGCCGAGGGGGATGAGCCCCCAGCCGAGCAGCCGGTAGACGCTGTTGACCCGGCCGAGCAGGGCGAGGGGGACCAGCTCCTGCCGGAGGGTGATGGTCACGACGTTCCAGGCTGCCGTGACCAGGCCGCTGAGGGCGAGCAGCGCGGCGAGGGTCCGCACGTCGGGGCTGAGGCCCAGCAAGATGAACGTGGCGGCGTTGACGCCCAGGGCTGTGACGAGGACGGGGATCTGCCCGAACGTGGTGACGAGTCGGGCGGTGAGCAGCCCACCCAGGACGCTGCCAACGGCTGCCGCTGCGAGCAGCGTCCCGTAGCCGGACACGGTGACGCCGAGCTCCTGGGTGGCCAGCAGGACGAGGGTGACGTTGCCGAGCTGGAAGCAGAACGTGTTGACGCCCAGCAGCAGAGCCAGCGTGCGGAGCAACCTGTGTCCGAGGAGCCAACGCAGGCCCTCCCTGATCGCCGGACCTGCAGGCTGGACGGTCTCGCGCGGCCGCGCCACACCGCGCAGCCTGGCGAGCAGCACGACGGAGGTGACGAGGGCCGCCCCGTGGAGCCCGAACGGCATAGCGATAGCGAGGCCGAACACGAGGCTCCCGACCGGAGGCCCGACGAAGCTCTGCCCGATCGTCGTGGCGAGGTACTGGCGAGCGTTGGCCCGGGGGAGCAGCCGGTGCTCGACGATCTCGGGCATCACGGACTGGCTCGCGATCCCGGACACGACCTGACCGACGCCGACCAGGAACGCCACGACCATCAGGAACACGACGTCCATCGCCTCGAGGGAGATCAGTACCGCGACCGCCATGACCACGACCACCTGGAACAGCTGGGCGGACCGCATCAGGCCGATCCGGCTGTACCGGTCGACGAGCGCCCCGGCCGGGAGCGCGAACAGCAACCATGGGACGAAGCTTGCTGCGGCGACCAGCGAGATCAGCCGGGGGTCGGTGGTGAGCGTGATCGCCAGCAGGGGCAGTGCAGTGACCAACGCGCCGTTGCCGACGTTGTCGATCGCCCCGGCCCACCACAGCCGCCAGTAGCGGGCGGGAAGCCTGTCCGGTGTCGATGCCATGCCCTGGAGCCTGGGAGCAGGCGACACGGCGCACCATGATGTAGCCCTGCGCTACATCATGGGTCCATGGCACTGAGCATCGAGATCGGCACGGCCGATCTCGCGGGTACCCGGTTCGCTGTCTCGCCGCTGGCCGAGACCGTCTCCGGGCTGCAGCTGCTGGCCCAGCCCGATCCGTCTCCTCGGGTCAGGTGGTGGGTGCGATGGGCGCGGGAACGGCTCGCGGACCGGCCTCTGCGGCTCGGGGCGTCCTGGCCGCTCGTGGTCAGCGGCCGTCCGTCGTGGCCCCAGTTCCTTCTCCCTGCGCCGGCCGCCACCCGAACCAGCATCGACGACGACCTGGAGGCGATGCGACAGACCACGCCGCGGGACGTGGTCGAGAACCTGCACCGCGTGTTCGGGGACGACCTGCCCCCGGCAGCCCGGGAGCTGGCCGATGCGCCGACCGAGCGGATCGCCGTCGTGGCGGCCGAGCTCCGCGAGGCCTACGACCACCTTGTTCATCCGCACTGGCCGAGGATCCAGGCGCTGCTGGAGACCGACGTCGCCCACCGCGCGGCGCGGCTCACCGCTGGTGGTGCCGCAGGACTGTTCGCCGATCTGCACCGGGACGTCGCCTGGTCGGACGGGCGCCTCACCGTCCGGACCGACCAGCGCGACGCCACCGCCGCGCGTGGAGGACTCGTCCTCCTGCCCGTGGCCCTCGGGCCCGACCGGGTCATCGTCAAACGCCACACCACGACCTGGACGACACTTCGGTACCCCTGCCGTGGGATCGCAACACTCGGCGCCGTGGTTGACCCGGCGCCCGTGCCCGACGACACGATCCGACTCGTCGGCAGGAGCAAGGCACGGCTGCTCAGGGCCCTGACCTCGCCGGCAACGACCACCGGCCTCGCCCGAGAGCTGGGCACGACACCCAGCGCCGTCGCCCAGCACCTCGCGGTCCTCCGAGCCAACGGCCTCGTCAGCCGTCAGCGCCATGGCCGCCGCGTCGTCTACACGACCACCCCGCTCGGCCGTGCGCTCCTCGCCGCAGCCGGTGGGTCGACCACCGATCGCGCCACGGGCGCGGCGACAGCGCCGTAATTTTCCACCCGGCTCAGACGCTGATCCAGTCGCCGTCCTCCGGGTCCCGCAGCATGTGGGACTCGATCAGCTCGTGGCGGCGCAGGTACGTGGTGGCGGTGGCCTGGATGGTCGCGGCGATCGGCAGGGCGAGGAAGGCGCCGATCGCGCCGAACACCGCCCCGAAGGCCAGGACCACCAGCAGGCTGACGGCGGCGTTCATCTCCAGCGCCTTGGCCGAGACCTTGGGCGCGAAGTACAGGTTCTCGAACTGCTGGTAGCCGATGACGAACGCGAGCACGGCGAGCGCCGGCGCCGGGCCCTGCGCGGTGAGCGCGACCATGACGGGGAGCGCGCCGCCGATGTAGGCGCCGATCGTGGGCACGAACTGGGAGACGACGCCCACGAAGACCGAGAGCGGGATCGCGTACGGCGTGTGGAGCACGACAAGGAAGAGGTACGTGCACACCGCCGAGACCAGGGCGAGCACCACGCGCGAGCTGAGGTAGCTGGAGACCTTCGACTGCGTGATCTCCCAGAGCGTGAGCACCTCGCGCTGCCGCTCGGGCGGGAGCCAGCCGCAGACCGCCGCGCGCACGCGCGGGCCCGCGGCCATCACGTAGTACGCGACGAGCAGGATGGTGATCGCGGAGAAGAGCCCGCCCACCACCGTGGTGCCGATGAACAGCACGCTGGAGGCGACGTCGCTGCCGAACTGCTGGAGCGCGCGGGCCAGCAGCTCCCGCGACTCGGGCAGGGTGACGCCGAACCGTTCGAGGAACGGCAGCCGCCGCAGCTCTTCGTAGCGCTCCGGCACCGTCTGGGCGAGAGCCATGAGCTGCTCGGCGAACAGGTTGCCGAACAGCGCGAGCATCACGAGCACCACGACGAGAGAGCCGAGGAGCGTCGTGGCGGCCGCGAGGGCCCGCTTCCAGCCCTTGCGGACGAGCCACACCGTCGCGGGCTCCAGGGCCAGCGCGACGAAGAGCGCGACGAGGACGATGACGAACAGGCCCTGGAGGGCGCCGAGAGCCCGCCACGCGAAGATGCCGACGAAGACCGCCACGACACCCATGGCCAGCGCCCGCGGGAGCCAGCGCGGCGGCCGGGAGGAGCCGGGCGTGCCGGGCGGCGGGGCGTCGTCGGCGAGGAGGTCGCCGGGGTCCGGGTCGGTGATGGACGTTGTCACGGGCGGAACGGTAGCGGGTCACGCCTGCGGGCACGTGACCGTCCCGGCGAAGCGGAGCCACAGGGGAACGTCGGCGAGGGAGCGGTGCGTCGTGTGCGTCGCCGCGTAAGGGGGCCGGGCTCGCGCGGTCGAGTGGTGCAACAAGGTGTCCCGCGCTCTCGACCTCGCGCCGGCATATGCGATGGACGGGACGACGGTCGCCTGGGAGGTGGGCGCCAGAGGCTTCCGCCTGCCGACAGAAGCCGAGTGGATGGGGCGTCGGATGCCGCCTACCTCGCGTTCGGCCCCGTCGAAGAAGGTGAGGCGACTCAGCAGGTGATGATCGATGACGACCGCCTGATGGGCGAGGTCGTCCTGGATCTGAACAGCGATGGCAGACTGCTCGGGATTGAGTTCTTAGGTTTTTTCGGATGACAGGGACTGCCTGACCTGGTCGTCAAACCGTCCTCTCGGATCATCCGCGCGCCGTTCGGACAGTACTGGAGCCGCAGATGAGCGGGAAGTCTCTTGTGAAGTACCCGTTGCTCTGGCAACTGCTGGAGACACTCGACGGCGACGTCGGGCCCGATTCTGCCGATCACCTAGGTGCCTCGGCGCGGATGTGCTCGCCGAAGCAGGCCCGACGGCTGGCCGAGGAGTGGACCACCCTCATAGCTCACGGGGAGGTCTTGCGTCTCGTAGACCCGGAGGGTGTGGCGTTCGTCGGCGACGCGGCCCGGGCGGCATGGATCGCCGTGCTCGTCAGGGGCCGGCGGGAGGCGGTTCGGTTTGCTGAGGCTGGCGGCGGCACTGTCCCGTGGGACCCGGCGTTCGCTCTCGACCTCGACCCGGTCTTCGAGGAGGTCTACGAGGACCTGACCGGGCAGTCCCGCGAGGGCTTCTCGTGGCAGCCCGGGGTCTCGTACGTGGTGCACGACAGCGAGCACGCGTTTCGAGCCGTCCCGCTCGTCCGAGCGCGCCTGCTCGACATCGGCAGGCTCCTCGAGCACAGCGACGCGATGACGGCGGCGATGGCGGCAGCCGGTCTCGAAGCGCTTGTGATGTCAGTGTGGCCATGGCCCGAAGCCAAGCGAGAGAACCGGGTAGTCATGTCCGGACCCGCCGCGCAGCTGGAGATCGTCTTCGACTCCGACCGGGCCGGGGAGATGTCGCCCGACGACGCAGCGGAGTTGGTCCGGGCAGGTCTAGCCGCTGTGGCACGCCGGACCGGACTGGCGGTACCGAGAGAGATCGAGGCATCCCTGGGCGGATAACGACGTGAGGCAGTTCTGTCTCGGGTTCGTTCTGCATCCTCCACACCGTCGGCACCACGTGCGTTGTGCCGGGACCGGGGCATCTCCTTCTATCCCCCGAAGATTGGGAAGATGTACTTCTGTTGGCAGAGCCATGCTTCGTCGACGTTGAGACCTGTCTTCTCGACGGCGGAAATCTTTGAGGTGATTGTTCCTTCGTCGTCGCCGACCACTACGGTATCGACGTCGGCAGCCTCGAGGCATTCGACAAACTCGGCGTAGGCGGATTCCCGTTCAGCTCCCGTGAGTTCGAGACCGCTCAAGTATTCGGACTCGATGGTGTTGAGGTGTTCAGCCGTGCATGCTCCGTAGGCTGCGTCCACCGCCGCCGTGGCATCCTCACCGCCGGATGTGGTGATCGAGAAGCCGTAGGTGAGACCGTCGGGCGAGAGCTCGACCTCGCTCACGTCGAACCCTTCCTGGGCGACGCATTCGGCCGCCTGTTCCACGGCAGCGCGATAGTCGGCTTCTGACGGCAGCGCGCTCGCCTGGGAACTCGCCGAGCAGGCAGCGATAGTCAGAGTGGCTGCGATCGAGACCGCAGTCGCTCCGAATCGGGAAGCGCGTTTCGGGCGCGCGTCCGAGCCCATACGACTCAGCATGCCAGAGTGCGTCCAGTCGAGCAGTCGATTGTCTGAGTGGGGCCTCGGTAGGCGATCGCCTGGGACCGGTATCGAGATGGTGGGCCACTCTCGATGGGGAGGGAAGGGAAGTCGTGGGCCGGTCGGCCGGGAGGATGAACTTTTACGTAGCCCCGTTGGCGATTTTCCACACCTTCCATACAGCGCCGCAGAACGGGATCTGGGCCGGTTGGCCGCTCTCAGCGGCGCGTGGCGCGGCCGTGCAGGTCGACCCTCTTCCATCGCCCGCCGACGCGGCGGCGTGTGGCGCGTTCCCCGGGTTCGAGGTCGAGGACGTCGAGGAGCGTGGGATCGTGCTCGACGAAGTGGTGAAGGTGGCTGATCCTGCCGTTGTCGACGGTTCCGTCGGACGTCCCGACGAGCTGCCATGTCCCGTCGTCGGCGGCGTGCGAGACGGACAGGATGGGTTCTACCCCGGCCAGCACCTGCTCGGTGGCGATGCTTGTCGTGCCGAGGATGCAGTGCCGCAACCAGGAAGCGCGGCTGTCCCGCACCATCACGATGTCCACGACCGCCCAGACGAACGGCAGGTCCTCGTGGGCCCGGGACTCGGCCGCGGTCAGGTCCGGGCCGCCCTGCGGCACCGTCTCGAACGGTTCGTCGACCAGGCCGTATGCGATGTCGCCCTCATGCTGGCGCACAGCCGCGTGGAACGTCCCACCCCCCTCGTTGCCGACGCCGATCCCGACCGTCACGCGCCCGCCGTTCCCACCCGGGGTCCAGCCGAGCGCGTAGGACGCGAGCTCGCCGCGCGGACCGACGAACTCGCCGAAGGCCCGCCAGTCGGTTCCGTGCTCAGCCACCGTCTGGACGAGACGCCCCTCGTCCACCCTGATCTTCATGACCGGAGGGTACTAGGCGGCTCGACACGCAGTGTTGACGAGGTGAGGAGGCACTTGTTCGACGGGGCGCCAGTCGGGTTTGGTCCAGCCGAACGACTCAGGATCTGGCTCCCGGTCGCCATGCTGGCGATCCCGTCTGCCGGCGGCTCCACCTGACGCGTGACACGGCCACGACAACCCGGCACGCACGACAACGATCCTCGACAGGCCATCGTGCAGTTGGAAACTTGTCGAGGTATTTCAAACCCGATCGACGGCTCCACGTACACGCGGACCATCCGGGTGTAGTTCCGGTACGTCGACGGCGCCAGCGTCCGCGACTTCACGTACTCCGCCGCCCACTCCGAGAGGGTCCACCGCTTCGGGGTGGGAGTGTCCCCGCGTGTCCACCACGCTCAGCAATGTCACCGCAGGTCACAGGCATAAAACACCTGGTGGTGGGCCCGGCCGGGTTCGAACCGACGACATCCACGGTGTAAGCGTGGCGCTCTACCAGCTGAGCTACAGGCCCTGGCAGCGCCTCAGAATACCTGGCCGACGGTGTTTCGGTGGCCGGGCTCGGCGAACGAGCCCGGCCACCGTGACGCCGATCAGATCGTGGTGAGCGCCTGGCGGTAGCCCTCGAGGTCGCGGCGCTGCCCGCGAGGGTTGACCACGGCCCAGCGGACGATCCCGTCAGCATCGATCAGGAACGAACCGCGCAGCGCGTGCCCGCTGTTCTCGTCGAAGACGCCGAACGCGCGGGCGGCCTCGCCGTGGGGCCAGAAGTCGGAGAGGAGGTCGAAGCCGAAGCCTTCCTTCTCCTGCCAGGCCTTCAGGGTGAAGACCGGGTCGGTGGAGACGGCCAGCAGGCGCACGCCGGCGGTCTCGAAGTCCTCGATGTTGTCCCGGAGCTCGCAGAGCTCGCCGGTGCACGTGCCGGAGAACGCGAACGGGTAGAACACGACCAGCACAGCCTCGCCGCGCAGGTCGGCGAGGTGGACGGGCGTGCCGTGCGTGTCGGGCAGCGTCAGGTCGGGTGCTGGGTCTCCCGGACGTGGTGCCGCTTCGGAGAGGACCTCAGCGGCCACGGCCACGGAACCCGAGGCGCGTCGCGGACCAGTCGGTGGCGATCGACATGGTGCTGGTGGTCTGCAGGCCGGCCGTGGTCGCGGCCTCCTGGATGTCGCTGTGGCCCACATGGCCGGGTCGGCCGGGCTTCGGCGTGAAGAGCCAGATGAGACCGCCGTCGTCGAGGACGGTCAGCACGTCGACGAGCGCGTCGCCGAGGTCACCGTCACCGTCGCGCCACCACAGGATCACACCGTCGGTGACGTCGTCGTAGTCCTCGTCGACCAGCTCGGCGCCGATGACGTCCTCGACTGCAGCGCGCAGGTCGTCGTCGACATCGTCCCCCCAGCCGAACTCCTGCACGACCTGGCCTGCGGTGAAGCCGAGTCGTGCTCCGCCGGTCGGTTCTGCGCCCTGGGGATCAGCACTGCCCTGGGGATCCGTGGTCTGTCCCACTTTGGTCCTTCGTTCCTTCCGTCGCTGGTCTGGACGACTGTGCCGTCCTTTCGTCGCAAAGGTAGTGCACGCACAGTGCCAGTGCCTCACCAGGCGCCTCCGACGGCGCGCCGCCACGCCGTCGGGCACCGTGCCCATGACCGGATGCGGACCCAACGACTGGGTCTCACCGTGCTGATACGCCGTCTCATTCCGGGCATAAGTAACGCAGATCACGCGGCCTTGACCCGCCCATGGTGTCAACCCCGCTGTGAAGGGGACAGAATGTGTGATGACCACCTGTCACGTGGGAGGGCGCCGAGGCTTACCACCCGGTGGTCCCCGTACGTGACGGGACGCTGACAGGGCGGCCCGGGGCAACAACGCCCCGCTAGGCCGCACGAATCTGGACGACGCGGCCGACGCCGCGAAGTCAAGACAGAAGGGTTGCTGGTGGCTTCGTTTGACGAGACCGGACCGCTGATCAACGGTCTGCTCAGCGCTGTGCCGGACATCGACCCCGCCGAGACGGCGGAGTGGGTCGAGTCGTTCGACGGCCTGATCGACGACAAGGGCGGCCCGCGGGCCCGGTACGTCATGCTCAACCTGCTCCGGCGGGCCCGAGAGCGCAACGTGCACATCCCGGCGTCCATGGCCACGCCGTACGTGAACACGATCGGCGTCCACGAGGAGCCGTACTTCCCGGGTGACGAGGCCATCGAGCGGCGCTACCGCTCGTGGATCCGCTGGAACGCGGCCGTCATGGTCACGCGCGCCCAGCGCCCCGGCCTGTCGGTGGGCGGCCACATCTCCTCGTACGCGTCGGTGTCGACGCTGTACGAGGTGGGCCTCAACCACTTCTTCCGCGGCAAGGACCACCCGGGCGGTGGCGACCAGATCTACTTCCAGGGCCACGCGTCCCCGGGCGTCTACGCGCGCGCCTTCCTCGAGGGTCGCCTGAGCGCGGACCAGCTCGACGGGTTCCGTCAGGAGAAGTCGCACCCGGGCGGCGGCCTGCCGTCGTACCCGCACCCGCGTCTCATGCCGGACTTCTGGGAGTTCCCGACGGTGTCGATGGGCCTTGGCCCGGCCTCGGCGATCTACCAGGCGTGGACCAACAAGTACCTGCACAACCGCGGGATCAAGGACACCAGCCAGCAGGACGTCTGGGCGTACCTCGGCGACGGCGAGATGGACGAGCCCGAGAGCCGCGGCATGATCCAGCTCGCGGCGCAGCAGCAGCTCGACAACCTCACGTTCATCGTGAACTGCAACCTGCAGCGTCTCGACGGCCCCGTCCGCGGCAACGGCAAGATCATCCAGGAGCTCGAGGCCCAGTTCCGCGGCGCCGGCTGGAACGTCATCAAGGTCGTGTGGGGCCGCGAGTGGGACGCCCTGCTCAACGCCGACAAGGACCGTTCGCTCGTCAACCTGATGAACGTCACGCCCGACGGCGACTACCAGACGTACCGGGCCGAGTCGGGCGCGTTCATCCGCGAGCACTTCTTCGGGCGCGACCCGCGCACGAAGGCGCTCGTGGAGAACATGACCGACGAGGACATCTGGAACCTCAAGCGCGGCGGTCACGACTACCGCAAGCTCTACGCGGCCTACTCGGCGGCGCGCTCCCACACGGGCCAGCCGACGATCATCCTGGCCCACACCATCAAGGGCTACGGCCTGGGGTCCGGCTTCGCCGGCCGCAACGCCACGCACCAGATGAAGAAGCTCAAGGGCGAAGAGCTCAAGTCGCTGCGCGACTCGCTGCACATCCCGATCTCCGACGCGGAGATCGAGGAGAACCCGTACCTGCCGCCGTACTACCACCCGGGCGCCGACGCCCCGGAGATCCAGTACATGCAGGACCGCCGCCGCAAGCTGGGCGGCTACGTCCCCGAGCGCCGTCAGTCGGCCAAGCAGCTGACACTGCCCGGCGACAAGACGTACGAGCTGCTGAAGAAGGGCTCGGGCACGCAGGAGGTCGCCACGACGATGTCGTTCGTGCGCCTGCTCAAGGACCTGTTCAAGGCCCCGGAGTTCGGCAACCGCATCGTCCCGATCATCCCGGACGAGGCTCGCACGTTCGGCCTCGACTCGATCTTCCCGAGCGCCAAGATCTTCAACACGCTCGGCCAGCACTACCTCGCCGTCGACCGCGAGCTGATGCTGAGCTACAAGGAGTCCGAGCAGGGCCAGATCATGCACACCGGCATCAACGAGGCCGGTTCCGCCGCCGCGTTCCAGTCGGTGGGCACGGCGTACGCCACGCACGGCGAGCCGATGATCCCGGTCTACATCTTCTACTCGATGTTCGGCTTCCAGCGGACCGGCGACCAGTTCTGGGCCGCCGGCGACCAGCTCACGCGCGGCTTCATCATCGGCGCCACCGCGGGCCGCACCACCCTCACGGGTGAGGGCCTGCAGCACGCCGACGGCCACTCGCCGCTCATCGCGGGCACCAACACGGCGATCGTGCAGTACGACCCGGCCTTCGGGTACGAGATCCGCCACATCATCCGCGACGGCATCGAGCGCATGTACGGCGACGGTTCCGACGGCCGCGACCAGAACGTCATGTACTACATGACGGTCTACAACGAGCCGATGGTCCAGCCGGCCGAGCCCGAGGACGTGGACGTCGAGGGCATCAAGCGCGGCATCCACCGCATCGCGGTCTCCGACGCGGAGGGCCCCAAGGCCCAGCTCCTCGCCTCCGGCGTGGGCGTGCCGTGGGCGCTCGAGGCGCAGCACCTGCTGCGCGAGGACTGGGGCGTGTCCGCCGACGTCTGGTCCGTGACCAGCTGGAACGAGCTGCGCCGCGACGCGCTCGCCGCCGAGCACGACGCGTTCGTGAACCCCGCGGCCGAGCCGCGCACGCCGTACGTCACCGCGAGGCTCTCCGAGGGTCAGGGCCCGTTCGTCGCCTCCAGCGACTACGACCACCTGGTCCCCGACCAGATCCGCGCCTGGGTCCCCGGCGACTACGCGGTGCTCGGCGCCGACGGCTTCGGCTTCTCGGACACCCGCGCCGCGGCCCGTCGCCACTTCCTCATCGACGGCCCGTCCATGGTGGTGAAGACCCTGCAGGTCCTCGCCCGCCGCGGCGAGGTCCCGGCCGAGGTCGTGGGCCAGGCCATCGAGAAGTACCGCCTCCTCGACGTCACCGCCGGCACGTCCGGCAGCGCGGGCGGCGAGAGCTGACCTCGCCCTCCTGAGCGGCAGTCCTGAGGTACGACGACGGACCGGTCACCTTCCGTACGGAAGGTGACCGGTCCGTCGTCGTACCCGGTCAGTGCAGGGCTTCCCGGCGGGCGTGGAGGTCGGCCAGGGCGGCCGGGAGGTCCGCCAGGGCCGCGAGGGAACGCTCCTGGCACCAGCCGACGACGGCGTCGGCCGCCGGGGAGCCGTCCGCCTGGGACCGGACGTGCTCGGCGAGCAGGAGGGCGTCGCGGTGGTCGCCGAGGAGCGACTGGATCCGGTGGCCGGCTCGGCCGAGGGCCTTCGTGCGGCCGCCGAGCAGCCCGGCCGACCGGACCGCGTCGCAGGTGTGCCGGAGCCGCCGGGCCGCCTTGCGCAGCGCGTGGGCGGCCTCGGGCCCGTCGAGGCGACCGGCGGCCTCCAGGGTGCGGTCGGCCTGGCGGCGCACGGCACGCCGGGCCGCCTTCTTCGCGGGCCGGCCCGCCCGGTCGGCGAGCGGGGGAGCGTCCGCCCACGCGGCCAGCGCCTTACGGAGCTCGCGGCCGCGGCGGGACCGCGTCCAGCGCACCGCCTGGGCGTGGGCACGCTCGTGGGCGGCATGCAGCTCGTCGACGAGCGCGGAACGGTCCTCCTCGTCGAGGCCGACGGCGTCGGCCGCCTCGGCCAGCTGCGCGGCGCGGACCTCCAGGTCGCGGGCCCGCCCCAGGGCGTCGCCCCACACCTTGAGCTCAGCGCGGAGTCCCGCGGTGGCGTCCCGGTCGAGGTACCTGCGGAACGCGGCGAGCACGTTCCGCAGGCGCCTTACGGAGGTGCGCAGCCGGTGCACGGCCTCCGGCTCGTCGGCGATCGCTGCGGGGACGCCGTCGTCGATCCGGCGCACGAGCTCCCCGACCGCGAGGGACAGCACCTCGCCCGCGGTCTCGGGGCGTGTCGTGGTCGTAGCGATACGTCCAGGCTAGGCGCGCCGGACGGCGCGCGCATCAGGGTGCTCAGGCCTGGTCCGCGAGGCCCGCCCGGTGCGCCAGGACCGCCGCCTCGACGCGGTTGCGGACGCCGAGCCGTAGGAAGAGGGCGCTGACGTAGCCCTTCACCGTGCCCTCCGTCAGGTGCTGCTCGGAGGCGATCTCCGCGTTCGACAGGCCACGGGCGAGCGCGGTGAGGACCTGGCGCTCCCGGGCGGTGAGGCCGGGCAGCCGGGGCGCGGGCGCCGCCGGTCCCCGCGCCGGCTTCGAGCGGGCCCGCGCCCGGATCAGCCTCGCGGCGACGGTGGGAGACAGGCACGCTCCGCCCGACGCCGCGGCCCGCACCCCGGCGACCAGCTCGTACGGGTCGCCGCTCTTGAGCAGGAAGCCCGAGACGCCGAGCCCGAGCGCGTGGTCCACCAGGTCGTCCTCGCCGAAGGTGGTGAGCATGACGACCGCAGGGCCGGGCCGTGACCCCAGGATCGACGCCGCAGCGTCCAGGCCGTCGCGGCTCGCGGGGCCGGACATGCGGAGGTCGAGCAGCACCACGTCGGGGGCGTGCGCCCGGGCCTCGCGGACGGCCTCGGCGCCCGACGCGGCCTCGGCCACCACCCGCACGCCGGGGTCGGTGCCGAGGATCGTCGCGACGCTCTGCCGCACCACGGGCTCGTCGTCGGCCACCAGGACGCTCACCACCACGACTGCTCCCGGAGGTCCGTGAGGCGCGCGACGTGGCCGTCGGCGAAGCAGACCTCCAGCGTGGCGAGCGCGAGCGGGAAGTTGCCCTCCGTGTATCGGGAGCACTCCCAGCCGGGCAGGGCGGCCGGCGGGCGGACCAGCCGCACCCACGACTCCCGTTCGGGCAGCAGCGGTTCCACCTCGGCCCGCACTGTACCTACCCCGATCGCGGCGAAGACCTCGGGCTCGAGCGTCGCGCCACGGGACGCCCACGCGTACCAGCCGAGCACGAGCACGACCGCCACGGCGGCGGGCAGCACCACCTGGCGGGCGAGCACCGCCAGGGGCGACCGTGCCGGCGGGAGGTGCGTGCCGGCGTCGGGCGGAGCGGGTGGCAGGGTGGCCTCCAGGACGAAGGACCCGTCGCGCTCGCCGTGGGCGAGCCCGCCGCCCGCGGCGCCGACGCGGCGCTCCAGCAGCGCCAGCCCGGAGTCGCCCCGCCGGGCGTCCCCCCGCCCGCTGCCCGACGCCGGTCGCTCGCCCAGGCGGTTCCCCACCGTCACGCGGAGCCCGCCCCGGGCGGCAGGGCCGACGTCGACCCGGACCGTCTCGCCGGGCGCGTGCCGCAGGGCGTTGGTCAGAGCCTCCCGCACGACCGCGCGCGCCAGCGGGGCCGCCGGGCCCGACTCGCGGACGCCGGAGCGCAGGACGTCCGCCCCGGCGGCGCGGGCCCGGGCGACCAGCTCGTCGACCGTGGCGGGCGAGGGGGCGTCGTCGCGCAGCACGTCGAGGACGCGGTGCAGGTCCGTGACGGCCGCGTCGGCCTCGTGCCGGAGCTCGGACGCCGCCTCGGCGGCGGCGGGAGCCGCCGTCATCTGCAGCGCCGCCGCGCGGAGCGCGACGAGCGCCAGGCGGTGACCCAGCGCGTCGTGCATCTCCTCGGCGATGCGGGTGCGTTCGCGGTCTGCGGCGAGCGCCACCGTCTGCGCGTGGTGCTCCCGGGCGAGGGCGCGGTAGCGCGCCACGACCGCGGCGATGCCGGCGACGGCGAGCGCCAGCACGGCGGTGGCGACGGTCGCGAGCGGGGACGGCAGGGGGTCCTCCTCGGGGGCGGGGCGGCTGGGACGTGACGGGGCGGCTGCGGGTGCGGGTGCGGGTGCGGCCCAGTCTTCACCAGAGGGCGGGGTCGGTGGCACCGACGAAAGTCAGGTGACCGCGGCTCGTGGGCCGGACCTGCGGGGTCCGGTCCGGCCGGTCAACTGATGCGAAGGGGTGAAACCGGGGGTAGTTTCACGAGGGGCCTGGAACTCCTCCGGGCCGGCAGGGGGGCGGGCCTCCAGGCGTGCCCTGGGCGCGATCAGCAAGGAGTCGACCATGAGCGAGAACAGCAACCAGGGCCAGGGCGACCAGGCCGACGAGTTCTCCCGGCAGTCGGAGCAGGAGCAGCAGTCGTCGTCGGACACCTTCTCGGAGCAGGGCTCGTCCGACATGACGTCGGAGGGCGCGTCGACCGGCTACGGCGCCGGCAGCGGCCTCGACGCGGACGAGACCACCGAGTTCGGCTCGTCGGAGTCGGTCGGAGGCGGGTACTCGTCGGAGGCGGGCTCGTCGGGCGGGTACTCGCAGGAGCCGGGGCAGGGCGGTTCGTCCTACGACACCGAGGGCTCGTCCTCCACCCAGGGCACGTCGTCGGAGGGGGAGAACGCACCGTTCGGCGGCGGGTCCGAGTCGGCGGACGCGCCGTCGGGCTACACCCCGGGCGCTGCGGGCGGCGGCACGTCGAGCGAGCAGCCGTCCCGGGTACCGCAGTCGTCGGAGCCGGCCGACAGCGTGGGCACCACCGAGGAGGAGGAGTTCGGCTCCGGGTCCGCCGGCTACCGGTCGGAGCAGACCCGTGGCTCGGAGGAGACGGAGCAGTCCGGGTCGTCCGAGCAGGGCGGCTGGACCGACTGACCCACCGACCTCCACGTCTTTCGCGGGGCCCTCGCCAGGAGGCGGGGGCCCCGTTCCGTGCCGTTGGCACGCGTGAGCGTCGCTAGGCGGAGGTTCTCAGGGGCTCGAGGGCGGCGAGGACGAGGTCGAGGCCGAAGATGAACTCCTCCGCCGGGTCGTAGCCGGCAGCGACGAGCGCCGCGGCGGACTCGTTGAGGTAGGGGAACTCGTCAGGAGGGAGCTGGGGCAGGTAGACGTCCTCGGCCAGGTCCGCGAGCTCGTCGGCGGTGTCGAACGGCAGGCTGGCTTCCTGCAGGGCGAACCCGTAGACGTAGCTGTCGAGCAACCAGTTGGCGTGCGTCGCCATCACGACCGAGAAGCCGGCCCTCCGCAAGCAGGCGGTGACCGCTTCGCGGTGGCGGAGGTTGGCGGGCCCCGGCGAGGTCCGCGACTCCATCAGGCCGATCGCCCACGGGTGGCGTGCGAGAACCTGTCGGGCGGATACCGCTCGCCGTCGCATCGCCGGCTGCCATCCGGTCTCTTCGGACGGGAGCTCGATCTCCTCGAACACGACGTCGATCATGGCGTCCAGCAGCTCCTCCTTGCTCGCCACGTAGTGGTAGAGCGACATCGCGCCCGCGCCGAGTGCGCCGGCCAGCCGGCGCATGCTCAGCCCGTCGACTCCCTCGCGGTCGGCGAGCCGGAAGGCCTCGACCACCACCCGCTGCTTGCTCAGCCCGGTGTCTGACGCGACCTGGCGTTGTTCCCTCGCGGACACGCGTACTCCTCGCTCCCTCGAACTGCTTGACAGATCGTACAGCGTACGAGAATAGTACGGCGTACGACGTCGTACGCCGTACGACGCGCGGGTGTACGACCACCTCACGATGGAGAGACCCTTGAGCGCAGACACCCAGACCACAGCACTGCACGATCCGCCGGCATCGGTCAGAGCGAAGCTCGCGGCCGCCTGGACCAGCTTCATGTTCCTGTACATCTACGTCGACTACTTCGCCCTGTACAAGCCCGGGGTGATCGACGACATCCTGGTCGGTTTCGTGTGGGAGTTCGACATCAGCCAGACGCTGTTGACCGCCTTCCTCACGCTCATGGCGATCCCGATCCTGATGGTGATGCTATCGATGACGCTGCCCGCCCGTGTCAACCGCGCAGCGAACCTCGTCGTGGCATCGCTGTACATCCCCGTCTCCGTGTTCAACGGGGCCGGTGAGTCCTGGACCTCCTTCTACGGCCTCTCCATCGGACTCGAGGTGCTGCTCCTGGCCTTCATCCTGCGCTCCGCATGGACCTGGCCCCGCACGTCGTCGGCGTCGTCGACAACACCCGCTGCCCAGCTCAGGCGTGCGTGACGAGCGTGGTCAGGGTCTCCGTCTCGACCGGCCGGTCGGCGAGGACGAGCCGGACCGCGGCCGGGTCGGGGTTGCCCACGTCCGGTCCGCGCCAGACGACCTGAAGGCCCGACTTCTCTGCCACCGCGCGCGACGCCCCGTTGTGCTCCAGCAGGAACGCGGTGACGGGGAGGTCGGGCCGCACCACCTGCCCGGCAGCGACCGCGGCGGACGCGACCTCCCGGGCGAACCCCTGGCCCTGCTGAGCCGGGGACAGCCGGTAGTAGACGTTCCAGGCGACGCCGAGCCGCACCGAGACACCGCCCACCCCCACGAAGTCGCCGGTGTCCCGCCGCCACGCCGTCCAGTACCCGAGGCCGTTCGCCTCCCAGCCGGCGACGAACCGCTCGACGTCGGCCCGCGTGCGCTCGACGGTCTCGTGCCTGCCCGACGGGAAGTGCTCCCACACCGCCGGGTCGGCATGCAGGGCGTGGAGCACCTCGAGGTCGTCGAGGGTCACGGCCCGCAGGGCGAGCCGCTCCGTGAGGTGGTGCCCGTACGGGCTCAGGTCGTTCACCGCGCCGACGCTACGCCCCGCCACCGACATCCACCGTCGTGCTCGGACCACGCCACCTGCGTGTCGGTGGGGAGCGCTACCTTGTGCCGCACGCCGCCTGATGCGGCGGGCCCCGGTTTTCTGACGTGCACCGACGTGCACCCAGGGGTGCGGACGACGAGGTGATGGGGAGACATGTTCCAGGACGTCAAGGACCGGGTGCTCGGTCGCAGGAACAGCGTGCCGGCGCAGGTGCTCGCGGATGCGCTGCGGGTGCTCAAGGTGGACGGCGGCGACCAGCACGAGCGCGCGGTGGCGTTCGTGCTCGAGGGTTCCGGGCCGGAGATCCTCAGCGACCTCGCCTCCCGGCCCACGGCCGACCTCGACCAGCTCCTGCAGAAGCCGGGTTCCCTGTCGCCCTACGCCCACTGGGTGCCGCAGCAGCACACGGACCGGCTCACGGCGGTGGAGCCGAAGTGGACCACGGAGCAGGGCGTGCAGGCCCGGGTGCGGTTCTACTCGCTCGGCGACGTGACGGTGCCGCAGCTCGTGCGCCTCGGCCGGCTCCTGGCGGCGGTCTGCGAGGTGGCGCGCGCGTCGGAGGCGCTGCCCGCCTGGCTCGCCGTCCTGGTCAACGACGTGGCCACCGAGGGCTACGGGAGCGGCCACGCCAAGGTCACGAAGGAGGTCCGCGCCGCGCTGCGAGCCCGCTGGACGCCCGAGCTCCTCGTCGCCCTGGCCCGCGACGGCGGGGTCGCCGACGCCGAGGCTGTTCCGGTGGTCGTCCGGGCGCTCCTGGAGCGGGAGTCGGCCGAGCGCTCCTGGGTCAGGCACCACCTCGGGGACCTGCTGCCGCCCGCCGCGGAGTTCCTGGCCAGCCACCAGGCCGCGGTCGCGGAGGCGGTGCCGACGCTCACGTCCCACGGACGCGTCGCGTTCTGCGAGCACGTGAAGGCGGCAGGCACCCTGGAGGCGCACGCGGGGCTCGTGGCCACGCTCGCGGCCGACCCGGCCAAGTCGGTCCGCGAGGCGGCCGACGCCCTGCTGGCGACGCTGCCGGACGAGGAGCAGGTCCGGCTCCTGACCCCGTTCCTCCTGACAGCACCGCCGGCCCGCCTCGCGGGCGTGGTCACCCGCCTGGCCGCCGCCCAGGGCGGCCTCACCGCCCTCGAGGTGGCTGTCACGGGGGCCACGGAGCAGAAGGCCTCGGCCGCGCGCCTCAAGCTCCTGACCCAGACCATCGAGCGGGCGCACGCCCTCGAGGCCGGGGCCGAGGGCGGACCGGACGCGACGACCATCGACGTGCCGCCGTACGAGCCGCTGGCGGAGTCCGACCTCGGACCCGACTGGCCCGTCGCTGCCCGCCGTCTCCTCGACGAGCACATCGTCACGGCGAAGCAGGTCGCCGAGAACGCCAAGAAGCTCCCCGACGCGAACCCCAAGAAGTGGCCGCTCCGCGGCGCCCTGGACAAGCTGAAGCGCCTGTCCGAGATCACGGACGACGACCTGCGCCGGATCGACGCGCTGCTGTCCGGCCGTGAGCCGGTCACCGCCGCAGCGCGTCGCAAGAGCGCGGCCGCCGCGTGGTGGCTGTCCGACCGGTCCCTCGTGCAGGTGCCGAACCCCACGCTGCTGCACCGCCTCCGGGTGGCATTCCTCGTCGAGGGCTCGGACAACCGCCTGTGGTGGAAGGTGCGTGAGCACCTGGGCGAGACGACCGACCTGCGCCAGCTCCACGAGGCCCTCGCCTGGGTGGGCGTCCAGGAGGCTGAGAAGGCGATCGAGGAGCTCGTGTTCCACCGCTGGTGGGGCGTGGAGGAGATCCCTGCCCGCGCGATGTGGGCCTACTTCGCCGGGCGCGTCGAGACGCTCGACCGCTTCCTCGGCCGCTCCGAGGGCACCCAGAACAGCGGGTCGCCCGCCCGGGTTCTCCAGATCCTCGGCGAGTTCCCCGCGCTCCCGCCCGTGCTGCTGCCGCGGGTGACGGCCATCGCGCTCGGCGAGGGCAAGACCCACCGCCTCGCTGCCCAGCGTGCCCTCGAGTCCCACGCAGGCGCCCGCACGCTCGCCGAGCAGGGCCTCAGCGACGGCAAGAGCGAGATCCGCATCACCGCTGCGGCCTGGCTCGCGCGCCTGGGTGACCCCGCGTCCGTCCCCGCGCTCCGGGCCGCGCTCAGCAAGGAGCGCCGCGAGGCGGTACGTGCCGCCTTCCTCACCGCCCTGGAGTCCCTGGGTGCCGACATCTCGGCCGACCTCGCGCCGGACGTGCTCCTCGCCGAGGCGACGAAGGGTCTCCGGGCCCGCATGCCCGCGAGCCTCGGGTGGTTCCCCTTCGAAGGCCTGCCCGAGCTTCGCTGGGCCACCGGCGACGCCGTGCCCCGGGAGATCGCCCGCTGGTGGGTGGTTCTCGCCTGCAAGCTCAAGGACCCGAGCGGCGAGGGGCTGCTCGCGCGCTACGTCTCGCTGCTCGACGAGCCGTCCCGCACGGCCCTCGGCTCGTTCGTCCTGCGGGCCTGGGTGGCCCAGGACACCCGGAACCCCACGGTGGACGAGAGCCGGAGGCACGCCGAGGCGAGCGCCCAGCAGCGCTACGACAACGCCCAGCGCTACGCCAAGCAGTACCCGCAGTACTACGAGGCCGAGGCCGCCAAGTCGGTCGAGGACCACTACCGCGAGCTGTTCCGCGAGCACCAGGGCACCTATCTCGGCTCGGCGGTCAAGGACAAGGGCCTGCTCGCGCTGACCGTCGGCGCGCGCGGCGCCGAGCTCGCCGCAGTGACCCAGCAGTACCTCAAGACGCACCAGGGCCGGCGGTCCCAGGCCGAGGCGCTCGTCCGGGCGCTCGCGGCGAACGGCGACCGGGCAGCCGTGCAGCAGCTCCTGGCCGTCTCCCGCCGGTTCAAGCAGAAGACGGTCCAGGAGGTGGCGTCCCACCTCGCCAAGGAGATCGCCGACCGGCGCGGGTGGAGCGCCGACCAGCTCGCCGACCGCACGGTCCAGACGGCGGGCTTCGACGACGACGGCATCCTCCGGTTCGACCTCGGCGGCAGGGAGGTGACCGGCCGCATCACGCCGTCGTACACCGTGGAGCTGCGCAACGCCGAGGGCAAGGTGGTCAAGGCCCTTCCGGCGCAGCGCGCCGGGGACGACGCCGAGGAGTACGCCGCCGCCAAGGCGCAGCTGGCCACGAGCCGCAAGGAGCTCAAGGCGGTGGTGACGCTCCAGACCCAGCGGCTCTACGAGGCGATGTGCACCGGCCGCACCTGGACCGCCGAGGAGTGGCGCGAGTTCGTGCTCGACCACCCCGTGATGTCGCGTCTCGCGGCGCGCCTCGTGTGGCTCGTCGCCCCGGGCACGGACGCCCAGCGGGCCTTCCGGCCGGGCGACGGCGGCGCGCTGATCGCCGTCGACGACGAGGACGTGACGCTGCCCGATCCCCGGGGTCCCCGCGAAGTGCCGCAGCGAAGCAAGGACACTTCGTGGGGTGGGGGCGACGGTGTGGTGGCGCTTGCGCACGCCGTCACCCTGGCCTCCGGGTCCGCAGGCGACGACGCGGCAGCGTGGCGGGAGCACCTCGCCGACTACGAGATCGCGCCGCTGTTCGACCAGCTCGGGGTCACCTTGCCGGAGCTCGCCAAGGACGCCCTGCGGATCAGCGACCACCGGGGCTGGCTGACCGACAGCTTCTCGGTGCGCGGCCGCGCCACGAAGCTCGGCTACTCCCGGTCGCAGGCCGAGGACGCCGGCTGGTTCACGTCGTACCTCAAGGAGTACCCGAGCGCGGGGATCACCGTGGAGATCGAGTTCACGGGCGCCTTCCTGCCGGAGGAGAACATCGCGGCGGCCGTCACCGACCTGGTGTTCCGCCGCACCGGAACCTACGGGGACCGCGGGCTCGTGCCCGTCGCGGACGTGCCGCCCGTGCTCGTCGCCGAGGCGTACCGCGACTACGTCACCGTGGCCGAGGCAGGGGCGTTCGACGCCGCCTGGGAGAAGAAGAGCGAGTACTGACCCCTGCCTCCCGCAGGGTCCGAGCGAGACAAGGCCGACGGAAGCCAAGAAGGACACTGATACGACCATGACGAAGGACGACATGACTACCCAGACCACCACCGCACCCGCCGCGGAGCTCCGCCCCTCGGCCGAGGTCCGGTACGCCGACGAGCTCGCCACGCTGGCGCGCTGGGACGCCGACCGGGGCGCGGAGCTGCCGCCGGGCTGGCTGTTGAGCCCCCGAGCCGTGCGGGCGTTCATCGTGGGCGACGAGGCGCTCGGCGTCTCGCGCAAGTTCTACGGCGACGACCCGCTGGTCGACCGCGCGGTGGTGTCGCTGCTCGGCAGGCAGGGCCTGATGCTCGTGGGCGAGCCGGGTACCGCCAAGTCGATGCTCTCCGAGCTGCTCGCGGCCGCCGTGTCCGGCACGTCGAACCTCACGGTCCAGGGCACGGCCGGCACCACCGAGGACCACCTGCGCTACTCGTGGAACTACGCGCTCCTGGTCGCGGAGGGACCGAGCGAGCGCTCGCTCGTCCCGTCGGCGATCTACAGCGGCATGCGCGACGGCAAGGTGGTGCGGTTCGAGGAGATCACGCGCTGCGCGCCCGAGATCCAGGACACCCTGGTGTCGATCCTGTCCGAGAAGCAGCTCATGGTGCCCGAGCTCGGCAGCGAGACTCGCGTGGCCGCCCGCCCGGGGTTCAACGTCATCGCCACGGCCAACCTCAAGGACCGGGGCGTGCACGAGATGTCGGCAGCCCTCAAGCGCCGCTTCAGCTTCGAGACCGTCGCCCCGGTCCGCGACCGCGACTTCGAGATCGAGCTGGTCGAGCGGCAGCTCACGGCGGAGCTCGGCCCCGTGGGTCAGCGCCCGCCCCTCTCGCGGGACGTGCTGGAGGTGCTGGTCACGGTGTTCCAGGACCTGCGGGTGGGCACCACTCGCGAGGGTGCCCCCGTCAAGCGGCCCGAGACCGTGATGTCCACGGCGGAGGCCGTGAACGTGGCGGTCGCGGCGAGCCTCGAGGCCCGCTACCTCGGCGACGGCGTGGTGACCGCCGCCGAGGTGGCGCGCCAGGTCGCGGGCGTCGCGCTCAAGGGCGACGAGGAGGACGCGCGGCGCCTCCGCCACTACGTCGACAACGTGGTGCGCGAGCGGGCCCGCTCGGACTCCCGGTGGAAGGACTTCTTCACCGCGGCCGAGCCGCTGTGGCGGTGACGACCATGACGACGACGGACCTGGAGGTGGCGGGCTCCTTCTCGGCGGGCGCTGCCCGCGCAGCCTGGGACGCGGCCCCTGAGCGGCTCCGGCGGGCGGCGGAGGCGATCGGGACGCTGCGCGCTCGCGGCATCCACCTCGCGCCCGTGCGGCACCACAGCCCGGCGTGCGCCGTGGCGGTGGGGGCGGCGATCGAGGAGCTGCGGCCGTCGGCCGTGCTGATCGAGGGTCCCGAGGAGTACACGGCGCTGATCCCGGCGCTGCTCCACGAGGAGACCCGCCCGCCGGTGGCTGTGCTGAGCCTCGGCGACTCCGGGTCGGGCTTCTACCCCCTCGCGCGGTTCTCACCGGAGTGGGTGGCGCTGCGCGCCGGGCACGCCGCCGGCGCGGAGCTGGCGTTCGTGGACCGGCCGTGGGGCGAGCGTGGAGCGGGGGAGCGGGAGCAGGGGGAGCCGGGGCCGGGTGAGCGGGGCGAGGACGGGCAGACCACGCTCATGTCCGAGCGCTACCTGGCGCACTCCGAGACGATCGCCGCCGTGGCGCGGCGGCTCGGTTGCCGCGACCACGACGAGGTCTGGGACCACCTGTTCGAGGCCCGGACCGCGGGCGAGCTGAGCGACTGGCGCGTCGTGTTCGACGACGTCCTCGCCTGGGCCGCGCTCGCGCGGCTCGACTATGAGGAGGCCGTGCTCGCGGCGGACGGGTCGCTCGACCGCGAGGCGCGCATGTCGGCCAGGGTGGCCGAGCACGTCGAGCGGCTCGCAGGCTCCGGCCCGGTCCTCGTGGTGACCGGGGCGTTCCACACGCTGGCCCTCGTCGAGGCGCTCTCCGGCGCGCCCGAGGGCGCCGTCGTGCGCGACCGGTGGCCCGCGGAGGGGTACGGCGAGGTCGCCTCGGCCGAGGCCTGGCTGGTGCGCTACGACCACGAGCGGCTCGACGGGCTCCGCGGGTACGGCGCCGGCATGCCGACGCCCGGGTACTACGAGCGCCTGTTCGCGGCGCACGAGGCGGACCTGGCGCACGGCGCGGGCACGGCAGCAGGTGACGGTGGCGTGGGCGCCGGCCCTGGCGTGGGCGTGGGCGTCGGCGCCGGCGTCGGTCGGTTGTCGCGGCGTCCGTCACCAGACGGACCGACGCGGCGACAATCGACCGACCTGGCGGGCGGGGGCGGCCTGGCGGGCGCAGCGGGTACAGCGGGCGCAGCCGGCGCCTCGCGGCTCGCCGTCGAGGTCCTTGTCGACGTGGCGCGGGCCGCCGCGGACCGGGGGCACGCGGTGAGCCTGCCGCAGGTGTCGGCGGGCGCGGAGCAGGCCGTGCGGCTGGCCGACCTGCGCGGGCGGCCCTTCCCGGGCCGCACGGACGTGCTCGACGCGATCACGTCGTCGTTCCTCCAGGACGACGGCGGCGTGGGCGTGGACCGTCCGCTCGGCCTCGCCGTCGCCGAGGTGTTCGGCGGCCGGGCGCTGGGCGAGGTGCCGCCCGGCAGCGCGTCCCCGCCGCTCGTCCGGGACGCCCGCGAGCGGGTCCGCCAGGTGCGGCTGACCGTGGACGACTCGGTGCCCCGCACCACGCGTCTCGACGCCCGCCGCACCCCGGCCCACCGTGCGCGGCGAGAGGTGCTGGCCCTGCTCGACTTCGTGGGCAGCGGGTTCGGGCGCCAGGTGTCCGGCCCCGACCACGTGGCCGGGCGCGGCCTCGGCCTCCTGCTCGAGGAGTGGGAGTACGCGTGGACGCCGCTCGTGGAGGCGCGGCTCGTGGAGCTGTCGCACCTGGGCGCGACGCTCGACGCCGTGGCGCTCGCGCGGCTGCGCGCGGCCGAGGCACGGCTGGCCGAGGTCGCGTCGGGGACTGCGGGGGCGAACGGCCCCGGAGCGGGCGGCAGCCCGGGCGGTGGCCCGGCCGCGGCCTCGGGTGGCCCCGCAGCTCAGGCGCCCCAGGCGGTGGACGGCGCGGCCACCCTCATGGCGCAGGCCCTCGTGATGGGTCTCGGCGACCACCTGCCCCGGCTGGCGGCGCTCCTGCGCTCGTCGCTGGACGTGGACCGGGACCTGGCGTCCGTGGTCGGCGGCGGGCAGCGCCTGCTCCACCTCTGGCGGGCGCGGACCGAGCTCGGCGCCGAGGCGCACGCGGGGTCGCTCCTCGATCTCGTGGGGCAGTCGCTCGCCACGGCGGCCTACCTGGTGCCCGACGTCGGCCGCGCGCGCCCCGAGGACGAGGACACCGCCGTCGCGACGGTCGTGGCGCTGCGGACGCTGGTACGTGAGGCGGCGCGGGCCCGACCCGGCGCGGCTGGCGCATCGCGCGCGGCCGCGGCCCCCGGCGTCGCGGCCTCCCGCGAGCTCGCGCGCCTGCGGGAGGACGCCGCCACGGCGCCGTCGGTCCGTGGCGCCCTGGTGGCGCTGGGCTCGGTGGACGGCGAGGTGACCGACGACGTCCTGGTCGCCCGGGTGCGCGGAGCCCTCCAGGCGGGGGCCGACCCGAGCCTCGCGGCCCGGTTCCTCGGCGGCGTCCTGCGGGCGGCGCCGGACCTCCTGCTGCACACGCCCGAGCTGTTCGACGCGGTCGACGAGGCGCTGCGCCGGCTTGCCCCCGAGGCCTTCCTCGCCGTGCTGCCCGACCTGCGCCGGGCGTTCACCTGGCTGCGTCCCACGGAGACCCACCGCCTCGCGCAACGGGTGGCGGCGAGCACCGGCGTGCGGGCGCACGAGGTCGACGTGCGCGTCGACCTGACGGAGCAGGACCTGGCCGCCGGCCTGGTCCTCGAGCGCGAGCTGGCGGCCGTCCTGGCCCGTGACGGGCTCGCGCGATGGAGCGGAGCGGAGCGATGAGCAGCACGGACGCCCTGACGGGCACCAGGACGGCGGGGACCACGACGACGGGCGTCTCCGACGAGGAGGCGGCCCGGCGCTGGCGGCTGGTCCTCGGCCGGTACGCCGCCGAGCAGCTGACCGTCCCGCCGGAGGACGCCGGCCTGGAGCGCACCCTCCGCTACCTCTACGACCGCGAGTACACGGCCCGCGGCCACCGGACCGGGCGGGGCGAGCACGACAAGCCGGGCGGAGGCGGGTCCCTCGACCCGTCGTCCCCGCGCGGCGTCGACTGGACCGCGCTGGGCTGGCTGGGGGAGGCCCGGTCGCTGTTCCCCCGTGACACCTTCGAGCGCATGCAGGTCGAGGCCGTAGGCAGGTACGGCCTCACCGAGCTGCTGGCCGACGAGGGCGCGGTGGAGGCGCTGGAGCCCAGCCGCGAGCTCGCGACCGCGCTCCTGCAGGTGCGTGGGCGGCTCGAGCCGGGCGCGGCCGCGGGCCTGCGCCGGGTCATCGAACGGGTCGTCGAGGACGTGGTGCGCCGCCTGCGGCCACGCTTCGTCACGGCCGTGGGCGGGCGGCTGGACCGCTCGCGCCGGTCGATGCACCGCGTCGCCCGCAACTTCGACGGCAAGCGGACGCTGCGGGCCAACCTCGGCCGGATCGACGCCGAGGGCCGGATGGTGGTCGAGGACCTGCGCTTCTCGTCCCGGGCGAAGCGGGCGCTGACCTGGGACGTCATCGTCCTGGTGGACCAGTCCGGGTCGATGGCGGCGTCGCTGCTCTACTCGGCGGTCTGCGCCGGGATCCTGTCCGGGCTCCCGGGGATCGACGTGCGGCTGGTGCTGTTCGACACGAGCGTCGTGGACATGTCGCACCTGTCCCACGACCCGGTGTCCGTGCTCCTCACCGCCCAGCTCGGCGGCGGCACCGACATCGGGAAGGCCGTCCGCTACGCGGAGCAGGAGGTGCGCAACCCGTCGCGGACCGTCGTCGCGCTCGTGAGCGACTTCGAGGAGGGCGGTTCGCTGTCCGGGCTGCTCGCGGCGGTGCGGCGGCTGTCCTCGTCGGGCGTGAAGCTGCTGGGCCTCGCGGCGCTCGACGAGGCCGCCGAGCCGGTGTACGACCGCGCCACCGCGCGGCGGCTCGCCGACGCGGGCATGGAGATCGCGGCGCTCACCCCCGAGCGCTTCGCCGAGTGGCTGGGAGAGGTGCTCACGTGAGCGGCACGACGACGACCCGGGCCTGGGCCGCGGCCTACGCCGGCCTCGACGACGCGGCGCTGGTCGCGCTCGGGAACGCGGGCCTCCTGCGCCGCGCCCGCAAGGACGACGTCGCCGTCGCCGAGGAGGACGCGAAGGGCGCGGCGCTCACCGTCGGCGCGTTCCGGGTGCGGCTCGACCGCCGCGGCCCGGCGTCCGTCGCCTGCGACTGCCCCACGGCGGGTGTGTGCCAGCACGTGCTCGCCGCGTGCCTGTGGGCGCGGGAGGTCGCGCCGGCGCTCCCCGAGGCGGGTGCCGCGGCCGACGGCGGGACCGGGATCATGCCCCAGGCGGCGCCGTCCGCTCGCGCGGTCTCGGCCCGCACGCTGGCGGCCCGCGCCGCCGCGAGGGCCACGGCCGTCCGACGCCGGGAGGAGGCGCTCGCGGAGGTTCGCTCGGCGGTCGCGCAGCTCGTCGAGACGGGCCTGTCGCACCTCGGCCGGGACGACGCCGACGCGCTCCGTGCGGTGGCGGGCCGCTCCCGCCTCGCAGGGCTCGAGCGCGTGCACGGCGTGCGGCTCGACGCCCTCGTGCGGACCGCCGCCGGGCTCGTGGAGGACCTCGTCACCCGGGACGACAGCGTGGACGAGAGCGACGTGCTCGACGCCCTCGCCGAGGTGTGGGCGCTGTGCGAGGTGCTGGCCACGGCCGCCGACACGCCCGCCGAACCTCCCGCCGAGGTAGTCACTTCGTCAGACGGAGGAACTACCTCGGCGGATCCTGTGGCCGAGGTAGTGGCTTCGTCGGACGGCGGAACTACCTCGGCGGACCGTGGGCCCGCCGCCCCGCGCCCCGCGTCGGGCGGGGACGCGGCCGGGAAGGACCACGACGAGACCGACCTCGAACGCTTCCTGCCGCTCGGCGTGCGGTGGTGGACCGCGCCCGGCGGCTCGCGCGGCCTGTCGTACGTGGGCTGGGACCCGGCCGAGGGGCGGGTGCGGACGGTGGTGACCGGCCGGGCGTCGGGCACGGACCCGTCGTTCCGGCGCAGCTGGGACCTGCCCCTGCTCTGGAGCGCGTCCCTGGCGCGGCTCACCGAGGGCCCCGTCGCGCTGCGGAACGTCCGCCTCCGGCCGGACGGCGCCCTCGGCGCGGGCGGGAGCCCACGGATCGCTCTCCTCGGCGGGTTCGACGCCGACGAGCTGCTCGACGTCGCGACCCGGACCGGGGCCGGCACGGCGGCGCGCGACGTCGTCGGCTTCGGCCGGCGGCCCGCGCAAGTACGGCTCGTCATGGTCCGCGACGCGGGCGAGGTCGGCGTCGACGAGGTGCGGCAGGACGTGACCTGGCGGATCACCGGCTCCGACGGCGCCGCCCTGCTCCTCCGGCTGCCCGCCGCGGACGAGGCGGCGTGCGAGGCGCTGCTGTCGGTGGTGGTGGCCGGGCACTCGCTGGTCGCCGTGGCGGTCGAGCGGCACGACGGCCGCGACGAGCCGGTGGGCCTGTTCACGCGGGACGGCTCGGGCCGGATCGTGCTCGTCAGCCCCACGGTCACGCCCGCCTGGCGGGTCGACTCGGGCGCCCGGTGGTGGGCCGGCTGGCGTCGTCGGCTCGCGCGGCTCAAGGCGCTGCGGGCCAAGGCGACCGTCGTGGCGTCGTCGGGCCCGCCGCCCGCTCCCGCGGAACGGGCCTGTCTCCTGCTGGGCGAGGTCCTCACCGCGGTGGCGGCGACGGGGCGCTCGCGGCTGTCGGCGCGGCAGCGGTCGGACGCGGAACAGGCGCGCGCCCTCGCACGGAACCTCGGGCTCGTGACGCTGGAGCGCGCGGCGGCGGACCTCGTGGGCGCCGACCTCGTGGGCGGCGCCGGGGCGCTCGACCCGGGCACGGTGCTGCGGACGGCCTTCGTGGTGGGCCGGGCGCGCGCCGTGGTGCAGGTGCAGGCAGGCTGACGCGGCGGCGACCAGGTAGTTGTTCCCCGTCCGAAGCCGGGACGGGGAACAACTACCTGGTCGCGGCCAGTCGGGTCGGCCCGGCCAGCCCAGGCTCAGCCCGCGCGGCGGACCGCCAGGAAGTCGGCGATCCGGCCGATCGCCTCCTCCAGCACGTCCACGTCGGGCAGGGTGACGAGCCGGAAGTGGTCGGGCTCGGGCCAGTTGAACCCGGACCCGTGCGTGACCAGGATCTTCTTGGCCCGGAGGAGCTCGATGACGAACTGCTGGTCGTCGTCGATCGGGTAGACCTCGGGGTCCAGCCGCGGGAAGCAGTACAGCGCACCCCGCGGCTTGACCGAGGAGACGCCCGGGATCTCGTTGAGGAGCCGGTGCGCCAGCATGCTCTGCTCGTAGAAGCGGCCGCCGGGCACGATCAGCTCGTCGATCGACTGGTACCCACCGAGCGCCGTCTGGATCGCGTGCTGCGCGGGCACGTTGGCGCACATCCGCATGTTCGCCACGAGGGTCAGGCCCTCGAGGAACTCCTCGGCGAGCTCGGTGGGCCCCGAGATCATCACCCAGCCGGCCCGGTACCCGCAGACGCGGTACGCCTTCGACAGGCCGCTGAACGTCAGGCACAGCACGTCGGAACCGGCGGCGGTGGCGGCGTGGTGGTGCACCGCGTCGTCGAACAGGATCTTCTCGTAGATCTCGTCGGCGAAGACGACCAGGTCGTGGCGGCGCGCGATGTCGACCAGCGCCTCCACCATCTGCTTGCTGTAGACGGCGCCCGTCGGGTTGTTCGGGTTGATGATGACCAGCGCGTGCGTGTTCTCGGTGATCTTGGACTCGATGTCGGCGAGGTCGGGCATCCAGCCGTTCGACTCGTCGCACCGGTAGTGCACGGCCGTGCCGCCCGAGAGGGTCACGGCACCGGTCCACAGCGGGTAGTCCGGGGCAGGGACGAGGATCTCGTTGCCGTCGTCGACGAAGGCCTGCAGCACCATCGAGATGAGCTCGGAGACGCCGTTGCCGATGAACACGTCGTCCACGTGGACGTCGTGCAGGCCGCGGGACTGGTAGTACTGCGCCACCGCCGTGCGCGCGGAGTAGATGCCCCGCGAGTCGCTGTAGCCCTGCGCCTGCGGCAGGTGGTGGATCACGTCGGCCAGGATGGCCTCGGGCGCCTCGAACCCGAACGGCGCCGGGTTGCCGATGTTCAGCTTGAGGATGCGATGCCCCTCGGCCTCGAGGCGCTCGGCCTCGACGAGGATCGGCCCGCGGACGTCGTAGCGGACGCCACGCAGCTTCTGGCTCTGACGGATCTTGCGCACCGACGCATTGTCGCAGGCTCCGCCCCGACTACGGAAAGCCGTGGCGGCGCGGCGCGACGGGCTGACAGGATCGCGACCGTGACCGCAGACACCGCGTCCCCGGCTTCCGGGACGGACCTGGCCCGCGCGTACTGGACCGAGGTGGTGCGGCCGGTCCTCGACCGGGGGCTGCCCGGGCTGCCCCGCGCGGCCGCCCGCCTGGGGTCGGGCTCCGACGTGCTCGGCCTCGACGACGAGACCTCGCGCGACCACGACTGGGGCCTGCGCCTCACCCTCCTGGTGACCGAGGACCGCGTCGAGGAGGTGGACGCGCTGCTGGAGGCCGAGCTGCCCGGCACCTACCGCGGCCTGCCCACGCGGTTCGGCACCACCTGGGACCGGCAAGTGCGGCAGCGCGTCGAGGTGGCCGACGCCGCGGGCTTCGCCCGGTCGCGCACCGGTCTGGACGTGAGCCGGGACCTCGCGCCCGCCGACTGGCTGGCGCTCACCGGTCAGTCGATCCTTGAGGTCACGGCCGGCCCGGTGTTCGAGGACGGTCCCGGCGAGATCACCCGCATCCGGCAGCGCCTCGCGTGGTACCCGCACGACGTGTGGCTGCACGTCCTCGCCGCCGAGTGGCGCCGCCTGGGCCAGGAGCTGTCCTTCGTCGGCCGCACGGGCGCCCGGGGCGACGACCTCGGCTCCCGGATCGTCGCCGCCCGCCTGGCCGGGAGCCTGGTCCGCCTCGGGTTCCTCACCGAGCGCCGGTGGCCGCCGTACCCGAAGTGGTCGGGCACGCTGTTCGCCCGGCTCCCCGTCGCGGCCACTGCGGCCCAGCCGCTGGCCGAGGCGCTCGCGGCGGCCACCTGGCAGGAACGGGACGCGGCCCTGGCAGCGGCGTGCGACGCGGTGCACGACCGGCAGCGGGAGGTGGGTCTCCCGGCTCTCGACGGCCCGGCCACCCAGCAGTTCTTCGACCGGCCGTTCCGCGGCCTGCGCGGCGTCCCGGAGGTGCTCGCCGACGCCATCACCGACGAGGCCGTCCGGGCGCTGCCCGCCGAGGGCGCGGTGGAGCAGTGGCTCGACTGCGTGGGCGTCCTGACAGACCCGGCGCGCAGGGTCGCGGTCGCGCGCCACGGTCGCCCGGCGTGATCGGCCCCGTCGCCGACACAGTGAGCACGTCCGCGCGAAGTGGCTACACGGATAGCGCCGACGCGTCGGCTCTCGGCCGGTCTCGCGTCATCTCGCCCCCTGCGGCGCCTTGCCGAAGCGCTCGGCCCGGTCGAGCTCACTGAGGAGGCAGGTTGCGATGAGTGTCGGTGGCGGAAGGCAGACTGGCTGCGTGCATGTCGTCCTCACGCAGGAGCCCGCCGCGACGGTGGGCTCTGTCGCGGTCCCCGAAATCGGGGTGCCCGACGGCGGCGCACGGCCGGGCGAACCGCGCCACCTCCCGGCGGCTCACCTCGCCGACGAGGTCCGGTCCGCGCCGGGCCCTGTCCGGTGGACGTGGGACGACACCAACAAGTGGTACCCCGAGCTCCTCACCGCCGGGGTCCGGGTGGACCGTTCGCACGACCTGCGCCTGGCTCACGCGATCCTCCGCGCCTCCGCCCTGACGGCGGGCACCGCGTTCGCCGCGGCGCCACGCGGGCCTTGGGACGGGCTCGTGCCCACGCCGCCCGGGCCCACGAGCGCCGGGCTCGGGAGAGAGCCCGCCGCCGAGGCGTTGTTCGAGCTCGAGGGCGCCGCCGCCGTCCGCCGGCTCGGCACCCTCCGCCCGGGCCGCCCGGGGGAGGGCCGCCCCGGCGAGGGCAGGTACGGGGAGGGCAGACAGGGCGAGGGCGAGCCGGGTACGGAGGGCGAGCGGCCGACGTCGGACACCCGGCCGGGCGACCGCGAGCCGGGCGACCGCCTGGACCCCCTCGCCGAGCTGACCGCCCAGCTCGGCGCCGTCGCGGCGAGCGCGGACCCCGGGCGCCTGCGCCTGCTGCTCGCCGCGGAGTCGGCAGGGGCGCTCGCCGCCGCCGAGATGCACCACACCGGACTGCCGTGGCGGGCCGACGTCCACGACGCCATCCTCACCGAGGCGCTCGGCCCGCGTCCCCGCCTGGGCGCGCGACCCGAGCGGCTGGAGGCCCTGGTGCAGCGCATCCGCGACGCGCTCGACGCGCCGCCCACCCTCAACCCGGACTCCCACCCCGACCTGCTCAAGGCGATGGAGTACGCGGGCGTAGGGGCGCGGAGCCTCCGGAAGTGGGAGCTGGAGCGGCTCGACCACCCGGTGGTCGAGCCGCTACTCGAGTACAAGTCGCTCTACCGGCTGTGGACCGCGAACGGCTGGACCTGGCTCGACACCTGGGCGCCGCACGGCCGGTTCCGCATGGAGTACATCGTGGGCGGCGTCGTGACGGGACGGTGGGCGTCGAGCGGCGGCGGGGCGCTGCAGCTGCCCAAGAACGTGCGCGGGGCGGTGCTCGCGGATCCTGGCTGGACGTTCGTCGTCGCCGACGCGGCCCAGCTCGAGCCCCGCGTCCTCGCCGGGCTCGCTCGCGACGAGCGCATGGCTGCCGCCGGACGCACCCACGACGGGACGCCCACCGACCTCTACGCGGGCATCGTCGCCACCGGGGCCGTCGAGACCCGCGAGCACGCCAAGGTCGGCATGCTCGGCGCGATGTACGGCGGCACCACGGGCGTCTCCGCGCAGGTGATGCCCAAGCTCGCCAAGGCGTTCCCGGACGCCATCGAGCTGGTGGAGCGGGCCGCGCGGGCGGGGGAGCGCGGCGAGGTGGTCAGCACGCGGCTCGGGCGCTCGTCGCCGCCCCCGGGCGAGTCGTGGGCCAGCGTCCAGGGCAGCGCGTTCGACGAGGACGCCGGCGCCGACGCCCAGTCCCGCGCACGCTCCCAGACGCGCGCCTGGGGCCGGTTCACGCGCAACTTCGTGGTCCAGGGCACCGCCGCGGAGTGGGCGCTGTGCTGGGTCGCGTCCATCCGGCGCCGGCTCTGGGCCCTCGGCGAGGCCGACATCGAGCCCGGGCTCACGCCCGAGCCCTTCGCCCGCAGGCCGCACCTCGTCTACTTCCTGCACGACGAGGTGGTGGTGCACGCACCCGTGGCGCTCGCGGACGCCGTGGCCGACGAGGTGCGCGCGGCGGCCGAGGAGGCCGGGCGGCTGCTGTTCGCCGGCTTCCCGGTGGACTTCCCGCTCAGCGTGGCCGTGGTGGAGAGCTACGCCGACGCAAAATAGCGTGCCAAGCGGCCGTCCGGCCCGACGGGGCCCGGTCGCCGGCGACCGCCCGGCTCACCAGGACCAGCCGCGCGAGCTGAGCTCAAGCTCCTCCCGCAGCCGCTCGTCCGCCGCGGCCCGCTGGTCCGCGCGCAGGGGAGCGGGCTCGGTGGGCAGGCCGGCGAGGCGGCACGCCTCCCGCAGGAGCGCGTCGTACGCGGACTGCGCTGCGTGCCAGTGGTGGGCCCGCGCGTACACGCCGGGATCTTCCTCGACACGGCGCAGCTCGTCGGCGAGCTCGCCGAGGCGGACCTGGAGGCGCAGCGTGACCAGGGGGTCGGGTACCCGCGCTCGCCGCGCGGAGAAGGTCCAGGTCATGACGTGCTCACCGCCGCGTAATCGTCGGCCGAACAACCACTTCCAGCCTAGGTCCGTGAGGCCCGGAAGGCCATGCCCAGACGGGCGAGCGAACAAAGAGACCGGTGGCCGAGCGCGCCGACAAGGGGATCGGAGCGCTCGGCCACCGGGGTTCCGGGAGTCAGCCGGAGTGGTTGGTCAGCTGCAGGAGACCGTGGCGGAAGACGGCGCGGAGCCGGTGCCCGTGAATCCGTAGGTGGTGCTCTGCCCGGCACCGAGGTTGCCGTTCCAGGACACGTTGCGGACCGTGTGGGTGGACCCGGAGGACGTCAGGGTGCCGCTCCAGAGCTGGCTGATGCTGGTGCCGCCCGGGAGGGTGAACGACGTGGTCCACCCGGTGCGGGCGGAACCGGCCGTCACGACGACCTCGGCCTGGAAGCCGCCCTGCCACGAGTTGACCAGTCGGTAGGCCGCCGTGCACGCGCCCGGCTGGGTGGGCGGCGGGGTCGTGGGCGGGGCGGTGGTGGGGGGCGGGGTCGTGGGCGGCGGGGTGGTCGGCGGCGGGGTGGTGGGCGGGTTGGTGGTGCCGCCCGCGTTCAGCGCGTTGAGCGTCGAGGTGTAGGCGGCCTTCTTGTTGCCGCTGCCGTCGAACAGGAGCGGGGTGCCCGACGAGCGCCACGAGTCGGTGTCGCGCACGCCCCAGACGGTGATGCCCGTGCAGCGCGAGACGGCGAGGCAGGCCTGGACGACCCGGCGGTAGTTGTCGGCCTGCGCCGTGCCGGAGCCCTCGATGTCGAGCTCGGTGATCTGGACGTCGACGCCCAGGGCCGCGAAGCTCGACAGCGTGGTCTGGTAGTTGCTCGGCACGGGGCTCTGCGAGTTGAAGTGCGACTGGAGGCCCACGCAGTCGATAGGCACGCCACGCGCCTTGAAGTCGCGCACCAGGTTGTAGACGGCCTGGGTCTTGGCGTGCGTCCAGTCGTCCGTGTTGTAGTCGTTGTAGCAGAGCTTCGCGTTCGGGTCGGCGGCGCGGGCGGCGCGGAACGCGGCCTCGATCCAGTCGTTGCCGGTGCGCTGCAGGTTCGAGTCACGACGGGCGCCGGACGAGCCGTCCTGGAAGGCCTCGTTCACCACGTCCCACGAGTGGATCTTGCCGCGGTAGTGCGTGGCGACCTGCGTGACGTGGTTGAGCATGGCGCTGCGCAGGGCGGTGCCGCTCATGTTCTGCATCCAGCCCGGCTGCTGCGAGTGCCACGCCAGCGTGTGCCCGCGCACCTGCTTGCCGTTGCTGGTGGCCCAGTTCACGATGCGGTCACCGTTGGTGTAGTTGAACTGGTTCTGGCTCGGCTCTGTGGCGTCGAGCTTCATCTCGTTCTCGGCCGTGATCATGTTGAACTCGCGGTTCGCGATGGTCGTGTAGGTCGAGTCGCTCAGCTTGTTCGCGGCGATGGCGGTGCCGAAGTACCGGCCCGACTCCGCGGCCGCTGCCTGGAGGGTGGTGCCGGCGGCCTGGGCTGATGTGCTGACGCCGACAGCCAGGCTGGCGGCGACCGCGAGCGCTCCGGCCGCTCCGGCCAGGCTGCGCCAGGGGAACTTCCCGGCCCGGTGGGGGCTGAGGTCCTTCATGTCGTCCTCCTCGTCGAGGTGCATCGGTGGCGAGCGGCCCGCCACTGGGGGACGGGACCGCGTCGCGGCGAGCGTGGCACGAAAACGTTGTCGAAGGCGAGGGTGTTAAACGATTACGCAGGCCGGAGCCTCGGCCGCCCGAGTTCCGCGCACATCACTTCGGCAGTTCGTCGTCGAATCGGCAGTTCAAAGTGCCGAGTTGACGACGAACTGCCGAACCAATGTGCGCGCACCCGCCGACGTGAGGTGCGGAGGCCCGCCGGGCTACGCTGCCGACGTGAGCAGCGCCAGCCCCGCACCGTCCCTCGAGCAGGTCGTCGCCGTCCTCGACGACCTGTACCCGCCGACCACCGCGGAGGGCTGGGACGCCGTCGGACTGGTGGCGGGCGACCCGGCCGCACCGGTGCGCAAGGTCCTCTTCGCGGTGGACCCCGTCGCCGCGGTCGTGGACGAGGCCCTGGAGTGGGGCGCCGACCTCGTCGTGACGCACCACCCCCTCTTCCTGCGCGGGGTCCACTCGGTCGCCGCCACCACGTTCAAGGGTTCCGTGGTGCACCGGCTGGTCTCGGCCGGCGTCGGCCTGCACGTGGCGCACACCAACGCCGACTCCGCGCCGCGCGGGGTCGCGGACGCCCTCGCGGACCTCGTCGGCGTCGTCGACCGCCGCCCGCTCGTGGTCTCGGCCGCCGACGAGGAGCGCGGCATCGGCCGGGTCGGCCGCCTCGCCGAACCCGTGACCCTGGCGGCCTTCGCCGAGCGCGTGGCGTCGGCGCTCCCGGCGACCGCCCAGGGGATCCGCGTGGCGGGTGACCTCGACGCGATGGTGACCAGCGCCGCCGTCGTCGGAGGCTCGGGCGACTCGCTCTTCGACGCGGTGCGCGCCGCCGCCGCCGACGTATATGTCACCGCCGACCTGCGCCACCACCCCGCGTCCGAGCTGCGCGAGCGCGCCGCCTTCGAGGCCTCGCGGCCCGAGGCGTTCCGGCCCGAGACCCGCGACACGCAGGAGGCCTCGCGGCCCGAGGCCCGCGAGATGAAGGAGGCCTCGCGGCCCGAGACCCGCGACACGCCCTTCCTCGTCGACGTGGCCCACTTCGCCAGCGAGTGGCCGTGGCTCGCATACGCGGCCACCGACCTCGTCGCGGCGCTGGCCGCCGCGCACGGTAGCGTGGCCACCGTGGAGACGCGCGTGAGCACGCTGTCCACCGACCCGTGGACCGCGCGCGTCGCGTCCCCGGGACGGTGACGGCTCCGGCCGCCCCCGGGTCGGCCCGCACCCGGGTCGGCCGCACCCGGTCGGCCCGCACACAACGGCAGCACGCCCGGCACGCACGCCGCCCGGCGCCGCCCGCGGAACCGCACAACTGCATCGAACGAGAGGAACCGCCGGTGACCACTGCACCGCCCGCCGACCAGCTGAGGCTCCTGGAGGTCCAGGCGCTGGACACGCGTGCCCAGCAGCTGGCCCACCAGCGTCGCAACCTTCCCGTCCTCGCCCGGATCGCCGAGCTGGAGGGGCGCATCGCGGACCTGCACGGCTCGCTCGTCGAGTCGCGCACGCGGCTGGCCGACCTGCGCCGCGAGCTCACCAAGGCCGAGGCCGACGTGGAGCAGGTCCGTACCCGCGCCAGGCGTGACCAGTCGCGGCTCGAGAGCGGCGGCGTCGGCGCCAAGGACGCGGTGGCGCTGACCGACGAGCTGGCCTCGCTCGGCCGCCGTCAGGCCGCGCTCGAGGAGGTCGAGCTCGACGTCATGGAGCGCCTGGAGGCGCACGAGGACGCGCTCGCCAAGCTGGAGCAGGCCAACGACGAGCTGCTCGCGGACAAGGCCGCGGCCGAGGCCGAGCGTGACGCCGCCTGGGCCGAGCTCGACACCCAGGTCGCAGCGCTCGCCACCGAGCGCGCCCGCCTCGCCGACGGCCTCGATGCTGCCCTCGTCACCCTCTACGAGAAGCTGCGCGGCCAGCTCGGCGGCCTCGGTGCCGCGGCTCTCCGCGGCGGCCGGTGCGAGGGCTGCCGCCTCGACCTCAACCCGTCCGACCTCCAGGTCGCGCGCAACGCACCCCCGGAGCGGGTGGTGCGCTGCGAGGAGTGCGGGCGCATCCTCGTCCGCGGCGTCAAGGAGTAGCCGGTGCCCGACGACGTCTCGCTCGCCCCGGCGCACCGGCCCGGCCGGGGCGGTGCGCGCCCGGGCGGTGCGCGCCCGGGCGGGTCGTGACGGTGACGCAGGACCCGACCGGCTCGGGGGCGGGCGCGCCACCGGGCCGGGACACGCACGTCCGCCCGCTCGGGGCCGTCACGCGGTTCGACGACGCGCTGCCGCTCACCGTGGTGCTGGTGCGTCACGGGGTGACCCCGATGACCGAGGCGCGCGGCTACTCCGGCTCGGACGTCCCCGGCCCGCCGCTGTCGCAACGCGGCCGCACACAGGCCGCGCAGGCGGCCGACGCCCTGTTCCGGACAGGCCGCGGCCGGGGCCGACGGCTCTGGCCCGACCTGCCCCGCGCGACCGCCATCGTGGCGTCGCCGCTCGTCCGCACCCGGGAGACGGCGGCCGCGATCGGTCGTCGGCTCGGCCTGCCCGTCACCACCGACGACCGGTTCGCGGAGTGCCGGTTCGGCGAGTGGGAGGGTCTGACCGGGGTGGAGATCGAGCAGCGGTGGCCCGGCGAGCTGGCGCTCTGGCACTCCACCGGCACGTATGCGCCGCCCGGCGGCGAGTCGTACACCCAGTGCGGCCTGCGCGTCTGGGACGGCCTGACCGCACTGGCCGACGGGGGAGCGGGCCGCACGGTCGTGGTCGTGGGTCATGCGGTGCAGATCCGGACCGCCGTGGGGCTCGCGTACGGGGCTCCCGCGTCGCACTGGTCGCGGCTGCGCGTGCCGCCGGCGTCGCTGTCGGTGCTGCGGCTGTGGTCGGACGGGACGAGCGAGGTCACCGTGGCGGGCTACCCGACGGACGGCTGACGGGCCCGCGCCGGCCACCCGCCGCGGCTCGCCCTACAGCACCCGCGGCGGCGCCGCGAACGCCCGCGCCAGCGGCACCAGCGCCAGGACCAGCACGGCGGGCAGCACGAACCCGACGCGGAGCGAGTCCGAGCCGACGAGCCCGGTCAGCACCGACCCGAGCAGCGCCCCCGCGTAGTTGAACTGGTTGAACCGGGCGATGACGGCGTCGACCCGCTCGCGCCCGCCGCCCGCGATCCGCGCCGCGGCGGAGAAGCTCAGCGGCGCCACCACCGCGACGCCCACGCCGAGCAGGGTGAAGCCCACCACGGCCACCTGCCACGACGGCGCGAGCACCACCAGCGCCAGCGCCGCGCACGCGACGAGCGCCCCGACCCGCAACACCGGCGCCACCCCGAAGCGCACCACGAGCCGGTCGCCCGCCAGGCGGGTCAGCATCGTCGCGACGAGGTAGGGGAACGTCGCGAGCGCCACCAGGTTCGAGGGCGTGTCGAACTCCCGCGCCAGGAGCGACGGCCCCCACGTGGTGGCGGCGGTGTCGACCATGTAGAACACGACGAGCCCGAGCCCCACGAGCACGATCGGCCGCCACGGCACCGGCACAGCCACAGGAATCGCGCCCGACGCCGGACCGGTCGCCCCTCCCGGCGTCGTCACCCCGGCCGTGACCCGCGCCAGGAACGGCGCGAACGCGATCGCCAGCGGCACCACCGCGACGACCGCGCTGGCCGCCACCGGGAGGCCGCCGAACGCCAGCGCCGCCGCGGCGGCGAGCACGCCGCCGATGGTCCAGTACCCGTGCGTGGACGGGAGGATGGGCCGCCCGGCCCGGTGCTCGATCGCGACCGCCTGCATGTTCGACGCCGCGTCCACCACTCCGAGGGCGACCCCGTACGCGGCCATCGCCGCGACGAAGACGGCCTGGCTCGGGGCCAGCACCAGCACGGGGACCGCCGCCCCGGCGAGGAGCAGGCCGGCGCGGAGCACCGTCGCGCTGCCGAGGCGTCGGGCGGCGGGCTCGGCCACGACCGAACCGAGCCCGGCGAGCAGCACCATCATGAGGAGGAGGAGCGAGAGCGTCACCTCGTCCAGCAGCCACAGTTCCTGGAACCGCGGCAGCCGCGTCGTCAGGCTGATGTAGACGAACCCCTGGGCGAAGAAGGCCGCGGCGACCGCCACTCGGGCGGTGCGAAGGTTCCCCTGGCTGCTCATGGGCGAATCCAACCAGCCGGAGGTGGATCAGGCCAGGACAAGCTCCAGCGTGCGCGGACCGCGGGCCCGGCCGTCGAGCAGGCTCACCTCGATCAGGGTCTGGTCTCGGCCGCTCCCGATCTCGGTCAGCAGGACCGTGCCGACCAGCTCCTGGGTAGCCTTCAGCACCTCCTCGGCCGACGTGGGCTCAGCCTCCCGCCGCAGCAGGTGCCCGGCGAGCACGCCGCGCGTGTGCTTCGCGTTGTGCGACACCACCGACCGCTTCCCGTCCACCTCGCGCAGCACGCGGACCTCGACCCAGTCGGCCGCGTCCGCGCCGCTCACCTCGGGCCGCCACGCCGCCACGTAGGTGGCGGACCGGCAGTCGACCACGACGTCGCCCGCCGCCCGCCCGTCGAGCGCCGAGGCCAGGGCGGGCTTCCAGGCCCGGGCGAGCGGGCCGACGTCGGGCAGCGTGACGCCCATGCTCAGCCGGTAGGCCGGGATGCGGTCGCCCGGGGCGACCGCGCCCCACAGGCCGGAGAAGATCCGGACCGACTCCTGCGCGCGCCGCGCGGCGGGGCCGTCGAGGTGGGCGAGGCCTGCCGCGGCGTAGAGGACGCCGGTGTAGACCTGGGCTGCGGGGGCTGTCGGCGCTGTGCGCAGGCCGGTGTTGCGGGCCACCTCGTCGGCGAGGCCTTCGCTCACGCCGAGAATGGTGGTGGCGTCGGGACGGGCGCTGGCCGCTGCCAGGGCGTCGAGGACGAGATCACGCTGCGTGGTGAGCTCCGGGTGCGCGAGAGCCGCGAGATCGAGGGGAGCGGCGCCGTCGGGCGCGGGCGTCTTGCCCTCGGAGGGCGGCAGCAGGAGGAGCACGCGTCAAGCCTAAGCGCGACCACCTGCCAGGCCTCTCGCCCGCGGTGCGACGGGCGTCACTACGGTGTCGGCATGGCACACGTGAAGGTCTACGGCAGGCGGTCGGTCTGGGCGGAGCGGCGGCAGGAGGTCTCCGAACTCCTCCACGCGGCGCTGGTCTCCGCGTGGCAGCTCCCGGAGGACAAGCGCTTCCAGCGCTTCCTCCTCCTGGACGACGACGACCTGGTCGCCCCCCGCTCCGACGCCTACCTCGTGGTCGAGGTGCTCTGCTTCACGGGCCGCAGCCGCGAGGCGCGCCGCGCTCTCATCGCCGCGATGTACGACGACGTCGCGCCCGCCCTCCGGCTGTCGGCCGACGACCTCGAGATCGTCATCGTGGAGAGCCCGCGCGAGAACTGGGGGATCCGGGGCGTGAGCGGGGACGAGCTGGCGCTGACGTACCGCGTGGACGTGTGACGCGGCTGTGCACCGACCCGTCCGACCTGTACGTTCGCCGACGTGGAGGGGACTGAGCACGTACTGATCGGGCCGGAGCCCGGATGGCAGCGGGAGTTCTCGCGGTGGGCGGACGCGCGAGGGCCACGGCTGCTTCCACGGTCCGCGGGCCAGACCGTCCTCGTGCTCAACCCCTCTGTGTCGGCGGAGCGGCGGGGAAAGGTGGTCGACAGGTTGTCGGCCTGCGTCGAGGATGAGCAGCGAGCCGTCCGGCGCTACGGGATCGTGTCGAGGGTCTCCACGGTCGGGATCCTCGGTGGGTGGTTCGTCGGGATGCTCACCTGGACGCTGAGCTGGCCTGACCGAGTGATCTGGACCGTGGTGTTCCCGACCTTCCTGGTCTCGTTTCCGTTCATGGCCGCGATGAAGCTCATGGGGCAGCGGGTCCGGGATACCGACGAGCTGCTGAGGCTGAGGGCGACGGAGTCCCCGGACGTTGTCCGAGGACTCCCGGCGGGGGGTGCCGGCGAGCATGAGCGCCGGGATCCTCTACCCGTTGTCGAGGCCGTTCGGGGCGCGATGGGGCTCGCGCCGGAGGACCGGCTGGCGTTCGCCCGGGTCATGTGGGCTTACGCGGTCGAGGTCACTGAGCCCGTGCCTGCGGGGAGTGCCGCGGTACTGGTCCAGCTGGAAGAGGCGATCCGGCACTACGCCCGCCAGGTTTCACCGTAGAATCGGTGCGCGGACGAGTCGGTTGGACGGTCGCGGCTCCGGGTAACCGGGGGCGAGGAACGTCCGGGCTCCACAGGGCAAGGTGGTGGCTAACGGCCACCCGGGGTGACCCGCGGGACAGTGCCACAGAGAGCAGACCGCCTCCGGCCTCCGGGCCGGCGGTAAGGGTGAAAGGGTGGTGTAAGAGACCACCAGCGTTCCCGGTGACGGGAGCGGCTAGGTAAACCCCACCTGGAGCAAGGTCAGACAGGCTGTGTTTGAGGGCTGCCCGCCCGACTCTCCTCGGAGAGACACAGTCGGGTAGACCGCTCGAGCCCTGCGGCAACGCAGGGCCTAGATGGATGGCCGTCGCCCGCGCGGGGGTAACCGCGCGCGGGGACAGAACCCGGCGTACAGACCGACTCGTCCGTTTTTACGAGCCTGACCTGCATCGGAGCCCCGGCCATCGGGGCCCGGTACACATTGGGTACACATGGCTGTGTACCGTGATGGCCTCAAGCCGCAGGTCGCCCTCTGTAGACCAAGAGACCGGAGTCGTGGACTCCCAGGGCGACGCTGGGCCTTATGTACGGGGGCGCACGGCGCGCACGTGTGACGGGATCGCCACGGAGTCCGGACGCTTGTCGGTACCACCTGCGACAATGCCATCGTGAAGTTCAAGCGCCGCAACCTCGAGGCTCTCGGTTCCCTGATCGTGGGCAACGCGGGTCGTGACGACGCCGAGAACGAGGACGAGGCCACGTACTTCCCGTACCGCTCCAGCATGTACATCACGGAGTTCTTTCAGGAGCTGGACACGGAGTACGAGCATGACGGCTCAACTCGCCATCGCTGGGTCGCTAACGTGCTGGAAGAGATGCTGGCTGAACCGCACGACGGTCCTACCCGCCCGCCGGAGATCTTCTGTCGCCTCATCGACCAGTTGATGAGCCCATCGGATCGGCTCAACGAAGGACCCGACCGCCCGCGTGCGCTGGCGCAGCTCAACAAGGCTCTCGGCCGCGAGGGCTTCGAGGCGTTCTATGGCGAAGACAACCACTGCTACCTCCGTCATGTCGGCACCCAGACCGTCACGGTGCTTGCGGCGAACCCGCACCGGCCGTTCAGCAAGGCCGAGCAGGAGCGTCGGCAGCTCTTGGCCGGCTACCTCGACCACTGCAGTGAGGACGACCTCATTGAGGAAGTGCTGCTTCCGCTCTTCCGGCAGCTCGGCTACCACCGCATCACAGCGGCTGGACACAAGGACAAGGCACTGGAGTACGGCAAAGACGTCTGGATGCGCTACACCTTGCCGACCCAGCACGTTCTTTACTTCGGTATTCAGGCGAAGAAGGGCAAGCTCGACTCTTCAGGCGTCACGAAGACCGGCAACGCCAACATGGCAGAGATTCACAACCAGGCGCTCATGATGCTGGCGCACGAGATCTTCGATCCCGAGATTAACCGCCGGGTGCTGGTCGACCACGCCTTCATCGTTGCGGGTGGCGAGATCACCAAGGCAGCCCGCAACTGGCTTGGCAACGCCCTCGACGCCACCAAGCGCAGCCAGATCATGTTCATGGACCGCGACGACATCTTGAACCTTTATGTCGTCACCAGCCTGCCCTTGCCCGAAGGGGCACTGCCGCCGCCACCCTTGAACCCGTGGTCGACAAGTGACGAGCCGCCGTTCTGAGAGGGCTATTCAGCCCGCGAGTCGGGCGTGGTCAGGCGTGCAGGATGCGGTGACGGGGCAGGTCGAAGCCGGCTCGGCCGTACATCTGCCGCTTGAGCATCTTGGTGCGGGTGTTCACGCCTTCGGTGCGTCCGTTGTGGTGCTCGGTTGTCAGCGCGGCGAGGACGGCGTCGAGGCCCTGGGCGATCCCGCGGACGAAGCAGTGCACGTGAGGCAGGTCGGCGGCGCGGGCCTGGTCGAGCAGCCACGCGTCCAGCGCGTCCGCGTTGTCGTCATCGGGGGCGAGCAGGGCCGCGAAGGAGCGCACGAGGTCGGCCAGCACCGTCATCTCGGGGCACGCGGCGACGATCTCGGCGAGGCGGCCGGCCTGGGTATCGGTGAGGTTCGCAGGCTTGGTCAGTAGCAGCCTTGCCGCGCGGCGCGGGGAGAGGTGCGGGTGGTCGTCGGTGTGCCTGTTCTGGTTCAGGTACCAGTAGAGCAGGTTCTGCGAGCCGGTGTACCCCTGCTCGCGGATCTCGGCTAGGAGCTGGGTGACGCTCACCGCCGGTTCGGCGGCGCGGCGATCACGGAGGTGGTCGCGGTAGGGGTCGACCATGCAGGCCCGGTAGCGCGGTGGGCGGGCGATCTGCTCGGGTCGGGTCGCGCGGTCGTACCGCTTGACGGTGTTCAGCGCGATACCGAGCCGGCGGGCGCAGTCCAGCAGCCCGACGCCCGCGGCGCGCAGGTCGTGGACCTGCTGCCACCGCTCGGCCGTGGTCTCGGCGATCCTGCCCTTGCGCATCCCGGTTGCTGTCGCCGCGGCCCAGCACGCGGAGTGGGCGGCGACCTCCTTGCCGACGGCGTCGGCGAGGCCTCGCCACAGGTGCCACCGGTCGGCGACCTGCACGGTGTCTGGCAGCGCCTCGCGGATCGCCTGGGCGTAGACGGTCGACCCGTCCCGGCAGGCGACCTCGACTCCGGGATGGTCGAGCAGCAACGCCTTGACGACGCCCGCGCCGCGGCCCTCGATCACGTCCACCCGGCGGCCCGTCTCCGCGTCGATGAGGACGGTCGCGTAGACCTGTCCGCGGTGTAGTGCGAAGTCGTCGATCCCCAGCACCCGCGGCACCTCGACCGGCGGCAGTGGGATCCTGCGCAGAGTCCGTAGCGCCGTGTCCCGCGAGGTCTCGATGCCCAGGACCGGCAGGACCCGGACCGAGGCCCGGCCCGCGAGCTCGGTCACCACGCATCCGATCGTCCCGGCTAGCCGGACCGTGCGCCGCTGATAGCGCTCCAGCACCCCGGGGACCTGCTCTCGGAACGTCTTGCGCGCGCAGCCTGCCGCCTGGCAGACCAAGCGCCGGACCCGTACCCGCAGCTCGACGCGGACCCCAGCGACCGGCAGGTCAGCCGGCGAGCGCTCGTGCAACGCGTGGACCCGCTCCGACAGCGCCCCGCAGACCGGGCAGGCGACAGGCCCAGCCGCCGTCGCCGCGGACACGACCAGCCGCCACGCTCGGCCACGTCATGGACAACCAACCCCTGCAGATCCCGGAACACCGCTCTGACCAGCGCTTTCGCATCGCCCACGGCAGATCATGACAGGCCTCCCGGGCCCCCGGGGCCAACCACCAGAAGTGCGACAAGGCCGTTCATATCTGACACTCCCAGGGCGGCCGGTGATGGCCTCCTGAGGTTCCGGGGCCGGGCTGGGCCATAGCCTTGGCGCCGTGACGACCTACCCGTACCTCGGCGTCGAGGGCTACCAGCCGGGCTATCAGCGCGGCCTCGCAACGATCGCGGAAACGCATCGGCGGCGTCTCGCGGGACTCGTCGGTCAGCGCCTCACCCGCGCGTGGCTGCTCTGGGATCGCGAGCGCGACGAGTGGTTCGCCGACGCACCGGTGCTCCTCGAGTTCGACAGTGAGCAGGTCGAGGTCCAGCACCACAAGTTCGATGAGCTGTCACTCACCTGGAACATGGTTGACCCGGGCTGTCCTGTGCGGTTCGAGGACTTCGACTTGTGCTGGCGGAGCGACGCGGCGGCGGTCTTGTCGGGCCTCCAAGGCCAGTCCGTCAGGCAAGTCTCGTTGCTCGAATGGCGGGGCCGCGACATGGTCAGCGACATGGTCGCTGTCCATCTCGTGTTCGACGACGGGCGGGTGACCGTCTATAACGCGCTGGACGAGAACGGGCTGTCGTTCGACGACCCGCAGCCTGAGTACTCCTGGCACCGGATCGGGTGACACGGCGCGTGCACCTGTTGGGCGTGTACCGCTGGACGCCGCTGGTGGCATTACGACGGCGGGGTCAACTAACGTAAGCAGGCAGGGCACCGTGTCCTACGGTGCGTCCGATCTGCCGGATGGGGAAGCATGTACAACCTGCTGGTCGGGTTCGGGGACAGCATCGCGTTTGGCGGTCGCATGTTCGAGCACACGGATCAGATCGTCAAGGAGTATGTGCAACCTGCTGGGGCTGTAGACCCCTCGCGACTCGTGAACCTGCCGACACTGGTGATGCCGGAGACTGGGGACTCCAATGCACAGCAGGTTGCGCGGATCGGCCGCATCACAAGCCTGCAACGTACCGGCGCCGACTATCGGTTCACCTTCGTCGAGAACCCACGGTTTCCGGCGCTCAGCACCGACCGTGTGGTTTCTCTCGCGCAAGATCTCCAGATCGACGCTTGGGAGTTCACGCGTACGCACTGGGCGGTGAAGGACATCGACCTCTACGGTGTGCTGCTCTGGGGCGGTGCCGCCGAGCAGCACGCGCCACAGGTGTTTGAGCTCCCGGTCCACATGCCGCGGGAGACGGATTTGGTCGCTGTGATGATGCCGTTCGCGGGGTTCGATCGGGTCTACGAGGCGATCAAGGAAGCCGTAGAACGGGCGGGGCTCCGATGCCAACGGGCCGATGACATCTGGGAGAACCACCACATCATGGACGACGTCCTCAGCCTGATCTGGCGATCCCGCGTCGTTGTCTCCGACCTGTCGGGAAAAAACCCGAACGTGTTCTATGAGACCGGGATTGCGCACACGATCGGCCGCGACGTGGTCCAGATTGTCCAGTCGATGAGCGATGTGCCCTTCGATCTCCAGTCCATCCGGACGCTCACGTACTACCCGAACGCCGAGGGGCTAGCCGCCCTTATGCGGGGCCTGGAGAATCGCCTCAAGACTCTGACTGCGTAACAGCCGCTCACGCGGCTTTCGACGCCGCGGCGCTCGCTGGGCGCGTGCTCAGGACGAGGTCGATCGCGGTGCGCGTCAGGTCGTCCTCGTCAGGCCACAGGTGCGAGTAGGTGTCCAGCGTCTCGCTCGCGTTCTTGTGCCCGAGCCGGGCCTGCACCGCCTTGACCGAGGCGCCGTGGCGGATGAGCAGGCTCGCGTAGTAGTGGCGCAGGTCGTGGAACGTGAGGCCCCGCTGGTTCGCGGCCCGGAGCGCCCGCTGCCACGTGTCCCAGAACGCCGAGCGGCGCAGGGGTGCTCCCTCTGTGTTGGTAAAGACCAGACCATCGACTCCGGGAGGAAACTCGCGGAGGTGGTCTTCGAGGGCCTTGAGTGCCGTCTTCGAGAGCGGGACGTCTCGGTAACTCGCCTCCGTCTTGAGCGGGCCGAAGTTCGGCTTCTGGTTCGAGGTGAGCAGCTGCCGGTCGACGTGGAGTGTCTTGCTCTCCAGGTCGATCCGGTCGAGCGTCACCGCGAACGCCTCGGCCTGACGCAGGCCCGTGCAGGCGGTGAAGAGGATGAGCGCCCGGAAGCGCTCGGGGACGGCGTCGATCAGCGACCACAGCGCCTCAGTCGTCATGGGCTTGACGCGCTTGGGGACCTTGCGCGGCAGGCGAGTCCCTGCGCACGGGTTGCCCGGGATGCGGCTGGTCGCAACGGCGGCCTTGAAGATGCCCGACACGATCCGGTGCGTGACGCCGACGGTCGACGGCGCATATCCCTTGGCCTTCCCGTCGGCGTCGGTCATCGCGGCGGTTGACAGCCACTTGACCCAGGCCTGGATGTCGTCGGACGTGATAGCCCCGAGGGCGAGGTGCCCGAGACGTGGGTAGGTCCGCTTCTCGAGGACGACCTCGATCTGTTCCTCGGTCGCGCCGCGGTGGACCTGGAGAGCTCGCCAGTTCTCGGCGTACTCCTTGAAGGTGACCTTGCCGGCGTCGCGGTCGATGAAGCGTCCGGTCAGGATCTCGGCCGACAGCTCGTCGCATCGACGCTCGGCGTTCGTCTTGAGCTTGTAGCTCTCTGCGCGGAGCCGGTCGCTCGGGTCGCGGTAGCGGACGCGCCATCTCTTGCCTCGCCCGCTGTCCTTTGTCGGTTCGCCGTCGCGGTCGAACCAACGGTCTTCCACCCATGCTGTTGCCATCTCACCCTTCCTTCGGTGTTGGCGGTTCGGTCTCGACGGGCGTCGCGGTGAGGCCCCGCTCCGCTCGCCAGTTCTCGGGAGTGAACGCCGGGCTGTGCTTCTTCGTGAGCGCCTGCATCGCCTCGTCCTTCTGCCAGCCCAACGTGTCGGGGTCGACGCTGATGCTCGCGAACGCGGGCACCGTGTCCGGGACGTGGCCGAGTGCGCTCTCGATCAGGTCCCGCTGATCCTGGTCCGGCTGCCACTCGGTGAACATGCTTGCGTTGTCGAGAGCGGCTCTCAGCTCGTCGCGCGCCATCTCCAAGTGGTGGATGGCCGTGACGGCATCGTGGTGGGCTTTCCGGACCTTCCCGGCTGCGCTCAGCGCGTCGTGGGACGCGTGGGCCATAGACGGGCGGGACAGGAGGTCGTGCAATGACACGCGGAGGATCTCGGCGAGGTCGACCGCCTCCACGAGCCGAACCGGGCGGTCGCCGCGCTCGACGGCCCACATCGTGGCCTGGGACCAGCGCCAGCCCCGACGGCGCATGCGGTCGGCGATCGTCTGCTGGGACTCCGCGCCCCGGAAGCGAGCGATGTTCTTACCGACGTAGGTGTCGCGTTCTTCTGCCATGGCTACCAACTTACTCGCGCTTCTCGTTGACGCGAACCAGAGACTCTAGTCAGACTTGGTAGTGTAGTCCTCGTTAACTCGAAATGGAGGTGGTGGGCATGGAGAGCGACGACGAGCTGCTTCGCACGCGTGAGGTGGCACTGCTGCTTGGTGTTCCGGCGAACACGCTTCGGTGGTGGCGCTACATCGGCGAAGGGCCGGAGTGGTTCCGGCTCGGTCCCAGGGTGGTCGTCTATCGCGCGTCGAAGGTCGCCGCGTGGCTCGCGGAACGGGAGGCCGAGGGTGCACGACCGCAAACAGCGTGACCCCGCGGGGGGTGCGCACACGAACGAGGCTCGGACGCTACGGCATCCGGGCCTCGTTCGTTTCCCCGGCAACGATGCCGAACCCTCTCGGCGGTCACCGTCGCTGGACGAGGAACGCCGGAAGGCGCGCTCGCTCGGCGCGGCGGCGTGGCTGCGGAGCTTTCTGGCCACTCACGGCGGGAGTGGCCAGGCTCGCGTCGTGCTCGACGCGGCCCGTGCGGCGGGCTTCGCCGCGTCGACAGTGAAGAACGCGCAGGCCGCGGTTGCGACGACGCACCGAACGGGCTTCGGGCCCGGTCACCGGACGACATGGCGACTGCTCCCGGAACTGACTGCAGGTACCGACGCCACCCCGTCGCGGCTCGATGGCCCGGCCAAGGCGCGGCGGAGGGTTCGCAAGGTCGCCACGGCCGGTCAGGGCTGGGTGGCCCCGACGCTCTTCGAGGCGGCCGGGGTGAGCGAGCCATGACGGCCCGCCGGCGCGGCGAGCCTGCGGGCGACCGTGGCCGGGTGGGGCGCCCGGCAGCTGGACACCCTCGCGAACCCATCACCACCACACCTATCACCACCACACTCATCACCACCACACTCATCACCACCACACCTATCACCACCACACCTATCACCACCACACTCATCACCACCACACTCATCACCACAACACTCATCACCACCACACTCATCACCACCACACTCATCACCACCACACCCATCACCACCACCAACTCATCAGTCACACCTCAGGCAGTAGCGGAACGTGACCGTTGGAAACGTTTGCTGGCGTTTGACGTCGCGCGTGGCGGGGGTGGTTGGTCGTGACGGTCTCGATCCGGCCGATGAGCGCGGGGGACGGGTACAAGTACTTGCTCAACTCGGTGCGCAATGCTGACCTGGATGCCCTACCACCGATGGCGGCGATGCCGGGCCGAGGTTCGCACCCAGGGATCGGGCGGGTGCGGGCGGAGGGTTCGTGGGTGGATCCGGTCGCGGCGTACTACGCCGCCGCGGGGACACCTCCGGGGTTCTGGCTCGGCAACGCGGTCCATGACCTCGGCCACGGGGAGCTTGCTCCCGGTGACGCGGTCACGGTCGAGCACCTGGAGCGGCTGCTCGGGCAAGGGCTGGACCCGATCACGGGAGCGCCGTTGGGTCGCCGGTACCCGAAGTACAAGCCTGTCGCCGACCGCGTCGCAGAACGCGCGGCCCGGCTCGACCCGGGCCTCTCGCCGCAGGAGCGGCAGGCGGCGGTCGATGTGATTACGGCCGAGGAGGTCGCGGCCGGGGAGAAGCGTCCGACTGCTGGGTTCGACCTGACGTTCTCCGTGCCGAAGTCCGTGTCCGTGCTGTGGGCGCTGTCGGATCGCACGACCCAGGCGATCATCCTGGCTGCGCACCATCAGGCGGTGGCCGAGACGCTGGAGCTGATCGAGAACCTGTTCGCCGGCACGAGGATGGGCGCCGATGCCGGGGACGGGTCGGTCTGCTTCGCCGAGGTCACCGGCCTGGTCGCCATGGGCTACGACCACTGGGACTCCCGCGCCCACGACCCCCAGCTCCACACCCACGTCGTGGTCGCGAACAAGGTGAGAACCCTGGTCGACGGGAAATGGCGCACCCTGGACTCCCGCGCCCTGTTCAACGCGAACGTCGCCTACTCCGAGTACTACAACGCGGTCCTTGCCGACCGGCTCACAGCGTCTCTGGGGGTGACCTGGTCCCGCCGAGAGAGGGGCCGGGACCGCACCGCTCAGATGGAGATCGACGGCGTCCCTGATGATCTGCTGGCGGAGTTCTCGTCGCGGTCGGCGGAGATCGAGCACAGCGCGGACGCGCTGATCGAGAACTACCGGCGGTCCCACGGGCGTGAGCCGTCCAAGCGGACGATCGTAAAGCTTCGCGCGCAGGCCACGTTGATGACCCGCCCGCCCAAGACGCTGCGCTCGTTGGGGGACCTGACCCAGTGGTGGCGCGAGCGCGCCACGCGAGTCCTGGGTCGTGACTCCCGCACCTGGGTGCGGGACCTGCTCTCCGAGGCGGCCCGCCGCACAGGTACCGGCCCGGCACGGTTGCACACGGCAGCCGACGTCCCCGCCGAAGCGGTGCAGAAGGCTGCGGCAGCAGTGGTGGCGGTCGTGGGGGACAAGCGGGCGACGTGGCGGCACGCGAACCTGCGCGCCGAGGCCGAACGCCAGGCCATGGAATGGCGGTTCGCCACCGCCCGGGACCGCACGGAGGTCATCGGGCGGGTCGTCGCTGCGGCCGAGGGCGCCTCGGTCGCCCTGACACCGCCGGACCTGGCGCCGACCCCGGAGTTCCTGCTCCGCGCCGACGGCACCTCGATGCTGCGCCCCCGCCACGCCGCCGTGTTCACCTCCGAAGCCGTCCTGCGCGCCGAGGAGAACCTGCTCGCCCTGTCCGGCGACACGACCGGCCCGGTCGTGGCCGGGAGCCTGCTCGGGCAGATCGCAGACGACGCCGTCACCCAGGGGATCGTCTCCGCGTCGCAGGCCGACGCCGTCGTCTCCGTCGCCACCTCGGGGCGCGTCGTGGACGTCCTGGTGGGCCCGGCGGGGACCGGTAAGACCACCACGATGCGGCTGCTGCGCGCAGCCTGGGAGCACGCCCACGGCACCGGGTCCGTCGTCGGGCTCGCGCCGTCAGCGGCGGCCGCCGAAGTCCTCGCCAGCGAGCTGCGCATCGACTGCGAGAACACCGCCAAGTGGCTCCACGACCACCACGCGGGGCGCCTGAACTTCCGTCCCGGGCAGCTCGTGATCGTGGACGAGGCGTCCCTGGCCGGCTCCCACACCCTGCACGCCATCACCCGCCACGCGGCCGAGGTCGGGGCGAAGGTGCTGCTCGTCGGCGACCCCGCCCAGCTGTCCGCCGTGGAGACCGGCGGTGCGTTCAACCTCCTGGTCTCCGAACGCCGCCGCACCACCGGCGACGTCCCCGAGCTGGTCGAGGTCCACCGGTTCACCAACGAGTGGGAGAAGGCTGCGTCGCTCAGCCTGCGCGATGGCGACCCGCGCGTGCTCGCGCTGTACGAGGAGCACGGGCGGATCGTCACAGGTACCACCGAGGAAGTCGCCGAGGCCGCCTACACCCGCTGGAAGACCGACATCGACGCCGGGCGCGTGTCCGTGCTGATGGCGCCGGACAACGCGACAGTCACCGAGCTGAACCGTCGCGCACGCGCCGAACGCCTCCTCGCAGGAGTCGTGGACGACGGCCGCGCCGTCCGGCTTGCGGGGGACGTCGAAGCCTCGGTCGGGGACGTGATCCTGACCCGCCGCAACGACCGCCGCCTGCGCCACAGCCCCGGCGGATGGGTCCGCAACGGCAACCTGTGGCACGTCGTCGCTGTCCACCGTGACGGGTCGATCACGGCCCGCAGGCTCGATCCCGACGACAACACGACCTCGAGCCCCGGCCGGCCGGGAACCGTGCGGCTGCCCGCCACCTACGTCGCCGAGCACGTCGACCTCGGATACGCGACCACCGTCCACCGGTCCGAAGGCCTGACCGTGGACACCGGGTACGAGCTGGTCACCCCGACCATGACCAGAGAAGCGCTGTATGTCGGCGGCACCCGCGGGCGGGACCTGAACGTGCTGTTCGTGCCCGTCGACGCCCCCGACCGGGACGGGAACCACGAGCACGCCGTCGGCCACGAACCCGACGAGGTCCCCCAGCAGGCCAGGGCCCGTGCGACCCTTGCAGGCATCCTGGCCCGCAGCGGCGCCGAACCCTCCGCCCACGACACCCGACACGCCGAGCATGAGCAGTACGCATCGATCGCCCGGCTCGCTGCGGAGTACGAGACCATCGCCCAGCACGCCCAGAAGCCCCGCTGGACATACCTGGTCGTCCACGCCCTGCGCCGCAATGGGTTCGAGAATCAGGAGATCGCCGAGGTGCTGGAGTCCGAGACCTTCGGCCCGCTGTGCGCCGAGCTACGCCGCGCCGAGGCCGACGGACACCACGTCGACACCCTCCTCCCACGCCTCGCTGCCGGGCGGACCCTGTTCGACGCCGACGACGTCGCCGCCGTGCTGCACCACCGCCTCGCCCACGCCACCGCCCGACCCGCCACCCACCAGCCGGCCCGCATCGCGGGCCTCATCCCCCAAGCGATCGGCGACTTCCGCGATGACGTGAACGACGCGCTGGAGGCCCGCGCACAGCTGATCGGCCAACGCGCACGCCACCTCGCCGCCCAGGCAATCCACGACCAGGAGCCCTGGACAAGCAAGGTCCCACGGTGCCCCGCCGAGGACGCCGCGCAGTGGCTCGAACGGGTCGTGGTCGTCGCGGCCTACCGCGACAAGTACGGCATCACCTCCGACCAAGCCCTTGGCGACGCACCACGGAGCATTGCCCAAAGCGACGACGCCCGTCGCCTGGCAGCTCGGCTCCGAAATCCCGTGGTGAACAGCAACTCGCCCCGGGACCGCCATGAGTCGCAGCGGCATGGCCACAGCGGTCCGAGTCTGTGACAAGGGCGGTCATGCCAGTGATGCGACGAGCCCGACAGGCCAGTCACCGAGCCAGAACGCGATCCGGGAGGGACCCGATGCGCCGACCGTTGATCCGTCGTGCGGGAGGAGTTCGGTTGGGGCAATGTACGCGTCGCCGGGGTCGAGCCTGATTCGCAGGAGTCGGAGGGATGCCCCCTCGGCGATGTAGGCGCGGAGGTCGTCGGTGTGCGGGTAGTGCCCCGGGTCCTCGATGCCGAGAGCTTGGCAGGCGTCCAGGACGTTGGTCGTGGCGGCTATGAGCCATCGTGGGCCGGGGCCGAGGTTGATCCCGAGGCGGCGTCGTGCGAGCGTGCGATGAAGGATCGGCAGGCGGTCGAAGTTGTCGACGTGGATGCCGATGCGCAGGTTCGTGGACCAGTCGATGGTGGTCGTTCGCTGGCCTGGGTCGCTGTCGGTGAAGCCGACGAAGGTCGCTGGCGCTCGTCCATCGAGCGGGTCGAGGAGGCTGGGGTCCTCAGCGATGGTCGCGCGGGCTGCGATGTGGTCCAGGGGCCCTTTGACCAGTTCGAGGACAGTGCTCGCAGGATTCTCGTCCGACGCCCGTAAGAGTTCGGCCTCCGGCGGGGTGAGTCGTTCCCAGGCGGCGCCCGGGATGATCGAGCCGTCTTCCCAGCCGTCGTCGCCGGAGGCGAGCCGAGCGGTGGTCGTCTCGGTGCGGTCAGTCAGGGCGTCGAGTTCGGTGAAGCTGATGCGGGTCGGCACGTTCGCCTCCTGGTGTCGTGCGTCAGCGGTCCTCAGCGAAGGTGATCCCGAGCTCGTCTGCGAGGACTGTGGACAGGTCGGTGAGCTGGTGGTGGTCCAGAACGATGCGTCTGAGGTTGAGGGCTCCGGCGATCGCGGACAGGTCGTTGCCCCGCAGGTCGGTGCCCTTGTAGGTGCCGTTCTGGAACGAGGTGGCTCGTAGTGAGCACCCCTCGAAGGCGACGTCCGAGAGGTCGCAGGCGGTGAACTCGGCTTCGGTCAGTGAGCAGCCGAGAAACGCGACCGGTCCCTTGGCTGTCACGTTGTCGAACGTGGCGTAGTCGAAGCGGCACCGCTCGAACACGACGTCGTCCAGGACCAGTTCGCTGAACCGTGCGCCGAGAAACCGGCAGTCGGTGAACCGGACGCGGGACAGCCTGCTGGCGGTGAACGTCAGGGAGGCCAGGTCGCAACGGACGATCTCCACGGAGGACAGACGAAGGTTGTCCAGGTCGGCGCTCTGGGCCGTCACGCCGCTCAGGCGGCTGTCGAAGACCTGGGTGCCCGACAGGGTGAGGTTCCTCAGGTCGGCGTCGGTGTAGGAGAGCAGGGACAGCCGATCAGCGTCGGCGTCGAGGTGCTGGACAGGTGTGAGCTCGTCCTCGTGCAGCGCTGGGAGCTCTATCGCCAGGTCGCGGATCGTCAAGGTGTCCATGGTTCCTCACCCTAGGTACAGGGCCCGGACGGTGCTCCCGCCCGTGGTGGTCGGGAGCACTGTGCTGGCGGCCGTCAGTTCTTCTTCCAGTTGTCCCAGCTCGGGCGGTTGTCCCAGGGACCGGTGTTCTTCTTCCAGTTGTCCCACGCCGGCCGGTTGTCCCACTCCGCGGCTGGTCCGCCGGTGCCGGTCAGGGCGGTGACAGCCTCGTGGTCAGAGTCCAGGAGGGCCGCCAGGGCGGTGGTCGGAGTGTCGAGGCTGATGGTCATGCGTTGTCCTTTCGGGTGATGTCGACCAGGGCGTTGACGAGTTCCTGCTTGGAGACGCGGCAGAAGTTGGTCTCAGTGGTGTCGAACCGGCCGTTCTCGAAGTACCTGTTGCCGGCCTGGGCCCCGCGGCAGAAGTCGAAAAACTCGCACGTCGCCTTGCACGCTTCGAGGCCGTCGATGAACTCGGTGACGTACCGCAGGCGGTGGGCGCCGTCGAGGATGTCGCCCAGCGACCGCTCCAGGACGTTGCCCGCGATGAAGTCGCCGTACCGGTCGTCACGGATGCCGGCCAGCTCCGGGGAGAGCAGCACAACGTCGCCGTCGTGGGAGACGGTGGGCAGCGGGTCGAACCGGTGGGACTCCCACCAGTCGCGCTGCCCGGTGCGGATCGTGCGTAGGTACCGGCCGAGCCTGTCCAGCTCCCGGATCTCGACACGTGGGTGCTCACCCGACCAGGCGAACACGTCGGTCCAGAACGCGCGGGCCCGTTCAGGGCTGGGCTGGGTACGTGCGTCGTTGACGCCTTCAAGCTCTTCGATGTTCAACCCGATCGACGTCGGCCCGAGCGAGGCCAGGAAGTCCAGCAGCTCGCCCGCCCGGTCGATCCCTTCACCGACCACGGCGATGAGCGAGAACGCGATCCTGTGCTCGGTCAGCTTCGCGATCCCGGCGACGATCCGGTCGAACGCTGGCCGTCCGGACCAGTCCCTGCGCTCGGCGTTCAGGTCGGCCGGTCCGTCGATGCTCACCCCGACCGAGACGCCGCGTCCCGCGAACAGGTCGCACCAGGCGTCGGTGATGAGCGTGGCGTTCGTCTGGAGGCTGTGCCGGACCCGGCCAGCACGGCGAAGGTCCTCGAATGGGTCCATCAGCGCGGCCAGCTTCTCGGGCCCGATCGCCAAGGGTTCCCCGCCGTGCCAGCACACCTCGGTCGTGTGGCCGGGCGGCATGTCCTTCAGGGACTCCGCGATCCGTCGGGCGACCCCCAGGCTCATCTCCAGGCGCCTTTTGCGGAACGGTAGGTAGCAGTAGGAGCAGTTCAGGTTGCACAGGGTTGTGGGTTGCACAACCACGAGGTCCGGGTGCGAGGCGATCCACTGGTGGAACCGGTCGGCTGAGCCTGAAACGGCCGTGTCGAGGGCAGTCAACGTTTCTCCTTGGTCGCTCGTCGGTCTTGTCTGCGCCGCTACCACCGACCATTCCCCGGACGGCGCGGGTTGGTCGCGCAGGCCTACAGGGGCCGGGCGACATCGAGGAGGTAGAGGCCGCCGTTGTTCGCGTCGTAGCGCCACTTCGGGCGACCGTCCCCGGTCAGGGCGTACGCGTAACCGGCCGCCACGAGGGCCTGTTCGAGATCGAGCATCGTCGCCCCGACGGCGGCCGGGAGGTCGGTGTGGTGGGCGATCATCGCGTCGCCGTCACCGGTCCACACCTCGCACGAGGCCAGTGCCGGGCCGGTGCCGTCCAGCCGGACCCGCACTGAGACGGGGTGTAGGCGCGGGTGCAGGCTCGCCGCGAGGTCCCGGACCTCGCGCAGCAGCTCGACCGGCGGAGCAGCGGTCATGAGCGAGCCCCGGCCAGCGCCTGCGCCTCAACGTCGGACGTCGCGTCCGGTCCAGTGTGCAGGCCGCGAAGCACCTTCGCGGCGCCGTGCTCAGCGAGCGTGCCCGTGACGTGGTCGGCGGCGTCCTGCACGACCATCGGGGCGTGGCCCATGGCGTAGGAGCGGGCGGCCCACTCCATCGCCTCCAGATCGTTCACGCCGTCGCCCACGAACACCGTGTTGGCCGGAGCAATCCCGACGTGGCGGCGGACAGCGTCCAGGGCCGAAGCCTTGGACAGCCCGGCCGGGGTGACGTCCAACCAGGACGGGGAGGCCGGGTTGACGGTGACGCCGAGGCTGCGGACCGGCTCCATAAGCAGCGCGGTGGCGTTCGGGGCCGACAGGATCACCCGGGGCGCGGGCTCCGCGGTCAGGTCGTCGTCGGAGACGACGACCTGACGGCCGTTGACCTCCGCCCGGTCGAACAGCTCGCTCACGTGGTAGCCGAAGCCGACCTCCTCGACCGCGACCCGCACCCCAGGGCACAACCGGCGGGCGAGGTGGAGGACGGGTGCGACATCGAGGGTCTGGCAGGACTCGACCCGGGGCCACGTCCGGTCCAGCCGGGCCGTCACCGCACCGTTGGACGCGACGACCCACGAACCGTCCAACCCGAGCAGAGTCGCGATCGGCAGGACCCCCACGAGCGACCTTCCCGTCGCCAGCACGACGACATGCCCTGCTGCCACGATCTCGGTCACTGCGTCGCGGGTGTCGTCGGGGAGGATGTTTGTCCCGTCCGGGCACAGGGTCCCGTCGATGTCCAGCGCGACCAGCAGACGCCCGCCGGTCAGGTTCTGGGTGGCGGTCATCGTGCGGTCTCCATGGTGTCTGCCGCCGCGTCGCTCGGCGCGGCCGTCGTGGTTGGAGGGGTCCGGCGGGGCAGGGAGTCGGTCAACCGCGCCGGCCGCTGCTCGTTCGGCCGTGCGTCACCGATCACGACGCAGGTCGCGCCGTCGGGTTCCAGCTCCAGCGCGACCCGTCGTCGGACGGACGCCAGGCGGGCCTGGGCGGGAAGGATGACCAGGCGGGCGTTGTGGAACTTCGCGGTCTGCACGACCTGGCTGATCGTGAACGTGTCGAACCGGTCGGTCACGATCTGCGCCAACGCCAACCCCTCGACCCGCGCGTAGTCGGTCACCGCGTCCCGCTGGCCCTCCAGGGCATCGCCCTCCGGAGCGCAGACGTACCCGACGGCTACCGGGCTCGGCGCGCTCATCGCTCGGCACCGAGCGGTCGCCGGAGCACGGACCGGACCTGCACTTCGAGCCCGTCGCGGACCCCGGTCCACAGCGTGTGCCCTGGGACGAGCATCCGGTGATCGAGGGGGACGTCGCAGCCGAGGGACCGGGCGATCGCCTCGCCGTCGGCCAGCACGGTGGGCTGCAGGCACAGCCGGCCACGGGTCACGGTGACGAGCTCGATGCGCCCGTCGCCTGCGAGCGACAACGCCTCGTAGGCGGCGCTGAGCGCCAGCCTCAGTGGACTGACCTGTTCCGTCGTGGTCCTCATGGTTCCCCCTTGTGCGGCGGCCCGGTTCGGGACGCTGCACGCCGTGTGTCATTGCTTCGCTGGCAGCTGGACCTGCCTGTCCGAGAGGAGACCTCGGACGGGTTGTCCAGCAATCGCGACGCTACCCTATCCGCCAGACTTCCGTGAGACCCCGGTCCTGGTGAGTTCGTAGGCTGGGGGCAGCAACGGAGATCGGATTTATGAGCAAGGACAGCAAGG
>NZ_QXTH01000017.1 GCF_003946865.1 Antribacter gilvus
CCTCATCCGTCAGATCATGCCGACCCGCAACATCCACCACGAGCCCGCAGCATGCCGAACCCCCAGGTCAACCCGCAATTCCGAAACACGCCCTAGCGCATCTCAGGGACTCGAGCACGCCCCGGTTGGGCCAAGGAGTACACAACCGCTACGGGCACCCTGGCACACGGCACCAGCGAGAGGGCCGCCCAGCCGACCCCGGCCATGCCGGTCACCACCTCAAACGCGGACCCGTACCTGACCTCGTGTACGACGATCTCCCGCCCGCCGACCAGGTGCGCACTCTGCGGCTCATGGTCACCCACGGCGTCCTGACGCTCCACACCACCCCGTGGGGCAGACTGAGCTTCGTCGCCCATCCGGAACGCCTCACCCGAGTGCCAGGCGTGTCGTAGTGACAGGTACCTCGCACGGTGATCGACGGCTGGCCCAGGCGACGACGTCCCTGCCCCGCGCAGCATTCACCATTCGTCATCCCACTCGTAATGTTCCCCCGGTACCCGCGCGATACGGTGTCCGCACGGATGTACCCAGATGTCGACGAGTCGAGCCGAGAATGGCCGTGAACTACCCCTGACCTGCACAGAGAGGCACCTGCACGCACATGGCTGCACCCCGGGGAGCGGTGCTCCACGTCCACGGCTACAACGACTACTTCTTCCAGGCGCACCTGGCCCACGCCTTCGCTGAGGCGGGCTACGCCTTCTACGCGGTGGACCTGCGCACCGCCGGCCGTTCGCTCAAGCCGGGACAGATCCCGCACTACGTCACGGACCTGCGCCAGCAGGCCGCCGACATCGATGTGGCCGCGCACGCGATCCGCGCGATCGAGCAGGGTCCCCTGACCGTCCACGCCCACTCCACCGGCGGGCTGACGGCGGCCCTCTGGGCCCACGACCATCGCGCCGACGGCACGGGCCCCGACGCCCTCGTGCTGGAAGGCCCGTTCCTCGACCTGTCCGCGACGTGGTGGCAGCGCACGGTCGGCACGTGGCTCCTCCAGCTGGCGGGCCGGCTCCAGCCGCTCAAGGTCCTGTCGAGCTCGCCGTCGCACTATGCCACCGCGCAGCTGGCGGCAAACGGCGGCCGCTGGGAGTTCGACACCACGCTCAAGCGCCCCGAGGGCGTCCCCGCCCGGCAGGGGTGGATGCGCTCCGCGCGGCGCGGGCACGCCCAGGTCCGGCGCGGCCTCGGGCTCACCTGCCCGGTCCTCGTGGCCTACTCCGCGGAGTCCGGGCCCGACGACCCCGCCAACCCTCTGCTCGACGCCCAGGACACGATCCTCGACGTTCGCCAGATCGCCGCCCAGGCCCCGCGGCTCGGCGCCGACGTGACGCAGCTCGTGGTCGAGGGCGCGGTGCACGACCTGACCCTGTCGGACGACGAGCCCCGCGCCGCCTACCTGGCCGGCATGCTGGGCTGGCTGGAGGGAAAGCTGTGACCTACTTCGACGACCGGTTCGCCGCCCTCGCTCACCGCGGCTTCTCGCACGGGAACAAGAACCTCGAGAACTCGCTCGCTGCGTTCGCCGCGGCCGTGGAGCTCGGCTACCGCTACGTGGAGACGGACGCGCACGGCACGTCCGACGGCGTCGCCGTCGCCCTCCACGACGAGTCCCTCGACCGCACCACCGACGCGTCGGGGCTCGTGTCGGACCTCCCGTGGTCCGTCGTCAAGGAGGCGAAGATCGGCGGATCCGAGCCAGTACCGCTCCTCGAGGAGGTGCTCGGCACCTGGCCGCACCTGAACGTCAACATCGACGTGAAGGCCGAGTCGGGGATCGCGCCCGTCGCCGACGCGATCGAGCGCACCCGGTCGTGGGACCGCGTGTGCGTCACGTCGTTCTCGGTGGACCGCCGCCTCGCGACGCTCGCCCGCCTGACGCGCCCCGTCGCCACCTCGGCAGGCCGGAGCGAGGTCGCGCGGTTCCTCGTCGGGGCGCGCCTGCGGCTCGCCCCCGTGGCGAACCGCGCGCTCCGCCACGTCGACGCGCTCCAGGTACCGGTGATGGATCGTCTCCCCGCGGACCTGGGCCCCCTCACGGTGGTCGACGGCGTCACGGTCGCCCGGGCGCACCGCGCCGGGAAGAAGGTCCACGTCTGGACCATCGACGAGCCGGAGGAGATGAGGCACCTGATCGACCTCGGCGTGGACGGCATCGTCACCGACCGGGCCGACCTCCTGCGGGAGGTGCTGGTCCAGCGAGGGCTCTGGAGCTGAGGCGTCAGTCGCTGCCGCCGCTGCTGCCGCCGGAGGCGCTACCACCGCTCGCGCCGGGTTCGCTACCGCCGCGATCCCAGTCGCCGCTGGAACCTGAGCCGCCGCCGCTGCCGCCACCTGCCGAGGACCTGCCGGAGTCGGACCAGACCGAGTCGCTCCCCCAGGCACTGCCGCCCTGCCAACCGTCGCCGCCCTCGGCGGAGTCGTGGCTGACGGCGTCCCCGTCCCGGGCCGCGAGCGGGTCCTTCCATCCACCGGGGACCGCCGGTTCGATCGTGGTGTCGGCGCCGTATGTCACCAGTCCCTCGGGCCCCTGACCGGGTCGGCCTACGGTCGTGCCTTGCCTTGCGGTGAACGCCCAGACGACCACGCCCTCGGGCGAGGTCAGGCGGGCGGGTCCCTGCACCATCGATCCCGCGAAGAGGTCCGCTGTCACGGGCCCGTCAGCGACGAGACGGGCCGCGGCACCGTCGACGAAAAGAGCGTGCAGGTAGTACCGCGTGCCGAGGGTCTCCACGACGACGGTGCGCATCTCGCGACCGGAGACCACGCGCCTCTGCGGCACCACCCGACCCTGGACGGTGAGCGTGGCCTGCCCGCGCGCGGCGCGGTTCCAGATGCCGTAGGACCTGACGTAGCGCACCGTCGCGGCGATGCAGATCGCGAGGACGACGACGTTGCCACCGATCCACACCGGCGAGATCTCCGCGAACCCGCCGGAGACGGAGAGGGCGACAACGACATAGACGACGGCGAGGGCCCAGACCAGAACCACCCCGCGTGGACTCCGCCTGCCCACCGCCCGGGCTTCCCTGAACAGTGCGGCGGCGGGGTCCTTCAGGCGATCCGCGCTCATGGCCATCTTGGCAGGCTAATGCAGCAGTGCCGCATCAACAGGGAGGTGCGTGCAAATCACCCAGGACCCTCGCTGTCTTGCTGTGGCGCGAGCTCCGGAGGCCCGGAGCTACCGGTGCGACACCTCAGTCGCCGCCGCCTCCCCCGCCGGAGTCGCCCCCGCTGCTGCCGCCGTCCCCGCCCCCGCTGCTCCCGCCGCCGTCCGCGCTCGAGGTGCCGCCCGAGCCGGACCAACCCGAGTCGCTCCCCCACGTGCTGCCGCCCTGCCAGCCGTCGCCCGCGGCGCCGTACCCAGCGCCGTCCGACGCGGCGTTGCCGCCGCCGCCTGCCCCGTCACCGGAACGGTCGGGGTCTCGGTCGCGGTCGCCGGGATGGGACCCGGCGGTCCCCAAGGACGTCGTGTCGGCGGCGACAGTCCCGCCCCGGTCCCCCGGGAGCCGGCCGGCGGCCACCGGTCTCCCCTGCTTCGACGTGAACGCCCAACGGACCGTCCCGTCCGCAGCCGCCAGCCGCGCTGGCCCTTCGACCTTCCCGCCCGCGAAGAGGTCGACCGTCGCGGGGCCGGCAACGAGCGCGCGGGCCGCGGCGTCGTCCGCGAAGAGGAGGTGGAGGTACCGGGCACCGCCGTCCTCCGGGACGACGGCCGTGCGCATCTCCCGGCCCGAGACGGTCCGCTGCTGCGGCACCACGTGGCCCTGGAGGCTCTTCGCGGGCTGCCCGCTCGCGGCACGGCGCCAGAGCGCCCACGACAGCGCGGCACGGACGGTGCCGCGGATCACGAGCCCGAGGACGATGACCGAAGCGACGACCACCGCCACGCCGGTGTCCGTGAAGCCGTCCGTCAGCGCGTGCGCTACCGGGACGAACGCCCCGGCGAAGGCCCAGAGCACGACGACCGGGGCCACTCGTCGGCGGCCGGCCCGCCGGGCTACCCGGAACGCCGTCGTCGCGGGATCTTCCAGGAGCGCATCAGATCTCGTCATGTGGGGAAGCGTAATGCCCGAACCGCCCGTTTCAGGAGGTCCGTCGGCTCCGGCCGGGTGCCAGCCGCAGATGCCAGCCGCAGATGCGTCCCCGCGGCCCGGGCCCGTGCAAAGGCCACGGAGTCCACCCCTCAGCCCAGCGTCAGCTGGACCGGCGTCCCCGGACCACCCGTCGGCGGCTCCTTGGCCACCTCGGCGTACGCGGCGACGAGCAGCGCCGGGTCCGGGCCCTCGAGCCGCGTGGGCTGAGCCACGTCGTCGAGCACGACGAACCGCAGGAGGTCGCCCCGCGACTTCTTGTCGCGGCGCATCGCCGAGAGCAGCTGGTCCCACTTGTCCCCGCGGTACGACACGGGCAGGCCGAGCGAGGTGAGGATGGCGCGGTGGCGGTCGACGACGTCGTCGGGCAGCTTGCCCGCCATCCGGCCGAGCTCGGCCGCGAAGACCATGCCCACGCTCACCGCGGCACCGTGCCGCCACTGGTACCGCTCGGTGAGCTCGATGGCGTGCCCGAGCGTGTGGCCGTAGTTGAGGATCTCCCGGAGACCCGCCTCCTTGAGGTCCTCCCCCACCACCGCGGCCTTGACCCGCACCGACCGCTCGATGAGCTCCGCGAGCACGGCCCAGGTCTCGGGCGCAGCCTCCGCCCCGGCCCAGCCACGGAGCGCGTCCGCGTGCTCCTCCACCAGCTCGAGGATGCGCGGGTCGGCGATGAACCCGGTCTTCACCACCTCGGCGAGGCCCGCGACGAGGTCCCACCTGTCGAGCGACTCGAGCGAGGCGAGGTCGCAGAGCACGCCCGCGGGCGGGTGGAACGCGCCCACGAGGTTCTTGCCCTCGGCCGTGTTGATGCCGGTCTTGCCGCCCACCGCGGCGTCGACCATGGCGAGCAGCGTGGTGGGCACCTGCACCACGCGGATCCCGCGGAGCCAGGTGGCGGCCACGAAGCCCGCGAGGTCCGTGGTGGCGCCGCCGCCCACGCCGACGATCGCGTCGGTCCGCGTGAAGTCGAGCTGCCCCAGCAGACCCCAGAGGAAGGCCGCGACCTGGGCCGTCTTGGCCTCCTCTGCGTCGGGCACCTCGGCCACGTACGCGTCGTAGCCCGACGCGCGCAGGTCCTCCTGCAGCACGTCCGCCGTCGTCGACAGGGCGGCCGGGTGGATCACGAGCACCTTGCGGGCGTCCGGGCCGATCAGGGCGGGCAGCTCGCCGAGCAGGTGCCGGCCTACGACGACGTCGTAGGGGACGGCGCCCTGGACGGTGATGCGGGCTGCGTCGTTCACGAGTTCTCCTTGGTGAGGGCGTCAGCGATCTCCTGGGCCACCTGCTGCGGGGGGCGGTCGTCGCTCACGACGTGCAGGGTGGCGAGCCGCTCGTACATGGGGCGGCGCTCCTGCATGAGCGCCTGCCAGCGGGCCCGCGGGTTACCCAGCAGGAGCGGCCGGGCCTGGTTCAGACCCACGCGGGGGGCCGCGACGGCGAGGGTGACGTCGAGGAAGACGACGGCACCGCCCGCGCGGGCGTACGCCTCGAGGGCCTCCTGCGTCCGCGGGTCCATCGGGGCGCCGCCGCCCAGGGCGAGCACCCCGTCGTGCAGCGCGAGGGCGGTCGTCACGGCGTCGCGCTCCAGGTCGCGGAACCTCGGCTCGCCCTCGTCCACGAAGATGTCGGACACCGCCTTGCCGGCCGTCTCCTCGACGTCGGCGTCCGTGTCCCGGAAGCCTCGGCCGAGCAGGCCCGCCAGCGCACGGCCGACGGTCGTCTTCCCCGAGCCGGGCGGCCCCATCAGTACTGCGACCGGACCCGGCTGCTGCTGCGCCTGCGAGTCGCTCACCGCAGGAGCTCCGGCACGGACGCCAGGTAGGCCTCGGCGTTGCGCCGTACCTCGGCCACCGAGTCGCCGCCGAACTTCTCCAGCGCCGCCTCCGCGAGCACGAGCGCGACCATCGCCTCCGCGACGACCGCTGCGGGCGGGACCGCGCACACGTCGGAGCGCTGGTGGTGGGCGGTCACGGGCTCACCGGTGGACACGTCGACGGTGGGCAGCGCGCGCGGCACCGTTGAGATCGGCTTCATGGCCGCGCGCACTCGCACGACCTCGCCGTTCGACATGCCGCCCTCCACGCCACCCGCACGGTTGGTGGTGCGCTGGAGCCTGCCGTCACCCGGGACGATCTCGTCGTGCGCCAGCGAGCCGCGGCGCTTCGCCGTACGGAACCCGTCGCCCACCTCGACGCCCTTGATGGCCTGGATGCCCATGAGGGCGCCGGCGAGCCGCGCGTCGAGGCGGCGGTCGCCCTGGACGTAGGAGCCCAGACCCGACGGGACCCCGTAGGCCAGCACCTCGACCACGCCTCCCAGCGTGTCGCCGTCCTTGTGCGCGAGGTCGATCTCCTCGACCATCCGCGCGGACGACTCGGGCAGGTAGCAACGCACCGGGTCGGCGTCCAGGAGGGCGACGTCGTCCGGGGAGGGGACCGGCGCGCCGTCGGGCACCTCCGCCTCACCGATCGCGACCACGTGGGAGACGAGCCGCACGCCCAGCGCCTGCTCGAGGAAGTTCGCGGCGACGACGCCGAGCGCGACCCGGGCCGCGGTCTCGCGGGCGGAGGCGCGCTCCAGCACCGGACGGGCGTCGGTGAAGCCGTACTTGCGCATGCCCACGAGGTCGGCGTGCCCGGGACGGGGCCGCGTCAGGGGGCGGTTGCGGGCCACCTCACGAGCGTCGCCCGTCCCGGCGTCGACCATCAGGGCCTCGGCCGGGACCGGGTCGGCGGACATGACGTCCACCCACTTGGGCCACTCGGAGTTGGCGATCTCGATCGCGAGCGGACCACCCTGGGTCAGCCCGTGGCGCAGACCGCCGAGGACGCGCACCTCGTCCTTCTCGAAGCTCATCCGGGCCCCACGGCCGTAGCCGAGGCGGCGGCGCGCGAGCGCCTCCTGGATGTCGGCCGTCACGAGGCCCACCCCGGCGGGCAGACCTTCCATGAGGGCCACGAGGGCAGGACCGTGCGACTCACCCGACGTCAACCAGCGCAGCATGCGCCGATTCTTTCACGCTGGCTGCGACGCGGGCGTCGGCTGTCCACAGGCCGGGTTTCGACCGGCCGGCCACCCAGCCGGGCCGTCAGCCCAGCGCCGCCGCGAGCGCCGCGTCCATCGCCGCCAGCGGCGCGGTGCGGCCGGTCATGAGGCGCACCTGCTCCGCGGCCTGGTGGAGCAGCATCCGCTCCCCGCCCACGACGGCCCCGCCCGCCGCGGCCCACACCGCGGACAGGGCGGTGGGCCGGGGGTCGTAGACGACGTCGAGCAGCACGCCGTGGGGGCGTGCCCCCTTGTCGGCGAGGGCCTTCGCCCACGGGTCGGCGGCGTGCTTGGGCATCGTGGAGACGACGACGTCCGCGCCGGCGAGCGCGGTGACCGTCGCCTCCTCCTGGAAGACCTCGAAGACGGGGCTCACGCCCATGCGGCCGACGGCGGCCTGGAGCGGCCCGGTGCGGTCGAGCGAGCGGACGAGCACCCGCGGTGTGGGGCAGCCGAGCTCGGCGACGGCCGCGAGGGTCGACGCGGCGGTCGCGCCCCCGCCGAGCACCACGGCGGTGTCGATGCGGCGGCTGCCGAGCTCTTCGCGCAGCGACGCGACGAGGCCGTGCACGTCGGTGTTGGCCCCGGTGAGGGTCACGCCGCAGCGCGTGGGCGAGAGCAGCACGGTGTTGACCGCGCCGACCGCCTCGGCGAGGGGCTCCACGTGGTCGAGCAGGGGGAACACGACCTGCTTGAGCGGCATGGTGAGGCTCAGCCCGGCCCAGCCGAGGTCGACGTCGCGCAGGAAGCCTTCGAGCTGGTCCTCGGTGACGTCGATCGCGGTGTACTGCCATCCCTCCAGCCCGAGGGCTGCGTAGGCGGCGCTGTGGAGCGTCGGTGAGAGCGAGTGGGCGACGGGGTGGCCCAGCACGGCGGCGCGGCGGGGCGCGCCCATCAGTAGCCGTTCTCCGCGGCCCAGGCCTGGTACTCGTCCTTGAACACCTCGAACTCCTCGACCCTGTCCGTGAACTTGGTCTCCTGGGTATGGAGGTTCACGGTGACGTAGTAGATCCACGGCCCGGGGGGCGGATCGAGGACGGCCTCGATCGAGGCGCGGCCCGGCGAACCGATGGCCGTGGGCGGCAGCCCGTCCATGCGGCGCGAGTTGAAGGGGCGGCTCGTGGTGTCGGCCAGCTCCGCCCGGGTCATCTCGTGCGCGGGCTTGCCGGCGTAGTACGACTCGATGGCGTCCATGCCGAGCACCTCGCTGGTCGCGAGCCGGTTCTCGATCACGCGCGCGACCTGTCCACGGAACTGGTCCGGCGCCTCGCGCTCGACGATCGACGCCTTGACGAGGACCTGCTGCCGCTGCTCGGCCGGGACTCCCAGCTCGGTCAGCTCCGCCACGGTGGCCGCGACCATCTCGGTGAGCAGCTGGGCGGCGGAGGTGGTGTCGGGCTTGGCCTCGTAGGTGTTCGGGTAGATCCAGCCCTCGAGGTTGCCGCCCGCCTCGGGCGGCAGTCCCAGCGCGGCGGGGTCGGCGAGCGCGGCCTCGACATCGGCCTGGGGCCAGCCCTGGCCGATCATGCGCTCCGTGACCTGCGCCACCGTGAAGCCCTCGGGCACCACAAGACCGGCGCGGTCCACCTCGTTCCGCGTGAGCGTCTCGACCGCGTCGGCAGCGCTCATCTCCTTCATCAGGAGGTGGCTCCCCGCCTGGATGCTGCCCGACCCCGGGTTGGCCTCGAAGGCACGGACGAACGCCTCCGCGCTGGCGACGACCCCGGCGTCGGCCAGCACCCGGGCCATGTCCCAGCCGCCGGCACCATCAGGGATCTCGACGGCCACCTCGCCGGTGCCAGGCCCCGCGTAGTCGTCGGGCGCGAAGGGCGTGGCCCAGCCGAAGAGAATGCCGCCGCTGCGCCGGATCTCGAACGCGGCCCCGCCACCGGCAGCGACGACGACGAGGAGCGTGACCAGGAGGGTGACGATCGTGCGGCGCCGCTTGCGGCGCTTCGCCGCCTTCTGTTCCCGGGGGCTCGCGCCCGACAGGCCTCCGCTCGCATGGCGGGGTGGCCCGCTCGACACGGTCGGTTCGCTCAAGAGGTCCGTCACCCGCAGTTGCCTCGCAGTCTTGTCGTCGAAGGAGTGGTGCAGTCACCTTCCCGGGCACACCAGGGCCGGGACCGTCGCCGGGTCAGCCGCCGTTGGCCGCCTGCCAGGCCCGGAGCTCTTCGACGTTCTTGTTGTGCTGCTGGATCGTCTCGGCGAACTTGGTCTCCCCGGTGTCGAGGTTGACCGCCACCCAGAACACCCAGTCCCCCGGCTCGGGGTTCAGCACGGCGTCCAGGGCCGACGAGCCGGGGTTCGCGATCGGCGTCGGCGGGAGCCCCAGGTGGACGTACAGCGCGTACGGGTTGTTCGCGTCGTGGTTGTCCTCGTAGGTCAGCTCGGTGCCCGGCTTGCCGAGCCCGTACGCGGTCGACGCGTCGATGTCGAGCGTCATGCCCCGCTCGAGCCGGTTCTCGATCGCCCGGGCCATCTTGGGGCGGTCCTGGGGGAACTTCGCCTCGCGTTCCACGAGCGACGCCTTGGTGAGGACTGCCTGCCACTGGTCCTGGGGCACCCCCCGCTGCGTCAGCGACCCGACGGTCTGCTGGACCATCTGCGACAGCAGCGACGCCGGCGTGTCGTTCGGCACCACGTAGTAGGTGCTCGGTGCGAGCCATCCCTCGGCCTTGCCGCCCGCCTCGGCCGGCAGCCCGATGGACGCCGGGTCGGCGAGCGCGGCGTCGAAGGCGGCGCGGTCCAGACCCGTGACCTCGACGGCCCGGTCCACGACCTGCGCGACCGTGTACCCCTCAGGGATCGTGAGCTTCAGCTCGACCTTCTCGTTCTTGGCGAGGAGCGCCACCGCGTCGGCCGCGCGCATCTCGGTGAGCATGACGTGCGTGCCCGCCTGGATCAGCTGGGCGTTGGGGTTCGCCTCGTACGCCTCCACGAACGCCCCGACGCTGGCCACGACGCCCGCGTCGTACAGCGCCTGGCCCATCGCCTCCCCCGGGGCGCCCGGGGCGATCTCGACCTGGACCTGCTCGCCGCCGGGGCCCGGGAAGTCCTTGGACTCCAGGGGCGACACGAAACCGAACAGGTCGGTCTCCCGAAACACGAACCAGCCTGCGCCGGCGACCGCCGCGAGGGTGATGACGAGAACCAGGAGCGTACGCACCTGACGCCGCAGCTTGCGGCGGCGCGCCGCCTTGCGGTCACGTCCGTTGCCGGACCGGGACCGGCTCGCGGCCGTGGTCGCTCCGGTCGGTGGCAGGGTGGACGCGGTAAACAGGTCCGTCACCGCTGTCGCCTCACAGTCTCGTGGTCGTCTGGTCAGGTCACCCGTGCGTGTCGTGCACGGTTGCCTCGACGAGCTCCCCGGCTCGCATACCGCTCGCCCGTTCCGCGTCGAGTGCAGATTGCAGAATGATAACGGCTGCCGCCTGATCGATCACCGACCGGTGCTTCCGTCCCTTGCGCCCCGAAGCGTACAGCGCCTGATGAGCGCTCACAGTCGTCATACGCTCGTCGACCAGGCGCACCTCTGCACCCTCGCCGGCCGCGCCCAGCGCGGCGACCAGCCGGGCCGCGAACGCACGTGCATCGGCCGTGGCGGCACCCTCGGCACCCGACAGATGGCGGGGCAGCCCCACATAGACGACGGCGGCGAACCGGTCGGCCGCCACTTCCACGATACGCCTGACGTCGGCGGTGACAAGGGTGCCCACCTCGAGGACCCGCGGCACCGTCTCCACGGGCGTGGCCACGAGGCCGTCCGGGTCGCTCGCGGCGAGCCCGATGCGGGCCATGCCGACGTCGACGGCCAGGCGGGCTCCCCGTGGGAGCCCGCCTGGTTCGAGCGGGGTATGGCTCATCAGCCGACAGCCACCAGGCGGACGTCCTCCGCCACGCCGGCGAGCGCGGCCGGGAGGGCTGCGGCGTCGGTGCCGCCACCCTGGGCGAGGTCCGGCTTGCCGCCGCCACCGCCGCCGAGCACGCCGGCCGCGGCCTTGGCGAGCTCGCCGGCCTTGTAGCCCTTCTCGCGCGCGGTGGCGTTCGTGGCCACGACCACGACAGGGCGGCCGTTCGCGACGCCGCCCGCGGCGACGACGACGGGCTCCGCCTCACCGAGGCGGCCGCGCACGTCGAGCACGAGGGCACGCAGGTCGTCGGACTGGGCCTCGCCCGCGTCGTGGGTCACGACGCGCACGTCTCCCACGCGGGGGGCGTTCGCGGCGAGGGACCCGGCCGTCGCCAGCAGCTGCGCCTGGCGAACCGCGGCGAGCTCCTTCTCCGTCTCCTTGAGGCGGCCGAGGAGCGAGCCCACCCGGTCCACGAGCTCGTCCGGCCGCGCGCCGAGCAGGCCCTGGAGCTGGCCCACCAGGGCGTGCTCCTTGGCCTGGAACCCGTACGCACCGTCGCCCACCAGGGCGTCGACCCGGCGCACGCCGGAGCCGATCGAGGACTCGCCGAGCAGCGTGACGCGGCCCAGCTCGCCCGTCAGGCGGACGTGCGTGCCGGCGCAGAGCTCGCGCGACCAGTCGCCGCCGATCGAGACCACGCGTACCACGTCGCCGTACTTCTCGCCGAACAGGGCCATGGCGCCCAGGGCCTTGGCCTCGGAGATCGGCATGAGCTGGTCGGTGACCTCGAGGTTGTCCGCGAGGCGCACGTTGACGCGCTCCTCGATCTCCTGCAGCGCCCCGCCCGGGACGGCCGACGGGGAGCGGAAGTCGAAGCGGATGCGGCTCGGGGCGTTCTCCGAGCCCGCCTGGGTGCGGTCCGGGCCCACGAGCTCGTGCAGCGCCTTGTGGATCATGTGCGTGGCGCTGTGGGCGCGCGAGATCGCCTTGCGGCGCTCTGCGTCGATCTGCGCCGTGCCGGGGTCGCCCAGCGCGACGGTGCCCTCGGTCAGGCGACCACGGTGCACGGACAGGCCCTTGATCGGCCGCTGCACGTCGGCCACCTCGATGACGCCGCCGCCGTCCAGGGTGATCGTGCCGTGGTCGGCCAGCTGGCCACCCGCCTCGGCGTAGAACGGCGTGCGGTCGAGCACCACCTCGACGTCGGCCGGGGCCGAGGCCGCCGGGGCCGGCACGCCGTCGACGAGGAGGCCGGCGACACGGACCGAGGCGTCGAGCTGCGTGTAGCCGAGGAACTCGACCGGGGCGGTGAGGTCCTTGCTCACCGACTCGTAGGCCGCGACGTCGGCACCGCCCTGGCGCTTGGCCAGCGCGTCGGCGCGGGCGCGGGTGCGCTGCTCCTGCATGAGCTCGCGGAACGACTTCTCGTCCACCTGCACGCCCTGCTCGGCGGCCATCTCGAGGGTCAGGTCGATCGGGAAGCCGTACGTGTCGTGCAGCTGGAACGCCTTGTCGCCGCCCAGCACCGGCGTGCCGCCGCCCGAGGACTTCAGCTCCTTCACGGCGGTGTCCAGGATCGTGGTGCCGGACGCGAGGGTGCGGCCGAACGCCTCCTCCTCGGCGTAGGCCACGGCGGAGATGCGCTCGAAGTCGGTGGCGAGCTCCGGGTACGACGGCGACATCGCGTCGCGCGAGACCGGGAGCAGGGTCGGCAGCGACATGCCCTCGACGCCGAGCAGGCGCATGGCGCGCACCGAGCGGCGCAGGAGGCGGCGCAGCACGTAGCCGCGGCCCTCGTTCGACGGGCGCACGCCGTCACCGATGATCATGAGGGCCGACCGCACGTGGTCGGCCACGACGCGCATGCGCACGTCGTCGTCCCTGTCCGCGCCGTACGTCTTGCCCGACAGCACGGCGGCGGCGTCGATGACGGGACGCACCTCGTCGATCTCGTACATGTTGTCGACACCCTGCAGGAGGAACGCGACGCGCTCCAGGCCCATGCCGGTGTCGATGTTCTTGGCGGGCAGCTCACCCATGATGGTGAACTCCTCCTTGGACCTCACGTCCTGGAGGGCGTACTGCATGAACACGAGGTTCCAGATCTCGATGTACCGGTCCTCGTCGGCCTCCGGGCCGCCGTCGGCCCCGTGCTCCGGGCCGCGGTCGTAGAAGATCTCCGAGCACGGGCCACCGGGGCCGGGCTGGCCGGTGTGCCAGTAGTTCGTCTTCTTGCCCATGCGCTGGATGCGCTCGTCCGGCAGGCCCGCGATCTGCTTCCAGAGGCTGATGGCCTCCTCGTCGGTCTCGTAGACCGTCACCCACAGCAGGTCCGGGTCGATCCCGAGCCTGCCCTCGTCACGGGAGCCCGTGAGGAAGTCCCACGCGTAGGTGATCGCCCCCTCCTTGAAGTAGTCCCCGAAGGAGAAGTTGCCGTTCATCTGGAAGAACGTGCCGTGACGGGTGGTCTTGCCGACCTCCTCGATGTCGAGGGTCCGCACGCACTTCTGGACGCTCGTGGCGCGCTCCCAGGGCGGGGTCTGCTCGGCCGTCATGTACGGGATGAAGGGCACCATGCCGGCGATGGTGAACAGCGTCGACGGGTCCGGCGAGATCAGGGACGCCGACGGCACCACCGCGTGACCCTGGGCGGCGAAGTAGTCGAGCCAACGCTTGCGGATCTCGGCGGTACGCATGGGGATGCTGGTCCTTTGGGTGAGAGTGGGCGCGGTCGCTGTCGCGCCTGGTTGAACGGTCCCATTCTGCCGCCGCGGTGGCAGCAGGACGAAACTGATAGTCCGCCCCTCGCGGGCGGGCGGGCCGGCTAGTAGAACGAGTAGCCGAGCTCGGCCTCGTCGTCGGGCACGTCCGCCCGACGGCGGTGCTCGTCCGCGTACGCAGCGGCACGCCGCGCCCGGGTCACCTCGGGATCGGGCTGCCCGTCCGCCAGCAGGGCCGCCCGGAGCTCGCGCTCCCGCTCGGCCCGCGCCACCGTGAACTCGGCCCGGAACTGGCGGGCGAACTGCGAGACCCGTGCCCCGGCGTCGTCCACCACCGCTGCAGCGCGGTCGCTGACCGCCTCCGGCGTGTAGCGGGCCACGAGGCGCCTGCCCTGCCGGTAGACGACCACGGTGACGGCCACGCCGACGCCGACCCAGAAGAGGCGGCGCATCAGAGAGTGTCCGCCGTGCCCGCGTGCTTGCCCGCGGCACCGCTGGTCGCACCGCCCGCGGCGCGGCCGAAGGCGCGGCGCACGGCGTACGAGAACGCGGCGACCTTGACGAGCGGGCCACCCAGCGTCGCCGCGTACAGCCCGGTCAGCGCCGACACGTTCTCGCTGACCTGGGCGGCGGACGTGGTGATCGTGTCCACCTTGATGAGCTGTGAGTTCGCCGAGGCCACCGTGCCGGCAGCCTCGTCGAGGATCGGGACGGAGTGGTCGGTCACGGTCCGGATGCTGACGCGAGCCTCGTCCAGGACGCGTCCGAGCTTCCACAGCGGGACCGCGAGGAACCCGACCAGGAGCACGAACGCGATCGCCGCGATGAGACCTGCCACGTCGCCGAGGGTCATGCCCGATCCTGCCTCTCCTGCGCCACCTGTCCGATACCTGCCACGCCACCCTATCCCGCCGAGTTGCTCCCGCAACGTGCGAGAACGCCCCGCCTGCACCGAGGTGCGGGCGGGGCGTTCACGGCGTCGTCAGCGAGCGTAGAACTCGACGACCAGCTGAACCTCGCACGTCACCGGGATCTCGGAGCGCGAGGGGCGGCGGGTCAGCGAGGCCGACAGCTTCTCGAGCTGGACCTCGAGGTAGCCCGGGACGGCGCCGAGCACGTCGCGGTGGGCACCGGCGGCTGCCACCTGGAACGGCGTGGTCGCCTGGCTCTTCGGCTTGACCTGGACGGTCTGGCCGACCTTCACGCGGAACGACGGGCGGTCCACGATCTTGCCGTCCACAAGGATGTGGCGGTGCGTGACGTGCTGGCGCGCCTGCAGGATGGTGCGGGCGAAGCCGGAGCGGAGCACGAGGGCGTCGAGACGCGTCTCGAGGTCCTCGACCATGACCTCACCGGTCAGGCCCGGCTGCTTGCGGGCGTTCTCGTACACCTTGACGAGCTGCTTCTCGCGCAGCATGTACTGGGCGCGGAGGCGCTGCTTCTCGCGCAGACGCACGGCGTAGTCCGACTCGGTGCGGCGACGGGCGCGGCCGTGCTCACCGGGCGGGTAGGGACGCTTCTCGAAGTGCTTGACGGCCTTGGGCGTGAGCGCGAGGCCGAGGGCGCGGCTCAGGCGGACCTGGCGGCGCGAACGGGTGACTGAGGTCACGGTGTTCCTGTCCTGTAGTGATCGAAGAGGTCACACCCGGGGCGCACCGTTTCCCTGCCGACGCAGTCGAAGGCGCTGCTGGGCGAGGTGTGCCGGGTGCGGGACCAGCCGATGGACTCCGTTGCCGGAGGTCACGGGGCCGAGGTCCCAGGGAGCTGCCGTCTGGCGGCAACCTGAGCATCTTACCCCACCGGGGTTGCCACAGGCTCCTCCACCGCAGCCTCGTGGTGGTGGCGGCGCTCCAGCGCCGCGCCCTCGATGTCCGCGTTCGGCAGGATCCGGTCGAGCCACTTCGGGATCCACCAGGCGGCGTCGCCGACGAGGTGCATCAGCGCGGGAACCAGCGTCATGCGCACCACGAACGCGTCGACGAGCACCCCGAAGGCGAGGGCGAACCCGATGGGCCGCACCATCGACAGGTGGGCGAAGACGAAGCCGCCGAACACCGAGATCATGATGATCGCGGCGGCCGTGACGACCGCGCGGCCGGCGACGAGACCGCGGCGCACCGCGACCCGGCCGCTCGCGCCGTGGGCGTACGCCTCCCGCATGCCGGAGACGAGGAACAGCTGGTAGTCCATCGCCAGCCCGAACAGCACGCCCACGAGGATCGTCGGCAGGAAGCTCAGGACAGGGCCCGGCGTGCTGACCGCGAACACGTCGGCGAGCCAGCCCCACTGGTAGATGGCGACCACTCCGCCGAGCGCCGCGAACAGCGACAGGACGAACCCGAGCGTGCCGATCACCGGTACGAGGATCGAGCGGAAGACCACGACGAGGATCAGCAGCGAGAGCCCGACCACGATCGCGAGGTAGGCCGGCAGCGCGTCCGCCAGCTGCTTCGAGACGTCGATGTTGCCGCTCGCCTGGCCGGCGACGCCGAGCGTGACGGTCCCGTCGGGGTCGGCGAGCTCCAGGCCGCGCAGGTGGTGCACGAGCTCCTCGGTCGAGACGCTGCTCGGCCCCTCGGCGGGCACCACCTGGTAGGCGGCGACGCTGTTGTCCTCCGCCAGCCCCACCGGCACGACGGCGGCGACGTCGTCCTGCGCGCGCAGCTCCGTGCCGACGCGGACCTGCGCCTCCTCCGCCGTCGCGTCCTCCAGCCCGGCGGGCAGGTCGGCCATGACGAGCAGCGGGCCGTTGATGCCGGCGCCGAACTTCTCGGCGGTGACCTCGTAGGCGCGGTAGGCCGGGGAGTCCACCGGCTCGGCCGACCCGTCCGGGAGGCCGAGACGCAGGGACATGGCCGGCAGGCCGATGATGATCAGGGCGACGACGGCGACCACCGCGCGCACCACGGCACGCCAGGTCGCGACAGGCGTGTCCGCGCCGGTCGGCGAGACCCCGGTGGGGCCGCCCAGGGCGAGGAGCTCGCCCGCCTCGAGGGCCGAACGCTCCTTGCGGCGCAGCACCTTGCGGCCCGTCAGGCCGAGCATGGCCGGGGTGAGCGTCACCGCGACCAGGACCGCGACGAGGACGCAGGCCGCGCCGACAGAGCCCATGAGACCGAGGAAGCCGATGCCCGTCACGTTCAGGGCGACGAGCGCGATGATCACCGTGAGGCCCGCGAACACGACGGCGTTCCCGGAGGTGCCGTTGGCGAGGCCGATCGACTCCTCGAGCTCCATTCCCTCGCGCAGCTGCCGGCGGTGGCGGTTGAGGATGAAGAGCGAGTAGTCGATGCCGACCGCCAGCCCGATCATCAGGCCGAGCATCGGCGTGACGGCCACCATGTCGAGGACGCCCGAGAGGGAGAGCGCCCCGAGCGCACCGACCCCGACGCCGACGAGCGCGGCGAGGATCGGCAGACCGGCGGCGACGAACGTGCCGAGCATGACGAGCAGCACCAGGCCGGCGATGACCACGCCCACCGCCTCACCCGGCCCGAGCAGCGACGAGACGTCGCGCACCAGGTCGGCCGACGGGTCGGCGGTGACGCCTTCGACGGCGCCCTCCTCCAGGGCCGCGACGACGGCGTCCTTCACCTCCGTGGCGACCTCCATCGCGGCGACGTCGAAGGTCACGATGCCGACGGCGGCGCTGCTGTCCTCGGAGACCGTGCGGAACTCGCGGGACATCTCGAGCTGAGCCTCGGCCAGGCCGAGCTGCCGCTCGTTCTCCGCCAGCTCGGCGGTCCCGGACTCGATCTCCGCCCGGGCGGCCCCCAGCTGCGCCTGCCCTACGTCCAGCTGCGCGCGCTGGGCGTCGAGCTGAGCCTGCTGGGCGTCGAGCTGGGCGACGGCGGCCGCAGGAGAGCCCGCTGCCTCGGCCTGCGCGCGGGCTGCGTCGAGCTGCTGCTGGCCCTCCTCCAGCTGGGCCCGCGCGGGCGCGAGCTGCTCTGCCTGGGCGTCGAGCTGGGTCCGGCCTGCCTCCAGCTGGTCGCGGCCGGCCTCGAGCTGCCCGGCGCCGTCGGTGACCTGCTGCTCGGCAGCGGCACGGTCGGCGGCGGTCGCGAACGGGTCCGTGGTCCCGTCGACGCCGTCCAGCCCGCCGATCTCCGCGAGCACGTCCGAGATCCCGGCCTCCTGCTCCTCGGTGAAGGGTTCGCCCGAGCCGGTGTGGAACACCACGGTGGCCGAGCCGCCGCCCGCCTCGGGGAGGACCTCCTCGAGGCGGTCGCTGACCTGCTGCGTGGGCGTGTCCGGGATCGTGATCGCCGAGCCGAGCGTGCCGCCGAAGGCGACGTACGCGCCGGCCACGACCGCGAGCACGGCGACCCAGGACCCGATCACGAGCCACGCGCGACGCGCCGCAGCCCTGCCGAGCCGGTACAGGAGCTCTGCCATGGTGGTGGTGTTCCTCTTCTGTGTCTGGGGAGCGAGAGGTGGTGCTGGTCAGGAACGCGACGCGTAGCCGTCGCGGAAGGTCGTGAGGAGGCGGTCGACGAGCTCGTCCCACAGTGCCCGCGACGCCGGGTCGTCGTTCGCTCCGGTGCGCTCGTGCCAGTGGTGCGCGACAGCGCCCAGCCCGCCCACGAGGGAGCCCACGAGGAGGTCGACGTCCAGCGCGTCGGCGCCAGGGTGCCGACGCCGCACCTCGGCCGCGAGCCGGGCCGACGTGACGTTGAGCGCCTCCTTGACCCAGGCGTCCTGCCGGGGGTCGACGTCGCACGTGGTGCCGAGCATGCGCAGGAGGCGCGAGACGGGGGTCACGAGGTCGCTCGACCGGAGGACGGTCGCGATCTCGTCGAACATCGAGGCCGAGGTGCCCTCACCGACGGGCGTCGCCTCGGCGATCGCCATGAACTCGTCGACGACGATGCCGAGGGCCTCGGTGAAGCCCGCGGGGACGATCTCGTCCAGGGACGCGAAGTGGTTGAAGATCGTCCGGCGCGAGACGTCGGCACGGGCCGCCAGCTCGTCGACCGTGAGGCCGGTGACGCCGCGCTCGCCCACGATGAGGGCGGCGGCCCTGATGATCGCGTGCCGGTTCGCCGCTTTCAGCGCGGTCCGGCGGTCGGTGGCCTCCACGCTGATTACACTAAGTGCATCGCTGCACTAAGTGCAACCTAGGCTCCGTCCTCGGCGAGGATCGCCCGGATGCGCTGCAGCCGCTCCGTCACCTGCCGCTCGAACCCGCGGTCGCTCGGCGTGTAGTAGCGCCGGCCGTCCAGCTCGTCGGGCAGGTACTGCTGCGGTGCGACCGCGTGCGGCCAGTCGTGCGCGTACCGGTACTCCTTGCCGTGCCCGAGCCGGTCCGCGCCCGCGTAGTGGGCGTCCCGGAGGTGCATCGGCACCGTGCCCACGCGCCCCGCCCGGACGTCGGCGAGCGCCGCGTCGATGCCGAGGTACGCGGCGTTGGACTTGGGCGCGGTCGCGAGGTGGACCACGGCCTCCGCGAGGACGATGCGGCCCTCGGGCATGCCGATGAGCTGGACGGCCTGCGCGGCGGCGACGGCGGTCTGGAGGGCGGACGGGTCGGCGAGGCCCACGTCCTCGGCGGCGGAGATCACGAGCCGGCGGGCGATGAACCGCGGGTCCTCCCCCGCGGCCACCATGCGCGCGAGGTAGTGCAGGGCCGCGTCGACGTCGGAGCCGCGGATCGACTTGATGAACGCGGAGATCACGTCGTAGTGCTGGTCGCCGTCCCGGTCGTAGCGCACGGCGGCGACGTCGACGGCGCGCTCCACGGTGGCGAGGCCGACGACCGGGATGCCCGGGGCGCCGTCGTCCGCCCCCTCGCCTGGGCCCGTGTCGCCGGGGCCCGTGGCCTGGTCCGCGACCGGGTCGGAGAGGGCCGCGCCCGCCGCGGCCTCGAGGATGGTGAGCGCCTTGCGGGCGTCCCCGCCCGCGAGGCGGACGAGGTGCTCCTCCGCCTCGTCGGCGAGGGTGACCGAACCGTCGAGGCCGCGCGGGTCGGCGACGGCGCGGCGCACCAGCTCGCGCACGTGCTCGGACGTGAGCGGCTGGAGCGTGAGCAGGAGGGAGCGCGACAGCAGCGGGGAGTTCACGGAGAAGCTGGGGTTCTCCGTCGTGGCTGCGACGAGCGTGACCCAGCGGTTCTCGACGCTCGGCAGGAGGGCGTCCTGCTGCGACTTGGAGAACCGGTGCACCTCGTCGATGAAGAGGACGGTCTCGTCGCCGCCCGTGGCGAGCCGGCGCCGGGCGTCCTCGATCACCTGCCGCACGTCCTTGACGCCCGCGGTCACGGCGGACAGCTCGACGAACCGACGGCCGGACGCCGTCGCGACCAGGTACGCGAGCGTGGTCTTGCCGGTGCCCGGCGGCCCCCACAGGATGACCGACGACGGCGCCGCGCGCCCCGCCCCGCTCCCCGCGGGCTCGATGAGACGCCGCAGCGGCGACCCGGGCTCCAGGAGGTGCTGCTGCCCGGCGATCTCGTCGAGGCTGACGGGGCGCATCCGCACCGCGAGCGGGGACGCCGGCCCGGAGCGGGGTGTGCCCCGGGAGTCGGTGGTCGCGGCGTCGAACAGGTCCATGGGACCCAGCGTACGGACCGGCGGTGACACTCCCGGCCGCCGCGGCTCCCTGCCGAGACCGTGCTACGACGGGATAAAACGGTCCGTCAGTGAGATAGTCAAGCGGTGTTCTCCTCGCTGTTCTCCCTGCTCGGGCGAGTGGTTGCCCGGCGGCCCTGGCTGACGGTCGGCATCTGGGTGGTGCTGGCGGTCGCCGGCTACTCCGTGGCGGTGCTGGGCGTCGGCGGATCCTCGCTGTTCGACCGCGTGTCCACCGGCGCACCAACGATCTCCGGCTCCGAGAGCCAGGAGGGCCAGGACCTGCTCGACGAGGTGGACGTCAGCGGGGAGTCGGTCACGCTCCTCGTCCTGGACGTCGACCCCGCGGACCCGGCGGTGGCCGAGGCGATGGCCACCGAGAACCGGCGGCTCGGCGCGATCGCCGGCGTCGAGACGGTCATCGACCCGTACGTGCTGGAGGGCGGGCTCGAGAATCCGGCGGCCGCGACCCTGGTCGCCGAGTCCGGCGACGGTTTCGTGGTCGAGGTCACGCTGGCGCCGGACCTCACGGACGCGGAGCGCGACGAGACGCACGACCTCGTGGTGGAGCGTCTGCACGCGCTGCCGGAGGCGCTCGGCGCCGACGCCGACGGCCTCGTCAGCAGCGCGGACCTCGTGCTGGACGAGATCACCGGCCAGGTCCGCGAGGACCTCGAGACCGGCGAGGCGGTGGCGCTCCCCGTGGCCCTGCTCGTCATGGTGCTCGTGTTCGGCGGCTTCCTCGCGGCCGCCATGCCCATGGCCGGGGCCTTCGCCTCGATCGGTGTGGGGCTCGGCGTGCTGCTGGGCCTGACGTACCTGATGGGCGTGGACGCGTCGGTGGTGAACGTGGTCTCGCTGCTGGCCATCGGCCTGTCCATCGACTACGGCCTGCTCATGGTCTCCCGCTATCGCGAGGAGCTCGGCAACCTGGCCGACGACGCCGAGGCGGTGGACGGGCTGCGGCGTCGACGGCGGGACGGCGTCGTGCTGGAGGCTGTGTCGCGGACCATGGCGACCGCCGGGCAGACCGTCACGTTCTCCGCCGTCACCGTGGCGATCTCCATCGCGGGCCTCCTGGTCTTCTCCCCCGAGATCCTCCGCAGCATCGGCGCCGGCGGGGTCGCCGTCATCCTGATCGCGGTGCTCACCGCGCTCACGCTCGTCCCGGCACTCCTCACCCTCACCGGCCGCCGCCTCGAACGGCCCGGGCTCCTGGGCCGCGTGCCGTTCCTCCGCGGGCTCCTCGCCCGGACGGCCGACGTCCGGGCCGACGAGGGTCTGTTCTCCCGTCTCGCCGTCGTGGTCCAGAAGCACCCGTGGTGGACCACCGGCGGTGCGCTCCTCGCCCTGCTCCTGCTCGCCTCGCCCGCGCTCGGCCTGCAGATGCGCAGCTCAGGCATCGAGCTGCTGCCCGCCTCCTCCGAGCAACGGCAGCTGGTGGAGGTCCTCGCCGAGGAGTACCCGGCGAGCGACGGCGCGGAGGTGACGGTCCTCGCGGCGACCGGCGTGGAAGCCAGCGCCGGGCTCTTGGCGGAGATCGACGCGCTCGACGGCGTGACGGCGGTGGACGAGCCTCGCGACGCCGCGGGCTACACCGTCATCGGCGTGCACGTCTCCGGGAGCGACCCGGCGGGCGCGGAGGCCGTCGGCGTCGTGGAAGCGCTGCGCGAGCTGGATCCGGGCTTCGACACCTGGGTGACCGGGCAGGCCGCCGCTCAGGTGGACTTCCGCGACGCCCTCGCCGATCGCGTCTGGTGGGCCGTCGCCATCGTCGTGGTCGCCACGATGGTGCTGCTGTTCCTCATGACGGGCTCGCTGGTGCTGCCCGTCAAGGCGATCCTCACGAACGCCGTGTCGCTCGCCGCCTCGCTCGGCGTGCTCGTCTGGGGGTTCCAGGAGGGCCACCTCGAAGGGCTGCTGGGGTTCGACGCGGTGGGCGGCATCGAGACGTACGTGGTCGCGCTCGTCGTCGCCTTCGCCTTCGGCCTCGCGATGGACTACGAGCTCTTCCTGCTCTCCCGCATCCTCGAGCTGCATCACGAGGGCCGCAGCGACGAGGAGGCGGTCCGGGTGGGGCTGCAGCGCTCAGGCCGCATCATCACCTCGGCGGCCGCCATCATCGTGGTGGTGTTCGCCGGCTTCGTCGCGGGGCAGCTGCTCGTCATCAAGGAGGTCGGCTTCGCGCTCGCCGTGGCGGTCATCATCGACGCGACCCTCGTGCGGCTGCTGCTCGTGCCCGCCTCCATGACCTTGCTGGGCCGGTGGAACTGGTGGGCGCCGACGTTCCTGCGGCGGGTCCACGCCCGGGCGGGCATCGAGCACTAGGAGCGCTGCGCTGCCCCGCCCGGACGTGTCACCGGATCAGTACGAGACCTCGCTCGCCACCATCACGCCGATCAGGATGAGGTAGCCGATGATGACCAGGACCGTGAGGATCCCGATCGCGATGCCGATCCAGCCGGTCACGAAGCCGACGGTGGCGAGGGTCCCGTTGTTGGCGAGGCCCGCCCGCTCGGCCTCACGGGCCTTCTTCGCGAGGATGATCGCCGGGATTCCGCCGAGCAGGCCGAACCCGATCACGCCGAGGATGCCGAACACGAGCGAGAGCACGCCGAGGTCGTTCTTGGGCATCACAGGCGCCGGCGCGTAGCCGTACGCCGGGTACTGCTGGCCGGGCTGGCCCGGCTGGCCCTGGTAGGGCTGGCCGGCGTACTGCTGGGTGAGATCAGGCTGCGCGCCGGAGTAGGGCGGGCCGTAGGGCTGCTGATCCGGCTGCGGCTGGGTTGCGTAGGGCTGCTCCGGCTGACCCGTGTAGGGCTGTTCGGGCTGCGGGGGCGGCGAGCTCCAACCGCCGTCGGCCTGCGTCATCAAAGGTACCTTTCGAGTCGCGGACGACCGAGACTAGCAGTCAGTACGACGACGACTCGGTCACCGCGACCAGCAGGAACACCAGCACGTAGAAGAGCACGATCAGCGTGACGACGGCGATGCCGATCCAGCCGGTCACGATGCCCGCGGTGGCGAGGCTGCCGTTGTTGGCGAGTCCTGCCCGCTCCGCCGCCTTGGCCTTGCTGCCGAGGATGATCGCCGGGATCCCCGCGAGAGGGCCGAACCCGACCACCGCGAGGATGCCGAACACGAGCGCGAGGACGCCGAGGTCGTTCTTCGGCATGGCCGGCGCCGGCGCATAGCCGTACGCCGGGTACTGCTGACCGGGCCGGCCCGGCTGGTTCTGGTACGGCTGACCCGCGTACCGCTGGGTCAGGTCAGGCTGCGCACCGGTGTAGGGCGAGCCGTACGGCTGCTGGTCCGGCTGCGGCTGACCCGTGTAGGGCTGTTCCGGCTGACCCGTGTAGGGCTGGTCGGGCTGCGGGGGCGGCGAGCTCCAGCCGCCGTCGGCCTGCGTCATAAAAGGTACCTTTCGAACCAGGGACGCCCGAGGTTAGCAGCACCGGGACCATCTGCTACCAGCCGTTCATCGCCATGAACACGACGACGAACACGCCGAAGGCGATCCACGCGATGCTGAGCCAGGCGGCGACGACGCCGACGAGAGCAGTACCCCGGTTGTCCGCCAGACCGGCACGGACAGCCCGCCGCGCGTTCCAGGCCGCGACCAGTGCCACGACTGCGGTAACGAAGATGAGCCCCCACAGGGCGTACATCCAGACGCTGAACGGCATCACCATCTGGCGGACGAGGGCCGCGGATGCGGCGGACCCCACGCCCAGGGCGCACGCAAGGCGGCCCAGGCCGTTCTTCGAGGTCGAGGCCTGCTCGACGGGACGGGGCTCGTGCTCGGTCACGGTCCTAGGCCTCCCTGAACACGCTCGGGCCGTACGGCTGCTCAGCCATAACCGAACTGGACCGCGTCGAGGAACCAGAAGAGGCCGAAGAACCCGGCCACGAGGACTCCACCCAGGGCAGCGAGCGACCCCAGGACGATGCCCGCCGTCGCCAGGCCGCCGTTGTCAGCCAGGCCCGCCCGGACGGCCTTGTGCCCCTTCACACCCAGGACGATCGCGATGATCCCGGGAACCAGGCCGAGACCGAAGGCCGAGACCAAGAAGAAGCCGACGACGCCCAGGACGAGCGACCACACCGCGAGGCTGTTCTGCGGCAGAGCCGGTCGCACGCCGTACGGCCCGGGCGGACCAGCGGGCGTCCCGTACACCGGTGCCGGCTGCTGCTCCGGGGACGACGCGGACGGGCCGTACGCCGGCTGGACCGGCTGTCCCTCGGGCGAGCCCCAGCCGGGTTCCTGCTGTGACATCGGTACGCCTCTCCGTCGGGTCCGGCGAGAGCGTAGCAGCGCGTCACCGCAGGTCGTCGTCACCGCTCGGGGCGCCACGTCTCCACCTCGTGCATCAGCTCGAACCCGAGCCGCTCGTACACGCGGCGCGCCACGTCGTTGTCGTCGTACATCCCGAGCACCACGAGACCGTGGTCCCGGACGCCGTCGGAGGTGGCCCGCGCCGTCACCGCCGCAGCGAAGCCGCGACCACGCCGCTCGGGGCGGGTGCCGATGCCGCCGAGGTGCACCAGGCCGCCGTCGGGCGGGGTCGTCGCGCAGGCCACCGCGGCGAGGGTCCCGTCGGCGTCGCGCCACCCGTACCAGGTCGACAGCCGGTCGCCGGGGCGGTGCGACGTGGTCGGGTTCGACGCGGCCAGGCACTCCTCGACGGCGGCGGCGTCCCGGCCCTTCTCGCGTGGCGCCTGCCCCGCAGCCTCCGCAGACGCCGACGACGCCCCGGCCTCCGCGGCGACGACGTCGAGCAGCTCGACCGCCGCAGGGTCGGGCGTGCCCGGCGGCACGTCCGGCTCCCGCTCGATCGCAAGGCGGTCCCACGTGGACCGCCGGGCAAGGTGCCGGCGCGCCAGCACGTCCTCCGCGTGCGTCCCGGTACCGCGGGTCAGGGAGACCGCGGCCGGCTCCGGCACGTCGGCCGCCACGTCGCGCAGCAGGACGGCCAAGCGGGACGGCTCCCCCACGCCCACCAGGACGGGAGCGTGGGGGCGGCGGTCGCGGGGCGCGATCCGCACGAGCGCGGCCGCGCCGTCGTCGTCCCGCCCGTCCGACCACGACGCGACGGTCAGCCAGCCGAACGGGTGGACGAGGAACGGGTGCGCGAGCCCCCGCCCGGCCAGGCGCCGTCCGGCGACCGGCCCCGCGCTCACTCCGCGGGAGCGGCCACCTGGGTGGCCGGAGCCTCGGGCTTGGCGTCCACGCCCGCCTCCTTGCGCTGCTCCGGCGTGATCGGTGCCGGCGCCGCCGTGAGCGGGTCGTAGCCGCCGCCCGACTTCGGGAAGGCGATCACGTCGCGGATCGACGGCGACTTCGTCAGCAGGGCGACGATGCGGTCCCAGCCGAGCGCGACCCCGCCGTGCGGCGGCGCTCCGAACTGGAAGGCGTCGAGCAGGAAGCCGAACTTCTCCTGTGCCTCGGCCTCACCGATCCCCATCACCTGGAACACGCGCTCCTGCACGTCCCGGCGGTGGATACGGATCGAGCCGCCACCGATCTCGTTGCCGTTGCACACGATGTCGTACGCGTAGGCCAGGGCCTCGCCCGGGTCCTTGTCGAACGTGTCGAGCCACTCCGCCGTGGGCGACGTGAACGCGTGGTGCACGGCCGTCCAGGCCGAGCTGCCGAGGTCGACGTCGTCGTCCTCGCCGGCGGGCTTGAACATCGGCGCGTCCACGACCCACACAAACGACCACGTGTCGTCCGTCTCGGGGGTGCCGATCTGGCCGAGCTTCCGCGCGATCTCGAGACGGGCGGCGCCGAGCAGGGCCCGCGCGTCGGTCGTCTTGCCCGCGGCGAAGAAGACAGCGTCACCCGGCTGGGCGCCGGTGGCCGCCGCGAGGCCGTCGCGCTCGGCGTCGGACAGGTTCTTGGCCACCGGGCCGCCCAGCGTGCCGTCGGCCGCGAACGTCACGTACGCGAGCCCGCGGGCACCGCGCTGCTTCGCCCACTCCTGCCACGCGTCGAACTGACGGCGCGGCTGGTCGGCGCCGCCCGCCATCACGACCGCGCCCACGTACTCCGCCTGGAACACGCGGAAGGGGGTGTCGCTGAAGTAGTCCGTCAGCTCGACCAGGGGGTTGCCGAACCGCAGGTCAGGCTTGTCCGAGCCGTAGAGGCGCATCGCCTCGTGGAACGTCATGCGCGCGATCGGCGTGGGGATCTTGTAGCCGATCAGGTCCCACAGCGCGACGAGGATCTTCTCGGTGAGGTCGATGACGTCGTCCTGCTCGACGAAGCTCATCTCGACGTCGAGCTGCGTGAACTCCGGCTGCCGGTCCGCGCGGAAGTCCTCGTCGCGGTAGCAGCGGGCGATCTGGTAGTAGCGCTCCATGCCGGCGACCATGAGCAGCTGCTTGAACAGCTGGGGCGACTGCGGCAGGGCGTACCAGGAGCCCGGCGAGAGGCGGGCCGGCACGAGGAAGTCGCGGGCACCCTCCGGCGTGGACCGGGTCAGGGTCGGCGTCTCGATCTCCACGAAGTCGTGCTCGTCGAGCACGCGGCGTGCCACCTGGTTCGCCTTCGCGCGCAGGCGGAGGGCCGTGGCGGGCGCGGGGCGGCGCAGGTCGAGGTAGCGGTGCTTGAGGCGCGCCTCCTCGCCGATCACCTCGGTGTCCGCGAGCGCCGTCGACACCTGGAACGGCAGCGGCGCCGACTCGTTGAGCGTCACGACCTCGCGGGCGATGATCTCGACCTCGCCGGTCGCGAGGTTCGCGTTCGCGTTGCCCTCGGGACGGCGGCTGACCTCACCCGTGACCTGCAGCACGTACTCGGCGCGGAGGGGGTGGGCGACGGACTCGTCGCGGATCACGACCTGGGCGATGCCGGAGGCGTCACGCAGGTCGATGAAGGCCACTCCACCGTGATCCCGGCGACGATCGACCCAGCCCGTGAGGGTGACGGTCTGACCGATGTGCTCGGCCCGCAGAGAGCCGGCCGTGTGGGTGCGGAGCACGGAGGTTCCTTTCGAAACGTGGGGTGGCCCGACGACGTCGGGCAGCGACGGCGTCGGTCGAGGACGCCCTGGCGAGTCTAGTCGGTGGTCGGCGTCCGGCTACGCCCAGGGGGCCCGCACCCCGGCCCTCCGCCCGGCTTCAGCGAGGGACGCCGCGACGTCGTCCGGCAGCTCCACCCCGTGGGCGAGCGCGTCGTCGTGCCGACGCCACTCGAGCTGCCCGGGGTGGAGGATCTCCTCGGCGCCCTGGGCGAGGGGCGCCGCGTGCAGCCGGTCGAGGTAGTCGGCGACCCGCTGGCCGACCGGCGGGGCACCGCCGAACACCGCGGGGTCGACCACCAGGAAGACGTGCGCGACACCGTTGGGAACGTCCGGCTCGAACAGCCACGAGGGGATCTGGTCCGACGTCGGACCGGCCGCCAGGATGCCGGTCAGCACGTCCACGAGGACGGCGAGCCCGTAGCCCTTGTGCGACGACATGGGCAGCATGACGCCCTCGTCGGGGTAGCGGGACGGGTCTGTGGTGGGCCGGCCCTCGCCGTCGACGATCCAGCCCTCGGGAACGGGCGTGCCGGCGTCGCGTGCCTTGACGACCTTGAGCGAGGCGACCTGGCTGAGCGCGATGTCCAGCATCACGGGCGGGTACCGGCCGGCTGGCACCGCGTAGGCGAGGGGGTTGTTCCCGAGCACCTTGCCGCGAGCGCCGGGCGCCGTCATGTTGGCGTCGACGTTGCTCGCCACGATGCCGACCATGCCGGCCTCGGCTGCGGTCAGCGCGTACAGTCCGGCGGCCCCGAAGTGGGTGGACCCGCGGACGACGACGACGGCCACGCCCGTCTGCCTGGCCTTGGCGACGGCGGTGCGCACCCCGGTGTCCCCGGCGACCATGCCGAGCCCGTTGTGTGCGTCGAGCAGCGCGTACGCGGGGCCGTCGACGACCGCGGTGGGGCTCGCCGCGAGGTCGAGTCCGCCGCGCCGCGCCTTGTCGAGGTAGCCGCCGAGGTTCTTCAGCCCGTGGGAGTGCACGCCGAACACGTCGGTCCGCGCGAGGTGGGCGGCCGTGGTTCTCGCGTGGGCGTGCGGGGCCCCTGCCTCGACCAGGCACGCCTCGGCGAACCGTTCGAGGTCGGGGTAGGGCACGCGCAGGGGCGGGCTCACATCGTCATCCCGCCGTCGACGACGAGCACCGAGCCGGTCATGAACGCCGCCTCGTCCGAGGCGACGAAGGCGATGGCGGCCGCTATCTCGTCGGCCCGGCCGAGGCGCCCCAGCGGCTGGCGGGCGACGAAGGCCGCCTCCTGCGCCGATGGGTCGGGCGCGGCGGCGATCTTGTCCGCGAGGGCCGGGGTGAGCGTGGTGCCGGGGCAGACGCAGTTGACGCGGACGCCGTGGGTCGCGTGGTCGACGGCCATGGATCGCGTGAGCGCGACGGCGGCTCCCTTCGTCGCGGCGTAGACGGCGCGTTCGTGATGCCCCTTGAGCGCGGCCGCGGAGGCGACGTTCACGATGACGCCGCGGGTCTCGCGGAGCGCGGGCAGTGCGGCCCGGCACATGTGGACCATGCCCTTGACGTTGACGGCGAGCATGCGTTCGAGCTCGCTGTCCGACGTCGTCTCGACGGTTCCCGGGATCGCGATGCCGGCGTTGTTGACGAGGATGTCGAGGCGGCCGAACCGTTCCAGGGCGACGGCGACCGCTGCGGCGGCGGTGGCGGGGTCGGCGACGTCGCCCGCGGCCAGGACCGCGCGGCCGCCGTCGGCCATGATGGCGGACACGGTGTGCAACCCGCCCTCGGCGGTGCGGGAGTTGACGACGACGTCGGCCCCCCGGCGGGCGAGCAGCACGGCGGTCTCCCGGCCGATGCCCGCGCCGGCACCGGTCACGAGCGCGGTGCGCCCCGTGAGGTCCCCCGTCATGGCGTCGCCTCCGTGGCCCCGAACACGAGGTCCGGGAGCCACAGGCTGAGCTCCGGGACGAGCACGACACCCACCAGGAGAAGGGCGATCGCTCCGAAGAGATACCCGGACTGCCGCAGGTAGGCCGGGACCGTGGTGTCGAACATCGCGCAGGCGATGAGCATCACCACACCGACCGGCGGGGTGAGGAGGCCGAGAGTGAGCGTCAGCACCATGACGATGCCGAAGTGCACCGGGTCGATCCCGACGCGTTCCGCGACCGGCACCAGCATGGTGGTGAGCAGGAGGATCAGGACCGTCGAGTCCATGAACATCCCGATCACGAGCAGCGCCACGACCAGGACCAGCATGAGCAGCGTCGGGTTCTCCGTGATCCCCAGCAGGCCGTCCATCAGCCGCTGCGGGACCCGGTCCCAAGTCAGCCCACGGGTCCACGTCCCGGAGATGGCGATCAGGAACATGATCATGCCGACGTCGACCGCGGTGTCTCCCAGCGCGCGCCCCAGCCGCTGCCAGGAGAGCTCGCGGTAGAACAGCACCCCCACGAGCACCGCGTACGCGACGGCGAAGGCGCCGGCCTCCGAGGGGGTGAAGTACCCGAACCGCAGGCCCAGGATCAGGATCACGGGGAACAGCAGCGCCCACGCGCTCCTGCCCGCCGCGGACCCGATCTCGCGCGGCCGCGCCATGCGGTGACGCTCGCGCGGATAGTCGTTGCGGTGCGCCGTCACCCCGACGGCGGCCATGAGCAGCAGCGCCAGGAGGATGCCCGGCACCACACCCGCGGCGAACAGCCGGCCGATCGACACCTCGCCGAGCGTCCCGTACAGGATCAGCCCGGTCCCGGGCGGCACGAGCGTGGTGATGATGGCCGACGTACCGATCAGGCCGGCGGCGAAGCCGGGCGCGTAGCCACGCGCCGTCATGCCGGGGCCGAGCACCCGGCCGAACATGGTGGCGTCCCCGATCGCGGAGCTCGTCACGCCACCCATCGTGAACGCCGTGACCACGTTGACGTGGCCCAGGCCCGCGCGGAGGTGTCCCGTGAGGGTGGACGACAGGTCGAGCAGGCGCCGCGTCATGCCGGTCTCGTTGAGGAAGTTGCCCGCCAGCACGAAGAGCGGGATCGCGAGGATCGCGAAGTTCTGGGTCTGCGTGACCGTCAGCTGGGCGGCCAGCGTCAGGTCGCTCGTGGGTTCGGTCAGGTAGTACAGGAATCCCGAGACGCCGATCGCGAACGCCACGGGCATGCCGAGCGCCACCAGGATCAGGAAGACCACGAAGACGGTGATCACAGGCCCGCCCCCTGCGTCCCTTCGGCAGGGCCGGGCTCGACGGCCGGCCGGGGCCCGGCCGGGCCCGGCTCGGCCGGCCCCGGCTCGGCAGGCCCGGGCTCGCCGGGCTCCCGCAGTGCCGCGACGTCACGGCGGATCCGGCGGAGCGTCGTGACGAGCATGAGCAGGCAGCCGACCGGCACCGACAGCGTGACCCAGGTGTAGCTGAGCCACGGCAGGCCGCTGAAGCTCCGGTCGGCAGCGTCACCGGCGAGCTGCACGCCCGTCACCACCCTGGCCACCAGGAAAACGGCGATGAGGACGTCGTTCGCGAGCCGGACACCGTTGCGCGGCCTGGCCGGGAGCCGGACCGCGAGCAGGTCGATGGTCACCATCCGGTCGCGCCGCCACGCGACGTCGGCCCCGACGAACACGGCCCAGGCGAACACGAAGGTCGCCAGGTCCACCGTCCAGGACAGCGGGCGGCCTGCGGTGCGCGACGTCGCCGAGAGGAGAACGAGCAGCGTCATGAGCACCAGGCACGCCTGGGTGAAGCGCAGCTCGACCCGGCCGAGCGCCTCGTAGGCCCGGGTCATTCCTTGCCGATCTCCGACCAGATCTGGTCGCGCACCTCGGTGAGTCCGAGCCTCTCGTACGCCGCCTCGCCCGCCTCACGGAAGGCGTCGACGTCGGGATCCTCGTTGATCGTCATGCCACGGTCGAGCAGGTCTGCCTTGACGTCCTCGACCTGGTCCTCCATGGTCTGCGAGGTCTCCATACCGGCCTTGTCGGCCTCCTCGACGAGGATCTCCTGGTACTCGGTGGGCAGCGAGTCGAACCACTCCGAGCTGACCACCTCGAAGTTGATCAGCAGGATGTGGCCCGTCTCGCTGGCGTGGCTCAGCACCTCGTAGAGCTTGCCGCCGGGGATGTTCGCGTAGACGAGTTCCGCGCCGTCGACGGCGCCCTGCTGGATCCCGGAGTACATCTCGCCGAAGTCCATGGCGACCGGTTCAGCGCCCAGCGCCCGGACGGACTCCTGCCAGATCGGTGACCCCGGCGTGCGGATGCGCATCCCGGAGAGGTCCTCGGGTGTGTCGATCTCCTTGTTCGTGAAGAAGTGCCGGTGGGTCTGGACCCAGTTGAACGAGAGCACCTTCAGGCCCTGCTCCTCGAGCTCGTCGAGGTAGCCCTGCAGCGTCTCGCTCTCCTTGAGCTGTTCGACCTCGGCCAGGTCGTCGGCGAAGTACGGGCCGTTCATCACGGCGATGTCCTCGACGTACTGGCCCAGCCGGGCGGCATCCGTGTTCTGGCCGATGTTCGCACCGCCCTGGATCTGCTCGATGATGTCCTCCTCGACGCCCAGCTGCGCCGAGGGGAACACCTCGATGGTCAGGCCGCCGTCGGTGCGTTCCTCGACGGCCTCGGCCCAGTCCAGGAAGCCCTGGTGGAACGGCTCGCTCTCGGCGAGCACGTGGTTGAACCGGAGCTCGAACTGCTCCTGCCCCTCGCCCTGTCCGGCGTCCGGCCCGCCGCCCCCGCAGCCGGCGGACACCGCCGCTGCGAAGCCGATTGATACTACTATTGCGATCTTCCGCTTCGACATGTTCGCCCCCTCGTACGACCTCGTACGCTGGATTGGTCCCGTCAAATGCGATATTGCCACGCCCTCACGAGGCGCACAAGTATTCCCTTTGGCGGGCGTCAGCCCGGCAGGACGAACTCCGCGCGGACCCGGGAGACGAGCAGCCGCGCGTAGACCTCCGCGGCCTCAGGCATCCGCTCGCGGATCGCCCGTGCGGTCGTCACGTGGTGCTCCAGCACGGCCTGGACCGGGTCCGACGGCGACAGGCCAAGCCGGGTCCGCGCGACCATGACGCTCTTCACGACCTGCGCCAGGGCGGCGAGCATCTCGTTCCCGCTCGACCGCAGCATCGTCTGATGGAACTCGACGTCGGTCTCCAGGTACTCCTCCGTCTGCCCCAGCCCGGCACGCCCCATCTCGAGCAGCCGCTCGGCGAGCATGACGAGCCGCTGCCGCTCGGCGTCCGTCGCGTGCTCGGCGGCGCCCCGTGCCGCCATCGGCTCCACCGCCACGCGCAGGTCCAGGAGCGTGCGCAGCTGAGCGTCCCGCCCGGGCCCGCTCAGGCGCCACTCGATCACCTGCGGGCTCAGGACGTTCCAGTGCTCCGGTGGCGCCACGATGAGCCCAACCCGGCGCCGCGCCTCCACCATCCCGAGCGACTCGAGCAGGCGCATGGCCTCCCGCGCCACGGTCCGGGACACGCCGTGCTCCCGTTCCAGGTCCGCGAGGTTGACCACGCTGCCGGCAGCCAGGTCCCCGCCGGCTACCTGTCGTCCCAGGGCGTCGGCCACGTGCCGGTGCAGAGAGCTGGATGCCACCCGGGCATCATCGCACCGCCCGTGTCGGAACAGCACCTGCTCGGTCTGCGCCGCGGCGAGTAGCCTGTCGGTCATGGCCAGGACGATCGCGACCAGCACCCGGACCACCCGCGAGGAGCTCCTCGAGTTCCTCCGTTCCCGCCGCAACGGGGTGCTCGTCACGACGCGGAGCGACGGCGGCCCGCAGCTCAGCCCCGTGACCTACGGCGTCGACGGCGAAGGCCGGGTGGTGGTCTCCACGTACCCGGAGCGGGCCAAGGTGCTCAACCTCAAGCGGCGCCCGCAGGCCTCGTTCCTGGCGCTCGGCGACGACTTCGGCGACGCGTGGGTCCAGGTGGACGGGACGGCTGAGGTCCTCGACGTGCCCGAGTCCGTCGAGCCGCTCGTCGAGTACTACCGCGCGGCCGCCGGCGAGCACCCGGACTGGGACGAGTACCGCGACGCGATGGTGAAGCAGGGCAAGTCGGTGGTCCGGATCACGATCGAGCGCTGGGGGCCGGTGGCGACGGGCGGCTTCCCGGCGCGCCTCGCGGACTGAGCGGTTCTCAGAACAGCACCTGCTCGGTCCCCGCGGCGGCGAGGGGCATCGGTCCCGGCCTCGCCGACAGTCCGGGGAGGGCGCCCGAGGGATAGTCGCCGTCGTCGTGCCGGTCGGACGCCGCGACGCCGTCGGTGGACGTGCCGCCGCCCGGAGACGTGCCCCCGCCGCGGCGCCGGTGCCCCGAGCTGCCGAACCCGCGCTCGTCGAGCAGCGGCTGCACGCGGGCCCAGAGCCAGTCGCGATAGCCCTTGTGGGCGTAGGCGCCACGCCCGTACACGCGTCCGTACCCGGCGACGAGTCGTGGGTGCTCGCGCTCCAGCCACCCGAGGTACCACTCGCGGGTGCCAGGGCGCAGGTGCAGCGGGATCACCGTCACGCCGGTGGCCCCGGCCTCGACGACGGAGTCGAGAAGCCGCCGCAGGTGGTCGAGCGAGTCTGTCAGCCAGGGCAGCACGGGCGCCACCATGACGCCGCACGGGAGGCCCGCGTCCCGGACCGCGCGGATCAGGTCCAGCCGCGCGCGCGGCGTGGGCGTCCCGGGCTCGATCGCCTGCTGCAGCTCCTCGTCGGCGAACGCGAGCGAGACGCCGATGCCGACGTCGACCCGCTCGGCAGCGGCAGTCAGCAGGGGCAGGTCACGCCGCAGCAGCGTGCCCTTGGTGAGGATCGAGAACGGCGTGCCGGAGTCGGCGAGCGCCGAGATGATGCCGGGCATGAGCTTGTACCGGCCCTCGGCCCGCTGGTACGGGTCGGTGTTGGTGCCGAGCGCCACCGACTCGCGGGCCCACGACGGCTTGGCGAGCTCTGCCCGCAGGACCTGGTCGACGTTGACCTTGACGACCACCTGGGAGTCGAAGTCGGCCCCGGCGTCCAGGTCGAGGTATTCGTGCGTGGGCCGCGCGAAGCAGTTGTGGCTGATGACTCCGTTCGCAATGAAGTCCCCGGTACCTGTCGTGATGTCGACCATGTCCGCCTCGGAGCCGAGGTCTTCGACCGAGACAACACGCAAAGATCCCCACGTCTTCACCGCGGCGCCGACGATCGACAGCTTTCGCGTGATCGCGGGATTCGTCAGCATGAAGAAGCGCCGTCGGCTCGGCAGACCCCCGGAGACCCGGATCGTGGCAACACCGTTCGACGCGGCCCGCTCCCGGACGTGCGCAATGCCCAGGATGTCAAGCGCCTGCATGGTCGTGGTCAGCATGCGTTCGTCGGAGTTTGAGATCCGCAGGACCTGGCCGTCGCAGCTGCCTTCCGCATCGAAGATGCCCGCGAGGAAACCGATCGACCAGTCACGGGACGGGCTCTCCGGCCAGGTGATGATCTCGTTGATCCGGGCGTAGTTGCCGCGCGTCGAGGTGAAGATCCCGTCCATCGCCTGACGGTTCACCGTCGCGCGGGCGAACGGGCGCCGTGTCGTCGTGACGCCCGCCAGCTCAAGGTACGACTGGGACCGCACCAGCGCCTCGTCGTCGACCAGCGCGAGACGGAACATCGTGACGGTCAAGCGACCCCCCGACGCACGGTCGTAGGTCTTCGCGAACAGCATTCCGTCACCGCGGATCATGCCGGTGAGATAGCCGCGGCGGTACTCGATCGTCGCGGCAGGTGACTCATAGGCCTGCGTGGGCATACCCGTGCCAAAACCCTGGAGACGATTGTTGGTCGTCAGGTAAGGGCGCTGCGCCTCCCCCTTGGCGGGCGGTGCGACGTGCTTCCAGCCACGCTCGGTGAGGAACCGGTGGTCGCCGCTCGAGACGATCTCCGTCCCGTCCTCGAGCGTCACCCGGTAGGCACGCTTGACGGTGCCCCACCAAGCCTCGACCGTCGTCTCGACATAGCGCCGGTACTTCCCATCGAACTCCGTCCCGACGATGTTGTCGCCGACTCGCACCTCACGGATCGGCTTCTGCCTGCCGTCCGCCATGAGGACCAGCGTGGAAGGATCTACGCAGTAGGTGCACGCGTGGCTGCATCCCCGGTACGGGTTGATCGTCCAGCGGAACGGCATCTGCGACATCGGCGGCACCTGCGACAGCGCGCTCTTAGCCACGACCTCGTGGAACGCCATCCCCGCGAACTCAGGCGCCCGCACGGTACGCAGGAGCCCGGCGCGCCGCAGGCCCGACAGCTCGAGCCCGGGCAGCGCGCCGTCGTCGTTCGCGATCGCCTGTCCGTCCCATCTCACTCGGGCATTCGAACACGCGTTCTACCCTTGGCGCAAGCCGAGGTCACTCCCCCAGCCACGCCTCGCACGACGCGACCACCATGCCGTCGACGGCCAGCACCGTCTCCACGACCCAGCCCCGCTCCGCGCCGTCCAGCAGCGCCCGCGGGGGCGCCACGTGGAAAGCCCCGGACGCGGGGTGCGCGAGGCCTCGGGAGATGTCGTCCCGGGAGGTCACCGTTCCGTCGGCCACGACGGCCCGCGCGGCCGGGTAGGCCACGCCCGCCGGGTCGCGGAAGACCACGCTCACGCTGCCCGACGCCGGCCCCGCGCCCTCCCCGCGCGCCTCGCCCTGAGCCGTGGTCGCCCAGGTGACGTCGAGGTGGTCGCGGGGGTCGGGCAGGGCCAGTCCGACCAGGTCCCGGCCGTACTCGACCCAGGCCACGTCTGCGGCGTAGTGGGCAGTGCCCGGGCCGACGTCGCACGGGAGCTGCCTCGCCTCGGTCACCACCGGGGCGAACGCCCACGCGGACCAGGCGAGGGCCATGGCACCGCCCGCCACGATCGCGGGCACGGCGAACTTCCACACCCTCCGGACGGGGCCTGGCTGCAGGACGTTGTCGCCGGAAGGGCCGTCACCGGGCGACCGGCGACCAGCCCGCCTCGGACGGTTCGCGAGCGGAAGAACAGAACGGGTGACCTGCACCAGGGCCTCGGCCCACTCGCCGACGATGCCCTCGCGTGGTGATTCAGAACCAGCCATCGCCGTGCCCCCCGGCTTCCCGCCCCGGGCCGGCAGTCCGCACGGGGTGATTCCGACGGATCAATTCGATCCCCGCCGGACGGTACCTGACTGAAGTGGCATAACTTACCGATCAGTAATTATCCCCGCGCCAGGCGGGTCCACGGGTGCGGGTCCCAGGCGTAGCGGACGTCGGGCTCGCGCTCCTCGTTGCCGCGGCCGTCGGTGTGCTCGACCGGCACGAACCCGTGCCGCTCGTAGAACCGGCGCGCCGGCCAGTTGGCTTGGAACGTCCACAGGCTCAGCCCGCCCGGGTGCTCGGCCTTGGCCAGGTCGACGAACCGGTCGCCGATCCCGTGGCCGCGCCGGTCGGGGTCGAGGTAGAGCTGGGCGATCCAGCCGTCGTCGAGCACGAGGAAACCGGCCACCAGGTCGTCGGCCACCGCGACCCACGTGCGCCCCGCCGGGACGACGATGTCACCGAACCAGGCGCGGACCTCGTCGTCGCTGTGGGTGCGACGCACGCCGGGCAGCGCCGCGGCGAAGGAGCGCAGGTAGATCTCCGCGATCCTGGGCGCGTCGACAGCAACCGCCCGGCGGAGGTGCGGAGGTGTCTCGGTCGGGTCCAGGTGCATCAGTCCAGGGTGCCATGTCGGACCTCACGAAATAGCACGTCCGTTCGGGCGCGACAGCCATCGGTCAGTCGTGCTGCCGCAGCACGCGGACGAGCTTGCGGACGTCCCACCCCGCCGCGACGAGGAGCACAAGGGCGACCGCAAGAAAGACGGAGGCGAGTGTCCAGTCCTCAGCCAGGCCGGACTCGACCCCCTCGCTGAAGCCCACCGCTGCCATGAGCAGCACGAACAGTCCGATCCCGCCGAACGCCACCATCGACGTGACTCGACGGACGATCTCTCCGGCCCTGTCCGCCGCCGTGCGCGGCCGGCCCTCCCTGGCTGCGCGACCCCGACGTGACCGCCCGGTCTGCGACGCCACCGGCTGCGGGATCCGGCTCGGGTCGCGGGCCGGTAGCGGTACGACGAGGTGCGCGGGGACCCGGGCATCGATCTCCTGGGCGACCTGCTCAGGCGTCAGGCCGGGGTGGAGCGTGGGCTCGACGCTGACGACATACCCGTCCCGCGCGGTCAGGTGCCGCGCCCCGTCGGGCCGCGTGGTCATCGCGGCGAGCTCGTCGAAGCGCACCGTGCTGGCGGAGTCGGTCGTCGTGAGCGAGACGCCCTCGGGGGCCAGGACCAGGGCCACGTCGGAGCTGCCCCGCCGCGGCAGCCTGCGGCCCTGGACCACAGGGGTCGCAGGATGGTCGGGTGCGGGAACCGGCCCCGCCCAGTCGATGCCGCGACCCGGCACGATCCACAGCGCCGTCCCAGACGGACCGCGCGACCTCCCGGACCTCCGCGGCGGTCACAGCCTCGAGCTCCGCCCTGACCTGCTCCGGCGACTGGACCGGGTGGCCCATGAGCAGGCTCATCGCGTACGACGGGAGGAACGCTGCACCGAGCTCGGGGAGGCCGAGATGCTTGAGCATGCGCGCCCGGGTCGCAGCAAGCTCGTCGTCGGCCACCTCGACGCGACGGAGCCGGTTGAGGGTGTCGATGAACCCGCCGACGACGGCGCCCTGCTTGTCCGGCAGGGCATCAGCGAACAGCGTGATCCGAGCCTGTTCAGCCCGACCGCAGCCAGACGTGCACCAGGCGGCCGCCGACCCCGGTCTCCTCCCCCGCCGCGACGAAGCCGCTGCGCCGGGCCACAGCCTCGCTGGCCGTGTTTCCGGGCATCGTCAGGAGCGCGATCCGTGGGAACCCGGCCGCGAGCGCCCATCCGGCGAGCACCGCGGTGGCGCGGGTGGCGAGCCCTCGCCCGCGGTGGCCGGGCAGGAGGGAGTAGAAGACCTCGGGTCGGGTCGTGTCCAGGGCACCGATCCCGGCGGTGCCGGCCGGGACGTCGTCGGACAGCAGGACGTAGCGGGCGGCGACGCCCTGCGCCCGCCGCACGGCGGAGCGGGCGGCGCGCGTGCGCGCCTCCCGCTCCGTCATGGACGGCGGGTAGTGGGTCCAGAGCGGTACGTCCGGGACGCGGGAGAGCTCGGCCTCGAGGGGCCAGTCCGCGCCGACGAGAGCCCGCAGGCTCGCGGGCAGGTCGCCCGTCCGCGTCTGCGGGAGGGCGAGGCGTTCCGGCGGGACCTCAGGCACCCGCGGGGACGACCCGGGGCCAGAGGTCCTCGGCCGGGGGCTGCCAGGTCGCGGCATCGGCGTCGGACTGCTCGCCCGAGCGGATGTCCTTGACCTGGTCCGGGCCGGGCGTCCCGTCCTCGCCGGCGGTGCCGGGGAACCAGACGAACGGGATGCCGCGCCGGTCGGCGTACTGGATCTGCTTGCCGAACTTGGCGGCCTTGGGCGCCACCTCGACGGGGATGCCACGGGCGCGGAGGGCGGTGGCGACGGCGTCGGACGCCGCGCGGGTCTCCTCGGACGTCACGGCGACGACGACGGCGGACGGGACGGAGCGTGTCGCCCGGACGAGACCGCCGGACAGGAGCCGCGAGACGAGCCGTGAGACGCCCACCGAGATGCCGACGCCGGGATAGGTGTTCTTGCCGTCCGACGCCAGGGTGTCGTACCGCCCGCCGGAGCAGACGGACCCGAGCTGCTCGTGGCCGACCAGCACGGTCTCGTAGACCGAGCCGGTGTAGTAGTCGAGCCCGCGGGCGATCTTCAGGTCGGCGACGACGACGCCCGGCGCGCGCTCGGCGGCGGCGGTGATGAGCGCCCCGAGCTCGGCGAGGCCGGTCTCGAGCAGCTCGTTGCCCGCGCCGTAGGAGGCGGCGAGCGACCGGACCTCGTCCACGACGGTGGCGTCCGCGCCGGAGATGGCCGCGAGCGCGAGGCAGGCCTTGGCCTGGTCCTCGGTGGCGCCGCACTCCGCGACGAGGAGCCCTGAGACGGCCTCGGGGCCGATCTTGTCGAGCTTGTCGATCTGACGGAGGACGCCTTCGACGTCCTCGAGGCCGAGACCCCGGTAGAAGCCCTCGGCGACCCGCCGGTTGTTGACGAGGATCCGCACCTCGGGCAGGCCGACGGCGCGCAGCGCGGCGAAGGCCTCTGCCATGACGAGCGGGACCTCGACCTCGTAGTGGTACGGGAGCTCGCCCGCGCCGACGACGTCGATGTCGGCCTGGACGAACTCGCGGAACCGCCCGTCCTGGGGGCGCTCGCCGCGCCACACCTTCTGGATCTGGTAACGCTTGAACGGGAACGCGAGGTGCCCGGCGTTCTCCAGGACGTAGCGGGCGAACGGGACGGTCAGGTCGAAGTGCAGGCCCAGCTGCTTCTCGCTGGACGACGGCCGGTCGCCGGCCTCGGCCTGCAGGCGGCTGAGGACGTAGACCTCCTTGGAGGTCTCGCCCTTGCGCAGCAGCTGGTCGAGCGGCTCGACGGCCCGGGTCTCGATCCCCGCGTACCCGTGCAGCTCGAACGTGTGCCGCAGCGTGTCGAGGACGTGCTGCTCGACGATGCGACCGTCAGGGAGCCATTCGGGGAAGCCGGAGAGTGGGGTGGGACGAGCCATGCCTCAGATCTTCCCACGTCGGGGGGCACCGGGGCCCGCGCTTTCCACAGGACGAGCGAGTGCCAGGGGCGTGCGGCGGGCGGGTGAACCATGGACGAACCGGCCCAACCCTGTCCGGTTTCCCCGTCCGCGCGGTGTCACCAGGGCTGCGATGCCTACACTGTCCCCGCACGGGAGGATTCGTCCTGCCGTCATACGGAAACCGGTTCGAGAGAGGAGCGGTGGCGGGTGTCGACCACCAAGCAGCGCGATCGGGTCAACGCAGCGAAGCGTCAGGCCAAGTGGGCAGAGCGTCAGGCGAAGGCGCGGGCGCACCGTCAGCGTGTCTGGACGATCGTCGCGTTCGTCGCCGTGATCGCCGTCGTGGGCAGCATCGCGGTCGCTGCGATCGTGACGTCGTCGGACCCCGCCGGGGACGACACGGCTACCGGGGCCAGCACCTGCCCCGCGGGCTCGACCGACTCGCGCGAGGGCTACACGCTCGCCGCCCCCGAGGCCGCAGAGGACCGCACCTGGACCGTCACGCTGCAGAGCTGCTCCGGTGACACCGAGGCCGACATCACGCTCGAGCTCGACGGTGCGGCAGCCCCGCAAGCCGTCGCCAGCTTCGTGACGCTCGCCCAGGAGGGCTACTTCGACGGGACGCAGTGCCACCGCCTGACGACCGACGGCATCTACGTGCTGCAGTGCGGCGACCCGACTGCCACCGGCTCCGGCGGCCCGGGCTACACCTTCGGCCCCGTCGAGAACGCCCCCGCCGACGACGTGTACCCCGCGGGCACCGTCGCCATGGCGCGCGTCAGCAACGACGCCGAGTCGATGGGCTCCCAGTTCTTCCTCGTCTACGAGGACTCGACCATCCCGTCCGACTCGGCGGGTGGCTACACAGTGTTCGGCAAGATCACGTCCGGCCTGGACTTTGTCCAGGCAGTCGCTGACGTGGGAGTGGAAGGTGGTGCCCCTGACGGCACCCCGGCCAACCCCGTCACCATCGAAGGAGTTGAGACCCAGTGAGCGAGAGCACCGAGCGCGAGGCGTCCGGTCGCGTCAAGGACGCGGCCGCAGCCGAGCCGGAGGAGACGGCCGAGACTCCGGAGACCCCCGCAGTCGAGGCTGAGCCCTCGGTGCCCGACGACGCCACGGTCGCCACCGCGCCCGCCGTCGCCGAGGAGGACGCCACCGAGGAGACGGCCCCTGCGGCCGAGGTGACGCCCGAGCCCGAGGTCGAGACCCCTGAGGCCGACGTGGCCGCCGACGAGCCCGTCGCGGAGCCCGTCGCGGAGGAGGCACCCGCCGAGGCTGTCGCCGCCGAGGCCCTCGCCGCCGAGGCCGAGCCCGAGGCGGAGGCCGACGCGGCCGCAGAGCCGGCCGAGCCCGAGGAGAGCGCCGCGGCCGAGTCTGCCGACTCGCCGGACTCCCCCGACTCGCCTGACTCGCCTGACTCTCCGGACTCGGCCGACTCGCCCGACGAGGAGACGCCTGAGGAGAGCGACGCCCCCGCCGAGGAGGCTCCTACGGAGGAAGCCGCTACGGAGGAGGCCCCCGCGGCTCCCGCCCAGGCCGAGGCCGAGGCCGAGGTTTCCGAGGAGGCTCCCGAGGCTGAGGCCACCGCCGAGCCTGCCCCGGCCGAGGAGGTCGCCGACGCACCCGTCGAGGCCGAGGCCGAGGTCTCCCCCGCTGCTCCCGAGGCCGCGGCCCCCGCAGCCGAAGAGGCCGCGGCCCCCGCAAAGGCCGAGGCCGCACCGGAGTCCGAGCCCGTCGTCGCGCAGGCCGCGCCTGCCGCCCCGGCACCCGCCCGCCCGGCAGCGCCCTCCCCCGCCGCACTGGCCCGCCCGCGGGCCCCGAAGCCGTCCGCGGTCCGCCCGTCGGCTCCGGCCACCGCCCCGGACGCCGTGACCCCCGCGACGGCCCCGGCCGCCCCGGTCGTCGCGCCCGCCGCCGCGGACGCCGCAGCAGCGGCCGAGGCCCAGACGTTCGGCCGGGTCGACGAGGACGGCACCGTCTACGTCCGCGAAGAGGCGGGTGAGCGCGCCGTCGGCCAGTTCCCCGGGGTGAGCACCGACGAGGCGATGAGCCTCTACGTGCGTCGCTACCTGGACCTCGCCGCCAAGGTTGGCCTGTTCGAGGCCCGCCTCGACAGCGCGGACCTGTCGGTCAAGGAGATCGACCAGACCCTGACGAAGCTCGCCGAGGAGACCGCGGAGCCCGCGGCCGTCGGCGACCTCGACGGCCTCCGCACCCGGGTCGAGGGTCTTCGCGGCCGCGCCGCCGAGCGTCGTGCCGCGCTGGAGGAGGCCCGCGCCGCCGCCAAGGCGGAGGCCGTCGCCGCGCGCACGTCGATCGTCGAGGCCGCCGAGCGGATCGCCGAGACCGACCCGGCGAAGATGCAGTGGCGTCCGGCCGGGGAGGAGCTCCGCAGCCTGCTCGACCGCTGGAAGGAGACCCAGCGCACGGGTCCGCGTATCGACCGCACCACGGAGGAGTCCCTCTGGAAGCGGTTCAGCCACGCGCGCACCACGTTCGACCGCGAGCGCCGGCACTACTTCGCCGACCTGGAGCAGCGCAACAGCGCCGCGAAGATGGAGAAGGAGAAGCTGGTCGCCGAGGCGGAGGCCCTGTCGACGAGCACCGACTGGGGCCACACGGCCGGTACGTACCGCGACCTGATGGCGCGCTGGAAGGCCGCGGGCCGCGCGTCGCGCAAGGACGACGACGCCCTGTGGGCCCGGTTCCGGGCGGCGCAGGACGCGTTCTTCGCGGCTCGTGACGAGCAGAACGCCGCGCTGGACGCGGAGTTCGGCGAGAACCTCAAGGTCAAGGAGGCGCTGCTCGCCGAGGCGGAGCGTCTGGTCCCGGTCAAGGACCTCTCGTCGGCCAAGGCCGCCCTGCGCGACATCCAGGAGCGCTGGGAGCAGGCGGGCAAGGTGCCGCGCGGCGACGTGCAGCGTGTCGAGGGTCGCCTCCGTGCGGTCGAGACGGCCATCCGCGACGCCGACCAGGCGCAGTGGAACCGCAGCAACCCGGAGACGCGGGCACGCGCCGAGGGTGCCGCGGCGCAGCTCCAGTCCGCGATCGAGTCGCTCGAGGGCGACCTCGCCGCGGCGCAGTCCGCCGGTGACAAGCGGAAGGTCGCCGAGCTGGAGTCGGCGCTGGCGGCCCGCAAGTCGTGGCTCGAGCAGGTCGTCAAGGCGGCCGAGGACAGCCGCGGCTGACCTTTCCCGCTCGTCCACAGGCCGCCCGGCCGCGCTCAGCGCGACCGGGCGGCCTGCGTCTAGGGTCGGTCCGTGACGCTCGCGACGCTGCTCGACCCGGCTCCCCGGCCTGCCCTCCCTGTCGTGACACCGCACCAGGTGGGCGGCCGCGCGGCCTGGGCGGACCTCCTGCAGGCGGGCGCGCTGGAGCTCCTGCACGACGACGCTGCGGTCCCCCGCGGCACCGTCCTGACGGCGGTGCACCGGGCGCTCGCCCTGGCCGCCGTCGTGCCGCCGCGCTGCGTCCTTGCGGGCCGCTCCGCCGCGTGGGTGCACACGGGGCTGTACCGGGGAGCGCTCACGGTCCGGCTCCCCACGGGGACTCCGACCGAGGTGGCCTACCCCGTGGGCACGCACCACCCCGCCCCGCGCCCGGGCCTGCTCGTGCACCAGGTGCCGGGCCTGCACCGGGACACGGACCGCGTCGCGGGCGTGCCTGTCATGTCGCCTGTCCGGGCCGCGGTGGAGGTCGCCTGCCGGGTGCCGCACGCGGAGGCGGTCACGCTCCTGCGCGGGCTGGCGGGCTCGGGAGCGGACCTACGTCTCGCGGCGCGGCTGCTGGAGCAGCGGCAGCGCGTCGTCGGACGGCCCGCGGCGCGCCGGGCGCTCTCGGCGGCGGTGGCGGCGCAGCCCGGCTAGTTTGGCTCCATGGCGACCAAGACTCCCGCTGTCGAGCTCGACGTGGCCGGCCGCACCGTGCGCGTCTCCAGCCCGGACCGGGTCGTCTTCCCGGACCGTGGTCTCACCAAGCTGCAGGTGGTGGAGTACTTCGTCGCGGTGTCCGAGGGGATCACCGGCGCGCTGCTGCACCGGCCCACCACCCTGGAGCGCTGGCCCAAGGGCTTCTTCGACGGGGCGGTCATGTCCACCCGGGCCGACAGCCACGGCGACGCCTTCTACCAGAAGCGCCTCCCGCAAGGCGCTCCTGACTGGGTCGAGACAGCGACGATCGCCTTCCCCAGCGGTCGCACCGCGGACGAGGTGTGCCCTACGGAGCCCGCCGTCGTGGCGTGGGCGGCCAACCTGGGCACGCTCACGTTCCATCCGTGGCCGGTCCGCCGGGACGACGTCGAGGCGGTGGACCAGCTGCGGATCGACCTCGACCCCCAGCCGGGCACCGCGTTCGCCGAGGCGGTCGCGGTGGCCCCCTACCTGCGGGAGCTGCTGACGGAGCTGGGGCTCACGGGCTACCCGAAGACGTCGGGCGGCCGGGGGCTGCACGTCTTCGTGCCGCTCACGCCCGGCTGGTCGTTCACGCAGGCCCGGCGCGCGACGATCGCGATCGGCCGGGAGCTGGAGCGCCGTCTCCCCGAGAAGGTCACCACGAAGTGGTGGAAGGAGGAGCGCGGCGAGAAGATCTTCGTCGACTACAACCAGATGGCGCGCGACCGCACCATCGCCTCGGCGTACTCCATCCGCGCCAACAAGCGGGCCACGGTGTCCACGCCGCTCGAGTGGGACGAGGTGGACCAGGTCCACCCGGACGACTTCGACGTCACCACCGTCCCGGCACGCCTCACCGAGAAGGGCGACCTGTACGCCGCCCTGCGCGCGGACCGCGACCCGTCGCTCGACTGCGACCTCCGTCCGGCCCTGGACCTCGCGGACCGCGACGAGGCCGAGCACGGCCTCGGGGACCTGCCGTACCCGCCGGAGTACCCGAAGATGCCGGGCGAGCCCAAGCGGGTGCAGCCGAGCCGCGACAGGGACCGGCCGAAGACCTGACCCCGCCCTAGCTCTCGGCGAGCGTGGCGAGCGGGGCTCCGGGCAGAAGCTCGCCCAGGTCGTAGGAGATCGGCTCCTCGAGCTGCTCGTACGTGCACGACGCCGGCTCCCGGTCCGGCCGCCAGCGCTTGAACTGCGCCGTGTGGCGAAAACGCGTGCCCTCCATGTGGTCGTACCCCACCTCGAGCACCCGTTCCGCCCGCAGCGGCGTGAACGACAGGTCCTTTCCGCTGCTCCACCGCGACACCGCGCCCGGCCGGCGCTCCTTGCCCTCCGCCGCGGCGGCCGGGTCCTGCCAGTCGGCCCACGAGTGCTCCTCCGCCGCGACGGTGCCCGGCTCGACGACGAGCGGCGCCAGCTCCTCGAACAACGACGCACGCCGCGCTGCGGGGAACGAGGCGGAGACGCCCACGAACTGGAGTTGACCGGCGCCTCCCGCGAGGGTCCTGCCTGAATCGTCCTGCCCTGCGGGGTCGTAGAGGCCGAGCAGGAGGGAGCCGATCAACGGCTTCGCCTCCGTCGACGTCTTGTGCAGCCGGTACCCGGCCAGAACGACGTCGGCCGTCCGCGCGTGCTTCACCTTGAGCATCGTCCGCTTGTTCGCCTCGTAGGGAGCGTCGAGCGGCTTCGCGACGACGCCGTCGAGCCCCGCGCCCTCGAACGAGCCGAACCACTCGCGGGCCACCCCCGCGTTGAACGTGCGCGGTGTGGGGAACACGAGCGGCCCGGTCAACCCGAGCCCGTCCAGCACGTCGAGACGCTCGCGCAGGGGCCGCGCGGAGACGTCGTCGTCGGCCAGGGCCAGGACGTCGAAGACGACGAACGCCGCGGGCGTCTGACCCGCCAGGAGCCGGACCCGCGACGCCGCCGGGTGGATGCGCTGCGAGAGGAGCGCGAAGTCGAGCCGGGCACCGTCGTCGCCCGCCCGGGCGATGACGATCTCCCCGTCCACCACGCACCGCTCGGGCAGAGCGTCGAGGACCGCCTCGACCACGTCCGGGAAGTACCGCTCCATCGGCTTCGCGTTCCGCGAGTCGATGCGCACAGTGTCGCCGTCGCGATACACGATCGCCCGGAAGCCGTCCCACTTGGGCTCGTAGACGTACGACGGCGGCCCCTCGCCCTGGTCGGGGACGCTCGCCACCGATCGGGCCAGCATGGGCAGGACCGGGGGCAGCACCGGCAGGTCGAGGTCCGCAGTCATGGCCCCGATGCTGCCACCAGCCGCGGGCCGGGGCGAGTGGTCGGGCGTCAGCGGCGCGGCGCGACGACCGTCACCGGGAAGGGCTCGGTGAGGTCGATCGACTCGCCCGACGCCACCTTGGCCACCACTTCGTACGACTCACCGGCGAGCGCGTAGACCACCACGGATCCGTCCAGCTCCACCCGCCAGTACGCCGGGATCCCCGCATCGGCGTACGCGACCAACTTGTCGCCCCGGTCCGTGGTCACGGTCGACCGGCTCGCCACCTCCACGACGAGCTCCGGACGGACGGCGTTGTACTCGACGTCGGCGAGCACGACGCCGGGAGACAGGACAGCGATGTCCGGGACGAACCGGTTCTCCCCCAGTGCGATGCCGATCTCGTAGAGCACGTCCCAGCCCTTCGGCACGCCCGTGAGCAACCTGAAGAGCATGTCCCTGGCCACCGTCTGGTGCCCAGCCTTGGCAGGGGGTGTCACGAGCAGCCTTCCGTCGACGATCTCGTACAAGTACCCGTCCGGGAGATGCTGCAGGTCGGCCTCGGTCCAGTCCGTCTTCAGCGGGCTCAGCAGCTCTGTCATCGCGCCACCTCCTTTCGGGGTACAGGGACCAGTCTGGCCCGTCCCGGACAATCCCGCCCGTCGAAACCTAGACATCTAGACTGGGAGCTGCGGGCGCTCCGCCGCCTTGGTGCCCGTGATGCGGTGCACGTCGAAGACGCCGTCGACCTTCCGCACGGCCGCGAGCACCGTCGCGAGGTGCGCCGGCTCGGCCATCTCGAAGACGAACCGCGAGATCGCCAGGCGGTCGCTCGAGGTGGAGACGAAGGCCGAGAGGATGTTCACGTGGTTGTCGGACAGCACCCGGGTCACGTCCGACAACAGGCGGGCCCGGTCGAGGGCCTCCACCTGGATCTGGACGAGGAACATCGTGTTGGCGCCGGTGGTCCAGTCGACCTCGACGAGCCGCTCGGGCTGCTTCCGCAACCCTTCCAGGTTCACGCAGTCCGTGCGGTGCACGCTGACGCCCTGGCCCCGGGTCACGAAGCCGACGATCTCGTCCCCCGGCACCGGCGTACAGCACTTCGCGAGCTTGACCCACACGTCGTTGCTGTCCGAACCCTTGAGGGCCACGCCGGGGTCGCCCGCGCGGACCCGCCGCGTGGGCGTGCCGAAAGCCGGGCGAGCGGCCTCCGCCATGTCCTCCTCGGCGCCGTTCTCGCCACCGAGGGCGCGGACCAGCTTCTCCACCACGTTCGCAGCCGAGACCTGCCCCTCGCCCACCGCCGCGTACAGCGCCGACACATCGGGGTAGCGCATCTCGTCGGCCAGGCCCACGAGGGTCTCGTGCGACATGAGGCGCTGGATCGGCAGGTTCTGCTTGCGCATCGCCTTGGCGATGGCCTCCTTGCCGGTCTCGACGGCCTCCTCGCGGCGCTCCTTCGTGAACCACTGACGGATCTTGTTCTTGGCCCGCGGGGACTTGACGAACGCTAGCCAGTCGCGCGACGGCCCGGCGGTCTCCGACTTCGAGGTGAGGATGTCCACCACGTCGCCGTTGTCGAGCGACGAGTCCAGCGGCACGAGGCGCCCGTTGACGCGCGCACCCATGGTGCGGTGGCCCACCTCGGTATGCACCGCGTAGGCGAAGTCGACGGGCGTGGCGTCCGCCGGCAGGGCGATGACCTCGCCCTTCGGCGTGAAGACGTAGACCTCGTCGCCGCCGATCTCGAACCGCAGCGAGTCGAGGAACTCCGCCGGGTCGGCCGTCTCCCGCTGCCAGTCGACGAGCTGGCGCAGCCACGCCATGTCCTGGTTGCGGGGGTCGTCGTTCTTGGGCGCGCTGCTCCGCGCGCCCTCCTTGTACTTCCAGTGCGCCGCGACGCCGTACTCCGCGCGCCGGTGCATGTCGTGCGTGCGGATCTGGATCTCGACCGGCTTGCCGCCCGGGCCGATCACCGTCGTGTGCAGCGACTGGTACATGTTGAACTTCGGCATCGCGATGTAGTCCTTGAACCGGCCGGGGACCGGGTTCCACCGCGCGTGCATGGCGCCGAGCGCCGCGTAGCAGTCGCGCACCGAGTCCACGAGGACGCGCGTGCCGACAAGGTCGTAGATCTCCGCGAAGTCGTGCCCGCGCACGATCATCTTCTGGTAGATCGAGTAGTAGTGCTTCGGCCGGCCCGTGACCGTCGCCTTGATCTTCGCCGACCGCAGGTCGGACTCGATCTGCGCCTTGACCACGTCGAGGTACTCGTTGCGGGCGGGCGCGCGCTCGGCCACGAGGTGCACGATCTCGTCGTACACCTTCGGGTAGAGGGCCTGGAAAGACAGGTCCTCCAGCTCCCACTTGATCGTGTTCATGCCCAGCCGGTGGGCCAGCGGCGCATAGATCTCGATGGTCTCGCGCGCCTTGCGCTCCGCCGACTTGGAAGGCACGTACTTCCACGTGCGGGCGTTGTGCAGGCGGTCGGCGAGCTTGATCACGAGCACGCGGATGTCGCGCGCCATCGCGACCACCATCTTGCGGACCGTCTCGGCCTGCGCGGAGTCCCCGTACTTGACCTTGTCCAGCTTCGTCACGCCGTCGACGAGGAGGGTGACCTCGTCGCCGAAGTCGGTCCGGAGCTGGTCCAGCGAGTACTCGGTGTCCTCCACCGTGTCGTGGAGCAGCGCCGCGGCGATGGTGGTGCCCTCGAAGCCCAGCTCCGCCAGGATCGTGGAGACGGCCACCGGGTGGGTGATGTACGGGTCACCGCTCTTGCGCATCTGCCCGCGGTGCGCCTTCTCGGCGATCACGTAGGCGCGCTCGATGAGCGTGACGTCGGCCTTGGGGTGGTTGGAACGCACGGCCTGCAGGAGCGGCTCGATGGCGGCCGTCGAGGCCCCCGAACCCGTGCCACGCACGCCCAGGCGGACCAGGCGGTTGCGCACGCGCACGCCAGTCCCGGGGGTGGGCACCGCGGGCGTCTGGCGGCCCTGCGAGCCGGAACTTGGTTCGCCGCCGGACGGCGCGCGCGACACCGTGGTGTTCTCGGACATTGCGCGCCTCCTTCTGCCTGGGACGACTGCCGGAACGGCAAGTCTAGCCCCGGGACCTCTATTCCCCGGACGACTCCACTCGCAGGAGCGTATCGACGTGGCGCCCGTCCAGCCTGTCGCGGCCACCGAGAGCCGCGAGCTCGAGCAGGAAGGCGAGCCCCACGACCACGCCTCCGCACTGCTCCACGAGGCGAGCGGCGGCCTCGGCCGTGCCGCCCGTCGCCAGGACGTCGTCCACCAGGAGAACACGCGAGCCGGGGGCGAGTGTTCCCGAGCGCAGCTCGATCGTCGCGGAGCCGTACTCGAGGTCGTACTCCACCCGCTCGGTGGGCGGCGGGAGCTTGCCGGCCTTGCGCAGCGGCAGGAAACCCACTCCCAGCCGTACGGCGAGCGGCGCACCCAGCAGGAAGCCACGGGCCTCCATGCCGGCCACGACGTCGACGCCCTCGGCGGAGGCCAGGCTCGCGAACGCGTCGACCACGTCGGACAGCGCCGGGCCGTCGGCCAGCAGGGGCGTGATGTCCCGGAACATGATCCCGGGCGTCGGGAAGTCGGGGACGTCGGCGATCAGGGAACGCACCGACGCCGCCCTTTCCGGCCCGAGGCCGGAGAGGGCGGCGACTGAGATGTCGTCGGTCACGTACGCGACCTCAGCGACGCTTGCGCGGCTGCGCCGCGTGACCCAGGTGATGACCCGGGACCAGCTGCGCGGAGCCCGCGGCCACCGCGGCGAGGGTCTCGTCGTCGGCACCGCCCTCGACCAGGCCGGCCCGCGCCTGGAGCACCTTCTCCGTGTGCTCCGCGATCTTGGGCTCACGGACCCGGAGAGCCACGTCGAGCGGCGTCGCCAGGAAGATCGACGACGCGGCGCCCACCGCGATACCCACGAACAGCGAGAGCGAGATGTCGCGCAGCGCGCCCGCGCCCAGCAGGAAACCACCGACGAACAGGATGCCCGCCACCGGGAGCAGCGCCACGACCGACGTGTTGATCGAACGCACGAGGGTCTGGTTCACCGCCAGGTTGGCCCGCTCGGCGTACGTGCTGCGCGACTGCTCCAGCACACCCGTCGTGTTCTCTCGCACCTTGTCGAAGACCACGACCTTGTCGTACAGCGAGAACCCGAGGATCGTCAGGAAGCCGATGATCGTGGACGGCGTGACCTCCCAGCCGACCGCGGCGTACACGCCCGCGGCGATGAGCAGGTCCGCGAGCATCGCGACGATCGCCGCGACCGACATGCGCCACGCGCGGAAGTAGATCGCCATGAAGATCGCCACGGCGACCACGAACGTGAGCACACCGATCAAGGCACGCTGCGACACGCCCTGGCCCCACGTGGGGCCGATGAACGCGCTGGTGATCTGCTGGGAAGCATCCACGTCGTAGGCCTCGGCGAGGGCGTCGGCCACCGCGTCGGTCTGCTCCTTCGTGAGCTCCGTGGTCTGGACGCGCACGGCGTCCTGGCCCACGCTCGTCACGCGTGCCTCGTCACCCGGCACCACCGACTGGACCGCCTCGACGGCGAGGTCCTGGTCCTTGGTCGCGACGCCCGAGACGGTGAACTCCGACCCACCACGGAAGTCGATGCCGAGGTTCAGACCCTGGAGCACCAGGATGAGGACCGAGGCCACCGCGAGCACACCGGTGACGGCGAACCAGCGGCTGCGCGTCTGGACGATCGGGTACGACCTGCGTCCCGTGTAGAGGTCGTTGCCCCACTGCGCGAAGCTGCGGCCGGCCATCAGTGCTTCTCCTCGTTCTCGTCGACGGGCGCGTCGGCCTGCACGGCCGCCGCCCGGCGCTCGGCGGCACGCCGCTCCGCGATCGTCATCCTGCGCCCGTCGGTCCCGCCCTGCGGCAGGCCCTGCGGTGCCACCCCGGCCATGACCGGCTGCGGCACCTCCGCCTCGGCGGGAGCGTCCTCCACCGCGGCGGGCGCGGTGGCTGTGGCTGTGGCGGGGGCGCCTGTGGCGACCCGGCCGGCACCGACGTACCGGGGACCGGCCACCTGGAGGCGGTCGGGCGAGAGGCCCGACGCCCGGTGTCCGTCGCGGAAGAACTTCACCTTGGAGATGAGCTCCATCACCGGGTGCGTGAACCAGAACACGACCATGACGTCGATGATGGTGGTCAGGCCCAGCGTGAACGCGAAGCCCTGCACACCGCCGACCGTCATGTAGTACAGGATCACGGCGGAGAGCAGGTTGACGCCCTTGGCCGCGAGGACGGTGCGGCGAGCACGGTCCCAGCCGCGCTCCACGGCGACCCGCAGGGTGCGGCCGTCGCGGAGCTCGTCACGGATACGTTCGAAGTACACGATGAACGAGTCCGCCGTGAAGCCGATCGCCACGATCAGGCCCGCGACGCCCGGCAGGGACAGGCGGTAGCCCATGCCCCACGAGAGCAGCGCGATGACGACGTACGTCATGACACCGGCGACCACGAGCGACGACACGGTCAGCAGACCGAGCGTGCGGTACTGGAACATCGAGTACACGACGACCAGCAGCAGGCCGATGAGGCCGGCGAAGAGGCCGCGCTGCAGCTGCTCCGAACCGAGCGTCGCCGAGATCTGCTCCTGGCTCTGCACCTCGAACGTGAGCGGCAGCGAGCCGAAGCTCAGCTGGTTGGCCAGCGTCGCGGCGCTCTCCTGGGTGAACGACCCGGAGATCTCCGCGCGACCGTCGTTGATGATGACGCCCGGCGCCAGCGAGGGCGCGGACACGACAAGGCCGTCGAGCGTGATCGCGAACTGGTTGCGGGGGCTCTCGAGCCCCTGGAGGCGGGTGGTCGTCTCGGCGAACTGCTCGGTGCCCTCGCCGTTGAACTGCAGGTTGACGGCCCACTCGCCGGTGACCGTGCCGTTCGCGCCCGTCTGCAGGCCCGAGCTCGCGTTGGTCAGGTCGGTCCCGGCCACCTCGACGGGTCCGAGGATGTACTTCAGGGCACCGTCCTGCTGGCAGGTCACGAGCACCTTCGTCGGGTCGTCACCGCCGCCGCCCTTGAGGTTCTCCGGGTCGGTGCAGTCGAGAGCCGCGAACTGCTCCTGCACGGCAGGCGTGATCTGGGCGAGGTCGCTGGGGTCCGTCGCGGTGACGGCCTCCTCCTCGGCCGGGGCGCTGGGCTCCGCCGAGGGCGAGGCGCTCGCGTCAGGAGCCGGGCTCGCGACCGCGGCGTCGTCGGACGGGGCCGCGCTCGCGTCTGCGGACGGGGCCGCGCTGGGGTCGGCCGACGCGCTGGCTGACGGCTCCGGTGCCGCCATCCCCACGTCGTACGTCAGCACGGGCCGGAACTTCATCTGCGCGGCTTTGCTGATGAGCGCGATCGTGTCGTCGTCCACCTCGCCGGCGATGCCGACGACGATGTTCTCGCCACCCTGGCTCGCGATCTCGGACTCGGAGACGCCCGAGGAGTCGATGCGCTGGCGGATGACGTTGATCGCCTCGTCCAGGGCCTCGTCGGTCACCTCGGAGCCGTCGGTCGTGACCGGCCGCAGGATGACCTGGGTACCGCCCTGGAGGTCGAGCGCCAGGCCGGGGGCCAGGCTCGCGCCGTCAGGATTCTCGCTCGAGCGTGGGTCGAGCTGCGCGCCGGCAAGGAGCGCGCCGAGGGGCAGCAGGATCGTCAGGACCGTCATGAGGACGATCGTGCGAACCGGCCGCGAGCGCCGGGTAGGAGTCGCCAACTTCTGTCTCTTCTCGTGTGCGCGCCGCGAGCAGCGCGGGTTCGGCACCGGCCGGGTAGCCCCGGCCGGTGCGGTCGTCACTTGCCGTCGGTGTCGCCGTCCCGGCGCGCCTTCGGGTCCCGAGGAGCGTCGTCGAGGCCGGACAGGTCGTCCGGGACGTCGATCACGTCGGGGGCGATGTTACTTGCCGTTCCTGGCTTCTCTGTGACGGATCCGTCATCTGCGGTGCTGCCGTCCTCGTCGTCGGCCTCCGCGTCGTCGTCCTCGGCGGGCGTCGCGTAGCGCGCGGGACGCTCGTTGACGGCGCCCAGGACCCACTCGGTCCGGGTCCCCGACTCGGACTCGATGGTGACGATCTCGGTCTCGGCGTCGACGCTCACGACCCGGCCGATCATGCCGGAGGCCGTCATGATCTCCTTGCCCGGCTCGAGGCTCGCGCGGAACGTCTGCGCGGCACGCTGCTGCTTGCGCGTGCGCGAGGACATGAAGAACATCGCGCCCGCGAGCAGGACGATGAGGATGAGAAATGTCGGGTCGCCCACGATGGCAGGTCCTGTTCGGTCGGGAGTGGGAACCACCACAGTCTAGGTCGGCCGGAGGGTCCTGTGGGTCACTCCTCGAAGAGGGTGACCCCGGCGGGCGCCCGGAACGGCCCGGAGGCCGCGGGGTTCGCCGTCCCGGGGGCCCCTGGGGGCGGTGTGAGGCCCAGGTGCGCCCAGGCCGCGGGGGTGGCGATCCGGCCTCGCGGGGAGCGCCCCACGAGGCCCTCGCGCACCAGGTACGGCTCGGCCACGGTCTCGACGGTCTCGGGTTCCTCCCCCACCGTCACGGCGAGCGTGGTGAGCCCCACGGGGCCCCCGCCGAACCGCACGCACAGGGCGGTCAGCACCGCACGGTCGAGCCGGTCCAGGCCGATCGGGTCCACCTCGTACACCTCGAGGGCCGCGCGGGCGGCGCGTAGGTCGAGAACGCCGTCGCCGCGCACCTGCGCCCAGTCGCGCACCCGGCGCAGCAGGCGGTTGGCGATGCGGGGCGTGCCGCGGGAGCGGCCGGCGATCTCGTGGGCGGCCGTGTGCTGCAGCTCGACGCCGAGCAGCCCGGCGGAGCGGAGGATGACGCGCTCGAGCTCGTCCGCGGAGTAGAAGTCGAGGTGGCCTGTAAAGCCGAACCGGTCACGCAGCGGCGCGGGCAGCAGGCCCGCCCGGGTGGTGGCGCCCACGACGGTGAACGGCGGGAGGGCCAGCGGGATCGCGGAGGCGCCGGCGCCCTTGCCGACCACGACATCGACGCGGAAGTCCTCCATCGCCACGTACAGCAGCTCCTCGGCGGGGCGCGCGAGGCGGTGGATCTCGTCGATGAACAGGACCTCGCCCTCCTCCAGGGAGGACAGCACGGCCGCGAGGTCGCCGGCGTGCTGGATCGCGGGACCGCTCGTGACGCGCATCGAGGTGCCGAGCTCGGACGAGATGATCATGGCCAGCGTGGTCTTGCCGAGGCCGGGCGGGCCCGACAGGAGCACGTGGTCCGGCGGGTTGCCCCGCGCGAGCGCGGCCTGCAGCACGAGCGAGAGCTGGTCGCGCACCACGCGCTGGCCCACGAACTCGTCGAGACGCTTGGGCCGGAGCGCCGCCTCGGCGGCGCGCTCGACGTCGTCGGCGGAGGAGTTCACGATCCTGCCCGTGCCGGTGGTCTCGTCGCCGAACCCGGTGGAGGAGCCCGCCTCAGCACTCTTGTGGCTTCCGCCGGCCCCGGATGGGCTCGACCCTCGCGGGAGGCCTCGCTCAGCACCTTCTTGGCTTCCGCCGGCCCGGGATGGGCTCGACCCTCGCGGGAGGCTCCGCTCAGCACCTTCTTGGCTTCCGCCGGCCCGGGATGGGCTCGACCCTCGCGGGAGGCTCCGCTCAGCCACGACGGCCTCCCAGCGTCCGGAGCGCGTCGCGCAGCGTGACGGCCACGTCGGCCTCGGCCACCACGTCCGTGCCCGCTTCCGCGAGGACCTTCGCGACGGCGTCCTCCGCCGCCTTCGGCTGCCAGCCGAGGCCGGTCAGCGCCTCGACCACCTGCGCGGTCCGGTCGTCGGCGACGGGCGCGGCCGGGGCGTGCGAGCCGCCGCCGGGCAGCGGAGCGCCCAGGCGGTCGCCGAGCTCGAGAACGATGCGCTGGGCGCCCTTCTTGCCGATGCCCGGGACGCGCATCAGTGCGGCCAGGTCCTCGCCGGCGACGGCGCGGCGCAGCGCGTCGGGAGTGTGCACCGCGAGCATCGCGAGGGCGAGGCGCGGGCCGACGCCGCTGACCGACTGGACCGCCTCGAAGACGTCGCGCTCGTCGGCGTCGCCGAAGCCGAACAGCGTCATCGAGTCCTCGCGCACCACGAGGGAGGTGGCCACGCGGGCCTGCTCCCCCACGCGCAGCGCTGCCAGCGTGCTGGGTGTGGCGTGGACCAGGTAGCCGACGCCGCCCACCTCCACGACCGCTCGGTCCAGCCCTACGTGCTGCACCGAACCCGTGAGCGAGGCGATCACCGGCGCCCCCCTTCCTCGATCGAACGTCCGTGCGATCCTAACAACGCGGGCCGACGTCGGAGCGCACCCGCGTGCACCGGCGTGCCGCGAGCGGTGGCCGGGTCCCGAGCGGTGGCCGGGTCCCGAGCGGTGGCCGGGTCAGCGGCGCGGGCGCTGCTTCGCCGCGTGCTCCGCGGCCGCCCAGGCACGCTGGGCCGACGTCATCTCGTGCCGGTCGCCGCCCTGGAGGGCGCCGGCGGGCCGCCAGAGGTGGCAGACGGCGAGCGCCAGGGCGTCGGCGGCGTCGGCGGGCTTGGGCAGCTCCGCCAGGCCGAGGATGCGCGCGACCATGCGCTGCACCTGCTCCTTGTCGGCCCGGCCGGAGCCCGTGACGGCAGCCTTGACCTCGCTCGGCGTGTGCAGCGCCACGGGGACGCCCCGCCGCGCGGCAGCGACCATGGCCAGGCCCGCCACCTGGGCGGTGCCGGTCACGGTGGCGACGTTGTGCTGGGCGAACACGCGCTCCACGGCCACGACGTCGGGGACGTGCTCGTCCATCCAGGCGTCCAGTCGCTCGGCGAGGTGCAGGAGGCGCAGGTCCACCGACAGGTCGGTCGAGGACCTGATGACGCCCACGGCCACCATCGAGGCGCGCCGGCCGGGGAGCGAGTCCACCACGCCGACTCCGCACCTGGTCAGGCCAGGATCCACCCCGAGGACGCGCACGCCCTCACCCTCTCACGGGCGAGGGCGTGCTCCGGCGTCACGCGCCGGGGAGGCTCCGGTGACCGGGGCCTTCAGTCTTCTTCCAGGGCTGCCATGACCTCGTCGGACGCGTCGAAGTTCGCGTACACGCTCTGCACGTCGTCGCTGTCCTCGAGGGCGTCGATGAGGCGCATGATCTTGCGGGCGCCCTCGACGTCGAGCTCCACCTGCATCGACGGGTGGAACACCACGTCGGCGGAGTCGTAGTCGATCCCGGCGTCCTGCAGCGCGGTGCGCACCGGCACGAGGTCGGTGGCCTCGCTGAGGATCTCGAAGCCCTCGCCGAGGTCCGTGATCTCCTCCGCGCCGGCGTCGAGCGCGGCGAGCATGACGTCGTCCTCGCTGACGCCGTCCGTCTTCGGGACCACGATGAGGCCCTTGCGCGAGAACAGGTACGACACGGAACCCGGGTCGGCGAGGTTGCCGCCGTTGCGCGAGAACGCGAGGCGGACCTCCGAGGCCGCGCGGTTCTTGTTGTCGGTGAGGCACTCGACCAGGACGGCCACACCGTTGGGCCCGTAGCCCTCGTACATGATCGTCTGGTAGTCCGCGCCACCGGCCTCGGCGCCGGAGCCGCGCTTGACCGCGCGGTCGATGTTGTCGTTCGGGACCGACGACTTCTTCGCCTTCTGGACCGCGTCGAACAGCGTCGGGTTGCCGGCGAGGTCACCGCCACCGGTGCGCGCGGCAACCTCGATGTTCTTGATCAGCTTCGCGAAGAGCTTGCCACGCTTGGCGTCGATCGCGGCCTTCTTGTGTTTGGTCGTGGCCCACTTTGAGTGCCCTGACATGACCCTGAGTCAATCCCTTCGCGATGCTTCGATGATCTGGACGAACCGCCCGTGCACGCGCGCGTCACCTGTGATCTCCGGGTGGAAGGCGGTGGCGAGCAGCGATCCCTGTCGTGCTGCGACGATCCTACCGGCGGCCGCCACCGGACGGCCTTGGGTGTCGGTCGCGGGGATGCGGGCCAGCACCTCGACCTCCGGTCCGGCCTCCTCGATCCAGGGGGCGCGGATGAAGGCGGTCCGCACAGGGCCGCCCTCGATCCCCGCCATCTCGAGGTCCGTCTCGAACGAGTCGACCTGGCGTCCGAACGCGTTGCGGCGCACCACGACGTCCATCCCGCCCACCGTCCGCTGGCCGTCGATCCCGTCGAGGATGCGGTCCGCGAGCAGGATCATCCCCGCGCACGACCCGTACACCGGCAGCCCGGACTTCACGGCGGCCCGCAGGGGCTCGGCCAGCCCGAAGATGTGCAGCAGCTTGTCGATGGTGGTGGACTCGCCGCCCGGGAGGACCAGGCCGTCCACCGCCTCCAGCTCCGCGAGGCGGCGCACGGGCACAGCCCGGGCCCCCACGGCCTCCAGGGCGGCGACGTGCTCACGGACGTCGCCCTGCAGGGCGAGGACTCCGACGGTAAGGGGTGCGGTCACGACCGTCCATCCTACGTCCGGTCGGGGGCGCCCCGGCGCGAGGGCTCAGGAGACGCACTCCAGCGTCAGACCGGGCGGGAACACCGAGACGCCGCCCTGGACCCGGCGGGTCGACGTCGGCCCCGTCCAGCTGGTCCCTGGCAGGAAAGGGGTCACGACGATGGTGTACGTCCCGCCCAGCAGGCTGCCGAGCACCTGGGTGATGAGCCCTTGGTCGATCACCACGGAGCGCGTGCTCCCGTTGTCGGTGACCGGGGCCGGCCGACCGTTGAACGTGGCGCGGTAGTCCAGCACCGCGGGTGACGTCACCTCGGACCACGTCACGGCCGCGGTCTCGAAGAGCTGGCCGTCCGTGTCCGTGCAGGTCGTGGCCGGCGCCTGGATGGTCCACGCGCTCACGGTGGCCGTGTCCGTCACCGAGTCCGACCACCACGCGTGGGCCGTGGGCGCCGCCCGGAGATCCGTGACGGCGAGCAGGCCCACGCTGAAGGCGACCAGGCTCGCGAGCAGGGCGCGTGCGGTCTCCCCGCGCGTCACGACGCCACCTGGGCCGCGGTGACCACCACGGTCACCGTGGCGGTCTGGCCCTGGAACGAGCTGGGGGCGGTGGGCAGCACGCGCACCTGGACGCACACCGCCTGGCGGCCGGTGGCCACCCCCTGGGCGACGGGCTGCAGGACCGTGGTGGGCGGCGTCGTCGTCCCGCCGGTGCACGTGGTCCCGGAGACGGTCGCGCCGTAGAGAAGGACCACCTCGACAGCGTCCGGGCGCGACGACGTCGCCGTCACCGAGAACGTGAGCGGCGCCCGCGCAGTGCTTCCGTTCCCCACGGTGAACGCCTGCGCCTGCTGGCTCCCGGGGACCGCGTTCGTCAGGTCGAGCTGGTCGAGGTCGTACACGCCGCCCGGGCCGATCACGTACTGCCCGGTGGCTCCGAGGACGAGGTCGAGGCGCCCGGCGGTCACGGTCGGCGCGTCCTGCGCCGTGCCGACCGCGGCCCACCACGCCCACGCCACGCCGCCGCCTCCGAGGGCCGCGAGCACGACGGCGAGCGCGACGAGGCTCGCGCGGCGCGCCCCGCGGCCGCGCGAGGCGGGGGTGCGCTCAGTCATGAGGCCTTCTCAGGAGGATCAGGACTCCCGCGGCCACGGCCGCACCCGCGGCGAGCAGGAGCAGGGGCACCTCGGCCCCCGTGACGGGCAGGTGGGCCGACGGCGGACGCGCCTCCCCCGGCGGAGCGGACCCCGTCGGCGACGGGCCCCCGATCGGCGACGGGACGACGCCCCGGTCCGCGAGCGTGACGTGCACGGCCAGGTCGACCACCTCCGCCTGCGTGTCGTTGCCCGAGCCGGGGTCGAACCGCACCTCGAACCGGACCGGGACCACCTCACCGGGGGCGAGCTCCACCGCCCGGGAGCGGACCCCGTCCGTCCAGGGCTCGTCGCCGATGCTCGTCCGCACCCCGAGGTCGGCGGGGAGCTCGCCGCCGCCGGAGAGGATCACCTCGGCCCAGCCTGTGGCGGGCAGGCCGCTCTGGTTCCGCACCCAGAGCGTCGCGTCCTCGGTGTGGCCCGGGACCCAGCGCAGCGACGGGTCGAAGAGCTCGGCCTCCAGCCGGTGCGTCCACGTGACGCCGTCGACGCTCAGCCCCACCGCGCCGTCGGGGACGTCCGCCGTGGCCGCGGCGCCCGGGGCGAGCACGCAGCCGGCGGCCAGCACGCCGGCCGCCGCGAGGGTCGCCGCCAGGACCACGGCCCCGCGGACGTGCCGGGCAGCGCGGGCCGTCACCGACCGCCTCCGGGCTCCGGCGCGGCGGCCGGCTCGAAGGCGGCGGGCGCGAAGGCGGCCGCCGCGACGGGTGCGGGTTCCGGCTCCGCGGCGCGGGAGCGCCGGGCACGCACGGCACCCACCACCTGCCACGCCGCGTACCCGAGGAGCAGCACCACCAGCCCGGTCGTCGCGGCCTCCCGCTGAGCGGGGCTGAGCAGCACCGACACCCGGCCCAGGTACGGGACGTGGTACCAGAGCACGCCGCGCACCTGCGCCTCCCGCACCGGGTGCGGGTCGGTTCCGGTGTTGGCGTCGCCCCGCGTGACGAGGGTGCGCTCGCCGGTCGTCGTGGACCCCACGCCCACCACGCGATGGGTCGCCACCTGCGGGTCGCCCGACCGCAGCTGGTACGTGACCACGTCCCCGATCCGGATCGTCGACGGGTCGGCCGGACGCACGACGACCAGCGTCCCCGCCGGGAGCGCCGGCCGCATCGACCCGGACGTCACGACGTAGGGCGTCGCCCCGGCGAGCCGCGGCACGAGCACGCCCGCGAGCAGCGCGGCCCCCGCGGCGACGAGCAGCACCAGCGCCAGGGCGCGACCGGCCACCCTGAGCACGTCCCCCATGTCAGGGGGTGACCTCTTCGTGGGCCTGGGTGAGCGTGACCGTCACGTCGGCGAGCGCCGCGACGAGCTGCGCGGTGGTGGTCGACTGGGACGCGTTGGTGGCGCCGGGGCCGTCGAACACCACGCCGAGGTCGACCTCGACGGTATCCCCGGCGGTGACGGGCACGGGCAGGGTGGCGGCGGCACCGTTGACCGTGAAGGTCGGCGCCTGGAGCGTGAGCTCGGCCGTGAGGGCGTTGTCGGCCTCCCAGGCGGGCGCCCCGATGGTGACGTCGCCGAGGGCGAGGTGGGCGCCCTCGCCACCGAGCGTGTAGGTGCACGTCAGCGTGAGGGTGTCCCCCGGGACGATCGCCGCACCGGCGGCCAGCGGCGTGCCGTCGTCGAGCGTCCAGGTGCTGTCGCACGCCGACGACGCGATGGTGAAGCTGCCCGACACGATGTCAGGCCCTGTCGCTGTGCCCTGCGCCGTCCAGTACGCCAGCGTGCCCGCGCCGCCGAGCAGCAGCACCGCAGCTCCGCCCGTCGCCAGCGCCGCCTTGGTCAGTCTCTCCATGGCCCTACCCCTTCGTAGCCGTGCCGTTGCTCCGCACGGCAAAGGGGCTTCAGTTGACGCGCATCCGGGCGTGTCGCCGCCAGATCACAGGCAAAGCAGGGCGACACGCCATGAATCTGGACGCGTGGACCGGGATAAAAGTGGGTGAAGAAGGCCTTAGTCGTCGCGCTCCGTGCCGACGTGCCGCACGCTGCCGTCCCACCCGCCGGCGAGGGTCTCCACGACGTCGGCAAGGCAGTGCGGGAACACCTCGAGCGGCTGCGCGCGCAGCTCCGCGGCGCTCATCCACCGCATCTCGTCGAGCAGGTCGCGCTCGACCGCTGTCCAGCCCGCGTCGTCCGGCTCGTGCCCGTCCGGGACACGCGCGACGAAGAAGACCTCGTCCTGCCGGCACGTCTCCGCGAAGAAGTCGAAGATCCCGGTGCGGGTGAGCACGGGGCCCTCCAGGTCGTCGGGGGCGAGCAGCAGCCCGGCCTCCTCGCGGACCTCGCGCAGCGCGGCCTCGACCTCGCTCTCCCCCGCGTCGATGCCACCGCCCACGGTGAACCACCAGGACCGCTCCGGCTGGTCGGCGTCGTGACCGCGCACGAGCAGCGCGCGACCGGCGTCGTCGAGCAGGATGACGCGGGCCGCCCGCCGGCTCCGCAGGCCGTCGGGGCCCAGGACCCAGTCGGGCCCGAGGGAGCTGGTGCCGGGACCGCCCGAGCCGGTCCCCGCGTCGCTACTCCTGTTCATGCCGACGACGATACGTGCAGCCCGCAATCTGAATCGTTTAAACCAGCGAGATGTCATTGACGTTCGGGAAGCGGTTGCCATACGGTCGTCAACACCGATTTGAACGATTCAATCGGTTTGTTCGATGACACCGTGGCAACGGAGCCGCTTGCCGTCGCCGCGCCTCGCCCGCCCTCGGCCGTGCCCGACACGGCTGAGACCTCACAGAGGAGCGACAACAATGTCAAGGCGAAGAAGTACCCGAATGGCGCTCGTGGCCGGGCTCTCCGGTCTCGCCGTCGCCGCAACGAGCCTCGTGGCGCTCAACAGCGCGCACGCCGCTCCGGTCCGCTACGAGGCAGAGAACGCCCCGGCCGTCTGCAACGGCGTGATCGAGTCCAACCACGCCGGGCACTCGGGCACGGGGTTCTGCAACTCCGACAACACCGTCGGCGCCGGCATCGACTTCACCATCCAGGCCGCCGGCGGCGGTACGGCCACCCTCGGCATCCGGTACGCCAACGGCGGCACGTCCAACCGCTCGGCGTCGGTCATCCTCAACGGCTCCACCGTCCAGACTGCCGCGCTGGAGCCGACGGGAGCCTGGACCACCTGGTCCACCAGCACCGTCACCGTGCCCGTCAACGCCGGCTCCACCACGGTCCGCCTGGCCGCGACCACCGCCGACGGCCTGCCGAACATCGACTACCTGGACGTCACGACCGGCGGCTCTGAGGAGCCCGGCGGCGGCAACGGCGTCTACGAGGTCGAGGCTCTCACCCGCGGCGTGACCGTCGTGCCTTCGGGTACCGGAAACCTCGTGAGCTGGCGTCTGCTCGGCACCGACGCCCAGAACGTGGCCTTCAACGTCTACCGCGACGGCCAGAAGCTCAACGCGTCGCCGATCACCGGAGCAACGAACTACCTGGACACCAGCAGCACCGGGACCTACACCGTCGCGGCCGTCACCAACGGCACCGAGGGGGCGCGCTCGGGCACCGAGGCCAGGTTCGGCTCCGGCGGCTACCTCGACATCCCGATCAGCCGCCCCTCGATCACCTACTCCGCCAACGACGTCAGCGTCGCCGACCTGGACGGCGACGGCGACTACGAGTACGTCGTCAAGTGGTACCCCGACAACGCCAAGGACAACTCGCAGTCCGGCGTCACCGAGAACACCCTCATCGACGCCTACACCCTCCAGGGAACCCGCTTGTGGCGGATCGACCTGGGGCGCAACATCCGGTCCGGGGCGCACTACACCCAGTTCCAGGTGTACGACTACGACGGTGACGGCGACGCCGAGATCGCCATGAAGACCGCCGACGGCACGCGCGACGGCCGTGGCGTCGTCATCGGCAGCTCCAGCGCGGACCACCGCAACAGCGGCGGCTACGTCCTGGCAGGACCGGAGTTCCTGACCATCTTCGACGGCCGCACCGGCGGCGCGATCGACACGGTCAGCTACCAGCCCCCGCGTGGCACGGTGTCGAGCTGGGGCGACAGCTACGGCAACCGGGTCGACCGCTTCCTGGCCGGCACCGCCTACCTGGACGGCGTCACGCCGTCGATGATCTTCGCCCGCGGCTACTACACGCGCTCGGTGATCTGGGCCGTGGACTTCGACGGTCAGAACCTCTCCACCCGCTGGATCTTCGACTCCGACGTCAAGGGCTCGCAGTACCGCGGGCAGGGCGCGCACAGCCTGTCGATCGCCGACCTGAACGGCGACGGCCGCCAGGACGTGGTCTACGGGGCGATGGTGGTCGGCTCGGACGGCAACGCGCTGTGGAACTCCCGGATGGGCCACGGCGACGCGCTCCACGTCTCGGACTTCGTGCCCAGCCGCGCCGGACAGGAGGTGTTCATGGTGCACGAGAGCAGCGCGGACCCGTCCTCCAGCCTCATCGGCTCGAACGGCACGGTCCTGTTCCAGACCAGCCCTTCCGGCGACAACGGCCGCGGCGTGGCCGCGAACGTCACCACCTCCAATGCCGGTGGCGAGTACTGGTCGTCGAACGTCACGGACCTCCGGAACGCCTCGGGAAGCTCCGTCGGCACCAAGCCGAGCTCGGCGAACCACCTCGCCTGGTGGGACGGCGACGGCGAGCGGGAGCTGCTCGACGGCACGCACATCGACGACTACCAGAGCGGGCGCCAGCTGACCGGCTCGGGCGTGGCGTCGAACAACGGCACCAAGCAGAACCCGTCGCTCTCGGCGGACCTGTTCGGCGACTGGCGCGAAGAGGTGATCTGGCGGACCAGTGACTCCTCGGCGCTGCGCATCTACGCCACGCCGCACAGGACGAACCTGCGCATCGCGACGCTGATGCACGACGTCCAGTACCGCGTGGCGATCGCCTGGCAGAACACCGGCTACAACCAGCCGCCGCACCCGAGCTTCCACATCGGCAGCGAGGTCACCAGCTACCCCTGGCCCAACATCCACACCCCGTAACCGGGCCACACCTCCAGATCCGGGGCGGGCGGACCGCGCGGTCCGCCCGCCCCCACCACGTTCTGCCGTTGCCGCCTTCCACCACGGAAAGTTTCGAAAACGTTTAAGGCTGTTGTTCCCCGCGGAACCGGCCCACAGGATCACAGGTGTTTCCACACCGTTTGCCCGGAGTTCACCTCCGGTTCGACGGCCGTTCGCTCACCTGGGGGTCCCGCCACCATGGCTCTGCTCACGCTCGCCGCCGCCGACCTCGTCGCGATAAGCCTGCTCACCTGGACCTACTTCCGGCGGCACCGTCGGCGCGACCTCGTCGTCGCGTTCATCGGCGTCAACGTCGGGGTCTTCGTCGTCGCCTCCTCGCTCAGCACGGGGGCCATCGGAGCAGGGCTGGGCCTCGGCCTCTTCGGGGTCCTGTCGATCATCCGGCTCCGCTCCACCGAGATCGACCAGCGCGAGGTCGCCTACTACTTCGCCGCGCTCGCGCTCGGCATCCTCGGCGCGCTGCCCGCCGAGCCGCTGTGGCGCTCGCCGGCGCTCATGGCGCTGCTGCTCGTCGCGATCGTCGTCGGCGACCACCCGCGCATGCTCCGGCGCCACCACCGCCAGGAGCTCGTGCTCGAGGGCGCCCTGGTCGACCAGGGCGCCCTCGTCGCCCGCCTCGAGCAGCTCCTCGGTGCCCGGGTGAACTCGGTCGCCGTGCAGCGCGTCGACCTGGTCAACGACACCACCTGCGTGGACGTGCGGTACGAGACGGCACGGCCTGGCGCCCGGCGGAGCCGCACCCCCGGGAGAGGCTCCCCCGTGCCGCCGTCGGCCCCCCGCACCGAGAAGACGGAGGTGACGCCGTGACCGTCACCGCCCTGGACGACCCGCTCGCCGGGCTCGCGCCCATCACGCTGGACGACCTCGTCGAGGTCGCCGCCCTCCAGACCCGCGTCGACCGGAAGTACCTCGTCCCGCTGGACGCCGTGACGTCGCTGCTCGTGGCGCTGCCAGGCGGCACGCAGGCGCTGGAGATCGACGGGCGGCGCGTCTTCGCCTACGAGTCCGTCTACTTCGACACGCCGGACCTGCTCGCCTACCGGCTCGCCGCGCGCCGTCGCCGCCACCGGTTCAAGGTCCGTACCCGCAGCTACCTCGACTCCGCTCAGTGCTGGCTGGAGGTCAAGACGCGCGGCGCCCGCGGCGCGACGGTCAAGGACCGGGTGCCGCACCCGCTCGACGACCGGCACAGCCTGGCGCAGGGCCGGGGGTTCGTCGCGGGCGTCCTCGCCGGGCAGGGCGTACGCACGCTCGGCGACCGGCCGCTGTACCCCACCCTCGTGACCCGCTACCTGCGGACGACGCTGTTCCTCCCGGAGACCGCGAGCCGCGTGACCGTCGACGTCGACCTCGCCTGGGACGACGGCGGCATGCCGCTGCGGCTGGGCGGCCTCGCCGTCGTCGAGACGAAGACGGGCTCGACGGCCTCCAGCGCCGACCGCCTGCTGTGGGCGGCCGGGCACCGGCCCGTGCGGATCTCCAAGTACGCCACCGGACTGGCCGCCCTGCGCCCGGACCTGCCCGCGTCGCCGTGGCGGCGCACGCTGACCCGGCACCTCCTGCCCCACTCGACCGCCGTCGCGCCGTCAGGCGCGACGACCGCCTGATCTCAAAGGAGAACCGCCCATGCCCCGTCCGCTCCCCCGAGCCTCCATCCCGGTGATCCTCACGGCCCTCGCGCTGCTCCTGTCGCCGCTCGTGGCCTCCACCCCCGCGACCGGCGCACCCGTCCGCACGGTGGCGACCACAGCCGCCGTCGACCCTGGGCTCGCCGGCGACATCACGTTCTCGGTGCCGTCCCGCACCTTCACCGGGTCGCTCCGCATCACCCTCGGTACCACCGTGGCGGGCGCCCAGGTGCGTTACACGACCGACGGCAGCGTGCCCAGTGCGTCTTCGCCCCTGTACTCGTCGCCGCTCGACCTCACGCGCAGCACCGAGGTGCGCGCCCAGGCGTTCGTCGGCGGCAGCCCGAGCGGCAAGCCCGGTTCCGCGCAGTACGTCGCGACGGGGGTGACCACCACGCACGATCTGCCCGTCCTGCTGCTGGACTCGTTCGGCCGTGGCGCCGTCGGCGACACGGACCATCCCGTCGCCGCGATGGAGTTCCAGCCCGCGGGCGGCACGACGTCGCTCACCGCCACCCCGACCCTCGCGACCCGCGCCGGGTACCGCCTGCGCGGCCAGTCGAGCCGGACGTTCGACAAGAAGCCGTACCGGCTGGAGCTGTGGGACAACACGGGTGACGACCTCGACCTGCCCCTGGCCGGCATGCCGGCCGAGTCCGACTGGGTGCTGCGCGGGCCGTTCCCCGACAAGGCCCTCGTCCGGGAGGCGCTGGTCTACGACCTGGGACGCGAGATGGGCCTGGACCCCCCGCGCTACCGGCTCGTCGAGCTGTACGTGAACGACGACGCCCAGCCCGTCGCGGCGAACGACTACCGCGGTGTCTACCTGCTCGTCGAGACGATCAAGAACCAGAAGAACCGCCTCGACCTCAAGAAGCTCGACCCCGAGGACGTCAACCCGCCGGACGTCGAGGGCGGCTACATCATCAAGTTCGAGTGGATGGCCGCCGAGGAACCGCTCCTGCGCTGCACCGGGGCGACCGCCACCTGCTGGACCGACCTGGAGGTGCACGACCCCGACGACCTCGTGCCCGCGCAGCAGCAGTACATCCAGGGCTATGTGCAGCGCCTCAACGACCTGTTGCACAGCCCCGGCTACGCGGACCCCGTCACCGGGTACGCGTCGATGATCGACGTGGACTCGTTCGTCGACATGATGATCGTCAACGAGCTCTCGAGGAACATGGACGCCTACTACCGCAGCCAGTACTTCTACAAGGACCGGGGCGGCAAGCTCACCGCGGGGCCGCTGTGGGACTTCGACCTCACGTTCAGCGTCGGCGGCTACTTCGGCAACAACCAGGTGCAGGGCTGGCAGTACCAGCAGACGCGGCAGCCGATCGCCTTCGACTGGTACACGGTCCTCGTGAGGGACCCGGCGTTCCAGAACCGCGTCAAGGTGCGGTGGCAGGAGCTGCGGCGAGGCCCGTTGTCGGACTCCGCCCTGCAGCAGCGCGTCTCCGCCCTGACCGCACCGCTCCCCAACGCCGCAGCGCGGAACTTCGCGCGCTGGCCGAACCTCACGACGCCGACGATCGGCTACTTCACCACGCCCACGGCGGCGACCTGGACCGGGCAGGTGGACGTGATGCGGAGCTGGATGCTGCGGCGGGCACAGTGGCTCGACACCACGCACGCCTGGGGCGGGCCCACCACGCCGCCGCCGACGCCGACGCCTTCGGTCACGCCGGGCCCGGGCCCGAGCGTCTCGCCTTCGCCGACCCCGACCCCGACGGCGACGGCGACGGCGACGCCGACGCCGACGGCAAACCCGGGCGCCGCGTGCGCAGCGACGTTCACGACGACGTCTCGGTGGCCGGGCGGCTTCCAGGGTGACGTGACGGTGGCCGCCGGGTCCGCCGCGCTACGAGGCTGGACGGTCACCCTGACGTTCCCGTCCGGCATCACCGTGCAGCAGGCGTGGAACGCCACGGTCACGATCTCCAGCTCGACGGTCACGGCCCGCAACGTGTCCTGGAACGGCTCGCTCGCGGCCGGGGGCCGCACCACGTTCGGGTTCATCGGCAACGGCGAAGGGACGCCCACCGTGACCTGCGCGGCCGCCTGACGCGACGACCGACGGAGAGGCTCCGCGGACAGGTGTCTGCGGAGCCTCTCCGACCAGCCCGGGCACCTGACAAGATGCCGTCATGGCGACAACCCTCACGATCCGGGACCTGGTCGAAGCGCGCCTGGAGGCGCTCTCCTTCGGGACGCTGGACCACGACCTGGCCGCACACCACAAGGCCCGGGCCTCTGCGATCGCCGCGGCATTCGGCATCGACGAGGACAACCCGCCGCAGACGTGGGCACCAGGGACGCCCGAGTACGAGACCACACCCGAGTGGTGCGGAGAGCCGGTCACCTCTGCTCCCCAGCACCTGGCATTCCTCAGCAGGTCGTGCGAACGGGCGCTGCTGGACCTCCGCTCACCGTTCGCGAACTACCTCGAGGCCACAGCACCGATCGCCGCGATGGCAGCAGCCCACGGCGACCGGATCGCCGCACCTGTCGCACAGGCGCGTCAGGCCATGCTCGACCTGCTCGTCGAGGTGACCTGGCGCCGGTTCAGCCTCCACGAGAGCCAGACGGTCCTCGAGTCGGACCTCGTCGAGCACGGCTTCGACCCGAAGGCTCCTGCACCGGATCCGTTCGACTACCTGTGAACGGCTCGGCAGAGCGCTACCTGCCGACCGGGGCACCTCGATTCACTGGCGCGGCGTGACCCGTCTGGTCGGGACGGCGGTGAGCGGGTCTTCCGGCCAGGGATGGCGGGGGTAGCGGGCCCGCAGGTCGGCTCGGACCTGGGGATAGCCCTGCTTCCAGAAGGACGCGAGATCGCTCGTGATCGCGACCGGGCGCTGTGCGGGTGACAACAGGTGCAGAACGACAGGGACACGACCGTCCGCTACGACTGGAGTGGTCGTCCAGCCGAAGACCTCCTGCAGCTTCACAGCGAGGACCGGCGGCTCCGCGCCGTCGTACGCGAGCCGAACCTCGGAGCCCGACGGGACCTTCAGCCGTTCCGGTGCGAGCTCGCCGAACCGGCCTGCCGCGGGCCACGGCAGCAGTCGCCGGAGCGCCGAGGCCACGTCGATGCGGGCAAGATCGCCCGAGCCTCGCACCGTGGCGAGCTCGGTACCCAGCCATTCGTCAAGGTCGGCCAGCAGTGCGGCGTCGTCGACCGCAGGCCACGGCGCGCCGAGGTGCGCGTGGCAGAACGCGAGCCGCTCCCGCACGGCGAGTGCGGCGTCCGACCAGCGCAGCACGGACAGACCGCTGCGCCGGATACCGTCCTGGACGGCCGCCTGGACGAGCAGCCGGTCGGGCTTTGCCAGCGGGACGTCGTTGAGCACGATCGCACCGAGCGCCTCGACGCGCCGCGTCACGATCCGGCCGTCGTCCCAGCGGATCTGGTCGGTGGTCGAGACGAGGTCGCCTGCGACGTCTCGCGCGGTCTGCTCGTCGATCGGCGCCGCGGAACGGATCCTGGCGTCGGCGCGACCGGGCGCCCGGTCGGCGACCGCGATCGCCAGCCAGGTCGTGTTCCGCAACGGCGACTGCGGGTCCAGCGCAGCACCCGTGCCACCGGACATCTGATACGTCGCCGAGCCGGTTCCCCGGGCCCGCGCGATCCGATCCGGGTACGCCAGACCCACCACGATTCCGGCCGCGAGGTCATCCGGTACGCGGGGTCCCGGACCAGCCGGCCCATCCAGCAGGTCGCCGGTCGTACGGCCTCGGCCGAGGCGCTTCGCTTCTTCTTGCCAGCGGGCTGTGGCTCCTCGGTCGTCGCCACGGCGAAGGGCCCGCCAGCGGGCCGGCAGGTCATCGCCGACGTCGCGGCCGGAGTCGTCCGAGAGCATCGCGACGACCTCGAGCGCCCGGTCGGCGCCGACCCGCGGCGTCCCGTCCAGCAACGCACGAGCCAAGCGAGGATGCACCCCGATCGCCGCCATCCTCCGGCCCCGCTCGGTGATCCGGCCGGCATCGTCAACAGCACCGACGCGGTGCAACAGCTCGGTGGCCGCGGTCATCGCCGCCGCCGGCGGCGCGTCGAGCAAGGTCAGACCCTCACCAGCCGGCGCACCCCACGCCGCGAGGTCGAGCGCGAAGGCCGCCAGGTCGGCGATCGCGATCTCGGGCGCCGCATGAGCGTCGAGCCGCCCGTGATCAGTGGCGGACCAGCACCGATAGACCCGGCCGGGCGCCTCCCGGCCGGCGCGACCAGCTCGCTGGTCGGCCGACGATCTCGAGACCCGACAGGTGACCAACGCACCGAGGCCACGCGACTGATCGGTCCGGGGCTCCCGGGCAAGACCCATGTCGACCACGACCCTGACCCCAGGCACCGTCAGCGAGCTCTCCGCGACCGACGTCGTGACCACGATCCGGCGCGTGGCGGCCGGTGCCAGCGCGCGGTCCTGTTCCGCCCGTGACTGGCGACCGAACAACGGCAGCACGTTCTCACCGGCCAGCCGGCGAGCCACGCCGTTGATCTCGCCCTCCCCCGGTACGAACACGAGGATGTCGCCGTCGTTCTCGGTCAGGGCACGCCGGACGACGGCCGCGACGTGGTCCAGCAGCCGGGGGTCGACCCGCCCACCGGGAAGCAGCGGCGCGGCGACCGGTGGTGGCGCCCACTCGACCGCCACGTCGAACAGCGCAGCAGACGCGGTGATCACGGGCGCCGGGACGTCCGTGCCCAGGGCGCGGCTCAGAGTGATCGTGTCCGCCGTGGCCGAGGTCGCGACGATCGCGAGGTCTTCCCGAAGATTCGCCCGGACGTCGACGCAGAGCGCGAGCAGCAGGTCGGCGTCGAGGTGCCGCTCGTGGCACTCGTCGATCACGATCGCGGCGACTCCCGGCAGCTCCGGGTTCTGCTGCAGACGCCGTACGAGGAGCCCTGTCGTCACTACCTCGACGCGGAGCCCTCTGCCGCCACGGCGTTCACCGCGCATCGCGTAACCGATCCGCTGTCCGAGCGGTTCGCCGACCAGCATCGCCAGCCGAGTCGCAGCCGCGCGGGTCGCCATCCTTCGCGGCTCGGCGACGATGATCGTGCCCCCGAGCGCGTCGCCCAGCGCGAGCGGCAACAGCGAGGTCTTGCCCGATCCCGGCGGGGCAACCAGCACCGCCGTACCGCGCGACCGCACCGCGTCGACCGTGGCAGGCAGGACCGCCCGGACAGGCAGGTCCGCCCCGGGCACCGAGGGTCCAGGCAGCAGCACGCTCACCAGTATCCGGGTTCGCCGTGAGTCACCTCGCGACCTTAGCGGGCGTCGCGCCGATGAGTAATGGCGCAGACAGTGGTCTACCTACGGTCCGACGAAGCCGAACGGCACGCCTCAAGGGGAGAGCAACGAGATGAGACCACTTCGCTACTCGATCAACGTCACGCTCGACGGCTGCTGCCATCACGAGGCCGGGCTCCCACCGGACGAGGAGTCGATGCGCTACTGGACCGACCGGATCGAACGAGCCGACGCCCTGCTCTACGGCCGCGTGACCTACGAGATGATGGAGTCTGCGTGGCGGCGGCCGCCCACGGGTACCTGGCCCGACTGGATGGACGAGTGGGACGTCCCGTTCGCCGAGGCCATCGACCGGGCCCAGAAGTACGTCGTGTCGAGCACGCTGACCGAGGTCGACTGGAGTGCCGAGCTGGTGCAAGGAGACCTGGGGCAAGCGGTGCAGCGGCTCAAGCAGGAGCCGGGCGAGGGCCTGGCGGTGGGCGGCGTGACGCTCCCCCTGGCCTTGGCAGACCTGGGACTGATCGACGAGTACGAGTTCGTCGTGCAGCCGGTCCTCGCCGGGCACGGGCCGACGCTGCTCGCCGGTCTGCGCGAGCGCATCCAGCTCGAGCTCGTGGACCGCCACGAGTTCCGGTCGGGGGCTGTCGCCCTGCGGTACCGGCCCACGCAGGTACCGGCTTGATGTGAGATGCGTCGGCCCGAGAGGCCGACCCGGTCCCCGACCCAGGCGGCGGGATACCCTACGGCAGTGCCATCGAACGCGGGGATCGACCCGGACGAGCTTGCCACCACCCTTCGGGTGCTGGGCCGGCTCCAGGACCTCGACCCCAACCATCCCGACGTCCAGACGGTCAAACGGGCGACCGGATACATGTGGAAGCTGCTCAAGAAGTCCCGTAAGGCCGCGATCCGCGAGGAGCGTCAGGCGCACGACCGGAGCGTCATCGAGCAGACGGCGACCGGTTCGGCGGCGCGGATCGACGACGAGACCGCCGGCATCCCGCTGGTCTCGAACGCGCCGGGGTCGTTCGCCGGGGAGCTCCGCACCGCCCGCGGCTGCTACATCTGCAAGACGGACTACACGCTGGTCGACTCGTTCTACCACTGGCTGTGCCCGGACTGCGCCGCGAAGAGCCACACGCGGCGCGACCAGCGTACGGACCTGACCGGCCGCCGCGCCCTGCTCACCGGGGGCCGGGCGAAGATCGGCATGTACATCGCGTTGCGTCTGCTGCGCGACGGCGCTCACCTCACCATCACCACCCGCTTCCCGAAGGACGCGGTGCGCCGCTTCTCGGCGATGCCCGACGCCGCCGACTGGCTGCACCGGCTCAAGATCGTCGGCATCGACCTGCGTGATCCCACCCAGGTGATCGCCCTGGCCGACGACGTCGCCGCGGCGGGCCCGCTCGACATCCTGGTCAACAACGCCTGCCAGACGGTCCGCCGCTCCCCGGGGGCCTACTCGCAGCTCGTCGCGGGCGAGTCGTCGCCGGTCGCCCCGCTTCCCTACGGGCTGGAACCGCCGGAGATGGTCACGTTCGATCACGTCTCGGAGGCGCACCCCGCGGCGATCGCGGGGGCGCTGACCGCCTTGTCGGTCGCCCACCGCGAGGGGCAGTCGCCGGACGACGCCGTCGCGATGCACACCGCGGCGTCCCTGACGGCGCTGGCGCTCCGGGCGGGCTCGGCCTCCCTGGATGCCCACCTGGCCGGCACGGCCGTCGATGCCGGCGGGCTTCTCCCCGACCTGCAGACGACCAACTCCTGGACCCAGGTCGTGGACGAGGTCGACCCTCTGGAGCTCCTGGAGGTCCAGCTCTGCAACGCGATCGCGCCGTTCCTGCTCATCTCCCGGCTGCGGCCCGCGATGCGGGCCGCGACGTCCGAGGCGCGACGCGGGTACGTGGTCAACGTCTCGGCGATGGAGGGGCAGTTCTCCCGCCGTTACAAGTCCGCGGGACACCCGCACACCAACATGGCCAAGGCCGCCCTCAACATGCTGACCCGGACCTCCGCGGCGGAGATGTACGAGAAAGACCGGATCCTGATGACCGCGGTGGACACCGGGTGGATCACGGACGAGCGCCCGCACCAGGAGAAGCTGCGGATCGCCGCCGAGGGCTGGCATGCGCCTCTCGACCTGGTCGACGGCGCCGCCCGCGTCTATGACCCGATCGTCCAGGGCGAGGCCGGGACCGACCTGTTCGGCTGCTTCCTCAAGGACTACGAGCCGTCGCCCTGGTAGAGCTCGAAACTGGCACACTGGCCGCCATGACCCTCCCGGACGCCGCCCCGGTCGCGCCGGCACTCGGCGTGCTGCGTGACGTCTTCGGCTATGACGCCTTCCGCGGCGACCAGCAGGAGATCATCGAGACGGTGGCCGACGGCGGCGATGCCCTCGTCCTCATGCCGACCGGCGGCGGCAAGTCGCTGTGCTACCAGATACCCGCGCTCGTCCGTCGCGGCACCGGCGTGGTGATCTCGCCGCTGATCGCCCTCATGCAGGACCAGGTGGACGCACTGGACGCGCTCGGCGTCCGGGCCGGGTTCCTCAACTCCACGCAGGACCCGGGTCAGCGCCGCGCGGTGGAGCAGGCCTACCGCTCCGGCGAGCTCGACCTGCTGTACCTCGCCCCGGAACGGCTCGGCGTCGAGTCCACCGCACGGCTGCTCGACCAAGGCACCATCGCCCTGTTCGCCATCGATGAAGCGCACTGCGTGTCCCAGTGGGGCCACGACTTCCGCCCCGACTACCTGCGGCTGAGCGAGCTGGCCGAGCGCTGGCCTGGCGTCCCGCGCATCGCGCTGACCGCCACCGCGACCCAGCACACCCGCGAGGAGATCGCCGTCCGCCTCGGGCTGACCGAGGCCCGGCACTTCGTCGCCAGCTCCGACCGGCCCAACATCACCTACCGGGTCGTCCCCAAGGACAACCCGGGCAAGCAGCTGCTGGACCTGTTGCGCACGGAGCACCCCGGCGACGCCGGCATCGTCTACTGCCTCTCCCGCGCGTCGGTGGAGAGGACCGCCCAGCAGCTGACCGACCAGGGCCTCCGCGCCCTGCCGTACCACGCGGGCCTGCCCGCAGAGGTGCGCGCGGCCAACCAGTCGACCTTCCTGCGCGAGGACGGCGTGATCATGGTGGCGACCATCGCGTTCGGCATGGGTATCGACAAGCCCGACGTCCGGTTCGTCGCCCACCTCGACCTGCCCAAGTCGGTCGAGGGCTACTACCAGGAGACCGGCCGCGCCGGGCGGGACGGCCTGCCGTCCACCGCGTGGCTCGCCTACGGGCTGGCCGACGTCGTCCAGCAGCGCAAGATGATCGCCGAGTCCGACGGCGACCTCACCCACCGCCGCAGGCTCTCGTCCCACCTCGACGCGATGCTGGCGCTGTGCGAGACCGTCGAGTGCCGCCGCGCCCAGCTCCTGCGCTACTTCGACCAGGACCATCCGGGCAGCTGCGGCACCTGCGACACCTGCCAGAACCCGCCCGAGACCTGGGAGGGCACCGTCGCCGCCCAGAAGCTCCTGTCCGCCGTGTTCCGGTTGGACCGCGAGCGCAACCAGCGTTTCGGCGTCGGGCACGTGGTGGACATCCTGCGCGGCAGGTCCACACCCAAGATCGCCCAGTGGGGGCACGACAGCCTCACCGTGTTCGGGGTGGGTGAGGACCTGTCCGACGGTGAGTGGCGATCTGTGGCGCGCCAGCTCCTGGCCCTGGGACTGCTGGAGGTGGACTCGAACCACGGCACCCTGCTGCTCACGGGTGCCAGCGCGGACGTCCTGGGCCGACGCCGCGAGGTGCAGCTTCGGCGCGACCCGCGACCCCAGGGCAGCGCACGCAAGCCCGCGCGCTCCAGCGGCGCCCGCCCAGAGGTGGCCCGGCTGTCGGACGCGGAGCAGGACGTCTTCGAGCGGCTCCGCGCCTGGCGTGCGTCGGCCGCCAAGGAGCAGGGCGTGCCCGCCTACGTGGTGTTCCACGACGCCACGCTGCGCGCCGTGGCCAGCCAGCGGCCGGCGGACCTGGACACGCTGAGCGGGATCAGCGGCGTCGGGCAGGCAAAGCTGGACCGGTACGGCGACGGGATCCTGGCCGCGCTCCACACCCCGGGCTGACTCTCGGTGAAGAGCACGACGTGGTGGTCGCTATGCTCCACCACCATGTTCTCGGACAACGTCGACGCCGACATTCGCAGGATGCTCGCAGACCCCTCGTTCAAGCACCGCGAGGCAGCCCAGCACGCACTCGCGTTCCGGCAGACGGGAGATGTCGCGGAGCTGGTTGCGCTGCCCGATGACCCGCACCCGTGCGTGATCGTCGACCTGCTGTTCGCGGCGGCGGGGTCGAAGCGTGCTTGGCTCAACTGGGTCCCGATGCCGAGCGAGGCGATCAGCAGCGTCGGCAACGAGATCGGCGGCCGCCGGGCAAAGGGCGAAGACCTGACGATCAGTGACCTCGGACTCTCCGCGGGCGAGCCCCCGAGCGCGCTGGCAGCGTTCTGGAAGGTGGCCGGGCCGGTCAAGGTGGGCATCGGGGCGTTCCCTCCTCCGGACATTCGTGCGCAGCTGCGACCTGGCACGTATGCGGTCTGGCGTTGGGACGGCGAGGTGCCCGTTCCGGTGGTTCCCACCCCTTCGGACGAGGCAGTGCGGGTCCTGCACGAGGTCGGCGGCGAGGCCTGGCCCTCGTTGCTGTCGGGCTACCTGCAAGCCGCGCCCCTGGGCGAGCGCCCGCTCGCAGACCTGCTCGGCCTCCTGGGTCACGTCACCGATCCCCCGGCGACCACCCGCTGGGAGCATCTGGCCGGTAGCACTCCCACCTATTGGCACCGGCTTGCGCAGGCGTGGGTCTGCCTCGGCCTCCTCCATCACGCGCCCGAGGAGCCTTGGGCGACATCGACCCGGCGTCAGGTGCTCGTCGACCTCGCCTTCGGCGTCGAGGACTGGGTCGCCGACGCCGCGCTGTTCGCCCTGGTCACGACCGCGTTCCGCGAGCCAGGAGTGCGGGTCGAGGTACACGACCTCGTACGCGCGCGGCTCGAAGCCGCCGTGGCAGCGGCCGACGGCCGGGTAGTGACAATCCTCGAGTCGCTCGCCGAGCTCATGCTGATCACGCCGGGCTGCGACAACGACGACCGCGCCCTGGCCACAGCTTGCCTGGCGGAACGGGAGGCGACGGAGAAGCCTCGGAAACGTCGCTGGTGGCGTCGCCGGTAGCTGTCCGGTCTCGGCGTCCTCAGAGGCGGTCGATGAGGGCCGCGAGGCCGTCGAGGGTGCGGTCCAGGCCGAAGTCCCACGCGGAGTCGGCATTCCAGGCGCTGCCCTGGGCCTCCCCGGCGGCCCGCCCGATGCGCACACTGCGAGGGTAGGTCTGCGGGTCGAAGGCCTGCGCGAGGACGGGTTGGTTGGCCTCCCACCACTGCGCATCGCTCATGGCCGTGTCGGTGGTGGCACGCGCGGCGTCGTGCGCGGATCGGACGTGTGACTGCACGAAGCCGAGCAGGTAGGTCAGGGCGGCGTCAGTGTCCAGGTCGGTCAGGCCGGTGCCGTCGAAGGCGGCGAGCTCGTGCTCGTACTTGCCCAGGACACCCGGACCCAGCGGTGGGCGGCTGAGGGCAGCGACCTCCGTCATCCATGGATGGCTGGTGAGCAGCTCCCGGTTGGCCTCCGCGACCCTCGTGAGCCGCGTGCGCCACTCGGACGCGCGCCAGGCGGGTCGCGGCATGCGCAGGTAGAGGGTGTCGACCATGAGGTCGAGCAGCTCGGCCTTGCCCGGGACGTAGGTGTAGACCGACATCGCCGAGACGCCAACGGCCTCGGCGACGGCGCGCATGGTCACGGCTGCCAGGCCGTGCTCGTCGGCGAGGGCCAGCGCGGCGTCGACGACCTGCTCGACAGTGACCGAGCGGCCCGGGCCCTTGCGACGTGGGGTGGCCGACGGGTCACCCCAGAGCAACGCAAGCGTGCGGCTGGGTTCTCCGGCGCCCGTGGTGGGAGGGGTAGCGGTGGCCATGGGAATGATTCTGGCACGGCTTTGTTGTACGCAGTACACCGTACAATGTACAATGTACTGGTCAGCAGGACGACGTCGAGGAGATCGATGACTCAGAGCACCACCCCGACCACCGCCCACCGCCCGACAGGAGCCCCCATGAACTTCAGCAGCTTTGCCGTCTCACTCAACGTCCCGGACGTCGAGGCCTCGGCCGGATGGGTGCAGGAGCACCTCGGTTTCACGGTCGCCATGGCCGCCGACGGGTTCAGCTCGCTCCACCACGAGGAGTCGGGGACGAACCTCATCTATCTCCGCGCCGGCCTGGCGACGTTCAAGCCGGCCTCCGCCGCAGGGGCCGCCAACGGGTTGCTCGTCGTCTTCACCGTCGACGACATCGACACGCAGTACGAGCGGCTGCAGGTCGAGGGCGTCGAGATCATCACTCCGATCGAGACCGAGCCCTGGGGTGAGCGCTACTTCCAGATGGCCGACCCCAACGGAGTGATCTACCAGCTCGTGCAGTGGGTCGAGCCGACCGACCCGCAGTACGCCCCGTAGGCGCACGACAGCTGAACTGATTGATCCGGCTCGCGAGCCCCAGTCAGGTCGCTACAGCCGCTAGCTTCCACGTGGCGAGACGCTCCGTCTCGTCGCAAATCGAGAGGAACTGAATGACTCGCACATGGTTCATCACGGGGGCCGCCCGCGGACTAGGGCGTGTCCTGTGAATCGCGGAGCCAGAGGATGATGGCTGCGATCGTGAGTTCGGACCGGTAGTAGGCGGCTCGTTTGGTGTATCGGGTGG
>NZ_QXTH01000018.1 GCF_003946865.1 Antribacter gilvus
GCGGGCGCAGGTGCGCGCGGGTGAAGCCTTGCGCAGAGAGTAGCGCCGCTCGCTACGGGAACACACGTGCGGCTCCCGTACGGACGAAGTCACTATCTCGCCTGCGGGGTGGGGTGGGGCTTGCCGGGGCAGGTCAGGCCAGGTGCTTCGCGAGCCAGCCCACGTGCCGGGGGAACCGGTAGCCCTCGCCGCCCTCGTGCCCGTTGTACGGGTAGACGTCGATCTCCTTCTCCACCCCGCCCGCACGCTCGCCCCACGCGTTGTAGGCGGCGTAGACCGTGGACGGCGGGCACACCGCGTCCATCAGCGCCGTGGAGAACAGGGCGGCTGCCCGCGCCCGGCGGGCGAACGAGACACCGTCCAGGTACGAGAACGTGTGCCACACCGCGTCCTCGTGGGTGCGGTGCACGTGCAGGTACTGCGTGATCTCGCCGTAGGGGAAGGCGTCGGAGACCTGCACGGCGCGGCGGTAGTGGCAGAGGAAGGGCACGTCGGGCATCGCGGCCACCAGGTCCGGGACCAGCCCCGACACCGCGACGGCGATGCCGCCACCCTGTGACCCGCCCGTGACGGCCACCTTCGAGGCGTCGATCCCGTCGATGGCACGGACGGCGTCGACCGCCCGGACGCCGTCGGTGAAGACCCGCCGGTAATAGTGGTCGTGCGGGTCCAGCACGCCCCGCGTCATGAAGCCGGGCGACGACGGACCGGTGCCCACCGGGTCCGGCGTGTCGCCGCCCGTGCCCCAGGCCGACCCCTGCCCGCGGGTGTCCATGACGAGGTGCGCGTAGCCGGCTGCCGCGGCGCCGAGCCGCTCGTGGGGGAGGCCCCGCCCGCCGCCATAGCCCACGAACTCGACCACGGCGGGCAGCGGGCCCTCGGCGTGCGCGGGCCGGGTCAGCCACGCCTTGATCGGATGCCCACCGAAGCCGGGGAACGTCACGTCGTCGACGACGATCTCGGTGAGCCCCGTGTCCACGCGCTCCACGACGGGCGCGCCGCCCGCCGCCCGTGCCTCGGTGAGGGTGCTGCTCCAGAAGTCGTCGAAGTCGGCGGGTTCGTCGATCTGGGGGGAGTAGGTCTCGAGCTCGGCGAGCGGGAGGTCGAACTGGGCCACGGGTTCCTCCGGGTGGGTCTGCACTGACGGCCAGAGCGTAGCGGCCAACTACCCTGGGGGCGTGGCACATCTCCTCGGTGCGGACGGCATCACGCTCGCCGTCGGCACACGCACCCTCCTCCGCGACGTCTCCCTCGGCCTCGACGACGGCGACCGGATCGGCGTGGTGGGGCCCAACGGCGCCGGCAAGTCGACGCTCCTTCGTCTCCTCGCCGGTACCACCACGCCCGACGACGGTCGGGTCACCCGGGTGGGCGGCTCCACCGTGGGCATGCTCGACCAGCGCGACGAGCTGCCTCCCGGGGCGAGCATCCTCGACCTCGTGCACGGCGACGCCGAGACGCACGCCTGGGCCTCGGACGCCCGGGTCCGCGCCGTCCACGAGGGCCTCCTCGCCGACCTCGAGCTCGACGCGCCCGCGACCGAGCTGTCGGGCGGCCAGCGCCGCCGGGTGGCGCTCGCGGCCCTCCTGGTCCAGGACCCGGACGTGCTGCTGCTCGACGAGCCCACGAACCATCTCGACGTCGAGGGCGTGGCCTGGCTCGCCGCTCACCTCACCGAGCGCTACGGCAGGCCCGGCGCCCGCGGGGCTGTCGTGGTCGTGACGCACGACCGGTGGTTCCTCGACGCGGTCTGCACGCGGACCTGGGAGGTGCGCGGCGACGAGACGGGTGACGTCGACGGCTACGAGGGCGGCTACGCGGCGTACATCCTGGCGCGCGCCGAGCGGTCGCGGCAGGCGCAGACCGCCTCCGAGAAGCGTGACAACCTGCTCCGCAAGGAGCTCGCCTGGCTGCGCCGGGGCGCCCCGGCACGCACGTCGAAGCCCAAGTTCCGGCTGGACGCGGCGTCGGCGCTCATCGCGGACGAGCCGCCGCCGCGCGACTCGCTCGAGCTGACGCGCATGGCGACCCGGCGGCTCGGCAAGGACGTGCTGGACCTCGAGGACGTGACGGTCACGGTGGGCGGCGACGGCCAGCCCGAGCGCACGCTGCTCGACAACGTGACGTGGCGGCTCGGCCCGGGCGACCGGTACGGCGTGATCGGCGTGAACGGCGCCGGCAAGACGACGCTGCTGGCGCTCCTCGCGGGTCGTCGCGCCCCGGACGGCGGGCGCGTGCGCCGCGGCAAGACGATCCATGTCGCGGAGCTGAGCCAGGACGTGGCCGAGCTCGACGAGCTGGGCGACCTCACCGCCGTCGAGGTGGTGGAGCAGGAGAAGGGCCGCGTCGTGGTGGGCGGCAAGGAGCTCACCGCCGCCCAGCTCACGGAGAAGCTCGGCTTCACGCGCGACCGCGCGTACACGCTGACGCGGGACCTGTCCGGTGGCGAGCGCCGCCGCCTCCAGCTCCTGCGCCTGCTCGTCGCCGAGCCCAACGTGCTGCTCCTGGACGAGCCGACGAACGACCTCGACACGGACACGCTCGCCGCGCTCGAGGACCTCCTCGACGGCTGGCCGGGCACCCTGATCGTCGTGTCCCACGACCGGTACCTCCTGGAGCGCGTCGCCGACCGCCAGGTCGCCCTCCTGGGCGACGGCGCCCTGCGCGACCTGCCCGGGGGCGTCGAGGAGTACCTCGCGCTGCGGCGCGCCGCGGCCTCGACCGGGTCGTCGGCCCTCCGGGCCCCCGCCCCGGGCAGGACGGGTACGGGAGGCGAGCGACCGGCGCCCTCACCCCACGAAGTGTCCTCGCTCCGCTCCGGTACTTCGCGGGGGCCCCGAGGTTCGGGCACCGGCAGCGGGACGACGGCGGACCGGGCGCCCGTCGGGGGGACCGCGCCCGCCCCGGCGGCGAGCCAGGGGGAGCTGCGCGCCGCGCGGAAGGAGCTGGCGCGGATCGAGCGGCGCCTGTCGCGCATCGCCGAGGAGGAGAAGACGCTGCACGACGCGATCGCGGCCCAGGCCACCGACTACACGGCGGTGGCGGGGCTGGACGGGAAGCTGCGCGACCTCGCCGCCGAGAAGGAAGAGCTGGAGCTGGCGTGGCTGGAGGCGGCTGAGACAGCCGGCTGAGACACGGACAGGGCCGCCGTGGCGGAGCGACGCCACGGCGGCCCTGTCGTCACGGGAAGAAGTCGACTCCCGCGGAGGCGAGCTCGAGCGTGTTCGCCGCGTCGGTGGTCCCCGTGAAGGAGACGCCGACGGTGACGCCCACGCCCCAGCGCACCTCGGGACGGCCTGGGACGGCCCAGCGGAGCATCTGCCAGGTGGTGGGGGCGACGGAGAGGCTGTCGTGGGAAGCGATCTTGCGCTCCCCGTCGAAGACGTGGACATTGGTGATCTTGGCGCCGGCGCCCGCGGACTTGAGCCGCACGAGGGCGGAGTCGACGGTGAGCCGGTTGTCGTCCACGATGACGGGCGTGGGGATGCCGAAGTGGAACCAGTTCGTGGTCCCGCGGCGTCCGACGGTCCGGATGAAGAAGCCTGCGCGCCACTCGCTGACGAGCGCCGCGGGGTTCTCCACGACCATCGAGTGGCCGTGGGACCACATCGCGTGGTTGATGGGCATGGCGGTTTCCTTCCTGGTCAGCCGAGCCGGCGGAGGGTGTCCGCCGACAGGTCCCGGACGACGTCGGACGGGCTGGAGGAGCTGAGCCGGCGAAGTCGGTCGGTGAGTGCGGGCGAGAGCTCGCCCTCGAGGGCGCGGATGGCGAGCTTGTCGACGGCGGCGTCGCCGCGGCCCACCAGCTTCTCCGCGATGTGCGCCCGGGCGGGCGCCGGAAGGTTGGCGAGCGCCGACGCCGACGCCGCCTGCAGGATCGGGTCGGTGGCGTCGGCCGCCTCGGCGACGACGTCGGAACCGCCCAGGAGGCTTGCGAGGTAGATCGCCTTGCTGGCGCGCATCGGGTCGTCGTCGTGCGCCAGCTCGGTCACCATCGGGAGGTCGGCCGCGGTGAGCTGCGGCGCGATGCGGGAGTACTGCGTCTCGTCGGCGTCCAGGAGCCGGCGGAGCTCGTCCGGTGTCATGGCAGGTCCTTTCTGGCTCATGGGCCCTGGGTCAGGGCGCTGGCGAGCATGGTCGTGACCTCGGTGCCGACCAGGTCGGGCGGGGGGTTCGTGATGTTGTTGGTGCCGCCTCCCATCATCAGACGGTCGGTCGGCGTGACGTGGCGGAGGCCGAGCACGTGCCCCACCTCGTGGGCGAGGGTCCACCGGCTCGCACCGGACGCCACGACCGCGCCGGGACGACCGGCAGGGTGGGCGGCGCAGCCGTTCGTGGGCGGGTTGGTCGCGCGGACGAAGTAGACGACGACGTCGTTGGCGCCCGCGCTGTTGCGGTTGCCGTACAGCGTCGTCTGCTCCGCCGTGGGCGTCTGGCCCATGTTGCACTCGCCGATGTCGACGATGTCGAGCGCGGGCAGGTTGAGCGTCTGGTCGGACGCCCGGACCACGCGGATGCCTGCGGGCTCGTAGACCTGGCGCATGGCGGCGATCATCTGGTCGATGGTGAACCGGGTGGGCGCCGTCAGGGTCTTGACGTGCAGCCGGATGGTCTGGACCAGGGTCAGGTCGACCCCGGCGGACGCGATCTCGATCGTGTTCTCGGCGTTGGTGGTGCCGTCGAACCGGACGCCGAGCGTGACCCCGAGGCCTTCCCAGACGTCCGGACGCCCGGGGACGTCGAACCGCTCCATGCCGAAGGCGCTGGGCGAGAGCGACAGACCGTCGTACGCAGCGATGCGCCGGGTGCCGTCGAAGACGTGGACGTTGGTGATCTTCGCGCGGGGAGAACCGGTCCGCAGCCGCACCAGCGCGGAGTGGACCATCTGGCGCTTGTCGTCCACGATGACCGGGGTAGGAACCGGCAGGTGCAGCCAGTTCGTGGTGCTCGGCCGGCCCACCAGGCGGGCAAAGAACCCGGCCCGCCAGACCTGTGCCATACGTTCAGGGTTCTCGACCCGTACTTGATGGCCGTGGACCCACATGGCGTGTGTCAGCATCTTGTTCCTCCAAGCCTCGTGTGCTCGGGTGTGGGCGGGTGCCCACACCTGGAACGAGGACCGGCGACACGCCGACGGGACGCGCCGGAAGGGTGAAACAGCGAGGCGGATGCGGGTGAAGCGGCGGGTGAATCGGCCGGGCCGCTCGGAAAGGACAAGAGATGCTGGACGACGAGGTGGACCGCGCGATCGTTCGCGCGCTGCGTGAGGACGGGCGCACCACGCTCGCGCAGCTGTCGGAGGTGTCGGGGCTGTCGCTCTCCGCCGTCCAGGTGCGCGTGCGCAAGCTGGAGGCTCGCGGCGTCATCACCGGGTACCGGGCGGTGGTGGACCCCGAGTCCGTGGGCCTGCCGCTCACGGCGTTCGTGGAGGTGACCCCCTTCGACCAGTCGCAGGAGGACGACTCCCCGGAGCGGCTGCGCGACCTTCCCGGGATCGAGGCCTGCTACTCGGTGGCGGGCAACGCCAACTACATGCTGCTGGTGCGGGTCGCCTCGCCGCGGGCACTGGAGGAGCTCCTGGGCCAGATCCGGCGCGCGGCGTCGGTCTACACGCGGTCCACGGTGGTGCTGCAGACGTACTTCGAGGGGCGTCCGGTCGCGGCCCCAGGGGACCCTGACAAGTAGATTTCCGCTCGGGTGTTGTCAGGACAGGAAGTTCTCCCATAACGTGCGGCTATGGCCGCTACTGTTTCCGTCACCCCCGCTGACGTCCTCGACACCCTCCGGGAGCACCTCCTCGTGGACGGGTTCGACCTCGTGCTGGACCTCGAGAAGTCTCGCGGGTCCCTCCTGGTCGACGCCCGGGACGGCCGCGAGTGGACCGACCTGTTCACCTTCTTCGCGTCCAACGCCCTCGGCATGAACCACCCGGCGCTCACCGACGACGCCACCTTCCGCACCGAGCTGCTCACCGCCGCGCTCAACAAGCCGTCCAGCTCCGACGTGTACACGGTGGAGCAGGCCCGGTTCGTCGCCACGTTCGAGCGGGTGCTCGGCGACCCCGCCCTGCCCCACCTCTTCCTCATCGACGGCGGGGCGCTCGCCGTCGAGAACGCCCTCAAGGTGGCGTTCGACTGGAAGTCGCGCCTCAACGAGTCCCGCGGCCTGTCGCCGGAGCTCGGCACCAAGGTGCTGCACCTCGAGCACGCGTTCCACGGCCGCTCCGGCTACACGATGTCGCTGACCAACACCGAGCCGGGCAAGGTCGCCCGGTTCCCCAAGCACGACTGGCCCCGCATCCCCGCGCCGTACACGGGCACGCACCGGGACGGGACGCCGCGCGACGTGGACGCCCTGGAGGCGGAGTCGCTCGCCGCCGCGCGGGCCGCGTTCGAGACGTACCCGCACGACATCGCGTGCTTCATCATGGAGCCCGTCCAGGGCGAGGGCGGCGACCACCACTTCCGGCCGTCGTTCCTGCGGGGCATGCAGGACCTGTGCCGCGAGTTCGACGCGCTGCTCGTCATGGACGAGGTGCAGACCGGGGCCGGGATCACGGGCACCGCGTGGGCGTACCAGCAGCTGGGCGTGCAGCCCGACGTCGTGGCGTTCGGCAAGAAGACGCAGGTCTGCGGCGTCATGGCCGGCGGGCGCGTCGACGAGGTGCCGGACAACGTGTTCGCCGTCTCCTCCCGCATCAACTCCACCTGGGGCGGCAACCTCACCGACATGGTGCGGTCGCGCCGCATCCTCGAGGTGTACGAGGCCGAGGGCCTGATCGCCCGGGCCGCCGAGCAGGGCGCCTACCTGCTCGGCCGGCTCGCCGAGCTCGCCGGGCGGTACCCCGCCGTGACCGACGTGCGGGGCCGGGGCCTCATGTGCGCCGTGACGCTGCCGTCGCGCGAGGTGCGGGACGCGGTGCTCGCGGGCCTGGTGGAGCGCGGGATCCTCATGCTGGGCTGCGGCGAGCGCTCGGTGCGGTTCCGGCCGGCGCTGACCGTGGACCGCGAGACCCTCGACCGCGGCGTCACGGCCCTCGACGAGGTGCTGGCCGCCCTCTGACGGTCCGGTTGCCGCCGTTCCAGGCGTTCCGCCGGATACGACCGGATTGGTACGCTCACCACCGCCGACGAAGAGCGGAGGTGCGGCGTGGCGGACGGCGGCAGCAAGCCCTGGGTGCACTTCGTCGGGATCGGCGTGGGTGTGGCCCTCGTGGCGTACCTGGTGTCGTTCAGCGACGAGGTCCGGTACGCGTGGACGGATCGCGACCGGGTCGGCACGTGCGAGAACCGGACGTCCGACGAGCAGGGCGGCGAGGTCCTCGCGCTCCAGAGCATCCTCGCGGCGACCACGGGCTTCACGCCCGCGGACAGCCGCTGGGACAAGGGCACGGAGACGGCGACCCTCGCCCTGCAGGGCTGGACCGGGCTGGACCCGAACGGCTGCGTCGAGGACAGCACATGGGTCACGATGCGGGTGCTCGCGGTCCCGATCTGCGCCCCCGGGCGGGACTGCGGCGGTCCCGACCACCGGGTCCGGTTCCCCGGCACCGAGGGGGACCCTCGGGAGGCGTGGTTCGCGCACGACGAGTGCGACTGGGGGACGTACGCGTTCCCCGGCGTCGTGGCGTCGCCCGTGTCGTCCGGAGCCGTCTACGCCTTCGGGGAGGACGACCTCGTCGCGCTCAGGTGCGACCGATGACGTCCGTGGTGACGCACAACCCCCGCTCGCACCGCCGTCTTCCGCGGCCCGAGCTGATGATCGGGATCGGGGTGGGCCTCATCGTCGTGCTGCTCGTCGTGGTGGTGATCATGAGCGTCCAGGCCCTGGGCGACGACGAGCCGGTGGTGCGGACCGACGCCTCGGCGCTCACCGACGGCACCTGTGCCGAGGGCCTGGCGCAGCCCACATGGGTGCCGGCGGCGGTCCTCGACGCCACGGTGGAGTGCCCGGACGAGATCGCCAGCCGCATCGGCTACCTGTCGGCCACGGACCGGCTGGGCACCTGGGTGGTGTACTCCCTCGACGGCGTCGAGAACGCCGAGGCGCTGCCCGGCGACCCGGCCGACCGCTGGTCCCGGGCCGACGCCGAAGCGGGCGCGATCCACCCGGCCACGACGATCGTCTTCGTCGTCTACCCGGGAGCGACGGAGATCTCCGAGAAGCTCCGGGGCCAGAACCTCATCATCTCCGACACGGACCTCGGGGAGGGCCGCACGGCCCGCCTCACCCGCGTCGACAACAACGGCTACGGCCCGGTCCGCCTCGAGTGGGCCGACGACGACGGCTCCTACCTGCTCCTCAGCGTCGTCGGGCGCACGGCGGACGGCCGCAGCGGGCCCACCGTCGAGGAGCTCGTCCGCATGGCCGAGAGCGTCAACCCCGAGCGGTAGCGGGCGGCCGGCGCCGGGCGGTGGCCACGATCATGGCGGCCGCCATCGTGGTCAGGGCGCCGAGCACCACCAGGAGCGGTGCGTCCCACCCGTGGGTGGCGGCGTGCACGGCGCCGAGGACCGAGGGCCCCGTCGCGGCGCACGCGTAGCCGACGAGCTGGACGGTGGCCGCCGTCCGCCGCGCCTGCGCCGGGTTGTCCGTGCGCTGCGCCACGAGTGTGAAGATCACCGCGAAGTTGCCGCCCTGGGCCACGCCGGCGAGCGAGCACCAGAGCGCCCACGCCTCCGGGGCCAGGAGGAGGCCCACCGGCAGCGACAGCCACATCGCGGCCATCGCGACGGCCACGCCCCGCATCGGGACGCGGGTCGCCAGCGCGGCCGGGACGGCCACGCCGCCCAGGATCGCCAGCGCCTGGAACAGCGACGCCGCCCCGCCCGCGGCGGCCGGGTCGATCGAGAGCAGGTCGCCGAGGAGGTCGGGCAGCCAGCCGGTCACGGCGAAGTACGAGAAGGCCTGGCCGCAGAACGCGGCGGCCAGCACCCAGGTGATGGCCCGCCGCAGCACGCTGCCCGACGCCGGTGCGTCCGACGGCGACGCGACCGCCCGGGGCGCGCGACCGGCGTCGGGCAGCCTGCGGCTCACCACCAGCCACCAGACCAGGGCGACCACTGCCAGGACCGACCAGGAGGCGAGCGCGCCCTGCCACCCGAGCAGGGCGGCGAGCGGGACGGTGAGCGTGGTGGTGAAGACTGAGCCGAGGTTCAGCGACGACGTGTACAGGCCGGTGGCGAGAGCGGCGCGGCGCTTGAAGTCGCGCGCGACGATGACGGGGACCGCGACGTTGCCGATGGTGATCGCCGCGCCGATCACGACGGTGCCGGAGAACGCCGCGACCGCGCCGGGCGTCCCCGTGCCCACGGAGCGCAGGAGTGTTCCGGCGAGAACGCCCACCAGGGCGACCGTCACCGCACGGTAGGGGCCTACGCGGGCGATCAGCGCGGACGCCGCAGGGGCCACGACGGCGAAGCACAGCACGGGCAGGCCGGTCAGGAGCCCGGCCATGGCCGGGTCGAGATGGAGCGCGGCGGCCACGTCGGTGACCACGGGCGGCACCGCAGTCACGGGGGCGCGCAGGTTGAGCGCGAAGACGAGGACGGCGCCCAGGAGGGCGGCTGAGCCGACTGCGCGGCGGGGGAAGGAGCTCACGATGCTGCCATTGTGCGCCAGCGGGCCGGATCGATTCGACCCTGCCCGCGCGCATCACGTCGGGCGCGAATGTCTGTGCCCGCGCACATCACTTCGGCAGTTCGTCGTCGGATCGGCACTTTGAACTGCCGATTCGACGACGAACTGCCGAAGCAAAGTGCCGAATCGAGGCGCCCCGACCGCGTGCAGCGATCCTCACTCGTCGAACTGGGCCACGACCGTGCGCAGCAGGTCCGCGAGCTGCGGCCGCTCGCTCGGCTTGAGCGCCGTGAGGACCTGAGACTCGACGTCGAGCAGGTCACTCATGGCGGCGTCCACCCGGGCGAGGCCCGTGGCGGTCAGGTGAACCACGATGCCGCGGCGGTCGTCGGGGGAGCGGTGCCGCTCCACGAAGCCGCGCGACTCGAGCCGGTCGATCCGGTTGGTCATGGTGCCGCTGGTGACGAGCGTCTGCGTGACGAGCGCCCCCGGCGACAGGCGGTACGGGTCGCCGGCGCGGCGCAGGGCCGACAGCACGTCGAACTCCCACGTCTCCAGGCTGTGCCGGGCGAACGCGCCACGGCGCGCGAGGTCCAGGTGCCTGGCCAGGCGCGACACGCGGCTGAACACTGTCAGCGGCTCCAGGTCCAGGTCCGGCCGCGCGTCCTTCCAGGCCGCGACGATGCGGTCGACCTCGTCGGGATGAGCGGTCTCGTGCTCCATGGCGTGAGCCTACCGCGACTGTCTCGACGTCAAGAGTCTTGATGGCTAGGGCCGGGCCCGCTGAGGGGCAACTAGCATCGGAGCATGTCAGACAAAGGGGGCGGGGATCCGGGGCAGAGCGAGAACGTCTCGGAGGAGGACAGGCGGCTGTGGGCGGCGGTGGAGGCCGCGCAGATGGAGCTCAGCCGGGCCCACCGTGACTTCTTCGAGCATGTCGGGGCCGGCGCGCGGCGCGAGATCCTCGCCGAGCGGCTGACGGTCAAGTTCAACCGGTCTGCCCTCGACTTCCTCGACGGCGTGTCCGACGATGTGCCTGACTTGCTGGACGAGCTTGTCGTCGCCGTGGGGATGGCGTGGGGGCGCAAGGCGGTGTACGCGCTCTGGCGCCGCCGCTGGATGATCCGGCCCGAGGTGCGCTCGATCATCGCCCGGGACCTTGCGACCAGCGACTACGAGAGCGACTTCGCCGAGCTGGGTGCCCTGCTCTACGAGCTGCGCGACTTCGACGGGTTGCGTGCCGTGATCCGGCTGGCCAGGGAGCGCGAGGACCCAGAGTTCGACGAGGTCGCCGACGGACTCGACGAGCTTCTCGACGTCAGTGATCCGCGACCCCAGGACCACACCGACCCCGCCGTGATCCTCCGGACACCCCGCGAGCCCTGGTGGGACTACCTGCGGGAGCTCGCCGACGAGCTCCTCGACCGGCCGCTCGAGCCGGAGGACGGGTTCACGGCCGACGAGCTCGACGCCGCCGAGGCGGCGCTGGGCGTGACGCTCCCGGTGGCGCTGCGTGAGGCGTACTCCTTGTTCGGTCGCCGACGCGAGCTCACGACCGTGCAGGACCAGTTCCTGCCGCCGCAGGACCTGCGGGTCGAGGCGGGGGTGCTCGTCTACCGGGTCGAGACCGAAGGGAACCTCGCCTGGGGGGTCCGTGCGGAAGACCTCAAGACCGACGACCCACCGGTGGTGCGAGTGTCCCGGGGCTCCACGACGGCGCCGCAGCCCTGGGCGGCCACGGTGACCGACGACGTGGTCCGGGCCGCCCTGGCCGAGCTGGTGCAGCCGGACGGCACCGGGACCACCGCCTGGACGGACACCTTCGACCAGGGTTTCGAGCGGCTGAAGGCCTCGACGATGCAGGCGTCCGCCCCGAGACTGATCGGTGAGGGCGACGGCCGCACCTGGCGACGCAGCGGCACCCCGCTCTACCTGCTCGGGCCAGGGCAGATCGTCCGGGTCCGGGCGGCGACGCCAGAGATGCTCGCCTGGGTGCTCGACGTCCATCCCGGGGCGTGGAGGACCGAGCTGGACTGACCGGCCGCGGCCTACGGCTTGGTGAGGATCGGCTTCTTCTCCATGTTGGAGAGGCCGTTCCACGCCAGGTTCACCAGGTGCGCGGCCACGTCCGCCTTGCGCGGGCTCCGCGCGTCCAGCCAGTACTGGCCCGTCAGGGCGATCATCCCGACGAGCATCTGCGCGTACAGCGGCGCGGTGCTCGTCGGTAGGCCGTTGGACTTGAACTGGTCGATGAGGATCTGCTCCACCTGCGTGGCCACGTCGCCGATCAGGCTCGAGAAGGTGCCGGTCGCCTGCGCCACGGGGGAGTCGCGCACCAGGATGCGGAAGCCGTCCTCCGAACGCTCGATGTAGTCGAGCAGCGCGAGCGCCGTCCGCTCCAGCAGCACCTTGGGATGGCCGCCCGAGCCGAGGGCGCCGGACAGGGCCGCCGTGAGCCCCTGGACCTCCCGGTCCACGACCACCGCGTACACACCCTCCTTGCCACCGAAGTGTTCGTACACCACCGGCTTGGACACCTCGGCGCGCGTGGCGATCTCCTCGACGCTCGTCCCCTCGAAACCCTTCTCCGCGAACAGCCCGCGACTCACCGCGATGAGCTGCTCACGGCGCTGGCTGGCCGTCATGCGGGGGCGTGGTGTCTTGCGGGGGTCGGCGGCCATGGACCCATTCTGCCGTGCCCGCGTTTCCGGGGAGCGGTGGTCCATGTGGCGGGGACCACCCTCGGGTGCGTCCGGAATGCCCGCGACCGGCCCGAGGCACCCGGCGTGACCTGGCAGACTGTGAACGGACATGCGACGGTGGCGCCGCAGCGCAACTCCGGCGTGGTCCGGTCCGCCTTGGTGTAATCGGCAGCACAAGGGTTTTTGGTGCCCTTGGTCCAGGTTCGAATCCTGGGGGCGGAGCCTGCACGTCGTCGTCCGATCCGCCTCGTCCCCCGGAGCCACTACGTGACTGACACCCCCAAGCCTGCCGCTGTCGTCGTCCTCGCCGCCGGACAGGGCACCCGCATGCGGTCCGCACTGCCGAAGATGCTGCACCGGATCGGCGGGCGCAGCCTCGTGGGGCACGTCATCACCGCCGCCCGGGAGCTCGAGCCGCGGCGCCTCGCCGTCGTCGTCCGGCACGAGCGGGAGCTCGTCGCCGCGGCCGTGACCGAGCTCGAGCCGCGCGCCATCGTGGTGGACCAGGACGAGATCCCGGGCACCGGCCGCGCCGTCCAGTGCGCCGTCGAGGCGCTCGGCGACTCGATCGAGGGCGCCGTGATGGTGCTCGCGGGCGACATCCCCCTGCTCGACGGCGCCACGCTCGGCCGCCTGCTGGCCACGCACTCGGCCGACGGCAACGCCGTGACCGTCCTGACCACCGAGGTCGCCGACGCCACCGGCTACGGACGTATCGTGCGCGACGCCGCGGGCGACGTCGTCGCGATCGTCGAGCACAAGGACGCCACGCCCGAGCAGCGCGAGATCCGCGAGATCAACTCCTCCGTCTACGTCTTCGACGCCGCGGTGCTCCGCGCCGGGCTCGCGAGCCTCGGCACCGACAACGCGCAGGGCGAGGTCTACCTCACCGACGTCATCGCGTTCGCCCGCCAGGCCGGCGGGTCCGTCCGGGCCCTGGTCAGCGACGATCCCATGACCGTCGAGGGCGTCAACGACCGCGTGGCGCTCGCGGCGCTGGGCGCCGAGCTGAACCGCCGCGTGCTGGACCGCTGGATGCGGGCCGGCGTGACGATCGTCGACCCGCGTTCCGTGTGGATCGACGTGGACGTCGAGCTGGCCGAGGACGTCACGATCCTGCCGGGCGTGCAGCTGCACGGCGCCACGCGCGTCGAGACCGGCGCGACGATCGGCCCCGACACCACACTGACCGACGTCGAGGTGGGTGCGGGCGCCACCGTGGTGCGCACGCACGGCAACCTCGCGGTGATCGGCGAGGGCGCCTCGGTGGGCCCGTTCGCGTACCTCCGCGCCGGCACCAACCTGGGCCGCGACGGCAAGATCGGCACCTTCGTCGAGACCAAGAACGCCGAGATCGGCGAGGGCTCCAAGGTGCCGCACCTCTCCTACCTCGGCGACGCGACGGTCGGCGAGCACACGAACGTCGGCGCGGCGTCCGTCACCGTGAACTATGACGGCGAGAAGAAGCACCGCACGGTGATCGGCTCGCACGCGCGCACCGGGGCGGACAACATGTTCGTCGCACCCGTCACCGTCGGCGACGGCGCGTACACGGCGGCCGGCTCCGTCATCGTGAAGGACGTGCCGCCGGGCGCGCTCGGCGTGGGACGCGCCCAGCAGCGCAACATCGACGGCTGGGTCGCCCGACGGCGCCCCGGCAGCGCAGCAGACCGGGCCCAGGCCGCCGCCCAGGCAGCCGAGGCCGCCAAGGAAGGAAAGAACTGATGTCCAGCACTATCGTCGGCCCCGCGGGCCACCCCCTCGTCCTGGCCTCCGGCCGGGCCCACCCGGAGCTGGCGAAGGACGTCGCCAAGGAGCTGGGGATCGACCTGCTCCCGGTGACCGCGTACGACTTCGCGAACAGCGAGACGTACGTGCGGTTCGGCGAGTCGGTGCGCGGCGCCGACATCTTCCTGCTGCAGAGCCACACGCAGCCGATCAACCAGTGGATCTTCGAGCAGCTGCTCATGGTCGACGCCGCGAAGCGCGCGTCCGCGCACACCATCACCGCCGTGGCGCCGTTCTACGGCTACGCCCGTCAGGACAAGAAGAGCCGCGGCCGCGAGCCCATCTCGGCCCGCCTCGTGACCGACCTGCTGACAGCTGCGGGCGCCGACCGCATCATGAGCGTGGATCTGCACACCCCGCAGATCCAGGGCTTCTTCGACGGCCCCGTGGACCACCTGTGGGCCATGCCGATCCTCGTGGACTACGTCCGTACGCGGGTGGACCTGGAGAACGTGACGGTCGTGTCGCCCGACGCCGGCCGCATCCGCGTGGCCGAGATCTGGGCCAGCAAGCTCGGCGGTGGCCCGCTCGCCTTCGTGCACAAGACGCGCGACGTGACGCGCCCCAACTCGGCGGTGGCGAACCGCGTCGTCGGCGACGTCGAGGGCCGTGACTGCGTCCTGGTCGACGACCTGATCGACACCGGTGGCACCATCGCCGAGGCCGTGAAGGTCATCATGGGCGCGGGCGCCCGCTCCGTCATCGTCGCTGCCACGCACGGCGTGCTCTCCGGCCCGGCCCCGCAGCGCCTTGCTGAGTGCGGTGCGTCGGAGGTCGTGGTGACAGACACGCTGCCCATCGAGGAGAGCAAGCGTTTCCCGAGCCTGAAGGTGCTCTCGATCGCGCCGCTGATCGCCACGGCGATCAACGAGGTCGTCACGGACGGGTCGGTGACGTCGCTGTTCGACGGGAACAGCTGACACAGTCTCACCGGAGGTCCGCTGAGGACCAGGAGCGGGCGGCCCCGAGCACGGGGCCGCCCGCTCTGTCGTCTGCGGACGGTCGTGGTGCGGGTCGTGGTGTGGCCAAAAGTGACCACTGCCGGGTCGCGGGAACGCATGATGTGATTCATTCGTCATCCCGACCGCATTGAGGGGAATTGCGTGATGCGCCGCAACACCGTGCTCGTGTTCATTGTCCTGGTATTCGGAATGGTTTTCACCACGGCGGGTGGAGAGCCGGGCGGAACATTCACGACGGCGGACGTGGCGAGCGACAACTGGGTCTGGGACTGATGACGGCTCTTTCGCTGTCAACGCCCGCCCGGGCTCGGTTCACGAAGACACCTCCGAGAAAAGGAGACGACGAATGACGGTCCAGCAGGAGAACGCAGGAGCAGCGACCCCGGTACACGGCCTGTTCGACGTGGTATCGACGGACAGCCTCACGCGGGAGCACATCGTGTCGCTCGCGGCCGGCACCACCGCGGCGGTACAGGTGAAGAACTTCTTCGACGTGGGGTTCTGCACGGAGATCATGGATGCGCTGGAGACGTGCGAGCTCGGGGCGTACGACGAGCAGGTGGTGGTGCCGCGCATCGCGAAGCTGGGCCCGGCAGCCTATGACGCGTACTTCGACGGTCAGCTCGCCGACTCGTACTGGGAGCACGCCGACCAGGCCACGACCACCCGCAGGTCTCTCGTGTCGGGGCGCGACCCGCTCTGGACGGCCTTCGACCGGCTCGAGTCCGCCTGGGGCACCAGCAGGATCGACTGCGCGACCGTGGGTGGTCGCCAGCTCTTCGCGGGCATGATCCGGGAGATCAACAAGGGCGCCCGGATGCACTTTGACGAGGTGGTACGCGAGTTCCCCGGCGTCTTCGACGAGATGCCGCTCGTGCAGCTCGCCTTCAACTGCCATCTCGCGATGCCGGAGACCGGGGGTGAGGCAACGGTCTTCCGCCGTCGCTGGCACCCGCAGGACGAGAACCACCGGGACGGCTACGGCTATTCGGCCGAGCTCGTCGAGGGCCAGCCGAACGTCAGCCTGCGGACGGAGGTAGGTGACGCGATGCTCTTCGACCCCCGCAACTATCACCGTGTCGAGCCCGCGACGGGCGCGGGCCGACGGGTGACGCTGTCCTTCTTCATCGGCATCACCGCAGACGGGCGCCTCATCGCATGGTCATGACCGGTACGGTGGCCGCGTTCGCCCTGGTGGTTCTCGTTGCGGTGATCTCTCCTGGGCCCGACCTTGTCGTCGTCCTCAGGAATGCCGCCGCGGCGGGCTTCCGTGGCGGCGCGGCCACCGCACTGGGTGTAGGTCTCGGCGTGGTGGCGTGGGTCGTCGCTACGGGTCTCGGCCTCGCCGCCCTCGTCGCCGCCTCCAGAGCGCTGTTCACCGGGGTCCTCCTCCTCGGCGCCGCGTACCTGGTCTGGCTGGGTGCGCGAGCGGTCTGGGGGGCATGGCGACCAGCCGAGACCGCTCGTCCAGGCCCCGAGCAGACCCTCGCCCCGAGCCAGGGTGTGGCGGCGGCGTTCTGGCAAGGGCTCGCCTGCAACGTGCTCAATCCCAAGGCCGCGGTCTTCTTCGTCGCGCTGATGCCTCAGTTCGTCGGTGCGGACCCGGACCTTCCCCAGGTCGTCCTGCTCTCTGTCGTCGCGGGACTCGTCACCGTCGCGTGGTTCGTCGCTGTGGCGGGAATGGTCAGCAGGGTGCGTCAGCTCCTCGCTCGTCCGGCGGTACAGCGAGCCGTCGGGACGGTGACCGGTCTTGTTCTCATCATCTTGGGGATCAATGTCGTACTCGGCATCTGAGCTTCCGGAGACGTCGTCGACGCGTCCGGACGCGGCACCGGGCCGCCACGTGGCGATCGTCGGCGGCGGTCCCACGGCGGTCGCGGCTCTTGTGCAGCTCGCGAGCGGCTCCGCCGTGCAGAGCGTCTCGATCATCGCGCCGAACGACATCGGGCTCACCCCCGCATTCTCGGCCGGCGGCTCGAGAGTCCTCTGCAACACGTCGGTGGACGTCACCTCGCTCAGTCCGGACGGCCGGTCGGACCTTCTCGACTACCTCGTGGGCCGGGGGTGGCCGGTGAGCTCCACCGACTTCGTCCCGCGATATCTCGTGGGCTGCTACCTGCGGGAACGTTATCTCCAGGCGCGGTCGGCGATGCGACGGACGCGGCGGCCGGTCACGCACGTACGGGACCGCGTCGTCTCGATCAGCGGCGGCCCGGGGACCTACCGGCTCGTACTGGCGGGCGGGGACGAGCTGTTCGCCGGTGATGTCCTGATCTGCACCGGTGGGGGAGCTCCCAAGATTCCCGAGGTCCTGGAGAGTCACGTGAACAGCCCGGGCGTCACCGTCATGCCCGTCGCTCCCTCACGGCTCCACGAGGTGCCTCCCGGGTCCCGCGTCCTGGTGCTCGGGAGCAAGCTGGGGGCGGTGGACGCGGCGCTGGTCCTCCTGGAGAACGGGTGCGTCGTCACCCTCTCCTCGCCGTCCGGCCGCCTTCCCGCTGTCCGTACCCGGCTCGTTCGCGGACGGGCGCACGGGGTCGCGGAGCAGTGGCGTGCGCGGGCCGCGCACCTCGCCACCCAGGAGGGGCTGCGCCACGTGACACGCCGGCTGGTCCGTCTGGCACGCTCGGCAGGTGCCGGTACGGCCGGGGTTGAACCGGCCAGGCGCGACCCCCTGGACCAGCTCGCCGCCGAGGCGGCCCGTGCCGCGGCCGACGACGTGCCGTGGCAGGACATCGTGTCCGAGGTCATCGACGCGATGAACTCGGTGCTCCCGGAGATCTCTGCAGACCACAGGCAGCGGATCATGGAGAGCTGCCGCGAGTCGGTCTCCCGGTACGTCTCGGCGATCCCGGAACGCAACGCACGTCGTCTCGTCAGCCATGCGCGGGCAGGCAGGCTGACGCTCGCCGGCGGTCTCGCCCGGTCGATCAGCCCCGGACCTGAGGGCGGCTGGCGTGTCGTCTGGGCGGACGGCGGGACGTCCGCCGGCTTCGACCACATCGTCTCGGCGGTGGGTCACCGCCGGCCGCAGCACCGGTTCGACGCGTCCGGGACGATCATTCTCGACGGCGGAGCCGGCCAGCCACGCCCTGGCTCCGAGGCGGGCGGAGGCCCGGTCCGGGTGCGACGTGACCTCCGGCTGGACCGCGGGCCGGGGACTCCCGCCGAGCGGATCTGGGCGCTCGGAGCGACGGCCTGGCCCACGTTTCCCGTCGTCAACTACCTCCGTGCCTCGGCCCAGCACGCTGCCCTGGTGTCGGCGCAGCTCGAGGGGGCCGACTGATGATCGTCCTCGTCGACCCGGCCGGGGACGGTCTCGGGCTCTCCGCCGCTTTCCGCGAGGAGGGCGCCGAGTGCGTCCACGTGTACTCGGAGGCCCGCAAGCGCGCATACGACGAGGACCCAGCGGCTCTGAGGGTCCTGCACGACGACCTCGAGTCCACCGTCCGGATCCTGCGGGACCTGGGCGCACGAGTTGTCGTCGCAGCACACAGGGGCGGGCCGGCGCTCGCGGACGAGCTCGCGGAGGCGCTGGGCCTGGATCATCACGACCCGTGCCGGCGCGCGGCGCGTGCGGACGGGGCGCAGACGCTCTCGGTTCTCCGGACCGCCGGTGTGGCGCACCTCGGGCTCCGTGCGACGCGGACCGTGGTCGGTCTCACCGGCCTGGACGAGGACGAGCCGGGGTGCGTCCCCGCCTCCTTGCGCGGCTGGGCAGGTGGTGACCGGTACGTCGTCAGCACTGTCAGTCTGTCAGGCAGCCACCTGGTGACCGAGGTCATGAGCGCCCGCGTGGACCTCGTTGCGGGCGTGCCGGTGCTGCGCCACCTGCTCGCGTCCGACGAGGCGGGCCGGCGGGAGCAGGAGGTGGTGTCCTGCGCCCTCGCGGGTCTTGACGCTCTGGGCGTCCGGGAGGGTCCGGCCCATACCGAGGTCCTGCACGGCGCTGACGGTCCACGGCTGGTCCGGACGAGCTCCTCGCTGATCGAGGTCGGACGGCGGACGGACCCGTTCCACGCAGCACTGGGCTACAGCCACCGGTACCTCACCGTGGAGCGATACCTCCGGCCGCGGGAGTTCGAGCGGCGGCTCGGCCACGGATACCAGCCCCGTGCCGCGGTCGGCGTCGCGTATCTGCGGGAGCGAGGAGAGGGCAGGCGGCGGTCGGCCGACGGGCTCCGTTCGCTGCGCCGGATGCCTGGTTTCCACAGCGTCGTCGATCTCCCCGTGGTCGGCACGCCGCAGGTCCGGCAGGAGGAGCCCGCGCGGCAGAGCATCGCCTACTTCGTGCACGAGGACGGTGCGCTCGTGGCGCACGTGCTGGCTTCCCTGCACGAGATCGAAGACTCCGGGGACCTTGTCCGTACACCGTCCGCGATCCGCTGATGTCGCTTCTCGAAAGGCTTGCCGAGTCATGAAGATCCTTGTCATCGACCCTGTGTCCAGCGGACGTGACCTGGTCGAGGTCCTTGGCCGCGCCGAGGGGACCGACCTGCACGTGTACAGCCAGCAGGCGCCGGTCGAGTTCACCGCGCCGGGGCAGCACAGCGACCCGGACCCGGAGCTGGTCGACCTGCTGTCCGGTGAGCGTTTCGACCGGGTCCTGGCCGGCTCCGAGCGCTCCGTCACGGCGGCGGACTGGGCCGCCTCGCTCGTCGGCGTCCCTGGCAACGTTCCGGAGCTGATCTGGCACCGGCGGAACAAGAGAGGCATGGTCGAGCGCGCGGAGCGAGCAGGGCTGGCGGCCCCGCGCACCTGGCTCTTCCGCGACGAAGGCGAGCTGTCCGAGCAGGACTGGGCGACGGCGGGCCTCGCCGACGGGTTCGTCGTCAAGCCCGCGGGCAGCGGCGGCAGCGACGGCTGCTTCATCTGCCCGGGCCCGGACGACGTCGCTGACGTGGCCCGCAGGGTGCTGGGGGCACGCAACCTTCTCGGGATCGCCAACCAGGAGGTACTCGTCCAGGAACGCGTCGTCGGCGACCAGTACTTCGTCAACGTGGTCTCGGTCGACGGATCGCACCTGGTGACCGAGGTGTTCCGTTACGGCATGGACGAGTCCGGGGAGACCCCCCACATCTACAGCGCCTGGACGATCGCCACGGACGACCCCCTGTACGCGTCGAGTGTCGCGTACGTGCTCCGGCTCCTGGAGGCGCTCGGTGTGCGGGACGGCGCTTCGCACACGGAGCTTCGCCGATCCGGCGACCGGTGGGTGCTGATCGAGTACAACGGGCGGTGCATGGGGCCGACGGTCCCTACCGCTGTCTACCGGAAGGACCGGGGCTTCAGCCAGGTGACGGTGCTCGCCGACAGCGTCCGGTACGGCTTCCAGGCCGCGGAGGCGGCGGTCGCGGACGGGCGCCCCGACGCCTGCGTGGGCTGGCACATGCCCGCCCCGCGCCAGGACGGCGAGCTGGCCGGGCTCGACTGGGGCCCGGCGGAACGGCTGCCGACGTTCGCGGGGGTGTACGACGAGCCCCGGCTCGGGCAGGTGTTCCGCACGGACGGGCGTGTCACGACCGCGTCGGGCGGTCTGCTCTTCTTCAGCGACCCCGACGGCGCCCTGGTCGACGAGGACCTGCGGCGTTCCCGGCTGGTCGAGCTTGCTGGTGGCTACTACCGGTTGGGCGCCCTCCCGGGCGCGCGCGAGGTGTCACGCGCAGGGGCCCTCTCGTGAGCGACCAGGTCGTCGCCCCGGTCGTCGAGCGAGCGGTACAGAGGACCGGTTCGGCGGGCGTCCTCGTGGTCGCGGCCGCGGTCGTGTGGCAGGGCGTGGGAACGGCGATCGTGGGCTCGACCGTGACCCCCTCGCTCGCCACGTTCGCCACGTTCGTCGCCTTCGCGGCGGCTGCTGCTGCTGCGATGGCCGCGCGTACGGGGATCCGCGCCCGGAGTGGTTCCCCCGTCCCGGGATCGGCGCGGATGAGCCTTCGTGACGCGGTATGGATCAACGTGGCGACCGCTGGAGCGTTCGTCTCCTTCTATGTCGCCGTGACCCTCGTCCCGCCGACTGCCTCGAGCGTCATCGAGACGGGGGTGGGTCCCTTCGCCGTGACGGTGCTCGCCGTGCTGCGCGGTGGGCAGACGGCCCGCAGCCTGGCGTGGCCCGTGTTCGTCCTCGCGGCCTGCGCAGGTGTCGCGGTCCTGTCTGTGGGCGGTGCGCAGCCTCCCGGCAGCGTCGGGCAGACGGTGCTGGGGGTTGCCCTCTCGGTCCTCGCGGGAGCGTGCGCGGTCGGTATCCTCCTGGCGAGCCACCGGTTCGCGCGCAGCGGCCTGGGGGCCGTCGACGTCGCCGCCGTGCGCTTCCACCTCGCATGGGTCGTCTGTGGAGCGCTGGCGATCCCCGCCCTGGCCTCAGGAGTGGCGGACGCGGCGGAGCTGCGCGGCGTGGCGCTCACGGCGGTCCTGTGCGTGGCTGCGCCGATCCTCCTGCTGCAGTGGGGGATCACCCTGTGCCCGCCGCTGCCGGCGTCGCTCGTCATCGCGACGCTGCCTGCGGTCGTCCTCGCCACCGAGGTGCTTCTCGAGGGCAGGCTCGATCCCGTACTCTCCGCGGCGATGGGCCTCCTCCTCGTGGTCTCCGTGCTGGCGGCACTGAGGAGCAGGTGACCGTGCGGAGGCATACCCAGGTCGAGCAGCGGTCAGGGAAGCTCGGCGGAGCGGACGAGACCGAGCTCCGAGGCGCGCAGCCCCACCTGGAACCGGCTCGTCGCTCCGATCTCCGCCGACACGCGGTCACTGATCCGGCGCACCGTGCGGTGCGACACCCCCAGCTTCCGGGCCACCATCTGGTCGGTGCATCCCTCGGCCCAGAGCTCCAGGGCTCGTTGCTCCTGAGGGGCGAACACTGTCGACCGGCGGGGTCGCCGCTCGCAGAACGGTGCCGCCCTGCGCCACGTGGCCAGGAAGAGCTCGGCCAGGCCGGCGACAACCGGTGCGGTCGAGAGCAGCAGCGCGCCGGCGGAGCTGTCCTCGGGATCGAGCGGGATCACGGCCACCTGCCTGTCCACCACCAGCATCCGCATCGGGAGGGTGGGTACGGTCCGGACCTCGGCGCCCCGCTCGGCCAGCCAGGTGATGTGGTCGAGGGTCGGCTGGTCGTTCCTGAGGCTGTCGAGGTAGATGGTGCGCATGTCGACCCCGCGCGCCAGGGTGGCCTTGTCGAGCGGGCGCGAGGCGGCCAGCGCGGCGGGGGACTGAGCACCACCAGGCTGGAACGCCCAGAGAGACGAACGGCACCCGGCGGCGAGCTGGGTGAGGCGCTCTCGGACCGCCTCGATGCCCTCGACGATCTCGCTTCCCTCGTCCGGCAGACGCCCGGCCTGTTCTCGCGTGCTGACCGATGCCATAAGGCCCCCCAACCTTGCATTGAACAGTGCGGTGGAATCGTAGGTCCTCTTTGCCGTTGGAGGTCCTGAAGTACCACTTCTTGAGACCTGATCGTTGCCGCGGGCTGCGATTATTTGGGCGATATACCCCGCTATGCGGGTCTGTTGGCGTCCCTTTTGCACGTTATCTCACGATGTGAACCATGGGTGAACAGAAGTTAACGACAGGGTTAACTGATTGGGTGTTCGTTACTTCCGGTTTTAGCAAGGGCCTGCTCGCTGATCTCGACAAGCTCGTGCCCGCGGGGTCTGTGGTGGTCCTGGAAGAACGGGACGTCATCGTGGTGCGCGAGGTCGAGCGGCGCGCGGCGAAGCATCCGTGCGTCGCAGAGGTCCGCGCGGTCCCGATCCAGGACGAGGACGCGATCGAGTCGGCCACGGCAGGGGTCGAGCGCCCGTCGACGCTCCGCGCTGTGATTCCCGCGGTCGAGTACGGCGTGGTCGCCGCCGCCGCGCTCGCCGAACGCTGGTGCCTCCCCGGTGCGGGTCTCCACGCGGCACGCCGGCTCCGGGACAAGCGGCTGCTCCGTCGTGCGGCGGAGGCCGCGGGCATCTCGCAGCCGGCGTGGCGCGAGGTACGGGACGCCGAGGATCTCGCGGGCTTCCGGACGACCCGGGACGCATGCGTGCTCAAGCCCGCCAACCGGCAGGCGAGCCTGGGCGTGCTCCGCCTCGGGGCGGAGGATGACACCGTCGCCGCCTGGACCGTCGCGAGCGCCGTCGAGGAGCCGAGAGCGCGTGCGTCGAGCGCGCCACCGACCGCCTACATGGTCGAGGAGCTGCTGGTGGGACCCGAGGTGAGCGTGGAGGCCCTCGTCGTCGCTGGGTCCGTCACGTTCGCGAACGTGACGGCCAAGGCCGTGGCGGAGGGAAGGCACCCGGTCGAGACCGGGCACCTGGTGCCCGCGCCACTACCCACCGAGGTCGGGCGACGGCTCCGTGCGGCGATGACCTCTCTCGTGCGAGCGGTCGGATTCCGTGACGGGGTGCTGCACGCCGAGTGGATCCTCGTGGACGGGAGCCGTCCCCACCTGGTGGAGTGCGCGGGACGCCTTCCGGGGGACGGGATCGACACCCTCATCGACCTCGCCTACGGCGGCAGCCTCCTGGCCGACTACCTGGCGGTCCTGGGCGGCGAGCCTCGCCCCGAGCGCGGTGGGCCTCTGCGTGCGGCGGCGGTCGCCTACGTCTGTCCTGTGCCCGGCACGGTGGTCAGGGTGGGTGAGCCGTCCGCGGTGCTGCGGAGGGACGGGGTCGTCGCCGCGGAGCTGACGGTGGCCCCCGGCGACAAGGTCCAGCCCTTGTCGAGCTCGTGGGACCGCGTGGGGCACGTCGTCGTCGTGGCCGAGACCCCGCAGGGGGCGCTGGCGGACGCCCGGGCCCGCGCGGCGGAGCTCGCCGTCGAGACGGTGCCCCGGTGAGCGGGCGCATCCTGGAGCGGTACGTCCCCCGGACGCGCGCCGGCAGGCTCTTCGTCGGGATCGCGCTCGTGGACTCGCTCGGCACGGGGCTGTATCTTGCGGCGTCGGCGATCTTCTTCGTGAGATCGGTGGGCCTCACGCACACGGAGGTCGGGATCGGCCTGGCCGTCTGCGGCGGCGCGGCGCTCCTGTCCACGGTGCCCCTCGGACGGGCGTGCGACCGGTGGGGCGCGACGAGGATGCTCGTCCTGTTCCAGCTCTGGCGTGCCGGGGCGTTCACCTGGCTCGCGCTCGTCGACGGCCCGGTCGGCTTCGTGCTGGCCAGCGCGGCCGTCGGGCTCGTCGACCGGGTCGTCTCGCCGGCCTCGCAGGCGGTGGTCGGTCTGGCCGTCGGCGACGAGGACCGCACCCGGACGATGTCGGCGATGCGGGCCGTGCGGAACATCGGTTTCGCCGTGGGCTCGGCCGTGGCCGCTCCGGTGATCGCGACGGGTTCGTCGGACGCCTTCCGGGCACTGATCGTCGCCGACGCGGCAACGTTCCTCGTCGCCGCGCTGGCGCTCGCGGTCCTGGCCCGGTCGCTGCCGGTCGTGGTCCGGCAGCCTGCGGGGCGGGCAAGCGGGGGTCGCCCCGGTCGCGGCGGTCGGCAGGTCGGCAGGTGGTACCTGGCGCTCACCGGGCTCAACGGTGTCCTCGGCGTGCACATGACCCTCCTGTCCGTCGGCCTGCCGCTCTGGACGATGTCCGGGACGGCCGCGCCGGAGTACCTGGTCGCGGGGCTCCTCGTGGCCAACACCGTCCTGGTGGTGACGCTCCAGGTGCCCCTCTCGGGCATCGTGGAGCGGGCCCGGGGGGCCGAGCGTGCGTGGGCCTTCGGCGGCGCGTGCGTGGCGGGAGCGTGCGTGGTCGCGGCGCTGGCCGGCGTGCCGAGCTCGGCGGTCGTCGCGAGCGCCCTCCTGGTCGGCACCGTCGTCGTCCTGACGTTCGGTGAGATGTGGCACTCGATCGCCGCCTGGGAGCTGTCGTACCGCTACGCGCCTCCGGCGCGCCGGAGCGAGCACCTGTCGGTGTTCGCGCTGGGTCCCGCGGTCCAGGAGGTCGTGGGACCGCTCGTCGTGACGGGAGTGGTGCTGGCCGCGGGCTGGCCCGGGTGGGTGGGGCTCGCCCTCGTCGTCGCACTCGCGACCGGTCTGGTTCGGCCGGTCCTCGGCCGTCTGGACGCAGCGCGAGAGCCGGAGCCGGAGCGCGCGCCGGACGCCCGGGCTGCCGCCGCAGAGGTGAGCTAGCCGTGCACGTGCTCGTGCTCCAGAGGCCCGGTTCCACGGCGCGGCCCGACGTCTGGCTGGCCGAGGCGGCGCCGGGGGTCCGGGTGACTCTCGTGACCGGCAGGCAGACCGTCCGACCGGACAGCGACCTCGCACCCGGTACGCGCCGGGTGGTCCTCGACGGCTACGACGACGGGCGGTCGTTCGAGGCGCTGGCCGACCTGTGCCGGCGTGACACGCCCGACCGGATCGTCGCGAACTCCGAGGACGACGTGCTGCGGGCCGCGGAGCTCCGCACGACCTTCGGCGTCCCCGGGCAGCCCTCCGACGTCGCGGTGCTCTTCCGCGACAAGATCCGGATGCGCGCGTTGTACCGGGACCCGCTCGTCCCCCCACCAGGGGCACGTGGTCTTCGCTGTGCCGGAGACCTGCTCGACGCCGTGCGGGAGCTCGGGCCGGTCGTCGTCAAGCCGCGATCGGGCGCCGGTTCCGTGGGCGTCCGCATCCTCGCCGACCGCGGCACCTGCCTGCGTGCGCTGGCGGACGAGCCGGCACTGGTCCGGGCGGTCGGGTCGGGCGCCCTCATGGCGGAGGAGTACCTGCCGGGCGACGTCCTCCACGTCGACGCACTGGTCCGGGAGGACCGGGTGGTCCTGGCCTCTGCGTCCCGGTACACCACCCCGCCACATACGTTCGTCACCCACAACCTCGGCTCGGTGATGCTGGACGAGACCTCGACGGCCTACCGGACGACCACCGCGGCGGTGCGGCGACTCGTCGCCGGGCTGCCGCGCGGGCACGGCGTCCACGTGGTGCACGCCGAGTTCTACCGGCTCGCCGATGGTTCGTTCCGGGCCGGCGAGGTGGCGTGCCGCGTCGGCGGCGCGCTGGTGCGGGACGCAGTGAGGCACACCTACGGCGTCGACCTCTCGCGCGCGGCGAGCCTGCTCGCTGTCGACGCGATGGATCTCCCGGAGCGCGGCGTGCTGCCCAGGAGAGCCGGGCCCACAGGCTGGCTGCTCTGGAACGGCGGGCCCCGGGTCGGCTTCCGCGAGCCGCTCCCGGAATGGGTGGTCCGGTACGACAGGCCCGACGAGGCATCCCGCACGCCCAGCAGCTCGGTCGACGCGAGGGCCGCTGTCCTCGTCGAGGGCGAGGACGAGGCCGAGGTCGAGTCCCGGCTCTCGGACGCGGTGCGACCGCACGAGACATTTGCCGATCACAACAGGGGAGAGATCCATGCAGCACGTCCATGATGTCGTCGGGGTCGGCTTCGGTCCGTCCAACATCTCGGTGGCGGTGGCGGCCCGCGAGGCCGGCACCGGGCTCTCGACGCTGTTCGTCGATCGCAAGCCGGCGTTCTCGTGGCACGAGGGGCTGATGTTCGAGGGAGCCGAGATGCAGGTGTCCTTCCTCAAGGACCTCGTCACGATGCGGAACCCGCGCAGCAGGTTCTCGTTCCTCAACTACCTGGAGCAGTGCGGCCGGCTCGCTCACTTCATCAACCTCCGGCAGTTCTATCCCACCCGGATCGAGTTCAACGACTACTACCGGTGGGTAGCGGACGAGCTGTCCGACGTCGTCCGATGGTCGACCGAGGTCGTCGACGTCCGGCCGACGTCCGAGCCCGGCGAACCGGTCGAGGTGCTCGCCGTGATCCTGCGCGACATGGCGACGGGACGCGAGCACGAGGTCCTGACGCGTTCGCTGGTCCTCGCGCCCGGCGGGGAACCTGTGACACCGTCGGGCGCCGAGACGGGCCCCCGGGTGTTCCACGCGTCCCGAACGCGCGAGCTCTTGCCGGCTCTCCTGACCGACACCGGGGCGCCGTACACCGTGAACATCGTCGGGGCCGGCCAGACGGCGGCGGACGTGTTCCTCCATGTACGCCGCACGTACCCCGAGGCCCGGGTGGTGTGGAGCTTCCGCGGGTTCGCCCCGCGTCCCGAGGACGACACCCACTTCGTCAACGAGCTGTTCCTCCCCGAGACGACGGACTGGTTCTACGAGCAGTCGCCCGAGTTCCGCGCCAAGGTGTTGGACGACTACCGGCTCGCGGCCCACACGGGGGTCAGCTACGACGTGCTCCCGCAGATCTACAAGGAGGTCTACGCGGACAAGGTCGCCGGTGCGCTGGACCTGGAGATCCAGCGGTACAGCGAGCTCGTGACCGCTCGTGGCGAGGACTCGCACGCCGTGGCCACGTACCGCCGGCTCGACACCGGCGCGCTGGTCGACCTGGAGGCGGACGTGGTCGTCCTGGCGACCGGATACCGCTACGCCATGCCCGTCCCGGCGCTCGCGCCGCTCGAGCGCTGGCTGGACAAGGATGATCTGGACAGGTACGTCATGGGACGCGACTACTCCGTCAGCACCTCGCAGGACTTCCGCGCCAAGGTCTTCCTCCAGGGTTTCGCGGAGCACACGCACGGGTTCAGCGAGGTGCTCCTCTCGCTGATGCCCTTCCGCGCGGCGGCCATCGTGGACGCGGCCGGGCTGGCTCGCGTGCAGGTGGCGGCCCCGTGAGCCGCGCGACGGACGAGCTGCACGCCGTCGCACGGGAGGCCACCGAGGCCGAGCTGGTGGCGGTCGGCCGGCTGCTCCGGGGCTCGGGCCGGACCGGGCTGCGGCCCCGGGTCGTGCTCGCGTACCCGGGGGTCGGGGTCGGCGAGCGCATCTCCTCCCTTGCTGGATGCACCAGCCAGCTCGCGGTGCTGAACCTGGCCCGGGAGGCGCTCGAGCGCCTCGGAGTCGAGGTCCTGGTGCTCAGCACGCAGGACGCGGACCGGCCGCAGGTGGGCGAGATGCGTGACGCGCACGTCCAGGTGGACGAGGTCACGGCAGGACTCCTGCCGCACGTCGACACCGACGAGGGCCGATTCCTGACGAGGTGGTCCCTCGTGCTCGGCGGCGTGCTCGGCGGCACGCTGTTCGAGGACATCACGGACTCGGCGGCGCACACGAGGGCGCTGATCGAGGTCGTCGCCGCCAAGAGGCTGGCGGCGTGGGCAGCGGTCGCGGGCAGGGCCGCGCCGGAGCACGGGGCCGAGGTGGTGTCGTACCCGTGCGGTGCCGACAGCGACGGGATCGTCTCGTTCGTTGCCGACGGGACCCTCGTCGTGAAGACGACGTCGACGGCCGTGGCCCGGGTGGAGGTCCGGGCGCTCAGCCGGTTCGCCGCCGTGACGGCTCCCGGCGAGCCATCCTTGGTGCCGGCCGTCCACGGCGTCCTCGAGGAGGGTGAGCGGTCGTCGATCGTGATGGAGCACCTGCCCTCGGGCACGATCGAGGACGACGTCTTCGCGGACGAGCGCCGTCAGCGGGTCGACCCAGGCGTACGAGCGGTGCTCCGGCCGTTCGTCGAAGGACTGGGCCGTGCGGCCGGCAGGACCGCGGTGGCGGGGGGGCCCGCCGCCACCGACTACCTCCTCCGCCGGAGGTTTACGGTGCTGCGCCACCACCCGGACTTCCTGGCGTGCTTCGACGCGCTCGGGGTCCAGGGGTCGCCCGCCCGGGTGCTCGGCGCGGCCGTGCGCCTTCCCGGCGGCCGTGTGATCCCGGGCTGGGACGAGGCGGTCGGCCGGCTCGACGGGGTCGCCCATCGGCTGGCGCCGGCAGAGGGTGCGCTCATGCACGGGGACGTGCACCTGCGCAACATGCTCAGACGTGGTGACGGCAGTCCTGTCCTGATCGACCCCCGGCAGGCGTGGGACGAGACCTTCGAGCTTGTCGACGGCGTCGGCGACCCGGCCTTCGACCTGGGAACCTTGCTGCACAGCCTGCTGCCGATGAGCGCGGTCCTCCGGGCCGTGGACGCGGGCCGTCACGAGGACCTCCTGGAGCGCGGGCCGACGCTGTCGGACGGCATCGTCGATGTCACGGGCCTTGCCCTGGACCTGAGGGTGGAGGGCAGCCTGGCGGACCTGGAAGCCGACCTCGTGGCCGCGCTCGCGGACCCGCGGGAGGGCGTCGGTCGCGCGCGACTTGCTGTCGCGGCGGCGAGCGCGCTGGCAGGGTGGCTGAAGTACCCGGACGCCCTGAGGTCGGCGGAAGCCTGGTGGGCCGTCTACGTCGCGACAGTCTGGTACCTGGACCGCGGGTGCGGGCTCGCGGGCGGAGAGGACGCGTGAACCGTATGCATGTGGTCGTGATCAACACCGGCAAGTCCGGGGTCGTTCCCCGTATCCGCGCGATGGCCCCCGGCGCGCGCGTCCAGGTCGTCACCGAGAGCTCCTACACAGGTCTCTACGCGGGCTCGGAGGTGGAGCTGACGATCGTCTCTGACGTCGGTGACGTCCAGGAGGTCCTGCGTGCGGTCCTGCGGATCGCGGCGGCGGACCCGGTGACCGCCGTCGTCTCGCCGTCGGAGCGCTCGGTCCCGGCAGGCGGCTACGTCCGCTCGATGCTGGGCCTCCCGGGGACCACGGTCGAGACCGCCCTGCGTTTCTCCCACAAGGGCATCATGAAGAGCGTCCTGGCCCGCGGCGGCCTCCCCGTGGCGGACCATGTCCAGACGGTGGGCCGTGCGGGCGTCGAACGGGCTCTTCGCGAGCTGGGCGGGCCTGTCGTCGTGAAGCCGGTGCTCGGGACCGGCGGCATGCAGACCGCCGTGGTGCGGACGCCGCGAGAGCTCACGGACTTCTGGGCGACGACGGGTCGTCGCCTCGACGACAGCGGCTCGCCGGTGGTGGTCGAGCGCCTGGTGGACGTGACTAACGAGCTGCACTGCGACGGCGTCGTCGTGGACGGAACGGTGCGGTTCGCGGCGGTCCAGCGCTACTTCATGCCGCTGCTGGGCCAGATCGACGCGTTCACCGGCTCGTCCTTCCTCGCGGCGGGCGACCCGTTGGCCGACGAGGTGACAAAGCTTCACCAGCGGGTCGTGTCGACGCTGGGGCTCAAGGAGGGGGTGACCCACCTGGAGGTCTTCGAGACGGCCGAAGGGCTCGTCGTAGGCGAGATCGCGTGTCGTCCCGCGGGTGGCGGCATCGTGGAGAGCATCCGCCTCCAGCTCGGGGTGGACCTCTGGGAAGCCTTCCTCGCGATCTCGCTGGGGCTGCCGGTGCCGCACCTGGGGAAGGGCGAGCGCATGCAGCCGGGGATCGTCGTCAACTGCGACCTGCCGACGAGGCCCGGCCGTGTGCTCCGCATCACCTCGGCGGACGAGCTCGCAGCACTTCCCGGCGTCGTCCGGGTGGAGATGTTCACCACGGTGGGCGACGTGATCGGGTCGCGTCTGCACTCGGCCTCGACGACGGGTCTGGTGTATCTGGTCGTCGAGGACGAGACAGCGCTCCCGAGCGCCCTCGCCGGCGTGCGCGACGCCTACGTCCTGGAGACCGTGGTCTGACGGGTCGGAGCGACCTTCCACGACGCGCCCCCCGGTCGCTCGTACCGGCGGCCCGGGGGCGCGGTCGCGTCGACCGCCTTGGTGACCCTCGACGACGGCGGTGCCGATCCGGGAGCCCTGTACGTCACTTCGGCTTGATCGGCCCCACCGCCGCGCTGCTCTTGTCGACGGTGGTGTAGCCCGGCTTGGTGACGGTCACGTTGCAGCGGACCTTGAAGCCCTCGGCCGCGGAGGGGATCGTCGCGTAGTGCTGGGTCAGGGGGCGGCCCGTCTTCGCGAACTCGGTCGGGTCGCCCGCGCCGTCGCCGTGGTAGAAGCGGTAGGCGTACGAGGCGCCCGGGATGCTGTTCACCTTGCACGTCAACCGCTGGCCCACCCTCAAGGTCCCGGTGGCCTGCGGCGTGTCGACGGCGAGCGTCGCCTTGACCACCTCGGCAGTGTGTCCGGACATCGCGGACCCCGGCTCGTGCCCGGCGGCGGTAGCGGTCAGCTCCACCTTCAGCTGCTGCCCGACGTCGGACTGCTGCACCCGGTACGTGCAGCCCCCGTCGGTCGCGAGCCGGGTGGTGCCCCGGAACCAGACACATGTCGTCGCCTCGGGTGCGGGCACCCACCCGTCGGCGGTCGCGGTGAGGTCCTGGCCGAACACCGGGCTGCCGGCGATGCCCACCGTCCCGATCGTGAACAGGGCGGGCGGCGGCGGTTCCACCTGGACCGGTGCGGACTCCGGCGACGGCGTAGGTGGCTCGACCGACGGTGACGGTTCCGGTGACGGCGACGGTGACGGCGCAGGCGGCTCCGGCGAGGGCGACGGGAGGGTCGGCGAAGCGGATGGCGACGCGACCGGCGGGGTCTCCCGTTCGTCGTCGGGCTGGAACGCGAAGGCGGCCGCCGTGCCCAGGCCTGCGACCAGGACGGCGGCGATGCCGACCAGGAGGGCGCGGCGCGGCTTGCGGGGCGGTGGCGCACCGTGCCCCCCGCGCGCGGAGCCGTCCGGAAGAGTGACCGGCGCCGCCAGGTGCGTGGCCGTGGCCATGCTCGTGAACGGGTCCGGGACGGGCGTGTGGAGCGGCACGGGAAGCGGTGCGCGGAGGGAGGTCCGGTCGTCGTCGGCCCCTGGAGCGGTGACCCTTGCGAAGGGCGCAGCCGGTGCCGCGACCGCACCGAGCGGGAGCGAGCCGGGCTGCCCGACGGCGGACGCGACCGCAGCCGGCGAGGGACGAGCCGCCGGGTCCTTGGCGAGGCACGCCGCGACGAGCGGGCGGAGCCAGTCCGGGCACGCGCCGAGGTCCGGCTGCTCGTGGACGACGCGGTAGAGGATCGCGCTCGGGGTGCCGTCGCCGAAGGGGCGCAGCCCGGTCGCGGCGACGTACGCGAGCAGGCCGAGGGCCCAGACGTCCGCGGCCGGTGTCACCCCGACGCCGCGCGCCTGCTCGGGTGCCATGAAGTGCGGCGTGCCGATCTGCAGGCCCGTCGTGGTGAGGCCCGTCGCGTCGAGCGTGCGGGCCACCCCGAGGTCGATGACGCGGGGGCCGTCCGGGGCCAGGATCACGTTCGACGGCTTGAGGTCGCGGTGGACGAGCCCGGCACGATGGATGGCCACGAGCGCCTCGGCCACTCCCGCGACCAGCGAGCGCACCGCGGTCGAGGGGAGCGGTCCGCGGTCGGTGACAGCCTGCGCGAGCGTGGGGCCGGGGACGTGCTCGGTGGCCATCCACGGCCGGGGTGCGTCAGGGTCGGCGTCGACGAGGGCCGCCGTGAAGGGGCTGCGGACCCGGGCGGCTGCCTCGATCTCCCGGCGGAAGCGCGTGCGGAAGTCCGGCGTCCGCGCGTGCTCGGCGAGGACCGCCTTCACCGCGAGCAGGCGACCGCTGCGCATGCGCGCGAGATACACGGTCCCCATGCCGCCGCTGCCGAGGCGCCCGAGGAGCTCGTACCCGCCGAGCTCGGCCGGGTCGCCGGGCACGAGCGGAGCGACCTTCGGCGGCGGGCCGAACGGGCCGGTCGTAGACGTCACGGAGGTACCCCCTGGATTTCCGGACACGCTGAGCGAGAGGTTCCCTATGTCTTTCGCCCGCAGAGATTAGCGCAGGTCTGTTGGCGTGCGGAGATCCCTCCGGACGGGCCGTCGGGCGCCACGGGGGAACTACCTAAGCGATTTTGCTGACTTGACGAGAACGTGACCTATGGGGAACCGTGTCATGGACCACGAAAACGTCGGGAGGGCTCATGAGCATCACCGTTGTCGTCCCGACATTCAACGAGGGACCGAACATCGCCGAGCTGGTGCGCCGGCTCGAGGAGGCGCTCGTCGGACGCGGCGCGGAGGTGCTGTTCGTCGACGACTCTCGTGACGACACGCCGGCCGAGATCGAGCGGGTCGCGGCGTCGTCGGCCCTGCCGGTACGGATGATCCACCGGGAGACGCCCACGGGCGGTCTCAGCGGGGCGGTCGTCGAGGGCCTGGGTTCGGTCACCACCGAGTGGGCAGTCGTCATGGACGGCGACCTGCAGCACCCTCCGGAGCTCGTGCCGTCGCTCGTGGCGACAGGGGAGAAGCTCGGGGCCGAGGTGGTGGTGGCCTCGCGGTACCTCAAGGGTGGTGACGCGAACGGCCTGGACGGCCGCTGGCGGCGCCTGGTGTCGACGGCGTCGTCGCTGCTCGCGCGGTCCATGTTCCCCAAGCGGCTGCGGAACGTCACCGACCCGATGACCGGGTTCTTCGCGGTGCGGCCCGACGCGCTGGAGCTGGACGCCCTGCGTCCGCGCGGCTTCAAGATCCTCCTCGAGATCCTCACCCGGAACACGGTGGTGGTGGCTGAGGAGCCGTTCGTGTTCGGCGAGCGGTTCGCCGGGGAGTCCAAGGCGTCGTTCGTCAACGGGCTCCGGTACGTGGAGCAGCTGGCGTCCCTGCGGTTCGGCCGCATGTCACGGTTCGCCATCATCGGCGCCTTCGGCGCCGTCGCGAACCTGGCGATCATGTGGGTCCTGGTCCACCCGTTCCAGCTGGGCTACGTCTGGGCGGCGGTGGTCGCCGCAGCCGTGACCATCACCACGAACTTCGTCCTGCAGGAGCGCTTCGTCTTCCGCGACCTGCGGAACGAGGGCCGCAGCCTGTGGAACCGGGCGGCGCACTCGTTCGCGTTCAACGGCGCTGAGGCGGCCCTCCGGCTGCCCTTCCTGATCTGGATCGTCGAGGCCACCGGGGCGCCGGCGGTGCTGGTCCAGGCCGTCACGCTCGTGGTCGCCTTTCTGCTGCGGTTCGTCTTCCACTCGCAGGTGGTCTACCGCCCGCGGCGTACCACTCCCGTGGGTCCGGTGCCCGACCTGCCGGCCGTCGTAGGGCGCGACACCACCGCCTGAGCCGGGGTGTGTCGCACCAGACCGACCCCCGAGTTTCGGTGGCGACCAGCAGACGGGTACAGTATTCCGGTTGCCTCGGCGAGGGACGTCTGACGGCCGCAGCGGATCGAAAGACCCGCTTCGCGCCCCAATGTCCGTGATCGACTGGGCGGCCGTCGGTGGATGTCCCGGACCTTCGGGCCGGATCCCGTACGCGCTGCCTCGCGTCCGTCACGCGTCCCACGCCGACGCAGCCGCCCCGCTTCCACAGCCATTTGCCTCCCAGGAGTGATTCATCGTGTCCGAGATCAAGCTCGTCGCCGAGACCCGTACCGAGTTCGGCAAGGGCGCCGCCCGTCGCATCCGTCGTGACTCCAAGATTCCCGCGGTGCTCTACGGCCACGGCACCGAGCCCGTTCACGTCGCCCTCCCGGGCCACGAGACGTCGCTCGCCCTGCGCCACAGCAACGCCCTCTTCTCCATCGAGCTCGACGGCAAGGGCCAGCTGGCCATCGCCAAGGACGTGCAGCGTGACCCGGTGCGCAACGTCATCGAGCACATCGACCTCCTCGTCGTCCGCAAGGGCGAGAAGGTCACCGTCGACATCCAGGTGAACGTGGTCGGCGAGTCGGCCCCGGGCACCATCCACCTGATCGAGACGCAGACGCTGTCGGTCGAGGCCGAGGCCACGAACCTGCCGGAGTCTGTGGACGTCGACATCACGGGCCTCGAGGCCGGTACGCACATCAGCGCCGCCCAGGTGAAGCTCCCCGCCGGCGCCACGCTGCTCACGGACGGCGACCACCTCGTCGTCGCGATCGCCGAGCCGCGCGGCAACGCCGCCGACGAGGCCGCGGACGCCGCGCAGGCCGCCGTGCAGTCCGCGCAGTCGGCTGCGGCGCTCGAGGACTGAGCCTCCGCGTAGCAGCACCTGCCAGAAGCTCCCCGGTACGTTTCCCGGGGAGCTTCTGACACTCTGCGGCCCCGTACCCCTGACGAGGAGATGACGTGAGCGACCAGCCCTGGCTCGTGGTCGGGCTCGGCAACCCCGGGCCGCAGTACGCCGGCAACCGGCACAACGTGGGTCAGATGGTGCTCGACCTGCTGGCAGCCCGCACGGGCGGGCGGTTCGCCCGCCACCCCCGGGCACAGGCCGTCGTCGCCGAGGGTCGCCTGGGCATGCTGCCGGGCGGGGCACCGGGACCTCGGGTGGTGCTGGCCAAGCCGACGACGTACATGAACACCTCCGGCGGCCCCGTCAGCAGCCTCCTGAAGTACTACGGCGTGGACCTGGACCACCTGGTCGTGGTGCACGACGAGGTGGACATCCCGTTCGACACCATCAAGCTCAAGACGGGCGGCGGCGAGGGCGGTCACAACGGGTTGCGCGACATCTCGAAGGCGCTCGGCACCAGGGACTACCTCCGGGTCCGGGTAGGTGTGGGGCGTCCGCCCGGGCGCATGGACACCGCCGACTACGTGCTCAAGGACTTCTCCGCGACCGAGCGGAAGGACCTGCCGATCCTGCTCGACGACGCGGCTGACGCGGCCGAGATGCTGGTCACCGAAGGCCTGCTTGCGGCGCAGGGGAAGTTCCACCCGGCCAAAGGGTGAAAAAGCCCCGGTAGGGGTGAAAAGTGGCAAACGGGTGAAGTCCGGCTTTCACCCCTCCTGAGGGGGGAAGCAGGACAGGTCCCGCTTCGATACTTCAAGCATGGCCACCCCTGCTTCGTCGCAGCCGCACGTGCTTGTCGTCATCCAGAACCTGCCCTTCCGGATCGACCGCCGCGTCCGGACCGAGTGCCGCGCCCTGACCGACGCCGGGTACCGGGTCAGCGTGATCTGCCCCCAGGAGATCCGCGACGAGCAGGACCGCTTCATGATCGACGACACGACCGTCTACTCCTACCCGGCCCCGCCCGAGTCGGTCGGCGTGGCCGGCTACGTGCGGGAGTTCCTCGTCTGCTGGCTGCAGACGGCCAGGCTGTCCGTGCGCGTGCACCGGGACGCGCCCTTCCGCGTGATCCAGGCGTGCAACCCGCCGGACACCTACTGGGCGCTGGCGCTGCTGTGGCGCGTGCTGTTCGGGGTGCGGTTCGTCTACGACCAGCACGACCTCTGCCCCGAGGTCTACGAGGCACGGTTCGGCCGCACGGGCTTCCTCCACCGGGTGCTGCGTCTGCTCGAGGGGGCCACGTACCGGACCGCCGACCGCGTCATCTCGACGAACACCTCGTACCAGGAGATTGCCCAGGCGCGGGGCAAGGTGCCCGCCGACCGGAGCGTCGTCGTGATGAGCACGCCCGACGCGGAGCTGATGCGCCGCCGCGAGTCCCTGCCGGAGCTGCGCGGCGACGCGAAGCACCTTGTCTGCTACGTCGGCATCATGGGCCCGCAGGACGGCGTGGACCGGCTCCTCGCGGCGGCCGACCACGTGATCCACGCCCGCGGCCGCACGGACGTGCGCTTCGCGCTCCTCGGGTTCGGCGACTCCCTCGAGAGCCTGCGCCGGGAGTGCACCGAGCGTGGCCTCGACCGATGGGTGCAGTTCACCGGGAAGGTGGACCACAACGCCATCGGCCGGTGGCTGTCCTCCGCCGACCTCGGCGTCACGCCCGACCCGCCGAGCGAGTTCAACGACCGCTCCACGATGAACAAGACGCTCGAGTACATGGCGCACGAGCTGCCCGTCGTGGCCACCGACCTCACCGAGACCCGCCGCAGCGCGGGCGACGCCGCGCGCTACGTCGCGGGCGACGACCCCAAGGACCTCGGCGACGCGATCCTCGAGATCCTCGACGACCCGGAGCGGGCCCGGGCGATGGGTCTGATCGGCCGGTCCCGGATCGAGGACGAGCTCTCCTGGAAGCGTCAGGCCGAGGTGTACGTCGGCGCGTTCGACGGTGTGACCGGGCGCGTCGCGGTTCACCCGGCATAAACGGGTGAATGGAGTACGAACCGCCCGGTGACGGTATTTCACGGGCATACAGTGCGGGCGTGCGAACCACCCTGATCGGCATGCTGGCCGCGGTCGGCCTCGTCGCCACGCTGGGCGGAGGCGCCGTCGTCGCCCCCGCAGCCGCGGCGACCGACCCCTGCGGCCCGGGCTCCAACCCCGTCGTCTGCGAGAACTCCAAGCCGGGAGACCCGGCGAGCGAGTGGGACATCGCGGGCGCGGGCGACCCGGACATCCAGGGCTTCGCCACGGACATCAGCGTCGACGCGGGCAGCACCGTCGGCTTCAAGATCGACACGGACGCCAGGGCGTACACGATCGAGATCTACCGGACCGGCTGGTACCAGGGCCTCGGCGCGCGCCGGATCACGGCGGTGACGCCGTCGGTCCCCCTGCCGCAGGTGCAGCCGGAGTGCGAGTCGAACCTCGAGACCGGCCTCTACGACTGCGGGAGCTGGCGGGTCTCGGCCTCCTGGGCGGTCCCGGCCAACGCGGTCTCGGGCGTCTACGTCGCGCTGCTGACCCGGACCGACACGGGGGGTGCCAGCCACATCACCTTCGTGGTGCGTGACGACGACAGCCACTCGGACATCATCTTCCAGACGTCGGACACGACGTGGCACGCCTACAACACCTACGGCGGCTCGAGCTTCTACCAGGGCGGGGCGGTCGGCCGGGCCTACGAGCTCAGCTACAACCGGCCGTTCGCCACGCGCGCGCACGAGCGGGGCCGCGACTTCTACTTCAGCGCCGAGTACGCGATGGTGCGGTTCCTCGAGCAGAACGGGTACGACGTCACCTACCAGGCAGGCGTCGACACCGACCGGTACGGCAGCCTGCTGCTCAACCACGACGTCTTCCTCTCCGTAGGCCACGACGAGTACTGGTCGGGGCAGCAGCGCGCGAACGTGGAGGCGGCGCGCGACGCGGGCGTGAACCTGATGTTCCTCAGCGGCAACGAGGTGTACTGGCGCACCCGCTGGGCGCCGTCGACCGCCGGTGCCTCGACCCCGTACCGGACGATGGTCTCGTACAAGGAGACGTGGTCCCACAAGAAGCTCGACACCTCGTCGCCCGAGTGGACCGGCACGTGGCGCGACCCGCGCTACGCCTCCCCGGCCAACGGCGGTGGCAAGCCCGAGAACGCCCTCATCGGCACCCTCTACATGGTCAACTTCTCCGACCTGCCGGTGACGGTCTCGGCCGCGGAGGGCAGGCTGCGCCTGTGGCGCAACACGAGCCTGGCGTCGCTACCCGCCGGGAGCTCCGTGCAGCTCGCGCCCCACACCGTCGGCTACGAGTCCAACGAGGACCTCGACAACGGGCACCGCCCGGCGGGCCTGATCCGGCTCTCCACCACCGTCGGCGCGGTCCCGGAGTACCTCCAGGACTTCGGCAACGTGGTGCTGCCCGGCACCACCACGCACCACGTGACCCAGTACCGCGCGGCGAGCGGCGCGCTCGTCTTCTCGGCCGGGTCCGTCCAGTGGACCTGGGGCCTCGACGCGGAGCACGACGGTCTCGGCGCCCCCGCCGACCCGCGCATGCGGCAGGCCACGGCCAACGTCCTCGCGGACATGGACGCCCAGCCCGCGACGCCCGCGGGCATCGTCGCCACCCCGAAGTCGTCCGACACGGCCGGGCCGACGGCGCAGATCACCTCGCCCGCCGCCGGGGCCGACCTGGCGAACGGCTCGCTCGTGACCGTCTCGGGCACCGCGTCCGACGTCGGCGGCCGGGTCGCGGGGGTCGAGGTGTCGCTCGACGCCGGCTCCACCTGGCACCCGGCCCAGGGCCGCGAGACGTGGTCGTACACGGCGCGCGTGTCCGGGTCGGGTTCCGTGGAGCTGCGTGCCCGGGCCGTGGACGACAGCGCGAACATCGGCAGCGCCGTGTCCCGCGCCGTCGACGTGGCCTGCCCCTGCACGGTCTTCGGCGACGAGGTTCCTCCCGTCCCGGCCGCCGACGACGCGGCCCCGGTCGAGCTGGGCCTGCGGTTCACCCCGATGAGCACGGGCTTCGTCGCCGGGGTCCGTTTCTACAAGGGCCCGGGGAACACCGGCACGCACCGCGGCACTCTCTGGGACAGGAGTGGGCAGGTCCTCGCCCAGGCCACGTTCACCGCCGAGACCACGACCGGCTGGCAGACCGTCCCGTTCAACCAGCCCGTGCCGGTCGCCGCGGGGGAGCCGTACGTCGTCTCCTACACGGCGCCCGTGGGCCGGTACGCCATCGACGAGGGCGCGTTCGTCGCCCGCGGGCGTGACGCGGCCCCGCTCCTGGTCGACGGCGGCTTCGGCGCCCAGCCCGCGGGCCTGTTCGGACTGCCGGGTACGTTCCCGACCGGCTCCTTCGGTAATGCGGCCTACTACGTGGACCCCCTGTTCACGGCCAGCGACGACTCGCCGCTCGCGGCCTTCGCCGCCGAGCCGCTCGGCGGTTCCGTGAGCGTGCCGCTCGGCTCGACGGTGCGCGTCCGGCTGTCGAAGCCGGTCGACCCCGCGTCGGTCGCCCTGGCCCTTGCGGACGAGGCGGGCAACGCGGTGGCGGGCAGCACGGCCTACGACGCCGTCACACGGACCGTCACCTTCACGCCCGCCGGGCCGCTCGCCGGCTTCGCCGGGCACACGGCGACGGTGACCGCCACGTCCCTGGACGGGCTCGGCGTCTCGAGCGGCGGTACGTGGTCCTTCCGTACGGTCCGCCCGGCCTCCACCGCCTGCCCGTGCGGGCTGTACGACGACGGAGTGGTCCCGGCCCTCGTCGACGTCCCCGACCCGGACGCGGTCACCCTCGGGGTCCGGTTCACGCCGGCCGAGGCGGGCACCGTGACCGGGGCCCAGCTCTACAAGGGCCCGACAGGCTCCGGCCCGTACACCGCGTACCTCTGGGGCCCGGACGGCCAGGTGCTCGCCCAGGGCCAGGTGACGCAGACGGTGACCAAGGGCTGGCAGGACGTGCCGTTCGCCGTGCCCGCGCAGGTCCAGGCGGGCGTCCAGTACACGGTGGGCTACCGCGCACCGGCGGGCCGGTACTCCGTGACGGCGGGCGCGTTCACGTCGCCGCTCACGGTGGGCAGCCTCAGCACGCCGGCCTCGGCAGGCGTCTACACCTACGGTGCTGGCCGCCCGACGGCGCCGACCAGCACCAGCTACCTCGTGGACGTCGTGTACGACCCCACGCCGCCAGGCCCGGCCGTCACCGGCCGGACGCCGGCGGCGGGCGCGGTCGAGGTGGCGGTCGGCACGCCGGTCTCCGTCACGGTCTCCGAACCGGTGGCCCCGGGCGCCTCGCTCACGCTGACTGACGGCGCCGGGGTCACGGTCCCCGGGACGGTCGCGGTGTCCGCGGACGGCACGACCGTCACGCTCGACCCAGCGGCGGACCTGCCGCACGGCAGCGCCCTCACGGTGGCGTTCAGCGCGCAGACGGCCGACGACGGCACCGCCGTCGGACCGCTGAGCTGGGCGTTCACGACGCAACCCGCCGCCGGGACGTGCCCCTGCACGATCTTCGGCGGGGCGGTACCGCCCATCACGTCCAGCGACGACGCGGCAGCCATCGAGCTGGGCACCCGGTTCACGACCGACCACTCCGGCGTGGTGTCCGCGGTGCGGTTCTACCGCGGCGCGGGGAACGACGGCCCGCACACGGTCACGCTGTGGTCCGCCACCGGGGCCGTCCTCGCGACCACCACGGCGCCCGCGGCGACCACCGAGGGTTGGCAGACCGTTCCCTTCCCGGTGCCGTACCCCGTCGTCGCCGGTACCACCTACACGGTGTCCTACCGGGCGCCGCACGGTCGCTACGCGGCGGGCGCGGGCCACTTCGCGCAGCCACGGACCATCGGGCCGCTGAGCACGCCCCGGGCGGCGGGGGTCTACACCTACGGCGGCGGCTACCCGCAGTACTCCTGGAACGACGCCGGCTACTGGGTGGACCCGGTGTTCACCAGCGGTTCGCTGGGCCTGGTCACCACCACGCCCGCCGGGGGTACCACCGGGGTCGACCCCGCGACGACCGTCAGCGCTCGCCTCACGTACTCGCCGGTCGGCGAGGAGCCGGTGCTGCGCCTCTCCGGCCCGGGCGGGGTCATCCCAGGAGCGAGCAGCTTCGACGCCGCGACCCGGACGGTCACCTTCACGCCCGCCGCCGGCCTGCCCGGCGGCGCGCTGATCGCGGCGAGGGTCGATGTGGCCGGAGCCTCCGTGGGGTCGTGGATGTTCACCTCCCGCGTGACCTTCCCTGCAGGCACCGTGACCCTCTGGTCCGACGCGGACGCTCCGGCGGTCGCGAGCTGGTCCGACCCGGACCCGGTCCAGGTGGGGACGCGCGTGCACGTGAGTGCCGCGGGGACCGTGCACGGCATCAGGTTCTACAAGGGGGCGCAGAACACGGGAACCCACACCGGGTACCTGTGGTCGGCGTCCGGTGACCTGCTCGCGAGCGGCACCTTCGCGGACGAGACCGCGACGGGGTGGCAGACGCTCTTCTTCGACCAGCCTGTGACGGTCACCGCCGGGACCGACCTGGTGGCGTCCTACCGGGCGCCCGCGGGGCACTACGCCGTGACGGTCGACGCGCTGGCCGCACCGCGGGTCCAGGGGCCGCTCAGCACGCTCGTCCCCGGCGGGGCGTACGTGTACGGGACGGGCTTCCCCGGCTCGACGGTGAACCACAGCTACTGGGTGGACGTGCTCTTCGCCCCGACGGCCCCGTAGGGGCCGGACGAGGTCACTGTCTCGGCGGGGAGGGGAGTCGGCTCAGCCTGCCGTCAGGCTGCCGAAGAGCGTGACCCGGCAGGCGCCGTCCTGCTCCTCGGCGTCGACCACCACCGACCCGTCGTCGCGCACGAAGGTTGCCGTGGTGGACCCCGGGGCCACGTCGGTGGTGGACTCGACGAACCCGCCGCCGGTGAACCACGTGCGGTACGAAACGAGGAGGGGGCCGCAGCCGCCGTCGGCCCGGCCGTCCAGCGTGACCTGGTAGCGGGCGCCCTCGACGGACAACGAGCTGGTCACGACGGACAGCCCGTCCGGGACGGTCACCACGTCGGCGGGGAAGCCGGGCGCGAGCCCCTCGGCTGCTCCGGAGGCAGGGGCCGCCGAACGCCGCCCGGCCACGGGCGCTGCCGCAGCGAGGTCCCCGAGGGGCCCTTCGGTGGCTGCCTGCGTCGGCAGCGACTCCGAGCCCTCGCCGCCGGTCTGCCCACCGCTACGGCCCGTCACGGTCGGCACGGGCCCGGGCGAGGCCGTGCCGGAGGTGCCGTCCGCGCCCGGGGTGCCGGGACCGGCGTCGGGCGAGGCGGTGCAGGCCGACGTCGTCAGGACGAGGGTCGCGACCAGGGCGAGGACAGGCGTGCGCATGATCGCCAGGCTAGGTGTTCCCGGGGGTGCCGGAGGGCCCCTCGCCAGGTGAAATGCCCCCGGGGGACTTCACCCGGCAGTGACGGGTGAACTGGGTTGCTGGGCGGCTTTCGGGCCTGTGCCCGCGACTATGTTGATCGCGGTCCGGACCCCACGTGCGGTGAGCGGGCCACCCGACCCGAGCCCGAAGGATGCCAACATGTCCGAGCCGAACGTCCTGCGTGCCGCCGTGGTGGGCGCCGGCTACTGGGGGCCGAACCTCGCTCGCAACTTCGCCACGTCCGACCGGTGGGAGCTCGCGGCAGTGTGCGACCTGGACGCGGGGCGTGCGGCACGCGTCGCACGGGCGAGCGGCGGGGCCGACGTGGAGACGTCGCTCGACGAGCTGCTGGCGCGGGACGACGTGGACGCCGTCGCGATCGCCACCCCGGCCCGGTCCCACCACGCCATCACGATGGCGGCGCTGCGGGCCGGCAAGCACGTCGTGGTCGAGAAGCCGATCGCCGACAGCGCCGCCCTCGCGGACGAGATGGTCGCGGAGGCCGAGGCCCGCGGTCTCGTCCTCATGACGGACCACACCTTCTGCTACACGCCCGCCGTGCGGAAGATCCGCGAGCTGGTCGAGGCGGGCGAGCTGGGCGACCTGCTCTACATCGACTCGGTGCGCATCAACCTCGGGCTGATCCAGCCCGACGTGGACGTGTTCTGGGACCTCGCCCCGCACGACCTGTCGATCGTGGACTTCGTGCTGCCCGGCGGGCTGCGGCCCGTGTCGGTCGCGGCGCACGGCGGCGACCCGCTCGGCACGGGCAAGGCGTGCGTCGGCTACCTGTTCATGCCGCTGGAGAGCGGCGCGGTCGTGAACGTGCACGTCAACTGGCTGAGCCCCACCAAGATCCGCCGCATCACCATCGGCGGGTCGAAGCGCACGCTCGTCTGGGACGACCTCAACCCGCAGCAGCGCCTCAGCGTCTACGACCGCGGCGTCGACTACGAGCAGATCGTGGCCGACGGCGAGGAGCGCCGGGCGGCGACCGTCTCGTACCGCCTGGGCGACACGTGGTCCCCGGCGCTGCCCGAGCGGGAGGCGCTCGGCCAGATGGTCACCGAGCTGGCCGACGCGATCGGCGAGGCGCGCGCGCCGCTGACCGACGGCCGCGCCGGTCGGCGGGTGCTCGGAGTCCTCGAGGCCGCGTCGTCGAGCCTCGCCGCGGGCGGCACAGCAGTCACCCCCTACCTCGAACGAGAGCTGGAGATTTCCGCATGACCACCCTGCAGGGCGCGAACATCCTCGTCACCGGAGGCGCCGGGACGATCGGCTCGACCCTCGTGGACCAGCTCCTCGACGCGGGCGCCGCCCACGTCGACGTGCTCGACAACCTCGTGCGCGGCCGCCGCGCCAACCTCGACGACGCGCTCGCCGACGGGCGGGCGACCCTCGTCGAGGGTGACGTCCGGGACCGCGACCTCGTCCACGACCTGACCCGCGGCAAGGACCTGGTGTTCCACCAGGCCGCCATCCGGATCACGCAGTGCGCCGAGGAGCCGCGGCTCGCGCTGGAGGTCCTCGTGGACGGCACGTTCAACGTGCTGGAGGCCGCCGCGGAGCAGCACATCGACAAGCTGGTGCTGGCGTCGAGCGCGTCCGTGTACGGCCTGGCGGAGGAGTTCCCCACGCCCGAGCGGCACCACCACCACGACAACGACACGTTCTACGGCGCGGCGAAGTCGTTCAACGAGGGCATGGTGCGGTCCTTCCGCGCGATGCAGGGCCTCGACTACGTGGCCCTGCGCTACTTCAACGTGTACGGCCCGCGCATGGACGTGCACGGCCTCTACACCGAGGTGCTGGTGCGCTGGATGGAGCGCATCGCCGACGGCCGCCCGCCCCTGATCTTCGGTGACGGCCGGCAGACGATGGACTTCGTCTGCACGCCCGACATCGCCCGGGCGAACGTGCTCGCCGCGAGCAGCAGCGTGGTCGAGGGCGTCTACAACATCGCGAGCGGCACCGAGACGAGCCTGCTCGAGCTGGCCGAGGCGCTCCTGCGGGTCATGGGCTCCGACCTTCCGGTCGAGCACGGGCCGGAGCGTGCGGTGAACGGGGTGGTGCGGCGGCTCGCCGACACCACCGCGGCCCGCGAGGACCTCGGGTTCGAGGCGACGATCGGCATCGACGAGGGTCTCCGGCTGCTCGTCGAGTGGTGGCGGCCCCTGCGCGAGGAGATCGCGTCGGGCCGCACGCCGGTGGCCGGGGCGCCCGTGGCCGCGGCGCCGGTGCCCGCCACGGCGGGCGCGCCCGGGGGCGCCGCGTGACCGCGACCGCGCCGGCCCGCGTCAACGTGATGAAGCCGTGGCTGGGGGCCGAGGAGGTCGCCGCCGTCACGGAGGTCATCGAGTCGGGCTGGGTGGCGCAGGGGCCGCGGGTGGCCGCGTTCGAGGCGGCCTTCGCCGAGACGATGCAGGCCGGCGAGGCCGTGGCGACGTCGAACTGCACCACCGCGCTGCACCTCGCGCTGGTCGTGGCGGGCGTAGGCGCGGGGGACGACGTCGTCGTGCCCTCCTTCTCCTTCGTCGCCACGGCGAACGCGCCCACCTACGTGGGGGCACGGCCGGTGTTCGCCGACGTGGACCCGGTGACGGGGAACGTCACCGCCGAGACGGTCGCGGCCGCGCTCACACCTGCCACGCGGGCGGTGATCGTCGTCGACCAGGGTGGTGTGCCCGTGGACCTCGACCCGGTGCGGGCGCTGTGCGACCCGCTCGGGATCGTCGTGATCGAGGACGCCGCCTGCGGCGCGGGCTCCACGTACCGTGGGCGGCCGGTCGGGGCGGGCGCGGAGCTCTCCGCCTGGTCGTTCCACCCGCGCAAGATCCTCACCACGGGCGAGGGCGGGATGCTCACCACGAGCCGGCCGGAGTGGGCGGCGCGGGCGCGCCGCCTCCGCGAGCACGCGATGAGCGTCTCCGCCGCCGAGCGGCACACGGCGCTGGTGGCCCCGCCCGAGGAGTACGGCGAGATCGGCTTCAACTTCCGCATGACGGACCTCCAGGCCGCGGTCGGCCTGGTCCAGCTGGGTCGCCTCCCCGAGGTCGTCGCCCGACGACGGACGCTGGCCGCCGCCTACCGCGCGGCGCTGTCGGACGTGGCGGGCGTGCGGCTGGTCGCCGACCCGGACTGGGGCACGAGCAACTTCCAGTCGCTGTGGCTCGAGGTGCTGCCGGAGCACCCGCTCGACCGCGAGGGTCTGCTGCTGGCCCTCGCGGAGGCGGGGGTGTCGGCGCGGCGCGGCATCATGGCGGCCCACCGGCAGCCCGCCTACGCCGGACGGGACACGGGGACGGTGCCCCTGCCGGTGACCGAGCACCTGACCGACAGCACCCTGATCCTGCCGCTGTTCCACCAGATGACCGACGAGGAGCTCGGCCGGGTCGTCGCGGTGGTCCGCGGGGCGTGACATGACCGGGGGAGCGGACAGCGCGCCGGTCCTGCTCGTCGGCGCGAGTGGGCTCGCCCGCGAGGTGCTGGCGGTGCTGCGGGAGGCCGGACGACCCGTCGCCGGGATCCTGGACGACCGGCACGCCGACCTCCCGTCGCAGGTCGGCGGGGTTCGGGTGCTCGGCGGGACCGACGACGCGGGGGAGTACCCCGGCGCCGGTCTGCTGCTCTGCATCGGTCCCGGCCGGGGCCGGGCGGCGGTACGGGAGCGGCTCGCGGCCGCGGGGGTCGGTGACGGCCGGTTCGCCACGGTGGTGGACCCGTCGGTGCGCAACCCGGCGGGGTGCCCCGTCGGCGCGGGCTCGATCCTGCTCGCTGGGGTGACCGTCACCGCGGACGCGGTGCTGGGGCAGCACGTCGTGGTGATGCCGGGCGTGACCGTGACGCACGACTGCGTCGTGGAGGACTTCGTGACCTTCGCCGCGGGCGTGTCGCTCGGCGGGGGCGTGCGCGTCCGACGAGGCGCCTACCTGGGGATGAACGCCTCGGTCCGGCCCGGCGTGATCGTCGGCGCGGGAGCCACCGTGGGCATGGGCGCCGTCGTGCTGACGGACGTCCCGGACGGACAGACGTGGGCCGGAGTGCCCGCACGACAGCTGGGAGAGCACCCGTGAAGGTTCCGTTCCTCGACCTCGCCGCGCAGTCGGCCGAGATCGCCGGCGAGGTGCTGCCCGCGTGGCAGGACATCCTCGCCTCCGCCGCGTTCGTCGGCGGCCGGGAGGTGGCCGCGTTCGAGGAGGAGTACGCCGCGTACACCGGCGTGGGTCACTGCGTGGGCGTCGCCAACGGCACCGACGCGGTGGAGCTCGCGCTCCGCGCCGTGGGCGTGGGCCCGGGCGACGACGTGATCCTGCCCGTGAACACGTTCATCGCCACGGCCGAGGCCGTGTCGCGGATCGGCGCCGTGCCCGTGCTGGTCGACGTCGACGACGAGCACCTCCTCATCGACCCCGCCGCCGTCGGGGCCGCCGTGACGCCGCGCACCCGAGCGATCGTGCCGGTGCACCTGTACGGGCAGGTCGCGCCGGTCGAGGCCCTCGAGCCGGTCGCGGCGCGGCACGGCCTCGTGATCGTGGAGGACGCCGCGCAGTCGCAGGGGGCGTCGTCGGCCCGCGGGCGCTCCGGGGCGATGGGCCGCGTCGCGGCCACGAGCTTCTACCCGGGCAAGAACCTCGGCGCGGCCGGGGACGCGGGGGCCGTGACCACCGACGACGCCGATGTGGCCGCGTTCGTGCGGAACGTCTCCGCCCACGGCAGCTCCGTGAAGTACGTGCACGACCGGGTCGGGTTCAACTCCCGGCTTGACGCCGTGCAGGCCGTGGTGCTGCGGGCCAAGCTGCGCCGGCTCGAGGGCTGGAACGCAGCCCGCCGCGCGGCCGCCGAGCGGTACACGGCCCTCCTCGCGGACGTTCCCGGCGTGCGGGTCCCTGCCACCCGGCCGGGCAGCACGGACGTGTGGCACCTGTACGTGGTGCGCGTCGAGGAGCGCGAGCGGGTGCTCGGCGAGCTGGCGGCGGCGGGCGTGGGCGCGGCGATCCACTACCCGACGCCCCTGCACCTCACCGAGGCCTACGCCTCCCTCGGCCTGGGCGTCGGCGCGTTCCCCGTCGCGGAGGCGGCGGCGTCGCGGCTCCTGTCGCTGCCGATGTTCCCGCACCTCACGGCTGCCCAGCAGGAGCGGGTGGTAGAGGTGCTGGCGGGCGCGGTGCTCGGGGCGCCGGAGGCGGTCGGCCGGTGAGCCCTGACCGGCGCGTGCTGGTGCGCCTCAACAGTCTCGAGCTCGGCGGCACGCAGATCAACGCCGTCGACCTGGCCGCTGCGCTGCGTGCGCACGGCGTCGAGTCGCACCTGGTGGGTCCGCGGGGCTCGCGGCCCGACGGTCCCTCCCTGCTCGACGTCGCCGCCGCCCGCGGTGTGACGATCGAGCCGTACGACCCGGCCCCCGGCCTCCGCGCCCACGCGCGGCAGCTCGCGGAGGTCGCCGACCGTGTGCGCGCCGACCTGGTTCACGTCTACGGCTCCTGGGGTGGCGACCGTCCCGTGTTCTGGGGCCCCGCGCTCGGCGGCCGACGGCCGTGGGTGCACACCGTCTACGAGATGCAGGTGGCACCCGTCGTGTTCCGGCACGTGCCGCTCGTGGTGGGCACCGGCTACCTCCTCGACGAGGCGGTGGACCGGCCCGGCCGCACGGTGCTGATCAGCCCGCCCGTCGACACCGACGCCGACCGTCCCGGCGGGGCCGACGGCGGCAGCGGTGCCGATGGCGCCGCGTTCCGGCGCGAGCTCGGCCTCGCCGACGGCGAGGTGCTGCTCGGCATCGTCAGCCGGCTCGACACCGACATGAAGGCCCTGCCCGTGGAGATCGCGATCGACGCGGTGCGGCACCTGGGCGACGGCGTCACCCTCGCCGTGGTCGGGACCGGCGACGCCGAGGCTCGCCTGCGCGAGCGCGCGGCCAAGGTCAATGCAGCCCTGGGCCGCGAGGCAGTCCGCCTGCTCGGCCCGACGGCGGACCCCCGCCCCGCGTACGACGCCTCCGACATGGTGCTCGGCATGGGCGGCTCCGCGGCGCGGGCCCTCGCGTTCGGCACGCCGCTCGTGGTGCAGGGCGAGGCGGGCTGGTCGTGCCTCTTCGAGCCCGCGACCGCGGAGGGCCTGGCCCGCAACAGCTACTGGAGCCCGGACCCCGTGCCCGACCCGGTCGCCACGCTTGTCGACGCCGTCCGCCCGCTCCTGGGCGACCCGGCGCGACGGATCGAGCTCGGCGCGTTCGGGCGCGAGTTCGCCCTCGGCCGGTTCGGGCTGCCCGCCATGGCCGAGCGCCTGGCTGCCCTCTACGAGGAGTCCCCGCGGCTGTACACGGCGCGCGAGTGGGCGGCCGACCTCGCCCAGGAGGCCGGCCGGGTCGCCCGCAAGGCCGCGGGCAGGGGCACCGCATGAGCGGGGCTGCGGGCCCCTCCGCCGAGGCAGTGCCTTCGTCCGGGGCGTCGCGCCCGGCCTGGCGCGAGGCCGGGATGTCGCGCCCGGCCCGGCGCGGGGCTGCCCTTCGCGCCCGGGTGCTGCGGACGGCGTCGGCCGCGTCCGACCTGCTCCCGCCCCGCCTGCGGTACGGCCACGCGCGCACGCTGGCGGGCAGGCTGCTGGGCCGGACGGAGCTGCCGGTGCTGGCCGCACCCGCCGCCGCCCCGTCCCCCCCCGCCCCTCGTGCTGTGGGTACGCAGGTGGTCGCCTCGCAGGCCGAATCGGCGACCATACGTGTACCCACAGCGACGGGCGCCGGGGCGACGGGAGTGACGTGCGTGCTGGTGGCGGGCGGGCTTGATGTCGGCGGGGTGGAGGCCGTGGTCGCGACCCTGGCGCTCGGGCTCCCGGGGGAGGGGGTCCGCGCGGTGGTGGTCGGCACGGGCGAGGGCCGCACGGCCGACCGGCTCCGGGCGGCGGGCGTGACGGTGATCCGGTCGACGCCCTCCGACCTGGCGGGCGTGCTCACCGGCCTGGCCCCCGACGTGGTCCAGGTGCACGACGCCTCGGCAGCCCAGGGTGTCGCTGCCTGGGGCGGCCCGGCAGTCTGGGTGGCGCACAACCTGGAGATCCACCGCGGAGCGGACGAGTGGGCTGCCGTGTCGTCCGCGTGCGCCCGGGCGGACTCGGTCGTGGCGGTGAGCGACGCCGTCGCCCTGCACCACTCGCGGCACACCGGCGGGTCCCATGACGAGGTCGTCGTGATCCCCAACGGGGTGGGCCACCTCGCCGCCGGGCCCGGCCGGGCGGAGGCCCGTGCGGCACTCGGCGGGGTGGTCCCCGTCGAGGCGGACGACGTCGTGGTCGTGAGCCTCGCCCGCTACGACGCCCAGAAGAACGTGCCCGGGCTGGTGCGGGCGTTCGCCCGCGCTCTGCTGGCGGAGCCACGGCTCCGGCTTGTCGTCGCTGGCGGCGTCGCGGACGTCCTCGAGCACCGTTGGGCCGACGCCGAACGGGTCGCCTCGGGCGCCGAGAGCCGGGTCCACCTGCTGGGCCCCTCCGACTCCGCGACGCTCCTCGCCGCCGCCGACGCCTTCGTGCTCGGCTCGTTCTTCGAAGGCTGGTCCGTGGCCGCGACGGAGGCGGTGGTGGCCGGCCTGCCGGTCGTGCTGTCCGACGTCGGCGGGGCCGTCGAGCTTGCTGCCCTCGCTCCCGGCCGGGTGACGGTGGTACGACCACCAACCGGTGACGCGCCCCTGACGGACTGGGCGGTGCGGGAGTCGCGCCGTCGTCGGCGGCAGGACAACGAGGCCGAGCTGGCCGCTGCGCTCGCCGCGCTCCCCGGGAGGCCCCCGGTGGAGCCGGATCCCGGGTTGCTCGCGGTGCTGTCGGCCGGCGAGATGGTCGCCCGGCACGCCGGGCTCCTGCGCCACGTGACGCCCGGCGTGGCGGGGAGGACCCGATGACCGCGGTGGAGGACCCGGTCGAGGACTCGGTCGACAGCGCGTCCGGGCCGTCGCTCGCGCGGCGTGTGCGCGGTGGCCTGGCGTGGAGCGCGGTGTCGACGGTGCTGCTCAAGATCGGTGGCCTCGCTGTCGGCGTGGTCATCGCGCGGCTGCTGACGCCCGAGCAGTTCGGCGTCTACGCCGTGGCGCTGACCATCCAGACGGTGCTCGTCGCGGTCGCGGACCTGGGGCTCAGCACAGACCTGATCCGCAGCAAGGAGCCGGAGCGCCGGGCGCCCACGGTGGCGACGGTGTCTGCCGTGGTGAGCCTGGTCCTCGCCGTGGCGACGGCGGCCACCGCCCTGCCGCTCGCCGGCGCGCTCGGGGCTCCGGACGCCGCCCCCGCGATCGCGGTGCTGGCGATCACGATCCTGTTGGCTGGCGTGGGCGTGGTCCCGTACGCGCGGTTGCAGCGCGAGTTCGACCAGCGGAGCCTGTTCGTCATCGGCATCGCCGACTTCGCGGTGAGCACCGTCGTGACGATCGGGCTGGTGCTGCTCGGCTGGGGCGTGCTGTCGCTCGCTGTGGGGCGGGTTGCCGCGCAGCTCGTGTCGACGGTGCTGCAGTTCGTGCGGGCGCGGGTGCGGCCGTCGTTCGGCCTGGACCGCTCGCTGGTGCGGTCGGTGATCCGGTTCGGCGTGCCGGTGGCGGGGGCGAACATCCTGTCGTGGGCGGTGCTGGGTGTGGACAAGCTGATCCTGGGCCGCCTCGCCGGGCCGACGGCGCTGGGCTACTACGTGCTGGCGTCGAACGTGTCGTCGTGGCCGATGAGCTTCCTCGGTCAGGCCGTGCGGGGCGTGGCGCTACCGCTGTTCTCGCGGCCCGAGGTCCTGGCCGACAAGCGGGCTCCCGCCTCCGTGGTGGGGCCGGTGTGGGCCGTGGCCGCGCTCGGTGCGTGCATGATCGGCGCCGGGGCCGACCCGCTCGTGGCGGTCGTGTACGGGCACGCCTGGGACGCTGCGGCTCCCGTGCTGGTCCCGCTCCTCGCCCTGGGCGGGCTGCGCGTGGTCTTCGACCTCTTCGCCGCGTACCTGTACGCGCACGGCCGGTCCGCGAGCGTGCTCGTGGTGCAGGTGGTGTGGTTCGTGGGGCTCGTCGCGTCGCTGATCGCGGGGGTGTCCGGACTGGGGCTGATGGGCGCGGCCTACGCGCACCTTGCCGTGAGTCTCGTCGTGGTTCTGCCGCTCTACGGGGTCGCGGTGGCGAGGGCCGGAGCGTCTGGGCTGTCGCTCGTGTCCGCGCTGTGGTGCCCGGCGCTAGGGGCTGTCGTTGCCGGGTTCAGCGGGCACGTCGTGGGCGGGTTCGTCCAGCACGACGTGGCCGCGCTCGGGGCGTCGTTCGGGGTCGCGGCCGGGGTGTACGGGGTGCTGGTGGGCTGGTGGGCGGTGCCGCGCGTCCGGTGGTTCCTCCGGACGGGCGCGGGCCGGGGATAGGGAGATCAATGCGGTTTCAGGTGAGCGCTGGCGGGCCGAGTCCAGTGACGGTCGTCCTCGAACCGTCGGGCATGGAGTACGTGCTGCAACCTGGCGATCACTTCGAGTTCGAGTGGGAGGACGTCACGGGGGACCTCATCGGCACGATCGACCATCAACCCCACACGATCACGATCGGCGAGGGCAGCGGTCGGGCGCGGATGTGGAACTCCAACGGCGACGAGCTGTCGATGCTCGGGTGAGAACCAACTGAGCCGGGGATGCAGCCGCCGCGAGTGAGGCCCGGGAGCAACATGAGGTGTGCTGACGTTGTCACTCTGCGTAGACATCGTCACCGATAGTGACATCGCCAGCGACGACGCTGCTCTCAGCGGCCCTGCCTCAGAGGCATGCCCGGCGTCAGCCGGAGGCCGCCACGCGGCCGTCCCTCACCTCGCACCCCAGCTCGTCCGCCAGGATCCGCACGACCGCCTGCTCGGTCTCCGTCCAGGAGCGCGCCCGCACGCTACGCGCAGCCGCTCGCGCCACCTCCGGCGTGTGCCGCTCCACGGCGTCGGAGAGCGCTGCCGCGAGGGCCGACGGCGTCGGCCGCGCCCACGCCACGTGCGGGTTGTCCAGCACCGCGCGGGCGAACCCGGTGTCGTTGAGCACGGGGGTGGTGCCGCACGCGAGCATCTCCTCGGGCACGAGCGAGATGTTGGTGAACGACAGGCTCAGCCCCGCGGCGGCGGACCGGTACAGCGCGGCCAGGTTCTCCGGCGTCAGGCGCCCGTGGTCCACGACGGGGAAGCCCAGCCCGCTCACGTGGTCGCCGTAGGCGTGGATCGGCTGGTCGGGGTGTCTCTCGTGGAACTGCCGCAGCGCGAGGACCGCCAGGCGGAAGCCGCGCCGGTCGTTCCCCGGCTTGGCGTAGAAGACCACACCGCGCCGCGGGCGCACAGGCTCCACGAGCCCGTAGTCCGACGTGTCGCCGCCGAACGGCACCACGTCGCTCGGCACGTCCAGCTCGCGGGCGAGCGCCTCCTGGACCATGGGGCCCAGGGCGATGTTCCGGAAGCCGAACCGGTAGGTGTCGGCGGCGAACTCGTAGATGTCGCCCCGCGGGAAGAAGTACGGCTCATAGTCCTGCACGAAGTAGAGCAGCCGGGTGCCGGGTGTCGCTCGGCCGGCGAGCACGTGCGCCGTCGACCAGGAGGAGGCGACGCACGCGTCGAAGCCCTCGACGACCGGGCCCACCTCCGCGATCTCGCAGTCCAGCCAGGGCCAGCCGGTCCGGACGATCTCCGCGTACTCCTCGACCGGGCTGTGGAACCGGTTGTAGAAGAGGAGCGTGTTGCGCAGCCCCGCCTCCTGGGCGGCGCGCATTATGCGGAACAGCGTCGTGTGGCCGCCCGAGCCCGCCGCGGGCGGGATGGCCAGCCACGCGACCCGGGGCGGGCCGCCGTCGGCCGAACGCCCGCCGCGAGGCGCCGGGCCCGGGCGAGCCGCGCCGCCGTCGGCCCCCGCGGCGGCGTCGCTCAGGGCGGCCCGGCGCCGCGCCAGAGCGTGGGAGTCGGCGAGGTCCTCGAAGAGGATCGGGACGTCCAGCTCGCCGATGTCGAGCGCGTTCGCGACGCGCTGGACGGCGAGCTGGGCGAGGAGGCGCGGCGGCTTCTTGAAGCGGGAGAGGCGAGGCACGGGGGTCAGCTCCGGACGTTTGCGACCCGGGCGTCCCGGATGCAGGTCTCGTGCCAGATCTCCAGCGACAGGAGCGTCCAGATGCGGCTCTCCTCGTTGAAGCGGCCGCTGTCGTGGCGTTCGAGCAGGTCGCGCACCAGGGCGCGGTCGAGCGTGGCGCCCACGAACGAGCTGGGGTCGGTGAGCCGTCCCCACAGGGAGTCGCGCAGCCCGGACCGGAACCACGCGTCGAGCGGGACGCGGAAGCCCACCTTCTTGCGGTCCACAACCTCGGTGGGCAGGTAGCGTCGCGCCACCTCCTTGAGCGCCCACTTCGTGACGCCTCCACGCACCTTCACCGACGACGGCAGGCGGAACGCGAGCTCGACGAGGCGGTGGTCGAGGAGCGGTGGGCGCAGCTCGAGCGACGAGGCCATGCTCATGCGGTCGCCCCGCTCGAGGAGGTTGTCGGGGAGCCAGCTCTCGAGGTCGTAGCGGAGCATGCGGTCCACGGCGTCCGCCCCGACCGGAACCTCGCGGAGGCGGTCCGGGGCGGGCGTGCCCCCCAGCAGGACCTGACGCTCGTCGGCGGTGAACGGCGCGAACCAGCTCTGCAGCTGGTCGCGCTCGGTCGGGGCGGCGACGGCGCGCAGTGCGATGCGGGCGCGGCCGAGCCGGGCCGGGAGGCGGGACTCGGTGAGCCGGGCCACGGAACCCCGCAGGGGCGCCGGCACCGCGCGGGACGCGTCCAGCCAGGGCGCGACCCGGTACTTGGGGTAACCGGCGAACAGCTCGTCGCCGCCCTCGCCGGAGAGCACCACCGACACGTGCTTGCGGGCCGTCTCGGCGAGGCGGAACACCGCCATGTCCGCGGGCTCGGACACGGGCGCGTCGCGGTGCCACGTGAGCCGGGGCCACAGCTCCTCGAAGTCGGCGGCGCGCACGTCCACCTCGTGGTGGCGCGTCCCGACGTGCTCGCTGACGCGCCGTGCCCAGCCCAGCTCGTCGTGCCGGGGGTCGCCGAACCCGGCGGCGAACGTCTCCACGGTGGAGTCGCCCCGCAGCTGCTTCATCACGGCTACGATGAGGCTCGAGTCCACGCCGCCGCTGAGGTACGAGCCCACGGGGACGTCGGCGACCAGGGCGGCCGCGACGGCGTCGCGCACGGCCTCGTCCACGGCGTCGACGACCTCGGCGTCCGACCACCGCCGGGTCGCGTCCACCGGGGGTGCCGACCAGTAGCGGCGCACGGTCACGGTGCCGTCCGCGGCGAGCTCCGCGCGGTGGGCCGCGGGCAGCTTGTGCACGCCCGCGAACAGGGACCGGGGCGCCGGGACCGAGCGGCCCGCGAAGTACGCGTCGAGGCTCAGGGGGTCCACCGCGGGCGTGCTGTCGGCCACCGCGTTGACGGCCTTGACCTCGGACGCGAAGACCAGCCGGTCGCCGTCGTGCCGGTAGTAGAGCGGGAGCACGCCGAGGCGGTCACGCACCAGGTGCAGGGTCCCCGACGGGCGGTGGAGCGCTGCGAACGCGAACTGCCCGCGCAGCTCCTCGACGAACCCGACCCCCCGCAGGGCGAGGCCCGCGAGGAGCACCTCGGTGTCGCCGTCGGTCCGGAACGGGTAGTCGAGCGTGGCCCGCAGGTCGCGGTAGTTGAAGATCTCGCCGTTGAAGACGAGCACCCACTGCCCGTCGGCCGAGTGCATCGGCTGGTGCGAGGCGGAGAGGTCGATGATCGAGAGTCGCGTGTGGGCGAACCCCGTCCCCGGCTCCGACCAGTGCGACGACTCGTCCGGGCCGCGGTGTGACAGCAGCCCCGCCATGGCGGTGAGCGCGGTCTCCGGGACGACGCCGCCGGTCAGGTCGCGGACGCCGGCGATGCCGCACATCAGGCACGCCCGGGCACGGTGGGGAGGTGGGTCACGCCCGCCAATCTAGGCGAGCGCCGACGGCCCGGACGGGCTCCCGCGGGCGAAATCGCACCTGGTCGCGGGCGAAAAGCTGGAGGAGAGGGGCGAGGTCGGGCAAGCAGGGTGAAACCACAACGAACGGTTGTCGCACCGGGAGGCCCGTGCGAGGCTCCGGGCGAGGACGCCTCCCGCCGAAGGATCGGTCCATGAACGCAGAACCTCGTCACAGCCGCCTGACCCGCCTGGGTCCCGGCGCCGCCCGACGGGTCGTCACCACCCTGATCGCCCTGCTCTGCGCGGGCCTGCTCGTGCCGTTGCTCGCCAGCGGCGCGCAGACGCCCGGGCGGCCCGGTCTGGACGGCCCGCTGCCGTTCGGGGCCCAGCCGTCGGGCAGCACGTCGGCCTCGTCGTCCCCGTCCGGATCGGCGTCGGCGTCGGCCTCTCCGAGCCCGTCGCCGACGGCGTCGTCCGAGGGTGCGGGGGCCGGGGGAGGTGCGGGGGCCGACGCCGGGGCGCCCGCCGCCGTCGTGCCGCGGCAGCCCGCCCCGGCGGGACCCGTGGTGCCGCCGAGCACGTCCGGGCCGGGCTGGACCGTGGACGCGAGCACGGTGGGGCTGCGGCCGCATGGCCTCTCGTGCGACGCCCTCCCCGTGTACACGGGGAGCTGGCAGGTGCCGCGCGGGACGGTGATCTCGGGCATGCGCATCACCGAGGCCATCGACCTGTCGGCGGGCGGCATCACCATCGAGCGCAGCTGCGTGCGGCCCGGCGAGGTTTCGGCGGGCAACCCGGTGATCACGACGAAGAGCAACATCACCGGCGGCATCGCGCCGGAGCGCGTCGTCATCCGGGACAGCGACATCGACGGCTCGCTCCTGGACACGGAGTCCGCCGCGATGGTGGTCGCGTTCATGGGCGTGGCGGACCTCGTGGGGAACTACGTGCACGGGTTCGGCAGCGGCATCGCCGTCATGAACGCGGGAGAAAAGCACGACATGCGCGTGGAGCGGAACTACGTCACGGGCCATGTCGCCTGGGGCGACGCCGCCGGGAGCGGCAACCACTCCGACGCCTTCACCATCCGCGACTTCTCCGCCGCCTCCCGCTCGGACCGGTCGCTCGTGGTGCGGAACAACAGGTTCGACTGCGACTCCGGCAACGCCACCGGCGCCTTCTTCATCCAGACGTACGCCGGGCGCATCGACAACGTGCACATCGAGGGAAACCTGCTCGAGGGCGAGGGCTGGCAGCTCGTGCTGCACGAGATGACCTACCCGTACAGCGGCATGGTGGCCCTGAACAACCGCCTCACCGGCACCGGCTGGGGCGACACGTACGTGGCGACCGGCCCGGGCTGGGCCCGCTGGCAGGACAACTACCGCTTCGGGCCCGGGGCGGCGGACGCTCGCGGCACCGCCATCGGCCAGCCGCGACCCTGACAGGATGACCCTCATGCAGCCCTCCGGTGGATACCGGCCCGCGCTGGACGGCCTGCGCGCCGTCGCGATCGCGGCCGTCGTCCTCTTCCACGACGTCGTCACCTGGGTCCCCGGCGGCTACATCGGCGTCGACGTGTTCTTCGTGCTCAGCGGGTATCTCATCACCGGCATCCTGCTGCGCGAGACCGACCTGCGCGGCGGGGTGTCGTTCCGGAACTTCTACGTGCGCCGGGCGCTGCGGCTGTTCCCTGCGCTGCTCCTGCTCGCGGGCCTGCTCATCACCGCCTACCTGCTCCTGCTCGACGGCGCCGACCGGCGCGAGAGCGTCATCGCCGCCCTCGCCGCCGTGACATACACGTCGTCGCCGCTGGCCGCCGCGGGCTACCCCCTCGGGTCGATGCTGCACGCGTGGTCGCTCTCCGTGGAGGAGTACTTCTACGTGGTGTGGCCCGCCGTGGTGGTCCTCGTGGCGCGGGCCCGCCGGCACCGGCTCGCCATCGTCGCGGGCATCACCGTCGCCGCCGTCGCGTACCGGCTCGGTGCGGCGCTCGCCGGCTGGGACCTCGAGCGGATCTACTACGCCGCCGACACCCGCGCCGAGCAGCTCCTCATCGGCTCCCTCCTCGCCGTGGTGCTGGCCCGCGGAACGCTTCCCGTGCGGGCCTGGCACGGCGTGGTCGCCGCCGCGGCGCTCCTCGCCTTCGCCGTCACCCCCGCGGACCTCACCGCGCCCCTCTACCGCTACGGCGGCTCCACCCTCGTGGCGCTCGCCGCGGCCACGCTCGTCGTGCTCGTGGTCCAGCGGCCCGACGGCGCCGCCGCCCGCCTCCTGTCCACCGCTCCCTTCACCTGGGTGGGGAAACGGTCGTACGGCATCTACCTCTGGAACCCGCCGATCGCCGCGCTGGTCGGCTTCGCCCTGCCGCAGCAGGTCCCGGCGCTGCCGGTGGTGCTCGTGCTCACCGTGGTGATCCCGGCGTTGTCCTACCGGTTCGTGGAGGAACCGTTCCTGCGGATGAAGGACAGGTTCACGACGAGCGGCCGGTAGGCGGAAGGCGCTCGGCCCGAGCCCTCATCGACTCTGCTTCGGTGTCCCAATCGGGTCCGAAGCACACAAGGTCGGTCGCGGCCTCGCGCAAGAGCTCCGCGTTGTCCGGATCTTGCAAGCACGCGAGCCGGTACGCAAGGTTTCGTGCCCAGACGGGCAGAGACATCCAGTCGTCGGCCAGGCTCTGGCGCAATGCCGTCAGGATTTCCTCCGACGGCGCAAAGGTGACGACCTCCACGAAATCCCGTGCTGCATCGGAAAGCGCAAGCTCGTCTGCCGCTTCGAGCTGCTTCATCGTCTCGAGCAAGGTCACCTGTTCTGTCCCTCTCCAGGGATTGAGCCCTCGGCTCGACTGTTGGTGCACTGGCGTTGTCACTGTGAGTAGACGCTGTAAACCAGGAGTGACAATGCCAGACGCACAAGGGTCCTTGCCGGAGGCCGGAGCGACGTTCCCGAGCGGCGTGCTAGCTGTACTGACCCGAGAGGTTGTTGACGCGGGCGATAGGCGTGAGGCCGCCGATGCCGAGGTGGGGTCGTTCCAGGTTGTAGTGCTTGAGCCAGGCA
>NZ_QXTH01000019.1 GCF_003946865.1 Antribacter gilvus
CCTTGCTGTCCTTGCTCATAAATCCGATCTCCGTTGCTGCCCCCAGCCTACGAACTCACCAGGACCGGGGTCTCACGGAAGTCTGGCGGATAGGGCTCGGCGGAGCTCACGCAGCTGCTCGGGTACGTAATGGGGATCGGCCTGATCGTCGCGGCTGGGGCGCTGATCTGGCTCCTGGGCGTGATGGGGGCGAGCATGCGTCGCGGTGAGGGCGCGCTGAACGTCGGCCGGCTCGGGCTGGTCCTGGTCGGTGTCGTGGTGATCGGCGGAGCGTCGGCGATCGTCGCTGGCGTCATGCCGGCGGCGCCGCGGAATGCGGCTGGCGCGACGCTGTTCCTCCAGTCCTCGCTGTGGTGGTACACCGGCGCGGTAGCGCTCTTGGCGGTCATCGTCGGTGGTGTCCGCCTGGCCTGGCATCACCGGGCTGAGGAGGGCCGCAACATCCTCCAGGGTCTGACGACGCTGATTGTCGTGGCGGCCTTCGGCGTGACCGCGACGCAGATGCTCATCGCGGTGGCTGACAGCTTCTCGGTGTGGATCCTGCGCGGAGCGCTCAAGTGCGACGTGGTCCAGGATGCGAACTGCTTCGGGCAGAGTGTGCTCCTCCTGGTCCCGCTCGCGCAGAGGAGCCCGGGCTCCGGGCTGACCGCGATTCTGGTCATCATTCTGGGCATCGTCGCGATCCTCGCCGCGGCTATGCAGGTGCTGATGATGGTCGCGCGGTCGGCGATGCTCGTCATCCTGGCCGGCATCCTGCCGCTGTCGGCGGCGGCCACGAACACCGAGACGGGCAAGGCGTGGTTCAAGCGGTGCGTCGGGTGGCTCATCGCTTTCGTGCTCTACAAGCCGGCGGCCGCGATCGTGTATGCGGCGGCCTTCCAGCTTGTCGGGACCGACTTTTTCGCGTCGCCGGACGCGATCATCGCGGTGCTGACGGGGCTGATGCTCATGGTGCTGGCGTTGTTCGCGCTGCCGGCGTTGATGCAGTTCGTCACCCCGCTGGTGGGCGTGGTCGCCGGCGGGGCTGGCGGTGCCGCGGTCGCGGCGGGGGCGATGTCGGCGCTGCCGATGGGCGCGGTCCAGGCGGGCCGTCTCATGGGTGGCTCGTCGGGCGCGGCGCCGTCGGGCTCGGCATCGGCATCCATGCCGTCGGGTTCGGCGTCGAGCTCCGGATCCTCAGGTGCGAACGGCTCGCCGGGCCCGCAGGGCTCGGCTGGCAGCCCGGGCGGTACTCCGCCTGCGGGCTCGAGCGGTTCCTCGGCGGCGGGTGCGGCCGGGACTCAGGGGGCATCCGGTGCGGCCGCCGGTGCTGCTGGCGGTGCTTCTGGTGCGGCAAGCGGCGCGGCCGCGGGTGGTGCCGCTGCTGGCGGCGCGACGGCGGCCGGCGCTGCGGCGGGGCCGGTCGGCATGGCTGCGGGTGCGGCTGTGGATCTGGGCATGCGCGCGGGGCAGGCCGCCGTGCAGGCCGCGCAGAGCATGGCGCAGGAATCGACGACGACGAAGGAGGAGGGTCCAAGTGGCAGCCGCTGAGACGACGCGACAGGTACGCACGTACGGGAACTGGAGGCGCCCGGTCTCACCGGGGCTGCTCGGCCTGGGCACGGCCTCGACCATGGGTCTGGTCGCGGGTCTGCTGATGATCGTGGTGCTGGTCTTCCTGACCGACCTGCTCACGGCCACCGTGTTCGGGCTGGGCGTGGCGGCGCTCGTCGTCGTGCTGCGTACGCGCGACGTCCACCGGCGCAACGTGCTGCAGCGGGTGGGTGGGCGGCTGGCGTGGTGGTCTGCGAGGGGGGCGGGCGCGCACCTGTATCGGTCCGGTCCTCTGGGCCGGGTCCCGTGGGGCACGTTCCATCTGCCGGGCATCCTGGCGGCGACGACGCTGACCGAGCACCTCGACGGCCTGTCTCGGCCGTTCGCGCTGCTCTACACCCCGAAGGTGGAGACGTACACGGTGGTGCTCGGCACCGAGCCGCCCGGGATGATGCTCGTCGACGAGGACCAGATCGACCTGTGGGTCGCGGACTGGGGTCACTTCCTGCGCAACCTGTCCGACGAGCCGGGTCTCGAGAGCGCGGCCGTGACTGTGGAGACGGCCCCGGACACCGGGCACCGGCTGCGTCGTCAGGTCGAGTCGCGTATCGACCCGTCGGCGCCGGCGTTCTCCCGGGAGCTGCTGCGTGAGGTCGTGGACGCCTATCCGTCCGGCTCGAACACGGTCCGCGCGTTCGTCTCCCTGACGTTCTCGGCCCGGGGTTCGAGCGGCAAGCGGCGCACCCCGGACGAGACGGCCCGGGACCTGGCCGCCCGCCTGCCGGGTCTGACCAGCGACCTCCAGGCCACGGGCGCGGGTGCGGCCTGGCCGCTGTCGGCGCAGGAGGTGTGCGAGGTCGTGAGGATCGCTTTCGACCCGCCGGCGGCGACGCTGATCGATGAGGCGCGTGCGGCGGGCACGGTCGCGGTGCAGCGGTGGAGCGACGTCGGTCCGACGGCGGCTGAGGCGAGCTGGACCGAGTACCGGCACGACGGCGCCTGGTCCAAGACGTGGGCGATGACGGAGGCGCCGCGCGGCTACGTCCACTCGGCGGTGCTCGCTCGGCTGCTCGCCCCGCACCGTGATATCGCCCGCAAGAGGGTGACGCTGCTGTTCGAGCCGATCGACGCGGGCCGTGCCGCGAAGATCGTCGAGGACGACCAGCGCGACGCCCGTTACCAGGCGACCTCGTCGAGGACTGTGGCCGCGCGTGATGACTACTCGCTGCGCGCGGCGCAGGCGACGGCGGCCGAGGAGGCGGCTGGTGCCGGGCTGGTCAACTTCGCGGTGCTGGTCACCGCGACGGTCACCGACCCGGACAGGCGCCGCGACGCGGCGGCCGCCATCGATTACCTGGCCAACACGGCGAGGCTGCGTCTGAGGCTGCTCCACGGGTCGCAGGACTCGGCGTTCGCGGCGGCTCTGCCGCTGGGCCTGAACTTGCGCAAGCACGTCGCGGTCCCGAAGTGGATGAAGGAGGAGCTGTGAGCCGAGCGAAGAACGCCACGGCGCGGCCGGTGCTCCAGCCGGGTTCGCGCGGGTGGGGCGGGTACGGGACGGGGTACGCGAGCTACATCCAGGCGCCGGACTTCTACCGGGGCACCACGGCTCAGGTCTGTGGCCTGTACCCGTGGTCGGTCGGGACCGGCGCGCCGATGGTTGGTGTGCCGCTCGGGCGGCACGAGTATTCCGGGGCGACGGTGTGCTGCGACCCGATCAGCTGGTTCCAGGAGGCCAAGCTCATCTCTACGCCGAGCGTGTTCGTGCTCGGGCTGCCTGCGCGCGGCAAGAGCACTCTCGTGCGCCGGATGGTAGCGGGCCTGGCGGGGTTCGGCACGAACCCGATCGTGCTGGGCGACCTCAAGCCCGACTACGTCGACCTGGTCCAGGCGATGGGCGGGCAGGTCATCCCGCTGGGCCGTGGCCGGGGCAGCCTGAACGTGCTCGACCCGGGCGAGGCGGTCGAGGCGGCCGCGCAGCTGCGGGCCGCCGGGCACGACAAGCTCGCTGGCGAGCTGCTGGCGGACGCGCGCAGCCGGCGCCTGACGATGGTGGCCGCGCTCATCACGATCCTGCGCAAGTCTCCCCCGACGGACCGTGAGGAGACGATCATCGAGCGGGCGCTGAGCGTCTTGGACGAGCGGCACGACGGCGTCCCGGTGCTGGCCGACCTCCTCCAGGTCATCCGTGAGGCGCCCGACGACGTGCGCGCGGTCGCGCTCGACCGCGGTGACATGAGCCGCTACCTGGAGATCACCGAGCATCTGGAGGCCTCCCTCGTGGGCCTGGTCACCGGTGGGCGGCTGGGTGACACGTTCTCCCGGCAGACGACGATGCCGATGCGGCGGGACCGGCCGGTCGTCTACGACGTCTCCGGCATCGACCACTCCAACAAGGACCTCCAGGCCGCTGCGCTCATGGCGTGCTGGGCGGCCGGCTTCGGGACGGTGACGGTCGCGCACGCGCTGGCCGACGCGGGGCTCGAGCCGCGGCGGCACTACCTGGTCGTCCTGGACGAGCTGTGGCGGGCCCTGCGCGCTGGGCCCGGCATCGTCGACCGCGTCGACGCGCTCACCCGCCTGGACCGCCAGCAGGGCGTCGGCACGGTCATGGTGTCCCACACCATGACCGACCTGGTCGCTCTGCCCTCGGAGGAGGACCGGCACAAGGCGGCCGGCTTCGTCGAGCGTGCCGGCATGGTGATCTGCGCCGGCCTACCGGCCGCGGAGATGCCGCGGCTCACGGCGGCCGTGCCGATGTCGGAGCGTGAGCAGGCTCTTCTCCAGGGGTGGAGCTCGCCGGCGACCTTCGACCCGCGCACGGGTCAGGAGGCTGAGCCGCCGGGCCGGGGCCGGTTCCTGATCAAGGTGGGTGGGCGCCCGGGTATCCCGGTGCGTGTCCACCTGACCGAGGCGGAGCGCAAGACCAGCGACACGAACAAGCTCTGGCACGAGGTCTCTCGCATCACGGCGCCGGCGGCTGTCGGGCAGGAGGAGCTGTGAGCCTTCCCAACAACCGGCGCCGCGATCCGGGCGTGCTGCCCCCTGAGACGATCCTGCTCACGATCCTGGTCGTGGGCACGCTCGTCGTCGGGCTGACCGTCTACGCTGCGGTCCGGCTGGGCCACACGATCGCCGGCACCGTGGATGGTGTGCCGGCTGACCCGTACGACGTCATCTTCGGGCTGATCAACGGGCGTGTGACGTGGCCGGCCCCGGCGACGTGGATCATGGCCGGGCTCGCGGCCGTGGTCGTGACGCTCGGCGTGCTGGCCTCGATCTGGTGGGGGCGCGCAACGGCGCGCTCGACCCGGGCGGACCGCGCGGCCGCGTACCTGGGTGCGGGCCGGGAGATTGAGGGGCTGACGCGGCGGTCGGCGACGGCTGTGGCCCAGCGGCTCCGGGTGGACGGCCCTGCGCCTGGACTGCCCATCGGTGTGACGGTGCGCGGCGGGGTCGAGCTGTTCACCTCGTGGGAGGACCTGCGCCTGGTGTTCGCCGGGCCGCGGTTCGGGAAGTCGACGGCGTTCGTGATCCCGTCGATCCTGGCCGCGCCCGGCGCGGTGGTCTCGACGTCGAACAAGCGCGACGTGGTCGACGCGACCAGGGACCCGCGCTCCGAGCGGGGCAAGGTGTGGGTCTTCGACCCGCAGGGCCTGGCTCTGGAGGAGGCGTCCTGGTGGTGGAACCCGCTGAGCTTCGTCACCGACGAGGTCCGGGCCAAGCAGCTCGCTGACCTCTTCTACACGTTCTCCAGGAGGCCTGATTCCAAGGAGGACGCGTACTTCACGCCTGCGGCGCGGTCCCTGGTGCGCGGCCTGCTGCTGGCGGCGGCTCTCGACGATCGGCCCATCACGCAGGCCTTCGTCTGGGCGACTCGGATGTCCGACGACGAGCCGGCACGCATCCTGCGCCGGCACCCGGACTACTCGCTGGTCGAGGCGGAGGTCACCGGGGTCCTCTCGGCCCCGGACAAGCAGCGCGCCGGTGTGTTCGGCGGCGCACAGCAGATCCTCAGTGCGCTGACGAACAGCAGGCTGCGTGAGTGGGTCGAGCCGCGAGGCAACCGCCCCCAGTTCGACCCGGCGGCGTTCGTCTCCAGCACGGACACCCTGTACCTGATGTCCAAGGAGGGGCCGGCGAACGCCGGCGCGATCGTGACCGCGCTGACGATCGCGATCGCCGAGGCCGGTGAGGAGGCCGCGACGCGCAACGGTGGCCGGCTGCAGGTGCCGCTGCTCTTCGAGCTCGACGAGCTGGCCAACGTCTGCAAGTGGGAGGAGCTGCCGAACGTGTTCTCTCACTACGGCTCGCGCGGGATGATCATCGACGGCTACTTCCAGAACAAGTCTCAGGCGCTGGAGCTCTGGGGCTCCGGCGGGGTCGAGAAGCTCGTCGGCGCCGCGAACGTCGTGATCTATGCGGGCAACATCAAGGACATCGGATTCCTGCGCGACCTGTCCGAGCTCATCGGTGACTACGACCACCTGTCGACGTCGGTCTCCTACGGCCGCGGCGGGCGTAGCGTGAACCGGCAGACCACGCGTCGCCGCATCTTCGACGTCAGTGAGCTGACCGAGCTGCCCAAGGGCCGCGCGCTGGTCCTGGCCGGCGGTAACCGGGCGACGATCGTGCGCACGCAGCCGTGGATGACCGGCCCCCACGCGGCGGCGGTCGAGGCGTCCATCACGGCGCACGACCCCAGCGCGAAGGCGACCCTGGAGGAGACCGCCCTGGAGCTGGAACTGGTGGAGTCCGCTGAGGCCTCCCTGATCGAGGGAGACACCGGTGACCGATGACGACTTCGACCCGTTCGAGACCGACCTCGAGGCCGACGACGTGACCGACGGCGCCGACCGCGCGGACCGGGACGACCACGGCGAGGAAGAGGCGGAGCCGGAGGAGAGCCCGCTCGCCGCCGCGGGCGAGCCGGGCGGCGAGCCGGTCGAGGAGCCGGCCCCGGTGCGACGTGCGCGCCGCGCGCTGCGGTCTGCGCAGGCCGAGAGGACCGCGGCCGTGTCGCGGGTGCGGCTGGCCGACGAGCGGGTCGTCAACGCGCAGGGCGTGATCCGGCTCGCCGAGGCCAAGGCGGCCGACCTCGAGGCGGAGAAGGCGAAGGCGCACCAGGTCCGCGCTGCGCACGAGGCGGTCGAGCGGGCCGAGCGGGCCCTGGCCCGGCTGGAGCTGGAGGTCTCCGAGCGGCGTCGCGAGCTCGGCGTCGCTGAGGAGATGGAGCGCGAGGCGAAGGAAGCGCTCGACACCGCGCTGGCGGGCGCGGCCGACGAGGCAACGCGCCTGGCCGCCGAAGCCGCCGCGGCGGCGGCCGAGCCGGCCACGGATGCTCCGCCTGAGCTGTTCTACCGGAACGTCGACGAGTTCGTGCGCGAGTTCCTGCGGTACGTCTACCGGCGCCCGGTCGACGGCCGCTATTCGTTCTGGTCGCCGCGGTGGTGGAAGTACGACGAGGCGCTGAACAGGCTGGAGGCGATGTGGCGGGCGTGGGAGCACCTGCGGCTCGACCCGGCGACCGGGCCGAGCGTCTGGTGGCGTGACCATGCCGACCCGCACATGCGGGTGCTGCTCTCGCCGCACGGCCCGTTCCGCCGGGAGACCGACGTCGTCGCTACCGACGGCGAGCCGCTGCCGTACGAGCCGCCTCCGGAGGGCTTGTTCCGCGACGAGCGTGCCACTGCCGGGGAAGCGACGGCACCGAAACTGCCCGGCGCGTAGCCGGGCATGAGGAAGGGCCGCACAGTGTGCGGCCCTTCCTCATGCCCGGGGCTCAGCGCTCCGCGATGACTTCTGTGCCAGCTTCCAGGCCTCGGTCGATGCTGGCCTTGGGTGCCGTGCTTGCGGGGCCTGCCTCGGCGGTGGCCTCGGCGGCCGGGGCGCCGGTCGCGACGTCGGCGCGCATCCGCACGGCCACGACCTCGGGGTCGATCCCGGCAGCTTCCAGGCCGGCCGCCTCGCTCTGCCGGCGTTCGTGGGAGTCCCAGTTCGCCGCGCGCTCGATCGCCTGCTCGGTCGCCGCGGCGCCGGCCATGACGTCGGCATCGGCCTGTTCGCGTCGTGCGGGAGCGGGCCGTGGTGCGGGGCTGGGCGCCAGGTCCGCCGGCGGGGGCGGGGTGTCGGTGGTGTTCGTCGCTTCCCGCTCGACCGGGATCTCGCTCTTGGCGGGTGCTGTCTCCTCGACGGGCGGGCCGGGCGCGCCGTCGGTTGCGGCCGTGGTCGGGTCGGGACGCGGGGGCTCCTCTGCGGGGAGGCCGGTGCGCAGGGAGGCGACCAGGTCGTCGAACTGCTGGCGCTGCTCGGGAGTCTCCTGCGTGCTCGGGTCATCCAGGGTTGCGTCGGCCGGCGGCTCGTCGTCGGCGGTCGCGCCGGTCTCGGCGGCGGGCATCTCGCTGGCTGTCGCTGGCTGCTCCTGCGCGGTGTCCGACGACGGCGTCTCGCCCGGGCGGTTCTCCGGCTCGCGGCCGTCGAGCACGTGCCCGACGCGCCAGTGGAGGACCGCGGCGTTGTCCTGGGCGTCGTCCAGGTCGCGCCCGAAGTTGGTGGTGACCTCGCGGACAAGGGTGGGCACGTCGTGCCCGGCGGCCTCGGCCGCGCGCAGGTCGTCCACCAGGACGGGCCAGGCCCCGGAGCTGGTGATCGCCGCAGCGCTGTCGTCGCCGACCTCGACGGCCAGCGCGGCGGCGTACCGCTCACGCTCGGCCCGTGCCTGTTCCTGCTCGGCGGCGGGCGCGCTCGCCTCTCGCCGGGGCGCCGGATCCCGGTCACCAGCCGCGGCCGGCTCGGTCCCCGCCTCGCGCTCGACCTGGCGCGTGGCGTCCTCGGTCCCGAAGTACCGGGCGGGGATGAGCTGGGGCAGGCGGTCGGCGATAGCGCGGTCGACGTCGGGGTCCTTGCCGAACCACTCGTGCAGGTAGTCGCCCCGCCACTCGCTTGCGTTCTTCTCGGCATCGTCCAGGGTGATCGTCGTGCGGGTGTGCGCGATCGCCCTGAGCGCCTCCTCCCTCGTGTACGACATGGTGCTGCGAGCGTCGGTCTGCGCGTCGAAGCCCCCGTAGGTGAACCCGCCGCGGACGCGGTCGGGGTTCGCGGCCCGCTCGGCGGCGGCGGCCTGCACCGCGGCCTCGACCCGGGCGGCGCGCTCCTGCTCGGCGCGCGCCAGCAGCTCGGGCACGTCGATGCCGTACCGGTCGCGCACCTCGGTCTGCATCCGCTGGACCGCGGCCGCTGCCTCCGGGGACTCGGGTGCCCACGTCGTCGCCGTCGTGTACACCTTGCCGATCTGTTCCGGGGTGGCCTTCTCCCACCAGTCCGGGCGGTACACCGGCGCGAGCTCGGCCACGGCGACGCGCCGCTCGGCCTCGTGGCGTGCCATGGCGCGGCGGGCGGCCTGGTCGTCCTGGAGCTGCGCCTGGCGCAGCTGCTCGGTGCGGATCGCGATCAGCTCCGTCCCGACCCGGGCCGCGCTGATCAGCGCGAGCCGGATCATGCCCTCGACCGCGTCGTCCAGGCCGTCGTTCTCTGCCATGACTCCCCCTCGTCGTCAGCGACCGAGCTCGGCGCCGGTCTCGTTCTCGTTCTCCACGGTGCTGGCCGGGCGCGCCCGGTCCAGCGTGGTCGGTAGCGGGCTGCCGCTGGTTGCCGCGGCCGCGCGGCGGCGGCCGGCCTGCATGCGCTCGATCACCTCGCGCAGCGCGGGGTCGACCGGGCGCGGGTCGGTGGCCAGGGCCGGCCGCTCGAGGACGGCGGTCGCGGTCGACGTCGGGCCGGCCATCCGCTCGTGGAGGCGCGTCAGGCGCCGCTCGGCGGTGAAGCGCAGCGCGGCCGCCTGGCGGGCCTGGCTCGCGGCGGCCGCGTACTCGGCCAGCGCTCCGGTCAGGCCGATGAGCTCGTGCATCATCGCGGCCTGTCCCACCGGCCCCTTGCCGACCGCGGCGCCGGCGCTGATGAGCAGGGCGGCGCCCGCGAACGGGTTGCGCACGTGCGTCCGGGCTGGCTGCTGCCGGCGGTAGGTCTGGGCCGACTTCGCCAGGGTGTCGGCCGCGTCGGCGAGCGCGCCCGGCGCGGGCTCGACGCGCGTCGACCACGCCGCCAGGGTGCCGGCCGCCTGCCGTGCGATACGCGGCCAGGTCTCGGTGTCGGTCAGCGGCGCGGCGCGCAGCTGCTCGCGCAGCGTCGCGAGCTGGGCGGCGTGCTCCTGCCACAGACCAGGCGACGGCTCGGCGGTCTCCCGGCCCGGAGCTACCGGGCGGTGCCCGCGCCACGCGGCGTGCCACTCGGCGGCTGCGGCTGTGGCGGTCGTGGGGTCGTCAGGCCACTCGTTGCGCAGGCGCGGCAGGGTCAGGTCCCGGGCCAGGTTGCCCCCGCCGAACCAGACGGGCCGCTCGCCCGGGGTCTTGGGCCGCTCGGCGACCGAGTAGCCGGTGACGACGTCCTGGTGGCCCTCGGCGAACCGGGGGCGGATCAGCAGGCCCATGCGCCGGACCCGGCGCACGAACTCGGCCTCGTCGGCCGCCGCGGTCGACGCGGCGCGGACCTTGCGTGCGAGCACGACCCGGGGCACGTTGAGGCGAATCTCGGCGGCCATGCGACGCTGCCGCTCGGCGCTGTCGAGGCGGTCCCAGGCGCCTTCGCCGTTCGCCTTCTCGACGCGGGCGCGCGCCGCGCTCTGCGCGACGACCTCGGCGCGGCGATGCTCGGCCGGGGTGTAGCCGCGGGTCGCCGTCGGCTCGGCGCCGAGGGACGACTCGAGGCGCTCGAGCCCGTGCGTGATCTCCAGTGCCCGGGCAGCCTGCTGGGCGCGGTAGAAGTCCTTGTGCGTGCTCGCCTTGGTGCCGTCCTCGCGGACGAGGTTGACCACGATGTGCACGTGGTCGTTGCCGGCCGTCGAGGTGCCGTGCCGGACCGCGGCCCAGCGGCACGCAGCCTTGGTGCCCTCGTTGTCGTCGAACCCCATGGCCGTGATGAAGTCGCGCGCGATGTCGCCCCACTGCTGATCGGTCAGCTCGCCCTCGTCGGCGCGCAGCGACAGGGAGCAGTGCCACACGTGGGCCTGCTTCTCCCCCACCCGGACGTTCTTGTAGCGGGGCCGGCCGTGAGTGTCACGGCCGACTTCCTGACGCTCGTAGACACCGGTCGTGACCTCGGTGCCGTACACGGTCCGGGGCTTGTCCAGGTGACGCGCGATGGCGAGCGCGTTGTCACGCTCGAGCTCGTTGTCGTCGTACCACGTCATGAGCGCGTCGGTCCCGGCGACCAGGTGCGGGTTCTCGTGCTCGTTGTGTCGTCCAGGCCCGACGAGGTAGACCATGAGGCCGGCCATCCGGTCACCGCGTGTGACGTTCGGCATCATGGGAGCTCCACCTCCTCCATCGCGTCGTCCAGGCGCACCAGCGCACGACGCACCGCGTCGAGCGTGCCGTGCAGCTCCGCGCTCAGCTCGCCGGTCGCGTTCGCGACCTTCGTCAGCTGGTTCACGTTGTTGCCGATCGCACCGAGCGCACGGTGGAGGTTGAACAGCAGCGTCAGCAGCTCACGCCGCTCGCTCTCGGTCTGACCCGTCTCGCTGGCGAGCGCTGCCTCGATCAGCAGCCTCGGCACCGTCATGTGCCGCGCCTCGGCGAGCCGCGCCAGGCGGCCGGCCTCCTCGGGCGTCACGTACACCGAGTGACGCTTCGTCCGCGCGCCGGACGCGTTCTCACGGCGACGCCGGCTCAACGCGCGGGGACGAGGCGTCGCGTCGGTCACGATCCTCTCCCCTCAGCCAGCGCAGCGACCCCGCCCTCGCGGGGACCCACACACCAGTGTGGCAGGAGCTCGGCCGAAGGTCGAGCGAACAAGCCACTTACCGGAGGTAAGTGTATAGCTTGCTCCGTCTGGGAACTCGATGCGGGTTGGCGCGCCGCGACAGCGGGGTGCCCGCGCGGCTCTGCCGCGCCCACGACCGCGTATGGCGCGTCGCTTCGGGTGCTGGCCGCCCTCGTGCTCCGTACGATGGCGGCATGGCGAACACACCTACGGTGGACGAGGCTGTCGAGCGAGCGCGCCGGGCTCAGGACGCGCGGATCGAGTCGATCCGGGCGCTGGCCACGGCGCGGTAGGGGCTCGTCGACGAGAGAGCGGCGGCGGCCGAGCGGCTCGCTGCGGTCGAGCGGGAGAATGCTCAGCGGGTCGGGGAGGCCGAGCGCGCGGACGTGCGGACCTACCAGGCCGCGCTGCGCGCGGGGTGGACGCGTGAGGAGCTGCGCGCGATCGGGTTCGACGAGCCGGCCAAAGTCCGCCGCGCGCGGCGGAAGAAGCCGGCGCCTCCGGCGCCGGCGCCGGAGGCGCACGGCGGTGCTGGCGCAGCTGAGTGAGGCGGCGACGTCGCGTTCTCAGGCAGAGCCCGGAGGTGCAGCGCTTCGCGCTGTTGAGCCCGTAGGGGGTGCCGTGCGCTCGGGCGCGGACCTGGTCGTCGGTGAGACACGCTCGACGCCGGTCGGTGCCTTCAGGGCTCGGTGACACTCCGCTCGGGTGTCATCCACATCGATGCCTGCCCGGCAGACGCGGCGCGGCGGCGGTGTCATGTCACGAGGGTGTGCCGTCGCGTCCTGTGTCACGAGCCTCGGGTGATGACACGAGTTCGAGTGCCATGCCATCGGGAGGCGTGTCGTGACCGCGGCTTGCGTCATGACACAGGTGGGCGGGGTGCCGTCCCGGCGACGTCGCCGGTGTCGTGTCGGCTGTGTCAGCCGGCGGAGTGTCCTCGAGGGTGGGCGTCCTGGGCTGACGCGTCCGTGTCGGGGTTGGCGGCGATGATGCCGCGGCGGGCGTGGGGTTCGAGCTCGTCGCGGTGCGGGTGATCGGTGAGCGCTTGGAGGAGCCGGTGGCCGTGGGTGGCGTACCAGGCTCCGGCCAGGACGTCGTCGCCTGGCGGGTGCTCGAGGACGTACGCGGCGAGCCTGGCGGTGACGGGGACGAGGGCGGGGCCTGAGGCGTGGGTGAGCCAGGCGGCCACCAGGCGCACGGGGCGGACGGTCGCGTCGACGGGTTCGGGCAGGTCCTTGAAGGTGCGGCGCAGGTCGAGGGCGGCTTGCATGCGGGTGTCCCAGTCCCATGAGCTGATGGCGCCCGCCTGGTCGGCGAGCTCGCGGGTCCAGGGTTGGGGGTCGGCGTCGCGGGCCGCGGTGATCCTTAGGGCGTGGGCGGCGTACTGGCCGGCGGACAGCGTCCGGCGGGCGGCTTTGTAGCCGGTGCGGTTGCGGGCCTGGCCGGCCTCGGCCGCGGCCCAGGCGTCGACGGCTGCGGGGATCTCGGGTGGGGGCGCGGCCGCGGCGCGGGTCCGCTCGAGGAGCTCGAGGATCGGGCGGGCGTGCTCGTCGGGGAGCTCGTCGACGCGGTGGGCGGCCATGGTCGTTCCTTTCGGTCTGCGCGGTGGTGCGCACCTGCTGAGGCGGGGGGTGTGGGGGGCGGCAAGTCCCCCACCTCGGCTACCGGGGTGAGGGTACGGGTATGGGCCGGGCCGGGCGCGTGGTGCGCCCGGCCCGTGGTGGGTTGGATGGTCAGTCGTCGATGGGTCGCATGATCGTCAGGACGGGCGCGGCGGTGTCTCCGGGGCCGACGTGGGCGATCAGTTCGACGGGCTGGGTGGTGAAGTCGTCGGGGCTGTTCGGGATGACGTCCACGGTGAACGTGAGGCGGTTCGTCGCCTCGTGGGCCGCGATCTGGCGGATCTTGCGGTGCAGGGTGTCCAGGACGGTGAAGAGGCGGGACTCCTCGTCGTCGTGGTCGCCGTTGACGGGGTTCCACTGGACGGTCTCGACCCATGCGGTCGCGGTGATCGCGGCCGGGATCGTGAAGCGGTGCGCCTGGGCCTGCGCGGTGATGTCGCGTAGGACGCCGTCGGCGAGGGCCTGGGCGCGGGTGTAGGCGTGGATGACGGGGCCGAACAGGTCGTCGCTGGTCATGGTCTTCTCCTTGGCTCTGGTCGTCGTTCGGGGCGGGGGCCGGGCCGCCGCTGGCGGGCGGCCCGGCCGGGTGGGTCAGTTGCGGGTGGGGACCTTGAGGTGCCCGAACTCGGCGGTGAGCGCTGCCTCGGCGGCGGCGACGGGGCAGGTCCCGGCGTCGTAGTCGCTGCGCCAGTCGCGGTCTGCGAGCACGGCGCGGGGGAAGCCGATGCGGTAGCGGAGGCGGGCGTCGACGGAGGCGAGCCAGACGCCGTAGTCGAGGTCGCCTCGGGCGGCGTCGGTGACGTAGTCCCGGTCGAAGTTCCGGAACGTCGCACGCAGGCGCTTCTCCAGGCGGGCGCGCGCCTCGGTGGTGAGACGGGCGGGGTGGAGGTCGATGCCGGTCGGCTCCGTGGTGGAGGCGTTCATGGGCGGGTGCTCCTTCTGCCCGGGGGTGGGTGGCGGGATGTGCCCGACCGTTGCTCGCCCCCTCCGGGCGTCGGAGACAGCGCCCGTATAAGCGGCCCGGAGTGCAAGTCCCGGGACCGGCAGGAGGAGAGGACTTTCCGGCGCACGAGGGAGCTTGCGACCCGCGCCGGAAAGTCCTCGGGGGAATGCCGGCGCCGCAGGCGCGGGACTTGCGCGGAGGGTCGCGCGGGCGATGATGGAGCGGCCGGAGGGGACGAGGTTCAAAGACGAACAGCCGGACGCGTCAGCGGCCGGCCGTCAGCCGGCGCAGCCGGCCCGGGGGGTGCGGGGGCACTCCCCCGCCTACCAGCTGCACAGCCGCGCGTGCGCGTCCGGTCGGCTGCCCGGCCGGGGGCGCGGGACCTGGCTGGTCCCGCGCCCCTTCGGGTCAGCCCTCGGCGGGAGCCTCGGCCTCGCTCAGGTCCTCGGTGGGCTCGTCGGTCACGTCTTCGGTGGGCGGGGCCTCGGCCGTGCTTGCCTCCTCGACGGGCTCGTCGGTCGCGTCGTCGGCCGTGGTGGTTCCTCGGGCGATCTGCTCGACGTCGGAGAGGGTGTAGCCCCAGGTCTCCAGCGCGGTGAGGTAGCGGGCCTCGTTGCCGGGGTGGCGCCAGGTGTGGGTGCTGGTGCGGGCCTCGATGGCTGCGAGGACGAGCACGAGGGCGATGTGCTGTGCGCGGGCGGGGGTTGCCTTGGTGATGAGGTCGCGGAGCGCGACGCGGTTACCGGTGCCGAGTTGGCTGGTGGTTCCCAGCCACTCGGCGGCGAGGGCGTGGCCGGTGTTGCCTGCCTTGTCGAGGTCGCTGGTGTCGCGGGTGGTCAGGGCGGTCGCGAGGAAGACTGCGGCGTCCTTCGGGGCGGTCTTGCGCTTGGCGAACTCGGCGAGCCACTGGCGGCGGACGGTCTCGGCGGACCGCCATGCCTTGTTGTTCTCGATGACCTCGGTTCGCTTGGCACGCTCGGCGTCGCTGAGCGGGGTCCCGGTGGCTCGTCCGCCGAGCACGGCGTGCTTGTTGGCCTTGTAGTCGGTGCAGACGTAGACGGGGGTGAACGTCTTCTCCCAGTAGTTGCTCGCCAGGTAGGCGGCGTGGCCGGGGCAGTTGCGGTGCGTCTCCTCGGTCAGGCGCTGGCCCTGGTCGTCGGTGAGGTCGCGCACGACGCGGATCGTCCGCTCGTCGTGGGCGGGGGCCTGGACTTCGGTGACGCCTGCCTCGGTGAGGGCCTGGCGGGCCTCGTCCTTGCGGCGGGCTCGCTCGCGCTCGTCTCGCAGCCGCTGGGCGGTGTGCTCGAACTTGCCCGGTTCCTTCATGGCGACGGTTGTGAGGTTCTTGATCGCGTCGTTGTCGCCGTCGAACTCGGCCAGGACGGCGGCCTGGTCGAGGGTGAGGTCGTACTTGGCCTGGACGGCGACGGCGGTCTGGGACTTGGCGACGTTGAGCGCGGCGGTGACGGTGGCCTTCTTGTGGCCGGTGGTCTTGGCGATCTTGGTGGCGGAGACGCCGAGCAGGGTCAACTGCTGGAAGCCTGCGACGCGGTCGCTGTCGCGCAGGGCGCTGCGCTGGTCGTTCTCGATCATCTGCTCGATGATGCGGCGGGCCTCGTCGCCGTCTCCGTCGATGATCCGGGCGGGGACCGTCTCGCGTCCGGCCTCGATGGCTGCGAGGGTGCGGCGCTGTCCTGCGCGGACGTGCAGCGTGCCGTCCTGGGTGCGCTGGACCAGGATCGGGGTGAGCACGCCGTGCTCGCGGATGCTCTCGATGAACGTCGGGGTGAGGTCTGCGTCGGTGCGGATGTTGGTCTCGATGGTGAGGGTTCGCGGGTCGACGTTGTCGAACTCGGGCGTGGCCATGGTGGCTCCTTCTGCCCGGGGGTGGGTGGCGGGATTTGCCCGACCGTTGCTCGCCCCCTCCGGGCGTCGGAGACAGCGCCCGCATAGCGGCCCGGAGTGCAACCCGCGCTCGGGCCGGGGGCGGGGCTCGTCGCGCGAGCTCAGGGAGCGCAGCGACCGCAGCGCGGCGAGTTTCGCCCCCGGCCCGACGACGAAGTCGAGCGGGTTGCGCGCAGGGACGCGCGGGCGATGATGGAGCGACCGGAGGGGACGAGGTTCAAAGATGAACAGCCGGACGCGTCAGCGGCCGGCCGTCAGCCGGCGCAGCCGGCCCGGGGGGTGCGGGGGCACTCCCCCGCCATGAGCGCAGCTCGAGCTTCGACGCCGTCGCTCGAGCACCCCGGGGTCGGGTGACCGAAGCCGACACCGCCCACGCTCTTCGGGCGGTTTCGGCGTAGCAGCGGCAGGCGGCAGGCGCGACCTCGCGTAGATCAACACCGGCAACGCCGGGCACAGCCCGGCACAACCACAGGTCGGCTCAGCCCTCACAGGATTCCCGTTCACGGGCATTCGCGGCTTATCGGGGAATGTCGCGTTCTCGCAGGCACTTACCCCCCGATAGTCCTGGTGAGTGGGGGTAATGGACCTCTGAGGCGTAGACTCGCTGACGTCCCGGGGGTCGCCCCGCCGGGACAACACATGGGTGTAGTTCGGCGGGCCAGGTGTGCTATCACCTGGCCCGCCGTTCGGCACCTGCAGCAGGAGCTGCGTAGTTGATACCGGAGGTTTTCAGACTCCTCCCGAACATCTTCGCACGATTAGTGGGGACCGATAGTCCTTGCGTCGGCGTGGCTCCGATCACTTAACAGAGAGGAGTTCACTATGACGTCGGAGTTATCGATGTCGAGTAACAGTCCGGAGAAGTTGCCGGACTCGGCGACAACCAAGGCTCGGGATACTCCCGGTGAGCAGCTTCCGGAGAGCTCGCCCAGCATGAACACGGTTTCGGTCATCGCTTATCAGGGTGCGATCGTGAACCTGGGTCCGAGCTCGAACGTCGTCTCGGTGTCCTCGGTCTCCTCGCCGGCTGCGCCGGCACCGGTCCCGGCTTCCCCGCCTGAGGCGCGGTCGGCTCGGGGCTCGTGGGTGCTGCGGTGGGGGCGTCGCATGCTGGCGGTGATCATGGGCCTGGCTGCGGCCGCGACTGCCTGGTTCACCTACCTGATGATTCCTGGCGAGTCGGAGTAGCTGGGGCTCGACGGCGTCGCCGTCGTCGCGCTGTCCGGGCCGGCGTAGCCGGCCGGGGGTGCGGGGGTGTCCCCCGCCTGATGGGCTGTCACGCCTGCGGCGTGGCCGAGTGGGTATGGGAGGGGCGGGCCGCGTAGCGGCCCGCCCCTTCGGCGTCAGCCGATGTGCTTGGTGCCGGTGCGGGCGTGGATGTCGTCGGCCGCGTCCTGGGGGTGGGAGTGGGTGCGGTCGGGGGCGTTGGCGCTGGTGACGACGTAGAAGGGCTTGTTGTGGTGGTCGCGCAGGACGTGGAGGGTCGCGGGGTCGGACAGGTGGGGTGCGATCTCGACCCGGGCGACGGTCTCGGCGGTGAGGGGGTCCGGGGCGGGGACCGCGGTGGCGCCGCTCCAGGGGGCGAGGAGCTCCAGGACGTTCAGGGTGGCGACCTTGAGGTCGGTGGCGAGCTCGGAGGTGGTGAGGGTGGTGTCGGCCTGCATGGCTGGCTCCGTCCTGCCGTCGGGGGTGGTCGGCGGTTCCGACCGTTGTTCGCCCCCTCTGGGCAGTGGAGTCGGCGCCTGGTAGCGGGTCGGGGCGCAAGTCCCGGGACCGGCAGGAGGAGAGAAGTTTCCGGCGCACGAGGGAGCTTGCGACCCGCGCCGGAAAGTTCTCGGGGGAATGCCGGCGCCGTAGGCGCGGGACTTGCGCCCCGGGACGCGCAGGCGATGATGGAGCGGTCCAGAGGGGGCAACGGTCGGGACCGCTGGTGACCTGGCGGGACGGAGCCAGCCATGCAGGCCGGCGCCTGGTGCGCCGAGGTCGACGGCGACCGGTCGCCACCCTGAACGTCCTGGAGCGGTAGGTGGGTGCGCTGCGGTCCCCGCCCCGGACCCCCTCACCGCTGCGCGCGCTGTGGCGCGCCGCCTGGCCGACCGCGCGACTCGGGCGGTCGGGGTGGCGCCGCCCGTGGGCGGCTCCCGCGCCGACGCCCGCCGTGCCCCCTGGGGCGCGGTGGGCGTCGGCGCGGCTAGGTCGGTGGTCGCGTAGCGGCCGCGTGCCGGCGGAGCCGGCTGGGGGTGCGGGGGTGTCCCCCGCCTGGATGTGGCTGTCGGGCGCGGCAGCGGCCGGCCGCTCGGCTGCCGCTCTCGGGCTCGGCTGTCCCTCCCCGGGGGCGGGTGCCCGGGCCGGTCGGCCCGGGCACCCCTGGGGGTCAGTCCTGGAACTTGTTCTGCTCGGCCCGGACCCAGGCCGGAGGGAAGCCCTGCACGACGGCGTCGAGCAGGGTGCTGGCGAGGGTGTGGTCGGGCTCGATGGCCAGGGCGTGCTGGAGGGCGTCGCCCGCGATGGGCTCGCCCTGCCACCACAGGAGCACCCCGAGCAGGGCCCACGCGTTGGCGCTGTGCTCGGCGGGGGCGTGGGCGATGATCTGCGCGAGGAGGTTCGCGGTCGCCTGGGTGGTCTTGTCGGGCCGCACGGCTCGTGAGGGGATGGTGAGGCGGGCCATGGCCTCTCCGACGGCGCCGTGGTCGGCGGGGTTGTTCGGGTTGGCCAGCATCCTGGCGGGCAGGTCGGCGGGCGAGCCGGGGATCATGGCGACGAACAGGGCGTCTCGTACGTCCTTGTCGGTGAGCATGGCGGCCAGGCGGCCCAGGGTGGGGGCGTCGTCCGGGACGGTGTGCACGGCGGCGTTCCAGACGGCCAGGCGGGTGTCCGGCTCCGCGGTGCGGGGGTACTCGGCACGGTAGCGCTCGAATGCGGCTGTGGCCTTGGCGCGCTTGTGGGGGGCGGCGGGCCGGGGAAGCAGGTCCTCTCGCTTCTCGGCGACGTGACGGCCGTTGAGGTGGAAGGTCAGCGCGGCCCGGCTCTCGGCCACCTCGGTGATGGGCACCCAGCGCACGCCGGGCTGTCCGAGCAGTCGGTAGCGGGTCGGGGTGACCTGGTAGGCGCACGCGACGGGGATGCCACGGATCTCCAGGGCCTCGGTGATGAGGTCGTGGCAGACGAGGACGTTGGTGGTGTCCTCGGAGTAGAGGACGACGACGACGTGGGTCGCGTGGTCCTCCTGCGCCTTCGTGGCGAGCCACGCGGCCGACTTGGGGTTGACGTCGGCGAGGTCGACGCGGGCGACCAGGCCGAGCGTGCGGTCGGGACGCACGCAGGCGATGACCATGCTGTCGGTGGGGCGGTACCGGAGCCGGGAGGCGATCGCGGCGAGGCAGTCGGCGTCGTCGACGATGCGGACCTTGGTGCTGGCGTTCATGGGCGGGTGCTCCTTCTGCCCGGGGGTGGGTGGCGGGATTTGCCCGACCGTTGCTCGCCCCCTCCGGGCGTCGGAGACAGCGCCCGCATAGCGGCCCGGAGTGCAACCCGCGCTCGGGCCGGGGGCGGGGCTCGTCGCGCGAGCTCAGGGAGCGCAGCGACCGCAGCGCGGCGAGTTTCGCCCCCGGCCCGACGACGAAGTCGAGCGGGTTGCGCGCAGGGACGCGCGGGCGATGATGGAGCGACCGGAGGGGACGAGGTTCAAAGATGAACAGCCGGACGCGTCAGCGGCCGGCCGTCAGCCGGCGCAGCCGGCCCGGGGGGTGCGGGGGCACTCCCCCGCCATGAGCGCAGCTCGAGCTTCGACGCCGTCGCTCGAGCACCCCGGGGTCGGGTGACCGAAGCCGACACCGCCCACGCTCTTCGGGCGGTTTCGGCGTAGCAGCGGCAGGCGGCAGGCGCGACCTCGCGTAGATCAACACCGGCAACGCCGGGCACAGCCCGGCACAACCACAGGTCAGGGGTTCGACGGCGTCGTCGTGGTGTCGGGCGGCTGGCCGGGGAGGGTCTGGTGGTGCTCGACCTGGTCGGCGGTCTCGGGGGTGAGCTGGTCCCACTGGTCTCGGCAGGTGCAGTTCATGGTCCACCAGCGCCACGGGTCGCTGGTGTGGAGGCTGCGGCGCAGCCATTGGGCGTGGCGGCTGATGCTGTTCCCGCCCCAGCGGACCTGCGGCAGTTCCTCGGCCGCCTTGAGGTAGAGCCGGCGACCGATTCCCAGGCCGGTGTACTGCTCCCATCCGGCGCCTCGCTGCGACGGGTTCTCGCGACGTCGCGGGTCGATCGAGTCGATGGCGTACGGCTTGGAGAGCACGATGCCTACGGCTGACAACGGCCTCGTCTGCGCCGTAGTAGAACTTGGCGCGCAGGCCGCTGGCCTGGTGCTGGACGGCCAGGACGCGGCGCCCGTCTTCGTCGTCGAGGTGCTTCGTGAGGAGCACAGGGTCGGCGGCGACGGCTTGCCGGCGTGCGACCTCGGCTCGGATGTACTCACGGACCTGGTCGGGGCTCAGTCGCTCGGCGAGAGGTTGCAGCTGCTCGACGAGGCTGGGGGTCACGCGGGTCGATCGGCTGCGCCATGCTGCGACGGCGTCGACGAGCTCGTCGAGGTCCTCCAGCGCGTGGGGCCCGAACGGGTTCCTGACGTCGAGCCGATCGGCGCGGGAGCGCCACACCGCGTCTCGGATCTCGCGGCCGGCTATCTCGTCCCACCCTTGGGGCTCGAGCGCCAGGTAGGCGCTCGCCCGCTGCAGCCGGGCGATCTGCCACTGCCACCAGGCCGCTGGCGCCTGGTGCCATCGGCGGCCGCGCAGCTCTTCAGCGGCCCTCCGTTCACGGCTGGCGGCGTCGGCCGCCTCGTCGAGATTCAGAATGATTGCGTCATACATCGGCTCCCCCTGCCCCCATGACCGCAGGCTATCGAGTCAGTTCGGCGGGGCCTGTGGCCTCGACAGACGCGGGTGCGGTGCGCGGCTGTGGGGTGTTCGCCACGGCGGCCGCGGCGGGGATCGGGTTCCCGACGGCGCGGCGTGCCTGCGCGGCGTGCAGTTCGGTGTGGCCGGTCGTCCCGGTGGTGGTGCGGTGGCGTCCGCTGACTGCGCGGATCGCGGCGGCGGACCGGTGGTTGTGGTCCGCGCGGAGCTGGGGTGGGTCGGGTTCGCTCTCGCCGCGGACGGCGGTGACGACCTCGGCCAGGATGGTCTCGCGGGCGAGGTTGGCCGGCCCGATCTGCTCGGCCAGGTGCAGGGCACCGCCCGACAGGTAGTAGGGGTCGAGGCGCTTGAGCTCGCCGACGATCGCGCGGACGGCCGTGAGGCGTCCCTCGACGTCGGTGAGCCGGTGCTCGGTGAGCCGGTGGTCGACGACGGCGTGGGTCAGCGGGCCGGCTTCCTCGAGGGCGGTTCGCAGCTCTGTGCGTCGTCCGGCCTTGACGAGGTCGGCGGGGTCGGCGCCGTCGGGCAGGGTCGCGGCGCGGGCCTCCCCCGCTTCGAGCGGCGTGAGCAGGCTCCAGACGCGCACGGAGGCGCGGGTGCCGGCGAGGTCGGGGTCGAAGGCGGTCACGAGTCGTTGCAGGGCGGCGGGGTCGATGTCTCGCACGGCCTGGAGGTGGGTGCTGGTGACCGCGGTGCCGCAGGCGCCGAGCGGGACGTAGTCGGTGCCGGCACGGTGGGCGGCTTCGACGTCGAGGCCGCCCTCGACCAGCACGGGTGAGGCGCCTGCTGCGAGGCGGCGCGCTGCTGTCGCGTCGAGGCCGTAGAGGGTCGCCGACTTGTCGAACGCTGCTGTGCGGGGGCTGTTGAGGTACTTCGGGGGCGCGTCCTTGGCCTCGTCCGCCGTGGGGTTGCGGCGTGCGGTGAAGCCCAGGAGACGGTCGGTCTGGTCGCGGATGGGCAGGACCAGGCGGTCGCGGAACGCGTCTCCGATCCTGCCGTTGGTCGCGCTCTTCGCCAGGCCTGCGGCGACGAGCTCTTCCTCGTCGATGCCTCGGCGGCCCAGGGTGGGAACGAGGCGCCGCCAGCCGTCGGGCGCGAGACCGGCCGTCGTGCCGCGCAGCCCGCGCGAGGCGAGGTAGGCGCGGGTCCAGTCGTCGGACTGGCGAGCCGCCCAGCGCCAGTAGTCCCAGGCGAGTTCGTTCAGCTCGACGGTCCGCTCGAGTGACAGGTCCGGCATCGCTCCCCCTCGTATCGAAAAAATCAGTGCGCTAGCGCACAGTTTATCAGAAATGAGGCGCTAGCGCACTGTTATCGTGGGCGTATGTCCAGGTCATCCGAGAACACCGACCCCGGGCCGGGCCCGGCCGGCCTGTACGACGTACAGCGGTTGGCGGCCAGGCTGGGATGTACGCCCGGGACGCTGCGGAACGCACGCCTGCGTGGCGCGGACTGGCTGCCGGAGCCGATCGACTGGCTCAACGGCGGACCGGTGTGGACCGCAGCGAGCCTGGAGGGCATCGAGCTCAGACGGCGGGGGCCTGGGCGCCCCGCGGGCTGAGCGACGGGACCAGGTCGGCGGGGACATCGTCGTCCTGGAGGGCTCGGGTGTCATGCCGGGATAGGGCGCGCCTGACGCTGGAGGCACCGACGCCGAGCGCCGTCGCGATCTCACGCTGGGACATGCCGCCGGCACGCATCGTCGCGGCGGCATTGACTCGCTCGGGTGTCATGACCGTGGGGCGACCGCCCACCCTGCCCTGGGCACGAGCGTGCGCCAGGCCTCGGCGTGTGTTCTCCCGGATCGTGTCGACGCGCAGCTGGGCGAACACGGCCACGATGCCGAACAGTGCGCGCCCCATCGAGGTGGTCGTGTCGATGTCAGGCTCGGTCAGAGACCTGATGTTGACGCCCCGCTCGTGCAGCTCGCTGATGGTGTCGATCGCCATCCGCTCGGACCCGGCTAGCCGGCCAAGGTCTCGCACGACGACGGTGTCGCCTTGGCGCAGGTAGTCGAGGCAGGCGCGCCACTGCGGGCGGTCGCTCACGCGACTGGACTCGCCGTGGTCGACGAACACCCGCGCACAGCCGGCGGCCTGGAGCTCGGCCTCCTGTGAGCCCGGGTCCTGGTCCTTCGTTGAGACGCGGGCGTATCCGATGCGCTCTCCGGCCCGCTCCGGGGCGCTTTCCGCGCGACCGCCGGTCATGTCGGGGTCACTCCTCACGGGAGTCGCTGGCATGTTCAGCGGTCGGCTTCCAGGCCGGTGGTCTGCTCGAGGGCAGCCGCCGCTGGCCTGGGCGCGGCCGCCGGCTGGGGGGTCCCCGCCACGGCGGCTGCGGCAGGGACAGGGTTCCCGACGGCGCGGCGGGCGTGGGCCGCGCGCAGCTCGTCGTCGAGGCCGGTAGCACCCGCGGTGATCGGTGCGCGGTGCCCGTCGGCGTCGATGGTGAACGCGCCGACGACCTGGGCACGGTCCAGCGGGATGCGGAAGTGCTGCTCTCCGTCGGGGAACTCGTCCTCGAGCTCGGCGTGCTGTTCGTCGACGCGAACGTGCACGACGGCGTCGCCGTAGCCCTCGGTGGTGTCGCTGACCGCACGGTTCGACGTGTATGCCTCTGGGGTGTTCTCCCGGGTGAGGAACCGGCCCTCGGCGAGGATCGCGGCGGCCGCCTCGGGCGTGGTGCGGTGGTACAGGTCCAGGGTGCTCATCTCGGTCTCCTGCTGCTCAGGCTGGTCAACGACGGCGTCGCGTGGGACTGCCAGGCCCCGAAAAACCGGCCGCATGAACTGCCATTTCAGGCCGTTCTCGTCGGCCTGAAGGATCGTCATGGCGCTTGTGAAGTTCCACAGGTCACGCAAGCTGGGTTCCCCTGGTTCCGGCTCAACGTCGTGGAGGCCAAAGTCCAGGCGGTACGGCGACTGCTCAGCCACGTGCTGCACGAAGAGCTTTGCGGCCCTGCCGTTCCCTTCGCGGAACGGGTGCGCGAAGTTGACCAGTGTGTACGTCTTGGCCATCGCGTCGGCGAACTGCGTGTCGTCGACGGCCAGCCAGTCGGTCGATGCCACGACCTCGCTCGCGCGGTCGAGGACGTTGTCGATCAGGTCGGGCGGCGCATAGGCCTGCTCGTTCCCGCCGAGCATCTTGCCCATGTGCATGCGTCGGTCCCGGCCCGCCCACTCGTAGACGTCTTGGAACAGGTGGCCGTGGATCGCGCGGAGGTGCTTGCCGTCGAAGGTGCGCGGGATCGTCACCTCGCCTCGCTCGATCTGAAGCTGCCGCTTCGCGGTCGCCGCGTATTCGCGGGCGCGCAGCACGTCCCCGTCACGCTCGCCCCACAGGTTGCGCAGCACGTCCCCGCCGGGCTCCCACATGTAGGAGTCCCAGACCCGCCGGTCGAGCTCCTCCTCGTCCATCAGCGGCTCCGATACCGCTCGGCGGCCTCGGCCGCGCGACGGTCGTACTCGGCCTCGTCGATGGCGCCGCGTGCGTAGTCGGTCAGGTTCTCCACGTCGAGCCGGTTCGGCTCCCACCCTTCCTGCCAGTTCGAGCCCAGCGCGTTGAGCACGCCCTGGCGGTCCTTGGCGGCCAGGCCCTCGAACAGCTCGGGCCATCTCTCCTCGACGTCGAACTTCTCCCCCATGGCCTTCCTCCTTCTCGTGGTCCGTCTGATGCTATGCGTGTGCACCGAAAACGGTGTGAGGTAATTGCGGTGCGCCAGTGGTTTCGGCGCAGAGTTTCGGCGCACTCGATCCGGCTTGTCCCCGTCGACGGGGCCGACTGTGCTGGTGTGCGCCGAAAACGATCGTTTACGGCGCGCCCGGCTGGGCGACCATGTCCACCACGGCAGTGCCAGCCACCAGCAATCCGTCGGTGTACTTCTTCACGCACGCCGGGCGACGGCATAGCCGGAACGCGGGTGCCTCCGCGATGGGGATCTCGATGTCGGGGCTTAGTACGGTCCTCCCCGGCGCGCACGCGGCCCACGTCGGAGCCGCCAGGTCTTCTGGCGCGTGCAGGGCGTAGGCACGTCCGGGGCGGTCGTGCCACGACGCATCGCGAGGGTAGACGTTCACCGGCCCTCCTCCCCCTGCCTCGTGTACGCGGCCCGGGCGGCCTGGTCGAGGCCGATCACGGTGTCGGCTCCTCGACGGCGTCGGCCAGGGTCCGGGGCCGGTAGGTGCGGAACCACAGCCGGTCGTCCGGGTTGATCCAGTCGTACTGGCTGGTCATCTTCTGCAGGATCTTCCGGGCGGCGCGGCAGTCGCCCAGTGCCCGGTGCCCGCCTCCGAGCGGGACCCATCGGTCCTCGCCGAGCCAGTCGGTGTACCACTCCATGAGGCAGTCCCACCGCTCGGCGCGGGCGAGCTCGCCCAGGCGCAGGCCGTCGCGCTTGGCGTGCCGGCGCAGCACGGTCCGGTCGAAGTCGGCGTTGTAGGCGAGCACGACGCGGTCCCCGACTGCAGCGGCGAGGTCCGGCAGCACCTCGGCGAACGTCGGTGCGTCGGCGAGATCGGCGTCGGTGATGCCGTGGACCTCGCGGGCGCCGTCCTCGACCTCGGCGCCGGGCTGCACCAGGGTGTCGAGCAGAGTCTCGCCGGTGGCCGCGTCGATGACGGCGACCTCGACGAGGTAGCCGTCCAGTCCGGTGGTCTCGGTGTCCAGGATGACCGCCTGGCCAGGGCGCATGTACCGGCGCGAGGCGACGACGACGGACATCTCCGTGGCCCGCTGAGCGACCACGCTGCCGGCGGCGACGTGCTCGGCGAGCAGGCGGTGCTGGGCGAAGCCCTCGCGGGCCTCGGCCTCGGTGAGGGTGTCGGCGCTGGTGTCGGCGGTGATCAGCCACCGGCCACCCGAGATACCCGGCTCACGGGCGGTCCAGACCTCGACGCTCCACAGGTCAGCGAGCTCCTGGGCGGCCTGGCGCACGGCGTCGGCACGCGAGGGCTTGCGCACGCCGGCCAGGCGCCGGAACGGGCTCGGGGACCGGGGCGCGGCCGCGCGGGCCGCTTCCCACAGCTCGGCGAGCTCGGCCCGCGCGGTGACCTCCTCAAGCTGGGCGAGGCGGAACAGGTCGACCTCGGTCGCCGCCCGGCTGGACAGGTGCGGCAGGGCGACGGTCGCGGTGCTGTCGGCCGTGATGACCCCGGCGGTGACCAGGTGCTTGAAGTCGACGGCCCGCACGCGCAGGTGCGCGGCCGCCTGCTCACGGTTCAGCAGCCGGTCGGGGCTGGCGAGCACTGCGGCGACCTGGTCGGCGTCGACGTCGTCCAGCGCGTCGAGGTCGAACAGGTCGTAGCCGCGCCACGTGCTGTCGACCGCCAGGGCGCCCGCCTCGACCAGGGCCTGCACGTCGTCCGGCGTCACGGGCCGGCCGGTGCGCTCGGCCAGGCGGCGGGCGGCCTTCGCCGGGCCCCCTCGCGTCTTCTGGGTGGTCGCCTCGCTCATCACTTACCGCCGCCCTTCGCGTTCTTGTATGCCTCGTTCTCGTCCATGAGTGCCGTGCACCGGCGCTCCAGCGCCTCCAGCTGTCGCTTCAGCTCGGCGGCCAGGTCCTCCTGCGCGTGCGTCTCGCGCTTGCTGTCCTCGAGGTCGGCGCGGGCCTGGTCGGCAGCGGCGCGGGCCTGGTCGGCAGCGGCTGCTGCGACAGCAGCGGCGCGCTCGGCGGCCTCGGCCTGGGCGCGTGCGGCCTCGTGGGCCTGGCGGGCGCCGGCCAGCTCGCCGGCGGCGCGGCTGGCCTCGGCCTGCGCGGCGGCGCGCTCGGCTTCGACGGCGGCCAGACGCTCCCGCGCGGCCTGCTCGTCGGCACGGGCCTGGGCGCGGACCTCGGTGAGCTGGGCGCGCAGGTCTTCGACGGTCTCGCGCACGGTGGCGGTCTCGGTACGGGCCCGCTCGCGCTCCTGCTCGACCGCGGCCAGACGCTCCCGCGCCTCCTGCGCCTCGGTACGGGCCCGCTCACGCTCGGCGACAGTCTCCGCGCGGGCAGCCTCCAGCTCCCGGCGGACCTCAGCGGTCTCGGCCCGGGCAGCGGCGAGCTCGTCGCGCACGCGCGCGGTCTCCTCCTGGGCCGTCTTGGTCTCGGCCTGCGCCTCGGCGACGGCCTTCTCCAGCTCGTCGGCGGCCGCGGCCATGCTGTCGACCTCGCCCTGCGCCTCGGCGGCGGCCTCCTTGGCCTCGGCGACGGCACCCTCGGCGTCCCGGCGGGCCTGCGCGGCACCGGCGCCGTAGATCTTGCCGATCGCCTCCAGGCCGAGCGTCGTGACGTCCTCGGGCAACTCGGGCTGCTCGACCACGGCCCGCTTCTCGCGGCGCTCCTCGCGCCAGGCACGCATGTGCTCCAGGGCGGCGCCCATCGCGACGCCGGCCCGGCGGCGCACGGCGTCGACGGTCGGCTTCTCCCCCGCCGCGATCAGGGCGTCCGCGGCGGCGTAGACGCGCTCGCGCGGCTCGGCGTCGGGCGGGAGCTGGCTCTCGTCGGTCGTCGTCACGATCCCCTCCGGGTCATTAGTAGTAGTTAGTAGTGGTAGTTGGGCAACTGATTACTACCTTACTCGCGAGGAACGAGGACGGCAAGGGCTCGCGGCCCGTTAGTTCCGCCGGTTCCCCCTCGTCATTTGGGGCCTCGTCCTGCAGCGATGCCTCGTCATGCCAGGCCACGGCGCCGGAGAGCGGGGCTCATTGGGGACTGACCTGAAACGTCCGGCCGCAGCGGCCGGCTCCCCTATCCCTGTGGATGGGCGAGAAGGGTTCGCCGCGTTACTCGCCTACGGTCGTAGGAGTGAGGGTCGGCAGGGGGCCGGCCCCGGACAGGGGGGCTCTCGTGCGCCGGATCGTCAGCACCAACGCTTACGCCTTCGTCTCAGGCTTGCCGGTCGACGAGCGGCCGTTCACGGTCCGGCAGGGCCTCGCCCGGCTCCTTGTCCTGGCCGACGTGGGGTCCGAGTTCCTCGATGACTTCGAGGCTGGCTGGCGCCAGGTCGCAGCCGAGTCGCTGCCGGACGGCTGGGAGCTCGAGGGCGAGACGATCACCGAGCCTGTCGACGATGGCGTCGATGACACTCCCCCTGTGCCACCCCCGGTGTCATGGCACGCCGCGCCAGCTGGAGGTTGCGTCACCCCCAGCGACGACAACACACCGTCGTAGGGTCGTTGCGGGCAGCGGCACAAGAAACGGCGTAGGGCCGCGACCGTTCGGTCGCGGCCCTACGCCGTGCGCTACTGGGCTGGTGTCATCGGGCGCGGGCTCGTCACCGGCCGGCCAGCATCGCTGCCTCCGCGTAGGAAGCGGTGCTGTCATGGTGGGCATCCTGGTCCAGGTCCAGACGCGTGACAACGGGCACACTCCCCGTGTCGGTGCTGTCGTTGTTCTCGCCCGCGAGATACCGGTAGACCTGACGACGCTTCCGCCCGACGACATCAGCGATCGCGTCGGCCACCGCCGTGCTGACTCGCAGACCGCCGCTCTCGTCGGCGGTCCCTAGGGCCTGCGCAAGGGCCCGGGCTCGCTCCGCCCGGTCCTTGGGCGTCGCGTGGTCGGGCATGGGTCCGTACAGGCCATCGTCGACCCCGTCGGGGGGTGTCACGGCGCCGGCCGGGGTCGCAAGCGAGCTGACCCGCGTACGGGCCGTGACGCGGGTCGATGTGTCATCACCTGCGGCGGCCACCCGCACGAGCGTGTCGCGCTCGGCCCGGACCGTGTCGCTCGCGTCAGCGTCGCCCTCGTGTGTCTCGGCGCCTCGCTCGATGACAACGGGGCCGACCGCGGTGGTGTCGTGTGTCATGTCCTGGCTGGTGGGCAGGTGCTCCAGCGGTGTTGTCGCGAGCTCAGGCTCTGGCATCCACTTCCCCGCAAGTGCGGCTGCCTCGCGGATGACATCGTGGATGGTGCGTTCGGACTCGAGGTGGGGGGCCGTCACCTCGGCAGTGACAGCTGCCGGCACGTTCCGGTGGACGCGGCCGACGGCCACGTTCACCTCAGCGATGCGAGCGGCGCGCTCGGCTATCGGGGCGATCTGGGCTAGTCGCACGGCGTCGAGCATGTCGAGCACGGCAGATTCGCGGTCCTCCCTGATCTGCTCCTTGCGCTCGAGGTCGCGGGAGCTGGCAGCCGACTGGAAGAACAGGTGGACGGCGATGGCGGCGAGGATCGGTGCGACGGCACGCGAGGCGGCGAACCACCCTTCGCTGAGCGTCCAGCCGTGGTAGGCGGACCATGCTCCGGAGAGGATGCCCACGGCGATCGCGCCGATCAGCCACCTCCAGTGGCCCTTGACCGGGCGGCCAGCATCCAGGCACTGGTCCGCGCGGCGCCGGCCTTCCCACGCGAGGCCGATCACGAGCGCCTCGTACGCCACGCCGAGCGCGTACCCGAGCACCTCGCCCTCGTAGTCCGCGATGGTGTGGCTCATGCCGACGTACGCCCAGCCGGAGAGCCCGAACGCGCCGAGGGCGAAGAACGGGTTGCGGCGAGCATCGGCCAGGATCGTGGGCAGCCTCTTGGGCTTCGTCGATGTCATGATGGTGGTGCTTCCCTTCTGTGTGTGCAGGTGGGGGGCTGGCGGCCGGGGTTCGTGCGCTGAACCCCGGCCGTCGTCATGCGCAGACGTCTTGCGTTTAAGGCATGTAAAGCGTGCCTTGCGTGTCTTCTCGTCTATCGCCCGATGGGGCGGCCGGTGCGGTACTCGCCCGTATTGGGCGGGAACGGTTCACCGTCGTTGAACTCGCGGGCGAGCCGCTCGAGCTCCCGCGCGAGGGCACTGTTCATCAGAGCGGCCATCGACCGGTACCCGCCGTCGAAGGCGGAAGTCCGAAGGACGGCGGTCTCGGCCCGCAGGATCTGCTCTTCGTCGAACTTGAAGGAGCGCGAGATCTTCGGAGAGGTTGCGCTCAGGTTCCGCGCTTCCCCCTCTGGAGCGGGCTCGTTGCGTCGTGGCTGCGGAGGGGCCTCCTGCGCGGGTTCCGGCGTCGTGGGCACTACCGCGCCGCGCCGCGGTTGAGCCGGAGCACGCCGAGCCGGGGCCGGGGCTGGCTCTGGTGCGGCTGGCGGGCTGTCCTCGCTCGGCGAGATGCGGATCTCCTCGACCTTCGGTACGAGCGCGATCGGGCTAGTGCCTCCCGGCCGCCGTCGCTTCGGGGCGCTCATGCGCGCTCACCGATCGGGAGCAGCTCGGACGCGATCCTGTCCGCGATCTTCTCGTAGAAGGCGATGGCGGTCCGGCCGCGCTCGTCTGTGTAGGCACTGAGTGATACCGCCGCACCATCGGCCTCGGTGAACCGGGTGAGCTCCTTGATCCCGGGAGGGAAGGTCTCGACCTCCTTCAGTTCAGTTGTGCCGTCGGTGCTCGTGACCTCGCGCATTTCGGTCTCACGCATGTTCCAGAGCAGGTCGCCAAACTCCTGGGTAAGGCCCTCCAGCTGGTACTGAGCCTCGTTCGTAGTCCTCCAGCGAGTCACAACCACTCCCCCGATCCGCAGGTTCGGGTTACCGAGGTCTTCTGCGTGCTTCTCGATGAAGGTCCGGACCTCAATCGCGCCGTTGGCGCCGTCGAAGGTCGCGTCAGTGGGGATGACGACGAAGTCGGCGACGGCCATGGGCATCTGGACCAGGTGCCCCAGGTCCGGCCGGGTGTCGATCAGGATGACGTCGTAGGCCTCGGTCCATCCCCCCGCGAGGGCCTTCTTGAGCCGGCGGACAGCGCCCACTGCGGCAGCTTCGTCGGCCCGGTTGATGAGGTCGAAGCGCGACGGGATCAGGTCGATACGCTCGGCTTCGGCCGTCGGGATCTGCCCCTCGTCGCCCTGGGTCCAGGTGCACGGGGTTACGGCACCCTGGCCTGCTCCCTCGGTTGAGCTTGCGGCTAGGAGGACCTCGGAAATCGTCGGGATCGGGTTCGTCGCCTCGTCGAAGACGACACCGAGACGACGACTGGCGTTGGCCTGAGGGTCCATGTCGATGACAAGTACATCGAGCCCACGGCGCGCAAGTGCCGCCGCGGTCTGAACACATACCTGGCTCTTGGCGACGCCACCTTTGTTGTTGGCGAACATGATCGTCGTGGTCACACTGACCTCCGTGTCTAGCAAGACGTGGCTTGCGTTGATGAAGTGTTCTGCGTTCTAGCCATGCTAAAAGTTGTTTCAGTGTCTTCAATGCTTAGCACGCTTGACACGCTTGCATCGCTTGGCACGTATGACGGCTATCGCACGCAACCAATGCATGACATCCTTACCACGCGTTACGTGTGTTACATGCTACCACTGCATGCCACCTAAGCCACGCAACACATGTAAGGCATGTCTTTCTGGGTGCGCTCTTCCCGGTGCGCCATCCCGCCCTAGCGGGAGGAGGCCCCGATACTGGTTCGATGAGCGAACGTGACGACTGGTACGAACGCGAGAGCGGCCAGATGCCTCCGCACGAGATCCGACAGCGACTCATGGCTGAGTACCGGCCGGGGGACAACGACCCTGTGTCGATCCAGCGTCGCCGGCTTGAGAAGGTCCTCCTGATTCTCGATCTGTTCGCGTTCGACCACGTCGGTAGCGCAAGCGACGCCCGGACCGCAATTCGGTACCTACGCACTGAGTCGATGGAGCAGAAGTACGAGCCTGGCGTAATGATGCCGACCGCCGCCGAGCTGGGCAGGTTGGTCGATGCCCTTGAGTGGCCGACCAAGCTTGGGCCGGAGGAGTCAGTCACGCACGCGGGTCGATGACGCCCCTCTACCTGCTGGTTCCTAGTCCGGGGGTTCCTTCGCGAGAACGACGGGGTCGAGTAACCCGCGCGCGATGGTTGGCGGTAAGCCTGGTCAGGGGGTTCGGGTGGCTGGTGGTGAGGGGTGGTGTGGCATTGACCGCAGATAAGCAGGGATTATCTGCGGTAGGGTCGGCGGCGACCTGCACGGACGTCTCCGCGCGACGCGGGTGACTCGCCGTGGTTATCTGCGATAGCACTCGGGAGGCGGCCGTGGGCACTGTTCACCGGCTCGACGTCGGGGTGCCCGCCCCAGACATCACACGTGCGGCCGAGGCGTTCCTCGCCGAGGTCGACAACCCGAACACGACCCGCGCCTACCGCACCGTGCTGGACGCGCTGGCCCGCCGGTTCGGCCCCCGCAGGCCGCTGACGGTCCTCGAGGGCGAGGAGGCCGCGGACCGGGTCAGTGAGTGGTTTACCGGCTCGTGGGGCACGGCGGCGCCGTCGACGTTCAACGCGCGGCTCAACGGGCTGTCGGCGGCGATGACCTGGTGGCGCGATCAGGGGTGGCTGACCGGCGACCCGCTGCGCCGTATCCGGCACAGGCCCCGCACGCCCGACCGCACCCGGGCGCTCGACCGCGCCGAGGTCGAGCGGCTGCTCACCGCCGACCGCGTGAACCTGCGCGAGCGGACGTTGTGGCGGCTGCTGTACGAGTCGGCCGCCCGTGCGAGCGAGGTGCTCGCCCTGGACGTCGAGGAGCTCGACCTGCGCAACCGGCGGGCACGGGTACGGCGCAAGGGCGGCACCGCCGACGTCATCACCTGGCGCACCGCCACCGCGCGCCTGCTGCCCCGGCTGCTGTCCGGGCGCACCACGGGCCCGGTGTTCGCCACCGACCGGCGCGCGAGGCTCGAGCTGGCGGCGGTCGACGTCGACCCCCATACCGGGCGTGCCCGGTTGTCCTACCGGCGAGCCGCGGAGCTGTTCAGCGAGCACGCCGGCGGGGCCACGCTGCACCAGCTGCGGCACTCGGCGCTGACACACGCCGCCGAGGACGGCGCCAACACCTCGACCCTGCTGGCCTACTCCGGTCACACCTCGGTGGCGTCCCTGGCCCGGTACGCCCGGGTCTCGCCCGAGAGTCTTGCGCGCTGGCAAGCGGCCCGCGACCCGGCCGCACGACGACGCTGAGCCCCGACCAGGGAGTGCGTCAGTGGTGACCGCTATGGTCGGGAGCGGGCCGATCACGCCGGCCTGACTCCGAGCCCCGCACCGCGCGCCCACGCCGCGCACCGTGGGACGAGGCGGACAAGGGTCTACGACTCGCGTGCGATGCTGCCGCCTGTTCTCGTCGAGCACCAGGCCGGAGCGCGTGGGGCACCGGCCGGAACCGGAACGACGATGACCAGGAACAAGGCACGCAAGACCGCCGCCCGCACCGCTGCGGCCGCCACGGGCGGGAGCTACACCGCCGCCCTGCGAAAGACCACCCCGGAGGGCCGCACCGCTCAGGCCGTCGCGATCCTGGACGAGGTCGAGGACCCCACGGGCGAGCCCGTCTACCAGTGGCCCGAGGAGTGCCCCGACTGCGGCGCTGACGTCAGCATGGGCTCCTACGAGGTATGTGTGTGCGACGACGAGCCCGAGGGGTGCGACGACTGCGGGGCCGGAGCCGGCCCCTACGACATGTGCGTCTGTGTCGACGACGCTCCCGAGACCCCCGCTCAGGCCGCCGACCGCGCCGCCTGGGATGAGACGTGGGCGGGCACCGTGACCGCGGCTGCGGCCCTCGCCGCGGTGCACCGCGGCCTGACCGTGTTCCCGCTGCCGCCCGGCGGGCGCAGGCCGGCCCCGGGTTGGCGTGACCGTCTCGTGAGCACTCCCGAACAGGTGGCGCGGTCCTGGCCCGGTGACGGGTCGAACGTCGCTGTGGCGTGCGGCCCGTCGCGCGTGGTGGTGCTCGACGTCGACGACGTGGAGATCGGCAAGGTAGCCCCGCTCGCCAGGCTCTGCCGCGAGCTGGCGGCGCCGTACCCCGAGACGTTCCGTGTCCTGACGCCGTCGGGTGGGTTCCACCTGTACTTCCGCGCGCCCGAGGGCATCAGCGTGCCGTCGTCCTCGGGCGGGGTGACGGGGCTCGGTCCGGGGATCGACGTGCGCGCCGGCAACGGGTACGTCCTGGCGCCGCACTCGGTCGTGCCCGGCCCCAAGGGCCAGAACCGCGTGTACCTGTCCAGCAGCACGCAGCCCATCGCGCCGCTGCCTACGTGGATCCTGGAACGCATCACCACCTGAGCAGCTGCTCACGACGCGACGAGGGGCCCAGTCCGGCCCGTCGGTCGTCGGAGCGTTTTGGTGACGCGTACGCGTGACATCGGGAGCCGCCGTCACGCGTACGCGTCACCGAACGGCGGTGTGGGTGCGGTGCTTACGCTGTCGGCAGCGGGGTGAGCAGCACACGGCGTCGGCCCGGTGGCCGCCCCCGCCGGCGATGAAGCCGTTGCCGCAGCCAGGGCAGACGCGCCTGGTGATCCTGGTGCCGGGGTCGGCCTGGTCGGTCAGCGCGGCGACGGCCGCTCGCGCGATCCGGTCCAGCTTGCGGCGGCGCCGGTACGCGCGTGCGTCGCACGCCGCGCCGCAGTAGCGCCGGCGTGCGGTCGCCTCCGGTGGCAGCGCAGCCCCGCACGCCGCGCACCACCGGACGTGGGCCCGGTCCATGCCTCCATCATGCGCCCGCGCCGTCGTCGCCGACGTCGCGCAGGGGGCGCAGGCCGGCCGGGGTGGGGTCGGTGAAGCTGTAGCGGCCCTGGAAGTTCAGGTGGGCGTACCCGAGCGGGGTGAGGCGGGCGACGTCGGCGGCCTCGACGGCGTGGCCGTCGGCGCGCAGCTGGTCGAGGGCGGCGTCGATGTAGCGGGTGTTCCACAGCACGACGGCGTTCAGGACCAGGCCGAGCGCGCCGAGCTGGTCCTCCTGTCCCTCGCGGTAGGGCTTGCGCATCTCCCCGCGCTGCCCGTGGTAGATCCGGCGGGCCAGGGCGTGGCGGGACTCGCTCATGTTCTGCTGGCGGCGGATGCCTCGCCGGTAGCCGGTCTCGACGGGGTCGACCAGGGCCAGCAGGTGGATGGTCTTGGCGATGCGCCCGTACTCGGCGAACGCCCGGCCCAGCGGGGTCGGGTTCCCCTCACGGGCCAGCACGCGCAGCAGGTCGTAGGCGCGCACGCCGCCGTCGACGAGAGTGGCGGCCACGCGCACCATGTCTGGCCAGTGCTCGGTGATCCGGGCCAGGTTCACGCGGTGGCGGGCGATCGGGTTCAGCGCGCCGTAGTCGCCGGCGGCCTCCCCGGGCAGCGTGGCGCGCCACAGCCGCTGGTCGCCGATCCCGGCGATGTTCGGGGTGAACCGGTAGCCCAGGATGCGGAAGAGGCCGAACACGATGTCGGAGTAGGAAGCGGTGTCGGTGATGACCTGCTCGATCTTGGGTCCGCCGTCGACACCGAGCACGGTGTCCAGGATGTAGAGGCTGTCGCGCACGGTGCCGGGCACGGTGACCGCACCGATCCCGGCGAACTGGTCGTTGATCGCGTTCAGCCAGGTCAGGCCCTTCTTCATGCCGAAGTACTTCGGGTTCGGCGCGGCGTTCAGGGTCACCACGGGCACGGTGAACCGCATCCCGTCGACCGACGCGATCAGGCCCCCGCCCCAGGCCGCAGCAGCCGGGCTGCCAGCCTGGGCGTCAATGAGGCGCCCGGCGGCGGCCGTGAACGTCTCGGCACGCAGGTAGTTCTGCGCGACGTGGGAGAGCCGGTCGTACGTCAGGGCGGGCACCGATGCGTTGGCCACGGGCCGGTGGCCGACGTTGCAGGACTCCGCGACCAGGACCGCGGTGAGGGACACGGCCAGGTCCTCCAGGCGGGTGGCCCGGCCCGCGGTGTGGGTGAACTCCTCCAGGAACCCGGTCCAGGAGTGGACCTCCAGCAGAACGTCGGGCAGGTCCACGTGCGGCAGCATCCCTGCCACGGCGGCGCGCACGTCCTTCAGGGAGTCGGGCTCGGCCTCGCGTTCGAGCCGGTCCACGTCCAGGCGCATGCGCCCCTGGTCGTCGGCCTCGAGCCGCACCCCGGCGTCCGGGCCGGCCGCCGCGATGCGGTCGGCGAGCTGGCGCCAGGCCGCGTCCAGCGTGCTGACGAGCTCGGCCAGGTGCGCCTGCACGGGTCCGTCGAGCTGGAGAGAAGCGGTGATCTCGCCCTTACGGGCCGCCCACCGGTCGCCGTCGAGCAGCTGCGTGCGCGGGTCGGCCCACCGGACCGAGCAGGTCGCGAACACGTCGCGCCGGCGCAGCGCCCGGTGGAAGTGCTCCAGCACGCACAGGACGTACGCGTCCCGGTCGGCCGCGCCGTCGGGCAGGTCCGGGTTCGCGAACACCGCGCGCTGCCAGGCCGGGTTCACCAGGCCCGCCGCGACGTCGTCGGCCGACAGCGGCCTGATCGCCGGGCGACGGCGGGCCAGGTCCGGCAGCCGGCGCACCTCGGCCAGGAGCCCCTCGGCGGCCGGGGTCGCGTCCAGCGGCAGCACCTCGGACAGCATCTCCAGGAACGGGCGCACCACCCGGTACTTGTCGGTCAAGAGCCGACGCAGCTGGGACTCGCCGACGTTGTCGTCCGGGACCATGTCGGAAACGGCGTCGGCCGCGCCGATGACCTCCTGACGGGGCGCGACCTGCTCGATCGCCGCCCACGCCTGGTCCACGTCCACGCTCCCGGCCTCCTGCGCGGCCGTGAGGACCGCGACGAATGCCTTGGTCACCCCGGCGAGCGTCGCCGAGGCCCGCTCCAGGTGCGGCATCGACTCCAGCCGGTGTGCCTCCGCCTCCCGGCGGGCCCGGGCGATCAGCCGGGTCGCCATCAGCGCGTGGAACAGGTCCAGCGCGTCGTCGACCGCGACGACCTCCAGGTGCCGGGCCGCGGCCACCAGCGTGGCGGTGCGGTGCGGCTCGCCCATCTTCGCGATGTCGGCGGCCTTGGCCTTGATCCCGACGTCGGCCAGGTCACTGACCCGGTTGGTCGGCACCCGGGCCAGCTCGGCCTGGCCCGCGCCCAGGGAGAACACCTCGCTCGCCCGGTCCAGCGCGCCCACCATCGCCTTGCCCGACGTGCGTCGCGGCGATCGGCGCAGCCGCTCCAGCTCGGAGAACCGGGCACCCGGTAGTTGTCAAGTCAAATGAGACGTGTTCAAGCCTTGGAGGCGTGTTCTTGTGATTTTCGCCGCTCTGGGTCGTTGATGGCTGCCTTTTCGGG
>NZ_QXTH01000002.1 GCF_003946865.1 Antribacter gilvus
CTCGGCAGCGATGTCCGCGCTGGACAAGACGCTGCACCCGCGGTTCCTGTCCCTGGCCGAGCGGGAGCAGATCGCCGATCTGCGCCGTGAGGGTGGCTCGTTGCGGGCGATCGGGCGGGCGCTGGGGCGGCCGGCCTCGACGATCAAGCGTGAGATCGACCGCCGGTCCCAGGACGGGACCTACCGTCCCTACCGGGCTCACAGCGCCTGGGCCCGGTCACGGCCGCGTCCCAAGGTGCGCAAGCTGCTGGCCGACGGGCCGCTGCGCCAGTTCGTGGCCGAGCGGCTGCGGCTGCGATGGTCACCGCAGCAGATCTGCCACGCTCTGATCAAGGAGCACCCCGACGACCAGGACATGCGGGTGAGTGTGGAGACGATCTACCAGGCGTTGTACGTCCAGGCCCGCGGCGCGCTGAAACGAGAAGTCGCGACCGCGCTGCGCACCGGACGCACCCGCCGCAAGCCCCACAAGAAGCCGGACCAGCGCACGCCCCGGTTCGTCGACGACATGGTGATGATCTCCGAGCGTCCGCCCGAGGTCGCGGACCGGGCCGTGCCCGGGCACTGGGAAGGCGACCTGATCGTCGGCACCCGCAGCGAGTCCGCGATCGTGACCCTGGTCGAACGCTCCACCAGGTACGTCATGCTCGGACACCTGCCCGGTGGGCACACGGCCGAGGAAGTCCGCGACGTCCTGACAGACCTGATCGGCACCCTGCCGGCCCATCTGCGCGGCTCCCTGACCTGGGACCAGGGCTGCGAGATGGCCGCGCACAAGCAGTTCACCGTCGCCACCGGCGTCCCGGTCTACTTCTGTGACCCGCACTCACCCTGGCAGCGCGGCAGCAACGAGAACACCAACGGCCTGCTCCGCCAGTACTTCCCCAAGGGCACCGACCTGCGCGCCTACGGCCGCGAGGACCTCGAGCACGTCGCACAGGAACTCAACGCCCGACCACGACAAACGCTCGGCTGGGATACCCCAGCCGAGCGTCTGCGTGATCTACTGACGACCACGTAGGCCATCAGGTGTTGCGAGGACCCCTAGAAACTGCCACTGCCGGGGGCCTGAAGCTGGTGCGCCATCTAGGACTTGAACCTAGAACCCGCTGATTAAGAGTCAGCTGCTCTGCCAATTGAGCTAATGGCGCGTGCGACGGAAAGGCTACCAGGCCCGAGGACCGACGGCGTCACCTTTCCCGCGACGAGGCCCTCGACCTGACGGAGGAGGGCCTCGCTGGTGCGCCATCTAGGACTTGAACCTAGAACCCGCTGATTAAGAGTCAGCTGCTCTGCCAATTGAGCTAATGGCGCGTGCGACGGAAAGGAACACTACCAGGAGCCTGGGCCACGTCGGAACTCGAAGCCGTGCCGCAGGTCTGTGACCTGCACGACAACCGGTCAGAGGTACAGGCCGGTGGCGCCCTCCGTCTCCTGCACCTTGGCGACGCCGTGCACGTCGCGCTCGCGCAGCAGCACGTAGTCGGTGCCGCCCAGCTCCACCTCCGCGCGGTCCTCGGGGTCGAACAGGACGCGGTCGCCCACCGCCACCTGACGCACGTGCTCCCCCGCCGCCACGACCACGGCCCAGGCGAGCCGCTTGGGCCCCACGGCGGTCGCGGGGATGACGAGCCCGGAGGTGGACTGGCGCTCGGAGGCGTCGATCTCGGGCTGGACCAGGAGACGGTCGTGCAGCATCCGGATCGGCAGGTCGCCCGGCGTGACGTCCGCGCCGGACGAGGAGGGGTTCTTCACAGCGGTGCTCACAGGTCCAACGCTACGTGACGCGGAGAGGTCCTTTCGGCCCGGATACGCTCGGGACAGGACCACCGAAGGAGCATCGTGACCACTCAGCTGAACACCGGGGACAAGGCCCCCGGCTTCACCCTGCCGACCGCCGACGGCTCGACCGTGAGCCTCGCCGACCTGCGAGGCAGCGCCGCCAAGGGCGTCATCGTCTACTTCTACCCCGCCGCGAGCACGCCCGGCTGCACCAAGGAGGCGTGCGACTTCCGCGACTCCCTGGCGTCCCTCCAGGGCGCGGGCTACGCCGTGGTGGGCGTCTCGCCCGACCCGGTGGCCAAGCTGGCGAAGTTCGCGACCGAGGAGTCGCTGACGTTCCCGCTCGCCGCGGACGAGGACCACGCCGTCCTCGAGGCGTACGGCGCGTGGGGCGAGAAGCAGAACTACGGCAGGACGTACACGGGCGTGATCCGCTCCACCGTGGTGGTGGCGCCCGACGGGACCGTCGCCCTCGCGCAGTACAACGTGAAGGCGACCGGTCACGTGGCCCGCCTGCGCACGGCGCTCGGCCTCGACTGACCGGTGGCGCCGGGCGGCCCGCCTCTCCTCGGGCCGCCCGGAGAACCGGCGCTCGAACGCGGTCCGTCGTAACGTCGAAGGGATGGCGCCCACGCGGAGAACCCGCGTCAGGCGCACCCGGTCGAAGAAGGCGGGCGGGGCGCCGTCGGGCACGATCGCAAGGAGAGAACCATGTTGCGCAGGAAGCTCGCCGGGACGTTGACCGCCCTGGCCATGGCAGGCACGCTCGGGCTGCTGCCCGCGGCCGCAGCGTCCGCCGCCACCGTCGCACCCGCGGCTGGCCCGGTCGCCGCCGCACCGGCGCCGGTGCAGACCACCCAGGCCGTCACCGGCACGTTCCAGGGCGCCCCGTTCGTCGGGGAGATCAGCAACCTCACGGCCGACGTCGTCGACGGCGCGCTGACCCTCACCGGAACGCTCACCGGCACCGGCCTCCCCGCGGAGGGCGTCGGCTTCACCTCGGTCGTCGAGGACGTCCAGGCCGACCAGGCGTGCGACATCCTGAACCTGGACCTCGGCCCGCTGCACCTCGACCTGCTCGGTCTCGTCGTGGACCTGGAGCCGGTGGTGCTCGACGTCACCGCGGTGCCCGGACCGGGGAACCTGCTCGGGAACCTGCTCTGCTCGGTCGCCGGGCTCCTCGACCGCAGCGGCGGTGTGGGTGGCGCCCTGAACGGCGTCGCCGCGCTCCTCAACCGCCTGCTGACCGGCCTCGGCCTCTGACGCGCGGCCACCTGAGGAAGCACGACGCCGGTCCGGTCGCCTCCTGCGGGAGGCGACCGGACCGGCGTCGTCCACGGGGTGCGCGAGAGGGGACTCGAACCCCTACGCCCGAAGGCACTGGAACCTAAATCCAGCGCGGCTGCCAATTACGCCACTCGCGCGCGGGCCAAGTCTAGGGCCCGGGGCGGGCGTAGCCGAGGTAGCCCCGGACGTCGTCGACGAGCCGCTGCATCTCGACGTCCGTGTCGACGACGGCGTGCTGCCCCAGCGTGACGCCCACGACGGCCCGCTGGGACTCGGCGTGCACCACGAAGTAGTAGAGGGCGCCTTTCTCGACGTCGAGAACGACCCGCATCAGCCGACCGCTGTCGATCTCGTCGAAGTCGGCGTCCATCGTGGCCACGAGCGCGCGCAGGTCCTCGCCCTGGCGCTCGTAGGCCGCCCGCCGCCCCTCCGCCCCGGTGAGCCCGAGCATCCCGGACACCGACGGGTCGTCGAGCATGTCGACCCGGAACACGGCCTTCCCGCGCGCGTAGTACACGAGATAGTGCAGGTCGGTGGCGTCGAGCCGTTCCGTGAAGAGGTCGACGAGGCCCTCCGTCTCGGGCCCGTACCGGACGAACGGGTGGACGTCGATCTTCTTCGGCGTGCTGGGGCCGGGCTCTCCCAGGGGCGAGGTCCGGCGCCGCGTGACCGCGGCCCACAGGCTCGGCACCCCGACCAGCACGGCGGAGCCGCCACCGAGGACCGCGATGAAGATCGCGGCGCGCTCGACGCTGAACGGCTCGTTCTTGAGCACCGCGGTCCCGAGCTCGACGGTGAAGGGCAGCAGCAAGGAGCCGCCCAGCACCGTCGCGATCTTCTTGGACCAGTCACTCACGCCCGGAACGGTAGCGCATGCCCGCTTTGCGAGGTGCGGCGCCTCACGCGCGGCCCTGCGGGCCCTCAGAGCAGGCGACCCACGTGCGCCATCGCCTGCTTGACCAGCGTCCCCTGGCCGTTCGCCATCTCGGCCTGCACCGCCTCGCTGCACGCCTCCTCGGGTGTCATCCACGCGAGGTCGAGGGCGTTCTGCTGCGGCCGGCAGTCCCCCGTCACAGGCACCACGTAGGCGAGCGCCACCGCGTGCTGGCGCGGGTCGTGGTACGCCGTGATGCCGGGCGTCGGGAAGTACTCCGCCACGGTGAACGGCTGGGGCGACGGCGGCACCTGGGGCAGCGCCACCGGGCCGAGGTCCTTCTCGATGTGCCGCAGCAGCGCGTCCCGGATGCGCTCGTGATACATCACACGCCCCGACACGAGGGCCCGGGTGATCACGCCCTGGGTGTTCACGCGCAGGAGCAGACCGACCGACACCACGTCGCCCGACTCGTCGACCCGCACGGGGACAGCGTCCACATAGACGAGGGGCAGCTGCGCGCGGACCACTGCGAGGTCCTCGTCGGTGAGCCAGCCCGAGGCCTGGGTGGTGTCGCGGTAGAAGTCGTCCGCCGGGTAGTCCGCTGTGTCGGTCACGGGGTCCGTTGTACCAGGTCCGCATGACGGCGGCGTAGCGCGCTCGCCGGGAATAGCCGCCGTCGGGCCGACGCTGCACGGGAGGAACAACTTCGGGAAGGAACCCACATGCCGACCATCGAGGTCACTGACGCCACGTTCGACCAGACCGTCGCCGAGAACGACATCGTCCTGGTGGACTTCTGGGCCACCTGGTGCCCGCCGTGCCGCATGTTCGCCCCGGTGTTCGAGGCGTCCTCGGAGGCGAACCCCGACATCGTCCACGCCAAGATGGACACCGACGCCGAGCCGGGCATCGCCACGGCCGCGCAGGTGACGTCGATCCCCACGCTGATGGCGTTCCGCGAGGGCATCCTCGTGTACCGCCAGGCCGGCGCGCTCCCGGCGCCCGCGCTCGCGCAGGTGGTCGAGGCCGTCAAGGGCCTCGACATGGACGAGGTGCGCAAGGAGCTCGAGAGCTCCGAGTCGGACGCGCACAGCCACTGAGGCGACCTGCCGGGCCTGGGCGCGGCGCGCTCTGCCCGGCTGCCGGGCCTGAGCGCGGCGTGCTCAGCGCGGCGCGAGCTCCAGGCTCGGCCAGTCCGCGAGGTCCTCGCGCATCCGGCGGTCGTGCGTGGCCACCACCACGGCCGCCGGGGTGACGCGCAGCGCCCGGGTCAGCTCGTCGACGAGGTCGATCGACAGGTGGTTGGTCGGCTCGTCGAGGAGCAGGACGTGGGGGGCGTGCAGCAGCGCCCGGGCCAGCTCGAACCGCCGCCGCTGGCCCACGGAGAGCTCACCGAGCGGCCGCTCCAGGTCCTCCTCCGACAGCAGGCCGAGGAACGCCACCGGCACCACGTGGTCGGGGTCGAGCTCGCCGGCGCTGAGGAGGGCCAGCGCCTCGTCGGCGTACGTCTCGAACCCGGTGCGCCGGGCCGCGGCGCCCGTCAGCGGGGCGCTCTCCTGCATCACGACGCCGATCCGTGCCCCCGGCACCAGCGTCCGCGTGCCGCGGCCCAGCGGCAGCGTGCCGCCCAGCGCCGCGAGCAGCGTGGACTTGCCGGTGCCGTTGACCCCGGTGATGAGCAGGCGGCCCGACGGCGGCACCGCGACCCGGGTGCCCGGCAGGTCCAGCCGGCCGTCCACCCGGGGGCTGCGCACCTCCACCACGGGGGCCGCCGGGTCCCAGCCCGGCGACATGGCCGGCAGGTCCGGGAACGCCAGCTCGACCGGCGGGACGGGCACCTCGATGGCCTCGGCCTCGAGCTTCTGCACCAGCCGGTCGGCGGCCTTCACATGGATGCGCGCCCGGGTGGCGCGCCGGTGCTTCTGGGAGCCCTTCTCGGGCCGCCACTCGTCGGAGAGCCCCTCGTAGGACGCGTCGAGCCGCTCGGCGAGCGCCGCCGCCCGCTTGCGCTCGGCCCGGTAGCGCTGCCGCCAGCGGTGCAGGGCCTGGGACTTCGCGAACCGGTAGGCGAGGTAGCCGGGCTGCCCGTAGAGCACGGGCTTGCCGTCCCAGGACGGGTCGAGGTCGAGGATGGCGGTGGCCACGTCGTCGAGCAGCTCGCGGTCGTGGGTGACGACGACCAGGCCGCCGCGCCAGGCGACGAGCTCGCCGGTGAGGTAGTCGATCGCGGAGTCGTCGAGATGGTTGGTGGGTTCGTCGAGCAGGAGCAGGTCGGACCGCTCGGCCAGGCGGCACGCGAGCCGCACGCGGTAGCGCTGGCCCACGCTGAGGCTCGCGAGCGGCTGGGTCAGGTCGCGGGTGGCACCGAGCCGGGTGAGGGCGACGTCCACGCGCCGGTCCGCGTCCCAGGCGGCGAGGTGCTCGGCACGGGCGAGCGTGCGGCCCAGCTCGGCGAGGTCGCCGGTGTCGTGGTCGAAGGCGGCCGCGGCGGCCTCGAGGGCTGCGGCTGCCTGGCGGAGCCCGTCGAGCGTGGACGACACCAGGTCGCCCACCGTCTCGTCCGGCGCCACGTGGAGCTCCTGCTCCACGAGGGCGACGCTGCCCTGGCGCCGTACCTCGCCGCTCTTGGGGGCGAGGGAGCCGGCGAGGAGGTGCAGGAACGTGGACTTGCCCGAGCCGTTCTCCCCGACGACGCCGAGCCGCGTCCCGTCGGACACGGTCACGCTCACCCCGTCGAGGACGGGCCGCCCCGGGTAGGCGAAGGCGAGGTCCTGGGCCACGAGGTGCATGCCTCCAGCCTACGTACCCCGCGCGCGGAGCCCGGCACCAGTCGCAGCGCCGAGGTAGTGCCCCTGTCCGACGAAGGCACTACCTCGGCGCTGGGGGAGGGCCGAGGTAGTGCCTTCGTCGGACGGACGCACTACCTCGGCACCGGGGTCGGGCGTGGGTGGAGCGTCAGGCGGAGGTGGTCTCCGTCCGCCGCGCGGACGGGTACCGGATGCCTTCGACCATCTCCTGGACCTCGTGCGACGGTGGCTTGGTCAGCAACGACACGACGACCGTCACGATCGCGTTGACCAGGGCGCCGATGGCGCCGATGCCCTCGGGGCTGATGCCCAGGACGTGCTCGTTGGCCGCCGTCCCGAACACCGGGAGGGTGTAGATCATGTAGCTCGCCGTGAACACGAGCCCCACGACCATGCCGCTCACCGCGCCGACGGCATTCGCTCTCTTCCAGAAGATCCCCAGGAGCAGGATCGGGAAGAACGTCGACGCGGCGAGCCCGAAGGCGAAGGCGACCACCTGGGCCACGAACGCCGGCGGGTTGATGCCGAAGTAGATCGCGACCAGGACCGCGGCCGCCATGGCGATCCGGCTGACCAGCAGGCGACGGGACTCGCTCGCGTTGTGGTCCAGGTACCGGAAGTAGAGGTCGTGCGAGGCGGACGACGAGATGACCAGCAGCAGGCCGGCCGCCGTCGACATGGCGGCCGCCAGGCCGCCCGCCGCGACCAGGCCGACGATCGGGGCCGGGAGGCCGGCGATCTCCGGGCTGGCCAGGACCAGGATGTCGTTGTTCACGATGAGGTCGGCGCCGGAGGTGGCGTTGTTGCTGATCGTGTTGATGGTCTCGACACCCGGGCTGACCGTGACCAGGCCGGTGGCGGCCCAGTTCTGGATCCAGGACGGGAGCGCGTTCGCGGCGACCCCCTGCACGCCCTCCAGGAGGTTCAGCTTGGTGAACGCGCCCACGGCCGGGGCCGTCGTGTAGAGCAGGCCGATGAACACGAGGGCCCAGAACGCCGAGTAGCGCGCCCCACGAACCGTCTTGGTGGTGTAGAAGCGGATGATCACGTGCGGCAGGCCCGCGGTGCCGATCATCAGCGACAGGGTCACCAGGAAGACGTCGAGCTGCGGCCTGGCGGTGAAGGCCTCGGTGTACTGGCTGAGGCCGAACTCGGCGCTGATGGCGTTCAGCTCGCCGAGGATCTGGCCGAACGAGATCTGCGGCACCGGGATGCCCGTCATCGTCTGCGCCACCGCGAAGGCGGGGATCAGGTACGCCACGATCAGCACGGAGTACTGCGCCACCTGGGTCCAGGTGATGCCCTTCATGCCGCCCAGCACGGCGTACGCAAAGATGACGGCCGCGGCGACAGCGACGCCGCCCGCGGTCTCCAGGTTGAGGAACCGGCTGAAGACGATGCCGCCGCCCGCCATCTGCCCCACCACGTAGGTGAAGGACACGATGATCGCCACGAGGGCGGACACGGACCGCACGGTCTCGGAGTAGCGGTCGCCCACGAACTCCGGGACGGTGAACTTGCCCCACTTGCGCAGGTAGGGGGCGAGCAGCAGGGCCAGCAGAACGTAGCCACCGGTCCAGCCCATGAGGTAGATGGAGCCGTCGGACCCGAGGAACGCGATGAGGCCGGCCATCGAGATGAACGACGCCGCCGACATCCAGTCGGCGGCCACGGCGGCGCCGTTGGCGATGCTCGGGATGTTCTGCTCGGCGACGAAGAAGCCCTTGGTCTCCTTCACGCGGCTGCGCCACGCGATGAAGATGTAGACGGCGAAGGTCAGGACGACGAAGAACAGCGCCCAGAACTGGATGTCGGTCATGCCCGGCTCCCGTCACCGTTGCGCTCGCTGACGCCGTACTCGTCGTCGAGCCTGTCCATCCGCACCGCGTAGACGAGGATGAGGATGATGAACGTGTAGATCGCCCCCTGCTGCGCGAACCAGAACCCGAGCGGGAAGCCGGCGATGACCACCTCGTTGAGCTGCTCGACGAAGAGGATGCCGCAGCCGAACGAGACGATGAACCAGATCACCAGCAGGACGACCATCAGGCGAAGGTTCTTGCGCCAGTACTCCTTGCGCCAGTCGTTGTCCGGTTCCGCGCCTGGCGGCGGTGCGCCACCCGCGCCTTCAGCCGTGTCAGCCATGTCTACGCTCCTTTGCGTGGTCTGTCCGTGACGGAATGCCCCCAGGGTGAGCGAATCGGTAGGACCGGGCGCGCCGCAAGGGCCGAACGTACGGACGGTGGCCCCGGTCTCGTGAGCGGTCGAAGACCGCCCACGAACGGCACCTGCCGGAAGTTCCGGACCGTCCGCGGGCCCTGGGCGACCGCTCGCGGGGACAGTGGCCCCGTTCGCCAGGCTCCCTCCCGCAACGGCGCCCGGAGCCCCTACCATCGGTGCCATGGCCTCGACGTCGAGCACCTCCGGAACCGCCGTACGCCGGCGCGTCCTGCACCCGGGCAGCGTGGGCATGATCCTCGGGGGGCTGATCATCGTCGTGGGGTCGGTGCTGCCGTGGGTGTCGACGCCGGTCGGGTCCATCCCCGGTCACGCCGGGCCTGGCCTGTGGACGCTCTGCGCCGCGTTCGTCGCCCTCGCGGGTGCCGTGCTCCCCTTCCGCCGGGTCGCGGTGGCGCACTGCCTGGTCGCGGGCCTGCCTGTCGCGTTCCTCGCGGCCTGGCAGGTGGTCCGGCTCGTCGAGGTCAGCGCCGCCACGGACTCCTGGGGCAAGGCCCTCCCCGGCATGGGGCTCGTCATGGTCGCCGGCGGCGCGGTGATCCTGCTGCGGACGGCGTGGCGCCTGAGCAGGTCGTCCTCATAGGCCAGTGTCCCTAGGGTGCTGTGCATGGATCCCGACGACGTGGACGAGCACGACACCCCCGCGGAGGTGGACGCGGCTTTCCGCACGCTGCGGCGCGTGGCCATCACGCACTTCCTGCTCTTCCTCGCGGTCGTGACCGGGGTCCCGGCGCTGTCGCTGACCCTCGGCTGGTGGTCCGACGCGCGCATCGAGGGCGGGCTGAGCCCCGGCTTCGCCATGGCGGCGTTCGGCCTCTACGCCTTCTTCCTCGTCGTCGGCCTCGCCGCCGCGACGCTCTCGAACGCCGTCGAGTCCCGGATGCTGGGCGGCGACCATCCCGGGGCCGACGGCGCCGACCGGCACGAGGACCAGCAGTGAACGCCGCGGGCGCGGGCACCCTCGCGATCGTCATCGCGATCATCGCGGTGATCACGCTCCTGGTGCGCCCGCGCGGGACGTCGACCGTCGACTTCTACCTGGCGGGCCAGCGGGTCGGCGTCGCCACCAACGCGCTCGCGATCTGCGGGGACTACTTCTCGGCGGCGTCGTTCCTCGGGGTCGCCGCCGCCGTCTACGTGTCGGGGCTGGACGGCGTCTGGTACGCCGTCGGCTTCGCCGCCGGGTTCGTGCCCGTGCTGCTCTTCGTCGCCGCGCCGCTGCGCCGGTTCGGCGAGTTCTCCATCCCCGACTTCCTCGGACGGCGGCTCGGCTCCGAACGGGTCCGGCTGGTCGCCGTCGCCGTGGTGCAGCTGGTCATCCTGTCCTACCTCGTGCCCCAGGCGGTGGGGAGCGGGATGACCTGGCAGCTCCTCGTCGGGCGCGGCCTGCCGGGCATCTCCGCCTACGCGACGGGCGTCGTGGTGTCCACCGCCGTCATCGCCGTCCTGGTGGCGTTCGGCGGGATGCGCGGGACCACGTGGACGCAGGCGGTGCAGTTCCTGGTCTTGCTGGCCGCCCTGGTGTGGCTCGCCGGGGCGGTGCTGGCCGGTGGCTTCGGCTACGCCGGCGCCGTCTCGCACCTGTCGTCCGAGCCGCTCGCCAACCCCGTGCACGACTCGGCGGGCTGGCACCTGCAGCCCGAGGAGAACCGGCTGGAGCCGGGCGCGGACGCCACGTTCGGGGAGCCGGGCGCCGCCTACGGCCCGCTCGCGCAGTTCGCCCTCATCCTCACCCTGGTCATGGGGACGGCAGGGCTCCCCCACGTGATGAACCGGTACTTCACGAGCCCCACCGGCACGGCCGCCCGGATGACCACGGTGTGGGTCATCGGGCTGGCGGGCCTCTTCTACGCCCTGGCCGTCATGCTCGGCACCGCCTCCCGCGACGTCATCGCGCGTGCCGCCCCGGACCGGCCGTGGCTCCAGGAGCTCACCGTCGACGGGGTGCTGCGCGTGCCCGAGCACGCCCTCCCGGTGCTGGGCCGCATCTACGGTGGCGACCAGGGCCTCGCCGTCATCGCGGCCGGCGCGCTGGTCGCGGTGATGTCGACGATCGCGGGGCTCCTGCTCGCGGCGGCGGCGTCCTGGGGCCACGACGTGTACGAGAGGCACATCAACCCTGGTGCCACCCAGAAGCAGGCCGTCTGGGCGGGCCGCGCCAGCACCGCGGTCGTCGCCGTGGCGGCGGCCGTGCTCGCCCTGGTCCTGCGGCCGGAGAACCTGTCCTCGACCGTGCCCTCGATCGTGGCGGCGATGGTCACGTGGGCGTTCGCGGTCGCCGGCTCGGCGCTCACCCCGGTCTTCATCCTCGCCATCTGGTGGCGCGGGACGACGGCGGCCGGGGCCGTCGCGGGCATGGCGACCGGCGGGCTGAGCACCGTGGCGATGTTCGTCGTGGGCGCCCTCCCGGTCGGGCCCGGGCTCGACGACATGCTCGTGACGCCCACCCTCGTCGCCGCGCCGCTCGCGACGGCGGTCTGTGTCCTCGTGTCCCGCCGGACCGCCCCGCCGCCGGACGTCGAGCAGCAGTGGCTGACCCTGCACGGCACGGCCGGGGACCGGCAGGCCGAGCGGCTCGCCCGGCTCACGATCGCGAACACCGCGGGCCCGCGCCGCCGGGGAGGCCGCCGTGCGGGCGGGTAGCGGCGTCCTCGCCGGGGCGCTCGTCGCCACCTGGGCGCTCGTCTACCTCGTGACGCAGGTGATCGTGTCGCCGCCCCTGGCGGTCGGGACCACCGTCGTGGCCGGGACCGTCGTCTCGGTGCTGCTGGTCGTGGGCTACCCGTCGGCGCTGCGCGGGCCGCGCGCCGCGACGGGCCTGCGCCGGGGCGCGCGGGAGAGCGCGCGTGCCGAGGCGGGGCACGGGGGCACCCGGTCCGGTCGGGCGGGCGCCGGCCTGCCGGTGCGCCGCTCCATGCCGCTGCGGTCGGGGCTCACCGCCGACGCCGCACGTCGCACCGCCGAGCTGCTGCTGCCCCTGCTCGGCGGCGACGCCGTCGCCATCACGGACCGGGAGACGGTCCTCGCGTTCGTGGGGGCCGGCGACGACCACCACCGCGCCGGCGCGACGGTCGCGTCCACCCTGGCGGGGCGCGTGATCGCGAAGGGACGGACCGTCGTCGGCGGCACCCCCCGCGCGCTCGCGTGCGCCGACCCCGGCTGCCGGCTCCGCTCGGCGGTCGTGGTGCCCCTCACGGTGGGCACCCGGGTGGTCGGCACGGTGGGCGTCTTCCGTGCGGGGACCGGGCCGGTCCCGCGCGACCAGGTCGAGGACATGGCGGCCATCCTGTCCCTCCACGTCGAGCTGGCCGAGCTCGACCGCGAGCGCAAGCTCGCCGCCGACGCCCGCCTCGACGCGCTACGGGCGCAGATCAACCCCCACTTCCTCTTCAACGTGCTCAACACGATCGCGTCGAAGTCGCGCACCGACCCGGACGAGGCCCGCCAGCTCCTGCTGCGGCTGTCGGACTTCTTCCGGTACGCCGTGCGCCAGGAGGGGCAGGTCGCGGAGTTCGCGCAGGAGTACTTCTTCGTGCGCACGTACCTCTCCCTGGAGCAGGCCCGGTTCGGCGACCGGCTCCGGGTGCGGTACGACATCGACCCGCAGGTGCTGACGGCGCACGTGCCCGTGCTGATGATCCAGCCGCTGGTCGAGAACGCCGTCAAGCACGGCCTCGCCGACAAGGTGGAGGGTGGGACCGTGACGCTCCGGGCCCGGGTGGACCCGCTCACGCGCACCACGTCGATCCGGGTCACGGACGACGGCGTGGGGATCCCGGCGGACGTGCTGGAACGGCTGACGAACGGGTCCCCGGCGGCCGGCGAGCCGGGCGACGACTGGCCGTCCGGGGACGGCGGCCCTGGACGGTCCGGGCGGAGCGGCGTGGGGCTGCGGAACATCTCGCTCCGGCTCGCGACGCTGTTCGGCGAACGGTTCGCCCTGGACATCCAGTCCTCGCCCGGCGGCGGCACCGTCGTGGACATCAGGATGCCGCTACGCTGACGGGATGCGCCCCCGCGCCTTGATCGTCGATGACGAGGCCCCGGCCCGTGCCGAGCTCCGCTACCTGCTGGAGGAGATCGGGTACGTGCAGATCGTGGGTGAGGCCGCCAACGGCGAGGAAGCCCTGGTCCTGCTCCGGTCGATCCCCTACGACCTGGTCCTGCTGGACGTCCGCATGCCGGGAGCGGGCGGCCTCGAGGTCGCCGCGGCTCTGCGCGACCTGCCGCACCCGCCCAAGGTCATCTTCACCACGGCCTACCCGGACCACGCCGTCGCCGCGTTCGACCTGGCTGCGGCCGACTACCTCGTCAAGCCGTTCGACTCCGACCGGCTGCGCCGGGCCCTCGAGCGGGCGCTCGGCGGCGTGGTGGACGACGGCGAGGGCGGCGGCACCGCGGCCGCGTCGGCGGCGGGCCCGGCCGAGACCCAGGTCGCGCCGCTGTCCCGGGTCCCGGTGCAGAAGGACGGCAGGACCGTGCTGGTGGAGCCGTCGGCGATCGTCTACGCGAGCGCGGCGCGCGGGTACTCCTACCTCAAGCTGTCGGAGGACCGCCTGCTCGTGACCTGGTCGCTCAACGAGCTGGAGCGTCGCCTGCACGGCCACTTCTACCGGACGCACCGGTCCTACCTCGTGAACCTCGACCACGTCCGTGAGCTCGTGCCCGACTTCAAGGGCGCCCTCGTCCTCGTCATGAACGACCGGCAGCGCAGCCGGGTGGAGGTCTCCCGGCGGCAGGTGCGCGAGCTGCGCCGTCGGCTGGGGGTGTGACGACGCCGGACGCCGAGGTAGTGCGTTCGTCCGACGAACGCACTACCCCGGCGGGCTGTCCTTGCCGAGGTAGTGCCTTCGTCGGACGAACGCACTACCTCGGCGTCGGTGTCACAGGCCGGAGGCCGTGGTGTAGAGGCTCTGCGCCACCGAGCCGAGGTACGGGCCGAACATGTAGTTCTTCAGACCCGTGTAGCCGAACGAGTTGACCGAGCCGAGCGTGCCGACGCCGGTGGTCGTGTTGTAGCCGGCGAACCAAGGACCGCCGGAGGACCCGCCCGTCATGTTGCACGAGAGGGCGTGGTCCTGGCTGCCGCCCCAGGTGTCGGCGACGGTGGTGCCGTGGCACCAGGCGATGTCGGTGCCGTCGTAGGGCCGCGCGGCCGGGTAGCCGAACGCGTGCATGTACTGGCCGCGCGGCTGGTTGAACGCGATGCCCTGGCTGCCCACCACGTCGGTGAGGTGCTGGCCGCCGACCGTGTTCATGACGGCGAAGCCGATGTCGTAGTCGAAGTCGCCGCTGTCGCGCCACTGCGTCGTGGTGACGAGCTGCCGGGCGGTGAAGGTGCCGTAGGGGCGGGCGCCGTCGTCGTAGGCCGGGACGAACGCGAAGTTGGTCGCGTAGGCGCCGGGGCCCTCGTTGAGGCAGTGGCCTGCGGTGAGGACCACGTCCTCGTTGCCGGACGTCACGGCGCTGCCCGAGCACACGTAGTTCGAGCCGCCGAGCGTGAAGAAGACCTTGCCTGTGGTGGCGACCACGGCGCCGCCGCCCGTGTAGTAGTCGCCGAGGAACCCGCTGCCGCCGCCCGGCTTGGCCTTGCCGGCCGGCTGGCCCTGCGGGGACACCGCGGTGGGCTTGCCGGCAGCGACGGTGCCGCCGGCGGTGCTCTTGTCCTTGGCGTCGACCAGCGTCTCGGCCGGGATCGCGGCGCGCATGCGGGCCGGGGTCCAGTACTCGACGACCTTGTCGTGGGCCGCCCGCGTCGTCGCGGCGGCGTGGACCGCCACGTCCGAGGCGTGGGGGTTCGGCTGGGCCTGGGAGGGTGCCACCAGGGCCACGGCGGCGGCGCTGGTCAGCGCCATCGCTGCCAGCCCGCCGAGCACGGTGCGGGAGAAGTTCCTGCGCATGCTGTCTCCTTCGTCATGGTTCCCGCCGATCGGCGGGGCACCCAGAATCCTGGTCGGTGGGTGAGTCCGCAAGAGGTGCGACAAGTTTCAGGTCTGTAAATTTCCGACACGTCGTGTCGCCCCGGCGTGTCGCGCCGTGGAGATTCCGCCACCGGGCGGCAGATACCCTCAGGACCGTGAAGAGCTCCCCCGTATGGCCGGCCGTCGTCGCGGACACCGTCAGCGTCGCGGCGTTCGCCCTGATCGGCATCGCCTCGCACGACGGCTCCCTCGCCGAGGCGTTCGTGCGCGTCGTGTGGCCGTTCGCCGTCGGTGCCGCCGTGGGCTGGGCCTGGACCCGCGCGTGGCGCTCCCCCGACCGCCTCTGGCCCGTGGGCGTGCTCGTCTGGTGCACCACCGTGGCGCTCGGCCTGGCCCTGCGTGCCCTCGCCGGCGACGGCGTCGCCTGGGCCTTCGCCGGCGTGACCGCCGTCTTCCTCGCCATCACGATGATCGGCTGGCGCGCCCTGGTCACGGGCCTGCGACGTGCCGCGGAGCGGTCTGCGGGCACCTCCTGACCGCCCGGCCCCGCAGGCGCACGACGGCGTGTGCCGCGTGGTCCGCGTCACGCGTGGCGCGAGTCACGGGTCACGCCCTGGGCAACAGGTCACGGCTAGGCTTCCTCGGGTGAACGACGCGCCCATCGGGATCTTCGACTCGGGAGTCGGCGGGCTGACCGTCGCCCGGGCCATCCTCGACCAGCTGCCCCACGAGCAGGTGCTGTACCTCGGCGACACCGAGAACAGCCCCTACGGGCCCAAGCCCCTCGCCGCCGTGCGCGCGATGGCGCTCGCGGTCATGGACCGCCTGGTCGACGACGGCGTCAAGATGCTGGTCATCGCCTGCAACTCCGCGTCCTCCGTGGCGCTGCGCGACGCGCGGGAGCGCTACACCGACCGCCGCGGCATCCCCGTGGTCGAGGTGATCCTGCCCGCCGCGCGGACCGCGGTCACCGCCACCCGCAGCGGCCGGATCGGCGTCATCGGCACGAAGGCCACCATCCGGTCGCGCGCCTACGACGACGCGTTCGCCGTGGCCCCCGGGCTGCGCCTCACGACCGCCGCGTGCCCCGAGTTCGTGCGCCTCGTCGAGGACGGCCAGACCTCCGGCGACGAGGTGCTGAAGTACGCCCACGAGTACCTCGACCCCGTGCGCGAGGCCGGCGTCGACACGCTCGTCCTGGGCTGCACGCACTACCCCCTGCTCGCGGGCGCCATCTCGTACGTGATGGGCGAGGGCGTCACCCTCGTGTCCAGCGCTGACGAGACGGCGAAGGACGTGTACCGCAACCTCGTGGAGCACGGCCTGGAGCGCTCGCCGCTCGCCGGGCCGCCCGAGCACCGCTTCCTGACCACCGGCAGCGCCGCGCCGTTCTCCGTGCTCGCCCGCCGGTTCCTCGGCCCCGAGGTCAGCCTCGTGGAGGCCGTCTGATGCGTCTCGTCACCGTGGGCGTCTCCGGCTCCTTCCCCGGGCCCGGGTCGCCCGCCTCCACCTACCTGCTCCAGGTCCCGGCCGACGTCGCCGAGGCCGCCGGCCACGAGGGCCGCGACTGGAACGTGGTCCTCGACCTGGGCAACGGCGGCCTCGGCGCGCTGCAGTCCCTGGTGGACCCGCTCCTGCTCGACGCGGTAGGCATCTCCCACCTGCACCCCGACCACTGCGCCGACCTCTCCGGCCTCTTCGTCTACCTGCGTTATCACCCCGAGCGCGGGTCCCTGCGCACCGGCACCGGCCGGCGCCTGCCCGTCTTCGCCCCGTCCGGGGCGGCCGAGCGCGTCGCCCTCGCCTACGGCCTGAGCGACGGCGAGTCCATGGACGCCGACTACGACTTCCGCGTCTGGTCGCCCGGCTCCGCCGTGCAGGTGGGCCCCTTCACGCTCGAGCCGTACCGCGTGTTCCACCCCGTGGAGGCGTACGGCGTCCGGGTCACCGCCCCGTCGTCCGTGAGCCCGGGCGAGCACGTCACGCTCGCCTACACCGGCGACACCGACCGGTGCGACGGCGTCGTCGCCCTCGCCCGCGACGTGGACCTCCTGCTCTCCGAGTCCGCCTTCGTCGAGGGCCGCGACGACGGCGTCGAGCCCGGCATCCACCTCACCGGCCGCCGCGCGGGCCTCGTGGCGTCCGACGCCGGGGCCAGGCGCCTCCTGCTCACCCACCTGCCCGTCTGGAACGACCCCGCCGCCTCCGTGGCGGAGGCGCGCGAGGTGTACGACGGCCACATCGACGTGGCGACGCCGGGAGCGGTCTACCTGCTCTGAAGCCCCGTCCCGCTGTCGGTACAGGGGGAGGGCGGGCGGGGGCGGTTAGGGTTGGGTGCGTGACCTCCACTCCCCCTGCCGTTCTCCGCGCCGACGGGCGCACCCCCGACCAGCTCCGCCCCGTGACCATCACGCGCGGCTGGCTCGACGAGGCCGAGGGCTCCGTGCTCGTCGAGTTCGGCCGTACGCGCGTGCTGTGCGCCGCCTCCTTCACCGAGGGCGTGCCGCGCTGGCGCAAGGGCTCCGGCGAGGGCTGGGTCACCGCTGAGTACGCCATGCTCCCCCGCGCCACCTCCACCCGGTCCGACCGCGAGAGCGTCAAGGGCCGCATCGGGGGCCGCACGCACGAGATCTCGCGGCTCATCGGGCGCTCGCTGCGCGCGATCATCGACGTCTCCGCCCTCGGCGAGAACACCATCGTGCTCGACTGCGACGTGCTCCAGGCCGACGGCGGCACCCGCACCGCCGCGATCACCGGCGCCTACGTGGCGCTCGCCGACGCCGTGGCCTGGGGCGCCCGCCACGGCCACATCGCCTCACGCGGCAAGCCCGTGCTGACCGACACCGTGGCCGCGGTGAGCGTCGGCATCATCGACGGCGTCCCGATGCTCGACCTGCCGTACGTCGAGGACGTCCGCGCGGAGACCGACATGAACGTCGTGGTGACCGGCTCGGGCACGTTCGTCGAGGTGCAGGGCACGGCCGAGCACGCACCGTTCGACCGGGCCGAGCTCGACGCGCTGCTCGACCTGGCCGTGGCCGGCACCCGTCAGCTCACCGCGATCCAGCAGGCGGCCCTGGCGCAGGAGCTCACCCGGTGATGGTGCCCGACGGCGTCCGCCTCGTCCTGGCGACCCACAACCGCAAGAAGCTCGTCGAGCTGACGGCGATCCTGGCCGAGGCCGGGCTCGACATGGGCGAGGGCGCGGTGGCGACCGCCGGCGACCTGGGCGCTCCCGAGCCCGTCGAGGACGGCGTCACCTTCGCCGAGAACGCGCTGCTCAAGGCCCGCGCCCTGGCCCGGGCGACCGGCCTGCCTGCCGTCGCCGACGACTCCGGCCTCGCCGTGGACGTGCTCGGCGGGGCTCCCGGCATCTTCTCGGCCCGCTGGTCCGGCCGGCACGGCGACGACGCCGGCAACCTGGAGCTGCTCCTCGCCCAGCTGTCGGACGTGCGCGACGAGCACCGTGGCGCCGGCTTCGTCTGCGCGGCGGCCCTCGTGACGCCCGACGGGCACGAGGAGGTGCGTCTCGGCGAGATGCGCGGCGTCCTGCTGCGCTCGCCACGTGGCACGAACGGGTTCGGCTACGACCCGGTCCTCGTGCCCGACGAGCAGGCCGCCCCGGGCGGCCGCTCCGCCGCCGAGCTGGACCCCGCGGAGAAGAACGCGATCAGCCACCGCGGCACGGCCTTCCGGCTGCTGGCCCCGGCGGTCCTGGCGGCGCTCACGCCGGGCGCGCCGAGATAGTCACCTCGTCCGACGAAGGCACCGTCTCGGCAGAGTTCTCCGCGCTAGTTCTCCGCCGAGGTAGTCACTCGGGCTCGGGGCCCGGGTCCATCCCCGCGCTGCGGCGGAGGTCGGCCAGCATCACGTCGACGAGGCTCTCCAGCGCGATGCCCGTGATCACGAAGACGCCCGCCCAGAACCGGGCCGCGGCGCGCTCGTCGTCGGCGACCGGGACCTCGTTCCCCGCCTCGTTCTCCCACATGACCTGGTCGGTGAGCCGCTCCACGTCCTCGTCCGAGTCGAGGCGCAGGCGCTCCGCGATGACGAGCCGGACGTCGTTCAGGGCGCCCGAGATCATCGCGGCGTCCTCGCGGCGGACCCGGACGGGCTGTGACGCCCCGTGGCGGCCCGCCTGGGCCAGCGCCCGCTCAGGGGCGTCCCGCGGGTCGAGCAGGTCGGCCAGCGCCTCCAGGCGAGCCACCTTGGACTGCGCGAGGTCGGCCTGGGTGAGGTGCCGGAACTCCGCCGCCACGTCCGGGTCGTCCTTGCTCGCGTCCGGCAGCAGCCGCAGCACGGCCGGGTCGGACGGCACGCGGGCCACGCCCGTCAGGCCCGTCATGCGGGCGAGCTCGGCGTCCGTGGGGCCGGTCAGGGAGCTCAGGTCGTCAGGGCTGCGCAGGCTGTCGCCCGTGGTCCACACGGGGCGGGACGAGCCGGCCCGCGCCCGCCCGTCCTCGGCCGACGCCCAGGGCGACGCGGGGTCGGTGGCCGGCTGCGGCGCCGTCGGCCCGAGCCCTGCCTCCTCCCGGAGCAGCCCGACGACGTCCCGCGCCACCTTGGCGAGGACTGCTCGTTCGACGGGCTCGAACTGGGACTCGTACCCACGCCGCATCGCGCGGAAGGGAGTCATGCCGCTCCCTGCGCGCCCGCGGCGCCGGTCGCGCCCGACTGCTGCAGCGTGGCCCACAGGCCGAACCCGTGCATCGCCTGCACGTCGACCTCCATGCGTTCACGACCCCCGGTGGACACGACGGCGCGGCCCTCCTGGTGCACCTGCAGCATGAGGGTGCGCGCCTTGACGGGCGGGTAGCCGAAATAGCTCTCGAAGACGTAGCTCACGTACGACATGAGGTTCACCGGATCGTTCCAGACGATGGTCACCCACGGGTCTGCCAGCCCGTGGGCGGCGCTCGTGCTGGTGTCCTCCTCGACAGCCGTCCCTGCGGATCCCACGGGCACGATCAGCGGCGTGAGGGAAGAAGTCACCCCCCCACTCTAGGCCGAACAGGGGCCTGCTCGTCGGCCTTGGCCCGCCGGGGCGCCGCGCCGTGACCTGACTGTTGCGCAGACGCACCGTCGCTGGCCCGGGGCTCAGGGCAGTCGCAGGTCCACCGACGGGATCGCCGCGTCGCCGGCCGACAGCCGCAGCCCCGTCAACGGCAGCTCACCCCGGGAGGCGAGGTGGTTCGCGGCCGCGTTCTGCACCCCGTACGCCCCCACCCAGCGCGAGTCCACGGCGCCGTCGACCACCAGGGGGACGAGCAGCGGTCGCACGTCCTCGCTCTCCGGAACCCAGCCGGAGACCGCCTCGTCCGGACCGGTCACGAGGATCTCCTCGGTGGCCCGGCTGTCGTCACCGAGGCGACGGCCGGCGCTCTTGCGGCCACCCACGGACGCCTTGTTGGCCGACGCCTTGGCCACCGGCTGCAGCACGCCGGTCGCGTCCTCGCGGGCGACGAGCTTGTAGACCATGCCGCACGTCGGTGCGCCGGAGCCCGTGACGAGCGCCGTGCCGACGCCGTAGACGTCGACGGGTGCGGCGGCGAGGGCCGCGATGGCGTGCTCGTCGAGGTCGGACGTGACGACGATCGAGGTCTCCGTGGCGCCGAGCTCGTCGAGCTGGCGCCGCACCTCGGCCGCCAGCACGCCGAGGTCCCCGGAGTCCAGCCGGACCGCCCCGAGCCCCGTACCCGCCACCTCGACGGCGGTCTGGACTCCCTTGCGCACGTCGTAGGTGTCGACGAGGAGCGTGGTGCCGACCCCGAGCGACTCGACCTGCGACACGAACGCGGACCGCTCGTCGTCGTGCAGGAGCGTGAACGCGTGGGCCGCCGTGCCGATCGTGTCCAGGCCGTAGCGGAGCCCGGCCTCCAGGTTCGAGGTGCCGGCGAAGCCCGCCACCGCCGCCGCGCGCGAGGCGGCCACGGCCGCCTGCTCGTGCGCCCGGCGCGCGCCCATCTCGAGGCACGGCCGGTCACCCGCCGCGCTCGTCATGCGCGACGCCGCCGACGCGACCGCCGAGTCGTAGTTGAGGATCGACAGCACGAGCGTCTCGAGGACGACCGCCTCGGCGAAGGTGCCCTCGACCTGCAGCACCGGCGAGCCGGGGAAGAAGGTCTCGCCCTCGGCGTATCCCCGGATCGAGCCGTTGAAGCGGTAGCCCGCGAGGTAGTCGAGCGTGCGGGAGTCGTCGATGCCCGTGCGCTCGAGGAACTCCAGCTCCTCGTCGGCGAACCTGAAGTGTGGCAGCGCTTCCAGGACGCGACCGGTGCCCGCCAGGACGCCGTAGCGGCGGCCCGGGGGCAGGCGTCGTGTGAAGACCTCGAACACGCAGTGCCGGTGCGCGGTGCCGTCGGCCAGCGCGGCCTGCAGCATCGTCAGCTCGTAGCGGTCCGTGAGCAGCGCCACCGAGGACCGCACCGCAGGCAGCCGCGCGGCGGGGAGGCTCTGCGGAGATGCTGGCGGCGAGTCCTGCGGCGGCACAGCGGTGCGCGGGGCGCCGGTGCCCCGGGGCTCGTCGTTCATGTGCCCAAGGTAGGGCAGGACGGACCCACGGGCAGGCGTAGACGTCACGCGGCGGCGTGTCGCCTCACGATCCGACGAGAATCGCTACTTCGCGCCCACGAACCAGCGACGCACCTGCTCCACCCGTGCCTCCAGCTGGTCGGCCGTGGCGAGCGGGACCTCCGGGCCGCCGCACCGCTTCCGCAGCTCGGTGTGGACCAGGCCGTGGGGCTGCCCGCTGCGCTTGGCCCACGCCCCGACGAGCTTCGACAGCTCCTTGCGCAGCTCTCCCGCCCTCCGGTGCTCGTGCTCGGCGCGTTGCGCCTCCACCTCGCGGGCGCTCGGCGCCCCGCCGCGGGACTTGAGCTGTTCCGCCTGCCGCTGCCGCAGGAGCGTGGTCACCTGGTCGGGCTCGAGCAGCCCTGGCAGGCCGAGGAAGTCGAGCTCCTCCGCGGAGCCCAGGTCGCCGCCCGTGCCGAACTCCCCGCCGTCGAACAGGACGCGGTCGAAGCTGGCCTGCGCCTCCAGCGCCTGGAAGGTGCCCTGCACCAGGTCGCCGGACGCCTTCTCCTCCCGGTTCGCGGCCGCGAGCAGCGCCGCCTCCGGGTCGTAGTCGATGCCCTGCTCCTCGGCGGTGCGGGGCCGGTCGAGCGCGTGGTCGCGCTCCTCCTCCATGCTGTTGGCCAGCACCAGCAGGGGCGCCACGCTCGGCAGGAAGATCGACGCCGTCTCGCCCCGCTTCCGCGCCCGGACGAACCGGCCCACGGCCTGCGCGAAGAACAGCGGCGTCGACGCGCTCGTGGCGTAGACGCCGACCGCGAGTCGCGGCACGTCCACGCCCTCGGACACCATCCGGACGGCCACCATCCACCGTCCGTCGCCCGACGCGAACTCGTCGATGCGGCCGCTCGCTCCCTCGTCGTCCGAGAGCACGACGGTGGGCTGCTTGCCCGTGATCCGCGCGAGGTGCGCGGCATAGGCGCGCGCGTCGGTCTGGTCGGTGGCGATGACGAGGGCGCCCGCGTCGGGGATGCCACGCCGCACCTCGGTGAGCCGCTTGTCGGCCGCCGCCAGCACCGACGGGACCCACTCGCCCTCCGGGTCCAGCGCGGTACGCCAGGCCTGCGAGGTCATGTCCTTGGTGAGCGGCTCGCCGAGGCGCGCGCTCACCTCGTCCCCCGCCTTGGTGCGCCAGCGCATGTTGCCGGTGTAGGACATGAAGAGCACCGGCCGCACGACGTGGTCCCGGAGGGCCTCGCCGTAGCCGTACGTGTAGTCGGCCTTGGACCGGCGGATGCCCTGGGCGTCCTGCTCGTAGGTGACGAACGGGATGGGCGACGTGTCGCTGCGGAACGGCGTGCCCGTCAGGGCGAGCCTTCGCGTGGCGTCCTCGAACGCCTCCCGCACCGCGTCACCCCACGTGAGCGCGTCACCGCCGTGGTGCACCTCGTCGAGGACCACCAGCGTGGGGCCCGCCTCGGTGCGCGCCCGGTGCAGCGCGGGGTTGGCGGCCACCTGCGCGTAGGTCACCGCGACGCCGTCGTAGTGCGCGCCGTGCCGGCCCTGGCTGTTCTTGAACGACGGGTCGATCCGGATGCCGACGCGGGCCGCGGCGTCGGCCCACTGGTGCTTCAGGTGCTCGGTGGGCGCCACGATCGTCAGACGGCGCACCTCGCCCTGCTCCAGCAGCTCGGTGGCCACGCGGAGCGCGAAGGTGGTCTTGCCGGCGCCCGGCGTGGCGACGGCGAGGAAGTCGCGCGGCGACCGCTCGCGGTAGAGCTCGAGCGCCTCCGCCTGCCAGGCGCGCAGGTTCGACGCCGTGCCCCAGGGGGCGCGCCGCGGGAACGCAGGGCTCAGCTGGGAGGCGGCGACGGACGACGGGGTTCGGGGAAGCGGGGACTCTGCCTGGTTGTGCTGGCGCAGTGTCACTTGGTGGAGTCGCCCTCGCCGTCCTGCGGGCTGCGGAGACCGTCGAAGATCTCCTTGCACACGGGGCAGACCGGGAACTTCTTCGGGTCGCGGCCGGGAACCCAGACCTTGCCGCACAGCGCGATGACGGGCTTCCCCGTGACCGCGGACTCCGTGATCTTGTTCTTGCGCACGTAGTGCGCGAAGCGCTCGTGGTCGCCCGGCTGCGTCTCTTCCCGGGTCTCCTCGCGCTCGAGGACGCTCGTGGAACCACCTGGCTGGGACGGGTCGGCCGGCGGGTGAGAGAGGGGATCCGTCATGCCCCGAAGTCTACGCGGCGGAGGGCACCCCGGCCCGGCTCCCCCACCCACGAGGCCGACCCCGGAGCGGGCTCGACACGACGGGGGCGCAGCCGGGAGAAGAGGTCGTGCTCGCTCAGCCCCTCCGCGCTGACGCTGATCCGCACGCCCAGGGCGTCGTCGGACAGGGTGAGCACGTCCGGCGCCGAGACGGTGTCGACCTGCTGCAACGGGGTGGTGAGCCCCCGCCCGGTGCGCTTGACGAGGGCCTCCTTGCGCGTCCACAGCGGGCTGAGGTCGTCCGCACGCAGGAGCGGGTCCCGCAGACCGCGCTCGCCCGGCGCGGCGATGCGGTCGAACAGGCCGTCGTGGAACGGCACCCGCGACTGCACGTCGACGCCCACCGGGACGGGTGACAGCACGCACACGCAGACCGAGGCGTCGTGCGACCAGTTGAAGTGCCAGCCGGGAGACCCGTCGAACCGCGGCTTCCCGAGCTCGCCGACGACGACGTCCGGCATGGGACCGGACGACCGCTCCCGCCAGAGGTGCTGCAGCAAGGAGAAGGCGACCACGCTCGCGTAGCGGTCCGTCTGCCGGTGGTAGGCGTCGCTCCTCCGCCGGCGCGCGGCCGGGACTCCTGCACGGATCCGCTCGAACGTGGTCCCGTCCAGGAGGTCCGACCGCGCGACGACCAGCTCGATCGTCACTCCGCGTGGTCGATGACGAGGCACACGTTGTGCCCGCCGAACCCCAGCGACGTCGAGATGGCACGGGAGAGCTGCGCCGGCCGCGACCCGCCGCGCACGACGTCGATCTGCATGTCGGCATCGAGGTCGGTCGTCCCCACGGTCGCGGGGACGAGCCCCCGGCGGACCGCCAGCACCGAGGCGATGGCCTCGACCGCGCCGGCTGCGCCAAGAAGGTGCCCGGTCATGGACTTCGTCGACGACACCAGCGCCTTGCCGCCGAACAGGCGGCCGATCGCCGCCGCCTCGACCTGGTCGTTCTTGACGGTCCCGGTCCCGTGGGCGTTGACGTAGACCGTCTCGTCCCTGTCCCCCGCCTCGTCGAGCGCGTCGGTGATCGCCCGGTCGAGGGCCTCGCCCTCCGGGCCGGGGGACGTGATGTGCCAGGCGTCGCTGGTGATGCCGTAGCCCGAGACCTCGGCGTAGACGGTGGCGCCGCGCGCCCGCGCGTGCGACTCGCTCTCGAGCACCAGGGCGCCCGCACCCTCGCCCATCACGAAACCGGCCCGGTCCTGGTCGAACGGGATGCTCGCGCGGTCCGGGTCCGTGGCGGTGGACAGGGCCCGCAGGTTCTCGAAGCCCGCCATCACCAGCTGGTGCGTGGCGGCCTCCGAGCCGCCGCAGACCACGGCGTCCGCGTACCCGTGGCGGATCGCGCGCAGCCCCTCGCCGATGCTGGCCGAGCTCGACGCGCACGCTGCGAGGTGCGCGAGCGCCGGCCCGCGTGCGCCGACCTCGATCGACACGAGGCCGGACAGCATGTTGCCGATCCATCGAGGCACCAGCATGGGCGAGACCTTCCGCGGCCCCGCCTCCTGCATCGTCTCCAGCTCGCCGAGCGGCGTGTCGACGCCGCCGAACCCGGTGCTCATGAAGGCCCCGAGCCGGTACGGGTCGACCGCGCCGACGATCTGTGCGGCCTCGACCGCCTCACGGGCCGCGAGCACGCCGAACACGTGGTGCGCGTCCATCCGCCGCAGCTCCCGGGACTCGAAGTGCGCCTCCGGGTCCAGCCCCTTGACGGGGGCGTAGACCCGCACGCCCACGTCGCCGGTGTCGAAATGATCCACGGGCACGATCCCGTGGCGCCCGGCGAACAGGCTCTCCTCGAACTCAGGAAGGTTCTTGCCGATCGGGCTGACGACGCCCATTCCAGTGATGACGACCTTTTCCATGCTTCTCCGTCACTTTGCGCCAGGAACTGTCTCGTGCGACCTCGGGTGGAGCCTCACGCCTGCTGCTTCGCGGCCTCCAGCACGGTGTCGTAGAGGTCCTGCACGGTGGACACGGAGTCGCCCATGTCGACACCCTGGCGCCCGACGACGTCCTCGACCTTGATCATGAACTCGAAGATGCTGATCGAGTCCACGCCGATCTCGGACAGGTCGTCCGTCATCTCCAGCTCGTCAGCCGGCTTCGAGGTGAACTCGGCCAGCGCGCTCTTGAACTCCGGCTCGGTCATGATGTGCCTCTCTCCTGTGGTGGTTGGTCGTTCTCGCTGCATCGTCAGAAGCCCAGGTCCCGGAGCCACGCGAGCAGGTCGTCCTCGCGCTGCGTGGCCTGCTCGGCGCTCCAGGTGCCCAGCTCCCGGGAGTCGACCAGCAGGCCGTCCCGGAGGTAGATGACGCGGTCGCCCCGCACGGCGCAGCCCGGGTCGTGGGTCACCATGACGACGGTGGTGCCGTCGCTGTGCACGTCCGTGAGGGCGTTCATGACCTCCTCCGACATGCTGCTGTTCAGCGCGCCGGTGGGCTCGTCCGCGAACAGGATGGACGGCTCGCCGGCCAGGGCCCGGCAGATCGAGGCGCGCTGCAGCTGACCGCCCGACACCTGGGTGATGCCGTGGTCCTTGACGTGCGCGATCCCGAACCGCTCCATCAGGGCGTCGACGCGCGCGATCGCGGCGTCCTTCTCCTTGGGCGCCGCCTTGAGCGCGGGCAGGAGGATGTTGTCGCGCACGTCGAGGTTGCTGAGGAAGTGCGCCTGCTGGAAGACGAAGCCCATCCGTGTCAGCCGGACGCCTGCCATCTCGGCGTCGTCGAGGGACGTCAGCTCGCGCCCCTCCAGGAGGACGTTCCCGCTCGTCGGCCGGTCCATCCCGCTGATGCTGTACAGCAACGTCGACTTGCCCGAGCCCGACGCCCCCATGATGACGACGAACTCGCCCTCGCGGACTGTCAGGTCGATCCCGCCGAGCACCTGCGTGGGCGGGTCGGTGGAGAAGTACGTCTTGGTCAGCGCCCGCGACTCGAGGGTCACGGTTCCTTGGTTCGGCATGAAGTCTCCCATCGTCATTTGAGCCACATGCTCTTGTCGGCGCTGCGGATGCCCCGGGTGAGCAGGACCACGCCGAGGTATCCCGCGCCGGCGAGGACCAGCGGGTACAGCACGTAGACGAGCCACGGCTGCGGGATGAAGGACAGCTGCGTGATGCCCAGGCCGCTCAGCGCGAGGAGGCCGCCCACGAGCGACTCGCCGGCCGTGGCCGAGAAGACGACCCCGAGCACGGTCCCGGCGACGACCACGACCAGCGTCTTGATCCGGACCTGGGCGACGATCTCGCTCGCCGAGAAGCCGACGGCGGTCAGGACGCCCATCTTCGACCGGTCCCTCGTGAGGCGGAGCTTGAGGAACAGGCTTGTGATCAGGACCGCCACGCCGACCCCGAAGACCAGGGACAGCCAGGCCGCGTTGCGGAACGCGTTCGTCATGTTCGAGAACGTGTCCCGTACGTACTCCCGCATCGGCAGCACCACGGTCGTCGGGAACTGCTCCCCGAGCCCGGCCGCGACGACGGCGGGGTCCACTCCCTCGGCCACCGCCGCGTAGACGACGTAGGCCTCGGCACCCTGCGACACCTCGCCCTGCATCTTGGCCGTGTAGCCCGTGGCCGTGACGTCCTGGTAGACGCCGCTGACCTGCACCGTCACCTGCTCGCCGTCCCGCCGGATCGTCAGCTCGTCGCCGGTCGCCACCCCGTACTTGTCCGCGTTCAGCGCGGAGAGCGCGATCTGCCCGGCCTCCGGGGCGCCACCGTCGGTGAACCGGACCGTCGCGCCCGAGTAGTCGCCGATCTCGACGCGCAGGATCTCGGGACCTTCCTCGCCCTCGACCTGGTACTGCAGGTTGGCGTACGTCGACACGTCCGTCAGGCGCTCGTCGCCCCGCATGGCGGCGACGAGCGCCTCCTGGACGCCGTCGACGTCCTCCTGGTACTGCACGTCGGCCCTCAGGTCGGTCTCCGGAGCACCCATGTAGGTGACGATCCGGGGGCTCTCGAAGGTGCTGAGCACGTTCGTCGGCAGCGTGATGAGGACCGCCGTCAGGAAGAAGACGACCGGGACGAGGACCCACTGCCCGCCCTCGGCCCGCAGGTCGAGAAGAGCCAGCCGCAGGTTGATGTCGCCGGCCGACGACGTGAGGCTCGTCCGCCGGACCCACCGGGCCTGCCGCTTCGCGCGGCGTGCCGCCTGCTTCTCGTCGAGGGTGCTGCCGTGGACCAGGGCGTTGACCACCTCGATCTTCCGCACCGCGCCGAGCACACGACGGCAGATCGCCACGACGATCACGTAGACGGCGGCCAGCGCGAGCACCGGCACCAGGAAGGTCGCCACCCCGAGCGGCGCCTCGGCGTAGTTCACCTGGACGCTCCGCGTCAGGAGGTTCGTCGCGACGACGGCGAGGAGGCCCCCCAGCACGCAGGCGACGAGCGTCATCACGCTGTACTTCGAGAGATACAGGCCGGTGATCGCCTTGTCCGGCAGCCCGACGGCCTTCATCGCGCCGATCTCACGGACCTCGTCCTCCAGGGTTCCCCGGATCACGAAGCGGAGGTTGAGCAGCGCGATCACGATGAGGAGCAGGCTCACGAAGACCAGGGCCAGCGCGACGAGGCCGTCGCTGATCGTGTGGATGATCCGGATCTGCTGGTCGGTGACCGCCGGGCCGTTCGTCGGCAGGGCCGGGTCGGACTCGTACGCCGCCTGGAAGTCGCTCGCGCCGCCCGCGTCGGTCAGCCGGTACTCGGCGATGATCTCCGGGGAGGCTCCCCCGGCGCTCTCCAGCCCGTCGAAGTCCTCGGCGGAGACGAGGAACCGCGTCGAGGACGACAACGAGGACGCCATCTGCGAGTCCCGGACGAACCCCTCGATGCGCAGGGCGTACGGGCCGTCGTCGGTCCGGACGGTGAGCTCGTCGCCCGCCTCGAGGCCGAACTTCTGCTGGTACGCCACCGGGGCGTACACCGCGCCCTGCGCGGGCTGCGCGATCTGCCCCGACTCGTCGATCAGGAAGTCGAACTCCTCGTTCTGGGTGACGAAGAGGTTGTCGATCAGGCTCTCGGTCAGGTCGCCCGACTCGCCGGTCGCCGGGCGCACCCAGGCGAGCGACGCGCTGTCGTAGCCGAGCATCTCCTCGATGAGCCAGGCGTCGATCTCCGGGCGGTCCGCCGCGAACTGCTCCAGCGCCCGCTCGTCGTAGTCGCCCTTGTGCATCTGCAGGAAGTGCGGTGGCTGCGCCTGCGCGAACAGCTGGCCGACCGAGCCCGCGAGCCGCTCGATCACCATCGCGCCCGTCGCCATCAGGAACGCGCTCAGGACCAGGATCACCAGCAGCGCAGCGTTGACGCCCTTGTTCCGTACCAGGTCGTTCACCGCGTACCGGGAGTACAGGGACTCTGGCTTGATCACTCGAAGCTCCAGATCCCCGGGATCTGCAGCGACATCCAGGTCAGGACCACGTGGTAGACCACGTCGAGGACGATGTTGCTGACCTCGACCCAGTCGGTCTTGCCGCCCTCCCTGCGCTTCCGCACGATCTCCTGCGTGTGGGTCCACAGCCCGCTGAGGCCGTAGATGTACAGGGTCACCAGGGTGCCGACCCAGAAGTTGCCCTGGAACCAGATGGACATCACGCCCATCACCCCGAGGCCGAGCTGGGCGAACCCGTACTTGACCTGGAACGGCCCGCTGGGCCAGCCGAGCTGCGCGGCGGTCCTCTTGGGGTAGAGGACGTTGATGATGAAGCCACCGACCGCGATGATCCCGTGAGAGACCGCGAACTGGTGCAGCAGGACGGCTCTCATCACCTCGACGCTGTCAGCCGGAAATCCCTGTACGGCGAGCTGTGCAAAGGCTGTGAGCAGCCCGATCCCGATGATGACGACGATCCACATTGCCTTACTCCTTTGATTCCCACGATTGTTCGAGCAGGTCGTTCTCGAGCTTCCGGATACTCCTTACCCGGGGGACCACGACGGCCGTCGCGACGAGCAGCAGCCCGACGACCATGAGCATCAGGCCGATCCCTCGCGACGGGCCGACGCCGACGAGGGACCCGAGGCTCCCGGCCAGCGCACCGCCCGGCACGAGCAGCGGGTTGAAGACGACGTCGGCCAGCACGCCCGAGACGGCGTAGGCGACGAGGTAGCCGAGCTGCGAGATGAGCCCGACGAGGCCCCACACCTTCCCCTGTGTCTCGTTCGGGATCGACGAGCGGACCAGCACCTCGACGCTCGTGTTGAGCGGGGGGAGGGTCATGAAGAAGACGAAGGCCAGGACGCCGATCAGGAGCACGTTCGGGGTGGCGCCCAGGAGCAGGACGGCGACGCCGGCGACCGCCAGCGCGTAGGCCATGTACGTGAGGTGGCGGTTCCCCATGTTGAAGATGCCGATGGCCAGGCTCGAGACCACCATGCCGATCGCCGCGACGGAGCGGACGATCCCCAGGGTCTCCTCGTTCGAGAGGTCGAGGAGCATCGGCGTGAGCAGGGTCTGGAGAAAGCCCATGCAGAAGGTCACCAGGGTCACCAGGAGCATCAGGACGGTGATCCCCCGGTTTCTGGCCAGGAATCCCACCCCGAAGCCGAAGTCGGCCCAGAAGCCGCGCTCCGACGGCTGCCTCCGGGTCCTGATGGTTCGCCAGACGAGCGCGACGCAGAGGGTCGTGACCGCCAGGGTGCCGACGTCGATCAGGAGGACGACCTCGATCCCGAACCGCGCCATCAGGAAGCCCGCGATGGCGGGTGAGATGAGGTACTGGGACGCGGCGGCGAACTGCACCAGCCCGCCGGCCCGCGCGTACTGGTCCGGGGTCAGGAGGTCCGTCACGGTGGCCCGGTAGGCAGGGTCCATGACGGACGTGAAGACCGAGCTGACCGCGACGCAGGCGCAGACGACGGGCACCGTCCCGAGCCCGCGGTCGACCAGCAGGAGCAGCGCGACCAGGCCGACCGCCGAGAACGCGTCGCTCAGGATCATGAGCAGCCGGCGGTCGAACCGGTCCGCGAGGACGCCCCCCAGCGGGGCCAGGACCACCCCGGGCAGGAAGGCGGCCAGCGTGACCAGCGCGACGGAGGTGCTGCTCCCGGTCGCCCGGTAGACGTACACGCCGAGGCCGAACGCCGTCAGGCCGTTGCCGAGGCGGGCGACGAGCTGCGCCGCCCAGATGATCATGAAGGTGCGGAAGTTGCGAGCGACCTCCGCCTCGGTCCAGGCCGCCCCCGGAGGGGACTCCACCGTCATCAGCGGACCCCTTCGAGAGCCGGCCTGCTGCCCGCGCGGACGTCGGCGAGGATCAGGTCGAGCGGCTCGACGGCGGTCAGCACGAACATGTGCCCCTCCTCCTCGAGCACCTCGGTCCGGAGGGGCGAGGCGAGGTACTCCTGCCACTCCTCCGCGGTGCCGTCCGGCGTCTGCGGGTCGCGCCCGCCGAGGACGAGCCGGGTGCGCACGTCGACCGCGACCGGCGGCAGCCGCTGCGCGTCCTCGAGGACCTGGTAGTCCGCCCGGAAGGCCGGCAGGAACAGCTCGACCAGCGACCGGTCGCGCACCACCTCGTCCGGGATCGCCCCGAAGCCCTGGAGGTGCCTCAGCAGGTCCTGCTCGGGCAGCGTCGCGAAGCCCGCAGCCGGCACGTGCCGTGGAGCGCGCGACGCCGAGAGCACGAGATCCGTCGGACGCCGCCCGTCGAAGGCCGGCCGCCCCTCCATCGACCGCAGCACGTGGTACGCCACGACGCCGCCCATGCTGTGCCCGAAGAACACGGCGTCGGGCCGCAGCACGTCCTGCAGGCTCTCCAGGTAGCAGTCGACGAGCGCGCCGAGCCGGCTGACCGGCGGCCGGACGGACGGACCGTGGCCCGGAGGGTTGGCGGTCCAGACGTCCCAGTCGCCGCTCAGCTCCCGGACGAGCCGGTTGAAGGACGCCCCGAACCCACCCAGGAACGGGAACATCACGATCTGCCGGCCGGCGTCAGAGGGTCGGAGGTTCCACAGGACCGAGGTTCCGGATGACGGGCGCACTCAAGCCGTCTCCTCGTGACGCGCGCCGGTGAGCTCCGGCTCGCTGCTGGGTGCCGGGTCGAGCTCCTTGCTCTTGTTCCCGACGCCGGGGAAGACCGCCCCCGTCCGGACCGTGTACTCGTTCTCGAGGTACTCGGGGAAGACGAACGGCGGGTCCAGCTCGCCGCCGGCCTGGCGCTTCAGCACGAACCAGAGCAGCACGACCAGGGCGCCGAAGAGCACCATCTGCACGAGCTGGGTCGGGGTCATGAAGACGTACATCTCCCAGTGGCTGCCGGACGCCGAGACCCAGAACGGGACGAGGAAGAACAGCACGTTGCCCTTCATCCGGCTCAGCAGGAAGCTCATGCCGATCCCGAGGACGCTGAGCTGCGTGACGTACAGCGGCCAGGCGGTGGCCAGCTCGAACGACGAGAACAGGTTCCCGGGGGCCACGAAGATGCCGATGCCGAGGCCGGTCGCGATGCCCGACCTGATGTGGCTGCCGGTGACCCGGTGCATGAGCGGCAGGAAGAACCCGAACCAGCCCATGGCGATCGCCAGCATGCCGACCTCGCCGAGGAAGAGCCCGAAGAACGTGCCCGCCATCTCCAGCGGGTTCTCGGGGTCGGGCGGCACCGGGATCCCGAACAGCAGGCACACGCCCCGGACGGCGTAGACGTACGCGAGCATGATCGCGGCCAGGGCCGGGATCCACAGGAGGTCCTTCGGACGCGGGACCAGCGTGCGCAGGAAGTTCAGGACTCCGCGGAAGCCGTCGTAGAGGAAGAGGACGATCACCGCGGCGATCGCCGGGCTGTTCAGGACCGCGACCACCAGGGGGTTCGAGAGCTCCAGCTCGCCGAAGAGCCCCACGGCGAACTCGTAGTCCGGCAGGTAGAACAGCACCAGGGCCCAGACGGAGCCGACGGTCAGGGCGAGGTACAGGACCAGATACCTGGTGTACGGCTTGAGCGGACGCTTGGCGAGGGGGGCGGTCTCAGACACGGGGTTTGCCATTTCTCTCAGGACCCGAAGATCTCGTCGATGGACTGCTTGGCCTCGCCGAGCGCCCTGCGGGCCCGGGTCTCGAAGACCTCGAGGTCGTCGTCCGACAGCTGGGCGTTGGGGTAGAGGCGCGAGATGCTGGACACGAGCACGCCGTGCCGCTGGAATGCCGTCGCGACGATGATGTCCTTGCTCATCAGGTCGAAGTCGTACTGCCCCGGGTGCTCCAGGGGCTCCTCTGAGCAGTGGTAGGAGGCGACCCCGGGGGGCCCCTGCACCACGAGCGGGAGGCCGACCCGGGCGGCCTCCTCGACGAGCGTCGACCGGAGCTGCCCGGCACGGCGGTGCATCGCGTGCAGCACGGCCTCGTCGTCCCTCGCGAGGATCGTGAAGGTCGCGGCGACGGCGGCTGCGCCGAGGGGGTACCCGTTGTACGTCCCGGCGTGGATGACCTTCTTGCTCTCGAGCAGCGCCATGAGCTCGCGCCTGCCCGCGAGCGCCGAGACGGGGACGCCGCCGCCGCTGATCGCCTTGCCGAGGGTGGTCAGGTCGGGGATGACGCCGAGCGCCTTCTGGGCGCCGCCGAGGCCGGTGCGCACGCCCGTGATCATCTCGTCGAAGATCAGCACCACGCCGTGCTCGGTGCAGAGCGCGCGCAGCCGCTCGAGGAAGCCGGGCGCCGGCTCGATCGACCCGCCGTTGACGCAGACCGGCTCGGTGAGGACGCACGCGAGCGTGTCGCCGTGCTCGCCGAAGAAGCTCTCCAGGAGCTCCGTGTCGTTCCACGGCAGCAGGTACGACTGGTCGGCCATCACGTTCGTGGCGCGGCCGGCGGTTCCCTTGTAGTCGCCCTTGAAGTCGACGGGGACCGGGTTCTGGGGGTCGGTGACCCGCCCGCCCATGATGTTGTCGGCGTTGCCGTGGTAGTGGTTCTCGAACCGGAGGAAGCGGTTGCGCCCGGTGTAGGCGCGCGCCAGGCGGAGCGCCGTCTGGAGGATCTCGGTGCCGGAGAGGCCGAACCGGATCATCTCCGCGGACGGGATGTGCGCGGCCATCAGCTCGAGCGCGTCGGCGTCGGCGTCCGTGTGGCTCACGCAGAGCACGCGCCGCACGGCGTCCTGGAGGGCGTCGAGGTACTCCTCGTGCGCGTGCCCCAGGATCATGGCACCGAAGCGGGCGTAGAGGTCGAGGTACTCGTTCCCGTCCATGTCGGTCAGGCGGCTGCCCCGGCCGTCCACGAAGTGGAGCGGGACCTCCTCCCACGGCATGTTGAAGTTGTAGTGGACGCCTCCGGGGAGGACCTGCTTCAGCCGCTCGTGGTACTGGTGGTTCGCGGTCTGCAGCGCCTGGGTCACGACGCCTCCTCGGCGAGGTAGTCGCTGATGTCCTCGACGGTCTTGAACTCGAACAGCGCGACGGGGTTGACGTCGATGTCGAGCTCCTTGCGCAGCCGGTTGATGATCTTCAGCGCCTGGACCGACGACACCCCGAGCCGCATGAAGCTGGACTGGTCGTCGATCTCCCCGGGGGCGATCGAGAGCTCGGCGGCGATCTCCTTGATGAGAACCGTCTTGATGTGATCCACGTCCATGGTGATTCCTCTCAGAACTTCAGCCAGTGCGGCGTGCTGTGAAACGGATAGGACGGCAGGGTGACGAGCGTCCCGGACCCGTCCGGGAAGAAGCGGTCCCACCGGACGAGGCACCCCCGCAGGAACAGCTCGGCGGCGGTCTCGATCTCGGGGAGGCCGGGGTCGACGGCGAAGGCCTGCGGGCCGCCGTCGTCGTCCCCGACCGAGACGGCGAGCTCGGCCCGGCCCGGGGCGGCGTCGGAGGGCCGGACCTTTCCCGCCAGGACCTCGCGGAGGAAGGCCTCGCGGGCGAGGGTGGCCGGCGTCTGCCGCAGCAGCACCCGCCGGACCGCCCGCTCCTCGTCGTTCACGCGGAGGTCCGACAGCGTGCCCGGCGGGTCGAGCCGTGCCGTCGCGCGCCAGCCGTAGGCGGGACGGAACCGCGCGAGCGTCATGGCGAGGTTGTACGGGTCGGGCTCCTCCTCGGCCACGTAGCGCCGCACGCTCTCGACCATCCGGTGCAGGGCCTCCTGGGACTTGGCGGAGAAGCAGAGCAGGGGCACCGGCAGCTCGGTGCCGGTGAGCTCGGGGGCGCCCTCCTCGATCACGAAGTGCACGTTCGTGCCCCCGAGGCCGAGCGACGTGATGGCGCCGACGCGCGGCTGGTCCCCCTCGCGCGCCCAGGGCCGCGGCTCGGTGACCACGTCGAACGGGGTCCGCTCCAGCTGGAGCAGCGGGTTCACCGTCTCGAGGTGCAGGCTCGGCACCATCTGCCCGTGGCGGAGGCTCAGCAGCAGCTTCGCGAGCCCTGCGCCGCCCGCGGCGCTGAGCAGGTGCCCGATGTTCGTCTTCACCGAGCCGATGCCCACCCGGGCGTCCCCGAAGTCCTCCTTCTTGTACACCTGCGAGAGGGCGTTCAGCTCGATCGGGTCGCCGATCCGCGTGCCGGTCCCGTGCGTCTCGATGTACCTGATGCGGGTGTGGTCCACGCCGCCCGCGTAGCAGTCGCGGATCACGTTCGCCTGGCCACGGGGGTTCGGCGCCATGATGTTCAGCGAGGACCCGTCGTTGTTGATGGCGAACCCCTCGATCCGGCCGTAGATCTTCCGGTTCCTGCGGATCGCGACGTCCTCGCGCTCGAGGACGACGACCACCGCGCCCTCGCCGATCAGCGTCCCGTCGGCCGCCTCGTCGAACACGCGGGTGAACGCGTGGGAGGTGGTGATGCCGCCCGCGTTGCAGAGCATGGTGCTGTAGGCGCCGCTGAGCAGGTTGACGCCACCCACCACGGCGCCCTCGCACTCCTCGTTCCGGATGGAGCCGGCGGCCAGCGCCATCGCCGTGAGGAACGACGAGCACGCGGTGTCCACCGCCATGACCGGACCGGTGAGGTTGTACTGGTGCGACACCCGCGCGGCCAGCGCCCCGTTGATGCTGTTCATGATCGTGCGGGGATGGACGTCGCCCGAGCCGTGCTCGTCCATGTAGCGGCAGACCAGCGGGTAGTAGGCGTTGGTCGTCATCGCCATGTAGACGGAGTAGCGCCGGGCGTCCGAGCCGGCCGACTCCAGGAGCCCCGCGTCGCACACCGCGTCGTAGGCGAGCTCCTGGACGATCCGCTGCTGCGGGTCCATGAAGCGGGCCTCGTCGTCCTCGATGCCGAAGAACTCGGCGTCGAAGAGGTCGATGTCGTCGATCTCGCCGATCGTGTCGTCCCACGCGGGCGCCCGGGCCAGCAGGCGCCGCTTCTCGCTGACGGTCCGCGTGCGGTCGACGCCGTCGACGAGGAGCTGCCAGAACTCCCCCTGGTCGGTGGCTCCCGGGAGCCGCAGGGACAGCCCCGTGATCACGATGGCCGGTCCGGTCGTCATCGGTCGCCCGCCTCCCGCGTGGTCTCGTCGGCGACCCACTCGAGGTGGAGCGACTCGTCGTCGTGCCAGACGTTGAGGTGGGCGAGCGCCAGGGCGGAGCCGCCCGCCCCGCCGGGGCGCCCCGCCGCGGCGTCGTCCGGCAGGCCCGCCGGGACGTCCTCCGGGGCGATGTGCCCCTGGAAGTTCACGAGCAGGAGGCCGAGCCGCCCGGTGTCGTTCCGGTAGACGGCCTGGAGCTCCGTCAGAAGACCTGCCTCGCCCGCCCCGCCGGACAGGGAGTGGACGTAGTGGAAGCCCCGGTCCTGGGCCGCAGCGAGCCGGCCCGACACCGCCGCCTGGTCGTCCCCCTGCAGGAGCACGGGGACCACGTCCAGGAACTCGCCCAGGCAGCCCCAGTAGTCGTCGCCCTTCCAGCGGCGGCAGCCGGCCACGAGGCCGACGGCGACCTGCTGCTCGCCGGTCAGCGCGGCGAGCTGCGCGTGCGCCGCCCGCAGGGCCAGGTCGAGCGGGTTCCCGCCGTCCAGCGGGAGGGTCACGCGCTCCGGGAGCGCGTGGCCCTGCGCCGCCAGCGCCTTCGTCATGGCGCTGTTCGAGGCGAGCCAGCCCGCGTAGTCGAACGACTCCAGCTCCCCCTGCCAGTCGTGGTCCACCTCGAGGGCGGCCAGGAACTCGCTGTACCGCTGCGCCTCGGGGAGGTCCTCGCCCCGCAGGAGGCGCAGCAGCTCGTCCCGCAGGATCCCGGTGCTGAACCCGTCGAAGACGCTGTGGTGGAACGCCCAGACGAGACGCACCGACTCGTCCGACACCCGGACGATCACGCAGCGCCAGAGCAGGCTCTGAGTGAACGGCTCCTCCTGGAGCGCGTGCGCGGCGGCGTCGACGAGCTCGTGGACCTGGTCCCGGTCGAGCCGGCGGAGGTCCTGCACGGCCAGGAGCGCGGGCAGGCTCTCGAGCACGTCCGGTCCGAGGATCTCCAGAGAGTCCCCGGCCGCCCGCGCCCGGAGGACCTCGTGCCGGCACGCCAGCGCGGTGAGCGCCTCCTTCACGTCCTCCACGTCGAAGCCGTCGACCGTCTGCAGGAAGCCACCGGTCTCCGCCCCGCTCGAACGGTGGAGGCTCGCCACCGCCCCGGCCCCGAAGCCGTACCCCGGCTCCTCCGCGCCGAACGCCGCGGCGACCCGCCGGGCGTCCTCGACCGCCCGCACGGCCATGCGCCGGACCTGCTCGGCCGGGAGCGTGCGCCGCGGCTTCTCCCGCGGCGGCTCGGGGGCGCTCGCGGGAACCCGTCGCAGGACGGTCGAGAGGCCTTCGGCCGTGGGGTACCGGTAGACGTCGCTCACCTGCAGCTCCGCCCCGGACTCCCGCAGGCGCCGCACCACCGCTATCGCCTGGAGCGACTGGGCCCCCGCCTGGAAGAAGTCGTCGGACGCCGTCAGGTCCGGGTCGCCCAGCACCTCACGGAACGCTGCCAGTACCTCGGGGTCCGCGCCCGACGCCGGGCCGGTCGTCGCGGGGGTCGTCGCCGGGGTCGTCGCGGGCCCGGCGGCCCCCGCCGCCGCCGGTGCCTCGATGCGCCCGATCATCGTCGCCAGCACCTTGCGGTCGACCTTGCCGTGCGAGGTGAGCGGGAGCTCCCGCATCCGGATGACCCGCTGCGGCACCATGTACCGCGGCAGCTTCCCCAGGAGCAGCTCCCGCAGCTCCGGCCCGGAGGGCGCCGTCTCGCCCGTGCAGAAGGCGGTCAGCTGGCTGTCGTTCCGTTCGGTCGTGTGGACGACGACGGCCTCCGTCACGCCCGGGCAGCCCTGCAGGACGAGCTCGATCTCGGAGAGCTCGATCCGGTAGCCCGCGTGCTTGATCTGCCGGTCGATCCGCTCGAGGTAGACGATGCGGTCGGCGTCGTCGAGCACGACCCGGTCCCCCGTGCGGTACAGGGGGCCCGGGATCGCACCCAGCGAGCCCACGAACTTCTCGGCGGTGAGCCCGGGACGCTCGTGGTAGCCGATGGCCACGCTGGGACCCGCCACGCAGAGCTCGCCCGGGACGCCGCGCGGCACGTCCGTGCCGTCGGGGTGCACGATGTAGAGGTCCCGGTTCGTCGCAGGGACGCCGATCGGCATGCGGTCGAAGGCCGGCGGCTCGTCCACCCGGAAGTACGTCGTGGTGACGGACGCCTCGGTGGGTCCGTAGAGGTTGTAGAGCTTGCCGGGGCCCAGCACGTCGTAGGCGCGCTGCGCCGCCCAGGGCTGCATGGCCTCGCCCCCGACGTACAGGGCCGACATGCCGGCGACCGCCGCGGGGTTCTCCGCCATCAGGAGGTGGAAGACGGCCGTGATGAGGATCCCGGCGTCGACACGCTCCTCCCGGAGGAGGTCCGCCAGGAGCCGCATGTCCATGTTCACCGCGTGGCTGCCCATCACGAGCGTCGCGCCGCTCAGGAACGCGCTGTAGACGTCGAGCAGCGACGGGTCGAACGTGTAGGCGGTGAGGTGGAGCACCCGGTCGCCGGGGCCGTAGCTCATGTAGCCGTTGTCCGTGCAGGTGCTCAGCACGCCGCCGTGGCTGACCAGGGTGCCCTTCGGCTGACCCGTCGTCCCGGAGGTGTAGATCATGACCATCGGGCTCGCGGCGGTGATCCCGGCGGGTGCCCGGTACTCCCCCTCGAGCTGCTGCGGCTGGAGCGCCGCGACGCCGTCGGGCCAGGGATGTGCGCCGAGGTCCGTCGCCAGGACCACCGTCGCGCCGCTGTCCTGGAGGGTGAGCGCGACCCGTTCGGCGGGGACCTTGGGGTCCAGCGGGATCTCGACCGCGCCGCACTTCAGCACGGCGACCCGGGCGAGGACCTGCCACGCGTCCCGCTCCGTCAGGCTCAGGACGAAGTCCCCTGGACCCACCCCGGCGGCCTGGAGCCCGCCCGCGAGCGCGTCGGTGAGGCGGTCCACCTCGGCGTAGGTCCACTCCTGCTGCTCCCAGCGCAGGGCGGGCAGGTCCGCGTGCCGAGCGAACGAGGCGCGGACCCGGTCGAGCAGCGAGTCGTCGACGGACGGTCCCGGGGCGGTCAGGGCCGCCCGGCGCCGGCGGTGCTCGTCGGCGGTCTCGAGGCGCAGGTCCGCGACCCGGCGGCCGGCGTCCGCGGTCATCTCCAGGAGCAGCTGGTCGAGCTGACGGGCCAGACGCGCGATAGTCGAGGCGTCGAACAGCTCCGTGCGGTACTCGAGGTCGACCGACAGGCCCTCCGCACCCTCGGCGACGCTGATCGACAGGGCGTACCGGCTCTTGATCCGCCCCGGGGGCACCGGCTCGAGCCGCACGCCGTCGAGCTCCAGCTCGCCGGTCCCGAAGCTCACGTAGTTGAGGAGGACGTCGAAGAGCGGGTGGGTGTCGCCGCCCGGGTGGAGGTCCAGCCCGGCGAGCACCGCCTCGAAGGGCGCGTCCTGGTGGCTCAGCACGGCGAGCACGTGGTCGCGGGAGGCCGCGACCGCCTCCTGGACGGTCCGCCCCGACGCGTCGGTGACCCGCAGCGGCAGGGTGTTCACGAACATGCCGACGGTGTGGTCGCTGCCCGGCACGGTTCGCCCCGAGACGGCCGTGCCGAGCACGAACTCCCGCTGGCCGCTGTACAGGCCGAGGAGCCTGGTGAGCGCGGTGAGGAACACCATGTACGGCGTCGCCCCGCACTGCTGGGCGAGCTCGACGACGTCCTTCCGCCCGGCCGAGCAGACGAAGCTGTGGCGGGCGCCGTCGAAGGTCGACGGCTCCGGAGGGGTCGTGCCGGTGGGCAGCTCGAGCCTCGGGATCTCGCCCGCGAGCATCGTCGTGAAGAACGCGACGTCCTCCTCGAAGGCGCCGGACTCCTCGGACGCCGCCAGGGCCTCCACGTACTGCGCGTAGCGCATCGGGGCGGCGGGCAGGTCCTTGCCCTGGAGCGCGTCGCCGAGGTCGTCGGCGAGGATCGCCAGCGAACGCTGGTCCCCGACGATGTGGTGCAGGTCGACGAGCAGGTAGTGGTGCTCCTCGTCGACCGTCAGCACCTCGACCCGCACGAGCGGGGCCGTGGCGAGGTCGAACGGGCGGGGCTCGGCCGCGAGCCGCGCCTCGACCTCCGCCGGGGTGGCCCGGGCCACCGACACGACGTCGGGCACGTCGGCATGGACGCGCTGCACCAGCGCTCCGCCCTCCAGGTGGAACGACGTCCGGAGCTGGTCGTGCCGCTCCAGCAGCCGCCGGAAGACGGTCCTGAGCTGGTCGAGGTCGAGCCGTCCGGTGACCTTGTAGGCGATCGCCAGGTTGTAGGCGGTGGTGTCGTCCTGCAGCGCGCAGACCGCGTACATCCGCTTCTGCGCGGGCGAGGCCGGCGAGGTCACCGGCACGGTGGCCGACGGCGTCGTGGTCGCCCGGGGCTCTCGCCGCCGGGCCGGGCCGGGGTCGCCCTTCGCCGCGAGGAGGTCCCGGACCGCGCCGTAGCGAGCGTCGGCGAAGACCTCGGCGACCGTGAGCGAGAGGCCGGTCCGGTCCCCGACCAGGGCGCACAGGTGGGCGGCCGTGAGCGAGTCCCCGCCGGAGCGGAGGAAGTCGTCGTCGTCCCCCGGCTCCGTGCCGAGCACGTCGCGCCAGGCCTGACGGAGCGCGTCCTGCGCGCCGCTCGCGGCGGACGCGACCCCGCCCGCGGCGCGCAGGTCGCGGAGGCTGATGTCGGACACGAGGCGCCTGGGCTCGAACGCGTATCCCGGCATCGGCAGCCGCTTCCCCGTCGCGCAGAACAGGCTCCGCCCCACGTTCCCGTGGTGCACCCACCGCGAGGCGAGCACCCGCCGCAGGAGCCGGGGGTCGAGCGGGCCGTCCACCACCTCGGGCGTACGGCCGGGGCCCTCGGCGGGGGTCGCCGGGGCGGCGCCCGACCGGAGGGCCCGCATGGCCTCGCCGGGCCCGATCTCGCCCAGCACCAGGGCGCGCGCGATCCGGAGCAGGCGGTTCGCCCCGGCGGGGGCGTGGAGCACCTCCGGCCCGCCGAGGCGGACGAGCGCCGCCCGGATCACGAGCTGGGAGATGCGGCCGACGGCGAGGTCCGTCGAGCGCTCGTCGAGCACGGCCCTGCGCACGGCGGTGCGCAGCCCGTCGTCGAAGACGCGCAGCTCGCGCTCGACCGCCTCGAGGAAGGCCGTCCCCACGGGGGTCCGGTCCTGGCGGAGCGTGGCCGGTACGGACAGCTCGACGTCGTCCGACGCGGCGAGCGCCAGGGGCGGGTCCGACGGCTCGATCCAGACGAGCGGCCTGCCCGGCGCGGCGAGCGCCACCGCCCGGGACTCGAGCTCCGCGCGCCCGTGGGCCAGGGTGTACGAGAGGTCGCGCGCGGAGCGGGCCTCCTGGCGGAAGGCCTCGAGCGCGTCCTGCATCCGGAGGCGGGATCCCTCGGTCCGCGCGGAGACGGGAAGCAGGTGCTCCGTCCCGGCGTCGTCCTGGTCCGGCTCGTCCTCCGCGCGCGGCGGGGCGCACTCCAGGATCAGGTGCGCGTTGGTCCCGCCGATGCCGAAGGAGCTCACGGCGGCGAGGCGCACGCCGTGGTCCGGGGGCGCGTCGCCGGAGGGGACATAGAGGGCGCCGGCCGGGTCGATGCTCTCGTTCAGGGTGCGGAAGCCGGCCATGGGGGGGACCTGCCCGCGGTGCAGCACGCCGACGGCGCCGATGAACCCCGCGACGCCCGCCGCCGCGTCCAGGTGCCCGATGTTCGCCTTCACCGCGCCGAGCGCGCACGGACCGCCCTTGCCGTACACGGCCGCGAGCGCCGCGTACTCGATGGGGTCGCCGAGCGTGGTGCCGGTCCCGTGGGTCTCCACGTAGCCGACGCCGTCGGCGTCGACGCCCGCGTCGGCCAGCGCGGCGCGGATGACACGCTCCTGCCCCTTCTGGCTCGGAGCGGTGTAGCCCACCTTGCTTCTGCCGTCGTTGTTGGTGGCGGTGCCCGCGATCACGGCGTAGACGTGGTCGCCGTCCGCGAGGGCGCGGTCGAGCGGCTTCAGCAGGACGACGCCCCCGCCCTGGCCGGCCACGGTTCCTTCGGCGTCGGAGGAGAACGGGCGGCACCCGCCGTCCTTGCTGAAGATCATGCCCTCGTGCCAGGCGTAGCCCTCCTGGCGGGGGAAGTTGAGCGCCACCCCGCCCGCGAGCGCCATGTCGGCCTCGCCCTGCCGCAGGCACCGGACCGCCTCGTGGATCGCGACGAGGGACGTGGAGCAGGCCGTCTGCACGTTGACGGCGGGTCCGGTGAGGTTGAGCTTGTAGGCGACCTTCGTCGCCAGGAAGTCCTTCTCGTTCATCGTCATGGCCTCGAACGCCCCGATGGGGTCGTCCTGGCGGTTGAGGAACCCGGCCATCCAGGCGAAGTTCGTGCCGCTGCCGGCGAAGAGCGCGATGTCGCCGGGATAGTCGCCGGGCACGTACCCGCCGTCCTCCAGGGCGTGCCACGCGGTCTCGTGGAGCAGCCGCATCTGCGGGTCCATGGTCTCGGCGTCCTTGGTGGAGTAGCCGAAGAACTCCGCGTCGAAGGTGGAGGCGTCCACGAAGCCGCGGGCGTTCACGTAGCGCGGGTCGTCGATCGTGGCCTCGTCGATCCCGGCGGCGAGCATCTCGTCGCGGGTGAACCGGGAGATGCTCACGACGCCGTTCAGCCGGTTGTCCCAGTGCTCGGCGACGCTGGTGGCCCCGGGGAACACGCCGGCCAGGCCGATCACGGCGATCTTGCGCGCGTCGGCGGTCCGCTCCTCGTCCGCCCACGAGCCGAAGCCGGCGACGTCGTCCAGGGTGATCGCGTCGTGGCCGGCCGGGGTGGCGCCGGTTTCCGGCGTGGCGGGCACCGCGGGCGCCGCGGGCTGTCCCAGGGCGTCCGCCAGGCTCTGCGGCGTGGGGTTCTCGAAGAGCTTCACGAGCGGCACGTCCTGCCGCAGCGTGTCGCCGAGGCGGTTGTTGACCAGCATCAGCTTGTAGGAGCTGCCACCGACGTCGAAGAAGTTGTCGGTGGGCCGCGCCGGGTGGCCGAGCACCTCTTCCCACGCCGCGAGGATCGCGGCGAGCAGGTCGGGGGCCGCGGGGGCGGGGCGGCTCTCGACGGGTTCGGGGACGTCCTGCGCGAGGGGCACGCTCGTCAGCGCCTTCCGGTCGACCTTGTTGTTGGGGAGCTTCGGCATCTCCTGCACCCGGCGCAGGCGCTGGGGCTTCATGTAGGTGGGGAGCGCCCGCGTGATCTGCGACGTGATCGCCGCCGACGCGTCGGCCGAGCCGTCCGCGGTGTAGTAGAGGACGAGGTCGCCGTCCTCGACCGTCGCGACGGCGTAGGAGACGCCGTCGGCCCGCATGGCGGTCTGCTCGATCTCGCCGAGCTCGATGCGGTTTCCGTTGACCTTGACCTGCGAGTCGAGGCGGCCCTTGAGCGAGATCTCCCCGCTGGGCCGTCGTACCCCGACGTCGCCGGTCCGGTAGACGGGCACGCCCGGAAGCTCCGCGATCGTGGTGAACGCGCGCCGGGTCTCCTCGGGGTTGTTCAGGTAGCCGGCGGCCAGGCCCTCGCCGGCGATGCACAGCTCGCCGGGCACGCCGTCGGGCTGGATCGTGCCGCTCTCGCTCACGACCAGGACCGCCGTGCCGGAGACCGCGCTGCCGATCGTCACCTCGTCGCCGGGCGCGAACTCCTTGACGGTCGCCGTCACGGTGGTCTCGGTGGGGCCGTACATGTTGAAGATGCGGGCCCGGGTCTCCTGCTGGAGGAGCGTCAGCAGGTTCTCGGAGAAGTGCTCGCCGCCGCAGACGACGACGCGCAGCGCGGGCAGCTGCGCCCGGAAGCTGCGGTTGCCGCACAGCGCCGCCATCTTCGACACGGGGGCCTGGACATGCGTGACCCCGTGGCGGGCGATGCGGGCCGCCACGGCCGCCGCGTCCTTCCGGTCGTCGGCGGGGCACAGGTGCACGGTCGCGCCCGAGGCCAGCGGGATCAGGCTCTCGAAGGCGAAGATGTCGAAGGTCGGGTCGGCCAGGCTGATGATGACGTCGCCGGGCGCGAACAGGGAACGCTCCGTGTGGTCGCGGAGGAGGTTGGCCAGTCCCCGGTGCTTCACGGAGATGCCCTTGGGGGCGCCCGTGGAGCCCGAGGTGTACACGGCATAGACGGGGTGGTCCGGGCCGACGGCGGGGCCGTCGAACGCGGGCAGCGTCTCGTCGGTGCAGGTGGCGAGGTCGAGGACCGTGCCGATGCGCTCGGTGGCCCGCAGCCCGGCGGGGGCGAACGCGAACCTCGGCCGGAGGTCCGCGACGATGCTCTCGTGCCGCGCCTCGGGCTGCGTGGGGTCGAGCGGCACGTAGGCGCCGCCGGCCTTGAGGATGGCGAGCTGGGCCACCAGGAGGTTCACGTCGCGCACGGTGAAGAGCGCCACGGGGTCGCCCACCTCGAGACCGGCCGCCACGAGGCGGGCAGCCTGCGCGTTGGCCAGCCCGTCGAGCTGCGCGTAGGTGTACCGCCGGCCGTCCCCGTCGATGACGGCCGTCGCGCCGGGTGTCTCCGCCGCGCGCCGCGCGACGGCGTCGTGGATCGGCAGGAAGGGACCGGCCGGGCCGGCTGCCCCCGCCGTGCCGGGCGGGCCGGCGAGGATCGCCCGGTGCTCCTCGTCCGAGTACAGCGGGACCCCGGCGACCGGCCGGGAGTCGTCGGCACACACGCGGTCCAGCAGCACGTCGAAGCGGCGGACGAGCTGCTCGATCGTGGAACGCTCGAAGAGGTCGGCCGCGTAGTCGACGTGGACGGTCAGCCCGTCCGCGTCCTCGCTGCAGGTGATGACGACGTCCATGCCGACGGCCAGGGGCATCAGCTCCACCGGGCGGGCGGTGATCCCGTCGATCAGCACCTCGTGGTGGTCCATGTTGTGGTAGTCGAACGAGATGTCGAACAGCGGGTGCCGGCCGAGGACCCGGGGCAGGTCGAGCCTCTCGACGAGCTGGTCGAACGGCACGTCCTGGTGGGTCAGGGCGTCGAGCACGGACTCGCGGCTCGCGGCGAGGTACTCGCCGAACGAGGAGGTGGCGGTGGGCCGGAGCCGGATCGGCATCATGTTGACGAACATGCCGACCATCTCGCGGGTCGCCGCCAGGGTGCGGCCCGTGACCGGCACGCCGATCACGAGGTCCTCGCGCCCGGCGTAGCGCGCCAGCACAGCGCCCCAGGCGGACAGCATGACCATGAACGGCGTCGCCTCGTTCGCCTCCGCGCGCGCCGTCACGGCCTCCGCGCGAGACCGGCCGAGCCGCAGGGTCACCCGCCCGGCCGCGGGCTGCCGACCGCCGCGGGGGTGGTCGGGGGTGAGGAGGTCGAGCGTGGGGACGTCCTCCAGCGCGGCGAGCAGGTGCTCCGTGGAGGCGGCGAGCGCGCCGCGGCGCTCCTGCTCCCGGGTGTGCGCCACGAAGTCCGTGTACTGCAGCGCGAGCGGTTCGAGGTCCTCGACGTAGAGCCGGCTGAAGTCCCGCGTGAGGACCTCGACGGACACCGCGTCGGCGACGATGTGATGGATGTCGAAGAGGAGCAGGGTGCCTCGCGGGCCGCCGTCGACGAGCTCCATCCGGAACAGCGGGCCGTCCGCCAGGTCGAAGGGCCGCACGAAGCCGGTGATCAGCGCGTCGAGGGCACCCTCGGCGGCGTGGTCCGCGCACGTGAGCCGGACCACCGGCACCGTGGCCGTCCCGGGTCGTGCCACCGTCTGCCGCACCTCGCCGTCGCGCAGCGCGAAGGTGGTGCGCAGCGGCTCGTGCCGGTCGACCAGCCGCCGGAGCGCGGTGCGCACCCGCTCCGGGTCCAGCGCGCCCTCGAGGAGGGTCGCCGACGGCATGTTGTAGACGAGCGTCTCCGGGTCCATCTTCGCGGCCACGTACATGCGGGTCTGGGCCGGGCTCAGCGGATGGTCGTCCGCGTGCGGGGCCTTCCGGAGCTCCGCCGAGGCGCCCTTCGAGGCGAAGCGCCGCGCCAGCGCCGCGGGGGTCGGCGACGCGAAGACGTCGGCCACCGTGACGTCGAGGCCCACCTGGCTCTGCAGGTGCGCCACCAGGCTGGTCGCCTTCAGCGAGTCGCCGCCGAGGGCGAAGAAGTCGGCGTCCGGGGCCACGTCCCGGTACCCGAGCACCTGCCGGAAGGCCTCGAGGACCCCGTCCAGGGAACCCACAGACGCGCCGAGGACGGCCGGCGCGGGCTTCTCCGCCGTCGGGCCGACGGCGATCCCGGCGTCCTGCGCGTGGACCGTCCGGTCGAACACGTACCCGGGGAGCGAGACCTTCCGGGCCGTGCTGTGCTGCCGCCAGTCCACCGCCAGGCCCGCGCTCCACAGGGTGCCGAGCGATGCGAGGAGGTACGCCTCGTCGGGCACCGTCTCCGCCGCGTGCCGCAGCACGTTCACGAACACCTGGTCCGGCTGCTTGCCCGGGTCGTGCGCCACGAACGTCGAGAGGCTGCGACCGGGACCCAGCTCGATGCCGTACACAGGTCCCTGCGCCAGCAGGGTGCGGATGCTCTCGGAGAAGTGCACCTCGCCGCTGATGTGCTCGCTCCAGTAGGACGGGTCCGTCATCTCGCCCCGCTCCACGACGCGGCCGGAACGGTTCGAGATGATCGGGACCGACGGGTCCCTCGACTCGACACCCGCCACAGCCGTGCCGAACGCCTCGGCAGCAGCGGCCATCATCGGGGTGTGGAAGGCCTGCGAGGTGTGCAGCCTGGTGCCACGGACGCCCTCCTCCTCCAGGCGCTGCACCACCGCGCCGAAGGCCTCCCGGGTCATCCCCAGGACCGAGCGCTCCGCCGAGTTGTCCAGCGACACCCACACGCCGGACATTCCGTCGATGATCTTCCCGACGCGCTCGGCGGACGCCGTCACGGCCACCATCACCCCGGGCTCCTGGCCCTGCATGAGCCGGCCGCGCTCGCGGACGAGCCGCACCGCGTCCGCGAGGCTCCAGACGCCGGCGAGGGCCGCCGCCGTCAGCTCGCCGATGCTGTGCCCCACCAGGACGTCCGGCCGGACGCCGAACGACTCGAGGACCTTGGTGGTCGCGTACTGCGTGCTGAAGAGGGCGAGCTGCGACCACTCGGTCCGGTGGATCCGGCCGTCGTCCTCGCCGCCGTGGACCACGTCCCGGAAGGTCTCGCGGTCGCCGGCGGGCAGGAGACCGACCAGCTCGTCCATCCACCGCCGGAACACGGCGCCCGCCGGGCTCGCGCTCGTGTAGAGCCCGAGACCCATGGCGTGGTGCTGGTTCCCCTGGCCGGAGAACAGCAGCGCCGTGCGACCGCCACCCGCGGCTCGCACCGGCCTGGCGGACGCGACCTTGTCGCCCCAGAGGGCGGCCTCGCCGCCGTCCCCGGTCGCCACGACGATCGTCTTCCGGTACGCAAGCTCGGCCCGGCCGCGCAGGGTGACCGCGGCGCCGCTCCGGGAGACCTCGTCGTGCTCCGCGAGGTGACGGACGATGCGCTCCGCGGTGCGGTCCAGCGCCTCGGGGGTCGCCGCGGAGAACTGCAGGAGCTCGTAGGGGTTGTCCTCCGCCGACCCGGTGTGCGGGGCCTCCTCGACGATCACGTGCACGTTCGTCCCTCCCACGCCGAACGAGTTGACCCCCGCGCGCAGCCGCTCCCCGCGCCAGGCCTGCCCGTCGCCGGTGATCCGGAACGGGGTGCCCCGCAGATCGATGTGCGGGCTGAGCTCCGAGAAGTTCCGCGTGCCCGGCACGTAGCGGTGCTTGAGGCTCAGCGCCACCTTGCTCAGGCCGACGGCGCCCGCCGCCGAGTCCGTGTGCCCCACGTTCCCCTTCACCGAGCCGAGCAGGCACCCGCCCTCGGGGGCGCCCGCGAACACGCGCGAGAGCGACGCGACCTCGATCGGGTCGCCCAGGAGCGTGCCCGTCCCGTGCGCCTCGACGAAGGACACCGTCGACGGGTCGATCCCGGACCGCTCGTAGGCCGCACGGATCGTCTCGTACTGACCCTCCTCGCTGGGCGCCGTGAAGGACAGCTTGCTCCGGCCGTCGTTGCCGACGGCCGATCCCTTGATCACGCCGTAGACCAGGTCGCCGTCCCGGAGCGCCGCCTCCACCGGCTTGAGCACGAGGAGCGCCGCCCCGTTGGAGAAGACCGTGCCGTGGGCGTCCGCGTCGAACGGGCGGCAGTGCCCGTCCGGGGACAGCATCATCCCGTCGACGTACCGGTAGCCGCCCTCGTGGGGCAGCTCGAGGGTGACCCCTCCGGCAACCGCCAGGTCGCACTCGCCCGCGCGCAGGGCCTGCACGGCCAGGTGCACCGTGAGGAGCGACGTCGAGCAGCCCGTCAGGGCCGACATCGACGGGCCCGTCAGGTCGAAGTGGTACGAGAGCCGCGTGCTGAGGAAGTGGTTCGTCGCCAGCGTGAACCTCTGGTAGACGTCGCTGAACGACGACGGGCTCAGCAGAGCCTTCTGGTACCAGGCGAAGTCGTCGTTCCCGCCCGCGTACACGCCCACCCGGCCCGGCAGGGACCGCGGGTCGTACCCCGCGTCCTCGCACGCCTGCCAGAAGCACTTGTACAGGAGGCGGAGCTGCGGCGAGGTGACGTCCACCTCAGCAGGGGAGATCGGGAAGAGGTTGTCGTCGAACGTGTCGGCGTCCGCCAGCCGGCCCCGGGCCTTCACGTAGGCCGGGTCCCGCAGGTCGCTCTCCGGGACGCCCAGGGCCCGCAGCTCGTCGTCGTCGTAGAACGTGATGGACTCTTCGCCGCGCCGGAGGTTCTGCCAGAACTCGTGCACGTCCGTGGCGCCGGGCGCCTGCAGGCCGATGCCGATGATCGCGACGTCCCCGCCGAGCCGCACCTCCGCCCGGGCCGGCGGCGCGTCGGGCACCGTGTCGCCGAGCAGCGCGGCCTGGGCCGCGACGCTGTGGTGCTTCAGCAGGTCCGTGATCCGGACGTCGCGCCCGAACTCCTCCCCCAGCTCGAGCTGCAGGCTCATGAGACTGAGCGAGCTGCCGCCCTGCTCGAAGAACGACCGGTCGACGTCGACCTGGTCCGTCCCCAGCACACGACGCCACAGCTCGGCCAACCGCTCCTGGGCGGCGGACCCGGGCGCCACGCGCGCCCCGCCCTCCGAGCGCGCCGTGCGCGCCGTGCGTGCCGCACCGCGCGCCGGCAGGAGCGCCACGAGAGCCCGGCGGTCCAGCTTTCCCGCCGCCGACGTCGGCAGCGCCGCCAGCCTGATCAGCACCGACGGGATCATCTGCGGCATGAGGGTCTCCGCCAGAGCGGCACGCACCCGCTCCGCCGGGACGTCCTCCCGCGTCGTGAAGAACCCGGCGAGCCGCGCCGGGACCGCGGCGTCGTCGACCACGACAGCGGCCTCGACCACCCCGTCCGCCCGCAGCAGCGCCTCCTCGATCTCGCCGAGCTCCATCCGCACGCCGCCCACCTTCACCTGGCGGTCGATGCGCCGCACGAACGCGAAGCGCCCGTCCTGACGCAGGTACCCCAGGTCGCCCGTGCGGTACATGCGGCGCACGTGCGCGGGGTCCGACGTCGCGTCGAAGAACGGGTTCTCGACGAACTGCGTCGCGTTCAGGTCGTCGCGGTTCAGGTACCCGACGGCCACCCCCGCACCGGCGATGCACACCTCACCGGGCACGTCCACGCCGCACAGGCCGCCGTCGCGGTCCAGGACATAGACCCGGTAGTCGTTCAGCGGCGTCCCGATCGGCGCCACCGCCTCCCGGTCCGCCGCGGAGACCGTGCTGTGCGTGGCCCACATCGTCGCCTCGGTCGGGCCGTACACGTTCTCCAGGGAGCACGCCAGGGACAGCCGGAAGAACCGCTCGACGACGTCGGCCCGCAGCGCCTCCCCGCCGCTGAACACGTACCGCAGCGAGGCGAGGTCCCCCGCACGGCCGCCCGCCTCGGCCGCGTCCAGCAGGACGCGGAGCATCGTGGGCGAGAAGTTCACGTGCGTGACGCGGCGCTCGCGGATCGCGCCGAGCAGGGCCGGCGCGTCCCCCTCCTGCCCGGCGGGCAGGATGTCGAGCCTGCCCGCGCCGAAGAGCCAGCCGTAGATCTCGGTGCCGAAGATGTCGAACGTGAAGGCCGTCTTCAGGAGGTAGACGTCGTCGGCCTCCAGCGGGAAGCGGCGCTCCAGGTCCAGCGCCGTGTTCTGGATGCTGGCGTGGCGGATCACCACGCCCTTGGGCCGCCCCGTCGACCCGGACGTGTACTCGATGTAGAGCACGTCGTCCGGGTGGTACGCGACCTCGGCGGGCTGCTCGCGGACCTGGGTGCGCCGGTCCGTGCGCAGGGCCTCCAGCTCGTCCCACTCGTCGAGGTTCAGCCGGGCGACCCCCGGGGGCAGGTCCACCTGGGCGGTGGACGTCGTCAGGACGGCGGCGACCGCCGCGTCGCCGAGGATCTCGGCCACGCGCTGCGCGGGCATGGCCTCGGAGAGCGGGACGTACGGGCAGCCCGCGAGCACCGTCCCGAAGACCCCGGCGACGAGCTCTGCGCTCCGGGGCAGGAGGACCGCGACCGGTCGCTTCTCGTGGCCGACAGCCTCGACGACGCGCCGCTGCACCACGACCGCCGCGTCGTGCGCCCAGGCGTTCGAGTAGTCGCGCGCCTCGTCGGACCAGGCGATCCGCGCCGGGTCACCGGTGGTCCTGTCCAGGAAGACCGTGCCCAGGTGGGCCGGCTCCCAGTCGAGGTAGTGGGTCTGCGAGAGGGCGGCCAGCAGCTCCGCGGACTCGTCCTCGGAGTCGGTCCGGACCGCGGCGACCGGACCGTCCAGCGAGCCGGGGACCTGGCCGAGGAGCGCCAGGTAGCGCCGCGCGAAGCGCCGCACCTTGTCCTCGGACAGCGTGGGCTCCTTGTACTGGAACACCAGCTCGGTGCTCTCCCCGACCTGCTCCACCAGGACGGTGAGCCTGCCGGGGAAGTGCACCCGGTCCTGCTGGACCGTTCCCAGCACGCCGTCGGGATACGCGGGATAGCGGTCCTGGACGAAGGTCACGTCGTACACGCGGCTCAGCGCGGGGTGCTCGCCGAGGAGCCGCGTCACCGGGTACGCCAGGTGCTTCCAGCTCCCCAGGACCTCCGCGCCGAGCGACTCGAGCATCGCGCGAACGGTGAGCTGCGGGTTCACGTCGACCCGCACGGGGAGCGTCTTGATGAAGCAGCCGATGCTCCGCTCCGTCTCGAGCCCGGGCCGGTCAGCGAAGGGGGTGGCCACCGAGACGTGGTCGGCGTCGGCATAGCGGCCGAGCAGCAGGCCGAACATGCCGAGGTACAGCGTGTACTCCGAGACCTCCGCCTCTCGCGCGCAGGCACGCAGGGCCTCGGCCAGGGCCGGGTCCACGGGCAGGCGGACCTCCCGCCCGACCGCCTCTCCCGTTCCCGGCCGCATCCAGTGCGCCAGGTCGGGGGCTTCCTGCCGGGCGAGGTTCTCCTCCCAGAAGCTCCTGTGCTGAGCCTCCTTCGTCGTCGGGAGCGCTCGGGCCTGCTTCTCCTGGTACGCGTGGAAGCCGGCGTCGGCCTCGGGCGGGGTCGCCGCCGCGTCGTCGCCGTCGCGGGTGGCTCCGTCGCCACGCGCGAGGGAGACGATCCGTTCGGCCAGGAGGCTCACGGACTGCCCGTCCGCGACCAGGTGGTGGCAGACGACGATGACGCGGTCCTCGCCCGCGAGCCGGAGGTGCACGACCCGGAAGAGCGGCGCGTCCTCCAGCCGGAACGGCGTCTCGGTCACCTCGGCTGCCGTCGCGTCGAGCGTGTGCTCCCGGTCGCGCAGGTCGAACGACGTGAACGGCGGGTCGAGCGACTCGGCGACGACGTAGCCGGCGCCACCCCTGCCGTTCCGTGCGCTGCTCCGCAGCGCGGGCTGCTCCGCCATCACCTGTCGCACGGCACGCTCCAACCGTCCGGCGGCGACCGGCTCGGTCCTCAGGTGCAGAATGACGTGGTAATCGGAAGCGTCGCGCAGCTGGCTGTCGAAATACATTCCCTGCTGGGCGAGCGACATCGGTACGAAAGACTCTGGCATGGCCCCACGTCTCGTTTCATCCACGGGCAGTGATAAGCGGTATCTCGTCTGTCACAGCCGGCATCCGAGCCGAACCACAATTCGCACAAGAAGTCATGACAGGCATGACCGTGTGACCGCATCCCGAGCCCGCCGGGGCGTCGTGTCCGACGCCCCGAGCACGCTTCGCGACCGGTGCGAGACCAGACCTTGCCAGCGACGTGGAAGACTCCGCAACCATCCCAACTCCGGACAAACCGCTCCGGATACCTGATGTTCACCCGCGAAATCACCCGTTGACCCGGCGGCTTCCCCGGGATCCTGCGGAATCGAACACGACTCACCCGGGACCGGAAAGTTACGCTCCTGTGACATGAACTCTGGGTATACAAAGGGTCGATTCTGCGGCCAACTTACTGAGTTAATCCCAGTAACATCTGTCGGACGCTTGCTGAACGGAAGTGCAACAGCGAGCCCGCCCCGCGGGCACAAAAAAAGGGACTGGGCCGATGCATATGCATCGGCCCAGCCGGGAAATTCTCGCCGGACGGCGTCGGCCCTTTAGAGGCCCTGCCAGTCCGGCTTGTCCGCGAAGGTCTGACGGTAGTAGTCGGCGAGCTGGAGCCGGGAGGCCGCCGCGTCGTCGACCAGGACCGTGGCGTGCGGGTGCAGCTGCATGACCGTCGCGGGCCACATGGCGCTCACCGGGCCCTCCACGAGCTGGTGCACCGCCTCAGCCTTGGCCCGGCCCGTCGCGAGCAGGACCAGGTGCCGCGCCGACATGATCGTCGCGAGCCCCTGCGTGAGGCAGTGCCGTGGCACCTGCCCGACGTCGTCCCCGAAGAACCGGGCGTTGTCCTCCCGGGTCTGCCGGGTCAGCGTCTTGATCCGCGTCCGGGATGCCAGCGACGACCCGGGCTCGTTGAACGCGATGTGCCCGTCGGTACCGATGCCGAGGAGCTGCAGGTCCACGCCCCCGGCCTCGGCGATCGCCGCCTCGTACCGCGCGCACGCGGCCTCGAGGTCGTCGGCGAGGCCGTCCGGGCCCTGGACCGCACCGGGCGCGAAGTCGACCCGCGACGCGATCTCCTTCTCGATCACGTTGCGGTACCGCTCCGGATGGTCCGCGGGCAGACCCACGTACTCGTCGAGCATGAACGCGCGCGCCTGGGCGAACGAGAGCCCGTCCTTGTGGCGGCGCGCCAGCTCGTCGTAGACCCGGAGCGGGCTGGAGCCCGTGGCGAGCCCCAGGACCGCGGCCGGCCGGGCCCGCAGCAGCTTCTCGACGGCGTCCGCGGCCAGCCCGGCCAGCTTGTCCGCCTCCGCGATGATGACCTCCATCAGCCCCTCCTTCCGAGGACGGCGGCCCCGACGGCCGCCACCGGGACGCCCTGCGGCGCCAGCACCACGCGCTCGTGCAGGGCGAGCGACGTGAGGAACGGCGAGCTCTTGGCCTGCTCACGCAGAGCCTCCTGCACCGCCTCCAGGAGCGGCTCTCCCAGGTGGGAGACGCCCCCGCCGAGCACCACGTGCCGCACGTCGACCGTCAGCACCAGCAGACGGACGGCGCTCGCCACCGCTTCGGCGAACCGAGCCTTGACCGCGACCGCGTCAGCGTCCCCCGCTGCCGCCGCCTCGAACAGCTCGACCGGCGCCGGCTTGCCGTGCCGCGCCGGCCAGGCCGCGGCCAGCGCGGTGCCCGACGCGATCGTCTCCAGACAGCCTCGCTGGCCGCAAGGGCACTCGGGCCCGGCCGGGTCCACCGGCACGTGGCCGATCTCCCCCGCCGCCCCGCTCACGCCCCGGCGCAGGTGGCCCTCGAGGACCAGCCCGGCCGCCAGGCCGGTGCCCAGCGCGACGAACGCGAGGTCCTCGCTGGGCGCGACGCCGCTCCCGGCGGCGCGGTCGCGGTCGGGCTTGCTGCGCTCCAGGATGTGCGCAGCACCGACCGCCGCCACGTTGAGGTCGTTCTCGACCACCACGGGAAGGCCGCCGAGCGCCACCGAGAGCAGGTCTGCCAGCGGCAGCTCCGCCCCGTCGACGCCGAGGTTGACCGCGTGCCGCACCGTGCCGGCCGCGTGGTCGACGATGCCCGGGATCCCCAGGCCCACGCCGGCCACGTCGTCGAGGGTGCGACCGGCCTGGGCGACGACCTCACGGACCGCCTGGGCCGCACCTGCCACGATGCCCTCGGCGCCGCGGACGGTGGGCAGACGGACCGTGGCGAGCACCTCGCCGTCGGGCCCCAGGAGGGCGCCCAGGATCTTGGTGCCCCCGATGTCGAGGCCGACCGAGCAGAGCCCGGACGACGGCGTGCCGATCTGCTGTGCCGCCGCCATCAGCCCTTCACCGCGCCGGACACGAGCCCACCGGTCATACGCCCCTGGACGAACAGGAAGAAGATGACGACGGGGAGGGCCACGAGCGTGGAGCCGGCCATCATGGCACCCCAGTTGGTCGCCTCGTTGGCCTGCTGGAACGTCCTGAGCCAGATCGGCAACGTCATGGACTCCGGCCGCGACATGATGATCAGCGCGAGGATGAACTCGTTCCACGCCTGGATGAGCGCGAAGACGCCCGTGGCGACCAGGCCAGGAGCCAGCAGCGGGAAGGTCACGCGCCAGAAGGCGCCGGCCTTGGTGCAACCGTCGATCATGGCCGCCTCCTCGAGCTCGGCCGGCACCCCGTTGACGAACCCGCGCAGCGTCCAGATCGTGAACGGCAGCACGCCCGCCAGGTACACGAGCACCAGGCCGATGACCGTGTTGAGCATGTGCCAGCTGTCGATGATGCGGAAGAGCGAGATGAACATCGCCTCGCCGGGCAGCATCTGCACCACGAGGATGAGGAGGATGAAGGTGCGGCGACCCTTGAACTTGAACCGCGTGAGCGCGAGCGACGCCAGGAAGCCCAGGATCATCGCGAGGAAGACGGTCAGGGTCGTGACCCAGATCGAGTTCCACATGGCCGGCGTGAAGGCGGCCCGCGACTCGTCGGTGATGACGCTCACGTAGTTGCGCATCGTGAAGAGGTCGGGCGTCGGGAAGAAGGCGATGTCCTCGCCACGGATGGCGCTGTTGGGCAGGAAGGACGTGTTGATCATCCAGTAGACCGGGAAGGCCGACATGGCGAACACCGCGACCGCGACCAGCCCCCACACCACGTCGCCCACCCGGCGGGCGGGACCTCCGCGCCCGCTCGTCCGCGCAGGACCTGCCTGCGGCCGGATCCCGAGCCCTGCCTGGACCGTCCGGCTCTCGACCGCGCTCACAGCTCCTCCTCCTGAACCGTCCGGCGCACGTAGTAGCTCGACAGACCCATCATGATGAACACGAAGATGACGCCGATGGCGCCCGCGACGCCGTAGTGACCCTGGGCCATGCCCGTCTGGAAGATGTACACACCGATCGTGTTCGTCGCCTCACGGTCGCCGCCGATGGTCTGCAGGGCGAACACCTGGGTGAACAGCCGCAGGTCCCAGATCATCGACAGCACGATCAGCACCGTGATGATGCCGCTGACGTACGGGATCTGGACGAGGCGGAAGCGCTGGAGGGCGCTCGCCCCGTCGAGCTGTGCGGCCTCGATGACCTCGCCGGGGATCTGCGTCAGGCCGGCGTACATCGTGAACGCGACGAACGGCACGGCACCCCACACGACGATGATCACGAGGATCATGAAGAAGGTGAGCGGGTCCAGGAGCCACGAGTGGCCGAACCAGCGGTCACCCGTGATCCGCGTCAGCAGGTTGTTGACGATGCCGTACTCGGTGTCGAAGATCCAGCCCCACACGATCGTGGCGGACAGCGGCGGCATCGCCCACGCGAGGAGCAGGCCGACCGAGACGAGCACCCGCAGGCCCTTGCCGAGCCGCATCATGAGCAGGGCGAGCAGGGTGCCGATCACCATGGTCAGCACGACGCAGATGACCATCACGACGAAGCTGCGGAGCAGGACGGTCCAGAAACCGTCCAGGTCGGTGAGGATGCTGACGTAGTTGTCGAACCCCACCCACTCGGCCGGCGTGCCCATGAGCTGGGCGCGCTCGTACTCCTGGAACGACATGACGACGAGGCGCACGATCGGGTACCCGGTGAAGACTCCGAGCACGACGAGCGTCGCGGACAGGAGCAGCCAGGGCAGGACAGGCTTCCGGCGCCGTGGGGGCCGGCTGCTTCGGCGCGTCGGCGGCGGCGATGCCGGCGCAGGCGCATCGAGGAACGAGGTGGTCATCTGCAATCTCCATTGGGCGGCGCCTGGACGGCGGCGCGACGACGAGGGGCGGTGCGAGGCGCAGGGTGTGCGCGGCGCCGCCCGAAGGGAGGACGGCGCCGCGCCGGCAGCCGGGTGTCAGCTGTTGAGGATCTTCTCGATCTCGGTGTCGAGGTCCTTGGCGATGGTCTCGACGTCCTGGCCCGCGGCGATCTTGGTGAACGCGGCCTGCAGGATGCCCGCGGCCTCCACGTCGGCCCACTTCGGCGAGGCCGGGGTCAGACGCGCGGTCTTGGCCGCCTCGACACCGGCAGCAGCGATCGGGTCGTCCTGGGGAACCTGACCGGCCAGCGACACCTTCGCCGGGATCAGACCCGTCGCGGCGATCATCGTCTGGTACTCGTCCGACAGCATGATCTGCAGAGCCTTGTAAGCCAGCTCCGGGTTCGGCGAGTTCTTCGCCACCGCGATGTTGGACCCACCGGCGAACACCTGAGCAGCGCCACCGTCCTTGCCCGGCAGCGGGAACGCCTTCAGGTCCGACCCATAGGTCGCCAGGCAGCCCGGGACCTCAGCGTCCTCCTCGGCCTTGATCCCCCACTGGATCCACGACGGAGCCGACAGGAACGCGACCTTGCCCTCACAGAACGGCACCTGCAGATCGGTCTCCTGACCGTCCTTCGGCGCGTTCGAGGTGTTGAACGCCTCCTGGATCTGCTCCAGACCCGCCAGACCACCCTCGGACGAGAACCCGGCCTCCCACGTCCCGTCATCCTTGGGCTCGGCGATGAAACCACCGTTCTCCCAGATGAACGGCAGAGCGTTGTACCAGTCCTGACCCGGCCAGTAGATCCCCGACCGGTCAGCCGTCTTCAGCGACGACGCCGTCGCCACGTACTCGTCCAGCGTCGAGGGCACCTCCGTGCCACCCAGCACCTGCTCGGAGTAGAACACCACACGCGAACCCGAGTAGTACGGCAGCGCGTAGTGCACGCCCTCCCAGTCACCAGCCTCGACGAACCCCGGCAGCAGGTCGTCCCCGCCCAGCTCCTCGAACTGCTCGCCCGTGATCTCCGCGAAGTAGCCCGCCGACGTGAACGCCGCAGCCTGCGTGTTACCGATCTCCACCACGTCCGGCGCGTCCGAACCCGACAACGCCGTCGTGTACTTGTCGACCAGACCGTCCCACGCCTGCTCCTCGATCGTCAGCGTCGAACCCGGGTTCTGCTCCTCGAACGTCGACTTCAGGAACGCACGAGCCTCCTCCGGAGTGTCACCACCCACGACCCACACCCGCACATCACCCGTCACCGGACCCTCGGACGCCGGCTCCGCAGAACCACCACACGCCGACAACCCCAACGCCACCACAGCAACCGACGCCACAGCGCCGCCCACACGAATCTTCTTCACGGTCATTCCTTCCGAGGGTCTTGCTCTGCTCAGGACACGCCGAGCTGAGCGGACAGGACCAGGACCGCGGCACCCGCGAGCACCACGTCCTCGTCCAAGGTCGCCATCCGCAGGTGCAGCCCGGCGTTGATCGCCGGCATGGTCCGCTCGCGGAGGGTCTGCAGCGCCGTCTCCCGCAAGGTGCCGTCGAGCAGGTCGCGCGGACCGCTCAGGAGCACCTCGGAGAGGTTGAGGGCGCTCACGACAGGAGCCAGGGTGACCCCCAGCAGCCTGCCGACCGACGCCAGGGCGGCGTCGGCGGCGTCAGGGTCCTTGTCCGCGACCGCGCGCCGGAGCGCCGGCACGGACAGGACCGTCTCGAGGCAGCCGCTGCGGCCACAGGCGCACAGCTCACCGTCGTCGACGACGGTGACGTGGCCGAGCTCGCCGGCCGCGTCGCCGTGCCCGTGCACGCGCACCCCGTCCGCCACGATGCCTGCGCCGACGCCCTCGCCGATGGTGATGACGATCAGGCCCGAGGACGCTCCCCCGTAGGTGAACTCGCCCAGCGCGGCGGTGTTGGCGTCGTTCGCGACGTGCACGGGAAGACCGAGCCGCTCGCTGAGCAGCGCCGCGAGCGGCACGTCGAACCAGCGACGGTTCGGGGCCTCGACCACGCGGCCGGCCATGTCGATCACGCCGGGCGAGCCGATGCCCACCCCGATGACCGGCTGGCTCGCGGCCGCGACGAGACGGCGCACGAAACGGGTCAGGAGATCGACGAGCTCCTCGCCGGTGCGCCCGTCGATCGCGAGCGAGCGCCGGACCACGACCTGGCCGGTCAGGCTGAGCACCGCGCCGCGCATCTGCGCGTCGTCGGTGAGGTCCACGGCCACGATCTGGTACGAGTCCGTGCGCATCCCCACGAGGATCGCCGGCTTGCCCACACGCTGTCCGGGACGGGTGCCGAGCTCCTCCACGAGGCCCTCGCCGATGAGCACCGACACAAGGTCCGAGATGGTGACCCGCGTGAGCGCCGTCGCGCGCGCGAGGTCTGCCCGCGAGGTGGGGCCCTGGTGGAAGAGGTGTTGAAGAACGAGCGAGCGATTGTGCGCCCGAGCATGCTCGGGAAGCACCTTCGACGTCGCGCGGAGACGGTTGCCGAGGCTCTGCTCGGTGCCGGTACGTCCTGTCGCCGTCGTCATGTTTGTTAGTAGACCTCCTTAACAGAGTGGTGTCTATCACCCGGAAGATCTCGTGACCTAACCGTTATCCGGTGCGTCACGAGCCCCGTCCTCCCTGCCCGCAGAGCGGGCGCACGGTGAATTGCGCGGAGGGTGGACGAACCCGAGCCTGCCTCACCACTGGCGCAGCGTCGCGCCGAGCGTACGCGCGCGTACACGAACGGGTCCGCCCGGACCGGCAGACGCCGGCCCGGGCGGACCCGTCGATCTCAGCTCGGTGTCAGCTGTTGAGGATCTTCTCGATCTCGGTGTCGAGGTCCTTGGCGATGGTCTCGACGTCCTGGCCCGCGGCGATCTTGGTGAACGCGGCCTGCAGGATGCCCGCGGCCTCCACGTCGGCCCACTTCGGCGAGGCCGGGGTCAGACGCGCGGTCTTGGCCGCCTCGACCCCAGCAGCAGCGATCGGGTCGTCCTGGGGAACCTGACCGGCCAGCGACACCTTCGCCGGGATCAGACCCGTCGCGGCGATCATCGTCTGGTACTCGTCCGACAGCATGATCTGCAGAGCCTTGTAAGCCAGCTCCGGGTTCGGCGAGTTCTTCGCCACCGCGATGTTGGACCCACCGGCGAACACCTGAGCAGCGCCACCGTCCTTGCCCGGCAGCGGGAACGCCTTCAGGTCCGACCCATAGGTCGCCAGGCAGCCCGGGACCTCAGCGTCCTCCTCGGCCTTGATCCCCCACTGGATCCACGACGGAGCCGACAGGAACGCGACCTTGCCCTCACAGAACGGCACCTGCAGATCGGTCTCCTGACCGTCCTTCGGCGCGTTCGAGGTGTTGAACGCCTCCTGGATCTGCTCCAGACCCGCCAGACCACCCTCGGACGAGAACCCGGCCTCCCACGTCCCGTCATCCTTGGGCTCGGCGATGAAACCACCGTTCTCCCAGATGAACGGCAGAGCGTTGTACCAGTCCTGACCCGGCCAGTAGATCCCCGACCGGTCAGCCGTCTTCAGCGACGACGCCGTCGCCACGTACTCGTCCAGCGTCGAGGGCACCTCCGTGCCACCCAGCACCTGCTCGGAGTAGAACACCACACGCGAACCCGAGTAGTACGGCAGCGCGTAGTGCACGCCCTCCCAGTCACCAGCCTCGACGAACCCCGGCAGCAGGTCGTCCCCGCCCAGCTCCTCGAACTGCTCGCCCGTGATCTCCGCGAAGTAGCCCGCCGACGTGAACGCCGCAGCCTGCGTGTTACCGATCTCCACCACGTCCGGCGCGTCCGAACCCGACAACGCCGTCGTGTACTTGTCGACCAGACCGTCCCACGCCTGCTCCTCGATCGTCAGCGTCGAACCCGGGTTCTGCTCCTCGAACGTCGACTTCAGGAACGCACGAGCCTCCTCCGGAGTGTCACCACCCACGACCCACACCCGCACATCACCCGTCACCGGACCCTCGGACGCCGGCTCCGCAGAACCACCACACGCCGACAACCCCAACGCCACCACAGCAACCGACGCCACAGCGCCGCCCACACGAATCTTCTTCACGGTCATTCCTTCCGGTTTCGGTCAGCCATCTTCGAGCCACCGCTCGGTCCCGCGAGCACCCCGGTGTGATCGCGGCATCGATGCCGTTTGTTAGTAGACCTCCTTAACAGTGTGGTGTCCATCACCGGTCCGCCCTCGTGATGGAACCGTTACGAATCCGCGGCCGTGCCGCGACCGAACCATGCCCGAGATGCCCGGCGGATCGCGGCCGCCCTTCCCGGCCCAACCTCACAAAGGGATCACAATTCGCGTCCTGAGCCGTTGTGCCGATTCACCCGCTCCTACGCTCGGACCATGACTCGTCCCGCCCCCTCGTCACGCACCGGCCGTCTGGCGACGCGCCTCGCGGCCCTCCTCGCCGGCACGGCGCTCGTGCTCGGTCTCGCCGCGTGCTCCGGGGGAGGCGACGGCGGGGGCAGCTCGGAGGGAGCGGAACCGGCAGCCGACTCCGCCGCGGCCTACGCGCCCTCCGACCTCGGGGGCGCCGCCGCCTCTGCCGAGGGCACCGTCGCCCGGGAGCTCGTCACCACGGGGTCCGCCTCGATCGTGGCGGCCGACCCCGCCCGCACCGCCCAGGACCTCGCACGGATCGTCGAGCAGGCCGGCGGCCGGGTGGAGCAGCGCTCCGAGACGGCCGGTTCCGACGGCGAGCGCGGCAGCGCGTCCATGACGTTGCGCGTCCCGGCCGACCGGGTCACGCCCACGCTCGAGGCGCTCGACTCCCTCGGCGAGGTCAGCCAGGTGTCCATCGAGACGGTCGACGTGACCGGGACGGCACAGGACCTCGACGCCCGCATCGTCGCGCTCACCACCTCCACCGACCGGCTCCGCAAGCTCATGACCGAGGCAGCCTCGACGGACGAGCTGCTCGAGGTCGAGCGCGAGCTCTCCGCCCGGCAGGCGGACCTGGACTCCCTGCGCGCCGAGCGCGACCGGCTGTCCGACGAGGTCGCGATGTCCACCCTCCGCGTCGACATCTTCGCCGACGAGGAGGACGTCATGGTGGCCAACCGCAGCGGCTTCCTCGGCGGCCTCGCCGCGGGCTGGGAGGCGCTGGTGAGCACCTTCCGCGCCCTGCTCCTGGTCCTCGGCGTGCTGCTGCCGTGGCTCGCGGTCGCCGCTCTCGTCTATCTCGTGGTCACGGTCGTGCGGCGGGCGCGGCGGACGCGTCAGGCCCGGTCGGGCGGGTCCGGCGGCCCCACGGCCGAGGGCCCGGCCGGCCCGCAGGGGCCGCCCTCCCACGACGACGGCGGCGCGGAGGCGGACCCGGACGAGGCGGAGACCCGCCCGGCTCCTGCTCCCGTCGGTTAGCTTCCTCACGTGATCGGTAGTTCACACACCGCTGGCCGGCCCGGCGTCAGCCGGTGATCGCCAGCCCGTCGATCTCGACGAGCATCTCCTCGCGCGGCAGGCCCGTGAACACGGTGGTCCGGCCGGGGAGCACCCCGCCCGGGCAGTGCTTCGTCACGAACTCGCCGTAGGCCTCGTTCATCACCGGGAAGTCCTCGCGCCTGGTGAGGTAGACGCGCAGCATCACGACGTCGTCGAAGGTGGCGCCGCCCGCCTCGACGATCGCCCGCACGTTCTCGAGCGTCCGCGTGGTCTGCGCCGCCACGTCGCCCGGGTACAGGTACTCCCCCGTCGCCGGGTCCACCGGGCCCTGGCCCGACACCTGGACGAACGGCCCCTTGCGCACCCCCTGGTGGAACGTGTGCGCGGGGGCGGGTGCGTCCGTGGTCGAGATCGCGGTCTTGGGCGTGGTCATCCGGTGCTCCTTGATCGTGGTGGTCAGAACTCGAGGGTCAGCTGCTCGACGACCTCGTCCCCGTCGACGACGACGGCGCGGCGGTGCTTGTCGAGGGTGGTGCACGGGTGCGAGACGCCGAACCCGATCACGTCGCCGGGTGCGATGCCGTGGCCCTCCCCCGGCTCGACGGCGACGTAGGCGTGCTGGTCGTTGAGCGCGGTGACGCGCGCGGCCGGGCCGTGCGGTGCGCCGAGCCGTCGCGGTGCGCCGAGCCGCCCGGTCTCGTCCGCCGGCCGCACGACCAGCGGCGTCGGCAGGTCGATGTCGAACGACACGTCACGACGCCCTATCCCGCACACCACCAGGCCAGGCTCGGGCACGGACAGCACGGACGCCCACACGGTGATCGCCGGCCGCAGCGCGGGTGCACCGAGTCGGGTCCACGGGTCGGTACGGCGGTAGTGGCCGTGGTCGTGCGTCACGTAGGCGCCCGAGCGCAGCACCACCCGGTGCGGCACGACGGCGCCCCCGGCCCCCTCGAGCGGCCGCGTCAGCTCGCGGACCACGACGTCCGCGAAGGCGCTGCCCCCGGCGCTCAGCACCACGGGACCCTGGACCAGGTCCGCGACACCGGCGCCCGCCTGGCACACTTTTTCGCACCAGTCCGCGACGGCGGCCAGCTCCACCTCGGACGTCCCGCCCGCCACCGGCCCCTCGTAGCCTGCGACGCCGACGAGCCGGAGGCCGGCGTCGTGCACCGCGCGACCGAGGGTCACCGCCTCCGCGACCGAGCGCACGCCCGTGCGGCCCCCCGGCACACCGAGCTCGACGAGCACGCCGAGCCGCGCGACCGCCGTCGACCCCGCGAAGCCCGTCGTCAGAAGGCCGACTCCGCGCGCGGAGTCCACGTAGACCCAGACCTCGTCGGCCTCCTGGCGCTCCAGCACCCCGCGGAGCCACGCGACCTCGCGCGGGTCGACGAGCTCGTTGGCGAGGAACGCACGTCGCCCGCCGCCGGGGAGGCCCCAGCCGACGAGGGTGCGCAGCTGGGCCGGCGTGGCGACGGTGCCGCCCCAGGCACCCGCGGCGAGCTGCCGCTCGAAGACGCCCCGCGCCATGTGGGTCTTCACGTGGGGCGCGTGCTCGACACCCCGGCTCGCGAAGGTGTGCGCGACGGTCGCCACGTTGTGGTCCAGCGCGGACCGGTCGAGGGCCAGCAGCGGCCAGGAGAACCCGGGGCCGTCGATGCGCCCGGCGGCGCCGCGTTTGTTAAGCATGCCGCCTATTGTGCCCGCGCGGTGCGCCGGGCGTCACGTCACGGGTGCGCGTACTCCGGAACGTCCCGGTTGCGGAACGTCACCTCGTCGACGTAGCACCACCACCAGTGCTCACCCGGCTCGAACGAGGAGACCAGGGGGTGCTCGGTCGTGTGGAAGTGCGCGGTCGCGTGCGTGGCCGGCGAGCTGTCGCAGCAGCCCACGTGGCCGCAGGTGCGGCACATGCGCAGGTGGACCCAGGTCCCCCCGTCGCGCAGGCAGTCCTCGCAGCCCTCGGCCGACGGCTCGGCCGCGGCATCGACCCGGTCCAGGTGGGTACAGACGTCGTCCGCCATGCCCGCATCGTACGTCCGGGACCCGCGAGCAGACCTCCGCGCGATCGGCAGTTCGTCGGGTGATCGGCAACCCGGGCTGCCGATCATCCGACGGGCTGCCGGTCAGGCCGGCCGGAGCCCGCCGCCCGGCGTCGCACCGGTGAGCGCGCCGCCGGTCAGCACCGGCACGCCCGCCACCAGGACGTCCTCGATGCCCGACGCCGGGACCCGCGGCGCCTCGTACGTCGCGAGGTCCCGCACCGCGCCGGGGTCGACGAGCACGAGGTCCGCGACCGAGCCGGGCACCAGGCTCCCCCGCCCCGCCAGCCCGAACCGGCGGGCCGCCCGCCCGGACAGGTGCTCGACGGCGTCCCACCACGTCCAGTCTCCGGAGGCCACGTGCGTCGTGAGGAACCGCGGGAACGCGCCCCAGCCGCGGGGATGGGGCCTCCCGCCGAGGTAGATCGCGTCCGAGCCCGCCAGGTGGGCCGGGTGGTTCGCGAGCGCCCGGACGGACTCCGCAGAGTTCGTCGGCGGCTGCTCGAAGACGCAGCTCGCCCGCAGCTCCGTCGACACCAGGACCTCGACCACCGTGTCGGGGGCCGACAGCCCGAGGCGCGTGGCGACGTCGGGCAGCGTGCGGCCCTCCGCCCAGGCGAGGGGACCCGGGACGGAGGCGAAGGTGACGCGGGGCCAGAGGGCCGCGAGGCCTTCGAAGTGGGGGCCGAGCCGGTCGCGGACGGCGGGGTCGCGGAGGGCGGCGACCGTGGCCGCGCGGTCGGCGACGGGGAGCCACGTGGGGAGCGACACCATCGACAGGATCGAGCAGCCGCGCAGGTAGGGGTAGGAGTCGAAGGTGACGTCCAGGCCGTCGGCGCGCGCGTCGTCGACGTAGCCCGCCAGCTCGGTTGCGGGCCCGTGGAAGTGGCTCACGTGGGTGGCGACGCCTGAGGCCCGGGCGACGCGGACCAGCTCCGCGAACGCCGGCCCCGCCTTCTCCTCGTAGCCCCGCATGTGGCTCACGTGCGGCAGGCCACGGGCCGCGGCGACCCGCGCGAGCGCCACCAGCTCCCGCTCGTCCGCGTACGCGGCCGGGACGTACTCGAGGCCGGTCGACAGGCCGCAGGCGCCGTCGTCGAGGGCACGCTCCAGGAGCGCGACCAGGCGGGTCAACTCGTGGTCCGTGGCCGGGCGCTGCGCCGTCCCGAGGACCTGGTGGCGCAGGGTGCCGTGGGGCGCGAGGTAGGCCACGTTGACCGGCGTGGCGCCGTCGTACGTGGCGAGGAGGTCCCGGGCGCTCCCGCCGCGGAAGGTGGGGTGCTCGCCGTCGATCGCCGCGAAGTAGCCCGCGGCCCACGCGTACGTGCTCGCGTCCGACGGCGCGAACGACACCCCGTCCTGCCCCGTCACCACCGTCGTGACGCCCTGGCGGAGCAGGGCGAGCTGCACCTCCGGGTCGAAGACCGCCGCCTCGGCGTGCGTGTGGGCGTCCACGAAGCCCGGCAGGGCGAGGCGCCCCCCGGCGTCGAGGACGCCGCCCGACGCCGCCCGCTCGCCTTCCCGGGGCGAGGCGCCGCCGGCGCGGGTCACCAGGGCGACCCTGCCGCCCACCACATGGAGGTCGACCAGGCCCGAGAGGCTGCCGTCGGGCTGCGGCAGGCGGACGCCGCGGACGAGGACGGCGCTCATCGGCGCTCCGCGGCGGGGGTCGGGTCGGGCGCGGGGTCGCCGTCGGACACCGCCGCGGCGGGCCGGGACGTGGGCGCATCGTTCTCCGCGCCGCCCTCGGGGCGCCAGCCGCCCAGGCCCGCCCAGCCGCCCTGGGCGGTCTCGGCGGCGAGGTCGCGGGGGTACCCGGCCACGCCGGGCCGGGTCTGCCAGGGGTGCGGGCCCGCAAGAGGGCGGTACTCCACGCCGTAGGCGTCGAGGCGCGGGAGGTGGTGCTGCTCGAGGCGCGCCAGGAACTCGCGGGACGTCGCGGACCCGGGCGACCGGTCCGCCGTCGGCGACCAGACAGCCTCCGCGAACGCGGCCAGGCGGGGGAAGGTCGCGTAGTCGACGCGGCGGGCGCTGTCGAGGTGCTCGGTCCAGACCTGCGCCTGCGCCCCGAGCAGCCGCCCCTCCCGCTCCTGCCCCTGCGCTGTGGGTACACGCATGGTCGCCTCCTGGCCGTCTGAGGCGGCCATGCGCGCACCCACAGCGAGAGCGGGCGGCAGAGGGTCGAACGCGTACACGTCCTCGACGGTGCGGACGAAGCCGACGGGGATCGGCTCGTCCGGGTGCTCGCCCGCACGGTGGTCGAGGTAGGTCACCTGCTCGGGGGCCATGACGACGTCGTGCCCCGCCGCGAGCGCCGCCGCGCCCTGCGCCCAGCCGCGCCAGGACGTGACGACCACGTCGCGCGGGAGCTGCGGGCCGAAGGCCTCGTCCCAGACCACCGCGCGGCGGCCCAGGCTCGTGAGGTGCTCGGCGAGGCGGGCGACGAACCAGCCGTGGAGCTGGGCCACGTCGGGCTCGCCGTCCGGGCTGGTGAGGCCGAGGGCACCGGCGTGGGCACGGACGCGCGGGTCGGCGCTCCAGCGCGTCGTCGGGACCTCGTCGCCGCCGAGGGCGACGAACGGGGAGTCGAACACGTCGGCGACCTCGTCGAGCACCTCGCGGAAGAAGGCCAGCGACTCCTCGGACGGGTCGAGCACGTCCTCGCTGATGCCCCAGGTGGTGCGTACCGGGCGCGGCTCCTTGCGGGTGCCGAGGAACGGGTAGGCGGCGATGGCCGCCTCGACGTGGCCGGGGACGTCGATCTCGGGCACCACGGTGATCCCCCGGTCGCGGGCGTAGGCCACGACCTCGCGGAGGTCGTCCTGCGTGTAGAAGCCTCCGTGCGGGCGACCGTCCGGGCTTCCCGCGCGCCAGGTGCCCACGGTGGACTGCGTGCGCCAGCCGCCCACCTCGGTCAGCCGGGGGTGGCGGACGGACTGGAAGCGCCAGCCCTGGTCGTCGGTGAGGTGGAGCTGGAGGACGTTCAGGCGGTGGGCGGCGGCGAGGTCGACGAAGCGGAGCACGTCGGCCTTCGGGAGGAAGTGGCGGGCCACGTCGAGGAGGACGCCGCGCCAGGTGAAGCGGGGATGGTCCTCGATGGCCACGGCGGGGAGGGTGAGGTGGGTGGCGGTCGCTGCGCGGCGGAACGCGGCCGGCCCGGCGAGCTGGCGCAGCGTCTGTGCGGCGGCGTGGGCGCCGGCGAGGTCGGCGGCCTCGATGACGACGGCGCGCTCGGGCGTGTGATCGGTAGTTCGTCGCATGATCGGCAGTTCGAACTGCCGATCATGCGACGAACTACCGATCACGTGGGCGGGGTCTTCCGGCGCACGGCTCACGATGAGGCGGTAGCCGCCGTCGGGCAGAGCGCCTGGCTGCGCGAGGGCAAAGGTGACGTGGGCGCGCGGGCCGGGCGAGGCGGCGTCAGGCAGCGGGTCGAGGCTCAGGTCGAGGCCGAAGGCCTCCTCGGTGACGCGGCGCCACCAGCGGGCGGCGGGCCGGAGGGCAGGATCAGTGACGACGCGGGCGCCGTCGGGGAGCACGACGTGGTCGTCACCCCAGGCCAGCGATGTCGGGGCGGGGACGAGGCCGGGGCGGGACGACACGAGGTGCACCCTAACGCGGTGGGACAGGTTGGTACAGGCTCCTTACGTTCCGCCCCCCGGCGCCGGGCCGGCAGGTGCGAGCCGCCTCCTCTGACGTCTCCCGCGAGAATGGCGCGGCGGCGCGGCCACTCCATAGGGCAGGATTCGCTCCGTGATGCTCACGATCACCACCACGATGCCGACGGCGACCGACCTGGGGTACCTGCTGCACAAGCACCCCGGCCGGGTTCAGTCGTTCGACGTCTCGGTGGGAACCGCCCACGTCTTCTACCCGGAGGCCACCGACCAGCGCACCACCGCCGCGCTGCTCCTGGAGGTCGACCCGGTCGCGCTCGTGCGCGACCGCAAGGGACCCTCCGGGGAGGGCTTCGCCCTGGGCCAGTACGTGAACGACCGCCCGTACGCCGCCTCGAGCATGCTCGGCGTCGCGATGAAGGACGTGTTTCGCACGGCACTCGCCGGGACCTGCACCGCTCGCCCCGAGCTCGCTGCGACGGCGATCCCGCTGGAGGTGCGGGTGCCTGCGCTCCCAGCGCAGGGCGACGCCGTCGTGCGGATGCTGTTCGAACCCCTCGGCTGGTCCGTCTCCACAGAGTCCGTCCCGCTCGACCCGACCGTGCCCGCCTGGGGCGACTCCCGCTACCTCGACGTCACGCTCACCGGCGAGCTGCGCCTCGCGGACGCGCTCAACCACCTGTACGTGCTCCTCCCGGTTCTTGACGGGTCCAAGCACTACTGGGTCAGCACCGACGAGGTGGACAAGCTCGTCCGCGCGGGCGAGGGCTGGCTCGGGACGCACCCGGAGAAGGCCTTCATCGCCCGGCGCTATCTCGCGCACCAGCGCGAGCTGACGCGGAGCGCGCTCGCGCGCCTCGCCGAGGTGGACGACGCGGTGCCCGAGGCCCTCGACAACGCGCTCGAGCCAGGCGCCATCGAGGTCGAGGCGACGGCGCCCGAGATGCCCGACCGTCCCATCCCGCTCCATGAGCTCCGTCGGGGGGCGGTGCTCGCCGCGCTCCGCGCCTCCGGCGCCCGCACGGTGGCCGACCTGGGCTGCGGAGAGGGCGTCCTCGTACGCGACCTGCTCGCCGACCGGCAGTTCGAGTCGGTGGTCGCCACCGACGTTTCCGCGCGAGCCCTGCAGTACCTCGCCCGCAAGCTGCGCCTCGACCGCATGCCGGAGCATCAGCGCGCCCGGCTGCAGGTCTTCCAGTCGTCTGTGACGTACCGGGACGACCGGCTCGCGGGTCTCGACGCGGCCGTGCTCATGGAGGTGATCGAGCACATCGACCCTCCGCGGCTGCCGGCCGTCGAGCGTGCCGTGCTCGGGCACGCGGCGCCGGGGACCGTGGTCGTGACCACGCCGAACGTGGAGCACAACGTGCGGTTCGAAACTCTCCCGGAGGGGACGCGCCGGCACCGCGACCACCGCTTCGAATGGACGCGGGCCGAGTTCCAGGCCTGGGCCACGGCCGCGGCCGCGCTCTACGGGTACACGGTCCGGTTCCTCCCCGTCGGCACGGACGACCCCGAGGTGGGCCCGCCGACCCAGATGGCGATCTTCGACAAGGTGGTGACGGCATGACGTCGCGCGAGCTCACGGTTCCCGCACTGAGCCTCGTGGTGCTCGTGGGGGTGAGCGGGTCGGGCAAGTCCACGTTCGCCCGCACGCACTTCCGGTCCACCGAGGTTCTCTCGTCCGACTACTTCCGCGGCCTCGTGGCGGACGACGAGAACGACCAGGCGGCGTCGGGCGACGCCTTCGACGTGCTGCACTACGTCGCCGGGAAGCGGCTCGCTGCCGGCCGGCTCACCGTCGTCGACGCCACGAACGTGCAGCCCGGTTCGCGCAAGGCGCTCGTCGAGCTCGCCAAGCAGCACGACGTGCTGCCCGTCGCCATCGTGCTCGACGTCCCCGAGGCCGTGTGCGTGGCACGGAACGCCACACGGCCCGATCGCGACTTCGGCGCGCACGTGGTCCGGCGCCAGCGTGACCAGATGCGGCGCGGCCTGCGCAACCTCCAGCGCGAGGGCTTCCGCACCGTGCACGTGCTGCGTGGCGAGGAGGACGTGGCGGCGGCGACGATCACCCGCACGCGGCTCTTCAACGACCTCCGCGACGAGACCGGCCCGTTCGACGTGATCGGCGACGTCCACGGCTGCCGCGCCGAGCTCGAGACGCTGCTCGCCCGCCTCGGCTACGAGCTGCGGCGCGACGAGCTGGGCCGAGCCGTCGGTGCCCACCACCCGGACGGGCGACGTGCGGTGCTGCTCGGCGACCTCGTCGACCGCGGGCCGGACACACCGGGCGTGCTGCGGCTCGCCATGGGCATGGTGGCCGACGGCGACGCCCTCTGCGTCCCGGGCAACCACGAGAACAAGCTGCTGCGGGCCCTGCGCGGCCGCAACGTCCAGGTGACGCACGGGCTGGCGGAGTCCCTCGCCCAGCTCGCCGACGAGCTCGAGCTGCGCGAGCAGCTCGTACCGTTCCTCGACGGCCTCGTGAGCCACTACGTGCTCGACGGCGGGCGCCTCGTCGTCTCCCACGCCGGCGTCGTCGAGAAGTACCAGGGCCGCGCGTCGGCTCGCGTCCGCGACTTCTGCCTCTACGGGCAGACCACCGGCGAGACGGACGAGTACGGCCTGCCCGTGCGCTACCCGTGGGCGGAGGAGTACCGCGGATCGGCGATGGTCCTGTACGGGCACACGCCGACGCCCGAGCCTGAGTGGATCAACAACACGATGTGCCTCGACACAGGGTGCGTCTTCGGCGGGAGCCTCACCGCCCTGCGGTACCCGGAGAAGGAGCTCGTCCAGGTCCCGGCTGAGCGGGTGTACTACGAGCCCGCCCGGCCTTTCCCCGTGGCGCAGCCTGACGACGGCGTGCGCGGCCACGGCGTGGCGGGCACCATCGGCAGCGGTCCCGCGCGCCGTGACCCGGAGGTCCTCGATCTCACGGACGTGCTCGGCACGCGGGTGGTCGAGACCGCCTACCAGCGGCGCATCAGCGTGCGCGAGGAGAACGCAGCGGCGGCCCTCGAGGTGATGAGCCGCTTCGCGACAGACCCTCGGTGGCTCATGTACCTGCCGCCGACGATGGCGCCCGTGGCCACGTCGGCTCGCCCGGACGTCCTGGAGCACCCGGAGCAGGCCTTCGAGTCCTACCGGGCCGACGGCGTGGACCGAGTGGTCTGCGAGGAGAAGCACATGGGGTCGCGCGCGGTGGTGCTCGTGTGCCGCGACCTGGACGCCGCCCGTGCGCGGTTCGGCGCGCCGGGCGAGGCCCTCGGCGCCGTGTGGACCCGCACCGGTCGGCCGTTCTTCGATGCGCCACTCACCGCGGCGCTGGTCGAGCGCGTGCGCGACGCTGCCGAGAAGTCCGGACTGTTCGACGAGCTGGGGTCGTCCTGGCTCCTCCTCGACGCCGAGCTGCTCCCCTGGTCGGCGAAGGCCGAACAGCTGCTCCGGGACCAGTACGCCGCCGTCGGCGCTGCCGCCCGCGCGTCGCTGCCCGTCGCGGTCGAGGCGCTCGAAAGGGCGGAGGCCTCTGGGCTCGACGTCTCGGCGCTGCTCGCCCGGACCCGGGCGCGGTCTGCGAACGCCGACGCCTTCAGCGAGGCGTACCGCCGCTACTGCTGGGAGACCGACGGTCTGGACGGCGTGCGCCTCGCGCCGTTCCAGGTGCTCGCGTCCGAGGGCAGCGCCCACCACACGCGTCCCCACGACTGGCACCTCGGCCTGGCCGACCGGCTCGTCGAGGCCGACCCCGGCACGTTCGCACCCACTCGCCGACTCGCCGTCGACACCACGGATCCGACCTCCGTGGCCGCGGGCGTGGCGTGGTGGGAGGAGCTGACCGCGGCAGGCGGAGAGGGCATGGTGGTCAAGCCGGCTGTCAACCTCGTGCGGGGCAGGCGCGGGCTCGTCCAGCCCGGGCTCAAGGTGCGCGGGCGGGAGTACCTCCGGATCATCTACGGCCCTGACTACACCGAGCCGGCCAACCTGGAGCGGCTGCGCAAGCGCGGGCTGGGGCACAAGCGCTCGATGGCTCTGCGCGAGTACGCCCTCGGGCTCGAGGCGCTGGACCGGGTCGCCCGTGGCGAGCCGCTGTGGCGCGTCCACGAGTGCGTCTTCGCGGTCCTGGCGCTGGAGTCGGAGCCGGTGGACCCGAGGTTGTGAGGGCGGGTTCAGCCCCGTGTGATCGGCCCCCGGCACGCAGAAGGCCCCGCCCGGTCTCCCGGGCGGGGCCTTCTCACAGGGGTGGAGCTGCGGGGAATCGAACCCCGGTCCGGTGGCGCTTTTCCAGGACTTCTCCGGGCGCAGTCTGCTAGGAGATTTCTCGGCCCCCGCGCTCGCGCAGACACTTCGCGGTCGGGCCCAGTCACCTTAGAGTCCCCGCAGCCCCGATGACGAGGACTGCGAGCAGTGGCTCTCTAAATGACGCCGGCTACCAGGGCGAGAGCATCCCTGGGCCGACGGACTTCGAAGCCTCGCTCAGGCGGCGAGTGCGAAGTCGTTGCGCGTGTTATCGGCAACTATTGGTTTACAGACATCGTTTGCGAGATAAGTCTGCATCCTCGGCCCGCTTCTCCTCGAAGCACGACCACCGTCGAAACCGATCAGCCCCTGTGTTGTTGTCAACGCCGGTCCGCGAACGTCCCGACGTGTCCATCGTAGTAGGTCAACAGGCTCGACCGCCACGATATTTCCGTCACACGGTCAACGCAGCTCCTTGGAGCGGATCGCCCGCTGCGCCTCGCGCATGTCCTGCTGCTCGCGGAGGGTCTGCCGCTTGTCGTACTCCTTCTTGCCTCGCGCGAGCGCGATCTCCACCTTGGCGTGGCCGTCGAGGAAGTACAGCGACAGCGGGATCAGGGTGTGCCCCTTCTCCCGGGCCTTGTGCTCCAGGCGCTGGATCTCCTCGCGGTGCAGCAGCAGCTTGCGCCGGCGCCGCGGTGCGTGGTTGTTCCAGGTCCCCTGGAAGTACTCGGGGATGTGCACGTTCTCGAGCCACGCCTCGCCCCGGTCGATGGACGCGTACCCGTCGATCAGGGACGCGCGCCCCATGCGCAGGGCCTTGACCTCCGTGCCCGACAGGACGATCCCGGCCTCGAACACGTCCTCGATCACGTAGTCATGACGCGCCTTCTTGTTGTTCGCCACGATCTTGCGAGGATCGTCCTTCTTGGCCATGGTCTCCCTCCGGGTCCTCGCGTCGCCCGACGGCGGACGCGACCTCCCAGCATACGCGCGCCTCCGCACGAGGCCAGGGAATTCGCCGTGGGCGTCACCCCTGGAGCGCGCCGTCACCCCGGGGGCGCGCCCGAGGGCGACGCGGCCGCCGTCGGGCCGACGACCGGTGACACCACGCTCGGTGCCACCTCCTCCACGGGCGTGCCACCGTACCGGGCGAAGGCCGCCGCGCCGATCACGACCAGGCTGCACACATAGACGACGGTCCCCCGCCAGCGCGTGCTCATGACAGGCTCAGCTCCTCGTGGTGCACCGCGTCCCGGCTCAGCCGGAGAGTGTGGCAGGACTCCAGGACGGTACGGACGAGGCCTGGCGGGCCGCACACGAACACCTCGCGGGTGGCCACGTCCGGGACCAGGAACCGCAACCATCGGGGCGCCAGCGGGTCGTGCCCGAGGGCCGAGCGCCGCCCGACCAGCGGCACGTACCGCAGCTCTGGCACGGGCCTCAGCTCCCCGGCGAGCGCCAGGTCGTCGTCGGTGCGCGCCCGGTGCAGCACGACGACGTCGCGGCCCTCCCGGACGAAGTCCTCTGCCAGGGCACGGATCGGCCCCACACCGGCCCCACCCGCGATGAGCAGCACCCGCGGCGAGCGTGCGCGGGCCGACGTGAACCGGCCGAAGGGACCCTCCAGGAGCACCCGGGTCCCCGGGCGGAGAGCCCGTACGGCGGTGGAGTGGTCGCCGAGCGCGCCCACCGTGAACCGCAGCAAGCCGTCACCAGCCAGGGCCGACACCGAGTAGGGATGAGCGGAGACGAGGTGCCCGCGCGCGAGGAACCGCACCAGGAAGAACTGACCTCCGCGCGCGCCGAGGTCGTCGAGGTCCCGCCCGCGTACCCAGACGCTCGTCGCCGTGGGCGACTCCGGCACGACCGCCTCCACCCGGAACACGTGGGTCCGGAGCCGCCAGAGCGGCAGGACGACGCGCCAGGTGACGAGCGCGGCCGCCGTCGCGCAGTACAGGCCGATCCACAGGGCACGCGCCGCGGGCGACGAGGCGAAGTGGCTGCCGTGCGGGAGCTGATGGCCGAAGGTGAGGAAGATGCCCACGTAGAGCGTGAGGTGCACGGCGAGCCAGACCTCGTAGGACAGGAGCCTGCGGATCAGGCGCGCGCTCGCCAGCCCGGCGGCGACGAACAAGGCGGTCCCGGCCCACGCCTCGACCAGCTCGGGCTGCGTCGCCAGCTGGAGGGGTACCTCCGCCCACACCGAGACCCGGTCGACGATCGCGCCCCCGACGATCGCGAGCAGCGCATGGGCGACCACGAGCAGCACCACCGTCGTCCCGAGGCGGCGGTGCCAGGCCACGAGGCGGTCCAGGCCGACCGCGCGTTCGAACCAGGGCGCCCGGGAGACGAGCAGGAGCAGCACGCAGACGAGGTAGGAGGCCAGAAGGCCGGCCAGCCTGCCCCCGCCGGCGAGCACCGGGCCGGGGCCTGTGCCCGCCGGGGATCCCTCGTACCAGAAGAGCGCCACGGCGGCGCCTCCCGCGAGGACGAGGATCCGGAGCGCGACGGCCGACGCCGGGCGGCGGCCCCGCACGGGGGCGGACGCCTTCCCGAGGTCGACCCTGGGGGTCATCGTGGCGGCGCTCATGGCCCGTCGGTCCTGTGCATACCGCGGACGATAGCCACGCCGGGCGACACGCCCGGAAGCCTGCTAAATGATTCAGGTGGCTCGGTGACCTGTTCGTTATGGCAGGTAACGCATGGGGTCGGTGGTGCTGCCGTCGACGTACACCTCGAAGTGGAGGTGGCACGCGGTGGAGGTCCCCGTGGTGCCCGAGTAGCCCACCACCTGGCCGGCGGAGACCTGCTGCCCCGACGACACCGCGAACGCCGACAGGTGGTTGTAGCTCGACATCACGTTGTGCCCGCCGGTCCAGCCGTGGTTGATCAGCACCTGGTTGCCGAGCCCGGCCAGGGTGCGCGAGTACACCACCGTGCCGCTCTGCGCGGCCAGGATCGGCGTACCGCAGTAGGCACGGAAGTCCGTTCCTGCGTGCAGGCGCCAGTAGCCCAGCACCGGGTGGAACCGCATCCCGTAGGACGAGGTGACGACGGGGTTCGCCGTCGGGTAGCGGAGGAAGGCGCTGCTCGGGGCGGGGGCGGCCGGGGCCGGGGCCCCTCCCCCTTGGGCGGCGGCCGCGGCCCGCTGGCGCGTGGCCTCCGCGGCGGCCGCCTCGGCGGCCCGACGGCGCTCCTCCTCGAGCCGGCGGTCGCGTTCCGACTGCTCGGCGATGATCCGCTTCAGGTCCGCCTCTATGGCCGCCACCTCGGCGGCGTTCGCGTCGATCTCCTCGATGGCCGCCTGCTTGCGGGCCTCGATCGTCGCCTTGAGCTGCTTCTGCTCGGCGATCAGCCGCTCGATCTCGGCCTTGCGAGCCGCGGCCGCGTCGGTCGCCGCCTGCTTGGCCAGCACGTTCTCGTCGGCCAGGCGCTTGAGCTCGGTGATGGTCTCGCGGACCGCGACGAGCCGGGCCTGGAGGTTGCGGGCGATGGCCTCCGCGTCCTGGAGCTCGGCGAGGGTGCGGGCCTGGCTCCGCGCCGCCGACGACGTCACGGCGTACCCGTCCACGAACTCCTCGGTGGACTGCGCTCCCGTGACGAGGCCGAGCGCGTTGGCGTCCCCGCTCCCGCGGAACTCCTCGCGGGCCATCTGCGCGATGTCGGCCCGCGCCTCCTCGACCTTGCCCGCCCCGTCCTCGATCTGCCGGGTGACTGCCGCCTCCTCGAGCTGGGCGTCGGCCAGCCGCTGCGCGAGCACCGCCGCCTCGCGCTCGGCGCGCTCCAGCTCCGCCTCGGCGGCGGCCAGCTCGGCCTCCGCGACGGGCAGCCTGCCCTCGACGGTGTTGAGGTCCAGCACCGCCTGCGCCAGCTCGGCGTCGGTGTGCTCGAGCTCCGACTCGAGGGTCTCGCGCTCCGCCTGCTTCGCGCGCTGCTGGGCCTCGGCCGCGGCCCGGCGGTCGTCGATGTCGTCCGCGCCGGCCGACGTGGCCCCGCCGAGGACGAGGACGACCGACAGGAGCGTCGCCGACAGGCGACCGGGCAGCGAGCGGGCGGGGTGAGTACGCATCGTCGGCATCAGACTCTCGTGTAGCGGTTCTGCGTGAAGAAGGACGACACCACCGCCAGGGCCGCGGCCATGGCGACCAGGAGCGGCGCGATCGCCAGGACGTCCAGCTCGGAGACGTACGCCACCCAGTTCACCGACTGTTCCAGCCAGTCGGACACCAGGAAGCGCACCGCCAGCCAGAGGCCCACCACCGCCAGCACGGAGCCCGCCACCGCCGCCAGGGCGCCCTCCAGGAGGAACGGCAGCTGGACCAGGAGGTTGGAGGCGCCCACGAAGCGCATGATCTCCGTCTCCTTGCGGCGGGAGATCGCCGACAACCGGATGGTGGTGGTGATGAGCAGCACGGCGGCGAGGAGCATGACCACGGCGAGGCCCGCGGCCAGCAGCGTCGCCACGTTGAGCGTGCGGAACAGGGGCTCGAAGACGGCACGCTGGTCGTTGACCATCTCCACGCCGTCCCGGCCGGAGAGGACGTCGCTCACCACGCCGTACTGCTCGGCGTCCGTGAGGTTGAGACGCAGCGACGCCTGCATGTCGTCGACGGTGAGCTGCGTGCCCTGGTACCCGTCCGGGTAGCGCTCCTGGAACTCGGCGAACGCGTCGTCCTTGGACTCGAAGAAGACCTGCTGCACCTCGTCGGACAGCTCGGTGTCGATCACGTGGCGCACCGCGTCGATCTGGTCCTGCGTGGCCTCCCCCGCGGCGCAGGTGGGCGCCATCGAGCCCGTGGGGCAGAGGAAGACCGAGACCTCCACGAGGTCGTACCAGTCGTCCTTGAGCTTGCCGATCTGCGCCTGCAGCAGCGCCGCCGAACCGACGAACGTCAAGGACACGAACGTCACCAGGATGACGGCGATCACCATGGTGGTGTTGCGCCGCAGGCCGTGGAGGACCTCGCTCAGGACAAGCTGGAAACGCACGCTCAGGCCTCCCCGAAGGCAGGTCGCGGCTCGACGTGCGCCGCCGCCCGGACCTCGGCGCTCCCGACGGGCCGGAGCACGCGGGTGCCCGCTCCGGGCGCGTCCAGGACGGGCGAGCGGCCCACGTCCGGCAGGATCGCCTCCCGCTCGCCGTAGACGCCGCGCGCCTCGTCGCGCACCACGACGCCGGTCGACAGCTCGACGACACGCTTGCGCATCTCGTTCACGATCTCGTCGTCGTGCGTCGCCATGACCACGGTGGTGCCCGTGCGGTTGATGCGGTCGAGCAGGCGCATGATGCCGAGGGAGGTGGTCGGGTCGAGGTTCCCGGTGGGCTCGTCGGCCAGGAGGATCTGGGGCCGGTTCACGATGGCCCGCGCGATCGCGGCGCGCTGCTGCTCACCCCCGGAGAGCTCGGTGGGCATGCGCTTCTCCTTGCCGCCCAGGCCCACCATGTCCAGGACCTCCGGGACGGTGTCCCGGATGACGTGGCGCGGCTTGCCGATGACCTGGAGCGCGAACGCCACGTTCTCGTAGACCGTCTTGTTCTGCAGGAGCCGGAAGTCCTGGAAGACGACGCCCAGCTGGCGACGGAGCGTCGGCACCCGCCAGCTCGACAGCGCGGCGACGTCCCGGCCGGCCACGTACACGTGGCCCCGGGTGGGGCGCGCCTCCCGGAGGACGAGCTTGAGGAAGGTCGACTTCCCCGAGCCCGAGGCACCCACGAGAAAGACGAACTCTCCCCGTTCGACGTCGACGGACACGTCGTCGAGGGCCGGACGCGCACCGCGCGTATAGACCATCGACACGTTCTCGAACCGGATCACGAGCACTCCCTGGGACGAACTGGCGTCCCGAGAGTAGGCACGGGTGAAGTTCTCCGGGCGCGCAGACACGCCGGAAAACCACGTTGTCGGAAATCGGCAGGATGAGGCCCTTGGTGGGGCTTGTCCTACTCGACCGGGGCCGACCGGCGCCAGCGGATGCCGGCCTCGATGAAGTCGTCGATGGCGCCGTCGAACACCGCGCTCGGGTTGCCCGACTCGTGCTCCGTGCGCAGGTCCTTGACCATCTGGTACGGCTGCAGCACGTAGGAACGCATCTGGTCGCCCCAGCTCGCCTTGATGTCGCCCGCGAGCTCCTTCTTCTTCGCCGCCTCCTCCTGCTGGCGGACCAGCAGCAGGCGGGACTGGAGCACGCGCAGCGCGGCCGCGCGGTTCTGGATCTGCGACTTCTCGTTCTGCATCGACACGACGATTCCGGTCGGGATGTGCGTCATGCGCACCGCGGAGTCCGTCGTGTTGACGGACTGGCCGCCTGGCCCGGACGAGCGGAACACGTCCACCTTGATCTCCGACTCCGGGATCTCGACGGAGTCGGTCTGCTCGATGAGCGGGATCACCTCGACCGCGGCGAACGACGTCTGCCGGCGACCCTGGTTGTCGAACGGCGAGATACGCACCAGCCGGTGGGTGCCCGCCTCGACGGACAGGTTCCCGAACGCGTAGGGCGCCTTCACCTCGAAGGTGGCGGACTTGAGGCCCGCCTCCTCGGCGTACGACGTGTCGAGCACGGTCGTGGGGTACCCGTGCCGCTCGGCCCAGCGCAGGTACATGCGCATGAGCATCTCGGCGAAGTCCGCGGCGTCGACACCGCCCGCACCGGAGCGGATCGTCACGACGGCCTCACGGGCGTCGTACTCCCCGTTGAGGAGGGTGCGGATCTCCAGCGCGTCGAGGTCCTTGCGGATGCCGACGAGCTCGCCCTCGGCCTCGGCCAGCGTGTCGGCGTCGTCCATCTCGACCGCCATCTCGACGAGCGTCTCGAGGTCGTCGATGCGGGCGCCCAGCTTGGCGACGCGGTCCAGCTCCGCCTGCGTGACGGAGAGCGCCGAGGTGATCTTCTGCGCGGCCTCCGGGTCGTCCCACAGGTCGGGGACCGACGCCTGCTCCGTGAGCTGGGCGACCTTGGCGCGCAGCACCCCCGGGTCGCTCACCGACTCGATGGACTCGAGGGTGGAGCGGAGCGCCTTGATCTCGGCGGAGAAGTCGATGGTTGCCACAAGGTTCTAGGTTACCCGCCCGGTCGGGGCGAGGTGGCCTCGGGTACGTCTCACCAGGCGCGGGCAGTCGACGTCGCGCTCAGCGGGATGCCGCCCCCGTACAGGCCGGTGAACCAGCGGAGGAGCGGCGGGCGCGCCACCGCGGCGAGCGTGACCCGGGCAGAGCGCCCGTCCGGCGACGACGCCTCGACCACGACAAGCCCGTCCGGGGCCGACGGCGGCCGCTCGGCGAGGGCCGCCCGGACAGCAGCGCGCACGTCTGCGTCCGACAGGGTGAGGACCGCACCGTCCTGCGGCGTCGCGGTCCCGCCCGCGTAGAACGTCTCCGAGGGCATGGCCTGCGCCGCGTCGGCGGCCAGGAGGTCGGCGAGATCGTAGAGACGCTTGCGGTCGAGGTGCACGGCGGTCGCCGAGACGACCACGGCCGCGAGCGCCAGGGCGAACGCGGTGAAGGCCGCGGTCAGCAGGAGGATCCGGCCGGACTCGGGGCCGGGTGGCTCGTGGCTCATGGCCGCGCCGCCGCGTAGCGGTCCACGACGCCCACGTGCGCCGACTCCACGGGCACGCTCAGCGGCACCCAGGCCCGGACGGCGGGCGGCACGAGCGGCAGCGGTACCTCCAGCCGGACGAGCGCCGCCACGTCGCCGCCCGGGGTGAGGCACGTGGGAGCCGAGCACTGGAGCGTGAGGTGCGCTCCGGCGTCGGGCACGGGGAAGCCCTGGTCGGTGAGGGCGAGGGCCACCGCGGCCTCCGCCCGTGCCGCGCCCTCGGCGCTGGTCTCCGCCGTGACCATCGCGCGAACGGCCTCGCGGGCGGCGCCCTCGACGGCGAAGGCTGCCGCCTGGACGCGTCCGGCCGTGAGCACCAGGTAGACGAGAGGAACGAGCAGGACGAGCGCGACGCCGAGGAACTCGACCGACGCGTTGCCGCGGTCGGCGAGCGGGCCGTTCACACCGAGCGGGCCGTTCATACCGGGCCGGCCGCCCATGGCGGGCCGGCCGTTCACGGCGCCTCGTCGAGGGCGTGACCCCGGACCGTCAACGAGCCGCTCGGCCCCAGGAGCCCGACGACCGGGAGCGGCGCCACCACCGTCACCTCCACGACGGGCAGCCCGTCGCGCGTGACGGAGCGGGCCGTCACCTCTTCGGCGAAGTCGCCGGACAGGGCGGCGGCGATCAGGGCGCGGGTGCGCGCGACGCCGTCGTCGAGATCCCGGTCCGCACGTCCGGCGAGGCGTGCGCCCTCGGCCGCGGCGTCGGTGGTGAGAGAGCGGACGTGAACCGCCAGCGCGACCTGGACCACGCCCAGCAGGAGGGCCAGGACCAGGGCGGAGACCATGACGAACTCCGCGATCGCGGACCCGGCGTCCTCGACGGGTGTGGTCCTCACCCGGTGACCGAGGCGATGGCCTGCCGGAAGGCCCCCTCGAGGAGCGGCCCGGCGATTGCCCAGAGCGCGACGACAAGTCCTGCTGTCATGAGGGTCACCAGGACCCAGCCGGGAACGTCGCCCCGCTCGGGGTCGTCGCCGGGGACTCGCGGTGCGGCCACCTGCCGGTGCTGCTGGGGCATGGTCATCCTGTTCATCGAGGACTCAGAAACCGAGATGGAGCGTGGCCAAGCTGGGGAAAACAGCAAAACAAATGGTAATCGGCAACAGAAGGAACACAACTGGAACCATCATGAGGACCTCCTTGCGCCCACCGGCCTCGAGCAGCGCGCGGCGACCCGCCTCCCGGACGTCCTGCGCCTGGGCGCGCAGCACCTCGGCCAGCGGGGTGCCGCGTTCGACGGCCACCACCACACCCTCGGCGAACCGGGTGAGCGGAGCGAGGCCCGTCTGCTCCGCCATCGCCGTCAGCGCCGCGGACACCGAGGCCCCGGCACGGACGGCGGCGAGCGCCCGTCCCAGCTCGTCCGCGAGATCGCCGCGCGCGGTGGTGGCCACCCGCTCGATCGCAGCGACCGGGCCTTCCCCAGCGGCGACGGCGAGCGCCAGAAGGTCGGCGACCGTGGGGAACTCGGCGAGCATCCGTTCCTCCCGCCGCCGGACCCGCTGCGCCAGCACCTGGTCGCAGGCGACGAAGCCCGCCGCACCGCAGAGCAGCACGAGGGCGACGAGCGGGACCACCGCCGACCCTCGCGTGGCGGCGAGCAGCAGCGCGAGGCCGAGACCGGCGGCCACGCCGAGCACCGACCAGACCAGCTGGCGGGCCCGGAACTGGTCGACGCTCTCCCGCGACCCGGCACGGTCGAGCCGACGCCGGACCTGGTCGCGCGGCGAGCCGAACCGTTCCAGGGTGCGCAGGACGGCGGCCGTGACGGGGCCGGACCACGAGGCGACCCGCACGTCGGCGCGGAGGAGCGCGGAGGTGGCGTCGCGAGGCCGGAGGTACGGGGCGAGCCGGGCGTCCAGGCGCGGGCGCCGGGCGTCGAGCCCTGCGAGGACGAGGAGCAGCCCGGCGGCGAGGCCGAGGCCGGCCAGCCCTCCCCAGGCGCCGCTCATCGGAGCACCCGCCGCTCCTCGGGCAGCCGCCCCAGGCGCAGCATGAGCCGGTAGGCGGCTACCGAGCAGGCGGCACCCGCGATCAGCACGGTCACGCCCGCCGCCGAGTCGTAGGCCCGGGCGGTCTCCGGACGGGTGGCGAGGAACCCGAGCACCACCCAGGGTCCGGCGACCGCGACCCGGGCGCCGTTCACCGTCCAGCTCTGACGTGCCTCGAGCTCGCCTCGCGTCCTCAGGTCGTCCCGGAGGAAGCCCGACAGGGTGCGCAGGAGCCTGCCCAGGTCGGACCCGCCGACGTCGCGCGTCAGCCGTAGCGCCTCCGCGATCCGGTCGGCGACGGGGTCGGCGAGCCGGGCCTTGAGCGCGTCGAGGCAGTCGCCGAACCGGCCCGTGGCGCGGTAGTCGCTCGCGAACCGCTGGAACGGCTCGCGGAGCTCGACCGGGCCCCGGTCGCCGAGCTGCGCCACGGCCTCGGGCAGGGAGAGGCCGGCACGCACGCCGGACGCGAGATGGTCGACGACCTCCGGCCAGACCTCTCGCAGGTCGCGGCGGCGCCGACGGGCCCGGGCGCGGACGAGCGCGCCGGGACCGAGCGCGGCCAGGACGGCGAAGCACGCGGCGATGGCGGGCGACCGGGTGAGGGCGAGGGCCACGAGCAGGACCAGGGCACCCGCCCCGGCGCTGGCCCCGTAGAGCATCGCCGGGGTGATCGAGGGTGCGCCTGCCTGCACCAGAAGGTCCTGGACCCTGGTGAGCCGGACACCCTGGACCGTGCTGCGCGCCGGGGGCTCCCAGAAGGACCACCACACGCAGAACGCTCCCGCGCCGAGGAGGAGACCGACCACCACGCCCATCAGCGCGACGCCCCCTCAGGCTCGGCGAGCAGCGCCAGCAGGTCGATCCCCGCCCGCTCGAACCGGTCGGCGCCGGGCGGGAACCCGTCACCGCGCCGGAGCGCACCACCCGCGTCGCGGACGAACAGCGTGGCCGTCTCGATCCGGCCCTCCTCCACGCGACCGGTCACCGCGACGATCTCGCCGACCCGGCGACGCCCGCCCCGGTCGACCCCGAGGTGCACCACGACGTCGATCGCCGACGCGACGGTCGGCACCACGAACCGGTCGGTCACGTTCTCGCCGGCAAGGAGGGGCAGCGTGGCCATCTTGGCCACGGCTTCCCGGGCAGAGTTGGCGTGCAGGGTGCACATGCCGGGGATCCCCGCGTTGAGCGCCACCAGCAGGTCGAACGCCTCGGCCTCCCGTACCTCGCCGATGACGATCCGGTCGGGCCGCATCCGCAGCGCCTCCTTCACGAGGCGGCGGAGCGGGATCTCGCCCACCCCCTCGAGGCTGGGCGGCCGGCACTGCATCGCGACGTGGTCCCGGACAGGCAGCCGGAGCTCGAAGACCTCCTCGCACGACACGACCCGCTCGGACGCCGGGACGGAGCCCGCGAGCGCGTTGAGCATGGTGGTCTTGCCGGCTTGGGTCGCCCCGGCGACGAGCAGGTTGAGGCCCGCGCGCACGGCCGCGTCGAGGAACGCGGCGGCGTGCGGGGTGAGCGAGCCCAGGCGGACCAGGTCGTCCAGGCGGTTCGCGCGGACCACGTGCTTGCGGATGTTGACCGCCAGGTGACGCCGGGTGATGTCGGGGATGACCGCGTGCAGCCGCTCCCCGCCGGGCAGGCACGCGTCCACGAACGGGCTCGACAGGTCGAGCCGCCGCCCCGACGCCTTGAGCATCCGCTCCACCAGGTCGCGCACCTGCTCGCTGGTCAGGATCGTCGTCGTGAGCTCGGAGACGCCGGCCCGGGCGACGAAGACCTGAGCCGGTGAATTGATCCAGATCTCCTCGATCTCCGGGTCGTCGAGGTACTGCTGGAGCGGGCCCAGGCCGCCTACCGCGTCGCCGACCGCCCGTGCGGCCGCAGCCGGGTCGTCGAGCGGCGGCACCGCGCCGAGCGCCACCCGCTCGGCGTAGTCGCCGAGCGCCTCGTGCACCAGGCTGCGAAAGCCCGCGCTGTCGCGCGCAGGGTCCAGCCCTCGGCGGCGCACGAGCTCGCGTACCTCGCTCTCGAGCAGCGCGATGCCGCGGGCTCGTGACGCATCCCCCGTCGAGACGGCCGCGCGCCCGTTCCCGTCGACCCGGACCGGCCGGCGTAGTCCTGTGGGCTCCACCGAAGCGGACATGGCCCTCCCCCTGAGCGGCGTACTCGGATCCCCTGGACGCCCTCCTGCTGGCCGGCGCCGTGACCGACTGTATGAAGGTCCACCGGGATCCGCGCGCCACGATCTGGGATGCCTGTGGATAACGTCCGGTTCGCGGCGTCGTACTGCTTGTCTCCTCGACAGCCCCCGGTGTTACCGTGCCCGGATGGCGAAGCAGGAGGACCGGACGAGCGTGGTGACGGGGCTGGTGCGCGCGGCGTTCCTCGTGGACGCGGTGTACGCGGCGTCGGCCCGCGACCACGGCCTCACGCCGCAGCAGGGCCAGCTCCTGTGCGTGCTCCTGCCGCAGGCGCACGGCATGAGCGACCTGGTCGCCATGCTGGGCCTGGCCAAGTCGAGCCTCACGGGGCTCGTGGACCGCAGCGAGCGCAACGGGTACGTCCGCCGCGCCCCTGACCCGTACGACACCCGAGCGGTCCGGGTCTCCCTCACGGAGGCGGGCCGGCGGCTCGCCGACGAGTTCTACCGCGACACCTGCCGCCGGGTCGGCGAGCTCACGGCAGGCCTCGACGCGCCGGACACCGCCGCGCTGGCGCGCCTGCTCGACCGGGTCGTCATCGACAACGAGGTGCCGGAGGTCTTCATGGATCCCGGCGACGCCCCGCCCGGCCGGGACTGACTTGTCCGTTCGTATCACGAACTATATCGTTCGCGCACGGCGGCGGTGCGCCCGACCCCGTGTCGCTGGGCCGATGGGCCGCGGAGATCGCGCCCGCCGTCCGCGAGGCGACCGCGCACTGAGGCCCGGGCCCGGCTCGCATAGGGTCGCTCCATGAGCTCGCCCCGCTGGCAGGACGCCGCCCGCGCTACCGGCCTCCTCGCCCCCGACGGCCGGGTCGCCGCCACGATCTTCGCCGAGATGTCGGCCCTCGCCGCCCGCACGGGCGCGATCAACCTGGGTCAGGGCTTCCCGGACGTGGACGGTCCCGACTACGTCAAGGCCGCGGCGATCACCGCCATCCGCGAAGGGCGCAACCAGTACCCGCCGGGCGACGGCATCCCGGAGCTCCGGCGCGCGATCGCCGACCACCAGGCCCGCCACTACGGCCTCGCCGTGGACCCCGACGCCGAGGTCCTCGTCACGACGGGGGCGACCGAGGCGATCGCGGCCAGCCTCCTGGCGCTCGTCGGCCCCGGCGACGAGGTCATCACGCTCGAGCCCTTCTACGACTCGCACGCGGCCGGCATCGCGATGGCCGGGGCCACGCACGTCCGCGTCCCGCTCGTCCCGGACGGCAGCACGTTCCGGCTCGACCTGGACGCCCTGCGCGCCGCCGCCTCGCCCCGCACCCGGATGATCCTGGTCAACAGCCCGCACAACCCCACGGGCACGGTCCTCACCCGGGCGGAGCTGGAGGCGGTCGCCCAGGTGGCCCGCGAGCGCGACGCGGTCGTCCTGACCGACGAGGTCTACGAGCACCTCGTCTTCGACGGCGTCGCCCACGTCCCCGTCGCCACCCTGCCCGGCATGGCGGAGCGCACGCTCACCGTGTCGTCGTCGGGCAAGACGTTCTCCTTCACCGGCTGGAAGATCGGCTGGGTCCACGGCCCGGCCCACCTGATCACGGCGGTCCGCACCGTCAAGCAGTTCCTCACCTACACGTCGGGCGCGCCGTTCCAGCCGGCCATCGCCCAGGCCCTGGCCGACGACGACACGCCCCGCGCCCTGGCCTCGTCCCTCGCCTCGCGACGGGACCTCCTCCTCGAGGGCCTCGAGACGGCCGGGTTCGGCGTGAGCGTCCCGGCGGGCACGTACTTCGTGGTGGCCGACGGCGGCCCGCTCGGCTTCGCGGACGGTGCCGACCTGTGCCGCCGCCTCCCGGAGCTGGCGGGGGTGGTCGCGGTGCCGGTGTCCGCGTTCTGCGCGGCCGGCTCCCCCACCGCGGACGCGTTCCGCTCCCGGATCCGCTTCACGTTCGTCAAGCGGGAGGAGGTCCTGCGTGAGGCGGCGACCCGCCTCGCCCGGCTCTCGCCGAGCTAGTCAGCCGAGCACCAGCGACACGGCGACCGCGAGCATGATCACGGCGATGACGCCGTCGACCACGCGCCATGCGCCGGGCCGCCGGAGCACCGGCGCCAGCAGCCGCGCGCCGTACCCGAGCCCGAGGAACCAGGCCCAGCTCGCCACGGCCGCACCCCCCGCGAACCACCAGCGCAGGTCGCCGTAGGTGGAGCCGACGCCGCCCATCAGCACCACCGTGTCCAGGTAGACGTGGGGGTTGAGCCAGGTGAGCGCGAGGGTGGTGCCGACGACGGCACCGACCCGCGCCCGGCCCGGCCTCGCTCCCGGGACCGGCTCCGCCGAGCGAGGCCTCGCCGAGCTAGGCCCTTGTCCCACGGAGGCCTCAGGAGCGCGAGACAGGCGTTCCCGGCCCCCGTCTCGCGGACCAACCCCTATCTCGGCGGGGGTGGCGGCGGGGGTGGCGGCGGCGACCGCCTCCGGTGACCCCGGCCCGCCGTCGGGCAGCGCAAGCTCGCTCGTCCCCAGCCACGCACGGCGGGCGGCGAGCGCGCCGTAGGCGAGCACCACCGCGGCGCCGAGCCAGCGGACCGCCTCGACCACTGCGGGTGCGCCCTGGAGCACGGACCCGAGCCCGCCCACGCCCGCGGCGACGAGCAGCGTGTCCGACCCCGCGCACAGCGCGACGACGAGCGCGACGTGCGAGCGCTGGAGCCCCTGCCGGAGCACGAAGGCGTTCTGCGCGCCGATGGCGACGATGAGCGACATGCAGAACCCGAGGCCGGCGAGCGCGGCGCCGAGCGCGGGGGTGGTAGCGAGCATGGAGCCACCGTACGGAACAGCGCGCTATGAAGACCAGCTCATGTTTCTGAACCCGATGAAGGGCTGCTTCATGTTCTACTACAGGAATGCGCTGGGACTCCGCACAGCTCGAGGCGCTGGCCGCCGTCGTCGCCGAGGGCACGTTCGAGGGGGCGGCGCGCTCGCTGCACGTCACGCCGTCGGCGGTGAGCCAGCGCATCCGCGCGCTCGAGAACGCCGCGGGGAGCGTCCTGGTCAAGCGGTCCCGCCCGGTCCAGGCGACAGCCACCGGGGAGGTGCTGCTGCGCCTCGCCCGCCAGGTCGAGCTGCTCGGCGCGGAGGCGGCCGCCGACCTGGGCGGCACAGGCGGCACAGCCGACGCGGGCGACGAGCCCGGGGCGCCCACCTGGTCCACGATCCCTCTCGCGGTGAACGCGGACTCGCTGGCGACCTGGATCCTGCCCGCGCTCGCCCGCGTGGACGGGGTCTGCTTCGACCTGCACCGCGCCGACCAGGACCACACCGCCGAGCTCCTCACCCGCGGCCTGGTCATGATGGCCGTGACGTCGCAGGCCGAGCCCGTGCAGGGCTGCTCGTCGGTGCCGCTGGGTGTCATGGCGTACCGGCCCGTGGCCACGCCCGCCTTCCGGGAACGGTGGCTCCCGGAGGGCCCCACGTCGGCCGCGCTGTCCGCCGCGCCCGTCGTGGTCTTCGACCGGTCCGACGACCTGCAGGACCGCTACCTGCGGGGCCGCGGCGCGGCGGGTGCGCCCCGGCACCACGTCCCCAGCTCGGTCGAGTACGTCGAGGCGGTCCGGCTCGGCCTCGGCTGGGGCATGCTCCCGGAGCTGCAGTCCGGCCCGCTCGTCGCGTCGGCCGACCTCGAGGTCTTCGACCCCGCCGCCGTCCTGCGCGTGGCGCTGCACCTCCAGCAGTGGCGGCTGCGGTCGGCGGTGCTGGACGCGGTGTCCGCGGCGCTGCGCGCCGAGGCCGTGGACCGCCTCCTGCCGGAGCGCGCCCCGCGCCCCGCGTAGGACGCCTGCGAGAGGGCCCTCAGCAGGTGCCGGACGGTACCGGGAGCGGCTCGGTCTCTGCGCCCGACGGCGGAGCGGTCACCTCGGAGGACGGCGTCACCGGCCCGGTGGTCGCCGGGGCCGATGGGTCCGGCGCCGGGTCGCCGTCCGGGACGGAACCCGGGCTCGCCGTCGGCCCGTCCTGGCCGGGGAGCGGAGGCAGCCCCGGCGGCGGCTGGTCCGCCGCGAGACGCGCCCACAGCTCGTCGGCCGCGTCGGTCCAGACCACGCGGTTGCGGTTCTGGGACCAGGGCTCGTTCGGGACGGTGGTGAAGACGATGCGCGAGCGTTCCAGGTCCCGCAGGCTGAACGCCAGGCCGGTGAGCGTGCCGGGGTCGGCGAGGGCGGGGTCCGGGCTGATCGAGCTCACCACGGCCTGCGTGAGGCCGAGCATCACGGGGACGTTGGTGAGCGTGCCGGCGGACAGGGTCTGGCCGATCAGGTTGCTGACGAAGCCCTGCTGTCGCTCGATGCGGCCCAGGTCGCCACGGTTCTCCTGGATGCCGTCCCCGTGGCGCACGCGCAGGTAGCCGATGGCCTGCTGCCCGGTGAGCCGCTGCTGCCCGGCCGGCAGGTTGAGGCCGCCGTAGTCGGGGTCCTCGACGATCGGCTCCGGCAGGCAGACCTCCACGCCGCCGATCGCGTTCACCACGTCGATCACGCCGTCCATCTTGACGATCATGTGGTTCGGCTGAGGCAGGCCGGTGTTGAGCATCACCGTGGAGATGGTGCACGCGGCTCCGTACGTCAGGTCCTCCGGGTCCTTGCCCGACAGGGAGCCCGCCGCCTGGAACGAGCCGTTGAGCTGCCCCAGGGCGTAGTCCTCGGACATGCGCCCGTCCGGCAGGTGGCACGCCGGGATCTCGACCATCGAGTCGCGCGGGAGGGAGACCACCTGCACCCACGTGCGGTCTGCGGAGACGTGCACCAGGATCGTGGTGTCCGAGCGCATCCCGTCCTCCTCGCCCGCGAGCGCCGCGTTGGCGGCGTCGCGGACGTCCGTGCCCATGACGAGGATGTTCACCGGCACACCCGAGAACGGGTCGTCCGGGTCCTCGGGCTCGGGCGCCGTGCTCGCGCCGACGACGATGCCCTCCACGTCGGAGACCTCGACGTCGGTGGTCAGCCTGTGCACGAGCGCCGCGACCGTCGATCCGCCGAGCACGAGCGCCCCCAGGAGGGCTGCCGCGACCACAGCCAGGGTCCTCGGCCGGTGGCGTCGTGCGACGTGCCGCACGGCCGCCGACGACGCCCCGGTATGTGCTGTTCTGTTCCTGGAGGAGTCCACATCCCTTCAGACGCACCGGGACGTCAGAAGGTTGCTCTCAGCAGGAACCGTCCGGCGGCGGCTCCGTGGAGACCGGCGCCGGGGGCGGGGGCGGGGCGGCGGGGGCCGCGGTCCCGGGATCCGTGGTGCCCGGTGCGGCCGTGCCGGGGTCGGGCACGCCCGCGCCCGCGTCGGGCGCCGTCGTACCGGGATCGGTCGCACCGTCGGCCGGGGCACCGTCGGCCGGGGCCACGGGGGCTGTCGGGAGGGGCGGCAGGTCCGGCGGCGGCTGGTCCGCGGCGAGGCGATCCCAGAGGACGTCGGCCTCGTCGGACCACTGGATCTTGGCCGGGTTGGACGGGTACGCCTCCCACGGCGTCGTCGTGAAGACGATCCGCGACCGGTCGATGTCCTTGATGCTCAGGGCGAGGCCCGCGACGTTCTGGGGGTTGGCGAGGTCCGGGTGCGGGCTGATCGACCCCAGCACCGCGCTGGTCAGGTTGATCATCTTGGGCACGTCGGTGAGCGTGTCTCCGGAGAGGATCTTCCCCAGGACGTTGTTGATGAAGCCCTGCTGGCGGCTCATCCGGCTGATGTCGGACTGGTCGCCCACGCCGGACTCGCCGTGCCGCGCCCGGACGTAGTGCATCGCCTGAGAGCCGTTGAGGTGGTTCAGCCCGGCGGGGAGCCGCAGGGGCCCCCACTTGCCCTGGTCCATCGGCTCGGCGAGACAGACGTCCACGCCACCGAGCGCTTCCACGATGCCGATGACGCCGTTCATCTTGACGATGACGTGGTGCGGCACCGGCATGCCCGTGTTGGCGATGATCGTCGAGATGGTGCACGCCGCACCGTAGTCGAGCTCGGACGGGTCCTCCCCGGACAGCCTCGTCCACGCGGAGAAGGAGCCGTTGATCTGCGTCACCCCGGGGTCGCCCGTCATCCGGTCCTCGGGCATCTTGCAGGGGACGCCCCTGACCATGGAGTCGCGCGGGATCGAGACCACCTGCATCCACGTGCGGTCGGCAGAGATGTGGGCCCACAGCATCGTGTCGGACCGCATGCCGCTGTCCTCGCCCGCGAGGGCGGCGTTCTCGGCGTCGCGGTAGTCCGTGCCGATGATGAGGATGTCGACCGGCACGCCCTTGAACGGGTCGTCGGGGTCCTTGGGCTTCTCCGGCTCGGCACCCACGACGAGGTCCCCGGCGCCGGAGATGTCGATCTGCGACCGAAGGTCGTTGACCACAGCCGCGACGCTCGAGCCACCCAGCGTGAAGAGGCCCACCACGACCATCGCCACGACGCGAGGGACCGGGGACCACCCGCGTCCGGAGGCGTGCCGGGCCGCCGGCGCCTCCGGATTCTTGGGCATCGCCGGCTGGGGGCCGGAGACATGCTGCGGTGGGATCGTCACGGGCATGGTCAGAGAGTAGTGCCGGGTCGTGACGCTCCTGAACGCGCTCCACCGGGTCGAACCGACCCTTTTGAGGAGATTTCGCGAAGACTCAGGCACATACGCCGTCAAGCAGCACCTCGCGGCTGGGCGACGGCTCCGGGGCCGGCGCGGCAGGCTCCGTGGTCCCCTGGCCGGCGCCGCCCTGGCCCACCCCGCCCGAGGTGTCCTGTCCGCCCGACCCGGGCTCCGTCGTCGTGCCCGGGGGCTGCTCGCCGCCCCCGGCGGGGACCGTCACCGCAGCCTCGTGGCCGGGCGGGGGCGTGTCGTCGGCGAGCCGTTGCCAGATCTCGTCGGCACCGTCGCCCCACACCACGCGGTTCTCCGGGTCGCCCGGGTCGGGAACCACAGGGAGCTGGGTCATCACGACGTCCGCGGACCCCAGCCCGCGCAGGCTCCAGCCCAGCCCCACCAGCGCCTGCGGGTCCGCAAGCTGCGGGTCCGCGCTCAGCGCGCTCAGGGCGGCGCTGACCAGGCCGTACATCTTGCCTGGGTCCGCGAGGGTCTCCGCCGACAGGATCTGGCGCATGGTCGCGCTGATGAACGCCTGCTGGCGCTCGATGCGTGCCAGGTCGCTGCCCAGCTCGAGGCCCATGCCGTGCCCCTTGCGGGCCCGGAGGTAGGCGATGGCCAGCTCGCCGTGCAGCACCTGGTCGCCGGCGTCCAGCCTCAGGTTCCCGCCCTCGGTCTGGACCATCGGCTCCGGCAAGCACATCCGCACCCCGCCGATGGCGTTCACCACGTCGACGATGCCGTTCATCTTCACGACGGCGTGGTTCGTCACGGTGACCCCGGTGAGGTCCTGGACTGCCGTGATGGTGCAGGCGGCCGCGTGCGCCAGGTCTTCCTGGGTCCCGCCGCCGATGCTGAACGCGGAGTTGAACCTCCCTGTCTGCGGACGCGAGAGGCCCCCGTCCGGAACGTTGCAGGCGGGGATACGGACCGTCGAGTCCCGCGGGATCGACACGACCTCGATCCAGCGCCGGTCCGCGGAGATGTGCACCAGCATCGTGGTGTCCGAGCGCATGCCCTCGCCCTCACCCGCGATGGCGGCGTTCGCCTCGTCGCGGAGGTCCGTGCCCATGACCAGGAGGTTCACGGCTCGGTCCTTGAACGGGTCCGAGGGATCGGCCGGCGGCGACGGCTGCCCCCCGATGACGAGCCCCGTGACGTCCATGGCGTTGAACTTCGACAGCAGGTCCTGGTAGAGCGTCGCAGCAGAGGCCGTCCCGAGGGCGAGGGCGCCCACCAGCGTCATCCCGACGACGCGTGCCGCCCGCTGCCGGCGCCAGCTCCGCACGTGCCGGGGCGAGCCGTCAGTGGCGGAGGAGTCGAATCGCTGCACATTTCGGAGTGTACGAGCCGAATCGGGCTGCCGTGATCTTTTCGTGATCTTCACGACCGCTACGAGGGTGAACCCGGCAGCGTCCGGTCGCCTCCCGCGGGAGACGACCGGACGCGGTGTCGGACGAGCGTCAGCGCGACGAGACCGCCGCGTCGCCCAGGTCGGGGTTGTCGGTGAAGAACCCGTCCATCCCCGCGTCCAGGTAGGTCTGGATCTCACGCACCAGGTCACCGGTCGCGTTGGGGTCGGTCGACGAGCGGTAGTCCACCGGCATGAACTGGTTCTCCCGGCGGAAGGTCCAGCCGTGCACCTCGAGCCCCGCGGCGTGGGCGTCGGCGATGACGGGGGTCGGCGTGCCGAGCGTCCCGTCTGCCCGGCGCGGGATCAGCACGCTCTTCTCGGTACCGATCCCGTCGGCGTAGGTGGCGATCTCGGCCAGGCCGGCCGGCGTCGCGAGGTCGCGGTAGGTGCGGGGGTCGCCTGCGGCGGCGAGGTCGTACGGCGCCCCGCTGTTGCTGATCAGCTGGGCCAGCGGCACGTCCGTGAGCTCGTTCAGCTCCACGAGGTTGCCCACCTCGAAGGACTGCACGATCACGGGGGCACCGGCGCGGTCGAGGCCGTTGGCCCGGAGCGTCGCGACGAGCGGCTCCTCGAGCGAGAGGCCGATCGAGTCGAAGTACGACGGGTGCTTGGTCTCGGGGTAGACGCCCACCGGCGCGCCGTCGCAGGTGCGGCTGTTGCGCGCCAGGTCGATCACCTCGTCGAGGGTGGGCACCTGGTAGAGCCCGTCGAAGGCGGTGTTCTGCGGGCGGGTGCCGGGGATGCGCTCCTTCGCCCGGAGCGTCCGGAGCTCGGCGAGCGTGAAGTCCTCGGTGAACCAGCCGGTGATGCCGGCGCCGTCGATCGTCTTGGTGGTGCGGCGCGACGCGAACTCGGGCTTCGACGCGACGTTCGTGGTGCCGCCGATCTCGTTCTCGTGCCGGGCCACCAGGACGCCGTCCTTGGTGGCGACGAGGTCGGGCTCGATGTAGTCGGCGCACTGCAGGATCGCTGTCTCGTACGCGGCCAGCGTGTGCTCCGGGCGGTAGCCCGACGCGCCGCGGTGGCCGACGACGGTGACGCCGTCGTCCGTGGCGCGCACCCGGCGCAGGTCGATGATCGCCATCTCGGTGTCGTCGGGCGTGCCGGGTACGCGCGCGGCGTTGCCGGGGTAGTTGTTGTCGTTGCCGATGAGCAGGCGGCCGTCCTTGAGCTGTAGCACCGTCTCGAAGGACTGCACGGGCAGGGCGAACGTCTCGCCGAGGCCGTAGCCCTCGCCCGCGTCGATCCCGTGCGGGTTCTCGACCCGCAGCGCGTCCAGGACAAGCTCCTTCTGGACGAACCCGTCGCTGTCGGTGCGGTCGAGGTTCACGCGGTAGACGCGCTTGATGACGGACGCCGCGCCCTGGAAGTCGTCACGCTCGATGAGCAGCAGCTCGTGGCGGCCCACGGTGAAGGCGTCACCGATGACGTCGGCCGGCATGTCGGTCTGGTAGGCCCAGCGCTGACCGGTGTACTCGCCGCGGCGGGTGTCGAACTCGTAGATCCAGCGGCGACGGGGGTCGGCGTCGTTCGCGAGCGCGCCCTCGACCACCGGATAGAGAAAGCGGCCGTCCTTGCTGGCCGACATGGCCTCGAAGCCGCGGCTCGAGGGGACGAGCGGGGTCTCCCCCGGTGCCAGGTACGGGTTGGCGGGCGACTTGCCGTCGGGGAAGGGCACCGGCGCCTCGAGGAGGGTGCCGTCGGCCGAGAAGTGCAGCAGGAACGGGCCGAACTCCTCGCCCACCCACAGCGTGCCGTCCTTGGCCCGCACCACGGACTCGATGTCGAAGTCCGCGCCGGTGAGCAGGCGCTCGACCGTCCCGTCGTGGACGATCGGGAAGTCGAGGACCCCGTTCGCGTCGTTGTAGGAGATGAAGCGCTCGACCTCGATCTCGCCGGAGCCGCCGCCGGCGGTCTCCCAGTGCGGCCGCACCAGGTAGCTGCGCAGCAGGAAGTCGGCGGAGTTGCCCTTGGCGCCGAACCCGTTGTCGGGCTGGGCCCAGAAGGTCCCGTCGCCGTTGTCGACCATGGCGGAGAAGCCGGGGATCACCTGCCCGGCGAACGGGCCGCTCCGCCCGTTCGCGGGAGTGACCGCAGCGCCCGACTCCGGTCCCTCGGCGAGGAAGTCCGCCGAGAGGGTGGCGCGGGCGACGAGCGTGGGCTGAGTGCGGAACGGCGAGCCGTTGGCGTGACCGGCGGGCTCGTGGCTGCCGGACCCGTGGCCACCGGGCTCGCCGGCAGCGGCGACCGTCGGGACCAGGGCGGGCAGGAGCAGCGAGGCGGCGGCGACGAGCGCGGCGGCGCGCAGGGTGGAGCGTGGTGTCGTCCTCATGGGCGCGAGCCAAACGGAGCCGTCCGACATCGGCGTGTACCGCGGTGGTCGGCCGGGTGAACGCTGAGTGTCGGCCGACCGTGCCGGTCAGACCGGCAGGTGCCACCCGCCCTTGCGGAACGCCGGGGTGGCCACGGCGAGCACCACGATCGCCAGGGCCAGCGCGACGACCATGACCGCCGCCATCGAGGTCGCGGTGCTCCCGAGGAACCCGGCGAGCGGGCTGACGACGCCCGCGACGAGCGACTGGATCGCGCCGATCATCGCCGCGGCGGTCCCGGCGATCTCGCCGTGCCGGGACAGTGCGAGGGCGGAGGCGTTCGACGGGATGAGCCCCTGGAAGGCGAGGACGAGCCAGAGCACCACCAGCAGCCCGGCGAGCCCGCCGAACCCCGTGATGGCGACACCGAGCAGCACCACCGAGATGATCGCCTGCGCCACGATGCCGAGCCGGAGCAGGCGGATCGGGGCGACGCGGCGCACCAGGGCCGCGTTGAGCTGGGCCGACAGGACGAGGCCCAGCCCGTTCACGCCGAAGAGCAGCGCGTACTGGCCCTGGGTGAGCCCGTAGCCCTCCTGGAACACGACGGGCGAGCTGACCACATACGCCATCAGGACGCCGAAGCCGAGGCCGGGCACCACCGCGAGCGCGATGAAGTGCCGGTCGCGCAGGAGCGTCGTGTAGCCGCGCAGGGCGGCGGCCCCGACGCCGCCGGTGGTCCGGGACTCCGGCGCGTGGGTCTCGGGCATCACCTTCAGCACGACGACGGCCAGGACCGCCCCGATGAGCGCGAGGGCGACGAACACCCAGCGCCAGCTGGCGACTGCCAGGACGAGCGTGCCGACCGTGGGCGCGAACATGGGCGCCACGCCGATGACCAGCATGAGCCGGGACAGGATGCGGGCCGCCTCGGCGCCCACGAAGCGGTCGCGGACGATCGCCACGGCGGCGACGGCGGCGGCCGAGTTGAAGAACCCCTGCAGCAGGCGCAGCGCGATGAGCATGGGCATGTCGGTCACCAGGGCGCACAGCAGCGACGTCACGACATGCAGCGCCAGCCCGACGAGGAGCGGCCTCCGCCGCCCGAACCGGTCGGACAGCGGGCCGATGACGATCTGCCCGACGGCGCCGCCGATCAGCATGCACGACACCGTCACCTGGGCCATCGCGTCGGTCGACGCCAGGTCCTCGGCGACCTGCGGGAGGGCCGGCAGGTACATGTCCACGGTGAACGCGGGCAACGCGCAGAGCGAGCCGAGCATCAGGACCCAGCGCAGGACGGAACGGGAGCGCGGGGGCATGGTTGTCGACACCCGGAGAGCCTATCGAATCGATACGAGGAGCGGGAGGGCCTGAGGCCTCCCGGCGTGGTGATCCCCGCCCGGCGGGGGAGTGTCGGTGGGCCGGGGCATGCTGGAGCCATGTGCGGACGCTTCGCCTCCTTCCGGGACGCCCAGGACCTCGCCGACGAGTTCGCCCTCGCCGACGTCGCCGACGACGCCCGGCTGCTGCCCCCGTCCTGGAACGTCGCCCCGACCGACCCGGTCCGGATCGTCGTGGAGCGCGCCGCCAAGGACTCTGACGAGGTGGTGCGCTCGATGCGCGTCGCGCGGTGGGGGCTGGTCCCGTCGTGGGCGAAGGACCCGTCCGTGGGCTCGCGCATGTTCAACGCCCGGGCGGAGTCCCTGGCCGGCAAGCCGGCGTTCGCGAAGCCGTTCGCCGTCCGGCGCTGCCTCGTCCCCGCCGACGGCTACTTCGAGTGGAGAAAGCTGCCCGATCCGCGGGGTGGGGGCGACGTCACGGCGGGTTCCGGCACCGGACGGGCTTCGCGGGTGCCCAAGCAGGCGTACTGGATCCACCCGCCCGCGTCCGGCGTGGCCGCGCTCGCCGGGCTCTACGAGTTCTGGAAGGACCCGTCCAAGGACCCGGACGACCCCGCGCGGTGGGTCGTGTCGGCGACGGTGGTGACCACGGCGTCGTCGGGCACGATGGAGCTCCTCCACGACCGGACGCCGCTGGTGCTGCCGGCCGGGGTGTGGGACGCCTGGCTGTCGCCGGACGTGGGCGCCGACGAGGCCGCCGGACTCCTCCGCGCCACGGGCGTGCGGCTCGAGGCCACGCCGGTGCGTGACGCCGTGGGCTCGGTGCAGAACAACGGGCCGGAGCTCGTCGAGCCGGACCCGGAACCGCGCGACCCCGAGGTGGTGCGGCTCTGACGTCCGGCCGGGGCGGCGCCGTGACGTCCGGCCCCGGCCCCGGCCCCGGCCCCGCAGACCGTGAAGGTCCGCCTTGAGAACGCCATCTGGTGCCGTTCGGAGGCGACGAGCGCCACCTCATGGCGTTCTCGAAGCGGACGCCGCGCGACAAGACCGCTGAGCCGACCCCGCCGCCTCCGCGCCTAGAGTGACGCCATGAGCGTCACCTGCACCGTCGCAGACGGCATCGCCGACGTCCGCCTCGACCGCCCGGACAAGCTCAACGCCCTCTCGCTCGCGATGGTGCGCGAGCTTGCCGCGACAGGGCACCGGCTCCGGCGAGAGCGCGGCCTGCGGGCCGTCGTGCTCTCGGGCAACGGCCGGGCGTTCTGCGCCGGCATGGACCTGGGCTCCGCGGCACGCGACCCGTTCGCTGTCGTCCGTGGGTTCGTCCCCACGCTGCGCGGCACCAACGTGTTCCAGGAGGCGGTCTGGGCCTGGCGCCGGCTGCCCGTCCCGGTGGTCGCCGCGCTGCACGGCCCGGTCTTCGGTGCGGGGCTCCAGCTGGCCCTCGGCGCGGACCTGCGGGTCACCGCCCCGGACGCCCGCTGGTGCGTGGCGGAGATCGGCCGAGGGCTCGTCCCCGACATGTCAGGCGTGCACGCGCTCGCGCAGCTGGTCGGCATCGAGACCGCGAAGCGGCTCACGTTCACCGCCGACGAGTTCTCCGGGGAGCAGGCCGTCGCCCTCGGTGTGGCCGGCACCCTGAGCGACACCCCGCTCGACGACGCCCGCGCGCTCGCCGCCCGCATCGCCGAGCACCGCCCGGCGGCCGTCGCCGCGGCGAAGCGCCTGTTCGACCAGACCTGGTCGGCGGGGCCGCGCCGCACGTTCCGCGCCGAGCGCCGGGAGCAGTCCCTGCTCCTACCGGGAGCGATGCAGAACCTGAAGCGGTCGCCGAGATAAGCGTCCGGCCCGGGGCTCAGCCCGTGTACGCCCGCTGGAGCCGCACCGGGACCAGCAGCCCGATCCCCGGCACGTCCCGCTCCGGCTGCGCCGTCAGGGCGTAGCTCGAGCTCGCGGCGAGCGAGTCGGCCGTCGCGGTGTCGACAAGCACCGTCGAGGGCTCGGCGAGCTCCGTCAGCCGGGACGCGAGGTTCACGGACGGCCCGAACACGTCGCCGAACCGCGACAGCACCCGGCCCCACACGAACCCGACGCGCACGGGGATCTCCGGCTCGTCCGGCCCGGCGGTCCCGAGCGCCCGCCCGGTCGACTCCGCCAGGCCGAGCGCCACCTCGGCGCCGGTCGTGACGTCGTCGGCCACGAAGAGCACCGCGTCGCCGATGGTCTTGACCACGCGCCCGCCGGCGGTCGTGATGACATCGCGCGCGCCGGCCTCGAAGCGCTGCACGAACTCCGCCAGCTCCGCCGACCCGAGCCCCGCCGTCCGCTTCGTGAACGACACGATGTCCGCGAAGCCGACGGCCCGGGGCAGGGGCAGCTGGTGCGAGTCGGTCGGCGCTCCGGCCCGGGCGCCCGCGAACTCGATCGCCGTGCGGCCCGTGAGCGCCGCGAGCTGGCGCCGCCAGGCGTGCTCGAGCTGGCGGCCCAGCGTCTCCGCGACCGACGGGAGCCGGTCGAGGGCGAGCAGCCGCGCGCTCGTCTCGTCGAGCTCGTGCCGCCGGGCGAGGTGCTCCACCAGGGCCTCGACCTGCCACAGCGCGAGCCGCTCCGTGGTGTGGCCCAGCGACCGGACGAACGTCATCTGGGCGCGGCGGTCCATCTGCTCGCTCTCGAACAGCGCGGCGATCTCCCGCAGCGCCGTCTCGTCGCCCTGGGTGAACCAGCGCTCCGTGGGGTGCGTGACCGGCAGGCCCATCCACCGCCAGTAGGACTCGATGAACTCGCGCGAGAGCCCGGTGCGGTCGATCAGCTCCGACAGCGTGTAGCGCCGCTCCCCGCCGAGGATCGCCTCGTCGAGCCGCGACGCGGTGTCGTTGCCGACGAGGGCGTGATGCTCCGGCTCGTCAGCCTGCGGCTCGTAGGGCTCCGCATCGTGGGGGTTTCGCAGCACCCGTCAAGCCTATGCGCCCCGCCTGGGAGCCCGTCACAGCAGGCTCAGCGCAGGTGGTGCACGTCGCCCGCCGACACCGTCTCCTCCCCCTCGGGCGTGCGGATCACCAGCGCCCCTGTGACGTCGAGCCGCACGGCCTCGCCCTCGACCACGCCGCCGCCCCCGGCCAGCTCCGCCCGCACGCGGGTGCCCAGGGTCGCCGACACCGCGGCGCACTCCGCGTCAAGCCCGGCCGCAGCGACGTCGCCACCCGCGGCCTCCCAGCGTCCGACGACGGAGCTCACCTCTCCCAGCAGCCGCACCAGGAGCCCGGTCCGGTCGGGCGCGGTCCCGCCCGGCCCGGTCGCCCCGGCGAGCGCGAGCGACGTCGCCGACCCGACGGGCAGCTCCGACTCACCCTGGGTGACGTTGAGGCCGATGCCGACCACGACCGCCGTCGGGCCCCCCGCGTCGGGCACCACCTCCGCGAGGATCCCCGACACCTTGCGGAACAGGCCGAGCCCGGCCGCGGGAAGGTCCGACGGCAGGAGCACGTCGTTGGGCCACTTGACGCGCGCGCCGCCCGCGCCCTCACCCTCCAGCGCCCGCACGACGGCGAGCCCCGCCAGGAGCGGGAGCCAGCCGAGCGAGGCGGCCGGGACGTCGGGCCGCAGGAGGACGGACACGGTGAGCGCGGCGCGGGCCGGCGTCTCCCAGGTGCGGCCCGCGCGACCGCGGCCCGCCGTCTGGTGCTCCGCGACGAGCGCCGCCGGCGCGGGCCACGACGACGCCAGGCGCGCCAGCTCGGCGTTGGTGGAGGACGAGGTGTCCACCACCTCCAGGCGGGCGAGGAACCCCGCCGGTCCGGCGAGCGGTGCGAGGCGGCCCGTGTCGAGCGGAGGGCGGTCCAGGAGGTGCGTCACGTGTCCATCTTCCCTCGCGCGGGCGCCGACCGCTTGGAGGGTTCCCACAACAGGACACGCAGACCCACTGGAACCTCACCCATCGAGTTGGCGGCAGCCGCCAACTAGGCTCGGCCTCGTGAACGACGCCACCACCACGCTCTCCGGGACACAGGCCAAGCTGGCCGACCTGGACCGCCGCCGCGCCGAGGCCATCGACGCCCCGGAGGAGACGGCCCGCGAGAAGCAGCACAAGCGCGGGAAGAAGACGGCCCGCGAGCGCGTCGAGGCCCTGCTCGACCCGGGCAGCTTCGTCGAGCTGGACGCCCTCGCGATGCACCGCAGCCGCAACTTCGGGCTGGAGAAGAAGCGGATCGCCGGCGACGGCGTCGTGACGGGCTACGGCACCGTCGACGGCCGGCAGGTCTGCGTGTACAGCCAGGACTTCACCGCGTTCGGCGGGAGCCTGGGCGAGGTCCACGGCCAGAAGATCACCAAGGTGCAGGACCTGGCGCTGCGCACCGGCGTGCCGCTGATCGGCATCAGCGACGGCGGCGGCGCCCGCATCCAGGAGGGTGTGGCGGCGCTGACGCAGTTCGCGGAGATGTTCCGGCGCAACGTCGCGGCGTCGGGCGTGATCCCGCAGATCTCCCTGATCCTGGGCCCGAGCGCGGGCGGTGCGGTGTACTCCCCCGCGCTGACCGACTTCATCGTGATGGCCGACGGCACGTCGAACATGTTCATCACCGGTCCCGACGTGATCCGGGCGGTCACGGGCGAGGACGTCGACTTCGAGACGCTCGGCGGCGCGCGCACGCACAACGCGACGTCGGGCGTGGCGCACTACATGGGCGCCGACGAGGACGACGCGATCGACTACGTGCGCCACCTGCTCGCCTACCTGCCGCAGAACAACCTCAGCGACGCGCCGGCCTTCCCGCCGGACGACCTCCCGCTGGAGGTCACCGCCGAGGACGAGGCGCTCGACGCGCTGATCCCCGACAGCGACTCCCAGCCGTACGACATGCGCGGTGTCTTCGAGGCGGTCCTCGACGAGGGGGCGTTCCTCGAGGTGCAGCCGCTGTTCGCGCAGAACGTGCTGATCGGGTTCGGGCACGTGGAGGGCCAGTCGGTCGGCATCGTGGCGAACCAGCCGCTGTCCATGGCGGGCACGCTGGACATCGACGCGGCAGAGAAGGCCGCCCGGTTCGTCCGCACCTGCGACGCGTTCAACATCCCGGTGCTGACCTTCGTGGACGTGCCGGGCTTCCTGCCGGGCGTGGGCCAGGAGCACCAGGGCATCATCCGCCGCGGCGCCAAGCTGATCTACGCGTACGCGGAGGCCACGGTCCCGCTGGTCACGGTGATCACGCGCAAGGCCTACGGCGGCGCGTACATCGTGATGGGCTCGAAGCAGCTCGGCGCGGACGTGAACCTCGCGTGGCCGACGGCGCAGATCGCGGTCATGGGGGCTGGCGGCGCCGTGAACATCCTGCAGCGCGGGGCGCTCAAGGCCGTCGCCGAGGCGGGCGGGGACGTCGAGGCGGAGCGCCGGCGGCTGACCGCGGAGTACGAGGAGGCGATCGTCAACCCGTGGGACGCGGCCGAGCGCGGCTACGTCGACGCGGTGATCCGCCCGTCCGAGACCCGGATCCAGGTGGTCCGCGCCCTGCGGGCGCTGCGCACCAAGCGTGCGAGCATGCCGCCCAAGAAGCACGGCAACATCCCGCTCTGAGGCGACGAAGGGCGAGTCACCTCCGCCCAGCAGCCCGCACCGGACGGGCGCGCGACAATGGGACGTCCGAACGTCGGGCACCGACTGCACGGAGGCACACATGAGTCACGAGGACGCCACACACGGTCCCGCACCGATGGGCGCCGTCGATCCCGAACCGATGCACCGCGCGGTGGACGCGCTGGCCTCGACGCTGCACGAGTACGTCAAGGCCGCGGTGGGCGTGCGGGCGGAGTTCGGCGCGTCCGAGGCGGACGAGGACCCGCGCATCCTCGCGCTGGAGGACCGCATCGGGCGGCTCAACGCGTCGCTGTTCGACACGCTCCACGACGCGCTGGGTATGCACCCGGACCTCACGTCGTCGGTGTGGGAGCCGGAGGGCGGCGAGGCGGTGGACCTGGACGACCACACCCACCCGACCGACGCCGAGGCGTTCTACCTGGGCTTCCTCGTGACGGCGAGCGGGGCCGACGCGACTATCGACGGGGTGATCGACCTGCTCGACGCCGCCGGCGAGGGCGTCGCGGAGCAGCTCCACGAGGGCGGGTACGACGTGGTCGAGTGGGCGGCGTCGCGCGGCGAGGCCCCCGGCTTCGGCAACGACCCGCTCGGTGACGAGGAGGGGCACGGACGATGACCTCCGAGGTACGCGTGGTCCGCGGCGAGCCCGACGACCTCGAGGTCGCCGCGCTCGTGGCCGGCCTGGCGGCCGTAGCGGCCGCCGTCGAGCCCGACGACGTGGCGCCGGTGGACGAGTGGACCAACCACGCACGCAGCCTGCGCGGCAACGGTGCGGGGGCCACGGCGAGGAGCTTCGGCGGCCGGGCCGGCCGCCACAACGCGGACGCGTGGCGCTGGAGCCTCCGGTCATGACCCGCGGGGCCGTCGGGGCGCTCGTCGAGTCCCCCTTGCAGCTGATCTGCACCATCGAGGCGCACGCCGCCGGGCTGGGCGGCACGCCCACGCGGGTGCACGTCCGATCGGACGTGCCCTCCCTCGAACAGGTCCGCGACACCGTCGCCGCGTCCGTGCTGCCCGACGGCGTGACGCTGGACGTCCGCGGCCCCGGGGCGGCCCTGACGTCGTTCGAACCGGGCCGGATCGTGGGCGAGGCGTTCTCCGGCCTCTTCCAGCTGGCCCTCCTGACCCGGCCGGTGCGCTCGATCGTGCTGGTCGACGACGGGCTGGCCGCGCTCGACCTGGCCCGCATCCTCGCGTCGTCGGACGCCGCCCTGATCCGGCCCGGCCTCCGCCTCGGCGCCGGACGCCGCATCCTCGGCCGGCTCGCCGCCGCACGCCTGCGCGGCCTGGCCCACCGTGGCCGCCTCACGGTCTTCACCGCGCTCCCCGTGGCGTCCGACATCGCGGAGCGGCTCGTCGCCGTGGGCGTGAACGTGGTCCGGAACGACTTCACGTGGCTCTCCACCCAGCCGATGGACGAGACCCCGCCGGAGCCGACGGTGGTGCTGGGCTCCGAGCTGGTCGCCACCGGTCTGGTCGACGAGGACGACTACCTGGGGTGGGTCCTGTCGATGGCCGCTGAGGGGCCGCTCCTGTACCTGCCCTTCCGGCGCGAGAACCCGGCGGTGGCGAGGGTGCTCGCCCGCACCCCGGGCGTCACCGTGGCCGACGCGGGGGCAGCGCTGGAGCTGCGCCTGTCGGGCATGAAGCCCGGACAGCGCGTGAGGTCGCTCCCGTCGACGACGGCGGTGGTCCTCACCACCATCCTCGGGCACCGGGGCGTCGACGTGGAGACCGTGCCCGTGCCCGACGCGTGGTGGACCCCGCGGTCCACGCCGGAGCAGCACGCTTTCGCCGCGCGGCTGGTCCCGCTGGCGGAGGCGGCCCGCTCCCGGGGCTGAGCGGAGCCGTCGTAGGCTCGGCGGGTGACCACACCTGATGGCCCTGTGCCTACCCGCACCCCCACGGCGATCGACGCCGTCGCCGACGCGTTCGTGACCCGGACCGCCACGATCGACCCGCTCTCAGCCACGTCCATGGGCCTCGCGGGCTACGACCACCTGATGACCGACCTCTCCCCCGCCGGGCACGAGGCACTGGCCGAGGCCAACCGCGCGGTGCTGCGCGAGCTGGACGGCCTGGAGCCCGCGGACGACGTCGACCGCGTGACCCTCGCCGCGATGCGCGAGCGCGTGGGACTCGACCTGGAGCTGTACGAGGCGGGCGAGCCGCTCGCCAGCCTCAACAACATCGCCTCCCCGGTCCAGCTCCTGCGCGACGTCTTCGACGTGATGCCGACGGGCACCGTCGAGGCGTGGGAGAACATCGCCGCGCGCCTCGGCGCGCTCCCGGGCGCCCTCGGCGGCTACACCGAGTCGCTCCGGGCCGCGGCCGAGCGCGGCAACGTGGCGGCGATCCGCCAGGTGCGCGAGGTCGTGAGCCAGGCCCGCGAGCTCGCTGGGCCGGAGTCGATCTTCCGCTCCCTCGTCGACGGCGAGGCGGCCGCGCGGGTGCTCGACGACTCGGCGGCGTGCAGCCTGGTCCGCAAGGAGCTCGAGCACGGCGTCACCGCCGCGCGGGAGGCTTACGGCACGCTCGCCGACTTCCTCGAGAACGAGCTCGCACCCCAGGCCCCGGAGCAGGACGCCGTGGGCCGGGACCGGTACGCGCTGTTCTCCCGCACGTTCCTCGGCGCCACCGTGGACCTCGACGAGACCTACCGCTGGGGCCTGGAGGAGCTGGCCCGGGTCGTTGCGGAGCAGGAGCAGGTGGCCCGCCAGATCGCCGGGCCGGGTGCCACCGTCGAGGACGCGGTGCGACTGCTCGACAAGGACCCCTCGCGCAGGCTGATCGGCTCGGACGCCCTCAAGGCGTGGATGCAGGAGACGTCCGACGCGGCGATCGTGGCGCTGAACGGGACGCACTTCGACATCCCGGAACCGGTGCTGACCCTCGAGTGCATGATCGCGCCCACGCAGAACGGCGGCATCTACTACACCCCGCCGAGCGACGACTGGACCCGTCCCGGACGCATGTGGTGGTCCGTGCCTCCGGAGGTCACGGAGTTCAGCACGTGGCGCGAGAAGACCACCGTCTTCCACGAGGGCGTCCCCGGCCACCACCTGCAGTGCGGCCAGGCCGTCTTCGCGCGCGAGACCCTGAACACGTGGCGCCGGCTCGCCTGCTGGGTGTCCGGCCACGGCGAGGGCTGGGCCCTGTACGCCGAGCGGCTCATGGCCGACCTCGGCTACATGGACGACCCGGGCGACCGCCTCGGCATGCTCGACGCGCAGCGCATGCGTGCGGCGCGCGTGGTGTTCGACATCGGCGTCCACCTCGGCCTGCCCGCGCCCGAGGAGTGGGGCGGCGGCACGTGGGACGCCGAGAAGGCGTGGCCGTTCCTCAAGGCCAACGTCAACATGGCGGAGGGCTTCGTCCGCTTCGAGTACAACCGGTACCTCGGCTGGCCGGGCCAGGCGCCGTCGTACAAGGTGGGCCAGCGCCTCTGGGAGCAGGCGCGCGACGAGGCCAAGGCCGCGGCGGCGGCGAAGGGCGAGGCGTTCGACGCCAAGGTCTTCCACGCCCGCGCCCTGAGCCTGGGCTCCGTGGGCCTCGACGTCCTGAAGGACGCGATCGCCTGACCGTGCCGGGGCTGTCGGCCCTGTCCGCTTCGAGAACGCCATCAGGTCATGCTTCTCACCTCCGCGCCTCACCTGATGGCGTTCTCGAAACGGACTCGAGCCAGCCATGACGACCGTGCTGCCTGGCCCTGAGCCCGACCACAGACGTCCCTCCCGGGAGCCGCTGCACAGAACCGCGCAGAGGCTCCTCCGCCAGGCCGCGAGAACTGGTCCGCTGGGTGCATGCGACCGCTCCTTCCGATCCCGCCCGACATCGTCACCCTCGCCCACCACCAGGAGGGGCTCGTCTCGAAGGCGCAGTGTGACGCCGCCGGGCTGAGCAGGCAGCGCGTCGCCAGGCTGATCGAGCAGCGGAGGTGGCGGCGGGCCACGTCGGGCGTCTACGACACCGACGGCGTCCTGCCGCACCAGCGCCGTCGTGACGACTTCCACGACCACCTCCGTCGGCGAACCGCGTGGGTCGGGCTGCTCGCGTTCACAGGGGCGATCGCCGTCGGCGCCTGCTCCCTCGCCCTCCACCGGGTCCAGGGGCTGCCTCAGGTCCTCGTTCCTGAGGTCGCGCTCCCGGGCGGGGCCCACCGCCGGGGCCGCGACGGCATCCTCGTGCGCCAGTACCGCACCTTTCCCACCAGCCGGATCGGACCGCGGCTGGTGGCCAGGATCGACCACGCGCTGGCCCAGGCACTACCCGGGATGTCTCGTGAGCAGGGGGTGGCAGTCCTCAGCAGCACGCTGAACCGGTCGCTGCTCGACGCCGCCCAGCTCAGCCAGGTCCACACCTTGCTCCGCGGGTGCCGTGGGGCAGAGTCCGTCCATGGCTGGTTCGATCTCGCCGAGGTCGGCGACGAGTCGCCGGCCGAGTCCTCCGCCAGGCTCTCGTGCATCGACAACGGCGTCCCGCCGGACGACACCCAGGTGGTGTTCACCCTGCGGGGCCGCTTCCTCGCTCGTGTCGACCTGGCGTGGTTGCTGCCTGACGGGCGCTGGCTCGTCGTGGAGATCGACGGGCTCGGACCGCACGGGCGGCCGGAGGCCCTGGTCAAGGACTCCCTGCGGCAGAACGGCCTGCTCGGTACCGACCGGATCATCCTTCTCCGGTTCCGGCCCGCCGAGAACGCCCGACCCGGTGGGATCGGCGCCGTCGTGGCCCAGCACCTGGCCCGTCTGGGCTGGATTTCCGGTCAACAGGTGACGCGCGGTCTGAAGATCGACCTCCCCGAGGCCCGGCAGCGCCCGCGGTCCGGTTCGAGAACGTCATGAGGTACTGCTCCTCGCCCCGGAAGAGCACCTGATGGCGTTCTCGAAGCGGACTCAGGTGGACCGCGTGATGATCACCACGGATCACGCATTCCAGGACCCCTCGGGTCCGATCGTCAGTACTCTGGCGCGCGTGCCCCGTATGGTCCTCGCCTCCCGCTCCCCCGCCCGCCTCGCGACGCTGAAGGCCGCCGGCGTCCGCCCGGACGTCCTGGTCTCCGGCGTCGACGAGGAACGCGTCCTGTCCGACGCCGCCACCCGGTTCGGCGACCTCGACCCCGTCGACGCGGTGCTGATCCTGGCCCAGGCCAAGGCGGAGGACGTCGCGTCCACGCTGGAGTCGGGCGAGCACGAGATGCTCGCTGTGGAGGGCGACGAGATCGTCGTCGGCTGCGACTCCATGCTGGAGATCGACGGCGAGATCTACGGCAAGCCCGCCGGGCCCGACGAGGCGCGCGAGCGCTGGCGGGCGATGCGCGGCGGCCGCGGTGTGCTGCACACGGGGCACTGGATCGTGGACCTGCGGGACGACGAGTCGGGCGGCACGGGCGCCACGATCGGCTCCACCAGCTCGACGACCATCTGGTTCGCGGACCTCGACGACGAGGAGATCGACGCGTACGTCGCCACGGGCGAGCCGCTCGAGGTTGCGGGCGCGTTCACGATCGACGGGCTCGGCGGGCCCTACGTGGAGCGGATCGAGGGTGACCACCACGGCGTCGTCGGCCTCAGCCTGCCGCTCCTGCGCGAGCTGCTCGCCGAGATCGGCATCCCCTGGCGCGCCCTGCGGGCTGCGTAGCCGCGCCGGGTGCCTGTCGGGTTCCGACAGGCGCCCGGCGCCGGGACCCGTCCTGACAGGTCCGGCCATGGTGGAACCCTCCAAACGTCCCCAGACGCGGTTGGCCCCTTTTCCAATCTTCGTGGTGAGGTTGCGCCGGAGGACCGACGGGCGTACCGAGACGCGTTACCGTGAGCCGTGCTCAGTTCAAGGATCACCAAGGTTCTCGTCGCGAACCGCGGGGAGATCGCCGTCCGCGTCGCGCGTGCGTGCGCCGACGCCGGCATCGCGTCGGTCGCCGTCTACGCGGACCAGGACCGCGAAGCCCTCCACGTGCGTCTCGCCGACGAGGCGTTCGCGCTCGGCGGGGCCCGCGCGGCCGAGACGTACCTGGACATGGGCAAGCTGCTCGATGTCGCCCGGCGGTCCGGCGCGGACGCCGTGCACCCCGGGTACGGCTTCCTCTCCGAGAACGCGCAGTTCGCCCAGGCCGTGATCGACGCGGGGATGATCTGGATCGGCCCGCCGCCGAGCGCCATCGACGCGCTGGGCGACAAGGTGAGCGCCCGTCACATCGCGCAGCGTGCCGGCGCGCCTCTGGTGCCCGGCACCGCGAACCCCGTGGCCGACGGCGCCGAGGTGCGCGCGTTCGCCGAGGAGCACGGCCTGCCGATCGCGATCAAGGCGGCCTTCGGCGGCGGCGGGCGCGGCCTCAAGGTCGCCCGGACGTTCGACGAGATCGACGAGCTCTTCGACTCGGCGGTGCGCGAGGCCACGGCGGCGTTCGGCCGGGGCGAGTGCTTCGTCGAGCGCTACCTCGACAAGCCGCGGCACGTCGAGACGCAGTGCCTCGCCGACCAGCACGGCAACGTCGTCGTCGTCTCCACCCGCGACTGCTCGCTCCAGCGCCGGCACCAGAAGCTCGTGGAGGAGGCCCCGGCCCCGTTCCTCACGGCCGAGCAGGAGAAGTCCCTGTACACGGCGTCGGAGGCGATCCTCCGGGAGGCCGGCTACGTGGGCGCGGGCACCTGCGAGTTCCTCGTGGGCATGGACGGCACCATCTCGTTCCTCGAGGTGAACACGCGACTCCAGGTGGAGCACCCCGTCACCGAGGAGGTCACGGGGATCGACCTGGTCCGTGAGCAGCTCCGCATCGCCGCGGGCGAGAAGCTGGGCTACCACTCGACCACGGTCCGCGGCCACTCCCTGGAGTTCCGCATCAACGGCGAGGACCCGGCCGCCGGCTTCCTCCCGGCGCCGGGCCGCATCACCACCCTGCGCTTCCCCTCCGGACCGGGCGTGCGCGTTGACACCGGCGTGGTCGAGGGCGACACGGTCTCGGGCGCGTTCGACTCGATGATCGCCAAGCTCATCGTCACGGGTGCCACACGCGAGCAGGCGGTGCAGCGCGCCCGCCGCGCCCTGCGCGAGCTCGAGGTCCAGGGCATCCCCACGGTGGTGCCGTTCCACAAGGCCGTGCTGGAGTCGCCCGCGTTCGTCCCGACCGACGGCGGCCCCTTCCGCGTGCACACCCGCTGGATCGAGACGGAGTTCGCGGACACGGTCAAGGGTCTCGCCCCTGCCCAGGCCCCGGCCGTCGACGACGAGCCCGAGGTCCTGGCCGAGCGTGTCGTCGTCGAGGTGGGCGGCCGTCGGCTGGAGGTCGTCCTGCCGATCGGCCTGGGCGTCGCCGCGGGCCGGGCGCGGTCCGCCAACGCAGCCCGCCGTCCGGCGCGCCGCAGCGGGCCCAAGGCCGCCACGGCGAGCGGCACCACCCTCACGTCGCCCATGCAGGGCACCATCGTCAAGGTGGCGGTCGAGGAGGGGGCGCAGGTGACCGAGGGCGACCTCGTCGTCGTCCTGGAGGCCATGAAGATGGAGCAGCCCCTGGTGGCGCACCGGTCGGGGGTCGTCCGGTCCCTGGTCGCCGCGACGGGGGCGGGCGTCACCGCCGGGGCTCCCATCTGCGAGATCGTCTCCGAGTAGGCGGCCAGGTCATCATCGAGGCCTGACCCGTAGGCTCGTCCCGTGCCCGACGACGCCTCGCCGCCCACCCCGCCCCCCGGCCTCCACCGGCACGCCGGGGACGGCTGGGTGGCGTGCGAGGACCACCGGCACTGGGGCCTGTTCGGCGCGGCGGGCCTGCTCGTCGCCCGGCGCGACGCGTCGGGCGACGTCCGCGACGTGGTGCTCCAGCACCGGGCTCTCTGGTCGGACCTCGGCGGCACCTGGGGCATCCCGGGCGGCGCCCTGGCGCCGGGCGAGGAGCCGCTCGCCGGCGCGCTCCGCGAGGCCCTGGAGGAGGCCGCCGTGCACCCCGCCGACGTGCGGGTCGTCGGCACGTCCACCCTGCAGCACCCGGCGTGGCGGTACACGACCGTCGTCGCGGAGGAGGCGCCGGGCGCGACGGTCCGTCCGGCCCCCGCAGACCCCGAGAGCCTCGAGGTGCGCTGGGTCTCCCTGGACGAGCTCGCCACGCTGCCGCTCCTGCCCGCCTTCGCGGACGCGCTGCCGCGCCTCCTGTCGCTGCTGGACCACGGCGCGGCCGCGGCGCGGGACGAGCCACCCGGGTCCGCGGCGGGTTAGGGTCGAGCAGTGCATATCCGGCTCACTCCCGTCGAGGCCCTGGGCCTCGCGAAGCTCAGCGGCCAGGCGCTGCCCCCCGTGATCAGCTCGGTCGCAGGGGACGGTGACGTGCTGCGGGTCGTCCTCGATCTCCGGCGCCTGGACTCCCTGCCCGGGCCGCTGCGACTCGCGGTGAAGATCGCCCCCATCGTGCGTGCCGACGTGCGCGTGGAGTCCTTCGCCCGCGGCGTCGCCACCCTCGCCGTCGAGGCCAACGCGGCCGGCCTCCCCGCCCACAAGCTGCTCAGCCTCGCGGCCGCTCCGATCGAGCAGGCGGTGGCCCAGCAGGGCCTGCCGCCGGGCGTCGTGGACGTCCAGCCGGACGCGCGCATCGCGGTGGACGTGGAGCGCCTGCTCGACGCCAGGATGCCAGGCCTCACGGTCAGCTCCCTGCGGGTCCAGGACGGGCAGATCCTGGTGGACGGCACCGTCTCCTGACGACGTCGCTCAGTGCGGCGTGACCCGTGCGTCCAGCACGCGCGCCGCCTCGGCGATCGACCCCGACAGCGACGGGTAGATGGTGAACGCCGACGCGACGTCGTCGACCGTGAGGCGGTGCTGCACCGCGAGCGTCACGGGGAAGATCAGCTCGGACGCCCGCGGAGCCACCACCACGCCACCCAGCACCACTCCCGCCTCGGGGTGCGCGAACAGCTTCACGAACCCGTCCCGCATGCCCAGCATCTTGGCGCGCGGGTTGCGCGCGAGGGGCAGCGTCGTCGTGATGTAGCGCGAGCCCTGCGCCTTGAGGCGCTCCTCGCTGTACCCGACCGTCGCGATCTCGGGCGCGGTGAAGATGTTGGCGGCCACGGTGCCGAGTGCGAGCGGCGACACTCCCCCGCCCAGCGCGTGGTGCATCGCGATGCGCCCCTGCATGGCCGCCACGGAGGCGAGCGGCAGCACGCCGGTGCAGTCGCCGGCGGCGTAGACGCCGCGCACGGAGGTCCGGGACACCTTGTCCACCACGACGTGGCCCGACGCCGACAGGCGCACCCCCGCCTCCTCGAGGCCCAGCCCCTCGGTGGACGGCACGGCACCCACGGCGATCAGGACGTGCGAGCCGTGGACGACCCGGCCGTCCGCGAGCGTCACCGCCACGCCGTCGTCCGTGCGCACGGCCGACTCGGCCCGGGAGCGCGACATGACGGTCATCCCGCGGGAGCGGAACACGCCCTCGAGCAGCTCGGCGGCGTCCTCGTCCTCGCCGGGCAGGACGCGGTCGCGGCTCGACACCAGGACGACGTCGGCCCCCAGCGCGTTGTACGCGCCCGCGAACTCGGCGCCCGTCACTCCCGACCCCACGACGATCAGCCGCTCGGGCAGCTCCGTGAGGTTGTACACCTGGGTCCAGGTGAGGATCCGGTCGCCGTCGGGCACGGCGGTGGGCAGGGTCCGCGGGGTCGCGCCCAGGGCGAGCAGGACGGCGTCGGCCTCCAGGCTCCGGGTGCCACCCCCGGGCACGTCCACGACCACGCGGCCGGGGCCGTCGAGCCGCCCGGTGCCGGTCACGATCTCCACGCCCTCGCGCTCGAGCCGCCCCCGGATGTCGGCGCTCTGCGCCCCCGCGAGCGCCAGGACGCGCGCGTTGACGGCGCGCAGGTCCACGAAGTGCTTGAGGTCCGACGCCGGCCGGGTCGCCTCGGGCGTGCCCGCCGCCCCGGGCGTGGGCGACGCCGCCAGGTACGGGCTGACCACGGGGATGTTGCCTGTGGCGAGGCTCACGGAGACGTCCCCGGTGAGGTCGAGCTGGTCGGGCACGCGGATGCCGAGCTCGGGGGCGCGGTCGGCGATGGTCATCCACTCGGCGGTGGCGATCAGCGTCTTGGAGGGCACCACGTCCGTGAGGACCGCGGCGCCGCCCATGCCCTGGCGTTCCACGAGCGTGACGCGAGCCCCGAGGCTGCGGGCCACGAGCGCGGCCTCGTAGCCGCCGGGCCCCCCTCCGACGACGACGACGTGCGTGGGGGTCTCGGTGTTCTCGGCGCTCACGGACCCCATTCTGTCAGGCCGCCGGAGGGCAGCGCCGCCGCCGTGATGCGGATAACCTCGGAGCATGACCACCGCACCTTCCCTCGACGACCCCATGACGGACCCGTTCGACGTGGCGCACGAGGCCGCAGAGTTCATCGCCGCGAAGACGGGCGTGCCCGGCCACGACGTCGCGCTCGTGCTGGGCTCGGGCTGGGGCGGCGCGGCGGAGCTGCTCGGTGACGTGGTGGCGGAGATCCCCACGGCGGAGATCCCGGGCTTCACCAAGCCGACGGTGAGCGGGCACCTCCCCGTGACGCGCTCGATCCGCGTGGAGCGTGCTGACGGCTCGACCCGCTACGCGCTGGTCCTCGGCTCGCGCACGCACCTCTACGAGGGGCACGGCCTGCGCCGGGTCGTGCACGGCGTGCGCACCGCCGCCGCCACCGGGGTCACCACGATCGTCCTCACCAACGGGTGCGGCGGGCTGCACATGGCGTGGCGGCCGGGCCAGCCCGTGCTGATCCGGGACCACCTGAACCTCACGGGGCAGTCCCCCCTCGAGGGCGCCACGTTCGTGGACATGACGGACGTCTACACGCCCCGCCTGCGCGATCTCGCGCGGACGATCGACGCCGACCTGCCGGAGGGCGTGTACGCCCAGTTCCGCGGGCCGCAGTACGAGACGCCGGCCGAGGTGCGCATGGCGGGCGTCCTGGGCGCCGACCTCGTCGGCATGTCGACGGGCCTGGAGGCCGTCGCGGCCCGGCAGTGCGGCCTCGACGTGCTCGGCATCTCGCTCGTCACCAACCTGGCGGCGGGCATCAGCCCCACGCCGCTCTCGCACGGGGAGGTCCTGGAGGCCGGCGCGGCGGCCGGTCCCCGGATCAGCGACCTGCTCGCGCGCATCGTCAAGCAGCTGTGATCTCGCCTCGCCGAGGAGGTCGGACCGTATGACGTCCATCATCCCGCTCGACACCGACGAGCCCGGCTCCGACCCGGGCAGCGACGTCCAGGACCTGCTGGACCGCGCGGAGGCGTGGGCGCGGTCCGACGTCGACGAGGTGGACCGCGCGGAGCTGCGGGCGCTCCTGGACCGGGTGACGCACACGCCGCCGTCGGTCCGCAACGCCGACGCCGCGGCGAACCCGGCGCTGCGCGACCCCCGGCCCGCCCGGGTGCGCGCCGTCGCGCTGGCCGAGCTGCGCGACCGGTTCGCGGGGTCGCTGCAGTTCGGCACCGCAGGGCTGCGCGGCGCCATGGCGGCCGGGCCCAACCGGATGAACCGCGCCGTGGTGATCCGGGCCGCGGCGGGTCTGGGCACCTACCTGTCCTCCGCCCTCGACGGCGAGGACGACGCGCCCCGCGTCGTCGTGGGCTACGACGCCCGGCACCGCTCCGCCCAGTTCGCGGAGGACACCGCGGCCGTCCTCACCGCCGCCGGGGCCGAGGTGCTCCTGCTGCCGCGCCCGCTGCCCACCCCGGTCCTCGCGTTCGCGGTGCGGCACCTGGACGCCGACGCCGGCGTGATGGTCACGGCGAGCCACAACCCGGCCGGCGACAACGGCTACAAGGTCTACCTCGGCGGACGCGTCGTGACCGACGCCGGGCAGGGCGCCCAGATCGTCCCGCCGTACGACGCGGGGATCGCCGCGGCGATCGCCGCCGCGCCGCCCGCCGCCGACGTGGCGCGGGCGGGGTCCGGCTGGACCGTCCTGGGCCGGGACGTCGCGGAGGCGTACCTCGCGTCCGTCGCCGCGCTCACGGCCCGGTCCGACGGGATCCCGACGGGCTCGGCCCGCTCGCTGCGCATCGTCACCACGTCGCTGCACGGCGTGGGCGGCGTCCTCCTGGGGCGCGTGCTGTCCGACGCCGGCTTCCGCCACGTGGTCCCGGTGGAGGAGCAGCTCGACCCGGACCCACGCTTCCCCACCGTCGTGTTCCCCAACCCCGAGGAGCCGGGGGCGATCGACATGGCGCTGGCCGTGGCGCAGGACTGCGCCGCCGACGTCGTGCTCGCCAACGACCCCGACGCGGACCGGTGCGCGGTCGCGGTCCTCGACCCCGCCGTGGGCGCGTACCGCGGCCCGGAGACGGCGCGGTCGCAGGGCTGGCGCATGCTGCACGGCGACGAGGTGGGCGCGCTGCTCGGCTGGGAGACAGCCACGTTCGAGGCGGCCCGGGTCCGGGCCGGTGGCCCGGGCACCGAGGCCGGCGTGCTCGCGAGCTCCGTCGTCTCCTCGCGCCTCCTCGGCACGATCGCGGCGCACCACGGCCTGCGGCACGCCACCACCCTGACCGGTTTCAAGTGGATCTCCCGCACGCCCGGGCTGGCGTTCGGCTACGAGGAGGCGCTGGGCTACTGCCTCGACCCCGCCCACGTGCGTGACAAGGACGGCCTGTCCGCTGCGGTCACCGTCGCCCTCCTCGCCGACCGCCTCAAGTCCCAGGGCCGCACGCTGCTCGACGCCCTGGACGACATCGCGCGAGCCTGCGGCCTGTACGTGACGGACCAGCTGTCCGCGCGCTTCGACTCCCTGGACGACATCACGGGCACCATGACCCGCCTCCGCGCGACCCCGCCCCGCACGCTCGCGGGCGTGGGCGTCGCCCGGGTCGTTGACCTCGCGTCGGGCTCGGACGGGCTCCCGCCCACCGACGGCGTGATGCTGCTCGGCGCCGACGACACCCGGGTCATCGTCCGCCCCAGCGGCACCGAGCCCAAGGTGAAGTGCTACCTCGAGGTGGTGACCGCGGTGCCGTCCGACGCGACGACGGACGCCCTGGCCGAGGCCCGCGCGGACGCCGGCCGCAAGCTGGCGCGCATCAAGGACGACCTCCGGGCGGCGCTCGGCCTGTGATCCGGCCGGTTAGGCTTACCTCACCATGACAGAGAACCCGGCAGGAGAGGCCCGGCGCCGCAAGGGCGTACCCACCACCGCCACGGTCCGGCGCGCACGTCACGTGACGCCGCACATGATCCGGGTGACGCTCGGCGGCCCTGCTCTGGCGGTGCTCGATCCGCTCCCGTTCACCGACCGCTACGTCAAGCTCGTGCTCGGCGAGCTCGAGGACGGGCGGCCGCTCCTGCGGACGTACACGGTCCGCGCTGTGCGCGGCACCGGCGAGGCCGTGGAGTGGGACGTCGACGTGGTGGTGCACGGCACGGACGGCGCGCTCGAGGGAGTGGGCGGGCCGTGGGCCGCTGGTGCCCGGCCGGGCGACGAGGTCACCTTCCTGGGCCCGGGCGGCGACTACGCCCCCGGGGCGGACGCCCCCTGGCACCTGCTCATGGGCGACGAGTCGGCGCTCCCCGCCGTCGCCGCAGCGCTCGAGGCCCTCCCCGGCGGCGCGGTGGCCCGTGCGTTCGTCGAGGTGGCCGACGCCGCGGAGCGCCAGGAGCTCACGACGCACGGTGACGTGCTCGTCACCTGGGTGCACCGCCAGGACGGGGGCGACCTGGCCGCTACCGTGCGCGCGGCGCACGCCGCGGGAGACCTGCCGGCCGGCGCACCCCAGGTCTTCCTGCACGGTGAGGCGGCGTGCGTGCGCGGCCTGCGCCGGTGGGTACGCACCGACCTGGGGGTGCCCCGGGAGCGGCTCTCGGCCTCCGGGTACTGGCGCCGCGGGCGCACCGACGAGGGCTGGCGCGCCGAGAAGCAGGACTGGAAGGCAGCCGTCGAGCGGGATGACCTAGCACTGGTCGCAGCCCACTAGGATTCGACTCACCGAGTGCGCATTCCTGAAGGCCACGCCGGGGCGTGGCGCACCAGGATGCGCACTTCGTCGTGTGCAAAGGGCATCAGGTGCGACCCTGCCTCTAGACGCCTAGAGTCAGGCTCGGGAGCGCGATCGCGAAGGCCCCGGAAAGCCCGCAGATCCGCAACTCATTCTCGTAACGAGTCTGCCGTACACTCGCGCCACCGTGAGCCCCCGACCCGGGACGACGGACCTGTCCACATCTACTTCGCAAGGAGAAGCCATGTCCCCTGTCAGCCGCCGTCTCACCGGGTTCCACACGAGTGAGGAGGCGCATGCGGCGCTCAGTCATGAGGCCGCCGAGGGTGCGCTCGACACCCTCCAGCACACCGAGCACCACGCTTCCGAGCTGCGCCCGGTCACGCCGTCGGACCAGCAGTCCTGGACCGCCGCCAAAGAAGAGAACCGCCAGCCGCGCGAGGCGTGGTCCGCGCCCAACCGCTCCTGGGACAAGCCGTTCGTCGAGGTCGTCGAGACGCCCACGAGCGACGTCCTGATCACCCAGGCGATCCGCCGCGGCCTGCCGCTCGACGAGGCGGTCGCCACCTCCGTGCGCGAGGCCACCGGGATCAACGCCGCCGAGTGGCGGGCGCTCTGCCACTCGCTCGCCGAGCAGCCGGCCACCCGCAGCGCGGGCATGGTGGGCTCAGCCCTCCTGGCCCAGCGCTCCGGGCTCCGTGACCTGGCCTGGGACCTGCTCTCCGCCCTCGACGTGGCCGACGCCGCCCGCCTGGCACCCGCCGAGTACCTGCGCGCGGGCATCGCCGCCCGCGACCCGCGCGCCGTCCCGGTGGCCGCCCGCTGGCTGGAGACCGGAGCGGTCGGCGACCCCGCCGTGCTGCTCGAGCTCGCCCGCCTCTTCTTCGTGGCCGACGAGCACGACCTCGCCCAGGCCGCCGTCGACGCAGCCCGCAAGGCGCCCGGGCTGGGCGACGTCACCGAGACGTCGCTCGACTACCTGGAGCCGTGGATCCGGAAGGCCGCCTACCCGGCGCCCGCCCCGCGCATCCCCACCGGCCACGTGTCGTTCGCGGTCATCGACTACAAGGCCCCCGACGAGGTGGTCTCGTCGAGCAACATCGGCGACAACGTGCAGACGGTCGCGAGCCTCGGCCACCTGGTGCGGCACGAGGGCGTGCGCCTGCATGGCGACCCCGAGGTCACCGAGCCGGTCTCCTTCCTCGCCGGGCGCGTGCGCCCCGAGCTGAAGATCACCGGCCCCGGCGCCGACGTCCACCTCACGGTGGTGCAGCGGGACGTGACCTACCTGGACTCGGTGCCCGAGAACACGTGGATGCTGGCCTTCGGCTGGTACATGCACAACCAGTTCGACCTGCGGTTCGGCTTCCCCTTCCACGAGAACCTGAACCCGGTCTTCGTCTCGTTCCACCTGAACAAGTACGCGGTCCTCACGCCCACCGCGGTGGACTACCTCAAGGCGCACGGCCCCATCGGCTGCCGCGACTGGACCACCGTGCACCTGCTCCTGAACGCCGGCGTGCCGGCCTTCTTCTCGGGCTGCCTCACCACCACGGTGAGCACCGTCTTCCCGGCGGAGCACGCGCCGGCCCCGTCGGGCGCCCCGAGGGTCTACGTGGACACGGCCGCACCGAGCATCGACGACGCGGTGGTCACCCACTCCTATCCCGAGGTGCGGAGCGCGTCCTTCAGCCGCAACCTCTACGACGCCGTCGCCCTGCTCGACTCGTACCGCACGGACTACTCCAAGGTCGTCACGTCGCGCCTGCACTGCTTCCTCCCGGCGTGGGCCATCGGCGCCAACGTCGACTTCACGCCGAAGAACGACGCGGACATCCGCTTCGCCGGCCTCCTCGACGCCACCGAGGAGGACCGTCTGGCCATGCAGGCGCGGATCCGCGACCTGGTGGCCGCCGTCATGGGCCGCATCCTCGCGGGCGCCTCCCGTGACGAGGTCTACGGCCTCTGGCAGGAGACCACCGTGGCACTGGTGGAGCACGCACGCCGCGTGCACGCCGAGCCGGTCCCGGCGCCGGTGGCGTCGTTCGACGTCCACGCCGCCGTCGAGAGCGTCCGGGCCACGCGTGTGCTGGTCGAGGCGACCAGGCCGCGCCCGGGCGAACCCGTCAACGTCGCCGTCGCCCTGGACGGCAACCTGCGGTCCCAGATGGAGGTGGTCGTGGGCGGCGTCGTGCGCCACACCGACCGCCCCGTCCGCGTCGTCGCCCTGACGCGCGAGCACGGCACCGCGGACCACGCGCGCCTCACCGCCCTCTTCCCCGAGGTCACCTTCGAGTGGTACGCCTGCGACGACGTCGACTACGGGTCGGTGCTCGGCATGCTCAAGCACATCACGGTCGCGACCATGGACCGCCTGCTGCTGCCTGAGCTCCTGCCGCACCTGGACAAGGTCCTCTACCACGACCTCGACGCCCTGGCGGTCACGGACCTGACGCCGCTGTACGACGTCGACCTGGGTGAGGCCCCGCTCCTGGCCCGCCCGTCGATCTCGTACAACTACCGGCACGGCATCGGGAACGTCATCCGGTCCACGCGCCTGCTGCGCCACGACCCGGCCGCCGCCCGCGACCTGGTCCGCAGCACCGCGCAGCGGCACCGGCACGGCTTCCGGGGCTTCAACGCCGGAATCCTGCTGCTCAACCTCGCGGTCATGCGCGGGGACGGCTTCACGGCGGAGTTCGTGCCCTACGCCGAGCGCTACGGCCTCAACGACCAGGACATCCTCAACGCCTACGCGGGCTCCCGGTACCTCGTCATGGACGACCGGTGGAACGCGTGGCCCACGCAGGAGGTCGTGACCGAGCCCGCCCTGGTCCACTGGGCCGGACCGGTCAAGCCGTGGAGCACGGAGAACTACATCCACCTGCGGCAGCACTGGCAGGACGCCGAGGGCTTCGTGGCGGAACGCCGCGCGACCCGCTGACCTACCTGAACGCCGAGCGAGCCGGCCAGAGACCTTCGGTCCCTGGCCGGCTCGCTCGCACTCAGTAGCCCGCGTCGCCCGGCTGCCCTGCGCCGCCGCCGGCCGCGTCGAAGCCGTCGAGGACCGCGGCGGTGCCCGACAGGCCGAGGCGCGTGGCGCCGGCGTCGACCATGGCGAGCGCGTCCTCGAGGGTGCGGATGCCGCCCGAGGCCTTGACGCCGAGGCGTCCGCCCACGGTCTCCGCCATCAGGCGGACGGCGTGCACCGAGGCGCCCCCGGTCGGGTGGAAGCCCGTGGACGTCTTGACGAAGTCGGCGCCCGCCGACTGCGCGGCCCGGCACGCGGCGACGATCTCGTCGTCGGTCAGCGCGGCCGACTCGATGATCACCTTGAGGATCTTCCCCGCGGGCACCGCCGCGCGGACGGCGGCGATGTCGGCCTGCACGGTGTCGAAGTCGCCGGCCTTGGCGGCGCCGACGTCGATCACCATGTCGACCTCGTCCGCGCCGTCGGCCACCGACTGCGCCGCCTCGTACGCCTTCACGGCGCTGCGGTGCTTGCCCGAAGGGAAGCCGCAGACCGTCGCCACGGCGAGCCGGCCGGCCGCCGTCGCCACCGCATGGGAGACGAACGTGGGCGAGACGCACACCGAGAAGACGCCGAGCGAGGCGCCCTCCTCGACCAGGGCCGTGACGTCGTCGGTGGTGGCCTCCGCCTTGAGGAGGGTGTGGTCCACGAACGTCGCCAGGGTGGTCCGGTCGAGCGTCATCGCACGGCTCCCTGGACGGCCTGGTACCCGGGGACGATCACGTCGTCGACGAGCGCCCGGCGTTCGTCGTGGTGCATGAACGCGCTCCAGGCGGCGGTGACCGTGACGTCCACCAGGTCGTCGATGGTCCAGCCGGCCTCGGCCACGAGGAGCTCCATCTCGTGCGACATCGAGGTGCGCGACATCAGGCGGTTGTCCGTGTTGAGCGTGACCGCGAAGTCCAGCTCCTTGAGACGGGTGATCGGGTGCTTGGCGATCGACTCCGCGGCGCCCGTCTGCAGGTTCGACACCGGGCACAGCTCGAGCGCGATCTGGTGGTCACGCACCCAGTGGGCCAGCGGGCCGAGCTCGGCGTAGCCGCCGTCGGAGTCGCCGTCCGCCTCGTCGCCCTCCAGGACGAAGGCGATGTCCTCGATGAGGCGCACACCGTGGCCGATGCGGTCCGCGCGGCCCAGGTGCACGGCCTCGGCGATGGAGTCGAGCCCGGCGGCCTCGCCCGCGTGGATGGTCACGGGGAAGTTGTTCCGGGCCAGGTAGTCCCAGATCTCGCCGTGACGCGACGGCGGGAAGCCGTCCTCCGCGCCCGCGATGTCGAAGCCGACGACGCCGCGGTCGCGGTACGCCACGGCCAGCTCGGCGATCTCCTGCCAGCGGTCGGCGTGGCGCATCGCGGTGACGAGCTGGCCCACCCGGATGATCCGGCCCTCGGCCGCGGCCAGGGCGATGCCCTCGTCGATGCCCGCCTGCACGGCCTCGACGGTCTCCTCGAGCGACAGGCCCTTGGCCACGTGCTGCTCGGGGGCCCAGCGCTGCTCGGCGTACACGACGCCGTCGGCCGCCAGGTCCAGCACGGCCTCCCGAGCCACGCGGGCCAGGGCGTCCGCGGTCTGCATGACCGCGGTGGTGTGGTCGAAGGTCTCGAGGTACCGGACGAGCGTGCCGGAGTCGGCCGCCTCCTGGAACCAGGTGCCGAGCGAGTCCGCGTCGGCGGCGGGCAGGGTGTGGCCGGCCTCCTCGGCGAGCTCCAGCACGGTCTGCGGGCGCAGGCCGCCGTCGAGGTGGTCGTGCAGCACGACCTTCGGGAGGGCGCGGATGGTGTCCGCCGTCGGGCGCGAGCCCGTGGCGACGTCGAGCGTGGTCATGCGACCAACCTACCCGGCGACGGGGGCCCGCGCGGCCCGGCCCTCAGGCCTGTTCCGGGTCGGAGCGGCCCTCGTCGTCGTCAGGGACCTCGAGTGCCTGCTCCACCACGTCCGCCTCGTTGGCGGCGCCCGCGCGGTCGGGGCGCGGCACGGGCGGCCTGTACTCGTCGGCCTCGTGCTCGTCGGGCTGCTCCTCGTCCGTCTCGCCGAGCGTCGCGTCCAGCACGCCGGGCGTCTCCTCGAGCTTGTCGAGGCCCGCGTCCCGCCAGGCGTCGTCTCCGGGGACCGTGCTCATGGTGCCTCCTCGCAGGTCGGTGGGATGCGTCCCCATCGTGTCCCGCCACGGGCGGGTTCGCCACCCGCCCGGGCCACCGGCTCGCTACCGCGCCGTCGGCAGCAGCGCCCACGCCACGTGCGGCCACCCGCCGAGCGCGGCGGTCAGCGCGTCCCGGACCTCGCCGGTCTCCGGCGGGTCCAGCAGCGCCCGGACGGGGACGGTGTGCAGCGCGGCCGACGACGGCTCGTAGACCACCGCGTCGCCCTCCTCGCCCGCGCCGTCGGCCCAGGTGAGCAGCACCACGTGGCGAGGGACCGCCGTGCCGAGGCCGCGGCCCACGTCGCCCCCGGTGAACAGCGGGACCGGCAGCCCGGCCCGCGCCGCGTCGACCGCCGTCGCGAGCACGTCGCGGGTCGACGGCCGCCCGCGGCCGCGGCGGCGAGCCCGCCCCACCGGCTCCGGCCGGCCCGCGGGCTCCGGCCGACCCGCCGGCTCCGGCCGACCCACAACCCGGTGCGTGTACCGCACCTCACCGAACCGGGCCACCGCCGCGGCGCCCCACGGCGGCGTCCCGAACCGCTCGGGCCAGCGGGTCACGACCAGGCCGCGCCGGTTGGAGGCCTTCTTCGTCGCCCGCTGGAGCGCCGTCCAGCCCTCTTCCACGTCCCGGGCAGCGAGTCGCGCGGCCAGCCGCGGATCGCCGGCGAGCGCAAGCATCGACAGCACCGCGGAGCCGCAGGTGGTCCCGTCCACCTGCTTCGCCGGGACGCTGGTCCCGTCCAGCGACGGCAGGGTCAGGCGACGGGGCTTCCCCACGACGCCGGCGCCCTTCCGCCTCGCGAGCGGGTCGAGGACGGCCGTGCGCCGGGCCGGGGGGACGGCCTCGAGGAGGGGCGCGACGTCGTCGGGCAGCGACCGGCCGACCACGCCGGCGACGCCCTCCGCGAAGGCCGCCACGGGCGGGAGGGTGGGCAGCGCGCCCGAGAAGGCGCCGAGGGCGCGCAGGACGGACGAAATACGCAGGCTGGACTTCACGGCGAGACCATATCCGCCGCCGAGGTGGCGCGCCTGTCAGGCGATCCGGTCGAGGATCAGCGGCGAGGTCTCCACCGGGGTACCCTCCGGCACCACGGACCAGGCGCCGTCGAGCGCCGCCAGGGCGCGGTCGAACCGCTCCGGGGTGTCGGTGTGCAGGGTCAGCAGCGGCTGCCCGGCCACGACGGCGTCGCCCGGCCGGGCGTGCCACTCGACACCCGCCCCGGCCTGCACCGGATCCTCCTTGCGGGCGCGGCCCGCCCCGAGGCGCCAGGCCGCGACCCCGACGCCGTACGCGTCGAGCGTGGCGAGCACGCCGGACGACGGCGCCACCACCGTCTCGGTCTCCTTCGCGACAGGCAGCGTGGCGTCGGCGTCCCCGCCCTGGGCCGCGATCATGGCCCGCCAGGCGTCCATCGCGCGGCCGTCGGAGAGGGCGGCGCGCACCTCGTCGGCCCCCACGGGGCGGTCGGCGGCGGCGAGCATCTCCACGGCGAGGGCGACGGTCAGGTCCACGACGTCGGCCGGGCCCCCGCCGGCGAGCACCTCGACCGACTCCCGCACCTCGAGGGCGTTCCCGGCGGTCAGGCCCAGGGGCACCGACATGTCGGTGAGCAGGGCGACGGTCCGCACGCCGGCGTCGGTGCCGAGGTCCACCATGGTGCGGGCCAGCTCGCGCGCGTCCGCCACGGTCTTCATGAAGGCGCCCGACCCGACCTTGACGTCGAGCACGAGCGCGCCCGTGCCCTCGGCGATCTTCTTGGACATGATCGACGACGCGATGAGCGGGATGGCCTCGACCGTGCCCGTCACGTCGCGCAGGGCGTACAGCTTGCGGTCGGCGGGGGCGAGGCCGGAGCCCGCCGCGCAGATCACCGCGCCCACGGAGTCGAGCTGCGCCATCAGCGCGTCGTTGGACAGCGCGGCCTGCCAGCCCGGGATCGACTCGAGCTTGTCGAGCGTGCCACCCGTGTGGCCGAGGCCGCGGCCGGACAGCTGCGGCACGGCCACGTCGAACGCCGCGACGAGTGGCGCGAGCGGCAGCGTGATCTTGTCGCCCACGCCGCCGGTGGAGTGCTTGTCCGCCGTGGGACGCGAGAGCGCGGCGAACGACATCCGTTCGCCGGTCGCGATCATGGCGGCCGTCCAGCGGGCCACCTCGGCCCGCGTCATCCCGTTGAGGAGGATCGCCATCGCGAGGGCGCTCATCTGCTCCTCGGCGACGACGCCGCGGGTGTAGGCGTCCACCACCCAGTCGATCTGCTCGGGGGCGAGGACGCCTCCGTCACGCTTGGTGCGGATGACGTCGACGGCGTCGAACTGCTCGGTGCCCATTCCCTTACTCTCCTTCACGGACCGCGAGGTCCTCCGGACCGAAGGCCTGCGGGAGCACGTCGCTCATCGGCAGGATGCCGCGCGGCGTGTCCACGAGCAGCTCCGGACCGCCGTGCTCCCAGAGCAGCTGGCGGCAGCGGCCGCACGGCATGATCGCCGTGCCGTCGCGGTTCACGCAGGCGAAGGCGACCAGCCGGCCGCCCCCGCCGGTGATGAGGGCGGAGACGAGCGAGCACTCGGCGCACAGCGTCACGCCGTAGGCCGCGTTCTCGACGTTGCAGCCCACGAGGAGCCGACCGTCGTCCGCGTAGGCCGCGGCGCCCACCGGGAAGCCGGAGTACGGCGCGTACGCGCGCAGCATCACGTCCCGCGCGGCCTCCCGCAGGGTGTCCCAGTCGATCGTCACCGCGTCACCCCTTCACGTAGGGGATGCCCTCGGCGGCGGGCGGCCGGGACCGGCCCACGAGCCCGGCGACCGCGAGGATCGTCACGACGTACGGCACCATCAGCATGAACTGGCTCGGCACCGGCGAGCCCACCACGGACAGCACGCTCTGGAGGTTCGACGCGAAGCCGAACAGCAGGCCGGCCAGGGCGGCGCGCACGGGGTGCCACTTGCCGAAGATCACCGCGGCGAGCGCGATGAAGCCCGCACCGGCGGTCATCTCGCGGTTGAACTGGCTGAGCGACACCACCGTGTAGAAGGCGCCGCCCAGGCCTGCCACCGCACCGGCCCACAGCAGCGCGTTGTAGCGCGTGCGGACCACGTCGATGCCCACCGTGTCGGCGGCGAGCGGGTGCTCCCCCACCGCCCGGACGCGCAGGCCCCAGCGGGTGCGGAACAACGCGAACCACACCAGGCCGACGGCGACGAACATCAGGTACACGATGATCGTCTGGTCGAACAGCACCGGGCCGATCACCGGGATGTTCTCCAGCAGCGGGATCCCCACCCGGGGAAAGCGCGTGGTCGTGTTCAGCGTCGCCGCGTCGGGGACGAGCACCTGCGAGTACAGGAAGCTCGTCAGGCCGATCACCAGCACGTTGAGCACCACACCGACGATGACCTGGTTGACGTGGTACGTGATCGTGAACAGGCCGAGCACCAACGAGACGAGCATGCCGGCCAGCACCGCGGCGAGGGCGCCCGCATAGGGCGAGTCCGTCAGGGACCCGACGATCGCGGCGGTGAACGCCCCGGCGAGCAGCTGCCCCTCGATCGCGATGTTGACGATGCCCGCGCGCTCGCTCAGCACGCCGCCGAGGGCGCCGTAGACGAGCGGCACCGAGAGGAGCACGGCACCGCTGAGCAGGCCGACGATCGACAGGTCGCGCGGGCTGCCGGCAGCGGCCCAGGAGAGGAAGCCGAGGAGGATCGCGAACGCGGCCACCCCCGGCACCCAGGCGGGGGTGCGCAGGCCGCGCGCCGTGAACAGCCCGGCGCCGACCGCCGCGAGGGCGGCGAGCACGAGGCACCCCCAGGCGGTGCCCATCGCGGGCACCACGATCACGGGGATGATGAAGAAGTCGCCCGACGTGGAGAGCGCGAACCGCGCGTCCCCCGCGTGCGGCGCGACGAGCAGCAGCACGGCGAACAGCGCCGTCACGACACCGAGCGTCACGGCGGACTTCCACGAGACCGGCGCGATGCGGCGGTTCTCGGCCTCGGGCGCCTTCGGCGCCTCCACGGTCGCGGCGGTCACGCCGTCACCTCCTTCTTCTTCGCTGCCCGACGCCGGTCTCCCGCACCCGGGCGCTTCCGCGTGCCCGGGTGCGGGAGACGGAAGATGGCGCGGACGAGGGGCGGTGCGGCGATGAACAGCACGATGAGCGACTGGACGACGAGCACGATCTCGTCGGGGACACCCTCGGAGACCTGCATCGTGGAGCCGCCCGCCTTGAAGGCGCCGAACAGGATGCCGGCCGCGAGCACGCCCCAGGGGCCGGAGCCGCCCAGGAGCGCGACCGTGATCGCGTCGAAGCCGATCCCCGCGTCGATGTCGGAGCTGAACCCGTTGGTCACCGAGCCCAGGACCTGGCTCGCCCCGGCCAGGCCGACGAGCCCGCCCGCGAACAGCATGGCGATGGTCGTCGCGCGCGGGACGTCGATGCCCGCGACCCGGGCGGCCCGCGGGTTCTGCCCGACGGCGCGGAACTGGAAGCCCAGGCTCGACCGGTTGAGGAGCCACCAGACGCCGACGACCGCGAGCAGCGCCAGGACGAAGCCCCAGTGCAGGGTGAACCGCTCGCCCACCAGGTGCGGCAGCTGGGCGGACTCGGCGGTGGGCGGGGTCTTCGGGTTGGCCGAGCCGGGGGCCCGCAGCAGGCCGGGCGTCGACAGCATGTAGAAGACCAGGTAGAAGCCGACGTAGTTGAGCATGATCGTGACGATCACCTCGTGGGCACCCGTGCGCGCCTTGAGCAGGCCCGCGATGCCCGCCCAGACCGCGCCGGCGGCGATCCCGGCGACGAGCGCGAGCAGCAGGTGCAGAGGGAACGGGAGCCCCTTCACGCCGAAGCCGACCCAGCCCGCGGCCGCGGCCGCCAGGAGCATCTGCCCCTGGCCACCGATGTTGAAGAGGCCCGCCCGGAACGCGACGGCCACACCGAGGCCCGCGGCGATCAGCGGGGTCGCGTAGTTCAGCGTCTCGGTGAGGGGCCGGATCGCCTGGGCGAAGGTCTCGGCCCGGTTGTTGTAGACGGAACCGCGGAACAGCGCCGAGTACGCACCGCCGATGGCGTCGCCGAGCGCGGCGAAGGTGTCGCTCGGGCGGCTGAAGAAGTAGACGGAGGCTTCCTGCACGCCCTCGTCGGTGAACGCGATCATCACGGAGCCCACCAGGACGGCGAGGACGACGGCCCCCACGGCCACCGTCCAGCGCGCCGAGGCGATCTCCTGGAGCGCGGTGGCCCAGCGGTCCTGGGTCGGCTCGTGCTCGGTGTCCGGACCCGCGGTCATGCGGCGCCCCCTTCTGCGTCCTGGGGCAGGATGCCCGCCATCATCAGGCCGAGCACGTCACGCGGCGTCGTGGCCGGGACGATGCCGACGACGCGGCCGCGGTACATGACCATGATCCGGTCGGCGAGCGCCACGGCCTCGTCGAGCTCGGTGGAGACCACGACGACCGGCACGCCGGCGTCGCGCGTGGCGACGATGCGCTTGTGGATGAACTCGATGGACCCGACGTCCACGCCTCGCGTGGGCTGCGCGGCGACGAACAGGCGCAGGTCGCGGGAGAGCTCCCGCGCCAGGACCACCTTCTGCTGGTTGCCGCCCGAGAGGCGGCCCACCGCGGCCTCGATGCCCTGGGTCCGCACGTCGAACTCGGCGACCTTCTCGCGCGCGAACCGGTCGCGCTCGGCGAGCTGCAGCGCGCCCTTGCGGACGAACGGCGGTCCGTCGGCGCGGTCGAGCATGAGGTTCTCGGCGATCGTGAACTCGCCGACGAGGCCGTCGTGGGTGCGGTCCTCGGGGACGAAGCCGACGCCGGCGTCGAGGACCTCGCGCACGGAGCGGCCGGCGAGCTCTTTGCCGTCGAGCAGGATGCTGCCCGTGACGTTCGGCTGGAGGCCGATGAGCGCCTCGGTGAGCTCTGTCTGGCCGTTGCCCTGGACGCCCGCGACCACGAGGACCTCGCCGCCGCGCACGTCGAACGACACGTCGTCCACGAGGACGGCACCGGTCTCGCTCGTCACGACGAGGTTGTCCACGGTGAGGCCGGTCTCGGCGACGACCGGCGCGTCCTTGTGCACGGTGAGCGACACCGCGCGACCCACCATGAGGGACGCGAGCTCCGCGTCCGTGGCGGTGGGGCTGGCCTCGCCGACGATCTTGCCGAGCCGCACCACGGAGATCTTGTCCGCCACCTCGCGGACCTCGCGGAGCTTGTGGGTGATGAAGACGATGGCCGCGCCGTCGTCGCGCAGCTGGCGCATGATCCCCATGAGCTCGTCCGTCTCCTGGGGGGTGAGCACCGCGGTGGGCTCGTCGAACACGAGGACGTCCGCGTCGCGCGAGAGCGCCTTGATGATCTCGACGCGCTGCTGCACTCCCACGGGGAGGTCCTCGACGACGGCGTCGGGGTCCACGTGGAAGCCGAAGCGGGCGGAGATCTCCCGCACCCGGGCGCGTGCGGCGTCCAGGTCGAGGACGCCTCCGCCCTTGACCTGCTCGTGGCCGAGCATGACGTTCTCCGCCACCGTGAACACGGGGACGAGCATGAAGTGCTGGTGCACCATGCCGATGCCGGCCGCCATCGCGTCGCCGGGGCCGGAGAAGCTCTGGACGGCGTCGTCCAGGAGGATCTCGCCCTCGTCGGCGGTGTACAGGCCGTACAGCACGTTCATCAGCGTCGACTTGCCGGCGCCGTTCTCGCCGAGGAGACAGTGGATCTCGCCCGGCTCGACCACCAGGTCGATATGGTCGTTGGCGACGAGCGCACCGAAGCGCTTGGTGATGCCACGCAGCTCGAGCCGCATTCTCTCGTCCTTCCCTGCTCGTCCTCGTGGGAGAGCCCGGTCATGGCAGTGTTCTCTGGGTTTCCGCGGCCGTGTCGTGCGCGGACCCCGCGGGAAACAACGTCAGGTCCCGGGGGGTCCGGCGCAGGACAAGCCTAGGCCGGTCCCCCCGGGACCGTTGGTGCACTAGCGAGCGACGAACGTCACTCGGCCAGGTAGGAGGTCACCTCGACCTCGCCGGCGATGATGGCCTCCTTGAGAGCGGCCACCTCCTCGACGAGCGTGGGGTCGACCTTGTCCTCGAAGTTGTGCAGCGGAGCGAGGTCGACGCCGCCGTTCTCGAGGGTGCCGACGTAGGCCTCCGCGTCGAACTCGTCCTGGCCCGCGGCCAGGACGGCCTCGTACACCGAGACGTCCATGCCCTTGAGGATCGACGTGAGGACGATCTCCTGGGTGGTGGGGTCGGTCTCGTAGAAGTCGGCGTCCACGCCGATCAGCGCGATCTCGCGGCCGGAGTCCTCGATCGCGGCGATCGCGGACTGGTAGATGGGGCCGCCGACGGGCAGGATCACGTCGACGCCCTGGTCGATGATGTTCTTCGCCGTCGTCTTGGCCGTCTCGTTGGCCTGGAAGCCACCGGTGAAGGAGCCGTCCGTGCCGTCCCAGCCGATGACCTCGACCGCGGTGCCCTTCTCGGCGTTGTAGTGGTCGACGCCCTGCTTGAAGCCGTCCATGAAGATGCTCACGGTCGGGAAGTTCTGGCCGCCGAAGGTGCCGACCTTGCCGGCCTCCGAGTAGCCCGCGGCGAGGTAGCCGGCGAGGAACGCCGCCTCAGCCGTGTTGTACAGGAGCGGCTTGATGTTCTCCGCGTCCTTCTGGCCGTCGAAGTCGTTGTCCGCGGCGTCGTCGATGAGGACGTACTCGACCTCGGGGTTCGCCGTGGCGGACTCGACGGTGTCGGCGGAGAGCGCGAAGCCGACCGTCACGATCGTGTCGCAGCCCTCGCTCACGAGAGACTCCAGGTTGCCCTTGTAGTCGGCCGCCGAGGCCGACTCGACGGACGTCAGCTCCGTGCCGAGCTCGTCGGCCGCCTTGGTGGCACCCTCGAAGCCGAGCTGGTTGAAGCTCTTGTCGTCGAAACCACCCTCGTCGGACACCATGCACGGGACGAAGTCGGACGCAGCCGCCGAGGTCGTTCCGGCACCGGGCTCTTCCTCGGGGGCGGCGCCGCACGCGGCGAGCGTGAGAGCGGCCACACCGGCCAGCGCGGTGAGCGCAACAGCCTTCTTCACCTGATGCTCCTGTCGATGAGGTTCAGCGGGGCCACGGTCAGGCCCCATACCGCACCGAGCCTAGCCAGCACATCGGGCGTCTCGCGTTTCGGGACGGTAACGGGGACGAGTCGTTACCGAAGCGTCATCAGTATCTGGGTGAATTCGGGCGACGGTTCAGGAACGGACCCTCAGCGCGCAGCGAGCTGGGCGAGCATCCGTACGCCCACGCCGATCGCGCGCTCGTCCACCACGAGGTCGCCGCGGTGGAGGTCGTGCGTCGCCCCGCCGGGGGTGCGCGTGCCGAGCCGCGCCATCGACCCGGGGATCTTCGTGAGGTACCAGGCGAAGTCCTCGCCGCCCATGGACTGCTCCGTCAGCACCACCGCGGCCGGGTCCACCGCCTCGCGCACCGCGGCCTCGAGGTCGCCCGTCACCTCGGCGTCGTTCTCCACCGGCGGCACGCCGCGCGTGTGGTGCACCGTGACGTCCACCTCGTAGGGGCGCACGACCTGCTCGACGACGTCACGCAGCAGGCGCCCGGCCTGCTCCCAGGCCCGCACGTCGAGGCAGCGCAGCGTTCCCTTGACGGTGCCCGTGGAGGGGATCGCGTTGGGCGAGCTCCCCGCCCGCACCGCACCCCAGGTGAGGTTGACGCCGGAGCGCGGGTCGAGACGCCGGCCGAGGACCGCGGGCACCTGCGTGATGACCTGGCCCAGCGCATAGACGACGTCGCCCGTCAGGTGCGGCCGGGACGTGTGCCCACCCGTCGACGACACGGTCACGGACACGGAGTCGGAGGCCGAGGTGATGGGGCCGATCCGCGTGCCGACCTGGCCCACGTCGAGCTTGGGCTCGCAGTGCACGGCGGCCACCCGGTCGACGCCGTCGAGCTCGCCCGACGCGAGCACGTCGAGCGCGCCACCGGGGAACACCTCCTCCGCGGGCTGGAAGAACAGCCGGACCCCGCGGGTGAGCAGCCCTTCCTCCTGCAGGCGGGCGAGCACGAGCCCCGCGCCGAGCACCACCGTGGTGTGCACGTCGTGGCCGCAGGCGTGCGTCACGCCGGGGGTGGTCGACGCCCAGGCGACACCCGAGGTCTCCTGCAGCGGCAGCGCGTCGAGGTCGGCCCGCAGGCCGAACCGGCCGGGACCCGCCGGGCCGACGTCACAGACGAGGCCCGACCCGTCGAGGAGCCGGGGCTCGAGCCCGGCCGCTCGCAGCCGGTCCGCCAGGGCCGCGGTGGTGCGCACCTCGTAGCGCGAGATCTCGGGGTGGGCATGCATGTCCCTGCGGAACGCGACCATCTCGTCCTCGAGGCCGGCGGCCAGCGTGCGCACGCGACCGGCGAGCGCGTCGCGCGCCTCCTGCGCGATGGCTGCCAGGGTGCTGTCGTCGGCGTTCGCCGACCGGTCGCTCGAAACGATCTGATCCAGTTCCGCGAGGGTCACAGGGTTCACCCGGACGAGGGTACTCCGCGGCGCGGTGACTCGCGTCACAACGTTCCGCATGGTGGGACGCGGTCCTGGACAGGGCGGTGACTGGCCGCCTCGGCTCTTGAGCGGCGCCCGTGACGGGGATGTGCGGGTTGGAGGCCGACCCCGGGGTTGTGGACGACGTGGTTGTCCACATCTTCGCAGGTCAGCGAGCGAAAAGAACGCTTGTTCGATAGGCTGTGAGGGTCGGGCAGGGGGCCCGGCGGGGCCGATTCGCGGCCCGTTCCCGGTCGCTGGGGGGTGGTCGTGGTGGTGCTTTCGGCAACGAGGGTGCCCGACGGCGCACGCTCGGGCGCGGGTGGTCCCGGCACGCCGCTGGACGGGCTGGACGGGCTGGACGGGCCGGACGGGCTGGGCGGGCTTGGTGGGGGTCCGGGGCTCGCGGCGGCCCTGGCCGCCCTGTGCGGCGCGGACACCGGCGGCGCCGACACCGGCGGCGCGGACGGTGGCGGCGCGGACGGTGGCGGCGCGGACGGTGGCGGCGCGGATCTGAGGCGTCTGGACGACGTGGTCCTGCTGGATGCTGCGGCGGGGTGGTCGCGGTTGATCGGTTGGGCCACGACTCGTCAGGCTGCGGTCGTGGGCGAGCTCGGTCGGCGGCGGGGCTGGTCGGTCCCCAAGGCCCAGGCTGCGGTGGAGCTCGGTGCCCGGCTCGGGGTGCCGACGTTCGAGGCGGACAAGGTCATGGCCCGCGGGGCGGGCCTGGCCCACCACCCGCAGGTCGCCGCGGCGTTGGCGGGTGGGCGGATCGACGTGGTCAAGGTGGACCTGCTGCTGACCGCGGGCAGCACGATGACCGTTGAGCAGCGGGTCGAGGCGATCGCCGAGGTCCTGCCGCAGGCCGGGCAACGGTCCCGGTCCTGGGTGCGGGACCAGATGCGGGCCCACGCCCGCCGTCACCTGACCCCGGCGCAGGTGGTCCGGGCCGAGCGGGACCGGCGGGCGGTGTACCTGGACCCGGTTGAGGGCGGCACCATGGCATGGCTGTCCGCGCTGCTCCCGGCCGCCGACGCGGCCGCGGTGTGGGACACCCTGGACACCGCCGGACGGACCGTGAAGCGGGCGGGCAAGGACCGCACCCTGGCCCAGGCTCGCGCCGACGTCCTGACCGGCATCCTGACCGGGCGCCTCATCCTGCCCACCGACACCACCGACACCACCGACCCCGAGGCCACCGAGGCTGTCGAGACGACCAAGCCCGCCGGCTCGGCGCCGACGTCCCAGCCGGGCCTGCCCACACCGGGTGTCCCGGCCCCTGAGCCCACTGAACCTGAGCCGGAGCCGGTGCCCGGGGAAGGTGTGCGGGTCACGGTCCTGCCGGTGCGTCCGGTCATCCGGGTCACGGTCGCGGCCTCGACCCTGCTCGGGCAGGACGACGAGCCCGGGTTCCTGGACGGGTACGGACCCATCGACGCCGACACCGCCGCCCTGCTCGCCGCCCCGGGCGACTCCGGCACGACCGGCGGAACGGGTGGGACGTGGCAGCGGTTGGTGACCGACCCGGTCACCGGCATCCTGACCGACCACTCCACCCACACTTACGTCCCGGGCCCGGTGCTGCGCGCCGCGGTCATGGCCCGGGACGGCAGCTGCCAGTTCCTGCAGTGCGACCGGCCCGGCACCACCGCCGACCTCGACCACCTCCAGACGTTCGACCACACCGCCGATCCCACCACCCTCCCGCCCGGGACCCCTGGGCAGACCCGGGCAGCGAACCTGCAGCTCCTGTGCCGACGGCATCACAACGCCAAGACCCACCACGGCTGGACAGCCCACCGCGACCCCACGACCGGGACCACGACCTGGACCGCACCGACCGCCCACACCTACACCCGCCCAGCCACCCAGCACGGCCCACGGACCCCCGGCACCGCGACCCCCGGCACAATCCCGGCAACCACAGGCCGCAAGCCCGCGACCCTGCACGCCCACGACCGAGCACGCCTCACCGGACCATCCCCCAAAGACCCCACCACCAGCCCACCGGCACCAGCACCGGACCCCGGCGAACCACCCTTCTAGGGCCGTCGGTCAACCCGTTCGCGTCTGACGACGGGTTGACCGACGAGCGACGACAGGTTGACCGACGAGCACCGACCAGCTCAGAGCAGCTCGTCGAGCCCCCGGGCCCTGACGGCGTCCACCACGGACTTCACCTGCTGCGCGCGGGCGCGCGTGGTCACGAGGAGGGCGTCGGGGGTGTCCACGACGACCACGTCGTCGAGGCCGAGCACCGCCACGAGCCGACCGGCCGCCGGGACCACGACGGAGCCCGCACTGTCGACCCGGATCACGTCCGACGGGTCGCCGAGCACCTTCGACCCGCCGTCGTCGGCCGACGGCAGCAGGGCCGCGAGGGAGTTGAAGTCGCCCACGTCGTCCCAGCCGAACGTGCCCGGGACCACGGCGACGCCGCCGGTGGCGGCGACCGGCTCGGCCACCGCGTGGTCGATCGCGATGCGCTCGAGCCCGGGCCACACGTCGGCCACGACCCTCGCCCGGTCCTCCGTGTCCCAGGCGGCGGCGATCTCGCGCAGACCGTCGTGGAGCTCCGGCCGCTGCTCCGCGAGGTGCCCGAGCAGCACCGACGTGCGGACGATGAACATCCCGGCGTTCCAGCGGTACTCGCCGGACCGCAGGTACTCGCGAGCGGTCTCGGCGTCCGGCTTCTCGGTGAAGCCGCGAGCGTGCATCGCCGTCGGCGCGCCCTCGACCCCCAGGGAGGCGCCGCTGCGGACATAGCCGAAGGCCGTCGAGGGGCGCGACGCCGCGATGCCGACAGTCACGAAGTAGCCGGCCCGCGCGGCCGCGACGGCCTCCCGCACAGCCTGCTCGAACGCGGCCTGGCCGGAGAGCACCTGGTCCGCCGCGAACGCACCGATCACCACGTCGCCGTGGCGCTGCTGGAGGACAGCCGCCGCCAGGCCGATCGCCGCCATGGAGTCGCGCGGCGACGGCTCGGCCAGGATCGCGTCCTCCCGCAGCTCGGGGACCTGGGTCCGCGCGGCTGCCACGTGGTGGTCGCCCGTCACCAGCACCACGCCCGCCGACCCGGTGAGGGGGGTCAGCCGGTCCACTGTCGCCTGGAGCAGCGTCCGTCCCGAGCCGGTCAGGTCGTGCAGGAACTTCGGCGACCGGCTCCGCGACACCGGCCAGAGGCGGGTGCCCGCACCACCGGCCGGGATCACGGCGTAGAAGTCGTCGATGGGCGCGTCGGAAGACCCGCGGGCGTCGGTGGTCATGTCGGCATCATAGTGACGCCCGTTTTTGCTCCGACATCTCCCCTGTGGATTAGGTCACAAAAGCGACGCGGTATCGCCTGAGAACGGCCTTCAGCGGCGATTGACAGGACCGGATGTCATTACAGTGGGATCGCCCGCTCGGACGAAGCCATTGGAGGCTTTCACAGTGCCTACCGCACCAGCAGGCACGCTCTACCGCGGCCGCGAAGGCATGTGGTCGTGGGTCGCGCACCGCGTGACAGGCGTGCTGATCTTCTTCTTCTTGCTCGTGCACGTGCTCGACACCGCGCTGGTGCGCGTGTCGCCCGAGGCGTACAACGCCGTCATCGGCACGTACCAGACCCCGATCATGGGGCTGGGAGAGGCCGGCCTCGTGGCCGCCATCGTGTTTCACGCCTTCAACGGCCTCCGCATCATCCTCGTGGACTTCTGGGCCAAGGGCCCGAAGTACCAGCGGGTCATGCTCTGGGTCGTCCTGGGCCTCTTCGCCGTGACGATGGCGGGCTTCCTGCCGCGTCACCTCATGAACGTGTTCGGAGGTGGCCACTGATGGCCTACGGGACCTCTGCGGTGGCCAAGGTCGACGCGCCCCGCTCCCCCTACGTCCGTCGCAGGACGACGCGCGGCAACTACGAGCTGTACTCCTGGGTCTTCATGCGGGCGTCCGGCGTGGTGCTGATCGTGCTGATCTTCGGGCACCTCTTCGTCAACCTGATGGTGGGCGAGGGTGTCCACGCGATCGACTTCGGCTTCGTCGCCGGCAAGTGGGCCAATCCGCTGTGGCAGGTCTGGGACCTGCTGATGCTGTGGCTCGCGATGATCCACGGCACCAACGGCGTCCGCACCATCATCAACGACTACGCGCAGAAGGACCTCACGCGCGGCGTCCTCAAGAGCCTGCTCTACCTGGCGTTCGTCATCGTCGTGGTGCTCGGCACGCTCGTCATCTTCACGTTCGACCCGTGCCCGGTGAATGCCCCGGAACACCTCATCGCCTCGTTCTGCCCTGCGCGCTGAGCAAACCTCCCCAGCCCCACTCTTCACTAGCAGGAGGCATCGAGCCCGATGCAGACCCATCAGTACGACGTCGTGATCGTCGGCGCCGGCGGCGCCGGGATGCGCGCCGCCCTCGAGGCGTCCAAGGACGCCCGCACCGCTGTGATCTCCAAGCTCTATCCCACCCGGTCCCACACCGGTGCCGCCCAGGGCGGCATGGCTGCGGCCCTCGCGAACGTCGAGGAGGACAACTGGGAGTGGCACACCTTCGACACCGTCAAGGGTGGCGACTACCTCGTCGACCAGGACGCGGCCGAGATCCTCGCGAAGGAGGCCATCGAGTCCGTCCTCGACCTGGAGAAGATGGGCCTGCCCTTCAACCGCACGCCCGAGGGCAAGATCGACCAGCGCCGGTTCGGCGGACACACGCGTGACCACGGCCAGTCGGCCGTGCGCCGCGCCTGCTACGCCGCGGACCGCACGGGCCACATGATCCTGCAGACGCTCTACCAGAACTGCGTGAAGCAGGAGGTGGAGTTCTACAACGAGTTCTACGTGCTCGACCTCATCACGGACCACGACCTCGCGGCAGAGGACGTGCCGGAGGGCGTGGAGGTCAACGCCACCGGCGTGGTCGCCTACGACCTCGCGACGGGCGAGATCCACGTGTTCCAGGCGAAGGCGATCATCTTCGCCACGGGCGGCGCCGGCAAGATCTTCAAGACCACCTCGAACGCCCACACCCTCACCGGTGACGGCATGGCCCTGGCCTACCGCCGCGGCCTGCCCCTCGAGGACATGGAGTTCTTCCAGTTCCACCCGACGGGCCTGGCCGGCCTCGGCATCCTCCTCTCGGAGGCGGCGCGCGGCGAGGGCGGCATCCTCCGCAACTCGGACGGTGAGCGCTTCATGGAGCGCTACGCCCCCACCATCAAGGACCTGGCGCCGCGAGACATCGTCGCCCGTTCCATGGCCAACGAGGTGCGAGAGGGCCGCGGCGCGGGACCGAACAAGGACTACGTGCTGCTCGACCTGACGCACCTCGAGCCGGCACACATCGACGCCAAGCTCCCGGACATCACCGAGTTCGCGCGGACCTACCTGGGCATCGAGCCGTACACGGAGCCTGTGCCCGTGTACCCCACCGCCCACTACGCCATGGGCGGCGTCCCCACCAACGTCCAGGGCGAGGTCCTGCGCAACGGCAAGGACGTCGTCAAGGGCCTCTACGCGGCCGGTGAGGTCGCGTGCGTGTCGGTGCACGGCTCCAACCGCCTCGGCACCAACTCGCTGCTCGACATCAACGTCTTCGGCAAGCGCGCCGGCCGCTCGGCCGCCGCGTACGCGAAGATCGCCGAGTTCCGGGACCTGCCGGTGGACCCCACGGTGGCCGTGGTGTCGCAGCTCGACGAGATGCGCAACCGCCCCGAGGGGGACCGGGTGTCCGACGTGCGCAGGGCGCTCCAGGAGACCATGGACGCCAACGCGCAGGTGTTCCGCACCGGCGAGTCGCTCAACCAGGCGCTGGCCGACATCCGCGAGCTCCGCAAGCGCTACGAGAACGTGTCGGTCCAGGACAAGGGCCGCCTCTTCAACACGGACCTCCTCGAGGCGATCGAGCTGGGCTTCCTGCTCGACATCGCCGAGGTGACGGTCGTCGCGGCGATCAACCGCAAGGAGTCCCGCGGCGGCCACTACCGCGAGGACTTCCCGGACCGCGACGACAAGAACTACATGCTGCACACCATGGCCTACCGTCGCCCCACGGCGGCGGCGGACCAGGCCGAAGGGCACGTCAAGGGCTACTTCGACCACGTCGAGGAGTTCGACGGCTACAAGGTCGTCCTGGGCTCCAAGCCAGTGACCCAGACCCGGTACGAGCCGATGGAGCGTAAGTACTGATGACTGCCACCCTCGAGGCGCCGGAGACCAAGGCCGGAGCCATCCCCTCCTTCGAGGTCACGCTGCGCGTGCGCCGCTACAACCCCGAGTCGGAGCACGGTGAGGAGTCCTTCTGGGACGAGTACACCGTCACCGCGCACGGGACGGACCGCGTCCTGGACGCGCTCCACAAGATCAAGTGGGAGCACGACGGCTCGCTCACGTTCCGCCGCTCGTGCGCGCACGGCGTGTGCGGCTCGGACGCGATGCGGATCAACGGCCGCAACCGCCTGGCGTGCAAGACGCTCCTGAAGGACGTCAACCCCGACAAGCCGATCACCGTCGAGCCCATCAAGGGCCTGCCGGTCGTCAAGGACCTCGTGGTCGACATGGAGCCGTTCTTCGCCTCCTACCGCGAGATCATGCCGTTCCTCATCACCAACGGGAACGAGCCGACGAAGGAGCGCATCCAGTCCCCCGAGGACCGCGCGCGCTTCGACGACACCACCAAGTGCATCCTGTGCGCGGCGTGCACGTCGTCCTGCCCGGTGTTCTGGACCGACGGCCAGTACTTCGGCCCCGCCGCGATCGTGAACGCCCACCGGTTCATCTTCGACAGCCGTGACGAGGGCGCCCAGCAGCGCCTGGAGATCCTCAACGACAAGGAGGGCGTGTGGCGCTGCCGCACGACCTTCAACTGCACCGAGGCGTGCCCCCGCGGCATCGAGGTCACGAAGGCGATCCAGGAGGTCAAGCGCGCGATGATCACCCGCGCGTTCTGACGTCCTTCCCACGCCGAGATAGTGCCTTCGTCGGACGAGCCGACTACGTCGCGGGCTTCAGCCCGCCGAGGTAGTCGGCTCGTCCGACGAAGGCACTATCTCGGCTGAGTGCTCTGCCATCCAGGCGCACGCCAGCAGCAGCACGCGCCCCAGGAAGTTGACCAGCACGAGGACCGTCGCCACCACGACGAACGACCCGAGCAGCGCGTTCCGCGACGCCACACCGACGATCGCCGCCGTCCCGAGGTAGCGCAGCCCGCCCGCCACCACGGCGACGGACAGCGAGCCCAGCAGCAGTTCTCGCGAGGGGGGCCGGACCCCGCCCACGAGGCGGAGCACCCCCAGCACGACGAGCGCGTCGAGCACGAGCCCGACGAGCAGCCCGAGCACGCGCACCGTCACCGTGGAGACGGAGTCCGGGACCCCCACGAGGTCGAGCAGCAGCGGGGTGAGGCTGGAGACGGCCACGCTGAGGCCGGCGGACGTCAGCACCGCCACCCCGAGCAGCAGGAAGCCGGCGAGCTGGACGAGCCGGGTGACCACGGGGTTGGGCGTCTCGTCGCCGAGGTCGAACATCGCCCGGATCGCGGTCCGCAGGGCACCCATGAACCCGGTCGCGGAGAACAGCAGCACCAGCACTGCGACGACGGACGTGACGCTCAGCGCCGTCGTCACCATCAGGTCCTCGGGCTCCAGGGCTCCGCCGCCGCCCCTGTCGACGAGGCCGGGGACCCACAGGTCCACCTCGTCGAGCACTGCGTCGCGCAGGGTCGGGTTACCGCCCAGGACGCGCATGAGGATCGTGTACCCGATGGCCAGTGCCGCGAAGAGCGAGAACAGGGCGGCGTAGGCCATGCCGCCGCACAGGAGCGAGCCGTTGCGCTCGTCGTACCGCTCCAGCGTCCGGCCCGGCCGCGAGGCCTGCCAGCGCTCCCACAGGACCTTGCCACGGTCGACGAGTCGGTTCACGCTCCCGACCTTAGGTCAGCCTCGGCGCCTGCTCCACGCGCCCAGGGCACGCTCGACGAGGCCGACGCCGGACTGCGCGGGGCGCGTGCCGGCGTCGTCGGGCAGACCACGCAGGTCGAACCGGCGCTGCGGGCGCCACACGCCGTCGTCGCCGTGCTCGTACTGCCAGAACGCCGTCACGTCGAAGTCCGCCTCGTAGCCGGCCATGGCGTCGAAGGCGTCGTCGAGCTGCTCGTCGGGGACCTCGTGCGCGATCGTCACGTGCGGGTGGTAGTTGAACCGCAGCTCCTGGGCCAGGACGCCCGAGCGCACGGCCGTCTCCAGCCGCTCGCACTCCCCGATGCCCTGGGCCACCGCCACGAACACCACCGGCGACACGGGACGGAACGTCGCCGTGCCCCGCAGGCGCATCCGGAAAGGAGTGGCCTCGGCCGCCACCGCCTCGAGGTGCGACCACGCCGCCGGGAGGTCCTCCTCGTCGAGGACCGTGGGTGGCAGGAGCGTGATGTGCGGCGGGACCGTCGAGGCGAGCGGGTCGCCGCAGGCGAACCGCGCCGCGGAGAGCTGGGACGAGTACGGCTCGGGGATCTCGACGGCGATCCCGATCCGGACCTGGCCCGCCGCGCGGTCCGGGATGTTCACCGTCGGCCCCTGGCGACGCCCGCCGGCAGCAGGCCGAAGCGCTCGTAGACCCGGTCGATCACGGGCCGCGCGATCTCCCGCGCCCGCTCCGCACCGTCGGCAAGGACGGCGTCGAGCTGGGCCGGGTCGGCGAGGTACGTGTCGGCACGCTTCTGGAACGGCTCGAGGAAGGCGACGACGGCGTCGGCGAGGTCCACCTTGAGGTAGCCGTACCCCCGGCCGTCGTACTCGGCAGCGAGGGAGTCCACGCCGCGGCCCGTGACCGCCGAGAAGATCGTCAGGAGGTTCGAGATGCCGGGCTTGGCCGCCGGGTCGTACCGCACGCCGTAGGACTCGTCCGCGTCGGTCACCGCGGCCTTGATGGCCTTGACGGCCTTCTTCGGGTCCTCCAGCAGCCAGACGACGCCCTTGCCGCCCGCGTTGGACTTGCTCATCTTGGCGGTGGGCTCCTGCAGGTCGTAGATCTTGGCCACAGCCTTCACGATGTGGGGCTCCGGCACCACCGCGGTGCCCTCGCCGAACCGGACGTTGAGGCGCTCGGCCAGGTTGCGCGTCAGCTCGAGGTGCTGGCGCTGGTCCTCGCCCACGGGCACGAGCGCAGCGTCGTACAGCAGGATGTCGGCCGCCATGAGGACGGGGTAGGTGAACAGCCCCACCGTGGTGCCCTCGGCGCCCTGCTTGGCCGACTTGTCCTTGAACTGCGTCATGCGGCCGGCCTCACCGAAGCCGGTCTGGCACGACAGCAGCCAGGCCAGCTGCGCGTGCTCCGCCACGTGGGACTGCACGAACAGGATCGACCGCTCCGGGTCGATCCCGCCGGCCAGGTACTGGGCCGCCGTACGCCGCGTGCGCTCGCGCAGCTGCGCCGGGTCCGGGTTCACGGTCAGCGCGTGCAGGTCGACCACGCAGTACAGCGCGTCGTAGGACTCCTGCAGAGCCACCCACTGCGACAGCGCGCCGATGTAGTTGCCGAGGTGCAACGAGCCGTCGGTGGGCTGCATGCCCGAGAAGATGCGCTGCTTCACAGGGCGCTCTGCGACCGCCGTCGGTGCAGGAGCGGTCGAGGGTTCAGACGACATGCCCCTCATTCTGGCAGGTCGGCCGTGCAGCACCGAATCCGCAGGATGACGGCGGCTTCGGGCGTCAGGTCGCCTCGTCGTCGAACGGCACGCGGGCGGCGCCGCCACCCGTCGCCGTGCCGCCGGCGTCCGACGGCGCCGCGGCCGTGGTCCCTGCCGTGGCTCCTGCGGCGGCGGCCGTACGCGACACCGTGCCGGAGCTCCACGCGGGTGCGGAGGCGGACCCCAGAGGGGTGTCCTCGAGCAGGGCGTCACGGACGATGCGCCGCGGGTCGTACTGCCGCGGGTCGAGCTTGGACCAGTCCACGTCCTGGAACTCCGGGCCGAGCTCGGAGTCCACCCGTGACTTCGCGTCCTGCATCAGGACCTTGGCACGGCGTACCCCGCGGGCGAGCTGCTCCGCATAGGCCGGGAGCCGCTCGGGACCCACGACGAGGACCGCGACCACAAGGATCACGACGAATTCCCAGCCGTTGATGCCGAACACGGTTAGAGACTACAGGCCCTGCCGGAGGCCTCCGGTGCACGCGAGGTGTCCTGGAGGTGTCGTCCGGGCGACAGCTCCGCGACACGCACCCGCCGGTGGCTCAGCCGCTCGTCCGCTCGTCGAGCACCACGCGCACGTCACGCTCGTCGTCGTCCGACCGGACCCGGAGCGTCACCGGGTCGCCCGGCGCCTTCGCGCGGATCGCGACGATGAGCTCGTCGGTCACCGAGACCGGCCGGCCGTCGATCGACAGGATGACGTCGCCCGCCCGGATGCCCGCCTGGTCGGCAGGGCCGCCCGGCGAGACCGGCGGCTGGCCCTGGACGGCCTCCGTGCTGACCCGCACGCCCTCCCCCTGGTACGTGGGGTCGAGGAGCACGCCGATCACGGGGAAGGTGGCCTTGCCCGTCTCGATGAGCTGCTCGGCGGTGTGCCGGGCCTGGTTGGACGGGATGGCGAAGCCGAGGCCGATGTTGCCCGTGGCGGCGGACGTGCCCGGAGGCTGCGCGATCGCCGAGTTGATGCCGATCACCTCGCCCGCCGCGTTCACGAGCGGGCCGCCGGAGTTGCCGGGGTTGATCGCGGCGTCGGTCTGGATCGCGTCGATGAATGCCGCCTCGGCATCCTCGCCCGCCTTGACCGGCCGGTGCAGCGCGCTGACGATGCCTGTCGTCACGGTGGCGTCGAGGCCCAGCGGGGAGCCCACGGCCAGCACCGAGTCGCCCACGACGACCTCGTCGGAGTTGCCCAGGATCAGCGGGACGAGCCCCGCCTCGTCGACCTTGATGACCGCCAGGTCGTAGTCGGCGGTGGCACCCACCATCGTGGCGGGCAGCTCGTGCCCGTCGGAGAAGCCGACGATGATCTGCGCGCCGCTCCCCGCCTCGGCGACCACGTGGTTGTTCGTGAGGATGTAGCCGTCCTCCTTGAGCACCATGCCGGAGCCGGTCGCCACGCCCTGCGCCGCCTGCACCTGGATCGAGACGACGCTCGGCAGCACCTGCTCGGCGATGGCGGCCACGGTGCCGGCCGGCCGGTCCACGACGGTGCCGCCACCCACGGGCACCGGGAGGTTCGCCTCGGCGGGGCGCGAGCCGTCGCGCCAGTCGAGGAACGAGTACGCGCCGGTGCCACCGAGGGCGCCGGCCAGCAGCCCGAGCACCACCACGGCGACCCCGCCGCGGGCGCCCAGGCCCGGGCGAGCGCCCCCGCGGTCGCCCGGCACGACGTCGGCGCGGGCCGGGGCGGCGGGCTCGGCGGCAAGGTCCGGCCCGTGAGCCGGTTCCTGAGCCGGTGCCGTGACCGTCCAGACGCTGCCGTCACGCGACCCGCCAGGGACCTCGCCCCCGGCCGGGACGGCGGCCGGGACCGCGGGCGCCTCCAGCCCCGGGGCTCCCGTCGCCGGGACCTCCGCGTCGAGGGGGTTCCCGGCGTGCGGAACCTGCGGGCGCGGCGGCGTGGGGGGCGCGAACGGGGTGTGCTCGGTCATGGACTCGCGATGGCTCCTGTCACGGTGGTCCACCCGCGGGCGATGCGAGGCAGGACCCCGGCATCGTAGCCGTGCCCGGGAAACGCTGCCACGAGGTCCTCGAGGACGTGGTCCGGGACGTGCGCCACCACGTCGACGACGAGGTCCTCCGACTGCCACGCCACGTGCGCCGGCTCGGTCGTCAGCAGGACGGCGTCCCGGCCTGCGACGTCGTACGCCTCGGCGCCCTCGGCGAGGCGCCCCACCTGCTCGCGCACGACCGCCTCCCCCTGCGGCCCGGCGAGGTCGATCTCCAGCACCTGGCCCTCCGCGCCGACGAGCCGCAGCGCGGTGACCTCGAAACCGTGCGGCAGCGACTCGGGGGCCACCCAGCCGTTCTGCTCGATCCAGCCGAGCGCGCCGGAGGTCGGGTCGGTCGCCGCCGGGGTGCCGAGGCCCGCCAGCACGTCCTCGCCGGCGGCGTTCTCGTGGGGGCCTACCCGGCCGAGGAGCGTCATCGACGCCTGCACCGACAGGTCGGGGTCCACCACGGGAGCGTCGCCGAGGGCGAAGAGCGCCATCCCGAGCACGCCGAGGCCTCCCGCGCCGAGTGCCGTCACACGCGCGGTGCGGCGCCGCCGGGCCGAGCGCGTGAGATTGCCCGAGAAGTCGCCCTCCCCGGGGTAGGCGGGCGTCCAGACCGCCGCGTACCGCTCCGGGCTGCGCAGGGGGTCGGCGTCGGCCGGGGGGATGCTGGCCTGCAGGGCCATGAGCCGGGCCATGAGCGCCGGGTCGGGAACGACGTCACCCGCGGAGAGGAGGGCCCGCCGGGCGGACCGTTCCGCGTCCAGCTCGCGGGCGCAGGTGCGGCAGACCGCCACGTGGGCGAGCGCCCGTTCGGTCTCGGCGGGGCTGAGCTGGCCGTCCGCGAGCGCGCTCAGCCAGGCCCCGAGGTGGCCGTTCACGACCGCCGTCCCGCGTCGTCTGCAGACGCGCCCGGCGCACGGTGCTCCAGGGACGCACGCAGCTGCGCCCGCGCGCGGTGGATGCGCGAGCGCACGGTGCCGAGCTTGACGCCGAGCGTGACGGCGATCTCCTCGTAGCTCAGACCCTCGATGTCGCACAGCACCACCGCCGCCCGGTACTCCGGCCGCAGCGCGTCGAGCGCCTTCTGGACGTCGTGGTCGAGGTTGGCGTGCTCGAAGCCGCGCTCCGGCCGGCCGAGGTCGCCGGTGTCGGCGACCGCCCCGTCGTCGTCCCCCATGGCCTCCATGCGGATGCGGCGCTTGCGCCGCGTGGAGTCCAGGAAGAGGTTCGTCGTGATGCGGTGCAGCCACCCCTCGAACGTGCCCGGGGTGTAGCTGGAGAGGGAGCGGAACACCCGGATGAACGTCTCCTGCGTGAGGTCCTCCGCGTCCTGCTTGTTGCCGGTCAGGCGGAAGGCGAGCCGGTACACGCGCGCCGAGTGCTCCCGGACGATCGCCTCCCACGACGGAGGCTCCCAGGGGACGGGCGCGACGACCGGGCCTGCCTGGGCCAGGGGACGCTCGGGGATGCTCACGGGGTTCATCGTCTCCCACAACGCGTCAGTCGCTCCAGGGGTTCCCGCCCGGCGGTAGCCTGGCGACACACATCGACGCCACCCGGAGGCTCCCCATCACCACGGACCTCGAGACCGCCCACGGCAAGGCCGCGGGCTGGGTCTACAGCGAGTCCTTCGTCCCGGAGGACGACGTGCTGCTCCGTGCCCGCGACCGGGCCGCCGAGCTGGGCTGCGCCTCGGTGCTTCCCGGAGCGGGCGCCCTGCTGCGGGTGATGGCGGCCGCGCTGGGGGCGAAGGCCGTGGTCGAGGTCGGCACGGGGGCCGGCGTCGCGGCCCTCTGGCTGCTGCGCGGCATGCCCGAGGACGGCCAGCTCACCACCATCGACCTGGAGGTGGAGCACCAGCGCGCGGCGCGCGCGGCGTTCGCGGAGGCCGGGATCCGGCCGGGACGTACCCGCATCATCCCGGGGCGGGCGAGCGAGGTGCTGCCGCGGCTGACCGACGGCGCGTACGACCTGGTGCTGGTGGCCTCGGACCCGCACGGCTACCCGGAGCACGTGGAGGAGGCGCTGCGCCTGCTGCGTCCCGGCGGTGTGCTCGCCGTGGACGGCGCCCTCCACCACGACCGGGTGCCGGACCCCGCCCGGCGGGACGAGCTCACCACCATCGTGCGGGAGGTGGGCCGCTCGCTGCGCAGCGACGAGCGGGTGCTGCCTGCCCTGGTCCCGAGCGGGGACGGGCTGCTCCTGGCCGTCCGCCGCTGACGCTCCGCGAGGCGGAGCGACGGGGACGGCCAGGGCGCGGTGAACGGATCGTCCGTCAGGAGACGACGGCCTGGAGAGCCTCGCCGAGCTCGCTGGCCTCGGTCGCGTTGAGCTCGACGACCAGGCGACCTCCGCCCTCGAGCGGGACCCGCATGACGATGCCGCGCCCCTCCTTGGTGACCTCCAGCGGCCCGTCACCCGTTCGCGGCTTCATCGCAGCCATCTGTGGCTCTCCCATTCCGTTGTCCGGTAACTCACGCCGTGCGGTGCCCCCGAATGAGTGACCGGGCGCACCGCCCCATTCTAGTTCACACCACGCACAGTCCCGGGCGGAGCCGCCGGGGCGTCACGCCAGCCCCCGGAGCGCCGCGAGGGGCGGTGCGTCGTCGCGGACCGCGGCCACCAGGTCGAGCACGCGCCGGGAGGCGCGCACGTCGTGCGCACGGAAGACCCGGGCCCCCAGCCAGGCCGCCACCGCCGTGGCCGCGAGGGTGCCCTCGAGCCGCTCCTCGGGCGGCAGGCCGAGCGTCTCCCCCACGAAGTCCTTGCGGCTCAGCGCCATGAGGAGCGGGAAGCCGAGGCCCGCCAGCGCGTCGGTGCGGCGCAGCAGGTGCAGCGAGTGCCAGGTGTTCTTGCCGAAGTCGTGCGTGGGGTCCACGAGCACCGACTCCCGCGGGACGCCGCACGCGACGGCCCGCTCGGCAGCCGTGCGCAGCGTCGTCAGCACGTCCAGCACGACGCCGTCCCGCGGGTCCGCGTCACCGTCGCCGCCCGGGGTAAGAGCCGGCCCGGGCGGGTACTCCACCCGGTACGGGTCGGTGCGAGGTACGGCGCCGCCGGTGTGGGAGCAGACCACGCCCACCCCGGCCGCACCGGCGACCCCCACGAGCGCCGGGTCGTGCCCCGCCCACGTGTCGTTGACCAGGTCGGCCCCGGCCTCGATCGCGGCCCGCGCCACGCCCGACCGCCACGTGTCCACCGAGACGAGCAGGTCCGGCACCTCGGCCCGGACCAGCTCGACCACCGGGATCACCCGCCGCAGCTCCTCGGCCTCGTCGACCTCGGGCCCGGTGCCGGCCCGGACCCCGCCCACGTCGACGATCTCGGCCCCCTCCGCGAAGGCGACCTCCGCCGCCCGGGCCGCGCGACCGGCGTCGGGCACCCGGGCCGGGGCGTAGAAGGAGTCCGTGGTCCGGTTGAGGACGGCCATCACGACGGGGCGCAGCGCGCCGTCGGCGCCGCGGCCCACCTCCCGGCCGCGCAGGACGAACCGTGCCCCGGCCGGCGGCACGCCGCGCGGGGCCGGGAAGGTCACGCGCCGGCCGCCGCGGCCTCGCCCTGGTCCTCGACGAGCTCCTCCAGGGACTCGCGCTCCTTGGCCGCGAGCGCCTCGCCCCGCCGCAGGACGTAGTCCACGGCCTCCGTGGGGTCGTCGGTCAGGTGCAGCAGGTCCAGGTCGGCCGGGCTGATCATGCCGCGGTCGGCGACCGCCGTACGGATCCAGTGCAGGAGACCGCCCCAGTACTCCGTGCCGATCAGGACGAGAGGGAACTCCGTCACCTTGTGCGTCTGCACCAGGGTGATCGCCTCGAAGAGCTCGTCGAACGTGCCGAAACCACCCGGCAGCACCACGAAGCCCTGGGCGTACTTGACGAACATGGTCTTGCGGGCGAAGAAGTAGCGGAAGTTGATGCCGAGGTTCACGAACTCGTTCATGCCCTGCTCGAAGGGCAGCTCGATCCCGAGGCCCACGGATGTGCCGTGCGCCTCCGAGGCGCCCTTGTTCGCGGCCTCCATGATGCCCGGGCCGCCGCCGGTGATGACCGCGAAGCCGGCCTCGACGAAGAGGCGGCCCACCTCCTGGGCGAGGGCGTAGTCGGGGTGGTCGGGCTTGGTGCGGGCGCTGCCGAACACGGACACGGCCGGGCCCACCTCGGCCAGCGCGCCGAAGCCCTCCACGAACTCGCTCTGGATGCGCATCACGCGCCAGGGGTCGGAGTGCACCCACTCGGCGCCCTCGCCGGGGGCGAGGAGCCGCTGGTCGGTGGTGGTCGCGGGAATCTTGGAGCCGCGCAGGAGCACGGGACCCTTGCGGTAGCCCCGGCCCGTCTGCGGGAAGCCGTCGTCGCTCATGCGCCCAACCTATCGCCGCTCGCGGGCCGCTCGCCGTCCGTGCGGTGACGGCCGGGTGAACCTCAGGTCCGGCTCAGCCGAGGAGCCAGGTGCGCAACGCCCGGTGGCACAACGCCAGCTGCGCCACCGGCACGCGCTCGTCGTCCTTGTGCGCCAGGGTGGGGTCCCCCGGGCCGAAGTTCACGGCGGGGACGCCCAGCTCCGAGAAGCGCGCCACGTCGGTCCAGCCGTACTTGGGCGCCGGTGCGCCACCCGTCGTGGCCAGCACCGACGCGGCGAACTCGACGGCGAGCGGGTCGTCGAGCCCGGGGCGCGCGCCGCCCGCGGCGTCGGTCACCACCACGTCGAAGCCGTGGAAGACCTCGCGCACGTGCGCCTCGGCGTCGGCCACGGTGCTCGACGGCGCGAACCGGTAGTTCACCGTCACGGTGCAGGCGTCCGGGATCACGTTCGTGGCGATGCCGCCGGTGATGCCCACGGCGTTGAGGCTCTCGCGGTAGACGAGCCCGTCCACCTCGACGTCGCGCGTCTCGTAGTCCGCGAGCCGGGTCAGCACCTCGGCCGCGGCGTGGATGGCGTTGGAACCCATCCAGGCGCGCGCGGAGTGCGCGGTCACGCCGTGGGTGCGCACCTCGACGCGCAGCGTGCCGTTGCAGCCGCCCTCGATGCCCGCGTTGCTCGGCTCACCGAGGATCGCGAAGTCGCCCGCGAGCAGGTCGGGGTGGTTCCGCACGAGACGACCGAGGCCGTTCAGCGCCGAGTCCACCTCCTCGTGGTCGTAGAAGACCCAGGTGAGGTCCTGCGCCGGCTCGCGGCCGGGCGAGCCCAGCTCGACGGCGAGCGCGAGCGCCACTGCCACGCCCCCCAGCATGTCGACGGTCCCACGTCCCCACATCACGGCGTCCTCGCCCTGGCCGACGAGGCGCGTCGGCAGGTTGTCGGCGACGGGCACCGTGTCGATGTGGCCGGCGACCACGACCCGCCGGGCCCGCCCGAACGACGTGCGCGCCACGAGCGCGTCGCCGTCGCGCACCACGTCGAGGTGCGGCTGGGCGCGGAGCACGGCCTCGATCGCGTCGGCGAGCGCGGTCTCGTCGCCGCTCACCGAGGGGATGTCGCAGATGGCGGCGGTCAGCGCCACCAGCTGGTCGGCCGTGGCCCCGGCCGGGTCGAGGAGGGCGGGGTCGAGGAAGGTCGCAGCGGTGTCCACGGTCCGATGCTAGGCGCTGCCCGTACGCCGTCCTCGATAGGGTGGGTGCATGACGACGAGCGCCTGGGGCTTCGGCCTCGCCACGATCGCCGGCGACGGCACCACCCTCGACACCTGGTACCCGAGCCCCGCGCTCGGCTCGGCCCCGGACGGGGCGACGCCCCCGGCGTCCCTCGTGGCGCTGGCCGAGCGTGACGAGGTCCGCGGGGTCGAGGTGACGCTGGTCCGCACGGAGATCGACCTGGACGCGCCGCCGCAGGAAGCCTCCGACGCCTACCTGCGCCTCCACCTCCTGTCGCACCGCCTGGTGCGGCCGCACGGCCTCAACCTGGACGGCATCTTCGGCGTCCTCGCCAACGTGGTCTGGACCAGCGCCGGCCCGTGCGCGGTCGACGGCTTCGAGGAGACCCGGATGCGCCTGCGCGCCACCGGCTTCCCGGTCACCGTCTACGGGGTGGACAAGTTCCCCCGCATGGTCGACTACGTGGTGCCCGCGGGCGTCCGGGTGGCCGACGCCGACCGCGTCCGCCTGGGCGCCCACCTCGCCGCCGGCACCACCGTGATGCACGAGGGCTTCGTCAACTTCAACGCCGGCACCCTCGGCACCTCGATGGTGGAGGGCCGGATCTCGTCGGGCGTCACGGTGGGCGACGGGTCCGACGTCGGCGGCGGCGCCTCGATCATGGGCACCCTCTCCGGCGGCGGCAAGGAGGTGGTCAGCCTGGGCGCGCGGTGCCTGCTGGGCGCCAACGCGGGCCTGGGCATCCCCCTCGGCGACGACTGCGTCGTCGAGGCGGGCCTCTACGTCACGGCGGGCACCAAGGTGGTCGTGCTGGGCGCGGCGGCCTCGGAGGACGGCCCGGTGGTCGTCAAGGCCCGCGAGCTCGCCGGCCGGGACGGCCTGCTGTTCCGGCGGAACTCCACGACCGGCGCCGTCGAGGTGCTGGCGCGGGGCGGGGTGGGCATCGAGCTGAACGCGGCCCTGCACGCGAACTGAGGTCACCGGCTCTCGACGGATGTCCAGGTGGGTGCCCTAGACTCTCGTGTCCTCGAAGCACCGACCCCGAGAGACACCGACCCCGGAGAGCGACGGAACCCGCATGGTCCTCCTGGCCGAGAACGACACGGCCTCGCCGTTCCCGTCGCGCCCCGGTACACCGGGGCAGCGACGCGGCCGGCGGGTGCGCCGTGCCGTGGGCTGGACCGTCGGGGTCGCGCTCCTGGGCGCCACGGGCACGGGGCTGGTCCTGGCTGCCCTCAACCACTTCGACAGCGTGAACCCGGCGACCGAGCGGTGCGGGTCCGTCCTCGACGGCACGGAGTGGTACCTCTCGCCCGCCCAGGCGGACAACGCCGCGTTGATCACCGGCATCAGCCTCCGGCGCGCGCTCCCGGCCCGGGCCGCGACGATCGGCCTGGCCACCTCCCTGCAGGAGTCCAAGCTCATCAACATCACGTACGGCGACCGGGACTCGGTCGGCCTGTTCCAGCAGCGGCCGTCGCAGGGCTGGGGCAGCGTGGAGCAGATCATGGACCCCGTGTACTCGACGAACGCCTTCTACGACGGCCTCGTGAAGGTGGCGGGGTACGAGGACATGGAGATCACGGTCGCGGCGCAGACCGTGCAGCGGTCCGGCTACCCGGACGCGTACGCGCAGCACGAGACGCGGTCACGCGCCTGGGCCTCGGCCCTGACCGGCAACTCCGCGGCGGCACTGAGCTGTGAGCTGGCGGACGTGCCTGGGGACTCCATGCTGTCGGCCGCACAGGCCGGCGACCTGCTGGCCGGCCGGCTCGGCCGTGACCTCGGCCTCGCCCCGGCGCCCGGCGGCTCCGCGACGGACGGCACCGTGGGCCGGGTCGTCGTCGACGCGTCGCCCCTGGCACCCGACGACCCCGCCCGGGGCGCCTGGGCCACCGGCCAGTGGGCTGTGGCGACGGCGGCCGCGACGCACGTGATCGAGGTCCGGGTGTCCGACCGGGTGTGGACCCGCGAGGAGGCGGCGTGGACGCCGGCCGACTCCGCGCTGCCCACGGGCCAGGTCACGATCACCCAGGCCGTCGCGGCGCCCTAGCCGGGTCCGCCGGGCGCCGCGACGTACGGAGGTCAGCGCGCCGCGACGGGCACGTAGTCGCGCTCCGTGGCGCCGGTGTAGACCTGGCGCGGGCGGCCGATCTTGGTCTGCGGGTCCTTCATCATCTCGCGCCACTGGGCGATCCAGCCGGGCATGCGGCCGAGCGCGAAGAGCGGCGTGAACATGGCCGGGTCGAAGCCCATGGCCTTGTAGATCAGGCCCGTGTAGAAGTCGACGTTCGGGTAGAGCTTGCGCTCCACGAAGTAGTCGTCGGAGAGGGCGATCTCCTCGAGGCCGCGCGCGATCTCCAGCAGCTCGTCCTTGGCGCCGAGCTTGCCGAGCACCTCGTCCGCGCTCTTCTTCACGATCGCGGCGCGCGGGTCGTACGACTTGTACACCCGGTGGCCGAAGCCCATGAGGCGTACGCCGTCCTGCTTGGCCTTGACCTTCTCCATGAACGTCTCGACGGTCTCGCCGCCGGACCGGATCTTCTCGAGCATGTCGAGCACCGCCTCGTTGGCGCCGCCGTGCGACGGGCCCGACAGCGCGTTCACGCCCGCCGCGACCGACGCGTAGAGGTTCGCGTTGGAGGAGCCCACGACGCGCACCGTGGAGGTGGAGCAGTTCTGCTCATGGTCCGCGTGCAGGATGAGGAGCTTCTCGAGCGCGTCCACCACCACCGGGTCGGCCTCGTACGCCTCGTACGGGGTCGCGAACGTCATGCGGAGGAAGTCCTCGACATAGCCGCGCGAGTAGTCGGGGTACAGCAGCGGCTCGCCCACCCGGCGGCGGTGGAGGTACGACGTGATGGTGCGCGTCTTGGCGAGCAGCAGCACCGTCGCCAGGTCGACCTGCTCGTCGTCGTGCGGGTCGAGCGACTCCGGGTAGAACGTGGACAGCGCGTTCACCGCGGACGCGAGCACGGCCATGGGGTGCCCGGAGCGCGGGAACGTCCCCATGAAGGTGCGGAAGTCCTCGTGGACCAGCGTGTGCCGGTTGACGCGCTCGACGAACGACTCGAGCGTCGGGGCGTCCGGCAGTCCGCCGTAGATCAGCAGGTACGCCACCTCGAGGAACGACGAGCTCTCCGCGAGCTGGTCGATCGGGTACCCGCGGTAGCGCAGGATGCCCTGGTCGCCGTCGATGTACGTGATCGAGGACTCGCACGAGGCGGTGTTCATGAACCCGGGGTCGACGGTGACCAGGCCGGTGTCCTTGAGCAGGGACGAGACCACGATCCCGTCATTCCCCTCGCTCGACGGGACGACGGGGAGATTTCGGGCGGTTCCGTCGACGACGAGCTCGACGGTGGGCCGGGTGCTGTCTGCCTGCGTGGTGGACGTCATGGCTTCCTTCCAGGGGCGCGCGGGGGACGGGGCGCTACCCAGGGGGGAGGTCGCGGGCAGCGTCGACCAGGAATCGACAGTACCCCGAGAAAGCATTGTCATTCCAACTTGCAGGTCAAGGACGTGTGATGCGCGACACAGCATCCCTGATGGCAGCGTCGCCCGCCGTCAGGGCCACCCGGGTGTGGCCCGCACCGGCAGGCCCGTACAGAGACCCCGGCGCGGTGAGGATCCCGTGCCGGGCGAGCGCGGCGGCAGCCTGCCGGCCGGCCCCCGGATGGTCCGCCCCGCCCGGAGCGTCCGACGGCGGTGTGGCGATCGTCACCCAGAGGTACAGGCCTGCCTCGGACCGGTCGACGACGAACCCCGCGTGCTCCAGCGCGGGGGCGAGCGCCCGCCGCCGGGCGCCGTAGGCCTCCCGCTGGACGGCGACGTGCGCGTCGTCGTCCAGCGCCGCGACCATCGCGGCCTGCACGGGCGCGGGGACGATGAGCCCCAGGTGCTTGCGGGTGGCGAGCAGGTCGGCCACCAGGGCGGTGTCCCCCGCGAGGAACGCCGCGCGATAGCCGGCCAGGTTCGACTGCTTGGAGAGCGAGTAGGCGGCCAGCAGGCCGTCGTGCGACCCGCCGCACACGCGCGGGTCGAGGATGCTCGGCACGCCCTCCTCGGACCAGGGCGACTCCCAGGCGAGCTCGGCGTAGCACTCGTCGCTGACCACGACCGCGCCGATCGCCCGCGCGGCCTCGACCACGCGCCGCAGGGCGTCGACACCCAGCACACGGCCCGTGGGGTTGCTCGGGCTGTTGACCCAGACCAGCCGCACGTCGTCGCGCCCGGCCCACGTCTCGACGTCGTCCGTGGCGAGCGCCGTGGCCCCCGCCGCGCGGATGCCGGCGAGATAGGTCGGGTACGCGATCTCGGGATGGACCACCACGTCGCCCGGGCCCAGGCGCAGCAGCGACGGGAGCAGGCCCACCAGCTCCTTCGAGCCGATGGTGGGCAGCACGCCGTCGGGCGACAGGCCCGGCACTCCCCGGCGGCGAGCGAACCACGCGGCCACCGAGGCCCGCAGCGCGGGCGTGCCCGCCGTCAGCGGGTAGCCCGGGGCGTCCGACGCCGCGGCGAGGGCCTCGCGGACGACCGCGGGTGTGGGGTCCACCGGAGTACCCATCGACAGGTCGACCAGGCCGCCGGGGTGCGCGCGGGCGGTCGCCGTGAGGTCGTCCAGCGTGTCCCAGGGATACGGCAGGTCGCGAAGGTCAGCGAGGCCCATCGCTGGGTCAGGCCTGGGGCGGCAGCACGGCGATCAGCGGGTGGTCCTTCTCGATGAGGCCCATCTTCGCTGCGCCGCCCGGCGAGCCCAGGTCGTCGAAGAACTGGACGTTCGCGTCGTAGTAGCCCTTCCACTCGTCGGGGACGTCGTCCTCGTAGTAGATGGCCTCGACGGGGCAGACCGGCTCGCACGCACCGCAGTCCACGCACTCGTCCGGGTGGATGTACAGGGAGCGCTGGCCCTCGTAGATGCAGTCCACGGGACACTCCTCGATGCACGCCTTGTCCTTGACATCGACGCACGGCTGAGCGATCACGTAGGTCACTTCGAGGGTGTCCCTTCCACCTGGGGCGCAGAGTCCCTGCGCACGTGACTCTAGTATCGCAAAGCCCGTGCGCAGGAGCGTGCACCGTCTCACCTCATGACAGGAGCAGAGTGTGACCTCCACGACACCCGCCGCCGAGCCCGGCTGGCGGAGCCTCCCGGTCGGCGCGCGCGCCGTGGTCCGGCGCCGCCTCGCGGCGGGCGCCGGTCACGTGTGGACGGACCTGATCGGGTACGTCCTCGAGGTGTCCGACGCCGGTCTCCTCCTCCGCACGGACCCGCGCCCCGGGCGTGGGTCGCCCGAGGAGGTACGGGTCCGTGCGGAGGAGATCGAGACGGCGAAGCCTGTCCCGGAGCGCCCGGTCAGGCGCTCCGGTCCACCCAGATGACGCCCGTGGGGCACATGCTCACGGCTTCCTGGAGGGCGTGCTCCTGGTCCTCGCCGGGACGGTCGTCGAGGAGCACCACGATGCCCTCGTCGTCCTGGTCGAAGATGTCGGGTGCGAGCATCACGCACTGACCCGCGCCACAGCAGGCATGCCTATCAACGTTTACCTTCATGTCACCACCTCACAGGGAGCTCGACGAGACCGCCAACCAGCATGTCCTCACGCGTCCGGAGCATAGCGGGGTCGACCGCGAGCTCGAGCGCCGGGAGCCTGTCGAGCAGCACCTCGAGGACCACCTGCAGCTCGGTCCGCGCCAGCGCCTGACCCATGCACGAGTGCGGGCCGGCACCGAAGGCGAGGTGCGGGTTCGGCGAGCGGGTCAGGTCCATGCTGTCGGCGGCGGCGAACGCCTCCTCGTCCCGGTTGGCGGAGGCCATGCTGACCACCACCGTCGTCCCGGCCGGGATCGTCGTGCTGTCGGGGAGCTCGAGGTCCTCGGAGATGAAGCGCGGCAGGCCGAAGCCGGCGTTCGCGTCGAAGCGCAGGACCTCCTCGACGGCGTTCCGCACGAGGGACCGGTCGGCGACGAGCGCCTCCCACCGGGAGCGGTCCGACAGGAGCATCGCGAGCATCTTGCCGATCATGTTCGCCGTGGTCTCGTGCCCGGCCACGAGCAGGCCGCGGGCCGTGGCGATCACCATCGGCTCCGTGACCCGCGGGTCGGCGGCGTCGACCAGCGCGATCAGGGCGGAGACCAGGTCGTCCCCGGGCGTCTCACGCTTCGAGGCGACGAGCCCGCCCAGGTACCCGGCGAAGTCGGCCTGCGCGGTGTCGATCTCCGCCTGGGTGAAGCGCGACAGGCTCATCATCGTGTCGGACCAGTGGCCGAAGCTGCTCCGGTCGGACTCCGGGACCCCGAGCAGCTCGCAGATCACCCAGATGGGCAGCGGGAAGTTGAACGCGGAGACCAGGTCCACGGGACCGTCGGCTGCCGTGAGCCCGTCGAGCAGCTCCTCCGCCTTGGCCAGCATCCCGGGCGCGAGGGCCTGCACCCGCTTCGCCGTGAACGTGGCTCCGACGAGGCGGCGCCACTGCTGGTGCGACTCGCGGCTGTCGAGGACGCCCATCTGGTCGGCGCTCGAGGCGAACACGCCGCCCGACTCGTTGGCCGTGACACGCGCGGCACCTGCGGCGGCGTCGAGCTGGCGGGTGAACCGCGGGTCGGAGAGGACGGCGCGCACGTCGTCGTACCGCGTGAGCAGGGTCGCGGAGTCGCCGGAGGCGAGCCGGACGTGGGCGACAGGACACTGTGCGCGTAGCTCTGCCCATTGTTCTGGGGGCTCGAGCGCGCTGCGCATCGGGAACGGGTAAGGGGGCAGCGTTTCAGTGGACACCGTGACCTCCAAGTGGGGAAAACCACGGCAATCCAAGCGGTAGCGGAGCATCACCGTCAATCCGGGGCAAAATACGCATCCGTTACCGCCCGGAACCGATCAGAGGAGCTTGCTGCGCACCGGCTGCTGGACGGTGGCGCGGTTGCGCTCGCGCCACTCGTCGAACTTCGCCTGCGCCTTGATCTCCCGGGCGCTCGGCAGCGCCATGAGCACGACCATCAGCACCAGCGTCGCGGCCGCCAGCCCGACGGCGATCGGCAGCACCAGCTCCTCGGGGGCCATGCCCCGCGTGGACGGCGGGATGGGACCCGTGCCCACCCGGTGCAGGCTCATCGAGGACATCACGATGTAGTGCACGCCCGAGAGTGCCGCCGCCACGAGGACCATGGCGCCGGCGCCCGCGGACACGCTGCGCAGGTTGTTCGCGAACCAGAGCACCAGCAGGGCGGACAGGAGCGCCGCGGCGTAGGACAGGATGCCCAGGAAGGGCGCGTAGTCGAGGCTCACGCCGAGGCCCACCTGGATGGCACCCATCCCGAGGTGGACCGACGCGGCGAGTCCCAGGCCCGCGATCGCGGCACCCACGAGGAGCCGCGGGTTTCGGCCCTTCGCGCCGTCGGCCACGATCGCGCCGACCACCAGGGCGGCGGCCCCGACGACGAGGGACATGATCGTGCCCGCGACGTCGTACCGGATCCGGGCACCCTCGAGAGCGAGGCCCAGGAGGGCCACGAAGTGCATGGCCCAGACGCCGGTGGCGCCGATGGCCGAGCCGCCCAGCACCAGCCACAGCACGCGGTAGCGGCTGCGGGGGATGTGTGCCCGGGCGATCGCTGCCAAGCCGACACCGCAGCCGAGGCAGGACATGACGAAGGAGATCGCCGGCATGACGTAGCCGGTCGAAAAGTGGTCGATCATATAGGGGTCCCCTGATGAGCGCATGTGGAGCGTGAAGATGCGCGTCATCGTACGACCGGAGCAACTACTTTCAGATGTGCCGAACGCCCGACATCTCGGTGAAAACGGTTATATCGTCAGATCCGCCGGTTCGGCGTGACGTACGTCACACTCAAGCGTTGGCGACCAGCCCCAGCTCCGCCACGCTCGCCACCCCACGGTGCTTGGGCACGATCCGCACGGTGTAGCCGAAGGGGCCCGACGTCTCCAGCCTCAGGTCTCCCGCGAACGCGTGGCGTCCCGCCTCGTACGACTCCGCGAGCGCCAGCGAGTCCACGGTGAACTCCTCGATGAGGTCGTGCTCCGTGACCCGTCCGTGGACCACCTGCACGTCCACGTCCTCGGGGGCGAGGGCTCCGAGCGAGACGTAGGCACGGACGCCGAGGTGGTCGCCCACCTGGACCGCGTCGCCGATGCCACCCGACTCCACGTGGTCCACCCGGACGCCCGGCCAGCCGGAGCGCACGTCCGCCTTCCAGCCCGCGAGCTCCCGGGCCGCGGTGTACCCGTCTGCCACCAGGGTCCGGCCGGCCTGCGCGGCGGGTGCGTAGAGGCCCTGCACGTACTCGGTGACCATGCGTGTGGCCTGCACCTTGGGCCCGAGCGTCGCCAGCGTGTGCCGGACCATCTCGAGCCACCGGAGCGGGACGCCCTCGCCGTTGCGCTCGTAGAAGCGGGTGGCGACCTGGGCCTCGACGAGGTCGTACAGCGCGGCCGCCTCGAGGTCGTCCCGGCGGTCGGGGTCGTCCACGCCGTCAGCCGTCGGGATGCCCCAGCCGTTCTCGCCGTCGTACCACTCGGCCCACCAGCCGTCCTCGATGGACAGGTTGAGCCCGCCGTTCAGCGCGGACTTCATACCCGACGTGCCGGACGCCTCGAGCGGGCGCAGCGGGTTGTTGAGCCACACGTCGCAGCCCGGGTACAGGGACTGCGCCATGCCGATGTCGTAGTTCGGCAGGAAGACGATGCGGTGCCGCACCGCCGGGTCGTCCGCGAAGCGGACGAGCTGCTGGATGAGCCGCTTCCCGGAGTCGTCCGCAGGGTGCGACTTGCCGGCCACCACGAGCTGGACGGGCCGCTCCGGGTGCAGGAGCAGCTCCTTCAGGCGCACCGGGTCGCGGAGCATCAGGGTGAGCCGCTTGTACGTGGGCACGCGCCGGGCGAAGCCGATGGTCAGCACGTCCGGGGAGAGCACCTCGTCGACCCAGCCCAGCTCGGCGGGCGACGCGCCGCGCTCCCGCCAGGACGAGTAGACGCGGCGCCTTGCCTCGTCGACGAGCTCGCCGCGCAGGGTGCGGCGCATCTGCCACAGCTCGACGTCGCTCACCTTCGCGGGGTCGAGCCACCCGGACGACGCCGTCGCCGCGGTCAGCTCGTCGAGCCCCAGCCGCTCCGACTGGAGGTCCGCGAGCCGCGGGGCCACCCAGGTGGGCGAGTGCACGCCGTTGGTGACCGACGTGATCGGCACCTCGCGGGCGTCGAACCCCGGCCACAGGCCTTCGAACATCTGGCGCGAGACCTGGCCGTGCAGCAGCGAGACGCCGTTGGCGCGGCCGCCGAGCCGCAGGCCCATCACCGCCATGTTGAAGACCGTGGGGTCGCCCCCCTCGTAGTCCTCGGCACCGAGCGCGAGCACCCGCTCGAGCGGCACGCCGGGCATGGCGTTGTCGCCTCCGAAGTACTGGGAGACCAGGTCCCGGGGGAACCGGTCGATACCGGCGGGCACCGGCGTGTGCGTGGTGAAGACGGTGGCTGCGCGGACGGCCTCGGCGGCCTCCTCCATCGTCAGCCCGTCGGCCGCCAGCTCGCGGATGCGCTCCACACCGAGGAACCCCGCGTGGCCCTCGTTCGTGTGGTAGACCTCAGGCTCCGGGGCCCCGGTGAGGCGCGACCAGGTGCGCAGCGCCCGCACGCCGCCCACGCCGAGCAGCAGCTCCTGCTGGAGCCTGTGCTCGCCGCCGCCGCCGTAGAGGCGGTCGGTGACCTTGCGCGCCTGCTCGTCGTTCTCGGGGACGTTCGAGTCGAGGAGCAGGAGCGGCACGCGCCCCACGGCCGCGACCCAGATGTGGGCCACGAGGCGGCGCCCGCCCGGGAGGGCGAGCGAGACGGAGGCCGGGGTGCCGTCGTCCTCCCGGAGGATCGCGAGGGGCAGGCCGTCCGGGTCGAGCAGCGGATAGCTCTCGACCTGCCACCCGTCACGGGTCAGGGCCTGACGGAAGTAGCCCGCCCCGTAGAGGAGGCCGACGCCGACGATCGGCACGCCGAGGTCGGAGGCGCTCTTCAGGTGGTCGCCCGCGAGGATTCCGAGGCCGCCCGAGTACTGGGGCAGCACCGACGTGATGCCGAACTCCGGCGAGAAGTAGGCGACCGCCCGCGGCAGGACGTCCCCGGACGCGGAGACCTGGCCCTGGTACCAGAGCGGGTCGTGGAGGTAGCGGTGCAGGTCGTCGGACGCGGCGCGCACCCGGCCGACGAAGGCCTCGTCGCGGGCCAGGGCGGCGAGGCGGTCGCCGCCGAGGGCGGCCACGAGGGCCACCGGGTCGCCCTTCACGTCGGCCCACAGCTCCGGGTCGATGCTCGCGAACAGCTCGCGCGTGGGCGCGTGCCACGACCAGCGGAGGTTCTGGGCGAGCTCGTCCAGTGCGGCGAGCGGAGCCGGCAGGACCGTGCGGACGGTGAATCGTCGGATCGCTCTCACGGACGGAAGACTACGCACTCGCGCGGCCGGACACACCTGGTGACTTTGTTGTGACAGATGCCTCCCGCACGTCGGCGCGCGATCCGGGCCGCACCCTCGCTAGCGTGGGCGGCGTGAGCACGAAAACGCCTGTCGGGCGCATCCCCGTCCTCGAGGTCTCCCCCGTCGTCGAGGGCGGAAGGTGGCCTGCGAAGGCCTCCGTCGGCGAGGTGGTGCCCATCGAGGCCACCGTCTTCCGCGAGGGCCATGACGCCGTCGGCGCCACGGCCGTCCTGGTCGGCCCCGACGGCCGGGACCGCGCCTGGGCGCCGATGGTCGACGTCGCCCCCGGCCTGGACCGCTTCCGGGGCTTCCTCCAGCCGGACGCCGAGGGCGACTGGTCCTTCCGCGTGGAGGGCTGGTCCGACCCCTACGCCAGCTGGGTCCATGACGCGACGATCAAGATCGGGGCGGGGATCGACGTCGACCTGATGCTCGCGGAGGGCGTGCGGATCTTCGACCGCATCTGCGGGCAGGCGCCGGACGGGATCGTCGCGCCACGGCGCAAGGCCCGCGACGCCCGCGTGCTGAACGACGCCCGGCACGCGCTGTCCGACGCCGAGCGGCCGGCCGGGGCCCGCCTGGCGGCGGCGACGTCGCCCGAGGTCCGCGCGGTCCTGGACCGGGCGCCGTTCCGCGAGCTCGTGTCCGCCTCGGCGGAGCAGCCCCTGCGGGTGCACCGCCGGCTGGCCCTGGCCGGTGCCTGGTACGAGATGTTCCCCCGCTCCGAGGGCGCCCACCGCAGGCCCGACGGCACCTGGGCCTCGGGGACGTTCGCGACCGCGGCCGAGCGCCTCCCGGCGATCGCCGCGATGGGCTTCGACGTGGTCTACCTGACCCCCGTCTCCCCCATCGGCACCACCTTCCGCAAGGGCCGCAACAACACGCTCGAGGCGCAGCCGGGCGACCCGGGGAGCCCGTACGCCATCGGGTCCGCCGAGGGCGGGCACGACGCGATCCACCCCGACCTGGGCACGGAGGAGGACTTCCGGGACTTCGTGGCCCGGGCGCGCGACGCCGGCCTCGAGGTCGCCCTCGACATCGCCCTCCAGTGCTCGCCCGACCACCCCTGGGTGACCGAGCACCCCGAGTGGTTCGTGGTGCGCGCCGACGGCAGCATCGCGTACGCAGAGAACCCGCCGAAGAAGTACCAGGACATCTACCCGCTGAGCTTCGACACCGACCCGGACGGCCTCTACCAGGCGGTCCTGGACGTGCTGCTGACCTGGATCGACCGCGGCGTCACGCTCTTCCGCGTCGACAACCCGCACACGAAGCCGCTCAACTTCTGGGAGTGGGCGCTGGCCCAGGTGCACGACGCGCACCCCGACGTGATCTTCCTGTCCGAGGCGTTCACCAAGCCGGCGATGATGCAGACGCTGGCCAGGATCGGCTTCCACCAGTCGTACACGTACTTCACCTGGCGCAACACCAAGGAGGAGCTCACCGAGTACCTCCAGGAGGTGAGCGGGCCGCAGGGCTCCGTGATGCGGCCCTCCTTCTGGCCCACCACGCACGACATCCTCCCGCCCTACCTGCAGCACGGCGGTGTCGCCGGTTTCGCCGTGCGCGCGGTGCTCGCCGCCACGGGCGCCCCCACGTGGGGCATCTACTCCGGCTACGAGCTCGTGGAGAACGTGCCGCGACCCGGGGTCGAGGAGCAGATCGACAACGAGAAGTACGAGTTCAAGCCCCGCGACTGGGCCCTCGCCGACGAGATCGGCATCGCCACCCTCCTCACCCGGCTCAACGAGGTCCGCCGGGCGCACCCGGCGTTGCGCCAGCTGCGCAACCTGACGGTGCACAGCACCACGAACGGCCAGGTCCTGGCCTACTCCCGCCGGATCTCGGCCGACCACCTGCCCCTGGCCTCGGGAGATGTCCAGCACAGCGCGCGAAACGGTTCGTCCGGCCCCACCATGAGACCTGGGGGCATGCGACGGCCCCGTCACGACGACGTGATAGTGGTCGTGGTCAACCTTGATCCCTGGAACACACAGGAGTCGGTAGTGCACCTGGACCTTGACGCCCTGGGCCTCGCTGCCCCCTCGGACGACGACGGCTCGCCCTTCTTCGTGGCCCACGACCTGCTGTCGGGCGAGACCTACGGCTGGGGGGCGCAACCGTTCGTGCGCCTCGACCCGCGCGCGCAGGTGGCGCACGTGCTCCAGGTGGGCCTGGCATGACGACCCCCACGGGCCCGCTCTACGGGCCTGGCGGCCCTGCTACGCAAGGCGGTCCGCCCCACGTGGGCGAGCGGGCGTCGTCGGCCCCCACGCCCACGGTGCGGCCGAGCGTGCCGCGGCCCCAGACCGCGCCCATCCCGGTCCAGGCCCTGCCGCCACGGCGGCAGCCGCAGCCGCCGGAGCGGCTGCGCCGTGGTCTGCCGCCGGACCCCGAGTGGTTCAAGAAGGCCGTCTTCTACGAGGTGATGATCCGCTCCTTCTCCGACTCCAACGACACGGGGACGGGCGACCTGCGCGGTCTCATCGACCGGCTGGACTACCTGGAGTGGCTCGGCATCGACTGCCTGTGGCTGCCGCCGTTCTCCCCGTCGCCCCTGCGCGACGGCGGGTACGACGTCGCCGACTTCACGGCCGTCGCCCCGCAGTACGGCACCATCGCGGACTTCGGCGAGCTCGTCGCGGCAGCGCACGAGCGCGGCATGCGGGTGGTCATCGACCTCGTCATGAACCACACGAGCGACCAGCACCCGTGGTTCCAGGCGTCGCGCGCCGACCCCGAGGGCCCGTACGGCGACTTCTACGTGTGGAGCGACGACGCGACGCGCTACCAGGACGCGCGCATCATCTTCGTGGACACCGAGACGTCCAACTGGACGTTCGACCCGGTACGGCGGCAGTACTTCTGGCACCGGTTCTTCTCGCACCAGCCCGACCTGAACTTCGAGAACCCGCGGGTGCAGGACGCCATGCTCGACGTCGCGCGGTTCTGGCTGCAGCTCGGCGTGGACGGCTTCCGCCTCGACGCCGTGCCGTACCTCTTCGAGGCCGAGGGCACCAACTGCGAGAACCTCCCGGAGACCCACGGGTTCCTGCGGCGCGTCCGGCGCATGGTCGACACCGAGTTCCCGGGCCGCATCCTGCTGGCCGAGGCGAACCAGTGGCCGCAGGACGTCGTGGAGTACTTCGGCACCGAGCAGGACCCCGAGTGCCACATGTGCTTCCACTTCCCCGTGATGCCGCGCATCTTCTACGCGATCCGCGACCAGCGGTCGCGCCAGCTGCTCGAGATCCTCGCCGACACGCCGACCATCCCGGCGAACGGCCAGTGGAGCACGTTCCTGCGCAACCACGACGAGCTGACCCTCGAGATGGTCTCCACGGAGGAGCGCGCCAGCATGTACGGCTGGTACGCCCCCGACCCCCGGATGCGGGCGAACGTGGGGATCCGCCGCCGGCTGGCGCCCCTGCTCGACAACTCGCGCAAGGAGATGGAGCTCGCGCACGCGCTCCTCCTGTCGCTGCCCGGCTCGCCGTGCCTGTACTACGGCGACGAGATCGGCATGGGCGACAACATCTGGCTGCCCGACCGCGACTCCGTCCGCACCCCGATGCAGTGGACCCCGGACCGCAACGCCGGCTTCTCCGCCGCCGACCCCGGCAAGCTGTACCTGCCGCTGATCCAGTCGCTCGTGCACCACTACAACCACGTGAACGTGGAGGCTCAGCTCGCGCAGCCCACGTCCCTGCTGCACTGGGTCCACGGGATGCTGGCGGTGCGCCGCCTCCACCCCACGTTCGGCACGGGCGACTTCATGATCCGCGACTGCGACGACGAGGGGGTCGTCGCGTTCACCCGGTCGTCGCGCGAGGAGACGCTGCTCGTGGCCGTGAACCTCGGCGCCACGGCGCGGTCCGCGACGCTCAAGCTGCCCGGCTTCGCCGGGTGGACGCTGACCGACGTGTTCGGCGGAGCCGGGTTCCCCACGATCGGGGAGGACGGCACGGTGACGCTCACCTGGGGTGCCCGGGACTTCTACTGGCTCGTGCTCGCACCACCGATGGCCGGGCCGCGCGCCGACGCCGCGGCGAGTGCGGCCGCAGCCGACGCCGCCCTCCGGGCGAACACCGCGGGAGGAGCGTGAGCGGCGCCGTCGAGGTCCGGCCCGGGGCCGGGCACCTCCCGCCGGAGGTGCTCCGGCTGCTCGACGGCTGGCTGCCGGGACGGCGCTGGTACCCCGTCCCGGGCGCCGGCGTGGTGAACGTCCCGTGGCTCACGGTGACCTTCCCGCACACGCCCGACGTGGTGGTGCCGCTGCTGCGGCTCGCAGGCCCGGGCCTGCCCGAGGGAGTGGAGTCGCTGGTGGTCCAGGTCCCGCTCGTCCTCACGCCGACGGCGGAGCCGGGCGACGGGCCGGGCGTGATCGGCACCGTCGCCACGGCGGCGGGCACGGTCACGGTGTCCGACGGCGGCGCTCACCCGGTCTGCTGGCTCGCCTTCCTGCGGGCCTCGGGCGTGGTGACCACCAGCGAGGGCGGCGGTTTCGGCGCCGGGACGGCGCTGCTCGACGGCGCACGCCCCCTCACCAGCGAGCAGTCCAACACGTCGGTCGTGGTGCCGGGGGTCGCGGGCGGGGCGATGCTCAAGATCCTCCGCACCGTCGCGCTCGGGCCGCACCCCGACGTCACGATCCCCGAGGCGCTGACGCGGGCCGGGTGGCACGGGGTGCCGGAGTTCCTCGGCGCGGTCCCGGTGTCGTGGGGGGACGAGCCCGCGGCCGCGCACGGGACGGGCGCCGCCGGGCCGCCCTCGATGGCGCACCTCGCTGTGGTCTCGCGGCTGGTCACCGACGCCCACGACGGGTTCCGGCTGGCCTGCGACTACGCGGCCCGTGGGGAGGACTTCGGCGAGCGCGCGCACGAGCTGGGCGCGGTCGTGGCCGGGCTGCACGTCGCCCTGCGGGCCGCCCTGCCCGACGGGCACACCACCCTGGACCCGGCGGCCTTCGTGGGGGTGCTGCGGCGCCGGGCGGCGGAGGCGATCGCCGACGTACGGGAGCTCGCGCCGTTCCGCGGCCCGATCACCGCCCTCTACGACGACGTCCGCGAGCGCCTCGCGGCGCTCCCCGACGGTGTACGGCTCCAGGCGATCCACGGTGACCTGCACCTGGGGCAGGCCCTGTACGCGCACGACGGCTGGAAGCTGCTGGACTTCGAGGGCGAGCCGCAGCGGCCGGTCGCGGAGCGCACGGCCCCGGACCTGCCGCTGCGTGACGTCGCGGGCCTGTTGCGGTCGTTCGACTACGCGGCGGCCGTGGGCGGTGCGGCGGACCGGGGCTGGACGGAGAACGCGCAGCTCTCGTTCTTGGAGGGGTACCGCGAAGCGCAGCAGAGGGTGGGGGCCGAGGAACGAGGCACGCGCCCGGAGCGGAGCGCAGCGGTGCCCCGACCCGACGAGCCGGAGGGGTACCGCGAAGCGCAGCAGAGGGTGGGGGCCGAGGAACGAGGCACGCGCCCGGAGCGGAGCGCAGCGGTGCCCCGACCCGACGACCCGGAGGGGTACCGCGAAGCGCAGCAGAGGGTGGGGGCCGAGGAACGAGGCACGCGCCCGGAGCGGAGCGCAGCGGTGCCCGCCGAGGAGCCGAGCGGACTCGACCTCGCGACGGCCGAGGCTGTGCTGCGGGCGCTCGTGGTCGACAAGGCGCTCTACGAGGTGGTCTACGAGACGCGCCACCGGCCCACGTGGACCCACATCCCGCTGGCGGCGGTGTCGCGCGCGCTGAGCGCGTGAGGTCGTCGCCCCGGGTACCGTCCTTCCGTGGATACCGCAGAGCTGGTGGCGTACGTGCGATCGCAGGCGGACGGCGTCGTGGCCACGACCGGGCCCGGCGGGGCACCGCAGGCGGCGTACCTCTCGCTGGCCGCCACCGACCGGGGCGAGCTGGTGCTCGACGCCCGGGCGTCGTCGCGCAAGGTCGTCAACCTTCGGGCCGACGCCCGGGTCGCCGTGGTGGTGGGCGGGCCGGACGGCACGACGCTGCAGTGCGAGGGCCTGGCCGATCTCCCGGAGGGCGACGACCGCGAGCGGTGCGCCGCCGCGTACGTCGCCGCCTTCCCGCAGTTCGCCGCCTCGCTGGCCGACGACGGCATCGTCCTCGTCCGGATCACGCCGTCCTGGGCGCGACACGGGGACTTCCGCGGGGACGTGCCGGTGCTGCGGGACGTCGACCTGCTGGCGTAACCATTGTCCACAGCCCTGTGGAGGACCTCCGGCCGGACCGGGCCGGATACGCGAGGCTCGTGGCATGACGACTCGAGGGAGCCGCGCTCGCGCCGGTAGGACGACGATCCTACCGGCGCGTATCGTGGGCGACATGACCGTACGCAAGCTGTCGATCTCGGTGCCGCCGGAGGTCGAGGAGCTCATCAAGGCGGCCGCCGAGGCGCAGGGCACGAGCGTGTCCGCGTGGCTCGCGGACGCGGCGGTCGCCAGAGCTCGTCAGGCGGCGCGAGACGCCCAAGGCGTCGCGGCGGCGGAGGCACTCCTTGCCGAAGCGGTGGCCGAGCATGGTGGGCAGGACGTCGTCGCCTACCGGTCCGAGGCGCGGGACCTGCTGCGCCGCAACGGGCTCCTCGGCGACGCGGTCGACGACTTCCGTTCGGCCGGCTGATGGCGGGCATCGTCTATGACACGGGCGCGCTCCTTGCGGCGGAGCGCCGGGACGTGCGGTTTCTTGCTATGCACGCGGAGTTCCTACGGGCCGGGGTGCACCCGGTCGTCCCGGTCGTCGTCCTGGCACAAGCCTGGCGCGGCGGGCCGCAGGACGGGATCTCCCGGCTCCTCAAGGGATGCCAGGTGCGAGCAGACGACGAACGCACCGGCCGGACGGCCGGGGTGGTCTGCGGGATGGCCGGCTCCTCGGATGTCGTCGACGCCCTCGTGGTCACGACCGCCGCCCTGCTCGGCGCCGTCGTCGTGACGAGCGACCCGGACGACATCGGCCGGTTGTCGGACGCCCTCGGAGGTGCGCTCGAGCTGGTCACCGTCTGAGGCGCGCCCATCGCCCGGGGTCAACGGGGCGTCGTCGGGCACCGGTGGGCTCGGTGCGCGCGCCGTGGGAGCGAGAGATGGCCGTCCGTGGAAAGGTGATCCCATGGCTGACCTGCCCCATGTCGACCTCGAGGCCCTGACTGCGGTTGCCCAGGGTCACCACTCCGATCCCCACTCGGTGCTGGGTCCGCACCCGCTGGACGGCCCCTGGGCCGTGGTGCGGGCGCTGCGCCCGCTCGCCGACGAGGTGGTGGTCGTGACGCCCGACGGCGAGCACCCCGCGGAGCACCAGGGCGCGGGGGTCTGGGCCGCGCTCCTGCCGACCGAGGACGGGCACGCGCCCGACTACCGGGTCCGCGCACGCTACGGCGAGGCGGAGAGCACGTCCGACGACCCGTACCGCTTCCTGCCCACGCTGGGCGAGGTCGACCTGCACCTCGTCGCCGAGGGCCGGCACGAGGAGCTGTGGCGCGTGCTGGGTGCCAACCCCCGCCGCTACGCGAGCGTGCTGGGCGAGGTGACGGGCACGTCGTTCGCGGTGTGGGCGCCGAACGCCCGCGGGGTCCGCGTCATCGGCGACCACAACCACTGGGGCCCGGTGCACCCGATGCGGTCGCTGGGGTCGTCGGGGGTGTGGGAGCTGTTCGTGCCGGGCGTGGGCCCAGGCAGCCGGTACAAGTTCGAGGTCCTGGGCGCCGACGGCGTCTGGCGTGCCAAGGCGGACCCCGTCGCCAAGGGCACGGAGGTCCCCCCGGCGACGGCGAGCGTCGTGGTCGAGTCCCGCTACACGTGGGGCGACGGCGACTGGCTGGCCGCGCGGGCGGCGGGCGACCCGCACAGCGGGCCCATGAGCGTGTACGAGGTCCACCTCGGCTCGTGGCGGCCGGGCCTGTCCTACCGTGAGCTGGCCGACCAGCTCACGCAGTACGTCACCGAGCAGGGCTTCACCCACGTGGAGCTCCTCCCGGTCGCCGAGCACCCGTTCGGCGGCTCGTGGGGCTACCAGGTGACGAGCTACTACGCGCCGACGTCGCGGTTCGGGCACCCGGACGACTTCCGCCTCCTCGTGGACCGGCTCCACCAGGCGGGGGTGGGCGTCATCATCGACTGGGTCCCGGCCCACTTCCCGCGCGACGAGTTCGCGCTCGCCCGGTTCGACGGCACTCCCCTGTACGAGCACGCCGACCCGATGCGCGGCGAACAGCCCGACTGGGGCACGTACGTCTTCGACTTCGGCCGCCGCGAGGTCCGCAACTTCCTCGTCGCGAACGCCACGTACTGGTTCGAGGAGTTCCACGCGGACGCCCTGCGCGTCGATGCGGTGGCCTCGATGCTCTACCTCGACTACTCGCGCGGGCCGGGCGAGTGGCACCCGAACGTGCACGGCGGGCGCGAGAACCTCGAGGCGATCACGTTCCTCCAGGAGGCCAACGCCACGGCGTACCGCCGCACGCCCGGCGTGATGATGATCGCCGAGGAGTCCACGGCCTTCCCGGGGGTCACGAGGCCCACCGACGGGGGCGGGCTCGGCTTCGGGCTGAAGTGGAACATGGGCTGGATGAACGACACCCTCCGGTATCTGGCCGAGGACCCCATGTACCGCCGGTACCACCACCACGAGGTGACGTTCTCGCTGGTCTACGCGTTCTCCGAGCAGTTCGTGCTGCCCATCAGCCACGACGAGGTGGTGCACGGCAAGGGCTCGCTGCTCGGCAAGATGCCGGGCGACCGGTGGAAGCAGCTCGCGGGCGTGCGCTCGTTCCTCGCCTATCAGTGGACGCACCCGGGCAAGCAGCTGCTGTTCATGGGGTGCGAGTTCGCGCAGGACACCGAGTGGTCGGAGGGTGAAGGGCTGCGCTGGCACCTGCTCGGGGACGGCGGGCACGCGGGCGTCCAGCACCTCGTGCGCGACCTGAACGCCCTGTACCGCCGCACGCCCGCCCTGTGGGAGGTCGATTTCGACCCGGCGGGCTTCGAGTGGCTCGACGCGGACGACGCGGACCACGACGTGCTCGCCTACGTACGCCGGTCCCGCTCAGGTGATCCGGTGGTGGTGGTCGTGAACTTCGCCGGCGTCCCGCACGAGGGCTACCGCGTGGCCCTGCCGGACGCACCCCGGGGCACCGGTGGCTGGATCGAGGCCCTGAACACCGATGCCACCGACTACGGCGGCTCCGGTGTCGGCAACCTCGGCCGGGTGGAGGCGCAGGACGTGCCCTACAAGGGCCGCGGCCGGTCGGTGACGCTGCGGGTCCCACCGCTGGCGACGCTGATCCTGGTGCCGGAGACGGCCTGACCGACGTCGGGATGGTGACGCCGAGGTGGTGCGGACGCACCACCTCGGCGTCGCGACGGCTCAGTACAGACTGATCGCCAGACGCTGGCGGGCCTTCGAGACCCGTGGGTCGGTGGGACCCGCCACCTCGAAGTACTCGAGCAGCCGCACGCGGAGCTTCTCCTTGTCGTCCTCCGACGCCCCGGGGAGCAGGTCGAGCAGGCGGCCCAGGGCGTCCTCCACCTTGCCGCCCAGCAGGTCCAGGTCGGCAACAGCCAGCTGCGCGTCGACGTCGTCCGGGGCCTGGGCCGCCGCCGCGCGGACCGCCGCCAGGTCGGCACCCCGGGTGCGCTGCAGCAGGTGAACCTGAGCGAGCCCGGCCGACGCCATGGAGTCGCGCGGGTCCTGCTTGAGCGCCCTCTCGTAGGCGGCGACAGCGGTGTCCAGGTCGTCGCGCTCGATCGCGTCGTACGCCTCCTGGTGCAGCGGCGGCAGCGGCGGCTCCTGCTCCTCCTCCGGCTCCTCCTGCGGGGCCTCGCCGCCCTGCGCGGGCGCCCGGCCCGTCACGCCGTTCTCCTCCGCGGCGCCCAGCACCTGGTCGATCACGCCACGCACCTGGTCGACGGGGGCGTTGCCGGCGAACAGCGGCAGGGGCTGGCCCTGGATCACCGCGACGACGGTCGGGACGCCCTGCACCTGGAAGGCCGCGGCGACCTGCGGGTACTTCTCGGCGTCGAGGCGGCCCAGCAGGAACCGGCCGGCGTACTCGTCCGCCAAGGTGCCGAGCGTCGTGGCGAGCTCGGCGTTGGCCTGGTCGGTGGGGATCCACAGGAGCACCACGACGGGGAACTGCGTCGAGTCGCGGACCACCTGCTCGAAGTTCGTGTCCGTGACGTCGACCACGTATCCCCCGGCGACGGGTGCGCCACCAGGCTCTCCGGGCGGCGGGGCCTGCGGGCGGGTCAGCGCTGACAGGTCGACGGCGCCACGGGCGGTGAAGCTCGGCTGCGGGGTCGGGTTGCTCATGGGTCTCATCCTACGAAGTCCCGGGGACGACGGAGGCCCGCCCGGACCACACGGGAGCGTGTCGTCCGGACGGGCCTCCTGCGTGGGGTCACTTGTTGCTGGCGCCGACCACGACCTGCTCGTAGCCGAGCAGCGAGACCTTCTCCGTCGAGCCTGCCGGCGGCACGTACAGCGCCACCGTGTCCAGGTAGGTGGTGCGGAGGACGTTGGTCACCGGCTGGGCCCCGAAGTGCACCTTCTGCGACGGGAAGTTCGGACTGGGCGGCGCTGTTCCCCCAGTCTGAACCGTGACCAGATCTGTGGCGTCGAGCACCCCGATGACGACCGCCCCGCCGTCCAGGGTGCGGACCGCGTGCACGGGGGCGTCACCACGCGGGGTGAAAGTCACGGTGTACTTTCCCTCGGCTGCCGCGAAGTTCTCGACGGCCAGCTGCTCCGCGACCTTGTCCGTGACCTGCTTCCGGAACACGTCCGGCTCGAACGCCGGGGCGAACGCGGACGTGTCGCCCGTGGTGAGCACGTCGGCATACTGCGCAACAGCGTCGGCCGGCGTCATGATCAGGCTCGCGTCGTCCGCGGCCGGCGCCTCGCTGCCGACGTCCGGTGGCGCGAACTGCGGCAGCGTGATGCCGGGGATCAGGCGCACCCAGGCCCACAGCTTGTACGGGTCGCGAGCGGTGGGCTGGTCCATGACCACGAGCGCGGGAGTCTTCGTGCCCTCCTGCTTGCTCACGCCGTAGCTGGTGCGGGGCCAGGTCTCGGTGACCGGGACCACGATCTGCACCATCTGCGACGGCAGAGGGGTCACGTACTTCGCGTCGCCGATCGCCGCCGCCACGGTGAGCTGGCTCGTCCGGCTGGCGAGCGCAGGCCCGGCGAGCCGCTCGGCCAGCACGGCGGTGTTGTTCTCGGCGCTCGCCTTCTCGAGCACGGTGCTGACCGACGTCACGACCTCGGCCTCCTGCTCGACCGTCAGGGCAGGCCCGGTCGTCACCGGGTCGGCCTCGGGCACCGGCACCTCCGCGGCGCAGCCGGCGAGCATTCCTGCCGCAAGGACCGTCACGGCCCCTGCCATGGCCCTCGTCCGCATCGTGCGCTTCATCGCTCGCCTCCTTCGTCGCCTGAGAATCCCCATGTCTGCCGCCACGCCGAGGCGCGGCCGGAGGGCTGCTCCTGCGGTACCTCCTGGGCCTCCGCCGCCTCGTTGCCCTGCGCCTCGGGCACGGCGGGCATAGCGCCCGTCGCCGCCCGGCGCTCGGCCTGCTCGCGCAGGCGCAGCTCCCGCCGGGTGAGCGTCCTGCCCGACGCCGCCTCGGCGCCCGGGGCGTCGAAGCCACCCGGGGCATGCCCGGGCGCGGGAACCGGCGCGGGCGGAGCGGGCGGAGGAGCGGCCTGCGACAGCGGCCCGGCGGGAGGACCGCCGAACGGCGTCGGACCGCCGAAGGCTCCGTCTGGCCCGGCGGCGTCCGGGGCGGGCGCCGGGGGCGCGACCGGCGGGACCACCGGGGCTGTTCCTGCCCCGGTCAGCCGGCGACGGTTGCGGCGCAGCCCGGTGGCCGGGATGCCCGGCCGGAGCGGCTGCTCGGGGGGCGCCGCGAGCGGCGGTGCGGGCATCTCCTGGCCCTGGCCCTGGTAGGCCTGCTGGTCCGTGCCACCGGACGCGGGCGCGAAGCCAGGGGCCACGGCGGACGCGCCGGCCGCGGGCACAGGTGCCGGGGACTCGGACCGGAAGCGCCGGAGCGGGCCCTGCGAGGTCTCGCCGGCCGACGGTGCGGCACCCCACGGGTTGCCGGGGTCGCCCGCGCCCACAGGCTGCGGCCCGGGGACGGGTCCCGGTTCGCCGACGAAAGGCGGGGCGGCGAACGGGTTCTGACGCTCGCCGGGGGCACCGCCGTCGGCCTGGTCGTCAGCCGGACCCGCCGGCACCACGCCGGGGGTCGCCGACGGGTCCGCCGGACCGTTCTCGCGGTTGCTCCGCCGGGACGTGCCGTCCCCGCGGGAGACCTGGGACCGAGCGGCCGACGCGACGGAGCTCACAGCGCGTCCCGGACGCGAGGCGGCCACCCGGCGCTTCACCCGGCGGGCGCCGAGCAGCACGACAAGGCCGAGCAGGACGAGGAACGCACCACCGAGCACACCGGGCCAGAGGTACGGTGTCGGCGCGACGCGCGGCCAGGTCAGCTCGATCGTGGGCGGCGTCACGTCGTCGCCCGCTGCAGCAGCGAGCAGCACCCACCGGCCGGGCTGGTCGCTCCAGCGCAGCGTGACGGAGGACTCGCCGGTCGCCTCTGCGACCCACATGTCGTTGCCCGCAGGCTCCGGGCCGACGAGCGTCACCGGCGTCTCCGTGGCCTCGCCCTCGGCCACGCCACCTTCGGCCGGCTCGCCCTCACCCTCGGCAGCGGGTGCCGAAGCCTCCGCGGAGGCTTCGGCCGAGGGGTCGGTCGCCGCCTCGCCCTCGGTCGCGCCGTCAGCGGGCGCCTCCTCAGCGGGGGTCCCGCCAGGGGTCACCGTGAGCGTCTCCCAGTCGGACAGCCCGGTGACCCTGTCGTACGGGTCCTTGCCCACCCAGCCGAGCACGTCGACCTGGCGGCCGATCGCGAGGGTGACCTTCTGACCGTCGGGCACCGTGGCGCGCACCGACACGTCGGCGTCGACCAGGTCCAGAACCCCCGGGTCGGTGACGACGAGCGCGGAGCTGCCGGAAGGTACAGCGCGGGCCACGACTGTGTCGTCACCCCGCCAGACCGTCGCCGACGCGACCCCCAGACCGATCCCGGCGACGCCGAGCACGATCAGGAGGGTCGCTAGTATGCGTTGAAACACCGAGCATTCCCTTCGACGTGGACGTTCCAGCATAGGGACGTGCCCCGACCTCCTGTCCACGTGGGCCGCCTGGCGAGGATCAACACGAATCTCTCACATCGCTGGTGCACGAGCCGCCCTTACGGTCGGGGGTGAGAGATCGCCCGGCGAGTATCCAGGTGACTGGTTGCAACGTATCCTGGGCGCCGGACAATCGCCCTTTCCGGGTGCCCGGGAAAATATGTGACCCGGGAGACAATCGGTCCCGACAGCGGAGGTCTGCAACGTGTCCGACCAGGGCTCGCTCTTCCCGACAGCCATGCGCGGCTACGACCGCGAGCAGGTCGACAGCCACATGGCTCGTCTCAACCACGCCCTGGAGGAGGCCCGCCGTCAGGTGGACACCGCCGACGGACGCGTCGCACAGCTCCAGCAGGATCTCACCGACGCCAAACGGATGATCCGGGAGAGCGACCGTCCGTCGTACTCGGGTCTCGGCTCGCGGATCGAGCAGCTGCTCCGGTCCGCCGAGGAGCAGTCGGCCGACATCCTCGCCCAGGCGAACCAGCAGGCCGCCGACGTGATGGCCCGCGCCAAGCTCTCGGCCGGGCAGGTCCGCTCGCGAGCCGAGTCCGAGGTGGCAGAGCTGCTGTCGAGCGCCCGTCGCGAGGCCGAGGAGATCCGCACCACGACGACGGCGGAGGCTGAGGGGCACCTCCTCGCCGCGCAGCGTCGCGCCGAGGAGCTCGTCGGGTCCGCCGAGCGCGAGGCTGCCCTCATCACGAGCGGGCTGGCCACGGAGGAGAGCGAGCGGCGCGCGAGCCTGGAGCGCGAGCTGGGCACGCTCCGTGCCACGGTCGAGCGCGAGACCACCGAGCTGCGTGTCACCACGGAGCGCGAGGCCGCCCAGCTGCGCGCCCAGGTCGCCGCCGAGACCGCCGCCCAGCGGGAGGCCGCCGAGCGCGAGACCGCCGAGCTGCGCGAGCGCACCCGGCGCGACGTGGAGCAGCAGGTCGCCGAGGCGCGCCGGCAGGCCGCCGAGGCCGCGAACGCCGTCACGACCGAGCTCGAGGAGCTGCGCGAGCAGGCCCGGTCCGCGCTGGCTGAGGCGGACCTCGAGGTCGCCATGCGTCGCGAGTCCGTCGAGAACGAGCTCGCCGCGCGGCACGAGACGGCACGCGGCGAGACCGAGCGCCTGGTCCGCGCAGCCGAGGAGCACGCCGCCGAGGCCGAGAAGCGGGTCGCGGTCGCCCTCGAGCAGTCGGAGAAGGTCCGCGCCGAGTCCGACCAGTACGTCAAGGACCTCGTGGCCGACGCCCGTCGCACCGCCGACCGCATCGTCGCCGAGGCACGCGAGTTCGCGGACCAGACCATCGCGGACGCCCGGGCCGAGGCCGAGATGCAGCGCAGCGCCGCGTCCCGCCAGCTGGAGGACCTGACGCGCCAGCACGACTCGATCAACTCCTACCTGGACGAGCTGCGCGGGCTGCTCGGCACCCCGGGGCCCGACGGGGCCAAGCCTCCGGCCCTCGCGGCACCGGTGAGCCCCTCAGCGCTGACCCCCGCCCAGCAGGCCCGGTTCGCGGTCGTCGGCGAAGGCTCGCAGGCGGAGCCGTCGACGGACGACGCGGACGCCCCCAGGCCGGTCGCGATCCCGCCGGTCAACCCCGCGCCCGTGCCGGTGGGCACGGCGACGATCGTCATCCCCGCCGTGAAGGCGGGCCAGATGTCCGACGACGAGGACGAGGACGCCCACGAGCCTGCGGAAGCGGAGGACGCCGCGAAGCCGACCGGCGCCGAGAGCGAGGACGGCGTCGCCGAGGAGGCACCCGCCTCACGCTGACCCTTCTCGCTGTGGGTACGGATATGGCGTGAGTCCCGGGCGGGACTCACGCCATATCCGTACCCACAGCGGGACGCGAGGTCAGTGCCGGCCCGCCGCCCGGCCGTGCAGCAGGGCGAGCGCGTCCGCGACGGCCTGCGGGTCCTCCACCGCGCTGAGATGACCGGTCTCGGGCACGACGCTCAGTGCCGAGTCCGGTGCTGCCTGCGCCATGTGCTCGGCGTCGGGCACAGGAGTGATGCTGTCCTCCGCGCCCACCACCACGGCGACCGGGTAGGTGAAGCCGCGCAGGACCTCGGTGCGGTCCGGGCGTGCGGCCATCGCCCGCTGGGCCCAGGCGATCCCGGCCGGGGACTGTGCACGGATCCACGCCTCGAGGACCGGGAACAGGCGGCGCCGGTTCTTCAGCGAGGTCTCGCCCAGGAGCTTGGCGGGCATGCCCAGCACGGCGTCGATCGCCTGGGTGGACTCCGCCTCGTCGGCGATCCGCAGCCGGTTCGCCCGCGCCTCCTCCGTGTCGGCGGTCGAGCGCGTGTCCACCAGACCGAGCCCGCGGACGCTCGCCGGGTGCCGCTCCGCGAGCGCCAGCGCGACGTAGCCGCCCAGCGAGATGCCGGCCATCACCGCGTGGCCCTCGCCCTGGGCGGTGAGCGTGGCGTGGACAGCGTCGGCCGCCGCCTCGATGGTGGGGGCCCGCCCGGCCAGGTCGCTGTGGCCCTGACCGGGGAGGTCGACGGCGAGCACGCGGATCCCGGGCGGCAACGCCTGCGCGCACTCGGTCCACATGCGGTGGTCGAGCGGGTAGGCGTGGAGCAGCACGAGCGGCAGGCCGCCGCCTTCCCGCAGCGTGTAGGTCGCGAGGTGGGGAGTCGTCATCGTCGTCCTCCAGGGTCGGGTCTGCGGGGCGGGCAGCTCGGGTCAGGCGTCGAGCGGCCCGTCCCAGTGGGTGGGAAGGGGTAGCGGGTGGCCGGGGAGCACGTGCCCCACGATCTCGTCGAGGACCCGGCGGACGGCAGGCTCCCCCACCCACAGGTGCTTGGCGCCGTCGACGCCGATGACCTCGGCCTGCGGCACGCGCGCGAACCGGCGCCGGGCCTCGTCCGGCTGCAGGTAGTCGTCGTGCTCGGGGACGAGGACGACGAGGGGCTTGCCGGTCGCGGCCCAGCGGTCGAGGTCTGCGTCGGTGGCGCGGTGCAGCGGCGGCGACAGCAGGATCGCGCCCTCGACGGCCGGGTCCGCGCCGTGCATGAGGACGAGCTCCGTCCCGAAGGACCAGCCCACGAGCCACGGTCGCGGCAGCCCGCGGAACTCGGCGAGCTCGATCGCGGCCGCGACGTCGTACCGCTCGCCCTGGCCCTCGTCGAACGCTCCCTCGCTCGTGCCCCGCGGGGACGAGGTACCCCGCGTGTTGAAACGCAGGACCGCGAGGTCCGCGAGCGCGGGCAGGCGCCAGGCCGCCTTGCGGTAGACGTGGGAGTCCATGAAGCCGCCGTGGGTCGGCAGCGGGTGGAGGGTCAGCAGCGTCGCGGCCGGGTCGTTCTCCACGGGCAGCGCCAGCTCGCCCACGAGCGTCAGCCCGTCGGCGGTGTGCAGCTCGACGTCCTCCCGCCGGGCAGGGAGCACCGTGAGGGAACGGATCTGGTGTGCGGTCTCGGCAGTCATCTCTCCCATCTTCTCAGCGAAGGCGCGAACGGCGCTGCCAGCACGAGCTGTGCCAGTGCCGGCGGAAGTCGAGGCCTGCGTCCGGGCCGCCGATCGCGTCCGTCTGCCAGGCGACCACGTGCGCCGTGCTGGGCGGGATCGTCTGCCGGCAGGCCGGGCAGATGTACGGCTTGTCGGAGGAGCGGATCGCCTGGACCACCCATTCGCCGTCGGCTGCCGACTCGCTACGACGCCCGCCTGTGGCGCGGTCGATGTCGAGCGGTCGATGCTCGGCCCCGTAGGGCCGGCGCTTGGAGGGGCGCTTGGGCGGCATGTCTCCCATTCTCCCGCACCGGGATGCGCGGCCGCCGAGCACCGGCGGGGAAACCTGTGAAAGCCTGGGAATGCCTCTCAAGACCTGCCGCTAGAGTGTGGCGGTCCGCGCAAGGCGCCCCGACCGAAGGACTTTCTCGTGAAGCACCGCACCACTGCAGGCCTGGCGGCCCTCGCCCTCGGCTCTGCCCTCGCCCTCGCCGGTTGTGCGAGCGACGACGCGCCCGACTCCGAGGCTTCGTCCGGCGCCGCCGTGTGCACCCCGGCCGCGGCTCCTGCCGAGGCCAGCAGCAGCCCCCTGCCGACGCCGTCGGCCGAGGACGTCGCCGCTGTCGAAGCGATCCAGGTCGCGGGCGACCCGGGCAGCGAGCCGACCGTGACGTTCACGCCGCCGCTGACCGTGACCGCACCGACGTCGCGTGTCGTCAACCCGGGCACCGGCGCCGACCTCGTGGACGGCCAGCAGGTCAGCATCCGGTACGTGGCGATCGCGGGCGCCGACGGCAAGAAGGTGTTCTCGAAGTGGGACGAGGGCCAGGAGCCCGAGACGTTCACGTTCGGCGACCCGAACTTCCAGCTCTTGAACGTTCCCCTCGAGGGCCAGAAGGTCGGCACGCGCCTGCTCCTCGCCAGCCAGGGTCAGGACGGCGCGTTCCAGGTCAGCCTGATCGAGGTCGAGGGTGCCAAGGACGTGGCCGAGCGCGCCGAGGGTGAGCCGGTCAAGCCCGAGGAGGGCCTGCCCACCGTCGAGCTCGCCGAGGACGGCGCGCCGACCGTGACCATCCCCGAGGGCTACGAGGCCCCGACGGAGCTCGTGTCGCAGACCCTCATCGAGGGCTCGGGTGCCGAGGTCTCCGCGGACCAGACGGTGACCGTCCAGTACGCGGGCTGCCTCCTGGACGGCACGTCGTTCGACTCCTCATGGAGCCGTGGCGCTCCGATGGCGCAGCCCCTCGACCAGCTCATCAAGGGCTGGGCCGAGGGCCTCTCGGGGCAGAAGATCGGCAGCCAGGTGCTGCTGGTCATCCCGCCGGAGCTCGGCTACGGCGACCAGGAGAGCGGCAGCATCCCGGCGAACTCCCCGCTCGTCTTCGTCGTGGACATCCTCGACGCCACCGGCGGCGCGTGACCTTGGGCACGCTCTGAGGCATCGGCCCTGATCAACAGGGTTGCGACGGCGGGTTCCCGGTTCCCGGGGGCCCGCCGTCGCCGTATCGTCATGCCATGACTTCACCCGAGGCCCCGGCGCCCGACGCCCCTCCCCTGCGGGAGGTCCTCACGTGGGAGATCTTCCCCGTCGCCGTCCGCGAGCTGGCCGTGCAGGTCGTCTCGAGCGGCTTCGTCCCTGACGTGGTGGTCGCCGTCGCCCGCGGCGGTCTTGTCCCGGGCGGCGCCATGGCGTACGCGCTGGGCACCAAGGGCGTGGGAACGCTCAACATCGAGTTCTACACGGACATCGGCCAGACGCTCGACGACCCGCGCGTGCTGCCGCCGCTCATGGACACGTCGGAGCTCCCCGGAGCGAAGGTGCTCGTGGTCGACGACGTCGCCGACTCCGGCCGCACGCTCGCGCTCGTCATGGACATGCTGGAGAAGCACGGCGCCGACGCCCGCTCCGCGGTGCTCTACACGAAGCCGCGGACGATCATCCAGCCGGACTTCTCCTGGCGGGACACCGACCTCTGGATCACGTTCCCGTGGTCGGCGGAGCCGCCGGTGACGGGCGTGCGCTCGATCGACGCGTAGGTTCCGGCTGGGGCGTCGGGCCCGGGCTGATCTCGGCCCTCCCTGATCCGGGTCACAGCTTGCCGTAGCGGTACACGAGACGGTGGCTCCCGACGACCTCCCGGAAGACGTCGGTGACGAGCGGCCCCAGCTCGGGCCACTGCCAGAACCAGAGGCCGAGGCTGGCAAAGGCGAAGCAGTTCTCGTACCAACGCCACTGGGGCAGGGCGACGTCATCCAGGCAACCGGGACAGGAGCTTGTCGCGGGTTCGCCAGCGATCCAGCCGTCGAGACTGTCGAGCAGCCTCTCTGCACCGGGGTCGAACCGGTGGGAGCACCGAGGGCACTCAGCCCAGTCGCAATCGCCCTGGGCCCCCCAGAACGCCTCCCGGGTCGAGATCACCCGCACACCGTCGACCCCCCTCGCCCACCCCGGGTCCTTGCCTGCGTCGAGGAAGCGTGGTCCTGGTTCGTGTCCCGGGTCACCGTAGGCGGCCCCGTCCACGATGTCGCGCAGGATGATGCCCCGTCGGACCAGCTGCTGCGTCAGTGCCGCAGCGAGCTGCGGCGCCTCCTCGGTGGTGGCGTCGACGTCGGCGATCCACTGGAAGTACGTTCCCATCGGCTTCCCTGTCCTGCGTCGGCCTCGCGGCACACCGTCGTCAGGCGGACCCTACCGACCTCCACGTCCTCCTGACGGAGGGTCCGCTTCGAGAACGCCATCAGGTAGTGCCTCGAGCCCTGAAGCATCACCTGATGGCGTTCTCGAACCTGACCACGCCGACTCCGGGCGGTGGGAGTGCTCAGCTTCCTTCCTGGACCTCGTAGATGGCGTCGGCCACCAGCCCGTGGGCCTCGCGGTGCACGGTGTTGGCGGCCTCGGGGCCCGGGGCCTCGACGAGGCAGAAGATCTGCCCCTTGGACTCGTCGACCCAGTAGCGCAGGTAGTTCACGTCGTGGTCGCCCTGGGTGGCGAGGTCGGCCTGGTGCGCCTTGGCCACGTCGTCCATGGTGACGCCGTCACCCAGCGAGTGGACATCCATGTACAGCGGCATGTCGGTTCCCTTTCGGCTGGTGCCGGGCCCGGTGGCGACGGCGACACCTCCAGGCTGTCCGACGACGCCGGGGCGGCGCATGGGTAGCCGCTACCCAGATGTGCGGTCGCCCGCTTCCATCAGCTCCGTACGGCGCCCGACGCCGAGCTTGGCCAGGACCGACGCCACATGGTGCTCGGCGGTGCGGCGGGAGATCACCAGGCGCTGGGCGATGGCGGCGTCGGTGAGGCCTTCGCGCAGCAGTGCCAGGATCTGCGCCTCGCGGGCAGTGAGCCCGTGCGCTCGGCGGCGCGCCTCCGTGATGCGTGGCGGCGCGCCTCCCAGGCTGCGCACGACGGCGCGGGCACGGTCCGCCGCCGCGGCCGCGTCGATCCGGACGAACACGATCACGGCGTCGGAGACCAATGCCGGCTCACCGCTGCGTGCCAGCGCGAGGCCTTGGTCGAACGGGCAGCCTGCCTGTCCCCACCAGGCGGCCGCCTCGGCCCACCGGCCGGCACGCTCGAGGGCGTACGGTTCGGCGACGCGGACGTCCACCTCGACGTCGGCCGGCAGCCAGGTCGCGACCGCACCCCTGCTCCACGGGCAGTCCGCCCGGGACACGAGCGGCCACGCCTCGGCCGCGGCGTCCGCCGCGTCCGTGCCGGCGATCCAGGCGCGGGCGCACAGGGCCGCCGCCGTCGGCGCGATCCGCTGGCTCTCCCCGGTCCGTCGGGCCATCTCGGCCGCCTCGTCGAGCAGCGCGGCCCCGCGGGGGTCCCCGGCACGGGAGCCGATGCTGCCCAGGACGAGGAGCGGTTCGAGCTGCGCCATGGCGGAGGCCTCGTCCCGGTGGGTGACGACCTGCTGCGCGACGGCTGCGGCGTCGTCGTGCCTGCCCTGGTGGAGGAGGAGCTCAGCGCGAAGCCCGAGCAGGTAGACCGTCCAGGAGTCGAGGTCGCGATCCACGCAGTACTCGTAGCCCTCCTCGAGGTACCGGGCGGCGGCGTCGAGCCGACGCTGGGCGACGGCGCAGGCAGCCAGGTTGTGCAGGGCACGAGCGGCCTGCTCGTGACGGTCCAGGCGCTTGGCCGCGGCCAGGGAGTCGGTGAGCATCGCCTCGCCCTCGGCCAGGTCGCCGGCCACGGCCTCCATCGTCCCGAGCGTCCCCAGGGCGTTGACCAGCACCTCCTCCCGCTCGGAGGACGGGGGCAGGATGTCGAGCAGCGCCAGGGTGCGCCGTCCCCACGTGCGAGTGCCCTCGAGGTCGGTACGCAGCATCTCGAGGCCGGCGCGGTGGCTGTAGGCCATCGCCTGGGCCACGGTGCCCGTGCCCTCCAGCAGGTCGATCGCCGTCTGCGCCTGAGCCTCGGCGACGTCGTTACGGCCGGCGAACCAGTGCAGCCGGGACTGGCACCGCCAGGCGTCACCGGCCCGCACGGTGTCGCCGAGACCCTCCCAGATCTGGCGGGCCTGAGTGATCGCCTCGATCGAGGCGTCGATACCACCGGTGAGGTAGAGCTCGTAACCCAGGTCCCACAGCAGGTTCGCCCGCTCGGACGGCTGAAGCGCGTCCGCGTGTGCCAGCGCGCGCCGGTACTGGCCGACCGCCTCCCGGTGCGACCCCAGCTCGGCCGCCCGCGCCCCCGCCACCCGTCCGTGCCGCACCACCTCCTCGCGGTCGCCCGCCGCCTCGGCGTGGTGGGCCAGCCACGCCGGGTCCGCGCCACGAGCGCTCAGGGCGGCGAGCAGCCTGCGGTGCACGTGCAGGCGTCGGCCCGCCGGAACCTGTGCAGCGACAACCTGGCGCGCCAGCTCGTGCCGGAAGACGACACCGTCTCCGGACGCCCGCAGCAGGCCGCGCTCCAGCGGCTCGTCGAGCGCGGTCAGCCCGGCGTTCAGCAGGTCGTCCACGACGTCCGCCTCGACCCGAGCGCCCGCGAGCGCCACGACCTCCAGCGCAGACCGCCCGACCTCGCCGAGCCGGGAGACCCGGCCCAGGACGGCGTCCCGCACGGTCGGTGGCATCGCGCCCGTCTCGTCCGCGAGGACCTCGGTGACAAAGAACGGGTTGCCACCCGTGACCTCGTACAGTCCCGCCGCGGACACGCCGTGCTCGGTCGCCAGCCGGTCGACCGCCGCCGGGGACAGGGGTCCCAGGTCGATGCGGCGGGTGCCGTCAGCCGAGGCGGTGTCGCCGAGCAGCAGCCGCAGCCCTTCACCTGCACCGGCATCCTCAGGCCGGTACGTCACCAGTACCAACGCCGCACACCGGTGAATCCGACGTGCGAGGTGCCGCAGCAGGTCGAGGGTTGCCTCGTCCGCCCAGTGCGCGTCCTCGAATACCAGCACGTACGGGCGAGACGTCGGCGTCCGCAGGGCGTTCACCAGGCGCGTGAACACCTCGCCGCGCGAGGCGTCCGGCGGCCACACCGACGACGGTAGGTCCGGAAGCATGTCTGACAACGGTCCCAGCGGGGGTGGCGTGGCCGACCCGTCGCACCAGCCCACCGCAACGTGCACGTCCGCATCGCGCGTGCACGCGTCCACGAACGTCGTCTTGCCGATCCCTGCCTCGCCGGCCACCCAGACCATCCGGCCCCGGGCAGCGGCGGCTTCGGCCAGGTACCCCGCCACGACGCGCAGCGGACCCTCCCGCTCCAGGAGCCCCATGGACCTGATGCTACGCACCATGCCTCCCGGGATTGCCCCTGTGCGGCGACTGGGTCCGCGCGAGCAGAGCACGCGTCATGGCCGGTGCCGTGCGGGGCGGCCGGCTTGGTCCGCGGGGAACCAGTAGACGTGGTCGGGATGCACGCGGATCCCGTACGACGACACGCGGACACCGTTGTGGTCCGCCATCGTCAGCCCAGGCACGTCCACCAACCGCGCCCCGACGGCGAAGATGGGGGCCCAGGCCTCGAACCTGTCGGCGGGCTCGAGCCGGCCACCCAGCACGGGGTCGTCGAGATTCGTCGCCACAAGGCGGGCGACGACGACCCCGGCATCGTGCAACGTCCACACGATCGGATCGACGATCTTGGCCGGCAGGTTGTCGAGCTCTTCGCAGATCACGGCGAGGGCCTCGTCGTGATCGTCCGCTGTCCGCCAGGAGCCCCACGGGGCCCACGCGTTCCACAGCTCGTCCGGTGCAGGTACGAGGACCTGGATGCGGCCGGTCGGCACGGCCGCGGCATAGTCCCTGCGGATCAGGAAGATGTCACGTGCAGAGGCGGTGTCGTCCGACCAGAAGCGGATCACACCCATGCTGCAACCTGGAGACAGGTCCCTGGTCCGCGGTTCGACAGAGAGCAGGTCGAGAAGCGTGGCCGCCCACTGTGTGCGGTCGTCGAGCCGTACAGCCGCCCAGGACGCCTCGTAGTCGACCACAGCCGGACGATACCGGAGGGCCACCTCCCATCGACCAGCGGACGTCCGCTTCGAGAACGTCCCGAAGTACTGCTTCCCGCCCTGAAGCATCACCTGATGGCGTTCTTGAGGTACCAGGTTGCGCCGGGCGGCGGGCCTCAGCGGCGCGTCACTCTCCGAGCACCCTCGCGAGGTCCTCGGCCGTCGTCACCGGGCGGTCGCACACGAAGCCCCGGCACACGTACGCGGCTGCCCGCCCGTCGACGAGCGGGCGGTCGGCGAGCAGGGGCACGCCCGGTGCGTCCGGCGTTCCGACCTCAACCACCAGCCCGGCCGACGACGCGCCGCGGGCCACACGTGCGAGCGCGGCCCGATGGTCGTCGTCGTGCCCTACGACGGCGACCTGCAACGGGCCCGTGACCAGGGCCTCCGCGAGGGCGAGCGTCCAGCCGGCGAAACGTGGCGCCTGCCGGGCCAGCTCACCCGCCGCGGCAACGGCCGCCTCGGCGGCCTTCCGGTGCCGGGGCGAGCCGGTCAGCGCGGCGTAGGTGCAGAGCGCACCGGCGAGCGCTGACTGTCCCCCGGGCTCGGGACCGTCGGTCGGATCCTTCGGCCGGCTCACGAGACGCTCGGCGTCGTCGGCCACGTCGAAGAAGCCGCCCGCTCCATCGCCGAACCGGGCCAGCGCGACGTCGAGCAGGTCGCCCGCAGCCTCGAGCCAGCGCGGCTCCCCCGTGGCCTGGTGCAGCGCGAGAAGTCCCTCGGCAAGGTCGCCGTGGTCGGCGGCGACGCCGGGCGCCGCACCGACCACGCCGTCGCGCGACACCCGGCGCAACCGACCGTCCACGACGTGCACGCGCAGGAGGAGGTCGGCGCAGCTCCGCGCCGCGTCCAGGTATCGCGGCACGCCGAGCAGGGCGCCCGCCTCGGCGAGGGCGGCGATCGCCAGCCCGTTCCAGGCGCTGACCACCTTGTCGTCACGGGCCGGCTGGGGTCGCGTGGCCCGGGCCTCGGCCAGCCGGGCCCGCGCCCCGGCCCACCAGCCCGGCTCGGGGTCCTCGCGCAGCTGGAGGGTCGAGGCGCCCTGCTCGAACGTGCCCTCGGGCGTGACGGACAGGAGGTCTGCCGCCCGGGCGCCGTCGGCCGGCCCGAGGACGTCCGCGAGCTGTTCGCGGGTCCAGACGTAGGTGAGCCCCTCGTCGCCGTCGGTGTCGGCGTCAAGCGCGGAGGCGAAGCCTCCTTCGGACGTGCGCAGGTCCGCCAGGAGGAAGTCAGCGGTCTCGCGGGCGACGCGCTCCGCGAGCGCCGAGCCGGTCGCGCGGTACAGGTGCAGGTAGGCGCGCAGGAGCTGGGCGTTGTCGTACAACATCTTCTCGAAGTGGGGCACCACCCAGGCGGCGTCGACGGCGTAGCGCGCGAACCCGCCTGCGAGCTGGTCGTAGATGCCGCCCCGGGCCATGGCCTCGCACGTGCGCTCGACGAGGCGCAGCGACTCCGGGTCGCCCGTGCGGGCGTGGTGGCGAAGCAGGTGCTCGAGCGTCATCGAGGGCGGGAACTTGGGCGCTCCGCCGAACCCGCCCCGGGCGAGGTCGGCGTCTCGCGCCACCAGACGCGCGGCACGGTCGAGCGCAGGCGCGTCGAGCGCGTCGGGTGCCTTCTGAGCCAACCGCGACGACCCGCTCGCGATCGCGTCGACGATGGCCGCCCCCTGCTGCACGACGGCGTCCCGGCGCTCCGCCCACGCCTGCGTGATCGCGTCGAGCAGCGCGAGGAAGTGCTCGCGCGGATAGTAGGTGCCGCAGTAGAACGGCTCGCCGTCGGGAGTCAGGAAGCACGTCATGGGCCAGCCGCCCTGCCCTGTCAACGCGGTCGTCGCGGCCATGTAGACCGCGTCGACGTCGGGACGCTCCTCCCGGTCGACCTTGACCGCGACGAAGCGGGCATTGATCGCCGCGGCCACGCCGTCGTCCTCGAACGACTCGTGCGCCATGACGTGGCACCAGTGGCAGGCCGCGTAGCCGACGGACAGCAGGACCGGTACGCCGCGCCGCCGGGCCTCGTCGAACGCGTCCTCGCCCCACTCCCGCCAGTCGACGGGGTTGTCGGCGTGCTGGAGGAGGTAGGGGCTCATCGCCGCTGAGAGACGGTTCGGCATCTCACTAGCGTCGCACCGATGGCGGTCCGGCGGTGCCGTCGCGGCGTAGCTCACCGGGTGAGGACAACAAGCGCGGCCGTAGCCGATGCGGCGGCGATCGCGATTGCCACCACGATGCGCGTGCGTTTCCGCCAACCAGCTCCGAGCACCAGGCTCGCACCGACGACGCCCAGTCCGAGCAGCGACCCGTAGACCAGTCCTCCGTACTGATACCCGACGCCCCACGAGACCCATGCGGCCGTTGCGAGCGCAGCGATCACACCCGTCACCCACGGGGGAGCTCTACGCCCGAGAGTGCGGTAAAGCCCGCGATCCCGAGCGTCGCCAGTGCAGGCGGGACCGCCCAGATCAGTACTGAATAGCCGACGAACACGAGCCCCGGCAGGCCTGGCATCCTCCAGGCAGCGTCGGCAGCGACCACCAGGACGACGGCGAGCGACGACACCAGTGCGCGACGCATGGTCGTAGCCGCGTGGCTCGTCCACGCTGATCTCGCTGCGTTCGGTATATCTGAGGTGGGCGCCGCCACGTGCATGACGCTACTCCGTGTCCCAAACCTGTCCAGGTGGTCAGGCAGAATCCGTGGCATGAGCAGCGATGACGTGATCGACGGCGGTCCGGGCTGGCACATCGACCCCGCCACGTTGCTCCCCGTGCTCGACAACGAGGACACCTTCCGTGCGGCGAACCCGAGCGATCCGGCGCTCGACGTCCTCGTCGCGCTCTGGTCGGGGAACCCGGACCGCGCGGCACGCCTCCTGGAGCCGCTGGTCGTGGCCGACCCGTCGTGGCGCCTGCAGGCCTTGGCGGCTGACGTGACCCGAGACCGTGGCGACACCGCCACCGCCGTCAAGATCCTGGAATCCCTGCACCACCAGCATCGGCACACGACCCGCGGAGCGGTGCTGGTCCAGCACCTGGGCAAGGCGCACTTCGTAGCCGGGGACCACGCGCGGGCCGCGGCATACTTCCGGCGAGCGCTCGACCTGCGGACCACCGCAGGGGCCGACGACGCGCTCGTCACCTCCTCACGACGAGCCCTGGACCGAGCCCTGGACCTGGTGGCGCCATCGTTCGCCCACGTCCGCGACTGGGGATGGGGCGTCGCGTTCCGGCAGGACTCTGTCGAGGGCGAGATCCCGGACGTCGACACCAGCGATGCCGTGACCGTCACCCCGCTCGGGCTCGGTATCGGGGTTCGCCACGGGCAGGACTGCGACTGGCAGGCCGGGGAGGAAGGCCCGGCGCTCGTCACCATCCGCCTGGACAGGCCGGGAGCTTTCACGCCTCCTGAGCGGGCTGTCGTGGTCGACGTCGTGCTGGAGACCCCGAGCCTCTCGCTGAGCCTCGGCGACGCCGAGGACGAGATCCTCCTCCCGGTCTCGGGCGCCCGCACCAGGGTGGTGATCAGCCACGTCGACAACACCTGGCACCAACCTACTGAGGTGTGGATCGACCTCCACCCGGTGGGGTGACCGCTGGGTCGACCCTTCTACGAACGGCTCGGGTTCACACCCGCCGAAAGCCGAGCTCTCCTTCAGCCGGTCGGCGGGAGACTTCAGAAGCTGCGCATCCTCGATGAAGCGTTCCGCTTGGTCCAACTCAGGCGACAAGGGGCGGCACCCGGAGACCACCAACGACTGAGGCCGCGTACTCGAGGGCCGCGACAAGGTCCTCGCGGGACAGTTCGTCGTACTCCTGGAGAAGCTCCTCGTAGGTCTCGCCAGCAGCAAGCAACTCCAGAATGACCTGCACCGTCACCCGCGTTCCACGGATCCGGGGCCTACCGTGCGCCACGCTGGGGTCCATCGCGATCCGGTTCGGGTGCGACGCTTCAGCAGCCATGTCGCGAGTGTTCCACGCGTCCCGCATCGGAGCCAGGGAGGGACCACACGTGCTCCGGTCTGCGCCCGACGGGCGTAGCCCGCGGATAGTCAGCATCGCTCACCGGGAAGCCAGCCGGGCCCGGAGGGCATCACACTTGCGGCAGACTTCGGAAACGTCGAAGAAGGAGGCCTCGTTGGAAGCCCGCCCTCAGATCGTGTGCCTGTGTGGCTCAACCCGGTTCGCCCCGGAGTTCCGCGAAGTGAATCGTGATCTCACCCTCGCGGGGACGATCGTCGTCGCACCCGCTGAGTTCAAGCACGCCGACGAGATCACCGACGAGCAGAAGGCTGCGCTCGGGGCACTGCACCTCGCGACGATCGACCTCGCCGACCGCGTCATGGTGGTCAACCCAGGCGGGTACATCGGGGAGTCCACGCGACGTGAGATCCACTACGCACACAAGACCGGAAAGCCGGTGGAGTACACCGACGCACCCGACAGCGCCGTCAACCCGTGAACACATTCACTGGCAAGGCGCCCCTCCCGATTTCCGAACGGAAGGACCAGCACGTGACCCAGGCCAGCGGCCTGCCGACGACGGCCGCCCAGGCGGAGCCGATCCTCTCGAACCTGCCCGGCTCGTTCCCGGAGGGGGTTCTGCTGCGGCGCCATCCCGACATCGTGGCGACCGTCCGGCGTCTCGTGCCCTTCCCACGCGCGGTACAGGAAGCGGTCGACGGGCTGCTGGCCACGCTCGACGGCGCGATCCCGGAGCTTCCCGAGGACGCCCACGACGCGACATTGTGGCGCGACTCCGCCGCCGGCTACGTCGGGCAGCGCTGGGTGGACGTGCCGTTCCTGTGGGCCGAGTCGTACTTCTACCGGCTGCTGCTGGAGGCGACCGGCTACTTCCAGGATGGCCCGTGGCGCGGTGTGGACCCGTTCGCCCCGCAGAAGCTCGCCGAGCTCGACTCCTCCGAGCTGGCCCGTGACCTGACCAACCTCGACGCGCTCGTGGATGCGCCACCGGCAGAAGGGCTGCTCGCGGCGGTGGCGGCCTCCCTGTGGGGCAACCGTGCCGACCTCGGATTCCGGCTCTCCGATCCGTCCTCGACCGCCCGCGATCAGGTCGACGACCTCGTCGCCGACGACTCGGCCACCCTGTGGCGGCTCCTGGATTCGGAGCCAGGGACGGTGCACCTGGTCGCCGACAACGCAGGCCGGGAGCTCACCGCCGACCTCGTCCTGGTCGACCGCTTGCTGGCGACGGATCGCGCGTCAACAGTGGTCTTGCACCTCAAGCCGCACCCGTACTACGTCTCCGACGCGACCGTGTCCGACCTACTGACGGTGCTGCGGCGCCTCACCGCTACACCGGGGGCGGCGGCAGGGATCGCGGCGCGGCTGCGGGCAGCACTGGCGACCGACCGCCTCCAGGTGCGCGCGCACGAGTTCTGGTGCACCCCCGGCACGTTCCACGAGCTGCCGACCGACCTGGTCGACGAACTGTCCGGCGCGGCCGTCGTGATCGTCAAGGGCGACCTGAACTACCGTCGGCTCGTCGGCGACCTGCATTGGGACCCGACCACGCCCTTCGCCGACGTCGTGGCGTACTTCCCCGCCCCCGTCGCCGCCCTGCGGACCTTGAAGTCCGACGTCGCGGTCGGCGTCACACCCGACCGGCTCGAACGACTCGAGAACGCCACACCGGGCTGGCGCACCAACGGCACTCACGCGGTGATCCACGTCAGAGACTGACAACCAACCCCCAGGGCAAAGCCCGTCCGCACCGCACGCGCACCCCCGGTGCTGCGCTCGTCCGGCCGCTGAGAGCTGGCTCCTTATCGTCCGACGTATCCCAGGTGCTGCTCGTTGTAGCGGTCGCCGTGGACGCCGATGCGTCGGGCGAGTGTGTCGAGGTCGGCGCGCTCGTCGGCGGACAGGGCGACCTGGGTGGCGGCGGCGTTCTCGCGGATGCGGGTGGTGCGGCGCGTGCCCGGGATCGGCACGATCCACGGCTGCTGGGCGAGCAACCAGGCGAGGACGACCTGTCCTGGGGTGACGCCCTTGGCCGCAGCGAGCTGTGCGACGTGGTCCACGATCGCTTGGTTCGCGGCCCGGTTCTGTTCGCTGAAACGCGGGATCGTTGCCCGGATGTCCCCGTCGCTGAACGTGGTGCCGGTGGCGACGGTTCCGGTGAGGAAGCCCTTGCCCAGCGGGCTGAAGGGCACGAACCCGATCCCCAGCTCCCCCAGGGTGGGAAGCACCTCGGCCTCCGGATCGCGGGTCCAGAGCGAGTACTCGCTCTGCAGTGCCGTGACGGGGTGGACAGTGTGCGCGGCACGGATCGTGGCGGCGGACGCCTCCGAGAGGCCGAAGTGCCCGACCTTGCCCTCGATAATCAGCTCGGCGACGGTGCCGGCGACGTCCTCGATCGGCACGCCGGGGTCCACACGGTGCTGGTAGAACAGGTCGATCCGGTCGGTACGCAGCCGTCGTAGGGATGCCTCCGCGACGCGGCGGATCTGCTCCGGCCTGCTGTTCAGTCCGACGGTCTTGCCTGCTCGGATGTCCTAGCCGAACTTGGTGGCGATCACGACCTGGTCGCGGAGCGGTTCGAGGGCTTCGCCGACGAGCTCCTCGTTGGCATACGGGCCATAGGACTCAGCGGTGTCGATGAACGTCACCCCCGCCTCGATCGTCGAGCGCAGCACCGCGACCATGTCCTCGCGGTCGCCCGGGTTGGGCCCGTAGCTCTGCGACATGCCCATCGCGCCGAAGCCGACCGCCGAGACCTGAAGACCCTGCCCGAGGGTTCGGGTGTGCATGATCAGTCCCCCCTGGGTCACGGTGTGGGCAGTGGTGGAGCCGTTCCACACTACGGCGCGGGGACCTCGACGCCCGCGAGGTCGAGCGGTAGTGATGATCCTTCACGCGCTCCACGTGTCACGATGTGATTTCCGCCCTAGCGGCGGGGGCCAACACGTGGTGAACTGGTCCCATCGGAGCCCGTTGGTGGGGTTGCCGGGACCAGCCGGAACTGGGAAACCAGATCCCTCCATCCTCGAGGTGGAGTGCGGCCCCCGGAATCCCTCCAACGGGCTCCGGTGTTGCTAGGAGTGGAGTTCAGGCCACCAGACGCGATCACACAAGAACGCAGACTGCCCGTAGACCTTGATCCCGAACCCCAAGAGCCTGCCGTCGGTGCTTCGCCGGATCTGGTGACGGTGCTGGAGAAGCATCTCGGCGCACAGCATGTCCTGAGCATCCCCGACGAGCGCAGCCCGGAACATGCCCAGGTAGATGTCCGCCAGCTGGATCCCGTCGTACTCGTCCGTGCCATGCCACTTAGGCGGCCAGTACAGGTGCTCCCAGGGCACGGACCCCTGGTCGCGATCCCGGGTGCCGCTCAAGTACGCCTGGCTTCGCGCATGGTCCATACCCTTGACCGCACCAAGGCGGACTCGAGCTACTCGCGCTCCGCCCGTCGAGCCGCGCGTCTCGTGGGCGACGCGTTCCAAGAGCAGCCACGTCATCCAGTGGTAGAACATCTCGCCGTCGGCGCGCATAGCAGCACTGGCGCGAAGCGTCGGCTTGTGTGCGACGACATAGATCACCCGCAGGTCCGGGATTGCTGCAACCAGGTCTGATGCAAGGCGTCTCCGCAGAACGCGCTTTGCGCCAAAGTGCTCGGTCCAATGGAGCGGCTTGTTCGTCCCGATCTCCTGTCTAAGACCTCCGATGACGACCCGGACGTGAGCAGCAGATTCCCACGGGACCAAGACCGCCCCCATCGCGAACCAGTCGCTCGACGTCGTCGAGAATCCTCGGTCACCACTCTCGTCGACGTAGACCTCGACCTGGGGGAGGCTGGCAAGCTCACCTGGCGTGAACGGAGGGATGACGCTCGAGGGGGACGAGGTCGCAGCACCAACGAGATCCATACCTGAGCCACGCTCCGTCTTGTCAGACGCGTCGACGCGACGCGGGTAAACATCGTCTCCTAGATAGAGGAGATCGGCATTGCAGCGAGCGGGAGGTTGCTGACGCCGCAGGGGTCGTGTCCCGGAAAGAACACGACCCCTGCGTCGCCGATGGTGCCCTGTTAGCACTCCAGGATCAGAAGTCCCAGTACTTGCCCGGAGGGTTTGGGAGGGGCGGAATCCTGCGGATTCGCGGTCTCGCCGTGGGCGGCGTGCCCTCTGCGTGCCACTTGCACTGGGCGCGGTCCGACTAGTTGCTGCCGACCTGAACTCGCGGCATCAGGTTACGCTTCAGCCGCCGTCTGCACCCGTCAAGCATCGATCGTCCGGCCGGGAGAGCTCGGAATGCGGGTCCCGTTGGTTCTGGGTTTAGCATCGGGGGCGTTCCACCTGGGTGCCGTACGGCGGCGACGACGTTCGTACAACCCGATCCGTCTCCATGAGCGTGGTACCGACAACGACCTCGCGAGACCCCAACCACATCACAGGTCGACGTCACGCGTCTATGGATACCGACGCCAGAACCTGACTCAGTGGCCCGACGAGCGCCTCCCAGGAGTAGGTAGACCGCACCAACCCGAAGGCGTTGCGGCGGCGCCTCAGATCCTCCGACGGCTCAGCGATGATCTGGCGAAGGGCGGACACATACGAGTCAATGTCCTCGGCCTCCAGATAGTGGACACCAGGATCTGCGGCGATCCCCTCCATCCCCTTCGCCGTCGATATCACCGGGCACCCAGCCGCGAACGCCTCGAGCACCTTTAGCCGGGTGCCCCCGCCGCAATCGAGGGGTACCAGGAGCACCGAGTCCTTGAACAATGGCCGGGCGTCGGCGACGTTCGCGATCAGTTCCACCGGGCTGACCGAAGCCGCCTTGGTGAGTTGTTCGGGCGGGCGTCGGCCAGCCACCTGAACGCGCATACTGGGGAATTCCTCCGCGATCGCGGGGCCGATCCCTTCGATGATCTCCAGTGCAGCCCGGGTGTTTGGAAAGTAGTCCAGGACACCCAGGAAGAAGCAGGAGCTGGGTGTGAAGTGGTGCTCCTGCGGCATGCTGGCCGGCACGACGACCGCATTCGGCACCACCTCCACGCGACGCTCTCCGTATCGCCGGATGAAGCGTTGAAGGTCCACCGCAGACGGCACTGTAACCGCGTCAGCCGACTCGACCATGAACCGCTCGACACCTTCCATTCCGGTCCACTCATCGGCGTCATCCGCGCGCAGCAACGAGTAATCTGGATGGGCCATGATCTCCTGCTCCAAATCGGCCTCAGCATTATGAAAGTCGATCAATAGCGGTGCGTCGGAGTGCTCTCGGACGGCCCGGATATACTGGTGTGTCGGAACGTGGCTGAGCATCACCGCCGCGTACTTGGAGCCGTCCAGTAACTGGCCAAGCGCGACCTCAGCGATGCCGCAATACGGCCACGGGCGTTCAGGGTTGCAGGGATCGGTGCCCGACTGAACGCATCGGTTGCCGCAACCCTTCAGCTCTCGAAGATCGGCAATTGACAGGACGTCGGCCGGGAACAACCGGCGTAACGCAGAGACCAATCCGGCCTGCCGGAGTTCGGCTCCACCCTCGGCAACTCCCTCGTCGTAGCGCGCCAACAGAATCAGAAGGCGTGGGCCGTCTTCCGCTCGCGGATCCTGGCGGAGCACCTTATCGAAGCCGAACGGTTTGGATTTCATGCTCAATGATTCACCCCATTGGTATCAGTTTTACTCCACGATTTCTGATTGGCTGCGAGCCATTGACCTACCGAAAGCGCCGATTCGAACGCCGACAGTTGGGGGTCGATCGACACGCCAATCGCTATCCCGCGGCCAACGGTGTCCAGCATTGGGAAATCGTTATATCGGTCACCGAAGGCGACCGCCGTACGTGGGTCGATCCCGGCAAAGTCGAGATCGCGATGAACCGCGTGACCCTTGGAGGCGCTTGGGGCCATCACCTCGACCGGCCCACCCTCGCTTGGCCGACAGGAATAGGTGACGGTCACCCCCGGGTCGACGGCCTCCGCGACGCGAGCGAGTTCGCGGGCATTGAGCACCGCGCTGCGGCAGAGCAATTTGGTCACAAGGCTGCGATAGCCGAACAGATCATCAATGCCACCGCAAAGGGCGGCCGGGTCTGTGTCGGTCGCGGGCCACCAGGCATACTTGGGCTCGTGACCAAATGTATTCTCGAATTCCGTTGCAAACACCACCGTGGGATCAATGGCCCGCAGCTTCACTGCGAAGCGCAGGCCCCGATCGGCGTCAAGTGGAGCGACGATGTTCAACTGGCCAGCAGTGAAGCAAGACGCGCCGTTTGACGTGAAGATCGTCGTAAACAGCGGCCACAGCTCAGCGGGCATATCCCATAGGCAGCGCGAAGGGCGGCCGGTGATCAGCAAGGTCCGGATGCCTTGAGCTCGCACAGCGCGGAGCATGTCGACGTCCTCCGACAGGACGACGTTACCGGTTCTCACGAGTGTGCCGTCCAGGTCGCAGACAACCGCGTTGATGACCCTCACGCTTTGTGCTCCTTTTGAAGGGTGGCCGCGCGCCCGATGCACAGGACCGCGCCTCGCACAGTGCCGTACAACGCGGCGCCGACCGCACCGTGACGCAATCCCAAGGCCAAGACCTTGCATGCCTTGCGCAACTCATGTGCGAAAGACAACCGTGGCAAAACTCCGAGGCGTTCGCCCATTGCTTGACCGGTGCCGTATGCCCACACGCTGCGAAGGTCGTCCCGCAGGCTGAGCGGCTTATGCCATATCACCGCGTCCGGCGCAGCACAGACCGGGATACCGGCCCGGCGCCGTCTGAGCTCGAAGTCTCGATCTTCGCGCCATGCAAGCCGGGAATCGAAGTGGTAACCGCCCATCTGTCCCACCACCTCGATCCGGTAGAGCAGTGGCGGGCTGTAGGCGCTCACTTTGTGGGTTAGCACGGGGTCCTCGGTAAGTCGGCGCGCGCTGGCCACCAACCGCGAAACGGCGTTGTTAGATTCGAAGCACACCCTGCCCTTGACCACATCAGCGTCGGCGCTCCTGGCCATCAGGCGAGAGATCGCGCCGGGTTCAAAAACACAGTCCGAGTCCATCAGGACAATCCACGGCGTACTGACATGGTCGATCGCGTGGTTGTATGCCCCACCGATTCCCTTGCCGGCGCGGCTGAGCACCGCGATCCGGGGCGTGGCTTGGGCGTACCTGCGCAGCGCATCGAGGAACCAGGGCGGCGAGCCGTTGGCCGACACGATCACGCGGCACGGCAGGTCAATGGACGCCAAGCACCGGAAGATCAGCGGATCGTCGCACACGGGAATCACAACGGTTATCCGTTCGGTGTCGGCCGCCCTCATGAGACAGCCTCTTCGAAGCGCAGGACGATCGCACTGGCATCCACGGCCGTCACTACGTCATGCACGTCGAAACCAGTTGCGAACTTGATAGAACCGCGCCGGGCCAGCTCCGTCTGCACAGTGAGCCGACCCTGCCCGACGGTGGCCGAAACGGATCCGTCGAGCAGGACCGCCGCGACCACGTCCCAAATCGGTTCCCGATCCCGTGCGGCTCCTCGCGGCGATCGGCTCTCAAGATCGTCGAGTGCTTTGCCGAAGGGCGTCGGCGCCCGCCGAATCCTCTCGACCTCGGCAATCCCCAGCCGTGGTTCTACGGTCACGTCGAGGGGCACAACCGTGACCCGTGCCCAGGCCGATCCCAGGCACACCCGCAGCGCGTCCGGGTCGGCGAACGCGTTGAACTCGGCCACGCCGGTCACGTTGCCGGTGTGGAGGGCTCCGCCCGAGAACCACAGGTGGTGTCGACTGAGCACGGCGGAGTCGAGCATCGCCACCGCCCGCGCAATATTCGTGACCGGGCCGAGCGCCAGTACGTCGCACGCCGGTGAGGCTTCTAGAAACGCGGCGAGTTCCGCCGCAGCAGGACCATCGTCGGGTGATTCCCCCCAGAAGGGATCGTTGGCGACGTTGAGCGAGGCGAGATAGATGTCAGCGGGCAACGACGTGATCGCCTTGCGCAGTTCCTCCCGCTGTTGATCGTCCCAACGCAGTGGTCGCTCGGCGCCCACTGCCACCGGAATGCTGTGACCGAGCGCATGGGTGAGTTCACGCGCTACTCTGGCCGACACTCGCGCCGTGGAGTTGCCGAACACCGTCGTGATCAGGCTAGGCACTCGGCCAGCGCCAACGAGGTAATAGAGCGCGAAGGCATCGTCGTTGAGTTCGGTGGCATCGGTGTCAACCACCAGGTCACGCACCATTCGCGCCTCCCATCGTCAGCCAGTACTCAAGCGCCTGTGAGTAGCCCCGACCAAGGGGTGCCAGTGCCTCGACTGCCTGCCGTGGCGGCAGAGTGGTTACCAAGACAACTTGCTCGGCGCCCGGTGGATTGGTTGGCGGACTCACGAACTCTCCATGCACACTGCCCCACAGCCAGGACTTCAGTGGAAAAGGGCAATGTGGCCGATAACGCATTGAGTGATAGGACACGCCGCAGTGCGCGGCGAACCAGTTTGGCTCCCCGTCCACCCTGAAGCCGGCCTCCTCGAGTAACTCCCGACGTAAGCACCCGTCGACGGTCTCCCCGGGCTCCCGCGTACCGCCGGGCAGAAAGATCCCGCCCTCTGCCTGCGCGCAGACGACCACGCGGTCGTCCACCAGTGCGATGGCCCGAACGCTCTGCACGATTTCGTCAGGTGGGCGCTGATCCGTGAACCGCACGACAGTCTGCGCCCAGTCCCAGTCCTCCAGGAATCCATGCATGGCGGCTACCACAGCCGATCGGGCCTGAAGGACAAGGCCAAGCTCGTCCGGTACGTGATGAACGACTCCGCATAAGAAACACCGACGGCGGCACCACGCAATGCGTCAGACCGTTCGATCGAGCTCATTGATCGCAAATGAGGCTCCGGCTTGACCTGCCGGTGATAGCACTCGATGGCGGCCTGCTTCGAGCTGTAGTGCGCGGTCACGTCAACCGAACAGGTCGCAGGCTCCAGTTCCGAGCTCCATGAGTCCTCCGGGCATTGATACCCGAGAACCACGGGCGGTGAATAATGGCCGGTTCCGCGGTTACGACACGCAGCAAACGCGGCCTGATGCACGATCTTGTGGTCTTGATGGAAGGCGCCACGGGCGGGCAACAGAACAACCTGAGGCCGGACCCGGTCGATGGCGATCGGTGAATCCTCCTCCAGAAACGCAACTAGTTCGCGAGATCAGAGTGCAGTACGCTTTGGTAGTCGGCTTTCTCGTACATGACATGATGGTCGGCCACGCCGAGCTTCTTGCAGGCTCGGGACAACTCCTCGCCGCGTTCGGCCGGCAGGATTACTGTGTCGGGCCCGCCTGTATTGATCGAGTGCTGCGCGATTACCTGAACAAAGACATCCACACCTGACGCCGCTAGTGCGGCTACTGTACCGCCACAGCCAAAGGTCTCATCGTCAGGATGAGGTGCGACGACGAGCGCGCTAGCTCTGGTCATAGTCCCTTGCTCCCTAGAACTGTCGGCAATGCAAGTACCACGTAACTGAGCGGCCGGATCAACCTGATGTCGGAGCGTGGACGTCGGCCGGGCACACCGTCTGGGATTCGCCGGTCACCGGTAGTAAGCATTGAGAGGTATATTTCAACTAGGTGGCTGGAGCCCCAAGTCGCCGCCGCACATCCGCCCCCAAAGCGCACATTCACCTCGGTGAAGCGGACTCCGTCCCACTCCAAGAACCCCTGGACACAGGAAGGCCCCCGGACATCCAGTGCCTGCACGAGGTCAGCTACCGAATTCGTAAGCTGGTCGTCATGGAATGTCTCGCTGACGGTCGACATGCCCGCCCGTGTCCGCAACCGCTTGCGGAGTACCACCATCGGCGAGCCCGATCCGGTGTAGAGACAATCGGCCGAAAACTCCTGTCCGACCAGCACCTCCTGGATCAGCCCGTCCGGGTTGCGGGCCATCCACGCGTCCAACTCCAGGCGGGACAAACAGAGCACAGCATCGGTTCCGCCGCTGCCAACTCGCCGCTTTACAAAAATGCCGGAGCTCGGGAAATCCCGGCACACGTCACCATAGTCAAGAATCCTCGGTGTTCTGAATCCTCCGATGCGAGCCACCCGCTCCGTGAACGAGAACTTATCCAGACAGATGTTCACCGTGGATGTGTCCGGCGTCCACACGGTCAACCCCGCCAGCGCGATGGCCTCCGATTCGGAAGCGGCATAGCGGACCTCAGCGTCGGTGTTGAGGCTGACCACCGTTGTGCCAAACGCCGCGGCCGCCTCGGCAAGCACGTTGAGATAGCCGCGCCCCTCCGCAGCAAGGGGCACGACCGACGCCCGGTCCGGTCGCATCAGGAGCGCGGGACACAGCGGATCTGCATCAGTCCAGAGCACCTCGTATCCGTACTGCTCGGCTTGGAGAGCCACGGCGTAGCCCGAGGCACCGCCGGTGCCGGTAACGACGATTCGCCCGCGCTCGCTACTCACGCCAATCGCCTTCTTCGACGATTTTCATGACCCGTTGCCGGTATGTGTGATCCGCGTCCTCACGAGGATTATTGACAAGGCAGCCCTCGTCTAGAAAGAAGCGCACACCACGGCCCATCTCTTGTCCGCGCCGCGTGTGATTGTCCAGGGCCCAGTCCGGAATAAATGGGCGACGATCCTCTTCGTCCATGGCATGCACCAGCCACATGCACAGTTCGTCAGTTGTGCGATCCTTTGGCGCCTGACATAGGTAACGCACCGCATGGGCCAGGTAGACCCAACCGTCTCCAGACTCTCTATCCTGACGGAGACATTGTGTACGCAGAGTTTCGACTATGACTGGGGCGGCGAACAGATCGTCAGTGACATCTGAACAGGCGATCGTTGTGAGCCGATCCCATAAGTGGTAAGTTAATTCTTCGCTCGTCGCGAACATCTCCCGGGCGACAAGTGCGGCCACATCGAGATTACCTCGACGAATGTACTTCTGCAGCGCAGAAATGAGTTCATCGCACGGTATACCGTGCAAGCTGGTGGTACTTGCCCAGGGGTCGTTCTGCCATCTGTTAACCGGAATCGGAATCACTCCCTTGCTAGCAGCGGCGCCATTAACGTGGCGAGTGTCGTTTCCCCGGCACGCACGGCCGAGACTGTTAGGTTCTGGAGCCGCCCAGCCCATTGCCCAGTCTCCCAGAGGTGGAGCGTGAAACTTTCGGCCAGTTCGTCGGAACGCAATCCTCCATTTTCCGGCGATCGGTAGAGCCGCTCGGTATCCTTTCGCCGCCAGTGCACGGGATAGAATGCCGAAGGGTGCAGTACCTCGACCTCACTCGGGTGCCTGTCCGCCAGAAACAGCGGGTACCGAGTCGACAGTTCACCCCAATGCTCGTCGCGGCCGGTCGAACGGAACCCGAACCAATCCGACGTTCGCGGGTCGTAGCCAGCAATCCAGCGAGACAAGAAGGGTGCCTCCGGTGCCGCGAGGATGACTGCTGGGCAGATGGCGATATGGTCCTCCATGCCGACTACGACGCCGTGCGATCTCAGCAGCGGCTCGAAAGACTGAAGGGTAATGACGTCGAGGTCGAGAAAGACGCCGCCCCGTTCCTCGAGAACACTCAATCGAATGGCATCGGCCTGGTGTGCAGGATGGCGAAACCGAGAATTGAACCGCTCTTCTGGAACCGTCGCCGGGATAATCCGCGCGAGTTTCTCTGCGCGCTGCCACCAATAACCACCAGGGATCGTAGTCGCATGAATGAGGATCTCGCTTGCACGGCCGTAATGATATGCGGCAGCGACGGCACAGTAGTGCAGCAGCGAGAAGTCAATTCCGGTACCGTCGGGCGGTGAGGTATAGGCGAAGTGAACGACATTGGGCACGACCATTGCTACCCCCTGGTTCTGGTGGCCAGCGTCCTCGCTTGACCCTACCGCTCAGTCCCGCCGGGATCAAGCATATCCGACTTATCGGTTATACGGCCTTCGCCGCCCTCAGCGGGTCAGGCTCCGGTCCGTCGCGAGGGCTTCACAATCGGCGCTCCCTCGTGGCCCAGGCAGCCGGCCAGTTCACACCTGGAAACAGTTGCTGGTCGGCGATATCCATGGCTAGGCTCGCGACATAGCTCCCTCAGGGCTGGAGCGCTCGACGTCCGACTTTCTACCGACCCCCTTGCCCTGCGTGGTCGGTGAGGAGTCGTCGTGCGTTCCCCCACCTTCGGTTCTGAGCCAGTCATCTCGGCGCAAGGCCTCAGCAAGCGGTATGACTTCTATCGCCAACCTCAAGGGTTCCTGAACGCCCTGCGGAGTCTGGTCAGCCGGGAGCTGACCAGTGTTCAGGCGGTCGTCGGCCTCGACCTGACCGTCGAGCGCGGCGAGATCATCGGCCTGCTCGGGCCGAACGGTGCCGGCAAGACGACCATCGTCAAGATGATGAGCGGCCTGCTGGTGCCGAGCGCTGGTGAGCTTCGCGTGTGCGGGTATCGGCCGGCGGCTCGCTCCTATCCGTTCCTGTCGCAGATCTCGGTGATCTTCGGGCAGAAGGCGATGCTCTGGTGGGACGTGTCGACCCGCGAGTCGCTGAAGATCCACCGCAGCATGTACGAAATTCCGCGGACCGAGTTCGCTACGACCGTGGGCGAGCTTGGTGAACTTCTGGGCATCGCCGAGATCCTGGACACGCCCGTCCGCAACCTGTCTCTCGGCCAGCGGATGCGGTGCGAGCTGGCTCTGGCGCTGTTGCACCGGCCCACGCTGCTGTTCGCCGACGAGCCGACCATCGGGCTGGACGTCCAGGCAAAGCTGGTTGTGCGCAGCCTCTTCCAGGAGATCAACCGAGCATTCGGCACCACGATCGTCCTGACCAGCCACGACATGGCCGACGTCGAAGCGCTAACCGAACGGGTCGTCATCGTCACGGGAGGACGGGCGACCTTTGACGGCGACCTCGCCGACCTCCGGACGCGTGCTGATCTGCCGAAGGAGGCGGTCTTCACCTACCGCGACGGCCGCATCGAACGAATGCCGATCGGTGACGAGCCGATCGGCACGCTCGTCCAGACCGCGGCGCGATCCGGCGAGCTGGTCGACGTCAAGGTCGTCGAACCAGGACTCGACGAGGTCATGTCCGCGGTGTTCAGTGAGAGCACGGTGCGGCCATGAGCGCGCACACCGCACGGCGTGCCGGCTCGGTGCTCCGCAGCCTGGTGGGCCAGGAGCTCCAGATGATCGCGCAGTACCGTTGGTGGCTCGTGGCAATGCAGGCGAGCGTGGTCGCGGTGCCGCTGATCTCGCTGCTGGTGTGGCGTGGGGCGATGGCGAACGGCGCGGAGCCACCGGTCACCCGCGACTACCTCACCACCTATCTCGTCCTGGTCAGCCTGGTCACCATGCTGACGTCGAGCTGGACGGCCCGGTTCCTGGCCGAGAGCATCCGCCTGGGACACCTGAACGCCTGGCTGGTCCGCCCCTGCTCCACACACCTGGCCGCGGTGGCCAACAACGTGTCCGAGAAGCTCGCCAAGCTCGCAACCCTCCTGCCGCTGGTTGCCATCCTGGCGGTCCCCTTCCACCGCGATATCGAGCTGCCCGCTCATCCCGGACGCTGGCTCCTGTTCCTCTGGGCACTGATCATGGGCGCCACGATGATGTTCTGCTTCGACGTCATCGTCGGCTCGCTGGCCTTCTGGTGGGACGACGTCGCGGCAATGGACCGCTTCCGCCAGCTGGCCGCCTCCTTCCTGTCGGGCGCGCTGATCCCGCTGTCGGTCATGCCCGCCGCCTGGGGCCCGTTCCTGCAGGTCCAGCCCTTCGGATACGCCGTCGCGTTCCCCATCGAGACGCTGCTCGCACCAGACGTCACGACGTTGGGAACCGGACTGGCAGTCCAAGCCGCCTGGGTCCTCCTAGCGCTGGTCGCCGCCCGATTCGTCTGGGTCCGTGGCCTGCGCCGGTACAGCGGGGCCGGAGCATGAACGCGCGGACCGCACGCGTCACCATCCTGGTCTGGCTGAACCTCTTCCGGCAGGCAGTCATGCGAGACCTCCAGTTCCGCTCCCAGGCGTGGCTCCACCTGTTCGCCGGCATCGGCGAGCTGATCGTCGGCATCCTTCCGGTACTGATCCTGACGACCTACGTCCGAACCGACTCGGCTCGTCCGGAGGCCGCCGTCCTCACGGTCGGGGTCTTCGCCATCACCACCGGGCTGATGGACTGCTTCGTGACGCCCGGCCTGCGGCGGTTCGACTCGGCGATCCGCAAGGGCGAGCTCGATCTCGCGCTCGTCAGGCCGGTGCCCACCTTCTTCTACGCGGTGCTGCGCTGGATCCAGCCCACCGAACTCGGGCGGTGCGTGAGCGGGACGGCCATACTGGTCGTCGCCGCTTCCACCTTCGACCTCGGGCTGGGACCGGAAGGCGTACTCGCCATGATCGCCTGGGCCTTCGCCGGGACGATTGCCTACTGCGCCTTCTGGGCCGACCTGACCCTGCTCGCCTTCTGGGTGCGCTCGATCGAACCTGTCAACGACCTGGCCGCCGCCTGGCGAGGCGCCGGCCAGTACCCGCGCCAGTTCTTCCCGCGAACAATGCAGATCGTGCTCGTCTCGTTCGCGCCCGCCGCGTTGATCGGCTCGTTCCCCGCCGAACAGCTCCTGGACCCGACCGCGGGCCTCGTGCTCGCCCCGGCCGTCGTCCTCGTGTCGTGTTCTCTCACCGCGCTCATCTGGCAATTCGGGTTGGTCCGGTACAACAGCGCAAGCAGCTGAGGGCCTTGGGCACGGGTCTCGTGCGATCTTCATCGGCTCGGTCGAGCCATGGGCGTCTCCTTCCTGCCCACGTTGTGACCGCCACGAGTTCTGCTACTGCGCATGGCTCTCGGACCTCTCAAGCCGAGGTTCCCGAGCGTCCCCGCTGCTCACAGGGACACTCTCATCCGCCCAGAGCCACCCTGACGCCCCTGCATGAAAATCGATCACATTCTCAATATCCTCACGTTGGGCGCGCAACAATGAGTTGAACGAGCGCAGGATAGTCTTCACCTATCATGAATTCTTCCAACTCAGCCAGCACCCGCTCCGGGTCAAAATCTGGAGAGCCGCAAATCTCTTCCGAAACCCCCTCCTCGATGAGAAACCCGGCATCGATCAGCTTCTGCCACAGACGAATGTTAGTTCCGAATCTGTTCGAAGGCTTGCTGGTGAAGGGGGCGACATTTGGGAAGAGATCGACCGTGAGAATGAGGCGTCCGCCCACCGTCAACAGCCGGTGCGCGCCCGCAAGAATCTGGTCGACTTCAGGGTCACTGAGGTGCTCAAGGGTCGAAACGCAGAGAACGGCGTCGAATGAGTTGTCAGGCAACTCGACATCCGCGAGACGGCTTCGGTGGTGGACAACCCTCGTCTCAAGCATTCGATTGACAGATTCAAACCACTCAGCCTCAATCGAGAACCCGGCCTCACCAGGGTCAACGTTAACTACCGTCGCGCCCTCAGATGCGAGCGCAAACTGAAGTCCTGACAAACCGCCGCCGATTTCGAGGATAGTCTCGGCGCCGATTTTGCGAAGTTGGTCGTACGCCCACGGATACTCTAGGCGCCGGTTCGTGGAGTTTAGCTGCATCGCGAACGGGCCAAACCGTCGGACAAGTTCTACCCCGCCGCCGCCGCCGTAGCGGCCCTGATATTCACTTACAAGTTTCCAATGTGCGTGGGATCTCTCGATGCCGTGACCAAATGGAGCACCCCAGGTCTCGTTCCATGCAGCGTACTCGTCGGAGAGCCAGCGACGTCCGATCAATGGGTCACACATCCTTCCATGTAGGGATGACGGAAACATGGTTCAAACAACTCGAGGCAGATTCGCGCCCAGTTCTTGACCAACTCAGACTTGGGTTTGCAACACCTCGGCTGGTTGCGAACCGCCGGATTCAGGGCTGGGCTTGGTCGTGCCAGGCCATGGGGCTGCCCGCGAGGGCGGCGTCGGCGATGCGTGCGGCGAAGGTTGTGCCGAGTCCGGCGCGTGAGCTGTCGATCCATTTCTGGACGTACTGGTGGCCGGCGGCCCGGTACTCCAGGGCCTGGAGGAGGCATTCGAGCTTGTCGGCGTCCTTGGCGCACCGGGCTTCGAGCGTCTCTTGCGCCTCGTACTCGACGACGGCTTCGCTGACGGTCTTGGCGGCGGCGTCGGGCAGGTAGGCGACCTGGTCGCGGGTGATGGTCTCGTTGTTCGCCTTGCCGAGGTAGGGACGAGCCGAGTGCGGGAGGTCGGTGATCCGGGTCTCCTGCGAGTCGTGCCACAGACCGAGATACGCGGCGCGCGCGGGGTCGGCGCCCTCCTCGGCCGCGATGAGAGCGGCGAGCTGGGCCACGCGGAGGCTGTGCTCGGCGACCGACTCGGGGTCACGCACACCGGCCTGCCACCACCCGGCACGACGCAGACGCTTGAGCACACCCATCTCATGGGCGAAGTTCGCGACGCTCGCAGCTTCCGGGTCGGTCACGTGGTCGGTCATGCGGGTGCCTCCTTGGTCATCGCCCGGCGAGTCGGATGGCGAAGTACACATCGGACAACTCACGGTGGGCACGCTGGTCCAGGCCATCATGGATGGCGTCCTGGACCTTTGTCGATGCGTCGAGACGGTGAACCAGACCCGCGTCGAGCAGGTTGGGTCGGGCTTGGACAAGCGCCCACAGGCTGTGGGCGTTCAGGTCAGCGCCCATCGGCTCCTTCAGATGGTTCAGCAGGTGCTCCAGCACGCGGTGCCCGGTCCAGACCACCTCGCCCCCTGCGAGCATGTCGCCGTCCGAGGAGTAGGCGTCGGGGATCTCGCCAAGCCAGTACGCCCAGTAGACGAGGTTCGCCGTGACCTGCTGCTGGTCGGTGAAGTCGGTCCCGATGAACCGGCGAACAGGGTCGAGGTCACCCTGCCGCGCCAGCCCGAGGGCGGCCCCTCTGCCCAGGAGGAGACCTGATGGGGCGTGGGTCAGGCTGTTGCTCCGCACGATCCGGTGGAACTCCCCGATGAGCCACGCGATGGTGCTCGGCCGGTGATCGAAACCAAGGAGGTAGACGGCCTGCCTACGTAGGAGTGCGCCGTCAGTCCCGCGCGCTGAGTCCGCCGCCGTGAGCAGGTGGTCGAAGAACCGCTCCTTCATCGCCACGCTCAGCTGCGGGTGCCTCGGTGCTGGGCCTCGACCCATCGGCGCCCCGAGCGCCCGCAGCGCTTCGGGCGCCACGCCCGTGAACGGCCAGGTGACCAAGGCGAGCAGCGATCGGCGCACGACGGCAACCCCGAGCGGGTGAGTACGGGAGTCGATGGCGACGGGGCCCGCGTTGATTGCCGTCGAAAGGATCACGTCGGCCTCCACGGCCGGCGTGAGCAGGTTGGCTGCCGCCGCCGGTGCGCCCAAAGCGATCAGGCTGTTGCGCACCCGCAGCAGGCTCGTACCACTCAGCGCTGACAGCGGACGTCGTCCGCTCTCCCATCCCTGGATCGTGCTGACGTCGACACGCAGGTACTCGGCGATGTCGGTCTGACGGCGCCCGACCGCGCTCCGCAGCAGCTTGAACACGAACGCCGCGACCACGCCGACGTCCCCGTGCGGGGCTGCACCCTGCACCGGAGTCAGTGTTGACCGAGCTGCCACGCGACGTCCCCTGTCGATTGCCCGCGCCTGTACGCCGAAACGCGTACCCCCTGTCAGTCCAACTCCAGGGCGCATTCCCCGAGGGTTAAGACCGAGCCGGCGTGATGCCGCTCACAACAGTAGGTGGGACGCCCCTGGTCCCGCCACCAGCAACGAGAGGTGGTGCCCGATGGGTATCGATCACGGACTTCAAGCAGCATCTCGGATTGTCGACGCCGTCGGGCGTGACCGCATCGAGCTGGTCACGGTGACCCGCGATCGGGTCTGCCTCCAGCCGATGGTGCTGGCCGATGGTGAGGCGATCGCACGAGCGCTCGATCTGGACGTCCCGCTCGATCATCGGATGTTCGTCCCGGGGCACACGCTGTGGACCGGGGTGCGTGACGGGCTCGAGGTCCAGGTCCGGTCCGTGCTGCGCAACGCCGGAGTCGTGCGGTGAACCCGGTCGCGGTCGGCTACGTCTGCGCTCCCGAGGGCGAGGCACTGGACGGCCAGCGGGATGCGGTGACCGACTACGCCCGGGTCGAGGGCCTGGCGCTGGCGCAGATCGTGACCGACCGGTTCGACACCTTCACGATCAGCCAGGTCGTCCAGACCGCGAAGTTCCACAACGCCCACCTGGTCATCGTCCCCGCCCAGGCCCGCCTCGCCTCGATGCGTAGCCGGGTAGCTCACGAACTCGCCACTGAGGGCGGGGCCTGCATCATCATCGGCAACTCCCCACCAGGCAAAGAACGGCGGCCACGGCTGACCGAGGCACTGCCACGCCGTATCCCGCCCACCAGCACAGCCGCGCCGAGTGATGCGGCGGCAGAACCCACGGAGACGACACGATGAACACCACGCAGAACATGGCACGGGAACGTCTGCTGGTCGCGCTCGACATCGACGGGACCCTCTGCCCCGACGGGACGAACACCATCCCCGACGTCACCCGCCAGGCGGTCGCTGAGATCGTGGCGGCCGGGCACGTCGTCGTCCTAGCCACCGGCCGATCCCTCGTCGGCGTGCTCCCCGTGGCGGAAGCTCTGGGGCTGGACGGGTCGTGGGTCGTCGCATCGAACGGGGCGGTGACGGCCCGGCTGGACCGGACGTGGCCGTGCGGGTACCGGGTCGAGTCCTGCCAGACCCTCGACGTCGCCCCCGTCCTTCGCCTGGCGCGCCGGTTGTGCCCTGGGGTGCGGGTCGCGGTCGAGGAGGTCGGCTGGGGCTACCACGTCTCGGAGCTGTTCGACCGGGCTGACGTCAACGGGCGTCAGATCGTGGTCTCCGACGACGACCTGACCGCCGAGCCTGTACCACGGGTGATCCTGTCGGCCCCGAACGCCACCGCACTCCTCCTGGATCCGGTCGGGGGCCTCGGGGTCACCGTCAACCCCGCCTCACCGTCGTGGTTGGACGTAACTCCGGCCGGGTTGTCCAAGGCCTCTGCCCTCGACGCGATCCGCCGCCGGGTCGACGTCGCACCCGAGCACACGGTGTTCGTTGGCGACGGCGTGAACGACCTGGAGGCGATGGAGTGGGCCGCCCGCTCCTACGCCATGGGCCACGCGCCGATGGTCGTACAGGACGCCGCCGACCACGTCACGGGAACCCTGGCCGAGCACGGCGCAGCGATGGTGCTCCAGGACCTGCTCACCGGCCCAGCCACCGCGCGCGCCGTCGAGGCGCAGGCCCTAGCCGGAGCAGGCTCATGACCACCGCCCCACCGGTCGAACTCCTGCACGCGGTCCGCGACCTCGCGCAGGAACTACACCCGCGTCTGCACCCCGTCTCCGTACGGGTCCGGCTCGACGGCACCGGCCCGGCGCTGGCCTCCTGCGAGGTCTGGACCGGGGACGGTGACGCGATGATCGCCCACCACACCGACCTTCCGGCCGCCGTCGGGGCGACGATGCTCGACCTCGAACGCGCCCTCGTGGCCGGCGGGTACGCATACGCCCTGACCAGGGACGGCCGACCCAAGTGGCGCTACGATGCAAACCACGGCGGCCTCTACATCCTCGACGTCGCCCGGCCCTTATGACCCCCTGATCTTGCGGCCGGGCGACTGCCCCGCCCGGCCGCGAGCCCGCCGTCGACTACGGGAATCTCCCGTGCCGGGGCCCTCCTCCTGGGGGCCCGGCACGGCAACGCTCTGCGTACGCTCTGACAGCGACAAACTAGAGCAGCGATGACCTTGCAACCTCAACCTCACGCATGGCCGTCATCCTGCCTGCACCCGCCAGTTCGGGCCTCCCGTGCTGATCAAATTCGCGACTGAGCCGCACGTACCCAATCACCGAGAAAGTCCGCAAATTCGGCTGTGTTGTACGGGTCGATTTCTCGGGTACGTGTCGGCAAGCCGCCCTCTTGGATTCGCACCCGCATCGGCGGAGTCGCACGGTAGCCGCTGTAGCGTTCGCTCAGGGGTTCGGCGTAAACGATGACCGTGTCCTTGGCATCTTCGGCCGGGAAGACGCAGTGGGCCTGGACAGGCTCTTGGTGAGCACCCGCCCTGCCACCCACCGCGAGGCAAGCGGCAACCAGCTGCTCCATCCGAAGAAGATGTCCCCGGGCCGCCCACCGTTCAGCGATGGTTTCGGCCCGAAACCAACGCGTAGCCCAACCCGCAGCACCGTCGGGCAGGTAGTTCAGGTCCCCGCCGAACTGCTCCACCCGCGTCACTTCGAGCAGCTGCCAGCCCCGCTCAGTAGGAACGTCGCCCCCGCGGCCGAAGACCGCCAAGGTTTCATGGGCCGCGATTGCATCGACCTCAACCTCGTCGGCGATCGCCAATCTCTGAGGGTGCGCGAGGTCGCTGAGTAGTTCGGTCGCGTAACTCTGGGCACCGAGGTACTCGTTGGAAGCGTCGGCGGTGTCATGCCGGTAGGCAGACAGGTCCAGATCCGGGGCACCGCAATCAATCGACGGCCGACGCAGCCACTCGGCGAGCCGCATCTGGTAATCGCCGATGGCAGGCCAGGTGTCGAGCCAGGCTGCCGCGTACCAGGCTGCCTCCGACATTGCAGTCAGCGCCTCAGCAAGATCTGATGCGGCGTCGAAGGATGCCAAGGTGGTGACCTTGATAGTGGTGCTTGCTGGGTTGTTGGGCCACGTGGCGAGCATGGTTGCGCGACCGCCTGTGGACATGACGCTGTACTGGGTCATCAAGACTCCGATGCTGGCGGCACCTCAAGCCCCAGGGCGAGCGTGCCATGACGGTAGGTGCCGGTGAGCACCCGATGCTGTCGGGCCCTCCTCCGCCGGTGAGTCAATGGCGCTACCAGTGACTCTGCCGTTGCCGCTGAAGCCTAGCCCAACTTGGGCGGGTGCTGACCAGCCGTGCGGGCTACCCATCCATGGTTGCTCGGTCGGCGCGTGGCGGAGATCGTCGCCGATCTCGGTAGGACTGCGGGCGGTCCCGCATCTCTCCTCAACAACTGTGTCGGACGAGATTCACGCCCGTCCCTCTAGAACTTCGCGGCGGCCGACATAGGCGAACGACTGTTCGAGCGTGTCGGGTGGGACGGCAGCTGAGCGGTGCGTAGTCTGCGCTCGTGAGCTGGATGCCGGGTCGCCGACGTGCGCGACTGAATCTTGAAGAACCATTCGACGATGTCCCCGACCACCTTGTCCGGGAGGTTTGGGAGTGGGTGCAGTCTGCGGCGGTCAACTTTCACTCCGAGACCGAGACCGAGGTCCGCCTGCGGATGCTCGCAGTAGAGCTCCGACTGGTCCTGCCTGGTTCTGATTGGCAGACCATGATGCAAGAACTCGCCCGCAAGTGCTTCAACGACCGGGGCTTGATGCTCGACGTCGTGGAACTTCTGCTGGAGCGACTCGATCCTTGGGTATCGAAGTCGGACATGCTCGGGACGGTCCTTGCGGCGGGCAATTCGGCCTACACCGTGCGCAGCGACGGCCGAGGGCTCGAGCTCCGCCTCGCACCGGGGGTCCGCAACGCTGTCACCGAGACTGCCGAGCGCGCGAAGGGATCGGCTAGCGAACACCTTGTCGCGGCCTGGAATTCTGCCTATGGGCGCAAGAAGGATGCGCCAAAGGCCTACAGCGAGTCGATCAAAGCTGTCGAAGCCGCACTAGCGCCACTCGTATCGCCTAGCAATGTCAAACAAACTCTCGGCACTATGATCCGAGATATAAGTGCTAAGCCAAGCAAGTGGAACTTCTCCGTGGCGGACACGGGCAGCAGCGGAGTTGCCACCGTATTGACGATGATGAGGACCCTCTGGGATGGACAGACATCTCGACATGGTGGACTCACGCCCACACGGGCAGAGACGGACGCCGAGGCAAGAACGGCTGTCCACCTTGCTGCAGCTCTTGTGCAATTTGCGACAAGCAAGGCATTCGATGTTGCGTAGGACATAGCCACTCGGGACATGACACCTCGTCACCAGCCTGTCGTCGCTCGGAATCGGTTGTCTCCGGCGGCTACCATGCAACGACGATCCACCGCGGCCCTACGCATCTGACGAATACGCGGGGGTGGCCTTTGCTCGCCGAATGTCAGATCGTTGGCCCGGCGCGCCCAGAGCGGTGGGAACGTCGGTGCCGCTCGTGTTGAATGGCCGGAACGGTGCGCAGCGTCCCGGCTAGGTGTCGTGCGTGGTCGCACTGCAGCAGGCTGGTGGGAGCGTCACCGAGCGGGATGTCGCTGGTGATGGCGTACCTGTCGCGGTAGGCGGCGACGGCGACGACGAGTCGCTTCCAGTCGTGGTAGGCGGCAGTCCCGACCGGTCGAGGTGGCAGGTGCCGTATCCACGGCTCACCGTCTCGGATGGCCTGCTGGGCGAGGTCCCGGGCGCGTTGTTCGATGAGGTTGGCGCGAGCATGGAGGGCGTCACGGACGTCGTCGGGCAGGGGGCCGAGGGCCTGAGGGATCAGGCCAGCGACCAGGTGTGACCGGTGGGTTGCTGGGCGGGTGGTGGCGTGCTCGATTCTCTGGTGCAGGACGGCGACGACGTCGTCCGCATCGTAGAGCGTGCGGTCTCGGGCGAGGCGTGGGAGCAGGGCATCGACCTGGTAGCCGTTGGCTTCGGCGCGGCGTAACTGGGCGCAGAGGGGTCCGAACGCCTCGGACTCCACCACTGCGGCGATCTCTGCCTCGGTGAAGCCTTCCGCATGGAGGGTGCGGGTGACGAGGCGATGCCAGCGGGGTCGTTGGGCGAGGGTGGCGATGGTGTCGTACTCCCCGGCCAGCCTGGCGATCGAGGCGTACTTCTCGTGTTCGGTGTGGCGGGTCTCGTGAGCGGTGGGCTCGGCGCCGGGGCGGGCGAGGATGCCGGCGAGGACCGCCCGTGCCCGCGCGAGGTCGGGGATCTCGTGGTCGGGGTGCCCGGGGGCTGCGTGGTCGTGGTTCTGGTCGTGGTCGGGCTGGTCGACCGGCACGAACACCACGTTCGTGTCTCGTCCTCTGGTGAGCGGGACGTACAGCGCTTCGCGGGTCATGGTCGGGGTGGCGACGGTGTAGGCGGTGTCGACGGTCAGGCCCTGGGCGCGGTGGGCGGTGATTGCGTACGCGAGGTCGACGTGCTGGGCGACGTAGGCGGCGGGCAGCCGTACCGTCCCGGCGCCGGTGTGCGCGTTTGCTCGCCGAGCGTGAGCGGTTCCGCGCTGGGCGTGCACGGTTTCCCCGATGCGGTTCCCGCGGGACGTGTTTCCGCTGGTGGGCGTTTTACGAGCCTGCTGGTCGGGGTCGATGCGGCGGGCGGTGACCGACCCGTCCCGGTGTACGGCAAGCACCTGCCAGAGGTTGCCGTTCCGGACCCATCCATCGCGTCCGTGGCGCAGGGTGCGGTCGTTGCGACGCGTCACGATCACGTCCCCGGCCGACGCCTCGACATCGGCAGCGAGGCGGGCGGCGCGCCCGTCGTCCACGGTCCCGGCCAGGAGGCGGTCGGCGCGGGCGCGACGGTTCAGGTCGGTGACCGTCGCCCCGTCCGCCGCGATCAGCACCGAGACCTTCCCAGCGTCGGCGTCGGTCTTCCATGCCTCGTAGGCGGCCCGGGTCATCTCCTCGGTGGTGCCTGCGTGGATGCGGTCGTGCTCCTCGTAGACGGCGAGCACCCCGGCGTCCCCGTCGCGCAGGCACAGGCTGGCGGTCTTCTCCCACGGTTGGGTGAAGCGGTGGACCTCGGTCAGCTCCGGCACCTCGCCCGTGGTGCGGCGTCTCTCCGTGACCAGGAGGTTGAACGCTCCGCCGGTCTCCACGGCGGAGAGCTGGGCCGGGTCACCGACCAGCAGCACCTTCGCCCCCACATCTGCGGCGTGGGCGGTGATCGCGTGCAGGGTGTGGGTGCCGGCCAGGGACGCCTCGTCGATGATGACGAGCTGCCCAGGCAGGAACACGACGAGACCGGCGGCGTGGTCGGTGAGCCACTTGGCGGTGTTCTCACACCCGATCCGCAGCTCGGCGGCCAGGACCTCGGCGGCGGCGGCGGAGGGGGCGAGGCCGACGACCGACCCGGTGCCGTGGGCGTGCTCCCACGCGGCGCGCAGCAACCGCATCGTGGTCGTCTTCCCGGTCCCGGCCGGACCTACCAGCACGTCCACCACCCTGCCGGACGTCGCGACCGACAGCACCGCCTCCCCCTGCGCCGCCGAGACGATCCCCTGGCCGGTCGCGTCGCCGATGACGGACCGCAGGAGGGACCCGGCCATCTCAGGGCCGGTCGTGTCGGCCGACAGGGTCAGCAGCCGCTCCTCGGCCTGAAGGACGGCTTCGGAGGTGTAGACGGTCGCGTGCTTCGGTCGCAGGGTAGTGGTCCCGTCGGCGCGGAGCAGGAACTGCGGCGTGGGAGCCAGGTCCGATCGGGTCGACGCCCGCGCCGAGCAGCCGCTGCAAGTGCGTCGCCGTGACCGCATCCCCCGGGGCGAGTTCGCCATGCCCGAGGTCCTGGACGGCGGCGCCGAGCCAGAACCCCGGCGGGGTCCCCGCCTCGGCGTAGTACGCCGCGACAGGGTCCACCCATGAACCCGCCAACCCCTCAGCGAGGGGCGGGGCGGGGGCGTCGAGGTCTGCGTTACGGACCGACTTCACCAGGTACTCGTACCCGTTGCCCGCACTCATCTTCCGCACCGAGACCGTCACCGCGAACCACCCCCGGGTCGGCGCCCGGCGCTGCCGAGGGCGGTGACATCCACTGCAACCGCAGCCCCGCCCTCAACTGCCTGAGGTGTGGCTGATGGGTTGGTGATGTTGAAGTAGGTGATGTTGAAGTAGGTGATGTTGAAGTAGGTGATGTTGAAGTAGGTGATGTTGAAGTAGGTGATGTTGAAGTAGGTGATGTTGAAGTAGGTGATGTTGAAGTAGGTGATGTTGAAGTAGGTGATGTTGAAGTAGGTGATGTTGAAGTAGATGTGGATGGTGATGGATGTAGTGGTGATGGCGATGGGGCTGGTGGTGGCTCGCGCCACCGCGGTCGGCGGGCCAGGCCGCCGCGCCGGCCCCTCAGCGAGCCGCCCGGCAGAGGGCCGAGCCGCGTCGCGGCGGCCGTCCGCCGCGACCGCGTAGGCGGCACGCCGCGCAATGGCACCAAGCTCAGACCTGCGCGCTGCTACCTTGGGACCGGCGAGATCAGCGCCCGCCACCTCGTCACGGCACCGCCGCGATGGGCGTCGGGTCAGCCGGGGACCGGATGATTCGGTCATCGTGGGAGCCGTTGAATCAACGGGACCGGAGGATCTGCGCGAAGCGGATTTCCGCGGTGCCGGACGCTGTCCGGCGCCGAACCGGCCCCAGGACATACCGGTCGCTTCGGCCCCGCCGCGAGCGCCAGCCGGTCTGCACACGGGTCAGCGCACCGTCGGGATGACGACGACCAGCGCCTCGCGTACCTCGTCGACGTCGACCCGCACGAGGCGTCCTACCCGGTAGCCGCGAACGGTGCCGTCCGCGATCCTGCGACGGAGCGTCTTGACCGACACGCTCAACGCCTCAGCCGCCTCGTCGAGGGCAACGAGCCGCCCCGACGCGGGCGCGCCGTCAGCGCCGCCTCGCGGCGTGTTCCTCCGAGCTGACATGTCGCACCTCCCGAGACCTGTCCTCAGGAATCAGGTGCGCACCGGTCGCCAGAGCGGCGGCGCAGTGGATCGCTGCGCCGCCGCCGGGCCCCTCAGCCCTCGCCGCGCTCCTGGGCCGCCGCGGTCGTCGCAGCCGCCTCAGCCGCAGCGATCTTCGCCGCCGCCCGCTCACTCATCCGCTCAGCGAGCTCTCGGTCACGCTCCATCGTGGCGTGCTGATACCGGAGCACGACCTGGATGTCCGAGTGACCGCCACGCCGCATCAGTTCGGCGAGCGTCGCACCCTCCTGCGCGAAGATCGTCAGCCCGGTGTGCCTCAGATCGTGGAACCGGAATCCTTTGGGCAGGCCGGAGACGGCGTCACGTGCGTCGCCCCACATGTAGCCCCACCGCGTGTTCGACAGCGGCACGCTCCCCCGCGACGAGGTCGGGACGACGGGCGACTTCGCCTCGGGCGCCACGTGGTCTCGCAGATGCTCCCTCAGTCGGTCACGCATGATCTTCGGCACACTGAGCGCGCGGTTGCCCGCGTCGCTCTTCGGCCCGGTGTAGTCGCCCGTGTTCGCGTTGAGCTGGCGGCTCACGTGCAGGGTCGCCGTCCCGTCGTCGTGCCACTCGATGTCCCGGCGCTGCAGACCCAGGACCTCCCCACGCCGGAGTTGGCACCACGCGGCCAGCAGGATCGCGATGGCGTGCGGAGCTGGCGTCGCCCGCCACAGCTCCTCGACCTGCTGCGGTTCCAGCACATCCTCACCGGGACGATGACCGGGCCCGTGCCGCACGGGCTTCTGCTGCGGGATCGACACGTTCGGCACCGCCGCGATGATCCCGTCGCGCACGGCTTGCCGCAGGATCATCATGAGCACGATCAGCACCGGCCGGGTCACCCCGTTGTTCGGCGAGCGGAGGTTCGCGACTGCCGGGATCGCGCCCAGCCGCACCTTCAGCTTCTGAATCCGAGCGTCGTCGATGTGCCGGACGGGTGTGTCCCCGAACTCGGGCTCGAGGTAGCCGTCGACCTTGCTCCGGTAGGACCGGATCGTGCCAGCGGCCCGCATCTTCCCGCTCCGGTTCGGCTGCTCGCGCACCATCGCGAGCCACCGCTCCGCGTACTCGCGGAAGCCGATCGCCCGCGCCTCCGCGGCGACCTTCTCCGCACGACGCCGTTCGGCCGCCACAGCCGGCGGTTCCCACTCCCCGCGAGCGATCTTCGTGTGCACCCCGGCGAGCCAGGCCCGCGCGTCGGTTTTCGTCTGGAACGTCAGCGGCTTGTCGTCCTCGGTCCGCGCCGAGTACGCCTCGCCGTTGGGCGCCGTGTAGCGCGCCTGCCATCTGCCTGACGGGAGTTTGCGCAGGCTCCCCCACGTCTCCCGGCTCCGCTGCTTCGTCGTCGCACTCATCGTGCCCTCCGGTGGCCTCGAACGGACTCCTGAGCCCAGTCGTGCCACTCCGTGCCACTGGCACAGTCGAGAGGGCCGGACCCGCGAGATACCGCGGTTCCCAGCACCTCCCGGCCCTTTGCTGTGGCACGCAATGGCACGGCACCGGCGACCCGGCGAGCCGAAACTCGGCCCGTCGAGCCACCCGGCGCTCCCTGGTCAGGTGTGCGCGTGCCACCCACGTGCCACTTCGAACGGCCATTCCTGTCCATCTCCGACCTCCCATGTCTCTGGATGTCGGCACGCAAAGAGGCCCGGAACCGCAGAATTCCGCGGTTCCGGGCCCCTCACCAGCCCTTCCGGGCTCGGGCTCCGATCAGACGATCAGAAGTCCCAGTCGTCGTCCTCAGTCTCCACAGCCTTGCCGATCACGTACGACGAGCCCGACCCCGAGAAGAAGTCGTGGTTCTCGTCAGCGTTCGGCGACAGCGAGGCGAGGATCGCCGGGTTGACGTCGGTGTCCTCCTTGGGGAACAGCGCCTCGTAGCCCAGGTTCATCAGGGCCTTGTTCGCGTTGTACCGGAGGAACGCCTTGACGTCCTCAACCAGCCCGAGCTCGGAGTACAGGGACTCCGTGTAGGAGACCTCGTTCTCGTACAGCTCGAAGAGCAGGTCGAACGTGTACGCCTTGAGCTCCTCGCGCTCGGCCTCCGTGACCAGCTGCAGGCCCTTCTGGTACTTGTAGCCGATGTAGTACCCGTGCACGGCCTCGTCGCGGATGATGAGGCGGATCAGGTCGGCCGTGTTCGTGAGCTTCGCCCGCGAGGACCAGTACATCGGCGCGTAGAAGCCCGAGTAGAAGAGGAACGACTCGAGCATGGTCGAGGCGACCTTGCGCTTGAGCGGGTCGTCGCCCCGGTAGTACTCGAGGACGATCTCCGCCTTCTTCTGCAGGTACGGGTTCTCCTCCGACCAGGCGAACGCCTCGTCGATCTCCTTGGTGGAGATCAGCGTGGAGAAGATCGACGAGTAGCTCTTGGCGTGCACCGACTCCATGAACGCGATGTTGGTGTACACCGCCTCCTCGTGCGGGGTGAGCGCGTCGGGGATGAGCGACACGGCGCCGACCGTGCCCTGGATCGTGTCCAGGAGCGTGAGGCCGGTGAAGACCCGCGTGGTCATGACCTTCTCAGCGGCGGAGAGGGTGTTCCACGACTGGATGTCGTTGGACACCGGGACCTTCTCGGGCAGCCAGAAGTTGCCGACCAGGCGGTCCCAGACCTCGACGTCCTTCTCGTCCTCGACACGGTTCCAGTTGATCGCGCTGACGCGATCGATGAGCTTGAGCTTTCCTGTGGGTGACATCTTCTTCTCTCTCGCGCTCAGAGCATGCAGCTGACGCAGTTTTCCACTTCGGTCCCCTCCAGCGCCATCTGGCGCAGGCGGATGTAGTACAGCGTCTTGATGCCCTTGCGCCAGGCGTAGATCTGCGCCTTGTTGACGTCGCGGGTCGTGACGGTGTCCGGGAAGAACAGCGTGAGGCTCAGGCCCTGGTCCACGTGCTGCGTCGCCGCGGCGTACGTGTCGATGATCTTCTCGTACCCGATCTCGTACGCGTCCTGGTAGTACTCCAGGTTGTCGTTCGTCATGTACGGAGCGGGGTAGTAGACGCGGCCGATCTTGCCTTCCTTGCGGATCTCGACCTTGGCCGGCACGGGGTGGATCGACGACGTCGAGTTGTTGATGTAGCTGATCGACCCGGTGGGCGGCACGGCCTGCAGGTTCTGGTTGTAGATGCCGTGCTCCATGACCGACGCCTTGAGCTGCTTCCAGTCCGCCTGCGTCGGGATCCGCACGCCGGACTCGGTGAAGAGCTGGAGCACGCGGTCGGTGGCCGGCTCCCACACCTGGTCGGTGTACTTGTCGAAGTAGGCGCCGCTCGCGTACGTCGACTTCTCGAACCCGCCGAACGCCCGGCCCCGCTCGATCGCGAGGCGGTTGGACGCCGCGATCGCGTGGAAGGCGACCGTGTAGAAGTAGATGTTCGTGAAGTCGATGCCTTCCTCGGACCCGTAGTAGATGCGCTCCCGGGCGAGGTAGCCGTGCAGGTTCATCTGGCCGAGGCCGATGGCGTGGCCCATCTCGTTGGCGAGCTTGATCGACGGGACGGACTCGATGCTCGTCTGGTCGGACACCGCCGTGAGGGCCCGGATGGCCGTGTCGATGGTGCGTGCGAAGTCCGGCGAGTCCATGGTGCGCGCGATGTTCAGCGAGCCCAGGTTGCAGGAGATGTCGCGGCCCACGGTCTGGTACGACAGGTCCTCGTTGAACGTGGACGGCGTCGACACCTGCAGGATCTCCGAGCACAGGTTCGAGTGCGTGATGCGGCCCTCGATGGGGTTGGCGCGGTTCACCGTGTCCTCGAACATGACGTACGGGTAGCCCGACTCGAACTGCAGCTCCGCGAGCGTCTGGAAGAAGTCGCGCGCCTTGATGGTCGTCTTGCGGACGCGGCCGTCGGCGACCAGCTCGTCGTACTTCTCCGTGATGCTGATGTCGGCGAACGGCACGCCGTACACGCGCTCCACGTCGTACGGCGAGAAGAGGTGCATGTCGGCGTTCTTCTTGGCGAGCTCGAACGTGACGTCCGGGATCACGACGCCCAGGGAGAGCGTCTTGATGCGGATCTTCTCGTCCGCGTTCTCCCGCTTGGTGTCGAGGAAGCGCAGGATGTCCGGGTGGTGCGCGTGCAGGTACACGGCGCCGGCACCCTGGCGGGCACCCAGCTGGTTGGCGTAGGAGAAGGAGTCCTCGAGCAGCTTCATCACGGGGATGACGCCCGACGACTGGTTCTCGATGTGCTTGATCGGCGCGCCGTGCTCGCGGATGTTCGAGAGCAGCAGGGCCACGCCGCCACCGCGCTTGGAGAGCTGCAGGGCGGAGTTGATGCCACGCGCGATGGACTCCATGTTGTCCTCGATGCGCAGCAGGAAGCAGGACACGGGCTCGCCGCGCTGCGCCTTGCCGACGTTGAGGAACGTGGGCGTCGCCGGCTGGAACCGGCCGGAGATGACCTCCTCGACGATGTCGCGGGCGGTCTGCTCGTCGCCGTCGGCCAGGCCGAGCGCCACCATGGACACGCGGTCCTCGAAGCGCTCCAGGTACTTCTTCCCGTCGAACGTCTTCAGCGTGTACGACGTGTAGTACTTGAACGCGCCGAGGAACGTGTCGAAGCGGAAGTCCTTGGAGTACGCGAGCTGGAAGAGCTCCTTGACGAAGGCGCGCGAGTACTTCGCCAGCACCGTCGGGTCGTAGTACTTGTTCTCGATGAGGTGGTCGAGCTTGGCGTCGAGGGTCTCGAACTGGACCGTGTTCTTGTTGACGTGCTGCAGGAAGTACTGCCGCGCCGCCTCACGGTCCCGGTCGAATTGGATCTTCCCGTCCGCGCCGTACAGGTTGAGCATCGCGTTGAGCGCGTGGTAGTCGAGCTGGACCCCGCCCAGCTCGAGCGGCGCGACGGGAGCCTGCGCGGCGTCCCCGCTCAGGCCGAGAGCCGGGTCAGTCCCGAGTTCTGTGACTGTCGTTGCCAAAATCGTCCCAATCCGTCGCGGACGCGCGAGACGTCCTCCGCTGTACCCAGGAGCTCGAACGCATACAGGTAGGGGACGCTGCACTTGGCAGCGATGATGTCCCCGGCGATGCAGTACGCCGCTCCGAAGTTGGTGTTCCCCGCGGCGATGACGCCACGAATGAACGACCGGTTGTGCTCGTCGTTGAGGAACTTCCTCACCTGCCGGGGCACGGACCCGCCCTCGTTGCCCCCGCCGTAGGTGGGGACCACGAGGACGTAGGGCTCGTCCACCGTCAGAAAACCGTCGGCCGGCCGCAACGGGATCCGGTGCACAGAGATGCCCAGCTCCTCGAGTCCGAGGCGCTGCACGAATCGGTGCGTGTTCTCCGAGACGCTGGAGAAGTAGACGAGAGAACCCATCGCCCGACCTCCTTAGCCGTCGTTCCGGGGCCGTTGCCGGGAGCCCACACCGCCGGGCCGGAGCCCGGCGGCGTGTCGCCGGCTGGTGGGCGCCTTGCGGCGCCGGCGCGTCAGGCGCGCGCGGTCTGCAGCGCGGCGAGCGCGCCGATCTGGTCCGGGCGGAAGCCCGACCAGTGGGTCTCGCCAGCCACGACGACCGGGGCCTGCAGGTAGCCGAGGCCACGGACCATCTCGAGCGCCGCCGCGTCCTGCGTGATGTCGACGACCGTGTACTCGATACCCTTGCGGTCCAGTGCCCGGTACGTCGCGTCGCACTGGACGCAAGCCGGCTTGCTGTACACCGTGACGCTCATGTCCTCGCCTCCCCTTGTGTCCCCTCCACGGCGTCTCCGACGGCCTGTGACCTCGAAGAACACGCGTGGAACTACGCCGATGTTCTTTACCTGGGAGCCTGCGGCTCCCGATGCCTCAAACACTACACCTAGTGTCTGACAGGCGCGCGCCTACGAGATGTAGTGGTCGACACGTTCTGGAGTCAGCATCAGAGAGCAGAGGGTAGCCCCATCCAGGCCGTCCCGTCGAGCGCTCCGGGCGGGCGTGTCGCGGGGTCGTACGGAGTCCGTGAGAGGTGGAAGGTCCCGGCGTCGAGCGCCACCGCGCCGCCCTCGGAACGGACCACGCGCAGCCGCTCGCCGAGCCAGTAGCCGCCCTCCACGCCCACCCAGGTGCCGTCCGCCACAGGCGCGAACACGGAACCTCGCCCGCCGTCCGACGACGAGCGCAGCACCACCCGCCCGGCGGCGTCCACGCTCAGCGTGTACGGGCTCGGACCCCAGTACCACGTGCCCGTGAGCGCCGGGTCCCAGACCTCCTCCACAGGGTCCAGGAGCGCCGGGAGGGGCGGTTCCAGGTCCTGGAGCAGGCGGAGGAACCCCGCGCCGTTGCCGAAGCCGCCCGTGGAGCTCCCACAGACCGCGACGACGTCCCCCGTGGCCACGTCCGCCCGGAGGTCGGCCGTGAAGCCCGGCACGGAGCCACCGTGGCCCACCGTGCGCAGCGGGCCGTCCTGACGCACCCGGACCCCGAGCCCGTGCGAGGTGGTCCAGGGACCGCCCGCAGGCCCGTCGTCGTCCACCACGACCCGCGGGACAGCGAGGGACCGGCGGGCGGCGAGGGACAGCACGCCGTCGGCCACCGTGGGGTCCACCTCGGCCGGGCCGACGCCGACGAGCCACGCGCCGAACCGCACCAGGTCAGCGGGTGTGGACCAGACCTCGCCCGCCGGACCCATCGCGAGGTAGCCGGGCACGGGCTCGCGGAGCACGAGGTCGGTGTGCGGGTGCACCGCGTACCCCACGGCACGCGCCCCGGCCGGCGTCCGCGCGGTGGACGCCATGCCGAGAGGCGCCCACAGCTCGTCGCGCAGCACCTCGTCCCACGACCTGCCGTGCGCCTGCTCCACCAGACGGCCCAGCACCGCGTACCCGGTGTTCGAGTAGTGGTACCGCTCGCCCGGCTCCCACAGGGCGGGCAGGCGCATGGCGACCAGGTCGTCCCAGGAGCAGCCGCCGTGGCGCTCCCACCAGGGCCCCGCCGGCTCGGCGGGGAGGCCGCTCGTGTGCGTCAGGTAGTGGCGGAGCGTCGCGCCCGGCACCGGCGCGTCCGGCACGTGCCGGCCCATCGGGTCGGACAGGCCCACGCGCCCCGCCTCGACGAGCCGCAGCACCGCCACGGCGATCATCGGCTTGGTGATCGACCCGATCCGGAACGCGAGCCCCGGCGCGGCACCGGAACCGAAGGCGCCGGCCGCGACCGGCCCGCGCACCGGCCCGCGCACCGGCCCGCCCGCGCCGTCGTCGCCCACGACCGCGCCCGGCGCCGCCGCGACGCGCGACCACACGACCCGCCCGCCGCGGCCGACGGCCGCGGACAGGGCGGGTACGCGTGATCTGAGGCGCAGCGCGTCCAGGTGCGCGTCGAGCGCCCGGGAGGTCCCGGACCCGACGACGCGGCCGGCCGCCGCCTCCACCTACGCCTCGATGTCCGTGACCGCCGGCACCGAGTTCGTCGTCGCGAGCTTGCGGTACCAGTGGGCGGAGTCCTTCCAGGTGCGCAACTGCGTGTCGTAGTCCACGCGGATGATCCCGAAGCGACGGTCGTAGCCGTAGGCCCACTCGAAGTTGTCGAGCAGGGACCAGGCGAAGTAGCCGCGCACGTCCACGCCCTTGTCGAGAGCCTGGCCCAGCGCCTCGACGTGGTCGTGCAGGTAGGCGACCCGGAGGTCGTCGTGGACCCGGCCGTCGGCCGACACCTCGTCGTCGAACGCCGCGCCGTTCTCCGTGATCATGAGCGGCTGGTCCGGGTACGACTCGTGCAGCGAGAGCAGCAGGTCCGTGAGGCCCTGCGGCTCGATGTTCCAGCCCATCGCCGTGTACGGGCCGGGCTGCTGCAGGAACTCGATGTCGTCGGCCCCGATCCAGGGCGAGCCCTCGGAGTCCTTGTGGCCGTCGGCCTGCTGCCGCTCGCCCGAGCCGGCGTACCGGCGCACCCGGGCGGTGGAGTAGTAGTTCACGCCCAGCACGTCGAGCGGCTGGTTGGTGATCTCCAGGTCGCCGTCCTCGACGAAGGACCAGTCGGTCAGGCCCGAGGTGCGCTCGATCAGCCCGGCCGGGTAGGCACCGTCGAGCACCGGACCGAGGAACGCGCCGTTCGCGATCTCGTCCGCCTCCCGGACGGCCTCGACGTCAGCGTCCGACGACGGGTCGTCCGGCCGGATCACGTGCAGGTTCAACGTGAGCGACGTCTTGGCCTGCTCGCCCAGGACGTCACGGATCTCCCGCACCGCCAGGCCGTGGGCCAGGTTGAGGTGGTGGATCGCGCGCAGGGCCGTCACCTGGTCGGTCAGACCGGGCGCGTGCACGCCGGAGGCGTAGCCGAGCAGCGCCGAGCACCACGGCTCGTTGAGCGTGGTCCACGTGTCGATGCGCGCGCCCAGCTCCTCCGCCATGCGGCGGGCATAGCGCGCGAACGCGTACGCCGTCTCGCGGTTGGCCCACCCGCCCTGGTCCTCGAGCTCCTGGGGCAGGTCCCAGTGGTAGAGCGTGACGACCGGCTTCACGCCGGCCTCGATCAGCGCGTCGACCAGACCCGAGTAGAACGCGATGCCCTCGGGGTTGAACTCCCCGCTGCCGCCCGGCTGGACCCGCGGCCAGGCGATCGAGAACCGGTAGGCACCGAGGCCCAGGTTCTTGATGTGCTCCACGTCCTCCTGCCACCGGTGGTAGTGGTCGTCCGCGACGTCGCCGGTGTCGCCGTTCAGCGTCTTGCCCGGCGTGTGCGAGAAGGTGTCCCAGATCGACGGGCCGCGGCCGCCCTCGGTGGCGCCTCCCTCGATCTGGTAGGACGCGGTGGCCGAGCCCCAGACGAAGCCGTCGGGGAAAGTGCGTGGGGTGCTCATGCCGTCAGGTTAGCCGTCGACACTGACAGAGAGAGCGCTCCCGCGCCTTCTGTCCGCTCTGTGAGACCCGCGGCCTCCACCGCCCAGGGCCCCGGCGCGTCGTCGGACGACACGCGCACGACGTCGCCCTCCCGTCTCACCCGGTACGTCGCCGCGGCCCCGTCGCCTCCCGGCACCGTCACGACCTCGTCATGGCCGTCGGGGAGCTCGAACAACCGCAGGGTGACGCCCTCCGCCCAGGCGTAGTCCGGGCGGTCGTCCCGCCCGCCGACCGGCAGGACGGTACCCGGCCGCACCAGCAGCGGGAGGGAGTCGAAGCCGTGCTCCTCGGTGACCCACCGCGGTCCCGACACGGTGCGCGGGAGCAGCCCTTCGCCGTCGGGCAGCAAGCGCGTCCAGGTGCCCTCCGGGACGTAGTACTCGACCCGCCCGTCCACGCGGAACACCGGCGCCACCAGCAGCGAGTCGCCCAGCAGGTACTGGGTGTCCACCGTCGCGGCGGTGCGGTCGGCCGGGAACTCGAGCAGCATCGGCCGCATCACGGGCAGGCCCCGCTCGGTGGCCTCGTCCGCGACCCGGCCCAGGTACGGCATGAGCCGCATCTTCAGGCGCGTGAAGGCGCGCGTGACGTCCACGGCCTCCTCGTCGAAGGCCCACGGCACGCGGTACGAGCTCGACCCGTGCAGGCGCGAGTGCGACGAGAGCAGGCCGAAGGCCACCCACCGCTTGAACACGGCGGCGTCGGGCGTGCCCTCGAAGCCGCCGATGTCGTGGCTCCAGAAACCGAAGCCCGACAGGGCGAGCGACAGGCCACCGCGCAGGGACTCGGCCATCGCCGCGAACGTGGACTCGCAGTCGCCGCCCCAGTGGACCGGGAACTGCTGGGTCCCGGCGGTCGCCGCCCGCGCGAAGACGACGGCCTCGCCCGCGCCCCGCTCCTCCTCCAGCACCTCGAAGACGGCACGGTTGTAGAGGTACGCGTAGTAGTTGTGCATGCGCTGCGGGTCGGACCCGTCGTGCCACACCACCTCGGTGGGGATGCGCTCGCCGAAGTCCGTCTTGAAGCAGTCCACGCCCTGCCGCAGGAGCTCGCGCAGCTTGCCCTGGTACCAGGCCGTCGCCTCGGGGTTGGTGAAGTCCACGAGGCCCATGCCCGCCTGCCACAGGTCCCACTGCCACACGTCGCCCTCGGCCGTGCGGACCAGGTATCCCAGGCGCGCGCCCTCGTCGAACAGGTGCGAGCGCTGCGCGATGTAGGGGTTGATCCAGGCGCTGACCCGGAGCCCGCGGTCGTGCAGGCGCGCGAGCATGCCCTCGGGGTCGGGGAAGGTGGCCGGGTCCCAGACGAAGTCGCACCAGTGGAACTGCCGCATCCAGAAGCAGTCGAAGTGGAAGACGCTCAGCGGGATTCCGCGCTCCGCCATCCCGTCCACGAAGGAGGTCACGGTGGCCTCGTCGTAGTCGGTCGTAAACGATGTCGAGAGCCACAGACCGTACGACCAGGCCGGGACCTGCGGCGGCCGGCCGGTCAGCGCCGTGTACCGGCGCAGGATGTCGGCCGGCGTGGGCCCGTGGATCACGTAGTACTGCAGGTGCTCCCCCGGCACCGAGAACTGCGTCCGGGACGCCACCTCGGTCCCCACCTCGAACGACACCCGCTCCGGGTGCGCCACGAACACGCCGTACCCGCGGTCCGTGAGGTAGAACGGCACGTTCTTGTACGCCAGGTCGCTGGCGGTGCCGCCGTCCTCGTTCCAGACGTCCACGCTCTGGCCGTTCTTGACGAACGCGCCGAAGCGCTCGCCCAGGCCGTACACGTGCTCGCCCACGTCCAGGCTGAGCTGCTCGTGCACGAACGTGCCCTCCGCCGTGGTCGCGACGCCGACGCTCCGGTCCGACGACGACGTCAGCACCTGCCCGCCCGCCTCGAAGTCCACCTGCCACGGCGCGTCCACCGACACGCGGGCCGTGAGGCCGCCCGACGTGATCGACGCCGCCGCGTCCCCCGGTCCCGGGGCGACCACCTTGACGTCGGCCGCCTCCCGCCGCACGGCGAAGTGCGGCCCCCGGTCGCGGCGGCCGCGGTGGTGCTCGATCCGCACGCCGATCACGTCGTCCATCGGCGCGTCGAACGTCACCGTGACGAGCGGCCGGTTGAGCGTGTCGCCACGGTCGTGGATCGGCGCCGTGGGCGCGTGCACCACGAGCCGGTCGCCGTCAGCGACCGCCTCGTCCACCCAGCGGGGCCGCAGCATCGCGACTCCGGGCAGCAGCTTCCAGTAGCCATCCGTGAACTTCATGCGTTCCTCTCCATAAGAACCACGGCCCCCCACGGGTCGAGCTCGACCGAGTCGTCGACGGCGACGCCGGTCAGCAGGTCGGTGTACCGGCCGGGCACAGCGACCCGGGCCGGGGTGTCGGCGTGGTTCAGCAGGAACAGGGAGTCACCCCGTCGCACCGCCTCCACGCCCGTGCCGCGCAGGCCGGGCAGCGCCGGCTCGACGCCCGCGCGCCGCACCGCCCCGCGCAGGACCGCGGCGAGCAGCTCCGGCGAGGGCAGGGTGCCGAGGTACCAGGCCGTGCCGGCCCCGGCGTCGTGCCGGGTCACGGCCGGCGCGCCGGCCAGGTGGCCGTCCGTGTAGCGCGCCAGGACCTGGGCGCCCTCGGCGCGCAGCAGCTCGCCGAGCACGGTGGCCCGGCTGCCCGACGCCGGTCGCGCGCCCCGGGCGTCCGTGCCGCCCGGGGCGGCGGCCCGCCCGGGCGCAGCACCGCTGCCTGCCGCGGCCTCGTCGAGGAGCACGCCCGCGACCGCGAGCGCCACGCCCCCGTCGGGCAGCGCCGCCCACTCCTCGCCGCTCACACCGAGCACGTCGCGGAGCAGCGCCGGCGAGCGGCCGGGGTGCACCTGGGCGTCGTCGTCGGCCACTCCGGAGAACGGGCCGACGACGAGCTGCGCGCCCTGCCGGACCGCGGCCTGGAGCTGTTCCGCGCAGTGCTCGCCGAGGAGGTACAGGTTCGGCACGAGGACCACGTCGTAGCCGACGAGGTCCTCCCCCGGCGGGGCGAGGTCGACGGCGACGCCGTCCTCCCACAGCGGGCGGTACCAGGCGCGGAGCTGGGCGAGCGCGTCGAACCGGTCGGTGGGTCCGCCGACCTCGCCCGACGCCCACCAGGACGACCAGTCGAACACGGCGACGACCCGGGCCGGGACGCGGGTCCCCGCGAGGGGGCGCAGGCGCGCGAGGTCCGCCCCGAGCGCCCGGACGCCCTGGTGCACGCGGGTGTCGGGGCCGGCGTGCGGCAGCATCGCGGAGTGGAACCGCTCGGCGCCGGCGCGCGAGGCGCGCCACTGGAAGAAGCAGATGCCGTCGGCTCCGCGGGCGACTGCCTGCAGCGACTCCAGGCGGGTGCGCTCGGGGCTCTTCGGCAGGTTGTGGCCGCGCCAGTTGACGGCGCCCGCCGCCTGCTCCATGAGGACCCAGGGGTCGCCGCCGCCGAGGGACCGCATGAGGTCCTGGGTCAGCGCGGCGGTGGACGGGGCGTGGGGGTCGCTCGGGTCGGGGTACGCGTCGTCGGCGACGACGTCGAGGTCCGCCGCCCAGGACCAGTAGTCGACGAGCGGGAAGAAGCCCATGAAGTTGGTGGTGATGGGGCGCTCGGGGTCGACCGCGCGGATGACCTCCCGCTGCTCGCGGTAGAGGTCGCGCAGCAGGTCGGACGAGTACCGGCGGAAGTCCAGGGCCTGCGTCGGGTTGACGTGGTACGGCGTGCGGCGCGGCGGCAGGACCTCCTCGAACGAGGCGTAGTGCTGCGACCAGAACGCCGTGCCCCAGGCCTCGTTCAGCCGGTCCACCGTGCCGTACCGGGCCTTGAGCCAGACGCGGAACGCCTCGGCCGCCTCGTCGCCGTAGCAGACCTGCCCGAACTCGTTGCCGATGTGCCACATCCGCACGGCCGGGTGGGCCGAGAACCGCTCCGCGAGGTCGTACGTGATGGCGAGCGCGTGCTCCCGGTACGTCCGTGAGGCCGGGCTGAAGTGGTTGCGCGAGCCGGCGACGAGGCGCACCCCGTCGTGGTCCACGGGCAGCGTGTCGGGGTGGAGGATGCCCAGCCAGGCGGGCGGCGAGGCGGTCGGCGTCGCCAGGTCCACGGCCACGCCGTGCTCGTAGAGGAGGTCCAGCACCTCCTCGAGCCAGGTGAAGTCGCGGATGCCGGGGCTCGGCTCGTACCGCGCCCAGCTGAAGACGCCGACGGTCACCAGGTTCACGCCCGCCTCGCGCATGAGACGAGCATCCTCGCGCCAGACCTCCGGCGACCACTGCTCCGGGTTGTAGTCGCCCCCGAAGCACAGGCCCAGGTCGCGCGTCAGCGCCGAGAACCGGCCACGTCCCCCGGGCGCCGTACGGGAGGCGGACGACGCCGACCACCCCACAGTTGTCCCCCGCACCACTCGACCCCCCTGCACCTGTCCCACCCGAGCATCCTTGCCCGTCGGCTCCGTCGAAGCGTTTCAACAAGGTAGCCTGTGGCGGCCAGGGTGTCCAGCGTGTGGGACAACGCCGTCCGCACCTCCGCCCGCACTGTCGGCACCGCCGCCGAGCCACCCGCTGCGAGGAGTACACGCCGATGAATGCGCCGGAAGCCGCGCCCCACGGACCGGAAGCCGTAGATGTTCGCAGCGCGCACGGTGCGTCCGCCGCCCACGAGCTCCGGTACCGCGGGCCTGCACGATCCTGGGTCGAAGCGCTTCCGGTAGGCAACGGGTTCCGGGCCGCGATGTGCGCCGGGCTCCCGGGCGGCGAGCACCTCTGGCTCAACGACCTCACCGCCTGGTCCGGGCCGGCCACGCCGCCGGACCCCCTCGCGGGGACGCGGGCACGCGGCCCGGAGCACCTCGAGGCCGTGCGGGCGGCGGTCACGGCGGGCGACGTCCACCGGGCCGAGGAGCTGCTCCAGGACCTCCAGACGCCCTGGGTGCAGGCGTACCTCCCCCTCGCGGAGCTGCGCCTCACGCTGGGCGACGACGTCTCCGACGCCCCGTCGCCGCCGGTCCCGGGGGCGGGGGTGGGGGCCGCGCCGGGAGTGGGGGCCGCGCCGGGAGTGGGGGCCGCGCCGGGAGTGGGGGCGGACGCCGGGTACGCGCGGGGGCTGAGCCTGCGCGAGGCGGTCGCCTGGCACACGTACGACGACGCCCGGGCCGGCCGCGTGCACCACGAGACCTGGGCCGACGCCGTGCTGGGAGTGGTGGTGCACACCGTCCGCAGCGAGCGCCCCGTCCCGCTCGCCCTGCGGGTGTCGAGCCTGCTGCGCGACGCCCCGCCAGTGCCGGACAACAGGTCCGACGGCGGGTCCGACGGCGGGTCCTCGCCGGCTGTCGACGGCCTGCCGCCCGGTGCCGTCCTCGTTCATGAGGTCCTCCTGCCCGTCGACGTGGCCCCGGGTCACGAGGACGTCCCCGAGCCGGTCCGGTACGACGACGCCGTCGGCCGCCGGGGAGCGGTGGCCGTGGCGGTGCTCAGCGGCGACGGCGCGGTGGACGGCCCGGTGGACGGCCCGGTGGACGGCGCACATTGCTTCGGCAGTTCGTCGTCGACTCGGCAGTTCGAAGTGCCGAGTCGACGACAAGGTGCCGAAGCAATGTGCGCGGGCGACGGGGTGCTGCGAGCGCCGGCGGCTCGCGAGCACGTCGTCGTCGTCGCCACGGCCACCGCAGCCGCCCGCGCCGCAACGGCTACCGCCGACGCCGCCGACGCCCGCGCCCGCGCGCTCGGCCTGCTCCGCACGGCGGTGAGCCGGTGGACCGGGGCGGGCGGGACGACGTCGGGCACCGCCGCCGTACGCGCCGCGCACGTGGTCGCGCACCGGGCGCTCTACGACCGTGCGGAGCTGCGGCTCGGGACCGCCGTCCCCGACACCCACGAGGTCTCCGACGACCTGCCGACCGACGTCCGCGTGGCGCGCAGCGCCGGGCTGCACGACCCGGTCCTCACGGCGCTGGCGTTCCACTACGGGCGGTACCTGCTGCTGTCGTCGTCACGGCCGGGCGGGCCGCCGGCCACCTTGCAGGGCATCTGGAACGCCGAGCTGCCCGGCCCGTGGAGCAGCGCCTACACGCTCAACATCAACGCGCAGATGACGTACTGGCTCGCCGAGACCACAAACCTGCCCGAGTGCCACGAGCCGCTGCTGGACCTGCTCGACCGGGTGGCGGCCGGGCCGGGCGCCGCGGTGGCGCGGGGCCTGTACGGCACCCGCGGCTGGGTGCTGCACCACAACAGCGACCTGTGGGGGCACGCCGCCCCGGTGGGCGCCGGGCACGGCGACCCAGCCTGGGCGTCGTGGCCGCTCGGCGGCACCTGGCTCGCGCGGCACGCGTGGGACCACCACGTCTTCGCACCCGACGACGCCGCGCTCCGTGACCGCGTGCTCCCCCTCCTGCGCGGGGCCGCCGGGTTCGCCGCCGACTGGGTGCGGACCGACGGCGCCGGTCGCGCCTGGACCAGCCCGTCCACGTCCCCCGAGAACCACTACGTGGCGGCGGACGGCACGGTGACCGGTGTGGGGACGTCGAGCACGATGGACGTCGAGCTGCTGCGCGACCTGGCCCGCACCTGCCGCACGGCCTGGGAGGCGCAGGGTGGCACCGAGCCGGGCGGAGCCGAGCCGGGCGGCACCGAGCCGGGCGGAGCCGAGCCGGGCGGAGCCGACGAGTCCTGGCTCCTGCGCCTCGAGGACGTGGTAGCAGGACTGCCTGGTCCGGGGGCCGGCGCCCGGGGCGAGCTCCTCGAGTGGGAGCAGGAGGTGGTGGAGGCGGAGCCGGAGCACCGCCACCTGTCGCACCTGGTGGGCGTCTACCCGCTCGGGGCGTACTGGCCGGACACGGATCCCGAGGTCTGCGCGGCGGCCGCCCGGTCCCTCGAGCTGCGGGGTCGGGAGTCCACCGGCTGGTCGCTCGCGTGGCGGCTCGCGCTGTGGGCACGTCTCGGCCGGGGCGACCGGGCCCACGAGCAGGTGCTCCTCGCGCTGCGGCCCGCCACGGACGGGTTCGGCCAGCGCGGCGGGCTCTATCCGAACCTCTTCAGCGCGCACCCCCCGTTCCAGGTGGACGGCAACTGCGGGTTCACGGCAGGCGTGGCCGAGCTGCTGGTCCAGGCCCGCCCACCCACCCGCGCGGGGATGCGGGTCGACCTTCTGCCCGCTCTGCCCGACGCCTGGCCCGAGGGGGAGGTCACCGGCCTGCGCACGCCCGGCGGGGTCCTCGTCGACGTGGCCTGGCGGGACGGCCGCGTGACCCGCGCCCGGCTGCGCCGGCCCGCCGCCGTCGGGCAGCCGGAGCCCGCCATCGGGCAGCCGAAGACGCCCGCGGACGCCCGGCCGAAGCGGCCCGCGACCGCCCTGGAGGTCGAGGTGCGAGCCCCCGGCGCCGCGCCGCGGCGCCTGCACCTGCTTCCCGGCGATACCGTGTGCCTGTCCCCGGACCCTGTCGGGTCCCCGCTGTGAGGAGCAGACCCGTGGCAACGATCGACGACGTCGCACGAGCGGCCGGGGTCTCCGCGTCCACCGTCTCGTACGTGCTGTCGGGCAAGCGGAAGATCTCCGGGCCCACCCGGTCGCGCGTGGAGCAGGCGATCGCCGAGCTCGGGTACCGCCCGCACGCCGGCGCGCGAGCCCTCGCGTCGAGCCGCACCAACGTGATCGCGCTCATGGCGCCCCTGCGGGTGGGCGTGGACGTGCACGTCATCATGCAGTTCGTGGCAGGTGTGGTGACCCGCGCGCGGGACTTCGACCATGACGTGCTGCTGCTCACCCAGGACGACCTCGGCGGCCTGGATCGGGTGACGAGCGGGTCGATGGTGGACGCGCTCGTGATGATGGACGTCGAGGCGGTCGACCCGCGGGTGCCGCTCCTGGCGTCGCAGCGGCAGCCGGCGGTGCTGATCGGCCTGCCCCAGGACCCGGCCGGGCTGAGCTGCGTCGACCTCGACTTCGAGGCGGCGGGCCGGCTGGCCGTGCGTCACCTCTTCGCGGCGGGGCACCGTGACATCGCGCTCGTGGGCTCGCCGCCACAGGTGCTGGACCGGCACACGTCGTACGCGGAGCGCCTGCTGCGCGGGTTCCGCACCCAGGCGGAGGCGTCGGGCATGTCGGCCGTCGTCGAGCCGTGCGAGCCCACGCCCGCGGGGGCCTACCGCGCCGTGGACACGCTGCTGGAGCAGGCGCCGCAGACCACGGCCCTCGTGGTGCACAACGAGAGCGCGCTGCCGCACGTGCTGTCCCGGCTCTCGCGGCACGGCCGGCGCATCCCGGACGACCTCGCGGTGGTGGCCGTCTGTCCCACCGACGTGGCCCTCGCCCAGGCGGTGCCCATGACGAGCATCGACCTGCCCGCCGAGGCCATCGGCCGGCTCGCGATCGACATGGTGATGGCCCGCCTCGCGGGCGACCAGCCTGCCGAGACGCGGCTGCTCGCCCCGGTCCTCACGGAGCGGGCGAGCAGCCGCGTCACGGCGCCCTGACCGGGCGGCCCCCGCCGCCCGGTCGGGCCCCGGCCGGGTGCGCGCACCCCGCACCCCGGCCGACCGCCGGGCGGGACCCCACACACCGCCCGGCCGCGGGCGACGGGAGCTCCCCCGTCGCCCCGTCTCTCATCCCCTGAGGGCGCCGGACCCAGGCCGGTCTCCGGGTCCGCACGCCAGCGCCCATCGAAGCGCTTCGCCAGCGTAGGGCTCCAAACCGCCGGATGTCCACCGCTCGGCCGACATCCGGACAGGGCCGTAACGGTTCGAGAGCACACAGCGCCCCACGGGCGGGTTGACCGGAGCATTGCCCCCAACCACTCAGCCGTGGTATCAATTCTCCGTCGAAGCGCTTCAATACCGTTCGACAACGAGCGCAACTTCACGAGGGAGTGACAGGTGGGTCTCCTGCAACTGACGCGGGGGAACCGGGGCGAGACGCGACGCGTCTCGGTCTCCGCGTTCCTCGTCGTCGCGCCGTTCCTGGTGCTGGTCTTTCTGTTCTCCTACCTGCCGCTGCTCGGCTGGGTCACCGCGCTGTACGACTACAAGCCCGCGCTCGGCCTCGGCCGCAGCGAGTTCGTGGGTCTGCAGTGGTTCGAGATGCTCGTCTCGTCCCCGACCCAGCTGCAGCAGATCGGGCAGGTCATGGCGAACACCCTCGCCATGAGCTTCCTCGGCATCGCGACGTCGCTGCTGCCGGTCTTCTTCGCCATCTTCCTCAACGAGGTGCGGGCGAGCTGGTTCCGCAACGCGGTGCAGACCCTCACGACGCTCCCGAACTTCATCTCGTGGGTGCTCGTCTACATGATCGCGTTCTCGCTGTTCTCCACGAGCGGCCTGGTGAACACGACGCTGCACGACTGGGGCCTGATCACCATCCCCATGAAGTTCCTCGACTCCGACCAGCACGTCTGGCTGACGATGCTCGCCTGGAGCCTGTGGAAGGGCCTGGGCTGGGGCGCGATCATGTACCTCGCCGCGATCTCGGGCATCGACCCCACGCTGTACGAGTCGGCGCGGATCGACGGCGCCAACCGCTTCCAGCTCATGCGCCACATCACGTTCCCGCAGCTGATGCCGACGTACGTCGTCCTGCTCCTGCTGTCGATCGCCAACATCCTCAACAACGGGATGGAGCAGTACTACGTGTTCCAGAACGCGTTCAACAAGGAGCACATCCAGGTGCTCGACCTGTACGTCTACAACGTCGGCATCACCGGGAACAGCATCTCGCTCGCCACAGCGCTCAGCATGCTCAAGAGCGTCATCTCCGTGGCGCTGCTCGTGGCCGCCAACGCGATCGCGAAGCGCGCTCGCGGGACCTCGATCCTCTAGGGACGGACCATGACCATCCGGACGACCCCAGCGACCACTGCCGCCACGGCCACGCCCACCACGACCCTGCCTGCCGGCACGCCCACGACCCGGCTCCCGCGGCGCCGACGCTCGGGACAGGGCGGGTCGAAGTTCCGGCGCACAGCCGGCGACCTGCCGTTCGAGCTCTGGAACTACGTGTGGTTCGCCGTCTTCGCCCTCGTGTGCGGCTACCCGTTCTACTACCTGATCATCAACTCGGTCAGCGCGAACGACGTCAGCGCGCTGGGCGACGTGCGGCTGTGGCCGGTGGGCCTGCACCTGTCGAACTACGAGCAGATCCTCGGGCTCGGCGGGCTCACCAACGCCGCGTTCGTCTCGATCGCCCGTACGGTGATCGGCACCGTGACCGCGGTGCTGGCGTCCGCGTTCCTCGGGTTCATGTTCACGCAGGAGCGCATGTGGAAGCGGGCGCTCTGGTACCGGCTCGTCATCTTCACGATGTACTTCAACGCGGGCCTCATCCCCATGTACGTGACGATGAAGAGCCTGGGCCTGACGAACTCGTTCTGGGTCTACATCCTCCCGGCGATCGTGCAGCCGTTCAACATCATCCTCGTCAAGACGTACGTGGAGTCGCTGCCGAAGTCGCTCCAGGAGGCCGCCGAGATCGACGGCGCCGGGCCCGTCCGCATGTTCTTCAGCATCATCCTGCCGAACACCACGCCCATCCTGGCGACCGTGGCGATCTTCTCGGCCGTGGCCCAGTGGAACTCGTTCCAGGACACCCTGCTGTACATCACGGACCAGAGCCTGTACCCCCTGCAGTACACGCTCTACACGTACATCAACCAGGCGAGCAGTCTGGCGCAGGCGGCGCAGAACGCGCAGGGCAACCTCGGCGCGATCGTCTCTGCCGCCACGTCACAGACGCCGACGTCGATCCGCATGACGGTCGCCGTGATCGTCGTGCTGCCGATCATCTTCATCTACCCCATGTTCCAGCGGTACTTCGTCAAGGGCATCATGCTCGGCGCCGTCAAGGGCTGACAGCGAACCCGCACACAGAAAAACAACACAAGGAGAGTCAATGAAGACCAGAAAGGCCATCGCCCTCCTGATGGCGCCCGTGCTGGGGACCTTGTCCCTCGGGGCGTGCACAGCCGCCGGACCGGAAGAGACGAACACCTCCATCGACCAGGACTGGTCGCAGGCCGAGCCGATCACCGTCGACGTCTACGACGGCCTGGCCAACTACATGGGCATCCAGGGCGGCTGGTTCGGCAAGCTCGTCAAGGACAAGTTCAACATGGAGCTGAACATCATCGCCCCGAACGTGGCGGGCGGTGGTGACACGCTCTACAACACCCGCGTCGCGGGCGGCGACCTCGGTGACCTCATCGTCGTCGACAAGGGCCAGCAGCTCGACGAGCTGGTCGAGGGCGGTCTGCTGCTCGACGCCTCGCCCTACTACGAGTCCATGGAGTTCCTGCCCGACTACGACCCGGCGGTCCAGAAGCTCAACGACGGCAAGGAGGGCATCTACGCCTTCCCGACCCAGGTCTCGTCGATCAAGCCGACCGAGTCCTCCGAGGGCGTCGACCCGACGTTCGGCCCGTTCCTGCGCTGGGACTACTACGCCGAGGCCGGCTACCCGGAGATCGGCACGCTCGAGGACCTCCTGCCCGTCCTGGCGACGATGCAGGACGCGCACCCGACGGCCGACAACGGCAAGCCGACGTACGCCATCTCCCTGTTCAAGGACTGGGACGGGAACATGATGGTCACCGCGAAGCAGCCGGCGACCCTCTACGGGTACGACGAGATGGGCTTCGTCCTGGCCAAGGCCGACGGGTCCGACTACCAGAGCATCATCGACTCCGACTCGGAGTACGTGCGTGCCCTGCGGTTCTACTTCGAGGCCAACCAGATGGGCCTCGTCGACCCGGAGTCGACCACGCAGAACTACGACACCATGTTCTCCAAGTACCAGAGCGGCCAGGTGCTGCTGTCCTGGTGGCCGTGGCTCGGCCAGTCGGCGTACAACACCGAGCAGAACATGGCCGCCGGCAAGGGCTTCGAGCTCGTGCCGATGCAGGACCAGGAGATCTTCTCCTACGGAGCCGAGGTGTACGGCGGCAAGCAGATCTTCGGTATCGGCTCGGGCGCCGAGGACCCGGCGCGCCTGGCTGCGTTCATCGACTGGCTCTACTCGCCCGAGGGCGTGAACTCGAGCGCTTCCGAGACGATGGGCGCCGCGGGGCCCGAAGGCCTCACCTGGGAGGTCGTCGAGGGCGAGCCCCAGCTCAGCGAGTTCGGCAACAAGGCCATCCTCCAGGGCGGGGCGGACGTGCCCGCCGAGTGGGGTGGCGGCGCGTACAAGGACGGCGTCTCGACGCTCAACGTGTCGGCGGTGCTGCCCATCGACGTCAACCCGGAGACGGACTTCCCGTACAGCTACAAGTACTGGCCGAGCTACCTGGAGACGGTCGCCAACCCGTTGAAGGAGGACTGGAGCGAGCACATGGGCGGCGCGGCAACGACCATGGACTACCTCAAGGACAACGGCCAGCTCATCGTCGCGCCGGGGTCGAGCTACGCCGCCCCGACGGACGAGGCGGAGGTCGAGGCGATCCGCAACCAGGTCAAGGCCAGCATCGTGGAGCACTCCTGGAAGATGGTCTTCGCCAAGGACGAGGCCGAGTTCGAGAGCCTGCTCGCCGCCCTGCAGGAGACCGCCGAGGGTCTCGGCGTCGAGCAGGTCCTCGAGGTCGACATGGCCAACGCGAAGGCCCAGAACGAGGCGCGCGAGTCGGTCGCCAAGGAGTTCGGGTGATCGGATGACCCGGGCGGCGTCCGCCGCCGGGTAGCAGCCGGGCAGCACGAGGCCCGGGCTCCGAGAGGAGCCCGGGCCTCGTCGCATGCTGCCCCACTCGCATGCCGCCCGACGGCGCCGCGTCACTCCCCCGAGTGGGGGCTCACCGGCTCGTCGGTGCCCTGCCTCCGGCGGAACACGTTGTGCAGCACGAGGGCGTCGACGTAGGCGCCGACCGAGAAGCCGATGGTCGCGACGATCACGATCGCCTGGGGAGCCACGTACAGCACGGCGACCGTGGCGACGGGCCGCAGCACGAGCCAGCCCGTGCGCGACGGCTCGGCCGGCGGCAGCAGCATCGCGTTGCGGAAGGTCCGCCCCAGCGGGTCGTCGTACCGGGCGACCAGGGCAAACCCGCACAGCATCGCGGCCGCGAGGTGCACGGCGATGAGCACGGCGAGCACGCCGGCGACCGTGCCGAGCACGCTGCCGGACGACAGCCAGAACACGGCGGCGAACGCCGCCCCCGCGACCGGCGGGCCGAACGCGAGAAGGACCGCGGTGCCGCGCCACAGGTTGCGCCGCAGCGCCACGAAGTACCCGGAGAGCAGGTATCCACGCTCCTCGTCCGCGTACCGCAGCGTGACCTCGTACAGCGCGGCCGTGGCCGCGCCCGCCGTCACGACCGGCAGGCACGACACCACGTACAGGAGGTTGAGCGCGACGAACTGCAGCAGGACCGTCAGCCCTTGCGTGGTCCGGCCCTCCGGGTCGATCTTCATGCGACGACCGTAAGGCCCGCCCGCAGCGGCAGGTCCACGGACGAGGTACCCGCCGCGACGGTGTACGTGCCGGGGTGGACGCGCAGGTCGCCGTCGAGCAGGCCGGAGCCCTCCGCGGAGACCCACAGGGCGAGCCGGGCGACGTCGAAGGCGACGTCCACCGTGGCCTGCTCCCCGGGCCCGAGCCGCACCCGGCGGTAGCCGAGCAGCAGCCGGACCGGGGTCGCGGCCGGGGCGGGGAGCCCGAGCGAGTACACCTGCACCAGCTCCTCGGCGGGCCGGTCGCCGGTGTTGCGCACCGTCACCGACGCGGTCACCACGCCCGTCCCGGCCGGGTCCGCGGGCGCCAGCGGCGGGTGGTCGCGGGTCGGCGCGGGCGCCGCCACCTGGCCGGCAGAGAACGCCAGCGACTCGTACGACACCGTCGAGTAGGTCAGGCCGTGCCCGAACGCGAAGGCGGGCACCCCGGCGTCGTCGGCGGGCAGGTGGCGGTAGGTGATCTGCTGCCGGCGGGTGTCGTAGTCGAAGAGGTCCCCGGCCTGCGACTCGCGGGCCGGCCAGGTCTGGGACAGCCGGCCGGTTGGCTCGACGGCGCCCGTGAGCACGTCGGCCAGCGCGTGGCCGAGCTCCTGGCCGCCGTGGCTCGTCCACACGACGGTCGGGGCGTCCGCGACGCCGGGGCCCAGCACGTACGGGTAGCTGGACACGATCGTCAGGACCGCCCGCGGGTTGGCCTCCACGGCGGCGCGCCAGACCTCCACGGCCGCGTCGGGCAGCAGCAGGTCCGGACGGTCCTGCGTCTCGCGCCCGTTGAGGTGCGGGTCGTTGCCGACGGCCACCACGACGGCGTCGCACTGCGCGGCCGCCTCCGCCACCTTGGCCACGCCGGACTCCAGCACCCGCGCCACGAACCGCTCGGCGTCGTCGAGCGTGCGGCCCTCCGCGCACAGCAGGCCGGTGTCCCGCTGGACCCGCACCCACCGGCCGGAGCCGAGGTGCAGCAGCGACCAGGTGCCGTCCGCGTGCACGTGGCGGCGGAAGCTCTCCTGGACCTCCCAGCCGCCCACCCGCGTGGCGTCGGCCCGCATCGGCCAGGCGCCGGTCAGGAGGCGCCCCGACGACTCGGAGCGCACGGTGAGCACGCCCCGGCCCCAGTCCGTCACGGCCAGGCGGCTGGCCTTCCCGGCGTCGGGGGCGTCCGCGACGACGGCCGCGCCGTCCGCGGACACGGTCACGTACCGGCCGGACGCGGCCCGCAGGGCGACGACGTCCGCGCCGTCCGCCACGACCACGCGCGCGCCGAGGGCACGGAACCCGTCCGCGGCCGAGACCGCGTAGGGCAGGGTGCCCGAGTACCAGTCGGTGAGCACGGCCTCCGCCAGCGGGCCGACGACGGCGACGGACGCGGGCGCCCGGAGCGGCAGCACCCCGTCCTCGTTGCGCAGCACGACGACGGAGCGCGTCGCCGCCTCCCGTGCGAGGGCCCGGTGCTCGGGCAGGTCGAGCGCGTCGGCGCCGATGCCCGCGTAGGGGTCGTCGGCGTCGAGCTCGCCGGAGCGCAGCCGCAGCTCCAGGATGCGCAGCACGGCACGGTCCACGTCCGCCAGGTCGAGCAGACCCCGCTCCAGGGCCTCCTCGAGGCGCTCGATCGTGGGCGCCGACGCGGCGTCGTCGTCCGTGAACGAGTCGACGCCGGCGCGCACGAGGGCCGCGTTGCCGGAGGCCCGGTCGGGCGCGGCACGCTGCACGGTCACGACGAACATCGGGGCGGCGGCGTCCGAGACGAGCGCGACCGACTGGTCCGTCCACGACCGCAGCTCCTCGAACAGCTCCGTCTGCAGGTGCGCCGGGGTCCCGTTGACCTGGTTGTACGAGGGCATCACGGCGGCGACCACGCCCGCCTCGACCGGCTCGCGGAAGGCGGGCAGCTCCTCCTCGTGCAGCACGACCGGCGTGAGGTTCGAGCTCGTGGACGAGCGGTCGGTCTCGTTGTTGTACGCGAGGAAGTGCTTGAGCGTGGGGGTCGTCTTCCACACCCGCTCATGGTCGCCGCGCAGGCCCCGGCAGTAGGCGGTGGCCAGGTGGGCGGTCAGGTGCGGGTCCTCCGAGTAGCCCTCCTCGTTCCGTCCCCAGGCCGGGTGGCGCAGGGAGTTGACCACCGGCGACCACACGTTGAGGCTCACCGACGGGTCCGCCGCCCGCTTGGCCCGCACCTCGGTGGCCGCGACGTCGCCGACCCGCCGCACCAGCCCGGGGTCCCAGGTGGCCGCGAGGCCCACCGGCTGCGGGAACACCGTGGCGACGCCGAGCCACGCGACGCCGTGCAGCGCCTCGCAGCCCGTGTGGAAGGGCCCGAGCCCGAGGCGCTCCACCACCGGTGCGTGCTGGTGGAGCATCGCGACACGCTCCGCCGGCGTGAGCCGCCCGAGCAGGTCGCGGGCTCGTTCGGGCACGGAGAGCGTGGTGTCGCGGAAGGCCGGCACGTCCATGGGTCACTCCTTCGTCGCCGCGGCGGTGCGGCGGTCGGTGGTCGTCGTCGAAGACGTCGAAGCGCTTCGACAGCCTACCGTAGCGAGGTCCCGTGCCCTGGGGCAACGCCTGACAGCGACCGGATCAGCCGATCACGTCCACGCCGCCCCGGAGCACGCGGACCGGGTGGAGGTCGCCGTCGGTCACGAGCACGTCTGCACGGAGCCCCGGAGCGAGCGCGCCCAGCTCGCCGGCCAGGCCCAGCACCCGGGCGGGCACCGTGGTCGCGGCCCGCACGGCGTCCGCGAGCGGCACCCCGGCGCCGACCGCGCACCGCACCACGTCCAGCAGGTGCGCCGTGCCGCCGGCGATGGGGCCGCCGTCCGGGTCCTCCGGGTCGGTGACCCGCGCGACGCCGTCGCGCACAGTGACTGACATGGGCCCCAGCTCGTAGGCGCCGTCGGCCATGCCGGCGGCCGCCATGGCGTCGGTGACCAGGACGACGTGGTCGGCGCCCACGGTACGGAAGACGGTGCGCACGGTCGCCGGGTCGAGGTGCACGCCGTCTCCGATCAGCTCCACGACCATCTCGCCCCGCGCCGCCGCCGCGAGGCAGGCCGCGACGGGCCCGGGAGCGCGGTGGTGCAACGGCCGCATGCCGTTGAAGAGGTGGGTCGCGGTGAGCTCCCGGGCTGTGCCCGGACGGCCGTGCGCCCGCTCCGCGAGCCCCGCCACCACCTGCGCCACGAGCTCCTCGGCCTGCTCGGTGGTGCCGTCGGTGTGCCCGAGGGACGGGACTGCCCCGGCCTCCACGAGCGCCTCGGCCGCGCCGCCGGTCCCGAGCACGCCCGGCACCTCCGGCGCGATCGTCATGGTCCGCAGGTGACCGCGCGCGGCGGCGGCGAGCTCGCGGACGAGCCCCGCGTCCCCCGGCACCAGGTCGGCGGGGTTGTGCGCGCCCCGCCGCTCGTACGACAGGAACGGCCCCTCCGCGTGGATCCCGGCGATCTCGCCGGCCTCGGCGAGAACGGCCAGCACGGCGGCGCGTGCGAGCAGGGTCTCGCGGGAGGCGGACACGAGGGACGCGAGCAGCGTCGTGGTTCCGTGCCGTCGGTGCTCGTGCACCGCGACCAGCGCCTCGTCGGCGGTCAGCACGTCAGGGAACGACACCCCGCCGCCCCCGTGGTTGTGCAGGTCCACGAGGCCCGGCAGCACGACCGCGGAGGAGGCCGGGACCACGGCGACGAGGTCGCCCAGCCCAGCCGTGACGGCGTCGGGCACCGTGCCCACGAAGGTGAGCCGGTCGCCCGTGGCGACCACGACGCCGTCGTCGAGGACCTCCGACGGCAGGACGACACGGCCACGCAGGACGACAGTCTCAGGCATGAGGCCCATCCTGCCCGATCACCGGCGTGCGGCGGCCTCGGTCTCGCGGAGCACGGCCCGGGCGCCGCGCGCGAGCCACGCGAGGTAGGCGTGCTGGAACAGCGGGACGGCGAGACGCAGGGCGCGCGTCCACCAGACAGCGGGTCGCGAGAACGCGACGGCCGTGAACCACAGCCCGTCGGCGTCCCGCTCGATCACGAACGCCTCCTCCCCCACGAAGACGTGCCCGGGCAGGGTGCCGTAGCCGAAGGCCACCCTGGCGTCCGTCCGTTCCGTCCAGATCACCTCGCACGGCTCGACGAGCCGGAGCTCGCCCACGCCCAGCAGGGTGGTGACGCGCACCCCCGGGGCGGCCACCGCCGCCGACGTGGCGAGCCGCACGCGCGCGGCGGCGTGGACGCGCCAGGTCAGGAGGGCCTCTCCCACGCGGGCCAGGTCGTCGGCCGTGCCGGGGCCCAGGCGGTGCCGGGCGCGCAGGTGCGCGTAGCCGGGCGGCAGGTCGGTGCGGGCGGTCGCGCCCACCTCGGCATACGTGAACGGAGGCACGACGGCGGCGCGGGGGGCCGGGCCGGGGGCGGCGGCCTGGGCGGGGGCGGCAGCCTGGCCGGGGGCGGCGGGGCGCAGCGCCAGGAGCGAGCAGAGCACCACGCCGAGCGCGTTCGCGACGCCGTGCGTGGCGAGCATCCAGCCGATCCCGGGGTGCGGCACGTCGAACGCCTCCCCCACCGCCCACCACAGTGCGAGCAGCATGCCCGCCGTGCCCGCGAGGGCGGCGGTGAGGCGCAACGTACGGACGCGGCGCGCCCCTCCCCGGGCGGCGGCCGGCCCGGCAGCCCCGGCGCCGCACCAGAGAGCTAGCCAGAGCGCCGCGGTGAGGACGACGGCCCCGGCGAGCTCGGCGGCGTCGGACACGAAGTACCCCACCAGGACCAGGGCGACCCCCGCCGGGACGCCCCACGCGCCGACCGCCGCCAGGCGGGAGCGCGCGGCCTCCCGGGCGAGCAGCCCGGCGACCAGGCACGCGCCGAAGCCCGCGAACAGCATGTGCGGCACCGTGAGCGCGAGGTACCCGGCCGAGAAGCCGAGGAGCGACCAGCCGCCCCGCTCCGCGACGAGCGCGGTGGCCCCCACGGCCGGGAACACCAGGCCGACGGCGATCGCGAGGTCGGGCCCGGACGTGCGCACGACGCCGGTTCCCCCCGCTCCGGCCACCGCGCGCACCCCGTGCCGCGCTCCCACGACCGCGAGGACCGCTGTCCCGGCGGCCGCCGGGAGGGCGAGCGCCACGGCGGCCCAGCCGGTCGGCGCGAGCACGCTCAGGGCGCCGAACGCCCCGGCCACAGGCCAGGCGAGACTCCTCGGGGAAGGGACGACCGCGGGCCCCAGCGTCCGGAGCCCCAGCGGCAGCACAACTACCCAGCCGAGCGCGGTGAGGAGCGCCAGCAGCGTGCCGCTCGCGGCGCTCACGACCCGCTCCCTGGGGTCGCGGCGGTCGCGAGACCGGGCAGGGCCGCCTCTGCCTGCGCGGGGTCTGCCGGCGCGGGATCCGCCGGCACGGCGAACCGGCGGGCCAGCCCCAGGACGTCGTCGACCACCCCGCGGGCGACCGGCAGCCGGGACAGGCGCGCGAGGCGACCCGCCACCCGGGCGGCGTGGCTCGCGAGGTCGCGTGACCGGCGTCGGCCCGGGGAGGTGTCGTGGACCCAGAACAGGGTGAGGCCGAGCTGGCCGTACCAGAGCAGCTCGGGCAGCTCGGCGCGCAGGTGCGGCGGGACGTCGTGGGCGCCGGTGACGACGTCGGCGAAGATCGCGCGCGAGGCAGAGCGCGCAGCCGCCGACTCGGCGGAGAACGGGCTGGTCCGGGCGCCCGGGCGGATCGCGACGGACACGAGCTCGGTGCCGACCGCGTGGTAGGGCTCGAACGCGTCCACCGACGCCTGCCAGGCGACGCGGAGCCGGTCCTCGAGGCGGGTCAGCTCGGCGCCGGGTCCCTCGAGGCGCTCCGCCACCAGGCACGCGTGCTCGTCCTGGACCTCCCGGTACAGCTCGTGCACCAGGTCCTCCTTGGACGGGAAGTAGTAGTACGCGTTCCCGGTGCTCACACCGGCCTCGACAGCGACGCGCCGCATCGTGGTGCGTTCGTAGCCGTCCTCCCGGAAGAGCCGCAGCGCGGTGCTGCGCAGGAGGTCCCGGGTCGCCTCCGCCTTCGCCGTTTTGAACATGTTCAGAAATTACCATCTGACAAGACGCTCGTGCGTGTGGGAAAGACCTCAGAAGAGGCGGGCGTCCACGTCGTCCACGCCGCGCATCGCGTCGTAGTCGAGGACCAGGGTGCCGATGCCGCGGTCCTTCGCGAGAACCCGGGCCTGCGGCTTGATCTCCTGGGCGGCGAAGACGCCGCGCACGGGCGCCAGCAGCGGGTCCCGGTTCAGGAGGTCGAGGTAGCGGGTCAGCTGCTCGACGCCGTCGATGTCGCCGCGGCGCTTGATCTCCACGGCGACGGTGGCGCCGGCCGAGTCGCGGGCCAGGATGTCCACCGGCCCGATCGCCGTCATGTACTCGCGGCGCACCAGCGTGTGACCGGCACCGAGCAGGCTGATCTGCGCGGCCAGCAGCTCCTGGAGGTGCGCCTCCACGCCGTCCTTGATGAGACCCGGGTCGATGCCCAGGTCGTGCGCCGACTCGTGGTGGACGTGGTGGAGCTCGATCTCCAGCCGGTCGTCCGACTTGCTGTGCTGCACGGTCCAGACCTGGGTGACGCCACGCCCGCGCGCCTCGTCGTCCGGCTCGCGGACCGCCAGCGTGCACGGCGGCGACATCCAGTTGAGCGGCTTGTACGACCCGCCGTCCGAGTGCAGCAGCACGCTCCCGTCAGCCTTCACCACGACCAGCCGCGTCGCGAGCGGCAGGTGGGCGGTCAGCCGTCCGGTGTACCGGGCGGAGCATTCGGCGACGACGAGGCGCACAGGTCTCCTTCAGGTCGTGGTTGCGGCCCGGCGCGAGCAGGGGTGTGCTACAGGACGAGGTCCCGGCGTCCCGGCGGCGCCGCCTCCAGCCAGGAGGCGAGGCCGGTGTAGTCACCGGCCGAGATGTTCAGCTCGAAGTCCAGGCCGTCGTAACGACACTGGACCAGGTACTGGTCCGGCTGCCCCGCCTGGTCGAGCGGGACGCGGCCCGTGACTTCGAGCCGCTCCCGCTGCCAGGTACGGGCGGGACGGGGCGACAGCGACCAGCATCGCCACCAGTCGATCCGTCCCACGCCGTACTGGGCGATGCCGAGCGTCCAGGCACCCTGCGGGTTGCCGGCCGCCCGGGCACCGCAGGGGAACGACCCCACGCGGTGGGACAGGGCGCGCAGACGGGACACGCCCACGACGAGGACCAGTGCGAACGCGACGAGCACCGCGATCGCTATCCATACGACGCCCGGCACGCCAGCCCCTCAGCGCAGAGCGGTGATCTCGTCGACCACGAGGGTGACGAGGTTGTCGTCCACGGAGACGAAGCCGCCGGTGACCTCGGCCGTCACGGCCGGTCCGGACGCGGCTGTCACGGTCAGGGTGCCCGGGCGGAGCACCGCGAGCAGCGGCGAGTGGTTCGCCAGGATGCCGATCTGACCGTCCACGGACGGTGCGCTGACCGACACGGCGGTGCCCGACCAGACCTTGCGGTCCGTGGAGACCAGGTCCACGTTCAGCTCTGCCACGAGGGCTCCTCTCTGAGAGTCCTGTCGAAACCTGATGATACGGGCGTGACGCCGCCGCGACGGACGGCGTCACGCCCTGCGGGGCTGACGATCGTCAGGCCCCGTACTCCTTCTGGATGCGAGCCCAGTTCGCCTCGAGCATCTCGAGGCCGCCGATGTTGTAGAAGGCCTGCTCGGCGATGTGGTCGAACTCGCCGTCGGCGATCATCTTGAACGCCTGGATGGTCTCGGACAGCGGGACCGTCGAACCCACGACACCGGTGAACTTCTCGGCCATGTACGTGTTCTGGGAGAGGAACTGCTGGATACGACGCGCACGCGCGACGACCGTCTTGTCCTCCTCCGAGAGCTCGTCCACACCGAGGATCGCGATGATGTCCTGGAGCTCCTTGTTGCGCTGCAGGATCGACTTGACCCGCGTCGCGACATCGTAGTGCTCCTGGCCCACGTAGCGCGGGTCGAGGATGCGGGACGTCGAGGCCAGCGGGTCGATCGCCGGGTACAGACCCTTCGACGCGATCTCACGGGAGAGCTCGGTCGTCGCGTCCAGGTGGGCGAACGTGGTCGCGGGCGCCGGGTCGGTGTAGTCGTCAGCCGGCACGTAGATGGCCTGCAGCGACGTGATCGAGTGACCACGCGTCGAGGTGATGCGCTCCTGGAGGAGGCCCATCTCGTCGGCCAGGTTCGGCTGGTAGCCCACCGCGGACGGCATGCGGCCCAGCAGGGTCGACACCTCGGAGCCCGCCTGCGTGAAGCGGAAGATGTTGTCGATGAAGAGCAGCACGTCCTGCTTCTGCACGTCGCGGAAGTACTCCGCCATCGTCAGGGCGGACAGGGCGACGCGCAGACGCGTGCCCGGCGGCTCGTCCATCTGACCGAAGACCAGGGCGGTCTTGTCGAAGACGCCCGCCTCCTCCATCTCGTGGATGAGGTCGTTGCCCTCACGGGTGCGCTCGCCGACGCCGGCGAACACGGACACGCCGCCGTGGTCCTGCGCGACGCGCTGGATCATCTCCTGGATGAGGACCGTCTTGCCGACGCCCGCACCACCGAAGAGGCCGATCTTGCCACCCTGGACGTACGGGGTGAGCAGGTCGATGGACTTGATGCCCGTCTCGAACATCGTGGTCTTCGACTCGAGCTGGTCGAACGCCGGCGCCTTGCGGTGGATCGGCCAGCGCTCGGTGACCTCGAACTTCTCGCCCTCCTTGAGGTTCAGGACCTCGCCGGTGACGTTGAAGACGTGACCCTTGGTGACGTCGCCCACGGGCACGCTGATCGGCGAGCCCGTGTCGGTGACCAGGGCGCCGCGCACGAGGCCGTCGGTCGGCTTCAGGGCGATCGCACGGATCAGGGAGTCACCCAGGTGCTGGGCGACCTCGAGCGTCAGGACGAACTTCTTCTCGCTCTCACCCTGCGACGAGAGGTCGATCTCGACGGTGAGCGCGTTGTAGATCTCGGGGATCGCGTCCTCGGGGAACTCGATGTCCACGACGGGGCCGATCACCCGGGCGACGCGGCCGATCCCAGGTTCGGTCGGGGCCGCGCCGCGTGCTGCTTCCACGGTGGTGGCGGTCATACTTGCCTCGCTTCGGTGGGCCGGAGGGTCCTCCGGCGCGGATTCTCTGTCAGGTGGTCGGCAGTCAGGCGCTCAGGCGGACGCCAGGGCGTCGGCACCGGAGACGATCTCGCTGATCTCCTGGGTGATGTCGGCCTGACGCGCCTGGTTGGCCAGGCGGGTGTAGGTGCGGATCAGGTCCTCGGCGTTGTCCGTCGCCGTGTGCATCGCACGCTGGCGGGCGGCCAGCTCGGACGCCGCGGCGTCGAGCAGGAACGCGAAGATCCGGGACCGGATGTAGCGCGGCAGCAGCGCGTCGAGCACGGCTTCGGGCGAAGGCTCGAAGTCGTACAGCGGGAACGCCTCGTGCTCGCCGGGCTGCGTGACACCCTCGACGACCTCGAGCGGCAGCATCCGGACCACGCGCGTGCGCTGGGTGACCATGTTGACGAACTGCGTGGAGACCACGTGGAGCTCGTCGACGCCGCCCTCGTCCGCCGGGGCCAGGAAGGCCTCGAGCAGGGCGTCCGCGATCTCCTCGGACGCCTCGCTGGTCGGTGCGTCCGAGCCGTACGACCACTGACCCGTGAGCTCGCGCCCACGGAAGGAGTAGTACGCGATGGCACGGCGGCCGGCGGCGTACAGCACGACCTCCTTGCCCTCGGCCCGCAGCTGCTCGATCAGCCGCTCACCCTCGCGGACGACCGACGCCGAGTAGGCGCCGGCCATGCCGCGGTCGGACGAGATGACGAGGACCGCAGCCCGACCCGTGTGGGTCTTCGTGCGCTCCGTCGTCAGCGGGTGCGCGATCGTCGTGTGTGCCGCGACGGCGGACACCGCCCGCGTGATCGCCTGAGCGTACGGCGAGGCCGCGGCGGTACGCGCCCGCGCCTTGCCGATGCGGGACGCCGCGATCAGCTCCTGCGCGCGGAACATCTTCTTCAGCGCCTGCGTCGACTTGATCCGCTGCTTGTAGACGCGCTGGGATCCCCCGGCCATGAATCAGGCCTTCTTCGAGACGACGATCTGCTCCTGCTCGACGTCGACTCCCTCGGACTCGTCGGCGCCGCCGACCAGCGGGGTGCCGTCGGCCTTGACGAAGCCGGCCCGGACCTCTTCGACCGCAGCGGCCAGGGCCGCCTCGGTCTCGTCCTCGAGCTTGCCCGTCTCGGCGATCGTCGAGAGGACGTCGGTCTTGCGACGCAGGTGCTCGAGCATCTCGGACTCGAACCGCTTGACGTCCTCGACCGGGACGTCGTCCAGCTTGCCCTTGGTGCCGGCCCAGATCGACGCGACCTGGTCCTCGACCGGGTACGGCGAGTACTGGCCCTGCTTGAGCAGCTCCATGAGCACCGCGCCGCGCGCGAGCTGGCCGCGGGACGCCGCGTCCAGGTCGGACGCGAACATCGCGAACGCCTCGAGCGAGCGGAACTGCGCCAGCTCCAGCTTCAGCGTGCCGGAGACCTTCTTCATCGCCTTGACCTGGGCGTCGCCGCCGACTCGGGAGACCGAGATACCCACGTCGACAGCGGGGCGCTGGTCGGCGTTGAACAGGTCGGACTGGAGGAAGATCTGCCCGTCCGTGATGGAGATGACGTTGGTCGGGATGTACGCCGACACGTCGTTCGCCTTGGTCTCGATGACCGGCAGGCCGGTCATCGAGCCCGCGCCGAGCTCGTCCGAGAGCTTCGCACAACGCTCCAGCAGGCGGGAGTGCAAGTAGAACACGTCACCCGGGTAGGCCTCGCGGCCCGGCGGGCGGCGCAGCAGCAGCGACACGGCACGGTAGGCCTCGGCCTGCTTCGACAGGTCGTCGAAGATGATGAGGACGTGCTTGCCGTCGTACATCCAGTGCTGGCCGATGGCCGAGCCGGTGTACGGCGCGAGGTACTTGAAGCCGGCGGGGTCGGACGCGGGAGCCGCGACGATCGTCGTGTACTCCATGGCGCCGGCCTCTTCGAGGGCACCGCGCACGGAGGCGATGGTGGAGCCCTTCTGGCCGATCGCCACGTAGATGCAGCGGACCTGCTTCTTCGGGTCGCCGGTCTCCCAGTTCGCCTTCTGGTTGATGATCGTGTCGATCGCGATGGCCGTCTTGCCGGTCTGGCGGTCGCCGATGATCAGCTGGCGCTGGCCGCGGCCGATCGGGATCATCGAGTCGATGGCCTTGAGGCCGGTCTGCAGCGGCTCGTGGACCGACTTGCGCTGCATGACGCCGGGCGCCTGCAGCTCGAGGGCGCGGCGGCCGTCCGTGGCGATCTCGCCCAGGCCGTCGATCGCGTTGCCGAGGGGGTCCACGACGCGGCCGAGGTAACCCTCGCCCACGGGCACGGACAGGACCTCGCCCGTGCGGCGGACCTCCTGGCCCTCCTCGATACCGGTGAACTCACCGAGGATGACCACACCGATCTCGCGGACGTCCAGGCTCAGCGCGAGGCCGACCGTGCCGTCCTCAAAACGCAGCAGCTCATTCGCCATCGCCCCGGGAAGACCCTCGACACGAGCGATGCCGTCGGCGGCGAACACGACGCGACCCACCTCTTCGGTGACCGCTCCCTCGGGCTCGTAGGACTTCACGAAGCTGTCCAGAGCGGCCCGGATGTCCTCCGGCCGGATCGTCAGCTCAGCCATTGCTCTTCTCCTGTCGTGGCCGCGAGTGCCGCGGCGGAATTCTTGTTCACGGTGTCAGCCGGCCAGCCGACGACGGGCGTCGGCGAGGCGGGACAGGACGGTGGAGTCGACGACGTCGGCGCCGACCTGGATGCGCAGGCCACCGATGACCACAGGGTCCACGGTGACGTTGAGCTGTACGGCTCGGCCGTACGCGCGCTCCAGCAGCGCGGCGAGCCGGTCGGTCTGCGCCTGGTCCAGCATCGTCCCGCTGGTCACCGAGGCGACCAGGCGACGACGACGCTCTGCGGCGACGTCCCCGTACCAGATCAGCGTCTGGACGAACCGCCGTCCGCGCAGCGCCGAGGTGGCGCGACGCGCGAGGGCGTGCGTGACCGTGTCCACCTTGCCGGTGAGCAGCGCGTCCACGAGCGCCGTGCGGCGCGCGGGGTCGGAGGCTGTGTCGGACAGGGCGTGGCGCGCCTCGCGCTGCCCCACGAGCGACCGGGTGATCCGGAACAGCTCGTCCTCGACGGACTCCAGGGCGCCCCGCGCCTCCGCGGAGGCGAGCACCGCGTCGAGCGCCAAGCGCTCGACAGCGTCGACCAGGTCGGCGTCGCTCGCCCAGCGGGCGCGTGCCACGCCGGACACGAGATCCACCACGCGCTCGTCGAACCCGCTCGCGAGCAGTCCGGCGACGAGGCGTGCCTTGTCCTCACCGGGCCGCGAAGGGTCGGCGAGCGAGCGGCGCAGCGCGCCCGAGCCGTCGAGCGCCGACACCACGGTGAACAGCTGCTCACCGAGCGCCTTCGCGCCCTCGCCCGCTGCACGCAGCACAGGCTCGAACCGCTCCTGGGCCGCTGTCAGCGATGCTCCGCTCGTCCCGCGCATCAGCCCACCGAACCTGTCTTCGAGGTGCCCGCGGTCACGATGCCCTGGCTTGCCTCGAGCTCGTCGAGGAAACGGTCGACCACGCGCGACTGGCGGGCCGAGTCCTGGAGGGACTCGCCGACGATCTTCGACGCGAGCTCGGTCGCGAGCGAACCGACCTCGGCACGGAGCGACACGGACGCTGCCTGACGCTCGGCCTCGATCTGACGGTTGGCGGTCTCCGTGATGCGGGCAGCCTCCTCGTTCGCCTTGACCCGCAGGTCGGCGACGATGGCCTTGCCCTCCTCACGAGCTTCCTCGCGCACCTGTGCTGCCTCGGCACGTGCCTCGGCGAGCAGACGCTGCTGCTCCGCAAGTGCGGCGTCGGCGGCCGACTGTGCCTCGGCCGCCTTCTCGATCCCGCCCTCGATCAGCGCGGTGCGCTCGTCGAGCACGACCTGGATCTTGGGCAGCACGACCTTGTAGAAGACCACGGCGATGATCGCAAGGATGACCGCGGACCAGACGAGGTCGTAGGCCGCGGGCAGCAGCAGCTCGATGCCGCTGTGCTCCTCTTCCGTCTGCGCTGCCACGATCCCGGCAGCGCCCGAGAGCGCAACCATCACGCGGCGGCGGGGAAGAGGAAGCCGGCGACGATGCCGAGGAGGCCCAGCAGCTCGACGAACGCAACACCGAGGAACATGGTGGCGCGGAGCTGGCCGGCGACCTCGGGCTGACGGGCGATGCCCTCGATCGTCTTGCCGATGAGGATGCCGAGACCGATGCCCGGGCCGATGGCGGCGAGGCCGTAGCCGACCGCGTTGAGGTTACCGGTGACCTCGGCGAGGGTGGTGACGTCCACTTGCGTCTTCCTTCCGTTGGGCGCCGGACCGGGCGGTTCGGCGTCGCGTTGTGTGCAACTCGCGTGGTGCTCGTCGCGTGGTGCGGGTGTGGCGTGAGGCGAGGGCGAGACTCAGCGCGAGGCGCTCAGTGCTCGTCCTCCAGGGAAAGGCTGATGTAGACCGCGGCGAGCAGGGCGAAGATGTACGCCTGCAGCGCGGCGACCAGGAGCTCGAAGGCCGTGAAGGCAAAGCCGGCACCAAGCGTCAGGATGCCGAACGCCTTGAGCGCCGGGGCGGCCTCGAGGAGGAAGAAGTGGGTCGCGGCGAAGCACAGCACGAGCATGATGTGGCCGGCGACCATGTTGGCCATGAGTCGGATGGCGAGCGAGGCCGGGCGGATCACGAGGATCTGCAGGATCTCGATCGGCGTCACGATCAGGTAGATCGGCGCGGGGATACCCGGGGGGAACAGGTTCGCCTTGAGGTATCCGCCGAGGCCGTGCTTCTTGATGCCCACGTACCAGTAGGTCACGAAGACCCACAGGGCGAGCACGATCGGCAGGCCGATGCGGGAGGTACCGGCCAGATTCAGGCCGGTGATGATGCCCGTGAGGTTGAACGCGAGGATCGCGAGGAAGATCGTCGTCAGCATCGGCAGGAAGCGGCGTGCGTGCTCCTTGCCCAGGATCTCCTCGGCGATCTGGACGCGCACGAAGTCGAGGATCCACTCGATCGCGCCCTGGAACCGGCCCGGGACCACCTTCGCGCGGTTGGCCGCGATCACGAAGACCGTGCACAGGACCAGCGCGGCCAGGATGCGGATGATCCAGACGCGGTCGATCTGGAAGGGAGTGCCCTCGAAGAAGATGGCCGGCGGGAAGAAGTCCGCGATCGAAGGCGCATGGAAGCCCTCACCCTCGGCCTCGGGGGCAGCGAGCAGCATGGAGGTCGCAAGCGTGGACAGGAGGACTCCCCGGTTGGTCAGCGGCCTGGCGCACGCCACCGCACGCTGGTGCGGGCGCGCCGTCGGGCCTGGCCTTCATGGATTCGCGAGTAGCCTAACCCATCTTCCGCACGGACCCGGTCACGTGACAGTGAGGAAGACGGCGGTGTGACGCGTCTCGCGAAACCGCGTCAGATAGAAGCAAACATGCGCCGAACCACGGCCCCGCGGGCGGGTCAGGAACCCGGTGAGACGTACGGTACGCGACCGTTCCGGACCGCCCGGTAGTCGAGCAGCGCCGACCCGATCGCGCCGAGCGCGAGCACGACGAACAGGACGATGCGGTCATAGAAGTCGAAGCGCGAGATCACGGCGAGCACCACGATCAGGACGATGATCTTGGCGAGCCAGCTGCCCATCACGACCGCGCCCATGGTGACCGGGTTGGCGCCCACGGTACGGAGCATGGACCAGACCGTCGTGGCCGAGAAGAAGGCGGCGATGCCGGCACCCAGGAGCGCCCCCCAGACGCCCGGCAGGCCTGCTACGAGGCCCCCGACCACCACCCCGAGGACCGCGAGCGACCCCACCAGGATCAGGCCGTCACGCAGCGCCGTACGGAACACGGCCCGCTCGGCGCCGCGGTCGGTCCCCCGGTCGGCCGGCGTACCGGCCTCGGGCTGCGGCGTGGCGTCAGCCATGGGTCGTCTCCTTCACCTTCGGGACCGCGCCGGACAGCGCGACGTCGTCGTCGAGGAACCGGCCGCGGTGCCGCAGCGGTCCCATAGTGAGCACCAGGGCCACGACCACCGCGACCGCGAGGCCGGCGAGCACCGACTGCCACGGCCACCAGATGAGCGCCGCGCACGCGTACGCGAACACACCGGTCCACACGTAGAGGATCACCACGGCGCGGCGGTGCGAGTGGCCCAGGGCCAGCATGCGGTGGTGCAGGTGCATGCGGTCGGGCGCCATCGGCGACTTGCCCGCGGCGAGCCGGCGGATCACCGCCATGGCCATGTCGAGCAGGGGCAGCAGCAGCACGGCGACCGGCAGCAGCAGCGGGAGGTACGCCGGGAGCGACTCGGCCCCGGAGAGGTCGTTCGGCATCAGGTCGGGCTTGATGCGGCCCGTCACGGAGATGGCCGCGCCGGCCATGACCAGGCCGAGCACCATCGACCCGGCGTCCCCCATGAAGATGCGGGACGGGAAGAAGTTGTGGGGCAGGAACCCGACGCAGACGCCGACCAGGATCGCCATCATCATGGTCGCCAGGCCCGCGTAGTCGTCGGTGCTCACCACCCGGGTGAGGCCGTACGTGTAGAGGAAGAACGCCGAGCCGCCGATCGCGATGATCCCCGCGGCCAGCCCGTCGAGGCCGTCCACGAAGTTCACGGCGTTCATCGCCAGCACCACGACGAAGATGGTGACGAGCAGCGACGCGCGCGGCGAGATGACGGACAGCCCGGTGGGCCCCGGCAGCGTGTAGAGCTGCACCCCCTGCAGCGCGAGCAGGCCCGCGGCCAGGACCTGGCCGGCGAGCTTGGTGACCCAGTCCAGGTCCCACTTGTCGTCGGCCCATCCGAGCAGGCAGACGACCAGGGCGCCGCCCACGATCCCCCACGCCTGCTGGTCGTCGAAGACCTCCTCGAGGAACGGCATCTGCGACGCGAGCAGGACCGACACGATGATGCCCAGCATCATCGCGAGGCCGCCCAGGCGCGGCGTGGGCATCACGTGCACGTCCCGGGCGCGGACCGCCGTGATCGCGGAGGTCTTGAGCGCGACCCACCGTGCGAAGGGCGTGGTGAGGAACGTGACCGCCGCGGCCACAAGCATCAGGAGGAGATACACCCTCACGCGTCTTCCTCCGGAGCGACGACGGGAGCGACCTGACGCAGCGCGTCCAGGCCGACCGCGCCCTCGCGCACCATCCGCAGCTCCCGGCCGGTCGCGTCCACGATCGTGGACGCCACGCCGCCGGGGGCGCGCCCGCCGTCGAGGTAGACGGCGACGGACTCGCCGAGCTGCTCCACGGCGTCGGCCACGTCGGTGGCCGCGGGCCGGCCGGACAGGTTGGCGCTCGACACGGCGAGCGGGCCGGTGCGCCGCAGCACGGCCAGCGCGGCCTCGTGGTCGGGCATCCGCAGGGCTACCGTCCCGTGGGTCTCGCCCAGGTCCCACTGCAGGGACGGCTGCGACCGCAGGATGATGGTGAAGCCGCCGGGCCAGAAGGCCTCGACGAGCTTGCGGGCGTCGTCAGGGACGTCCGTCGCGAGACCGTCGAGGGTCCGCACGTCGGGCACGAGGACAGGCGGGGGCATCTGCCGGCCGCGGCCCTTGGCCGCGAGCAGCGCGCTCACCGCCTGGGCGTCGAACGCGTCGGCGCCGATGCCGTACACGGTGTCGGTCGGGAGCACGACGAGACCGCCGCGGGAGATGGCGTTCACCGCCTCGTCGACGGCGGGACCCCAGGTCTGCGGGTCGGTGGCGTCGAGCACGGGACGTACTGGCACACTCACGACGTCAGTCTTTCACGTCAGCCGGGTGGTGCGGAGCCGGAGCACGACGGGCGACCACCATGCGGGGCCTGCCCGTCAGGTCCGTGCGGGTCTCGACGGCACCGAAGGCTCCCACCGCGCCGACCATGTCCCGCGCGGCCTCCGCCTGGACCTCGGCGTGCTCCATCACGTAGAGGCCGCCCGGCCGCAGGAGGCGCGCGGCGGCCGCGGAGACGCCGCGCGGCACCTCGAGCCCGTCGGCCCCCAGGCCGTAGAGCGCCACGGCGGGGTCGTGCTCGGCGACCTCGGGGTCCACCGGTACCGCACCGGGCGGCACGTACGGCGGGTTGGAGACGACGACGTCCACGGTCCCGTCGAGCTCCCGGAGCGCGGTCCGCGCATCGCCCCGCACGAGCCGCACCACGGCTGTGGCGGAGGAGGAGGCCGCGACGTTGCGCTCGGCCCACGCGTGCGCCGCCGCGTCCAGCTCGACCGCGTGCACCTCGGCCCCGGGCACCTCGGTGGCCACGGCCAGCGCGATCGCGCCGGAACCCGTGCAGAGGTCGACGACGACGGCGCTCCCCCGCTCGGCCGCGACCCGCGCCGCCTCGTCGATCGCCACCTGCGCCACCTGCTCGGTCTCGGGCCGCGGCACGAACACGCCCGGCCCCACCGCGAGCTCCAGGTGGCGGAACGGCGCCATCCCGGTCAGGTGCTGCAGCGGCTCCCGGGCGGCGCGACGGGCGACGAGACCGCGGAAGGCGGCCGCGGCGTCGTCGGGCAGCGGCGCGTCCAGGATCGCGAGCCGCCGCACCTCCCCGCGCGGCACGCCCAGGGTGTGCGCGAGAAGAAGCTCGGCGTCGACGCGGGGGGTGCCCACCCCGCCGTCGGCCAGCTCGGCCGCAGCCCGGCGCACCAGGCTTCCGGCACCCTCACCCATGCGTGGCCGCCGCCAGGCGGGCTGCCTCGTCCGCCTCGATCGCGGACCGGACCACGGGGTCGAGCTCGCCGTCCAGCACGTGGTCGAGGTTGTAGGCCTTGTACCCGGTGCGGTGGTCGGCGATGCGGTTCTCGGGGAAGTTGTACGTGCGGATGCGCTCCGACCGGTCGACGGTGCGTACCTGCGAGCGGCGCAGGTCGGCGGCCTCGGCCGCGGCCGCCTCGGCCCGCGCGGCGAGGAGCCGGGCGCGCAGCACGCGCATGGCCTGCTCGCGGTTCTGGAGCTGCGACTTCTCGTTCTGCATCGAGACCACGATGCCGGTGGGCAGGTGCGTGATCCGCACCGCGGAGTCGGTCGTGTTGACCGACTGGCCGCCCGGGCCGGAGGACCGGAAGACGTCGATCCGCAGGTCGTTGGGGTCGATCTCGACCTCGCCCGGGTCGTCCACCTCGGGGAAGACCAGCACGCCGGCGGCCGACGTGTGGATGCGGCCCTGGCTCTCCGTGACGGGGACCCGCTGCACGCGGTGCACGCCGCCCTCGTACTTCAGGCTCGCCCAGACGCCGTCCTCGGGCCCGGCGACGGAGCGCGCCTTCACCGCGACCTGGACGTCCTTGTACCCGCCGAGGTCGGACTCCGTGGCCTCGAGCACCTGGGTGGACCAGCCGCGGCGCTCGGCGTAGCGCAGGTACATGCGGAGCAGGTCGCCGGCGAACAGGGCCGACTCCTCGCCGCCCTCGCCCGCCTTGATCTCGAGGATGACGTCGCGGCCGTCGTCCGGGTCGCGCGGGACCAGCACGCGGCGCAGCCGCTCGGACGCCTCCGCCTCCGCGGCGCGCAGGCCGGGCAGCTCGGCGGCGAACCCCTCGTCCAGCTCGGCCAGCTCCGCGGCCGCTCCCGCGTCGTCACGCGCCTGCTCCCACGTGCGGTAGGCGCCCACGACCTGGTTGAGCTCGGCGTAGCGGCGGCCGAGCGTCCGCGCGCGGCCCGCGTCGGCATGCACGGCGGGGTCGGCGAGCGCGCGCTCGATCTGGGCATGCTCCTCGAGCAACGGCTCGACGCCGGAGAACGAGTCGGTCATGAAGGCTCCTGGAGATCCGTGCACGGGCGGACAAAGCAACAGCGCCGGCGGTCCCGGCTCCGACTGCCCCTGGAGAGGTTGTCGGGCGGAACCACCGGCGCTGCGGGGACGCTAGTTGGCAGCCTTCTTGCCGTAGCGCGCCTGGAACCGGGCCACGCGGCCACCGGTGTCCAGGATCTTCTGCTTGCCGGTGTAGAACGGGTGGCAGGCGCTGCAGACGTCGGCGCTGATCTTGCCCGACTTCTCGGTGCTGCGGGTGACGAACGTGTTGCCGCAGGTGCAGGACACCTCGGTCACGACGTACTCGGGGTGGATACCGGACTTCATGGAGTGCTCCTTGAGGGTGTTGCCGCCGGGTCGACCACAGGACAGTGGGCGTGAACCGGCCAGCCAGCGAACCATTCTGCCAGAACGCTGCCGCGCGCGGGTACCTCGGGAGGTGTGACGCGAGCGACGGCGCCGGCGCGGGAGGGCGTCATGCCCGGGCCGGAGCCCGGTGTCACGCCCTCCCGGCGGGTCAGACCGTGTGGCCGACGTGGTCGTCGGTGAGACCGCCCGGCGTCGTCTTCTGGACCTGCAGCAGGAACTCGACGTTCGAGCTGGTCTCCTTGAGCTTGCCGAGCAGCAGCTCGATCGCCTGCTGCTGGTCGAGCGCACCGAGCACGCGACGCAGCTTGTAGACGATCTTGAGCTCGTCGCCCGCCATGAGGATCTCCTCGCGGCGCGTGCCGGAGCCGTTGACGTCGACGGCCGGGAAGATCCGCTTGTCGGCGAGGGAGCGCGACAGGCGCAGCTCCATGTTGCCGGTGCCCTTGAACTCCTCGAAGATCACCTCGTCCATCTTGGAGCCGGTCTCGACGAGCGCCGACGCCAGGATGGTGAGCGAGCCGCCGTTCTCGATGTTGCGGGCAGCACCGAAGAACTTCTTGGGCGGGTAGAGCGCCGCGGCGTCCACACCACCGGAGAGGATGCGGCCCGACGCCGGAGCGGCCAGGTTGTAGGCGCGCGACAGGCGGGTGAGCGAGTCGAGCAGCACGACGACGTCCTGGCCGAGCTCGACGAGACGCTTGGCGCGCTCGATGGCCAGCTCGGCGACGATCGTGTGGTCGGACGCGGGGCGGTCGAACGTCGAGGCGATGACCTCGCCCTTGACCGTCCGCTCCATGTCCGTGACCTCTTCGGGCCGCTCGTCCACGAGCACCACCATGAGGTGGACCTCGGGGTTGTTCGCGGTGATCGCGTTGGCGATCTGCTGCATGATGATCGTCTTGCCGGCCTTGGGGGGCGAGACGATCAGGCCTCGCTGGCCCTTGCCGATCGGCGCGACGATGTCGATCACGCGCGGGGTGAGGCGCGTCGCCGCCGGGTTCTCCAGGCGCAGGCGCTCCTGCGGGTAGAGCGGCGTCAGCTTGGCGAACTCGGGACGCTCGCGCGCCTCGTCCGGCGCCATGCCGTTGACCGTGTCGAGCCGGACCAGCGCGTTGAACTTCGCGCGCGGGCCGCTGCCCTGGGGCTGCTCGCCCTCGCGGGGCTGGCGCACGGCGCCGGTGACGGCGTCACCGCGGCGCAGCCCGGCCTTCTTCACCTGGTTGAGGCTGACATACACGTCGCTGGCGCCGGGCAGGTAGCCCGTGGTGCGCACGAACGCGTAGTTGTCGAGGATGTCCAGGATGCCGGCGACGGGCAGCAGCACGTCGTCCTCGTGGACCTCGACGTCCTCGAGGCCCTGCACGTCCGGTCCCTGACGGGTGGTGGTGGTGCCCGGACGGCCACGCTTGCGGTCGCGGCCGCGCTCCCGGCCACGACGACGGCGCGAACCGCGCTCGTCGTCGTCCCCGAAGGCGTCGCCGCCCTGCTGGGGCTGCTGACGCGGGTTCTGCTGGCCCTGGTTCTGCTGGCCGCGGTTGGCGTTCTGGTTGCTCTGAGCGGCCTGCTGACCGCCCTGGCCCTCACGCTGTCCCTGGCCGTCGCGCTGACGGCGCTGGCCGGCCTCTCCGTTCTGGTCCGGGGCCGTGGCGGACTCCGGCGCACCCTGGCCGCGACCGGCGCGGCGCGAGCCGCGCTCGCGCGGCGCGGCGACAGCGTCGGCCAGCTCGGCAAGGCGGGCCTCGCGGTCGGCGTCGGTGCTGGCCTCGGTGGTGCTCGCCTCGGCGCGGACGCCCGGGGCGGTCGTGGTCGCGGCGGCGACAGGCGCGCTCGCGGTGGCGGGCGACGCCTCGGTCGCCTCCGCCGGACGGCGCGCCCGGGTGCGGGGCTGCTCGGCCGTGCGGCCGGACTGCTCGGAGCCCTCGTCGGTCGCCGGCGCCGTACGGCGCGCCGTTGCGCCGCCCTCGCCGCCGGACCTGCCGGTGCGCTCCTGGATAGTGTCGACGAGATCGCTCTTGCGCATCTTCGAGGTGCCCTTCACGCCGAGCTCGGTCGCGAGGGCCTGAAGCTCTGCAAGGCGCATGCTGCTCAGTGCGCCCGCGGTGCCGCCGTTGCGGCGTGCTGCGGTGCTCTGAGTGTCGGTGGTGTCTGTCACGAAGGACCCTTCCCCCTCGATCTGCGGCCGCGTCGTTGGTGGTGGGCCGCGCAGTGGTGTGCGCCCGGCGCAGTGCGGCCGTGGCGCTGGAAACCTCGCATCAGTGGTACGACGACGTCGGCTGACGAGGGTTGCTGTCCGCCTTCACGCGGGATGCCGGTCGTCCCTGGGGACGACCCGGATGCCGGGTACGCCGCCGCTTCCTGGAGGAGAACCTGGGCCGTGGCGTGTGATCGACTCTGCCACAGTATGACTGGGCCGGACGACCGTGCCGGGAGAGCGGACGCTGAGCAGAACCGTGCATCCCAGAAGGCTCACTGCATCGTACCACCCCGCACTACGGAAGGACCGGAGGCTGTTCCCGACGGCACACGGCTGGCCCGTGCGCCCGCCAGGTCGATTCCGGGCCGCAGCGTACGCCATCCGGCCGACTCGTCGACCAGCTCCGCCAGGACCGCGTCGAGCCGGGCTCGCTGGGCGGGGGTCGAGAGAACCAGGACGGTCGGGCCCGCGCCCGAGATCGTCGCGGCGAGGCCCTCCGCGCGGAGAGCGCGCAGCAGCTCGCTCGAGGCACCCAGCGCCGCCGCGCGGTACGACTGGTGCAGGCGGTCCTCCGTGGCCTCGAAGAGCAGCTCGGGACGCCGCGCCAGGGCCTCGACCAGGAGCGCAGCCCGCCCGGCGGTGAACGCCGCATCGGCATGGGCGACCCGCGCCGGGAGCGCCGCGCGGGCCCTGGCCGTCGCGAGGCGATGGTCCGGGACCAGGACCGTGGCCTCGATCGAGGGGTCCAGGTCCAGGCCCACCGCCCGCGCACCCTCGTCGCCGGTCCAGGCCACCGTCGCCCCGCCCTGCACGGCCGGGGCGGCGTTGTCGGGGTGCCCCTCGAACTCCGTGGCGATGCGCAGCACGTCGGTGGCGTCGAGCGAGCGCGGGTCCGCGAGCAGCGCCCGCGCGGCAACCACGCCGGCCACCGCGGCAGCGGCGGACGACCCGAGGCCGCGGCCGTGCGGGATCACGTTCACGCAGGTCAGGTGGAGCCCGGTGGCCGGCGCGCCCGCGTACTCCATGGTGCGGCGGATGGCGCGCACCACGAGGTGGTCCTCGCCGTCGGGCACCTCGCCCGCGCCCTCGCCCTGCACGTCCACCATGACCTCGTCGCGCGCGACGAGCCGCACGTCGACCTCGTCGTGGAGCGCCAGCGCGAGCCCGAGCGAGTCGAAGCCGGGGCCGAGGTTCGCGCTCTGCGCGGGAACCCGGACCCGCACGTGGTCCGCGCCCAGCTGCACGTCAGGCCAGCCCGAGGGCATCCGCGACCGAGACCACGTCGGTGCTCACGCGCGTGGGGGCCACCTCGCCGCCGTCGGGGGTGCGCAGCGCCCAGGCCGGGTCCTTGAGCCCGTGGCCGGTGACGGTGATCGTGATGCGCGCCCCGGCGGGCACGAGCCCTCGCGCGGACCGGGACAGCAGGCCCGCCACGCCCGCGGCCGACGCCGGCTCGACGAACACGCCGACCTCCGACGACAGGATCCGGTGGGCCGCGAGGATCTCCTCGTCGGTGACCGCCTCGATGACGCCGCCCGACGAGTCCCGCGCCTCCTCGGCCTGCTGCCAGGACGCCGGGTTGCCGATGCGGATCGCCGTGGCGATCGTCTCCGGCTCGTCGATCGGGTGGCCTGCCACGATCGGCGCCGAGCCCGCAGCCTGGAAGCCCCACATGACCGGCGTGCGGGAGGCCCGCACCACCCCGGCCGCGGGGTCCGCGTACTCGCGGAAACCCTTCCAGTACGCGGTGATGTTGCCGGCGTTGCCGACCGGCAGGATGTGGATGTCGGGCGCGTCGCCCAGCGCGTCGACGATCTCGAAGGCCGCTGTCTTCTGGCCCTCGATGCGGTCGGGGTTCACCGAGTTGACCAGCTCGACCGGGTAGGCCTCGGCGAGCTTGCGGGCTGCGATCAGGCAGTCGTCGAAGTTGCCGTCGACCTGCAGGAGCCGGGCGCCGTGCGCGATGGCCTGGCTGAGCTTGCCCATCGCGATCTTGCCGTCCGGCACCAGCACCGCGCACACCATGCCGGCGCGCGTCGCGTAGGCCGCCGCCGAGGCCGAGGTGTTGCCGGTCGAGGCGCAGACCACCACCCGGGCCCCGCGGGCGGCGGCGGCGGAGATCGCCGTCGTCATGCCGCGGTCCTTGAAGGAGCCGGTGGGGTTCATGCCCTCGACCTTGACGAACACCTCGGCGCCCACCCGGTCGCCGAGCGCCGGCGCGGGGACGAGCGGCGTGCCGCCCTCCCCCAGCGTCACGACGGTGCGGCGCACGTGCTCGGGCAGGCGGTCGGCGTACTCGGTGATCACGCCCCGCCACTGGTGCGCGCCGGGGCCCGGCGCGGTGGTGGCCGCGCCGGCGGCGGAGGCGGGTGCGGCGGGAGGCACGGTGGCGGGCATGGTGGTCATCCCTCGACTCTCAGGACGGACGTGATCTCCTGGACGGGCTCGAGCCCGCGCAGGGCGGCGACGGTGGCGGCCAGCGAGGCCTCGCGCGCCGCATGGGTGGTGAGCAGCAGCTGGGCGGAACCGTCGACCGGGGCCGCCTGGCGCACGGTGTCGATCGAGACCCCGTGGTCGGCCAGGGCGCCGGCCACCTGGGCGAGGACGCCCGGCCGGTCGGCCACGACCATGCGGACCTGGTACCGCGTGACAGCGGCCTCCGGCGGCAGGATGCGGAGCGCGGCGTACGTGGACTCCTGGGGGCCCTTGCCACCCAGCACGCGGTGGCGGGCGGCGGAGACGACGTCGCCCAGCACCGCCGACGCCGTCGGCCGGCCGCCCGCGCCCTGCCCGTAGAACATGAGTGGACCGGCGGCGTCCGCCTCGACGAAGACCGCGTTGAACGCGCCGCGGACGTTGGCCAGCGGGTGCTCGGTCGGCACGAGCGCCGGGTGGACGCGGACCGAGACGCCCTCCTCCGTGCGCTCGGCGATGGCCAGCAGCTTCACGACGTGACCGGTGCGCGCGGCCCACGCCACGTCGTCGGCCGTCACTCCCGTGATGCCCTCGCGTGCCACGTCGTCCAGGCCCACCCGGGTGTGGAACGCGAGGCTCGCGAGGATCGCGGCCTTGGCAGCGGCGTCGAAGCCCTCGACGTCCGCGGTGGGGTCGGCCTCGGCGTAGCCCAGGTCCTGGGCCTGCTTCACGGCCTCCTCGAGGTCGAGGCCGCCGCTCGCCATCTGGTCCAGCACGTAGTTGGTGGTGCCGTTGACGATGCCGAGCACGCGCGTCACGTGGTCGCCCGCGAGGGACTCCCGCACGGGCCGCACGATCGGGATGGCGCCCGCGACGGCCGCCTCGAAGTAGATGTCCACGCCCGCCGCGTCGGCGGCCTTGTACAGCGTGGGGCCGTCGTCCGCGAGGAGCGCCTTGTTGGCGGTCACCACCGCGGCCCCGCCCGCGACCGCGCGCAGCAGGAGGGTGCGAGCCGGCTCGAGCCCGCCCATCACCTCGATGACGATGTCGGCGCCGTCGACGAGCGTCTCCGCGTCCTCCGTGAGGAGCTCGCGCGGGATCGCGCTGTCCCGCTGCACCGCCGCGTTCCGCACCGCGATGCCGACCAGCTCGAGCGGCGCGCCCGCCCGGGCCGCCAGGTCCGGCCCGTGCTCCAGCAGCGCGCGGGCCACCTGCGTGCCGACCACCCCGCAGCCGAGCAGGGCGATACGGAGCGGAGCGGGTCTGGCTGCGGGCACGGTGGTCCTGCTCTCTGTCACGACGGGGGTCCGGGGACGAGGCGCCCTGTGCGGGCGGTCGGGGCCAGGATAGCCGTGACGTGCGACACCCGGTCGGGTGGTTCCACTCCTCGGCCCCGGGCGAGGGACGAGAGAGGCGGCCACCCCTGGGGGACGGCCGCCTCTCTGGTATGTCAGACGTCGTTGACGCCGTGGCAGACCTTGTACTTCTTGCCCGACCCGCACGGGCACTGCGCGTTGCGCGGCGTACCCGGGAAGGTCCGGCCGTCGCTCTCCGCGGCGGTGGCCTCGCCGTGCAGCGCACGGCGTGAGCGGCGGGAGGCGTCGGAGCCGGCGGCCCCGCCCGCCGAGCCGGACGTGCCCCGCGACACGAACGCCGAGCCGCTGCCGTCGTCGCTCGGGGCGGAGTAGGTGAGCGGCGCCTGGCGGGCCGGGCCGTCCAGGCCCTTGGCCAGGAGGACCGGCTCCGTGGGCGGGGACGACGGCGCCCGGCGCGCGGCCGCGGGGAGCGCTGCGGGCACCAGGGGCATCTGCGTGGTGGGGGCCGGGGCGACCGGGCCGCCGACCGGCGCGTCGGCGGGTGCGGCGGCCGTCGAGCCGCCGGACATGTCGACCGGGCCGTCCGCCGTCGAGCCCGCGGGCTGCTGCACGCTGACCTCGAGGTTGAAGAGGAAGCCGACCGACTCCTCCTTGATGGCGTCCGTCATCGCCTGGAACAGCAGGAAGCCCTCGCGCTGGTACTCCACCAGGGGGTCGCGCTGCGCCATGGCGCGCAGGCCGATGCCCTCCTTGAGGTAGTCCATCTCGTAGAGGTGCTCGCGCCACTTGCGGTCCAGGACCGACAGCACCACACGCCGCTCCAGCTGGCGCATCGCCGAGTGCCCGAGCTGCTCCTCGCGGGCCTCGTAGGCCACGCGCGCGTCGGACAGGATCTCCTCGAGCAGCAGCTCCTTGGTGAGGCTGTTGACGCCGCCGGACTCCGCGGTCACGTCCTCGACGGTGATCGACACCGGGTACACCGCACGCAGCGCCGTCCACAGCGCGTCGAGGTCCCACGTCTCCGGCACGCCGTCCGCGGTGGCGTTGTCGACGTAGTCGGTGATGACGTCGGTGAGGAAGTGCTGCACCTGCTCGTGCAGGTCCTCGCCCTCCAGCACGCGCCGGCGCTCGGCGTAGATGACGGAGCGCTGGCGGGACAGGACGTCGTCGTACTTGAGGACGTTCTTGCGGATCTCGAAGTTGCGCGCCTCGACCTGGCCCTGCGCGCTGGCGATGCCGCGGGTGACCATCTTGGACTCGAGGGGCATGTCGTCGGGGAAGCCCGCGCGGCTCATCATGGCCTCGGCGAGGCCGGAGTTGAACAGACGCATCAGGTCGTCCTGCATCGACAGGTAGAACCGGGACTCGCCCGGGTCACCCTGACGGCCGGAGCGGCCACGGAGCTGGTTGTCGATACGGCGGGACTCGTGCCGCTCGGTGCCCAGGACGTACAGACCACCCAGGCTCACGACCTCGTCGTGCTCGGTGGCGACGGCGGCCTTGGCCTTCTCCAGCGCCTCCGGCCAGGCGGCCTCGTACTCCTCCGGCGTCTCGAGGGGGTCGAGACCCCGCGCGTCGAGCTCGGCCACCGCGATGTGCTCGGCGTTGCCGCCGAGCATGATGTCGGTACCGCGGCCGGCCATGTTCGTCGCGACCGTCACGGCGCCCTTGCGGCCCGCCATGGCGACGATCGCGGCCTCGCGCTCGTGCTCCTTCGCGTTGAGCACGTTGTGCGGCACGCCGGCCTTCTTCAGCTTGGCGCTGAGAAGCTCCGACTTCTCCACGCTCGTGGTGCCGACCAGCACGGGCTGGCCCTCGGCGTGACGCTCCACGATGTCGGCCACCACGGCGTCGAACTTGCCGTCCTCGTTCTTGTACACGAGGTCGGGCTGGTCCATGCGCCTCGGCGGGCGGTTCGTCGGGATCGGGACGACGCCGATGTCGTACGTGCCCTGGAACTCCGCCGCCTCCGTCTCGGCCGTACCGGTCATGCCGGCGAGCTTGGAGTACAGGCGGAAGTAGTTCTGCAGCGTGATCGTGGCGAGCGTCTGGTTCTCCGCCTTGATCGCCACGCCCTCCTTGGCCTCGATGGCCTGGTGCATGCCCTCGTTGTAGCGGCGGCCCGCGAGGATACGGCCCGTGTGCTCGTCGACGATCATGACCTCGCCGTTGAGGACCACGTAGTCCTTGTCGCGCTTGAAGAGCTCCTTCGCCTTGATGGCGTTGTTCAGGAAGCCGATCAGCGGCGTGTTCAGCGACTCGTAGAGGTTGTCGATGCCGAGGTAGTCCTCGATCCGGGCGATGCCGGGCTCCAGCACGCCCACCGTGCGCTTCTTCTCGTCCACCTCGTAGTCGGTGCCGGGGCGCAGGCGGTTCACGACCTTGGCGAACTCGGTGTACCAGCGGTTCGCCTCGCCCGACGCCGGGCCCGAGATGATCAGCGGGGTACGAGCCTCGTCGATGAGGATCGAGTCCACCTCGTCCACGATGGCGTAGTTGTGGCCACGCTGCACCAGGTCGTCGGTGCTCCACGCCATGTTGTCGCGCAGGTAGTCGAAGCCGAACTCGTTGTTCGTGCCGTACGTGATGTCGGCGGCGTACTGCTCGCGGCGCTGCGCCGGCGTCTGGCCCGACAGGATGATGCCCGTCGACATGCCGAGGAACCGGAACACGCGGCCCATGAGCTCGCCCTGGTACTTGGCCAGGTAGTCGTTCGTGGTGACGATGTGGACGCCGTTGCCCTCGAGCGCGTTGAGGTACGCGGCCGTCGTCGCCACCAGGGTCTTGCCCTCACCGGTGCGCATCTCGGCGATGTTGCCGAGGTGCAGGGCGGCACCACCCATGAGCTGGACGTCGAAGTGGCGCTGGCCGAGCGTGCGGCGCGCGGCCTCACGGACGGCGGCGAACGCCTCGGGCAACAGGTCGTCCAGCTTCTGCCCGGAGGCGAGCCGTTCGCGGAAGCGCGCCGTCTCCTCGCGCAGCTCTTCGTCGCTGAGCTCGGTGAAGCTCGGCTCCAGGCGGTTGACCTGGTCCGCGATGGACGACAGCTTCTTGAGGATCCGGCCCTCGCCAATGCGGAGGACCTTCTCGAGGATGGAAGGCACGCACTTCTCCCGTGATCGGTAGCGTCCCCCGCCTGGGAGACGTTCGGTCGGCGCTCACCGGCCGGTCCGACCGGTGGAGCCGGTCAGGCAGGTCAGGTCACGCCGTCGTCCATCGTAGGCCGTCCGGCAACGCTACCGGCCCCGTCGCCCGACGCCGGACGGCCAGGTTCGCCCAGAGGGTAACGTCCCGGCGTGTCGCCGGGTTCCCTCGGCGGGGCGAGACGCGTGCGTGCGGCCTGCTGATCGCGCATGGCCTCCGCGTGGTCGTACCCGAACACGGCCTCGGCCGCGTTGTCCGCGAGCGCCGTTCCCGCCGTGCCGTACAGGTGGAAGACGGCGTCGGCACCGTGCCGCTCGAGCTCGACCGCGTCGTCGTCGTACCGGGCGATCGCCGCGACGGGACCTTCGAAACCTCCCGCGCGGAGCTGGGCGAGGGCGATGAGGTTGGCGGCGTGGAAGGGCATGGCGAGCACCGCGAGCCGCACGTGGCCGGCGCTGCGGACGCGGGCCCAGAACTCGATGTCGGTGGCGTCGGCCTGGACCACGGCGAAACCGTCGGCCTGGAGGGCTGCCACGCGGACGGGGTCGTGCTCCACGCCCAGGACCGAGAGCCCGTAGTTGTCGCGCAGCCGGCGGAAGGCGCCGCGACCCACGCGGCCCATGCCGAGCACCACCGCTTCGACGTCGCCCACGTCGATGGGCCGTTCCTCCGGGTGCAGCCGCTCGGGCGGGCGGGAGGGCAGGCGGGCGGCGATCATCCGGGCGATCTCGTTGCCGCGGCGGTTGACCACGGCGGAGGCGACGAAGCTGGCGGCGACGGCGACCGCGAGGGCCACGAGCCAGTCCTCGGACAGCATGCCGGAGGAGGCGCCGACCGCCACGACGATCAGGCCGAACTCCGAGAAGTTGGACAGGACCAGGGCGGCGAGGAACGCCGTCCGCTTCCGCAGGCGCATCATCCAGAGGAGCGCCGCGTAGACCACCGCCTGGAGCGGGAGGAGGAGCAGGAGGAGCAGACCCACCGTCGCGGTCTCCCACGTGAGCGCGCCGGTGAGACCGATCGACACGAAGAAACCGACGAGGAGCAGCTCCTTGATCGTGAACAGGGAGCGCGAGAGCTCCGTGGCGGCGGGGTGCGACGCCAGCAGGAGGCCCATCACGATGGCGCCCAGGTCGCCCTTGAGGCCCACCGCGTCGAACAGCCAGTAGCCGGGCACGAGCGCGACGACGATGCCGAACAGCGCCTGCAGCTCGCCGTGGCCGATCCGGTCCCAGACGCGGCGCAGGAGCCAGGCCCCGGGGACGAGCAGCACGAGCGCGAACGCCCAGGGGCTCGGGGGCGTCCCCTTGGTCACGGACAGGAACACCACGGCGATGATGTCCTGCATGATCAGCACGCCGATGGCGATCCGGCCGTAGAGGGCCGTGTGGTCGCTCCGGGCGTCGAGGACCTTGACCACGAACACGGTGGACGAGAAGGAGAGCGCGAGGCCGATCAGGGCGAGCACCCCGAGCGACTCGTCCTTGAGCATCGAGAAGCCCATCGCGGCCAGGAGGCCGAGGAACCCGATGCCCAGACCGATGCTCACGAGCATGTGCACGGCGGTGGTGAGCCAGACGTCGGGCCGCAGCAGCGAGCGGACGTTGAGCTTCAGCCCGATGCCGAACAGGAGGAGCGTGACGCCCAGGTCGGCGACGGTGTCGAGGAGCGGGAGCTCGGTGGCCCCCGCGGCGCCCAGGACGAACCCCGCCGCGAGGAACCCGACGAGCGGGGGGAGCCGGAACAGGACGGCGAGCAGCCCCGCGGCGAACGTGACTGCCAGATACAACGCCGCGGTCGCCATGTCCGAATATTATCGGCCCGGAGCCGGTGCCCGGTGTCAGGCGCTGATCTCCTCCCCCACCAGCTCGACAGCCAGTGCCGGAGCGAGGCCGCCCGGCCCGGCGACCTCGACGCCCCGGAGGCCGAGCCACCCTGCCATGAGCCGGAGCTCGGCCGCGAGCCGCGCCGGGGTGGCGGCGGTGGCGAACGGCTCGGCGTGGGCCGACTGCACCCGGAGCACCCCGGCCTGCCGGTCCGCCTTGAGGTCGACGCGGGCCGTGATCCGCTCGTCCTCGAGGAAGGGCAGCACGTAGTAGCCGTGCACCCGCTTGGGCGCCGGCACGTAGATCTCGATGCGGTACACCGTGCCGAAGAGCCGCTCGAGCCGTGTGCGCTCGAAGACGAGCGGGTCGAACGGGGCGAGCAGCGCCTGCCCGTCGGCCCGGCGCGGCAGGCGCGCGTCCTTGTGGAGGAGGGTGCGCTCGTCCCAGCCCGCGACGGTGGCCGGCACGAGGACGCCGTCCTCGACGAGCTCCGCGAGCGCCCTGTCAGCGGCCGGTCCACGCAGCCGGAAGTAGTCCTTGATGCAGCGCGCGGTGCCGATGCCGTGGGCCCGGGCGCCGATCTCGGCGAGGTGACGCAGCGCCTGGTCCTCCGGGAGGAGGGGCGCCGCGAGGACGTGCGGCGGGAGGACGCGCTCCGGGAGGTCGTAGAGCCGCTCGAACGCGGCGTTCCGGCCTGCCGACGTGACCTCTCCGGTGAAGAACAGGAACTCGAGCACCCGCTTGGAGACGGTCCAGTTCCAGCCCCACTCGACCTTGTTCCGGGGGGCGGTCCGGCCCTCCGCCTCGAGCAGCGCGTGGATCGCGGAGGCTGTGACCGGCCCCTTCTCCGCGACGATCTGCCGCACCTCGGCGACCTCGGCGGAGTGCGCCAGCGGGACGTCCGCGATGGTGCCCCACGCCTCGGTGAGGTACCTGCGGCGCCGCCACTCCAGCAGCTGGTACGTCTCCGGCGGCACGAACGAGGCGACGTGCGCCCAGGTCTCCACGAGCCGACGGGGGGCGCGCCCGGAGGCACGGTCGAGCAGCGCCGTGTCGTACGGGCCGAGCCTCGAGAAGACCGGCAGCAGGTGAGCGCGCGCCAGGACGTTCACCGAGTCGATCTGCAGGAGCCCGATCCGGTCGATCACGCCCTGGACGTGCCGCATCGTGACGGGCGGCCCGGGACGGCGTGCCCGGTGCAGGCCCTGCGCGGCGAGGGCGGCACGACGGGCCTGCGACAGCGACAGCGAGATCGGCTTCACCGTCCCATGGTGCCGCGAGCCACTGACACTGGCCCCGGGCGCGGGCGAGCCCCGGCGCGCCACGGGACTCGCGGGCGCGCCGGGGCTCGGCGGAAAGTTCTACGTCAGGTTGCTGACCGGCTGGCCGGTGCACGGGTTGTCGAGCGCGATGACGCCGAAGCTCCAGCCCTTGCTGCGGCGGTACAGGACCGACGGGCGCGACGTCTCCTTGTCGATGAAGAGGTAGAAGTCGTGGCCCACCATCTCCATCTCGTAGACGGCGTCGTCGATCGTCATGGGCTCGGCATGGTGCAGCTTCTGGCGGATCACCACGGGCGAGTCGCCCAGGTGGGTCTCCACCGAGTCTCCGGGCCGCGCCAGCGCTGCCGGCGCGCTCACCTCTGCGGCTGCGGGGGCCTCGTCGGCGACCTCCTCGTAGGGCCGCACGTCGACGGGCGGTGTCACGGTGTGGTTCCGGTGGTCCTTGCGCCGGTCTCGCGCGCGCCGGAGTCGCTCGTTGAGCTTGTCGATCGCGAGGTCGAGAGCCCCGAACCGGTCGTCCGCGCTGGCCTCCGCGCGGATCACCGGGCCCTTCGCACGCACCGTGAGCTCGACCCGCTCGCTGCGGTCAGCGAGCCGCGGGTTGTTCTCGTGCGTCACCTCGACGTCCACGCGCATCGCGCTGGGCGACAGCAGCTCCACCTTTGCGAGCTTGTCCTCCACGTGTCGGCGGAACCTGTCCGCGACCTCCGTGTGCCTGCCGACGACGACGATCTCCATGTGAGTGCTCCGCTCGGATCATGGGCGCCGCCCGGGCTCATTCACCTGCGGCGCGCACCCGTGTGTGGTTCTCGATGGCACCTCGCGGTGCCCGTGTCTCGGACCACCTCCCTCACGGGGGCTCGACCCCTGCGACCGAACCCCTCGGTCGCTGGAGAGGCTCTGACGCCTCTCCCGCTGGGTGTTCAGGCTAACCCCGGAACCTGTGAGCCCGACACCCCTGGCGACCCCCCAACGACGTGACATCTATCGGTCGTTCCGTCACCTCAATCGAACATCTCAGACATCCGAGATTCCGGCGTCCGGCGGTGGCGTCGCTGCCAGCACGAACGCCCCGAGCACCGCCGCTCCCACTCCTTCCAGGGTCCTCTCAGCAGCGGCCAAAGTGGCCCCGGTCGTCAGCACGTCGTCCACCAGGAGGCACGGGCCGGGCAGCGCCCGGCGCCCCTGGCGCGTCAACCGGACCGCGGACGCCAGGTTCCGGCCCCGCGCACGGGACCCGAGGCCCACCTGGTCACGTGCGGACCCGGGACGGTGCAGGAGCTGGGCCGTCGCGGCGTCGGCCCCCGCCTGGCGAAGGCCCCGCGCCACCGCGCCGGCCAGGGCGGCGACGGGCGCCCGGCCACGTGCTCGCAACGCCGCCCCGGTGGACGGCACGGGCACGACGAGCACCGGCCCGCCGGCCGCGGCGGCGAGAACGGGCGCCAGGTCGCCCGCCCCGCGGGAAAGCGCCGGGCAGAGCAGGCCGTCGAGGTCGGCCCGGCCGCGGTCCTTCCAGTGCACGACGACGTCCCGCACCACCCCCACGTACGGCACCAGAGCCCACACGGGCAGGGGCGGCGTCCCGTCCAGCCGGTCGAGCCGGGGCGCGGCGCTCTCGACCCGGACCGGCGGCCCGCTCAGGACGGCCGCGCACGAGTCGCACCACCGCACGTCGGCCACGCCGCACGGGCACGCCACGGGGAGAACGAGCCGCGCCAGCTCGGACAGGGGGTTCACACCCCTACCCTGCCCGGCCGAGGCGGCCACCGCAGGCGGCCGTCCACAGGCCCGGACGAAGGCACTACCTCGGCGGCAGGCCCACCCCGAGGCTCAGCCGGGGAACGCGACCAGGCTCACGGCTGTACCGGGCAGGAGATCGGTCCAGGTGCCCTCGCCGAGCCGGCGGAACACCAGCGTCCCGTCGTCGTCGACCGCGTGGATGCCCTGGTCGTTGGACCCGGCGGCGATCCGCTGCGGGCCGACCACGCCGGCCAGCTCGCGCGAGCGCCCGAGGGCGTCCGGCGCGTACCCCCCGACGCCCGTCACCCACACCGACGTCTCGCCGGCGTCGGCGGTGAGGAGCCCGAGATAGGTCTGGCCCGCCCACTGCACCTCCCGGACGTGCGGCACGGTGACCGCCACGCGCACCGCCCCGGCGAGCGCCGTCGGCGCGCCCGCCTGGTCGCGCACCACGCCCGCGACGTGCACCTGGCTCTCGCCCGACACGCTGCGGCTGACCACGGCGACGCGCGCCCCCTCCGGCGACACGCGGACGCCCGTGACCTGGCGTCCCGTGAGCCAGTCGCCGGTGAGCGGGACCTGCGCCCCGTCGGGCGTGACGGCCACGACCGAGCCCGGCGACCCGCTGGTCCACACGATGCTGAACCGGTCGATCGACGGCGGGGCGAGGTCCGTCCCGGTCAGCAGGACGGCGGGTTCACCGGTCAACCGCCGGAGGGTGCTCGTCCCGTCGCGCACCACGACCGGGGTCGCCGCGGGTCCCACGGCCAGGGCCGTCGGGTCACCCACCTCCGACCAGTCGGTCTCGCGCTCGAACTCCACGAGGCGGCCGTCGTCGCCTGCCCGGTGGAGCGTCCCGTCCGTCAGGACGACGGCTCTGCCCTCGGTCCGCGGGAGGGAGGGCCCGGCCCCGGACCGCACCTCGAGCCGGGCCGACCCGTCGGAGAGCGCCACGGGCTGGGTGAGCCGTCCGTCGGGCGCCAGGGAGGCGCCGATCTGGGCGGCCACGAGCGCGCGGTCCGCGTCGGACGCGCCGGAGATCTGCGACGTGAGCGGGATCTCGAGCTCGCCCGTCTCGGGGTTCTCCGCGACGGCCCCGATGGAGAGACCGGTCCCCTCCGGCACGACGCTGATCGCCGCCCCCTGGAGGTAAGCGGGCGGTCCGGCCAGGACCTCCTCGACCGCCTTGGCACGCCAGCCGTTCTCCGGGAACCAGCGCTGGTCGGGCACCCAGTAGGACCGGTCGGGCGTCGGGAAGTAGAGCCGCACGGGCCGGTAGGAGTTCGTGAAGATGACCTCGTGGAGGTACAGGCCGTTGTCCAGCTCGCTGATGCGCCACTGGCCGTCCGCGCCCTTGACGAGCGTGAACTCGGCCTGCGCCGGGGTGGGCACCTGCTGCTCGGTCAGGACGCCGCGCTCGTCCACCGTCGCCGTCACCTCGGCACTGAACCGGACGGTGGTCGTGAGCGCGTCCTCCGGCACCGGGTCGGCCGTCAGCACGGGGTCGGCCTGCATCACGAAGACCCGCTCGTCCGGGTTCCACGCCGAGACCGCGAGCGGCTCGAGGAACTGGTTCGCCACGGTGAAGCGTGCCGGGTTGTTGGGGCCCGTCGAGGCGGCCATGAGAAAGCCGCGCACGATCGCCTCCGGCCCCGCGCCCTCGCGCGGGCCGGACGCGGGGAGGTACACGATGGGCCGGGGGTCGGCCTCCGCCGCCGCGTCGACGTCGCCCACCCAGGGCTCCCCCGACGTCGGGATCGTGGCACAGCCGCCCAGCAGCACCACGGGAACGGCCAGCAGGGCGACCAGGCGGGCGAGGAGGCGGCGCGGCGTCCGCACACGGGTCATCGGTGCACCTCCAGCTCCTCGCCGGCGATCGCCGGGAGGTCCGGGATCGTGGTGGGGCTCGGTCCGCCGGACGGGTTGATGACGGGCACCTGGCCGGTGGAGACGTGCGGCTCGTGGGACGGCGGAACCAGCGGGACCGGCGGCTCGGTGACCGTGAGGCCGGCCCTGCGGGGCAGGACGAGCCGGAAGCTCGCACCGCGTCCGGGCCTGCCCCACGCCTCCAGGCGGCCGGCGTGCAGCCGGGCGTCCTCCATGGCGATCGCGAGCCCGAGACCCGTGCCACCGGTGGTGCGGGCGCGGGCGGGGTCGGCGCGCCAGAACCGGTCGAAGACGTGCTCCACCTCCGGCTGCGTCATGCCCACGCCGTAGTCGCGCACCACGACGGCCACCGACCACCTGTCCTCCGCGACGGTGATCTCCACGGGCCGCTCCTCGGCGTGCTCGATCGCGTTGACCACGAGGTTGCGCAGGATCCGCTCGACGCGCCGGGAGTCGATGTCCGCGACGGCGTCGGTCTCCGGGAAGTGCAACGAGACCGCCACCTCCTTGCGCTCCGCGAGCGGCATCGCCTGCTCCACCACCTGCGCCACGAGGTCGCGCAGGTCGTGCCGCTCGGCGTCGAGCACCGCCGCGCCCGCGTCGAACCGGCTGATCTCGAGGAGGTCGGCGAGGAGGGTCTCGAACCTGTCGATCTGGTCCTGCAGCAGCTCGGCCGACCGGCGGGCCCCCGGCTGCAGGTCGTCGCGCTCGGCGTGGATGACCTCGCTGGCCATGCGGATCGTCGTGAGCGGGGTCCGGAGCTCGTGCGACACGTCGGACACGAACCGGCGCTGGAGCGTCGAGAGCTCCTCCATGCGGCGGATCTGGTCCTGGAGGCTCGTCGCCATCTCGTTGAACGACCGGGCGAGCGACGCCATCTCGTCCTTGCCCTTGCCGACGGGCATGCGCTCGGACAGGTGGCCGTCGGCCAGCCGCTCGGCCACCGTCGCCGCACGGGTCACGGGCAGGACGGTCTGCCGGGTGACGAGCCGCGTGATCACGCCGATCAGCACCAGGATGCCCACCGCGCCGACGAGGAGGACCCGCTGGATCAGCGTCAGGGTCTCCTGCTCCTCCTCGAACGAGTAGAGGAAGTAGACCTCGTACGTGCCGAGAGCGGTCCCCTGCACCGTGGACCCGACCATGACCCCCGGCACCACCTCGCCGTCCCGGGGGATCGCCACCGACTGCAGCACCGGCACGTCGGACCGCGGGTCCTCCTCGCGGAGCGCGAGGTTGCGCCGCCGCAGCTCGTCGGTGAGGAGCGGCAGCACGTCGGGCGAGGCGATGTCCACGAGCCGCAGGTCCGTGCCCAGCTCGTGCATGAGGAGGACGTCGACCGCGCTCGAGCCCTGCGCCTGGAGACGGCCGGGCACGTCGCTGAGCAGCCGGGTCAGCTCGGACTGCTGGGTGGCCGACGACTCCGCGACGGTGGTGCGCACCTGGTTGGTGAACGCGACGCTCTCGCGCTCGACGTCGGCGATCCGCTGCTCGAAGAGGCCCCTGCTGATCGACGACGACAGGTACGTCCCCAGCACGGCCACCGCCGCGACGCCGACCGCCAGGGCCGTCGCGGTGACCCGCAGCTGCATGGAGGAGCGCCACCGGTCCACGGCGCGCCGGAACGCGCGCACCACCAGGACGCGCACGTGCGTGCTCGTCCTGCGGAGGCGGCCCGAGACCGACCGGACGTGACCACGCAGAGCGAGCCGGACGTCGTCAGGCACCGTCAGGGTCCCGTCACTGCGGTGCGCCCGCCTTGTAGCCCACGCCGCGCACCGTCAGGACGATCTCCGGGTTCTCCGGGTCGCGCTCGATCTTGGAGCGCAGCCGCTGGACGTGGACGTTGACGAGGCGCGTGTCGGCGCTGTGCCGGTAGCCCCACACGCGCTCCAGCAGGACCTCGCGCGTGAACACCTGCCACGGCTTGCGGGCGAGGGCCACGAGGAGGTCGAACTCGAGCGGCGTCAGCGAGATCCGCCGGCCCTCGCGCGTCACGGTGTGGCCGGTGACGTCAATCTCGACATCACCCACCTTGAGGCGCTCGGGACCCGGGTCCTCGGTGCGACGCAGCCGCGCCTTGATCCGGGCGACGAGCTCCTTGGGCTTGAACGGCTTGGACACGTAGTCGTCGGCGCCGGACTCCAGCCCCAGCACCACGTCCACGGTGTCGGACTTGGCGGTGAGCATGATGATCGGGGTGCCCGACTCCGCACGGATCTCACGGCCGACCTGGACGCCGTCCTTGCCGGGCAGCATGAGGTCGAGCAGCACGAGGTCGGGCTGATGGGTGCGGAACATGCCGATCGCGGAGTCACCGTCGGCACAGAACACCGGTTCGATGCCCTCACCGCGCAGCACGATGCCGATCATCTCTGCCAGGGCGGTGTCGTCGTCGACGACCAGAACACGGACCTTCATGCCCCCAGTGTGCCAGGTCGAAGAGCCCTCACAGGCGTCCCGCGGCCTTGAGCGCGAGGTACGTGTCGGCGAGCCGGGGCGCGAGGTCGTCCGGCAGGGCCTCGACCACCTCCGCGCCGTACCGGCGCAGCATGGTCGTGACGGCCGTGCGCTCGAGGTCGCCACGGGCGGCGGCCGCCGCGTCGTAGACGTCGGCCACCGTCTCGCGGCCGGCGCGCAGCGCGGCCACCTCCTCGTCGGCGACCGACGCGACGACGACCTGGTGGTCGCGCGCCAGCTGGTCGACGACGGGGAGCAGCCCTGACTCCACCACCGCGGGGTCCAGGGCCGTCAGCAGCACCACGAGCGCCCGCTGCGACATCCGCGCCCGGACCTGCGCCACGACGCCCGGCCAGTCGGTCTCGAGCAGCACCGGGTCGATCGTCGACAGACCCTCGGCCACGGCGGGCATGAGACGCGGCCCGGCGGCGCCCGCCACGCGGGCCCGGACGGCCCGGTCGAAGGCCACCAGCTCGACGCGGTCGCCCGCGTGCCCGGCCAGGGCCGAGAGCAGCAGCGCCGCCTCGATGCTCGCGTCCAGGCGCGGCGCGCCGGTGCCGTCGGCCGCCCCCACGCGAGCCGCCGACGTGCGTCCCGTGTCCAGCACGATGAGCACCCGCCGGTCCCGCTCGGGCCGCCAGGTACGCACGACGACGTCGCGTCGGCGGGCTGTGGCGCGCCAGTCGATCGACCGCACGTCGTCCCCCACCACGTACTCCCGCAGCGAGTCGAACTCCGTGCCCTCGCCGCGGATCTGCACGGCGGCGCGCCCGTCCATCTCCCGCAGGCGCGCGAGCCGCGACGGCAGGTGCTTGCGGCTCGAGAACTCGGGGAGCACCCGCAGGCGGCCGGGGACCGGCAGCGTGACCTGGCGCCCCGCGAGCCGCAGCGGCCCGAACGACCGGACGGTCACGCCGCCCGCGACGCGGTCACCGCGCCGGGTCGGCACGAGGGTGGTGACCAGGCGGGCCGACTCGTGGTCGGGCAGGTTCACCTCGTGCCGCCCCGCGCTGCCCTCGCCGCCCTCGGGGCGCTCCTGGGCACCGGCCGACGGCGGCCACGCGTCCCGGACCAGCGCCCGGAGGCGGCGGCCCGACACGTTGGTCACCACCAGCTCCGACCGGGCGGCGTTCCGCAGCCGGACGGACGCCGGCACGCGCCGCTGGACCGCGACGCGCCGGGGCGATGCCGCCAGGGCCGCGTCGGCCCCGCAGGCCACGAGCACCACGAGGAGCCAGAGCAGCACCGTGCCCACCGACGGCACGACGAGCACCGGCAGGAGGCCGACCGCCATGAGGACGGCGGCACGCCAGGTCAGGACCATGTGCGGCGCCCGGGATCAGCGGGGCACGGGCACGGAGGCGAGCACCGTGTCCAGCACGCCCTCGGCGGTGACGCCCTCGAGCTCGGCCTCGGCGCGCAGCTGCACGCGGTGGCGGAGCGTCGGGTGGGCGAGCGCCTTGACGTCGTCGGGCGTCACGTACGCGCGGCCGGACAGCCACGCCCAGGCCCGCGACGTGGCGAGGAGCGCCGTGGCCCCACGGGGCGACACGCCCAGCGACAGCGACGGCGAGAACCGGGTCGCCCGGCACACGTCGACGGCGTAGCCGAGCACCTCGCTCGACACCTGCACGCGCGCCACCTCGGCCCGCGCCGCGTCCAGCACGTGCTTGCCGGCCACGGGGCGCACCCCGGCCCCGGCAAGGTTGCGCGGGTCGAAGCCCGCCGCGTGCCTGGCCAGCACCTCGATCTCCTGCTCGCGCTCGGGCAGCGGCAGCACCAGCTTGAGGAGGAAGCGGTCCAGCTGCGCCTCGGGCAGGGAGTACGTGCCCTCGTACTCGACCGGGTTCTGCGTGGCGATCACGATGAACGGGTCGGGCAGGGGGCGCGGGGTGCCGTCCACCGACACCTGACGCTCCTCCATGGCCTCCAGGAGGGAGGCCTGGGTCTTCGGAGGCGTCCGGTTGATCTCGTCGGCGAGCAGCAGGTTCGTGAACACCGGGCCCTCGCGGAACGAGAACTCGGCGGTCCGCGCGTCGTACACGAGCGAGCCCGTGACGTCACCCGGCATGAGGTCGGGCGTGAACTGCACGCGCTTGGTGTCCAGGTCCAGCGACGCGGCCAGGGTGCGCACGAGCAGCGTCTTGGCGACGCCCGGCACACCCTCCAGCAGCACGTGGCCCCTGCACAGCAGGGCGATGAGCAGGCTCGTCACGGCGGAGTCCTGCCCGACGACGGCCTTGCCCACCTCCGTGCGGACCGCCGCCAGGGCAGAGCGCAGCTCCTGCGACGGGCGCGGGGTTTCGGCGTCCATGGTTGTCTCGATCGGGTTGGTCACGGTCGGTGGACCTCGCTCTCCAGGGTGTCCAGATGACGCGCCAGCTGGAGCAGCGCAGCGTCGTCGGCGGGCGGGGGGCCGTAGAGCAGGTGCGCCACCTGCTCCGTGGGCCGGTTCGTGGCGGCGACGACCGCGTCCACGACGGTGGGGGCGTCGGCAGAGCGGGCCAGGCCGAGGCGCTTCGCGACCCGGTCCGCCGCGGACGCGCGAAGCCCGGCGGCCGCATGGCCGCGGGCGCGGGCGGCGCGGTACAGGCGTCCGCGGCCCCGCGTCGTCTCGGCCGAGCGCACGAGGACCGGGAGGTCCTCGGTGACGAGCGGGCCGAGGCGGCGGCCCCGCCAGAACGCCAGGAACAGCGCGACCACCACGAGCAGCAGCCCGACGGGGGCGGAGCCCGGCGGCAGGGTGGGCGTCAGCTGCCCGCGGTCTTCCTGCACGGTGCCGGTGCTCGTGTCGAACATCTCGGGCACGAACCACACCAGGTGGTCGTGCTCGCCGAGCGTCCACAGCGCCAGCGTGGCGTTCCCCTGGTCCAGCACGGACTCGTTGAGGATCACCGCGGGGTCGTCGATCACGGCGACCGAGCGGTCGTCGGCCCGGACGCGCGCGAACGCGGCGTCGCCCTCGTCATCCAGCCAGCAGAGGACCGCGTCAGGTCCGGTGCCCGCGAGGCCGGGATCCAGGTCGATCGATCCGGCCGCCTCGGCCGCCGGGTCGTCGCACCCCGGCTGGAGCACCCCGGCCTCGCCCCACCCGGAGGTGGTGACGGCGCCGTCGGTCATGGCCTCGACCAGCTCGAAGTCCGGTGCGAGGAGCACCACGTCCGCCTCCGTAGCCGCGAGCGAGTCGATCTGCTCCGGCTCGAAGTAACCCGGGTGGGGGGTGACGAGCAGCGTCGTACCGGGGCCCGCGGCGCGGACGGCGTCCGCGACCGAGCGCACGTGCGTGACGTCGACGCCCTGGGCGCCGAGCACCTCCGCGACGGCTCGGGCGCCGTCCGGGTCGGCGTTGTCGGGCGCGTAGCGGACGCCGGACGACGGCGGCCTGGTCCAGGCCATGAACAGGACGAGCACCACGAGCGTGCCGACCACCGTGAGCGGCCACCTGCTGCGGTGCCATCGGCCGCGCGCGCGGGAGCCTGCGGTGGTGGAGTCGCCGATGACGACGGGCGGCTCAGCGGTTCCGGGTCGCGGGGCGCCCGTGGGGCCGGTGGCCGTCGGCGAGGCGTGGGGTGGGGCGATGGCGGTCACGAGGCACCCCCAGGGGCGTCGGGGGCAGGCTGGTCGGGCGCGTAGCCCGGAGCCGCACCGACCGCGGCGGAGACCTCGGGCCGGGCCGCCGTGACGGCGGCGTCGAGCTCTCGGAGCACGCGGTCGTCGTTCCCGGTGGCCTCGAGCTTGCCGTACTCCGCGTCGTCGAAGAGCCCGGCGCCACGCCGGAGGGCGTCAGCCAGCGCCGGGAGCCGCACGCCGGCGTCGGCCGCGGCCTCCTGCGCCGTGCGGCCCGGGCGGGGGTCGATGATCACGCGCTCCTCCAAGGAGCGCACCACGGCACGGAACCGCTCGATCACTGCGCTGGACCAGTCCCCCGCGGCGGCCGCCGCGTCCGCCGCCGCGCGCATCTGCGCGGACGTGCGCGCGTCGTCCTCGTCGAGGACGACCCCGCCGGCCCGCCGGACGCGGGACAGCCGGACGGGACCGGCGATCCACCAGGCGACCAGCACCACGAGAGCGATCACGCCCACCAGGATGAGAGTGAACTGGAGCGGCGGCACGCCGATGTCGGGCACCCGCACACCCTCGAAGAGGCCGAAGAACCAGTCCCAGGCGCGCTGCAGCAGCGACCTGTCGTCCTGGTAGTCCGGCTTCGCCAGCTCGCGGCGGAGCCACTGGGTGGCTGTGTCGCGGTCGGGGTCGACCGGCACGTCGAGGCGGATCACGCCGGGTCTCACCGGTCCGCGGTCTCGGAGGCCGCGGCGGCGAGCTCGACGTCCAGGCCCTCCCGGCGCATGCGCAGGTCGATGTACTGGAGGGCTACGACGCCGCCGAGCAGCAGGAGCTGCAGGGCGTACGCGGCGACGATGGCCACGCCGTAGGTGATCCCACCACCCTCGGCGCTGCCGACGGCGAAGAGCACGCCCGCCAGGCCTCCGAGCACGCCGGCGATCACCTGGCCCAGGAAGTACACGACGACGTACGCGAGCAGGTAGATGCCGAACAGCCGCCAGAAGCTGCCGCGCGTCAGGACCCAGACGCGGCGGACCGTTTCCCAGAACGGGCGCCCCTCGAGGACGAGGGCGGCAGGGACCAGGCCGGTCCGGACGCCCAGCCAGACGGTCAGCACCAGGAACGCCGGGATGGAGACGACCACGAGGATCCCGGCGAGGGCGCCGCTGTCGTCCAGGCCGACCGCGGCGACGGCGAGGAGGATGACCACGACGAGGACGACGGTGAAGGCGAGGCCCAGGAGCAGCGAGAACCCGATGAGGAACCAGGCCCGGCGTCGCACCTGGCGCCACGCCTGGCTTACTCCGATCTTGCGCCCGATGGCCGACTGCGCCACGGAGAGAGTGACGATGCCGTTCACCACCGGCGCCGCGAGGCCGAGGGTGAGGCTCGCCCCGATCCCGCTCGTGTACAGGAAGCCGACCATGTCCTCGAGGCCGCCGAGGTCTTCGTCGTCGAGGCTGGAGAAGAGGTCCGAGACCATGGCGGTGAAAGGCAGGCCGAGCAGGAAGCCGAGCATGGCAGCCACGATGATCACGATCGCGCTCAGGCCGAGCACCACCGCCGGGTTGTGCCGGATCGCACTGAAGGCGCCGTCATAGATCTCACCCAGCGACAGCGGGCGCAGCGGCACGATGCCTGGCTTGTCGGCCACGGGCCCCGCGGGACCGTACGGGCTGGCGACGCCCTGTACTGGCTGGCCGTACTGCGGCTGGCCGTACTGGGACTGGCCGTACTGGGACTGGCCGTACTGCGGCTGGCCGTGCCCGGGCTGGCCGTACTGCGGCTGGCCGTACCCGGGCTGGCCGTAGGCCGGTCCAGCGGGGCTGGGCTGCGCCGCACCAGGCTGTGCACCGGGCTCGCCGTACTGCGGCTGCCCGTCCACCGGCTGGCCGTCCACCGGCTGGCCGTACTGCGGCTGCCCGTACGCCGACGGCGCCGCGGGAGGCTGCGCGCCCGCCGACTGCGCGTCGTGGCCCGGCGCGTACTGCCCGTAGCGCGGCGGCTCGCCCCACCCGGTCCCGCGCTGGTCGGGTGCAGGCTGGTCAGGTGCGGTGTCGGGCGTCGTCATGGGCTCGCTCCGGTGCTGGTGTCAAGGCCTCCAGGACCCGCGCGCGGAGCGCCGGGTGCCTGTCGCCGCAACCCTAGTACGTCCAGGTGACAGCGGGCGCGCACCCCCGGCAAGGCGTGCGGCGTGCCCGAACGGGCTCAGCCGGCCGTCACCGCCACCTCGCCCGCCTCGTGCGCATCGAGGTCGCCGGTGGCTCCCGCCTCGACAGCACGGCGGCCGAGGATGTAGACGTAGGCCCAGAACGCGGCGAGCACGACCGCACCGATCACGATCTTGAGCCACCACGGCATCGTCGACCCTGTGACGAACCCTTCGACCAGCCCGGACACCAGGAGCGCGGCGGCCAGGCCCACCACGAGCGTGATGATGGCGCGCCCCTCCTGCGCCGCGGCGTCCAGCCGCCTGCGCGGCCCCGGGTCCACGATCGCCCAGAAGAGGCGGATCCCCGCAGCCCCCGCGGCGAAGACGGCCGTCAGTTCCAGGAGGCCGTGGGGCGTGATGAGCTGGAGGAACAGGTCGAGCTCGCCGTGGGCGGCCATCATGCCGCCGATCGAGCCCACCATGACGGCGTTCTGGAACAGGATCCACAGCGGGTAGACGCCGGTGATCCCCGTCAGGATGCAGATCGCGGCGATGAACGCGTTGTTGGTCCACACCACCCCGGCGAACCCGGCGCCGGGGTCGTAGTAATCCGCGAACGCCGTCTCGACGTACTCCTCCTGGTAGCTGGGCGGCCCCATCGCCTGCAACGCCTCGGCGTCGGTGGCGACGTAGAACCCGGCCACGACGGCGACGAGGAGGCATGCGGCCGTGACGCCGTGGATCCACCAGCGGATGCGGTAGAACGCCGCGGGGACCGACACCGTCGCGAAGCGCACCACGTCCCGCCAGGCGGGCTCGTGCGCACCGGCGATCCGGGTGCGGGCGCCGTTCAGGAGGTCGGACAGCCGAGTGACGAGCACCGGGTCGGGCGCCGTGGACCGCACGGTGGAGAGGTGCGTGGCCACGGCCTGGTAGAGGCGCACGATCTCGTCGGACTCGGCGCCGTCCAGCCGCCGACGCCGGGACAGCTCGCGCAGGCGCGCCCACTCCGAGTCGTGCACGGCGGTGAAGGCGTCGAGGTCCACGGCCGATACCCTGCCACACGTGGGCGCGCGACGGGCGCGCCGTCGTCGACCCGGGCGTCCGGACCGCGCCGGGCGAGGAACAGGAGGCGCACGTGCAGGACGGCATCCTCATCGGTGAGGGCGTGGTGCTCGACGCCCGTCCCGCCTCGTTCGTGACCCGCGCGCTCGCCGGGCTGCTCGACTTCGTCGTCATCGGCGTCACCCTGCTGGTCTTCGTCCTGGTGACCGGCGAGTGGCTGCTCCCGGAGGTCGTGATGGGCACCGACGCCGGGCTGATCGTCTACGTCGTCCTGACCGTGACGGTGACGATCGGCGTCCCCACGACCATCGAGACGCTGTCCCGGGGCCGGTCCCTCGGCAAGCTCGCCGCGGGCATCCGCGTGGTCCGCGACGACGGCGGTCCGGTCCGGTTCCGGCACGCGTTCGTCCGCGCTCTCGTGGGACTCATGGAGCTGTGGGCCACGTTCGGGGGCCTCGCAGCACTGGTGTCGCTGACGAACCACCGGGGCAAGCGGCTCGGCGACATCGTCGCGGGCACCTACGCGATCCGCGTCCGGGGTGCTCGCCAGGTGGCCGCCCCGGTGGTGATGCCGCCGCACCTCGCCGGCTGGGCGCACACCGCCGACATGCGCCGCCTGCCGGACGGCCTGGCCCTCGCGGCCCGCCGGCTCCTCGGCCGCGCCGACCGCCTGGCGACGCCGTCCCGCGCGCGCCTCGCCGTCGACCTCGCCGCCCGTGTCGAGCGGTACGTCGCCCCGGGGCCGCCGCCCGGCACGCACCCGGAGGCGTTCCTCCACGCGGTGCTCGCCGAGCGCCGCGACCGCGAGTGGGCGTCGGCCCAGCGCGAGCAGAACCGGGCCAAGGAGCAGGCGGTGCTGCTGCACCGGCTCCCTTACGCGGTCCCGGACCCGCGGGACTGAGCCCACCCACCGCCGAGGTAGTGCCTTCGTCGGACGAAGGCACTACCTCGGCGGAAGGTCAGTGCGCGACCGGCTCCCGGTCCAGCACCTTCTCGTACATCGCCTCGAACGTGCCGAGCGTGGCGTCGATGGCGTGCACCGCGACGATCTCGCGGCTCGCGGCGCCGTACCGCTCACGCAGGGCCACGTCCGTGAGCAGCTCGGTCAGGTGGCCGGACAGCTCCGCGACGTCGCCCGGCTGGTACAGCTGCCCGTTGGCGCCCGGGCGGACCAGGTGGGGCAGCGCCATCGCGTCGGCCGCCACCACCGGCAGCCCGGCCGCCATGGCCTCGAGCGTCACCAGGCTCTGCAGCTCGGCGACGCCCGGCATGCAGAACAGGTCGGCGCGGGCGTAGGCCTCGAGCAGCTCGTCGTCCGTGACGTGGCCCCGGAAGATCACCCGGTCGGCGATGCCGAGGCTCGCCGCGAGCGCCGTCCACTCGGCCCTCTTCACCCCGTCACCGACGACCTCGAGGCGAGCACGGACGCCGTCGGGCAGCATCGCGACGGCGCGGAGGAGCTCGTCGACGCGCTTCTCGGGGTCGAGGCGACCCACGAACAGGACGGTGGGCTCGGCCGCGGGGGCGTGCGGCCGCGGCCGGTACCGCTCGGTGTCGATGCCGTTGGAGACGGCGAAGGCCTGGGTGAGCCCGGCACGCTCGACGAGGAGGTCGACGGCCCGCGGGGTGGGGGCGGTGATGACCTGGGCGCGGGAGTAGATCCGGCCGAGGTCACGCCACATCCACCGGCCGAGGGCGTCGCGCACGAAGTCCGGGAACGGTAGGTAGCCAACGATGTTCTCGGGCATCAGGTGGTTCGTCGCCACGACCGGCCGGCCGGTGCGGCGGGCGGCGTTCACGACGCCGCGCCCGACGGAGAGGTGCCCGTTGGTGTGCACCACGTCGGGGTCGACGCGCTCCATGATCTCGGCCGTCTCGCGCGCGGCGTCCCACGGCATGCAGAGCCGGAGGGCCTCGAGGGGCTGGTACCGCTTCGAGGTCACGCGGTGGACGGTGACGCCGTCCAGGATCTCGACGCCGGGACGTCCGGTGGGCGACGGTGCGACGACGTGGACGTCGTGCCCGCGGGCGGCGAGCCCGGTGGCGAGGCGGCCGGCGAAGCGTGCGGCACCGTTCACGTCGGGCGGATAGGTCTCTGCGCCGACGAGGATCCGGAGCATGTTCACGGGGGTACTCCCGAGGTTGGGTTCTGGAGGGACGGACGGGTCAGACGGCGACGGCGGCTTCCGCGCGGGCGGCGACGGCGTCGGGGTGGTGATGGGCAAGGGTGAGCACACCGGCGGTGGCGGCGACGGCCGCCCCGCCGAGGAGGGCCCAGGTCGCCAGAGGGGTGGCGGTGCCCTCGCCGAGGAGGACGGCGCCGAGGACGACCGCCACGATGGGGTCGACGACGGTGAGGCAGGCGATCACGACCTCGGGCGAGCCCGCGTGGTAGGCGTGCTGGACGAGCCAGCCCCCCACCGCGAGCGAGGCGACGAGGCCCGCGGCGGCGCCCAGCACCGGCAGGTCGAAGATCCCCACGTCGCCCGCGGCCACCGACTGCGACACCGCGCGGACGAGGGCCGACACGAGGCCGAAGGCGGAGGCGCCCGCCATGGCGAGCGCGACGCACCGCACCGTCCCGGAGCGGGCGAGGCCCACCACGGTCAGGAGCGCCACGACTGCGGCGACGCACAGGCCCGCCACGAGCGTGGCCCCACCGGTGGGCGAGTGGCTGGCCGCGGAGCCGGCCGACGCCACCACGAAGACGACGACCCCGATGATGCTGACCACGGCGCCGACCACCACGCCGACGGCAGGCCGGCGGCCGGAGCGTGCCGCGGAGATCAGCACCGCCAGCGGGACGGCGAGGACCCCGACCGGCTGCACCACCCGCAGGGGGGCGAGGAGGAGCGCCACTGCGTGGACCACGGTGCCGGCGCCCGCGAGCCCCAGCCCGGCGAGCCATCGTGGCCGCCGCATGATCCGGATCAGGTGGCGCATCGTCAGGGCCCGGCCGGAACGGCCGGCGTCGGCGGACGCACCGGGATGGTCCGGCCCGTCCGGGTGCCCGGCCCGCACCGCGTGGTGCTGCAACGCCGAGGACACCGCGAAGCACGCGGCGCCCAGCAGGGCGAGCAGGATGGCGGCGCTGTGGCCCCAGGTCGCGTCGCCCACTCAGCTGTCCGGCAGGAGGTCGGCGTGGGGCCTCATGTCGGCGGACATTACACGCCCGTAGCAGACCAGCGAGTGACCGTCCGGTGAACCGGAGGTGACGTCCTCGGGTGGGCGCTCGATGGCGCTGCGTGTGGTCATGGACCAACCGTGGCAGGTCCCGGCCGTCCACGTACATCGGGTTGTCCCCCCGAACTCCTCGGGGTCAACCCCCGACTCTCGTTCGGGGGACGTCTCAGCCCTCCGGATGACCCCAGGAGGTCGACGCGGTGGCTAGGCTCGGCGGCGATGCCACGCCAGCCAGCCCTTCCCTCCCCGTACGCGTCGCTCGTCGCCGGCACTCCCGTCCGGCGCGACGAGGTCGTGCTCCACGGCGTGCCGACGCAGCTCTGGGTCTACGGCCCCGACGACGCGCCGCGGGTCGTGTTCCTGCACGGCTACCGCGGTGACCACCACGGCCTGGAGCCGATCGTCGCCCACCTCTCGGGCCTCCAGGTGGTCGTCCCCGACCTGCCGGGCTTCGGCGCCTCGCCGTGCCTGCCCGAGGGCGCGCACGACGTCGCGGGGTACGCCGCCTGGGCGCGCGCGCTGCTGGCCGCGGTGGCGCCCGACGGCGACGCGGTGCTGGCCGGGCACTCCTTCGGGTCGATCGTGGCGGCCGCCACGCTCGCCGCCCCCACGGCACCGCCGGTGAGGGCGCTCGTGCTGGTGAACCCGATCGCCACGTCGGCGCTCGCCGGCCGGCGGAGGATCGCGACACGCGGCACCGTGCTGCTGCACCACCTGGCGGGCCGGCTGCCCGAGCGGGCGGGCAGCTGGATGCTGCGGCACCCGGTACTGACCCGGGTGGCGAGCATCCTCATGGCCACCACCCCGGACAGCAGCCTCCGTCGCTGGATCCACGAGGAGCACGACAGGTACTTCTCCGGCTTCGCCGACCGGGACGCGCTGCTGGAGGCCTTCGACGCGTCGATGTCGGGCGACGTCGCCTCGGCCGCGCCGCACGTCGCCGTGCCGACGCTGCTCGTCGCCGGCGACCGCGACGACCTGGCGCCGCCCGAGGGGCAGCAGGCGCTGCTCGGCCTCTTCCCCGACGCGCGCCTCGTGATGCTGCCCGGTGTGGGGCACCTGACCCACTACGAGACGCCCGACCAGGTGGCCCGAGAATTCACCCGCTTCGTCGAGGGTCTTCGGCGTGTCGAAGGGCTCCCGCAATGAAGGTCCTCGTCGACTGCCGCTACGTCCGGGTGGGCCGGCACGACGGCATCAGCCGCTACACCGCTGGGCTCGTCACCGAGCTCGCCCGGCTGACGCCCGTCGAGCTGCTCGTCAGCGACGAGCGCCAGCTCGCGCACCTCCCTGACCTCCCCTGGCACCTGGTCAGTGCCCCGACCAGCTGGCGGGAGCCACTCGTCGCACGGCAGGTGCGGCGACTCGGTCCCGACGTGGTGTTCAGCCCCATGCAGACCATGGGCTCCTGGGGCCGCGACTACGGCCTGGTGCTCACGCTCCACGACCTCATCTACTACCGGAACCCGACGCCGCCCCGGGACCTCCCGGCGCCGGTCCGGGTCCTGTGGCGCCTGTTCCACCTCGCGTGGTGGCCGCAGCGCCTCCTCCTGGACCGCGCCGACCACGTCGTCACCGTCTCGCGGACCACGCAGGACCTCATCGCCCGCCACCGCCTCACCCGGCGCCCGGTCACGGTCGTGACGAACGCCGCCGACCCCGTGCCCGCGGCGGAGGCCTCGCTCCCCCGGGCGCCGCGCACGGGCGCGCTCGTCTACATGGGCTCGTTCATGCCGTACAAGAACGTGGAGACCCTCGCCCGGGCGGCGGCGCTGCTGCCCGGCCACGAGCTCCACCTCATGAGCCGCGTCGCGCCGGCCGACCGCGAGCGCCTCACGGCGCTCGCGGGGCCAGGGCGCCTCGTGTTCCACGACGGCGCCACGGACGAGGAGTACCGGCAGGTCCTGCGGGGTGCGACGGCGCTGGTCTCGGCGTCGCGCGACGAGGGCTTCGGCATCCCCCTGGTGGAGGCCATGGCGCTCGGCACGCCGGTGGTGGTGAGCGACATCCCGGTGTTCCGGGAGGTGGGTGGTGACGCGGGCGCGTACGTCGGCCCGGACGACGCCGAGGGTTTCGCGAGCGCGGTCCGCGCCCTGGACCACGACGCGGAGTGGCACCGCCGTTCCGCCGTCGCGCGGGAGCGCGCCGCCCTGTTCGACTGGGCGACGTCGGCGCGGGTGCTCGCGGAGGTGCTGACCGAGGTGGGCGCGCGTCCCCGCGCCCCCCGCCGCTACGCCTCGTCCCAGCGGACCTCGGCGCCGAGCCCGGCGATCAGGTCGTAGAACTGCGGGCAGGTCTTGTCGACGCACCGGGGCTCGTCCAGCCCGACGCCGTCGCCGCCCAGCCCGACGAGGGCGAGCGACATCGCCACCCGGTGGTCGTCGTGGGTCGTGACCTCGGCGAAGCGCGGGGAGCCGGGATGGATGCGCCACCCGTCGGGTCGTTCGTCGACGGTGATCCCCATCGCCCGGAGCGCCGTGGCCATGGCGGCGATCCGGTCGCTCTCGTGGCTGCGGATGTGCTCGACGCCGCGGACGGTGACCGGCGCGTCGGCGAACACTGCCATCGCCGCCACCGTGAGGGCGACGTCCGAGCAGTCGCGCAGGTCCAGGTCGCCGCCGCCGCGCAGGAGGTCGAGCCCCCGGGGCCGGGTCACGCGCACGCCGCGGTCGCCGAGCCACTCGACGTCGCACCCGAACTGCTCGACGATCTCGACGAACCGGGTGTCCGGCTGCCGGCTCCCGCGGACCAGGTTCTCGAGCGTGACCTGCCCGCCCACCACGGCGGGGAGCGCGGCGAAGTAGGAGGCGGTCGACGCGTCCGCCTCGACGTCGAGGTCCGCGGGGCGGTAGCCGGTGGGCGCCACGTCGATCACGGCCAGGTCGCCGGTGCCCGAGACCTCGGCGCCGAAGTGCCGCATGCAGTCGATCGTCATGTCCACGTAGGCGGACTGGACGACGCTGCCCTCCGTCGTGACCCGCAGTCCCTCGGGGAGCAGCGGCGCGCTGAGGAGCAGGCCGCTCAGGTACTGGCTCGAGATGCTGCCGTCCACACGGAGCTCCCGCCCCACGGTCTTCCCGCCGCGCACCTCGAGCGGGTAACGACCCGGCTCGCCCACGGGGACGACCGGTCCGCCGAGGTGAGCGAGGGCGTCGAGCAGCCCGCTCATGGGCCGTGCCGTCATCTGCGGGCTCGCCTCGAGCCGCCACGTACCGGGGTCCCCGAAGGCGAGCAGGCAGGGCAGGAAGCGGGCGACCGTCCCCGCCGAGCCGACGTAGAGCGTGGCCTCGGGAACGGGGCGCCGGGCGCCCACGCCGTGGATCCGCACAGACCCGGCGCCGACGTCGACCTCGCAGCCGAGGTCGCGTGCGGCCGCCAGCCCGTAGCGGGTGTCGTCGCTCTCGAGGGGTCCGGTGAGGGTGCTCACGCCGTCGGCGGCCATCGCGAGGATGATCGCCCGGTTGGTGAAGCTCTTGCTCCCGGGCACGCGGACCGACCCGTCGGCCGGGTCGCTCATCGCCGAGACGGTGACGTGCTCGTTGTGGTTCCTCATGGTGCTCCGAGGATGGCATCGCGGCCGGTCCGGATGTTTTCCGCTCGCATCGTGAGACCTGGGGTCAGGCCCCGAGGTAGCGCAGCACCGCCAGCACGCGGCGGTGGTCGGCGGCGTCGGGCGCGAGCTCCAGCTTGGTGAAGATCGACGCGACGTTCTTCTCCACCGCGCCGTACGACAGGTGCACCAGCTCCGCGATCGCCCCGTTGGACCGGCCCTCGGCCATCAGTCCCAGCACCTCGCGCTCCCGCGGGGTGAGGCGGAGGAGGCCGTCGTCGGACCGGGAGGCCCCCAGGAGCTGGGACACCACCTCCGGGTCGAGGACCGTCTCCCCCGCGGCGACGCGGGCCAGGGCGTCCATGAAGTCGGAGACCTCGGCGACCCGGTCCTTGAGCAGGTAGCCGACGCCGGCCGCTCCCCCGGCCAGCAGCCGCGACGCGTAGCGCGTCTCGACGTACTGGGAGAAGAGCAGCACGCCCAGCCCGGGGTGCCGGGTCCGCAGCTCCAGGGCGGCGCGCAGGCCCTCGTCGGAGAAGCCGGGCGGCATCCGGATGTCGGCCACGACGACGTCGGGCAGCGCGTCCGACGCGGCGAGCCGCGTGATCTCGGCGACCAGCGCGTCGCCGTCGGCCACCGCCGCGACCACCTCGTGGCCGCGGCGGCCCAGGAGGGCGACGAGCCCGTCGCGCAGGACCGCGGAGTCCTCGGCGACGACGACGCGCAGGGCTCCCGTCACGGGCGGCCGGGGCGGGTCGTGGTCGGCAGGGTCACGGTGACCACCGTAGGGCCTCCGGCCGGGCTGGAGACGTCCAGCGTGCCGTCCACGGTGCCCACGCGTTCCCGCAGGCCGGCCAGGCCCGAGCGGCGGCCGTCGGCGTCGGGGGTGGTCACGGCGGCGCCGCCCTCGCCGTCGTCGGTCACGCGGACCTGCAGGCTCCCGTCGAGGCACTCCACGACGACGTCCACCACCGAGGCGCGGGCGTGCTTCGCGGCGTTCGTGACGAGCTCGGCCACGCAGTAGTAGGCGATCGACTCGAGCGCCGGCGCGAGCCGCGCGCCGGGGCCGAGGTCCACCTGCACCGCGACGGGGAGGGGCGCCCGGGCGGCGAGCGTCTCGAGGGCCACGCCCAGGCCGCTGTCGAGGGCCGGCGGGTGGATGCCGCGCGCCAGCTCCCGGAGCTCGGTCAGCGCGTCCTTGGCCGACGCGTGGGCCACGTCCACGAGCTCGGCCGCCTGGCGGGGGTCGCCGCCGTCGCGCAGGTGCTCCTTGGCCTCGCCCAGCTGCATGGCGACGGCGACCAGGCGGGCCTGCGTGCCGTCGTGCAGGTCGCGCTCGATGCGGCGCAGGCGGGAGTCGGCGTTCTCGACGGCGCCGGCGCGCGAGCGCTCCAGGTCTGCGACCCGCAGGCTCGCTGCGGTGGGGGCCAGGAGCGCCGTCGTCAGGAGACGCAGCAGCTCGACGAAGACCCTCTGGACCCACGGCCACACGAAGAGCAGCACCAGGCCGGCGCCGGCGAGGGCCGCCTGGCGCTCGGGGGTGTCCACGAACCAGTCGGTGCCGAACTGCGCGCCACGGTGCAGGGTGCCGTCCGTCGCCTCCTGCAGCGGGAGCCAGCGCGACCAGAACCAGTGCGTCATCGCGCCCAGCGACACGGCGAGGAAGGTGGTGCTGAGGACGAACCCCGCGAGGGTGACGGGGAAGGTCACGAACCCGAAGAGGAGGGCGCGCCAGCCGGCCGCGTCGCCGACCATCGAGCCGATCGCCCGCCAGAAGCCGCGGCCCCGGCGGAACGGGACGGGGTCCGGCACGTCGGTGGCGAGCAGGCTGCGGGCAAGGCCGCGGTACACCGCCCCCCAGCCCCGGGCGCCGACGACGAGCGCCCCGCCCACGAACAGGCCCACGACGGTGACGGCGACCCCCGCGGAGAACGACACCGTGAACAGCGTGTACGTCAGGGCGAACGGCGCCAGCAGCAGCACGAGCCACAGGTAGCCGTACTCCGACCACGTGCGGCGCGCGAGGGGGGCCCGCAGGAAGCCGACGGGCTCGGGGGCTACGGTCTGCCGTCCGGTGACGGGCGGTGCGGTGGCGGCGGGTGGGACGGCGGGCGAGGCAGAGGCGGGTGGGACGGCGCCTGCGGGCGGCGCGGACGCGGAGGTCGAGGTCATGCCGCCAGTCTTCCCGCTGGGCCGGTCGCCGCCCAGGGTGGGGTCCGCCGCCTTGCAGGGGGGATGTCCCCCGTGGCCTGTCCTGTCGGGGCGGCCGACGGGTCCGCTTCGAGAACGCCATCGGGTACCGCCCCCGGTGCGGGAGCGATACCTGATGGCGTTCTCGAAGCGGACCTCGCCGGGAACCTCAGTACCGGTAGTGCTCCGGCTTGTACGGGCCCTCGACCGGGACGCCGATGTAGTCGGCCTGGCTCTTCGAGAGCTCGGTGAGCCGGACCCCGAGGGCGTCGAGGTGCAGGCGTGCCACCTTCTCGTCGAGGACCTTGGGCAGGCGGTACACCTGGCGCTCGTACTCCCGCTCAGCCTCGGGCTTCGCCGCGTCGAGCCAGAGCTCGATCTGCGCGATGACCTGGTTCGAGAACGAGTTGCTCATGACGAACGAGGGGTGACCCGTCGCGTTGCCGAGGTTCAGGAGGCGGCCCTCGGACAGCACGATGATGGACCGCTCGGCGCGCGCGCCGTCGGCCGGGAAGATCCACTCGTGCACCTGCGGCTTGATCTCGGTGCAGGTCACGCCCGGCAGGTCGGCGAGGCCGGCCATGTCGATCTCGTTGTCGAAGTGGCCGATGTTGCCCACGACGGCCTTGTCCTTCATGGCCGCCATGTGCGCGGCGGTGATGACGTCCTTGTTGCCGGTGGTGGTGATGAAGAAGTCCGCCTGGCCCACGACGTCCTCGATGCGGGCGACCTGGAAGCCGTCCATCGCCGCCTGGAGCGCGCAGATCGGGTCCACCTCGGACACGATGACGCGAGCGCCCTGGCCGCGGAACGCCTCCGCGGCGCCCTTGCCCACGTCGCCGTACCCGGCGACGAACGCCACCTTGCCGCCGATGAGGATGTCGGTGGCGCGGTTGATGCCGTCGGGCAGGGAGTGGCGGATGCCGTACTTGTTGTCGAACTTCGACTTGGTGACCGAGTCGTTGACGTTGATCGCCGGGAACAGGAGCTCGCCCGTCTCGGCGAGCTGGTACAGGCGGTGCACGCCCGTGGTGGTCTCCTCGGTGACGCCCTGGATCGCCTGGGCGATGCCGGTCCAGCGCAGCGGGTCGGCCGCGAGCGCGCGGCGCAGCAGCTCACGCACCACGTTCATCTCGTGCGTGTGGTCGGGCTCGCCCGGCAGGGTGTCCGGGGGCACCACGCCGGCGCGCTCGTACTGGAGCCCCAGGTGGACCAGCATCGTGGCGTCGCCGCCGTCGTCGAGGATCATGTTGGGGCCCAGCCGGTCGACTGCAGCGCCCTCGTCCTCGTTCGGCCAGACGAGGATCTGCTCGGTGCAGTCCCAGTACTCCTCCAGGCTCTCACCCTTCCAGGCGAAGACCGGGATGCCCTGCGGGTCCTCGGGCGTGCCGCCCGGGCCCACCACGATCGCGGCGGCGGCCTCGTCCTGGGTGGAGAAGATGTTGCAGCTCGCCCAGCGCACGTCGGCACCGAGGGCCGTCAGCGTCTCGATGAGCACGGCCGTCTGCACCGTCATGTGCAGGGAGCCGGCGACGCGGGCTCCGGCGAGGGGCTGCGAGGGGCCGAACTCGGCACGCAGCGCCATGAGGCCGGGCATCTCGTGCTCGGCGAGGCGGATCTGGTGGCGGCCGGCCTCGGCGAGGGCCAGCGAGCGCACCTTGTAGCGGCCCGGAGCCTCGTCGAAACCGGGCGTGCCCGCCGCGTTCGGTGCGGGGGCCGTCGACGTCGTGGACATGTTTCTCCTCAGAGATCGTGGGTGTCATGTCGTGCGGCGCTGGGGGCTCCCGTTCGCGCTCGATGCGCACGGGTGGTGCGCACCCCCAGCCTACCGAGACGTCAGCCGCCTGGCGTCGTTATCGTTTTGTGACCTAAACTGAATCGGGTGAAGTTCTCCGCGCAGACCCGACTCCCGCTGATCGACGCCCTCCGCTTCGGCGCCGCGGCCGCCGTGCTGCTCTACCACCTGACCGCCACCTCGACGGCGTCGAGGTACTGGGGAGCGAGTCCGGACGAGGTCTTCGGGCCGCTCAACGAGGTGTCCCGCTACGGCTGGCTCGCGGTCGAGGTGCTGTTCATGATCTCCGGGTTCGTCATCCTCCTGACGGCGGAGGGGCGCGGTCTCCGTTCCTTCGTCGCGTCCCGCGCGGGCCGGCTGTTCCCCGCCTACTGGGCGTGCGTGGCGCTCACCGCCCTGCTGCAGTCGCTGTGGCACGACGGCCTCCGGCCCGGGCTGCTCGACACGCTCCTCAACCTGACGATGGTCCAGGACCTGCTCGACGCGCAGAGCGTCCAGGTCGTGTTCTGGACGCTCCTCGTGGAGCTGAAGTTCTACCTGCTCGTGGGCCTGCTGCTCGCGGCCGGACCCCTGACCTCGCGGCGCGCGCTCGCCCTCGCCGTGCTGTGGCCGGTGGTCGGCGGGCTCGCCGACGCGTTCACGTTCCCGGGGTCCGGCTTCCTGGTCTTCCTGCTCGTCCCGCACTACGCGCCGTACTTCTCCATCGGGATCCTCCTCTACCTGGTCCACCGCGACGGGCTCCGGTGGCCGACCGGCCTCGCGCTCGCCGGCGCACTCGCCGCCGGCGTCGTGCGGGTGGTGGGCACGGCGGCGTCGGCCACCGAGCTCCAGGGTGTGCCCGTCAGCCCCGTGGTGGGCACCGTCGGGCTGCTCGCGGGCGTCGGCGCCCTGTGGGCCGCCGCCCGCCTGCCGCTGCCCGGGGCGCCGCGGCTGGGCGCGGCCCTCGCCGTCGGCGGTGCGCTGACCTACCCGCTCTACCTCGTGCACATGCAGTTCGGGTACGCGGCGGTGGACGCGCTCGACGGGGCCGACGGCGCCGTCGGCCCGTGGGGCGCTCTCGCCCTGGCGTGCGCGCTGAGCGTGGCCCTCGCCGCCGTCATCCACTACGCCGTGGAGCGGCCGGGGAGCCCGCGCCTGCGGCGGCTCGTCCTGGGCTCGGACGCTCGGTCGGCGGCACCAGCAGCGGCACGACCCGCGGCCGACCTCACGCCAGCAGCGGCTGGACCACCTTCACCAGCTCGTTGACACCCAGGACCAGGAACAGCGTCGCCACCGCGGCCAGCACCACGTTGAGCCACCACGTGTTGCGCCACCCGGCGGGCACCGCCGACGAGTTGAGCAGGAACAGCAGGGTGACCGCCATGAACGGCATGAACAGCGCGCCCAGCGCGCCGTACGCCACCACGAGCGCGATCGGCCGGTCGAGCAGGAGCAGGAGCATGGGCGGGAACGTGAGCCACAGGATGTACGCCCGGTAGTAGGCGCCGCCCGCGTGGCGGCGCACGTCGTCCTCCGGGATCTTCCGGACGGTGCCCACGAAGTCGGCGAACATCAGCGACACCCCGTGCCACACCCCGAGCACCGACGAGAACGACGACGCCCAGAAGCCGACCAGGAACAGCGGCGCCATGAACGCGCCGTAGCGCTGCGCCAGCACCTCGGACAGGTCGAGGAGGCCGCCCTCGCCGTCGGCGATGGTGACGCCGCTGGAGTACAGGAGCTCCGCGCCGACGATCAGCATCGAGATCACGAAGATGCCCGACATCACGTACGCGGCCGCGTTGTCGATCCGCATGACGCGCATCCAGCCCGGCGCGTGCCAGCCCTTCTCGCGCAGCCAGTAGCCGTAGGCGGCGAGCGTGATGGTGCCGCCCACGCCTCCCGCGAGACCCAGCGTGTAGATGACAGAGCCGTCCGGGATGCGTGGCACCAGGCCGCTGACGACGTCCCCCAGGTGGGGGAGGGTGAGCACCGCCGACCCGACGACCGTGAGGAACATGAGGCCGACGAGCACGGCGATGATCTTCTCGAGCGCCCGGTACCGGCCCGCCCAGACGAGGACGAGGCCGAGCACGCCCGAGCCCATGGCGAACCAGATCACGTCGACCTGGGGGAACAGGGCGTTGAGCGGCAGCGCCGAGCTGGACATCGCCGCGGCGCCGTAGCTCAGGCCCCACACCACGATGTAGATCCCGAAGTAGGTCATGGCCCAGGCGCCGAGCTGGCGCCAGCCGTCGATGATCGTGCGGCCGGTCGCGAGGGACCACCGGCCCGCGCCCTCGACGAGCGCGACCTTGATGATCACGCCCGCCACGGCGGCCCACAAGAGCGCGTACCCGTACCGGCTGCCGGCCACCATCGTCGCCACGAGGTCGCCGGCACCGATACCGGTGGCCGCGACGACCAGCCCCGGCCCGATGACACGCCACCTGACCCTTTCCTGCACCTTGACGTCATTGTCCTTTTCCATCCCATGACGATAGCGGGCAGATACTTCACCCGGAACCCCGGGCGGTGATTTCCCACCTGGCCCGGGGCCTCGCACTCCCGCGCGGGATAGCACCATTTCTTGACCGTTTCAACATCACAACAGGGTAACGATCGCGGCAACCGGACCTATCGGCACCACAGCACCGATCCCGTGGTGCTCACCGAGCCGCTGGACCCCCTCGGGAGCGGCTCCGAATCGTTGCCCGGGCAAGCAGATGGGGCAGGGTGGTGCGGTACCGCCGTCCACACGGAAGGTGGCGAGCCCCGCCCCCATGAGTGATTCCAACAGTCCGCCCCAGCACGCCCTGAGCGTGCGCAACGTCTTCAAGGCCTTCGGCCGACGACCCCAGGAGGTCGTCCGCCGGCTGCGCGCCGGCGCCACCCGCGACGACGTCCGCAACCTGGGCACCGCCGCCGTGATCGACGCGACCTTCGACGTGCGACGCGGCGAGATCTTCGTCGTCATGGGACTGTCCGGCTCCGGCAAGTCCACGCTGATCCGCATGCTCAACGGGCTCTGGAAGCCCACCTCCGGCCAGGTCCTCCTCGGCGACGTCGACATCGCGACCGCCTCGGACCGCCGCCTGCGCGAGCTGCGCCGGACCGGCGTCAGCATGGTCTTCCAGCACTTCGCCCTCCTCCCCCACCGCACCGTCCTCGACAACGCGGCCTACCCCCTGGAGATCCAGGGCATCGGCAAGGAGGAGCGCCGCGCCTCCGCGCGCCGCACCCTCGACCTCGTCGGCCTCGGCGAGTGGGCCGACTCCCTGCCCTCCGAGCTCTCGGGCGGCATGCGCCAGCGCGTCGGCCTGGCCCGGGCGCTCGCAGCCGGCACCGACGTGCTCCTGATGGACGAGGCGTTCAGCGCCCTCGACCCGCTCATCCGCAGCGAGATGCAGGAGCAGCTGCTCGAGCTCCAGCGCACGCTGGGCAAGACCATCGTCTTCATCACCCACGACCTCAACGAGGCCATGCTCCTGGGCGACCGGATCGCCGTCATGCGGGACGGCGCCATCGAGCAGATCGGCACCGCCGAGGAGATCCTCGACGCGCCCGCGAGCGACTACGTCGCCCGCTTCGTCGCCGACGTCGACCGGTCCCGCGTGCTCACCGCCTCGAGCGCCATGACTCCCCCGGAGAAGTCACCGGTCTGCACCGTCTCGGTGCCGCAGGACACGTCGCTCGCCGACGTCTTCGCGCCGCTCGCCGGCTCCGAGGGCACCGTCCGCGTGACCGACGACGACGGCGCGACCGTCGGGATGCTCCGGGCCGAGGACGTCGTCGCGGCACTCGTCACGCCGGCGTCCCCGCACGAGCCGGACGCCGAGCGCCGGCTGCTCTCCGAGAACCTCCAGGAAGGGGACGCCGCGTGAACGCCGCCGACATGTTCCCCCGCATCCCGCTCGGCGACTGGGTCGAGACGGTCGTCGACTGGCTGACGGCCAACCTGCGCCCGTTCTTCCAGCTCATCAAGGACGTGCTGCTCGGCGCCTACGACGGGCTGGACTGGGTCCTCACGTCGCCGCCCGTGTGGGTCATGGCGCTGCTGCTCGCGGCCCTGGCCTACGCGGCGAAGGGCTGGCGGCTCGCCGTCGGCTCCCTGCTCGGCTTCGCCCTGATCCTCGGCATGGACCAGTGGGAGAACGCGATGGACACCCTCGCGCTCGTCCTCCTGTCCGCCGTGCTCGCCCTCGCGCTCGGCATCCCGCTGGGTATCTGGGCAGCCCGGTCCGACCGGGTCTCCGCGGTGGTCCGGCCGGTCCTCGACCTGATGCAGACCCTCCCGGTCTTCGTCTACCTGATCCCCACGGTGGTCATCTTCCTGACCGGCGCCGTGCCCGGGATCGTGGCGACCGTCATCTTCGCGCTCGCGCCCTGCGTCCGGTTCACCGAGCTCGGCATCCGCCAGGTCGACCACGAGGTGGTCGAGGCCGGCCGCGCGTTCGGCGCGACGCCCGGACGCATCCTGCGCCAGATCCAGCTGCCCCTGGCCGCCCCCACGATCATGGCGGGCATCAACCAGGTGATCATGCTCGCGCTCTCGATGGTCGTCATCGCCGGCATGGTCGGCGCGGACGGCCTCGGCAGCGACGTGGTCGCCGCCCTGCAGCGCGTGAACGTCTCCCTCGGCGCCGAGGCCGGCCTGTCGGTCGTGGTCCTCGCCGTCTTCCTGGACCGCGTGACCTCCGCGCTGGCGAGCCGCTCGCCGGTCGCCCGCGCCCTGGCGCGCACCTCCGCCTGACCCAGAACCCTCCCCAGAACGGGGTAACGCCCGGTGGCAGCACGCCCCGGGCACCAACCCGGTCGGGCACGACCGTGCCCGTCCACGGAAGGAAAACATGATTCCCGCACGTACCGTCCTGCGCCGCACCGGCGCCTCCGCGGCCGCCGTCGCGCTCGGCCTGAGCCTCACGGCCTGCGCCTCGGAAGAGTCCGCCGGAGGCACCGGCGACGCCGGGACCGAGACCCAGGAGACCTCGATCTCGATCGGCGTCCCGTCCGGCTGGGACGAGGGCATCGCCGTCTCCCACCTGTGGGCCTCGATCCTGGAGGACGAGGGCTACGAGGTGGAGACCGAGTCCGCCGACATCGGCGTCATCTTCACCGGCCTCGCAGGCGGCGACTTCGACGTCACCTTCGACACCTGGCTCCCCCTGACCCACGCCGACTACCTCGAGGAGTTCGGCAACGACATCTCGGACCTCGGCGCCTGGTACGACAACGCCAAGCTCACCATCGCCGTGAACGAGGACTCCCCCGCGCAGTCCCTCGAGGACCTCGCCGCCATGGCGGACGAGTACGACAACCGCCTGGTGGGCATCGAGGCCGGCGCCGGCCTGACCCGGGTGACCGAGGACGCCGTCGTACCGCAGTACGGCCTGGAGGACATGGACTACGTCATCTCGTCCACCCCGGCCATGCTGGCCGAGCTCAAGGGCGCGACCGACGCCGGCGAGAACATCGCCGTGACGCTGTGGCGCCCGCACTGGGCCTACGACGAGTTCGGGATCCGCGACCTGGAGGACCCGGCGGGCGCGCTGGGCGAGGCCGAGGAGATCCACACCTACGGCACCGCCGACTTCGCGGAGCGCTACCCCGACCTCGCACCGCTCATCGGGGCCTTCCGCCTCGACGACGAGCAGCTGTTCTCGCTCGAGAACATGATGTTCAACTCGGACGAGCACGCCTCCGAGGCGGACGCCGTGGACGCGTGGCTCGAGGCGAACCCGACGTTCGTCGACGACCTCAAGGCCGCCGCAGCAGAGTGACCGTGACCGGATGAACGGTCGCCGCGCCAGGCGGCGACCGCCGGCCGTGCCGGGCCCCGACGGGGTCCGGCACGGCTGTTCCCGGCAGGTACCGTGCTGGCAAGAACCCGTCCCGTCAGGAGAACCATGAGCACGTTCACCCCGCCCGCACCGTTCCGGACCCGGCCCGACCTCGCCGGCACCTTCGGCATGGTGTCGTCCACGCACTGGGCCGCGAGCGCCTCCGCCCAGGCGGTGCTGGAGCGCGGCGGCAACGCGTTCGACGCCGCTGTCGCGGGTGCGTTCGTGCTGCACGTGGTCGAGCCGCACCTCAACGGCCCGGGCGGCGACATGGTGGGCATCTTCGCCACGGCGGAGGAACCGGGCAGCCCTCGGGTGCTGGTGGGGCAGGGACCGGCACCCGCGGGCGCGACGATCGAGCACTACGTGGGCGAAGGGCTCGACCTGGTGCCCGGCTCGGGGGCGCTCGCCGCCGCCGTCCCGGCAGCGGTGGACGCCTGGCTCCTCCTCCTCCGCGACCACGGCACGTGGGAGCTGCGCGACGTGCTCGCCTTCGCCGTCGGCTACGCGCGCGACGGGCACCCCGTGCTCCCGGCCGTGGCGCGCACGATCGGCACCGTGGCCGCGCTCTTCACGGAGCACTGGCCCACCTCGGCGGCGCTCTGGATGCCGGGCGGGCGGCCGCCGCGTGCGGGCGAGGTCGTCACCAACCCCGAGTACGCGGCCCTCCTCGACGAGCTGGTCGCCGCCGCGGACGCGGCCGGTGGCCGCGAGGCCGGGGTCGACGCCGCCCGTGCCACGTGGCGGGAGCGCGTCGGCACGGTGGTCGAGGAGTTCGTCCGCACGCCGCACCGCCACTCGGACGGCGCGGACCACGCGGGCGTCCTCACCGCAGCGGACCTCGCGGGCTTCAGCGCTTCCTACGAGGAGCCGACGACGGTCCGGTTCCGCGGGTGCACCGTCGCCAAGACGGGTGCGTGGGGCCAGGGCCCCGCCCTGCTGCAGACGCTCCGGATCCTCGACGGGCTCGACGACGAGCGGCTCGACCCGTCCACCGAGCTGGGCGCCCACACGGTCCTGGAGGCGCAGAAGCTCGCGCTGGCCGACCGGGACGTCTGGTACGGCGACTCCGACGTGCCGCTGACGTACCTCTTGTCGGAGGAGTACGCGGCCGAGCGCCGCACCCTGATCGGCGACTCGGCGTCGCACGAGCTGCGGCCGGGCACGGTCCCGGGCCGGGCCACGCCGCCGGTCCCGCCGCTCCGCACCGAGTACGGGACCGACGCGCCCCTGGGGTCGCTCCCCGGCACCCCCGCCGGCGGGCCGACCTCCGGGGTCGGGGCGGGCCTGGGCGAGCCGACCGTCGTCGTGGGCGAGCCCGTCGTGGAGGCGACCGGCACCACGCGCGGTGACACGTGCCACCTCGACGTGGTCGACCGCTGGGGAAACATGATCTCGGCGACGCCGTCGGGCGGGTGGCTGCAGTCGTCGCCCACGGTGCCGGGCCTCGGCTTCTGCCTGGGCACCCGCCTCCAGATGACGTGGCTGGACCCGAGGTCGCCGTCGCGCCTGGAGCCGGGGAGGCGCCCCCGGACCACGCTCACCCCGACGCTCGTGCTGCGGGACGGGCAGCCGGTCCTGGCCTGCGGCTCCCCGGGCGGGGACCAGCAGGACCAGTGGCAGCTGACCTTCCTGCTCCGCGTGATCGTGGGCGGGTACACGCCCCAGCAGGCGATCGACGCCCCGTCGCTGCACACCACGTCGTCGCCGGGGTCGTTCTGGCCGCGTACCTGGACGCCGGGCGGGGCCGCAGTGGAGGACCGCCTCGGCGCGGACGTCGTCGCCGGGCTCGAGCGGCGCGGCCACGTGGTGACGCGGGCGGGCGACTGGTCGCTCGGGCGACTGTGCGCGGTGACGCGCGACCCGGCGACAGGCCTGCTCGGCGCCGCGGCCAACCCGCGCGGGGCGCAGGGCTACGCGACGGGCCGCTGACCCCGCCGCCGCCTCCCCCGAGCCACGGCGAGGTAGTGCCTCCGTCCGACGAAGGCACTACCTCGGCCAACGAACCGTGCCGAGGTAGTCACCTCGTCCGACGAAGTGACTACCTCGCCACACCGGGCTCCCCCGGGGGCCCCGCCCCGGCAGCGACCGCTTACCCTGGACGACCGTGACGTCCCCCGCACCTGCCTCCGTCGTGCCCCCAGCCGAGGGGCTCCGGGGCGACGGTCCTACGAGGCGGGCCGGCGGACGGATCGGCGAGATCGACGGGCTGCGCGGCCTCGCCCTGACCCTCGTCGTGCTGTTCCACCTGTTCGGCGCCGGCCGCGTCTCCGGCGGGGTCGACGTCTTCCTCACGCTGTCCGGCTTCCTCGCCACCCGGGCCCTGCTGTCCCGCGCCGGGTCGGGACGCCTGCAGCTGGCCGCCCACTACGGACGCACGCTGGCCCGTCTGGCGCCGCCCGCCCTCGTGGTCCTGCTCGCCGTCACGGCGGGCACGGTGCTGCTGCTCTCGCCGGCCCGCTGGCCCGAGGTGCTGCGCGAGGTGGGCGCCTCGGCGACCTTCCGGGAGAACTGGCAGCTCATCGGGGGCCAGCTCGCGTACGGGGCGGCCGGGCCTGACGCGAGCCCGCTGCAGCACTTCTGGTCCCTTTCCGTGCAGGGCCAGTTCTTCGCGGTCTGGCCGCCCGTGGTCCTGCTCTGCGTCGTCGTGGCGGAGCGCCGGGCCCGGCGGTCGCGCACCCGGCTGACGCCCGCCCGCGCGCTCGGGCTCGTGGCCGGCGCAGCCACCGTCGCGTCCTTCGCGTACGCGCAGTGGCTCGTCACCGTGGACCAGCCCATCGCCTACTTCAGCACCTGGTCCCGCTTCTGGGAGCTGGGCGCCGGCGTGCTCCTGGCGCTGGCCCTCGGCCGCCTGCAGATGGCCCCGGCCCTGGTGGACGGCCGGGTACGTGCGGTGCTCGGCTGGACCGGGCTCGCACTGATCGTGGGCTGCGGGTTCGCCGTGGACGGCGCCCGCGCGTTCCCCGGCCCATGGACGCTCCTGCCGGTGGGCGGCGCGCTGCTGGTGGTGCTCGGCTCCGGCGACGGGTCCGGCACCGGCGCCGGCGCCGGGTCACGCTGGTCCCCCGCACGGGCCCTGGAGGGACGGGCGCTGCGCTGGGTGGCCGACGTGTCGTACGCGCTCTACCTGTGGCACTGGCCGGTGCTCGTGCTCTGGCTGGCCGCGAGCGGGGAGACCACGGTCGGCCCGGCGGGCGGCGCCCTCGTCCTGGCCGTCTCCGTGGTGCTCGCCTGGGTCACGACGCGGTTCGTCGCGGACCCCGTGCTGCGCCGGATCCGGGGCGACGGCCCGGTACCCGCCGGGACGCGCCCCCGGCGCCCCGCCCGCGGCGTACGCACCCTCGCCGTCCTGGCCACCGCGAGCCTGCTGGTCAGCGCGGGGGCGACCGGGGCGGCGTCGGCCCACGACGAGCGCCTCGAGCGCGAGCGGCACGCGCTCCTGGCGCCGTCCGCGGACCATCCGGGCGCGGCGGTGCTCGCCCCGGGCGGGCCCGTACCGGCGGCGGGCGTGGCGATCCGTCCTGCCACCTACCTGGCAGCCAAGGACCGCCCGCACCTCGACGACTGCGCGCAGGGTGGGATCCAGGACGACAGCGTGGTCTCGTGCGTGGTCGCCACACCGCACACCACGCCCACCGCCCGGGTCCTCGTGGTGGGGGCGTCGCACGAGCAGCAGTGGCTCGGCCCCCTCGTCCGCGTGGCCGACGGCGCGGGCTGGGAGGTGACGGTGATGATCAAGCACGGCTGCCGGCTGTCGCTGTCCGGCGAGGCGGGCATGAACTATCCGCCGGCGTGCGCCTCGTGGAACCGTCAGGTGGTCGACCGGGTGGTGGCCGAGCGGCCCGACGCCGTGGTCGTCGTGGGCACGCGGACCTTCGAGGACGGGCGTGCCGAGACGGTCCTGCCCGGCCAGACGGCGGCCTGGCGCGAGCTCGACGCGGCGGGCGTGCCCGTGGTGGCGCTGCGCGACAACCCGCGCTTCGCCTGGCGCGTGCCCGACTGCCTCGACCGCCACGGCGCCGACGAGCCGGAGCGCACGGCCGACGCGGTCGTGGCGTGCTCCCGTCAGCGCGCCGGGCAGCTCGCGGACGTCTCGCCGCTGCTGTCCACGCCGGGCGTCCCCTCGTCGACCGTCGAGGTGGACCTCACGGACCACCTCTGCGGGCCGGTCGTGTGCGAGCCGGTCGTCGGCAACGTCCTGGCCTACCGGGACGACGACCACCTCACGGGAACCTTCACCGAGACGCTCGCGCCGGCGCTCGGCGCGGCACTGCGCGACCGGGCGCCGTGGCTGTTCCCGGCCGGATGACGGGCCGCGTCGCACCCGGCAAGGTGCGGGCCATAGGGTACGGACCATGGACACACATGGGTGGGAAGAGGTGACCTCATGGGCGGCCTGATGGGTCTGCTGGACGACATCGCGGCGCTGGCGAGGCTCGCCGCCGCGTCGATCGACGACGTCGGGGCCGCCGCCGGGAAGGCGACGATGAAGGCCGCCGGTGTGGTCGTGGACGACACGGCGGTGACGCCGCAGTACCTGGCGAGCGTCGCAGCCAAGCGCGAGCTGCCCATCGTCAAGAAGATCGCGATCGGCTCGATCCGCAACAAGCTCCTCTTCATCCTGCCCGCGGCCCTGATCCTGAGCCAGTGGCTGCCGGGCGCGCTCCCGATCATCCTCATGATCGGCGGCACCTACCTGGCGTTCGAGGGCACCGAGAAGATCTGGCACAAGGTCTCCGGCCACCACGACGCGGAGGTCCCCGCCACCGAGGTGAGCCCCGAGGCGGAGAAGGTGCTGATCGCCGGCGCGATCCGCACCGACCTCATCCTGTCGGCCGAGATCATGGTGATCGCCCTGGCGGAGGTGGCCGACGAGAGCTTCTGGAGCCGCCTCGCCATCCTCGTGGTCGTCGCGCTCGTCATCACCATCATCGTGTACGGCGTCGTGGCGGCGATCGTGAAGATGGACGACGTCGGGCTGCGGCTGGCCCAGCGCGAGTCGAAGACCTCGCAGACCGTCGGCCGGGGCCTCGTCTCGGCGATGCCGAAGGTGCTGGCCGTCATCTCGGTGGTCGGCACGGTGGCCATGCTGTGGGTCGGCGGGCACATCCTGCTCGTCAACCTCGGCGCCGACGGCACCGGCTGGATCCCCGCCCCGTACGAGTGGGTGCACCACCTCGAGGAGGAGATCCTGCACGGCGCCGGTGCGGCCGGCGGCTTCCTCGCCTGGTGCTTCAACACGCTGTGCTCGGCGGTCGTGGGCCTCGTGGTGGGCGCCGTCGTGGTCGCCGTGATGCACCTGCTGCCCTTCGGCAAGAAGGAGGACCCGCGCACGCAGGTCCACGTGGAGCGCGTGCACCCCGACGAGCCGCAGCCCGAGGTGCCGCAGCCCGAGGTGCGGGCGGACCCCGACGGCCACTGAACCCGCCAGGGCCGAGAAGCGGCCTAGAAGCTGTGCGGCAGGCCGCCGATCATGCCCGCCGCGACCGTCTTGTTGGTGGCCTCGTCCACGAGGATGAAGGCCCCCGTCTGACGGTTGGTCTGGTACGGGTCCACGAACAACGGCTGCGTGACGCGGAGCTGGATCCGGGCGATCTCGTTGAGCCGGATCTCCGTGGCCTCCTCGTCGCGGTGCAGCGAGTTGACGTCGATCCGGTAGCTGATCCCCTTGACCATCGCGCGCGCCCACCGGGTCGTGTGCTTGATCGCGTACTTCCGGCCCTGGACCAGCGGAGCCGACTCGTCCATCCAGCAGATCTGCGCGTCGAGGTCCTGCGTCACCGTGGGCGTGTTGTGGGGCCGGCAGATCATGTCGCCGCGCGAGATGTCGATCTCGTCGGCCAGGCGGACGGTCACCGACATGGGCGGGTAGGCCAGGTCGACCGGCCCGTCGGCGGTCTCGATCGCCTCGATGGTGGTCTCCAGGCCGGACGGCAGCGCGAGGACCCGGTCCCCCGGCTTCATCACGCCCGACGCGACGGTGCCCGCGTAGCCGCGGTAGTCGCGCGCGTCGTTCTGCTGCGGACGGATCACGTACTGGACCGGGAACCGCACGTCGACGAGGTTGCGGTCGGACGCGACGTGCAGGCGCTCGAGGTGCGACAGGAGCGGCGCTCCGTCGAACCAGGGCATGTTCTGCGACCGGTTCACCACGTTGTCGCCCGCGAGGGCGCTCATCGGGATGAACGTGAGGTCGGCGACGCGGAGCCGGGCGGCGAACTGCGTGAACTCCGCGCGGATCGACTCGTAGACGTCCTCCGACCAGTCGACGAGGTCCATCTTGTTGATGCAGACCACCACGTGCGGCACGCCCAGGAGGGTGGCCAGGAACGTGTGCCGGCGGGACTGCTCCAGCACGCCCTTGCGGGCGTCCACGAGGATCAGCGCCACGTCCGCCGTCGAGGCGCCCGTGACCATGTTCCGGGTGTACTGGATGTGGCCCGGGGTGTCCGCGATGATGAACTTGCGCCGCGGCGTCGCGAAGTAGCGGTACGCCACGTCGATCGTGATGCCCTGCTCCCGCTCGGCGCGCAGGCCGTCGGTGAGCAGCGCCAGGTCGGTGTAGTCGTTGCCCCTGTCCCGGCTCACCTGCTCCACGGACTCGAGCTGGTCGGCGAAGATCGACTTGCTGTCGTAGAGCAGGCGGCCGATCAGCGTGGACTTGCCGTCGTCCACCGAGCCCGCCGTGGCGAACCGCAGCAGGTCGGTGGTCTGCTCGGCGGCCGGGGCCGCCTCCTCCATCGTCCGGGTCCCCATCAGAAGTACCCCTCCTTCTTGCGGTCCTCCATGGCGGCCTCGCTGACCTTGTCGTCGCCCCGCGTGGCGCCGCGCTCCGTCAGCCGGACCGCCGCCACCTCCTCGACGATCTCGCGCAGCGTGCCGGCGGTGGACTCCACCGCGGCCGTCAGGTTCGCGTCGCCCACCGTGCGGTAGCGCACGCTCCGCACCTCCGCCGTCTCGCCGTCGCGCAGCGGCGTGAACTCGTTGACGGCGAACAGCATCCCGCCCCGGTCCACGACCTCGCGCTCCGCGGCGAAGTACAGCTCCGGGAGGTCGATGCCCTCCGCCTCGATGTACGACCAGATGTCCAGCTCGGTCCAGTTCGACAGCGGGAAGACCCGGATCGACTCGCCCTGGTGCACCCGCCCGTTGTACAGGTTCCAGATCTCGGGGCGCTGGTTCTTGGGGTCCCACTGCCCGAAGTCGTCGCGGAACGAGAAGACGCGCTCCTTGGCGCGTGCCTTCTCCTCGTCGCGGCGCCCGCCGCCGAACAGCGCGTCGAAGCCGTGCTTCTCGGCCGCCTCCAGGAGCACCGGGGTCTGGATCCGGTTCCGGGAGCCGTTGGGCTCCTCCTGGACGAGGCCGCGGTCGATCGCCTCCTGCACGGACGCGACGACCATCTGCACGCCCACGCGGTCCACCCAGCGGTCCCGGCACGCCAGCACCTCGGCGAAGTTCAGGCCGGTGTCGACGTGCATGATCGGGAACGGCACCCGCGCCGGCGCGAACGCCTTCGTGGCGAGGTGGAGCATCACGATCGAGTCCTTGCCGCCGGAGAACAGCAGACACGGGCGCCGCATCTCGGCAACCACCTCCCGAAGGATGTGGATGCTCTCCGCCTCCAGGCTGCGCAGCTGGCTCAGCACGTGGTTCACGACCGGGCCCCCTCCTTGTTCTCGGACCTGATGTTCTCGGACACTCCCTGCACCCCGACCGACGCCAGCAGCTCTCGCAGCCGGGCCTCGACCGGGGACGGACACACCACCAGGTCGGGCAGCCAGGGGTCCGGCCTGTTGTACTCCAGCGCCGACCCGTCCAGGCGCGTGCACACCAGCCCGGCGGCCTCGGCCACCGCGACCGGGGCGGCCGAGTCCCACTCGAACTGCCCGCCGCTGTGCACGTACGCGTCGGCCTCGCCCGACACGACGGCCATCACCTTGACGCCCGCCGAGCCCATCGGCACCAGCTCCACGTCGCCACGTGCCGCCAGGGCGGCGACGAACGCGGGGGGCCGGGTCCGGCTGGCCGCGACGCGCAGGGGCCGCCCGGCGACAGGACCGGCGGGCTCGGCCGTCGTGTCCCGTCCGGGCTCCGCCGTCGAGCGTCCGGGCTCCGCCGTCGAGCGCACGAGCCCGCGGCCCGGCAGCGCGACCGCGCCCGCCGTGAGCCCCGCGCCGCGCTCCCACAGGGCCACGTGGACCGCGAAGTCGTCGCGCCACCCGCCGTCGTCGGTGCGCTCGGCAAACTCCCGCGTGCCGTCCAGCGGGTCGATGATCCACACGCGGTCCGCCGACAGCCGCGCCCGGCCGTCCTCAGCCTCCTCGGACAGGATCGCGTCGCCGGGCCGCGTCGCCGCGAGGGCAGCGGCCAGCCACGCCTGGGCTGCCGCGTCTCCCGCGTCCTTCAGCGCCCGCGCCTCGAACGCCACACCGGCCGCGTCCACCTCCTGGCGGAGCCCGAGCAGCACCTCGCCCGCGCCGTGCGCGAGCGCGACGGCGAGCGCCGCGTCGTCGAGCGCGCGGCCAGGCCGCTCGGGGGCCGCAAGGGGCGCGCCGGAGGCGACGGGAGAGCTGTCCGGGGAGGGCATGGTGGCCACAGTATGCGCAGAGGAGTGCGGTGCGTGCGCCGTGTGCCCGAACCTCGGACGCCCGTGAGACGCCTCTCCGGCGGTCCCCGAGGGCATCGGCGGGCCCGGAGGAGCTATCGTCGCCGTCGATGGAACCCATTCCCCGCGCCTATCCGCCGGTCCCAGCCGCCGTGGCCACGCACGTCCTGTCCGCCGACGAGCTGGACCTCCTCGAGCTCGCCCTCGGCGGCGCGCTCCCCGCGTCCGGGCTGGCTCGTGCCGTGGTGCCCGACGCCGTCCCGGGCACCCCGGGAGGCCACGTCGCCTGCCTGTTGACGGACCAGGAGAACACCCCGCTCGCCCGGCTGACCGGCGCGGGCGACGGCGACGCCCGCAGGTGGACGCTCGAACCCCTCAAGCCGCTCCCCGTGGGCACCGGCCCGCAGTGGGACCCGGCCCTGCGCCGTCCGGCGCGGGACGTGGCGGCGGACGGCGTCGAGACGCGGGCCGTGGTCGTCACCGAGGTGCCCGCGCGGGACGACGAGGGGACCCTCACCGCGCCGTCGGCCCTGGGTCCGCGCACCCTGCTGCTCGTCCCCGTCTCCCGGGCGGCCACACCTGGTCGGGTCGGCGCACCGGGCCTGGTCCGGGCCGTCACGGCGCTCGCCGGGTCGCTCGCCCAGACCGCCGAGGCCCGAGCCGCAGAGGCCCGCCACGGCAACGCCGGCGGCCGCGTGGAGGTCGTCGCCGTGCCGTGGCCGGCGCGGCCGCCGTCGGGCACCACGCTCGCCGACGTGGCGGCGCGCTACGGGGCGGCGAACGTCGTCGACCTGGTCGCGGAGCGGACGGCGGACGTCCGCGGCCGGCTCGCGGAGGTGCCCACCGCCCACGAGCGGGCCGTGCGGGAGGCATACCCGCCGGCGTCGGCCGAGGAGGTGCTGCGCGCCGCCCGTGCCGGACACGCTCGTGGCGCCGTGGTGTTCTTCACCGGCCTGTCGGGCTCCGGCAAGTCCACGGTGGCCCGGGCGCTCGCCGAGCAGCTGGACGACGACGGCCGCAGCACCACCCTGCTCGACGGCGACGCCGTGCGCCACCACCTCTCGAAGGGGCTCGGCTTCGACCGCGCGTCGCGCGAGACCAACGTGGAGCGGATCGGCTACGTCGCGTCCCTGGTGGCCAAGCACGGCGGGGTCGCCGTCGCGGCGCCGATCGCGCCCTTCGCGGTGAGCCGCGCGCGGGCCCGCGCCCTGGCCGAGGCCGAGGGCGCGCTGTTCCTGCTGGTGCACGTGTCGACGCCGCTGGAGGTCTGCGAGGCGCGCGACCGCAAGGGCCTCTACGCCAAGGCCCGCGCGGGCGAGATCCCCGACTTCACCGGGATCTCGTCGCCGTACGAGGTGCCGGCGGACGCGGACGTCACGCTCGACACCTCGCAGGTCTCCGTCGACGACGCCGTCGCCATGGTCCGCGCGGCCCTGGAGGCCGCCCTCCGCTGACCACCGAGGTAGTGACCTCGTCGGACGAAGTCACTACCTCGGCAGGGGCTGCGCGCTCACAGCGGGCGGGCGTCACTCTCCAGCAGCACCGGGATGCCGTCGCGGACGGGGTAGGCCAAGGGCCGCTCGGGGTCCGTCGAGTGGAGCTCCGGCTCCCCCGCCGGTCCGACGCCGTCCACCAGCTCCGCGCGCGTGACGGGGCAGCGCAGGATCGCGCGCACCCAGGGTTCGATGGTGGAGCTCATGCCTGGTCTCCTTCGGTCTGGTCGGCCCGGACGAGCGAGAGCACGTCGTCGCGCACCTTCTCCATGATGTCCTCGTCTGCGGCCTCCACGTTGAGCCGCAGCAGCGGCTCGGTGTTGGACGCCCGGAGGTTGAACCACCACTGCGGGTGAGAGCCCCAGTGCGAGACGGTCAGCCCGTCGAGCTCGTCGACCTCGACCGGGCCGCCGCCCTCCTGGGTCACATAGGCCTCGATCACCCGGGCGCGCGCCGCCGGGACGTCGGCCACCCTCGAGTTGATCTCGCCCGACGACACGTACGGCTCGTACATCTCCGCGAGCGCCGACAGCGGGTGCGGCTGCTCGCCGAGGGCCGCGAGCACGTGCATCGCGGCGAGCATGCCCGTGTCCGCGAAGAAGAAGTCGCGGAAGTAGTAGTGCGCGCTGTGCTCGCCGCCGAACACCGCGTCGTGCTGGGCCATCTGCGCCTTGATGTACGAGTGGCCCACGCGCGTGCGGACCGTCGTGGCGCCCGCGGCGTCCAGGAAGTCGGGGACCGCGCGCGAGGTGATCAGGTTGTGGATCACGGTGGGCGTGCGCCCGGCCGCCTTCTCCTTGGCGACCTCGCGCAGCCCCACCAGGGCGGTGATGGCCGACGGCGACACTGGCGCGCCCTTCTCGTCGATGACGAAGCAGCGGTCGGCGTCGCCGTCGAAGGCCAGGCCGATGTCCGCGCCGTTCGCCACGACCGCCGCCTGGAGGTCCAGCAGGTTCGAGGGCTCCAGCGGGTTCGCCTCGTGGTTCGGGAACGAGCCGTCGAGCTCGAAGTAGAGCGGCACGATCTCGAGGGGCAGCTCCGGCAGGCCCGCGCCCGTGCCGAGCACGGCGGGGACAGTGTGGCCGCCCATGCCGTTGCCCGCGTCGACGACGACCTTGAGCGGGCGGCCGCCCGACAGGTCGACCAGGCCGCGCAGGAAGGCGCCGTAGTCGGCGAGCAGGTCGCGCTCGGAGACGGCGCCCGCCTCCGCCGCGGCCTCCGGCAGCGCGCCGTCGAGGAACTCCTGGGCCAGCGCGCGCACCTCGGCGAGGCCGGTCTCCTCACCCACGGGACGGGCACCGGCGCGGCTCAGCTTGATGCCGTTGTACTCGGCGGGGTTGTGGCTCGCGGTGAACATCGCACCCGGGACGCCCAGCGCGCCGGACGCGTAGTAGAGACCGTCGGTGGAGCACAGGCCGATGAGGACCACGTCGACACCCGCCGCCGTGAGCCCGTCCGCGAAGGCCCCGACAAGCTCCGGCCCCGACTCGCGCATGTCGTGGCCGATCACGACGCTCGGCCGCCCCGCACCTGCCTCCGGGAGCGCGACCACGCGTGCGAACGCGGCGCCGATGGCGCGCGCGACGTCCGGCGAGAACTGGTCCGGCACGGTGCCCCGCACGTCGTAGGCCTTGATGATGGTCGACAGATCGATGCGCACGGAGCACAGCGTATTCGAGCGGCGCAGGTGGTGACGTCCGGCCCTGCTCCCGACCGGTATCATCACCATTCGTGACGTATCTCTCGGGCGCACGCGTACTCGTCGTCGTGCCGGCCTGGAACGAAGAAGAGGCCCTTCCGGCAGTGCTCGACGAGCTCACGATCCAGCTTCCCTGGGCCGACGTCCTGGTCGTCAACGACGGGTCGACCGACCGGACGGTCGAGGTCGCCCACAAGGGGACCGCCATGGTTCTCGACCTGCCCGTGAACCTCGGTGTCGGCGGCGCCATGCGGGCGGGCTACAAGTTCGCGCGCGCGAAGGGCTACGACGTCGCGATCCAGCTGGACGCCGACGGCCAGCACGACCCGAGCGAGGTCCCCAAGCTCCTCGCGACGATGCAGGAGCACGACGCGGACGTCGTCATCGGCGCGCGGTTCGCCGGAGCGGGCAGCTACGAGGTCCGCGGGCCGCGACGCTGGGCCATGACGTTCCTCTCCTGGAGCCTCTCGAAGGTGACCGGTACGCCACTCACGGACACCACCTCGGGGTTCAAGGCGTCGAACCGGCGCGCGATCGAGCTCTTCGCCCGCGACTACCCGTCGGAGTACCTCGGCGACACGATCGAGTCTCTGGTCGTGGGCTCCCGGACCGGACTGCGGATCCGCCAGGTCGGCGTGGCGATGCGGCCCCGTGCCGGCGGCACCCCCTCGCACAACCCGGTGAAGGCCGGGCTGTTCCTCGGGCGGGCCGTGCTCGCGCTGCTCATCGCCCTCTCCCGTCCCGTCGCACCCCAGGTGGAAGCACGATGACCGGTTACCTGATCGCTCTCGCGACCTGCATCGCGTTCGTCGCCTCCCTCGTGCTGATGCTCCGCAACCGCCGCCTCAAGGAGAAGTACGCGGCGACATGGATCATCCTCGCCGTCGGGATCTGCATCGTCGGGGCCCTCCCCGTCGTCGTGGAGTGGCTGGCCGACCTCGTCGGCGTGGAGACCCCCAGCAACCTGCTCTTCGCGGTCGCGCTCGTCGTGCTCCTGGGCGTCTGCATCCAGCTGAGCACCGAGGTGACGGCGCTCGAGGAGGAGACGCGCACCCTCGTCGAGGAGGTCGCCCTGCTCCGCCACGACGTCGAGCAGCTCGCCACGGCGGCGCCGCGCGCGCCGCAGGGCGAGGCCGCGCTCACCGCCACCGAGGTCGCGGTCGCGATCGCGACCACCGCGGTCGCGATCGCAGCCACCGAGGCCGCGGTCGCCGCCACAGATGTCAACTGACCAGCCTCGTTCCGTCCGCGGCTCGGCGACGGTCTGGGTCGCGGTCGGGCTGGCCGTGTACGGCCTGTCGAACTTCGTGTTCCTCGCCGTCGCCGGACGCGGCCTGGGCCCCGCCGGCTCCGCCCCCGTCGCCGTGGCCTGGACCGTGCTCAACGCCATCGGCATCGGCCTCTTCCAGCCGCTCGAGCAGGAGGTCGGCCGCCGGCTGGCCGCGGACCGCGCCCGGAACGCGGGCACGAGCCTCCTGGGCGCCCTGCGGTTCAGTGCGGCGATGCTCGGGGCGCTGGCCCTGCTGGGTCTGCTGCTCCATGCGCCGATCGCCGACGCCTTCTTCGCCCGCACCCGCGAGATGGTGCTCGTCGTCGTCCTCGGCCTGCTGGGGCAGGCGCTCGCGTACTACGCCCGCGGGATCCTCGCGGGGTCGGACAGCTTCGCCCGCTACGGCGCACAGCTCGCCGCCGACGGCGCCCTCCGCATCGTCCTGGTGCTCGCACTCTTCTGGTCGGGGTCCACGAGCCGCCTCGCCTACGGGCTGGTGCTCGTGGTGGCGCCGGTCGCCGCGACGCTCCTGACCGTCGCCGTCCGCCGGATGTGGACCGTCGCCGTCGCGCACCGCGCCGGGGGGCTGTCGGGGCCCTTCGCGCCCCTGGTCGCCGCCTCGATCTCCGCGCAGGCGCTCGCCAACATGGGTCCGGTCGCCGTGGCGGCCCTCGTGGCGCCCGACCAGCAGGCTCTGAGCGGCACCTTCGTCGCCGCCGTGACGGTGGCCAGGATCCCGCTCTTCGTCTTCGCCGCGCTCCAGGCGGTCATCCTCCCCGCCCTGGCGGCGGTCGTCGCCGAGCGGCGCGTCGCCGAGTTCGTCAGCACGGTGCGGCGCGCCACGCTGGCGACCGTTGCGCTGGCGGTGCTCGGCGTCGGCGGCGTCGCCCTGCTGGGGCAGTGGATCATGCACCTCGTCTACGGCGAGGAGTTCACGGTCCCGCAGCTGACGATGGTGCTCATCGCCGTGTCCGGCGGCCTGTTCATGATCGCCCAGGTGCTCGCGCAGGCTCTGCTCGCCCACCACGCCGAGCGCGTCGTCGCGCTCGGCTGGACCCTCGGGTTCACCGTCTCTCTCGTCACCCTGCTCGTCCCCGCGAGCCCGGACGTCCGCGTCGCCCTCGCGCTCTGCACCGGAGCGCTGGCCGCCGGGATCGCCCACGCCGCGGGTCTCCGGCTCGTGATGGCCCGCTGGGCCCGCCCCCTCGCAGAAGAGATCACTCGATGACCGCACCGGACGTGACCGTCGTCCTGCTCGCCTACGGCCCGGAACCGTACCTGCACGACGCCGTGTCCGCGGTGCTCGCCTCCGCCGGGACGGACGTGGAGCTGGTCGTCGTGGACAACGGCTGCACCACCGACGCCGTGCACACCCTGGCGAGCGACCCCCGGCTGCGGATCCTCACCCCCGGGACGAACCTCGGCTTCACCGGAGGCGTCAACCTCGGCGCCACCGAGGCACGCGGTCGCCTGCTCGCCCTCGTGAACAGCGACGCGATCGTCGAGCCCACCACGCTCGCCACGCTGGTGCGGCACCTCGACAGCAACCCGGACGTCGCGATCGCGGGCGCGACCGTGGTGCTGGGCGACGACCCCGAGACCGTGAACTCCGCCGGGAACCCGCTCCACGTGCTCGGCCTGAGCTGGGCAGGCTGGATGGGCACCCCGGCGTCGGCGGTGCCGCCGGTCCGCGACGTCGCGTCGGCGAGCGGCGCGTGCCTCGTGCTCTCGCTGGCGGAGTGGCGGGCCCTCGGCGGCTTCCCCGAAGAGTACTTCGCCTACATGGAGGACATGGAGCTGAGCTGGCGGTGCTGGCAGCGCGGGCGGCGCGTGCAGGTGCTGGGTGCCGCGCGGGTGACTCACCACTACGAGTTCTCGCGCAGCCCGCTCAAGATGTACCTCGTCGAGCGCAACCGCTGGCTGCTCCTCCTGACCTGCCACGAGCGGCGCACCCTCGCCCTGCTCGCGCTGCCGCTCGTCGCCTTCGAGCTCGCGATCGCCCTCGTGGCCCTGCTCCAGGGCTGGGGCCGCCAGAAGGCCGCCGGCTGGGCCTGGATCCTGAGGAACCACCGCTGGGTGCGCGCGCGCCGGGCGCTGGTCCAGTCCTGCCGCACCCGGTCCGACGCCGAGCTCGCCGAGCTCCTGACGGACCGCTTCGACCCTGCTCAGACCCCCCTGCCCCCCGCAGCGCGCCCGCTGGAGGGCATCCTGCGCACCTACTGGCGACTCGCGAGCCGCCTTCTCGCCCCGAGGACGACCCGATGACCAGCTCGAACCTGAATCTCGTGACCGGGCCCCGCTGGTTCAGCGCCCTGACGATCGGGCGCTCCACGCCGCGCGGCGCCTTCTGGCTCTCCTTCGTCGCCTTCCTCCTCGTGGCGTCAGCCTGGGCACTGAGCAACCCCCTCATGGCGTCGGTGGACGAGCCGGCCCACGTCATCAAGGCGGCCGCGACCGTGCGGGCGGCGCCGGACACGGCGGGCACGGCTGACGAGACGGGCATCGGGACGGTCGTCCTGCCGAACCTCTACGCGCAGCTCGCCCTGTACCCGAACTGCTTCGCCTTCCACTCCGAGCAGCCGGCGTCGTGCCAGCAGGACCTCTCCGGCGACCTGGACGCTCCGACGCCCACCACGACCTCCGCGTACAACTACAACCCGATGTACTACGCCGTCGTCGGGCTGCCCAGCCTCCTGCCCGTGGACGGCGAGTGGATCGTGTACGCGATGCGCCTGGTCAACGCGCTCGTCTCGGCGCTCGTCCTGGCGCTGGCGGTCCGTACCGTCGCGGAGCTCCCCCGGCGCCGCTGGCTGGGGCTCGGCCTCCTGCTCGCGGTCACGCCGACGTTCGTCAACCTGCTCGGCTCGGTGAACCCCCAGTCCATCGAGGCCGTCGGGTCGGTCCTGCTGTGGACGTCGCTCCTGGCCCTCCTGTGGAACCCCGACCGTGACCTCACCGGCCGGCGCCTGGTCCGCCTGGTCCTCGCCACCGCGCTGGTGTCCAACGCACGCGGGCTGGGACCGTTCTTCGTCGCGCTGATCGTGGTCATCGCGCTGATGACGGTGCCGTGGGCCTCCGTGCGGAACCTCTTCGCCGACCGGCGGGCCTGGTGGGGTCTGACCGGCGGCGTGGTAGTGACCGCGCTCGCGACCGCCTGGATCGTGGGAGGCGACGCCCTGCCGGAAGGTCCGGGGACGGGGGTGGGTCGCCGCGACGCCCTCGTCGCCTCGGTGCGCGCGACCTCCGACTGGGCGAAGCAGATCGTCGCGGCCCTCGGCTGGCTCGACGTGAGCGTGCCCGACCTCCTGTACTTCACGGCGGCGGCCGCGATCGGGCTGCCGCTGGTGTTCGCGGTGAGCATCGGGACGTGGCGCGACCGGATCACCCTGCTGGCCCTGGTGGGCCTCGTCTTCGCCGTCCCCGTCGCGATCCAGACCCTGCAGTACCCGTCCATCGGCTACTTCTGGCAGGGCCGGTACGTCTTCCCCCTCTCCATCGGCGCGCTCGTCCTCGTCGGGTTCGTCCTCGACCACCGGGACGACTTCCTCCCGGACCCGGTGCGTTCGCGCGTCGTCGCGATCCTGGCTCACCTCGTGGGCCTGATCAACGTCGTCGCCTTCGCCTTCAACCTGCACCGCTACGTCAACGGCGTGGACGGCGGCTGGTTCAGCCTGGACGCCCGGTCCTGGGTACCGCTCGCGCACCCCCTGGTGCTGCTCGGGGTGTACGCGGCGGTGTGGTTCGTCGCGGTCACGGTGGTACTGCGGGCCACGCCGACGCAGCGCCTCGTCCGATGACAGAGCTCGCGGCGAATCGTCACGGTTCCGACACGGACGACCGGTAGCATTCCCGAGATGCAAGCACTCGTTGCTCCGATGCCCCTGGTGAGCACCGTCCAGCGGTACGACTGGGGCGACCTGGAGGCTATCCCGCGGCTGCTGGGGCATGATCCGGACGGAGCGCCCTACGCGGAGCTGTGGCTCGGTGCTCATCCGAGCGCACCGTCCGTCGTCACGGTGGACGACGGCGGGGTCCCGCTCGACGTCCTGGTGCGATCGGCTCCCGCCGAAGCGGTGGGAGCACGCGTCAGCGACCTGTTCGGCCCGCGGCTGCCCTACCTGCTCAAGGTGCTCGCGGCGCGCAAGGCGCTCTCGCTGCAGGTGCACCCCAAGCCGCACGCGGCGCGGGCGGGGTTCAACCGCGAGAACCGGGCAGGCCTGCCCCAGGGTTCGCCGCAGCGGTCCTTCCACGACAACCAGCACAAGCCCGAGATGGTGGTGGCGCTCTCGCAGTTCGAGGGCCTCGCCGGCTTCCGGTCCCCGCGGACGATCCTCTCGCTGCTCGACGGGCTGGACGGCGCGCTCGTCGGCGAGGTGCGGGACGTGCTGCGCGCCGACCGCACCTCGGGGGGGATCCGGTCCGCCTTCACACGCCTTCTGACCGCCCGGGCCGAGAGCGCGTACGCCACGGACATCAAGCTGACCGTCGAGTCGGTCCGGGAACGTGTGACGGCGGGCTCACCCTACGACCGCGCCGACCGCACGGTGCTGGATCTCGCTCTCCAGCACCCGGCCGACCCAGCCGTGATCATCTCGCTCATGCTCAACCGCGTGACCCTGGAGCCGGGCGAGGCCACTTTCATCCCGTCCGGGGTGGTGCACGCGTACCTGTCCGGGCTCGCGGTCGAGGTCATGGCGAGCTCCGACAACGTCCTTCGTGCCGGTCTCACCACCAAGCTGGTCGACGAGCGGGCACTGCTGGAGTGCGCCACGTTCGAGCCCGGGCCGCCCATCACGCCCACGATCACCACCGCGGGAACCCGAGGGCAGGTGCAGACGTACCGTGCCCCGGTGAGCGAGTTCGCCCTCACGCTCGCCGACGTCGACGCTTCCGGGCCCGTGAGCCTCGCCGCTGACGGCCCGCGGATCATGCTCGTCCTGGACGGTCAGGTCACGCTCCACTGGTCCGGCGGCGAGCAGACCGTCGGGTGCGGCGCGTCCGTCTTCGTCCCTCATGCGGCTGGAGACGTGAAGGTCTCCGGGGCGGGCCACGTCGTCTCCGCGTGGGTGCCCTGAGCCGCCCGTCCACGTCGTGCCCGGGGCAAGCGAAACGCCGACAAAGATGCCGCTCTGATCGTTGATCCTGTGCTCAGGTTGGTCAAGGATCAGGCACACCCCCGAGACGATCCCTGAGGACCGCGTGGCCATCTACCCACAAGCGCGAGTGATGCTCATCGCCCAGGCGAACCAGGGCGAGGCGATTCTGCGCAATCGTGTCAACTTCCACACAGCAGTGACCGACGCGTCGTCGCTCTACCCGTACTTCTCCCAGCCGGACCGGCCGTGCTCCCACTTCTACGTCGCCGAGAACGGCGTGGTCGAGCAGTACATCGACACCCGCTGGCGCTCCTCGGCCGACTACGAGGGGAACGACGCCACCATCTCCATCGAGACGTGGGACGGATACGGCCGGGTCTGGACGTCCGGTTCGCCACCGCCGTGGAACGCCGCGCAGGTGAGGTCCCTGAAGGCGCTCACGCTCTGGATCCTGCGGACCCACAGATCGATCCCGCCTCGGCTCGCCCGGGACTCCATACCCGGCCCTTCCTCGTTCGGCCTCTCCTGGCACCGCCTCGGCATCGACCCGTGGCGCCACCCGCAGGGGATGCACTACTCGACCGCCTACGGGAAGATCTGCCCCGGCGACGCCCGTGTCGCCCAGGTACCCGGGATCCTCGCCCACGTCAAGACGGACACCACTCTCACGGAGGACAACCAGATGCTCATCATCCGCCGGGCCTCGGACGGCGCAACGTTCATCGTCATCGGTGGGCGGGGCGCCGGGGTCAAGAACACAGCGGACCTCTCCGCCTACCGGGCAGCGGGCGTCCAGACCGTCAACCTGTCGGACCCCGGATACTCGGAGGCCCAGGCGCGCTACCTCACCACAGCGTGACCCGCGACCGAGCGGTCAGCCGCCGCCTGTTCCTCGGCGCAGTCGGCGCGGGCGTCGCGGCGTTCCCCCTGGCGCACGGCCGCAGCGCACAGGCATCGCCCGCGGAGGACCGGTCGTCGGTGGAGCGCGCCCTCAGGTTCCTCGACGTGGCGTCCGCCGAGGGCCGGGGCAAGCCGGCCGGACCGCCGCTGGCACGCTCGTACGCGGACCCGATGGGGCTGGGTGGAGCGGCGTTCACCGGCGACAGCGCAGCCGCGGTGTGGGCCTATCTCGCGGCCGCCGCGCTGGTCCCGTCGGCGGTCGAGCAGGCGCGACAGCTCGGCGACGCGCTCCTGGCCGCGCTGGAGCCCGCCGGGGACGGGGCGCTGGTGCGCCAGGCGTACGGCGAGCCGCTCGAGAAGGACGGGCTCGGCCTCGCGGACGCGCGGCTCACCGACGTGGCCCGTGCCGGGCTCGCCCTGGCGCAGCTGGGCCTCCGGACGGGTCACCGTCCCTACGCCGAGGGTGCGGCCGCGCTGGCACGCTGGATCGCGGGCACGCTCGCCGCGCAAGGCGGCTTCGGCTGGGGCGTCAGGGCCGACGGCGGCCGGATCCCCGGCTCGTCGACCGGGCAGAACGCGGAGGCGGCGATGCTGTTCGACCTCCTCGCCGCCACGGACAGCGGCCAGGACTGGTCGGCGCCGCGCTCTCGCGCGCGGGAGATGGTGGGTGCGGCGCGCCGGCCGGGCGACCGCCTCGCGGCGGGCGTCGCCGACGGGACCACCTCGCCGGACGCGGTACTGCCCCTCGGGGCCGCGGGCGCCGTCTACCTGGCCGGCGGGCCTCAGTTCGCGGGTCAGGCCAGGAACGCGCTCGGCGTGCAGGGCGGTCCCCGCACGGCGGGTCGCGGGGAGCGGCTCTCCGCGACCGACCCGGCCGCCGCGGCAGCAGTCTTCGAGGGCCCCGACCTGGCGGGCTACGCCTCGTTCCCGGGGATCCCCGTCTACCGGCCGGGCGTCTGGACCGAGAGCACGTGCCGGCTCGCCGCCGCGCTGCTCAGGCACGGGTCTCCCACCGACGTGAGCCGTGCGCGCGCGATGCTCGACGTCGTCCGCTCGGCCCAGCGCGAGGCCGGGGGCGGCCAGACCATGGCCGGGACCGTCCTGCCCGAGAAGGCGGGCGTCGTCGCGGCGTGGAGCGCCCAGGACGACGGCGCCGAGGTCCAGCCGTTCGAGGTGCAGCACGTGGGGGCGACGGCGTGGTTCGTGCTCGCACAGCTCCGCGCGAGCCCGTTCACCCCGGACGGCCTGGTCGTCGCCGCCTGAGGGGGATGCGGGCGGCGCCAGGTTCCCTGTGCCGCCCGCGCCCTGCTAGTCCCGGCCGTAGATGTCGCGGGTGTAGACCTTGTCCGCGACGTCCTCCAGGACGTCGGTGCGACGGTTGGCGACGATCACGTCCGCGCGGGCCTTGAACTCGTCGAGGTCACGGACCACCTCGGAGTTGAAGAACCGGTCGTCGGCCAAGGCAGGCTCGTAGACGATCACCTCGACGCCCTTGGCCTTGATCCGCTTCATGATCCCCTGGATCGAGGACGCCCGGAAGTTGTCGGACCCCGACTTCATGATGAGCCGGTACACGCCGACCGTCCGCGGCGCCCGCCGCAGGATGTCGGACGCCACGAAGTCCTTGCGCGTGGTGTTCGCCTCCACCACCGCGTTGATCAGGTTCTGGGGCACGTCCTGGTAGTTCGCGAGGAGCTGCTTGGTGTCCTTCGGCAGGCAGTACCCGCCGTAGCCGAACGACGGGTTGTTGTAGTGCGAGCCGATGCGCGGGTCCAGCCCCACGCCCTCGATGATCTGCGCGGAGTCCAGCCCGCGGGTGGCCGCGTAGGTGTCGAGCTCGTTGAAGTAGGCCACCCGGAGTGCGAGGTACGTGTTGGCGAACAGCTTGATCGCCTCCGCCTCGGTGGCGTCCGTCAGGAGCACCGGCGTGTCCTTGTCCAGGGCGCCCTCGAGGAGCAGGTCGGCGAACCGCTTGCCGGCCTCCGACCGGTCCCCCACCACGATCCGCGACGGGTGCAGGTTGTCGTACAGCGCGCGCCCCTCGCGGAGGAACTCCGGGGAGAAGAGGATCGAGGCGCCAGGGTTCTCGGCGCGGACACGCTCGGTGAACCCGACGGGGACCGTGGACTTGACCACCATCGTCGCGCCCGGGTTCACCGCCAGCACCGAGGCGATGACCGCCTCGACGCTCCGCGTGTCGAACGAGTTGGTGCGCTCGTCGTAGTCCGTGGGCGTCGCCACGACCACGAACGCCGCGCCCGTGTAGGCATCCTCCGGGTCGAGCGTGGCACGCAGGCGCAGCCGGCCGCTCGCCAGGAACTCCTCGAGCTCCTGGTCGGCGACCGTCGACCGGCCGCTGTTGACCAGGTCCACCTTCACAGGGTCGATGTCCAGCGCCACGACCTCGTTGTGCTGTGCGAGCAGCACCGCGTTGGACAGCCCGACGTAGCCGGTTCCCGCGACGGCGATCTTCACAAGACTCCCTGGTGTGCTGGGCATCCTGGGATGGGCGGACGGCAGACCGCCGGCCGTCAGGACGCATCGTCGTGCGACCATGCTACAGGCGCGGTGCCACGGCTCAGGGAGCCACGGGCCTAGTCGTCCTCGCCTCGCAGCACCCTGAGGTGACCGCGCCGGGCGGTCTCCGTGACCGACGGCGGCTCGGGCGCCGGCCGTACCCGGCCCGCCTCCCGCACCGCGTCGGCGAGCGCGGACAGGTCGTCCGGCGTGGGACCGGCGTCCAGGAACGCCGGCGTGAGCCGTACGACCTCCCAGCCCCGCGGCGCGGTGAGGCGTTCCGCATGGTCTGCGCACAGGTCGTAGCTGTGCGGCTCGGCCAGGTGCGCGAGCGGGCCCAGCACCGCCGTCGAGTCCGCGTACACATACGTGAGTGTCGCCACGGCAGCACGCGTGCATGCCGTGCGCGAACACTGCCTCACCGATCTCACGCGCTGAGAGTACGCCCTGACCGGGAGCGATGCGGCAAACACGCCGGATCCACCCGCGCGTGTCCCGCGGCACGCCGTTCCCGGGCGCGGAGCACGGGCATAGAGTCGTGGCGTGGCACTCTTCGGCTCCCCCCGCGGCGGGCACCCGCGTCCCGGCGGCCGTCGCCGGGGACGCCCGTCCCCGGGCGACGTCCAGTCCCGCCCCGGCGCTCCTGCTCAGGACGGCCCGGCGGCGGCCTCACCAGCCGACGTGACGCTCCCCGCGCCGGTCTCGCCGCGGCGCCGCGACCGCCGCGGTCGTGGCCTGCGAGGTCCCCTGCTCCCGCCGGGCACGCCCGCGCACCGCACCCGGGCACAGCGCTTCGACGACCTGGTGCTCGACGTCGTGGACGACCTCGACCGGATCTGGGGCCCGCAGCTCAAGGGCACGGAGTTCGGCGTCGAGGACGTCCCGCCGTCCGACCCCGCGCCGTGGGAGGACGGCGGCGTGCCGCTCGGCCGGTGCTTCCCGCCGGAGGCCGGCCGCCCGGCACGCATCGTGGTCTACCGGCGGCCCGTCGAGGTGCGTGCGGTGGACCAGGAGGACCTGGGCGACCTGGTGCGCGAGGTGGTCGTCGAGCAGGTGGCCCACCTCCTCGCGCGGACGCCCGAGGAGATCGACCCCCGGTACGAGGGGCGCTGACCGCAGTCCGGCCCGGCCGGTCGTGATGCCCCTGGTACCGTCTCCGCGTGACAGATCCGGCCCCCGCGGCGCAGCCCTCGCGTCTTGCCTCTCTCGACGGTCTGCGTGGCGTGGCGGCGCTCGTGGTGCTCGTGTACCACCTGAGCCTGGTGCTGCCGGCTGTCGCCGCCGCCTACACGGGCCTCGGCACGCCGCCCGCCCCGGGCACCGCCCAGTGGTACGCCGTCTACAGCCCGCTGCACTGGCTCTTCGCCGGGCAGGAGGCCGTGGTCGTCTTCTTCGTCCTGAGCGGCCTCGTGGTGGCGCTGCCCGCGATGCGCCGGGTCGACCACGACTGGCTCGCCTACTACGTGGCGCGGGTGCTCCGGCTCGGGGTGCCGTTCACGGGCGCGGTCCTGTTCGCCGTCCTGCTCGTGGTGCTGGTGCCCCAGGTCCACCGGCACCCGAGCGCGTGGGTGGACATACACCGCTTCCCCCAGCTCGACTGGCGGCAGGTCGTCCCCGCCCTCGACATGGTGTCCGGCACGTACCTCCTGGACAACGCCCTGTGGTCGATCCGCTGGGAGTTCCTGTTCTCGCTCCTGCTGCCCCTGTTCGTCGTCGCCGGGGTCGCCCTCCGGCGGTGGTGGCCCCTCGTCGGGGTCGCGTCCGTCCTGGTGACGTACGCGGCGGTGCAGTCCGGCAGCCAGACCTACCTCTACCTCACCCCGTTCCTCGTGGGGACGGTGCTCGCGGCGAACCTGCCCCGGCTCCAGGCCGCCGCCGAGCGGATCAACCGCACCCGCGCCCGCCATCTCGTCTGGCCGCTCGCGACGCTGGCGGGGATGACCCTGCTGAGCCTGCCGTGGCTCGCCGGAGGACTGGGCCTCGTCTGGCCCGGCGGGCTCCCCGCGTCCTTCGGGCCGGTGGGGGCCGCCCTCCTGATCATCAGCGCCATCGGCGGACCGGGGCTCCGGCGGCTGCTCTCCACGCGCCCGTGCCAGCTCGCGGGCCGCTACTCCTTCAGCCTGTACCTGATCCACGTTCCGGTGATCATGACGGTGGTGGCGATGTGGCCCACCCGGTCATTCCCCTTCATCGCCCTGGTCGCCGGTCCGGCGGCACTCGTGATCGCCGTCGTCTTCCACCACCTGGTCGAGAGGCCGAGCCACACCTTGGCGCAGGACGCCGCGCGCCGGGCACCCGGAGCGCTGCGGGCGTGGGTCGAGCGGACGGCTCAGCCCACCGCCTCCACGCGTCGGACGACCACCGCCGACGCCTCCGGCGCCACGGGAGCGGGCGCCAGCACGGAGACGAGGGTGCCGGCCTTCTCGGTGGTGTCGTCGGCGGCGAGCAGCACCGCCCAGACCGTGGCAGGCCCGTCGGGGGTGCCCGACGGCTCCACCCGCACGCCGACCGTTCCCTCGCCCAGCTCCCCGGCGGGGAGCGTGACCGTGGTCCCGGCGGTCAGCTCGAGCGACGCCTGACCCGTCGCGGCGCCGTCGGCGCCGAAGCCCCGCACCACGACGGCACTCGCCCCGGTCGGCTCGTCCTCGGTCCCACGCAGGGCTGGTACCCCCGTGAGGACGACCGTGGCGGCGGCCTCCGGCGGGAGCGCGGTGACCGACGCGCCCGGCGCCCCGGTCACCGGCTGGCCCGCCGACCATGCCCGGTCGTACGGCGCGTCGTCGACCACCGCGTCCTCGTCGGGCGCTCCCTCGCGGGTGAAGGTCCCTCCCGCCACCACGGGGACCGTCGCGTCGACGGTCACGGTGTACGTGCCCTTCGGCAGGCCACCGAGCGGGACCTCCGTGACCTGGCCCGGCTCCAGCGCGACGTCCTCGGCCCCGCGGAGACGCACCGGCCCGTCCTTCCCGTACACGGTGACGTGCGCCGTCCCGGGGGCGTCCCCGGGGGCGAGCACACGGAGGCGCGGCGCGCGCGGGTCGTCGGCCCGCTCGCCGGCGCTCACGAGACCCGCGACCGCCACCGCCTCCGCGGGCGCCGCGCCGGGCGTCACCAGGTCCGTGCCGGCGGGGACGATCCCCTCGATGGAGTGGTGCTGGACGTAGGCGGTGACCCGCCCTCCCGTGGCGGCGACGTGCAGCGCGAGCCGGCGCTGCTCCGGCGCGAGCCCTTCCAGCAGGGCCTCCGCCTGTCCGCCCGGTGGGACCACGAGCGCCGCCTGCCCCCCGAGGGCGACGGGACCGGAGGGCCCCCACGCCCGCAGGCGGACCTTCGCGGCCGTCCAGCCGGGGTTCTGCAGCACCAGGCGTGCGCTCGACCCCACCTCGGTGCTGCCCCCGACCAGCCAGTGGTCGATGCCGGGCGCCGCGCACGCTCCGGCGGCCAGGCCGCGCAGGTCGCCCGCGGTGGTCACCGAGGCGCTGACACCGGCCACGGCCGACACGTCGGCGCCCGAGACCTCTGCCCGGACCACGCGTGCGTCGTCGGGCAGCGTGCCCCGCAGCACGGCCCCGTCGGGGCCGGCGGCGAGAGGACCGGTCAGCGGCTGGTCCGTGGCGCCGGCGAGCCCGGTGGCCGACGACGCGCCCGGACCCCACACGAGCGCGAGCAGCTCCCCGGTCGTCGCGACCGGGCTGGAGCCGAGCTCGGAGTCGCCGACGTCCGGCTGCGCCAGGCGCACCGGGGTAGGGCAGACGAGCACCGACTCGCCGGGCCCCACGTCCACCCGGCGCGCCTCGTCGGGCGGCGCTGTCCCGGCCGCCGGGACGATCGCCAGCGCGGCGACCGCGCCGACGCAGGCCACCGTGCCGACGACGACGCCCGCGCGGCGGAGCGGGACCATCAAGCGGGCGAGGTTCATCGGGTCCTCCGGCGCGCGACGGGCAGCGCGAGCATCGCGAACGCCACGAGCGTGATGCCCGCGACGGCCAGCCACAGCGGCCGGTAGGCGGTGGTGTGGGCGACCACGAGACGCCCGCCCTCAGCCCCCAGGGCGAACGCCTGGAGCCCTTCCGCGCCCGGCACCTCGACCGGGTCGAGCCGGCGCCCGTCCAGGGTGGCCCCCCAGCCCGGGCCTGCGGCCTCGGCGAGCACGACGACGCGCGCGGCGTCACCGGGGTCCACCGCTGCCCGGACCTCGGCTCCTCTCGACGGCAGCACGGCGACCACGCCGGCCGACGGCACCTCGACCCGGGCCCAGCCCGGCTCCGGCCCCGTCTCCGGGGCCACCCGCCACACCGTCACGGCCTGACCCTCCGTGACCCGGGAGAGCCCCGGGACCAGGTCCAGCGTGGCGACCAGGTCGGCGCCGGCCTCGTCCGCCGACCGCACCTGGACCGCCCCGATCCCCAGGGCCGCGAGCCGGGGGCCCAGGTCCTGGGCGGCGCCCCGGGCGAGCTCGGCGACGAGGACGTCGAGCGCGGCGTCAGCCGGGCCGGGCGGTACGGCCGCCGCGGCGGCGGACGCGTCGAGCAGCTGGGTCCCGTCCCCGCGCAGCGGGGTGTACGTCACCACCCCGTCCGGTCCGGACCTGACCTCCAGCACCCTCGCCTGCCGGGGTGGCGCCTGCATCTGCCGCCCGACGGCGGGGACCACCGGCTCGGCCGTCGCGTGGAGCGCGTGCCCCGGACGCGCGCTCCCGGAGCCGTCGACGGCCCACACCGTCACCACGGCCACCGGAGCCACGACCGCGAGCGTCCCGAGCACGCCGACACCCACGAGGCGCGCAGTCCGGCCCGCACCGCGCAGCCGGTCCTGGCGGGTCGGCCGGGCGTCGGGGGCCGGCGTGCGGTCGCCGGCCACGGCCGAGCCTGCCCCGAGCGGTGACGGGGCGCCCCGCAGGGCCGCTGCCCCGAGTCCGAGCAGGAGCAGCGACAGCCCGGGCCCGGCCCAGGCCGACCCGTCCCGCGCGACCTGCTGCGCGAGCACCGCCACGCCGAGCCCGACGGCGGCCACCAGCCAGCCGGTGCGGGACGCCGCGCCGTCCCGGCGGAACAGCGCGACGACCGCGAGCAGGACCACCACAGCCCCGGCCAGGTACGGCACCGCCGCCGCGACGAACGCCGCTGCCGCCCCGCTACCGAGGACGTCGGCGGGGAACCAGGCTGCGGGCGGGGCGGGCCAGCCGAGCAGGAGGTGCCACCCCGCCCCGCCCGTCCCGGCGGTGGACGTGCCCGAGAGGGGTTCGGCGAGCAGCAGGCGCCAGCCGCCGTCGCCGCGGACGGCGGCCCACCACAGCGGGGTGCCGGCCACCACCGCCGGGAGGAGTGCCAGGGCGAGGTACCGCCGTCGGCGGCGCACCGCCAGGGCTGCGCCCGCCAGCACCACGACGGCCGCGGGCAGCAGCACGGGGGCACCGGACACGGCGAGGGCCAGCAGGAGCCCCGCCGCTCCCGCGGCGCCCAGCGAGACCCCGGCGGGCACCGCCGCCCGACCGTGCCGGGTGCGGTCCGCCCAGGCCTCCTCGGTGCGGGCCTCGGGCACGTCCACGACGTCGACCGCGTGCGCACCGACGGCACGGGCGAGCGCGAGCGCCACCCACGGAAGCACGAGGTGCGCCACGAGCGCCCCGAGCCGCCCGGTGCCGACGGCGACGAGCAGGGCCGGCGCCCCGAGCCAGAGCAGCGCAGCCCACGCCCGCAGCCACGGCGACCTCGTCACGGCTCCGGCGGCGGCCCAGCCTCCCGCGGCCGCGAGCGGGAACGCGAGCAGGAAGACCCCGTGCACCGCGGTCTGCAGCGAGCCCCCGGTCAGGGCGGCGAGCCCGGCCAGGGGCAGGAGGAGGGGGTCTGCCGGGGCTGCGGCCCCGAGACCGTCCAGGACCCACCCTGAGGTGGCGGCCGACCACACGTCCCCGACGGTGCCGCCCGCGGGCAGGAGCGCCCCTCCGACGAGGCGCCCACCGGCCGTCAGGGTGCCGACGGCGGGTCCGAACACGGCGACGGCGAGCGCGGTGGCAGCCAGGAGCACCGTCACGAGGGCCGTGCGGCGGCGAGCGGCGAGGCGGCGGAGCTCGACCTGCTCGAGGTCGGACGGGGCGGTTCCCGTACGGTGCAGCTCCGCACGGGCGAGGCGGCGGTCACGTCGCTCGGCCCAGACGTCGCGCCACGAGGCCGTCAGCGGACGCAGCACCCCCCGCGGCACGACGCGGGTCCGTGCCGCGTTGCGCCGGGCCCGCGCGAGCGGCACCACCCGGGACAGCACCCACAGCGGTGCCAGGAGCTCGTCCCGGGCGTGCCCGGGCTGCTTGAGGGCCAGCCGGTACGCGGCCTGGACCGGCGCCCAGAGGACCATCGCCACCGCGGCGACCGGCACCAGGGCCGGGTGGGCCCAGGCCAGCCGCTGGTAGAGCTGTGCGCGCCGCCGGGCACCTCGCCCGTGGCTGCGGGCCGCGTCGCGCCCGCGCAGCCCCAGGAGCGAGGCCTGGGCGTGCCGCACCACGGCCTGCGGGACGACGACGACCCGGTGCCCCGCCAGCCGGACGCGGCGGCAGAAGTCGGTGGAGTCCCCGTACGGGCCGGGCTCCGGGTCGGTGCCCCGGAGCGTCGCCCACACCTGGGTCCGGACCAGCGCGCCGGCGAGGCCGACTGCGAGGACGTCCTCGGTCGCGTCGTGCTGGCCCTGGTCGATCTCGGTGTGGTCGACGCCGGTGGTGCGGCGGCCGAGCCGGGTGACGGTGTGGCCGACCTCGAGGAGGACGCCGCGGTCGGACTCGGCCGGGTCGAGGGGGGCGCCGTCGGGCGCGAGCTCCCAACGGCGCTGCTTGCAGCCCGCCACCGCGACGGCGGCGGAGTGCTCGATCGCGCGCATCAGGGCCGCCAGCGCGCCGGGCGCCGGTGCGCAGTCGTCGTGGAGCAGCCAGATCCAGCCCCGCTCGGGGACGCCGGCTGCGGCCAGGGCCGCGTCGACGCCCTCGCCGAACGTGCGGGCGCCGGCGCCCGCGACGAACCGGGCGTCGCCCAGCTGGAGGTCGAGGTGGGCCGAGGTGGCGGGGGCCGTGTCGACGTCCACGACCACGACCGCGTCGGGGGCGTACGTCTGCGCGCGCACCGCGGCGAGCGTGGCCGCGAGGTACGGGCTGCGGCCGCGCGTGACCACCACCGCGGTCACCGTGACGACCACCGGCACAGAGCCGGTGACTGCCACCACGGCACCCAGCGACGGGTCGACGGGGGACTCGAGGTCCGTGCGTGGAGCGATCATCTCGCTCCACATCATGCGTTCCCGCCCTGCCGACGCGTGGGACGTGGTCCCCGGCGCGTCGTCAGACGGCGCGCCGCTTGAGCTTGCGCCGCTCGCGCTCCGAGAGCCCGCCCCAGATGCCGAACCGCTCGTCGTTCGCCAGCGCGTAGTCGAGGCACTCGGCCCGGACCTCGCAGCCCTGGCAGACCTTCTTCGCCTCGCGCGTGGACCCGCCCTTCTCCGGGAAGAAGGCCTCGGGATCCGTCTGGGCGCACAGCGCCCGCTCCTGCCAGCCGAGCAGCGAGTCGTCCATCACCGGCTCGCCGAACAGCGGCAGCACGGGCGCGACGCGCTCCGGGCGGCGCCCGACGTCCGACCCGAGTCCCACGTCTCCATCCAGCATGTTCCACATGGTGTGCCCCTCCATGCCGTCTTACGTGATGCGTTCTTACGAAAACTGCATACCTGGAATTACACGCGTGTCGTCTGGAGTCGTCAAGCGGAAGTGTGCTATCGATCCCGATCTACACGGGGAGTTCACCATCCCTATGACCTGCAACGGTGCAGGTCCGCAACAGGTTCCGTACTGCAAGAGACGCTTGAGGAACGAGTTTCGTACCAGGTGTGGGGAAGAAACTTTCTGCAGCCCCCTCGGCCTACGCTGAGGCCATGCCCGTCGCACCTGTCACCGCCCTGCTCGACCGCCTCCTCCACGAACCCGGACGCCCGCGCCTCACCTGGTACGGGGACGACGGGGAACGGGTCGAGCTCTCGGGCGCCGTCCTGGGCAACTGGGTCAGCAAGACGGTCAACCTCCTCGTCGAGGAGTTCGACGCCGGCCCCGGCACGGCTGTCGCACTCGACCTGCCGGTGCACTGGCGCACCGCCGTCTGGGCCCTCGCGACCTGGCGCTGCGGGGCCGCCGTCGTCGTGCCCGACGCCGGCGCGACGCCCTCCGCCGACGTCGTCGTCACGGACCGCCCCGCTCCCTGGGCGGACCACGCCGGCGAGCTCGTGGTCGTGTCGCTGCCCGCCCTCGCCCGCCGGTTCGACGGCAGCCTCCCCGCCGGGGCGATCGACGCCGCCTCGGCGGTCATGACGTACGGCGACGTCATCGGCTGGGTGCCCGACGCGGACCCGGCCGCGCCCGCTCTCGCGGCCGGGCCGGACGAGGCCGTCCCCCACGCGGACCTGGTCCCTGCCCTTCCGGGGCAGGGCGAGCGGGTCCTGGTCGACGGGCGCGACCCTGTCGACCAGGTGCTCCGCGGCCTGCTCGCGGTATGGGCGGGCGACGGCTCCGTGGTCCTCACCTCCCCGGGTACGGCCGCCGCGCTGGAGACCGACGCCGCCCGCCGGGACCGGCTCGTCGCGAGCGAGCGCGTCACGTCCGGCGGGCTGCTCGCACCGTGACCATGCCCGCACACCTGTCCCACCGCACAGAGCGCTGGGCCGTCACCTGGTCGGTGCTCGCGGGAGTCCTGTTCGCCCTGACCCAGACGTTCGCCGTGGCACCCTTCGCGTCGGCCGACGAGTCGGCCCACGTGGACTACGCCTACCAGGTCTGGCACGGCGGTCTGCCGGTCTTCGAAGAAGGGCTCGTCCTCGACCCGCCCCTGGGCTTCGTGCCACCGGTGCAGTGGACCGCCCAGCACCCCCCGCTCTACTACCTCCTGCTCGCGCCGGCGGTCGGGCCGCTCGTCGATGCCGGCCGGCACGACCTGGCCGCCTACGCCGGGCGCGCCTGCAGCGTGCTGCTCCTCATGGCGTTCGTCGTGGCCGCGTGGTGGGCGGCCCGGCAGGTCACCCGTCCTGACAGCCCTCTGCCGGCTGCCGTCGCCCTGGTCGTGGCGTGCTCCGCCTGGGCGGTGCGCCTCGGTGGGTCCGCCTACAACGACCTCCTCGCCGCTCTCCTCGTGACGGTCCTGATCGGGCTTACGGCCCGGGCTCTGCGCGACGGGCTGCACGGGCGGCTCGTCGCAGCGCTCACGCTCGTGGCGGCGGCGACCTCCCTGACCCGAGCCGCCGCGCTCGTGCTGGCCGTGGTCTGCATCGGCGTGACGGTCCTCGCCAGCCTGTTCTCCAGGCAGTCGCCCACGCGGCACACGATCGCGCTCGCGGTCTCCGCGCCGGCCGCCGTGCTCCTCGCCTCGGGCTGGTTCTACCTCCGGAACCACCGGCTGACCGGCAGCCTCACCGGCGGGCACCCCGACTGGGCGGCCGAGCACCTCGGACGCACGACACGGACGTTCTGGGAAGCCGTGACGGACTACGGGACGTGGTTGCACCTGCTCGACGTCTACCTGTGGGGCGGGTTCCTTCCGTTGAACACCGGAGCGGTGCTGCTCCTCCTCGTGCCCGCAGCCTTCGTGGCGGGCGCGACCCTGGTACGACGACGGTACGGAACGTCCCGGACCGTCGTCGCCGACGCCAGGGCCGCGGCCCTCGCCCTCGTCCCCGTCACGGCGGCCGCGCTCCTGCTGCAGGTCGCCTACACGACGACGAGCGGGGCGTCCAACCCCCGGTACCTCCTCCCCGTCCTCGTGCCGCTGTCGCTGGTCGTGGCCGCGTTCATGGCCCTCCGGCCGTGGCTCACCGTCTCGCTGTGGGTCGTCGTGGTGCTGGTCGACTTCGGCGCGTGGCTCGCGGGTCGCATGGCCCTGCCCCCGGGCGCCGGCTACCCCGCCATGACCGACGTCGCGCTCGTCACCGGCTGGTCGGCGGCCGCGGCTGCGCTGGTCGCCGCGACGCTCGTCGTGCTCACGATCCGGCGGGCCCCGGTCCAGCACTGACCAGACCCGGTCCGCCGTCTCCGGCGCGTTCCGGGCGGCCTCGGAGGAGCGCGGCGGCCAGCACGGCCGCCAGGCCGACGACGGGCACTGCCGCGACGGCGATACCGAGCCCCGCCCCGCCGAGCGGGCTCCACGCCTCCCAGCGCACCAGCGCGTCCGCCACGGAGTCGCCCGGGCCGCGGTACATCGTCACGAGCCCGAAGCACAGCCCGCCGATCGCCACGACCAGTCCGGCGAGGACGACCAGCGGCAGCACGGCGGCGGTCCGTCGCTCCGACCTGCGCAGGCAGGTCCAGGCCCCGGTGGCGGCGACGGCTGCGACCGCCACGGTCGCCCCGAAGAGGTACCGGCCCTGGATGCCCGCGTACCAGCCGTGCGCCTCGTAGAAGGACCAGGCGTTCACCAGGACCGTCAGCGCGACGAGGGCCGGGAAGCCGAGGAGGACCGCAGCCCGCCGGCGAAGGCCTGGCACGATCAGCGGCACCACGCACAGAGCCACGCAGGCCACGCCCGCCGCGACGACGTACGGCGTCGGCGCCCGCAGCTCGAGCCAGCCCAGGTCGCCGACCGACGACCGCAGGAGCCGCCACACCGCCGTCGACCAGAACTCCCAGGCTCCTCCGGGCTCGCGGTCCTCGAACCGCTGCCCCATGCCGTCCGGCTGGACCGTACCGTGCACGACGATGTTCCGGAGCCACCACCAGCCCCCGACGACGAAGGCGATGCCCAGGGCCGAGGCGACCCGTCCGAGCCGGGCCCCGAGGCCCCGCTCCCCCGGGGCGAGCAGGTAGGCGGCCACCACCACGGGCAGCGCCAGCCCCGCCATGACCTTCGTCAGGAGCCCCAGACCCAGGGTCAGGCCCAGGACGGCCGCGGTGCGGTACCGGAGGTCGCCCGTGAGCACCCGCACGCACAGCCAGACGGTCACCGCCCCGGTGAGCGCCATGAGGGAGTCGTTCGTGACGCTCCCGAGCACGTGGCCGACCTGCGGCGCGAACAGCACGAGCGAGGCGGCCACCAGCCCGGCCGCGGCCGAGCCCGTGAGCCGCCGGGCCGCCGTGGCGGCGAGCGGCACGACAGGCAGCACGAGGACGACGCTGAGCAGCCGCAGGGCCAGGAGCTGCAGGTCCCACCGCGCGTCGGCGAGACCCGTGAGCCGGAGGAACGCCGCCGCGACCGCGTAGTACAGGGGCGGGTGCTGCGTCATCTGGTCCGTCGTCGAGACAGCGACAGGTGTGCCCGGTGGCGGCGTCGGGACCCCGACCCGTGACCGCTCGGCCACGGGCGGCGGCGCGACGTCGACGAACTGCGCCCGGTCGGGCCGGTCGTGGTAGCGACCCGGCAGGTCCGTCGTCACGGCCGCCTGCACCTGCGCCCGGAGCACCGCCGGTGCCATCGTGGCCTGGCCGGGGGCGGGCCAGCCGCCCCCGTGCGCCAGCCGGACCACGCTGTTGAGGTGCTGCGCCTCGTCGGGTGCGCGGAACGGCGGCGTGAGCACCGCCCACGACACGGCGACCGCCGTGACCAGAGCGGTGAGGAGGACCAGAACCACGCCACAGGTCGGAGCCGGTCGCCGCGCCGCCGCTCGGGCACTCGAGTGCACACGACGACCGTACTGGACGCCCAGACGGTCCGGACCCCGCCCGCGGCGCCGCACCGTGCACGCGGCGGGGCCGTTCGTGGATAGGCTCCGTGCCGATGAACACTCTTTCCGGCCCGCTGGGCGACGACGTCGCGGCCGCGGCACAGCCGGACGACGTCCGTGTCGTCTGCGTCGTCTTCAACCCGGGCGACGAGCTACGCGCCTTCCTCGACTCGGTGCACAAGGCGACCACCCGTCCGCTCGACGTGGTGCTGGTCAACAACGGCGGCCCGAGCACAGCCCTCGACGAAGCCGTCGCCTCGGGGAGGGCACGGCTCCTCGAGGCGGGCGGCAACCTCGGCTACGGCGGCGGAGCGAACCGGGGTGCCGCCGGCTCCCGCGCCCGCTGGCTCGTCGTCGCCAACCCCGACCTGGAGTGGGAGCCCGGTTCTCTCGACGCGCTCGTCGACGCGGCCGTCCGCGTGCCCGCCGCCGGCGCCGTGGGACCGCGGATCCTCAACTCGGACGGCTCGGTCTACCCGTCCGCCCGGGCGCTCCCCTCGCTCGCCGTGGGCCTGGGGCACGCCCTGCTGCACCGGGTCTGGTCGGGCAACCCCTGGTCCCGCCGGTACCAGCAGGCGAACGTCGCGGACCGTTCGGAGGAACGGCCTGTCGGCTGGCTGTCGGGCGCCTGCCTGCTGCTGCGGCCGGAGGCGTTCGCCGCCGTCGGCGGGTTCGACGAGAGGTACTTCATGTTCTTCGAGGACGTCGACCTCGGTGACCGCATCGGGCGAGCCGGCTGGCTCAACCTGTACGCACCGTCCGCGACGGTCACCCACCTGCAGGGAGCCTCGTGGAAGGCCACCCCGGCCCCGATGATCCGCGCGCACCACGCGAGCGCGCGGCGCTACCTGGTCGATCGGCACGACCGGTGGTACCAGGCCCCGTTGCGGTGGGCGATCGTCGCCGGCCTCTGGGTCCGGGAGCAGGTCGAGGTCGCGGCGGCACGGCGCGGGAAGAGTTCACCCGGCGGTAGTGCCTGAAGCAACTGTGCAGGTCGGACAATGAAGGGCATGGACCACTCACGACCCTCCTCCGTCCTCACCGTTGCCGCCCTCACCGTCGGCCTCGTCCTCGCCGGCGCGCCGGCCGCGCTGGCCAAAGGCAGCGAGGTCGGCGGGAGCGGCTCCATGTACTACCTGAACGACTCCTGGACGGGCAGCGCCAACCGCGTGCTGGCGTACGGCCGCGCCGACGACCGCGTGCACGTCGGTGACTGGGACGGCGACGGGGGCGACAGCCTCGCCGTGCGCCGAGGCAACACGTACTACATCTCCAACACCCTGGGCGGCGGAGCCGCGACGACCGTCGTGGCGTACGGCCGGGCCGACGACACGGTCCTGGTCGGCGACTGGGACGGCGACGGCGACGGCGACGACACCCTCGCCGTGCGCCGCGGCAACACCTACTACATCTCCAACACCCTCGGCGGAGCCGCGACGACCGTCGTGGCGTACGGCCGGGCCGGGGACACCGTCCTGGTCGGCGACTGGGACGGCGACGGCGACGACACCCTCGCCGTCCGCCGCGGCAGCACGTACTACATCTCCAACAGCTTCGCCGGTGGCGCCGCCGACCTCACGCTCGCCTACGGGCGCGCCGCCGACACCACCCTCGTCGGCGACTGGGACGGCGACGGCGACGACACTCTCGCCGTCCGGCGGAGCAGCACCTACTTCATCTCCAACAGCTTCGCCGGCGGTGCCGCCGACCTCACGCTGACCTACGGGCGGGCCACCGACACCACCCTCGTCGGCGACTGGGACGGCGACGGCGACGACACCCTCGGCGTGCGGCGCCCTGCCCCCCAGCCGGCCCCGGGCCTCCCCGCTGGTGTGCGCCCGTCGTCCCCGGACCTGGACTGCCCCGACTTCGCCAGCAAGGCAGAGGCGCAGGCGACGTTCGACTACTGGATGGCGCGCGGGCTGGGCGACGTGCACCGGCTCGACGCCGACAACGACCTCGAGGCCTGCGAGAGCCACTTCGGCTGACGTGACAGGAACGCCCGCTGCCCGGAGGACCGGGCAGCGGGCGTTCCCGGCGCGAGGTGACCGCGCCATCGGGCACAATAGGCTCCCATGCGCGGAATCATCCTTGCCGGCGGATCCGGGACCCGGCTTCACCCGATCACCCTCGGCACCAGCAAGCAGCTCGTGCCGGTGTACGACAAGCCGATGGTCTACTACCCCTTGTCGACGCTCATCCTGGCGGGCATCAGGGACATCCTGGTGATCACCACCCCGCACGACGCCCCACAGTTCGAGCGCCTCCTCGGTGACGGGTCGCAGTTCGGCGTCTCGATCCAGTACACCGTCCAGCACGAGCCCAACGGGCTCGCCCAGGCGTTCGTGCTGGGTGCCGACTTCGTCGGTACCGACCCCGCTGCCCTGGTGCTCGGCGACAACATCTTCTACGGCCCCGGCCTCGGCACCCAGCTGACCCGCTTCGAGAACATCGACGGCGGCGCGGTCTTCGCCTACCGGGTGGCCGACCCGACCGCCTACGGCGTGGTCGAGTTCGACGAGCAGTTCAGGGCCCTCTCTCTGGAGGAGAAGCCCGCCCAGCCCAAGTCGAACTACGCGGTGCCCGGCCTGTACTTCTACGACAACGACGTCCTCGAGATCGCGCGCGACCTCAAGCCGTCCGCGCGCGGCGAGTACGAGATCACCGATGTCAACCGGGTGTACCTCGAGCAGGGTCGCCTGCAGGTCGAGGTCCTCCCGCGAGGCACCGCCTGGCTCGACACCGGCACCTTCGACTCGCTGCTCGAGGCGTCCGACTACGTCCGCACCGTCGAGCACCGGCAGGGCCTGAAGATCGGCTCCCCCGAGGAGGTCGCCTGGCGCCGTGGCTTCCTCACCGACGACGAGCTGCGCGAGCGTGCCGGCTCCCTGATCAAGTCGGGCTACGGCACGTATCTCCTGGGTCTCCTCGACGGCTGACCCCGAGACATCCCCGGGACGCGCGGGAGGGCCGGACGATCGTCCGGCCCTCCCGTGCTGTCTCGACGCCGGAGGTCAGTCCGGCAGCGCGCGCCTTCCCCAGGCCACGAGGCCCGTTCCCCGCCCGGGGAACGCCCGCTGGACCAGCCGGAACGGGAAGGTCCCCACCTGGGTGAGGGCTCCCTGGAGGCCGGACGACGGCTGGTACAGGCGCCCGCTCCGGGCGGTCCTCGCCTCGATGGGCTTCTCCTCGCGCAGCTCCGTGCGATGGCTGGCCAGGCGGTCCCGGGCGGCCTCCAGCACGAAGCCCAGCGGGGCACCGAAGCACCGCACGCCCACGTCGACGAGCCCCGCTCCGCGGAGCCGCTCCCTCATCACGTCCGGGTCGTACCGGCGGAAGTGACCGACCGCCGAGTCCCACGGGCCGAACCTCGACTGCCACGCCGGCGTCGAGAGGACGACGAGCCCGCCCGGCCGCACGCGCTCGACCCACTGCGCCAGCGCCTTCTCGTCGTCCTCGATGTGCTCGAGCACCTCGAACGCACAGACGACGTCGAACGTGCGGCCCGCTCCGAGCGACGACACGTCCCCGTTGACGACCCGCCCCGTGTTCCCCGCGGCGCCGACAGCGGCCACGGCAGCCGCGTGCGCGACCGGGTCGGGTTCGACCCCGGTGTAGTCGTACATCGTCGCGAGCCTCGACCCGAACGCGCCCTGGCCGCATCCCACCTCGAGAAGCGAGACGCGCTCCTTCGGGAGCACGCCGCGAACGACGTCCCAACGGAGCCATGCGTTCGGAGCGAGGGGTGCCAAGGGCATGGGGGTCTCCAACAGTCTGGGCCGACCGGGCGCGGCCGACGAGGCGGGTGCCTGTGTCCGGCATCATAACGATCCTCGGCTGTCTCGCCCTGTGGAAGCGCTCCGGGAGAGGATCAGCCGGCGAGAACCGTCCCCGCCGCTGCCTGCCACCGCGCGGACCAATCACCGATGGGCTCTACTCCGGCGGCGACGAGGGCGTCATGGCCGAGCACCGAGTACGCGGGCCGCGGCGCGGGACGCACGAACTGCTCGCTCGTGACCGGCTCGACCTTGGTCGTCAGGCCGGCCGACGCCACCACCTCGCTCGCGAAGCCGCACCAGGAGACCTGGCCGGACGACGTGCCGTGGTAGATGCCGCCGGGCACCGCGGCAGCCACCAGGCGGACCAGGAGGTCGGCCAGGTCCACCGTCCACGTCGGCTGACCCACCTGGTCGTCGACGACGGTCAGCGACTCGCGCTCGGCGGCCACACGGGCGATGGTCTTGGGGAAGCACCCGCCTCCCGCGCCGTAGAGCCACGCCGTCCGGACCACCAGCGCCTCCGGCGAGGCCGATCGCACGGCCCACTCCCCCGCCGCCTTCGTCCGCCCGTACGCGGAGCGGGGCGCCAGCGCCTCGTCCTCGGCGTAGGGGGCGGAGGCGACCCCGTCGAACACATAGTCGGTCGACACGTGCACGAGCCTCGCCCCGGCCTCCTCCGCCGCGCGCGCGAGGTTCGCCGCGCCCACCGCGTTCACGGCGAAGGCCTCGGCCTCGTGCGACTCCGCGTCGTCGACGGCGGTCCACGCCGTGCAGTTGACGACCACGTCGTACCCGACCAGTGCGGCCCGGACGGCGGCGGCGTCAGTCACGTCGAGGGCTGCCCGGCCGGAGAGGCCGGTCACGTCGTGACCGGCCGCGGTGGCGGCGGCCACGACGTCCTGTCCGAGCATCCCGCCCGCTCCCACCACGAGCCAGCGAGCGGTCTTGGTCTCCGTCACGTCGAGCGTCCTCCAGGTCTTCTGAGGCAGGGAGGCGGATCCCCGTGCCACGTGTGCGATGGCGACCGCCTGTGCGGGGCCGTCCTCGATCCTACGGCCAGGCTCAGCGTCGGCGAGCCGCCTCGTAGGCCTCGACGTGCGCCTGCGCGGCCGCTTCCCAGGTGAACGTGGCGGCCCGCTCGGCCGCCGCTCGGGCCAGCCGCTCACGCTCTGGGGCGTCCGCCAGGAGCCGGCGGAGCGAGCCGGCGATCGACGCGTCGTCCGTGCCGCAGTACGCCACGGCGTCACCTCCGACCTCCGGGAGCGACAGCTCCCGCGTGGTGAGCACGGTGGCACCGCATGCCATCGCCTCCAGGACGGGCAGCCCGAACCCCTCGCCGAGGCTGGGGTAGGCGAGCACCTGCGCCCCGGCGAGGAAGCCAGGCAGGTCGTCGAGCGGCAGGTAGCCAGGACGCACCACCTCGAGGTGGGACGGGACCGCTGCCACAGCCCCGTCGATGCCCGCGTCCCAGCCCTTCCCCCCGGCGAGCACGAGCGCGGGCGGCTCAGCGCTCCCGGCACAGGCCTCGACCCAGCCACGGACCAGCGCGGGGACGTTCTTGCGCGGTTCGAGCGTACCGAGGAAGCCGACGTACGCGGCCGAGCCGATCCCCAGGGTCGAGCGCACCCGCTCGCGGTCCGCCTCGCTCACGGGATGGAACCGGCCGGCGTCCACCCCGTGGTAGGCCACGTGGAAGCGCGCGGGATCGCCCCCCGCCTCGCGGAGCACCTCGTCGCGGGTCGCCCGAGACGGCACCACGAGCGCCGCGGCGCGCCGGACCGCGACGCGGATGGCGTTGCGGAAGAAGACCGCCTTCGACCGCAGGTGGAGCTCCGGAGTGGTGAAGAACGTGGCGTCGTGAAGGGTCACCACCACCGGGACGCCCAGCGAGGAGGCCGCCAGCGGCATCGTGTAGTGCGGGCTGTGCACCACGTCGGGGCGCACGGACCGCACGAGGTTCGGCAGACCCGTCTGCTCCCAGGCCATGCGGACGGCCCGCCGCTCGAGGGCCGAGGGCACGGCGACGATCTCCGCACCCGGGACCAGCGCGCCGTAGAGCTCGGCATCACGCTCCTGCGCGGCGATGACGAGCGAGACGCCGGCGTCGACGAGCCGCGGGACGAGCTCGTCGACGTAGCGGCCGACCCCGCCCCGGTCTGCGGGCACGGCGGTCGCGTCGAGCAGGGTGCGCACGGAAGGTCCTCCAGGAGACGTCGGTCAGGAGCCGCTCTCCCGCCGAGGGCCGACCCTAGCAACTGTGCGGCGCAACCCGCCGCGGCCAGGGGCTGTCGCGGCGGGCACGCCGGGTCTATGGTCAAGATGCATCTCGACGATCCCGGAGGGTGCGATGCCTGGTCTGCTGCGTGGGCTCGGAGCCCTGGCCGTGACTCTGGCGCTCGGCGCGAGCGCGCAGGTGCCGAGCGCGTCCGCGGAGCCCGTGACGTTCGACCCCGGCTACATCATCACGGACGCGCTCTTCTGGGACTCGGGGGCCATGTCGGCCGCGCAGGTCGACGAGTTCGTGCGGCTGAAGGGCAGCGACTGCGTCGCCGTGGCGGGCAGCACCTGCCTCAAGGACTTCCGGGAGAGCACGCCGTCCCGGACTGCCACGAGCTTCTGCCCCGGCGGATACTCCGGGCGTGCCGGCGAGACGGCCTCCGCCATCGTCGCGCGGACCGCGTCGTCGTGCCGCGTCAACCCCCAGGTGCTGCTGGTGATGCTCCAGAAGGAGCAGGGCCTGGTCATCTCCACGACCGGAAGGCCTCCGGTCGCCTACGAGCGGGCGATGGGCTTCCGCTGCCCGACGACGGGAGTGTGCGAGCCGCAGTACGCGGGCTTCTCGAACCAGGTCTGGCACGCCGCCGCACGACTCCGTCAGTACGCCGCCGAGCCGGCGTCCTTCACGCACCAGACCGGTCGGTGGAACACCATCGCCTACCACCCCGACGCCGCGTGCGGCGCCTCCGACGTGCTGATCCGGAACCAGGCCACGGCCGGGCTCTACAACTACACGCCGTACCAGCCGAACGCCGCGGCGATCGCGGCGGGGAACGGCACCGGCGACGCGTGCTCGTCGTACGGCAACCGCAACTTCTTCCTCCGCTTCACGGAGTGGTTCGGCCAGCCGGTCCGGCGGCTGCCGATCGGGCGCGTCGACGTCCTCAGCTCCCCGCGCAACGACACCGTACGGGTCGCGGGCTGGGCACTGGACCCGGACACGGTGGACCCCATCAAGGTGCACGTCTACGTGGACGGGCGGCTGACGGCCGCCACCACCGCGGCCGGGTCACGCCCAGACGTGCAGGCCGTGTACCGGAGGGGTGCGGCGCACGGCTTCGACCTCACCCTGCGAACCACGGTCGGGCAGCACACGGTGTGCGTCTACGCGATCGACAGCACCGGCGGGCCCAACCCCCGGATCGGGTGCGGGACGGTCCAGGTCGCCACCGCCCTGCCCCACGGGCACCTGGACGCCGCCACCACGAGCGCCGGCTCGATCGTCGTCCGCGGTTGGGCGGCAGACCCCGACACGTCCGCGCCGATCAGGGTGCACGTCTACGTGGACGGCGTGGCACGGCGTGCCGTCACGGCGGACCTGCTGCGCCCCGACGTGCAGCGGGTGTTCGGGAACGGCGACCGCCACGGCTTCCACACGTCGGTGACCACCACGCCCGGGACGCACACCGTGTGCGTCTACGCGATCGACACGGCCGGCGGGCCGAACCCCCGGATCGGCTGCGCGTCCGTCACCGTGGCACCGTGACGTTCCTCCGTCGGCGCGCGAGGACGAGGCCCACGCCGGCGAACGCGAAGTCCACGGCAGTGAGGACCACCCTGCTGACGAGGACCGTCAAGGTCACCGCCCCCGGGGACAGCCACGCCGCGAGCACGATGGCGAGCACGGCCTCGCGGACACCGGCTCCGGCCGGCACCACCACGACGAGGAACCCGACCACCCAGGCCAGCGCCCATCCCCCGACCGCCAGCGCGAACGAGCGCGTCGACACCTGCATGCCGACGCCCGTCGCGAGGACCCAGAGCTGCGTCCCGGCGACCGCCCAGCCCGCGACCGACCAGGCAGTGGCCCGGCCGAGGCCCTGCCAGGTGAGCGGGTGCTCGAGCGGCTCGCGCCGGCCGATACGGAGTGCCACGCCGATCAGGCGGTTCAGGACGGGTGGCAGCAGGGCGACGACGACCACCGGTGCCGCCCATGCGACCCATGACCACTGACCGAGCGAGCCCGCTGCGAGGAAGGGCACCGTCAGCGCCCCGACAGCGGAGCCCGAGACGACCGACACGAGGACCGCGACCGCCATCGCCGCGAGCGACCGCGCCCGCGGCACGCTGTGGTCGGATCCGATCTCGGCGGCGGCGACCACGTTCCACACCCCGCCCGGCACGTACTTCCCGACCTGGCTGATGCCGAACACCGAGAAGGCCGCCGGCAGGGACAGCGGAGACCCGAGGTCGGCGAGGAGGACCCGCCAGGCGAGCATGGTGCACCAGACGTAGACGAGACCGAGCCCCGTCGTCGCCAGGACCGTGCCGACGGACAGCTCGTCGGCCGCGCGCTCGAGGTCGTGCCACGACCGGGCGACGAACCACGCGGCGCCCCCGACTGCCACCGCGAGGAAGACCCACCGGGCGATCGGGGAGCGCAGCCAGGACACGAGCGCGCGGAGGAGCCTCATCCGAGCACCCCTGCGGTGCGCAGCACCTCGACGAGCGGCGCGACGACGACCGACGGCCTGACGCCCGCCCGGCCGGCCCGCGCACGGGCGCGCGCCTCGTCGAGGCGGTCAGGATCGGCCAGGGTGCTCAGCCGGGCCGCCAGGGCCGCCGGGTCGGCGGGAGGCACCAGCTCGGTGAAGTCACCGACCGTCCGCCGCTGCGGGGGCGTGTCGGACGTGACGACGACACAACCGGCGGCCAGCCCCTGGTAGACCTTGTTGGGCACCACGCGCACACCCTTGGGGGTGTCGGAGAAGATCCCCAGGCAGACGTCGTGCGCCGCCACGAGGGCCGGCATGTCCCGCGGCGCGACCCAGTCGTGCCACGTCACCCCGTCGACGCCGGAGAGCGCGAGCCGGACCGCCGGCTCGTCCTGGCCCGTCCCGACGATGGTGGCCTGGAGAGGCACGCCCGCAGCGACCGCACGCGCGACCGCCTCGGCGATGACCGGCGTCCCCTGCAACGGCGTGAAGAGCCCGTAGAAGATGACGCGGAGCGGGTCGCCCTCCGTCCGCGACCGGGCGGTCGCGTCACCGGCCTCGAACCACGTGTCCGCGGCACCGACCAGCACGACGACGCCCTTCCCGGGCCGCCGCAGCATCTGCCGGTGCTCGTCGGTGTCGGTGACCACGACGTCCGCGCTGGCCGTCGCCAGACGGTCGAGCCCGGTGAGGAGACGCGACCGGAGCCCGGACGCGCCCCGGTCGACCGCCGTGTCGCCGGCGAAGATCAGGTGGTCGAGGACGATCGTCGTGCGCGGGTACAGCAGCCGGGCCAGCACCACGTCGAAGTGGCCCATGTACCCCACCAGCACGGCCTGGGGCGCCCCGTCCTCCCGCCTTGCCCGGAGCGCGCCCGCGACGAGACCGGACCAGCACGCGAGAAGGCGCAGCGCCAGGACCGGAAGACGCCAGGGCTGCTGCAGCATGCGCACACGCTCAGCCGTCGAGAGGCCGAGCGGCCGGTTGACCTCGCGGACCGGAACGCCGTTCGCTCGGAGTCCGGCGACCAGGACGGCGACGCGGGGGTGGCGGTCTGCGTCGTAGGTACCGAACGAGACGATCACCGGGCGCGCCGACCGTCCCCGGCCGCGACGACGTCGTCGACCTCAGGGCTCAGCCGCTCCTCTGCGGGCCGGGCCTCTCCGCGCATCATGCGCGCGGGGCCCGCGACACCGTCGACGTCGCCGTACTGCACCTCCTTGAGCCTCTCCAGCGTCTCCTCGAGCAGCACCCGGTTGGTCCGCTGGAGATCCGCGATGACGAGCAGCGCGAAGCTGAGCAGCGAACCGACGAGCATGGCTGAACCGAAGATCAGCGACTGTATGTGCTCTCCGGCCTGCCCCGTCGCGACGAGGACCAGGAAGCGGACGAACGGCACGAGCGCCCCGAGCAGGAACAGCGACCCCAGGGACACGAAGACCACGTGCGGCTTGAACATGATGTACGACCTGCTGATCGCCTGCCCCGACTTCATCATGTGCTGCCCGATGTTCTTGAAGAGGCGGGACTCCCGCGTCTTGGGGTTCGTCGTGATGGGGACGCTCACGATCCGCAGGCGCTTGTTGCCGGCCTGGATGATCGTCTCCATGCAGTAGCTGAACTGCGTGACCACGTTCAGGTGCATGAGCGCAGCCCGCGAGTAGGCGCGGAAACCGCTCGCGGCGTCCGGCAGGTTGGTGCCCGCCGCGAAGTTCACCACCTCGCTGCCGACCTTCTGCATCAGCTTCTTGAAGGGCGAGAAGTGCGCGATCGTCGCGGTCTGCCGGTCGCCGATCGCGATGTCGGCGTCACCCTTCACGACCGGGGCGACGAGCTCGCCGATCTTCTCCTGCGGGTACTGGTTGTCGCCGTCGGTGTTCACGACGATGTCCGCGCCCTGCTTCAGCGCGTAGTCGACCCCGTCGCGGAACGAGCGGGCAAGACCCATGTTCCGTGTGTGGTGCACGAAGTGCTTGACGCCGAGCCGCCGGGCCACCTCGACGGTCTTGTCCGTGGACCCGTCGTCGATGACGAGGATCTCCACCTCGTCGATGCCGGGGATCTCGCGAGGGATCGAGGCCAGGACGAGCGGGAGCGTCTCCTCCTCGTTGAGGCAGGGAATCTGCACGAAGAGCTTCATGATGACCTTCGGTCGCGGGTGGCGTGTCCTGCGATTCTACCGGCGCCCTAGGCTGGCACCGTGCAACCACCCCTCTCCGTCGCGCTCACCGTGGAGCAGCTCTGGCAGCCCGTACCCGGCGGGTCCGGCACCTACATCCGCGAGCTGGCCGGCGCGCTCCTCGACCGGGGGGACGTCGAACCGTACGGAGTCCGGGCTCGTCCCGCGCCCGCTCCCGGAGGCACGGAGGCCCCGCTGGGACCTCCCGGGCTCCCGGTCGTGACCTCGCGGCTGCCGCGGGCGGCGCTCTACGAGTCGTGGAGCAGGCTGCGCCGGCCGGCGGTCCCGGGTCCCCCGGGAGCCGGCGACGGCACGCCCGGGCGCTCGCCCGCCGTCGTGCACGCGACCACCTGGGCCGTCCCACCGCGCTCGGCACCGCTCGTGGTGACCGTCCACGACCTCGCCTTCCGCCGCAGCCCCGAGCACTTCACGCGCCGCGGCGTCGCCTTCTTCGAGCGTGCTCTGGAGCTGACCCGCCGCGAGGCCGACGTGGTCGTCGTCCCCTCCGAGGCGACGAGGGCTGACGCCGTGGCCGAGGGGATCGGCGCCGACCGCGTCCAGGTGGTGCCGCACGGCGTCCGAGCCGACGCCGGAGCCCGCGGCCGCGTCCCGGAGCTGCGCGAACGGTTCCGGCTCGAGCGGGACTACGTACTGTGGTGCGGCGCCATCGAGCCGCGCAAGAACCTCGGCGTGCTCCTGGACGCCTACGCCCGGCTGCTCGACGAGGGATCGGAGCTCGATCTCGTGCTCGTCGGTCCGGACGGATGGGGCGGCGCGCCCTCAGCACTCACCGAGCGCCTCTCCGCGCTGCCGCCGGGCCGGGTGCACCGGACCGGGCAGGTCAGCGCGGCCGACCTGCAGGCGGCCTACGCCGGTGCCACCGTCTTCTGCTTCCCGTCCCTGTGGGAGGGCTTCGGCATGCCGGTCCTCGAGGCTCAGGCCCACGGCGTGCCCGTGGTCACGACGGCGGAGACGTCGATGGCCGAGGTGAGCGGGGACGGCGCCGTGCTCGTCCCCGCACAGGACGCGAGGGCCGTCGCGGACGGCATCGCCCACGCCCTGTCCCACCACGAGAAGCTGTCCGCCGCCGCGCTCACCAACGCCGCCGGGTACACGTGGGCACGCAGCGCCGAGCTGCACCTCGACGCGTACCGCGACGCCGCGGGAACCGCGCCGGCCGGGGCGGTGAGCCACCTGTGAACGGAGCGTCCTCGCCCCGGGTCCGGGTGGTCGTCGTCACCTGGGACGGGGCCCATCTCCTGCCCGACTGCCTCGACTCCCTGCTGGCCCAGGACCTCCCCGAGGGGCACCTCGAGGTCCTCGTGGTCGACAACGCCAGCACGGACGGGACCACCGCGCTCCTCGCCGCGCGGTACCCCGGCGTACGGGTGCTGGTGACGGAGGCGAACCTCGGGTTCGCCGGCGGCGTGGCGGCCGGCACCGCGGACGTCGTGGCCGGTGGTCCTGGCCTTCCCGAGCACGTCGTGCTGCTCAACAACGACGCGTGGTTCGAGAAGGACGCGGTGCGCAGGCTCGTCGAGACGGCCGACGGCGCGGCCGCGGCGGACGAGCGGGTCGGCGCGGTGACGGCGAAGGTCCTGCTCGCCGAGCGGAACGACCAGGGCCGCGCGCTGGTGAACTCCACCGGGAACGTCCTGAGCGCGGCCGGCGCCGCCGGAGACCGCGACTACGGCGTGCCCGACGGCGAGGAGGCCGGCGGCAGGGAGGTGTTCGGCCTCTACGGCGGCGCGTCGCTCCTGCGCGCCGAGGCGCTGCGGGAGGTCGGCGGGTTCGACGCCTCGCTGTTCCTGTACTACGAGGACACCGACCTGTCGTTCCGCCTGCGACGGGCCGGCTGGAGCATCGTCTACTGCGGCGAGGCGGTGGCCCACCACCGGCACATGGCGTCGACGGGCGGCGGGGTGAGCCCGCTCTTCCGGTACTACAACACGCGCAACTCCCTCGTGGTGCTCACCCGGTACGCGGCCTGGCCCGTGGTGCTGCGCAGCGCGGCCCGGCAGACGCTCGGGGCCCTGCGGCACACGGTCCTGGGGACCGAGCCCCGGCCCGTCGTGTCAGCGCGCTGGCGGGCGCTGCGGGACTACGCCCGGGCGCTGCCGGAGGCGCTGCGGACGCGGCGGGAGGGCTCGAGGCACGCGGGAGCGTGACCCGGCGCCGCGACGACCGGGGCACGACGGCGGACGCCGTCGTGCCCCCTGCTGCTAGCGGCCGTCGCTCGAGAGCTGACGTCGCACGCGGCCGCTCGCGCGGCGCGCGACCTCGCCGAGGCCGCCGGCACGGAGGTACTCCCGCGCGAGCCGCAGGTCCGACATGAGGCCCCGCGGCCGCGCGAAGCCGCGGGCCGTCGTCTCCGAGTCACCCAGCTCGTAGGCGAGGTCCACCGCACGCCGCGGGAACCGGCAGAACTCCACGAGGGGCACGAGGACCTTGGCCCAGCGCAGCTCGTCGGCGAACGCTGCCACGGCGGCCCGGGCGGCGGACACCGCCTCGTCGTCGAACAGGAAGTGCTCGAGCGCCGCTTCCAGCGCCTCGACGTCCTGCGGCGGCACCGTGGCGCCGAGCCCGTGCCCGGTGATGAGCGAGTCGAAGGTGTCGCCGCTCGTCGCCACGATGGGCAGGCCCGCCCACAGGTAGTCGAGGATCCGCGTGCGGAAGCTGAACGCTGTCTCGATGTGGTGGAAGTGGGTCGACACCCCCAGGTCGGCGTCGAGCAGGTAGTCCGCGCGCTCCGCGTACGGGACCCATCCCTCGTTGAAGAACACGTGCTTGCCGGTGAGCCCCAGCTCGCCGGAGAGCTGCTGGAGCTCCCAGGCGACCTTCATGTCGGGCACGCCCGGGTTCGGGTGCTTGAGCCCCAGGAAGTACAGCCGCACCTCAGGGTGCCGGTGCCGCAGGCGGTCCACCGCGCGGACCAGCGTCAGCGGATCGAACCAGTTGTAGACGCCACCGCCCCACAGGATGACCTTGTCGTCCACGGAGATGCCCGGGACCGCGCCCTTGATCGCGTGCTTGCGCTGGACGGGCGCCTCGTCCGACACGCCGAACGGCACCACGGCCACGAGAGAGTCGAGCGACTGGTCCTCGTCGTAGATCGCCGGGTTGATGCGCCCCTGGCCGGCGAGCTGGCCCAGCCAGAAGTCGCGCTGCTTCTCCGAGGCGCACAGCACCAGGTCCGCACGGCGCAGCTGCTCGTTGAGCACCCGCGTGGTCTCCTTGATCGCGAGAGCCCGGCCCTCCGGGCCGAGGTCACGGGCTTGCTCGAGCTGCTCCAGGTGCATCGGGTCGTAGACGTCCGCGACCAGGATCTTGCTGCTCTCCTTCAGCCACGGCGCGCCCTCCAGCAGGAAGCCCTGGAAGACGATGACGTCGGCCCAGTCCGTCTGCTCGCGCAGCTTGTGACCGGTCGCGTGCACGATCTCGAACTCGGGCGAGGTCACGCGGACGCCCGCCGTGGAGAGCAGACGCACGTCAGCGAACGGCGCCACCGCCCGGGCGATCTCCCACGCGCGGATGGCGGGACCGGCCATCTTCTCGAGGAGCGGCTCCCCCGTGACGACGAGTACCCTTTGCCGCGAGACGAAGTGCTCGGCGACGCCGAACGCCTCGACGAGCGCGTCGTGCGCCGAGTTGTAGCCCTCGATCGCGTACGCCGGCTCGAGCGCGTGCCGGAAGAGCGGGAACAGCTCCCGGTCCGAACGGCGCCGGAGCGCCTGCAGCGCCGTCCGGGACTCGTGCAGGCCCGGCAGCTGCTCCACGAAGTAGTCGATGGCGAGCGGCCCTGTCAGGGCCATCTTGTCGACCTCGACCGTGCCGACGTCGTCGCCGCCGGGGCGCAGCTGCAGGTCCAGCATCGCGGCGTCGGTCCCGGTGCGGGCGATCGAGCGGCGGACGGCGAGCGCCATCGCCGCGGGCAGCGCCTTCGCCAGCGACTCGTCGTCGAGGTTCTTGTACATCGACAGGAGCGCGTTGCGCTCCAGGAGGTACGACTCCCGGTAGTTGCCGAACTTCTTCATGGTGACGTGGTGCTTGTGGTACGCCACCGACCCCGGCACGTAGCGCACCCGGTAGCCCAGCAGGTTGAGCCGCCAGCCGAGGTCGACGTCCTCGTAGAACATGAAGAAGCGCTCGTCGAACCCGCCGACCGCCCGGTACACGTCTGCGGGGAGGAACATCGCGGCGCCCGTCCCGAAGAGGACGTCCTTGGGCTCGTCGTACTCCGCGGAGTCGGGCCACTCGGCCTCGCGCTTGTAGCCCATGCCGTACCACGTGAGGGAACCGTCGACGTAGTCGATCAGCTTGCCGTCCCAGTCCAGCACCTTCGAGGCCACGGAACCGATCGTCGGGTCGGCGGCCATCGCGTCGACAGCCGCGCGGATCCAGCCAGGGCCGGGCCGGGCGTCGTTGTTGATGAACCCGACGTACTCACCGGTGGCATGCTCGACGCCGAGGTTGCAACCCCCGGCGAACCCCAGGTTGCCGCCCGAGTCGATCACCGTCGCCTGCGGGACAGCCGCCCGGATGCGCTCCGCGCTCCCGTCCTGGGAGTCGTTGTCGACCACGATCAGCTCGAGCTGATCGGCGGGCCAGTCGACCTCGCCGAAGTACTTCAGGCACGTGATCGTGTCCTCAGCGCCCTTGTAGTTCACCAGGATCACCGATACGACCCCCGGACGCGTTCCGCCCTCAGGCGTGGCGTTGTTCGGGGACGGGTTCACAGGACCTCCAGGGTTGGGTGGACGAGACACGCCGGCTCAGAACGTCACCAGCAGTGCCCCCATCGTAGTGAGTGCGCTAAGGGGAGCTGGGGTTGAGCCTCGGGTCACGGACGAGGTCGTCCTCGAGGACCACCACCCGTGCGACGTGCGCGAGGCGCTCGTGGACCTCGACCAGAGCGGGACGGTGCGCCCACCAGTCCGGCGTGGACTGGGTGAGGAAGGCGATCGCTCCGCCGCCCTGGCTGGCAGCGACCGTCAGGAGGAGCACGAGAAGCCCTTTCCAGAGGGTGGCTCCCCCGAGGGCTCGGGAGACGGCGATCGTCGCGGCCCCCACGAGCACGGGGAACACCGCCAGGACGTAGCGGCCGTGCACGCCGACCGGCTGGCCGAGCGTTCGGTAGTCGACCAGGTTCACGACGAAGAGAGCGACACCGAACGCCAGCGAGCCACCCAGGAGCATCAGGGGCCCGTTCTCGCGGCCCAGGAGCGGCAGGAGCAGGACGAGGACCGCGACGAGCGTGAAGGCGCCACCCAGGACGACGACGCCGGCGACCTCCGGACCGGCGGACGTGAGGGCGACGTTGCCGGGCCCGACGACACCGATGGCGTTCCAGAGCCAGATCATCCTGGGCAGCCACACCGACGAGAAGAACGTCACGACGAGGCTGGGCGTCACCGCCAGGTCCGGGAACGACGCGTCGAGCCGGAGGTTCCGCCCCCACGGCAGCCACTGCGAGCACGTGGCGACGTCGTGGACCTGACCGCAGTCGGGCAGCGGCGTGCCGTACACGACGAGGTTCACCCCGAACCGTTCGACGAGCAGCGCGACCCCCACCACGGCGCCCAGGACGAGGAGCGCCCACCGGAAGCGGGCGGCCCGGGTCGCCGGCCGGGGCATGCTGACCCCGCTCCGGCCGAGCCTGCGCAGCAGCAGGGCCTGTCGCACCAGGACCGCCGCCATCACGAACGCCGCGTACGGCAGGACGGAGAACTTGGTGACGCCCACCAGACCGAGGGCGAGGAGCAGGGTGGCCCATCGGCCCAGGTCGACGGTGGGCGACTGGTAGACCCGGAGCGCCGCCAGGGTGAACCACGCCGTGGTGAGGAAGAGCAGGACGTCGTTGGTGACCGTGCCCCCGAGGAAGACCAGCGTCGGCGCGGCGCTGACCGCTGCGACGGCGACGTTGGCCGAGGCGGCACCGGCTCCCATCGCACGGATCACCCGCTGCCACACCACGAGCGCCAGGGCGACGACCACCACCGACACGAGGCGGACGAGCGTGATGCGGTCGTCGCGGTCCCAGTGGTCGAACCATCGCCAGGGGAAGCTCGCCAGGTAGTGGTACAGGTACGACGGATAGCGCTCGATGTCTCCGACGCCGTGGTCGTCCGCGTCCTGCGTCGCGAACGGCAACAGCTCGTCGGAGAACGCCGTCGCGGCGTAGAGGTGGTAGGTCTCGTCGTAGATCGACGGTCGCGCGAGCAGGGCGATCCACGCGGCCTGAGCCGCGTAGAGCGCCACCACCACCGCCAGGAACGTCCGGCTGCCCACGGCCGAGCGCACGGCGTCGCCCACCCGGTCCCACCTGCGCGCCGGGGCGGCCACCCCTGCCGTGCCGCCGGTCACGGTGTCTCGGCCGTCCTCGGCGACGAGCCGGCCGCTCGCCCACGCCGGCGCTCCTGTGCTACGGCGAGCGCCGCCCCGCCGGCGAGCAGGACCAGTCCCGCTGCTGACACCCACAGGCCCTCGCGCAGCAAGGGGGTGCGGTACTCGAGCTCCACCACGTGCTCGCCCTCCGGGACGAAGACGGCGCCCGCGACGTGCTCCGCGGCCACCAGGGGGACCGGCTCGCCGTCGAGCGAGGCCGTCCAGCCCTCGCGCCGGAAGGAGTCCGCCACGACGACCCACCCGTCGCCCTGGGCGTCGACCTCTGCGGTCACGTGGTCGAGGTCCGTCACGACCTCGGTCACGGTGGCACCCGAGGACCCGTCGAGGCCCTGCAGGTCCTCGGTGTCCTCGAGGACGACAGCGTCGTGGGGCGTCGCCGGGTCGGTCAGCGCGCGGACCCGGTCCTCCACGTCCTCCACTGCGAGCTCGGAACCCGCCCACCGGACCCGGGGCAGCGCCGTGGTGCGCTCGTACACGGTCGCGTCACCGGTGTGGGCGACACGGAGCCCGTCGTCCGCGGGCCGGACGGTGCCGTAGGCGAGGGTCCCGTCGGAGAGGGTCTGGACGGACCCGCCCGAGGGTGCCCCAGAGATCTCGAGCTCGACGGTCCACGGTGTCTCGGCCGCGAGGTCGTCGGCGGCGAGCGCGACGAACCGCCCTCCCGCGAGGGAGGACGCCGTCGTCGACGTCTCGGCGAGAGGCTCGCCGTCCGTCCCGCGAAGGCGCACGGTGAGGGTCAGGCCCTCGGGTCCCGTCGAACCCACCGCCTCCGGGAACGTCACCAGGACGCCGCGGGCAGGGCCCGAGCCCTCCGCGGTGAGCGTCCGGCCCACCGGCAGGGCGGTGGCCTCCCCGGCCGGCCCCGGCTCCATCCGGCCGACCAGCCCGTCGGCCGGGCCCGCGACGACGTACCGGACGGCCAGCCGGTCCAGGAGCGGGTTGGTGAGCGAGTGCGCGACGTTGGCGGGGTGGAGGATGGAGTAGGTGGGAGTGAGCAGGGCCATGTCGTCCACCGCCAGCAGCGCCTCGCGCCACTCCGACGTCATGAACACGTGCCCGCCCAGCGACCGCTGCTGGTACATCGTGCTCGTGCCGGGCAGCATCACCTGTCCCAGGGTGGCGTACCGGTCACCGCCGAGGTTCTCGTCGAGGAACTCGTGCGTCGGGGTGGACGCGTAGAAGAGGTCGGCGTCGGGCGTGGGCCACCACGAGCGGGCGAGGGACGCGGCGGGCCCCACGACGAGCGCGACGAGGCCGATCCCCGCGACGACGGACACCCATCGACGGCGCACGAACCAGGCGAGCAGCACGAGGGACACCGCCGCGATCGTCACCACGAACGCGCCCCGCACCTGCATCGCCGCGTGCACGTGGTCCGGCGCCCGCCGGGCGACAGAGACCACGAGGGCGGTCACCCCTGCGGCGAGCGCCAGCGCACCGAGCAGCCGGACGACGACGACCAGCCGCTCGCGGACGTCCGAGCCCGCTCCGAGGACGCCGTCGACCGGACGGCGGGCGTCGAGGACGGCGGCCAGCCCGAACGCGGCGACGAGGGCCGCGAAGAAGCCCACGAGCACGCGGACGCGGGCCACCGGGTTGTTCGAGAAGACGGGCAGGTGCTGGAAGAGCCCGAGGACGGGCCCGCCCACATAGACGAGGACGACCGTGAGTGCCAGCCCGCCGAGGAGGAACGGGACGACGGAGGGGGCGGGCCGCTGCCGTCCACGGACCGCGAGCGCCGCGCCGACAAGCACCACCGCGGCCATGCCGACGTACGAGAGCCGCTCGACGGGGCTCGCGGCGCCCCAGAACGCGGGGCTGTTCGCCGTGCCGAGGAGGTCGGGCACGAAGGCCGTCACCAGGGCGTCGAGCGCGAGGTGGGACGAGGTTCCCTGCTGCCGCACGTCGAAGTCGATGACCGTCATGGCGTTGTAGGCGAACGGGACGATCTGCCAGCCGGCCAGGACGAAGCCGAACAGGACGCCTGCGAACGCGACGACGCCGGCCCGGAGCGTCGCGAGGACGCTCCTGTGCACGACGGCCGCCCGCACCACCACATAGGCGGCGCCCGCGTACAGGCCGTAGGCGGTCACCGCGGGGAACCCGCCGAGCAGCATGGACCCCACCACGAGGCCGACCGCGCCGGCGTCCCACCACCTCGGCCGGACCGCCGCCCGGTCCAGGACCCAGAACAACAGCGGGATCAAGGCGGCGACGCGGGTCTGGGGCCAGTTGGTCCACGAGATCATGAAGCCGGACGCCGAGTAGACCGCCGTGGCGAGCGCCCAGGCGGCGGGCGGCAGCCCGTAGCGGCGGAGGAGCAGCGACATCCCCGCGGCGATCGCCACGATCTCCAGGAGCTTCACCGCTCCCGGCGCGTACTCGTGCGGGAAGATCCACCACGGCAGGGACAGCGGCGAGTACACCCCGGAGTTCGGCATGCCGCCGAGCTCCGACCCCCCGCTCTGGTACGGGTTCCACTCCGCCAGGTAGCCCTCGCGGGCGCCGTCGACGATGAGCACCGACTGCGGTACCACCGAGTCGACGGTGTCTCCCACGAACGGCACGTGCGACCCGCCGGGCCCCAGAGCCGAGCTCCACGGGGCCGTGGTGAGCATCAGGTCGACGCCCAGGAACGTCGTCCTCCCCGCCAGGGGGCTGCCGAGCGTCACGACGACGAAGAGGACCACCAGCGCCCAGGAGCAGACAGTCAGGCTCGTCGCCGCCCGGCCACCGGTCCAGCGACCGGGTGGCGTGCTCGCTGGTGACACTTGTGCTCCTCATGCTTTTTTGGGGGGGTCCGGCCCAAGACTAATCGAGGCCGCATCAACGCTCACCGCGCACCGGGCTGCGTACCCCCCGCTGTCACGGCACATGCCCCGGATTCGATACAGTTGCCCGGCCCGATGAACGGTTCTCATACCGCTCGGCATGGGCAGAGTGGAGACCTTGAAAGAAATGTCGTCAGTCGTCACCGACCGCTCCGCCGCGATCGCGAGCGAACCCCTGCGCCCTGCCGGGCCTCGCCGCGGGTTCGCCACCGGCACCGTCTCGTCCATCCGCGACCTGGTCGCGCAGCGTGAGCTGCTCGGCATGCTCGTGCGTCGCGAGCTGAAGGCCCGGTACAAGGACAGCGCGGCGGGCTTCCTCTGGAGCCTCGGCCGCCCGCTCGCGATGCTCCTCATCTACTACTTGGCGCTCGGTCAGTTCCTCGGTGCCGCGCGGAGCGTCGTGGACTTCGCGATCTTCATCTACGCCGGTCTCACCGCGTGGGGCTTCTACTCGGAGGCCATCCTCGCCGGGACGGGGTCCGTCGTGGCGAACGCCGGCCTGGTGAAGAAGATCTACCTGCCGCGCGAGATCTTCCCCCTCAGTGCCGTGGGGTCGGCTCTCTTCAACTTCGGCGTCCAGCTCGTCGTCCTCGTCCTTGCGACGATCGTCGTGGGCAAGTTCCCCGTGGGCGACGACTGGGTGTACTTCCCCCTCGCTCTCGCGGTGCTGGTCGTCTTCGCGACCGCGATGTCCCTGATCCTGAGCGCGGTCAACGTGTACCTGCGCGACGTGCAGTACCTGGTGGACATCTTCATCATGGTCTTCTTCTGGCTCTCGCCGATCGTCTACCTGTGGAGCTTCGTGCGGGACGCGCTGCTCGACACGACGATGAGCCCGGCGACGCAGGAGCTCGTCATGAACATCTACCTGTCGAACCCGATCACGCTTGCGGTGATCGGCTTCCAGGAGACGTTCTGGGCCGCGGGCGACGGCGTGCACCCGGAGACGAAGGTCCCCTACGCGCACGTGCCGGACCTGGCTCTGCGGCTCGGCATCGCGCTCGCCGTCGGGATCCTCCTGCTGTGGGTGGCGCAGCGCATCTTCACCCGCCTGCAGGCCAACTTCGCTCAGGAGCTGTGATGACCACCGTCGTCGAGATCGAGAACCTCTCGAAGAGGTTCGTCATCCGCAAGGAGAAGTCGCTCAAGGAGCGCGTCGTCAACTTCGGCCGGTCCCAGAAGTTCAAGGAAGACTTCTGGGCCCTGAGGGACGTCGACGTCGCGATCGAGGCCGGCACGACCGTCGGCCTGATCGGGCCCAACGGCTCCGGCAAGAGCACCCTGCTCAAGATGATCGGCGGCATCCTGCAGCCCGACCAGGGGTCGGTCAGGATCCGCGGTCGCCTGGCCGCCCTCCTGGAGCTCGGTGCAGGGTTCCACCCTGACCTGACCGGCCGTGAGAACGTCTATCTCAACGCCTCGATCCTGGGCATCTCGCGCGAGCAGACCGACAAGTACTTCGACGCGATCGTGGAGTTCTCCGGGATCGAGAAGTTCATCGACACCCAGGTGAAGTTCTACTCGTCGGGCATGTACGTGCGGCTCGCGTTCGCGGTCGCCGTGCACGTCGACCCGGACATCCTCCTGGTCGACGAGGTCCTGGCCGTCGGCGACGAGCCGTTCCAGCGCAAGTGCCTCGAGCGCATCCGCCAGTTCCAGGCGGAGGGCCGCACGATCGTCCTCGTGACCCACAGCCTCGAGCAGGTCGCGGAGTTCTGCGACCGCGCCATCGTCCTGGAGCACGGCAGGGTCATCGAGGACGGCAGCCCTCGAGACGCGCTGCGCGCTCTGAGGGCCGACTTCGAGGAGACCCGGGTCGCCGAGCAGGAGCGCAAGGCGGCAGCGTCCGGGGTCGAGCAGCCCGTCGCCCGCTTCGCGGGCATCTCGCTCCGCTCGGAGTCGGGCCAGACGAGCGAGATCACCCTGAGCCCGGGTGAGGGCCTCCACGTCGCCATGGAGATCACCTCCGACCGGCTGCTCGAAGGAGCGGTGATCGAGATCGGCGTCACCACGTCGATGGGTACGACGCTCTACATGACGAGCACCACGATGCTCGACCGTGAGCTGGGGCCCCTCAAGGACGTGACCCGCTGCGCCTTCTACCTGCACAGCCTTCACCTCGGACCTGACGAGTACGCGGTCCGGGCGACGCTGCGCGACGGCGCCGGCACGGAGCTCCACCACGTCCCGGTCGCGGCCACCTTCTCGGTCTCCGGCGACGGGCAGTCGCTGGGCCCGGTCCGGACCCCGGCGGACTTCGTCATCAACTGACGTCCTCACGGGCGGAGCACCGACGGGAGAGGCCGGGCAGCGGACGCTGCCCGGCCTCTCCCGCGCTGTCACCCGAGCACGGGGGTCTCTCAGACCGCCCGCTCGTTCGGCATGTACCGGTCCACGTCCTCGGACGCCCACCGGCCCTTGAGGTGCAGGTGCTCCCAGGCGTGGACCACCGCCTCACGCGTCTTGGACTCGAAGTGGTAGGCCCGCGCCCCGGCGAGCCACAGGAGGCGCAGCCCGCGCGACGCGACCTTCAGCGACAGGTCGACGTCGTTGAAGTTCGCCGGCAGCGCCTCGCACAGACCACCGACCTCGTCGAACGTGCGGCGCTGCATCGCCAGGCAGGCGCCGGTCAGGGCCGTCACCTCACGGTTCAGCAGGAGTGCGCTCGCCGTCCCGTACGACTCGTCGGGCTCGCCGTAGTACACGTGACCGGGGTCGCCGCGCCGGTAGACGACGCCGGCGTGCTGGAGCGTGTTGTCCGTGAAGAGCAGCCGGGCGCCGGTCATCCCGACCCCCGGCTCGTAGAGCGGCGCGACGAGCATCTGGACGAAGCCCGGCGTGACGATCTCGATGTCGTCGTTCAGGAGCATGACGATGCCGCCGTGCGAGGCGAGGACGCCGATGTTGCACTTCTCGCTGTAGTTGAACGGCTTGTCGTACGGCACGAGGACGAGGCGCTCCCCGGCCAGCTCTCGCAGCTGGTCCAGGACCTGCGGAGGTGTGGGTGCGTCGTGCACCACGACGATCTCGAGGTCGACGGGTCCCGCCTGCTCGATCAGGCTCCGCACCGCCTCGACCACGAACGTGCGGCGCTCACCCCAGATGATGCCGTCGCTGCCGCGGGTCGGGATGACCACGCTGACCATGCCTCCGGGCACGGCCCTGCGGTCCAGCCGGTAGGTGCCGGGCACGGGGCCCAGCTCGACGTCGGCCGGAATGCCCACCCGGTCGACGTGCGACTGGACAGCTCTGCGTCCCGCCTCCCAGGTGTAGGGCTTGGCGTTCTCGTCGCCGGCGGTCGAGCCCTCGACGACCCGCCAGTGGTAGAGCACCTCGGGGACGTGCACGACGCGCCTGGCCCGCTCTGTCACGCGGAGCACCAGGTCGTGGTCCTGCGAGCCCTCGAAGCCCTCCCGGAACCCACCGACCTCCCGGACCAGGGAGGTCCGCAGCACCGACAGGTGGCTCGTGTACATCTGTCCCCGCAGCCGCTCGGGCGACCAGTCGGGCTTGTCGAACTCGTCGTAGAACGTGCCGTCGGCGGCGACCTTGTCCTCGTCGGAGTACAGGTAGTCGGCGTCGGGATGCTTCTCGATCGCCGACGCCATCGCCGCCAGGGCGTCCTCGGTGAGGAGGTCGTCGTGGTCGAGGAGGGCGAGGAACTCGCCCTGTGCCTCGGCGATGCCGTCGTTCGACGCCGCCACGATGTGCCCGTTCACGTTCCGCTCCACCACGCGGATCCGGGCGTCCGAGGCGGCCGCGTCCCGCAGCACCCGCAGCACGGCCGGGTCGGGCGAGGCGTCGTCGACCAGGATCCACTCCCAGTCGGTGAAGGTCTGTGCCTGTACCGAGGCGATGGTGTCTGCCAGGACGTCGACCGGCGGGTCGTAGACGGGGGTGATGACTGAGAACATGGTCACCGTCGTCAGCCCCTGTTCCGCTTGACGACGTTGAGCGGGGTGAGCACCAGCCGGCCCGCACGCCACGTGGCGGACCGGTACACGGCCTGCCGGTCCTCGGCTGCCAGAGCGAGCTGGGCGTGCACCTCGTTCGCCTCGCTGCGAGCCTTCTCGAGGTCCTTCTCGAGACGCGCGATCTGCGACTCGAGCCCGATGATGTTGTCCCGTGACACGAGCGCCCTGTGCGCCTCCTCCGCCGCCGCGTGCGCGCGGTGGGCGTAGATGTCGTCGAACCGGCACTCCTCCGCGGGGACGGCGGGCTGGACCTCGGGCGGCGGACCGTCCGGCTTCCCCCGGGAGGCGCGCACCACGTACTGGTAGTCGAGCGCGCGCGGCTGGTGGCGCACCCAGTCGACGACCCCGTCCGGGAGGTCCTCGGCCGACACGGCGACCTCGGTGCCCAGGGGGTCGAGCGACGTGCTCCACGCCTCCCGGACGACGAGGCCGACGGAGGCCAGCATGTCGACGAGCCCCTCGTACGTGAAGAAGCGGATGTGGGTGTTGTCGAGGAGACCCGTCGGCGTGTAGTTCCACCGCCCCTGCATGAGCGCGAGCCGGAGGGAGCCATGCGCGACGTTCGGCACCGAGATGATGATCTCGCCGTCGTCGGTGAGGATCTCCAGGGCCGAGGTCAGGACCGCGGCGGGGTCGCTCAGGTGCTCGAGGATGTCGCCGAACACGATCCGCTCGAAGGTCGAGCCGGCGAAGGCGTCCGCCAGCGCGACCTCCTCGAGGTTCCCGATCACGAGCTTGTCCAGCTTCGGGCGTGCGATCTCCGCGGCCTCGGCGTCGAGCTCGATGCCGCTGACCTTGCAGCCCTGGACGTTGAGGGCGTCGGCAAGGTAGCCGCTGGCACAGCCGACGTCGAGGACGGTCCGGCCCTCACCCACGAACTCGGCCTCGAGCGTCTGGCTCGAGTTCCGGTTGGACATGTCGACCGCAGTTTCGTACAAGCTCACTTCCGGGGCTCCTCACGATGTGCGCCGGCGTGTACCGGCGTGCGTGCAGGCACAGGTTACCGCCAGGCCGCCGTCGGCCGTACGACCGCCCCTGGGAGGCTCGGCTAGGCTTTCCACGCTCGACACCCCACCAGGAGGACCCCTCAATGCGTCTGCTCGTCACCGGCGGTGCCGGTTTCATCGGTTCGAACTTCGTCCACCAGACGGTCCGCGACCGCCCGGACGTCCAGGTGACGGTGCTCGACGCGCTCACGTACGCCGGTGACCGCACCTCGCTGGCGCCGGTCGCCGACAAGGTGACGCTCGTCGAGGGATCGGTCACCGACGCTCCCCTGGTGGACGAGCTCGTGGCCGCGTCCGACCTCGTGGTCCACTTCGCCGCCGAGTCCCACAACGACAACTCCCTGAACGACCCGTCGCCGTTCGTGCAGACGAACCTGGTGGGCACGTTCACGCTGCTGGAGGCCGTGCGCAAGCACGGCGTGCGGTACCACCACATCTCGACGGACGAGGTGTACGGAGACCTGCCGCTGGACACCCCCGAACGGTTCACGGCGGAGACCCCGTACAACCCGTCGAGCCCGTACTCCTCGACGAAGGCCGGTTCGGACCTGCTCGTGCGCGCCTGGGCGCGGTCGTTCGGCATCGAGGCCACCATCTCGAACTGCTCGAACAACTACGGCCCGTACCAGCACATCGAGAAGTTCATCCCGCGCCAGGTCACCAACCTGATCGACGGGATCCGGCCCCGGCTGTACGGGGCCGGGCTCAACGTGCGGGACTGGATCCACGTCGAGGACCACAACAGCGCGGTGTGGGCCATCATCGACAAGGGTCGCTCGGGGGAGACGTACCTGATCGGTGCGGACGGCGAGAAGAACAACCTCGAGGTGGTGCGCACGCTGCTGGAGATCTTCGGCCGCGACGCCGAGGACTTCGACCACGTCGCCGACCGCCCGGGCCACGACCTGCGGTACGCGATCGACGCGACCAAGCTCCGCGAGGAGCTCGGCTGGACGCCGCTGTACACCGACTTCCGCTCCGGGCTCGAGGCGACCGTGGACTGGTACCGCGCGAACGAGGACTGGTGGCGGCCCGCCAAGGCCGCCACCGAGGCCAAGTACGCCGCCGCCGGCCAGTAGGACGCACCGGCGAGCCGGTGCGACGACCGGTCTCCACGAACCCTCTACGGTCTGAGCCCTGCCGCGCCGCCGCCCCTCGACGAGGTCGACCTATAGTCGGGAAGCGTGACGCAAAGATTTCCCCTCGCCGAGCCCGGCGGGACCCCTGGGACCGGGGGCCCGACCGGGCTCGGCGGGCTGTCGGGACCGGCGTCACCGCTCGGTCCGGCACACGCCCGCCTGACGACGGCACGGTCGACGGGCCGGATGGTCGGCCTGGTCGCCACCGGCGTCCTCGCGCTCGGCCTCGCCGCCTTCGCGACGATCGCCGCCACGCTGGGCGGGAACATCGAGGGCGTCGACTCCGACGCCCTGATGGGTGGCGACCGGCCCGAGGCGATCGTCCCCGAGGACCCGGACGCGGGGCGGCCCCTCAACATCGTCGTGCTCGGCTCCGACGCGCGGACCGGTGCGAGCGGAGACCTCGTCGCCGACGGCGAGGCGGGCGCCCGCTCGGACACCACCATGGTGCTCCACCTGTCCGGCGACAGGACCCGCGTCGAGGTCGTCTCCGTCCCGAGGGACTCCACCGTCGACGTGCCTGCCTGCAGCACCACCAACGGCAAGACCACCCGCGAGCTCCGCGGGGTCAAGTTCAACTCGGCGTTCTCCCAGGGATACGTTGCCGGAGGCGACGTCGCCTCGGGCGCGGTCTGCACCACGACCACGCTGGAGCAGCTGAGCGGGGTCCGGATGGACGGGTTCGTCGTCGTCGACTTCGCCGGGTTCGCCGGGATGGTCCAAGCACTCGGCGGAGTGGAGGTCTGCGTGCCGGAGGAGGTGCGGTCGCCCAAGGCCAACAACCTGCACCTGCAGCCGGGGATCCAGGTGCTCGACGGCCCGACAGCGCTGAGCTATGCCCGCGCGCGCACCGGCGAGGGGCTCGGCAACGGGTCCGACCTCGGCCGCATCGGACGGCAGCAGGAGCTCGTGGCCGCGATGGCACGCGGCGTGCTCAGCAAGGACCTGCTCACCGACACCCCCGCGCTCCTGAAGTTCCTCGACGCGGTCACGAGCTCGCTGACCATGAGCTCCGACCTGGCGTCGCTCGACAAACTCGCCGGGCTGGCCTACAGCCTGCGTGGTGTGTCGCCTGGCAACATCACGTTCATGACCGTCCCGCATGCCACGGACCCGGCGAACTCCGCCAACGTGGTGTGGACCGACGAGGCCGAGCTCGTCTGGGACAACATGGCGAACGACCGCCCCCTCAGCACTCCGGAGGAGGGCGCGAGCACCAGCCCGAGCGCCTCCCCGGAGGCGACCGAGGGCGCCATCGAGGCCGGGACGAGCCCGGCCCCCAGCCCTTCGCCCACCGTGAAGGACGCCGGCGAAGAAGCCTTCACCGGCGCCGACACCACGTCTGTCTGTTGAGAGAGATGCCCGAGCCCACGAACGACGCCAGGAGCGTCTCCCGGACCCCGCCGAGCTTCACGCCGCAGGAGGTGAGCGGCCGGCCCGGCGTCGACGACGCCATCCCCGTGGGACACGCCGGCGACGCCGCCCGCCTGCCGCGGCGCAGCGCCGGGCAGGACGCCCGTGGCGCCGTCGACACCCCAGGGACGGGCAGCCCCGTGATCGCCGCCACCAGCGGACCGGGCGCTCGGCGCATCGGACGTCCCGACGACGGCCGGGCGTCCGACTCCCGGATCACGCGACAATCCTCACGAGAGGTGCCGGTGACAGGCCAGCGCAAGACCCCTCCCCCCGCACAGCCCCCGCGGAGCGTCCCGCCGCGGGGCTCGCAGCCGCCGCAGTCGATCCCGCCGCCGCGCGGTCGCGGCGTCCCGCCGCGGGTGCCGTCAACGCCGCCGGGCCCGGCAGCACAGGGCCGGACACCGGAAGGCCCCCCGCCCAGCTTCGCGCCCGGCCGGTCCACGCCGGTCCGGCAGGGCCCGCCTGGCGCGTCGGCGCCTCGCCCGGGCGGCGCCCGCCCCGCGCCCGCCCGGTCCGGCGGGAAGGCAGCCGTCGCGGGCTACCGCGCGGCTCCGCCCGCCTCAGCCGCCACGCGCCCCGACGCGCGCCTGGCGGCCGCGCCGTCCGGCGGCTACCGGGTACGCAAGCGCCGGGTGGCGGGGCTCGTCGCCGTGCTGGTCCTGGTCGCCCTCATCGCCTGGCCGGTCGGTCTCCTGATCTGGGCGAACGGCAAGATCCAGCACGTCGAGGCCCTCTCGGGGGCCGAGGGCACGCCGGGCACCACATACCTTCTGGCGGGCTCCGACGCGCGCGGCAGCGGCGGCATCGAGGACGAGACCTCCGGGGCCCGTACCGACACGATCATGCTGCTCCACAAGCCCTCGTCCGGGCCGACAGCGCTCATCAGCCTGCCCCGGGACACGTATGCGGAGGTCCCCGGCTACGGCGGCAGCAAGCTCAACGCCGCGTACGCCTACGGGGGCGCACCCCTCCTGGTCCAGACGGTCGAAGGGCTCTCGGGCCTCACCGTCGACCACTACGTCGAGGTGGGCTTCGGCGGCATCCAGGGCGTGGTCGACGCCGTCGGCGGCGTCAACCTGTGCCTCGACTACGCCGTCCCCCTCGACCCGAACAGCGGCCTGATGTGGCCCGTGGCCGGCTGCCGGGACGTCGACGGCGCCACCGCCATCGCGTTCTCCCGGATGCGCTACTCCGACCCCAAGGGCGACGTGGGCCGCGCGGAGCGTCAGCGGCAGCTCATCGGCAAGCTCGGCGACAAGATCGCCGACCCCGCGATCCTCATCAACCCTGTCCGCCAGGTGCAGCTGGCCGACGCCGGTCTCGGCGCCATCGTGACCGACGAGAAGTCGGGCGTGCTCGACCTCGGCGGCCTCGCCCTGGCGTTCCGGGCGGCGAGCGGCCCCGAGGGCATCACGGGCACGCCGCCGATCTCGAGCATGGACTACCGCCCCGGCAACGTGGGCTCCACGGTCCAGCTCAACCCGGAGACCGTGGGCCAGTTCTGGGTCGACGTGCGGGACGGCAACCTCGCACCTGGCCAGGTGGGCGGCGTCCCCCAGTGACGGGGCGGTAGCGCCAGGCACGGACGACGACGGGCAGCCTTCCCGAGGAAGGCTGCCCGTCGTCTCTCGTCGCGGGTCAGGAACGGGTCGCGCGCAGCGCGGCGCCCTTCGCGCGCGCCATGTCGCTCAGGCCCGCCTGGAACTCCACCATGCGGGTGCGCAGGTCGGCAGCGGCCTCGCCCTCGCCTGCCGCGAGGATCCGCGCCGCCAGGAGGCCCGCGTTGCGCGCCCCGCCGATCGACACGGTCGCGACGGGCACCCCGGCGGGCATCTGCACGATCGACAGGAGCGAGTCCATCCCGTCGAGGTGCTTGAGCGGCACGGGGACCCCGATCACCGGGAGCGGCGTCACCGCGGCCAGCATGCCGGGCAGGTGGGCGGCGCCCCCGGCGCCGGCCACGATCACCCGCAGCCCTCGGTCGGCCGCCGACCGGCCGTACTCGATCATCTCGACGGGCATGCGGTGCGCGGACACGACGTCCACCTCCACGGGAACACCGAACTCCTCCAGCGCCTCGGCGGCGCCCTGCATGACCGGCCAGTCGGAGTCCGACCCCATCACGATGCCCACCAGCGGGTTCACGCCACGACCTCCTCGTACTCGTTCGTGCCCTGCAGCAGCGCCGCGGCCGCGACAGCACGCCGGCGGACCTCCTCGAGGTCTGTGCCGCTCACGTTCACGTGGCCCAGCTTGCGGCCGGGACGCACGACCTTGCCGTACAGATTGACCCGCGCGTCCGGGAAGGCGGCAAGCACCGCCGGGAGCGCGTCGGTCAGGTCACCGTGCGTGGAGCCGAGCACGTTGGCCATCACCGTCCAGGGCGCCACCGGGTCGGTGGAACCGAGAGGGAGGTCCAGGACGGCGCGCAGGTGCTGCTCGAACTGGCTCGTCACCGCACCGTCGATGGTCCAGTGACCGCTGTTGTGGGGGCGCATCGCGAGCTCGTTGACGAGCACCTCGGGCTCGCCGCCGGGCCCGGGCACCTCGAACATCTCGACGGCGAGGACGCCTGTGACGCCGAGGCCCTCGGCGATCGACACCGCGATCTCGCGGGTTCGGGCGGCCAGCCCCGGTGCCAGACCGGGCGCGGGCGCCACCACCTCCGAGCAGACCCCGTCACGCTGGACGGACTCGACCACCGGCCACGTCCGCACCTCGCCGGACGGACGACGCGCCACCAGGACGGCGAGCTCGCGGGTGAACGGGACCTTCTCCTCGGCGAGCAGCTCGGGCCCGCCGGCCGCCGCGGCGACGAGCCAGTCGTCGGCGTCCTCCGGAGCGGAGACCACACGCACGCCCTTGCCGTCGTAGCCGCCACGAGCGGTCTTGACGACGGCGTCGCCGCCCACCCGGGCGAGAAACTCGCCCAGGGCGGCCCGGGCGTCGTCGGCCCCCGCACGAGGTAGCGCCGTCCAGCGTGGGCACGGTGCGCCCAGCTCGGTGAGCCTGCGCCGCATCACGATCTTGTCCTGGGCGTAGATCAGGGCGTCCGGCCCCGGCCGGACGGGCGTGCCGTGCGCGACGAGGTCGATCAGCAGGCCGTTCGGGACGTGCTCGTGCTCGAACGTGAGGACGGTGGCGGGCTCCCGCCCGTCGGCCGGGGAGATGAGGTCGCGGACCGCCGCCTCGTCGGACGCGGCGCCCACCGGGGCGTCGGTCACGACCTGGGCGGCGGACGAACCGGCCTCCTCGACGAGGACGCGCAGGCGGACGCCGAGCTCTCCCGCCGGGGGAGCCATCATGCGTGCGAGCTGTCCGCCGCCGACGACGGCGACCACTGGTGGTTTCACGCTGGTCAAGAGTACCGGCAGCGCCCTAGGCGAGGGTCGTGGAGACGTCGCTGAAGCGCGGGGCACCGGCGTCCTTGGCCGAGACCTGGGCCGGGTCCGACGGGTCGATCGCCACCGGCCACTCGATCCCCAGGCCCTCGTCGAGCGGGGTGAAGGCGGTGCCGGCCATGCCGGGCACCCACTCCTGGTCGAAGCAGTAGAGGTACTGCGACCCGCCCTCACTCACGCTCTGGAAGCCGTTGCACACGCCCGCAGGCACCAGCACCTGGGTCCCCGGCTCGAGGTCGACCGTCACGACCGCGCCGTAGGTGGCCGACCCGGGGCGGGCGTCGAGGTACACGCCGAACGCCCGGCCGCTGACGATCGCGACGAGCTTGGTCATCGCCTCGCCGTGCAGGCCGCGCACCGCGCCGTACCGGGTCTCCGTGGCGTTGATCTGCTGCCACGGCCCGACGCCCGCCAGCGTGGCCGCGTAGGACGACGCCCGGAAGAGCTCGCGGACGGTTCCCCGGTCGTCGCTCACCTGCTTCATGGTGAGGACGACGAGCCCGTCGATCGCGGTGGTGGTGGTGTCCATGTCGATGATCTGAGGAGCGCTCACGCCCGGATCATCTCACAGCGACGTCCGCCGGCGGCGTCCCCGTACAGCCGTCGACTACCTCCAGGAGAAGCGCCGGCGCTTGATGCCCGGCGTCGAGAACGTCGACCCGACGGGCAGGACCACGTGCGGGTCGTACGACTTCGGGATGCCCGCGAGGAAGACCGAGAACACCGCGGGGTTGCGCTGGGAGAGCTCGAGGCGGCCGCCGTCGGCCGTGACCAGGTCGCGCGCGAGCGCGAGCCCCAGACCCGTACCGGCCCCGGACGTGACACCCCGCTCGAAGATCTGGCCGGCGAGCTCCTCGGTGACGCCCGGGCCCTCGTCCGCGACCTCGACCGCCACCGCTCCCGTGTTCCCGGAGAGCCGGGCGCGCAGCGTGGTGGTGCCGTCGCCGTACTTGAGCGAGTTCTCGATGAGGGTCGACAGCACCTGGGCGAGGGCACCCGGGGTCGCGAGGACCTGAAGGTCCTCGGGCACCTCGACTGCCAGGTGGCGGCCCTCCTTCTCGAAGGTGGGGCGCCACTCCTCCTCCTGCTGACGGAGCACGACCGAGAGGTCGACGGTCTCCGTGGTGCCGCCCTGCGCCTTCCGCGAGCGGGCCAGGAGGTCGTCCACGACGCCCACGAGGCGTTCCACCTGCTCCAGCGAGATCCGGGCCTCCTCCTGCACCTCCGGCTCGGTCGACAGGAGCGTGATCTCCTCGAGCCGCATCGTCAGCGCGGTCAGAGGGGTGCGGAGCTGGTGCGAGGCGTCGGAGGTGAACTGCCGCTCGACGGCGAGACGGCTGGCGAGCCGGTCGGCGCTGCGGGCGAGCTCGGCGGCGACGAGGTCGATCTCCTCGACGTTCGTGGGCTCGAACTGCGGCCGCACCTGGCCGGAACCGAGCAGCTCGGCCGACGCCGCGAGGTACACGAAGGGCGCGGCCAGGCGGTTCGCCAGCCAGGACGCCATGATGTAGCCCGCCGCGATCGCCGCGGCGCAGGCCAGCGCGACGAGGACGACCGCGTACGACGCCTTCACGTACGCGGGCCAGGCCGGAGCCTGGACGATGACGTAGAGTCGCCCTTCCTCGCTGTTGGCGGCTTCCTCGATGTTCGGTTCAGCCGGCGGCTCGCCCGTCTGGTACACGTTGCCGTCGGGCATCGTGACCTGGATGTACGCCGTGAGGTCGGAGTCCTGGCCGGCGGCCCTGGCCTCCAGGTACTCCGAGACCTGGGCGACCGTCGCCGGGTCCTCCTCGGCAAGCTGCTCGGACCGGTTCTCGAACCACACCGCAACGTCCACCGCCCGGGTGTGGACGCGCTCTTCCTCGATGGCGTAGACGTACTTGGCCCCGAAGACCGCCAGGGGGAGCCCGAGGAGGAGGACCGCCACGTAGACCGCTGTCAGTGTGGCGGTCCTCACCCGCTCACGCATGCGACTAGCTCGCCCCGATCTCGAACCGGAAGCCGAGGCCGCGCACGGTCGAGACGTAGCGCGGTGCGTTGGCGTCGTCGCCGAGCTTGCGGCGGAGCCACGACACGTGCATGTCGAGAGTCTTGGTGGAACCCACCGGGTCCGAGCCCCAGACGTCGCGCATCAGGGTGTCGCGGACCACGACCGAGCCGGCGTTGGCGACCAGCACGCGCAGGAGGTCGAACTCCTTGGTGGTGAGGTGCAGCTCGCGATCGCCCTGGAACGCGCGGTGCGCCGCCACGTCGACACGGACGTCCTGGGCGTGCAGCTCCTCCTCCTCGCCGGTCTCGCCGTGCGAGCGGCGCAGCAGCGCGCGGACCCGGGCAAGGAGCTCGGCGAGTCGGAACGGCTTGGTGACGTAGTCGTCAGCACCGGCGTCGAGACCCACGACCAGATCGACCTCGTCGGCGCGCGCGGTGAGCACGAGCACCGGGACGGTCAGGCCGCTGGCCCGGATCTCGCGCGCGACGTCGAGCCCGTCCATGTCGGGCAGACCGAGGTCCAGGACGACGATGTCCGCCCCGCTCGCGTTCTCGATCGCACCTTTGCCGGTTCCTTGCACGACGACGTCGTAACCCTCGCGGGTGAGCGCTCGTGCCAACGGCTCGGCAATGGCCGGGTCGTCCTCGGCTAGGAGTACGTGAGTCATTCCCCCATGCTAGGGCATTCCGCACCCCGTGGCGTCACCGCGACGCGTGTCGGGTTCGCCCTTCCCGAATCCTTTCGGGTGGTTGTGCTACGAGAAGTGCTACCACGGGATGACGCACCGACGCAATGGTCGCGCCTAATGTGACCCGCATGGGCTGGTACGAGCGCCTCGCGCGATGGTCGGAGAAGAACCGCTTCCTCATGGACCTCGGCGGCGCCCTCGCCCTCGCGCTGGTCGTCGTGGGGCCCGTCACGGGGCTCAGCCTGTACGGCACCGACAGAGACGGCGGGACCGTCGGCCCGCTCCTCTGGGCGGCCGCGGTCATCGCTCCGCTGCCGTGGGCCCGGATACGCCCGGTGGCCGCGACCGTCGCCGTGTACGCGGCGGCGCTGGGCCACATGCTGACCGGCTACCCCCTCGTCGGCCCGGCGGACCTGCTCGCGGTGCCGTACTCCTTGTACACGCTCACGGTGTACGGGCCGCGCTGGGCCTACCGGACGGGCGTGCTGTCCGCGATGGCCGGGTCGGTGGCGGTCGGCCTCTCCTTGTGGTGGTGGAGTGGGGAGACCGTCCTGTCGTCCGTGCCGGTGATGATCTTCTCCGCGCTCGTGTTCCTCGCCGTCTTCGCCTTCGCCCTCGTGCGGCGCGGCCGCCGGACGATGCTCGTCGCCATGCAGGAGCGCGCCGTCCGCCTCGAGATCGAACGGGACCAGCAGGCGCAGATCGCCACGGCCGCCGAGCGGGCGCGGATCGCCCGCGAGATGCACGACATCGTCGCCCACTCTCTCTCCGTCGTCATCGCGCAGGCGGACGGCGGGCGCTACGCCGCCGCGAACGACCCGGAGGCGGCCACCCGCGCCCTCGGCACCATCGCCGAGACGGGCCGGGCGGCCCTGACCGAGATGCGGCGCCTCCTGGGCGTGCTCCGCGAGGACGCGCCGGGCTCGGGCACGTCCGGATCCCTGCCTGCGGTGCCCGACGACGGAGGCTCGGCCCCTGCCGTGAGGTCGGCCCGGTCGCTCCTGGGCCTGGAGCGGGTGCTGTCGGCGGCCTGGACGGCAGCACCCGGGCCGACGTCGGACTCCCCTGCCGTGCCGGAGCCTGCCGCGAGCGCCGTGCCGGCGCCGCTCACGCCGCAGCCGGACGTGACGGAGATCGAGCAGCTCGTGGACCAGATCAGGGAGAGCGGCGTGCGCGTCTCCTTCGTCCGCATCGGTGCGGAACGACACCTGCCGCCCGGCATCGGGCTCACCCTCTACCGCGTGTGCCAGGAGGCGCTCACGAACGTGCTCAAGCACGCCGGACCGGGACCGCGCGTGAGCGTCCTGCTCCGGTTCGGCGAGCGGGAGGTGGAGCTGGGCGTCGACGACGACGGGCGAGGCCTGGCCGCGGAGAGCAACGCCACGGACGCGGGATACGGTCTGACGGGGATGCGGGAGCGGGCCGCCCTGTTCGGCGGGTCGCTCACCGCGGGCCCGCGGCCCGGCGGTGGGTTCCGCGTGCGGCTCACGGTCCCGGTGCCTCCGCCGACGGCGGCCCCCGCGCCGTCCGCCCCGACCAGCCCGCTGACCACCGAGGAGCCATGAACCCCGCAGCCCCGCACCCCGAGCCCGCCGGCGGCCCCGTCAGGGTCGCCCTCGTGGACGACCAGCCGCTCGTCCGGGCCGGCCTCCGGATGGTGATCGACTCACAGCCGGACCTCTCGGTGGTCCTGGAGGCCGGCGACGGCCTGCAGGCCCTGCGGCTCCTCGCGGACCACCCGGTCGACGTCGTCCTCATGGACGTGCGCATGCCGCACCTCGACGGCCTCGCCACCACCGCGCGGCTGCTCGGCGGGCCCGGCGCCGTGCCGCCCGACGGCGCGCCCCGCGTCGTCGTGCTGACCACGTTCGACCTCGACGAGTACGTCCTCGACGCCATCCGGGCGGGCGCGAGCGGCTTCCTGCTGAAGGACGCCCAGCCGGAGGAGCTGCTCGCCGCCATCCGGACGGTGCACCAGGGGGACGCGGTGATCGCGCCGTCGTCGACCCGGCGGCTCCTCGAGCACCTCGTCACCGCGCTGCCCGCCGACGACCCCGCCCGCTCCGACGCCGAGGCGGCCCTGGCCGGGCTCACCGACCGGGAGCGGGAGGTCCTCGTGCTGATGGCCCGCGGCCGGTCCAACACCGAGATCGCCGCCGACCTCTACGTCGCCGAGGCCACCGTGAAGACGCACGTGGGACGCATCCTGGCAAAGCTGGGGGCCCGCGACCGCGTGCAGGCGGTCGTCACCGCGTACGAGACGGGCCTGGTCCGCCCGGGGTCCTGACAGGGTCGACCCCCGAGCCGTCGGGGTCACCCGTACGACCTGAGGATGACCTGGGAGCGGGCAAGGACCATCCCGGCGTCCGATGCCCCCGCGCGGGCGTGTCCGTAGCGTCGGTGGTGCACCCGGGCAGCCGGCCTCCGGACGCCCGGGTGCACCACCGACCATCGAACACCTCCGACTGGAGAACCCGTGGACACCACCGTGTACGTACCCCTCGACGGCATGGGGGCCGGCTCGCCCGCCGTGCGAGCACGCAGCCTGACCAAGACCTACGGCAAGGGCGAGGCCGAGGTGCACGCGCTGGCCGGTGTCGACGTGGACTTCGCGGAGGGCAGGTTCACCGCGATCATGGGCCCGTCCGGGTCGGGCAAGTCCACGCTCATGCACCTGCTGGCCGGCCTGGACTCCGCCACGAGCGGCCAGGCGTTCCTCGGGACCACCGACATCACGCGCCTCGGCGACCGCGACCTGACGGCGCTCCGCCGGGACCGGGTCGGCTTCGTCTTCCAGCAGTTCAACCTGCTGCCGATGTTCACGGCCGAGCAGAACATCACGCTGCCCGTCGAGCTGGCCGGCGGCACGGTCGACCAGGCCTGGTTCGCGACGCTGGTGGAGACGCTGGGGCTGCGCGACCGGCTGAGCCACCGCCCGGGCGAGCTCTCCGGCGGTCAGCAGCAGCGGGTCGCCATCGCCCGGGCCCTGATCGCGCAGCCCGACGTCGTGTTCGCCGACGAGCCCACGGGCAACCTGGACTCGCGGTCGGGCGCCGAGGTGCTGTCCTTCCTGCGCCGCTCGGTGCGGGAGCTGGGCCGCACCATCATCATGGTCACGCACGACCCGGCCGCCGCCGCGTACGCCGACCGGGTGGTGCTCATCGCCGACGGCAAGATCGCCGGCGACATCACCGACCCCACGCCCGAGGCAGCCCTCGCGGGCCTCGACGCCCTGCGCACGCTCGAGCCGTCCGTCGCCGTGGGGGGCGACGCCTGATGCCCGGCACCCGCTTCCCCACCGCCCGCCTCACGCTCGGCCAGATGCGCCGCAGCGCGGGACGCCTCACCGCGGCCGGCGTGGCCATCGCGATCGGCACCGCGTTCGTCACCGTGACGCTGCTCGCGGGCGACCTCATCAACCGCACCGCCCGAGACATGATCGCCGCCGAGTACGCCACCGCGGACCTCGTCCTCTCCGTGGACGACCCCGAGGGCCTCACCCGCTACGACGACGCCGCCGTGACGGCGATCGCCGACCTGGACGGGGTGGCCGCGGTACAGCCCCTCGCCGCCTTCTGGGGCGACCTGCGCCACGCCGGCAAGGGCTCGTACCAGGTGTTCGTCCCCGCCCCCTCGCACGAGAGCCTGAGCCCCCTGGAGCTGACCGAGGGCACCTGGCCCGCCCGGAGCGGTCAGATCGCCATCCCGCCGTCGGTGGTCGAGCGGCTCGGTGTCGGCGTCGGCGACACGGTCACCCTGCAGCGCTCGGTCTACCCGGACGAGGCCGAGACGGCCCAGGGCGGCACCGGCGAGGGCAGCGTCGAGGGTGAGGCCGAGATGGTCGAGCCCGTCGCGCAGACCGACGAGCTGGAGATCACCGGCGTCACCTCCGACCCGTACGGCGCGTTCACCGGGACCGGTGGCGCGGTCGCAGCGACCGCCGGCGACGTGGCCGCGTGGACCGCCGAGGAGGGCGCGGACGTGTCCTACGAGGAGGTCCTGGTCGCCCTCGACGAACCACTGACCGGGACGGAGGTCCCCGCCGACCTGCGGGACGCGCTCGCCGGGGCCGCCGCCGCGACGGGCATGGCCGCCGACCACGTCGCGGTCGAGACGACCGAGGCGCGCGCCGCCGCGAAGACCATCGAGCAGACCGGTGGGCAGGACCTGGTGTTCATGGTCTTCGTGCTGACGTTCGCCGCCGTCGCGCTCCTCGTCGCGGGGCTCGTCATCACGAACACGTTCCAGGTCCTCGTCGCCCAGCGCACCGGCACCCTCGCCCTCCTGCGCTGCATCGGCGCGGGCACCGGCCAGCTCTACCGCAGCGTGCTGCTCGAGGCCGCGATCCTCGGCGCTCTGGCCTCCTTGGCCGGCGTGGCCGTCGGTGCCGTCCTCACCCAGGTGGCGCTCCTGGTCGCGCCGTCGTTCGACCTCGGCATCCCGCTGCCGTCGGCGATCTCCCTGACCGCGACGGCCGTCGTGCTGCCGCTGCTGGTGGGCATCGCGGTGACGGTCCTCGCCGCCCTCTCCCCGGCCCGCGCCGCGACCCGGGTCGCACCGCTCGCCGCGCTGCGGCCTGCGGACGCCCCCACCCTGCGGGGACGTGCCGGGCGCCTGCGTGCGGTCCTCACGACGCTCGCCACGGTGGGTGGCTTCGGCCTGCTCGGCCTCGGCGCGGCGCTGGGGCTGGCCGAGCGGCCCGACGTCGGCCTGCTCGCGGGCGTCGCCGGCGGCGCGATCTCGTTCGTCGGCGTGGTGCTGGGTTCGGTGCTGTGGCTCCCCAAGGTCACCGCAGCGATGGGCCGGCTCGTGAACCGCTCGGGCCCGTCGGCCCGGCTCGCCGTCGCGAACACCCTGCGGAACCCGCGTCGTACCGCGGCGACGTCCACGGCGCTGCTGATCGGCGTCACGCTCGTCACGATGATGTCGACCGGCGCCGCGGGCGCGCGGCAGTCCGCCGACACGATGATCGACTCCGAGTTCGCGACGGACATCATCGTGGCGCCCGGATCCGACGAGACGATCGACGAGGTGCGGTCGGCTGTCGCCGACGTCGAGGGCCTCGCGGCCAGTACCGCGATCGCCGGCTCCTTCGTGACGCTGGGCGACGTCTCCGACCTCAGCGTGAACGCTGTCGAGCCCGACGCGCTCCCCGGCGTGATCAACACTCCGGAGGAGGCCGCAAAGCTCACCACCGGCACCATCCTCCTCACCGAGGGGGCGGCCACGTCCCTGCGGGTCGCGGACGGCGGCACGATCACTGCCACGGGCCCCGACGGCACGCTCGACCTCACGGTGGCCGTCACGACGGCGGGCCCGCTCAACCGGATCATCACGACGACGGACCTCGCGGTACTGGACGCGGACGCCGTACCGCACGCGGTGTGGGCACGGCTCGCCACCGGCGCGGACGCGACCACCGTCCTCTCCGACGTCCAGGACGCGACCGGCGCCGTGGACGACGGCGCGATGGTGATAGGTCCCGCCGCACAGGCCGCGCAGTTCCGGCAGGTGGTGGACGTGATCCTCGGCATCGTCGTGGGCCTGCTGGCGGTGGCCGTGGTCATCGCCGTGATCGGCGTGACCAACACGCTGTCGCTCTCCGTGATCGAGCGGACCCGCGAGTCCGCGACGCTCCGCGCGATCGGACTGAGCAAGGGCCAGCTCCGCCGCATGCTCGCCGTCGAGGGCACCCTCATCGCGGGCGTCGGCGCCGGGGTCGGCATCCTGCTCGGCGTGCTCTACGGGTGGGCAGGCTCGGTCACGGCCCTGTCGCTCATGGGCGACGTGCAGCTCGTCGTGCCGTGGACCGACCTGGCAGTCGTGGTCGGCATCTCCCTGGTGGCGGGTCTGGTCGCCTCGGTGCTCCCTGCCCGCGCCGCCGCGCGGACCTCACCGGTCGCGGCCCTCGCGGTGGAATAACCCCACCCTGTCCGACGGCGGTGCTCACCTCTCGTACGGGAGGTGAGCACCGCCGTCGTCGTACCGGGTCTGAGCCGGGGCGCGTCAGGCCTTGCCGACCCGCAGCACGTCCGTGCACGCGTCGACGACGTGCTGGGAGTGGGTGGCGATGAGCACGGCGGCACCGTCGTCGGCGATGGACCGCAGGGAGCTGAGCACCATGTCGGCGTTGGCCTCGTCGAGGGCACCGGTCGGCTCGTCGGCGAGCACGACCGGCGGCGCCTTCACGAGCAGACGGGCCAGGGCCACGCGCTGCTGCTCGCCACCGGACATGCGGAACACCGGCTCCTTGCCCCGGCCACCGAGCCCGACGCGCTCCAGCGCCTCCTCGGCCGGGATGCCGGGGGCGCCCTTGCGCCCTGGAGCCAGGGCGATGTCCAGGTTGAAGCGAACCGTCGCGTTCTCGACGAGCGCGTAGTTCTGGAAGAGGTAGCCCAGCGTGTCCCGGCGGAACCGGCGGGCGGTGCCGCCCCCGAACGTGGTGATGTCGCGCCCGTCCACCTCGATGGCCCCGGACGTGACGTCCTCCAGCAGCCCCACGCAGTTCAGCAGCGTGGACTTTCCTGAGCCGGACGGGCCCGTGAGGGCCACCATCTGCCCGGGCGCGACCTTGAACGACAAGCCGTCGAACAGCGTGCGGTCACCGAAGGCCTTGGTGACGTCGATCCCCGTGATGCTGGACATATCAGACTGCTTCCTCCGAGCGGGCACGACCGCCAGTATGCGTGGTCGATCCGCCGGACGTCCGGGTACCGCGCACGCCGCGCCGTGAACCACCTTCGCAGGATCCTGTCGAGCGCGGTACCCGGGTGACACGGGGTTCGGCGCGCGGGATTCTCCCGCCACAATCATGTCCGTTTTGTTACGGTCCCCAGGGGGCCGGTGGGCAACTGCCGGCAAAGACAGGGGACATCATGACTGCACTCATCGCGACGGACGTCGTGCTCACGGTCAAGCGTGCCGCAGGGGGAGAGGAACCGGACGCCGGGGACACAGTGAACGTGCCGGCGGGGCGTCCGGTGCGGTTCAGCGGCTGCGTGGCGCGGTGCTGCCCCAGGCCCGACCTGCTCGTCCGGGGTGGTGCCGGGACGGTCTACGCCGACGAGGACGGCGCCTGGTACCTCACGAACACGAGCAGCGCGGTCACGCTGCGCGTGTGGAACCTCGACGACCCCCACGACCAGGTCCGCGTCCTTCCGGGCGGCACGCTGTCGCCGCCGTTCGACCTCGCCGCGGTGGCCGGCGCCACGGGGCACATCCTCACGGTCTTCGGCCCGGAACCTACCGGCACCCCGCCGGGATGGTGCGTGTCCGACGTCCCCGTGGCCTGGGGCATCGATCCCACGAGCCGACGGTACGAGGTGATGGTCGCGCTCGTCGCACCGCGCATGCAGGGCGACGTCTGCGCACCCCTGCCCACAGCCCGGGAGATCGGCGAGCAGCTCGGGATGTCGCACCGCACGGTCCAGGAGCACCTCTCCGCCCTCGTCAGGACGCTGGAGATCCCGACCACCAAGGTGCGGCGTCCGGGCTGGGTGCAGGAGGCACTGGTCACCTACGCGCTGAACCACCCGTACGTTCCTCCGGCGGGCGAACGTCTGCCCTGGTGATGTTCCGCCGGGCGGAGGCCGACCCGGAGCCTGTGGGTAGCGGTCCTGTGCACAGCCGCCGGGCCTGCCCGGGCGGCGACCCCCGTCGCCGTCGCACCGTGGGGGCGTGACCCCGGAACCCGTCCGCATGACCCTCCATCCCGGCGAGGACCTCCTCGTGCGCGCCGGGGCGCCCCTCGGGGACCTGCGCCCCGCGCTCGCCGCCCTCGCACGCCGGCCGGAGCTGCGGCACGCACCGTTGCACGTCGACGGCACCGCCCTCACGGACGCCCGGCGCGTCGGCGAGGTCCCGCTCCTGCCGGGCGCCACGCTCACCACGAGCACCCGGACGGACCCCGCGTGGCGACGGGAGGAAGAGGCCGTCCGCGCGCGGTGGGTGGTCGCGACCATGACGGGCCCGTCCGCCGGAGAACTCTCCCCCACCACGGCCCTCGGGGCGCTCCTCTGCCGGGTGGCTCGCGGCCGGGACGTCGTCGTGCGGCGTCCGGGCGGTCTCGCCCGCTGGCTCACGCCGCCCCCGGCGGCCGGTCCGGGACCGTCCGGCGTCCTCCTGCCACTCCTGCCCGTGGTGGCCTCGCTCGGCCTCGCCGCTGCACTGCGGCAGCCCGCGCTCGCCCTCTTCGCGCTCGTCGGCCTGGTCACGGCCCTCCCCCAGCTCCTGGCTGCCCGGCGGCGCCGCGCCGCCGCCCCCATCGCACGCTCCGCCGGGCTCGGCGAGGCCCGGTCGGCGGGCACGGAACCGTGGGGCGGCGCAGCGGTCGAAGCGCCCCGGATCCTGCCCGGCCCCGCAGGCCTCATGGCGTTCGCCGTCGCGGCCCAGAACGCCTCCCCGGGCGCCTGGGCCGCGGCGACGGGACCCGGCGCCACCGGTCACCGACGGACCGCGACCCGACCGCACCCCGGGCCCGACCACCGGCCCGGGTCCCCGGGCCGGCTGGCGCGCACCCTCCTCTCGGACGGGGCTCTCGCGGTCCACGGGCTGCCGGAGGACGCTCGCGCCCTGGCACGGGCCGTGGTCGCCGAGCTCGCCGCGCAGTCGGTCCCCGTGCGGGTCGCCGGCCGCGGCGCCGCGGCCTGGACCTGGTATCGCTGGCTGCCGGGGGCGTGGGCGGGCGGTCGTGAGCCCGAGCCGCGCGGCATCCTCGTCGTGGATACCGACGGCTCCCTCGCGGACGTGGCGCTCGCCGACCGCGCAGCGCGAGCAGGCGGCGGGGTCCTCCTGTGCCACACCCGAGCGGCCGACGCCGGGGCGGGGACCGCCCGGACGACGCCTCGCCTGTCCGGCTGGTGCCCCACAGAGGCCCATGTGAGCGGCGGCGTCCTGCGGGTCCACGGCCCCGACGGCACGGTGGTGGGCCCTGCTGCGGGGGTGAGCGCCGAGTGGGCAGAACGCCTGGCCCGGCGGCTGGCGTCGGCAGCCTGGCTCGGCCGGTTCCCGGCCGGCCCCGACCCGACGCCGGAGGTGCTGGACGGGACCCCGGCCACCGACCCGCGCCTGCCGCGCGTCGTGCCCCTCACCGCGCTCCATCCGTACGGTCCCCGCCCCGACGCCGGCCAGATCGCCTCCCGCTGGGCAGCGGGACCGGACTGGGCCGTGCCGCTCGGGGTGTCGGCCGACGGCGTCGTCCACCTCGATCTCGTGGCCGACGGACCGCACCTCCTCGTCGCCGGCACCACGGGCTCCGGCAAGTCCGAGCTGCTGCAGTCGCTCGTGCTCGGGCTCGCCCTGCGCCGCTCACCCGCCGATCTCTCCCTCGTCCTGGTCGACTTCAAGGGCGGGGCGAGCCTGGGCTCCTGCACCGGGCTGCCGCACGTCGTCGGTCAGGTGACAGACCTCGACCCAGGTCTCGCGGGCCGGGCCCTCACCGGCCTGCGCGCCGAGCTGCGGCGGCGCGAGACGGTGCTCGCCGCGCACGGAGCCGCGGACGTCGCTCACCTGCCGCGCGGCGTCCTGCCGCGCCTCGTCGTGGTCATCGACGAGTTCCGCGCGCTCGCCGAGGACCTGCCGGAGTTCCTCCCCGGCCTCCTGCGCGCCGCGTCCCAGGGCAGGTCCCTCGGAGTGCACCTCGTGCTCGCCACCCAGCGTCCCGCAGGTGCGGTGAGCGCCGAGCTCCGGGCGAACGTCGGGGCGCGGCTGGCGCTCCGCGTGGTCGACGCTCTCGAGTCACGCGACATCGTGGAGTCGCCGCTCGCCGCGCAGATCCCCGTCGACCTGCCAGGGCGCGCGGTCCTCCGGCTCGGCTCCGCCGCGCCGGTCGTGCTCCAGTGCGCGCGGGCGGGAGGGCGTCCGTGGGCAGAGCCGGAGCTCGTCCGACGGGCCCCGGTGTGGCCGCCGGCCCGCGGGCAGGGGGACCCTGCGGCACCTGGGGCCGGTGGAGCCGGGACAGGCGGTGGAACGGGCACAAGCGGTAGGGCCGGTGCGGCAGGTGGCCGGCTGGACGTCGCGGTGCACCCTGATGACCGCACGGCCCCGGACCCCGACATCGCCGACGAGATCGTGGCCGCCGTCAGGCGCGCGACCGCCAGGCTTGGGCACGTGGCCGGTCCGCCGCCCTGGCTGCCCGCGCTCCCCCTGCTGGCCCGCACGACCGACCTGCCCGCTTCGCCGCCGGGCAGCATCGTTCTGGCTCTGGGCGAGGTGCCCGCGCAGCAGCGCCGGGTGGCCGTGGCCTGGGACCCTTGGGGCGGGCACCTCGCCGTGGTGGGCAGGCCGCGATCAGGTCGCACCACGGCGCTGGTGGCCGTGGCGGCCGCCGCGCTGGACACTGGACAGCACGTCCAGGTGGTGGTCGCGAACGCCAGGGACGCCACGGCGTTCAACGGTCTCGCCGGTCACCCACGCCTCGGCACGCTGACCGGACCGTACGAGCCGGGGCGGCTCGCCGACCTGCTGTGGTCGCTCGCCGACCCGTCCGGCACGGGCACGGGCACGGGCACGGGCACGGGCACGACTGTCGTGGTCGTGGACGGGGTCGAGGCCGTGCGCGCGGCGCTGGGCTCCGCGCCGTTCGGCAAGGACCCGCTGCTCGCCGCACTGACCGGTGGCGCCGCGTTCGCCCTGAGCTCGGACGGGGCGGGGCTCGGCGGGCTGGGCTCCCGGGTTGGCCCACGACTCATCCTGCTCTCGGGCGACCGGGCGGGGAACCTGTCGCTCGGCGCACCCTCGGCGTACGCGGGGGCAGGCGGTCCACCGGGGCGCGGCGTCTGGCTCGACCGTGACGAGCCGGTGCTCTGCCAGGTGCTGTCGCCGTGAGAGCGACGCCGGCGCCACAGGAGCGCCCGTCAGAACGGCGGGTCGCTCAGGTCGTGCTCGGGCGGCGGCTCCGGCAGCACGTCGGTCAGCGCTGCGCATGTCCGAGAGACCGTGCGCACGACGGCACTCCCCGGGACCGTCGTGTACCGGTGACCCGCAGGCGACGTCCAGTCGAGCACGCCGCCGCCCGTGTGCCGCACGCTCCAGGCGGTCCGGTGCTTGAGCGTGTGGTGAGCACGGCAGAGGTGAGCCAGGTTGTCGGCCGCTGTACGCCCGCCGGCGGCCCAGTCGGTCGTGTGGTCCACGTCACAGCGCACGGCGGCACGGGCACACCCCGGGAACCTGCACGTGACGTCGCGCACCCGGAGCCATTCCCGTAGGTCGGCCGGCACCACGTAGGAGTCCCGACCGACCGACAGCACAGCGCCCGACTCCGGATGGGTCAGGAGTCGCTTGAAGCTCGGCGCCCAGGCCGCCAGGGCACGAGCCGTGTCCGGATCGATGGGACTGTGCCCATCGAGACTCCCCGGTGTGGATCCGCCCAAGAGCGTGGTCGCGGGCACGGTCACCTGGACGTGCGGTCGCACCGCTCGGGCCAGGCGCGCGAGGAACTGCGGTGAGTCGGTCTCGCCGGGCGCGAACCGAACCGGATCCTCGGGGGCCGCCGTGACCTCAGACGTGCAGGCCTCCCCCGCAACGGGCTCTCCGGCCGCGTGGGGATCGTCGGCCGCGTGGGGATCGTCCGCGCCTGCCGGAAGGGCTACGTCTGTTGCGACCTCTTCTGCGGCACCGGGCTCCGCCACGACCACTTCCGTGGCATCACCGTCCGCACCACCGTCGACCGCCGCGTTCGGGGCGGCACTCTCGTCCGACCCGAGCGGTCCGGTCACGGTTGCCGCCCCGAACCGGTCGAGCGTCCCGTCGTCGAGCAGCAGGTCGGTGAGCGTGTCGGCACGCAGCTGCGCCAGCGTGCGGGGGTCGCCGTCCGTCCCTGCCGCGCGGCCCGTCTGGGTGAGCCGGTCGTGAATCGCGTGGGCGGCTGTCGTGGTCAGCAGCGCGGTCAGGGTCGCCATGCCATCCGGAGCCGGGTCTACCCACACTCCGCGCCGGGCGGTGGCGTCCGCGTGGCGCACCTCGAGTGGGACCGGGTGGATCAGATCGCGAACCTGCCGCACGCGATGCCGAAAGTCGGACAGAGAGCGGGTCGGGGCGCCGGGCAGCACCGTGCGCTCGACTGCCGCCACCTCGCCCGGCGGGAGATCGGCCACCTCGTCGGCGAACGCACGAGCGTGCCGCTCCGACAGCTCCCCGTCCAGCACGGCCGCGAGCGTGGCGGGCGCCCTCCCCGTGAGCAGCTCCGCGTCGGCAAGCAGTCCCTGAGCGGTGCGCGGACCGACGCCCAGCGCGTTCTTGGTCTCCTCGACCAGCGCGCGACGCGCCAGGTCAGCGGCCCGCCCCGGGTCGAGCTCACGCAACCGTGGAGAGTCCGCGGCCAGCACCTGGTCCTCCAGGCGCACGGCGATGCGCCGAGCCCGCTCGACGGCGACCAGCAGGTGGCCGCCCAGCGTGTTGATCCGCCGTTGGACGGCCACCATCTCCGCGACCGCCGCGTGCAGGTCCTCGAGGCGTGGCTGCGCGGCAACCTCAGCCAGGCGCGCGACATCGGCCGACCGGTACGCCTCAGGCTGCTCCTGCGACATCACCGACGGAGCGAGAAGGCTGCCGGGCGGGATCGTCATAGAATAAATTCTCCCACCGACAACCACGAACCGCTCGCACAGGCGTACGATTTCTGCTGTCCGCAGAAGGGTCGGAACGCCACCGAGGGCATTCTGGGAAATCAGCCCAAAAGCGGAAGTTCGGCGGGTGTCGGTGCCCGGCGGGTGTCAGTGCTAGGCCCAGCACATCAGCCCCGCCGGTCGTCAGTGGCCGGCCCCGTGACCCGTCGTCGCCTCCGTCACCGGCCGGCTCACCAGCAGGACCACGACCGCCACGGCCAGCACCAGGGCAAACACACCGGCAAGGACGCCCCACCGCACTCCGCTGCCGACCGCGGCGATGCCACCGAGGATCTGGAAGAGCTGCCACGTCATGATGACGCCCCGAGCGCCCCGGCTCCCCCGGGCCAGAGCCCGCCCGGCGGCCACGAGCGCCCAGGCCGCCCCGGCGGCGCAGACCATCAGGAAGATGCTGACGCCGGCCGACTGGGATCCTCCCGAGAACAGCTCGACGAGGAGCACCACCGCAAACACCGAGAGCGCTCCCGCCTCTACCATGAGAAGGGCGCGGAGGGAACGGATCAATCGCGAAGGTGTTGGTGCGGATTGGCTGTCTGGTCCAGGCATGACGCACCAGGATAGCGATGATCTGGGCTTTCACAATAGTGTGACGGATACCTCACGGGACATCTCGAAGAAACTTTGCCGTAACCCCTTGTGCGACGCTTCACGAGGTGTGAATCTTGATGGAGCAATCCCACACCACCCCCCGAACAAACCCGCGTCCACGACCGCACCGACCCCCGGCAACAACGTTTTCGATCCAGTCCTGCGCCCCCAGAACGCACGACTGACGATGCCGGCGAAGGGTCCGTGGCGGCCTAGGACCCCCCACAGGACGACGGGCCCGTTCCTTCTTAGGAGTATGCGAACCATGGACTGGCGCCACCGCGCGGCATGCCTCGACGAGGACCCCGAGCTCTTCTTCCCCATCGGCAACACGGGCCCTGCCCTCCTGCAGATAGAGGAAGCCAAGGCCGTGTGTCGCCGTTGCGAGGTTGTCGACACCTGTCTCAAGTGGGCCATCGACTCCGGGCAGGACGCCGGAGTATGGGGCGGCATGAGCGAGGACGAGCGTCGCGCTCTCAAGCGTCGCACCGCCCGCGCACGTCGCGCCGGCTGACCCGCCTCACCCCTTCAGGACCCCCTCAGGCCCGAGCTCCCCTGGCGCTCGGGCCTGAGTCGTGTCACGGCATCAGCCCGCTGCTCGCCCCGTCGCGCAGCATGAGCTCCAGCACCACCTCGGTGCCGCCGCCCTCCCGCACGTCCCACGTGATGGTGCCGCCGAGCTCGTTGGTGACGAGGGTCCGCACGATCTGCGTGCCGAGGCCGCTCCCGGGCCCGCGCCCCTCGGTGAGGCCCACGCCGTCGTCGGCCACCACGACCCGCAGGGCGGAGCCCTGCCGCTCCACGCCGATCTCGACGGTGCCGCTGGCCTTGCCCCGGAACCCGTGCTCCACCGCGTTGGTGACGAGCTCGGTGAGCACGAGGGCGAGCGGCGTGGCGTCCTGGGCGGGCACGAGCCCGAAGGAGCCCGTCCGCACGGTGCGCACGCTGGTGCCCGCCGAGGCGACGTCGGCAGTGAGGCGGAGCGCCCGGCCCACCATGTCGTCGAGCTCCACGGACTCGTCGAGCGTCTGGGACAGGCTCTCGTGGACCAGCGCGATGGTCGCGACGCGCCGCATGGCCTCCTCGAGCGCGGCCCGCGCCTCGGGGAGGTCCATGCGCCGCGCCTGGAGGCGCAGCAGAGCGGCCACCGTCTGGAGGTTGTTCTTCACCCGGTGGTGGATCTCGCGGATCGTCGCGTCCTTGGTGATCAGCTCCCGCTCGCGGCGGCGCAGCTCCGACACGTCGCGGCAGAGCAGGACGGCACCGATCCGCTGCCCGTGGTCCGTGAGCGGGAGGGCGCGCAGCGAGAGCGCCACCCCGCGCGCCTCCACGTCGGTGCGCCAGGGCGCGCGCCCCATCACCACCAGCGGCAGCGACTCGTCGACGGGGTTCTTCTGGTTCTCCAGCAGGTCAGCCGTGACCTCGACGAGCGACTGGCCCACGAGGGGCCCGATCACGCCGAGGCGGTGGAAGCACGACAGCGCGTTCGGCGACGCGTACAGGACCTCGCCCTCGGAGTTGAGGCGGATCAGCCCGTCACCCACGCGCGGCGCGCCGCGGCGCGGGCCGGTCGCCGCGTTGGGCGACGGGAACTCGCCGCGGGCGATCATCGCCATGAGGTCGTCGGCGGCCTCGACATAGTTGAGCTCGAGCCGGGACGGGGTGCGCCCGGAACCCAGGTTGGTCTGCCGGGCGACGACGGCGATCGGCTTGTCCTTGTTCACCACCGGGACGGCTTCCTCGCGCACCGCGTACGCGCCGAACCAGCGCGGCTCGCGCGACCTCTGCGCCCGCGCCTCGTCGAGGGCGCGGGCAAGCTGTGGGCGCTGCCCCTCGGGAGCGAGCGAGCCCACGATGTCGTCGTAGTGGACGGTCGCCCCGGTCGAGGGGCGGCACTGCGCGATGGCCACGAAGCTGCCGTCGGGGGTGGGCAGCCAGAGCACGAGGTCGGCGAAGGCGAGGTCGGAGACGACCTGCCAGTCACCCACGAGCAGGTGGAGCCATTCCACGTCTGCCGGCTCGAGCTCGGCGTGCTGGGCGATCAGGTCACTCATGGCGGACACCCGCCCAGCCTAGAGGCCGCGCGGGGACGTGGCGCCGTGGCGGCCACGCCCTGGGAACCGACGGGGTCCGCCGGACGTCGTACCCGCCGGACGAGCCATCCACCGCCCGCGGGGCCCAGGTTAGAGTTCACACCACCGGTACGCCACGAGGAGAGCCCGTGCACCTGACCGTCGAACTGACGTTTCCCGCGACCCTCGACGACGTCTCGGCGATGCTCGCCGACGAGGAGTTCGTCCGCTGGCGCGCCCGCCGCACGGCGGGCACCGACACCGTCGAGCAGGCGGACGTGACGGGCTCCGTCGAGTCCGGGTTCACGGTGGTGGTCCGCCGCACGTTCTCGACCGACCAGATCCCCGTGCAGGCCCGCCCCTTCGTGGGCGACGAGCTGGAGATCCGGCAGGCGGAGGCCTGGGAGGCCGCCGCGGGCGGCCGCCGGGTGGGCTCGGTGGCCATGGAGATCCTCGGCGCCCCGGTCCGCGTGGTGGGCACCATGGCCCTCGAGCCGCTGCCCGACGGCGGCACGCGCCTCGCGTACTCGGGTGACGTCACGGCGTCGGTCCCCTTGTTCGGAGGCGTGGTCGAGGAGGCCGCGGCGAGCGCCGTGCGCGGCACCCTGGAGGCGGAGGCGGAGGCTGGACGGGCCTGGCTGGCCGGCGACCGAGACAGGCCAAACGGCGATATGCCGGACATCCGCTCGTAACGATCGGGTCACGTCTTTGCCCTCGAAACGCTCGTGACCAGGGACGTTATGGTCCCGAGACCATGACGAGCGGGTGATCCAGGCCTCAGATGGGTTGACGCGCCCTTGCAGAGGGGGGCACCATCTGAGCACGCTATGGAAGCGCTACCACCACGTTGTGGGAGCGCAACCACACGAACGAGACGCGTCAGCTCCGACACGTCCTGAAGACAAGGGAGTCACCCGTGCTGAGCAGCACCCGACCCACCCGCCGGCGCGCTCTCGCTGCGTCCGCCGGCATCGCCACCCTCGCCCTCGCCCTCACCGCGTGCGGCGGCCCGAGCGAAGGCGACGACACCGTCGAGGGCGAGGACATCACCCTCACCGTCGCCACCTTCAACAACTTCGGCTACACCGACGAGCTTCTCGCTCAGTACGAGGCGGAGAACCCCGGCGTCAAGGTCGAGCAGATCGTCGCCGCGCAGTCGGGCGACGCCCGCACGAACCTCACGACCAAGCTCGCCGCGGGCGGCGACGGCCTGGCCGACATCGAGGCCATCGAGGTCGACTGGCTGCCCGAGCTCATGGAGTACCCCGAGCTCTTCGTGGACCTGACCGACCCGGAGCTCGAGGGCCGCTGGCTCGACTGGAAGGTCGAGCAGGCCACCACGCCTGACGGCGCCCTCATCGGCTACGGCACGGACATCGGCCCGGAGGCCATCTGCTACCGCCAGGACCTGTTCGAGGCAGCCGGCCTCGAGTCCGACCCGGCGGCGGTCGCCGAGCTCATCGGTGGCGAGGACGCCACCTGGGACGAGTACTTCGCCGCGGGCGAGAAGTTCGTCGCCGCGTCCGACGTCGCCTGGTACGACGCCGGCACCGCCATCGCGCAGGGCATGGTCAACCAGATCGACTTCGCGTACGAGAACGAGGACGGCACGCCGAAGGACCTCGCCACCAACGACGAGATCAAGGACATCTACGACACGATCACGGCCCAGTCGGCCAAGGGTCTGTCCGCTGGTCTCGGCCAGTGGAGCGACGACTGGAACGCCGCCTTCGGCAAGGGCGCCTTCGCGACCATGCTCTGCCCGTCCTGGATGACCGGGCCGATCGAGAGCAACTCCGGTGGTGTCACCGGCTGGAACGTCGCCGACGTCTTCCCCGGCGGCGGTGGCAACTGGGGCGGTTCGTTCCTCACCGTCCCGGCCTCGGGCAAGAACACCGACGCTGCCCAGAAGCTGGCCGCGTGGCTGACCGCGCCGGAGCAGCAGACGTCCGCGTTCGTCGAGGCGGGCACCTTCCCGTCGCAGCTCGAGGCCCAGGACTCCCCTGAGGTCCAGGAGTTCACGAACGAGTTCATGAACAACGCCCCGACCGGTGCCATCTTCTCGAACCGCGCCAAGGCGATCGAGAGCAACCCGTTCAAGGGCCCGAACTACTTCAACATCCACACGACGATCACCGACGCGATCACCCGCGTCGACGTGGACAAGTCGGACGACCCCGCGGCCTCGTGGGACAAGGCGATCGAGGCCTTCCAGGCACTCGGTCTCTGACCGGCACGCTGAGGGCCACTGAGCCCTGAGCACACCCAGCGGGCCGGGCCGGTGCACTGCACCGGCCCGGCCTGCCGCTGATCCCGTCCGCGCGCTCCACGCCTCGCACCGGTGCGAGGCACGACCCAGGAAGACGACATGGCCACCCTCACATCCACGGAGCCCGTGCCAGGGCTCGGCGCCCACAGGCAACGCCCACCCCGTCGGCTCGGGTTCTCGCAGAAGCTGAGCAGGTGGGACGTCAAGGTCTCGCCGTACCTCTACATCTCGCCCTTCTTCATCCTGTTCGGGATCACCGGCCTGTTCCCGCTCGTCTACACGGCGGTCGTGTCGGTGCACGAGTGGAACCTGCTCGGCGGACAGGGCGAGTTCGTGGGCCTCCAGAACTTCGACGATGTGCTCGCGCAGGCGGTCTTCTGGAAGTCGCTCGTCAACACGTTCTCGATCTTCCTGCTGTCGTCGCTGCCGCAGCTGGTCGTCGCGATCACGATCGCGGCGCTGCTCGACCAGAACATCCGCAACGCGACGTTCTGGCGCATGGGCGTGCTCATCCCCTACGTGGTGGCACCCATCGCCGTCTCGCTCATCTTCGGACGGCTGTTCGCGGACCAGTACGGCGTGATCAACGCGATGCTCGAGCTGATCGGGCTCGAGCCCGTCCGCTGGCACTCCGACCGCCTCGCGAGCCACTTCGCCATCTCCACGATGGTGAACTTCCGCTGGACCGGCTACAACGCACTGATCTTCCTCGCAGCCATGCAGGCCGTACCCCGCGACCTGTACGAGGCGGCGACCATCGACGGGGCCGGCAGGGCCCGCCAGTTCTTCTCGGTCACCATCCCGCAGATCCGCGCCACCATCATCTTCGTCGTCATCACGGCGAGCATCGGCGGCCTGCAGATCTTCGACGAGGTGCGCCTCTACGACCAGACCGGCCTCGGCGGCGCCGACCGCCAGTGGATGACCACCGTGCTGTACATGTACGACGTCGCCTGGGGCGGCCAGCGTGACTTCGGCCGTGCCGCCGCCGTCGCCTGGATGCTCTTCCTCCTGATCGTGCTCATCGGCCTGATCAACTTCCTGGTGGCGCGCCGCATCGCGTCGTCGGGCCCGCGCGCGCCGCGCGTCAAGCGCTCCGTGACGAAGCGGCTCCTCCAGGAGGCCAAGGCTGCCGGTGCAGGCCGGCCCGGTCCGCGGGCGCCCACCAGCGGCCACGGCCCCAAGCACTCGTCCACCACCACCGACCGGAGGAACTCATGAGCTCCGTCGCCGTCATCGCACAGACCGCGGGCAAGGGAGCGGCGAAGTCCGCAGCCCGGCGCCGCCGGGCGGCCAACGACTCGCACGGCGCGGGCTCGGCCGTCCGCCGTCCGGGTTGGGTCACCTACGCCGTTCTGGGCCTGGTGCTCGTCCTCTCGGTGTTCCCGCTCTACTACACGCTGCTGCTCGGCTCGTCCGACCAGGTGTCCATCTCCCAGAGCGCCATCCCCCAGTGGCTGCCGGACCTGAGCATCCTCGAGCGGTTCAGCGAGGTGATGGCGTCGACGCAGATCAACTTCTGGCTGGCGCTGGCCAACTCGACGATCATCGCGGTGACCGTGTCCCTCGCCGTCGTGCTCTTCTCGACGCTCGCGGGCTTCTCGTTCGCCAAGCTGAACTTCAAGGGCCGTGGTCCCCTGCTCGTCTTCGTCATCGCGACGATGGCGGTCCCCACCCAGCTCGGCGTCATCCCGATGTACATCCTCATGTCGGACCTGGGCTGGGTCGGCAAGATCGAGGCGGTCATCGTGCCGTCGCTGGTCTCGGCGTTCGGCGTGTTCTGGATGACGCAGTACCTCGAGGAGGCGCTGCCGTACGAGCTCGTCGAGGCAGCCCGGGTCGACGGCGCCTCGATGTTCCGCACGTTCTGGAGCATCGCGCTCCCGGCGGCCCGTCCCGCAGCCGCCATGCTGGGCCTCTTCACCTTCGTCCAGCAGTGGACAAACTTCTTCTGGCCGGCGATCGTCCTGGGCTCTCAGAACCCGACGCTCCCGATCGCGGTGCAGAATCTACGGGCGGGCTACCACGACGACTTCTCGCTCATCATGGGCGGGGTGTTCCTCGTGACGCTGCCGCTGCTCGTCATTTTCGCCTTCGTCGGCCGACAGCTCGTCGCCGGCATCATGCAAGGAGCTGTCAAGGGATGAACACACAGACGACGGGCGGCGTGGCCCGGATCCCCGCGCCCGGAACCGCACTGCCGTTCACCCCGTCGGTACCGCGCACAGAGCCGACGGCGAACGCCACCGGCCAGGTCGCGTTCCCCACCGACTTCCTCTGGGGAGCGGCGACCGCCGCCTACCAGGTCGAGGGCGCCGCCCACGAGGACGGTCGGGAGGACTCCATCTGGGACGTCTTCGCGCACGTCCCGGGCGCCGTGCTCAACCAGGAGGACGGCGAGGTCGCCTGCGACCAGTACCACCGTTACCCGCAGGACGTCGCGCTGATGCAGGAGCTCGGCATCAAGGCGTACCGGTTCTCGACGTCCTGGGCTCGCGTCGTCCCTGGTGGCCGCACCGTCAACCAGGCCGGCATCGACTACTACTCGCGCCTCGTGGACGAGCTCCTCGGCGCGGGCATCCTGCCGTGGCTCACGCTCTACCACTGGGACCTCCCCCAGGCGATCGAGGCGGAGCAGGGCGGCTGGGCGAGTCGTGACACGGCGTACCGCTTCCGCGACTACGCTGTGACGATGCACGAGGCGCTCGGTGACCGCGTCGGCGTGTGGACCACGCTGAACGAGCCGTGGTGCGCCGCCTTCCTGGGTTACACCGGCGGACAGCACGCCCCCGGCCGGCAGTCCCGCGAGGACGGTCTCGCGGCAGCCCACCACCTCATGCTCGGCCACGGGCTCACGGTCCAGGCCCTGCGCGAGCGCGCCCCCGAGGCCAACCTGGGCATCACGCTCAACTTCGAGGTCGAGGACCCGCTGGACCCCGAGAACCCTGCGGACGTGGACGCCGCCCGCCGGCTCGACGGCGGGTTCAACCGGATCTTCGCGGACCCGGTCCTGCGGGGCGCGTACCCCGAGGACGTGCTGGCCGACGTGGCCGAGTACGGCCTCGAGAAGTACATCCAGGACGGCGACCTGGAGATCATCTCCACGCCGATCGACTCGCTGGGTGTGAACTACTACCACGGCAACGCGGTGTCGGCCACGCCCCCGGTGACGAGCCTCGAGGGCGGCGCCCCGGTGACCCGTCCGTCGTCGTCCCCGTTCCCCGGCGGCGACGGCGCGTACACGCACCCGCGTGGCCTCCCGATCACGGACCAGAACTGGGAGGTCCAGCCCGAGGGCCTGACCCGGCTCCTCCTGCGCCTGCAGGAGGACTACACGGGCCCCCGCGGCATCGCGCTGTACGTCACGGAGAACGGCTGCGCCTACGACGACGTCGCGGACGAGAACGGCTTCGTCCAGGACGACCGCCGGGTCGAGTTCATCGACGTGCACCTGCGGGCGATCAAGGACGCGATCGACGAGGGCGCCGACGTGCGCGGCTACTTCGGCTGGTCGCTGCTCGACAACTACGAGTGGGCGTGGGGCTACGGCAAGCGGTTCGGTCTGGTCCGCGTGGACTACGAGACCCAGGACCGCACCGTGAAGGCGTCCGGCCTCTGGTACGGCGGCGTGGCCACCGAGAACTCGGTGCCGCCGCTGGCCAACCCCGCCATCGAGGCGGTCGCTGCGGAGTGACGAACAGCGGACCCCCCACCCTGGACGACGTCGCGCAGGCTGCCGGCGTCTCCCGGTCGACGGCGTCCCGCGCGATCAACGGCGGCCTGCGTGTCTCGCCCGAGGCGCAGGCCGCCGTGGACGACGCCGTCGCCCGGCTCGGGTATGCCCCGAACCGGGCCGCACGGTCGCTCGTCACCCGGCGTACCGACTCGATCGGACTCGTGGTCCCCGAGCCGGATGCGCGCATCCTGACCGACCCGTTCCTCGCGGGGACCCTCCGCGGGGTCAGCGACGGCCTGGCGGGGACGGAGCTGCAGCTCGTGCTGCTCCTGTCCCGCCCGGGCGAGCTTCCGGGCCAGATGGCCCGGTACCTGCGGAGCGGTCACGTCGACGGCGTCATCGTGACGTCGCACCACCGGGACGACCGGCTGGAGCCCGAGCTGGGCAGGGGCTCCCTCCCGGCGGTCTTCGTGGGGCGCCCGTTCATCGAGACCGGGCTGCACTACGTGGACGTCGACAACGTCGAGGGCGGCCGGATCGCCACGCGGCGCCTGATCTCGCGGGGCCGCAAGCGCATCGCGACGATCACCGGGCCGCTCGACATGACGGCCGGGGTGGACCGCTCCCGCGGCTGGCACGAGGAGCTCCAGAAGGCGGGGCTCCCCGACGACGCCCTCGTCGAGGGCGACTTCACGGCCGTGGGCGGCGCGGCGGCCGCCGAGCGGCTGCTCGACGCGCACCCCGACCTGGACTCGATCTTCGTGGCGTCCGACCTCATGGCGGAGGGCGTCCTCAAGGTCCTCTCCGCCCGGGGCAGGTCGGTCCCCGGTGACGTCGCGGTGGTGGGCTTCGACGACCTCGGCGTCGCCGCAGCCATGACCCCGCGCCTGACGACGGTCACCAACCCCGTGGTCCAGATGGTCGAGGCCGCGACGGGGACGCTCCTGGACCTGCTCGCAGGCAAGCGCGTCCCCGAGGCACCGCAGGTCTTCACCCCCCACCTGGTGGAGGGCGAGTCCGACTGAGGTCGGCGATCCCCCCGCCGAGGTAGTGCCTCCGTCGGACCGAGGCCACTACCTCGGCAGGGTCTCCCCGCCGAGGTAGTGCCTCCGTCCGACCGAGGCACTACCTCGGCGGCTCTGTGCGGGCGGCTCTGTGCCGGCGCTACCTCGCGTGCACGTGGCCGTAGCGGTGGGTCGTGCGGCTCACGGCCTGCTCGCGCAGCACGGTGAGCAGCTCCCGACGGCCCGACGCCAGCACCGGCCCGTCGAGCACGGTGACGGACCCGAGCCGGGTCGCGGCGGCCTCGCGCAGACCCGGGGCGTCGCCGACCACGCGGACCCGTCCCGCGACCCGGCCGTCGGCCACGGCCTCGGCGAACGCCTCGTGGGTGGTCTCGTCGCCGGAGAGCGTCACCGGCACGCCCGCGCGCCGCGCCGCCGCCACGACCCGGTCCACCTCGACCGGCAGCGCGCCGTCGGCCACGCGGACGGTCAGGCCCGGTACCGGCCGGTAGCGCAGCACGTTCGCCTCGGCACGCAGGCCCGACGGGTCGTGCTCGACGCCGAGCTCCTCGGCCCAGGCGCGTTCGTCGTCGGCCAGGGCCCAGGCCAGCCACTCCGCCGGGGCCGCGGCCCGGGACGGGACGTCGACGGCGTCGGACCAGCTGCCCAGCTGGGCCACGTAGTGGGGCCCGCCCGCCTTGGCGCCCGGGCCCACCACCGACGCCTTCCAGCCGCCGAACGGCTGGCGCCGCACGATCGCGCCGGTGATGTGGCGGTTGACGTAGGCGTTGCCCACCTGGACGCGGTCGAGCCACGTGGCGATCTCGTCGTCGTCCAGCGAGTGCAGGCCGCCCGTGAGCCCGAAGGCCACGCCGTTCTGCAGCTCGATCGCCTCGGCGAGGTTCCGGGCCGTCATGATCCCGAGGACCGGGCCGAACGCCTCCGTGAGGTGGAAGAACGAGCCCGGCCGGACGCCGTCGCGCACCCCCGGGGTCCACAGGCGGCCGGAGCCGAGCCCGGCCTCGCGGGCCTCCTCGTCGAGGCGGCGCGGCCGCACCAGCCAGGTCTCCCCCCGCTCGAGGGTGGTCAGGGCGCGCAGCAGCTTGCCCTGCGCCGGCTCGGTGAGCGGCCCCGTCGTCGTGGACAGCGAGGTGGCGGGCCCGACGGCGAGCGACCGCACCGCGTCCACGAGCTGGCGGCGGAAGCGCTCGCCGGTGGCCGACGACGGGTCGCCCACCGACCCGACGAGGATCACCAGCGAGGCGGCGGAGCACTTCTGGCCCGCGTGCCCGAACGCCGAGCGGACGACGTCGGCCACGGCGAGGTCGAGGTCGGCCGAGGGCGTCACGACGACCGCGTTCTTGCCCGACGTCTCCGCGAGCACCGTGAGCTCCGGCCGCCACGAGGCGAACATCTCGGCGGTCTCGATCGAGCCGGTCAGCACCACCCTCGCCACGTCGGGGTGGGTGACGAGGTGGCGGCCGAGGTCGCCGTCGGGCACCCGGACGAGCTGGACCACCGTGCGGGCCAGGGCCGGGTCGAGGCCGATCTCGGGCGCTACCTCGTCGAACGCCGCGTGCACGGCCTCGACGGCGACCTCCAGGCAGCGCGGGGTCGGCGGGGCGGGCTTGGCCAGCACCGCCGAGCCGGCCGCGAGCGCCGCGAGCACGCCGCCGATGGGGATGGCGACGGGGAAGTTCCACGGCGGCGTGACGAGGGTGACGCCGTCCGGCGTGAAGGTGGCGCCGGGGACGCGTTCGAGGTCGACCGCGCGCTCCGCGTAGTACGCGGCGAAGTCGACGGCCTCGCTGACCTCGGGGTCGGCCTCGGCAACGGTCTTGCCCGCCTCGTGCACCATGGCGGCGACGAGGTCGGCGCGCGCCGCCTCGAGGTGCGCGGCGGCCGAGCGCAGGACGCGGGCCCGGTCTGCCGGGGCCACCTTCGCCCAGGCGGTGCGGGCGCGGACGGCCCGGGCGACGGCGTCGTCCATCTGGTCCGTGCCGGTGAGCGGGCGGGCGAGGACGGGTACGTAGCCCGACCCGCGGCCCACGACCTGCTGCGCCCACTCGCGGTGGACGGCGACGGCGGGATCGGTGTCGGGCGCGTTGCGGAACGGGGGGTCGACAGCGTCCGGGTCGCCCGGGTGCACCGCGTCGTCCTCGGCGCGGCCTCGACGGCGCGGGGTCACGTCCTCGGGCGAGTAGTGCACCCCGTGGACGACCGAGGCCCGGAAGGCCACCTCGTGGTGGTCCATCGAGTCGTCGGCGCCAGAGAACATCCCGTGCAGGAAGTTCTGCTCGGCCGCGTTCTCCTCCAGCCTGCGCACCAGGTACGAGATCGCGACGTCGAAGTCCTCGTCCCGCACGACCGGCGTGTAGAGCACCACCCGGCCGCCGTCCTGGGCGACCTCCTCGCGGACCGCAGCCGCCTCGCCGGGCGCCATGCCCTGGAGCATCTCGATGTCGAGCGCCTCGGACACGCCGCGCTCCCGGCCGAGCAGGATCGCGAGCGCCACGTGGAAGAGGTTGTGGGAGGCCGCGCCGATGCGGACCGCGTGCGTGCGCCCGGCGTGGAGCGCGTGGTCGAGGAGCCGTACGTAGTTGGCGTCCACGTCGGGCTTGGTCGGGTAGGGCGCCTGGGGCCAGCCGTGCAGCTCGGCCTCCACCTGCTCCATCGCGAGGTTGGCGCCCTTGACGAGGCGGACCTTGATACGGGCGCCGTCGTCGGCCACGCGCTGCGTCGCGAACTCGGTGAGCCCGTCCAGGGCGCCGAGCGCGTCGGGGAGGTAGGCCTGGAGCACGATGCCGGCCTCGAGGTCGCGGAACTCGTCGCGGCCGAGGATCTCGGTGAAGACCGCGGTGGTCAGCGCGAGGTCGCGGTACTCCTCCATGTCGAGGTTGAGAAACACGCCGTGGTCGCGGGCGGCGCGGTAGAGCGGCAGCAGGCGCTCGACGACGCGGTCGCGCGAGCCGGTGAGGTCCCAGGTGACGAGCTGTGCCGCCACGGAGGAGACCTTGACGGACACGTAGTCGACGTCGGGCCGCTGGACCAGGGCGATGGTGCGCTCGAGGCGGGCGCGGGCCTCGTCCTCCCCGAGCACCGCCTCGCCGAGGAGGTTCACGTTGAGCGCGTACCCCTCGGCGCGGGTGCGGGCGAGGTGGGCGGCGAGCCCGGGGCCGGCGTCGGCCACCAGGTGGCCCACCAGCTGCTTGAGCCGGAGGCGGGCGGCCGGGACCACGACGCGCGGCAGCACCGGCGCGACGAGGGCGCCCGTGCGGAACAGCGCGCGGTCCACCGGGCTGAGGAACGAGGCTGCGCCCGCCTTGCGGCCGAGCCTGGCCAGGGCCCGCGCGGCGACGCGCGCGTCCTGGGGGCGTGCGACGTCGTCGACGAAGCCGACGGCCAGCTCCAGCCCGGCCGGGTCGGAGACGAGGGCGCCGAGGCGCGCGGCGGTGGCGTCGGCCTGGCGGTCGCGCGTGGTGGCCGGGCCGCTGCGCTCGGTGCGGATCCAGCGGCGGGCGAGCGCGACGGCGTCGTCGGCCAGCTTCTCCGCCAGGGTGTCGGTGGGGGCCGGGCCGGACGAGGCCGGGCCGGGGGCGGCGCTCGTGGCGCCTTCGGGGCCGGCGGGGTGCGCCGGGACGGTGGTGCTCATGGTTCCAGGGTGCCTCGGACCGTGCGGACTCGTCTTGTACGATCGGGCCCGCCATGACAGCGGATCCCGACAAGAGCGCGTGGCCGGAGGCCGACGCCCTCCTGGCCGCGCTCAGCCCCGCGATGGTGGGGCTGATGGACGAGCTCTCCGACGTCATGTTCTGCGCCAAGGACGCCGACGGGCGGTACGTCATCGTCAACGAGGTGTTCGTGCGCCGCACCAGCGAGCGGTCGCGGAGGCAGGTGGTCGGCCGCCGGGCGCGCGACCTGTTCGTGCCGCAGCTGGCAGAGCGGTACGAGGCCCAGGACGCCGAGGTGCTGCGCACGGGCCGGCCGCTGCGCGGCGAGCTCGAGCTGATCCGGCGGCTGGGCGGCACGCCCGGCTGGTTCCTCACGTCGAAGCTCCCCGTGCACGACGACGCCGGCCGGGCCGTGGGCATCGTGTCGCTGTCGCAGGACCTGCGGTCGGGCGACGCGGACGACACGACGATGGACGCGATGGGCCGGCTGCGCGCCGCTGTGGAGGGCGCGCTCGACGAGGGTCACGTCCTCTCCGTGGCAGAGCTGGCCGATGCCGCGGGCTGCACCTCCGCCGTGCTCGACCGCCGCGTGCGGCGCGTGTTCGGGCTCAGCCCCCGCCAGCTCGTGCTCCGGGTACGGGTGGACCGCGCGGCGCACCTGCTCACGTCGACGGCCACCCCGCTGGCCGACGTCGCCGTGGCCGCCGGGTTCTACGACCAGCCGTCGTTCACGCGGACGTTCGCGCGGCTGACCGGGGAGACGCCGTCGTCGTTCCGCCGCCGGTCGCGCCATACCGGCACGCGCTGACCGTAGCGGCAGGTGGGTCCGACTGGCGGGCTGGTGCCGACGTTGATCACTTCATTGCCGTCCACGCAAATGTGTCTACATCTGTATGATGATCGACATGAACACGGTGACGGTCGCGGAGCTCAGGCAGAACCCCACTCCCGTACTCGAGGCGGTCGAGCACGGGGAGACGTTCGTCGTGACCCGGTACCGCAAGGAGATCGCCCGGCTGGTACCGCCGGCGCGACGACGACGCGTCACCGCAGCCGAGGCGATGTCCGTCTACGAGCGCGCACCGCTGTCCGACCGGTCCTGGTCCGAGGAGGTCGCCCGCGAACGCGCGGCGGAGCTCGCACGCGACCCGTGGGATCGCGCGTGATCGCGCTCCTCGACACCAACATCCTGATCGCCGGCACGACCGCTCACGAAGTGGCGCCTGACCTTTCGGACTTCAACGACTTCCGCGTCAGTTCACTCTCTTGGCACGAGCTCACAACCGGGATGCACACCACCGGAGACCTCAGTACGTACAAGGAACGTGCCCATCGGCTCAGCACATTGCAGGCGATCTACGGCGAAGGGCTCGCCTACGACGACGACTGCGTGGACGCCTACGCCACGATCATGACCCGAGTCCTGCAGCGAGGAGGCGTGCCGAAGGCGCACCCGACAGACCGCATGATCGCGGCGACCGCCCTCGCCCACGAACTGGTCGTGGTCACCCGCGATCGGGCCGACTTCGCGATGTTCGAGGGGCTCGTCGACGTCGTCGAGCGCTGAGCGGCCGCCGGCGCTTGTCGGCGTCCCACAACCGCCGAGCCTCCTGCGTGGCCTGAGCCCTCCCGGATTGCGCGATCCCCACAACGCGCGCCCCGCAACACAGGCCGTGAGGCACGACGACGGAGCGCGCGCCCCAGGGCTAGCGTCATCGGCATGACCACGCTCGCCCTCCCGCTCTTCCCCCGCTCGAACCCGCGCCGTGTGCTGGCCGACCTGATCCCGGGTGCCCTCGCGCGCGACATCGCGCTCGTGCTCGGCGTGGCCGCGCTGACCGCGCTCGCCGCGCAGGTGCGCATCCCGGTGCCCGGCCTGCCGGTGCCCGTCACCGGCCAGACCTTCGCCGTGCTGCTCGGCGCCGCCGCCCTCGGCCCGTGGCGCGGCTCCCTCGCGCAGGTCGTCTACGTGCTCGTCGGCATGGTGGGCCTGCCCGTGTTCACGGGCGGCGAGTCGGGCGTCGACGTGGTGCTCGGCACCACGGGCGGCTACCTCGTCGGGTTCATCGTGGCCGGCTTCGTCGTGGGCGCGCTCGCCCGCCGCGGGATCGACCGCGGGGTGCTCGGGACCGTCCTCGCCTTCGCCACCGGCACCGTCGTGATCTACGCGATCGGCGTCCCGTGGCTCGCAGCGGCGTACGGGATGGGGGCCGGCGACGCCCTCGTGGCGGGCGCCGTCACCTTCCTCCCGGGCGACGCGATCAAGGCGGTCCTGGCCGGGGTGCTCCTGCCCGCGACCTGGAAGCTGACGAAGCGCGACTGACGCGCAGCCGACAGAGCACTGAACAGCACGCACCCGCGATATGTTGAGACCGAGGCGCATCATCCCGCGCCGCGCCACCGGCGCCCCACCCGGGCGCTTGCTTCCGGAGGAACCGTGACGACGACGTTCACGAGCCCCATCGAACCCACCACGTCCAGCCCGGCCGAGGGGTCCCCCCTCTCCACCGCGCACTCGCAGCTTGCCGCCGCGGTGGACATCCTGGGCTACGACGAGGGTCTGCACCGCATGCTGGCCACCCCCCGCCGCGAGATCCACGTGGCCGTCCCGCTCCGCCGGGACGACGGCGAGATCAACCTCTTCCACGGGTTCCGGGTGCAGCACAACTTCAGCCGGGGACCCGGCAAGGGCGGGCTGCGGTACCACCCCGGCGTCGACATCGACGAGGTCCGGGCCCTCGCCATGTGGATGACCTGGAAGTGCGGCGTGGTCGACCTTCCGTACGGCGGCGCCAAGGGCGGCGTCGCCATCGACCCCCGCGACTTCTCCCGGTCGGAGCTCGAGCGGGTCACCCGCCGCTACACGTCCGAGATCATGCCGATGATCGGCCCGGACACCGACATCATGGCGCCCGACATGGGCACCGACGACCAGACCATGGCGTGGGTCATGGACACCTACTCGGTCAACCGCGGGTTCACGATCCCCGCTGTCGTGACCGGCAAGCCGCTCGCCGTCGGCGGGTCGCTCGGCCGCGGGACCGCGACGAGCGCGGGCCTCGTGCACGTCACGACCGCGGCCCTCACCGAGGCAGGCGAGAAGCTCGAGGACGTGTCCGTCGCGATCCAGGGCTTCGGCAAGGTGGGCTCGCACGCGGCGGCGATCTTCGCCGACCGCGGCGCGCGCGTGGTCGCCGTGAGCGACCAGTACGGCGGTGTGCGCAACGACGACGGCCTGCACATGACGCGGCTCCTGGAGCACGTCGCGGCGACGGGATCGGTGGTCGGGTTCGACGACTCCGACCCCGTGAGCAACACCGAGCTGCTCGCGCTGCCGGTCGACGTGCTGGTCCCCGCTGCCATCGAGGGCGTGCTCGACGAGCACACCGCCGGGCACGTGCGCGCCCGGTACGTCGTCGAGGGCGCGAACGGCCCCACCACCGCCGCAGGCGACGTGCTGCTCGCCAAGAACGGCGTCACCGTGGTGCCGGACGTGCTCGCGAACGCCGGGGGCGTCGTCGTCTCCTACTTCGAGTGGGTGCAGGCGAACCAGACGTACTGGTGGACCGAGCAGGAGATCGCCGACAAGCTCGAGCACCGCATGGTGTCGGCGTACGCGGACGTGTCGGGCCTCGCCCGGCGCCAGGACGTCTCCCTGCGGGACGCGGCCCTCGTGATCGGCGTCAAGCGCGTCGCTGAGGCGCACCAGATCCGCGGGCTCTACCCGTGAGCTAGGCGGGCGCGGGCGAGCCGGCGCCCGCCGACCCCGGTGACCTGCGGGTTTGGCACGGGGCGGACGGGCGGATAATGTCCGGCGTCACACCACCGCGCCGGCGGTGCCGACGGCACCGCCGGCGTGGCTGCCCGGACGCGTGCTCGCTCCTCGAGAGGCCTGCCATGTCCGCCACCGGTCGCGCCGCGATCTCCCTGCTGACCCTGATCGGGTTCTACGTCTTCGCCCTGCTGCTCATCGCGGCGCTCGTCCTCGGTGGTGTCTGGGCCGCGTCCCAGGGCGCCGAGACGGTCGCCCTCAAGATCATCGGCTTCAGCGTCATCGTGGCGATCGGCATCCTGATCGCCCTGTGGCGCGTCGCGACGTTCAAGCCGACGCCGGAGCCGGGCGTCGCCCTGTCCCGCGAGGACGCCCCGGAGCTGTGGGCCATGGTCGACGACCTGGCCGAGCAGGTCGGCACCCGCACCCCGGAGCACCTCACCCTCGTGCCGGAGGTGAACGCGGCCGTGAGCGAGGACGCACGCCTGCTCGGGCTCGTCAGCGGGACCCGGCGCCTGTACCTCGGCGTGCCGCTCCTGCAGGGGCTGACCGTGGCCCAGCTCCGCGCCGTCGTCGGGCACGAGCTCGGTCACTACTCGAGCGCGCACACCCGGCTGGGCCCGATCGCCTACCGAGGGCGCCAGGCGGTGGTCGTCACCGTGCAGCAGCTGCGTGGCAACATCATCGGCTGGCTCCTCCGGCAGTACGCCAAGGTGTACATCCTCGTCTCGCAGGCGATGAGCCGCGGCCAGGAGCTCGAGGCGGACCGCGTGATGGTCCAGGTCGCGGGCCGTTCGACGGCGCAGTCCGCCCTGCGGGAGCTGCCGGTGCTGGATCAGGCGTGGGCCGTCTACATGAACGGCTACGTCGCGCTCGGCTGGGAGTCGGGCCTGGCACCCACCGCCGACGAGTTCTTCGACGGGTTCCAGAAGCTGCTGGCGGGCCGCTCCGCGGACCTGGCCGAGCTCCGGGCAGAGCCCCCGGTCGAAGCGCACTCCGCGTGGGACTCCCACCCGCCGGTCGCCGCCCGCGTGGCGGCGATGGAGAACCTCGCCGACCCGGGGACCGCCGTGGTCGACGGGCGCCCCGCGACCGCCCTGATCCCCGGATTCGCCGCTGCGGCTGCCGCCACGGCCGAGGCGGTCGTGGCCTTCGGCACCCGCGAACGGCTCACCTGGCCGGAGCTCGTGAACCGGGCCATGACCCTCGGTGGGCAGCGCTCCGCCGACGTCGTCTACCGCGGTGTCGCCCGGCTCATCGACCAGCCGACCGCCGCTCTCTCCGCCGTGGTCGACCTCGCGGAGGCCGGCCGGGTCACCGACGTCACCCGCACCGTCATCTTCGGCGCGAGCGACGAGGAGGTCGCCGCGGAGACGCCCGACGTGCTCGAGGCGCTCGTCTCCGCCGCCGTGCTGCAGTCCGGGGCGGCATCCTGGCGACTCTCGTGGGACGGGCCGGCCGAGCTGGTCTCGCCGTCGGGCACCGTGGTGGACACCGCGGAGGTCGCGGCGCTGCTCACCGACCCGGCGACCGTCGGCGCGGCGCGGGCGCGCCTCGCCGAGCTCGGGATCCGGCTCGAGGCCGCGGGGCTCGTGTCGGAGACGGCGACCGCCCACGGCGGGGACGTGATCGGCGGGATCGCGGACGTCAAGGTCGACGGCACGCGGCAGGACCTGCTCGTGCTCGACAACGGGTTCATCCTCGTCCCCTCGGCCAAGAAGCCGGAGGGCAAGGACCGGTTGATCGCCCTCGTCGAGTCAGGGTCCGTGGTCGAGCTCGCCGAGAGGCACCGTTTCGTGGCCTACGAGTCGGTCGCGACGGCACAGCTCGACGGGCGGGTGACTGTCAAGGCGACCCTGACCCTGCACGACGGGACGGTGATGACGCTCAAGGAGCCGCTCACCGCCGACCGGCTGACGTCGGACAGCGCGGAGCTCCTGACGGCCCACCTCCAGGCCTATACGGGCCAGCCGGCCTGACGTGCAGTACCGCCGAGCATGCGGTGGTGGCCGGGCCCAGATCCGGGACCGGCCACAACCGCATGTTCGGCCCGGTGCCTAGGATCGGGCGGTGACCATCGACCTGCTGCCCGACGACGTCGTCCCCCGCCTCCGCGCCGCCGGCTGCGTCTTCGCCGAGGACGAGGCGGAGATCCTGATCGAGTCCGCCGACGGCGACGCCGGCCGCCTGGAGCGGCTCGTGACCGGCCGGGTCGACGGGCTGCCCCTGGAGCACCTCGTCGGGTGGGTCGGGTTCGCGGGCCGGCGATGGGCGGTCGGCACCGGCGTGTTCGTCCCCCGGCAGCGGACCGAGCTCCTGGTCACCGAGGCTGTGGGCATCGCGCCGCAGGAGGGACCCCTGGTGGTCGTGGACCTCTGCTGCGGGTCCGGCGCCGTGGGCGGGGCGGTCGCCGCCGACCTCGCGGCTGCCGGGCGCGAGGTGACGCTGCACGCCGTCGACGTCGACCCGGTCGCCGTTGCAGTCGCCCGGCGGAACCTGGCCGGGCTGACCGCGGCCCCGGGGCTCACCGCGGCCCCGGGACGGATCACCGCGACCGCCTCGGCGGGCGACCTCGACGCCCCGCTCCCCCGCACCCTGCGCGACCAGGTCGACCTGCTCCTGTGCAACGCGCCCTACGTGCCCACGGCAGCGATCGCGTTCCTGCCGCCCGAGGCGCGCGACCACGAGCCGCTCTTCACGCTCGACGGCGGGTCCGACGGGCTCGACGTCCTGCGGCGCGTGATCGACGTCGCGCCGGGCTGGCTCCGCCCAGGCGGCCATCTCCTGTTCGAGGTGGGCGACGCCCAGGTGGAGGCCGCCCTCGCGCACGCCGCAGCGGCCGGGCTGACGGCGCGGGTGGTCGAGGACGAGGAGGCCGGGGCGCTGGGGGTCGTTGCTACGCGGCCGTGAGGTGGTGAACGCGCCAGACTGCCTCCAGGGTCGCCTACGGACCGCTTGACGACCCTGGAAGCAGTCTGGCGCGTTCACGAGGAGCGACCGGCCGGCCGTGTGGGTGGCCGCACGTAGCGTGGCGGTGTGACCGAGGACCAGATCCGCACCGTGGCCGTCGAGGGCTACCGCTCCCTCCGCAAGCTCGTGCTGCCCCTGGGCCGGCTCACTGTCGTGACCGGCGCCAACGGCGCAGGCAAGTCGTCGCTGTACCGGTCGCTGCGGCTGCTGTCGGAGGTGGCGCTCGGGGGCGCCGTCGGCGCGCTGGCCCGCGAGGGCGGGCTGTCGTCGACGCTGTGGGCAGGTCCCGAGGTGCACGGCCGTGCGGTGCGGGAGGGCCGCACGCCGGTGCAGGGCACCGTGCGCACGGGTCCGGTCGCCCTGCGGCTGGGGTTCGCGAGCGACGGCCTGGGGTACGCGATCGACCTGGGCCTGCCGCAGGTGCCAGGGGCCTTCCCGCTGGACCCGGAGATCAAGGTGGAGTCCGTGTGGACGGGACCGGTCGCCCGGCCGAGCACTCTCGTCGCCGAGCGGCACGGCCCGGCGGTGCGGCTCCAGGGCATCGACGGCGGCTGGAGCACGCCCGTGGCAACCCTCCGGCCCTTCGAGTCGGTCCTGACGGAGGTGGTCGACCCCGTGGGCGCTCCCGAGCTCGTGGACGTGCGCGAACAGCTCCGCTCCTGGCGGTTCTACGACCAGTTCCGCACCGATCCCGGAGCGCCCGCCCGGTCGGTGCAGGTGGGCACCCGCACCCCGGTCCTCGCCCACGACGGGTCCGACCTCGCCGCAGCCCTGGAGACCGTCCGCGACCTGGGTCGGGGAGACGAGCTGGACGAGGCGGTTGCCCGGGCGTTCCCCGGCGCCCGCCTCACCGTCACTCAGGACGACGGCCGGTTCGAGGTCACGCTCCGCCAGCACGGGCTGCTGCGCCCGCTGCGGGCGGCCGAGCTGTCCGACGGCACGCTGCGCTACCTCCTGTGGATCGCCGCCCTGCTCAGCCCGCGGCCGCCGCGCCTTCTCGTGCTCAACGAGCCGGAGACCTCCCTCCACCCCGAGCTGCTCCCCGCCCTGGCGTCGCTCGTCGCGCGGGCCGCCACCGTCACGCAGGTGCTCGTGGTGACCCACTCGCAGCCGCTGATGGACGCGCTGGGCGAGCGCGACGTCGTGGGGCCGCGGGGGCTGCTCGCCGAGGGCGACGTGCTGCGGGTGGAGCTGCTCAAGGAGCTCGGGGCCACCGTGGTGGCCGGTCAGGAGGGCCCGTTCGACGTGCCGGCCTGGCACTGGCCCAAGCGCTGAGGCGGTTCTGACAAGTCGTCCCGTCAATGTCACGTCCTGTTGCGGGCCCCGCGCGGCGGTCCAGCAGCCCGGGAGTGAAAAGATTGTCGCCATGCCCTCGAACTCCCCCCGGTCGACGGCGCCGGACGCGGCCCCGTACGACGCCCTGCTCCTGTACTCGTTCGGCGGCCCCGACAAGCCGGAGGACGTGGTCCCGTTCCTGCGGAACGTCACCGCCGGCAAGGGGATCCCCGACGCGCGGCTCGAGGAGGTCGGCGAGCACTACTACAGCTTCGGCGGCAAGAGCCCGATCAACGAGCAGAACCTCGCGCTCAAGGCCGAGCTCGAGGCCGAGCTCGCCCGGCGCGGGATCGACCTCCCAGTCGTGTGGGGCAACCGCAACTGGGCGCCGTACACCAGCGACGCGCTGGACGAGCTCGAGAAGCTGGGGGCGGAGCGTGCCGTCGCGCTCGTGACCAGCGCCTACTCCTCGTACTCAGGCTGCCGGCAGTACCGCGAGGACCTCGCCGTCACCCTCGACAAGCGGGGGCAGCTCGGTCCGGAGGGCTCCACCGGGATCCAGTTCGACAAGATCCGCTCGTACTTCAACCACCCGGGCTTCGTGCAGGCCAACATCGACGCCGTCGTCGAGGCGTACGGCGACCTGGTCGCCGCGGGCGGCCCGGCCCCCGAGGCGCGGCTCGTGTTCGTCACGCACTCCATCCCGGACACCATGGAGGCCGCCTCCGGCGTGGGCCACGCGACCTACTCCGAGCAGCACCTCGACGTGGGCGCCGTCGTCGCCGCGGCTGTCTCGGAGCGGCTCGGCCACGAGGTCGAGTGGGACCTCGCCTACTGCTCCCGGTCCGGCCCGCCGAGCCAGCCGTGGCTCGAGCCCGACGTGAACGACCACCTCGAGACCCTCGCCGGAGAGGGCGTCCGCGCCGTGGTGCTCTCCCCGATCGGCTTCGTCTCCGACCACATGGAGGTCGCCTACGACCTCGACACCGAGGCTCTCGCCACCGCGCGCGACCTCGGCCTGCACGCCGTGCGCGCCGCCACCGTCGGCACGCGCGAGCCGTTCGTGCGGGGCCTCGTCGACCTGCTGCTCGAGCGGGCTGCGCTCGCCCGCGGCGAGCAGGTCGACGAGGCTACGGTGGGCACCCTGCCTGCCTTCCCGTCCGTCACCCCGCCGGACTGCTGCCTGCGGCGCCACGAGGAGCCCAGCGGTATCCCGGCACTCTGCTCAGAGGATCTGCACCGATGACCGAATCCCCCACGCCCGGCCACGTCCACGGCGACACCGGGCACGAGATCGACACCGCCGCGATCAACGAGTCGATCCGCTACACGATGTTCTCGGTGTTCTCCCTCACGGAGACGCTGCCCGAGGACCGCTCGGAGCGCGCCGAGCTCGTCGCCGACGCCGAGGCGGCCGTGGGCGGCACGGGCGACCCCGCCGCGTCCACCGGCGACCTCGTGGTGCGCGGCTGGTACGACGTGGGCGGCCTCCGCTCCGACGCCGACCTCATGCTCTGGACCCACGGCCCGTCGATCGAGGCCGTGCAGGGCGCCTACCAGCGCCTTCGCGCGTCGGCGCTCGGCCGGTCGCTCGAGCCCGTGTGGTCGGTCGCGGCCATGCACCGGCCCGCCGAGTTCAACCGCGGCCACGTGCCCGCGTTCCTCGCCGGCGAGAAGCCGCGCAACTACATCTCCGTATACCCGTTCGTGCGGTCGTACGACTGGTACCTCCTGCCGGAGGACGAGCGCCGCACCATGCTCCGCGACCACGGCATGGCCGCCGCCGGGTACAAGGACGTGCGCGCCAACACCGTCTCCGCGTTCGCACTCGGCGACTACGAGTGGATCCTCGCCTTCGAGGCCGACGAGCTGCACCGCATCGTCGACCTGATGCGCGACCTCCGGGCCACCGAGGCCCGCCGCCATGTGCGCGAGGAGGTCCCGTTCTTCACGGGGCCGCGCACCACGCTGGAGGCCTGGGCGGCGCGCCAGCCCCTCGCCTGAGCTGTTCTGTGCCCGACGACGGCGGGGCGCACCTTCCGCACGGAAGGTGCGCCCCGCCGCCGTCCGGCTACGTCAGGTGGTGCGGTGGGACGCCAGGAAGAGGCTCGTGACCGTCGCCGCGAGATCCGCCAGCCGCGTCGCCGTCCGGGCGATCAGCTCGTCCAGCTCGACCGGCCCGGGGGCGATGGAGAAGGCGGCGGCGATCCCGGCGTCGCGCACGTGCGCGGCCGGGAGCAGCACCTGACCGGCCACCACCACGACGGGCGGCCGGCCAGGGGCGGCCGCCGCGATCCGGGCGATGCCGTCCGCGACCTTGCCGCGCACCGACTGCGAGTCGAAGGACCCCTCGCCCGTGATCACGAGATCGGCGCGCGCCACCGCGGCGGGCAGCCCGATCGCCTCGGCCACCAGCGTGGCCCCGCGCTCCAGCTCCGCGCCGAGCAGCGCCACGAGCGCCGACGGCACGCCGCCCGCGGCGCCGGCGCCCGCCAGGTCCCGGACCGCCACGCCGGTCTCGGCCTCCAGCAGGCCGGCCCAGCGGTCGAGCGCGCCGTCGAGGAACTCCACCTCGCCGGGGTTCGCGCCCTTCTGCGGGCCGAACACCTGCGCGGCACCGTGCTCGCCCACCAGCGGGTTGGTCACGTCGACCGCGAGCCGCCAGCGCACCTCGCGCGCCCGCGGGTGCAGCCCCGACAGGTCGAGGCTCGTCGCACGCGAGAGGCCCTCCCCGCCGTCGGGCACCGGTACGCCTGACTCGTCCAGGAGGCGTACTCCCAGCCCGGCCAGGACCCCGGCCCCGCCGTCCGTGGACGCCGAGCCGCCGAGGCAGACCAGCACCTCCTCGACGCCCGCGTCGAGCACCGCGGCGGCGACCTCACCGGTACCGCGGGTGCTCGCGTGCAGCGGCTGGAGCGCGACGTCGCTCACGCGCGGCAGGCCGCTCGCCTCGGCGAGCTCGACCACACCCACCCGGCCGTCGGGCGACGTGGCCCAGCGAGCGGTGGCGGGCCGGCCGACGGCGTCCACCGTGGCGATCCGCTGCGGCACAGTGCCCCACACGGTGAGGAGCGCGTCCAGGGTGCCCTCGCCGCCGTCGGCCATGGGCAGGCAGGTCACGTCCGCGTCCGGCGCGACGGACCGCACGCCCTCGGCGACGGCGACCGCCACCTCGGACGCGGAGAGGCTCCCTTTGAAGGAGTCCGGGGCGACGACGACCTGCAGCGGCTTCACGTGGTTGATCGTAGAGGCAGCCGCCGACAGGGCGCCGAGCCGTCCGCCAACCTACCGAGACAGTGACCTCGTCCGACGAGGTCACCGTCTCGGCAGCTGGGCAGAGGGCGGGTCAGACGGCCAGCGCCTCCGCCACGTCCGTCCACGGAGCCCCGAAGGCCGCAGCCACCGGCTCGCTCGTGATCCGGCCCGCGTGCGTGCTGAGCCCCTGGGCGAGGGCGGGGTCGGCGGCGAGGGCGTCGCGCCAGCCCTTGTCGGCCAGGGCGATCACGTACGGGAGGGTGGCGTTGGTCAGGGCGCGGGTCGACGTCGCCGGCACAGCGCCGGGCATGTTGGCGACGCAGTAGTACACGGAGTCGTGGACGCGGTAGGTGGGCTGGTCGTGCGTGGTAGGCCGGGAGCCCTCGAAGCAGCCGCCCTGGTCGATCGCGATGTCCACGAACACGGAGCCGGGCTTCGCGGACGCCACCATGGCGTCCGTGACGAGCTTGGGCGCCGCGGCGCCGGGCACGAGCACCGACCCGATCACGAGGTCGGCCGACGACACCTGCTCCGCGATCTCGTAGTGGGTCGACGCCCGCGTCTGGACCGCGCCGCCGAAGCGCGCCTCGAGCCGGCGGAGCTGGGGCAGGGAGATGTCGACGATGGTCACGTCGGCGCCCATGCCGATCGCGTTCGCCGCCGCGTGCTCGCCGGCCACGCCGCCGCCGATCACCACGACCTTGGCCGGCGGCGTGCCCGGGACACCGCCGAGGAGGACGCCCGCCCCGCCTGCCGCGCGCATCAGGTGGTAGCCGCCCACCTGGACGGACAGCCGCCCGGCCACCTCGCTCATGGGCGACAGGAGCGGGAGCGAGCGGTCGGGGAGCTGGACGGTCTCGTACGCGATGGAGGTGGTGCCCGCCGCGAGCAGCGCGTCGGTGCACGGCTTCGAGGCGGCGAGGTGGAGGTAGGTGAAGAGGACCTGGTCGGGCCGCAGGAGGGAGTACTCCGGCCCCACCGGCTCCTTCACCTTGACGAGGAGGTCGGCCTCGGCCCAGACCTCCTCGGCGGTGGCGACCGTCCTCGCTCCTGCCACCCGGTAGGCGTCGTCGGTGAAGCCCGAGCCTGTGCCCGCGCCGGCCTGGACGAGAACGCGATGCCCGCGGGTGGCGAGCTCGTGGACGCCGGCCGGGGTGATGGCGACGCGGTTCTCGTTGTTCTTGATCTCGGTAGGGATGCCGATCTTCATGTTCGGAAACTACGACGCAGAATTTGTACGGGTCCATGTCGCCTTTCCGATGTGTTTGTTCGGCACAGCCGTACAGTGGAGGGGTGCTGAACCCGTGGCGCCTGCGCCTGCTCCACCAGCTCCACCTGCTCGGCACGGTGCGGGCGGTGGCAGAGGCCGTGCACCAGAGCCCGTCGAGCGTGTCCCAGCAGCTCACCCTCCTGGAGACCGAGGTGCGGGCCGCCCTGTTCGAGCGGGCCGGGAGGCGGATCCGGCTCACGCCCGTGGGTCTGGTGCTCGCGCAGCGCGCGGCGGAGATCCTCGACCACATGGACTCGGTCGAGGCGGAGATCGCCCACCTGCACGACGAGGCCACGGGCCTGGTCCGGGTCGCCGCGTTCACGAGCGCCTTCCACAGCATCCTGCTGCCCGCGGTGCAGCGGGTGGCCGGCGAGTACCCGCGGATCTCCCTGGAGCTGACGGAGGCGGAACCGGTGGTCAGCGTGCCCGCGGTGCAGCGAGGGGAGGTCGACGTGGCGGTCAGCGCGGACTTTCCCGACGCCCCGGTGGTGACCGGCCCCGGGCTCGTGCGGATCCACCTCGCGTCGGACCCCGTGGTGCTCGTGGTGCCGGCCTCGCGGTCCGACCTGTGCGACGGACCCCTCGACCTGGCGGCCCTCGCGGGTGAGGCCTGGGCCTTCGAGCACCCGGGCGCCCACCTGGCCGACCTCGGGGAGCGCTGGTGCCTGCGCGCCGGGTTCCATCCCCGGGTCACCGCCCGCTTCGCCGGGTTCGGCCCCATGCTGCGGCACGTCGAGGCCGGGCTGTCCGTGACGTTGCTGCCGCTCCTGGCCGTCGACGACCGCTATGCCGTCCGGGCCGTCGCGCTCACCGACCCCGTCCTGCGCGACATCCACCTGGTCGCCCGGCGGACGGCCACCTCGCGCGTGGCCGTGCGGGAGACACTGACCGCGCTCCGGCGCGCGGGACGGGCGGCGCTGCCGCCCGGCTGATGTTTGCGCACGCGCGCATCTATGCAAAGATGCAAGTGTGTTGCGCGCCCTCTCCCACCGCACCTATCGGCATCTCTTCCTGGCCCAGGTGGTCGCCCTCGCCGGGACAGGTCTGCTGACCGTCGCGCTGGGCCTGCTCGCCTACGACCTCGACCCACGGAACGCGGGTGGTGTGCTCGGGACCGCCCTCGCGATCAAGATGATCGCCTACGTCGTCTTCGCGCCCCTCGCCGCCGCCGCGCTCGCCCGGCTCCCCCGGCGGGCGGTCCTCGTCGGGTCGGACGCGGTCCGGTTCGCCGTGGCGCTGAGCCTGCCGTTCGTGGGCGAGGTGTGGCAGGTCTTCGCGCTCGTCTTCGTGCTCCAGGTCGCGTCGGCGGCCTTCCTGCCCACCTTCCACTCCGTCATCCCGGACGTGCTGCAGGACGAGGACGACTACACCGGCGCGCTCTCCCTCTCGCGGCTCGCGAACGACCTCGAAGCTGTGCTCTCGCCCCTGCTCGCAGCGGCGGCTCTGCTCGTGCTGCCGTCGTCGTCCCTGTTCCTCGGCACGGCGGCCGGCTTCGCCGGCTCAGCCCTCCTGGTCCTGTCCGTCGCGCTCCCCCGCCGCGCTCGCGACGCCGCGACCGCCGACGACGACGCCCCGGAGATGCCGTTCGACCGCCGCGCCCGCCACGGCGTCCTCCTGTTCTTCCGCACGCCCGCTCTCCGACCGCTGCTGGTGCTGAACCTGGCGGTGGCCGCCGCGGGGGCGTTCGTGCTGGTCCAGACCGTGACGATCGTGCGTGGCACGTTCGGGGCGGGCGAGGGCGCCGTCGCGCTGCTCCTCGCGGCCAACGGGGTGGGCTCCATGGCGGGGGCCGTGCTGCTCCCCGCCGTGCTGCGCCGGTTCCCGGAGAAGCAGGTGATGCTCGGCGGCGGAGTGGTGCTCACGGTGGCGACGGCGCTCGTCCCGCTCGCCCTCGCGGACGGGGACGGCGCCGGCCCTCTCGTCGCGATCGGCACCCTCTGGGTCCTGGTCGGTCTCGGCTGGGCCGCGGCCGAGACGCCCGTCGGCCGCATCCTCCGGCGGAACGTCGCCCCCGAGGACCTGCCGGACGCGTTCGCCGCCGACTTCTCCCTGTCCCACGCGTGCTGGCTGATCACCTACCCGCTCGCCGGGTGGCTCGGTGCCACGAGCCTCGGCGGCACGGCCCTCGTCCTGGCCGGGACGGCGGGCGCCGCCACGCTGGCCGCGGTCGCCCTCTGGCCGCGAGCGAGGGTGCGATCATGAGCGGCGTGGCAACCCTGCGGCGCACCCCCACCGACCCGGAGCTCGACCACGCCGTCGACGTGCTGCGCCTGCTCGCGGACCGCACCCGGCTCGCCATCCTCGCGATGCTCGACGGTACCGAGATGTCTGTGAGCGACATCGCCGAGGCGCTCGACCGGCCCACCCCGGCGGTGTCGCAGCACCTCGCGAAGCTCCGCGCCGGCCACCTCGTCACGACGCGGCGGCACGGCCGGACCATCTACTACGGGCAGCCCGACGAGCACGTCGCTGCCCTCGTGACGAACGTGCTGCACCACACGGAGCACGCCCTCTACGCGACCCCGCCGCACCACGGCTGAGGAGGTCTCAGGCGAGGCGCCGGGCCTTCTGGACCAGGTCGACCAGCGCCACGACCCGGGCGGGCTGCTCGTCGAGCAGGAGGTGCCCGGCGTCGGAGACCTCCTGGACCTCCACCCCGAGGTGCTTGCCCGCCGGGCCACGGAGGCGGCGGGCCGGCAGGAAGACGTCGTGGGCGCCGGTCGCGACCACCCGCGGCACGCCGGTCCGCGCGGCGAGGACCTCGCTCGGCAGAGGGGGCGGCGCGAGGGACGTACGGCAGTGGGTGGCGAGCAGCTCGAACCACTCCACGAGCGGTGCGTGCACGTCCGTGCCCGGCGCGACCATGCGCTGCAGGAGCGCGGCGCTCGGCTCCGTACCCTGCTGCACCTGCCACCGGACCGTCGCGGCCAGCAACGCGGGCGTGACCCGGAGCGGCGCGAGCCCGGCGGGCGAGGCGAGGACGCGTGCCTGCACGAGGGGCGAGCCGCAGGCGAGCGAGATCGCGGCACCGAGGGAGTGCCCCACGACGACGGCGCCCTCGGGAGCGACCTGCTCCATCGCCTCGGCGAGCCAGCCGCCGTAGACGGGCATCCGGTCGTCACCGCCGGGTGGCAGCTCCGCGCTGAGGCCCGGCTGCCCGGGCACGTCGAGCAGCACCACCCGGTGCGCGCGGGCCAGCACCGTGGCGAACCGTTCGAGCAGGACACCGCTGATGTTCGTGCCCGGCACCACCACGACGACGGGCCCGCCCGACCCGGTGAAGACGGCGTGCGTGAGGCCGGCGGAGGTGGTCAGCATCGTCGAGTCGAAGCTGGTGGACCATGCGCTCAGGGTGTTCCGGCAGTGATCCCGCACGGCGTTGGCCGCGGCCTGGTGCCGATAGACGGATCGTGACATGTGCCGACGCTACCCCAGTGGCCTTTCCCGCTCGCACCTCGCTCTCGATCACGCCCCTGCGTGGCGAGCGGGACGTCTTTTCGGGCAGACTGGATTCGGCAACGGCGCCGTGACGATGCACCCGTCGACGGAAGCAGACGATGAGCCCCGTACCGGCCCGCCCGCACGTACTCACCGAGCGGCGTTACCGCGCCGCGCTGACCCTTGTCTGCCTGCTCGTGACACTGGTCGCGACCACCTGGGCGGCCCTCGCACCCGGGTTCCGCGCACCCGACGAGACCCAGCACCTCAACAGCATCGTCCGCGTCGCCCACGGGGGCGGCTGGCCGGATCCCGGCGAGGCTCACCTGGGCCCCGCGATCATGGAGGCCCAGGAGCAGGCGGCGCGGTGGGCCGACCTGCCCGGGCGCTACGTGTACCGCGAGGAGAAGCCCCAGTTCGCCGACGTCGTCCCGGTGCCCGACGCCGACCGCGTGATCGTCACGTCCGAGAACGCGCTCCCCGCGCCCGACAGCCATGGCGCCGAGCCCGTCGTCGACCAGATGACGCAGCACCCGCCCCTCTACTACATGCTCGGCGCGGTCGTCCTCCGGGCGACCGGCCTCGCGGACGCGCGCTGGGACGAGATGCTCCTGGCGATGCGGCTGATGGACGTGGCGCTCCTGGTGCCTCTCGCGCCGCTCGCCGCCGCGTCGGTCCGGCGCCTCACCGGCTCACGCCCGGCGGCCCTCCTCGCAGCGACGTTCCCGCTGTTCGTGCCGCAGTCGGCGCACATCCTCGGCAGCGTCACGAACGACGCCCTCGTGACCCTCACGGGCGCCGTCCTCACCTACCTCTGCGTGCGGGTGCTGACGGGCGACGTGTCGTGGCGCACGTCGGCCCTCATCGGGCTCGTCCTCGGCCTGGGCCTCCTCACGAAGATCATGCCGGGCTTCGCGCTGCCCACCGTGGGGCTCTCGTTCCTCCTGGCGGCCGGCGCGCCCCGGCTCGCGCAGGCGCCCTCCCTGGCCGCACGGTCGCTGCGAGCGGCCCTCGCCGTCGCCGTGGCCTTCGCCGTGGGCGGCTGGTGGTGGGCCCGGAACATCGTCGTCCACGGGACGGTCCAGCCCGTGGGCCTCCCGCCCACCTTCCCCGACCAGCAGCCCGGCGGCCTCGACGAGTACCTGCCGACGGCGTGGCGGATGCTCACCCGCTCGTTCTGGGGCAGCCTCGGCTGGCTGGAGCTCCGGGCGAACCCGACGATCGTGCTGATCGCCACCTGGCTGCTGATCATCGTCTGCCTCGCGGCGGTCGTGGCGCGCGAACACCGCCGAGAGGTCGCCACGCTCCTCGTCCTGCCGGGTCTGCTCACCCTGTTCGTCCTGGTCAACGGCTGGGCCTTCTACCAGGAGCACGGGTGGATCACCGCCGTGCAGGGCCGCTACGTGTTCGCGGGTCTCACCGCGCTGGCGGTCGCGTTCGCGATCGCCCTCCGCGCCGTCCTGGCCCGGTGGCCCCTGGCCCTCGGCCGGGCGGTGCCGGTGGTCGTCACTGCCGGCCTCGTGACAGCTGCCGCCAGCCTCGCTGCGGCCTTCGCGGGCATGTACCGCGGCCCCGGCGAAGGGCTCGGCACCGCGGCTGCACGCTGGGTCGCGTGGAGCCCTCTCACCGGGGCTCAGGCGGGGTTGCTGCTGGCCCTGGCGGCGGCGGTCGGGGTCGCGGCGGTGCTCGGGTCGACGACGTTCGCACGGACGACCTCCGCCCGCGCCATCGCCACGGACACCGCGCCCACGCCGACGGCGAGCGCGGTGGCGACGAGAGCGGGCACCGGCGCCGAGGTGTAGCGGCCGGGGTCCATCGGCTCGAGGAGCCGCAGCGCCACCCAGACGACCCCGTCCACGGCGACGACCGCCGCCCAGACCGGCACGAGGACGCGGGGTGCCAGGGCCAGGCCGGCGGCGACCCCGAGCGCGAGCGGGAGGGCGACCGGCAGCAGGTACCGCGGGTAGAGGCCACCACCGTTCGTGGCGTACAGGAGCTGGACCAGGGCGGTCACGCCGAAGGCGACAACGGGCAGCGCGACGAGCAAGCGTCCTGCCGCGCCGTCGTCGGCCCCGGGGCCCGCGGCGCCGTGGCGGGCGGCGGCTCTGCGTCGCCACCAGACGGCCACCAGCGCCGCGATCACCGGCGCGTAGACCAGCACCACCACGGTGACCACCATCGTCACGGCGGCGTAGCCGCGCGGCAGCGGGCCACCCCACCAGAACAGGTCGGGCAGCCGGCTCCACGTGATGGGGTCCGCGAGGATCTCGCCCAGCGTCCGGGGCACCCGGTGCTGGTTCGCGAGCGACCAGTCGAAGTGGCTGCCGGTGAGGTTGCCCGTCAGGCGGTGGTTGCGGAGGTAGAACCAGCCGCTCGCCGCCAGCACTGCGGCAGGGGCCGCCACGAGCATCGCGACGGCGGGCCGCCAGGCGCCCGGCGTGCCGCTGCCGCGCGCCCGCCAGGCCCGGAGCGCCTGGGCCAGCAGGGCGACGCCGCAGCAGACCACCGCCACGATCGTCGCCGAGGTTCGTGTGAGCGAGCATGCGGCAGCTGTCAGGGCGATCGCCGCCACCAGCCGCGCGTCGAGGCCACGGCGCACCGCGCTGCCGCACAGGCCGAACAGGACGGTCACCAGCACGGCCGCGAGCAGGTCGTTGTACGCCGACCCGCCGAGCCGGGCGGCCTGTGCCATCAGCGCCACGACCAGCGCCGTGAGCAGGGGCACCGTGCTGCCCGGGCGCGTCAGCCGGCGGGCGGACCACCAGGCAGCGCCCACGAGCGCCCCGTGCAGCAGCGCGTTGACGGCGCGGGCGGCGTAGACGGCCGCGACCGGCTGTCCGGCGTCGGCCAGCGGACCTACCAGGGGCGCCACGAGGAGGTAGAAGAGCGGCGGGTGCTGGGCGGTCCACTGCACGGGCGCCAGCCAGGCGCCAGACGGGCGGAACCGGAGCCCGTCCTCGAAAACCGGCAGCCCGCCGTGCCACACCTGGTAGGCGTAGTCGACGTGGGGGGCCTCGTCCCCCGTCGCATAGGGCGGGTCGGCGAGGCCGGCGGCCAGCGAGGCCAGGACAGCCGTCACGGCGAGGCAGAGCACGATCCACGGCTCGGCAGGGCCGGTCCGGACCTGGAAGCGGAACACGGCGCCAGCCTACGACGAGGACCGACCACCACGGTCATGGCCCGGTCACGACGGGCACCCGCCGGGGTCAGGCGTCCGGGATGTCGGGTTGCGCCGCGCGGAGGCGGTCCAGCAGGTTCCGCATCGTCGTCATCTCGGCGCTGTCGAGCGCACCGCCCAGGTAGTGCGCGATGGACCGGACGTGCCGCCGGCCCAGCTCCTTCTGGATGCGGACGCCCTCGGGCGTGAGGCTCACCAGCGTGCCCCGGCCGTCCTCGGGGTCCGGCGCGCGCTCCACCAGTCCGCGGGCCTCCAGCCTCTCCACCATCCGGGACAGTGAGGACTGGGCCATGAGGATGCCCTCGTTGAGGTCCCGCAGCCGCATGCCCGCGTAGCCGGGGTCCTCCGACCCTGCGGCGGCCGTCGCGAGCGTGAAGAGCACGTCGTACTCGCGCATGCTCAGGTCGCCCCAGATGTCGTCCGCGCGGAGCCGGCGCATCAGGGCCACCTGGGTGCGGAACAACGACTCCCAGGTCTCCGCGGCCTCTCGTGCGGACGGCGTCACACCGTTGTCCGCTGACTTCATCTCCGCCTCCCTTCGATCCAAGGCACGCTACCCGCGTGCCTGCCCGTCCACGCGCCCGGCACGGCGTGCACGGCAGGGAACGTCACTTGCCGAGGCGGCGCTCGCGCTGCGAGTAGTCGCGGAGCGCCCGGAGGAAGTCGACGCGCCGGAACGCGGGCCAGTAGGCCTCGCAGAAGTAGAATTCGGTGTGCTGGCTCTGCCACATCAGGAAGCCCCCGAGCCGCTGCTCCCCCGACGTGCGGATGACCAGCTCGGGATCCGGCTGCCCGCGCGTGTACAGGTGCTCGGCGATGTGCTCCACGTCGATGCGCTCGGCGAGCTCGGCGAGCGTCGCGCCGCTGTCGGCCTGCGAGGCCAGGTAGGACCGCACGGCGTCGGCGATCTCGTGACGCCCGCCGTAGCCGATGGCCACGTTGACCTGGAGGCCCTCGACGCCCTCTGTCTTGTCGGCTGCGGCTCGCAGAGCGTCCGACAGCCGGGCCGGCAGCAGGTCGAGACGTCCGATCACCCGCAACCGCCACCGCCCGGAGTCCGCGAGGTCGCGGACGGCGTCCTCGATGATGTCGAGGAGGTTCGAGAGCTCCTCGGGGGACCGGGAGAGGTTGTCCGTGGACAGCATCCAGAGGGTGACGACCTCGATCCCGAGCGGCTCGGCCCACCCGAGGAACTCGGTGATCTTGTCCGCGCCCCGGCGGTGTCCCGTCGCGGCCGTCTCCCCGAACGACCGCGCCCAGCGGCGGTTCCCGTCGAGCATGACTCCCACGTGCCGGGGCAGGGCCGCCCCGGCAAGGCTCGCCGCCAGGCGTCGCTCGTAGAGGCTGTAGAGCGGGCTGGGCAGGCGCAACGGGTACCTCTGAGGGTGATGCTCCCCCTGCTGGAGGAAGGAGGGCGGACAGGGATCGCCGACTCGGCGGGACACACGCTACCGCGCCCGGTACGTCACACCGGAACAGCCACGGCGTCCGTCCCACGGACCTGCGCCCGGCCCCCGAGCACTCCGCACCGCGCAGCCGCAGGATCTTCACACCGGGAGTTTTCAGGGGGTCCCGGCGTAACCTACGCTTGAGTAAGTTACGCGACCGTAGGTTGCGGGGTGCCGCACCACGCATACCGTCTCAACGTCCGGTCGCACCGATCGAAGGAGCAACTGTGGCCGCTGCCGCCGACCAGAACGACCTCCAGGGCGACACGCCGCGCAACAACAAGGCCTCAGGCCCGCTCGACGACGCCCGCCACAGCGTGGGCGAGGTGATCCAGACCATCTCCGCCAACGTCGCGGACGCCGTCGAGCAGATCAAGCCCCGCCTGCGCGGCTGGATCCACGCCGCCACGTTCCCCCTGGCTCTCGGCGCGAGCATCGTGCTGATCGTCCTGGCGCCGCCGGTGGCCGGAAAGGTCGCCTCCGCGGTCTTCGGGCTCAGCGCGTGCCTGCTCTTCGGGACCAGCGCCGTGTACCACCGTGGTACGTGGTCGCCCCGCATGGCCGGCGTGCTGCGCCGGGCCGACCACTCCAACATCTTCCTCATCATCGCCGGCACGTACACACCGCTCGCGGTGCTCATGCTGCCCGAGCGCACGGCGACCGTCCTCCTCTGGATCGTCTGGAGCGGGGCACTCCTCGGGCTCCTCGCCCGCGTGGTCTGGCTGAACGCCCCGCGCTGGGTCTACGTGCCGATCTACCTCGCCCTGGGCTGGGTCGCCGTGGGATACATGGGCCAGTTCTGGGCCACGGGTGGTCCGGCGGTGGTGTGGCTCGTGATGGGCGGCGGTCTCGCCTACACGGTGGGCGCGATCATCTACGCGATGAAGAAGCCCAACCCCAGCCCCCGGTGGTTCGGGTTCCACGAGATCTTCCACGTGCTCACCGTGGTCGGCTTCGCGTGCCACACCGTGGCGATCTACATCGCGGCGGTCGCCGCCCGCTGACGCGGACGCCCGCCCGCGTCGGCGCGCGGAGGCGCCCGGAGGCGCCTCTACCGCGGGGCCACCGTGTAGCGGCGGTTCGCGAGCGAGGGGTTCGCCTCGCGCGCGGCCGCCACGCCGGCCGGGTCGAGGTCGACGGTCCGCACGTCGGCCGCCTCGCCCAGCTCCAGCCCGACGACGCCGTCCGGTCCCACGAGCAGCGACCGTCCCGTGACGCCCTTGCCGGCCATGCCGACGCCGATCGTGATGGCGGTGTTCTCGATCGCGCGCGCCCGGAGCAGTGTGTGCCAGTGGTCGGCCTTGAGCGGGCCGGCGACCCAGGCGGCCGGGTAGAGCAGCACGTCCGCCCCGGCGTCGACCGCCCGGCGCGCCGACTCCGGGAAGCGCAGGTCGTAGCACGTGAGCACCCCGAACGTGAGCCCGCCCAGGCGCAGCGTGAGCGGGGGCGCGTCCACCGGGCCGGGCTCGAGCCGGTCCGACTCTCGCGTCCCGAACGCGTCGTACAGGTGCACCTTGCGGTACACGCCCGCGAGCTCCCCTGCGGAGTCCACGGCGACCATCGCGTTGACCGCACGGTCGCCCGCACCCGGCAGCGTGGTCCCTGCGACCACCGCGACGCCGTGCCGACGCGCGAGGCTCCGCAGCGTGCTGACGAACGGGCCGTCGAGCGGCTCCGCGTGCTCCCGGCCCACCCCACGCCGGTCGTAGCCGGACGCGTACTCCGGGAGCACCAGCAGGTCTGCCGACAGCCGTGCCGCCTCGCGGAACGTGCCCGCGACAGCCTCAAGGTTGGCGGCGTGGTCGTCGGACACCTCCAGCTGGCCCACGGTCACGCGCACGGAACCCTCCGGGCCCCCGTCGCCGCGCTGCTCAGTCACCCGAGCCGCTCCCGCTGTCGCTGCCCGACGACGACCCCCCGCCGTCCCCCGGCGCACGACCGCCGGAGGACGACGGCGAGCCACCGCCGTCTGACGGGCCGCCGCCGGGCGCGCCGCCGGAGGGCGCACCGCCACCGGGCGCACCGCCCGGGGGCCCGTAGGCCGGGCCGTCCTCGCGGCGGAACCCGATGCCCTTGTTCTCCTCGACCGGCAGGCCCTGCTCCTGGGCGTTCCGCCGTGCCGCCCGCAGGTGCTTGGTGAACGACATGAAGAGCAGCACGCACGCGCCCGCGACGGCGAACGTGACCAGGAAGCCGACGAGGCCCGGCGAGACGTCCGTCTCCTCCAGGCCAGGCCGCATGCCGCCGCTGGGCGACGGTGACGGCACCGAGGCGGCGAGCAGCCAGCGGATCATGCGGGCACCTCGTCGTTCACGCGGATGCCTGCGAACAGGTCATCCTCCAGCTCACCCTCCCCCAGCGGGGGCAGCGCGACGCGGGACTCGGCGAGCTCGAACTCCTCCCAGGGCCACACGTCGACCTCGAGGTCGCGGGGGACCGCGAAGAAGAAGCCCTCCGGGTCGATCTGCGTGGCGTGCGCGGTGAGCGCCGCGTCCCGCTGCGCGAAGAACTTCGCGACGGCGACGCGGGTGGTCACCTGGCGCTCCGGGATCTCGCGCGCCGTGCGCGACTCCACCCACTCGCCGAACGGCGACTCGAGGCCGGCGCCCTCCATGGCCTCGTGGACCGCACGGATCCGCGCCATGGAGAAGCCGTGGTCGTAGTAGAGCTTGAGCGGCTCCCACGCCTCGCCGGTGCCCGGGTAGCGCTCGGGGTCGCCGGCGGAGCGGAACGCCTCCATCGACACCTCGTGGCACTTGATGTGGTCCGGGTGCGGGTAGCCGCCGGACGGGTCGTACGTGGTCATCACGTGAGGACGGAACGCGCGCACCAGCTCGACGAGCGGCCGGGCCGCGTCCTCGATCGGGACGAGGGCGAAGCAGCCCTCGGGCAGCGGGGGCAGCGGGTCGCCCTCCGGCAGGCCGGAGTCGACGAAGCCGAGCCACGTCTGCCGCACGCCGAGCGCCGCCGCCGCGGCGGCCATCTCGTCGCGGCGGAGCGCCGACATGCCCTCGGGCGTGTCGAGGCCGGCGTGGGCCGAGGCGTCGAAGCTCGGGTTCAGGATGTCGCCCCGTTCCCCGCCGGTGCACGTCACGACCAGGACCTCGACCCCCTCTGCCACGTACCGGGCCATGGTCGCGGCCCCCTTGCTGGACTCGTCGTCAGGGTGCGCGTGCACGGCCATCAGACGCAGCGGCTCGCGCTGTGCTGCGGACACCGTTTCCTCCGTGTGGGTCAGGGTGTGAGTCATGGTGTAGGTCATGGTGCGGGTGGAGCCAGGCAGCCTGTGGGCTCAGGGACAATGGAACCATGAGCCACCCACAGGACCCGTCTGCCGAGGTCGCTGCCGACGAGTACCTGGCAGAGCGCTACGGCGCCCGCCGGCCGGGCGCCCGGCGCCTCGGCACGGGTGCCCGCGTGGCGATCGTGGCCGCCCTCGTGGCCGCCGTGGCCGTGGCCGCCTGGTTCGCGGTGGTGCAGCAGCAACGGGACCCGGTGTCGTTCACCGACGTGGGGTTCTCGGTGGTGAGCGCGGAGCAGGTCGACGTCACGTTCCGGGTGAGCATGCCGCCCGGCATGGAGGCGACCTGCTTGATCACCGCCATGAACACCGCCCACGCCCAGGTCGGTGCGCTGGACGTCGTCGTAGGCCCGTCCGACGCCCGCACCACGCAGTACACGGTCACCGTCCGCACCACCGAGGAAGCGACCACCGGCATCGTCGACAGCTGTACGGCCACGTCCTGACGGGTATTCACCGGGCATTTGGTATCCTAAGAGATTCACACGCAGTGTTGAACGGCGGACGCGCGTGCCCACCGCACCGTCGGCGTCGCACGTGCGTCGCCACTTGTCGCTCGAACGAGCACCACGAAAGGAGAGCCCCCGTGGCCGATGCCTCTGTCACCTGGCTCACCCAGGAAGCGCACGACCGGCTCAAGGCCGAGCTGGAGCACCTGTCCGGTCCCTATCGGACCGAGATCGCCGAGCGCATCGCCGCCGCCCGCGACGAGGGTGACCTCAAGGAGAACGGCGGCTACCACGCCGCCCGCGAGGAGCAGGCCAAGAACGAGGCCCGCGTCCGTGAGCTCACCGAGAAGCTGCGTCACGTCCAGATCGGCACGCCGCCCGACGACGGCACGGTCGAGCCCGGCATGGTGGTCACCGCGCTGGTGGCCGGCGACGAGATGACGTTCCTCCTGGGCTCCCGTGAGATGGCAGGCACCACGGAGATGGACGTGTTCTCGCCGACGTCGCCTCTCGGCGCCGCCATCAACGGCAAGTCCCTGGGCGACAAGACCACGTACACGGCCCCGAACGGCCGCGAGATCGACGTGGAGATCACCGGCGCGAAGCCGTTCCAGGGCTGACGTCCCCCACTCGAGCGCCGCGGGTATGGCTGTGGCGGGAACCCGGCTCCGGGTTCCCGCCACAGCCATACCCGCAGCGCTCGCCACAGGTACTCAGGTGACCTCCGCCAGCCTGCGCTCCAGCAGCCGGCGGTCGCCCTCCCGGTCCACGAGCGCCAGCGCGCGGCGGTACCCGGCGGCGGCCTCGGAAGCCCGCCCGGACCGGCGCAGCAGGTCGGCACGCACCGCCGGGAGCAGGTAGTACGCCGCGAGCTCAGGGGCGTCGGCGAGCAGGTCCACCTCGATCAGGCCTGCCTCAGGACCCCGCAGCATCGCCACTGCGACGGCACGGTTGAGCGCCACCACGGGCGACGGCGTCATCCCCACCAGCACGTCGTAGAGCGCCGCGATCTCCGCCCAGTCCGTCTGGTCCGCCGTCGCCGCCCTGGCATGCAGCGCGGCCACGGCCGCCTGCACCTGATACGGTCCCGGCCGGCGGGCGGCGAGGGCCTCGTCCAGCACCGCCAGGCCCTCCGCGATCTCGTCGTGGCGCCACAGCGCCCGGTCCTGCTCCTCGAGCGTCCGCGGGACCCCGGTCCCCGTCAGCCGCGCCCCGCGCCGGGCGTGCTGGAGCACCAGCAGCGCGAGCAGCCCGCGGGCCTCCGGCTCGTCGGGCAGCAGCCGCGCGACGAGCCGGGCGATCCGCACGGCGTCGTCGGCCAGCGCGCGGCGCGCCACGTCCCCGGCGGCCTCGTCGGCCGGCTCCGCCCACGCGTCGTAACCCTCCGTGAACAGCACGTAGAGGACCGCGAGGACCGCGGACACCCGCTCGCGCAGGAGCTCGACGGGTGGCACCCTGAACGAGATGCCCGTGTCCCGGATCCTGCGCCTGGCCCGGGTCAGCCGCTGCGCCATCGTCGTCTCGGGCACCAGGAACGCCCTCGCCACCTGCGCGGTCGTCATGCCCGTGAGCGAGCGGAGCGTGAGCGCCACCCGGCCCTCGAGCGGCAGCGCCGGGTGGCAGCACGCGAAGACCAGGCGCAGCAGGTCACCGTCGCCGTCGTCGTCCCTGTGCCCCGGCCACGCCGTGCCGTCCGCCGCGTCGGCGACGGCGCGGCCCACCGGGTCCGTGCCGCCCGCCGTGGCCCCCGTCTCGTCCACCCGCTCCGCGAGCCGGGCGGCAGCGGCCACCTTCTCGGACTCGACCCGACGCCGCCGCAGGCGGTCGAGCGCATGGTTCCGGGCGGTGGTGGTGAGCCAGGCGCCCGGCCGGTCCGGGACGCCGTCCCTGGTCCACGCGCGCAGCGCCGTCGCGAACGCCTCCTGCGCACACTCCTCCGCGAGCTCGAGGTCGCCAGTGCTGCGGGCCACCGCCGCCAGGACCCGCCCCCACTCGGCGCGGAACGCCTCGGTGACGGCGGTCCCGACGTCGGCGCCCGCCGTCACCGCGTGCCGCCGCCCGGGCGGGACGGCGTCACTCGCCCTCCTCGAACGGCCAGAAGGGCCGCAGCTCGATCGCCCCGTGGTACGCCATGGGATGCCCCGCGGCGATCGCGATGGCCTCGTCCAGGTCGGCCGCCTCGAGCACGTCGAAGCCGAACACCTGCTCCTTCGTCTCGGCGAACGGGCCGTCGGTCACCAGCACCTCGCCGCCCCGGACCCGGACGCCGACCGCGTCCTCCTGGGGCCGCACGCGGTCACCGAGGATGCGCGCTCCGCTCGCGTCGTGCTTGCTCACCCACTCCTCGACGTCGGGCGCGGGACCGCCGTCCGGCTCGTCCGGCGCGGACACGACCAGCATCAGGTACCTCATGGTGCTCTCCCTCCCGGGGCGGTCCCCGGTGTCATCGTCGCGCGGCCGGTCGGCCGCGTCATCCGGACGACGAACGGGACCGGCCCCGCACGACACCTAGGACGTGACGACGTCGAAGTCGGCGTTCCGGAGCCGCTCCACCACCGCCGCGCAGTGCTCGGGCCCCTTGGTCTCCAGCCGGATGTTCACGGACACCTCGGACACCGCGAGCGACACGTCGGTGCGCGTGTGGTCCACGTGGACGATGTTGGCGCCGGACGCGGCGATGGTCTCCACGAGGCCGGCCAGCGCGCCCGGCTTGTCGACGAGCCGCACACGGAGCTGCAGGTAGCGTCCCGCGGCGACCAGGCCGTGCTGCACCAGGCGGAGCAGGACCAGCGGGTCGACGTTGCCGCCCGAGAGCACGGCCACCACCGGCCCCTTCAGCTCGCCGGGCGCTGCGGCGAGCAGGCCGGCGACCCCCGCCGCACCCGCCGGCTCCACGACCAGCTTGCTGCGCTCGAGCACCGAGAGCAGCGCCCGGGAGAGCTGGTCCTCCGTGACGGTGCGGACCTCGACCCCCTGGGATCGCACGATCGCGAACGGCACGTCTCCCGGGGTACCGACGGCGATCCCGTCGGCCATCGTGGGACGCAGCCGGGCCGTGCGCGGGCGGCCGGCCGCGAGCGACTCGGGGTATGCCGCCGCCTCCACGGCCTGCACCCCGATCACGCGCACGTGGGGCGCGACCTCGCCCAGCACCGCGGCGATCCCCGCGACGAGGCCGCCGCCGCCGAGCGGGACGACCACCGTGGCGACGTCGGGCACCTGCTCGAGGATCTCCAGCGCGACGGTGCCCTGGCCCGCCACGATGTCCGCATGGTCGAACGGGTGGATGAGGATCCGGCCCGACCGCGCCGCCTCGACCCGCGCCGCGGCGAGCGCGTCGTCCACGCTCGACCCGACCAGCCGGACGTCGGCACCGTACCCACGCGTCGCCGCCACCTTCGGCAGGGCCGCGTCCACGGGCATGTACACGACGGCGTCGATGCCCAGCATCCCCGCCGCGAGGGCGACACCCTGCGCGTGGTTGCCCGCGCTCGCCGCGACCACACCGCGCGCCCGCTCCTCCGGCGACAGGTGGGACAGCCGCACGTACGCCCCGCGCACCTTGAACGACCCGGCGCGCTGCAGGTTCTCGCACTTGAGGAAGACCCGGGCCCCGGTGATCGTCGTGAGGGCACGGCTCTCCTGCACCGGGGTGCGGGTGATCACCCCATCGAGGAGGCGCGCAGCCGCGCGGACGTCGTCGAGCGAGACGGAGGGCAGGACGGGCGGGATCGCCGCCGGAGTCTGTGGCACAGCGGGCATCGTGCCCGACGACGGCCCCACATGCACGTCCAGCCTCCGAACCCGAGGTCAGTGCTGCGGGCCACCGGGGTCGTTGACCTCGTCGATGGCCTGCTCGACGGCCACGCCGTCGTCCGTGCCGCCGGCCTCCGTGCCAGCCGTCGCTCCAGCCGTCGCGGGGCGCCGGCGCTGGGCCAGCGCGGCCTGCGCGGCAGCGGGGCCGCCGCGGAGGCGGAGCCGCAGGGGCGGCGCGTCGGCCGGCCGCCATCGCAGCGGCAGCCGGTCGTCCGTCCCGAGCTCGGGGAACTTGTCGTGGCCGTGGAGGTAGAGGATCACCGTGTTCAGCAGGGCCGCGAGCGGCACGGCGAACAGAGCGCCGATGATGCCCGCCGCGAGGCTGCCCGCCGCCACCACGAGGATCACCGCTACGGGGTGCAGCGACACGGCCTGGCCCATGAGGAACGGCTGGAGCACGTGGCCCTCGATCTGCTGCACGAGGAGCACGACGCCGAGCATGATGAGCGCCGCCACCCAGCCGTTGGCGACCAGCACCACGACAACGGCGACGGAGCCGGTCACGATGGCACCGACGACGGGGACGAACGAACCGACGAACACGAGCACCGCGATGGGCAGCGCGAGGCTGGGCACGAAGAACGCCGAGCCGATGCCGATGCCCACGCCGTCCACGAACGCCACGAGGATCTGCGTGCGCACGTAGGCCGACAGGGTGACGATCCCGCGCCGACCCGCCTGGTGCACGCGCTCGCGAGAGCCGAGCGGCAGAAGGTTGACGAGCCAGGCCCAGATCCCGCGCCCGTCGTGCAGGAAGAAGAACGTGCAGAAGAGCGCGATGAGGGCTCCGACCAGCACGTGGCCGACCGTCGTGGCCGCGCCCAGGGCGCCGGTGATGATGGCGCTCTGCTGCGACTCGAGCTGGCTCAGCAGCTCGTCGCCGTAGTCGGACAGGTCGACCTGGAAGCGCTCGTTGACCCAGCTGATCAGCTCGTTCACGCCCGCGACGGCCTGGTCGCTCAGGTCGGCGAAACCGCCGGCGATCGAGCGGCCCGACAGCGTGATGAGCCCCGCGACGATCAGGATCAGGGAGAGCAGGGACAGACCTGACGACCCACCGCGGCCGACGCGCAGGTGCTTCTGGTACCAGCGCCGCATCGGGGTCAGGAGGACGGCGAGCAGCATCGCGACGGCCACCGGTACCACGATCGTCTTGAGCGCGGCGAGGAGCCAGACGCCCGCGGCGACGAAGACACCGATGAGGAGGATGCGCCAGGCCCAGCCCGCCGCGGCCTGCACGGAGTAGGGCACAGCGGCGCGCGCCCGCGCCGAAGCGTCGGCGCGGACGTCCTGCGGGGCTGCGGGGCCGGCGGGCGGCGACGGGGCGGTCTCCGGTCCAGAGTTCTCGGTCACGAGCCTCACCCTAGGTGAGACCTCCGACGCTGATCCTCCTGGACACACCCGGGACCGCCCCTGAGCCGACCCTGATGTTTCCCCGATCCGCCGCCCCCCGACCGGGTCAGCGCAGTGCCTGCTCCAGGTCCGCGATCAGGTCGTCCACGTCCTCGATACCGACCGACAACCGCACCAGGTCGTCCGGGACCTCGAGCGCCGAACCGGCCACCGACGCGTGCGTCATGCGGCCCGGGTGCTCCACGAGCGACTCGACGCCGCCCAGCGACTCGGCCAGCGTGAAGACGCGGGTCCGCGCGCAGACGTCGAGCGCCGCGGCCTCGGACCCCACGCGGAAGGAGATCATCCCGCCGAAGTCGCGCATCTGCCGCTTCGCCAGCTCGTGCCCCGGGTGGGAGGCGAGCCCGGGGTAGATCACCTGCGTGACCCGGGGGTGCGCGTCGAGGAACTCCGCCACGCGTGCGGCGTTGCGCGAGTGCCGGTCCATGCGGACCGCGAGGGTCTTCAGGCCGCGCAGGGTGAGCCAGGCGTCGAACGGTCCGGCGACCGCACCGGAGGCGTTCTGGTGGAACATGACCGCGTCGGCCACGGTCGTCGACCCGTCGGGCGCCTCCAGGCCGCCCGGCAGAGACACGCCGTCCGGCACCGCGAGGGCGCCCCCGACGACGTCGCTGTGCCCGCCCACGTACTTGGTGGTCGAGTGGACCACCACGTCGGCGCCCAGCGCGAGGGGCTGCTGCAGGTACGGCGTCGCAAACGTGTTGTCGACCACGAGGAGCGCGCCGGCTGCGTGCGCGACCTCCGCGAGCGCCGTGATGTCGCTGATGCCGAGGAGCGGGTTGGTCGGCGTCTCGACCCACACGACCTTGGTGCGGCCCGGGACGATCGCCGCCTCCGCGGCCGCCAGGTCGGTCAGGTCCGCGGGCGTGTGGTCGATGCCCCACGGGCCGAACACGCGGGCGATCAGCCGGTAGGAGCCGCCGTACGCGTCGTCCGGGAGGACCACGTGGTCTCCCGGGCGCAGCACGGCCCGGAGCAGGGTGTCTTCCGCGGCCAGACCGGACGAGAAGGCGAAGCCGCGCACCTGGGCGGGCTCGCCGACGGTCCGGTCGGTCGTGGGCGGCGTCTCCGCCGCAGCGATCGCCGACTCGAGGGCCGTGCGCGTCGGGTTGGCCGAGCGGGAGTACTCGTACCCGCCCCGCAGGCCGCCCACCCCGTCCTGCTTGTAGGTGGAGGTCAGGTAGACCGGCGGGATGACCGCGCCGGTGGTGGGGTCGGGATCCTGACCGGCGTGGATGGCGCGGGTCGAGAATCCGGCATGGGTCCAGTCGTGATGGGTCACCGACTCAGCCTAGTTCGGCCGGGCGACCTCGGCGTCCGGGCTGCGATGCCGCTCACCTATAAGCCGCTCACCTATAAGCATTGTGGAGCAGGAGCGAACAATGCTTATACGTGGATCAGTCGCGTGGAACAGCCCGCCACGGATGGCTGTTGACGTCCGTGGGTGCGCACCAGGCGCCCGCAAAGGAGGAAAGAGATGTCGTTCTTCGAGCAGTTCTTCGGGTCGTCCGCCAAGACCAGCATGGTCGAGCCCGACGAGGCCCTGCCGGGCCGCGAGTCCCCGGTGCTGCAAACCCCGCGCCCGCACACGGTGCTCGGCACGTCGATCACCGGGCCGTGGGCGCCCGGGACGCGCGTGCTGTACCTGGCGATGGGCTGCTTCTGGGGCGCGGAGGAGATCTACTGGCAGGTCCCGGGAGTGGTGAGCACCGCCGTCGGCTACATGGGCGGCACGACGCCGAACCCCACCTACGAGGAGGTGTGCACCGCCCGCACGGGGCACACCGAGACCGCGCTCGTGGCCTACGACCCGAAGCAGGTCACCGAGGAGGAGCTCCTCCGGATCTTCTGGGAGCGCCACGACCCGACCCAGGGCTTCCGCCAGGGCAACGACGTGGGGACGCAGTACCGCTCGGCGGTCTACTGGACCACGCCCGAGCAGGCCGAGGCGGTCCAGGACACCCTGAACCGCTACGCCGAGGTGCTGAGCGCCAAGTGCTACGACGCGATCACCACGGAGCTGCGCCCTGCCGCCGAGGCCGGACCGTTCTACTACGCCGAGGACTACCACCAGCAGTACCTCGACAAGAACCCGAACGGCTACCGCTGCCACGCCACGACGGGCGTCCCGTTCCCAGCCGCCGTCTGACGTCCCGTCGCCGTCCGGCTGTCGGAGGCTCCCGCTAGGGTCGCACCATGCAGCGACCCAGCACCACGACGACGGTCTCCGGCGAGGACTGGTACGGGCGGGACCTCTCCGGCGAGGCGCACGAGGCCACGCTGTTCGTCGACGTGGACCTCATGGAGGCCACCGGTACGGGCGCCACGTTCGACGGGTGCGTGTTCCGCGGTGTCCAGCTGAACGCCGCGGTGCTGAAGGAGTGCGCGTTCACGGCCTGCCTGTTCGACCGCTGCGTCTTCTTCGACGCCACGTTCGAGCGGTGCAAGCTCGTGGGCTCCACGTTCACCGCCTGCACCTTCGACCTCCTCAAGGTCGAGGGCGGCAACTGGTCCTTCGTGAACCTCGGCCGCGCGGAGCTCGGTTCCGCGCGGTTCGAGGGTGTGCGGCTGCGCGAGGCGGACCTCAGCGACCTCCGGGCGCACGGGGGCGTGCTGAACGGGTGCGACCTGTCCGGCGCCGCCCTCGAGGGCGCCGACCTCTCGGCCGCCGACCTCCGCGGGAGCGACCTCACGTCGCTCGACCCCCGCACGGCCAACCTGACCGGCGCAGTCGTGGACCAGGGCCAGGCGATCGGTATCGCCGAGGCGCTGGGCCTGGTGGTCCGGCCGGACTGAGCGCCAGCCGGCGAAGGCGGCCCTGGTTGCCCGGTCTGGCTACCGGTCAGTCGGCGCGCAAGGCGAGGGCGGGGCTGATGCGAGAGGCCCGAAGAGCCGGGTACACGGAGGCGACGAGACCGACGACGAGACCGAGTACCGGCCCGGCAGCCACCATCCAGGGCTCGAGCACCACGTCCCACCGGTTGATCAGCCCTGTCACGACGACGGTCACCGAAGCAACGGCGGCGCCGACAAGTCCGCCGAGCGCGCCGACGAACGCGCCCTCGGTGAGGAAGACGGCTGCGATACCTCGAGCAGGAGTACCGAGGGCGCGGCGCAGTCCGATCTCTGCCGTGCGAGCGGTCACCGCGACGACCATGGAGTTTGCGATGAGCAGCACCGTCAGCGCGAGCAGGATGGATCCGGTCCATGCCGCAAGCCTGTCGAGCTGGGTGTTGACGCCACGTCGGAGAGACTCGACAGAGACGACGGGAGACACCTCCAGCCGCTGGGGCGCGTCGGGCCGGACCGCAGTCGCTGCTACGCGCGCGATCTGCGCCCCGGCTCCAGGTTCCGTACGAGCGAGCAGAGTGGCCTCGGCGTCGGTCCCCGTATAAGCCACTGCCTGGGCATACGGAATGGCGACAGCTCTCTCCAAGCTGGCGGGGCCACCGGGTTCGATGAAACCGACCACGTCGTGCGCGACGCCATCGACCCAGACACGCAACCCGCCCGGGTCCGCCGTGACGGGGATGCCGAGATCGGCGGCGGCGGTGACGCCGACATAGGCCACACGCAGATCAGGCGAGTCAAGCATCCACAGGTGGTCGCTGTCGACAGCGCGGGCCGTGCGCAGGTATCCGGAGGTCACCCCGACCACTGGGACGGACGATCGGATCTGGGCTGCACGCGGGTCCGCAGTCCGAGTCACGAGGACAGAAGCAATCTCTGAGACGTTGAGCCGCGCCCCTGCCGCCTCGACCATGGTCACGGCCTCCAGGCGATCTGAGGCATCATCGGGGAGCGTCACTGGCGGCCCACCCGGCTCAGGGACGACCGTGAGGCTCACAAGATCCAGGGTAGAAGCAGCGATGTCCGCGTTGATCTGCGTCGCCGCCGTGGTCGCGATACCCACCGCAGCGATCAACGACCCGACGCTCAAGCCCACAGCGGCGACCATGAGCAGCGCCCGTGCCCGGCGGGAGCTCGTCTCGGTGACCACGTCCGCCACCAGGTCGCGGAGCACCCTCATTGTCATCTAGGTCCTGCCTCAGTGATCTTGCCGTCGACCAGGACACAGGTCCGGTCGGCCCACGCAGCGGTGCGCGAGTCGTGCGTGATGACCACGACCGCGACCCCCGCCGCTGCCTGCTCGGCGAACAGATCGAGGACCTGCTCGGTGTTGGAGTCGTCCAGGTTGCCCGAGGGCTCGTCCGCGAGCAGCACTCGTGGCCGAGACACGACAGCCCGAGCGACGGCCAGTCGCTGTTTCTCACCACCCGAGAGAAGGCGCCCAGGCGCGTCCGCTCGGTGGGTGAGACCGACCCGGCCCAGCACACCCTCGACAAGCTCGCGCCTCTCCCCGTGCGGCACCCCGGAGATCGCCAGGCGGAGCCACACGTTCTCACGGACCGTCCGGTGCCCCAGCACGTGCGACTCCTGAAACACGAACCCGAGCGACCTCGCCCGAAACGCATCTCTGGATGCACCGCTCAGGTCGCCGGTATCGGTGCCCAACAGTCGATACGTGCCCTCGGTCGGCTCGTCAAGCAGTCCCAGGACATTCAGGAGCGTCGACTTCCCGGAGCCGGACCGCCCCAGAATGGCGACCGACTCTCCCTCCGCGACCTTCAGATCCACCCCGGCCAGTGCGTAGACCGGTGGGTGGGTAGGGTACGTCTTGACGACTCCTGCCAACTCGAGGATGTTCATCCCTCACTCAGCCCGGCGTCACCCGACACGACAACCGTCGCGCCAGCCTCGATGCCGCGCACGACGGCGAAGCCATTCCCCTGGCCCACCAGCTCGACGGGAACCCGCGTCCCGTCCGTCAGCACGACGAACAGACCCTCGGGCCCGTCCCGGAGCGCGAGCAATGGAACGGCCGGCCCTGACGCAACAGCAGGCGGGACCGTCCCCGCCTCCACAACCAGCGTCGCGCCCTCCCCGAACGGCACCTGACCGGTGAACGCGATCGTCACGTCGTGCCCCGAGATGCTCGGCACGGTCTCCGCATCCGGGTGCCGGAACTCACTGACAACGCTCACCGTGCCCTCGGCGGCCAGACCTGAGTCGGTGATCGCGTGCGCGCGCACCGGTCCACCTACCGGATACGACTCCTTGCCCGCCACCCCCACCCGCACGGTGACCGACGGCGTACCCGACCGCACCTCCGCGAACGCCGCGCCCTCCCCGAGCACAGTGCCCACAGGTGCCGCTGTCATCACGAGGGGCGCCCCGGCGAGGGGCACGATCTCGGCGCGAAGGAGCGGTGTCATAGCCGCCTCGCGCGCCCTCCCGAGTGCCTCCTGTGCTTCAGCCACCCCCTTGCGGGCGTCCTCTATGGCGCCCCGCCGCGCCGCCGCCGCCACGGGGGAGCTGTCGTCCGCTGGAGCCGCCTCAGCGTCCGCCAGGCCCTCGCGGGCTTCGTCCAGCACGTCCTGTGCGTCCTCGACAGCCTGCGTCGGCTCCGCCCCTTGCGACGGTGGGCGATATCCGACCTTGTCGAACAGCCGGTCCACTGCGGCAGCCGTGGCCGGTCCGTACACGCCGTCAGGGGAGCCCGAGAAATGTCCGAGACCGGCCAGCGCCTCCTGGACGGCACGTACGTCGGTACCTTCCGACCCAGGAGTCAGATCACGGTAGAGCGCAAAGGGCAGCGCGAGAGCGATGACAGGACGCCCCGACACCTCCGCCAGCACCTCGCCGCTGCTTACCACGTCACCGGGCTTGCGGGTTTGTACGGTCACCACGGCCTCACCCTCGGTGTGGGCCGTCAGCGCCGTCGTCGTACCCGCAGAGAAGGTGCCTTGAGCCGAGAAACTCTCTGCCCCGAGCTCTCGCTCCTCGACGACCGCCGTTACCACGGGCTCGCGGTTCGAGTTCGCCACCGCCCTGTCCCAGGGCGACCCGACGAGGAGCCCGACGACGAACGCGGCCACTATCCCGGCCACCGAACCACCCGCTGTCAACCAGATCCAGCGTGAACGACGCACACCGCTCCTTCGTCAAAACGTGGTCAGGCGGGTTGCCCACCTGAAGACAACCCGCCTGACCACGAGGGTCACGGAACCTCGAACACCTCGGGATGAGCGTCAATGTACGCCTTGGCCCGCTCGCGGAGGTCCGCGATCTCCTGGCCCGCCGCCGCAACTTCTCGAGGGTAGTTCTGGAGGACCTCCACCTGGCTCGCCGCCTCGATCTCGGCGAGGCGGCGTGTGAAGTCAAGGCTCTCCTTGCATCTGACGGACGCGATCGCCAACGATATCTGCTCGGCATCGATCCGGGTGGGGTCAGCACCGGCCGGCCATTCGGGCACCTGCTGGTGCACGCCCAGTCCCTGGTCTTCGTGGCATGCGCCGAGCTCTGCGAAGAGGTTCGTCACCTCGGGGCTCTCGTACAGGTCGTCAGCCGCGGCCCAGAGCTCTTCGGCCCATGGCCCCTCAGGGCTCGGCGCGAACTGTCGCGCCTCCTCGGTCTCATGGCATGCCTCGACGACGGCGGACTCCTCCTCGGTCAGCTGAGAGTTCATTGCGGCGACCTCTGCGTTGTTGAGGAGCGAGGGCTCGCCGTAGTCCTCGCCGACCACACCGTTCGCCCGCAGGTCGGCATCCGGCATCGGCGAGACGAATCCGAACTTCTCAGCCTGGGCCATCGTCCACGGTCCGGCGTACTTCTCGGAGTCGTAGACCGGTTGGTCCACCCACCGCCCCACCATGAAGGTCACACCCTGTTGCTTGGCGCACACCGCCGCCGCGGCCGTCCTCGCGACACGGAACACCTCCGCATCGCGCATGCTCGTGGAGAACCGGTCGTACGGGAGGATCACCGCTCCGGTCTTCTCGTCCAGTACGACAGAATCGTCGATGGTGGACGACTCCACCGGCGGTGCCGAGCAACCAGCGAGCACCGCCGAGCCCACCACCAGCCCGAGTACGCCGCGCAGCCCGGCACCTCGCCGAGCTGCGCGACCGATCCCCTCGAGCGTCAGCACGCGGTGAACCACCAAGAGCCCACGGCGTCGTTCCAGTTCCAGGCGGCCTTCCCGCCACCCGTTCCGTTGGCGTTCAGACCGGCCCCGTTGCTGAAGTTGGGGTCGCGGTAGTTCCCGCCGACGAGGGTCTGGCTGTTGAGCACGAAGAAGTCATCGTCGTAGTACGCCTGACCCGACGTCACACCGCTGTAGAACCTGGTTGCGGCACAGCTCCCGCCGTTCGCGTGACCAGAGGACGCGGAGTGGTAGATGCCGCTGTCCCAGAGCGAACCCATGTTCGCCGACATCCCGTACTTGATACCCCAGCCCGCCTGGTAGTCGTTGTTGGTCCAGAGGCAGGCGGTGCCCACCGCGCAGGCAGCGCTCGCCGGCGCCGCACCGATCCCGGCCATCAGCGCGACACCCGCGAACGTCGCCAGAGACATCCGCGCGGCTCGCGTCTGACGGACCCACCGGAAAAAGCTCATCATCGATCTCCTCCAAGCCAGCACAGCAATCGCGCGGATGCACGACGGCATGCCATGGGTGGGACCAGGTCTCCACTCCAGGACAACGCGATCGTGCCGGATGGGTACGCAAGGCGCCACCGTTTGTCCATATTTCGGAATAGTCGGATTTGTGCGCTCCGGGCAATCGAAGAGCCGCAGCCCCGGCCGCGAGCCTCAGACCGCCGCCGCCGGCAGCACCGTGGGCCCGTCCTCCGTGGTGAGCCGCATCCGGACGCCGAACCGGCGCGGCACCAGCTCGCCCTGCAGCACGAGAGCCGCCGCGCCCACCGCCGCCGCCTCGTTGGCGTGCGACGACACGAGCACGCGCACGCCGTGCGTCCCCCGCGCCACGAACGACGAGCTGGCGCGCTCCTGCACCTCGGGCAGGTAGAGGTCGCCGGCCACGGCGAACGCCGGGCCGGTGAGGACCAGCAGGTCCACGTCCATCACGGAGCACAGCGTCTGCGCGGCGACCGCGAGGTAGCGCGCCGAGCGCGCCATGATCGCGGCGGCGACGTCGTCGCCCGCCAGGGCCAGCCGCGCGACCTGCGCGAAGCCCTCGGTGACGTCCGTGCCGGAGCCGGCCCCGCCGTCGTCGGACGCCCGGGGCTCGTCGCCGAGCAGGCCCGCCTCGCGTGCCGCGGCGACCACCGCCGACGGCCCGGCGAAGGCCTCGATGCAGCCCACGTTGCCGCACCAGCACTCGGGGCCGTTGATGTCCACGCAGACGTGGCCGATCTCGCCCGCGTTGGCGCTGGCGCCGCGGTAGGGCACGCCGTCGGCGATGGTGCCGGAGCCCACGCCCGTGGCCATGTAGAGCACGCTGAAGGCGGTGGAGTGCTCGGCGCCGCCCGTCCAGTGCTCGCCCACCGCGGCGGCGGTGGCGTCGTTGTCGATCACGACGGGGTACCCGGACGCGGCCTCGAGCCGCGCCTTGAGGGGGTAGTCGACCCACTGGTGCAGCGACGGCCGCGAGATGACCAGCCCGGTCGCGGCGGTCAGCGGACCCGGCGAGACGACGCCGAGACCCAGCACGCGCTCCGGGTCCACCCCCGCCTCGGCCACCACCCGCTCCACCTGCAGGGTGATCTCGCCGACGACGGCGTCCGGGTCGGCCCCCACGCCCTCCTGCCGGTAGCGGGCCACGATGGCGCCCCCGAGGTCGAGCAGGACGTACGTGAGCCCGTCGTGGTCCAGGTGGATACCGACCGCGTAACGGCTCGTCGGGACCATCCGCAGCAGCATGCGCGGCTTGCCGCCCGTCGACGCCGCACGACCCGCCTCCACGACGAGGCCCTCGTCGAGGAGACGCCGCACCTCGTTCGAGACCGTCGCGCCGGTCAGGCGGGTGGCGTGCACGATCTCGACGCGACTGATCATCCCGGCAGTCCGGATGGCGTCGATGATCGCGGCTCGCGCGTTGGCGTGGTCCGCCCCGGTGCCGAGCATGGTCCTCCTCACGGTTGGTACGTCAGCCCTGGAGCTCACGCAGGCGGCGCTCAGGATCGGGCGACGCTTCGCGCAGGGTGCGCGTGTACTCGTGCTGCGGGTTCAGGATGACCTCGTCCGCGACTCCGCGCTCGACGATTCTCCCCTGGTACATGACGAGGATGTCGTCGCTGAAGTGCCGGGCGGTCGCGAGGTCGTGGGTGATGTAGAGCACGCCGAGATTCTCCTCCTGCTGCAGGGTGGACAGCAGGTTGAGCACGCCGAGGCGGATCGACACGTCCAGCATGGACACGGGCTCGTCGGCCACGAGGATGCCCGGCCCCGGGCCGAGCGCCCGGGCGATCGCCACGCGCTGGCGCTGCCCGCCGGACAGCTCGTGCGGCCGGCGCTCGGCCAGGTCCTCGTCGAGCCGGACCCGGCGCAGCAGCGACTGCACCCGGTCCCGCAGCTCGTCGTTGCTCAGCCCCGGGTGGTGCAGCGCGACCGGCCGGGCCAGGTGGTGCCCCACGGTGTGGAACGGGTTGAGCGACCCGAACGGGTCCTGGAACACCATCTGCACCTGGTGCCGGTAGGCGTGCTGCGCGCGCCGGCCGCGTCCCACCGGCTTGCCGTCCAGCAGCAGCCGGCCGCTCGTGGGCCGCTCCAGCTGGGTGAGGATCTTCGCGATCGTGGACTTCCCGGAGCCGGACTGGCCCACGAGCGCCACCGTGCGGCCCGGCTCCAGGATGAACGACACCCCGTCGACGGCCCGCAGCGTCGTGGACCGGAAGCCGGCCCGCAGGCGGTACTCCTTGGTGACGTCGCGCAGCTCGAGCGTGGTCATCGGATCTCCTCCGCGTGCGTGCTGCCCGTGTCGCGCACGAACCCGCCGCGCTCCCCGGTCAGGCTCGGGAACGAGCCGAGCAGCGTCTTCGTGTAGTCGTGCTGCGGCTGCGTGTAGAGGGTGAGCGCCTCGGCCAGCTCGACGATGCGCCCCTCCCGCATGACGGCGATGCGGTCGCTGATCTCCAGCAGGAGCGGCAGGTCGTGGGTGATGAACACGACGGCGAACCCCAGCTCCGACCGCAGCCGGGTGATCTCCCGCAGGATCTCGCGCTGGACCACCACGTCGAGCGCGGTGGTGGGCTCGTCCATGATCATGACCTGCGGGTCGAGCGCCATGGCCATCGCGATCATGACGCGCTGGCGCATGCCGCCCGACAGCTCGTGCGGGTAGGCGTTCAGCCGGTTCCGGTCCACGCCCACGCGTTCCAGCAGCTCGCCGCAGCGCTCCCGCCGCACCTTCTTCCCGAGGTCCGGCCGGTGCGTGGTGAAGACGTCCTCGAGCTGGTCGCGGACCTTCTTCACCGGGTTGAGCGAGTTCATCGCCCCCTGGAAGACCATGGAGATCTTCTCCCAGCGGAAGAACCGCAGGTCGTCGCCCTCCAGGGCGCGGACGTCGATGGTGTGGCCCTCCCGGGAGTGGAACATCACCGAGCCGCCCGTCACGACGGCAGGCGTCTTGAGCAGCCGGTTGATCCCGTACGCGAGCGTCGACTTGCCGCACCCCGACTCCCCGGCCAGGCCCAGCACCTCACCCCGGCCCAGGGTCAGGGAGACGTGGTCCACGGCGCGGACCACCTTCTCGGCCTGGTACTCGATGCTCAGGTCGGTGATCTCGAGGACGGGGTCCACCTCGTGCCGCGGGGCGCGCCCCGCGGTGGTGGGCAGGGTGGCGGTCATGCGGTCGCCTCCTTCTCGGCAGGAGCGGCGCCCTCCACCGCGGTGCCCGACGACGGCCCGGTCACCTGCCAGCGCTTCGTCACCGCACGCGTGTGGTCGCGCAGGCGGGGGTTGATGATCTCGTCGATGGAGAAGTTGATGAGGGCGAGCGCGGCGCCGAAGAGCGCGATGCTCAGGCCCGGCGGGATGAACCACCACCACGCCCCGCGCATCAGCGCCAGGCTGTTCTGGGCGTAGTAGAGCATGGTTCCCCAGGTGAACGAGCCGGTGGCGCCGAGGCCGAGGAACGACAGGCCCGCCTCGCCCAGGATGGCGAAGATGATGCCGAACACAGCCTGCGACGCGAGCAGCGGCACCAGGTTGGGCAGGATCTCGACGAGCAGCACCCGCCAGGGTCGCTCGCCCGCCACGCGGGCCGCGAGGACGTAGTCGCGGCTCCGCACGGACAGGGTGAAGCCGCGCAGCACGCGGGCCGACCCGGCCCAGCTCGTGATGGCCAGCACCCCGGCCACGAGCCAGACGCTCTTGTCGGTCACGTAGCTGGAGATGATGATGACGAGCGGCAGGCCGGGGATCACGAGCATGACGTTGGAGAAGAGCGAGAAGCCCTCGTCGACCCAGCCGCCCACGTACGCGCCCACCACGCCGAAGAAGGCGGAGAGGAGCAGCGTCAGCACGCCGACGACGAGGCCGATGATCAGCGACCCACGGGTGGCGTGGGCGAACTGGGCCAGCACGTCCTGGCCGGTCTGCGTGGTGCCGAGGAGGTGGTCCGCGCTGGGCGCGGACAGGCCGATGTTGTCGATCCCGGACGGGTCCGCGACCACGAACGGCCCGACGATGCCCCAGAGGACGAACGCGCCGACGATGGTCAGGCCCACCAGGAGCTTGGGGGTCAGGGGTGGCAGGTTGCGCATGGCTCAGCTCCTCGCTCGGGTGCGCGGGTCGATGACGCCGTACAGCAGGTCCACCAGGAGGTTGGCGCCCAGCACGGACAGCGTGATGACCAGGAAGATGCCCTGCATCAGCGCGTAGTCGTTGGAGTTCACGGCCTGCAGCAGCATGTTGCCGATGCCGGGATAGCTGAAGACGACCTCCGCCACGATGGAGCCGGCCACGACGAACCCGAGCGAGATCGCGAAGCCCGCGACTGACGGCAGCACCGCGTTCCGTGCCGCGTAGGCGCGCATGATGCGGCGGGGGTGGATGCCCTTCGCCTCGGCCGTGAGGATGTAGTCCTCCGAGAGCGTGGACACCATCATGTTGCGCATCCCGAGCATCCAGCCGCCCACGGAGGAGACCACGATCGTGATGGCGGGCAGGGTGCCGTAGTAGATGACCGACTGGATGAACGCCCAGTTCCACCCCGGGAAGGTGTTCCACGGGTCGTAGCCGCCGTTGAGCGGCGAGACGCCCAGGATCAGGCCGAACACGTACAGCAGGATCAGCGCCAGCCAGAAGTACGGCACCGACTGCAGCATGGTGAGGCTGGGGATCAGGTTGTCGACCCAGGACCCCCGCTTCCAGCCGGCGAAGGTGCCGAGGCCCACGCCGAGCAGGAACGAGATGATCGTGGACAGGCCGATGAGGCCGAGGGTCCACGGCAGCGTCTGGCCGATCATGTCCGACACGGAGGCCGGGAAGTAGGCGACCGACCTGCCGAGGTCGCCGCGGGCGATCTGGCCCCAGAAGCCCAGGTACTGCTGCCAGAGCGGCTGGTCCAGGTCTGCGCCGAGGAGGAGCTCGATGGCCCGCCGGGTCTCCGGCGTCACCTGCCCCTTCTGCGCGAGCTTGGAGACGAGCTGATCCACCGGGTTTCCGGGCATCAGCCGTGGGATGAGGAAGTCCAGGGTGACCGCCGCCCAGAGCGCGACGGCGTAGAACCCCAGCTTCTGCAGTACGAATCTCATCTCGTGCGTCCTCTCGAGCTCCTCCTCGTCGCGATCACTCAGCCGGGACGATCGTCTTCAGGACGATGCCGTTGTCCCAGGCCTTCCACGACGCCGCGAAGGCGTACTTGTCCTCGTTGCTCGGGAACCCGGTGACCTTCGAGTTGTTGAACTCGGTGAGCGTCGAGTTGATGTAGATCGGCACGTACGGCATGTCGCGGACGATCTCCTCCTGGATCGTGGCGTACGCCTCCTTCTGCACGGCCTCGTCGTCGGTCGCCGCGGCGGCCTTGATGGCCTCGTCCACGACCGGGTTCGAGTACCGGGAGAAGTTCTGGCCGTAGGAGGGCTCGCCCACCTTGGTGGTGTTGTCGGTCGAGTACCGCGGGTTGTACGTGAAGTACGGGTTCGCGGAGGCGCCGAGGCCGATGGAGTCGAGCGAGAGCTGGAACGTGCCCTTGGTCTGGTTGTCGTTCCACTCGTTCCAGGCGAGCTGCGTCGGCTTGAGCTCGATGCCGACCGCCTTGAACTGCTGCGCCATGGTGTCGTTCAGCGAGATGTAGTCGCTCCAGCCGGTGACGGTCTGGATCGTCATGGACAGCTTCTGGCCGTCCTTCTCACGGACGCCGTCCGCGCCCAGCACCCAGCCGGCGGCATCGAGCAGCTCGTTGGCCTTGTCGGTGTCCGCGCCCTCGGGCGTGGTCAGGTTCGCGGAGTCCGCGATCCAGTCGGCGTCACGCTCGGGGAGCAGGAGCGTGGGCGAGCCGGTCGCGGCGAAGCCGCCGCCGGCGAGCTGGTTGAGCTGGTCACGGTCCATCGCGTGGTACATCGCCTGGCGCACGGCCGGGTCCGTCTGCGGGCCCTCGCAGCCGAGGTCGGCGTTGGAGCACGTGAAGATCGACGTGGTGAGAGCCGGGGTGTTCACGTACGACAGGTCCGGGTTGTCGGCCAGGAGGCCGTCCAGGTCGGGGAGGAACGAGCTCATCCAGTCGACCTGGCCGGAGATCAGGGCGGCCGCGGCGGCGTCGGCGTTGTCGAGGGAGATGTAGCGGATCTCGTCGACCGACGGCTTGCCCTCCTCCCAGTAGCTCGCGTTCTTCTCGAGCAGGTAGCTCTGCGCCGAGAACGACTTGAGCTTGTACGCGCCGGTGCCGACCGGGTTCTGGTTGATCGTGGTGATCGGGTCGTCGAGCTCCGACCAGACGTGCTCGGGCACGATCGCCTGGTTGCCCAGGACCTGCGGCTCCTGCATGAACGACGGCTCTTCGAACGTCAGGGTGACGTGCGTGTCGTCGGTCGCCTCCGCGCTGGCCGCGAGGCCGGACGTGTTGAGCTCCGGCGTGTCCTTGAGGAGGTTGAAGGTGAACGCCACGTCGTTGGCCGTGAACGGCTCACCGTCCGACCACTCGACGCCCTCACGGGTCGTGATGGTCAGCTCGGTGCCGTCCTCGTTCCACTCCCACGACTCGCCCAGCAGGGGCGTGGGCTCGGAGGTCTCGGCAAGGTTGTACCAGAACAGCGGCTCGTAGATCACACCGAGCGTGGGCTGCAGAAGCGTCGGGGAGAACGGGTTCCAGTTCTCGTTGATCGTGCCGGTCGCACCGTTGAAGACGGTCATGGTGGTGCCACCACCAGCGCTGCCGCCCTGTGCCGCGCCGGAGCACGCGCTGAGCGCGAACGCCGCTGCGGACACGAGTGCGACACCAGCCAGGGCGCGGCGCCGCGTGCGCCGCGAGGAGGAGTGCGTCATCGAAGTCCCTCTGTTGGTCGCCGTCGCCGGCGAGGCCGTGCCGCGGCGGGCTCGGGAACGCCCCCATCGGCGGACCCGGCGGGTGTGACCCACGCCGCAGCAGGACCTTTTGTAACTGACGAAACGAAGTCCTGTCAATTGGCCCATGGCGGGTCGTTGCCATTCCGTGACCCGGGGCCGCGCCGGGCGGCCACTTGCGCCCGAAGGTTTGACGAACTTTCTTCGTTCACTGAACAATGCTGTCGTCGCGCACGTCTCTGACGACGGCGCGACGTTTCCGGACACCGCTCGAGGACGAGGATCACCGATGATCAGCCGTGACCTGACCGCCTGGACCCTGACGGCCACCGGCGGGCCCGTGCCCGCAGACCTCGCGGAGAAGCTCCGCGACCTGCCCGCCACGGTCCCCGGCACCAGTCACACCGCCCTGCTGGACCACGGCCTGATCCCGGACCCGTATCTCGGGACCAACGAGACGGCCCTCGCGTGGATGAAGCGCGCCACCTGGCGCTACGCCACCACGCTCGACGAGCCGGCCCCGGGCGCCGACGAGCGCGTCGACCTCGTGCTCGAGGGCGTCGACACCGTCGCCACCATCGCGCTCGCCGGCACGGAGCTGGGCCGCACCGCCAACATGCACCGCGGCTACCGCTTCGACGTGCGGCACCTCGTGGGCGGCCCGGCCGAGCTCACCGTGGACCTCGCCTCCGCCCTGGAGACCGCCGAGGCGGAGTCCGAGCGCCTCGGCGCCCGGCCCATGGCGTACACGCAGCCGTTCAACATGGTGCGCAAGATGGCCTGCTCGTTCGGCTGGGACTGGGGTCCGGACCTGCAGACGGCCGGCCTCTGGAAGCCGGTCCGGGTCGAGCGCTGGCGCGTGGCCCGCCTCGCGGGCGTGCGCCCGCTCGTCACGGTCGACGGCGGCACCGGGGTGGTCGAGGTCCACGTCGACGTCGAGCGCTCGGGCCTGGGCGAGGCGGGGCCGCTCACGGTCCGCGCCACGCTCCCCGGCCACGACGCGGAGGTGACCATCGACGCGGGGGCGAGCTCCGGCGTCGTGCGCCTGGAGGTGCCCGACGCCCCGCTCTGGTGGCCCGCCGGGTACGGCGAGCAGCCGCTGTTCCCGCTCGAGGTGACCCTCGCGGGGCCCGACGGCGCGGCCCTCGACGGCTGGACCCGCCGCATCGGCTTCCGGACCGTCACCCTGGACCGCAGCAAGGACGAGCACGGCACGCGCTTCACGCTGGAGGTCAACGGCCGCCCGGTGTTCGTGCGCGGCGCCAACTGGATCCCCGACGACCACCTCCTCACCCGCATCACCCGCGAGCGCCTGGCGGAGCGCGTGGATCAAGCGCTGGGCGCCCACCTCAACCTGCTGCGCGTGTGGGGCGGCGGCATCTACGAGACCGACGACTTCTACGACGTGTGCGACGAGCGTGGCGTGCTGGTCTGGCAGGACGTGCTCCTCGCGTGCGCGGCGTACCCGGAGGAGGACCCGCACTGGGGCGAGTTCGAGGCGGAGCTCCGGGAGAACGTGGCCCGGCTGACGCCGCACCCGTCGCTGGTGCTGTGGAACGGCGGCAACGAGAACCTGTGGGGCCACGAGGACTGGGGCTGGAAGGAGCGCCTGGGCGACCTCACGTGGGGCGCGCGGTACTACTCCGAGCTGTTCCCGGCGGTGGTGGGCGAGCTCGACCCGACCCGGCCGTACGCGGACGGGTCGCCGTACTCCCCCGGCCTCACGGCCGAGGAGATGCACCCGAACGACCCCGACCACGGGACGCACCACCAGTGGGAGGTGTGGAACCGGACCGACTACACGCGCTACCGCGAGGACGTGCCGCGGTTCTGCTCGGAGTTCGGCTTCCAGGGCCCGGCGACATGGGCGACCCAGTCGCGTGCCCTGGGCGAGACGTCCAAGGAGGACCCCGCGTTCCTGCTCCACCAGAAGGCCGACGACGGCAACGGCAAGCTCGACCGCGGCATGGCCCCGCACCTGGGCGTGCCGACGGACTTCGCCGACTGGCACTGGGCCGCGCAGCTCAACCAGGCGCGCGCGATCCAGTTCGCGGTGGAGCACTACCGGTCCTGGTGGCCGCGCACCGCGGGCGCGATCGTGTGGCAGCTCAACGACTGCTGGCCCGTGACGTCGTGGGCGGCCGTGGACGGCGACGGCCGCCGGAAGCCGCTCTGGTACGCGATGCGGCACGCCTTCGCGGACCGGATCCTCACGGTCCAGCCGCGGGTGGCCGACGGCGGCGAGGGCCCGGCCGGGACGGCGTCGTCGGCCCGGCTGGTTCTCGCCGTGGTCAACGACACCGACGAGCCCTGGCAGGGCACGGTCGCCCTGCGGCGGACCACGCTGGGTGGTGAGGTGCTGGCGTCGTCGGGCAGCGAGGTGGACGTGGCGCCGCGCTCCGTGGCGCTCGTCCCGCTGGAGGGCGAGGTGGTCGCCGTGGGCGACGTGACCGGCGAGGCGCTCGTCGCCGAGCTCGGGGGCGTGCCTACGGTGTACCTGTGGGGGGAGGACAAGGACCTCGCGCTCGACCCGGCGCCGGTGACGGCGACCGTGGCGGCGGCACCGGGCGGCTACGCCGTCTCGGTGACCGCGCGCTCCCTGGCCCGCGGCGTGAGCCTCCTGGTGGACCGGCTGGACCCGGCGGCGACGGTGGACGACCAGGTCGTCGACCTTCCCGCGGGTGCGACCATCACCTTCCACGTCGCGACGGCGCAGGAGCTCGACGCGGAGGCGCTCGTCTCCGCGCCGGTGCTGCGTACCGCCAACGACGTCGTGGTGCGCTGAGCACCGCCGTCGTGCCCGTCGTGCCCGAGTACCGACCCTGGAGGACGTCATGACCGGTTGGACCATCCTGCGCAGGGACGGCGTCGCCGTCGTCGTGGGACATCCCGACTACGGGCTGCCCACGGTGCTGCACTGGGGCGCCGACCTCGGCGACCTCACCAGCGACGACCTCGCCGCGCTCGACGTGGCGACCAGCCGGCAGACCGCGCCCGGCACGCTCGACGCCGCGTGGCGGCTGCCGCTGGTGCCGCAGGAGTCGGACGGGTGGGCGGGCCGCCCCGGCCTGCTCGCCACCGCCGGCGGGGCGCCGCTGTTCCCCCGCTGGACGGTGGCGGAGGTGGAGCGCGACGCCGCCGCCCTCACCGTCACGGCCGAGGACACCGAGCACGGGCTGCTGCTGCGCACGCTGCTGGAGATCGGCGAGGGCGGCGTGCTCCGCCTCGAGCACGAGCTCACCAACACGGGCACGGCGCCGCTCGACGTCGCCTGGCTCGAGGCCACCCTGCCCGTGCCGAAGACCGCCGACCACCTCACCCGCTTCACCGGCAGGTGGCCCCGCGAGAAGACGCCCGTCACGGGCGCGCTGCCGCCCGGGACCACCACGCGGGAGTCACGCCGGGGGCGGGGCGGGCACGACATGCCGTGGGTGAGCCTCGTGTCCGCGGGGGCGCCCCGCAACCGCGCGGGCGAGGTGTGGGCCGTGCACCTCGGCTGGAGCGCCGACACCACGCACCGGACCGACCAGCTGACCGAGCACGTCACGCTCCTCGGCGCCGGCGAGCTGCTGCGGCCGGGCGAGATCCGGCCAGCGCCGGGGGCGTCGTACCGCACGCCGGTGGCGTACTTCGTGTGGTCCGCCACGGGGCTCGACGGCGTCTCGGACCGGTTCCACCGGTGGCTCCGCGCCCGCCCGCAGCACCCCCGCACCCCGCGGCCCCTCGTGCTGAACACGTGGGAAGCGGTCTACTTCGACCACTCCCCCGCCAAGATCGAACGGCTCGCCCGGCGCGCGGCCGAGGTGGGCGTGGAGCGCTTCGTGCTCGACGACGGCTGGTTCCACGACCGCCGCGACGACACCCGTGGCCTCGGCGACTGGGTGGTGGACCGCGCGGTGTGGCCGGACGGTCTCGGGCCGCTGGCCGCGCTGGTGCACGAGCTCGGGATGCAGTTCGGGCTCTGGTTCGAGCCGGAGATGGTCAACCTCGACTCCGACCTCGCCCGTGAGCACCCTGAGTGGGTGCTGTCGAGCACGCGCGCCCTGCCGTCGCCCGACGGGCTCTCCTGGCGCACGCAGTACGTGCTCGACCTGGCGCAGCCGGACGCGTGGGAGCACGTGCGCGGGCAGATGTCGGCCCTTGTGGACGAGCTCGGCATCGACTTCATCAAGTGGGACCACAACCGCGACCTGGTGGAGCCCGTCCACGAGGGCCGGCCCGGCACCCACGCGCAGACGTTCGCAGCGTACGCGCTGATCGACCGGCTCAAGGCCGACCACCCGGGACTCGAGATCGAGTCCTGCTCGTCCGGCGGCGGCCGCACCGACCTGGGCATCCTCGCCCGGACGGACCGCGTCTGGGCCTCCGACTCCAACGACCCCGTGGAGCGGCAGGACATCCAGCGATGGACCGAGCTGGTGCTCCCGCCCGAGCTCGTGGGCGCCCACGTGGGACCGTCGCCCGCGCACTCGTCCGGACGGTCGACCGACCTGTCGTACCGGGTCGCGACGGCGCTCATGGGGTCCGCCGGGTTCGAGTGGGACATCCTCACCTGCGACGAGGACGAGGTCGCGGCGATCACCGCCTACGCCGCCCTCTACAAGGAGCTGCGCGGCGTGCTCCACACCGGGACGCTGGTGCACCCGGACACGGTGGACCCTGCGCTGAGGGTCACGGGCGTGGTCGCTGCCGACCGGTCGGAGGCGGTGTTCACGATCGCCACCGTCGCGTCGCTCACCGACGCGCTGACCGAGCGGGTGCGCCTCGACGGGCTCGACCCGTCGCGGCGGTACACGCTGCGCGTGCGGGACGAGGTGGGCGCCGCCCGCTGGGGCTGGGTGACGCCCGGGTGGATCGGCAAGGAGCCCGTCGTGGTGCCGGGCTCGGTGCTCACCGGTGTGGGGCTGCAGCTGCCGACGCTGTGGCCGGTGCAGGCGCTGATCCTGCACCTGACGGAGGCCTGACCCCCCGCCCCGCCCGCCCCTCCGGCCCCGCTGTGGGTACACGAATGGCCGCCTCCCAGGTTCGGGAGGCGGCCATTCGTGTACCCACAGCGGGGTGGGAACTACACCGTCGGCGAGATCGCAGCAGCAGCCGCGGCCTGACGCCTACGGAACACGAGGAGCGACGCGCCGCCGCCCACGAGGGCGAGGGCGAGCACGGTCAGCGTGATCGCACCGGCGGGACCGGTCTGGGCCAGCGGCCCGCCCGGCCCGTTCTGGACGCCGGCCACGGTGGTGCTCGGCGAGGCGCTCAGCGAAGCACTGGGCGACCCGCTGGGCGACGTCGAAGCCGTCGTTGACGGCGTCGGGGTGCCGGAAGGCGACTCCGAGTCCGTCGGGGTCGGCGTCGAGGAAGGCGACTCCGTGCCCGTCGGGGTCGGCGTCGAGGAAGGCGACTCCGACGTGGTCGGGGTCGGGGTGGGGGTGGGCGTGGATCCCGGCGACTGGACGACGACGAGCGCGTAGTGGCTCACGTCCTTGCCGGAAGCCCACGGGTAGGTGATGTCGACGGAACCCACCGGCTCATCGAGGATGACCAGGTAGACCCCGGCCTCCGGCTGCTGCGCCGAACCGGCCTTGACGCAGTAGCCGGAGATGAGGGTGCCCGTGGGTGCGGGCACGGTGACGACCGAGTGGTCGCTGTCCGTGTCGCCCACACCGGCGTCGATCTTGTCGCCGATCGTCGAGCCATCGGGGAGATCGACGGCGCCCGTGCCGATCGCCGCGATGAGATCGTTGCAGGTGTCGTACTCGGGGTAATGGGTCCCGTTGTCCACGGTGGCCGCGGCCGGTCCGGCAACGAGCCCGGTGAGGAGCAGCGTCGCTGCCCCCAGAACAGTCAGCTTGCGCACAGTGCGCTCCTTCAACCCTTGGTGCCAGGCCACACGCAAGATGAGGCGGCCACGGGGATGGTAGCGGTGTATGCCGCAATCTCCAATCCGGACTTCTGGCGACTTAATGCCATACAACCGTCATATCTACTCTACTTACGCCCTTTACCCTTCTTTTTACCCTTCTCGCCGGAGGACGGTCGCGCGCCTCGACCAGTCGTCCCACCCGCTCGTCCGCCCGTCCGGGACCCTTGCGCACCACCGCTCCGGCCGCCTCTCGCAGCGTCGACCTTGGTGCCCGTGCCCTTGGTGCCCGTGCCCTTGGCGGGTCCCTTCGGGGAGGCGGCCGGGGCGTCGTCGGGCACCCTGCCGCGGCCGCGCGAGCTGTTGACCGTGCGGCCGCGCACGATGCCGATCATCTCCTCGACCAGGTCGGTGGTGCGGTCCTTGGGCCACACCAGGCCGACGGGCGCGACAGGGCCACCCTCCAGCCGGCGGAACACGACGTCCTTGCGGTGGTGGAGGCGCGCCACCGACTGCGGGAGGATCGCGATGCCGACGTTCGCGGCCACGACGGCGAGCGCCTCCAGCGTGGTGGCGGGACGCTCCGGTCCGGCGGGGTCGGGGGACGTGGGGGCGACGCCGGGCACGGGGCCGCCGGCGAAGAGGACGTCGTCGAGCGGCAGCCAGACCGTCTCGTCGGCGATGTCGTCGAGGGCGACCGCCTCGTCCGCCTCCAGGGCGGCGACCATGTGGTCGCGGGAGACGCAGACCACCGAGGCCTCCTCGTACAGCGGGATCGCCGAGTACAGGTCGGGGTCGACGGGAAGCCTGCCGATCGCCGCGTCGGCCCGGCCGTCCAGGAGCGCCGCCGGGACGTCCGCCGCCTCGACGCCGACGAGGTCGAGCCGCACGTCAGGGATCCGGTCGCGCCACACCGACACCCACTTGCCGGGCGTGGCCCCAGGTACGAAGGCGAGGCGGAACCGCGGCCGGGGATCGTCCGCGGCGGGGGGCTCGGCGCTGTCGGGAGCGTCGTCGCTGGTCGGCTCGTCGGCGGGCTGGGTGTCCCTGGGCGGCTCGTCGCCCTGGGGGGCGATCGATGAGGAGGCGTCCGCGGCGTCGTCGGGCACCGGGGCGTCGGAGGGCTGCATACCGCCAGGCTACGTGCCGGTCCGCGCGGGAACGCGCCAGGCCCGGCCTGCCGGTGGCAGTACAGGGAGGTGGAGGTCACGGCCGTCCGACCCGGGCGGGTACGCCGCTGCCGGATACCCTGGGACCATGAGCTCCCCCTTCGCCTCCCAGCAGTTCAAGCCGTCCAACGCGGCCAAGCGGCTCGGGGTCTACCTCCCGGCGACGCCACAGGAGTTCCAGGAGGGCACCTTCACGCGCGCCGAGCTCGAAGAGCTCGAGAAGAACCCGCCGGAGTGGCTCGCCGACCTGCGACGCAACGGCCCCCACCCCCGCCCGGTCGTGGCCGGGCGCCTCGGCATCTCGATCGCCGGCCTGACCAGGGGCGGCATCACCGAGCCGCTGACCACCGAGCAGATCGACGAGCTGCGCGCCGAGCCGCCGTCGTGGCTGGTCCGCGAGCGCCAGATCTTCGCGCAGGTGCGCGAGGAGGACGAGCGGCTCGCCGCGGAGAAGGCCAAGGAGCAGGCGAAGGCGGACCGCGTTGCCGCGCGCCAGTCGCCGACGTCGCCGACGCCGACCGCACGGCCGACCCCTCCCACGCCGCCCGCACCGCCCGCGAGCTGACGACCTCGGCACGCCTCCCCCGCCGAGACAGTGTGCGTCCGTCCGAGCACGAGGTAGCGCATGACCGACGTCGACGAGGTGCTGTCGCGGCTCGTCCCGTACCCCGAGGACGGTTCGCGCGCTGACGGCCCCGTCGCCGTCGACGCCGCCGACCGCCTCCTGCTCGACGAGGCCCGCACAGCGGTGGAGGGCGCCCCGCCCGGGTCGGTCGTGGTGGTGGGCGACCGGTTCGGGGCCCTGACGCTCGGCGCGATCGCCCTCGGCGCCACGCACGTGCGGGTGCACCAGGACGTCGTCACGGCAGAGGCGGCCCTCGCGGCCAACGCGGCCCTCGCGGCAGGTGTGCGCGCCAGACTGCTTCCAGGCCCACCTACGGCCCACGAGACGACCCTGGAAGCAGTTTCGCGCGCACCCCAGCCCGCGCCCGAGCGCGCACCCGAGCCCGGCTACGCCCACCACCCCCTGGGCCGAGCCCTGCTCGACGGCGTCCGCGTGGTGCTGCTGCAGCTGCCCACCTCCCTCGCGGAGCTCACCGAGGTGGCCGAGCACGTGGCGCGCTGGGCGCACCCCGACGTGGTGGTGTTCGCAGGCGGCCGGGTCAAGCACATGACGCGCGCCATGAACGACGTGCTGGCCGCCGAGCTCAGCGACGTCACCGCCACCCGGGCCCGGCAGAAGTCGCGCGTGCTCGTCGCCCGCGGCGTCCGGCCCGACCGGCGCGACGTTCCCCTCACCTACCCGGTCGAGGCGCGCCTGAGCGACCCGGAGGTCCTCGCAGCAGCCCGGCCACCCGCCGGCGCCTCCCGGCGTCGGTCCCTTGTCGCGGCGTCGGTCGATATACCGACCGACGCGGCGGCAACCGACCGACGCGGCCCGGAGCACGCCCTCGCCGTCGTCGCCCACGGCGCCGCCTTCGCCGGCCCCACCCTCGACCTCGGGACCCGCTTCCTCCTCGCACAGTCGCACCTCTGGCCCACGGCGGCTACCACCGCGGTGGACCTGGGCTGCGGCACGGGGATCCTCGCCACGGTCCTGGCCCTGCGGTACCCGGCCGCCCGGGTCGTGGCGACGGACCGGTCTGCGGCGGCGACAGCGTCGGCGGCCGGCACGGCAGAGCGCAACGGGGTGAGCGGTCGGGTCACCGTGCTCCGGGACGACGCCGGCGCCGCGCTCCCCGACGCGAGCGCCGACCTGATCCTCTGCAACCCGCCCTTCCACGACCGGGCCGCCCTCAGCACCGACGCGGCGCACCGGATGTTCGCCACGGCCGGCCGTGTCCTGCGCCCGGGCGGCGAGCTGTGGACGGTGTTCAACACGCCGCTGCGCTATCGAGGAGCGCTCTCACGGTTGGTGGGCACTACGGAGCACATCGCACAGGATCCGCGGTTCACAATCACCCGATCCGTCCGTGAGAGCGTTTGCTGACAGACCGGTAAGAAGTCGCTACGCTCGGTCCCGCACCCGGTTCACCGGGTGCGTCCAGCCCTCGTCTCCCGGGGGCGACGACAACCGGCAGCGGGGCCCATCCCCCGCTGCCCCGAGACCGAGGACTGTCGATGAGGACACTCCGCTCCACCCTGCGCGGCGCCGTCGCCGTGTCGCTCCTCGCGAGCGGCGCGGTCGCGACCGTTCCGGGCACAGCCACAGCAGGAGCCATGCAGCACCACTCCGACGACCCCGACTTCGGCCCCAATGTCACGTTCATCGACGAGACGTGGTCGGTCGACAGGATCAACTCCTTCCTCGACACCCTGAACGACGAGGCCGAGTTCAGCCTCGACCGTCACCAGGTGTTCTTCGAGCCGGGCGTGTACGGCAGCGCGGCGGGCCAGGACGACCCCGCCACGGCCCAGGGCATCGTCAACGCCCACGTGGGCTACTACGAGTCGATCTCCGGCCTCGGCGCCCAGCCGGGCGACGTGCTCATCAACGGCGCGCTGCACGTGGAGCCCGTCGTGCGCTGCCCCGAGAGCCCGTGGGCCTGCCAGGACCCGGGATCGCTCACGCGGTTCTGGCGCTCCATGTCGAACCTGGCGATCAACCCGATCCAGCGCCCGCTGCCCGACGACGCGACCCTGCCCTTCCCCTCCCAGCTCGCCGACCCGCACCAGATGCGCTGGGCCGTCTCCCAGGCGGCACCGATGCGCCGGGTGGAGATCCGCGGTGACCTGACGGTGTTCGGCCGGTTCGGCGAGTACGCCTCGGGCGGCTACCTCGCGAACTCGCGCGTGACCGGCCGCCTCGTCACCGGTTCCCAGCAGCAGTGGTACACCCGCAACAGCGAGGTGGGCACCTGGGACGGCGGCGTCTGGAACATGGTGTTCTCGGGCGTCGAGGGCGCACCGGCCACCGACTTCGGCCCGCTGGCCGGGGGTGGCGCGGGCAACAAGACCACGCTCGACTCCACGCCCGTCACCCGCGAGGCCCCGTTCCTCTACCGGGCCGACGACGGCGGCCTCGAGGTCTTCGTCCCCCACGCCGCCACGGAGACGCGGGGCGTGGACTGGTCCACGGAAGCCGACGCGGGCCGCTCGATCCCGATCGAGGACTTCTACGTCGCCCGCGAGGGCCGCGACACCGCGAAGAGCATCAACGCCCAGCTCGCCCGCGGCAAGCACGTGGTCCTCACGCCGGGCCTGTACGAGCTGGACCGGGCGCTGAAGGTCAAGCGCGCGGACACCGTCGTGCTCGGCCTGGGGTATGCCTCGCTCACGCCCACCCACGGCAACGCGGCCCTCACCGTGGCCGACGTGCCGGGCGTGGTCGTGGCCGGCATCACCGTCGACGCCAACGTGCCCGAGTCCGACGTGCTGATCCAGGTGGGCCCGGAGGACGCCCACAAGGCCGACCCGGCCAACCCGGTCACCCTCACGGACGTGTTCGTCCGCATCGGCGGCCCGTGGGCCGGCAAGGCGGTCACGTCGATCGAGGTCAACAGCGACCACGTGCTCCTGGACCACATCTGGGCCTGGCGCGCGGACCACGGCGAAGGCGTGGCCTGGGACCTCAACACCGGCGCCCACGGCGTCGTCGTGAACGGTGACGACGTCACCGCGACCGGCCTCTTCGTGGAGCACTACCAGGAGAACCAGACCATCTGGAACGGCGAGCGCGGCCGCACGATCTTCTACCAGAGCGAGCTGCCGTACGACCCGCCGTCGCAGGCCGCCTGGATGGACGGCGACCGCAAGGGCTACGCGTCCTACCGTGTGGCCGACCACGTGCAGCAGCACGAGGCCGTCGGGCTCGGCGTGTACGCGTTCTTCAACCAGAACGAGGACGTCCGGGTCGAGTCGGGCATCCAGGTGCCCAACGCCCCTGGCGTGACGCTCCGGTCCATGACCAGCGTGTTCCTCAACGGCTCGGGCGGGATCGAGCACGTCGTCAACGACACGGGCGCCCCCGCGATCGGCTCCTTCGCGTCGCCGCAGGTGGTCGCGTACCCGGTCCCGTAGCGAGGTCCGACGAGAACGGCCCGCGTGGTCACCGGAAGGTGACCACGCGGGCCGTTCGTCGTCGGGCAGGTTCAGCTGACGCCGACGATGTCCACCACGAAGACGAGGGTCGCGCCGCCGGGGATGCCCGCCTGGGGCACGCCGCGCGAGCCGTAACCGTGCTCGGCCGGGATCGACAGGAGCACGCGGGAGCCCACGTTCTGCCCGACGAGGCCCTTGTCCCAGCCGCCGATCACGGCGCCGACGCCGATCGGGAAGTCGATCGTGTCACCACGGTCGTACGAGTTGTCGAAGACCTGGCCGTCCCAGGTCTGACCCAGGTAGTTCACGACGATGGTGCGGCCGGCCTCGACGACCGGCCCGCTGCCCTCCTCGAGCACCTGCACCTGCAGGCCGGCGGGCGCGCCGCCCTCGGGGAAGGACAGCACAGGCTTGTCGCCGAACGTGCCGGAGGCGGAAGGAAGGGTGGTCACGAGGGTCACCTCTCGATCGGGGAGGCGTCGGACGGTGCCCGACGCCGGAACTCACCCAGCGTACGTGGCCTCGCGCCGGTCGGTGGCCGGGAGAGCGGCCCCGGTGCGGGTCGCCGCCACGACGCGCAGGGCGTCGAGCGCCGCCCGCACGGACGGGACCTCGGCCACGGCGTCCTGCACGACGGCGTACACGGAGCGCACCGGCGTGGGTCGCACCACGGGCACCGCCACCGTGCCGGCCGGCAGCCGCACGGCGCCCAGCGCGGGCAGGATGGTGAGCCCGATGCCGGCGTCCACGAAGGCGAGCGCCGTCGCGTAGTCATGGGCCTCGACGTGGAACGGCGGCGCGAACCCCGCCGCGCGGCAGGCCTCGAGGAGGTTCCGCCGGCACCAGCCGCGCTGGTAGTCGTTGTCGATCCAGTGGTCGGTGGCCAGCTCGGCCAGCTCGATCTCGCGCAGTCCCGCGAACCGGTGGCCGATGGGCAGCACGGCGACGTAGGGGTCGTCGAGCAGGTGGTGGGCGGTGAACCCCACGCCGGGGTCGAAGCCGTCGTCGGCCACGACGATCTGGAGGTCGGCCCGCTCCTCGACGCCGTCGGGGATGTGCTCCCGCAGCTCGAGGTCGAGGCGCACCCCGGGGAACCGGGTGGTGATGGCGCGCACGACCTCGGGCAGCCAGGCCGAGCCCGCCGACGCGAAGTACGCGATGGAGAGGCTCCCGGTGCGCCCCGCCCGAAGGTCCGCGACGAGCAGCTCGGCCTCGCCCAGCCGCGCGAGCACCTCGTCGGCCTCGGCCGCGAGCACCCGGCCCGCCGCCGTGGGCCGGATGCCGCGGCCTGCCTTGGCGAAGAGCGTGAGGCCGGTCTCCCGCTGCAGCGCCGTGACGTGCTGGCTCACGGCGGAGGGCGTATAGCCCAGGTTCGCGGCGGCGGCCTGCACGGAGCCGGACGCGACGACGGACCGGAAGACGCGGAGGCGGTGAACATCGAGCATGAACCCACCGTACAGCGGCACTGAACAGAAGTGAAGGAATCGTCGCTTGTGCTGAAGAGTCGGCTCGGGCGAGGATCGCACCATGACCACGCCGACCGAAACCCGCGAGACACCGCCCGGCACCCCGGGCGAGGCTTCTACCGTGATCCCCCGGGCCCCGCACCGCCTCCTGCTCCCTGCCGCCGCCATGGTGACGGTGGTGCTGTGGGCGTCGGCGTTCATCGGGATCCGGGCCGCCGGGCACGACTACTCCCCCGGCGCCCTCACGCTCGGTCGCGTCCTGACCGGGAGCCTGGCGCTCACGGTCATGGTGCTGGTCTCGGGCAGGATGCGCGTGCCGCGCTTCCCCGGCGGCAAGGTGCTCGCCGGTGTCGCGGTGTGGGGCGTGCTCTGGTTCGGGCTCTACAACCTGGCCCTCAACGCCGCCGAGCGCACGCTCGACGCCGGGACCGCGTCCCTCCTCGTGGGGCTCGCGCCGATCCTCATCGCCGTGATCGCCGGGCTGGCGCTCGGCGAGGGCTTCCCGCGGCGGCTGATCCTCGGTATCGGGATCGCCTTCGCCGGGGTGGCGACGATCGCCGTCGCCACCTCGAACGGCGCGGCCGACGCCGTGGCGGTGGCCCTCGGCCTCGCCGCTGCCGGGCTGTACGCCGTGGGCGCGACCCTCCAGAAGCGGCTCATCCCCCACGTCGACAACCTCACGATGACGTGGCTCGGCTGCGTCGCGGGCACGGTAGCGAGCCTGCCGTTCGCGGCGGACCTTCTTGCCGACTTCGCCGCCGCCCCGCTGCCCGCCACGCTCGGCGTGGTCTACCTCGGGGTGTTCCCCACCGCCGTGGCGTTCGTGACCTGGGGCTACGCGCTGTCCCGCACGACGGCGGGCCGCCTCGCCGCCACGACCTACCTCGTGCCGCCGCTGACGGTGCTGCTCTCGTGGGGGCTGCTGGGCGAGATCCCCGCGCCGGTGGCGCTGCTCGGCGGGGCCCTGTGCCTCGGTGGCGTGCTGGTGGCGACGCTGCGCCGGCGGGTTCCGGCAGCGGTCCCGGCAGCGCGCACGTGATCGGTAGTTCGTTGCATGATCGGCAGTTCGAACTGCCGATCATGCAACGAACTACCGATCACGCGGCAACGGGCGGGCGGCGGCGGGCGGCGCGCCCGTACCTCACACCAGTCCCGCCGCCTTGCCCTCCAGCACCGCCCGCTCCGCACCGTTGCCGCACAGCTCCGCGGCCCGGAGCAGCTCACCCCGCGCCTCCGCAGTGCGCCCGAGCCGGGCGAGCAGCTCGCCGCGCACGCTCGGCAGCAGGTAGGACCCGTCGAGGGCCCCGCCCGCGAGTCGCTCCACCGCCACGAGACCCGCCTCCGGGCCCTGCGCCATCGACACCGCCACGGCCCGGTTCAGCTCCACGACCGGCGAGGGCGCGAGGCGGCCGAGCGCCTCGTAGAGCACCACGATCCGCTCCCAGTCCGTCTCGTCCACCGACGGCGCCACCGCGTGGCACTCCGCGATCGCCGCCTGCAGCCCGTACGCGCCGAGCCCCCGCCCCTGCGCCACGGCCCGGGCCAGGGCAGCCCGGCCGCGCCGGATCGCGCCCCGGTCCCAGCGCCGCCGGTCCTGGTCGGCGAGGAGCACCGGCGCGCCGTCGGGCCCCGTACGGGCGGGGAAACGTGCAGCCGTGAGCTCGAGCAGCGCGAGCAGGCCGTAGACCTCGGGCTCGGGCGCGAGCCGCATCAGGACACGGGTGAGGCGGATCGCCTCGCGCGCCAGGTCCGCGCGCATCCAGGAGTCGCCGGCCGTGGCCGTGGAGCCCTCGGTGAAGATCACGTACAGCACGGTCAGCACCGAGCCGAGCCGCTCCGCGCGGTCGCCGGGCTCGGGCACCTCGAACGGCACCCTGGCGGCGGCGAGCGTCTTCTTCGCGCGAGTGATCCGCGCCTGCATCGTCGGCACCGGCACGAGGAACGCGCGCGCGAGCTCCTCGGTGGTGAGGCCGCCCACCACGCGCAGCGTCAGCGCGACGCGCGCCTCCCGCGACAGCACCGGGTGGCAGGCCACGAACATGAGGGCGAGGACGTCGTCGTCGATCCGCTCCGGGTCGGGGATCTGATTGCCCGACGCCGGGGCCCCACCCTGGGCACCCGACGTCGCCTCCCCCTCGTCCAGGTCGTGCGCGAAGGCCGCGTAGCGCTCGTCCAGGGCCGTGTGGCGCCGGAAGGCGTCGATCGCCCGACGCCGGCCGGTGGCGAGCAGCCAGCCGGCCGGGTTGCGGGGCACCCCGTCGCGCGGCCACGCCACGAGCGCCTCCGCGAGCGCCTCCTGCGCCACGTCCTCCGCGAGCGCGAAGTCGTGCGTGTAGCGGGCGAGCGCACCGACGATCCGGGCGGACTCGATCCGCCACACGGCCTCGACGGTGCGCCGCCCGGCGTCGTCGCCCGTCACTCGGTCCCGAGCTCCTTGCGCCACGCCGTCTCCTTCTGGATCCACTCGTTGTCCTGGGGGAAGTCCTCGACGCCGTTCACCCGGCGGATCTCGATCTTGTTGCCGGGACCGCTCAGCGGCGCCTTCTTGGCCCACTCGACGGCTTCCTCCTTGGAGGCGACGTCGACGATCCAGAAGCCGTTGAACAGCTCCTTGACCTCGCCGTAGGGCCCGTCGGTGACGACGGGGGTCTCGGAGGAGAAGTCGACGACGGCGCCCTCGGACGCGTCCGACAGCCCCTCGCCGGCGACGAGGACGCCCGCGTTGACCATCTCCTCGTTGTAGCGGCCCATCGCGGCGATGACCTCGGTGAAGTCCATCTCCTCGAACTTCTCGTAGCCCTCTTCGCTGCCGCGCATGATGAGCATGTACTTCGACATCGGTCCGTCTCCTTCGGTCGTGGGGCCCGTCCGTCGGGACCCTCTCACCCCTAGGTCGAACGGCGCGCGCCGAGATCGACACACACCTCACATCCAATCTGTCAGTTCTGCACCTTCCGTGTGTTGCTGAACGTGCCAGGCGTGCGGAACCCTTGTCCTCATGACGCCCGAATCGATCCAATCGGTGGACGGCAGCGCCGCCGCTCCCGCGGCACAGCCCGTTCCACCAGCGCCCGGACCGCTCGGCCCGACCATGGGCCATCCCTCCGACGACGGCGCATCCCCGAGGACGCACGACGGGCGCGGCGCGTTCCCCTCCATCGCCGACTACGGTTTCCTCTCCGACTGCGAGACCAACGCGCTCATCGCCCCGAGCGGTGCTGTCGAGTGGATGTGCGTGCCCCGGCCCGACTCCCCCTCGGTGTTCAGCAGCATCCTCGACCGGGGAGCGGGTTCCTTCCGGGTGGGGCCGTACGGCGTCCGGGTCCCCGTGGCCCGCCGCTATGTGCCCGGCACCCTGATCCTCGAGACCACGTGGCAGACGCCGACGGGCTGGCTCGTGGTCCGCGACGCCATGGTGATGGGGCCGTGGCACGACGTCGAGACCCGCTCGGGCACGCACCGTCGCACGCCCACGGACGACGACGCCGAGCACATCCTGCTGCGGACCGTGAAGTGCGTGAGCGGCACGGTGGACCTCGAGGTGAAGTGCTCCCCGATGCCCGACTACGCCCGCGCCGAGGCGTACTGGGAGTACGACGGTGAGGGCTACTCGGAGGTCGTGGCGCGCTGCGGCGGCCTGAACCCCGACCTGCGGCTGGAGTCCAGCCTCCGGTTCGGGATCGAGGGGCGCAGCGCCCAGGCGCGCACCCGGATGACGGAGGGCGACACGCACTTCGTCGCGATGTCGTGGGGCTCGCAGCCGGCCCCGGCGTCGTGGGCCGAGGCGCTCGACGCCATGTGGCGCACCGAGCAGTTCTGGCGCGACTGGATCACCCAGGGCAAGTTCCCCGACCACCCGTGGCGGGCCTACCTGCAGCGCTCGGCGTTGACGCTCAAGGGCCTCACCTACGCGCCCTCGGGCGCGCTCCTCGCGGCGGCCACCACGTCGCTGCCCGAGACCCCGGGCGGCGAGCGCAACTGGGACTACCGGTACGCGTGGATCCGCGACTCGACGTTCGCGCTCTGGGGCCTGTACACGCTGGGCCTCGACCGCGAGGCCAACGACTTCTTCTCGTTCATCCACGACGTCTGCCGGGACAACAAGGACCTGCAGATCATGTACGGCGTGGGTGGCGAGGAGACGCTCGAGGAGTTCGAGCTGCCGCACCTGAGCGGCTACGAGGGCGCCCAGCCCGTGCGCGTGGGCAACGCCGCCTACCAGCAGCGCCAGCACGACGTGTGGGGCGCGGTCCTCGACTCGGTCTACCTGCACACCCGCTCGCGCGAGCAGCTTCCGGAGTCGCTGTGGCCCATCCTCAAGCGGCAGGTCGAGGAGGCAGCGAAGCACTGGCACAAGCCGGACCGCGGCATCTGGGAGGTGCGCGGCGAGCCGCAGCACTTCACGTCGTCGAAGCTCATGTGCTGGGTGGCGATGGACCGCGGCGCACGACTTGCCCGCATGTACGACGAGCCGGACTACGCCGAGCAGTGGCAGAAGCTCGCCGACGAGATCCACCGGGACATCTGCGCCAAGGGCGTGGACGACCGGGGGGTGTTCACGCAGCGCTACGGCGAGCCCGCGCTCGACGCCTCCCTGCTGCTGGTCCCGCTGCTGCGGTTCCTCCCGGCGGACGACCCTCGCGTGATCGCGACCGTGGAGGCGATCGCGGACGAGCTGACCGACGACGGCCTGGTGCTGCGCTACCGGGTCGAGGAGACGGACGACGGGCTCTCGGGCGAGGAGGGCACGTTCACCATCTGCTCGTTCTGGCTCGTGTCGGCCCTCGTCGAGATCGGCGAGCTGGAGCGCGCGCGGGTGCTGTGCGAGCGGCTGCTGTCGTTCGCGAGCCCGCTCAACCTGTACGCGGAGGAGATCGACCCGCGCACGGGCCGGCACCTGGGCAACTTCCCGCAGGCGTTCACGCACCTCGCGCTCATCAACGCGGTGATGCACGTCATCCGCGCCGAGCAGGGCAACGTGGACCACTACTTCGGCCCGCCGGAAGCCGCCTGAGCCCTGCCGAGGGAGTGAGGTCGTCGGACGACCTCACTCCCTCGGCACAGGAATCAGTGGGCCAGGTAGCCCAGCAGGTCATGGCGGGTGAGCACGCCCGCCGGGTTGCCGTCGTCCACCACGAGCACCGCGTCCGAGCCCTGCAGGGCGGCGCGCACGGCGTCGAGGCCCTCACCCGCCCCGACGAGCGGGAAACGGTCCTCCATGTGGTCGCCCACGCGGTCGGCGAGGCCCGCCTTGCCGGAGAACACCGCGTCGAGCAGCGCCCGCTCGGTGACGGCGCCCGCCACCTCGCCGATCTTGACCGGCGGCTCGGCGACGACGACGGGCATCTGCGACACCGAGTACTCGTGGAGGATCTCGATCGCGTCGCGGACGGTCTCGCTCGGGTGGGTGTGCACCAGCTGCGGCATCCCGCCCGACTTCGCCTTCAGGACGTCGCCCGCCGTGGCGCCCATCTCCGCGTCGAGGAAGCCGTACGAGCGCATCCAGGCGTCGTTGAAGATCTTGGACAGGTAGCCGCGCCCGGAGTCGGGCAGCAGCACGACGATCATGGCCTTCGCCGCCGCCTCCGGGTCCTCGTCCTGCAGGCGCCGGGCCAGGCGCAGCGCGGCGACGACGGCCATGCCGCACGAGCCACCGACGAGCAGGCCCTCCTCGCGGGCGAGCCGCCGCGTCATCGCGAACGAGTCGGCGTCCGACACGGCGATGACCTCGTCAGGGACCTGCGGGTCGTACGCGCCGGGCCAGAAGTCCTCGCCGACACCCTCGACCAGGTAGGGGCGACCGTCGCCGCCCGAGTACACCGAACCCGCAGGGTCGGCGCCGACCACGCGCACGGGGCCGCCGTCGGCCACCGCCCTCGAGGCCGACGCGTCGTGGAGGTAGCGGCCGGTGCCCGTGATGGTGCCGCCGGTGCCCACGCCGGTCACGAAGTGGGTGATCTTGCCGTCCGTGTCGGCCCAGATCTCCGGGCCGGTGGACTCGTAGTGGGAGGCCGGGCCGTTGGGGTTGGAGTACTGGTCCGGCTTCCAGGCGCCGGGGATCTCCCGGGTGAGCCGGTCGGAGACCGAGTAGTACGAGTCCGGGTGGTCCGGCGGCACGGCCGTGGGGGTGACGACGACGCGCGCGCCGTACGCCGCGAGCACGTCCCGCTTGTCCTGGCTCACCTTGTCGGGGCAGACGAAGACGCACTCGTAGCCCTTGCGCTGCGCCACGAGGGCGAGGCCGACGCCGGTGTTGCCGCTCGTGGGCTCGACGATGGTGCCGCCGGGCTTCAGCTCGCCCGACGCCTCGGCGGCCTCGATCATCTTGAGCGCGATGCGGTCCTTCACGGAACCGCCGGGGTTGAGGTACTCGACCTTGGCGAGGATCGTCGCCGACAGGCCTTCCGTAACCGTGTTCAGCCGGACGAGCGGGGTACCGCCCACCAGCTCGGAGATGTGCTCGGCATATCGCATGCCCTCATCATCCCGCATGCTGGACAGTCCGGCCGTCCGAGCGGTGGGACGACGACGGCCCGGCCGCCTCCGTGGAGGTGACCGGGCCGTCGGCGGTGCTGAGCGTCAGTCGTTGCTGAAGCTCGAGAAGATCGCGATGAGGCGCAGGAACTCGAGGTACAGCCAGATCAGCGTGACGAGCAGGCCGAAGGCGGCAGCCCAGGCGAACTTGGCCGGGATGCCCTGGCGCACGCCGCGCTGGATCGAGTCGAAGTCGACGATCAGCGAGGCAGCCGCCAGGCCGATGGCGACGAGGCCGATGATGATGCCGAGCGGACCCGAGCGCATACCGAAGCCCTCGAGCACACCGGTCCAGGTCAGGACCAGGTTGATCATCGCGAAGGCGGCGTAGCCGACCAGCGCGATCATGAGCCAGCGCGTGAACTTGGGCGTCACGCGCACCTTGCCGCTGCGGAACAGGAACAGCGCGCCCGCGAACGTCACGACCGTGCCGATCACCGCCTGCGTGACCGCGCCCTCGGCGATCGTGTTGTACACGAACGAGATGCCGCCCACGAAGACGCCCTCGAACACCGTGTAGGCGATGATGAGGAACGGGCTGGGGTTCTTCTTGAACGCGTTGACGAGGCCCAGCACGAGCCCGCCGATCATGCCGATGATCCACAGCTGCGGTGCGAGCGTGAACGTCGCCGCGGCGATCACCACGAGAAGGGCGAGCAGTCCGCCCGTCTTGATGATCACGTCGTCGTACGTCATGCGGCGCGTGTCGGCGGTGGTGGCGGCCGGCGCGCTGTACATCGCATCGAGCTGTGCCGCGTCCATGGCGCCGTACTGGCCCGTGGGGTTCTGCGGCGGCGTCCCGTAGGCCGGGGTGCCGTAAGGGTTCTGGGTCGCGGTGTTACCGCGCTGCGTGCCCGTGCGCTTGGGCTCGCCGAAGATGCTGCTGTTCGAAAAGACGGGGTTGCTCATCGTGCTCCTCCTGGTCCGTGAGGTCCATCTTAGGGAACTCCAGCAAGCCCCCGGGAGTTCCCACGAGGACGTATCAGGACCAATGTCACAGTCGGAAGGGACCAAGACATGATCGAGGCCGTCAACCTGAGCAAGAGGTACGGTCCGAAGACCGCGGTGGACGGCGTCTCCTTCACGGTCGAACCTGGCCGCGTGACGGGATTCCTCGGCCCCAACGGGGCGGGCAAGTCCACCACGATGCGGATGATCGTGGGCCTCGACCGGCCCACCACCGGCACGGTGAGCGTGAACGGCAAGCCGTACGCGCAGCACCGCAGCCCCCTCTCCGAGGTGGGCGCGCTGCTCGACGCGAAGGCCGTGCACACCGGCCGCACCGCCTACAGCCACCTGCACGCCATGGCGCTGACGCACGGGATCCCCAAGCGCCGCGTGGACGAGGTCATCGACCTGACGGGCCTGCAGACCGTGGCGCGCAAGCGCGTGGGCGGGTTCTCGCTCGGCATGGGCCAGCGGCTCGGCATCGCGGCCGCCCTCCTGGGCGATCCCAGGACCCTGATCCTGGACGAGCCGGTCAACGGCCTCGACCCCGAGGGGGTCCTCTGGGTGCGCAACCTGGCGAAGTACCTGGCGTCGGAGGGCCGCACGGTCTTCCTCTCGTCCCACCTCATGAGCGAGGTGGCGCTGACCGCCGACCACGTCATCGTCATCGGGCGTGGGCGCATCCTCGCCGACGCGCCGGTCCAGGACGTCGTGGACGGCTCGTCCCGCCGCATCGTGCGGGTCCGGTCGCCCCAGGCGTCCGACCTCGCCGAGCTGCTCACCAAGGACGGCGCGACGGTCGACGCCGTGGAGCCGGGCCTGCTCGCGGTGACCGGCCCGGACGCTGCCTCCGTCGGCGAGCTCGCCGCGGCCGCCCGCATCGTGCTGCACGAGCTCACCCCCGTCGCCTCCACGCTGGAGGAGGCCTACATGGCGCTGACGGCGGACTCCGTCGAGTACCACTCCGAGGCTGTGGGCCCGGACGGTGCCACCACCGACGCGGCCGTCGCCGGCCATGACCCCGCCGAGACCCCCGCCGAGACCCCCGCGACCAGCACCCACACCGAAGGAGACCACCGATGAGCGCGACCGTGCCCGCCCAGGGCGAGCGGACGGCGTCGGGCACCGCGAGCGGCGCCCTGGCGCGGAACGTCACCTTCCCGCGGGTCGTGGCGTCGGAGTGGGTGAAGCTGTGGACGCTGCGCTCCACCTGGTGGACGCTCGGCTCCACCGTGGTGCTGATGGTCGGGTTTGCGCTGCTCTTCACCGTGGCGATCAACGCGGCGCCGCCCGACCCGGAGGCGCAGGAGGGCATGAGGCAGGGCATGGCGGCCGGGGGCGTCACGGGGCCCACGATCGTGAGCCTGGGGTACGGCATGGCGCAGCTCGTCGTCGCCGTGCTCGGCGCGCTCGTCATCACCGGCGAGTTCTCGACCGGGATGATCCGCTCCACCTACGCGGCGGTCCCGGGCCGGCTGTCGGCGCTGTGGGCCAAGCTCGTGGTGCTCGTGGGCGTCACCGCTGTGGTGTCCGCGCTCGGCGTCACGCTCGCCTACCTGGCCGTGCGACCCCTGCTGGACGACATCGGGTTCCCCGTCGACCTCGGCGACCCCGACCACCTCCGGTCGCTCGGCGGCGCCGTGCTCTACCTGGTGACCGTGGCGGCGTTCTCGCTCGCAGTGGGCGCGCTGCTCCGGCACACCGCGGGGTCGATCGGGCTGCTCGTCGCGGTCTTCTTCGTGCTGCCGATCATCTTCCAGATCATCGTGGGCGCGTCCGGCGCGGACTGGGCGGTGGACGTCAACGCGTACCTGCCCAGCGTGGCGGGCGAGCAGGTCATGGCCGTCCAGACGATGGAGGGGCTCCTCGAGCCCTGGACGGGGTACTCGGTGCTGGCCGGCTACACCGTGGCGCTCCTCGTGGCCGCGGCCGTGACGACCACGAGGCGGGACGCGTGACCGGGCCGCCAGCCCCACGCCTGCCGCCGAGATAGGCCTTCGTCACGCGAGACAGGTGTCAGACCGTCGAGACAGGCCTTCCGAGGGCCTCTGTCGCGGACTGACACCTGTCTCGGCGAGGGGTGGTGCCGACCCCCGCGGTCTACCGTGCGGGCATGACCTTCATCCCCGTGGCCGACGGCGTCCTCGTCCGCACCAGCCGTCGCATGTCGACGACGACGACGCTCGCGCTCGGGCCCGACCGCGCCGGGCTGCTCGTCGACCCGTCCTGGGACGCCGACGAGCTCGAGGCGATCGCCGACGAGGTCGACGGCCTCGGCGTGCGCGTCGCCGCCGGGTTCTCGACCCACGCGCACCACGACCACCTGCTCTGGCACCCGCGGTACGGGGACGTGCCGCGGTGGGCGTCGGCGGGGACGGTGCGGATGGTCCGGGAGCACGGCGAGGAGCTCAGGGAAAGCCTCCTCGGCCGGACCGGGTCCGAGCCCTCGGTGGCGCGCCCCTACCCGGACGAGGTCCTGGACCTGTTCGCGCAGGTCAGCGAGGTACCGGCCCCGTCGGCAGGACTTCCGGACCCCGCCGGAGCACTGCCGGCGACCGAGGTCGTGGTGCACGACGGCCACGCCCCGGGGCACAGCGCGCTGTGGCTGCCGGGACCGCGGGTCCTCCTCGCCGGGGACATGCTCAGCGACGAGGAGCTCCCGCTGCCCCTCGACCCCGACGACCTGCCCGCCTACGTCGAGGCCCTCGACCGGCTGCGGCCCTACGTCGGGGCCGCCGTGGTGCTGGTACCCGGCCACGGGACGCCGTCGTACAGCCCGGCGGAGCGGCTCGACGCCGACCGGCGGTACCTCGACGCGGTCCTGGCCGGGGAGGACCCGGACGACCCGCGCCGCGCCAACCCCGGCATGGCCGAGGTGCACGAGCGGGTGGTCCGGCTGGCGGCGGAGCTGCGCTGAGGGCGGAGGCCTGCGCCCGGTTCCGTGAGACGGGTGGGGTCAGACGGCGGCCGGGGCCACCTCCGCCGCGGCCGGTACCGTGGCGGCGCGGGCCGCCGTCCGCGCCGCGCGACGGTCGCGACGCCGCTCGCCGCCCCGCTCCGCCAGCGTGTAGATCACCGGCACCACGTACAGCGTGAGCAGCGTGGACGACACGAGCCCGCCGATGACCACGAGGGCCAGAGGCTGCGAGATGAACGCCCCGCCGCCCGTGATCCCGAGAGCCATGGGCACCAGCGCGAAGATCGTCGCGGCGGCCGTCATGACGATCGGCCGCAGGCGCTGGCGGGCGCCCTCCCGGACGGCCTCGTCGATGGACCGGCCCTCGGCCCGGTACTGGTTGACGAGGTCGATGAGCACGATCGCGTTCGACACCACGATGCCGACGAGCATCAGCACGCCGATCAGCGCCGGCACCCCCAGCGGGGTGTCGGTCACGAGGAGCGCCACGAGCGCACCGGTCGCCGCGAACGGCACGGACACCAGGAGGATCAGCGGCTGGCTGATCGACCGGAAGGTGGCCACCATGACGAGGTAGACGATCGCGATGGCGGCGAGGAGCGCCAGGCCCAGGTCGGCGAACGCGTCGGCCTGGTCGGTCGCGACGCCGCCGAGCTCGACGTGGGCCCCGGCGGGCAGGTCGAGCTCGTCCACCAGGGCGGTGAGCTCGGCCGTGACGATGCTCAGGTCCTGCCCGGCGGGCGTGACGGCGACGGTCGCGGACCGCTCGCCGTCGAGGCGCGTGACCGACGACGGCGAGCCCACCTCCTCGACCGACGCCAGGTCCGTGAGCGGGACGAGCCCGGCGGCCGTGGGGATCACGAGCGCCTCGAGCTCGTCCACCGTGGCGGGCGAGGGCGAGGCGACCGTGACGTCGACCGGGCCGTCGCCGAGGTCGACCGTTCCGATCGGCTGCGGGCTCATGATCGAGGCGACGGTCCCGGAGACGGCCACCTCGGTGAGGCCCACCGCCGCGGCGGCGTCGCGGTCCACCGTGACCTGCACGGTGGTCTGCTGGGCGGCGAGGTTGTTCGTGACCTCGGTGGCGATCGGGTCGTCGCCCTCGGAGAGCGGGAGGGCCGCGTCATAGACCGCGGTGGCGGCCTCGGTCAGCGTCTCCGTGTCGGGTGCGGTGACGACCAGGTCGACGGTGGTGCTGCCGAACCCGCTACCACCCCCGGCGAGGGCCACCTCGCCGGTCAGGTCGGCGCCGTCCAGCGCGGCACGGATCTCGTCCTGGGCGGCGACGCCGTCGGCCTCCTCGTCCAGGGTGATGGCGAAGGACGCGCTCGGCGCACCGCCGCCCCCGCCGAACGCGGCGGCCGCGCCGCCCGCGGAGCCCACGGTGGTCTGCACGGACCCGATGCCGTCGATCCCGTCGAGGACGTCCTCCACCTCGCGCGCTGCCTCGTCCTGCTCGGCGAGCGACGTGCCCGCCTCGAAGGTCTGCGTCACGGTGACGGTGTCCTGGCCGGAGTCGCCGATGAAGTTGGTCTTCATGCTCGGCACCAGCGCGAGGGTGCCGCCCAGCACCAGCACGGCGATGCCGAGCGCGACCACGGGACGACGGAGCGCCGCGTTCAGCGACGGCACATAGGCACGCTGCCAGAGGCCGCGGCGCTCCTTGGCCTCGGCGGCCTCGCGCAGGGCGTGCCCGCCGTCGGCGCCCACGACCGGCGACTTCAGGAACCAGTACGCCAGCACCGGCACCACGAGGATCGCGACCACGAGGGACGCGAGCATCGCGATCGCGACGGTCACGCTGAACGGGCGGAAGAGCTCGCCCACCATGCCGCCCACCAGGGCGATCGGCGCGAACACCGCGACCGTGCAGATGGTCGACGCCGTGATGGCGCCGCCCACCTCGCGCACAGCGGTGACGATGGCCTCGACCTTGTCCTCGCCGTACGACAGGTGTCGCTTGATGTTCTCGATCACCACGATCGAGTCGTCCACCACGCGCCCGATGGCGATGGTCATGGCCGCCAGCGTGAGGATGTTGAGCGTGTAGCCGGTGAGGTTCATGACGCCGAACGTCACCGCGAGCGACAGCGGGATCGAGATCGCCGACACGAGCGTGGAGCTCATCGACGCCAGGAACAGCAGGATCACGACGACGGCGAAGAGCAGTCCCAGACCGCCCTCCGTCGCCAGCCCTTCGATGGACTCCTCGATGAAGGGCGCCTGGTCGAAGACGACGCCGACGTTCACGTCCTGTGCGTCGAGGTCGTCGGCGAGGTCGTCGAGCGCGCCCTGCACGCCGTGCGACACGTCCACGGTGTTGCCCTGCGGGGTCTTCGTGATGGACACGGCGAGCGACGCCTCGCCGTCGAGCCGCGAGTACGAGGTGGCGGGCACCGGCGCGGCGGTCACGGTCGCGACGTCGCCCAGGTGGACGACGGCGGGGCTCGCCGCGGGCACGCCGGTCGCCCCAGGCGCGGGGCCGGCTGCGGCGGGATCGCCGGCGGGCGCGGGAGCCGCCGGGGCAGCGGCGGCCGACGGCGCGGCGACGAGCGGCAGCGCCGCGAGGTCCTCGACCGACGAGACCCGCGAGCCGACCTGGACGCTGAGCGTCTGCTCGCCGGAGGTGACGGTGCCGGCCGGGATGATGAGGCCGTTGCTCTGCAGCAAGGACGTCAGCTGGGCGGCGGACATGCCGGAGGCCGCGAGCTCCGCCTCGTCCAGGTCGATCACGACCTGCTGCTCGGCGATGCCCGTCACCTCGACGCTGCGCACGTCGTCGACCTGCTCGAACGCGGGGACGATCGTCGAGGTGACGATCTCCGCGAGCTCCTCGTCGGTGGCGCCGTCGGCGGAGACCGCGAGCTGGACCACCGGGAAGTCGTCGATGGAGCCGGCGATGACCTGCGGCTCGACGCCCTCGGGGAGACCCGCGGCGTCCCGGGCGGCGCTCTCGAGCGCCTGGGAGGCGTCGTCGAGGTCGGTGCCGAAGTCGAGCTCGACGGTCGTGACCGACATGCTCGTGGACGCCGTCGAGCTCACGCCCGTGACACCGTCGACCGCCTTGACGGCGTTCTCGACCGGCTCGGACACCTGGTCCGCGACGATCTCCGGGGCCGCGCCGGGGTAGACCGCCACCACGGCGGCGGTGGGCAGCGACAGGGACGGGATGAGCTCCTGCTTCAGGGATCCCATGCTGAGGACGCCGAAGACGGCGATCGCGATCGTCGCGAGCGCGACCACCGCGCGGTTCGCGAGCGATATCCGGGCAAGACGGAACACAGTTCCTCCAGGTAGGGGGTGCCGGGCGCGACGTCCTCGGCGCGATAGTTAGCCTAACGCGAAGCATCCCCACGGGGTTCCCGTTAAAGTCGCCGGATGACCGACCCCAGGCGCGACCAGCTCGTCGAGGAGCTGACCGCAGCGCAGCGAGAGCTCGGCGACCTCTTCTTCGAGACGCGGCTGCGGCCTCTGCTCGAGACCGAGCTCACCGTGCAGCAGCTGCGCGCCCTCGCGATCGTCCAGGTGGACGGCGAGACCACCTCGCAGCGGCTCGCCGAGGTGCTCGGGATCTCCGCCGCCACCGTCTCCGGGATCGTGGACCGCCTGGTGGCGGCGGGCATGGCGGAACGCCACGCGGACCCGCACGACGGCCGCGTCCGCCGCCTGCGCACCACCGGCAAGGGGGCCGCAGCCATCCGTCGCCTCGTGGCGTACGAGGACGACACCGACCCCGAGGTCTTCGCCCTGCTCGACGTCGACGACCTCGCGGCGCTGACCCGCGGCGTCACGGCCCTGCTCGACGTCGCACGGCGGCGGGCGGCGGGCGGGTAGCGGCCGGCCGGGCCGCTGGTAGAGCGAGGCCCCGTTCTCGCCGTTCGTCGCCCCGTCGCCGATGAGCCGGACCACGTCGCACTCCCGCGGTACGAGGTCGCCGGTCAGCGCGTCATCGTGCGCGGAACACCGCGCAGGTGCCGAGCCCCAGGTGCATACGGCGCGTGCCGATCCGGGCGACGTCGGCGAACCCGGCCGCGCGCATCGCCTCAGGGATCTTCTCGTCCGCGCCGACGACCCGCTCGGAGACCCTGGAGTGGCCGGACCCACCCACGAAGTCCATGAGGTAGAGCTCCCCGCCCGGCCGGAGCACGCGGCGCACCTCGCGCAGGGCCGGGACCTTCTCGTCCTCGTCGAGGTGGTGGAACATCATCGACGACAGGACGCGGTCCTGGCTGGCGTCGGGGTAGGGCAGCTCGCCGGCGAAGCCCTGGTCCCATCGCACGGCCAGCCCGCGGCGGCGCGCCTTCCGGGCGGAGAGGGCGATCGCCTTCGGGTCGGGGTCGAGCCCCGTGACGTTCGCCGTCCGGTACAGCTTCTTCACCAGGAGCGCGACGCTCCCGGTGCCGGACCCGACGTCCAGGACGTCCTGCTCCCAGCCGATCGACGCGGCGTCCACGAGGTAGCGGTACACGGCCCGGGCGCCCGCGAGCCGCGTGAACAGGTCGTAGAGCGGAAGAAGCTGGTCGTGGCCCATGGCGGGAAGGAAGCCCAGCTGGTCGTGGTCGTGGCCGTGCGACTGGTGGGACGGGTGTGCAGCATGCTCGGTCATGGTGTTCAGCCTCTCCTGATGTGATGATCTTCGTATGGCTGTCACCAGCATCAACGGCCCAGAACTTCATGCCAATGATCGATCTTCCGCTATCACCGGACGATTTTTCGATCGTGCGGGCGCCAGCACCCGCGGAGTGCCGGTCTACGGGTATCCGCGGTCGCCGGGCGCTCCCCCGGTCGGTACCGGGCGGATCGGCGGTGCCGATCACGTGCCCCATCCGCTGCCGCACGCCCACGACTTCCTGGTGCTCGGCCTCGTCGTCAGTGGTGGGGGCGCCCTGCGGATCGACGGCCAGGCCCGTCCCTTGCGGGCAGGGGACCTCTTCCTCGTCGCCCCGGGTGACGTGGTCGAGGTCGATGAGGACGCCGCGAACCTGCCCACCGACGTGCGCACCATCTTCTTCCCGCCCGACGCGATCGAGCCGGGCGCCCTGCGGTCCTGGCGCGCCCACCCGCTGCTGTTCCCGTTCGTCCGGGGGCACGGCACGGGCGTCCAGCTGCTGCCGGTCCCGGAGCCGGACCGCGCCCGCTTCGCCGAGGGCTTCCAGGCGATCGACCGCGAGCTACAGGACCGCCGGGACGGCTACGGCGAGGCCGCGCTGGCACACCTGACCCTCGTGCTCGTCGACGTCGCCCGCATCACCGCAGACCTGCCCGGTTCCCTGCGGTGGCGTGACGAGCCGCTGCTCGCCGACGTGTTCGAGGTCATCGAGTCCCGCTACACGGAGGCGATCTCGTTGCGCGACGTCGCGTCCGCCGTCGGCCTGACTCCCGCGCACCTCACCACGGTGGTGCGCCGCAAGACCGGCCGCACCGTGCAGCAGTGGATCGCCGAGCGGCGGATGGGCGAGGCACGGCGCCTGCTCGCCGGCACCGACCTCACGATCGCCTCGGTCGGCACCCGGGTGGGCTTCCGCGACGCGGGCTACTTCGCCCGCACGTTCCGGCGCGAGCACGGGACGACGCCGGCACTGTGGCGAGCCGCGGAGCGTGCGGCCGATATTCATGCATCGCCCAGATAGTTCGTCTGTAGCCTGCATCCATGGTCACCACCGCCGCAGGCCCCGAGGATCCGCTCCAGCGCGTCGAGCTGCAGCTCGCCCTGCTCCTGCGACGGGTCGAGGGGATCCGGGACACGGAGAGCGGAGGCACCGGCGGCCCCGCCCTCGACCGGTCGAGCTACCTCCTGCTTCTCCTCCTCGAGGAGGGCGGCCCGCTGGGAATCAGCGCCCTCGCGGAACAGCAGGGACTGGACGGGTCGACAGTCACCCGGCAGGTGGCCGCCCTCGAGCGGACCCGGCTCGCCCGACGGGGCCGCGACCCCGAGGACGGGCGCGCCGTCGTCGTCGCCGCCACGCGCCACGGGCTCGAGGCGCTGGGCCGCGAGCGGGAGCGCCGTCGCACACGCTTCGAGGAGGTTCTGGCCCGCTGGTCTCCCTCGGAGCGCTCCCAGCTTGCCGGCCTCCTGGAGCGGCTCAACCAGGACCTCGACGACTGGCGGCGTCGCCCCTCCGCCCCCTGATCGCCCGTCACCCAACATCCAAAGAACTAGTTGCAAACAATCTCTTGCAAAGACTCCTTTGCATGGGTAGTGTTGTCGTCGTACCGACAACCACCCCCAGGCCGGGTCGCCGGCCGGACCGCAAGGAGATCGCCATGACGAGGTTCATCCCCGCTGTCCGCACCACCGGCAGCCGCACCACCAGCTTCCTCCCCGACCGCGAGCGGGCCCGGCACGAGCGGGAGCGCGCCGCCTACGCCGAGCGGGCCCGGGACAACGCCGCCGCGCGCCACCCGCTCTCCCTCCGCTGAGTAATGTCAGCACCATGAGCACCGACCCCGAGCGCCCGGCCGCACGACGCCTCGGCGACGCGATCCGCGAGAAGGTCGCGGACACCGTCGCCGAGGTCCGCGCGGGCGTGGCTGAGGGAGGCGTGGACGGGCTCGCCGAGACCCTGTCCGGCCTGGGCGACCAGATCGGCGCCGCCGTCGACGACGCGGTGCGTGAGGCTGTCGGCCCGAGCGCCCTCAAGGGCCTCGCCCACCCGCTCCGCGTCAAGATCCTCGACCTGCTGGGAAGTCACGGCCCGCTCACCGCCAGCGGCCTGGGCGAGCTCCTCGGCGAGTCGAGCGGCTCCACCAGCTATCACCTGCGCCAGCTCGCCAAGCACGGCTTCGTCCGCGAGGTGGAGGGCAAGGGCACGGCCCGCGAGCGCTGGTGGGAGCGACCCCCTGGCCGGTTCTCGATCTCGGACCCCCGCGACCCGGAGGACCACGCCGGCCGCGAGACGGCCTACCTGGTCAACGCGGAGTTCGAGCGCGCCCGGCAGGACAAGATCTGGGCCCTGCTGCGCTCGGGCGACCGGCTCCCGGAGGAGTGGCACCACGTCGGCACGCTCTCGACGGCCAACCTCCGCGCGACGCCGGAGCAGCTCACGCGCGTGATCGAGGCCTGGGAGGACTTCCACCAGGAGCACCTGGAGCCGCTGCGCGCTCAGGGCGACAACCCCGAGGCCCGGCCGGTCCAGGTCCACTTCAACGCCTTCCCCCTGCTCGACCCCACGGAGGACGCGCGCTGAGCGGACGCGCCGCCGTCGGCCTGGCCCGCGGCCGCGCTCGGCGCCGTCTGCCGAGGGCAGATCTGCCGTAGGCCGAAAGCGCTACCGGGCCGTCCGTCGTCGGGCGAGGGTGGGGGCATGAACCAGCCACTCCTGCGGGCCGAGGCGCCCGCCACCGCCAGCCCGTTCGACGACCAGCTCTCCTCCCGGCTGCTGCACCAGCGGATCGTGGTGCTCGGCACCGAGGTGGACGACGCCGTGGCCAACCGCATCTGCGCGCAGCTCCTGCTGCTGTCGGCCGAGGACCCCCGCGCCGACGTCGCGCTCTACGTCAACTCCCCCGGCGGCTCGATCAGCGCGGGGCTCGCCGTGTACGACACGATGCAGCTCATCCCCAACGACGTGGCGACGGTCGGCTTCGGGCTCGCCGCCAGCATGGGGCAGTTCCTGCTCGCCGCGGGCACCCCGGGCAAGCGCTACGTGCTGCCGCACACGCGGGTGCTCATGCACCAGCCGTCCGGCGGGATCGGCGGCACGGTCGCCGACGTCACGATCCAGGCCGAGAACATGCTGCACACCAAGCGCGTGGTCACGGAGCTGAACGCCCGGCACACCGGGCAGACCAAGGAGACGATCGCCCGGGACAGCGACCGCGACCGCTGGTTCACCGCCGAGGAGGCTGTGGAGTACGGCTTCGTGGACCGGATCGTGGACCAGGTGGAGGACGTCCGGCCCACGGCGGGCCGCCGGGCGGGCCTCTGACAGGGCTCCGGCCGAGCCGCTGACCGAGGCCCTGACCGCGCCCCGGCCTCCTGCGGCACGGCCGGGCGCCCGGCGGGCCTCAGGCCGCGCGGAGCATGCCCTGAGCCCGCTGCCCGACGGCGTCCGCGCGAGCGGGTGCACCGTCCTGGGCAGCGCGGAACCCGGCCGCGGCGGTGCGGCGCGTGAGGTCCACGACACGGGCGTCGTTGACGAGGGCCAGATCGGTCCAGGCGCGCTCCACGAGATCGACCAGCCGCAGGCCCAGCGCCTCGCACACAGCGGCCAGCACCTCCGACGAAGCCTCCTTGCGTCCCCGCTCCACCTCCGAGAGGTAGGCGGTGGAGACGCGGGCGGCCGTCGCGACGTCGGACAACGTGCGGCGCTGGTCGCGGCGTGTGCGGCGGAGGATGCCACCCACCAGGTGGCGGAGCAGGGGCTCGCGGCCGCGTTCCAGCACGGCGTCGTGCGCGGGGCCGTGCCGGGGGCCGTACGCCGGGCTCGCCCCGGTCCGGCCCGTCACCTGGGTCACCGTCATGGTCGTCTCCCCGCCGTCGCCCGTGCTGCCAACCTACCCACCGTCACGCTACCCGCAGCGTCCGACAGACCCGAAGGGTTCCGCCGTCTGCTGCGGGCGTAAAGCAGGGCAGTGTCGGTGGCCAGGCCTACGCTCGGCAGATGACCACCGCGAGCACGGCGGAAGAGATCCTCGAGCGGCTCCGCGAGCTCGCCGACCCGGCCGAGCACACCAAGATCAGCAAGCGCGTGGACCCCGGCCAGGTGATCGGGGTCCGGATGAAGCACCTCTTCGACCTCGCGAAGGCGGAGAAGGCCATGGATCTCGACGAGGTCCGGACGCTGCTCCGCTCCCCCTGGTACGAGGCCCGCGTGGTCGCGGTGAGCATCCTCGACTTCCGCGCGCGGGAGGGTCCCTCCGACAGCGACGACCGGCGCGCGGTCTACGAGCTGTACCTCGCGGAGCACGACCACATCGACGCCTGGGACCTCGTCGACCGCGCGGCGCCCCGGGTGATCGGGGACTACCTGCTGCGCCGGTCGCGGGACCCGCTGTTCGAGCTGGCTCGGTCCGCGAACCCGTGGGAGCGCCGCACTGCCGTCACGGCCGCGTTCTGGCTGATCCGGGCAGACGACCTCGCCGACCCGCTGGCGATCATCGACCTCCTCCTCGACGACGAGGAGCACTTTGTGCAGACGTCGGTGGGCACGGCCCTGCGCGAGGTGGGCCGGAGCGACGCGGCGGTGCTCGAGGACTTCGTGACGCGAAACGGTCACCGGATCAGCCCGGTCACCCGCCGACTCATGACCGACCGCTCGCCGAGCGGGCGCTGAGCCGGCGCGGTCGGGCGGGCGGGGCCCGTCGCGGTCGGGCGGCGGGGCCCGTGGGACGAGCCGGCCCGGTCGCAGGAGCCGGCCCGGTCGCGCGAGCCGGCCCGGTGGCGCCGTCGGGCAGCGGTGCCCCCACCCGGGTTCGAACCGGGACTTGGCCGGGTTTAAGCCGGCTGCCTCTGCCAGTTGGGCTATGGGGGCGCACCCCAGAGATTAGCCCGGCACCGCCGGATCGTCGGTGTCCACCCTCTGCCGGGTGTCCGCCCCGAGAACGCCATCAGGTACCGGTCCCGGCAAGGGAGCGATACCTGATGACGTTCTCGAAGCGGACGGGGCGAGCCCCGTCGCAGGCTCAGCGCTTGGCGACCGCCGGCTCGGTGCCGCCTGCCTCGGCGGTGGCCGCGGACGACTCCGCCTTCTGCTCCACCTTCTCGCCCGCGGGCTTCGGCGGGACGGCGGCGGCGCGGAACTCGGACCGCGGGTCGTGCAGCGAGCCGAGCGAGACCAGCTCGCGGCCCATGAGGAACTGCCCGATCCAGCCGATCATGATGCGGACCTTGCGGTTGCCGGTCGGCATGGCCATGACGTGGTAGCCGCGGTGCGCGAGCCACGCGAGCGGGCCACGCAGCTTGACGAAGCCGAAGAGCTCCGCGACGCCCTTGTACAGGCCGAGGGACGCCACGACGCCCACGCTCTTGTGCTTGTACTCCACGGGCTCACGGCCCTTGAGCTGCGCCACGATGTTGTCCGCGAGGCGGACGGCCTCGCGGATCGCGTGCTGCGCGTTCGGGGGGCAGAACGAGCCGGGGTTGAGGACGTCCGGCACGGCGGCGCAGTCGCCCGCGGCCCAGGCGCCCGCGATGACCTCGCCGGTCTCGGTGGCAACCTGCAGGGTCGGCAGCACCGTCACGCGGCCCAGGCGGTCGAACGGCAGGTCCGAGTTCTCCTTGATGACCGGGTTCGCCTTGACACCGGCGGTCCAGACGATCGTGTCCGAGTCGAACTCGACGCCCGTGGAGGTCACCACGTGCCCGTCCACACAGGACGAGAGGAACGTGTTGAGGTGGAACTCCATGCCGCGCTTCTTCATCTCCTCGAGCGCCCAGAGACCCATGGGCTCCGAGACCTCGGGGAGGATGCGGCCGGCGCCCTCGATCATGACGAACCGCAGGTCGTCGGCCTCGATCGTGGGGTACTGGCGCGTCGCGTAGCGCGCCATGTCCTCGATCTCGGCCAGCGCCTCGATGCCCGCGAAGCCACCGCCCACGAACGTGAACGTGAGCATCCGCTTGCGGACGTCCGCGTCCCACGTGGACGACGCCACGTCGAGACGGTTCAGCACGTGGTTGCGGACCGCGATGGCCTCTTCGACGTTCTTGAAGCCGATCCCGTTCTCCGCGAGCCCCGGGATGGGGAGCGTGCGGGACACCGAGCCGAGGCCCACGACCAGCTGGTCGTACGACACCTCGTAGTCGGCGCCCTCCTCGGGGTGGATCGACACCTTGCGGTTCGCGTGGTCGATGTTCACGACCTTGCCCTGCAGCACGTCGATGCGCTTGAGCGCGCGGCGGTGGGGCGCCACGACGTCCCGCGCGTCGATCGAGCCGGCGGCCGCCTCCGGCAGGAACGGTGCGTACGTCATGTACGGCCGCGGGTCCACGACGACGATCGCCGCCTCGCGCTTCTTCAGCTTCTTGCGCAGGCGCCGGGCCACGTAGAGCCCGACGGACCCGCCGCCGAGCACCACGATGCGCGGCACCTTCCGCGGGCGGGGTGTGGGCGCCGCCGCTTCCTGGGCATGGCTGACCGAGGTCAGGTCGTTCTGAGGCATGATCCTTAGATTACCGCGCATCGCCCCCGGTTTCAGACGGGGTCCGGCAGGGCTCACGCCCCACGACAGGCATGTGTGAGCATGCACCGCGCGGGCGGAGCGCCGACCCTGGTCAGAGGGTCGCGCTCCGCCCGCGGGCCGGAATCAGTCGGCGTCGGTCGCCTCGAGCGTGGGCGTCGGCACACCCGTGCTCCCGCCCGGAACGGTGCCCGACGCCGGCCGGTCGCCTCCCGGGGCGACGCCCGGCTGGTCGCCGGTCGCCGGGGCACTGGGTTCCGGCGACACCTCGGTGCCGTCGCCGGGCTCCTCCTCGGTGGCGCCCTCCTCGTCGGCCGGAGCGGCAGGGGAGCCCTTCGACGGGATCTCCGTGGGCGCCTTGAGGAACGGCCACGGCATGGACTGCGGCCGCACGCCCGTCAGCGGGACCGGGCGGTCGTTCCAGCCGTCGCCGTCCTCGTCGAACACCGTCTCGGTGTCCTCGAGCTCGACCGCCTGGAGCGGGTAGACGTTCCACCGCTCGCGTCCGTCTCCGGCGAACGCCGGCTGGAAGACCCAGTCGCCCGGCAGGTCCGGCACCGCCCAGGTCTGCGAAGCGCCCTGGTCGGAGATGGTCCGGACCGGGCGCCCGCGGTCGTCGAAGAGCTGGACGTTCCGCAGCGGGTTGCCGTCCTGGTCGAAGGCGAACAGGTTCGAGACCTGCATGCCGTCCACCCAGACGCCGTCGGAGCCCGGCTCGCCCAGGTAGTCGACCGGCGAGGTGGCGAACTGCGCCTGGTTGTAACCGTCGTTGAAGCCTGCGTCGTAGCCGGAGCCGCCGGCGTAGTCGTAGGGCTGCCCCGCCGACGCCACGTACAGGACCAGCGGGACAGCCGCTACGGCCGCGCCGACCGAGGCGACCATGAGCAGGCGCGGCGCCCAGGACCGGCGAGGGAGCCACTTCCCGCGCCCCCACTGCACGCTCACGACGATGGCGACGATCATCAGGAACTGCGCGGCCCGGTCGTACGGCCAGAGCCGGACCGACATGCCGAAGGGGAACAGCAGCACCGTCACCACCACCCACCCCCGCAGGATCCACCAGGCGGGGGCCAACGTCTTCAGGAAGTCGAGGATCGCCGAGCCGGCCGGCGACGAGGCGAACGGCCGCCAGACGGCCCTCCACCTCTCGGCGACCGCCTCGTACGCCGCCACGATCCCCCGGCCCACGGCCCAGCGGCGCGGCGGGCGGTACTCCCCCACCGCGGCGGGCGCCAGGCCCGCGGCCGACCGCAGCTCCACCGCGTACGCGGCAGCCGGGCCGAAGACCGCGGCCAGGTCGAGGACCGTGGTGACCGGACCGCCGCCGCCCTCACCCCACGAAGTGTCCTCGCTTCGCTGCGGTACTTCGCGGGGACCCCGAGGGTCGGACACCGGTACCGGGACGCGGCCCTGGTCCGGGAGGTCGAGGAGCGCGTCGGTGAGGTCGGCCTCGAGGCCGTCGGTGAGGTCCTCGACCACGTCGGGACCGAGGTCCGACAGATGCAGGCGGACCGCCTGCGCGTAGCCGCGGACGTGCGCGGCGAGGGTGTCCGTGCCGGTGGTGACCATCAGGCTGCCTCGTTCCTGTTGCCGAGGAGTCCCGCGACGGTGCCGGTGAACTCCTGCCACTCCTTGCGCTGCGTCCCGAGCATCGCGCGCCCATGCGCGGTGATGCCGTAGTACTTGCGGTGCGGGCCCTCGTCGGAGGGCACCACGTAGCTCGTGAGGGCACCAGCCGCGTACAGGCGGCGGAGCGTGCCGTAGACGGAGGCGTCGCCGATGTCCTGGAGGCCCGCGGCGCGCAACCTGCGCAGCACGTCGTAGCCGTAGCCGTCCTCCTGCTCGACGACGGCCAGCACGGCGGCGTCGAGCACCCCCTTGAGCAGCTGTGTCATGTCCACGGTGCCCCTCTCTGTCGCCGTGAACACTACTCCGTGATGCGTACTAGCGCCAGCACAAGCACCGCCGAGTTCGCCGAGATAGTGACTTCGTCCGACGGAGTCACTATCTCGGCGGCCCGCTCGCGCCGAAGTAGTCAGTTCGTCGGACGAAGTCACTATCTCGGCAAACGCGAGGCGCGCTCAGGCGATCGACAGCGCGATGCCGTCCAGGATGTCGTGCTCGCTCGTGACCACCTCGGTGAGCGAGCCGCCCGACGCCTCGACGTCGGCCACGACCCGCCGCACCACCTCGGCCCAGACCAGCGCGCCCGCACCGATGACGTCCACCCGGCCGGGGTGCATGAACCCCAGCGCGGCCCGCTCCTCGCGCGGCGCCGCGAGCAGCGCGTCGCAGGCGGCGAGGACCGCGTGGACCGGCAGGACCGACCCGTCGATCCGCTCGCGCTCGTACCGCGCCAGGCCGAGGGCGTGCGCGGTCACGCTGGTGATCGAGCCCGCCAGGCCCACGAGGGTGACGGCCTTGCCGAGCGGGACCACGCGGGCGGCGTCGTCCAGCGCGGCTCGCACGTCCGCCTGCGCCGCCTCGATCTCGGCCGCCGTGGGCGGGTCGCTCCGCAGGTGCCGCTCGGTGAGGCGGACCGAGCCCACGTCCATCGAGTACCCGGCGTCCACCGAAGCGGTGCCGAGGACCAGCTCCGTGGAGCCGCCGCCGAGGTCGACCACGAGGAACGGGCCGGGGTGCGCCGCGCCCACCACGCCGGTGGCCCCGCGGAACGACAGCTGCGCCTCCTCGTCGCCCGAGATCACCTCGGGCTCCACGCCCAGGATCTGGTGCACCCCCGAGAAGAACGCCTCGCGGTTGCGGGCGTCCCGCGTGGCCGACGTCGCCACGAACCGCACCCGCTCCGCCCCCAGCCGTTCGATCGCCTGCGCGTACTCGCGCGTCGTCGTCAGGGTGCGCTCCAGCGCCTCCGGGGCGAGCTCGCCCGTGCGGTCCACGCCCTGCCCGAGCCGGACCACCTCCATGCGGCGGTCGAGCTCGGTGAGCGTGCCCGAACCGTCGGCCGGGATGTCGGCCACGAGGAGTCGGATCGAGTTGGTGCCGCAGTCGATCGCGGCGACGCGGGTGGTCATGGTGCAGGCCTCTCGTGCCGGGGCGGGGGGTGTCAGGTCGCTGGTCAGCAGGTGCAGCGGTCCGGGCGCCACAGGTCGCTCGCCCGCTCCAGAGCCTCGTCGCCCAGAGGGTTCACCCCGGGGCCGGCTGCCAGCGCGTGCCCCATGAGCACGTGCAGGCACTTGACGCGCGCGGGCATGCCTCCCGCCGAGATCCCCGCGATCTCCTCGACGTGGCCCAGCGCCTCGCGTTCCGCGAGGTAGTGCTCGTGGGCGCGACGGTAGTGCGCCGCCAGCTCTTCGTCCTCGGCGAGCCGGTCGGTCATCTCCTTCATGACGCCGTTCGCCTCGAGGGTCGACGCCGCCACCACCGCACCGGGGTGCGTCAGGTAGTACGTGGTGGGGAACGGCGTGCCGTCGGGCAGGCGGGGCGCGGTACGCACCACCGTGGGCCGTCCGCAGACGCAGCGCGCGGCCACCCCGACCACGCCCCGGGGCTCGCGCCCCAGCTGCTCGGTGAGGACCCGCAGGTCCTCCTCCGTCACGGCCTCCCCCGGGTTCTGGGCGGGCGGGCGGTCGTCGATGCTGTGCGTCACAAGTTGGTCCTCGGAAGGGGAAAGGGGCCGGCTCCATTGTCCCCCACCGGCTACTCGCCGCCGCCCGCGATCCGCACCGAGTCCCAGAGGGACGTGTACCAGGGCGTGTCGTCACCGTCCGTGCCGGTCGTGGGCCCCGTGCCGACCGGTCCCGCCGTCGGCTCGTCCTCCGGGACCGAGTCCGCATCCAGGGTGCGCCACACGGTGTCCCCCGGCATGACGAAGCTCAGCCGGGACCGGGCCTGCTCGATGACGTACTGCCGGTCGTCCCAGCGGGCCAGCTCGACCTCGAGCTGCTCGCGCTGCTGCTGCTGGGTCGTGAGCTCCGCCCGCAGGTCACGCAGCTGCGACTGCTGGGTGACGACCGCTCGGACCGTCGGCAGGAGGAGCACCATGGCGAGCAGCACCACGACGGACAGCACGATGGCGCGGACCGTCAGCACCTCGGGCAGCACCAGGCCGCTGCGACCGCGCCGCCGCTCCGCGCGGGCGGGCCGGCGGGTGGCCGCGACGCTGCCGTTCACCGCACGACGGGCACGCGGCTGCACGGGACGCTTGCCCCCGCCGGGAGCGGTGCGGGTGGCGCCCGCGGCCGGCCGGGAGGCAGCGGGCTTGGGCGCTGCGGGCCCGGCCTTCGGGGTCGCGGGCCGGGAGGCCGGCGCGGCCTTCGGGGTCGCGGGCTTCCCTGCGGCCTTCGGGGTCGCGGGCTTCCCGCCCGCACGGGGCGTGGTCGCTCCCTGGCCCGACGGCGTCCGCCCGGTCGCCTTCCCGGGCGGGATCGCCGGCGGCGGCGTGGTCGCCGAGCCCTTGCCCCTGCCGGGCTCAGCACGCTTCGGACCCGCTGCGCCCGACGACGAACCGGGGCGCGCCGCAGGACGGCGCGCCGGACCGGAGGACGACGCGGGGCGTCGGGACGATGGCACGGCTCGATTGTGCCGACCCGAGGCGTCGCCGCACGTGAACGCGCCCGGCGCGGCGGGACTTCACCTCAACTGGTCGGCACCGACGCCGAGAACAACATCGCGCAGGCAACGAAAGCTCGTTGCCTGCGCGATGTCGTTCTCACCATCAGGCGAGAAGGGTCGAGCTCACGCCTGGAAGCGCGGGAATGCCGTGCGACCGGCGTAGCGGCCGCCCTCGTCCAGCGCCTCCTCGATACGGAGGAGCTGGTTGTACTTGGCGATCCGCTCGCCACGGGCCGGGGCGCCGGTCTTGATCTGGCCGGCGTTGGTGGCCACCGACAGGTCGGCGATGGTGGTGTCCTCGGTCTCGCCGGAGCGGTGCGAGGTCATCGTCGTGAAGCCGTTGCGCTGCGCGAGCGTCACCGCGTCGAGCGTCTCGGTGAGCGTGCCGATCTGGTTGAGCTTCACCAGGAGCGAGTTCGCCGAGCGAAGCTCGATGCCCTTGGCGAGACGCTCCGGGTTGGTGACGAACAGGTCGTCGCCGACGATCTGCACCTTGTCGCCCACCACGCTCATGAGCTGCGCCCAGCCGTCCCACTCGTCCTCGGACAGCGGGTCCTCGATGGACACCAGCGGGTAGTCGGCCACGAGCTGCTGGTAGTACTCGATCATCTCGTCCGAGGTCTTCTTGCCACCCTCGAACGCGTACGTGCCGTCGGAGAAGAACTCCGTGGCGGCGACGTCGAGCGCGAGCGCCACGTCGGTGCCGGCGGTGAAGCCGGCCTTCTCGATGGCGACGAGGATCAGGTCCAGCGCCTCACGGTTGCTGGCAAGGTTCGGGGCGAAGCCGCCCTCGTCGCCCAGGCCGGTGGCCAGGCCCTTGCTCTTCAGCACGGACTTCAGGGCGTGGTACACCTCGGTGCCGGTACGCAGCGCCTCGCGGAACGTGGTGGCGCCGATGGGCGCCACCATGAACTCCTGGACGTCCACGTTGGAGTCCGCGTGGGACCCACCGTTGAGGATGTTCATCATCGGCACGGGCAGCACGTGCGCGTTGGGCCCACCGACGTAGCGGTAGAGGTCCAGGCCCGCGCTCTTCGCGGCCGCCTTCGCGACGGCGAGCGAGACGCCGAGGATGGCGTTCGCGCCCAGCTTGCCCTTGTTCGACGTGCCGTCCAGGTCGATCAGTGCCTGGTCGATGATGCGCTGATCCTCAGCGTCGTACCCGATCAGCTCGGGGGCGATCTCGTCGTTGACCGCGGCGACCGCGGCCTCGACACCCTTGCCCAGATAACGGCCCTTGTCGCCGTCCCGGCGCTCGACGGCCTCGAACGCGCCGGTCGACGCACCCGAGGGGACCGCGGCGCGGGCGAAGGTGCTGTCGTCGAGGACGATCTCCACCTCGACGGTGGGGTTGCCGCGCGAGTCCAGGATCTCGCGTGCTCCAACGGCTTCGATGCTAGCCACGGGTTCTCCTTGGAAAGTCTGTTGCTGGGAGGTTACGAACCCACCCTAGTGCCGCCCGGCAGGGGCAGCCTCTCCCGTCTCGCCATGCCGGACGGTTGCCTCCAGCGCACGTGAAGCAGCCCGGAGCGCGCCCTCCGCGTCCACCCCGTCGGCCTCCGCGCGCGCCACGAGGGCGAGCAGCTCCCGCCCGTAGCGCTCGGTGAGGTCGCCGCCCGGCGCGTCGTGGACGTCGTCGGGCAGCAGGCCTGCGCGGGTGGCGCGGGAGACCACCTTCTGCGCGCGGGCGAGCGCCCCCTGGGCGAGCGGGATGCCCTCCAGCACGGAGCTGCGCTGCTTCTCCGCCTGCTTCAGCACCTCCCAGCCGGCGAGGACCGCCTCGCTCGTCATGCCGACCTCGTCGGGGGTCGACGCCGCCTCGAACACGTGGGGGTGGCGGCGGACCAGCTTGTCGGTGAGGTCGGCGGCGACGTCCTCGATGGTGAACGGGTCGTCCGGGTCGTCGGCCGCGATGCGGGTGTGGAACAGGATCTGGAACAGGACGTCGCCGAGCTCCTCACGAAGGTTCGCCCGGTCGCCCGCCTCGATGGCCTCGGCGAGCTCGTGCGCCTCTTCGAGCAGGTACCGCACGAGGGACTCGTGCGTCTGCTCCCGGTCCCACGGGCAGCCGCCCGGGGAGTAGAGGCGGTCCATGACGGCAATGACGTTCTGAAGCTGGTCCACGAGACGAACCTAGGCGACGAGAACAACCTGGCGCAGGCAACCGCGGCCGGTTGCCTGCGCCAGGTTGTTCTCCTCGTCGCCGGCCGGCCCTACCCGACCGCCGACGGCCCGTAGACCGTCACCTGGACGTTGCCGCCGACCCGCATGTCCACCCGCGCGCAGTCCACCGACTCGTCGACGATCGATGTGGTCGGGGTCGGCTCGTACTCGAGCCCGGACAGCGCCTCGTCGGCGATCGCCCGGGCCTCGGGGAGCGACACACACTCGTCCACGATCCCGTTCCGCAACGCGGCGATGATCCGGTGGACCTCGTCCATCGGGTCGGGCTCGCCGGCCCCCGGCCCGCCCGAGGCGGCAGACGACGCGGCGGCAGACGACGCGGCGGCCGACAGCTCGGGCGAGACCCCGCCCGGCGCCTCGGCCGGGGCTGGGCCGTCCCTGAACGCCACCATGACCCGGCCGCGCTCCATCACGAAGGCCCGGGTGCAGTCGGTGCTCTCCGGGCCCGGACCACGGGTCTCGATCGACCAGTCGTCCAGTCCGAGCCGGTCGAACTCACCCTCGACCCAGGCGACCGTCTCGTCCTGGGAGCGGCACTCGTCCGTCACGCCGCCGTCGACCCAGTCGCCGAGGCTCATCTCGAGCTCGAGGGATCCGGGGGTCATCACGCGCGAGGACGCGAGGATCTCCACGACGGGCGGCACCTCGCTGCGCGGCACCACGTAGGTGAAGCCGCTGAAGGAGAACACGGCGGGGTCCTCGATGGGCGGCAGCCCGGCGGCGGCGCGGATCGTGTCGCAGTCGGCGATCGCGTCGCCGGTCAGCCAGGCGCCCGACGCCTCTGCGGGCTCGCCCCACGCTGTGAGGCAGTTCGGCCCGTCGGCCTGGCCGCCGACGAAGCCAGGCAGACCGCTGACGGTCGCAGCCGTCGCCACCACGCCGACGACACCCGCCCCCACGATGCCGCCCCAGAGCAGGCGGCGCCGCCTCCGCGCGGGCCGTCCCGCGGTCTGGGCTGCCGGTCGCTCCGCCGGCTGGCCTGCCGGACGCTCCTCGGGTCGTTCGGACATGACGATCCCCCTCCTGAGGGCCTCCCAGGCCCCCGGGTCGATGCTGTCGAGGCGTAGCCGGCGCGCCGGATCTGCCGCACGCAGTGCGGCCAACGGGTCGTGCGTCATCGGTTCACCTCCACCCCGGGGCGGCCAGTCGCCCGCCCACCTCGTACATGTCCGGCTCGTCCGTCCCGTTGCGGCCCAGGCGTCTGCCCGACGGCGTCCGCCGCACCCCCGGCAGCCGCCGCACCCCCGGCGGCCGTCGCCGCCAGCCGGTCCCGGAGCCGGCGACGCGCACGGTGCAGCCGCACGCGCACGGTCGCGCGCGTGACCCCGAGGACCGTCGCGATCTCGTCGCGCCCGAGCTCCTCCCAGGCGACGAGCCGCAGCACCTCCCGGTCTGCCTCCGGCAGGTCCTCGACGGCCCGCTCGACGTCGGTCACCTCCACGGCGTCGGCCGCGGCCGGGGACCCGCCCGACGCCGGGGCGCCGTCCAGTGCGTCCGTCAGCGACTCGCGCACCCGGTCGGCGAGGGCGTTGCGGCGCCGCTCACCCCGCGTGGCGTTCGCGAGGACCCGGCGGGCGACGCCGTAGAGCCAGAGGCGTGCCTCGTCACCGGGCGGGACGTCGGCCAGGCGGCGCCACACCACGAGATACGTCTCGGCGACGACGTCGGCCGCGTCCGCCGGTACCGCCGTCCGTCGGAGCGCATAGGCGAGCAGGGCCTCGTGGGTGTCGGCGAAGAAAGCGGAGAAACGCTCTTCGTCGGTGGTCGTCATGCGGTTCCGTTCGTCAGACCGTTCGCGGACACAGGTTCATGTCCGGGACCAGCAGGAACGTTACGGGCGACCGGGACCCGCTCAACCTGGTGCACGCGGGCAGCCCGCTTGATCCTCAGCACGCGGCACGTGATCGCGCACGGGTCCGACATCGTCAACCATGAGCGTCTATGGCAGGCCTTCACCGACCGCCTGCCACCCACGGCAACGGCCGTGCGTTCCCTCCTCGACGGCGACGGACGCCAGCCGGGCGGGCCGTCTCTCGACGACCCGCCCGGCCTCGGGGGGTAGGTGGCGCGCCCAGGGGCGTGGTAACGCGTCACCCGTTCTCACGGGTCCCGGGCGGTGGTGCCCGGGACCCGTGAAGCTACTCGCTCAGCAGGTGCCGAGGTCCTTCCACGGGCTCCCCTTCGAGGACGCTCCCGGCTCCTGCGTGCGGCTGTGCCACTTGGCGGTCCAGACGTGTCCGTCGTGCACCGCGGTGTCGCCCTTCTCGTAGATCCACGTGGAGGTCCACTCCGCGTGCGTGCCCGACGTGCAGACGACCTCGTCGCCCACCTCGGCCCAGGGACCCCACGGCGTGCCGGGGACCTGGTTCCGCGTCCACCAGAGGGCCTCGAAGATCGCACCCTCGTACTGGACCTGCTCGCCCGCGCGGTAGACCGTGGACGCGTCCCACGCGGGGACGGCCGGGCCCACCAGCCGGCCCACGCCCCAGCGGGCGGTGGACTGGTAGCCCGCGCCCGTCGGGTCGGCCCAGTTGCGGATCGAGGTACGTGCGCCTGCGGCTGCGTCGTTGACCTGGAAGTCCAGGCCGTGGAACGTGTCCAGGCCGCCGTACTCGAGCAGCGAGATCGACGCCTCGACGACGTAGCCGGTCTCGGTGCGGGTCGTGGCGCTCACCACGCGGTTGCGCTGGAACGCCTCGTCACCGGTGCCGAACGAGACGGCGTTCTCCGCGCTGATGCGGATCTGCGTGTCGTCGTAGCGGTAGGAGCCGTTCTTCGCGTTGCCCGGGTCCACGTAGAGCTCGACAGAGTCCTGGATCCACGGGTCGGAGCCGCTGACGTCCACGACGGGGTCGGTGACCTCGGCGAGCACGTACAGGGTGTTGTCGCGCCACAGGGTGCGGACGTCGGCGGCTGCGCCGTCGGTGCCCGAGACCTGCTTGCCCGTGGTGACCACGCCGGCGTCGGACCAGGTGCCGTCCACCGTGCCGTCGATCGCCGGGGCGGTGCGGGCCTCGACGACCTCGAGGAACGACAGCTCCTCGACCAGCGTCAGCGTCCCCGTCGCGCCGGGCGTGTTCCACCCGGTGACCACGCCCTCGTCCGCGACGCGGACGTCCAGGGCGAGCGTGCCGCCCTGCGTGGCGGTGGCGGGCAGGTGCACGACGGCGGTCCAGCCGCCCTCGCGCTCGGACGTCACCGCGGGCGCGGTGCCGGTCCCGTCACGGTTCACCGTGTGCTCGGCCGAGCCGAGCTGGAAGGTGACCGAGTCGCCCGCGGAGGCTGCGGCGTCGGACACCGTGACGTAGGCCGTCACGTGTTCCGGGGCCCAGCGGAGCTGGAACTTCGCCTTGCCCTCGATCGCGTGGAGCGGGAGCCGCGACCACTCGGGAGAGGTCGTGGCGGCCGCGTCGAGCGCGACGTCGCCCTTGAAGACGTTCGCCGTGCGCGGGCGGGCCGTGAGCTCGCCGTCGACGGCGCCGTAGTAGGCCGGCTTGGCCTGGAAGGCGTCGTTGAAGACCAGCGGGTCGCCGTTGTCGGCGCGCCACGAGCGGCCGTCCGTGAGGCCCCACACCGTGACCGAGTACATGTCCTCGGCGTGCGCCCGGAAGGACCGGAACGCGTCACGGAAGTAGTAGCCCTGCTCGATGAGGTTCGCCTGCGTGACCGGGGAGCCGATCGTCACGTCGAGCTCGGTGACCACCTGGGTGACCGGCATGTCGGCGAAGCGCACGATCGCGGCGTCGAGCGCCGAGACCGGCATGGCGAGCGACACGTGGAACTGGTGCCCCACGCCGTCGAGCGGCACGCCGCGGCCCAGCAGACGCTCCACCAGGGCGTGGTAGCGGTCCTGCTTGCCACCCTGCTCGGTGTTGTAGTCGTTGATGAACAGGGTCACCGGACGGTCGGCGCCGGCGGCGGCGTACGTGCCGTTGAACGTCTCCTCCGCGTACTGGAAGGACAGGTCGATGAACTCCTCGCCCAGGACCCGGTACCACTCCGAGCGACGCAGGCCGTCGGCGTACTCGCCGCCGTCGCTCACGACCTCGTTGACCACGTCGAACGCCGTGAGCGGGTTGGTGCCACCGAACTCGCCGTAGGCGCTCAGCGCGCGGGCGACGTTGTCGATGTGCGTGCGCAGGCGGTCGCGCAGGACCTGCTTGTCCGTCTCGGACGTGGTGAGCGGGTTGCCCGCCGCGTCCTCGAAGAACCAGGCAGGGGTCTGGCTGTGCCAGGTCAGCACGTGGCCGTAGACACGCAGGTTGTTCGCCTGGGCGTACGACATGAGCGCGGCGGCCTCGGGGTGGATGCGGAAGTTGCGCTCCGCGTCGTACCAGGCCTCCGGCTTCATGTGGTTCTCGGGCGTGATCTGGTTGAAGTGACGCAGCAGGAGGTCCGACGCCGAGCCCACGGTCTCGCGGCTGTCGATCGCGACGCCCACCGGGAAGGTGGTGGTCTCCTTGATGCCGGTCAGGTCCTGGATCACGGGCGGCTCAGGCACCTCGATGACGATGTCGTCGACGAGGAAGTCGCTCGTGTTGGTGCCGTTGTAGTCGGTCTCGAAGTACAGGTACGCGGACTCGGCCGCGCCCATGGTGAAGCTCTGGCGCACCTCGGTCCAGCCGCCGTTCGTCACCGTGTCGAACTGACCCAGCGTCGAGTAGGACGTGGCACCGTCGACGGTGCGCGCGATGCTCAGCCAGACGGCGTCGGTCGCTGCTCCTTCGGCGAAGCGGACCTTGGCGGACAGGTCGTAGGTGACGCCCTCGGTGAGGAGGCCCGTCACGTCGCGGCCGATGCCGTCGCCCTGGTTGTCACGTCCGCTGACCAGCGCGGACTGCAGGCCGGAGGCGGCGTCGGCCGTGGTGATGGCGACCGTCGGGTCGGTGGCGTTGCCACCACGCGGGCCCCAGCCGTCCAGGCCGGACTCGAAGTCCGTGCTCAGCGCGACCGAGCCGCCCTGCGGCGGGGTGCCCTGCGGGAAGGTGAACGTCCAGCCCTCGGCGAGACGCTCGGTGACGACCGTCTGCACCGCGGCGAGCGTGCCGTCACGGTCGCCGCCGCCGTCGTGCGCGAGCACGACCTCGCCCGGCTTCATGGCCGTGCGGAGGTTCGCCGTCAGCGTGGGGACGTCCTGGGTGGACCAGTCGTTGATCGTGTTCACCACGGCCAGCGGCTGCATGCCCAGGCTCACGGCCACGCCGGGCGTGACGCCCCACGAGCCGTTCGGAGCGCGCCAGAACGGGATCTTGGCGTTCGGGTCACCCAGCGTGTCGCGGATGATCTTCATGTTCGCGATGAGGTCGGCCTCGACCTGCTCGGCGGTCCACGAACCCATGTCGGCGTAGCCGGTCGAGTGGTTGCAGAGGACGTGGCCCTCGTTGACGATCCGGCGCAGGAGGATCGCGCCGCCCTCGGCCTGGATGTTCTGGCCGATGACGCAGAAGGTCGCCTTGATGTTGTTCGCGGCCAGGAAGTCGAGGAGCTCCGGCGTGGTGCCAGGGTTCGGGCCGTCGTCGAACGTGAGGGCTGAGACGTTGCCGCTGCCCAGGGCGAGGCGCGCCGGGGTGGTGACGGGGTTGACCGCCCCGCCCGGGACGACGTCGGGCACGCTGCCTCCGTTCTCGGTCGTGACGACGATGTCGTCCACGAGGATCGTGTAGGGCGCGTCCAGGTTGTCGCTGCCGAGGTAGGCCTGGAGCGTGGCCGGGTCGCCGTCGGCCGGGGCCGTCCACGAGCCGGTGAAGGTGGTCCACTCCGTCGACGAGAGGGTCCCGTTGCCGACCCAGGTGTAGGCGGGCTTCACGACGAAGCGGAACCCGGGCGTGCCGGCCGCACCCTCGGGGAGCCGCGCGCGGAGCGAGAAGTCGTAGGTGACGCCCGGCTCGAAGATGCCGGTGGGCGACTGGATGCCCTCGTAGTCGGCGGCGCGCGTGACGGACAGCGCCTGGCCGCCCGCCCCGTCGTCGACGAACGCGAGCGCGGCCGAGCCGCTCGGGGTCCAGGTTCCGGTGGTGCCGTCCTCGAAGTCGACGGCGGTCACGGTGGTGACGTCCGGGGTGGGCGCGGTGCCGGTGATCCGCACGTCGTCCACGAGGAACGACGGGTGGACGCCGTCGACCGGCGCGGCCTCGATGTAGATCGTGGCGCTGCTCAGGCCCTCGGGGAACGCGTAGGTTCCGCCGATCTGCACCCACTCGCCGGCGGTGGCCGTGACCGACCCGCCGATCCAGGTGTAGGTGTTGCCGCTGCCGTCGGCGGGCGTCTGCTCGGCGGTGAAGTGGAGGCCGGTGCTGCCGGCCGTCCCCGCCGGGAGCTTGACCCACGCCCCGACGGTGTAGCTGCCGCCGGGCTCGAAGAGGCCCGACGAGCTGGTCGCGACGCCCTGCCACTCGGCCGTGCGGCCGGTGACGGCGAGGCTGGCCGCGCCGGCGTGCGCCTCCGCGTCGGTGATCGCGAGCGTCACGCCGCCCCGCGGACCCCAGGGGGCGTAGGTGCCGTCCTCGAAGGCGTTCTCGAGGAGGACCACGTCCTCGGCCGTCGCGATCGAGGCTGCCGTGACCGTCGTGACTGCGCCGGCCAGGACCAGCCCGAGTGCCGCGACGGCACCGAGGGGTCGGGCTGTAAAACGATTTCTGAGATGCATGAAGCGCTCCCTTGCGCGCAGTTCCCGCTGTGTTGTCTCCGGGGGCGTCCCCGGCGTGCCGGAGGTTCCCTCACCTGGCGGCACCTGTGCCGCCCGTCCCGGTGCGCTCGATGCTACAGACGAGCGCCGGGTCCGTCGAGGGCTCGTGGACTATTTTGTGTAACGTTTTCGACGCGGCGGGAGCCTTGCCCCGAGCAGCAGCGTGGGAGGTCACGACGGCGCGGTCGCCCCGGGCGACAGATCGTTACCGAGGGTTTACCCCGTTCAGCACGCTTTGTGACCAGTCCAGCGGTACTGTCCAAGCCTCCCGGGGGCGAAACCCTCGTTCCGGGAACGATGACGTGGGGAGGCATGCACGTGAGGCAAGCTCGGATCACCACAGCAGCGGCCGCAGGGTTCGCCGCGGTAGCACTCGTGGCTACCGGATGTTCCGCGGGCGGAGGTGACGCGGTCACAGAGGAGCCGGCGACCGTCCACCTGGCGCTCAACCAGGACGTCGGCACCCTGCTCCCGATGGACTCGAACGTCGACGACAACATCGCCGTCCTCGACGTCGTCTACGACGGCCTCGTCCGCTACGACCCCGAGACCACGGAGCCGTACAACTACGTCGCCGAGGAGATCTCGACCGAGGACAACACGGTCTGGACCATCACCATCAAGCCGGACCTCACGTTCCAGAACGGCGAGCCCGTCGACGCCGCCTCGTTCGCCCGCGCGTGGAACTACGCGGCGTACGGCCCCAACGCGATGGCCAACAACTACTTCTTCGAGCGCTTCGTGGGCTACGACGAGATGCAGGGCGAGACGGACGACGCCGGCGTCGTCACCGTCGAGCCGACGGCGACGGAGCTGTCGGGCGTCACGGTCGTGGACGACCACACGCTGGAGGTCACGCTCAACGGCCCGTTCGCGGGCTTCTCCACCATGCTCGGCTACACCGGGTTCTTCCCCGTCGCGGAGGCGTGCCTCGAGGACGTCGAGGCCTGCGCGGTCAAGCCCATCGGCAACGGCCCGTTCCAGGTCGACGAGTGGGTCCAGGGCGAGAAGGTGACCGCCTCCAAGTGGGCGGACTACCCGCTCGACGAGGCGCCGGCCTTCGACGCGGTCGAGTGGACCGAGTTCGCCGGCGGCTCCTCGTGGGCAGACTTCATGGCGGGCAACCTGGACGAGGGCGCTCCCGGCGCCGCCGACCTGGGCGACGTCGAGTCCGACCCGGACCTGGCGGAGCGCGTCGTCGAGCGACCCGGTGCCGCGCTCACGTACATCGGCTTCCCGCTGTACCTCAGCGAGCCGTGGACGAACATCGAGCTCCGCAAGGCGATCTCGATGGCGATCGACCGCGAGGGCATCATCGAGGCGATCGTGCCGGGCGAGCGCGTCCCCGCCGACAGCTGGGTCGTGCCCGGCGGCGTTCCCGGCGGCGAGACCGGCACCTGCGAGTTCTGCACGTTCGACCCTGAGGCCGCCAAGGAGGCCCTCGCCGCGGCGGGCGGCTGGCCCTCCGGCCAGACGCTGACCATCACGGCCGGCACCGACGAGGAGGAGGCCGAGCTGTTCAAGGCGATCGGCGACTCGATCCAGGAGACCCTCGGCGTCCCCTACGAGCTCGAGACCACCGAGGACTTCAGCTCGAAGCGCCGCAACCGCGAGATGACCGGCATCTTCCGGAACAACTGGTTCCCCGACTACCCGGTCAACGAGAACTACCTCGCGCCGGTGTACGCGAGCGGTGACCCGGAGGAGGGCAACACGAACTTCGGCTACTACGGTGCCGAGTTCGAGGAGGCGATCGAGGCCGGCGACAGCGCCGAGACCCTCGAGGACGCCGTGGCCGAGTACCAGAAGGCGGAGGCGGCCCTCGCCGCCGACTTCCCGACCGTGCCGCTCTGGTTCAGCGTCAGCCGCAGCTACCACAGCGAGCGCCTGAGCAACGTGATCCTCGACCCGTTCAGCGGTCAGATGAAGCTGCGCCCGCTCGAGGTCGCGGCGGAGTAAGCGCAACCCTCTGCCGAGGTAGTGCTTCCGTCCGACGGCGGCACTACCTCGGCACAGCATCGTCGCCGAGGTAGTCACTCCGTCGGACAAGGTGACTACCTCGGCGTGCCCGACAGAACCGAGGAAGACCATTGGGCCGCTACATCCTGAGACGCGTGCTGCAGGCCGTCGGCACGCTGTTCCTGGTGATGGTCGTGCTGCACCTGCTCACGACGTTCGCCATCCAGCTCAACGGCAACCCCGCGCTCGCCTTCTTCGGCGAGCACGAGCCCTCCGCGTCGCAGCTCGCCGCCGTGGAGAAGCGGTACGGGCTGGACGACCCCTGCTACGACCAGGTCGGCAACCCGTGCGCCGGTCCGTTCGTGGACCGTCTCGTCGCGTACGCGCAGGGCGACTTCGGCACCAACCTGCGCGGGCGGGCCGTCACGGAGATCGTGGCGCAGTCCGCGCCGCACACCCTGCGGCTCTTCGTGGTGGTGACGTTCACCTGGCTGACCATCGGCATGGTCCTCGGCTCGGTCGCCGCCCGGTGGCGCGGCCGTCCCGCGGACCACGGGATCCGGTTCACCACCGTGCTCGTGGACGCCCTGCCGGTGTTCGTGCTGCTCCTTCTCTACAAGTTCGTGGTGACGGTCCCGGTGCACCAGTGGGCCAGGTCCGAGTTCGGCAGCGAGAGCTGGCCCGCCCTGTGGTTCCGGCCGTCGTTCGACGCCGACCATCCGTGGGCCACCGTGCTGATCCCCGGCATCCTGCTCGGCGTCTCCGGCTCGGCCGCGTTCGTGCGCCTGGTGCGCGCGAGCCAGCTGGAGTCGTACTCGGGCGAGCACGTCCGGACGGCCCGGTCGAAGGGCCTGCCCGAGCGGTACGTGGTGCTGCACCACGTGGTGCGCAACTCGTCCATCCCCGTGGTCACGGCGGTGGGGCTCGTGTTCACCGAGGCCCTGGCCGGCGCGGTGGTGACGGAGGGGCTCATGAACATCAACGGCATGGGCGGCGTGCTGTGGGGCGCCGTGAAGGGCAGCGACGTCTCGCTGGTCCTGGGCGTCGTGACGCTGCTCGCCGTGGTGACCGTCGTCGTGATGATCGTGGTGGACGTCCTCTACGCCGCCCTGGACCCGAGGATCCGTTATGAGTGAGGCCCCCGCACGGACCCTGATGTCCGACGCCTGGCGCAGCCTGCGCTTCCGCCCCGACGTGATCGTGGCCGCCGTGGTGCTCGTGTTCTTCCTCGTTATGGCCGCCTTCCCTGGCCTGTTCACGAGCACGAGCCCGCGACGCTGCGTCATCGGCGACTCCCGCCTGGCACCGCAGGGCTTCGGCGCGGAGCACCCGTTCGGCACCGACAGCTTCGGCTGCGACCTGCTCGCCCAGCTGGTGCACGGCGCGCGCCCGTCACTCCTGCTCGCCTTCGTGGTGGTGGGGATCGCGCTGGTCATCGGCATCACGCTCGGCGTGCTCGCCGCGTACTACCTCGGCTGGGTGGACAAGCTCGTCACCCGCGTCATCGAGGTGCTCCTGGTGATCCCGCTGCTCCTCGCCGCGATGCTGCTGCTCTCCCTGTTCCAGGGCGTCGACGTCGGTTCGGGCACCCTCGGCACGATCCTGCTGCCGGCCCTGGTGCTCACCATGTTCGCCTGGATGGGTTACGCCCGGTACGTGCGCGCGAGCGTCCTGGAGGTCAAGAACCACGACTTCGTGACCGCTGCGCGGGCGCTCGGCGCGTCCGACCTCCGCATCATGACCCGCCACCTCCTGCCCAACGCGATCGGCCCGGTCACCGCGCTCGTGCCGACGTCGATCGCCGGCGTGATCGGCGCCGAGGCAGTGCTCTCGTTCCTGGGCATCGGCGTCCGCCCACCCGCTATCAGCTGGGGACTCATGATCTCGAACGGCTCCGAGTGGGTGACCGGCGGTCACCCGCACCTGCTCCTGTACCCGCTGGCCTGTCTCGTCGTGACGGTCCTCGCCCTCGTGGTGCTCGGCGACGCCCTGCGCGACGCCCTCGACCCGAGGCTGGCCGCATGACCGGGGCCGCGCCGCTGCTCGAGGTGACCGACCTCGCCGTCGAGTTCCGTACGCCCGGCGGCGTGGTGCGCGCCGTGGACGGCCTGACCTACCAGGTCGAGGCGGGGCGCACGCTGGCGATCGTCGGCGAGTCCGGGTCGGGCAAGTCGGTGTCGTCGCTGGCGGTGATGGGCCTGCTCGGGCCCACCGCCCACGTCACCCGCGGCACGGCACGGCTGAACGGCACGGATCTCCTGGCGCTGCCGCCCCGCGAGCACCGCGCACGCTGCGGGCAGGACGTGGCGATGGTGTTCCAGGACGCCCTCGCCGCGCTGAACCCGGTGCTCACCGTGGGCTTCCAGCTCACCGAGGCCCTCCGCGCCCGCCACCGGATCTCGCGGGGCGAGGCGCGGCAGCGGGCCGTCGAGCTGCTCGACCTCGTCAAGGTCCCCCACGCCCGCGAGCGCGTGAGGGACTACCCGCACCAGTTCTCCGGCGGCATGCGGCAGCGCGTGATGATCGCGTGCGCCCTCGCGCTCGACCCGAAGGTGCTCATCGCCGACGAGCCGACCACCGCCCTCGACGTCACCGTCCAGGCGCAGGTGCTGCGCCTCCTCGCGGAGATCCAGGCGGAGCGGCAGATGGGGCTCGTCCTCATCACGCACGACCTCGGCGTGGTGGCCGGCGTGGCTGACGACGTCACCGTCATGTACGCGGGCCGCGCCGTCGAGCAGGCGGGGGTGCTGGGCGCGTTCCGCTCCCCCGCGCACCCGTACACGCGGGCGTTGCTGCAGTCCGTGCCGCAGCTCGGGTCACGCACGCGCCTCCCCGTGATCCCCGGTCGCCCGCCCGGCCCGGGCGACCGGCCCGCCGGCTGCCCGTTCCACCCGCGGTGCGCCCTGGCCCAGGACGTCTGCCGCGCCGACCCGCCGCCGCCGCTCGTCGAGGCCGCCCCGGGCCGCTGGTCCGCGTGCCACTTCGCGGGGGACGTGCTGCGTGGTGCGGCCGTGCCGGCGGAGACCACCCCGGAAGGAGACCCGCGATGAGCGACGTCGTGCTCGAGGTCCGCGACCTGGTCAAGCACTACCCGGTGCGCCGCGGCCTGATCCTGCGCCGCACGGTGGGCGCGGTGCGGGCCGTCGACGGCGTCTCGCTCGCCCTCCGCCGCGGCAGCACCCTCGGGGTGGTGGGCGAGTCCGGCTCGGGCAAGTCCACGCTGGCGCGGGTCCTTGTCGGGATCGAGGAGCCCACGAGCGGGCAGGTCCTCGTCGACGGCACCGACGTGTCCACCATGTCCCGCGCCGACCGCCGCGCCCTCCGCCGGGACGTGCAGATGGTGTTCCAGGACCCGTACACGTCGCTCGACCCTCGCATGTCCGTGTCCGAGATCGTGGGCGAGCCGTTCGCCATCCACCGGACGATCCCCCGCGGCGGCCGCGACCGCGCCGTCCGGGAGCTGCTGGAGCTCGTGGGCCTCGACCCGGACCACGCGAACCGCTACCCGCACCAGTTCTCGGGCGGGCAGCGCCAGCGGGTGGGCATCGCACGCGCCCTCGCGCTGCGCCCGCGGATCCTCGTGTGCGACGAGCCGGTCTCCGCGCTGGACGTGTCGGTGCAGGGCCAGGTGGTCAACCTCCTCGCGGACCTGCAGGCGGAGCTCGGTCTGTCGTCGGTCTTCATCGCCCACGACCTCGCGGTGGTGCGCAACATCGCCGACTCCGTCGCCGTGATGTACCTGGGCCGGGTCGTGGAGGACGGTCCGGCCGACTCCGTGTACGACGGCGCCCGCCACCCCTACTCCCAGGCCCTGCTCTCGGCCGTGCCCGTCGCCGACCCCACGGTCCGGCTCTCCGACGGCCGCGGGATCCTCCTGGAGGGTGACCCGCCCTCGCCGGTCTCGCCGCCGTCGGGCTGCCCGTTCCACACGCGGTGCTGGCTGGCGCCGACGCTGCCCGAGGCGTCCGTACCCGTGCCCGAGGGCGAGGAGGTGCAGGCGAGGCGAGTGCCGCCGTCGTGCAGCGGGGAGGTGCCGCTGCTGGTGGGTGCGGGCGGGCACCACGCCGCCTGCCACTTCGCCCGGCCGCTGGCCGAGGTGCGCCGATGACGCGCGTGCTCGTGGTGCAGAACTCGTCCACCAGCGGGGCCGGGCGCCTCGACGGCTGGCTCGCCGACGCCGGGCTCTCCCCCGACCTGGTCCCCGGGGAGCACCTCCCCGCGGACCTCGCCGGCTACGCCGGGCTCGTCCTCCTCGGGGGAGGCTTCATGCCCGACGACGACGCCCGCCACCCCTGGCTGGCGCGCGAACGCACGCTCACGTCCCAGGCGCTGGCCGACGGCGTCCCGGTGCTGGGGCTGTGCCTGGGCGGCCAGCTGCTCGCCCACGTGGCCGGCGGAGTGGTCACCGCGAGGTCGGGCGAGACGGAGCGCGGCATGTGCGCGCTGCGCCTCCTGCCCGCGGCCGACGACGACCCGGTGTTCTCGGCGGTCCGCGACGCCGTGGGCGACGGACCGCTGTGGATGATCCAGAACCACGAGGACTCCGTGACCGGGCTGCCGCCTGGGGCGGAGCTGCTCGTCTCGTCGGACGTGTGCGCCGTGCAGGCGTTCCGCGTCGGTGACGCCGCGTGGGGGCTGCAGTTCCACCCCGAGGCGCACCCGGAGCGCGTGGCGAGATGGGACGAGGCGGCGCTGTCCGCGGAGGGCGTGGACCGCGCCGCGCTGGCGGCCGCGGCGATGGAGCGGGTGGACGAGAACGCGGCGCAGGCGTCGGCACTGGTGACGGCGTGGGCCGAGGTAGTGCGCTCGTCCCGGCAGGACTCGCCGAGGTAGTGCGCTCGTCGGACGAGGTGACTGTCTCGGCAACGTGGACCGGCGATCGAGGGGAAGCAGCATGGTGTCGACAGGGACGCACTCCGACGGGGTGCCGGTGGTGGCGTACCGGGTGGCGCGGGCGGCGGGCGAGGTGCTCGCCGAGCGGCTGCCCCACGAGGACTTCTACGCCGCCTCCACGGTGAAGCTGGCCGTGCTGGTCGCGGCCGCCCGCGCCCTGGAGGCCGGGACGGCGACGCTCGACGAGCCGCTGACCAGCACGCACACCTTCACGTCACAGGTGCCCGGCGCGGGGACCTACACGATCGAGCCGGACGACATCGATCCCGGCATGCCCGCGCCGGGCACCGCGATGCCGTTCGGGGACGTGGTGGACCGGATGGTGACGGTGTCGTCCAACGAGGCGACCAACATGGTGGTCGAGCGCGTGGGGCTGCCCGCCGTGGCCACCGCGCTGGCGGACGCCGGGGCGTCGTCGAGCACCTTCGGGCGCAAGTACTCGGACCTCGCCGCGGAGGCCGCGGGCGCCTCCCACCGGACGACGGCCGCGGACCTCGCCCGGCTGGTGGGTGCGCTGGTGGCCGGCCGGCTCGCCGGGCCGGAGCAGACCGGGTGGATGCTGGGGCTGCTGCGCCGCCAGGACGACCGGCAGCTCACGGCCGCCGTGCCCGACGGCGTGGACTTCGGCTCCAAGTCCGGCTGGGTGGACGGCATCCGGCACGACGTCGCGTTCTTCGGCGACCCGGGGCCCGACACGCTGGTGGTGGCCGTCTGCACCCGCGGCTACGACACGCCCGCGGCCGAGGAGACCCTCAAGGCCTTGGGCGCGCTGGCGATGACGCTCGCCGGGCGGTGAGGTGCGCGCCAGACTGCTTCCAGGGTCGTCCGACGAGCGCTGGGCGCACCTGGAAGCAGTCCGGCGCGCATCTCACGCGTCCGGCCGGAGGACCGCGACGCCCTTCTCGAGGTCGATCCTCGGGCCGGGGTCGGCGTCCGGTGCCGGCTGCACGTCGTGCCGCTTCCGCTGGAGCTCCTCGGTGAGGTGCACGCTCGACGGCTGGAACACCTCCACGAGCTCACCGAACACGCCCGACATCGCCCCGCTGCCGTCAACCGGCCCCTCGGGACGACGTCGGCCGCTCACCACCAGCCCGACGACGACCGCCCCGACGACGGCCACGCCCACCACCGCGACCAGCACCACAAGTCCTTCACCCATCGACCCTCCCGACGTATCCCGCAGACCGTCCGGCCTCCAGCATGACCAACGCCCAGGGAAGCCGTAACGTTCGCCTCCACGACGGCCGAACGGAGAGCACGTTCATCCCGACGCGCTACCCGTCCTGGGGGCCGTCAACCCGAGATTCAGTCAGAATGGGAAGCATGCCAGCCAGCTCGCAGACCACAAGGACTCGGTCCGGTACGCAGTCGAACGACCTGGCGCTCTATCGCGAGAAGTTTCAGCGCCGGCTGCCACGCTCACTCGAGCAGCTTCAGGGTCCGAGACACGGTGTTGTGCAGCTTCCCCTTCACGTGGCGTGGTCGGGAATGACGGCCTACGACCTGGACAAGCCGCGCCAGCGGATCGGTCTCTACCGGACCGTGCTGCACGAAGGCATGCGCGACGACCTCATCCGCTACCTCCACCGCGATCTCCTTCTCGAGGCGTGGCCTGTTCTTCGCACGCTCGTTGGGCCTACCGTCCGTGCCGTGTGGGAAGACGGGTTCCCGCAGCTCGCGACGCGCGCTCAGGCTGCTGCATGACGGAGATGCCGGAGCTGCATGCGCGGCTGCTGGCGGACGTCATCGACGTCGGATCGCCATACCCACTGGTGCTCACAGGTGGGTACGCCGTCCGAGCTCACCAGATCACCAGTCGTCCGAGCCAGGACCTTGATGTGGCCACCGAAAATCCTGCACCGATGGCGGACATCGCGGAAGAGCTTCGTGCAAGGCTCGAGGGCCGTGGTTGGCGGGTGCGCTCGCTGGAGACAGCTCCGCTGTCCGCTCGGTTCACGGCCACCGACGCGAGCACGGGCGAGGAGTGCGAGGTCGACATCCTCAAGGAGGTCTTCTGGAAGCCTCCGGTGCTGGGGCCTTACGGGCCTGTCCTCGCGGAGGAGGACGTGATCGGCACCAAGGTCCGAGCCCTCGCGGACCGGGGAGCGCCTCGTGATCTGATCGACGTCTACGCAGCCTCCCAAAGGTGGAGCACCGGCGACCTGGAGGAGTTCGGCAACCGGCACGCTCGCGGGCGCTTCGAGCAAGAGGATCTCCAAGCCATCCTGAACGGTGCCGAGTGGATCGACGACGAAGCATTCGCTGCCTATGGTCTCGGTGCCGACGCCATCGGTGCACTGCGTTCCTGGGCTGCGGCCTGGGCTGACGACCTTGCGGCCCGGACCGACGGTCACGCTGACGAGGAGCCCTAGGCACCCCCGACGAGCCGTCAGGCCGCCAGGCCTTTCGCCTCCGAACGGTTCGGGTTGTCGTAAGCCTCCGCCATGAGCGCGATCTCCTCGGTCGGCACGCCGATGGAGCGGGCCAGGTCGGCCCAGCCCGCTGTCGCTGACTCCACCTCGGCGAGGACCCGGCGGGCATCGACGCCACGGAGGCCGTACGAGTCGGCCGTGCGCAGGAGGTCGCGCACGTCGCGGTCGAGGCGGTCGCCGTTGGGCCGCAGCGGCGTGGACTCGGCCACGGCGAAGGGGTTGGGGTTCACGTCGAACAGCGGCGACAGCGTCCACCCGTCTGCCCGGCGCAGGAACCCGTGGTTCTTCATGTGGTCGTCGATGTTGCGGACCAGCAGCGTGAACGCCACCCGACGGAAGAGGTCGTGACCGTCGGTGGCCGGCCGGCCGGAGTGGTCGGCCACCGTCTCCGCCAGCGTCCGGTAGTCGATGGTCTCGAAGAACGCCTTCTGGGTGAGGCTGTCCGCGGAGAGGAACCCGATCCGCGTGCCGTCGGGCGTGCGGTCGAACCGCCGCGTCAGCAGGATGGTGCGGTGCTCGTCCATGCGGTGCAGGCGCGCCACCGGCACCTCGATCCCGGCGCGGGACGCGAGCCGGAGCGTCACGTACTCCCACGCCTGCACGTCCCAGCGGTCGCCCTGCTCGGGCAGCTTGGCCATCCAGAGCGACCCGTCGCCGTCCCGGACCGTCACCTTGGGCCGCGCCCCGCCCATCGACGTCCCCGCCTGGACCAGCAGCCGCACGTCGCGGTCGGTCTCCCGGTGGTTCGCCACGGCGTCCGCCGCCTCCGTCAGGGTGGGCAGGTCCAGGAGCGACGGCACCTCCGCGCGGGCCGGGGCAAGGAAGGTGCTGCCGCCGTCGGTGGAGAGCCGTAGGGCGCCGAGCCGCGTGTCGTCCTGGACGCCGAGCAGGAAGTCCACCTCGGTGAGCGTGAGCAGCCGACGGCCCTCCGACTTGGCAGTGAGCCGTTCCGCGTGGAACAGGAGGGTGCGGCCCCACTGGTCCGGCTGGCAGTCGGCGAACACGCCGAACAGGGGCCGGTCGCCGCTGGACGGGATGGACCCGGGCGTGAGCGGCAGCTCCGGGCACAGCGCGTACGCGCGGGGGTGGCGCAGGTAGTCGGTGTTGTACCGAAAGCTGGAGCCGATCAGCGCCCCGCCGCGGTTCAGCACCATGTCGAGCTCACCCGCATGGACGTGCTCCGCACCAGGAAGCTGCACCGCGACATGGATGGTCATCCGGTCACCTCGGTATCCGGACCCGTTGTGGAAGGGTCCGCTCGGCGTGGAACCGGCCCATCTCGGTGGTGAGCGGGTCGGTGGCTGAGACGACGGCGTCCGCGACACCCAGGACACGCAGGACGGCGAGGACGTTCTCGAGGCTGGCGGCGCCCGTACCCGTCTCGATGCCGCGCAACGTGGTGCGGGTGATGCCGGCACGGTCGGCGACGAGCTGGGCGGTCAGCCCGTGGATCTTGCGCCAGGCGCGAAGGTTCTCCCCGAGCTGGAGGAGGTCGCGATGGGTGCGTAGGGAGGTGCGGGCCATGTGGGAGGAGTCCTTTCCGGTTACCAGAGTAACCGGAACAGGCCCTAATGGACAGGGTACTGACCATTGTCCGTATCGATTCGACCGCAGGCGGGCTCCGCGCCAGCGGGTGATCGTCCGGGTGAATCCACCGGTTTGCCCCCACCTGCCGGTCGCCCGGCAGTCGCCCGCCCCTAGCCTTGACCGGCCCGCCGCCGCGGGCGCGACCCGCGCGCAACCAGTCCCCAGGGACCCCACCCCCACAGGAGCCCCCGTGACCGCCTCCCCCACCACGGTGGCACCGACGGTCGCGCCCGGTCGCCTGCGCTCCCTGGACGGCCTGCGCGGTGTCGCGGCGCTGGTCGTGGTGCTGCACCACACGCTGATGGTGCTGCCGCAGCTCGCGATGGTGCACCTCGGCCCGGTGCTCCCGGAGCCGGGCACGGCCGCGTGGTGGATCGTCAGCACGCCGCTGCGCATCGTGTGGGCGGGCCAGGAGGCGGTGCTGGTCTTCTTCGTGCTGAGCGGCTACGTGCTGACCGTGTACGCGCAGCGCCGGCTCGACGGCTCCCGTCCGGGCGCCGTCCGCGCCTACTACGTGCAGCGGCTCGCGCGGCTCTACCTGCCCGTGTGGGGCGCCGTCGCGCTCGCGCTGGCCGTCGCGCTGGCGATCCCCCGGGACGGTGGCGCGGCGAGCCTGTGGCTCGCCATGCACGCCGACCCGGACGCGCTGTCCGTGGTCATGGACCTGACGCTCCTGGGCGGGATCGGGCCCGCGTGGCTCGACAGCCCTCTGTGGTCGCTGGCCTGGGAGATCTGGTTCTCGCTGCTGCTCCCGGTGATGTGGCTGCTCGTGCGCCGGCTCCCCGTCCGTGGGCATGGCGGGGTGTGGATCATCCTGCTCGTCGCGGTGTCGGTCGCGGCCCCGCACCTGGGCCTGCCCGTCCCGCTCGCCCGGCCGCTGGAGTTCCTGCCGGTGTTCGGGATCGGCATGGTCCTCGCCCACGACTCCGACCGCCCGCACCGGGCGGCCGCCGCCGTGACGGCACGAGGCCCGTGGGCCTGGCCCGCGGTGCTGCTGCTGAGCTGGCTCGCGCTCGTGGCACCGTCGCCCGGCTGGGGGGCGCAGGGTCTCGTCCCGGGCCTCGCCGCCGACGCCCTCGCCCTCGCCGGTGTGGTCGGCCTCCTCGTGGCGGCGATGACCTGGGGTCCGCTGCTGCGGGCGCTGGAGCGCCGGCCCGCGCAGTGGCTGGGCCGGCGCTCGTTCAGCCTGTACCTGGTCCACGAGCCGGTGGTGGTCGCGCTCGCGCTGCTCACGGGTGCGACCGGCGCCGCGTGGGTGCTGTGGAGCACCGTCGCGGTGGTCGTCTCGCTCGCGCTCGCCGCGGGCTTCTTCCTTGCCGTCGAGCAGCCGGCCCTCGGCCTCTCCCGCTCCCTGGGCGAGCGCGCGGCGCTCAGGCCCGCGTACCCACCTTCGCCGCCGCGGCCACGTCCGCGAGGATCACGGCGTCGATGAGCTGGCGTGCCCACGCGAGCACCTCGGCGCCGCGCAGGGGGCGCCCGCCGATCCGCGCCGTCGTCGGGTACGGGACGAGGAACGCCCGGATGGCCGGCTTGAGGATCACGCCCGGGTAGAGGCGCTTGAGGCGCAGCTGCGCGGACTCCGGCAGGTCGACCGGGGCGAACCGGATGAGCTTGCCCTGCGCGGTGATGTCGGACAGGCCCGCGTCGCGGGCGTGGTTGCGGAAGTCGGCCACCTGGAAGAGGGCCTGGGCCACGTCGGGCAGGGCGCCGTACCGGTCCACGAGCTCGGCCCGCACCTCGTCGAGCGCCGCGGCGTCGCGTGCGGCGGCGATCTTCTTGTACGCCTCGAGGCGGAGCCGCTCCGTGGCGATGTAGGTCTCGGGGAGGTGGGCGTCGACGGGGAGCTCGATCGTGACCTCCGGCTTTTCCTCCCCGCTGTCGCCGCGGAACGCCGCGACGGCCTCGCCCACCATCCGCACGTACAGGTCGAACCCGACTCCCGCGATGTGCCCCGACTGCTCCCCGCCGAGCAGGTTGCCTGCACCGCGGATCTCCAGGTCCTTCATGGCGATCTGGATGCCGGCGCCGAGGTCGGTGTGGGCGGCCATCGTGGCGAGCCGGTCGTGGGCGGTCTCCGTGAGGGGCCGCTCGGGCGGGTAGAGGAAGTACGCGTAGGCGCGCTCGCGCCCGCGGCCCACGCGACCGCGGAGCTGGTGGAGCTGCGAGAGGCCGAGCGCGTCCGCCCGCTCCAGGATGAGCGTGTTCGCGTTGGAGATGTCCAGGCCGGTCTCGATGATCGTGGTGCAGACCAGGACGTCGAGCTCCTTCTCCCAGAACCCCCGGATCACCCGGTCGAGCTGGCCTTCGTTCATCTTGCCGTGGGCCACGCCGACGCGGGCCTCGGGCACCATCTCGCGCAGGTGCGCGGCGGCACGGTCGATGGACTCGACCTTGTTGTGCACGTAGAAGAGCTGCCCCTCGCGCAGCAGCTCGCGGCGGATCGCCGCGCCGATCTGCTTCTCCTCGTAGGGCCCCACGTAGGTGAGGACGGGGTGCCGCTCCTCGGGCGGGGTCGCGAGCGTGGACATCTCCCGGATACCGGTGACCGCCATCTCGAGCGTGCGCGGGATCGGCGTCGCGCTCATCGCCAGCACGTCCACGTTGGTGCGCAGCTGCTTGAGCGTCTCCTTGTGCTCCACGCCGAACCGCTGCTCCTCGTCGATGATGACGAGGCCCAGGTCCTTGAACCGGACGGAGCCCGTGATGAGGCGGTGCGTCCCGATCACCACGTCCACGGTGCCCTGGCGCAGGCCCTCGACGACCGCCTCCGACTCCTTGTCGCTCTGGAACCGGGACAGGGCCTTCACCGTCACCGGGAAGCCGGCGTACCGCTCGGAGAACGTCTCGAAGTGCTGCTGCACCAGCAGCGTCGTGGGCACGAGCACCGCCACCTGCTTGCCGTCCTGCACCGCCTTGAACGCGGCACGGATGGCGATCTCCGTCTTGCCGTAGCCCACGTCGCCGCAGACCAGACGGTCCATGGGGACCGGCTTCTCCATGTCGGCCTTGACCTCGTCGATGGTGGCGAGCTGGTCGGGCGTCTCGACGTAGGCGAAGGCGTCCTCCAGCTCCCGCTGCCAGGGCGTGTCCGGGCCGAACGCGTGCCCCTGCGTCGCCATGCGCGCGCTGTACAGCTTGATCAGCTCCGAGGCGATCTCCCGGACGTGCTTCCGGGCCCGTGCCTTGGTGTTCTTCCAGTCGGCGCCGCCCATCTTGCTGAGACTGGGGGCCTCGCCGCCCGAGTACTTGGTCACCTGGTCCAGCTGGTCCGTCGGCACGAAGAGCCGGTCGCCCGGCTGCCCGCGCTTCGACGACGCGTACTCCAGCACCAGGTACTCGCGCGTCGCGGCGTTGCCGCCCGTGCCGAGGGTGCGCTGCACCATCTCCACGAACCGGCCCACGCCGTGCTGCTCGTGCACCACGTAGTCGCCGGCCTTGAGCTGCAGCGGGTCCACCACGTTGCGCCGCCGCGACGGCATGCGGCGCATGTCGCGCGTGCTGGTCCCGGCGCGGCCCGTCAGCTCCTGCTCGGAGAACACCGCCAGGCGCAGCTCGGGCGCGACGAAGCCCTTGCCCGCGGTGGCAGGCGCAACATGGACGATGCCGGACTCCACCTCTCCCGCCAGGCTCGCCTCGAGCCGGGCCGCGGTCCCGGCGGCGCTCAGCTGCTCGGTCATGCGCTTGGCCGGGCCATGGCCCTCCGTCGTGAGGACGAGGGTCCAGCCCGCCTTCTGGAGGGTCTGCACCTCGTCGAGCGCCCGCTGCAGGTCGCCGCGGTAGGACTCGACGTCGCGGGCGCCGATCGTGAACAGGGGTTCGCCGTCCAGGTTCGCGGCGCCCTGGGCGGGGTGACCTCCCTGGGCGGGCCGACCGCCCGAGGCGGCCGAGGCGCCGTCGGCCCCCGGGATGTCCGCGAGCTCCGCGTCCTGCGTGAACGACGAGAGGGTCCACCAGCCGAGGCCGCGGCGCGCGGCGACGTCGCGCACCTCGGCGAAGGTGGCGAACGAGGCGGCGGACAGGTCGATCGGCGCCGCGCCGCCCGCGACCGCGCCCGACCAGGCCGCGGCGAGGAACTCCTCGGTGGTGGCGACGAGGTCGTGGGCCCGACGGCGCACCCGCTCGGGCTCGTTGACGACGAGGAGGGCGTCGTCGGGGACGAGCTCCAGGACGGGGACCATGTGGTCCACCAGCACCGGGGCGAGGGACTCCATGCCCTCGACGGCGATGCCGGCGGCGATGCGGTCGAGCATCTCGACGGCGCCGGGGAGCTGCTCCACGAGGCCTGCGGCGCGCTCGCGCACGGCGTCCGTCAGGAGGATCTCGCGGCACGGCGGGGCCCAGAGGCCCTGGTCGGCGACCTCGAGGGACCGCTGGTGGGCCACCGAGAACCAGCGGATCTCCGTGACCTCGTCGCCCCAGAACTCGAGCCGGAGCGGGTGGTCCTCCGTGGGCGGGAAGACGTCGAGGATGCCGCCGCGCACCGCGAACTCTCCGCGTCGCTCCACCATGTCGACGCGGCTGTAGGCCGCGTCGGTGAGCCGCTGGGCCACGTCGGTCAGGTCGGCGGTGCTGCCGGTCCCCAGGCTCACCGGCTCCAGCTCGCCCAGGCCGTCGACGACCGGCTGGAGGAGCGCCCGGACCGGCATCACCAGGACCCGGATGGGGCCCGTCTGGGTCGTCTCGGTCGTGGGGTGCGCCAGGCGGCGGAACACGGCGATCCGGCGGGCGACCGTGTCGGCGCGGGGCGAGAGCCGCTCGTGGGGCAGCGTCTCCCATGCCGGGAGGACGGCGACGTCGTCGTCGTGGTCGTCGGGCAGGTAGGCGCGGATCGCCGTCGCGAGCTCGTCGGCCTCGCGGCCCGTCGCCGTGACGACCACCAGCGGGCGGCGCTGCGCGGCGGCCGCCAGGAGCGGCGGGCGCACGCCCGCGGGCCCCACCACGTCGGCCGCGCCCCGGACCTGGACGTGCTCGACGGCGGCAGCGGCGCCCGGGTCGGCGAGGAGAGCGGGCAGCAGGCCGGTGAGGTTCATGGAGGTCCTTCGTGGCTCGCGGGCGGCGGCGGGTGGCGGTGGCGCAGGTGACGCATGGGCGGCAGGTGGCGCGGGTGGCGGCAGGTGCGCGTGCGGCGGACGCACGACGGCGGGCCCACCTCCCCTGGGCGGGGGTGGCGGGCTGGATCCAGGCTACCCCTCGGCTCCGACACGATGATGCCCGGCGTGTGGCGCAGTTCCCCGTATCCGCCTCGTCGGGCGCACCTCACTCACCCTGGTACAACCTGTCCAGATCGATCAGTTCGACGTCCTCACGGTGTCCTGCCGACTCTGTCAGCTCCTTCGTGAAGCCGGAGCGTGAGAACAACAGCAAGCGGACCTGGGTCGATGCCGTCGAGGGAGGCAGGAGCTCACGCAGATGGTCGAGCCGCGCCAGCTCGCCGTCCCCCACGGGCTTCTCCGTGGCCTTGGCCTCTCCGATGGCGAGGACCTTCCGGGCGCTACCTGGGAGGTCTTCGATCGCGACGACGTCAATCTCATGACCCGCCCGGTGCTCGACACATGCGACGACGGCGGATCTCGCCTGGTTGGCAATACCGCCCAATGTTGTGGCACCGGCGTGCGCCAGGACCCACTCCCGGACCAGATCCTCGAGATGGGGGCCGTAGACCTTGCTCGTGATGGTGTCGGCGACATCACGCCAGACACGCAACCCGCCACGAGCCGCCAGGACCGCCTCGCGTGGGCGGATGACGAGCTGGTGGAACCGGATGACAGGCTCAGCGAGGCGGTACACCGGACGGCGCCCCCGCAGCGCGTCCTCCGACCGCGTCACCAGCTGAAGCTCTTCCAGGACGGTCAACGGGTGGGCAAGTGCCGCGTCGGGACGCTGCAGGATTCCAGCGATCTCACTGCGCTTAGCAGCACCATCTGCGACGGCACCCAGGACTGAGAAGTACAAACCAGGGTCGGCAAGTCCGGGCTGTTCGTAGAGCAGCACGTTTCCCTCGCGGAAGAGCGCTGACGCGGGGTCGAGCAGACCGCCCGCGACCCACTGGTCGAAGTCCTCACGCGAAGGTACGCCGCCGCTCATGGCCTTGTACGCAGGAGTACCGCCGAGCAAGGCGTGAACCCGGAAGGCAACCTCAGGGTCGGCGACGAGGTCCCAGAACTCGGCCGCCTCGCGAAACGTGAACGGCGGGACGATCAGTTCGAGCACGGCGCGTCCGCGCAGTGGCGCCGTCCCGACGAGCAGGCTCCGCATGGTCGTCAACGCACTACCGCACAGGATCAAGCGCGCCCTTCCCTTGCGAAAGGCGCGCTCTGTCGGCCCGATCGCAATCTGCAGGAGTGACGCCAACGATGGCTCGGTATCCAGCAGGAAGGGGAACTCGTCCAGGACAACCAGCGTCGGCTCGTCGCGGCGCTCACCGAGCCGCAGCAGTGCGTCGAACGCCGCCTGCCAGGTTGCGAACCGGACCGGGTCCGCGAGTCCGAGGTACTCCGCGTAGGCCGCGCCAAGCATCTGGAGGTTCTGCGCACTCGACTGCTGGGCGGCCGTGAACATGAACCCGCCAGTTCCGTGCGCGAGCAGGTCAAGCATGAAGGTCTTTCCCTGCCGCCGCCGGCCGTAGACCACGCCGAGCCGGGCTCCTTCATCGGGGAGCTCGTAAAATCGCGTCAGGGCACCCCATTCACGCGCTCGACCGCTCAGCGCCGGAGGCTTCTTCGTAGTTGCAGGCATGGGTCTAATGTAACTCCAGTTATGGTAACTCCGCTTGTCATAGGCCCCCCGGCGGTCACTCCACCGGCACGTCCGTCAGCCGCAGCGGCGCCGCACCCAGCGTGCTGCCCAGCTGGAGCGTCACCGTGTCCACGCCGGGCACGTCGGGGTAGATCGCCACGTAGGTGAGCGTCTGCCCGCCGTCGATGCGCCGCAGCGTGTCCGTCTCCCCCAGCGGGAACCACACGGGGCGCCCGCCCGCGGTCTCACCGGCCTGGTAGTCCAGCGGGTACACGGCAGTGCTCCCCGACAGCACCGACAGCGCCAGCGCGTCCTTCGGCGAGTCGTTGCCCTCGCCCCGGTACGACCAGAGCCCGTTGAGGAACGCCACCCCGAACACCGAGTCCTTTTCCTGGTCCAGGGCGGTGACCTGCACCTCCACGACCAGGTGCCCCTCCACGCGGGTGGCCCGCGGCACCACCACCCGGTACGGGCGCGTGGCCTCGACCTCGACGCCCTCCGGCCCGGTCCCCGTCGGGCCGTCGTCGAACGGCGGCAGCTCGCCCGACGCCTCCACCGGCACCTCCGTCACCACCTCCGACGTCAGCGTGAGCGTCACCCGCCGGTTCAGCGCCCGGTTCGCGTCGCCGTCATTCGGCACGAGCGGCTCCGCCTCGCCCCGGCCCGAGGTGCGGACCGGGTAGTCGTCCATGTCGATGCGCTCGGCCAGCGCCGCCGCCACCGCCTCGGCCCGGCGCTCCGACAGGTCCAGGTTGTAGGCCTCGTCCGCCACGTCGTCGGTGTGTCCCACCACGTCAACGGTCCCGGGAGCCCGTCCGGCGAGGTGGGCGGCGGCCGCGTCGACGGCCGCGAGCGCCTCGGGCGCGAGGTCCGCCGAGTCGACGGCGAACAGCACGTCCGCGCCGAGCGTGACCACGACCTGCTCGGTGGACGTCAGCGTCGACACCGCCCCGTCCAGCTCACGGGTGTACGAGTCGAGCGTCGCGACGGGCGCGTCGGCGACCTCGCCCAGGTCCAGTCCGGCGTCGGGCACCGCGTCGATGACCGGGATGTCCGGGAGGTAGGCGCCCGGGAGGAGGAGGCCGATGGTGTCGCCCTGCGGGGCGGCGTATGCCGAGGTGACGCGGAGGCCCTGGGCGGGGAGCTGCGCGGAGGGCTCGAAGGTGGTGACGGCGTCGCCGTCGGCGTCGAGGGCGACGCTGCTGACCGTGCCCCCGGGGAGGTCGACGAGGCGGACCGCACCGCCGGGGGTGGTCTGCACGCCGATCTCCGTGTCGAAGAGGTCGTGCACTGGCAGGTCGTCCGCCGACGGCAGCAGGTCGAGCGTCAGGACCGCGTGCTCGCCCGTCCGGACGACGGGGTGCACCTCGATGGTGACCTCGCCGCCGCCCGCCACGACGGTGGTGGTCGCGACGACGTCGCCCGGGGCCGGGCCGGTCGGTGCGGTGGAAGGGCCGCTCGAGCCGGGGGCCGGCGTCGGACCGCCGGTGGCGGTGGGCGTGCAAGCGGTCAGGGCGAGGGCCGTGACCAGGGCGAGGACAGGGAGACGACGCACCCCCGACTCCTACCACGGACCTGCCACGTCGCTGCATCACAGGCGCGGCGGGGTCTGGCATGTTGCAGCCGGACTCTGTAACCTCTTGCAGCAAGATCCGGAAAGAGCCGTGCAACGATGCACGTCCGCGCCGGGATTGCTCGTTAGGAGCCGCAATGTCGCGGAGATTCGCCAGACCTCTCGCTGCCCTCGTCACCACGCTGACCCTCGGTCTGTCGCTGGGCGTCGCCACTACCGCCCCCACGGCCACCGCCGCCACCCCGCCGAACGGCGGGGACGACGTGATCCTCAACCTCTTCCAGTGGACCTGGGACTCGGTCGCGGCCGAGTGCACCAGCACGATCGGGCCGGCGGGCTACGGGTACGTGCAGGTGTCGCCGCCGCAGGAGCACGTCCAGGGTTCGCAGTGGTGGACGTCGTACCAGCCGGTGAGCTACCGCATCGAGTCCAAGCTCGGCACGCGCGCCGAGTTCGCGGCGATGGTGCAGACCTGCCGGAACGCGGGTGTGGGCGTCATCGCGGACGCGGTGGTGAACCACATGGCGGCCGCGTCGTCGACCTCGACGGGCGTGGCCGGCAGCACCTTCGGGCCGGACTCGTTCCCCGGCATCTACGGCTACAACGACTTCAACGACTGCCGCTCCAACATCTCGAACTACGGCGACCGCTACCAGGTACAGAACTGCCGCCTCGTGAGCCTGCAAGATCTGCGCACCGGCTCGAGCTACGTGCAGGACCGCCTCGCCGCCTACCTCAACGACCTGCTCTCGCTGGGCGTCGCGGGCTTCCGCATCGACGCCGCGAAGCACATCCCCGCCGCCGACCTCGCCGCGGTCAAGTCCCGGCTCAGCAACCCGAACGTCTTCTGGGTGCACGAAGTGATCGGCGCACACGGCGAGCCCGTCCAGCCGTCGGAGTACCTGGGCAGCGGCGACTCGCACGAGTTCCAGTACGCGCGCGACCTCAAGACCCACTTCGACGGGCAGATCCGCAACCTGCGCTACATCGGCGACAACAAGCTGCCGTCGGACCGCGCGCAGGTCTTCGTGGACAACCACGACACGGAGCGCAACGGCGAGACGATGACGTACGCCTGGGGCGCCAAGTACACGCTGGCGAACACGTTCCTGCTGTCGTGGCCGTACGGCTCCCCCACCGTGTACTCGGGCTACCGGTTCAGCGGCAACGACACGGGCGCGCCCGGCGCGACGTCGACCACCGTCCCGGACGCGAGCTGCAGCAACAGCCAGTGGGTGTGCACCCAGCGCTGGACCGAGGTGCGCGGGATGGTCGGCTTCCACAACGCGGTGGCCGGTACGGCCGTGACGAACTGGTGGGACGACGGCAACAACCACATCGCCTACGGCCGCGGCGCCCGGGGCTACGTGGCGATCAACAACACCGGGTCGGCCGTGACCCGGACCTACCAGACGTCGCTGCCCGCGGGGACGTACTGCGACGTCGTGGCGTCGACGACGTGCTCGGTGACCCGGACCGTCAACGCGTCCGGGCAGCTCACCGCCAGCGTGCCCGCGTACGGGTCGATCGCGCTGCACGTCGGGGCGCTCTCGGGCTCGACGCCGCCGCCCGCCGAGCAGGGCGACGTGTCCTTCGGCGTGAACGCCACCACCGTGTGGGGACAGAACGTGTACGTGGTGGGGAACCTCGCTCAGCTCGGGTCGTGGAACCCCGCTGCCGGGGTGGCGATGTCCTCGGCCGCGTACCCCGTGTGGCGGGCCGTCGTGGACCTGCCCGCCGGGACCACCTTCCAGTACAAGTACGTCAAGCGCGACGGGTCCGGGAACGTCGTCTGGGAGAGCGGCGCCAACCGGGTCGCCACGGTGGGCGCCAACGGGGCGCTGACGCTCAACGACACCTGGCGGCCGTAGCAAGGCTCGCCGAGGTAGTGCGTCCGTCGGACGAAGTCACTATCTCGGCGGGGCCCTCGCGCCGAGGTAGTGCCACCGTCGGACGGACGCACTACCTCGGCAAGGCCGGTGCGGGCGGGACGCCGGCGGCGCGGTGGCGGTGTCACCCGCCCCGCCTAGCATGGCCGGGTGACTTCTCACCCCTGGACGACCACCGGCGTGCCCGACGGCGCCGGGCGGGACGGTGAGCGACGTCCCCGGCTCACCTGGGCCGACGCCGCACGAGGGCTCGCGATCGTGCTCGTGGTGCTCTATCACGCAGCCGACTGGTTCCGGATGGCGGGCTTCGACACCCGCGACCTCCAGCAGGTCAACATGGCCCTGCGCTCGCTCCGGATGCCGCTCTTCTTCGCGGTCTCCGGCATGTTCGCCGCGCGGTGGGTGGCCGGCGGCTGGGGAGCCCTCGCCCGCGGCAAGCTGGCGCTCCTCCTCTGGGTGTTCTGGATCTGGGAGGCCGTCACGGCGGTGGTCCGGCTCCTGCTGGGGATGCGCGGCTACGCGGAGGAGGTGTGGCCCACGGTGGTCCGCGAGATCCTCCTCGCCCCGCTCGTGCCCCGTACCGAGCTGTGGTTCCTCTGGACGCTCGCGGTCTTCTTCGTGGTCGCACGCGCGACCCGCCGCCTGCCACCGGCGGTGCAGGTCGGTGCCGCCGCGCTGGTGGCGGCATTCGCCCTCACCGGGTGGAACGTGCAGAACCTCGCCTGGCGCGGGGTCGCGGAGTACCTCGTGTTCTTCCTCGGCGGCCTGCACCTGCGCGCGTTCCTCGAGCGCCTCGCGACCACGCTGACCTGGCTGCGGAGCCTGGCGATCGTCGTGGTGTGGGGAGCCGTGGTGGCCGTCGCCCGGGTGCTCGAGCTCGAGGACGTGCCGGGCGTCTACCTGCTGTGCGGGGCGGCCGGGGTGCTCGCGGGCATTGTCGTGGCGCGTGCGCTGTCCCGCCTGGGCCCGCTCCGCCGGCTCGGCGCGCGGACGCTGCCCGTCTACGTGGCGCACGCGGCGTTCCTGCTCCTGATCGCCATCCTGTCGGGCCGCGCCGTCCTGGCCTTCTACGACCCGCTGGGCCAGTCGCTCCCGCCGGGGCTCCTCACCGGCCTCCCGGGCTGGGGCTGGGCCACCCACCCGTGGCCGCTGACGAACCTGCTCCCCCTGCTCGCCACCCCGCTGGTTGTCTGGCTCGGTCTGCGGCTCCAGGACCTCGCGGTCCGGGCAGGGGCGTGGTGGCTCTACGAGCCGCCGTGGCAACCCGGCCGGCGCCTCACGGCGTGACGGCCACCTCGGCCGGCGTCAGTACCCCGTCGGCCTCGGCATAGCGCTCGCCGGTCTGCGGGCACACCCAGCCGCCGTCGGCCTCCTCGAGCGGCACGCCCGCCCGGCCGACCCACCGGATCCGCCGCGCGGGGACCCCGGCGACCAGGGCGAAGTCCGGGACGTCACGCGTGACGACGGCGCCGGCCGCCACGGTCGCCCACCGGCCGATCGTCACCGGCGCGACGCACACGGCCCGCGCCCCGATCGACGCGCCGGTCCGCACCGTCACGCCGACGGCGTCCCAGTCGTCCTCCGTCTTCAGCCGGCCGTCCACGGTGACGGCCCGCGGGTACACGTCGTTGGTCAGCACGGCGGCCGGGCCCACGAACACCCCGTCCTCCAGGACGGCCGGCTCGTAGACGAGGGCGTAGTTCTGCAGCTTGCAGCTGTCGCCGAGCCTGACCCCCGGCCCCACGTAGGCGCCTCGGCCCAGGGTGCAGTTCTCGCCGACGACGGCGTCCTCCCGCACCTGCGCCAGGTGCCAGACGGACGAGCCCGCGCCGATCGTCGCCCGCTCGTCGACGTCGGCCGACGCCGCGATCCTCACCATGGTCCGTCTCCTGTCGTCAGCGTGCTCCCGCGCGAGAGTAGCCGCGCCCGCCGAGCCGGGCCCCGCCCGGACGGGGCGCTGCCGGGGTGAATCCACGACTTCACCCCGGCCGCCGTGCTGGTCACGATGTCGCCCGGTCATACAGTGGCGGCGCCCTTGTTCGTCGCGCCGCCGGAGAGACCTTGACCGCCGCCCAGACCGCCGCGCCGGCTGCGCGCACACCGAGGCGCCCCCGCGTCGGCCGCGTCTCCTCGACCGTGGTCACCCTCGGCATCGTCAGCCTGCTGACCGACGTGTCGTCGGAGGCGGTGGCGGCGGTGCTCCCCCTGTACGTGACGGCGTCGCTGGGACTCACGACGGTCGCGTACGGCTTCGTCGACGGCCTGATGCAGGGCGCGAGCGCCCTGGTCCGGGTCGCGGGCGGCTGGGCGTCCGACCGCGGCGACCACCCGAAGTGGGTGGCCGCGGTGGGCTACGGCCTGTCGGCCCTGACCCGCGCCGGGCTGCTCCTGGCGTCCGGGTTCGCCGCGGTCACGACGCTCGTCGCGATCGACCGGATCGGCAAGGGCATCCGCACCGCACCGCGTGACGCGATGATCGCCGCGTCGTCGGACCCGCGCAGCCTCGCCCGCTCGTTCGGGACGCACCGGGCGCTCGACACGGCGGGCGCGGCCCTCGGGCCGCTGCTCGCGTTCGTGATCCTGTGGCTCATCCCTGAGGGCTACACCACGGTGTTCATGGTCTCGCTGGGCGCGTCGGTCCTGGGCCTCGGCGCCCTCGTCCTCCTCGTCCCGGACGTGCGCCCGCGCCGTGCGGCGTGGCTCGCGCAGCACAAGACGCGCGAGGGCCGCGGCCTGCCGAAGTGCAAGGGCTGCACGTGCGACGCCCTCGGCGGGCTGGAGCCCACGGGCCGGCCCTTCAGCTGGTCTTTCCTGCGCGACGGCGCCACGCGGCGGCTCCTCCTCGTCGCGACGGCTCTCGGCTTCCTCACCGTGGGCGACGGGTTCGTCTACCTCGCCCTCCAGGACCGCGACGGGTTCGCGACCCAGTGGTTCCCCCTGCTGTACGTGGGCACCAACGCGGCGTACATGCTGCTGGCGTCTCCCGCCGGGCGCCTGGCCGACCGCCTGGGCCGGGCCCGCGTCGTCGTCTGGGGGCACGTGCTGCTGGTCGGGGCGTACGTGTGCGCTGCCCTGCCGTCGGGCGGCATCGCGCCCACGCTGCTCGCGCTCGTCCTCCTCGGCGCGTTCTACGCCGCGACCGACGGCGTCCTCGCCGCCCTCGCCGGGTCCCTCGTGCCGCTGCCGGTCCGGGCGACGGCGATCGGCACCGCCCAGACCGTCGTCGCGGTGGCGCGCATGGTCGCGTCCGCGACGTTCGGCGTGCTCTGGTTCGCGGTGGGTCGCGAGCCGGCGCTCGTCCTGGTCACCGTGGTCCTGGCCGTCGCCGTCCCGGTCTGCTGGTTCGTGCTCCGCCGCGCGGACGCGACCACGACCGACGCCGGGACCGCCGCGTGACCGTGCGCCGCCGGGTCGCGGCCTTCGTCGTGCTCCTGGTCGTCGTCGTGGCCGGGGTGGGCTGGTTCGCCGCCGCCGAGCTGGCGCAGTCCCGGGCGGAGCACGCGGCACCGAGCGACGTCGCCACCGCCGCGCCCGACGACGTCACCGGCCCGCGGCTCGTGTTCCGCAGCACCGCCCCCGGCGACCTCTACGGGCGGGTGTCCGCGGTGCCGCTCGCCGACCTCGACGGCCCCCGGGCTGTCTCCCCCGTGGCGTGCGACCGCGTGGACGCCACGACCCGGGGCGTCGTCTGCCTGCGGACCAAGCGTGGCGTCGTGACGACCTTCGAGGCCCAGGTGCTCGACGCCGACTGGCAGGTGGCCGCCGAATGGCCCCTGCCCGGTACGCCGAGCCGCACCCGCTTCTCGCCGGACGGCTCGCTCGTGGCGACGACGGCGTTCGTCACCGGCCACTCGTACGCGAGCACGGGCTTCTCCACGGAGACGGTGGTCCGGCGGGCCGACGGCGGCGGCGCCGTGAACCTCGAGGAGCTCACCCTGGTGGTCGACGGCGCCCCGGCCGCCCCGGTGGACCGCAACGTGTGGGGCGTCACCTTCGTGGACGACTCGACGTTCTACGCCACCGTCCAGTCCCGGTCGCTGGGCCGCACGTGGCTGGCCCGCGGCGACCTCACCGCGCGCACCCTCACCACGGTGCGCGACGGCGTGGAGTGCCCCTCGCTCTCCCCCGACGGCACCCGCCTCGCGTTCAAGCACGACGCCGACCCCGGTCCCGAGGTGCACTGGACCCCGGCGGTGCTCGACCTGGCGACCGGCACGGTCAGCGTGCTCGACGCCGAGACCCGGAACATCGACGACCAGCTCGCCTGGCTCGACGACGGCACCCTGCTCTACGGCGTGCCGCGCACCGAGGAGTCGGGCGTGACCGACGTGTGGTCACTCCCGGCCGACGGCACCGGAGCCCCTGCCATCGCGGTCCCCGAGGCCTGGTCACCGGCGGTCGTGCGCCCCTGACCCGGCCCCCGGCCGGGGCGAGGCTCCCGGGGGAGCCGCCGTCCGGCGTCGTGCCGGTCGAGGGCACCCACCGAGGCCAGGCCCGCTCCCGCGAGGAGGGCGGCGCCCGCGACGGCGGTGAGGACCGCCCCCGCCAGCGCGCCCACCGGGCTCGGGCCGGTGCCGACCACCACGGCTGCCGCGCCGGCACCGGCCACAGCCGTGAGCGCGAACGGCCAGGCCGCGACGCCGCGGCTACGCGCCGGGGCCGCCGAGTGCGGCGGTGCGTGAGGCCGCAGCACCGTCAGGACGACGCCGAGCACCCCCCACCAGCACGCGGCGACGACGAGCGAGAGCACGACGTCGCCGGCGTCGTGCCAGCTGCTGACGACCACGCCGAGCTCCACCCCGAGCACGAGGACGGCACCCGCCACCGCGACCCGGCCACGTACCCGGTCCGGGACGGCGACCAGCACCGCGAACAGCGCGCTCGCCGCGGTGGCGGCATGACCCGACAGGGGTGCGCCGCCCTCGGGCGCGTACGACGGGAAGGGCAGGAGCTCGCGCTTGACGAGCTGGGCGAGCAGGAACGGCCCCGCGGTGCCCACCAGGGCCACCGCGACGCGCAGGAGGCTGCGCCGCGCGACAACCACCAGCGACACCACCACCACGACGAGCAGCGCGGGCGGCATGATCCACTTCAGCCCGCCCCGGAGAACGCGCCAGAAGCCGTCGAAGTACGGCTCGAGCAGGTCGGTGAGGAGCGCCGACCAGGCGTGCCCGGCGACCGACCCGAACGCCGCGGCGAGGACCGGCGGGAGCACCAGGCAGGCCGCGAGCAGGGCCGACGTGACAGCGGGGTGCCCGCGGCCGGTCACGAGCGGGCTCCGGCCCGGCCGGAGACCAGCGCGGGCGGGGTGAAGCTCGGCGCCCACGCGGTCACCTGCCTGCGGTACGAGCCTGCCATGCCCACGAGCAGGAACAGCGCCCCCATCGTCATCGGGAAGGCGAAGGCGTCGAAGAAGCTGATGCTGACGAACCCCACGGTCACCGACGCGACGAGGCTGAGGGCAAGGTCCTTGCTGCGCTCGTCGGTGGACTCGCTGCGCGCGTGCAGCAGGACCCCGACCGTCACGAACCAGATGCCGAGGAAGAGCAGCGTCCCGACGATCCCGACCGACACGAGCAGCACGAGGTACTCGTTGTCGAAGATCCGGTACTTGGGCAGGAAGGTGCCCAGGCCTCGGCCGAACAACGGGTCACGGGCGATGAAGTCCGCAGCCATGCCGAAGCTGTCGGTACGGGACGTGATGCTGGGGTCCTCCGAGTCGCTGAAGAGGCCGAGGATCGAGTCGAACACCTGGGGCGCCACCGCGAGCCCGGCGACCGCGCCGGCCACCCCGAACCCGCCCACGACCGCCCGGCGGACGGGCGGCCACCCGGCCATGACGATCAGCAGCCCGATCGCGGCGCCGATGTAGGCGGACCGCGACCCGGTGAGCGGCGTCAGCACCAGCAGGAGCACGGCGGGCGTCCACCGCCGCACGGCCGGGCGCTCCCGGTGGTGGAACGCCACGTGCAGCGCGAGCGGGAGCAGCATCATGACGAGCACGCCGTACTCCAGCGCGTGCGCGGCCGTCCCGGCCGGCCGGTACATACCGTTGCGCCAGGTCAGCGCCAGGTCGCCCGAGCCGGTCAGCCCGGGGATGACGATCCGGTCCACCCAGGCCTGACCGGTCGCGATCTGCGCGATCCCGAGCGCCGCCAGGAGGCCGCCCGCAAGCGCCAGCCGCCAGACGAGGAGGTCGAACCGCGCGCGGGACGGGATGCCGTCGTGCGCGACCAGGAGGGTTCCCGACCAGGCGACGAGCGACAGGAGCGCGACGTCCGCGGGGCTGATCTCGTCGACGCTGATCGGACGGGCCATGGCGAGCACGTACGTGAGGCCCACGCTGAACAGCCACACCCCCAGCGCGATGCGGATGGGGTGGATCCTGAGCGGGCTCGGCCGGGACGTCCCGACGCCGAGGAGCAGCCACAGCAGGAACCCCGCGAGACCGAACAGCATCGAGGGTGCGCCCGCGCTGCCGAGCGGGGCCAGCACCTGCTTGGCCGGCACAGCGAACAGCAGGAAGAGGTACAGCGTGAGCCAGAGGACGCCGTCGAGCCGCAGACCTGTGCCGAGCTCTGCCCGCTGCCGGAGCGTCAGGCCGCTCGCGGGGCTCCTCACCCGTTCTCCGTGCCGTTCGCCGGCTGCTGCTGACCCCCCTGGCCGACGACGTGCCAGCGCGTCCCGCCGGTGTCGTCCGGGCGCGCGCCCGGGCTGACCGGGGGGATCGCGAGCGGCAGACCGGGAGCCGGGGCGGGTTGCAGGGCCGGCGCGGGTTGCAGGGTCGGCTCGGGCTCGGACGCGGGCATGGTGGGCTCGGCGGCAGCGGGCTGCGACGCGACCGGCTGCGGCTCGGGCGCCGTCGGCTGCACGAGGGGCGGCACCAGCGACAGGATCGGCTCGGCGGCGGGCGCCTGCGCGGCCGGCTGCACCGGGAGCTGCGCGGCCGGCTGCACGACGGGCGTCGGCGCCGTCGTCGGCCGGGGCTCGGGCGGGGACGGCCGGGGCGTGGGCAGGGACATCGGGGGCGCCACCGGGATCGCGATCCGCGGCGTCGGCGACGGCGACGCCGGGGGCGGGGACGACGCCGGGGGCGGGGACACCGGCGCGTTGACCGGCACGTTGACCGGCGCGCGGGGGGACGCCGTCGGCCCGCCCTGCGGTCCGGGCGGGATGGCGAGCGCGGGCGACTGGGCGCGGATCGCGGCCACTGTCGCGGCCACGTCCGTGCCGCCGCCGCGCGACGCCGCGCCCGCGACGACCTGCACCGGACCGGTGACGGCGAGCGGCTCCCCGCCGGAACGCGCGCGGGAGTACCGGGCGGCGTTGCGGCGGCGCAGCACGAGCCCGTCGATCGCCACGGCGAGGACGCCGGTGGCGACGAGCCCGCCGCCCACCGCGGCGATGACCATGCGCATGGTGCCGCTCACGTCAGGCTCGGCCTCGGTGTCGAGCGTGAGCTCCATGGTGGTGAGGATGGTCGCCGCCGGTGCGTTCGCCTCGCGCTGGAGCCGCTCGAGCTGGACGGGTACGTCCTCGGCGATGAACTGGAGCGCCTCGATCGCCGCCTCGGGCGACTTCTCCGTGACGTCGACCGCGATCACCGGCCCGCGGGTGGACTCCTCCATCGTCACGGCGAACTGTGCGTCGGGCGCCGCCTCGGCCAGCTCCTTACCTGCCTTCGCACCGCCGTAGTGCGCGATGACGAGCCGCGCCGGCATGTCCAGGCCGCTGAGGTTGAGCAGCGGGTTTCCGCCCTCCACCAGGAGCTGCTCCGAGGGCAGGACGAGCAGCAGTCCCCGGGCGTTGTAGACGGCCGGCGTCGTGACGTAGGCGCCGTACGCGAGCCCCCCGGTCGCGAGGAGACCCACGAGCACCACGTACCAACGGCGCCTGAGCGCTCCGACGATCGCGGAGAACGACATAGTGCTGGATTCCCTCCCCAGGCGGGCAGCCGGTGTGGCGCGCCAACGGTATCGTGCGGCGGGTGCGGCGATAATCGTCGGTGCTAGCCGTGCGCAGGCCGCGCACCATTTCTCCATCCATCGGGATCGAGTGACGTTCTCCTCCTCTTCAAGAGAGTCCATCGGGGACCGAACATGACGCTGTGGGACCTGTTCGAGCTGGCGGTGCGCCGGTGGCCGGTGGTGCTCTGCGCGCTCGCCATCACTGCGGGCATGGGGTGGGTCTCCATCCAGGACGACGGCGTCTACTGGTCCCGGACCCAGGTGGTGTTCCTCGCCCCGCTCAGCGAGGAGAACCCCAATGCGCTGCGGACCCAGTCGGAGTCGCTGATCATCACGGCGGGCCTGGTCGCGAAGGAGGTCAACGGCCCGGGCGAGGTCACGAAGTACGGCTCTCCCGAGGTGACGCTCGTCGGCCTGGGCGTCCGTGAGGGGTGGTCGGTGCGGCAGCCCGACGTGGGCGGGCAGTGGGCGCCGAACTTCAACCAGCAGGTGCTCTACCTCGAGGTGGTCGGGCCCACCCCGGCGCACATCCAGGCGCAGCAGGACGCGATCTTCGACCAGATCGCCGAGGAGCTGGACATCCTGCAGCGCGAGCTGGAAGTTCACCCCGTCAACCACATCAGCGTGACGATCGCCCCCGAGTCGACGGCGATCTACCACGCGACCGGGAGCAGGCCGCGCGCGCTCATGATGACCACGGTCCTGTGCGGCGCCGCCACGGTCGCCCTCCTGTTCGCGCTCGAGATGAGGGCGCGACGGCGGTGGCTCCGCGAGCAGCGGGACACGCCCACCACCGCGATCCCCATCGTCCAGGCCCGGCCGCCGTGGGCGTCCGCGCCCGGGCGAAGTGCGGATGAACTTCGCCGAACCGTCCCGTTCGGCGGCTGACGCCTCGCTAGTCTGCGAGCGCGCCTACCGGTGGCGCCCTGGCTACCTGTGGAGGCGCGATGGAGGGGCACCCGCCCCGGGCGAGCGTGGTGATCCCCGCTCACGACGAGGCGGAGACGATCGGCACCCTGCTGGGCGTGCTGACCGCTGCCGCTCCTGGCGAGCTGGAGGTGGTCGTGGCCTGCAACGGGTGCACCGACGACACCGCTCGCGTCGCCGCGGGCTTCGGTGTCACCGTGGTCGAGGTGGCCGAGGCCTCGAAGATCGCCGCCCTCAACGCCGGGGACGCCGCAGCGACGGTGTTCCCCCGCGTGTACCTCGACGCCGACGTCTCGGTGACCCTCGCCGCGCTGCGTGCCGTCGTCGCCGCCCTGCGCCGCGGCGAGCTCGCCGCCGCGCCCCTGCCGGTCATGGACACCACCGGGTGCGGCCCGCTGGTCCGCGCCTACTTCGCGCTGTTCGACCGGCTCGGCTATGTGCGCCACTCCGTGCTCGGCGCGGGCTTCTACGCCCTGTCGGCGGAGGGGCGGCGCCGGTTCGGCGCCTTCCCCGACGTGGTGGCCGACGACGGCTTCGTGTACAGCCTGTTCACCGCCGCGGAGCGCCACAACCCGCCCGGCGCGATGTTCGTCGTGCGACCGCCGCGCACCCTGGCCGCGCTCTGGCGCCGCCAGGTCCGCATCGCGTACGGCAACGTCGAGCTCGAGGCCCGCGGGCACTCGGTCGCCGCACCCGGCCCCACGTGGGTGGGAGTGGTCCGGGCGCGGCCGTGGCTCGCGCCCGCCGCGGTCGTGTACGCGGCGGTCAACGGCTCGGCCAAGGCGGCTGCGCGCCGTCGGCTCCGGTCCGGCCTGGTGGCCGGGTGGAACCGCGACGAGACGTCCCGCGCCGCGGCGCGGACGGTGACCCCGTGAGCCCGCGCCGCGGCCCGCTGGCCGCAGCGTCCCGGTTGCTCAGTCCCACCACGTGGCGTCAGCTCGCCCGGGTGGTCAACTTCCTGGGGTACGACGGCGCCGGTGCCTCCGACGCGACCGTCGGAGCGGGGGTGCGCCTGTCCCCCACCGTGTCGGTGCGCAACGGCGCCCGGATCACGATCGGGGAGGGCGCGAACGTGGGCCAGTGGTGCTACCTCTGGGCGGGCGAGACGACCGGCCGCATCGAGATCGGCGCCAACGCGCTGCTCGCGCCCGAGGTCTTCGTCACCGCGTCGAACTACGACGTCGACGCCGGGGACGGCCCCGTCTCCGACCTGCCGCGCCGCGAAGCGGACGTCCGGATCGGCGCCGACACCTGGCTCGGCGCGCGCGTCGTCGTCCTGCCCGGGGTGACGATCGGCGACGGGACGGTGGTGGCCGCCGGGTCCGTCGTCGCCAAGGACCTGCCGCCCGGAGTGGTCGCCGCGGGCGTGCCCGCCCGGGTGCTGCGCCGCCGCGGGGAGCGCCGGTGAGCGCGGGCCTCGGTTCCGGGCCCGGGCCGTCCCCCGAGCTCAGCATCGTCGTCGTCACCTATCACAGCGCTGACTGGATCGGCCGCTGCCTCGGGGCCGTGCCCACCGCGCTCGGCGGCCGGCAGGCGGAGGTCGTCGTCGTCGACAATGCCTCCACCGACGGCACCGCCGACCTCGTCGCTCGCGACCATCCTGACGTGACCCTCGTGCGGAACGTCGTGAACACCGGCTTCGCGGCGGCGGTGAACGCGGGAGTGGCGGCGTCGTCGGCCCCCTGGGTGGTGCTGCTCAACCCGGACACGATCTCCCGGCCGGGCGCCCTCGCGAACCTCCTCGCCTTCGCCGAGGCCCGTCCCGGCCACGGCCTCTACGGCGGGCGGACGCTGACCGAGACGGGCGAGGTGGAGCCGTCGTCGTGCTGGGCGCTGCCCACCGTGTGGAGCACCGCGTGCTTCGCGCTCGGGCTGTCGACGCTCTTCCCCCGGACGCGGCTGTTCGACCCCGAGTCGATGGGGCGCTGGCCACGCGACAGCGTGCGCGAGGTCGGCATGGTTACCGGCTGCCTGCTCCTCGTGCCGCGCCCGGTGTGGGACGAGCTCGGCGGGCTCGACGAGCGCTACTTCGTCTACGGCGAGGACGCCGACCTCGGCGCCCGCGCCCGCGCCGCCGGGTACCGGCCGGTCATCACGCCCGACGCGGAGGTGGTCCACGCGATCGGGCAGTCGTCGTCGGGCGACGGCGGGAGCCTCCCGCTGGTCCTGGCCGGCAAGGTCACCTATGCGCGGACGCACTTCCCCGGCCTGTCGGGGGCGGTCGTCGTCGGGCTGCTGCGGCTCGGCGTCGGGGTCCGCGCGGCGGGGGCGCGCGTCAGCGGTCGCGGCCGTAAGTGGGCCGTGGGCTGGCGGCGGCGCAACGAGTGGTGGCACGGGTTCCCGATCGGAGAGAGCACATGAGCGTAACCCACGTCCTTCTCACCCGCTTCAACCTGCCCTCCAAGGGGGCGGAGGAGGTCATCAGGGCCAAGGAGGGCTGGCTGCGCGACCGGGTGGCGCTGTTCGAGCGCTACTGCCTGCCGAGCGTCGCCGCCCAGTCGGACCGTGACTTCGCGTGGCTCGTCTACATCGACCCGCAGAGCCCCGGCTGGTTCCAGACCTGGGCCGACGACGCCGGCGCCGGGCTCTTCCGCGCCGTGCGCCGCGAGGAGGTGCCGCGCGAGGCGCTGCTCGCGGACGTCGTCGAGGTGACCAGGCGGGTGCCCGAGCGGCTGCTGACCACGAACCTCGACAACGACGACGCGGTCTCCGTCGACTTCGTGGAGCGGCTCCGCTCGGCTGGTGCTGGTGCTGGCGCGGCTGGCGGCCCGGCGGACGGCGCGGCGGGGCGGACCGCGATCTACCTGGAGAACGGGCTGATCCGCCAGGGCGACCGGCTGTACGAGCACCGCGACCGGTCCAACGCGTTCTGCTCGGTGGCCGAGCCGTGGGACGGCGCCGTGAGCTGCTGGGCCGACTGGCACAACCGGCTCGAGCTGCACATGCCCGCTCTTCGCCTCGGCGGCGCGCCCGGCTGGCTGCAGGTCGTGCACGGCACGAACGTGAGCAACCGGGTGCGGGGGCGGCTCGCGAGCCCGGCCCCTTATGCGGGCCGGTTCGCGGCGGGGCTGGACGGCCTGCCGGTCCCGGCCGCGCGCGAACTCGCGTCGGACCGGCTGGTGCGCTCCCCCCTCCGCACGAGCCGCGAAGCGGCGCGCGGGCTGGCCAAGCGCTCGATCGAGCTCGTGGGCGGCCGGGACGCGGTGGACCGGATGAACGCGGTGCGGCGATCAGCGGTGAAGGCCGTCACGGGGCGCTAGCTGTACTGACCCGGGACGTTGTTGACATAGCGAGAGACCTCCGGGTCGAGTGGGAGCTGTCTAGGAACCTGCTCGACCAACGGAGGTCTCTCGTGT
>NZ_QXTH01000020.1 GCF_003946865.1 Antribacter gilvus
ACACGAGAGACCTCCGTTGGTCGAGCAGGTTCCTAGACAGCTCCCACTCGACCCGGAGGTCTCTCGCTATGTCAACAACGTCCCGGGTCAGTACACCTAGCGCCTCATTGTCGACATCCTCGATGTAGAAATCTGCCATCAGGCGATTCAATAGCCTTCCTCAGTGACGCGCCAACCCGCCCGCGACGTCAGCCGCCGTGGTTCGTGTCCGGGGTCTCGATAAGTGCAGCTGCTCCGTCAGCGAGGCAGACGTGGCCCCGCGAGTCTCAAGCGCGACCCGCGCGGATCAGCTCCCGCACAGCGGCCCTGTCCTCCAGCACCGCCGCCCAGGGCGCGTCCCTGTACTCCTCGGGGAAGAACGACTCGTAGCCCATGACTTGCATGAGGTCGGGGTGGGCCGCGATGGCCTGCATGTTGTCCAGGTAGCCCTGGAGCCCGACCACCAACCATTGAAGCCGCCGAGAGTGCTCGAGCGGCGAGAGATCGATGTGCCGCAAGGTCGCCACGTCGGAGTTGAACCTGGGATGAATGCCAACGTGCTCCAGGAGAGGAAGCCGCTCCAAGCCTTCCAAGGATCCGATCTCGACGTCCGCGATCTCGATACTACGTAGGACCGGTGCCTCCGGGAGGCCTATGTCGATGCACTGACCGATGCCGCGAACCTCGATACTGTCGAGCCCATCACCCATGGGGATGCGGGCGAGCGTCTTGCCCGACCACCTGGTCAGGATCAGGCGCCAGAGCGCTGGGCCGAACCGCCCTTCACCGAGACGGTCCGCGGGACCGCCGAACACCCGCAGTCGCGGAACGGTGGCCGGCTCGACGACGGTCGTGCACCGCCCGAAGAGGCCCAGCGACTCCAGTGCGGGAAGCAGCTCCGGAGGCAGTCTTGCAGCGCCGGAATCGAAGAGATCCACGCTGATCAGCCCGGGGACATCGGCAAGGAAGCGCAAGCGTCCAGGATCCCGCCCACGAGTAGCCGCGCCTCGTAGCTCGATCATCGTGGCGCCGCGCCGCCGGATCAGCTCAAGGTGCTCCTCTGTGACGGACTCGTCGGAGGCGAACAACAAGCGATCCTCACCGAAGAAGTCGACTCCACGAACCTCAATGCTCACCTGGCGGTCCTCCTCGCTGTGTGGTGCGCCTCTCCCGCGCTCCGGAGGAGTCGACGAATGTTCTTGCTGTCCGGTATCACCGCAGCCCAGGGTGCCTCGTGGTGCTCGCTGGGCAGGAACGACTCGTAGGCCAAGACCTGTTCGAGGTTCGGTAGCCCAGCGATCGCGTCGACGTGAGTGAGTCGACCCTGCCGGCCCACGACAAGCCACCGGAGCTGTCGCGCACCGTCCAGCGGGCGAAGATCGAGTTCTCTCAGCACCGACACGTCGTTCTTCATGCTCGGATGAAGCCCGAGATGGATCAGGTTCGGAGCTCCCTGCATCCCGTCGAGCGAGTCGATCTCGACATCGTTGATCACAAGCTTGCGCAGGCGAGGCAGGTCCAGTCCGGTCAGCGAGATCCGCTGATGGGCTCCGTCGACCTCCAACTCCTCCACACGGGGTCCGAGCGGTAGGTCCGCGACACGGAAGCCCTGCCATCCGAGTATGTGAAGCCGTCGCAGCTGCGAGCCGAACTCGCCAGGCGAGATGGCCTGTGCGGGCCCGGTGAATGATCGCAAGGCCGTCAGCCCCTCCGGCGCCAAGCGCTGGTCGACCTTCCCGGTCAGGACCAGGGTCTCCAGCGTCACGCTCAGCCCCTCTGGCAGCGAGGCATTCCCTGGCGAGCGCAGTTCGAGGTAGCGGATCGGAGCGAGTTCTTCGATCACGCGCAACCGGTCCCGGGCCGGGCCGCGAGCCGCCCCAGCCAACAGCTGAATCCCGTCGACCCGGCGCGCCCGGCCCAGAGCGATGTCCTGCGCCGTCAGCCTCCTGTCGGAGCAGAGGACCCGGAAGCCCTTGCCCCATCGAGACGGTATCGACTGCACCCACGCCGTCATGGGTCCGGCGTCCACGCGTCACGAAGCAGGATCACGGACACATGCTCGGCGAGCGCCGGTCCGGCGATCGAGCACCAGTACTCGACCTCCCGGCGATCCGGGAGCGGGTAGAACATGGCGTCGTACGCGAGGCGCCTCTCTGCGTACGCCAGACGCTCGTGGAAGTCGTCGTCACGCACCTCGGCCGGGTCCGCCACCCAGCCCTGGACGATCCGCGCTGCGCGCCCCTCCATAGCGGACCGCACCTCGCCCGCCAGGTGCGGCGGGACCAGCTGGGTGCCCCGCATGCGCGCGAACCCGTACGTGTCCCCGCCCCGTGGGCCGAACCCGACCTCCGCACGGACACAGGAAGCCTTCGAGGCGTCGCCCGACAGGATCAGACCCAGACCGCGGGACGGCCGGGCGAACTGGAGAAAGACCGCTGCCACGGACATCCCCCGCGACAGGACCACCTCCCAGCCGTCCCGCTGCCCACCGGGCTTCATCCCCAACGGTTCAAGATGCGGCGCCAGACCGTCACGCACCGCACGCTTCACGCTCCGCAGGTCCAGGATCGCTGCGCCCATCCACCAGCCTCCGATTCCGAAGCGACCTCACCACGACCAATGGAGCGTCGACATTGGGAACATGAGGCGAGTACAGGTCCCAGTGCCGCGGCGAGTCAGGCCTGGTCCGGATCGTACAAGCCGAACGAGCCCCGCTCACGCAGCCGAAGCGCCCGGACAGCATTTCGGAGGCACGACTATGTCGATTCAATGTCGAGCTCGTAGCTCAAACGCTCTTGTTGACGTGCGAACCATCCTGACTCCAACATCCAGTCGATTCTTCTGCTCGACGTCGGACCCACGTAGACCCACGGGCCGCGGGTACCGTCCGCTCGAAGGCCACAGAACGCGACCTGGCCGGTGCGAAGCGATATGTCACTCAGCACTGGATCCCTCTCCCAGATATGTGACACATGGACCACGACGAGCTGAGGATTGCCGTCAGCGCACCCGGTCGTAGACCATCGCCGTCTCGCCAAGGTCGCCCGTCTCCTGGAGCGTGAGCGCCCAGCGCGACGGCGGCAGGCCGTCGTCGAACAGCCGCTGTCCTCCCCCGGCGATCTCGGGGGTGACCATGAGGTAGAGCCGGTCGAGCGCGTCCGCCGCGAGGAGCGCCTTGATGACGCTCGCGCTGCTGTTCACGAGGATGTCGCCCTCGCCCGTGGCCCTGAGGTCGGCGAGCACGCCCGCCGTCGGCCCGTTCACCACGCGGGTCCGCTCCCACGGCGACTCGGTCAGGGTCGTCGAGAAGACGACCTTCTCGGTGTCCACGAGCCACTTCGCGTAGGCGCGGTCGCGCGGGTCGGCGGTCTCGTCGTCGGCGACCGTGGGCCAGTAGCCGAGGAACCCTTGGGCGTTGACCCGGCCGAGCACCGCCGTCGTCGCGCCCTGCCAGATGCGACTCAGGTGAGCCCGCGCCACCTCGGTGGTGGCGTACGGGACGATCGCGCCCAGGTCGTGAGCACCGCCGAGGCCGTTGTACCGACCGTCGAGGCTGAGGCTGAGGTTCGCGGAGACCCGGCGGCCCGCCGGGGTGGTCGAGGTGGTCATGACGTTCACTCCTTCGTGTCTGTGGTGCGGTGGGAGGCGCCGACGGCGTCGGCAAGGTTGTCGAGCACCTGCTGCCAGCCGGTCGGGATGCCGGCGATGGCGGAGACTGCTTCGACGGTCGTCTCGGTGATCCGCAGGCCGAGCCGCAGCGCGGTACCGCCGCGGACCGCCAAGAGCGTCAGGTCGTAGTGGCCGGTGAACACCACAGCGCCCGCCGCGTCCAGCACGGAGAGGTCGAACACGAGGCGCTCGGGCTGCTCCGCGGTGTGGACCCGCCCCTCCGAGCGGTACCGCCCGTCGGCGTCGCGGTACTCGAGGACGGCGCGACCGCCCGCCTCGGGCTCGAGGACGCACTCGGTCACCGTCAGGGACGCGGGCGCCCACCAGGACGCGAGTCGCTCCGGGTCGACCCAGTGCTGCCAGACGACGTCCCGGGGCGCGGCAAGCACGCGCTCGAACCAGAAGGTGCGACCGTCCGCCCACCGAGCGCCGTCCGCCACCGCCGACTCCGCCTCGATCGCGGCGCGATACCGGGCGAGGACGTCCCGGTCCCCCTCGTGCGCCTCCGTGGCCTCGACCAGCCCGTGGAGCCGGCGCTCGAACGCCTTCAGCGGCGCGGGCTCCAGCGCGTAGACGCGACGCTGCGCGAGCGGGAAGACCGCGACCAGGCCCGCACGGGCGAGGGTCTGCAGATGCTTGGTCGTCTGCGGCTGACGCAGGCCGGTCAGCTCGGCCAGCTCGCCGACCGACCGCGGCCGCTCGGAGAGCAGCTCGACGATCCGCCAGCGGGCGGCGTCTCCGAGGGCTGAGGCAACCTTGTCCATGCGACCAGTATTCCCATGCACGACTATTCCTGTCAAGGAATGTTTGGTCTCCAGCACCCAGCCCGCGTGCGAGTGGGTGAAACCCCTTCTGATACTGACCACATAGGACGTGCCGTGGTCATGCAGACGGTGCACCGCGGTCGACGACGCAGAGGACAGACACCGGGAGGGGCACGACATGACTGAGGCAACGCAGCGGACGAGCTCGACGCCGACCGCGCAGACATCCGGCGCGGGATCGGCAGGAGCAGGCTCGCGCTCAGGGACCGGAACCGCGGGCACCACCACCATCGCCGACGTGGTGGTCAGCAAGATCGCCGGCATGGCCGCACGCGAGGTGGCCGGCGTGCACGCAGTCGGCGGCGGTGCGGCTCGCGCGTTCGGCGCCATCCGGGAACGCATCCCGGGCGGTTCGACGAACTACTCGCAGGGCGTGAGCGTCGAAGTCGGTCAGACGGAGGCCGCGGTCGACATCGAGCTCGTCGCCGACTACGGCGTCGCGATCGCCGACGTGGCCGAGTCCGTGCGGCGCAACGTCGCGACGTCGATCGAGCGCATGACCGGCCTGAAGGTCATCGAGGTCAACGTGACCGTCAACGACGTCTGGCTGCCCGAGGACGACGACAAGTCGTCCGACGAGCGGCAGCAGTCGCAGCAGCAGCCGCGGGTCCAATGACCGTCGAGGCCTCGCCCGGCGCGGGCGCGGCGCCGCTCGTGCCGATCGAGCGGCTCGTGCACGACGCCGTGCAAGCGGTACCCGGCGTCGCCCGGCTCTCCGGCGGGCGCCTGGCGGAGTACGCGACGTACCTGCCGGGCGAACGCATCCCGGGCGTGCGGTTCGCCGACGACGTCCTGCACGTCCACGTCGTGCTGCGACCGGTCGGCGACCTTCGGACCACGGCCGCGAGCGTGCACGACGTCGTCGGGCAGGTGCTCGTCGCGGCTGGCACCACGCCCGTCCCGCCGGTGCACGTCCACGTCGACGACGTCGAGCTGGCCCCGGCGGAAGAGCCCACGAGCGCCGCCCCCACTGGGAAGGAACGGACATGAACAACCTCTGTGTCGGGTTGCTGGCAGGCCTCCTGCTGGCGATCGCCACCACCACCGGCGGATTCCCCGGGTTCCTGCTCGGTCTCGTGCTGGGCGCGATCGGCCTCGCCATCGGCGCCGTGCTGGACGGGCGGGTCGACCTGGGCGCCCTGACCGGCGGCCGTCGCCGTGGCTGAGATGCCCGAGACGGCCGAGATCGCCGGGACGGCTGAGATCCCCGGGCGCGTGGTCCTCAAGGACCGCGTGCTGGTCAAGGTCGCGCAGCACGCGGCCGCCGAGGCGTCGCAGGCAGGCGTGAGGCGCGGCGCCCGGAGGCTGCCGGACGTCGACGTCGAGGTCGCCGGGCAACGCGCCCGGGTGCGCACGCGGGTCGCCGCCACCTGGCCGGAACCCGCCGCCGACGTCGCGGCCCGCGTCCGTGACGCCGTCCGCGGCGAGCTCCAGCGCCTCGTGGGCGTGAGCGTCGACGACCTCGTCGTCACGGTCGCGGCCGTCGCTCCGGGCGCCGGCCGCGAGGCCGAGAGGAGGGTGCGATGACCGAGACCACGCGTCCGCTCGACGCCGAGGAGCCCCAGACCGAGTCGGTCTGGCCCGGCCCCCAGCCCCACATCGAGGCCTCCCCGGACGAGCGCAGGGAGCCGGCCGTCCCCGCCGCGCGCGCCCGACGGTCCGCCGCGGTCCCCCGCACCGTCGCCATCGTCCTGGCCGTGCTGCTCATCGGCCTCGGCGTGGTCGCCGGGCAGGAGGCCGTCGCGTCGTCGGGCATCGCGCCGGGCCTCGAGCCCGAGGACGGGTGGATCACCCAGGCCGCGAACGGCCTCGACGGCGCGACGATCGGGCCCACCGCCCTTCTGGCCGGCGCGATCGCGCTCGTGGTGGGCCTCTTGCTCCTGTGGGCGGCCTGGCACTCCGGCCCCCGGTACACCCGGCTGCGGTCGGCACCCGCCCTCGTGCTGCGCCCCGAGGACGTCGCCCGCCTCGCGTCCGCCGCGGCCGAGGACGTCGACGGCGTGCTCGGGGCGTCGTCCACCGCCTCCGCCCGGCGGGTCACGGTCACGGTCCGGTCCACGGGCGCCGAGCACGTGCAGGGCGAGGTCGAGCAGGCGGTCGGACGACGCCTCGCACTCCTCGAGTCCCCGCCGTCGGTTCGCGTCCGGGCACGCTGAGAGGAAGGCATCATGAGGAGACGTCGCAGGGTCGCCGCGGTTGACCGCACCATCCTCACGATCGTGGGGCTCGCGCTCGTCCTGGCCGGTGCGGCAGCGCTCGCGATCGGCGCGGGAGTGCTGCGCGCCGTCGCGTCGCCCGACGACCGGCTCGACATGAGCGGCGTCCGCACCGCCCTGTCGGCCGACTGGTGGCCGATCGCCGCCGGTGTGGCCGCGCTGCTCCTCGTCCTGCTCGGCTGGTGGTGGATCCTGTCGCACCGCCCGGGGCCGCGCACCAAGGTGCTCGGCCTCCAGGGGTCGCGCACCGGCGACCGGCTGCGCGTCGAGCCCGACTCCGTCGCCTCCGCCGCCGAGGAGGTCTTCGAGGAGGACGAGCACGTCCGCGGCGCGAACCTGCACCTGCGGGAGGAGAGGGACACGCTCGTCGTCACCGGCCGCGTCCGGGTGGCGCCCCGGGCCGACGTCGACCTCGTGGCCCGGCGCGCGGACGAGACGCTGCGCGACGCGGGCCGGATGCTCGGGCGCGACCTCACCGGCCGCGTCCACCTCTCCGTCGCGCCGAGGGGCAAGGCCGAACGCCGGGTGCGGTAGCCCGCCGCGGCGGGGCGCGCCTACTCCCCCGTCTGCCCGTCGATGCTCTCGCGCAGCAGGTCGAGGTGCCCGCAGTGGCGGGCGGTCTCCTCGACCATGTGCGCGAGCGCGTACCGGAGGGTGAACGAGTTGCCGTCCGCCCGGGCATGGTCGTCGAGCCCGGCGTCCGCGACGGCGGCGTTCGACCGCGCGCACTCGACCCGGTAGGCGTCGACGAGCTGAGCCAAGGACTCACCCGGCCCGGGCGTGAACCCGCCGGGCTCGCCGTCGTCCCACGGCGACGGCAGGTCGTGATCGGCGAAGTCGATGCTGAACCAGTACCGCTCCACCCCGGTCAGGTGCTTGACCAGTCCGGCGGGAGAGAGCCCGGACGCGGGCACCGGGTGGCCGAACGCCTCCTCGTCGGTGAGCCCGGCGACCTTGTTCACCACCGTCGCGCGCAGGAAGTCGAGCAGGCCGGTCAGGGTGTCGCGCTCGGACGCATCCTCGGCAGGCCGGACACGTTCGACGGGGGCTACGGATTCCTGGGTCATCCGGCGACCCTACCGACGGGCACCGACACTCCCGCCGCTCACTCCCCTGACGAGGCTGCCCCGTCCCGGGAGAAGTGCCGCCGGACGTCCTCCGCGAGCACCTCCGGCGCCTCGATCGCGGCGAAGTGCCCGCCGCGGGGCGACACGGACCACTGCCGCACGTCGTACAGCCGCTCGAACCACTCGCGCGGCGGCTCACCCTCCGGCACGTGCTCGTGGGCGAACACCGAGACGGCCGTGGGCACCTGGACCCGGTCCGCGCTGGTCAACGCGGTGCCGTGCCACCGGTTGTCGTAGTAGTCCCGCACGGAGGACGTGATCGAGTTCGTGGCCCAGTAGAGGGTCAGCACGGTCAGCATCACGTCCCGGCCGGGGTGCGTGTCGAGGTCGCCGCCGCTGTCGCTCCACGCCCGCCACTTCTCCACGAGCCAGGCCGCGAGACCGGCGGGAGAGTCGGCGAGCCCGTACCCGAGCGTCTGGGGCCGCGTCGACTGGATCGCGCTGTAGCCGCGCTCCGTCGCGTCCCACCGCTCCACGTGCGCCAGGTAGGCGCGCTCGGCGGGACTGAGCGGAGGGCTGTCCGGGCCGAGGACGGGGCTGACCTCCGGCGTCGTCAGCAGGATCCCCCGCACCCGCTCCGGAGCGAGCAGCGCCAGGTGGGTCGCCACCGCCGCGCCGAAGTCGCCGCCGACCACGCCGAACCTCTCGTACCCGAGACGGCTCATCAGCTCGAGCCACATGGCCGCAACGCGCCGCGTGTCGACGCCCGCGCCCTCGGGGCGGGACGAGAAGACGTAACCGGGCAACGACGGCACCACGAGGTCGAACTCGTCGGACAGCCGGTCGACGAGCGGGAGCATCTCGACGAAGCAGCTCGGCCAGCCGTGGGCGAGCACCAGCGCCGGCCGGCCGGTGCGACGGTGCACGAAATGGGTCCGCGCGCCGTCGATCACCGTCGTGAAGTGGTCGTAGGCGTTGAGCCGGCGTTCCTGCGAGCGCCAGTCGAAGGTGTCCGCCCACTCCCGCACGAGGTCGCGGAGGTAGTGCAGGTCCGTGCCCTGGCTCCAGGCCGGGCCCGGCGCCGGGTCGGGCCAGCGGGTGGCGCGGAGGCGGGCGCGAAGGTCCGCGAGGACGTCCTCGCCCACGCTCACGCGGAAGGGCTCGACCATCTCGCCATCCTCGGTCAGGTCCGGCGCGCGAGCAGGCTGAACGTGTTGGGGACCCGTCCGTCCCACGCCGCGGCGCTGACGCCGCCGGAACGCCAGAACGGCTCGGGGTGCTCCTCGAGGTGCTCGATCTCGAAGCCCGCACGGCGGCAGGCCATGACGATCTGCGACAGCGTGTGCTGTCGCTCCACGGCGCCGTTGGCGGGGAACGAGTCGTTGACGTGGGACGGCTCGAAGTACCCGCGGTCGCGACGGACCCGGATCTCGTCCTCGTCCCAGGCCCACAACGGCACGAGCGGGTGCGCCTCGTACACGTAGAACGAACCACCCGGCCGCAGCAGCCGGTGCACCTCGGCGAAGAACTCCGGCAGGTCGGCGACCCAGATGAGGGCACCCTTGCCCGTGTAGACGAGGTCGGCGCACCCGCTGTCCAGGCCGCTCTCGGGCATCACCGCCTGCGTGTACCGGCACGGCAGCCCGAGCGCGTCGGCCCGCCGCTGCGCGCTCGTGAGCGCGGCGTCGCTGTAGTCGAGCCCGAGCACGGAGCGGGCTCCCAGACGTGCCAGCGCGAGGTCGTCCAGGCCGTGGCCGCTCATCGGGTGCACCACGTCGGCGCCCGCGACGAGCTCGCCGAGCGCCGCCACCTCGGCAGGCAGAAGCTCGACGGTCCGCGCCTCCTCGAGAAGGTCCGCGTACTCGTCCTCGTACTTGCGCGAGGCGATCGCCCACGCCGCCCGCGTCTCGTCCCCAGTGATCTCCATCCCGCCACCCTGCCATCGCCGCCGCCGCAGGCCCAGGTCATTCTCAACCCAACAGTGTCCTATTTGCAGAGAATTTACCGGGCGGCCATGCCTGCCATGGTTTGTCCCGATACGTTGACCGGATGCAGAGACTTCTTGAGCGGCGCACGCTGCCCGCCCTCCTGTCCCTTTCCCTCACGATGGCGTTGGTCGCGGCGGCACAGGTCGGCGTCATGGCGCCCAGCCAGGCGGCCACCCCGATCACCGTCGCCTCGGCGATCTCCACCCAGAACGGCTCGACCGCCACGGTGCGGGGGTACGTCGTCGGGCAGCCGACGGCCACCAGCACCGTGGTCACCAGCGGCTTTCCCAACGACTACGCGCTGGCCCTGGCCGACACCCCGGGCGAGACCAGCACCGCGCGGATGCTGTACGTCCAGATCCCCACCGCGTTCCGCTCGGGCTACGGCCTGGCGTCCAACCCGAGCCTCATGGGCAAGCAGCTCGACGTCACCGGCGCGCTCTCGGCCTACTTCACGCACGCCGGGCTCCGGAACGGGACCGCGTTCGCCGTCGTCGGCTCGTCCGGGGGCGGAGGGACCACCCCGCCGCCGGAGCCGTCCGGCTACTACTCCGCGGCCTCCGGGCGGACGGGTACCGCGCTGAAGTCGGCCCTGCACGGGATCATCGACGGCCACACCGGCGTGAGCTACGCGACGGTCTGGACCGCGCTGCGCGAGACGGACGAGGACCCGAACAACCCGAACAACGTCATCGAGTTCTACTCGGGCACGTCGATCTCGAAGACCCTCAACGGCGGCGACCCGGACGACTGGAACCGGGAGCACACCTGGGCCCAGAGCCACGGCAGCTTCGGCACGGCAACCGGCCCGGGTACCGACCTGCACCACCTGCGGCCCACGGATGTCACCGTCAACTCCACCCGCAGCAACAAGGACTTCGACAACGGAGGGTCCGCGGTCTACCAGTGCGCGGACTGCTTCACCGACTCCAACTCGTTCGAGCCCGCCGACGCCTACAAGGGCGACGTCGCCCGCATGCTCATGTACATGGCCGTTCGCTACGAGGGCGACGACGGCTGGCCCAACCTCGAGCTGAACGACTCGACGACGAACGGCTCGGTGCCGCTGCACGGCAGGATCTCGGTCCTGCTCGCCTGGCACGCGGCCGACCCTGTCTCCGCTGCCGAGCGCCGGCGCAACGAGGTCATCTACACCGACTGGCAGGGCAACCGGAACCCGTTCATCGACCACCCGGAGTACGCCGAGATGATCTGGTGAGACGGCGCGCGCGGCCCGGGGAGTCCCCGGGCCGCGCGCCCGGGAGACCCGGCCCGAGCGCCCGGCGTGCGGGTGCTTAATCGAATCAGTTCGAGCCACAGGCCTGCGGGTTGGCTAGCGTCCGCGAGGACCGAAGCACGGAAGCGCTCTCACTGAGGAGTCAGCGTGAGATCCAGACAACAACGACGCCGCCCAGCGGCAGCCCTGGTCGCGGCCCTTGCCCTTGTGGGCACGGTCGCGCCGGGCGGTGCCCAGGCGGCCGACGAGACACCGAACCTCGTCAGGAACGGCGACTTCGCCACCGCCGTCAGCAACGAGTGGTGGGGAATCACCCAGGCCGACGTCGTCGACGGCGAGCTCTGCCTCGACGTCCCGGCGGTAGAGAGGTTCGGGAACTTCGTCAACCTGGGCCTGGAAGCGGGCGAGTCCTACGTCTTCGGCTTCACGGCGCGCGGTGACACCGGCGGGCTGATCGCCAGGGTGCAGGCCGACGGCGCCTCGGGCCCGGAGGGCTACGACGTCGAGGAGACCTTCGCCGCCACGGCCGAGGCCACCGACTACGAGTGGGGGTTCACCGCCACGGGCGGCGCCCAGCGGGTCCAGTTCGAGCTCTCGGGCGCGAGCCCGGCTGGCACCGCGTGCATCTCCTCGGTGTACGTGCAGCCCGTCGCCGAGGTCCTGACCAACCCCACCTTCGACGGGCTCGCCCCGTGGTGGACCACGTCCAACCTCGCGCTGGCGCAGGCCGACGGCCGGATGTGCGGCGTCGTCCCCGCCGGTGGCAACCAGTGGGACGTCATCCTCGGCCAGGGCGGCATCGCCCTCGAGGCGGGCAAGTCCTACACGATCAAGGTCACGGCGAGCGCCGGGCCCGAGGCGAGCGCGCGGGTGCTGATCCCGCGGCCGGGGACCGACTGGCCACCGCTGTACTTCGCGGACATCACCCTGCGGGCCGACGGGCAGACCTTCTCGCAGACCTTCGAGGCGGAGATCGACGCCGACACCCAGGTCCAGCTCCAGCTCGGTGGCAACGCCGAGCCGTTCGAGGTGTGCCTCGACCTGGTCTCGCTGACGACCGGTGGCACCGTCGAGGAGTTCGAGCACGAGACCGGGCCGCGGGTCCGGGTCAACCAGGTGGGCTACCTGCCGGACGGCCCGAAGCGGGCGACGCTGGTGACCGACGCGACCGAGCCGGTCGAGTGGGCCCTGATGTCGGGTGACACGGTCCGGGCCAGCGGCATGTCCGTCCCGGCGGGCCTCGACGAGTCGGCCGGGCTGAACGTGCACACGATCGACTTCAGCGACGTCGTCGCCCCTGCCGCCGACCTGCGCCTGGCGGCCGACGGAGAGGTCTCGTACCCCTTCCGCATCGCGCCCGACGTCTACGACGACCTGCGCGCCGACTCCCTCGGCATGTACTACACGCAGCGGTCCGGGTTCGAGATCGTCCCGGTCGAGGTGGACGCCGAGCTGCTGAAGGAGGAGTACGCCCGGCCCGCCGGTCACGTCTCCGCGCCGGGCGGCGGCGACGTGAACCAGGGCGACGTGTCGATCCCCTGCTTCCCGGCGGCCGAGGCCGACGTGCACCACGGCGCGAACGGCTGGCGGTGCCCGGAGGGCTACACGATCGACGCGTCGGGCGGCTGGTACGACGCCGGCGACCACGGCAAGTACGTGGTGAACTCCGGCATCTCGGTCTACCAGCTGCTGTCGACGTACGAGCGCAGCCTGCACGCCGGCGTGGTCGAGGAGGGCGCTCTGGCTGACGGGAGCCTGGTGATCCCCGAGCGCGACAACGACGTGCCGGACGTCCTCGACGAGGTCCGCTGGAACCTCGAGTGGATGCTGCGCATGCAGGTCGCCGACGGCGTCGAGATGGTCATCGACGGCGAGGAGGTCGACGCCGGCGGGCTCGTGCACCACAAGGTCCACGACATCGACTGGACCGGCCTGAACACGCTGCCGCACGAGGACCCGATGGCACGCTACGTGCACCGGCCGTCGACGGCGGCGACGCTCAACCTGGCCGCTGCCGCGGCCCAGGGATCGCGGCTGTACGGCGAGTACGACGCGGCCTTCGCCACGGAGCTGCTCGACGCCGCCGAGCGCGCGTGGGACGCCGCCTCGGCGCACCCGGCGATCTATGCGGCCGACTCCAACTCCCTCGACCCGAACCCGGGTGGCGGTCCGTACAACGACCGCAACGTGGGCGACGAGGTCTACTGGGCTGCCGCGCAGCTGTTCCTCGCCACCGGTGACGCGGAGTACCGCGACGCGGTCCTGGCCTCGCCGTACCACGTGGGCGGCGCGCAGGGCGACATCTGGCGGGCCACCGGCTTCGACTGGGGCTTCACCGCCGCGGCCGGCCGCCTGGACCTCGCCACCGTGCCGAACAACCTGCCCGGCCGCGCCGGCGTGATCGACTCCGTCCTGACGGGGGCCGACCGGTACCTGGCCGTCCAGCAGGGCGAGCCGTTCGGCCACGCCTACAACCCGGGTCGCTACGACTGGGGTTCGAACCACCAGGTGATCAACAACGCGGTGGTGCTCGCCACGGCGTTCGACCTGACCGGTGAGGCCCCCTACCGTGCCGCCGCGCTGGAGACCTTCGACTACGTGCTCGGTCGCAACGCGATCAACAACTCGTACGTCAAGGGCTACGGCACGCACTTCACGGAGCACATGCACAGCCGGTGGCTCGGCTCCGCGGACCGGCTGCCGCCGTTCCCGGACGGTCACTTGTCGGGCGGGCCGAACTCGGCGATCCAGGACCCGATCGCTCAGGCGAACCTCCAGGGCTGCGCCCCACAGGCGTGCTACATCGACCACATCGACTCGTGGTCGACGAACGAGACGACGATCAACTGGAACGCCCCGCTCTCGTGGTTCGCCTCCTGGGCGGACGACATGAGCGGCGGCCAGGACTGGGCGCCGCCGACGCCGACCTGCAAGGTCGGGTACACGACGCCCGGCACGTGGCCCGGCGGCTTCAACGCCCAGGTGTGGGTGACGAACCTCGGCCCCGGCACGCTGGACGCCTGGGAGCTCTCCTGGGACTTCCCGGCCGGGCAGACCGTCGCCCGGGCCTGGGGCGCCACGGTGACCCAGGACGGCGCCACGGTGACCGCGGCGAGCCTGCCGTGGAACTCGAGGCTGGACGACACGGACGAGGGCGCCAAGCAGTCCTCGATCACGTGGGGCTTCACCGGAGCGGGTAGCGGCGACGCGCCGTCCGCCTTCACCCTCAACGGGGTCCGCTGCGCCACTGACTGATCCCGGCGCACGCTGTTGTGGAGGCCGGACCCGCACCCGCGGGTCCGGCCTCCTTCGTCGTCACACCCTTGCCGACCCAGAATGTTAGTGACTAACATTTGGTCGTGGCCACCTCTCGCACGCTGCGCACCCGAGCTCGCATCCTCGACGCCGCGCTCGACCTCTTCGAGCGCCAGGGCTACGACGCCACCACCGTCAACCAGGTCGCCGAGGCGGCCGGCGTCACCCCGATGACGTTCTTCCGGCACTTCGCCACCAAGGACGCGGTGCTGGTGACCGACCCCTACGACCCGCTCATCGCCGAGGCCGTCGGCGACCAGCCCGGCCACCTCCCCCCGCTCGAGCGCACCCGCCGGGGCCTCCTGGCCGCGCTCGGCGACATCACCCCCACGGAGGACGCGACGGCGAGGCGGCGCGTGGCCCTGGTCGCGCGGTCGCCCTCGCTCCGCGCCGCGGTGGCCGTCGGCACGGAGGCCACGCAGGACGCGATCGTCGAGCGGCTCGTCGCCGACGGGACCGACCGCCTCGACGCCGCCATCGCCGCCGCCGCCTGCCTGGCCGCCACGACCGCGGCCCTCCTGGCCTGGGGCACCGCGCCCGACGACGTCACGCTCGCCCAGCTCGTCCGCCGCGCCCTCGCGCACCTCGCCCCGGCAGGAGCCCCCTCATGACCGTTCTCGCGCTCGACGACGTCTCGCACACCTTCGGCGGCAGGGTCGCCCTGGACCACCTCACGCTGGCGGTCCGGCCGGGCCGGGTCACGGCCCTGGTCGGCCTCAACGGCGCAGGCAAGACGACGGCGCTGCGTGCGCTCGCCGGCCGCCTCCGCCCCACCCGGGGCGTCGTCCGCCTCCTCGGCCACGACCCGGCCACCCTGCCCGCCGACGTCGCGACGCGGTTCGGCCACGTGGTCGACACGCCGCTCGTCTACCCCGAGCTCACCGTCACCGAGAACCTCCGCTGCGCCGCGCGGCTGCACGGCCGCTCCCGGCGCGACGCCGAGGCCGAGGCGAGCGCCGCCGTCGGGCGCACGGGGCTCGACCCGTGGCGGCACGCCCGGGCGGGCACGCTCTCGATGGGCAACCGCCAGCGCCTGGGGATCGCCTGCGCCACCCTCCACCGGCCCGCCGCGCTGATCCTCGACGAGCCCACCAGCGCCCTCGACCCGCAGGGCGTCGTCCTGGTGCGCGAGCTGGTCCGCGGCCTGGCCGACGACGGCGCGGCGGTCCTCGTCTCCAGCCACCACCTCGACGAGGTGGCGCGGATCGCCGACGAGATCGTCGTGCTGCACGGCGGGCACGACGTGGGCCGGCTCCAGCCCGGCGGCACAGACCTCGAGCAACGGTTCTTCGCCATGGTGCTCGGCGCCGACACCGCCGCAGCCGGCGCGGGCGCGACCGGGACCCGGACCGGGGACCGGGCATGACCCCCGCCGCTGCCCTCCGCGCCGCCCTGGCCGTCGAGGCGCTCAAGCTGCGCCGCTCCGTCGTCGCGCGCCTCGCGACCGCGCTGCTGGTGGTGCTCGTGCCCCTCGCGAGCGTCGGCATGGTGGCGCTCGCGCGCTCGCCCCAGGCGGGCGGCCCGACGGCGGCCAAGCTCGCCGACTACGCGACCGGCGACCTCGCCACCGTGCACCTGGTCGTGTGCGCGCAGGTCCTGTCGGTCGCCGCCCTGGCAGCGGGCGGGTTCTTCGTCGCCTCGTCGTTCGGGCGTGAGCTCGAGAGCGGGACGGCGGGCGCGCTGTCCGGCCTCGCCGTGCCGCGGGGCACGATCGCGCTGGCCAAGTGCCTGGTCGCGCTGGCCTGGATCGCCGGGTGCGTGGTGCTGACCGTCGCGGTGACGGTTGCGGCGTCGGCCGCGGTCACGCCCGGCGGCCTGACCGCCGGGACCTGGGGCGGGGCGGCGACCGCCCTCGTGGCGGGACTCCTCGGCGGCGGCCTGGCCCTGCCGTTCGCCTGGGTCGCCACCGTGACGCGCAGCCAGCTCGGCACGGTCGGTGCGCTCGTCGGCGTCGTCGCGCTCACCCAGATCGTCGTGCTGCTCGGCGGCGGGTCGTGGTTCCCCTACGCCGCGCCGTCGCTGTGGACGGGCATGGGAGGGGCCGACGCCGCGTCCGACGTCGGCCCGCCCCACCTGCTGCTCGCCGCGGCGGTCGGTCCGCTCGCCGTCGGCGCCGTCGTGCACGCCTGGCGGCGCCTCACCGACGTGTGAGCCGGCCGCGGGCGTGGCGTCTGCAGCACGTCACGACGGCCGTCCCGGACGTTGTCGGTGGGTCGGCCTAGGCTCCGGCTCATGGAGAACGTCGAGATCCAGCAGACCCGCCAGGTACGCCTGGTCACCGACCTGCAGCGCTCGCTCGCCTACTACCGTGACGTGCTCGGCTGCGAGGTCGACGACTGGGGTCACGCGGTGCGCGGTGGGCTCAACCTGCTGCTGCAGCAGGCCCAGGACGCCGCTGACGTCCGCCCGAATCCTCGACCGGCCGAGCGCGACACCTACCCGACCGACTGGCGCGGCCCCGAGCAGGGCTGGGACACCTACGCGTTCATCGACTTCGGCGACTTCGAGCGGCTGGCCGACGAGCTGAACGAGCGCGGCGCCCCGATCGCGTTCGGCCCCGTCTCTGCGACCCACAGCAACGGCATGACGTTCAAGAACATCGCCGTCCGGGACCTCGACGGCTACACGATCGTGTTCGGCTGTGGCGCCCACGCCGCCACGGAGGCCATGCGTTAGGGCGCACCCGCCGGTAGTCACGAAGAATTTACCTTTCTGCCCTTTTCGTCACGCTTGGGTCCTCGTACCCTCCTCGAAGCGTCCTCAACCGTCGGACGCCCAAGAAGAGGGGTACCCATGTCCCGACCGCACGTCCTCCGACCGCTGCTCGCCGCAGCGGCCGCGCTTCTCTGCACCCTGACCGGCGTCGTCGTGGCCGCGCCCGCCAGCGCCGCTGCCGGCACGGTCATGGCCGACCCGTGCCTCAACATCCGAGCCGGCGCCACGACCGGGTCCGCCGCCCTGGCGTGCGCCCCCTACGGCACCTCGCTCACGGTCCAGTGCGTGGTCTACGGCAGCTCGGTGACCGGCCCGTACAGCACGAGCACGCTCTGGAACCGCGTCAGCTACGGCGGCGTCACGGGGTACGCCGCCGACGCCTGGATGAACACGGGCACGGACGGGCCGGTCGCCGGTGCGTGCGGGTCCGGCCTGTCCGCCCGGGTGGACGCGTTCGTGAGCACCTGGAACGGCCGGTACGCCGACTACGACGGCTACTACGGCGCCCAGTGCGTAGACCTGTTCAACTACTACAACCGCGACGTCGTCGGCGCCTCCTGGCCGCCCGTCTCCTACGCCTACCAGCTCTACGACACCTACGACACGTCGAAGTACACCCGCGTCTCGGCGTCGAGCGCACCGCGCAAGGGTGACGTGGCCGTCTGGGGCAGCAACTTCCCGAACGGGAGCGGCGGCGCGGGGCACGTCGCGATCGTGCTGTCCTCGACGAGCACGACCGTGCGGGTCCTGACCCAGAACCCGGGGGCCACCCAGGTCATGGACATCACGCGCTCCTACCTCCGGGGTTTCCTCCGCCCGAACGGCTGACCGGTGACGGCCTGCGTCACCGCTACCCGGTGATGTAGGCCGTCAGCTGGTCGCGCTCGTCCTGCACCTCGTTGATGCGGTGCTTGACCACGTCCCCGATGCTGACGATCCCGACCAGCCGGCCGCCCGTCAGCACGGGGACGTGCCGGATCCGGCGCTCCGTCATCAGCGGCATCAGCTCGTCCAGCGTGACCTCGGGTCCGCAGGTGTGGACGTCGGCCGTCATGATCGCCGCCACCGGGCCGTCAAGGATGGCCTCGCCGTCCGCGTGGAGCCGGCGGACGACGTCGCGCTCGCTGACGATGCCGTTGACGGTGGATCCGTCGTCGGACACCACGACAGCACCGATCCCGTGCTCCGCGAGAAGGGCGAGCAGCTCGCGCACGCTCCGGTCCGAAGGGATGGTGACGACCGTTCCGCCCTTGCGCCGCAATGCCTCGGTCACTCGCATGATCGATACCTCCGTCGCACGCACGCCCCGACGCCGTCGTCGCGGACTCCGTCCTACGACGGTACGGCATATGGCAAGGGTAAGTCACGGAAAGGCAAGGATACCGAGCAAGTCCTCAGCCTGCGTTCAGTCCGTGCCCGGGCGGGTTGACCGGGCGTCGACCAGCTCGTACGGGGCTGCCGCACCGGACATCCCGCGCAGCCCCAGCCTGTTGGCGCCCGGTGAGACTCCGTGCCGCACCGGCCACCGTCCGCCGTCGGCGAACCCGGAAATTGAGTGGGGCCGACTCAAGTTGGACCCATCAGCAGCACCGTCCAGAGGAGGAAGACCATGACCACTGTCCTGACCCGTTCCCCGTTCGCCGTCGCCCGGCTCCAGTACGTGCCGAGCCCCCGGACCGCGACCGCCCCGGGGTCGGCCCCGGGCGTCTCGCCCGCAGCCGACGTGTACCGCGAGGGCGACGACCTCGTCGCCCGCCTCGACCTGCCGGGCATCGACCCGGCGACCGACGTGACAGTCGAGGTCGAGGACCGCAAGCTCGTGGTGCGCGGCGAGCGCAAGGACCAGCGTTCGGAGGAGTCCGAGGGCCGCCGCGTCCGGGAGGTCCGCTTCGGCTCGTTCCGCCGCGTCGTGACGCTCCCGAGGACCGTCGACGCTGAGGCCGTCCGCGCGTCCTACGACGCCGGTGTCCTCACGGTGACCATCTCCGGCGTCTTCGCCGGCACGGCACCGCAGCGCATCGAGGTCACCACCGCCGCCTGATCACCTCAGGCTTCCAGCGGCCTCCGCGTCGGTCCCTTGTCGCCGGGTCGGTCGGTCTATCGACCGACCCGGCGACAAGGGACCGACCCCGCGGACCGACCGGCCGAGGCGGACCCGAACCGCCGCCCCGGCGCAGGCCACGACGGCGAGCCCGCCCACGACCGTGCCCCAGGTGAGGTCCTCGCCCAGGAGCAGGGCGGCCCAGCAGATGGTCAGCACCGGCTGGACGAGCTGCACCTGGCTGACCCGAGCCATCGGCCCCAGGGCCAGACCGCGGTACCAGGCGAAGAAGCCGAGGAACATGCTCACGACGGCCAGGTAGGCGAAGGCGGCCCACTCCACCGGGGTGCCCGACGGCGGCTGCTGGGCCGCCGCCGCGACCGCCAGCCCCAGCATCAAGGGGAACGACAGCACCAGGGCCCACGACACGGTCTGCCAGGCGCCGAGCTCGCGGGCGAGGAGCCCGCCCTCCGCGTACCCGATCGCGGCCGTGACGACCGCGCCGAGGAAGAGCACGTCCGACCAGCGGAGCCCGGCGATCCCGCCGCCCTGCACGGCGGCGAACGCGACGGCGGCCACCGCGCCGACCGCGGTGAGCGCCCAGAACGCCCGCGGGGGCCGGTCCTTGCCGCGGAGCACGGCCATGACGGCCGTCGCCGCGGGGAGCAGCGCGACGACGACCGCGCCGTGGCTCGCGGGCGCCGTGGTCAGCGCGAACGAGGAGAGCAGGGGGAACCCGACCACCACTCCCCCGGCCACGACGGCCAGTCGAGCCCACTGGACCCCCCGGGGCGGGCGCTGCCGGGTCAGCGCGAGCGCAACCGCCGCGAGCGCCGCCGCGACGACCGCGCGGCCGGAGCCGATGAACAGCGGCGACAGGCCACCCACGGCCACGCGGGTGAACGGCATGGTGAAGGAGAACGCCGCGACGCCGAGGAGTCCCCACCAGAGACCGGTCGAGGGGTTCGATAACAGTGGTCGAGATTGGGCGATAGCGCTACTGTGTGCTGACATGACTGACGATAGCAGTGGACGGATCGTCACGGCGCTCCAGGCGTGGATCGCCCAGGCGCCGGCCGGAGGACGACTCCCGTCGTCGCGCTCGCTGGTGGCGGAGCACGGGGCCAGCCCGGTCACGGTCCAGAAGGCGATGCGCGTGCTGGCCGCTCAGGGGCTGATCGAGACCCGGCCGGGCGCCGGGACGTTCGTCCGGGCTGTCCGGACGGCACGGCCCGTCGACTACGGCTGGCAGAGCGCGGCCCTCCGGTCGCCCCGCAGCCGCATCCCCGCCGGGTCCGCCACGATGCGTGAGGCCGCCGTCGACGCCGTCGCCCTCCACGCCGGCTACCCGGACCGCGAGCTCCTGCAGCAGCGGCTCCTCCGGTCGGCCCTGGGGCGCGCCGCACGGAGCGATGCGGCGCTCACGCGTTCCCCTGCGGCGGGGCTGCCGGAGCTGCGGTCCTGGTTCGCGAGCGAGGTGGGCGGGTCCACGCCGGTAGGCGTCACGCCTCCGGCGGCGGGCGACGTCGTCGTCCTGCCCGGCAGCCAGAGCGGACTCAGCGCCGTCTTCCGTGCCCTGGTCATGACAGGGCAGCCGCTGCTGATGGAGTCACCGACCTACTGGGGCGCGATCACCGCGGCCGCGCAGGCGGGCGTCGAGGTGATCCCCGTGCCGAGCGGACCGGACGGGCCGGACCCCGACGAGCTGGCGAGGGCCTTCGAGGAGACGGGCGCGCGCGTCTTCTACGCCCAGCCGAACTTCGCCAACCCCACGGGCGCGCAGTGGTCGATCGCGGGCGCGCACCAGATCCTGGACGTGGTCCGCACCTATGGCGCGTTCCTCGTCGAGGACGACTGGGCGCACGACTTCGCGATCGACGCCGACCCCAGGCCGCTCGTCGCGATGGACGACGGCGGCCACGTGGTCTACCTCCGCTCGCTGACCAAGAGCGTGTCCCCCGCCGTCCGGGTAGCGGCCGTGATCGCGCGCGGCCCCGCCAAGCAGCGGATCTCCGCCGACCTCAGCGCCGGCTCGATGTACGTGAGCGGCCTCCTCCAGGCAGCGGCGCTCGACGTCGTGACGCAGCCCGGCTGGCAGACCCACCTCCGCAGCCTCCGGCACCAGCTGCGGGCGCGGCGCGACCTGCTCGTCACGAGCCTGCGGGAGCATGTCCCTCAGGCCCACCTCACCTCGGTGCCCACGGGAGGCCTGAACCTCTGGGTCCGGCTGCCGGACGCGACCGACCTCGAGCAGCTCGTCCGCGACTGCGAGGCCTCGGGGGTCCTGGTGGCGCCGGGCGACGAGTGGTTCCCGGCCGAACCGCCCGGACCGTTCATGAGGCTCAACTACTCGGGGGCGAACCCTGGGGCGTTCCCGGCGGGCGCTGAGCGCCTGGGTCGGGCGCTGGCGCGGCAGGCGTGAGGTCGGCTCGCTCGACATCGGTAACTGCGAGTCGGTACGCTTCGGATGTTGCGAATGCTTCGATTAATGCGATGGAGGGCCGTCATGTCTGCTGAGACCTCGCTCGTCCCCGAGCCTGCCGATGCGGAACTTGCGCAATCCGCTCTGCCGGAACTTGAAGACGCACTGAAGTCCGACGGGCCGGTCCACCTGCGCTTCGGTGACGGTGCGGACGTCGTCGTGCCTCGGACAGCACTGGCCGCGCTGGCCGAGGTTCTTTCCAGCTTTGCTCAGGGCGAAGGCGTAGCCGTGCTGCCAGTGCAGTCGGAACTCACCACGCAGCAAGCAGCTGATGCACTGAACGTATCGCGGCCGTTCCTGATCGGGCTGCTTGAGGCCGGAAAGATCGAGTACCGCACGGTCGGAACCCATCGGCGGGTGAGGGCGGCGTCGCTCGTTGCCTACGAGCGCGAGGATTCCGCGCGGCGTCGGGCGGCAGCGGATGCGCTGACCGCAGAGGGCTAGAGTGCCCTCTCATGGCGCTCACCCCGTGGCTCCGCGTCCCGATCGACCGTCTCCTGGTCGCGCGCCTGCGTCGCGAGCTGCGGGGTTCACCGGTGCCGGCACACCTGGGGCTGATCATGGACGGCAACCGGCGCTGGGCACGTAGCGTCGGCGTGGACGACGTCCGGTTCGGCCATCGCGCCGGGGCCGAGCACCTCGACCGCGTCCTGGGCTGGTGCGCGAGCGCCGGCATCGGCGCGGTGAGCGTCTACGTGCTGTCGGTCGACAACATCACCAAGCGCGACGACGCGCAGATGGCCTTCCTGTTCCACCTCCTCGAGACAGTGATCCCCGAGCGGGTCCGACGCCCCGGCGGTGCCTGGGAGCTGCACATCGCCGGGAACCTCGACCTGGTCCCGGACGCGACGGCACGCGCGCTCAAGAAAGCCGTCGCCGCAACACGCGGGCGCCCGCGCCGGCTCACGCTCGCCGTCGGCTACGACCCGTACGGCGATGTGGCGGACGCCGTCCGCCAGGTTCTCTGGGAGGCCCACGACCGGGGCGACTCCCTGGACGACATCGTCCAGACGCTTGAGCCCGAGATGGTCGACGCCCGTGTCGCCGCGCCGGACGACGACATCGATCTGATCATCCGCACCAGCGGCGAACGTCGCCTGTCCGGCTTCTTCCCGTGGCGCTCGGTCCGCTCCGAGCTCATCTTCTGCGACATCTACTGGCCCGGCTTCAGGGAGCTGGACCTGCTCCGCGCGCTGCGCACCTACGCCCGACGACGTACGGGCACCCTCGGGCGCTAGCGGCCGAGACGCGCGACCAGGCGATCGTGCCGCGTTCGCGGCCCGATTCGCTGCACGATCGCCTGGTCGCGGATACGGCGGCCCGGACGGGCACGGGGCGGCGGGGGCCCGCGCGTTGTCGTCGCACGTCCGGGGGCCGACACTGGACCCGTGACCAGCACCGGCCGACGCGACCAGAAGCCCACCATCCGGGACGTCGCCCACCGGGCCCAGGTCTCGGTCGCCACCGTCTCCCGCGTCCTCGCGGGCAACTACCCCACGTCGGCCGCTTCGCAGGCCAGGGTGCGCAAGGCCGTGGCGGACCTCGACTACGTGGCCAACGCTCATGCGCGGGCGCTGTCGAGCAGGCGCAGCAACACCGTCGCGATCGTGCTGGCGAACGTCACCACGCCGTTCTACGCAGCGGTGGCGCAGGGCGCCCAGGACGAGGCCGCGCGCCAGGGGCGGCTCTGCCTCATCGGCACCACCGGGGGCGACGCCGCCCGTGAGCTCGCCACGATCGAGCTGCTGCGCGAGCAGGGGGCAGAGACCGTCGTCCTGGTCGGCGGCTTCCATCGCACGCCCGAGCACTACGAGAGGCTGGCGCCGTACGCGACGTCGCTGGCCGCCGTCGGCTCGCGGCTCGTGCTGTGCGCACGGCCCGGGCTGGGCCCGGACGCTCCCGCGCACGTGGTCACGTACGACAACGAGCACGGCGCCTTCGCCGCGGTGAGCCACCTGCTGTCGTACGGGCACCGCCGGGTGCTGCTGGTCGGCGGGAGAGAGGGCTGGACGACGTCGGACGACCGCGTGGCGGGCTGGCGCCGAGCCCTCGGGGCGCACGGGGCACAGGCAGACCCGGGCCTCCTGGTGCTGGGCGAGTTCGGCGACGCCTTCGGCTACCGGCGCGTGTCCGAGCGCCTCGCGCAGACCGGCGGTGAGCCGGACTTCACCGCCGTCTTCGCGTACGACGACCATGTCGCCCTCGGCGTGCTGCGCGCCCTGCGCGAGGCGGGACTGAGGGTGCCCCACGACGTGTCGGTCGTGGGGTACGACGACGTCCCGCTGGCCGCGCACCTGGCGCCCGCCCTCACCACGGTCAGCGTTCCCATGGAGGAGCTGGGCCGCACCGCCGTACGGGTGGGGCTCGACCCCGGCGCCTCCCCCACGGGGTCGGTGGTGCTGGGGACGCACCTGGTCCTGCGCGACTCGGTGGAGCACGCCGCGACGCGCAGACCGGCCGCGCGAGAGTAACCGCTTCCTGCTCGCCGGTCCATCGATGAGCGGTGATATTCCGCCATTCGTAAGAAGCGCTCACTCCGTCGAACCCTCGTCTTGTCGCTCCCAGTAGTAACCGGTTACTGTCGCCGACACGCCTGGACCCCCACCCGCTCGACGACGAGCCAGCCTCCCCGAGGAGCGCCATGTTCCACACCCGTCCGCCGCACCCTGCGCCCGACGCCGTACACCTCCGGACCCGCACCGGCGCGGGTTTCACGACGGCGGCCGTGCTGGCCGCCGCGCTGCTCGCCCCGGCGGCCACCGCGGCCCTGCCGGCCACGGCGAGCACGACGACGAGCACCACGGCGAGCACGACCGCGAGCGCCACCACCCCGTCCGAGACCCCCGTGCTCGCCGAAGGCTTCGAGGACTGGAGCGGCGCCCTGCCGACCGGCTGGTCCCGCTGGAACGCCGCCGGGACCGGCTCGGTCGCTCAGGTCGAGGGCCCCACGACGGGCAGTGCAGTGCGGGTCGTCACCGACACGACAACGAGCCGCCTCGCCCTGGTCCGCGACGTGCCGCTGCCCGCCGCCTCCCGGACGTTCGCCCTGACCTACACCAGCCGCGTCACTGCGCCGTCCGGCACGGGCAGGGCCGGGGTCCGGATCAACGTCCTCGGTGCGAACAACGAGAGCTGGTTCTTCGGCCGCAGCACCGCTACCGACGGCTGGCAGACCACCACCGAGGTCTTCACGGTTCCCGCGAGCGCCACCGGCGTCCGCGTGCACGTGTTCAACGACGGCCTGCGCGCCACGCAGGACGTCGACGACCTGACGATCACGCCGTCGTCGGGCACCCTGCTGCGGGCGGAGACGTCACCCGCGGGCGACGTGGCGCTCCGCTGGACCGCCGGACCGGGCGTGGTCGCGGCCACCTACGACGTGCACCGTGCGGCCGGGACGGAACCGTTCGAGCCCGCCGCCGGCAACCTGCTGCGCAGCGTGCCGGGCACGGTCACGGCGCTGGCCGACGTCGAGTGGGAGCCGGGCACCGACTACACGTACGTCGTCGTCGCGCGCAGCGAGGACGGCACCGAGGCCGGTCGGACGAACGCCGTCACCCGACGCTCCCCCGCCACCGACCCGACCGCCACGAGCTACCTCTCGCTGACCCGCACCGACGGCGGTCTTCGTGCCGGGTTCCGGGCTGCGGCGGACGCTCCGGGGCCGCTCGCCGTGGTCAGCGGGAACCGCCCGTTCCAGGTCGGCGAGACGGTGAGCACCGTCCAGTCGCTGCCCGTGGGGCGCTTCGGCGGGGCCGACGTCGCCGGGCTGCCGGGCCTGGGCGACGAGGTGCGGCGGGCCGCCCTCGTCGACGCGGACGGCACCGTCCTGGCGACGGCCGAGGTGGCGGGCCTGCAGCACCCGCGCATCGGGCTCGACGCGGACACCGTCGCGAAGATCCGGCGCCAGGTGGCGGAGCCGGGCACTCCGCAGGACGCGTGGCGCGCCGTCGTGCGCCGGGTCGAGGGCGGCCGCGCGGCCGCCGGGACGACGCCGGACCGCTGGGCCCGCGAGGCCGCCTTCCTGTACGCCGTCACGGGCGAGCAGCGCTATGCCGACCTCGCCTTCGAGGGGTTCGCCGCCTCGGCGGCGCAGGTGCCGTTCGGCGCCAAGCAGGAGCTCGACACCGCCAACCCGGTGTCGCAGCTGGCCCTCGTCTATGACTGGGCGTACCAGGGCTGGAGCGAGGACCAGCGGGCGCAGGCGGTCGCTTTCTTCGAGCGCACGGCCGCATTCTTCGAGCTCGTCTCGCACCCGAACCTGACGCTTCCCGACAAGGCGAGCAACTGGGTGGGCGTCGTGCGCGGCGCCGAGCTGGCCCAGCACCTGGCCGTGCGCGGGGACGGCGGCTACGGGCTGCGCGAGGCGCGCGTCGGGCAGCTGGTGGACCAGCTGCGGCAGCACAACGAGGCGGCGAACACGGCCGCCGGGCACTACCAGGAGGGCCTGGACTACCTCGACTACGACGCGATGATCGCGACCTCGGGCACGCTCGCCTCGTTCGACGCGGGCATCGACGCCCTGCGCGAGTCCTGGTACGCGCCCCGCACGACCGACCTGCTGCTGCGCACCGTCTCCCTGCGCCAGCGCCCGACCCGGCTGCAGTGGGGCGTCGGCACGGCCTCGCCGGTCACCGCGTACCCGCTGTACCTCGAGCGCGCGGCGGAGGACAGGCTCGTCGGTCCCCTCGTGGAGCTGTTCGAACGCACCGCGGGGCACCGGTCGGCGAGCCCTTGGTACTCGCCCGGCTACGTCACGCAGGCCCTCGTCGACTGGCCGGAGCAGGTCCGCGGGTACGAGGCGTACTCGCCGGACACGGTCCTGCCCGCCCTCCTCGACGACGACGCGGGCGCCTACACGTTCCGCAACCGGCTCGCCGACGCCGACGACACCCTGCTGCAGCTCAACAACCGCAACCGCAGCCACCTGGGCTGGCAGGGCTACGACGCCTTCGGCCTCTCCCTGATCAGCCACGACACCCTGTGGGCGGCCCAGCCCGGCAAGGACCAGGCCAACGCCGCGAAGTACTCGCGGGTCCTGGTCGACGGCGCCACCACCCAGGTGGTCGGCCAGGGGACGACGTCGGTCTCGCGCGCCTTCCCCGAGCAGGGCGGCGGCTTCGTGTCGCTCGCCAACCCGGCGGCGTTCGGCGTGGACGCCGCGACGCGCGACGCCGTCGTCGACCTGACCGACCGCGGTGCCACGGACGCCGTGCTCGCCTTCTCGGACCGGTTCGCCGACGACGTCGCGCACACCTGGACGTGGCAGCTCGCCCCCGAGGCGGGCACCACCCTGGAGACGGAGCGCCAGGGCTCGACGCTGCAGTTCACGCTGCGCCGCGGCGACGCCTGGCTGCGCGGCTGGGTCCTCGACGCCGACGGCGTCACCGCCGAGCTGTCCGGCGGGGCGTTCCGCCTGCAGCGATCCGGCACGGAGGCCGGGTTCGACCTCGTGGTCGCGCTCGGGTCAGGCGCCGAGGCTCCGTCCGCCGCCGTGACCGGCAGCGCCGTCACCGTCGAGGGCGCGGCCCTCGACCTGGCCGACCTGGCGGCCTACGTCCCGTGACGGCCGCCCCCTGAACGCGTGCGCCCCTCCTGTCGGCCGTCCCCCCGGCCAAGGAGGGGCGCACGCTTGCCCCACAGGCCCGCGACCGACGCGACGAGGCGCGCGACCAGGCGATCGTGAAGCGTTCGCGGCCCGTTTCGCTGCACGATCGCCTGGTCGCGGAGCTCAGTCGGCCTGCATGCTCACCGCGCCGTCCAGCCGCCGTCGATCGGCAGCACCGTGCCCGTGATCAGCGACGCCGCGGGCGACGCGAGGAACACGACGGCCCCCGCGACCTCCTCCGGAACGCCGACGCGGTGCAGGGCGGCGATCCGGTCCACGATCTCGGCCCTCCGGTCCGGGTCCGACAGGACGCGTTGCGTGCCGTCCGTCTCGACGAACGTGGGCGCCACCGCGTTGACGCGGATGCCGAGCTCGCCCCACTCGACGGCGAGGCACTTCGTCAGGTGCACCACGGCCGCCTTCGCCGTGCAGTACGACGCCTCCCCCGGCAGGGCGACGAGCGCCGCCTGGGAGGCGATGTTGACGATCGCGCCGCCGCCCGAGTCGCGCATGGTGCGGGCCGCGTGCTGGGAGAGGAAGAACGTCGACCGGACGTTGAGCTCCCAGACGGCGGCGAAGTCGTCCTCCGTGACGTCGAGGGCCGGGCTGTCGATCCCGCCGCCCGCGTTGTTCACGAGAACGTCCAGGCGGCCGAGCACCGCCACCGCCTCGTCCATCGCCGCACGCGAGAGCGCCAGGTCCCGCACGTCGAGGCGTACGACGACGGCCCGGCGCCCCATCCCCTCGATCTCCCGGACGAGCTCGTCGCCGGTCCCAGGTGTGCGCACCCCGAGGGCGACGTCGGCCCCCGCTGCGGCGAGCGCCAGCGCGATCGCGCGGCCGAGGCCGCGGTTGGCGCCGGTGACGAGGGCGACCTGCCCGGTCAGGTCGAAGACGGGGGTGCGGATGGTCATGCGGGAATCCTCGCAGGTGCGCGAGCCGCGTCGCACACCAGCGCGTCGCCGCCAAGGCCTCCGCGCGCGAACCGGCCCGTCCGCGACGACGCTGAGGAGATGAGCGGCCGCCTACCTGACGAACCCGTGCGGCGTCCGCTGAACCTGCAGCGGTGGGAGCACCTCGCGTTCGTCCACTGGCGGTACCCGGCCGACACGCTCCGGCGGGTCGTGCCTGCAGGGCTCGAGGTGCAGGAGCTCGACGGGTCGGCCTGGCTCGGGCTGGTGCCGTTCCGCCTCGCGGGGCTGCGTGCCCCCGGCCTCTCGGCGGTCCCCCGGTTCTCGACGTTCGCCGAGCTCAACCTGCGGACGTACGTGTCGGACGGCGAGCACGACGGCGTGCTGTTCCTGCGGATCCTCTGCTCGCGGCGGGTGGTGGTCGGGCTGCTCCGCGCGGGGCTCGGCCTGCCGTACGTGTACTCGCCGGGTCGCGTCCGGACGACGACGGACGCCACCTCGTACGAGGCTGAGGGCACCAGCGCCCTCGTCGCGGTCGGTCCGGAGGGGGAACCGGACGGGCTGGTCACGTCGCTCACCGGCCGGTGGTCGGTGTTCACCCCGCACCTCGGCCGGCTCTGGCGCGTGCCGGTCGAGCACCAGCCGTGGCCGCTCCACCGGGCGCGCCTGGACCACCTCAGCACCAGCCTGCCCGCCGACGCCGGGCTGCCGCTGCCCGACGGCGAGCCGCTCGTCCACTGGTCGCCCGGCGTCGACGTGCGCGTGGGCGCGCCGCGGCCCGCGGCGCGGTAGGAGCGTCAGGCTCCGGCAGGCTCCCAGACGAACCCGTCCGGGTCCGTGACGCTCCCGAGGTCGCCGTTCACGACCAGTCGGTGGGAACCCGACCCCTCCGCCGGCACGCCCACGGTCTTGGCCAGGGAACGCCGCTTGTAGAGGCCCAGCCCGATGGGGCTCGACGGGAGGGCGAAGTCCGCATAGGAGCCGACGCTCCGGCCCACGGTCAGCCCGCGCTCCACGTAGAACTTCTTGCTCGCCTTGACGTCCTCCACCCCGAGCAGGAGGACGATCTCGTCGAACTCGCGCGTCGCCGGGCCGGTGTCCTTCTTGGCCGAGGTGGACAGCTGCCAGAGCGTGCCGTCAGGCGCCTGGACCACGCCGCCGTGCCCCCAGAGGGACTTCGTCACCGGCTTGACCGGGATGGCCCCGGCCTCGACGGCGGCGTCGAACAGGGCGTGGGCGTTCGCCGGCTGGGACACGATGAGGGAGAGGGTGTAGCCGCGGAAGCCCTCGCTGGGCGCGTCGGTGGCTCGGAAGCGGACACGGTCGCCCAGGCCGAGAGCGGTGTCGTAGAACGAACGGGCGGTGCTGGGGTCGGTCACCTCGAGGGTGACGGCGTCGATGTTTGCCATGGCTTCACGGTATGGACCGCGCCCCACCTCGTGCTTCTCGATTCCTGACCGATGCCCCCGGCTACCCTGTGCGGATGCTGCCTCTCGGGTTGTCCATGCTGTGGGAGCGGGTCGAGCCGGAGGCCGCGCTCCGGGAACGGTTCGGGTTCAGCGGATTCGACGCCGCCACGGGCTGGGTCTCGGCAGCGCTCAGTGAGACCTGGGGCATCGCCGTCGTCGGCTGCTCCCGGATGGTGATCAGCGACCACAACGCCATCGCGTGGGTGGAGAGCGACCGTGGCCGCCTGGTGGTCAAGTGGTCGCACAGCCAAAGGCTCTTTGCGCGTCTGGAGGCCTCCACGTGGTTGCTGCGGGCGCTCGCCGACCGGGGCGTCCCGGTGGCAGCGCCTGTCGCGACGACGGACGGGCGCGACCGGTTGACGCTGGCCGGGCCGTCGGGGCCGCTGTCTCTCACCGTGCTGCCCGAGCTGACCGGAGACTGGCTGGACGTGACGGACGAGGCGGCCGTCGTCGCGGCGGGAGCCTGTCTGGCCGAGGTGCACCGGGCGCTCGGCGCGATCGGGCGCGACCTGCCTCCGGCCGCTCGGGCCGCCGCGGGACTCGGCACGGGGGCGGCCGCGGAGCCCGCCGAAGCCTCCGCCGCGCTCAGGCAACGGATCGACGACTGGCTCGCCCGCGGGGATCGCGGCTTCGCACCGGAGGCGTCGCAGCGGCTCAAGAGCCTGTTGTCAGCCGCGCCAGACCTCGATGACGAGCCCCAGCTCGTCCACAACGACTTCCGCGCGGCCAACCTCCTCACGCAGGGCTCGAGGGTGGTCGGGGTGCTCGACCTCGACGACGTCACGGTGCGGCACCGGGTGCACGACCTGGCCAAGGCCTCCGTCTACCTCGGCACGCTCTTCACCGACTGGCGGCCGACGCCGACGGCGGTGCGGCAGACCTTGCGCGCCGGGTACGAGTCGGTGCGGCCCTTGAGCCCCACTGAGGCGCGATGGCTCGAGATCCTCGTGCTGTGGCAGGGCCTCCAGGCGATCCCGGGCGAGAGCGACCCGGCGGGGTGGGCGTCGGCGGTGTGACCCGCCGACGCCCCAGCGTCAGCCGACGGCCGGGCCGACCCACTCCACGATGACAGGTTCGCTCACCACGAGGTGGCTCGCGCCGTCGGCCATCGCCAGGGCCACCGCACGCAGCTCGTACTCGCCGTCCGGGCGGGGGGCGTCAGGCCAGCAGGAGGTCGCGATCGACACCTGGGCGAGGCCGCTCGTCCAGCGCAGCGCGACCTCGTCCTTCCAGACTGAGTATTCGTCCGTCGGGAGGCCCTGAGCGTCGGCGGCCAGCAGGATCGGCCCGCCACCTTCGTACCAGCCATCGTCCAGGTCGACCACCACGCCGCCCTGCGACCACACGAGCTGGACTTCGTCGCCGAAGTCCACCGCCGCGTCGTCGCCGAGGCCGTCCCTGAGGAGGACAGGCTGGTAGGCGGTACCGTCCGCGCCGCTGACCATCGGGCCGTCCAGCTCGAGCTGGAACCGGTCGTCCTGCGTCGCGAGGTCGGTCGCGCTCATCCCGCACGCGACGCCGTCCCGCTCGGACCAGCCGTCGGGGACCCGTCCGTCCTCGAACGGGATCGTCGTCGATGCGGGAGCGTCGGCGGCGGCCGGAGCCGTGGTCTCCGTGGAGGACGCCGATGTGGCCGGGGCCGGGGACGTGGCCGGAGCCGCGCCGGGGTCTCCGGCTGGGTCGCACCCGGCCACGAGCGCCGCGACGCAGACCGTGGCGCCGAGCACCAGGCCTGCGCGGGTGGTGCGGGCGGTGCGGGCAGTGCGAGTCCCGCCCGTCGTGCTGTGGATCGTCATGGGCTGTATTGTCGCAACATCCGGGGCGTTCTTACCAAACCGGACACCAGGGGCGGGATGTCAAGGGGGAAGTGCGCGTGTCGGTGACGGAGATCGGTCTCGACGACTGGGTCGTTCATCGTCCCAACGTCGTGCGTTCCGTCGCGGCCCGG
>NZ_QXTH01000021.1 GCF_003946865.1 Antribacter gilvus
CGGGTGGCTGCACTTCTACAATCACCACAGGCTCCACAGCGCCATCGGAAACCAGCCACCGATCAGCCGACTGACCAACCTCCCTGGACATCACATCTAGCTGGTCCTGCGCCGCCGGAAGTAGGCGACGGTCAGCACCCCGAGCAGCGGGCCCCAGGCCAGCAGCGGCGCGTAGCAGAGCACCAGGATCGTCCGCTGGGCGTCGGTCGGAAAGAACTCGTAGAGCGTCCCGTTGGCGAATCCGTTGGCGAGCCCGATCGCGGCGAACGTCCAGATCCCGGTGAGCGCCGCCGACCCGAGCGCCGCGGGGATGGTCGCTGCCAGCCGGTGGACCGGTCGGCCGCCGATGATCGGCAGCCATCGAGGGGCCACCTCGCCCCAGTGCTGGACCAGTCCGAGGGCGAGCAGCGCCACCGCCTCGGAGACCAGCGAGAGGCTGACGATATAGATCCGCTCCCCGAGCGGCAGAACGATGGCGGCGCTGACGACCGGCAGCCCGGCCACCAGGGCGATCCGCCACAGGCCCGACGGGAGCGTGAGCAGGGCGACGACGTGCGCCAGGCGGTGCGTTCCGCGCCTCGCTCCGGTGGCCGGTGCGTGGAACTTCTCGGGTGCGATGGTCATGTGGCCGATCGTCCGTGACCGTCGACCTGTCGCCATCCCCCCTCTGCGTGAACCCCCTCCCCCGCTCGGGGGATAGGCGCGCAACGGGCCCGACTTCGGATGCGATCCGGCAAATCGGCCTAAACAGCCATAAAGACGTTAGAGTACCGCGGGGGTTTGGCCCGTGTCCTGTGGACACCGTGCCGCTGAGCCCATGTCGATAACAAGGAGCTTGTGCTGGTGCGGAATTTCATGCGTTCGCTCGGCGTCGCCGTGGTGCTGGCAGTGGTGGGCTTCGGAGGCGGAGCCGTGTCGGCCGCTGCGGCAGACCCCGTGACAGACGTCCGGGCCTTCGTCGAGGCAGGTTTCCACGGGACGTCGGAGGAGGAGTACCGGGCCTGGGCCGAGGTCCTGGCGACCGCCGCCGACAGCCCGGTGACGCAGCAGGCAGCGACGGAAGCGCTGGCCGGGGCGTGGGAGGGGCTGAAGGCCTTCGTCGACGGGGGCTACCGGGCTGCGTGGTACGCCGACGAACGCCTGCGGGTGGCACGCGTCCTCGAGGCCGCGACCGGCCCCACCGTCAAGACCGCCGCACAGGCGGCCCTGGCCAGCAGCGACCCCGCGGCCCTGTCCGAGTTCCTCTCGACCGGCTTCGCCCAGGCCCAGTACGCCGACGACCGGCTGGCTGCCGCAACGATGCTGACCGGTGGCGCGAACAACAGCGGTCCGGCACTCGACGCGGCGGCGCGGGCAGCGCTGGCGGGCACCCCCGCGGACCTTCGTGAGTTCCTGCTGAACGGGCAGTTCGCAGCACGCGCCCTCGACGCGCAGGCCGCCGCACCCACCGCCACGCCCACGCCCACGACCTCGGCCACACCCACCGCCACGCCCACGACGTCGGCCGCACCCACCGCCACGCCTACGACGTCGGCCACATCTGCCGCACCGGCAGCGGCTCCGCTGACCGGGCGGGCGGCCACGCCCACCGCCGGCGCCGGGCGCCCTGCCGAGATGCTCCCCGCCACGGGGCCTTCCACCGCGACGACCGTGGCCGCGCTCGCCGCCACCGCTCTCCTCGTCGGCGCCGGCCTCATGATCCTCGCCCGTCGGCGCCGCCAGGCCTGAGGGCCATAGTCGACGATCATCACCGGCCCCTGTCGGGACAGCCTCGGGTTTGCGCTGTCTCGACAGGGGCCGCCGCGCGACCCGGGCCCGACCGCAATAGCGTCGGTATGTCCGGTGCTCGCCGGATCCAGCACGAGGAGGACAGGCGATGGGTCTCTTCGGCCGCCGCAAACCGCCCCCCGCCCGCCAGAACGTCCTGACGCGCAGCGTCGAGGCTCAGCCGCCGGACGACCACGAGGCACCTGCGGATCCGAGAGCCTCCCAGCTGTGGTCGGACGGCTTCGGTCGCGTCGGCACGCGGTCGCTGCAGATCCTCGCGGTCGTCGCGGTCGTCGCCGTCTTCGGCTTCGTGGGCACGCGCCTGACCCTCGTCGTGATCCCCGTCCTCATCGCGCTGGTGCTGGCGGCGGCAATCTCCCCGCTGGTCGCCTTCCTGCGCCGACGCGGCCTGCCGCCGATCCTCGCGACGTGGATCTCGCTCCTCGCCCTGATCGCGCTGCTGTCGGCGATCGTGTGGCTCGTCGTGCGGGCCGTCGTGGACCAGTGGGACGAGCTGCGGGACCAGGCGCTCGAGGGCTTCGACTCCCTGCAGGCCTACCTCCAGAACCTGCCGTTCGACATCACCGAGGAGCAGATCGCGTCGGTACGCGAGTCCGCCATGAACCTGCTGCGGTCGGACGCCGTGGGCTCCGGTGCCGTCGCGGGCGTGTCCCAGACCGCCGACTTCGTCGCGGGCTTCTTCATCATGATCGTCGTCCTGTTCTTCTTCCTGAAGGACGGACCGGCGATGTGGGAGTTCCTGCTGCGCCCGTTCGAGGGTCACCGGTACGAGCGGGGAAAGCGCGTCGGCGCCGCGACCATCCGTACGCTCGGCGGCTACGTGCGCGGGACAGCGATCGTGGCGACCGTCGACGCGGTCGGCATCGGCGTCGGCCTCGCGATCGTAGGCGTGCCGCTCGTCATCCCCTTGTCCGTGCTGGTCTTCCTGCTCGCCTTCATCCCCCTGGTCGGCGCCACCCTGGCCGGCATCCTCGCTGCCCTGGTGACGCTCGTCGCCGTCGGGCCGGTCGAGGCGCTCATCGTCGTCGCGATCGTCGTCGTCGTGAACCAGCTCGAGGGCGACTTCCTCCAGCCCATCGTCATGGGCCGGACCCTGCGCCTGCACCCGCTCGTGATCCTGTTCGCCCTGACGGCAGGGACGGTGCTCGTCGGGATCACCGGCGCCGTGCTCGCCGTCCCGATCGCCGCGTCGATCTGGCACGCGATCCAGGTGTGGGACGGGCCCGACCTCCCGGCACGGTTCGCGCGCAAGAAGCGCCCCGAGACAGCCTGAGGCCCCTCCCTCGGGACCGACGAGGTCGCGAGGGAGGGGCCGGTGCGTGGTCAGATGGCGACGATGTCGATCTGGGCGAACTCCTCGTCCCCGATGATCGAGCGGATCCAGTCCTGCGCCGCCTGGGTGTCGACGCGGTAGCTGAAGTCGGTGCCGCGGCAGTACGAGTTCAGGCCGAACGAGGTGACGGCCACGATCGTGTTCGACGTGTGGTCGCCGTAGAAGATCGGCCCGCCGGAGTCACCCGAGCAGGTGCCGCCCTTGCCCTTGCCGTTCCCGGTCGTCTGAATGTTGAACCCGCCGGTGTTGTTGCTGGTCAGGTTCGTCAGGCGGGCGGACGCCATCAGCCGCTCGCGGAACGACTCCACCGCGACCGGGCTGCTGTACGACAGGCCATAGCCGCTGGCCGTGAAGACCACGTCCTGCTGGCCCTGCATCGTCGCGAGGCGGTCCAGCGAACCGACCGCCGCGAGCGAGCCGTACTCGTCGAGCATGATCGGCTGGTCGAGGATCACCAGCCCGAGGTCCTTGGTGTCGGGGAACCCGGCGAAGTTGTCGAAGCCCCAGTTGTACGCCTCGTCGGACGTCGCGCAGACGTCGCCGAGGGTGTCGCCCGCGCAGAACTCCGGGTAACCGGTGACGGGGTCGAGCTGCGTCTCGGGGTCGTAGTTGACGCCCGCGTCCTGCTGGAAGTAGACGACCGCCGTCGCGACGTCGTCCGTGCAGTGCCCGGCCGTGAGGAACACGGTGGGGGTGACCAGCGAACCGGAACAGCGGCCGAGGAACTCACCTTCGGCGTCGAAGGTGGTGACCAGGCCGACGTACGGGTGCTCGTAGTCCTCGACGTAGTTGCCGGTGATCGCGACGGCGGGTGTCGCCGATGCGATGACCAGGCCGGCGAGCGCGGTGGCCGCCAGAAGTGACTTGCGCACAGTGCCTCCATGGGGGGATGACGGCAGGTAGCCGTGTGAGCGCACGCTAGACCTGGTGCGCCCGGCAGGCATCCTGACGGCACGCACCCGCCACATTTAACCCACGGAGGACGGCATGGACATCGACCCGGAGCCGCACCCCGGCTGCGAGCGGGCCGGTGACGGCTTGCTCGTCGAGCCCGTCTCGGCGGTGACCTCGCTCGCGTACGTGGTGGCAGCGGTGGTGATCGTCGCGCTCCTCCGCCGGGCGGGCCGGCCCGTGCCTCATGCGTACGTCGTCCTCGTCGCCGGGATCGGCGTCGGCTCCGTGGTGCAGCACGGGCCTGACCCCGCCTGGTCCGACGTCGTCCATGACCTGCCGCTGGTCGGTGTGCTCTGCTTCGTCGCGGCCGACGGTGTCGCGGTGCTGGCCGGCAGGCCGCGCCGCTGGTGGTGGTGGGTGGCACCCACCGCTGCCCTCATGGTCCCCGTGCTCGTCCGGCCGCGCGCCGGGGACCTGGCACAGGTCGGCGTGGCCGTCGTGGCCGCGCTGCTGGTGCTCGAGCGGGCGCGCCACGAGCCCGCCGTGCGCCTCCGTGTCGCCTGGGCGCTCGGCCTGCTCGCGGTGGGCGGGCTCGTCGGGTCGCTGTCCCGCACGGGCGCACCTCTGTGCGACCCGTCGTCCCTGTTCCAGGGGCACGCCGTGTGGCACGTACTCTCGGCGGCCGCCCTCGTCGCCCTCGCACCGCTCGTCACCACCCGCCGGTGACCGTGCTGGCGGCCGGGCGGTGTGAACCGTTTAGCACCGTTCAGTCCGGCGAGATTTATCGTTACATTCGCCCGACTGGCGGGCGTCGGCCCGCAGACACCGTCCTCGGCAGAGCGGCTGGGGACCTGCTGGAGGGAGCGACACCATGCGACACCCCAGACCATCCCGAGGCCGCCGGGCACTGCTGGCGGCCGCGGCCGCCCTGCTCGCCATCGGAGGACTGACCGTCCCCGCCGCCGCACTGCTCGGGGGCGCCGTCACGACGTCGGCCACCGCCGGGTGCGGCAAGCCCGCCGGCCTGGCGACCGGCACCCACACCCTCACGAGCGGCGGGCAGTCCCGCACGTTCCGGCTCGACGTGCCCGCGGGGTACGACCCGAACCGTCCCTACCGCCTCGTCGTGGGGCTGCACTGGTGGCACGGCACGTCCGCGGACGTGGTGAACCAGGGCTTCTACGGCCTCAAGCCGCTCGCGGGCCAGAGCACGGTGTTCGTCGCCCCGCAGGGCATCGACAACGCCTGGCCCAACAGCAACGGCCAGGACGTCACGTTCGTGGACAACGTGCTGCGCACCGTCGAGTCCGCACTCTGCATCGACACGACGCAGCGGTTCGCGACCGGCTTCAGCTACGGCGGCGGCATGAGCAACGCCCTGGCGTGCGCCCGCGCCGACGTGTTCCGCGCGGTCGCGGTCCTGAACGGCGCCCAGCTGTCCGGATGCACCGGTGGCACGCAGCCCATCGCGTACCTGGGCTCCCACGGCGTCGTGGACGACGTCCTGAACATCTCCCAGGGCCGTGCGCTGCGAGACCGGGCCCTGCAGACGAACGGTTGCCAGGCCAAGCAGGCGCCCGAGCCCGCGGCGGGAAGCGGCACCCACGTACGGACGGACTACACCTGCCGCGACGGGTACCCGGTCGTGTGGATCGCGTCCGACAGCGGCCACCAGTGGGACGCCAAGGACCGCGGCCAGGCGCAGTCGTGGGTCCCTGGCGAGGTCTGGCGGTTCTTCACGTCCCTGACGTCGACGACGCCCACCCCCACGGTCCCCCCGACCTCAGGGCCGACGCCGACCGCCTCGCCGACCTCGGGACCCACGCCCACCGTCTCCCCGACGCCAGGCCCGACCCCCACCGTCACTCCGACCCCCGCCGGCGCCTGCTCAGCGACGTACCGCACCGTGAACTCCTGGCCCGGCGGCTTCCAGGGCGAGGTGACCGTCAAGGCCGGCTCCCCGTCGACGTCGTGGAGCGTCGCCTGGCGTTCGTCGGGCGAGCGCGTGGACCAGGTGTGGAACGGAACGCTGACCGTGCAGGGCGACCTCTTCGTCGTCCGGAGCGCGGACTGGAACGGCCGCCTCCCGGCCGGCGGAACCACGACCTTCGGCCTGGTGGGCAGCGGCACGCCGCCGAGCCCGGCTCTGACCTGCACGAGCTGAGCTCCTCAGAGGCTCAGCAACCGGCCGTCGACCCGCCCTGGCGGCGGGTCGACGGCCGGTTCGCCATGATCCGCATATACCCGCCTACCCCTCGCCGCTCATCAGCCCGATGATGTTGCCCGCCGGGTCCTGGAGCCAGGCGCCGTCGCCGCCGCTCCCCATGAGCCCGCGCGCGATGCCCTTCTCGTCCTGGCTGAAGCCCTCGTACCGCTCAAAGGTGGCGCCCTTCCCGGTGAGCTCGTCGACCGCCGCGTCGATGTCGTCCACCACCAGGTGCATCACGGTGAACGTCGCCGGGGTGTGGTTGTCCTTCGGGTAGACGAACACGTCCCCACCGCCCGGGAGGTGCAGCTCCAGGCCACCGACCTCGCTCGGGACGGTGGTCACGAGCCCGAGAGTGTCGGCGTAGAACGCGCGGGCGGCGTCGATGTCGTTCACTGAGAAACTGGAGAATCCGCGCCGGATGTCGACCATCTCGACCTGCTCCTTCGTGAGGGGTTTCGAACCCCTCCAGCGTGCCACCGCAGCGCGAAAGCGCACGGCGGAGTGGCGTCACCGGTCACTCGCTCCTCGACCAGAAGGCCTCGAGCTCCGCGTCCAGCTCCGGCGCCACCTGCATCGGGAGCGAGTGCGTGGTTCCCGGCCAGACCCGGACCTGCGCGTCCGGGATCAGCCCGGCCCGCTCGGCTGCGCCGTCGCCACCGGCGAGCGAGCGCTCGGCGATCGCCACATACACCGGCATCTCCAGGCCTTCGAGCTGGGGGTCACTGAGCTGCACGGGGTTGGGCAACGACGACGAGCTGAAGTGCCGCGACCCTGCGGCGATCATCCGCGCCAGCGGGTCGCCGGGGTCGACCTCTTCATCAGCGACCCCGCCGATGCTGTTCAGCGCCGCCGTGCGCCACGACTCCGGCACGAACGGCAGGGTAGCGGGGACCGAGGCCAGGATGACCGAGACCGGCAACGTGCCCAGGGTGAGGATCGGCTCGACGAGCGTCAGGCTCGCCAGCCGGTCTGGGTGATGAACCGCCACGGACGCCGCGAGACCGCCACCCTGCGAGTGCCCGACGAGGTGTGCGCGGTCGATGCCCAGCCCCGCCATCGCCTCCTCGACCCACCGCGCCGACTCGGAGATGTCGCGCATCGGGACCGTCTGCACCGACAGCCCGGTGTCACCGAGGCTGTCGAACGCGTACACCGTCCGGTTCTCTGCGTAGTGCGGCAGGTTGTCGGCCCACATGGGCACCGCGGCGGACCGCCCCGGCAGCAGCAGCACCGGGATCGCGTCCGGCTCGCCCTCGTGGACCCAGGCATAGGCGCGGACGGTGCCGAAGCTCGTCTCGACGTCGTGCACCTCGGTGGGCTGGGACAGGCGCCCGAGCGCGGCGGCGTAGGCGGCCTCGTAGGTCGCGCGACCCTCGAGGGTGCGGAAGTACCCGACGCCCGGCCCGCCCGACGCCAGGAGGGCCGCCGTGCAGGTCGAGACCAGCGCGACGACGGCCAGGAGGACGATCGGCCAGCGGCGGCGCTTCAGGTCCGCCGAGGTGCGCTTGCTCATGAGGTCCCCCAACGTCGGTTCGTTTGACAATACGATCGCATCGTAACAGATGCGATGCGATCGTATTGCTACAGTGACCGCATGCCCCGAGTCGTGGACCACGAAGAGCGCCGCACCGAGATCGTCCACGCACTCTGGTACGTGATCGCCGAGCACGGCATCGAGGGCGTCAGCCTGCGCCACGTGGCCGCCGCGGCCGAGGTGTCCGCCGGCCGCATCCAGCACTACTTCGGCACCAAGGAGGCCTTGGTGGTCGCCGGCTGCGAGGCGCTCATCGGCTCCGCCTACACCGGGTACCTCGAGACCGAGGGAGCGTCCCCCCGCGACCGGCTCCTGCACGTCGTCACCCAGCAGGTGCCACACGACGAGGCGGGGCGGTTCGGGGTGAGCGTCTGGTACGCCTACGTCGCCAAGGCCATCAGCCACCCCGAGATCCGACGGCTGCTGGCCGAGGCCCGCCGGGGCGCGGAGGACGAGTGCGCCCGACTCGTCCTGGCCGCCCGCCCGACCGGCGAGGGTGAGGGCAAGGCCCACCAGCAGGCACGCCGCCTCCTTGCGCTCGCCGACGGCCTGACCCTCCGGGTGCTCGTAGGAGACCTGGACGCCACTGAGGCGATCGCCACCCTCGAGGCCGAGGTGCATTCGATCTAGCGACGCCCCTGGTCGCCCTGGCGCCGGTCCGGCCGCGACGCGTCACTGGCCTGGCCGCCACCCGCCTGACGCGCACCACTCACGCAGCCAGCCGAGGAGCAGCTCCTTCTCGGCCGCCTGGACTCGCGCGCGGAGCGAGGGGACGTCGTCGTCGGGAAGCACAGGGACGCGAGCCTGCGCGAGGACGGGGCCCTCGTCGTACTCGGCGGTCACGGCATGGACGGAGGCCCCGGTGACCGTCGCACCGTCGGCCAGCACCGCCGCGTGCACCCTGTCGCCGTACATCCCGACGCCGCCGTACGCCGGGAGCAGCGCCGGGTGCGTGTTCACGATCCTGCCGGCATACCGGGCCAGGACCTGCGGGCCCAGCTTCTTCAGGTACCCGGCGAGAACGATCAGGTCGGCTCCCGCCCCGTCCAGCGCCGAGACGGTCGCCACGTCGAGCTCGTCCGGGTCCGGGTGCGTCGCACTGCTGAGGTGCAGGGCCGGCACGCCTCGCTCCCGGGCGCCCTCCAGCACGCCCGACCGGCTGTTGTTCCCGAGAACCAGGCAGACCCTGGCCGTGGGAAGCTCCGCCGCGACGACCTCCATGACCGCCGCGGCTGTCGTTCCCGCCCCCGATCCGAAGAGTGCGATGCGGACGAGGGCGGGGACGGGAGCGGGCATGCGGCCAGGGTATTCGGTGCCGTCATCCGCACATCGCATGATCCCGCCGGCGTGCGCCCATCCGGCCAGGTGCCCAGAATCACGCTGACCCGGACGCCCCGCCGGGCGTAGCATCGACAGGTCGGCCGCCGTACAGAGCGGAGCGGACCGACTCACACGGAGCGACGAGGAGCACGCGGATGCTGGGCATCGCAGGTTGCGGGGTGGCCGTCTCGGCCTGCTCGGGCATGCCTGGACGCCCCCTGCCCTGCCGCCGCCCCGCTCCGGTGCCCCGACTGCTCGGGTGACCGCGGCGTCGTCGTGCACCGTGCCTGACGCACGTGCCCGGCGTCGAGCGGCGGCCTCCGCAACCACCGGAAGCCGAGAAACCTGATGAATCCCCTGACCGAGAAGCAGATCCGCGCGTCCTTCGTGAACGCCTCCAAGCGCGAGGCGTCGCAGGCGACCCTGCCCGACCTCGACACGGTCCCCTGGGACCGCCTCGACTACCTGGGCTGGCGCGACCGCAAGGCGCCCCTGTCCGCCTACGTGGTGCTCGAGATCGACGGCGAACCCACCGGCGTGCTGCTGCGCGCCGGCGACGAGAAGTCCGGCCGCGCCCGCCGCAAGGGCGTGTGCGCCTGGTGCGAGGACGTGGTCGTGACCGACGACGTCAGCCTGTACGTCGCCCGCCGGGGCGGCGCGTCGGGCAAGAACGGCAACACGATCGGCACGTTGATCTGCACGGAGTTCCTGTGCTCGCGGAACGTGCGTCGTCCCCCGACGTACACCGAGGGCGGCAACGACCCGTCGGTCCGCGAGCTGATGGTCGAGCGTCGGACCGCCGGGCTCCGGGAGCGGTCCGCCAGGTTCGTGGCGGAGGTGCTGCGCACCCGCTGATCTCTTCCGTGGACGGGGTCAGAGGAGCGAGTTCAGCACCGCCACCACGCCGTGCTCGGCGATCGTCCCTGTGACCTCGTCCGCGGCGTCCCTGACGACACCGGGCGCGTGCCCCATCGCGACGCCGCGTGCCGACCAGGCGATCATCTCGAGGTCGTTCACGCCGTCGCCGACGGAGATCGTGCGCGACACGTCCACACCGAGCGCGCGGCGCACGTTCTCGAGCGCGGTCGCCTTGCTCAGGCGGACGGCGGTGACGTCGATCCAGTCGGGACCGGCCGGCGTGGCGGTGACGCCGAGGGTCCGCAGCGGCTCGAGGAGCGCCAGCACCCCCGCTCCCCGCAGGATGGCCCGGGAGACCGGGACGTCGCCCAGCTCTTCCACGGGCTCCACGCGCTGCTCGCCGTTGACCTCGTCGTCGCCGAAGAGCGACGACACCCGGTAGCCCCAGCCGATGACCTCGACGCCCACCTGCACCCAGGGCAGCGCTGCACGCGCGAGCCGCACCACGGGGCCCACGTCGAACGTCCGGACGTCCTGGAGCGCGTAGCCACCAGGGCGGGTGCTGCTCAGGCGAGCGGTGACCGCGCCGTTCGAGGCGACGACCCATCCGTCCAGGATCCCGAGACCTGCCGCGACAGGGAGGATCCCGACGAGGGACCGGCCGGACGCGAGGACGACGTGGTGACCGGCCGCCCGCACCCGGTCCACGGCGTCCACCGTGACGATCGGGAGCCGCATGTCCCGGTCGAAGAGAGTGCCGTCGATATCCAGCGCCACCAGCGCGGGGGGCGCAGTACGCACCCGGGCCGGGACCAGTTGCTCGTCCGACAACATCGGCTTACCTCGTTCTTCCCCCCGCGACAGCGCGATGGCTCGCCCTGCCTCCAGTGAATCAGCCCGAAATGTACCGTGAACTCCGGCCTCGTTCATGCGTTTGCACATGCTTTCCGAATTCGCGGCTGAGTCGCTGCCGCGGAGAGGGCTGCGGCGCACCAGACCGCAGCGGGACGCTCGACCGACCCGTGCCGGACGATCTGGCGGCAGACCTCGGCGAGGCCCTCGCTCGCGGCGCGCTCAGCGTCGGCGGCGGGGAAGCGGCGGTGGACCGAGAATACGACGGCACGACGGTGTGCAGCCCACGCTCCGGCGTCGCGGACGGGCGTGAAGGGGGTGAGCGTTGTGATCATGCAGCACAGACGCTCGAACAGCCCCGATGTCACAGCACTTTCTCCACGTCCCCCCACCGCGCTGACGCTAGCAGCGCTGCGACACTGTCGCCCATGACAGCCGACCCCAGATCCGGGCGCCGCTCGCCCTTCCACGTCCGCCGGCGTGGTGCAGCCGCAGCCGGGGTCGCGGCAGCGGTCGTGGTGGCACTGGGAGTGCTCGGCGCCCTGGTCGCCACGGGGGTGCTGTGGCCCAACCGCCTGTTCGCGGCAGGGTACGAGGTGCGCGGCGTCGACGTCGCGCACTACCAGGGCACCGTCGACTGGGACGTCCTGGCCGAGCAGGACCTGCAGTTCGCCTACCTCAAGGCCACCGAGGGTTCCTCGCACGTGGACGAGCGGTTCGCCGACAACTGGGCCGGCGCGACCAGCACCCCCCTTCTCGTGGGCGCCTACCACTTCATGAGCTACGAGAGCCCCGGCGAGGCGCAGGCGGCGAACGTCGTCGCCACGGTGCCGGCCGAGCCCGGCACGCTCCCGCCCGTCGTCGACCTCGAGCACTACGGCGGGTACTTCGAGGACCCGCCGACGGCGGACACGGTCCAGGCGATCCTCGACCCGCTCCTCGCCCGGCTCGAGGAGCACTACGGGGCGCCGCCGGTGATCTACACGACCCAGGACGCCTACGACGCGTACGTCCGCGACGCCTACCCCCGCAACCCGATCTGGATCCGGTCGGTCGCGGTGCCGCCCAGGCTTCCCGACGGGCGCGGCTGGACCATCTGGCAGTACTCGAACCGCGACCGACTGCCGGGTTACGCGGGCGTGGAGGAGTACATCGACGTCAACGTCTACGCCGGGACGCTGGAGGAGCTGCGCGCGACGACGCTGCCCTGACGCGGTCAGACCCCGGAGAAGAAGACACGGAGGTCGGCGACCACGTCGTCGGGCACCTCCATCGCGGCGAAATGGCCGCCCCGCGGGAACTCGGACCAGTGCGCGAGGTTCGCGTTGTCGCGCTCGGCGAAGGCCCGGATCGTCTGGAAGTCGTCGGCGAAGACCGCGACCCCGGTCCGCCCCTGGCTCACCACCGGCTCGGCCGCCGCGCGCTGGTCCTCGTAGTGGTATCGCACGGTCGTGGCGGCGGTGTTGGTCAGCCAGTAGAGGCTCACCTGCGCCAGCACCTGGTCGCGGTCCACGAGGCTCGTGCCGTTGCCGAAGTTCTCGAACAGCTCGCTGTAGGCCAGCTGACCCACAGGGGAGTCGCTGAGCCCTGCGGCCACGGTCTGCGGGCGCGTGCCGTTCATCGCGTTGTAGCCGCCCACCGACTGGAACCACTGGAGGTGCGCCAGCGCGGCGTACTCCTTCTCCCCGAAGCCGTCCATCTCGCCGGGGGCCCCGCTCGGGAACGAGAAGAGCTGGAGCACGTGGGCGCCCAGGAAGCCCTCGGGGTCGAGCACCGCGAGCTCGCGCGAGACGATCGCGCCCGCGTCGCTGCCGTGGGCGCCGTAGGAGTCGTATCCGAGCCGTCGCATGAGGGTGTCCCAGGTGCGAGCCACGCGAGCCAGCGTCCAGCCGCCGTCCGCCATCGGGGTGCTGAACCCGAAGCCGGGGATCGACGGGACCACGACGTGGAAGGCGTCCTCCGCCCGGCCGCCGTGCGCCTCGGGGTCGGTGAGCGGACCGATCACGTCGAGGAAGTCGAGGAAGGATCCGGGGTAGGTGTGGGTGAGCACGAGGGCCCTGGCGCCGGGGACCGCGGACCGCACGTGGAGGAAGTGGACGGTCTGGCCGTCGATCTCCGTGAGGAAGCCCGGGAACGCGTTGATCTGCGTCTCCTCGGCGCGCCAGTCGAACGTGTCCTTCCACCGGGTGACCATCTCGCGCAGGTACGACTGCGGCGTGCCGTAGTCCCACGAGTCGCCGGGGGCGGCGGGGGCGAAGCGGGTCCGCTCGAGACGGTGGCGGAGGTCGTCCAGGTCCGCCTGCGGAACCTGGACGGTGAAGGGGCGGATCTCGGAAGCAGTGGCTGTGGTGTTCATGAGACTGACCCTACGAACCATTCAGGAAGGGATCGTTCCGTTATTCTGGACCCGTGGCAACGACCTCTGCACGGCTCCTCGCGCTGCTCGGGCTCCTGCAGTCCCGTGCCGACTGGTCCGGTCCGGAGCTGGCCCAACGCCTCGGCGTCTCGGACCGCACCATCCGGAACGACGTCGCCCGCCTGCGCGACCTCGACTACCCCGTCCATGCCGTCCGCGGGCCCGGCGGCCGGTACCGCCTCGGCGCGGGCGCCACGCTCCCGCCGCTCCTCCTGGACGACGACGAAGCGGTCGCCGTCGCGGTCGGGCTGCGGGCCGCCACAGGGATGGCGGGGTTCGAGGAGACCGGCACCCGCGCGCTCACCAAGCTCGAGCAGGTGCTGCCCGACCGTCTGCGCCGCCGCCTGACCGCCCTGCGGGACGCGACGAGCGCCGGCCCGGTGAACACCGACTCCAACGTGGAGGACCCGGTGGTCGAGGCATCTCTTCTCAACGACCTGGCGGCCGCCATCCGCGACCAGCAGGCTCTGCGGTGCGACTACCGCGAGGAGCGCACCGAGATCGAGCCGCACCACGTGGTGTCCTGGCAGCGCCGGTGGTACCTGGTGGGCCGGGACCGCGCCACCGGCACCTGGTTGCCGTACCGGGTCGACTGGCTGCGGCTGCGGACGCCGGGCGCCGGGCGGTTCACGCCGCAGCCGTTCCCCGGCGACCCGACGGAGTTCGTGGTGCGCGAGGTGGCGCGGACCGGCTGGGCGGTCCACGCACGGATCGTCCTGGAGGCGTCGGCGGACGAGGTCCTCGCCCGGATCAACCCTGCGGTCGGCACCGTCGAGCCGCTGCCGGACGGCCGCTCGGTGCTCGTCACCGGCGGGGACAGCCTGGAGACCGTCGCCGTCTGGACCGGGATGCTCGGCCTCGACTTCACGATCGAGGAGCCGCCGGAGCTGGTCGGCCACGTCCGGGAGCTGGCGGAGCGCTACGCGCGCGCCGCTGCTCCACGACGCGTCGTCAGAGACGGATGATCGCGTCTCCCAGGCCCAGGTTCCCCACCGCGTCGAGCACGAGGAGCGCGCCCAGGATGCCGAGCACCCATCCAGTCATCTCCTCCGCGTTCCGGGTCAGCCAGGCGTCGAGCCGGCGCAGGAGCGGGTCCACCGCCCGGGCCACCGCCAGCCGGCCGGCCAGCAGCAACAACGCCGGCAGCACCATCACCACGCAGTAGCCGGCCAGGACCGCCACCGACGTCGCCGGTGCCAGGCTCGACGTCGCCAGCATCCCGATCGCCGCGAGGTACGGCAGCATCGTCGCGACCTCGAGCGACACCGCGCCCAGGGCCAGCCCCATGAGCGGGAGAGCGGAGCCGGAGGCAGGGCCGCCGTCGGCCCCCAGCGCCCGCTCGCGCCAGCGGGAGAGCCTGCCCTGCTTGCCCTCCGCCTCCTGGCGGGCCCGCCGCGCCTCGGACCGCTTGCGGTCGAACCGGAAGCTCAGCACGAACAGTGCGACGCCGAGCACGAGCTGGACGGCGTACGCCGTCGGGCTCTCGAGCGCGTCCCCGAACCGGTCCAGGACGAAGCCCGCCCCGAACATCACGGCGATGCCGACGGCCAGGTAGAAGACGGCGACCGTGCCCAGGTACACGAGCAGCCGGCCCGCCCGCGGACGCCCCGGCGCCATGAGCAGCCAGACCGGGATGAGGAGAGTGCCGAAGCTCGTCGAGTCGACGAGCGCGAGGAGCGCAAGGGGTCCGAACAGCGCGGCGAGCCCCAGGTCGGCGGTGGCGAGATCCATGTGGTTCATCGTGGCAGGGCACCTCGGGGGCGCGGATCCACCTTTCGGACGATGCTCATGCTGCCCGCGTCGCCGCGCGGCCCGCGCTGCACGCGGGCAGCATGGGGCGCGATGAACCTCCTCCTGCCTCTCGGTGTGGTCCTGCTCAACGTCTACGCGCTCGTGCTCGTCCTCCTGCGGGCAGCGGTGTTCCGCGTCCCGGTGTACCGGCCGATGCTGCTCAACATCGGGCTCTCGGTGGCCCCGGCGGCGGTCGTGCTCGTGACCGCCGCTTCGGCCTTCGGCGTGGTGACGCTGGCGCCGAACCAGTTCCTGATGTTCGCCGTCCTCGCCGTGGGCGGCGTGGTCTGGGTGCTGCTGCTGCCGAATGCCGGCTACCTGATCACCGAGCTCAACTTCTCGCACCGGCACGTGGACGACCCGGTCCCCCTCTGGTACGACATCGTCGCCGTGCTCACCCTCGCCCTCTCCGGGGTGGTGAACACCCTGGTCAACGTGCTGGTCGTGCAGGTGGGGTACGTCCTGATCGTGCGGCCCAACGACGACGCGCCGCTCGCCCACGCCGACTCGTGGCTCCTGGCGCTGGCCACCCTGCTGCTCGTCACCCTGGGCATCTACCTGGGCCGCTACGTGCGCTTCAACAGCTGGGACCTGCTGCACCCGCGGTCGTTCGCGGGCAAGCTCTTCTCGCACTTCCGCGAGCGCCGCAACCTCGCCACGGCCGGGGCATTCTGCCTGCTCCACACAGCGTTCCTCGCGATCTTCTACCTGATCGTCGTGGGGCCGGTCGCCGCGCTGCTGGAGAACGTGTCGGCAGGGGCGGTCTGAGCGTCGCCCGGCACCGTTACGATGCGGCCTCATGACGACCCAGATCACCGTCGACCTGGTGCCGGTGAGCGATGACGTCCTCACCCTGCTCCTGGCCCTCGCCGAGACCGACGCCGAGCCGGGCGAGGTCATGCCTCCCGTGCCGGGCGACCCGGGCTGGACCGAGGAGCGCCGGGCGGCGTTCCGGGCCTTTCACCGCGCCCGGCAGCTGACCCCGGACACGACCACGACAGAGGTCACGTTCGGCGTCCGGGCGGACGGCGAGGTCGCGGGCTCGGCCCGGCTCGCGCAGGTCGACGGCGATCCGGCGACCCGGGAGGTGGGGCTCTGGCTCGGGCGCCGGTTCCGTGGGCGGGGTGTGGGGGCGCAGGTGCTGGTGCGTGCCGCCGCCGCGTCGCGGGTGATGGAGGCGAAGCGGCTGCTCGCCCGCACCACCGCGGACAACGTGCCCGCCATGGGGCTGGTGACGGCGGCGGGGTTCACGCTGACGCCCGACCTCGACGGCGGGGTCGAGGCGGTCCTGGACCTGCGCTGAGGCCTGACGTCTCGGGCCTCAGGCCTCAGGCCTCAGGCCCAGGCCTCAGGCCGGCATCGCCTTCTCCGACGACTCCGCGGCTGAGAGCAGCGCCCGGCACGCGGCCTCGCACGCCCGGCACGCCTCGGCGCAGAGGCGGCAGTGCTCGTGCATCTCGGCGTGCTGGGCGCACTCGTCGCCGCAGGTGCTGCACGCGATGATGCAGGCCTGCAGGTGCGCCCGGATCACCGCGCCGGGGTAGCCGAGCCGCCGGGTGAGGATCCGCGTGAGCGCCTCGCAGCTGTCGGCGCAGTCCAGGTCGGTGCGGATGCAGAGGCGCAGGTCGCCGATCATGTCCTCGGCCAGGCAGGCGTCGGCGCAGGCGGTACAGGCGAGCGCGCACCGCTGGAGCGCGTCGATCGCGTCCGCGATGAGTGCCACGTCGGTCTCGACCTCGTGCGGGTAGGCCTCGAGGATGTCGGTCGTGTTCATGGTGGACCTCCGGTCGGTGCGCCCCGGAGCCGGGACGGCGTCCCTCCTGACGCTAAGAAGAGCGGGAGCCACTCGCAGTACGGTGCAACCATGCGCGCCATCGTCATCGAGCAGTTCGGCGGACCCGAGGTCCTGCACGTCGGCGAGGTCCCTGACCCGGAGCCGGGTCCGGGTCAGGTCCTGGTCCGCGTCGAGGCAGCGGGCGTCAACCCGTTCGACGGGAAGGTCCGGTCGGGCAGCATGGAGCAGTTCTTCCGCACCCCGCTCCCGAAGGTGCTGGGCCTCGACGTGGCCGGGACGGTCGTCGCGGCCGGTGACGGCGCCGACGTGGGACGGGGGACCCGGGTGGTCGGGACCACGGGCGCCGGGTACGCCGAGCTCGCCGTCCTGAACCTGTGGACCGAGCTGCCCGGCGGCCTGGACGCGGTCCGGGCCGCCGCCCTGCCGTCGGTCGGCGAGGCGGCGCGACGCGGGCTGCGGATCCTCGGCGTACAGCCGGGCGAGACGCTGCTCGTGCACGGGGCGAGCGGCGCCGTGGGCGGGATCGCCGTGCAGCTCGCCGTCGCCGCGGGCGTCACCGTCGTCGGGACTGCTTCGGCCTGGCACCTCGACCGGGTCGAGAAGTACGGGGCGACCGCGGTCGAGTACGGCGAGGGCCTCGTCGACCGTGTGCGGGCGCTGGCCCCGCAGGGGGTCGACGCCGTCCTGGACGCCGCCGGGCGTGGGGTGCTGCCCGACAGCATCGCGCTGCGCGGCGGCACGGAGCGGATCCTCACGCTGGCCGACGGCGCGGCCTACGGCCTGGGCGTCGAGTTCTCCCAGCAGGCCGACCCGTCCGCCGAGGCCCTCGCCGACCTGGTCGGCCTGGTCGCCCGCGGCGCGGTGACCGTGCCGGTGACCAGGGTGCTCTCGTTCGAGGAGGCGCCCGAGGCGCACGCGCTGGTGGACTCCGGTCGTGCGGGCGGCAAGGTGGTTCTGGTTCCCTGACGGGCGCGGGGGGTCAGACGCTCACGAGCTCCAGACGCAGCCACCGGGCGAGCGACTCGAGCTCGGCGTCCACGGCAGCCTCCACCTCCGCCGAGAACGGGAGGTCCTCGTGGATCGCGTTCACCCGCAGGAGCCCGCCCTTGCGGTCGGCCGTGACGTCGACCTTCCCGACGAACCGGTCGTGGTGCAGCACCGGGAGCGCGAAGTAGCCCCACCGCCGCTTCGCCTTCGGCTTGAACATCTCGACGATGTACTCGAAGTCGAAGATCTGGAGGAGCCGGTCCCGGTCGGCGACGAGGCGGTCGAAGGGTGAGAGCAGCGCCGTCCGCCCCTCGAAGTCGCCCAGGCCCTCCAAGGCCTCGACGTCCACCCGCCACTCGCCGTCGATCCCGTCCACGACGGCCGGCTCGCCGCCGACCTCGACGTACCAGGGGTCACCCGCCACGCCCGGCTGCCGCAGGCGGCTGATCCCCATGGCCCGGATGCGGCGGCGCTCCCGCTCCGCCCGCGCCTCGTCGAACGGGACCGGATCGACGGCCGGGTAGACCCGCTCCGCGAGGTCCCACAGCCGCTCCCGCCCCTCCTTGCCGGCGATCGCCACCTGACCTCGCCGGCTGAGCAGCTCGAGCAGCTGGTTGACGTTCCGGTTCCCCGTCCAGCCGGTCGACTGCCACGGGACCTGGCTCGTGTCGGGGATCTCGCGGGCGAGGAGCGGGCCGTCGTCGCGCAGGAGGGCGAGGACGTCGCGGCGGAACGCGTCGTTGGCCTCGACCCACGACTGCCCGTACGGCCCCGGCGGAGGCCATGCCGCCATCTCGGCGAGGTAGAGACCGATGTCCGCCATGGACCGCACGGTGCCGACCAGCTGGAACATCATGCGGTCCCGGACCGCGTCGTCGACGGCCCCCTGCCAGTAGGAGGCGCCGAGCCGGGACCAGGAGATCAGGTCCACGGCCGGCGCCACCGCCGAGGTGGGGTCCACCGGCAGGTAGGTCAGGTGCTCGACCGTCCGCAGCAGGTCGGTGGGGCGGTGCGCGTCCAGACGCTGCGCGCGCACCGCCAGCCGCCGGGCCTGCTCGACGGTCAACCGCAGGAGAGCCATGCCACCGAGGCTAACGCCGGGAGGCGGGCTCGGATGCGCTGGCGGCGGCTGAGGGTGTCGAGGGCACGGGCGAGGCGGTCCCGCTCGGCGTGATGGTCGGCGTCGGAGGGGACGCCGGCGTCGGGCACGGCTGCCGGGTCGAGGAGGACCTCGCGCCGGCGCTTGCGCCAGGTGTCGGTCCGCAGGTTGGCGAGGGTACGGCGCGCGTAGGCGAGCGGGCTCCCCTCCCGGGCCCGCGGCCAGGCGAGGTAGGTCCGGGTGAACGCCTGCTGGACCAGCTCCTCGGCCTGGTGCTCGTCACCGCACAACAGCCAGGCCGTGCGAGCGAGCGCTGGTGCGGCGCTCTCCATGAAGGCCGTGAACTCGGCGGCGCGGTCGGCCGGTGCGGTGACCACCACCCGGACGGCTCCGGTGTCGGACGTCTGGTCGGGGCTCGCGCGGCCCGCGACGATCGGCATGCTCATACCTCTTACACGTCTGGGGGGCGACAGAGGTTGATTACCCGAGCGCTCAGCCCGCCGAGAGCCGCGCCACCTCGTCGACCACGCACGCCACGAGCACCGGGTCCCCGAGCGGGCGGAAGTGCCCCGACAGCGGCAGCTCGATGTTGGTGGCGCCCACCAGGTGTCCCGTCTCGGGGATGTGCGGGTCGAACGTGGGGTACACGGCCGTGATGCGCTCGTTCACCAGCAGCTCGCCGGCGAGGGCGAGGAGGACCGGGTCGTTCGGCTCGAACGACCGCAGGGCACGCCCCACCAGGTACCGCGCCCAGCGCGACCCGGCGAACGGCGTCGCGATCGCGACCATCCCGGCGACCCGCTCCCCCACGGGGGACAGCATGACGTGCTTGCCGATGAGCCCGCCCTTGCTGTGCGCCACGAGGACGACGCCGTCCAGGCCGGTCTCCTCGAGGTAGGCCACCGTGAGGTCGGCGCCTTCGAGCACCGGCCGCCGGTTGTACCCCAGCCCACGCACCACGTGGACCGGGTGCCCGGCGCGGGCGAGCTCCGCGGCGACCGGAGACAGGAACTCCCAGGTCTCGTAGATGCCCGGCAGGAGCACCACGGGGGCGCGGTCGCCGCGCCCCGTCGGCACGGGCGAGCGCCGCACCACGTGCCGCACCTGCTGGTCGGTGGCGTAGGCGTAGTCAGCGGCCCAGGCACGCAGCCGCGAGGCGAGCCCACCCGGCGACCGGCGGCGCCCCGTCATCGGGCTCCTCGCCCGGCCGCCTGCCACGCCTCGATGACCAGCGCCACGAGGCCGCCCGGGTCGGAGTCCATCGCGTGGTGCCGACCGCGCAGGGTCCGGTGCTCGCCCCGGGGTGCCAGCCGGGCGAGCTCCTCCACCCAGGGCTCGCCGGCCACAGGGTCACGCCGGCCCCGGACCACCACCACGGGCGCGACCGCGAGCGGCACCACGTCCTCCAGCCGGTGCGCGACGACGTGGCGGAGCTGGGCCAGGTAGTACGGGAACCTGCAGCGCACCAGCGCGTCCACGAGCAGGACCGCCATCGCCGCGGGCGGCTCACCGACGGCGTCCCGGGCCAGCCGGGCGGCCTGCCGGGGGAAGGAGCGGGAGCCGGGCTCCGCCGTCGGCCCGACGAGGATGCCGGCGCTCGCGGCGTCCGGGAACTGGGCCAGGATCTGGCCCACCACCTGGGTGCCCATGGAGTGGCCGACGAGGACCGGCGCCGGGAGCCCCGCGCCGAGGATGCGCTCGCGCACGTACGCGGCGACGAGGGCGGCATGGTCGGCTACCGGGACGTCCCGGTTCGGCCGGGGCGAGGAGCCGAACCCGGGCAGGTCCACGGCGTGGACGTCGCCGTAGGGGACGAGCCGGGGGATGGCCGTGCGGAACGCTCGCGCCGACGAGCCGACGCCGTGCACCAGCACGACGGCCCGGCGCGGCACCTCGACGGAGTCCGTCACGTGAGCGACGACCGTGAGGTCGCCGACCGGGAACCGCTCCGTCCGCGATGGGGCTCCTGACATGCGGTACAGCATGGTCCCGGACCGCGGCGTTCGCGGTGCAGCCACGCCCGAGGGCTCGTTCTACGCCCGTTTCGTCGCAAGTCACGAAGTTACAAAGGCGCAATCAGTCAAGACAATCACCAACAATCGTTATCTGGTTGTGACGAGAACGACTGAATGTTGTTACCGTCGACACCGCCGCGTCGGCCCGTGACGCGGTCGCAGGGCCTCGGGTCGGACACGATCAGGCGCTCCGCGAACCCTCTCAGGCAACTGGAGACCATGGGTGAGCACGTCATTACGGCGCGGTCGACATCGCGCTGAGCACTGCACCATCACGCCTCTGACCGAGCTGTCCCGCAGCGCCACCGGCTTCGCCCGCAAGGGTGCGCTCGTCGCCGCCGCCTCGGGGCTCCTCGTCTCCGCGCTGGTTCCCAGCGCGCACGCCGCCGACAAGCCGGCCGCCCGCATCACCACCGTCGACGTCGACGCGCTGACCGCGGCAGCCCGCGCCTCGCTCGCCACGTCGCCGGCGGTCACCGTCTCCGCAGAATCGACGCTCACCGTCGAGACGGGGACCATCGCCGTCACGCCGGCTCCGAAGCCGGAGCCCGTGCCGGAACCAGCACCGCGCACGACGACCACGTCACGGACCACCACGCGCGCTGCCACGACCACCACGACCACCAGGACGGCCGAGGCAGCCGCCCCGGCCGCGGCCCCGGCTCCTGCCCCGGCTCCCGCGCCTGCCTCCGACGGCTCGATCGGCGACCGCGTGGCGTCGGTCGCGAACGGGCTCACCGGCATCCGTTACGTCAGCGGAGGTTCCACGCCCGCCTCAGGCCTGGACTGCTCAGGGCTCGTCTCGTACGCGTACGCGCAGGTGGGGATCTACCTGCCGCACTCGTCGACGAGCATCCGCAACGTCGGCCGGGTCATCTCGGCCGCCGAGGCACGCCCCGGCGACCTCCTCTGGTCACCGGGGCATATCTCGATCTACATGGGCGGCGGCATGCAGGTGGAGGCCGTCTACGCGGGCACCGCCTCGCGCTACTCCCGCATCTGGCAGGACAACCCGGTCTACCTGCGCGTCTACTGACAGAGCAGAGTGGCCGACGACGGACGGGTCGCCTCCCCAGGGAGGCGACCCGTCGGCGTCACACCACCCGGTAGGCCCGCACCAGCACGTCCACCTCGGTGTCGAGGCTGTCGAGACCGGTCAGGCTTTCCCGCAGGTCAGGCGCGACGGACCAGTTGTAGGGCGTCATCTGGAGCAGGTTCGCGACCTGGCCCGGCCCGCGCAGGCGGAGCGGGTAGCGCACGTGGTGGACGCCGACGGGTTCGAAACCCGGCTCCCCGGCCAGCGCGTCGCCCGGCTCGTGCGTCACCGCCTCGTCGTAGAGCAGCTCCTTGAAGGAGAACAGGTGCCGCTCGCCGGGTCCGCCCACGAGCACCACGCCACCCGGCCGGACGACCCGCCGGAAGTCGGCGGGCGAGACCGGGGAGAAGTGGGTCAGGAGCAGGTCGACCCGGTCCGCGAGGATCGGCATCCGGAACGTGCCGGCCACGGCGTACGTGCCGAGCGGGTCCCGCTTGGCGGCCACCCGCACCGCGTGCTTCGACACGTCGGTACCGACGAGCAGATGGTCGCGGCCCAGCGGCTGCGCCGACAGGTGCTCACGCAGGCGGCGCAGGTAGTACCCCTCCCCGCAACCGGCGTCGAGCACGGTCGCGGAGCCCTCCGGCAGGTACCCGGCAACCACCTCGGCGACGCCGTCGGCGAGCGGCTCGTAGTGGCCGGCGTCGAAGAAGTCCCGCCGGCCGGCGATCATCTCCTTGCTGTACCCGGGGTCCTTGGAGCTCCGGTGCTGGGCCAGGAGCAGGTTGACGTAGCCCTCCTTGGCCACGTCGTAGGCATGCCCTTCCGAGCACCGGTACCCCGGCCCCTGTCGCGGGAGAGGTTCCTCGCAGGCGGGGCACCGGAAGACGGGCGCGCCGGCGGCGGAGCGGGGAGATTCCATGATCAGGCAGCGTACGCGGCGCCTCGGAGAACGGCCGGGCCGCTGGCCGGTCATGTGTCGGACCACGGCGGATGGTTGCCCGCCGTGACACGATCGTGACATTTGCGAGGTCCAGGTGTACGGTCTGAATCGCTCCTCCGACCGGTGGAGCCGTGGGACGGGCCGCCGAGCCCTGTCAACCGCCCCGCGACCAGGAAGAACGTGACAGGGACGGGGGAACCACCTTCGGGCGCCGGGAGGCGTCCTCGGGGTGAAGCCGAACGGAAGCTCAGCGACCGTCCGGCCGGGTGCAGCATCTCCCACCCGAACCCGACAGCTCACCTCGCAGGCGGTCACAGGAGACCATCAGGTGACGACAGCCACCCCTCGCGGCCGCCATCGTGCGGACCGCCCAGTCACGACGCCCATCAGCATCGTCGCCCGCGCGGCGGTCGAGAACGCCGGGGCACTCGCCCGCAAGGGCGCGCTGGCCGCAGCCGGCGCCGGAGTCCTCGTCTCGACGCTCGCCCCGACGGCACACGCCGCCCCGGCCAACGACGTCGGCGGGGCCATCAAGACCCTCGACCTCGAGGCCATCACCTCCCAGGCGCGCTCCTCGCTCGCCCTGGCCCCCACTTTCAGCGTCCCGGCCGACGCCGGGTTCACCGTGGAGCAGGCGCCCATCTCGGTGACCGCCGCCCCCAAGGTGGTGCCGATCGGCAACCGGGCCGTCTCGATCGCCCTGCAGTACGTCGGCATCCGCTACACCTGGGGCGGCACCACGCCCTCCACCGGCTTCGACTGCTCCGGCCTGATCAACTACGTCTACGACAAGCTGGGCGTCGACCTGCCGCGCACGTCGTCGCAGCTGCGCTACGCCGGCACCGTGGTGTCCAACCCGCGTGCGGGCGACATCGTCTGGCGCTCCGGGCACGTGGCGCTCTATGCCGGGAACGGCATGATCATCGAGGCGAGCCAGCCCGGTGTGCCGGTCCGCTACGTCGAGCTGAACTGGTCGACCGCCACGTTCATCCGCGTCACCTGACGTCCGGCCGCCCAGCGGCTCGGATACTCACGAAGGGTCCGCCCGAGGGCGGGCCCTTCGTCGTGGGCGGGAGTACGGTACTTCTCGGCGCTGACGCCAGGTGCCCGACCACAGCACCCGGTCACAGGGCCGGCACAGGAGGAACATGCAGTACAGCGCGCGCGCCGAGTACAAGGTGACGAGTGCGGCGTCCCTCCGACGGCGACCCGGCCAGCTCGTGGTCCTCGGCTTCCTCGGGGCGATCGCCGCCGGGACCGCTCTCCTGTCGTTGCCGATCGCGGCGACGGGTCCGAACGCCAGCTTCATCGAGGCGCTCTTCACGGCCACGTCGGCTGTCTGCGTCACCGGGCTCATCGTCACGGACACCCCCGTGTTCTGGACCACCTTCGGGCACGTGGTGATCCTGGTGCTGATCCAGGTGGGCGGCCTGGGCGTCATGGCCGTCGCCTCCACGCTCGGCCTGCTGCTGTCGCGTCGGCTCGACCTGAGCACCCGGCTCGTGGCCGCCGCGTCGACCCGCGCCGTCGGGCTCGGCGACCTCCGGCGCGTCCTGCTCGGCGCCATACGCATCTCTTTCATCATCGAGGCGGCGTGCGCCCTCGTCCTCGCTGCACGGTTCTCGGCCGGCTACGGGGAGCCGCCCGGCCGGGCGCTGTGGCTGGGCCTGTTCCACTCGGTCTCCGGGTTCAACAACGCCGGCTTCGCGCTGTTCAGCGACTCGCTCATGAGCTACGGCACCGACCCCTGGATCTGCGTGCCGCTCGCCGTCACCGTGATCCTGGGCGGGATCGGCTTCCCCGTGATCATGGAGCTGCTGCGGCAGCGCCGCAGGCCAGGCCGGTGGAGCCTGCACACCAAGATCACGGTGTGGATGACGGCGGCCCTGCTGCTCGTCAGCACGCCGTTCTTCCTCCTGACCGAGTGGCGCAACCCCGCCACCCTCGGGCCCATGGACCTCCCGGGCAAGCTGCTGGCCGCGTTCACGCAGTCCGTCATGGCGCGCACCGCGGGCTTCAACTCGGTGGACACCTCGCAGATGAACACGGAGACCTGGCTGGGCACCGACGTGCTGATGTTCATCGGCGCCGGGTCCGCCGGCACGGCGGGCGGCATCAAGGTCACCACGTTCGCCGTCCTGGCGATCGTCATCTGGTCCGAGCTGCGGGGCGACCCCGACGCGACGGTGTCGGACCGCCGGATCACCCTCGCCACGCAGCGTCAGGCGCTCACCGTGGCCCTCCTCGGCGTCGCGATCGTCATCCTCCCGGCGCTCTTCATCACGACCAGCTCGCCCTTCACGTCGGACGAGGTCGTGTTCGAGGTGGTCTCGGCCTTCTCCACGACGGGCCTCTCCACCGGCATCACGGCGGGCCTGGAGTGGTACCACCAGCTGATCCTCGTGGTGCTGATGTTCATCGGCCGGCTCGGTCCGATCACCCTCGGCACGTCGCTCGCCCTCCGGAGCCGTCGCCGGCTGTACCGGCTGCCGGAGAGCGCCCCGATCATCGGTTGAGGCCAGAGCGCAGCGCAGGGTGGGGGCCGAGGAACGAGGCACCCGCCCGGAGCGGAGTGCCGGCCTCAACCGATCAAGAGCACCGGTTGAGGCCAGAGCGCAGCGCAGGGGCACGGCGAGGCCGCGGCCTCCCGAGCACGGGAGACCGCGGCCTCGGCGGGTGCGGGCGCGGCGCTGGTCAGGCGCGCGAGCGGTTGCGGATCGCCTGGTAGATGAAGACGACGATGAGAGCGCCGATGATGGCCCAGAGCCACGTCACGAGCGAGAAGAACTCGTTGAAGTCGGCATTGAACAGGAGCCCGCCGAGCCACCCACCCAGGAAGGCGCCGATGACGCCGAGGATGAGGGTCACGAACCAGCCCCCTGGCTGACGCCCGGGCAGGATCGCTCGAGCGATCGCACCTGCGATGAGACCGAGAACGATGAAGGCGAAGAACCCCATGGGATTTCCTCCTGTCGGTGGTTCTGTCCGGATCTGACCCTTACTACGTTGTCATCGATCCGTTCACTTCGCCCGTCGAACCACGCGCTACGCTCCGACTCGTTCATCACGAAGAGGAGTTTCCGCCAGTGGATAGCAGATCGAGCGTCCGACCCGGTGCCCGCACGCGGGTCCGCGCCTTCGTCGAGGACGCCCGCTTCCAGCGGGTCGTCATCTGGGTGATCACCGCCAACGCGGTGCTGCTCGGTCTGGAGACGTCCGAGCCGCTGATGGACGCGATCGGGCCGGAGCTGCACGCGCTGGACCGCGCGATGCTCGCGTTCTTCGTCGTCGAGCTCACGTTGCGGCTGTACGCGCACGGCTGGCGGTTCTTCACCAACGCCTGGAACGTCTTCGACCTGCTGGTGGTCGGGATCTCGCTGGTGCCGACGGGAGGCCCGCTCGGCGTCCTTCGTGCCCTCCGGATCCTCCGGGTGCTGCGGCTGGTCTCCACCGTGCCGTCGATGCGCCGCGTCGTGGACGGCCTCCTTGCCGCGGTGCCCGGCATGGCCTCCGTGGGAGCCCTCCTCGCTCTCGTGATCTACGTGTCGGCGGTGATCGGCACCAACCTGTTCGGTGCGACGTCACCCGGCCACTTCGGCAACCTCGGCGTCACGCTGTTCACCCTGTTCCAGACGATGACGGGCGAGGCCTGGCCCGACGTCGCCCGGGAGGTCATGGCCGCGCAGCCCATGGCCTGGATCTTCTTCGTCGTCTACATCCTCGTGGTGGGCTTCGCGGTGCTGAACCTCTTCATCGCCGTGATCGTGAGCGGCATGGAGGGCGTGGGCGAGCTGGCCGAGCACGAGGCCAGCACCGACGCGATCATGATCGACGAGCTGCGCGCGCTCCGGGCGGAGATCGCGGCCCTGCGGGCGGAGATGCCTAGCCCGGCACCACGCTGACCAGGTGCGGCGGTCGCACGACGACGCGCCGCACCGGCCGGCCGCCCAGCGCCCGGACCACCTCGGGCAGCGCGAGGGCGGCCGCCTCCAGCTCCGCCGCCGACACGTCCGGGACCACCGTGAGCCGCGCCCGCACCTTCCCGCCGACCTGGACCACCGCCTCGACGACCTCGGCACCGAGCAGTGCCGGGTCCACCTCGGGCCAGGCCGCCTCGGCCACGGGCGTCCTGTGGCCCAGCCGGGCCCACAGCTCCTCCGCGGTATAGGGCGCGAACAGGCTCAGCACCACGGCCACGGCCTCCACGGCCTCGCGCAGGTCCCGCTGCCCGACGGCGGAGCCCGGGCCGGCCGGGCCGGTCACCTCCGCGGGGCTCGCCTCCGCCGCCCGCCGGACCGTCGTGACCAGCTCCATCAGCCGGGCGACCACCACGTTGAAGCGCCGGGCCTCCAGCAGCTCGTCGCACTCGTGCACAGCCCTGTGGACGGCGGCCCGGAGCCCGGGCGACCCCGTGCTCGCCGGGGGGGCGACGCGCGCGGAGACCACACCGCCGTCGTCGGGCACCAGGTCCGCCAGCCGGAGCGCGCGGGACAGGAACCGCCGCATGGCGGCGGGCGAGACGTCCGCCCAGTCCACGTCGTCCTCGGGCGGACCCGCGAAGACCATGGCGAGCCGGACCGCGTCGACGCCGTGGCGGTCGAGCTCCGCGCCCAGCTCCACACCGTTGCCGAGCGACTTGCTCATCGCTCGTCCCTCGTTGACCACCTGCCCCTGGTTGAGGAGCGCGGCGAACGGCTCGGGGGTGGGCACCATCCCCAGGTCGAACAGGAACTTGTGGACGAACCGCACGTACAGCAGGTGCATGGTGGCGTGCTCCACACCGCCCACGTACAGCGACACGGGTGTCCACCGGGCAGCGTCCTCCGGCTGGAACGGGCCGCCCTCGAACCCTGGGGACAGGTAGCGCAGGTGGTACCAGCTCGAGTCCACGAAGGTGTCGAGCGTGTCGGTGTCGCGCTCGGCGGGAGCGCCGCACCGCGGGCAGTCCGTCTCCACCCATTCACGGGCCGACGCCAGGGGTGACGTGCCGCGCGGCCGCAGCTCCTGCCCCGCCAGGTGCGGCAGGGTCACGGGCAGCCGGTCCTCCGGTACCGGCACCTCACCGCACGCCGGGCAGTGCACGATCGGGACCGGCGCGCCCCAGTACCGCTGCCGGGACACGAGCCAGTCGTGGAGGCGGTACGTGGTGCCCTCGGGCGTGGCCTCGCGGCCCACCCAGTTCCGCTGCATCTGCAGCACGTGCGCGGGCCAGCCGTCCTCCAGCAGCGCCATGTCGTCCAGCAGGCGGTCCGCGTAGGCGGTGGTGCGGACGAACCACTGGGTGAGGGTCCGGCGCGTGACCGTCGCGCCGCAGCGCTCGCACCGGCCGTCCACCACCTGCTCGTTCGCCAGGACCGTCGCGTCCTGGGGGCACCAGTTCACCTCGGCGGCCGCGCGGTACGCCAGACCGTGAGCGTGCAGCCGCAGGAACAGCCACTGCGTCCAGCGGTAGTACGCCGGGTCGTGCGTGTGCAGGCGCCGCGACCAGTCGAACGAGACGCCGTACCGGCGGATCGACGCCGCCTGGGTCGCGATGTTGGTCTCCGTGAACCACGCCGGGTGCTCCTTCCGCCGGATCGCCGCGTTCTCGGCGGGCAGCCCGAAGCTGTCCCAGCCGACCGGGTTCAGCACGTCGAAGCCCTTGGCGCGCCACCAGCGCGCGACGACGTCCTCCAGGGCGAGCACCTCGGCGTGACCCATGTGCAGGTCGCCCGACGGGTACGGGAACATCGTCAGGAGGTAGCGCCGGGGCCGGCTCCCGTCGTCGCGGGCAGCGAAGGAGCGCCGCGCCTCCCAGAGGCGGCGGACCCGCTCCTCGGCGTCGTGCCGGCGCTGCGCCGCGACGTGGTCACGGTCGGGCTGGGGTCCTGTGGGCTGCATGGCTCGGCTCCTGGGCTCGCCCCCGCGGCGGACCGCGGGGAGGGATCGGGTTCCGGGCACGAAAAAGCCCCTCGCACGCGAGGGGCTGCCGCGTCGGTTCGTGCCCGATCAGGGGCGGGGCCGACGCGGCTGGATAAGCAGCGAGCGTGCTGAGCGCATGCGTCGACGGTAGCAGCGGCCGCACGCGTCGGTCCAGGTCCGGAACGACGGCGACGCCGGTTCGGCCTGCCCCCAGCGCAGTCCGAACCGGCGTCCACCGTGTGACGGGACACGGAGTGCTCGGCGCGCCCCCAGCGCGCTCCGAACAGCTCCGTGCCCCTGACCCGACGGCGATCGGCCCGCCCCCAGCGCGGTCCGAGCTGCCGCTCGCGTCGCACCTTTGACGCCCCGGACGCCGAAAGGTCACAGCACTTTTCACGGCGACGGCATGTGACCTGGGTCACAGGCCGCGGTGTCCGCGGACCGCTCTCCTGCGGGTTCGGGTGAACTCGTCCTAATTCCCCAAAAATTCCCTCCGAAGTGCTGTGACATCCGGACGCCTCGCGCGTGTAGGAGGCATGACCCATACGGAGCATCCCGAGCTCGTCCGTCTCGGCGCCCAGTACCTGCGTGCTTACGCAGAGGGAGACGCCGTCAATCTCTACCGCCTGGCCGATGCCTGGGGGGCGAGCGACCTGTGCGCCGCCACCTGTGAGGTCGCCCTGGCGGTCATCCACTCGACGGTGGGGCCACGCGGCCTCGACGCCGTGTCCGACGCGTTCAACAGGTCCCGGAGGTGACCGCCACCATGTCTCAGCAGACGATCACGACCGACATCTCGCCCCAGGGCTTGCGCAATCCCGCTCGGGGGGTGGAATCATGGGGCGGCGGACCGGTGGACACCGGGGTGCCGAATGTCAAGGGGGAAGTGCGCGTGTCGGTGACGGAGATCGGTCTCGACGACTGGGTCGTTCATCGTCCCAACGTCGTGCGTTCCGTCGCGGCCCGG
>NZ_QXTH01000022.1 GCF_003946865.1 Antribacter gilvus
CCTTGCTGTCCTTGCTCATAAATCCGATCTCCGTTGCTGCCCCCAGCCTACGAACTCACCAGGACCGGGGTCTCACGGAAGTCTGGCGGATAGGGACCGACCGGGACCGCCAGCAGGCTCCGCAGCCGACCCGGCATCTGGTCGTCCGCGGACTGTGCGGCCTCGGCCACCAGCCGGTTAGTGCGCTCCCGGGCCTGCTCGATCGCGGCCACCACACGACGCATCAGCTCCCGCCCGGAGAACAGCAGCACCTGGTGGCGCCGTAGCCACGCCACGGCCTGCGCGAACAGCGCGTACCGGGACTCGGTGTGAGTCCAAGCCCGATGCTCCAGGAACTCCCCGAACCGGGCCCGCACCTGCTCGTCGCGGAAGAAGTCCCGCCAACCGTGCGCGGCCTGGATCTCCCACGCGTGCTCGTACGCCGTCTTCGCCCGATCGGTGTACCGCTTGACCACCGACGAGTCCGCGAGCCCGAGCTGCCCAGCCAGATACTCCACCACCGACCACGGCACCTCCAGCGGGTCCGGCAGGAACGCGCCCACATACCGGACCGTCGTCAGCTGCAGCGCGAACCCCAGCCGGTTGTGATCACCCCGCCGCTTGTCGATCAGCCGACGATCCTCATCGTCCAGGAAGAAGAACCGCTCCAGATCCGGCCTCGACGGCTCCGAATCGAAACGCCCCAACCGGTCAATGCTCAACTTCTGCGTCTCCATCACGGCGCAGACCCTACGGATCTGCCCGCCCCGGACCGAGCCCCTCAACCGCACCAATCCGGCTTAGCGCCAACCATCACGCGCGGGCTACTCAACCCCGAACGACACGAGGGCTAGCCCGACAGGGCCGGCCCTCGTCGTCTGTGAACTGGTGGCTACTTGCCGCGGAGGATCTTGTCGATGATGCCCAGGTTCTGCCCGCCGTTGAGCTCGTCAGCGAGCTTCTTCTTGTCCTCTGCGGACAGGCTCTCGCGTTTTGCCTCGATCTCCTCCGCGAGTGCCCGGCTAAAGACGTTCCTGGGGTCGTACGGCGTAGGCTTAGGCTTGCCCATGTGATCGTCTCTCCTGATGATCGCAGTGTCACGGGGCCTCGCTCTTGCCCAGCGGGGCCCCGCTGCTGTCTCCACGAACCTACCACCATGTACAGTAATCCTGTACGTGTTCCGTACCGGTTTCACGGACGTTTTTAGGGAGGGTTCGATGGGTACCACTGTCACGGCCACGGCGGCACGCGGCCAGCTGTTCGGCCTGATCGCACGGGTGAACGATGACGCGGACGTGGTCACGATCACGTCCAAGGCTGGTGACGCGGTCCTGGTCTCTGCGTCGGAGTGGGCGCAGATCGCGGAGACGCTGCACGTGGCGAGCCTTCCGAATGCGGGGCGGATGCTCGCTGATATCCGTGCGATCGCTGCAGGCGACACGTCGCAGCTGGTGAGGGCCGAACTGATCGACGCGGACAAGATCGCGTGATCGTCGCGTTCACCCCGGGGGCGCTCGAGGAGTACCGGGGTTGGGCGTCTGACCGGGCAGGGCTGCGTCGGGTGAACAGGATCATCGACGACGCGGCTCGGGACCCGGAGGCGGGGATCGGCAAGCCTGAGCGGTTGCGGGGGGACTGGTCGGGGTACTGGAGTCGGCGCATCACGCAGGAGCACCGGCTGGTCTACACCGTGACGCGGCTGCCCGACGGCGTCGAGGTGCTGCTGATCGTGGGCTGCGCCGGGCACTACTCCTGAGGGTCTGCCGGCGCCCCACCGCGTCGGCAGACCCTGTCCGCGAAGCGGATCCAGCACACGAACGTGGCGAGGAACGTGATGGCCCCGGCCCCCAGCGGCCGGGGCCATCGTGCATCACGGGGTCAGCCGAGCTCGCGGCGCAGGATCTCCTCGCCGGCCCGCGTCAGCTCGGCGCGGGCCAGGCCGTCGTAGAGCATGCGGGCGGCGGTCGCACGGTCGTTGTCGTCGGCCTGGTCGTCGAACGCCGTCGTCCACGCCTCGGTGAGCTCCGCCGGTAGCTCGGCCGGCAGGGTGCCCCACGATGGCACGCTGCCGGCGGGGAGGGTTGCCAGGAAGGCGAGGGCGCAGCCGGCGTTCGCCCGGTCGGCGGCTGCACGGTCCTCGTCGTGGAGGATCCGCTGGCAGCCTTCGACGTAGGCTGCCATCAGCTCGGGGTCGTCGAGGATCTGCGTGGTGATCTCCATCCGGCCATGATCCCGGACTGCCGAAACTCGCACGAGCGAGGCAGGGTCTCGGTACCGGGCTCCCGCGAGGGGGCGAGCTGATCGCCCGCGTAGTCGTCACGCTCGTCGGCGACTACTCCTGACGCCTTCGGGTGCTCAGTTACTCAGCCGCCGTGGTTCAGGAAGCAGCGGCCTGGACGTGCTCGGCCAGGTCCAGGAGGGTCCATTCTGCTGGTGGGGCGTCGTCGGGCCACCAGGGGTCGTCGTCCTGGTCGGGTTCCCAGTAGTCGGGGTCGGTCCACTCGGGGGCGTGCAGGGTCGAGCGGGCCTCAAGGATGGCGTGCCACGCGGCGCGCTGGGCGCGGTAGCGGGCGATCTGGGCGACGACGGCGTCCAGGACGTCGAGGTGCTCGGCGACGGCCAGGAGCCGGCCGGGGTGTGCGATGAGGGCGCCGTGGTCGTCTCGGGTGAGCAGGTCCCAGGCTTCGAGGATGGTCACGGCCTCGTGCACGGCTGAGCGGCTGATCCCGGTGACGGCGACCAGGTCGGTGGTGGTGCTGGCGCGCTGCTGCTCGACGGCCTCGAACACCAGGGCTGACACGACTCCTAGCTCGCGGAACGCGGGGCGCAGCGCGTGCGCCTTGCCGCGGTCCCAGCGCAGGACGCCGGCGCTCTGCTGCAGGTCGGTCGGCAGGGTCAGGACCCAGGTGTCGGCCTCGGCTCCGCGGCCTTCCTCGAGGCGGTCGATCCACCCGGCATCGGCGAGCTGGTGCAGCGCGGCCGCCACGGTGGTGTGGTCGACGCCGGTGGCCACGGCGAGCGACCGGACTCCGAAGGCCACCACCCGGTCACCGGTCTTGTGTGCGGCCTCCCCGAGGGCCCGCAGGACGAACCTGCCCACGTACCAGCGGCGGCCGGGCAGGCGGTGGGTCTCGGTTGTGCGAAGGGCCGCGCGCCAGGTCCGGATGAAGGCGTGCTCGTCCTCGGCCGGGAGGGTCCTTGGAGGAACCTCTCCCTGCCCCCCGTGTGGTTCAGGGGCGCTTGTGTTGGATCTGCGGACAGTGGGATTCCCTGCCTCGCCGGGGACGCTGATCTGCGCGGACGTGGCCCCGCGCCACGTGGTGTCGGCGGTAAAAGCGCAGGCCCTGAGCCAGTCGCGTGACAGAGCGGTGCGGCTTCCTGCGCGGTAGCGCTGGTACAGGGAGGCGAGGCCTGGCCAGCGGCCCGTCTCGACGCGGGCGACGACGTCGGCGAGCTGCCAGCCGGCGGCCGCGGCCGCGCACAGCACGGCGAACCGGGCCTCCGAGCCCGTGCTGTAGCGGGACGGGTCCCAGGTCGCCTCTCGGGCGATCAGGTGGATCCGGCGGGACAGGCCGCGGCGGGCGCCGTCGGGCAGCTCCCCGGTCGCCTGGCTCTCGCCAGCGGCGGGGCGGGGCGGTGCGGGGACGGCGGTGAGGGTCTGGGCGGCCCGCCAGGCGGCGATCTGCGGGCGCAGGCGGACCTGCAGGGCCTGGACGACGTCGGCCCCGTTGCGGCGGCGCAGGACGTCGTAGGCGGCGCTGAGGCTCATCGTCAGGCGCTGGTGGCCACCGGACTTGTGCCGGGCGCCGGGCGGGCGGATGCACCCGGTCGTCAGGGAGCGGTGCGGTCCGGGGTCGATGGTGCGGAACTTCTTGGCCAGCGCCTCGACGATCTCGCGGGCCTCGGCGTGGCCCAGCCGCTCGGCGAGCGGCACGTAGACGTGCCGCCCGCCGGTGGGGGCCCGGTCGGTGACGACGCGGGCGCCGCACTCGACCAGCCAGGCCACCAGGCGGCGCTCGTCGGTGTCGACGTCGCCGAGGGAGGCGTCCAGGTCGAGGCACAGCGCCGCGCACGCCCCGTCAGGGCCGTAGACGCGCACGGCGGCCGGGGCCTGGGGGAGCGTGTCGGTGAGGTTTCGCTCGTTGCGGCTCAGGTACTGCACCGAGCCGCGGCGGGGGGTCCCGATCCGGACCTTGGGCGTGCCCGCGAGCAGCGCGGCGCACGCGCGCCACTCCTCGGCCGGGGTGGCCTGGGAGGTCGTCGTCGAACCGACCGCGCGCGACACGTCGCGGAGGGTATGTGCTTGCGCTAGCGCCATCAGTTACAGTTGCTTCCAGACGCAGGTACGCCAATCGGGCGCACCACCGAATGAAGCTCCTCACCCGAGCCGGCCGCCAAACCAACATCAGGGTGATGAACTTCTTGGACTCGGCCCGTCCCCCTCGGGGGGCGGGCCGATCTGCTTTTCCTGCCTGTCAGGCCGAGATGTCGAGCATCACCGGCCCTTCGTTCCGTTCTAGGTGCTCGGAGAGCACGGCCGCGATGTAGTCCGTGATGCTCAGCCCGCTCGCCGCTGCTCGCGCCTTGAGCGCGTTCGCCTGGGGCTTGGGCAGTCGCGTTGCGACCTGGGCACGTTCGCCCAGGTAGGGACGCCCCTGAGGCCGTCCTGTTCCCTCGCTCTTGCGCCGTGCTGCTGCCATGGCCTGCACTCTTCCACACGTTTCCTGTGGCAAAAACGACCGACACGCCGTGTCGTCGGTCCGAGTCGGGTCCGGTCACCGGTAGGTGGGCCGGGTGATGCCGAGCGTGTACACGTTGCCGTTGGCGTCGTGGCGCCAGCGGGCCCGCGGTCCGTTGCTGAACTCGTTGGTGAGGTCGATGGCGTAGCCAGCGAGCACGGCGGCGCTCTCGACGTCGAGCATGGTGGCTCCGACGCCGTCGGGCAGCTCGGAGCGGCGGGTCCAGGGGCCGGCGGCTTCGCTGGTCCACAGCTCGCAGGTGGCGAGGCTGGGGCCCGTGCCGGTGAGCGTGACGCGCACGGCCAGAAGCGGGGTGCCGGGGTGCCACTCCTCAACGGTGGCGCGGATCTGCTGGGCCAGGTTGGCCGGGGGAGCGGACGGAGTCATCATCGTTCTCCTTGTCGGGGAAAGGGCAGCCACCGGCCGGTCGAGCTGGCGACCAGCGGCGGGCGGGTCCGGACGGCGCGGACGAAGACCGACCCGTGTGTGGGGGTCTGTGCCTGCCAGACGCCGGCGTCAGGGACGTGCGTGGGGACGGCGTCGATGCCCTGGCGGCGCAGGAAGCGACGGACGGCGTCCTCGAAGTCCTGGGCGTCGATGTGGTGAGTCTGGGAGCCCGGGATCGGCGTGCCGCGTTCGGTAGCGGACTGGACGGCGAAGGTGATGGTGCCGCTGCTCGCGGTCATGGCGATCACCTCGATGCGGGGACGAGAGCGGTCAGAAGGGATCGGATCGCGGCGGCCGCGCCGTGCTCGGCGAGGGTGCCGGTTACCTCATCCGCTGCTTCGCGGACCTGCGCGCCGGCGTGGCCCATGGCCACGCCGCGGTGCGCCCAGCGGAGCATGGGGATGCCGTTCGTCCCATCGTCGATCGCGAGGGTCTGGGTCCGTGGGACGGCGAGGCGCTGGCGGATCTTCTCCAGGGCGGTGGCCTTCGAGAGGTCGGTGGGGGTGACGTCGACCCATCCGGCGTTCGCGATGTTGGCGGTGAGCCCGGCCATGGTGACTGCGCCGGCGAGCCTGGGCGCGGCGGCGGGCGCCGCCAGGATGACGCGGGGGGAGGGCATGTCCCAGAGCTCGGCGTCGTCGTCGACGACGCGCTGGCGGCCGTTGACCTCGTGGTCGGCGAACCGCTCGGTCACCCGGTATCCCCAGCCGATTTCTTCGACGCCGACGCGGACGGCGGGCTCGAGGTCGCGCGCGAGTCGGACGACGCGCTCGGGGTCGAGGGTCTGAGCGTCCTCGATGCGGTAGCCACCGGGGGCCGTGGGGTCGATCCGGGCGGTCAGCGCGCCGTTGGAGGCGACGATCCATCCGTCGTCGAGGCCGAGCGCGGCCGCGACGGGCAGGGCGCCGACGAGGGAGCGGCCGGTGGCGAGCACGAGGTGATGCCCGGCCTCGTGGGCGGCGAGGACCGCGCTGGCCGACTCTTCGGGCACGTCGCGCTCGCCCTCGCCGGTCAGGGTGCCGTCGATGTCAAGGGCGAGCATCCAGGCGTCCGGGTCGGTCACTACGACGCACGCGGCGTCGATGTGCTCCAGTTTCTCGGGCACCCGGCTGGGCCGGTCGGCCAGGCCGACAGCGGGCGGCAGGAGGATCCACTGTGCGGCGTGCCGTGCAGCGACGTCGCCCAGCTCGCTGAGCGTGACGCGCTCGGGGTGGTCGTGGACGACATCGGCCAGGGCCATGCCTTCGCGCTCGGCGTGGGTCTCGATCATGGCGAGCTGGCGCCGGCGGGCGCGGTCGGTAGGAGCGCTGGTGTAGCCGACGGCGGTCGGGCGGGTAGCGGTCATGAGTCGGTCCTTGAGGACGGGCCAGGGGCGTAGAGCACGCACCGGACGGGGGTGGAGGTGGTGGCTCTGCTGATCCAGCCGGTCCACATCTGCGTGCCCCGGCGCAGCCGTGCTGCCAGGTGCGGTGCCGGCGTCAGCGCGTGCTGCTGGGCGAACAGAGCCGCCTCGACGGGGCCGGCGGCGAAGACCTCCAGGAGGAGGTTCTCGGCCGCGGGGCCGTCGCACAGGCTCTCTGAGGTCTCGACGCTGACGCTCATGCCCGTCACGACCGGATCGGTGCCGTGGCTGGCGAAGTGGAGCATCCCGGCCAGGTCGGTCAGTCGCGGTTCCATGGTCGCGGTCCGGTGCCCGGTCATACGACGGCTCCAGCCCGGGACCGAGTCCCGCGTACGTGGACCTCCAGGCCTCCGATGGTGCCGCTCCAGTCGGTGATGGGTGGTACGACGGCGGTCTGCTCGATCGCGGTCTCCAGACCGAGCGCGTCGGCGAGCACCTGGCCCTGGTCCAGGCGGGTGGGCTGGATCGACAGGACGTTGCGCGACAGAGTGAGCGACCCGACGAGCTGCGTGCCCGCCGTGCGCAAGATCGTGCCGACGTCGTCCAGGAGGGCGTCGAGCGTGCTCGACGCGACCGTGGTCGGTGTCATGTGGTCCCCCTGCGGTGTCCGGGGCGCGGGGTCGCGCCCACCGGGTCACAGCGTGCTGGGGGAGGGAGGGCAACGACCCCCCTGACGATGCAAACTTTCGCGCCCGGCCCGAAATGCGCTCTGACCTGCAAAAACATCCAGGGCACGGTACTGAGGGGTGCAGAAACTTGTCTCCGGGTACAAGTTTCTGCGCACCCAGCGATCCGTCCGCCACCCGATCTTCGGCGAATAGGTATACCCCGGGGTATACCTTGCGGTAGCGTGGTGGGTATGCCGACGACGACGATCAAGATCGACAGGGACGTCCATCGACGGCTGCGCGAGTACGCGGATGCACACGGCGTCGGGCTCGGCCGGGCGGTGGAGATGCTGCTCGACGAGCGCGAGCAGGGCCAGTTCTGGTCTCAGGTCGCCGCACAGGTCCCCGATGAGGCGTACCGACGTCAGTCGGATGACGTCGACGGTGTTGGCCTGTCCGACACCGAGACGTATGTCGCCCGCATCGAGGGAGCCGGCCGGTGAACCGGCCGATCGCTCGGGGTGATCGGGTCTGGATCGCGCTGGCCAGCTCTGGCCGGGGGGCGGGGGAGCGGCCGTGGCTCGTCCTGTCGCACAACGTGCAGCACGAGGCCGTGCGGGTCGCGATCGTCGTTCCGGTCGTCGATATCGACCGAGACTGGGCAACGCACGTACGGCTGAACCCGGACCTCTCCCCACCGGAGGTCGCTGTGTGCGAGCAGGTGCAGTCGGTCGCGCTGGGCAGGATCCGGCGCGTCGACGGGGGCGCGTACGCGCCGGAAGTGGTCGACCAGGTGCAGGGTGTCCTGTGCCGGCTCACGGCGTCGAAGCGCTGACAGGATCGCAGGGGGCGACTGATGGCACGGAGCGAGAAGGCCAGGCGGGACGAGCTGCGTGCACAGCTGCGCGCCAAGGGACTACGGACGGACCAGATCGCGGCCGAGATGGGCCGCCGGTGGGGTGTGCGGCCACGCACCGCGTGGCGGTACGCCATGGGCTGGGACCAGTGGCGGCTCGCCCAGGAGTTCATGGTCCGCAACCCCGGCGCGAGGATCGACGAGTCGCGGATCTCGCGGTGGGAGTCCTGGCCGGTCGCCGCTCGATCGTCCCGGCCCTCGCTGGAGGCGCTGGCGGGTCTGGTCCTGGTCTTCGGGCCCGACTGCACCGTCGCCCACCTGGTCGACGAGCACGACCTCGCGGCCTTCTCTCCCGCCGAGCGCGACCTCGTCGGGGCGATCCGCACGGCCGACACCGGCGCGGCTGTGGGTGGTCTGGTGACGTGGGAGCCTGGGCTCAACAGCGCTGGGGTGTCCGACGTGGTGGCCGAGGCGGCCAACCACACCGCCCGCGAGACGTGGGCACACCTCGTGTCGGTGACGGCGAAGATCGACCCAAGAGGAATCCAGATGATGCACGACCAGATCCGTACCCTCTCCCAGGCGTACGCCTCGACGTCGCCGGCAGTAATGCTCGGCCAGGCGCGACAGACCCGCGACGTCGCGTTCCAGATGCTCGCTCAGACCAAGCACCCCTCCCAACAGGCCGACCTCTACCTCGCGGCGGGGATGTCGTGCGCGCTGCTGGCCGGCGCGAGCTTCGACCTGGGGCAGTCGTCGGCCGCTGTCGCGCAGACTCAGGCAGCCGACCGCTACGCGGACCTCGCGGGCCACACCGGCCTGGCAGCGTGGGCGGCCGGGTTCGCCGGGCTGCTCGCGTACTGGGACGACCGGCCCGCCGAGGCCGTGGGCATGATCGAGGCGGCCCTGCCGCACGCTCCGGCGGGCGCCGCGACGGCGCGCCTCGAGGCCATCCGGGCTCGCGCGTGGGCGCTGATGGGGGACCGCAAGCAGGTGACGGCCGCGCTGGCCGCAGCAGACGACGCGTTCGGGTCCGAGGGGGCCGACGAGCTGCACGACGAGATCGGCGGCGAGCTCGGCTGGGAGTCGGCCCGGCACGAGATGTGCGCGGGCACGGCGCTGGTCACCGCCGGCGACGCGGCCGCGGCCGCCACCCGCCTGGCCGCGGTGGTCGAGCAGGAGGAGGCGGCGACCGGGGTGACCGGGCGCGCCCGCGTCGATCTGGCCATCGCACGGCTGGCTGCAGCCGACCTCGACGGGGCCGCCGACGCCCTGGTCCCGGTGTGGAACACGCCGGTCCCGCAGCGCCGCTTCGGTCTCACTTCTCGGCTCGACGGCCTGGCGGCCGCGCTGACCGCGGGTACCTGGTCCGAGTCGGCGGCGGCGGCGAGCATGCACGAGCAGATCGGCGGTTTCGTCGCCGAGGCGACCGAGCACCGGACCCTAGCCGCGGGCGGCGCGGCGCTGTAGCTGGTCCCACTTCGCCAGGAGGTGTGCCTCCTTGGCGGGGTCCATGCCGTGCTCGGCCTGGCGCGAGTGCTCGACCGGCGGCCGCTCCTGGTAGTCGGCCCAGGTGTCGGCGATCGTCTTGGCCAGGGGCCGGCAGACCAGGCCGGCGGCCGCCGCCTTTCGGTGGTCGACTTCCCAGGTCCCGACGTCGACCCGCCACAGCGGGATCTCCGTCCACTGCTTGACGTCCTGCTCGCGCAGCCACGGCCAGGCGACCCACACCGGCTCGGCGGTCCCGTCGGTGACTTCCAGGCAGGCGGTGATCAGATCCCGATAGGTGGCGTGGCCGAGCTGCGGGGCGACGACGTTGTAGGCGCCCGTCGAGCCGTCCTCGACGCGGTCCAGAGCGAACGTCGCGACGTCGCGCACGTCGACTGGCTGGATCCGCCGGTCCGGGTCGGTCAGGAGCCACCGCCCGCCACGTCGCGCCCGGTCGAAGAGCGTGAGCATCCGACCGGTGTACTCGCCGGGCCCGAGGATCACCCCGGGGCGCAGGATCAGCGTCCCTCCGGGGGCGGTCTGGGCCGCCATCTCGCACCCTGCTTTGAGCATGCCGTACTGGAACCGCGGCTCGAGCTCGGCCACGTCGGGATCGGTCTCCCGGGCGTCGATGCGCGATCGCCACAGGGGCGAGGTCTCGGAGACCTGCCGCACGGGCCAGGACTGATAGGCGGAGACCGTGGAGAGCAGCACGTACCGCCCCGCCCCCTCGCCGAGCGTCTGCAGGACCGTCAGGACGCTCCACGGGTCGTAGGCCGAGGTGTCGATCGTCGCGTCCCATGGTCCCGCTTGGGCGAGCCGGTGCAGGTCGTCGACATCGGTTCGATCGCCGACGATGTGCTCGGCACCCTCTGGTGGAGTACCCGAGCGCCCGCGCGTGAAGGTCGTGACCTCCCACCCGCGCTGGAGGGCGTCGAGGACCAACTGCTTACCGAGGAACCACGTGCCGCCCAGGATCAGGATTCGCATGGCGCCCATCCTCCCTGGCCGCGCGGACGCTATCTAGGCTCGCGACGTAGCGTCGTGGCCAGGGCGGCGTTTCGCCGCAGTGTGAGCAAGTCGCCCTCGACCCCAGAACGTAAACCGGTTAAGGTTGGTGCTTGCAGGACCCCATTAGGCCATCGTGCCGAACACGGGGCCCTGCTCTCGCGGACCCCTGGCCTTCTGGTCAGGGGTTCTTGCGTTGACGGCTAGCCGAGCCAGTGGACGCCGTGGTCCGAGTCCGGTGACCAGCGAGGACGCAGGCGCATGTAGGCGCGGATCGCGTCCACGCTCGGGCTGCCCGGGCCGCGCCAGATCTCCGGGTGGCTCTGGCGGTGCTTCTGGTACGCGCCGTAGGCGATCAGGTCCGCTGCCTGGATCAGCTGTGAGAACTGTGAGTCCTGCATGATCACGTCCTCGACGATCCGGCGGGAGCTCAGTTCCAGCTCGCGGTGCACCTTGCGGTATGGGCCCGCGTTTCGGACCGCGGTGGTCCACAGTTCGGTGAGTTCTTCGGGCGTCGGCTCGCTGTCGGGCGCGGCCAGGCCCTGCTGGCCGTCGTAGAACACCATGAGGTGGGTGTTCCTGGCGGCGGCCCAGTCCTCGAGCCAGGCGATGAACTTCGCGTATACGAGGGGTTTGCGCACCTCGCTCGTCGCGATGGTGGCGATGTCGAAGTGCTCGAAGCGCCCCAGCTCGGCGAGCATGATTCGGCCGGCCGCCGCTCGTGACCTTTGCGTGAATCGGGCGTTCTGAGCCGCCGTCTCGCACAGCGCCCCGCGCCCCTTGTACAGCTCGGTCGAGTGCAGTTCGCGATTCTTCGGGACACCGAACTCCTTGTGGATCGCTCGCCGACCCTGGAGCCATGCCTCTAGCAGGCCTGACCAATGCTGATCCTCGACGATGAGGGCGGAGAGGGTGGTCCCGTGGCGCGAGTCCCCAGAGTCGTCGACGTAGGCCAGATGCACCACGTGAACGTACACCGACACTGGCCACGGGACTCATGCATTGTTGCGGGGGGGAGACCCGGCCGCGCCCCTGCCCGACGGCGTTGGGCGCGGACCGGCGGCCGGCTCATCGGCCGGCGCTGCGGCCGCTGGCACGCGTGCGCCGAGCGGGGCGTGGCTCTTCTCGGCCGGCACGTGCGCGTCCGGCCGGGTTCTCAAGGTAGGTGGCGCGGATCCGGTCGGAGACGTCTGCGCCGACGACATCGGCGCACTGCTCGGTGTGGACCCAGGTCTCGTTCCCATCGGGGTCGGTCCACGAAGTGATCATCTCGCGGCGCCGGATTACGCCACCGCAGACCGGGCACTGCGCGTCGAAGCGCGCGCGAATCGATGCCATGCCCGGACCCTACGCTCGGCGACCTCCCGCCGCGCGGCCATCGGCGGCGCCTGCGGGCGCTGGTTGAGGTGACGCGTGTGGCTGCCGGATGCTCGCGCGCTGCCTGCTCGGGCAGGATGTCACCGCTGGGAATCCGAGTTGAGCGACGGGGAGATGGCATGCGGACCGAATGTCGTGACTGTGGCGCGCCGATCCTGATGCTGCCGCTGTACAACGGGCACACCCGGCCGTTCGACCCGACCCCGTACGCCGCCGGCACCCATGTCCTGACTGAGCGGTGGTACGTGCTGAAGAACCCGCTGCGGGCCGCTCCCGAGCACGTCGCGGGCTCGAGCGTCCCGACAGGTGCGGAGTACCTGATCCTCCACGTCTGCCCGCCCTCGCTGCGGGTCGCGCACGTCGGGCAGATCCTGGGAAGGGAGAGCGGCAACGTCAACACGGCACTGGACATCGCGCGGCGCGATGGTCCCTTCGTCGGGGACTCGCCGCTGACGGACCCCCAGTGCGCCTACACCTACCGGTGGCCGACGAGCTGGGCCCACATCGTCCACCACGGCTATACCGCCCTGTGCGGAGCCCGGATGCCGGATGGCGTCAGGACCAGGCCCCGAGACCGGGACCACATGAAGACGATGCCTGTCTGCCCCTCGTGCACCAGCGCCTATGCCCGCTACGAGGCCACCCGTGAGGCCGCAGCCAAGAGGTCAGAAATCAGTTGAGCTCAGACCGCGACCGTAGCCCCCGCCTGCAGCGACCCTGCCGGCATGTCCAAGAATCGGCGTCCTGAGCGACGCACCACAGCATCCCTAATCACTGGACTTGCTACCCAGCTGGTCCAGATCGTCGGGACCCCGGTCGTCTTCAGATGCATCCTTGACCTCACCGGTAACCCCTGGATCGCACTCGCCGTCACGGTGCTCGCAGTTGGCGGCCACAGGGCGGCGCTGACGTGGCTGCGAGCCCACATGCTGGGGGAGTAGTGGTGGTGGCGGCGCCACGGCTACCGGCCATGTGCTGCCGAAGCCCTGCAACCTATTATCGAACTTATGTTCGAGAGTGTGGCCGAGGTGAGCGACCTGGAGAAGGCTCGCGCTGCGCTGCGCTCTGCGGAGCGCAGGGTAGGGGTCCGGCACCGCGAGGAGAGGGTGACTCTGGCCCCGGCCGTGCCGCTTCCCCTGACCGGCCTGCTGCCCGGCGGCGAGCTGCCGCGCGGGGCGGCGGTGACGGTCGCGGGGTCGGCGAGCCTGCTGTGCTGGCTGCTCGGTGCGACGCAGGCAGGCCGATGGGCCGTGGTCGTCGGGTGGCCGCAGCTCGGGGGGATCGCTCTGGCCGAGGCAGGCGTCGACCTCGAGCGTGTGGCCCTGGTGCCGGACGTGCGGGGGGAGGGTGCCACGGTGCTGGCCGCTCTCGTCGACGGCGCTGAGACCGTCGTCGCCGGCCCCGATGTCCGCCTGACGCCGGGGGAGCGGCGCCGGCTCCTGGCCCGGGCGCGAGAGCGGGAGGCGACGCTCGTCTGCCCGACCGACTGGGAAGGCGCGGCCCTGGGCCTGCGGGTCGAGCGAGCGGAGTGGGGCGGCGCGAGTCGTGGGGACTTCTGGCTGCGCGAGGCGCGCCTCGCCGTCGTGCGCCGGTCCAGGATGGACGGGGCTGGCCAGCGGTTCATGGTTGTGCGCGATCGTGCCGGCGCGATCACCGTTCAGGCCGCGGTCGCGGCCAAGCGCGTTCGGGAAGCTGTGGGGTGACCAGCGCGCGAGCTGCTCGTTGCACCAAACGCCGTGGTCTCAGTTGATCCCCAGATCAGGAGGGGCCAGGGGATTGCGAGCGGCTCGCGCGCGGTGCCCGCACGCTACGCCCGGCACCACCCAGGTCAAAATCCGGGCCAGGTGAAGTTCATCCGCGCCCGGGGACGCGGTAGTGCAGGATCTTCCAGCCGTCGGGCACCTGGTCGGCGATGGTCGTGAGGGCTGCCCCGTAGGTGTCGGCCTCGGCGTGGAGCTCGCGCGCCTGGGAGGCCTCGTGGCCCGCGATGCTGGCGGCTGTGTCGATGGTGGCGATGACGAGCATGCCTCCCAGGCTAGGTCGTGCCTTCTCCGAGGCTTCAACCTCGTGGCCCGTCGAGCCCAAGGTGTAAACTGTGCATATCGGCATCGGACGTGCCAGCAGCTTGCGCGAAGGCTTCGCCAGTCCATGCACCCCATCTTGGACGATCCGTAGATCACGACTTCGGCTCGACCGTCATGCAAGCACGGGCATTGAGCCAGAACGTGAGAACTCATGGACACCGTCCGCTTCTTCAAGGACCGCTCGAAGGAACGCCTCAAGGCCCTCCGCAACGTCGGCGACGCGAAGCACACGCTCCAGCAGATCCAGCACCGGCTCGCCCGCGAAGCCGGGTTCAGTTCCTGGTCGGAACTGCTCTCTGCCGACGACTCCGAGCGGCGTCTGGCGGTGGTCATGCTCCAAGAGCCGCTGCTGAACTCCAACGGCATGGGCGCGGGGCCCTATCCCGGGACACCGCAGGAGCGGCGAGAGCGGTTCGAGCTGTGGCGCACCGAACTGCGCTCGAGCGCCGAGAACGTCGCGCGGGTGCGGGCCTGGCTGGAGCAGAACATCGAGCGGCGTAAGACGATCAACGCCGACGCCGGCAGCTACGGACTCAAGCACTTCGCTGAGAAAGTCCTCGGCGGGTACGTCTCCAACGGTGAGCTCATCGCCGCCGCGATCATCGCCGAGTTCCCGTACCGCCACCATGGTGGGCTCTCACCGAACGTCTCGTTCGGGATGACGTCGGGCAGTGTGAAGGCCGCGCGATCGGCTGCGGAGGCTGCGGGCGAGGCCCGCTGGCGAGGCTGACCTGTTCCCCGGCCGGGGCGGCCGGCACGGCGGTGGCCCGAGCACCAAGGTGCGCTTGGGCCACTCCAGCCCGAAGGGCACCGGGCGTGACAGACTCCCGCTATGACCTCAGCAGAGATCCGCCTTGCGATCGATGACAAGCTCACCTGGCGTGAAGTCGTGGAGTTTGCCGCTCTAGGGAAGGAGTTGGGCGTCGATCCGGACGAGAAGCTTCTGCTCCACCACGACGAGGACGACGCGCTCCTGGGAATCAGTTTCATCGTGCCGTCAGACCGGATTGCGGCAAGAGGAGAGGCGTAGACCCATGGCCCGGAGTGTCTACATCCTGTTCGACACCTACTACCCCGAACAGCACAAGCGCAGGGTCGAGGCTGTGTTCACATCGCGCGAGGCAGCCGAGGCAGAGCAACATCGCCTCCTTTCAAGCGGCGGGACTTTCGCCATAGAAGAGCATGACCTGCTCGACCGCGTTGAGGTGGACGTTCGTCGAGTGCCCGCGGCGGACTGACGACCGGCGCGAAGGGAGTCCACCGCAGATTCGCGAGTGCGCGCGCGACGAGCCTCGTGGAGCCGGCTCAGGATTTCTGGGGGAACCGTCGTCGCTCCCGCATCGCATCTCCCTGACGTCTGCAAGGATCGCGCTTATGGGTACGTTCGACTGGCACACCGACATCCACCAACTTGAGCCGCTGCGTGGCCCCGCCGGGCTGGCCGCCACTGGGCTGTTTGTTCGCGCAGGCTCATGGACCTCTCAGGCGGGCCGGACGGCCTTTGCGACCGACGAAGCGCTCGTTGAGCTGTGCGGTGATGTGTCGAAGATGTCCGCGGACATCGACCTGCTGGTCGAGGCAGGGCTTTGGGAACCGTGCGATGGCGGATACCGAATGCTCCGCGGCCCGCACAACGACCCCGATCTTCCGCTTCCCTTATGGCGGTACAGCGACGACGACCTGGGCGGGCGCCTGTTCGCCGTCGATGACACCCCGGACAACTAGGGCTGAACGGACCGCCGGTAAGCGACGTTACGTCATTACTCGAACGCGCGTTCTATCCTGGTCGGGTGAGTCGCCCGACCGGTAACACGCCCTTCCCCGAGACTGCCCGCGGCCTGCACCCCCGGCAGTACGCCCCGGACGGCATGGCTGTGGTCGAGGCGGAGCGTCCCATCCCGGTGCGCGCCTGGATCGTGACCGTGCGGGGTGACGACCGCGAGGTCGACGGCGACGTGATGGCCTGGACGCGCAAGGCCGTCCGGCTCCGGTACGTCGACAAGTACGGCCACCTCGACTCGGCCTGGATCTGGGCCAACGCCGTCATCGGCAGACGGTGATCGTGGGGCCTCGGCACAGCTTCATCGAAGACGATCCGCCGGCTACCTTCGATGTAGGCGGTCAGAAGGTGCTGGCCACCAGGGATCCGCGCGGTGATTTCCACCCCCGCCATTACGCCGAGCACGCCTCGGCCAGTGCGATCCCACCGAGCGCGGAGGGAGGCAGCCCATGTCCCGCGACAAGGACGCGAAGAAGTACATGAACGCTCATCCTGAGGTTCGATACGTTGACGCCCTGCGGATCGTGCGGGCCGAGCGCCAGGCCGCGTGGGCCGCCCGACAAGCTCCCGAGCCGGATCCCGGACAGGACCCGGACGGTGAGGAGTAGTACGCGCGCTCGGTCCGCGACGCTCCGTCGTCGCAGGACCGTCGGGTGACGGCGAGGGCCGGTCGAGCGAGAATCGCTCGACCGGCCCTCGTGCTGCGGGCTGGCCGTCATCGGCCGCCGGTGAGCCTCCCCCGTGCGTGCGGCGCTCCTGCATCCGACTCTGGAGGTAGAGGAGGAGGGGGCCAGCCATGGCTGTCGGCCCGACGCAGGTCGCGCTCGCCCGTGCGGTCGAGCGCATCCCCGAGGTCAGCGCCCTTCCGGGCGGCTGCCGGTATGAGCCGAAGTGGGATGGCTTCCGTGCGGTCGTCACGCGGGAGGACGCGGGCGCGACGCTGCGGTCGCGCCGGGGTACCGACCTCAGCGCTACCTTCCCGGAGATCACCGCGGCTGCGGTGGCGCAGCTCGCGCCCGGTGCCGCGCTCGACGGCGAGCTCGTCGTGTGGACGGCGGGCCGGCTGGACTTCGAGGCTCTCCAGGAGCGCATGGGCCGTGGCCCGCGCACGGCGGCCGCGGCGTCCCGGTCCCGGCCCGCTTCTCTCGCCGTGTTCGACCTCCTGGCCGTCGACGGCCGCGACCTGCGCCCTCTGCCGTTCGACGAGCGACGCGCGCTCCTCGAGCAGCTCGCCGCCAGCTGGAGCCCGCCCCTGAACCTCTCGCCCGTCACGGCATCGCGCGACGTGGCCGTGACGTGGTTCGAGACGTACGCGGCCGCCGGCATCGAAGGCCTCGTCGTCAAAGGCGGCGCCCAGCGCTACACCGCCGGGGAGAGAGCCTGGCTGAAGGTCAAGAGGCGGACGACCCTCGACGTCATCGCTGGGGCGGTGATCGGCTCCCGCGAAGCGCCCCAGCAGGTCGTGGCCGGCCTGCCCGTCGACGGTCGGCTCCGCATCGTCGGCCGGACCGGCCCTCTCTCCCCCGGCGCGCGCGTAGGGCTCGCCCGGTGGCTCACCGCGCCGATCGGCGAGCACCCGTGGCCGGCCGTGGTTCCACCGGGAGCGTTCGGTCGCTTCAACGCTCAGAACGGGCCCGTCGTGCTCACCCTCGTCGAGCCGATCGTGGTCGAGGTCAGCGCGGATGCCGCATGGAATGGGCGCGGGTTTCGCCACCTGCTGCGATTCGTCAGAGTCCAGCCGGAGGCGGAGGTCGCGTCCGTCCAACCTCCTCCTTGAGGCAGGCGGCAACTCTGGCCACGCCGCTGACGGTCAAGTACAACCCGGCGCTCGACTACGCGTATGAGGATCTTGCGGAAGAGAGTGCGGCTGCGCGGAAAAAACATCTGACCAGCACGAACGCAGGGCTACCGGTCAGCGACGGCTTCCACGAGGCGGTGAACCTCCTGGAGAACGAGGACTTCGTCATCGAGGATCCACCAATCTCGCCATTCGCCTACTTCGGGTAGAACGACGGCAAAATCCCAGGTCAGGGGCACCTTCCTGGTGACGAGACGGTCGGGAACTACCGGGGAACCGTCTCCGTCCCGGGAGGTTCGCGCCGCGCGTCACACCGAGGGTGTTAGTGGGTGCCTCTACCGTGGGGACACCACGAGCCACCACAGCAACACCGCACAGAACTTCGTCCACCACCACGTGGGCAGGTAGTGCGTTCGGCTCGTGCCGAGGGATCTCGTGCCATCCGGGCAAGGGAATGGCCCCGACCTGTTACAGCAGGTCGAGGCCGGTTGTCCCTCACGTCGCAGCATCGATGAAAGGAGACGACTCTCGTGAGTCTAGAACAACCACATCCAGCCCGGGGCTGGCTCGCCCTGGCCGTCGTAGCGGTCGTCTTGGTCGCCGTGAACCGGCCCGGGTTCCGTGCCGCTACTTTGCGGGTTCGGGCTCTCGGGTGAGTGCCTGGTAGTGGAGCGTTTCGAACTCTATCGGGGTGAGCATCCCGAGAGAGCCGTGGAGGCGCCGGTTGTTGTACCAGTCGACCCAGCCGGCGGTCGCGTACTCGACGTCCGCGAGGGTGCGGTAGGGGCCGGCGTGGAACACGGTGGTACGGATGCATTCCGCTTTGAACAGGCCGTTGATGGTTTCCATGAGGGCGTTGTCGTAGGCGTCGCCCACGGTCCCGATCGACGGGGTGATGCCTTCCAGGGCGAGGTGCTCGGTCAGGCGAATCGCCGTGTATTGAGATCCGGCATCGCTGTGGTGGATCAAATCCCCAGGTGAAACAGGGTTTCCTTCCCTCTCGCGCTGCCACAGGGCGATCCGCAAAGGGGTCATGACCAGCTCGACCTTCTTGCTGGAGCTGGCGTGCCAGCCCACGATCCGCTGGGCGAACACGTCCAGGACGAACGCGACGTAGACGAACCCGGCCCAGGTGCGGACGTAGGTGAAGTCGGTGACCCACACACGGTTGGGTGCAGGGGCCGTGAAGTCGCGGCCCAGCAGGTCACCGGCACGTTTCCCGTCCGGGCTCGGGATGGTGGTGCGTAGTGTCTTCGCCCGGACAACACCCTCGAGTCCCAGGGCGCGCATCGCCCGGTCGACCGCGCCGCGGGACGTGCCGGCCAGGCCGTGCCGGCGGCGCAGCAGGGCGAGCCATTTCCGTCGTCCGTACAGGCCCTCCGGCGTCATCTGCTTGCGTCCCGTGGCCTCGTTGAACGTCCACGCCAGGCCCCGGATGGTGTCCTCGACCACCGCGTCGGTGATCGTGCGGTCCGCGATCCGGGTCGGGCGCTTCCAGGCCCGGTAGGTCCTCGCAGCGATCTGTAGGCCCTGCTGACGCAAGACCCTCAGGATCGACTCGACTGCGTACCCCTGGTCCCTCATCTCGTCGATGAACGCGCAGATCAGCGGTTTCGGGGGTCGAGCTCCCCCGCGAAGAAAATCGAGGCCTTCCGCAGGATCTCGTTGTCCTCCCGCAACCGCTTGACCTCGGCCTTCAACCGCCTGAGCTCGGCGGACTCCTCGCTGGTGACACCGGGCCGGGTCCCGTCATCGACGTCGGCCTGGGCCAGCCAACGCCGCACCGACTCCTTCGAGACACCTTCCTGACGAGCAACCGCGACCACTGCCGCGGTCAGGGTCGGGTACTCCTGCTGGTGCTCACGCACCAGCCGCACGCACCTCGCACGCAGCTGGGGATCGATCTTCTTCGGCATGCTGTTCATCCTTCCGGACTCAAACAGCAGCGGCATCAAACCCGGGCCGGTTCACCGCGTGGGTCACGAGCAGCAGCGCCGAGCTCTCCGTCGTTGCGGCCTCGCTCGCACTGGAACTCGTGCGCGAGTCCCGGCGCAGCACCGTCGGGTGACGGCGAGGGCCGGTCGAGCGATTCTCGCTCGGCCGGCCCTGGTGCTGCGGGCTGGGCTTGGCACCTAGTTCTCGCATGTCTGAACGGGGGCTCCCGCCCGCTCTGCCTCGATACGGGCGAGGATCTTCTCGACTCCCGTCAGCGCTGGTCGGACTAGCCGGGGAACGACTGGAACGGGCGGAGCCGTGTCTTCGGCGATCCGGGTGGGCTCTTCGACCGCTCGTGGTCGTGGCGTGCCGTCGGGGTCCTCCTCGACGGTGCCGTTGGGGTGGACGATCAGGGGCCAGTCACCTTCTGGTCCGGTTGTGGCGAGACGAACAGGTCGGCCGAGCTTGGCGGCGATGTCGGCGACGCGCTCGAGGATCGTGGCGCGTGCGTCCTCGAGGTGGGTGGTCTCGATCGCGTGGCTGGTGCCGTTGATGGTGAGCTCGCCGCTGCCGTCGGGTCGGGTGGTGGCCTGGATCCGTGGCCACACGGGTACGGGGGTCATCTGGGGCATGGGCTTCCTCCTGTGGGTACTAACGGAGTGGGGCGCCGGCTTGTGCCATGTAGGGCTCTGGGTCGACGGCTTGCCCGTCGAGGTGGACCTCGAAGTGCAGGTGGCAGGCGGTGGAGTCTCCTGAGTCGCCGACGCGGCCGATCTGTTGTCCGGCGGTGACGTGGTCGCCGACGTCGACGAGGATGCCGTCGGCTCGTTCGTGGAGGTACCAGGTCTCGACCCCTGAGCCGTGGTCGAGGCGGATCACGCCGGTGCCGCGTGAGTCGAAGCCGGCGAACACGACGACGCCGTTCTGGGCGGCCCAGATCGGTCCGTTGCAGCCGCCGCCGCCCAGGTCGGTGCCGGCGTGCAGCCGGAGGACCTTGTAGATGGGGTGGACACGCATGCCGAAGCTGCTGGTGACCGGTCCGGCGGCGGGGACCGCCCATCCTGTCGTGCTGACCTGGCCAGGGGTGAGGGGTCCCGCGGTGCAGACCTGGCCTCCGGTGCCCGGGCTGAGGCCGGTGTCGACGCCGACCAGGGCCTCGACAACCTCGACGGCCGCGGGCCAGTAGCGCTCGTAGTGGTAGGGGTCGGCGTTGCGCTGCGTGCGGTGGGCGACGATCGTCGGCGGGAGCGAGTCGCGGTCGTCGATCCGCATCATGGCTCGGAAGAAGTTCGTCGCGCTGATGTAGGGGTCCATGCGGTCGGTGTAGGAGCCCCAGGCTCCGTTGTCCCGCTGTTGGAACAGGCCGCGCGAGTCGGGTCCGACGGCGTCGCCGTGGTCGAGGATGCGCAGCCCCGACTCGCCCATGGCGGTCATGACGCCGATGGTCTGGTCCCGCACACCGAGGTCCAGGTCCTGCCCGGCGCGGAGTATGTAGGCGGCGTTGACGAGCTGTTCGCCGCTGTAGCCGGCCACGGTCGTGGCCGGGACGGCGGCAGGGTCGATCGTCACGCTGGACGACGGCCCTGCCCCCGGGTTGCATGCGGCCACGGCCTCGCCGTTCAGGACGACGACGCCGAGCAGGCCGGTCACCAAGATGAGCGGCAGCCCTACGGCGGCCGCTACCACGCCCCCTGTGTGCTTCATGCTCAGCCCTGACCCTCCGGCGGGGTGAGCCGGTCGACGCGCCACTGGTCGGCGGCGTCCTGCCGGCTGACCGTGACGCGGTAGGGGCCGACGTCGGTCGGCACCTCGACCACGGCGACGTAGGCGCTGGCGTCGTCGACGATCTGGCCCGCACCGGTGACCCCGCGTGCGGGGATCGCGGCCGGGTCGACGTAGGCGTAGTCGTGCGCCGCCTGGTCAGTCAGGTGCGGTTCGAGCTCTGCCCACCACATCGTGGGGTCCGCGTCGGGTCGTGCGAACGCGCGCAGGGCCTCGACGGCGGCGTCGACGGCGCTGGTCTGCGATGCGCTGTCCCAGCTGGGGACGGCGTAGGGCTCCTGGGTCTGTCCGGTGTCCTCGTTGACGATCCCGGTCGGGGCAGGGACGTGCCCGGTGGGGTCGGGAAAGCTTGGCGACGGGCTGTCGCTAGGGGTGGCGGCCGGGCTAGCCGTGGCGGTGGGCTCCCGGGCTGCGGGGGCTGCGCCTTGGGCGCACGCGCTGAGCAGCAGGACGGCGCTCAGGGCCAGGCTCGTTTGTCTCATCAGTTGGGGCCTCCAGGCTCGGGTGTACCACTGGTGTCTGACACGTCGTGGTCGCTGCGCTGGTTCGAGCCGCCGCGGAGCAGGTCGCGGACGTCGTCGCGCAAGATGCGCCACTGGCCGCCGAGCTTCGAGCCGGGCAGGTACTTGCTGTTCAGCCAGCGGTAGACGGCGGCCTTCTCCATCCGCAGGAGGGTCGCGACCTCGTCCGGGGTCAGCACGGGGTCGACGTTGGCGAGCAGCTTGTCGAGGTTCTCCTCGGTCACGCGTCATCGCCCCCGCTCGTGTCTCGGTTCCATGCAACCAGAGTAGGACAACACCAACGCATGTGACCAGATCGGAGAGATTGTGAACCAGAGTCAAACATCGTTGCCTCCTGTCGGTGGTTAACGGTATTCTGGGTACAGAGCGAAGTGATAGGCGTCATTATCGACCCAGGGGGCTCTACATGACATATGAGAATCCGTGGTTGACGCGCTCGCCTGTGACCACGCAGCCGACACCACCACCAGAGACGACCCGTGTCGTCCCGGCGACCGGCCCGACCGGGCCACAGTCGGCGGTGCCGGTGCCCGACGGCGTCGACCAGCTGCGCCTTCGGGTGCCGGACCGGCGCGCGGAGCTGTGGATCGTGGGAGCGCACGGCGGTGCCGGCGAGTCGAGCCTTGCTGCGCTCGATCCGCTGTGGGCTGAGGCTGGGCACGCGTGGCCGGCGGCGGCGAGCAACGAGCGGCTCGCGGCCATCGTCGTGGCCCGCTCGAACGTGCGTGGCCTGACGGCCGCGCAGGCAGCTGCACGCCAGTGGGCGACCCGGATGGTCCCCCGCGTCCAGCTCTTCGGCCTGGTCGTGATCGCGGATGCGCCGGGTCGTCTGCCCAAGCCACTGCGCGACCTGTCGCGCGTCGTCGCGGGGGGCTACCCGCGGTCGTGGACGCTGCCGTGGATCGAGTCGTGGCGGCTCGGCGAGCCGATCGCCATCGAGACGGCTCCTCGTGAGGTCAGCAACCTCGTCAAGGACCTCAACACCCTTCTGTACCCGGGCGCTGACGGCGCCACTCGCTGAAACGGAGAATCCAGATGATCGACATCCTTGCTCTCACCGCTGACTTGGCCGCGGTCCTCCCGGCCGACACGTTCGACCTGCCTGACCCCGACCCGGCGCTGCCTGAGGGCGTCGCGGGCCCCGTGAGCACCCTCTTCTCCTGGCTCAGGGGCATCGGCCTGGTGGCCTGTGTCATCGGCATCATCGTGGCGATCATCATGATCGCCGTCGGGCACCGCCGCGGGCAGGGCCCGCAGGACGCCCTTGGCTCCCTGATGGTGCCGATCGCGTGCGCGATCGGTCTTGGCGGCGCCGTTGGTCTCATCATGTCCGTCGCCGGGTACTGACGATCCGCATCATCCTGAGGGGGCACGATGACCGAGGAGAACGGCACAGCAACCGACCGCAGCCCGATGGCCAGCAGGTCTTTCGTCATCGCCGGTGTGGCGGTCGGGCTTATTGCCCTGACCGGGATCGCGGTCGGGATCGGCGTGCTCACCGACGATCCGGACCCGTCGCCGTCGCCGTCGGACACCGGTCCGACGGCGACAGCTTCCGCGTCCGCGACTCCCGCCGCAGACGCGAGCGTGTGCGGTCTGCCCGGCGTTGAGATGACGGGTCGGCTCACGACTCCGCCCGAGGCGACGTGGGAGTACATGGATGTGTACGCCTACCCGGTCAGCCCGGCGGCCGGCCCTGGGGAGACCGCGTCCGAGGGCTACCGGTACTGCTACCAGCGCACCCCAACAGGCGCGCTCTTCGCAGCCGCGTACGCGTCTGTGGCGGGCTCGGTCAACGATCAACAGTTCGTCGCGGCTTGGCTTGACTACGCGCTCGCGCCGGGGGCGAACCGCGACGAGATCCTGAGCGAGCTCGGCACGAACGCCAGCCAGGCGGACACCCGAGCTGCGATCGAAGGGTTCCGGATTCTCCACTATGACGGCACCACGGCGCGCGTCGACATCGCCTTCGCTGTCGCGTCTGGTGGCCAGACGGTGACCTTGTCAGCCATCTATGAACTCGCATGGGCCGACGGCGACTGGAAGCTGAACACCGACGTCGACGAACCGCTCCGCGTCGCCCAGGTACCCAACACCACTGGCTACGTGCGTTGGGGAGAGGCATAACCCATGGAGGAGAACGAGGACTGCGGCCTCAATCTCGTGTGCCACGGGAGGGAAGGACTGGCCGATGCGTTCGCGGGCGCCATCGGCGACCTTGCCAACGCGGTGCTCGAGGCCACCGGCGCGATGGTGGCCTCGCTGGGCACGATGTGGGTCTACGTAGGCACCCCGAACCTGACCTCGACGGGTGGGCGGGAGTCGCTGATCGAGGCCGGTGCGTCTGATCCGCGCTCCGGTAGTTGTCAAGTCAAATGAGACGTGTTCAAGCCTTGGAGGCGTGTTCTTGTGATTTTCGCCGCTCTGGGTCGTTGATGGCTGCCTTTTCGGG
>NZ_QXTH01000023.1 GCF_003946865.1 Antribacter gilvus
CGGGTGGCTGCACTTCTACAATCACCACAGGCTCCACAGCGCCATCGGAAACCAGCCACCGATCAGCCGACTGACCAACCTCCCTGGACATCACATCTAGCGAGTCGTAGACGGACCTGGAAGCGGTCTGGCGGGCACCCCGCCGCGCCGGCAGGCGGCTAGATCCACTGAGGCAGCCACATCAGCCGGTGCCAGTAGTCGTACGAGACCGGCTGGGCCGTCCAGAGCGGGTAGAACAGCGCGCTCACGGCCACGATCAGGACCACCATCGTGACGATCGTGGCGACGGCGGCCCGCCTGGCGCGCCGTCGTCCTTCCGTCGCCTCCAGCCACACGGTGAAGACGTAGGTGAGCGTCAGCACCACGAACGGCGTGAACACGATCGAGTAGAACGTGAAGATGGTGCGGTCGGCGAAGGGCGCCGAGTAGGCGAACCACGGGAGCCAGCCCGCGGCCGTGCCGGTCAGGATCGCCAGCCCGCGCCAGTCGGAGAACTGCACGATCAGGCCCACCGCTGCCGGGATGGCCAGGGCGGCGAGCCACCACAGGAGCGGGTTGCCGAGCGAGGTCACCGCGGCCGCACAGGCCTCCACGGCGTCGGCCGGGCACCCGCCCTGGCCGGGCTCGGGCCGCTCCCAGAAGAACGACGTGGGCCGCCACTGCACGATCCACCCGGCCGGGTGGGCGGCGTACGAGTGCTCGGCCTCGAGGGTGGTGTGGAAGCCCCACATCGTCGTGTGGTACTCCCACAGCGAGCGGCCGCCGTCCCAGGCGCCATGGGCCCACGACGGCATCCACGACGGCGGGGTCAGGCCGGTGTCGGTGGCCCGCATGTAGGACTTCTCGCTGGCGAACCAGGCGGACCACGTCGCCACGTACGTGAGGGCCACGGTGGGCAGCATGACCAGGGCGGCCGGCAGCGCGTCGGCCAGGAGGCCGTCCTCGAACCAGCGCCGCACGCCCGCCGCGCGGCGCGCCGCGAGGTCCCAGGCGACGGTGAGCAGGCAGAACGCCGCCACGAAGTACAGGCCCGACCACTTGACGCCGCACGCGAGACCCAGGGACACGGCTGCCGCGAGCCGCCACCAGCGGAAGCCCAGCGGTGGCCCGTACAGGCCGACGATGCCGCCCGAGTCGATCACGCTGGCGACACGGTCGGCGAGCCGTCGTCGGGCCCACTCGCGGTCCATGACCAGGCACCCGAACGCCACCAGCACCCAGAACATGAGGAACTGGTCGAGGAGGCCGGTGCGGGAGTGCACGATCGCGCCGCCGTCGACCGCGAGGAGCAGGCCCGCGACCAGGCCCATCGCCGTGGAGGCGAACAGCCGGCGCGCGATCCGGATGATCAGCAGCACCGCCACGACGCCGACGACAGCGCTGGCGAACCGCCAGGCCATCGGGTCGGAGGCGCCGCCCAGCACGCGCATGCCGAGCGCGATCATCCACTTGCCCACCGGCGGGTGCACGACGTACTCGGGGTGGTCGAGGTAGGAGTCCACGTTGCCCGACTCGAACGCCGGGTTCGGGTTCTCGGGCCACGCAGCCTCCCACCCGAGGCGCATGAGGGAGTACCCCTCCTTGACGTAGTACGTCTCGTCGAAGACCAGCTTCCCCGGGCGCGCCAGCTCGTAGAAGCGCACCAGCGCCGCCAGCGCCGTGATGAGCAGGGCGCCGAAGACCCCCCAGAACCGGTCGCTCGCGAGGGTGCCCAGCTGCATGCGGCGGTGACCCAGCAGGTCGCGCAGGAGGCGGTCGCGGGTGGACAGGCCGTCGTCGGGCGAGGCGGGGGCGGCGGGGCCCGGCTCCGACCCGGCGGACTCGTCCGTCGCCGGTGGGCGCGCCACGGCGTCGTCCGGCCGCGTGGGCGCGGCGGGGTCCGGGGTGGAGCTCAGGGCTGCGGCGTCAGGCTGAGGCACCGGCCCAGCATAGGGCGTGGGACCCTGAGTTCCATGACCGACTTCTCCCAGGTTCCGGGACCCGCCGAGCCGGTGGAGCCGACCGAGCCCGCCGGGACGACGACGGCCCTCGACGCCGCCGACGACGCCGCCGACGACGCCGCCGCCGACGACGCCGCCGCCGCCGCCGCCGACGACGTCGTCGGCCGGGAGCGTGGCGCCCTCGTCCTCGCCGCCACGCCGATCGGCAACGCCCAGGACGCCTCGCCGCGGCTGCGGCGGCTCCTCGGGTCGGCCGACGTGGTGGCCGCCGAGGACACCCGCCGCCTGCACGCGCTCGCAGCGCGGCTGGGCGTGACGGTGGGTGGCAGGGTCGTCAGCTACCACGAGCACAACGAGACGGCGCGGGCCGACGAGCTGCTGGACGTCGTCGAGGGCGGCGGCACCGTCGTGGTCGTGACCGACGCCGGGATGCCCAGCGTCTCCGACCCCGGCTACCGGGTCGTGGGCCGGGCGATCGAGCGGGGTGTGCGCGTCACCGCCGCTCCCGGACCGTCCGCGGTGCTGACCGCCCTCGCGCTCTCGGGGCTGCCCACCGACCGGTTCACGTTCGAGGGGTTCGCGCCCCGCAAGGCCGGCGACCGCTCCCGCACCTTCGCGGCCCTCTCCGCGGAGCCGCGCACCATGGTCTTCTTCGAGGCCCCGCACCGCATCGCCGAGACGCTCGACGCGATGGCGCAGGCGTTCGGCGCCGACCGCCCGGCCGCCGTCTGCCGCGAGCTCACCAAGACGTACGAGGAGGTGCTCCGCGGCCCGCTCGCGACCCTCGCCACCGAGGCGCGCGAACGTGCCCTGCGCGGCGAGATCTGCGTGGTGGTCGCGGGCGCACCGCCCACCGAGGCGGCGTCGCCGGAGGAGCTCGTGGGCGACGTGCTCGAGCGGGTCGCGTCGGGCGAACGGCTCAAGGAGGCTGTCGCGGCGGTCGCCGAGGCTGCCGGGGTGCCGAAGCGCGACCTCTACGCGGCGGCGCTGGCGGCGCGCTGACCCTGCCCTCCGGCGCAGAGATGCGCGCCAGACTGCTTCCAGGTCCCTCTAAGACTCGTGAGAGCGACCTGGAAGCAGTCTGGCGCGCATCTCGGAAGGCCTCAGACCGACGATGAGTCCAGCAGCGCCACGCCCGCGGCCGCGAGCTCCGCGCGCGCCTGCTCGCCCTGCTCCGGTGAGACGGGGATCGTCAGGTCCGTGAGAACGCGGGCGTCGAGCCCGAGCCGGCGGGCGTCGAGCGCCGTGTGCTTCACGCAGTGCGACTCGACGAGACCCACCACGTCGACGGCGCCGATGCCCGACTCCGCCAGGATCGTCGCGAGCGTCCGCCCGCCCTCGTCCACGCCGTCGAAGCCCGAGTACCCGTGCGAGTACTGGCCCTTCTTCACACTGACGTCGGGAGCGAGGTCCGCGAGCGCCGGGTGCAGCTCCGCGCCGGGCGAGCCGGCGATGCCGTGCGGCGGCCAGCTGTCGACGAAGTCCGGGGTCTCGCTGAAGTGCTCGCCGGGCTCGATGTGCCAGTCCTGGGTGGTCACGACGGCGGCGTAGCGGTCGCGGTGCGCCGCCGCGTAGGCCGCGACCCGGTCGGCGACGGCGTTCCCGCCGTCGACGCCCAGCTCGCCGCCCTCGCAGAACGTGGGCTGCACGTCGACGACGATCAGCGCCCGGGCTGCGGGCTCTGTGAGGTCCGTGGAGGTCATACGTCCACTCTGCCACTCCGCCGCCGTGCCGAGACAGCGACGTCGTCCGGCAGGTTGCCCTGTGCGGGTCGGCGGGGGTGCGCTTGGATGGCTGGGTGGCCCTTCACCGCTCTGCCCGACGCCGGTCGCTCGCCCTGGTCTGCTCCCTCGCCGGGGCGGCACTCGCCCTGGGGGCGTGCACCGGGGGTGGAGGGGAGGCCGGTGTGGTCTCCCCGTCTCCCTCGGCGACTACCGCCCCGGGTGGGACGACGCCGGGGGGCGAGGCCCCGGCGTCGGGCACCGATGCCTGGGACGGCGAGGTCGAGGCGAGCGTGGAGACTGTGGCCGAGGGGCTGGACGTGCCGTGGGGGCTGGCTCCGCTGCCCGACGGGCGGCTGCTCGTCACGCTGCGTGACGCTGCGCGGCTGGTGGTCGTGGATCCGGCGACCGGCGGTGTCGACGACGTGACGGGGCCGGGCGCCGACCAGGTCGCCGCCGAGACCCGTCCGCAGGGCGAGGCCGGGCTGCTCGGCGTGGCCGTGGAGGGCGACACGGTGTTCCTCTACCGCACGGGCGACTTCGACAACGCGGTGCTGCGGGGGACGCTCGACGGGACGGTGCTCGGCGCGCTGACGGCGGTGGTGACGGGCATCCCGATGGCGGCGAACCACGACGGCGGCCGGCTGGCGCTGGGTCCGGACGGGTACCTGTACATCTCGACGGGTGATGCCGGGCTGCGCGACGCCGCGCAGGACCAGGCGTCGCTCGCGGGCAAGATCCTGCGGGTCACGACCGACGGCGACCCGGCGCCGGGCAACCCGTCGCCGGGCTCGCCGCTGTGGTCGTACGGCCACCGCAACGTGCAGGGGCTCGGCTGGGACGCGGGCGGGCGGATGTTCGCGAGCGAGTTCGGGCAGAGCACGCTCGACGAGCTCAACGTGATCGTCGCGGGGGAGAACTACGGGTGGCCGGCGGCGGAAGGGCCGGTCGGGGGCGCGTTCACCGACCCGGTGGCGTGGTGGCCGACGTCGGACGCGTCGCCCTCCGGCCTGGCTGTGACCGACGAGGCGGTGTACCTCGCGGGCCTGCGCGGGGAGCGGCTGTGGCGGGTGCCGCTGCTGGGGACGCCCGACGACGTCGCGGCCGGGGCGTCGCCGGGGTTCGGCACGCCGCAGGCGCTGCTGGCGGGGGAGCACGGGCGGCTGCGCGCGGTGCACGTGGCGGGGCCGGGAGAGCTGTACGTGCTGACGAGCAACACGGACGGGCGCGGAGACCCGGCGGAGGGGGACGACCGCCTGCTGCGGGTCCGGGTGACGCCGGCGGGCTGAGCGGGCTGTGGATAACCGCCGGGGCGTGGAGGCGGTGGCTCTAGGATGGGTCGTGGCCGCAGACGGCCCGCAACCCCGAAGAATTGGAGCATCCCGCGATGGCTCGACACCTTGTCACCAGTGCGCTTCCGTACATCAACGGCATCAAGCACCTGGGGAACATGGTCGGGTCGATGCTCCCCGCGGACGTCTACTCGCGGTACCTGCGCCAGCGCGGTCACGAGGTCATGTACATCTGCGCCACGGACGAGCACGGCACGCCCGCAGAGCTTGCGGCGGCCGCGGCGGGGATGCCCGTCGCGGAGTTCTGCGCTCAGGCCCACGAGACGCAGAAGTCGATCTACGCGGGCTTCCGCATGTCGTTCGACCACTTCGGCCGGAGCTCGTCCCCGCAGAACGCCGAGCTCACGCAGCACTTCGCGCGCCGGCTCCAGGAGAACGGCTTCATCGAGGAGCGCGCGATCCGCCAGGTGTACTCGCCGGCGGACGGCCGCTTCCTGCCGGACCGCTACGTGGAGGGCACCTGCCCCCACTGCGGCTACGACAAGGCGCGCGGCGACCAGTGCGAGAACTGCACGCGCGTGCTCGACCCCACCGACCTGATCGAGCCGCGCTCGGCGATCAGCGGCTCCACGGACCTCGAGGTGCGGGAGACCAAGCACCTCTTCCTGCTGCAGTCGAAGCTGCAGGGCGAGGTCCAGGCGTGGATCGACGAGAACGGCAAGGACTGGCCGCTGCTCTCGACGTCGATCGCCCGCAAGTGGCTCACGGAGGGCCTGCAGGACCGCGCCATCACGCGCGACCTCGAGTGGGGCGTGCCGGTCCCGGCCGACACGTGGCCCGAGCTCGCCGCGGACGGCAAGGTCTTCTACGTCTGGTTCGACGCCCCGATCGAGTACATCGGTGCCACGAAGGAGTGGGCCGACGCGGCTCCGGCGGGCGAGAGCCGCGACTGGAAGTCCTGGTGGTACGAGGCCGAGGACGTGCGGTACACGCAGTTCATGGCCAAGGACAACGTCCCGTTCCACACGGTGATGTTCCCGGCCACCCAGCTCGGGGTCCGCGAGCCGTGGAAGATGACGGACCACGTCAAGGGCTTCTCCTGGCTCACCTACTACGGCGGCAAGTTCTCCACGTCGCAGCAGCGCGGGATCTTCACCGACGCGGCGCTCGAGATCCTGCCGAGCGACTACTGGCGGTACTTCCTCGTCGCGAACGCGCCCGAGTCGGACGACTCGTCGTTCACGTGGGAGCACTTCGCCGGCACGGTGAACAAGGACCTGGCGGACACGCTCGGCAACTTCGTCAACCGTGTCCTCACGTTCTCGGCGAAGAAGTTCGGCGACACGGTGCCCGCCGGCGGGGTCCCCGGCGAGGCGGAGGCGCGCCTCGGCGACGAGGTGGCCCGGCTCGTCGCGGAGCTGGAGACGCACCTGGACGCCGTGGAGTACCGCAAGGCGGCGACCGCCCTGCGGGCCCTCTGGTCGGCCGGGAACGCGTACCTGGTCGAGAAGGAGCCGTGGAAGCAGGTCAAGACGGACCCGGAGGCGGCCGCGCTGTCGCTGCGCACCGCGATGAACCTCATGCGCGTGTACGCGATCGTGTCCGAGCCGTTCGTGCCGGACACCGCTGCGGTCCTGCGCGGGGTCTTCGCCCTGCCCGGCGACACGGCGACGTGGGTGACCCCGGAGGACGCCGTCGCGCTCGACGCGGTCACCGCGGGCACCGGGTTCACCGTGCCCCCGGTGCTGTTCGCCAAGCTCACGGACGACGACGTGGCGGCGTTCCGCGAGCGCTTCGGCGGCGTCGAGAGCGCCTGACGCCGGTGGTGCGCGTCCGCGAGCGCGGGTTCCCCACGGACCCCGAACCGCTGCCGATCGCCGTCGTCGACAACCACACGCACCTCGAGTCGATCGCGCACGTGCTGCCGGGCGACGCCGTCGCGCCGTCGCCCGGCGAGCACCTCGACCGGGCGCTCGCGGCCGGCGTCGACCGGGTGGTGCAGGTGGGTTGCGACCTCGAGGCGGCGCGGTGGACGGCGGCGCTCCTGGACGGCAGCGGCGACGCCCGCCTCACGGCGAGCCGGCGTCGGCGGGTCGTCGCCGCGCTGGCGATCCACCCGAACGAGGCGACGCTGCACGCGGGTGTCGACGAGGTGGGCCCGGACGGGCTCGTTCCCTCGCCGGCCGACCGGCACGCCGTCGGCCTGGACGACGCGATCTCCCAGATCGCGGACCTCGCCAAGGGCGACGAGCGCGTCCGTGCGATCGGCGAGACGGGCATGGACCTGTTCCGCACCGGCCCCCAGGGCGAGCAGGTGCAGCGCGACGCGTTCCGGGCGCACATCGCGCTCGCGAAGGAGCTCGGGCTGGCGCTGCAGATCCACGACCGTGACGCTCATGCCCAGGTCATCGAGGTCCTGCTCGCGGACGGCGCCCCGGACCGCACGGTCTTCCACTGCTTCTCGGGGGACGAGGAGATGGCGCGGCTGTGCGCCGAGCACGGCTGGTTCCTGTCGTTCGCCGGACCGGTCACGTACAAGGCCAACGACCACCTGCGGGCCGCGCTCCGGGCCGTGCCGCGCGAGCTGGTCCTCGTCGAGACCGACGCGCCCTACCTGACCCCGCACCCGTTCCGCGGGCAGCCCAACGCACCCTTCGCCGCGGCGCACACCGTCCGCGCGATGGCGGACGTCCTGGACGTCGACCTCGCGGCGCTCTGCGCCACGATCTCGGAGACCTCCGAGAGCGTCTACGGCGCCTGGTAGCCCGCGCCCGGGCGCGGCCCGGGCGGGCCCGGCGCCGGCCCGGCGCCGGGCCTTGGCGCCGACCTTGACGCCGACCTTGGCGGCGGCCCGACGCCGACCCAGGCCGGGCTCGCCGCGCGGGCAAAGGGAGAGAATGGCCACTGTCAGCCCCGGTATGGCTCGTAATAACCCGTCCGGCGGGCTTTGCAGAAGGTCGCGGTTCGGTTACGGTCTGGTGCTCGTGGACTCCGTGACGCTCGACCGCCCGCAGGGCCCGGCGTCGCAGACCCCGAAGTCGCGTCGTGAGCTGCGCGCCGGGTCCCGCGGCCCGCAGACAGCGGCCCTGGCGGCAGCGACGCCGGTCCGGACCGATCTTCCCCTCTCGGCGGTGGAGGCCGAGCCCGCGCCCGAGCGGTCGAGCTCCCGCACGCGACGCAGTGAGGCCCTCGAGGCGCCGCCCGAGCCGGCGTCCCGCCCCCGGCCCTGGCTCGAGACGCGGCGCGCCCGCCTGTCGGTCCAGGCGGTCGTCATCGCGTCGCTCGTGGCGGTCCCGGCGCTGTTCGCCACCCAGGCCAAGACCGTGACGATCGACTACGACGGCGAGGTGCGGACCGTCGGGGTGTACGGCTCGTCGGTGCAGGAGGCGCTCGCGTCGCAGGGCATCGAGGTGGAGCGGGCCGACACGGTCCAGCCCGCGCCCGACAGCGTCGCCCGGCACGACGGCACCATCGTGGTGCGGACCAGCCGCGAGGTGATGATCGAGATCGACGGGCAGCCGCTCTCGGTCCTGACCACCGCGCACACGGTCGGCGAGCTGTTGTCGGTCATGGGCCCGCGCGGTGAGGGCGCCCTGGCGACGGCGTCGCGAAGCTCGTTCCTCGACCGCGAGCCGGTGCGCGTCTCCACGCTCAAGACGGTGCAGGTCGCCGTGGACGGCGCCGTGCTGCCGCTCCACACCACGAAGCCGACGGTCGAGGCGGTCCTGGCGGAGGCGGGGATCACGCTGGCCGAGGGCGACGCCACGTCGGTTCCCCTCGGGGCGGCCGCCGTCGACGGGATGGTCGTCCTCGTCAACCGCGGCGCGCACCAGGGCCAGACCGTGACGGAGGTGCTGCCGTTCGGGATCGAGGAGGTCGAGAACTCCTCGCTGCCGAAGGGCTACCGGGCCGTGCGGACGAGGGGCCGGGCCGGCGAAGCGGTGATCACGTACGAGGTCAAGGTCATGGGCGGCGCGGTGATCGAGCGGTCGGAGGTGTCGCGCGAGGTCACGCGTGAGCCCGTGAACGAGGTCGTCGTGGTCGGCACCATGGACATCTCGACGGCGCCGGTGGACCCGGGGTCCGCCCGCGCGATCGGCAAGGAGCTGGCGGCCGCCCGCGGCTGGGGCGACGACCAGTTCGCCTGCCTCGACAAGCTGTGGCAGAAGGAGAGCGGCTGGCGCTGGAACGCCGACAACCCGAGCTCCTCGGCGTACGGCATCCCGCAGGCGCTACCGGGCAGCAAGATGGCCACCGCGGGCGCCGACTGGCAGACCAACCCCGCGACCCAGATCACGTGGGGGCTCGGCTACATCGCGGGCCGGTACGGCACACCCTGCGGGGCGTGGGCTCACTCGGTGGACGTGGGCTGGTACTGACCGACGTCCTGCGTCCCGATCACCCGGAGCAGGGCGAGCGCCTCGGCCTCGGGCGTTCCCGGTGCGGCCGAGTAGACGATGACGAGCTGGTCGGCGTCGGGCACGTGGAGCGTGTCGCAGTCCAGGGTGAGCGGCCCGAGGGCCGGGTGGAGCACCGTCTTGCGGTGAGAGCTCCACCCGCCGGCGCGTCCCGCCTCCCAGAGCGCCCCGAACTCGGCTGACCCGGCCCGGAGGTCGGCGAGCAGCGACCCCAGACCCGGGTCGCGGGGGTAGCGCGCGGCAGCGGCGCGGAGGGCCGCCACTGAGCGGGCGGCGGTGCCCGACTGCTCCGACTCGGTGTCGCCCACCGTGCTCAGGCAGGGATCTGCCGGGTCGGGCAGGAACCGCAGGCGGTTCAGGTTCCGGCGCTCGGGGGGCAGGCAGGTCCAGTCGCCGTGCAGGGCCAGGGCCATGGCGTTCCAGGCCAGCACGTCGCCCTTGGCGCTGAGCACCAGGGTGGGGAGGTCGCTGAACCTGTCGATGAGGCGCAGCACGCTCGGCCGCACGTGCAGGGCGATGGTCCCCGGCCCGGGCGGTGCCGACCCAGCGAGGTGGAACAGCTCGTCGCGGCCCGCCTGGTCGAGGCGCAGCGCCCGCGCGAGGGCCCCCAGCACTTGGGCGGACGGGACCGGCCCGCGCCCCTGCTCCAGGCGGACGACGTAGTCCACCGAGATGCCGGCGAGCTGTGCCACGTCCTCCCGGCGCAGGCCGGGCGTCCGCCGTCGGGCGGAGGACGGGAGCCCGACGTCCTCGGGCTGGATACGTGCGCGGGCGCGGCGGAGCGTCACGCCGAGCTCCTGCCGGTTGATGGCCACCGCCCCAGCATGCCCCGCCCTCCGGACCGCCGGAACCGAGGAGGGTGGTACCGCCGGTCCCACGATCAGCCGGCCCTGGTCACGGGTGCCGGGGACCGCGACGGTAGCGGCATGACCACAGCACCCACCACCATCCTCATCACCGGCGCGACCCGGGGCCTCGGCCGCGAGGCCGCCCGCCGCCTCGCCGCCCTCGGCGCGACCGTCTGGATCGGCGCCCGCGACCTGGCCGCCGGGGAGAAGGTCGCGGACGCCCTCCGGGCCGACGACCCGGACGCCGACGTGCGCCCCGTCGCGATCGACGTCACGGACGACGCGGCGGTCCGCTCGGCGCTCGCCGTCGTCGAGGCGTCCGGGACCGGGCTGGACGTCCTCGTGAACAACGCCGGCGCGGGCGAGCGGGAGGCGGACGTGGCCGACACCCTTCCCGCCGACTTCCTGCCCGTCTTCGGCGTCAACGTCCTCGGCCCGGTCCGCGTGACCCAGGCGTTCCTGCCGCTCCTGCGCCGGTCGGACCGCCCGCGGCTCGTCATGGTGTCGAGCGGCCTCGGTTCGTTCGGCGTCACGAACGACCCGGAACGTTTCGAGTCCACGCTCGTGGCACTGGTCTACCCCTCCTCGAAGGCGGCGCTCAACATGATCACCGTCATGTACGCCAAGGGCCTCCCGGACGTGCGCGTCACCGCTGTGGACCCCGGCTTCACCGCGACGGACCTCAACGGGCACGCGGGTCACCAGACGGTGACGGAGGGTACCGACGCGATCGTGACGGCCTGCGTCGGCGACGAGGTGCCCGGGACCTTCATCGACCGTGCGGGGCTGCTGCCGTGGTGAGCGCTCGCCCCTGAGGAACGAGCACCGCCCCCGCGGCCGAGAACCGGCCCCCTGGGGGCGGTTCTCGGGGATTTATGGGATCTGCCTCCTCAATGCCGTCATAGCGCCCCTCCTGGGGTTGGCGCACGATAACGAACGGGTTACGTTCGGTCGAGACCGCCGGGATCGGCTGGTCGGGACCGCGTCTCCGGGCGCGGTGGCGACGCATCGCGTCGTCGGCCCCGGCCCCCGAGGCCCGGACAGCACGACGACTGGACGAGCGTGAACGTTCCGCACCCGGCACCCGCCGGCGCCGTCCCGGGCACCACCGCCCGGGCCGTCGAGACCCCCGCACTCGGCATCACCGAGATCTTCTCCCGTCAGGCGTCCCCGGGTGACCAACCCCCGGGTACCGCAGCCCCCGGCGGCGCAGCCCCGGGGAGCGCAGCGCCGGACGCTCCCGCCGGGCCCCCGCCCACCCCCCGCCGCTCACGCCGCTGGCCTGCGATCGTCGCCGCCGTGACGGTGCTGGGCCTGGTGGGCTCGGGCGCGTACGCCTACACCGCCGCCCACAAGACGGTGACGATCGACGTGGACGGGGAGCTCCGGACGGTCGCCACGTACAGCGGCGACGTGTCGGGCCTGCTGGCCGAGGAGGGCATCACCACGGGCGAGGGCGACGTCGTCACCCCCGCCGCCGGGGACGCCCTGCGCGAGGGGGGCCTCGTCGTGGTCCGCTACGCCCACGACGTCACCGTCGAGATCGACGGCGAGCGCACCGACGTGACGCTCGCGTCGCTCGACGCCGACGAGGCGCTGGCACGCCTGGACCTGCTCGCCGACCGGGACTCCCGCGCGCGGCTCGTCCCGTCCCGGCTCGGCGACCGCCTCGCCATGTCGCTCCGCCTCGATGCGACCGGCCCGGTCGCCCTGGTCGCGGACGGCGCCACGCGCACGGTGCCCGACGGCGGCACCACCGTCGAGGAGCTGCTCGACCGCCAGGGCGTCACCGTGGACGCGGACGACCGCGTGAGCGTGGTCCGTGAGCGTGCTGTCGCCCCGGGCGCCCCGACCGTGCGGGTCGTGGTGCAGCGGGTCGTGACGGAGGACGTTCCCACCGTCACGGCGATCCCGTTCGAGACCGTCACGCGGCAGGACCCGAACCGCTACGAGGACCTCGCGCCCGCGCTGGTCCAGGAGGGCGCCGACGGCGAGCGCACGCGGGTCGACTCGGTCACGACCGTGGACGGTGCCGAGGAGTCGCGGACGCTCGTCTCGGACGGGGTGACGCGCGAACCGGTGCAACGGATCCTCGCGCAGGGCACCAAGGAACGGCCCAAGCCTCCGCCGCCGCCTGCCCCGAGGCCCGCCGCCCCGCGGGCCACCGCGCCGCAGCAGGCCACGCCGGCCCCGGCACCCGCGCCCGTGAACCTCGGTGACGTGTGGGCGCGGCTCGCGCAGTGCGAGTCGGGTGGCAACCCCGCCACGAACACGGGCAACGGCTACTACGGCCTGTACCAGTTCTCGCTGTCGACCTGGTACTCGGTCGGCGGGTCGGGTCTGCCGTCGGACGCCTCGGCGGGCGAGCAGACCATGCGGGCGCAGATCCTGCAGCAGCGCTCGGGCTGGGGCCAGTGGCCCGCGTGCGCCGCCAAGCTCGGTCTGCTCTGACGTCGTGAGCGACACCACAGCCGGATCCGGTTGGCCGATCGGTAACAGATCGGTTACGGTCGGGTGTCTTTGTGGGCGTCGGGCCGACTGTGGTGTATGCCACGTCGGCCCGACGGCTGCGGGACAGCACCGGTCGCGGCTCGCTCCTGCAGGTCCCGCGCCCGGTGCTCAGACCGCCGGATCGGCCGGTCGGGACCACGGCCGCGCCCTCGGGCGCGTCGCGGTCGCCAGCTCCCTCGGGGCAGGCGACGGCAGGCCGTGGAAGGACTGCCCCTCGGGGCCGCCCGTCCCACCGCCCGTGCCCGGGAAGTCCGAAGACTGGACCCGAGTGAACAACCGTTCTGAGCAGCAGATCTCCGGCTCGACCACCACCGTCCCGACGGATCACCCCTCCGAGACCCCTGGCGACGCCCCGAAGCGCCGCCGCTGGCCCCTCGTGGCCGGCATCGCCGCAGGCGCGCTCGTCGTGTCCGGCACCGTGGCCCACGCCGGGGCCCACAAGACCGTCACTCTCGACATCGACGGCACCACCACCACCGTCTCCACCTACGCCGGCTCCGTCTCCGGGCTCCTGGCCCGTGAGGGCGTCCGCACCGGCGCACGCGACCTGGTTGCGCCCGCGCCCGGCACCGACCTGTCCGACGGCGCGGAGATCGTGGTCCGCTACGGCCGCCAGGTGACCGTCGCCGCCGACGGCGAGCACAGCGACGTCTGGCTCACCGTCGTGGACGCCGCCGAGGCCCTGCAGACCCTCGCCGACCGCGGTACCGACGTGAGCCTCGTCGCCTCCCGCTCCGGTGACCGCGCGTCGCTCCCGCTCCGTCTGGACGCCGACGGCCCCGTGGCCGTCGTGGTCGACGGCGCCACCCACGTCTCCGAGAAGGGTGCCGAGACGGTCGACGGCGTGCTCGCCGACCTCAAGGTCGAGCTCGACGCCGACGACCGGGTGCACGTCGCCCCGACCTCCGCCGTGCCCGCGATCGCGGACGCCGCGGCGGCCGCCGCTGAGGCGACCACGACCGAGGCGACAGAGGCCCCGGCCGCCGAGGCGCCGGAGGCTCAGCCCGAGGCTGCCGCGACCGAGCCCGCCGCCGAGGCCGCAGCCTCCGCCGAGGTGGCCGTCGTGGTGCGGCGCGTCGAGACGTCGGACGTCACGACCACGAGCGCCCTGCCGTTCGAGACCGAGACCCGCCAGGACGGCGAGCGGTACAAGGACCTGGGCGCGAAGGTCGAGCAGGAGGGCGCCGAGGGCGTCCGCACGGTCGTCGAGCGCGTCACCACGGTGGACGGCGTCGAGGAGACGCGCGAGCTGCTCACCGACGAGGTCACGCAGGCACCGGTGACCAAGGTCGTGGTCGAGGGCACCAAGGAGCGCCCCGCTGCTCCGGCGCCCACCACGACGTCCACCAGGACGTCGACGTCGACCTCGACCGGTCCCGTGATGTCCGGCTCCAACCGCGAGATCGGCCAGCAGCTGGCCGCGGCCCGCGGCTGGACCGGGAGCCAGTGGTCCTGCCTGGACAGCCTGTTCCAGCGGGAGTCCGGCTGGAACCACCTGGCGGCCAACCCGACGTCGAGCGCCTACGGTATCCCGCAGGCCCTGCCCGGCTCCAAGATGGGGACGGTCGCTGCCGACTGGCGCACCAACCCCGCTACGCAGATCACGTGGGGTCTCAACTACATCGCCGGCCGCTACGGCACGCCGTGCGGTGCGTGGAACCACTCGGAGTCGGTCGGCTGGTACTGACCGACGGCCGGCCTGCCCCCGCCCGGCTCCGGCGAAGCCCGGAGATCGCTGAGCGGATAGGCTCACCGGCATGAACGACACCTCAGGCGCCCTGCTCGGTCCCGCGGAGATCCGCGACCTGGCGGGGCGTCTGGGCGTCCGGCCCACGAAGACGCTGGGCCAGAACTTCGTGCACGACGGTGGCACCGTCCGCAAGATCGTGCGCGCCGCGGGCGTGAAGCCGGGCGAGCGGGTCGTCGAGATCGGGCCCGGTCTGGGCTCTCTGACGCTCGGCCTGCTCGAGGCGGGCGCCTCGGTCGTCGCCGTGGAGATCGACCCGGTGCTGGCCCGGCAGATCCCCGGCACGGTGGCCGAGCACCTGCCCGACGCCGACCTCGAGGTGGTCCTCGCGGACGCGCTGGACGTGAAGACCCTGCCTGGCGAGCCGCCCACGGCGCTCGTGGCCAACCTCCCGTACAACGTGGCCGTCCCGGTGCTCCTGACCTTCCTCGAGCGGTTTCCCTCGCTGGAGCGCGTGCTCGTCATGGTGCAGGCCGAGGTGGCCGACCGGATCGCCGCCGTCCCGGGCTCCAAGATCTACGGCGTCCCGTCGGTGAAGGCGGCCTGGTACGCGTCGGCGCGCCGTTCGCTCACCATCGGCCGCAAGGTCTTCTGGCCGGTCCCGAACGTCGACTCCGCCCTGGTCTACCTGGAGCGACGAGACCCGCCGGAGACCACCGCGTCGCGCAAGGCCACGTTCGCCGTGATCGACACCGCGTTCGCGCAGCGCCGCAAGACGCTGCGGGCGGCGCTCTCCGGCCTCTTCGGGTCGGGGGCGGCGGCCGAGGCCGCGCTGCGCGCCGCGGGCGTGGACCCGGGCGCCCGCGGGGAGACGCTGGGTGTCGAGGCCTTCGCGCGGATCGCGGAGCAGCTGCCCGACGGCGCCGTGGCTCCCCGGGCGAACGCCTCGCCGAGCCTCGCGCGCGCGTCCCGGGTGGACCGCGCCCAGCGGACCCGTGGTGGCGAGCCGGCGGACCAGGGTGACCAGCCGCCGACGTCGGACAACCGGAGCCGCGCGTGAGGCCGCACCTCGCGGCCGCTCCGCCGCCGTCCGTGCGCGTCCGCGCGCCCGGGAAGGTGAACCTGTCGCTCCGCGTGGGACCGGTCCAGGAGGACGGGTTCCATCCGCTGGCCACGATCTTCCAGGCGGTGGCGCTCTTCGAGGACGTCACGGCCACCCAGGTCGCCCCCGGCGCGGGAGTCTCGCTCACGGTCGACGGGCCGCAGGCCGGGCTGGTGCCGCTCGATGCGACCAACCTGGCCTGGCGTGCCGCGGACCTGCTCGCCCAGCACACGGGCGTGCCGGCCGACGTCGCGCTGCACGTCACCAAGGGGGTTCCGGTCGCGGGAGGCATGGCGGGCGGGTCGGCCGACGCCGCGGCCGCGCTCGTCGCGTGCGACGCGCTCTGGGACACCGGGGTGTCGCGGTCGGAGCTTGCGATGCTCGCCGCGGAGCTGGGGTCCGACGTGCCGTTCCCGCTGATGGGCCACACCGCCGTGGGGACCGGCCGTGGCCAGCTCCTCACCCCGGCGATGACCCGGGGCGAGTTCCACTGGGCGTTCGCGGTCCAGGCCGAGGGCCTCTCGACGCCGCGGGTGTTCGCCGCCTACGACGAGCTGACGGGCGGCACAGGGCCGGCGCCCGACCCGGCCATGGACTCCGCACTGATGTCGGCGCTGCGGGCCGGCGACCCCATCGCTCTGGGAGCGGCCCTCCACAACGACCTGCAGGAGGCCGCGCTCACGCTGCGGCCCCACCTGGCCGAGGTGCTCGACGTCGCGCAGGAGGCCGGGGCGCTGGGCGCGATGGTCTCGGGGTCCGGCCCGACGGTCGCTGCTCTCGGCCGGTCTCGCCGGCACGCCCTGGCGATCGCCGCCACGTGGACCGCGCGCGGCGTCAGCGACTCGGTGTGGTGCGCCACGGCGCCGGCCCACGGGGCCCGCGTCGTGGCCCCCGGCCCCGCGCTGCGCTGAGAGGGCACTACCTCGGCGGGCGAACTCCGCCGAGGTAGTGCCTTCGTCCGACGGAGGCACTACCTCGGCGGGCGAACTTCGCCGAAGTAGTGCCTTCGTCCGACGGAGGCACTACCTCGGCAGGGGGGTCAGGACAGCACGCGCGGCGTGAAGTACTCCGACTGGTGCGTGTGCTCCAGGACCCACTCGAGGTAGCGCGGGCGCCGCTCGTCGGTGAGCACGCCCGGGGTGCCGCCGGCGGACGGCTCCACGACGATCCCCACCACGCGGTCGGCGTGCGGGACCGGGGCGCCGAGCCGTCCGGCGATGGCGGCCATGGCCTCGTCGGAGTGCGCTCCCCAGGCGGCCACCAGGTCGGCGGCACCGCCGTCGGTCGCGGGCCAGACGGGTGCGGAGAGGTTCCCGGTGAACAGCGCCGGGGTCGTGGCGCGGCGGGCGGCCGCCACGAGCGCGTCGCGGTGCGCGCCCACGGTGGGCGACTCGGCGACGACGCAGGCGATGTCGGCCAGCACACCCGCCACCGCGATCGCCACGGCCGCCCCCTGCCCCGCGCCGATCACCGCCGTGCGCGACGGGTCGAGCCCCTCGATCGCGCGCACGGCCTGGAGGGCGAGCAGCCCGTCGCCGAGGACGTGCCGGTTGAGGGGGTCGCGCGGGTCGTCAGGCCCGCGCGTCTCGACGACGAGGTGCGCGAATCCCGCCGCCGCGAACCGGGTGTGGGCGTTCACGGGACCACGCCCGGCGCCGTCACCCACGAACTCGACGATCACCGGCAGCCCGTGGGCGGCGAACGACGGCCGGACCAGCCAGCCCAGGAGCGGGTGGCCGTCGACGCCGCGGACGGTCACGCCGTCCGCCACCAGGCCGAGGGCGCCGGGGAGGGCCGGTTCCAGCTCGGGCACGACGTCGGCCGCGTGGGAACGGGCGACGGCGTCGGCCCAGAACTCCTCGAAGCCGGAGGGTTCGTCCGTGGCGGGTGGTGCCGCCGGGGCGAGCTCGACGATCGGCAGGTCGAACTGCACGGGTCCTCCGTCGGATGCGGGCGCAGGTGCGCGCGGGTGAAGCCTTGCGCAGAGAGTAGCGCCGCTCGCTACGGGAACACACGTGCGGCTCCCGTACGGACGAAGTCACTACCTCGGCGGATGGGTTGCGCCGAGGTAGTGACTTCGTCGGACGAAGTCACTATCTCGCCTGCGGGGTGGGGTGGGGCTTGCCGGGGCAGGTCAGGCCAGGTGCTTCGCGAGCCAGCCCACGTGCCGGGGGAA
>NZ_QXTH01000024.1 GCF_003946865.1 Antribacter gilvus
CCCGAAAAGGCAGCCATCAACGACCCAGAGCGGCGAAAATCACAAGAACACGCCTCCAAGGCTTGAACACGTCTCATTTGACTTGACAACTACCGCTATGGCGCACGGGGAACCGTGAGAGGGACAGGTTGTCCCCCTACGAAAAAGTCGTCAGCGCACGGCCTTGAGTCGACCGGCGAGCTGAGTGGCGTGGGAATGGGTCTGGCCACTGGTGCTGTCGGCCAGTTCGTCAGCCAGTTCTCGAGCCCACGGGATGAGTGCCACCGCTTCGGTGGAGATCTCCGCGGCGGCGGTCAAGGACCGCACTGCGGACGCGTAGTCGGTCCTGTGCCGTTGGGCGTCGGCGGTCTCCAGCAGGAGGCGGGAGGACCGAACCAGGGACGGTGACGCCGTCGGGTCGATCCGGTCGGCCTGGCTGACGGCGTCGCCGTGCCGGCGTAGGCACGAGGTCACGATGACGGACATGATGCGCACGCCGGCCGGCTCGAACCCTGACTGCTCGTGCCAGGTACCCGCATCCATGCGCGACGCGGTGCGGTGTGCGAGGTCCAGGTACCTTTGTGCGTCGCCGTCGCGGCCCGCGAGTGCGTGCGCGGCTGCTGCCTCGATCTGGAGGGCGCCGAGCGTGCCCCACGCCTGGTAGCTGATCTGGCCGACGCCGCGCAGCATCGGCGCGAGGTACTTGGTGCCACCGTCGGCGAGCCGGGCGGCGTCGTCGTAGTGGCCGGAGGCGCACAGGCTGACCGACGACGACCATGCGGCCAGCGCGAGCGACATCGGCTCGTCGGCGTCCTCGGACAGCGCGCGACCGCGCTCGACTGCCAGGGCGTGCAGTTCGGGTTCGCAGATGTGGGCCAAGAGTCGCTGCACCAGGCGGTACAGGTCCCCGGCCGCAGCCTTGGCCAGGCGACGTTCGACGCCGTCGTGCGAGCGGATCGCATGATGAGCCTGTTGGATCAGGACCGGCAGTCGGACTCCGACGTCGGTGCGCTGCCGTGGAGAGGTGTGCCAAAGGACCCACAACCGTCGCACCTTCGCCTGCAAGTCAGCCGCCGACAAAGGTGGTTCGTCACTCAGGCTGGGGAACGCGGCGTCTCGCATCGCCTGCCGGATCGCTGGGACGACGTGGTGCGTTTCATCGCTCCAGGCGTCGACCGGAACGGTCTCGCCATCTCCAGTCAGCTCGGCCAGGTCCCGGACGTTCAGTGCGCGGGCGACCTGCAACAGCAGCGGTAGCGAGTTCAGTTGCCGGCTGCCGGATTCGACCTTCTTGAGCCAGTCGGGGCTTCGCCCAACCAGCCCCGCGAGAACAGGGCGGGTCATCCCGCGCGACTCGCGGAGCAGGCGAACACGCGCGCCCGTCGTCAACGGCGCGACGCGAGCCGCTGACGGACGAGAATCCAAGCCCTGGCCCATGCCCCAGACCGTAGGCTCTCCACGTCGAGTCCACAACGCCTGAACTCGGGAGCGCCGAAGCCATGACCGTCGTCGGTATCACCGGGCACACCGACCTCACCGAACCGACACTCGTGCTTGTGCGTCAAGCGCTCGACGCGGAACTGAGCCAGTACGAGGGCGCCGATCTGACTGGCATAACCTGCCTGGCGCGAGGCGCAGACCAGCTCTTCGCCGACGCGATCCTTGCGCTCGGCGGAGCGCTCCACGTCGTCGTGCCTGCGGCCGACTACTTCGACAACATCACCGATCCCGACGCCCGACGCCGATGTGCCGAATACCTCCGCCAAGCCGTCGCCGTTGAACAGATGCCATTCCAGACCGCCGGGCGCGACGCATACAACGCGGCAAGCCGTCACATGGTCGATCAATGTGACGTGCTTGCCGCCGTGTGGGATGGCAGCACCGACAGTGGCACGGGACACGCGGTCGCTCTCGCCCAGCGGCGAGGGCTCCCCATAACAGTGATCTGGCCCAATGGCGCCGCGCGCTCCACGACTCGCTAGCGGACTAGCCAGTTTGTGAACGCTGGGGAACACCACGCCTGGGTCCAGCGGCGTGTCGGACACCTGTGCGAAGATGCGGGACATGGCAGTGGCAACAGCGGGCGAGGTCGAGTACGGCGAGGTGTTCACCAGGCGGTGGGTCGTGGAGACGATCCTGGACTTGGTCGGCTACACCGACGACGTCGATCTCTCGCGGACTGTCTTGGTCGAGCCGTCGGTCGGGTCGGGGGCGTTCCTTGAACCGATCGTCGAGCGGCTAGTTGCCAGTGCCAAGCGGCATGGGGCGCAGTGGGGGTTACTGGAGGGCGCGATTCGCGGATTCGATCTGCAGCCCGCCCACGTGTCGACGTGTCGGCACCGGGCTGCGGCGATCCTCGAGTCCGCAGGCGCTGACGCGGCGACGGCGGAGCGCTTGGCAGCGTCGTGGGTACAGGCTGCGGACTTCCTCCTTGACGATGGCGATCTCGTAGCCGACTTCGTTGTCGGGAACCCGCCCTATATCCGCACCGAGGGCCTGGACGACGGCGTTGAAGCCGCCTACCGGGCCCGGTGGAAGACGATGAAGGGCAGAGCGGACATCTTCGTCGGGTTCTTCGAGCGCTCTCTCTCGCTGCTGCGTCCTGGCGGGAAGCTTGGGTTCATCTGCGCGGACCGATGGATGCGAAACCAGTACGGCGCTGCGCTCCGGACACTCGTTGGCGAGCGGTACGCGGTAGAGACGCTGTGGCAGATGCACGACGTCGACGCCTTCGAGGCCGAGGTCTCCGCCTACCCGGCGATCACGGTGCTTGCTAACCGGCCGCAGGGCGACGCGACAGTGTTGGAGACGACTGCGGAGTTCGGTGCCGGTAGCGCCGCGGAGGCGGTGAAGTTCGCGCAGTCCGACGACGCCGAAGGCGCGGGGGCCGGTTGGACGGGCGCTCGGATGCATGACTGGTTCGAGGGACCGGACCTGTGGCCGGCAGGCGGCCCGCAGCGGATCCGTCTTCTGGAGGACCTGGCCGAGCGGTTCCCCACGCTTGAGCAGACCGGCGGGGACACGAAGATCTCGATCGGTGTCGCCACGGGTGCGGACAAGGCGTACGTCGTGGCACCCGATGCGGATGTCGAGCCCGACCGGCTCCTGCCGCTCGTCATGGCCGACGACATCCGTTCCGGGCAACTGGTGACGCCGAAGAAGGTGCTGATCAACCCGTGGGACGAGCAGGGCGTCCTCGTTGACCTTGCGCGGTATCCGCGGATGGAGCAGGCCCTGGCGTCGCACCCGGCGGTCGTGAAGAGGTATGTCGCGCAGCGGAACCCGACGACCTGGCACCGGACGATCGACAAGGTGTACCCCGGCCTGCGCGAACGGCCGAAGCTGCTGCTGCAGGACATGAAGGCGCAGATCACTCCGGTGTTCGAGCCGGGCGGCTACTACCCGCACCACAATCTGTACTACATCACCTCGACTGGTTGGGACCTGGAGGTGCTTGGCGGGCTGCTGCTGTCGCGGATTGCTCAGGCGTTCATTGAGGCGTATGGCGTGCGGATGCGTGGCGGAACGCTGCGGTTCCAGGCGCAGTACCTCCGGAAGATCCGAGTGCCGGCCCCAGAGTCGCTAGCGCCCGAGATCCTCGATCGTCTGCGGGAGGCGCACCGAGCATGGGATCGCGACGCTGCGACCCGCGCAGCCGAAGCCGCGTATGGGTTGCCCGAGGGGCACCTCTGACGTTTCACCCCAGGTCAGGGCGGTGTACCGAGTGACAGGCCGTCACGCTCGTGACAGGGTGCAGTCCGAGCGATTCAGCATCGCCACCGACTGAGCATGAGAGGGACCAGGCACTTGCCGATTGATCTCACCTGGGACGCTGCCGTCCGGGCTTACTGGACCGGTCGCGACCTCCAGGCGCAGCGACAGATCGAAGCCGGGCGCGCGGACGCCGGAACCCGAGGTGCCGTCACCGGCGGCAAGCACCTCGACCCGATGCGGGACGCCGTCGCCGAACTGTTCCGCAACGCCGAGGGCATCGACTTCGACATTCGGACCTCGGGCAAGCTGACGCTCCCGGGCTACTACCGGAGGACCAAGGACTGGGACCTGATCGTCCTGTATCGGGGTGTGCTCGTCGCGGCGATCGAGTTCAAGAGCCAGAGCGGTTCCTTCGGCAACAACTTCAACAACCGGACCGAGGAAGCGATCGGCAACGCCGCAGACATCTGGCGGGCCTACCAGGAGGGCTACCTCGGCCCGATCCGGCCCTGGCTCGCGTTCGTGATGATCCTCGAGAAGACACCCGTGTCTACAGCTATCCAGAGGACCGCACCGGCGCTCTTCCCGACTGACTCGATCTTCAACGACACCAGCTACCTCGACCGATACCGGATCCTGCTCCGCCGGCTCCTTCACGAGCAGCAGTACGACGCGGCCGTCGTTGCCGCAACGGAGCAGGGCCAGGGGATCTACGACGAGCCCGACTTCGAGCTTTCGTTCGCGAACTTCGGCGCTGCGATCAAGGGGCGTATCGAGTACATCCGCGCGCTCCCTGATAGCGCTTTCGACGCTGGATGACGATGGCAGACGCACCGTCCCCAAGCCAGCCCACCGAATCATCTCCCGTGCATCTCCCGCGTCTCTCGTACGCGCTGCTGGACGACATCGAGGATCGCGAGAAGCCGCAGTGCGTCACGAGCACCTTGAGGTCGAGATCTGGCGAGGGCCGGTCGGAACTGGAGGGTAGGCGATGGGAATGAGGATCCGCCTTGGACCCGACGGCGTGCATCTGTTTGACCGGCAGTCCGGCCTGAATGTCCTTCTCGACGAGGTCACGCCGCCGGAACACGCCTGGTCCGCGGCGCCCCGCCAGGTCTCGATCGCGGTGACGAACGCTTGTGACCTTGCGTGCTCCTTCTGCTACGCCCCGAAGCAGCCTGCGCGCCTGGCGGTGGATCGCCTCTTGCGCTGGGTGGACGAGCTCGACCGGGCTGGGGCGTTGGGGCTGGGCTTCGGTGGCGGCGAACCAACCTTGTACAGGCATCTTCCTGAGGTGTGTGCGTACGCGGCCGAGAACACAGACCTGGCGGTGACGATGACAACCCACGGACACCGTTGGAACGCCGACCTAGTCTCGCGCCTTCGCGGTGCGGTGAACTTTGTTCGGGTAAGCGTCGACGGGGTCGGAAGCACCTACGAACGCATCCGGGGTCGGCGCTTCGCGCAGTTGCGCGTGGCTCTTGACACGATTGCGGCCGACTTCCAGTGGGGAATGAACGCTGTGGTGAACGAGGATACAGTCGACGACCTCGACGCCATCGCTGCACTTGCCGCGGAGCATGGCGCCTCTGAACTTCTCTTACTGCCAGAGCAACCGACCGCTGGGGCACCCGGGGTAAAGCAAGCGACGCTGCATACGCTGGAGCGCTGGGTCCTTACGTACCCCGGCCCCGTGAGGCTCGCTACGTCAGCCGATGCTGCGCTTGGCGTGCCGATCGCGGACGCGCTTCCTAGTGAATTGGGCGTGCGCTCGTACGCGCACATCGACGCGAGCGGAACGGCTCGGGCCTCGTCCTACGCCCCGAGCGGCGTTCGCATTGGGGAAGATGGAGTGATGGCTGCGCTCAAGCAGCTCGCGCAGATGGAGACGGCATGAAGATCTGGCACGGTTACGGAACTGAGCACTCGATGAACCTGAAAATGATCGGGCATTTCGCAGACGCCGGCGAAGCGCACGCAGCGAAGGAAGCCATCACGACCCTGACCTCAGCAGCCGAGGCAGAGCAGGTAGCCGGCCGCTTGGAGTACGGCGAGCTCCCTCGCCTGTTCAGCGATGAACTTCTCGTCGTGTTGAGGGAGACGGGCATCCACAGCCTCGGGTACGCCGAGGTCGAGCAGTTCCTATACGACGCCCAAGTCCAGGTCGATGGTGCCGACGTCGTCGTCCAGACCGACGAAATCGACGTCATGGCCTACGTCAAGGTGCTCATCGCCAAGGGCGCCAAGGTCGAAATGTACTCCGGACACGACCACGACACCGGCGTGGGGGCCCAATAATGCACCCGCTCAGCGCCGCGCCGGTGGACTCGAGACGGAGTTCGCCAGATGACTGAGCTCGACTGGAGCCGCTTCGAAAGCCTGCCCGGTGACCAGACCGCGAACTTCGAGCTCCTGTGGCGCGGCGCAGTGCGGCGTACTTACGGCAAATTCGGGACGTTCCAAGCACGCGCCCAACAACCGGGCGTCGAGTTCCACCTCAAGCTCGACCGCAACTGCGCGCTCGGAGATGCCGGTCAATGGTTCGGCTGGCAGACCAAGTGGTGGAACGGCCTAGCGGCGGGCCGCGCGATCGGCGCGGGCCGCAAGCACGATGTGGAGGACTCGCTCGCCAAGACAAGGAAGCACCTGCCCGGGCTTACCCACTGGGTCTTGTGTACCCGTCGCCCGCTCGCGCCGACCGACGGACCCTGGTGGGACGGCCTGAGTACGCCCTTCAAACTCGACCACCAGGTCGCAGAGGACCTAGCCAACCTTCTTACGGGCGACGCCGAGTTGCTACGCCAGACGTACTTCGGAGACCTAGTCCTCACGCCGGACCGCCTCGAATCACTCAAGGACCTGGCCCTGGCCGACGTGCGAGAGCGCTGGTTCCCCGAGGTGCATCAAACCAGTCCGGCCGAGACGACGCTTAGGCGCATGCTCGCTGAGCCTGGCGCATGGGGGCACCTAGAAGTCGTAGGGTCCGAGATCACTTTGCTCGCAGAGACCATCGCTGGCGACGTTGCCGCCGATCCCCTCGAGGCGTCAGTTCAAGCGGAGTTGGATGAACTTCTGGCGACAGCGGAAACCGTCCGGCAACTCCTCGCCGATGCTCACGAGCACCTGACGCCAGGCGGGGATCACACGTGGCGCGAGCTCGGCGAAGCCATCGTTCCGGACGCGCCAGCCCCGATACCCTCCGTGCTGCGCAAGCTCCGCGCCGCCAACCACCCGGCTGCGCTACCTTGTACCAACTTGGTTTCTCACACGCGCGACGCCGTCGCTTTGGCGAAGAGCCTCTTCGGCCAGCTCGCGGTCCGGTGCGTCACCGTCACAGGCCACGCCGGATACGGGAAAACACACCTTGCGGCCAAGCTCGCAAGCTCTACCGAGTCCCGACCGGCTGGCGTCCTGCTCTTCGGTCGACAACTGCGAAGCCGAGACGACCTCGACGACCTCGCCCAACGAGTGTCCATCAACGGGAAGAAGGTCGAGACCTTCGACGCGCTTCTCGCAGCCGTCGATGCAGCTGCCGCACGCGCCCAATGTCGCCTCCCCATCGTCATCGACGGACTCAACGAGGCCGAGAATCCGAGCGACTGGAAACCTCTCCTGGAGCGGGCGCTGGTTCAGCTCCAAGACTACCCGTCGGTTCTTCTCGTCTGCACTCTCCGGTCGGCCTTCGTCGACCGGTCGATACCCACTTCACTGTCCACCTCTGTCGACCTCAACGGGTTCGGGGAAAACGTCGACCAGGCGGTGGAGAAGTACTTCGACCACTTCAAAATCGACACTGACGGCGCCGACCTGCCCCTCGAACGCTTCGATCACCCAATCACGTTGCGGATCTTCTGCTCGATCATGAATCCGACCAGAGAGTCTCGTGTTCAACTCGTTGACCGGGCGCCGTCGTTGAACGCAATGTTCGACGCATACATTGCGGACGCCGCACGCCGGATCGACGCCCTCCCAAACTCCCGAATTCGAGCTACGGATGTCCATGGCGCCCTCCGAGCGCTCGGTGTCGAGATGTGGGACACCAACTCCCGCGAGGTCAGCGAGCGCCGCGTGAAGGAGCTCTTCGGCGACACCAACCGACTATGGGACGACAGCATCCTCAATGCTCTTCAGGAGGAGGGTGTTCTCATCCGACAGACAGCACAGGAGATCGACGCGGACGAGGCGGCGTCTGGTTCTTCGGAGGCAACTGACAACCGAGAAGGACTGGTCGTGTCGGTCGTATACGATCTCCTCGCCGGCCACATCATTGCCTCGGCGTTGGCCGAAACCCGCGGCGCGACATTCGCCACTTCGCTCGGCACCTCCGGAACTGCGGCCAGGTTCACAGGTGACCTGGCCGGCGTCCACCCACTAGCCGTCGACATCTTCGACGCGCTGGTCTTCGTGCTTCCCCAACGCGGCCTGGGACACCTCTGGGAGTACGTGCAAGGCATCCTGCTTGACGCCGCCCTTCTCCGAACAACCGAGCTGGCGGCACAGGAGGTCAACGCTGCCACCGTAGTGGCCTGGAAGCGGAATCTATCGAGTCTGTCGCAGGCAACAAGCTTCTGGCCCCGACTCAGATCTGTCCGTGCCGTTCCTGACCACCCGTTCAACGCGATCTTCGCCGATAGTGTGCTGCGGTCGCTAAGTGTGGCTGAACGTGACCTCACTTGGACCGAGTGGCTCCGTAAATCGACGCGGCCGTACCGCTACCAGGACCCCGGAACGGACGCACGCGCGATGGAAGACCTCCGATTGTGGACCACGCGTTGGCGACAGACCGACGACCGAACCGAAGCCGACGCACTTCGGGCACGCTGGTTCATGTGGATGCTTACGAGCACAGTGCGAGACCTGCGCGACGCAGCGACCGCCGCCCTCTACTGGTATGGCCGGGGGGACGCCGCCTCGCTGTTCGAGCTCGCAGCCGGATCGTTGGAGATCAATGACGCGTACGTCGGAGAACGAGTCACCGGTGCTGCGTATGGCGTTGCCACTGCCCACCAGCAGCCAGATCCAGAGTTCGAGAACCACCTCAGGACCTACCTCGAGGCGCTCATCGCCGCTACCACCGGAGACGCGGCCACCGCGCCGACCTACCACCGGCTCATCCGGTACTACATCGCGGCGACAATCGAATTCGGACGCCGCCACTACCCCGCAGCGGTTCCGACGGCTGCTACCGACGGGATCGCGTTCGCCGAGGGCCACCTTCCCGACCCCCTGCCAGAAGGAGATGAGAGGCGCGACGAAGTCGAACACACCATCCACATGGACTTCGGCAACTACACTATCGGACGCCTCTTCGACGACCGCTCCAATTACGACTACGAGCACGAGGGCCACCGCAACGCGACCGACCAAATCCTTGGGGTCATATATGAACTCGGCTGGCGCGGGAGCAGTTTTTCGTCCGTCGATCAGGGAATCGGCCAACAGAATCAAGACAGGAACCCGGGCCGCATCGAGCGATACGGCAAAAAGTACAGCTGGATCGGGCTGTACCTTCTGACCGGGATGCTGGCTGCACGCGGGGAGCGCGTCTACGGGCTCGAGGTCGATATCGATCCGACGTTCCCACAGACCTCGCCGTCACTGCCGCTCACGGTGCCCACCTGGGTACGTTCGACACCGACAGACGATCGCAACTGGCTCACCAACGGGATCGTCACCGTCCCGGACGACCTCATGTACGCCAACACCCTTGGTGGAACGGAAGGGCCATGGGTCCTCGTCCACGCCGAACTCGACGCGAAGGACGAAAAGACGGGCCGTAGCGTGTTTGGCCTGTTCAACACTGTTGCGCTCACCCCGGTCGACCTCGAAGCGCTAATGACGTGGTGGTCGGAAAGGCGCCATCCCGGCCGTGATCTCATCGAACTCCCGACCGCGTACTACCTCTTTGCCGGCGAGATCCCGTGGCATCCCCGGATGGTGACGTCGGGCGATGACATCGCAGGTATCGGCAGCCGTCCTATCGAGCGGGATGAGGACGATGGGTGGGTAGATCCGCACGACAGCGAGGACCCATACATCGACCACATTCGAGTGAATGCGCCCCTATTCATGGGAAGCGAAGCTGGCGCCGAGGCGTCCGGTAGTGAGCACCACTGCGAATCGGAGGAGGGGACGGACGGGGAGCCGCCCGAGTACCTGGCACTCATCAAGGCCAGGAAGGCGGCCTACCCCGCCACCATCCCGCTGCACGTGGAGCTAGAAATCGAGTCGATGGCTCACACCTTCGCGTGGGAGGGCCATAACAGCGCCGAGAATCAGGCGTTCGCGTATGTGCCGAGCCAACGGCTCTCACAGCACTCGTGCCTGCGTTCGGTCGCTGCTGGGTTCGACCAGGTCGATGCAGACGGTCGTGCCGCGGCGATGAGCTTCACGGCGCCCGAGGGCTTCAACGGTCATCTGCTGTACGTCCGGGAGGACGTCGTGAAGGCGTACGCCGGCAACCGAACCGTCGTCACGTTCGGTTGGGGCGAGCGACAGATCCACACCGCACGGCGTGCGCAGGTGCCCAAACAGCTACTGACGGTCTATGGGGCGTACCGAAACATCTGGCGCACTCACCGGATCGTCGTTGAAGGGCAGCGGGAGGCGCCGGGAGACACCGGATGCGGCGAGGAGGGAGCGGAGGGGGCCAAGTAGGTCGTGCGGAGGCCCGTCGGCAGCTGAAGGGCTCTCTCCCGGTACACATTGGGTACACATGAGCGCTGTCACCCGCCGTCGGACACCATCCCGACCAACGCCACGGCGGACCGGATTTTCCGCGGAATCTCAACGATCCCGCCCCACCCAACGCTCCCGGTGGACACCAGCGGACAGGACCGGACACCCCTCGGGAGAACCCGGCGTACAGACCGACTCGTCCGTTTTTACGAGCCTGACTTGCCGCGATGCTCTCGCGCGGGGTGTCCGGTACCGATTGGGTACACATGACCACGGGCCATGTGGCTCCTCACGGGCCGCCCGCGTTGCTGACATGGCCTGCTCTCCGGACGCTTGCATCGGTAGTGTTCCCGGCGATGGACCTTCCTCAGCCGCCAGGTTTGGCGCCCGCGTCGTCCGACCTCGGCCTCCTGCAGCGCGGCCGAGGAAACGGCTGGCGCCGTGCCGCGGAGTCGGTCCGTCATGGCCGCGATCATCTGTTGGCGTGCGTCGCTGACGACCCGCGGTGGGACCGGCAGGTCGAGCACCGCGCCACCTACTACGCGACGCTCGCCATCCGCCTCTCCCTACCCGCCACAGAAGTCTGCGTGCTGGTGGACGGCACCGAGGACGGGTGGCTCGCCGAGAGCGTTCTGGAAGCGATGGCCGAGCACGGCGACACGGACGCGGCACGACTGCACGCCGACGTCGCTGAGCCCGAAGACCACCGGATGACCTTCAGGCGCCCCGTCGCCGCCCTGTGCGACTTGATCCGGCCGCCCCGCTCGATGTCGTGCTGGCCGGCGCGGTCCCGCCGCTCAGCAAGCGGCTCATCGACCGGCTGAGCGCCACGACGTCGCGGGACGAGATCGCGACATTGCATGACGCCGCCGTCCGCCACCCGAACCGGTGGGGGCGGTTGCTCGCGATGCGAGTGCTTGGGCGTCGCGGCGATGTCGCACGGCTGCCTGCCGTCGCGGAGGTGGTGGCCTCCACTGCGGTCGGGTTCGATCGTCGGATGGCCCGCGACTACCTCCGCGAGCTCCCTCCAGAGATCTCGCTGCCCCTCGCGCGGAGATGGATCACCGCCGCGGACCATCGTGTGGACGCCGCTCACGACATCATGAGTCGGCACGCCGAGGCGCAGGATGTTCCGGCGGTCCGAGACGTGCTTGGCACCGCCGATGACTACGGCACGATCTGCAGCCTGGTCGACGCTCTGGGCCGGGTCCCAGAAGCCGGTCCGTACCCTGAGCTCGATCGCATCTACAGCGACTCCGCGTACTCCTACGCCCGCTGGCGGGCCGCACGTGCGATGGCGATCGCCAACCCTCAGTTCACGGCCCGGTGGGCTGGCGAGTGCTTGTGGGACTGTGAGCCGGCGACTCGTGAAATCGGGGTGCGCTTTGCCGAGCCGATGCTGGCTGCTCTACCGCCTACGCCAGGGCACCGAAGCCACGGCTGAGCCCGCAGCAATCCAACACACGGCTTGAGAATCCGCGGAATCTCAACGTTCCCGCCCCGTCCAACGCTCCCCGTCGTCCCACGGTGCCCGGCGCGGGCCGCGGCCTCAGCCGATCCGGATCTCGTCGGTGCAGGCCTCGACCACGTGCTGGGAGTGGGTCGCCACCAGGACCGCGGCCCCCGCGCCGGCGAACTCGCGCAGCGACTTGAGGACCATGTCGGCGTTGATCCGGTCGAGTGCGCCCGTCGGCTCGTCGGCCAGGACGACCGTCGGGGCCTTGACCATGAGCCGGGCCAGCGCCACGCGCTGCTGCTCGCCGCCCGAGAGCTGAAAGACGGGAGCCTTCTCGTGCCCCTGGAGCCCCACACGCTCCAGGGCCTCCTCGAGGGGGACCCCCGGCCGGCCCTTGCGGCCCGGGACGCGAGCCACATCCAGGTTGAACTGGACCGTCGCGTTCTGCACGAGAGCGTAGTTCTGGAAGAGGTAACCGAGGGTGTCGCGGCGGAACCGGCGCGCGCCGGCGGGACGCAGACGGGTGACGTCCTGGCCGTCCACCGTGATCGAGCCGGCGGACACCTTCTCCAGGAGCCCGATGCAGTTCAGGAGAGTCGACTTGCCTGAGCCCGACGGGCCGGTGAGCGCGACCATCTGACCTTGCTCGACCGTGAACGAACGGTCCTCGAACAGCACACGGGAGCCGAAGGACTTGGCAACACCCTCGACGACGACGGACGACATATCAGATCTCCTTCATGGGTCAGGAGTCGGCGGAGCGGGTGGACACGAGCCGGGAAGTGGCACGGCGCAGGCCGACGAGCACGGCGCCGAATGCGAGGAGGACCACGGCGACCGCCACGGCCACGCGCAGGGCCGGGCCGTTCCCCGCGAGCACGGCCGCCTCGAAACGGACCGCCTCGTGCGTCGTCGCGAGGGCGCCGTTCACTCCTACGCCGATCGCGACCGATGCCAGGGCCGTCTCGACCGCCAGCACCCACCGGTGCGCCCGCCACCATGGCCAGCCCGTGATGTGGTGGACGTACACGAGCTGCGCCGACCGCCTGACGTGGATCGCGCTCACGCTCACGGCCGTCACGACCAGGATGAACAGCGCGACGAGCAGGCTGAGCAGCATGAGGCGGGAGCTCGCGACGACCTGCGCGTACTGCCCGGCCGCGTGCTGCTTCGCGGACCAGATGCCGTTGACGATCGAGCCGACCTCGAACTCGTCGACGTAGCGCTGCGCGGTCGCCGCGTCGGGGAAGACGATGTTCCCCTGCGTGAGGAAGGCGCCGTAGAAGTCGTCAGGGAAGACCTGTGTGCCCGGAGGGACGACGACCAGGACCGCGTCGTGGACCAGAGCGGCGTCCTGGAGGTCGTTCATCGTGCCGTAGGTGAAGTGGGACTGTGCGGTGGCCAGCTCCTGGTAGGAGACCTCGACGGCGCCGCCCGGCGTCTCCTGTGCGGATCGTGCGGGCCCGCCCATGAAGCCCGGGATCACATCCTGCGCGAACGAGAGGCAGGCGGGCGGCGCGAGGGCGGTGACGGCGCCGTCGGGCACGCTCGTCACTCGCTCTCCCGACGCTCCGGTCACCGCCTGACGCTCCAGGTAGGCCTCGTTCGCGAGCAGCACCGGGCAGGCGTCTGCGGTCGACCGGCCCTCCGCCCGGCCGCCGGGCAGGCGCTCCGTCAGCGTGAGCTGCCGGGAGATGTCGTCGACCAGCACGGCGTCGCCATGTTCCACGGCCTCGCGCGCCATCGATCCGAACGCCGCCTCGAGCTCCGGGTCGTCGCCCCCCATCTGCCCCGAGAGCTGGACGTACACGGCGTGCGGGTCTGTGTCCCAGCGCTCCTGAGCGGCGGCGCGGTCTTCGACCTGCAGCGCGGTCTGGAGGGTCGCGAACGCGACGCTCGCCGCGAGGAAGACCCCGGCGACGCGGATGGCGAACACGCCGACCAGGGCCCAGTCCGCGGAGAAGTGGCCCTTCACCGCTGCAAGGATCGGCACGCGGAAGGACAGGCCGATCGCTGCCAGGTGGGTAAGGAGCACGACGACGAGGAACAGGCAGGTGACGCCGAGCACCACCGCGGCGAGCTCGCCGGCCCGGGCCCAGCGGTTGTAGAACCACAGCACCACGACGGCGACGGGCGCTGCCACGGCCACGGTGCCGGCCAGGACGACCACGACCTCGTGCAGGTCGCGGCGGAACACCGCGCCGAACGAGCTGCCTTGCAGGCGTTGCACGCCGTAGGCCTGGGCGCTCATCACCACGCCGCCTCCGACCATCACGACGAGCGCGAGCAGCGCCACCGCCGCGGCGGTCAGCCGATGACCGTTGACGAACAGCTGGGGATCGGTCAGGAGAGCTCCGACATGGCCGGCGTACGGGTGCACCTCGCCGGACAGTCCGTGCTCGCCGAGCGCCGTCAGCACCGCGTCCGCGTCAGCACGGTCACCCCAGACGAGGTAGTAGCCTCGCGGGTCGAGGTCGCCGACCTCGCTGAAGGCTCGGTAGTGCTCCTCGATGTACGGGGCGAAGTGCCGATACCCGCCCGCCAGGCGGTCGGCCACGACCCCGCCGGGCGTACCCGCTACTGCATAGATGTGCTTCGTGCGCGTCGGGTCGGTCAGGTCGACGACGACGAAGCCGACGTCGGCCTGCCCGTCCGTCGCGACCTCCTGCAGTGTCCCCGTGAGGTCTTCGGCCGAGACCGGCTGCTCGAGGTCCTGCACGACGACCTGGAACAGGGCGCCCGCGCCCTCTCCCTCGTCGAGGACCATGAAGACCTGCACCGCGAGCACGACCGGAACGATCACACCGAGCACGTACGCGAGACGGACGAGACGTGGCAGCATGCGCTTCTTTCGAGCCGGGGTCGCGGGGACCGTGAGGTGGGTCGGTGCCCGGGCCGCCGAGGGCCCGGGCCCGGTCAGGTCAGCAGGTGGTGTCGTACCAGGCCTTGTTGACGAAGAACGTGATCGCACCATGGCTCAGAGAGCGGCGTGGATCACGCTACGAGAGATCCTGACCGGCGGATATCACACCTGGGGATGAACACGGACCACCGGTGTCATACCCGGGTCGTACGAGGACGTGACGCTGTCGCGCGTCGCGGCCGACGACGACGGCCTGCCTCCCTCGGCGGACCGGGCGCTGCCACCCCACGGTCGCGGGGACCGTGGGGTGGCAGCGCCCGGGGCCCCCGAGGGCCCCGGGCACGGTCAGGTCAGCAGGTGGTGTCGTACCAGGCGCGGTCGGCGACGAACGGCCGCGACGGCGCGTCGGCGATCGACCAGTAGCCGGCCGAGGCGTAGTCCTTCTCGTAGTACGTGCCCTGGACGGACGACCCGTGGCAGCGGTTGCCGTGGTAGTAGTCGGACCAGACGATGCTGCTGTTCACGCCGTGGTCCCACGTACCGCCACCCACGTACTCGATGGTGGCGTGGGCCGCTGCGGCGCCGCCGACGAGGACGCTTGCCGCCAGCGCGATCGCGGCGACGGGCTTCCGGAGCTTTCCGAGCATCATGTCTCCCTGGTGCAGTTCGGATGGTGCTGGACGGTGTCGCGGCGCCGCAACACCTCGAGACTGCCTCACGAGACTCGGAGGGTAAACCCGTACCTCACGGGTTGACACGACCGTGACTGGAGCCTGGCCCAGAGGGGTGCGCCACAAGGGCGAGCGACGCGACGCGGGTCGCCGCCCTGGTCCCCGCCGCTCGCTGATACCTAGGGCGCCTCGTTACGATGCGGTCATGGACAGCACCGCGGGTCGGCGTCCCACGCTGCGCGAGATCGCTCACCGTGCCGGGGTGTCGCTGATGACGGTGTCGTACGCGTTCAACAACCCTGACCGGGTCTCGGATGCCACGCGCGAGCGCGTGCTTGCTGCCGCGGCAGAGCTCGGTTACCAAGGGAAGAACCCCTGGGCGACCGCGTTGCGACGCGGGCGTGCCGGGGCGCTCGGAGTGGTGTTCAGTGAGCACCTGACGTACGCGTTCAGCAACCCGCAGGCGACGGACTTCCTGGCCGGTGTCGCGTCAGTGTGTGCTGAAGAGGGGCTGGGTCTGACGATCATCCCGACCGTCGGCGATGCCGAGGACGCGGAGCGGGTCGCCGCGGCACCTGTCGACGGGTACGTGTTCTGGACCACCCGTGCGGACGATCCATGTCTCGACGCGGCCGCTCGAACGCACCGGCCGTGCGCGATCCAGGGCGGACCTGCCTACGACGGCTTCGTCCGGGTCGGGGCGCCGGACCGCGGGGTGGCGGCCTCGATCGCGCATCTTGGGCTCTCTTCTGGCCAGGTAAGGCACCCGGTCGTCATCAGCTTCTCGCTGGACACGGACCGTGTTGCCCGCGCGGGCTACGACCTGCCGCTGGCGGCCGCCCGGCTGCCTGTGACGCATGACCGGCTCGCGGGATACCGGGACGCAGTGACTGCCGTGGGGCTCTCGTGGCAGGAGACCTACGTGCTGGCGCTCTCGCGCAATGACCGGGGCGAGGCGCAGCACGCGCTGTCCAGCGCGATCGCGGACGGCGTCCCGGTGGACCTCGTGCTGTGCACCAGCGACGAGCTGGCGCTCGGTGCACTTGATGCGCTGCGCGAGAACGGGCTCGCGGTGCCGGACGACGTGTCCGTGACCGGGTGGGACGACGGGCCCGGTGCGGAGGCAGCGGGACTGTCGACGGTGTGGCAGTCGCTGTTCGAGCAGGGCCGCGTGTGCGGCTCGGTCGCTGCCGGGCTCGAGGTCACGTCCACCAGCTCGGCATGGCGGATCGTGCCGCGGTCGACAACACGTACCAGCGTGGCAAGTTCCTGATTCAGCTCACGGGCGCAGGGACCTCGGCCCCTGCCGGCAGCGGGACGCGCAGCGTGAGGAGGCCCAGGGTCACCACCACAGCCGCCGCCCACGGGACCACGCCGAGCAGCCCGCCGTCTACGGCCAGCCCACCCACCAGGGAGCCGCCGGCGATCCCGATCTGGAAGGCCACGACGTAGAGGGACGAAGCGACGTCACTGGCCTGGGGAACCACACGCATCACGGTCGCCTGCAGGAAGACCGGGGTCGCCGAGAACGCAGCACCAAGCAGGATCACGGACGCCACGACACCGCCGGGTGCCCACGAGGCGAAGAGGCCGATACCGGCGAACGAGACGACGAGGCTACCCATCGTCACCAACGCCGCGCGCTGAGGGAACGCGTCGGCGATCTTCCCGATCGCCCACACCCCGACGAACCCGGCGAGGCCGTACAACAGGAGGACCACGGCAAGGTGGTCCGCGGTCACGCCGGCGAACCGGTCCAGGATGAGCGAGATGTAGGTGTACACCGCGAAGTAGGCGACGACGAGCAGCACCGTCAGCGAGCAGAGCTTCAGCAGCGGCCGGCTGCGGATCGTCAATGCGAGCAGTGGTAGCCAGCCCGACCGGCCTTCGGGGTGGTCGCCTCGGTCTACCTCGAGCGGCGGCATGACGAACGCCAGGCCGAGAAGCGCTAGCTGTACTGACCCGAGAGGTTGTTGACGCGGGCGATAGGCGTGAGGCCGCCGATGCCGAGGTGGGGTCGTTCCAGGTTGTAGTGCTTGAGCCAGGCA
>NZ_QXTH01000025.1 GCF_003946865.1 Antribacter gilvus
ACACGAGAGACCTCCGTTGGTCGAGCAGGTTCCTAGACAGCTCCCACTCGACCCGGAGGTCTCTCGCTATGTCAACAACGTCCCGGGTCAGTACAGCTAGGTCGCACGCCCGGATCTCAAACTTCAGCATCGGTATCCCTCCGAAATACAGCGGCGCCGTGGGATGGAAGGGGACTTCCGGTCCCACGGCGCCGAGAGGCACGGGTCAGGTCAGTTGCAGTGGTCGCCCTTGTTGTCGCCGTCGCCGTCGCCCGGCATCTTGCGAGCCACCTCGTCTCGCAGGGCGGGCACACCGGCCATGATCGGGCCGGTGAAGTAAGCATCGATGTTCATCTGGTCACCTCCATCCATCTCGGGTGTGACCACTCTTGCCGCGCCAACGACGGCCAAGCAGGGCATTCAAGAACCCGGATACCGGCATTCTGTTGGGCGCTCGACGCTCAGCCGGTCAGGCGTCGGCTCCAGGGATCGGAACGTGCGCGCTGACGAGCGCCAGCGTCTCGGCAACGTCGTGCTCGAAGCCATCGTCGAGGCCCGGTGCGTCCGCGAGCCGTTCGCGTAGGCCGCCCAGCGTGTGCCCACCCAGCGCGCAGATCTCAGCGACGGTGCGATCGGCATCAGTGACAGCCGCGTCGGTCGCGAGTCTTGGGCGCATAACCGGATGGTGTCTGAGGCTAGAACCAGCGGCAAGTCCGACCGCTGATCCATCCAGGCAACCGCCCCCGGCTATGCTCGCCGCGTGCTCGAACCCGCTCCTCTGGTCGACGCTCTGCCGTGGACCGGGTGGCTGGTCGTCGGCCTCGCTGCGCTTCTCGTCGGCTTCTCCAAGACAGCCCTCGGCGGCCTCGGGATGGTCGCCGCTGCACTGTTCGCCCTCGTCGTACCCGCGAAGGACTCGACCGGTGCGGTGCTCCTCCTCCTGCTCACCGGTGACCTCGTGGCGATCTGGGCCTACCGGCGCCACGCCGACTTCCGCCTGATCGCCAGCCTGATCGTCCCGGTCCTGCTGGGCATCGGCCTCGGCGCGGTGTTCCTCGCGCTCGTCGACGACCTGGCCATGAAGCGCACCATCGGTGCCATCCTGCTCGTCCTGCTGGTGCTCAGCCTCTGGCGCGACCGCCTGCCGTCGGGCACCCGGGCGGCGGGGATCTGCTACGCCGGCCTGGCGGGCTTCACCACGATGGTCGCGAACGCGGGCGGACCGCCCATGCACCTGTACCTCCTCGCCGCGAAGTTCGAGAAGTGGCGGTTCCTCGGCACCACCGCGTGGTTCTTCTTCGCGGTGAACGTCATCAAGCTCCCCATCTCCGTGGGGCTGGGCGTCGTGCGCACCGACACCGTGGCGCTCTGGGCGGTGCTGGCGCCGCTGGTCCTCGTCGGCGCCTGGCTGGGTCGGCTCCTCATCGGGCGGATCGACCAGGCGGTGTTCGAGAAGCTGGTGATCGCGTTCGTGGCGCTCGCGGCGGTCAACCTCATGCTCTTCTGAGCGCGGCCGGGGCCCGGCCCCGCCGCCTGACGTCAGCCCAGCAGGTGCCGGTTCGGCTCCCGTGCGGCCTCGGCCAGGTCCTCGAGCTGGACCACCTCGCACCCGGCGGCCAGAAGGGTCTCCGCGCCGACGCAGTCCACGAACAGGTCGGGCTCGCTCCACGCGTAGACCACGCGCGGGATGCCGGCATCGAGGATGTGCTGGGTGCAGGTGATCGGGCGCGACGCCCGGGCGCTGCACGGTTCGAGCGACGTGTAGATCGTCGCGCCCCGGAGCCGGGAGCGATCGGCCACGGCGGCCAGGGCCGCCTCCTCGGCGTGGTCGTGCGGGTCGGTCCTGCGGGACCAGCCCTCGGCCAGGACGGTCCCGTCCCGATCCACGATCAGGGCCCCCACAGAGAACGCCGTGTCCGACGGTGGACACCGCCACGCCAGGTCCACCGCACGCTGGAGGAACGCTCGATCGACGTCGGCCTGGCTCATGGTTCCGGAACGTAGCGCAGCAGCACGCAGTCACCCAGCTGACGCGTCTCGGCGAGCGCCATCCGCCGGCTGCTGCTCTGCGGGAACCGGGCGGGGTTCACGAACCGCGGGGCGCGCTCGTCGCCCACGAAGAACGGGGCGAGCACCAGGTGCAGCTCGTCCACGAGGCCCGCCGCGAGGAACATCGTGTGCATGGTGCTGCCCCCCTCGACCAGGAGCCGCTCGACACCCCGCGCGGCGAGGTCGCGCAGCAGGGCGCCGGGCGCCACCTCCGGACCGAGGCCGACGACGACGGCCGCCGACGCCAGCCTCCGCTCCAGCTCCGGGGCGGCACCGGTGGTCGTGTAGACGATCTTGTCGCCGTCGCCGGCCGTGAAGAACTGCGCGTCCGGGTCGAGGTCGCCGCGGGCGGTGACCGTCACCTTGAGCGGTGACCCCGGCCTGCCGTCGGCCAGCCGCTTCGCCCGCCGGTCGGCGGACCGGACCAGCAGCCGGGGATCGTCGGCCCGGATCGTGCTCGCGCCCACGAGGATCGCGTCCACACCGGCCCGGACCTCGTCCACCCGGTCGAGGTCCTCGTCGTTCGACAGCACGAGCCGCTCCGCCGACGCGTCGTCGATGTAGCCGTCGAGCGAGGTCGCGACGGACAGCAGCACGTACGGACGGTCAGTCACCCAGGGCCCTCAGCACCAGCCCGCGCACGAACGCGGCCTGGCCCGCGTGCTGCAGGTCGTCGCTGATCACGCTGACCAGCCGGACGCCGAGGGTGACCGGCGGGTCCCAGGAAGTGTCCACGACCCGGTCGAGCTCGTCGTCGGACAGGTCGGCGACGTACCGGGCGGTCCGGTCGTGCACCGCGTCGTGATAGCCGGCGAGCAGGTCGGACGACGCGCGGACCGCGGCGACGTCGTCGGGCGAGTGGCCGTATCCCGTGTCCCGGGCCGGGAACGGCAGCCCGAACCGCGGGTGCCACCCGTCGTCGGACCAGACCTGGCCGGTCCCGGCGACGTCGGCGACGTGGTCGTCCTGGATCCGGGTCAGGTGCCAGACGAGCCAGGCGATCGAGTTCGCGTCCTCGTCGGCGCGGAACGCGAGGTCGTCGTCGGACAAGCCGTCCACGGCGCTGTGCACCACCTCCCGGATCCGGCCGAACGCGTCCACGAGCAGATCTGCACCACGCATCCTGTCGTCCCCTTTCGAGCTTCGGCGTCGGTCCCTGCCACGATGCCACGGCGGCCGGGCGGACACAGCCCGGCGGCCGGGCTCAGGTCTTGTCGGCGCCGGGCAGGTCCTCTTCCTGGAGGACGGCGGCGGCGGGTGTGCGGTCGGTCATGTCTCTCATGCATCCCAGACGCGCGACCGGCCCGGATGTCACGGCACTTGGCCCGTTGTCAGGACGGCATCGTCCGCCCCGGGCGCCAGGAGGGGTGCCGGGCCGCACGGCCCGGCACCCCTCCTCGTCGAGCAGGGACTGCTACATGTCCCGGTTGTCGAGCACCACCGAGGTGATGCGGACGCTGTCCTGGATCGTGCTGTCGGCGACGGCCGCCGTCGAGACGGACAGGCCGAGCGCGCCGAGGGACAGCGTGGCCAGAGCGATACCGATGATTCGAGTCTTCATGATGGTTCCCTTCGTCGGACGGAGAGCGACATGCCCCACTGTGTCCCGGATCGGCGGGCCGGTCGACGGCCGAAAGCCTGGGCTTATCGCTCCCTCCTGGGTGACGGGCCGCCGGGCCCGGGAGAGGCGTCACATGATCCGGATCCACATGACACCTGCCGACCTTGCCGCTGTCCGGTTCGCACCGACGGTGGGCCCGCTGGCCGAGGGCTGGCGGAGCCTGGAGTTCCTCCGGTTGCAACGCCCGACGCCGCACTGGCGCACGTGGCGCGACACCGTGCGCCGGTCGCTGCCTGCTGCCGACCAGATCGAGATCGCCGCCTACGCCTCCCGCGTCGGCTGCCTCCTCGACTTTCTCGCTCTGTCAGGTACCGCTACCGGGCCTGCGGACGCCGCATCGGCGTTCCTGAACGCGCCCGGCGAGCAGTTCGAGGCCGAGGTCGACTACCTGAAGGGCACCCAGGACCCGGCGATGGCGAGGCTCGAGCGCCTGGCGGGCGACCCGGCAGAGCGGCGGGCCTTCCTGCGTGCCCTGCACAGGTATACGGGGGCGCTGATCGGCACCCGATGGGCCGGCATCGAAGGCGTTCTCAGCGCCCACCACCGGGCTGTCGCAGCGGAGGTGGTCTCGTCCGGGCTGGCCACCGCGCTCGGCCGGTTGCACACGTCTATCCGGTTCCACCCGGCGTCGCTGCTGCTCACCGTCCAGCCCGCCGCCGAGGCGGACTTCAGCCTGGAGGGGCGAGGGCTGGTCGTCGCGCCCGCCTACTACACCGCTGCCCCGGTGTTCCACCTGCCCCTGGGCGTGGAGAGTCCGGCGGTCCTGACGTACCCCGTCGAGCTGCCCGCTGCCGAGGTCGAGGTCGCGCCGGACCGCCACCACGAAGGGCTGGCGTCGGTGCTGGGCACCACGCGCGCGACGATGCTCGCGACGATCGCGCAGGGCCGCCGCACGCAGAGCGAGCTCGCCGACGCGGCCGGGACGACGACGGTCGCGATCAGCCAGCACGCCGCGAAGCTGCGCGCGGCCGGGCTCATCACGAGCCGAAGGTGGGCCGGGCGCGCCCAGCACCACCTCACCGAGGCCGGTGAAGCGGTGCTGGGCGCCGGCCCGGCCACTATCGGCTGACGTCGGCCGAGGTGCCGCCGCCGGTCAACGGAGCGGGATCTCGTGCCCCGGCCCGCGCTCGTCGTCGGGCCGGGGACCGAACCAGCGGCGCTCGGACTCGTCGATCCGCAGGTCGTTGATGCTGGCCTCCCGGCGACGCATCAGGCCGTTCCTGTCGAACTCCCACAGCTCGTTGCCATAGCTGCGCCACCACTGGCCGTCGCGGTCGTGCCAGTCGTACTGGAACCTGACGGCGATGCGGTTCTCCCAGAAGCCCCAGAGGGACTTGCGGAGGGCGTAGTCGAGCTCCCGCTCCCACTTCGAGGCGAGGAAGGCGACGATCTCGGCGCGCCCCGTGACGAAGGTGTCGCGGTTCCGCCAGACCGAGTCGGGCGTGTACGCGAGGCTGACCCGGATCGGGTCGCGGGTGTTCCAGGCGTCCTCGGCGGCCTGGACCTTCTGACGGGCGGTGGTCTCGTCGAACGGCGGGAACGGCGGACGTGACCCAGCGGCCCCGGCGTCAGCCACGCGGGGTGACCGTGACCGGCCAGTCCACCTCGGTGCCGGCCAGGATGTTGAAGTAGTTGGTCAGGACGTTGAGGGCGATGTGGCCGACCACCTCGCCGATCTCCTCGTCGGTGACCCCGTCCGCGCGGGCCGCCGAGATGGCGTCCCCGTCCACGGCTCCGTGGGTACGAAGGATCTCGTCCGAGAGCCGCAGCAGGGCCGCCGCGTGCGGGTCGGAGGACTTCGCGTCGCGGGCGGCCTCGAGCTCGTCGTCGGAGAGCTTGGCCACGGCGCCGCCCAGGTAGGTGTGGGCGGAGAGGCAGTAGCTGCAGCCGTTGACCTCGGCGGTCGCGATGGCCAGCCGCTCGCGCTGGCCGGCGTTCAGGACCCCGGAGCCGAGGGCGCCGGAGAGCGCCAGGTAGCCGCGCAGCAGGGCGGGGCTGTTCGCCATGACCTTGGTCATGTTCGGGGTCACGCCCAGCGCTGCCTGGACCTGGTCGAGCAGCTCCTTGGCTGCGCCGGTGGCCGTGGTGGGGTCGATCGGGGCGAGCTTCGTCATCGGACTCTCTCTTTCTGACTGATCTGCCAGACGGTACTAATGGATAGGACTCGCTGTTCCATTAGGTGGTACCGTAGAGGACGATCTAATGGTTGGCAAGCGGCCGAGCGTAAGTGGATCGGGAGGAGCGAAAGATGGCGGTCGACGACGTTCCGGACCTGTACCCGACGGAGCCGGTCCCGGTCCGCCTCATGAACACGGTGTGGGCGAACCAGGACGGGCTGCAGGACTCGCTCACCACGGTGGGCCGGCTGGAGCAGTGGGCGCGCCAGTGCGGGGTCCCGGCCCCGGCGCGCCTGCTGAGCCGTGACGTGGAGCGGGCTCGCTCGCTCCGCGACGCCCTCCGCCGGCTCGTGGCCGAGCAGCTCGACGACGACCGGGCGGGAGCCGTCTCCGACCGGCTCACGGCCGGCGAGGCGCTGGACGTGCTCAACGGCTTCCTCGCGACGTGCGCGCCGGAGGTCCGGGCGGGAGGCGGCTCCGGTCAGGGGGGGTCCCCGGGCGCGGAGACGGGTTCAGGCCTGAGCCTGAGCCGTGGCTGGCGGTCGGGCGTCGGCGGGTTCGAGCGCGAGCTGGTCATGGTCGCGCTGGAGGCGTCCGACCTGCTCGCCGAGGGGCGCCCCCGCCTGGGCGCCTGCCACGGTCCCGGCTGCGTCCTGTACTTCGAGCGGGTCCCTGCCCGGCGCGAGTGGTGCTCGGCAGGCTGTGGCAACCGCGCCCGGGTGGCCCGCCACTACCGGAAGCACAAGGGGGCGTCCGACGGCGGTGTGGGTGGCGGTGCCTAGGATCCGCGACATGAACATCGCGAGCGTCTTCCTCCCCGTCAGCGACCCGAGCATCGTCGCCGAGTGGTATCGGGACGTCCTTGACCTGAGGATCGCGTCGAGCGACGACCATGCCGCCGTCCTCGAGACCTCCGACCCGGTCCGGAGGCTCACGCTGCTCGGGCCCCCCAGCGGCATCAAGGCCGACCCCGGCCTGCCCTGGGCGCCGGTCAGCTTCCTCGTCGAGGATCTCGCGGCGGCGCACGCACGGTTGTCGGGATCGGGCGTCGCTGTGGGTGCCGTCGACGGCGACGACCAGACCTGCCTGTGGTTCACCGCCGAGGACCCCGACGGGAACACGCTGCTCTTCGTCGACCGCTGACCGGTCAGCGGTCCTTGTGCCGCAGGACGAACGGCAGCAGCCCGACGGCGAGGATGCCGCCGCCCAGGGCGAGCGCCGTGTACGAGGCGCCGGCGACCACCACGCCGGACAGCCCCGCGCCCCCGGCGCCGGCCAGGGCCACCAGGACGTCGACGTTGCCCTGCACCCGGGCCCGGCCGTGCGCGGGCAGGTCGCGGCTGAGCAGCGTGGTGCCCGACACGAGGCCCAGGCTCCAGCCGAAGCCCAGCAGGCCGAGGCCCACCGCCAGCGCCCAGACCGCACCTCCTGGCGCCAGGCCCGACACCAGCCCGGCCGACAGCAGCGTGGCGGCCGCGAGCCCGGCGACGAGGCGCGCCCCGAACCGGTCCACCAGCCAGCCCGACAGCGGCGACGGCAGGAACATCGCCGCCACGTGCACCGCGATGACCACCCCGATGGCGGCCGTCCCGTGACCGAGGTGCTGCAGGTGGACCGGCGTCATCGTCATCACAGCCACCATGACGACCTGGGTCACGACCATGACGGCGGCGCCCAGGCGGACCCCGCTCGGCAGGCGGGCCGGCAGGGCGACGGGAGCGGCGCCGCCGTCGGCCACGGGTTCGGCCGCCCGCGAGAGGAGCAGAGGGTCCGGGCGCAGCAGGACGAACAGGACGAGCGCGGCGGCGCCGTAGGCGACCGCGGCGAGGCCGAAGGGCCCGGCCAGCCGCGGGATGCCCCACTGCTCGGCCAGCGTGCCGGTCACGGTCACGAGGTTGGGTCCGGCGACCGCGCCGAGGGTCGTGGCGACCAGGACCGTGGACACGGCCCGGGCCTTCCGGTTTGGGGTCGCGAGGTCGGCGCCCGCGTAGCGCGCCTGGAGGCTGGTCGCGGTCCCCGCCCCGTAGACGAGCAGCGCCCCGAACAGCAGCGGGACCGAGGTCATCACCGCGGCGACGAGCACGCCCAGGGCGCCGACGCCGCCCGCGGCGTACCCCAGCACCAGTCCGGGGCGCCGCCCGAACCGCTGGGACACCCGTCCGACGACGACCGCCGCGCCCGCCGACCCGATGGTGAACAGGACGCTGGGCAGGCCCGCGAGGCTCGTGGTGCCGAGCATGTCCTCGGCGAGCAGGGCGCCGACGGTGATGCCGGCCGCCAGGCCCGCGCCACTGAGCACCTGGGCGAGGACGAGGACGGTCAGGACCCGGCGCTGCTCGGGGGCCGGGCGACCGGGGGCTGGGGCCCCGGTCGTGGCGGCGGTGCTCGCGGTGGCGGCGGTCGTGGCGGTGGCGGCGGCGCCCGCCGCGGCGGTCGCGGCGGCGGAAGGCTGGTCGGCGGAGGCCGGTCGTGCTTCGGCGGGATCGGTCACGAGGTCCTCGCAGTCGGGGAGGCGGTAGCGGAGGGGGTGAGGGTGGCGGTGGCGAGCGCGACGTCGTCGGCGAGAAACTCGATCACGCCGTCGGCGAGGAGGTGCGCGGTGTAGCCGTGCTGGGTGAGCAGGTGCACCGCGTCGTAGGACAGCACGCAGAAGCGGCCGCGGCAGTAGGCCGCGACCTCCACGTCGGCGGGGATCTCGGCGAGGCGGCCGGCGAGCTCGTCCGCCGGGATGGAGACCGCCCCGGGCAGGTGGCCGGCGGCGTACTCCTCGGCCGGGCGCACGTCCAGGATCAGGACCTCGCCGCGCTGCGCGCGGTCGACCAGCTCGTCCCGCCTGATCGTGCGCACGTCGGCGGGCAGGTGCGCGGAGGCTGCGGCAGCGGTCTCGGGGCGGTGCCGCTCAGCCACCCGGAGGAGGGTCGTGACCAGGTCGGCGACGTCGTCCCCGGCGAGGCGGTACAGCACCCTGGTGCCGTCGCGCCGGGAGGTGACGAGTCCGGCGTCGCGCAGGAGCTGCAGGTGCGCGGAGGCGGTCGTCAGGTTGAGCCCGCTCACGGCAGCGAGCTGCTGCACCGGGCGCTCGCCCTGGGCCAGCAGCTCGAGCAGCTCGAGACGCTTGCCGCTGGCCAGGGCCTTGCCGGTGCGGGCAAAGGCTTCGAACAGGTCCGCCTTGGACATGAGGCTCCTTATTCCAGACTTCCATGGAATAACGTAGCACCAGGTCGGCTCAGGTGGCTCGACGTGCGGAGAGCCGCTGACCAGGGGGCCGGCGAGGATGGCAGACTCCCCGCCGTGACCATTCGACATGTCCTCCTCGACGCCGACGGGGTGCTCCAGCGGGTCCCCGGCAACTGGTACGCGCTGATGGAGCCGTACGTCGGCGACCGGGCGCGGGAGTTCTTCCGGGAGGCGTGGAGCGAGGAGCTGCCCATGCTGTCCGGGCGGGGCGGTGACTACCTGCCCGTCCTCGCGGCGGCCCTGCTCAGGTTCGGGGTCGAGGTGCCCGCGGAGCAGGTCTACGCCGAGGTGTGGCACCGGATGGAGGTCGACGCCGAGTCGGTCGCCCTGGTGAAGAGGCTCCGCGACGCCGGGTACGGCGTCCACCTGGGCACCAACCAGGAGAGCCGGCGCGGCGCGTACATGAAGTCGGTGCTGGGCTACGACGACCTGTTCGACGTGAGCTGCTACTCCTACGAGCTCGGCGTCGCCAAGCCCGATCCGGGGTTCTTCGTGGAGGCGGCGCGGCTGATCGGGGCCGAGCCCGCAGAGGTCCTGTTCGTCGACGACACGGAGCACAACGTCCTGGGCGCGCGCTCGGCGGGCATGCCGGCGGTGCACTGGTCGCTGGACGCGGGTCACGAGGCGCTCGCGGCTCTGCTGGCGGGCCACGGGGTCGGGCGTGCGTGATCGGTAGTTCGTCGCATGATCGGCAACTCGAACTGCCGATCATGCAACGAACTACCGATCACGCGGGGGGCGCGGGGGGCGCGGGGGGCGCGGGAGCGCGCGGGCGCGGGGGCGCAGGGGCGTCCGGCTCGTGTCCCCACCGGGCCACGTGGTGCCACACCTTCTTGAGGTCCTGCGGGTCGTGCCTGCCCTCGCGGACGGCGTCGCCGACGACGCGGGCGTCGAGCCAGCCGTCCCGGGCGACGGAACGCCCCACCGTCACGACGCGCGGACCCCGGTAGTCGTCGTGGAGCATCAGCTCGTCCACGTGCAGCCGGAACCCGTGGTGCCACTCGACCGGCACGCCGAGGGCCAGCGCGTCCGACTCCACCTCCGTGCCGGCGAAGCAGGGGTCGAGGACCAGCGCCGCGACGTGGGCGAGAGCGAGCGGGCCGTGGACGTGCGCCTCGACGTAGTCGTCGAGCAGGTCGTGCGTCCCGGCGGCGTCGTCGGCCTCCACCAGCGCCAGGAGGGGCAGGGACGCTGCCGTGCCGACGTGGTCCGGCTCGAACACCGAGTCCGGGTAGCAGAAGGTCGTCCGCCCGAGCACCTCCGGCACGAGCCGCAGGTGCGCCGAGCCGAACCGCACAGCCCCGCCCGCGGGCCGCGCGCGATGGTTCAGCGCCCCGTACTTCGGCCGGGCCGACGGCGGCGCGTCGTCGTACACCCCGCCGAACAGGCGCTGCTCCCACCGCCACCTGTCCCCGCCGGGGTGCGCCGTGAGGCCGCCGTTGCTCGTGCCCGTCTCGAACTGGCTGCGCCAGACGCCGTCCGTGGCGAGGCGCCGCAGGATGGGCTCGCCACCGGCCAGGCGGTCGGGATGGAAGTGGACCGTCACCGGTGTGGCGGGATCGAGCGGCGGCCCGACGGCGGCGCGGCTCGCCACGTGCGCGACGGCCCGCTCCCACCGTTCCGCGTGATCGGCGCGGCCCCTCACGGGGTCAGCCCTGGCGCCGGGCGTCGTCGAACGCCTCCGCCGTGCGCCAGAAGTCGCGCAGCATCTCCTCGGGGCTGAGGAGGCCGTCCCGGTGACCCACCGGCTCCTCCACGCCCGCGATCGCCTTGACCTCCTCGTGGATGTGCTCCATCGAGGTGTCGAGGGACCAGGCGACGTCGGCCGCGAGCTTGAGCGCGTCCGTCAGGTGACGCGGCACGTCGCGGTGGTACCGGTAGTAGATCTTGTGCTCGAGGCTCGCCCAGAAGTCCATCGCGATGGTGCGGAGCTGGATCTCGACGATCACGTCCTCGACCCGGTCCGACAGGAACACCGGCACCTGGACGATGAGGTGCAGCGACTTGTACCCGTTCGGCTTGGGTCGGGCGATGTAGTCGCGCTCCTCGAGGAGCGTGAGGTCGGCCTGCTGCACGAGCATGTCTCGCACCCGGTAGATGTCCGTGACGAAGCTGCACGTCACGCGCACGCCGGCGATGTCGAACAGCTGCTCGCGGACGCCGTCGGGCGTGAGCGGGATGCCCTTCCGCCGGCACTTCGTGATGATCGACTCGAACGACTTGAGCCGGGAACCGACGTGCTCCACCGGGTTGTAGTTCTGCATGTGGCGGAACTCGTCGCGCAGGATCGAGATCTTCGTCATGACCTCGTCGATCCCGAACTTGTACGTCATCGCCATGCGGCGCAGGTCCATCATCAGCGCGCGGATCTCGGCGGGGTCGGGCGCGGGGTGGGTCTGGGGCGTGGCCTCGTCGGCCTGCTGGTTCACGCGACCACCGTACGGGTGCTGCCGCACCCGGTCATCCTCCCGGCGCGTCGCGTGGCGCCGTGTCACGCTGGACGGGTGAGCGCGGACGAGCCGGTCGACGTCGACGCGCTCCTCGACGCCCTGTACGGCGGGCCGCTCGACGAGTTCGTCGCCGGGCGCGACGCCGCCGCACGGCAGGTCGCGGGGAGCGGCGACCGGGTCGGCGCCGAACGCGTCAAGAAGCTCCCGAAGCCGACCGTCGCGGCCTGGGTCGCGAACCAGGTCGCGCGGGAGCATCCGGAGGAGGTCGCGGCGCTGGCCTCGATCGGCGACGAGCTGCGCGCCGCGACGTCGGACCGGGACCGCGGCCGCATCAAGGCGCTCGACCGGCTGCGGCGGGAGCGGACGGAGGCGCTGGTCGGGGTGGTCCGCGACGCGGGCGAGGTCGGCGGGCGGCCGGTCTCCGCGAACGTGCTCGACCGGCTCGCCGAGACCCTCACGGCCGCCGTGATGGACCCGGCCGCGGCGGCGGTGGTCCGCGCGGGGCGCCTGTCGCAGGCGCTGCAGCACGTCGGCTTCGGCGTGGTCGACGAGGGCGGCGAGACGGCGGACGTGGTCGCGCTGCGGGCGGGGGTGGTGGAGGACTGGGCCGACCGTGCGCCGCGTCGGTCGGAGGTCGCCGGGTCGGTCGATATACCGACCGACGCGGCGACAGCGGACCGACGCGACGCGCCCCCCGAGCCGGGCGACGCCCTCGCCGACGCAGAGCGGGAGGTCGAGGAGACGTCGGCCGAGGTGGACGCCCTCGAAGCCCGGCACGACGAGGCGGAGAGGCGGCTGCGGGAGATGAGCGCCGTCGTCGGGCAGCGGGAGGAGGAGGTGGCCCGGCTCGAGGCGGAGATCGAGCGGCTCGTCGCCGAGCGCGACGCCGCCCGGGAGGCGCTCGACGACCAGCGCGAGGCCGAGGGGGAGGCCCGCGAGGAGCTCGAGCAGGCCGAGGTCGCGCTCGACGACGCCGAGGAGCGCGCCGCCGAGGCACGCAAGCGCCGGCGGGAGGCGCGCAGGTCCCGCTGACCCCCGCCCACAGCAAGGCGGGGGAGGGTCACACCCGCACGCCGCGCACCTCCACGGACCGCAGCCGGGTCTCGGCCTCGCGGACCAGCTCGTCGGGGTTCGCCGCGCCCCGCACGGACCACACCACCGACGAGTACAGGGTGGGCCAGGCCGACGTCGGCACGGCGCCGGACGGGGCGTCGAGCGCGGCGAGCACGTGCTGCCGCAGGGCCTCGGCGGACGCGGCGGCCTGGATGTCGTCCATGGGAGGCAGGGTGGCGAGGACGGCGAACTGGTCGCCGTCGACCCGCCCGGCCTCGCAGCCGCGAGGCAGGCTGGCGACGAGGCGGTCGGCGAGCTCGGAGAGCACCGTGTCGCCGGTCTCCTGACCGTGCCGTGCGTTGACGCCGCCCAGGCCCGACACGTCCAGGAGCACCACGACCACCCGCGTGCCGCTGTGCACCACCATCTCGCACCGCCGGGTCAGGGAGTCCCACGTGAAGGTGCGCGTCCGGAGCCGGGTGAGCGGGTCCCTCGTCGAGCGCTCGGCCAGTGAGCCGACGAGCGCCCGCACCAGCTCCGCGGTGCTCGCGTACGCCCAGTGCGGGCCCTGGACCAGCACGTCGTCGTACTTCTGCTCGCCCGACCGGGCCATCGCCCGGGTGGCCACCTCGGAGACGGGGAACGCCGGATCCACGACGAGCGGGGACCAGTCGGTGACGGCCGACGCCGGACGGCGCTCCAGCACGGCGCGACCGTACCCGAGCCGCCCGGTGAGGGACGTGGCGAGGCCGGCGCGGGTGACGAGGCCGATGCGGGGGGCGGCCTCGTCGTCGAACACCGCGACGGAGGTCACCTCGGGGCTGCGGAAGATCACCTCGAGCTGGCCGACAGGCATGCTCGACCCCACGACCATGATCGGACGTGCCAGGTCGGCGACAACCCCCGCGAGGGGGGCTCGACCGCGGTTGGCTGTATGGCGGGCCACCTGCGCGAGTTCGTCATGCACATCGTGAAGTGTGCACGCACTTTAGGGGCTCATCGGAGAAATCGCACGGGATTCCCCCGATGTTCATTTTCTGGTCACCAACTGGCCCTTTTATGTGCTTGAGGCATCTGGTGATCTGGGGGCTTTTGCGCCGTTTGAGCTGCGCGTTTCGAGGATCCACGCCGATGCGGGAGGATACCCCCGTGGATCCCCGGAAAGCCCGATTGGTACGAATGTCGGCTGCGCTGCCCGCCTCCATGATCGCGATCGCCGTGCTGGCGCTCGGCGGGTGCTCGGTGGGGGCGGCCGAGAACGTCCCGACCGGACCCGCTGAGAAGGTCCGGGTCCGTGGCCTGCCGAGTCACACGGTGGTGCTCGGCTCGACCGATCCCGCCGAGCTCGCCCTGACCGCCGGACAGACGTTCTTCGAGGCCGCGCCGGTCGCGGTGGTGTCGGACGCGGCGGACCCGTCCGCCACGGCCACGGCCGCGGCCCTCGCAGTCGCCCTGTCGGTGCCGGCCTTCCTCGAGGGCGGTGGCATCTCCGACGACGGCATCGCCGAGGAGCTGCGTCGCCTCGGTGCCGAGGTGGTCGTCGCCGTCGGCGAGGCCGGGGTCGCGACAGGCGATGCGCGGGACATCGCCGAGGCGGCCGGGGCCCGCGTGGTGCCGTTCGAGACCGGCTCCCTCGACGCGATGGCCGCGGCGGCGGCGCTCGGCGGGGCGCCCGTCCCGGACCCCGCGGCGGCCCCGGACCCCGCGGCCGATCCGGCCGATCCGGCCGCTCCCGTCCCGCTCCCGGACCCGTCGCAGCTCGACACCGACGACCTGTCCGACCTCCGCGCGAAGCTGCCCGACCTCGGCGTCGCCGACCTGCTCGCCGAGGTCATGGTGCTCGTGGACCCCCGAGCCGGCCAGGAGGCCGCGATCGGCACCGTGATGGCGGCGGGCGCCGTCCCGTTCACCGTCCCCGGGTCCGACCCTGGCGCGAGCAAGGACGCCGTTCGCATGCTCGCGGACGCCAAGGCGCTCGGCGTTGTGGGCCTCGGTGCCTCCTTCGGGAGCGCCGAGGAGTTCGCGTGGCGCGTCGCCGCCGCGGAGTCGGGGGTCACGCTGCCCACCGGCTCGCAGCACCTCTTCCCGGCGCGGTACGTCTCGACCCCGTACACCGTCCCGCTCACCTCGGCGGGGGCTCCCGCCGAGGCGCCGGAGGACATCGTGGCCGAAGCCGTCGAGAACGCCGCGGCCTTCGTGGTCCCCGGCTCCACGACCGCCGCCGACGGCGTCCTGGTGGTCCCCGTCGTCGAGGTCCTCGCCGCGGCGCGGTCGTCCTCGGCGGGCTCCGACGGCGACTACGTCGTCGAGCAGCCGGCGGTGGCGCTGCAGCCGGTGATCGACGCCGCCCGCGCGGCGGGCCAGCTCGTGCTGCTCGACGTCGCTCCCGGCAACGTGCCGCTCGCTGAGCAGGTGCGCGAGCTCGAGCCGCTCCTCGCCCAGCCGGGGGTTGGCGTGTCGCTGCACCCGGAGTTCCGGGTCGCGGGCTCGGGCGCGACCCGCGCGGGACGCGTGGACGTCGCGGAGCTGCAGGAGGTCGTGGACTATCTTGCTGGGGTGGTTACAAACGCCGAGCTGCCCCAGACGCTGCTCGTCGTGCACCAGTCGGAGGCGTCGTCGGTCACCGGACGGGCGACGCTCGCGCTGAGGCCCCAGGTGGCCACGGTGTTCGCCGCCGCGGCGTCGGGCACTGGGCGTCCCACGGCGCGCGGCGTCTGGACGGACGTGACCACGGAACTCCCGGCGGGCGCGCGGACGGGCTGGTCGGCGCCGTCGGCCCTGCCGGACGACGCCTCGACCATCTTCCCCACCCCGATCCCCGACCTGGTGGCGGCATCCTGACCGCCCTGACGAAACGAGGCCACATGACCAGCACCGACCGGTCTGACGCCCCCCTCCATGCCGTCATCCCGGCCCCGCTCGTCGTCGAGCGGGCCGACGGCGCCCCCGTCCCGCTCGGCGCCGTCGTCGTCGCCGCACCGGACGAGCGGCTCCGCGCCCTCGCCGCTGAGCTCCTGGAGTCGGCGGGCAGCACGGTGCTGTCCGACGGCGACGGGACTGCCGTCACGCTGACCCTCGACCCCGCCGCCGGGCCCTCGGGCTCCGACCACCCGGAGCGGTACAGCCTGGTGGTGCGCGACGGCGCCGTCGCCGTCACGGCTGCGGAGGCCGCGGGTCTGCTCCACGGCGTCCGCACCCTGCGCCAGCTCGTCTCGGCGGCCACGGTGGACCCGGCCACCGGCGACGTGACGAGCGGTGCGCCCGAGGTGGCCGCCGTCGTCGTGCACGACGCCCCGCGCTTCGCGTGGCGCGGGCTCTCCGTTGACGTGGTGCGGCACTGGTTCGGGCCGGAGGACCTGCGGGCCGTGGTGGACCTCGCGGCCTCGTACAAGATGAACCGCCTGCACCTGCACCTGACGGACGACCAGGGCTGGCGCCTGGAGATCCCGTCGCGGCCCGAGCTCGTGAAGGTCTCGGGGCAGACGCAGGTGGGCGGCGGGCCCGCGGGCTACCTCACCGTCGCCGAGTTCCGCGCGCTCCAGGAGTACGCGGCCGAGCGGTTCGTCGTCGTCGTGCCCGAGGTGGACGTGCCCGGGCACGTCAACGCCGCCACCCACGTCTACGGCGAGCTGACGCCGGACGGGCAGGCGACGGACGTGTACGAGGGCATCGAGGTCGGCTTCTCGCGCCTGCACCTGGACCTCCCGGCGACCGAGCCGTTCCTCCGCGACGTCTTCACCGACGTGGCGGCGCAGACGCTCGGGCCGTGGGTCCACTTCGGCGGCGACGAGGTGCTCACCATGGCGCCCGACGAGTACGCGGGCTTCGTCTCGCTGTGCCAGGAGATCATCACCGAGGCAGGCAAGACGCCCGTCGCCTGGCAGGAGGCCGCCGGGGTGGCCCATGGCGACCAGGCCGCGGCCGAGGCGGCGCAGGCGGGGGCGGCTGCCGGAGCGGCCGCCGCCGGCGCCGTCGAGGCGGGCGGGCTGCCCGTCGCCGCGGTGGCGCAGGCCGTGCTCCGGGACGTGGAGGAGGCGCATCTCGCCGCGCCGCTCGTGAAGGCGGGCACCGTGCTGCAGCTCTGGGACACGCGACCCGACCCGGCGCCGTTCCTGCGCGCCGCGGAGGCGGGGGCGCGGTTCGTGCTGTCGCCCGCGACGCGGTGCTACCTCGACATGAAGTACACCCCCGAGCACCCCCTCGGGCTCCAGTGGGCCGGGTTCGTGGAGCTGCGCGACGCCTACGACTGGGACCCGGGCCGGCTGATCACCGGGCTGCCCGAGTCCGCCGTGGAGGGCGTGTCCGCCGCCGTGTGGACCGAGACCCTGGTGAACCGGGACGACCTGTTCTCGATGCTGCTGCCGCGCCTGGCCGCGGTCGCCGAGGCGGCCTGGTCCACCCAGGAGGCGAAGGACTGGGAGTCGTTCCGCGAGCGCGTCGTCACCGAGGCGGCGGCGTGGCGGCGTGACGGGGCTGCGTTCCACCCGACGCCGCAGGTGGACTGGTAGGTCCACCGTGGGTGTTCGCGCCAGACTGCTTCCAGGTGCCTCTAGCTGTGATGTCCAGGGAGGTTGTTCCGAGCCCGTGATGTCGACACGGGCTCGGGTTACCGGATGAGGAAGGCCTCCGGTTGTGAAGTGGAGCTGTCG
>NZ_QXTH01000026.1 GCF_003946865.1 Antribacter gilvus
CGGGTGGCTGCACTTCTACAATCACCACAGGCTCCACAGCGCCATCGGAAACCAGCCACCGATCAGCCGACTGACCAACCTCCCTGGACATCACAACTAGGGCACGGTTCGGCCGACATCCCACCGCCGGGAACAGGACCACACAGGACCCCGCCCGGTCATGGATTCCAGTAGCCGGTCGTGAAGGTGCGGTCGAACCGACAGGCCGCCAGGTCCGCGCGCTGGATCCCCCAGTGCACATCCATGCCTTCCCGACCACTGACCTGCGGGTTCCAGTGGGCCAGCAGAACCCAGTCCTCGACCGCGCCAGACACCGGCTCGCCGCCACCCCACCGCCCTCGCTTCGCCTCGAACACGGCATCCCTCGCGACGACCCACAGCGGATCCCAGTCGCAGACCTCCTGGTCCGCATATCCGCCGATCTGCAGATGCCCTTCCCGGGGCCAGACGTCGTGCCAGACCTCGATCAGCTCGTCGCAGCTCGAGAACCCGGGAAGATCGTGGTACGGCAGGTCCGGTTCAGTTCTGACTCTCAGCTCGCCCTGCGGAAAGGACCCGACAATCCGCCGGTACTCCTCGTCGTCGTAGCCCTTCCAGGTGTTCTTGTCGCGCTCCCCCACCGGTGTGCCGGCCGGGACGTAGACGGCCTGGCCGCGGTTGCCTGTGCCGTCCATGTCCCAGAGTGACGCGAAGAGCAGCAGGCGTCCGTCGGGCGGCAGAGGGAGGTCCGTCGCGTCTTTCGGCAAGCCGGCGAAGTCGACGGACGCAACGTACGGGTGCTCAGGGTCCGCGACCCCGGTGGGTAACAGGAGCGGCCCACCGTACCTGCCCGCGACCGGCCCTTCTGCGCCATACGTGAGGACCGCGCACGGCCGGACATGGCCGATCCACCGGTCCACCTCGTCGGCCGGTATCGGTTCCACGTCGTCGTCCGGCACCCCGACCTCAACGGCCTGCGTACGAAAGGGAATCAACATTTCCCGAAGCTCGTCTGTCACACCGGGAACCGTAGTCGCCGCCACCGACAACCCCACGCCCCCGGGTCGACGAAGCCCTCGTCGGCGTGTGAGCGGCTTCTGTCAGCCGACGATCTCGATGGTGACGTCGCCGCCTTCAAGGAGGGACAGCTCCTCTTCGGTGGCGTCGTAGGTGCCAAGGTGCGGCGTGGCGTCGGAGTACCCGATGCCGTCGGCGTTGTAGTAGAACCCGAGGTTTCCCCACGACGTGAAGTAGATCAGGTCGCGGTTCTCGGGGTCGGAGCCCGGAGATCCGGCGTAGTCGAGCTCCCGGGGCAGGTAGGCGATCTTCTCCCGACCGGCGAACTCCTCGAACGGCACCTGGAGCGGCAGCATGGACAGGAAGTCGCGGATAGGGGCGGGGCGAGCGGGGTCAGGCGGGCGTGCAGCTCGAACAGGGACAGGATCGCGTCACCGGTGATCCCCGAGGAGTCGTCCGCGCGCAGCATCCCCTGAGCGAGGACTCCAGCGCGGCGGGTCACGTCCAGAACGTCCGCCGGGTGGCATCCCGGATCTCGTCGCTGGGTGACCCGTGGCCCTGTGCCTCAGCACTCCCGGTCAGCAGGGCGGCCCACACGGGGGCGATGGTCGCGGAGTGCGCCGTGTCGAGGCCGAGCTCGATGACGCTGACCGAGGCCGGATCGGCGTCGATCGTGCGGGCCGCGGCGATCTCGGTGATCCGTCGGGCGAGGTCGACATCCTGCCGAGTCACCCATTCCACGACGTGCTCGGTGCCCTCGCCGTCGCGATAGATGGCGTCGTCGCTGACCAGTTTGAGGTCACCGTATCCGTTGCCGATCGACACGCTCGGGTAGTGGCCGAGCGCGTCGCCCGCCTCGCCCACCGCGGCGACGAACCGTCCGATCTGCGCGCCCGTCAGCATGTCCATGGTCGGCAGGCCATCGCTGACCGCAGCGACATCACCGAACACCGAGCCCGACCACAAAGCCGGCCAGCGCCGAAGCTATCCTGCCGCAGGTCGTCGCTGTGCCAAGCTGTGCGCATGGAGAGCGTCATCCCTCAGCGCGCGTGGCTGCTCATGGCCGCGGGCGACAACCGCGGGCACGGCGGCAACTCCGGCTACGACGACCAGATCGATGCCTACTACTCCTGGGACAGCAACGTCCCGAACTTCAGGAACCTGGCGGTCGGCGACCCCGTTGCGCTCTGGGACAAGGAACGACTCCTCGGCGTGTCCGTGATCGAGGAGATCACGACCGAGCCCGGCACGAAGACGCTGCGCCGCTGCCCGAAATGCGCCACGACCAGGATCGCCGAGCGCAAGAACACCCTGCCGCGGTTCCGGTGCATGAAGTGCCGAGAGGAATTCGCTGTACCGGTCGTCCACGAGGTCGAGGTGATCCACTTCCGGGCACGGTACGACGCCGCCTGGACCGACCTCGACGGGCTCCTTACCCAGGACGAGCTGCGATCCCTCGCGACCAAGCCCGGAGACATCAACGCCATGCGGCCGCTGGACTGGGCCAGATTCCGCGAGGCGCTCCTCGCGCGGAACGCGGGCCGCGCCGTCGAGCGGGTCACCGGCCGTGTCCCGGACGCCTCGTGGGCCAGGCCGGACGAGCCGCCCGTCGCGTTCACCCAGGGCTTCAATCACGCACTCGTGAGGGTTCGCCGGGGCCAGCGCCAGTTTCGCGAACAGCTGCTCGCGGGCCAGGGCAGCGTGTGTGCCTTCACCGGTGGTGCACCTGCCCGGGTCCTGGAGGCAGGGCACCTGTACAGCTATGCCCAGCTCGGCACGCACTTCCGGCATGGCGGGCTGATGCTGCGACGCGACGTCCACCGGCTCTTCGACGACGGGCTGCTCGCGGTCGAGCCGGGCCGACTGCGGATCGACGTCGCACCCGATCTGGCGGCTTTCCCGCAGTACGCCCAGCTCCATGGCGTGCCGCTCGCGGTCAACGTCCGCAACGAACAGGTCGAGTGGCTCAACAAGCACTGGAGCGAGCACCGCGTCACGCACTGACGGGCCGACGGGAGCCGGGGAGATGATCGGAGCGCTGAGCCGACGGTAGATGACAGGGCCGGCCCTTGGCCCCTAGCCTGTGCCGATGGGTTCCGGTCCGGCACGTCAAGGCATGCCGGGCGCCGATGCGCTCTCTCCGTACCTCGACATCACGGTCGCGCAGGCGGAGCAGCAGTGGCGCGACATCCTCGCCCGACCAGCGCTTCCTGAGCAGCACGGCCAGATCGACCACTCCCCGGTCGAGACCCTCCTCGCGGGAGCCGTGCGGGTCGTGGCGAACGTCAAGGCAGGTGGCGGCGACAACCGCAGGTTCCCGTTCCCGGTCCCCGAGCTCGCGCGCCTGTTCCGGCGCAAGCCGAACGGCGTCGCCTCGAAGGTCGAGAACCTCTCCGGTGTGCCGGGCCGCAACCGGGGCGCCGCGACGAACATCGAGCTCGGACGTCGGCTGGCCGCGGAGCCCGACCTCGTGGCCAGCATGTACCGGGTCGTCCTGGCGGCGGCCCGCAACGTCGGCATCGGCGCCGACAGTCTGCCGGACTTCCTCGGGATCGAGCACGGCGGTTGGATGGTCCTGCTCGGGCAGGACGAGATCCAAGAGACCGACCTGCAGGCGGCCGTCGAGCAGGCGATCGGCGAACGCCGTCGGCTCGACCTGGTGGCGGACACCGCGACCGAGCGAGCCTTGGCCCAGATGATCCGTGTCGGTCAGAGCGCCTTCGCGAGCCAGGTGCTGCGCAACTACGGCGACGCCTGCGCCTTCTGCGGGTTCACGCTCGGCGACGGACGTCGGCCCACCCTCCTGCGGGCAGGCCATATCAAGCCGTGGCGCGACTCCGACGACCGGGAACGCCTCGACGTCGCGAACGGGATCGCCGCATGCCCCACCCACGACGCTGCGTTCGACACCGGACTGATGACCCTCGACACGACTGCGAGCCACCTGACCGTCCGCGTCTCGTCGCGGCTGCGCCATGCCGCCGAGTCGAACCCGGCGACCGCCCGGTACTTCACCGGCGAGGGCCTGCGGACGCAGGTCGCGCTCGACCCGCCCACCGTTCCACCTGCGGACAGGTACCTGACCTGGCACCGCGAGCAGATCTTCGCCTAGGAGCCGACCGATGAACGACACCACCCTCTGGGGCGTCCTCGGCCTCCTCGCCGGGATCGCCCTCGTCGCCTACGCCATCCGTGCGGTCCGGTCCCGCAGGACCGGCCTGCCCGACGGTGCCGGCATCCGCTACACGCAGCACGCCCGCCAGCGGATGCGACTACGCCGGGTGAGCATGGCCGAGGTACAGACAGTCCTTCGGTCCCCCTCCAGCAGCACCCGGGACCACGAGGAGAACAGCGTCAGGCTCGAACGAGACTTCGCCGACCCTGACGGCGACCACCGCACCCTGAAGGTCTGGGTCGCCGAGCCCTGGCCCGCACGCCACGAGGTAGTCATCAAGTCGACCGCGTGGAGCTACCAGCGAGACCTCCGGATCCCTCCAGCTCTCGTGGGCCGGCTCATCGGCGCCGGCGGTTCCACGGTCTCGGCGATCGAGAGCGCGACAGGCTCGCGCGTAGACATCGAGCGCCGCACCGGCACCGTGACCATCCACAACGGAGACAAGGCGTCGATCGCGGCTGCGGCCCGGATGGTCGAGAAGGCCATCGGCCAGTCCGCACCGCGGACCGTCCGCCCGTCCTGAACCGCGCGCACGCGCTCCGTCTGGCTCGACACCGGCTTGGTAAGAGGTCCTAGCTCTGCGCGAGCCGGAGAGCCTTCTCCGTGAAGTAGTTCACCTCGCCGTTGTCATCCTCGACCCCGATGACGAACGTGCCAGAGGGAGTGGCCCGGACATCGACGACTTCGCCGCGTCCACGCGTCGTGAATACGTCGGCTCCTGGCGTGAAGATGGTATTGCTCATACGCCAGATTATGCGGGCGTCGGGCACCGGTCCGCCTCCCCCGTGAGACGGAGAATGGCCCAGCCGACTGCACCTGGATTTCCCCTCGACGGGCAGCGATGACTCTCCCGGGGCTGTCCGGTCTACCTCCGCACCACCTGACATCGTTCGACGACTGTCGATATCCAGAGGAGCGAGTATGCGACGCCTTCATTCGATCACCGCCAGCAGCGACGTCTGCTGGGTATGCCCGTGCTGAGGCAGGTCGCCGACGGCGTGCTGGTCCACGAGAGCGCGTTCGTGCAGAGCAACGCCGTGGTGGTCCAGGGCCGGGCAGGTGTCCTCCTCATCGACCCCGGAGTGACCGGCTCCGAGATCGACTGCCTCGCGGACGACCTTCGCGAGCTGGGCCAGCCCGTGGTCGCGGGGTTCTCCACCCATCCGGACTGGGACCACCTCCTGTGGCACGCCCGGCTCGGCGTGGCGCCTCGTTACGGCACAGCCCGGTGCGCGGCTGCGATCGGTGAGGAGCTGTCCGACCCCGGTGCGAAGGCCCGCATCGCCGAGCACCTGCTCGAGACGGAGGTCGCCGGGCAGGTTCCTCTGGACCTGCTCGGCCTCATCACCGGTCTGCCCGCCGAGACGAGGCAGATCCCTTGGGACGGCCCGCCGGTCCGGATCATCGAGCACAAGGCACACGCTCCAGGCCACGCGGCCCTGCTGATCGAGGATCACGGGGTCCTGGTCGCCGGCGACATGCTCTCGGATGTCTTGGTCCCGATGCTCGACCTGGCCGCCGCGGAACCGATCGAGGACTACCTCGCAGCGCTGCGGCTGCTGGAGGGCGTGCTGGACGACGTCGAGGTCGTCGTCCCCGGCCACGGCTCCGTCGGCCGGGCTGACCAGGTGTCGGCCCGGATCGAGCTGGACCGGGCGTACGTGCTGGCGTTGCGTGACGGTCAGGGTGCCGGTGACCCGCGGATCGGCTCGTCGGCCAGGCCCGGCTGGGAGTGGGTCAGCGATGTGCACTTTGGACAGGCGCAGCACCTGGGGCTGTGACTATTGACGAGCCGGTCCGAGGCCCGAGCAACTCGCGCGATCCCTGAGTAATCTCCCCGGTATGAGCGTCGTCTCGTGGCGCGAAGAGTCGGAGCGGGGGGCGTGGACCCAGCTCACCTGGCGACCGAGCGCGCTTGCCGGGTTGGTCGAGTGCGTCTGGCTGTTCGACGGGACGCTCAGCCGGCGGGAGCGGTACTACCCGACGGGCGAGCTCGACCTGATCGTGCAGCTGGACACGCCGTTCCGCATCATCGAGGGCCAGCCCGCGGCAGCATGCCCGTCGTCGAGTCTCGCGGGGCTCATCGTGGCTCCGCTCGTCATCGAGAGTCCCGCCGCAAGGTCGCGCGTGCTCGGCGTGCGCCTTCGGCCGGCGGGCGCCTTCTCCCTCTTCGGCGTTCCGCTGCACGAGCTGACCGGAACCACCTTGGATCTGGGCGACCTGGCAGGCGGCGAGGCGCGCCGCCTTGCCGAACGCCTCGACGAGGCGGGCTCCGACAGAGCGCGCTTGCTGCTCTTGGGACGGTGGATCGCGGGAAGGCTGGCAGGGCGCCGCAGCACCGACCCGTCCGTCGCCTACGCCGTCTCTGAGATCGAGCGCGCGGGAGGGAAGGTCCCCATCGCCAGCATCCTCAGGCGGATCGACGTCTCGCCCAAACGCTTCACCAGGCTGTTCGAGGAGCAGGTCGGTGTGAGGCCCAAGCTCTTCGCGCGCATCCTTCGGTTTCGTGAGCTGACGGCGGCGCTCCGGGCGGGGGCCGACTCCTTCAGCCAGGCGGCGCTCGCGCACGGCTACTACGACCAGTCGCACATGAACGCGGAGTTCAGGGAGTTCGCGGGAATGACCCCGGGCCAGTTCCTGGCCGCCACGTCGTATCCGGAGTCACTGAGCCTGGCCGACTGAGCAGCAGCGGGTTTTTTCCAAGACTCGAGCCCTGGCTGTTTCTACGGTGGAGGCGTCCACCTCGACGAGAGGGATCGATGGCCGGCGAACGGCCTGGTCAGGAACGAGCCGGAGGGTCAACGCCCGATGTCTGAGCCGAACATTGCAAGTGTCGTCGCCGTGCTGCCTGTCACCGACCACGCCAAGGCCGTGGCGTGGTACGAGAGGTGGATCGGGCGTGCCCCCGATCTCGAGCCGATGGAAGGTACCGCCGAGTGGCAGCTGGCATCGAACGCATGGATCCAGGTGTCCCTCGATCCCGAGCCCGCCGGCCGCACCACGGTCGTTGTCGGCGTCAAAGACATCGACGCGCAGCGCTCCACGTGCGCGGCCGTCGACGTCGCCGTGGGCGAGGTCGACGACTACGGATTCGTCAAGACCGCGGAAGCGGTCGATCCAGACGGCAACAAGATCCTCTTCGTGCAGGAGACGCCAGAGGCGTCGCAGTGAGGGTCCGGGCGGTGGGCGACGCCGGTTCACATCACTGTCGGAGGCGACCCCTACGATCCCGGTCATGAACCTCACGGCACCACAAGAGCCCGCTGATGGCGCCCGCCCACGGCACTTCAACGCCTGATGGGCATCTACTTCTACCTGTATCCGGTGGACCCCGGAGTCCTGCAGCACGACGTGGAGTGGGTCTCGCAGTATGTCGAGGACCGTGACCACGAGTTCTGGGACTGGGAGCAGGACCGGGCGGCGCCCGCAGGCGATCCACGCAGCCAGGTCGTCCTGGGCTATCAGCACCACTACGTGGACCTGATCAACCCCTACCTGGAGGCCGCGTACGGCCTGGAGCCGTACTCGTGGTTCGCGGGCGACCAGATCAACGAGTTCTACTTCGTCACGTCCGAGGCCGACGTCTCCCGGCTCGCCGCGACGCTCGCCGACCCGCCGGTCGACGTCCGTGATGCTCTCGACGGCCTTGCCCAGGCAAACCTGTCGATGGCCGGCACCTGGGCCCCGGTGGAGGGCTGGACGGACGGGACCGTCGAGGAGTTCTGGGACCTCGTCGACCGACTGCATGCCCAGCTGCGCGACTTCTTCAGCCGGGCTGCCGACCACGAGCAGGCGGTGATCGGCCTCTTCAGCCCGTAGCAGCAGCCGCCGCTACAGCATCAGGTCGCGAGAGGCGAGACCATGGGCACATGCCCTCCCCCGTCCGCCCTGGCCTGCCGGTCACGCCCGCGCTGAAGATCCCGCGAGCCGAGCTCACGGAGCGGTTCTCCCGGTCCTCCGGGCCGGGAGGCCAGGGCGTGAACACCACGGACTCGCGTGTCGAGCTCTCCTGGGACGTCGGGCGGTCCGCCGTGCTGAGCGACGTGCAGCGCCAGCGCGTCGTCAGCCGGCTCGCGGAGCGCCTCGTCGACGGCGTCCTCACCGTCGTCGCCTCGGAGCATCGCGAGCAGCGGCGCAACCGCGACGCCGCCGCGCGGCGCCTTGCCCACCTGGTGGCCGACGCGCTGGCTCCTCCTCCGCAGGCTCGCCGGGCCACGCGCGCGACCCGCGGATCCCAGGAGCGGAGGCTGACCACCAAGAAGCAACGGTCCGCGACGAAACAGCTCCGCTCGTCCAAGCCGCGGCGCGACGACTGACCGCCAGGCTCCGGCCGCGGCGGGCGCGGTCCAGGCGCTGGGCCCCGGTACGTTAGCGTGCGTCCCTGATGTCCACATCAGGAGGATTCGTGACCTTGTCCGGCCTGCGCGACGACCTCGGGTTGCGGCCCCACGTCGAGGCCCTGGCGCACCTCGTCACGGCGCGCACGGCACCGCCGTCGTACGCCGTGGCCGTGCTGGGCGAGTGGGGTGGCGGCAAGTCCGCGTTCCTGCGGCGCCTGCAGGCGCAGGTCGAGGCGCGGTCCGCCTCGGGCGACCCGGACGCCGTGGCGGCTGTGCGGGTCGTCAGGTGGAACGCGTGGTCGCACGGCGAGACCTCGGTGCTGGTCGGGATCGTGACGAAGGTCGTCACCGCCCTGCGTGGCGACGACCTGACGGCACGCCGGCGCGGCCCTCTCGACGCCAGGTTGCGGGCCAGGCGTCGCACGGCGACGACGCACCGGGCCGAGCGCATGCGCGCGCGGGCTGCACGGCTCGACCACCGGATCGAGGTCGTCGAGGACGCGAACCCTCTGGTCACCGTGCTGCACCAGGCCCGGGTGCTCCTGCTGGTGCCGTGGGCGCTGTTCCGCAGCGGGTGGCGCCGGGCGCTGCCGCTCACCGTCGTGCTCGTGGTCGCGGTGCTGCTCGTCGCCGGTCCGGCGATCCTGCCCGCCGTCGTGCCCGACGTCGCCGGGTGGATCGCCGAGTCCGGCACCTGGGTGAGCGGGTTGCTCGCCTCGTCGGGCGTGGTGGCGGCGCTGACGGCGCTCGTCGCGGGCTACCGCAGCCGGGTGGCCGAGCTCGACCCGATGCGCACCGGCATGGTCGGAACGCTGGCGCAGCTCGTCCTGGTCACCTTCGACCAGGAGCGGGTCAAGGCGGAGGCGCGCCTCGCCGAGCTCGACGCCGAGGACGCCGTCGACGGCCTGTCTGCCATCCTGCACGACGACGACCACCAGGGCCGTCTGGAGCGCGCCCACGGGTTCGTCGGGAACCTGCGCGACGACCTCGGGACGTTCGCCGACCAGCTCGCCCAGGCCGAGGAGTACCTGCGACGCCCGGGCGACACCGACGCCGACGGCCGGGTCGAGCGGATCGTGCTCCACGTCGACGACCTCGACCGGTGCCCGCCCGAGCGGGTCGTCGACGTGCTGCAGGCCCTCACGCTGCTGCTGTCGACCAGCCTGTTCGTCGTCGTGGTCGCCGCCGACCCACGAACCCTGCGGCTCTCGCTCGAGCGCGACGCCGCGACGGCCACGCACCTGGAGGGCCGCACGGCCGGGGCGCTCGACCACCTCGACGCCTTCTTCCAGGTGCCCTACGCGCTCCCCCGCCTCGTGCCCCCGGTCAGCGGCCGCTACCTCCTGCAGACCGCTGCCGACCAGGGTCTCCTCCCGCACGACGTGGCCCTCGACCCGGGCGACGACGACGCCCCGGCCGGGCGTCCGCCGTCGGCCACCCTGAGCGCCCAGGAGGCGGAGCTCCTGGCCCTGGTCTGTGAGGCCGTGACCACGCCGCGAGCGGCGAAAAAGCTGCTCACGCTCTACCAGCTGGTCCGGTACGCGGCGGGGGCCGACGGCGACCTGCAGCCCGCAGCCCTCCTGCTCGCCCTGCTCGTGGGCGCGCCCGCGCAGACCGCCCAGCTGCTCGGCGAGCTCGACGACCGGGCCGACTCCGCGCACCTGTCCGCCGTGATCGAGACCCTCGGCGGCCAGCACGCGTCCGCAGGCCACGAGCGGTGCGCCGCGTGCGCGGCCTGGCGCCGGATGGGCGCCGTCGTGGAGCGCGCCGTCGCCGCGGGAGTCCCCGCCGAGGTGGGGAGCTACCGCGCGTGGGCGCGGGAGGTGGCGCGGTTCAGCTTCCACACGGCGGAGGGGCACTGACCTTCTAGGGCGCCGGCGCGACCTGGGATGTGATTCGCGCCTGGTGGTCACTACGCAGCAGGACTCAGGAACCCTGGGGTCGGCGCCCTCCCCGGCGAAGGGTCTGGCCGTGTTGCCGAGCCGCCAGTACCGTACACCGCATGAATCAGCAGGTGAGAGCGGTCGACGACGGCGGCGTGGCGACCTGGGAGGTGGGTCCGGAGGCGGCCGCAAGAATGCTCCGCGAGATGCCCCCTGAGGACCTCTCCGCCCAGGCGGTGGGCGACGCCGGCCCGCCGCTGGGCGAGGTCCTCCGCGCCATAGTCGCGCACCCCGAGGATCTGGCGGCGACGCTATCGCCCGACCACCCGTGGCTCGACGACGTCGTCGTGCGGATGCCCGAAGCCTTGCCGGACTGGGAGCAGGACGACGACGAGGACGAAGGTGGCGATGACGAGGACGTGTTCGAGGCAGCGGCCGAGGCCGTCCACGAGCGGCTGCTGTCCTTGGGGGTCGAGGCGGCGTGCCCGCCCTACGAGATCAGCCGGGAGGAGGATCTCCCGGGGTTCTGGTACAGCCTCTGGTGGGACTGATGACCTCCACACCGTAGCGGGCCCCCACCTGCGGTGCGCACGTTCGCGTTGAACGCCCGGTATCGTCCCGGCCATGGACCTCGTTGACGGCGGCGACGCACCCCTGACCTCGGACATCGGTTCCGCGACTGCCGCGGTGCCGACTGACGGTAGCCGTGCTCACGGGCCGACGATCGCCGGGATCGGCGTGCTGCTCGGGCTCCTCGCGGGTGGCACATGGGGCGTGGCCGACAGCGAGTGGCGCGGGATCGCCTGGATGGTCATGACCTTTGTGGTCCTGGCCGGGCTCCTGGGCCTGGTCACCTGGCGGGGACCCACCACGACCTGGCCGCGGCCGGTTCGACGAGCGGGCACAGTGGCTCTGGCCATCTCCGCGGTCCTCGAGATCGCGGTCGTCACCGCTGTGCACCTCGGCGGGGTGGGCGCCCCCCACCCTCTCGTCGCGGCCGCGGCGGGCTTCGGCGTCGCGCTACCCGCACTCCTCGCGGGACACCGGTTGTTCTGGGGATCCTGGATCCTTGTCAGGCGCTGACGCTCATGTCGCGACGGTACCGGGAGGGCGGTGCGCACCCGGCTCCCTTGCGGGACAGGGTCCGCACCGAAGGCTCGCTCAGCTCAGGCCGGCGTCGTCGATCGCCCTCTCGAGCGCCTCGACGAACTCGTCGACGACCTTCTGCAGCCGCCGCGCCTTGAACAGCGCGTTGCGCGCGAAGGCGCGGTCGCCCGCCGTGAAGTCCAGCTGCGCGGTCCGGCCGCAGTCCGCGACGGTCAAGAACGCGTCGACCCGCTTAGGGCTCTCGCCGGCGAAACCGTCACCGACCTCGATGTCGGCATGCACGTACGCACCCGCGTAGAAACCGCGCTTGTTCAGGAAGGCACGGCGGTAGAACCGGGGAAACGCCATCGGCGTCCTCTTCTCAGGACAACACCCGCCTGAGAGGGCGGGGTTGGCTCCCCGGCGACCTATTCATCTGCACGCGCCCACCGTACCGCGGCGTCGGCTTGTCCGAACTAGCCGAGTTTCTGCACGAGCAACAATCGTTCTTCGAAACCGCCATGCGAACGCCGCTTCTGCTCGGCGCGCTCACGCACAGACCCTTCGTCGATTCCTTCCACCCGGGCCAGTGCTGAAACCACTTCGAGGAGATCCGCAAGCTCCTCGACCAGGGCTTCCCTCGTCCGTGCTTCCGCGACCTCCTGGGCTTCTTCGACGACCTTGGACCGGAGCGCCTGCGCGAACTCCGGGCCCCCGAGCACTCGCGTCTCAAGATGACTACCCCGTCCAGCTGCCAGCGCAGGCACGAGGTCGCGGATCAGCTTCTCCATGGCGTGAGCGTAGGTCTCACCTCAAGTGCCTTCGTCCGCGAAGCCCGCCCGGCCGTGCTCGCGCCACCGAACACAACCTTCCAGTCGCCGCGAGCGTCCTAAGAAGCATGGGAAACACACTGGCAAAGACGCGCACCTTGGTTCTGTCGGCCGGCCTCATCGTCGGCCTCACCTCGGGAACGGCGGCCGTCGCCGTCGCCGACCCGGCACCGGCGGCCTGCGCCGCCACGTCCGCGCACCTCCCGGGGCACGCCCAGGGGCCGTCCGGGTGCGAGGACCCCTGGGCGATGCTCCCCATCGACCTCGGCGAGCCCACCCCGGGGGCCACCGACGACTGGCAGACCACCGACACCGCCGGCGTCGGCTACGCGGTCCCCGCCGACTGGACCGGGCACGCCATCGTGGGTGACGGCGGCAGCGGCCACGAGTGGGAGTCGCCCGACGTCGCCGTGACCGACTTCTACGGCGACGTCTACTGGCGGATCCTGGTCCAGTCGCCGTTCGTGTTCCAGGAGATGCCGGACCCCGCCGACCTGAACGACCTCGGCTACCACGCCTCGTACATCGAGATCGAGGGAGCCTCGGAGGCGGTCCTCGTCGCCTCCCAGTACGGTCACTGGGCCGACGGCTCGGTCCAGGCCATCCAGTTCGAGGTCTACGTCCAGTCCGCGAGCACGGGCATCGTCACCCGGTTCATGGGCGAGCTGCCTGCAGGTGAGGAGGGCCAGTTCCTCCTCGACAACTTCGTCCCCACGATCCAGCCCTGACAAGGCTGAAGACCGGCGGCTGAGGCGGGACCGGGCGCTGCCCAGTCCCGCCTCAGCGCTCGCTCGCCCCGCCGAAGCGGTCCGTCTCAGGCCGGCAGACGCTTTCGCCAGTCCGTGACCGTCACCTTCACTGCGTCGTTCGGGTCGTCGGTCCAGACGACCCCCAGGCCGTGCTCGGCCATCGCGTCCGCCACCAGCCTGCCGACCTCCCGCGTAGCCGCAGCGAGACTGTCCTGCTGTTCCGCAGTCAGGCCGTCCGGCCCGGTCTCGATGCCGAGGGCCTCGTGGAACGCCCCGTAGGCGAGGTACAACGTCGAAGGCGCGACGGCGAGACGAGCGGCGTCCTGCGAGTGGAAGTAGACGAACCCCGGCGGGACCGGACCCACCGGATCCACCTCGCCGCCGATCTCGGCGTTGCCGCACGAGCTGCAGCACGCGAAGCTCATCCGCGCCACCAAGCCGCCCGACTCCAGGTCCGCGAAGGCCGCCGCGAGCTTGTCGTAGTCGCCCTGGTCCTCCCAGCCCGCCTGTTCGGCCACCCGCTGGTCCCACTCTTCCTGCGCGGCTCGGACGGCCGCCGTCCTCGTCGCCGACGACACGTCCGCGTTGAGCATCTCCTCGGCCGCTCGTGCGACCTCGGGCCACGCGGAGAACCCGGCCAGCACCATCGCCCGGACCTCGCCTCGCACGTACGTCACCTGGTCCTCGTCGGGCTCGCCGTCGAAAGACTCCCCCGACTCGGACGGGTCGCCGTCGGTCGCGTCCCCCTCGAAGTCCAGCCGGCGCCAGATGACCAGGTCTCTCCAGCCATCACCACCGGTCATCCACCCGGTCAGGAGCTCGTGCGCCACCTCGAGAGTCGGGCAGTCCGCCTGGAAGTGTCGGCCGGGATCCCCGTCGCGGTACTCCACGACGTACCCCTTGTCGGCCCGGGTCCCGTAGCAGGCTCGCGCATCACCGTTCGCGGCGTCCGCGCGGATCACCTGCGCGAACCGGTCGGGGACCTCCTGGTCTTCGAGGACGAAGAAGTTGTCGTTGCCCCGCTGGATGTCCTGCAGCAGCAGGAGCAGCCCGAACGGGGTCGGGTCCTCCACCGGTTCCGGGGTGCGGTACATCAGAAACCTGTCGGTCACAGCGCGGGTCGTCGACACCCCGCAGATCATGCCTTGCCCCACCGACACCGGAGGCTCTGAGGCTCTGAGGCAACCATTTGGCGACCTGGTTCGTCAGAGGTAGTGGAGGCCGCGGCGAACACGCCAGCGGCCTCCACCACGTCCGCGCCGGTCCACATCACACCGCGGGCGCCATGCGGCCCGATAGGTTCGCGCCGTGCGCACTCACCTCTACCGTGACGGCGGCTCCGTGGTCGTGGCCGACGTCGACGCGACGGCCGCCGACGGGTCGGAGCTCGTCGAAGCCGCCCGGTTCACCCCACCGGGCAGCGACCTCGGCAGATTCAGCTTCGCCGCCTTCCCCGACCTGAGCCGTCTGGTCTGCGCGAGCCCGGACTCGGTCGTGTGCGTCGACGCCTCCGGAGTCGTGGTGTGGGAGCACGACCTCGGTGTCCGCCGCACGGAAGGCCTGGCCCGGACGTCTGTCGCCGTGCCCGCGGACGGGACGGTGGTCTGGGTCTATGCCGCTGACGCCTTGGCGGGCCGGGGCGAGTCCGACCGCTGGCTCGTTCTCGCCCCCGCGACCGGGGACCTCCTGGCCCAGAAAGCCCTGGACTGCGAGGGGCACGACGCCGACCACCTGCACCACCCGGACGGCGGCCTGCTCCTCAGCGTCGGCATGGGACAGGACGGCACGGCCGTCTTCCACGGCCGGTACGACGACGGAACCCTCTCGGTCACGGACCTGTCCGCCGACGGCGTCTGGGACACGATCCCGTGCGCCATCTCGCCCGACGGCAACCTCATGGTCTCCACCGCCCAGTCCTGCCAGGACAATGGCAAGGTCCACCGGTTCCCGGACGGCGACGTGATCGCAACGCTCACTCTGGAGACCCTCTACCCAGGTGGTGATCCCGAAGAGCTGGTGGTCGAGTACGGCTGCGCAGGGTTTCTCGACCAGCAGACCCTCATCGTGACCGTCGTCGACGAGAACTGGGACGAGGAGAACCCCGGCGCACCCAGCGAGATCCGGCGCGTTCTCGTGGACCTGACCACCGGTGAACGGATCGGCCACCTCCCCCCGGACCAGGCCGGCAACGACCCGGACGACTTCCGCCCGCTCGGCGACGGCACCTGGCTCGCCGCTTGCGACGGCCGCACCAGGCGCCACCGGAGCTCCGCGTTTTTCAACCTGTCGGTGTGAATGCCCGCAATGCAAGGATCTGCGGATTCATCCGCCGTCGAGGGAGCATCGTGGCTGGTTACGCAGTGGTCGACGTCGAGACCACAGGGTTGTTTCCGGGCGGGCAGGACCGGATCGCAGAGATCGCCGTCGTCCAGGTCTCCGCCGACGGCGAGGTCGAGGCATCCTGGTCGACGCTGGTGAACCCGGGCCGGGACCTGGGTCCCCAGGGGATCCATGGGATCAGCGCAGCCGACGTCCGCCACGCCCCCGCCTTCGGCGAGGTCGCCGGGCAGGTGGCCGAGCTCGTCGCGGGACGGGCCTTCGTGGCGCACAACGCCCAGTTCGACCGCCGTTTCGTCTGGCACGCGTTCGCCGCGGAGGGGTACGACGTCCCGGTGATCGAGCAGACCACCCTGTGCACCATGCGCACCGGAGCGCTGCTGGCGCCGAACGCCCCACGATCCCTGGCCGGCGCCTGCGCGTACCACGAGGTCGATCTCCGCTCGGCGCACGAAGCGTTGTCCGACGCGATGGCCGCGGCCGAGCTCCTGAGGAAGTTTCTGGCAGCGGGCCCTCGCACCCTCCAGCCGGAGTGGGACGACGTCGTCGAGCTCGCCGCAACCACACCGTGGCCCCACGTCCCGCGGAAGGGCACCATGGCGGTCGGTCGCGGGGTCTCGACCGAGCGCGACACGCACTTCTTCGCACGGCTGGTCGCCGCCCGGAACCGCCCGATCACGTCGTGGGAGAAGGAGGAGTACCTCGCGCTCGTGGACCGGGCCCTGCTCGACAGGCACCTCTCGGCGCGCGAGCACGACCAGCTCAGGGCCTTCTGCGCGCAGATCGACCTCGGCCGCAACGACGCCGACCTCCTCCACCGCGAGTACCTGGCCGCGCTCGCCGCGAACGCGTGGGCCGACGGCGTCCTCACTGACGCCGAGCGCGCCGACCTCCACGCCGTCGCGAACCTCCTGCAGGTCAGCGCCGATGACGTCGACCGCGTCCTTGCCGACTCTGCGACCTGTCCAGAGGTCCGGTCCGTTCCCGCCAGCCGCGCCGCCTTCCGGACCGGGGACCTGGTGGTGTTCACCGGCGCCATGCGCGAACAGCGCGACGTCTGGGAGCGGCGGGCTCGCGCCGTCGGCCTCGTCCCCCACCCGAACGTGACAAAGAAGGTCGCGCTCGTCATCGCTGCCGACCCAGACTCCCTCTCGGGCAAGGCCCGCAAGGCAGCCGACTACGGCATCCCCATCGTCAGCGAGGAAGGCTTCGAACGGCTCCTCGCGCAGTCCATGGTGTAAACGTTCCTAGGGCGTGTCCTGTGAATCGCGGAGCCAGAGGATGATGGCTGCGATCGTGAGTTCGGACCGGTAGTAGGCGGCTCGTTTGGTGTATCGGGTGG
>NZ_QXTH01000027.1 GCF_003946865.1 Antribacter gilvus
CGACGCCGTCACCACCGCCGCCGACCCCAACACCATCGCAGGCGACCTCCTGGACTGGATCAACCAACGCTGACCCATTCCGAAACACGCCCTAGGTGGATGCCGCCCGGGAGATGAATCGCAGGTGTGATAGCCAGAGTTGTCGCACTCGCTGGGCTATGGCGACGAACGCGTGGGGAAGCCGCGGCAGAACGACCACGGACGTTGCGGCAATACAGCCACCTGAGGGCGTTGATCTGCCCTGATGCGACTGGGGGGAGGCCCTTGCGGACCGTGAGTCCGCGGGGCCTCTTCGTCTTGCGGCGCGTGATCTGCAGCGTCAAATGTGAGGGAGTTGCAGTTAGTGCAGATAGGAGCCTGGGATGAGTGACCTCCTCGCGCGGGATGCCGCCGCGGTACATCGTGCGCTTGAGCGGGACGGCGACGACGTGGCACTGTCGATCCACCGGTCAACGGCCGAGCTGGTCGCGGCTCTCCTGGATGCACACGCTCACGGAGCGCCGGCGGAGGTGACGCCCAGCCGGGCGGCGGAGCTTGCTGGGGGTGTCGCGTCCGCACGTGCGGCGGCTCATGGACCGGGGTGAGCTGCCGTTCCGGATGGTCGGCTCGCACCATCGGCTGCCCCTGGCTGCGGTCGAGGAGTTTCGGGAGCGTGAGCGTGCGCGTCGGGCGGAGGCGCTGGCCGATCTGGCCGAGCTCCAGAACGAGCTGGGCCTGACGGAGTGACCCGCACCGGCCGGCCGCGGGTCGTGCTGTCCGATGCGAACGTCCTGTTCTCCCGCGTGTTGCGCGACTAAGGGTGGCGGTATGCGGCCTCGCGGGAGCCGACTGCGCGGTGTCTGCGCCATCTGGGATCATGGAATCGACGTCTCCGACTTCATTTGCAGCACTGGCTCACGGACCGTCAGGTCAGCCGCGCCAGAGGTCGAGCGACTCCCAACCCTGCGGAGTCCCCATCGACGCGATCGTCAGGGCATGCGAGGCCGGGAACTCCCGCAGCAGCGCTGCCAGCTGCTTCGCCCAGTCCGAGTCGGCGTCGATAGACGGCAGGATGTAGGCGATCACGGCGAGGGCGTTGTAGGTCCCGAAGACGCCCTTGGCCGTCTTCTCGTCCCGCAGGTGGTCGAGGACCGGGATGTGCCCCGCCTTCGGACGGGCCGGCGCGTGCTGAAGCTTCCTGTTGAACAGCCTGGAGTGGTGCGCCGCGACGTTGCGGACGTAGTTCAGACTGGCGAGCCAGCTGGTCATGATCTTCTTTGTCGGGACTCTGAACGCCAGGGCGATCTCCTCGGCGTCCTTCTGGTGCATGCCGCGGTAGAGGACGGAGAGGTGGCCCAGCTCGAGGATCTCGGTGAGCGCCCAGACCGGCATGCGGTCGTCGTACTTCTCCCGGAAATGCTCGACGAACTGCTCGTCGGAGCCGGCCTTCCTGTCGTTGACGCGTTGGAGCCACTGCACATGCCTGCTCGGCGCGGGGCCCTGGGCGTTGGTGCTCTCGGCGGTGAAGGCCTCGGTGAAGCAGCTCGGGTCCTCGTAGGAGAAGGGGGACCTCTTGCCGAGCACGTAGCCGATCCGCATGCGGACAGCGACCTCGATGCGCTCGACGCCGTCCATGACCAGCATGCGCAGCCGCCGGTCGAAGTCGATGATGTCCTCGGCGTGCCGCAGTGTTGTGCCCGCCCGGTAGTCGCTGAGCACGCGGATCCGCGTGCGGCACTCGTCGTCGATGTACTGCTCGGACTCGCGGAACGGGTAGAGGTAGCCGGTGAGGCGGTAGTAGCCGACCGCCTGCAGGACCGACGTGGCTCGGCCGCGGTCCTTGATCCCGATTCCGTGCCCAGACAGCCGGTCGATCTGCTCGTCGACGGACAGCCACGGCTTTGCGTACTCCGCCATGGTCCTCCCTGGAAAAGAAAATCAGCCCGCGCCTTGCGGCAACGGGCTGATCGTGATGGAGCGAGAGTAGCACGACGGAGCCTGTCTCGGCTCGAGGTCGTAGTCGCGCTCTGCGAGGTGGGCAGTCATCCGGACCGGCCGTTCGAACACTCGTATTCCGACACATCACCGACACTTGGCGGTGGTGGTGTCGGAAGGGGGAGGCGCCGCAATCTTGGACCACGGCATCAACGTCGAGGAGGAGCCGGCGCCGGTGCGGCTGGCCGAGCGCGGTTGGTGACGACCGCCTGAACGGCTGAGCGGGAGGCCCCGCGGACTTCGTGTCCGCGGGGCCTCTTCATCTTGCGACGCGCGATCTGTGGGCGCCGGGCCCAGGACCGATACCAGGCCGGCTCGCCCGAGATTTGTCCCGTCTTGGTACCGTATGTCCGCACGGACGGGCGCACGGGCCAGGTTCGAGACCACTGCCGCAGTCGGTGTCTCGAGCCGATTCAGCGCGCGTCCCGGTCGGCGCTGCCGCGCGCGCCGTTGCGACGGCAGTCGCACGTGGCCAGGTCAGATCCTCGTCAGCAGGGAGTAACCATCATGAATGCCGTGTCTCGTCGGTCCGTCCTGATCGGCGCCGCCGCCCTGGCCGCGGCGGCCGCAGCCGGGGGCAACCTCGTGTCAGCGGCACCCGCGCGTGCCGCGACCGTCACCGATATCGCGAACCTCCGCGGCCGGTGCATCGACGTCATCACCGGACGGGCGGAGATGAAGCAGACCCCGGAGGTATTCACGACAGCGCTGAGGGGCCTGATCGCCGAGGTGAACGACTGGGTCACCAAGATCGAGCCAGACCTCGCGAACCGGAAGAAGGTGTTTACCGACGACGACTTCGACCCACGGAAGAGAGGCGACGGCAAGGCCGCATTCAACAGCCGCGCCATCACGGACACCTACGAGCGGCTCGCCACGATGGCGCAGGTCTGGGCCACCCCGAGCATCCCTGGCGTCGAGAACCCCTACTACAAGGGCAACGAAAACAGTGACCTCCCCGAGATCCTGCTCAACCACATCAGGGACGGCCTGTACACCGGCCACTCGCACTACTACCACAAGGGTCAGACCGTCTTCAGCGAGCACTGGTGGGACTGGGAGATCGGTACGTCCCAGCAGCTGGTGAAGGCCCTCGTGCTGATGGGCGACCAGCTCAACTCGACGCGGTTCGCGTACTACGCGGAAGACCTTCGCTTCTTCGTCCGTCACCCCGACAGGCTGAAGGCCGTGCCCGGGTACGTAGAGTGGTACAACAACCACCCGGATTTTGATGGCACGTACACGGAAAAGGATTCGACCGCCTACAACCGAGCCGCGTTGGCTCACGTGGCGATTCTGGAGGGCGTCGTCATCGGGTCGGTCACGCGCATCGACACGGGTGTTACAAGCGCACTGGGCGCTTTCGAATGGGCAAGCCACCTGCCCGCGAGCGAGAACACCGACCTCGCCGACGGCATGTGGGCGGACGGCTCGTTCCTCCAACACCAGAACGTCGCGTACAACGGCGGCTACGGCAGTGCGATGGTCTCCCTGGGCGCGGAGATGTTCGTGGAGCTGGCCGGTTCGCCCTGGGCCTTCGCCGCGGATTCGTCGATCCGGAATCTCATCCCGTTCGTCGACCTCGGGCTCATCCCGGTTGTCCACGACTCGCGCATGATGAGCTTCGTCAGGGGGCGCGAGATTGCCCGTCCCAAGTCGAGTGAGGGCGGCAAGGGCACGGGGGTGATGGTGTCGATGCTGCGGCTGGCCGAGTCGGGCGCCGTGCAGGACGCGGCGACGGCAGCCCGGTGGCGGGGAACGATCCAGGGCTGGCTCGAGCGGCGGATCAGCAACGGCGGGTCGGACCCGCGCAACAGCGCCAAGATGGAGAGCGTGGCGCTGTTCGACCGACTCGCGAAGAGCGGCGTCGCCGCGCTGCCCGAGCCGGACGGCAGCGTCATCTACCGCAACATGGCCCGCGCGGTGCACCGGCGCAACGGCTGGGCGTTCGCGATCTCGATGAACAGCGAGCGGATCGCCCGCTACGAGGCGGACGCCCGTGAGAACCTGCATGGCTGGCACACCGGCGACGGCATGACGTATCTGTACGACAAGGATTACGACCAGTACCACGACGGCTACTGGGCGACGGTGGACCCGTATTCGCTGGCCGGTACGACCATCGACAAGCACGTCATCGCGGACGGCGCCGAGCGCCAGATGTCGTCGAACAGCTGGGCCGGTGGCGCGGTGCTCGACGGTCGCTACTCCGCCGTGGGCATGGCGCTGCGCTCCGGGGACGAGAACCTCTCCGCGCAGAAGACCTGGTTCTGCCTCGACGAGATGATCATCTGCGTGGGCACCGGCATAACCGGCACGAACCCGGATCCCACCCGCACCATCGTGGAGAACCGTAAGCTGCACGACGGCGAGAACGTGGTCACCGTCGGCAACGCCGGCACCGAGACGCAGGTCACACAGCCCGGCAGCGGCTGGTTCGACCAGCCGCGGTGGGCGCACATCGACGGCGGGGACGGCAAGCGCGTCGGCTATGTCTTCACACAGCGCGCGGAGCGCCGCCTGTTCGTCCGGCGCGAGACCATGACCGGCCGGTGGAGCGACATCACCGAGAAGGCCGATCCGACCGACCCGGCTATCACGAACAACTTCGCGATCCTCTCGCTCCACCACGGCATCCGGCCCAGCAACGACATGTACATCTACATGGTGGTCCCCAACGCCACCGTGGACCGCACCAGGCAGCTCTCCACGACGTGGAACGACGACGTCACGTTTCTGGGGCACAACACCGACCGCTGTGGCATCCAGCAGCAGAGCAAGGGCCTGCTCATGGCGAATTTCTGGCAGCCGGACACGCTCGGACGGGTTACTGTCGACGGACCGTGCTCCGTCATCGTCCAGGAGAAGAACGGCGTTCTCACGGTTGCCGTGGCCAACCCCCGGCGCAACGCCGCGACGATCCGCGTCACCGTCACGGGCGCCAGCGGCTTCAGCCAGGTCCGCAAGGACAGCGGGGTCACCGTCGCGTCGACCGGGGCGACGATCGTGCTCGACATCGCCGCAGGTACCCTCGGCAAGACCTACTCCGCCACCTTCGCCCGCTGACGGTCATGACGGACAATCTTGGACCACGCCATCAACGTCGAGGAGGAGCCGGCGCCGGTGCGGCTGGCCGAGCGCGGTTGGTGAGGTTCTGTCCTGAGGGTGTTGATCTGCCCCGATGAGACTGGAGAGGCCCCGCGGACTGCGTGTCTGCGGGGCCTCTCCGTCCCGCGGGAGACGGGATTGAGTGATCGCTGTCGATCGGCTGCGGTCGAGGAGTTCCGGGAACGTGAGCGTGCGCGTCGGGCCGAGGCACTGGCCGATCTGGCCGAGCTCCAGAACGAACTGGGCCTGGCGGAGTGACCCGCCCCGACCGGCCGCGGGTCGTCCTGTCCGATGCGAACGTGCTTTTCTCGCGCGTGCTGCGCGACTACCTGCTCTACGCAGCAGACCGGGAACTCATCACGCTCCTGTGGAGCGCCACGATCCTGGAGGAGACGACCCGGCACCTTCCGGGGAGGTCGACGGGTTCACCGCCGGAATCAACGTCGAGGAGGAGCCGGCGCGGGTGCGGCTGGCTGAGCGCGGTTGGTGACGGGTTTTCCTGAGGGCGTTGATCTGCCCTGACAGGATTCGAGAGGCCCTGCGGACTTCGTGTCCGCGGGGTTTCTCCGTCGTGTGGACGTCGGGCCCAGGCTGACGGGCGGAGGTCCGGCAGATCGACCGGCTGATGGGGGCAGAACGGCCGTACCAAGTGCGGCAGAACGAGCAGTTTCTTGCGGCAGAACGACCACCGAGGTTGCGGCAAAACATCCAGCCCGTGAGCGGCAATACGACGGAGCGTGTGCGATGCTCGTTCCGACGAGCGAACCATCCTGACGGTCCCCGGAGTCGTGTGGACCGTGTCGAGCGACACCCGCGCGACCGGCCGGCTCAGGACGAGCTCCGCGAGGGAGTCACCCGCTACCTCGAGTGTCTCCGGAGCCGGGGCTTCGGCACTTACCTCGGCGACCTCAGGCGTCACCGGGATGCTGTCCACGCCGGAGTTCGATGACACCTGGCCGGGAAGATCGACGGGTTCACCGCCGAGCCGGGTGCGCGGCTCATAGCGGCGCGACCATGGCCATTGCGGCCCACGGCGCCTGACGGATGGGCTCCGTCATCCCTCAGCCTTCTGGCTGAGCGGCGCCCAGGCGAGGCGCTCCTCCCGGCGGGCCGCCTCCCGTTCCTCGACCAGCTCGAGCGAACGTGCACCCACCACCAGGCGCCGCGGCGGGTCGTCCGCGGCAACCAGCTCCAGCAGGATGGGCGCCGCGGTGGCCGGGTCGGGATCCTCGACGCCGTCCCAGAGCTCGGCGAGCCGGGCGCGTACAGGGTCGTAGGCTGGATCCGGCTCCGTAGCCGTCGTTCCACGGGTGAAGAGATCGGTCGCATATCCGCCCGGCTGCAGGCTCGTCACCCGGATGCCGGTGTGCTCGACCTCCATCGCGAGCGCCTCGGTGAGCGAGTCCAGAGCCGACTTGGCCGCCGAGTAGAAGCCCACCGCCGAGAAGCCGCCACCGGCTCCCATCGAGGTCACGTTGACGATCCGCCCGGACCCCTGAGCCCGCAGGTGCGGCAGCACCGCTTGGCAGATCCACACCGCACCGAACAGATTGACGTCGAGGTGAGCACGGATCTGCTCCTCGGTCGCCTCCTCGACCATGCCGTAGAGCATCTGCCCGGCGGTGTTGACCACGATGTCGATCCCCCATTCGGCGGCGACCTCGTCGACAAGAGTGCATACGCCGCCGCGGTCGGTGACATCCAGCGACCGCAGCATCAGACGACCCGGGTGGGCCTCCCTCAGGTCGGCCAAGGGGCTGATGTCGCGGGCTACCGCAACGACCCGGTCGCCGCCGCCGAGCGCCGCCTCAGTGAAGGCGAGCCCTAGGGCCTGTCCTGTGAATGGCCTGGTCGGTGGTTCGGTAATGTCCGGGTTGTGGGTGTTGGTCGGGGTGAGTTGACGGATGCGGCGTGGGCGCG
>NZ_QXTH01000028.1 GCF_003946865.1 Antribacter gilvus
CTCGGCAGCGATGTCCGCGCTGGACAAGACGCTGCACCCGCGGTTCCTGTCCCTGGCCGAGCGGGAGCAGATCGCCGATCTGCGCCGTGAGGGTGTCCGGTCCGACCACGTCGGGACCAACGGCAAGATCTCACTGCGCCGGGCGGGCAAGATGCACCACCTCGGCATCGGAACAGCCCACGCCGGCAAGGCCGTCCTCATCCTCGTCACCGACACCCACACCACCGTCATCGACCGTGCGACCCACCAGACCCTAGCCACCAACACCATCGACCCGACCCGCACCTACTGGCGCAACAACGAACGAGAGCCCGGCCGATGGCCGGGCTCTCGGATATAAACGATGACGCGAGACATCTATCAACGATGTCCCGCGTCATCACATCTGCGGAGGATGGGGGATTCGAACCCCCGAGGGCTTTTAACCCAACACGCTTTCCAAGCGTGCGCCATAGGCCACTAGGCGAATCCTCCTCGTGCCTGGGGTGAGCCGGGCACGGCCGACCACGGTTGAGACCTGGAGAGGCCAAGACCGGGAGCGGCCTCACGAGGATACCGGACATGGGGCCGTGCCAACGAATCGGGCCGATTCGAAGAGCTGGCCCCCGCTGGGCTAGGCTGGGGGCAGACCCCTCGTGCGGCACTATCTCGCCGAACTCCCCCAGGGCCGGAAGGCAGCAAGGGTAAGTGAGCTCTGGTGGGTGTGCGAGGGGTCCTTTGTGTCCGGGGCCACACGGCCCACGAACCGCGCGATTCCGCCATTCGTCCACGATGTGGTCGCCTGGCCGTTCGCATCGTGGGATTTCCCGCTCGCCGGTTGGTGTCGACGCCCGATTGCGGCGCATGATGGCGACATGCCCCGCCTCCTGACTGCCGCCCCGCAGCCGCGCCGCGCCTCCTGGTGCCGTGCCGCCGCGTGCTGTCGCGGCATGTCACGCGGGCGAATGTGCAGCCGCTGACCGCGACCCCGCACAGCTGAACCCGGGCCGCCGGCCCTCAGGCCGCGCCCCGCGCGCTCGCCACGTCGCTGATGGCCGTGGCCCGCCGCACCGCTCTTCCTCACCAGGCCCACCCGGCCATCCCCTTGCGCGCGCACCCGTGCGCCCACTTCCGGAAGGAATCCCCATGTCTCGCACCCGTCTCGTCCCCCTTGCCGCCCTGGCCTCCGCCACCGTCCTGGCCCTGTCCGCCTGCGGCTCGCCGGAGCAGGCCGGTCCCGCCGCGGGCACCGCCGAGGACCCGATCCGCGTCGGCGTCGTGTCGTCGGGCGAGGACTACTGGGACACGTTCGTCGACAAGGCCGCGGAGGAGGGCATCACCGTGGAGCTGGTCAGCTTCTCCGACTACCAGCTCCCGAACCAGGGCCTGACCGACGGTGACCTGGACCTCAACCAGTTCCAGCACCTGCAGTTCCTCGCCGGCTACAACGTGAGCTCCGAGAGCGACCTCACGCCGATCGGCGCCACCGCCGTCTACCCGCTGGGGCTGTACTCCACCAAGCACGGCTCGGTCGACGACCTCCCGGACGGCGGCGAGGTCGCCATCCCCAACGACGAGACCAACCAGGCTCGCGCCCTCCTCGTGCTCCAGGAGGCCGGTCTGCTGACCCTGCGCGACGGCGGCAACTCCTTCTCCACACCGGCCGACGTGATCGAGGACGAGTCGCGCGTGACCGTCACCCCGGTCGACGCCGCGCAGACGGCGCTGGCCCTCCAGGACGTCGACGCGTCGATCATCAACAACGACTTCGTGGGCGACGCCGGCCTGACCGCCGACGACGCCATCTACTCCGACGACCCCGACTCCTCGGCGGCCGAGCCGTACATCAACGTGTGGGTCGCCCGCGCCGAGGACGCAGAGGACGAGCGGCTCGCCCAGCTCGTCGACCTCTTCCACAGCCCCGAGATCGAGGAGGGCGTGCTCGAGGCGTCCGGCGGCACCGGCGTCATCAAGGACGACGAGCCCGCCGAGCTGCGGGACATCCTCGCCGGTATCGAGGAGAACCTGCGGGCGCAGGGCTGATGAGCAGCATCATCTCCTTCCGGGAGGCCACCAAGGTCTTCCCCGCACCTCGCGGCCGCGGCCGCGAGGTGCGGGCGGTCGACGGCGTCTCCCTCGACGTGCGAGAGGGCGAGATCTTCGGGGTCATCGGCTACTCCGGGGCGGGCAAGTCCACCCTGGTGCGGCTCGTCAACGCCCTGGAGACCGTCACCTCGGGCGACGTGGTGGTCGACGGCGTCTCGCTCGCCTCCCTGGGCGAGGCGCGCCTGCGCCCGGTCCGGGCGGGCATCGGGATGGTCTTCCAGCAGTTCAACCTGCTGTCGTCGCGGACCGTCGCCGGGAACGTGGCCTACCCGCTCGAGGTGGCCGGCTGGACCCGTGCGCAGCGCGACGCCCGGGTGGCCGAGCTCCTCGAGTTCGTCGGCATCGCGGACAAGGCGGGCGCGTACCCGTCCACGCTGTCCGGCGGGCAGAAGCAGCGGGTGGGCATCGCCCGTGCGCTCGCGACGAACCCGCGGATCCTGCTGGCCGACGAGGCGACGTCGGCCCTCGACCCCGAGACCACGCAGGACGTCCTCGCCCTGCTGCAGCGGGTCAACCGGGAGCTGGGGATCACCGTCGTGGTGATCACGCACGAGATGGACGTGGTGCGCTCGATCTGCCACCGCGTCGCGGTGATGGAGCACGGGCGCGTGGTCGAGGTGGGGGAGGCGTACCAGGTGTTCAGCGCCCCGGCCCACGACGTCACGCGCCGGTTCGTGGCCACCGCGCTGCGCGACCGGCCGTCGCCCGCGGTGCTGGAGCGGCTCCGCACCCGGCACACCGGGCGGATCGTGACGGTCGGCGTGGACGAGGTCGCCGGGTCGTCGGCGCTGATCACGCGGGTGCTCCGGGAGCACGGCGTGGACGGGACCGTCGTCTACGGCGGGATCACCGAGGTGGCCGAGCGGCCCTACGGGTCGCTCACGCTCGAGCTCGTCGGGGACGCCGGCGCGGTGGAGGAGGCCGTGGTGGCGCTGCGCGCCGTCACGCTCGTGGACGACCACGGGAGGGCAGACCGATGACGTGGGACAGGCTGGCACCGCTGCTGGGCGAGGCCTTCGGGCAGACGGCATACATGGTGCTCATCACGCTGGCGGTGGGCGGGTTCCTCGGGCTGGCGATCGGGCTCGGGCTGTATCTCACCCGGCCCGGGAACCTCCTGGCGAACCGCCTCGTGTTCGCCGTGCTGAACCTGGCGGTCAACGTGGTGCGCCCCGTGCCGTTCATCATCTTCCTCGTGGCGCTCGGGCCGCTGACCCGGGCAGTGATCGGGCGGACCATCGGGATCGAGGCGTTCACGTTCGCGATGTGCTTCATGGCGTCGTTCGTGTTCGCGCGCCTCGTGGAGCAGAACCTCGTGACGATCGACCCGGGCGTGGTCGAGGCTGCCCGGGCCATGGGGGCGTCGCCGTTCCGGATCGTCCGTACCGTGCTGGTCCCGGAGGCGCTCGCGCCGCTGATCCTCGGCTACACCTTCCTGTTCGTCGGCGTGCTCGACATGTCGGCGATCGGCGGGTACCTCGGGGCCGGCGGGCTGGGCGACCTGGCGATCGTGCACGGCTACCGGCAGTACGACTGGGCCGTGACCGCGGTGGTCGTGGTGATCATCGTGCTGATCGTGCAGCTTGTGCAGTGGCTCGGCAACTCGCTGGCACGTCGCGCGCTGCGGCGGTGAACTTTGCCCTAGTGTGTGCGCAACCTTCCCACCTCCACGAAGGAGAGTTGTGCGCATGAATCTGCCACGACACCGGTCTCTCGGAGTCATCGCCGCGCTCGGCATCGTCGCCGCGGCGCTGGCGGCGCCCACCACAGCGACGGCCGGCCCGACCGGGCTCACCGAGCTCGCGCCCTTGTACGACGCCCCCGTAGCCGACAGCGGACTCGTCGCCGAGACGGCGGGCCGCTGGTTCGTCGAGCTCGAGGGCGAGCCCACGGCGGCGGGCGGCTCGTCCCTCGCTGTGCGGAACCAGCACGCGGCGTTCCGCTCGTCCGCGAAGGCGAACGGCGTCAAGCTGACCGAGCGCCGCGCGTTCACGTCGCTGTTCAACGGCTTCTCCGTGGACGCCGACAGCTCCCAGATCGCCACCGTCCGGGCGCTCAACGGCGTCAAGGCCGTCTACCCGATGGTCTCGGTCGCGATCCCGGAGAACCAGCAGGCGTCGATCCCGGACCTCGCGACCGCGCTCGCGATGACCGGCGCCGACGTGGCTCAGAACGAGCTGGGCCTGACCGGCGCGGGCATCAAGGTCGCCGTCATGGACACCGGCATCGACCTCGACCACCCCGACCTGGGCGGCCCCGGCTTCCCGAGCTCGCGCGTGGTGACCGGCTGGGACTTCGTCGGTGACGCCTACGACGAGGGCTCGCCCGATGCCGCCGCCCGGGTGCCGCACCCGGACGCCGTCCCGGACGACTGCCAGGGCCACGGCACGCACGTCGCCGGCATCATCGGCGCCGACGGTGAGGTCACCGGCGTCGCACCCGGCGTGACCTTCGGCGCGTACCGCGTGTTCGGGTGCGAGGGCTCCACGTCGGCCGACATCATGATCGCCGCCATGGAGCGGGCGCTCGCCGACGGCATGGACGTGCTCAACATGTCGATCGGCTCGGCCTTCACGTGGCCGAACTACCCCACCGCCACGGCGTCCGACCGCCTCGTGGACGAGGGCATGGTCGTCGTCGCATCGTTCGGCAACAGCGGCGCGAACGGCCTCTGGTCCGGTGGCGCCCCCGGCATGGGTGAGAAGGTCATCGGCGTGGCGTCGGCGGACAACACCCACTCGCCGGCGAACAAGGCGGTGCTCTCCACAGGTTCCGACCTGCCGTGGACGCTCCTCTCCACCGTCGAGGCGCCGCCCACCTCGGGTACCACCGACCCCATGGTCCCCGTCGGGTTCGGCTGTGCCGAGGCCGGCGACCCGATCACGGTCGACCTGACCGGAAAGGCTGCGCTCATCTCGCGCGGCACGCCGAACCCCAGCGTCTCGTGCTCCTTCGACACAAAGTACCGCCAGGCGGTCGAGGCCGGAGCCTCCGCGGTGTTCATCCACAACAACGTGCCCGGCCTGTTCTCGGGTGGCGGCGTGGTCGACCGCGGGGCTCCCGGCGTCGGCATCTCGCTGGCCTCCGGCAACGAGATCAAGGCGGCGATCGCAGCGGGCGCCGAGGTGTCCGCGACCTGGACGGACGAGACGACCGTCGTCGTGTCGCCCACCGGCGGCAAGATCTCGTCCTTCAGCTCAATCGGGCTCTCGCCCGACCTCACGCTGAAGCCGGACATCACGGCTCCGGGCGGCAACATCAACTCGACGTACCCGCTGGAGAAGGGCGCGCACGCCGTGCTCTCGGGCACGTCGATGGCGGCGCCGCACGTGGCGGGCGCCGTGGCGATCCTCCTCGAGGCGCACCCCGGCCTCGCGGCGGACGAGGTCCGCGACGTGCTGCAGAACAGCGCCGACACGATCACGTACTCGACCTCCGCGTTCCCGGAGCTCGTCTCCAAGCAGGGCGCGGGCATGGTCGACGTCGACGGGTCGGTCCTCGCCGGCGCGGCGCTCACCCCGGGCAAGCTGTCGCTCGGTGAGGGCTACGGCGGCACCCGGGCGGTGACGGTCACGAACACGACCGACGCGGAGCAGACGTTCGCGTTCGCGCACAAGGCGGCGCTGTCGACCTTCGGCAGCACGTTCGCGCCGAGCCTGTCGTCGTACGCGGCGGCCGCGACCTTCTCGGTGCCGAGCCTCACGCTCGCGCCGGGTGCGTCCGGCTCCGTCGACGTGACGGTCACGCTCCCCGCTGACGTGACCGACGAGGACCACTTCGTCTACGGCGGCTTCGTCGTCGCGACGTCGTCGGACGGCACCGCCTACTCCGTCCCGTACGCAGGGTACGGGGCCGACTACCAGGCGATCGAGCCGATCGGCTTCTCCAACCTGGGAACCGTCACCGCGTGCGCCGACTTCATCGGTCTCGACTGCGTGTCCGACACGTCGTCGTGGGAGACCTTCGAGGAGGACGGCGCGTCGTTCTCGCTCCAGACGGTGGACGGGCTGCCGGACGTGCCGTACTTCCTCGTGAACTTCGACCACCAGGTCGAGGACTACGAGATCGTCCTGTACTCCGCGCGTACCGGGAAGCCGTTCAACAAGGTGTTCAACAAGGTGTTCCAGACGGACGAGGGCGTGGCCCGCAACTCCGGCGACAACGCCTTCACGCCGTTCGCCTTCGGCGGCACGGTCACGAAGTCGACCGGCGGGACCATCGTCACCAAGACGGTGCCCGACGGCGACTACTACGTCGTGGCGACGGCCCTCAAGGCCGGCGGCGACGCGTCGAACCCCGACCACGTGGTCGGCTGGACGTCCCCGGTCTTCACGATCGACCGTCCGTGAGCTAGCTGTACTGACCCGAGAGGTTGTTGACGCGGGCGATAGGCGTGAGGCCGCCGATGCCGAGGTGGGGTCGTTCCAGGTTGTAGTGCTTGAGCCAGGCA
>NZ_QXTH01000029.1 GCF_003946865.1 Antribacter gilvus
GTCTGGTAGGTTTAAGAGGTTGCCCCGGACGGGGGCCGGACATGAATAGGGTCTGGTCTGCGGCGGTGTGCGTCGGTTGTTTGAGAACTCAACAGTGTGCTTGATAGTCAATGCCAATTATTTTCCTCGTTGGCGGGCTCGATGCGGTGCCGGCTGATGCTGGTGGCTGGTCGGGTTCGTTGAGGATTCCTTTGGATGACGGACTGAGCCATGCTCGGTCTGTGCCAGTTTAATCAGAACCCCTTTTGGGGGTTTGCTTCGTATGGTTGTTACCTGTGCTCTTCGGGGTGTGGGTGGCGAGATACTTTTACGGAGAGTTTGATCCTGGCTCAGGACGAACGCTGGCGGCGTGCTTAACACATGCAAGTCGAACGGTGAAGCCCTTCGGGGTGGATCAGTGGCGAACGGGTGAGTAACACGTGAGCAACCTGCCCCCCACTTCGGGATAAGCCTTGGAAACGAGGTCTAATACCGGATACGACGCCTGACCGCATGGTCGGGTGTGGAAAGTTTTTCGGTGGGGGATGGGCTCGCGGCCTATCAGCTTGTTGGTGGGGTGATGGCCTACCAAGGCGACGACGGGTAGCCGGCCTGAGAGGGCGACCGGCCACACTGGGACTGAGACACGGCCCAGACTCCTACGGGAGGCAGCAGTGGGGAATATTGCACAATGGGCGAAAGCCTGATGCAGCGACGCCGCGTGAGGGACGACGGCCTTCGGGTTGTAAACCTCTTTCAGCAGGGAAGAAGCGAAAGTGACGGTACCTGCAGAAGAAGCGCCGGCTAACTACGTGCCAGCAGCCGCGGTAATACGTAGGGCGCAAGCGTTGTCCGGAATTATTGGGCGTAAAGAGCTCGTAGGCGGTCTGTCGCGTCTGGTGTGAAAACCCGAGGCTCAACCTCGGGCTTGCATCGGGTACGGGCAGACTAGAGTGCGGTAGGGGAGACTGGAATTCCTGGTGTAGCGGTGGAATGCGCAGATATCAGGAGGAACACCGATGGCGAAGGCAGGTCTCTGGGCCGCAACTGACGCTGAGGAGCGAAAGCATGGGGAGCGAACAGGATTAGATACCCTGGTAGTCCATGCCGTAAACGTTGGGCACTAGGTGTGGGGACAGTTCCACTGTTTCTGTGCCGCAGCTAACGCATTAAGTGCCCCGCCTGGGGAGTACGGCCGCAAGGCTAAAACTCAAAGGAATTGACGGGGGCCCGCACAAGCGGCGGAGCATGCGGATTAATTCGATGCAACGCGAAGAACCTTACCAAGGCTTGACATGCACCGGAAACACCCAGAGATGGGTGCCCCGCAAGGTCGGTGCACAGGTGGTGCATGGTTGTCGTCAGCTCGTGTCGTGAGATGTTGGGTTAAGTCCCGCAACGAGCGCAACCCTCGTCCCATGTTGCCAGCGGGTTATGCCGGGGACTCATGGGAGACTGCCGGGGTCAACTCGGAGGAAGGTGGGGATGACGTCAAATCATCATGCCCCTTATGTCTTGGGCTTCACGCATGCTACAATGGCCGGTACAGAGGGCTGCGATACCGTGAGGTGGAGCGAATCCCTAAAAGCCGGTCTCAGTTCGGATCGGGGTCTGCAACTCGACCCCGTGAAGTCGGAGTCGCTAGTAATCGCAGATCAGCAACGCTGCGGTGAATACGTTCCCGGGCCTTGTACACACCGCCCGTCAAGTCACGAAAGTTGGTAACACCCGAAGCCCATGGCCCAACCCGCAAGGGGGGGAGTGGTCGAAGGTGGGACTGGCGATTGGGACTAAGTCGTAACAAGGTAGCCGTACCGGAAGGTGCGGCTGGATCACCTCCTTTCTAAGGAGCTCATCTCCTGCGTACAGCAGGCAGAGGCCGTGCCCGGGTCGAACGCATCCGGGACGGTTGCTCATGGGTGGAACATTGACGAAGAGCCTGCTGCCTGCGTCTGCCGGCACAAGTACGACCCCTCGGGGTTTGGAACGTGTCCGGTGGGTGGGTGGTCTGGTTCGCCGAGCACACTGTTGGGTCCTGAGGCAACCGCCGGCACCTTGGTGTTGGTGGGTGACTCTGGATGTAGCTGTACGGGTCGCCTGACCTCGTGCGAACCGCCTGCTCCTGTGATGGGAGTGGGTAGGCGTCGGTGGTGGGGCGGGTTCGTCCGTAGCTTGAGAACTGCACAGTGGACGCGAGCATCTTTGTATATAACCCGTAAGGGTTTCTGCGAATTGTTGTAGTGTTGTCAAGTTTTTAAGGGCACAGGGTGGATGCCTTGGCACTAGGAGCCGAAGAAGGACGTTGTAGCCTGCGATAAGCCTCGGGGAGTTGGCAGACGAGCTGTGATCCGAGGATTTCCGAATGGGGGAACCCAGCACGAGTCATGTCGTGCTACCCGCGCCTGAATATATAGGGCGTGTGGAGGGAACGTCGGGAAGTGAAACATCTCAGTACCGACAGGAAGAGATATTCCGTGAGTAGTGGCGAGCGAAAGCGGATGAGGCCAAACCGTGCGCGTGCCAAGCTGTCAGGCGTTGCGTGTGCGGGGTTGTGGGACCCTCTTGAGGCCTCTGACAGGGTCTCGAGGAGTCAGAAAACCGCGTCATAGTCGAACCGGGTTGAAAACCGGACCGTAGAGGGTGGGAGTCCCGTAGACGAAATGGCGTGGTCTCCTGGAGGGGATCCCAAGTAGCACGGGGCCCGAGAAATCTCGTGTGAATCTGGCAAGACCACTTGCTAAGCCTAAATACTACCTAGTGACCGATAGCGGACCAGTACCGTGAGGGAAAGGTGAAAAGTACCCCGGGAGGGGAGTGAAATAGTACCTGAAACCGTGTGCCTACAATCCGTCGGAGCCTCCTTAGCTGGGGTGACGGCGTGCCTTTTGAAGAATGAGCCTGCGAGTTAGTGCTCGGTGGCGAGGTTAACCCGTGTGGGGAAGCCGTAGCGAAAGCGAGTCCGAACAGGGCGTCTCAGTCGCCGGGTCTAGACCCGAAGCGAAGTGATCTAGCCATGGGCAGGTTGAAGCGCCGGTAAGACGGCGTGGAGGACCGAACCCACCAGGGTTGAAAACCTGGGGGATGACCTGTGGTTAGGGGTGAAAGGCCAATCAAACTTCGTGATAGCTGGTTCTCCCCGAAATGCATTTAGGTGCAGCGTCACGTGTTTCTTGCCGGAGGTAGAGCTACTGGATGGCCGATGGGCCCTACAAGGTTACTGACGTCAGCCAAACTCCGAATGCCGGTAAGTTAGAGCGTGGCAGTGAGACCGCGGGGGATAAGCTCCGTGGTCGAGAGGGAAACAGCCCAGATCATCGGCTAAGGTCCCAAAGCGTGTGCTCAGTGGGAAAGGATGTGGAGTTGCACAGACAACCAGGAGGTTGGCTTAGAAGCAGCCACCCTTGAAAGAGTGCGTAATAGCTCACTGGTCAAGTGATTCCGCGCCGACAATGTAGCGGGGCTCAAGCACACCACCGAAGCCGTGGCACTCACACTTTGTCTAGCCTTCGTGGTTCAGGCGTGTGGGTGGGTAGGGGAGCGTCGTGTGGGCAGTGAAGCTGCGGGGTGACCCAGTGGTGGAGCCCACACGAGTGAGAATGCAGGCATGAGTAGCGAATGACGGGTGCGAATCCCGTCCGCCGAATGACCAAGGGTTCCAGGGCCAGGTTCATCCGCCCTGGGTAAGTCGGGACCTAAGGCGAGGCCGACAGGCGTAGTCGATGGACAAGGAGTTGATATTCTCCTACCGGCGAAGGACCGCCCATACCGAGTCCGGTGATACTAACCACCCCAAGGGTCGCACCGCAGTCTTCGGACTGCACCGCGGCCGGCGGCGTGGGAACTGAACCGGTAGTAGGTAAGCGTATTAACAGGGGTGACGCAGGAAGGTAGCCCGGCGTGGCGATGGTAGTCCACGTCCAAGGCCGTAGCCCGTCTCGTAGGCAAATCCGCGAGACACGAGGGTGAGAGCTGATAGTGACCGCGTATGCGGGAAACGGGTGATCCTCTGCTGCCAAGAAAAGCCTCGACGCGAGGGACTAGCCGCCCGTACCCCAAACCGACTCAGGTGGTCAGGTAGAGAATACTAAGGCGATCGAGCTAATCGTGGTTAAGGAACTCGGCAAAATGCCCCCGTAACTTCGGGAGAAGGGGGGCCTGAACCGTCACTCACCCTCGCGGTGAGGAAGCGGGGAGGGCCGCAGAGACCAGGGAGAAGCGACTGTTTACTAAAAACACAGGTCCGTGCGAAGTCGCAAGACGATGTATACGGACTGACGCCTGCCCGGTGCTGGAAGGTTAAGAGGACGGGTCAGCTTCGGCGAAGCCCAGAATTTAAGCCCCAGTAAACGGCGGTGGTAACTATAACCATCCTAAGGTAGCGAAATTCCTTGTCGGGTAAGTTCCGACCTGCACGAATGGCGTAACGACTTCTCCGCTGTCTCAACCGCGAACTCGGCGAAATTGCACTACGAGTAAAGATGCTCGTTACGCGCAGCAGGACGGAAAGACCCCGGGACCTTTACTATAGCTTGGTATTGGTGTTCGGTGCGGTTTGTGTAGGATAGGTGGGAGACTGCGAAGCCGGCACGCCAGTGTCGGTGGAGTCGCCGTTGAAATACCACTCTGACCGCTTCGGACATCTAACCTCGGTCCGTGATCCGGACCAGGGACAGTGCCTGGTGGGTAGTTTAACTGGGGCGGTTGCCTCCTAAAATGTAACGGAGGCGCTCAAAGGTTCCCTCAGCCTGGTTGGCAATCAGGTGTCGAGTGCAAGTGCACAAGGGAGCTTGACTGTGAGACCGACAGGTCGAGCAGGGACGAAAGTCGGAACTAGTGATCCGGCGGTGGCTTGTGGAAGCGCCGTCGCTCAACGGATAAAAGGTACCCCGGGGATAACAGGCTGATCTTGCCCAAGAGTCCATATCGACGGCATGGTTTGGCACCTCGATGTCGGCTCGTCGCATCCTGGGGCTGGAGTAGGTCCCAAGGGTTGGGCTGTTCGCCCATTAAAGCGGTACGCGAGCTGGGTTTAGAACGTCGTGAGACAGTTCGGTCCCTATCCGCTGCGCGCGCAGGAAACTTGAGAAGGGCTGTCCCTAGTACGAGAGGACCGGGACGGACGAACCTCTGGTGTGCCAGTTGTTCCGCCAGGAGCACGGCTGGTTGGCTACGTTCGGAAGGGATAACCGCTGAAAGCATCTAAGCGGGAAGCCTGCTTCAAGATGAGGTTTCCACAGGACTAGATCCTGGAAGGCACCCAGCAGACTACTGGGTCGATAGGCCGGACGTGGAAACGGGGACGAAAGACCCGTGCAGCTGACCGGTACTAATCAGCCGACAACTTCACAACACCATCAAACAACATTGCTACGCGTCCACTGTGCGGTTCCCGAGAAACGGGCAACCACCCCCACACCCACCCCTGACCAGGTGGGCCACACGGGGTGCACCGACAACTCGACAACGTTACGGCGGTCATAGCGTAGGGGAAACGCCCGGTCCCATTCCGAACCCGGAAGCTCAGCCCTACAGCGCCGATGGTACTGCCCTGGAGACGGGGTGGGAGAGTAGGACGCCGCCGGACACCCTTCACACGAAGACCCGCACCCACCAGGGTGCGGGT
>NZ_QXTH01000003.1 GCF_003946865.1 Antribacter gilvus
AACCGCACCCGCAGCTGATCTGCGTCCGATGAAGACGACACGGTCCTCGCAACCCCCAAAAACTCTGGGTGTTGCGAGGACCGCTAGATAGCCCCAGTCACCGGGGGCCTTTCGCGTGCCCGGGGGTCTGACCGGCGCCCGCGACCCTCCGACGACCAGGTAACTGTTCCCCCTTTGACGCTGAGACGGGGAACAACGTCCTGGTCGTCGAAGGGTCGCGCTCGTTGCCCCGCCCCCCGGTCGGACGTGTCCGACAGTTCTCCTGATTGTCGCCTGGGGCACTCCCCATGTTCACCCGGTACGTGCACCGTGACCCGTCGGGTGCGCTTGCCGCGCCCTCCCTCGATGACGACAGGAAGGACGGGTGCGACCATGCGGTCGACCACAACCAGACGAGGCGGGCGTTCTCGCCGCCGAGAGCAGGTGGGGCTCGTCGCCGCGGTGACGCTCGCCGCGCTGCTCGGCGGCGGAGTCGCCGCCGCAGCCGCGTCCACGCCTGGACCGACGGCCTCGCCGGCCGCCACGGAGGCCGCCACGGAGGCCGCCGCCCAGGAGGCGAAGGCCAGGCCGACGCTCACGCCAGGCCCGACCACCCCGACGTCGGGCACCCCGGGTCTCGTGCCCGCGGACGGCGCCTTCCTGGAGGGCACCACCACCGTGGCGGCGACGCCGTTCACCGGCGGCGACGACGTGACGGCGCTGACCGTCGACGGTGCGCCCGTCGCGGGCGCGACCCCGACCGTGGGCTCCTCCCGGCTGACCTTCACGGTCGGCAGCAACTCGACCGAGGCCCGGTACGGCAGCTACGTGCTGGTCAACGGCGACTTCCGGGTCGACCTCGGCGACGCGGCCAGCCAGGTCGTCACGCTGGAGATCCCGAACGAGCACCTCGTCACCGGCGAGAACACCGTCGAGGTCGTCGTCGGAGCCATCACGACGAGCTGCGGCAGCAACCACGACGACTTCGTGCTGTCGGACTTCGGCCTGACGCTGCTCGGCGAGATCGCGGACGGTGAGGAGAACGAGTTCTCCTACGCGTTCGGCGACGGCAGCTGCGGCAGCAACACGTCCCTCCTGCTGCGGGCCGGGCTGAGCTTCTTCGTGCTCGGCGACCCGCAGGGCACCACGGGCCTCTCCGCCGACGTCGACACCACGACCCTCGCCAACGGCGAGCACGTGGTCGAGGCGCGGACGGCGTCGGGCGCGGCCACCACCCACACGGTGACCGTCAACAACGCCCCCGCCGGCGCACCCCGCGTCACGCCGGTGGACGGCGCGCTCGTGAACGGCACGCAGATCGTCACCGCCGCGGCTCCGGCCGACGGCGAGGGCGGCACCGCGTCCCTCACGATCGACGGCACCGAGCCGCCCACGCCCGCCACCCTGGGTGCCGCGGGCGCGACGTTCTCGTTCGACGTGGGCTCCAACTCGATCGACGACGCGTACCACAACTACCTCCTCGTCAACGGTGCGCGGGTCGAGCTCGGCGGCGACCACGTGAACGAGCGCGTGGACATCACGATCCCCGGCCGGCTCCTCGTCCCGGGCGACAACACGATCGCCGTCGTCACCGGTGACTACCAGAGCAGCTGCGGCGTCAACCGCGACGACTTCGCCATCTCGAACCTGGCTCTCGCCCTCGACGGCGCCACGGTGGCCGGCCACGGCGTGCAGCCGTCGTACTCCTTGGGCGACGGGAACTGCGGCAGCAGCAGCGCGCCGCGCGAGATCGAGCACACCTGGACGATCGACGCCCCGGCCGTGCACGTCCAGCCCGCCCTCGGCGCCGGGGACGCGACGCTCGCGTTCACCGTCGGCACCAACTCGATCGAGGCCCGGTACCACAGCTACCTCCTGGTCAACGGCGAGCAGATCTTCATCGACGACCGCAACTACGTCAGCGAGCGCGTCGAGATCACCGTCCCGAACGGGCTGCTCAGCCCGGGCTGGAACCGGGTCGACGTGGTGACGGGCACCTTCCCGGGCTCCTGCGGCCAGAACCGCGACGACTACTCGCTGTCGGCCGTGACGCTCACCCCCGCGCAGGGCACCGCCACGCAGGCGGCCGTGCTGAGCAGCTACGCCATGGGCGACGGCAACTGCGGCAGCAGCGTGAACCCGATGACCGAGGTGGATCTCGCCTTCTTCGTCGACGCCGAGGCCCGCGGCCTCCGCGCGGACGTGGACACGACGCGCCTTGCGGACGGCCGGCACGAGGTCGCGGCGACGTCGACCACGGGCGAGACCGCCACGCGCACCCTCTTCACCGACAACAGCGCCCCTGTGGTGGCGTCGTCGTCTCCCGCGGCGGGCGAGGTGCTCAGCTCGAGCGCGCCGCTCGCGGTCACCCTCGAGGACGCGTCCGGCGTGGTCTCCGGGCCGGACGTGACGCTCGACGGCGCCGCCGTGGCTCTCGGCGACCTGGTGGGTCCGGGCCTGACGGCCGGCGAGCACGTGCTCGCCGTGTCCGCCACGGACGGCCTGGGCAACGCGGCCACGCGGGAGGTCCGCTTCTCCAGCGCGGGCATCCCCGACGTGCCCGCCGACCTCGCCCCCGCGGTCGGCGCGACCGACCAGCAGGGCACCGTCACCCTCTCGGCCACCGTGGCCGAGCCCGACGGCGGGGACGTCACCGCGACGTTCTCGCAGGCTGAGATCCTCACCCCGAACCAGGCCTGGTCCGGCACCTCCGAGGACGTGCCGACCACGCTGGTCGTGCCGGGTGAGAAGAACCTGGGCCGCACCCAGGACCTGGCCCCCGGCGACGGGAAGTCGCTCGCGGCGCCCGCCGGACGGGACGTCACCTACCAGCGCTTCGACGTCCAGGTGAAGGGCGGCGTCGAGGCTCCGGTGCTGCGCTGGGAGGGGACGGTCGACCCCGAGCGTCTCGCCTCGCTGTACGCGTGGGACGTCGTGGCCGGCGCCTGGGACCTCGTAGGCCGGGCGCGCGGCGCCGTCGAGGGCGCCACGGTGCTCGAGGCGGCGGTGGACCCCGCGGCCCACGTGGACGGCCAGCAGGTGCACGTGCTGGTCACGGGCGAGGACCCCTTCGCCGACGACATCGAGCCCGGCGACCCGGACAGGTTCGCGGACCCCGAGGACTACGACTTCTCGATCGTCCACCTCACCGACACGCAGTACCTGTCGGAGGGCGCCGTGGAGCACGACACCGCCGAGGAGCGCGCCGTCTGGGCGTCCGCCTACTCCGGCATCGTGGACTGGGTCGCCCAGAACGCCGAGGACCGCAAGATCTCGTACGTGGCACACACCGGCGACATCACCGAGAACAACATCCGGCCGCCGGCCACGCCCGAGCTGGCGCAGCAGGCCGTGGGCGAGTTCGAGTTCTCGTCCGCGCAGCAGCGCGTGCTCGACGACGCGGGCGTGCCGAACGGCGTGGTCGCGGGCAACCACGACAACCAGTCAGGCCGGGACGGGACGCTGTACAACGAGTACTTCGGCCCCGACCGGTACGCGGCACTCTCGCAGGAGTGGGAGCACGCCGAGTACGGCGGCCCGTGGCGCGAGGGCGACAACGAGAACCACTACGACCTTTTCTCGGCCGGTGGCCTCGACTTCGTGGTGGTGGGCCTGTCCTACGGCGTGACGCGCGACGAGGCCGAGTGGGCCGACTCGATCCTCAAGCGGTTCTCGGACCGCAACGCCATCGTGCTCACGCACGACTACCTCGAGCCGTCCAGCGCGCCCGACGGTCGCGGCGCCGCGTACGGCGGGACGGACGGCCCGATGCTCTACAAGACGGTGGTGGAGGACAACCCGAACGTGTTCCTCATCCTCGCCGGGCACCGCCACGGCGTGGGTACCAACGTGAAGCCGCAGGTGGGCGATGTGGGCCACGGCGTGGTCGAGCTCCTCGCGGACTACCAGTTCTACACGGTGCCCGCGGGCCAGGTGGGCCTGGGCGAGCACTACGAGGACCCGGCGACCCGGCTGCGGCTCGGCGCGTCGTTCTTCCGGATGCTCCAGTTCGACGTGGACCGCGGCGAGATGATCGTGGACACCTACTCGCCCATGCTCGGTGAGTTCGGCGCCACCGAGTACGACGAGGACCAGAAGTACAACGGCCTCGAGGACAACATGGTGCTCCCCGTGGACCTCACGTCGCGCACCACGTCGTTCACCACGGACTCCGTGGTGGTCTACGACCCGGTGTCGGTGATCGGGTCCGCCACGGCGGCCTCCGGCTCGGCGGCCACCGTCCAGTGGGCCGGCCTCCAGCCCGGCACCACCTACGCGTGGATCGTCACCGCCCGCAGCACGGGCGGCGGGGTGACGACGGCGTCGCCGTCGTACTTCACGACGGCCCCGAAGAAGTAGCCACAGCCTCGGCGACCTGGTCGCCGAGGCGAGCGGCCGGCGTCGGGCCCCCTGTCCGACGCCGGCCCGCTCGTCGCCCCCGGGCTGAAGCCCCCGAGTTGTCAGAAGCTCTGGTGCGGGCCCGTCGCCCGCCGCTCAGAGCACCTCGCGCAGGCGGGCGGCGAAGGCGTCGGGCTTACCCGTCTGGCCGTACTCGCCGCCCAGGAAGCCGCCGTGGTCGCTGGGGAAGACGCTGGGCTCCGTGCCGAGCAGCGCGGCCACGGCGTCGGCCCCGCGGGCGGCCAGCTGGGCGCCGGACTCCTCGCCCCGCGCGACGACGACGCGCGTGGGGGCCGAGCGGAGGGCGTCGGCGTCCGGCACGTAGTCGGGGAGCGTCCTCAGGCTGACGCCGAGGAGCTGGTCGTCGCGCGACCCGTCGTCCTCGGTCGGCAGCCCGAACATGGCGGGGTCGGGCGTGTTCTGCTCCACCCAGCCCTCCGGGATCGGGCCCTCGTGGGTCACGATCGCGATGAACTGCGCCATCGCGGGGCCGAGGCCCTTGCTCAGGTAGGTCTGGTGGATGCCGAGCATCGCCGCGTGGGCCGCGTCGCCGTCGGGCAGCACGCGGGGGACGGGCGGCTCGTGGGCGACGAGGGTGCGCACGTCGCCCGGGTGGGCCTCGACCCACGCGAGGGCGTTCACGGCGCCGCCGCTCGACGCGAAGACGTCCACCGGGCCGGCGCCCAGCTCGGCGACGAGGCGGTGCAGGTCGTCGGCGTGGGTGTGGGGCGTGGCGGGGGCGGCGCCCGGCTCGAGGGTGCTCCGCTCGATCCCGCGCGGGTCGTACGTGACGACCGTGCGGTCGGTGAAGTGCCCGGCCATCGTGGCGAAGCCTTCCGCGCCCATCGGCGAGCCGATGAGCACCAGGGGAGTCTCGTCGCCCGCCGACTCCGCCGGCCGCACGTCGTAGGTCAGCACGGCGCCCGGAACGTCGAGCGTGGCGGTCTTCTTCTCGGACATCGTGAGCTCCTCGGGCTGTACCGGCCGGGCACTGCTGTGCCCCTGGGAGAAGAGACGACGGCCGCACGGGGAACTCATCGGTCGGCGGTCAGTCCGGCGGTCGCGACGCCAGAATCTCCTTGGTGTCCCAGGTCAGGGAGCCCGTGCGGAGGTCGGCGACCACCTGCCGGACCCATCCCAGCTCAGCCTGTGTGACGGTGACGAAGTGCTCGTGCTCGAGCATGAGCACCCGGGGCAGGCTCAGCTCCTGGGCGTACGCCGCCTCGTGCGCGGCCTGCTCCAGGGCAACCTCGAGCGCGGCGGCGCGCTCTTCGAGCCGGACCCGGACCAGGTCGGGCGCCGTGATGGCGAGCACCGCGAGTACTGCCCGGAACTCCGGGAACTCGCGCGCGGGCGTGGCGAGGGCGGCGTCCATCCAGCGCCGCAGCGCGTCGCGGCCGGTCGCCGTGAGGGCGTAGACGATCCGGGCCGGTGCCGTGTCGGCCGCCCGCTTCTCATGGACCTCGATGAGCCCGTCCCGGACCAGGCGCTCGATCGCCTGGTAGACGCTGTTGCTGCGCGCCACGTTGACGACGTCGTCCTTGCGCCGCGTCTTGATGAGCCGCTGCATCCGGTACGCGTGCATGGGCTCCTCGGCCAGCAGCGCCAGCAGGACCATGGCGAGGGGGGAACGCGGCCGGGAGTCGAGGGTCACGGCGTCCAGCCTATCGACGAGACCTCGCCGAGGCTTGCCAGATTATGGTTAGCCATTTTATGGTATTTACATGAGAGCGATCATCATCGGAGCGGGCATCACCGGGCCCGTGACCGCCATGGCCCTGCAGAAGGCGGGCATCGACGCGACGGTCTTCGAGGCGTACCACCGCACCGCGGACGGCGTCGGCGCCTACCTCAACCTCGCCCCCAACGGGCTCGCCGCCCTGAGGATCCTGGGGATCGACCCCCGGGAGCTCGGCGGCTTCGACACCCCCGCTCTGGAGCTCCGCGGGTCCTCCGGCAGGGTCCTCGCGCGGCTGCCGATGGGGCGCGACGGCGCCGTGAGCCAGACCGTGCGCCGCTCGGACCTCTACGTCCGACTCCGCGACGAGGCGGCGCGGCGGGGCGTCCCGCTCGAGTTCGGCAAGCGGCTCGTCGACGCGACCACGCGGCCCGACGGCGTCGTGGTCGCCTCGTTCGCGGACGGCACCACAGCGGAAGGAGACGTCCTCGTCGGCGCGGACGGCCTGCACTCCCGGACGCGGGCCATCCTCGACCCGGACTGCCCGCCGCCCCGCTACACGGGCCTCCTGAACACCGGGGGCTACGCGTCGGGCGTCGAGGTCGACACGCCCACGGGGATGTTCACCATGGTCTTCGGCCGGCGGGCCTTCTTCGCCTACGCCCACCGCGGCCCGGGCGACGTCTGGTGGTTCGCCAACGTGCCGCGATCCCGCGCGGCGAGCCCGGAGGAGCTCGCGGTCTGGACGCCTGAGCGCTGGCGGTCGGAGCTCGTGAGGCTGTTCGCCGACGACGACAGCCCGGCGCTCGACCTGATCGCTGCTTCGCCCGAGATCATCCCGCCGTGGAACACCCTCGACCTGCCGTCCGTGCCGGTCTGGCGGCGGGGGCCGGTCGGGCTGATCGGGGACGCGGCCCACGCCATCTCGCCCACCTCCGGGCAGGGGGCCTCCCTGGCGATCGAGGACGGCGTGCTGCTGGCGCGGTTCCTCCGCGACCACGACGACCCGGCTACCGGCTTCGCGGGCTTCGAGGCCGCGCGCCGACGCCGGGTGGAGAGACTCATCGCGCAGGCGAAGCGCACGTCCAACCAGAAGATCCCGAACCCGCTCACCCGGGCCCTGCGCGACCACGTGATCCTCCCGCTGGTCGGCAGGGCGGCGGCGCGGACCACGCACGACTGGGTGACCGACCACCGGATCGACTGGGACGAGCCGGCCTCCCGGCCGGCTACCTGAGGTGCGCGGTCACCCTTCGGCCCGCGCGGCATTTCACCCCATATGAGCGAGCGGGCGATCGCGGGCCCATGGGACGCTCGACCCATGAATCGCAGTGTTGCGCGCCCTGCGCGTCGGATCGTCGTCGTCCTCGCCGCAGCCGCGGTCGCCGCCGCCCTCGGCGCCTGCAGCCCCCAGGACCTGGTGGACGGGGCGGTCGAGAACGCCGTCGAGCAGCAGACCGGCGCGGACGTGGACGTCGAGACGGACGGCAGCCTCCCGGCGGACTTCCCTGCCGACGTGGTCCCGCTCGTCGACGGGAAGATCTCGCACGGCGTCGGCAACGACACGGACGGCGGCAAGGTGTGGATCGTCGCGATGGAGTACGACGGCACCGCCGACGAGGCCACCACCGCCGCGCGCGACGCGCTCACGGCGGCCGGATTCGCCGAGCCCGAGGGCATGACCGGGATGGGGCTGCTCGAGAAGGACGACTACCAGGTCCTCGTGGTCTCGGCGGGCCAGGGCGGTGTGACGGCGCTCAGCTACACCGTCACCCTGCGCCCGGCGGGGTAGGTCTCGCAGGGCACGGGTGCCGCGCCCGTACCCTTGAAGCGTGAGCCAGACCGCGCCCCCCGACCTGTCCCGCTTCCGCAAGCAGCCCGTCTCGTTCGTGCGTCGAAGCGGCAGGCTCACGGACAAGCAGCAGCGTGCCTGGGACGCCCGGGGGGACGCGTACGTGATCGACGTGCCGCGGGCCGTCGCCCGCACCTCGGTGGAGCTGACGTGGTCGCTCGACGTCCCGCAAGCCTTCGGCCGGACGGCGCCGCTCGTCCTGGAGATCGGTTCAGGGCTGGGGGAGTGCGTCGCGGCCGCCGCGTCGTCGGACCCCGCCCGTGACTTCCTCGCCGTCGAGGTCTACGAGCCGGGCCTGGCGCAGACCGTCGTCCGCGCGGAGCGCGCGGGCCTCGAGCTCGGTCAGGAAGGGCTCCCGAACCTGCGCCTGGTCCAGGCGAACGCCGCGGAGCTCCTGGACACCGCGCTGCCCGCAGGGTCGCTGGACGAGCTGTGGGTGTTCTTCCCGGACCCGTGGCACAAGTCGCGCCACCACAAGCGCCGCCTGGTCAACGGGTCGTTCGCCGAGCTGGCCGCCCGCGCGGTGCGGCCGGGCGGGACGTGGCGGCTGGCGACGGACTGGGCCGAGTACGCGGAGCAGATGATCGCGGTCGTGGAGGCGTCCGGCCACTTCCGCAACGCGCACGGCGCCGGCCGCACCGCCCCGCGGTTCCCGGGGCGGGTCCTGACGAGCTTCGAGCGCAAGGCGCACGCCGCCGGACGGGCCATCACGGACCTGGAGTACGTCCGGGTCTGACCCGACGGTCCGCCGCCCCTCCGCCGAGGTAGTGCCTTGGTCGGACGAAGGCACTACCTCGGCGGGCTGGAGAGCGGCCGGTCAGACCAGGCCGTTCTCCTCCAGCCAGTCGGTCGCGATGGTCGCGGCCGGGAGCTGCTCCTCGACGCTGCGCGAGTTGAGGCCGACGAGCTCCTCGGCCGTCATCGTGGTGCTGATCTCGTCGATGATCGCGGCGGCCTCCTCGTCCACGTCGTCGCTGGCGAGCGGCACCACGTGGGACGCCAGGAACAGGCCCTTGGTGTCCTCGAGCGCGACGAGCCCGTTCTTCTGGATCGACGGGTCGGCGGTGTAGATGATGGCCATCTGGATGTCACCGTCCTCGAGCGCCTTGACGGTGAGCGGGCCACCGCTGTCCTCGATGGGCGTGTAGCCCACCTCGATGCCGTAGGTGTCGGCCAGGCCGCGGGGACCGTTGGGCCGGGTCTCGCCCTCGGAGTTGCCGCCGAGGGTGAGCGGCTCGGTGACCTCGGCGAGGTCGTCGATCGTGGTCAGCCCCCACTGGTCGGCGAACTCGCTCGTCACCACGTAGGCGTCCTGGTCGGTCGCCGGTGACTGCTCGAGCACGCGCAGGCCCTCGGGGGTCGACTCGCCGAGCTCGGCGTAGACGTCGTCGGCCAGGCGCGCCGACGTGTCGGGGACCCAGTACTGCAGGAGGGGCCCCGTGTACTCGGGGAACAGGTCGATGCTCCCTGACTCGATCTCCGGGAGGTAGGCCTCGCGCTGTCCGATGCGGAACTCGCGCTCGACCGTGTAGCCGCCCGCCTCGAGGGCCTGTGCGTAGATCTCGGCGATGATCTCGTTGGAGTAGTAGTCCTGGGAGCCGATGACGATGGTCTCGCCGGCGTCGCCGGCCGGCTCCTCGGCCAGAGGGTCCTCGGACGAGCACCCCGCGAGGAGCGCGACTCCGAGCAGGGTGGTGACGCCCGTGCGGAGGGTGTGGCGGTTCATCCGTGTCCTTTCGTTCGTCACGCGGGTGCGCGACGTGCGTGCGTGGGCGCCGCGGCCCGTGCGGCGGCACGCTGGATCGAGGCCAGGACGGCCTCGAGCACGAGGGTCAGCGCGATGACGAGCAGCGCACCGGCCAGCATCTGGGGGTAGTCGCGGGTCTTGAGCCCGGCGAAGAGGTAGCGCCCGAGCCCGGTGTCCGACACGTAGGCGGCGAGGGTGGCCGTGGCGACGACCTGCAGCGTGGCGGCGCGGACGCCGCCGAGCAGCACCGGCATCGCCAGCGGCAGCTCGACCTGGCGGACCACCTGCGCCTCGCTCATCCCGGACGCGCGGGCGGCGTCGACGACGTCGGGCGCCACCGCCTCCACGCCGGCGTAGGCGCCGGCGAGGAGCGACGGGATCGCGAGGACGACCAGCGCGGCGAGCGGCGCCTGCAGCCCGATGCCCATCATCAGGCCGAGGATCGTCAGCAGGCCCAGCGTGGGGACGGCGCGAGCCGCACCCGCGACCGCCACGACGACGCCGCGTCCCCGGCGCGTGTGCCCCACGAGGACCCCGACGGGGATCGCGACGGCCGCGGAGACCGCGACGACGGCCACCGTGATGGCGAGGTGCTGGGCGAGGCGGGCCGCGATCCCGCTGGGACCGGACCAGTGGACCGGGTCGGCGAGCCACGCGAGGGCTTCGGCGAAGAGGTTCATCGCGCCGCCTCCGCGGTGGCGGGGATGCCTGTGGCACCACGGCCCGCCGTCGGCCGGGGGCCGCCGGGCCGGGGCAGGATGCCCAGCGAGGGGGCCACGCCGACCCGCGTCCAGGGCGTGAGCGCCCGGCCCGCGAGCAGGCAGGCGGCGTCGAGCACGAGCGCGAGGGCGACGGTCGTGACGATGCCCGTGACGACCTCCGCGGTGATGCCGCGCTGGAACCCGTCGGTGAACAGGGAGCCGAGGCTCGGGATGCCAACGAGGGCACCGATCGTCGCCAGGCCGACGGTGCTCACCGTGACCACCCGGACCCCGGAGACGAGCACCGGCACGGCGAGGGGCAGCTCCACCCGCCAGAACAGCGCGCGCGGGGAGTGGCCGAGGGAGACGGCCGCCTGGCGCACGGGATCGCTGATCGACGAGAACGCGTCGGCGGCGGTGCGGACGAGGAGCGCCGTGCCGTAGACGGTCAGGGCGACGACCAGCGTCGCGGGCGACCGCAGCGGGATCCCCAGGACCACCGGGACGACGATCAGCAGCGGGAGGGCGGGGACGGCGTAGAGGACGCTCGCTGCGCTCAGGAGGGCACCGCCTGCGCGGGGGGAGCGCTGGGCCATCCGCCCGAGGGGCACGGCCAGCACGATGCTGAGGAGGATGGCGGGGGCCGAGACCGCCAGGTGCCGCACGGTCAGGTCGACGACCTGCGGCCAGGCCGAGCTGAGCCAGGTCATGGCGAGAGCACTCCCGCCGGGCGGCCGTTCGCGTCGACGACGAGACGCCGGCCGTCCACCTCCACCGTGGTGAGCAGCCTCTCGGGGCGGTCGGCCCCGACGAAGTCCCGGACGAAGTCGTCGGCGGGGTGGGTCAGGATCTGGCTGGGGGTGCCGGCCTGGGCGACGCGCCCGCCCTCGCGCAGCACCACCACCTCGTCGCCGACGCGGAACGCCTCGTCGATGTCGTGCGTGACCAGCACGATCGTCTTGCCCAGCTCGGCCTGGAGCCGGAGCAGCTCGTCCTGCAGCTCGCGCCGCACGATCGGGTCGACGGCGCCGAACGGCTCGTCCATCAGCAGGATGTTCGGGTCGGCCGCCAGGGCGCGTGCGACGCCGACCCGCTGCTGCTGCCCGCCCGAGAGCTGGGACGGATAGCGAGGGCCGAGCGAGGGGTCGAGGCCTACGCGCTCGAGGAGCTCCGTGGCCGCCGTGCGGGCGGCCCGCCGTGGGGTGCCGGAGAGGACGGGGACCGTCGCGATGTTGTCGAGCACCGTGCGGTGCGGGAGCAGGCCTCCGGCCTGGAGGACGTAGCCGATCGACCGCCGCAGCACGACCGGGTCCAGGGTGCGCACGTCCTCGTCGTCGATCAGGACGGAGCCGGACGAGGGGTCGACCATCCGGTTGACCATCCGCAGGAGCGTGGTCTTGCCGGACCCGGACGAGCCGACGAGGGCCACGGTCTTGTGCGACGGCACATGGTGGCTGAAGTCGTCCACCGCGACGGTGCCGTCGGGATAGACCTTCCGGACGGCGCGGAACTCGATCGGCATGCCGACCACGTTATAACTCCGAACGCCAGTTCGGGTGGTTCGATTCGGGCGTTTCGCTCCTGCCGAACACGGGAGCCGCTCGCCGCCGATGCGACAACCCCGCGAGCGGGCTGGCAGGATGCGTCGGGACTCGCAGGAAGGTGAGGTAACGGACAGTGCTGAGCATCAACCGGCGCATCGCAGACGAGCTGGGCGTGAGGGAGTCGCAGGTGGCTTCCGCGGTCGGCCTGCTGGACGAGGGCGCGACGGTGCCCTTCATCGCGCGCTACCGCAAGGAGGTGACGGGCACGCTCGACGACATCCAGCTCCGCGCGCTGGAGGAGCGGCTGCGTTACCTGCGGGAGCTCGAGGAGCGGCGGGCGGCGATCCTGGCGTCGATCGAGGAGCAGGGCAAGCTCGACGACGCCTTGCGCACCCAGATCCTCACCGCCGACACCAAGGCCCGGCTCGAGGACATCTACCTCCCCTTCAAGCCGAAGCGGCGCACCAAGGCGCAGATCGCCCGCGAGAACGGGCTCGAGCCGCTCGCGCTGGCGCTGCTGACCGACCCGTCGCTCGACCCGGCCGACGCGGCCGCACCCTACGTGACCGGCGAGGTCGCCGACACCGCGGCGGCGCTCGACGGCGCCCGTGCCATCCTGATCGAGCGCATGGGGGAGGACGCCGACCTCATCGGCACCCTGCGCGACCGGCTCTGGACCACCGGGCGCATGGTGTCCAAGGTCCGTGAGGGCAAGGAGGAGGCCGGCGCCAAGTTCGCCGACTACTTCGACTTCTCGCAGGCGCTGGCGGGCCTCCCGTCGCACCGCGTCCTCGCCATGTTCCGCGGCGAGAAGGAGGACGTGCTCGACCTGACGATCGAGCCGGAGGAGCCCACCGAGCCCGGCGTCCCGTCCAGCTTCGAGGGCGAGATCGCGCGCCGGTTCGGCGTCGCGGCGCAGGGTCGCCCGGCGGACCGCTGGCTCGTGGACACCGTCCGCTGGGCCTGGCGGACGCGCATCCTGGTCCACCTCGGCATCGACGCCCGCCTGCGGCTGCGCTCCGAGGCCGAGGACGAGGCGGTGCGCATCTTCGCGGCGAACCTCCGTGACCTGCTGCTGGCCGCCCCGGCAGGCACCCGCGCCACGATGGGCCTTGACCCGGGCCTGCGCACGGGCGTGAAGGTCGCGGTCGTGGACGCCACGGGCAAGGTCGTGGCCACCGACACGATCTACCCGCACGTGCCCGCGAACCGCTGGGACGAGTCGCTCGCGAAGCTGGGCGCGCTCTGCGCCAAGCACAACGTCGACCTGATCGCCATCGGCAACGGGACGGCCTCGCGCGAGACGGAACGCCTCGCGGCCGAGCTCATCAAGAAGGCGCCACAGCTGGGCCTCACCAAGGCCGTGGTGTCGGAGGCCGGGGCGTCGGTGTACTCGGCGTCGGCGTACGCGTCGGCCGAGCTCCCCGACCTCGACGTGTCGATCCGCGGTGCCGTGTCGATCGCGCGCCGGCTCCAGGACCCGTTGGCAGAGCTCGTGAAGATCGACCCCAGGTCGATCGGCGTGGGCCAGTACCAGCACGACATCACCGAGACCAAGCTGTCGCGCTCGCTGAGCGCGGTGGTCGAGGACTGCGTGAACGGTGTGGGCGTGGACCTCAACACGGCGTCCGTGCCGCTGCTCGCCCGCGTCTCCGGCATCACCACGGGCCTGGCGGAGAACATCGTCGCCTACCGCGACGCGAACGGCGCCTTCCCCTCCCGCGCGGCCCTGAAGAAGGTGCCCCGCCTGGGCCCGAAGGCGTTCGAGCAGTGCGCCGGCTTCCTCCGGGTCACGGGCGGCGACGAGCCGCTCGACGCGTCGTCGGTGCACCCCGAGGCCTACCCTCTCGCGCGCCGGATCGTCTCGGCGGCCGGGGCGGACGTCCGGTCGCTCATGGGTAACGCGGGCGCCCTGCGCACGCTGAAGCCGACGGAGTTCGTGGACTCCACGTTCGGTCTGCCGACCGTCACGGACATCTTCGCCGAGCTGGAGAAGCCGGGCCGTGACCCGCGTCCCGCGTTCACCACGGCCTCCTTCGCGGACGGCGTGGAGACCCTGTCCGACCTGGTCCCCGGCATGATCCTCGAGGGCCAGGTCACCAACGTTGCCGCGTTCGGCGCGTTCGTCGACGTCGGCGTGCACCAGGACGGCCTGGTCCACGTGTCGGCGATGTCGAAGTCGTTCGTGAACGACCCGCGCGAGGTCGTGAAGTCCGGCGACATCGTGAAGGTGAAGGTCCTCGACGTGGACCTGCCCCGCAAGCGGATCGCGCTGACGCTCCGCCTCGACGACGAGGTGTCGGTGGTCCCGGCCGGCGGCACGGGCACGGGCTCGGGCTCGGGTGCGGGCGGCTCTGGCGGCTCCGGCGGCGGGCGCGGCGACGGCGGTCGCGGACGCCGCGACGGCTCCGGCCCGCGAGGCGGTCGCGACGGGCGCCCGGGTGGTTCCGGTGGCTCGGGTGGCCGCGGCGGCCGCGAGGCAGCGCCGGCGAACACGGCGATGGCGGAGGCCCTGCGCCGCGCGGGCCTGGCCTGACCCGGAGGTCCGCTTCGAGAACGCCATCAGGTGCCGCCTCCCCCGCGGAAGCAGCACCTGATGGCGTTCTCGAAGCGGACAGCCCGCGGTGCCCGACGACGTGCGCGGCCTGGGCGTGGTGAACCAGGCCGCGGCGCGGCAGGATGGCGGGATGGACCCTGTTGAGGAGCTCTTCGACGTCGTCGTGATCGGTGGCGGCCCCGTGGGGGAGAACGCCGCCGACCGCGCCTCCCGTACCGGCCTGACGGTCGCGCTCGTCGAGGCCGAGCTGGTGGGGGGCGAGTGCTCCTACTGGGCCTGCATGCCCTCCAAGGTGCTGCTGCGCCCGGGGGCGGTCCGGGCGCTGGCGCGCGACGTGCCGGGCCTCGCCGACCCGGGTGCGCCCGACCCGGCGGCGGTCCTGGCCTGGCGCGACGAGGTGACGCACGACTGGGACGACGCGGGCCAGGTCGAGTGGGTCGAGGGCGCGGGCCTCACGCTCGTCCGGGGTCACGCGCGGCTCACCGGGGAGCGCCTCGTGGAGGTCTCGCTGCCCGACGGCGACGCGGCGCCCGGGTCGGGCGAGTCGCCCTCCGCGGGGGCTGGGCAGGGCACGCGGCTGCTGCGCGCCCGCCACGCCGTCGTCGCAGCGACGGGGAGCATCCCTGTGCTCCCCGACGTGCCGGGCATCGTCGGGGCCGAGCCGTGGTCCAGCCGGGAGGCGACCGGCGTCAAGGACGTCCCGGAGTCGCTCGTGGTGCTCGGCGGGGGCGTCGTGGCGACCGAGATGGCCACCGCCTTCGCCGACCTCGGCTCCCGGGTGACGATCCTGGCGCGGGGCGGGCTGCTCGGCGCGGCCGAGCCGTTCGCCGGAGAGGCTGTCGCGGCGTCCCTGCGCGAGGCGGGCGTCGACGTGCGCCTCGGCGTCGAGGCGAGGTCGGTGGAGCGGACCGCTGACGGGATCGTCACGGTGACGCACTCGGGGACAGACGGCGGGTCCGACGACACCGTGACCGCGGCCGAGCTCCTCGTCGCCACCGGCCGGGTTCCCCGGACCGGCGACCTCGGGATCGACAGTGTCGGGCTCGAGCCCGACGGCCCGCTGGACGTCGACGAGTCGATGCAGGTGCGCGGCGTGCCGGGCGGCTGGCTCTACGCCTGCGGCGACGTGACCGGACGCGCGCCCACCACCCACCAGGGCAAGTACCAGGCGCGCGTGGCGGGAGACGTGATCGCGGCACGGTACGGGAGCGGCGGCGGGGAGGAGGCGCCGACGCGGGGAGAGGAGGCCCCCGGCGTCGGGCAGGAGGCTTCTCGCTGGACGCGGTACGCGGCGACCGCCGACCACGTCGCGCGTACTCAGGTGGTGTTCACGCGGCCGCAGGTCGCGTGGGTCGGGTTCACCGAGCGCGAGGCGCGCGAGGCCGGGCTCCCCGTACGGGCGGTGTCGTACGACCTGTCCTGGGTGGCCGGTGCCACCGTGGCCGGCCAGGGGTACGCCGGCCAGGCCCAGGTGCTCGTCGACACCGAGCGGCGTGTCCTGGTGGGGGCCACGTTCGTGGGGCCCGACGCGGGCGAGATGCTCCACGCGGCCACGATCGCGATCGTGGGGGAGGTGCCGCTCGACCGGCTGTGGCACGCCGTACCCGCGTACCCGACGGTGAGCGAGGTCTGGCTGCGCTTCCTCGAGTCGTACGGGCTCTGACGGACGTCACCCTGGTCCTGGACGGGCTTGTCGCCACCCGCCGATAGTCTGCTCCCGTGACTTCGAACGCCCGCGTTGCCCTGGCCACCTGCTCCGTGCTGCCCGATCTCGATGCCGACGACCGTCCTCTCGTCGACGCTCTCGTCGCCCGTGGCGTGGACGCGGCGGCCGTCGTGTGGGACGACCCGTCGGTGGACTGGTCGGCCTTCGACCTCGTCGTGGTGCGCTCCACCTGGGACTACTCTGCCCGCCGCGACCAGTTCCTGGCGTGGGCCGACTCCGTGCCGCACCTGCTCAACAGCGCCGACGTGATCCGCTGGAACACGGACAAGCGGTACCTGCGGGTGCTGGAGGAGGCCGGCGTGCCGGTCATCCCCACCATCTGGCTGGACCCGGAGCGCCACCTGTCGAAGCGTGCCATCCACACGCGCATGCCCGCGTTCGGCGACTTCGTGGTCAAGCCCGTGGTCAGCGCGGGGGCGAAGGACACCGGTCGCTACCAGCCGATCTCGGCCGAGTCGCGCGCGCTGGCGATCATGCACGCGAACGAGCTGCTGATCAGCGGCCGCTGGGCCATGATCCAGCCCTACGTCACGAGCGTGGACACCGCGGGCGAGACCTGCCTGGTCTTCGTGGACGGCGAGCACACGCACGCCGTGCGCAAGAACGCGCTCCTCACCGGGCCGTCGCGCCCCACGCAGGGGCTGTACCAGGAGGAGGTCATGACGCCGTTCGAGGCGTCCGAGGCCCAGGTGGAGGTCGCCCGCCGTGCGCTCGACGCCGCCGCGAAGGAGCTCGGCACGAGCGAGCCGCTGCTCTACGCCCGCGTGGACCTCGTGACCCGCGACGACGGCACCCCGATGGTGATCGAGCTCGAGCTCACCGAGCCGTCGCTCTGGATGCAGTTCTCGGGTGACGCCAAGGCGGCGGAGCGGCTGGCGGACGCGATCGTGGCGCGTCTGGCGTGAGTCGTCCGCGTGCCGCGACCGGCACGCGAAAGGCCCCCTCGCTGCTGCGAGGGGGCCTTTCCATGGGGTGAGTAACGGGACTTGAACCCGCGACCCCCTGGACCACAACCAGGTGCTCTACCAGCTGAGCTATACCCACCATGCCGTACTCAGTTCGGGCCGAGAATCTGATGACCTCGACCGTCGAAAAGTGTACATGGTCCGAGCCCTCGTGCAGACCCGGTTACGAAGCGGTGGACCGCTTCGTGACGGACGTCTCGATCACGCTCGCGGCGACGGCCCGCGCGGTGGCGGTGTCGGGGCCGGGCTGGGGCACGAAGAGGGCCTCGCGGTAGTAGCGCAGCTCGTCGATGCTCTCCAGGATGTCGGCGAGCGCGCGGTGGCCGCCGCCCTTCTTCGGCGAGGCGAAGTAGACGCGCGGGTACCAGCGGCGGGCGAGCTCCTTGATCGAGGAGACGTCGATGATCCGGTAGTGCAGGTAGCCGACCAGGTCCGGCATGTCGCGGTCCAGGAACGACTTGTCGGTGCCCACGGAGTTGCCCGCCAGCGGGGCCTTGCCGGGCTCGGAGACCCACTCGCGCACATACTCCAGCACGCGCTTCTCCGCCTCGGCGAGGGTGACCCCGCCGGCCAGCTCCTCGAGGAGGCCGGAGGTGGTGTGCATGGTGCGGACGAAGTCGTTCATCTGCTCCAGCGCAGCGGCAGGCGGGGCGACCAGGACGTCCACGCCGTCGCCCAGCACGTTGAGCTCGGAGTCGGTGACGACGGCGGCGACCTCGACCAGCGCGTCGGCGCGCGTGTCCAGGCCGGTCATCTCGCAGTCGATCCACACGATGCGGTCGTTCGGTTGTGCACTCACGGGCACACTCTAGGCCGACGGGCACGGGTCCGGCGTCGGGACGCCGTCGTCCGGGCGCGCCGGGCCGGGATGCGAGAAGGCCCCTCCTCGTCGCGGTGGCGACGGGGGAGGGGCCTGTCGGGTGAGGCCTGCCGGGGGTGCCGGGGCACCGGGAGGCTCAGGCGGTCCGGGCGGGCTTGCGGGTGCTGACCGCACCGCGCCGACGACGGTCGAGGCGTCGCTGGGCGCTCGCCGAGCGCTCGGCGTCGCGGACCTGCTCGCGCTGCTCGATCCGGACGGAGTCGAAGATGGCCTGGAGATACATGGTGTGCGTGTCCTTCTGGTCGATCCGCAGGGTGCGCGGGTCTGGTGGTTCGGCCCGGGTCGGGCCAGGTGCGGCGGAGTGTTTCCGTCGTGTTACATCGTCCTCGGTTCCGGGGATGTCCACAACGTGATATGCGGCACGGTCTGTCCGGTATGGGACGGGATGGCGCGCCGCAATGCCCGGCTTTCTGCGGGATTGGGGCGGCGCGGGCACCACTCGGGCAGGTTACGAGTGTGTTGCGCACGACATTTTCTCCAGCGGGTTCCCCTGGGCTGGGTCGAGACCCGGGCGGCCTCGACGCCTCGATCAAGACCTCTTGCTAAAGAGTTCTTGCGCAAGGTGTCTTTAGCGTTCTACTGTGGCGCTATGTCCGAACATGTCGCGAGCAGCCCGGAGAACATCCGCGCACTCACCCATCCCACGCGGCTCAAGCTGCTGAACCTCTTCGGCCCGGAGCGGGAGCTGACGGCGACCGAGTGCGCCGAGCGCATCGGGGAGTCCGTGGCGAGCTGCTCGTTCCACCTCCGCCAGCTGGAGAAGTACGGGTTCGTGGAGCGGGCCGAGCCGCGCGGCAAGGAGCGCCCGTGGCGCTCGGCGGGCGGCTTCAGCGTGCGCCCCGACTTTGCCGTCCCGGAGTCCGTGGACGCGGCCAAGGCGTTCGCCACCGTGTACCTCGCCGAGCAGTTCTCGCGGATCCAGCGCTGGGTCGCGGCGGTGGACGCGGTCGACGCGGACGACGTCCTCGCGACGACCCAGACCAGCCAGGCGTTCTGGGCCACCCGCGAGGAGCTGGACGAGGTGTCGCGCGACCTGGAGCGGTTGTCCGAGCGGTTCGCCGGGCGGAGCGACCCTGCTCTGCGGCCTGAGGGCGCGCTGCGCGCACAGTTCTTCGGCGCCACCTACTTCGAGCTCGAGGAGCAGGCATGAGCACCGGCCCGGCGCCGGACGCCGCGGTCGCGGCCACCGGAGCCGCCGTCGACCCGAAGGCTGCCCTGCGGACCCCGGTCTTCCGGACCGTCACCGTCGGCTGGGCGCTGTCCAACTTCGCCGACTCGGTGCTGACGCTGATCCTCGCGGTCTGGGTCACCGACCTGACGGGCAACGTCGCCCTGGGCGGCGCCACGTTCGCCCTGCTCGGCATCCCCGCGCTCGCCTCGCCGTTCCTCGGCCAGCTCGCCGACCGGTTCTCCCGCCGCCGGCTCATCTCCCTCGCCTACGCCGGTGGCGCGGCCTGCCTGGTGCCCCTGCTGTGGGTGCACGACGCAAGCCAGGTCTGGGTCGTCTACGTGGTGACGGTCCTGTACTCGTCGGTCGCCTACGTGACCGGGGCCTGCCAGTCCGGCCTGCTGCGCGACCTGATGCCCGACGTCGCCCTGGGCCATGCCAACGGGCGGCTCTCGATGATCGACCAGACCTTCCGGATCGCCATGCCGTTCGCCGGGGCGGGCGTCTACGCGGTCGCAGGCCCGGTCCCGCTCGTCGTGACCACCATGGCGGCGTTCGGCGGCGCGGCCGTCATCTTCGCGCTCGTGCGCCTGACGGAGTCAGCGCACGAGCCCGCCCCGGAGGCCGAGACGTACCTCGCCCGGCTCACGGCCGGGTTCCGGCACCTGTTCGGCACGCAGCCCCTCGCCGGCCTCACGGTGGCGACGCTCGGGGCCATGGCGGCGAGCGGGCTGATCAACAGTGTCGCCTTCGCCCTCCTGGACGGAGTCGGCGTCCCCGCCGCGTGGCTCGGCCCCGTCACCGTGGTGCAAGGGCTCGCGGGCTTTGTCGCGGGGCTGCTCACGCCCCGCCTGATGGACCGGTTCGGCCGGGTGCCGGTGCTCGCGGGCGGGCTCGTGGTGGCCGGGCTCGGCATGGCGCTGATGATGCTCGAGGTGCTCGTGCTGACGGTCCTGGCCATGGCGCCGCTCGGGTTCGGCATCACGATGACCGTCATCGCCTATGTGACGGAACGCCAGATCAGCACGCCGGCCCGGTTGCAGGGCCGGGCGGCGGCGGCGAGCCACCTGCTCAACAACTTCCCCGCGGTCATCTTCACGCTCCTCGGGGCGGCACTGCTCGCCGTGGTCGACTACCGGGTCCTCCTCGCGGTGAACGCCGTGGCGCTCATCGCGTGCGGCGTCTTCGCGGCCCGCCTGACCCGCCGCCCCGGGTGAGGCGGCGGGGCGGTCAGGCCTCGCCCGGCAGGGCCTTGCGGATCACGAGCCGGGTCCAGCCGCCCACGAAGACGCGGTCGCCGTCCGCCACCTCGCGGCGCTGGCCCGGCGTGATCGGGTCCTCGGGCAGCGGCTCGCCCGCCGCCGCGACGTAGGTCCCGTTCGCCGACTGGAGGTCCTCCACCCACCAGCGCTGCCCGTCCGACGAGAGCTGGCAGTGCCGCCGGGACACGCCCGCGTCGGTGCCGCAGTCGATGTCCGGGTGGATGCCCCGGCTCTTCGACGGCCGGCCCACGAGCAGGCTGCGCTGCCGCAGCGTCACCAGGCCGGGCAGGCCGGGGGACGGCATCGGGTCCTCGGGCTTCTCGTGCGCGTACCAGTCGGGGTCCACCCAGACCTCCGCCACCCAGGTGTCGGGGCCGGGCACTGCGGGCGCCGACAGTCCCGGGCCGTCAGGGGCCGACGCCGCCGGCTCGCCCCCCGCGGCCGGCCCGCCCCCCTGGCCGGAGCCCGGCAGGGGCGGCGGGCTGACGACCGCCTGACCGCTCTCCGGGGCCACCTGGGCCGGGTCGGCGGGGGCGCCGGGCGCGTGCACCGGACCGGAGGCGGCACCGGACCCGGCGCCGGGACGGCCGAGGTCTCCCAGGTCCAGGGCGGACGGCGGGGGCGTGGGCACGGCCGGCGTGCCGGTGGTGAAGTCGTACCCGCAGTTCTCGCAGAACAGCGACCCGGAGGGGGACAGCTCGTCGCACTGCGGGCACGTCACGGGGCTGCTGCCGCCCGAGGAGGACGACGCCGGCGTCGGCCCCCCGGCCGGGGCGGCCGCGGGCGCTGACGGGGTCGCCGACGCCGCAGCCGCGGCGATCGGTGCGCCGCAGACGTCGCAGTAGTCCGTGGAGGTGCTGGTGTGCCCCTCGGGGCAGACGACGCTCATGACTTCCGGACCCGCGTGGTCTTGGTCGACGCGGTGTCGAGGGCCATCTCGTCGAGCTTGGCGGTATTGCGCTTCAGCCGGACGGTGCCCTGCTCCTCGTTCTCGACCTCCACGATCTTGCGCAGTCGCGAGGTGGCCTCGTCGTTGCCCGTCTCCGCGGCGAGCTGCACGGCGCGGCCGAGCTTGACCGTGGCCGTGGCCTCGTCGCCCGCGGCCTTCGCGGCGAGACCCTCCTGGATGACCGACGCCAGCTCCGCCTGCCCGGTGTAGTGCGCCACCTCGGGGCTGATGCGCGTGGTGAGCGCGTCGTCGTCGGACCACTTGGCCTTCACCAGGCCGGACGAGACCACCTCGCCGCCGACCGCGAGCTGGACACGGGCGGCGAGCTGCTCCGAGCCCACCGGACGGGACGCGACGCGGACGGCCACGTGGTAGTCGCGCGACTCGTCGCCCCACGCGCCCGTGGGGTAGGCGCCGGTGAGCGCGTTGAGCTCGCTGCGCCGCGCCGTGAGGTCTTCCACGGTGGGCGCGACCTGGCGCACGAACAGGACCTGCGCACCCTGGGGCGCCCAGACGCGGAGCTCGGCCGCCGCGACGCCGCGCGACATCGCCTTCTGGACCAGGGCGGCGAAGTCGTCGGCGATGTCCTCGGGCTGCGCGATGAGGTCCACGGTGCCGAGCAGGGCGGTGGAGATCTTCCGTAGCTCCTCCACGACCCAGCGGTCGCCGACGCCGCGGGCGTCGCACTGGAAGTGGCCCGTGACCTGCTGGATCACCCGGTCCAGGTTCACCGACGCCTCGGACTCGTTCTTGCCGTCCGTGAGCAGGATCGCGTGCTTCTGCGCTGCGGGGACCGTGCTGAACAGCTCGTCGGCCATGCGCAGCCACGTCGAGATGGCCGTGCCGCCGCCGGGCGCCATGCGGGCGATCGCGCGCTTGGCCTCCTCACGGGCGCCCGGCTCCATGGCCACCATCGAGACGCGTGCGTTGGGGTACGGGAAGATCCGCTCCGCGACGTGCGAGCCGCCGACCACCGCGAACCAGGTGCCGTCGGCGATCTGGTCCACGGCCACCGCGGCCGCGTGCTTGGCGGACTCCATGTTCCGGCCCTGCATCGAGCCCGACGTGTCGACGATGATGATCTCGGCCGTCGAGCCGTCGCTCGTGGAGCCGACGCCCCCGGCGGTCCCCGCGCCCGAGCAGGTGACGGTCACGATCGCGTGCACGTCCGTGGCGCCGTCGGACAGGAACTCGTTCTGGAAGACCTCGGCGGTGAAATCGGCCACTGTGGGCTCCTTCGGGTTCAGGTGACTTGAAGGCTATCGAAGTCGGACGGTCAGGGGGCGGCGGGAGCGGGCTGTGCGGCGGAGCCGCGGTCGCGCCCGGTGGGCACGAGCCGCGCGAGCGCGGCGGTGATGTTGTCGCGGCCACCCTGCTCGTTGGCCCAGCGCACGAGCGCGCCCGACATGGCGAGCGGCTCGCCCGCGTGCTCCTCCTGGACCCGGTGCACCAGGTCCAGCACGTCGCCGGCGGGCGAGCAGTAGTTCCACAGGCCGTCGGAGCAGACGAGGAGCCAGCCCGGCCCCCGGGCCACGGTCGCGGCGCAGTGCGCGTCGGCGTCCGGTGCGTCCGGCCCGAGCCAGCGCGTGATGGCGTGCGCCTGCGGCGCGTTCTCGGCCTGCTCGCGGGGGATGCCCGCGGCGATCATCTCCTGCGCCCACGAGTCGTCGACGCTCAGCTGCTCCGCCTCGCCGGAGTCGGGCAGCCAGTAGACGCGCGAGTCGCCGATCCAGCCCGCCACTACGAGGTCGCCGTCCACGACGGCTGTGGCGAACGTGCACGACGGCGGCTCGCGGACCGGGTCCTCGGGGGAGCGGCCCGCCGCGATCGAGGCCGCGGCCTCCACGACGGCTGCGCTCGCCGCGCGGGACGACGCCACGAGCGCGTCGGTCCAGCCCGCGATGCGGGCCGACGTGCCGCCCGTCACCGGCGCGCCCGACGCCGGGGTGCCCCCCGGGCCGTACGTCGCCAGCACGTCGCGGGCTGCCCGCGACGCGGCCAGCGACGCGACGTCGGAGTCCGGGGCGCTCGACACGCCGTCGCACACCACGAGCGCCGCGAAGCGGTCCGGGCTCGTCCCGGGCGCGGGCCCGGTGGCGAGCGCCATCGCGTCCTCGTTGCGGGCGTGCCGGATGCCCCGGTCGCACACGCCGGCCACCCAGGACGCGGGGTGCTCCTCGAAGTGGTCGCGCTCGGACTGCGCGGGCGTGCCGCAGGCCTCGCAGTAGCCGTCGGCCGCGACGCGCCCCCCGCAGGCGGCGCACGGCCGGGCCGCGGGGACCACCCCGGAGTCGGGGTCGGGGTCCAGCACGGTGGCCGACGGCGGCGGCGCGGCCTCCTGCACCTCGCCCGGGCGGGCCGTCAGGCCCGGGTGCGGGGGCCCGCCGGGAGCGGGGGCGCCGTCGGCGGTGACGCCGCTGCCGTTGCCTGCGTCGGGTGCCGGGGGCGTGAGGCTCGTGCCGCAGCCCTCGCAGAACCGCGCTCCCGGTGCTGCGACCTCGCCGCACTCGGGACACGTGACGACCGCGGCCGTGTCGGTACTCATCTCGCTGCCTGTCTCCTTGCTGGTGGGATCGCTCATCGCAGGGTCCAGCGCCGGACGGCGTTGGCCCGGTCGACGAGCGTCACGCGCTCCGCCCGGTCCTCGCTGAGGTGCGCCAGGTGGCGCAGGGCCTGCTCCAGGCCGTCACGCAGGGTGGGCTCGGTGGCCTCCGCCCCGCCGACGCGCAGCCCTGGCTGAGCGCCCTCGCGGATCACCAGGTCGAGCGCGGAGGTGAGGGCGTCGACGGTGACGAGCGTGCGCTGACGGTCGGGCACGGGCGCGCCGTCGAGGCCCGAGACGCCGTCGGCCAGCGCGGGGAGCCCGCCGTCGGAGCCGACGAGCAGCCGCGCCCGCTGGAGCCGCGCGTCGCCGTAGGAGCTCCGCGTGGGACCCACGAGGTCGAGGGCGCGCAGCGCGCCGTCGCGGTCGCCCGCGGCGGAGCGGATCCGCGCGAGACCGAACGCGGCCGGCCCGATGTAGTTGGCGTCCGAGCGGGCGCACACCATGTAGAGCTGCTCGGCGATGCCGGGCTCGCCCGAGAGCTCGCAGGCCGTGGCCAGCGCCAGCTTGGGCGCGAGCTCGCCGGGGACCTGCCCGTAGACGGCGTTGAAGGAGGCTCGCGCCCCCGTCGGGTCGCCCGTGGCCATGAGGTTCAGGCCCTGCATCCAGGCCGCCCGCCACTCCCACGGGTCCTCCTCGAGGACCGCAGCCACCACCTCGGCCACCTGGTCCGTCCGGCCGGCCTCGATCGCGGCGCGTGCCGTGGCGAGCCGCACCTCGACGGTCTGCTCCGGGGCCCGCTCCAGGGCGGCGATCCGCGCCTCCGGGTCGGCCACGTTGACGCCGACGAGCCAGCTCGACATCGGGTCGCCCGGGTCCACCTTGAGGGTGGGGAGCTGGTCCCAGGAGAGCGGGTGGTCCGCCTCGTCGGTGAGCGGGGCGTCGAACAGCACGGACGTGGCGGACGCGGTGGCGGCGTGGCCGGCCCCCTTGTCGGTGGCCACGACCTCGCGCAGGACGCCGAGCAGCTGGCCGCGGGCCTCGTCCACCGTGGCGAACCGGTCGGCCGGCTCGGGGGCGCACGCCTTGGCGAGCCAGCGGTAGAACGAGTCGTACTTCTGGAAGACGGGGGTCTCGGAGACGGGCGGGAGCGACGCCGCGTACACGGTGGTGTTCCCGCGGAAGTCCAGCACGAGGGACGCGAGCGTGCGCCCGAGCGTGAAGAGGTCGGACGCCACGGACGGGCCGAGCTCGGGCACCTCCGGCGCCTGGTAGCCCACCGTGCCGAAGATGGCCGACGTCATGTCGTCCGCGCGCCGCACGCCACCCAGGTCGATCAGCTTCACGCCGTCGCCCTGCGCGATGATGTTGTCCGGCTTGAAGTCGCAGTAGAGCAGGTCGTGGTCGTGGAGGTAGGAGAAGGCGGGCAGCACCTCCAGGAGGTACGCGATCGCCTGGTCCACCGGGAACGGGTCGTTCACGCCGTTGTTGGCCTCGCGACGCTCCCCGAGCATCTGCTTGAGGGAGCGCCCGCCCACGTACTCCATGACCGTGTAGCCCGCACCCTCGTGCAGGGCGAAGTTGTAGATCTCGACGATGAGCGGGTGCTCCACCTCGGCGAGGAACTGGCGCTCGGCCACCGCGGCCTCGTACGCGTCCTTGTCGCCCGAGTTCAGCAGGCCCTTGAGCACCACCCAGCGGCCGTTCACGTTGCGGTCGCGCGCCAGGTAGATCCAGCCGAGGCCACCGTGGGCCAGGCAGCCCACCACCTCGTACTGCCCGCCCACCAGGTCGCCCGGGTGCAGCGTGGGCGTGAAGTCGTAGCGGGTGCCGCAGTGCCCGCAGAACCCCGCGGACCTTCCGGGGACGCCCTCGCGCGTGCGGCCCACCGGCTCGCCGCAGGAGGGGCAGTACCGCTTGTTCTCCGCCAGCTCGGGGACCGCCATGACGGCCTGCAGCGGGTCGGTCACCGGCGCCGGGGGCACCGTCGTGAGGCCCGCGCCGAGGCGGTGGCCGCGCAGCCGGGTGGAGCCCGTGCCGATGCGGCGCGTCGCGCGCGTGCCGCCCGCCGTGGTGCGGGCGGAGCCGATCGCCACGCTCGCCAGGCGCGCGGAGCTCGTCCGTCCCGTCGCGGCCTCGCCCATGGGAGCGATCGCCGACGTGCCGAGGCCGGCGGTGCCCAGTCCTGAGGTGCCGAGCGCGGCGGTGCCGCTCACGGAGGTCGCTGAGCTGCCGGCGGCGGACGCCGCGCTCCCGCTGCCGCCCGCAGGCGACCCGCAGACGTTGCAGTAGCCGTCCTCGATAGTGCCGGTGCAGCCCGGCTCGACGCAGGTCTCGGTCGTCATCGGTGTCCTTCCGGGAGGTCGCGCACGAGGACCTCCAGCTGGTCGACGAAGTGGCGGGCGAGCGCCAGGTCGCACGGTGTGGTCTCGAGGGCGTCGCGGGCCTCGGCGGTCCCGGCGACCACCGTCGCGGAGGCTGCGCGGCCGTTGCGGCCGGCGCGGGTCAGGAGCCCTTTCACGCGGAACCGCAGCTCGGCCCGCTCGCGGAGGGGGCCGGTGTACGCCTCCTCGCAGGCGTCGAGCGCGCGCTCCACGGCGCCGAGGCGCTCCACGTAGGTGGCGAGCGCGTCCCGGTCGGACGGCACCTCGCCCAGGCGGTTGACGTCGGGCACGGCGAGGCGGGGCGGCGCGGCGATCTCGCGGCGGCAGCGCTCGGCGACCTCCGCGAGGACCGGCGCCCGTGCCGCGAGGGTCTCCCGCAGCGCGACGGCACGCTCCCGGTCCCGGACGAGCGACCGGCGTCGGGCACCGGCGACGATCAGGTCCCGTTCGGTGCGGGCGATCTCCGCCTCGAGCTCCGCGAGCGGACCGGCGACGTCGGCGCCGCGGGAGGCGTCCGCGCGCACCTTGCCGAGCCGTTCGCGCAGGCGCGCGACGCGGGCCACGTCGTCGCCGCGCGCCGCGTCCTCGGCGCGCGCGATGCCCGCCGCGACCGTGCGGAGGCGCGTGGCGAGGTCGGCCGCGTGCGGGTCGTAGGAGAGGCGGGTGGCGAGCTGGCCGGCCAGGGCGTCGCAGAGCCGGGCAGCCTCGACCAGCGAGAGCAGCGACGTGGCGGGGTCACCGCCGAGGCGGCCCCAGACGAGCTGCGAGATGCGTTCCCGCTCCACGATGCTCGCGCGGCCCGAGTCCCAGACCCGGACCAGCTCGTCCGTGCGCGTGCGCACGGCCTGCCACAGGGTCAGGGCGAGGACCACGTCGGCGGTGAAGGCCGACGGGTCCGCAGACCGCCGCGCGGCGGCGTCGAGCCGGTCCAGCTCCGCCCGGCGCGCGTCGAGCCACGCCTCGAGGTCGGTGAGGTAGGTGAGCAGCGCGCGGGGCTCGGCGGCGACGCCGAGACCCCCGGGCGCCTGGGGGGCGTGGACGGCCGACCCGGCGCCCGCGGGGGCGCCCGCGCCGGCGCCCACGGAAGCGCCCGGCGAACCTGCCGAGGCGCTCTGGGTCACGGCGTGCGTCCGTACACCGGCGCCGGCGGGGCAGGTGCGGTGCCGAGCACGCCGAGCCACCTGCTGTAGCTCGCGGCCCACGTCCCGTCGGCCTTGGTCCGCTCCAGGACGCCGTTCACGAACCGCACGAGGTCCACCTGGTCGGCCGGGATCCCGACGCCGTAGGGCTCGTCGCTGATCGCCGCGCCCACCACCTTGGCGTACGGGTCCTGGGCGGCGAAACCGGCCAGGACCGTGTCGTCGCCCGTGATCGCGTCGACCTCGCCCTGCTGGAACAGGACCAGGCAGCCGGTGTGCGTCGCGGCCGGCACGGCCTCGATGCCCTCCCACTGGGACAGGCGCTCCAGCGTGGTGGTGCCCTCGGGCGCGCACACGCGCCCGCCCTCGAGGTCGGCCACGCCGGTCGCGGTCGAGTCGCGCGGGACGAGGACCTTCTGCCCGGAGTGGAAGTACTCCGCGGAGAAGGCGATGTTCTCCCAGCGGTCGCAGTTGATGGTGAACGCGCGGACCACCAGGTCCACCTCGTGGTCCTCCAGCACGGAGATGCGCTGGCCTGAGGTGATCACGCGGAACTGGATCCGGTCCGGGTCGCCGAAGATGGCGCGCGAGACCTCCCGGGCGATGTCCACGTCGAAGCCCTCGATCTTGCCGGTGAGCGGGTTGCGCGCCGCCATGAGGAGGGTGTCTGCGGACACGCCCACCTTGAGCACGCCGCGGTCCCGGATCGCCGCCATGGTGCTGCCCGCCGGGAGCGCGCCCGGACCGGGCAGCGCGCCCTCGGGGGCGTAGGAGGCGACCGGTTCGGTCCCGTCGTCGCACGCCTCGACCGCTGCGGGAAGGCTGCCCGAGGTGGTCCCCGAGGCGGCGCCGGTCCCGGCCTCGGTCTTGGCCGCTGCCTCCGCCTGGGCCTGGGCCTGCAGACGGATGGCGGCCACGCCCGCCGGCACGTCGGACGACGGCGCGCACGCGGCCGTCCCGGCCAGCAGCACGGTAGCGAGCGCGAGCGACAGCGTGCGCCGGATGCCCCTCATCGGTACTCCTTCATTCGCACGTTGAGGCCGGACGCCGCGAGCACCGCGGCGATCAGGCCGGCCAGGAGGGCGACCCATGCCGCCGTCGCCGACGTCCCGGACGCCGACCCGAGCCGCTGGTCGACCTCCTGCCCGGACGCGGTGATGTCGTCACGGACCTGTTCGGCGAACGCGTCGAACGCGGCAGCGGCGGTGCCCTCGCCGGACGCGGTGGCCGCGGCGACCGCGTCCTCCCACTCGCCGCCGTCGTCGAGCGCCCGGATCTCCTGGTGCTCGGCCACCCACTGGCCGAGGAGCGTGGACGAGCTGCCGGCGAGCTGGCCGTCGGCCGTGGCCTGGTCCAGGATCTCGGCCGCCGACAGCGGGCAGACGGCCAGGGCCTCGGCGAACGCCTCGTCCGCCAGCTGCTCGGGGGTGAGCGCCGAGGTGTCGGTGCAGGCCACGAAGCGGTTCTCGTACGCCTGCCCGGAACCGCGCTTGATCAGCGTGAAGCTCTCCATCGACTTCGCGTCCGTCGCCTGGGCGAGGGCCTGCGACGACGTCACGACAGCGCCGTAGGGCCCGTCGTTGACCCCGCGGGCCACGCCGTTGCCGCCGACGACCGCCGCGGTCACCACCACGGCGCCGACGAGCGCCACGGCGGTGCCGAGCACCAGGCGCACGTTGAGCACGCGGTGGGTGCGGCGGGCGAGCCACACCTGGACGCCGACGAGCCCGACGAGGCCGAGCCAGACGAGCGCGAGCAGCGCCTGGGTGAACGCGACCGACGACTGCCCGTCCTCGACACGCTGCGCCGTCTGGCCCGCCACCTCGTCGAGCGTGGGCAGCGTGCCCGAGCGGAGCGTCGCGGACGCCTGGTCCAGGTACGCGGCGCCGACGGGGAACCCCTGCCGGTTGTTGGCGCGGGCCGACTCGACGAGGCCCGCGTACTCCTGGATGGCCCCGCTGACGCTCTGCAGCCCGGTGTCCTCGGGTGCCCCGGCCGCGAGGCGGGGGACCGCCTGCGCCGCGGACGTCATCGCGTCCTCGTACCGGGCGCGCGCCTCGGCCGGCTCGAGGCCGCCCACGAGGAACGCGTTGGTGGCCGTCGCGTCGGCGGACACCAGGTCGTTGCGCAGCTCCTGCGTGCCCACCAGCTGGGCCGCGTCGGTGCGCACGTCGTCCAGCGCGCCCGACTGGCCGATCCCCGCGACGAAGCCCAGCGCCCCCAGACCGATGCTCGCCACGACAGCGACCACCGTCGCCAGGGCGAGCCGGCCGGGGGTGTCGCTCAGGCGGCGCGCGAGCCGGGAGCGGCCCGCCGGCGCTGGGCGTCCCGGCGCACCAGCACCCGCGGCGGGCGTGGCTGCGCCCGGTGCGGCTGCGTACGGATCAGCCGCGGCGGCACCCGGTGCCGCACCCTGCGGCGACGTGGTGACTGTCATGCGGGCTCCTCGTCCTCGGTGATGCTGTCCTGCTCGGTCCCGGGCTCCGTGACGGCCCGCACACTACCGGCCGCCCCCGAGACGGGCTCGATGTCGACGACGTCCTGCAGGTCCTCCGGCAGGAGGTGGCGCAGCTCGTCCACGGTGGGCGCGGCGACGTCGCGGAGCCGCCACGCGTGGCGGGCCACGGCGGCGTCGAGCATGTTGCGTGCCCAGCGCCCGTTGCCGAAGCCCTCGCCGCGTGGTTCGTGCCCGACGAGCTCGGCGAAGCGCTCGAGCGTCTGGGGCAGCGGCTCGAAGTCGGCCTTGCGGGCGAGGAGCGCGAAGATGTCGCGCAGCTCGTGGTCGGTGTAGTCGTCGAACACGATCGTCCTGGCGAACCGCGACTCCAGGCCGGGGTTGGTCGCGATGAACCGCGCCATCGGCAGCGGGTAGCCCGCCACGACGACTACGAGGTCCTCGCGGTGGTCCTCCATGTCCTTGACCAGGGTGTCGACGGCCTCCTTGCCGTACTGGTCCTCGGCCAGGGCGTACGCCTCGTCGATGAACAGCACGCCGCCGAGGGCGCTCTGCACCACCTCGGTGGTCTTGGCCGCGGTCTGGCCCAGGTAGCCGGCCACCAGCTCCGAGCGGTCCACCTCGACGAGGTGGCCCTTCTCCAGGAGCCCCAGCGCCCGGTAGATGCCCGACACGAGCCGGGCCACCGTCGTCTTCCCCGTCCCCGGGTTCCCGACGAACACCAGGTGCCGGGTCATGGACGGCTTCGTCAGGCCCGCCTCGGTGCGCAGGCGCTCCACGCGGAGCAGCTCGGTCTGGCGCCGGATCTCGCTCTTCACGCGGGCCAGCCCGATCAGGCCGTCCAGCTCGGCGAGCAGCTCCTCCAGGGACTTCGGCGGCACCTCGGGCTCGGGGGCCGACGACGGTCGCTCGCCTTCCGTGGCGGTCTCGCCTCCGGCGTGGGGCGTGCCGGGCGTGTGGGGCGTGCCGGGGATCGCCGGCCCGAGCGCTGTGCCCGCGGGGGCGTGGCCGGGGCGGCCCAGCGCGTCGAGGATGGAGTCGACCGACGGGACGCCGGGCGGGAGCGTGGCCCCCGTGAGGCGGCCGAGGTCCAGGTCTGCGGGGCGGAGGCTGCCGCGGGCGGGCGACAGGCCGGACGCGGGGGCGCCGGGGGCCGGCGTCGTGCCGGAGGCTGCCGACCGGTGCACGGCCTTGGTGCCCTCCGCCGCGGCGATCGCGCTGATGCTGGGATCGCCGAGGGCCGCGGCGGCGTCGACCACCCCGGCCAGGGACTCGGCGTAGGCCGCCGCGTGCGGGGAGCCGTCCGCGAGCAGCCGGGCGAGCAGGTCGGTCGGCGCCGAGCGCCACCGCCGTGCGCTGATCGCCGCCTCGAAGAACGGCTGGAGCGACGCGGCGGCGTTGTTGCCGTGCGGCCGGCCGGTTGCTTCTAGCCACGCCTGCGGGGCGCGCGGGGACGACTCGGCGACGGCAGCCGCCAGTCGTTCGCCCTCGGCGCGCGCGGCGTCCTGCCCCACCCCGGCGGTCTCGGCCAGGCCGGCGTGCGCGTCGAGCGCCGCGGCGAGGCCGGCGGCGCTCATCGTGCACCCTCGGGTGCGCGCTCGTCCTCGGGCGGGCCCTCGGATGCGCGCGAGACTGCTTCCAGAGCCGCGTATGAGGCCACAGACGATCGTCGAAGCGGTCTGGCGCGCACACCTCGTAGCGTCACGGCGTCGGCTCCGGCGGCTTGAGGGCCGGGCTGCCGTCGTCGTCCCCGTCGCCCTCGGAGCCCGGGCCGGAGCCTGTCCCCGAGCCCGGCTGCGGCGGCGTCGGCAGGGCGGGCAGGGAGAGCCCGGAGCTGCCGAACTTCTCCTGGAGGAACATGCCGTGCGCCACGAGCGCCACCGCGTCCTGGCGGGAGACCGCGTCGGAGATCTGCCCCAGCACGTTCGTGAGCAGGTCGAGCTGGTCGCAGAGGACGTACAGCGCGGGCTTGGCGCCGTTGACGGGCCGCGTGTTCGCGAACTCCCGCGGCAGGCGCGCGTAGTTGTTGACGGCCTCCGGCAGGTAGCTCGTGGCCGTCGCCACGACCGTGTGCGCCTGCTGCGAGCCGGCGCCGAGCCGGTCGAGCCGGGGCGCCATCTCGTGGACCACCGCGGACACGCGGCGCACCCGGGCCGTGATCACGGACGGGACGCTCGCCGCCACCCGCGCCTCGACCGCTTCGACGGCCGTCAGCAGGTCCTCTGTGGTCGGAGGAGCCGGGACGCCCGGCTCCGGGGTCGAACGGCTCGGCTCCGTGCCGGACAACCGTCCGAAGAACTCATCCAGCCACCCCATGCGCGAGCGGTCCCCCTCAGAGCTTGTTCAGGTCGAGGGAGCCGCTCGCGACACCCTCCGTGCTCGAGCGGCGGGCCCGCTCCAGGTACTCCTGCGACTTGGCGGTCTCCGTCTGGAGCACTCCGATGGTCTGCGACATGGAGTCGAGGGCGCGCGTCTTGAAGTCGCTGATCGAGTCCATGGTCGCGTAGATGTTCTGGAACGCGGACTGCAGCTGCGGCAGGCCGATCGTCGCGCTGGCCGCCTGCTCCTGGATGCTCGCCGACTGGTCGGCCAGCATCTTCGACGTCGCGGCGATCATGTTCGACGTGGTCGTGTTGAGCGCGCCGATCTGGTCGAGGACCAGCTTCTGGTTCGCCAGCGCCTGGGCCACGATGACCGCGGTCCGCAGCGCCGAGACGGTCGTGGTGGTGGCGCGGTCCACGCCCTTCACCAGCTCCAGGTTGTTCTTGATGATGATGTCGATCGCCAGGTAGCCCTGGATGGAGACCGCGAGCTGGGTCAGCAGGTCCTGGTGCTTCTGGCGCACGTAGAACAGGACGTCCTCGGACAGGGCCTTGGCCTTGTCGGGGTCCGCGACCTGGATCTCGGCGATCTTGGCGCTGAGCTGCGCGTCGAGCCGCTCGGCCACGTAGATGTACTGGTTCAGCCGCGCCATGGTGTCCCAGAGGTTCTGCTTCTCCAGGTTCAGCGCGGCGTTGTCCTTGCGCAGCTCGTCCTGCCCGTTGTACAGCGCCTGGATGATGGCGTTGAGCTGCGTCTGGGCGGACTCGTAGCGGCGGAAGTAGTCCTGGATCTTGTCGCCGAACGGGATGATGCCGAGGAGCTTCTTGCCGACGTTCGCCTCGGACGGGTCGAGGTCCTCGACCGTGCGGCGCAGCTCGAGCAGCGTCTGGCCCACCTTGGAGCCGTCGGCCAGCCCGCCCTCCTTGAGCGCCTTGACCGGCGTCTGCAGCAGGCGGTTCGACGAGTCGGCGGCCTGGCGGATGTCCTGGTCGCCCATGGTCCGCACGTCGTCGGCCCGGGCGGCGAACTCGGGGGAGCGCGTGTCGCTCGAGAGCAGCCCGTCGAGGTAGGTGGCGACCTTCTTGTCCAGGGCGGGTGCGACGGCGGCGTCCACCTTGGGCGCCATCGCCGGCGCCTTGGTCGCCGCGACGGGCGCGACCGGGTCGGGGGCCGTGAGTACCAGCGTCGGGGCTGGTGGCTCGAGCGGGGCGGGTGCTGCCTCGGTCATCGATGATCCTCCGGTCAGGCGGCCGATCCGTGCCGCGAGTATAGCCGCGGCGGGCCGTCCCGAGTGGGGGAGAACTCCCCTGGTGCGGCCCGCCGGAGCCGGGTCCTGGCAGGTCAACGCACGGGGGCGGGAAGTGGTGCCCGGGTGGGCGGATGAAAGGTCGCGGGAGCGGGCGGAATACTCCCGTCGGTGATACTTTTACGCGTAAAACTATTCCGTATAGAACTTATCTTATCTGGAGGTGTGCGGTGTTCGTCGGTAGAGACCGAGAGCTCAGGGCTCTTGAGCACGAGCTGGAGACCGTCCGGAGCGGACGGCGCCTCGACCGGGGCGTTGCCGTCATGCTCCGGGGCCGACGGCGCATCGGCAAGTCGCGGCTCGCCGCGGAGTTCGCGCGGCGCAGCGGCCTGCCGTACGTCCACTTCCAGGCGTCTCGACGTACCTCGCTCACAGAGGAGATCGAGTCGCTCGCAAGGGCGACCTCACGCTCAACACTTCCTTCCGCGCAGATCGCCGAGCGGTTGCGCGCGAGCACTCTCACGGAGGCGCTGGAGAACCTCGCCACAGTCCTGCCTGACGATCAGCCGTCGATCGTGATCCTGGACGAGCTTCCTTGGCTCCTCGAGGCCGCGACGGGTGGTTCCGGCGAGCTGCAGCGCGTCTGGGACCTCCACCTTTCTCGGAAGCCAGTTCTTCTGCTCCTGCTGGGGAGCGACCTGGGGATGATGGAGCAGCTGACGCGTCCGGACCAGCCGTTCTTCGGACGTGCAACCGAGATGGTTCTGCATGCACTCACACCACGGGACGTCTCGAGGATGACCGAGACGTCAGGGATGGATGCCTTCGACGCCTACCTCGTCACCGGTGGTCAGCCCCTCGTGGCGCAGGAGTGGAAACCCGGTACCCGGCTCGACACGTTCCTGCAGGAGAGCTTCGGCCGAGCGACGAGCGCACTTCTGGTCAACGGCGCTCAGGTGCTCTCGTCGGAGTTCGGGAACAACTCGTTGGAACGGCAGGTGCTCACAGCTACGGGTGGGCGAGGCGAACGCACGTTCACCTCGATCAGCAGCTCGCCCGTCATACCAGAGTCCACGACACCAGCCACCGTGACCCGAATGCTCACGACCCTGATGGACCGTCGGATCCTCGCCGCAGACGAACCGCTGTCGGCACGCCGCAGCGCGAAGGACCGGCGCTATCGGATCGCGGACCCTGCGCTGCAGTTCTGGCTCGCCTTCGTGGAGGCATCGCTCCCCGAGGTTGACGCCGGCCGTCCGGAGGTGGCGCTCCACCGCGTTCGGACGGGCTACGGGTCCTGGCGCGGTCGGGCGATCGAGCCGGTGGTCCGCGATGCCGTCTTCCGTCTCGCGCGCGAGACGATGCCCGAGGTCCGCGTGGTCGGTGGGTGGTGGCCCCGGACGAACGTCCCCGAGATCGACCTTGTGGGGGCGGACGCCCGCCCCGCGAGGTCTGTCGAGCTCGTCGGCACGATCAAGTGGCGGGGTGACCGGCCGATCTCCTCGGGAGAGGTCCGCACGTTGTTCCATGATGCGACCTCGGTGCCCGGCGTCGGACCGGGGACCCGGTCTGTGGGTGTCTGCCCGGCCGGGGCGGTGCCCGACGTGAGCCTCGACAAGGTATGGACCGCCGACGATCTGCTCGCGGCGTGGCCGTGATCATCCTGACGGGGTCGGGAGCAGGTCCAGGTGCATGTCGTAGTTCGGGACGTTCTGGCCGCCCACCCAGTTGGAGTCGTTCAGCCGGTCGACGACGAAGCCGAACCTCTCGAACGCCGGCCGCGCCGCGCGGCTCGCGTGGGTCTCGATCCGGGTCAGTCCCATCGCCTCGGCCTCGGCGATCACCGTCGTCACGAGCCGCCGCGCGACCCCGATGCCGCCGTGGTCGGGGTGCACGAACAGCATGTCGAGGACCCCGTCAGCCCTGATGTCGCTGAACCCCACGACCAGGGCGTCGTCGTGCGCGCAGAACGTGTGAGCGGCTCTCCGGCGTCGTGCCCAGATCTCGAGGTCGAGGTCGTCAGGTGCCCACGCGAGGACGGCCTCTTCCGAGTAGTACGGCAGCGCCGTGCGACGGACCGCGGCGCGGAACACGTCCAGGGTTCGCTCAGCGTCGCTCGGCTGGTACCGGCGGACGTCAATCATGGGTTGGCTTCCTGATGGCGGACCGGCGGACCCCGAGGTGGAGGAGTACGGCGAGGTCACGGCGTGCCCCCGCGCCACTGGTGCCCCGAGCAGGACTCGAACCTGCAACCTACGGATTAGAAGGCCGTTGCTCTATCCATTGAGCTATCGAGGCGTTGCGGCACCATCGTAACGATCAACAGGCCTGGTGTGGGTGGCCGGTCCGATCTGGCCGCCGAAGGGACGGTTCGGCGTCCGCCCCGGGCCAAAAATCCCCGCTCCCGCAACATCCGACCCCATCTTTCGCTGTGTCCCGGTTGGCATAACCATCCGGACCTATCAGGATGAAGCCGTGAACCTGGGAACCCGCACCGCAGCCCTCGGCCGTCGTGGCGGCGTGGATCCCGACGTCGCCGACCAGCTGGGCTTCACCGTCCACGACGTGGTACGCGACCTGCGCCGGGACGTCGCCGCGGCAGCGTTGCCGCTACCGATCGAGGGTTCGGAGGAGGCGGAGGCCTCCCGCAGGCGGCTCCTCGCCCAGCTCGACGAGCACCTGCTGCCCCGCCTGGCCGAGCTGTCGAGCCCCGCCATGGTGGTGGTCGCGGGCTCCACGGGCGCCGGCAAGTCCACGCTGTTCAACTCGATGCTCGGCGAGGAGGTGTCCGACGCGGGCGTGCTCCGGCCCACCACCCGGGAGCCGGTCCTCGCGGTCCACCCGCACGACGCCGAGGTGCTGAAGCCCGGCCCGGTGACCGACCTGGCCCGCGTCGTGCACCACACCAAGGTCCCGCGCGGCACGGCCCTGCTCGACGCGCCCGACCTCGACTCCTTCCTCTCCGCGAACCGCACGACGGCCCACCAGCTGCTCGAGGCGGCCGACCTGTGGCTCTTCGTGACCACGGCGGCCCGCTACGGCGACGCGCTGCCGTGGCAGGCGCTGGGCCGCGCCAAGGAGCGCGGGGCGAGCGTCGCCATGGTGCTGAACCGGGTGCCCCGGGAGACGCTGACGACGGTGCGCGGGGACCTGTCGGCGCGCCTTCGGGAGCACGGCATGACGGACGTGCCGCTGTTCGTGGTCCCGGACGTGGGCCCGCACGAGGGGATGCTGGAGCCCGCGCTCGTGGCGCCGGTGCTCCGCTGGCTCACGCTCCTCGCGGGCCCGGACCGGTCGCGCACGGTCATCCTGCGCACGCTCAAGGGCGCGCTGGGCGCCCTGCCCGACTGGGTCACCAGCCTCGCCGACGCCGTCGAGGACCAGGGCGACGCCGCCCGCAGGCTCCGGCACACGGTCGACATGGTGGTGCCCGACGCCGCGGCGTCCGCCCGCCGCACGGTCACGGCGGGAACCGCGGGCGGCACGTCCATCGCGGCGCGCTGGTCGGAGCTCGTGGGCACCGCGGCCCTGGAGCGCGTCGCGGTCAAGGACGGCGTGGCCCGCAGCACGCGCCGGGCCGGCCGCGTTCGTGAGCAGGCGCTCGCCGGTCTCCGGACCGAGGTGGAGGCGGCCGCACAGCGCGCGCTGGTCGCCGCCTCCGCACGCGCCGAGGAGCGCCTGGTCGCGGCGCTCGCCGGTCCCGGCGCGCCGGCCGGCGGGGCATCGGTGCTGCCGCCCGGCAGGGAGCGCGGCGCGCGGCGTGACGTCTGGGCAGAGAGCTCGGTCGGCGAGTGGGCGCGGCTGGCCGACGACGTCGCGGCCGGGCTGGGCACACCGCCCGCCGCCGCCCGGGCGAGCGCGGCCGAGGGCGACCCTGCCTCGGAAGGCGACCGCGACGACGTCGTCCACCAGGTTCCCGACCTCTCCGAGGCGCCCCGGGCGGAAGGCGCGCGCAAGGCGTTCGGGCCGTCGGGGCTCGCCGCGCTGCTGCTCGCGGCGGCGGTCGGCAACTCGGACGCGGAGCGCCTCCTGGACCGCGTCCTGGGTGACACCGCGTCCGAGGCGGTGGCCGTCCTGAGGGATGATCTGGCGGAGAGGGCCGCCGCTGCAGTTGCGGAAGAGGCCCGTTCTGTCCAGAGTGCCCTTGAGGTCCCCGCCCTCGCCGACGACGCGGCCGCACCGCTGCGTGTTCGGCTCGCCGAGCTGAGGAGGCTGACATGACCAGCCAGGACGCCATCCTTCGCGCACGCACCGAGGACCTGGCCAGAGCCCTGCAGATCGCCGGCTCCCGCCTCGACGACGGCGTGTTCGGACGGGTGGCGACGGCTGTCGCGAGCGTGCGCGAGCGGCTGGTGCTTGGTGTGGACCACACGGTGGTGGCGCTCGCGGGCGGCACCGGCTCCGGGAAGTCGAGCCTGTTCAACAAGGTCTCCCGGCTGACCTTCGCGGACGTCGGCGTCAAGCGGCCGACGACGGCGAAGGTGACCGCCTGCGCGTGGAGCGACGGGGCGACGGAGCTCCTGGACTGGCTCGGCGTGGAGCGCGAGCGGCGGATCACCCGGGCGGGCGAGCTCGACGCCGTCGGGGAGGAGTCGCTGGCCGGGCTGGTGCTCCTGGACCTGCCCGACCACGACTCGGTGGCGCCGGGGCACCGGGAGATCGTGGACCGGATCCTGCCGCTGGTCGACCTGCTCGTGTGGGTCGTCGACCCGCAGAAGTACGCGGACGACTCGCTGCACTCGGGCTACCTGCGCGAGTCGGTGGGCCTCGAGGCCTCGATGGTCGTGGCGTTCAACCAGGTCGACACCGTCCCGGCGGGCCAGCGCGAGACCCTCCTGGGCGACGTGCACCGCCTGCTGCGCGACGACGGGCTCGAGGGCGTGCCCGTGCTGCCGGTGTCGGCACGGACGGGCGCTGGGCTGGACGACCTGCGCGAGCTGCTCGAGCGCGTGGTGGCGCGGCGGTCCGTCGCGGCGGGGCGTGCCGCGGGCGAGATCGACGCTGCGGCGCGGCTGCTGCTCGGCGAGACGCCGGCCGAGGTGCCGTGGCACACCGACGCGGCGGTCGATCGGGAGGTCGACGCGCTCGCGGAGGCCGCCGGCCTGGACGCGGTGGCGCGGCAGGTCGGGTCCGCCGTGCGGAACGGCTACGGCCGGCCGGAGTTCCCGAGCCCCGACCCGGACGCCATCGCGCTGTCGCGGTCGCGGTGGCTCACCACCGCGGGAGAGGCGCTGAAGCCGGGATGGCAGCGGTCGCTCGCGGAGTCGGTGGCCAGCGCCGAGACCATCGGCGGGCACGTCGCCGCGGCCCTGCGGGCGGTCGCGCTCGACACGCGCGGTCCGGCGTCGGCCCCGCTGACCAAGCGCCTCGCGATCGGGGTGGCCGGGCTGGCCGTCATCTTCGGGGTGCTCACGGTGCTGGCCGCTACGGAGGTCCTGCCGGTCGGCGAGTCGCTGACGACGGTTCTCGGCGTCGTCGCCGTCATCGCGGCGGTGGTCGCGCTCGTGCTGTTCGTGGTGCGGCTGCAGGTGCGCCGCACGCTCGCGAGGCGGCGGGAGCAGGCGGTCCTGGCCACGGGCCACGCGGCCGTGGCGCGGGTGCTCGCCAAGACGCTCGGGGAACCGACGCAGCGTCTGCTCGACGAGCACCGCCAGGTGCGTGAGCTGGCACAGGCTGCACGTGACGACAACCCCTCCGCACCGTTGGAGCTGCGTCCGAGGCCGACCACAGGGGCCCATATGGCGTCTCCGTCCCCAGGTACCGTCTCGCTGCCTGCGGAGCGCGTACTCCGTCCCTGACGCTGGGACCGGACGGCCGGCCGCAAGCGCCGGCCCCGGACCCAGGGGGTAACGATGAGCGACGTGATGGTGACCGTGAACGGCTACGTCGGCACCAAGCCGGTCGTGTACCGGTCGGCGGCCACGGGGGCCGAGTGGACCTCGTTCCGCGTCGGGAGTACGCGGCGGGTGATCAACCGCGCCACCGGAGAGTGGGCCGACGGCCCGACGATCTGGTTCACGGTCAAGGCCTGGCGGGAGGCCGGGCGCAACGTGGCCGGGTCGATCGACAAGGGCGACCCCGTGCTGGTGCACGGGCGGCTCGCGGTCGAGCAGTGGGAGGGTCCCGACAACCAGCAGCGCAGCACGCTCGTGGTGCTCGCCACCTCCGTGGGCCCCGACGTCACGCGCGGCACGGCGCGCTTCACGCGCATCGTCACCACGCAGGCCCAGGCCCCGGACGGCGCGCTGCCCGACGACGGCGCGGCCGCCCGGGGCGTTCCCGTCACCCTGGTCGGTGGCCCGGCGGGCGCAGGCCCGGCGGGCGGTGGGCTCACGGGCGGGCAGGCCGCGTCGGCGGACCCGTGGCGCGTGGGCGGCGGCGAGCCGGCCGACCTCGGCGACGAGGCGGGTGGTCGCCCGGACGAGGAGCTCGAGGCCGCTCTCGCCGCCGACGGTGACGAGGGCGACAGCGAGGAGGGCGGCGACGTGACCGACGGCGCAGGGCGCGCCGGGCGGCGGACCGCGTAGGCTGGGGGACCGACGACGCCCGCCGCGCCGCGGCGGCCGCCGGCACCGCGTCACCTCGTGACCGCGGTGCACGGAATCCGTGCCGCGGGCGCGGCGGGCGATACCGACCTCCTCCCCAGTGAACGGTGGATCACAGGCAGTGGCTGAGTTCATCTACTCCATGTACAAGGCGCGCAAGGCGCACGGCGACAAGGTCATCCTCGACGACGTGTCGCTCAACTTCTTGCCCGGCGCCAAGATCGGCGTCGTCGGCCCCAACGGCGCCGGCAAGTCGACGATCCTGAAGATCATGGCGGGCCTGGACCAGCCGTCGAACGGCGAGGCCCGCCTGTCCCCGGGCTATTCGGTGGGCATCCTCCTGCAGGAGCCGCCGCTGAACGAGGAGAAGACCGTCCTCGGCAACGTCGAGGAAGGCGTGGCGGAGATCAAGGGGAAGCTTGACCGCTTCAACGAGATCTCTGCGCTGATGGCGGAGCCGGACGCCGACTTCGACACGCTCCTGGCCGAGATGGGCACCCTGCAGGAGGCCATCGACGCGGCTGACGCCTGGGACCTCGACACGCAGCTCGAGCAGGCCATGGATGCGCTGCGCTGCCCGCCGCCGGAGGCCGACGTCAGCGTCCTCTCCGGTGGTGAGCGCCGCCGGGTCGCGCTGTGCAAGCTCCTGCTGCAGAAGCCGGACCTGCTGCTCCTCGACGAGCCCACCAACCACCTGGACGCCGAGTCGGTGCTCTGGCTGGAGCAGCACCTGTCGGCGTACGCCGGTGCCATCCTCGCCGTCACTCACGACCGGTACTTCCTGGACCACGTCGCCGAGTGGATCTGCGAGGTCGACCGCGGCCGCCTCTACCCCTACGAGGGCAACTACTCGACCTACCTCGAGAAGAAGGGCGAGCGCCTCAACGTCCAGGGCAAGAAGGACGCGAAGCTCGCCAAGCGCCTCAAGGAGGAGCTCGAGTGGGTGCGGTCCAACGCCAAGGGCCGCCAGGTGAAGTCGAAGGCGCGCCTGGCCCGCTACGAGGAGATGGCCGCCGAGGCGGAGCGCACCAGGAAGCTCGACTTCGAGGAGATCCAGATCCCGGCCGGGCCGCGCCTGGGCTCGCTGGTGCTGGACGCCAGCAACCTGCAGAAGGGCTTCGGCGACCGCCGGCTCATCGACGGGCTCACGTTCACGCTGCCGCGCAACGGCATCGTGGGCGTCATCGGCCCCAACGGCGTCGGCAAGACCACGCTCTTCAAGACGATCGTGGGGCTCGAGCCGCTCGACGGCGGCGAGCTCAAGGTCGGCGAGACCGTGTCGATCTCCTACGTGGACCAGTCGCGCGGCGGCATCGACCCCAAGAAGACGCTGTGGGAGGTCGTGTCCGACGGGCTCGACTTCATCAAGGTCGGCAACGTCGAGATCCCGTCGCGCGCGTACGTCGCGTCGTTCGGGTTCAAGGGCCCGGACCAGCAGAAGCCCGCGGGCGTGCTGTCCGGTGGTGAGCGCAACCGCCTCAACCTGGCGCTGACGCTCAAGCAGGGCGGCAACCTCCTGCTCCTCGACGAGCCCACCAACGACCTCGACGTCGAGACCCTCGGCTCCCTGGAGAACGCGCTGCTCGAGTTCCCCGGCTGCGCCGTGGTGGTCTCCCACGACCGGTGGTTCCTGGACCGCGTCGCGACGCACATCCTCGCGTACGAGGGCACCGAGGAGAACCCGGCGAACTGGTACTGGTTCGAGGGCAACTTCGCCTCCTACGAGGAGAACAAGGTCGAGCGTCTCGGCGCCGACGCGGCCCGTCCGCACCGCGTGACGTACCGCAAGCTGACGCGCGACTGACCCTCCCGCAGGTCTCCTCCCGCGGGCTGCCCCCGCTGTGGGTACACGTATGGCCGTGATTCCGACCGGAACCACGGCCATACGTGTACCCACAGGGAACCGACGGCGGGGACCTGCGGCGAGCGGTGCGGCGAAACCGGGTGCGCACGCAGGTTCCCACGTGCCAGCATGCGGGCCATGACCCGCGCGCGCCCCACCTGGCCCGACCTGCCTGAGCACGTCCGGGCGGCGGTCGAGCTGCGGCTCGGCTCCCGCGTGGCGGGCTGGACCAGCCACGACGGCGGCTACTCGCCGGGCCTCGCCTCGACGCTGCACACACCTGACGGGCCCGTGTTCGTCAAGGCGGTCGCCGTCGGGTACGAGGTGGCGGCGCGGCTCTACCGCGACGAGGCCGCGCGTGCGGTCGCCCTGCCCGACGGCGTCCCGGCGCCCCGGTTCCGCTGGCACCTGGAGGTCCCGGGGGCCTCCCCGAGCGACGCCGCATGGGTCGCCGTCGCCTTCGATGCCGTCGACGGCAGGCCTCCCCGCACCGAGCCGTGGGACCCCGCGGACTTGGCGGAGCTGCAGCGACTCGCCCACCGGATCGCCGAGCACGAGATCCCGGCCGGCGGCGTCCTCCCGGAGTTCACGGCGGAGTGGGACGACGCCGCGCTCCTCGCCGACGAGCGACCGGCAGGCCTTGCCACGTACGACCCGTGGCTCGCGGCGAACCTCGACCGCATCGCCGAGGCGGGCACCCCCGCGCACCAGGCGGAGGCGTTCGCCGGCCCGCACCTGGTCCACGGCGACCTCCGTGGCGACAACGCCCTCCTGCTCGGACCCCGCGCGCAGGTGGGCCCTGGAAAAGGCGCGGCGGTGCACCCGGCCGAGGGACCGGCGTCGGGCAGCGTGGCCGTTGACTGGCCCTACGCCGTGCGCGGCGCCGCCTTCCTCGACCAGACCGCGATGCTGCCCGCCGTGCAGATCGAGGGCGGGCCCTCTCCCGAGGAGGTGCTGGCCCGCCACCCGCTGCCCGCGGGGACCGACCCGGACGCCCTGACCTGCTGGGTGGCGGTCCTCACGGCCTACTTCGTGGCGAGGTCGCTCCAGCCGCCGCCGCCCGGCATCCCGCACCTGCGCGCGTTCCAGCGGGCGCAGGCGGAGGTCTGCGTCCCGTGGCTGCGGCAGCGGCTGGGCCGGTGACGCCCGGCCCGGCGGCTGGGCCGGTGACGCGGCCCGCGGCGCCGTCGAGCGAGCGCAGCACGCCGCGCCCTGCGGGGGAGCCGGGTCCGTGTGAGCCTGGGGGCCATGCACCCGCACCTGCCCGGCCCGGGCCGCCGCACCCCGGTGAGCACCTACCGGCTCCAGCTCGGCCCGGACCAGGGGTTCGCCGACGTCGAGAAGGCGCTGCCGTACCTGGAGTCGCTCGGCGTCACGGACCTCTACCTCTCGCCCGTGCTCCAGGCCGCGCCGGGATCCGCGCACGGGTACGACGTGGTGGACCACACGCGGATCAGCGAGGAGCTGGGCGGCCGTGCGGGCCTGGAGGCGCTCGCGGCGGCGGCGCACGCGCGCGGGATGGGCGTCGTCGTCGACGTGGTGCCCAACCACATGGCCGTGCCCACCCCTGCCTGGCACAACCGGGCGCTGTGGTCGGTGCTGCGCCACGGTCCGGCGTCGCCGTTCGCGCGGTGGTTCGACGTGGACCCGGACGACCCGGAGGGCCTGCTGATGCCGGTGCTCGGGTCGCGTATCGGCACCGTGCTGGCCGCGGGGGAGCTCGTCCTGGACCGGGCGGTGATCCCCACGGAACCGGAGTCGGGCGAGCAGGCCGTGCTCCGGTACCACGACCACGTCTTCCCCGTCCGGCCGGAGACGGAGCACCTGCCGCTCGCCGAGCTCGTGGGCCGTCAGCACTACCGCCTCGCGTACTGGCGGGTGGCCGACGAGGAGCTGAACTACCGCCGGTTCTTCGACGTGGGCACGCTGGCCGCGGTCCGCGTCGAGGACCCGGACGTCTTCGACGCGACGCACGCGCTGCTGCTCGACCTGTTCCACGACGGTGCGATCGACGGGTTCCGGATCGACCACCCCGACGGCCTCGCCGACCCGCGCGGCTACCTGCGGCGGCTCCGCGACGCGACCGGCGGCGCGTGGGTGGTGGCCGAGAAGATCCTCGAGGGCGCCGAGGACCTGCCCGACGACTGGCCCGTGGCCGGCACCACCGGGTACGACACGGCGTGGCGGCTGCACGCGCTCCAGGTCGACCCTGACGGCGCGGCCCCGCTCGCCGCGCTCATGGCGGAGACCACGGCGGAGCACACGGACCTGCCGACCGTGATCGAGCAGGCCAAGCGCCAGATCGTCGAGACGTCGCTGCAGGCGGAGGTGCACCGGCTGACGTCCCTCCTCACGGACATCTGCCACGACGACGTGCGGCTCCGCGACCACACGTACCGGTCGATCCAGGACTGCGTGGTCGAGCTGCTCGTCGCGTTCCCGCGCTACCGCGCCTACGTGGTCCCGGGCGAGCCCGCACCGCCCGCCGCGGAGCGCGTCCTGCGTGAGGCTGCCGACGTCGCCCGCACCCGGCTCGACCCCGACCGGCACGACACGCTCGACGTCGTGATCGACCTGCTGCTCGGCCGCGAGGTCGGCAGCGCGGGCCGCCAGGGCGAGGACCGGCGGGCCGAGCTCGTGGTCCGGTTCCCGCAGGTGTGCGGCGCCGTGATGGCCAAGGGCGTCGAGGACACCGCGTACTACCGCTGGACCCACCTCGTCAGCCTCTGCGAGGTGGGCAGCGCGCCGCAGCGCTTCGGCATCGGGCCGGACGAGCTGCACGCGTTCGCGCAGCAGACGGTGACGTCGTGGCCCGCCACCCTCACAGCGGGGTCCACCCACGACACCAAGCGCGGCGAGGACGTGCGCTCGCGGATCGGCGCGCTGGCCGCGCACGCCGACGCGTGGACGGGCCTCGTCCGCCGGCTGCGGGCCGCGACGGCCGAGGAGCGGCCCGCGGACCTCGACGGGCGCACCGAGAACCTCCTGTGGCAGACCCTCGCGGGCACCTGGACGCCGGAGGGTCCCGTCGAGGCAGACCGGCTCACCGGCTACCTGGTCAAGGCCTCGCGCGAGCAGAAGGCCTGGACCACGTGGACGGCGCCCGACACCGCGCGCGAGGAGGGCATGGCCCGCTACGCGACGACGCTGCTCGAGCACCCCGAGGTGCGGGAGGCCTTCGCGGCGTGGGTGGAGCGGGTGACGCCGACCGTCCGCCGCTCGGTGCTCGCGACCAAGCTGCTCCAGCTCACCGTCCCGGGCGTGGCCGACGTCTACCAGGGCACGGAGGTGACCGGCACGTCCCTCGTCGACCCGGACAACCGGCGCCCCGTGGACCTCGCCGCGCTCGCCCGGACGCTCTCGGCGCTCGACGCCGGCCGGGCGCCCGCGGACCTCGCGGAGGAGAAGCTCGCCGTGACGTCGGCGGCGCTGCGGGTGCGGCGAGAGCTGCCGGACGCGTTCGCGGGCCCTGACGCCGGGTACGCGCCCCTCCCGGTCACGACCGGCCGGGCGGTGGCGTTCGCGCGCACGGAGGCGGGCGTGCCACGCGTGGTCGTGGTCGCCACCCGGTTGTCCGACGGCGGCGCCTCCGGCCGCGTCGCCACCGACGCCACGGTGGTGCTGCCCGAGGGCCGCTGGCGCGGGCGGCTCGCCCCCGGCGTGCACGACGGCGGTGCCGTTGGCCTGGGCGAGCTGCTCGGCCCCTGGCCGGTCGCGCTCCTGGTGGCGGACCACGATGGCTGAGCCCGTGCGGGTCTGGGCGCCGTCGGCCCGGGAGGTGGGGCTGGTGCTCCCGCCGTCCGGCCGGACCGGGGCCGCGGGCTGGACCGGTGCCCGCGGCCGGACCGGCGCCCCCGGCACGACCGGGCCCCGGGCCGCCATGGTCGCCGAGGAGGGCGGCTGGTGGCGCAGCGCCGACCCGCTGGCGCCCGGCACGGACTACGCGTTCTCCCTCGACGGCGGCCCGGCACGGCCGGACCCGCGCAGCCCGTGGCAGCCGGCCGGTGTGCACGGCCCGTCCCGGACCTTCGACGCGGCCGCGCACCCGTGGTCCGACGGCGGCCGGCCCGGCCGGTCGGTGCTCGGCGCCGTGGTGTACGAGCTGCACGTCGGGACGTTCACGCCCCAGGGCACGCTCGACGCCGCGACAGCCTGCCTCGACCATCTCGTCGACCTCGGCGTCGACCTGGTCGAGCTCATGCCCGTCGCCGCGTTCCCGGGCCGCCACGGCTGGGGGTACGACGGCGTCGCGCTCTGGGCCGTGCACGAGCCGTACGGGGGCCCGGCGGCGCTGCAGCGGTTCGTGGACGCGGCGCACGCCCGAGGGCTCGGGGTGTGTCTCGACGTGGTCTACAACCACCTGGGACCGTCGGGGAACTACCTGGGGGAGTTCGGCCCGTACTTCACCGAGCGGCACCGGACCCCGTGGGGCGCGGCCGTGAACCTCGACGACGAGGGCTCCGCCGAGGTGCGCGCCTTCGTGGTCGGCAACGCCCTGCGCTGGTTCCGCGACTTCCACGTCGACGCGCTCCGGCTCGACGCCGTGCACGCGCTCGTCGACGACTCCGAGCGGCACGTGCTCGCCGAGCTCTCCGACGCCGTGGCGGCGCTCGAGCGCGAGGTGGGCCGCCCGTTGTCGCTGGTGGCGGAGTCGGACCTCAACGACGCACGGATGGTCACGCCCACGGACGCGACCTTCGACGGCAGGCCCGGCCTGGGCATGACGGCGCAGTGGGACGACGATGTGCACCACGCCCTGCACGCCCTCCTCACGGCCGAGCGGCAGGGCTACTACGTGGACTTCGGCACGCCGGAGACGCTCGCCAAGGCCGTGACGGAGGTGTTCGTGCACGACGGCGGCCTGTCCACCTTTCGCGGCAAGCCCTGGGGCGCGCCGGTGCCCGAGGACGTGGACGGCCACCGCTTCGTGGTCTTCTCCCAGGATCACGACCAGGTGGGCAACCGCGCCCTGGGCGACCGGCCGTCGCGCGTGCTGCCCGGCGGCCTGCTCGCCGCGAGCGCCGCCCTGGTTCTGCTCGGCCCGGGCACGCCGATGCTGTTCATGGGGGAGGAGTGGGGCGCCACCACGCCGTTCTGCTACTTCACGGACCACGAGGAGCCCGAGCTGGCGGAGGCCGTGCGGACGGGACGGGCGCAGGAGTTCGATACGCACGGGTGGGCCGAGCTGTACGGCCACGAGGTCGAGGTGCCCGACCCGCAGTCCGCGGAGACGTTCGCCGCCTCGCGGCTGGACTGGGCTGAGCGCGACCGGCCGGAGCACGCGAGGCTCCTGGGCTTCTACCGGGACCTGGTGCGGCTGCGGCGCACGGCGGGGGAGGTGGCGTCGGGCGACCGGCGGCGCACCACCGTGCGGACGGGCGACGGCTGGGTGGTGATGACGCGCGGCGGCGCCCGGGCCGTGCACGTGGTCGTGTCGCTGTCCGACGGCGCCACGGTGCCGCTCGCCGCGGCGCGGCAGGAGCCGGAGGTGCTGCTCACCTGGGATCCCGTGAGGTGGGACCCGGAGGGCGGGACGGTGGCCCTGCCCGGCCCCGGCGTGTCGGTGCTGCGGACCGGCTGACCGGCTGACCGGCTGCGCCCGAGTCGGGCGGTTTGCCCCGCACATCGCGGATCCGACATCATGCCGGGCATGAACGCACAGCCACGGCCCGGTTGGCTGGACATGCCGCTCGCCGTGCGCGCGCGGATCACGGAGCAGCTCGGTGCCCGGGTGACGGCCTGGACCAACCGCGACTCCGGCATGATGGCCGGCTACGCCATCCAGGTCCAGACCGTTGACGGACACCTGTTCATCAAGGCCGCCAGCGGCGAGGACCCGCTGACCCAGCAGATGTACCGGCGGGAGGCGATGGTGGCGCAGGTGCTCCCCGAGGGCGCCCCCGCGCCGGAGTTCCGGTGGGTGGTCGACGAGGACTTCGGCCCGTACGGCCCGTGGGTCATCATCGGGTACGGCATGCGGCCGGTACGGATGGCGAGCGAGCCCTGGGGCCTGGAGGACATCGCCGGGGCGGTACGTGTCGCGCGGATCGCGGCCGACCTCGAGTCGCCGGGAGGCCCGCACCTGCCCCCGGTCTCGACGCTGATGCCGCTCGACGCCTGGGTCGACCTCGCGGACCGGATGCCTGCCGGCCTCTCGGAGTACACCACGTGGCTGACGGGGCGGATGGACTACCTGGCGGAGCTCGCGCTGGGCGCGCCGGAGGCGATGCAGGGCACCAGGCTGGTGCACGGCACGCTCCGCCGCCCCACGGTCCTCCTTCCCGCCTTCCCTGGCACGGAAGGCATGGGCGTGGACTGGATCCGCGCCGGCACGGGGGCGCCCTTCGTCGACCTCGTCACGCTGCTCCGCTTCGTGCACGCCGAGGGTGGCCCGTCGCCGGACCTGCTGCTGACGATCCACCCGCTGCCGCCCGGCACGGACGACGACGCGGTGAACGCGTACCTCTCGGCGCTCGCGGGCTACCTCGTCCGCGACTCCCTCGAGCCGGCGCCGCCCACCATCCCGTTCCTGCGCTCCATGCAGCGCGAGCAGGCGCACGTGGTGATCGAGTGGCTCCGCCGCCGGCTGGGGCACTGATCGCCATCGTGGGAGGTCACCCGGGCGGCGGCCCGCCGCCTGCGGCAGACTGAGCCGCATGACCGCGAGGCCCGACGACGTCCCGCCGCCCCCTCCGCCCGCGCACGTCGACGAGGGCAACGCTCTCGTGGACGCGCTGGAGCTGCTGCGCGCCCGGCTGGCGGCGCTGCGCCTGCCGCTGGAGTCCACGGGGGCGGACGCCGCCCGCGCGGACCAGGCCCGCTCCCTCCACCAGCTCGACGACTACCTCCTCCCGCGGCTGCGCTCGCGCCGAGCGCCGCTGCTCGTGGTGGTGGGTGGGTCCACCGGCGCCGGCAAGTCGACCCTCGTGAACTCGGTGCTGGGCGAGCGCGTGAGCCTGCCGGGCGTGCTGCGGCCCACCACGCGGGCTCCCGTCCTCGTGCACCATCCGCTGGACGAGCGGTGGTTCTCGACGGACCGGGTGCTGCCGGGGCTGGCCCGCACGTCGGGGTCGCTGGGGGCAGGGCGCGCGCCCGCAGCGCCGGTCGTGCCGGGGCCCGCGCCGTCGTCGGGCCGCACGGGAGGCGACCTGCCGCCCACCCGGACCCTGCGCCTGACGGCGAGCGAGGCCCTGCCGCGCGGCCTGGCGCTGCTGGACGCTCCCGACATCGACTCGGTCGAGACCGCGAACCGCGAGCTGGCCGGGCAGCTGCTCGGCGCGGCCGACCTGTGGCTGTTCGTCACCACCGCCGCCCGCTACGCGGACGCGGTGCCTTGGGACCTCCTCAAGCAGGCGTCGGCGCGCAAGGCGCAGGTGGCGATGGTGCTCGACCGTGTGGACCCGGGCGCCGAGGCCACCGCCGACGACCTGCGCAGCATGATGGCCGAGCACGGCCTCGGCGACGCCCCGCTGTTCGTGGTGCCCGAGGCGGAGCTCACGGACGGCTTCCTGCCCGAGACCGCCGTGGCCGGGATCTCCCGGTGGCTCACGGGCCTGGGCGGCGACGCGGGCGCGCGCGAGCGGGTCATCGTGGCCACGCGCGACGGCGTGGTCCACGACCTCGTGCGCCGGTCGGACCACCTGGCCGAAGCCGCCGACGCCCAGGAGGCCGCCGACGCCCGCCTGCGCCTCGTCGTGGAGCGCGCCTACGCGGACGCGGTGGCGCACGTCCAGGCCGCGACGTCCGACGGTGCGCTCCTGCGCGGCGAGGTCCTGGCCCGGTGGCAGGACTTCGTGGGCACCGGCGAGTTCTACCGGGCCGTCGAGGAGGGCATCGGGCGGTTCCGCGACGCGATGAGCGCGTTCTTCCGGGGCAAACCGCGGCAGGTGCCCCAGGTCGAGCAGGCGATCGCCCATGGCCTGGAGTCCGTCGTGCTCGACGCCGCCGAGGAGGCCGCCGAGCGCTCCTTCCAGGCGTGGCGCGGCGACGCGGCGGGGGCGCCGCTCCTCGAAGGGCTCGGGCTGTCGCGCGTGCCCGCGTCGTTGCGCGCCGAGGTGGGCGAGCAGATCCGCGGCTGGCAGGGGGACATCCTCCAGCTCGTCAGCGAGCAGGGGTCGGCCAAGCGGGGCACGGCGCGGGCGCTGTCGTTCGGCGTGAACGGCCTGGGCGTGGCGCTCATGGTGTTCGTGTTCGCCTCGACGGGCGGGCTCACGGGCGTGGAGGTCGGCATCGCGGGCGGCACGGCGGTCCTCGCCCAGCGGCTGCTCGAGGCGGTGTTCGGGGAGGACGCCGTCCGCCGCCTCGCCCTCCAGGCCCGCGAGCGTCTCCGCGCCCGCGTGCAGGCGGTCATGGACGGGCAGGCCGCGCGGTTCACGGCCCAGCTCGACGCGCTGGGTACCGATGCCGCGGGCGGCTCCGCCCTGCGGGCCGCGGCACGCGAGGTGGAGGCGGCCGCGGAGCTGGAGCGTGCGGCACGCGCCCCGGTGGCCGACGTCGAGGCGCCCGTGGGCGCACCGGCCCACCCCTTGCGCGGGGCTGGGCCGGGCGGGCCGTCGGTGGCGCCCCGGAAGGGAGGCGCCGGGGCCGGCGGGGCGGTCGCCTCGGCGGAGCGGAAGCCAGGGTTCTGGAAGCGGCTCTTCGGGCTCGGCGAGGAGCCGTCGGCGGCCGAGCGTGCGCCGGCGCCTGTCCCGGAGCCGACCCCCGCCCCGGCCTCGGAGCCGGCCCCGGAGCCGGTCCGGCCGAGCGCAGGTTCCCTGGCGGACACCGATCGTCCGGAGGGTGAGCGGTGAGCCGGCTCGACCTCGGCGAGCGCACCTCCGCCCTGGAGACCGCCGCCGACGAGGGCGAGGGCCGCCTCGACCCGGCCCTGCTGGGCGACGCGCGCGCCGTGGTGACCCGCGCCCGCGAGCGCGGCGGGCTGTCGGCGGAGCACACCGTCGTGGCGCTCGCCGGGGCGACGGGCTCGGGCAAGTCGTCGGTGTTCAACGCCGTCGTCGGCAAGGAGGTCGCGGTGCCGGGGATCCGGCGCCCGACGACGTCGCACGCACTCGCCGCCGTGTGGGGCGACGGCGCCGACCCGCTGCTCGACTGGCTGGACGTCCCGCGACGGCACCTCATGGCCGCGGGCGAGGTGGAGGAGGCAGAGGGCTCCGGCCACCGCTCCGCCGAGGTAGTGCCTTCGTCCGACGAGCTGACTATCTCGGCTGGGTCCGGGCCGGGAGGTAGTGCCTCCGTCGGACGAGGTGACTACCTCGGCGAGGAGCACCGGGAGCACCGAGGGCTGCGCGGGCTGTTCCGTCGTCGGACCCCGGCGGGGGACGTGACCGGGCTGGTGCTGCTGGACCTGCCCGACCACGACTCCGTCGTGACCGACCACCGGGTGCGCGCCGAGCGGCTCGTCGAGCGCGCGGACCTGCTCGTCTGGGTGGTGGACCCGCAGAAGTATGCGGACGCCGCCCTGCACGAGGGCTTCCTGCGGCCGCTGGCCGGCCGGAGCGACGTGGTGGTCGTGGCGCTCAACCAGGCGGATCGGCTCACCGCGGCGGAGCTGCAGGCGATGCTGGCGGACCTGCGGAGGCTCGTCGCGGAGGACGGGCTCGCGGGCGCGCGGGTGCTGGCCGTGTCGGCGAAGTCAGGGCAGGGGATCGAGGACCTGCACGAGCTGCTCGCCGAGGCGGCCGCCCGGCGGGAGGCCGCGACGGCCCGGCTTGCGGCGGACGAGAAGGCGGTCGCCTCGCGGGTCGTGGCCGCGTGCGGGCCGCCCGCCCCCGCCAAGGCGGGCGAGCGCGCCCGTACGGCGCTGGTCGCGGCGCTGGAGGACGCCGCCGGGGTGCCGACGGTCGTGGGCGCGGTGCGCGCGTCGGCCCGCCGGGACGCGCACGCGGCGACCGGCTGGCCGGTCACGCGGTGGGTCGGCGGGCTGCGGCGCGACCCGCTGCGGCGGCTGGGCCTGCGGTCGGGAGACCGGGGCCGACGAGCCCCCGCCGACCGGCCCGACCTGGTGCGGACGTCACTGCCGTCGGCGCGCCCGGCGGTACGGTCCACGGCGTCGTCGGCCGTGCGGCGCTACGTCCAGGAGGTGACCGACGGCGTCGCCGAGTCCTGGGTGCTCGCCGCCCGCGCGCGGGCGCAGACCGGCATCGACGAGCTGCCCGACGCCCTCGACCAGGCCGTGGCGACCACGCGGCTCGCGTCCGAACGCCGCCCGCTGTGGTGGCGCGCCGTCAACGCGCTGCAGTGGTTCCTGCTGGCCGTGGTCGTGGCCGGGCTCGTGTGGCTGGCCGTGCTGTTCGCGTTCTCGTACCTGCAGCTCCCGGCCCCGCCCACACCCGTCTGGACCGTGCCCCTGTGGACCACCGGCGAGGACGTGGTGCTCCCCGGGGCCTCACCGGGCGAGGGACAAGGGGCCGGCGTGGACCCGTTCCGGATCCCGTGGCCCACTCTCATGGTGCTCGGCGGGGTGCTGCTCGGCATCCTGCTCGCGCTGGTGAGCCGCGTGGGCGCCGCCGTCGGGGCCCGCCGACGGGCCGCTGCTGCCCGCCGACGGCTTCGCGAGTCCGTGGCCGACGTGGCCGACCGCCTCGTGCGGCAGCCCGTCGGCGAGGAGCTCGCGGCGCTCGGCCGCTGCCGCACGGCGGCGGCGACAGCGGCGTCGTAGGGACGCCCGGCCGCGTCACGCCGCGTCACGACCAGGCGATCCTGCCGCGAAAGTGCCTCGAGAAGCGGCTTGATCGCCTGGTCGCGCCCGCGTCAGGAGGCCGGCTCGAGGCCGAGCAGACCCTCGAGCGTCGTCGCCTCCTCGCCGCCCAGGGGCGTGGCCGACTGCACCGCGGTCGCCAGGTCCTCCGGGGTCGTGGCCGCGGCGGCCTGCTCCCACAGGGGGAGGGCCTGCTCCGACGCCGCGGCGAGCGCCTCGGCGAGGGGCTGCACGTCGTCGGGCCAGGTCGTGGCCCGCAGTCCTTCGATCTCCGCACGCAGCGCTCCGGCGGTGGCGCCCGCCAGGCCCGCCTGCTCCTCGAGCGACCGGCCCTCGCTGATCGCCGTCTCCAGCGCCACGCGCACCTCGTCGTACGGCTTGACCATCTCGGCGTAACGCTGGGCGGCTTCCTCCTTGGTCAGGGCCGCAGCGGAGGCGGTGGCGGCCGATCCTGGCGCGCTTCCCTCCGACGTGCCCACGAGCGAGCACCCCGACAGGGCCAGCGTGATCAGAACCCCACCCGCGACGATGCGGTGCATTGCATTCTCCTGACGTCCGGAACCGGATGAACCAGTCGCGGAATGTAGCACAGGGGGACGAGCCGGGCTCCCCTGCCTGAACGTTTAAGTACGGTCACGCATCGTGGGCGAGGATGGGCCCATGCGTCTGCACATTCCCGTGTCTCTCCGCTGGTCCGACCTCGACGCGTATCAGCACGTCAACAACGTCGAGATGTTCGGCCTGCTCCAGGAGGCGCGGATCACCGCGTTCTGGAAGCACGACGACGCCGAGGAGCCGTGGCCCACGGCGGTGATCGAGACCGGTCCCGGTGCGCCGAGCCACACGTTCGTGGCGCACCAGGAGATCGAGTACCTCCGGCCGCTCGCTTACACGCGCACGCCCGTGCGGGTCGAGCTGTGGATCGGCAAGATCGGCGGCGCGAGCCTCGACGTCTGCTACGAGCTGCACGACGGCGCCCCGCGGTTCGAGCGCCTCGCGCCCACCACGGGGGACGAGCCCTACGTGCGTGCCGTCACGACGATCGTCCTCGTGGACGCCGGGACGGGGAAGCCGCGGCGCATCTCCGCCGAGGAACGCACGGCGTGGGAGGGCATCGTCGAGGAGCCCCTGAAGTTCCGCCGCCGCTGACCCGGACGGGCCGGGCTCAGTCCTGCGGCAGCCGGATCATGCCCTCCTGGGCGATCGACGCCACGAGCGTGCCGTCCTCGCGGTACACCCGCGCGTGGCCGAGCGCCCGCCCGCCCTGGGCCGACGCCGCGCCCTGCACGTAGAGCAGCCACTCGTCGACGCGCACGTCGCGGTGCCACCACATCGCGTGGTCGAGGCTCGCCATCGGCACGGTGTCGCCCACGTCCATCCAGGACTTGCCGGCGGTACGAAGGACAGGCTCGAGCATGACCTGGTCGCAGGCGAACGCGAGGAGCGCGCGCTGCAGCAGCTGGTCCTCGCCCGCGATCGGGCGGCGCGCGCGCATCCACACCATCTGGGTGTGGGCCGGCGGGCGGCCCTCGCGCACCGCGGCGTCGGGCCCCATGTAGAGCGAGCCGCCCACGTGGCGGAGCTCGAACGCGGAGCCCTCGGCCCAGAACTTCGCGGCGGGGTGGTCGATCCCGGCGAGCTCCTCGAAGGCCGAGCGGACCTCGGTGGGGCCCGGGACGCCGTCGGGCATCGGGGAGGTGTGCTCGAAGCCCGGCTGGTCGTCCTGGAACGACGCGATCATCGACAGGATCGGCTTGCCGTGCTGGAAGGCGTGCGAACGCCGCGCGCTGAACGACCGGCCGTCACGGAGGCGCTCCACCGCGAAGTCGATCGCTACGTCCAGCGAGCCCTCGCGCAGGAAGTAGCCGTGCAGGGAGTGGATCTGGCGCCCGTCGGGCACGGTGCGGCCGGCGGAGATGATCGCCTGGGCCAGCACCTGCCCGCCGTACACCCGCCGGGCGATGCCCGGCACGCTGTCGCCGCGGAACGCGTCGTCCTCGCCCCGGGGGCCCCAGCCCTCCAGGTGGCGCAGGTCGAGCACCTCCAGCAGGCGGTCCAGGGCGTCGGACGACGGCGGGGCCGACGCCGGAGCGAGGGTCTGGGCGTCCGCCTCACGCGGGGCCTGGGTCAGGTTGTCGGCAGGTCGGTCCACGGGTCCCGGTGCTCCCTAGTCCTCGAAGTTGTGCGGAATGTTCCTGCGTCCCCCTGCGGGCGAGTGCCTCGTTCCTCGGCCCTCACCCTTCGGGGTACTCCGGATCACTCCTCGAAGGTGTTGATCATGGAGAACGCCGCACGCTCCAGGTAGTCCCACAGCTGCGACTCGTGGACCGGCGCGAGGCCCAGCGTGTCCACGGCGGTCCGCATGTGGGCGAGCCATCGGTCGCGGGCCTCCGGGTTCACCTTGAACGGCGCGTGCCGCATGCGCAGGCGAGGGTGCCCCCGCTGCTCGGAATAGGTGGTGGGACCGCCCCAGTACTGCTCGAGGAAGAGCGTGAAGCGCTCCTTGGCGGGGCCGAGATCCTCCTCGGGGTACATGGGACGCAGCACGGGATCGTCCGCGACGCCCTCGTAGAAGACGTCCACGAGCCGCACGAAGGTCTCGTGGCCCCCGATCGCGTCGTAGAAGGAAGGAGCGCTGTCTGTCACCCGGACATCTTCCCATCCGCCCGGGGCCGGGTGGCCAACCGTCGCGTGGCGACGTCCGTCACCCCTTGCGCCCACCGATACGCTGGTGGGAGACCTGCAACGAAGCATCGGTTTGGAGAGAGCACATGACGAAGGCGAACCAGATCCTCGAGGCTCTCGGCGGCACATCGAACGTCGTCGACCTGGAGCCGTGCATCACCAGGCTGCGCGTCGAGGTGAGCGACCCGGGCCTGGTGGACGAGCCCGGGCTCAAGTCGTCGGGGGCGTTCGGGGTGGTGCGTTCGGGCCGCGTGGTCCAGGTGATCGTGGGCCCGGAGGCGGACAACCTCGCGGCAGAGCTGGACGTGCTGCGCGCCTCCTGAGACGTCCTGACCAGGATCTCTTGCGCGTTTCGTGAAGACGCGCAGGAGCGGTCGGGTGCGCCCGGCCGCCGCCGGTAGCGTGTGGCTCCGTGACGTCTTCCTTTGCCATGCAGCTGTTCGAGAGCGCCGAAGAGTTCTGGGAGTGGTTCGGCGACAAGCCGCTGCGCATCATCCTCATCCTGGTCATCGGTCTGATCGCCCTCGGCCTGGTCAACCGGACCATCTCCCACCTCACCGAGCGGATCGCCGAGGGCGTCACTCGGGCGCGCTCCACCGGGCAGGGTCGTGCGCCGGGTGCGCCCGGCTCGCCGCAGGTGGTCGTGGACGCGCCGGCCGGGACCCTGCCGGTCGGGACGACCACCGCGGCCCGGCCCAAGCGCCGCCGCCGCACGAGCCAGGAGCTCATGGCCGACGCGTTCTCCTTCGCGAATCCCGTGGCGATCCAGCGCCGTGCGCAGCGCGCCCGGACGGTGGGCTCGGTGCTGCGGTCCACGGCCGACATCACGATCCTCAGCCTGATGGCGCTGATGATCCTCGCCACGCTGGGAGTGAACGTCGCGGCGCTGCTCGGCGTCGCGGGCATTCTCGGCGTGGCTGTCGGCTTCGGGGCGCAGTCCCTGGTCAAGGACTTCATCTCCGGCATCTTCCTGCTCGTCGAGGACCAGTTCGGCGTGGGCGACAACGTCGACCTGGGCAATGGCGTGAACGGCACCGTCCAGGAGCTCGGCCTGCGCCTCACCCAGGTCCGCGCCTTCGACGGCACCCTCTGGTACGTCCGCAACGGCGAGATCCTGCGCGTCGGCAACCGCACCCAGGAGTGGAGCCGCGCCCTGGCGTCGGTCCAGGTCCCGGTCGGCGCCGACGTCGACACCGTCCGCACCGCGCTGGGCCGCGCCGCCGACAAGGTGCAGCACGACCCGAACCTGGCCGATCACCTGCTGGAGGCGCCGTCGGTCCGCGGCGTCGACGCCGTCGACGCCGCGTCGCTCACCTTCACCCTGCACGTGCAGACACGCCCCGCGAAGCAGTGGGAGGTGGAGCGGGCGCTGCGCCTCGCCGCACACCACGAGCTGCGCGGAGCGGGCATCATCGCGAGCTCCGCACCCGTCGAGGTGCCGGGGGTCCAGTAGGGCCGGGAGGGGTCCGGTACGGCGGTGCCCACGACGGCGTGGCGGCCCCCGGACGGCGTGGCGCGGCGCACCGGCGAGCCGTCCTCCGCCGTCCGGAGACGGTGGGATGGCAGGATCGTTCCCGTGAGCGACGAGACGACGACACCCGAGGGGCAGGTCCTGCCGACGGGCACGGCCGGTGATGCCGTGCCGGGTGAGCTCCTCGAGCTCGCGGCGGCGCACAACATCCTGACCGAGTACACCGACCAGGACGGCGTGCTGCAGCAGGTGCGGGCGTCCACCCTGGTGGCGGTGCTGGGCGCGCTGGGCGTGACGGCGACGTCGTCGGAGGGGGTCGCCGCGAGCCTGGAGAGAGCCCGGGACGCCGAGTGGCGGGCGGTGCTGCCCGACTGCCTGGTGGTGCGGCAGGGCGACGAGACGCAGGTGCCCGTCCACGTGCCACGCGACTCGGGGGTCCATGCCTGGGTGGAGCTGGAGCTGGCGGACCACGCGTCGCTGCCCGCCAGCGCCACGCCGTGGCGGGTCACGCCCACCGGGCCGTCGTTCGGTCATGCCGAGCGGGAGCGTCGCGACCTGGCCCCGGCGGACGGCGAGGCGGAGTCGCGGACGATCGGCACCCGCACGCTGGAGCGCACGGTGTTCACGGTCCCGGCAGATCTGCCGCTGGGCTGGCACACGATGCACGCTCGCTGCGACGCCTTCGCCGTGAGCACCACCCTGGTGGTGACCCCGGAGCGGCTCGAGCTGCCGGCCGGGCTGGCAGAGCGGCAGGCGTGGGGCTTCCTCGTGCAGCTCTACTCCGTGCGTTCCCGCGACTCGTGGGGGCTGGGCGACCTGGCCGACCTGGCCGACCTCGCGTGGCTCACCGCGCACAACGCGGGCGCGGACTTCGTGGGGATCAACCCGCTGCACGCCACCGAGCCCACGGTGCCCGTCACGCCGTCGCCGTACCTGCCGGTGTCGCGCCGGTTCCTCAGCCCGCTCTACATCCGCGTCGAGGACATCCGGGAGACGGCGTACCTGTCCGCCGCCGACCGCTCGCTCGTCGAGTGGGCGGCGGAACCCGTGCGCGAGCTCGCCACCGACCTCGGCCCCATCGACCGCGACGCGGTCTGGGAGGCCAAGCGGGCGGCGCTCGAGGTCGTCTTCACGGCGCCGCGGTCGGCCGCGCGCCAGACCTCGCTCGACGAGTTCGTGCTGGAGCAGGGCCGCGGGCTCGCCGACTTCGCGACGTGGTGCGCCATCGCCGAGCACCTCGACGGCCGCGAGTGGCCGCCGGAGCTCACCGACCCCGGCTCCCACGCCGTGACGCTGCTCAGGCGTTCCCTCTCGGAGCGCGTCCAGTTCTACATCTGGGTGCAGTGGGTGGCCGACGAGCAGCTCCGGGCGGCCCACCGTGCCGGGCTCGACGCCGGCATGCGCGTCGGGCTCCTGAAGGACCTGCCGGTCGGGGTGCACCGCGAGGGAGCGGACGCCTGGGCGAACGCGTCCGTGCTCGCCCGCGGCGTCACCGTGGGCGCGCCGCCCGACATGTACAACCAGCAGGGTCAGAACTGGTCCCAGCCGCCCTGGCACCCGGTCGCCCTCGCGAAGTCGGGGTACGCGCCGTACCGCGACATGCTCCGGACGGTCCTGCGGCACGCGGGCGCCCTGCGCGTGGACCACGTGCTCGGCCTCTTCCGCCTGTGGTGGATCCCGGGCGGCGCGCGGGCGTCAGCCGGCGCGTACGTGCAGTACGACCACGAGGCGCTCATCGGCATCCTCTGCCTGGAGGCCCATCGAGCGGGCGCCATCGTCATCGGCGAGGATCTCGGCACCTTCGAGCCGTGGGTCCGCGACTACCTCACCTCCCGCGGGATCCTCGGCACGTCCGTGCTGCTCTTCGAGCGGGACGACGACGGCGCTCCCCGCGAGCCGGAGTCGTACCGGTCCCTCGCGCTCGCCACCGTGACCACCCACGACCTGCCGCCCACCGCCGGCTACCTCGCGGGCGAGCACGTGGACCTGCGCGAGCGGCTCGGCCTGCTCACGGAGGACGCCCAGGTGCTGCGCGGCAGGGCCCGGGCCGAGCGGGACGCCCTGGTCGACGCGCTGTCCCGCCGCGGTCTCACCACGTTCGACCCGTCGGAGCGCGAGCTCGTCGAGGGGCTGCACCGCTATCTGCGTGACACGCCGTCCGTGCTCGTGGGCGTGCACCTGACCGACGCGGTGGGCGAGCGCCGGGCGCAGAACCAGCCCGGGACGGACCAGGAGTACCCCAACTGGAAGGTGCCCCTGGCCGACTCGTCGGGCAACCTCGTCCTGCTCGAGGACCTGTTCGACAACGCCCGGCTGCGGTCGCTCGTCGCGGTGATGAACGAGGAGCCGCTGCCGGAGGACCTCCCGCGGCTGCCGGAGGACCTCCCGCGGCTGACGAAGAAGAAGACCCGCTAGCCCCCGCCGAGGTAGTGCCTTCGTCGGACGAAGGCACTACCTCGGCGGAGCGGGAGGTGGGTCAGGCGTCCGCCGCCTGCGCGGTCAGCGCGCGCTCCGTGCCCGCGAGCGCCTCGATCACCATCCGGCGCAGCGCGGGGGCTGCGTCGGGGTTCGCGTCGAGCCAGCCACGCGTGGCGTCGGCGAGCTCCTGGGACGCCAGCGGCGCCGGGTAGAAGCCCTCGATGATCTCCTCGGCGATGTGGTAGGTGCGCTCCTCCCAGACGCGCAGCAGCGCGTCCAGGTAGGGCTGCACCAGGCCGGCGAGCACCGACGGGTCGTTGACGTGGAGCACGCCGAGGCCCGTCTGGCGGATGATCGCGTTGGGCACGTCCGCAGTGTCGGCCACCGACGAGAACGCCGCCAGCTTGGCCTCGGTGCTCGGCTTCGTGGCGCGGACGCGGGCGGCCGACTGGCGGCCGGTCGCGGTGTCGTCGTCGGCGAGCGTGGCGTCGATCTCCGCGTCGCCCGCGGCGCCGTTCAGGACGAGCCCCTCGAGGAGCTCCCACCGCAGGTCCGTGTCGATCTCGAGGCCGTCGAGTGAGCCGGTCCCGTCGAGCAGCCCGCGCAGCGCGGCCACGTGCGCCTCGGTGGAGGCGAGGTGCGCGAAGAACTTGACCAGCTGGAACTGGAGGTCCGACCCGGCGGCCGCGTCCTGGGCGAGTGCCCAGAGCGTGTCGCCGGCCTCGGCCAGGACGGCCGCCCGGCGCTCGGGCACGACGTACTGCTTGGCGGCCAGGGCGAGCTGGCCCAGCGTGGTACGGATGGTGGTGGACTCGGTCTCCGAGGCGATGTTGCCGAGGACGAGCCGGACGTAGTCGCTGGCGGGGGTCTCGCCGTCACGGACCGCGTCCCAGACCGAGCCCCAGACGAGCGAGCGGGCCAGCGGGTCGGAGATCTGGGCGAGGTGCTCGATCGCGACGGAGAGCGACCTCGTGTCGAGACGGATCTTGGCGTACGCCAGGTCGTCGTCGTTGAGCAGGACGAGCGCCGGGCGGTCGAGCGCGAGGACGTCGTCGACGTCCGTGCGTGCGCCGTCCACGTCGACCTCGACGCGGTGCGTGCGCACCAGGGCGCCGTCCACCAGGCTGTAGAACCCGATGCCGAGGCGGTGCGGGCGCAGCGTGGGCCACTCGGTGGGCGCGCTCTGCAGCACCGTGAACGAGGTGATGCGGCCCTTGTCGTCGACCTCGACCTGGGGGCGCAGCGTGTTGACGCCGGCGGTCTCGAGCCAGAGGGACGACCAGGAGCTCAGGTCGCGCCCGCTGGTGGCCTCGAGCTCGGTCAGGAGGTCGACCAGCTCGGTGTTGCCCCACGCGTGCTTGCGGAAGTAGGCCGACACGCCCGCGATGAACGCGTCACGGCCCACCCAGGCCACGAGCTGCTTGAGCACGGAGGCGCCCTTGGCGTAGGTGATGCCGTCGAAGTTGACCTGGACGTCCTCCAGGTCGTTGATGGTCGCGACGATCGGGTGGGTGGACGGCAGCTGGTCCTGGCGGTAGGCCCACGCCTTCTCCATCGAGGCGAACGTGGTCCACGCGGCCTCCCACTCGGTGGCCTCGGCGGTCGCCAGGGTGGAGGCGTACTCCGCGAACGACTCGTTGAGCCAGAGGTCGTTCCACCACTTCATGGTCACGAGGTCGCCGAACCACATGTGGGCGAGCTCGTGCAGGATCGTGACGACGCGGCGCTCCCGCACGGCGTCGGTGACCTTGGAGCGGAAGACGTACGACTCGGTGAACGTGACGCAGCCCGCGTTCTCCATGGCGCCCATGTTGTACTCGGGCACGAAGAGCTGGTCGTACTTCGTGAACGGGTACGGCACCCCGAACGTGGACTCGTAGAAGGCGAAGCCCTGACGGGTCTTCTCGAAGATGTAGTCGGCGTCGAGGTGCTCGGCGAGCGACTTGCGCGCGAAGGCGCCCAGCGGGATCTCGCGGCCGTCCGACGAGGTGAGCGACGAGCGCTCGACCGAGTACGGGCCGGCGACCAGGGCCGTGATGTACGACGAGATGCGGGGCGTGGGCGCGAACGTCCACGTCGCGGCCTCGACCGACGGGTCGGTGGAGTGCTGCGCCGGCGCGGGCTCGGGCGTGGGCTCGTTGCTCACGACCTCCCAGTACGCCGGGGCCGTGACCGTGAACTGGAACGTGGCCTTGAGGTCGGGCTGCTCGAACACGGCGAACACGCGCCGGGAGTCGGGGACCTCGAACTGCGTGTAGAGGTACACCTCGCCGTCGACCGGGTCGACGAACCGGTGCAGGCCCTCGCCGGTGTTGGTGTAGGCGCAGTCGGCCACGACGACCAGCTCGTTGTGGGCGGCCAGGCCGTCCAGCGCGATCCGCGAGTCGGCGAAGACGGCCGCCGGGTCGAGCTCCCGGCCGTTCAGCACGATCGAGCGCACGGTCGGCGCCACGAGGTCGACGAACGTCGCCGCCCCCTCGGTCGCCGTGAAGCGCACGGTCGTGCTCGACCCGAAGGTGGTGGGCCCCCCGGTCAGGTCCAGCGCGATCTGGTACGACTCGACAGACACCACGCCGGCGCGCTCGGACGCCTCGGCACGGGTCAGGTTCTCTCCGGGCACGAACTCTCCACTCGTCACGGGCGATGACCGCCCTGTGAGACAAATCAGAGTTGATCATGCCACGGACGGGTGACGCTCCCGGGTGCGACGATGTGGTGGCGCCTCTGTGATCACTTCGTGCCGTCCACGTCCGCTTTCCTCCAGATCAGGCGGAAAACGTCGGATCCTGGTTCGACCTCGCGGCCCCTGACGTGAGACCCTGCCGGGTGGCCTTGGCGCGACTCGTGCGCCTGCCTCGGCTGCCATCCATCGTCGGGATGGTCGCGGCGACCCGCCCGACCGAGAACCAGGGAGACGAGATGTCCGGCACTGTGCCGCCTCCGCCGCCCCCGCCTGGGGGCCCGTCGTACGAGCCGTACGGTGGCGCCGGCGACGAGCCCCGCGCGCCCACCGCACCCACCCAGGAGCAGTCGGCAGTCGCGCCCCAGGCCTACGGCCAGGCGGCGCAGCCGAACGGTGCCGCGCCGGGCCAGCACGCCCCCGTGCCGCCGGCCCCCGCCGCTCACCAGCCTGCCCCTTACGCCCCGGCGCCGCCGGTGCAGCGCGTGTCCACCTCGACGCGCATGCCTCCGGCGATCTCGCCGGGTGCTCAGTTCGCGCAGGCCGTCACCCCGGCCCCGGCCAGGCCCGGCCAGCCCGTGGTGCACTCGGTCCAGGGTCACGGGCACAACCACGCGGGCCAGCCGCAGGGCCAGCCTCCGCAGGACGCGAGCCTGCAGCAGTACTTCCCGGAGCAGTACGGCGACCAGCAGGGCTACCCGCCGGCGCAGTACCCGCCGGCGGCCCCGTACGCGCCGCAGGGGTACGCAGGTCAGTACGACCAGGGACAGCCTGCTCAGTACGCCCCGGGCCAGTACGACCCGCAGTACGCCGCGCAGCCGGCGTACGCCGGCGGCGCGGGTGGTGGCGGGGGGCGTGGCGGGCTGATGTCCCGCCTCACGCCCGGCTGGATCGCGTTCATCGCGTTCGACATCGCGCTCGTGGTCGCGGCGGTCATCTTCGCGGTGAGCCTCTTCGGTGAGGACGAGCCCGAGGACGCGTCCCCGGGCTCGTCGGTCAGCGCGAGCGCGACCCCGGACGCCCCCGCCGGCCCCGCGGCCGACGCAGTGACCTTCAAGTCCCCGACCGGGAACATCACCTGTTCCGTCACGCCCGACGCCGCCCGCTGCGGCATCGCGACGCTGAACAACCAGCCCGTCCCGGCAGAGAGCTGCGACGGCACCATCGGGTACGTGGTGACGGTCGACGACGCCGGCCAGGTGGCGCAGCCGTGCGTCGCGCACGCGGACCAGCCCGTGAAGGCGAGCCCCGACATCCCGTCCCTGGAGTACGGCCAGGAGCAGAAGGCCCACGGCTTCACGTGCACCAGCTCCGACGTCGGCATGAAGTGCGTCTCCGACGCCACCGGAACCGGCTTCTCCATCGCGAAGGCGGGCATCGGCGCCGCCTGACGCGCCACGCCCCGGGCAGACGACGGCGCCCCGGTCACCTTCCGTACGGAAGGTGACCGGGGCGCCGTCGTCGGGCAGCCTGCTACCAGATGCGCACGCGCTCCGCGGGCGGGAGGTACAGCGCGTCGTCGGGGGTGACGCCGAACGCGTCGTAGAACTCGTCCACGTTGCGCACCACGCCGTTGCAGCGGAACTCGTTGGGCGCGTGGGGGTCCGTCGCCAGGCGGCGCAGCACCTCCTCGTCGCGGCCCTTCGACTGCCACACCTGCGCCCAGCCGAGGAAGATGCGCTCGAGGGCGGTGCGGCCGTCGACCACCGGGGCCTCGTCCAGCGGCTTGCCCAGCGCGATCCGGTACGCCTTGATGGCGATCGACAGGCCGCCCAGGTCGCCGATGTTCTCGCCGACCGTGAGGCTGCCGTTGACGGTGGGGCCGTCCTCGGGGAGCTGGGCGGGCCGGAAGGCGTCGTACTGGGCGATCAGGGCGGCGGTCCGCTTCTCGAACTCGGCGCGGTCCGCGTCGCTCCACCAGTCCTCGAGGCGCCCGTCGCCGTCGTACTTGGAGCCCTGGTCGTCGAAGCCGTGGCCGATCTCGTGCCCGATCACACCGCCGATGCCGCCGAAGTTCACCGCGTCGTCGGCCTCCGGGTCGAAGAACGGCGGCTGCAGGATCGCGGCGGGGAACACGATCTCGTTCATGCCGGGGTTGTAGTAGGCGTTGACGGTCTGCGGGGTCATGAACCACTCGTCGCGGTCCAGCGGCCTGCCGATCTTGCCGAGCTCGCGGTCCTGCTCGAACCCGTTCGCCCGCCGGACGTTGCCCACCAGGTCGGTCACGTCCACGACGAGGGCCGAGTAGTCGCGCCACTTGACCGGGTAGCCCACCTTGGGCGTGAACCGCTCGAGCTTGGCCAGGGCCTTCGCCTTGGTCTCGGCAGTCATCCAGTCGAGACCCTCGATGGACTCCCGGTACGCGGCGACCAGCGCCTCGACCAGCACGTCCATGCGCTCCTTGTGCGACGGCGGGAAGTGACGCGCCACGTACTCCTGGCCCACGGCCTCGCCCAGCGCTCCCTCGACGAGGGACACGCCGCGCTTCCAGCGGTCGCGCACCTCCTGGGCGCCGGTGAGGATGCGGCCGTAGAAGTCGAAGTTGGCCTCGACGATCTCCTCCATGAGGTACGGCGCGCGGGCCGTCACCACGTGGTACGTGAGCCAGGCGGTCCAGTCGCCGAGCGCCTGCGACTCCCAGAGGGCCGCGAAGCCGTCGGCGAACTCGGGCTGACGCACCACGAGCTGGTCGAGGGAGCCCGCCGGCGCGCCGAGCGCCTCGGCCCAGGTGTTCCAGTCGAAGCCGGTCGCGCGGGCCGCGAGGTCGGCCAGGGTGGTGGGGTTGTACGTGAGGCCCGCGTCCCGGCTGCGGACCCGGTCCCAGTGGTGGCTCGCGAGCTGCGTCTCCAGCGCGACGACCCGCTCGGCCGCCGCCTGCGGGTCCGCGACCCCGGCGAGCCCGAGCATCCGTGCCACGTGCGGCACGTAGGCGGAACGCACCGTGGCGTACTGGTCGTCGCGGTAGTAGGCCTCGTCGGGCAGGCCGAGGCCGGCCTGCGTGAGGTACACCACGTACCGCTCGGGGTCCTTCGCGTCGTTGTCCACCCAGAAGCCGACGGCGGCCGCGCCGCCCGTGCGCTGAAGGGCACCGAGGGCCCGGGTCAGCGAAGCCTTGTCCGTCGCGCCCGCGATCAGCGCGAGGTCCTCGGCGAGCGGCTGGACGCCGAGCGACTCGATGCGCTCGGTGTCCATGAAGCTCGCGAAGAGGGCGCCCACCTTGGCCTGCGTGCTGGCCGGGTCCGCCCCGGGAGCGCCGGCCGTCGCGGCGGCGTCGCGGATGATCTCGCGGACGTGCTCCTCTGCCGCGTCGTGCAGGGCGCGGAAGGCGCCGTCCATGGCGCGGTCCGCGGGGATGTCGTGGCCGGCGATCCAGCGCCCGTTGACGTGGAGGTAGAGGTCGTCCTGCGGCCGGACGGCCGGGTCGAGGGCGTCGAGGTCGATACCCGACGTGGGGACGGTGGCGTCGGTGGTCATGGCGCCCAGACTACGGCCAGCCCGGCGAGGCACCGCAGGTATGGGAGAAGATGGGGTCATGCGCCTGCACATCGCCGCCGACCACGCCGGGTACGAGCTCAAGGTCCACCTCGTCGAGCACCTGCGTGCCAACGGTCACGACGTCGTGGACCACGGGGCCCACGAGTACGACGCCCTGGACGACTACCCCTCCTTCTGCATCTCCGCCGGTGAGGCCGTCGTGGCTGAGCCCGGGTCCCTCGGGGTCGTGATCGGCGGCTCCGGCAACGGGGAGCAGATCGCCGCCAACAAGGTGGACGGCGTGCGCGCCGTCCTCGCCTGGTCCCTCGAGACCGCGACGCTCGGCCGCCAGCACAACGACGCCAACGTGATCGCCGTGGGCGGCCGCATGCACCCCGTCGACGAGGCCGTGGCGTTCGTCGACGCCTTCGTCGCGGAGCCCTTCTCCGGCGACGAGCGCCACGCCCGCCGCATCGGGCAGCTCGCCGACTACGAGAAGTCGCGCGGGGCCTGAGTGCCCGAGGGACACACCGTCCATCGCCTCGCCCGCACGTTCGGGTCGCTGTTCGGCGACTCGCCGCTGGAGGTGACCAGCCCGCAGGGCAGGTTCGCCGACGGCGCCGCGGTGCTCTCGGGCCGACGGCTCGAGGCAGCCGAGGCCTGGGGCAAGCAGCTCTTCCTCGGGTTCTCCGGCGACCTGTGGCTCCGGACGCACCTCGGCCTGTACGGGGCGTGGACGTTTGCGGGCGACGGGTCCGCCGTGGTGGCGCACGCCATCGGGGCGCCGCGCAAGCGGGTGGGGGAGCGGGAGACGATCGTCGCGCCCCCCTCCGGGTTGCCAGAAGCTCCCCGGGGTGTAGACCGGGGAGGTTCTGACAGCTCGCCCGGTCCGTGGGTGGCGCCGGAGCCTCGGGGCGCCGTGCGCGTGCGCCTGCTCGGCGAGCACGCCGTCGCCGACCTCACGGGACCCGCCGCGTGCGAGGTGATCACGGCGGCCGAGAAGGCCGCCGTCGAGGCACGCCTCGGGCCCGACCCGATCCGGGCGGGCGCCGACCCCGGCCCGTTCCTCGAGCGGGTGGGCCGGTCCCGCACCACCGTGGGCCAGCTCCTCATGGACCAGGCCGTCGTGGCCGGCGTGGGCAACATCTACCGCGCCGAGGTGCTGTTCCGCGCCGGGGTGGACCCGCTGCGGGCCGGGCGCGACGTGCCGCGTGCCGTGGTGCGGGCGATCTGGGACGACCTCGTCGACCTCATGGCCGACGGCGCCCGAACCGGCGCCATCGTGGCGACCCGGCCGGCTGATCGGCCGGGTGATCGGCCGGGTGCGCGCCAGACCGCTTCCAGGCCCGCCAAGGACCTGATAGGCGCGCCTGGAAGCAGTCTGGCGCGTACACAGCGGACCCGGCAGAACACCGACGGGACGCCCGGCGCCGTCGCGGCCGAGGACGCGTTCTACGTCTACCACCGCGACGGGTTGCCCTGCCGGGTCTGCGGCACGCCGGTGCTGGTCAAGGAGCTGGCGGGCCGCAACCTGTTCTGGTGCGGCGTCTGCCAGACGTGACACCCCGCGCACCTCGTCGCCGGTTCGGCAGGTCGACCTGCCGAACCGACGACGAGGTGCCGAGGCGATGTGCGCGGCCGGTCAGAAGATCCAGCTGCAGACCGGCGCCACCGGCCAGCCGAACGCCGCGCTCGCCCGGGCCAGCGCGCCGGGCGTGCGCTCCGTGACGAACCCGGCCGTCGCCATCGCCGCGAGCGACCTGCCGCCGAGGTAGGCGGCGCCGAGCTCCCGCACGTCCAGCGACAGGTCGCCGGGACCGTCGGTGCGCTCGACCGTCGACTGGCCGAACGCCGTCGCGCGCAGCCGATAGGTCCCGGCGTTCTGCGGCAGCCGGGCGTCCGTGACCGCCAGCGTCACGTCCACGTCTGCGGCGTACTGCCGCCCGGCCAGGGCTGCGGCCACGTCGACGATCCTGACCCAGACGTTGTCCGTGGTACGCGGGACCGCAGCGCGCGGGTTCACCAGGAGCTGCATGAGGACGTCGTCGACGGGGAGGACGAACGGCGCGACGTTGCTCATCAGGTCGAGGTCGAGGAGCGTGCCCCAGAGGACGCGGGCGGCGCCGGGGTCGAGCGCCACCGCCTCGCCCACGGAGACCGTGCCGGTCGGGCCGGCGGGCTCCCAGTCGAGCTTGCGGCGGAACGTCGCGTAGGCGCGAGGCTCCCCGTCGCGCTCCACCACGACGATGCGGCGCGACTCCCGGCCGCCGCGGTACGCCGCAGGGTCCGACCAGTAGTTCGCCTGCAGGCCCTCGGTCTCGCGGGTGGCCCAACCGGGCCGGTTGAGGCCCAGGACGCCGGTGGGCGCGGCCCCCGCGGCGCGGTGCACCTGGTCCACGAGCGCGCCGTGCTGCTCCCGGCTCGCGCGCTCGATCCGCACGGTGAGCCCGTCGGCGCCCGCGACCGGGCGCAGGGCAGCGCCGCGCGGCACCGTCATCCGCAGGTCGTTCGTCGCCAGGCCGTAGCCGAACCGGCCGTAGATCGCCGCCTCCGCGGCGAACAGCGCCGAGAGCGGCTCGCCCCGCTCGACGCAGCGGGCGAGGTGCAGGTCGATCATGGCGTTGAGCAGGCCGCGGCGCCGGTGCTGCGGATGGACGCCCACCCACGTGAGGCCCGCCGTCGGCAGCGCCCCGCCCGGCACGGGAAACTCGGCGAACTCGTACGACGAGTGGAGGCCGGCCAGGCCCTCGTGACCGTCGGCCTCGATGCCGACCGTGCGTTCCCAGTCGAGCGGCGACGGGTGCTGGAGGGCGTCGTCGACCTCGACCGAGGACGGGAAGGCCCAGAAGTCGAGCTCGAGCCGGGCGCGGTGGTCGTCGTCGGTCAGCGGGCGGAACCGGTAGCCGGCCGGCAGGGGGACGTCGGGAAAGGTCATGGGACCGATCGTCACCCGCGCCGGTGGCGCCCGCCAGGGATTAACCCGCTCCGCCCGCCGGGGGGAACCAGACGGCGCGCTTGAGGTCCACCCGTCGGCCGTCCTTGCTGAGCGGGCAGGCCTCGGCGCGCAGCGCGTCGAGGGCTGCCGTCAGGTGGTGGGCGGGAGGCGACCCGGCCGCGTTCACCACCCGCCACCACGGCAGGTCGAACGAGTCCTGCGCCGGTCCCACCACGACCGCGTCGTCGGGGAGCAGGTGCGCGTACCGGTCTGCCGAGCCGGAGAGCACGCTGCCGACCTGCCGGGGGCCTCCCCGGTGGAGCGTCTCGGCGACGATCTCGGCGATCAGGCCATAGGTCATCGCACGCCCCGGCGGGATCCGGCGCACCAGGTCCAGCACGGCGGCAGCGTACTCCTCGGCGCCCGTCAGGTCGTCGGCCATGGCGGCATCGTGTCAGACCTTGCGGGGCGCCACCCGGCTCAGCGCCGAGCCGGCGGCCGCGCGGACCCGGCCGGCCGTCGTCGTCGAGTCCTGTGCCGCGGCGAGCACGGTGAGCATGGATGCCGGATCGCCCTGCACGAGCATCGTGTTCAACGCGGTGGACTCCCACCGGGCCAGGTCGCGACGCACCTTCGACGCGGGCCCCACGAGCGCGATCTCCTCGACGAGCGACGTGGGCACGGCAGCCGCCGCGTCGTCCTTGCGACCCTCGAGGTACAGCGCCTGCACCTCGTCCATCGCGTCCTTGTAGCCGAGCCGGTCCAGCGACGCCTTGTGGAAGTTGGCCTCCTTCGAGCCCATCCCGCCTGCGTACAGGGCGATGTGAGGACGGATGACGTCGGCAGCCTGCTCCACGTCGTCGCGCACCACGACCGGGACCGTGGCCATGACCTCGAACGAGCTCGCCGGGGAGCGCTCCTCGGAGCGCGCCGCGAAGCCCTCGCTGAGGAGCGCCCGGAACTCGTCGTCCATGCGCGGGGCGTAGAAGCCGGCCATCCAGCCGTCCGCGATCTCCGCGGCGAGCGCCACGTTCTTGGGTCCCTGGGCTGCGAGCACGATCGGGATCTCGCGCCGGAACGGGTGGACCGTGGGCTTGAGCGCCTTGCCCAGGCCCGTCGCGCCAAGGGCGTCGGCGGGCAGGGGCAGCCGGTAGAACTCGCCGTCGATCGACACGGGGCGCTCGCGCGCCATCACCTGCCGCACCACGTCGACGAACTCCCGCGTGCGGGCCAGCGGCTTGCGGTAGGGCTGGCCGTACCAGCCCTCGACCACCTGCGGCCCGGAGGCGCCGAGACCCAGCACGAACCGGCCCTTGGACAGGTGGTCCAGCGTGATGGCCTGCATCGCCGTGGCGGTGGGCGTGCGGGCAGCCATCTGGGCGATGCCGGTGCCGAGGCGGACACGGCGGGTGCGCGAGCCCCACCAGGCGAGCGGCGTGAACGCGTCGGACCCGTAGGCCTCGGCGGTCCAGACGGAGTCCAGGCCGAGCTGTTCCGCGGCGACGATCGCCTGCTGGATGCCCGCCGGGGGCCTGCGTGACCAGTAGCCGGTCTGGATGCCGATGCGCATGGGGTGTCCTCGTCGTCGAGCGGGCGGGAGGTTTATCCGAGACGCACGGTCCCGGATAACGCTGGCCACACCCTATCGCCCGGGCGTGCGTGCGCGCTCCGCCATCGTGTTGAGCAGGGCGGCGGCGTCCCTGGCGTCGTCCACCGTCACCACGAGGGACCGCCCGCCGGTCTGCTCCACCCGGAGACCTTGCCCGCCACGGAGGACCACGCCGACCTGTCCCGCGAGCCCGACCCGCCAGCCCCAGCCGCCGAACTGGCGGAGCGGGTGGACGTCGACCACGTCCGCCCGGACCACCTCGTCCGCCGGGACGTGCGTCCCGGGCCAGCCGAGCGCCGAGCGGACCGTGAGCCCTTCCGTGTCCACCCGGACGACGAACACGAACGTCGCCACGGTGGCCGGCAGCAGGAGGGCAGGCACGGCCAGCAGCGCCCACGTTCCGGTGACCACGGCGATCACCGTCGTCAGCGCGATCGCCCCGCCGCCGACCACCAGCCCGGAGCCGCCCGTAGCGCGGGCGAACCACACGGCTCGCTCGTCCTGGCTGAGCCCCAGCCGCAGGGCGTCGGCCGGTACGGCGGCCTCCGCGGGTACCGCCCGGTCGCGGGGGACCAGCAGCGCGGCGACGACCCCTGGCACGGCCGGCACGAGCATCGCCAGCACGAGGTCGCTCCCCGAGAACGGGGTCTGCGCTGCGTCCGCCAGCCCGCGCTGCGCCGAGAGGCTGATCAGCGTCATCGCAGAGAGCATGCCGGAGATCCAGACGGTGAGCCCGGCCGCCAGGCGCAAGGTGCTCGCGGACCGGCCGAGAAGCAGCCCGATCGCGCCGAGCACGGCGATGCACAGCGCGCCGGTCCCGAGCATCACGCCCGCGAACGCCTCCACAGGCATGAACTCGTCCGGCGCGCCTCCCGGCCCCCAGTGCGATGCGACCTGGTCGGGAAGCTCGGCTCGCCAGGAGAGGGCGATCGCGAGGCCCGCGAGCAGGATCGCCAGGCCGGCGAGCGCCGACCAGGCAGTGACGCGCCGGGCACGCGGCTTCCAGACGTCAGCAAGGGTGTGAGTCATCGCTTCATTGCCTCCTTCAGGAGTGTCGTCGTGGCCTCCGGGGAGAGGCGTGCCTCCCGGGCGGCCTGAACGAGGGTCTCGAGCGCGCGCTCCACGGCGCTCAGGTCGGCCTTCGCAGGTCCTGTGACCACTGCACCGCGTCCGCGCCGGAGCTCGATCAGCCCCTCGTCGCGCAGCACCTGGTAGGCGTGCAGCACCGTGTGGACGTTCATGTCCAGGGCGGTGCCGAGCTCGCGGGCCGGTGGCAGGCGCTCACCGGCGCGAAGCTCACCTCGGGCGATACCGAGCCGTACCCGTGAGACGAGCTGCTCGAAGAGCGGCTCGTCGCTCGCGGTGTCGATGCGGAAGATCACGTGGCCAACACTACTTGATCTATGGCAACTAGAACAAGTCCCAGATGCTCGGACGACTCGGGCACGGCGCGCCCGGGGCGTACCGCGGGGAGCGCTAGCGTGGCGGCTCGTGGCAACTGTTGCGCCCCCGGCGCGGAACGTCCGGCTCTTCCGCCTCTACTGCCGAGTCGCGGCGTTCCTGTTCGCGGGGTTCACGGTGTACCCGGTGATCACCAAGCTGGTCGACCACCGGCTCGCCCACGACTGGGTGCACAGCGCCCTGCACCTGCTGTTCTGCCTGCTCGCGGTATACGCCGGCTGGTTCGCCCGGGACGTGTGGGCGGCGAGGTGGTTCACCGTGACGGTGGGCGCCGCCTACGGGGTGCTCGGCGTGGTCGGCTGGTTCGTGCCCGGTCTGCTGCTCGGCACCCCGGTGGCGATCCCGCTCGACCCGGTGGCCAACGTCTTCCATCTGGTGCTGGCCGTGCCGGCGATCCTTCTCGTCGCGGCATCGGGCGGCCGCGCCCGGGACGAGAGAACGCCGCCACGGGGCTGATGCCCCATGGCGGCGTCCCGGACGGGCTCCGCCGCGTCGGATCACTGCCTCGTCGGATCACTGCCGCGTCAGATCACGTACTCGATGAGCTCCGACGGGTCCTCGACGTGCGGGCTCTTCGGCTCGCGGGCCTCGGGGAGCCGGATCCTGGCGGGCACGCCCACGGCGACCGCCTTGTTCGGCACGTCCTTGACCACCACGGCGTTGGCACCGACCTGCGCGTCGTCGCCGATCCAGACCGGCCCGAGGATCTTGGCCCCCGCACCCACGAGGACGCGGTCCCCCAGGGTGGGGTGGCGCTTGCCACGGCGCATGGACCGGCCGCCGAGGGTCACGCCGTGGAAGAGCATCACGTCGTCGCCCACCTGCGCGGTCTCGCCGATGACGATCCCCATGCCGTGGTCGATGAACAGCCGGTGCCCGATCCGGGCGCCCGGGTGGATCTCGATGCCGGTGGCGGCTCGCGACACCTGCGAGATCAGGCGCGCCAGGAGGCGCAGCGGTGGGATGCGCCACAGCCGGTGCGCGACCCGGTGGGACCACACGGCGTGCACGCCGGGGTAGAGCAGCGCTACCTCCAGGCGGGAGCGGGCCGCGGGGTCGTGGGTGCGCGCGGCCTCCAGGTCCTCGGCGAGGACCCGGCCGAACGCGCGCACCCTGGAGAGAGAGGGCATTAGTCGAGCAGGTCCTGGTAGAGGATCGTCGACAGGTAGCGCTCGCCGAAGTCCGGCACGATCGTCACGATCAGCTTGCCGGCGTTCTCGGGGCGGCGGGCCAGCTCGAGCGCGGCAGCGATGGCGGCGCCGGACGAGATCCCCACCAGGAGGCCCTCCTCCTTGGCGGCGCGGCGCGCGTAGTCCACGGCGGTCTCGGCGTCGACGTCGATGACCTCGTCGTAGACCTTGGTGTCGAGGATCTCGGGCACGAAGTTGGCGCCGATGCCCTGGATCTTGTGGGGGCCGGGGGCGCCGCCGTTGAGGATCGGCGACTCCTTGGGCTCGACGGCGACGATCGTGATCGCCGGCTTGCGCTCCTTGAGCACCTGGCCCACGCCGGTGATGGTGCCGCCCGTGCCGATGCCGGCCACGACGATGTCGACGGCGCCGTCGGTGTCGGCCCAGATCTCCTCGGCCGTGGTGCGGCGGTGGATCTCGGCGTTGGCCTCGTTGGCGAACTGGCGGGCCAGGATGGCTCCCGGACGCTCCGCGGCGATCTTCTCGGCGGCGGCGACAGCGCCCTTCATGCCCTCGGACCCGGGCGTGAGGACCAGCTCCGCGCCGTAGGCCCGCAGCAGCGCGCGGCGCTCCTTGGACATGGTCTCCGGCATGGCGAGCACGACGTTGTAACCACGGGCCGCGCCGACCCAGGCCAGGGCGATGCCGGTGTTGCCCGACGTCCCCTCGACGATGGTCCCGCCCGGCTGCAGCTCACCGGACGCCTCGGCGGCATCGATGATCGCCACGCCGATGCGGTCCTTGACGGAGTTCGCCGGGTTGTAGAACTCGAGCTTGGCCACGACGGTGGCCTCGAGCCCCTCGGTGAGGGCGTTCAGACGGACGAGAGGCGTGTTGCCGATGAGCTTGGTCGCGTCGTCGTAGATGCGGGCCATGGGTCTTCCTTCGGGTGGGTGCTTGCGGGACGGGCGGTACGCCGTGCTCGTCGGCCCCTCGAGGAGCCGGCCGCCGGGCACGAGGTACCTGGGTGGTGCGGGTCAGGTGAGGGCCGGAGCGCCGCGCGAGCGCTGCGGCCACGGGGCGCCGGCGGCGCTCGGTGTGGTCAGGCGTGTCGCGGACGCTCTACCGACAGCATCGACAGCACAGCGCGGACGCGCAGGCCGACGACGTCCCGGCCGGCCGGGAAGGCGTGCGGGGGAGTGCGGGGCGCGAGCTGCGCATGGCTTCCTCCCGATTCGCGTGACGGCCTTCCCTACGTGGTGCGAGCCGACACGAAGTCGGCTCGCGAGACGAGATTATCCAGGCTGCGGACTCTTCGACAAGCCCTGTCTCACCGATCGATCGATTCGATGGACGGGTGAACGCGTCCGTGTCCGTTTCGCTACCGTTCCAGCATGATTCCCGAGGACCGGCTCACCGTCGCCGCCGTGCAGTCCGTCCCCGTCCGGGACATCCGGACGAACGTCGCGGACGCGGCTCTCGCTGCCCGCGAGGCGGCCGACGCCGGGGCACGGCTCGTGCTCTTCCCCGAGCTCTCGCTCACCGGCTACGACTTGTCGGACCTCGACCGGCCCGATGCCTGGTTCACGCCCGGTGACCTGCGCCTCGAGCCGGTCCGCGACGTGGCCGCCGCCAGCGGCGCGACGGTCGTGGTCGGCGCTCCGGTCGAGCACGGCGGCGCGCGGTACATCGCGGCGCTCGCCGTGACCGGTACCCAGCCCGACGTCGTCGCGGCCAAGACGCACCTGCACGGTGCCGAGGTCGGCGTCGTCGTGCCCGGCCGTGGACCGGTGGTGGTCGAGGTGGCCGGCTGGCGCGTCGCCCTGGCCGTGTGCTTCGACACGGCCTTCCCCGCGCACGCCGCCTCGGCGCGCGACGCCGGGGCGGACGTCTACGCGGCCTCCGTCCTCTACACCGAGGGGGAGGAGCGCACGCTGGACGTGCGCCTGGCCGCCCGGGCGATCGACCACCGCCTCTACACGGTCGCGGCAAACCTCGGCGGGCACCCGCTCGGAAGGCGCTCGGCGGGCGGCTCGGGTGTCTGGTCGCCCGACGGCGCCTCGGTCGCCACCGCCCGGAGCCGTGACGGGGAGACGGTGCTCGCCACCCTCGACCCCGCCCGGGTGCGCGCCTCGCTACCATTCGCCCCGTGATCAACCCGGACATGACGGACAGCACCGCGGGCGGCGAGCCCGCCTTCTCGCCCGACGCCCACCGGCTCGACCTCGGTCGTACCAACCTGATCGCGGTGATCGTCGGAGTGGCCGTGACGGCGCCGCTCGCCTGGCTCTGTCTCACGGTGGTCTTCGACCCGACGGCGGGCGCCGCCCGCTGGGTCGGTGTCTTCTTCGCCCTGCTCTTCGGCGGACTGACGGCCATGTGCCTCGTGGCCGCGCGCGCTGCGACCAGGCCGCGGGGGATCGTCGTCGACCTGGCAGGGATCTGGTTCTGGCACGGAAAGGACTGGGACCTCGTCGCATGGAGCCAGATGGCTCGCGCGGGCGTCTCGTTCGAGCTGCCGCCGAGCATGCCTGTGCTCTCCCTCCAGGCCAAGGTGAGCGGCTGGGTCACCGACAAGGCGATGGAGGCGATCCGCGTCACCGACAAGCGGCGCACCGCCCTGGAGATCGTGCCGCTGCGGGAGGAGGACTTCCCGACGGTGCCGCGTCTGCTCCTGTACCGCAAGCCCGACAAGCACCCGACCCCCGGGCTTCTCGCCGTCCGCTGGTACGTGCCGGTCGTCCCGGGCTACCACTCGTGGAAGGACCTGATGGCGGCCGGCGAACGGTTCGGCGGCCAGACCTGGGTGGGCTTCTTCCAGCGCCCGTGGGGCAGCATCGGGACCGGCCGGGTCCAGCCGCGCGGCTGACGGCGACTCAGGCGGTGAGCGAGGCCACGCCGTCGTCGGCAGGAGAGCCCAGATACGCCATGGCTGCCACGACGAGCGCCTCGACGCCCACCTCCAGCGTGGGGTGCGGCACGGGTGCGAACCGCGGCGAGTGGTTCGACGGGATGTCCTGGTCGAGCGTGCCGGCACGCTCCGCAGCGAGGAACGCGTCCGGGTCCCAGCCGCCGAGCAGCCAGTAGACGATCGGAGCGCCCGCGGCGGTCGCGAACACGCTCACGTCCTCACTGCCAGAGACCGGCCCAGGGTCGATCACCCGCTCCGCACCGAAGTGCGCGGCGAGGAGGGCACGGGTGCGGTCGGTCTCCTGGGGGTCGTTCACGACGGGTGGGAAGCTCTCGACAACCGTGATCCGGGGCGGCAGCGGAGCTCCCGCGGCGGCGACCTCACCTCGGACGATCCGCTCCACCGCTGCGACGACCCGGGCGCGTACCGCCTTGTCGAACGTGCGCACGTTCACCCCGAGGTACGCCTCGACGGGAATGATGTTGTCCTTGGTGCCCGCATGGAGGGCACCGACCGTGAGCACCGCGGCCTCGGTGGCCGCCACCTCCCGCGAGACGATGGTCTGGAGACGCATCACCGTCGACGCCGCCATGACCACCGGGTCGACGGTGGTCTCCGGCCGCGACCCGTGGCCTCCGCGACCGACGAGCCGGATGTCGAAGGTGTCGGTGCCGGCGAACGCCGGGCCGCCGTGGAGCCCCAGCCATCCCGCGGGATACGGCGCGACGTGCTGACCCAGCACGATGTCAGGGAGCGGTACCAGCTCGTAGAGACCGTCGTCGATCATCGCCTGGGCACCGCGCCCGAGCTCCTCGGCGGGCTGGAACACGACCACGAGGGTCCCCGACCACCCGGACCTGCCGTGGGCGAGCAGCTCGGCCGCACCGAGCAGCGCGGTGACGTGGACGTCGTGACCGCACGCGTGCATCAGCCCAGACTCGATGCCGTCGGCTGTGGTGCCGCGTGCCGTGCTCGCGTACGAGAGCCCGGTCTCCTCGGTGACCGGGAGGGCGTCCATGTCGGCCCGGAGCAGGACGCACGGGCCGGGGCCCGCGTCGAGCACCCCGACGACGCCGGTCCCCCCGATGCCGGTGTGGACGGTGAACCCCAGGGCGCTGAGCCGGTCCGAGACCAGCGCCGCGGTGCGGGTCTCCTGGAAGGAGAGCTCCGGGTTCGCGTGGAGATCGACGTACGTCTCGAGGAGGCGCGGCAGCATCGCGTCGAGCGGCCGCAGGACGGCGCCGACGTCGACAGGTACCCCAGACATCGTCATGGGGCTCACGATGCCACCGGAACCGCGGTTGCGCCCCGGGTCCGGGTGCGTCAGCGACCGCCGTCGACCCCGGCGCACGTGCCTACCGGACAGCGGCTGACCTGTACCCGTTCTAGGTTGACGGGATGGATGAGATCGAGCTGCTACAGCCGGAAGGGCTCGTCAGGAGCCCCGCCTTCAGCCACGTCGCCGTCGTCCCGCCCGGGGCGACGACGATCCACGTCGGCGGCCAGAACGCCGTCGACCGCACCGGACAGCTCGTCGGGGGCGACGACGTCGCGGAACAGACCCGCCAGGTCATGTCCAACCTGACCACCGCGCTCGCTGCGGCAGGTGCCGGGATCGAGCACCTGGTCAGCGTGACCGTGCTGCTCGTCGAAGGCGTCGACATCAACGCCGCCTACGGCGCGGCAGCCGCGGCGCTCGCCGCCGCGCCGAAGCCTCCGCTCGTGACGGCGGCGGTCGTCCGCGGGCTGGGAGTCCCGGGCGCGCTGGTGGAGGTGTCTGCGCTGGCGGCCGTGGTGCGTTGAGTAGACGAGCCCTGCGAGTGAGACGACCCATCGCCGCCCTGCTCGTCCTGCCTGCCCTTCTCGCCCTGGTCGCGGGGTGCGCGGCAGGCGGTGGTCAGGGATGCCAGGAGGTCACGATCGAGGTCCGGGCCGTCGCGACCGTGAGCGCGGAGGACCCGGTCCCGCTGACCGCCACGATCCAGGCCGACGGCGCCCCGGTTCCCGGAGCCGACGTCGCTTTCTACGTCTACCACGAGAGCACTGCCGGCGAGGACGAGGGCGGCGCGGTCACCGCGAACGCGGAGACGGACGCGGAGGGCGTCGCGACCGTGACGTACACCGGGTCGGCCGACCTGCCGGCGTTCAGCGACCAGGTCGTCACCGGCTACAGCGCCGCGCTCGTGAGCAGCGAGGGCACGTACTGCCGGTCACGTAGCGAGGTCGCGAGCCTCGACGTCCCCTGCGCGGGCTTCGCCTGCACCGGGTAGCGACCAGCCCGCAACGGCTGGTGACCCGCCCCGACGGGCCGCGAGAAGGCCGCCGACCCCACGGGTCGGCGGCCTTCTCGCTCACGTCCCTACCGGGCGCAGCCCAGCCGGTCGGTGTCGAACGCGATGTCGTCCATCAGGACGTCGAAGTGATCGGGGGTCGGGCCGCCCTGGTAGAGCTGCCAGCCCACCTTGATGGTGTCCGCCGTCGGCAGGACGAAGTCGGTGTCCGCCCCGCCGTGGTTGGTCGTGGAGACCTCCAGGTCGGGCTGCTCGACGCCGTCGAACCACACCGAGACCCGGTTCTCAGGGCCGGACCACTGGAACTCGACGCACTGCCAGCGGTCCTCGACGGTGGGAGCCGACTCGCGCCAGTTCGTCCAGTCGCCGGTGGGACCGCCGTCGGCCCCCACGCCCCAGAACGTCGCGTCCGGGCCGACCGTCGGGGCGAACTGCCCGCCGAGCGGCCGGACGACCTCGGGGCTGCCCGAACCGGTCGCCTCGACGAGGGTGAAGTGGGCCCAGTCCGGTGCGGTCGGGAAGTCGTCGACCTTGAGCCGCAGGCGGCCGTAGAAGCTGTTCCCCGGCGCGGAGAAGTCGACGACCTTGAGGAACGCCATCCCGTTGCCCTCGGTGTGCACGTGCAGCACCTTGCCGGCGCGCCCGGCCCTCTCGACCTGGAGCGTCCCGTGCCGGGTGTCGATGCCCCAGTCGAGGCTGGCCGCCCCGCCCACCGGCAACGACTCGAAGTCCTCGCAGAAGAGGGCGTCGGTGCGCGAGCACACCGCGGAGGGCGAGCCGCCGCCGTGCGCTGCGACAGAGGCCGCGGCCAGCCCTGTGCCCGACGCCGCGCCCGACGCCGCCGCGGGTACCGCGGCCAGCGCCGAGGCGGCCAGGAGCCCTACGGTCATCAACGCTTTGATCTTCTTCACGCGTGCACCAGCCGTTTCTTCGGGGAGCGAGGACGACCGGACGCTAGGTGCCGGGGCAGGGCGGCGGACAGGGACTGAAACGATTGGCCTGTGCGCGTTGCACCCCGCATGACCCGTGGTGCAGAATGCATGCATGGTTGCCCTGCAAATCCGAGACGTGCCTGAGGCTGTCCGCGACACCCTGACCGAGCGGGCGCGGGCCAGGGGGCAGAGCCTGCAGTCCTACCTGCGTGAGGTAGTGCTGCGGGAGGCGGCGTTCGCCAACAACCTGGCGGTGCTCGACAGCGTCGCGACGTGGAACGAGGGGTCCGGTGCCTCCCTCGAGGACGTGCTGGCCGCGCGTGACGCGGGCCGCGAGGACCCGCGCGCATGATCGTGGCAGACGCCTCGGCGGTCGCGCTCACGTTCATGGACCCTGTCCATGACCCCCGGGTCGCCGAGGCTCACAGGATCCTGCGCACGGACCCCGCGTGGACGGTGCCGTCGCACTGGCACACCGAGGTGCTCAGCACGATCCGTGGGCTGTGGCTCGGCGGCAAGCTGGACATCGAGAGAGCGGACAAGGCGTTCGTGGCGCTCACGGCCATGACTGTCGCGGTCGCCCCGACCGGTCCGCTCCTGCCCCGGATGTGGGACTTGCGTGCCAACCTGTCGGTCTACGACGCCGCGTACGTCGCGGTCGCCGAGTCGCACGACCTCACGCTCGTCACGGCCGATGCCCGGATCGCCAAGGCCGGCGTCGCACGCTGTGCCGTGCGGGTCATCGGCTGAGCCTTGCGTCCGGCGTAGGGTCGATTCCATGGCGATCCTGCACAAAGCGACTCTTGTTCCGAGCAAGCGCGAGGTCCTTGCGGGCTGGCTTCCCGCCCAGCCGTGGTACCCCGGTGGCGGCTTCCAGCTTGTCGGCGGATTCCGGCTCGACGACCCCGCCGGAGAGGTCGGTATCGAGCTCAGCCTCCTGCGGACCGATGACGGCACCGTCGTCCACGTCCCCTGTACCTACAGGGGCGCCGAGGCGCCCGAGCTCGCCCACGCCCTGATGGGCACCTCGGAGCACTCCGTCCTCGGCACCCGCTGGTTCTACGACGCCGACGCGGACCCGGTGTACCAGGCGGTCGTGCGGCAGGCGATCCTCACCGGGGCGACGCAGGCGCCCGAAGAGGTGCACCACCCGGACGGGACGGTCGTCCCGCGGGCGAGCCTGGTCGAGGCACGGGGCCTCCCCGGCGAGGGGGCCGACGACGCAGCGGCGGTGCAGACGGTCCGGCTGCCGCACGCACTTGAGCCGGGAGTCCCGGTGCTGGTCGCGACCTGGGAGGGTCAGGACGAGCCGCTCGTGGTGGTGGTCCTCGCAGGCTGAGCGCGGTTCAGCACGACACGGCGCACGCCTAGGACGACCCCGGGCAGGCAGTTTTGTCCGCCGCAGGGTCTTGTCGGATTCGGCGTGCCTCACGCCCCTGCTAAGTTCCCCCCACCCGCACGCCGTGTGCGCACGTCCCACCGATGAAGGAGTCCGTGTTGGCCGCTCAGTTGCCTCCGCCCCCGTCCGAACAGCCCCCGCAGTGGAACCAGCCGCCGGCGCAGTCGTCGTCGAACACGCTGTCGATCATCTCGTTCCCGCTCGCGGCGATCGCGCTGTTGTTCGTCCCGATCCTGTTCGGGGGTGCGGCGATCGCCCTGGCGGCGGTCGGCAAGTTCTCCAAGAAGGAGAAGCTCGGGACGGTCGCCTTCGTGGTCGCGCTCGTCGCGACCGTGGTTGGCATGGTCATCGGCGCGATCGTCGGTGCGAGCGCGACGCTCGAGACCCTCTGACCGGCTTCCCGTGACGCGTGAGCGCAGGCCGGAGGCACACTCTGACCTGCGCTCACGTATCCGGTAGGGCGCATTCACCCGTGGAGGGTCCCGGCGCTCAGGGTGCCCTTTCCGAAGAGGAGCGTGCCGGCTGTCTCGTGCTGGTACAGGCCGGCGGTCTGCCGGTCGATGACCAGTCGGCCGCGGATCTTGCCTTCGTGGTCGATGCCAGTAAGAACGCCTGTGCGGTGCGCTGCCACGAATCCGAAGTCTGTTTCGACCAACCCCACCAACCGGTTGTCGAGGCGTACCCGATGACGTACGCCGCCTGTGTCGGGGTCGACTGCGACAAGTCCATCGGCGGCAGGCAGCCAGACGAGGCCGCCCACGACGAGGGCCGCCCTCGGCAGTCCCGCTCCGGCCGTTGAAAACCTGCGGGCGCCTGATGTCGCAGGATCGATCTGCCACTGGGCTCCCGACGCGCCCGCAATGAGCAGCCGTCCCGCGTCGAGGGTCGCGAACGCGGTTCGGGAATCGTCGCCGACCAACGGTTCCGGCACTGGCCATGCGTTGACCGGGTTGCCGTCGCGGGGGTCGATCAGCCGGAGGTCGCCGGTCGTCGGGTCAGCAAGCAGCACCTGCTCCCCGACAGCCACCGGTGCCACGGTCGTGACCGGGCGGGGGGAGTGCCAGAGCGGCGCCCCGTCGCGCAGGTCGAACGCCATCAGCGGCGTGTAGCCTCGCCAGCCGCCCGCCAGCACGACGCCTCCGGCGCAGACGAGATGGCCGGTGAACCCGGGAAGGTCGGCGCTCCACACCCGCTGACCGGACGACAGGTCGAAACACACCAGCTGGGCGATGTTCTGCGCGATTCCCACGCACCAGTCGCCGGATACCACGACCGCCCGGGGCCACGTTCCGAACGGGACGTCCCAGACAGTCGTGCCATCACGCGGATCGACACCAACCAGCCGGGTGGAACGCTCATGCACGACAATCAGGTCGCGTCCCGCCGCCCAGCCTCCGGTCGCGCTGGACCCACCGTGCTGGTGCAGCTGCCGCCGCCATCGCGCTTCGAAGATCACCTCGGGAGCGAACCAGAAGCTCAGGCCCACCGCAATGTTGATTCGGAGAGCCGATGAGCGAGCGAGAGGGCGGTCACCGTCGGGGCCACCGCCCTCTCTGCTCAGTCCAGGATCGCGTACGCCTCGACCTCGACGAGCACGTCCGGCTCGAAGAGGTAGTCGACGCCGATCGCCGAGAGCGGGGGCAGGGGCTGGGGGAGGCCCAGCTCGTCGGCGACCTGCTCGATGCCGGCGGCGAAGTCGCCGTACTTCTCCGGGCTCCAGCCCGTCACGTAGAACCGGAGGCGGACGACGTCGGAGAACGTCGCCCCGGCTCCGGCCAGCCCGCGCGCCGTGCTCCGCAGGGCGTGCGCCACCTGGCCCGCGAGGTCACCACCTGCGACGGGGCTGCCGTCGGCGTCCCGTGCGATCTGCCCGGCGATGTGCACGTGGCGGGTCCCCGTGCTCACGGAGACGTGGTGGTAGGGGACGGGCTGGAACATGCCGTCCGGGGTGAGGAGGTCGACTGTCATGGGATACCTTTCGTCGGTCGAGCAGGTATCCAATGTCTACCTTGTATCCGAAGGGAACTTCAACGAGACTAGGTGACATGAAGGAAACCGCCGCCCTCGATCAGGCCCCGCTGAGCGCGGAACATCGCGAGCTCCTCGATCAGATCCTCGACAAGTGGTCGCTCCAGGTCCTCGACGTGCTGTGCGAGCGCCCCCGCAGGTTCAACGAGCTGCGGCGTGCGATCCCTGTGGTGACGCAGAAGTCGCTCACGGCAACGCTCCGCCGGCTGGAGCGGAACGGGATGGTCGAGCGAGTGGTTGTCGACACCAGGCCGGTGGCCATCGAGTACCGCATTGCGCCGCTCGGCAAGACGCTTCAGGACCTCATCGACGCGCTGCTGGGCTGGGCGTCTGCCCACCTGCCTGAGGTCCGGGGTGCGCGCGAGAGGTTCGACGACCTCTGAGGGGAACGTCCGGAGACGCGAAGAGCGCAGGTCAGAAGCTGCTTCTGACCTGCGCTCCACGCGGTGAGAGCGGGCGACGGGAATCGAACCCGCGTAGCCAGTTTGGAAGACTGGGGCTCTACCATTGAGCTACGCCCGCACAAGGTGGCCGACGACGCCTCGCGCACCCTCGCGAGTCACCTCACCAGGGCGCGGACCCGTCGTGCAGACCGCGGCCATCACCCTAGCAAACCTGATGGCCCACGCGTACACGGTGTGACCGGGCACTACACTGGCGGCGGTGCTCGCCGCGGTCGCGGCGTGCCACGGGCTGTAGCGCAGGTTGGTAGCGCGTCCGCTTTGGGAGCGGAAGGTCGCAGGTTCGAATCCTGTCAGCCCGACTTGAAGGCCGCGGAAACTCAACGTTTCCGCGGCCTTTGGAGTTGAGGGACTTGACCGTCCGTCCAAGAACCGTCCAGAAACCCCGTCCACGAACCCTCCCGCGGGTGGCTCGTGCTGCGCTGCCCGGAATGTCTCACCGAGCGCTACCGGACGTCTCGGAGCGTTGCGCGCACCTGAGGGGTATGGACGCAAAGAACACCCGCGGCTCGGGTCTCGAGCAGATCTCCTTCTTCTTCACCAAGGTCCGCGGACGTCTGCGGCTGACCATCGTGGGAGTTTGCCCGGTATGCGGGACGCATGCCTACCTTCTCGTTTCGATTCAAACGTGGTCCCCGCTGGCCAGAAACCTGGGAGGATTGCTGTGATGATGCGCTGGACGAGACGGCATGGGCCCAAGCTTCTCCCGATTGTCGGTGCGCTCGTCGCGTTGACGATGACGGGGGGGTCGCTCGAAGCTAGCGACGGGCGGCTCGCCGCGTACTACCTGACGACGTTGCCCTGGGGCTCGCTCTTGACGGTTGTGGCGGGCGGCGCCAGCGCAGTGCTCGGCTCAGACCTGCCGCCCGTGCTCGACCCGATTCTCATCGCTGTTGCCGGCGCCATGCAGGGTGTGGTACTCGCTGTCGTTGTGTACGGCGTATTGCGCTATCGCAGAGCCAAGGAGTCCAGCACGGGGCCGGGACCCGAAGGGTCCTGAGCGCACGTCGCGGCCGTTGCGACGGCAGCCCTGCTCACGCACGGAGAGGGCTGCCGCCGTGTATCGCGCGTCGGCCGTTGCCCGCGTTGCGTGGTTTGAGAGACCTTCTCGCGGAGGGGTCACGGGGGTCACGCCTTGTCGCCCTGCGGTGCCAACGCCACACCGTGCGCCTCTACGTCGACTCCGACGACGAGGCGCTGGAGGCGCTGGAGCTCGATCTGGGGCGCGCTTGAACAGGTCGGCCTGCCCGTCGGGACCGACAGCGCGCTGCTGTGCCGCCTGGACGCGGGTGGTCCGCTCACTGCGGAAGATTCGATACCCGTCCATCTACCGTCCAGAAATGAGCGGGGATCTTCGGTAGCACGCAGATTCAATCGGCAACGTCAGGCCGGGCACGCCCCGGCGAAACCCCAGGAAGCATGGGTTTCCGCAGACCAGCGAGCGAACACGCGAGAGCGGAAATGCGTTCGCTGTGCTCCCGGAAGGTCGCAGGTTCGAATCCTGTCAGCCCGACCGTGTGATGTCGCAGGACATCGGAATGGCCTGAACCTACGATTCGTAGGTTCAGGCCATTCGTCGCTTTCGGGTGGGGCCGGGTGGCGGCCGGGGCCACGGCTGTCAGGCGAAGCGGATGGGGACCACCAGGTAGCGGTAGCTCGAGTCGTCCTCGCCGTCCAGGGAGTCCTGGCCGGTGAACTCGACGGGCTTCTTCGGGTGGGAGAAGGACAGCCGGACGAAGTCCGTGTTCAGCGCACCCAGACCGTCCAGGAGGAACTGAGGGTTGAACGCTAGGGAGATGTCCTCACCCTTGAGCACGGCCTCGAGCGCCTCGGAGGCCTGCGCGTCGTCCCCGGCGCCGGCGTCCAGTACGACCTGGCCCTCGGTGAACGACAAGCGGATCGACGTGTTGCGCTCGGCCACCAGGCTCACGCGCTTGACGGCATCGATGAGTGGGGCTGACGCGACGACGGCATGGATGGGGCTGCTGTCGGCGAAGAGCCGGCGCACGGGCGGGTAGTCGCCGTCGACCAGCTGCGACGTCGTGCGTCGACCGCCGGCCTCGAAACCCACGAGATCCATACCAGCGCCTGTGGACAACCCGATGTTCACCGGCCCGCCGCTCGCGCCCAGGGACCGGGCGACGTCGTTCAGGGTCCGGGCTCGGATCAGAGCCACGGAGGAGAACCCGGGACTCGTCGGCGTCCAGGTCAGCTCGCGCAGCGCGAGGCGGTAGCGGTCCGTGGCAAGGAGCGTGATCTTCTCCCCGTCGATCTCCACCCGGACACCTGTGAGCAGCGGCAGGGTGTCGTCGCGGCTCGCAGCCACGGTCACCTGTGCGATCGCGGCGGCCAGCACCTCGCCCGGCACCGTGCCGCTGAGATCCGGCATCGACGGCAGCGTGGGGTACTCGTCGACCGGCATCGTCAGCAGGGTGAACCGGCTGGTACCGCACGTGAGGACGACCTTGCTGCCCTCCAGCGTCACGTCCACCGGCTTGTTGGGGAGGGCGCGGGAGATCTCGGCGAGCAGCCGGCCGGAGACGAGGACCGTGCCCGGCTCGGCCACCTCGGCTGGGACCTCCGAGCGGGCGGAGGTCTCGTAGTCGAAGCTGGCAAGGTTGAGGATGCCTGACGCGTCCGCCTCCATGCGGACACCGGCCAGGACGGGCGCGGGCGGGCGTGTCGGGAGAGTGCGAGCCGTCCACGTCACGGCCTCCGCCAGCACGTCACGTTCAACTGTGAACTTCACGTCGCGCCTACTCTCTCGAGTCCTCGTTCCGAACCCGCCAGAGCCTACGCGAGCCGGCTGCGCAGACGCACTCCGAACCTGCCGCTGGCCAGCAGCGACACGATCAGAGGAGGAGTCAGAGCTCTCGGTAGTAGTGCACGACGGGGAGCGCGGTGAAGCCGCTTGCCTCGTACATCGCGCGCGCAGGGGCATGCCCGTCGTCGCCACCGGTCCAGACGTTGACGTACGCGCAGCCGGCGTCGCGCATCAGGTCGAGGGCCGCGTCCATCAGCTGCCGCCCGGCTCCCTGGCGTTGAGCCGCCGGGTCGACGGCGATCATCTCCAGGTCGCCGGGGAGCGTCCCGTCGTCGTCCGGGGTGCCTATGACGACGACGGCGAATCCCACGACCGTGCTGTCAGCCTCCGCGACGATCGTTCGCTCCGCGTGCTGAGCGCAGGAGGTCCGCACGGTCTCGGCCTGGCTCTGCCGCCAGTCGGGGTAGGTGAGACCGAAGAGCCGGGGCCCGAGGATGGAACGCCAGGCCCGAAAGGCCGGCTCCCATGCCCGGAGGGAGAGGTCGACCAGAACGTCGACGTCGTCGGGACGAAAGGTGCGAACGAGAGCAGGCACGGCCGCTACGGTAGGGGCCTCCCGAGGGCAGGCCCAGGGATTATGCCCGCAGCGTGGCCTCTACGATCCGCAGCGCCTCGTCCGCGTCGATGCCGAGCGCGTGCACCGTCGCCGCGTACGTCGCCGCGGCGCGGTGCGCCTCCTCGCGGGACCGGTCGCCCGCCGCGCTGACGAACGTGCCCTGCCGACCACGCGTCTCGACGAGCCCGGCCGCCTCGAGCTCCTTGTAGGAGCGCGCGACGGTGTTCACCGCCAGGCCGAGCTCGGACGCGAGCGCCCGCACCGTCGGCAGCCGGGTCCCGACAGGGAGCGTCCCGTCGCCGACCTGGCGCGCGATGCCGAGGCGGACCTGCTCGAACGGCGGGACGGGGGAGTCGGCGTCGATGGTGATCACGTGGCCCACGGTAGGCCGTCGGGCGCGACGGTCAGTCGCGCAGCGCCGCGGTGAGGTCCACCTCGACGAGCTGCCCGGGAAACCCGAGGCAGGTGACGCCGAGGAGGGTGCTCGCGGTGGTGAACGCCTCGCCGATGACCGACCCGGTCAGCCGGTCCCACACCGTCACGAGGTCGGCACGGTCGGTGGTCGCGACGTAGACGACGGACCGCACCACGTCGGCCGGCCGGGCTCCGACGGCGGCCAGCGCGGCCAGGGCGTTCTCGGCGACCTGGTCGGCCTGCGCCGCCAGGTCGTCCGGGCCGACGACGGCGCCCGCCGCGTCGAGCGGGCACTGACCGGCGAGGTGGGCGGTCCGCCCTGCCTCCGAGATGGCGACGTGGTGGTACGTCGGGGTCGCGTGCAGGCCCTCCGGGTGGATCCTGGTGATCGTCATGGCACCACTCTTCCGTCACGAAGCCGGCCGCCACCAGCAGATATCGGCCGCTCAGGCCGCGTCCAGCAGCGCCCGCAGGTCGTCGGGCAGCTCGAGGCGCATGGCGTCCAGCGCGGCCTGGAGCTGGTCCGGCTTGCTCCCGCCGAGGATGGGCCGGATCGTCGGCGTCGATCCGGCGAGCCAGGCGAGTACCACCTGCCCGCGCGTCGCGCCGAGCTCGGCCGCCACCTTGTCGAGCGCCGCGAGCCGCCGGAACGTCCCGGGGTGGCCGTGGGCCCCCGGCAGCGGCTTGGCCGGGTTGTCGTACGCCCCGCTGAGCAGCGGCGTGTAGGCCCACGTCTCGAGCCCCTCCACGGCGGCGAGATCCAGGTGCTCGTCCGTCAGCATGCCGAAGCGGTGCCCTTGGCCGTCGGGAAGCTCGAACGGGCGCGGGTGCACGTAGCTGAACGAGTGCTGCAGCGCCGTCCACGGCGTCCGGCCCTGGCCGATCGCGTGCCGGCGCGCCCGCTCCACCAGCCAGGCGGGGTGGTTGGACGCCCCGATCCGGAGGGCCAGGCCCTCCTCCACGAGCTCGGCCATGGCGTCCGCCGTCTCCTCCACGGGGACGGCGCGGTCCTCCACGTGCGCCCAGGCGAGGTCGACGCGGTCGGTCCCGAGCCGCCGCAGGCTGCCCTCGAGCTGGGCCCGGATGGCGTCCCGGCTCAGCCCGGTGCCCGACGACGGCTCGGCCGCGTCGACCGGCTCCGCCCCGAACTTGGTGGAGATGAGCACACGGTCGCGCATGCCGGGGCGTGCCGCGAGCCACCGGCCGAGCACGGTCTCGCTCTGTCCGCCGTAGCCGGTGTCCGACAGCCAGAAGCTGTAGCAGTCGGCGGTGTCGAGCCAGCGGCCTCCGGCGTCGACGAACTGGTCGAGCAGGGCGAACGACGCGGCCTCGTCGACCAGGGTGCCGAACACCATGGTGCCGAGCACGAGACGTTCGGTGGGGGTGGGGGTGGGGGTCGTGGACATGGTTCCTCCGTGCGTAGGGGTGTGATCCCACGCTAGGAGGCGATCGGTCTGGTGCCACGGTCCAATCCGACGGGCCGGGACCAGACCGATCGTCAGTCCAGGAGCGGGCTCAGGTGGACGGAACCCAGCGCCCGGACGGCCTGGCGCGCGCCCGCCCGCAGGCAGCGGGACGTGTCCTCACCCTGGAGGTGCGCCGCCAGGAACCCGGCGAAGAAGGCGTCGCCGGCCCCGTTGGTGTCCACCACCTCGGCGGGCTCGGCCGGGCACTCGGACCAGCCGTCCCGGGTCAGCGCCACCGCGCCCCGGGCGCCCAGCGTGCAGACCACCGTCGTAGCTCCCCGCTCCAGGAGCGAGGTCATGAGCGCGCGGTGGTCGGGCGTGCCGTCGTCGTTCAGGAAGACGAACGAGCACGCGTCCGCGAAGGGCTGGTGGAACTCGGACGCGCCGTCGTAGTCGTGGAGGTCGGTCCAGAGGGTGGCGCCGCTCGCCCGGGCCGCGGGAAGGGCGTCGAGCCCGGCCTGGCTCAGGTCGAGAACGACGTGGCTCGCGCCCGCGAGGACGGCACCGACCGCGGGGACCACCGGGTCGCCGTCAGGCACGGGGGCGGGCACGGAGAGGTAGATCGAGACGCGCTCGCCGGCGTCGGTCATGAGGTTGAGGTGCTGCTCGGACGGGCCCTCCGCCCGACGGGCGAGCACCTCGAGGCCGCCCGCGCGGCCCAGCGCGCCGAGGATCTGGTCGGCTTCCGGGTCCGACCCCACGCTGGTCACCAGCGTCGTGGCGACGCCCAGGTCTGCCAGGTGCAGCGCCTTGCCGGCGCTGGTCCCCCCTAGGGTCCGCACGGTCCCGCGGGCGAAGACCATGTGGGGGCGAGGGTCGGGCAGGTGGTCGAGCCGGACGAGAGTGTTCCAGGACGCGGGTCCGACGACGACGACGTCGGAGGTCTGAGAGGTCTCCACGGGGCAACTCTTCCACCTGGCGCGCTCGGGCCGGATGGGCTCGCTCAGGGCCGGTTGTTGCATGTAGGCAACAGATGGGCGGAGGAGATCGCCGGAAGTGCTGTTTCGCCGCGCTGGGGGGCGATGTTGCATCTAGGCTCGCCTAGAGGCGTTGCCGGGAGTGCGAGAGCGCGGAACTGGTCCGGGAAAGACGTAACCCCGGCGATTTAGCCCGAAGGCTAGGGATCGTTCCGGGGTCTTCGAGACCAAACCTACAGGAGTTGAGAGGCGTGTCAAACGTTCGGGCGAGCCGGGGCATCCGGAGCCGAAACTGGGACTACGAGGCGGTCCGGGACTGCATCACCGTCGAGCGGTTGCGGTCGTACCTCGTCGCATCGGGAGAGGACCTCGAAGGCGCTTTCGAATGGTATGAGTGGAACATCAAGGCGTCGACATCTGTCATGGGCCTCGTTTCGGTCGTCGAGGTTGTTGTCCGCAACGCACTGGATCGGGAGATGCGCCAGTGGTGTAACAAGCTTCACGGAACCGAGTGCTGGTTTGACCACGTTCGGCTCGATGCGCGAGGCGCCGCTGATCTGGCTGCGGCGAGGGCGCGGGCGAGAGGCGGTGGCACCAGGGCAGAGGTTCACGGCAAGGTGATCGCTGAGTTGTCGCTCGGCTTCTGGCGCTATCTCGTGGAGTCCCGCTATTACGCGTCGATCTGGGTACCCGCAGCACACAAGGCGTTCCCGGGAGGTGCGAGCGACCTGCGGCAGCGGCAGCGCCGCGTCGCCAAGCACCTCCAGCAGCTCCAGTTCGTCCGCAACCGCGCTGCGCACCATGAGCCCATCCACCGACGCGACTTTCGGCGTGACCTCCAGGCCGCCGCCGAGCTGACGCTCTGGGTGTCACCGCACGCGCAGGGATGGATGGAGTCTGTCTGCACGCTACGGCGGGTCGTGGCGAGCAGGCCGGTCGGCCTGCGCAACTGATGGAACAGCGCCCGCAGAGGCTCAGGCCGCAGCCGTTCCCGTCCTGGCCATGAGTCCGGCGACCAGCAGCCGCTCGGCAAGCTCGTCCACCGTCACCACGGGGACGCCGGCCGGGGCGAGCGACGCCTCGTGGCGGGCGGCGTCGCCGTCCGTGGCGAAGCAGACGACGGCGGCGCCCGTCGCGCGCAGGCAGGTGACGAGGAGGAGGACGTCGACGTCCTCGGCCGGCGGGATCTCGACGGCGACGGCCTCGAGGGGCCCGGTCAGGTGCAGCAGGGAGCCCACCGTCGTGGCGGTGCCGGCGACGTCGAGCCGCTGCTCGGCGCCCAGGGCGGCCCCGACCCGCGCGGCGGCGCCCAGGTCTCGGGCGACGACGCCGACCATCACCGTGCGTGGGCGCGCTCCGGCGTCGGTCTGCTGCACGGCCACACCACCCCTCCGATCGATACCACACGTGGCGATACAGAGGTACCTCACGCGCGTGGTTTCACCTATGGTGATCGCCAAGGCTACGGTCGCTATGTCGCACGGCGGTCGCACGGACGGGTCGCGGCACGGCTCGCACGGTCGATCGCACAAGGGGGACAGCTTGGCGGACGAGGCACACGAGGCCGCGCGCTATCTCTCCGAGCTCCTTGCGCAGCCGGGCCCCTACCGGCGCCTGTGGCAGTCGCGTGCGACGCGGCTGCGCGGCGAGGAGATCAACCACCGCGCGGTCTGCCGGGTGCTCGCCCCCGTCGTCTGGGCCGAGGGCCATGAGATCTCGGAGGACTCGCTCAAGGACCGGGTCTCCCGCGCCCTGCGCGGCGAGGTGCTGAGCACGCAGACGCTGACCTGGTTCGTCGAGGCGTTCGGCTTCGCCCGGCACGAGGCGGAGAAGCTGTGGGCCCTGTACCTCGGGGCTGCGCCGAGCCGCCGCGTGGTCGCGGGACGGGCGCGCGCGCCGCGGGGCAACCCGGAGCTCACCGGGGTCGAGCGGTACCGGTCGGTGACCGTGCACGAGACGCACCGGGTCGGTGCGGACGGGATCCCGCTGGACCACCGCACGAGCCAGGTGATCGAGGCGCTCGTCGACGGCACCGACCGCTACCTCTTCCGGTTCGACACCACGGACGTGGTGATCCGGGTGCTGCGCGGCGGGACCGCGAGCGAGCTCTACCGGCTCGACGAGCACTTCCACGCCGTCGACATCCTGCTGCGACGGCCGCTCGCCGCCGGAGAGACGGCCTCGCTCGAGTACGTCACGTCGTTCCGCTACCCGGAGGCGCCCCCGCCGGTGTATCGCCGGGCTGTGTTCCGGCGGCTGGAGAGCCTGCGCATGCAGGTGGAGTTCCATCCCGAACGTGTGCCCGGCCGGGTGTGGTGGGCGGAGTGGGACGACCTGGAGGGCGACCCGGTGAGCCTCGAGGAGGTCGAGCTCGACGACGACCTCACCGCCCACCGCTTCCTCTCGGTGACGGAACAGGCGATCGTCGGGTTCACCTGGACCTGGTGACCGGTCCCGGGGCTCGGACGTGGCCACCGTTCGGCGCATCCGGGCGCTGGGCGTACCATGGACGGGTTGCCCGTACGCCCGTCGTACGCACTCACATCCGCGCCGCCCCGGTGATCCCGGCCTCCGCCGCTACTGCCACGAAGCGTGCGCACCATCGACCATTCTGGAGACCATCGAAGTGAAGAGCGCCGTCGAGACCCTGGACCCCACCAAGGTCAAGCTGACCGTCGAGGTGGAGTACGACGAGCTCAAGCCGAGCATCGACCACGCCTACAAGCACATCGCGGAGCAGGTGAACGTCCCTGGCTTCCGCAAGGGCAAGGTCCCGCCGCGCATCGTCGAGCAGCGAGTCGGCTGGGGCGCCATCATCGAGCACGCCGTGAACGACGGGCTGTCGGGGTTCTACCGCCAGGCCGCGTCCGAAGCGAGCCTGCGCCCGCTGGGCCAGCCCGAGGTCGAGGTCACGGAGATCCCGGCGAAGGCCGGCGAGGGCCAGCTGAAGTTCACGGCCGAGGTCGAGGTGCGCCCGGAGATCGAGATCCCCGAGCTCTCGGGTCTCGACGTGTCCGTCGACTCCACCGCGGTGACCGAGGAGGACGTGAACGAGCGCCTCGAGGCGCTGCGTGAGCGCTTCGGCACGCTGGTCGGCGTGGACCGGCCGGCCGTCGAGGGCGACTACATCGTCATCGACCTGAAGGCCGTCATCGGCGAGGACGAGGTCGACTCCGTCTCCGGCGTCTCCTACCAGATCGGCTCGGGCAACATGCTCGAGGGCCTGGACGAGGCGCTGACCGGCCTGTCGGCCGGCGAGACCGCCACGTTCACGGCACCCCTGGCCGGCGGCGAGCACGAGGGCCAGGACGCTGACGTCACCGTCACGGCCACCTCGGTCAAGCAGCGCGACCTGCCGGAGGCGGACGACGACTTCGCTCAGCTGGCCTCCGAGTTCGACACGCTCGCCGAGCTCACGGACGACCTGCGTACGCAGGTGGCTTCCGCCAAGACCTCGAACCAGGCCGTGCTGGCCCGGGACGCGCTCCTGGAGAAGCTCCTCTCCTCCGTCGAGATCCCCGTCCCGTCGGGCGTGGTCGAGGCCGAGGTGCACCGTCACCTCGAGTCCGAGGGCCGCCTGGAGGACGACGAGCACCGCGCCGAGGTCACCGTCGACGCGACCAAGGCCGTCCAGAACCAGATCCTGCTGGACACCCTGGCCGAGAAGCTCGAGGTCAAGGTCGCCCAGGGCGAGCTCATCGAGTACCTGGTGAGCGCCTCCCGCCAGTACGGCATGGAGCCGGGCGAGTTCATCTCGACCCTGGACAAGAACGGCCAGATCCCGGCCATGGTCGGCGAGGTCGCTCGTTCCAAGGCGCTGGCCGTCGCGCTGCGCAAGGTCGACGTGAAGGACGCCGACGGCAACGTCGTCGACCTGAGCGAGTTCATCGGCTCGGACGAGGACGACCAGGCCGCGGAGGCCCTCGAGGCCGCCGTCGCCGAGGCCTCGAACGCCGCCGAGGCGGAGGCCGGTACCGAGGCCGCCAAGGCCTGAGGGACGCCTCCCGCAGGGTCAAGGCCGATCGGGGCCGGCGGAAGCCAAGAAGACCCTGACGCACCTGTCTGACCGTCGGACGCCCGCCTTCTCCGGAGGGCGGGCGTCCGGCGTTTTTCGCCCAGGGCAGCGCTGATGCGCTGTCGGCGAAAAGAAGGTGTACCGAGGAGTTCCGGCAGTGCCCTGCACGTTAGGGTCGAGCGAAACACAAAGACTGAACAAGCCTGAACCGAGGAGATGGACGTGAACGATCTGCTGCGGATGGACGCCGGGCCGGTGGCGCGGGCCGATGGGCCTGCCTTCGGACTCAACGACTCCATCTACAACCGGCTCCTCAAGGAGCGCATCATCTGGCTCGGGTCCGAGGTGCGTGACGAGAACGCCAACGCCATCTGCGCGCAGATGATGCTTCTCGCCGCCGAGGACCCCGACAAGGACATCTACCTGTACATCAACTCGCCGGGCGGGTCGATCACGGCGGGCATGGCGATCTACGACACCATGCAGTACATCCAGCCGGACGTCGCGACCGTGGCGATGGGCATGGCGGCGTCGATGGGCCAGTTCCTGCTGTCGTCCGGCGCCAAGGGCAAGCGGTACGCCACGCCCCACGCCCGCGTCATGATGCACCAGCCCTCGGGCGGCATCGGCGGCACCGCGACCGACGTGCGCATCAACGCGCAGCTCATCATGCACATGAAGCAGGTGCTCGCCCAGCTGACGGCCGAGCAGACCGGGCAGCCGCTCGAGAAGATCCTCAAGGACAACGACCGGGACAGCTGGTTCACGGCTCCCGAGGCCCTCGAGTACGGGTTCATCGACAACGTCGTCACCAACGCCTCGTCGGTTGCGGGCGGCGGCGGCACGGGGTCCTGACCGGTACCGGATCGCAGACATCACCAGATCTTCCGAGGAGAAACCGTGAGCCCTGAAGCCCAGTTCGTCGCCGCCGCGCAGCGCCTTGCCGGCAACTATGCCCGCCCGGGTGGTGGTTATGGCATGCCGTACTCCGGCGCCGCAGCCCCGTCCAGCCGTTACGTGCTGCCTCAGTTCGAGGAGCGCACCGCCTACGGCTTCAAGCGGCAGGACCCGTACACCAAGCTGTTCGAGGACCGCATCATCTTCCTGGGTGTCCAGGTCGACGACGCGTCCGCGGACGACGTGATGGCCCAGCTGCTGGTCCTGGAGAGCCAGGACCCGGACCGCGACATCATCCTGTACATCAACTCGCCCGGTGGCTCGTTCACGGCCATGACGGCGCTGTACGACACGATGATGTTCATCAAGCCGCAGGTGCAGACCGTGTGCCTCGGCCAGGCGGCCTCCGCCGCCGCGGTGCTGCTCGCCGCAGGTCAGCCGGGCAAGCGTCTGGCTCTGCCGAACGCGCGCGTGCTGATCCACCAGCCGGCGATGGAGGGTGGCGGCTACGCGCAGGCGTCCGACATCGAGATCCACGCCAACGAGCTCATCCGCATGCGCGAGTGGCTCGAGGACACGCTTGCCAGCCACTCCGGCCGTACGGTGGACCAGGTGCGCGACGACATCGAGCGCGACAAGATCCTCACCGCCGCACAGGCCAAGGACTACGGCCTGGTCGACCAGGTGCTGGAGAGCCGTAAGGCAGCGGTCCCGGTCGTTCCCCGCTGAGCGGTCCGACGGTCCGTCTGCTGGTCGCAGGAGCGCCGGAGCCCGCCCCCGACGAGGTGGTGTGCTCCGGCGCCCTGCTTCCAGGGTGCGGGGATCCCGACAAAGTGCTGTGATGTGGGGGAAAACAGACGTGAGCGACCCACCGGGGCGTCCTACTGACAACGGGCCCGCCGTGGTGTGGAATGGATGGTGGGACCGTCCACCGGCGGCGCGAGCGCATCCGGTCGGGCACTGAGGCGAGGAGACGGGTAGTGGCGCGAATCGGTGACGGCGCGGACCTGCTGAAGTGCAACTTCTGCGGCAAGTCGCAGAAGCAGGTCAAGAAGCTCATCGCCGGCCCAGGCGTGTACATCTGTGACGAGTGCATCGAGCTGTGCAACGAGATCATCGAGGAGGAGCTCAGCGAGGCCGCCGAGCTCGGCCTCACCGATCTCCCCAAGCCGCGCGAGATCTTCGACTTCCTCGAGCAGTACATCATCGGCCAGGACTCGGCGAAGAAGGCCCTGTCAGTGGCCGTCTACAACCACTACAAGCGCATCCAGGCCGGCGAGCTCGCCCGGCCTGCGGGCCCAGGGTCCGACGACGGGGACCACGTCGAGATCGCCAAGTCGAACATCCTGCTCATCGGCCCCACGGGGACGGGCAAGACGTATCTGGCGCAGACCCTGGCGAAGATGCTCAACGTGCCGTTCGCGATCGCCGACGCCACGGCGCTGACCGAGGCGGGCTACGTGGGCGAGGACGTCGAGAACATCCTCCTCAAGCTCATCCAGGCGGCCGACTACGACGTCAAGAAGGCCGAGACGGGCATCATCTACATCGACGAGGTCGACAAGGTGGCCCGCAAGGCGGAGAACCCGTCGATCACCCGTGACGTCTCGGGGGAGGGCGTCCAGCAGGCGCTTCTTAAGATCATCGAGGGCACCACGGCGTCGGTGCCGCCCCAGGGCGGGCGCAAGCACCCGCACCAGGAGTTCATCCAGATCGACACCACGAACGTGCTGTTCATCGTGGCGGGTGCGTTCGCGGGCCTGGACGACATCGTGGCGGCGCGCTCGCGCAAGCGCGGCGTCGGTTTCAGCGCCCCGATGGAGACGGGCGGCACGGAGAACCTGTTCGCCGAGGTCCGTCCGGAGGACCTGCAGAAGTACGGCCTCATCCCGGAGTTCATCGGCCGCCTCCCCGTCATCGCGTCGGTGGCTCAGCTGGACCGGGGAGCGCTCGTGCAGATCCTCACGGAACCCCGCAACGCGCTCGTCAAGCAGTATCAGCGCATGTTCCAGATCGACGGTGTCGACCTGGAGTTCGACGAGGGCGCTGTCGACGCCATCGCCGAGCAGGCCCTGCTCCGCGGCACTGGCGCACGCGGCCTGCGCGCGATCATGGAAGAGGTGCTGCAACAGGTCATGTTCGACGTGCCGAGCCGTGACGACGTCGAGCGGGTGGTCATCAATCGCGAGGTCGTCCTCGAGAACGTCAACCCCACCATCGTGCCGCGGACGAGCCCCGTGCGGGGCCGCCACCCGCGCGAGAAGAGCGCCTGACGCCGGGTCGGGACGCGCGGACAGACACACGCAGAAGGAGGCCCGGGCGACATCGCCCGGGCCTCCTGCGTACGGCTGGACCTACCGCGAGCCGACGGCGGAGAACGGGCTGGTCGTCGGAGCCGCCGGACCGCCGCCGTACAGGGCCTCGATGGTGGGCGCGAAGTCGGCGATCACCTTGGCGCGCTTCACCTTGATCGATGGCGTGAGGTAGCCGTTCGCCTCGGTGAAGTCGCCCTCCAGCACGGCGATCTTGCGGATCGACTCGGCCTTGGAGACGGCCTCGTTGGCCTGGTTCACGGCCTGGTCGATCGAGGCCAGGACCGTCGGGTGCATGCGGGCCTCCGCCACGGTCAGCGCCGGAAGGCCGTTGGTGGCGCACCACCCAGGCAGCATCTCGGCGTCGAGGGTCACGAGCGCGCCGATGAACGGGCGCTGGTCGCCCACGACGACGACCTGGCTGATGATCGGGTGGGCGCGGAGCCGGTCCTCGAGCTGGGCGGGCGCCACGTTCTTGCCGCCCGCCGTCACGATGATCTCCTTCTTGCGGCCGGTGATCCGCAGGTTGCCCCGCTCGTCCAGGGTGCCGAGGTCGCCGGTCCGGAACCAGCCGCCGTCGAGAGCCTCGGCCGTCAGCTCCGGCTGGTTGAGATACCCGTGGAAGATGTGCGGGCCGGCGAGCAGGATCTCGCCGTCGTCGGCGATCCGGACGGCCGTGCCGAAGAACGCGGGGCCCACAGTGCCGATGGCGACCCGCCCCGGCAGGTTCACGGCGGTCGGTGCCGTGGTCTCGGTGAGCCCGTAGCCCTCGAGGATCGTCACGCCGACGCCCCGGAAGAAGTGGCCCAGGCGCTCGCCGAGCGGCGCGCCGCCCGACACGGCCCACTTCAGGTTGCCGCCGAGGGCAGCCCGCAGGTTCGAGAAGACGAGGCGGTCGGCGACCCCGTGCCGGGTGCGGAGCCACCAGCGGGGGCCCGACGCGGAGTCGAGGGCGCGGGAGTAGTCCCCGGCCACCCCGGCGGCCCAGGTGAAGATGCGGTTCTTCACGCCCGAGCCGGCCTTCTGCTCGGCGCTGTTGTAGACCTTCTCGAAGACGCGGGGGACGGCCAGGAGGAACGTGGGCCGGAACGACCCCAGGTCCGGCACGAGGTTCTTCACGTCGGGGGAGTGGCCCAGCACGGCGCTGCCGCCGATGACGGAGACCTCGACGAAGCGTGCGAACACGTGCGCGAGCGGCAGGAAGAGCAGCGTGCGGGCGCCCGGCGCGCTGACCAGCTCGGGGATGCCGACGGCGGCGTTCATCACCAGGTGCGCGAAGTTGCCGTGCGAGAGGACCGCGCCCTTCGGGCGGCCCGTGGAGCCCGACGTGTAGATGATCGTGGCGATGTCGTCGCGCTGGACGGCGTCGCGGCGTTCCGAGACGGCCATGGGGGAGAGGTGCGTGCCGCGGTCGCGCAGGTGGGTCAGCGCGTCGTCGTCGATCAGCAGGACGTCCTCGAGCATGGGGAGGCCGTGCTGCCACGCCTGGTTCACGACCTCGGCGTGCTGAGCGGTCTCGACCACGGCGAGGCGGACGCCCGCGTCACCGAGGATCCAGTGCACCTGCTCGGCCGACGACGTCTCGTACACCGGCACGGGGATGCCGCCGACAGCCCAGATCGCGAAGTCGAGGAGCGTCCACTCGTAGCGCGTGCGGGACATGATGGCGATGCGGTCGCCCTGGTTGACCCCACGAGCCACCAGGCCGCGGGCGAGGCCGAACACCTCTTCCTCGAACGCGCGGGCCGTGACGGGGATCCACGGACCGGTCGGGCTGTCTCGGCGCTCGATGAGGACCTGCTCGCCTGACCGGGCGACGCGTTCCCGCAGGATCGTGTTGATGCTGGTGCTCTCGGGCACCTCCACGAGGGCCGGCGAGGAGGCGAAGGTCATGTGGGTGGTCTCCCGTGGTGTCGTACGTCCGTTGTACGGCGCCCTTCGGCAAAGCCGGTCCCCTGCGCGCCAGTGAGGACTGTACCCCGGACAATGGTGTCCACCTGGAATCCGGCGGCTCACCGCAGGCGGTCGGGATAGCCTCGGAGCATGACCAAGCCCGGCACCGTGCCGCCCGAGATCCACCGACTGCGCGCCAGCATCGACAACATCGACGCCGCCCTGATGCACCTCCTGGCGGAGCGCTTCAAGCTCACGCGCGAGGTCGGCGAGCTCAAGGCCGTAGGGGGGCTCCCGCCGGCCGACCCGGCCCGCGACCAGCAGCAGATCGACCGTCTCACGAGCATCGCGGCCGACGCGGGGCTGGACCCGGAGTTCGCGATCCAGTTCCGCCAGTTCATCGTGAGCGAGGTCATCCGCCGCCACGAGCTGATCGCCCGCGAGCACGCGGACGGCAACCTGCCTCCGCTCGACACGTATGCATGAAGAGAATGATTTCTAGAGTGGCCACCGCGAGAGCGGCTTTACCTGTGTGAGGCGAGTCACTGCCGTCACGCAATAGATCTCCCACGAACCCACACGCACAGGGGTGGCGTCACGCCGCGATCCGTTCGACCCTGGAGGGACACCCCGGGGCCGGTGGCCCCGGTGGAAGCAGACCGGAGGTGCGTATGAAGATCGACTGGCTGCACCCGCTCATCGGCCATCCGGGCCCGTTCGCGACCCTCTTCCTGGACGCCACGCCGGCGGCCGAGGCGGGGGACCGGGACGTTGCCAACAGGTGGCGAGCCGTGCGCAAGTCCCTCGCCCAGCAGGGCGCACCCGAGGACGTCCTCGGCGCCATCGAGGAGGTGGTGCTGCGGCCACTGTGGCCGCGGGGCCTCCACGGAAGGGTCGTCATCGCAGACGGCACGGGGGTTCTCGTGGACCGGCCCGTCAAGAGTCCGCCGGCCGTCGCGTCGAGCACCTGGGGGCCGGTGCCGGCTCTCCTCCAGGCAGCGCTGGCTGCCGACGAGTCCGTCGAGCTGCTGTGCGTGTCCGTCGACCGGCAGGGCGCCGACTTCGTGCGCTCCGGCGTGGCCGGCAAGGACCGGTGGTCGTACGAGGCGCCCCACGACGAGATCGTCAAGTCCAGCTCGCCAGGCTCCAGCCGCTCAAACATCGAGGCTCGCGCCGAGGACTCCTGGGAGCGCAACGCCGAGGCGATGGCGGCGGAGATCGAGCGTCAGGTCGCCGCGACCCGGCCCGAGCTGGTGGTGCTCACCGGCGACGTGCGCGCCGTGAACCTCGTGCGCGCCGAGCTGTCCCGGACTGTGGCCGACCGCGTGGTCGAGGTCGCCGGCGGCGGCCGCAACGAGGGGGTGCGCGCCGGGTCGTTCGAGGAGCACCTGGACGACGCGCTCGACAGCTACCGGGAGCGGCGGCGGGAGCAGGTGCTCGCCGAGCTGCGGCAGGGCCTCGGCCGCGAGTCCGGTGCCGTCACCTCGGTGGACGACGTCGTCGCCGTCCTGGCTCGCGGCCAGGTCAAGGAGCTGGTGCTCGCCGAGGAGTTCGGCAGCGCGGAGCTCGGGGCCGACGTCGCAGGGGACGGGCGGCTCAACGGCCGCACCCTGTGGATCGGGCCCGACCCCTTGCACATCGCGGGCACCCGCGGAGAGCTGGAGGACCTCGGCGTGACCCAGGGGCTGGAGGAGCTCCCCGCCGCGATCGCCCTCGTCCGGGCGGCGGTCGGTGAGGACGCCGGGCTGACGTTCGCCCCGGAGGGGTCCGTGGACCTCATCGACGGCGTGGGCGCCACCCTGCGCTGGCACGACGAGGGAACGCCGAACGAGGCGCTGCTCTCCATGTCGGGCGACGACCAGAGGAAGTAGCCCGCCCCGCCCGCCGAGGTAGTGCCTTCGTCGGACGGGGTCACTATCTCGGCGGCCTGGGGGGTGCACGACGACGCCCGGGTCACCTTCCGTGGGGAAGGTGACCCGGGCGTCGTCGTCGGCGGGCCGCTGTCAACCCTTCTTGCGGGCCTCCGGCTCGCCCAGCTCGCTGCTCGTCACCACGATGCCGCCCTGGACCGCGGCGTCGCCCTGGCCCTCGGCCGCCTCGGCGAGCGTGAGCTCACCGGTGACGCGGCCGGCAGCCTTGACGTCCTCGATCGCGGTGGTCACCCCGGGGAGGGCGGTGGCCGGGACGGCCAGCTCCGCGCCGAGGATCGGGGTGCGCATCGAGACCTTGGCCTCCGACTTCACCTTGCGCAGCGCGGCCAGCGCGTGGCCCGCGGCCGTGAGGTCGCCTGCGTAGGCGTCGCCCGCGACGGCACGCAGGGGCAGCGGGTCCGGCCACGGAGCCCGGTGGACCGAGCCCTCGCGCCACCAGGACCAGACTTCTTCGGTGGCGAACGGGATGAACGGCGCCAGGAGGCGGAGCATCACGTCGAGTGCGACGGCCAGGGCCGTGCGGGCCGACTCCGTCTCGGCGGACACCTCGGCAGAGTCCGCACCAGCACCGTAGGCGCGGTCCTTGACGAGCTCCAGGTAATCGTCGCAGAACGTCCAGAAGAACGTCTCGGTGACCTCGAGGGCGCGGGTGTGGTCGTACGTCTCCAGCGCCTGCGTCGCCTGCTCCACGACGGCTGCCAGGCCGGCGAGCATCGCCCGGTCGAGCGGCTGGGTCACTTTGGTGCCGTCCAGCTCGATGACCGAGCCCGCCCCGCCGCCGAACGACAGCGCGAACTTGGACGCGTTGAGGACCTTGATCGCGAGGCGGCGGCCGATCTTCATCTGGCCCACCTCGAAGGCGGCGTCCGTGCCGAGGCGTGCCGCGGCTGCCCAGTAGCGCACCGCGTCGGAGCCGTGCTCCACGAGCAGGTCCATGGGCGTCACCACGTTGCCCTTGGACTTCGACATCTTCTTGCGGTCCGGGTCCAGGATCCAGCCGCTGATCGCGGCGTTCTTCCAGGGCAGCACCCCGCTCTCGAGGTGCGCGCGCACCACCGTGGCGAAGAGCCACGTGCGGATGATGTCCTGGCCCTGGGGGCGCAGGTCCATCGGGAAGACGCGCTCGAACAGGTCCGCGTCCCGCTCCCAGCCGCCGACGATCTGCGGCGTGAGGGACGACGTGGCCCACGTGTCCATGACGTCCGCGTCGCCCACGAACCCGCCCGGCACGCCGCGCTGGTCCTCGGTGTAGCCGGCCGGTGCCTGCGACGTGGGGTCGACCGGCAGCTCCGCCTCGGAGGGCGCGATGGGGTTGTCGTGGTCCACCTCGCCGGACGGCAGCACCGGGTACCAGAGCGGGATCGCGACGCCGAAGAAGCGCTGGCGGCTGATCAGCCAGTCGCCGTTGAGGCCACCCACCCAGTTCTCGTAGCGCACGCGCATGAAGTCGGGGTGGAAGTCGAGCTCCTTGCCCCGGGCCAGCAGCTCGTCGCGCAGGGTCGCGTCGCGGCCGCCGTTCCGTATGTACCACTGGCGCGACGTGACGATCTCGAGGGGCTTGTCGCCCTTCTCGTAGAAGTTGGCCTTGCGCTGCGTGGACACGGGCTCCCCGTCGAGGTCGCCCGCCTCCCGCAGCGCGTCCACGATCGCGGTGCGCGCGGAGAACGTGGTCTTCCCTGCCACGGACTCCTCGAACAGGGCGCGGCCGGGGGAGTCGGCCAGCCACTCCGGCGTCTCTGCGGTGATGCGGCCGTCGCGCTGGACCACGGAGCGCGTGGGCAGCTGCAGCTCGCGCCACCACTGCACGTCCGTGAGGTCGCCGAAGGTGCAGCACATCGCGATGCCCGCGCCCTTGTCGGGCTCGGCCGCCGTGTGGGCGACCACCGGGATCTCGATCCCGAAGAGGGGCGACGTCACGGTGGTCCCGAAGAGGTGCCGGTACCGCTCGTCGTCCGGGTGCGCGATCAGGGCCACCGCGGCAGGGATGAGCTCCGGCCGGGTGGTCTCGATGTAGACCTTCTCGCCGTCGGGACGGTGGAACGCCACCTTGTGGAAGAAGCCCGGGTAGTCGCGCGCCTCGAGCTCCGCCTGCGCCACCGCCGTCTGGAACGTCACGTCCCACAGACCAGGCGCCTCCGCCTGGTAGGCCTCGCCGCGCGCGAGGTTGCGCAGGAAGGCGCGCTGGGCCGTGGCCCGCGAGGTGGCGTCGATGGTCTGGTACGTCTGGGCCCAGTCGACCGAGAGGCCGAGCCGGCGCCACAGCTCCTCGAAGAGCCGCTCGTCGTCCGCCGTGAGGCGCTCGCACAGCTCGATGAAGTTGCGGCGGCTGATCGGCACCTGGTCACCCGGCTTGACGTTCTTGCCGTCCGTGCCCTGGTGCGGCGGCTCGAAGCCCTCCGTGTAGGGCAGCGACGGGTCGCAGCGCACGCCGAAGTAGTTCTGGACGCGGCGCTCGGTGGGCAGCCCGTTGTCGTCCCAGCCCATGGGGTAGAACACCTCGAGGCCGCGCATGCGCTTGTAGCGCGCCACCACGTCGGTGTGCGTGTAGCTGAAGACGTGACCCACGTGCAGGGAGCCGGAGACCGTCGGCGGCGGGGTGTCGATCGAGAAGACCTGCTCACGCGTCTTGGACCGGTCGAACGCGAACGTCCCGTCCTGCGTCCAGCGCTCGTCGTAGCGCTCCTCGAGCCCGTCCAGGCTGACCTTCTCGGGTACCTCCCGGACCACCGCACGCACGACGTCGGCACCCGCTACAGAGGGCGCGGGAGGGTTCGTGGCGGAGGTGGCCGTCGGGGCGTCCGCGGGCCCCGGAGAGGTGGGAGTGCTCATGGGTCCAAGTGTCCCAGATCAGCGCAACCTCGGGGTCCGCTTTTCCACAGCCAGGACGGGACACATCGTCCAGCCGTTGACGGGGCCGATCAAACCTGGATAAGTTCTGTCCAGGTTACGACGGAGGTCGCCATGAAGATGAGCGAGGGCGTCGAGTGGGCGGCGCACGTGTGCATCCTGCTGCACTGGCTCCAGGCCGACGACGCCACCCCCGTCCCGGCCGCCCGCCTCGCCGAGGCCTACGACCTGCCCGCCCCCTACCTGGTGAAGCAGGTCCAGGCCCTCACCCGTGCGGGCATCACCGAGTCGGTCTCCGGCGTCCGCGGCGGCCTGCGGCTGGCGCGGCCCGCGGGGGAGATCACCCTCATGGACGTCGTCACCGCCGTCGAGGGCGGCGCGGAGGCATTTGCGTGCACCGAGATCCGCAAGCAGGGCATGAACGCCGAGCGCCCCGCGAGCGACTTCCGCGGGCCCTGCGGGATCGCGCACGCCATGCGCCAGGCGGAGCTCGCCTGGCGCCGCCACCTGGCCTCCGTCACCATTGCCGCCCTCGCGGACGCCACCCCGTCGAGCGTCCCGCACGACGCGCGGCGGCACTTCTCCCGAGCCTGACCCTCCTGAGCCTGACCCTCCCGAGCCTGACCCCGCCGGGCCGGGCGACGAGCGTGGAGCCGGGCGCGCGGCGTCGTCGGGCCCCAAACCTGGATATCGGATGTCCATGACAGAAGGAGCGACCATGACCACTCTCGACACCCTGCGACCGCAGCTCGCCGGCGCGGTCCACCTGCCGGGCGACGACACCTTCGACGAGCGGCGGCGACCGTGGAACCTCGCCGTCGACCAGCCGATCCTGGCGGTCGCCGAGCCCGCGACCGCCACCGACGTGGCCGCCCTGGTCCAGGACGCCCGCGACTCCGGGCGCACGCTGACCCTCCAGGCGAGCGGGCACGGCGCGTCGGGCGGCACGGAAGGGACGATCCTCGTCCGGACGCATCACCTCGACGAGATCGACGTGCGGCCCGCCGAGCGCCTCGTCCGGGTGGGGGCGGGCGCCCGCTGGGGCGACGTCCAGGCCGCCGTCGCCCGGCACGGCCTCACGGGCCTGCCCGGCAGCTCGCCGGTCGTCACGGTGGCGGGCTACACCCTCGGCGGCGGCCTGAGCTGGTTCGGGCGGGCGCACGGCTGGGCGGCCGACGCCGTCGTCGCGCTGGACGTCGTGGGGGCCGACGGCGAGGCCCGGCGCGTCACCGCCGACTCCGACCCGGACCTGTTCTGGGCGCTGCGCGGCGGAGGCGGTGACTTCGCGGCCGTGACGAGCCTGGAGCTGCGGCTCCACCCGGCGCCCGAGGTGTTCGGAGGGCGCATGCTGTGGCCCGCGGACCGGGCGCCCGACGTCCTCGCCGCGTTCCGCGAGGTCGTGGCCACCGCGCCGGACGAGCTGACCGTCTGGTTCGAGCTGCTGCACTTCCCCGGGTCGGACCCGATGGTGGCCGTCGACAGCGTGCACCTGGGCGGCGAGGACGAGGCGCGCCGCCTCCTCGAGCCGCTGGACGCGATCACCGGGCGGTTCTCCGACACGCGCCGCCCCCTGCGCGTCGACGAGCTCGGGGCCATCACCAACGAGCCGACCGACCCCGGCGCGGGCTGCTCGCGTGCCGAGCTCCTCACGGACCTCGACGACGCCGTGGCGCAGGTGCTGCTCGCCGGCCCGCACGACCCGCTCCTCGCCGTCCAGGTGCGCCACCTCGGCGGGGCGCTGGCCCGGCCCTCCGACAGCCCGCACGGGGCGCTCGCGGAACCCTTCGCCCTGTACCTCTTCGGGGTGCCCTTCACGCCGGAGGTCGGAGAGGCGGTCCGGGCCCGGCAGGCGGCGATCGTCGCGGCGCTCGGCGACCGGGTGAGCGGCCGCAAGCCGTTCACGTTCCTCGCCCCGGAGGAGTCGGCGGCCGCCGCCTTCGGCCCGGAGGCGCTCGCCCGGCTGCGGGCCATCAAGGCCGAGCGCGACCCTCACGGCGTCTTCCGCAGCAGCTACCCGGTCTGACCCGAGGCGGCCTGTGGCCGGCCCGGAGACCCCTCACTCGGACACACCGTCCGGCTCCCAGCGCAGGAGGTCCCCGGGCTGGCAGTCCAGCACCTCGCACAGGGCCGCGAGGGTGGTGAAGCGGACCGCCTTGGCGCGGCCGTTCTTCAGCACGGCGAGGTTGGCCGGGGTGATCCCCACGCGGTCCGCGAGGTCGCCCACGGACATCTTCCGCCGGGCGAGCATGACGTCGACGTCGACGACGATCGGCATCAGATCACCTCGTCGAGCTCGGCCTTGAGCTGCGACGCCTCCACGTCGCGGTCGACCGCCTGCTTGAGCAGCGCACGCAGCACCAGGACCACGAGGGCGACGCCCAGCACCGCGAGGGAGGCGATGCAGATCAGCAGGACGAGGCCGGGTGCTGCGGCCTCGCCCGGCGCCAGGACCACGGCGAACGCGAAGATCAGGCCCGCGGCGGCGACGACTGCGCCGATGATGACGTCCACGTAGCGGAACGCGGCGTGGGAGAACACTGTGCCCGCCTTCACCATGGTGGTCAGCCGCCACACGCAGAACAGCACCACCTCCACGGCCACCATGCCCAGCACGATGATCGTCAGGACCGGCACGCGCAGATAGGCGTAGTCCGGGTTCAGCTCGTTCATGTCGGTCCTGATCAACGGCACCATCACGACGTGGATGAACACGGCGCCCAGGAAGAGGGCGGCGAGGACGATCCGCAGCGCCAGCACTGTCAGCTTTCCCATCGGGTCTCCTTCGATCGAGTCACGAGAGGAATCTATCGAAAAACGATAGGCATAGCAAGCGGGTCACCCAGCGAGGTGGGACCACTCGCTGCGCAGCTCCGTCCAGGGACCTACGGCGGCGACCCGGCCCCCGTCCAGGACGACCACCCGGTCGGCGGCGGCGAGGGTGGCGGCTCGGGAGGTCGATCCCACCACCGTGGCGCCCGAGGCGCGCAACCCCGCCCAGACCAGCGCCTCGGTGGCGGCGTCGAGGGCGGACGACACGTCGTCGACGACGAGGACGTCGGACCCGGTCGCCAGTGCCCGGGCCAGACCGAGGCGCTGGACCTGCCCGCCGGAGAGCCGCACCCCACGGTGCCCCACCACGGTGCCGAGCCCGCCCGCAGCCTCGACATCCGGCCCGAGCGCGGCGTCGCGCACGGGCTGCGCGACCGGTCGGTAGGCGTGGTCGAGGCGGACGTTCTCCTCGAACGTGCCGGACATGACCCGGGGCACCTGGGCCACATAGGCCACGTGCGGGGGGCGGAGGAATCCTTCCCTCTCGGCCGCGAGCACCTCGACGTCGTTCCACCTCAGGGAGCCATGGAGGTCGACGAGCCCCGCCAGCCCGGCAAGCAGCGACGACTTGCCCGACCCGACCCGTCCGGTGACGAGCACCAGCTCCCCGCGCCGGAGCTCCAGGTCCACCCCGGCCACGCCGACGGTCCCGTCGTCGTGCACCGCGGACACGCCGCGCAGGGTCACCCGTTCGAGCCGTGCCGCGCGGCGTACCGGCGCTGCGGGCGGGTCCGCCGTGCCCGCGTAGAGGTCCAGGTCCGCCGGGCGCCGTCCGAGCCGGTCCGTCCCGGCGACGCGCGCCGCGACCTCGAGCCACCGCCGGGCCACCGGCGCCTGGGCCGCCATCCAGCCCAGGTCGTTGCCGATCCAGCCGAACCGGCCGATCGCCGTCGTCACGACCAGCGTGGTGAAGAGGGACCAGGACCCCGACACGTGCAGGGCCCACGCGACGACCGTGAGCACCTGGGTCACCACGCGTGGCGACAAGGAGATCGCGAACGTGGTGAGGTCTTCGTGGAGCGCGGCGCGGACGCGGCGCGCGTCGACGTCCGCGACCCGGCCGAGCACGGCGGGGACCGCGGCGGCGAGCTTGACGGTGCGCACCGCGTCGAAGGCCGAGCCCAGCAGGCGGCCGAGCTCCGCGCGGGCGTCGCCCGCCTCTCGCGCCGAGCGGGCCACGGCACGCCGTCCGACGACGGCCGCGACGAACGTCACGACCACCGCCGCCGCGCCGAGCGCCGTCGCCATGGCACTGTCCGTGGTGGCCGCGAGCACGGCGACGGAGAGGGGCAGCAGGACGAGCTCGGCCCAGTCCCAGGAGTGCGACAGGAGCCGCCCGTCCTCCTGCGCCCGTGCCGTGATCTCGCCCGGGGCGTCGCGAGGGTTGCGCACCTGGGCGGTCTGGCCGCGCAGCAGGTCGAGGCGCAAGCGCGCGCGTGACTCCGACCACCATCGGACGTTGAGCTTGCGCATCGCGGCGGGCAGCAGCGAGTTGGTCAGGATCGCCGCCACGATGCCGGTGGCGAGGAGCCAGGGGGCACCGCCGTCGTCGAGCGAGGTGACCAGGGACGCCCACAACCAGCCGGTGACCAGGCCGCCGGTCGCCAGGTAGGTGACCGGTCCCCAGAGCACGAGCATCCCGAGCACCCACGGCCAGCGTGCTCGCAGGACCTCACCCACCGCGCGTGCCAGGGACGGCCGGGCGGCGGCCGTCCGGTCCGTGCGCGGCCCTGGACTCGCGGCGGCCCTGCTGCCAGACGCCGGCGGCCCGGCCCCGTCCTGGGTCGCCACGGCGTCCGGCACCGCCTCCGGTGCGTGGTCCGCGTCAGCCTCCCTGTCCCGGTGGAGGCTGTCGAGACCAGCAGCAGCGAGCAGCCGGGCGAAGTGCCCGTCGGCCGTCGCCAGCGTGGCCCACGGCCCCTGCTCCACCACGTGACCGTCGTCGAGCACCACGACCAGGTCCGCGTGCCGCACGGTCGACAGCCGGTGCGCCACGACCACGGACGTGCGGCCCGCGAGCAGGGTCCGCGTCGCCCGCGCGACCCGCTCGCCGGTGGCCGGGTCCATCCGTGCGGTGGCCTCGTCGAGGACCACGACGGACACGTCCCGGACGAGCAGGCGGGCGCACGCCACCAGCTGTTCCTCCCCGGCGGAGAGCGTGACGCCGTCGGGTCCGAGGCGTGTGTCGAGGCCGTCGGGCAGCTCGTCGGCCCAGGCTCGTAGCCCGAGCGCGTCGAGCGCCGCCTCGACCCGGGCTCGCGGCACGGCCGTGTACAGGGTGACGTTCTCCAGGAGGGTCCCGGCGAGCAGCTCGGTCCGCTGCCCGACGACGCCCACGTGCCGCCGCAGGTCCTGCAGGTCGAGGTCGAGCACGTCCACGCCGTCGATCAGCACGGTTCCCGAGGGCGGCTCGACGGCCCGGGAGAGCAGCTTCGCCAGCGTGGACTTCCCCGAACCGGTGCGGCCCACGAGCGCGCAGGTGGCCCCCGCCGGGAGGCGCAGCGACACCGGGCCGAGCGCGAACCCGCCGTCGTACGCGAACGTCGTGCCCCGGAGCTCGACGTCGACGCCCGTGCCGTCCACGGCCACCGGGAACGACAGCCCGCCCGCCGGCTCCCGCTCGGCCTCGCGCAGCGAGCGGACCCTCTGCAGCGTGCCGAGGGCCTGCTCGATCGCGGGCATCATCCCGGCGAGCGAGTCGACCCGGCCGGTGAACCCGGTGACCAGCACCCAGACGGTGACGAGCTGGGCCACGTCGAGCCGGCCCCCCACCACCGCCCACGTGCCACCCACCACGACCGCCCCCACCAGGGCGTCGAGGGGCAGCTCGATCCGCAGCCGGACGCCACCGAACACCTCGGCCCAGCGGTCGCGCAGGGCCAGCGCGCGGCGGGCCAGCTCCGCGTACCGGCGTAGCGCGAACGGCTGCCCGAGGGCGGTCCGCAGGTCGTCGCGCGCGGCGATCGCCTCCTCGAGGTGCGAGACGTGATCGGACTGGGCCGCCTCGGACTCCTGCTGGATCGACTTCAACGGGCCGGAGGCGCGGCGCGCCAGCAGGATGACGACAGCCGCCACGAACGGGAAGGCGATCCAGGCGGGCCACCACGTCGCTCCGGCCACCACCCACGACACGACGGCCACGAGCACGGCCCGCCCGGCGTCGACTCCGAGCCACGCGATGCTCGACGTGAGCGTCGCCGGGTCGTCGTCGACCCGGTCCAGGAGCTCGCCCACCCCCTGGTCCTCGAGGGCGGTGAGGGGCTGCGACAGCACCGTGGTCACGAGCTCGGCCCGCAGCGCGGTCTCGGCGCGCGCCGCCGCGCGCTGGACGAGCAGGGTCGTCACGGCGTCGGCCGCGATCGCCACGACCGTGACCACCGCGAACGCGGCCAGGGCAGCCCGCGACGGCGCGGCCGCGAGCCGGCCCGTCAGCACCGCGAGGAACGACGACGCACCGGCGCTCAGCAACGCTGCCGGGAGCACCACCGCGGCGGTCCGGACGACGAGCGGCCGCCAGCCGGGCCGCGGCCGGCCCGGCCGGGGCGCGCGCGACGTGCGAGAGGTGTGCGGCATGCCACACACCTTCCCAGCCGTCACCCACACGCCCGAGGATGCACGGTCCAGGCGCTTCCCGGCTTAGGGTCGACCTCGTGGTGACCATCGGCTACGCCGCGATGCTCGAGCAGTTCCATCCCCGGGAGGCGGTGGAGCTCGCGGCACTCGCCGAGGCGAACGGTTTCAGCGGCGTGATGGCCGCGGACCGCTTCCAGCCCTCCGTGCCCCAGCAGGGGCAGGCCGGCTTCGTGTGGGACGTGCTCGGCGCCCTCGGCGAACGCACCCGGGGTGACCTGGGCGTCGTCACGGCGCCCACGTTCCGGTGGCACCCCGCCCTGGTGGCGCAGGCGTCGGCCACGCTCGCCGCGATGAACCCCGGACGGCACTGGCTCGGCGTGAGCAGCGGCGACGCGCTCGACGAGCACGTCGTCGGCGGCTACTGGCCCGAGGCCCCCGAGCGGATCAACCGCATGTTCGAGGCGGTCGAGATCGTCCGCAAGCTCTTCACCGGGTCCCTCGCCGGGCGCGACGTGAAGCACGCCGGGCAGTTCTACCGCCTCGAGTCCACCCGCCTGTGGACCATGCCGGAGGCGGCGCCCGAGATCCTCGTCGCCACCGCGGGACCCGTCACCGCCCGCCGCGCGGGGCGCCAGGCGGACGGGTTGATCACGATGGGCGCCCCGTCCGACCGGGTCGAGCTGCTCTTCGCCCGGCTGGCCGACGGCGCCCGCGAGGCCGGCCGTGACCCTTCGACACTCACGCGCGTGCTCCAGCTCCACCTCTCGTGGGCCGCGACCCACGAGGAGGCGCTCGCGAACGCCCTGACGGAATGGCCGAACGGCGGGATGCGGTTCAACCGGTCGGACATCCGCTCGCCGCACGACCTGGCGCAGCTCGCGCGGCACGTGCGGGCTGAGGACTTCGAGGGCCGGCTCCTGGTCAGCGCAGACCCGGACGAGCACCGGGCGGCGGTCCAGGGCTACCTCGACCTGGGCTTCGACAAGGTGTTCCTGCACAACGTGGGCCGCAACCAGCGGGAATGGATCGAGACGTTCGGGCGCGAGGTTCTCCCGAAGCTGGTCAAGTAGCACGACGAGAGGCGAGACGGTGCAGGTAGGTGCGGGTACGGCGTCCAGCAGGCTGACGATCTGGGCGCCGGACGGGCTGGGCGAGGTGAGTCCCGGCGACGACCTGGGCGTCCTTGTCGGCGACCTCCTCGCGAAGGAGGGCCTCGAGGACGGCGACGTCGTCGTGGTGACGTCCAAGATCGTGTCCAAGGCTGAAGGCCGGGTCGTGGCCGCCGACGACCGCGAGGACGCCATCACCGCCGAGACCGTCCGCGTCGTCGCCACGCGCGAGCGGCCCGGCCTGCCGCCGCTGCGCATCGTCGAGAACCGGCTCGGCCTGGTGATGGCGGCTGCCGGCGTGGACGCCTCGAACACGCCGGAGGGCACGGTGCTGCTCCTGCCCGAGGATCCCGACGCGTCGGCCCGCGCCATCCGTGCCGCTCTGCACGAGCGGTTCGGGCTGCGCCGCCTCGGCGTCGTCGTCACCGACACCGCCGGACGGGCCTGGCGCGACGCCCTGGTCGACATCGCGATCGGCGCAGCGGGCGTGCGCGTCGTGGACGACCTGCGCGGCGGGGTCGACAGCCACGGCAGGCCCCTGTCGGTCACCGTGACGAGCGTGGTCGACGAGATCGCGTCCGCCAGCGAGCTGGTGCGCGGCAAGGCCACGGGGCGCGCGATCGCCGTCGTGCGCGGGCTTGCCCACCACGTGACGGACGACGACGGGCCGGGCGCCCGCGTGCTGGTCCGCCCCAGCGCGGACGACCTCTTCCGGGAGGGCTCGGCCGAGGCCTACGCCCGCGGGTACGCCGACGGCGCGGCGGCCACCCCGCCGAGGTAGTGCCTCCGTCGGACGGAGGCACTACCTCGGCAGGGAAGCTCCGCCGAGACAGTGCCTTCGGAGGCACTACCTCGCGACGTCGGCGTCCGCGTCGTCCCACGGCGGGAGCACGGCCTCGTCGTCGGTGGCGGACGGCGCCCCTGCGGCCGGGCGCGCGGCCGGGCGCTCGGCGGTCCCAGCAGCCCCGCCCACCGGTGCGAGCTCCACCACGTCGATCCGCGAGTCCCGGAAGTCCCGGCACGTCGCGAGGCCCACCCCGCCCACGTAGTCCTCGAGCGTCTGCAGCAGCTTGAGCGGCGTCGCGAGGATCATGTGGAACCCGAACGCCCGGAACACGTCCATGGCGGTGCGCGTGAACTCGGTGTCGGCCTTGTCGAACGCCTCGTCGAGGATCACGGACCCGTACGCGGGCACGTCGTCCTCGCCCGGCGCGAGCTGGTAGCGCAGGGCCGCGGCCAGGCAGAACACGACGAGCTTCTGGCGCTGCCCGCCGGAGAGGCCCGCGGACGAGTCGTGCACGTCGAGGACCATGCCCTGCCCGTTGACCTCCACGCCGGTGAACCGGACGTGCCGTCGCGTGTCGAGGCAGAGGGTGCGCCACGCACGGTCGGCGGGCTCGGCCGAGCCGAGCCGGCGCATGAGCCGCTCCAGCACAGCGAAGGATCGCTCCGCGGCGTCCATGTCGTCGAGCGCCCAGGGCACGGACAGCGCGTCGAGCTCCGTGAGGAACCGGTCGACGACGGCGGGCCGCCGCTCCTTCACCCGGATCTGGAGGTAGCGCCCGGCGTCGAACGGCGACCGCAGGAGCGACGCGTTGACGGGCGTGATGCGCTCACGGATCTCGGCACCCGCCCGGCGGACCTCGCCGGCGAGGCGCTCGAGGTCGCGCTGGGACTCGTTCGCGAGCAGCCCCAGGAACGTGGTCTCGAGGGCGGGCACGCGCTGCGTGCGGAGGGCCTCGAGAATGGCGAGGTAGCGGCTGCGGTCGTTGACCTGGTCGGTGAGGTCGCGAGCCACGGCCGGCCACCGTCGGCGGAACTCGCCGAGGAGGGCCACGATCTCGCGCTCGGCCGCACCGGCGCTGCGCAGCCCGGCCTCGCGCTCCGCGTCGATGCCGCGTGCCACGCGCAGGGACACGTCGTCGATGGTCTCGTGCGTGACGTCGGGAGCCAGGTCCTGGTACCGGCGCTCCAGCTCGGTGCGGTGCGTGAGAGGGAGGGGCTGGAGCGTCGCGCCGCCCAGCTCGGTGACGACCCGTTCCACGGCGCGGCGGTGCGCGCGGGCCTCGGCGAGCACGTCGGCGGCACCGGCGGCGGTGCGGCGGGTCTCGTCGAGCCACCGCTCGGCGTCGCCCACGTCCTTCGACGCGGAGGCGAGGTCCTGCGTGCCGTTGAGGAGCGCGTCGAGCTCGTGCTGCGCCTCGACGAGGAACCGCTCGGCGGTGTCGATGTCGACGTCGGGCCAGTTCCGCCGCTCCACCTGGCGCAGGGCGGTGCGGCGGCGCTGCTCGGTCCGCTCGGTCCGCTCGGCAGCGGCGAGGGTCTCCTCCGCCGCCTGGGCCTCTGCCTCGACCTCGGCGGCGACGGTGAGGAGGTGGTCGAGCTTGTCCTCGCCGTCCCAGCCGAGCACCCAGGTGGCCGGGTCGCCCACGACGGTCGTGTCGTCCTTCACGAGGCGGTCCCCGCCCGCGACGAGGCCCTCGAGGGTGACCGTGGGACCGTCCAGGTCGAACCCGGTCAGCGAGGCGACGCACCGGTAGTCGTACTGGTCGGACAGCCGCCGGTGCAGCCAGCCGGCCATCGGCCCGTCCTTGACCTCCACCTTGTGGATGAGGGAGTCGGCGGCGGCGGGGCGCGGGGCGTCGACCCGCACGCCCACCACCTCGACCTCCAGCCGCGTCCCGAGGTCGGTCGCGTCGAGCGCCGCCGCCACCGCGTCGCGTTGCGCCGCCGGGACGAGCAGCGTCGTCGCCAGGGGACGCAGCACCCGCTCCGCGGCACCCTGCCACTCGGCGTCGAACGAGCGGACGCGCAGCAGCTCGCCGGCGAACGGGAGCGCGGCCGTGCTGAGGCCCGTCGCCTCGCACACCTGTGCCCGCGCGGCGAGCAGGGCGGCCCCCATCGCGGTCCCGCCGTCCCGCAGCGCGGCCAGCTCGGCGGAGAGAGCGTCCTTCCGCTGCCCGACGACGGCACGCGCCTCGTGCGCCCGTCGCACCTCGCGCCGCGCGTCCTCGAGCGTGAAGTCCCCGCCGGAGAGCACGCGACGTGCGGTGGCGCGCAGGGCGGCGAAGTCCTCGAACGACGCCGGGAAGTCGAGGCCGGCGTCGGCGAGGTCCTCCGCGAGCTCGGCGCGGCGGTTGCGGACGAGCGCCGCGACCTCCCCGGCGCGGGCGAGCCGGTCGCCCTGGGTGGCGAGGGCCTGCCCGCCGCGGGTCTGGAGCACGAGCAGCGCCTGCTGGTGCGCGTTGCTCGCCTGGAGCACCTCCGTGTCGGCGGCGTCACGCGAGTGGGCGGCGAGGTCCTCGGCCTGCCGCGCGTCGGCGAGGGCGGTGCGGGCGAGCTCGAGCTTCCACGTCTCCTTGAACGTCTCGAGCGACCCACGCAGCCCCGCGGCCTGGACCGCGGCGCTGGCACCCTCGTCATAGGCGCGGGCGAGGGGCACCAGCCGGGCGAGGTGCTTCTCCTGGCGCCGGGCCTCGAGCAGCTGGGCGTGCGCCTGCGCCAGGTCGCCGAACTGCTCCACGGCGGCCTCGGCCAGGTCGAACGTGCGCGGCTCGTCCAGCACGCCGCGGAACAGGTCGTCCAGGCTGCCGAGGTTCTTCGCCGACTGCGTCCGGTGGAGAAGCACCAGGGCGTTCTCACCCTCGATCCCGAGCGCCTGCGTGAACGCGGCCGCGAACGACCGGTGCCGGTCCGTCACGCCCGCTCCGGGCCACCGCGAGGCGATCCCCGCGGCGTCCAGCCCGGACCGGGCGAACGGCTCGAGGTCGAGCAGGCCCAGGTCGTCGGCGAGCAGGACGTGCAGCTGCTCGACCTCCGTCGCCGTGCGACCGACGCGGAAGAGGGTCACGAGCGTGACCACGCCCGTGCCGTCCTCGCCCGCAGGCGTGCCCTGCTCGTAGCGGAGCAGGACGCCGCTCCAGGTGGAGCCGGGGCGGAGGTGGTCGGCCACGACCTCGCCGGTGGCCTCGTCGGTCCGGTGCCGCCATGCGCCGCGGACGTACCCGAGCACGTCGCGGTCGGCAGCCTTCGCCTCACCGCCCGCAGCCCCGCCGGCGCCCGCCGCGGCCGCGTTGAACCGCAGGCGGGCCGGGGGAGTGAGCACCGCCGCGACGGCGTCCACCAGCGACGACTTGCCCGAGCCCGAGTGGCCCGTGACCAGGAACCCCTCGCGGGCGACGTCGACCCGGTGGTGGCCGGAGAACGTTCCCCAGTTGACGACCTCGACCCGTGCGAGCCGCCACTGTCCCGGGTGCGTCGTGGTGGTCATGCGCCCTCCTTGGCAAGTCGTGCGTACTCGGCCTGGACGGCCGCCACCTCGTCGGCACCGAACAGCACGCGCAGCACCGGCGAGACCTCGTAGCGGTCCGCGCCGGACGGTTCGAGCAGCCCCCGCTCGACCAGCCGCGACCAGGAGGCGTCGAGCAGCCCCACGAAGTCGGTGGCATCGACGCCCGAGCGTTTCCGCAGGCCGGCGAGCGCGTCGCCCACGTCCGCGCGCGACACGACGGCGCGCTCGCCCGCCGTGTCCAGCAGGCAGCCGCGCAGGTGGAGGAGCACCGCCGTGTCGAGGAAGGTCAGCGGCTGCTCGCGCACCGCAGACACGGCGCCACCACGGGCCGTCCGGACGAACGCCACCTGGGTGTCGACGTCGAGCACCAGGTCGAGGTACAGGTCCGCGAGCCGCGACCGGACCTGGTCCTCGTCGGCCAGCAGCGCACGCCAGGCGGCAGCATCGCGGTCGGCGGAGAGGTAGGGCCCGCGCACCAGCAGAGCGAGCGCGCTCCGGGTCGGGGCCCGGAGCGTCCCGGTGTCACCGGTCCAGAGGGCGGTCACCTCGTCGTGGCCAGACGCCGGCGGCTCGGCCCCCGCGTCCGGCCCGCCGGAGGTGGTGGCCGCCCAGGCGCCGCCCCCCGCAGGAGGTGGGGCGCTCGCGGAAGGTGAGCGACCGGCGTCGGGCACCGGCGGGAAGGTGCCTGTGCGGACCGTGGCGAGGCGGCCGGTGGGCGGGCTGCCCGGGCGCTGGGCGCTGAGTGGGGCCTCCCGCGAGGGTCCTGTGGACCCGTCGCCGGCGGAAGCCAGATGGACACCGAGTGGGGCCTCCCGCGAGGGTCCTGTGGAACCATCGCCGGCGGAAGCCAGATTGGCGAGTTCGGTCATGGGACGAGCTCCTCGAAGAGGTGGCGGGGCACGGTGGCGCGACGAGGTCCGGCGGGCGTCTTCCAGGTGACGTCCTCGTTGCCGGCGGCGCGACGGCCGTGCCGCTCGGCGAGCACGAGGAGGCCCACCACGCTGGCGAGCCCCTGGCTGGGCGGGTGCTGGGCGAGGACCTGGGCGACGGAGACCTCCCCGGAGCGCGTGACCGCGTCGTTGACATGGGCACGCAGCTCGGTCACGTCGATCTCGGAGGCGCGGGCCAGCTCGCGCAGGACGGCGGGGTCGACGCCGGTGCCACGCCCGGCGTGGCTCACGACCGGCGGCGCAGGCTCGGCGTCCTCCGGGTGATGGAGCGCGAGCCCGGCGGGGGTCGACGGGTCGGCGGCGCCGAGGGAGAGCGTGAGCGCCGTGGGGGTTCCGAGCGGGATCGTCTCCGCCGTGCCGAGGGAGGCCTGCACCGTGTCCCGGAGGAGGCCGTGCAGGGCCTGCTCGGCCGCGGGAGCGTCGGCCCGGAGGCGTCGGACCAGCCCTCGCCGGAGGGCGGCCAGAGTAGCGGCGGCGTCGTCCGTGGCGGCCTCGAGGGCGGGGACGAGGCGGCGCAGGGCTGCCGACTCTGCGGGGGAGAGGCCGACGCGTCCGGCGTCGAGCAGCGGCGTCGGGTCCAGGTCGGCGGCACGTTCGCGCAGGGCCTTGCCGACCGCGGCCACCGCCTTGCCGGCCGCCGACTCCGCAAGGTGGTCCACGCCGCGGAACAGGTCGTCGAGTACGGCGTCGCGGCGGACGGCTTCCGTTGCGGCGCCCGACTGGGCCTCGGTGAGGCGACTGCGGAGGTCGTCGTCGGCGCGCTCCAGCTCGGCGACGGCACGGGCAAGGCCGGCGGGGACCTCGGCCGCGACGGCGAGCAGCTCGCGCACCTGCTGGGCGGCCTCCTCGGGCGTCAGCATCGGGGCGTCGCCGTCGCGCACGCGGGCGATCTCGGCGTCGATACGTCCGCGCTCCGCCTGCAGGACGGCGAGCCGGGCGTCCCGGTCCGGCTCGGTGCCCGCGAGCACGCGCCGCAGCCCGTCGGCGACGAGGGCGACGCGCGTCGGCGTCGCACGTGGTGGAGGGGCGTCCAGGGCGGCGGCGAACCTCAGGGCCACCAGGGCGCCCTCCGACGGCTCGACCACCTCAGCGGCTCCGCCGCGGGTGCCCCGCGTGACCGTGCGTCGCACCAGGACGCCGTCGGTCAACCACTCGTGGACCAGCTCGCCGGCGCTGGGGAGGTCGGCGTCCTGGTGCCGAAGCTGGTCGAGCTCGTCGTCCAGGAGGGCGACAAGCTCGCGCTCGGGCAGGCGCCGCGCCTGGTCGTCGAGGCAGCGCGCCAGCAGCGTGACCGCCACCGGTGCGTGGCGCGACCGCAGGAGCACCCAGGCGGGGTGCTCCTGTGCCAGGCGTCGTGCGTCGCGCGCCGCGGTCAGCGTGCTCATGACCGCAGAGAGTATCGGCCCCGGATGGACGTTCTTGACCGCATCCTGGACTCGGGCGGGCCGGGAGCGGGTGAACCGGGGCATTCGGGGCGGGCTTTCGGCGTGTCGAGGATGCCCCAGGGCTACGATCACTCACCCATCCGGCCGGGTGCGGCGAGTGGACGAACCCTGGAGGCGATGTGTCGCAGGCGCCGGACAACCTGCTTGCACGGCTGGTCAGACACCTGTCCCGGCGTGGCTGGAGCGAGGTGCTGCAGTTCGCAGGCGTCCTGGTGCTCTTCGTCGCCGGGGTGCTCGGGTACAGCGGGTACGCCGACCAGCGTGACATCGGGACGGCCCACAGATTGAAGGCCACCGGTATCTCCGCCGTCGCGTACGACGCGGAGCTGACGACGACGCGGAAGGCGCCTCGCACCATGCATGTCAGGCCGAGGGAAGACATCGCCCGCGATGCCCAGCGGGACGTGAGCGAGGTGAGCGCGACCGTCTACCTCAGGGACGGCACGCACGAGGAGATCCACCTGACACATCCGCAGCTCCATGGGAGGGACGACGCCGAGGACCGTGCGCTGCGCGCCAACTACGACGGCACCTTCGACGTGCTCTTCGACCCCGAGGACGAGAACATGGTCATGGCCGAGGCTGACGTCGAGCGGCTGCTCGCGGGCTCCCCGGCAGCGACCGGGAAGTTCGTTACCGGCGTGGTCGGCATCGTGGTCGGCGTCGGGATCTTTGCGTTGGGCAGGGCGACGCGCAGGTCGCAAGGGCGTCGATGAGGCAGGCTGGTTGCCCTGGCCCGGGCAGCTGCCGCCCGGATGGTCGTGGCCCTGAGCAGGGCGGATGCCCGACCCTTCCGGTGGACGCGCGGATCTCCTCCTAGAGGAATAGAGTGCTAGCCATTACAGGGTCTGCCGGGATAACGCCCACCCGGCGGGCCCTGTTGTGCGCTCAGGACCTCTTCGGACGGAGCCCTACGTGTCCAAGACCGCTCTCTCCCGTCAGCCCGTCGGCCCACCAGGGACCACCGGCGAGCTCATCACCCGTCTGCGCCTCTCGCGCGGGCTCAGCATGAGCACGCTCGCCCGCAACGCGGGCGTGCCCACCTCCACGATCAGCCGCATCGAGACCGGACGCATGCAGCCCAGCCTCGCGATGCTGCGCCGGATCGCTGCGGCGGCAGGCTTCCGGCTCGTGGTCCGCGTGACCGACGTGCCCGACGGCAACCACTGGGAGGTGTGCCTGTGACGTCCCTGCGTGTCCGGACGAGGGCCCAGGGTGCGCTAACTTGTCGAAGCATGCGCCACCCACACGCGATCCCGGGCCGGGTGAATGTTCGCCCCGCCCAGGGATCCGGGCTCCTGGCGAGCGGTCACGTACGTCCCCTCGTGCCAGCCAGTGCTTTGAGCCGTATGGTCCCCATATGCCGACCGTCATGATCCCTGGCGAGGTGCGGGCCGAGGTCGAGGTGCTGTGGGACTACCACGACCTCGGTCACGAGCCGCGGCCCGTCGACGTCTGCATCGGCCTCGGCGGACACGACCTCGGCGTCGCGGAACGCGCGGCCGAGCTGTTTCACCGGGGCTACTTCCCGCGGATCGTGTTCACCGGAGCGAACGCCCCCACCACTCTCGACGCCTTCCCGTCGGGGGAGGCCGTGGGGTACCGGGACCACGCGGTGGCCCACGGGGTCCCCGCGGGCGCCGTGATCGTCGAGCCCCGGGCGCGGAACACGAGCGAGAACCTCGAGTACAGCCGCAAGAAGCTGGCCGAGGAGCAGATCGAGGTGGGCTCGGTGCTCCTCGTGACGCGGCCGTACCAGCAGCGCCGCGCCTATGCCACGTGCCGCATGGTGTGGCCCGAGGTGGAGGTCTTCTGCGCCTCCCAACGGTTGCCGCTCGACCAGTACGTGGCCTACATCGGGGACGTCACGCGCGTCATCGACATGATCGTGGGCGACACCCAGCGGCTCAGCCTCTACGCCGAGAAGGGCTTCATCGCGCAACCCGAGGAAGAGGTGCCGGACCGCGTGCTGCTGGCGTTCGACCGCCTCGTCGCCGCCGGCTACACGAGCCGGCTGGTCCCCGAGGCGTGCGACACGGTCGCTGTCTGACCTCGGGGCTCCTGGCGGGGCATCGAGGTATCGGATAGTTTCACGTCATGGCACAGGACCCGGCGACGCGCGGCAAGTCCCCGCTGTCGTGGAAGCAGGTCGTGACGCTCGTCGGGTCGCTCGGCTATGTGGCCAGCCCCGTCGACCTGATCCCGGACGTCCTCGCCCCCTTCGGTCTCGGCGACGACGCCGTGGCGGTGGTGATCGCCTCCATCACGCTCGTGACCGCCGTGCGACGGTTCCGGGCGGGCCGGCCCAAGCGGGTCGCCGGGGGCACGCAGGCGCCGCAGGTGACGGCGAAGCCGCGGTCCAAGCGGTAGCGCCACCACATCTGCCCTGATCACAGCGCCGGGCGATTTCACCCGGCCGACCCGGGCGTACCACGGTCGTGTTATCGCCTCACTCGCGAAAGCCCCATAACCTCTGAGCGTCCCTGCTCATCGCTCCGGAGGTTCTCTGTGCCCGCATCCCCTGGTCCCCACCCGACCCGTGACGGCACGACGGACGAGACGTCGACGGGGAAGCACGATCCTGGCCGGCCAGGACGCTCGGCTGTCGTGGTCCAGGTCGTCGCGGTGGTGATCTCGCTCGGGATCCTCATCGGGATCCTGCTGTACGTGTTCTGACCGCCCTCCGCGGGTCTTCGCGGGGTCCCGCCCGGCCGCGTCACCAGAGGTCAGGTCGGGCGGGTTCCCGCACTTCACCGTCACCGGTGGCGGGGAGCAGGATGCGCTGCGAATCTGCCCCTATGGGACAGAACGCGACAGACGAGCACGTCGAGACGTTGACCCTCCCGGCCGGCGGGATCCCCGCGCTCCGGCCCTTCGGCAGGACCGTCCCGGCTGCGCCGGCCGCTGCGGCTGCGCCGGCCGCGTCCGCGTCGACCCGTTCGGCTCCTGCGGCCGCTCCTGCCGCACCTGTTTCCGGGCTCGCGATCCCGAAGGTTCCCGCGACGGTGCTCCCGGCGCCGCGCCGCGGACGGCACTTCGCGGACACCGGGCCCGCACCCGCGACCGGGCCCGCACCTGGACCCGCACCCGCGCTTCCGCGCCGGGGCGGCACGGGGCAGGCACCCGGACGCGTGGTGGCGCGGGTGGCTCTGCCCGACGACGGACGCTGGGGTCGCCTCGGGCGCGCACCGCTGACCGCCCGCGAGGCCGAGGAGGCCTGCCGGTACCGGGTCGCCGTCATGTACGGCACCGACGGCACCGTGCTGGAGCTGCGCGCGGTGCGGACCGCGACCGGTCAGGCCACCGTGCACCTTGCGGAGCCGGACGGCACGGCCGAGTACCACATGCTCGCGGAACAGGTGCCGGGCGGCGTGCGCATCACGCGCTGCAGCCAGGTCTTCGCCTGAAGGGTCAGGGCGCTAGAAAGCGCCCTTGAGATTGCCGCGTCTGCGCCAGCTGCGGACCACGAGGATGATGCACGCCACGAGGCCGAGCAGCAGCGGGATGACGAGGATGGGCAGCAGGACGGCGAGGAACGACATGCCGACCGAGCCCACGTCCTCCGCCGTGCTGACGAAGGGCGCTGCGGTGCCGCCGGTGGCGGTGTTCGCAAGGACCCGTGCCCCGGACTTGGTGGCATGGACGCCCAGCGCGAGGACGATGCCGAGCACGACCGGCATCCACTGCCCTGACTGGAGGAACGACTGGGGGTCGGTGACCGTGACGGTCTCCGAGCCGGCGCCCGCCCCGAACGCGATGCCGCCCGCAGTAGGCCGGATCACGGTCTGGATCACGTCGTTGACGGTGTCGACCACGGGGATCTTGTCGGCGACGAACTCGACCACGAGCAGGACCACGAGGATGCCCAGCACCCACGGGTTCTCCAGCCACGCCCACGAGCCGGGCAGCTCCAGCAGGTCGGTGAACCGCGAGAGAAGTCCCAGCAGGATGAGCGGGATCCAGGCGTTGAGGCCGGCAGCCAGGGCGAGGCCGCTGCCAGTGGCAAGCTCGAGCATGCCCACAGTGTGGCACGCACCACCCACACTCCCGGTGAAGCCTCCACCGCCGTCTCCGAACCGTGACGTGCGACGGGACCGCCTTACCGCAGCGGCGTGTGCTCCGCCTCGACGACCTCGCCCGGCCGGACCGGGCCGGGCGGTGTGCCGTCGCCGAACGGGCGCCCGCCGAGCTCCTCGCGGCCGTGGGGCGTGACCCAGCCCGCCAGGTCAGGGCCCCGCGGGATGATCTGCGTGGGGTTGAGGTCCGTGTGGACCACGTAGTAGTGCTGCTTGATCTGCCGGAAGTCCACGGTGTCGCCGAACCCCGGGGTCTGGAACAGGTCCCGTGCGTAGCCCCACAGGGCCGGCATCTCCGTCAGGCGGTTCCGGTTGCACTTGAAGTGCCCGTGGTAGACAGGGTCGAACCGCACCAGCGTGGTGAACAGCCGTACGTCGGCCTCGGTGATCGTGTCGCCGACGAGGTACCGCCGCTCGGACAGCCGCTCCTCGAGCCAGTCCAGGGCGGTCCACAGCCGGTCGTAGGCCTTCTCGTACGCCGCCTGCGAACCCGCGAAACCGCAGCGGTACACGCCGTTGTTCACCTCGGTGAAGACGCGGCGCATCACGGAGTCGAGCTCGTCGCGGTGGGCAGCGGGCAGCAGGTCCGGCGCGCCCTCCCGGTGGTGGGAGCGCCACTCCGTGGACAGGTCCAGCGTGATCTGCGCGAAGTCGTTCGTCACGACCGCCCCGTCCCCGGTGTCCACGATCGCCGGCACCGTGATGCCGCGCGGGTAGTCCGGGTCGCGCGCGAAGTAGGCCTCCTGAAGCCGCTCGATCCCCAGCACAGGGTCCCGGCCGCCCGGGTCGAGGTCGAACGTCCACGACCGCGCATCGTGCGTAGGTCCCGGCAGGCCGAGCGAGATCGCGTCCTCCAGGCCCAGCAGCCGGCGCACGATGATCGACCGGTTCGCCCACGGGCACGCCCGTGCCGCGACGAGCCGGTACCGGCCCGGCTCCACGGCGTAGCCGTCCCGCCCGTCCGCCGTGATCCTCGTGGAGATGTAGTTCTGGTCGCGCGTGTACTCCTTGCCGGGCACCGAGTATGTGCCCCCGACCGAGTGCTCGGGGTTCTCCGGGTTCGACGTCGACTCGCTCATGGGTCCGAGCCTAGGCCGAGCTGCTGACAGGGCGACCGGCGCGCCCGAGGCGAGCGACCGGCGTCGGGCAGCAGACTGGGCGCAGGAGGTGGCGAGATGTTCGATGTGCTGGCGGTCCTTTCCGCCGTGATGCTCGGCCTGTCGGCCGGGGTGTTCTACGGGTTCTCCGCGTTCGTGATCCGTGGGCTGCGCCGCGCCGAGGACGGCGAGGCAGGAGCCGTGATGAACGGGATCAACGCCGAGGCGGTACGGCCGCCGTTCATGGTGGTGTTCATGGGCGCGCTGCTGCTGCCGCTCATCACCAGCGTGTGGGCGTTCGCGGCGGGCCTGCCCGGCGCGGGCTGGTTCCTCGCCGCGACGATCGTCTACGCCGTCGGGACGTTCGGTGTGACCGTCGGGCTCAACGTGCCGCTGAACAACGGGCTGCTCGCCGCGCCCGACCTCGCCGAGGGCTGGCGCGACTACCACGGGCCCTGGACACGGTGGAACCACGTGCGCGCGGCGTCGGCCGCGGTGGCCTCGGCGCTCGCGGTGGTGGGGCTGCTCTGACCGGGACAGGCCCGTCCCGGAGGACCGGGGGTCAGGGGCCGAGCAGGGCGAGCGGAACGGCTGCGACGCCGTCCCGTCGGCGGTAAGCATGCTCGCCCGAGTAGACGACGACGACGTCGATCAGGTCACCCGCGATCTTGTTCCTCAGCCAGCCAAGATGCTTCACATCTGCGTCTCCTACCCGGTCCGCGAGCTTGACCTCGATGGCCAGGACGCGACCGTCTGCACGGGATCTACTCTACTGATCGCAGGGGTTCTAGTCTTCTGATCGCAGCGCTTGTGGTCTTCCGATCGCAGGGTCTCGATCGGGGCGGACCTCCCCGGTGCGGGGCTCGCTCAGCAGGGTGGAACTGCTCTGACCTGACTGCTCACTGTCGCACCGCGCTTTCCGGTTCGACCAGGGCCGACGGCGCGGTCGGGTACCAGCCTCGGACGAGGAGCAGCAGGCCGAAGGTGATCTCGAACAGTCCGCCCGGGACGGCGAGCGCGACGCTCGCTCCCGCGAGGACGGGTTCGAGGAGGACGCCGACGGCGAGCAGTGCATACCCCGCCGCGCCCCACAGCCCGAACCACCGGGGTGCCGTCCCCGCGGCGGGCAGCGCCAGGCAGAACGGGATGCTGCCCAGGCCGAGGAGGACCATCGCGGCCGTGTACGCGACGTGGTGTGCCGAGGCGTTCCCGCCCGCGAGGAGCAGGACGCCTCCAGCGAGGACGACGGCCTCCGTGATCCTGGTGAGGAGGTAGACCAGCGCCGCCCGTGGGGCAGCGACCCGCAGGGGGTGGTACAGGAGAACGCCGATGACAACGACGGCGGCCGAGTTCAGGAGCACCAGGACCAGGCCCGCAGGTCGCGGTGCGAGCGCGTCGCCGACGCCGTAGAGGACGAACACCGCGAGGAAGAGGGCGCCGGCGAGCCTGCCGGCCAGACGATGGGACATGATGCCTCCAGTCGTACAAAGTAAGGGTACTTAGTACGGTAGCACTGCCTGGTAACCCGTCGAGCAACCGAGAGGATGTCTTCGTGACCCATCACGACTCCGCAGGCGTCGAGCCCAAGCTGCCCCTCTCGCGTGAGCGAGTCCTCCGTGCGGCCGTCGCGCTCGCTGACGCCCGCGGGCTCGCCGCCGTGACCATCCGGTCGCTGGCGGACTCCCTCGGCCTCAAGCCGATGTCCCTGTACCACTACGTCCGAGGCAAGGACGACGTGCTGCACGGCATGACTGACCAGGTCTTCGCCGAGATCGACCTGCCCGATCCCAGCGCGCCGTGGCGGGACGCGCTCCGCGCCCGTGCCGTGTCCGCGCGCACCGTCCTGTCTCGCCATCCGTGGGCGCTGACGATCCTCGACCTCCAGCCGGCGACCGGGGCAGCGACGCTCCGGCACCACGACGCCGTGCTCGGCGTCCTACTCAGGGCAGGGTTCTCGCTGCGGGTGACCGCGCGCGCCTATACCCTCCTCGACGCGTACGTCTACGGCTTCGTGCTCCAGGAGGCCGTGCTGCCGACCGACGCCGGGCCGCCGGGCGACGCGGCCGCAGCCACCCTCGACGCCGACAGGTATCCCCACCTGGCTGCATTCGCCGCCGGGCTCGTCGGGCAGCCCGGCTACTCGTTCGGTGACGAGTTCGAGCCGGTGCTCGACCGCGTGCTGGACGCGATCGGCGCGCTGCGAGAGGACGGTTGACCACGGCCGTGTCGCCGTGACGCCAGAGGCCGTAAGGGTGCCGGGGGAGGCGCTTCCCCGGTAGGTGAACGACCAGAGCGGGGGCGGGGGCGCCCGGGCCCCTGGCGTGCGGCCTTGTTATCGCAAACATCCACCCTTGACCCGCTGGTCGGCTGGGAACATAATGGATATGTTAGCGCTCACATCGCGCCCCTGAGCGGGTGCAAAGTCGCGCCCTGCTGTCCCTCGATCGCAAAGGAGCGAACGTGCACAGCCGTCACACCCTGAGCAAGAGCAGTTCCGGTTTCGGTGACGCCGTGGGTCGCGCCACCACCCGTACCGCGCGCCGCCTCGCGGCGCTGCTCGCCCTGGTGCTCCTGCCGGTCGTCCTGGTGGCGCCGGCGGAGGCAGCACCCACCACCGTCACCCTCGGGCGTGCGTCGTTCGAGCCGGTCAACTATGCCGGGCGGTTCGTCCGGCACCAGGACTACCTGGGCCGGATCGACCCGGTCACGTCGTCCAGCGCGGCGCAGCTCAAGAGCGACGCGACGTTCACGGTGGTGCCGGGCCTGGCGTCGTCGTCGTGCTACTCGTTCCAGGCCACGAACGGCCGGTTCCTGCGGCACAAGGACTACCGCGTGCGGCTCGACACGAACGACGGGTCGGCCACGTTCCGGGCCGACGCGACGTTCTGCGCGCAGACGGGCTCGGTCACCGGCTCGGTGTCCTTCACGTCGTACAACTTCCCGTCGCGCACGCTGCGGCACAAGCGCTCCGAGCTGTGGATCGACCCGACCCAGGACACCGCGCAGTTCCGGGCCGACAGCTCGTTCTACCGGCGCACGCCGTGGACCCCGCGGACGACCGCCAACCCGGTGCTGCCGGGCCTGTTCGCCGACCCGCACCTGACGTACCTGAACGGGCGGTACTACCTGTACCCGACCACCGACGGGTACGCGGGCTGGTCCGGTCCCGCCTACTCGGCGTGGTCGTCGGCGGACCTGACGACCTGGACGTTCTACGGGAACGTCCTCGACCTGGGACCCGACGTGTCCTGGGCGGACAACTCGGCCTGGGCGCCCGCCGTCGTCGCGAAGAACGGGAGGTACTACCTGTACTTCAGCGGCGGGGCCGCGTCCGGGAACACGGCCAAGCAGCTCGGGGTCGCGGTCGCGGACTCGCCCACCGGCCCGTTCCGCGACGCGCTCGGCCGGCCGCTGGTCGCCGCCGGGGCGTACTCGGGCCAGGCCATCGACCCGATGGTCTTCACGGACGACGACGGCACGTCGTACCTCTACTGGGGTCAGGGTGCGCTGCGGGTCGTGCCGCTGAACGCGGACCTGACGTCGTTCGACCCCGCGCGGGTGCGGACCATCACGCCGTCGGGCTACAACGAGGCGCCGTTCCTGTTCGAGCGGAACGGGACCTACTACCTGATGTGGTCGGAGAACGACACCCGCAGCGAGGACTACCGCGTCGCGTACGCGACGGCGTCGTCGCCCACCGGGCCGTTCACGAACCGTGGCGTGGTCCTGAGCAAGAACACCGGCCTCGGCATCCTCGGGACCGGCCACCACTCCGTGGTGAGGTCGCCCACCGGCGACACCTGGTACATCGCCTACCACCGGTTCGCGGTGCCCGCCGGCAACGGCACCAACCGCGAGGTGGCGATCGACCGCCTCACCTTCCGCGCCGACGGCACCATCGCGCCCGTCGTGCCGACCCCCTGACCCCATCCACGACACGAAGGAGTGCTCGGATGAACACCACCGCACCTTCTCGGCGGGCCGCTGCCCTCGTCGCCATGACTGCCGCCCTGGCGCTCGTGGTCTCGACCTGGATCGTCGCGACGGCAGAACGCGCCGCCGCGCTCGACCCCTTCACCGGCTACCTCATGGCCCACTTCACGGGGGAGTCGTCGAACAACGGCGAGCAGATCTACCTCGCGCACAGCGACGACGGCCTGCGCTGGACCGACCTGAACGGCAGCGCCGTCGTGCTGCGCAGCAACGTCGGAACCGGCGGGGTCCGCGACCCCGCGCTCGTGCGCTCCCCGAACGGGGACAAGTACTGGATGATCGCCACCGACCTGTGCATCGGCTGCGGCACCAGCTGGTCGACGGCGATCAACAACGGCAGCCGCAACCTCGTCGTCTGGGAGTCCAGCGACCTCGTGAACTGGTCGGCGCCACGCCTGCTGAACGTGGCCGGCGCGATCCCCGACGGCCGCAACGCGTGGGCGCCGGAGGCCATCTGGAACCCGGCGACGAACGACTACGTCCTGTACTGGGCCACGAACGTGCCGCAGAACGGGACCACCAAGCACCGCATCTACTACGCGCGCACGTCGGACTTCCGGACCATCACCACGCCCCAGCCGTACATCACGCCGTCGGGCACCAACGAGATCATCGACACCCAGATCATCGAGGTGGCCAACAGCCTGGGTGGATACCGGTACTACCGGGCCAACGTGACGGGCAAGCACATCACCGTCGACGCGAGCAACAGCATCCTCGGCACGTGGACCAACCTCGGGAACCTGTCCGGCCTCAATATCTCGAACGGGGCCGTCGCAGGCAGCACGGTCGTCGAGGGTCCCATGTGGATGCAGTTCAACGGCCGCAACGAGTGGGCCATGTGGCTCGACCAGTTCGCCACCGGCCGCGGGTACATGCCCATCACGTCCACGAACCTCGGGAGCGTCGCGAACTTCCGCACCAGGGCGACGTCGGAGTACAACCTCGGGACCAACCGCAAACGGCACGGCTCGATCCTCAACCTCACCCAGGCCGAGGAGAACCGCGTCCTGGCGAAGTGGGGCACGGCCGCCCCCGCGCAGCGCCTCCAGTCGTACTACTTCCAGGACCGGTACGTGCGGCACGTCAACCACGTGGTCCAGATCGACGCGAACGTCACCCCGGCCCAGGACGCCCAGTGGCGCATCGTCCCAGGCCTCGCCGGGAACGGGACGGTCTCGTTCCAGTCCGTGAACTACCCCGGCTACTACCTGCGGCATCAGGACTACGTCGTCGTCCTGGCCCAGGACGACGGTTCCGCCGGCTTCAAGGCCGACGCGTCGTTCACGCCGGTCGCGGGACTCGCGTCGTCGTCCTGGACGTCCTACCGGTCCTCCAACTACCCCGACCGCTACCTGCGGCACTACGCCTACAAGCTCCGCATCGACCCGATCTCCACCGCGACCGAGCGCGCCGACGCGACCTTCCGGCCGGTGAACTGACATGGGGCGCCCGGTTCGCAGTGCCCCACGCGTCGTCGCGGCCCTGGCCGCGCTCGCCACGGCGGTGTCCACCCTCGTCGTGGCCGTGGCCGCGGCCGTCCAGCCCGCAGCAGCGGCCACCTGCGCCACGTCAGCTACGAGGTGCGGCTCGTGAGGAACGACGGGACGGCGACCTTCACGGCCGACGCGACGTTCACGAAGGTCGCGGGTCTCGCCGACGGCGCCTGGACGTCGTTCCGCTCGTACAACTTCCCCGACCGCTACCTGCGGCACTCCGGCTACGTGCTGCGCATCGACCCGATCACGTCCAGCTCGTCGACCACGGACAAGCAGGACGCCACGTTCCGCCTCACCTACTGAGCAACCCCACCTTCGCAAAGGAGCGAACCATGAACCTTCCCCTGTCCTCCTGGCGGCGCCGCGTCGTCGGCGCTCTCGCGGCTCTCGCGGCTGCCGCGATCGCCGTGCCGCTCGCCGCGGCCCCTGCCGGGGCCATCTTCGTCGACGTGCCGAACCCGGTCGTGGAGCAGCGGGCCGACACCGCGATCTACAAGCACACCGACGGCTACTACTACATGACCGCCTCCGTCCCGGACTACAAGCGGGTCGAGCTGCGGCGGTCCCAGACGATCGGTGGCCTCGGCTCGGCCACCCCGGTCACGGCCTTCACCGCACCGTCCGGCGGCGACCTCTCAGGCTGGATCTGGGCGCCGGACATCCAGTACATCGACGGCGCGTGGTATCTGTACTTCTCCGCATCGCCGAGCGGCAACAGGTTCTCCCAGCGGCTCTTCTGGATGCGCAACACCTCGGCCAACCCCACCACCGGCACGTGGTCGGCCCCCGCGCGGCTCAACACCGGCTGGGAGTCGTTCCAGCTCGACCCGGCCTCCTTCGTCCACAACGGCACCCGCTACTTCGCATGGGCGCAGGACAGCCCTGACACCGACTTCAACAGCCACATGTACCTGGCACGGATGACCTCGCCCACCGCGATCGACACCGGCTCGCGGATCGAGATCGCTCGCCCGACGCACGCCTGGGAGAAGGAGGGGGTCGCGGGAGTCGTCGAGGGCCCGTCGCCGATCATCAAGAACGGCCGCGTGATCATCGCCTACTCGGCCTCGGCGACGGACTCCCGGTACAAGCTCGGCTACGTGTACGCGTCGGCCTCCGCCAACCTGCTGTCGGCGTCGTCCTGGACCAAGAAGTCCACGCCGGTCTTCCAGACGGCGAACGGTGTCTACGGCCCAGGTCACGGCAGCTTCACGACCGCCTCGGACGGCACCGACCTGCTGGTCTTCCACGCCCGCAACTACGCCACGCCGAACCCGGATGCTCTGACCGACCCCAACCGGCACACCCGTGTCCAGCAGCTCTACTGGGACGCGGACGGGTTCCCGTTCTTCGGCCAGCCGGTCGCGACGGGCACGCGCGAGCCGGGGATCAGGGGCCGGCACAGTGACAAGTGCGTCGACGACTACGACTGGAACACGGCGAACGGAGCCCTCGTCCGGCTCTACACCTGCGGGACTGCCGCGGTCCAGAAGTGGGAGTTCCAGTACACCGGCGGGTACTACCGGATCAAGAACAAGCACGCGAACACGTGCCTGGACCACCTGAACGGGTCCACGGCCAACAACTCGGACGTCGGCCTGTGGGACTGCAACGGCAACCCCAACCAGGACTGGTCGGTCATCGACCGCGGCAACGGCTGGTTCTCCCTGCGCAACCGGACCACCGGACTGTGCCTCGACAACTACGAGTGGGACACCGCCAACGGTGCCCGGCTGTCGATGTACACGTGTAACACGTCCAACGCGCAGCAGTTCCGGCGCGGCTGACGCCCCACGCTCCGACTCCTGAGGAGAACGAAGACATGAATCAGCATCGCCAACGGCGGCGTGCTCTGCGGCTGCTCCTGGTCGCACTGGCTGCGCTCGTCCTGCTTCCCTTCGCGGTGCCGAGCACGGTTGCTACCGCCGCGCCCGGCACGACCTTCCAGAACCCGATCGTCGGCACGCCCAACAGCGCTGACCCGTGGCTGGGCTACCACAACGGCTCCTACTACTACGCCGCGACCACGTGGACCGGCAGCATCTACCTCCGTAAGTCGTCCACGCTGGCGGGTCTCAAGACCGCGGCTGAGACCAGGGTGTTCCAGATGTCGCAGACGAACGCGACGTCGAACATGTGGGCTCCGAGCCTGCACCTGCTGAACGGCCGCTGGTACCTCTACTACTCGGCCGGTCCGAGCTCGTGCTGCGGTGGCCAGCGTCAGCACGTGCTCGAGAGCGCAGGGTCGGACCCGATGGGTCCGTACACCTACAAGGCCAAGCTCAACCTCATGCCGAACGACGGCTGGGCGATCGACGGCAGCGTCATGACCGTGGGCGGTGCGAACTACTTCGTGTTCTCGGCCTTCACCAACAACGGCAGCTTCGAGTCGGGAGCCACCCAGAACCTGTACATCTCCCGGATGACGAACCCGTGGACGGTCGCCGCCCACGGGACGCTGATCTCCCAGCCGACGCTCGCGTGGGAACGGCAGGGCAACCCGGTCAACGAGGGTCCGTACGTGCTGCAGCGGGGTGGCCGCACCTTCCTCACCTACTCGGCGAGCTACTGCCAGACCCCCGACTACAAGATCGGCGCGCTGGAGCTCACCGGGTCCGACCCGATGGTCCGTAGCCACTGGACCAAGATGGCCAACCCCCTCTTCCAGCGCAGCGATGCGAACGGGGTGTACGGGCCGGCCCACCACACGTTCTTCACGTCCCCGGACGGGACCGAGGACTGGATCGTCTACCACGCCAACTCCTCGGCCTCGCAGGGGTGCGGCACCACGCGGACCAGCCGGGCGCAGCGGATCTCGTGGAACCCGGACGGCACGCCCAACCTGGGGGTCCCGGTCTCGACCTCGACGGTCCTGGCCGGTCCGTCCGGTGAGAACAGCAACCCCGGTGCGGTCTCGGTGCGGCGTCTGCAGTCCTACAACTTCCAGGACCGCTACGTCCGTCACGCGGACTTCACCGTGCGGATCGACCCGAACGTCAGCCCGGCCCTCGACGGCCAGTTCCGCGTCGTGGCCGGTCTGGCCGACGGCGGCGCGGGTTACGTCTCGTTCGAGTCGGTGAACTACCCGGGCTACTACCTGCGGCACGACAACTACGTGCTCAAGCTCGCGCCGAACGACGGGTCGTCCACCTTCCGGGCCGACGCGACGTTCCGCCAGGTGGCCGGGCTGGCCAGCTCCTCGTGGTCGTCGTACCGGTCCTACAACTTCCCCGACCGGTACATCCGCCACTCCGACTACGTGCTGCGGATCGACCCGATCAGCACCGACACCGCCCGCCAGGACGCGACGTTCAGGCTGGTCAGCTGATGGCCTCCGCACAGCGCCGCGTGCTGGCGCTCTTCGCCGCGATCGTGCTCGTCCTGACCGCGGTCCAGGTCACCGACGCGCCCCTGGCCCAGGCCGCGACGGCGTACATCTACACCACGTTCAAGGGTGACGGTGCGGCGGACCAGGAGCTGTGGGTCTACACCTCCTCCAACGCCACCAGCTTCAGCACCCTCGCGGACACGAACTACCGCGGGCCCTCGGGCGCGCTGCGCGACCCGAGCATCATCAAGTCGGGCAGCACCTACTACATCGCCTACACGGTGCAGTCGTGGACGACGCAGTCGACCCACTTCAACATCGCGCGCAGCACCGACCTGCGAACCTGGACGCACGTCACCTCGGTCCAGGCCGGGGTCAGCGGCACGGCCTACACCTGGGCGCCGGAGTTCTACGTGGAGGGCAGCACCATCCGCGTGGTCGTGAGCCTCGGCACCTCGGACCACCAGTTCACGCCGCACGTGTACACCGCGCAGAACAGCGGGCTCTCCTCGTGGAGCGGTCCGGCGCGGCTCGGGATCCCGGCCAACCACATCGACACGTACATCGTGAAGCGTGGGACCACGTACCACGCGTTCGTGAAGAACGAGACGTCGAAGTGGATCGAGCGGTGGACCTCGACCAACTTCACCACCTGGACGAACCAGGGGAACCTCTGGCAGCAGTACCACGAGGGCCCCTCGGTCGTGCAGCTGGCGGACGGGTCGTACCGCGCGTACATCGACAGGTACACCAACGGCGGCATGTGGACGTCCACGAGCTCCGACCTGGTCTCCTGGAGCGGCATCTCCCAGGTCGGCTGCTCAGGCTGCCGGCACGGGACCGTCATCCTCGACACCAGCTACACCGGCGGCGGCGTGGGGGCCGGTGAGCGGGTGACCAACCGGCACAGCGGTCTCGCGATGGATGTCCAGAACCCCAACACGGACAACAACGCCCGGATCGGCCAGTACGCGTGGAACGGCGAGAACTGGCAGCGCTGGCTGTTCGAGGACGCGGGGTCGGGCTACGTGCGGATCCGGTCGGTGCACTCGAACAAGTGCCTGGACGTGTCGGGGAGCCAGGACGGTGCCGAGGTCCAGCAGTACGACTGCTACAACGGCACCAACCAGCAGTTCACGCTGCGCAACACGACCAACGGATACGTCGAGATCGTCGACCGACGCAGCGGCAAGTGCGTGGACGTCCCCGGCTTCTCCACGTCCAACGGCACGATCCTGAAGATCTACCCGTGCAACGGCGGCAACAACCAGCAGTGGCTGCGCGCGAGCGCCTGACCTGCCGGATGCTGTCCTGAACGTCGCGTCGCCGTCCCCGGAGCCCCGGGGGCGGCTACGCGGCCGTTCTCAGGCTCGGTCAGCCCGCGGCCTTGGCCGCTGCCTTCTTCGCCTTCTTGAAGTCGCGGACCTTCTGCAGGGTCTCGGGGCTGGTCACGTCGGCGACGGAGCGGTAGCCCTCGAGGGCGTAGTCGCCCGCGACCTTCTCCCACCCGTCGGGCCGGACGCCGAGCTGCTTCGCGACCAGGGCGACGAAGATCTTCGCCTTCTGCTCGCCGAAGCCGGGCAGCGCCTTGACGCGCTTCAGGAGGTCGGCCCCGGACGTGGCCTCGGTCCAGATGCGGGAGGCGTCGCCGTCGTACTCGTCGACGACGACCCGGGCGAGCTCCTGCAGGCGGGCGGCCATGGCGCGGCCGTAGCGGTGGATCGCCGGTGGTGTGGTGGCGAGGGCGACGAAATCCTCGGGGTCGGCGTCGGCGATCGCCGCGGGGTCGAAGGTGCCGAAACGCTCGACGACCTTCCACGGCCCGCGGAACGCATGCTCCATCGGGTACTGCTGATCCAGCATCATCGCGGCGAGGACGGCGAACGGTTGCTCGTCGAGCACGGCGTCGGCCTCGGGGAGGCCGGTGATCTGAAACGACATCCTTGAAGCATGGCAGGAGCGAGCCGCGGCCGCGAGCGCCGGAATTCACCCCCGACGGCGCTGGAAGGGCATTGACGGGCCCCATACCCGGGAGGATCGTCAAAAGTGTCCTAAGGAGAACGCCATGCGTCGTCTACTCATCACCTGGATGTCCGTCCTCTCGCTGCTCCTGGCCGGCGCCGTGCTCACGGCTCCTGCGGCCGCGGCCCATCCGTACTGCGGGCAGGTGTGGGGCTCGACCGCCCGCGGCGTGCCGGGTATGTCCGCGGGCCAGCTCACCGACGTTCGCGCCGGACGCCACGCCTGCTTCGACCGGCTCGTGCTGGACGTCAACGCGCCGCTCACGGGTTGGTCGGTGCGCTACGTCTCCCAGGTCACCAGCGACGGCTCCGGATTCGTCGTACCGGTCAACGGCGGGGCGCGACTGGAGGTCGTCGCGCGGGTCGGCGTCGTCCCGACCGACTCGTTCTTCACCGGCTCGGGTGCGCTGGTCGACACCAGGGGATACAGCACGTTCCGGCACGTCGCCTGGGCCGGCAGCTTCGAGGGTGTGACGACGGTCGGGCTCGGCGTGCGGGCGAGGCTGCCGTTCCGCGCGTTCGTCCTGGCCGGGCCGGGTTCGGGGTCCCGGCTCGTGGTCGACGTCGGGCACCAGTGGTGCGCGACGGGGCACACCGACTGCTGAGCTGACGGAAGGCTGACGGGGGGCTCAGACCATCGGCGCGCGGTGCAGCCGTCCGGCCAGGAACTGCCCGATCCCGAGCCCCGTGGCGAGCATCCGGGGGGCCGGGGCGAGCAGGGCGCCCGCCTCGTCGGCGTCGAGCACGCGGACCCTGTCCACCTGGTACTCGTGGCCACCGCGCGTGAGCCGGAAGGACCCGGCCGCCCGCAGGTTCCGCACCCAGTCCGTGTCCTGGCCCCAGGGGAGCGGGGTCAGGACCAGCACCTCGTCGGCCGCCTCGTCGCGGGCGGCGAACGCCACCACCGGCGTGGCGTACTGCTTGCCGCTGCGCCGCCCCACGTGATGCACCGTCGCGAACGGCGGCGCCTTCGACGACGCCTTGAGGGCAACGGGGTTGAACGCTTTCGCGGCACGGGCGACGACCTCGGGAGCAGCCATCCCCCCATCATGCTCCGCGGGGCCGGGCTCGCCACCGGCGTCGGGCGGAGGCCGCCCCGCGTGATCGGTAGTTCGTAGCGTGATCGGCAGCTCGAACTGCCGATCAGGCTACGAACTACCGATCACCCGGGGTCCCCGAACACCAGGACCGGCCGTCCCGTGCGCGGGTGCGTCAGCACGTCGCACCGCACCCCGTACACGGGCTCGATCACCTCGGGGACCAGCACCTCGCCGATCGGTCCCGCCGCCGACACCCGGCCGTCCGCCAGCAGCACCACGTGGTCGCACGTCGCGGCCGCGAGGTTGAGGTCGTGCAGCGCGGCGAGGACGGTGACGCCGTCGTCGGCGAGCCGGCGCAGCACCCGCATGGCGTGGAGCTGCGCGGCGATGTCGAGGTGGTTGGTCGGCTCGTCGAGGAGCAGGAGGCGCGGCTCCTGGGCGAGGGCCCGGGCCATGTGCACGCGCTGGCGCTCGCCGCCCGACAGCGTGGCCACCTCGCGGTCCGCCAGCCCGTCGGCGCCGGCGGTGCGGAGCGCGGCCCAGGCCGCCGTCCGGTCGGCGTCGGAGTCGCCCGCGAGGAGCGAGCGGTGCGGGATCCGGCCGAGCAGGACGGCGTCGAGCACGGTGACGGGCAGGTCGGTCGTCGCGTCCTGCTCCACGAGGGCGAGGGTCTGCGCCCGACGACGGCGCGGCAGCGCCCCCAGGTCGTCGCCCCCGAACTGGACGCCGCCCTCCTGACCGGGCGCTGCGCCCGACACCGCTGCCCCTGCCTGCTGCACCCCGGCGATGACCCGCAGGAGCGTCGACTTGCCCGACCCGTTCGGGCCGAGCAGCCCCGTGACGGCCCCGGGCGGAGCGGTGCAGTCCACGCCGTCGAGGAGGAGGCGGCCGTCGACGGCCCACGACACGCGGGAGGCGTCGAGCCCGCCCGCCTGCGGGCCCTGGGTTGAAGCCCGGGGCGAGGTCGCCATGTCCCGGTGCGACGTCGTCGTCATGCCCTCCCTCTCCCTCGCCACAGCAGCAGCGCGAACACCGGCGCGCCCACGGCGGCCGTGACGATCCCGACGGGCAGCTCGCGCGGCTCGAACACCGTGCGGGCCAGCGTGTCGGCCCAGACGAGGAACGAGGCGCCGAGCAGCGCCGACAACGGGAGCAGGAGGCGGTGCCGTGCTCCGGTGAGCATCCGCACGGCGTGCGGCAGGATCAGCCCCACGAACCCGATGGACCCGCTCTGCGACACGAGCGTTCCGGTGAGCAGGGCCACCCCGACGAGCAGCACCCATCGCACCCGGTTCACCGGCAGCCCCAGGGCGGCCGCGGACGTGTCGCCGAAGGTGAACGCGTCGAGCACCGACCCGGACAGGGAGAGCGCCGTCCCCAGCACCAGCACGGCCACCCCGGTGATCGCCACGGAGGTCCAGGTCGCCGACGCGACGGACCCCATGAGCCACGACAGCACCTCGCGGAACGCATCCCCCTTTGCCGACCAGAAGATCACGAACGACACGGCAGCCGCGCAGAGCTGGCTCACCGCGAGACCCGCCAGCACCGTGCGGGTGGGCGTGATCACGCCGAGGGACCCGGCGAGCCCCAGGGCGGCGACCAGCGCGAGCACCGCCCCGGCGAACGCCGCGACCGGCAGCAGCAGCGGGATGCCGACGAGCAGCACGAGGACCGCCCCGAGCGACGCGCCGGAGGAGAGCCCCAGGAGGTACGGGTCGGCCAGCGGGTTGCGGGTCAGCGACTGCATCACCACGCCGCACACCGCGAGACCGCCCCCCACGGCCGCCGCGGTGAGGATCCGGGGGAGGCGGAGCTGCCACACCATGCCGTCGCGGATGCGCGACAGCGGTTCGAGGTCCAGCAGCCCGCCCAGCCCGAGGTGCCCGGCGATCGACCGCCACACCTCGGACACGGCGAGGTCGGCCGGGCCGATCGTCACGGAGACCAGCACCGTCACGACCAGCGCCACCGCCGACACGCACAGCCACGCGACGCCCCGCACCCCCGTCCCCGTCCTGTTCACAGGCCGAGCGCCTCCAGCTGCGCAGCCAGGTCCACGACCGCGTCGACGTTGCGGACGCCCGCCTCGGAGGCCGGGAACGGCAGCACGAGGTAGCGGCCCTCGCGGACGGCTGTCATCTCGGCGGTTGCCGGGTTGCCCTCGAGCCGCTCGATCTTGGAGTCGGCGGTGTTCCACGCGGCGTCGACCAGCACGATGACGTCCGGGTCGGCCTCGACGGCCTTCTCCCACGAGTAGGAGGTCCAGGTGTCGTGCACGTCGGCGGCGACGTTCTCCAGGCCCACCGCGTCGAGGATCATCTGCGGCGCACCGATCCCGGCGCCCACGTACGGGTTGTCCGTGCCGGACGAGTACCAGAGGGCGGTGAGCCCGCGCTCGTCGGGCGTGACGGCCTCGAGCGTGGCGCGCTGCTCGGCGATCAGGTCCTCGGCAGCGTCCGCCGCGTCGAAGATGGCGCCCACCTGGCCGATCTCGGAGAACACGTCCGCGAACGACAGCGGGTCGGGCATGTACCCAGGCTCCTTGCACGCGGCCGGGGAGACGAAGGTGGCCACGCCCAGGCCCGCGAGCGTCTCGCGGTCTCCGGCCGTCTCGGCCGTGAGGTTCGACTCCCAGCCCGCGTAGACGAGGTCGGGCTCGAGCTCGAGGACCGCCTCGGCCCCGGGGGCCTCGTCCGACAGCGGCTCCGCCACCGCCGGGGCCTCCGCCGCCGCGTCGGCGAGCGACTCGGGCACCGGCCCGTCGAGGAACGCCGACGCCACGATGCGGTCACCCAGCCCGAGCGCGAGCAGCATCTCGGTCGTGGACGACTTGATCGTCACCACCCGCTCGGGCGCCTTCTCGAACGTGGTCTGGAAGCCGCAGCTGTCCACGGTCAGGGGATACCCCGTGGCCGACGCCGGAGCGGTCGCCTCCCCGGTGGTCTCACCGGCGGCACCGGTCGAGCAGGCGGCCAGGCCGGCGACGAGCGCACCGGCCCCCGCGACGGCGAGGGCGCGACGGAGCGCGTGGTCGGAACGATACGAAGGACGAAGCACGAAGAGCTCCTGGGGATCGGGTGCGCCCACGGCAGCACGTGGCCGTGCGGGCGCGTTCAGGTGATGTGACGCGTCAGCTCGCGTCGCAGGACCCGCGGCCCCAAGACAGAGGCCGCCCCGACGAGCCATCCAGGGGCTCGCGATCCGCCCAGAACGATACAGCGTTCGGCAGACCCCCGACCAGGGCCGTCACGGGATAACCTCGCCGGAGCAGACGTCGCACCGCACGAGAGGCACCACCATGACCAACAGCACCGAGCACGCTGAGGCGACCCCCGCACCGGCGAGGAGGCGTGCCCTGGTGACCGGGGCGTCGTCGGGCATCGGGGCGGCGACCGTACGCCGGCTGCGCGCCGACGGCTGGGACGTCGTGGCCGCCGCCCGCCGCAAGGAGCGCCTCGACGCGCTCGCGGAGGAGACCGGGGCGGAGGCGTTCCCGGTCGACGTGACCGACGCCGCCCAGGTCGCCGCCCTCGCCGAGCACCTCGCCGCGACCGGCGGCCTCGACGCCGTGGTCAACAACGCGGGCGGAGCGTTCGGGCTCGACCCGGTGGAGTCGTCCAGCATCGACGAGTGGCGCGAGATGTACGAGCTCAACGTGCTCGGCACCCTCCGCGTGACCCAGGCGGTGCTGCCGCTCGTCCGGGCCGCGGAGGGCGACATCGTCTTCGTGACGTCCACGGCGGCGCACGGCGCCTACGAGGGCGGTGCCGGGTACACCGCGGCGAAGCACGCCGAGCGGATGCTGTCGACGACCCTGCGCTGGGAGATCGTGGGCGAGCCCGTGCGCGTCATCGAGGTGGCGCCCGGTGCCGTCGCGACCGAGGAGTTCTCGCTCGTGCGGTTCGGCGGCGACGCGGAGCGCGCGTCCAAGGTCTACGACGGCTACCAGCCGCTCGTCGCCGAGGACATCGCCGGGACCATCGCCTGGACCCTGGCCCAGCCGCCGCACGTCAACGTCGACCTCGTCGTGGTGCGCCCCCGCGCCCAGGCGCACAACACGAAGACGGCGCGCACCGGCGTCTGACGATCACCTGACGAGGGCGCCCCCGGCGTAGGCGCCGACGTCCCGGAGTGGGACCCTGGCTGAGTGAAGCAGCTTCCCTGGTGGGCGGTCCTCGCAGGCGTCGTGACGGCGGGCGCCGGCCTCGCCGTCGCCGAGCTCGTCGCCGCGGTCATGGCGCAGGGCTCCAGCCCCCTGTTCGCGGCGGGCGCCGCCGTGATCGACGGCGTACCGGGCTGGCTCAAGGACCTCGCGATCGCCTGGTTCGGCACCGCCGACAAGGCGGTGCTCCTCGGGACCATGGGCGTCGTCCTCGCGGCGGGAGCGGCGCTCGCGGGCGTCCTCGAGCTCCGTCGCCCGCCCCTCGGCGCTGGTCTCGTCGTGGTCGTGGGTCTCGTCGCCGCGGTGGTCGCGGCGCTGCGCCCCGGGGCCACGGTCCTGTGGGCAGTCCCGAGCCTCCTGGGGGCGGCGGTCGCCGCGGCTCTGCTGCGCGCGGCGTCGGCGAGGCTGCGCGACTGGGTGGGCGAGGCGCCGTCGGGCACGAGCGGCACGACGCCGGACCCCCGCCCGGGTGCACCGGCTCGCCCGGGAGCGGCGCTGGACCGGCGGCGGTTCCTCATGGTGACGGGGCTGTCGGCCGCGGCGGCGGTCGTGGCGCTGGGCGCCTCGCGAGCGGTGTCGATCGCGGCGCGCACCGTGGACGCCGTGCGCGGGACGCTGCGCCTGCCCGTCCCGGCGACCTCCGCGCCACCGGTCCCGGTGACGGCCGACCTCGCGTCGGCGGCCACGTCCGGAGCCGTCGACCTGGAGCCCGCCGCGCTCGACGGCCTCGCCCCCTACGTGACGCCCAACGCCGAGTTCTACCGGATCGACACGGCCCTGCGCGTGCCGCAGGTGGACCCGGCGGAGTGGTCGCTGACCGTGACGGGCCTCGTGGACGCACCCTTCACCCTCACCTGGGACGAGCTGCTCGCCCTGCCGCTCGAGGAGCACCACGTCACCCTGGCGTGCGTGTCGAACGAGGTCGGCGGGAACCTCATCGGCAACGCCCTGTGGCTCGGTTATCCGGTGCGCGAGCTGCTGGCGCGGGCCCGGCCGCAGGCCGGTGCCGACATGGTGCTGTCCCGGTCCGTCGACGGCTTCACGGCGGGCACGCCGATCGGGACGCTCACGGACCCGGACCGGGCCTCGCTCCTGGCGGTGGGCATGAACGGCGAGCCGCTGCCCGTGGACCACGGTTTCCCCGCGCGGCTCGTGGTGCCCGGGCTGTTCGGGTACGTGTCCGCGACGAAGTGGGTCACCGAGCTGCGTGTCACCCGCTTCGCCGTCGACCAGGGCTACTGGACCCCGCGTGGCTGGTCGGCGCTGGGGCCGGTGAAGCTGCAGTCGCGGATCGACGTGCCGCGCCCGGGCGGCGTGGCGCGCGACGGCGTGGTGGCGGGCGTCGCCTGGGCGCAGCACATCGGGATCTCCGCGGTAGAGGTGCGGGTCGACGACGGGCCGTGGCGCCCGGCCGAGCTCGCCGCGACGGTGGGCCCGGACACCTGGCGCCAGTGGTGGGTGGCGCTCGACGACGTCGGTGCCGGTGACCACGTGGTGCAGGTGCGCGCCATCGACCCCGACGGCCGCGTCCAGACGGCCCACGAGGCACCCCCCGCTCCGGACGGCGCGTCGGGGCACCACACGGTGACGATCACGATCGCCTGACGGCGATTGACCTCGACCGCTGTTGAGGTTCTAACGTCGTGGGGAGGCGCCCGGCGGCGCGGCGGCGATGAGTTCCGGACGGCCGCGTCGTCGTACCCGGTACAGGACGCACCACCCCGAACGGAGCCACCCCTATGTCAGACCACGACCAGCCGGAGCTGCCCACCCCGGCCGACCGGTTCACCTCGACCGCCGTCGTGCCGGAGGACGCCGGCACTGAAGGTGCCGCGCCGGAACCGCCCCGCCTCCGGTTCGCCGACCCCGAGGTCCGCACGTTCGTCCAGCTCCTCGTCAACGTGCTGCTCGTGTCGGTGATCAACTACACCGTCTGGTTCGCCATCACGTTCTACGTGTACCTGGAGACCGGGTCGGTCTTCGCGACGGGCATCATCTCGGGGATCTTCCTGCTCAGCACCGTCTTGACGGGCATCTGGTTCGGCAGCCTCGTGGACCACCACCGCAAGAAGGTGGTGATGCAGGTGTCGGCGGCCGTGTCCCTGACGGCGTACGTGGCGTCCTTCGCGCTGTACCTCACCACGCCCGCGAGCGAGTGGCAGGACCCCGCGAGCCCCCGCCTGTGGCTGTTCGTGGTGCTGCTGATGGTGGGGGTCATCGCCGGCAACATCCGGAACATCGCGCTGCCCACGGTGGTGACCGCGCTGTTCGACGAGACCCGCCGCGACCGCGCCAACGGCCTGGTCGGCACCGTCATGGGGATCTCGTTCCTGGTGACGTCCGTGATCAGCGGTCTGCTCGTGGGCTCGAGCGGGATGCTGTGGGTGCTGATCCTGGCGGTCGGGATCCTCGCGGTGGCGATCGTGCACCTGCAGCTGGTCCGCGTGCCCGAGGTGCTGTCCCACGCGGCCGACGAGGGGAAGGGGAAGAAGGTCGACCTGCGCGGCACCATCCAGGTGGTGCGGGTCATCCCCGGCATGGTGGCGCTCATCGGCTTCGCCGCCGTGAACAACCTGCTGGGCGGCGTGTTCATGGCGCTGATGGACGCGTACGGCCTGTCGATGATGTCCGTGCAGGCGTGGGGCCTGGTCTGGGGCGGACTGAGCGCGCTGATGATCGTGGGCGGCCTGATGATCGCCCGTACCGGCCTGGGGTCCAACCCGGTGCGCACGATCCTGGTGGTCAACCTGATCCTGTGGGGCGTCACGGTGGTGTTCCCGCTCCGCGACTCCGTCATCTGGCTCGTCGCGGGCCTCGCGGCGTACATGGTGGCGATGCCGTACGTCGAGGCCTCGGAGCAGACGGTGCTGCAGAAGGTGGTGCCCTACGAGCGGCAGGGGCGCGTCTTCGGCTTCGCGCAGAGCGTGGAGCAGGCGGCGTCGCCGCTGACGGCGTTCCTCATCAGCCCGCTGACGCAGTTCTTCTTCATCCCGTTCATGTCCGACGGCGCGGGCGCCCGCTGGATCGGCAGCTGGTTCGGCACAGGCCAGGAGCGGGGGATCGCGCTGGTCTTCGTGATCACCGCGGTGCTCGGCCTGGTGCTGACGACGTACGCGCTGTCGAGCAAGTACTACCGGCTGCTGAGCAAGCGGTACCAGGAGGGTTAGGGCTACGCGGTCCACTCGCTCGGCGGGCCCAGCACCAGCAGCACGCCCACCACGACCATGACGGCCACCACCATCGCGGCGCCGAGCAGCACCGGGTGGGCGAGGAAGAAGCGCAGGGCGGCGCTGACCCACGTCGCGTCGCCGGGGTGGTCGGTCTGCTCCCGGCGCCAGCCGCCCTCGAGCAGGCCACGGCGCTCGAGGCGGCGGTCGAACGGGATCGTGGCGAACGGGACGACGGCGGTCGCCACCGCGGCCGCCGTCTGCACGGCGCCCCAGCGCTGGTTGACCCCGACGAGGGCCGCCGTGAAGGCGTACGCGACGAACACGGTGCCGTGGACCGGGCCGGCGAGCTGGACCGGCCAGTCACCCACCTGCACCAGGTACTTGAGCACCATCCCGAGGATCAGGAGCGTCCACGTGACGGTCTCGGCGACGGCGAGCACCCGGTAGAGGCGGCGCGGGGTGAGGGTGGTGGCGGGGGTGGCGGTGAGGGACACGCCCCCATCCTCGCAAGCCGGGAGCCCTGCGCTGAAACCGGGTTGCGCCGGTCGGTACCATGGACGCACAGGCTTCGACCCGGCTATCACCGGTGAGTCTCCGGAAGAACAGGACCGAAGACCAGGGCGACGCGACCTCGCGAGGCGAGCGACCGGCGTCGGGCGGAGGTCCCCAGTAGAACCGGACGGGAAGGCCCGTCACAGCCGTCAACGAGAGGCGGGCGCGAGCCCGCAAGCGGGGTGGTACCGCGGCGCGCTCCGGCGTGTCGTCCTCGCAGCAGAGCACCACCGAGTCGTCCACCTGCTGCTTCAGGAGCCACCCGCACATGGCGCACTATCCGCTGCACCGCGACGCCGACGGCGTCCCCGCCTCGCCCGACCTGCCCGCGCTCGAGCGCGAGGTCCTCTCCTTTTGGGACGAGGACGGCACGTTCCAGGCCTCGATCGACCAGCGCGAGGCCGGCGCGGACGGCGCCAACGAGTTCGTCTTCTACGACGGCCCGCCCTTCGCCAACGGCCTGCCGCACTACGGCCACCTGCTCACCGGTTACGCCAAGGACGTGGTGCCGCGCTACCGCACCATGCGCGGGCAGCGGGTCGAGCGCCGCTTCGGCTGGGACACGCACGGCCTGCCCGCCGAGCTCGAGGCGATGAGCCAGCTGGGCATCAAGACCAAGGACGAGATCGTCTCCCTCGGCATCGAGAAGTTCAACGCGGCCTGCCGGTCGTCGGTGCTGAAGTACACGGACGAGTGGCGCACCTACGTGACGCGCCAGGCCCGCTGGGTCGACTTCGAGAACGACTACAAGACGCTCAACCCCTCGTACATGGAGTCGGTGATCTGGGCGTTCAAGTCGTTGTACGAGAAGGGCCTCGTCTACGAGGGCTTCCGCGTGCTGCCCTACTGCTGGAACGACCAGACGCCGCTGTCGAACCACGAGCTGCGCATGGACGACGACGTCTACCAGATGCGCCAGGACCCGGCCGTGACGGTCGGCTTCGGCGTGACGGGCGCCGCCGAGGGCGGTCCTCTGACCGACGGCGACCTGCTGCTCGTCTGGACCACGACGCCGTGGACGCTCCCGTCCAACCTGCTGGTCATGGTGGGGCCGGACGTGGACTACGTGGTGGTGGAGTCGTCGTTCACGGGCACGCCGCGCCGGTACGTCCTGGGCGAGGCCCGGGTGGACGCGTACGCGCGGGAACTTGGAGTCGAGGGCCCAGACGGTGAGCGAGTGGCGCCGCGGGTCGTGGCGCGCCTGAAGGGCTCCGACCTGGTGGGCGTGCGCTACACGCCGCCGTTCGCCTACTTCGAGGGCCACGAGGGCGCGCACCGCGTCGTCGAGGCCGACTTCGTCACCACCACCGACGGCACCGGCCTGGTCCACAACGCCGGCGCGTTCGGTGAGGAGGACAAGCAGGTCAGCGACCGCGAGGGCGTCGAGCCCGTCATCCCGGTGGGTGCCGACGGCCGGTTCGTCTTCCCGGTGAGCGACTACGCCGGCGTGCAGGTCTTCGACGCGAACGTGCTGATCATCGACCACCTCAAGGCGCGCACCCGGGGCGCGGACGCCGGTGAGGCGGCCGCGACGACGTCGGGCACGGTGCTGCTTCGCCGCGAGCAGTACGCCCACTCGTACCCGCACTGCTGGCGCTGCCGGCAGCCGCTCATGTACATGGGTGTGTCGTCGTGGTTCGTCGAGGTCTCGAAGTTCAAGGACCGCATGCTCGAGCTCAACGAGCAGATCACCTGGGTGCCCGACCACATCAAGCAGGGCTCGTTCGGCAAGTGGCTCGAGAACGCCCGCGACTGGTCGATCACGCGCAACCGGTTCTGGGGCTCTCCCGTGCCGGTCTGGAAGAGCGACGACCCGGAGTTCCCGCGCGTCGACGTGTACGGGTCGTTCGAGGACCTGGAGCGCGACTTCGGCACGCTCCCGCGCGACGCCGACGGCAACCCTGACCTGCACCGGCCCTACGTGGACGACCTGACGCGGCCCAACCCGGACGACCCGTCCGGGAAGTCGACGATGCGTCGCGTCGAGGACGTCCTCGACGTCTGGTTCGACTCCGGCTCCATGCCGTACGCCCAGGTGCACTACCCGTTCGAGAACCGGGAGTGGTTCGAGCACCACTACCCGGGCGACTTCATCGTCGAGTACATCGGCCAGACGCGCGGCTGGTTCTACACGCTGCACGTCCTCGCCACGGCGCTGTTCGACCGGCCGGCGTTCGACACGGCCGTGTCCCACGGCATCGTGCTGGGCTCGGACGGTCGCAAGATGTCCAAGTCGCTCCGCAACTACCCGGACGTCAACGAGGTCTTCGACCGCGACGGCTCCGACGCCATGCGCTGGTTCCTCATGGCGTCGCCGATCCTGCGCGGCGGCAACCTCGTCGTCACCGAGGAGGGCATCCGCGACGCGGTGCGTCAGGTGCTGCTGCCGCTGTGGAGCACCTATTACTTCTTCACGCTGTACGCCAACGCGGCGTCGGGCCCCTCGGCGGTAGCAGCGGGGGCCGACGGCGGCGCGCGGCTCGGGCAGCGGGTCACGCCCGAGCGGGCGGCCGGGCTGCCGGTCATGGACCGGTACCTCCTGGCCCGCACGCGCGGCCTGGTCGCCACGGTGACGGAGCAGCTCGACGTCTACGACATCGCCGGTGCGTGCGAGACCGTGCGTCAGTACCTGGACGCGCTCACCAACTGGTACGTGCGCACGCAGCGCGACCGCTTCTGGGCCGAGGACGCCGACGCGTTCGACACCCTGCACACGGCGCTCGAGGTCCTCACCCGCGTCATGGCCCCGCTGGCCCCGCTCCTCACCGAGGAGGTCTGGCGCGGGCTCACGGGCGGCCGTTCGGTGCACCTGACCGACTGGCCGACGCTCGTGGACGGTCCTGGGTTCGTCGGCGACGTGCTCCTGGCCGACGACGCGCTCGTGGACGCCGTCGAGTCCGCCCGCGCCGTCGTGTCGCAGACGCTCGCGCTGCGCAAGGCCAACAAGCTGCGCGTGCGCCAGCCGCTGCGGTCCCTCACGGTGGCCGTGCACGACCCGGAGGGCGTCGCGCCGTTCGCGGACCTGCTGGCCTCGGAGCTGAACGTCACGGACGTCCAGCTGGTGAAGTTCTCGCCCGACGTCGCCGCCGAGTTCGGCGTGACCGAGCGGCTCGCCGTGAACGCCCGCGCCGCGGGGCCGCGCCTCGGGCGGGGTGTGCAGACCGTGATCAAGGCCGCGAAGGCGGGGGCGTGGACCAAGTCCGCCACGGGGGCCGTCGTCGTGCAGACGGACGACGGCGACGTGCCGCTCGAGGAGAGCGAGTACGAGCTGGCCACCGTGGTGGCCTCCGGCGACTCGGCCGAGGTGGCCGCGGCGGTGCTGACCGTCGGGGGGTTCGTGGTGCTGGACCTGGCGCTCGACGACGCGCTGCGCGCCGAGGGCTACGCCCGCGACACCGTCCGCGACGTGCAGGACGCGCGCAAGGCGGCGGGCCTCCAGGTGTCGGACAGGATCGCGCTGGCGCTGACCGTGCCGGCCGAGTGGGTCGGGGCCGTCGAGGCGCACCGCGACCTGGTGATGCGGGAGACGCTGGCTGTGTCGCTGGAGGTCACGGGCGGGGCGGCGCGTGAGGTGACGGTGACGAAGGTCTGATCCGGCCGCGCCGGACAGGGGTTGTGCCGCTGGCGTTGTCACTCCCGGTGACATTGTCGACCGAGAGTGACAACGCCAGTGCGCGTCAGGTGGACGCCTGAGGGGAAATGCGCGCTTTGTTTTGCCCCGTCCGAAGTGCGCCGATAGTCTCCGACCACGCTTTTTCAGGCGCCACGGTGAGGGGACACGCTCGATGGTTGACGAACCGGTCCGGCAGCGGGGCGCCGGTCGTCACGGCGTGATGCGCGTCGTGAGGATCGCTGCACCCGTTCTCGGCGCGATAGCCGGTGCGTTCGGCAGCGTGGCGATCGACCAGATCCCCGAAGGCGCGACCTTCTGGGACGTGGCCGTGAACCCGGGCCTGTGGTTGTGCATCGTCGGAGCGTTGTTGGTCAGTGTCGCGTTCGAGCCGTGGTCGGGTCAGAGGCGTGCGCGCGAGCGAGCCGCGCACGAGGTCGAGAAGCCCGCCGAGGGCGCGGGCTCGGGACCCGGGACGGACCAGCAGACCGGACCGGCGACGTCGCGCGGGCCCGCCGCGGAGAACCCGGTGTCCCCGTCCCCGCCCCCGTCCGGGGACCGCGAGCGGCTCACCCTCCTCGAGGTCTTCGGGCTGGCCGTCGGTGGTGTGATCGGCTCCGGGTGGCTCCTTGCCGCACCCCAGGTGCAACAGGACCTGGGGCGGTACGCGCTGCCCGGCTGGCTGGTGGGCGGCGCGCTGATGGCGGTCGTGGCGGTCGTGATGGTCGAGTTCGGGCTGGCGTCCCGTCGGACAGGAGGTCTGCTCTTTCACCCGCAGGACGCGTTCGGGCCGCTGGTCGTCGTCGTGCTCGCGGGGGCGCTGTGGATCTCGTACGCCGTCAACCCCGCCGCGCAGGCCGCGGCAGCCGTACGGAGCACGGCGACGTGGCTGCCCGACGCAGGCCTGACCTCCGGCCAGAACGCGCTGACACAGGGCGGCGGCCTGCTCGCCGTCGTGGTCATGGCGGCGATCGTCGCGTCGAACCTGCTGCCACGCAAGGCTCTGCTGCGGTCGAGCGTGGCGATCATGGGGACCAAGGTCGTGGTCCTCGTGATGGTCGTGGTCCTGCTCTGGCTTGCGCTGGGTGACGGCAGGACGTCGTCGGCCAGCGAGGGGACTCCGAGCAACCTGATGGGAGGGCTCCTGGCGAGCGGGATCATCTACGCCTACATCGGGTTCCAGGCCCCCCTGGACGTGACGGACGAGGTGCGTCGGGGCGGCATGGGGGTGCGGGCGCGGGTGCGCTGGGCGGTGTACGGGACGGTGGCCGGCTCGTACGTGCTGTACTCCCTGCTGCAGCATGTCCACGACGCTCACGATGCTCAGGGCACTGTCGAGCCAGGGCGGTCGACGGGTACGCCCTATGCGGTGCTCGCCGATCACGCGACGATCGGCGACCTCTCGCTCGCCTGGCTCGCTCCAGCGGTCCACCTGGTGGGTGTGCTCGCGCCGATCGGCTCCGGGATCGTGTTCACCTACGCCCTCGCGCGGGAGGTCTTCGCCCTGAGCGGCGAGCGCTACGCCCCGAGCGCGCTCCAGGCGCGCTGGGCGTCACGGCTTCCTGGACGCACCGAGGACACGTTCTGGTTGATCCTCGTGGTGAACTTCGTCCTCGGGCTGGTGCTCCTTGCGACAGTGGCCGGAGACTGGCGGCTGCTGACGGCTCTCAACACCACGCCCATCCTCGTGGTGTACGCCGTCTTCTGCGTCGTCTATGTGGTGCGAGCACCGGAGCTGCCGCCGAGCGTCTGGCGGAACGTGCTCTCCGTGGCGGCGGTCCTCGGCTTCGTGGGGATCGCGTTCGTCGTGGCGGAGTCCGAGTGGGCCCATGTGTGGCGAGGCATGGCGGTGGTCGGGGGCGGCACGGTCGTTCTCCTGGTCCTGCCCTGGCTGGCCGCGCTGGGCGTCCGGGGATTCGGCTGGTTCGACGCCAAGGACCGGATGGTGCACTTCCGTAGCCGGCGGGGCCGGCTCGACGACGCATTGCCCCCCTTTCTCGCGCTGGTCGGATACCTGATGGCGCTCACGGCGCTGTGCGCCGTCCGGGCGGCGGACGTGTGCCGATACCAGCCGGGCTGGACGTGCGACCACCCGGTGCCGCTGTCCCCGGGCATGGAGACGCTGCTGCGGCTCGCGACGGCCGGTGTGGCTCTGGTCGCGTTCGGGCTCCTGGTCGTGCTGGGCCGGCGCCACCTCGCCTCTCAAGCCGGCCCGAGTCAGCCCACCGACGGTTTGAGCCAGCCGGCCTCGAGGTCCTGACCCGCCGCCTCGAGCGCCCGGATCACACGCTCCTTGCGGGTCCGGTCCACCCACCGGCCCACGGAGTCCTGGATCACCTGCCTGCGGTTCGGCTCGGGATAGGCGCGGAGCCGAAGCCTGGTCGTCACGTCGACGACGGCCGTCGGGGTGACGCTCTGGGACTGGTTGAGGAACCGGACGAGGAGCTTGTCGGCGTCGGCGGCGAGGGCCCGATGGGCGCGTCCTGCCGGCTGTTCGGCGGTCTCGCCGCCTCCTGAGTGCCGCATCCGGACGGCAACCTCGGCAACCGTCGAGGCGACGACGGGGTGCTCGCCCGCCAGGTCAGCCACCCTGTGCCAGGCCGCCGTCGACGCGTCCGTGAGATCATCGGCCGCCAGCGCCGCGAGGCACTCCGAGAACCAGCCCGCGGCGGCGTCAGAGTTGTCTGCGAGCAGGGCCGCTGCGAGCTGCTCGCCCACGACGTTCGCCGCCTTCCGACGATGGCGACCTGCGGGGATGGCACGCAGGAGCTCGACGACCTCGTCCGCGTCGCGCCCCTCGACGAGGGCGATCGCTTCCCGGCGGAGGCCCTCGGCGAGCGGCCCGGACCGGCCGGAGGCCAGGAGGTCCGCGACGCCCAGGACGGTCCTGGCGGGCAGGGGCTGGTCGCCGAACGGGGTCAGCACGAGCTGGAGGAGCCGCTTCGTCCTCACGTCCGGCTGACGCTCACGCGGCCAGCGTTCGAGGAACTCGCTGATGCGTTCCTCGTGGAGCGTGGCCGCGACGCTGCTCGCCAGGTCGACGGCCTCCTCAGGTTCCTCGCGGGAGTCCGGGGCAAGGAGCAGCTCGTAGATCAGGGCAAGGTTCCACGGTGAGGCGGTCGTCGCAAGATGGGCGAGAAACTCGGACCGGCCGGCCCCGCTGCTGTTCCGCAGCAACCAGGCGACCTGCTTGCGGGCCTCCGCGTCGTTGACCTTGCCCTGGAGCCGCCCGGCGAACCACTCCTCGAGGACCGCACCGTCCGGGCTGAGGTGGGCGAAGGCAGCGAGAAGATCCTTCTGCTGGTCGGGGAGGTCCCGGTCCGTCTGGGCCACGGCGGCTGCCAGCGTCTGGCGCAGCAGGTCCTCGGCGTGGGGACGCAGGTGCGGGTTGGCGTCGAGGGCGACGTGCAGCAGGGCCTTGTCGAGGTTCGACCGACCGGACTCTCGGGCGGCGACCAGCCTGACGGTGTCCTCGATCAGGTGGGCGGCGCCGAGGGCGTGGAGCGCCCGCAGGAACCGGGCGACGTCGGGGACGGTGCGCTGCTGTGAGACGTCGTGCAGGATCGTCGGCGTGATGATGTCGTCCGCGTCCTGGGGGCGCTGGTGGCTCACTGCGAGACGCGCCGCATCCTCCGGCGTCCGGTTCAGGGAGGCCGCGGCGAGCAGGATGAGCCGGTCCTCGGCGTCTCGGAGCCGGCCCGCGAGGCCGCTGAGGTCCGCCTCGTCGAGACGCCCGTACGCGTGGAGAGCCTGGATGGCGAGGGCGGACCTTCCGGCAGCCCGCAGCGCGGTCAGGTACGCGAGAAAGTGGTCCGGTCCCCGAGCGGCGACCTGCTCGCACACCCGGTCGAGCAACGGGGGCGTGTCGAGGATCGGGGTGTCATGGACGTCGTCGAGGGCCACCACGTACTGGACGAGCCGGTCCTGGTCCTCCAGGGCTGCTGCCGTGCACCGCTCGTGCAGCGCGGCTGCCGACCGGGGGTCGTCGTCGGCCAGGTACCGCCGGACGGCCGCCGCGGCGGCCGTGGGTGAGTCATCAGGTGTGCTGACCTGGTGGGACGTGCTGCCGTGGCCCATCGTCGGGAGCTCCCATCCTCGTCGTCGCCGGCTCTGGCAGGAAAGTGTGGCACCGCACGCTGGGCTGTGGCGCGCGACCTGGCCGCGTGTCGTCCCGCCGGCACGTCAGGCCGGCTGCGCCCGTGGTGACGGGTGATTTCGCTCGTCCGGCGGGTCGGTGCCGACACGCCGGTCGTACCGTCATGAGGTAGGGACGGGCTGGGTTCGATCGGCCTACCCGGACGTCCTTCCCACGAGGAGGTGGGCAGATGAGGCGCGTGATCATGACGTGCGCCGTCGCCGCGGGACTGACGCTGGGCGGCGGCATGTCGGCACAGGCGGGAGAGACCAACGGGAACGGTGACCCCATTCCGGGTGCGTTCATGGCCAGCTCGGCCTGCGCGTTCTCCGGGCAGGACCTGCCGGACGCGATGGAGCCCCAGCCGCCGGAGTTCGACGACGACTTCGTCACCGACGGACGTGTTCAGAGCTACGGGCGGTGGGTCAGCCACGGGTTCAAGGAGTTCCTGCCGAGCCCCGGCGAGGCGTGCCGCGGCAACCTCGAGTTCGAGGAGTAGCAGGCTGCCCGACGGCGGGCCGGGTCGCCTCGCGGGAGTCTCCGCGGGAGGCGGGCGGGGCCGCCGTCGGGCGATCCACCCTGGTGCTATATATCGGTGACCGATATGTTAAACCCTATGGCGACCCCGTTCCGCATGACCGAACAGGCGTACCTCGTCCTGCTTGCCCTCACGGCCGAGCCCCTGCACGGCTACGCGGTGATCCAGGTCGTCCGCGAGCTGTCCGGCGGTCGGACCGTCCTCGCCGCAGCCACCCTCTACGGCGCGCTCGACCGGCTGGGCGCCGCGGGACTGGTTGAGCCAGCGGGGGAGTCCGTCGTCGACGGCCGGCTCCGAAGGTACTACCGCATCACGAGCGACGGCCGCGCCGCCGCCGAGGCAGAGACCGAGCGGCTGAGGGCGCTCGCGGCGCGGGCGCAGGAAGCGCTGCGGCGCCGGCCGGTGGCGCAGGAGGCGCGGCGGCGGCCGGCCGCTGGCGGGTTCGCCGCTCCCGCTGGTGGTGTGGCATGAGCCGGGCCTCGGAGCGGTCGCGCGAGAAGGGCGCCTTCTCGCGCTCCGCGCGCTTCTGGATGCGGGCCTACCCGCGCCGCTGGCGCGACGCCCACGGCGACGAGCTGCTGGCTGTCCTTGACGAGCTCTATGTGCCCGACGCCGGGCCGGTCGCCTCCCGCCTGCCCCGCCCGGAGGTCATCGGGTTGCTTCGAGCGGGCTGGGGGCTGCGCTGGCGGGAACGCCCGCCGCTCGGCTGGTGGCTCGCCTACCGGATGCTCGAGATGCGTCTGCCGGCGAGGTACTGGTGGTGGGTGGTCGACGACATCCGTGGGTCGCTGTACGTCCTGCGGCGGATGGGGCTTTCGTTTGTGGTCGTTGGCGCACTCTGGGTGTGGCCGGAGCTGATCCAGCGGCCGATGGGGCTGCCCGTTCAGAGCCCGGACCTAGCGATGCGGGTTATGTTCCCGACCGTGTTTGTTGGTATCACGCTGCTGCTGCGGCGCGGGCATGTCCGGAACGCCTGGCGGCGTCATGTCGTGAACGGGAAGGTCCCGCCGTCGGAGCGGCCGGAGGCGGTGAGCCGAGGGAGGGCGGGGCGCTGAGGCGGCCTACCGCCGTCGGAGCTGCTCCGCGTAGTTGTCGAGGACCGCGAGAATCCCACCGTGCTGCCACACGCGGTTGCGCTGTAGCCCCGTCCGTTCCTCGAGAACGCCGGCGTCGGTGAGCTGGGTGAGGGCGCGCTGGGCCGTCATCTCGCTCAAGCCCACGTGTTGCGAAAGGAACCGTGCGTTGACAACAGGGTGGGCGACGAGGTGCGGAAGCACCTTCCACCCGGCGGCCTGCGGGCGCAGCCCGGCGAGCTTGGCGCGGGAGTCGTCAACCTGTGCCGCCAGGTCGTCCACGAGGCGCGCGCCGGATGCTGCCGCGAATCGGCTCGCTGCGGTGAACCGCTCGACGATGGGCCGGGCGTCCCCTGCGCGGTATGCGCCCAGAGCGTCGAAGTAGGCCTCGGTCTCCTTGAGGAGCCCCGCTGAGACGGGCGCGGTGGTGCTGGTCAGTACACCCTTGGCCTTGAGCAGGGCATGGACGAGCGCCCGTCCGGTGCGTCCGTTGCCGTCCGCGAACGGGTGGATGGTCTCGAACTGGGCGTGGGCGACTGCTGCCTGAACGAGCACGGGCAAGTCGTCCCGGCGGAGGAACTGGATCAGGTCGTCCATCGCGGGGCGGACACGCTCAGGCTGAGGGCCCACATGGGTCGCCCTCCGGGGGCCGATGCTGCTGCTGCCGACCCAGACAAGCCCGTCGCGATATCGGCCGGCGTGTTCTTCCCAGCCGCGCTGGCGGGAGAGGAGCTCTGCCTGCATGGCGAGGATCGCGTCGTTGTCGAGGCGGTCGGCCAGGGTGAGCGCAGCCTCCATCGCACGCACGTTGGCGACGACGACCTTAGCGTTCTCGCTGGTGGACTGATCAATCTCGGCGAGAGCGAGCTGCCGAGCGCCTACCGTCAGGTTCTCGATCTGCGACGACGACGTCGACTCTGTGCGAAGGAGGATGGAGCCCATCGGACCGAGCGTCGGGCTGGTCGCTCCTAGGAGGCCACGCGCGTACGAGTCGAATCGGGCGAGAGCCGCAGCGGCTTCCTCGACGTCGGCGGCGAGGTCGGCCGGCAGGCTGGGCTGGTAGCGCTCGATCTGAGCCGGGACCGTCGATTGGTACGGACCGGACGCAGCGCTGAGCTGGGCGCGGGTGACCATGCCATTGGTCTCGGCGGTCCAGTGGTGGTCCTCGTGCCCGACCGGTTCGATCGCGAGGGGTGCGGAGGGGCTCAGATCTGTTGCCACGAGATAACAGTACTAACAGTTTGGTCGAAAGTGTTAGTAAGCGCTCACTCGTCATCGTTGATCGGTGTGCCGAACCCCGGCGGCCTACCAATGGCGTCGAGGTACGTCTCGCGCTCACCCGCAGGAAGGGCTTCACTGAGCAGATCGTTGATTTCGGCAGGTGACGGGCTTTGTCGCTGGGGCTCCAGCAGGCACTCGGCCTCGGTGCCCCAGAGGTGGTAGAGACCGACTCCAAGACGGCGGCACTCGCCCAGAACCCCCTGCGGGGGAGTGCTGCTCTCGTCCATCGGGTGCTCGATCACGAGGCTCGCAAAGTGAGCGCGCCGTTGGTGTGCTGACGCCTCGTACACGCCCTGGAGGTTCGCCGAATGCTGATACGGCTTGATCTCGTAGCTGTGCAGGGCGACGTCGATGTTTGGCAGGTACTCGAAGTTCGTCACGACGACAGACATGATGTCTGGCTTGCTCCATTGACCTGTGGCGCGGCGCTGCCCGCTGCCGTTCGCGACGACGCCGTGCCAGGCAAACCTCTCCCCGGGCTGTTGCTCCTGGTCGGCGAGCCATGCCCGAAAGGGTTCGTAGAGCTCCTTCTCGCTCCCGACGGCCCCCTCCCGCGCATACTCGTCGACGTCGGCCTCCCTGCGGATCGAACCGCTGAATCCCCGGCCCCGACCGATCTCGCCCGTTCGGAGCAACAGTGCTCGCGCGGACTCGTACCGACGGTCCGTGAGGCCTGACTTCTCCTGGGCCACCCGGTTGCTCAACGAGACCCCGCTCACTGGCAGAACGTCGAAGAGGACGAAGGCGTCCTGCGACGCGCGTGTGCGTTCTACGCGGCCGCCGGATCGCCGCAGGTGCCCAGTCCGGATGAGTTCCTCGAAGGCCACGGTGCTCCTCAGCTTGCTGATGAGCGGGCCCTGGTTGCTCGCCTTGCCGGCGGGAAGGTCCGCAAGCACGTTCCAGACACGTGTCGCTAGGGGCACGGCGTTCTCCTTTTCGGCGGGGATGGGCTTTATCCAACCGGCTACGCCGAGATGAGGAGGCTCTTCCGCGGAGTATTCACCCGTAAGTCATCGATCCGACGGCTGCGTCCTGCACAGACCTGCCAGGTCGCAGGCGTCGCAAACTCCGGACCAGACCGGGAGGCGGGCAAGGTCGTTCTTTCGTAGGGCCTCACCAGCCTCACGGATGCGGCCACGGACGTCCTCAAGCAGGGTGTCCTGGACCTCTTCGCGCACGTTCTTGCCGTCGGGGTCGAGGTTCAGCACCTCGACGAGGTCGGCGTCGGTCCCGGTCAGCTCGGCGTACCCGACCGCGTAGACGTGCAGCTGGTCCCGGGTGACGTCCTCCGCCTGCGCGCGCTCCGAGGACTTGAAGTCCACGATCGAGACCTCGTCCGTCTCGATCCGCTTCACCAGGTCGATGCGTCCGTCGACGGTGATGCCCGGCGCGATGTGCACCTGGATCTGCTTCTCGGAGTGGATCGTCCGCTCGAGGTCCCCGCCGTGCTTGTCGAGGTAGCGGCGGAGCGACTTCTTGGCGGCGTCCTGGAGCTGCTCGCGCAGCGCCGGGTAGGCGTACGGCGTGTGCAGGTGCCGGCTCACGAGCTGGTCGACGTCGTCGGCGGTGGCGATGTCGCCTGCCAGCGCGCGCTTGTGCATCTCGGCGAGGGCGTCGTGCAGTCCCTTGCCGTACCCGAGCGCCTCGTGGATCGGCGGGTTGAAGCCGTAGAGGAAGCGGAGCTTGAACTGGTAAGGGCACTCGAAGAGGAACTTCAGCTCCGAGAACGAGAGCGTGACCTGCGGCGTCTCGATCTTGGCCTGTGGCGCCAGACGGGGGACGTCCGCGGGGAGTCCGGCACTGGCCGTCGACACGTGTGCCACGGCCGTGACGTCTTTGAGGAACTCCGACGGCTTCCGGTACATCGTGCTCTCGCCCGGCGAGTACGAGAGGTACAGGTACTTCTGCGCGCGGGTCACGGCCACATAGAAGAGCCGGCGCTCGTCCTCGTTCGTGCCCTTGTACCGGTCGGGGTCGTGCACGGCTGTGTCGGGGATGACGTGGAAGACACCCAACCCGCCCTGACGCTTGCTCGGGAAGCGGTTCCTCCGGAGGCAGGGAACGAACACCGCCGGCCACTGCATGCCCTTGGCTCGGTGCACGGTGGAGATCGTCACAGCGTCGGGCGTCGCGTAGCCCGCGTCGGCATCCGCGTCGTCGTAGTAGCCCGGCGCCTGGTGCTCCAGCCAGTCCACGAAGCCCCGGTACTTCTGCTCGGGGGACGACGCGAAGTGGATGGTCTCGAAGTCGGAGATGACCTGGCTGAACTTGCCGAGCTGGTAGAAGACCAGCTCGCCACGCACGGGGTCTCCGGGGATCGTGTCCTCTCGGACACCGACCGCCTCCAGCGCCGCCAGGTAGACACGCTGGATGTTGTAGTTGCTCCACCGCTCACCCTGGTCGAACTGCCCGCCCTCGTCGAGGACCGCGAACAGAGGAGCGAGCGAGCGCTCGGGCGGCGTGAGGCGCCCCTGCGTCCAGATGTGCTCGAACTCGGTGCGACCCATGTCCCCGACCAGGTACCGGAACATCGCCGCGGCGGCCTTGACCTCGGGGGCGTCGAAGAGTCTGGTGAGCCCCTTGACCATGTAGGGGATGCCGCGGCGTTCCAGCTCCGCAACCACTGGCCCGGCGTCGCGGGCCACGGAGCGCAGCAGGATCGCCATGTCCGACCACGACATGCCGCGCGGCGCCGAGTCGGGGTCGTCCTGGAACGTGACACCGCGAAGGGCCTGGATGCGGTCGCAGATCCAGCGGGCCTCGTCGTCTGCCGTCGCGTGCTCGAGCGCCAGGATGTCTCCGCGGCTCCACGTCTGGTGGGAGGCGTACTGCATCGACTTGGCGAGCCGGTGCGCGGGGGAGATGCTCTCGGCGATCGCCTTGCCGACGGCCACGACACCGTCCGTGGAGCGGAAGTTGTCGGCCAGGGTGACCTGGCGGACGCCGTCGTACCGGTCGGCGAACGAGATGATGTTGGCGACCTCGCTGCCGCGCCACTGGTAGATCGTCTGGTCGTCGTCGCCCACCACGCAGAGGTTGGCGCCGTACCGGACCAGGGAGCGGACCAGTCGCTCCTGGAGCGGGTTCACGTCCTGGTACTCGTCCACCACCACGTATCGGACGTCCTGCTGGACGTGCTTGAGGAGGGCGTCGGCGTGGGCGTCGCCCTCGTCGGACTCGAGAAGCTGGACGGCGAGCTCCAGCATCGTCGTGTAGTCGAAGAAGGCGCCGTTGCGCAGGAGCGTCTTGTAGGCGTACTGCGACTGGATCACGCCGGCGGGGATCAGCGCGGGGTCAACCTCGTCCTCCGCGAGGACGGACAGCACCTGCATGTACAACCGGGAGTGGATGTAGCGCCGGAGCTTCGGGGTGCCCGACGACGTGGTGGGGCACTCGGTCAGCCCCGACCGCTTGCTGTTGCGGTCGATGAACAGCCGCTGCGTGATCTCGGAGAGCACGGAGTACTTGAACGTCTCTGGCACGTACGTCTGGAGCAGGTTCAGGCAGTAGGCGTGCATGGTGCCCACGAACATCTCGGCGAGCCCCGTGGTGCTGCCCTGCTGCTCGGCGACGAGGCCCAGGACGCGGTCCTTGAGCTCCGCCGCCGCCTTTTCCGTGAAGGTGAAGGCCACGATGTTCGCCGGCGTCACGCCGGGCAGCGCGAGGAGGTCGGCGATCCGCTGGGAGATCACCTGCGTCTTGCCGGAGCCCGCGCAGGCGATGATCTGCAGGGGCTCGTCGAGGCACTCGATCGCCTCGCGCTGTGCCGGGGTGTAGGTCGTCATGTCATTCCACCGTGAAGACCTTCATGACCTCGTCGCCGTAGTCGTTGATGACCTTGACGGCGATCTTGCCCGTGGCGGGCTTGTCGAACGGGCGCGACGTCGTGTCGTAGAGCGTGGCCCACGCATCGGCGTGAATCTCCGCCTTGAGCGCGGTCTTGAGCCGCTTGAACGGGTCGTTGCCGCCGGTGAAGTAGCAGTGCCGGACGAAGAACGACTCCTCGTTGTAGTTCGTGTCGATCATCCAGAGGGCGATCTTGCCAGTGTCGTCGCTGCGGACCTCGCCGGTGGTGGGGTCGTAGACGTCGACGCCGCGCAGCTCGACCGTCAGCGTGCCGTCGCCGTTGTCCTTCAGCTCGATGTCGGGCTCGCCGAACACCGTGAACAGGTTGCCTGCGCCCGTCTTCTTGAGCGCCTCGCCCATGAGCAGGTCCACGTTCATGCGGACCAGCAGCGCCTTGACCCGGCCGAGCGACCGCTCGCCCGCGATGTCGAACCCGTCCCTCGACGCCTCGACCGTGACGTTGTCGTCCTCGGTCACGCCCGTGGCCTGCGGGTCGAACGCGAAGCCGAGCACGCACAGCAGGTCCGCCTCGCCGCGGATCGCCTCGCGCGCGGCGTCCTTGATGAACTGGGTGCTCACGGTCCCGTACTGCGGCCCGACGGCGATCGCGACCCGCCCGGGCGCGTTCGTCACCTCGGTCTGCTCATCTGTTCCGCTGTCCGACGGCGTCCGTGGCGTCCCCACTGCCTGGACGTACAGGCCGGGGAAGCGGTCGACGGACGCGAACTCGATGCGTTCCGCGCGACGCCCGTTCTGGATGCCGGCCTTGGCGAGGTTGTCGAGGACGGTCTGCTCGAACGTCGGGGCGTCAGCGTCCTCGGCGGCCGCGCGCTCCGACGCCGTCTCCTGGGCCTCGCCGCCCGCGAACGCGAGCGAGCGGTGCGGGCTGAGCGACTCGACGGTGAACGGGCCAGATACCCGGGCGACGTTCTTGTCGAGGTACGGCTTGTCGTAGAGCAGCTCGTACTCGGCGTGCCGCTTGATCGCCGCATCGATCTCGGCGCGGGACATCCCCTCCTTGATGTCGGGGTTGTTCGCGATCGACTTGAGCGTGATGTGCTGGACCCGCTCGTAGACGAAGCCGTGCCGCAGGTCGTTGGTAGTGGCGGCAGGGGGCATCGGCTTGCCCGACGCGCGCATCTCCGCCTCGCGGCCCTTCTCGCTGTCCGCGAGCAGGTAGTACGGGTAGGTCGCGCCCATGAGCCGCTGGCGGGCGAGGGTCAGCGCGACGCGGGAGGTGTCGATCGTGATCCAGCGACGGCCCCGCTGCTCAGCGACGTAGGCAGTGGTGCCGGAGCCGCAGGTGGGGTCGAGGACGAGGTCGCCGGGATCGGTGCACATGAGCATGCAGCGCTCGATGACCTTGGCGTTCGTCTGGACGACATAAAGCTTGTCGCTTGCGAAACCAGCGGTCGTCGTATCGTCCCATCCGTTCGCGATGGGAAATGCAGCGAAGTCGTCGAGGTATCGAACGTACCGGAGAGTGTTTCCTGACGCAGTCAGTCTCCTGGCGGCGGACAAGCGCCGCATGCCTTCCCGGTTCGTCTTCCACCCGCCATTCTTAGGATTGAAGACGGCACCGTCATACTCGACAGGAAACACCGTGGTCTGCCCTGTGCGAGTAGTCTGCGAGACGAGATTGTCTGGGGTGTATATCTTGCCGCCAGCCGGGACCGAGGCAATTTCGGCGGTGGTCGCCGTCCGGCGAGTTCCGTCACTCAACTCAATCTTATTGTAGCCCGAACTCCCGGCGGCGCCTGACCCTTTTGAAAGATAAATCTGATGATATCGGACGGCGGCGATGTCTTTTGCGAACCAGACGATGTAGTCACTAGTCGACGCAAGCACCTTTGTTCCGCCTGCGAAACTACCCGCGCCGCTAGTTGTCTTAAATGCGACCTGGCTGACGAAGTTTTCGCTCCCGAACACCTCGTCCATCAGCGACCGCACCAGGTGTACGTTCTCGTCACCGATCTGGACGAAGCAGGATCCGCTCTCCGTCAGAAGCTCTCGCGCGACGATCAGCCGGTCCCGCAGGTACGCCAGGTAGGAATGGATCCCCAGCTGCCACGTGTCGCGGAACGCCTTGATCTGCTCGGCCTCGCGGGCGGCGTCCTCGACCTTCCCGTCCTTGACGTCGCGCTTGCGCGCCGACGCCTGCCAGTTCGACCCGAACTTGATCCCGTACGGCGGGTCCAGGTACACCATCTGAACCTTGCCGCGCAGGTCATCCCGCTCGGAGAGCGACGCCATGACCTGCAACGAGTCGCCCAGGATCATGCGGTTCGACCAGTTGGCCTGGTGGCGGTAGAAGTCGACCGCATCGAGCTCGTCGAGCCCGTCGAACGTGTCGAACAGCGTCAGCTCGGGTTCCTCCGCGCGCGTCGCGGCGGTAGCGCGAAGGTTCTCGACCAGCACGCGAGGGTCGATCTTCTCCTGGATGTAGATCGGCGGGGCGTCTGCGACGAGCTCGGTCGCGTCGTCGTCGTACTTGCCGCGCCACACGAGCTGCGGGTCGAGCGACGGGTCTCGCTCGAACACGACCGAGCGAGGCTTCATCAGTTCGTCGGGTACCCATTCCTGCGCTTCTGCTGTCGGGTTGTTTACCCGCTTTTCTGCGTGCACGAACGAGCCCACTGCCTTGGGTCCCGTCGGCTTGCTGCTACGCGCCACGGCGCGCCTCCCGTTCCACGATGTCGAGCAGGTCTGGGTCGCCGACGATCGGCCGGTCGGCGTAGTGCAGGTCGATGGCCTGGCGCACGCGGTTGAAGAACAGGGCCTTGTGCAGGCCCACCTCGAGGTAGCCCCAGCGGCCGAAGCCGCCGTGGTTGTTCACCGCGGCGCACCACGAGTCGCGGGCGGTCGTGGCCTTGATCTGCGTAGGCCCCGGAGCCTTCTGCCCGCCGGAGACCTCGACGATGAGGAACCGCTGGACGTCGTCGTCCCGCTGCCGGAGCTTGAGGACGAAGTCAGGCAGATAGTCGTGCGAGCGGCCCTTGTGGATGTAGGGGATGGTGAGCCCGAGGTGGTCGTTCTTGACGTACGCCTCGACGTCGGCGATCGACTCGCAGACGTTCGCGAGCTCGTCCTCCCACGTGTTGCCGTCCTTGCCGTCGAGCACCACGTGCGAGACCTCGGACTTGACCGTGTCGCGGGACTTCTTACGCGTCTCGAACGACACCTCGCCGGTGTGGCCCACAGGGTCGAACGTGCGCAGGACCGGCCTGAGCACCGGACGCCGGTTCTCCGTCTGGCTCGTCAGAGACGCGTTGATCTGGTCGGCGAGCTCGGCCTGGGCTTCGACCAATCTCAGCGCGTTGAACGAGTAGCCGTTCTCGACGCGGACGTTGCGCTCGATCCACTCCCGGCAGAGTCCCGCGAGGCGCGGGAAGAGCCACGGCCTCCGGTCGCCGTCGTCGCCCTCCTGGGTCCGCAGGTGCGTGTCGATGAGACGCTTCGCGACCAGATAGGCGAGCTCTTGCGCCCGCAGGTCCGTCAGGTCGCCGTCCTCCAGCTCGGCTGTCCCGACGATGCCCGCGCTCTCCGTCCAGCGCGGGACCGTCGACGCGCCGACGATGAACGGCCGGGCCAGGGCGTCGTCGAGCCACACGTCCTCGTCGGGGATCTCCAGCCGGTACCCGTCCAGCTTGGGGAACTGGATCCGCAGGTCCTCGCGGCCCTCCACGGAGTGCACCCAGACCGCGGGCCGTTTCGGGGTGACGTCGGGCGTCTCTCCCGTCGTGGGGATGAATGAGAACGGGATCCCGTAGATGCTGGCGTACTCCGGCTCGAACCGGCCCTCGTCGTTGAGCGCGTACGAGCGGCGGCGCAGGCCGCGCCCCACCACCTGCTCGCAGAGCAGCTGCGACCCGAAAGCCCGCACGCCGAGGATGTGCGTCACGGTGTTGGCGTCCCAGCCTTCGGTGAGCATCGACACCGACACCACGCAGCGCACCTGCTCGCCGAGCATGCCCTTCTTGCCGACGGTGTTCATGACCTCGCGGAGGAGGTCGGCGTCGGTGATCGACTCGACGTCGCCCCCGGGGTTGCGGCGCCGAAACTCCGCCTTGAACGCCTCGATCTCCGCGGCGGCGTCGGCCTTGAAGTCGCCCGACAGGGTCTCCCCGGACTCGAGCTGCTTGGAGTCGACGATGATCGCGGGCGGCCGGGGCGCGGGGGCGCCGTCGACCACGTTGCTGAACAGCGGCAGGTTGCCGGTCCGGTGCACCACGGAGCCGTCGGCATGCAGCACCGGGCTGCCGTCCTTGTCGAGCACGGGTCCACCGGCGACCCAGTCGTAGATCAACTTGGAGACGATCGTGTTGTTGGCGACCACGATGTACACGGGCGGCGGCTCGCCCAGGTCGCGCAGGTGCGTCACCCACTGCTCATAGGCGCGCTCGTAGCTGCGGTACAGGCTTCGCAGGGCTCCCTCGAGCTCCTTGGGCGGCACCCATCCGGACGGGTCGAGGGCCGCCGCGGTCTTGCGCTTCGGCAGGAGCCGGCCGACGTGGTCCCAGAGGTGCAGGTACGTGACCCGCTTGTCCGCAGCGTCGTCGTCCACCGGGGTGCGGGGCACCTTGACGAGTCCCGACTCGATGGCGTCCATGAGCGAGAAGTCGCTCACCACCCAGGGAAAGATGTAGCCCTCGGTGTAGCCGGAAGCCTTGAGGTAGAAGGGTGTGGCCGACAGGTCGTAGACCGCCTTGATCCCGACCCGCTTGGCTACCCACTGCAGGCCGGTGAACCAGACACCCGCCTCCCGGTTGGCCTCCCGCTCCTCCTTGGTGAGGTCTTCCGAGAGTTCCGGGTTGTACCGGTAGCAGTGGTGGGCCTCGTCGTTGAACACGACGATCTCGCTCGCCGCTGAGGTCACTCGGCCGGACGGCAGCGTGAACCCACGCAGCACGCGCGAGACGACGGCGTCGGGCGACTCCCGGAACGGGTCGTCCGGCGAGTTCGCCGCGTCCCCGAGGAGGATCTGCCTCGTCGTCCTGCTGACGCCTTGGATCTCTTTGGCGTCCCGCGGGAGGAAGGAGTGGTAGTTGGTGATGACGACCTGCGCCTCGCGGAGCGCCGCCTGGTGCTGCGGCGGGATCAGGTCGCGTACGTCGTAGTAGTTGCCCGGCTCGCCCGGGATGAGGACCCGCAGGCGGTCGCGGATCGTGATGCCCGGCGTGACGACGAGGAACCGCTTCGAGAAGCGGGAGTCGCGCGGGCTCTGGACCTTGTTGATGGTCTGCCAGGCGATGAGCATCGCCATGACGACGGTCTTGCCCGAGCCGGTCGCCATCTTCAGGGCGACGCGCGGCAGACCCGCGTTGTGGACGTCGTTCTCGCCGTCGAGCCGACGGCGCCAGTCCGTGTTCCCTGCGCGGCCGGCGGCTTCGGCGAGGTAGATCGCCGTCTCGACCGCCTCGCGCTGGCCGAACAGGACGCGGTTCTCGCGTGCGGGATCCGCCCAGTGCTCCAGGAGCGTGCGCGTCAGCGGGGTGACGTTCGAGTAACCGCGCACCCGCCAGAGCTCGACCTCGCGCCGGAGGTCGTTGATGAGCAAGTTCTTCTCACGGCGCTCGCCCGTCACGTCGAAGTCGAGCTCGTCCTGGGCAGTGGCGACCCTCGCGGCGGCCTGGCGAGACTTCCTCGCCTGCGCGATGGGGATCAGCGACTCGCTCGGGCGCCGGCCCTCGACGACCCGCCCGGTGGGGCCACCGAGCCCCATCTCGAAGTGCCGCGCAGGCGGGTCGTACGGGCCGTTGAGGATCGGGTTCGCCAGTACGGCCACAGCGTCGTCGCCCACTACCACCTGTCTTCTGCCCCCGGACGGTTCGCGCTTCGTAGGCCCGGTGTTGCTGCCATGCAAACAAGGCCATGTATACATGGCAGACACTAGCTGACCTCGGCGGCGACGGTTGCGTGGTGTCCCGTGAACGCCCGCTCGAGAAGCACCTCGCGCTGGCGCTCGCCATGCGGTTGAGGGATCGCCGGGAGGCGGTGGGCCTGACCCAGGAGCGGGTCGCCGAGCTCGCGGGGATGAGCCGGAACCACTACCAATTGCTGGAGTCAGGGCTCTCGGACCGGGCGAAGAAGACACCGGCGAACCCACGGCTCTCGACCCTGGCGGACTTGTCGAAGGCCCTCGACTGCCCGGTGCCTGAGTTGGTCGACATCTTTCACCCTGGACCTGGCGAGCCCGGGTTCGAGTACGAGGGCCACGCGCCGTCGTCGGCCGACGACGCTTAGCGCCCCGGTGAAGACCGCATACGTCGGCGTGACCGACAACGGCTGGGCCTCGTTCCTCGCGGACCGTCCGCACCTCGACGAGGTCAACTTCTGGCTGCCGTCGCCGTCGGCCACGTTCAAGCGGATCGGGTACGGGGACCCCTTCCTGTTCAAGACGCACGCGCCGCACAACCGGCTCGTCGGCGGGGGCTTCCTCACCGAGTACCGCGTGCTGACCGTCAGTGAGGCGTGGCGGTTCTTCGGCGAGGGCAACGGGGTCGCGTCCGAGGCGGCATTGCGTGAGGCGATCGTGCGCTTCCGGTCGCGGTCGGAGCGCCCGGTCGCGCCGGGGGAGGACCCGTTCATCGGCTGCACCCTGCTCGACGGTGTGTTCTTCGTCGCCGAGGCGCTCACGCTGGCGGCGCCGCCGGACTTCGCGGGCAACATCGTGCGCGGCAAGGGCTACCCGCTCGAGGCCGGCTCCTACGTGGAGCAGGCGCTATGGAGCCTCCTCGAGCACAGCAGCGGGGTGCGGCTGCCCGACGCCGGCACCGGACTTCCGACCGTCATCCCCGGGCCGATGTTCCGCGACCACCGTCAGCTGGTGGATGCGCGTGCGGGTCAGCAAGCGTTCCGCGCTGCGGTGACCGCCGCCTACCACCGCCGCTGCGCGATCACCGGGTCACGTCTGCTGCCCACTCTCGAGGCCGCGCACATTCGCCCGGTGGCGGCCGACGGCCAGAACTGGGTGAACAACGGGCTCCTCCTGAAGTCGGACGCCCACAAGCTGTACGACCTGGGGTACCTCGGCGTCGGCCCGGACCATCGCCTGCATGTGAGCCCGGCGCTCCGACGCGACACCGGCAACGGCGACGAGTTCTACCGGCGCGCGGGGGAGTCGCTGGTCTCGCTGCCGGACAACGAGGCCGACCGGCCGAACCGCGAGGCACTGGAGTGGCACATGGACTCGGTCTTCCGCGCAGCGTGATCCCGTGGCTGGCGCGGACCCGCGGAGCGGGGCTAGAGTGGACCGTGCGAGGGGCAGTAGTCCTGAGAAGTGAACCCGAGACCCGTCCGGACGGTCGTGGCGCTCGGGTTTCGCGCTGTCTACAGGTCGATGACGGCTTCGACCAGCGGGATTGCGCGTTGCCGCCAGCCCCCGCCTCGGGCCCAGGCCCAGCCGATGGCATCGGGGATGGCGACCAGCGGTTCGGCCGCTGCACGCTCGTGGAAGTACACCAGGTCCTGGCAGCCGTGAGTCCTTGTGAGCAAGGCCAGAGCGCGACGGTCGCGCGCATCCATGGATTCGTCCGACTCGAGGCAGAGCCGGGTGTGTCCGCATCGTGCGATGTCGGCGACGAGGGCATCCAGACATGCGCGCCGCCGCATGATGTCGTTCTTGAAGTTGGTGTCGGCGCGGTAGATCCGCACGGTGAAGCCTGCGTGGTCGAACGTCGACAAGATCTGCCTCCGCCGAACATCGCTCTCGGTCTTCATGTGGAGCCTGCGTTGTCCAGGGAGCACCAGAGACCGCACGGTCTTGCGTGCGGTGGCGAGACGGGTGGGACTGATCGCAACAGCGACGAGCAGATATGCACCCGACTTCGATTCGTCGACGTAGACCTGCCCATGGTGGAGCTCGGAGGACGGATCGGTCCGGTTCGTCATGGGGCTCCAGATCATCGAACGAGGCCTGTCAACTCTATGTGAGTCGACTTCGGCCGTCCTGTTGAACTCTCTCTTCCGCGCGGCCTGACCCGCTGCTGCGCTCCACGCGGCAGACTGGACCAGTGACGACTCCCACGATCACCCTGAACAACGGCGTCCAGATCCCGCAGCTCGGCTTCGGCACGTACAAGCTGCCCCCCGAGTCCACCCGCGACGCCGTCCTGTGGGCGTTCGAGGTGGGTTACCGGCACGTCGACACCGCGCAGATGTACCGCAACGAGGCGGCGGTCGGGCGGGCGGTGCGGGAGTCGGGCCTGGCCCGCGACGAGCTGTTCGTGACGAGCAAGCTGAACAACGCGTACCACCCGCACTACGAGGCGCACGCCGCGTTCGACCGCACCCTCGATGACCTCGACACGGACTACGTCGACCTGTTCCTCATCCACTGGCCGCTGCCTGCGCTCGGCCGGTTCGTCGAGGCGTGGGGCGCGCTGGAGGAGATCCTCGCGTCGGGTCGCGCCCGGGCGATCGGGGTCTCGAACTTCCAGCCGCACCACCTGGACCGGATCCTGACCGAGGGCAGCGTGGTCCCGGCGGTGAACCAGGTCGAGATCCACCCGTGGTTCGTGCAGCAGGAGGTCCGGGCCTACGACGCCGCGCACGGCATCGTCACCGAGGCGTGGTCACCGCTGGGCCGCGGACGGGTGCTCGAGGACCCGGCGATCGTCCGGCTCGCTGACGACCTGGGGCGCACGCTCGCTCAGGTGGTTCTGCGCTGGCACGTCCAGCGGGGTGACGTGGTGATCCCCAAGTCCGCGACGCCGGAGCGGATCGTGGAGAACGCGGGCATCTTCGCCTTCGAGCTGGACGCCGGAGCCATGGACGCCGTCACGGCCCTGGACCGCGGCGAGCGGACGGGCTCCAGCCCGGACGAGGAGAACCGCACGGACCGGTAGGCCGGTCGCGACCAGGACCCTGTTCCCCGTCTGAGAGCCAAACGGGGAACAGCTACCGGCTCGCCCCGCCCTGCCGCCCACACGGCCCCCGCAGCCACGACCACCCTCACCGCACCATCCGCACCGCCGCGATCCCCCCGAACGACTCCCCGGAGTCCGTGGCCCCGTCCGTGCGGAAGCCGTTCCGCTCGTAGAACGCCCGCGAGCGCGGGTTGTGCTCGGCAGCCCACAGCTGGGCGGGCGTCCCGGGTGGCACTACGGCGTCGAGCAGCGCCTGCCCGATCCCGGTCCCGTGGTACGCCCGCAGCACGTACAGCGTGTAGAGCTCGAGGTCCCGAACGGGCGCGAAGCCGTAGTTCTCGCGGCTCGCCCGGGCGAACGCCAGCCCCACGACGACGCCGTCCACCTCGGCGATGGTTGCGTCGAGCCCGTTGTCGCGCCCGTCGTCGAGCCACTGCCGCCAGTTCTCGATGCTGCGTTCGGCGGAGGCCCGTTCCCAGAACGCGTCGTTCGCCATCCCGGTGTACGTCTCGACCCAGGACTCGTAGTGCACGCGCCCGCACGCGTCGGCGTCGGCCGGCCCGGCTTTCCGGAGGATGAAGTCCACGCCCGGAGGCTATCGGCTGGATCGGGGGGACACGGTAGGTTTCTACCGACGGGCACTTTGCCTGTCCTGTCGATGGCCCGGCGCCGCCGCTGAAAGGCGCCTTCTCATGATGACCCTTCCAGGGGACCTCCCTCCGCTCCGGTGAGCGACACCAAGACCACGCCCGCCGAGCTTCGACGCCGGCGCCGCGCCCGCCAGCACGGATGCTGGGGGCATCTCGTGGTCGCACCGCTCTGGGTCGCGTACGACGCCAATCTCGGCACTCTCCTTCGGACCTGCGACGCGGTGGGCGCCTGTCTGGCAGTGCCCCGCACCCCGCACTATCGCGAAGCTCTCGCCCGAGGAGACACCCTCCGGTCCCGGCGCCCGTGCCTCCACTGGGTGGCGCCGTCCAAGGAAGCGTGGCTCGCCGAGCAGCGGGCCGGTGGCGCCAGGCTGGTAGCAGTGGAGCTTGCCGACGGCGCTACCCTGCTGCCGCGGCTTGAACCAGCCCGCGACCCGACGGTCCTGCTCCTCGGCCACGAGCACAACGGCGTCCCCGACGACGTGCTGGCCTACGTCGACGAGTGTGTCGAGATCCCGATGACCGGGTGGGGCGCGAGCCTGAACGTCGCGGTGGCGGGCAGCCTCGTCCTCTACCGGCTCGCGGGCCTGTCCTGACGTGATCGACGCCGGTCCGGTCGCCTCAGCGGGAGGCGACCGGACCGGCGTCGGGCAGCACGGCGCGCCGCCCTGGCGCGGCGTTGAGCGCCCGCGTACGTTCCGCACATGGCGGTCGCCGCAGATCCCGCAGGCCTTCGTCGCCCGACGGCGGAGCTCACCTCGCGTTCCTTGCCCACCTTCGCGTGGGCTCCGGTGGTGAGCGCGGTGCTCGTGGTGGGCGCGGTCCTCACCTTGCTCAGCGACGAGTACGGGTACCACCGGGACGAGCTCTACTTCCGCATGCTGGAGCCGGCCTGGGGTTACATCGACCAGCCGCCGCTCACCCCGTTGCTGGCGCGGGCGTCGACCTTCCTGTTCGGGGAGAGCGCGGCCGCGCTCCGGGTGCCCGCGACGCTCAGCCTGCTGGCGGCGATCGTGGTGGTCGCGCTCCTGGCGCGTGAGCTGGGCGGCGGGCGTGGGGCTCAGACTCTCGCTGCCTGGGGTTTCGGCACGGCGGCGTCGCCGCTGATCTTCGGGCACACGCTGCTCACGGCGAGCCTCGACATGGTGGTGTGGCCCACGGTCGTGCTGCTCGTGCTGCGGGCTCTGCTGCGTGACGAGCCGCGGTGGTGGATCGTCGCGGGCGTGGTGACGGGTCTGTCCCTCTACAACAAGCTGCTGATCGTCGTGCTGCTCGGGGCGATCGTGGTGGGGCTCCTCGTCGTCGGGCCGCGTCGCTCGCTCGCCACCCGCTGGCCGTGGCTGGCCGCGGCGGTCGCCGTGCTGGTCGGCCTGCCCAACCTGGTCTACCAGGCGACGAACGGCTGGCCGCAGCTCGCGATGGGCAGCGCGCTGTCCGAGAACAACGCCGCCGATGTGCGCGTCGACATGTGGCTCTTCCAGCTCCTGACGCTGGGCCCGCCGCTCGCCGTCATCTGGATCATCGGCTTCGTGGCGCTGTGGCGACGGCCCGCCTGGCGCTCGCTGCGCTTCCTGGTGGTGGCCTACCCCGTGGTGGTGCTGTTCGTCTTCGTCGGCGGGTCGCAGATCTACTACGCGTTCGGCCTGGTGACGGTGTTGTTCGCGGCCGGTTGCGTCGTGATCGGGGACTGGCTCGCGGCGCCGCCGGGCGGAGGCCCGCGCCTCCGCCGACGGATCGCAGTGATCGCGCTCGTGGTGGTCAACGCCGTGCCGTCTGCGTTCATCGGGCTGCCGCTCGTGCCCGTGGCCGAGTTGGGCACCACCCCGATCGGGGACATCAACCAGACGGCGCGTGACGCCGTCGGCTGGGAGACCTACGTGCGGCAGGTCGCCGATGTGTACGACGCGCTCCCTGCCGAGGACCGAGCCTCGGCCGTGGTCGTCGCCCAGAACTACGGGGAGGCGGGCGCGATCGCCGTACTCGGCCCCGAGCACGGGCTGCCGTGGCCGTACTCCGGCCACAACGAGCTCCACCGGTCCGGCCCGCCGCCCGAGGACGCCCGCGTGGCCGTCGTGGTCGGCGGCACCGAGGCCGGCTGGTCGAGGTTCTTCGCGTCCTGCACCACGGAGGGCGTGCTCGACAACGGCGTCGGCCTCGACAACGAGGAGCAGGGCCAGGCCGTCCTCGTCTGCCGGGACCCGGCCGGCGGCTGGGACGCGGTGTGGCCGGAGCTGGCGCACCTGGACTGAGCCTGACGACGGTCAGGTATTGCCGTTGGCTGAATCAGCGGACCCGTATGTTTCGGGATCCGCTGCAACGGCGCGAGACGTAGGTTGATCGTCGACTCGATACGCGGTGTCAGTCGGTGCATCGAGCCATTCGAGCAACTCGCCCACGAACGCCTGAGTGCCGACGGCGAGGCACCCACCGTGATCCAGCGTCTGGGGCAGTACCTCGCTAACGGTGGGCAGCGACCCGTACAGCCGCTGAGCGACGTCGAAGCGAAGGTATTCGCTCGCCCGCACCGGGATGACCGTAGTGAAGGCCGAGAGTTCGGCGAAGCACGCCTCGACGTCTTTCGTATCCGGAAAGCACGCGATCACGGTGTCCAACGCTCCTCGCCAGGTGAGGTACTCGTCCACGGCTGCACGCACACCTGCTGGTGAGATCGCGCCGTCGAGCATCACGTCGGCAACGCCAGGGGCACCGTCGACGGTGTGTCGGCTGCAACGGCCCGGCGCCGAGGCAGTGGCGAGCGTCGTCTCCAGAGAGTCGACTGACACCGTCCAGCCCAGTAGTTCCGCGAGCATCCGGCCCGCCACCGCTCCGGCCAGTGCGTTGCGTCGGCCAAGGTGCGGGAGGTCCGCGCGCACAGGGGCGGCGACGTTGTCGTCGGCCACGACGACGCTGGCGCCGTGTGCCGCGGCGACCTCCTCGATCACCGCCATGACCTCGCCCGACTGGGGGAGCGTCACCACGACCTGCGTCGAGTCCTTCACGACGCCGAGAAGGTCGCGCGCGATCTCGGCGACGGTCTCCCCGAGCAAACCCGCATGCTCGAGGAAAACTTCCGTGACGAGCACGACCGTCGGATCGAAGAGGCTCACCTCGTCCGACGCGCCACCGAGTCCCTCCTCGAGGACGAGTACTTCGGCTCCACGGCGAGCGACCCATCCAGCGCCGGAGATGGTGAACGCGCCCGTGGGGGAGAGGTATGTGCTTGGAACGGCCGGTGCCGAGCCTCGGGCGATCCGCAGGTCGCCTGCCAAGGCGTCGTAGTCGGATTCCGAGATGGCTCCACCGTCGATGCGGATGCGTTCCCTGTTCGTCCGCAGACCGGGGGAGGTGATGAGGCCGACCGACGGTCTGCGTGAGTTAGCCGTTCGCGCGGCGGAGAGCGTGGCAGCCGCATGTATCGCCGCGGTTCCCTTGCCCTTGGAGCCCACCACTGTCAGCACAGCAGGCCGATAGGGCCACAGCCCAAGTTCTCCAACGACGGCCCGGGCGCGGTCGAGGGAGCGGCGTGCCTCCGGTGGGCGGTGCGCCCACTCGTCGAAGAAGGCGTCGTCCCCGGGCAGGTGGCGTGCGGTCATGGCGACATCTTCGCGGAGGGTTCCCCGTCCCCAGCAAGCGTCTCCTGCCACTCCCGGTCGACCCTCATCTCGGCCCGCGGCCGAGGGATCCTCAACTTGGCCAGGGCGAAGACAGACATCGCAAGAGTGCCGGCATTGATCAGCCACCAGTTCGGATCTTCGAGCGCTGCGCCTGCGAGCACTAGGCTCGCCAGCGGGATGACGAGCGTGTAAAGGTTCCCGACCAGGATCGGACGCATCCGTCGGCGCACGGACACCACGGTTGCCACCGGGGCGTCGAGTGCGAGCCTTAACGACGACGACAGTCGCGCGACGACGTGCGGTGCTACGCCGTCGGGCAGGTCGGGCGTCAATCGGTTCACTCGCTGGACCTTGCGCGCTCCTTCGGGCGGAGCACCTACTGATGGGGGATCGTGATCCTCCACCGCGACCGCCACGACTTCGTTCGGCCCCCATCTCACCAGCACCTGCTGACCTGGCTCCAGGCCGATTCGGTCGAACACCGCCGGATGTAGAGCGACGATTGCCTGACCGTCGTCTCCAGGGTGCGCCTGAATCACCCGGACGGCCGCCGTGGGAGCACGAAAGAGGAAGCGGAGGACGACCTCGGTCGCCTGGTCGAGGCCCAGATGCAACAAGCGCCAAGCCGCTCGCACCTGCCCCCATGCGGAGAGGGCGCGGCGCGACGCCGAACGGACCGATCCAGCCGCGACGAGCGTGAAGTCGCCCGCCTCGTCGGCGCCCTCTGTCTCGGTGAGGAGCCGCAGCTGATACCCGGCGCGGACGGTCCCAGGGCGTACGTGGGCGCGAGGCACGGCTGTGACCCAGGCGGTCACGCCGCCGCGTACCAGGAGATACCGGCGTGGCGGCCCCGGGAACTCGTCCGGACTCACCTGCACCTCGTCTCCGGCGGGAAGGTCGTCGACGAGTGCGGCGAGCGGCTTGAGCTGGGCCGTCCCAGGGAAGGTCACAGTCACGGGTCGTACTGCGTCCTGGCCGCCGGACGAGGTCTCCAGGGACGCTGTCAGGCGACGCGTCAACCCGAAATGCCCCGGTGGGAGGACCTGGACCGCCTCGGGCATCCCGGGCGTCGACGAGGCCCAAGCCCACGCGTGCACCGTCGCGCCGTCGACCGCCACGGACACGGGAATCGGCCCTGTCGTTCCAGGCAGCAGGTCCGGAGGAACCACGACTGACGGCACGCCCGACGGGATCCGCACTGCTGTGGCCGGGCGGGAGATCTGGACTGCCCCCGGTACGGCCGCCTCCGGTACGAGGGCTTCTGAGGCATTGATGGCCCCGGCAATCAGGAGCGCCAACCGTCCCAGGTCGGCGGACTCGCCCATCGGTGGCCGTAGGTGCGCGCCGATCTCCGCCTGCACCGCACGGATTCCGAGGTCCTGGGAGAACGCGGTCACGGTAGTTGGCCGCATCGCATCGAAAACTTCGTTCACGGTCACGAGAACCTGGCTCGAGGCGCGCAACGCACTGACGAATGCGTCGGGCACCAACCCGTCACCCGCACCGAGATCGACATCCGACCCTGGGCGACGGCGCATGCCGTGCAGGTCGATTACGAGTGCTGGACGCAGCTCCGCCAGCCGGACCTTCAAAGGATGTTCGACGTCGAAGTTTGCATCGCCCGTGGAGTGAAGTGCGATGAGCGCGGTCGCGCCGGTGAGCTCTGCGAGCAGCAAGGCGAGGCCGCCGGTCCCACGGTCGGCCACCTTCATCGCCCCGGCACGTACATGGTTGGTCGCATGTGGGGCGGTGATGACCACGTGCGGACGCGTCCCGGGCAGGGACTCGAGCAAACCCGATGTGCTCTCGACCACACGGTTCGCGACCTCAACAGGCCAGGGCGGGCGTCCGCCGTCGTACCGTTCCTCGCTGAAGACCTGCTCCAAGGCCAGCCACCGGGCCGCGACGTCCGTGACAGAAGGTGTACTGGTCTGATGCGCTGCCACCTGATAAGCCCCCGTGGAATCGGCGCCGACGATGGCGAAACCCTATCCTCGACTCGTGGACGAAGCCTTCGACCTGGTTCGCCAGGAAATCATGACCCGTGCGGCCGAGTACGACATCGACCCCACCCTCTCCCGCGTCCAGCGCGTCCTCGAGATGCTCGGCGACCCGCAGAAGGCCTACCGCACCATCCACATCACGGGGACCAACGGCAAGTCCTCCACGGCGCGGATGACCGAGCGGCTGGTCCGCGAGCACGGCCTCCGCACCGGCCGGTTCACGTCCCCGCACCTGACCAGCGTCACGGAGCGCATCGCCGTCGACGGCGAGCCGCTCAGCCCCGAGCGCTTCGTCGAGGTCTGGGAGGACGTGGCCCCGTACGTGGGCGTCGCCGACCGCGAGTCGGAGGAGGCGGGCGGCCCCCGGCTCAGCTTCTTCGAGGTCCTCACCGTCATGGCGTACGCGGCGTTCGCGGACGCGCCGGTCGACGTCGCGATCGTTGAGGTCGGCCTGGGCGGCACGTGGGACTCCACGAACGTGGTCGACGGCGACGTCGCCGTTATCACCCCGGTCGCCGCGGACCACGAGCGCTGGCTCGGCTCCACCATCACCGAGATCGCCACCGAGAAGGCCGGCATCATCAAGGAGGGCGCCACCGCGGTCGTCGCGAGCCAGCGCGAGGACGCCGAGGTGGCGATCGTCGAGCGTGCCGCGAAGGTGGGCGCGCGCCTGATCCGTGAGGACTACGAGCTCGAGGTCGCGGGCCGTCGCGTCGCGGTGGGCGGCCAGATGATGGACCTGCGCACGCCCGCGGGCCTCTACACCGAGATCTACCTGCCCCTGCACGGAGAGCACCAGGCGCACAACGCGCTGCTGGCGCTCGCGGCGACGGAGGCCATGATCAGCGGCGGTGCCGCGCTGAGCGGGGAGATCGTCGAGGCGGCATTCGGGGACGTGACGTCGCCAGGCCGGCTGGAGGTCGTGCGGTCGAGCCCCACGGTGCTGGTCGACGCCGCGCACAACGTGCACGGAGCGGAGGCGCTCGTGGCGGGTCTGGACGAGGCGTTCGACTTCCACCGGCTCGTGGGAGTCGTCGCCATCATGGGTGACAAGGACGTGGAGGGCCTGCTCGCCACCATCGAGCCGGTGCTCGCCGAGATCGTCGTGACGCGGAACTCGTCGGAGCGCAGCGCGGACCCGCTGGACGTCGCCGAGGTGGCGCGGGAGATCTTCGGCGAGGAGCGGGTGCACACCACGGAGCGGCTCGACGAGGCGCTCCAGGTCGCGGCCGACCTGGCCGAGTCGGGGGACACCGTGGGTGTCGGCACGGGCACGGGAGTGCTCGTGACGGGTTCGGTGATCACCGTCGCGGACGCCCGGATCCTCCTGGGCCGCCCCGCGCGGTAGTTCTGCGGCACGGACGCCGGAAGGGTTCTGCGATCCGCTCTCGTGGTGTTGTATGGAGTCTCATGAGGCCGGCGCACGCGTCCAGCAACGGGGCTGACCGCCGACGCCTGCCGCTGAGGAGATGTCTGCCGTGAAGAAGCTGCTGAACAACCCCGCGGACGCTGTCGCCGACTCTCTGGCGGGCTTCGCTCTCGCGCACGCCGACCTGGTCGACGTCCACCGTGACCCGGTGTACGTCTCCCGCAAGGACGGCGCCGTCAACGGCAAGGTCGGCCTCGTGAGCGGGGGTGGTTCGGGTCACGAGCCGCTGCACGCGGGCTTCGTCGGCGACGGGATGCTCGACGCCGCGGTGCCCGGCGCCGTGTTCACCTCGCCCACCCCGGACCAGATCCTGCCCGCGCTGCAGGCGGCCGACGGCGGCGCGGGCGTCCTCGCGATCGTCAAGAACTACACGGGCGACGTCCTCAACTTCGAGACGGCCGTGGAGCTCGCCGAGGCGGAGGACCTCCAGGTCGAGAGCGTCCTGGTGAACGACGACGTCGCGGTCGAGGACTCCCTGTACACGGCGGGCCGTCGTGGCGTGGCGGGCACCCTTGCGGTCGAGAAGATCGCCGGCGCCGCCGCGGCCCGCGGAGCCGACCTCGCGGCCGTGGCGGACGTGGCGCGCAAGGTGGTCGCGAACGTGCGCTCCATGGGTGTGGCGCTCGCTGCCTGCACGGTGCCGCACTCCGGGCGTCCCAGCTTCGACCTGGCCGACGACGAGATCGAGATCGGCATCGGCATCCACGGGGAGCCAGGCCGCCACCGCGTCCCGATGGCCTCGGCCGACGAGATCACGCAGGCGCTCCTCGACCCGGTGGCCGACGACCTGACGCTGGTCCCGGGCGACCGAGTGTTGCTGTTCGTCAACGGTATGGGCGGATCGCCCTTGTCGGAGCTCTACGTGGTCTATGGTCGGGCGCGTCGTCTCCTCGAGGGGCGTGGTGTGACGGTGTCGCGCTCGCTCGTCGGCAGCTATGTGACGTCGCTCGAGATGCAAGGCGCGTCGATCACCGTCCTGCGGCTGGACGACGAGCTCGAGGCGTTGTGGGACGCGCCCGTGCACACGGCCGCCCTGCGGTGGTGACTGCGGCAGCACGCCGCGCCGGAGGTACATGAGCAAGGAAGGTTCCGCGACATGACGTTGGACGCCGACTGGGCCGAGCGCTGGGTGCGCCGGACCGCCGAGGCCGTCGAGGCCGCGAAGGACGAGCTCACCGAGCTGGACCGGCAGATCGGCGACGGTGACCACGGGGAGAACCTCCACCGCGGGTTCCAGGCGGTCGTGGCCCGGCTCGACGCGGCGGCGGTCGAGGTCTCGGGCCTCGACACCTCGGACCGTCCGGTCGGTGACGTGCTGAAGATCGTCGCGACCACCCTCATGTCGACCGTCGGTGGCGCCTCCGGCCCGCTCTACGGGACGGCGTTCCTCCGTGCGTCGAAGGTGTCCGGGCGCCCGCAGCTCGATCCGTCGTCCGTGGTGGCGCTCCTGGAGGCTGCCCTCGAGGGCGTCGCGTCGCGGGGCAAGGCCCAGGTGGGGGAGAAGACGATGGTGGACGCCTGGCAGCCCGCCGTCGACGCCGCCGAGCGCGCGGCCCAGGACGGCGGCGACGAGATCGCGGTGCTCCGGGCCGCAGCCGAGGCCGCCGACAAGGCCGCCCACGACACCATCCCGCTCGTCGCCACCAAGGGCCGCGCCTCCTACCTCGGTGAGCGCAGTGCCGGGCACGAGGACCCGGGCGCGCGCTCGACGGCGCTGCTTCTCGGCGCGGCCATGGCCGCGGCCCTCGCAGGTCCGGACGGCGGCGCCGACGGGGCTGCCGCATGAGCGCGCCGGTCGCGCTCGTCCTTGTCTCCCACTCCACCGACCTCGCCCGAGGCGTTGCCGAGCTCGCCGGGCAGATGGCGCCCGACGTGGTGATCCGCACCGCCGCGGGCGGCCCCGACGGCGGTCTGGGCACCTCTGTCGAGGTGGTCCAGGAGGCCATCCGAGCGGCGCTGGACGACGCCGGCCGCGCCGGGGTCGTGGTGCTCGCCGACCTGGGATCGTCGATCCTCACCGTCGAGACGGTGCTCGAGCTCGACGAGGACCTGGCCGACGTGGTGCGCCTCGCGAGCGCGCCGTTCGTCGAGGGCGCGGTCGCCGCTGCGGTCACCGCACACGGCGGGGCGTCCCTGGCGGCGGTGCTGGGTTCGGCGGAGGACGCGGCCCGTTCGTTCGCCGGTTCAGGACGTGAGCCGGGGTCCGGTCGTGAGCCAGGGTCGACGGCGTCCGCCGCCCAGGGGAGCGCGGGAGCCGGGAACGCGCCGGGAGAGTCGACCACACCGCCGCCCTGGCCTCACGCCGGTCCGGGCATCGCTGCGGACCGGCGTGGGGACCCCGGGCAGTCGGCCACCGTGACCGGGCGGGTGATCGTGCGCAACCCGCTGGGACTGCACGCGCGGCCCGCCGCGCTCGTGTCCCGCAAGGTGGCCGAGCTGGGCGCCCGCGTCAGGGTCGACGGCGTGGACGCCTCGAGCGTGCTGCAGCTCATGGCCCTCGGCGCAACGGAGGGGCGCGAGCTCCTCGTGGAGGCCGAGGGGCCGGGCGCCGACGAGGCGGTCCGGGCCGTGGTGGGGATGATCGAGGGCGGCTTCGGCGAGGTCTGAGACAGGCATCACACAATATTGCACTTGATGGAAAAATTCATCGAATGCAAGATTGATGGATGACCCTCCCCGTGCCAGCTGATGCTCCCGACCCCGACGACGTCGGGCTTCGGGAACGCAAGAAGCGGGCGCGGCGCGCTCTCCTCGTCGACACCGCACAGCGCCTCGTCGCCGACCATGGCCTGGACGCCGTCACCGTCGAGCTGATCGGCGCGGAGGCGGGCGTCTCCACCCGCACCTTCTTCAACTACTTCGAGTCCAAGGACGACGCCGTGCTCGGCGTCGAGGACTCGGGGATCGACCCAGCGGTCGCGCAGGCCTTCTCCGCCGGCGGGCCCTCCGGCCTCCTGCTCACCGACCTGCAGGTTCTCGTCGCAGCCCTGCTGCAGCGGTTCGCGGCCAACCGTGAGCGCACCGTCCGGGCGCTCCGCCTCATGGAGGCAGAGCCGCGGCTGCTGCAGCGGCACCTGGTCTGGATGGACCGGCACAAGTCCGAGCTGCACGCGCTCTTCGACGGGCGGCGCCCCGTGGCGCCCTTCAGCGCCGACAACGAGCTCCTCACGATGCTCGTCCTCACCCTCGTCCGGACCGCCATCACGGCCTGGGAGCGGTCCGGCTACCACGGCGACGTGGACGCCCACCTCTCCGAGGCCGTCGCCCAGCTGATCCACGTCGTCGCCTCGGACATCGCGCCCTCCGGCGTCGGCCCTTCCGACGCCACCTCCGCAGAAAGGTTCCACGCATGAGCCACGCCGACCCCACGGCGCCCGACAAGCCGTTGGTGGTGCTGACCCAGCGCACCGTCTGGCTGATCTTCGGCGCGCTGATGGCCAGCATGTTCCTGTCGTCGCTCGACCAGACGATCGTGGGCACCGCGATGCCGACCATCGTGGGCGAGCTGCACGGCGTGGAGCACCAGGGGTGGGTGATCACCGCCTACATCCTCGCGATCGCGGTGGCGATGCCGCTCTACGGCAAGTTCGGTGACCTCTGGGGCCGCCGCTGGCCGTTCCTCGTCGCCGTCACGCTGTTCACCGTCGCGTCGGCGGGCGCCGGGTTCGCGCAGTCGTTCGAGGCGCTCGTCGCCTGGCGTGCCGTGCAGGGCCTGGGCGGCGGCGGCCTGATGATCCTCTCGCAGGCGATCATCGCCGACATCGTGCCCGCCAAGGAGCGCGGCAAGTACATGGGCCCCATGGGTGCGCTGTTCGGTCTCTCGGCCGTGATCGGGCCGCTGATGGGCGGCTGGCTCACCGAGGGCCCGGGCTGGCGCTGGACCTTCTGGGTGAACGTGCCCGTCGGCATCGCGGCGATCCTCGTGGCGTGGTTCGCCCTGCGTCTGCCCAACCACCGCTCGAACCGACCGGTGGACTGGTTCGGCATCCTCTTCATGATGCTCGGCACCTCAGGCATCGTGCTGCTCACGTCGTGGGAGTCGCTCGGCAACGACGGCTACGACTGGTCCGACCCGAGCCTCCTCGGCCTCGCGGCCGGGACCGCTGCCGCCGTCGGGGCGTTCGTCGTGACCGAGAACCTGGTGGCGGAGCCGCTGATCCCGCTGCGCCTGTTCAAGAACCGGACGTTCACCATCACGACGCTCATCGGCCTGGTGCTCGGCATGGGCATGTTCTCGGCGATGGCGATGCTGCCCACGTTCCTGCAGATGTCGACGGGCGCGGGAGTCACCGAGTCCGGCTACCTCATGCTCCCGATGATGGCCGGCGTCATGCTGACGTCGATCGGGTCCGGTATCGCCATCACGAAGAACGGCCGCTACCGGATCTACCCGATCGCCGGTCTCGCGGTCACGGCCCTCGGGATGATGTGGCTGACGACCATCACCAGCGGGATGTCGATGTGGCTCTTCGGCGCCATGATCTTCGTCCTCGGTGCAGGCATGGGCCTCGTGATGCAGACGATCGTGCTCGCCGTGCAGAACTCGGTGGACCCGCACGAGCTCGGCACCGCGACGTCGTCGAACAACTTCTTCCGCGAGATCGGCGCGGCCGTGGGTACGGCGCTCTTCACCACGATCTTCACGTCGCGGCTCACCGACAACTTCACGGAGTTCGCCGCCTCCAGCGGCGCGCAGGGCGGCGGGACGCCCGCGTTCGAGGGCGCGAGCCTCACCCCGGACGCCGTCCAGGCCCTGCCCGAGCCGTTCCGGACGGGTGTGGTCGACGCGTTCACCGACGCCCTCGCCCCCGCCTTCTGGTACCTGGTCCCGCTCGTCCTCGTCGGATTCGTGCTCGCCCTGTTCCTCAAGGAGATCAAGCTCTCCGGTGAGGCCGGCATGGTCGCGCGCGGCGAGGCGGTGGCGGCGCCGTCGACGGGCGAGACCCTGGTGGTGCCTGATGACGCGTCCGACCTCACCGACTCGACCGGTGAACCAGATATCGTGAAGCGGTGAGCAAGGACCAGCCCCAGCCCGGCGACAGCATCAAGCCCCGCAAACCAGCCATCGTGCAGTTCACCTCGACGGTGCTGACGTGCGAGTCGCTCCTCGTCGTGTTCGCCACGCTCGTGGCGTTCGGGCTGCGTGACTCGCCCTACGGGCGCGGCCCGCTCCAGTTCGACTCGGCCGTCGCGATCTGGGTCGCGGGCGGCACGCTCGCCCTGGTGCTGCTCGTCCTCTCCCGGATGACGAGCGGCACGGGCGGGTACGTCGCGGGCTCGGTGGCGCAGCTGCCCGTGCTGGGACTCGGCCTCGTGGTGCCGATGATGTTCTTCGTCGGAGGTGTGTTCGTGGTGCTGTGGATCGCCGCGCTGCGGCTCGGCCGCAGGATCGACCGGGAGCGTGCGGAGTACGACGCGGCGCACCCCGAGACGGCCCCGAACATCGAGTAGCAGGGCCGCCCCGGGGGCCGGGCGTCCGGCCGCCGTCATGCGCACGGCTAGGCTTGTGAGCATGACCGACGTCGCAGAGAAGACCCTGCCCGCCGACCCGACGACCCTCCCGGTGCTCGAGCGCACGCTCGTCCTGGTGAAGCCTGACGGCGTGCGCCGCGGCCTGTCCGGCGAGATCCTGCGCCGCATCGAGGCCAAGGGCTACACGCTGCGGGCCGTCCGGCTGATGGACGCCACGCCGGAGCTGCTCGCGGCGCACTACGCCGAGCACGAGGGCAAGCCCTTCTTCCAGCCCCTCGTGGACTTCATGCTCTCGGGCCCGGTCCTTGCCGTGGTGGCCGAGGGCCAGAACGTGATCGCGGGCTTCCGCTCGCTCGCCGGCGCCACGGACCCGACGGTCGCGGCGCCCGGCACCATCCGCGGTGACCTGGGCCGCGACTGGGGCACCAAGGTGGTGCAGAACCTGGTGCACGGCTCGGACTCGACCGAGTCGTCCGCCCGCGAGATCGGGCTCTGGTTCCCCGAGCTCTGACCTCGCTGGGCCGGAGAGTCCGCTTCGAGAACGTCATCAGGTGCCGCTACCACGCCGGTAGCGGCACCTGATGACGTTCTCGAAGCGGACCGGGAGCGGCCGAACAGCCCGCAGGGTCCCGCGAGAACGGCGTGGCGCCGGTTAGGCTCTCCCGGTGCACCTCAAGACGCTCACGCTCCGGGGCTTCAAGTCCTTCGCGTCGGCGACCACCCTGAACTTCGAGCCTGGCATCACCTGCGTGGTGGGCCCCAACGGCTCGGGCAAGTCGAACGTGGTCGACGCGCTCTCCTGGGTCATGGGCGAGCAGGGAGCGAAGTCGCTGCGCGGCGGCAAGATGGACGACGTCATCTTCGCCGGCACCTCCGGGCGTGCCCCCCTCGGTCGCGCCGAGGTCTCGCTGACGATCGACAACACCGACGGTGCGCTGCCGATCGACTACACCGAGGTGACGATCAGCCGCACGCTCTTCCGCAGCGGCGGGTCCGAGTACGCGATCAACGGCAACAACTGCCGCCTGCTCGACATCCAGGAGCTCCTGTCCGACTCCGGCATCGGCCGCGAGATGCACGTCGTCGTCGGCCAGGGCCAGCTCGACGCGGTGCTCCGGGCCACGCCCGAGGAACGCCGCGGCTTCATCGAGGAGGCCGCGGGCGTCCTCAAGCACCGCAAGCGCAAGGAGAAGGCGCTCCGCAAGCTCGACTCGATGCAGGGCAACCTCGCGCGCCTCGCGGACCTCACCGCAGAGCTGCGCCGCCAGCTCGGCCCTCTGGGCCGGCAGGCCGAGGCGGCCCGCAAGGCCCAGACGGTGCAGCGCGACCTGCGCGACGCGAAGGCACGCCTCCTCGCCGACGACCTGGCCCAGCTCCAGGCGCAGATGGAGCAGGAGCGCGCCGACGAGGCGGGCCTGCGCCGTCGCCAGGCGGAGGCCGAGGCGGCGCTGGCCGAGGCCCGCGGCGCGCTGGCCCGGCTCGAGGCCGAGGCCACCGCCGCGTCCAGCCAGCTCTCCCGCGCCGGTGACACCTGGTTCGCCCTGTCCCAGACGCGCGAGCGGCTGCGCAGCCTCCAGTCCCTGGCCGACGAGCGGGCACGGCTCCTCGGCACCGCCGAGCCGCAGCACCGTGGGCAGGACCCCGACGACCTCGACGCCCAGGCGGCACGCGCCCGCGCGAGCGAGGAGGAGCTCGCCTCCGAGGTGGAGATCGCCCGCGAGCTGGTCGAGACGGCCGTCGAGATGCGCTCCGAGGCGGAGGCAGCCGCGCAGGCGGCCGAGCGCTCCCACGCGTCGCTGCTCCGGGCCGCCGCCGACCGCCGGGAGGGCCTCGCGCGCCTGGCCGGTCAGGTCGCGGCGCGCCGCAGCAAGGTCGAGGCGGCCGAGGCGGAGCTGGACCGGCTCCGGGAGGCGGTCCTCGACGCGGAGCACCGCGCCGAGGAGTCGTCGCGCGAGTTCGTCGCGCTGGAGACGCAGGTGGTGGGGGTCCGCGAGGGCGAGGAGGGCCTGGACGCGGCGCACGAGGCCGCCGTCGAGGAGCTGCAGCTCGCGCGCCTCGCCGTGCAGGCGCTCGACGAGCGGCAGTCCCTGGCCGAGCGCGACCGCTCCGCGGCGGTCGCGCGGGTGGAGACCCTCCAGCTGAGCCTGGACCGCAAGGACGGTGCGGGCACGCTCCTGGCGGCGAACCAGCCGGGCGTGCTCGGCTCCGTCGCGGCGCTGCTGGGCATCGAGCCGGGCTTCGAGGACGCGGTGGCCGCGGCCCTCGGCCCGCTCGCGGACGCGGTGGCGGTCGCGGGTCTCGACGAGGCCGTCGACGCCCTGCGCCTCCTCCGCGACGAGGACGCGGGCCGCGCGAGCCTGGTGGTGGGCAGCGAGGGCGGCGGCGGCGCGCGCCCCGCGGGCGCACCGGACCGGCTCCCGGCCGGGGCCCGGTGGGCGACGGACGTGCTCACGGTGTCGGGCCCGGCGGCGGGCCCGCTGCGTTCGATCCTGAGCGACGTCGTCGTGGTGGACGATCTGGCCCACGCGCGCGCCCTGGTGCGCGAGCACCCGGGCATCGTGGCTGCGACCCGCGCGGGCGACCTGCTGGGCGGACGGCGGGCCTGGGGCGGCTCGGCCGCCGCGCCGAGCGTGCTGCACCTGCAGGCGGCCCTGGACGCGGCGCGCGCGGCGCTCGAGGACGCGGATGGCCGCCTCACGCAGACGGCGGCCGAGCTCGTGACGGCTCGCGAGAAGCTTCAGCAGGCGCAGGCCCGCAACGACGAGACGCTCGAGCAGCTCAACGCCAACGACGCGGCCCTGTCGGCCGTGGCCGAGCAGCTCGGCAGCCTGGGCGCGTCCGCCCGGGCGGCCCGGGCCGAGGCCGACCGGCACCGTGCCGCCCTGGAGCAGGCGGAGTCGCGGCGCGAGGAGGACGAGCTCGAGCTTGCTGCGCTGGTGGAGCGGCTGGACTACGCCGAGGAGGAGCCGGAGCAGGCGCAGGACGCCCTGGACCAGGTCCAGGCGGAGCGGGACGAGGCGATGGCAGCGGCGAGCGCCGCCCGCGGCCGCGAGACCGAGGCCCGGCTCGCCCTGCGCACGGCGGAGGAGCGGGCGCGTGCCGTGTCCGGCCGGGCGCAGTCCCTGGCCCGGGCGGCCGCGCAGGAGCGCGAGGCGCGCGCGCAGGCGGCGGCCCGGGAGGAGTCCCGCCGACGGGACGCCGAGCGTGCGGTCCTGGTGCGCCAGGGCGCCGCGATGGCGCTGGAGGCCATCGCCCGCTCGCTGGACCGGGCGGCCGCGGAGAAGTCCGAGTGGGAGGAGACGCGCGCTGCCGGCAACGAGCAGCTCACCGCGGTGCGCGCGTCCGTGGAGACGCTCGCCCAGGAGCTGCGCGACCTGACCGACGTGGCCCACCGCGACGAGGTGGCGCGGGCCCAGCAGCAGCTGCGCCTCGAGCAGCTTCAGGCCCGCGCCGTCGAGGAGCTGCGGATCGACCCGGAGGTGCTGGTCGAGGAGTACGGTCCGCACCAGCCCGTGCCGGTCTACGACGCGGAGGCCGCCCCGCCGGTCCGGCCGCTGCGCAAGGTCCTCAAGCGCGACGACGAGGGCAACCCGATCGAGTGGGAGCCCGACCCGGAGGCGCCGGAGGGCGCGGACGCAGCGGCGGGCGAGGACGCAGCCGAGGGCGCGGAGGCGACGCCGGGTACCCCGGCCGTCCCGGCCCCCTCGCGGGTCGGCCAGTGGCAGGACGCCCCCGCGACGACCGTGCCGTACGTGCGCGACGAGCAGGAGAAGCGTCTCCGGCAGGCCGAGCGGGCGCTGTCCCGCCTGGGCGCCGTGAACCCGCTCGCGCTCGAGGAGTTCGCGGCCCTGGAGGAGCGGCACACGTTCCTGGTGGAGCAGCTGGCCGACCTGAAGAAGTCCCGCCAGGACCTGCTCGGGATCGTCAAGGACATCGACGACCGCGTGGAGCAGGTCTTCGCCGAGGCGTTCCGCGACACGGCCGACAAGTTCCTCGAGGTCTTCCCGCGGCTCTTCCCCGGCGGCGAGGGCAAGTTGGTGCTCACCGACCCGTCGGACCTGCTGACCACGGGCATCGAGGTCGAGGCGCGTCCGGCGGGCAAGAAGGTGAAGCGGCTGTCGCTGCTGTCCGGCGGGGAGCGGTCGCTCACGGCGGTCGCGTTCCTGGTGTCGATCTTCAAGGCGCGGCCCAGCCCGTTCTACGTCATGGACGAGGTCGAGGCCGCCCTCGACGACGTGAACCTCGGCCGCCTGATCGAGATCTTCAAGGAGCTCCAGCGCGACTCGCAGCTCATCGTCATCACGCACCAGAAGCGCACCATGGAGGTCGCGGACGCGTTGTACGGGGTCACGATGCGTGGCGACGGCGTGACGACGGTGATCAGCCAGCGGCTCGGGGAGCGCGAGACCGCCGAGGTCTGAGCGGTGCCACGGGTGATCTTGCGCACAGTGCAACGCATCCTGTCCCTGTATGCGGCTTATGTACCGCGCGTCACCGAACCTGCCTCGGCGTGTCGTTGCGGTTTTCCCAGGCGTTCCGGGGGTTGCCACGGGACAATCGCTGCATGCTTTGGTCTCTCGTCCTCCTTGTGGTCTGCCTCCTCCTCGCCGCCTCTGTCTTCCTCGTCGCGGGTGTCATGGCCAACCCTGGCGGCGTGACCACCGTGGCGTCGCCCCGGGAACGGATCCGTGCCGGGCTGCGGCACCTCCGGGCGCAACGCGAGGCCCGGATCCCCGGTCGCGGCCGTGCCACCGCCGTGGCGCACCACGCCGTCGGGGCGCCCACCGTCTGGGTGGGCCGTCAGGCGTCGCCCGCGGGCCACAACCCGCGGCCTGCGGCTCCCGCCAGGCCGCCCCGGGCGTCCCGGACGTCCGAGCGCCCGGTGGACATGGACATGGAGGCGTTCTTCGCCGCGACCATCGAGGCCAAGCCCGCCTACGTGGATCCCGCGGAGCTGACGGACGCGCTCCAGCGCGCCCGCGCCCAGGCCTCGCGCACGCTCCACGTGCCCCTCGGCACGATCTCCCGCCCGCGCTGACCTCGTTCTGACCCCGCTCTGCCGGCGCGGGAGCGTCTGGGAGAATCCTTCTCGTGAACGACATCCCCTGGATCGAGATCATCACCGGCCTCGTGGTCGCCGCGGGCGGCGGCGGCGCGGTCGCATACCTCCGCGCCCGACGCCGGTCGCGCACGCCCGGCGACGAGGGCGCAGGCACGCGGCCCACCGCGGGCGGGGGCGCCGGCACCATCGAGGCCGAGCGCCCGGAGGCGCCCGCGGAGGCCGAGGCCGGGCCGACGGCGCCGGGAGAGGTCACCGCTCCGCCGCCCTCACCCCACGATGCGTCCTCGCTGCGCTCCGACGCCTCGCAGGGACCCCGAGGTTCGGGCACCCTCGCCCCCGAGGTGGAGCGGCCGGAGCCGGCCGCCGGACGGATGGTGCGCCTGCGCGACCGTCTGGCGCGATCCGGATCGCCCCTGGGGGCGCGGCTGCTGTCGGTCCTGTCGCGGGACACGCTCACGGAAGACGACTGGGACGAGATCGAGGAGGTCCTGCTCCTCGCCGACGTGGGCCCCGGGCCCACCACCGAGCTGCTGGACGCGCTGCGCACGCGGGTGCGTGTCCTCGGCGTGCGGGAGCCCGGCGCGGTCCGCGACCTGGTCCGCGAGGAGCTGGTGCGGCTCGTCGACCCCACGCTGGACCGCTCGCTGCACGTCGGACCGCGGACGGCGGAGGACGGCACGCCGCTTCCCGCCGTGGTGCTCGTCGTGGGCGTGAACGGCACCGGGAAGACCACGACGGTCGGCAAGCTGGCGCGCGTCCTGGTGGCGGAGGGGCGCACGGTGGTCCTGGGCGCGGCCGACACGTTCCGCGCCGCCGCCGCCGACCAGCTCCAGACGTGGGGCGCCCGCGTGGGCGTGCCCACGGTGCGGTCGGACCGGGACGGGGCGGACCCGGCGTCGGTGGCGTTCGAGGCGGTCTCGCGCGGCCGCGACGAGGGTACGGACGTGGTCCTGGTGGACACCGCCGGCCGGCTGCAGAACAAGGCTGGCCTCATGGACGAGCTCGGCAAGATCGTGCGCGTGTCGAGCAAGGTCGCCGCGCCCAGCGAGGTGCTGCTCGTCCTCGACGCGACCACGGGGCAGAACGGGCTCACGCAGGCCCGGGTCTTCGGCGAGGTGGCGGGGGTGACCGGTATCGTCCTGACCAAGCTGGACGGCACCGCCAAGGGCGGCATCGTGGTGCAGGTCCAGCGTCAGCTCGGGGTGCCCGTGAAGCTCGTGGGCCTGGGCGAGGGGCCGGACGACCTGGCGCCGTTCGACGCGGAGCAGTTCGTCGACGGGATCCTCGGCTGAGCCGGAGGTGCAGTGCAGGGTGGGGGCCGAGGGACGAGGCACGCGCCCGGAGCGGAGCCGCAGGCTTGGCAGAGCAAGGACATCGGCTGAGCCGGAGGTGCAGCGCAGGGTGGGGGCCGAGGGACGAGGCACGCGCCCGGAGCGGAGCCGCAGGCTCGGCCGAGCAAGGGCATCGGCTGAGCCGGAGGCTCGTGTAACCCTGTCCCGAATTGCCCGGGATGGACGCTTCGTGACGGCGGAGCGAAAAGCATGTGAAGTTACACCCGGGTCGCGGCACGGCAACGATCGGGTCACGATGCGAGATGACATTTCACCCAACGGTGACATGAAACGCAAGGTTTACATGCTTACGCCCTACGTCACACGTCCGTAACATCAGGGCATGCCCAGCGTAACGGCGCGCCGCGAACGTTGACCCGGGCCAGCCGCAGTGGCAGGTCCGGGGAGAGAGGCAATCAGGATGGAAGAGTTCGCACTGGACAGTGGCAACACTGCCTGGATGCTCATGGCCTCCTCGCTCGTGCTGCTGATGACGCCGGGCCTGGCGTTCTTCTACGGCGGCATGGTGCGTGGCAAGAGCGTCCTCAACATGATGATGATGAGCTTCAGCTCGATCGGCATCGCCGGTCTCATCTGGGCCCTCTACGGATACTCGATGACGTTCGGCGCCGACATCGGCGGCATCATCGGCAACCCGCTCGACTACTTCGGTCTGGCCATGGACGACTCCGAGTCGCTCATGGCGGCGACCGGCGTCCCCGCCCTCGTGGCGGCCGGGTTCCAGGGCACGTTCGCGATCATCACCGTCGCGCTCATCTCGGGTGCCATCGCGGACCGTGCCAAGTTCGGCACGTGGGTCGTCTTCGCGATCATCTGGGTCACGCTGGTCTACATCCCCATGGCGCACATGGTCTGGGGCGGCGGCCTCCTGGGCCCCGAGGGCATCACGAGCGGCCTGTCGGCACCGATCGACTTCGCCGGCGGCACCGTGGTCCACATCAACGCCGGCGCTGCCGCTCTCGCGCTGGTGCTGGTGCTCGGCAAGCGCAAGGGCTTCGGCAAGGAGCCGATGCGCCCGCACAACCTGCCGTTCGTGATGCTCGGCGCCGCGCTCCTGTGGTTCGGCTGGTTCGGCTTCAACGCGGGCTCCGAGTTCGCCGCCGACGGCACCGCCGGCCGCGCGTGGATCAACACGACCGTGGCGACCTGCGTCGCGCTGCTCGCCTGGATCGCCACCGAGAAGTTCCGCGACGGTGCGGCCACCTCCCTGGGTGCCGCCTCCGGCGTGGTTGCCGGCCTGGTCGCCATCACGCCCGCGGCCGCCTCGGTCGACGTCTACGGCTCCATCGCGATCGGCCTCGTCGCCGGCGTGCTGTGCTCGCTCGCCGTGGGTCTCAAGTTCAAGTTCGGCTACGACGACTCGCTCGACGTCGTGGGCGTGCACCTGGTCGGCGGCCTCGTCGGCACGGTCCTCATCGGCTTCTTCGCCACCGACCAGTACAACACCTGGTGGGCGGACGGCGGCATGGAGGGCCTCTTCTACGGTGGCGGCTTCACCCAGCTCATCACCCAGGTCGTGGTCGCGGTCGTCGCCGTCGCCTTCTCGTTCATCGTCACCTACCTGATCGCCCTGCTGCTCAAGGCGACCATGGGCTGGCGCGTCACGGAGGAGCAGGAGGTCGGCGGCATCGACCTGGCCGTCCACGGCGAGTCCGCGTACGAGGGCCTCGGGTCCACCGGTTCCACCATCACCGAGGTGCGCTGACCCTCGTGGTGGCGCCCGACTGTAAGGAGGTACGCGCATGAAGCTCGTCACTGGGGTCATTCAGCCCCACCGTCTGGACGACGTGAAGTCGGCTCTGGAGGCTGCCGGCGTCCGTGGGATGACCGTCAGCGAGGCCAGCGGCTACGGCCGGCAGAAGGGCCACACCGAGGTGTACCGCGGTGCGGAGTACACGGTCGACCTGGTCCCGAAGGTCCGCATCGAGGTTCTCGTGGCCGACGCCGACGCCGGCACGGTCACGGAGGCCATCATCGGCGCCGCGCAGACCGGCAAGATCGGTGACGGCAAGGTGTGGGTCGTGCCGGTCGAGGACGTGGCACGCGTCCGCACCGGCGAGCACGGCGATGCCGCGCTGTAGCCAGAGGGCATGACCGACCACCCGCTGCCTGACGGCGCGGGGGACGGCTCGAAGGCCCCGCACCCCACCCCTGGGGTGCGGGGCCTTCGTGACGACCTCCTCGCGACCGCGGCAGGACTCACCGGCCCCGGGCGCTCCGGCGTGGCCCGCCGCTCGACGCTGGCGTCGCTGGCGATCGAGCGCCTCGGCGTGCTGTACGCCGAGGCCACCGACGGCGTCGACCCGCAGGGCATCGCGCTGGCCGCCGTCGGCAGCCTCGGCCGGGGCGAGCTCGGGCCGCTGAGCGACCTCGACCTCGTCCTGGTGCACGACGGCCGCACCCACCGTCCCGAGGAGCTCCAGGCGGTCGCCGAGCGGCTCTGGTACCCGATCTGGGACGCGGGCCTGGACCTCGACCACGCAGTGCGCTCCCTGAGCCAGGCGCGCCAGGTCGCCACGAAGGACCTCCCGGCGGCGATCGGCTGGCTGGCGGTCCGGCCGGTGGCGGGGGACGCCGTCGTCGTGCACCGTGCCGCCTCGGCGGTGCTCACGGACTGGCGGGCCGCGGCGCGCCGTCGGCTGCCGGAGCTGCTGTCGTCGACCCGGGAGCGGGCCGCCCGCTCGGGCGAGCTCGCCTACCTGATCGAGCCCGACCTCAAGGAGGCCCGCGGGGGCATCCGCGACGCCGTGGTGCTCTCCGCGCTGGCGGCGACCTGGCTCACGGACCGCCCGCACGGGCGCGTCGACCAGGCCTACAGCCACCTGCTCGACGTCCGTGACACCCTCCACGTGGTGACCCGCCGTCGCTCCACCCGGCTGCTGCTCGCCGACCTCGACGAGGTGGCGGTGCAGTGCGGCCACGACGACCCGGACGAGCTCCTCGCGGCGCTCGCCGAGTCCGGCCGCGAGATCTCGTACGCGCTGGACATGACGGTGCGCCGCGCCCGGCAGGCCCTCCAGCGTCCGCTGACGTCCGGGCGGCCGCTCCTCGTGCGGGGTCGCCGCACGCCGCCACGGCTGCGGTCGGTGGGGGAGGGCCTCGTGGAGCACGACGGCGAGCTGGTGCTCGGCGTGGGCGCCCGGCCCGCCGACGACCCGCTGCTCTCCCTCCGCGCCGCCGCGACGGCCGCCCGCACCGGCCTGGCGCTCTCGCCCGTGACGATCCACAGCCTGGCGGAGTGCCCGCCGCTGCCCGAGCCGTGGCCGCCCGCGGCCCGCGCGCACCTGCTCGCCCTCCTCGGCTCGGGGGCCGCGCAGGTGCCGGTCTGGGAGGCGCTCGATCTCGCGGGCGTCGTCACGACCTGGATCCCGGAGTGGGCGGGGGTGCGCAACCGGCCGCAGCGCGCGGCGATCCACCGCCACACCGTGGACCGGCACCTCGTGGAGACGGCGTCGCGCGCGTCGCGCCTGCGCCGGGTGGCCGCACGGGAGAGCCCCGTAGGGGCCGACCTGCTCCTGCTCGCCTCGATCCTGCACGACATCGGCAAGGTCCGCGGGGCCGCCGACCACTCCGCCGAGGGCGCGCGCATCGCCCCGGTGGTGCTGCGGCGCATGGGCTTCGACCGCTCGGTGGTCGACGACGTCACGCGCCTGGTGCGCCACCACCTCACCCTCGCGGCGCTCGCGGTGGGGAAGGACCCCGCGGACCCTGCCACGCTCGCGACCCTGCTGGACGCGGTGGACCGGCGGCGGGACCTGCTCGAGGTGCTGCGGGTCCTGACCGAGGCGGACTCGAGCTCGCTGGGGCCCACGGGCTGGACCGCGTGGCGGGCACGGCTCGTGGACGACCTCACAGAGCGGGCGCGGGCAGCCCTCTCGTAGCCTCGACTACGCTTGACCCGTGTTCAACTCCCTGTCGGACCGGCTCACCTCGACGTTCAAGAACCTGCGCAGCAGGGGGCGGCTCTCCGAGGCGGACATCGATGCCACCGTGCGCGAGATCCGCCGCGCGCTGCTCGACGCCGACGTGGCGGTCTCCGTGGTCCGCGAGTTCACCGCCGCGGTGCGCGAGCGCGCGCTGTCGGCGGAGGTCTCGGCTGCCCTGAACCCTGCCCAGCAGGTCGTCAAGATCGTCAACGACGAGCTGGTCGAGATCCTGGGCGGCCAGACGCGCCCGCTCACGCTGGCCAAGGTGCCGCCCACGGTCATCATGCTCGCGGGCCTCCAGGGCGCCGGAAAGACCACGCTCGCCGGCAAGCTCGCGCTCGCCCTGCGCGAGCAGGGGCACACGCCGCTCCTCGTCGCCGCCGACCTGCAGCGACCCAACGCCGTCAACCAGCTGTCGGTCGTGGCCGACCGCGCCGGTGTGCCGGTGTTCGCGCCGCACCCCGGCAACACGAGCGAGGCTGACGACCCCGCGGCCGACGCCGTCCTGGTCGGCGACCCGGTCGCCGTGGCCCGCGACGGCGTGGCCGCCGCGAAGGCCCGCCAGCACGACGTCGTGATCGTCGACACCGCCGGCCGCCTCGGTATCGACGAGGTCCTCATGCGCCAGGCGGGCGACATCCGCGCGGCGATCCAGCCGGACGAGGTCCTCTTCGTCATCGACGCGATGATCGGCCAGGACGCCGTGAACACGGCCAAGGCGTTCGCCGACGGCGTCGACTTCACCGGCGTGGTGCTCTCCAAGCTCGACGGTGACGCCCGCGGTGGCGCGGCGCTGTCGGTCGCGAAGGTGACCGGGCGTCCCATCATGTTCGCGTCCACCGGCGAGAAGCTGACGGACTTCGAGGTCTTCCATCCCGACCGCATGGCCTCCCGCATCCTCGACATGGGTGACGTGCTCACCTTGATCGAGCAGGCGGAGCGCGCGTTCGACTCCGACGAGGCCGCGAAGATGGCCGAGAAGGTGGCCTCCGGCCAGGACTTCACGCTGGCCGACTTCCTCGTGCAGATGCAGCAGCTCAAGAACATGGGCTCGATGAAGAAGATGCTCGGCATGCTGCCGGGCATGGGTCAGATGCGCGAGGCGATCGACCAGTTCGACGAGCGCGAGGTCGACCGCATCGAGGCCGTCATCAGGTCCATGACGCCGGCCGAGCGCGACAACCCGAAGATCATCAACGGCTCCCGCCGTGCGCGCATCGCCAAGGGTTCCGGCACCACGACCACCGCGGTGAACCAGCTCCTCGAGCGGTTCGACAACGCGCAGAAGATGATGCGTCAGATGTCGCGCGGCGGCGGCCCAGGCGGCATGCCCGCCATGCCCGGCATGCCGGGGATGGGCGTGGGCAAGAAGTCCCGCGGCAAGCAGGCGCCCGTCAAGAAGGTCAAGGGCAAGTCGGGCAACCCGGCCAAGCGCGCGGCGCAGGAGCGCGAGGCGCTCCAGAAGGCGCTGGGCGGCCCGGCGGACGGTCCGACGTCGGCCCCCGGCTCGGCTTTCGGCGGCCTCGGCGCTGCCGCGAAGCCCGACGAGGCGCCCGACCTGAGCACCCTCGAGCTGCCCCCGGGCCTCGAGAAGTTCCTGGGCCGGTAAGGTCCGATCGCCGGCAGCAGGTATCTTCCTGGGCATCCGGGAAGATGAAGGAGAGGCATTGTCCGCGCTCGAAGGTCCGTCCGTGCATGTCCGCGGCCACATCCTGCTGGGCGACGACCGTGAGGTGGGTGAGCTCTGGGTCCGCGAGGGCAGGGTGAGCCTCACCCGGCCGTCTGCCCAGGGCACCTACATGCGCGTGCTCGACGGCTGGGTGCTCCCCGGCCTCGTGGACGTCCACTGCCACATCGGGCTCGACGCCGACGGCGCCGTCGGGCCCGAGGTCGCCCAGAAGCAGGCCGAGGCCGACCGGGACTCCGGCGTGCTCCTCGTGCGCGACGCGGGCTCGCCCGCAGACACCGGCTGGGTCCAGCAGCGCGGCGACCTGCCGCACCTCTTGCGCGCCGGGGCGCACCTGGCCCTGCCCAAGCGCTACCTGCGGAACTACGGCCTCGAGCTGGAGGACCCGTCGCAGCTTCCCGCCGCCGTGCGGGAGCAGGCTCGCCGGGGCGACGGCTGGGTCAAGCTCGTGGGCGACTGGATCGACCGGTCCCTCGGGGCGGACGGCGACCTGCGGCCGCTGTGGCCGGACGACGTGCTGGCCGAGGCGGTGGCGGTGGCGCACGCCGAGGCCGCCCGGGTCACGGTGCACGCGTTCGCGGAGGAGACGATCCCCGGGCTGCTCGCCGCCGGGGTGGACTGCATCGAGCACGGCACCGGCATGACCGCGGAGCACATGGCCCAGGCCGCCGCCGCGGGCGTGCCCGTGACGCCCACCCTGCTCCAGGTGGACCAGTTCGAGGCGATCGCCGCGCAGGCCGAGGGCAAGTACCCCCGGTACGCGGCGCGGATGCGGCGCATGCACGCCCGCCGCCACGAGCACGTCCGGAACCTGTTCGACGCCGGCGTCCCGCTCCTCGTGGGCACGGACGCCGGCGGCACCATCGCGCACGGCCGCGTCGCCGACGAGTGCGCCGAGCTGGTCGCAGCCGGGATCCCGGCCGCGGACGTGGTCGCGATGGCGTCGTGGCGGGCGCGGGACTACCTCGGGTTCGGGGGAGTGGTCGAGGGGTCGTCGGCCGACTTCGTGGTGTACCCGGCGGACCCGCGCGAGGACATCGGCGTCCTGCGGCACCCGAGCGCCGTGGTGCTCCGCGGCGAGGTCTACGACTAGTCGCTCCGGAGCCGCCGGGCTCAGCCGCTGCGGGCGCTCGTTCCTCGCGTCCTCGCGTCTTCGCACCGTTCCGGCGGCCCGGGACCGGTTGCCTCCCGGTGTGAGGTATCACTGGTTGGTGGGGCGTCGGGGCGTCTGGCACAATAGCCGGGTACTCGGCGTGCCCAGGCCCCTCTCTCCTGCGTTCGCCGTGTCCTGACCCCATCCACCTGCCCAACCCCACGGGCCTGGTGTGCGGGTCGCCAAACCAAGAACCAGGAGAGACCACCCAAGTGGCCACCAAGATTCGTCTCAAGCGCCTCGGCAAGATCCGCGCGCCGTACTACCGCATCGTCGTCGCCGACTCGCGCACCAAGCGCGACGGCCGCGTGATCGAGGAGATCGGCAAGTACCACCCCACTGAGGAGCCCTCGTTCATCGAGATCACCTCGGAGCGCGCCCAGTACTGGCTCGGTGTCGGCGCGCAGCCCACCGAGCAGGTGCTGAACCTCCTCAAGATCACCGGTGACTGGCAGAAGTTCAAGGGCCTGCCGGGCGCCGAGGGCACCCTGCGCGTCAAGGGCGAGAAGGTCGACACGGCGTCCGCCGTCGAGGCCGTCGCGCTCGAGGCCGAGAAGGTCAAGGCCAGGGCTGCCGAGAAGGCTGCTGCTGCTCCCGCCGAGCAGCCGGCCGCCGAGGGCGACGAGGCCTGATGCTCGCGGACGCCCTCGAGCACCTGGTGCGCGGCATCGTCGACCACCCGGACGACGTCCGGGTGGCCGGCAAGACGCTGCGCAGGGGAGACCTGCTCGAGGTCCGCGTGCACCCCGAGGACCTGGGCCGAGTCATCGGCCGAGGTGGTCGGACGGCACGTGCTCTGCGCACCGTCGTCGGTGCGCTGGCGACGGACGGCCCCGTGCGGATCGACGTCGTGGACGTCGACCGGCGCTGAGCCGAGGCGACACACACTGAGGCGAGGCCCGGTCCGCGACGGACCGGGCCTCGCTCGCTCACCGAGGAGAGACATGCAGCTCACCGTGGCCCGCGTGGGCAAGCCGCACGGTCTCAAGGGCGAGATCGCCCTGGACCTGCGCACGGACGACCCCGAGACCCGCCTGGCGGTGGGGGAGGTCCTGGCGACCGAACCTCCCGGTGCCGGGCCGCTCACGGTGACCCGCACACGCGTGCACCAGGGCCGCTGGCTCGTCACGTTCGCCGAGGTCGTGGGCCGCGAGGCGGCCGAGGCCCTGCGCGGCGTGGAGCTCGTCATCGAGGCTGACGCCTCCGACGAGGAGGACGCCTGGTACCCGCACGAGCTCGCGGGGCTGCGCGCGGAGCTGACGGACGGGACGGTGGTGGGCACCGTCGTGGCGCTCGAGCACATGCCCGCGCACGACGCGCTGCTGATCAAGGAGACCGGCGGCGAGCGCACGCTCGTGCCCTTCGTCCGGGCGATGGTGCCCGTGGTCGACGTCGCCGGCGGCCGGGTCGTCCTCGACCCGCCCGGAGGCCTGCTGGCCCGGGACGCGGAGAACGCGATCATCGACCACCCGGAGCCCTCGCCCTCGCCGGGGCCTGCGCCCGCCGACGGCGAGCCGGACGAGGACTGACGTGCGCGTCGACGTCGTCTCGATCTTTCCCGGCTACCTCGCGGCGCTCGACCTGTCCCTGGTGGGCAAGGCCCGCCAGTCGGGCCTGCTGGACCTGCGGGTGCACGACCTGCGTGACTGGACCACCGACCGGCACCGCACCGTCGACGACACCCCGTTCGGGGGCGGCGCGGGCATGGTCATGCGCCCGGACGTGTGGGGCACGGCGCTGGACAGCATCCTGTCCGCCGCGCCCGACGACGCCGCGGTCGCCCCGGGCGGTGAGCCGGCCCCGGGCGGCGCGCACCTGATCGTCCCGACGCCGTCGGGCGAGGTGTTCACGCAGCGCCACGCCGAGGCCCTCGCCACGGAGGACCACCTGGTGGTGGCCTGCGGGCGGTACGAGGGGATCGACGCGCGCGTCGCCGAGCACTACCGTGCGGCAGGCGTGGCCGTGAGCGAGCTGTCGATCGGCGACTACGTGCTCAACGGCGGTGAGGTCGCGGCGCTCGTGATGATCGAGGCCGTGGCGCGGCTGATCCCCGGGATGGTGGGCAACCCCGCGTCGCTGGTCGAGGAGTCGCACGGTGCGGCCGGGCTGCTCGAGTACCCCGTCTACACCAAGCCTCCGGCGTGGGCCGGGCTCGAGATCCCCGAGGTGCTGCTGTCGGGGCACCACGCCCGGATCGAGCGCTGGCGGCGCGACCGCGCCCTGGAGCGCACGGCGGAGCGACGTCCCGACATGGTCGCGGCGCTCGACGTCACGGCGCTCGACAAGCACGACCTGGCGCAGCTCCGCGAGCTGGGCTGGGTGGTCGAGGACGGGCGGCTGGTGCGTCGCTGACGCCGCCACGCCGTGTCGGGGCGGGCGCCACGTCGTGCGTCACAACGACCGCGGGCAGGCGCGGCGCCCGCACTGTGGCAGAATGGTGCGTCGGTGCGTCGCCGGTCAGGTCTCTGCCACAGGGGACGACCGGGCGGAGCCTGCAGGCCAGGACCGCCCCGACCGCGCACACGACGTACCGCACTTCTTCTGACAGCACCGGTCCGCTCCCCGTGAGACGGCCCACGAGATCGTGCCTGACCTGTGGCAGGCCCGGAGAGAACAATGCAGACGCTCGACATGGTCAACGCAGCCTCGCTGCGCAGCGATATCCCGGACTTCCGCGCGGGCGACACCCTGAAGGTCAACGTCAAGGTCGTCGAGGGCAACCGCTCCCGCATCCAGGCGTTCCAGGGCGTCGTCATCCGTATCCACGGTGGTGGCATCGGCGAGACCTTCACGGTCCGCAAGGTCAGCTTCGGCGTCGGCGTGGAGCGCACCTTCCCGATGCACGCCCCCACGATCGACTCTGTCGAGGTCATGACGCGCGGTGACGTCCGCCGCGCCAAGCTGTACTACCTGCGCGCGCTGCGCGGCAAGAAGGCGAAGATCAAGGAGAAGCGCGACACCGTGCGCTGACCCCGGTCGCACCCGGCTGTGCCCGACGCCCGGCCGCCCCTTCGGGGACGGCCGGGCGTCGTCGTGCCCCGGCCTGACCCCGGGTGGGGGACATTCGTGGCGAACCGCACCGAGATGGAAGAGTGGGGGTGTGACGAGCTCTGACACCCGTGAACGGGAGACGCGTACCGGCCCCCTGGCGATGCTGCGTGAGGTGGCGATCATCGTGGTGAGCGCGCTGGTGCTGTCGTGGCTGATCAAGTCGTTCCTGGTGCAGGCGTTCTTCATCCCGAGCCCGTCGATGGCACAGACGCTGGTCGAGGGCGACAGGGTCATGGTGTCGAAGCTGACGCCGGGGCCGTTCGAGCTGCGGCACGGCGACATCGTGGTGTTCGTCGACCCGGGCGGCTGGCTCGAGCCGCCCCTTCCTGTGGACCGCGGCGCGGTGGGTGATGCGGTGACGGACGGCCTCACGTTCGTCGGCCTGCTGCCCCAGGACTCGGGGGACCACCTGATCAAGCGGGTCGTCGGCCTGCCGGGCGACCAGGTCGTGTGCTGCGACGCCGACGGGCGGGTGAGCGTCAACGGCGTGCCGGTCGACGAGACGGCGTACATCGCCCCCGGCTCGCGGCCGAGCCAGGACCCGTTCGACGAGACCGTGCCCGACGGGATGCTGTGGGTGATGGGCGACAACCGCCAGGGCTCCAAGGACTCCCGGTACAACGGGCAGAGCCCGGGCGGTGCCTTCGTGCCGGTGGAGAACGTGGTCGGGGCCGCCTTCACGACGGTGTGGCCGTTCGACCGGGCCACCTGGCACACCAACCCCGAGGACGTGTTCGTGGACGTCCCGGCCGCAGGCGCCGCGGCCGCCGCGGCGCGTCGGGAGGACGCCGCGCCGTGACGTAGGGTCGTTTCGCTGCGTACCCACCGAGGTGGAAGAGTGGGTGCGTGATGAACTCCGACCGTACGGCGAACACCGCTCCGACCGATGGGAACCCCTTGACCGACGTAGATCCTTGGGGTGCCGTTCCCTCGGAGCAGCCCGCGGCCGGCCGCGGCCGGCGCCGTGAGCGGGAGCCGCGTTCGGGCACCCTGGCGATGCTGCGCGAGGCGGCCATCATCGTGGTGAGCGCGCTGGTGCTGTCGTGGCTGATCAAGTCGTTCCTGGTGCAGGCGTTCTTCATCCCCAGCGCGTCGATGGAGCAGACCCTGGTCGAGGGCGACCGGGTGATGGTGTCGCGGCTGACGCCGGGGCCGTTCGACCTGCGGCACGGCGACATCGTCGTGTTCAAGGACCCGGGCGGCTGGCTGCCGCCGTACGTCGCCCCCGACCGTGGGCCGGCGGGCAACGCGATCACGACCGGGCTGACGTTCGTCGGCCTGCTGCCGCAGGACACGGGCGAGCACCTGATCAAGCGGGTCGTGGGGCTGCCCGGTGACCAGGTCGTGTGCTGCGACGCCGAGGGGCGCGTGAGCATCAACGGCGCACCCATCGACGAGACCGAGTACATCGCCCCCGGTTCGTCCCCCAGCCAGGACCCGTTCGACCAGACGGTGCCCGACGGGATGCTCTGGGTGATGGGCGACAACCGCCAGAACTCGAAGGACTCCCGCTACAACGGCAGCAAGGAGGGCGGCGGGTTCGTCCCCGTCGAGAACGTGGTCGGGGTCGCCTTCGCCACGGTCTGGCCGTTCGACCGGGCCACTTGGCACAACAACCCCGAGGACGTCTACGTGGACGTCCCCGACGCGGGCGCCACCGGGACGGCCATGGCCCGCAGGGAGGACGCGGCGCTGTGACGCAGGTCGTGCCCGACGCCGCCCCGCGGACCCGCAGTGCGGCCGCCCCCCGCAGTGCAGCCGTCCCCCGCAGCGCGGCCGCCCCGCGCAAGGCGCCGACGCTCCGCCAGGAGCGGTCTCTCCTCGCCTCCGGAGCCCGCCTGGTGGCGGGTATGGACGAGGTGGGCCGGGGTGCGCTGGCCGGCCCGGTGAGCGTCGGGGTGGTGGTGGTCGACGCCGCCACGCGTACCGCGCCGAAGGGCCTCACGGACTCGAAGCTCCTCACCCCGTCCGCCCGTGAGCAGCTCGTGCCGGCGCTCCGCCGCTGGGCCGTGGCGTACGCGGTCGGGCACGCCGAGGCGTCGGAGATCGACGAGCACGGCATCATCGGCGCCCTGCGCCTGGCCGGGCGCCGCGCGCTCGCCCAGGTGCGCGAGCTTGCCGGGCCGGTCGACATGGTGCTCCTCGACGGCTCCCACGACTGGCTGACGACCCCGGTCGCAGATCTATTCGAGGCGGCCTCCCTCGACGGCCCGGGCGGCGAGCCCGGCTTCGAGGTGGCGGACCACGTGCCCACGGCGATGGGCCCGTGGCCGGACCCGAGGGTCAGCACCCTCGTGAAGGCGGACCTGCGCTGCGCCTCCGTGGCGGCGGCGAGCGTGCTCGCCAAGGTCGAGCGTGACGGCATCCTCACGCGACTGGCCGCGGAGCACCCGGCCTTCGCCTGGGACCAGAACAAGGGCTACAGCGCGCCCGCCCACCTCGAGGCGCTGAGGGAGCACGGCACCACGCCGCTGCACCGCCGCTCGTGGAACCTGCCCGGCGTGGGCGTGCCCGGTGGGCTCGTCCTGGAACGGGGTCTGGAGCTCGGCCTGGTCCCCGGCCTGGACCTCGATCCGGCCGGGCCGTTCGAGGACGACGGTTTGCGTGCCGATGGGATGATAGCGACGTGAGCGCCGAAGACCTGGAGAACTACGAGACCGAGATGGAGCTCGCCCTCTATCGCGAGTACCGCGACGTGGTGGGCCTGTTCGCGTACGTGGTCGAGACCGAGCGTCGCTTCTACCTCGCCAACCAGGTGGACCTGCAGGTGCGGTCCGCGGCGGGCGAGGTGTACTTCGAGCTGCGGCTCGGCGACGCCTGGGTGTGGGACGTGTACCGGTCCGCCCGGTTCGTGAAGTCCGTGCGCGTCGTGACGTTCAAGGACGTCAACGTCGAGGAGCTGGCCAAGGCAGAGCTCGCGCTCTGAGCCGGGGCCACGGTCGGCCCCTCGCGGGCGAGCTCGCGGAAGGGCTCGACCTGTCGTCGTGACGGGTCCGGGCCCCTCCGAGCCCGACCACACCCACCCTTCTGCCCGGTCCGTGCACAGCCGCCCCGCGGGCGGCCCCGGCGCACCCTCCGGTTGACCCATGGTGGTCACGGAGGTGGACGATGCGCGCAAAGGACGGCGTCGGGAAGTACGGCGAGGCGGTGGCGGCCAGGCATGTGGCTGCTCGCGGCTGGCCGGTGCTCGACCGGAACTGGCGGGGCAAGGGCGGCGAGCTCGATCTCGTCGCGATCGACGGCGACCTGCTGGTCGTGATCGAGGTCAAGACGCGGTCGGGCACCGGGTTCGGTCATCCGGCCGAGGGGGTGACCGCCCGCAAGCTGGCACGCCTGAGAGTGCTCGCCGGCCAGTACCTGAGCCACCACCGGCTGCGCTGCGCCGACGGTGCCGACGTGCCCGTGCACTTCGCCGGGGTCCGGATCGACGTGGTGGCCGTGACCCTGCCCCGGGCGGGCGCGGCCGTCGTGGAGCACCTCGAGGGGGTGGTCTGAGTGGGTGTCGCCACCACGCTCGCGGTCTCGCTCGTGGGCCTCGCCGGCCACGTGGTCGAGGTCCAGGCGCACCTCGCCGCCTCCGTACCGGGGTTCACCCTCGTGGGGCTCCCCGACACGGCGCTGAGCGAGTCCCGCGACCGGGTCAAGGCAGCCGTGACGTCGACCGGGCTCTGCTGGCCGGTCAAGAAGATCACCGTGAACCTCTCGCCCGCGTCGCTGCGCAAGCAGGGCAGCGGCTACGACCTCGCCGTCGCGGTGGCGATCCTCGCGGGCGCCGGCGAGATCCCGTCGAGCGGTCTCGAGCGGACGATCCACCTCGGTGAGCTCGGCCTCGACGGTCGCCTCCAGCCCGTGCGCGGCGTGCTGCCCGCCGTGGCCGCTGCAGTCGCCGCGGGCTACCGGGACGTGGTGGTCGCCGCCGGCGACGTCGACGAGGCTCGGCTCGTGCCCGGCGCCCGGGTGTCGGGCGCGGCGAGCCTGGGCGAGGTCGTCGCGCTGCACGGCGGTCCGGCGGACCTGGTGCGTGACGTCGAGCCCGTGCTGCGGCTCCGGCCCCCGCGGGCTCCCCGCGGGGCGGGCGACCTGGCCGACGTGCTCGGCCAGGAACACGCCCGGTCCGCCCTGGAGATCGCGGCCGCAGGCGGGCACCACCTCCTGCTCGTCGGGCCGCCGGGTGCGGGCAAGACGATGCTCGGCGCCCGGCTCCCCGGGATCCTGCCGGACCTGACCGACAGGGAGGCCGTCGAGGTGACGGCCGTGCACTCGATCGCGGGGACGTTCGACCCCGGGCACGGGCTGATCCGGCGCCCGCCGTACGAGGACCCGCACCACACCGCGACGGCACCCGCCGTGGTGGGCGGCGGGTCGGGCGTGCCGCGCCCGGGTGCGGCGTCCCGGGCGCACCGGGGCGTACTGATGCTCGACGAGGCGCCGGAGTTCAATGCGAGGGTGCTCGACACCCTCCGCCAGCCGATCGAGCACGGGGAGCTGGTCATCCATCGTTCCGGGGGCGCCGCACGGTACCCGGCACGGTTCCAGATGGTGCTGACCGCGAACCCCTGCCCGTGCGGGCACGGGTCCGGCAAGGGGATCGGCTGCACGTGCAGCGCCCACGCCCGGCGCCGGTACTTCGCCCGTCTGTCAGGCCCGCTGCTCGACCGTGTGGACCTCCAGCTGACGGTGAACCCGGTCACCCGCGAGGCGCGGGCGGCCGGCCCAGGTGAGCCGTCCGCGGTGGTGGCGGCGCGGGTGGTCGGCGCGCGCGAGGCGGCGCGCGCCCGTCTCGCGGGTACCCAGTGGGTCACCAACGCGGAGGCGTCGGGCGGGTGGCTGCGCGACCTGCTCGGTGCGCGGGCGGACGTGCTGCGTGTGATCGACGACGCGCTCGAGAAGGGCACGCTCAGCCTCCGGGGGGCCGACCGGGTGCTGCGGGTCGCCTGGACCCTGGCAGACCTCGGCGGACGTGACGTGCCGACGGTAGACGATGTGGGCCGCGCCGTCGGTCTGCGGACGAGGGAGCACCATGGCTGACACGTTGTTCGACACGTTGCCGGACGAAGCCGGTGGCTGGGGGAGCGTCCCGACCCGGGGACCGGTCCGGACGGGCCCTGGTGGTGTCCGGCAGGGCGGCAGGAGCGAGGTACGGCTGCGGTTCGACGCGACCGACCCGGCGCTCGCTGCCGCTGCCTGGAGCCGGCTCGCTGAGCCGGGCGACGAGGCGGCGGGCGCCCTCGTTCAGCACCTGGGAGCGGTCGACGCGCTGGAGTGGGTCCTCGAGGCCGTCCGCGCGCCAGGACGGGCGGAGGCGACGCTCCGGCGGATCCTTGCCCGGGCGTCGTCCCCGGGTCGTCCCGCGCACGCGGCCGACCTGCCCGGCCGGATCCTGCCGGTGCCCGCCGGCGGGCCGGCGGCTGGCGGCAGGGGCCCGGTGCCCACCGGCGGAGCAGGCCTGGCTGCCGCCACGGCCGTCGAGCCCGCGGCGGTTGTCACCCCGGACGCCGTCGGCCGGCTTCTCGCCGGGGTGCGCCGTTGGTCCGGGCGCCTTCCCGGGCTCGATCCGGAGGGCGACCTGAAGGTCCTCGCGCGCTACGACGGGACGCTCCTGGTCCCGGGCGACCCGCGGTGGCCGGCGGGCCTCGACGACCTCGGAGCCATCTCCCCGTTCGCGCTGTGGGTGCGGGGGAGCGCCGACCTCGGCGCGCTCGTCGCCCGCTCGGTCGCCGTGGTGGGGTCCCGTGCCTGCACGGACTACGGCGCCCATGTGGGCGGGCGGCTCGCCGCAGGGCTGACCCACCGCGGTTTCACCGTGGTGTCGGGCGGCGCCTACGGCGTGGACACCGCCGTGCACCACGGTGCGCTCGCAGCGGGCGGACCGACGGTGGCCTTCCTCGCGGGCGGTGTCGACCGGCTCTACCCGGCAGGCAACTCCGACCTCTTGCGCCGCACGACCGAGGAAGGGGCGGTCGTCAGCGAGGTGCCGCCCGGCTCCGTCCCCGGCAAGCAGCGGTTCCTCAAGCGGAACCGGCTGATCGCCGCGGTGACCGGCGCGACGATCGTGGTCGAGGCGTCGGTGCGGTCCGGTGCGCTGTCCACGGCGAACCACGCCACGCGTCTCTTCCGGCCACTGGGCGTGGTACCGGGACCGGTGACGTCGATGGCGTCCGCGGGGTGTCACGAGCTGCTGCGCCAGGGTGCGGCGGTGTGCGTCACGGACGCCGCCGAGGCGGCCGAGCTGGCCGGGCACGCCGGGGTGGACGCCGCTCCCGAGCGCCAGGGTGAGACCCGGCCGGGAGACGACCTGGACCCGGCGGGGCGCGCGGTCCTCGACGCCCTCCCGGTACGCCAGGCCGCCGCCGCGGAGGCTGTGGCGAGGGTGGCGGGGCTGTCGGTCATGGAGACGCTCGGCGCGCTCGGGATCCTGGAGCTCCGCGGGCTGGCGGAGAACCAGGACGGCAGCTGGAGGTTGCGGAGATCCTGACATGAAGGACACGCCGGGCTGCCCTGACCGGGCACGACAGGGCGGCGAGGCAGACTGGCCGACGTGGACCATTCCCAGTCGTCCGGTGTGCCGCGTCTCCCGGCGGAGCTGGCCGACGCCGTCAGGCGCTTTGCCGTGCACCTGGACACACAGCGCGGTCACTCGGTGCACACGCGTCGCGCGTACGTGGCCGACGTGACGGACCTCCTGCGGTACGGGGTGCGCCACGGCTGCGGTGGGCTCGACGGCCTCGACCTCGCCGTCCTGCGCGGCTGGCTCGGTGCCCAGTCGGAACGAGGCCTTGCCCGGGCGACGCTCGCCCGGCGTGGGGCGTCCGCCCGGGCGTTCCTGCGCTGGGCGCACCGGACCGGCCTGGTGGCGACCGACCCGTCGGCCCGCCTCGCCAGCCCGAAGGTGCCGCGCACCCTGCCGACGGTCCTCGCGGTCGACGAGGCCGCACGGCTCCTCGACACCGCCCGGGAGGCCGCCGCCGAGGCCGACGACGTGACCCGGCCCTCGGCGTTGCGCGCCTGGGCCGCCGCCGAGCTCCTCTATGGAGCGGGGATCCGCGTGGGCGAGCTGGTCTCGGTGGACGTCGGCGACGTCGACGCCCGCGAACGCCTCGTCCGGGTCCTGGGCAAGGGTGGCAAGGAACGGGTGGTCCCCTTCGGGCTCCCTGCCGCGCGAGCCGTCGACGCGTGGCTGACGGTGGGCAGGCCGGCGCTCGTCTCCGGCATGAGCGGGCAGGCGCTGCTGATCGGCGAGCGCGGCGGGCGCTGGGGGCAGCGACAGGTGCGCGACGCGGTGCACCGGCTCGCGGCGCTGGCCGGCGTCGAGGACGTGGCACCGCACGCGCTGCGCCACTCGGCCGCCACGCACCTGCTCCAGGGCGGCTCGGACCTGCGTGCGGTGCAGGAGGTGCTCGGGCACGCCAACCTCGCCACGACGCAGCGGTACACCCACGTGGACGCGGACCGCCTCCAGCGCGTCTACGCCCAGGCCTTCCCACGCGCCTGAGGGCGCCCGCCCGTCAGCCTGTCGGCAGCAGCACGATGACCGGGCGGTCGAGGAGTGTCAGCGGGTCGAGATAGCGCTCGCCCTGTCGCACGCCCCAGTGCACGCAGGTCGCCGGTGCGCAGTGGCTCGTCCCGGGTCCGCCGACGAAACCACCGCCCTCGACCACGCCGACGGGCGTCCCGGCAGCCACGACGTCGCCCACCGCCACGACGGGGACCACCGGCTCGAGGCTCGACCGGAGGCCGTCCGGGTGCGTCACCACGAGCACGCCCCGGCCCGCGACCTGGCCGGCGAACGTGACGATCCCCGGGCCGGGCGAGACGACCGACGCGCCGGGTGCCGACAGGAGGTCGACTCCGCGATGGCCCGCGCTCCACCGCTCCGCCGGCGGGTCGAACCCCCGCACCAGGCCGTCCGGCGGGTCGACGCCGGGCACGGGGGACACGTAGCCGGTCTCCGCCGGCTCGGCCCGCGCGGCCGGCTCGGCCCGTGCGGCCGCGGCCCGCGCGGCCGGCTCGGCCCGTGCGCCAGGCTCCGTTCGTCCGGACGGTTCGCTCCGCGCCGCCGCCGGGGCGGGCGTCAGGAGCACGACGAGCAGCAGGACGGCGAGGGCCGCGACGCGGCGGCGGAGGACCTGGGTCATGCCGACGACGTTCCCGTACCCGGCCGTGCGCCGCCCGGTCGCGGCGGCCCGCTGTGCACGAGCCGCCCGGACCGCGCAGTGTGGTCGGCCTCGCGTGCGCGGTCCGCCGTCGAGCCGGCATGCCGCGCCCCGGCCGGCGCGGATGACATCATGTCGCGGTGACCTCCGCGCCCCGCCCCGCCCCCGCGACGATCCAGCTCGTCCTCATGCTCGTCCTGACGTTCACCACGGGGATCGTGGACGCGGTCGGCTTCCTGGGCCTCGACCGGGTGTTCACCGCCAACATGACCGGCAACGTCGTCATCCTCGGGATGGCGCTGGCGGGCGGTGACGACCTGCCGGTCCTCGGCCCGGCCCTCGCCCTCGGCGGCTTCTTCCTCGGTGCGATCGTGGGTGGCCGGCTGGTCAACAGCGGCCCCGCCGACTGGGTGCGGGCCTCGACCGTCGCCTTCGGCCTGACCGGCGTGCTCGCGACGGGGCTCGGAGTGGGCGCGCTCGTGAGTACACCCACGGAGGGCACCGTGTGGGCTTTCGTCGTCACAGGGGTGCTGGCGCTCGCGATGGGTATCCAGGCTGCGGCCGCGCGTCGGCTCGCGGTCAAGGACGTGACCACCGTGGTGGTCACCTCCACGCTCACGGGCCTCGCTGCCGACTCCCGCCTCGCCGGCGGTTCCGGGGCGAGCTGGCCGCGCCGCCTGCTCGCGGTGGCCCTGATCCTCCTGGGCGCCGCTGTCGGGGCCCTGCTCCTGGCCGTCGGCGGGGACGCGGGCATCGGCCTCGGCATGCTTGTGGCGGGTGTCCTCAGCCTCGTCGTGACGGTCACCGGCCACGTGCTGCACCACCGGTGAGGGCACAACGCAGGCGGTCCGGCGGTGCTACCCGGTTCGGGTAGACTTCAACCCGCGACCGGCGTGCGCTCTCTCCCTCGATCTTTCGGGGGACCCGCGCGACCGGCCGACGTCGCGCGTCACGCTCTCCCGCTCCGGCAGCGGTCCGGCGGCCCTCGGGTCTCCGGTGCCAGGCACGGGGTGACGCCAGGGGCACCCGTCCGGGTGCCGTCAACCGAGATCGCGACCCGGGCCCCGGCCCGAGTCGCCTGACTGTGCGCGGGGCCTGGGAGGATCCCGGACCGCGCCGGAAGGAAGTGCCATGGCCGTCGTGACCATGCGTCAGCTCCTCGAGAGCGGTGTCCACTTCGGACACCAGACCCGTCGTTGGAACCCGAAGATGAAGCGGTTCATCTTCACGGAGCGCAACGGCATCTACATCGTCGACCTCCAGCAGTCGCTGTCCTACATCGACAGCGCGTACGAGTTCGTCAAGGAGACCGTCGCCCACGGCGGCAGCATCCTCTTCGTCGGCACCAAGAAGCAGGCGCAGGAGCCCGTGGCCGAGCAGGCCGCCCGCGTCGGCATGCCGTACGTGAACCACCGCTGGCTGGGCGGCATGCTCACCAACTTCACCACCGTGCACAAGCGTCTCCAGCGCCTCAAGGAGCTCGAGGAGATCGACTTCGACGACGTGGCCGCCTCCGGCCTCACGAAGAAGGAGCTCCTGGTGCTGCGCCGCGAGAAGGACAAGCTCGCTCGCACGCTCGGCGGCATCCGCGACATGGCCAAGGTTCCCTCGGCCGTGTGGATCGTCGACACGAACAAGGAGCACCTCGCTGTCGACGAGGCGCGCAAGCTGAACATCCCGGTGGTCGCGATCCTCGACACCAACTGCGACCCCGACATGGTCGACTACGCGATCCCGGGCAACGACGACGCGATCCGCTCCGTCACGCTGCTCACCCGCGTGATCGCCGACGCCGCCGCCGAGGGCCTCATGCAGCGCCACTCCGGCAAGGCGACCGGCGCCGAGGCCACCCCCGAGGCGGAGCCGCTGGCCGAGTGGGAGCGCGAGCTCCTCGCCGGTGACACGACCGCGGCCCCGGCCGAGGCCGCCGCCACGGAGGCCGTCGAGGCCCCCGTCGCCGAGGCTGAGGTCGCTGAGGCTCCCGCCGCGGAGGCCGTCGAGGCTCCCGCCGCCGAGGCCACGGAGGCCGTCGAGGCCCCCGCCGCCGAGGTCGTCGAGACCGAGGCCGTCGAGGCCCCGGCCGAGAAGACCGCTGCGCCCGAGTCCGAGTGACGGCACGCGCGGGCCGGGTACACCCTCACGGGTGACCCGGCCCGCGCGCACCGCTCCCACGTACCAAGCAACCAGCACGGAGGACCAGAACCATGGCGAACTACACCGCCGCTGACATCAAGGCCCTGCGCGAGCGCACCGGCGCCGGCATGCTCGACGTCAAGAAGGCCCTGGACGAGGCCGACGGCGACGCCGAGAAGGCCGTAGCGATCATCCGCACCAAGGGTCTTGCCCGCGCCGCCAAGCGCGAGGGCAACACCACCTCCGAGGGCCTCGTGGCCGTCGAGGTCGCCGAGACCGCCTCCGGTCAGGCCGCCACGATGATCGAGCTCAACTCGGAGACCGACTTTGTCGCGAAGAACGACAAGTTCATCGCGCTGGCCGACTCGGTCCTCAAGGCCGTCGCCGCTGCCGGTGCGACCGACACGGACTCCGCGCTCGCCGCGCCGGCCGCCGACGGGACCGTCGCCGACCTGATCGCCACCCAGGGCGCGACCATGGGCGAGAAGATCGTCCTGCGCCGCGTCGCCCGCGTCGAGGGCCCGAAGGTCACGACGTACCTGCACAAGACGGCCAAGGACCTGCCCCCGACCATCGGTGTTCTCGTCGTGACCGACGAGGCCGGCGAGGCCGTGGCCAAGGACGTCGCGCAGCACGTCGCCGCGATGGCCCCGAAGTACCTCGCGCGCGAGGAGGTCCCCGCGGACATCGTCGCCAAGGAGCGCGAGATCGCCGAGGAGACCTCGCGCAACGAGGGCAAGCCCGAGGCCGCGCTGCCGAAGATCATCGAGGGCCGCCTGGGTGGCTTCTTCAAGGAGGTCGTCCTCCTGGAGCAGCCCCTGGCCAAGGACCCGAAGACCACGGTCGCCAAGCACGTCGCCGGGGTCAACGGCACGCTGTCGGCGTTCGTCCGCTTCCGCGTCGGCTCCTGAAATAGCACTGGTGGCCCGGCACGCGCGCTCGCGCGTGCCGGGCCCCCGCGTATCGACACAGGTGCACAACCTGGGAGATACGTGTGCGCGCGGCCTCGTCCGCCCCGGCCGCCCGACGCCGGAGCCTGCCTCGCGTACGGAAGGTGACCTACGGCGTCGTCCACCCTGGTGGCCGGTGCGGGAGGTGGCGGTCCGCCCAGGCGGGAGGACCGTCCGTCGGGCAAGATGCCGGGGAAGAACGTGAGCCCTGGCCGGATGGTGTGGACGACGGGACGAAGGGTGACGCAGCAGTGAGCGACGAGGTAGCGACGAACGGGACACACGCGGTGGACGACCTGGGGCGGCCTGCACGCAGGGTGCTCCTGAAGCTGTCGGGCGAGACCTTCGGCGGCGGGAGCGTAGGCCTTGACGCCGACGTGGTGCGCCGCGTGGCCAAGGAGATCGCCGCGGCAGTCCGGGAGGGCGTTCAGGTAGCGATCGTCGTGGGCGGCGGCAACTTCTTCCGCGGCGCCGAGCTGTCGCAGGCCGGCATGGACCGCGCCCGCGCCGACTACATGGGCATGCTGGGCACGGTGATGAACTGCCTGGCGCTGCAGGACTTCCTGGAGCAGGCCGGCGTCAAGACGCGGGTGCAGACCGCCATCACGATGGGCCAGGTCGCGGAGCCGTACATCCCGCTGCGGGCGATCCGCCACCTCGAGAAGGGCCGCGTCGTCATCTTCGGCGCCGGCGCCGGCATGCCGTACTTCTCGACGGACACCGTCTCCGTGCAGCGCGCGCTGGAGGTGCACTGCGAAGAGGTTCTCATGGGCAAGAACGGCGTGGACGGCGTGTACACGGCCGACCCGCGCAAGGACCCGTCGGCCCGCAAGCTCGACCGGCTGACCTACACGGAGGCCCTCGTGGGACGCCTCGGCGTCATGGACGACACGGCGATGGCGCTGTGCCGCGACAACGACGTGGCGATGCGCGTGTTCGGCCTGGAGGAGCAGGGGAACGTGACCCGAGCGCTGCTCGGAGACCAGATCGGCACGCTGCTCACCGCCGTCTGACGGTCCGACTGGCAGACTTCCGTATTGTGACCCCCGCACGACACGTACTAGGACAGGAGCACCGGTGATCGACGAGACCCTTCTCGAAGCCGAGGAGAAGATGGACAGGGCGATCGAGGTCGCCAAGGAGGACTTCGCGGGCATCCGTACCGGCCGCGCGAACGCCGGGATGTTCAGCAAGCTCACGGTCGACTACTACGGTGCGCCCACGCCGCTGCAGCAGCTCGCCTCCTTCAACATCCCCGACGCGCGCACGGTGCTCATCGTGCCGTTCGACAAGGGTTCGATGTCGGGCATCGAGAAGGCCCTCCGCGACTCGGACCTGGGTGTCAACCCGGGCAACGACGGCGTTGCCATCCGCGTGGTGCTGCCCTCCCTCACAGAGGAGCGCCGTCGCGACTACGTGAAGCTCGCCAAGACCAAGGCCGAGGAGGCGCGCGTCAGCGTCCGCAACGTCCGCCGCAAGGCCAAGGAAGAGCTCGACCGCATCGTCAAGGACGGCGAGGCGGGCGAGGACGAGGTGGGGCGCGCCGAGAAGGAGCTGGAGTCGCTCACCAAGAGCCACGTCGACGCGATCGACCAGCTGCTCGCGGCCAAGGAGAGCGAGCTGCTCGAGGTCTGATGGCCACCGTCGCCAATCGTCAGACGCCGAGCCGCGCGCCAGCCGACACCATGACTCCAGAACCGGATGCCGCCACAGGTGCGACACCCGCCGAACCGCGCGCCTCCCGTGCGGGCCGGAACCTTCCCGCCGCGATCGCGGTAGGCCTCGGCCTGCTCGGGATCGTGGGGGCGTCGCTGTACTTCCGTCCCGAGCCGTTCGTGGCGTTCGTGGTGATCGCCCTGTGGGCGGCGCTGTGGGAGCTCCGGCAGGCGTTCGCCCGGCGGGGCGTGCGGCTCCCCATGCTGCCGCTCATGATCGGCGCGGCGGGCATGGAGGTGTCGGCGTACTTCTCCGGCCCCGAGGCGGGTCCGGAGGCCCTGCTGGTCGCCTTCGTGCTGACGGTCGCGGCGTCCGTGGTGTGGCGTGCGCTGGACGGGTCGGGCACAGGCGCCGTCCGTGACGCCGCCGCGGCGGTGTTCGCGGCGGCCTACCTGCCGTTCATGGCGGGTTTCGTGGTGCTGATGCTGTCGCAGCCGGACGGCGAGATCCGCGTGGCGCTGTTCGTCATGCTCGCGGTGGCGGGCGACACCGGTGGGTACATCGCCGGCGTGCTCTTCGGCCGGCACCCGCTCGCGCCCACGGTCAGCCCGAAGAAGACCTGGGAGGGCCTCGGTGGCTCTGTGGCGCTGGCCACGGCGGTTGGTGTCGTCGGCGCGGTGTACGGGTTGAATGAGAGCCCCTGGGTAGGCGTGGCGCTCGGTGTCCTGAGCGCTGTGACCGCCACCATCGGCGATCTCGCGGAGTCGCTGCTGAAGCGCGACCTAGACTTGAAGGACATGGGCACGCTCCTGCCCGGGCACGGTGGTGTCCTCGACCGGCTGGACTCTCTCCTGCTGACCGCGCCCTTCGTCTATCTCGTGCTCTCGGTGGTGGCCTGACATGACAACCCGACCCGTGGTGCGCCCGTCCGACCAGACGGCGCCCCTCCCGCTCCAGATGGCGCCTCGCCGGCGCGGCAAGCCGCCGCGCCACTTCGCCGACCTCACGCCGGAGGAGCGGGTGGCGTCCGTCGTCGCCGCGGGGGAGAAGCCCTTCCGGGCCAAGCAGCTCGCCACGCACTACTTCATGCACTTCACGAGTGACCCCGCCCTCATGACGGACCTCCCGGCCTCGAGCCGCGAGGCTCTCGCCGAGACGCTGTTCCCGCCCCTGCTCCGGGCGACTCGGACGCTCGAGGCGGATGGCGGCACCACCGTCAAGACCCTCTGGCACCTGTTCGACGACGCCAAGGTCGAGTCGGTGCTCATGCGCTACCCGAACCGCACCACGCTCTGCGTGTCCAGCCAGGCAGGCTGCGGCATGGCGTGCCCGTTCTGCGCCACCGGCCAGCTGGGCCTGACCCGCAACCTGTCGACCGCGGAGATCGTGGAGCAGGTGCGGTCGGCGTTCCGCTCGCTCGCCGCGGGTGAGATCCCGGGTGGTCCGGCCCGGCTCAACAACCTCGTGTTCATGGGGATGGGCGAGCCGATGGCCAACTACAAGGCCGTCATGGAGACGGTGCGCACGCTCGTCGCGCCGCAGCCGGAGGGCCTCGGCATGAGCGCCCGCAACATCACCGTGTCCACGGTGGGTCTGGTCCCCGCCATGCGGAAGCTGGCCGACGAGGGCATCCCGGTGACGCTCGCGCTGTCCCTGCACGCCCCGGACGACGACCTGCGCAGCGAGCTGGTGCCGATCAACACCCGCTGGTCGGTCGACGAGACGCTCGACGCCGCGCGCCACTACTACGAGGTGACCGGTCGTCGCGTGTCCATCGAGTACGCCCTCATCAAGGACATGAACGATCATGCCTGGCGGGCTGACCTGCTGGGGACCAAGCTCAATGCGCGGGGCCGCGGCTGGGTGCACGTGAACCCGATCCCCCTCAACCCGACGCCGGGCTCGATCTGGACCGCCAGCGAGCGTCCGGTCGAAGACGAGTTTGTGGCACGATTGCGCGGGCACGGGATCCCGACGACGATCCGTGACACCCGCGGCAGCGACATCGACGGCGCGTGCGGGCAGCTGGCGGCCGAGGAGGACGACGACGAGTGAGCGGCATGTTCAACACCGTTTCGAAGGTGCGCACGGGCTATGACAAGGAAGAGGTCGACGACTTCTTCGAGCACGCCCGGCAGGCGTACGAGGGCCGCACGGCCGAGCGTCTGACGAGCGCCGACATCCAGGCCTCCACGTTCGACCTGGTACGCGGTGGGTACAACACGCACGAGGTCGACGCGGCGCTCGACCGGCTCGAGGCGGCGTTCATCCAGCGTCAGCGCGCCGAGTACGTCGCCGCCCACGGCCAGCAGGCGTGGATGAACGCCCTGGCGGAGCGTGCCCGCACGCTGTACGGGCGCCTCGGCCGGCCGGACGGCGACAAGTTCGCCCCGGCCGCCGCAGGCCAGCAGGGGTACGACAAGGACGACGTCGACGACCTGTGCGACCGTCTCGTGGCGTACTTCGACCGCCAGGAGCCGCTGACGGCCGGCGAGGTGCGGTCGGCCACCTTCGGTCGCGCCAAGGGCGCGGACGGTTACGCGGAGGCCCCGGTCGACGCGTTCTTCAGCCGCGCGGTGGAGGTCCTGCTCGGCGTCGAGTGACGCCCCAGGGTGCCCGACGCCGGGGCCTCGCCTTCCGTACGGAGGGTGAGGCCCCGGCGTCGTACCCCGAGGATCGGGAACCCCTGCGCTCTCAGGGGGCCGAGTCCGCCAGGACCTCCGTGCGGGCGAGGTAGTCCCGGATCGTGTCGCGGCTCCTGCTGAGGCACGCGATGCGGTCGTCGAGGCCGGCCAGCTCGGCGGCCAGGAGCTCGGCCACGGCACGGGGGCACGCCTCGTCGGGCGGTGCCGCCTCGGCGTCGAGCAGGACCTTGATCAGGCGGGTCGGCACGCCGGAGCGGATCAGGCTCGCGACCCGCTGCACGCGCTCCACGTGCTCCTCGTCGTAGCTGCGGTACCCGTTGCTCTCGCGGGACGCCTCCAGGAGGCCTTGCTGCTCGTAGTAGCGCACGAGGCGTGGGGTCACTCCCGCACGCCGGGCCACCTCGCCGATCTTCATGCCGCCCCTCCAGACTTTGACACTCGTGTCAGAGTCTAGGGTTGGCGCGCGGCGACGTCAGCAGGCTGCCGCGACGGGGTTGCCCGTGCCGGTGCTGAGGTACGCGTCCGAGACCCAGTGGCCCGGGCCGATCCTGTTCCAGAGGTTGGTGGAGCCCAGGTACCCGTCGATCCAGGTACCACGGGCGGTGCACTCGACCACCACCGTCGAGTACTGGCCCGCCTGGCCCACAGCGGAGTATCCCGTGCCCGGCCCGGAGCGGACGGTGAGCGGCCCGCCGCCCGTCCGGACGACGCCCCGCGGCCCGGAGCCGGACCAGAGGTACGTGACGTCCACCCAGGCGTTGTCCGTGAGCCGCAGCGCGTCCCAGAAGGTCCCGTCGGCGAGGTCGATGCCCGCGGGGTTGAGGACCGTGCGTCCGAACTGGTCCTTGCCGCCGTTGTAGCCGTGCTGGTAGGCGGCCTGCGCCTGGGGGCGTCCCTGCGGCAGGTCGGTCCAGCTCTGCCGGGAGGCGTTCCAGTAGTCGTCGGTCGTGTTCCACGGGCCTACGTCCCAGACGGGGGCGTAGGCGCAGCGGCTCGTGCTCGGGGCGCAGACCCGCACCGTGTACGGTCCGGAGCCCTTCGGCGACAGCGCCCGGCGCGACGGCAGCGCGGCGAAGTGGTCGCGATCCGTGATCACGTGGCCGTTCGCCGTGGTGCCGCCGACCAGCCCTTCGCGCGTCCCGTAGACGCGGTAGGTCGGTGGAGCGGCGAGGACGCCCACGGGATCCTCGCCGTCGGCGGCCGCGGGCGGCGCCACCGTCGAGGTGACCGCAAAGGCGACCGCCGCGGCCACGACCGCGGGCAGGCTGCGTGAACGACGGTGTTCGCGAGCGTGCGTAGATGTCATCCTCTGACGGTACGAACGGATATTTCACCCGTGTCGAAGGTTGACGTCTTGGCTGGCCAGGCGGCGTGTCGCCGCCTGACGTCAGAGCATCACGTCTGCGGACGACGCCAGTCGTCGCTCGTCAGGTGGGAACCGGCCATGGGGCCCATCCGGAGCATGCCCCCGTCGACGGCCCACGAGGCGCCGGTGACGTAGGCCGCGGCGGGGCTGCAGAGGAACGCGATGACGGCTGCCACCTCGCGGGCGTGCCCCGGCCGGCCGAGCGGGACCCCGGGGCGCCGGACCTGCTCGGGGTCCTCGTCCTCCTGGCCGGTCATGGCGGTCGCGATCTCGCCCGGGGCGACGGCGTTGACCGTGATGCCGTGCTCGCCCAGCTCGAGCGCGGCGACCTGCGTGAGCAGCCCCAGACCCGCCTTGGCGGCGCAGTACGCGGCCGAGCCGACGCGCGGCTGGTGCTCGTGCACGCTCGTGACGTTCACGATCCTGCCCCCGCGGCCGCCGGCCACCATGTGCCGCGCGGCGGCCTGCAGGAGGAGGAACGGCCCGTCGAGGTCGGTCGCGATCACGGAGCGCCACTCGGCGAGGTCCAGGTCGAGGAGCGGCGCCGACGAGCCGGTCCCGGCCACGTTGGCCAGGGCGTCGACCCGGCCGAAGGTCGACGCCAGGTCGTCGACGACGGCAGGGACGGCCGCCGTGTCCGTGACGTCGAGCCGGCGCAGCTCCGTGCGGGCGCCGTGCCCTCGCGCCTCGCGTGCCGTGTCCTGGGCCTTGGACTCGTCGGCGTACCAGCAGAGACCCACGTCGAACCCGGCCTCGGCGAGGGCGACGACGGTGGCTCGGCCGATGCCGGACTCGGAGCCGGTGACGATGGCAGCGGGGCGGGAGGTGCCCGTGCGGGCGGGGGAGTCGGTGTCCATGGCACCCAGGGTCCGCCGCACCGTCGCAGAACTGCGGAAGGCCGTCCGGCGCGCCCCAGCACGCCGGACGGCCTCCCGTGGAGGACGAGGGCTACGGGACGGCCACCACGCACGACCCGGAGGTCGGCAGCGAGGTCGCAGACGAGGGGCGCGAGGCCTGCATGCCCCACGTCACGCTCTGGCCCGGGGCCAGGGTGGCGTTCCACGACTGGCTCGCCTGGGTGACGGTCTGGCCGCTCACCGTCGAGGTGCCCGGCCACGAGTTGACGTGCGAGTGACCCGACGGGAGCGTGACCGACGAGCGCCAGGCGAGGACCGTCATGGTGCTGGTGTTCTTCACCGTGACGTTGACGGTGTAGCCGCCGGTCCACGTGCTCCCCGCGGCGATCGTGGTGGTGCAGACGGTGGTCCCGCCCCCACCGCCCCCGCCGCCGCCGTCAGATCCTGTGGTGGCCGAGACGACTGTCGAGTACGGCGAGGTGCCGACGTTGTTGACGGCCCGGACCCGGTAGAAGTACTGCGTGCCGGCGGTCAGGCCCGAGTCGGTGAAGGTGGTGCCGCTCGGCGTGCCGACGCGCGTGAACGTCACCGAGTTGTTCACCGCGCGCTCGACCTGGTAGCTGGTCGCGTGGAGCGCGGAGGCCCAGGAGAGCGACACGGACGACGTCGTCGTGCCGGTGACAGCCACGGAGGTAGGAGTCACGGGCGGCGACGTGGGCGTGGGGCTCGGGTTGCCGCCGCCGCCGGAGGTGACCGACGCCGAGAACGAGTTCACCGTGAGGCCGACCCCGCCGATCCACGGCTCGAAGCCCGCCTGCACGCTCGTGAGGTACCAGCTCGCGTTCCCGTACTGCGAGCCGCGGGTGAGGGTGTCGTCCACGAAGTCCATGACGTCGAAGGACAGGGAGCCGATCGGGGAGCCGGAGATGTAGGACACCACGTTGTTGCCACCGTTGTTGCCCGTCCAGACCTCCCACGTGCGGCCGGCGATCGACGTCGAGCCGGTGCGCGAGCCGATCGGCTGGATCGACCCCTGCTTGTTGAACCAGATCATGATCTCGGTGTCCTGCACGCCGGAGACGTTCGTGTCGGCGTTGAGCCAGATGTCGTACGACGCGTTGTACGTCCCGCTGCCCGGGTACGTGTAGCTGATGCTGCTCGGCGCCGTGCCGATCGTGCTGATCTGCTTCGGCAGCGGCGAGCCCGGGCTGCAGTTCGAGTAGTGGCAGCCCAGGAAGATCGACGGGTACGAGACCGGCGCTCCCGACGTGCTGCCCACGCCGTCCTGCTGCGTGATCGAGAAGCCGCTCGACGTCGTGTTGATGCACTGCGTGGCGGTGGTGCCCCAGCGGTTGTTCTGGATCACGTAGTTGCCGGCGACGACGGTGCCGTACTGCTCGCAGATCGTGGCGGCGCTCGCGGGGGCCGCCGTCACCACTGCCGCGGCGAAGGCGGCGGCGAGCGTGGCGAGAGCGGCGGCGAAGGCGGTGACGAGCCGGGCGGGCCGGCGTCTGTGGAGGGTAGTCGGGGTCATGGCACTCCTTCGTGCGGACGGGAGGGGAGCCGGGGGGCTCCGTCGACGAAGGTAGGCCGGGTGGTGCGGCCGGGTCAGGGGGAAGAATCGATTAGGACGCTACTCCGCGCCCGGACCCCTGGCGGCGAGGTAGTCGTCCCGGAGCCGCTTCGGTGCGCGGTCCAGCCACGCGTCCACGACCAGCTCCTCGAGCTCCTCCGGCGAGATCGCGTCGAGCAGCAGCAGGACCGCGGGGTACCCGTCGAGGTGCGAGACGGTGAAGAAGACGTCCGGGTTCGCGGCGATCAGCGCCTGCTTCTCGCCCTCGTCGGCCACCCGGACGCCGAGGATCGCCCCGACCGGCGCCGCAGCGCCCAGCTCGGCCCGGTCCTTGGTGCGCAGCGGCCGGTCCCAGACGAACCCCTTGTCGCGGACGCACCACATCGGCGATCCCCAGGAGACCTTCTCGGTCACCTCGGGCAGGGCGAGGGCGAGCCGTCGGACGTCGTCGAACGTGGCCATGGTCCGACAGTAGCCACAGCGGCCGCGCGACGACACAGCGGGGCTCCGGCGTGGCGTCAGTCGCACTCCCCGCAGCGCCCGGAGGGGAGCAGCTCCAGGTAGCAGGACGTGCACACGCCCCGCTCCCGCTCGGCGGGCTTCCGGGTGCCGCCGTCGGAGACCTCGTAGGCGACGGGCAGCTCCTCCCGCGTGAGGACGCCGTCGACCCGGTGCGCCACGTACGACTTGTAGAACTCGGCGGTCGACGCCGCCCCCTGGGCAGGGGCCACGGCGATGTAGCTGCTCGACGGCGGGATCCAGATGACAGACCGGTCGGGGCGGCCGGCGATGTCTCGCATCCGCGGCCGGTTCTCCAGGGGCGCCTGGAAGGCCTCCAGCGCGTCCTCGAAGGAGGTGAAGTAGCGCCGCCGGCTGCCGCTCAGCACCCGGCGGCAGGACTTGCACAGCTCCAGCTGGTCGACCTCCGCCGAGGTGGCGGGCCGCATCGTGGCGATCTTCTGCTCGGTCTGGTGCTGGCAGTCGTCCGAGTGCAGCATCTTCGATCCCGGGACGACGTACAGCTCGTCGAGTGAGACGCCCTCGGGGAGTTCCGTAGTCATGCGGGGGAGTATTCCGGGACCCACTGACATGCCCGCCGCGCGGGCCTCCGCGCGGGCCTCCTCGCGCCGGCGAGCGCGAGGAGACACGTTCGCCGAGTCCTTACTCCTGGTCGTCGCCCCGCTTGCTGAACGATCCGGGCGCGGCCGGCGGGGCCGGCGTCGCCACCCGGCGCTGCGGCTGGGCGGACCCCCGCGTGCCGGAGGACCCGACGGCCGCGGCCCGGTCCTCCTCGGTGTAGAACGCGGCAGGGGCGGGCGCCGAGCCCGGCGCCGCCGCCGCGTACCGCATCCGGGCGGTCCCGCGCGACGTGGCGGCCATGGCCGCGCCGACGTTCCCCGCGTCGTACGTCAGGGACCGGTCCCGCCGCACGCCGAGCGACGCGCCCACCTCGATCGCGTCCTGGTTCGCCCCCATGTACAGGAACGCCCAGCCGTCCTTGGTCTCCTTCTCGGTGACGAGCGCCTTGATGGCGGCGTTCGTGTACTCCTTGGACGCGTTCTCGTACCCGTCGGTCATGATGCCGACCAGCACGGTCGCGGGGCGCTCCTCGTCGGACATCGCCGCGAGCCGCTCGCTCGTGGTGTGCACGAGCCGGGCGATGGAGTCGAGCAGGGCGGTGGTGCCGCGCGGCTCCAGCACGAGGGACGGCACGTCCTCGACGGGCTTGTCCGCGTAGACCTCCTCGTACCGGTCGTCGAACTGGGCCAGCGTCACGGTGCAGCGTCCCGGCGTGGCCTTCTGCTCGGCCATGAACAGGTCGAACCCCTGGATCGTGGCTTCCTTCATGGCCTGCATCGACCCGGACCGGTCGAGCAGCATCGCGATGTGGGTGAAGCTCGTGTCTGCCATGGTGGCCACCTTCCGTGTGGTTGTGATCAGGTGCGACGCCGGAACCGCAACGGCTCCACCGTGGGCCCCTGCGGCGGCTCCTGCCCCCGCTCGCGGTCGTACCGCGCGCGGGCGAGACCCTCGGACGTCACGCGCCCGTCGTGGCTCCCGTACGGCGCCAGGGCCGCGGTGCGCCCCACGCGTGGCGGCACCGTGTTCGGCGCCACCCCGGCGGCCTCCGCGACCGCCCGTACGGACGCCCCGGCCAGCAGCGCCTCGGCCATGGCCTCGTCGAGCGCCCCGTCGAGCAGTGCCCGAGCGCGGGCGAGATGCTCGACGGCGGCGTCGGCCTCCGCCAGTGCCGCCGCCTCGAGCGCGGCCCGGGCACGGTCGAGGTGCGGTCGGTCCGGAAGCTCTCGTGACGACGTCATACGAGCAGCCTATGCGCAGTTACTGCACACGCGCAATAGGTGCACACCAGAAGGCTCGGCGCGCACCAGCGGGACGGCACCTACTCGTCGTCCTCCCACCCGAGGTTGCGGGCGATCTTCTCCAGGGTCGTCAGCAGGTGCGCATAGTCGTCGCCGCTCACGCCGCCCGTCGTACGCTCGCGGATCTGCCCCACGGCGCCCGCCTGGACCCGCTGCGTGGTCTCACGGCCCGCGGCGGTGAGGCCCAGGCCGTCGGGCGCGTGCTCCACGAGCCCTCTCCGGACGAGCACGTCCAGGTCCGGGGCGCTGGTCTCGTCGCCGCTCAGGAACGGAGCCAGCGCGACGTCCAGGTCAGCCGGAGTGCGCGCCCCGTGGCCGGTGGCGTTCAGCAGCTGCCACTGGCGCCGGGTGAGCCCGGCGTCCGCGGCCGCGGCCTCGAACTGCGCGTCGATGAGCCGGTCCACGGTCTTGAGCCAGTAACCGAGCGGGCGCATGGCGGGCATAGAGCCTCCTGTCGTCGCGGCAGTGCCTTCCCGAGTCACCCTAGGCGCCGACACCCAGCCTCACCAGCCGCTTCGTCGCGCGGGTGAGGGCCACGTACAGGTCGCGCTCACCGCCCGGCCGTGCGGACGCGATCAGGTCGGGATCCACCACCACGACCGTGTCGAACTCCAGCCCGCGGGCCTGCGGGGCGGGCACGAGCCGCGCGCCGGCCCGCTCCACGAGGTCCGCGAGACGGGCGGCGGCACCCTCCGCGCACACCACCCCGACGAGGTCCTCGGGGTGGGCCTCGGCCTCCTCGTCGAGCACGCTGCGGAGCGTCGTGGCCGCCTCGTCCGCCGCGCAGGCAAGCACCCGGGGCGGCTCTCCGTGCCGCAGCGACCGGCTGAGCTCCTGGGCCGGCGCGATGTGCGCGAGGAGCGCCCGGGTGGCCTCGAGGATCTCCGTCGTCGTCCGGTAGTTGACGCTGAGCGTCCGCACTTCGTACCGCTCGCCCACGTGCGGGGCGACGGCCTCGTCCCAGCCACCGGCCTCGGTGGCCGGCCCGGCCTGGGCGAAGTCGCCCACGACGGTCAGCGACCGGGCGGGGCAGCGTCGCAGGACCGCCCGCCACTGCAGGGGCGTGAGCTCCTGGGCCTCGTCCACCACCACGTGCCCGAACGTCCGGGCGGGCGGTCCGTCCACGAGCTCGGCGGCCTCGTCGAGCAACGGGGCGTCGGCGACGGTCCACGTGCCGCGCCAGCGGATCACCTCGGCGTCGTCGGCCGACAACCCGGGCGCCCGTGGCTCCTCCAGGAAGTCGCGCACCAGGTCCGTCGCGTCCAGTCGGGGCCACAGACCCTCGACGGCGCGGTCGAACGCGGGGTCGGTCTCGAGCTCGTCCCGGAGGGCGTCCGGGTCGAACTCCTCGGAGAGGTCTGAGCGCGGTGTGTCGTCCAGCCCGAGGGCGCGCAGGTCGGCGGCCGCGGCCCGGTCGAAGTCCATGCCGGTCATCTGCGAGACCTCCGCCTCCAGGCGGGCGAGCTGGTCCACGGCCTGGGCCTCGACCGCCCGGACGAGCATCTCGGCCAGGTGCTCCTTGAACACCGCCCGGGCGCGGTTGTGCGCCAGCCCGCTCCCGGTCGCGCGCTCGCGGGCGTCGGCCACCACCTGCTCGCCGAGCACCACGGGGTCGCCACCCACGGGCACGCTCAGACCTCCGGACGGTGCCTGACGGGCGCGCACCATCCCGGCCAGGGCCTCCGCCAGGGCCGGCCGGCCCTTGATCCGCACCTCGTGGTGCCCGGCGTCGCCTCCCGCCCCGTCCGCTCCGACCTCACGACGGGCGGGGCTCGCCGCGGCCAGGTTGCCGAGCGCGAGGTCGCCGACCGTCGCGAGGAGCACGTCGTTCTCGCCCAGCGAGGGCAGCACGTGCGCGATGTAGTCGAGGAACCTCGCGTTGGGCCCCACCACGAGGACGCCCTGGTCGGCCACCCCGGGGAACGCGTAGAGCACGTACGCGGCGCGGTGCAGGGCCACGACCGTCTTTGCCGTGCCGGGCCCGCCCTGCACGACGGTCACGCCGCGGTGCTCCGACCGGACGATCGCGTCCTGCTCCGCCTGGAGCGTCGCCGCGGCGTCGCGCATCTGCCCGGTGCGGGCCGCGGCCAGCGCCTCGACGAGGGGCCCGTCGCCGACGACGTCGTCCCCGCCCGGGTCGGACCCGTCGAGCACCTCGTCGCTCACCTCGCGGACGGTCCGCGCGTCGAGCCGCAGGTGCCGGCGGCGGCGGAGGCCCAGAGGCTCGGCGGGGGTGGCGGCGTAGAAGGGCCGTGCCGCGTCGGCGCGCCAGTCGACGAGGAGAGGATCGGGGCGGTCGGGGTGCTGCAGGCCGAGACGACCTACGTGCAGCGCGGTGCCGCCCGTGGTGTCGACCCGCCCGAAGCAGAGCCCGTGCTCCGCATCCTCCAGACGGCGAAGCCGCTGAGTCAGCCGGGCGACGGTCGCCTCCCGCGCATGGAGCTCGGCAGGGCCGTCGGAGGGCTCGCGGAGCGCGGAGCCGAGGGCGGTGCGGGCACCCTCGCGGGCGTGGTCGAGGGTGGCGTACATGCGGTCCACGTGGGTCTGCTCGGCGGCGGTCTGGCGGGTGAGCGGGCTCGTCGTGGGGTCCGTGCGGTGCGGCAAGAGGGCTGCTCCTTCGAAGGCGGCCTTCTACCCTAGGGGACATGGCGGACGAGCGGCGCGTGACACGCCGTCGGGCAGCGTGTGCCCCGGCCGCCGTCAGACCGACTGCCGGACCGGCGCCGACGCCTCGTAGTCCGCGGTGACGCGGGCCGTGACCTCGAGGTCGCCGGGGGAGAGCTCGAGCTGGGGTCCGGCGTCGGCCGCCATGGCGAACATGCGCCGCTCGGGGTGGCCGACGCCGGGGCCGCCCACGCCGGGGCGCAGACCGTCCTCGAACACGGCGACCGGCCGCACCTCGCCCAGTCCCAGGGCGGCGGCGTAGGCCTGCGCCCGCTCGGCCGTCTCCCGGGCGGCCTCGGTGCGAACCTCGGCGAGGAGGGTGTCACGCGTCTCCTCCGTGAGGTCCCACTCGACGCCCCCGAGGTCCACACCGTCGGTGTCGAGCACGTCGGTGATCCACGCGGAGAGGGCGTCGAAGTCGGCGAACACGACGGAGAGCCCCGCCGAAGCGCGGAAGCGCCGCACCTTCTGCTCGCCCTGGTGCGCCTCGGGCTTCACCCAGTCCTCGAACGAGAACGCGTGCACCGACGAGGCGTCCCACCGCGTCGCCGCGCCCGACGACGCGTGCTCCCGCGCCTGGTCCACCAGGCGGGAGTGCACGCGCCCCGCGGCGTCGGCCACCTCGGACCGGTCCGCCCCGGAGAAGGTCACCGACAGCCGGACGGTGCCGAGCTCGGCGGGGTGCGTGCGACGTGCGTGGCCTTCCACGCTGATGCGGGTCATGAGCCAGGAGTACCACGACGGCCGGTGCGGCGCGCGCACCGGACGCCGTCGTCGATCGCCGGGCGGTGGGTCGGACGGAACTCTCGTTCTGGTACGTTCTGCGCATTACCACAGGAGGAGACGCAGTGACGACTGACGCCGCAGCGGCACAGGCCGCGCCGGTTGAAGACCATGCCCCCGCTGTCGAGACGGACGTGCCCAGCCAGGCCGCCGCACCTCTGGCCGCGACGAACGACCCCGAGCCCGCGGACGCCGCACCGCGCACCCAGACGCTCGAGTCGCACGCCGCCGCGCGGCTGCACCAGCTCCTGGAGTCGGGCGTGGAGAAGCTGCCCGGCGAGGTGAGCAGCACCGTCTCGCGCGTGGCTGTCGCGCTCGCGATGTTCGGCAGCGAGATGACCAAGAAGGAGAAGCCGCCGACGGCGCTCGCGGCGGAGGCCGTGGGCCTCTTCAAGAGCCTGGACGGCGACGAGCCGGAGAAGCAGCGGGCCGCCCTCGAGACCGCGCTCGGTACCGTCGCGAACAAGATCGTCGGCGAGGACCAGCGCAGCCAGGCCCTCGAGGTGGCCGAGGAGGCCATCGGCCTCTGGAAGAAGGTGACGTCCACCGGTGCCGGCCTCGCGTCGTCCGACGGGGCCATGTCGCTGCGCGCGCTCTCCGGCCTCCTGCGGAAGGACGGGCGCGACGAGGACGCCGACGAGACCGAGTCGGAGGCACGCCGCCTCGAGGCGTGACCGACCTGGGAGGATGACGCCATGCGTAGCGTCACCATCCTCGGATCCACGGGCTCCATCGGCACCCAGGCCATCGACGTCGTCCTCCGCAACCCGGACCGCTTCCGGGTCGAGGCGCTGAGCGCCGGCGGCTCGGACCTCGCGGGCCTTGCCCGCCAGGCGACGGCGCTCCGGGTGAGCGCCGTCGCGGTGGCCGACGCCGGAGCCCGCCCCACGCTGCTCGCCCACCTCGCGGACGCCGGCGCCTCGGGCATCGAGGTGCTCGCCGGGCCCGACGCCGCCACCGAGCTGGCCGGCCGGGGGAGCGACGTGGTGCTCAACGGCATCACCGGCTCGGTGGGCCTGCGCCCCACGCTCGCCGCCCTCGGGGCAGGCTCCACGCTCGCGCTCGCGAACAAGGAGTCCCTCGTGGTGGGCGGCGCGCTCGTCAAGGCGGCCTGGACACGGCCCGACCAGGTGGTCCCCGTGGACTCCGAGCACTCCGCGATCGCGCAGGCGCTGCGTTCCGGGCAGCGGGCCGAGGTGCGCAAGCTCGTCGTGACCGCCAGCGGCGGGCCGTTCCGCGGGCGCTCGCGGGCCGAGCTGCGCGACGTGACTCCCGCCCAGGCGCTCAAGCACCCCAACTTCTCGATGGGCCGCGTCATCACCACGAACTCCGCGACCCTGGTCAACAAGGGTCTCGAGGTGATCGAGGCGCACCTCCTCTTCGACGTGCCGTTCTCCGCGATCGACGTGGTGGTGCACCCGCAGCAGATGATCCACTCCATGGTCGAGTTCGTGGACGGGTCCACCATCGCCCAGGCGGGCCCGCCGCGGATGCTCGTGCCCATCGCCCTCGGCCTGTCGTGGCCGGAGCGGCTCGCCGACGTCGACGTGGCGGTCGACTGGACGCAGGCCGCCAGCTGGGAGTTCGCGCCCCTCGACGACGAGGCGTTCCCGGCGGTGCGCCTCGCCCGCCAGGTCGGCGAGGCCGGCGGGACGTTCCCGGCCGTCTACAACGCGGCGAACGAGGTGTGCGTCGACGCGTTCCACGACGGCGCCATCGGGTTCCTGGACATCGTGGACACCGTCGCGGCCGTCGTGGAGGAGCACGGGGGCGGGGACGCGTCGAGCGTCGAGGGCGTGCTGGAGGCGGACGCGTGGGCGCGGGCACGCGCGGCGGAGGTCCTGACGGCCTCGTCGCCTTCGCCGAGATAGGGGGGTGTCCGGCGAGACAGGCCTCGGGAGGGGGCAGCGGGCGTCCCGGTGCGTGACGTAGTCTCGGCGCGTGAGCACGCTCCTCCCGTGGATTGTCGGCGGCGCCATCTTCGCGGTGGGCCTTCTCGTCTCGATCGGCCTGCACGAGGTGGGCCACATGGTGCCTGCCAAGAAGTTCGGTGTGCGCGTGAGCCAGTACATGGTGGGCTTCGGGCCCACCGTCTGGTCGCGCACCAAGGGTGAGACCGAGTACGGCATCAAGGCCATTCCGCTCGGCGGGTTCGTGCGGCTCGTCGGCATGATGCCGCCCGCCCGGGCCGACGCGCCGCGCGCGCGGGGGTTCTGGGGCGACATGATCGACGACGCCCGGGAGGCCTCGGTCTCGGAGGTGCGGCGCGGCGAGGAGCACCGCGCGTTCTACAACCTCTCGACGCCGAAGAAGATCGTCGTCATGCTCGGCGGGCCGGTGGTGAACCTGGTGATCGCCGTGGTGATCCTGGGTGCCATCCTCGTCGGCTACGGCGCCATGCAGACCTCCACCACGGTGGCCCAGCTCTCGGAGTGCGTGCCGGCCTCGGTCTCGAGCGAGGGGTGCGACGAAGGGGCGCTCCCCGCGCCCGCGGTGGCGGCCGGGCTCCAGGTCGGCGACACCGTCGTAGAGCTCGACGGCCAGGCCGTGACGAGCTGGCCGCACCTCATCGAGCTCATCAACGGCGCGGCGGGTCGTGAGGTGCCGCTCGTCGTGGAGCGGGAGGGCGAGCGGGTGGCGCTCGACGTCACGCCCGCGCGGATCGAGCGGGCGGTCACCGACGAGCAGGGACTCGCGGTCGAGGGCGAGGACGGCGAGGTCCTCACCGAGCCGGGCGGGTTCGTCGGGTTCGCGCCGCTCCGTGAGCGGGTCCGCCAGCCGATCGGGGCGGTCTTCCCCCTCGTCGGCGAGGGCGTCCTCCAGACCGCCACGATGCTGCTGACCTTCCCGGTGCGCGTCTACGACGCCGCGTACCAGGCCTTCACCGACGAGCCGCGGTCCCAGGACTCGGTGATCAGCGTCGTGGGGGTCACCGTGCTCGCGGGCGAGGCGATGAGCCTCGCGGACACGGTCCAGGACGGCATCATCTTCGTCCTGAGCCTCCTGGCGAGCGTCAACATCGCGCTCTTCGTCTTCAACCTCATCCCGCTCCTGCCGCTCGACGGCGGGCACGTCGTCAACGCGCTCTACGAGGGGGCCAAGCGGACGGTCGCCCGGGTGCGGAGCCTGCCCCGGCCCGGCCCGGCCGACGTCGCCCGCATGACGCCGGTCACCTATGTGGTCTTCGTCGCCCTCGTGGGTGTGGGCGCGGTGCTGATCCTGGCCGACCTGATCGACCCGGTCCGGCTCGTGTAGCGGCGCCGTCAGGCGTGGAGGATTCGGGGAGATAGCGGCGGGCTCGTCGGCGGACCGGGCGCACGCGCGTCCGCCCGTGCGAGGGCGGGCACGAATCGGTGGATACTTGATCTCGTGAGCGTTCCTATCAGTCTTGGCATGCCCGCTGCGCCGGCACCCGTCCTCGCACCGCGCCGCCAGTCGCGCAAGATCCGCGTCGGCAAGGTCGAGGTGGGCGGTGACGCGCCCATCAGCGTCCAGTCGATGACCACCACTCCCACGACGGACATCAACGCCACCCTCCAGCAGATCGCCGAGCTCACCACCGCGGGCTGCGACATCGTCCGCGTCGCGGTGCCGACGACGGACGACGCGGAGGCGCTGCCCATCATCGCGCGGAAGTCGCAGATCCCCGTGATCGCCGACATCCACTTCCAGCCCAAGTACGTGTTCGCCGCGATCGACGCCGGCTGCGCCGCCGTCCGCGTGAACCCGGGCAACATCCGGAAGTTCGACGACCAGGTCAAGGAGATCTCCCGGGCCGCGAAGGACGCGGGCGTCTCCCTGCGCATCGGCGTGAACGCCGGCTCGCTCGACCCGCGCCTGCTCGCCAAGTACGGCAAGGCCACGGCCGAGGCGCTCGTCGAGTCGGCGGTGTGGGAGGCGAGCCTCTTCGAGGAACACGACTTCCACGACTTCAAGATCTCGGTGAAGCACAACGACCCGGTCATCATGGTGCGCGCGTACGAGATGCTCGCCGAGCGCGGCGACTGGCCGCTGCACCTCGGTGTGACCGAGGCGGGCCCGGCGTTCCAGGGCACCATCAAGTCGGCCACCGCGTTCGGGGCTCTCCTGAGCAAGGGCATCGGCGACACGATCCGCGTCTCCCTCTCGGCCCCGCCGGTCGAGGAGGTCAAGGTCGGCAACCAGATCCTCCAGGCGCTGAACCTGCGCCCGCGCAAGCTCGAGATCGTGTCCTGCCCGTCGTGCGGCCGCGCCCAGGTGGACGTCTACACGCTGGCGGAGAAGGTCACGGCGGGTCTCGAGGGCATGGAGGTGCCGCTCCGCGTCGCCGTCATGGGCTGCGTCGTCAACGGCCCGGGCGAGGCCCGCGAGGCAGACCTCGGCGTCGCGTCCGGCAACGGCAAGGGTCAGATCTTCGTCCGTGGCGAGGTCATCAAGACCGTTCCCGAGGCCATGATCGTGGAGACGCTGATCGAGGAGGCCCTCCGCCTGGCCGAGTCCATGCCGGCGCCCGAGAACGACGCCCAGGCCGGCTCGCCGGTCGTGACGGTCGGCTGAGGCAGGGCCCGTGGCTCCGTGGCGCACCCCGGTCCACAGGGACGGGGCACGCCCGGACCGGGGGAACGAAACCGACCAAGGGCACGCTTCGCCCGGGACGGCCACGGCGGTCGGTGACGCGCCGCGCCCGGGGCGAGCCGACGGCGCCGGCCAGGAGGCGCGGGCGCTGAGCCAGCAGGACCTCCCCGAGGCGCTGGCCGTCTGCGGCCAGGACCCCGTCACTTCCGTCCTGGCCGCGACCCGGCTCGAGATCGCCGCGCGGGCGGGGTTCAGCGCCGCAGGCGGGCAGGCGTGGGGCTTCCCCGCCTCGGGCCGGCTCGAGGCCGTGTGCTGGGCGGGGGCCAACCTCGTCCCCGTGGTGCCGGACCCGGCCGTGCGGCCCGAGGCCGTCGCCGCCTTCGCGGCGCTCGCCCGCGTCCATGGGCGGCGGTCGTCGTCGGTGGTGGGGGAGCAGGCCGCAGCGCTCGGCCTCTGGGACCACCTGTCCGCGTACTGGCCGTCGGCCCGGGAGATCCGCGCGGACCAGCCGTCCCTCGCCATCGACCGCGACCCCGACGTGGCGCCCGAGCCGTCGGTCCGGCCGTCCCGGCTCGACGAGCTCGAGATCGTGCTGCCCGCCTGCGTGCGCATGTTCACCGAGGAGGTGGGCTACTCGCCGGTGGCGACCGGCGGCTCCGCGTACGCCGAGCGCGTGCGTTCCCTCGTGGCCGAGGGCCGCTCCTACATCCGCACGGTCGGCGCACCGGGCCGCCGTCAGGCCGTGGCCTTCAAGGCCGAGATCGGCGCGCTCACGGCGGGTGTCGCCCAGGTGCAGGGCGTCTGGGTGGACCCTGCCTACCGGGGCCGCGGCTGGTCCGAGTCCGGCATGGCGTCCGTGGTGGTCCAGGCGCGCCGGGCGTTCGCGCCCGTGGTGTCGCTCTACGTCAACGCGTACAACGACCGCGCGATCGCGGCGTACCGGAGGGTCGGGTTCGAGCAGGTCGGCACCTTCGCGACGATCCTCTTCTGAGCACTACTTGAGGAGCCGCGACATCCGGCGGTCCGCGAGGACCTGCCCGCCGGTCTGGCAGGTGGGGCAGTACTGCATCGACCGGTCCGCGAAGCTGACCTCACGCACCGTGTCACCGCACACGGGGCACGGCAGCCCCGCCCGCCCGTGGACGCGCATCCCCGCCCGCTTGGCGTCCTTCAGCTCGGCAGCAGGCTTGCCCGACGACGCCGCGATCGCCTCCCCGAGGATGTCGCCGATCGCCTGGTGCAGCCGGGCGGTGTCCTCCGGCGTGAAGGTGCGCGTGAGCTTGTACGGGCTGAACCGCGCCGCGTGCAGGATCTCGTCCGAGTAGGCGTTGCCGATGCCCGCGATGGCGCTCTGGTCGCGCAGCAGGCCCTTGACCTGCTGGTTCTTCGCGGCGAGGAGCGACGCGAGCACCTCGGCGGTGAAGTCGGGGCCGAGCGGGTCCGGGCCGAGGGTCGCGATCATCGGCACGTCCTGGGGATCGCGGACCACGTGGACGGCCAGGCGTTTGCGGGTGCCGGCCTCGGTCAGGTCGAACCCGGAGCCGTCGTCGAACCTGACCCGGAGCGCGAGGGACGGCGCCTTCGCCGGGCCGCTGCGGCCGGGACGCACGGGCGCCGCGGACTGGTGCTCCGACCAGCGCACCCAGCCGCCGCGCGACAGGTGGAAGACCAGGTGCAGCTCGGTGTCACGGACGGGGGCCGCCACCGCGGCCAGGTCGCCCGCTTCGGCGTCCAGGCTGCCCATCGGCTCCGGCGGGGCGGCGTCCGGCGGGCGGACCGGCCGCACGACGACGTCGAGCCACTTGCCGTGCCGGGCCGTGCCCAGCACCTTGGCACCCACCAGCGCCGTGACGGGCGGGTCGAACGTCTTCAGCGCGGCGATCGACGCCACCTGGACGTCGGCGACGAGGCAACCGGTCGCGCGGTCGCGCAGGAAGTCGGTGAGGGCCTGCACCTCCGGCAGCTCGGGCATGCAGTCATGCTGCCTGCCCGGACCGTTCCTGACAACGGCTGTGGAAAACCGGGCGAGCCGTCCGGCGCCCGCGGATAGGCTGTGCACCATGTCATCCCGTCCTCTCTCCTCCGGTCGCCGTGCCGATCTCCTGCGCATGTCGACCCTCTTCGTCCGCACCCTGCGCGAGGACCCGGTCGACGCCGAGGTCGCCAGCCACCGGCTGCTCGTGCGCGCCGGCTACATCCGCCGCGCCGCGCCGGGCATCTACACCTGGCTGCCGCTGGGCCTGCGTGTGCTCGCCAAGGTCGAGGCAGTGGTCCGCGAGGAGATGAACGCGTCCGGTGCACAGGAGGTGCACTTCCCGGCGCTGCTGCCCAAGGAGCCCTACGAGGCGACCGGCCGCTGGGAGGAGTACGGGCCCAACATCTTCCGGCTCAAGGACCGCAAGGACGGCGACTACCTGCTGGCCCCCACCCACGAGGAGATGTTCACCCTCCTCGTGAAGGACCTGTACTCCTCGTACAAGGACCTGCCGCTCGCCCTGTACCAGATCCAGACCAAGTACCGCGACGAGGCGCGCCCCCGTGCGGGCCTGATCCGCGGCCGCGAGTTCATCATGAAGGACGCGTACTCGTTCGACGTGACCGACGAGGGCCTCGCGGCGTCGTACCAGAAGCAGCGGGACGCCTACGAGCGGATCTTCACCCGGCTCGGGCTCGAGTACGTGATCGTCTCCGCCACGTCGGGCGCCATGGGCGGCTCGCGCTCGGAGGAGTTCCTGTCGCCGTCGCCCATCGGCGAGGACACGTTCGTCCGCTCGGCCGGGGGCTACGCCGCCAACGTCGAGGCCGTCGTGACCCCGGTGCCCGAGGCCGTTCCGTACGACGACGCGCCCGCGGCGCACGTCGAGGACACCCCCGACACCCCCACGATCGACACGCTCGTGGCGCTCGCGAACGCGAAGTACCCGCGCCCCGACCGCGAGTGGACCGCGGCCGACACCCTGAAGAACGTGGTCCTGGCCCTCGTCCACCCGGACGGGCGCCGCGAGCTCGTGGTCGTGGGCCTGCCCGGCGACCGCGACGTGGACCTCAAGCGTCTCGAGGCCGCCGTCGCGCCCGCCGAGGCCGAGCCCGCGGGCGACGCCGACTTCGCCGCGCACCCCGAGCTGGTCAAGGGCTATATCGGGCCCAAGGTGCTCGGGCCGCAGGGCGCGGTCGTGGAGACGGAGTCGGGCGACAAGGTCTCCGCGATCCGGTACCTGCTCGACCCGCGCGTGGTCACCGGCACCCGCTGGATCACCGGCGCCGACGAGCAGGGGCGCCACGTCTTCGACCTGGTCGCCGGGCGCGACTTCAGCGCCGACGGCACCATCGAGGCGGCCGAGGTGCGCGCCGGTGACCTCGCCCCCGACGGCTCCGGCCCGCTGGAGCTGGCGCGCGGCATCGAGATCGGCCACATCTTCCAGCTCGGTCGCAAGTACGCGCAGGCGCTCGGCCTCACGGTGCTCGACGAGAACGGCAAGCGGGTCGTCGTCACCATGGGCTCCTACGGCGTTGGCGTGACGCGCGCGCTGGCGGCTCTCGCCGAGGCGAACAACGACGAGAAGGGGCTCGCCTGGCCGGCGCACGTGGCACCGGCGCACGTGCACGTGGTCGCCACGGGCAAGAGCGCCGAGGTGTTCGAGGCCGCGGAGGCGATCGCCGGGGAGCTCGTGGACCTGGGCGTCGAGGTGCTTTACGACGACCGGCCCGGCAAGGTGGCGTCGCCCGGCGTGAAGTTCGCGGACGCGGAGCTGCTCGGCGTGCCGATCGTGGTGGTCGTGGGCCGCGGCCTCGCGGACGGTCTGGTCGAGGTGCGCCCTCGCGTCGGTGAGGCGCAGCAGGTGCCCGTCGCCGACGTGGTGCGTGTGGTCACCGAGAAGGTCGAGGCGCTGCTCGCCTGAGCCGACGGAGCAGCCGGAGCCCGCCGGGGCAGCCGGAGCCCGCCGGGCCGCCGCGGCTCAGGCAGCCGCGGGCTCCGGCTGCTCCGGAAGGCCGGGGAACGCCGCCGGGGCCGCGCCCCAGGCTGTGCTCGTGACGGCGGAGTCGATCAGCAGGTCGACGAGGATGCCCCGGGTGCCGGGCTCGGCCACGCCGACCAGCGTGGCGTAGTCGGTGGCGAGTCCGTCCTCGAGCTCCTGGACCAGGCCCGGGCCCGTCAGGTCCGCACCGGGGACCAGATAGGCCACCTCGCGCGGGTCCTGCTCCGTGCCGCTGGTTCCGGCGAGCACCGCCCAGTCCTGTGCCCGGTCGCGGTGGAGGGCCGCGCGCCGCGCCATCCCGTCCCGGACCGCAGCGTCGTCCTCCCGCGCGGCCCGCAGCTCCAGGGCGTACCCGGCGGCGTCCTCGGCGAGGACGATCGCGCTGAGGTTGTCGGCGCTCAGGCCGCCTGGCGGCGTCGTCGCGGCGTCGGAGGGCGTCGTCACGGAGTTGGCGCTCGTGCTCGGCGTGGCGCCGCCCGTCGTGGCCGCCGACGTCGTGGTGGTCGCCGGCTCCTCCCCGTCCGCGGGCGCCGGCGACGGCACCACCGGGGCGGGCACCGTGGCGGCGGGCACCCCGACGAGCGGCGCGAGCCGGGCCGCAGAGACCGTGTGCGAGGCGGAGACCGACGCCAGGAGGCGGGCGAGCGGCCCGTCCTCGGTGGTGTCGGCCGCGGTGCTGCTGCGGCCGGCCGCGCTCACGAGCGTGGCGACCACGTCCGCAGGGGCTGGCACGGGCGACGGCGTGGCCGACGGCGACACGGTGCTCTCGCCGAGCACGTCCGAGAGGCCGGAGTCGTAGACCCCGCCGAGCTGGGTCACCTGGGCGTCCGCGGCGCCGGACACCCGGTCCAGCTCCGCGACCGTCTCGGGGGGCAGGGAACCGGTGCTCGCGAGCGCGTCGGCCTGGTCGCGCACGAGGAGCGCGTCAGCAACGGCGGTGCGCCGCACGAGCTCGCCCGCGTCGGGGTCGGGCTCCGTCGGGGGCGGGCTCTCGAGCCGCAGCCCGCACCCTCCCAGCAGGAGAGCGACCACCACCAGGAGCGCGGCCACGGAGGGACCGCGACGGGACCGGCCGGCGGGCAGGGTGCGACGGTGCGGGTTCATCGTCGCTGATGATGCCACGTCCGGGGCGACGAGATGTGCCGGAACCGTGACGGTGAACGTCACGTTGTTCCGGGAGGGCTCGGGGCCGGTACTTCGTTAGGCTTGACCGGAGCACGCACGGGACCCCGGGCGTGCACCTCGGCACACCTGCGGCCTGCCGCGCGCTCCCCGGAGCGCCGATCGGCGGGCCGCGACAACAGCACATCGGTCGAACCGTTCCGGCTCGGACCGTACCCCCGGCGACGGGGAGCCCACGGGAGGCAGGCGATGGCACAGCACGCGGACGCGGTCCGGCAGGTGGTGGGACCGGTGGTGGAGGCCGAAGGGCTCTACCTGGAGGACGTCACGACGACGCGGGCGGGCAGCCGCTCGGTGGTGCGGATCACGCTGGACCTCCCGGAGGACGAGCTCGGCAGCCTGGACTCCGACAGGCTGGGGTCGGCCTCGCGCGCGGTCTCGGCGGCGCTCGAAGACGACGACGTGGTCCCGGGCGCCTACGTCCTGGAGATCTCGACGCCCGGGACGTCGCGGCCGCTCACGGAGCTGCGCCACTTCAAGCGTGCCCGCACGCGGCTGGTGACGCTGGAGCTCGCGGAGGGCGGTACCGTCACGGGTCGGCTCGTCGCCGTCGAGGACACCGACCTGGTGCTCGACGACGGCGCGCGCATCCCCGTGGAGGCCGTGGCCCGCGGGCAGGTCGAGGTCGAGATGAAGCGCCTGGAAGAGATCGAGGGCGACGACGACCTGGACGACGACGACCTCGACGAGGACGGCGACGACCTCGACGACCTCGACGACCTGGGCGCCGCCGCAGCGGATGCCGACGGGGCCGGGGTGCGCGAGAGTGCAGACGACGAAGACGACGCGACGCAGGCGCTGGATGCCGGCCGCAACAAGGAGGGCTGAGACGTGGACATCGACATGAGCGCGCTACGCATGCTGGAGCGCGAGAGGGACCTCAGCCTTGACGTGCTCGTCTCCGCCATCGAGCAGGCACTCCTCTCGGCGTACCACCGGACGCCGGGCGCGTACCCGCGGGCCCGCGTCGAGCTGGACCGCTCCACCGGTCACGTGACGGTGTGGGCGCGCGAGGAGCTGCCGGTCGCGGTGGACCCCGAGGACCCGGAGGGCCGCGTGCCGGTCGAGCTGGGGCCCGAGTTCGACCACACGCCCAAGGACTTCGGCCGGATCGCCACGGCGACGGCCCGCCAGGTGATCGTCCAGCGGCTCCGGGACGCGGAGGACGACCAGGTCCTCGGCATGTTCCGCGGCAAGGAGGGCGAGGTCCTCGCCGGCGTGATCCAGCAGGGTCGCGACCCTCGCATGGTGCTCGTCGAGGTGGGCGGCACGGAGGCGATCCTGCCCCCGCACGAGCAGGTGCCCACCGAGGAGTACGTGCACGGAGAGCGCCTGCGCGCCTACGTGGTCGAGGTGTCCCGCGGGATGAAGGGCCCTCAGATCACGCTGAGCCGGACGCACCCCAACCTCGTGCGGAAGCTGTTCGAGCTGGAGGTCCCCGAGATCGCGGACGGCTCGGTCGAGATCATGGCCGTGGCGCGCGAGGCGGGTCACCGCACCAAGGTCGCCGTGCGGTCCCGCGTCTCGGGGCTCAACGCGAAGGGTGCCTGCATCGGCCCCATGGGTGCTCGCGTGCGGGCCGTCATGGCCGAGCTCCACGGCGAGAAGATCGACATCGTCGACTACAGCGACGACCCGGCGAGCTTCGTGGGCAACGCACTGTCGCCCGCTCGGGTCTCGTCCGTCACGGTCGTCGACCCGGACGCCCGGGCTGCTCGTGCCGTGGTCCCGGACTACCAGCTGTCGCTCGCGATCGGCAAGGAGGGCCAGAACGCCCGCCTGGCCGCCAAGCTCACCGGCTGGCGCATCGACATCCGCTCCGACGAGGGCGCTGACGGCGCTCAGGGTGGTGACGGGAGCGACGCCCCCGGGGGTGCTTCGGACGCCCCCACCACCGGTCGCCGGTAACGGCCGGTGGGCACGCGCGGTAGACTGTCCGAGTCTGGGCCGCGTGCCCGTCCTTCGACTCACCCTGCTCCGGACCTCATGGGTCCTGTGCGGACGTGCGTCGGGTGCCGGGAACGCGACCAGCGGTCAGCTCTCGTGCGGCTGGTCCTGGATCGTTCTGCACCACAGCCTCGGCTCGTGGTCGACGACCGGGCCTGCCTGCCGGGGCGCGGTGCCTGGGTCCACCCGGCGACGCGCTGCCTGGAGCTCGCCGAGCGTCGCAAGGCCGTGCCGCGTGCACTACGCGTCACCGGCCTGCTCGACCTGGCGGGCGTCCGGGCGCACCTCGGACTGTGAGCACGACACCAGGCACGCCGGCCCTCGACAGGCCGGCACCGTCCCGACCGGAGCACGAGCCCCGGCCGCATCACGCGATTCGTCGACAAGGAAGCGGGTCAGAAGCCGATGGGCACCCGATGAGTCCCCAGCGATGAGTACTCGGTACTAATGGCGGTCCTCCCTGTCTTGGGTGGACCCGAGACAGGAGAGATGTGGCAAAGATCCGCGTTCACGAGCTGGCAAAGCAGCTCGGAGTGGAGAGCAAGACCCTGCTCGCCGAGCTGAAGTCAGCAGGTGAGTTTGTCCGTTCCGCGTCCTCGACGCTCGAGGCTCCGGTGGAGCGGACGATGCGAGACAAGTTCGCGAAGCCCCGCTCGGCCGGTGGCGACGGTGGTTCCTCGGGCGGCTCCGCGCCGTCGCAGGCCGCCAAGCCCGCCGCGGCCCGTCCGGCAGCACCCAAGCCTGCGGTGAAGCCCGCTGCTCCGGCCCCCGCGCCGGCTGCTGAGGCACCCGCTGCCGCGGCGCCCGCCGCGCCTGCTGCACAGGCTGCACCCGCTCCCGCTCCGGCGTCGGACACCCCGGCGCCTGCTCCCGAGGCGCGCGAGAGCGCGCCCGCCCCCGCCCGCCCGGCCGCCCCGCGTCCTGCGGGCGCGCCGACCCCCGGTCCGCGCCCGGCACCCGCGCCCCGCCCCGCTGCGGGCGGTCGCGAGGGTGGCCGCGACGGCGGCCGCGACAACCGTGCGCCCCGTCCGGGTGGCGGTCGTCCCGGTGGCGGTACGCCGCGCCCGGGCAACAACCCGTTCGCGCCGAGCCAGGGCATGCCCCGGCCCGGTCAGCGTCCTGACCGTGGCGCCCCCCGTGAGGGTGGAGCCCCCCGTGAGGGTGGCGGCGCCCCGCGTCCGGGCAACAACCCGTTCGCGCCGAGCCAGGGCATGCCCCGGCCCGGTCAGCGTCCGGACGCTCGTCCCGAGCGGTCCGACAGCGCTCCCGAGCGCACCGGCGGTCCCCGTCCGGGCGGTCCCCGTCCGCCCGCGGGCGGCGCTCCGCGTCCCGGCGGCGGCCCGCGCCCCAACCCCGGCATGATGCCGGGCCGTACGTCCATGCCGCGTCCCGGTGACCGCCCCGCGCCCGCTGCGGGTGGCGGTCGTGGCCGTCCTGGCGGCGGTGGCGGCGGTCGTCCCGGTGGCCCTGGTGGTCCTGGTGGCGGCGGCGCTCCCGGTGGCGGCGGCGGTTTCGCCGGTCGTCCCGGTGGTGGCGGTCGTGGTGGTGCCGGTCGCGGCGCCACGCAGGGTGCTTTCGGTCGCGCCGGCGGCAAGCCGGTCCGCGGACGGAAGTCGAAGCGCGCGAAGCGCCAGGAGTTCGAGCAGATGCAGGCGCCGTCGCTCGGCGGCGTGCAGGTGCCCCGTGGTAACGGGAACACCGTCGTCCGCCTGCGTCACGGCTCGTCGCTGAACGACTTCGCCGACAAGATCGACGCGAACCCCGCGTCGCTCGTCACCGTGCTCTTCCACCTGGGCGAGATGGCCACGGCCACGCAGTCGCTCGACGAGGACACGTTCGGCACGCTGGCCACCGAGCTCGGCTACATCATCGAGATGGTGTCGGCCGAGGAGGAGGACCGCGAGCTGCTCGGGGCCTTCGACATCGACCTGGAGGCCGAGGAGGCCGCCGAGTCCGACGAGGACCTCGTGGCGCGTCCGCCGGTCGTGACCGTCATGGGTCACGTCGACCACGGTAAGACGAAGCTCCTCGACGCGATCCGCAAGACGGACGTCGTCGCGGGCGAGCACGGCGGCATCACGCAGCACATCGGTGCCTACCAGGTCTCGCACGTGCACGAGGGCGTCGACCGCAAGATCACGTTCATCGACACCCCGGGTCACGAGGCGTTCACCGCCATGCGTGCTCGTGGTGCGCAGGTCACCGACATCGCGATCCTCGTGGTCGCGGCGGACGACGGCGTGATGCCGCAGACGGTCGAGGCGCTCAACCACGCCCAGGCCGCAGGCGTGCCGATCGTGGTCGCGGTGAACAAGATCGACAAGGAGGGGGCAAACCCCGCCAAGGTCCGTCAGCAGCTCACCGAGTACAACCTGGTGGCCGAGGAGTACGGCGGCGACACCATGTTCGTGGACGTCGCGGCGAAGCCCGGCATCGGCATCGACGCGCTTCTCGAGGCCGTCCTGCTCACCGCGGACGCGGCGCTCGACCTGCGGGCCGTCGCCGACAAGGACGCCCGAGGCGTGGCCATCGAGGCCAACCTCGACAAGGGCCGCGGTGCCGTCGCGACGGTGCTGGTCCAGTCCGGCACGCTGCACGTCGGTGACGCGATCGTCGCCGGCACGGCCCACGGCCGCGTGCGTGCGATGTTCGACGAGCACGGCAACGCGCTGACCGCGGCCACCCCGGCCCGGCCGGTGCAGGTGCTCGGTCTCGCGTCGGTGCCCAGCGCCGGTGACACGTTCCTCGTGGCACCGGACGAGCGCACCGCTCGCCAGATCGCCGAGAAGCGTCAGGCCGCCGAGCGTGCCGCCCTCCTGGCCAAGCGCCGCAAGCGCATCAGCCTCGAGGACTTCACCAAGGCGCTCGAGCAGGGCAAGGTCGAGACTCTCAACCTGGTCCTCAAGGGCGACGTGTCCGGTGCCGTCGAGGCACTGGAGGACGCGCTGCTCAAGATCGACGTCGGCGAAGAGGTCCAGCTGCGGGTCATCCACCGCGGCGTCGGTGCGATCACGCAGAACGACGTGAACCTGGCCACGGTCGACAACGCCGTGATCATCGCGTTCAACGTCAAGTACGGCGAGCGCGTCGAGGAGCTGGCCGACCGCGAGGGCGTCGACGTCAAGTTCTACTCGGTCATCTACCAGGCGATCGAGGACGTCGAGGCGTCCCTGCGCGGCATGCTCAAGCCGGAGTACGAGGAGGTCCAGCTCGGCTCGGCGGAGATCCGCCAGGTGTTCCGTTCCTCCAAGTTCGGCAACATCGCCGGCTCGATCGTCCGCTCGGGCACGATCCGCCGCAACACCAAGGCGCGTCTGCTGCGCAACGGCACCCTCGTGGGCGACAACCTCACGATCGAGTCGCTGCGTCGCGAGAAGGACGACGTCACCGAGGTCCGCGAGGGCTTCGAGTGCGGTATCGGCCTGGGGTCGTTCAACGACATCAACGAGGGCGACGTCATCGAGACCTTCGAGATGCGCGAGAAGCCTCGCGCCTGACGGTCTCGCCCGGGCCTCGTCGCCCGCGTGACTGACGCCGGACGGGTCGCCTCCCTCGGGAGGTGACCCGGTCCGGCGTCGGACACCTGGGCGACGAGCCCGTGGCAAGGAGAGGGAGAGAACATGGCGGACAACCCGCGGGCCCGCAAGCTCGCTGACCGCATCAAGGAGATCGTCGCCCAGATGCTCGACACGCGGATCAAGGATCCGCGGCTGGGCTTCCTCACGGTCACTGACGTGAAGGTGACCGGCGACCTGCAGAACGCCGCGGTCTTCTACACGGTGTACGGCTCCGACGAGGAGCGAGAGGGGACGGCCGCCGCGCTGAAGAGCGCGACGGGCATCATCCGTTCCGAGGTGGGCAAGCAGACGGGCATCCGGCTGACGCCCACCCTGGAGTTCCACCTGGACTCCATCCCCGACACGGCAGCCAACCTGGACGCCGCGCTCATCGAGGCCCGGCGTCGTGACGCCGAGCTGGAGGCGCTGCGCACCGGTGCCCGCTACGCCGGCGACGAGGACCCGTACCGCAAGCCGCGCGCGGCGGAGGACGAGGACGAGAGCTCGCCGGACGAGTGACTTCCCGGGCTGTGCCCGGAACGACGGACGGCCGTCTCCCCGTGGGGAGGCGGCCGTCCGTCGTGCGGGGATACTTGTCCCCATGAGCTCACCCGCTACGGAGGCGCGCGTTCGTCGCCCCACGGCCGCCGACGGGTTCGTCGTCGTCGACAAGCCCGCCGGCTGGACCAGCCACGACGTGGTCGGCCGGATGCGGCGCCTCGCCGGGACGCGCAAGGTCGGCCACGCGGGGACGCTGGACCCGATGGCCACGGGCGTGCTCGTGCTGGGCATCGGCAAGGCGACGCGCCTCCTCACGTACGTCGTGGGCGCCGACAAGGACTACGACGCGACGATCCGCCTCGGGGTCTCCACCACGACGGACGACGCCGAGGGAGAGGTCGTCTCTGCCGCCGGTGCGGTCGGGGTGCCCGACGACGCCCTGCGGGCGGCGGTCACCGACCTGACGGGCGCCATCCTGCAGGTGCCCACGTCGGTCTCGGCGATCAAGGTCGACGGCAAGCGGGCCTATGCGCGCGTCCGGGCGGGGGAGGAGGTCGAGCTGGCGGCCCGTCCCGTGACGGTCTCGCGCTTCGACGTCCGCTCCGCGACGGCGGGGACGGCCCCGGTGCCGGACGGCGGAGACGTCGCGGTGCTGGACCTGGACGTGACGGTGACCGTGTCGTCCGGGACCTACGTGCGCGCCCTGGCGCGCGACCTCGGCGCGGCGCTCGGGACGGGCGGGCACCTGACGATGCTGCGCCGTACGCGGGTGGGCGGATACCCGCTCGACGACGCGCGGACCCTGTCGGAGCTCGAGGCGCAGGCCGACCGGGACGGCGTGCTCAGCACGCTGCCGCTCGCCGACGCCGCGCGGGCCACGTTCCCCGTGCGCGACCTCTCCGAGGTCGAGGTGCGCGCCCTCGGGTACGGGCAGTGGATCTCGCCGTCCGGTCAGGCCGGGGTGCTGGCCGGGGTCTCACCGTCGGGTGACCTGGTGGCGCTGCTGGAGGACACGCGCAAGCAGGGTGAACCGGCGGCGAAGCCCGTCCTGGTGCTCGCTCCCGCGTGAGTCGGGCGGCGTGTCGCACGGCGCGCATGAGACTTGTCACCAGACCGACATATCCGGTTGGTACTTTGTGCCAATGGGGGTTCGGATCACGGCGGGATGCGACGACCTGGGCGCTGTGATGGCGTCTCTTCCGGCATTCGTGGGGAGGGACCTGAGCGTTGACATCGTGGAGGACGGCAGGGAGGGCACGGCGAGTACGGCCCCGCTCCTGTCGGCGCTGGTCCATGCCCTGCCGTGGTGGCCGCAGGACGCCGCGGAGCTCGGCATCGCCTTCGAGGACTCCTACCTGACCATGCGGGCGCTGCAGGGGCGGCTCGTCGTCAGGACGAAGTTTCCCGCGGTGCGGACCAGCCGTGCGGCCGAGCCGCTCGACCCGCTGCAGCTCGGCTGGCGGTGGTCGGGGCGCACGCACATCCAGCTCCTCGGGTCCACGCGCACGGAGGCGGAGCTGTCCCACTTCTCCGACGTCCTCGACGTCACGGTGCGCCGCTCGCTCGGTGAGGACCGGCTGACGGGCTTCATGTACGGGGCGCCCGAGGCGGCCTGATTCTCCGCTGGGGCCTCCGGCGTGGCACGCTGGACCAGCGCTCCTGGCCGCAGCCCGGAGCGATCCGCGTGGCGTACGAAGGAGCTCGACGAGTGCAGCTGTGGACGGACCTGGAACAGGTCCCCCCGGGGTTCGGCCCGTCGGTCGTGACGATCGGCAACTTCGACGGGGTCCATCGTGGCCATCGGGCCGTGCTGGGCCGGATCGTGCAGCTCGCGCGGTCCGACGACGCCAGGGCCGTCGCCGTGACCTTCCATCCCCACCCGGCCGCCGTGCACCGCCCGGACACCGCGCCCGAGCTCATCACGGGTCTGCAGGACCGCTTGGACCTCATGGCCGAGACGGGCCTCGACGCGGTCCTCCTCGTCGAGTACACGCTCGACTTCGCGGCCCAGACCCCCGACGAGTTCGTGACCCGCTACCTCGTGGACGGGCTGCGCGCCCGGACCGTCGTGGTGGGGCACGACGTGCGGTTCGGCAAGCAGAACGCCGGCACGCTGAGCACGATGGTCGAGCTCGGCGGGGACCACGGGTTCGAGGTCGTCGCGATCGAGGACGTGGGGGAGTGCGTGCCGCCGTCGGGCGCGGGCCAGCAGCGCTGGTCCTCCACGGCCGTGCGTGCGCTGCTCGCAGAGGGTGACGTTGCGCAGGCTGCCGACGTGCTCGGCCGCGCCCACCGCGTCCGCGGCACCGTGGTGCACGGGGACGCTCGCGGGCGCGAGCTCGGCTTCCCCACGGCGAACCTGGGCGGCATCACCGGCATGGTCCCGGCCGACGGCGTGTACGCGGGAAGGTTGCGGCGGCCCTCCCTCGCCGACGGCGAGGCGGACAAGGTGCTGCCGGCGGCGATCTCCATCGGCACCAACCCCACCTTCGACGGCGTGGAGCGCCGCGTCGAGGCCTATGTCCTCGACCGCACCGACCTCGACCTGTACGACGAGGAGGTGGTCCTCGAGTTCGTGGCCCACCTGCGTCCCACGCTGCGCTTCGACGGCATCGACGCTCTCATCACCACGATGCACGACGACGTCGCGCGGGCCCGGGTGATCCTCGGCGCCTGAGCCGACGCGCAGTGCCTGAGCCGACGTGCAGTGACGGCGTAAGGCTGGGTTATTCCCGATATGTCAAGAATGGTCCCGGGTGAAATTCTCGGGATCGTGTCCGGGCCCCCGAGCGCCAAGGCTCCCTTCTCGATGTGACACCCGTCATAGACGAGACACGCCGAAGGGAGCATCACCATGCCTGTCCAGGCCATGGGTCCCACCTACGCGGGCGGGGCGCAACCGATCACCGAGGGCGGGTACGACGTCCTCTACCTCCCGGACGTCAACAACGAGGCCCTCCAGCAGGCGGGCGAGTCCCCGGTCTTCTACTACGTCCCGAACCGCGTCCGCATGGCCCGCAAGGACGGTCCCGACACGGGGGACTTCCTGTTCAACCTGGTCAGGTTCGCCGGGACGGGTGGTGAGAGCGTCATCGGGTCGCCGGGCGAGGTGGCGGGCGGCGTCCTGACGTTCTCGGTCACCGGGGCTCTGCCCGAGGACGTGCGGCGCCAGACCGAGGCCCAGATCATCGCGCAGAACACCGGCAAGCGGGATGCCTTCTGGGGCATCCGCGGCGGGCCCAGGCCGCCGATCTTCCGGCCGGTGATCATCTCCGAGAGCACCACCACCGTCTCCAACGTGGCGCCGACCACGCGCGGGCTGCCCACCGCTGTGACCGCCACCCGGGGCGGCCGGGAGGTCACCACGTTCGACGCCTTCGGGATGCCGGGCCGTCGGGCCGGCGCGCGGCCGATGCCCTCGGCACGCTCCCTCCGGGCGACCCGGGACGACGTCGTCCCGGCCGGTCCCCCCAGCCCGGTGGCGACCGACGGCGCGCCCGTCCTGACGGAGGGCTCCGGGTCCAACCTCGACCCCTGGTACTGGCACATGCAGGGACAGGGGACGGGATCCGTCGACCCGACCGGGACGCACGGGTTCTCCGGCCTCATCGGCGCGTACCCGGCCGCGATCTGCTGGGAGGCGTTCCACGGGACCGCCTCGCCCCTCGTCGTGATCCAGAACTACCGGATGAAGGTCTGGTCGCCGGTGGTGACGCTCAAGATCACGGGCGACTGGGACAGGATCTCCGAGAGCTTCAAGTCGGCCGCCTCCGGCCGGTTCCTGTGGGTGTCGGCCGACATCAAGGCCGAGGTCAACAAGATGCGCATCAACGGCACGATCACCGTCGACATCAAGGTCGACACCACGCTGCCAGGGGCGGAGGAGATCGCGCGCCGCCTCGACGAGAAGAGCGACCTCGTCTACGAGAAGTTCATGGACGCGGCCAAGAGCATTATCTTCGAACCGCCGCGCCAGGAGGCGGAGCCCGCCGAGGCATCGAGCTCGGCCGGCGGCGCCCTCAGCCCCTGGGGTGCCGGGTTCTCGTTCAACTACCGGCGCGACGAGACGCACCTCAACCTCGAGTACAACGAGACGCGGCAGTTCGCGTACCTGCAGGACCACACGATCTCCAACTCGCTGACCGGCATGTACGACGAGATGAAGGCCGACCCGGACGCGGCACGCAAGTACTTCGTGTCGGTCTACCTCGACGACTGGCCCCGCCGGCTGGCGCGGGTGGTGCGGCCCGTGTGCGCCTGGGACGACGGCACCGTCGACTTCATGTCCGTGCAGGTCGGCTACCCCAGCACGACCGGCGACGTGCAGTGGGACGGCCACGCCTTCAGCGCGGACGAGGGCGGCGACGGCTCCTGGAAGTACCAGACCACGCAGAAGGTGGAGTCCGACGTCACGAACAAGCCCGAGGGGTGGACCAGCGACCTGACCTTCATCAAGCGCAAGGTGCACCTGGCCGAGCCGCCGAGCGAGGCCTCGGACCCGTACCGCCGGGTCCAGATCCAGCGCAACGTGGTCGACCTCGACCCGGAGCCCTCGGGCACCCTGCTGAACGACACCACCGTCGAGGTCCGGGCGGACAGCGCCGGACGCCTGAGCGTGGGCCCGATCGAGCTCGGCGTGGTCCTCACGGACAACACGCAGAAGGTCGAGGCGATCTTCGAGGCGGTCGACGACGCCACGGGTGAGCCGGCCGGCCTGGGCCAGGTCCGGTTCGGCTGGGACCAGTCGGACTACGACACCGACCGCATCTGGACCGCGTTCACCGGTGACCCCGCCTTCCGGCCCTTCTACCGGTACAAGGTCCAGGTCACGGTCAAGGGCACGCTGTTCGAGCCGGGCCGGTCCTGGGAGGGGCCGTGGGTGCGGGCCAGCGGCAACGGTCCCCTCGTGGTCGAGGTGCCCCGACCTGACGCCCCCGGGGTCGTCACCCGGTACGTGCCCGACGCCCGGGTGACCCGCCTGCTCGAGGCGGGCCCGGCGTCGTCGGGCAGCGGGACGGAGCCCGTGGCCTCCGCCGCGCCCGAGGTGCCGGAGCTCGTCCCGGCGGGCGCCGGCGCCCGCTCGGCGCCGGTCGCGAACGGGCACCGGACCTATCACGACTACACAGTCTGACGGCGGCTGCCATGTCCATCGTCCAGGACACGGGTGCCGTGTCGTCCGTGGCGGGCGCCGTCCTGGTACCCGTCACGGACGGGGCCGGACGTCCCGTCGTGTCGGCGACGTTCGTGCTCGCGCGCCCGCCGCGGCCCGACGAGCGGCTCGGTCCGCTCGTGGTGCGCGGTGTGCTCGCCGTCGAGCTGGCACTCACGCTGCCCGAGCGGTCCCCGCTCGTCGCGACCACGACCTTCCAGGTCGTCCGCGAGGGGGAGGTGCTCGGGGAGCGCACCGTCTCCGGCCCGTTCGCGCACGGCGCGGTCGACGCCGTCGTGACGGGGCCCCTGGCCGCCGAGCTCCTCGACGGGATCCTCGGCGGACCCACCGGGATCGGCCTGCGCGCCGAGGCCTGTACCGCGGTCCCGCCCGGTGGCCGCTCCGCGGGCCATACAGCGACCGCCGGGATGGACCTGCTGTCCCGGGCGATCTCGCGCGAGCCCGAGGCGTACGTCCACCTCGTCTGCGAGGACGGCGGCGCCCTGCACGACGTGCTGCCCGTCCGCCGGAGCGCCCCGGCGCGCGGGGCGGGAGCGCGCCGGCTGCCGCGGGTCGCGCGTGGCAAGGAGGTGATGTCGCTCTCGGCGGCCCTGGGTCGCCCGACCGCCTCGGTCACACCGCTGTCGGCGGCCGCTCACCTCGGCGCCGTCGTCACCCCCGTGCTCGTCACCGAGGCCCTCGGGCTGCCCCCGCGGCTGCGCACGGGCCCCGACGTCGTCGACCCGGCGGCTCCCGTGTGGCCGGACCTGAGCCGTGCGGGCCACCTCTGGTACGCCCCTGCGCTGACCGTCATGACCCCCGACCCTGCGGCAGGCCATGAGGGCGCGCCGTTCGGCTTCACCGTCGCGACCGAGCCGGGCCACTCGCTCGACGGCGTCCCGGCGCTCGGGGCCACCGTGGACGTCACCCTGGTCGCGGGACCGTCCCCCGAGACCGTCGCGGCGGCCAAGGCCGCGGGCGGCACCCTGCACGCGGTCACGCTGACCGCGCCGCTGGTCCAGCTCGAGATCCCGTTCCGGGACGAGGGCGGCGTCACCCGGGTGGAACGGATCCCGGCCACGAGCACCGACGCGACGGAGGTCACGGAAGGGACCGTCGTCCGCGCTCGGTTCCGCCTCCTCGACGCCTGGGCCCGGCTCGCCTACGGCGCGCTCTCGACGCCCGGCTTCCAGACGTCGCCTGCCGTCGTGTCGCTCACCGGGACCTTCGACGGGTGGCGGCAGCGGACCACGCAGCCCGTCCTCGGCACGGCGAACCTGTGGGCGATCGACGCCCCCGCCGTCACGGTACGGCGGCCGCGGACAGGCGCTCGCGCGGCCCGCCGCGGGCCGGCAGGGCGCGCGCCGGGGGCGAGCCTGGCCCTGGCGATCCTTCCGCCGGCCGTCCTGGCCGGGTCGGTGGGGCCCGCCTGGCAGATCCGTCCCGACCTGCTGGACCGGCTCACCCGGCGCGAGCGGGAGCGGGCGCGCCTCACGGTGCGCCGCACCGTGGAGGCGTCGTTCCCGTGCGCGACCCTCGGCGAGCTGTACCGCGAGGTGGCCGACGACGGCACCACCCGTGCCGTCGGGTGCCGTCCGGCCCTGCAGCTGGGACAGACGGAGCACCGCACGTACGAGCCGCTGCCCGTCGCGGCGGCGCTCGGTCACGCCCAGGTGCTCCGCAGCCTCCGGAGCCCGGGCCGGTTCCTCGTCGTACCGGAGCGGTACGGGGTGGGCCGGTTCGCCGCCGACGACGACCGTCCCTACCGGCCGCGCCTGCTGGTGCACAGCACGATCGACACCGACGACCTGTCCCAGGTGCGGTGCGTGATCGCGGCGGGCCTCGAGCCCGACCTACCGCCCTCGGTCCGCTCGGCGATCCTCGCCGAGCTGCGCGAGCACCACCCGGACCCGGTCCTGGAGCTCCCGCCGTCCGCGGGCGTGGAACCCGCGGTGCGCTGGGCGGTCCCGTCCGAGACGGACGTCGTGGAGCTCGCGACCGCCGACGGCTACGAGGTCACGGTGTCCTGCGGCATCGCCCTCTTCCTCGCCCTGCGCTCGCTCCTCGAGCGCGGTGGCGTCGTCGGGGTGGCCACCCTCGAGCTGCCCGGAGGCCTGCTGGTCTCGAGCCGCCTGGTGCTCGCCGCCGGTTCCATCACCGGGCCGTACGACGGCGGCGTGGTCGAGCAGACGGCCGGGCCGGGGACCGTGACGCTCACCAACCGCGCCGGGGTCGGCGTCGCCGTCAGCGGCCTGGCCCGCGACGGGGCGGTCGTGGCGCCCGTGTCGGCGGTGCTCGTCCCCGGCGGGACCGTCGAGGTCGCCGTGCCGGACGCGGGACCGTTCGACGTCGAGTACCGGTGCGACACGGGCCGCGAGGCGTTCGACGAGATTCCCGCATACATCGACGACCTCGAGGTCGGGATCACGTTCGTGGCCACCGAGGCGGCGCTCGCGGGCGTCGCCGGCCTGCAGGTGAGCACGTCGTTCATCGGCCGGGACGACCCGGACGACCTCGAGCTCACCGCCACGACCCCACAGGCGCGGCGCGACTACGTGCTGCCGCTCACGACGTTCGCCGGCGACCCCACGCTCGTGCTGCGCGTGACGGCGGTCGGCACGGACGGCACACGGACCACCTCGGACCCGGTCACCTGGCCGATCCGCGCCCGCGGGACGGTCGTGCCGATCGGCCCGGCGCTCCCGGCCGGGACCTAGAGAGCAGCACTGGACAAGGAGGACGATCATGACCGGATACTCGCTCCACATCGGGCTCAACCACGTCGATCCCGCGGCCTACAACGGCTGGGACGGCGCACTGAACGGTTGCATCAACGACGCGAACGCGATGGTGGCGCTCGCACAGCAGGCGGGATTCACGCCCACACGGCTCCTCGACGGGCAGGCGACGTCGCAGGCGGTGGTCGGGGAGCTCGCGCTCCTCGCCCAGCGCGCCGTGGCGGGCGACCTGTGCCTGGTCACCTACTCGGGCCACGGCGGCCACGTCGACGACGCGAGCGGCGACGACGAGGACGGCCAGGACGAGACGTGGGTCCTGTTCGACCGTCAGGTCCTCGACGACGAGCTCGCTCAGATGTGGGCGCAGTTCCGCCCCGGCGTCCGGATCCTCGTGCTCTCCGACTCGTGCCACTCGGGCACGGTGGCCAAGAGCACCGTCGCCCAGGCGAGCCGGGACAGCCTCGCGCAGGTCTGCGCGCGGACGCGCGACGTACCCGACGTGACGGCCACCCGGCCCAAGCACATGCCGTACGCCGTGCAGTCCGCCGACAACGAACGGCGGCGCGGTACGTACCAGTTCGTGCAGGCGCTCGCCGGTACCCGGTCCACCGCGATCACGCAGGCCTCGGTGATCCTGATCTCCGGCTGTCAGGACAACCAGCTGTCGTACGACGGCGACGTGAACGGCCAGTTCACGGGGACGTTGCTGCGGGTGTGGCAGTCGGGGGCCTTCAGCGGCGACCACAAGGCGTTCCACTCCGCGATCGTGGCGCAGATGCCGCCCGACCAGACGCCGAACCTCTACCTGACGGGAGCCAACGACCTGGCGTTCCTCGGGCAGCGGCCGTTCACCGTGTCGCCGGCGGGCCCTGCTCCCTCCAGCCAGGGCACACCGCCGAACCCCGTCGTGGTGCCGCCGAGCGCGCGTCCGACGCTGCGACAGGGGGCAGTCGGTCCCGACGTGGCCTACCTCCAGGAGCGCCTCAACGCGCACGGCGCGAGCCTGTCGATCGACGCCTCGTTCGGGCCGGCCACCACGCGCGCGGTCGCCGGCTTCCAGTCGGCGCAGGGCCTGGTGGCTGACGGCGTCGTCGGTCCGGCCTCGTGGAACGCGCTCGAGACGGCGCCCGTGGGTGGGACGTCCGGGGGGTACACGCCGGCGCCCGCTCCGTACACGCCGGCGCCTGCTCCTGCGCCCGCTCCGGCGCCGTACACGCCCGCGCCGGCGCCGGCTCCCGCGCCGGTGACGGTCACCACGGCCCCCCGGCCGACCGTCCGGCGGGGGTCGTCGGGCGAGCACGTGCGGTACCTGCAGCACAGGCTGTCCCAGCAGGGCTACTCGGTGTCCGCCGACGGGAGCTTCGGGCCCGGGACGGAGTCCGCCGTGCGGTCCTTCCAGCGTTCGTTCGGGCTGTTCGCGGACGGCGTCGTCGGGCCCAGGACCTGGGAGCTGCTCGGCTGAGGACCGGTGCGGGGCTCGCGCGAAGGCGCGGGTCCCGCACCCGTGCGCGGGGACGATCCTGGCCCGCCGTGCGTTGGGCCCGGCGTGGACCACCTGATACTCGAGCTGACCGATCTCGCCGTGGGCTACGGGGACAACGCCGTCAGCCCACCCGTGACGCTGGACGTCGGGCCGGGTGAGCTCGTCGCCGTGATCGGCGCCAACGGCACCGGCAAGTCGACCCTCCTGCGGACGGTGCTCGGGCTGCAGGAGCCGCTCGGCGGCGTCGTGCGGGCCTTCGGCCGCGAGGTGGACGAGCGGGAGAAGGGCTTTCGGGCCCGGGTCGCGGGCGTGCTCGACGACGACGCGTTCTTCCCCGGGGTGACGGTGCGGGAGCACCTGGTGCTGGTGGCGCGCGGGCACGGCGTACCGGGTGCTGGCGCGGTGGTGGACGACGTGCTCGGCCGGCTCGGCCTGGCCGACCACGCGGACGCGGTGCCGTACGCGCTGTCGTCGGGACAGCGCCGCCGGTTCCTGCTGGCCGGCGCGTTCGTGCGGCCGCGCGACCTCCTCGTGCTCGACGAGCCCGAGCAGCGTCTCGACCTCCGGATGCGGGGCGAGCTCGCGGGCTTCCTGCGCGCGGAGTCCGACGCCGGCACCGCCGTGCTCTTCGCCACCCACGACGACCGCCTGCTCGCCGCGACCGGTGCCAGGGCGCTCCTGATCTCCGAGGACGGGGTCCGCGTGCTCGAGCCCGCCGAGGCCCAGGCGGCGCTCGAGGCGGTGCGATGAGCGAGGACGCAGCTCCTCGCCTGGGCGGCGGGGCTGTCACCGACGCGGACGAGCAGCTCAGCGGGACGGAGCTGCGCCGGCTGACCACCCGGGTGCGGCTGGCCCGTGCCGGGGTGACCCCGGGCGAGCTGTTCACGGACCTGGCCGGCACGGTGATCTCCGTGGCGATCGCCGCCGGGATGCTCGTCGGGATCGCCGGCTGGACGCGGGACCTCCTGGACACGGGCCCCGGAACGCTCGGTCCCGGGCTGGTCCAGGGCCTCGGGCTCGCCGCACTCCTGGTCTCGGGCGCGGGCCTGGCGCTGCGCCTGGGCCCGGCCGGCGTCGGGGCGGCGGGGGTGCGCTGGTGGGTCCCGACCACGGCCGACCGGAGCGGGCTGGTCCGGCCGTCGGTCGCCATGACGCTGCTCGCCTGGACCGCCGGCGGCGGGCTGGGCGGAGGAGTGCTCGCCGGCGTGGCGGGGGCCGACGTCGCGACGGGGCTCGCGACCACGGCGCTCGGCGCGGCGGTCGGGCTGCTCGTCGTGGCGTCGGCGGGGATGCTCCAGGCGGGGAGGGCTCCTGAGCCGGGGGAGCGCGGCGGCCCGGCGTCGGGCGCACCCCGGTGGAACCGCGCCTCCGTGCGGAACCGCGCCTCCGTGCGGGACCGCGTCGCGGTCCTGCTCGACCTGTTGCTCGCCGCCGTGCCGGCGGCCGGGGTGGTGGTCCTCCTGACCGGCTCGGCCGACCTGGGGACGTGGGCCGCCCCGTGGTGGGTCTCGGCGGTCGTGGCGGTCACGGGGGCCGTCCTCGCGGTCCTGTGGACCGCGCGGCTGGAGCGGGTCGGCGCGCCCGAGCTCCGGGCACGGGCCGCGGTCGCGGACCAGCTGCTCGGGGCGGTCCTCTCGGCCGACACCCGAGGGCTCGGCCGCGCCCTGTCCACGGGACCGAGGCCGGGGCGCCGTCGTCGGCTCCTCGGGACGGCCGCGGGGGCCGTGCGCGGGCCGCGGTCGGCGCTCCTCGCCGCGGACCTGCTCCTCGTGCTGCGCGCGCCCGCGACCCTGGCCGGGATCGTCGCGCTCGCGGCGCTCGGCGTGGTCGCGGTGCAGGTGCCGCTGCTGGCCGACGGGCTGGGTCTCTGGGCCGTGCTCGCGGGGCTCGGCTACGGGGCGGGGACCGCCGCGTCGGCGGGCGCCCGGGGTGCGTCGGACGCGCCGCGGGTCGACGCTCTCCTGCCGGTCGGTGCGCGGACGGTGCGGGCCGTGCGGGTGGTGGTGCCCGCCGTCGTCGCGTCGCTCGTGCTGGCGGCCGCCGGCCTGGCGCTCGGGGACCCCCGGTGGTTCCCGGTGCTGCTCGGGGCGGCGGTGGTGCTCGGCACCGCGGCCGTGCGCGCCGCGTACCGGCAGCCGCCGGACTGGTCCGCGCCGCTGCTCGCCACGCCGATGGGCGCCGTGCCGGTCGGGGCGGTCGCCCACGCGGCCGACGGGCCGGACCTGGCGCTGGTCGGGACGATCCCGCTCCTCGTCGCTGCGGTGACGAGCCCGTCGTGGACCGTCGCGGCGGTGCAGCTCGCCGTGGCCGTGCTGGGTGTGGCGCTCGTCCTGCCCCGGCGGGGAAAACGGCTGGTAAAGTAGGAGAGCCGTCTGAACGGCCGCGGATCGAGAGCGCACCGGTGAACGAGTCCTGGTGCACCGCGCAACGACACCTGAGGAGAGCCAATGCCGCTCGACACTGCCACCAAGCAGCGCATCATGTCCGAGTTCGCGACCCGCGAGGGCGACACCGGTTCGCCCGAGGTGCAGATCGCGATGCTGACCCAGCGCATCAAGGACCTGACCGAGCACCTCAAGGAGCACAAGCACGACCACCACAGCCGTCGTGGTCTGCTGCTCCTGGTCGGTCAGCGTCGTCGCCTCCTGGGTTACCTCCAGAAGATCGACATCGCGCGCTACCGCACGCTGATCGAGCGTCTCGGTCTGCGTCGCTGACAATGTCGCCTACCAGCCCGGTCCCCCTGCGGGGGCCGGGCTGGTCTGGTGAGATGTACGAGTAACAACCAGTCCGCGCCGCCGGAACCTCGTCCGGTCCTCGGTAGTGGCCTCCCGACCTGCTCAGAGCACGCGTCGGTGGGCCTCGATCGAAGACCGTCGGGTCCGGATGGCGCACCAGACAGAAGGAGGGCACCCGTGGAGGGTCCCGAGATCCAGTTCGCCGAGGCCGTTATCGACAACGGCCGCTTCGGCAAGCGCACCGTCCGTTTTGAGACCGGGCGCCTCGCCCGGCAGGCCGCGGGTTCCGTGGCCGCCTACCTCGACGGCGAGACCATGCTGCTGTCGGCCACGACGGCCGGCAAGCACCCCAAGGAGCAGTTCGACTTCTTCCCCCTGACGGTGGACGTCGAGGAGCGCATGTACGCCGCGGGCCGTATCCCCGGCTCGTTCTTCCGCCGCGAGGGCCGTCCCTCGACCGAGGCGATCCTGGCCTGCCGCCTGATCGACCGCCCGCTGCGCCCCCTGTTCGTCAAGGGCCTGCGCAACGAGGTCCAGGTCGTCATCACCGTGCTGTCGATCCACCCGGACGACGCGTACGACACGCTGGCCATCAACGCCGCCTCGGCGTCGACCCAGATCTCCGGCCTGCCGTTCTCCGGCCCGGTCGGTGCCGTCCGCATCGCCCTCATCGACGGCCAGTGGGTCGCGTTCCCCAAGTACTCCGACAAGGAGCGTGCCGTCTTCGACATGGTCGTCGCCGGCCGTGTCGTGGGTGACGACGTCGCGATCGCGATGATCGAGGCCGAGGCCTCGAACAACTCGTGGAAGCTCATCAAGGAGGAGGGCGTCGCCGCCCCCACCGAGGAGGTCGTGGCCCAGGGTATCGAGGCCGCGAAGCCGTTCCTCAAGGCCCTGTGCGAGGCGCAGGCTGCGCTCGCCGCGCAGTCGGCCAAGCCGGTCCAGGAGTTCCCGGTGTTCCCGGACTACCAGCCGGACGCGTTCGACGCGGTCGAGGCCGAGGTGGCCGCCGACCTGCGCGAGGCCCTGGCCATCGGCGACAAGCAGACCCGCGAGAACCGTCTCGACGAGATCAAGGCCGCCATGGTCGGCCGTCTCCAGGACGGCTTCGACGGCCGCGAGAAGGAGCTGTCGGCGGCGTACCGCTCGCTGCAGAAGAAGCTCGTGCGCCAGCGCGTCCTCACGGACGGCGTCCGCATCGACGGCCGCGGTCTGGCCGACATCCGCACGCTCTCGGCCGAGGTCGAGGTGCTCCCGCGTGTGCACGGCTCCGCCCTGTTCGAGCGTGGCGAGACCCAGATCATGGGCGTCACCACGCTGAACATGCTCCGCATGGAGCAGCAGATCGACTCGCTCGGTCCGGAGACGCGCAAGCGCTACATGCACAACTACAACTTCCCGCCGTACTCGACCGGTGAGACCGGCCGCGTGGGCTCGCCCAAGCGCCGCGAGATCGGTCACGGTGCGCTCGCCGAGCGTGCCCTGGTGCCGGTGCTGCCGTCGCGCGAGGACTTCCCCTACGCGATCCGCCAGGTCTCGGAGGCGCTGGGCTCCAACGGCTCCACGTCGATGGGCTCGGTCTGCGCCTCGACGCTGTCGCTGCTCAACGCCGGTGTGCCCCTGAAGGCGCCCGTCGCGGGCATCGCCATGGGCCTGATCTCGGACACGGTGGACGGTGAGACCCGCTACGCGGCGCTCACCGACATCCTCGGTGCCGAGGACGCGTTCGGCGACATGGACTTCAAGGTCGCCGGCACGCGCGAGTTCGTCACGGCCATCCAGCTCGACACCAAGCTCGAGGGCATCCCCGCCTCGGTGCTGACGGCCGCGCTGCTGCAGGCCCGTGACGCCCGCCTGACGATCCTCGACGTCATCGCCGAGGCCATCGACACGCCGGACGAGATGTCACCGAACGCCCCGCGCGTTATCACGGTGAAGGTCCCGACCGACAAGATCGGCGAGGTCATCGGCCCGAAGGGCAAGATGATCAACCAGATCCAGGAGGAGACGGGCGCGGACATCTCCATCGAGGACGACGGCACCGTGTACATCGGTGCTGTCGACGGCCCGTCGGCCGAGGCCGCCCGCGCGGCGATCAACGCGATCGCCAACCCGCACGTCCCCGAGATCGGTGAGCGTTTCGTCGGCACGGTCGTCAAGACCACGTCGTTCGGCGCGTTCATCTCGCTCGCCCCGGGGCGTGACGGTCTGCTGCACATCAGCCAGATCCGCAAGCTCGTGGGCGGCAAGCGCGTCGAGAACGTCGACGACGTGCTGTCCATCGGCCAGAAGGTCCAGGTCGAGATCGGTGAGATCGACCCGCGCGGCAAGCTCTCGCTCGTCGCCGTGACCGAGGAGTCCGAGGGTGCCGAGGGCGACGCGCCCACGGACTCGGACGCGGCCGAGGCCGTCGCCACGGAGCCGGCGGAAGCCTGACGTGACCTGGCACCTTCCGCTCGTCGCTGACGGCGAGCCCGGTGCCGAGCTGACCGCCGGGCAGGATGGTGCGACGATCCGTCGCACCATCCTGCCCGGCGGTGTCCGCGTGCTCACCGAGCAGATGCCGGGCCAGCGCTCGGCGACGGTGGGCGCGTGGGTCGGCGTCGGTTCCCGGGACGAGACAGACGGACATTTCGGCTCCACGCACTTCCTGGAGCACCTGCTCTTCAAGGGCACCACGCGCCGCACGGCGATGGACATCGCCGAGGCGTTCGACGCCGTCGGTGGCGAGGCCAACGCCGCGACCGGCAAGGAGCACACGTGCTACTACGCGCGCGTGCTCGACACGGACCTGCCCATGGCGATCGACGTCATCTCGGACATGGTCACCTCCGCCCGTCTCGACGCGGACGAGCTGGAGACCGAGCGCGGGGTCATCCTCGAAGAGCTCGCCATGAACGACGACGACCCGGGCGACGTGGCGCACGAGGAGTTCTCCGCCGCCGTCCTCGGCAAGCACCCGCTCGGGCGACCGATCGGCGGCACGCCGGACACGATCAGGGACGTCCCGCGCGAGGCCGTGCTGGAGCACTACCGCTGGCACTACCGCCCGGAGACCCTCGTGGTCACCGCAGCGGGCGGCGTGGACCACGAGACGCTCGTGGACCAGGTGACGGAGGCGCTGACCGCCGGCGGCTGGTCGCTCGACGAGCCGGTCGCGCCGCGTGCCCGCCGGTCCGACGTCGAGGACCTCGACGGCGTCCCCACCGAGGGCGTGGCCCTCACGATCCGCCGCACGGTGGAGCAGGCGAACATCGTCATCGGCTCCACCGGGCTCTCCGCGACGGACGACCGCAGGTTCGCGCTCTCCGTGCTGAACGCCGCTCTCGGCGGCGGCATGTCGTCCCGCCTGTTCCAGGAGATCCGCGAGAAGCGGGGCCTGGCCTACACGACGTACTCGTTCGCGTCGGGCCACGGCGGCGTGGGCACGTTCGGCCTGTACGCGGGCTGCGCGCCGGCCAAGGTGGACCAGGTGACCGACCTGCTGGTATCCGAGCTGGAGCGGCTCGCCGCCGACGGCATCACGGGCGCCGAGCTCGACCGCTCGATCGGTCAGCTCTCCGGCGGGCTGGTCCTCGGTCTCGAGGACTCAGGCTCGCGGATGAGCCGGCTCGGCAAGGCGGAGCTCGTCTACGGCGAGCTGCTGTCCGTGGCGGAGTCGCTCGAGCGCATCAAGGCCGTGACCGCCGACGACGTCCGCGCCCTCGCCGAGGACCTGGCCGCCAGGCCGCGGTCCGTGGTACGTGTGGGCCCGTTCGGCGACTGAGCCGGAGGTGCAGCGCAGGGTGGGTCCGCAGCGGAGCAAGGACCCGCCCGGAGCGGAACCGCGGGCTCAGTCGCACAACGAAAGAGCCTGAGCTGGAAGTGCAGCGCAGGGTGGGTCCGCAGCGGAGCAAGGACCCGCCCGGAGCGGAACCGCAGGCTCAGTCGCACAACGAAAGAGACTGAGCTCGATCTGAGAGAAAGGTCGATCGTGACTGACATCAAGGTCGCCGTGCTCGGCGCCTCCGGGCGCATGGGCGCCCAGACCTGCGGCGCGGTCGAGGCGGCGCCGGGTCTCGAGCTCGTCGCGCGGCTCGCCCGCGACGACGAGCTCGACGCCGGCACGCTCGCGGGCGCGGACGTCGCGGTGGACTTCACCGTGCCGTCCGTGACCGAGGCCAACGTGCACGCCCTAATCGACGCCGGGGTGCACGCGGTGGTCGGCACCACCGGCTGGGACGACGCCTCCCGGGGGCGCGTCGTCGAGCACCTGGACCGGGTGAACGCCGAGCGGGCCGCCGCCGGAAAGGCGGGGCTCGGCGTGCTGATCGCCCCGAACTTCGGCCTCTCGGCGGTGCTGGCGATGACGTTCGCCGCCAAGGCGGCGCGCTACTTCGAGTCCGCGGAGGTGGTGGAGCTCCATCACCCCGACAAGGTGGACGCGCCGTCGGGCACCGCCCGGCACACGGCCGCGGCGATCGCCCGCGCTCGCGCGGAGGCGGGCCTCGGCCCGTCGCCCGACGCCACGGAGTCCGGCTGGGAGGCCCGCGGCGCCGACGTCGACGGCGTGCGGGTGCACGCCGTCCGGCTCCGGGGCCTCGTGGCGCACGAGGAGATCCTCTTCGGGAACGAGGGGGAGCAGCTCGTGATCCGGCAGGACTCGTTCGACCGGGCGTCGTTCATGCCGGGCGTCGTCCTCGCGGTGCGTTCGGTGGCGGGCCGGCCTGGCCTGACAGTCGGTCTCGAGCACGTCCTGGACCTGTCGTGACCACCGAGCCGGCGTCGTCGGGCCGACGCCGGATGCCGCGCGGCCTGCCCGGCGCGGTCGCCGTCACGGCGCTGCTCGCGCTCTACGTGTGGCAGATCGCGGGCCGGGGCATCGCGATGATCCGCACCGGCGAGCCAGTGCTGATCGCGATCGGGCTGGCCGTGCTCGTGATCCCGCTGCTGGTCATCGGCCTGATCGCCCGCGAGTACCGCCTCGCGAGCGCCGTCCAGCGCATGGCCGACGAGCTCGCCGCGGAGGGTGACCTGCCCGTCGACGACCTGCCGCGCTCGCCCGGCGGCCGGATCGACCGCGCGGCCGCCGACGCCGCGTTCGAGCCTCGTCGCGCCGCCGTCGAACAGCGACCCGACGACTGGCGCGCCTGGTACCACCTCGCCTTCGCGTACGACGCCTCGGGCGACCGGCGTCGCGCGCGGGCCGCGCTGCGCCAGGCCTCCGCTCTCCACCGGACGTCGTAGGCGAGGGCGGCTGGGGGTCCGCCGTGAGACGGACGACCGCCAGGGTTCACGCTGCCGTGACACGCCCGTGACACGATGCTGCGACCATCCGGGGATGGGGATCCTGACGGAGTACTTCGCGGCGCCGACCGACGAGGCCGCCGCGACCGTGCTCTCTGCCCCCGGTGGGCCGTCCGCGCCGGACCGGACCGCCGGCGGGCCGCGCTTCGACACGGTCGAGCTGCCGTCCGTCGACCCGTTCGTCATGCTGGGCACGCTCGCCGAGATGCTCTGCGGGCTGCCGTACGGCGAGATCACCGCGAACCCGCGGCACGGGGCCCTGGTGGGCAGCGGAGGCGACGAGGGTCCGTGGGTCGTGACGGTGTCGGAGGTGCTCACCGCCGACCTCGCCGCGTCGCAGCCCAACCGGCTCGCCGAGATGGTCCGCGCCTGGACCCGCACCCACGCCGTCAACGCCCCGCCGCACCGCCTGGTCGCCGGCATGGTGGCCCTGTCCGCGCTCGCGAGCCGCGCGGTGGTGAACCGCGAGTCGCTCTACTGCTGGACGTGCCTGTCGGACTGACCCCACCCACAGTGCCCGGGCGGCAGCTCAGAGCTGGGCGGACCAGCGACGCTCGGTCACCTCGCGCACGCCCGTGGCGAGCGTCCGGACGGTCCCGTCGAAACCGAGGCCCGCGGAGCCGTAGAAGTCCTCGCGGGCGGTGTCGCCCTCGAGCACCCAGGTCTTGACCTGCTCGGCGCCGTCGGTCCGCAGCCGGTCCACCGCTGCGGACAGCAGCCGCGAGCCGTGACCGGCGCGCTGAAAGGCCGGCTCGACCTCGAGCGAGAGGATCTGGCTCGGAGCCACGGCGGCGAAGCCCACGATCCGCGGCCCGTCGAGGGCGACGAACAGCGCGAAGCCCGGACCCGGCGTCGACTGGAGGCTCGCGGCCCAGCGCTCCTGCATCTTGCCGGTGTCGAGGGCGTCGATGACGCCGTCGCCGAGGATCCCGGCGTGCCGCCAGGCGGCGACCTGGACGCGCGCCATCGCCTCGTCGTCGCCGGCGACGGCGGGGCGGACGGACACGTCGGCGGTCTCGCGGAACAGGGTCACCCTCCGACCCTACCGGCCGCGGATCGCCCGCCACGACGCCGCAGAGGAGCGCCGCGGGCGCTCGTGGGGACGCTCGCGGCCTTGCCGTCAGCCCCAGCCCAGCGCGCGCAGCCCCGCCGCCGTGGCGGCCGCAAGCACCACCACCAGGACGAACGGCGCACGCAGCGCGAGCGCGAGAGCGGCGACGGCGAGGGCCGGGACGCGGGCGTCGACGGTCAGCGACTGCCCGTCGCCCACCGTCTGCACCACCACGAGGGACACGAGCAGAGCCACCGTCACCAGGGACGTTGTGCGGGTGACCCTCTCGGACTCGAGCCACTTCTGGGGCACCAGGTGCCCGGCGAGCTTGAGGGCGAAGCAGAGCAGCGACGCGACGAGCACCGTCGCCCACAGGACGGCGTCGGTCATCGCGCGGCCTCCTTCTGGTCGGCGGTGTCGCCGGTCTCCTCATCGGCCGCCACGGCGGGCGAGAGCTGCCCCACGAGCACCGCGACCGTCGCGGCCGCGAGGACCGGGATCCCCGCCGGGACCACCGGGATCAGAGCCGCGCTCGCCACGACGGCGAGCGCGGCCACGACCTGCGCCCGGCGCGGGGCGAGGCGCGGCCACACGAGCGCGAGGAACGCGGCGGCGGCCGCGGCGTCGAGGCCCCAGGCGCGCGGGTCGCCGAGCGCGTCACCGGCGAGCGCGCCGAGGAGCACGAACGCGTTCCACAGCACGTATACGCCCACGCCCGTGACCCAGAACCCCACGCGGGAGGAGGCGGGGTCGGGCTGGGCGGCGGCCACCGCCGTCGACTCGTCGATGGTGAGCTGCGCCGCCGCGAGGCGCCGCCACCCGCGAGCATTCAGCAGGGGAGACACCACCGCGCCGTAGAGCGCGTTGCGGAGCCCGAGCAGGCTCGCCGTCGCGACGGCGGCCACCGGGCCGCCGGCCGCCCCCACCACGCCGACGAGCGCGAACTGCGACCCGCCGGAGAACATCAGCAGGCTGAGCGCCATGGTGGGGAGCAGGCCGACCCCGGCGGCGACCGACAGGGCACCGAACGAGATGCCGTACAGGCCCGTCGCCAGGGACACGCTCAGGCCCTGGCGGACGGCGGCGCGCGTGGCCGGGTCGGGGGAGAGCACGTTCACGGCCCGACCCTACGTCGGCCTCCGGTGGTCAGAGCGCCACGTACACGGTCTCCTGGTACTCCTCGAGCCCGGCCTCCCCGCCCTCGCGACCGAGGCCGGAGTGCTTGAGCCCGCCGAAGGGGGCGCTCGCGTCGGACACGAGGCCGCGGTTGATGCCGATCATCCCGGCCTCGACCTCGTCCATGACGCGCGTCGCCCGGGAGAGGGACGTCGTGAACGCGTAGGCGGCTAGGCCGAACTCGGTGTCGTTCGCCAGCTCGAGGGCCTCGTCGTCGGACCCGAAGGCGACGATCGGCGCCACCGGGCCGAAGATCTCCTCCCGCACGGCGCGGGCCTGGGGGTCCACCCCGGTGATGACCGTCGGGTTCCAGAAGTGGCCGGGGCCCTCCGGACGGTCACCGCCGACGAGCACCTGAGCACCGCGGTCCGTCGCGTCCGCCACGAGCTCGGCGACCTTCTCGACCGCGGACGCCTGGATGAGCGGCCCCACCTGGGTGCCCGGCGCGAACCCGGGGCCCACCTGGAGGTTCTCGAATGCGGCGGCGAGGCGGCGCCCGAACTCCCGCGCGACGTCGACGTGCACCAGGAAGCGGTTCGCGGCCACGCAGCTCTGGCCGGCGTTGCGGAGCTTGGCCACGAGCGCACCCTCGACGGCAGCGTCGAGGTCCGCGTCCGCGAAGACGACGAACGGCGCGTTCCCGCCGAGCTCCATGGAGCAGTTGAGGACCTGCTGCGCGGCCTGCTCCAGCAGGAGGCTGCCCACGGGCGTGGAGCCGGTGAACGAGAGCTTGCGGAGGCGCGGGTCGGTGAGCAGGGGAGAGGTGACCGAGCCGGCCGACGAGCTCGGGATGACGTTGACCACGCCCGTCGGCAGGCCGCGCTCGGCCAGCTCCTCGCGGAAGATCTCCGCGACGAACATCGTGGTCATCGGCGTGAGCCGGGCCGGCTTGATCACGACGGGGCACCCGGCGGCGAGCGCCGGCCCGATCTTCCGGGTCGCCATCGCGATGGGGAAGTTCCAGGGCGTGATGAGGAGGGCGGGTCCCACGGGCCGGCGGTGGACGAGCTGCCGGTTGGCGCCCGACGGCGCGGTGCGCGACAGGCCGTCGGAGCGCACCGCCTGCTCGGCGTACCAGCGGAGGAACTCCGCGCCGTAGGTCACCTCGGCGCGGGCCTCCGCCAGGGGCTTCCCGGCCTCGGCGGTGATCAGGGCCGCCAGGTCGTCGGTGCGGGCGATGATGCGTTCGAACACCGCGCGGAGGAGCTCCGACCGCTCACGGGGCGCGGTGGCGCGCCAGGCGGGGGCGGCGTCGTGGGCCGCGGCGAGCGCCCGGAGCGCGTCGTCGGGCGTGGCGTCCGCCACGTCGAACAGGGCCCTCTCGGTGGCGGGGTCGTGGACCTCGAAGGTGGCTCCGTCGGTGGCGGGGCCCCAGTGGCCGTCCACGAGCACGCCGGTGGGCAGGTGGGCCACAAGGGTCGGGGGTAGCATCGTTGCCGTCATACCGATCAGTATGTCGTGAAACCCATGCTGCTCGCTGCCCCGTCTTTTGCGGGGTCCGGGTGCTGGCTGTGCCCGCGGTGGCGGGCCGCCAGACGGTACCGTGGACCCATGGTCCTTCCTGTCGCCTCCCCTGGAGCCCCTGTGCGCCCCTTCGGCGCGGTGCTCACCGCCATGGTCACGCCGATGACGCCGGACGGCGTCGTCGACCTTGATGCTGCGGTTCGGGTCGCGAAGAAGCTGGTCGACGACGGGAACGACGGCCTGGTGCTGTCCGGCACCACCGGCGAGTCGCCGACCACGCACGCGCCGGAGAAGCAGGAGCTGGTCGCCGCGGTGGTCGAGGCCGTGGGTGACCGCGCCGTCGTCGTCGCGGGCGCCGGCTCGAACGACACCGACCACGCTGTCCGGATGGCCGTCCAGGCCGCCGAGGCGGGGGCCGACGGCCTGCTGGTCGTGTCGCCGTACTACTCGCGCCCCAGCCAGGAGGGCCTGTACCGGCACTTCGCGACCGTCGCGGACGCCACCGACCTGCCCGTCATGCTGTACGACGTCCCGGGTCGCACCTGCGTCCGGATCGCCCCCGGCACGTGGGAGCGCATCGCCGCGCACCCGCAGGTGGTCGCGAACAAGGACGCCACGGGCGACGTCTACGCGGCGACGAAGCTCGCCGCCGCGACCGGCCTCGCCTGGTACTCCGGCGACGACGCGCTGCTGCTGCCGTTCCTGGCGCACGGCGGAGCCGGTATCGTGTCCGTGTCGGCCCACGTCGTGGGCCGCACCTTCGCCGAGGTGGTGCGCCGGTTCGACGCCGGGGACCACGTCGGCGCCCTCGCGGTCTTCCGCACCGCGATCCCCGTCATCGACGCCGTCAACGGCGCCGGCTTCCAGGCCGTCATGGCCAAGGCCGCGCTCCAGGTCCAGGGCGTCATCGAGCACCGAACCCTGCGTCTGCCTTACGTGGAGGCGAGCGACGACGAGGTCGCCGCCGTCCGCGAGGCGCTCGCGCAGGCCGGGGTGCTCAGCCCGGCCACCGCGGGCGCGGCCCGCGTCGGGCAATGAGACTTTGTAGGAACGAGGCCTTGGAGGCCAAGTGAGCCACCCTCACCCTGAACTATCCCTTCCGCCCGCGCTGCCGCCCGGCGGCCTGCGTGTGGTCGCCCTCGGCGGCCTCGGCGAGGTGGGGCGCAACATGGCAGTCCTCGAGCACGAGGGCCGCCTGCTGATCATCGACTGCGGCGTCCTCTTCCCCGAGGACAACCAGCCCGGCGTGGACCTGATCCTGCCGGACTTCGACTACATCAAGGACCGTCTCGCCGACATCGAGGCGATCGTCCTGACGCACGGGCACGAGGACCACATCGGTGCCGTCCCGTACCTCCTGCGCCTGCGGCGCGACATCCCGATCGTGGGCTCCCAGCTGACCCTCGCGTTCATCGAGGCCAAGCTCAAGGAGCACCGCATCACCCCGCTGACCCTCGCGGTCAAGGAGGGGCAGGTCGAGAAGCTCGGCATCTTCGAGTGCGAGTTCGTGGCCGTGAACCACTCCATCCCGGACGCGCTCGCCGTCGCGGTCACCACCGCTGCCGGCACCGTGCTGCACACGGGCGACTTCAAGATGGACCAGCTCCCGCTCGACGGGCGCATCACCGACCTGCGTGCGTTCGCGCGCCTGGGCGAGAAGGGAGTCGACCTGTTCATGGTCGACTCCACGAACGCCGAGGTGCCGGGCTTCGTCACGCCCGAGGTCGAGATCGGGCCCGTGCTGGACACGGTGTTCGGGCAGTCGGACAAGCGGATCATCGTGGCGTCGTTCTCGTCGCACGTGCACCGCGTCCAGCAGGTCCTCAACGCCGCGCACAACCACGGCCGCCGGGTCGCCTTCGTGGGCCGGTCGATGATCCGCAACATGGGCATCGCCGCCGAGCTGGGGTACCTGAACATCCCCGAGGGCGTGCTGATCGACGTCAAGAAGGCCGGCAACCTGCCCGACGACCGGATCGTCTACATGTCGACCGGCTCCCAGGGCGAGCCCATGGCAGCGCTGTCGCGCATGGCCAACGGCGACCACCAGGTCCAGGTGAGCCACGGCGACACGGTGATCCTCGCGTCGTCCCTCATCCCGGGCAACGAGAACGCGGTCTTCCGCATCATCAACGGGCTCACCCGCCTCGGTGCGCGCGTGGTGCACGGCGGCAACGCCAAGGTGCACGTGTCGGGCCACGCCTCGGCCGGCGAGCTCATGTACTGCTACAACATCATCAAGCCGCGCAACGTCATGCCGGTGCACGGCGAGGTGCGCCACCTCGTCGCCAACGCGGCCATCGCGGTCAAGACCGGTGTGCCGGCCGACCGCGTGGTGCTGGCCGAGGACGGCGTGGTCGTGGACCTCGTCGACGGGCGCGCGTCGGTCGTCGGCGCGGTGCCGTGCGGCTACGTCTACGTGGACGGTTCCTCGGTGGGCGAGATCACGGAGGTCGAGCTCAAGGACCGCCAGATCCTCGGCGAGGAGGGCTTCGTGTCCGTCTACGCCGTGATCGACACCGCGACGGGGAAGGTCCTCGCCGGGCCCCAGATCCTGGCGCGCGGCATGGCTGAGGACGCCAAGGTGTTCGACGGCGTGCTGCCGGAGCTCACCACGGCCCTCGAGAACGCCATCGCCGGCGGGGCCACGGACACGCACCAGCTCCAGCAGGTCATGCGCCGGACCGTGGGCCGCTTCGTGGCCACGCGTCTGCGTCGCAAGCCGATGATCGTCCCGGTGGTCGTGGAGGCCTGACCCTCTCCCGCTGTGGGTACGCGTATGGCCGCCTCTCCGCCCGGAGAGGCGGCCATACGCGTACCCACAGGGGCCTTGAAGGTGGTGCCCAGATGTCCGGTACGCTGCGGTTTTCGTCGAACGAGAGCCCGTGATGACCGACCTGCACCTCCTCCCGGCCACGGAGCCGTCCGTCCCGGAGCGCCTGCCGCCGATCCCCTCCGGGCTGGCACTCGCGACCCAGGTCATCGCCTGCACCTGGATCGCACTGGCATGGCTGTCCCTCGTCGCGTCGTTGGACCCCTACGCGGGGACGTTCCACCTGCTCGTCAGCCTCTCGTTCCTGCCGGTCGAGATCTCGGCGGTCGTCGTCGTCGGGTTCTGGCTCACCGAGAGCCGGCGCCTCGCCGAGCGCATGTCGCCCGGCTACCGCCATCGCAAGCACATCGCGTTCCTCTGGCTCGGCTGGGTGCTGCCGATCGTCGAGCTCTGGTACCCGTACCTGGGGGTCCGGGACGTCCATCGGGCCACCGTCGGACCGACGGCGCGAGGTTGCGGCCTCTGGTGGACGTCCTACCTCGTCCTTCGGCTCTCGATGGGCGCCGTCGGGCTCGCCGACCTGTACCTCGCGGAGAAGGGCGGCCCCGTCCTTCGACTGAGTGTTCTGCCGTGGTTCGAGCTTGGGAGCGCCTCAGCCACCCTGCTGGCCGGGATCCTCTGGATCCGCATCGTCCGGCAGGTCACCGAGACGCAACGGAGGCGGGTCGCCGCGATTGAGGCAGCCCAGCGCTCCCACCTCGCCCCCTGACCCCTCCCGCTGTGGGTGGGCGGGTCAGCTCCGCAGCAGCGGCGGGCCGACGGCGGAGAGGGCGTCCGCGTAGCGTCGCTCCCGCGTCGCGTCGTCGCCCGGCAGCAGGCCCACGAGCTCCAGGGAGACCAGGCCGTGGACCAGCCCCCACAGGCCCACGGCGGCGTCCTCGACGCGCTCGGGCGGGGCGCCGTCGAGCACCCGCGCGACGGCGGCCCGCAAGACGCCGAACGTGGGCAGCTCGGTCGCGGGCACCGGCCGGGCGTGGCCGTCGTCGTCCGTGCCCGACCGCGCCCCGCCGGGACCGGTCCCGCCCGCAGGCTCTCCTGCCGCGGGGCCGGGCGGCACGGCCCTGGCGAACATGACCCGGTAGAAGTGCGGGTCGGCGAGCGCGCTCCGGCGGTAGGAGAGCCCGAGCCCGGCCAGGTCGGCGACGGGGTCGGCGGTACGGGGCGCCGCCGCGAGGTGCGTGGCGAACCGGCGGAATCCCTCCGCGCTGACGGCGGCCACCAGGTCCTCGCGCGACCCGAAGAGCGAGTAGACCGCGGAGGCGCTCGTCCCGGCCTCCGTGGCGACGGCCCGCACGGTGACTGCCCCCTCGCCGCTCGCCGAGATGACGCGCGAGGCGACCTCGAGCAGGCGGGTGCGGAGGGCGTCGTCGTGCAGGCGCGGGCGGGGCATGCGACGAGTCTAGGGCCTTGACGCCGGTTCGCGAACGGTGTTCTATAACACTGTTACGGAATCGGGGGCCGGTGGTCCGGCCGAACGAGGGAGAGACCATGCTCGAGCTGACCGACGCCGCCCGCACCACCGCCGGCGTCGTCCTGCTGACCGTCGTGGGCATCGAGTCGGGCGGGTGGTTCCTGCTCCAGGTGGTGCGCGGCGCCGTGCCCGCCACCGATTTCCAGAAGGCGTTCTATCGCGCCGGGCATGCGCACGCCGGCGTTCTCGTGATCCTCGGGCTCGTCAGCCTGATCCTGACGGAGGCCACCGACCTGGCGGGGTTCTGGCGCTGGCTCGCCGGGACCGGCGTGCTCGTCGCTGCGATCCTGCTGCCCGCCGGCTTCTTCTTCTCGGCGATGGGTGCCGGCCGGACCCGGCCGGGCAGTGCCGCGGTGCTCTTCCCCGTCGGGGCGGCCGTCCTCGCCGCCGGGGTGGTGACGCTCGGGGTGGGCCTGCTGACGGCCTGACGCGGTGCGCGTCCGCGGGTGAAATGTGCGATATCGTGCCAGTTCCCCGATGGAGAGGTCGCCGTGTCCGTTCACGACCCGTTCCGAGTGCCCTCCTCCTCGCACGCGGCGAGTGTGCCGGTTCCTGTGCCCACGCCCCCGTGGGAGCTGCCCGGCCCGCTCGGAGGGCCGGTCCTGGCGGGCCCCGCGCCCGCGGCCGGCCTCGCGTCGGGCTCCATCGTGCTCGCGTGGCTCGTGACGGGTGGGCTCGTGCTGCTGGCGGTCGCGGGTGGGTACTCGGAAGACACGTGGGTCGAGGCGGCGCAGCGGGGCGAGTCCTACATCGGCGCGGGGTTCACCCCTTTCCTCGGCGTCTCCTTGATCATCGCGCCCCTCGTCGTGGCCGCCTACGTGGTGGCGTGCCTGTGGCTCCAGGCGAGCCGCGCCTTCGTCGCGGTACGGAACCCGTCCGCACGGCGGCGTCGGTCCACAGGGTGGATCTGGTTCGCCTGGTTCGTGCCGGTGGTCCAGATCTGGTTCCCCTACGAGGTGGTCCGCGACGTGGAGCGCGCCACGGTGCGTGGACGACGTGCCTTCGGGGCGGTCGCGTGGTGGCTCTGCTGGTTGATGGGGCTGCTGCTCATCTGGTCGGGGTACCAGTGGACCGGGGGGTTCCTCGGTGCGGACCCCCTGACCGACTCGGCGAGCTCGATCCACGAGAACTACACGGTTCTGGCCGGCTTCGCCGTGATCGCCTGCGCTCTCTGGACCCGCATCGTGGTCGGGGTGCGCAACGGCCAGCGTGCGATGGTCGCCGGGCTGCTCCGCGGCTAGAGGAGGACACACCGGGCCCGCCTCCGGCGCTCGCCCGGGACCCGCCGGTACGGTGGGGGCATCATGGCGACCCGCACGACAGCACCGCGCGCGACCAAGCAGACCGGTGGGAAGCGTTCCCCGAGCAGCCGGACCTCGCGTCCGGCTGCTCGGGCGGCAGCCCCCGCACCGTCCCGGCCCCCGTGGCCGGTCCGCGCGGTCCGCGGTGCCTGGCTCGGCGTCGCGCACGCCGTGGGCGGCGCCACCCGGACGATCAGCCGAGGAGCCCAGGACCTGGACCCGGAGCACCGCAGGGACGGCATCGCGTTCTTCCTCCTCGGGCTCGCGGTGGTGGTCGCCGCGCGGGAGTGGTGGGGGATCGAGGGCGCCTTCGGCGACGGCGTGCACGCGGTCGTCGCGGGCACGCTCGGTCTCGCGGGCGTGGCGCTGCCCGTGCTGTTCGTGTGGCTCGCGCTGCGGCTGATGCGGCACCCCGAGCGCACGCAGGCGAACGGGCGCGTCACGATCGGCGTCACGCTGCTGACCGTCGCCGTGTGCGCGCTGGTCCACGTGGCGAACGGGCTGCCCAACCTCGCGGAGGGGTTCGACGAGGTCCGTGCGGCGGGCGGCGTGATCGGCTACCTGACGGCGACGCCGGTGGTCGCCGGTCTCACCGAGTGGTTCGCCGTGCCGCTCTTCGTGCTGCTGGGCTTCTTCGCCCTGCTCGTCGTGACTGCCACGCCGGTGCACCGTATCCCCGAGCGTCTGCGCGGCGTCTACGACCGCCTCACGGGCAACCACGGGGCCGAGGACGGAGAGGTCGACGCGGACGGCCTGCCGCTGGCCGACGGCGTGTCCCGGCACGACGGCACGGACAGCGCCCGCACCGCGTCCCGTACGGGCCGGAAGCGGCGGACCCGCGCCGAGAAGGAGGCCGAGCGCGCCGAGCGTGCCGCCCTCGAGGGGTTCGCCGGCGACGAGGCGTTCGAGAAGGCAGCCCTCCTGGAGCGCGAGCTCGCCGAGAGCGCGGCGCGCGGCGACAAGGCCACCACGCAGGTGATCCCGCTCGGTGCGGGCACCGGGCCGGTTCCGGCCGCCCCCTCGGCCACCGGCAAGGACGGGCCGGGAGCGGCAGGTGCGCGACCGGCGTCGGGCCCCCGGCTGCCGCAGGAGACGTCCGCGGTCCCGCGGGGCGTCCAGCCCATGCTGGAGGGCGACACGGTGTACGTGCTGCCCGACGAGGGGCTGCTGGTGCAGGGCCCGCCGCACAAGACGCGGTCCGCGGCGAACGACCGCGTGGTCGAGGCGCTGACGGGCGTGTTCCAGCAGTTCGAGGTCGACGCCAGCGTCACAGGCTTCACGCGTGGCCCCACCGTGACCCGGTACGAGGTCGAGGTGGGCGCCAAGACGAAGGTCGAGCGCATCACGTCCCTCGCCAACAACATCGCGTACGCGGTGGCGAGCGCGGACGTGCGGATCCTCTCGCCCATCCCGGGCAAGTCGGCGATCGGCATCGAGATCCCCAACGCCGACCGCGAGACGGTGGTGCTGGGCGACGTGCTGCGTTCGTCCGCGGCGCGGCGCACCGAGCACCCCATGATCATGGGCGTGGGCAAGGACGTCGAGGGCGGCTACGTCGTGGCGAACCTCGCCAAGATGCCGCACATCCTCGTGGCGGGCGCCACCGGCGCGGGCAAGTCGAGCTTCATCAACTCGCTGATCACCTCCATCCTCATGCGGTCCACGCCGGAGCAGGTGCGGCTCGTCCTGGTGGACCCCAAGCGCGTGGAGCTCACGATCTACGAGGGCATCCCGCACCTCATCACGCCCATCATCACGAACCCCAAGAAGGCCGCCGAGGCCCTGGACTGGGTGGTCCGCGAGATGGACGCGCGCTACGACGACCTCGCGGCCTTCGGCTACAAGCACGTCGACGACTTCAACGCTGCCGTGCGGTCGGGCAAGGTGAAGCCCATCCCGGGCTCCGAGCGCAAGATCGCCCCCTACCCGTACCTGCTCGTCGTGGTGGACGAGCTCGCCGACCTCATGATGGTGGCCCCCCGTGACGTGGAGGCCTCGATCCAGCGGATCACCCAGCTCGCCCGCGCGGCCGGCATCCACCTGGTCCTGGCGACGCAGCGGCCCTCGGTCGACGTCGTCACCGGCCTCATCAAGGCCAACGTGCCGTCGCGGCTCGCGTTCGCGACGTCGTCCCTCGCCGACTCCCGCGTGGTCCTCGACCAGCCCGGGGCGGAGAAGCTCATCGGTCAGGGTGACGCGCTGTTCCTGCCCATGGGCGCCGCCAAGCCCATGCGCGTGCAGGGCGCGTGGGTCACGGAGTCCGAGGTGCATGCCGTCGTGGACCACGTGAAGGCGCAGCTCAAGCCCATGTACCGGCCCGACGTGACGGTGACGACCACCAAGAAGCAGATCGACGACGACATCGGCGACGACCTCGACCTCCTCCTCCAGGCGGCGGAGCTCGTGGTCACCACGCAGTTCGGCTCCACGTCGATGCTGCAGCGCAAGCTGCGCGTCGGCTTCGCCAAGGCGGGGCGCCTGATGGACCTGCTGGAGTCGCGCGAGATCGTCGGCCCGTCCGAGGGTTCCAAGGCGCGCGACGTGATGGTCCGGCCCGAGGACCTGCCGTCGGCGCTCGCCATGATCCGCGGCGACGGCCCGCAGCTCTTCGACCAGTCCGAAGGGTCCGACGACGGCGTGGCCGGCACGTCGCCCGGGGCGCAGGGCGCCTCGGCCCCCGACGGGTCCGGCGACCCGTACGCGGACGGGACCGAGGGCCACCTGCCGCCCGCGGCGAAGGACTACTACGACGACGCGGACGACCTGCGCTGAGCTGCCGGCGGGACGGCTGGGTGGCCGGTCACGGGCGCCGTACGACCAGCGGTGCCTCACCGGTAGGCGTGGGAGGGGCGACGAGCTCGAGCGCCTGCGGCCCGGCAGCCGTGCGGACCAGCTCCTGCCGCTCGTGCAGCTGAGCCTCGGAGAGACGACCGGCCGCGGGGTCGGCCGGCGCGCCGGCGATCGTACGGAGCCGGTGCCCGGCCGCCAGGTCCACCGTCGTGGCGGTCCAGCCCACGCCTGTGACCCGCGCGGGGCCGTGCGGCTCCTGCGTGACGGTGGCGGTGAGCAGCAGCCCCGAGGTGGACCGCAGCCCGCAGCAGCCCGGGTTCTGGTTCGAGAGGAGGTTGCCCAGTCCGTAGGCCACCCACAGGCCCAGGCCGTCCCGTCCGCCGGGCAGGAGCTCGACCGGCTGGGGTACGTGCGCGTGGTGGCCCAGGACGAGATCCACCTGGCCCGACGCCGCGAGGCGCACAGCGACGTCGCGCTGGTGGGCGGTGGGCTCCTGCGTGTACTCCGCGCCGTCGTGCACGCTCACGACCACGACGTCGGCCCCGGCGGCCCGTGCGGCGGCCGTCTGGGCGACGACCCGGTCGACGTCGATCAGGTCCACCGCCCAGGGCGCCTCGGCCGGCATCGGAAGGCCGTTGAGGCCGTACGTGACGGCGAGGTGCGCCACCGTGATCCAGCGACCGCTGCGGTGCAGGTCGTACAGCTGCGGCAGGGACTGCTCCTCGGCCGTGCGGGCCGTCCCGGCGTGGCCCATCCCCGCCGCGTCGAGCGCGTCGAGCGTCGAGACCACGCCTCGGAACCCCCGGTCCACGGAGTGGTTCGACGCCGTGGAGCAGCCGTCCCAGCCCTGCTCGCGCAGGTCGGCGACCAGTTCGGCCGGCGCCCCGAACAGCGGGTATCCGGTGGCGGCCGAGCCGGGCGGCGCGACAGGTACCTCCAGGTGGCACAGCGCGAGGTCCGCGCCACCCACCCACGCGTCGATGCCGGCCAGGAGCGGCGAGTAGTCCACGCGGCCGCCCCGCGCGGCCGACGCGTTCACCGGCCCGTGGGGAAGCACGTCGCCGCCCGCCAGGATCGTGAAGGTCGCGGGCATCGCGGTCGGGGCGGGAGGTGTCTCCTCCGGGATCTCTCGGGGGAGGGGTGGGGGCGTGCCGGGCCGCGGGGTGGGCGCGGACCCGGCCGGCGGCGAGGGGGTCACCGCGGACGAGGCGAGCTCCGGCGTCGGCGCGGGGGCGGGGTCCGGTGCCGGAACGCCGACCAGCCAGGCGAGCACGACGAAGAGGGACAGGGAGGTCCCGGCGCCGTTGCGCACCCGTTGGGCAGAATATCGGATATGGCCCACTTCTCAAGGGTAGTCCCGTGGCGGAGTGGCCCGGCGGACGCAGGGCCCGGCACCGGGCGGAGGTGAGGGTGAATCCTCGGCGCGGATAGGCTGGGGACATGGTCAACCCCCCACCGTCCCCCTGGAACATCGCGAACGCGGTCACGATGGTCCGCATCGCGCTCGTCCCGGTGTTCGCGTGGGCGCTGCTCGCCGAGGGCGGCGACAGCGTCACCTGGCGGCTCGTCGCCACCGGCATCTTCGTGGTCGCCGCGCTGAGCGACAAGGTGGACGGCTACCTCGCCCGCAGCCGCGGGCTCATCACCGATCTCGGCAAGCTGCTCGACCCGATCGCCGACAAGCTGCTCATCGGTGCCGCCCTGGTGCTGCTGTGGGTGCCGCTGGACGAGCTGCCCTGGTGGGTGCCGGTGGTCATCCTCGTCCGTGAGCTGGGGATCACCGCGATGCGCATGGCGGTGCTCAAGTACGCCGTCATGCCGGCGTCCCGCGGGGGCAAGCTCAAGACCGTGCTGCAGGCCGTGGCGATCTCCGGCTTCCTGCTGCCGCGCGAGGACCTGCCCTGGCTGACCGTCGTCTCGTGGGTGATCATGGGTGCCGCCGTCGCGGTGACCGTCGTGACGGGTGCCGACTACGCGTACCAGGGCTGGCGCCTGCGGCGGGACGCCAAGCGCGCCGCCGCGATCGCCCAGGCGGCGAGGGCTGCCGGGACCGCCGGGGCGGCCGGGACCGCGTCATGACCGCCGCCGAGGTCCTGACGGCTGCGGGCGCCCGCGGCTGGACCGTGGGGGTCGCGGAGTCGCTCACGGGCGGGCTGGTGACCGCCACCCTCGTGTCGGTGCCTGGGGCGTCGGCGGTGCTGCGGGGCGGTGTGGTCGCGTACGCGACCGACCTCAAGGCCGGGCTGCTGGGCGTGGACGCCGACCTGCTCAACGAGTACGGGGCGGTGGATCCCCGGGTCGCCGCACAGATGGCGACGGGCGTGCGCGTGGCGACCGGGGCCGACGTCGGCCTCGCGACCACAGGTGTGGCCGGACCCGACCCGCAGGACGGCAAGGAGCCGGGCCTCGTCTACGTCGCGGTGAGCACGCCCGACTCCGAGGAGGTGCGCCGGCTGCGGCTCGGGGGAGAGCGCAGCGAGGTGATCGGCGCGGCGGCGCGCGGGGTCCTGGAGCTCGCGCTCGAGGTTCTCGCCCGGATTCCGGGGCAGGACGCCGCGACCGCCGACCCCGGTGCAACGGAAGTTACGGTTGGGTGAATCTTCTTGGTCAATTCTTGCATAGGCCTTGACTTGGGGCAGTTCGGGAACAAGGCTCGTTCTACTGACGTTGGACGCGATGTGATAGCCAACAGGCCCACGGGTCGTACCGGACGCCAGTACTCCCCGGGTGCGGGGTACGGTAGGACGACCGCCGTAGCACGCGGGGGTCGTACCACTGGACGCAAGGCCCGCACGTCGGCACCGGCCCGCCCGGCCGGTCCGGAAGCGGTGGGAAACGGGACAGGCACGGGAAGGGGGCGCGAGATGGTCGTACTGCGACGAGAGATCGGTGACGTGCTGCGTGATGCGCGGCAGCGTCAGGGACGCACCCTGCGCGAGGTGTCTTCGGCGGCACGCGTGTCCCTGGGGTATCTGAGCGAGGTGGAACGCGGGCAGAAGGAAGCATCGTCGGAACTTCTGGCTTCGATCTGCGACGCGCTGGATGTCCCCATGTCGTTGGTTCTCCGCGAGGTGAGCGACCGGATCGCGGTCGCAGAGGGATTCCAGATCCCCGACACCATCCCTGCGGACTTCGTCTCCGGGCTGCTGGCCCGTGGCGACCGCGCCGGCCTGCGGCGCGAGACAGAGCGGGCCGACCTGGCACCGGTCGGCTGATCCCGGCTCCCTGAGCCGCACGAGCTACGGCGGGCGCTCCACCACCGGGTGGGACGCCCGCCGCTCGTCTGCCCGCTTCGTCTGCCCGCTGATCAGGGACGACGCTGGGGGAGGGTCGGGGTTGGCCCCCACGGGAAAGTGGGGGGCGCTCCGGATTCTGCTCTGAGCCGGTTGTCCGCCACGATGGTCCCCATGCCAGCCGTCCTGTCCGACCCCGTCAGTCCCAGCGACCCCTCGACCGGGTCCACCGCCGGACCCTTCGCCGGGTCGATCTCCGGGTCCATCGCCGCGACGGCGCCCCCGGCGGACGCCCGGAACGCCACGATCGTCGGCAGGGTCGGCGCGGCCGCTCTGGTGCCCATGATCGCGGCCCATGTCGTCGGCGCGGGCGTGGTCGATCCGGTGGTCGACCCGATCAGCTGGTACGCCTTCGTGCCGTGGGGCGGCGAGCTGATCCTGGTGGGCGGGCTGCTGCTCGCCTTCCTCGGACTGGTTCTCACGGTTCGCATGTACCGGTGCGGTCTCGCCTCCGGGCCCGTCCCGGCTGCCGCCATGGTCGTGTACGCGGTCGCGATGGTGCTGGTGGGGGTCTTCCCCACCGACCCCCCGGAGATGGGTGCCACCCTGTCGGCCACGATCCACCGGGTCAGCGCGGCGACCGCCTTCGTGGTGCTGCCGCTCGTGGGCCTCAGCCTGGCGCGCACGATCGTCCGGCCGCTCACCCCGTTCCCGCGCCTCCTGCGCAGCTCGGCCTACGTCCTCGGGGCCCTCGTGGGGGCCTTCCTGGCGATCCACCTCCCGCTGGCCATGGTGGGCTCCGGGATCGTCGCCTTCGGGCTCCTCGAGCGGATCGGCTTCATCATCATGATCGGCTTCCTGTTCCTCATCGGGGCCACGATCGACGGGGAGGCTCCGGGTGTGGGGGCGGGGGGACCGCTGGCCGCAGGCACGCTGGCCGCCGAGATAGGCGTGAGTCCCGCGAGACGGGCGTGAGCCCGTCGGGCCTGCTGGTCACGGCCGGGCTTGGCAGGACGGGCACCAGAACACCGGCCGCTCGAACGGCTGCTCGTTCGCGACGCCCACCGCTATCGGGGTGCCGCAGCGTCGGCACGGGCTGCGGAGCCGGCCGTGGACGTGGTGGCGCACACCCTGCATCCCCTGGGTACGGGCCACCGCGACGGCCCGCAGCATGAGCTGGTGGGCGGTGAGGAGCAGGGCGCGGCGGGCAAGGTCGTCGAGGTCGCCGGCGGGGGTCCACGGCCACAGCCGTCGCGCGAACAGCGACTCCGCCATCCAGATCGTGCCCATCCCGGCGACGGTGCGCTGGTCGAGCAGCGCGTCGCAGAGCGGCCGGAGCGGGTCGCGGACCAGGCGTTCGGCGCCCTCGGTCACGCCCGGCGGGTCGCCCGCCTCGAACTCGGCGTCCATCACGTCGGGTCCGAGGCCGTCGATCAGGCGCTCCTCGTCCCTGGTCCGGACGAGGTCCATCATCCCGAGGTGCCAGCCCAGGCACGTCCACCGCTCCGTCGCGAGGACGGCACGCACGGCGGGGTTGCGGCCGGCAGCCTCCCGGGTCCCTGTGCGGTGCACCCGCCAGTACCCTTCCATGCGCAGGTGGGTGTGCAGCGTGCGGCCGTCGTCGAGCCGCGTGAAGAGGTGCTTGCCGTACGCGGTGGTCCCGGTCGCGGTGGCGCCCACGAGGTGCGCGCCGCCCACGCTCGGCCACCGGAGCTCGGCCCGCACCAGCGGTGCGCCCGCCAGCGCTGCCGTCAGCCGCTCGGCGGTCAGGCGGAGGACGTCACCCTCGGGCATGGCCAGGGCGCACGACGGCGGAGGTGGTCACCTCCCGAGCCTACGGCGCCCCTCCCTCAGCGGAGCCGGAGACCGCGCGGGGTGACGCCGAACCCGGCCGTCACGAGGGCGGCGGCGGTCGCCGCCGGACCGGGCACGTCGCGGTCGGCCGTCCGGGCGGTGGCCTCCAGGACGGGCACGCCGTCGACCCTCTGCACCAGGACCTTGCCCAGCCGCCCTGCCCGGGCGGCGTCGGAGAGCGCGGCGGCGGCGGACCCCACGGCCCGGCCCGCGTGCCCGAACGACAGCACGCTCCGCCCGCCGCGCTCGACGTACAGCACGAGGTCGCCGTCGACGAGCACGACGACGGCTCCCGCCTTGCGGCCGGGCCGGTGGCCGTCGGACCCGGAGGGGCTGGTGGCAAGGCGGGCGGAGCCTTCGGCCGGGGACGCGTCCGTGCCGGTACTTGTGCTGGGGCCGGGACGCGGTCCCGTTTCGGGGCCGGGGCCGGGGCCGGGGCCGGGGCCGGAGCCGCCGCTCGCGGCCGAGGCGGACGTGGCGGGCCAGGCGAGCGCCGCGCCGTAGGGGTTGGCCGGGTCGAGCGCAGCGAGCACGACGACGCTCCGGCCGGGGGCGCCCGGGGCTCCCAGGCCGTTCCCCAGGCCGTCAGGCCTGGCCAGATCCGTGGCGGCGGCCGTCTCTACCGCCCGCGTCCGGTCCTGCGCGTCGAGTCGGAGCCGGTCCACGGCCCCCGGAAGTGCGAACTGCGACCCGCCGAGGTGCTCCACGAAGTATCCGCGCCGGACGACTCCGCGTTCCTCGAGCTCCGACAGCACCCGGTACACGTCGCGGAAGCCACCGGTCACCCCTTCGGCGGCGGCTGCGGTGCGCGTGAGCACGCCGTGCCGGTCGAGGAGCACCTGGGCGAGCGCGTGGGCGCGCAGCGTCGGGTTGGTCTCCCGGACCGGCAGGGCCGACCAGCGCCCGCCTCCACCGAGCTGGGCGCCACCGGCCCCGCCGTTCAGGGCGAGGGCGGACGTGGGCCGGCCGGGTGCGAGCGCGAACCGGGACCGCCGCACGGGGCGCGCCCGTCCCGGGGTGCGGGGGGCGCGGTGCGCCCCGCCGCCCACGCCGAGACGCTCCCGCAGCGCACCCAGCCCGTCGTTGGAGACCCAGCCCGCCCAGACGAGGTCCCACAGCGCGTCCAGGACCGCGGCCGACGGCGCCCCGACCTGCTCGGCCACCCGGGGCAGGAAGAACCCGCCGGAGCCGGTGAGCAGGTCGAGGACGGCCCGGTGCAGGTCGGAGTCGATCGGGCCGCCTTCCTCGACCGGCTCCTGGGCGGGCAGGGTCAGGGGCGCCGAGTCGGCGAGGTGCAAGGAGACCAGCCCGTCGCCGCCCCCCGACCCGGGGAGCCGCTGATGGCCGCACCACAGCACCTCGCCCGCGACGGTGAGCTCGTCGAGGAGGGCGGGGGAGTAGTCCGCCACGCGGGCGGGCAGCACGAGCGTCTCGAGCGCCGAGGCGGGCACGGCCGCGCCGGCGAGCTGCTCGATCGTCTGCAGCAGGCCGTCCGTGCCCCGCAGCGCGGCCGAGCCCACGCCGGCGCCCTGCCAGCGCGGCAGGAAGACGCCCAGCGCCTCGGGCTCGACCGGCTCCACCTCCGCGCGCAGCGCGGCGAGGGACCGCCGGCGCAGGACCCGAAGGACCCCGGGGTCGCACCACTCGTCGCCGACGCCGCCGAGGGAGTCGGGACGCAACCGCCCCCGCACGAGCACCCCCGCCGCCTCCAGCCGTGCCAGGGCATGGGACACCACGGCGATGCCCAGACCGAACCGCCGGGCCACGTCCGCCGCGGGGAACGGGCCGTGCGTGCGGGCGTGGCGCCGCAGGAGGTCGCCCAGCGGGTCGGGGACGGGCTCGGTGAACGTCTCCGGCACTCCCGTGGGCAGCGCGGCGCCGAGGGCGTCACGGAGCCGCCCGGCGTCCTCGACCACGGCCCACTGCTCGACGCCGGCGACCCGGACCCGCAGGACCCGACGCGACCGTTCCAGCTCCGACAACCAGCCCGCCGTGTCCCCGTCCTCGACCGACCGGGCGGCCAGCGCCCCGGCCGGGTGCGGGCCGGTACGGCGCAACAGGTCCCAGAGCCCCTCCGCGTCGCGGGCACGCCGGTCCGGCGCGAGGCCCTGCAGCTCGGCCTCCGTGCGCTCGACGGCCTCCGGGTCCAGGAGATCGGCGAGGTCGGCCGCGCCCTGGTCGCCGAGCAGCTCGGCCAGCAGCTCCGGGTCGAGCGACAGGGCGGCGGCCCGCCGCTCGGCCAGCGGGGCGTCGCCGTCGTACAGGAACTGGGCCGTGTAGCCGAACAGCAGGGCCTGGGCGAACGGTGACGGCGACGGGGTGGTCACCTCCACGACCCGCACCGTCCCCGACGTGACCTCGCGCATGAGCTCCGCCAGAGCCGCCACGTCGAAGTCGTCCTGCAGGCACTCGCGGGCCGCCTCCAGCACGATCGGGAACTCCGGGTACTGGGACGCGACCTCCAGGAGCTGGGCCGACCGCTGCCGCTGCTGCCACAGCGGCTGCCGCCGGTCCGGGCGCCGGCGGGGGAGCAGGAGCGCGCGCGCCGCCGCCTCGCGGAACCGGGCGGCGAACATCACCGAGCCACCCAGCTCGTCCCGCACGGAGGTCAGCACCTCGTCCGGGTCCAGCAGCAGGTCCTCCAGCGTCACGCTGCCCGGGGTGGGCTCGGCCCGACCGTCAGGCCCGTCCGGAGCGCCGTCGTGCCCGTGCCCGCTCAGCGGCACCGCGAACGGGTCCTCCCACGACGCGCCGGTGTCGGGGAGGCGCAGCACGATCCCGTCGTCGGCATGCATCGCCGCCACGTCCACGCCGTACCGCTCCCGCAGCCGGGCGCCGATCACGAGCGCCCACGGGGCGTGCACCCGGGCGCCGAGCGGCGAGTGGATCACCACGCGCCAGTCGCCCAGCTCGTCCCGGAACCGCTCCACCACGACCGTCCGGTCGTCGGGGACCCGGCCCGTCGCCGTCCGCTGCTCCGTCAGGTACGTCGCGAGGTTCTCCGCCGCCCACTCGTCCAGACCCGCGGCGCGGAGGCGCTCGCGGCCGGACGCCTGGTCCGACGACAGCACGGCGTCCGCCTCCCGGACGAACGCCCCCACCGCCCGTCCCAGCTCGGCCGGACGGCCGGGCTGGTCACCCTTCCAGAAGGGCAGGCGGCCGGGAAGACCGGGCGCCGGGGTGACGAGCACGCGGTCCGGGGTGATGTCCTCGATGCGCCACGTGCTTGATCCCAGCGTGAAGGTGTCGCCCACGCGGGACTCGTAGACCATCTCCTCGTCCAGCTCGCCCACGCGCTTGCCGCCGCGGAGCCGGCCACCGCCCGGGGTGACGTCGCCGAGCGGGCCCGCCGGTCCGCCGTCGGTCACAGGCTCTCCCGCCAGGAAGACGCCGAACTGGCCGCGGTCCGGGATGGTGCCGCCGCTCGTGGCGGCGAGGCGCAGGGCGCCCGGGCGGCCGTGGAGCGTGCCCGTGGTGCGGTCCCAGGTGATGCGTGCGCGCAGCTCGGCGAAGTCCTCGCTGGGATAGCGTCCGGCGAGCATGTCCAGCACCGCGCGCCAGGTGCCGTCGCCCAGGCCGCTGAAGGGGCCGGCGCGGCGGACGAGGGCCAGGAGGTCGGCCTCCGCCCAGTCGTCCACCGCGAGGGCCGCCACGACCTGCTGGGCGAGGACGTCGAGCGGGTTGGTGGGCACGCGCAGGTGCTCGATCGACCCCTCGCGCATCCGCTGGGCGATGACCGTCGCAGGCACCAGATCGCCCCGGAACATCGGGAACACCACGCCCTTGGAGACCGCTCCCACCTGGTGGCCCGCTCGGCCGATCCGCTGCAGGCCGCTCGCCACCGACGGCGGCGCGCCGACCTGGACCACGAGGTCGACCGCGCCCATGTCGATCCCGAGCTCCAGCGACGACGTCGCCACGACGGCGGGGAGGCGGCCCTCCTTCAGCTCGTTCTCCGTGCGGGTGCGCTCGGCACGGCTCATCGAGCCGTGGTGCGCCCTCGCCAGCACGGTGGCGCCGGGCTCCTGCGCCGGGACGGCCTCGGGCAGGCCGCGGACGCCCTCCAGGCCGCGGCCGCCTTCTGGCAGGCCGCGGGCGGGCGGGCCGGCCACCCCGGCCGACGTGCCCGACTGACCGGGGACGAGCGCCGCCCAGGACCCGCTCGGGTCGGGCAGGTCGATGCCCTGCCGGAGTGCCCACACCTCGTTCATCCGCGCGGTGAGCCGCTCCGCGCCGCGGCGGGAGTTGGTGAACACGAGGGTCGAGGTGTGGTCGGCCACGAGGTCGACCACCCGCTCCTCCACGTGCGGCCACACCGAGGCGCGACGCAGCGGGCTCGTCGCCGCGCCGGACAGGTCGGGGAAGCCCGCCTCGTCGTCGCCCGTGGCCTCGCCGGCGCCGCGGACAGCCGTGGGGCCCTCCGGCGTGGCCGCGCCCAGGTCCGCCAGGTCGGGGACCGGCACCACCACCGAGATGTCCCACCGCTTCGTGGCCGGCGGCTGCACCACCGTCACCGGGCGGCCGCCCTGGTGCGGCGGGCGGTGACCCCCGAGGAACTCCGCCACGGCCTCTACCGGGCGGACGGTGGCCGAGAGGCCGATCCGCTGCGCCGGGCGCTCCAGCAGCTCGTCCAGCCGCTCCAGGCTCAGGGCGAGGTGGGCCCCGCGCTTGGTGCCCGCCACCGCGTGGATCTCGTCCACGATCACCGTCTCGACCCCGGCGAGGCCCGCCCGCGCCTGCGAGGTCAGCACCAGGAACAGCGACTCCGGCGTGGTGATCAGGATGTCCGTGGGGCGGGTGGCGAACGCCCGGCGCTCGCTCGCCGGCGTGTCTCCCGTCCGGGAGCCCACCGACACGTCCTGCACCTCGAGACCCTCCCGGGCCGCTGCCTGCCGGATCCCCGCCAGGGGGGAGCGGAGGTTGCGCTGCACGTCCGCCGCCAGCGCCTTCAGGGGGGAGACGTACAGGACGCGGCACCGGCGCTCGCGGGCGGGCGGCGGCTGCGTGGAGAGCCGGTCGACGGCCCAGAGGAAGGCCGCCAGCGTCTTGCCCGAGCCGGTGGGCGCCACGACGAGCGCGTGGTCGCCGCGCGCCACCGCGTCCCACGCGCCGCGCTGGGCGGCGGTGGGCTCGGGGAACGCACCGGTGAACCACGCGCGGGTGGCGGGCCCGAACCGGTCGAGCGGATCGCTGGAGGGCATGGGCTCATTCTGTCCGTCGCCACCGACATAGGCTGGGCCGGTGCGCAATCGCGAGTTCTGGCTGCTGGTCGACGAGGTCTTCGGGCCTGCCTACGGACGCACGCTGACGCGCGAGCTGGTGGTCCCGCGGCTCGGGCACCGCACGCCGGAGCAGGCGCTCGAGGAGGGGGTCGAGCCGCGCGACGTCTGGCACGCGCTGTGCGACGCGCTCGACGTGCCCGACGAGCAGCGGTGGGGCAAGGACCAGCACCGGCAGGCACCGCCGCCACGTCGGTAGAACCTCCCGGGACATGCCGGTGTGTCTGGCTTGCATCGAACAAGCGTTCGCCTAGACTCTGACCACAGGCACGGATTTCGGAACTCTGTCGACAGGCAGCGGCCGGAGAAGGCGTTCGTGTCAGTGGCTCCGCGTACGGTCGGCAACGACGTACAGAGCCCTCCATCACGGCGCGCAGGCCGCGCCCCAGAACGCAAAGGTGAGCGACATGCCCGCACCGGCAGACCGCGAGAAGGCCCTCGAAGCGGCCCTCGCCCAGATCGACCGCAACTTCGGCAAGGGCTCGGTCATGCGCCTCGGTGACGAGACGCGCGCGCCCGTCGAGGTGATCCCGACCGGCTCGATCGCTCTCGACATCGCGCTGGGCATCGGTGGCCTGCCGCGTGGTCGCGTCGTCGAGATCTACGGCCCGGAGTCCTCCGGCAAGACGACGTTGGCGCTGCACGCGGTCGCCAGCGCCCAGCGCGGCGGCGGCATCGCGGCCTTCATCGACGCCGAGCACGCGCTCGACCCCGAGTACGCCAAGAAGCTCGGCGTGGACACCGACGCCCTGCTGGTGTCGCAGCCGGACACGGGTGAGCAGGCGCTCGAGATCACGGACATGCTGATCCGCTCCGGCGCGCTGGACATCATCGTCATCGACTCCGTCGCGGCCCTCGTGCCCAAGGCCGAGATCGAGGGCGAGATGGGTGACAGCCACGTGGGCCTCCAGGCGCGCCTCATGTCCCAGGCGCTGCGCAAGCTCACCGGTGCGCTCAGCTCGACGAACACTACGGCGATCTTCATCAACCAGCTCCGCGAGAAGATCGGTGTGTTCTTCGGTTCGCCGGAGACCACGACCGGTGGCAAGGCCCTGAAGTTCTACGCCTCGGTGCGCATGGACATCCGCCGCATCGAGACCCTGAAGGAGGGCACGGACGCGGTGGGCAACCGCACCCGCGTCAAGGTCGTCAAGAACAAGATGGCCCCGCCCTTCAAGCAGGCGGAGTTCGACATCCTGTACGGGGTGGGCATCTCCCGTGAGGGCGGTCTCATCGACATGGGTGTGGAGCACGGCTTCGTGCGCAAGTCCGGCTCGTGGTTCACCTACGACGGCGACCAGCTGGGCCAGGGCAAGGAGAACGCGCGGTCGTTCCTGCGCGACAACCCGGACCTCGCTGCCGAGCTCGAGAAGCGCATCAAGGAGAAGCTCGGCGTGGGTGCCCGGGTGGACGCGCCGGCGGAGGACGCATCTGCCGCGGCTCCGGGCGCCGTGCCCGGCGTCCCGGTGACGTCGGCCACCGACGCCGAAGCCACAGGCACCGTCGCGGCCACGAGCCCGACCGGCAAGACTGCAGCGACCGCGAAGGCCACCACCACGCGCTCACGGGCCAAGGCTCCGGCCAAGGCCGAGTCGGCGCCGTTCTGACGGTGCATTACGGTGGGCGCACGCCCGGTCCCGGCGTGGGGAAGCGTCGGGGCCGGGCGGACGTCGAGGACGACGGCGGGAAGCGCGAGCGCGTGCCCCGCAAGACGGTCGCGGAACAGCTCGACGAGGGTGCGATCACGCTCGACGAGGCGTCGGACCGGGCTCGCGAGACCCTGCTGCGCATCCTGACCGCCGCCCCGAAGTCACGGCGCGAGCTGGAGCAGAACCTGGCCCGCAAGGGCTTCCCGGAGCACGTCGTCACGCCGGTCCTCGACCGGTTCGGCGAGGTGGGCCTGGTCGACGACGTGTCGTACGCCGACACGCTCGTCCGCACGCGGCACGCCGAGAAGGGCATGGCGCGGCGTGCCATCGCCTCGGAGCTCAAGCGCCGGGGCATCGACGAGGACGTGGCCTCCGATGCGCTGGACCAGCTCGACCCCGACGAAGAGCGGGAGGCGGGCGCCCGGTTGGCCACCAAGCTGGTGGGCCGCACGCGCGGCCTCCAGCGAGACGCCCGGGTACGCCGGGCGGTCGGCGCGCTGGCCCGGAAGGGCTACTCGCCCGGTCTCGCGTTCGAGCTCGTCCGCGAGGCGCTGTCGGCGGAGGGCGAGGAGACCGACGACCTCGAGGGCGCGGGCCTGGACTGAAGGCGAACGACCTCACGGAGGGCCCGTCTCGGGTAGAGACGGGCCCTCCGTGTTCGTCGTGCACCGGGCTGGGCCGGCCGCGCACATCACTTCGGTAGCTCGTCGTCGATTCGGCACTTCGAACTGCCGATCCGACGACGAACTGCCGAGTCGATGTGCGCGCGCCCGGCCTCAGCGAGCCGCAGGCGCCACCGGCGCCGCGAGCGGGTTGCCGATCCCCGCACCGGCTGCTGTCCGGCCGGAGGTCCGGCTGGACAGCGACCGCGAGAGCCACTGCGCGAGGACGGACAGCCCGTAGTTCAACAGGATGAACACGACTGCGGCGACTGTCAGGGTCTGCATCGGGTTCTGCTCGCCCGACGCGAGGACCTGCGCGGCACGGAGCAGCTCGGGGTAGGTGATGATCTGCCCCAGCGCGGAGTCCTTGAGGACCACGACGAGCTGCGACACGAGCGCCGGCAGCATCGCCACGAGAGCTTGCGGAAGCTGGACGGAGCGCAGCACCTGCCCCCGGTCGAGCCCGATCGCCAGGCCCGCCTCGCCCTGGCCGCGCGGGAGGTTCCGCACACCGGAGCGCACCAGCTCGGCGATGACGGACCCGTTGTAGAGCACGAGCGCGATCACCACCGCGGTGAACGGCCGGTCCTCGATCCACGGCATCTGCCGCGAGAACAGCAGCCACAGGAAGATCATCATGAGCAGCACCGGCACGGCGCGGAAGAACTCGACGACGACGCCCGACAGCGCGCGCACCACGACGTTGTGCGAGAGCCGGCCCATCCCGAAGAGGATGCCGAAGGCGACCGCGCCGACGGTCGCGAACGCGGCTGCCCGCAGCGTGTTGATCAGGCCGGGCAGGTAGTAGTGCTGCCAGGCCCGGGCGTCGAGCGCAGCGATCCAGAGGCGGCTGTCGAGCTGGCCCTTGGTGTGGAGCACGGACAGGATCCATGCGATCAGCGCCAGGGCGGCCACGGCTCCGAGGACGTTGCCGACGAGGATGTTCCGGCGGGCGCGCGGCCCGGGAGCGTCGAACAGCACGGAGGTCATCGCTTCACCGCCAGTCGGTCGGACAGCCAGGTGGTCGCCAGGCCGATGGGGATCACCAGGATCACGTAGCCCATCGCGAAGATGAAGAAGATCGCGTAGAGGTGGTTGGGGCTGAACTCGATCATGACCTTCATCGTCGAGGCGGTCTCGGTGGCCACGGACCCTGCCGCCGCCACCGTGGAGTTCTTCAGGAGCGCGATGAGCGTGTTGCCGAGCGGGGCGACCGACCCGCGGAACGCCTGCGGCAGGATCACCAGCCGGGCGGCCGCGAGGAAGGGCAGCCCGATCGCCCGGGCCGCCTCGGCCTGGCCCACCGGAACGGTGTTCACGCCGGACCGGATTGCCTCGCACACGAAGGCCGCGTGGTAGACGGCGAGGCCCACGACGGCGAGCCAGAAGAAGTTGGCGTTGAAGTCAGGAGCCAGCGTGACGGTGAGCTGGGTCCAGACCACGAGCACCATGAACGTGATGATGATCGTGAGCGGGGTGTTGCGGAAGATCGTCACGTACGACGTCCCGGTCAGCCGCAGGGACGCGACGGGGGAGATCCGCATCAGGGCCAGGAGCGTGCCGACGGCGAGGGCGATCAGCCCCGCCCAGAACGTCAGCTGGATGTTGACCCAGAACGCACCGACCACGTCGTACCGGGAGAACAGCTCCGTGAATCCGGCCAGATAGTCGTCCACGGTCACCTTTCGAAGGGGAGAACGGTCGCGAGCCGGGCGCGAGGCCCGGCCGGGCCGCCCGACGCCGGGCTGTCACCTCCCGGAAGAGGCGACAGCCCGGCGCGGGTCGTCAGAGGAACGTCAGGCGCAGTCGTCCGGCGTCGGCGGGTTGAGGTCCGCGTTCGGCGTGTAGCCGGTGCCCTCGGTGTTCTTCGTGACGAGCTCCTCCCAGGTGCCGTCGTCGATCATCTTGGTGATGGCCTCGTTGATCGCCTCGCACTGGTCGCTGCCCTTGGGCAGGCCCACGCCGTAGTTCTCCTCGGAGAACGGGTTGCCCACGACCTTGAGCTTGCCGGCGTTGGCCTCGGTGGCTGCCAGGCCGGCGAGGATGATGTCGTCGGTCGTGACGGCGTCGACCTGGCCGGCGACGAGCGCGGTCACGCACTCGGCGTAGCCGGGGCGCTCGAGGAGGTTCACGCCCGCGGCGTGGTTGTCCTTGATCTTCTGCGCCGAGGTGGAGCCGGTGACGGAGCAGAGGTTCTTGCCCTCGAGCGTCTCGGGGCCGGTGATGTCGGTGTTGTCGACCGAGACCAGGAGGTCCTGGCCGGCGATGAAGTACGGCCCGGCGAAGTCGATGACCTCCTTGCGGGCGTCCGTGATGGAGTACGTCGCGAAGATCATGTCGACGTCGCCGTTCTGCAGCATCGTCTCGCGGTTCGCCGAGATGGACTCGACGAACTCGATCTGGTCCTCGCCGTAGCCGAGCTCGCCGGCGACGTAGCGCGCGACGTCGACGTCGAAGCCGGTGAACTCGGCGCCGTCCTGGTAGCCCAGGCCGGGCTGGTCGAACTTGATGCCGATCTTGATGCTCTCGCCGCCGCCTCCGGCGGTGGCATCGTCTGTCGCGCCGCCGGTGGGCTCGCCGCCGACCTCGGCACCGCCGCAGGCGGAGAGTGCCAGTGCGGAGCCTGCCGCGAGGGCCAGCATCCGGGTGGTGTGCTTGCGCATGAGTTCCCCTTCGATGTGCGTACTTCTCGGTGGAATCTGTGGGTCGAGTGGGTCAGTGCGTGAGGATCTTCGACAGGAAGTCGCGGGCGCGGTCGCTCTTGGGCGCCGTGAAGAACTCCTCCGGGTGGGCCTGCTCGACGAGCAGCCCGTCGGCCATGAAGACGACGCGGTCCGCGGCCTTGCGGGCGAAGCCCATCTCGTGGGTGACGACGATCATGGTCATCCCCTCCCGCGCCAGTGCCACCATCACGTCGAGGACCTCGTTGACCATCTCCGGGTCGAGGGCCGACGTGGGCTCGTCGAACAGCATGACCTTAGGGTTCATCGCGAGGGCACGCGCGATGGCGACGCGCTGCTGCTGGCCGCCCGACAGCTGCGCCGGCATCTTGTGCGCCTGGTTGCCCACGCCGACCCGGTCGAGAAGGGTCCGTGCCTGGTCCTCGGCGGCCTTCTTGGACAGCCCGCGCACCTTGCGGGGTCCCAGGGTCACGTTGTCGAGGACCGTCTTGTGGGCGAAGAGGTTGAACGACTGGAACACCATGCCGACGTCGGCACGCAGCCGGGCCAGGCCCTTGCCCTCGGCGGGCATCGGCTGGCCGTCGATGGTGATGGTGCCGTCGTCGATGGTCTCCAGGCGGTTGATCGCCCGGCAGAGCGTCGACTTGCCGGAGCCCGACGGCCCGATCACGACGAGCACCTCGCCCTTGCGGACGGTCAGGTCGATGTCGCGCAGCACATGGAGCGCACCGAAGTGCTTGTTCACCCCGGAGAGCTCCACCAGGGGCTCGCCGAGCTCGCGGGTCGCGGTCGCGGTGGCCGACGCCGGAGCGTCGGTCACGCTGTCCGGCTGCGGTTCGTCCGTGGTCGCCTCGTGGTCCATCCCTTGAACCTAACGACCGGATGTTTCGAGGGCCAACGTGGACGGTCATCCAGGCACAACGTTTCGGTAACAGATGCCCGGATTATGCCCGCTCAGAGGACCCGTAGAATTGCGTCGATGTCCGCTCCCACGCTCTCGCCCCAGAACTCGCCCCAGGACTCGATCGAGCCCGAGGCGGAGCGCACCTACGTGGTGCGCACGCTCGGCTGCCAGATGAACGTGCACGACTCCGAGCACATGGCCGGCATGCTCGAGCAGGCGGGCTATACGCGGGCGTCCACGGAGGACGAGGCGGCGAGCAGCGCGGACGTCGTCGTGATCAACACGTGCGCCGTGCGCGAGAACGCGGCCACCCGCCTCTACGGCAACCTGGGCCAGCTCGCGAGCATCAAGGCGCGGCGTCCCGGCATGCAGATCGCGGTGGGCGGCTGCCTGGCGCAGAAGGACCGCGGCGACATCGTGGCGAAGGCGCCCTGGGTCGACGTCGTGTTCGGCACCCACAACCTCGACGCCCTGCCGGTGCTGCTGGAGCGCGCCCGGCACAACGAGGCGGCACAGGTCGAGATCGCCGAGTCGCTGCAGGTCTTCCCGTCCACGCTGCCGACCAAGCGCGAGAGCGTCTACGCCGGCTGGGTCAGCATCAGCGTGGGCTGCAACAACACGTGCACCTTCTGCATCGTGCCGCACCTGCGCGGCAAGGAGCGCGACCGCCGTCCGGGCGAGATCCTCGCCGAGGTCGAGGCGCTCGTCGCGGCCGGCGCCATCGAGGTGACGCTGCTCGGCCAGAACGTGAACTCGTACGGCGTCGAGTTCGGCGACCGCGGCGCGTTCGCCAAGCTGCTCCGCGCGTGCGGGCGGATCGAGGGCCTGGAGCGCGTGCGTTTCACGTCGCCGCACCCCGCCGCCTTCACGGACGACGTCATCGTCGCCATGGCCGAGACGCCCAACGTGATGCCGCAGCTGCACATGCCGCTCCAGTCCGGGTCCGACCGCGTGCTGCGCGTGATGCGCCGCTCCTACCGGTCCGACAAGTTCCTCGGCATCCTCGACCGCGTCCGCGCCGCCATGCCCGACGCGTCGATCACGACAGACATCATCGTGGGCTTCCCGGGTGAGACCGAGGAGGACTTCCTCGAGACCATGCGCGTGGTGGAGGCGTCCCGGTTCAGCTCGGCGTTCATCTTCCAGTACTCCCAGCGCCCGGGGACGCCCGCCGCCACCATGGAGGGTCAGCTCTCCAAGGAGGTCGTGCAGGAGCGGTTCGAGCGCCTGCTCGCCCTCCAGGAGCGCATCTCGGGCGAGGAGTCGGCGCTGCAGGTGGGACGCACCGTCGAGGTCCTGGTCGCCGAGGGCTCGGGGCGCAAGGACGGCGCCACGCACCGCCTCTCCGGTCGCGCTGCCGACAACCGCCTGGTCCACTTCGCGGTCCCGTCGCGGCCGGGCGAGGCGGCGGGCTCGCTCCCGGAGCAGCCGGTGTCGCTGGACGACCCGCGCCTCGCCGACGTGGTGCCGGCCGACGTCCCGCGCCCGGGCGACGTCGTGACTGTCACCGTCACGACGTCGGCCCCCCACTTCCTCGTCTCGGACTCGGCGCTGACCGGTGGGTTCGAGGTGCGCCGCACCCGGTCGGGTGACGCCTGGGCCGCGCGCGAGAAGGCCCGTCTCGGCGGCGGGGACGACGACCACGGGCACGCGCACGGCACCGCAGCGCCGGGCCCGGTCGTGCTGGGCCTGCCGACGCTGCGTCGCTGATACCTGCCGTCGCCGGCGCCCGTCGCCGACGCGACAGTGGTTCCCTACTTCTGGTCGTCGTCCGACGCGTCGTCGTGCCCGTCCAGGTCGGGCTCGTCGTCCTCGTGGGTGGCGTCGGAGGGCGCCAGCGAGGCGACCGTCGAGAAGAACTGGCTCGCCGTCACGAGCCCGCACGACACCGTCTGGGCGAGCTGGTCGTCCGTGGCCCCGTGCTCGAAGTCGACAGACACCTCGGCGTACAGGGCAAGCCCGCTCGACTCCTCGCGGGTGTAGACCTTGGGCCAGATGCGCTCGCGGTTCCAGTCGTTCGCGGCCTGCAGCACGGCCAGACGCGACTCGGGCGGCAGCGTGCCCGCCCAGCGACCCCGCACCTGCAGGATCTCGTCGTGCTCGCCGAGCAGCAGGAACCAGAACCGGTTGCCGTCCCAGGTTCCGGTGACGTCCCCGTCGTCGTCGATCCGGAAGCGGTAGCCGCGGCGCGCGAGGTCGTCCCCCACGCGCTGCGTCGTCAGCGCCCGCGGGCGCTCGATGTCGGCGCCGGTGAGCGTGCGCGTGCGGCCCGCGAGAGGCACACGGCGCTGTACCGGCAGCCTCGGGTTCAGGAGACGGGCGAGCCAGCCGCCACGACCCTGCCCGCCGCGCTGCGCGCTCACTGGGCCGCCCTCAGCGGGTCCGGGTACGTCTCGTCCAGGTGCTCGAAGAACATGGAGCCCGTGGTGAGCCCGCACTGCAGCAGCTGGTCGAGCTGGTCGTCGGTGACGCCGTGCTCGAGGTCGACGGTCACCTCCGTGTACACCAGCACCGCGCCGTTGTCGCGGACCCGGACGTACGTCTTGGGCCAGATGCGCTCGGCGTTCCACTCGTTGCACAGCTCGAGGATCTCCTCGAGGCGCTCGATCGTCAGGTCGCGGTGCCACTGGCCTCGGACCTGCAGGACCTCGCTGCCGTCCCCGACGATCAGGAAGTAGAACAGCCAGCCGTGCCACAGCCCGCCGACGTCACCCTCGGAGTCCACGAAGTAGCTGAACCCGTTCTCGGACAGCCATTCCACGACCCGTTCGCGCGTCAGCGGTGTGGGGATGGTCGACGGATCGTCCATCCCGCCCGTCAGCTCACGCAGGAGAACACCCTCGACCTGGGCACGGAGCTCGTCATCGTCGAGGTCCCGGCGCGGGCCGCCGGGAGCCTGGGGGCTGTTGCCCGCCTGGTCGCCGTCGTCCGCCGAATCCCGGCGGCGTGACCCGAAGAACCTCACTCGCCCACAGTACCCGCCCCGTGCCCCAGGAACCTAAGGTCACGCGCTCAGCGAACGCGTCCGGCGGGCGAAAGCCGAGGTGAGGGCCGTGGGAGAGCCCGTAGATCGCCCGCGACCGGGGTGCCGTCGGCGTACGGTTGCACCGTGCTCCGCGCTGTCATCGTCCCCGCGACTCCTCTGCTCGTCCCCGGCGCCGCGGGCGTCGCCGAGGTCCTCGGCGACGTGCGGTCCGCGGTCCGCGAAGCGCTTGCCGAGCTGGTCGCCGGCGGCCGCGTCCCCCTGGTCCTCGCGCACGGCCGCGCCACGCGGCACGGTCTCCTCCGCCCGTCCCTCGCGGCGGCCGGCATCGGGGACACCTGGCTGCCCGACGCCGTCCTGGGGTCCCCGCGACGATCCGCGGCGGAGCCCGGAGTGTCGTGGGGGGAGGGCGCCGTCCTGGGGTCCCCGCGACGATCCGCGGCGGAGCCCGGAGTGTCGTGGGGGGAGGGCGCCGTCCGCTCGCCCTGGGAGCACCGCGTCGCCTTCGGAGGGCTCGCCCCGGAGGACGTCGCCGGCGTGCCGGCCTCGGTCGCGCTGCTGGCGCTCGCGGACGTGCTGGGCGCCCGCGCCGCGGAGGTCCGCACCCTGGAGCTCCCGTCGGACCGGACGAGCGCACTACCTCGGCGGGCTGACCCTGCCGAGATAGTCACCCCGTCCGACGAAGTGACTACCTCGGCGGGGGCAGGGGAGCTGGCGGCGGAGGTCACCGCGATCCTCCGGGCCGCCGACGGCCTCGTCGTCGCCGGGGGAGGAGTTCCCGGCGGCCTCGACGCCGGCCCGGGCACGCTGGCCCCGGGCGTCGCCGCGGCGCTCGCGTCGGTGGGCGCGGGCTGGGCCGCCGAGGTGCTCGTCCTTCCGCAGACCGGCGACCACCTGCCGCCCGAGTACCGGGTGACGCTGCTGCGGGACTGAGAGAATCACCCGGTGATCATCGTCGCCGTCGTGGGTCCCACGGCCACCGGGAAGTCGGACCTCGCGCTGGACCTCGCGGAGGCGCTGAGCCCCGGCCGCACGGCCGCCGGCCCCGCGCGAGCGCCGGCCGAGATCGTCAACGCCGACGCGTACCAGCTCTACCGCGGCATGGATGTCGGCACGGCGAAGGTGCCGGTGGCGGAGCGCCGGGGGATCGCCCACCACCAGCTCGACGTGCTCGACCCGCTCGAGGACTCGTCGGTGGCGCGCTACCAGGCGGACGGGCGGGCCGACCTCGCGGCGATCGAGCACCGGGGTGCGCGGGCCGTCGTGGTCGGCGGGTCCGGCCTGTACGTACGCTCCCTGCTCGACCAGATGGACTTCCCGGGCACGGACCCGGACGTCCGCGCGCAGCTGGAGGCACGCGCCGAGGCCGAGGGCCGCCGCGCCCTGCACACCGAGCTGGAGCGCCTCGACCCACAGGCCGCGGAGAGCATCGGCCCGCAGAACACCCGGCGGATCGTGCGCGCGCTGGAGGTCATCGCGATCACCGGCCGTCCCTACACCGCCAACCTGCCCCGCCAGGAGTATGTGCGGCCCGCCGTCCAGGTCGGCCTCGACTGCGACCGGCCCACCCTCGACGCCCGGGTCGCCGGCCGCGTGGAACGCATGTGGGGCGAGGGCCTGGTGGACGAGGTGCGGTCGCTCGCGAGCCCGGAGCAGGGCGGCACCGGCACGGGCCTCGGCGTCACCGCCGCGCGCGCCGTCGGGTACGCGGAGCTGCTCGCCTGGTGGCGCGGCGAGACCACCGAGGCGGAGGCGCGGGACGCCGTCGTCGCGAACACGCGCCGCCTGGCCCGCAAGCAGATGGGCTGGTTCGGGCGCGACCCGCGCGTGCACTGGCTCGACGCCCAGTCGCCCACCCTGCTCGACGACGCCCTCGCCGTGGTCGCCGCCGCCGACGCGGGCACGCTCCCGGTCCGCGGGACGGCCTCGGACGACCAGCCGGTCCGCCGTAGTCTGGGGTCATGACGCAGACCGAGCCCGCGACCCCCGCCGCCCGGGGCCGCACCCGCGCGACCCCGTCCGGCCTGCGGTTCGTCAAGGGTCACGGGACCCGCAACGACTTCGTCCTGATCGCCGACACGCGCGGCGAGCTCGACCTCACGCCGGACCTGGTACGTCGCCTCGCCGACCGCCGCGGCGGCGTGGGAGGCGACGGCGTCATCCGCCTCGTCCCCACAGCGTCCCTCGCCCAGGCGGGCGAGTCGGTGGCCGACGACGTCCTCGCCGCGGACCCGACCGCCATCTGGTTCATGGACTACCGCAACGCGGACGGCTCGGTCGCCGAGATGTGCGGCAACGGCGTCCGGGTCTTCACGGCCTTCGCCGAGAGCCTCGGGCTGGTCAACCTCGCCGGCGGCGCCTCCTTCGCCCTCGGCACCCGCGCCGGCATCAAGCGCGTCCGCAAGGAGGCCGACGGCTGGTACGCCGTCGACATGGGCCCCTGGTTCCTGCCCGGCGGGCAGGACGCCGCGAACGGCGGCTTCGACGCCGCCGTGCACGTGACCGGCTGGGACGCTCCCCGCCCGGCGCTCAGCGTCGACCTGGGCAACCCGCACACCGTCGTCGCGCTCTCGAGCGTCGGCGAGCTCGAGGCCCTCGACCTCGGACGCGCGCCCGAGGTGGCGCCCGTGCCGCCCAACGGCACCAACGTCGAGCTCGTCGTCCCGCTCGGGGAGCAGCGACTGCCCGACGGCAGCACCGTGGGCCGCGTCCGCATGCGCGTGCACGAGCGCGGCGTCGGCGAGACCCCGTCGTGCGGCACGGGAGCGTGCGCGGCGGCGCTCGCGGTCCGGACGTGGCTGGCGGCGTCCGGCGAGGTGCCCGACACCTGGATCGTCGAGGTGCCGGGCGGGCAGGTGCGCGTGCGCCTCCTGCCGGGCGGCAACGTGGAGCTGGCCGGCCCGGCCGAGCTGGTCCACGCGGGCGAGATCTCCCTCTGACGGGGTCTCACGGCCCGAGCAGAGCCAGCGGGACGACTGCGACGCCGTCAGCTCGCCGGTAGGCGCGCTCGCCCGTGGTGACGATGACCTTGTCCGCGAGGTTCTCGCCGATCTGGTCCTGGAGCCAGTTGAGATGACTGGCGTCCTTGTCGCTCACTGAGCTCGCCAGCTTGATCTCTAGCGCGATGTCACGACGGTCCTCGCCCTCGACGATGAGGTCGATCTCGCGGGCTGTGTCCTGCAAGCGAAGGTGTCCGACGCGTGCGTCCGCGGCGTCGGCACAGACGCGCACGCTCTGCGCGACGAGCGACTCGAACAGTGCGCCGAGCCAGGTACCGTGCGAGGCGCGCGTACCGCCGCTGTTGAACATTTGCCGGGCATCGTACTGAACATCTCCCGGCATTTGTGTCGAGCGTTCCACCGAATACCGATCGAACATCCCAGCGGGGCCTCGCGCGGCGGGCAGTATGCTTCCGGCCGCCGGGTCTCACCGGTGCACCTGCGAGCCTCCTGCGAGCCCCCATGACCGCCTTGCTGACGACGACGTCCGCCAGTTTCCTTCCCGTCACGCCGTTGAACGGTGTGTGGACGGGGTTCGTCGTGGCGATGGTGCTGCTGGCCGTGATGCTGCACCTGCTGCTGCGGCACCGGCCCGCCGTCGTGCGACGACGTGCGCTGCTCGGGATGGCGCTCGCGAACGCCTGCTTCTCGCTGACGTTCCACGTGGCGTACCTGACCGACCCGGCCGTCCACTTCCCGCTGTTCCAGAACCTGCCGCTGCACCTGTGCACCATCGTGTCGGTGTTCCTGCTGCCCCTGGCCGTGCGGTTCGACTGGCGGCCCCTGCGGGCGGTCGTGTTCTTCCCGGGCGCGGTCGCGGGGGCCCTCGCGCTCATCTCCTGCGCGCCGATGTACTGGGGCCACCCGCTCCTGTCGCTGAAGACGTTCTTCTTCGTGGCGCACGCGCTCAACGCGGTGCTCCCTGCGCTGCTCGCCTCGCTCGGCCTCTACCGGCCCACGGTGCGCGACGCCGTCCTGTCGCTCGGCTACACGATCGTGCTCGCGCTGTGCGTGCTCCCCGTGACGATCGCGCTGCGCACCTGGGTGGACCCGGGCGCCAACTACTTCTACGTCTTCGATCCCGAGGGCGCGGCGATCCTCGTGCTGTTCCACGACCTCATCGGGATCCCCCTGGTCTACGAGCTGCCCGTGCTGCTGGTGGTGCTGCCCGTCCTCCTGCTCCAGGTGGCGGTCTACCGCGGCGGGCAGCGCCTGGCGGCGCGCCGGTACGCAACGGGACCAGCGGGCAGGGCGGACCTGCCGGGGCTCACGCGCCGCGCGTGACGCGCAGCACCCGGAACCCCTTCGACGACGCCTCGCGCTCGACCCGGAGGCCGAGCGTCTCGGTGATCCAGCGGGCCAGGGAGTCAGAGCCGAGGTTCTTCTGCACCACGAGCCAGCCCTCGGCGTCGTCGGCCAGACGGGGGAGCCAGCGCTCCAGGAGGGCGTGGAGCGCCTCCTTGCCGACGCGGATCGGGGGGTTGGACCAGAGGCCGGCGAACGTCACGTCGTCGGGCACGTCGTCCGGCAGGGCTGCGCGGACGTTGCTCACGCCGAGCCGCTCCGCGTTGCGTCGCACCAGGTCCAGGGCCCGCTCGTTGACGTCGACGGCCCAGACCGTGGCGCCCGGCGACTCGAGCGCCATCGTCAGCGCGAGCGGCCCCCAGCCGCAGCCGAGGTCCAGCAGGTCGCCGGTCCCGGGCGCGGCGGGCAGCTCCTCGAGCAGGACCCGCGTGCCCTTGTCGATCCCGCCGGGGGAGAACACGCCCGACGCCACCTCGACCTCCACGTCGCGACCGGCGAGGTGGACCTCCAGCGTGCGGAGCTCGGCCGCCGAGGCGGGCTGCGCGGTGAAGTAGTGGTCAGCGGTCTCTGGGCTTCCGCCGACCTCGGGCTGCCCGCTTCCTCGCGGAAGGCGATTGTCAGGTTCCGTCACCGGACGATCCTACGGCGGTCCGGGAAAGGCATGGCCCCGGGACTTCCTGCCGTGGGATCCTTGTTGTACGAAGCATTACCCCCTGGATGGAAGGCAGTACATGACCCACACCCCGACGAACCCCGGCGCGCCGCTCGGCGAAGAGCCGCACGACGACCTGCGCGACGCCCAGGCGATCGCCAACGACGTGGTGGCCCGGGTGCTCGCTCGGGCGGGGACGGCTCGGACGGACGGCGAGACCGTCCACATGGAGCACGACGGCGAGCAGCTGGACCTCGAGGAGCGCGTGGCCCTGCGCCGCGTGGCCGGCCTGTCGACCGAGCTCCAGGACGTCACCGAGGTCGAGTACCGCCAGCTGCGCCTCGAGCGCGTGGTGCTCGTCGGCGTCTACGCCGGCGGCGAGGCCTTCGCGCAGGACGCTGAGATCTCCCTCCGTGAGCTCGCGGCGCTCGCGGAGACCGCGGGCTCCCTGGTGCTCGACGGACTCCTGCAGCGCCGTCAGAAGCCCGATCCCAGCACCTACCTCGGCTCCGGCAAGGCGGCCGAGCTGGGTCAGCTGGTCCTCGCGGTCGGCGCCGACACCGTCGTGGTCGACGGCGAGCTCGCGCCCTCCCAGCGTCGCGCGCTGGAGGACGTGATCAAGGTCAAGGTCGTGGACCGCACGGCGCTGATCCTGGACATCTTCGCGCAGCACGCCAAGTCACGTGAGGGCAAGGCGCAGGTCGAGCTCGCCCAGCTCGAGTACCTGCTGCCGCGCCTCCGCGGCTGGGGCGAGTCCATGTCCCGCCAGGCCGGTGGCCAGGTGGGTGGCGCGGGCGCAGGTATGGGTTCGCGCGGACCTGGTGAGACCAAGATCGAGCTGGACCGCCGTCGTATCCGCAACCGCATGGCGAAGCTGCGCCGCGAGATCACCGCGATGAAGCCCGCGCGCGAGACCAAGCGGCTGTCCCGCAAGCGCAACGCGATCCCCGCCGTGACGATCGCCGGTTACACCAACGCCGGCAAGTCGTCGCTGCTCAACGCGCTGACGGACGCCGGGGTGCTCGTGGAGAACGCCCTGTTCGCCACGCTGGACCCCACCGTGCGACGCACCCAGACCGAGGACGGCCGGGTCTACACCCTGGCCGACACCGTCGGGTTCGTGCGGCACCTGCCGCACCAGCTCGTCGAGGCGTTCCGCTCCACGCTCGAGGAGGTCGGCGACGCCGACCTGCTCCTGCACGTGGTGGACGCCTCCCACCCGGACCCGGAGAGCCAGATCGCTGCCGTCCGGGAGGTCCTGTCGGAGATCCCGGGCATCGCTGACGTGACCGAGGTCATCGTCCTGAACAAGGCGGACGTGGCCGACCCTGCCGTCGTGGGGCGCATCCAGCGCCGCGAGAAGCGCACGGTCGTGGTCAGCGCACACACCGGGGAGGGCATCGCGGAGCTCCGCGGCGTCATCTCCGACGCGCTGCCCCGGCCGTCCGTCGACGTGGACGTCGTGGTGCCGTACTCGCGCGGCGACCTGGTGCACCGTGTGCACCAGTCGGGCGAGATCGACCACGAGGAGCACGTCTCCGCGGGCACCGTTCTGCGGGGCCGGGTGGACGCCCAGCTCGCCGCCGAGCTGGAGCGCGTAGCGGTTCGCGCCTGACCCTCCACGCTGTGGGTACGCAGATGGTCGTCTCTCCGCTCGGAGGGGCGACCATCTGCGTACCCACAGCAAGGGTCGGGGCGGGGTGTCGGTGGGCGACCGTAGGATCGACGAGTGACAAGCCTCGACGACCTCCAGGACTCTCCCGCCGCAGCGCCGGCCCCCGGCGCGGGCGACGTCCCGGACGTCGCGACGCTGCTCGGGCTGGCGGTCGGCGAGCTCGGCGGCAGCCTGCGTGACGGCCAGCGCGAGATGGCGGAGGCGGTGGGGGAGGCCGTCGACACGTCCACGCACCTGCTGGTCCAGGCGGGTACGGGCACCGGAAAGTCGCTCGGCTACCTCGTTCCCGCCGTGCGGCACGCCGTGGCCGCGGAGAGCCGCGTCATCGTGTCCACGGCCACGCTCGCCCTCCAGCGCCAGGTCATCACCCGAGACCTGCCGCTCGTCGCGCGGGCGGTCGCCCCACGCCTGCCGCGGGAGCCGCGCATCGCGCTCCTGAAGGGCTGGCACAACTACCTGTGCGTCCACAAGGTGGGCGGCGGCTATCCCGTGGACGAGCCCACGCTCTTCGACCTCCCGGGCGGCGAGGAGCACCCCCCGGTGCCCGAGACGGGAGGGGGCGGCGGCCCGGCGGGCTCGGGCGGTACCGGCGGCAAGCGCCGGGGCAAGCGGGACGACGGCGCCACGCTGGCCGACCACGTGCGTCGCCTCCACGAGTGGGCCGGCGAGTCCGACTCGGGCGACCGGGACGACCTCGTGCCGGGCGTCCCCGACCGTGCCTGGCGCCAGGTCTCGGTGACGGCGCTCGAGTGCCTGGGCCAGCGGTGCCCCATGCTCGCCGAGTGCTTCCCCGAGCGGGCGCGCGCCGCGGCCCGCGAGGCGGACGTGGTGGTGACGAACCACGCGATGCTCGGGATCGCGGTCTCGGGCAGCCCGAACGTGCTGCCGGAGCACGACGTCGTGATCGTGGACGAGGCCCACGAGCTGGTGGACCGGGTCACGGCCGCCGCCACCGTGGAGCTCTCCGTGGCGTCCGTGGAGCACGCCGCCCGCCTCGCGCGGCGGCACGGGGGAGCGGAGACGACAGCCCTCGACGCGGCGGCGCAGGCCCTCGGCACGCTCCTCGTGACGGCGCCCACGGAACGGTTCCCCGACGGTCTGCCCCAGGCCCTGCACGCCGCGGTGGCCGGGCTCCGGGACGCGGCCCGCGAGGTGCTGACCCGGCTCAAGCCCGAGGCGGCAGGCCCGGGGAAGGGGGGCGGGGCGTCGTCGGGCAACCAGGGCGACCCGGGGCTGAAGATGGCGCAGGGCGCCATGCTGGCGCTGTTCGAGACGGCGGAACGGATGGCCGCCGAGGACACGAGCCACGACGTGCTGTGGTGCTCCCGGCCCGATGCCGCGTGGGGCGGGTTCGCGGACGGCGTCACCCGGCTGCACGCGGCGCCCTTGCACGTCGCGGGGCTGATCCGCACCCACCTGCTGGGCGAGTCCACGGGGGTGTTCACGTCGGCCACGCTGGCGCTCGGCGGCACGTTCGAGCCGGTGGCCGGCTCCCTCGGCCTCGGCAAGGCCACCCTGGGCGACGGCGAGGCGCCGCCGGACGCGCCGAGGTGGAAGGGCCTGGACGTGGGGAGCCCGTTCGACTACCCGCGGCAGGGCATCCTCTACATCGCCCGGCACCTCCCCGCGCCGGGGCGCGAGCCCACCACCGAGGCGCAGCTCGACGAGATCGCCGAGCTGATCGGCGCCGCGGGCGGGCGCACGCTCGGCCTGTTCTCCTCCCGCCGGGCGGCGACGGCCGCCGCGGAGGCGATGCGCGAGCGGCTCGACGTGCCCGTGCTGTGCCAGGGCGACGACCAGCTGCCCACGCTCGTCCGCGAGTTCGCCGAGGACCCGGCCACGTGCCTGTTCGGGACGCTGTCCCTGTGGCAGGGGGTCGATGTCCCCGGGCCGTCGTGCCAGCTCGTGCTCATCGACCGCATCCCGTTCCCGAGGCCCGACGACCCGGTGAAGGCCGCCCGCGCACGGGCCGTCGAGCAGGCGGGCGGCAACGGGTTCATGGCGGTCTCCGCGGCGCATGCCGCGCTCCTCCTCGCGCAGGGTGCGGGGCGGCTCGTCCGCACCACCAGCGACCGCGGCGTGGTCGCCGTGCTGGACCCGCGGCTGGCGACCGCCCGGTACGCCTCGTTCCTCACCCGGTCCATGCCCGGGTTCTGGCCCACCAACGACCCTGCGCTGGTCCGCGCTGCACTCGCCCGGCTCGACACCTAGCCTGAACATGTCCGGGCTCGACGCCCGGCCCGTCGGAGGAGGAAACCTTGAACGCTGCCGTCCCAGGAACGACCGGATCCGGTCGCACCACCAAGCTGGCGGTCGTCGGGGCGGGTGCGGTGGGCTCCACGCTCGCGTACGCGGCGCTCGCCCGCGGGTCGGCGCGCACCATCGCGCTGCTGGACGTCAACAAGGCCAAGGTCGAGGCGGAGGTTCTCGACCTCCGGCAGGGCCTGATGTTCACCCCCCAGGCCGAGGTGATCGGGTCCGACGACGTGGCGGTGTGCGAGGGCGCCGACGTGGTGGTGGTGACCGCCGGGGCGAAGCAGAAGCCCGGCCAGACGCGGCTCGACCTGGCGGAGGCGACCATCGAGCTGACGGGCAAGATCCTGCCCGGGATCGTGGAGGTGGCCCCGGACGCCGTCTACCTGATGGTCACCAACCCGGTCGACGTGGTGACGTACGCGGCTCTCAAGATCTCCGGGCTGCCCCGCGACCGGGTCTTCGGCTCGGGGACGGTGCTCGACTCGTCACGGCTGCGAGTGGTCCTCGCCGAGCGCTGCGGCGTCGCCGTCGGGAACGTCCACGCCTACATCGCGGGCGAGCACGGCGACTCCGAGATCGCGCTCTGGAGCTCGGCGACCATCGCCGGCGTGCCGCTGCTGGAGTGGGCGCCCTTCTCGGGAGCGCCGCCCCTCGACGCTCAGGCGCGGGAGGACGTGCACAAGGACGTCGTCGACTCCGCCTACAAGATCATCGCGGGCAAGGGAGCCACCAACTACGCCGTCGGGCTCGCGGCCACCCGGATCATCGAGGCGGTGCTCAACGACGAGCACCGGGTGATGCCGGTGTCGTCGCTGCTGGACGACTACTACGGCATCAGCGACGTGTGCCTCTCGGTCCCGTCCCTCGTGGACCGGCGGGGCGTCACCGAGAACGTGCGGGTGCCGCTCTCGGACGAGGAGATCGCGGGGCTGCGGGCGTCGGCCGACAGCATGCGCGCGGTGCAGAAGCGGTTCGGGCTCTGACGCGAGAAGCGCCGAGACAGTGCGTCCGTCGCACTGGCTCGGCGCTCCTCGTCAGGTCAGAGGCTGCGCAGGACCGCCACGACGCGGCCCAGCACCTGGGCGTCGTCGCCCGCGATGGGGTTGTACGCCGCGTTGCGGGGCAGGAGCCACACGTGGCCGTCGGCCTTCTTGAACGTCTTCACGGTGGCCTCGCCGTCGATCATGGCGGCCACCACCTCGCCGTTCTCAGCCACCGGCTGACGCCGGACCACGACCCAGTCGCCGTCGCAGATGGCGGCCTCGATCATCGAGTCGCCCGCCACCTTCAGGAGGAACAGCTCGCCGTCGCCCACAAGCTGCCGGGGGAGCGGGAACACGTCCTCGACCAGCTGCTCGGCCAGGATGGGTCCACCGGCCGCGATCCGGCCGACGAGCGGCACGTAGGACGGGGACGGCAGACGCTCGTCGTCGCCCGTCGAGGCGGCACCCCAGTGCGGCTCCGCCGGCGCCGTCGGGCCGGCCGCTGTGGCAGAGGCTGAGCTGCCCGGCTCGACGACCTCCATCGCGCGCGGCCGGTTCGGGTCGCGGCGGAGGACGCCCTTGCGCTCGAGCGCCATGAGCTGGTGCTTGACGCTCGACGGGCTGGCCAGGCCCACGGCCTCGCCGATCTCGCGCATGGTGGGCGGGTAGCCCCGGGTCTCGACCGAGTGCCGGATGGTCTCGAGCACGCGCCGCTGTCGCGGCGTCAGCCGGTCGGCCGCCGAGCCGAGCTCGCGCACCTCGGCGAGCCCCTCCGCGGCAGAGGCCTTCCTGTCGAGCGTGGCGACACTGCTCAGGGCAGTGTCCACGGCCGTGCCGCCGTCGTTGCCGTCGCGTCCGGTCATGACTGAACCCCTCCTGCCCGCGCTGCGCCCGTGTGACGCCGCACCGAATGTGATGCCACAAGCCTGTGGTGCCACCTGCCGCAATCCGACATATGTCACCTCGTTGCGACTCCCACTCTAGGTCACACTCCCCAATCCATCAAACGAATGTTCGAGCGTGTCTCGACACCGGGTGGTCGTCGTGCTACACAATGGTACGAGCGTTCGACGAACAAGCGTTCTACGCACGTCAGTTCGATCCACGATGGAGGAAGTCATGGGGGCGACGACCATGAGCCCGGCCCGGAGCACCGCGAGGGTACGTCCGCACCGGACCGAGCGGCACCTGTACCTCGTCACGCCGGCACCGGAGGTGCGGCGGCACGTGCCCGCCCCGCCCGCCGCTGTGGCGGCGAGGCCTGTGGCTGCGCCGGCCGGTCGGGCTCCGGCCAGGCCTGCGCCTGCGCCGCCCGCAGCTGCCCCGCCCGCGCCCGCGCCGCAGGGCCTCGCGGCGCGACTCGGGCTCGACGGCCTGCGACTGACGCGCCGTGGCCGGGCCGTCCTCGTGGTCCTCGTGGCCCTGGTCCTGGCTCCGGCTGCCACCTGGGGTGCCACGGCCGTGGCCAGCTCCTCGGGACCCGGCGTCGAGGTGCGGGTGCACGTTGTCCAGCCCGGGGAGTCGCTCTGGGACTTCGCCACGCCGCTCACCGCTCCGGGGGAGGACGTCCGCTCGGCCGTCGCGCGGATCAAGGACCTGAACGACCTCGACGACGCCACGCTCCGCGTCGGCCAGGTGCTTCTCCTGCCCGTGGAATGAGTCACACGATCCGCGGCGACCAGCCGATATGTTGCGCCGATGTTGCACCGGGGTGGTTTGCCCGCTTACGGTCAAGGCGCGACCGAGGTGTTCCCGGTCGATGACCCGACCACGCAGGAGTGAAGCGATGCACTGTCCGTTCTGCCGCCATGCGGACTCCCGCGTGGTGGACTCGCGGACCGCGGACGACGGCGCGTCCATCCGCCGCCGGCGACAGTGCCCCAGCTGCAACCGCCGGTTCACCACCATCGAGACCGCCAGCCTGTCGGTGGTCAAGCGTTCAGGGGCGACAGAGCCCTTCAGCCGCGACAAGATCGTGGCGGGCGTGCGCAAGGCTTGCCAAGGCCGGCCGGTGAGCGAGGACGACCTCGCCCTGCTCGCCCAGCGGGTCGAGGAGACGCTGCGCAGCAACGGCAGCGCCGAGATCGACGCGTACGAGATCGGGCTGGCGATCCTGGGACCGCTGCGTGAGCTCGACGTCGTCGCATACCTGCGGTTCGCGAGCGTGTATCAGGCGTTCGACTCCCTGGAGGACTTCGAGAGCGCGATCACGTCGCTCCGCGCCGAGCGGGAGGCACGCACCGGCGAGTCCGGCGCCGCGCAGGAGAACGTGCCGGCGGGGACGGCCTGAGCATCGGATCGTAGCCGTGGAGGTCTCCTGATATTCGTTGGCGCGCACGCGCGCCGTGGGGCACGCTGGTCAGCGGACGGGCCCACGCCGAGGGACCCCCGGAGTTGAGGAGGTGTTCGGCATGACGTCAGTCGACGGAGCTGCCGGCGAGGACAGGGCGGCCGGTACGGCTGCCGAGGATGCGGCCGCGGAAGGCCGCCCCACCACGCCGAGCGAGGACATGAAGGCCAAGTTCAAGGCGGCACTCGACCGCAAGAACTCGGCGAGCCACCGCACGTCGGACGGCGACGCGAACACGGGATCCGTGCACGCGTCGGAGACGGCCGGCCCGGTGCAGAAGATGTTCCGCCGCAAGTCCGGCTGAGTCTTCGGTACGGAGGCCGCCGACCTGGTGAACGACCGGGTCGGCGGCCTTTGTCGTGCCGCCAGGAGGCTGTCGCGCACGGTCGGGGCCACCGCGGGTCGCCAGCGTCGGGCGCGGAGGAGAAACATCCACCTGGGGCGATCCTTGACCTTTCTGGGGCATTTAGGTGATTCTGGTGAGGTTTGCACCGCCGGTGGAGCAGGGGGAGCACGAATGGACAGGACTGGCCGGGACAGGTCGTTCGCGCGGAACCGCCGTCAGGAGCGGATCCGATGGCTGGTCGGCCTCGCCACGGGACTCGCGCTCACTGCCGTCGTGCTGCCGGTACCGCTGGACGAGGCGCAGGGCGCGCCACGCTTCAACGTGCAGTGCGACGACCTCATCGACGGGATCGAGGGCATCGCGGGGGACGACGAGCTGCCGGGCCACAAAGAGTTCCCGGCCAGCCAGAAGATCCCCGACTACGAGTACCAGAACGTGGCCGAGGACCTGCGCGAGACGAAGCTGCCCACGCAGGCGGAGCTCGACGCGCTGGAGGGCGACTACAAGCTGTTCACGCCGGGTACCGAGGACCACATGCTCCGCCGCTGGAAGGTCTACGAAGGCGACTGGGACTGGGACAGATGGCGCAACACGTACATCCCGAACATGTCCAACGACGCTCGGGGCGACGGTTTCCACCGCAACGTCGGCCGCAAGCTCAAGCTCGGCGGACCGGACTGGACGTGTGAGGACACCAAGCTCTGGGACGAGGAGAAGCTCGATACCGAGCGCCGCTACGACTCGGTGAACCGGAAGAAGAAGCTCGCCTTCGAGCTGAAGTCGGGCGGCTCGCCGCTCAAGCTCGAGCAGCTCCAGGCCGACCGGGCCCTGATGAGCTCGGGCAAGGGCTGGAAGGTGTACTACGTCTTCAGCCAGGCTCCTGCACCAGGGCAGGTCAGGCTGATGACCTCCTATGGCATCAAGTACGTCGTTCTGGAGTCCACGGCGGTGCTGAAGAACCCGCCGAAGGACCCGGACAACAAGTCGATGAGCCCCGACGCGAAGCGGCCCACGGGAGGATCGGCGAAGGACGTGGCGGCCCGTTCCGGCCGGTCCCCGGCAGAGGCGCGTGAGGCCCAGCGCCTGGCGGAGGACTTCGCCAGGGACCACCGCCGTCAGGGCTTCGGACCCCAACGACCCGGTGGCATCGACTGGACCTCGCTGGAGCTGCGGTACGTCTCCGACGACCCGCAGACCAAGGACTTCGGATACGCCTTCTCGGCCGCAGAGCTGCCCGACGAGGGTGAGGGCGAGCCGTCGTTCGGCGGCGAGGCGGCGCTCGACCTCTCCTCCGACGCGCTGTTCACCTGGTTGGCGCTGGACCCGAACCAGTTCTGGGTGAACCTCAACCCGGACACGCCGGAGACCATCATCGACGCGGAGCTCGCGACGACCGACGCGGGGCGGGTCCTGCTCGAGGCGGACCTGCGGTTCAAGGAGACGCAGAACCGCTACATGGACCCGGAGACGGAGCACGGACGGGCGTTCTGGGACGGGATGGAGCGCACGGACGAGGGCCTGCTCTGTCACGGGTCGTACCGGATGTGGGTCGAGCCCAAGCCGGCCACGGTCCGTGAGGACGGTGACCAGGTGTACATCCTGGACGCGCCGCTGGCAGCCAAGTACGAGCCGTTCGAGATCGACTGGCGCCCGCCGGGCGAAGACCTGTGCGCGAGCGCGCCCCAGGACATCGTGGACCGCAACACCCAGCGGATCGCCGACACGTTCGCGCCCCTGCTCGAGCAGGCGGTGAACACCGGTCCGGAGTACGCGGACCTGCGTCGCATCTACACCTCGCGGGTCGCTGCGCAGTGGCTCAGGGAGCGTGATGCTGAGCGGCCTGGTGCCTTCCACGACGTGATCGGCTCGGGAGACGTCTCGCGATGGCCTGCCCGGACGGCCTGGGACCCGCAGGACATCTTCGACACGTACCTGGAGCAGATGAGCACGCCGCTGTTCCGGTACGAGTGGACGCACGGGGAGATGGAGTACTGGCTGGACATCGTGGGAGGCATCACGCTCCCGGACACGCCGCGAGACCCGATGCCGCCGGAGCAGTTCGCCACCGAGCACCCGACGCTACCGGCGACCGTGCGGTCCTCGGTGCACGACGCCGTACGCGTGCCGCTGGCCGCTCAGACGGGTGACGCGATCGGCACGTTCGCCGAACCGGTTGAGAGCATGGCCTGGCTCGGCGGAGGTCCGGTCGTGCAGCTGCCCGATCCCGAGCCGACAGACCCGCCGGACCCTCAGCCCACCGACCCGCCCGGCCCGGAGCCGACGCCCCCGCCCCAGGGTCCGGGGCCGGGCGCCCCGCCCGGCGGCGACCAGCCGCGGCCGGCTGACGGTCCGCAGGCGCCGGCGGCAGACCGGCCGCGGGTGGTGGCAGCGTCGGGGCCACTTCCCGACACCGGGTTCTCCGACCAGTGGATCGCCCCCACCGCGCTGGCGCTCGTCCTGGCAGGCCTGGGCCTCATCGTGCTCCGGCACCGGTGGCCGCGGCGGGAGTGACCGCTGCCCCGTGACCGCCCCTGGGTCCCATCGCTGTGGGTACGTGAACGGCCGCCCCTCCGTCAGGAGAGGCGGCCGTTCGCGTACCCACAGCAAAGCGGAGGGGTCAGGCGGGGACCGCCGGGCCCTGCGGAAGCTCCTCGTGCTCGAGGTCGTCGAGCAGCCTCAGGCGGATGGTCGTCTCCATGCGGCCCAGCTTCTTGGACGCACCACGCTCCGTCACCGCGGAGATGTCCGTGACGACGTAGCCGATCTCGCCGCGCGTGGCGAGCAGCTGACCCTCGATGTTGGCGCCGTGGTCGGCGAGGATGCGGTTCACCTCGGCGAGCACCCCCGGCACGTTGCGGTGCAGGAGGGCGACGCGGCCCACGCCGGAGGGCGCGAGCTGCAGGTTCGGCACGTTGACGCTGAGCTCGGTGGAGCCGCTCGTCGTGTAGTCGCGCACCTTGCCCGCCACGAACCGGCCGATCGACTCCTGCGCCTCCTCGGTGGAGCCACCGATGTGCGGCGTGAGGATCACGTTCGGGAGGCCGCGCAGGTCGGACTCGAAGGCGTCGCCCTTGGTCTTGGGCTCGTGGGGGAACACGTCGACGGCTGCTCCGGCGATGTGGCCGCTGATGATCGACTCGCGCAGCGCCGCGTAGTCGACGACGAACCCGCGGGACAGGTTGAGGAAGATCGAGCCCTCGCGCATGCGGGCGAACTGCTTGGCGCCGAACATGCCGGCGTTGCCGGACCGGCCGTCCACGTGGAGCGTCACCACGTCGGCGGTCTCGAGCAGCTCCTCGAGCGTGTCCATGCGGTGGGCGTTGCTGAGCGCGAGCTTCTCGGCGGTGTCGTAGAAGACCACGCGCATGCCGAGGTTCTCCGCGACGATCGACAGCTGGGTGCCGATGTTGCCGTAGCCCACGATGCCCAGCGTGCGGCCGCGCACCTCGTGCGCGCCGTTCGCCGACTTGTCCCACACGCCATCGTGCAGCATGCGGTCCTTCTCGGTCATCCGTCGGGTCAGGGCGATGATCTCCGCGAGGGCGAGCTCGACGACCGACCGCGTGTTCTGGAACGGTGCGTTGAACACGACGACGCCTCGGGCCGCGGCGGCCTGCAGGTCGATCTGGTTCGTGCCGATGCAGAACGCGCCGATGGCCTCCAGCTGCGGAGCCGCCCGGAGGACACGCTCGGTGACGTTGGTCTTGGACCGGATGCCGAGGATGGACACGCCTTCCAGCGCCTCGATCAGCTCGGACTCGTCGAGAGCACCCTTGCGGGTCTCGACCTCGAACCCTGCGGACTGCAGGATCGAGACGGCGAGAGGATGGACGTTCTCGAGGAGGAGGGCGCGCTGCACGAGCACCATGGTGCGCCCCCGCCGGAGGATGTGACAAACGCGTTACGCCGTCCGTCCGCCTGCTGGGACGGCGGGGCTCACACTTCGGCCGAAAACCCCTCCGGCAGATCTCTCGCGTGCGTGACCACGAGCCGTTGCGTGGGCCTCGTCATCGCCACGTAGAGGTCGGACGTCCCGCCCGGCCCCTCGGCGATCTCAGCGGGCTCCACGAGGACGACGGCGTCGTACTCCAGGCCCTTGGTCTCCCGAGGGGTCACCACCGTGACCTGAGCGTCCTCGGGACGCTGGCGGGCGAGGCGGGCTGCCTCGTCGGCGCCGAGGGCGGCGGGCAGGGCCTCGGCGAGGGCGGCGGCCAGGCCGGCCGCCCGGTGCTCGACCGCGACGACGGCCACGCGTCCCGCCTCGGTGCCCACGAACTCCTTGGCGAGGCTGACCGCCTCGGTGACCACGGCGTCGTCGGGCACCGCGCGGAGGCCCTTGCGCCCCGAGCCGCCGGGGCCGGACGTCCCGCCCGGGCCGGACGTCCCGCCCGGACCGGACCGGACCACCGTGAGGGAACCCGGCACGTCGCGGGCCGCGCGCAGCCGCGACACCGGCAGTCCCGCTGCGGTCGCGACGCGCTGCGCCGTGTCGGCGATGGTCGCGGGCGTGCGGTACGAGATCGTGAGCTCGGCGAGACGCCAGCCGCCGCTGCGGAGGACCGGGTCGAGCTGGGCCGGCCACGAGCGGGCGCCCGCAGCCGACGACGTCTGCGCCACGTCGCCCACGATGGTGAGCGACCGCGTGGGTACGCGCCGCACGAGCATGTGCCAGGCCATCGGCGACAGCTCCTGCGCCTCGTCGACCACGACGTGGCCGTAGGTCCAGGCGCGGTCCGCCGCGGCGCGCTCGGCGGTGGTCAGGCTGGGGCCCGTCGCCGCGAAGCGGGAGGCGAGGGTCTCGGCGTCGACCAGGCCGCCGCCCGCCCCGCTGTTCTCCAGCACCGTCCGGGCGTAGTCGAGCTCCGCGGCGCGCTCGGCGTCCCGGGCGCGGGCCTCCGCCAGCGCGATCGAGTCGTCCTCGCCGAGGAGCTCGGCGGCCTCGTCGAGGATCGGGACGTCGGACTCCGTCCACGGCGACCCCGCCTCGCGGCGGAGCAGCTCGCGGTCGCGGCGGGACATCTCCGGCGCCGCCTCGGCGAGGCGGTGCGGCTTGGCGAACAGGTCGCCGACCAGCTTCTCGGGCGTGATCGGGAACCAGGCCAGGTTGAGGGCGACCCGGATGTCGCGGTGCGACCGGAGGTCCTCCATCACAGAGGCCCGGTCCTCCGCGGCCAGCTGCTCGCCCAGCATGTCGCGGTACTGGTTCGCGAGGCGGCCCAGCATGTCGCGCACGAAGGTGGCACGAGCCGCGTTGTGCGGCTTGTGGGCGCGGCGGGCGTGCCCGATGGCGTCGCGCACGTCACGCCGTCGGACCACGAAGTCGTGGCCCTCGACACGGACCGTGAGGTCCCGCTCCGGGACGCGCTCGCGGGCGCGGACGGCGCGGCGGACGATGTCGCGCCACACCAGCCGGCCCTTGATCTCCGCCACGCGTCCCTCGTCCACGCCGGTGGCGCGGATCCCGGGCAGCAGGTCGCCCACGGTGGAGGAGACCACCCCGGTCTCGCCGAGCGAGGGCAGCACCTGGTCGATGTACCGCAGGAACGAGCTGGACGGACCCACGAGCAGCACGCCGGAGCGCTCCAGCAGACGGCGGTGCGCGTACAGGAGATAGGCGGCGCGATGGAGGGCCACGGCGGTCTTGCCCGTGCCGGGGCCACCCTGGACGACGAGCGCGCCCGACAGCTCCGACCGGATGATGCGGTCCTGCTCCGCCTGGATGGTCGCCACGATGTCGGACATCCGGCCGGTGCGGCCCGTCGCCATCGCCGCCAGCAGCGCACCCTCGCCCGAGAGCGTGGTGGCGTCGACGTCGGCGGACAGGTCGAGGACCTCGTCCTCCACACCCGTGACGGAGCGACCCTTGGTGACCAGGTGACGCCGGCGGTGCACCCCGTGCGGGTGCAGCGCCGTTGCCCGGTAGAACGCCTCGGCCGCCGGTGCGCGCCAGTCCGTCAGAAGAGACCGGTGCTCCGCGTCGGTGAGACCGATACGGCCCACGTACCGGGTGCCGCCCTCCGCCAGGTCCAGGCGACCGAAGGCCAACCGGTCCTCCACGGCGTCCAGCTGAGCCGCCCGGTCCTCGTAGTGCGTCGCGAACGCGTCGCGCTCGCTGCGGTTCTGCGGCGTCCCCACGGCACCCGTGAGCCGGACCTCCCGAAGCCGTCCGCGTGTGGTGCCCCGTAGCTCGTCGAGGCGGGCGTAGAGCACGTCTACGACGGCCTGCTCGCGCTCCAGCTCGTCCCGAATGCTCGTCACGCGCACCTCCGTACTGTTCGACGATCGTCCCCTGGTGGCGACCATCGCTTCCGGCCTGACGACCGGCCGTCCATTATTGCCCATCGGCGCCGGACCGTGCGCCGACCGACCCACCGGCGCGGGCGCACTGACAGGTGGTCCGGTCGTGGATAGGATCGCCGCCATGGTGAGCGGCGGGGCAACCCCTGCGAGGTCCGACGACGGCCTCGGACCCACGCACGACGCGCCGCTCGGCGAGCCCCTGACGATCCTGCTCGTCGAGGACGACGACGCGGACGCGCTGCTTGTGGCAGAGCTGCTCAAGGACGCCGAGGTCGAGGCCGACCTGCACCGGGTACGCAGCCTCGACGAGGCGCTCGCGGTCCTGTCGCTCGTCCAGGTCGACTGCCTCCTGCTCGACCTCGGGCTCCCCGACGCCGAGGGCCTCGGCGCCGTCGAGCGGGTCGCCGCCCAGATCGAGACGCTCCACCTTCCGCCCGCGGTCGTGGTGCTCACCGGCCAGACCGGCGACCACCTCGGCGTGCGCGCCGTCGCAGCGGGCGCCGACGACTACCTGGTCAAGGCCGAGACGGACGGCCCGACGCTCGCGCGCTCACTGCGCTACGCGATCCTCCGGCGCCGCTCCGCCGCCCAGCAGCTCGCGCTGTACCGCAGCGAGGTGCGTGCGGCGGAGACCACCCGACTCGAGCGCGCGCTCCTGCCCAAGGAGCTGGTGCGCGACGAGAAGGTCTCCGTGCGGGTCGGCTACCTGCCAGGCGGCAACGGCCTGCTCGGCGGGGACTTCTTCGACACCGTCGAGCGGGAGGACGGCACCCTGTTCACGGTGATCGGCGACGTGGCCGGGCACGGGCCCGACGAGGCCGCGCTGGGCGCGGCCATGCGCACCGCCTGGCGCACGCTCGTCCTGTCCGGCACGGACCCGGACGACGTGCTGCCCCTGATGGAACGGGTCCTCCTGCCCGAGCGCGGCCGGCCGGAGGTCTTCGTCACCCTCTGCCAGGTGGTCGTCACGCCCGACCGCGGGGCGATGGACGTCTACCTCGCCGGCCACCTCCCGCCCCTCCTCGTCACCGGCACCGGCGAGGCCCTCCGGTGCGAGGAGGTGTCGCCGGCCGACCGCGGCCGAGCCCTCGGCATCCCCGTCCGGGGCTCCTGGCGCCCGCGCCGCGTCGACCTCACCGACCCCTGGACCGCCGTCCTGTACACCGACGGGCTCGTCGAGGCGTCCGTCGTGGACGGGACCGCCGTCGGGGGCGCAGGCGACGGGCTCCCTCGCAACCGCCGCCTCGGCGCGCCCGGGCTGCGTGCCGTCGTCACGGAGGAGCTGGCCCGGGGCACCGACGAGATCGTCAACCGGATCCTGCGCCGCGTCCGGAACATCCATGGTGGCCCCCTCGTCGACGACGCCGCGCTGCTGTTCGTCGGCTGGGCCGGGCACGGTGCCACTGCCCGTGGCGAACGGACGTCCACCCTTGCCGACTCCGTGGAGTGGTCGCGCCTATGACGGTGCTCTCCGAGTCCTGGGAGCGCACCGCCGACGGAGTCTCCATGCGGCGACGGCTCGCCCGCCTGCTCGGCGCGATCGCCGCGATGCTGGCCCTGGCGCTCACCGTGGCACTCCTCGCTCTGACCCAGTCGCGGAGCCTCGGCCACCGGGTGGAGGGCACCTTCTACGACGCGATCGTCCACGGGGACAACGCCACCATCGCCCTGCGGGACGCCGACGCCGCCGTCCGGTCCTACGTGGCGACGTGCGACCCCGCGGCGCTCGGCCAGTACGAGCGGGCGCTCGCGGGCGGGACCGGCTCGGGGGACGCCGGCCCTGCCGGTCTCGACCTCCTCGACGCCTCCACGCTCGCCGCTCTCGAGCGGGAGGAGAACCCGGAGATCTTCCTTCGCCACGGGTCCGCGGAGGCGAGCGTCGACCAGTGGGTGGCCGTCGTCGGCATGGCGTCCGTGGAGGCTGTCGACACCGCCCGGGAGGAAGCCCGGACGGGCGGGCCGACCTGTCCTGAGCGGGCGGCAGCGCTGGCGCCGTCGGCCGACCGTGCCGAGCTCTTCCTCCGGCAGGCCCAGCGCGACGTGGCTGAGTATCTGGACGAGGTGAAGGCTCAGCGCGAGGCGGCCCTCACGACGCAGGAGCACTGGAACCAGCTGCTCCTGGGCTCGGTGGTCACGCTGGTGCTCGTGGTGGTGCTCATGGGGGCGCTCATGTGGCTCGCGCTCGAGACCTGGGTGATCAAGCCTCTGCAGCTGCTCTCGGCGTCCGTACGGATCGTGAGCGGCGGCGTCCTCGAGCGAGAGATCCACCCTGACGTGGGGGTGGGCGAGGTCGCGGTGCTGGCCGCGCACGTCGAGACGATGCGGCGTGAGCTGGTGCACCAGGTGGACGAGATCCGCCTGTCGCACCAGGAGATCGAGGACGCGCACCGGCGGCTGAGCCTCCAGACGGAGGAGCTCGGGCGGTCGAACCGTGACCTGGAGCAGTTCGCCTACGTGGCGTCGCACGACCTCCAGGAGCCGCTGCGCAAGGTCGCCAGCTTCACGCAGCTGCTGCGCAAGCGGTACGGCGGGCAGCTCGACGAGACCGCGGACCTGTACATCGACTACGCGGTCGACGGCGCCAAGCGGATGCAGCAGCTCATCCAGGACCTGCTGGCGTTCTCGCGGGTGGGCCGTGTCACGGCCGCCCGGACCGACGTCCCGCTCGAGGAGCTGCTGGCGGCGTCGGTGGCGGACCTCGACGAGCTGATCCAGGAGAACGACGCGGTGGTGACCCACGGGCAGCTGCCGGTGGTCCACGGCGAGCGGGCGCTGCTGAGCCAGCTCGTCACGAACCTGGTCAGCAACGCCGTGAAGTTCCGCCACCCGGACCGCCGGCCCGAGGTGCACGTCGACGCGCGGGGGATGCGGGCCCACTGGGAGATCTCCGTGGTCGACAACGGCATCGGGATCGACCCGCGGTACACCGAGCGCGTGTTCGTGATCTTCCAGCGTCTCCACGGCCGTGAGGACTACCCCGGGACGGGGATCGGCCTCGCCCTCGTCAAGAGGATCGTGGAGCACCACGGCGGCAGGGTCTGGATCGAACCGACCCCGGGCGGCGGGACCACCGTGCGCTTCACGCTGGCGCGCACGCCGTCCACAGGGGCGGCGGGGCGTGCGTCGACCGAGCGGGCCCAGTCCACTACGCTCGGGTGACCCGGCCTGGTCAGGGCCGAAGCATCGGGGGGCAGGTTGATGGCGGAGGGCCAGAAGGTGGTCGAGATTCTCCTGGTCGAGGACGACCCGGGCGATGTGCTCATGACGCGCGAGGCGTTCGAGGACTACAAGATCGCCAACCGTCTCTCGGTCGTGACCGACGGCGTGAGCGCGCTGGAGTTCCTGCGCCGGCAGGGTGAGTACGCGGACGCGCCGGCTCCCGACCTCGTCCTCCTTGACCTCAACCTCCCGCGGATGGACGGCCTCGAGGTGCTCGCCGTGGTCAAGAACGACCCCGCGCTGCGGCACATCCCCGTGGTCGTGCTGACCACGTCGGACTCGGAGGAGGACATCATCGGGTCCTACTCGCTGCACGCGAACGCGTACGTGACCAAGCCGGTCGACTTCGAGCGGTTCATCGACGTGGTGCGGCAGATCGACGACTTCTTCGTCTCCGTGGTGCGGCTGCCCGGTCGCTGACGCGGGTCGCTGACGCCCGTCCGGTCGCCCGGACCCGGCGACGATGCCCGGTCCGCACGTGAACCTCCCGTCATGTCCTGTGACGACACGCCGGTAGGCTGCGCCGGTGGCGAGGGCGCGCACAAGTTGCCGGCAGCGGGAAGCATCCGAGCCTGCCTCGTTGTTAACTCCCTCGAAGGACGACGCACGTCAGGAGGATGAGGCCAGGTGCTGGACCCGCAGGGCATCTACGAGGTCGACGAGGCAGCGGTCGCCCGAACGCTGGGGGAGGGTTCTCCCGCAGGTACCGACGGCCCCGTGCTGGTGCACGCCGTCAAGGGCTTCGTCGACGCCGGGGCGGCCGGAGAGCTCGCCGTGGCGCACACGCGGTCGGAGCTGACGTGGGAACGTCTCGCGACGTTCGACATGGACCAGCTCCTCGACTACCGCTCCAAGCGCGCAACGTTCACGTTCGACACCGACCGCTGGGCCGACTACGAGGAGCCGTACCTCGTGCTGGACCACGTCACCGACGGCGAGGGCACCGGCTTCCTGCTGCTCCACGGGGTCGAGCCGGACCTGCAGTGGGAGCGAGTGGTCGGCGCGGTCCGCCAGCTGGTGGAGCGCTTCGGCGTGAGCCTGACGGTAGGCCTGCACGGCATCCCCATGGGCGTGCCGCACACCCGCCCCCTCTCGCTCACGGCGCACGCGACGCGCTCCGGCCTCGTTGACGACTACACGTCCTGGTTCGGCTCCGTGAAGGTGCCGGGATCGCTCGCCGCGCTGCTGGAGTACCGCCTCGGACAGGCGGGCCACGACGCGCTCGGCTTCACGGTCCACGTGCCGCACTACCTGGCGCAGTCGCAGTACCCGCCCGCGGCGGTCGTGGGGCTCCGCCACGTGGAGCGCGCCACCGGCCTCGACCTGCACCTGTCGGCGCTCGACGCCGCCGCGACGGACGCGACGCTCGAGGTGGAGAAGCAGGTGCAGGAGTCGAGCGAGGTGGCCGCCGTGGTGAAGGCGCTCGAGGAGCAGTACGACGCGTTCGCCCGCTCCGTGGGCCGGACCAACCTCCTCGCCGAGACCGCGCCGCTCCCCACCGCCGACGAGCTCGGCGCGGAGTTCGAGCGTTTCCTGGCCCAGCAGAACGGCGACTGACCCCGCGACACACGGTGTCAGGAATGTGCGTGTTCTGTGGCATCCGTAAGTGAGCCATGCCACACTGGCGCCGTTGCACGTGCGTACCAAGGCATGACCCGTCCGTTGGTCGTGAGCACGAGGGATGCATTGCGGCACGGCGGCGGGTATCGGGCCCGCCGGCGGATCCCGGACGGAAGGTCGAAGGACAGCATGGCGCAGGGTTCTGTGAAGTGGTTCAACGCGGAGAAGGGCTACGGGTTCATCGCCCAGGACGGCGGCGGCGCTGACGTCTTTGTCCACTACTCCGCCATCGAGACGAACGGGTACCGCACTCTCGAGGAGGCCCAGCGGGTCGAGTTCGAGATCACCCAGGGCCCCAAGGGCCCGCAGGCAGAGCAGGTCCGCCCGCTCTGACGGTACCGGCAGAGGCCGCGCCCCCTCGGGGACGCGGCCTCTGCCATGCCCGGGTCACGCCGCGGGCAGAGGGTCGGTCGGCAGCGGCGCCGCCGTCCCGGCGAAGCGCGTGGCCTCGTCACCCACGAGCAGGGTCGCGGGGACGGCGAGGGTCCGCAGTGCCCGCCCGAGGGCGGGTTCCCGAAGATCGAGGGCCGTCCCGGTCGCGTCGCCCGTGCCCCTCCGCTGCCCGACGGCGGCGCTCGTCCCGGGCGCGGCGGTCGTCGCCTCCTCGGGCTCGGGCAGGGCGCGGACGGCGGCGAGCACCACGTTGCCGTAGCGGCGTCCCTTGAGGACAGCCGGCTCGGCCACGGCTGCGAGCCGCCCTTGGCCTGCGGCGTCGGGCCCGAACACCGCGGCGAGCGTCGCCACCTCCCGGCGCGCGATGGTGAGGGGCGGCCGGTCCGCGCAGTTGACGAGCAGGACGCCCCCGGGCCGGAGCACGCGCCGGGCCTCCGCGGCGAAGCCGGAACCTACGAGGTGGCCGGGGGTGCTGTCCCCGGCGAAGACGTCGCGGACCACCACGTCGTAGGACTCGTCGGGCAGGGAGGCGAGCGCACGGCCGGCGTCGTCGGCCCGCAGCCGCAGCCGGGGGGCGCGGGGCAGGGCGAACCAGGCCCGGACCAGCTCGAGGAGCCGGGAGTCGAGGTCGACGCCGAGCTGCCGGGAGTCCGGGCGCTCGTGCTCCACGTGGCGCGCGAACGCGCTCCCGGCCGCCCCCAGGTGCAGCACGCGGAGCGGGCCGCCGGGGAGCAGTGCGACCACCGCGGCCATCTGCTGCATGTACTCGAAGTCGAGAAATCCCGGGTCGTCGAGGTCGAGGCTCGAGCTGGGCACGCCGTTGACGTGCAGCGTCACTCGCTCGGGGTGGTCAGGGTCGCGAACGACCTCGGCCGTGCCCGTGTCGATCGGGACCTGGCCCACGGGAAGGTCCGCCGGGAGTGTCAGAGGTCCGGAGGAAGATGTGGAGCGTCGGACGGAGCGGGCAGCGCGGCGGGCCATGGGCTCAGTCTCTCGCGCCCGGCCGGGCCGCTTGACAGAGTAGAACGCATGTTCGATAGTGAGGCGAGGATCGATCGAAGGAGGTCGGCGATGGGTGGGATGCAGGAGACGTCGGGGGCTCAGGCTCACGTGATGGTCCCTCGCATGACGCCGCGCGTGGTATCGCCCGCGGTCAAGGAGCTGCTCCGCCGCGCGGACGCCGAGCTCGCGGCGGCCGCGGCCGCTGACGACCCGGGGGACCGGTTCGTGCACGGCCACCTGGCGGCGATCCGCTCCGCGGCGGCGGTGGTGGCCCTGCGGGGCCGTCCCACGCGGCGTTCGGGTGCCCGCACGGTCTGGGAGATGCTCGCGCACGTCGAGCCCGACCTGGCCGCCTGGTCGGGCTACTTCGCCTCCGGCGCGCGACTGCGCGCAGCGGTGGACGCCGGTCGTTCGGGCGAGGTCGAGCCCGCGCGTGCCGACGAGCTGGTCGCCTGCGCGGAGGACTTCCGTGACGAGGTGGCGATGCTCGTCGACCCCGACGCCGGGTTCTCCCGGCAGCCCCGCCTCGCCCTCGTCCCGGCAGCCTCGTGAGCGCGCCGTGAGCAGGGGCCCGCGTGCCGTGGGCGCGCACCGTGACTGGGGCGACGACGAGTCGGGCTGCGCCGTGCTCCACATCGACATGGACGCCTTCTTCGCCTCCTGCGAGCTGGCGCGCCGGCCCGAGCTGCGGGGGCGGCCGGTCATCGTCGGCGGGCGCGACCGGGGCGTCGTGCTGGCGGCCACCTACGAGGCGCGGGCGTTCGGCGTGCGCTCCGCCATGCCGATGACGCGGGCGCGGGTGCTGTGCCCCCAGGCCGTGGTCGTCCCGCCCGACCACCATCTGTACCACGACGTCTCGCGGTCGGTCATGGAGCTCCTCGGGCAGGTCACGCCCATCGTGGAGCAGATCAGCGTGGACGAGGCCTTCCTCGACGTGAGCGGAGCCCGGCGCCGCCTGGGAGCGCCCACGGCCATCGGTGCCGCGCTGCGCGAGCGGATCCGCGCCGAGCACGGCGTCACCGCCTCGGTCGGTATCGCCAAGAACAAGTTCGTCGCCAAGCTGGCCTCCACGCACGCCAAGCCGGACGGGATGATGCTCGTCCCCGTGGCGGCCACCATCGACTTCCTCCACACGTTGCCCGTCGGCGCGTTGTGGGGCGTAGGCGAGCGCACCGAGGAGGCCCTCGCGCGGTGGGGCATCACCACCGTCGAACAGCTGGCCGGCACCGACCTGCTGAGCCTCCAGTCGGCCGTGGGATCCGTCACAGGGGCGCACCTCCACGATCTTGCGTGGGGCCGCGACCCCCGCCCCGTCGTCCCTGGCCGGGAGGAGCGGAGCATCGGCGCCGAGACCACGTTCGCCACGGACCAGCACGACGCCAGGGTGGTGGAGCGCCGCGTGCTCGAGCTCGCGGACCGCGTGGCGGCCCGGATGCGGCAGCAGGGCGTCGTGGCGCGCACCGTGGCGGTGAAGGTGCGCACCAGCGACTTCCGCACTCTCAGCAGGTCCCGCACCCTCAGCGCCCCCACCGACGTGGCCCGCGAGGTGTTCCTGGTGGCGCGCGAGCTGGTGGCGGGCGTGGACCTGCGGGGGCTGCCGGTGCGCCTCGTCGGGGTGCGCGGAGAGAACCTGCAGCGGCGGGAAGGGTCTGTCGGGCAGCTCACGCTCGAGGAGGCGAGCGACCCGCGCGGAGAGTCGCAGCGCGAGGCCGAGCTCGCGCTGGACGCGGTGCGCGAGCGGTTCGGCCGGGCGGCGATCGGTCTTGGGGCCCCGACGCGGTAAAGCGAGCGCTCCCAGCCCAGGTAGGATACTTAGACCTGGGAGAATGACCCTGATATGACCAGGATGTCGACTACCACGTACGGCCCGAGCGGCTTATCCTGAAGTAGACACTGTTCCTTTGCGAGATCCGGGGGTCTCGATGCCTCTGTCCGAGTACGAGCAGCGTGTGCTGGAGCAGATGGAGCGCGCACTGACCTCTGATGACCCGCGACTTGCCAACACGCTCCAGTCGACAGGTCGGCGCTCACCACTGCGCTTCGTCATGGCGGGGATCGGTGTCGTCGCCGGTCTCCTCCTCCTGGTCTTCGGCGCGGCCAGGGGCGAGACGTTCGGCACCATCGTGGGAGCCGTCGGGTTCATCCTGATGTTCACCGGCGTCACGTTCGCGATCACCGGCCCACGCAAGCCCAAGCAGGGCACGCTGGGGCTCGTGAACCCGGACGGGAGCGTCCGGTCCGGTCCGCAGGCACCGGCCAAGAGCAAGGGTGGTGGCGGCTACGCAGGCCTCCTCGCCCGTCTCGAGGAGCGGTGGGACAAGCGGCGTGGGGGTCAGGACGGTCGAGGCTGACCTCCTGACGGTGAATACCAGCACGGCCCCGCACCTGACAGGTGCGGGGCCGTTCCGTGTCCGGTGCGTTGGCCGAGCAGCACCTCAGGTCTTGCCGCTCAGCGCCCCTGTCAGTGCCGCAGTCAGCTCGCCCGTCAGGGCCTCCAGCTGTTCCGCCGACGGCGGCACGTAGTCCCGCGCGTACCGCTCCGACTCGGCGGCGTCCGCCAGCGCGACGAGCTGATCCGCCACGTCGGCGGCCAGCGGCTCGCCCGTCCGTGCCCGGACCTGGGCGTCGATCGCCTCGGGAGCCCGCCGCAGCGTCGTCGACGGCGGGAGCACCACGTCGCGCTCGGCGAGCACGGCGAGCACCCGTGACCAGGCGCGCTCCGGGTCGAGCACCTCCACCTCGGTCCGTCGGCGCAGCAGCCACACCACGACACCCGTGATCAGCAGCAGCCCGCCGATGCCGGTCGTCAGCCACACCCAGAACGGCATGGAGTTCTCGGCCGCGCCGCCGCCGGACCCGCTCCCGGCGCCGGCTGACGCGCTCGCCGTCGCGGACGGTGCGGCCTGGCTCGCCGTGGGCTCGGCGGACGGAACCTCCTGCGGTTCCTCGGGCTGCAGCGGCGCCGGAGCGACGAGGGCAGGGTCGGCATAGCGCGGCGGGGCCCCGGTCTGGACCGCCGGGGTGGGCTCGAAGCGGACCCACCCGGCGTCCGCGAAGTAGATCTCCGGCCACGCGTGCGACGCCTGCCCGGTCACGGACCAGGTGCCGTTGGCCGACCGCTCGCCGGGCAGGTAGCCCACCCCCAGCCGCGTGGGGATCCCGAGCGAGCGAGCCATGACCATCATCGTGCTCGCGAACTGGACGCAGTAGCCCTCGCGCTGCTCGAGGAAGTCCCAGACCGGGTCGTCGGAGTCGTCGTAGGTCGTGTCGGGCGTGTAGATGAAGCGGCCGCCGTCGCGCAGGTACGACTGCAACGCCATGGCCTGGTCGTACCGGGTGGGAGCCGACCCGGCGATCTCCTCGGCGAGGGCCGCGATCTCCGCGGAGTGCTCCGTGGTGGGCACGTCCGTGTAGCCCGACGACCCCGGGTCGGGTCCGACCGCGCCCCGCAGGCCCTCGGGGCTGAGCGCCCGGTCGAAGACCGACATCGTGTAGACGTCGCCGGTCCGGGTGTCCCGGTCCCCGCGGACCTCGTCGCGCGTGTTGTAGTACTCCCAGCTGTTGCCCTCGATCCCCACGGAACGCGGGTCCACGGGGATCGGCAGCTCGGGGCTGGAGAGTCCGCGGATCGTCATGGTGACGTCGCGGGAGCCCTCGCCGGCGGAGAACCCGCCGGGCCACAGCACGTCGCCGTCGTCGAAGTCGCGACCGCCGCCGTCGAGCACCGCCCGCTGCGACCGCGCGCCGTCGAACGCGGTGAGGGTGAACAGGCGGAGCGGTCCGACGTTCGCCTCGTCCGAGGTGCGGTACGTCAGGACCACCTCGTTCGACCGGGCGCCGAGGGGCTCCCGCAGGTCGAGCTCGTCGGACAGCTGAACGGTGCGCGCCTCGGTGGCGATCAGCTGGGAGAACCCTCGGGCGAAGGCCGGCAGGGCGTTCAGGCCGGAGCCGACGCCGTGGGCCAGGACCGCGACCAGCAACGACGAGACGGCAGTGATCCCGGCCCGGCGGCGCTGGGCGTGCCGCACCGCGGGGTCGCGGGGCTCGGACCGGCGTCCGGGCATGGCCCCCGCCGGGTCGACCGTGAGGAGCAGGAGCGCCACGCTGACCACGACGACGAAGACCCACGAGGGCACGTCGCCCATGAGCGTGAGCGCCGGGGCCCACAGCAGCAGCAGCGGCAGAGCCGCCAGGGCGGGCATCCTGGCCTCGGCGAGCGAGTCGGCCACGAGGAGGACGAGGAGCGTCCCTCCCACGGCGGCCACGCCGATGGCGAGCGAGTCGTCGACCGGCGCCACCTCGTCGCGCATGATCTCCCCGGCGGACCGCAACCGCTGCCCGAGGCGCTCGAAGGACTCCGCTCCGACGAAGAGCTCCGCCTGCTGCGTCGGGGCGCCGAAGCGGGCGAGGAGGAACCAGAGGCCAACGGCCGAACCGGCCACGGTGCTCCAGAAGGCGATGGCGCCGCTGGCCTGCCCGGGCGTACCTCGGCCCGACGACGCGCCGCGGCTCTTGCCCGCCGCCGCGCCGCCGGCCTCGCTCGCCTGGGCGGCGCGGGTGATGTCGGCGCGGATCATGAGGACCCGCACCACGTTCGTGGTGAGCGCGACGAGGAGGACCCCCTGGGCCCCCGCGACGGTCCAGGCGCCCGGCTCGATGACGGCGCCCAGCGTGAGCATGGAGACGAGGACGGCGACGGTGACGAGCGCGCCCGTGACGATCGTCCGGACGAAGGGTCCGCGGTATGCGGGGATCATGAGGCACGCTCCGAGAGTGCGGCCCAGGCGCGCTCCGGCTCGGTGCGCGACTCGGTGACCGCCACGTGCCAGCCGGTGGCGCGCAGCTCGACGGCGGTCTCCTCGACCTCGTGCCGGAAGCCGGTCTCGCGCGGCGCGACGAGGATCGCCCAGCAGGTGCCGTCGGCGGCCAGCGCGGCGACCTGGCCACGTACCGCGGGCGGGACGGGGCCGAGGACGGCCACGATGATCTCGCCGGCGGACCGGGCGAGACGCAGGGCATGGGCGGTGTTGGCCACGGCGCGCTCGGCCTCGGCGGCGCCGTGGTGGCCGTCGAGGTCCACCGTGGCGTCGAGGATCAGCGGCCGGCCCGCGCGCGTGGTCGCGAAGCGGGCCCCGTCCACCTGCGGCACCACCGCGGTGGACACGAGACGCGCCGGGTGCCCGGCCTCCAGGAAGGACACGGCGATGGACGCCGCCAGCTCGACGGCCCATTCGCCGTCGTCGATGGCGGCGGGGTTGCGCGGGGCGATGGCGGTCCCGGTGTCGTAGCGGTGCGGGAGGAGCGACCGGTCGACCAGCACCGTGACCGGACGCACGCCGGCGGCCTCGTCGGCACGGACCATGAGGTGCCCGCGCCGGGCGGCGCTGGCCCAGTGCACGCGGCGCGGGTCGTCACCGGCCACGTACTCGCGGAGCACGGAGTCGTCGGTGGACTGCAGGCGCGCGCCGGTGGACGAGCGGTCGACGTCACCGAGCGCCCGGGTCCGGACAGGCAGCTCGACGGTGCGCGGCCACACAGCCACCCCCGTCGCGTCGCCGAGCGGCTGGGTGGTGCGGACCAGACCGAACACGTCCGTGCGGGTCGTCAGCAGGGGGCCGAGCGGCCAGCGGCCACGGCGCGTGGGCGTGAGCTGGTAGCCGACGGCGATCCGGTCGGCCCGGGCTGACACCCGCGCGCGGATCCCCTCGTGCCCGGCGAGCTCGTGGGCCGCCTGCTCCGACAGGCGGAGGCGGGCCAGGCGCTCGTAGGCGGCGCCGGTCGGGGCCACCGCGGCGACCAGGAGCGACGCGTCGGCGGTGCGGCCCCGCACCACGGGGCTCGGGGTCACGTGGCGGACCACGCGCAGCGCGCCGGAGCCGGCGTCGAGACGCTGGCCGCCGGTCACGACCCAGGCCACGCCCACGGCGAGGAGACAGGCGGCGCCGAGTGCGACGACGTCGGACAGCGCGAGGACCAGGCCCGAGACCATCAGGATCCCGCCCGTGCAGACCGCGCCGACGCCGCGCGGCGTGAGCCGTACGCGGCTCGCGCGCGCCAGGAGCTCACGAACGTTCATCGTCGTCAGCGACTGTTCCGGTGCACGTGGCGGTCGGACGCGTCGAGCGCCGGGACGGGCGTCTGCTGGACGATCTGGTCCACGATCGCCTCGGACCCCACGCCGCCGAGGCGCGACTCGGTGGTCAGGATGAGCCGGTGCGAGATGACCGGGCGGGCGAGGCGCTGGACGTCGTCGGGCAGGACGTAGTCCCGGCCGGACATGGCCGCGAGAGCCTTGGCCGCGCGGAGGAGCTGGAGCGACGCACGGGGCGAGGCGCCGAGCTTCAGGCCCTGGTGCTCGCGGGTGGCCGTCACGAGGGCGATCACGTATCGCTTGACCGCGGGCGACGCGTAGACCGTCCGGACGAGCGCCGCGCACCGCAGGATCGTGGCCCCGTCCGTCACCGGTGAGAGGTGGGCCAGCGGGTTCTCCGCCTCCTGCCGCTCGAGCATGAGCATCTCGGCGTCGAGGTCGGGGTAGCCCACGGTGATGCGGGCCATGAAGCGGTCGCGCTGGGCCTCGGGGAGGGGGTACGTACCCTCCATCTCCACCGGGTTCTGCGTGGCGACCACCAGGAATGGCCGGGGGAGCATGTGGGTGGTGCCGTCGACGGTGGTCTGGCCCTCCTCCATGCACTCCAGCAGCGCGGACTGCGTCTTGGGGGAGGCGCGGTTGATCTCGTCGCCGATGACGATGTTGTTGAACACCGGACCCGGGCGGAACTCGAACTCGTGGCTGCCCGTGCGGAAGATGTTGACGCCCGTGAGGTCGCTCGGCAGCAGGTCCGGCGTGAACTGGATGCGGCCCACGTGGCAGTCGATGCTCTTCGCGAGGGCCTTGGCCAGCGTCGTCTTGCCGACGCCGGGCACGTCCTCGATGAGCAGGTGGCCCTCGGCGAGCAGCACCGCGACGGTGAGCTCTGCCAGCCCCGGCCGGCCCGACACGACGGTCTCGATGGCGGCCCGTACCCGCGACGTGACGGCGACCAGCTCCCCGAGGGGGTTCGACTGGGACGCCTGGGGGGCGCCGTAGCCTGCGGTGGCACGTGGCTCGACCAGGCCTGACGTCGGTGGATCGGGGAGCATAGGACCTCCGTCGGCGTCGGGACGCTGCTGTGTGCCCGGGTGTGGGCGCGGCACGGGCCGCGCCGCGGCCCGTGGAGGGAAGCCTAGTCGTTTCTGGGGTATGCACTGTTACCTGGGTCACGGTTCTCCGCTGCCCGACGGCGGCCCGGCCGACGCGGGTATCCGGCGCGCCACCGCGGCGGGGCGGGACCGGGGGTTGGCTGGTGAGGGCGGGATTTCACCCGCCTGGCTGGGGCTCCGGCGCTCGCGTGATCGGCAGCTTGATGCATGATCGGCAGTTCGAGCTGCCGATCACGCACCGAACTGCCGATCACATGAAGCGCAGTCGACGGAGTAGTTGCGGCTCTCGAGGAGCTGCGCCCTCGTTCGGAGGAGCTTGTCTGTGCGGTGGGGAGGCGGGATGCCGCTGGCTACCTTCGGATTCGGTCCGCCACGGATCCCGGGCGCTGGGCGGACGTGTCGACGTACGGGGTCCCTGTGTTCTGGCTCAGCGTGAACGGCGGATACGCCGCCTTCGAGGTCGATGACGACCCGTCCGACGACGAGGTGCGGCAGTACCTGGAGAAGGACGTCAGGCTCGGAGTGCACTACGTGCGGTCCGCGGCGACGCCCGAGCGTGAGGGGCGGCTGCGCCTGCCGGTCGTGCGGATCGCGACGGACGGCGACGAGGCTGTTCTGCGCCTGTCGGTCCCTGACACCCTGAGGTTTCTGCTCGGGCTGCGGAGGCTGTGATGACTCCGGAGGAGCGGGAGGCCACGCGCCTCGGCGCGGAGGCTCTCGATCGGGCGTTGGTCGCGCTCGGCCGGCGCCCCGCCGCCGAGAACCCCGACTTCCGCGCGGGGGAGCCACTTGCGGGGATCTTTCCCACCCTCCTGCTCGAGAAACCTGGGGTGGCGCCGTTGACCCTTGTTCTGGCGCCTTACCTCGACGTCTGGGTCGGGCCCTTCTCGGAGGTGGTGCTCATCGTGATCGAGGAGTCGTCGCCCGGCGAGGTGCAGGGGCTACTGGAGAAGGTTCTGCGGTCAGCGGTGACGTGCAGGAAGGGCAGATGGGCCACGACAGTCACCCTTCAGATCCCGGGCGAGGAGCCGTGGATCCGGCTCAAGGACCTCGGGACGCGGGGCAAGGCAAGCCTCGAAGGAGACTTCCTGCCGTACGTCGACGGCGCGCGTAGGGTCGGCGTCATGGCGTACGACGACGATGTTGCCGCTCAGATCCGGGATCAGCTCGCCGGTGTCCCCGAGGTGACCGAGCGCAAGATGTTCGGCGCCCTGGCCTTCCTGGTCGCGGGGAACATGGCGGTCGCGGCGAGCGGCCAGGGCGGGATCCTGGTGCGCGTCGGCGACGAGGCCGACGAGCTCATCGAGACCACGCCCGCGACACGGCCCGAGATGGGGACGCGAACCATGAAGGGCTGGGTCCACGTCGACACGGGCGACCTCGGCCCCGGGGACCTGTCGTCGTGGGTCGACCGCGGCGTGGCATACGCCCGCTCGCTGCCGCCCAAGTAGGTCGCTGGAAGCCTCGACGAAGCCCCCGCAACCGCCTAATCGATTAACCCACTCCAGATCGTCGAAGCGCTTCACTAAAGTTTCGGCGCCGGGCACGACGTCGTGCCCACGGGGCTCTCAGGGCTCCGACCGTCTGCACGAAGGAGTGACCACGGATGAGATTCCGTCCAGCGCTCGCGACCCTTGCCGGGTTCGGGCTCGTCGCCTCCGGGCTGGGAGTCGCCGCCGCCGTCGCGGCCACGCCCAGCGCCACGAGCACAGCCACAGCGGCAACGACCGACTACGAGTGGGGCAACGTCGAGATCGTCGGCGGCGGGTTCGTCCCCGGCCTCGTCTACAGCCAGGGCGAGTCGGGCCTCGTCTACGCCCGCACCGACGTCGGCGGCGCGTACCGCCTCGACCCCGCCACCCAGCGGTGGGTCCCGCTGCTCGACCACGTCGGCTGGGGCGACTGGGGCCACAGCGGCGTCCTCAGCATCGCCGCCGACCCGGTGAACACGAACAAGGTGTACGCCGCAGTCGGCTCGTACACGAACTCCTGGGACCCGAACAACGGCGCGATCCTTCGCAGCAGCGACCGCGGCGAGACCTGGCAGAAGACCGGCCTGCCCTTCAAGGTGGGCGGGAACATGCCGGGTCGCGGCATGGGCGAGCGCCTCATGGTCGACCCCAACGACAACCGCGTCGTCTACTTCGGCACGGAGGGCGGCAACGGCCTCTGGCGCAGCACCGACAGCGGCGTCACCTGGTCCAAGGTCGCGAGCTTCCCCAACCCGGGCAACTACGTGCAGGACCCCGCCGACCCCAACGGCTACCTCACCTCCAACCAGGGTGTGGTGTGGGTCGTCTTCGACCCGAGGACCGGTAGCGCCGGCTCGCGCACGCAGACGATCTACGTGGGCGTGGCCGACAAGGAGAACAACGTCTACCGCTCCACGAACGGCGGCGCCACGTGGCAGCGCGTCCCCGGCCAGCCGACGGGCTTCATCCCGCACAAGGCGGTCCTCGACGACGAGGGCGGCCAGCTCTACGTCGCGACGTCGGACACGGGCGGCCCGTACGACGGCGGCAAGGGTGACGTCTGGCGGCTCGACACCGCCACCGGCGTGTGGACGCAGATCAGCCCCGTGCCGTCGTCGTCCAGCGACGCCTACTTCGGCTACTCGGGCCTGACGATCGACCGCCAGGACCCCGACACGCTCATGGTCGTGAGCCAGATCTCCTGGTTCCCGGACATCCAGGTCTTCCGCAGCACCGACCGTGGCGCCACCTGGACCCAGATCTGGGACTGGGCCGGCTACCCGAGCCGCACGCTCCGCTACTCGCTGGACACCGCGGGCTCCCCGTGGCTCGACTTCGGCAAGCAGGCCACGCCGCCGGAGACCAGCCCCAAGCTCGGCTGGATGACCGAGGCGTTCGAGATCGACCCGTTCAACTCGAACAAGTTCATGTACGGCACGGGCGCGACCATCTACGGCGGGAGCAACCTCACCGCGTGGGACACCGGCGGCACCGTGAACATCTCGGTCAAGGCCCAGGGCCTCGAGGAGACGGCGGTGCAGGACCTCGCGGCGCCTCCCGGGGCGGTCGACCTGGTCTCCGGCATGTATGACATCGGCGGCTTCGTCCACGACGACATCAACACCGTGCCCAGCAAGTACCACTACTCCCAGCCGTACCACGGCGGGGTCCTCAGCGTGGACTTCGCCGAGCTCGCCCCCGCCACGATGGTGCGCGCGGGCAACGGCGGTGACACGGACTCCCACCTGGGTGTCTCCACCTCGAACGGCGGCTCGTGGTGGGCGGCCCAGCAGCCGGCCGGCGTCACGGGGGCCGGGACGGTCGCGGTCAACGCGGACGGGTCGCGCATCCTCTGGAGCCCCGAGGGCGCGGGCGTGCACGTCTCCACGACGCTCGGCTCCTCGTGGACCGCGTCGACGGGCGTGCCCGCCGGCGCCAAGGTCGAGGCCGACCGCCAGGACCCGCAGACCTTCTACGCGTTCCACCAGGGCACGTTCTACCGGTCCACGAACGGGGGTGCGTCGTTCACGGCGTCGTCCGCCGCGGGTCTTCCGGCGTCGGGCCCGGTGAAGTTCGCGGCGGTGCCCGGCCGTGCCGGCGACGTCTGGCTCGCCGGCGGCGAGACCGACGGCACCTACGGCATGTGGCGCTCGACCGACCGCGGGGCGACCTTCACGAAGTTCGCCGCGGTCCAGGAGGGCGACGTCGTCGGCTTCGGCAAGGCGGCCCCCGGCCGCACGTACCCGGCGGTGTACACGTCGTCGAAGATCGGCGGGGTCCGGGGCATCTTCCGGTCCGACGACGCCGGTGCCACCTGGGTCCGCATCAACGACGACGAGCACCAGTTCGCGTGGACCGGCAACGCCATCACGGGTGACCCGGACGTCTACGGGCGGGTGTACCTCGGGACCAACGGCCGCGGCATCGTGGTGGGCGACTTCACCGGGACGGCTCCTTCGCCGACGGCGAGCCCGATGCCGTCCGTGAGTCCGTCGCCCTCCGTGACGCCTACCCCGACGGACTACCCGTCGCTCCCGAACCCGACGGAGTCGCCCACGGCCGGCCCGACCCCGGCCCCGGTGATCTCCTGCACCGCGACGTTCAAGCAGACCGGCAGCTGGCCCGGCGGCTTCCAGGGCGAGGTGACCGTGAAGAACACGGGCACCACGGCCGTGCAGGCCTGGCGGCTGGCGTGGACCTTCGGCGCCGGCACGACGATCCAGAGCGCCTGGGGTGCGGACGTGACCCAGACGGGGACGTCGGTCCTGGCGAAGGCGCCGTCCTGGGCGCAGAACCTGGCTCCCGGCGCCTCGGCGACCATCGGGTTCGTCGGCGGGACCTCCGGGACCCCGGCCGCGAGCGGCTTCACGCTCAACGGGAAGGTGTGCTGACCCGCGGGACGTGAACGCGCCAGACTGCTTCCAGGATCGTCTACGAGTCGGTAGGCGGACCTGGGAGCAGTCTGGCGCGTTCGCCACGTGGGGCCCCGAGCGGCCTCCACATCCCTCCCCGGCGCCGGGTGAACCGGGCTGTGGCCTCCGTCACCTGCGTGTCGCAGCGCGCCGCGCCGCGGCCCCGCCACGGCCGCGACCCGAATCGGTAGGCACCCGCACGAAACGGCCAAGGCGACGCGCCGGTGCCCAGGATTCCTCCACCGCTTCTTTGCCTGAATGACCTGCATCTTGACCGGAACCACGCGCGCGTCCCAGTCGTTTTCCCAGGAGAAGTGGAGGGAAGTGGAGTAGCGTGGAGCGCGCGGGAGCCCGAGGGGAGGTGCGAGCCGTGGACACAACGACATCAGGGGTGTTCGCCGGCTCGGGCCTGCTGCTCGGCACGTACACCCCGAAGCTCGACGAGAAGGGTCGGTTGATCCTTCCCGCCAAGTTCCGGGGTCGTCTTGCGTCCGGGCTCGTCATGACCCGAGGGCAGGAGCGGTGTCTGTTCCTGCTGCCGATGGACCAGTTCCAGCGGATGTACGAGCAGATCAGTCAGGCGCCGGTCACCAACCGGCAGGCGCGTGACTACCTGCGGATGTTCCTGTCGGGCGCCAGCGACGAGGTGCCCGACAAGCAGGGCCGGATCGGTATCCCGGCCCCGCTGCGGGAGTACGCAGGGCTGGAGCGCGATGTCGCCGTGATCGGGGTCGGCACCCGGGTGGAGGTCTGGGACGCGGACGCCTGGACCACCTACCAGCAGGAGAAGGAGTCCGACTACGCCGAGACCGCGGAGGAGATGTTTCCCGGGATCGGATTCTGACGAGCAGCCGCCGGGTCCGCCCGGTGAGGCCTCCTCCCGCAAGGGTCCGGCACACTTCCCCGGTGCCGGAAAGGAGCGGAGGGAGACCTGACCGGACGGGCCGGCAGGCCGGGAACCACGACGACGCACAGGAAGGAGGGGCACATGGACGAGACGCCGGACCGTGACACGCGCGACCGTCACCTGCCCGTCCTCCTGCAGCGCTGCGTCGACCTCCTGGCGCCGGGCCTCTCCGAGCCGGGCTCCGTGCTGGTGGACTGCACGCTCGGGATGGGCGGCCACACCGAGGCCGTGCTCGAGCAGCTCCCGCACGCCCGTGTCCTCGGCATCGACCGCGACCCGCAGGCGCTGCGGCTCGCGGGCGCACGCCTGGAGCGTTTCGGCGACCGGTTCACCCCGGTCCACGCGGTGTACGACGAGATCGGCGCCGTCGTGGCCGAGCACGCGAGCGGCAGCGTCCAGGGCGTCCTCATGGACCTGGGCGTGAGCTCGCTGCAGCTCGACGAGACGGAGCGCGGCTTCGCGTACGCGCAGGACGCGCCGCTCGACATGCGGATGGACCCGACCCGCGGCCTCACGGCGGCGGACGTGCTCAACACGTACGACGTGCGCGACCTGGCCCGGATCCTGCGCGAGTACGGCGAGGAGCGGTTCGCGCCGAAGATCGCGCGAGCCATCGTCCGGCGACGCGAGGAGCGGCCGTGGGTGCGGAGCGGCGAGCTCGTCGACCTGCTGCGCGCGACGATCCCCGCGGCCACGCGCAAGACCGGCGGCCACCCCGGCAAGCGCACCTTCCAGGCGCTGCGCATCGAGGTGAACGGCGAGCTGGAGGTCCTGGAACGCGCGGTCCCCGCGGCGATCGAGGCGCTCGCCGTGGGCGGCCGGATCGTCGTGGAGTCCTACCACTCGCTGGAGGACCGCATCGTGAAGCGCGCGATCGCGCGCGGGATCGTGTCGAGCGCCCCGCCGGGCCTGCCGGTGGAGCCGGAGACGCACAAGCCGTACCTCGAGGCCCTGACCCGTGGCGCCGAGGAGGCGGACGCAGAAGAGCTGGGACGCAACCCGCGCTCGGCGTCGGTCCGCCTGCGTGCGGCCCGCCGGGTACGACCTACACCTGACCACATGAGGGAGGACCGACGATGAGCGCAGAGCGCGCCCAGGCGCCCCTCCGGGCACCGCACAGGGCGGACCGCCCGGCCGAGGCACCCCGTAGCCGCCGGCCTGGCCTCACCGCGATCACCGGCGGCGCGTCGTACCGGCGCGGCCGCTTCGACGCGGTGCGTGCCCCGCTGCACGCCACGTCACGCGTGCCGTTCGTCGTGCTCTGCGCGACGCTCCTCCTGGGTTCCCTGATCGCCGTGCTGATCCTGAACACCACGCTCGCCCGCGGCTCGTACGAGATGTCGCGGCTGCAGCGGGACGTGGGCCAGACGGCCCAGGACGTCCAGGGCCTCCAGGAGTCGCTGCGCCAGGCGGAGTCCACGCTGGACGACCGCGCCCGTGCGCTCGGCATGGTCCCGGCGGAGAACCCCACCATGGTCAGCGTCGAGACGGGCGAGGTGGTGACGGGGGCCACCCCGTGACGGGCACCGAGCCTCGTCGCGGTCAGGGTCGTCCCGCACCGGACGGTCCGACGTCGGCACGCGCCTCGGGCGGCCGCCCCACCCCGGGAACGGGGCGGGGCGGCCGGCCCGCGCCCGCGCCCGCGAAGAAGGTACCGGCGAAGAAAGCGCCCGCGAACGGTGCTCCGGCGAGGAAGGCTCCGGCCCGCGACGCCCCGCAGCAGGGTGCGCCCGCGAAGCGCGCCCCGGCGCAGGGGGCGCCGCGTTCGGGGGCCTCCAGGACCCCCACCACGAAGGGCACCCCGAGGGCCGCGGGCGCACAGCCGCGCAGCTCGTCCGCCGCGAGCCCCGGGACGAGCCGCACCCGGGTGACGAGGACGCCCGAGCCGGCCGACCGGCGCCCTTCCCCCACGAAGCGTCCTCGCTCCGCTGCGGGTCTTCGCGGGGACCCCGAAGGGCGTCGGACCTCCGCGACCGGCAAGGCCGCACCCGCGCGAGGTCAGGCCCGCGCCACCGGTCGCACCGCGCAGCCTGCCGCCCGGATGGGGCTCCAGGCCCCGCCGCGCCGGCCCGCGCCGTCGCGCCGCCGGGTCGCCCGGCCGACGCCGCGGCTGCGCCGTCCCGGGAACCCCGACGTGCGCCAGCGCTGGCTCATCGGGCTGGCGGCGCTGGTGGTGCTGCTGTTCGTCGGCCGGCTGGTGCAGGTGCAGGTCTTCCTGGGGCCGGCGCTCGCGCAGGACGCCCAGGAGAAGCGACTCGCGACGACGGTGACACCCGCGCACCGCGGCGACATCACCGACGTGAACGGCGTGGTGCTCGCCACCTCGGTGGACCGCTACACCGTGGTGGCCGACCAGAGGTCGATCCAGAGCTTCAGCGGCCACAACCGTGTCGACGCCGACGGGCAGCCCGTCCAGGACGGTGCCCTGGGCATCGCGCAGCTGCTCGGGCCCGTGCTCGGGACCCCCAAGGCGGAGCTCGCCGCCAAGCTCAGCGGCGACTCCGGCTACGTGGTGCTCGCCCCGAGGGTGGTGCCCGAGGTCCAGCGCGCCATCGCCGACCTGCGGATCCGTGCCTACGTGCGCACGGACCTCGTGTCGCAGCGGGCGTACCCGTCGGGCACGGTGGCCGGCTCGCTCGTGGGCTACATCGACGCCGAGACCCAGTCGGGCCAGGGCGGCGTCGAGAAGGCGTACGACGACGTGCTCGCCGGAGAGGCGGGGTCCGTGACGTTCGAGCAGAGCCGCGACGGCCAGCAGATCCCGACCGGCGACCAGGAGACCGTGCTCGCGGTGCCGGGGCAGGACGTGCGCCTCACGCTGGTGCACGACGTCCAGTGGAAGGCCCAGGACTCCATCGACCAGGCGGTGTCCGCGACGGGCGCCGAGTACGGCGTCGTCGTGGTGCAGGACGTGCGGACGGGCGAGATGGTGGCGCTCGCGGACTCCGGGTCCGTGGACCCGAACGACCGCACCACCGACCGCGTGGCCGAGGGGTCGCGCGCGGTGAAGGACCTGTTCGAGCCGGGGTCGACGGGCAAGGTCATCACCATGGCCGCCGCGCTCGAACGGGGGTACTGGACGCCCGAGAGCCAGTTCACCGTGCCCGACAGGTACACGGCGTCCAGCGGGCAGACGTTCCGCGACTCGCACGACCACCCCGTCCAGCAGCTGACGCTCACGGGCATCCTGGCGGAGTCGTCGAACACCGGCACCGTGATGGTGGGGGAGAAGATCCCGGTGCAGGTGCGGTACGACTACCTGCGCAAGTTCGGGTTCGGCGAGGTGTCCGGGCTCGGGCTGCCGGGAGAGTCGAAGGGCCTCCTGAGCCCCGCGGAGTCGTGGGACGCCCGCACCAAGGACGTCGTGCTCTTCGGGCAGGGCGTGTCCGTCAACGCGATCCAGGCCACCTCCGTGTTCTCCACCGTGGCCAACGGCGGCGTGCGGATGGCGCCCACGCTGCTCGAGGGCACGGTCGCCGCGGACGGCACGCTGGTCCCGGCCGAGCGCCCGTCCGGGAAGCGGGTGGTCTCCGAGGAGACCGCCGGCACGCTGCTGCACATGATGGAGTCCGTGGTCGACGGCGGCACGGGGAGCGACGCGGCGGTCCCCGGGTACCGGGTGGCCGGCAAGACCGGGACCGCGCAGCTGTGGCTGGACAACGGCGGCGTCACGTTCGTGTCGTCGTTCATCGGCGTGGCCCCGGCCGAGGACCCGAGGTACACGGTGTCCGTGTTCCTCAAGAGCCCGCGCACGTCGATCTTCGGTGGCGAGGTGGCGGCCCCGGTGTTCCGGGACGTCATGGGCTTCACGCTGCAGAAGATGGACGTGCCGCCGTCGAGGGAGCCGTACACCCCGCTGCCGACGACCTGGTGACTTCACCCCGCGCGGCCGCCCGCCGTCAGGCCAGCGGCCTCGCCCGCTGCGCCCCCGCAAGCGTCGCTGCCAGGATCGCCTCGATCGCGAACGCGGTCGTGTCGGCGAGGTCCACGGCCTCGGGGTCGAGCAGCCACTGCACCTGGAGGCCGTCCATCACGCCGATGACGGCGCTCGCGGCCCGGTCGAGGTCGGCGTCGGGGATCTCGAAGCCGTCCTCGCCCCCGGCGGCGACGCGCTCGTCCACGACCTCCCGCAGCGCCTGCGCGATGTCTGCCCGCAGCCCGGTGAAGCGCTGGGTCACCCAGGGGGCCGCGGGGTGCCCGTCGGTCACGGACTCCCCGGTCAGGACGGAGTAGGCCTGCACGATGCCGCGCCGGTCGGCGTTGATGCGCGCGGTCTTGACGAGGTGCCGGAACAGGTCGAGCCCGCCGGGGATGTGCTTGCCCTCGAGGTGCTCCACGTCCACCCGGTCGCGGTACTCCAGCACCTCCCACAGCAGCTTGTCCTTGCTGCCGAAGTGGTGGAGCACGCCCGCGTGGGTGATTCCCACCTGCTCGGCGACGTCCACGAGCGAGCCCGCGTGGTACCCCTTCGAGCCGAACACGCGCGTGGCCGCACGCAGGATCTCCTCCCTGCGCTGCGCCCGCGCGGGGCGCGCGGGACGCGTACGAGGGGGTGCCGGTGTCGTCGCGTCTGCCATGTGGCTACGATACTGCCCCGACGGGACTTACTAACTGGTAAGTAAGTGTGGTTCAATCGTGCCTGCCACACCGTCCGTAGTCGAACGGAGTTCATCGCGTGTCATCGCAGACCGCCACAGCGGAGCCCCAGCTGCTCCACCTGCTCGACCAGCTCACCGTCGAGGAGAAGGCCGCCCTCGTCGTGGGGGCCGGCCTGTGGAGCACCGCTCCCGTCGAGCGCATCGGCCTCGAGCCGGTCGTCCTGTCCGACGGTCCCGTCGGGGTGCGCGGCACGGAAGGCGGCACGTCCGCGATGCTCCCTGCCCCGTCCGCAGTCTCCGCGACGTGGGACCTGACCCTGGCCGCCACGGCGGGCGAGCTCTTCGCCGCCGAGGCCCGGCGGCACGGCGTGGACGTGGTCCTCGCCCCGCAGGTCAACCTGCAGCGCACCCCCGTGGGCGGCCGGCACTTCGAGTGCTACTCCGAGGACCCGCACCTCACGTCCGAGGTCGCGGTGGCCCTGGTCACCGCCGCGCAGGCGCACGGCGTCGGCATGTGCGTGAAGCACTACGTCGCCAACGACTCGGAGACCGAGCGCACCCGTTACCTCTCTCGCGTCGACGCCCGCACCCTCCGCGAGGTATACCTCCAGCCGTTCGAGCGCCTCGTCCAGGCGGGCGCCTGGAGCATCATGGGCGCCTACAGCGGCGTGGACGACGGCGAGGTCGCCGCCCCGATGCTCGAGCACGGCCCGCTCGTCAACGGCGTCCTCAAGGAGGAGTGGGGTTTCGACGGCCTCGTCGTCAGCGACTGGGTCGGCACGCAGTCGGTGGCCCCGGCCGTCCGCGGCGGCCTGGACCTGCAGATGCCCGGCCCGGACGGCCCGTGGGGCGACGGCCTGCTCGACGCCGTCCGCTCCGGCGAGGTCGCCGAGCACGAGCTGGACGACAAGGTGCTGCGCCTCCTGCGGCTCGCGGCCCGGGTGGGCAGGCTCTCGCTGCCCGACGGCGTCGCGGGCGCGCCTCCCAGCACCACGTCACCGCTCGCGGTCGAGTGGACCCGCGACGCGTCGGCCGCCTTCCTGCGGGAGCTCACCGCCCGCTCGATCGTGGTCCTCAAGGACACGGCGGGCCTCGTCCCGCTGACGGCCCCGGGCGAGGCGGCCGCGGAGGGCGACCGGACGTCGTCGGGCACCGCGCTGCGCGTCGCCCTGCTGGGGTCCGCCGCCGTGGCGCCCTTCTTCCAGGGCGGCGGCTCGTCGTTCGTGGTGCCCGACCGCCTCAGCCACCCCGCCGACGCGCTGCGCGAGGCGTTGCCGGAGGGCTCCGAGGTCGTGCTGCACGCCGGGTCCCGCGCGCTGCGCAACCCGCCGCTGCTGGACGTCGCGCGGTGCACCGACCCGGTGTCGGGCGAGCCGGGGCTCCGCCTCGACCTGCTCGCCGGCGACGGCACCGTGCTGGAGACCCAGACCCTCGCCACCTGGGACGGCTGGCTCCAGGACGTGCGGCCCGACGCTGACGCCGTCCGCCTCCGGGCCACCGTCCGCGTCGACGAGCCCGGCGAGCACGAGCTCGGCGTCGGCACGGTCGGAGTGCACGAGGTGCGCGTCGACGGGGACGTCGTCGCGACCGGCAGCACCGTCGTGGCCGAGGACGTGGTGCTGGCCTCCGGCCACAACCACCCCGTCGCGGTGGTCCGGCCCCTGACCGGCGGCGGGACCGCCGACCTCGACGCCACGCTCCAGGTGGTGCACCCCGTCGGGTACGACGACTTCGTCCGCGCGGCGCTCGTGCACCGGCTGCCCGGCCCGTCGCCCGAGGACGAGCTCGCCGAGGCGGTCGCCGCGGCAGCCGCCTCCGACGTCGCGATCGTCGTCGTCGGCACCACCGAGGAGGTGGAGTCCGAGGGGTACGACCGCACGGACCTCGACCTGCCCGGCAACCAGGACGAGCTGGTCCGGCGCGTGCTCGCCGCCAACCCGCGCACGATCGTGGTCATCAACGCCGGCGCCCCCGTGGTGCTGCCCTGGCTCGACGACGCCCCGGCCGTCCTGTGGGGCTGGCTGCCCGGCCAGGAGGCCGGGACGGCGCTCGCCGACGTGCTGACCGGGGCCACCGAGCCGTCGGGCCGCCTGCCGTGGACCCTGCCCGCCCGCTACGAGGACGTGCCGGTGCCGCACGCCGTCCCGGTCGACCGGGTCGTCGACTACGCCGAAGGCCTCGACGTGGGCTACCGCGCGTGGGAGCGACGGGCAGCGACCGGCGCGGCCCCCGCCGCGCCCTTCGGGCACGGCCTGGGCTGGACCACCTGGTCCTACGAGTCCGTCGCTGTGGGTACGGAAGCCACAGCGGACGGCGGCCTGGAGGTGACGGTCAGCCTCCGGAACACCGGGCCGCGCGACGGCCGCGAGGTGGTGCAGGTCTACGTCGAGCCGCCGGCGGAGGACGCGGAGCGCGACCCCCGCCGCCCCGTGCGCTGGCTCGGCGGGTTCGCGGTCGTGGACGTCCCCGCCGGGGACAGCACGACCGTCACGGTGCGGGTCCCGGCCCGCGCCCTCCAGACGTGGGACGACGGCACGGCCGCCTGGCGCACCCCGCCCGGCGAGTACCGACTCCGTGCCGGCCGTTCCGTGCGGGACCTGCGGCTCACCGCCGTGGTGCCCGTCGGGGACATCCCCCGGTAGTCCCCGCTCGACCAGCTGTCACCGAGAGCAGTACCGGAAGTACCCGCCCGCGAGGACAGTCCGTCGGGCGGTCACTGTCACAGAAGACGTCCCGCCCTGCGCGGGACCGTGCAAGGAGGCACACACGTGAGGATCCGCAAGCACATCGCCGCGGTGGCTGGCGCCGCCGTGGTCGCGCTGCTGGCCGCAGCCTGCAGCGGCGCCGGCGGCCAGACCGCCACCGGCGGAGACGAGGGCGCCACGCTCACCGTGGGCATGCCGAACGGCGTGCAGACCGAGAACCAGAGCCCGTTCGCGACCGGTTCGTCGGCGCTCTCGCTCGGCTACGCGTTCGTCATCTACGAGCCGCTCATGATGGTCAACGACGCCCGCCCGTCGGAGGAGCCGCAGTCCTGGCTCGCCGACAGCATCGAGTGGAACGAGGACTTCACCGAGGCCGTCATCACGCCCCGCGAGGGCGTGACGTGGTCCGACGGCGAGGAGTTCACGGCCGACGACATCGCGTTCTCGATCCAGCTCCGCAAGGACTTCGAGGCCCTCAACACGACGGCCCTCCCGTACGGCGAGATCACGAACGACGGCAGCACCGTGACCGTCGGGTTCGAGGCGTCGCAGTTCGTGAACCAGTCCAAGCTCTACAAGCTGCTCGTCATCCCGGAGCACATCTGGAAGGACGTGGAGGACCCCACCACGTTTACCAACACCGAGCCAGTGGGCACCGGCCCGTACACGCTCGACTCCTGGACGCCGCAGGCCGCCACCGTCGTGGCGCGCGACGACTACTGGGGCGGCGAGCCGCAGGTTCCCGCGATCCGCTACTCGTCGTACAACGACAACAACGCCCTGACGACGGCCCTCACCACCGGTGAGGTGCAGTGGGGCTGGACCTTCATCGCCGACTACGAAGAGGTCTACATCGCCCAGGACGCGGAGCACTACAACCAGTACGCCGCTGCCGGCCTCGGCATCGACGTCCTCTACGTGAACAACGAGACCAAGCCGTTCGACAACAAGGTCTTCCGGCAGGCGCTCAACATGGTCGTCGACCGCCAGGAGCTCGTGGACATCGCGACCTCGGGCGTCAACCCGGCGCTCACGAGCGTCACCGGCATGCCGCTGCCCGCCGGTGAGGAGTTCCTCTCCGCCGACTACGCGGACGCCGAGTACGAGGTCGACGTCGAGGGCGCCCGCGCGCTCCTCGAGGGCGCCGGCTACACCTGGGACGGCGAGGCCCTCGTTGACCCCGACGGCGAGCCCGTCACCTTCGAGCTGACCAACCCGGCCGGCTGGAACGACTACCTCACCGCGCTCGACCTCATCAAGAACGCGGCGTCGGAGCTCGGCGCGGCCGCCACCGTCAACCCCGTGAACGCCGACGGCTGGTTCGCCGACGTCATCCCCCCGGGCGAGTTCCAGGCCACCCTGCACTGGACCGACGGCGGCGCCACCCCGTGGGACATGTACTCCAACATCATGGACGGCGCGCAGTACAAGCCCCTCGGCGAGGCAGCCAACTGGAACTTCGGCCGCTTCCAGAACGAGGAGGTCACGACGGCGCTCGCCGCCTACGCCAGCGCCACGGACGACGCGGCCCGCAGGACCGCGATGGACACCGTGCAGAAGGTGTTCGTCGAGGAGGTGCCCGCCATCGCGATCTGGTCCCGCCCGGCGACCGCCCAGTACTCCACCCAGAGCTACGTGGGCTGGCCGTCCGAGGATGACCCGTACAACCAGCCGCAGCCCACGGGGCCGCAGGCAGTCCAGATCGTCATGAACCTCGAGCCCGCGAACGGGTGATCAGGTGACCGACGCTCGACACGCTCCCGAGGTGCCGGCGGAGCTCGCTCCGGCCGGCGCCTCGGGGGCGCCCCCCGAAACCCGCGCCGCGGCCCAGGACGGGCCCCCCGTCCTCGCGGCCCGCGGCCTCACGAAGCACTTCGCGGTCGGCGGACTCAGCAAGCAGAGCGCCGGAGGTGGCGTCCGCACCCGCAAGGTGGTGCACGCTCTTGACGGTGTGGACCTCGACCTGCACCGCGGCAGCGTCCTCGCCGTGGTGGGCGAGTCCGGCTCCGGCAAGTCCACGATCGCGCGGCTGCTCGCCGGTCTCGTACCGGTCACGTCCGGGTCGATCATGCTCGACGGCACCGAGGTGCGCGTGCGCGGTCGCCGGGCGTTCCGCCGCTACGTCCGCCGGGTCCAGATGATCTTCCAGGACCCGTTCGGCTCCCTGAACCCCGTGCACCCGATCCGGTACACGCTCACCCGCAGCGTGCGGATCCACCGCGGCCGGCTGACGGGCGCCGCGCTCGAGGCGGCTCTCGCGGAGCTGCTCGAGCGGGTGCACCTCACCCCGGCCGAGCGCTACATCGACGCCTACCCGCACGAGCTGTCGGGCGGCCAGCGCCAGCGCGTGGCGATCGCCCGCGCGCTCGCAGCAGACCCCGAGGTGCTCCTGGCGGACGAGCCCATCTCGATGCTCGACGTCTCGATCCGCCTCGGGATCCTCAACCTGCTCAAGGACCTCCGCGACCGCCTCGGCATCGCGATCCTGTACATCACGCACGACATCGCGTCGGCTCGCTACTTCGCCGACCGGACGATCGTGCTGTACGCGGGCCGGGTCATGGAGGCGGGCGACAGCGAGTCGGTCACCCAGGACCCGAAGCACCCGTACACGCGGCTGCTCGTCGCGTCGGCGCCGGACCCGGACGACCTGTCCGGGGGAGACGGCGACCTGAGCGCCCGGCAGGTTCCCGGCGAGCCGCCCAGTCTCATCGACCCGCCGTCGGGCTGCCGGTTCAACCCGCGCTGCCCGTTCGCGACCGACCTGTGCCGCACCGAGGTGCCCGACCTGTTCGACGTGGCCCCCGGCCGCTCCGCGGCGTGCTGGGCCTACTCGGACCGGCCCGGCAAGCCGGTGCTCGACCTCGCGACCGCCGGCCACCGCACCGGGGACGCCGCCACCGGGAAGGGGGCCCCCTCGTGACGTTCCTCCTCCGGAGGATCGCGTTCTACGCGCTGACCGCGTGGGCCGCGATCACCCTCAACTTCATCGTGCCCCGCCTGCTCCCGGGCGACCCGGTGACGGCCCTCATGGGCCGCATGCAGGGCCGCATCGACTCCAACGCGGAGCAGTCGCTCCGCGTCCTGTTCGGCCTGGACCAGGACCTGAGCCTCTGGCAGCAGTACACCGCCTACTGGGCGATGCTCTTCCGCGGCGACCTGGGCCTGTCGTTCACGCACTTCCCCACCCCGGTGGCGGACATCGTGGGCCAGGCCCTCCCGTGGACCGTCGGCCTCGTGGGCGTCGCGACGATCATCGCGTTCGTGCTCGGCACGCTCGTGGGCATCGCCATCGGCTGGCGCCGTGGCACGTGGGCCGACGGCATCCTGCCCGTCTCCACCTTCTTCTCGGCCGTGCCGTACTTCTGGGTGGGGCTCATCACCATCACGGTGTTCGCCGTCAACCTGCGGTGGTTCCCGTCCAACGGCAGCTACGACCGCGGTCTCGTGCCGGCGTTCACCGGGGAGTTCGTCGGCTCGGTGATCTACTACGGCTTCCTGCCCGCGCTCACCGTGGTGCTGTCGTCCGTGGCGGGCTGGATCCTCGGGATGCGCAACATGATGGTCACCGTGTCCTCGGAGGACTACGTGACGGTGGCCCACGCCAAGGGCCTCCCCGGCCACCAGGTGGTGCTCGGCTACGCCGCGCGCAACGCGATCCTGCCGCAGGTCTCCAGCTTCGCGCTGTCCCTCGGCTTCGTGGTGGGCGGCACGCTGATCATGGAGATGGTCTTCTCCTACCAGGGCATCGGCTACACGCTCTACCAGGCGGTCTCCACGCACGACTACCCGCTGATGCAGGGCTGCTTCCTCGTCATCACGCTGTCCGTGCTGGTCGCCAACATCATCGCCGACTTCGCCTACGTGGCGCTGGACCCGCGCACCCGGAAGGAGGACTGACATGGCGACCACGACCACCCTCTCCACGGGAGAGGTGACGCCCCCGCCCGAGGTGCGTGCCGCCGCCCTCACCCCACGAAGCGTCCTCGCTTCGCTGCGGCGCTTCGCGAGGACCCCGAGGGTCGGGCAGCGACAGCGCAAGCCGCAGCGGCTGCTGTTCCTGCGCAACACCAAAGCCCTGACCGGCCTGGGGATCCTCGTGTTCTTCGCGCTGCTCGCGGTGGTGGGGCCCTGGGTGGCCCCGTACGACCCCAACCAGGTGAGCCCCGACCTGCTGCAGGCGCCGTCGCTGGCGCACTGGCTCGGCACCGACCACACGGGGCGCGACATCATGTCGCAGATCATCGTCGGCACGCGCGGCGTGATGATCGTCGGCCTGGTGGCCGGCGTGAGCGCCACGGTGGTGGGCGTCCTGGTGGGCGTCACCGCGGGCTTCGTGGGCGGGGTGGGCGACGAGACGCTGTCGGCCCTGTCGAACGTGTTCCTCGTGATCCCGCAGCTGCCCCTCATCATCATCATCGCGGCGCAGCTGCCGAGCGCGGGCGGCATGACCGTGGCCCTCGTCATCGGCGCCACGGGCTGGGCCTGGGGCGCGCGCGTCCTGCGGGCGCAGACCCTCTCGCTCCGGAAGCGCGACTTCGTCGAGGCCGCCCGGGCGAACGGCGAGCGCACCTGGCGACTCGTCCTGGCCGAGGTGCTGCCGAACCTGTCGGCGGTCATCGCGTCCGGGTTCGTCGGCACGGTGACGTTCGCGGTGCTGTCCCAGGTGACGCTGTCGTTCATCGGCATCACGCCGGTGAGCGAGTGGAACTGGGGCACCATCCTGTTCTGGGCGCAGAACAACATGGCGCTGCAGCGCGGCGCGTGGTGGTGGTTCGTCCCCGCCGGCGCGTGCATCGCCCTGCTCGGCATGGCGCTCGCGCTGGTCAACTTCGGCATCGACGAGTTCGTCAACCCCCGCCTGCGGTCGACCGGCCTGCACGCGCGGTCCCTGCGCCGCCGGGGCATCCGCCCGCGGGTGGGCTTCACGCCGGTCGCGCGGGAGGGCAGGCCATGAGCGCCATGAGCGCCAAGACGACGACGGCGGAGCCGGTGCTCGAGATCCGGGACCTGTCCGTGGACTACGGCTACGGCGACGACCCCACGCACGTGCTGCGGAACGTGTCGCTCACGCTGAACCGGGGCGAGGTGCTCGGGCTCGCCGGGGAGTCGGGCTGCGGCAAGTCGACGCTCGCCTACGCGGCGACGCGGCTGCTGGCCCCGCCCGGCATCATCACGAGCGGCGAGGTGCTGCTCACCGGCCGAGACGGCAGGCGCGCCGACCTGCTCGGCCTCACCGACGGGCAGCTGCGCAGCACCCGCTGGCAGGACGTCGCGATCGTGTTCCAGGGCGCCATGAGCTCGCTCAACCCCGTGTACCGGGTGGGGCGGCAGCTCGTCGACGGCATCCTGGCGCACCGCAAGGGCATGCCCAGGGTGCAGGCGGAGGAGCGGGCCGCGGAGCTCCTGAGCATGGTCGGCATCCCGGCGGACCGGCTGCGGTCGTACCCGCACCAGCTCTCCGGCGGGATGCGCCAGCGCGTCATGATCGCGATGGCGCTCGCGCTGGAGCCGCAGGTGCTCATCATGGACGAGCCCACGACGGCGCTCGACGTGGTGATGCAGCGCCAGATCCTCGAGCAGGTGATGGAGCTGCGGGACCGGCTCGGCTTCTCGGTCATCTTCATCACGCACGACGTGTCGCTGCTCGTGGAGGTCGCCGACCGGATCGCCATCATGTACGCGGGCGAGATCGTGGAGCAGGCGGCGGCGGGCGACGTGTACCGGCGCCCGCGGCACCCCTACTCCCACGGGCTGCTCGGGTCGTTCCCGCCCCTGCACGGCCCGCGGCGGGAGCTGTCGGGCATCCCCGGCTCGCCGCCGGACCTGAGGCGCCTGGCGCCCGGCTGTCCGTTCGCGGCCCGCTGCCCGCACGTCATGGACGTGTGCCGCACGGACCGTCCGGTGCTCGGGCCGACGGCGTTCGCCAGCACGGGGCCGGGTGTCGCCACGGCGGCCGAGGACGGACGCCTGGTGGCGTGCCACCTGCACGCGCAGGGCTCGGGCCCGGTGCCGAAGGCGCTGGCACGGTAGCCGCACGCACACGCCGAGGTAGTCAGGTCGTCGGACGACCTGACTACCTCGGCGCTCGTGCAGGCGTCAGCGGGTCAGAGCGCGCCCACGTACAGCAGCTTGTTGGGCGAGTTGCGGCCCGGGTTCGTGACCACGCCGTTCGTGGCGGTCGAGGCCAGGACGGAGGTCACCTGGGCCGGGGTGTGGGCCGGGTGAGCGGCGAGCACGAGGGCGGCGGCGCCGGCGACGTGCGGAGACGCCATCGAGGTGCCCGAGATGGTGTTCGTCGCCGACGTCGAGGTGTGCCAGGCGGAAGCGATCGCCGAGCCCGGCGCGAAGATGTCCACGCAGCTGCCGTAGTTGGAGTAGGACGCGCGGGCGTCCGAGCTGTCGGTGGCACCCACGGTGATGGCCGTGGCCTCAGAGGCCGGCGACTTGCGGCAGGCGTCGGTCCTCTCGTTGCCGGCCGCGACGACGAACGTGACGCCGTCGGACACGGCGCGCGCGACCGCCGCGTTCAGCGCGGTGGACTTGCTCCCGCCGAGCGACATGTTCGCGACGGCGGCCTCGCCGGCGGAGTGGTCGGAGGCGACCCAGTCGATGCCCGCGATGACGCCGGCGTTGGTGCCCGAGCCGGCGCAGTCGAGCACGCGCACGGCCACCAGGGTGACGCCCTTGGCGACGCCGAACCGGGTGCCGCCCACGGTGCCCGCCACGTGCGTCCCGTGACCGTTGCAGTCGGTCGCGGCTCCGCCGTCGACGGCGTCATAACCGGAGACCGCGCGGCCGCCGAAGTCGGTGTGCGTGGTGAGGATGCCCGTGTCGACGACGTAGGCGGTGACGCCGGCCCCGGTGCTGGGATAGGTGTACGAGCTGTCCAGCGGCAGGTTGCGCTGGTCGATGCGGTCCAGGCCCCACGACGGCGTGGGCGTCTGGGTGGCCGCGAGGCTCACGGTGGCGTTCTGCTCGACGTACGCGACGGCGGGGTCGGCGGCCAGCTTCTTGGCCTGCCCCTCCGACAGGGTCACCTCGAAGCCCCGGACGGCGCTGCCCCAGGTCTGGACGACCTTGCCGCCGTGGGCCTTGGCGAGGCCGGCGGCCTTGCCCTTGACGTCGGCCGTGGTGAAGCCGTCCTCGAGCACGACGATGTAGGAGTCCTTGATCGCACCGGGAGCGCCGGCACCGAGGATCGTCGCGTCGGGCCCGGCGGCCGCGGCCGCCGGGGCGAGCGCGAGCGGGGTGAGCAGCAGGGCGGCGACGGCCAGGGCGGCCGACGTCCGGCGGCGCAGGATGTGCTGGTTCAACGTGTCCTCCAGGGAGACGGGAAGAGGGTGAGGAAGGCGCACGGGGTGCGCCGGGTGTGCCGAGGTAGTGACTCCGTCCGACGGAGTCACTACCTCGGCGCAGGTGGTGGTCGTCAGAGGGTGAGCGACCAGTTGGTCAGCGTGCCGACGTCGCCGCCCGCGGCGTCCTGGACCCGGAGGTTCCAGGTGCCGTTCGCGGTCTCGTTGGACAGCGTGACCGTGAAGGCCTGGTCCACGTTGTCCGCCGACCCGCCGTTGCGGTTGAGCAGCGTGTAGACGGTGCCGTCGGGCGCCACGAGGCTCACGACGAGGTCGCCCCGGTACGTGTGCGTGATGTCCACGTCGACGACGGCGGACGTCTTGGTGCCGGCGCAGCCCGCGATCGTGATCGGGCTGTTGATCGTCGTGTTGTCGGAGATGGCCGCGTCGGTCCCGTTGGCGCCCGAGCAGCTGCCCGGCGGGGGCGTGGTGCCGCCCGCGGTGAGGTTGAGCGACCAGTTCGTCAGGGTGCCCGTGTCACCGCCCGCCGTGTCGGCGACGCGCAGCCTCCAGGTGCCGTTGGCCACCTCGGAGAGCGCCACGGTGAAGGCCTGGTCGACGTTGTCGGCCGAGCCGCCCGCGTTGTTCAGCAGGACGTACAACGAGCCGTCCGGCGCGACGAGCGTCACGTCGAGGTCGCCGCGGTAGGTGTGGGTGATGTCGACGTCCACGACGGCCTGGGTGGCCGTCCCGGCGCAGCCCGAGATCGTGACCGGCGACTCGATGGTGGAGTTGTCGTTGATCGCGTAGTCGGTGCCCGCGACCTGGCTGCAGCCCGGGGCGCCGTTGACGGTCAGCGCGTACGACGTGGTGTTCGTCGTGACGCCGCCCGCGCCCCGCACGGTCACCGCGGTGGTGCCCGCGGTGGCCGACGACGACGCGGTGAGCGTCATCGTCGACGTTCCGCCCGAGGTGACGGTGGCGGGGGAGAAGGTTGCCGTGACCCCGGCCGGCAGGCCGGTCGCGGACAGGGCGACGGACTGCGCCGCGCCGGCCGTGGTCGCGGTGGAGACGGTCGCGGTGACGGACGAGCCCGGGTTCACGGCGCCCGAGGCGGGCGACACCGAGATCGAGAAGTCCTGCGTGGGCGGCGTGATGCTGCCGACGTAGAGCAGGCGGTTGGGCGAGCCTGTCCCGGGGCTGGTGACGACGTTCGGCGTCGCGTCGGCCACGAGCTTGTCGCGCACCTGGGCCGGCGTGTAGCTCGGGTAGGCGTTGAGCACGAGGGCGGCGGCGCCGGCGACGTGCGGAGACGCCATCGAGGTGCCCGAGATGGTGTTCGTCGCCGACGTCGAGGTGTGCCAGGCGGACGTGATGGACGAGCCCGGCGCGAAGATGTCGAGGCAGGTGCCGTAGTTCGAGTACGACGCCTTGGCGTCGTTCGACTGCGTGGCGCCCACGGTGATCGCGTTCGGGGTGGACGCGGGCGACTTGGTGCACGCGTCGGTGGTCTCGTTGCCGGCTGCGACGACGAAGGTGACGCCGTCGGCGATCGCGTTCGTCACGGCGGTGTTGATGGAGGAGTTCGCGCTGCCGCCCAGCGACATGTTCGCGACGGCCTTCTCGCCCGCGTCGTGGTCGGCGGCGACCCAGTTGATGCCGGAGACCACCCCGGCGTTCGTGCCGGAGCCGGCGCAGTCCAGCACCCGCACGCCGACGAGGGTGACGCCCTTGGCCACGCCGTAGGCGGAGCCGCCCACGGTTCCGGCCACGTGCGTGCCGTGGCCGTTGCAGTCGGTGGCGTTCGAGTCGCCGTCGACGGTGTCGGTGCCGTGGACCGCGCGGCCGCCGAAGTCGCTGTGGGTGGTCAGGATGCCGGTGTCGACGATGTACGCCGTGATGCCGGCCCCGTTGTTCGGGTAGGTGTACGAGCTGTCGGCGGTGGCCGTGCGCTGGTCGATGCGGTCCAGGCCCCACGACGGTGTGGGCGACTGGGTGGCGTCGAGCGTCACGGTGGCGTTCTGCTCCACGTAGGCCACGGCGGGGTCGGCGGCGAGCTTCGCGGCGTCCTCGGCGCTGAGCTCGGCCTCGAAGCCGCGCAGGGCGTGGCCCCAGGTCTGCTTGACCTTGCCCTTGTGCTCCTTGGCCAGGCCGTTGGCCTTGCCCCGGACCTGGGAGGCGCTGACCTCCGAGTCCTTCAGGACGACGATGTACGATCCCTCGATCGCGTTCGGGGCGTCTGTGCCCAGGATCGCGACGTCGGGCTGAGGCGCTGCTGCTGCGGCGGTGCCGAGAGCAGCTGCCTGGGTGAGGGTCAGGGCCAGGGTGAGGGCCGTGGCGAGGCCGGTGGCGGTGGCCGCCCGGCGTCGGTAATCGGTGCGGTGAGTCAACTCTGCCTCCGAGAGCTTGCGCCCCGCCCAGCATCGATGACCAAACCCTGATGCTGCACAGAACGGACCAATGGACAGGCGGAGTCTAGGTGGCAATAGGACCAATGGGTAGGAAAACTTCCTGGAACGGACCATATGAATTGGTCATCACGGCGTGATATGGCCACGGCGTGAGGCCCTCGTGAAGACCGTCCGGACGGCCCACGGCCTGATCTCCCGGGCGCGGCGGGCCATCCCGCAGACGGTAGGTTCTACTCCGTGACATCCCCGCTCGACCGGATCCGTCCGGCTGCCGTGACACCACGGAGGGTCACCGACCTCGCCCTGGCGTTCGGCCTGGTGGTCCCCGAATCGGACGCCCTCGTCAGCTGCGTGGCGTCCGACAACCGTGTCGTCGTCGACGGCGACCTCTTCGTCGCCCTCCCCGGGGCCCGCGCGCACGGCGCGCAGTACGCCGCCGACGCCGTCGCCCGGGGCGCCGCCGCGATCCTCACGGACGCCCGGGGCGCCGAGATCGCCGCCGCCGGCGTGCCCGTGCTGGTCGCCGACGACCCCCGGGCGATCCTCGGGCGGGTCGCGGCCTGGGTGCTGGGCGACCCGGCCGGCCGGCTCCTGACGTTCGGCGTGACCGGTACCAACGGCAAGACGACCACCACCTACCAGCTCGACCACGTGGTGCGGGCCCTCGGCTGGAAGGGTGGCCTCGTCGGCACCGTCGAGACGCGGTCCGGCGACCGCGTGCTGCCCAGCCGGCTCACCACGCCCGAGGCCGCAGACCTCCAGGCCCTCCTCGCCGCCATGCGCGAGGACGAGGTCCGCGCGCTCGCCATGGAGGTCTCCTCGCACGCGCTGGCCCAGCACCGGGTCGACGGCGTCGTGTTCGACGTGGCCGGCTTCACCAACCTGAGCCAGGACCACCTCGACTTCCACGGCGACCTCGAGTCGTACTTCGCCACCAAGGCGCGGCTCTTCACCCCCGAGCACTCCCGCCGCGGCGTCGTCACCGTCGACGACGCCTGGGGCGAGCGCCTCGCCGAGGCGGCGTCCGTGCCCGTGGTGACCCTGGCGACGTCGGGCGGCCCGGCCGACTGGGTCGTGACCGACGTGGCGCCCGCCGGCACCGGCTCCGCCTTCACCGTGACGCACCGCGACGGGCGGTCCGTGCGGACCGCGACGTCGCTGCCCGGCGCGTACAACGTCGCGAACGCGGCGCTCGCGCTCGTGATGGTGGTCGAGAGCGGCGTCGCCGTGGACGAGGTCGTGGCGGCGCTCGACGCCGCCGGCGGCCTCAGCGCCACCGTGCCGGGCCGCATGGAGGTGCTCTCCACGGCGCCGCGCGTCGTCGTGGACTTCGCCCACAACACGGAGGCCCTCACGCTCGCGATGGACGCCCTGCGCCCGACGGCGTCCGGCCGGCTCGCCGTGGTCTTCGGCGCCACCGGCGACCGTGACCCGGGCAAGCGGCCCCTCATGGGCGCGGCCGCCGTGGCGGGGGCCGACGTGGTCTACGTGACCGACGACGACCCCCACGACGAGGACGCCGCCGCCGTGCGCGCGGCCGTCCTGGCCGGGGCCCGCGCGGAGCTCGACCGGACCGGCCGCGACGTGGAGCTGCTCGAGGTGGCGCCCCGGGCGGACGCGATCCGGCAGGCAGTCCGCGACGCGCGGCCGCAGGACACCGTCCTCGTCGCGGGCCGGGGCCACGAGACGGTCCAGGAGGTCGCCGGCGTGGACCTCGAGCTCGACGACCGGGTCGAGGCGCGCGCCGCTCTGGCCGAGCGCACCGACCAGGTCGGCCTTCCCACCAACCCCGCGACCACAGCGCAGCACGAGAGGACGACGGCATGATCGAGCTCACCGCCCAGGAGGTGGCGGAAGCGACCGGCGGACGGCTCCACGGCGCCGACCCGGCGACCGCCGTCACCGGACCCGTGGTGGTGGACTCCCGCCTCGTCGAGCCGGGGTCTCTCTTCGTCGCCCTCCCGGGTGAGCACGTGGACGGCCACGACTACGCCGCCGGGGCGGTCGAGGCGGGCGCGGCGCTCGTCCTCGCCGCCCGCGAGCTCGACGTCCCGTGCGTGGTCGTGGACGACCCGCAGGCCGCCCTCGGCGAGCTGGCCCGCCACGTGCTCGCGCGGGTGCGTGCGGACGGCGACCTCCGCGTCGTGGCCGTCACCGGCTCGGTCGGCAAGACCACGACGAAGGACCTGGTGGGCCGCCTGCTGTCCCCGGAGGGTGAGACGGTGGTGCCGAAGGGCTCGTTCAACAACGAGGTGGGCCTGCCGCTGACCGTCCTGCGGGTCACGCGCGGCACCCGGTTCCTGGTCCTCGAGATGGGCGCCGACCGGGAGGGCAACATCGCGTACCTCACCGGCATCGCGCCGCCCGAGGTGGGGATCGTCCTCGCGGTCGGCTCCGCGCACCTGGGCGTGTTCGGCGACGTCGACGCCATCGCGCGGACCAAGGGCGAGATGGTCTCCGGCGTGCTGCCCGGCGGCGCCGCGGTGCTCAACGTGGACGACATGCGCGTGACCGCGATGGCGGCCCGCGCGGCGCAGGACGTCGAGGTGGTCGGCTTCGGCACGATCACGTCGGCCGCCGTGCGCGCGGAGGACATCACGATGGACCGGGCGGGGCGGGCGTCGTTCACGCTGTGTGCCGGCCGCGGGATCGTCGGCCGCGCCGGGCTCGACGAGGAGCGGGCGCCGGTCTCCCTGCGCCTCGTGGGCGAGCACCACGTCACCAACGCGCTCGCCGCGGCCACCGCGGCGCTGTGCCTCGGCGTCCCGCTGGCCGACGTCGCCGCCCGCCTGAACGCGGCCGGCGCCGACAGCCCGCACCGCATGGCCGTGACCGAGCGGCCCGACGGCGTCACGCTCGTCGACGACTCCTACAACGCCAACCCCGACTCCATGCGCGCAGCCCTCAAGACGCTCGCCGTGATGGCGGGGCGCGACCGCCGGTCGGTCGCGGTGCTGGGCGAGATGCTCGAGCTCGGCGACGAGAGCCGCACGGCGCACGACGCGATCGGCCGCCTGGCCGTCCGGCTGAACATCAAGCTGCTCGTCGTCGTGGGCGACGGGGCGTACCACATCCACGAGGGAGCGACCCAGGAAGGTTCCTGGGGGGAGGAGACGGTGTTCGTGCCCGACGTCGAGTCGGCCCGCCACTACCTGGACGAGGCGCTGCGGCCCGGCGACGTGGTGCTGGTCAAGGCCTCCAACGGCTCGGGCCTCTGGCGCCTGGGCGACGAGCTCGCCGCCGCGGGCTCGGCCGCCGCCGGTACTGTCGCGCCCGCCGTGGAGGTCGCCCGGTGATCGCGATCCTCGTCGGGGCCGGCGTCGCGCTGCTCACGGCCCTGTTCGGTACACCGCTGTTCATCCGCTTCCTGATCCGCAAGAACTACGGTCAGTTCGTCCGCGAGGACGGCCCCACGGCGCACTTCTCCAAGCGCGGCACGCCGACCATGGGCGGCGTCATCATCATCGCCGCGACCCTCATCGGGTACGGCGTCTCGCTGCTGGTCTCGCAGCGCGTCCCCAGCGTGTCGGCGCTGCTGTGCCTGTTCCTCATGACGGGCCTCGGCCTGGTGGGGTTCCTGGACGACTTCACCAAGATCCGCAAGCAGCGGTCGCTCGGCCTGACGGCCCGCGCCAAGCTCGTGGGGCAGGGCGTCGTCGGCGTCACGTTCGCCGCGCTCGCGCTGCAGTTCCCCAACGAGAACTCGCGCACCCCGGCGTCGACCAAGATCTCCTTCCTGCGCGACACCGAGATCGACCTCGCGTTCGCGGGCGCCACCGTGGGCCTCATCCTCTTCGTGATCTGGGCGAACCTGCTCGTCGCGGCCTGGTCCAACGCCGTGAACATCACGGACGGCCTCGACGGCCTCGCCACCGGCGTCTCGCTGATCACGTTCGGCGCCTACGTGCTGGTGGGCATCTGGCAGCTCAACCAGTCGTGCCAGTACCTCGCCGCCGCCGGGCCCAGCTGCTACGAGGTGCGCGACCCGGGCGACCTCGCCATCGTGGCCGCGGCCGTCATGGGCTCCTGCTTCGGCTTCCTGTGGTGGAACGCCAACCCGGCGAAGATCTTCATGGGCGACACGGGCTCGCTCGCCCTCGGCGGCGCGCTCGCCGGCCTGTCGATCCTGACGCGCACCGAGCTCCTCGCGGTCGTCATCGGCGGCATGTTCGTGCTCATCGTGTCGTCGGTCGTGATCCAGATCAGCTCCTTCAAGATGACCGGCAAGCGCGTGTTCAAGATGGCGCCCCTGCAGCACCACTTCGAGCTCATGGGCTGGGCCGAGATCACGATCGTCATCCGGTTCTGGCTCGTCGCGGGCCTGTTCGCGGCGCTGGGGATGGGGCTCTTCTACGCGGAGTGGGTCGTCTCGTGACGCACGGCGTCGTCGAGCCGCGCGTCCCCCTCGCCGACGCCCGTGTCGTGGTGGCGGGCCTGGGCGTCTCCGGCCGTGCGGTCGTCGCCGCCCTCGCGGGCCGGGTCGCGTCGCTCGTCACAGTGGACGCGAACACGCCGGACGCGGACGTCACCGAGGTGTCCGACGACGTCTCGCGCGGCCTGATCGGCCGGTGCGACCTGGTCGTGGCCTCGCCCGGGTGGGCGCCGTCGTCCCCCCTGCTGGCCGCCGCGCTCGCCGCGGGCGTGCCGGTGTGGAGCGAGGTCGAGCTCGCCTGGCGCCTGCGCGTGGACCGCGCGCCGGGGGAGCGGGGGCTCGGTCTCGGACCGGCGCCCTGGCTGGCGGTCACGGGCACCAACGGCAAGACCACGACGGTCGAGATGCTCGACACGATCCTGCGGACCGCGGGCCTGCGGTCCGCCGCCGTCGGCAACGTGGGGCGGCCCGTCGTGGAGGCCGCCCTGGACCCGGCGCTCGACGTCCTCGCGGTGGAGCTGTCGAGCTTCCAGCTGCACTTCACGCACACCATGTCGGTCCAGGCGGGTGCGGTGCTCAACGTCGCGCCCGACCACCTGGACTGGCACGGCTCGCTGGACGCGTACGCGGCCGACAAGGGCCGCATCTTCGAGCGGGCCCAGGTGGCCTGCGTCTACAACGCGGCGGACAGGCGCACCGAGGCGCTCGTCCTCGAGGCCGACGTGGTCGAGGGCGCGCGGGCCGTCGGGTTCGCCGTCGGCGCGCCGGGTCCCGGCGACCTCGGCCTGATCGAGGACGTGCTCGTGGACCGCGCGTTCCACGCCCCGGCCGGCGACCCCTCGCGCCGGTCGCACGCGGCGGAGCTCGCCACCCTCGCCGACCTGCAGCACCTCGCGGGGGCCGACGGCGTGGTCCCGGGTCACGTCGTCGCGAACGCGCTCGCCGCCGCCGCCCTCGCCCGAGCCCACGGCGTGAGCGCCCGCGCGGTGCGCGACGGCCTGCGCGCGTTCCGGCCGGGGGAGCACCGGATCCAGCTGGTCCGCGTGCTCGACGAGGTCGCCTATGTCAACGACTCGAAGGCGACGAACGCGCACGCCGCGGCGGCCTCGCTCGCCGGGTTCGCGCACGGCACCGTCGTCTGGGTCGCGGGCGGCCTCGCCAAGGGCGCCGTCTACGACGACCTGGTGCGCCTCCGGGCGGACCGCCTGCGCGCCGTCGTCCTGATCGGCGCGGACCAGGCGCCGCTCGCCGACACGCTGGCGCGACACGCACCGCAGGTCCCCGTCGTGGTGGTCGATCCCGGGGACACTGGGTCCGTGATGCGCCGGGCGGTGGCCCACGCACGGACCCTGGCGCAGCCGGGCGACACCGTGCTCCTGGCCCCGGCAGGTGCGTCGCAGGACCAGTTCCGCTCGTATGCGCACCGGGGCGAGGAGTTCGCCGAGGCGGTGCGCGGGCTCGCCTGAGGAAGGGGCACGGATGGCTACGACCCAGGGTCCGTCCCGGACCGCCCGGCCCACCCTCACCGCCCGGGTCCCCGCCCGCCGGCCGGAGCGCGTCTGGCTCGGCCAGTGGAACTCGGCCGTGACGAGCTTCTACCTCCTCGTGGGGGCCACCGGCCTGCTGACGGTGATCGGCCTCGTCATGGTCCTGTCCAGCTCGGCCGTGACCTCGATCGCCGACGGCGACTCCCCGTACGCGGCGTTCCTCGTGCAGGCCCAGTACGCGCTGATGGGGCTGCCGATGCTGATCGTCGCCGCCCGACTGCCGCTGCGCTGGTACAAGCGGCTCGCCTGGCCGGCCCTGCTGGTCGCCTGCGTGCTCCTCGTAGCGGTGATCTTCATGGGGGAGGACGCGAACGGCCAGCAGAACTGGCTGGCGTTCGGACCGGTCCGCTTCCAGCCGTCGGAGCTGGCCAAGCTCGCGCTCGCGGTCTGGCTGGGGGCTGTGCTGGGCCGCAAGCAGCACCTGCTCGGCAGCTGGGGCCAGGTGATGGTGCCTGCCGTTCCCGGCGCGGTCCTCGTGATGGGCCTCGTCCTCGCCGGCCGCGACCTCGGCACCGCCCTGGTGCTCGGGCTGCTCGTGGGCGGCGCCTTCTTCGTGGCCGGTGCCCCGCTGGGTCTGCTCGCCGGCGGGAGCGCGGTCGCGTCGTTCGTCGTCGTCTACTTCTTCATCCTCAACCAGGACGGGCAGGACCGGATCGACCGGATCGCCGCCACCTACGGGTCCGACTGCGACAAGGCGTCCGAGTGCTACCAGTCCATCCACGGCCTGTACGGCCTCGGCACGGGCGGGGTGTGGGGCGTGGGCCTGGGGGCGAGCCGCGAGAAGTGGAGCTACCTGCCGGAGGCGCACAACGACTTCATCTTCGCGGTGATCGGCGAGGAGCTCGGCCTGTTCGGCACGCTCCTGGTGCTGGCGCTCTTCGCGCTCCTCGGGCTCGCGATGTCCCGCACGGTGCGCCGCCACCCGGACCCGTTCGTGAAGGTCGCCACCACCGCCGTGGCCTGCTGGGTGGTGGGCCAGGGGTTCATCAACATCGGCGTGGTGATCGGCGTCCTCCCCGTGATCGGCGTGCCGCTGCCGCTCGTCTCGGCGGGAGGCTCCGCCCTCATCACCACGATGGCGGCGCTCGGGATGGTGATCTCGTTCGCCCGCACGGAGCCCGGCGCGGCGGAGGCCCTCGCCGCACGCGGTAGCGTCGTGGCGAGATCCCTCGCCGTCCTCGGCGGGGCGGTCCGCAGACGTTGAGATCGCGGGCAGTCGCACGCGACGACCGGAAGGTGACGATGAGCTCAGCAGTGCCCGAGGTGGACCACCTCGGCAGGGTCCACATGATCGGCATCGGCGGCGCGGGCATGTCCGTGATCGCCCGCCTCCTGGCGGCGCGCGGCGTCGAGGTGCAGGGGACCGACGCCGCGGCGTCGGCGGCCGTCGAGATGCTCCGCGCCGACGGGATCACCGTCTGGGTGGGCCACGACGCCGCCCACGTCGCCGCGGCCGACACCGTCGTCGTCTCCAGCGCCGTGCGCGAGACCAACCCCGAGCTCGCCGCGGCACGCGCCGCAGGCACCCGGGTGCTGCACCGGTCGCAGGCGCTCGCCGCCCTCATGACGGGCCTGCGCGGCGTCGCGGTGGCCGGGGCGCACGGCAAGACCACCACCTCGGCGATGCTCGCGGCGGTGCTCCGCGAGTCGGGCCTGGACCCGTCGTACGCGATCGGCAGCACGATCCGCACCGCGCACGGCGCGACCCCTGGCGGCCACCTGGGAACCTCGGACGTGCTGGTCGCGGAGGCCGACGAGTCCGACGGCTCGTTCCTCAACTACGCGCCCACCGTCGCCGTGATCCTCAACGTCGAGCCGGACCACCTGGACCACTACGGCACGCAGGAGGCCTTCACGGAGGCGTTCGTGCGCTTCGCGGGGCGGGTCGTGCCCGGCGGGTGGCTCGTCGCGTGCTCCGACGACCCGGGGGCGCGCGGCGTCGCGGGGTCCGTCCGCGCCGCGGGCGGCCAGGTGGTCACGTACGGCACCGGCGAGGGCGCCGACGTCCGTGTCGCCGACGTGGTCTCGACCGGCGCCGGCGCCACGGCGGTGCTGCGCGGCGAGCTGCTCGGTGCCGAGGGTCTCGCGCTGCGCCTCTCCGTCCCGGGCGACCACAACGTGCTCAACGCCACCGCCGCCGTGGTCAGCGCCGTGCTCCTCGGCGTGGACGCGGCCACCGCCGTCGCGGGCGCCGCGGCGTTCACGGGCACCGGCCGCCGGTTCGAGGCACGCGGCGAGGCAGGGGGCGTGCGGGTCGTCGACGACTACGGCCACCACCCCACGGAGATCGAGGCGGTGCTGCGCGCGGCCCGCCCGGTCGTGGGCGAGGGGCGGTTGCTCGTCCTGTTCCAGCCCCACCTGTACTCGCGCACGCGGATCTTCGCCGACCGCTTCGCCGAGGCGCTCGCGATGGCCGACGAGGTGGTGGTCACCGGGATCTACAAGGCCCGGGAGGACGTGGACCCCGAGGTCACGTCGCGCACCATCACCGACCTGGTCCGCGGCACGCCCGCGCACCCCGTCGAGGACCGCCTGGAGGCGGCGCACCGCGTCGCCGACCTCGCACGGCCGGGCGACCTCGTCCTCACGGTCGGCGCCGGTGACGTCACCGAGCTCGGTGACGTCATCCTGGCCGACCTGGCCGCCCGGCCCGGCGTCACCTCGGGAGGCGTCGCCTGATGCGTCCGCCGGCACGGCCCCGGACCGCGGGGCCGGCGCGCCCTGCGGAGCGGAGTGGTGCCGCCGCGCCGTCGGCTGCACCGCAGGCAGCACCCGCGAGGCCGCGGCCGCGGGTGAGCGAGCCTCCGCCGGCCGCGTCGGCGCCCGAGCCGTGCCGCGACCACGGCGAGCCGGTGCACCCGGCCGGGTCCTCGACGTCGGGCAGCGGCTCCGGGGCCGGGCCGGTGCGGCCCGGGGTGGTGTCCACCCGGATGGCCGACCGCCGCGCCGAGCGGGACGCGGAGCGCGCCGCGACGGCGCGCCACCGCCTGCTGCGCCGGGTGCTCTGGGGCGTGCTCGCCCTCGTGCTCGTGGGCGCCGCGGGATGGGTCGCGTTCTTCTCGCCGGTGCTGGCGCTCGACGCCGAGCAGGTGGTGGTGCGGGGCGAGGGCGCCACCGTGGACGTGGCCCAGGTGCGTGACGTGGTCGACGACGCGGCGGGCGTGCCCCTCCCGCGGCTCGACACGGTGGCCCTCCGCGAGCGGATCCTCGGCCTGAACGGCGTCAAGGACGTCCGGCTCGGGCGGACGTGGCCCGACGGGCTCGACGTCACGCTGACCGCGCGGGTGCCCGTCGCGGCCGTCCCGGCGCCGGGCGGCTACGCGCTGCTCGACGACGAGGGCGTGCAGGTGGGGGAGTCGCCCCAGCCGCCGGACGCGCTGCCGGTGGTGGCGGTGCCGATCGAGGAGGACGGCGGCACGCTCGCCCTCGGCGCGGCGCTGCGGGTGCTCGGCGCGCTGCCGCCCGACCTGGCGTCGCAGGTGGCGAGCGTGACCGCGGACACGCAGGACGACGTGCGCACCACGTTGCACGACGGCGTCGCGGTCCACTGGGGCAACGGGGAGCGGACGGCGCTCAAGGTGCGCGTGGTGCAGACGCTGCGCGCGGCGGCACCGGAGGCCCGGATCCTCGACGTCTCGTCGCCTGAGCTTCCGGTCACGCGCTGACCGCAGGACGGGCATCGAATGACATCCGTGTGATTCTCGGGTGCGCGTCTCCGCGACACGCGCGACGATGTCTTCGACACACCGGGTCGGCGCACCTACCGTCGGACTCAGCAGCAACCTGACATAACTCTAACCCTCTACCTGAACCTGAGGCTTCGGGCGCTGAAGCGCAGGAGAGGTCGGGACAGGACCGGTCCTGATCGAGCGACCTGATCGAAAGGCAACGACGTGGCAACTCCGCAGAACTACCTGGCAGTGATCAAGGTGGTCGGCATCGGCGGCGGTGGTGTGAACGCCGTGAACCGCATGATCGAGGTCGGCCTCAAGGGTGTCGAGTTCATCGCCATCAACACGGACGCCCAGGCGCTCCTCATGTCCGACGCCGACGTGAAGCTCGACGTCGGCCGTGAGCTGACGCGCGGCCTGGGTGCCGGCGCGGACCCCGAGGTCGGCAAGAAGGCGGCCGAGGACCACGCCGAGGAGATCGAGGACGTGCTCCGCGGTGCGGACATGGTCTTCGTCACCGCGGGCGAGGGCGGCGGCACCGGCACGGGCGGCGCGCCCGTGGTCGCACGCATCGCGCGCTCGCTCGGCGCGCTGACGGTCGGCGTCGTGACGCGGCCGTTCACGTTCGAGGGCCGCCGTCGTGCTGTGCAGGCGGACCAGGGCATCGAGAACCTCCGCAACGAGGTCGACACGCTGATCGTCATCCCGAACGACCGGCTGCTGTCCATGTCCGACCGCAACGTCTCGGCGATCGCCGCGTTCCACTCGGCGGACCAGGTGCTGCACTCCGGCGTCCAGGGCATCACCGACCTGATCACCACGCCCGGCCTGATCAACCTCGACTTCGCGGACGTGAAGTCCGTGATGCAGGGGGCAGGGTCGGCACTCATGGGCATCGGTTCCGCACGCGGCGAGGACCGCGCGGTGCAGGCCGCGGAGCTGGCGATCTCCTCGCCGCTGCTCGAGGCGTCGATCGACGGCGCCCACGGCGTGCTGCTCTCCATCCAGGGCGGTTCCGACCTGGGCCTGTTCGAGGTGCACGAGGCCGCGCGCCTGGTGCAGGAGGCCGCGCACCCCGAGGCCAACATCATCTTCGGTACGGTCATCGACGACGCCCTGGGCGACGAGGTGCGCGTGACGGTCATCGCCGCCGGGTTCGACGGCGGCGCCCCGCAGGTCCGCAAGGACTCGCGCGCGCTCGGCCAGGTCCAGGGGGCGTCGCGCCCGCCGACCACCCAGATCCCGGCGGTCCGGAGCGGCGACGCCGCGCGCACGCCTGTGCCGCAGCCGCCGTCCCACGACGGCCGGCCGGCGTCGTTCCCGCCCGCCGCGGGCACCGGGGCGGGCGTCTCGACGCTGCCGCGCGTGATCCCGGCCGACCCTGACGACGTGCCGGTGAGCCTGGACGAGCCCGCCGTGGTGGTGCAGGGACAGTTCGGCGAGGGGCAGCGGACCACCACCGAGGTGCCGCCGCTGTTCGAGGAGGTCCGCCGCCCGGTGGTGGAGGACCTGGACGTGCCGGACTTCCTGAAGTAGCAGGTCAGGCGCATCCCGCGGGGATGTCACAGACGTGCGGGGCCCGCCTCTCTCTCGGGAGGCGGGCCCCGCACGTGCGTGGGTCCGGAGGTCGGTTCGGAGCAGGAGGGAGTGTCGGTGAGGGCCGCTAGGGTCGGTGGCGTGACGGAGACCGGTGAGGACCAGGTGGGCATCGAGCGGACGCAGGGCGTCCCGGTGCTCTCCGTCGACCTCGGGCCCGGGGTGCGCGCCTTCTTCACCACGAGTGCGGGCGGGGTCTCGCCGGCGCCGTGGGCCGCGGGCCGGGGCGGAGGGCTCAACCTGGGCCTGGGGGTGTCCGACGACGTGGACCGGGTCCGTGAGAACCGTGCGCGCGTGGCGTCTGCGGTGGGAGCGCCCGTGGTGTTCGTCACGCAGGTGCACGGTGACGGCGTCCTGACGGTCGGCTCCGCCGAGCGTGACGCGTGGTCGGCCGAGACGCCGCCCACCGCCGCGGGGGACGCCGACGCCCTGGTCACCGCGGAGGCCGGGCTCGGCCTCGGGGTGCTGGTGGCGGACTGCGTGCCCGTGCTGCTGGCGGACCCTGTCGCACGGGTGGTCGGCGTGGCGCACGCCGGGCGCAAGGGGGTGCTCGCAGGCGTGGTGCTGCGCGCGCTCGACGCGATGGTGGCTCGCGGGGCCGAGGCCTCCCGGATACGGGCCGTCGTCGGGCCGGCGGTGTGCGGTCGCTGCTACGAGGTGCCCGCGGCGATGCGCGACGAGGTGGCTTCGGCGGTTCCGGAGACGTGGTCCACCACGACGGTCGGGACCCCGGGGCTGGACCTCCCGGCGGGTGTGCTGAGCCAGCTCGCGGCGCGGGGTGTGACGGCCGAGGACCTGGGTCGCTGCACCGTCGAGGACGCCGCTCTGTACTCACACCGCCGGGCGAGCGCGGCGGGCACCACCACGGGCAGACAGGCCGGGGTGGTGACCATCTTCGGATGAATAGGGCTCTGACCTGCGAAAACACACCTTTGTCATTTCAGCGGGCGTTCGCTGAACAAGTTTGGCAAAGTTGGTCATGGCTCGGCGTGTCGCTCTTCGGGGCCGGATCGCGCCAGGTTACTTTTGTCAAGCGCCGCGGGTGATCCGCAGCGATTCGTGAGCTTCGTAAGAAGTCAGGCGACGAACGGAGTTGGGAGCGATGGCCGGAGCGCTTCGCAAGACCATGCTGTACCTGGGCCTCGCCGACGACCAGGGCGAGCAGGACGAGTACTTCGACGAGTACGACGACCTGGAGGACAACGTGCAGGACCACCGCCACGCCCAGGTCACGCCGCTGCACCGGGACGGTGTCACGCGGGAGGCCCCGCTGACGACCTCCGAGCTGCGCCGCATCACCACGGTGCACCCGCGGTCGTACAACGACGCGCGCGTCATCGGCGAGGCTTTCCGCGCCGGCACGCCCGTCATCATGAACCTGTCGGACATGGACGACTCGGACGCGAAGCGGCTGGTGGACTTCTCCGCCGGCCTGATCTTCGGCCTGCACGGCTCCATCGAGCGGGTCACCAACAAGGTCTTCCTCCTCTCGCCGGAGCACGTCGAGATCACGGGCGAGGAGAAGGTGGCGGAGAAGCCGGCCGCCCGCGGAGGCTTCTACAACCAGAGCTGACAGAGCACCTCAGGACCTGGTGCTTCCGGCCGCCCAGGACCTGCCTGCTCCCGACGGGGTGCCCGCTCGCGCGGGCGCCCCGTCGTCGTGTCCGGCGGTCCTTGCCGGGTGCTGGCGGCGGTCCGCGCGGGGGCCTCGGCGCGGCGCGCGGCGGATCGCCGTGGCGGCGCAGGGGCCCGGCGCGGCGCGCGGCGACGCGCCGTGGCAGGGAACTCTCCGGTCCGTCGCGTAGTTTTGTCCTCGTGACCTGGTTCTGGGACCTCCTGTCCTTCCTGCTCTTCCTCTTCCTGCTCTTCCTCATCGGACGCCTGGTCTTCGACTGGGTGCAGGTGTTCGCCCGCGAGTGGCGGCCACGGGGCGTGCTCCTGGTGGTGGCGGAGGCCGTGTACTCCGTCACAGACCCGCCGCTGCGCGCCCTGCGGCGCGTGATCCCGCCGCTGACGATCGGCCAGTTCCGCATCGACCTGGCGTTCCTGGTGCTGTTCCTGCTGGTGTCGCTGATGATGAACCTGGTGATCCCGGCGCTGCGGATGGCGACGTCCTGACGTCCGCTCCGGACGGGGTCTGTGATCAAATCGTGTCCACGGTGGCTCCCGGTGTCCGGTCCGGGGGACGTCCGCTACCGTGGACTCTCGACGGCAGACGCGCGGCTCAGCAGCGCCGACGCGTCCGATAACCCGTTCCCGACGCTCTACAGCTACGAGGTGACACGATGGCACTGCTGACGGCAGAGGACATCCTCAACAAGAAATTCTCGGCGACGAAGTTCCGCGAGGGCTACGACGTCGAGGAGGTCGACGACTTCCTCGACGAGGTCGTCAGGACGTTGAGCGCGGCCCAGGAGGAGAACGAGGGTCTGCGCACCAAGCTCGCCGCCGCCGAGCGGCGCATTGCGGAGCTGTCCCGTGGCGAGGCCGCGGCACCGCGCCCTCAGCAGGCCGCCGCCCCGCTCGCCGCCCCCAAGGCGCCGCACCCCGAGCCGGAGTCGGCCACGGGGATGCTGCAGCTGGCCCAGAAGCTGCACGACGACTACGTGCGCTCAGGCCAGGAGGAGGGCGACCGGCTCATCGCCGAGGCCAAGTCCGAGGGGGCCCGCATCGTGCGGGACGCCGAGGAGACCTCGCACCGCACGCTGTCGCAGCTGGAGCAGGAGCGGTCGCTGCTCGAGCGCAAGATCGACGAGCTGCGCCTCTTCGAGCGGGACTACCGCACGCGTCTGAAGAGCTTCCTGCAGAACCTCCTGGGTGACCTGGACGCCAGGGGATCGGCTCTTCCGCCGCGCGGCAACGCGCCCGCAGGGCGTCCGGCCGAGATGGCGCAGGGCGGCATCTGACCTGATCGGGGACGGAGACGCCCGGCCGGGCCTCACCTCGCGGCCGGCCCTCCGCCCCCCGACGAAACCCACCGGCCCGCACAACGGGTCGCGCCCAGGCGGCGCGTCCCGTTGTGCGGGCCGGTTCGTGTGCTTACGCTTCGGGGACCAAATCCCGGGCATGAAGAGGGGAATCATGACCAAGCTCTCGACGACCACGCGGGCCGCCCTGAAGCAGGAGTTCCCGAACCTGGCTCGGGACGTGAAGTCCTTCCCGGTCCGTGACGGGGAAGAGCCCTGGACCCTCCGCGAGGCGGAGGAGCAGGCTGCCCTTCTCCTCGAGGAGAAGGAGCGGCTCGAGGGCGAGCTGAAGGCGGCTGACGCGGAGCTGAGCGACCTGCTCCGCAACTCCGGTGACGGTGCCGGTGACGACCAGGCGGACTCCGGGTCGAGCGCGCTCGAGCGCGAGCAGGAGCTCACTCTGGTGAACAACATGCGGGACCTGCTCGACCAGACCAAGCACGCCCTCGACCGCATCCGCAACGGCACCTACGCCACGTGCGAGATCACCGGCCTGCCGATCGGCAAGGCGCGCCTGCAGGCCTTCCCGCGGGCCACGCTCTCGGTCGAGGCCAAGGCACGCGAGGAACGCCGCTAACCGCCGGGTGCAGGCGGGCATGGCAGACTTGCGGGCGATGTCTACCCCCGCCGAACCCGTGCCCGCCGAACCCGTCGCCACCACGGAGACCGCCGCCGTGCCCGGCACCACGCCTGACGGTGCGCCCGACGAGGCCGCCCCCCGCCCGCGGGCCAGCCGCGTCCTCGTGACCTGGACCGCGGTCCTGGCCGCAGCCGTACTGGCTGCCGACCAGCTCACCAAGTGGTGGGCCGAGTCGTCGATGTCGGTGGGTGACGCGCCGATCCCGCTGGTGGGCGAGCTGCTGCAGCTGCGCCTGATCTACAACCCGGGCGCCGCGCTCTCGATCGCGACGGGCATGACGTGGCTCCTCACGATCGTCGTGGCGGTCGTCGTCGTCGTCATCGTCCGGATGATCGGCCGGATCGGCTCGCGGGGCTGGGCGGTGGCGCTCGGCCTCCTGCTCGGTGGCGCCGTCGGGAACCTTGTGGACCGGCTCCTGCGTGATCCCGGCTTCGCCCGCGGGCACGTGGTGGACTTCATCGACTACGCCGGCTTCTTCGTCGGCAACGTGGCCGACATCGCGATCGTCGCAGCAGCCGTCCACATCGCGATCCTGTCGCTCCTCGGCATCGGCCTCGACGGCCGCCGCGACGATGACAGCAAGGACGCGGGGACGACGTCGGGCGAGAAGGCGGACCCGCCGAAGCCGGACGCGGACTGATGCCGCTCCGCACCCTGCCCGTCCCGGACGGGCTCGCCGGCGAGCGGGTCGACGCGACCCTCGCCCGCATGCTCGGCTTCTCCCGCACGCGTGCGGCGGAGCTCGCCGAGTCGGGCGCCGTCCGGCTCGACGGCAAGGAGGTCGGCAAGTCCGACCGCGTGCCGGCCGGCGGCTGGCTCGAGGTGGACGTCCCGGACCCGGTCGACCAGGCCCTGGCAGTCGTCGCGGAGCCGGTGCCCGGCATGGGCATCGTCTACGACGACGACGACCTCGTGGTGGTCGACAAGCCGGTGGGCGTCGCCGCGCACCCGTCCCCGGGCTGGACCGGGCCCACCGTGGTGGGCGCGCTGGCCGCCGCGGGCTACCGGGTGTCGACGTCGGGCGCGGCGGAGCGGCAGGGGATCGTGCACCGGCTCGACGTCGGTACGTCCGGGCTGATGGTCGTCGCCAAGAGCGAGGCCGCGTACACCGGGCTGAAGCGCGCCTTCAAGGAGCGCACCGTCGACAAGGTGTACCACGCGCTCGCGCAGGGGCACCCGGACCCCACCAGGGGCACCATCGACGCGCCGATCGGGCGGCACCCCACCTCGGACTGGAAGTTCGCCGTGACGGCCGACGGCAAGCCGTCGGTGACGCACTACGAGGTGCAGGAGATGCTGTCGGCGGCCTCGCTCGTGGAGGTGCACCTCGAGACGGGGCGCACGCACCAGATCCGCGTGCACTTCGCGGCCCTGCGGCACCCGCTGGTGGGCGACCTGACGTACGGGGCGGACCCGGTGCTCGCCTCGCGCGTGGGCCTGACGCGCCAGTGGCTGCACGCGGTGCGGCTGGGGTTCGAGCACCCGCTCACGAGCCGGTGGGTCGAGGTGTCGAGCGAGTACCCGGAGGACCTGGCGCACGCGCTCGAGGTGGTCCGCGCCGCGTACCGCTAGTCCTGTGAGAAGGGCCTCGGCGCGTACGCCCGGGCGTGTCGGAGTGGCGTCCTAGACTCGCTGCATGCCGACAACCGCCGAGGACTTCGTCCATCTCCACGTCCACACCGAGTACTCGATGCTCGACGGCGCGGCGAAGATCGGCGAGCTCTTCGACGAGGTGGAGCGCCTGGGTCAGAAGGCGATCGCCACCACGGACCACGGCTACATCTTCGGCGCCTACGAGTTCTGGGCCAAGGCGAAGGCCAAGGGCATCAAGCCGATCATCGGCGTCGAGGCGTACGTGACGCCGGGCACCAGCCGGTTCGACCAGACGCGCGTCCGCTTCGGCCAGCCCGGCCAGGAGAGCGACGACGTGTCGGCGCGCGGTGCCTACACGCACATGACGCTGCTGGCGCGCACCACGGAGGGCATGCACAACCTCTTCCGCGCCAGCTCCCTGGCCTCGCTCGAGGGCCAGATGGGCAAGTGGCCCCGCATGGACCGGGACCTGCTGCAGCGCTACGGAGCGGGGCTGACGGCGACGTCGGGCTGCCCGTCGGGCGAGATCCAGACCCGCATGCGGCTGGGCCAGTTCGACGAGGCGGTGCGCGCGGCCGGCGAGCTGCAGGACATCTTCGGCAAGGAGCACTTCTTCATCGAGCTCATGGACCACGGGCTCGACATCGAGACGCGCGTGACCAAGCAGCTCCTGGAGCTGTCGAAGACGATCGGCGCCCCGCTCGTCGCCACGAACGACCTGCACTACGTCCGCGAGGAGGACGCCTCGTCGCAGGAGGCCCTGCTGGCGATCAACTCCGGTTCCACGCTGGACGACCCGAACCGGTTCAAGTTCGACGGCACGGGCTACTACGTGAAGTCCGCCGCGCAGATGCGCAAGATCTTCGCCGAGGTGCCGGAGGCGTGCGACAACACGCTGCTCATCGCGGAGCAGTGCGACGTGGAGTTCAACACGTCGGCCAACTACATGCCGCGCTTCCCCGTCCCCGAGGGCGAGGACGAGACCAGCTGGTTCATCAAGGAGGTCGAGCGCGGCCTGCACGCCCGCTACCCGGCCGGCATCCCGGACGACGTGCGCAAGCGCGCCGACTACGAGACCCAGATCATCATCCAGATGGGGTTCCCGGGGTACTTCCTCGTGGTCGCCGACTTCATCAACTGGGCCAAGGACAACAGGATCCGCGTGGGACCGGGACGTGGCTCCGGCGCCGGCTCCATGGCCGCCTACGCCATGCGGATCACCGACCTCGACCCGATCCCGCACGGTCTGATCTTCGAGCGGTTCCTCAACCCGGACCGTGTGTCCATGCCTGACTTCGACGTCGACTTCGACGAGCGCCGTCGCGGTGAGGTCATCAGGTACGTCACCCAGAAGTACGGCGAGGACCGCGTCGCGCAGATCGTCACGTACGGCACCATCAAGGCCAAGCAGGCCCTCAAGGACTCGGCGCGCCTCCTCGGCATGCCCTACGCCATGGGCGAGAAGCTCACCAAGGCCATGCCGCCGGCCATCATGGGCAAGGACATCTCGCTCGGCGGCATCTTCAACCCCGAGGACAAGCGCTACAACGAGGCGGAGGAGTTCCGCCAGGTCCACAACAGCGACCCCGAGGCCCAGCGGGTCGTCGAGCTGGCCCGCGGCATCGAGGGCCTGAAGCGCCAGTGGGGCGTCCACGCCGCCGGCGTCATCATGTCCAGCGACCCGCTGATCGACATCATCCCGATCATGCGGCGCCCGCAGGACGGCGCGGTCATCACGCAGTTCGACTACCCCACGTCCGAGGGCCTCGGCCTCATCAAGATGGACTTCCTGGGGCTGCGCAACCTCACGATCCTCGACGACGCGCTCGAGAACATCGTCCTGAACGGCAAGCCGCCCCTCGACCTCGAGGCGCTGGAGCTCGACGACGTCGAGACGTACCAGCTCCTCGCCCGCGGTGACACCCTCGGGGTGTTCCAGCTCGACGGCGGCCCCATGCGCTCGCTGCTCCGGCTCATGAAGCCCGACAACTTCGAGGACATCTCCGCCGTCCTGGCGCTGTACCGCCCCGGCCCGATGGGCGTGAACTCGCACACGAACTACGCGCTGCGCAAGAACGGCCAGCAGGAGATCACCCCGATCCACCCGGAGCTCGCCGAGCCGCTCTCCGACATCCTGGACACCACCCACGGCCTCATCGTGTACCAGGAGCAGGTCATGGCCACGGCCCAGCGGGTCGCCGGCTACACGCTCGGCCAGGCCGACCTGCTGCGTCGCGCCATGGGCAAGAAGAAGAAGTCCGAGCTGGACAAGCAGCAGGAGATCTTCTTCGGCGGCATGACGGAACGTGGCTTCTCGAAGGAGGCCCAGCGTCAGCTGTGGAACGTCCTCGAGTCGTTCGCCGACTACGCGTTCAACAAGGCGCACACCGCCGCGTACGGCCTCGTGTCCTACTGGACCGCGTACCTCAAGGCGCACTACCCGGGCGAGTACATGGCCGGGCTCCTCACCAGCGTGCGGGACGACAAGGACAAGTCGGCCCTCTACCTCAACGAGTGCCGCCGCATGGGCATCACGGTGCTCCCGCCGGACGTGAACTCGTCGTCGGCCAACTTCACCGCCGTCGGCAAGGACATCCGCTTCGGCCTCACCGCGGTGCGGAACGTGGGCAGCAACGTCGTGGACGCGATCGTGGCGAACCGCGAGGAGAAGGGCGACTTCACGTCGTTCCAGGACTTCCTCGACAAGGTGCCAGCCGTGGTCTGCAACAAGCGCACCATCGAGTCACTGATCAAGGCCGGTGCGTTCGACTCGCTCGGGCACACGCGGCGCTCGCTGCTCGTCATCCACGAGCAGGCGGTGGACGCGGTGATCAGCGTGAAGCGCAAGGAGGCGGAGGGACAGTTCGACCTTTTCGCCGGCTTCGGCGGGGGCGACGACGAGCCGGGGCTCAGCTTCTCGATCGACGTGCCCGACCTGCCCGACTGGGAGAAGAAGCAGAAGCTCACGTTCGAGCGCGAGATGCTGGGCCTCTATGTCTCCGACCACCCGCTGTCGGGCCTGGAGCACGTGCTGTCCCGGGCGGCCGACACGTCCATCGCGGCGCTCATGGCCGACGAGCACCGGCCGGACAACTCGGTGGTGACCGTCGCGGGCCTGCTCACGTCGGTGCAGCGCAAGATGAGCAAGAACGGCAACCCCTGGGCGGCCGTCACGATCGAGGACCTGGAGGGCGCCGTCGAGGTCATGTTCTTCGGCGAGACCTATCTGGCCTACTCGACGGTCCTGGCCGAGGACCAGGTGGTGGTGCTGCGCGGCAAGGTACGCCGCCGCGACGAGACCATGCAGCTGCAGGCCATGGAGGTGGCGCTGCCCGACATCACCACGACGAACGACTCGCCGCTCGCCGTCACCGTGCCGCACAGCCGCGCCGTCGAGCCGGTGATCGTGCGGCTCCGCGAGGTGCTGGCCACGCACCCCGGCTCGGCCGAGGTGCACGTGGCGGTCGCCGAGCCGGGCAAGCGCACCGTGGTGCGGGCGGCCGACACGCTGCGCGTGGAGAAGTCGCCCGCGTTGTTCGGCGACCTCAAGGCGCTCCTCGGTCAGAACTGCCTGTCGTGACGGGGCGCCCTCCGACGACCGGGCGCGACGTCTCGGCCGACCACCGGTTCCGCGTGGTGCCCGCCGCCTACGTGCTCCTGCGCCGGGAGGGCCAGGTGCTGCTCCAGCTGCGGCAGGGCACCGGCTACCTGGACGGGCACTGGGCCGCCGCGGCGGCGGGGCACGTCGAGGAGGGCGAGTCCGTGGTGCAGGCCGCCGTGCGGGAGGCCCGCGAGGAGCTCGGCATCGACGTGGACCCGGCGGACGTGCGCCCGCTCACGGCGATGCATCGCGGCGACCCCACCGGACCGGCCCTGGAGCAGCGTGTCGACTTCTTCTTCGAGGTGACTCGCTGGTCGGGCACCCCGGAGCTCCAGGAGACCGACAAGGCGGCGGGCCTGGCGTGGTTCTCGTTCGTCGCGCTGCCCAGCCCCGTGGTGCCGCACGAGCTGGCGGTGCTGCGCGCGCTGCACGACGGGCACGTGCCGCCGGTGATGACGTTCGGCTTCTGACCTCAGCGTCCCCGAGAACAACCGCCACCGAGAACAACATTGCGCAGGCAACCCGGCCGGGTTGCCTGCGCAATGTTGTTCTCGCGGAGCTACCGGGTCAGTGGAAGCGGCCCCGCACAGCCTCGCCGTGCGCCGGGAGGTCCTCGTCGTTCGCGACCGCCACGATGCCGTCGGCCACCTCGGCCAGCGCCTCGCGCGTGTACTCGATGACCTGCACCGACTTGAGGAAGCTGTGCACGCCGAGCCCGCTCGCGAAGTGGGCGGAGCCGCCTGTCGGGAGCACGTGGTTCGAGCCGGCCATGTAGTCGCCGAGCGACACGGGCGACCACGGCCCCACGAACACGGCGCCCGCGTTGCGCACCTGTGCGGCCACGGCGGCGGCGTCCTCGGTCTGGATCTCGAGGTGCTCCGCTCCGTAGGCGTCGACGACCTCGAGGCCGGCAGCGACGTCGTCGACCAGCACGATCGCGGACTGACGCCCGCCGAGCGCCTGCGCCACACGGGTGGTGTGCTTGGTGGCCGAGGCCAGGTCGACCAGCCGGGCCTCCACGGCGCCCGCCAGCTCGGCCGACGGCGTGACCAGGACCGACGCCGCCAGCGGGTCGTGCTCCGCCTGGCTGATGAGGTCGAGGGCGACGTGACCGGGGTCGGCCGTGGCGTCGGCGAGGACGGCGATCTCCGTGGGGCCTGCCTCGGCGTCGATGCCCACCACGCCGCGCACGAGCCGCTTCGCGGTGGCGACGTACACGTTGCCCGGCCCGGTCACCACGTCGACCGGGTCGCAGAGGACCTCGCCGTCCTGCGGCTCGCTGCCCACGGCGCCGTAGGCGAACATGGCGATCGCCTGGGCGCCGCCCACGGCGTAGACCTCGTCCACGCCGAGGAGGGCGCACGCCGCGAGGATCGTCGGGTGGGGCAGGCCGCCGTGGTCCTTCTGCGGCGGGGACGCCACGGCGAGGCCGGGCACGCCCGCCTCCTGCGCCGCGACCACGTTCATGATCACCGACGACGGGTACACCGCGAGCCCGCCGGGCACGTACAGGCCCACGCGCTGCACCGGGATCCAGCGCTGGCGCACGACGGCGCCGGGCGCCAGCTCGGTCGAGTGGTCCGCTGGAAGCTGCGCCGCGTGGACGATGCGCACCCGCCGGATCGCCTCCTCGAGCGCGGCGCGGACCGCCGGGTCGAGCTCGGCCAGCGCGGTGTCGAGGGCGGCCTTCGGCACGCGGAGGTGCTCGGGGCGCACGCCGTCGAGGCGCTCGGCGAGGGCGCGCAGGGCTGCCGCGCCGCCGGTCCGCACGTCGTGCAGGATCGGCTCCACCACATGCACAGCCTCGTCGACCCCCAGGTCGGGACGAGGGAGGATGTCGAGCAGGGCGCGGCGCGAGAGGCGCCGCCCGCGGAGATCGATGCGCTGGATCACGCGGCCAGTCTATTTCCCGCCGGGCCGGGCCGGCGGCGACGTCTCACCGGTCCCGGAGCGGGCCCGCCGTGCGCCGGGGGAGAATGAGGTCATGTCTTCCGTCCCAGAGATCCCGATCCGCTACGACATCATCCGGCTCGGCCAGTTCCTCAAGCTCGCCGACCTCGCCGAGTCCGGCACCCACGCCCGCGACCTCGTCGCCGAGGGCGAGGTCAGCGTCAACGGCCAGGTCGAGACAAAGCGCGGACGCCAGCTCGTCCCCGGCGACGTGGTCTCGGTGGCGACGCCGCAGGGGGTGAGGGCGGCCCAGGTGGGCTGAGCGCCGCGACGGCGGGCCGCCGGCCCGTCGTCCGTGGGTCCCGCCGTCCGCGGGCCCCGCAGCCCGCCGGGCTACGACGCCATGTACGTGGACGCCATGACCTTGTCGGGCGTCAGCCGCAGCACCACCCGCTGCGAGTTCTCGGGCAGCGGGCGGTAGCGGCGCGCATAGCGCTCGACGGCGGTGGCGATCTCCGCGGGGTCCTCGTTCACCTCGATGGTGCCCTCCAGGGTGATCCAGCGACCGCCCTGCACCTGGCAGATCGCACCCCGCGCCGGGGTCCCGTCCGGCCGGGGCGCAGCGTTGCGCGCCTTGACCGACTCCCGGTTCGTCGTGATCCGCACCACCCCGTGCTCCGGGTCCCACGTGAACGCGACCGGCACCACGTGGGGCGAGCCGTCCTCGCGCAGCGTCGTGAGGGTGGCCAGGTGGCGCTCCGTCACGAAGACGAGCTGTTCGGGGTTCAGGCGGATCACGAGCCACGAGTCTAGAGGGCCCGGTGCCCACCGCACCCCTCGGAGGCGCGGCGGGGCCGGTCAGCGGCCGTCGTCGGCGACCGGCAGCTCCCGGTACACCGGCAGGTACTCGGCGAACAGCGCGTCCCAGTCGGCCTGCGGCCGCCCGGCCAGGTCGGCGTCGAGCTGGTCGAGGAAGTCGTGCCACCCGGCGCCGTAGCCGCGCGCGGCAGCCTCCGGCAGCGCCCGGTGCTCGAGCGTGAGCAGAGCGGCGTCACCCTGCCCGACGGCGGACGTGGTCACCTCGACCTCCGACGTGGCCTGCCCGCCCGGCGCCTCCCAGGTGATCAGCAGCCGGCGCCCCGGCTCGCACTCGACCACCCGGCCCCAGTTGCGGGCCTCGCTCTCCGGGTCGCCGCCGGTCAGGTCGATGACGAAGTCGCCGCCCGCCCGTAGGTCGCCGGTGAGCTCGCCCATCCACCGGACGACCCGCTCCGGCCGGGTCAGGGCGTCCCACAGGTCGACCGGGGTGGTGGTGAAGGTGCGCTCGAAGCGGACGGCGAGCGCGGGGCCGCCGTCGGGCAGCGAGCCGCCGGCCGGGGCCAGGCGGCGCAGGGCGCCGAGGTTGGGGGTGGTCATGCGTCCTCCTGGGGGTGGCGCTCGCGGTGACCGCGGGCGATCTCGGTGTCGAGGGCGTCCAGGCGCTGGGTCCAGAAGGCCGCGACGGAGGCGAGCCAGTCCTGGGTGTCGCGCAGGGCGCCGGGCTGGAGCGCGTACACGCGGCGCTGGGCGTCCGTGCTGCTCGTGACCAGGCCCGACTCGCGGAGCACCCGCAGGTGCCGGGAGGTGCCGGGCTGGGAGAGGCCGCGCTCGTCACGCAGCGTGTCGGCAAGCTCGCCGGCGGTGCGGGGACCGTCGGCGAGGAGCTCGACGACGCGGCGCCGGACGGGATCGCCGAGGGCGTCGAGAGAACGGGCCGCGGTGGAGCTCATGGAACGATCGTATGCGTGAGGCGTTATATAACGCAAGCCGTATCTACACTCGCGGGCCCGCCGAGACAGCGAGTCTGTCGGACGGGCTGGCTGTCTCGGCGACGCGGGGCTGGGGCACTCGGCCCGTCGTCGTACGCCCGGCCCGGACCCTGTGGAACCATGGGGCGGTGGTCCTCCCCGCCTCCCCGCCGAGCCTTGACGCGGCTGCCGTGCGCCGCCTGGTCGGCGCCGCGGCCTACGAGCGCGGGCTGGACTACCAGCGATCGGGCCGTGTCCTCGACTGGACGTGGCGGGCCAGGACGCGCGAGCTCGGCGCGCGGGTGCGGGGGAGCGGGCGCAGCGTCTACACCTGCCTCGTGACGTTCGACGTGGCGCGCTCCGGCCGGTACGAGGTGATCGCTGCCGACTGCTCGTGCCCCGTCGGGACCGACTGCAAGCACGTGGCCGCGACGCTCATCGAGAGCGGCGTGGCGGCGGAGGAGGACCCGGCGGAGGCGGCCGGACACCCGCGCCGCGCCACGTGGCGCGACGCCCTCGGCCGGGTGACGGCGGGACCCGCTCCCGGAGCGGCGGGCGGCGACCTGACCGCCGGGCTCCGCGTCCGGCTCACGGGCGCGTCGGCGGTGCTCCCCGGCGCACCCCCGCCGGCGATCGCCGTGCGCCCCGCGCTGCGCACCGGTTCCGCGAGGTGGACCGCGGGGTCCGAGGCGTCGTGGGACCGGCTCCGCTACGGGTACGGGCTGCCGCTGGGCCCGCAGGTCCGGGAGTGGTTCGCCGAGCTCGCCGACCTGGCCGCGAACCGCGGCGGCCGCTACCGCCTGCCCGCCTGGGTGGACCTCGAGGACCTCGGGCGCGCCGTCTGGACGCACCTGGAGCAGGCGGCGGACCTGGGGATCGAGCTGGTCGGCGCGGCCAAGGGCGAGACGGTGCGCCTCGCGCGGCAGGCCGAGGTCGTGGCCGAGGCCTCGTCCACCGGCGACGGCGGGCTCCGTCTCGCGCCCGCGCTGCGGTTCGACGGCGTCCGGGTCGCGGCGTCGGCCTTCGGGGCGGCGGGCCCGGCCGGGCTCTTCGCCGTTGAGCCGCACGACGGCGGCCAGGTCCTCCTGCTGGGGCCGGTGCGCGGGGCGCTGACCGTCCCGCAGCGGGAGCTGCTCGCGCTGCCGGAGACCGTGGTCCCGCCCGCGGACGTCCCGGAGTTCCTCGGCGAGGTCTACCCCTCGCTGCGGCGCCGGGTCGGCGTCCGGTCCGACGGCACGGTCGACCTGCCCGAGCCGCCGCGGCCCGTGCTCGTGGCGCACGTGCGCTACGAGTCGCCGGCCCGGGCGGGCGTCAGCTGGGAGTGGGAGTACGGCAGCGCTCGGCGCCCCTTCGGGCCCGACGACGCGGACCCGCTGCGCGACCCCGGGCTGGAACGGGCGATCCTCGGACGGGTCGAGGACGCGGTGCGGCAGGCCGACGGGTTCGGCGGCTTCGCCGTGGCCGAGGCGCGCGACTTTCTCGGCCTGGCCGCGCTGGACCTCACGCGGTCGGTCGTGCCGGTCCTGCGCGGGCTGGGCGACGTCCGGGTCGACGCCGAGGACGTCCCCGCCTACGCGGAGCTCGACCAGCGTCCGGTGGTGGGCCTCGCCGCGGCGGCCACCAACGACCACGACTGGGTCGACCTCCAGCTCTCCGTGCGCGTCGACGGCCGGGAGATCCCGTTCCGGCCGCTCTTCGAGGCCCTGGTGCGTGGCACCGGCCGGCTGCTGCTCGTCGACGGTTCCTGGATGCGCACCGACCGGCCGGTGTTCGACAAGCTCCGCGACCTGATCGACGAGGCGAAGCGCCTGAGCGACAACCCGACGACCCTGCGGCTCAGCCGGTATCAGGCAGGGCTGTGGGGAGAGCTGGAGGAGGTCGCCGACGTCGTCGAGCAGTCGGACGCGTGGCGGCGCTCCGTCGGTGACCTGCTGGCCCTCGTCCGTTCGGGCGAGTCTCCGGGCGACGACCCGCTGACCACGGCCGTGCCGGTGCCGGTGGGGCTCAAGGCCGAGCTACGGCCCTACCAGCAGCACGGCTTCGAGTGGCTGACGTTCCTCTGGGAGCGAGGGCTCGGCGGGATCCTCGCCGACGACATGGGGCTCGGCAAGACGGTGGAGACGCTCGCCTTCCTCGCGCACGCGCGCGCCGAGTCACCGGCGGCGAGCCCGTTCCTCGTGGTGGCGCCCGCCTCGGTGGTGAGCAACTGGGCGGCGGAGGCCGAGCGGTTCACCCCGGACCTTCGGGTGGTGGTCCTGCCCACCACCGCGGCGAAGGCCGGCACCACCGTCGCGGAGGCGGCCGCGGGGGCCGACGTCGTCGTCACCTCCTACGCGATCTTCCGCCTGGACTTCGAGGCGTTCGCCGACGTCGCGTGGAGCGGGCTCGTGCTCGACGAGGCCCAGTTCGCGAAGAACCACCAGACCCGGGCCAACGAGTGTGCCCGGCGGCTGCGGGCGCCGTTCAAGGTGGCGATCACCGGCACGCCGCTCGAGAACAACCTCATGGAGCTGTGGGCGATGCTGGCGATCGTCGCGCCCGGGCTGTTCCCGTCGGCGGGCAGGTTCCGCCTGGAGTACGTCCGGCCGGTCGAGGCCGCCGCCCGTGACGCCGCCCTCAGCCCGGGGGCGCGCGACGCGTCGGTGGCCAGGGCGGGAGCCGCGACCCTGGCCAGGCTCAGGCGCCGGGTGCGGCCGCTGCTTCTGCGCCGCACCAAGGAGCAGGTGGCCCCGGAGCTGCCCGCCCGTCAGGAGCAGGTGCTCCGGGTGACCCTGGACCCGCGGCACCGGCGCGTCTACGACACGCACCTGCAGCGCGAGCGGTCCCGGATGCTCGGCCTCCTGACCGACTTCGACGCGAACCGGGTCGCCATCTTCCGTGCGCTCACGACCCTGCGGAGGCTGGCCCTCGACGCCACCCTCGTGGACCCGGTGGCGTACCGGGGGGTGCGCTCCGCCAAGCTCGAGGTGCTGGAGGAGCAGCTGGTCGAGCTCGCCGCCGAGGGGCACCGGGCGCTGGTGTTCTCCCAGTTCACGTCGTTCCTCCAGCGGGCTGCGGACCGGTGCCGCCAGGCCGGGCTCGACGTCGAGTACCTTGACGGGTCCACGACCGACCGCGCCGAGGTGATCCGCCGGTTCAAGGACGGCACCGCGCCTGTGTTCCTCATCAGCCTCAAGGCCGGCGGGTTCGGGCTGAACCTCACCGAGGCCGACTACGTCTACCTGCTCGACCCGTGGTGGAACCCCGCCACGGAGGCGCAGGCGATCGACCGGACGCACCGCATCGGCCAGACGCGCAACGTCATGGTGTTCCGGCTCGTCTCCGAGGGGACCGTCGAGGAGAAGGTCATGGCGCTGAAGCAGCGCAAGGCTCAGCTCTTCGACGCCGTCCTCGGCGACGACGAGGGCGTGTTCTCGGCCTCGCTCAGCGCCGACGACGTGCGCGGCCTGCTCGACGCGATCTGACGCCGGGGCCGGGCCTCGCCGGGGCCGGGCCTCGCCGGGCCCGCCGGCCCGGCCGGACCCGGCCCGTCCAACCCCCGTCGGCTACCGCACCCCCAGCACGAACGGGTAGACCGCCGACGCCCCTGCCTGCCGCAGGAGCCGCGACGCGACGGTGACCGTCCAGCCGGAGTCCGTGTAGTCGTCGACGAGGAGCACCGCGCGGCCGGGCAGCCCGCGGAGCGCGGGCTCGCCGAGCTCGAGCTGCAGCCGACGCATCACCCCGGCGAGCCGCATCGCCGAGTTCACGTCGTGCCGGCCGGGCTCCTCCTGGCCGGGGACGGGGCCGACGGCGCCGATCAGGGGGACCCCGAGGTACTTCGCCAGCCCGGTCGCGAGGTGGAAGGTGAGCTGCGGGCGGGTCACCGACCGGACCGCCACGACGCCCTGGACGAGCAGCCGTCCGGGGGTGGCCTCGTCGGCCGGGGCGTCGCCCGGCGGGGCGTCGCCCTCGTCACTCACGGGTGCCGCCTCACGCAGCGCCGCCCAGTCGTCGAGGACCCGGGCGGCGGCGCGGCGCAGCGGCACCGGCACCTCGCCGTCGGGCGCACCGGGGGCGAGCAGGTCGCGCAGGGGACCCGACCAGCCGAGCCCGTCGAGCCGGGCCACGGCCCGCCCGGGCTCGGCCTGCTCCCCGGCCGGGATGCGGCCCTTCACGTCGAGCCCGAGGGTCGACAGCCCGGTGGGCCACATGCGGCGCGACTCGATCTCGACGCCCGGCCGGTCCATCTCGGCACGCGCCTCGGCGATCGCCTCCGCGTCCGGCGCGTCGGGCAGGTCCACGCCGCCGCACCGGTCGCACCGCCCGCACTCCCAGCCCGGCTCGAGCTGCGGGTCGTCGAGCTGCGCGCGCAGGTAGGCCATGCGGCACCCGGGCGTCGCGACGTAGTCGACCATCGCCTGCTGCTCGGCCGCGCGGGTCGCGGCGACCCGCTCGTACCGCTGCGCGTCGTAGACCCACTCCTGACCGGTGGCGACCCAGCCGCCCTGGACCCGCTTCACGGCGCCGTCGACGTCGAGCACCTTGAGCATGGTCTCGAGCCGGGACCGGCGCAGGTCCACGTGCGCCTCGAGGGCGGCCGTCGACAGGGTCCCGCCGGCGCCCTGCAGCGCGGCCAGGGTGGCGCGCACCTGGGCCTCGGCCGGGAACGCCTGCTCGCCGAACCAGTCCCAGATCGCCTTGTCCTCCTGCCCCGGGAGGAGCACCACGACGGCCCGGTCCACGCCACGTCCCGCACGACCGACCTGCTGGTAGTAAGCGATCGGGGACGAGGGAGCGCCGAGGTGCACCACGAACCCGAGGTCGGGCTTGTCGAAACCCATGCCGAGCGCGGACGTGGCCACGAGGGCCTTGACGCGGTTCTCCTTGAGGTCGGTCTCGAGCTGCTCGCGCTCGGCGGGCTCCGTGCGGCCCGTGTAGGCGGAGACGGCGAGCCCGTGCCCGCGCAGCTGCTCCGCGACCTGCTCCGCCGCGGAGACGGTGAGGCAGTACACGATGCCCGACCCGTCGACGTCCTGGAGCGTCTCCGCCAGCCAGGCCACGCGCGTGGGCTGGTCTCCCAGCTCCAGCACGGCGAGGTGCAGGGACTCGCGGTCCAGCGCGCCACGCAGCACGAGCACGTCCTCCGCCGTTGCGCCGCCCGACACCCCGAGCTGCTCCGCCACGTCGGCGGTCACGCGCGCGTTGGCCGTGGCCGTCGTCGCCAGCACCGGGATGCCTGGCGGCAGGTCCGTCAGCAGGGTGCGGATGCGCCGGTAGTCCGGCCGGAAGTCGTGTCCCCAGTCGCTGATGCAGTGCGCCTCGTCGATCACGACGAGGCCCGCGTCGGCCGCCAGGCGCGGCAGCACCTCGTCGCGGAAGCCCGGGTTGTTGAGCCGTTCGGGGGAGCAGAGCAGCACGTCCACCTCCCCGCGCCCGATCGCCGCGTGGACCTCGGCCCACTCGGTGACGTTCGCGGAGTTGATGGTGACGGCCCGGATCCCGGCGCGCGCCGCGGCCGCGATCTGGTCGCGCATGAGGGCGAGCAGCGGTGACACGATGATCGTGGGCCCGGCACCTCGCGCGCGCAGCAGGCGGGTCGCGACGAAGTACACCGCCGACTTGCCCCACCCGGTGCGCTGGACCACGAGCGCGCGGCGCCGGAACGCGGTCAGCGCCTCGATCGCCAGCCACTGGTCCTCGCGGAGCACCGCGTCCTCGCGCCCCACGAGCTGGCGGAGGGCGACCTCGGCCTCGTCGCGCAGCGTCCCGCCCTGGCCCGCCCCCTCCATCAGGTCGCGCAGCATCGCCAGCTTCGCCGCCTTCGCCGCCTCGGGCGAGACAGGCGCGGCGGCGCCGGGTCGCCGGGGGGCCGCAGCCCGGCCGGCGGGCGCCGCGCCGGGCGCGTCGGACGTGGGCGGCTCCCCGAAGTCGTCGGGGGGCTCGTCCATCGCGAAGGGGAGGTCGGCGAACGGGTCCGAAGAAGTCACGTGTCGATCGTAGGGGCGACCACCGACGCTCGGGCCGGTCGGCGGTCGCCACCTGTGGACAACCCGCGCTACTCGTCCAGGTCGATGGTCCCGTCCCGACGCCCGGCCTCGCCGAAGAGCGTGAAGCCGAGCGCGGCGAGCGCGAACCATCCGGCACCGGTCAGGAACGCCCACAGCAGCGGTTCCCCGACGGCGCCCGGCCCGCCGCCGGCCTGGAGCGCCCGGACGCCGTCGAGCCCGTGGGTCATGGGCAGCGTCTGCGCGAGGGCCTGTACCCACCCCGGCCACGTCGCGACGGGGACGGTGACGCCGGTGACGAGCATCACCAGCGTGTGGGCGACGTTGCTCACGATGTTCCGCCACCGCGGCCCGCGCAGCACGACGGCGGCGAGCGAGAGCGCGACCCCGTACATGGCGCAGGCGGTCAGGAGCACGGTCAGCCCGGCGGCGACGGCGGCGCCCACGGTCCACGTCACGCCGAGGAACGGACCCACCACGAACAGCGCGACACCCGACGTGGCCACGCCGCTCGGGATCCACTGCAGCGACCTGCCCACGAACACCGGCCACAGCGGCCCCGGGGCGGACACCAGCAGGGCGAGCGTGCCGGTGCTGCGCTCCCAGGTCGTCGAGGCGACGGACATGAACACCTCGACGACGGCCACCATGACCGCCTGGCCCACGAAGAGCCGGACGAGCGCCTCGCGGTCGTCGAGGAGCAGGCCGATGATCGCGAAGAAGACCACCTGGGTCACGATGCGGCCCAGCCATCCGACGGACCAGGTCAGTGGCGTGTAGACGGTGCGCAGGTCGGCGAGAGCGACCCGCGACGCGGCGGCCACGATCCGGCCGGGGCTCGGCCTCCGCCCGGGGCTCGGCCTGCGGACGCTGCCCGTGGCCTCCGGGGCAGGGGTGGTGAGCTCAGGCATGCGCGAGGCTCCCGGTCCGGCGGACACGCTGCAGCGTGCGCCCGAGCAGGCCATGGGCGACGACGTACCCGGCGGCGCCGAGCCCGACGACCGCGGCCAGCCGGGCTCCGAGGCCGACCACGGGCCCGGCGGCCAGCGCGTCCCGCAACAGGTCCGACGACCACGACAGGAACACCAGCCGGGAGGGCCACTCGACCCAGGTGGGCAGGAGCGACACCGGAACGAGCACGCCACCGAGCACGTAGAAGGGGTAGCTGAGCGAGTTCTGGAAGGTCCGCGCCGAGCGGGCGAGCACGAAGACGCACGCCATGACCCCTGCCCAGCCGGTCATCGCGAGGGCGGTCAGCCCCAGCACCAGGAGGAAGACCCAGGGATGGGCCACGTCCACCGGGGAGCCGGTGAGCGCCCAGCCCACGGCCCAGGCCTCGGCGAAGGCGACCAGGGAGACGGCGACGACCGCGAGGACGCGCCCCCCGAGGAGCGCCGCGAACGGCGCGGGCGCGGCCAGCAGCGCCTCGAGCGACCCGTTCTCCCGGTCCTTGGCGATCAGCTCGCCGGCGGTCTGCAGGCTCATCTGCCAGAGGGCGATCAGGGCGGGCGCCAGGACGCCGTACGCGGTGAGGTCGCCGCGACCGGCGTGCAGGAAGATCGTCACGAAGACCGCGGTGGTCAGCGGCGCAGTGAACAGTGCGAGGAACCAGTCGGGCGTGCCCCGCATCTGCCGCAGCTGCACCACGACCCCTGTCGCCACGGTCCGCACCACGCTCACGAGCCCACCCGCATCCCGCGCCGGTTCCCGTCGCCGTCCGTCCCCAGGAGGCCCAGGTAGACCTCCTCCAGGGACGGCGGCCCCGCGGTCACCGAGGTGTGACCGGCGGCGAGGATCGCGGCCATCACCTGCCCGACGACGTCCTGGCCCCCCTCCACGTCGACGTCGAGCGTGCGCCGGGCCGGGTCGTGCGTCGTCAGGACGCCGGGGAGGTCCAGCGGCCCGGCGAGCGCGCGGGCGTCGGCGACGTCGTGCACCCGGATACGGCTCCCGCGCGCGAGGAGTCCGCGCACGTCGCCGGGAGTGCCTGTCCCGACGACCCGGCCGTGGTCGACGAACGTGACCGTGTCGCAGACCGACTCCGCCTCGGCCATGTCGTGGGTGGTCAGGACGACGGTGCGCCCCTCGGTACGCAGCTCGCCCACGAGGGCGCGGAAGTCGTGCGCCGAGACGGGGTCCATGCCGACGGTCGGCTCGTCGAGGAGGAGGAGCGGCGGGTCGGCGACGAGGCCGCGTGCCAGGTGGACCCGCTGCTTCATGCCGCGGCTGAACGTCTCGACCAGGCTGTCCGCCCGGTCGGCCAGCCCGAGCCGGTCGAGCAGCGCCGAGACCCGGGTACGGGTCTCGCGCCGGCCGAGGCCGTGCATGGCGCACCAGAACTCGAGGTTCTCGCGGGCGGAGAGCCGCCCGTACAGCCCGCGCTCGCCGCCGAAGACGATGCCGATCTCCCGGCGGACCTCCGCTGCGTCCCGGACGACGTCGAAGCCCAGCACGCTCGCGCGGCCCGACGTCGGCAGCAGCACCGTGCACGCGATCTTGCAGAGCGTGGTCTTGCCGGCGCCGTTCGGCCCGAGGAGACCGTGGACCCCGCCGGCCGGCAGCCGCAGGTCCACGCCGTCGAGGGCGGTCACCGGCGCCTTGCCCCGCGGGGTGAACACGCGGGTCAGCGACTCCAGGTGGAGGGCGTCGGGCGGGGACGTGGTGGCGGCCATGGCGCCAGGATGGTGGGCGCCGGAATCATGGCACTAGTCAATACTACGTAGATGAGCCGGTTCCGAGACCTCCTCCACCTGAGCCGCGCGGCCTGGCTCCGCGGCGACGCGGCGGCCACCTGGCGGTCGCTCGACGAGGCGGAGGCGCTCGCGGGCGACGACCCGGCGCTCCGCGCGGAGGTGCTCGCCGCCCGGAGCGTGGCCCTGGTGCGGGCGGAGCGGATGGCCGAGGCGCGGCTCGTCGCTGAGGCGGCGACCGCGCTGGCGGCCACCGTGCCCGGTCCGAGCGCCGGCCTCCGGGCCGCCGTCGCGCACGCCACGGTGAGCCGGAACGTCGTCGAACCCCCCGAGGGATGGGACGCCCACGGGCTTGCGGCGGCGCTGGCCGAGCTCGACCGCATCGCCGTCGCGCGCGAGCCCGAGCTGCTGGACGCGGCGTCACGCGCGATCACGAACGGCCTGGTGCTGCGGATGGACGACGCCTGGCGGACCCTCGGCGCGGGACCGGGGCCCGTCCACTCGCGCGCGTGGGAGTGGGTGGGCCGGGCCCTGACGCTCGCCCACGACCTGCCCGACCCGGGCACCGTGCTGCGCCAGGCCGTGGACCTGGCGTGGCACACCGGGCAGTGGGAACGGGGCTGGGAGCACGCCCGGACCCACCTCGACCGCGAGACCCAGCGCAACGAGCTGGTGGCCGTGCTCGCCAAGGGCGCCACCTTCGCCTGGGAGGCAGGACGGGACGCCGACGCGCGGGAGCTCGGACGCCGGGCCGTGGCGTCGAGCGTCGCCGTCGACCACCCCTGGGTCCGGGTCTACGCGTACCTCGGCGGGGTGATCGCCGCCGCCGCGGGCGGTGGTTCGCTCGCGGCGGCCCTCCGCGCCTACGCGGCCTGCACCGACCGGGCGGGGCACGCGTCCCGCCGGGGCCGGGCGTGGCACGCCGCCCTCGTGGCCCTCGACGCCGGCCATCCGCCCGACGACGTGCGCGCGTTCCTCCGGCGGGTGGTCCCGGGCGGGCTGGGCCCACCGCGCCGCGAGGCGCTGGCACGCCTGCTGCTGGCCGACGCCGAGGACCGGCCCGCGGGCGCCCTCCCGGCCCCCGCGTGGGCGCACGACTCCGGGTCGCCCGGCCCCGGGGCGCCCGACGCCGACGCCCTGCTCGACACCCTGGACCTGCCCTCCCTCCCCGCGACCGACCAGGCCCGTGCCCTCCTCGCGCTCGCGCGGCGGGAGCGCCTCCACGGACGGGACGGCGCGGCCGCCGCGCACCTCGTGCGCGCCCGCACGATCCTCGCCGCCTGGCCCGGCCGCGTGTCGGCGCGGGTCGAGCGAGAGGTGGGCGCCGTCGTCGGACACCTGGCGGCCACGCCGGCGCAGCGGCGGGTGCTGGACCTGCTCGTCGAGGGCTGGAGCAACGCAGCCGTCGCCGCCGCCCTCGGCCTCAGCGAGCGGACGGTGGCGGTGCACGTGTCGGCCCTGCTGCGGGCGAACCGGGCGACCTCCCGCACCGAGCTCGTCGCGCGCGAGCTGCGCCGCCGGGCGCTCGCCGGGGACGGCCCGCCAGGGACGTTCGGTGGGCGGACTCACATCCGTCCGCCGTGACAGCCTCCGTAGACTGGGACGGTGACCACGACCCCCAGCACGGGACGCCGGGCCGTGCTGCCCCTGCGTCCCGAGCTCGCCGACGAGGAGCCCTACGGCGCCCCGCAGCTCGACGTGCCGGTCCTGCTGAACGTCAACGAGAACCCGTACCCCCCGGACGACGACGTGGTGGCGACCATCGCGGCCGAGGTGACCCGTGCGGCCCGCAGCCTCAACCGGTACCCCGACCGCGACTTCCCGGCCCTGCGCGCCGACCTCGCGGACTACCTGATGCTCGAGTCGGGCGTCTGCATGGAGGGCTTCGACGTCTGGGCCGCCAACGGCTCCAACGAGGTCATGCTCCACCTGCTGCAGGCCTTCGGCGGGCCCGGGCGCACCGCGCTGTCCTTCGCGCCCACGTACTCGATGTACCCCGAGTACGCGCGTGACACGCACACCACCTGGGTCACCGGCCGCCGCGAGGAGGACTTCACCCTCGACCCGGACGCCGCCGTCGCAGCCGTGGCCGAGCACCGGCCCTCCGTGATCCTCCTGACCAGCCCCAACAACCCGACGGGCACCGCCCTGCCGACCGCCACGATCGAGGCGGTCCTCGCGGCCGCCCGCGACGTGGACGTGGACGGTACGGGCGCACCCGCCGTCGTCGTCGTCGACGAGGCCTACGCCGAGTTCCGGCGCGCCGGGACGCCGTCGGCCCTCGCGCTGCTCGCCGACCACCCGCACCTGGCCGTCTCGCGCACCATGTCCAAGGCGTTCGCCCTCGCCGGCGCGCGCGTCGGCTACCTCGCCGCGAGCCGCGAGCTCGTGGACGCCCTGCGCGTCGTGCGCCTGCCCTACCACCTCAGCGCCGTCACCCAGGCCACCGCCCGCGCGGCCCTGCGCCACCGCGAGTCCCTGCTCGCGCAGGTCGACACGCTCCGCACCGAGCGCGACGGGCTCGTCGCCTGGCTCCGGGCCCAGACCCACGCCGACGGCACGCCGTTCGAGGTGGCCGAGTCCGACGCGAACTTCGTGCTCTTCGGCCGGTTCGCCGACCGCCACGCCGTCTGGCAGGGTCTTCTCGACCACGGCGTGCTCATCCGGGAGACCGGCCCCGACGGGTGGCTCCGCGTCTCCGTCGGCACCACTGCCGAGACTGCGGCGTTCCGGGACGCCCTGACCCAGGTCCTTCTCAAGGAGGAAGCATGACCCGCACCGGCCGCGTCGAGCGCGCCACGTCCGAGTCCAAGGTCCTCGTCGAGCTCGACCTCGACGGCACCGGGCGCACGGACGTCGCCACCGGCGTCCCGTTCTACGACCACATGCTCACCGCCCTGGGCAAGCACTCCCTCATGGACCTCACCGTCCACGCGTCCGGCGACACGCACATCGACGCGCACCACACCGTCGAGGACGTCGCCATCTGCATCGGCCAGGCGCTGCGCGAGGCCCTCGGCGACAAGGTCGGCATCGCCCGGTACGGCGACGCCACCGTGCCCCTCGACGAGGCGCTGGCGCTCGCGGTCGTGGACGTGTCCGGCCGCCCGTACCTGGTGCACGAGGGCGAGCCCGCCGGGCAGGAGTACCACCTCATCGGCGGCCACTTCACCGGCTCCCTGACGCGCCACGTGCTGGAGTCGGTCGCGCACCACGCCGGCATCACGCTGCACGTGCGCGTGCTCGCGGGCCGCGACCCCCACCACATCGTCGAGGCCCAGTTCAAGGCCCTGGCGCGCGCGCTGCGCGCCGCCGTCGCTCTCGACCCTCGCGTCGAGGGCATCCCGTCCACGAAGGGTGCGCTGTAACCGCATGTCCGACACCCACGGCAACCCCACCCCCGGAAGCCCGGCAGACGAGCCGACGACCCCGGACGACCTGCCCGGTCTCGACGACCTCGACTTCGAGATCCCGGACGACCTCTCGTCGCTGACGAACCCCACCACCGACCCGGAGCTCGCTGTCCTCGTCACGCAGATCGCCGGGGCGGGCCCGCTGGCCGCCGCCTGCGCGCTCTCCGGGCTCGACGTCGACGCCGTGCCCACGTCCATCGGGGCCCTGGCCGTGCTGCGCGACCGCGCCGGCGACGCCCCCGAGCAGGCCGCCGCCGCCATCTCCGGCCTGGTCCGCGGCGTGCCGCTGGTCCTCGTCACCCGCCGTGGCGAGCAGCTGACGGCGCTGCGCTTCACCGACGGCGAGCGTGGCGACGAGCTCTCCCCGGGCCTGGTGCTGGGCGGCGCCCCGGAGGAGCTGGAGGACCTGCTGACGGGCTTCAAGACGGTGGCCGAGCTGGACGGCGTCGTCGCGTCGTCGTCCATCAGCCGCTTCAAGGCGGTCCGCCTGCTCACCTCGGCCGCGCGCAAGGCGCGCAGGAAGCCGGAGTGATGGGCGCTCCCAAGGTCGTCGTCCTCGACTACGGCTTCGGCAACGTCCGGTCCGCCGTCCGCGCGCTGGAGCGCGTGGGTGCCGAGGCCGAGCTCACCGCCGACCGCACCGCCGCGCAGGAGGCCGACGGGCTGCTGGTCCCCGGCGTCGGCGCGTTCGCCGCGTGCATGGAGGGGCTGCGCACGGTGCGCGGCGGCGAGGTCGTCGACCGCCGCCTCGCGGGCGGCCGCCCGGTGCTCGGCATCTGCGTGGGCATGCAGATCCTGTTCGCGCGCGGCGTCGAGCACGGCGTCGAGACCGAGGGCCTGGGGGAGTGGGCCGGCACGGTCGAGCGCCTCGACGCACCCGTGGTGCCGCACATGGGCTGGTCGCCCGTCGAGGCCCCGGAGGACTCGGTCCTGTTCGCCGGCGTGCGCGACGAGCGCTTCTACTTCGTGCACTCGTACGCCGCGCAGGAGTTCACCCAGGGGCACGACGACTTCGCGAGCAAGCACTACACGCCACCGCGTGTGACCTGGGCCCATCACGGCACGCCCCAGCGGGGCGCGCGCTTCGTCGCGGCCGTCGAGGACGGCCCGCTCAGCGCCACGCAGTTCCACCCCGAGAAGTCCGGCGACGCCGGGGCCACCCTGCTCGAGAACTGGGTCCGCTCGCTCGCCTGAGGCGAGCCGCCCGTCACCACGGGTGCCCGACGCCGGACCGGTCGCCTCCGCGCGAGGCGACCGGTCCGGCGTCGGGCACCGACCACCAAGACTGGAGAGACATGACCGACCGACTGGTGCTGCTGCCCGCCGTGGACGTCGCCGACGGGCAGGCCGTGCGCCTGGTCCAGGGCGAGGCCGGCTCCGAGACCTCCTACGGGGACCCGCTGTCCGCCGCCCTGGACTGGCAGGCCGGGGGTGCGGAGTGGGTGCACCTCGTGGACCTGGACGCCGCGTTCGGGCGTGGCTCCAACGCCGAGCTGCTCGCCGAGGTGGTGGGCCGCCTGGACGTGCAGGTCGAGCTGTCGGGCGGCATCCGGGACGACGCGTCGCTGGAGCGCGCGCTCGCCACGGGCGCGCGCCGCGTGAACCTCGGCACCGCCGCCCTGGAGGACCCGGAGTGGACCGCCAAGGTCATCGCCGAGCACGGCGACCGCGTGGCCGTAGGCCTGGACGTGCGCGGCACCACGCTCGCCGCCCGCGGCTGGACGCAGGAGGGCGGCGACCTCTGGGAGGTTCTCGAGCGCCTCGACGCCGCGGGCTGCGCCCGCTACGTGGTCACGGACGTCACCAAGGACGGCACGCTGCGCGGCCCCAACCTGGAGCTGCTGTCCGACGTCGCCACGCGCACCACCGCGCACGTCGTCGCCTCGGGCGGCATCTCCTCGCTCGACGACCTGCGGGCGCTGCGGGCGCTGGAGCCCCGCATCGAGGGCGCCGTCGTGGGCAAGGCCCTGTACGCGGGCGCGTTCACGCTGCCGGAGGCGCTCGACGTCGCCGGCCGGCCGGACGTGTCCCGGTGAAGTCGATCCAGCCCACGTCCGCGTTCGCGGACGACGACGGCTCCGCCGACCTGGAGCTGACGGCCCTGCTCGCCGGCCACGCCGAGGGGCGCACGCCGCTCCGCGCGGTCGTGGCACGCCTCGCGCAGACGCGCGTGCTCGTGCCCGTGCTGGCCGAGCTCGGTGCGGAGGAGACCACCGCTGACGGGCTGCAGGTCGACAAGGAGGCGTCGACCGGGATCGTGGCGCTGGAGTCGCCCGACGGGCGACGCGCCCTGCCGGTGTTCACGAGCGTCGCGTCGATGACCGCCTGGCGGGCGGACGCCCGCCCGGTGCCGGTGGACGTGCCGCGCGCGGCGCTCAGCGCCGTCAACGAGGACTGGTCCCTGCTCGTGGTGGATCCCGCCGGGCCCGTCACCGTGCTGGTGCCCCGGCCCGCGGTGTGGGCGCTCGCACAGGGCAAGGAGTGGCGTCCGGCGCTGGTGGGTGGGCCGGACGAGATCACGGTGGACCCCGAGGTGGCGTCGGCCGTGGCGATCGCCGCCGCGCCCGTGCAGCACGTGGTCCGCGCGCACGCCGAGCCCGGCCGCAAGGCCGAGGTCGCCGTGGTGCTCGCGCTCGACCCCGGGCTCGACCGGCCCGGGCTCGACGCCGTGCTGGCCCAGGTGAACTCCCGGCTCGGCGCGTCCGACGTGATCTCCGAGCGGGTGGACTCCCTCGAGCTGCGGATCGGCGCGGCGCGCTGATCGGTGCTGGGCGCCGTTGGGCGGCTGACCCGGTGACCGGTCAGCCGCACTCCGTGACGGGAGTGAACGCCGCGTCGTCGGCCAGCATCTGCTGGAGCGTGGAGAGCGGCACGAGGAGGCTCTGGCCGTCGGCCGTCTTGGCGTAGACGACGCCGATGACACGGCCCGCCTGGTCCAGGGCCGCCGACCCCGACGACCCCGGCTCGACCGGGGCGTCCGTGACGAGGACCTCGCCCAGGTTCGCGTTCAGGGGGTCGTGCGCCGTGCCGATCACGGTGCCCGTGGTGACGGTGAGCGCGCCGCCCTCGGGGTAGCCCACCACCGTCACCGGGTCGCCGGCGACCGGGTCGCCGCCGGCCAGCTCGGGGTACGACGGCAGGGGGTCCCTCGTCCGGACCACCGCCAGGTCGGCCAGGGCCGCGGTGGCCGCGGTGCCCACCGCGATGTCACGCCCGTCGTACGTGCTCACCTGCAGCTGGTCCGAGTCGGCGACCACGTGCTTGTTCGTGATGAGCGTGTACTCGTCCACGGCGAAGCCCGAGCCGGTCGACAGGGACGTGCAGCCCACGTTCCTGATCCGGACGGCCATGCGCTGCACCGCGTCGAAGCCGTCCGGGGAGAGGTTCGCGCTGTCCTCCGCGGACAGTGACGGCGCCAGGGTCGGCACGATGTCGAGCGGGACCGGGTCGGGCAGCTCCGGCAGCACGCCGCAGCCGGCCGTCACCGTGCAGGCGAGCGTGGCGGCCGCGAGGGCCGCGCCGAGCCGGCGCCTCACTGCGACAGCTCCGCCTGCAGCGCCGCGTTGGCGTCCGTGGCCCGGGTGCACAGGTCGGTCACCTGGCTCTCGAAGCGTGCGAGGTCCGCCGGGTCGTACGCGTCGGCGTCCTTGAGGTAGCCGATGAGCTCCTTCTGGCCGTCAGTGCACTGGCCCAGGGCGGTCGCCACGATGCGCGCGGCCTCGCTCACCCGCTCCTGGTACTCGAGGTACTGCTGGGACGCGACGTTCTCGTCGCCCAGCTGCGCCTTCTCGTTGGCCAGGTCGCTGATCCGCCGGTTCGCCGTGGCCACCTGCTCGCGGGCAGCCGTGAGCTCTGCGTTCACGCCGTCGAGCTGCGTCCGCAGCTCCGCCACCTCCTGTGCGTGCGTCCGGGCCTTGCTCTCCCACGTGTCGGCGTTGTCCTGCCAGCGCATCGTGGTGAGCCACAGGTACGCGGCCACGCCGACCGCCGCGACGAGCAGCAGGGCCAGCACCCAGCCGCCGGACCGCCGCCGCCGGACCGGCTGGGGGTCCGCCGGGGCAGGGGCCGGGGACGGCGGGGGCGACCCCGGGGACCGGCCGTAGGGCCGGACGGACGGCGGCAGCGCGCTGCCGGGTCCCCGCCCGGGCACGTGCCCGGGAAGCGGTGCGGTCGGGTTGGTCGACATGGTCCTCGGACCTAGATGACGGAGCCGGTGTACTTCTCGCCCGGGCCCTCACCCGGCGCGTCGGGGATCACTGAGGCCTCGCGGAACGCCAGCTGGAGCGACCGCAGGCCGTCGCGCAGGGAGCGCGCGTGCTGGTTGCCGATGTCCGGGGCGGCGGCGACGACGAGCGCGGCCAGCGCGTTGATCAGCTTGCGCGCCTCGTCGAGGTCCAGGTGGCCCCCCTCCTCGGCGTCGTCCGCCAGGCCGCACTTGACGGCGGCGGCGCTCATGAGGTGGACGGCGGCCGTCGTGATGACCTCGACGGCGGCCACGTCGGCGATGTCGCGCGTCGCGTCGTCGACGCCGTCCGCCCCGTCGGGCGCCGTGGTGTTCTCGCTGGTGGTGCTCATGGGTCCTATCCTTCCACGCGCCCTGGCCAGGCTGCCGCGCTTCACGGCACTCGTCGGGCTCTCTTCTTTTGACTGATTCAAGAAAAGGAGCGAGGGTAGGGGAGTGGACACGAACGAGCAGATCGAGCGGGCGCTCCGCGAGGTCGGGCTCCGGGTGACCCGACCTCGCGTGGCCGTCCTGGCCGCCGTCGCCGCGCACCCGCATGCCGACGCGGGCACAGTGCTCGCCGTCGTGCGCGAGGGTCTGCCCGAGGTCTCCCACCAGGCCGTCTACGACTCGCTGCACACCCTGGCCGACGCCGGGGTGGTGCGGTGCATCCAGCCCACAGGGGCCACGGCCAGGTACGAGACACGGGTCGGCGACAACCACCACCACGTCGTCTGCCGGAAGTGCGGCGACATCGCGGACGTCGACTGCGCGGTCGGCGAGGCCGCCTGCCTGACGGCGTCCCACGACCACGGCTTCACGATCGACGAGGCGGAAGTCACCTACTGGGGCCTGTGCCCCCGGTGCTCCGCCGCCCGGTCCGAGCCGTAGGTCCAGAACCACAGCGCACCACCGATCCACCAAGCAACGGAGATCCATCTTGTCCGACACGCAAGCCAACGAGGCGGCGGAGACCGTCGCACCGACCGAGGCCACGAGCACCGGTGGGTGCCCGTTCGGGTACGACACCCGCAAGCACCCGACGCAGGGCTCGGCCAACAGCGAGTGGTGGCCGAACCGCCTGAACCTGGGCATCCTGGCGAAGCACACGGCCCAGCGCGACCCGCTGGGCCCGGGCTTCGACTACGCCGAGGCGTTCGCGACGCTCGACCTCGACGCGGTCAAGGCGGACCTGGCGGCTGTCATGACGGACTCGAAGGACTGGTGGCCTGCCGACTTCGGCCACTACGGCGGCCTGATGATCCGCATGGCCTGGCACTCCGCCGGCACCTACCGCTCGCACGACGGCCGCGGTGGTGCCGGGGCGGGCATGCAGCGGTTCGCGCCGCTCAACTCCTGGCCCGACAACGGCAACCTCGACAAGGCGCGCCGCCTGCTGTGGCCCGTCAAGAAGAAGTACGGCCAGAAGATCTCGTGGGCCGACCTCATGATCCTCGCCGGGAACGTCGCGCTCGAGACCATGGGCTTCCCGACCTTCGGCTTCGCCGGCGGCCGCGCGGACGTGTGGGAGGCCGACGACGACGTCTACTGGGGCCCCGAGAAGGTCTGGCTCGACGCCGAGCGCTACACGGGCGACCGTGAGCTCGAGGCGCCGCTGGCCGCGGTCCAGATGGGCCTGATCTACGTCAACCCCGAAGGCATCGACGGCGCCGGCGACCCGGTCGCCGCGGCGGGCGACATCCGCGAGACGTTCCGCCGGATGGGCATGAACGACGAGGAGACGGTCGCGCTCATCGCCGGCGGTCACACCTTCGGCAAGACCCACGGCGCCCACCCGGACGACCGGCTCGGCCCGGACCCCGAGGCCGCGCCGCTCGAGGAGCAGGGCTTCGGCTGGCGGAACGGCTACGGAACCGGTGTCGGCGCCGACGCGCTCACGTCCGGCCTCGAGGTCACCTGGACCCAGACGCCGGTCCGGTGGAGCAACCACTTCTTCGAGAACCTGTTCGCGTTCGAGTGGGAGCTGGAGCGTTCCCCGGCCGGTGCCAAGCAGTGGGTCGCGAAGGACGCCCCCGCTGTGGTCCCGGCGCCGAACGAGGGGGGTGCGCCGCGCAAGCCCACGATGTTGACGACGGACCTCTCGCTGCGGTTCGACCCGGCGTACGAGGCGATCTCGCGCCGCTTCCTGGAGAACCCCGACCAGTTCGCCGACGCGTTCGCCCGCGCCTGGTTCAAGCTGACGCACCGTGACATGGGTCCCAAGGCCCGGTACCTCGGCCCCGAGGTCCCGGCCGAGGACCTCCCGTGGCAGGACCCGCTGCCCGCCGCGCCGGAGCAGATCGTCGGCGAGGCCGAGATCGGGCAGCTGAAGCAGCTGATCGCGGGCACCGGTCTCACCGCCGCCCAGCTCGTGTCCACCGCCTGGAAGGGCGCGGCGTCGCACCGCACCTCCGACAAGAGGGGCGGCGCGAACGGCGGGCGCCTCCGCCTCGAGCCGCAGCGCTCGTGGAAGGCCAACAACCCGGCGGAGCTCGAGCCGGTCCTGGTCGCGCTCGAGGGCGTCGTCGAGACGTTCAACGCGACGAGCGCCGTCAAGGTGTCGTTCGCGGACGTGCTCGTCCTCGCCGGCGGCGTGGGCGTGGAGCAGGCGGCGAAGGCCGGCGGGCTCGACGTGACGGTCCCGTTCACCCCGGGCCGCGTGGACGCCACGCAGGAGCAGACCGACCCCGAGCAGTTCGCGTGGCTCGAGCCGGTGGCCGACGCCTTCCGCAACTACGACAGCGGGTTCCTCAAGCTCCCGAGCGAGTACCTGCTCGTCGACCGCGCCAACCTGCTCGGCCTCACCGCCCCGGAGATGACGGTGCTGCTGGGTGGCCTGCGCGTGATCGGCACCAACTGGGACGGCTCGAACCTCGGCGTCCTCACGCAGGACCCCGGCGCCCTGACGAACGACTTCTTCGTCAACCTGCTCGAGCTCGGCCTCGAGTGGAAGCCCGCGGCGGACGAGCAGACGTTCTCGACGACGGACGGCCGCTGGTCGGGCTCTCGCGTCGACCTCGTGCTCGGGTCGAACTCCGAGCTGCGCGCGCTCGCCGAGGTCTACGCCTCGGACGACGCGAAGGAGAAGTTCGTCAAGGACTTCGTCGCCGCCTGGGTCAAGGTCATGGAGCTCGACCGCTTCGACCTGCGCACGTGACGTCGTCCCCCGCCCGGGCCCACGGCCCGGGCGGGGGAGGTCACACCCGCTGGGCTGTGGCCGACGCGAGCCCCGTGCTAACCTTGGGACTCGACCGACCTGACGCTGCCTGAACCTGATCCCGTATCAGAGCTGGTAACGACAGGTGTCTCAAGTGGATCCCATCCCACCCGAGCTTCGACCGAGCACGCTGGACGTGCCGACAGAGGCCGGGTCACCTGGTCGGGCGAAGCTGTCGTCCCAGACGACATCCTTCGCCCTTTCCGTGATGGCCTCCACCTGTGCTCAGGGCGGGGGCCTTCCTCGTTCCTGGCGGTCGTACCGACGACTTACCTAGGAGCATCACATCAGCGAGCCTCGCATCAACGATCGGATCCGCGTCCCCGAGGTCCGACTCATCGGACCCGGCGGGGAGCAGGTCGGCGTCGTCCGCACCGAGGTTGCCCTGAAGCTTGCCCAGGACGCGGACCTGGACCTCGTCGAGGTCGCACCGGACGCCCGCCCGCCCGTCGCCAAGCTCATGGACTTCGGCAAGTTCAAGTACGAGTCCGACATGAAGGCGCGTGAGGCGCGGCGCAACCAGGCGAACACGGTCCTCAAGGAGATCCGTTTCCGCCTGAAGATCGACCCGCACGACTACGGCACCAAGAAGGGCCACGTCGAGCGCTTCCTCTCGGCCGGCGACAAGGTCAAGGTCATGATCATGTTCCGTGGCCGCGAGCAGTCGCGCCCGGAGATGGGCGTGCGCCTCCTGCAGCGGCTGGCGGAGGACGTGGCGGAGCTCGGCTTCGTCGAGTCCATGCCGAAGCAGGACGGCCGCAACATGACCATGGTCCTGGGCCCGGTCAAGAAGAAGGCGGACGCCAAGGTGGAGCAGCGCAAGCGCTCGGCCGAGGTCAACTCGCAGCGCATGACCAAGTCCGAGGCGAAGGCTGCGGCCCGCGGCACGGACGAGGGCGACGAGTACGACGACGTCGACGAGATCGACGAGGTCGACGAGCTGGAGGAGACCGAGCAGGCCGAGCCGGCTGCGCCGACGGACTGGGCCGAGGAAGCCCAGAACGCTGCCGCAGCCGTCGAGGCCGAGCAGGCCGCCGCCGAGCCCGAGGTCCCGCAGCCCGTCGCCGAGCCCGAGCCGGTCGCGAAGGAGGCCCCCAAGGCCCCCGCCGCCCCGGCGCGGACGCCCGCCAAGGCCCCCGCGCCGTCGTCGGACACGACGGCCGACGCGCCCAAGGCTCCGGCCCCCAAGCCCCCGGTTCCCCGACCGGCTGCACCGCGGCCCGCCGCGCCGAAGCCGAGGCCGGCCCCGCGCCGGGCCGGCTGACGCCGGAGGCTTCACGACACACGGCCCAGCCCACCGGCCGGGCCCGTACCCCGTCGGCCGCACCCGCGGTCGACCGACACGAGGAGAGACGGCAGTCATGCCGAAGAACAAGACGCACTCCGGCGCCAAGAAGCGGTTCCGCATCACCGGCTCCGGCAAGGTCATGCGTGAGCAGGCGAACGCCCGCCACTATCTCGAGCACAAGTCGAGCAAGCTGACTCGCCGACTTTCCGCTGACCAGGTCGTCGCGCCCGCAGACGTCAAGAAGATCAAGAAGCTGCTCGGTAAGTGACCCGTCGGCGGCCTCGGCCGCCCGGACCCCACCTTCCGGCCCCGAAGTAAACCCAAGGAGCTACACGTGGCACGCGTGAAGCGGGCGGTCAACGCCCAGAAGAAGCGCCGTACAACCCTCGAGCGCGCCGCCGGATACCGCGGCCAGCGCTCACGCCTCTATCGCAAGGCGAAGGAGCAGGTCACCCACTCGCTCGTCTACGCCTACCGCGATCGCAAGGCGAAGAAGGGTGACTTCCGCAAGCTGTGGATCCAGCGCATCAACGCTGCGGCCCGCGCTCAGGGGATGACCTACAACCGCCTCATCCAGGGCCTCAAGGCCGCTGGAGTCGAGGTCGACCGTCGCATGCTCGCAGAGCTCGCGGTCAACGACATCGCGGCGTTCAACGCGCTCGTCGGTGTCGCGAAGGCTGCCCTGCCGGCGGACGTCAACGCCCCGGCAGCGGCCTGAGATTGACCCAGTACACCCCGGACGCCCGGTCAGCACCCTCTTCGGAGGGCCCCGCAGTCCTTGACGTGACGCTCGCCAACCCGCGAGCAGACCGCGTCAAGGCCGTGCGGGCACTGGCCGGGCGTCCGGCGCGTTCCCGGCATGGGCAGTTCCTCGTCGAGGGGCCGCAGGGGGTGCGGGAGGCGGTGCGCTACGCCGCGGCGGACGTCCGCGACGTCTACCTCACGGAGGCGACGGCGGAGCGTTACCCGGAGATCGTGGCCGACGCCGCGGCCGCCCGGCTGCACACGCACGTCGGCACGCGCGAGGTGCTGGAGGCGATGAGCCCGGACGCACAGGGCGTGCTCGCGGTGCTGCGCACCTCGTCGCCGACCCTGGACGACGCCCTCGCGGCACGGCCCGCCGCGCGGTCCGGGCGACCCCTGCTCGTCGCCGTGCTGGCCACCGTCCGCGACCCCGGCAACGCGGGGACGGTGATCCGTGCCGCCGACGCCGCGGGCGCCGACCTCGTGGTCCTCGCCGGGGAGAGCGTCGAGCTGCACAACCCCAAGGTGGTCCGGTCCACGGCCGGTTCGCTGTTCCACCTCCCGGTGGTCAGCGGCCTGACGCTGCCCGACGCCGTCGCGCACCTCCGCGCGGCCGGCTGCCAGGTCCTCGCGGCCGACGGGGCCGGCGACCGGGACCTGGACGACCTGCTGGACACGGCGGGTGGCGGGCAGGTGCCCGACCTGGCGGCGTCGACGGCGTGGATCTTCGGCAACGAGGCGTGGGGCCTGCCCGAGGAGGACCGCGCGCTGGCCGACGCCGTGGTGCGCGTGCCGATCCGCGGCAAGGCGGAGTCGCTCAACCTGGCGACGGCGGCGACGGTCTGCCTGTACGCGAGCAGCCGGGCGCAGCGCTGACGCTCGGGGCCCGTCTGGCACTGTCCGGCGGTGACACGCACGGCTAGCGTGGCCGCATGAGCCGCATGAGGTGTGGACCCGACCTGAGCCGGATCAGCGATGCCGTCGCCGAGTCGGTCGGTGCACGCCAGGTGTTCGGTGAGCCGGTCGAGCGGGACGGTGTCGTCGTCATACCCGCCGCCCGGGTGTGGAGCGCCGGAGGTGGCGGTGGCGGAGGTGGCGTCGAGACGGACACCGTCGGCTGGTCCGAGGTAGAGACGGGCGACGAGGAGGCGGTCCCCGACCGGGAGGGCGGGGGTGGCGGCGCCGGCTTCGGCCGCCGGGCCGCGCCGTCCGGAGCGTTCGTCGTCAACGGTACAGACGTGCGCTGGGTCCCCGCGGTCGACGTCACCCGGATCGTCCTGGGTGGTCAGGCGGCCCTCGTCGCGGTCGTCGTCGTCGTGTGCTGGGCGGTGCGGCGGCGCCGTCGTCGTTGACCGGGGTCTCGGCCGCCGGGTTCCGGCGGGGGGCACGGGCGCGCCGGGTCGCGGCGGCCGGCCGCCGGGTTCAGTAGCCGAGGTGGTGGCGTACCCAGCCGAGGCAGGCGAGCGCCTGGGCGCGCTGCTGGGACCGGACGTGCGGGAGGCCCGGCGGGGCAGGGACGAACGACCTGCTGATGAGGCGGCCCATGCTGGCGGCGAGGTAGGCGGTCACGGTGCTGTCGGGCACTCCGCCAGGCAGGGGGTGCCGCCACAGGACCTCGGCGATCGTCGGCCCACCCTCGGCCTCGATCACGGAGAGCATCTCCACCTGGTTCACCCACGGCGCTCCCCGGCCCGCGCCCATCCACTCGGTGGCCAGGGCGCCGTCGGTCCCGTCGGCGGGGAACATCATGCACTCCCGGCCGAGGCCACCGTGCACCAGGGCGTTGCCCTGCATCAGGGTCCGGGCGCCGGCGGCCGCCGCCGCGACCGTGTCGATGTGCTCCGCGAGCCACGGCCCGTAGGCCGCCAGCTCTGCCGGGTGCTCGGTGGCCAGCTGCTCGCACGCGTCCCACGGGCCGTCCTCCACGGGCTCCAGGGCGCTGCCGTCCGGCACCGTGGTCGCGCTGATCGACTGGGCCAGCGCGATCGCCCGTGCGACGTCCGCGCCGTCCCACCCGGCGAGCGGGCGCACGTCCGCGTCCGCGTACGCCGCGACGACCCAGGAGTCGTAGACGCCGAAGTCCTCGTCGAAGGACCACAGGTACTGGCGGGCGGGGGCGCCGGCGGGAAGCTCGCTCACCACCTCGATCTCCCGGCGGTACATCGCGTGCGCCAGCGGGCTGGTGGCGTTCACGGCATGCACCAGGACCCGGCCCATGGAGGTCTGCAGCCGGGCGGTGAGCCCCGGCAGCAGTCCGTTGCTGCTGGCCGACCACACGAGGACCGGCGCTCGGAGCCGCATCGAGATCTGCTCACGCACCGGCGGGGGAAGGTCCGGCCAGCCGGGGACGGGAGCGTGACTCATGGGGAGATCATGTCCGAGCGCGGACATGACGGACAAGGCTGACGTGGCGTGGCGGGCGCTGCCCGAGCGAAAAAGTGTGCCAAGCGCGCCCTCTGGCGGCGCCGGTAGGGTCGCGGCGTGCTCATGTGGTGGGGCGGGGTCTGGGCCCGGTGGGGCGACGTGCTCGCGGTGGTGGCTGTCGGGCTGCCGCTCGCCGTGCTCCTCGCCGTCGGCCTGGCGCGGTGGCGCGTCCGACGGGGGACTGCTCCCGGCTGGGCGTGGCGAGCCTCGGTGGGCGAGGTGGGGATCGCGGTGGGGACGGCGCCCTGGCTCTGGATGATCCTGACACCGACGGGTGGCGACGGCGGCCTGGCGCTCGTGCCGCTGCGCGACCTCGTCACCGTGCTGGCCGGGTCGCCCGGCGAGGCGCTGGTCCAGGTGGGCGGAAACCTCTTGGTGCTCTCTGCGTTGGGTCTGTTCCTGCCGGTGCGGTTCGCGCTCGGGACGCGGGCCGCCGTCGGGCGCGGGCCGGCCCCTGCCGTGCTGGGCGAGATCGCCCTGGCGGCCGCGGGTCTGTCCCTCCTGGTGGAGCTTCTCCAGCGCGTGCTCGACCTCGGTCGCGTCTCGTCCGTCGACGACGTGCTGCTCAACACCGTCGGTGCGGTCCTCGGGGCCGTGTGCTCCCGCCGCTGGTGGCGCACGCCCCACGACCTGCGGCGGAACCCGACGGACTAAGATCTACGGGTGCGTCTGTTCACAGCGGTGTTCCCTCCCGCGCACGTCCTGGACCACCTCGACCTGGCCCTGCACGGGGTCGGCGCGAACCTCACGGTCTCCGACGCCAACCGGGGTGGGCCACGCTGGCTGCCCCGCGAGATGCAGCACGTCACGCTCGCGTTCTATGCAGACGTCCCCGAGGGCAGCGTCCCGGACCTCACCGACGAGCTGGCGACGCTCGCCAAGGAGCACCGCCCGTTCGAGCTGCGCCTGCGGGGAGCCGGCACGTTCTCGAGCAAGGTGCTGTGGATCGGGGTCGACGGCGAGACCAGCGCGCTCAGGGACCTCGCGAGCGCGTGCCTCGACGCGTCGCCGCGGGAGATCCCCGACGAGCTCAAGCCGCACCGCCCGCACCTGACCGTGGCGCGGGCTCGCGCCGGTCAGGTCAAGCCGCCGCGCGGCCGCTGGCGGCGGGCGCAGGAAGGGCCGCGGTCCGAGCTGGAGCCGGCGGCGGGGGCACTGTCGGTGTACGCGGGGCCGTCGTGGCGGGCGGAGTCGTTCGCGCTGGTCGAGTCCCGCATGGGCGAGGGGCCGCAGGGCGGGCCGCTGTACACCCCGGTGGAGTGGTTCCCGCTGGGCGACTGACGTCGTGCGTCGTCAGTCGCTGATCGAGATGAAGATCAGGAGCGACGCCACGAACGCACCGAGGCAGAGGGCGAGGCCCCGGACCCAGGGCGCGAACGGGACGTTCGTGACCCCGCGAGCGCCGACCGCCCCGCCGAGGGTGCTCGGCCAGGCCTCCGAGGGCCGGGTGACGCCGGACGGGCGGGGCATCTCCGGCCCCGCAGGCGTGCTCCCGGCCCGCCCGACGAGCCAGACCAGCCCGAGGACCAGGACGACGAACAGGGCCACCCCGCCCGCGAGGACCGCGATCAGGGCCACCGTGGTGGTGGCGTCCTTCACGCCGACGTCGCCGGCCGGGAGCCGCACGATCGCCACGAGGAGCGCGATCGCGGCGCCGATGCCGAACCAGCGCCAGAACCGCAGTGGCCGTCGGGCGCGCGCCACGAGCGCACCCGGCGTGGTGCTCTCGCCGCCTGGCACGGCGTCGTGGACGACGTTCCCCGTGGGGCTGGGCGTTCCCCACGCCGGCACGTGCGACACGCCGCCCGACGACGCCTGGGTCGCCTGGTGCTCCGGCCGTCCCTTGCGGTGCAGCAGACCGCGCGGGCGCAGGTCCTGGCCGAGCGTGAGGCCCAGCGGGTCGGAAGGGCCGGGGGTCACGGAACCGTAGCGGGGCCACCCCGACGCTCGCTCGCCGGGGGTGCGCCGCCGGTCAGGCGCAAATCGGGAGGTGTCGTCGCCGCTCACAGGTCCAGTGTGGCAGGCGCGGGCGGCCCGCGGCAGGGTCCGGGGGATACAGATTGCCCGGCGGACCTGCGGCGTGCCACGATGACGGCATGCAGATGCTCACCCGCCGATTTACGTGGCCCGTCACGGGTCGCGCGGCCGGTGCTGCGCGAGGACGCTGAGCCGGCCCCTGTGGACGACGCGTCCGGAGCCCTGGCGGGCACCTAGACTGCAACTGCCGCGTCGAACGCGCGCCCGGCCAGTCCGGGGCGGGTCCGTGGCTCCCGACCCCGCCAGGAAGGCAAGCATGTCCACGCCCGATCTGAAGTCGGCGTCCGACGCCGAGACCGCTCCGCCCGGCCCGCTCGACGAGGCAGCGCTCGACGCAGCCGTCGACGCCGCGCTCGCCGCGATCACGGCCGCGCCGGACCTCGACGCGCTCAAGGCGGTGCGCACGCAGCACACCGGCGACCGGAGCGCCCTCGCCCTCGCGAACCGCGCCATCGGCGCCCTGCCCGGGCCGGACAAGGCTCGCGCGGGCAAGCTGGTGGGCCCGCGCCGGGGCCGTATCAACCAGGCCCTCGCTGCTCGCCAGACCGAGCTCGAGGCCGAGCGTGACTCCCGTGTCCTCGTCGAGGAGTCGGTCGACGTGACGCTGCCCGCGCAGCGGGTGGCCCAGGGTGCCCGGCACCCGATCGAACTGGTCCAGGAGCGCATCGCCGACTTCTTCGTCGCCTTCGGCTGGGAGATCGCCGACGGGCCCGAGCTCGAGGCCGAGTGGTTCAACTTCGACGCGCTGAACTTCGGCCCGGACCACCCGGCCCGCCAGATGCAGGACACCTTCTACGTCGAGGGCGACAGCAACCTGGTGCTCCGCACGCACACGTCACCGGTGCAGGCGCGGTCCTTGCTCGAGCGCGGCGTGCCCCTGTACATCGCGTGCCCCGGCAAGGTGTTCCGCACCGACGCGCTCGACGCGACGCACACGCCGGTGTTCCACCAGGTCGAGGGTCTCGCCGTCGACAAGGGCCTGACCATGGCCAACCTGGTGGGGACGCTGGACGCGTTCGCGCGGGCGATGTTCGGGCCCGAGGCCCGCACGCGCCTCCGCCCGTCCTTCTTCCCGTTCACCGAGCCGTCCGCCGAGATGGACCTGTGGTTCCCGCAGAAGAAGGGCGGCGCCGGCTGGATCGAGTGGGGCGGCTGCGGGATGGTCAACCCGAACGTGCTGCGCTCCGCGGGGATCGACCCCGAGGTGTACAGCGGCTTCGCGTTCGGGATGGGGATCGAGCGCACGCTCATGCTGCGCCACTCCATCTCAGACATGCACGACATCGTGGAGGGCGACGTGCGCTTCTCCACCCAGTTCGGGACGGAGATCTGACGTGCCTCTGATCGTGAAGGAGTGGCTCGCCGACCATGTCGAGCTCCCCGCTGACCTGACGGCGGAGCAGCTGGCCGCCGACCTCGTGCGCGTCGGCCTCGAGGAGGAGGCGATCCACGGCGCGGCGGTCATCGGTCCGCTGGTGGTGGGTCGCGTGGTCGAGCAGAGCCCCGAGCCGCAGAAGAACGGCAAGACCATCAACTGGTGCCAGGTCGACGTGGGCGTGCACAACGTCGACGGCGTCCCGGCGGCCGACGGCGGGACGCCGCGCGGCATCGTGTGCGGCGCGCACAACTTCGGCCCCGGGGATCTGGTCGTCGTCGCGCTGCCCGGCGCGGTGCTGCCCGGTCCGTTCGCCATCGCGAGCCGCAAGACGTACGGCCACGTGTCCGACGGCATGATCTGCTCCCAGCGTGAGCTCGGCCTCGGCGAGGACCACGAGGGCATCATCGTGCTGCCGCGTCTCGGCTACGCCGAGGCGGACCTCACGCCGGGCCAGGACGCCATCGAGCTGCTCGGCCTCGGCGACGAGGTGCTCGAGATCAACGTGACCCCGGACCGCGGGTACGCGTTCAGCTACCGCGGCGTGGCACGCGAGTACGCCCACTCCACGGGGGCGAAGTTCCTCGACCGTGGCCTGCCCACGGGCGCGGAGCCCGCCGCCACGCCGGACGGGTTCGAGGTCGTCGTCGACGACGCTGCGCCGATCCACGGTGTGACCGGGTGCGACCGGTTCGTCACGCGGGTCGTGCGCGGCATCGATCCCGCCGCGCCCACGCCCCGCTGGATGAAGCGCCGCCTGGAGGGCTCGGGCATGCGTTCCATCTCGCTCGCGGTGGACATCACCAACTACGTGATGCTCGACCTGGGCCAGCCGCTGCACGCCTACGACCTCGACCAGGTCGCGGCGCCGATCGTGGTCCGCCGTGCTGCGGCGGGCGAGAGGCTGACCACGCTGGACGACGTCGGTCGTGCCCTGCACGCAGAGGACCTGCTCATCACGGACTCGCCGGAGGGCCGCGGTTCGCGCGTGCTCGGCCTGGCGGGCGTGATGGGTGGCGCCTCGTCCGAGGTGTCGGGTGCCACGACGGCCGTCCTTGTCGAGGCGGCGCACTTCGACCCGATCACCGTGGCCCGCACGGCGCGCCGCCACAAGCTGCCGAGCGAGGCCGCCAAGCGGTTCGAGCGCGGCGTGGACCCGCGGCTCCCGGCGGTCGCCGCCCAGCGGGTGGTGGACCTGCTCGTGGAGCTCGGTGGCGGTACGGCCGACCCCGCGGTCGGCGACGTCGACACCACGTCGCCGTCGGCCCCCGTCGCGCTGCGGGTGACCGAGCCCGCGCGCCTGGTCGGCGTGGAGTACACGCCCGAGCAGGTGCGGGCGACGCTCGAGGAGATCGGCTGCGTGGTCGAGGCCGGTGACGAGGGCGTCCTCGTCGTCACCCCGCCGAGCTGGCGGCCCGACCTGACCGGCTCGGCCGAACTGGTCGAGGAGGTCGTGCGCATCACGGGCTACGACAAGGTCCCGTCCGTGCTGCCCGCGGCCCCCGGCGGCCGCGGCCTCACGGCCGAGCAGCGGACCCGGCGCTCGGTCGCCCGCGCGCTGGCCGAGGCGGGGTTCGTGGAGACGCTCAGCTACCCGTTCGTGGGCGACGCGGAGGTGGACGCCCTGGGCCTGCCGGCCGACGACGACCGCCGTGCCGCCGTCCGGCTGGCGAACCCCCTCGCCGACGACAAGCCGCTCCTGCGGACGAACCTGCTCGTCACCCTGCTGGAGACGGTGCGTCGCAACGTGTCACGCGGGCTGACCGACCTCGCCGTGTCGGAGGTCGGCCTCGTCACCCGCCCGCGGGCGGGGGCGCCGGCAGCGCCCGCCCTCCCCGGCGGCGTGCGGCCCACGCCGGAGCAGCTCGAGGCTCTCGCCGCGGCTGTCCCGGCGCAGCCGCGGCTGGTCGCAGGCGTGCTGACCGGCCGCCGTGAGCGCGCCGGCTGGTGGGGCGAGGGCCGCGCGGCAGACTGGGCGGACGCGGTCGCCGCGGCGCGCCTCGTCGTCGAGCGCACGGGTGCCGAGGTGACGGTGTCGGCCGACGCCGAGCGCCTGCCGTGGCACCCGGGCCGGTGCGCCCGGTTCACGCTGGCCGACGGCACGGTCGTGGGCCACGCGGGCGAGATGCACCCCAAGGTGGTGGAGACCCTCGGCCTGCCCGCCCGGGCGGCCGCCTTCGAGCTGGACCTGTCGGCGCTGGTCGCCGCCGCACCGAGCACGCCGGTACAGGCAGTCCCGGTGTCGGCGTTCCCCGCCGCGAAGGAGGACCTGGCGTTCGTCGTGGACGCCTCGGTCCCGGCCGAGGCGGTCCGCCGCGCGATCGTGGACGGTGCCGGGGACCTGCTGGAGGACGCCGCGCTGTTCGACGTCTTCACGGGCTCCCAGCTCGGCGAGGGCAAGAAGTCCCTCGCCTACGCGCTCCGGCTGCGTGCCACCGACCGGACGCTGTCGGCCGACGACGTGCGGTCGGTCCGGGAGGGCGTCGTCGCGGCGGCCGCCGAGCAGGTGGGGGCGGTCCTGCGTGGCTGAGGAGGGCCGGCAGCCCGTCGGGGCGGGCGCTGACGCGGGTGCGGGCGCGGCCGAGGTCGCGCCCGCCCGCACGGCTCTCGTCACCGGGGCGTCGCGCGGCATCGGCCGGGAGATCGCGCTCGGTCTCGCGCGGGCGGGGATCCACGTGGCCCTCCTCGCGCGGGACGCCGCGCGGCTCGAGGCGGTCGCCACGGAGGTGGCCGAGGCGGGTGCGGGCCAGGACGTGCGCGCGGTGGCGATCGCGGCCGACGTCACGTCGTTCGACGACGTCACCTCCGCCGTGCGACGCGCCGAGGAGGCACTCGGGGGCGTCGACCTGCTCGTGAACAACGCCGGCCGGGTCGACGCCGAGGTGCCGCTGTGGGAGGCCGACCCCGACGAGTGGTGGGGCGTCTTCGAGACGAACGTCCGCGGCCCCTTCTGGTTCTCCCGGCTCCTGGTGCCCGCGATGCTGTCGCGGGGCGGCGGTCGCGTCGTCGAGCTCTCCTCGGGTGCGGCGACCAACGAGATGTCGGGTACCAGCGCGTACAACGGCAGCAAGACCGCGCTGCTCCGCCTGGGCGCGAACCTCCACGCGAGCGGCTACCCCCTGGGTCTGCGCGTCTTCGAGGTCGCCCCGGGGGTGGTGCCCACGGACATGGCGACGGGGATGCAGCTGCACGCCGGCCGCACGGAGTGGACGCCCGTGGAGCGGACCGTCGACATGGTGACGACGATCGCGCGCGGAGAGCTCGACGCGTGCTCCGGGTGGTACATCCGGGTCACGGACGACACTCCCGCCTCGTTGCGGGAGCTCGCCGGGCAGGCCGGGACGGGCACCCGGCGGCTGCGGGTGCAGCAGACGTAGGCCGAACGTCACGCGACGTTCACAAGGCTGCCCTGGTTCGGGCGGGTTTGCACACCTAGGTTGGGCGAGTCCTGCCGACTCTCTCCAGGAGTGCCCGTGCGATCTTCCCGCCCGAACCACCGTCCAGCCGTTCACGCCGTCGTGACCCTGCTCGCCATGCTCGGCCTGCTGGTGCCCGCCTCGTTCCTGCCCGCCTCCGCCTCGGAGCACGCCTCGGACTCCGCCTCGGAGCGGGGATCCGTCGCGCCCATGGCGGCCGCCGCCGTGACCACGCTCACCGCGAGCAACTTCCGCTATGCCCGCTCTGCCACGTCGACCCTCGTGTCGGCGCTCGACGCGGCCCTGCCCAACGTGAGCATGGGGTCCGTCGCCGCTGACGGGAACCGTACGGGCGTGGCCTGCTCCGCCCCGGTGACGCACCGGGTGGCGTCGTTCTGCTGGAGCTCCGGCGACCGTGACACCACCGAGTGGTACCCGCAGGGCATCACGACGAGCGCCGACGCCTACGGGGAGGCCACGTACGACGGACGCCGGATCCTCCTCGCGAGCTGGTACGACTCCAGCGGCACAGCCCCGAACAAGGGCGTCCGGATCAGCGTGGTCGACCTGACCGCGGGCACCGCCGCGCCGTCGTACCGCCACATCCTGCTGGTCGAACCCTCGGGGACCACGGCGGCACCGTCGTTCAAGCCGGTGCCCGTCCACGCGGGCGGCATCATGTGGTACGGCAACCTGCTGTACGTCGCCGACACGAGCAACGGCTTCCGCGTGTTCGACCTCGACCACCTGTGGCAGGTCTCCACGGGCGACGAGTCGAAGGTGGGCCGGCAGTCCGACGGCTCGTTCCACGCCCACAACTACAAGTACGTGCTGCCGCAGACCGCGCGGTTCACCGACTCGACGGTGGGCGGCTACGCCCAGCTGCGCCACTCGTCGGTGGCTCTCGACCGCACGTCCTCGCCCGACTCGGTGGTCGTGACGGAGTACCAGACCTCGACCGACCTGGCAGGCGGCTCGCAGGTCCGCACGGTCCGCATCCCGATCGACTACACGAACCGCTTCCTCAAGCCGGCGTCCGACGGGATCATCAAGGCGACCGAGGCGTACCGGATCGACCTCGAGAGCGTCCAGGGGTCCGTCGCGGTCAACGGCGAGCTGTTCTACTCCCAGAGCGACGGCACCAGCTTCTCCGACCCGAGCTCCGCCGGGGACCTGCACACCTGGGACGCGCCGTCCGGTGCGATCGTGCGCCACGGCAACGCGCTCGCGGTGGGTGCGGAGGACCTCTCCTACGACCCGACCCGCGACCAGATGTGGTCGCTGAGCGAGCACCCGGGCTACCGCTGGGTCTACGCGTTCGACGCGTCGTCCTTCGCGTCCAGCTTCTAGGCCCTGGGCGCCCGACGCCGGACCGGTCGCCTCCGCGGAAGGCGACCAGTCCGGCGTCGGGCACCGTCGTGTCAGGCGCGGGTGTTGCGCCAGTCGATCCAGGCCTTCAGGGTGGTGAGGTCGTAGTCCGGGCCGCTCACGCCCACCGTGAAGAGCGTGGCGCCCGCCGCCAGGAACGCGTCGCCGGTCTCGGCGGGGTCGCCCTGGGCGGGGACGGAACGCTCCACGAGCGCCGCGGTGTCGCGGCCCACGGCCGCGCCGTGCTCGTCGAGGATCGCCGACTTGCGCGACAGGGTGTCGAGGTCGGCGAACGAGTGCCAGATGTCGGCGTGCTCGGCGACGATGCGCAACGTCTTCTTCTCGCCGCCGCCGCCGATCATGACGGGGATCTCCCGCGTCGGGGCGGGGTTGCCCTCGGCGAGACGCTTCCTGATGCGCGGCATCGCCTCGGCGAGCTCGGCGATGCGCGAGCCGGCGGTACCGAACTCGTAGCCGAACTGGTCGTAGTCCTTCTCGAACCAGCCGGCGCCGATCCCGAGGATCAGGCGGCCGTTCGAGATGTGGTCCACGGTGCGCGCCATGTCGGCGAGCAGCTCGGGGTTGCGGTAGCTGTTGCAGGTGACGAGGGCGCCGATCTCGACGCGCTCGGTCTGCTCCGCCCAGGCGCCGAGCATGGTCCAGCACTCGAAGTGCTTGCCGTCGGGGTCGCCGGAGAGCGGGAAGAAGTGGTCCCACTAGACGCCTTAACGATGTATCCTGATTGCATGCCGGAGACCTATGGTGGTTACAAGCGCATCAGCGACGACCCGTACGACCTGCGAGCCGGGATCGAGCGCCAGGAAGAGGACATTCGCGCCGAGGTGGTGCGACAGGGCAGTGCTGCCGAGCGCATCGTCTGGTATTCCGAGAATGACACGAGCGCGTTCAAGAAGAAGCGGATTACCGTCTCTGACCCGCTGGGCAATGTCTACGACGCCTGGCGCGTCATACGTCCGGTATGGCATCAGGCTCTGCACGACCTCCGTACCCGGAAGATCACGACGCTCGTTGTGTGGGACCTCGACCGGCTCGCCCGCGATCCCCGCGATCTGGAAGACGCTATCGAGGCAGTGGAGCGCTATGGTGCGCGCATTGTCTCTGCGACGGCATCTGCGGTTGATCTCGCGACCGAGGGCGGCCAGATGCAGGCTCGCATGATGATCATCATGGCGAACAAGTCGTCGGCTGATACCGCTCGGCGTGTGAAGCGCTGGCATGCTGGCGTCGCCAAGACTGGTGCCCCTGTCGGTGGGCGCCGCCCGTTCGGGTTCGAGGCGGACAGGGTGACCCACAACGCGCGTGAGGCCGAGCTCGTACGGCGTGCGGCTCAGGAGGTCATCGATGGTGTGTCCTTGCACGAGATTGCCCGGCGCTGGGAGGCTGAAGGTGTGCCAACCGTGCTCGGTGGCCCATGGCGTCACACCTCCGTGCGGCAGATCCTCCGCAATCCCCGGTTGGCCGGCTGGCGCACCTACAAGGGAGAGGTCATGACCGACGACGCGGGCGGCCCGTTGAGCGGGACGTGGGATCCGATCCTGGACGAGGACACGTTTGTCCGCGTCCGGACCGTTCTTGCACCGTCTGAGAGCGGCCCGATCGCTCGGCGCGGTGCGCGTCACCAACTCCTGTCCGGCATCGTTCGGTGTGGTCGCTGCACTGGCAAGATGTACGCCCAGGCGATCAAGAACGGCCGGTTCAACTACGCGTGTCGCGGTCGTACGGACCTTCCGCATGTTGTCTCGGTAGCAGGTAAGCCCGTTGACGAGATGATTACTGATCTTCTGCTGAAGCGGCTTCGCCGTGTGGCCTTGGAACGTCCGGCTGCGTCATTCGAGCGAGAAGGCGAGCTGGTACAGATCCGCAGTCAGATCACCGAGCTCATGGGTGAGTTCTCGTCTCGCCGCCTTACCGGAAGTGTCGTATTCCCCCAGGTCCAGCGCCTTGAACGTGAGCGGGACCTTCTCCAGGCTGAGAAAGACCGATTCCTGGCAGCGACGGCCGGTCCCGAAGTTCGCCCGATGTCGCTGGAGGAGTGGAAGGGCCTTGACCTAGATGTCCGCCGGGCGATTGCCGAGCGGAATCTTGAGGCTGTCCTCGTGAAGCCCGCGAGCGGTAAGGGTGGCGGCTTCGACATGGAGCGGATCGATCCTGTCTGGCGCCCGAGTCAGGCGGACGGCACCTCGAGCCGACAGTAGGCGGCGGTGGCGTCGTCAGAGAGCTTGTTTCGCGGCCAGCGCGTCGCTTCAGGGTCGCTCGCCTCGGCGGCCCGGACCTCTGCGATCAGGGCGGTTGGCCCATCCTCACGTAGGACGGCGAGAGCGCCCGGCCAGTCGTGGATGCCGAAGGCGTCCACGGCGCGAGCGGCACCATCACTGAGTACGGCGAACTCAGTGACCTGGTGCACGGGCACCTCGCCGGTGAGTGCGTGGCGTGCCGCTTCGGGGTCGGCTGCTGCGATCCAGTAGCCGCCCGCTGTGTTGCGGGCGGCTAGCTCGGCGTGCTTCATCCGGACGAGTGCTTCCGGCTTCCGTGGGTCCGTGGCGGGCATCGCGTCCGCCGTCGCCCGCTCGCTGGGTGCTGACTGGCTGATGCGCTGGTCGCTCACGACTTGGAGCCCTCCTGGTGAAGCGATCACGATCGTCACGTCACCGAGAACGAGGTACTTCAGTGTGTCCTCGGTGACGTGAACGATCGCGACGGCGGCCGAGGGTGTGCCTGGGTGTGTGAGGTCGCACGTGTCACGGTGCAGGTCGGACGTCTGGGCGATGGCGGCGGCCAGAGCCGCGGTTGGGCCGATCGCGATCCGCTCGGCGATCCCCGCGGCAAGGTGCTGCGCGTACCAGGCCACGCCGTGGATGCAGCCGCTCGCTGTGCGTGCCGTTGCGCCGTCGAGGAGGACCAGGAGGTCCGACCCGGTCTGTGTCGCGTCCTCGTTCGGCGTCTCCGTCGAGCCGGGCACCGACGCGATCGTGGTCCGCATGTCAGACCCCTTCGTGGCGGTAGAGCGGCGTGACACGCTCACAGTTCGTGATCTTGCGGTCACCCTCCGGCTCGAACCTGCACCGAAGCACTGTGGAGAACCGGCGAGTCTTGAGTTCCTTGTGCAGCTCCTTCAGGTTGTCCGCGACGTACTCAGCGGCGCTGAGGGTCCCCTGAGCGTGGATGCCCGCTATGTAGAGGAACGTGCCCTTGCCGTCCGGTCGCGGGAGCCGGCCGATGTAGGCGTAGTCCGCCGCCTCGCCACGGTCGCGCGGTGATCGGTACTCCGTTCCGGTCGTGCGGTCCACGATGTACCAGCCGTTCTCGTCGTTCGTGAACGACAGGTGCGTGTCCGCGCCCATGACCTGTCCGATGAAGGGCAGCAGCCTTGGGCTGGTGAGGACGATGAGGTTCGGCCTGTTCAGGTCGACCATTCCGGGCGGCGGGATGAGCTCGCGGTCAGCATCGAGCCCTGCCGCCTTGGCCGCCGCCGCAAGAGCCTCGTACGCGCCCAGGGCCTCGGCCGAGAGCATGTTGCTGGGATCGCTCCGTCCGACCTCCGGCTTGACGCCGATGGCGATCGTCAGATTGCCCGTGCCGAAGAACGCGCGCTCAGGGCGCGACCCGGACGACAGCATCATCGACACGCGAGACCGCGAGATGCCCAGGAGTTCAGCGAGCTGGGCCTGAGTCTTGCCGCCGTTCAGGAGTTCGATGAGCGCTTCGCGCCGAAGCCGCGAGAGCTCCAGCGCCGTGGCTTGGGTTTCGTCGATGAGGACCCCGAGCGCCTTGGCGCGCTCCTCAGGGTCGCTGATCTTGGCGACGTGCGAGATGTCGAGCATTGATGTCTCTCCCTTGTGTCAACGGGTGTTCCTCACGGTACTCGTGTCAACGGGGGATGGACAGACATCGTGCCAGCGATACCCATGAACATCTTCTGTTCATAGGGGTTGACAGCCGGACTCGGCCATGGTGTCGTAGGTCATACCCGCGAACCGGAGGTGTTCACGGGGGTTGACACAACCTGGAGGGTTCGATGAAGAGCTACACCGCCTGTCAGGCGATCGAGGGCGCTGAGCCCTCGTTCGCCGATCTGGCCGCAATCGCCGATGAGTGGCCGGTGATCGCCGCTGAGCTCGCCGTTGTCGAGGCGGAGTGCCGTCTGGCGGAGTCGCCGGACGAGCTCGCTGTCAGGGCGCACCGCCGCGCGGTGTCTGCCCTGGACCTCGTTACCCGCCGTGTGGCCCCGAGCGCCACGCGTGTGACCGTCCGCCGCCTGGCGGGCACCCGTTCCCGTTCCCTGGCCGTCGTCGCCACGGCGCCGGTCGCTGCTGCCTGAAGGAGTTCCGTCATGGTCACGATGTCTCTGTTCTTCGTCCTGCTGGTCGCCGTCGTCGTCGGTGTCTGGCTCAAGAAGCTCGACAACATGTCCCTCGTCCTGGGGATCCTGTTCGGGCTGTCCCTGGCCTCGACGACGTTCGGTGCCCCGGTCCTGGACGCGTTCCAGCAGCTCCTCAACGGTCTCGTGTCTGGCGTCGCGTCGGTGGCGGGTGCCTGATGGGCTCGCCGATCTTCGACCACGCCGCCCGGCAGTGGGTCGAGATGCGCCAGGAGTTCGACCTCGTGGTGCAGGCCGCCTACGAGGCCGCCGAAACCTCCACCCGCACGGTCCTGCTGAACCGGCGCGGCCTGGCCGCCGGCATCGACCCCTTCACCCTCATCACCGGCCCGTACTCGCGTGTCGAGGCGTACGCCTCGCACGAGCTGGTCGAGCACTTCGAGCGTGTGGGCCGCCCGTCCCTGGAGCGGTTCGAGCGCGAGTGGCTGGCCGCCCGCACCGAGTGGGACGCCGCCCCGATCGACGTCCCGGCCGCCTGGCTCGCCGAGTGGGAGACCAAGGCCGGCACGACCACGACCGACGACGAGAGCACCGGGAGGGCTGCCTGATGATGCCGAACGATGACGAGCTGCGGGAGATGGTCTACGGCACCGACGACGAGCCCGGCCGCGAGGTCGAGGCCCGGTCGTCGGGTGTGGTGGACCTGTCCGAGGCGCGTCGTGCTCGCGGGCTGGACCAGGGCAACGCTCTGGTCCAGCCCGAGGGTGACGCCCTCGACGGTGAGGTCATCGACCCCGCCCCGGTGGTCGAGGAGGCGCCCGTGCGGGCGCCTCGGGTGATCGAGGTCCGCGACCCGGACGCCCCGCGCCAGGTGATCCCCGCCTGGCTCCGCTCCCGTGACGAGCTGGTCACGACGTGCGGGCACTACGCGGCCCGGTTCGGGCACACGCTCGCGTTCCACACCGTCCGCCTGCCCCTATACGGGCTGCGCCTGGCCGCGCGTTCCCCCATCGGTGCCGGCCGCCTGGTCGCCGTCGCGTGGAGGTGGGTCGCCGACTCCGACAGCGTCGAGGTCCGCCGCTCCCTGCTGGCCACAGCCTCGACCCCGGACGTGTACCTGCGGCTGGTCAAGGACCGCCGCGCCCTGGTCCGCCGCCGTGGCGCCGTCGTCGTCGCCGGGGCGGGCGGCGCTGGGCTCGCCGGGACCGCCGTGCTGTCCTCGGCGCCCGAGCTCTTGCAGGCCGGCGCCGTCGTCGCAGTCGTGACCGCGCTCGGGCTGCTGGGACGCAAGGCGGACGCTCGGATCACGGACAACTCCGCCGTGTCCGCTCAGGTCCCGGTGCTGGACCAGGGGCTCATCCGTGAGGCCCTGTCCGTCCTCGGGGTCGGGTCGCTGTCCTCGGTGGGCAAGGACCCGAACGCCATCCGGTTCGTGACCCCCATCGTGCGCGACGGGGCCGGCTACCGGGCCGACATCGACCTCCCGCCGGGTGCGACCGCCACCCAGGTGATGGAGAAGCGGTCCCAGCTCGCCTCCGCCCTGCGCCGCCCGCTCGGGTGCGTGTGGGTCACCGGCGACCCCGACGTGCACGAGGGCCGTCTCATCCTGTACGTGGCCGACCGGCCGCTGTCGCAGTCCAAGCCCACCGCCTGGCCCCTGGCGACCAAGGGCACCGCGAACCTGTTCGACCCGATCCCCCTCGGCGTGGACCCGCGCGGGCGCCTGGTGGAGACCACGCTGATGTTCTCCGCCGGGATCATCGGCGCCATCCCCCGCATGGGCAAGACCTTCACCCTGCGGCTGCTGCTGCTGGCCGCCGCCCTGGACCCCCGCGCCGAGCTGCACATCCACGACCTCAAGGGCGGCGCCGACCTCGCACCGCTGGGGAAGGTCGCGCACTACTACCGGTCCGGGGACGACCCCGCCGACATCGCCGCCCTGCTCGCGGACCTCAAGGCCATGCGGAAGGAGGTAGGCCGCCGCGCCCGTCTGATCCGCACCGACCTCGCCGGCGACCCCCGCTGCGCCGAGGGCAAGGTGACCGACGAGCTCGCCTCGATCAAGTCCCTGGGCCTGCACCCCATCCTCGCCGCGTACGACGAGACACAGGTTCTGTTCGAGCACCCCGACCACGGCAAGGAAGCCCGCGCCATCGTCGAGGACCTCGTCCGCCGGGGCCCGTTCGTCGGGATCATGGTCTGGCTCGCCACCCAGCGCCCCGACGACAAGTCCATCCCCAAGTCCGTGTCCTCCAACGCCGGCCTCCGCCTCGCGCTCAAGGTCATGGACGCCGGGGTCAACAACATGATCCTCGGACCCGGGATGTACGGGTCCGGGTACTCCGCCACCACGTTCTCCCGCAAGGACCGCGGCGTCGCCTACCTTGCCGGCGAGGGCGACGACCCCGTCATCGTCCGCACCGCCTACATCGACGGACCGACCGCCGAGACCATCGCCGACCGTGCCCGCGCCGTGCGCCAGGCCAAGGGCTACCTGACCGGCATGGCCGCAGGGGAAGACCCCGCCGACACGGACCAGTCCACGATCCTGGACCACCTGCTCGCGGTGTGGCCTGCCGAGGACCCCGAGTGGCCCAACGGGAAGGTCTGGGCCGAGGAGTTGGCCGCCCGCCTGGCCGCGTCCAAGCCAGCGCTCTACGAGGGCTGGGACGCCGCCCAGGTCAACGCCGCTGCCAAGCGCCACGGCATCTCCGCCAAGTCCGTCAAGCACGGCACCGGAGCGAACAACGTCCGGCGCGGCCTGGTCCGCGCGGACGTCGTCGCCGCCCTGGGCGAGACCACCGACCTCACCGAGGAGGACTGACCCATGGACCACACCACCACCACGACGCCGGGCGGGTCGCGCCGCCTGGTCCTGACCCTCGCCGTGGCTGTCGCGCTGCTGTGCACGGGCGTGGCCTATGAGGGCATGTACGGCTTCGGCCGCGACATGCTCGACTGGGACCTCGGTGTTGCTCTCGCGTTCGCCGGGATCTTCGAGCTCGCCCAGCTCACCGTCGCGCTGCTCGCCCGTGAGGCGATCAAGGACGGCCGCCCGGCGGGGACGCTGCTCACGATCACGTGGATGCTCGCCGCCGCCTCCGGGCTGCTGGCCGCGTGGCACGAGCTCGCGGCCGGCCACGGGCTCGGTGCGGCCCTGTTCCGCATCGCCGCCCCGGTCCTGGCCGCCGGGCTGTGGCACCTGGTCCTGCTCGGTGACCAGCACCTGGCGACCGGGCGGACCTGGTCCCAGATCCGGCAGACCGCCCGCATGCACGCCCTGTTCCTGACCGTCGAGGACGCCGCCCGCGCCTACGCCGCCGGGACGGACACCCCCGCCGCACGACGGGCCATCGCCCGCGCCGAGGCCAAGCGCCGCCGTGCCCGCGCCATCGCCCTCAAGACGGTTCCGCCGCACGAGGTCGCCGCCGAGGTGTCCGCCTGGCTCCAGTCGCTGTCCGCCGTGGGGGACGCGGTCGCGGACGTGGCCCGGATGCACATCGAGACCAACAACCGCGTCGCGGGCATCGCTCACACCCCCGCCCTGTCCGCCCTGTCCGGTACCGAGTACGAGGACCGGGCCGCCGAGGCTGTCCGCGCCGAACTCGCGGACATGGCCCGGACGGACAGTACCCGCGAGCCCGTGTCCGCCGTGTCCGCCGCCGGACAGGACCGGCCACGTGTCCGGACCGCTGTCCGGCGGACTGTCCGCCCGGCTGGTCCGGCGACCGGTGACCGGTCCGCCCGTCTGGCCGTCGTGTCCGCGCTGCTGTCCGAGCGTCCGGACGCGGACAGCGCGGACGCCCTCGCGGCACTCACGGCCGCCGGTCACGAGGTCACCGACCGCACCGCCCGCCGCGACCTGGAGACCGTCCGCGCCGCGCACGTCGAGGAGGTCAACGCATGAACGCCGCCCCCGTCTGGTCCTGGGCCGACCTGTACGCCGTGACCGAGCGGCTGCCGCGCGACCTGGAGGCCATGCGCACCGCCGCCACCCTGGACGAGCTCAACGCCCGCACCGCCGCCCTCCTGCTCGACGCGGCCGCCGCCCTGGCGAACCAGACCCCGAACCTCGCGCACCGCATCGTGCGGCACGCCGCCATCACCTACACCGGCTGGACCGACCAGGCCCGCCAGCACGAGGACCCCGACGACGACGCCGACAGGTAGCAGAGGACCCGCTACCGGTAGCGGCCCCGCTACCGGCGCAAACCGCATGATCTCGCGGAAGTAGCGCGGTAGCAGCCCACCGCGCACCACCCCGAAACACCCTCCATCCCGCCCCGCAAGGGGTCCGGGTCGCGCTACCGCTACCCGGACCCCCTGCGCCAGCCATGCCCAAAACAGGGCTGGACCAGCACGGAAGGACTCACCGACATGACCGCCACGAACGCCGCGAACGCCGCCGGCCAGGTGCCGAACGGTGCGCTGCTCGCCTCCGCCCTGGAGTACGCCGCCCGAGGCTGGGCCGTGTTCCCCCTGATCCCCGGCGGGAAGCGTCCCGCCGCCCCGCGTCACCCCGCTCACGAGTGCGACCGCCGTACCGACTTCTGGTGCCGCAACGGGCACACCGGCTGGCAGGAGCGCGCCACGACCGACCCCGGGCGGATCACGCGTGCCTGGTCCAGCCGTCCCTACGGCCTGGGCATCGCGACCGGTCCGTCCGGGCTGCTCGTCATCGACACCGACGCCCCCAAGCCCGGCGCCCGCACCCCCGCCGAGTGGCAGGGCCGCGCCACGTCGGGCGAGGAGGTGCTGTCCGCGCTCGTGGCCGACCACGAACCGCTTCCGGACACGTGGACCGTGCGGACCCCTTCCGGCGGCACCCACCGCTACTACCTCCGCCCGGACGGCGTCGAGCTGGGCAACACCGCCGGGCGCCTGGGCTGGCTGATCGACACCCGCGCCGCCGGCGGGTACGTCGTCGCCCCGCCGACCCGGACCAACACCGGCCTGTACGAGGTCACCAGCTACGCCGCCCCGGCGCCGCTGCCCGCCTGGGTCGCCGACCTGCTCACCGGACCGGCCGCCCCGCCGCCCGGCACCCCGCGCACCGTGACACCGGACCTGGACCGGGTGACCGGGTACGTCCGGGCCGCCGTCGAGGGCGAGACCACCCGCGTCCGGCAGGCGACCGAGGGCACCCGCAACCACGCCCTGTTCATCGCCGCCGTGGCCCTCGGACAGCTCGTTGCCGGCGGCGCCCTAACCGAGACCACCGCCACCGCGCTGCTGCTGGACGCCGCCGCCGGGCATGTCGCCGCCCGCGCGTTCACCGACGCCGAGGCGCTGGCAACCGTCCGCTCCGGGATGCGCCGCGGCGCGAACAACCCCCGCACCATCACGCCCCGCCCAGCCCACCACCGCGCCGCCTGAAACGGAGCCCACGCCATGAGCCTGACCACGACCGCGCGGCGCATCCTCGCCGCCCTCACCACACCCCGCCCCGCTCCCGCTCCCGTGCCGGCCGTCGAGGCGTGCGCCGTGCGGCTCATGGTCTGGGACGTGTGGGACGAGCACCTCGAGGACGGGATCTTCCACCTCGACCCGCCCTGCGGAGCACCCGCCATGGCCACCGTGCACGCCTACTGCCCCGAGTGCGGCGCCGCCACCGCCGAGCCCGCGTGCGCCGAGTGCGCCGGCCACGGCGCCACCGCCCCGCTCAACTTCGACGCCACCTGCCCGAGCTGCGCCCACCCCGCCGCGCACTACGCCATCCGCCCGCTGTGACCGACCCGAGGGAGACCGCCATGACCACCACGCCCACCACCGCCAGCACGCAGGCCGGCGCGCCGGAGCTGCCGCCCACCGACCCCTACCAGGCCGCCGACTGGCTCGTGAACCGTCACGAGTGGGCGCGCCAGCTCGTGGCCCGCGTGATCCCCGGCGGGACCACCGACCCCGACTGGCTCGACCACTACGCCCACGCGTTCGCCGCCTACGAGGACCACGCCACCGCGTGGAAGACCTACCGCGCCACGCACTGGATCTCCGACTACGCCACCGACACCGAGTACGACGCCTGGCAGGCCGCCGGCCCCCAGGCACCACCCGCCGCCGCAAGCCTCGGTGCCATGTCCTCGGGTGAGGCGCGCATGTGCCGCCTGATCGCCACCCTGCACCCCGCCCAGCGCGTGGCCTGGAGCCTGGCGGACGTCGACTTCGACGCCCGAGGCATCGCGTTCTTCGCCGACCTGGCCGCCGTGGCCATGCGCCCCTACACCCACTGCTACCCCGTCGCCGCCCGAGCCGTCATCGCCCTGGCCACCACCACCGAGGAGATGAACCGATGACGCAGGAAGCAGCTCCGCGACAGGGTGCGGTCGGGCACCTGGGAGACATCGATGTGGAGTCGGTGTTCTGGGAGGCCCGCCCCGAGCTCGCCGCCGTGCGGCAGTACGCACGGGCCGCCATGGCCGCACCGTGGGCCGTGCTCGGGTGCGTGCTCGCCCGGGTCGCACTGTCCGTGCCGCCCGTGGTCGTCCTGCCCCCGCTGGGCAACGACCGCAACGCCGTCGCCTCGCTCAACGTGTTCGTCGGGCTGGTCGCGCCGTCCGGGGTCGGCAAGGGTGTCGCGACCCGCGCCGCTGAGGGCTTCCTCATGGTGGCGCCCGGTGGCGGCCGGCTGATCGTGGAGCGGCCCCTTGGGTCGGGCGAGGGCATGTCCCACGTGTTCACCGAGACCGTTGACGAGGGCGAGGACATGCCCGCGCTGCACTCGGTGTGGTTCGACGTGCCCGAGGTGGACACGCTCACCGCGCTCGTGGGCCGTAAGGCGTCCACCCTCGCGTCCGAGGTCCGCAAGATGTTCACCGGGGAGTCCCTGGGCTTCCAGAACGCCGACGCCGCCCGACGCAAGATCGTGCCCGCGCACTCCTACCGTGCCGCGCTGGTCGCCGGGGTCCAGCCTCGCAAGGCCGGTCCGCTGCTCGATGACGCGGCCGGAGGCACACCACAGCGGTTCCTGTGGATGCCTGCCACCGACCCGGGCGCGCCCGACGTCCTGCCGCCCGCCCCGGACCCGTACGTCTGGTCCAGCCCTGTCCTGGCCACCGAGCCGCGCCGCGTCCTGCTGAACGTGGCCGGATCGATCAAGGCCCAGCTCCAGGCCGAGCGCCGCGCCCGGCTGCGCGAGGAGATCACCGACGACAACGGGCAGCAGTCCCTCGTACGGCTCAAGGTCGCGGCCCTGCTCGCGCTGCTCGCCCGCCGCGTCGAGGTCACCGAGGGTGACTGGCACCTCGCCGACTTCGTCATGACGGTCTCCGACCACACACGCACCCGGATGCGCGACGCGCTACGGGCCGACGCCGCCCGCGAGAACCGCGCCCGCGCCGAGGCCCGCGCCGCGTTCGACGAGCACCAGGACGACGCCGCCGTACAGCGCACGGCATCGAAGATCCTCGCCGCCCTGAGCACCGAGCCCCGACCCGCGAGCGGTGTCCGGTCCGCGCTGGGCAAGAACCTGCGCGACTACTTCGACGCCGCCGCCGACAGCCTCATCCGACGCGGACTGATCGAGCGAACGGAGGACGAGTACCGAGGGCAGGCCCGGACCCTGCTCCGACTGCGCGAGTGACGCCGGTAGCCCTGGCATCTGCCAGGGCTACCAGGGCTAGAACGTCAGGGCTAAAACCGCAGGTCAAGTGCCATTTCTAGCCCTGACGCTAAGCCCTGGCAGATGCCAGGGCTAAACCCCTCGACCCCGTGCAGAAACCCCCGCGAAAGGGACGCATTCGCCATGAGCATCACCCGTACTGCTCCCGCCACCCCGTCGCGTGACCGGACCCTCTCCGCCGTCCCGGACGATGGTGACTCCACCACCGCAGACCGGACCGAGGACGTCAGGGCAACTTGGCGCTACAAGGGACTCAAGGGTCAGGCCGCGTTCGACGCGTGGTACGCGGCCCACGAACCGCCGCCGCTCCCGGCCGAGGACCGTGAGGCCATCGCCCGGCTCCTCACCCCGCATCGGTCCCGGCCCTCACGAGCCGCCTGACAGAAGCGCACCGCGCCCCACGGCTGAACCAGCCGTGGGGCGCGGTGCTATGTTCCCTGGAAGCGTCGTGACCAGTGCGGACGGTACATCGTTAACGCGTTTAGTGGTCCCAGTTGTAGATGACGTCCACGCCCAGGTCCTCGGCCCGGAGCACGGCGTCGCGGATCTGCGAGTAGTCGGCGTGCTGCGGCTGAAGCTGGACGGCGATGCGGACGGGTCGGTTCGTCATAGTTTTCAGACTAGTTGCGTGCGGCGACGACGAACACCCGGCGGAAGGCGAGCGGCGTGCCGTACTCGTGCCGGGGGTAGGCGTCGCGCAGGGCGGCGCCGAGCTCGGTCTCGAAGCGCGCGCGGAGGGCGGGGTCGGCCGCCTCGAGCGCCGCGAGGGTCGGCTGGGCGCCGGTCGCGGAGATCCAGCGCAGCACCGGGTCGTCGCCCTGCAGCACGTGCAGGTACGTGGTCTCCCAGGTGTCCACGGACCAGCCGGGGCGGGCCAGGTCACCGAGGTAGTCCGCGGGGTCGCCGCTGCCCCGGCGGGTCACCGGGCCGACGACCGCCGCGTACGGCTCGCGTGCCGCGACCTCGCGCAGGAGCCGGTGGCTGGGCGCGTCGTGGTTGCCGGGGACCTGGAAAGCGAAGGTCTGGGCGGCTGTGTCCGCGAGCGCCGGGAGGAGGTCGCGGTGGCCGGGGACCCATTGGAGGGTGGCGTTGCTGATGACCAGGTCGGCGCCGCTGACCGGGCCGTCGTGGTCGGCGAGGGTGGCGGCGGCGTAGTCGCGGAGGTCGCCGAGGACGTAGCGGGTGCCGGGGTCTTCGGCGCGGGCTCGCTCGACCATGGCGGGGGAGGCGTCCACGCCGACGACCTCGGCGTGGGGCCAGCGCCGGCGGAGGTGGGCGGTGAGGTGGCCGGGACCGGCCCCGAGGTCGACGACGGTGGCGGGGTCGCCGGGGACGTGGGCGAGGAGGTCGGCGAACGGGCGGGACCGCTCGTCGGTGAACTGGAGGTAGGCGGTGGGGGACCAGTCGGCCATGGTGTGCCCTCTCGTGTCATATATCTCGGCGCCAAGTATCTCGACGTCAAGATACATGGTTCAGGGGACGAGCAGCACCTTCCCCGTCGTCCGGCGGCCCTCGAGCGCGCGGTGCGCCTCGGCGGCGTCGGCGAGGGGGAGCGTGGAGCCGACCCGCACGTCGAGGGTCCCGGCGGCCGCGGCGCCCAGCACCTCGGCCGCGCGCCACTCGAGCTCCTCGCGCGTGAGCAGGTAGTGCCCGAGCGTGGGTCTCGTCAGGAAGAGCGAGCCGCCTCGGTTCAGCCGCTGGGCGTCGAACGGGGGCACCTGGCCGGACGCGCCGCCGAACAGCACGAGCATGCCCCGGGTCCGCAGCGAGGCCAGCGAGGCGTCGAAGGTGGTGCGCCCCACGCCGTCGTACACGACGTGCACGCCCTCGCCGTCCGTGAGCTCGCGGACGGCGGCCGGGAGCTCGGACGAGACGTCCCCCATGGCGGCGTAGTCGATGGTGTGCGCGGCGCCGGCTGCGCGGGAGAGCGCAGCCTTCTCCGCGCTGGACACCGTGGTGAGGACGCGGGCGCCGCGGGCCACGGCCAGCTGGGTGGCGAGCAGGCCCACGCCGCCCGCACCGGCGTGGAGGAGCACGTCGTGCCCGGGGCTGACCGGGAACGTGGAGGCCACCAGGTAGTGGGCGGTCATTCCCTGCAGCGGGAGGGCTGCCGCGGTCTCGAGGCTGAGGCCGTCCGGGACGTGGACCGCGTTCGCGGCGGGCACCACCGCGAGCTCGGCGTACGAGCCCGGCGCCTCGTTCCAGGCGACGCGGTCGCCGATCGCGAACCCCGTCACGCCCTCGCCGAGCGACTCCACGACGCCGGCCCCCTCCACGCCCACGGCGTGCGGGTACTCCATGGGGTAGACGCCGCTCCGGCGGTACGTGTCGATGAAGTTCACGCCCGCCGCGGCGACGCGGACGAGCACCTCACCGGAGCCTGGCGACGGGTCGGGCACCTCGGTGACCGACAGGACCTCGGGGCCGCCCGCCTCGCGGGCCACGACTGCACGCATAGGGCCACACTAGGGGTGGGTGTGGCATCGTCGTCGGGCGGGATGGGCTGGCCCCGGGCTGCATAACTATGTATTGTGCTGCATATGACCAGCAGCCAGCTCATCAGGGTGGCCGTCGCCGGAGCGTCCGGCTACGCGGGCGGGGAGACCCTCCGCCTGCTCGCCGCCCACCCCTTCGTCGAGATCGGGGCCGTCACGGGCCACTCGAGCGCGGGCGCCATGCTCGGCGAGCACCAGCCGCACCTGCGCAGCCTCGCGCACCGGGTCATCGAGCCCACCACGGCGCAGGCGCTCAAGGGGCACGACGTGGTGGTGCTCGCCCTCCCGCACGGCGCGTCGGGGGAGATCGCGGCCCAGCTCCCGGACGACGTGCTGGTCCTCGACCTCGGGGCGGACCACAGGCTCGAGTCCTCGACCGACTGGGAGGCGTTCTACGGGAGCGCCCACGCCGGCACCTGGCCGTACGGCCTGCCGGAGCTCATCCGCGCCGACGGCTCGCGCCAGCGCGATCGCCTCGTCGGGGCCACGCGGGTCGCCGTCCCGGGCTGCAACGTCACTGCGGTGACCCTCGGCCTGCAGCCAGGCGTCGCGGCGGGGGTGATCGAGGCCGCAGACGTGGTCGCGGTGCTCGCCAACGGCTACTCGGGGGCGGGCAAGGCGCTCAAGCCGCACCTGCTCGCCAGCGAGGGCCTCGGTTCCGCCCAGCCCTACGCGGTGGGTGGCTCCCACCGCCACGTCCCCGAGATCGCCCAGAACCTGCGCGCTGCCGGCGCGCCGCAGGTGGGCCTCAGCTTCACGCCCACGCTGGTGCCCATGGCCCGCGGCATCCTCGCCACGGCCACCGCGCGCCTGGCACCGGGCGTCGACCCCGCAGCCGTCCGCGCCGTGTGGGAGGCCGCCTACGCGGACGAACCCTTCGTGCACGTCCTGCCCGAGGGGCAGTGGCCCAGCACGGCGATGACCCTCGGGGCCAACACCGCGCTGGTCCAGGTCGCCGTCGACGCGGCCGCCGGCCGGGTGGTCACCGTCACCGCGATCGACAACCTCGTGAAGGGCACCGCCGGTGCCGCGGTCCAGTCCATGAACCTCGCCCTCGGCCTGCGGGAGACCGCCGGCCTCGTCACCGAAGGAGTGGCCCCGTGACCGTCACCGCACCGCAGGGGTTCCGTGCCGCCGGGATCACCGCCGGGCTGAAGGCGTCCGGCAACCCCGACCTCGCGCTGGTGGTGAACGACGGACCGCAGCACACCGCCGCGGCGGTCTTCACCAGCAACCGCGTGGTGGGTGCGCCCGTGATGTGGTCCCGCCAGGCGGTCAAGGACGGCGTGGCACGTGCCGTCGTGCTCAACTCGGGCGGCGCCAACGTCTGCACCGGGCCGGGCGGGTTCCAGGACGCCCACGCCACCGCGGAGAAGGTCGCCGAGGTCCTCGGCGTCGGGGCGATCGACGTGCTCGTCGCCTCCACCGGCCTCATCGGGGTCCGGCTGGCGGCCGACAAGCTCCTGGCGGGCATCCCCGTCGCGGCGTCCACGCTGGCGGCGGACGACGCTGCCGGCCGGGCCGCCGCGACGGCGATCATGACCACCGACACGGTCGCCAAGACCGTGGTCCGCACGGTCGAGACGCAGGACGGGACGTTCACCGTGGGCGGCATGGCCAAGGGAGCCGGCATGCTGGCCCCGGCCCTCGCCACGATGCTGTGCGTCGTCACCACGGACGCCGTGGTCAGTCCCGCCCACGCGGACACCGCCCTGCGCACCGCGACCGGGGCCACGTTCGACCGCGTCGACTCGGACGGCTGCATGTCCACCTCCGACACGGTGGTCCTCATGGCCTCGGGTGCCTCCGGGGTGACGCCGGACGCTGCCACCCTGACCGACGTCATCACGGCCGTCTGCGCCGACCTGGCGCGCCAGCTCGTCGCCGACGCCGAGGGCGCGACCCACGACATCGCGGTGACCGTCCGTGGCGCGACCACCGAGGCCGCCGCGGTCGCCGTGGGCCGTGCCGTGACCCGGTCCAACCTTTTCAAGACCGCCATGTTCGGCAACGACCCCAACTGGGGCCGCATCCTCGCGCAGGTGGGCACCGTGCCCGAGGAGGTCGCGCCGTTCGACCCGCTGGAGCTCGACGTGAGCATCAACGGAGTCATGGTCTGCAAGGGCGGTGGTGCCCACGAGCCCCCCGAGAACGTGGACCTGGCCGCCTCGCGCGACATCACCGTCGAGATCTACCTGCACGCCGGCGACGCCGAAGCCACGATCTGGACCAACGACCTCGGCCACGCCTACGTCCACGAGAACAGCGCGTACTCGTCATGACAGCACCCACGACCGAGGGGCCGTCTCCCTTCAACACCCTCACGGACCTGCGCCCCGACCAGAAGGCCGAGGTCCTGCTCGAGGCCCTGCCCTGGCTCCAGGAGTTCTCCGGTGCGCTCGTCGTCGTCAAGTACGGCGGCAACGCCATGGTCGACGACACGCTGAAGGCCGCCTTCGCCCAGGACATGGTGTTCCTGCGCCAGGTCGGGCTGCGGCCCGTCGTCGTGCACGGCGGCGGCCCCCAGATCAACGCCATGCTCGACCGCCTCGGGATCGCCTCCGAGTTCAAGGGCGGGCTCCGCGTCACCACCCCCGAGGCCATGGACGTGGTCCGGATGGTCCTCACCGGGCAGGTGGGCCGCGAGCTCGTCGGCCTGATCAACGCCCACGGCCCCTACGCCGTGGGCATGTCCGGCGAGGACGGTGCGCTCCTCGCGGCCGAGCGCCGCAACGCCGTCGTCGACGGCGAGGACGTGGACGTCGGTCTCGTGGGCGACGTGGTCCAGGTCGACCCCACGGCCGTCCAGGACCTCCTCGCGGCCGGCCGCATCCCCGTCGTCTCCACCATCGCCCCCGACGTGGCCGACCCCACCCAGGTCCTCAACGTCAACGCGGACACCGCGGCATCGGCGCTCGCGGTCGCCCTCGGCGCCAGGAAGCTCATCGTGCTGACCGACGTGGAGGGCCTGTACACCTCCTGGCCGGACCGCTCGTCCCTCGTGGAGCGCATCACCGAGACCGAGCTGGCTGCCCTGCTCCCGTCCCTGCAGTCCGGCATGGTCCCGAAGATGGAGGCCTGCCTGCGGGCCGTCGCGGGCGGGGTGCCCTCCGCCACCGTGATCGACGGCCGCCAGCCGCACAGCGTCCTGCTGGAGGTCTTCACCGCCCGCGGGAACGGCACCATGGTGGTTCCCGACCCGCTCGGCGCTGCCCCGGCTCCCACCCAGCCCCTCGCACCCACCCAGGAGGTCGCCCCGTGAGCGAAGTCGTCACCCAGGCAGGCGAGGCCGAGAGCCGCGACCTGTCCGGCGCTGCCTGGACGGATCGGTACTCCCGTGCCGTGATGGACACCTTCGGGTCGCCGCAGCGGGTGCTGGTGCGCGGCGAGGGCGCGTACGTGTGGGACGCGGACGGGCGCCGGTACCTGGACCTGCTCGCCGGGATCGCCGTCAACGCGCTCGGCCACGCGCACCCCACGCTCACCGCGGCGATCAGCGCCCAGCTGGGCACGCTGGGGCACGTCTCCAACTTCTTCGGCACGCCCACGCAGATCGGTCTCGCGGAGACGCTGCTCCGGCTCGCGCAGGCCCCCGCCGGCTCACGCGTCTTCTTCACGAACTCGGGTACGGAGGCGAACGAGGCGGCGTTCAAGATGACGCGCCGGACCGGCCGTACCCGGGTGCTCGCCCTGGAGGGCGCCTTCCACGGCCGCACCATGGGCGCGCTGGCGCTCACGCACAAGCACGCCTACCGGGAGCCGTTCGAGCCGCTGCCCGCCGGGGTCGAGCACCTCCCCTTCGGCGACACGGCAGCGCTCGAGGCGGCGTTCGGGCCCGAGGCCGTCGCCGAGCGCGGCGAGGTCGCGGCCCTCGTGGTCGAACCCCTCCAGGGGGAGGCCGGCGTGCGTGCCCTGCCGCCGGGCTACCTGGCCCTGGCCCGCCGCCTCACCGAGGACTCGGGCGCCCTGCTCGTCCTGGACGAGATCCAGACGGGTATGGGCAGAACCGGATCATGGTTCGCCTACCAGCAGCCCGAGGTGGGCGGCGGCATCGTGCCCGACGTCGTCACGCTCGCCAAGGGCCTCGGCGGTGGCTTCCCCATCGGGGCGGTGATCGCGTACGGCGAGCGTGCCGCGACCCTGCTGGGCCGCGGCCAGCACGGCACCACGTTCGGGGGCAACCCGGTCGCGGCGGCCGCCGGTCTGGCGACCCTGGGAGTCATCGACCGGGACGGGCTCCTCCAGAGCGTCGTCACGGTGGGGGAGGTGCTGCGCTCGGAGATCGAGGCAGCCGGGAACCCTCTCGTCGCCGGCGTGCGAGGCCGGGGCCTGCTGCTGGCCGTGCGGCTCACCCGTCCGGTCGCGGCCCAGGTGGCCGCGGCGGCACTGGAGGCTGGCCTCGTGGTCAACGCGGTCGCGCCGGACGCGATCCGGCTCGCACCGCCCCTGATCCTGACCGCGGACCAGGCGCGTGAGGCCGCCCGGTTCTTCGCCACCGTCCAGATCCCCGAGGAGCCCGCACCGTGAGCACCCGACACTTCCTGCGCGACGACGACCTCAGCCCCGGCGAGCAGCGCGAGGTCCTCGAGCTCGGCCTCGCGTTCCGGCAGGACCGGTTCGTGCGCCGCCCGCTCGCCGGGCCGCGAGCCGTCGCGTTCATCACCGACAAGCCGACGCTGCGCACCCAGGTGTCGTTCGCGACGGGCATCGCCGAGCTCGGCGGCTTCCCCCTCCTGGTGGACGGCAACCTCGCCCAGATCGGTGTGCGGGAGTCGATCGCGGACACCACGCGTGTCCTGGACCGCCAGGTGTCGGCCATCGTCTGGCGCACCTACGGCCAGGACCGGATCGAGGAGATGGCCTCCGTCTCCCGGGTGCCGGTGATCAACGCGCTCACCGACGACTTCCACCCGTGCCAGATCCTGGCCGACCTCCTCACGGTCGCCCAGCTGCGCGGAGGCGCCGGTGCGCTCCCGGGCACCACGTTCGCGTACGTGGGGGACGCCGCGAACAACATGGGTAGCTCCTACCTCCTCGGCTGCGTCACGGCGGGGATGCACGTCCGCGTCGCCGGCCCGGAGGGGTACCTGCCGGACCCGGCCGTCGTCGCACGCGCCGAGGAGATCGCCACGCAGACCGGAGGTTCCGTGACCGTCACCACCGACGCGGTCGCCGCCGTCACCGGGGCCGACGTGGTCGCCACCGACACCTGGGTGTCGATGGGGGACGAGGCAGAGGCGGAGGAACGGTCCAAGCCGTTCTGGCCCTACCAGCTCGGCGCGGAGCTCCTCTCCCGGGCGAACAGCGAGGCGATCGTCCTCCACTGCCTGCCCGCCTACCGGGGCAAGGAGATCACCGCTGACGTGATCGACGGCCCGCAGAGCGCCGTCTGGGACGAGGCGGAGAACCGCCTCCACGCCCAGAAGGCGCTCCTGGCCTGGTTGGTGGAGCAGCGATGAGCCGCGAACCTGATGTCAGCTACCCCGAGCCCGGGGTGACGGTCGCGCTCGACGCGAGCCTCGCGTCGTCGGGCATCCACGTCCCCACGACCAAGGCCGCGCGCCACGCGCGGATCGTCGAGATCGTCCGCCGCGGCGCCATCCACTCCCAGGCCGAGCTCGCCCGCGCGCTCGCGGAGGAGGGCCTGAACGTCACGCAGGGCACCCTGTCGCGCGACCTGATCGAGCTGCGTGCGGAGAAGGTGCGCAACGACGCCGGGGCGCTCGTCTACGCGGTCCCCGGCGAAGGCGGCGACCGCAGCCCGCAGGTCGGCGCCGACACCGGCTACGTCGCGGCCCGCCTGGCCCGGCTCTGCGCCGAGATGCTCGTCTCCGCGGAGTCGTCCGGCAACCTGGTCGTGCTGCGCACCCCACCGGGCGCCGCGAACTACCTCGCCTCGGCGATCGACCACTCCGTCTTTCCCGGCGTGCTCGGCTGCATCGCGGGCGACGACACCATCCTCGTGATCGCCCGCGACCCCGCGGGCGGCGAAGAGCTCGCACAACGGTTCCTCGCGCTCAGCGCCTGAACCGCACCCACGATCGACCCCACAGCACTCCCTTCACGAAAGAGAACGTCATGACTGAACGCGTCGTGCTCGCCTACTCAGGTGGTCTGGACACCTCCGTCGCCATCGGCTGGATCGCCGAGGCCACGGGGGCGGAGGTCGTCGCCGTGGCCGTCGACGTGGGCCAGGGCGGAGAGGACATGAACCTCATCCGCCAGCGCGCGCTCGACTGCGGTGCCGTCGAGGCGTACATCGCCGACGCCCGCGACGAGTTCGCCGCCGAGTACTGCGTGCCCGCCCTCAAGGCCAACGCGCTGTACCTCGACCGCTACCCGCTGGTGTCCGCCCTGTCGCGCCCGGTGATCGTGAAGCACCTCGTGCGCGCCGCGCGTCAGTTCGGTGCCACGACCGTGGCCCACGGCTGCACCGGCAAGGGGAACGACCAGGTCCGCTTCGAGGTGGCCACCACGTCGCTCGCCCCGGAGCTCAGGACCATCGCCCCCGTGCGTGACCTGGCGCTCACGCGCGAGAAGGCGATCGCCTACGCCGAGCAGCACAGGCTGCCGATCGCCACCACGAAGAAGAACCCGTTCTCGATCGACCAGAACCTCTGGGGACGTGCCGTCGAGACCGGCTTCCTCGAGGACATCTGGAACGAGCCCACCAAGGACGTCTACTCCTACACGGACGACCCGACGTTCCCACCCGTCGCGGACGAGGTCGTCATCACGTTCGAGCAGGGCGTGCCCGTGGCGCTCGACGGCGTGCCCGTGACCCCGCTCCAGGCCGTCCAGGAGATGAACCGGCGGGCCGGCGCACAGGGCGTGGGCCGCATCGACATCGTCGAGGACCGGCTCGTGGGGATCAAGTCCCGCGAGATCTACGAGGCACCAGGCGCGATCGCGCTCATCGCCGCCCACCAGGAGCTGGAGAACGTCACGCTCGAGCGCGAGCAGGCACGGTTCAAGCGCCAGGTCGAGCAGCGGTGGACCGAGCTCGTGTACGACGGCATGTGGTTCAGCCCGCTCAAGCGCTCGCTCGACACGTTCATCGAGGACACCCAGCGCTACGTCTCCGGCGACATCCGCATGGTGCTCCACGGCGGACGCGCGACCGTCACGGGCCGTCGTTCCGAGCAGAGCCTGTACGACTTCAACCTCGCCACCTATGACGAGGGAGACACGTTCGACCAGTCGCAGGCCAAGGGCTTCATCGAGATCTACGGCCTCACCGCCAAGCTCGCCGCCGCCCGCGACGTGAAGTTCGGCAACGGCGTGGACCTGTCCGCCCCGGCCGACCTCGCCGCCGGGGTGAAGTGACCATGACCGACAACACCACGCCCACCGGCGACGACCTGACGACGCCCACCCCTGCGACCCCCGTCGCGCTCTGGGGCGGCCGCTTCGCCGGCGGCCCCGCCCCCGAGCTGGCCGCGCTGTCCCAGTCCACGCACTTCGACTGGAAGCTCGCCAGTTACGACATCACCGGGTCCAAGGCCCATGCCAAGGTGCTCCACGCCGCAGGCCTGCTCACCGACGACGAGCTCACCGCGATGCACGAGGCCCTCGACCTCCTCGCCGCCGACGTCGAGTCCGGAGCCTTCCTCCCCGTGCTCGCCGACGAGGACGTGCACACCGCCCTCGAGCGCGGGCTCATCGAGCGCGCCGGCCCCGACCTGGGCGGGAAGCTCCGGGCCGGCAGGTCCCGCAACGACCAGATCGCGACTCTCGTGCGGATGTACCTGCGCGACCAGGCGCGCGTGATCGGCGCCCAGGTGCTCGATCTCGCGGACGAGCTCATCACGCAGGCCGTCGCGGCCGGCGAGGCGCCCATGCCGGGCCGCACGCACCTCCAGCACGCCCAGCCCGTGCTCCTCGCCCACCACCTCCTCGCTCACGCCTGGCCGCTCCTGCGCGACGTCGACCGCTTCCTCGACTGGGACGTGCGCGCCGCCCGCTCCCCGTACGGGTCGGGGGCGCTCGCGGGCTCGTCGCTCGGGCTGGACCCGGCATCGGTCGCGGCAGACCTGGGCTTCGACGGCCCCGTCGAGAACTCGATCGACGGCACCGCGTCGCGTGACGTGGTGGCCGAGTTCGCGTTCGTCGCCGCGATGATCGGCGTGGACCTGTCCCGGCTCGCGGAGGAGATCATCCTCTGGAACACGAAGGAGTTCGGGTTCGTCCGGCTGGACGACGCGTACTCCACCGGGTCGAGCATCATGCCGCAGAAGAAGAACCCGGACATCGCCGAGCTCGCCCGGGGCAAGGCAGGCCGCCTCATCGGCGACCTGACGGGCCTGCTCGCCACGCTCAAGGGACTGCCGCTCGCCTACAACCGCGACCTCCAGGAGGACAAGGAGCCGGTCTTCGACCAGGTCGCGACGCTGACCGTGCTGCTGCCGGCGTTCTCCGGGATGGTGCGGACCCTGACGTTCGACACCGATCGTCTGGCCGAGCTCGCCCCCCAGGGCTTCTCCCTCGCGACGGACATCGCCGAGTGGCTCGTCCGGCAGGGTGTCCCGTTCCGGGTGGCGCACGAGGTCGCCGGGGCGTGCGTCCGGGAGTGCGAGGAGCGCGGGATCGAGCTGTGGGACCTGTCCGACGAGGACCTGGAGCGCATCTCCGAGCACCTCACTCCCGAGGTGCGCACCGTGCTCACCGTCGAGGGATCCCTCGCCTCCCGTGACGCGGTGGGTGGCACAGCCCCGGCTCGGGTCGTCGAGCAGATCGAGCAGGCGAAGGAGCGCTCGGCGGAGTTCCGCTTCTGGGCCCAGCCGTGACGGGAGCGACCCGATGACGGTGACGCCGTCCGTCCTGGGCGAGCTACTGGGCCGGATCCGTGCCGCCGACGCCCGCCTCGTGTGCGTCGACGGGCCGGCCGGCTCGGGCAAGACGACCCTGGCGGCCCAGCTCGGCGACGCCCTCGAGGCGGCGGTGGTCCACATGGACGACCTCTACGAGGGGTGGGCCGCAGGCCCGGACGGCGGTGCGGCGAACCTCCGCACCTGGGTCCTGGAGCCGCTCGCACAGGGTCGGCCGGTGCGCTACCGGCGGTACGACTGGCCCTCCGGCGGCTGGGCCGAGTGGCACGACGTGCCGGCGGTCACGTACCTCGTGGTGGAGGGGTGCGGAGCAGCAGCGCGCCAGGTGGACGCGCTGAGCGCGTTCCGGATCTGGGTCGAGGCCGACGACGAGGAGCGCCTCCGCCGTGGCCTCGAGCGCGACGGGACCGGCGCCCGTGAGCACTGGGTGAGGTGGATGGCCGACGAGGCCGTCCACTTCGCCCGCGAGAACACCCGCGAGCGGTCTGACGTGCGTCTCGACGGTTTCGGTAACCTCGCATCCTGAAGGAGGCGTCACATGGCGGATCTCACCGACGCGAGGGCCGGTCACGAGCCGACGAGCCCCTGGCTCGTGCCGGGCCGCGCCTGGTACGCACGGTCGGTGCACGAGGTGGCGCGCGACCTGCTCGGTGCGTACCTCACCCGGCGGTCTCCCGAGGGCGACGTGACCCTGCGCATCACCGAGGTCGAGGCGTACGACGGGCCGAACGATCCGGGCTCGCACGCGTTCCGTGGCCGCACCAGCCGCAACGCCACGATGTTCGGCGAGCCCGGGAGGCTCTACGTCTACCGGCACCTCGGACTGCACCACTGCGCGAACGTCGTGTGCGGCCCCGCGGGGGTGCCGTCCGGGGTGCTCCTGCGGGCGGGGGAGATCACGTCCGGCCGGGAGCTGGCGCGGGTGCGCCGCCTGGCCTCCGGGGTGGTGGACAACGACCGGCAGATCGCCCGCGGGCCCGCCCGGCTGACCGTGGCCCTCGCGCTCGATCTCACGTGGAACGGCACGGACGTGACCGACGCGGAGGGCCCGCTCGTCCTGCACCAGCCCGTCGACCGCGTGCGTGGCCCCGTGGCCTCCGGGCCGCGCGTGGGCGTGAGCGGCGAAGGCGGACGCGCGGACCTGTTCCCGTGGCGGTCGTGGCTGGTCGACGAGCCGACGGTGTCGGCCTACCGGCCGGTCAGCCCACGCCGGCCGCGGTGACCGCCCGGACCCCGGTGACCGTTCAGGCGTCCGGGTAGCGGTCGCGCAGGAGACGACCGAGCAGCCGGGCGATCTCCCGAGGGCCGGACCTCGCCGCAGACCCCTCGACGAGGCCGTTGTAGTTCGTGTTGGTGTTCACGTCGTAGGTGAGCACCCGGCCGTCGGCCGTGCGGATGTTCTCGATCCCCGCCACCTCGATGCCGTGGCGGCGCGTGAACTCGAGGTACTGCTGCACGACCGGGTCGTCGTACCCGTCGCGGAGCGAGAACAGGTTCCACTCGTCGTCCGGCGCCATGGAGATCGTGGCCCCCGGGGGCAGGACCGGACGGCCGGTCGCCGGGTCGAGCGCGCACGCGTCCGCCGGGCACAGCTGGAACCCGCCCCGCTCCGTGTCGCCGCGCACGGCGTAGATCATCTCGCCGCCGACGATCTCGACCCGCGTGATGCCGCCGTCGGCCGCGACCACGTACTCCTGGACGAGGGTGATCCCGTCGACGGGCTCCTCGTAGTCGTCGGAGGCGAGATAGGCGGCGAGGTCCTCGGCCGCGTCGAACTTCCGTACGCCCAGGCCTTTGCCGCCCTGGTTGTGCTTGGTCACGAACGCGCCGTCGAACCCTTCGGCCGCCTTGAGCACGTGGTCCCTCCCGACCGCCGCGACGGTGCGCGGAGTCGCGATCCCCGCCGCCCGGAGCGCGGTGAGCTGGTCGACCTTGCTCATCTCCAGCTCGAGCACCCGGCGCCCGTTCACGGTGCGCCGGCCGTGCGCCTCGAGCCAGGACAGGACACCACGCGCATAGTCCTTCGTGAGCGTGTGCTCGCGGGTGTGCGACGAGGCGCTGATCCGCGACCAGAAGATGCCCTCCGGCGGTGTGTCGTCGAGGTCGATCGTGCCTTCGATGAGCAGCCACTCCTCCATGGGCAGCCCTTCGGCGGCGAACGCCTCGGCGAAGGGGACGAACCACTCGGGGTTCTCGTGCAGGGCGTAGATCTTCGGGGACACGATGCCTTCCAGGGGCGGGAAGCGGGCTGCTGCGCACGATCCGCGCGCGCGACCTATTGTCCCAGCCGGGCGTGTGTGACGACCAGGGTGTGGAAAACGCGGGAGGCGAGGCCCCGGCGTCGGGCAGACTAGGGGGTGCGGCCTGGACGGGCCGCAGACCAAGACCCAAGGAGTGACACGGTGACCCACATCCTCGACGAGCTGCACTGGCGAGGCCTGGTGGCACAGACCACCGACGAGGCCGCGCTGCGGAACGCGCTGGACGAGGGACCTGTCACCTATTACTGCGGCTTCGACCCGACGGCGCCCAGCCTGCACATCGGCAACCTGGTGCAGATCCTGACGATGCGCCGGCTGCAGGACGCCGGGCACCGGCCGATCGCCCTCGTCGGCGGCGCGACCGGGCTCATCGGCGACCCGAAGATGGCGGGGGAGCGCACGCTCAACGCCCCGGAGCTCGTCGCGGGATGGGTCGAGCGCATCCGGCTCCAGATCCAGCCGCTCCTGCGGTTCGACGGACCGGACGCTGCCACCATGGTGAACAACCTGGACTGGACGTCGGGCCTCTCGGCGATCGCGTTCCTGCGGGACGTCGGCCAGCACTACCGCCTGGGCACGATGCTCGCGAAGGACACGGTGGCGAGGCGGCTCCACTCGGACGAGGGCATCAGCTTCACCGAGTTCAGCTACCAGATCCTCCAGGGGATGGACTACCGCGAGCTGCACCTGCGGCACGGCGTGACCCTGCAGACGGGCGGCAGCGACCAGTGGGGCAACCTGCTCTCGGGCGTGGAACTGGTCCGCAAGGCGGAGGGCACGGCGGTGCACGCGCTGACGACGCCGCTGATCACCAAGGCGGACGGCACCAAATTCGGCAAGACCGAGGGCGGCGCCGTCTGGCTCGACCCCGAGCTGACGAGCCCTTACGCCTTCTACCAGTTCTGGCTCAACACCGCGGACGCGGACGTCGTGAACTACCTCAAGGTCTTCTCCTTCCGGACGCGCGACGAGATCGAGGCGCTGGAGAAGGAGGTGGCCGAGCGGCCGTTCGCCCGCGAGGCGCAGAAGGCGCTCGCGGGCGAGGTGACGACGCTCGTGCACGGGGCGGCAGCGACCGACGCGGTCGTGGCGGCGAGCCAGGCCCTGTTCGGCCGGGGTGAGCTCACGTCGCTCGACGAGGTGACGCTGCGCGGCGCGGTGAGCGAGCTGCCGCGGGTCACCGCCAAGGCGGGCGACCTCGTGGTGGACCTCATGGTCGGCGCCGGGCTCGTCGACTCCAAGTCCGCGGCCCGCCGCGCGGTCGCCGAGGGCGGCGCGTACGTCAACAACGTCAAGGTCACGTCCGACGAGGCGGCCCTCGGCGCCGGCGACCTGCTGCACGGGCGGTACGCCGTGCTGCGCCGGGGCAAGAAGACGCTGGCGGTCGCCGCCTCGGAGTGATGGGAGAGAAGCGGCCCGGCCTTCGGGCCGGGCCGCTTCTCGTTCCGCTAGGTTCAGCCCGTGTCCGACGACGGTGGTTTCCTGCTCTGCTGCGACCCGCTCGAGCCGCGCGCTGCCGACCCGCACTTCGGTCGCGAGGCCACGGCGCTGGCGGCACGCGACGTCGCTGTGGGGCTCGTCGATCACGACGCACTCGTGTCGGGCGACGCGCACGCCGCTGTGCGGCGGGTCCCGCGTGACCTCGGGCGGTGCTGGTACCGGGGCTGGATGGTCCCGGCAACGGCCTACGAGCGGTTGTCCGGCGCGCTCGCCGGCCGCGGGGCGGAGCTGGTGGTGCCGCCCCCACGCTTTCGGGCGGCGCACGAGCTGCCCGGTTGGTACGAGGCGTTCGCCGAGGTCACCCCGGAGAGCGTCTGGTCGACCTGGGAGGCCGGACGTGTGCCCGCCCCCGACGACGTCGCGCGACTCGTCGCTCCTCTCGGTGGAGGGCCCGGCGTGGTCAAGGACTACGTGAAGTCGCGCAAGCACGAGTGGCGTGAGGCGTGCTTCGTCCCGGACCTCGCGGATTCTGGCCGCGCTACGGCCGTGATCGCCAGGATGGTCGAGCTGCAGGGAACTGACCTGGCCGGCGGGATCGTGGTGCGCCGGTTCGAGGAGCTGCTCGGAGAGGGACGGCCCGCAGAGGCGCGCGTCTGGTGGGTCGACGGCGAGCCGGTCCTGGTGGGCCCGCATCCCGATACCCCCGAGGTGCACGTCGCGCCGGACCTCTCCCAGGTGCTGCCGGCCGTCCTCCGGCTGGGCTGCCGCTTCGTCACCACCGACGTGGCGCAACGGTCGGACGGGACCTGGCGTGTCGTCGAGGTGGGGGACGGCCAGGTGAGCGACCTGCCGGCGGACGGAGCGGTGGAGAAGGTGCTCGGAGCGCTGCTCGAGGCGGCGAAACTGCCCGTCTGACCGCGCCCATCTGCCGATTTGGTGCCTGCCCCGGATCGTGTGTACTGTTCTGGATGTCAGCCCGTCAGGCCGACGGACAGCCGAGTGATCGGGTGGCCGCGCCGGGGCTGGATCCCACTCCAGAGTTTCAGAGGGCTTTGTGCGCTCTGTTATGGTGTGGGGCCGGGCTTCGGCCGGCGGGATTACTTTTCCGGGTCATTCGCGAGAATGAGCGGGATTTGGTCCGGCCGAGCGGGTCTGGTAGGTTTAAGAGGTTGCCCCGGACGGGGGCCGGACATGAATAGGGTCTGGTCTGCGGCGGTGTGCGTCGGTTGTTTGAGAACTCAACAG
>NZ_QXTH01000030.1 GCF_003946865.1 Antribacter gilvus
CCGCCGCCTTCGTCCTGACCCAACCCACCGAACCCCCCCCCGCACAGGCCGACACCTCCCAGCAGCCGGCCACCACCCCCGCACCACCCCACGCAGCACCCGCACCCCCCGCACCCCCGGCACCAGAACCAGCCACCCCCACCGACGAACCCGCACCGGCTGCCCCGGCACTCGCGCCGGTCGCCCCGCCCGCACCCGCGCCGGCACCCGCGCCCGCCCCGGCACCGCAGGCGGCACCGCCCGCACCCGCACCCGCGCCGGCACCCGCGCCCGCACCCGCACCGACCCCTCCTCCCCCGCCCCCCAGCCCGGCGCCGAGCACACCTCCGCCGGCGGAGACCAGAGTCGTCACTGCGACAGCGCCCAACAGCTCGGCCGGCGGCGCCTGGTTCGTGGTCGAAGCCACCCAGGGCGCCAAGATCATCACGGTCGGATCGTCCGAGACGGGCCAGGCGTTCCAGATGGGCGGCACCTGGTACGTGATCCCCGTCGCTGCCGACCGCAACGCGAAGGTCTCGGTCCCGGTCACCCTCGAGGGACCACCCACCGCGCACGCCAAGCTCAAGAAGTCCGGCGTCGGCGGCGGTCCGGTGGACAGCGGGGGCGGCGCCGTCCGCGGGATCCCGACGCCTCGGGGCCAGGTCATCGGGCTCTGAGCCCTTCTCGCACGGCCCTTTCCTGGGCGTGTGCATATCTCACCTGGGCGCGTGCCCAGGGTTCACAGACGTGATGGACAGGACGCTTCCATGCCTTCGCACCGGGTGCGAGCATGTCCAGGCGCCGCATCAGGCGGAGCACGGGCCGTCGGCCGCGTGCAGGAGGAGGACAGGGTGGCCGCACTCAGCACTGACCTGAGCGAATGGGCTGCACACCGGCGAGCAGTGGTGTTCACGGTGTCCCGCAGGGTCCCGGGCGTCGACCCGGAGCTGGCCGCGAGCCGCGGCCTGGAGGCGCTGTGCCGCGAGATCGTCGCGCACGGGGCCGTGGACGAACCGGTCGCGTTCTGGAGCCGGGCAGCGGTGGACGCCGCGCTGGCCATGGTGAAGGAGGCGGCGGCCGCGCCGCGGTTCAGCCTCCCGGCCGTGCTGGGCACGCTCCCTGCGGGGCCCGCTCGGACCCTGACCGCACCGGTTGCGCGGGCGCTGGACTTCGAGCGGCTGCAGACGGCCATGGAGAAGCTGCCCACCCAGGAGCAGGAGCTGCTCTGGGACCGGCATGTGCAGGGCACCCCGGTGGAGCGCATCGCGAGCCGGGTCGGTGTGCTCCCGTATGCGGCGCGCCGCCGTCTGCGGCGTGCGGAGAACCGCCTCGCCGCGGGCTTCGCCGAGGCGCACGCCCTCAGCGCGGAGGACCAGCTCTGCCGCAGCACACGGGCCGCGATGCACGACTACATCCGCCACCGGCTCCTGCCGCGCCGCCAGCGGCGGTTCGAGGACCACATGACGAGCTGCTCCGGCTGCACGCGGGCGTTCGTCGACGTGCGGGAGTCGTACTGGATGCTCCGGGCCGCGGCACCGGTCCTCCTCCTGGGCACGGCCGCGGCGTCCCAGGCCGGGTCTCTCGTCGCGGGCGCCGCCGCGGGAGCCACGGGAGCGGCCGCCGTGGGCGTCGTCGCGGGGAAGGCGTCCGGCGCCGGCCTGGGTGGCCTCGTCGCCGACGTCGGCCACAAGGTGGTGGTCGCCGTGCGGTCGGTGATCACCGACCCGGTGGGCATCACGGCCGCCCTCGTGGGCGGGGTCGTGGTGACCTCGGCAGGCGTCACGGGGCTCGCCTACCAGGCGGACGCGCTGACGCTGCCGTTCGTCGATCCGCCCACCGCCGTCCAGCCTGCACCGGACCGTACGGAGGCGGCCGCGACCCCGTCCGAGGACCCCGCCGCGCAGGTGGGCGGGCCGGTCGCCGACCCGGCCGTCACCCCGGCGCCGCCCGGGGAGGCCCTGCCCGCGCCGCTCCCGCTCCCGTCCGTCGCCGCGTCGCTCGGCGTGGAGCTGGGCACGGAGCTCGTCGACGTGGAGGCGGGCGTCGGCGTCGGGCTCGACGACGGCACGCTCGAGGCGAACGTGACGGTCCGCGCGAGCGGGAGCCTCCTCGCGCTCGCGTACAAGATCGTGCCGCTCGACGACGCGGTGGTGAAGGCCGTCAAGGTGAACGAGGACCTCGCGGTGATCACGAAGGTCGGCGGGTTCTACTACGTGATCCCTCTCAAGGGTGTCGTCGCGCCGGGCAGCGTGGAGGCAACCGTCACGCTGGTCGGGCCCGGCGGGGCAGGTGTCGACCTGTCGGCCGTGTCCCCGCGCGAGGCGGAGCAGCTCGGGCTCGCGGACCTCATCACGGCGCTGCTCGGGTCACCCGACGGCAAGGGTGGCCTGCTCGGCGGGGTCGGTGGCGTGCTCGACGGCACCGAGAAGACCGTGGACGGCGTCGTCGGTGGGGTCACGGACACGGTGACCGGCACCACCGACACGGTCGGCGAGCTGACGGACGCGCTGACCGGGAAGAACTAGGAGGTCGCGCGGTGCTCCTCGGGCGCGCCCCGCTCGAGGAGGACCAGCACCTCGTAGTGCGACGTCTGCGGGAACATGTCGAGGAGCCGCGCCCGGCGCGGCACGAAGGACGGCATCTCGGTCAGGTCCTTCGCGAGCGTGGTGGCGTTGCAGCTCGAGTACAGGACGTGGCGCACGCCGGTTGCCCGCTCGAGCCGGCGCGCGAGGTCCGCGCCGATCCCTCGCCGCGGCGGGTTGACGATGACCATGTCGGGGTCCGGCCCCTCCAGGGCAGGGGCGCCGACGGCCGTCGCGTCCCCGGCCACGAAGCGGACTCCGCCGAACCGCGCCGCGCCCTCCGGTCCGGACGCGACGAGAGCGTCGCGCGACTCCTGCGCGGCGGCGATGGCTTCTGCGCTGATCTCCACCCCCGTCACGGACCGCCCGGGGGCCGCACAGTGCAGCGCGAACCCGCCGACCCCGCAGTAGAGGTCCCACAGCGAGGCGGGCCGCACGGCGTCCACCCACTCGCGTGCCTGCCGGTACAGCGCGGCGGCCACCTCGGTGTTGGTCTGGAAGAAGCTCTGCGGGCGCAGGTTCAGCGTGATGCCGTCGATCCGCATGGGCAGCGCCGTGCGCTCCGTGAGCGGGATCTCCAGGTCGCCCTCGAGCACCGCGGCGTGCGCCGGCTGGATGTTGGCCGTCGCGACGACCAGCCGAGGCAGCGCTTCGAGCAACCAGGGCAGGTGCTTCCGCAGCCGAGCGATCGGCTCCTGCGACCGCAGCACGAACCGCACCATCAGGTCGCCGTCGGGGGACAGCGTGACCAGCAGGTACTTCAGCTCGCCCCGGTAGGGCGCGCCCTTCTTGGCCCGGCGCCCCTGGGCGGGCTCGGACGAGGGCGCGGGCAGCGACACCGCGTAGGGCTCCAACCGGGCCCGCGTGACGAACTCGGCGAGAACCGGGAGGGCCGCCTGGAGCTCGGCCGGGTAGAGGCCGCAGTCCGTCAGGTCGACCCCGTGCCCCTCCCGGTCGAGGATGCCCAGGACGGGTGCGTCGACGGTGCCGCTCACCACCATCTTCGCCTTGTTGCGGAAGGCGGACTCGGCGCGCGTGACAGGCGGGAGCCAGGACAGGGTGTCGGCGTAGGGGGCGAGGAGCGCGGCGACGTGCCCCTCCTTGTCGAGCACCTGGGTGGGGTACGGGACCGCCAGGAGGGTGCAGGAGTGGCAGCGGCCGGCGTCGAAGTGATGGCACTGCACCTAGCCATTGTCTCCCGGGACCCCGGCCCATAGAGTCACGGTCAACCGCGCCCCGGCCTGCGCAACGAAGCGCACGCCGGGGCGACCCACGGAATCCAGGAGGATGCGTGAGAACCACTCGTCTGATCCCCGCCCTTGCCGCTGCCGGCTTCGTACTGACCACCGGCACCCTCGCACCGGCCGTCGCTGCACCGTCACCCGGCCTGTCTCCCGCTCTGTCGCCTGTCGCCGCCGGATGGCGACCGGACGTGCCGCTCGAAGACCTGGTCACCACCGAGGGGGTGTGGCGGCACCTCGAGGCGTTCCAGTCGGCCGCGGACGCCCACGACGGCAACCGAGCCATGGGGACGCCCGGCTACGAGGCCAGCGCCGAGTACATCGAGGCCACGTTGACCGCCGCCGGCTACACGCCTCAGCGGCAGTACTTCGACGTGGAGAAGTTCGTCGTCCTCGATCTCGCGGTCGAGGTGCCGAACGTGGCCCTGGCTCCCGTGCCGATGACGTACTCGCCGAGCACCCCGGACGACGGCGTCGTCGCCGGGCTCATCCAGCCCGCGATCGTCGACGGCTGCCCGGCAGATGCCGAGACCGGCCACGCCGACTCCTGGGCCGGCGTGGACGCCACGGGGAAGATCGCGCTCGTGAGGCGCGGCGCGTGCTCCTTCGCGCTCAAGTCCCGCGCAGCGGCCGCAGCCGGCGCCGAGGCCGTCATCGTCTACAACAACACGGCCGGATCGCTCAACGGCACGCTCGGCGGCCCGGGCACCGACTTCGCCCCCGCGGTGGGCGTGACGCAGGCCGAGGGCCAGTCCATCCTTGCCGCCCTCGCCGCCGACCCGACGCTGACCGTCAGCTTCGATCTCCAGACGGTCCTGGAGCACCACCGGACGTTCAACGTCATCGCCGAGACCAGGACCGGCCACATGGACAACGTGGTCATGCTCGGCGCCCACCTGGACAGCGTCGAGGAAGGACCGGGGATCAACGACAACGGGACCGGATCCGCAGGGATCCTCGAGGTCGCCGTCCAGCTCGCCAAGGTGCACCCTGTCGAGAACCGGGTGCGGTTCGCCTGGTGGGGTGCCGAGGAGCTGAACCTCCTCGGCTCCACGCACTATGTGAACAACCTGAGCGACGCCAAGAAGGACCAGATCGCGCTCTACATGAACTTCGACATGATCGGCTCGCCCAACTACACCATCGGCGTGTACGACGCGGACCAGTCGACGTTCACCGCCCCCGTCACCGTGCCCCCGGGCTCGGCGGCGGTGGAGGACGTCTTCACCGACTACTTCGACTCGGTGGACCAGCCCTGGGTCGACTCGCCGTTCTCCGGCCGGTCCGACTACCAGGCGTTCATCAACAACGGCATCCCGGCGTCCGGCCTGTTCACCGGCGCCGACGGGATCAAGACCGACGCCGAGGTGGCGCTCTTCGGCGGCACCGCGGGCATCCCGCTGGACCCCGCGTACCACTCGCCGGGCGACACCATCGACAACGTGGACGCGACAGCCTTGACGATCATGTCGAAGGCGATCGCCCACGCGACCGAGGAGCTCGCCTTCGACACGTCTGCGGTCAACGACGGGAGCTGACCCCTCGCCGTAGGCCATCGAGACAACACCTTCGTCCGTGGTGCCCACCCCGATCCGGGTGGGCACCACGGACGAAGACTCTTTCTCGGCGAGCCCGCGGAGGGGTCAGCCGATGACGCAGCCCGTACAGGTGGTGAAGGCCGTCAGCTCTTGCGAGTTGACCCAGCGGCCGATGTTGCCGCCCATCTGGAGTCCGCCGTCGGCGTCGAACTGGAAGTGGACGCCGAGGTAGACGCGTGAGCGGGCGTTCTCGG
>NZ_QXTH01000031.1 GCF_003946865.1 Antribacter gilvus
TGCCACGACGGTGCAGCCGTCGGTGGGGCGCCACGCCCCGGGCACCCCGTCCGGCGTGTAGACCGGCGACGCGTCCGCGCCGTCGTTCAGCCGCTGGGACCGGTAGGCACCCATCACCGTGGACGCGAGCGTCTGCTCGGCGCTGGTGACGGTGTCGGTCCCGTGCCGGGACGCGTACGCCGCGTCGATGCGCGCCGACTGTCCGGCGAACAGCTCCTTGAGGAGGTCTCGCGCGACCAGCCCGACGGCCAGGTCGTCGTCGACCCCCTTGGCGGTGTCGACGGCGATCGTGAAGTAGCCGTTGAAACCCGACCCGGTCAGGCCCTGCTTCGCCCACCGGGCCGAGTTCATCGTGTCGAAGATCGCGGCATGCACGATCGCGTCGGCGCGCGCCAGCACCGTCGGCCCGTCGTTCGAGGCGGCGTGGAGTTCCAGCAGAAGGTCGTTCCAGTAGTAGACGGTGCCTGCGGTCGACGCCAGGACGGCGGGCGGCGACGGCTTGGGGGTAGGCAGCTGCGACGCAGCCGCGCTGGAGGCGGTCACTGTCGTGCTCAGGACGGCGACGACAGCGACGAGCATCGCTGTGAACCGGTGTCTCATGGTGACTCCTTGGAGGGATCGTCGGCTCCCGGCTGGGGCGCCGGGCACCGATCGTGATCTCTCCTGTGAGCCCGCTGGAAGGTTCCCGGACATTTCCGGACGAACCCGGATGCTGCCCGTCAGCGTCGGACGCACTCGCGGACATACCTCCGCAGCAGCTCGTGCAGTGCGTACCGTCCTCGGCCGACGGGGACCAGGGCATGGCACGCGACCAGCTGCTCGAGGAGGTGCGGCGCGTCCCGGCCGACGAGCCAGAGGTCGGCGGCGGCGAACGCGCGGCGGCGGCCGGCGGCCATCGCGACGACCAGGTCCCGTGCGCGCTCGGGCAGGGACCCGTACCAGCTGGCGAACACCTGCCGCACGGGGCAGCTCTCGTCCGGCCGGGACAGCACGGCAAAGTGCTGCCCGCGCTCCAGCCGGGATCGCAGCGTCCGCAGGCTCCGGTCGGGCCGGTCCGACAGCCAGGCGGCTGCAGCACGCAGCAGGAGAGGGGAGGCGCCACAGAGGCGGACCACGTCGGCCACGAGCGGGTCGCCCCGATCGGCACCCGTCAGGGTCACGAGCAACGACTCCCCGGCTGCCGGCTCGAGCGAACCGACAGTGACGAGCCTCCCGCCTGCCTGGACCGCGAGGTCGTCGAGCCGGTGCCGGCTCGTCACCACGACGGAGCACAGCGGTCCCCCGGGGAGCAGGGGCAGCACCTGGGCGGCGTCTGCGGCGTCGTCGAGCACGATGAGGGTGCGGCGGGCGTACACGGTCGACCGGAACCTGGCGAGACACGCCTCGTCCCCGCTGTGGAGGTCGGCCTCGGTGGCACCCATCGCCCGGAGGAACTCGCGTGCCACCTGGGCGGGCGCGACCTTGTCTCCCTTGCGTGCCCGCAGGTCGAAGTACAGGTGCCCGTCCGGGTAGCGGAGCCGCCTGCGGTGCGCCCAGCGCAGGACCAGCGCGGTCTTGCCCACACCGGCGGCGCCCGTCACGACGACGGGCGACCCGGACGCCTGCTGAGCCAGCCCGTCCAGCCGCACGAGCTCGAGATCGCGACCGGGCAGGTCTCCGACGTCCGGCGGCAGCAGGGTCACGTGATGCCGCTCCGCCACGGGCACCAGGGCGCCGACGACGCGCCGCCACGCCGCCTCCCACGCGCCGGCCGACGCCGGGTCGACGCCGCAGGCCCGGACGATCCGTCGCACGACGTCGAGCGACGGCGGACGCCGACGGTCCGGACGCAGCGCGTCCGCCAACGTGCTGCGCGGGACGCCGGTCCGGCGCCGCAGCTCCTCGAACGAAGGGTTCCCTGTCCAGGTCTTGAGCTCTCGAAGGCGGGTCGCGAGGTCCGCAACGGTGCGGACCGACCGCGGGTCTGGAGTGACCGAGATGTCCAACAAAGGATCCTCCATGGCTCTATCAAGTCGAAGCACAGGGTGAACCTTCGCAGGTTAGCGATGTAGCACGGCTGTTCCATAGTGACCAGTCGTAACTTTCCGGGCAGACTTCGGGGAGAACCCAGGAAGATCCCAGGTGGGCGCACTATTTGGCGGATCGTCCGGGGTCATCCGGGGTCGTCCGGCGATCTTCCGGTGAGAAGCGCAGTGGGCAAAAGTTTCACCACACCCCGCCCAAGCACAGCGGCGGGCCCTGAAGGAGGAACGCATGCCACGACGCATCGCAGCGGCAACAGCCGCTGTGCTCGCAGCCCTGGCGACGAGCTTCGTCGCTCCCCACGTCGCCGAGGCAGCGCCGGTCGCGCCCACAGCGGTGGTCGCCACGACCACTTCCGGAGGCACCAGCCCGGACACGGTCTACTACTGGAACCAGGTGCTGCTCGACCTGCACGCCGGGTCCACCGCGGGACCGACGGTCCTGGCACGCGCAGACGCGATCGTGCACGCCGCGATCCACGACACGATCAACTCCGCGTGGTGGAGCTACGCCTCGCAGAAGGAGACAGTGATCAAGGGGTACCGCAACTACCTGGGCGGATCCTTCTTCTACGCGTCGCCGTCCGTCAACGGGGACCTCGCGACAGGCATGGTCGCGCGAGACCTCCTCAAGGACCTGTTCCCGGGCCAGTCGGCGACGATCGACGCCGCCTTCACCGCGCGCCACCAGCCGCCCCTCTTCATCGAGAGCGAGGAGGCCCTGGCGGCGGATGTCGTCGCCGCGTACCGCGCGGACCGGCTGAACGACGGCGCGGACGCGTCACCGGTCTACACGCCGGACGGGGTGCCGGGGGCGTGGCGGCCCACGGACGGGTGCACGGTGGTGGCG
>NZ_QXTH01000032.1 GCF_003946865.1 Antribacter gilvus
CCCTATCCGCCAGACTTCCGTGAGACCCCGGTCCTGGTGAGTTCGTAGGCTGGGGGCAGCAACGGAGATCGGATTTATGAGCAAGGACAGCAAGGCCGGCCAGAGCGAGCCGGTGGATGTGGTAGCGGCGGGGCCGCGGTCGGGGCGTGCCGCACGGCGGACGTTCACGACGGAGTTCAAGCGCGCGATCGTGGCCGAGTATGACGCGGCGCCGGTCGGGGCCAAGGGCGCGGTGCTGCGTCGGGAGCGGTTGTATGACTCCCACGTCCAGGAGTGGCGGGCCGCGATCGAGGCCGGGACGTTGGACAAGTCCTCGGCGGTTCGCGGGCGGCAGCGGCCGGCCAAGTCAGCCAGGTCGGCCGAGGAGGTGCGGATCGCCGAGCTCGAGCGGCAGGTCGCCCGGCTGGAGGCCGAGGCTGCGGCGAAGGACGGGGTTATCGCGTCCAAGCAGGCCGCGTTGGACGTGCTGGGAAAAGGTGTCGCGTTCTTGGAAGCTCTGTCGTCGAAGAACGCGTGATGGGCCGGGCCGAGTATCGGGCCTGGCAGGCAGAGACCGTCGATGCGCTGAGCCCGCACGTGGGTGTGGTGGAGGCGTGCACGCTGGTCGGGCGATCGCGGGCGACGCACCATCGGCAGGCCAACCCTCGCCCGAGGGTGCACGGCCCGTGGCTCAAGGCGGCGCACCCGGCCGAGCTGTCCGGCGCCGAGCGTGACCAGGTCCTGGCGTTGCTGAACAGCGAGAAGTACGCGGACCTGGCTCCGGCGCAGGTCTGGGCCCGTGAGCTGGACGAGGGGCGGTACTGGTGCTCGCCGCGCACGATGTACCGGATCCTCGCCGGCGCGGGGCAGACCGGGGAACGGCGTCGACAGGCGACCCACCCGGCCAAGAAGGTCCCCGAGCTGGTCGCCACCGGCCCGAACGAGGTCTGGAGCTGGGACATCACCAAGATCCGCGGCCCCGTGAAGGGCCGCTGGTTCCACGCCTACGTCGTGCTCGACATCTTCTCCCGCTACATCGTCGGCTGGCGCATCGAGACCGTCGAGGACGGGCACCTGGCCCAGGACCTCGTCCAGGACATCGTGACCGAGCAGGGCACCGCTCCGGGGTGGCTGCACGCCGACGGCGGGGCCGCGATGACGTCCAAGCCGCTCGCATCCCTCCTGGTCGACCTGGACATCACCCGCTCCCACTCCCGACCCCGTCAGTCGAACGACAACCCGTTCAGCGAAGCGGCGTTCAAGACCCTGAAGTACTCCCCGGACTACCCCGCAAGGTTCGACTCGATCGGCCACGCCCGCGCCTGGATGGAAGCGTTCGTGACCTACTACAACCACGAGCACCGCCACTCCGGTATCGGCTACTACACCCCCGCCAGCGTGCACTACGGCACCGCCGTCATCGTCCAGACCCACCGGCAGGCCACGCTCGACGCAGCCTGGGCAGCACACCCTGAACGCTTCCGGGCACGCCCGAAAGCAACCGACCTGCCCGAAAAGGCAGCCATCAACGACCCAGAGCGGCGAAAATCACAAGAACACGCCTCCAAGGCTTGAACACGTCTCATTTGACTTGACAACTACCG
>NZ_QXTH01000033.1 GCF_003946865.1 Antribacter gilvus
AGTTGTGAAGTCTCAGGACATCGTGCGCGGTTGTGTCTCAGGACATCGTGCACGGTCTGTCTCGGGACATCGTGCACGGTTGCTCATGGTCAACTCTGTGCCGCCGGACGTGCGGTGGGCGATCGTGCAGTTCCCGCTGGACCCGCCCCGAGGTGCTGTGTCGCGGTTCTGCGCCGAGCACGGCATCTCGCGGCGGGTCTTCTACAAGATCCGTGCGGCAGCTCGCCGGGACGGGCCGGTCCCGGCGACCGAGCCCGGTTCGCGACGGCCGAGGTCGAGCCCGTCGCGCACCGACCAGGACCTGCTGGACATCGCGCTCAAGACCCGCACCTGGCTGCGGGAACAGGGCCTGGACCACGGTCCGGTCAGCGTCGTGGACCGGATGCGCCGCGACGGGCTGAACCCGCCCTCACGGGCGACGCTCGCGCGCTGGTTCGCCCGAGCCGGCCACGTGCGACCCGAGCCCCGCAAACGACCCCGCTCGGCGAACCGCAGGTTCGTCTACCCCTGCCCGAACGCGTGCTGGCAGCTCGACGCGACCGACTGGACCCTGGCCGACGGACGTCGCTGCGTGATCTTCCAGCTCATCGACGACCACTCCCGCCTGGCCGTGGCCTCCCGAGCCGCGTGGGGCGAGACCGGCAACGACGCGATCGCAGTGTTCGACACCGCGGTCCGGCGCCATGGCGTGCCCCAGCGGCTGCTCTCGGACAACGGCACCGCACTGAACCCGACCCGCCGCGGAGTCACGGGCCGGCTGGTCGAGCACGTCCGCGCGCTGGGCGTGACCCCGATCACCGGCAAGCCCTACAAACCCACCACCCAGGGCAAGAACGAACGCTTCCACCAGACCCTGCACAAGTGGCTCAACGCCCGCCCACCGGCCCGGACCCTGCCCGAGCTGCAGACCCTGCTCGACACCCACGACGCCTACTACAACACCCAACGCCCCCACCAAGCCCTGCCCGGCCACATCACGCCCCAGGAAGCCTGGGACGCGACCGCTCCGGCCGACCCGCCCACCCCACCCGACGGACCACCCCTGCCCCCGCCGCCGACACGAGCACCCGCCGACGGCACCACGACCACCACCATCAGCCCCACCGGACGAATCACCTGGCGCTCCTGCGAGCTCTACCTCGGCCGCCCACACGCCGACACCCCGGTCACGATGACGTGGGACCAGACCACCATCACCGTGACCGGGCCCGACGGCACGATCCTGGCCCGCTACCCCCGACCCGCCCCGAGAACCCGCTACCTCGGGACGAAGAACCGCCTACCCACACCATGACAAACCCGACCGTGCACGATGTCCTGAGACACCACACCGTGCACGATGTCCCGAGACACAACCACGCACGATGTCCTGAGACATCACATGC
>NZ_QXTH01000034.1 GCF_003946865.1 Antribacter gilvus
CTAGGGCGTGTTTCGGAATGGGTCAGCGTTGGTTGATCCAGTCCAGGAGGTCGCCTGCGATGGTGTTGGGGTCGGCGGCGGTGGTGACGGCGTCGAGGCTGGTGGCGGGGTCGTAGCGGTGGATCTCGTAGCCGCCGAAGGCGCTGACGGCCTTGGACACCGAGACGAACCATTCGAGGTCCTCGTCGTCGGGGTAGACGACGTAGAACGTGTTCGTGCTCGTGTCCAGGGTGCGGGTCAGATCGATCAGCCCGGCCCGGTCCGGGTCGGGAACATGAGCGCCGCCTTCGGCGTCGGCGTAGTAGGCCACGGGCTCCAGGATGCCAGCCGTCAGGCGGCACGGACGACGGCGTTCAGCCAGTCGTCCAGCGCCGCGACGGTGACCGTGGCCTCGTAGCGCACGGCGAGCTTGTCACACCGGGTAGCCACGGCCCGCCAGCGTTTGAGCCGGTTGAACATGCACTCCACGGCGTGGCGCTTCTTGTAGTCCTCGTAGTCGACCTTCGGCGGCCGCCCACCCTTGCTGCCCTTCTTCAGGCGGTTCGCGCGGTGGTCCTTCTTGTCCGGGATCGTGGCGCGGATCCCACGGCGGCGCAGCAGCGCACGGTTCGCCGCCGAGGCATACGCCTTGTCGCCCCGGACCCGGTCAGGCGTGGTCCGGGGCCGCCCGACACCACCGGGCCGGGCGACCCGGACCCGGTCGAGCACCGGCCCGAACTGCGGGCTGTCGCCCCGCTGCCCGGCGGTGATGACCATCCCCATCAGCTTCTGCCCCTGCTCCGCGGCGGCATGCACCTTCGTCGTCAGCCCGCCGCGTGACCGGCCCAGCCCGTGATCGGCCGGCTCACGCCGCGTCGGTGAGTGCGGTGGCTCCTTCTGCGCGTCCGGGTCCCGGCGCGCACCAGCCGCATGCTGATGCGCCCGCGCACTGGTCGAATCCACGTTCAGATCCCACTCGATCAACCCGGCCGCGTCAGCCGAGGTGCGCAACCTGTCGATGACCTGGTCCCACACACCCTCACGCTGCCAGTCGCGGAACCGCCGGTAGACACTGCCCCAGGGCCCGTACAGGCCCCGCGGCACGTCCCGCCACGGGCTACCCGTCCGGATCCGCCACCGCACCCCGTCGATCTGCCGACGCAGCAACCGCGCCCGCCGCCCACGCGCCTTGACCGGCAACAACGGCTCCAGCACCGCCCACGCCTCATCCGTCAGATCATGCCGACCCGCAACATCCACCACGAGCCCGCAGCATGCCGAACCCCCAGGTCAACCCGCAATTCCGAAACACGCCCTA
>NZ_QXTH01000035.1 GCF_003946865.1 Antribacter gilvus
TGTGATGTCCAGGGAGGTTGTTCCGAGCCCGTGATGTCGACACGGGCTCGGGTTACCGGATGAGGAAGGCCTCCGGTTGTGAAGTGGAGCTGTCGAGGAACCGCTTCGCACCAACCGGAGGCCTTCGTGTCACACGCTAACGCCCTGCTCACCCCGAAGACGCGCTTGAGGCTCGCGCGGTTGGTCGTCGAGACCGGCTGGACCTATGCCGCGGCCGCGAAGATGTTCATGGTCTCGCCGCGCACCGCGAAGAAGTGGGCCGACCGGTACCGGGCGCAGGGCGGGGCCGGGATGGTCGATCGCAGCTCGCGCCCGCACCACAGCCCGACTCGGACCCCGCAGCCGGTGGTCAAAGCGATCGTGCGGCTGCGGTGGCGGCACCGCCTCGGCCCGGTCCAGATCGCCGGGATCCTCGGCATGCCGGCCTCCACGGTCCACGCGGTCCTGGTGCGATGCCGGGTGAACCGGCTCTGGCGTATCGACCGGGTCACTGGTGAGCCGTTGCGGCGTTACGAGCACGACCACCCCGGGTCGTTGATCCACGTGGACGTGACCAAGTTCGGCAACATCCCTGACGGTGGCGGCTGGCGCTACGTCGGTAAACAGCAGGGCGATCGCAACCGCGCCGCCACCGTCGAGCGCACCGGCGCTCCTCGCAGCCGCTCGCGCGGCCCGCTGGTCGGCCGGGCCTACGTCCACACCGTTATCGATGACCACTCCCGCGCCGCTTACGCCGAGATCTGCGCCGACGAGACCGCAGCGACCGCGATCGGTGTGCTCGAGCGGGCCGTAGCCTGGTTCGCCGAACGCGGCGTGACCGTCGAGCGGGTCTTGTCCGACAACGGCTCTGCCTACAAGTCCCACGCATGGCAGGACGCCTGCAGCAGGCTCGGCATCACGCCGAAGAAGACCCGCCCCTACCGGCCCCAGACCAACGGGAAGATCGAACGGTTCCACCGCACCCTCGGTGACGGATGGGCCTACGCCCGCTTCTACGCCTCAGAGGCCGAGCGCCGCGACACGCTGCCCGGGTGGCTGCACTTCTACAATCACCACAGGCTCCACAGCGCCATCGGAAACCAGCCACCGATCAGCCGACTGACCAACCTCCCTGGACATCACA
>NZ_QXTH01000036.1 GCF_003946865.1 Antribacter gilvus
TGTACTGACCCGGGACGTTGTTGACATAGCGAGAGACCTCCGGGTCGAGTGGGAGCTGTCTAGGAACCTGCTCGACCAACGGAGGTCTCTCGTGTCTCACGCTAATGCCCGGTTGACGCCCGCCGGAAGACTCACGATGGTCCGGCGTATCGCTGCCGGGCGCCCTGTTGCGCATGTCGCGGCAGAGATGGGCGTCTCACGCACCACGGCCTGGCGGTGGTGGCGTCGCTACCGCACCGAGGGCCGCCCAGGCCTGGTGGACCGGTCCTCACGCCCCCACGCCTGCCCGGCCCGTACCCCGGCCTGCGTCGAGACCCGGGTACGGATCGCACGGATGCTCACTCGCCGCGGACCAGTCACGATCGCTCGCGTGGTCGGGCTGCCGGCCTCGACGGTCGGGCGGGTCCTGGCCCGTCACCAGGTCCCACGCCTGGCGCAGTGCGATCCGCTGACCGGGCAGGTCATCCGCGCGACCCGTCACTCCGCCCGACGCTACGAGCACACCTACCCGGGCTCGCTGATCCACATCGACGTCAAGAAGCTCGGCCGGATCCCTGACGGTGGCGGCTGGCGCGCGCACGGACGCTCGGAGAAGGTCCGCGGCCGTGGCATCGGCTACGACTACGTCCACACCGCGATCGATGACCATTCCCGGCTCGCCTATGCCGAGATCCATACCGACGAGAAGGGCACGACCGCTGCGGGCTTCCTCGCTCGCGCCGCGGCGTTCTACTCCGCTCACGGCATGACCGTCGAGCGCGTGATCAGCGACAACGCGTTCGCCTACCGCAAGTCCCGCGCCTTTCGCGAGACCGCCGCCGAGCTCGGCATCGTGCAGAAGTTCATCCGCCCGCACTGCCCGTGGACCAACGGAAAGGTCGAACGTCTGAACCGGACCTTGGCGACCGAGTGGGCCTACTCACGCGCCTGGTCCTCCAACGCCGACCGAGCCGCCGCCTTGCCTGCCTGGCTCAAGCACTACAACCTGGAACGACCCCACCTCGGCATCGGCGGCCTCACGCCTATCGCCCGCGTCAACAACCTCTCGGGTCAGTACA
>NZ_QXTH01000037.1 GCF_003946865.1 Antribacter gilvus
CGCGCCCACGCCGCATCCGTCAACTCACCCCGACCAACACCCACAACCCGGACATTACCGAACCACCGACCAGGCCATTCACAGGACAGGCCCTAGCAGAGGACGTGGCCGCACGCGCCGCGCTCGCTCTCGACAACGCTCGCCTCTACCGCCAGCAACGACACCTCGCCGAGGGCTTCCAGCGGTCGCTGCTCACCCCTCCGCTCCCCACCGACCAGTTTGAGATTGCCGTGCGGTACCAGCCCGCGGCACAGGCCGCCGAGGTCGGGGGCGACTGGTACGACGTGTTCCACCAGCCGGGCGGCGGCACGGTCGCCGTCATCGGTGACGTGTCCGGGCACGACGTCGTTGCCGCCGCGACGATGAGCCACATCCGCACCGCGCTGCGCAGCATCGCCGTGACCACCGGCGCCGGGCCGGCCGAGCTGCTCCAGCAGGTGGACCGTGCCCAGCACACGCTGGAGTCGGACGCGCTCGCCACCGTCGTGGTGGCCCGCCTCGAGCAGGCCGACGACGGCTCCGACGTGCGGCTGCGCTGGTCGAACGCCGGCCACCTGCCGCCGATGATCGTCGGGCAGGACCGTTCCGTGACCCCACTGTCGGCGGGCCAGCCCGATGTCCTGATTGGTGTCAGTCCCGACACCGACCGCACCGAAGAGGTCACGGTGCTCGAGCGTGGCGCGACCGTGGTGCTCTACACCGACGGGCTGATCGAGCGACGCGGCGAGCACCTGCGCGACGGCATCGGGCGGCTCGAGGCGACCCTGGCGGACCTCGCCCTGCTCGGCCCTGACGACTTGTGCGACGAGGTCCTCCGGCGGATGCTGCCAGACCTGCCGGGCGACGACGTCGCTCTGGTCGCGATCCGCCTGCGCCCTTAGGGCCTGTCCTGTGAATGGCCTGGTCGGTGGTTCGGTAATGTCCGGGTTGTGGGTGTTGGTCGGGGTGAGTTGACGGATGCGGCGTGGGCGCG
>NZ_QXTH01000038.1 GCF_003946865.1 Antribacter gilvus
CTAGGGCGTGTCCTGTGAATCGCGGAGCCAGAGGATGATGGCTGCGATCGTGAGTTCGGACCGGTAGTAGGCGGCTCGTTTGGTGTATCGGGTGGCCAGGGCGCGGAACTGCTTGAGGCGGTTGAAGCACCGCTCGACGACGTTGCGGCCCTTGTAGGTCTGCGGGTCGAACGCGGGCGGTCGCCCGCTGGCTCTGCCGCGGCGGAGCCGGTGGGCGGCGTGGTCCTTCTTCTCCGGGCTGGTGAACGCGATCCCGCGCCGGCGCAGCGCGCGGCGGGTCGCGGGGCTGGAGTAGGCCTTGTCGGCCAGGACCCGGTCGGGCCTCTTGCGGGGCCGGCCGGGCCCGTCCCGGCGGACGGCGACCTGGTCCAGCAGCGGCAGCAGCTGCGGGTTGTCCCCGGCCTGCCCCGGCGTCAGGATCACGCTCATCGGCAGGCCACGGGCGTCGGTCGCCAGGTGGATCTTGGACGTCAGTCCGCCCCTCGACCGGCCGAGCGCCTCATCATCTTCTGCGAGGTCGTTGACCCAGGCGGCCTTGCAGCCCCCTTTTTCCGGGCACCTGCGGCGTGCTGGTGGGCCCGGACGTTGGTCGAGTCGATCGAGAAGGTCCACTCGACCTTCCCGACCGCGTCGTCCTTGACCTGCACGTGGTCCAGGATCCGTTCCCAGGTCCCGTCCGCGGTCCACCGACGCAGCCGCTCGTGCAGCGTCTTCCACGGCCCGTACTTCGCAGGCACGTCCCGCCACGGCGTCCCGGCCCGCAACCGCCACAAGATCCCGTTGATCACCTGCCGGTGATCACGCCACCGACCACCACGACCCGACGAGACCGGCAGCAACGGCTCGATCCGCGCCCACGCCGCATCCGTCAACTCACCCCGACCAACACCCACAACCCGGACATTACCGAACCACCGACCAGGCCATTCACAGGACAGGCCCTA
>NZ_QXTH01000039.1 GCF_003946865.1 Antribacter gilvus
TGCGTGGGGTGGTGCGGGGGTGGTGGCCGGCTGCTGGGAGGTGTCGGCCTGTGCGGGGGTGGGTTCGGTGGGTTGGGTCAGGACGAAGGCGGCGGCGGCTCCGGCCAGGGCGACGGCGGCTACGACGCCGGCGGTGATGGCGGTCTGCTTGCCGGGGGACCTGGGTTTGACGGCGGCGGCGCCTGCGAGGGTTGCGGTGCCGGCGGCGCCGGTGAGGTAGCCGCCTGCCAGGAGGTGCTGGCCGGCCTCGCGCAGCATCCAGGAGACCTCGCGGACGTCGATGAACGCGCGGGTGCAGTCGGTGCAGGTGTCGATGTGGCCCTCGACGCGCTTCTGGCGGCGGGGCAGCAGGCGGCCTTTGAGGTAGTCGTGCATCGCGGCGCGGGTGGTGCGGCACTCGGGGACGTTCACGTCGCGGGCGTGGGCGGCGGCGAACCCGGCGGCGAGGCGTTCCTCGGCCCGGCGCAGGCGCATGGTCACCGCGTGGGGGCGCACGCCGAGGTCGTCGGCGATGTCGGTCACGGCCCGGTCGTGGACGTGGCGTTCGAAGAGGATCTTGCGGTCGTCGTCGGCCAGGGTCGCCAGGGCCGAGCGGAGCATGGCCACGTCCTGGGTGCGTTCGGCGGTCAGCTCGGCGCCGTCGACGGTGGGGGCCAGGTCGGCCAGGGCGGTGTCCTCGACCGGTTGGGCGCGGCCTGCTTCGCGGGTCATGGAGATGGCCTCGTTCAGGGCCGCGCGACGCCAGTAGGGGGCGGGATCCTGGATCGTGCCGCCGGAGGAGACCAGCCGGATCATCTTCTCCAGGGCGCGGCTGGTGGCTTCCTCGGCGTCGATGCCGGGCACCCGGGCCGCGACGGAACGCACGACGTTGGGACGATGAACGACCCAGTCGTCGAGACCGATCTCCGTCACCGACACGCGCACTTCCCCCTTGACAT
>NZ_QXTH01000004.1 GCF_003946865.1 Antribacter gilvus
CCACACCATAACAGAGCGCACAAAGCCCTCTGAAACTCTGGAGTGGGATCCAGCCCCGGCGCGGCCACCCGATCACTCGGCTGTCCGTCGGCCTGTCGGGCTGACATCCAGAACATTAACCGAGCCGACGCCGCAGGTCAAAGCCGCAGGCCAGTGGCGCCCACCACACCCGTCCCCAAAGTGTCCGAAATGCCAAGAGCCGCCCCCACGGGGCGGCTCCGGAGCCACCCCGGCACCTCAACCACGGCGCCGAACCCGCCCCTTCAGGGCGAAAAATGCCAAGGGTCCGGAAAGAACCCCCGCCAAAGGTAATTTTTGGTTCAGATCTCGCCGTCCTCGGAGAGCACCGCGCTGGCCACGGCGAACGCATGGTTCGCGCTCGGCACCGAGCAGTAGACCGCCGTCTGCAGCAGGACCTCGCGGATCTCGTCCACCGACAGCCCGTTCCTCCGCGCCGCGCGGACATGCATCGCCAGCTCGTCCCAGTGGTGGCCCGCGACGAGCGCCGTCAGGGTCACCGCCGAGCGCATCCGCCGGTCCAGGCCGGGACGCGTCCAGATCTCTCCCCACGCGTACCGGGTGATCAGGTCCTGGAAGTCGGCGGTGAAGGCGGTGGTGCGCTCGACCGCACGGTCGACGTGGGCGTCCCCCAGCACCGCACGTCGCACGGCCATGCCCTTGTCGTGCGTCCGGCCCGAGAGGAAGCCGCGCAGGATCTCGGCCACCGCCGCGGGCGCCTCGGCCGGGGCGAGGTGCGCGACGTCGTCGAGCACCGTCAGGGTTCCCCGCTGCACCCCGGCGACGATCGCCTCGAGGGAGGCCACCGGGGTAGGGACGTCGTGGCGGCCGGCCACGGCGAGGACCGGGGCGGCGATCTCGCCGAGGCGGTCACGCACGTCGAACGCCGCCAGGGCCCGGCACACGGCGGCGTAGCCGAACCGGTCGGTGACCTGGAGCGCTGCGAGGAGGCGCGTCACCACCTCGGGCCTGCGCTCGATGAAGCCGGGGGCGAACCACCGCTGTGCCGAACCCGTCACCTGTGTGGGCGTGCCGGCCACCGCGACGAGGTCGGCACGCTCGTGCCAGCCCTGGGCCGGGCCGAGCTCCGCCCCGGTGCACAGCAGCGCCGCGCCCTGGACGCGGCCGGGCGCGTCCAGCAGGAGCTGGAGCCCCACCGCCCCGCCCGCCGACACCCCGGCGTACCAGAAGGTCGCGCCCTGGTCACCGCGGTCGGCCTGGGCCTGCTCCGCCACGTCGAGCACGGCACCGGCGAGGTCGGCGATCGTGAGTCCGGCGCACTCGCCCGGCCCGTCCAGCGTCGGCGACGACCCGTGCCCCGGCAGGTCCCAGCCCACCACGTCCAGCTCGTCCGTGAGGAGCTCGATCGCGTCGCCCCACAGCGCCTGCACGGACGTACCGAGCGACGGTCCGACCACCAGGAGCGGACGCGACGCGTCACGCAGCGCGAAGCGCACGGCGCCGAGAGCGGGGACTGCGGGCATCGATCATTCCTCCGGTCGGGGGGCGTAACGGTTCAGGACGCGGTCCACCAGCACGGCGGCGGCCCCGGTGTCCCACCGCTGCGCATCGGTGCCCGACGCCGGCGCGTCGCCCCGGGCGGTCGTCCCACCCAGGTGCGCCGCCAGGTTGCGGGCGGCGGCCGCGGCATCGAGCGTCAGGCCCTCGGTCAGCTCCGCGGCGGTCCGCGCGGACGCGACGGCGTGCCGGGCGAGGTCGCGGACGGCGGCCCACTCGGCGTGCCAGGCGCCGTCGGGCCGCTCGTCCACGGCCAGGCCCGCCGCCGTCACGACCTGCGTGAGCAGGTTCGGGGTCACGAGGGCCGACCGGCGCAGGAGCACCGACAGCACGGGGTTCTGCTTGTGAGCCATGGTCGAGGAGGTGCCGCGGCCAGCCGCCGTCGGCTCCCGTAGCTCGCCCACCTCGGGGCGCGAGCCCTGCAGCACGTCGGCGGCCACCGTGCCGAGCGCCGAGCAGACGCCCGCGAACGCTGCGGCCGCTCGCTCCACCGGGAACCGGGTGACGTGCCAGGGGCCGGCCGTGACGGGCAGGCCGAGGACGGCGCCCCAGGCGTCGACGAGCGCGAGCCGCTGGTCGGGCTCCGCGGGCACCTTGTCCAGCGTGCCTGCCGCTCCCCCGTAGGCGAGGGGCAGCACGGCTGCCGTGGCGGCGAGGTGCTCGTCTGCCTCGGCGACAGCCTGCAGCCAGCCGGCGGCGCGGGCGCCGAACGTGGTGGGCACGGCGGCCTGGGCCAGAGTCCGGGCGAGGACAGGCGTCTCCCGGTGCTCGGTCGCGAGGCGGGCGAGCGCAGCCCGCGTACGGGCGAGGTCCGCGCGGACCGACGTCGCCGCGTCGCGCAGCACCAGCACGAGCGCCGTGTCCACGACGTCCTGGCTGGTGAGGCCCGCGTGGAGGGCCACGGTCGCGGACGGGTCCAGCTCCGCGACGGCGGGTCGCAGGCGGGACAACAGGGGGATCACGGGGTTGCCCGTCGCGGCGGCCTCGCGCGCGATCTCGGTGACGAGGCGGAGCGCGAGCCGCGCGTCGTGGTCGTCGCCAGCACCAGCACCAGCACCAGCACCAGCACCAGCACCAGCGGAACCGACCGCGTCCGGCAGGAGCGCCTCCACCGCCGCGCGGACCGCCTCCACCGCCCCTGCGGTCGTGACGCCGCAGGCCGCCTGGGCCTCGACCCAGGCGACCTCGGCGACGAGCAGGGCCCGGAGGACAGCCACGTCGTCGGTGATCGCAGCCGCCGACCCGGGCGCGAGGTCCGCGCCCGGGGTGAGGAGCCCGACGTCAGGCACGCGCCGCCTCTACGAAGTCGAGGAACACCGTCTCGTCCTCTCCCTGGAGCCGGATGTCGAAGCGCAGCGAGCCGTCCGGCTCGCGCTGCACCTCCAACGTACGACGCCGTTCGCCCAGCCCGCTCAGGAAGGGGTCCGTCTCGCGGGCCGGGGTGGGGAGGTAGGCGCGGGTGAACAGCCGGTCCGGCAGGCCGCGGGCGAAGACGACCACCGCGAAGAAGGGCGCACCGCCCTCCGCTGTGGCGCCCGGCTCGAGCGTGCGGAACCAGTAGTTCCCCTCGGCGTCGGTCTCGGCCCGGCCCCAGCCGGTGAACGTCCCGTCCCGGAGGAGGCCGCCGGAGCGCTGCACCACCGAGCCGTCGGGCGCGGCACCCCAGATCTCGATGACGGCGTCCGGGATGGGCGTCCCCGCGCCGTCGCGCACGACGCCGTGCAGGCGGATGGCACCCGGCGTGCCGGGCTCCACGAGCTCCGGCCCCCGCTCGAACGGGAGCGCGTAGCCGAAGAACGGCCCCACCGTCTGGCCTGGGGTCGGTCGAAGGTCACTCATCGTCGCCCTCCTCGGGACGGTCCTGCTCGAACACCGTCCGGCGCGATCCGGTGAGCACGATGTCCCAGCGGTACCCGGTGGCCCACTCGTGCGTGGTGATGTCGTGGTCGTACGTGGCGATCAGCCGCTCGCGGGCCGCGGCGTCGGGGATCGTCTGGAAGATCGGGTCCAGCGGGAACAGCGGGTCGCCCGGGAAGTACATCTGGGTGACGACCCGCTGCGTGAACTCGCGCCCGAAGAGCGAGAAGTGGATGTGCGCGGGCCGCCACGCCTTGAAGTGGTTCTTCCAGGGGTACGGACCCGGCTTGACGCTCTGGAACTCGTACCAGCCGTCGTCGTCGGTCAGCATGCGTCCCACGCCCGTGAAGTTCGGGTCGAGCGGGGCGGGGTGCTGGTCTCGCTTGTGCATGTAGCGGCCGGCGGCGTTGGCCTGCCAGACCTCCACGAGCTGGCGGCGCACCGGACGGCCGTCGCCGTCCACGACCCGGCCGCGCACGGTGATGCGCTCGCCGATGGGCTCCCCGTTGTGCTGGATGGTCAGGTCGGCCTCGAGCGGGTGCACGTCCCGCTCGCCGAAGACCGGCGAGAACAGCTCGATCGTCTCCGGGTCGGCGTGCACCAGCGACTTGGTCGGGTGCCGCAGCAGCGTCGACCGGTACGGCGGGTAGTCGAGGCGGGGCCCCGTCTCCTCCGGCGCCCCGGCCTCGCGGCCCGCGCGGTACGCGTCCTCGACGGCGCGGATCTCGCCGGTGATCTTCTCCTGGGACTCGGCGGCCCGGTCGAGCCGGGTGTCGGGCACCTCCGCGGTGCCCGACGGCGTCTCGGGCGCCTCGCTTGCCTTGCTCACATGGTTCCTTCCTGAACGATCGGGCCCCAGCCCGTGTATCCCTCCGCGAGGAAGCGCCGGCCCGCCTCGGACTCGACGACGGTCCTCAGCTCCGCGACGCGCCGCCGCGCCTCGAAGCCCGACTCACCGGGGTGCGAGTGCAGCATGCGGCTCATCCACGCCGAGAAGTTCTGTGCGCGCCACACCCGGCGGCCGGCGCGGAGGCCGTACTCGTCGAGCGTCGCGTCGTCGTGGGTGCGGAGCCAGGTCCCCAGGACGTCGTGCAGGAGCACGACGTCGGCCAGGGCCAGGTTGAGCCCCTTCGCGCCAGTCGGCGGGACGGTGTGGGCGGCGTCGCCGACGAGCACCATGCGGCCGTGCCGCACGGGCTCCACCACGGAGGACCGGAAACGCAGCACGGTCTTCTCCTCGACGTGGCCCTCCTTCAGGGTGAACCCGTCGGCGCCCGCGACGCGGCGCTGCAGCTCGGCCCAGATGCGCTCGTCGTCCCAGCCGGCCGGGTCCTCGTCCGGGTCGCACTGGAAGTAGAGGCGCTGGTGGGTGGGCGTGCGCTGCGAGACGAGCGCGAAGCCGTGCTCCGAGGCGGTGTAGACGAGCTCCTCGGCCGACCGGGGTGCCTCGACGATGACGCCGAACCAGGCGTACGGGTACTCGTAGGAGTAGGACCGGCGCACCGCCTCGGGCAGCACGTGGCGGCAGACCGACCGGGACCCGTCCGCGCCGACGACGAGGTCGGCGCGCAGCTCCCGGACCACACCGTCGAGCTCGTACCGGACGGCCGGGGTGTCCGTGTCCAGGTCGAGCACCTCGGTGACCGTGGCGCTGTAGCGGACGTCGCCGCCGTCCGCGGCGCGACGGTCTGCGAGGTCCTTGAAGACGGCGGTCTGGGGATACAGCCAGACCGCCGAGCCCGTCAGCCCCGCGAGGTCGATGCGGTGCATCTCGCCGTCGAACCGGAGATCGATGCCGTCGTGCCGGTCGCCCTCGCGCACCACGCGGTCCAGGCCCGCGTCGACGAGCGTCGAGACGGAGCCCGCTTCGAGGATGCCCGCGCGGTGCGTGTTCTCGATCTCCTCGCGCGACCGGGACTCCAGCACGACGTGGTCGATGCCGTCGCGGGCGAGCAGCAGAGAGAGGAGCAGCCCTGCCGGTCCCCCTCCGACGATCGCCACCCGCGTGCGCTCGGCGTCCCGCACGGTGTCCATCAGTCTTCTCCTGTGTCCGTGAGCCCGAGCTCCAGCCCGAGCAGGTCCTCCAGCGCGGCGTGCGTGACCCCGTAGGTCTCCACGACGCGCGCGCCCCCCGGACCGACGTCGATCACCGCGAGGTCGGTGTAGACCCGCGAGACGCAGCCCATGCCGGTGAGCGGCAGCGTGCAGTCTGCCACGAGCTTGGGAGTGCCGTCCTTGGCCAGCAGGGTCATCATGACGACCGTGCGGCGAGCGCCCACCGCGAGGTCCATCGCCCCGCCCACGGCGGGCACGGCGTCGGGCGAGCCGGTGGACCAGTTCGCGAGGTCGCCGCGGGCGGACACCTGGAACGCACCCAGGACGCAGACGTCGATGTGGCCGCCCCGCATCATCGCGAAGGAGTCCGCCTGGTGGAAGTACGAGGCGCCCGGGAGCTCCGTGACCGGGATCTTGCCCGCGTTGATGAGCTCGGGGTCCTCCCGCCCGGGGGCCGGGGACGGACCCATGCCGAGCAGGCCGTTCTCGGTGTGCAGCGTGATGCCCGAGCCGACGGGCAGGTGGTCCGCCACGAGCGTGGGCAGGCCGATGCCGAGGTTCACGTAGGAGCCGGGCGCGATGTCCGCGGCCACCCGGGCCGCCATCGCCGCCTTGTCGAGGCGCTGCGCCGCCGACGTCGTCGTCATGATGTCGCCCTCCCGGCTGCGGGCCTGGCGCCCGCGAGCGTGGTCGTACTGTCGAGCCGCACCACGGAGTCCACGTAGATCCCCGGGGTCACGACGGTCTCCGGGTCGATCGCCCCGACCGGCAGCACCTCGCTGACCTGGACCACGGTGCGGGTCGCGGCGGTGGCCATCACCGGCCCGAAGTTCCGGGCGGTCCTGCGGTAGACGAGGTTGCCCGCGCCGTCGGCCCGGTACGCCTTGACCAGGGCGACGTCCGCACGGATCGCCGTCTCGAGGACCATGGGGACGCCGTCGAGGACGCGCGTCTCCTTGCCCTCGGCAAGAGGCGTCCCGTAGCCCGTCGGGGTGAAGAAGGCGCCGATGCCCGCGCCGCCCGCGCGGATCCGCTCGGCCAGGTTTCCCTGGGGCACCAGCTCGAGCTCGATCGACCCCGCCCGGTACGCGGCGTCGAAGTGCCAGGAGTCCACCTGGCGCGGGAACGAGCAGACGATCTTGCGCACGCGGCCGAGCTGGATCAGCCGAGCCAGGGCGTCCTCGCCGTTGCCGGCGTTGTTGCTGACCACCACGAGGTCGGCGGCGCCCTGCTCCAGCAGGGCCTCGACGAGCTCGACCGGCTGCCCCGCGGGACCGAACCCGCCGATCATCACGATGGCGCCGTCGGCGATGTCGCCCAGCGCCTCCCGGGCCGTCCCGTAGACCTGGGCGGTCACGCCTGCGCCTCGACGTTCTCGAGGACGACCGCCATACCCTGGCCCACGCCGATGCAGATCGCGGCCACGCCCCAGCGCTCGCCGGTCGACCGGAGGCGGCGCGCGAGCGTGCCGAGGATGCGGGTGCCGGATGCCCCGAGCGGGTGGCCCAGCGCGGTGGCCCCGCCCCAGGCGTTGACGATGCAGAGGTCGATCCCCCACGCGTCGACGCACGCGAGCGACTGCGCGGCGAAGGCCTCGTTGAGCTCGACCGCGGCGACGTCGGCCCACGTGATGCCGCTGCGCTCGAGGGCGCGCTCGGCCGCGGCGACCGGTGCGAAGCCGAAGTACTGCGGCTCGCCTGCGACGGTGGCACGCCCGGCGATGCGTGCCAGGGGTGCCAGGCCGGTGAGGTCGGCAGCGGCCTCGGAACCGATCAGGGCGGCGCTCGCGCCGTCGGTCAGGGGCGAGGCGTTGCCCGCCGTGATGGTGCCGTCCGGACGGAAGGAGGGGCGCAGCTCGGCGAGGAGCTCCACGCTGGTGCCCGGGCGCACCGGCTCGTCCCGCGCGAGCGGCTCACGGCCGGCCCCGGGTCCCTCGTAGGGGGAGACGAGGTTGGCGTAGTGCCCCGCTTCCCACGCCTCGTGGGCGAGGAGGTGGCTGCGGACGGCGAAGTCGTCCTGCCGCTCGCGGGTGATGCCGTGCTTCTCGCGCAGGCGCTCGGTCGCCTCCCCGAGGGACACCGTCCACTCGGGCTCCATGCTCGGGTTGACCAGGCGCCAGCCCAGGGTGGTGGAGGCCAGCTCCGCGTTGACCGCGGGGAAGGCGCGCTCCGGCTTGAGCATGACCCAGGGTGCCCGGCTCATGGACTCGACGCCGCCGGCGATCAGCACGTCGGCGTCGCCCGACTCCACGGCACGCGCCGCCTGCACCGCCGCCTCGAGGGAGGAGCCGCACAGCCGGTTCACGGTGGCCCCCGGCACGCTGAGCGGGAGGCCCGCGAGCAGCACAGCCATCCGTGCCACGTCGCGGTTCTCCTCACCGGCGCCGTTGGCGTTGCCGAGGATCACGTCGTCGATCAGCGCCGGGTCGAGCGAGGGGGCGCGGCGCACCTGCTCGCCCACCACGAAGGCCGCCAGGTCGTCGGGCCGGGCGCCGGACAGCGCCCCGCCGTACCGGCCGAACGGCGTCCGGACCGCGTCGTAGACGTATGCGTGCCTCATGTGTCCTTCACCCCGTCCGCTCCCTCGTGAGGAGAGTGTTCGCTTACCGAACGCACGTTCATTGTGCGCACGGCAACGCTAGCACTCGGGGCCCGGCCTGTGTAAGCGGGCGCAGGCCCTGCGGGGCGCTGGGGGTGCTGGGGACGCTGGGGCGTCAGACGCGGGACCCGGTCAGGACCAGGTCCTCCTCGATGTCCTTCGCGGCCTGGAGCAGAGCCGGGAGGATGTCCGCGACGATGTCGTCCACGCCGCCACGCCGCACGGGTGCCGACACGTTCACCGCGGCGACGACCCGGCCCGAGGTGTCGCGCAGGGGCGCCGCGACGGACCGCAGGCCCTCCTCGAGCTCCTGGTCCACGAGCGCCCAGCCCTGCTCGCGCACCCGGCCGAGCTCCGCCCGCAGCACGGCCGGGTCGGTGATGGTCCGCGACGTCAGCGGCGCGAGGGGGGCCTCGGAGAGGAACGCGTCCAGGCGCTCTGCCGGCAGGCTGGCCAGCAGGACGCGGCCCATCGAGGTCGCCGACGCGGGGAACCTGGTCCCCACCCGGATCGACGCCGACATGATCCGGTGGGTCGCGACCCTGGCCACGTAGACGATCTCGGTGCCGTCGAGCACCGCGACGGAGGACGACTCGGTCACCACCTCGGCGAGGCGCTCCAGGTGCGGCTGGGCCACCTCCGGCAGCGTGAGGCTCGAGAGGTAGGCGTACCCGAGGTCGAGGACACGCGGCCGCAGCGCGAACGCCCGTCCGTCGCTCGACACGTAGCCCAGGTCCACCAGCGTGTGCAGGAACCGGCGGGCTGACGCCCGGCTGAGCCCGGTCTCGCGAGCCACCTCGCTGAGCGTGAGGGACGGCCGTTCCGCACCGAAGGCGCGGATCACTGCCAGGCCGCGCTCCAGGGACTGCACGAACTCACCCGAGTGCGCACCCGGTCCGGACCCGTCCACCACGTCGTCGCTCACGCGATTCCTCTCGTCGTCGAGCAGCCTGAGCACGCGCGTCACCCGACGGCGGTGTGCCGCGCGGGCACACCGTCGTCGGGAGAGGCGACTGGTCGCCTACCGAACGCTTGTGCTTTCTGAGAACATAGCGAGGCGCGGCTGGCCCGGTCAACGAAGGGCCGGTGGCGCCAGGGTCACCGGCAGGCGGGAGCCGTCAGGAGACCCACTTCTCGCCCGTGAGCTGTTCGTAGATCTCCACGTACCGCGCACGGGTCTCCGTGACCACGTCCGCGGGCACCTCGGGGCCCGGGTACGTGCGGTCCCACGTCGTGAGCGACGAGGACCAGTCACGGACGAACTGCTTGTCGTACGACCACTGGCCGCGGCCCGGCTCGTACTCCGAGACCTTCCAGAACCGCGACGAGTCGGGCGTGAGGACCTCGTCACCGAGAGTCAGCACGCCGTCGGCGTCGAACCCCAGCTCGATCTTGGTGTCCGCGATGATGACGCCGCGCTCACGCGCGATCTCGGCCCCACGACCGTAGATCTTCAGCGTGAGGTCCGCGAGCCGCCCCGCGGTCTCGTCACCGACGAGCGCCCGCACCTCGTCCACCGTCATGAACTCGTCGTGGCCCTCGTCCGCCTTGGTGGTGGGCGTGAAGACCGGCTCCGGCAGCCGGTCGGCCTCGACGAGGCCGGGCGGCAGCACCACCCCGGAGATGGTCCCGGTCTCCCGGTAGCTCTCCAGGCCCAGGCCCGCCAGGTACCCGCGCGCGATGCACTCGACCGGCACGATGTCGAGGCGGCGGCAGCGGATCGCCCGGCCGGCCCACTCCTCGGGCACGTCCTCGCTGATGACATGGTTCGGGACCAGGTCGGCGAACTGGCGGAACCACCACAGCGACAGCTGGGTGAGGATCGCCCCCTTGTCGGGCACCGGCGTGGGCAGCACCACGTCGTAGACCGACACCCTGTCGGACGCCACCAGGATGACGTCGTCGCCGTCCGCGTAGACGTCGCGGACCTTGCCCTTCTTGATCAGCTCCACGGGAGCAAGGCTAACCGTCGGGCTCAGTGCGTGAGCCGCGCGTCCTCGATCGAGCGCAAGCCTTTCTTGGCCTGCTGCACGAGCTCGTACACGTGGTTGCGCAGGCGCCCGAACGCCGGGTGGGTCCGGGTCTCGATCTGGTCGCGCTCGGCCCCCAGGTCGATCTTGACCTCCTCGAGCAGGATCGTCGGCCGGTTCGACAGCACGAAGACCCGCTCGCCGAGGTAGACCGCCTCGTCGATGTCGTGGGTCACGAAGATGACCGTGACCCCGAGCCGGCGCCAGAGCGCACGCACCAGGTCCTCGAGCTCGAGGCGTGTCTGGGCGTCCACCGCGGCGAACGGCTCGTCCATGAGGAGCACCTGCGGCTCGTACGCGACAGCACGGGCGATCGCCACGCGCTGCTGCATACCGCCGGACAGCTGCCAGGGGTAGGACTTGCCGGCGTCGGCCAGGCTGACCGCCTCCAGCGCCTCCTGGACCAGGCGCTTGCGCTCCGCCTTGGCGACGCCCTTCTCCTTGAGCGGCAGCTCGACGTTCTTCTCCACCGTCATCCAGGGGAAGAGCGACCGGCCGTACTCCTGGAGCACCACGGCCATGCCGGGCGGCGGGCCCTTGACGACGGTGCCGCCGAGGGTCACCTCGCCGCTGGTGGCCGGCAGCAGGCCTGCCAGGATGCGCAGCAGCGTCGTCTTGCCGGCGCCCGAGGGGCCGACGACGCAGACCAGCTCGCCCGCGTTGACGTCGAAGCTGAGGTCCTGGATCGCCTCGACCGCCTGACCGCGACCTGTGTAGACCTTGCGGACACTGCGGACCGACAGGTCCGCCCCGTGCGACTTCTGAACCATCAGGCACCTCCACGCTGAGATCGCAGGTACCCGCGGTACCACGTGAGACCGACGCGTTCGACCGCGCCGAAGATGAGGGCCAGCACCGAACCGATGCAGCCCAGGATGAGGACGGCGCTCCACATCGAGGCGGTGGAGAAAGTCGCCTGGAACTGGGCGATCGCGCTGCCGATCCCGTCGAACGCCGCGAACATCTCACCGATGACCATCATGATCAGGGCGATCGACAGGGCCTGGCGGCCGCCGGTGTAGATCTGGGGCGAGGCGCCGGGGAGCGTCAGCGAGAACAGCCGGCGCACCGGGCCGAGGCCGTAGGCCCGGGCCGTGTCCTTGAGCACCGGGTCGATGCCGCGCACACCCTCGATCGTGTTGAGCAGGATGGGCCACAGCGCGCCCACCACGATCAGCGAGATCTTCAGCGCGTGGTCGATCCCCATGAAGAGCATGAGGATCGGCGTCAGGATGGGCGGCGGGATCGCGCGGAAGAACTCCAGCACCGGCTCGCAGAAGTCGCGCAGCGGGCGGAAGGTCCCGATGAGGACCCCGAGCACGATGCCGATGACCATGGCGATCGCGTACCCGATGAGCACACGGCTCACGCTCTGGCCGACGGTCTCGACGAACAGGCTGCTGCCGAGGTCGTCCCCGGCGAACCACACGGTGGGGAACTTGTCCAGGACCGTCGCGAGGGGCGGCACCTGCGGGTCGGTGCTGTCCGCGCTGGCGAACCACCAGACGGTGACGAGGACGGCGGGCAGCAGGAGGGCCAGGACGATGCGCCACAGGCCGCCGCCGGTGGCCGCGAGGACGCGAGCCGGCGCGGGGGTGCTGGGGGCGCTCATGCTGCGACCTCCCCTCGGATCGACGGGTGCCAGAACATCGTGCGTCGCTCGATCTGGCGGAAGATCAGGTTCACGGCGAGACCCAGGGCACCGGCCACGAGGACCAGCGCGTAGATCAGCGGGTACTGCCCGGAGGCGCGGGCATCGATCAGCAGGCTGCCCAGGCCGGGCGTACCGATGAGCAGCTCACCCGTGAGCGTGAGGATGAGCGCGACCGACGCCGCGAGGCGCAGGCCCGTCATGACGTAGGGCAGAGCGGAAGGCAGGGTGACCGTGCGGACCCGGGTCCAGAGGCTGAAGCGGTACGACCGCGCGGTGTCGTCCGCGACGGGGTCGACGCTGCCGACGCCGGCCAGCACCTGGAGCAGGACCTGCCAGATGCTCGCGTACACCACGAGGATCAGGGTCGACTGCATGGTGGGGCCGTACAGCATCACGACGAGGGGCACGAGGGCCACCGAGGGCACCGGGCGCAGGAACTCGATGGTGGATGCCGTCAGCGCCCGCATACCGGGGATCTCACCGATCAGGATGCCCAGGACCGAGCCCGCGACGAACGCGATGGCCAGGCCTGTGATCCAGGTGGTGAGGGTCTGGCCGAGGGCCGTCCAGAACTGGGGCGCCACGAGCCACGAGCTCAGGGCCCCGAACATCTCCGACGCGGGCGGGAAGAACCGCCGGTCGATGACCCCTGCCGTCGGCAGGATCTGCAGCAGAAGGAGGAACACCGCGACCCCGGCCAGGCCAAGGGCCCAGCCGGGGACGCGAGTGGTGGAGCGAGAGGTCACGGGAGCAGACCGGCGGCGTCGAGCTCAGCGCCCTCGGAGAAGTTGAACTTCTGGGCGAGCTCCGCCTGGAGCTCGACCGAGGTGTCGTCCAGCTCGGCCTTCCACACGGGCAACGTGATGGCGTCCCGGACGGCGGGCTCGAGCGTGGTGTAGAGGCCGAGGGCCTCGCGAGCGGTGGCCTCGTCAGAGGCGAGCTCGAAGGACTCGGTCAGGGCTGCGATGAACGCCTCGACGACCTCGGGGTTCTCCGCGGCGTACTCGTCCGTCGCGAAGTAGCCGGCCACCAGGAGCTCGGCCTGGTTCGAGGCGAACGAGATGTCGAGCGGCGTGGCGCCCTGCTCCTTCGAGAGCGTCAGGAACGGCTCCATGACCATCGCGGCGTCGACGTCGCCACCGGCAAGGGCGGCCGGCATGTCGCCGAAGGGCATCGGGACGAACGTGACCGACTCCGGGTCGCCGCCCGCCTTCTCGACCTCGCTCATGATCGTGGCCTGGAGCAGGCTCTTCGGTGCGTTGACGGCGACCTTCTTGCCCGCCAGGTCCGCGGCACCGGCAATGGCCGAGCCGGCCGGGACCACCGTGTTGCCGAAGTCGGCAGCCGGGTCCTCGGTCGTGTAGTTACCCGGAGCCACGATCTGCAGCTCTTCGCCGCCGGCCTGCGCGAGCAGGAGCGACGTGACGTTGGAGAAGCCGAACTCGTACTCGCCCGAGGCGACGGCGGGGACGATCGCGGGGCCGGACTCGGCCTTGACGATCTCGACCTCGAGGCCGTGCGCCTCGAAGACGCCCTCCTCGACACCCAGGTACAGGGGGGCGACGTCGATGATCGGCAGGACGCCGACCGTGATCGGGGTGAGCTCGCCCTCGGCACCGGCGGCCTCGGGGGAAGGTGAAGCGGAGGGCTCCAGGACGGGGGCCTCGCTGCCGCAAGCAGTGAGGGTGAACGTCAGGGCCGCAGCGGCCGCAGCCACCGCGATCGACTTGGCGTGTCGCACGAAAAGACTCCTTCTGGAGGTGATCAGCCGGATTCGGCGGTTCCGCAGCGCCTGGCGAAGTCGAGCGCGAATTGTATCCGGATATGCCACCGAAGGCCCATTCGCTCTGCGAACGGATGTGCCGAGGGAGAACGTAGCGACAAGGAGACCTCGGGGTCAACGTCGCTGTGAGCGCCCCCACAGAACGTGACAGTTTCGCGACCTTGCGTCTCATTTCTGGACACTTTTCGCCGTAGGCCGGGCCGCCGAACCGGACCGTCCCGGGTTTTTCACCCTCACCAAGCGACAACCGCAAGACAACAGCGCCGCGCCCGCCGCCTCTGATCGGAGAACGGTGAGCACGGCGCCGGTGGCTACCGCAGAAGGGCGTCAGTCCGTGAGGACGGAGTCCGGGTTGGCCTGCGACCCGTAGAACTTGGTCGCGAGCCCGCCGAGCAGGATCGCGGACTCCTTGTGGATACCGGGCTTCCACTGCGGCAGCACCATGGTGCTCTTGTCGACCTCCGGCGGGATCGTCGTGTACTCGTCGAGGATCGCCCGGGCAGCCTCCGGGTCGGCCTGCGCGATCTCGAGAGACTCGGTCATCGCGGCGCGGAAGTTCGCGACCAGCTCGGGGTCGGTGACCAGCAGGTCGTTCGACGCGAAGTAGCAGGCGACCATGAGGCCCGGGTCGAGAGCACCGTACGAGGTGCCCGGGATCTCCACCGCGCCGAGCGCCTTCGCCTTGGACAGGTGAGGCTCCACGAGGAAGGCAGCCTGGATCGGGACGGGAGCCTCGCCCTCCGTCTGACCCGCAAAGATCGCCGCCGGCATCGCGCCGAAGCCGATCGCCGTGAAGCCGATCGACGCCGGGTCACCGCCTGCGCGCTCCATGAACTCCATCACCATGGACTGGTTGATGCCCTTGGGAGCGTTCACCGCGACGGTCTTGCCCTCGAGGTCCTCGATCGACCCGATCTGCGAGCCGGGCATGGCGACCATCGCGCCGAAGTCCCGCGCGGGGTCGCCGCTCGAGAAGTTCCCGGCCGCGACGATCTTGACGTTGCTCGTCTTGGTCCCCTCCTCGACCACCGAGGTGACGTTCGAGAACCCGAACTGCCAGCGGCGCGACAGGACGTTGTTGATGATGTCGCGGCCGTTGGCCGCCTTGTCGATCGTCAGGGCGATCCCGTGCTTCTCGAAGACGCCCTTGTCGAGCCCGAGGTAGATCGGAGCGACGTCCACGATGGGGAGGATGCCCACGGTGACCGGAGAGAGGTGGTCCCCCGCACCCTCGCCGGCCGCGCCCACCGACGGCGCCACGGGCGGGGCGTAGGTGCTGGCGCAGCCCGCCAGGAGGAACGTCATCGCTGCCGTCATGGCGGCCACGGACAGGGACATTCGGCGACGCACGAGAGGGGCTCCTTCAGGCAGTGGTGTGCCGGTCGGCGCAGCGTGCGACCGTTCGGCGTCAGAGCGCGATCCTGTCGCCCCGCTTGCCCCGGCGGGCAACGGTCTGGTGGACGGATGCGCCCGGGAGAAGGTAGCGAGAAGTGGCTACCCGGGTCAACGCGGCAGGTACAGCAAAGAGCCCTGACCGGCATTGCCGCCGGTCAGGGCTCTTGACAGTGAATGTGCGCCCGAAGGGATTCGAACCCCCAACCTTCTGATCCGTAGTCAGATGCTCTATCCGTTGAGCTACGGGCGCAGGTGCTGCTTACCGGTCTGCGTGACCGGCCGACGGAAACACTACCGCGTACCGGCCGGGTTCCCAAACTGGAATCTCGGTTCGTGACGCAGAGCACGCCGCCCGTCATGCGGCGGCCACAGAAAAGACTCCGGGCGTCGCGCGCAGCCGGAGCCTTCCTGGCGGAGACGGAGGGATTTGAACCCTCGAACGGATTGCTCCGTTACCACCTTAGCAGGGTGGCGCACTAGACCGGACTATGCGACGTCTCCATGCGGCACCCTACACGGGTGCCGCGCGGCCCAGGGTACCCGGACCATGCCGTCGCGAGCAAAGCGGCCCCCGCGCCCCCTATTGGAGCCGATCTCAATACGGGGTACCGTCGCCGCATGGTCCACGACTACGACGTCCTGGTGATCGGATCGGGCTTCGGTGGCAGCGTCGCCGCCCTCCGCCTGACGGAGAAGGGCTACCGCGTCGGCGTCCTCGAGGCCGGCCGCCGGTTCTCCGACCACGAGTTCGCGCGCTCCTCCTGGCACCTGCGGGAGTTTCTCTGGGCGCCCGCCCTGGGCTGCTTCGGCATCCAGCGCGTCCACCTCCTGCGCAACGTCATCTGCCTCGCAGGCGCCGGCGTGGGCGGCGGGTCGCTCGTCTACGCCAACACCCTCTACCGGCCGCTCGACCCGTTCTACGCCGACCCCTCCTGGTCCCGCGTCACCGACTGGCGGGCCGAGCTCGCTCCCTACTACGACCAGGCCGAGCGCATGCTCGGGGTCGTCGAGTACCACGGCGGCTCGCCCGCCGACGCGGTGATGCGCGAGGTCGCCGAGGAGATGGGCGTTGGCCACACGTTCCGCCACACGCGGGTGGGCATCCTCTTCGGGGCCGACGGCGCCCGCACGCCCGGCGAGGCGGTCCCCGACCCGTACTTCGGCGGCCTGGGCCCCGAACGCGCGGGCTGCACCGAGTGCGGCGAGTGCATGACCGGCTGCCGCCACGGCGCCAAGAACACCCTGGTCAAGAACTACCTCCACCTCGCCGAGCGGGCGGGCGCCGTGGTGCACCCGCTCACCACCGCCGACGTCGTCTCCCCGCTGCCCGACGGCGGCTACGAGGTGCGCACCCACCGCACCGGGCGGCCCTGGACCGGGCGCCGCCGCTGGACGGCCGGCCAGGTGGTCTTCGCCGCGGGCACGCTGGGCACCCAGCGCCTCCTGCACGGCATGAAGGACTCGGGCCGGCTCCCCCGGCTCTCTGACCGCCTCGGCCACCTCACGAGGACCAACTCCGAGGCGCTGCTCGGAGCGATGGCGCGGACCCGCGACGCCGACTACACCCGTGGCGTCGCCATCACGTCGTCGTTCCACCCCGACGAGGACACGCACGTGGAGCCCGTCCGCTACGGCCGGGGGTCCAACGCCATGGCGGCGCTCCAGACGGTGCTGGTGGACGGCGGACCGGCGCGGTTCTGGCGGTGGCTCGGTGAGCTCGCGCGGCACCCCCGGTGGTGGGGGCGCCTCGTCAGCTGGAGGGGCTGGTCGGAGCGCACGATCATCGCGCTCGTCATGCAGAGCCGGGACAACTCGCTCACGACCTTTACCCGCCGGGGCGTCGCCGGTCGCCGGCTCACGTCGCGCCAGGGCACGGGCGAGCCGAACCCGACCTGGATCCCCGTCGCGCACGAGGCGGTGCGCCGCATGGCCACCAAGATGAACGGCATCGCGGGCGGGTCGATCGGCGACCCGTTCAACATCCCGATGACGGCCCACATCCTCGGCGGCTGCGCCATCGGCAGCTCGCCGGAGTCGGGCGTCGTCGACCCGTACCTGCGGGTGTTCGGGCACCCGGGGCTGCACGTGATGGACGGGTCGGCCGTCAGCGCCAACCTCGGCGTCAACCCCTCGCTCACGATCACGGCCCAGGCAGAGCGCGCCTGCGCCCTGTGGCCCAACGCAGGACGGCAGGACCCCCGGCCCGCCCTCGGGGCGCCCTACGAGCCCCTGGCTCCCGTCACGCCCGTCTCACCGGTGGTCCCGGCCTCGGCGCCCGGCGCGCTGCGGCTCCGGATCGTCGGCATCACGTAAGGCACAGCTGCCCGACGCCGGTGGCGCGCCTTCGCGAGAAGGCGCGCCACCGGCGTCGGGCACCGATCAGGACGCGGAGGGTGAGGGATTCGAACCCCCGGTGCGTTGCCGCACAACGGTTTTCAAGACCGTCACATTAGGCCGCTCTGTCAACCCTCCCGGCACAGCAGCGCGCGCCCGGAGGCGCGACGGCCAAGTCTACCGACACACTGCGGCGGAGCGTCCGCACGTGGACGCCCCGCCGCCGAGGAATCTCTAGCCCTGCACCGCCTGCTTGCCGGCACGCAGCTGGCGCATGGCGAGCTGGACCAGCGAGATGAGCGTCTGCTTGGTCGCCGCGCGCGAGCGGGCGTCCGTGTAGAGCATCGGCACGTGTGCGGGGACCTGCAGGGCCTCACGCACGTCCTCGAGCCGGTGCTTGGCCACGCCGTCGAAGCAGTTCACGCCGACGACGAACGGGATGTTGCGCGACTCGAAGTAGTCGATCGCCGGGAAGCACTGCTCCAGGCGGTCGGTGTCCACGAGCACGACGGCACCGATGGCACCACGGACCAGGTCGTCCCACATGAAGAGGAAGCGGTCCTGGCCCGGCGTACCGAACAGGTACAGCCACAGGTTGCCCGGGAGCTCGACGCGACCGAAGTCCATCGCGACGGTGGTGGTCGTCTTGCGGTCGCTCACGCCACCGGCGTCGTCGACGCCGACCGAGTGCTCCGTCATGGCAGCCTCGGTGTTGAGCGGCTCCACGTCAGAGATGGAACCGATGAACGTGGTCTTGCCGACCGCGAAGCCACCGGCGACGACGATCTTGACGACCGTCGGGGCCACGCGGGCCTCGGCGGGCGCGGCCGTCGGCTGCCCGGAGGGCCCGCCGGAGCTCGGCGGCTGCTGGACCACCGGCGGCGCCGGCTTGGTCTGCACCGGACGCGCCTGAGCCGCCTGAGCGGCGGGCGCGGCCTGCGACTGGCCGCCACCGAGCACGCTCTGGCGTGCGGGCGCCGTCACACCTGCCGTAGCGCCACCGGCGACCGGGGACCAGCTGGGCCCGCCGGAGCCCTGACGGTCAGAGGGCGGAAATGCCATTGAGAACACTCTCCAAGACGCTCAGCGACAGGCCCGAGTTCGAGCTGCCGTGGCCTGTGTGGACGTTGACCGGGGTCGAGGTGTGCACAGTGATGTGCCCCTCCTCCTGCATGTCCGCCACAAGGATCCGGACGACACCCAGCGGCAGGCGAAGAAGGGCCGAGAGCTCGGCGATGGACACGTACGTGTGCGCGGCGTGCTGGAGGATCGCACGCCGCTCCGGGGGCAGCCCGTAGCTGCTGACCGCTCCCCCGGGCATAACCTCGACGAGGGCCTCGAGCGGCAGGTCGGACATCGCCGACCGCACCCGGCCTCCGGTGACCGCGTAAGGCCGCACGGTCGACGTCTCGTGGACGTCGCCGTGCCCGCCCTGGGAACCGAAAGGTGCGTACGTCATCGTCGAGTCCTCATCCCACGTTGGCGGCTCGGGGGTGGCCGTCAACCGGGAGGTTGCCGCGCATCTCCGCGATCAGCTGCGGCGTGAGCGTGGCCTCGGTGCGGGACACCAGCAGGGCCATCTCGTAGCCGATGAGGCCGATGTCGCAGGTGGCCTCCGCGACCACGCCGAGAACCGACCCGTTCGAGACGTTCATCAGGAAGAGGAAGCCGTTGTCCATCTCGACGATGGCCTGACGGACGTTCCCGCCGTTGAGCTGACGAGCAGCCCCACGGGTCAGGCTCGACATGCCCGAGACGATCGCCGCGAGCTGGTCGGCACTGGTGCGTTCGAGCTGGTCCGACATCGCCATGAGCAGGCCGTCGGCGGACACCACGAGTGTGTGGCGGCTGCCGGGGACGGTACGCACGAAGTTGTCGAGCAGCCACCCGAAATTCGTTGCTTCGGTGCTGAGGGTCACTCTCTGTTCCTCCTAGTCAGAATCCACAGACGCGCTGGTCACCGCGACTGCGGCGCTGAGTCAGGGACATGATTCATCGTCGAGGGTGCCCACGTCGAGGCCCCCCCGTCCTGGTTTCCGGATTCGTGCTCCGTCCCGGGCCCGTCCTGGGCCTCCGTCCGGCCACGAACAGTGGCGGACTGGAAGGCCGACAGACGAGCTCGGAGCTGCTCGGGATCACGCTCGATGCGGGCCGAGAGCCGGTCGACGGACTCGCTCACGCCGGTGCCGGAGGCACCACGGGTGCGGCGGGTCAGCCCAGCGGACACCTCGGGGGTCAGGGAGGCGGGGCGGTAGGTGTCGTTCTCGGGTACCACGTCGTCTTCCTGATAAGCCCCCCGCCGCAGCAGGCTCGTCATCTCCTCGTAGAGGACGGCTGACGCCATCCACTCGGACCGTGCCTCGACCGAGTCACGGATGTATCCCGGGTCGAGAGGGTCGAGGGACTCCTCCGCCGGCGCACGCCGCGTGAGAGGCGCAGGCTCGGCGTAGCCCGGGTCGTAGACCGCCCCGGTGGGGTACGGCTCCCGGTACACGTCCGGCTGCTGTGCGGCGACCGTCCGGTCCGGTGCAGGACCGGTCGGGAGCGGCGCCGTCGGCTGCGGGGCGATCGGCACGATCTCCGTGACCGGCGAGGAGTATCGGGCCGGGACCGGAGCAGGTGCCGGAGCGAAGGGCTGCGGCTCCTGCGGCTGGGCCGGGACGAACGAGTACGCGTCCTGCACCGGCTCGGCGACAGGCAGCGGGCTCATCGCGGGCTCCGCGACCGGGACGGCCGAGGTGTAGGGCGATGACGACGGCTGGCGCTGCGCCTCCACGAGGGCCTTCTGGTAGCCCTCGTGGAAGCCCTGCTGGTACACGGGGTCCGAGATGCCGGTCGCGGCAGGCTGCGGGGCCGGCGCGGACTGGAACGCCAGGGCCGGCTGGGCCGGCTGCTGGACCTGGTGCTGGGCCTGCGTGGCCGCGGGCGGCCGCACCTGCTGCTGGTAGCCCGTGGCCGGACGGCCGTCTGCCTGCGGGTACGAGACCGTCGGCAGCTCCACAGCGGGCACCGGCTGCGAAACCGGGGTGGGCTCCGTGGGCCGGTAGGCCTGCAGCTCACCGGTCAGCGGCTGTCCGTTGGGCTTGCGCCCGAAGACCCCGCGCTTGGGGATGCTGCCCGTCTTGGTGCTCTCCCGGACCGACCGACGGGTCGGCAGGTTCTCCATGAGCTCCTCGAAGGCCGGCAGGGCCTCGAACCGGAGGTCGTCCGGCACGTCCTCGTCCGGCCTGCCCTCGGAGCCGAAGCCGGAGCTCTGGGGAGAGAACCCCTGGGCACCTGCTCCGTACCCGTCCTGCGGGCGGACGTAGCTCTCCTGCGCCCGGGGGTAACCCTGCGGGGGCTGGCTGTAGCCGCCGCCCTGCTGCTGGGCGCGGGGCTGGTCGCCTCCCGACGGGAAGCGCATGACGTCCGTGTCGGGGCCGGCACCCGGGAGCGAGCCCGGGTCCTGCGTGACCGGGTCGAGCTGCAGCGACTGCGGCGACTCGTCCACGGCGATCGTGTTCAGCGACCGGAAGCTCGAGAAGAGCGCGCTGCGCTGGTCCACGTCGAGGACGGGCGCCACCGGGGTGGTGTCCTCGAAGAGGGGCGCGACGGACTCCTGCGGCGAGGCGCTCCGGCTCCGGCTCGGCAGCGACGCCGGGGCCGGGGAGACCTGCGCCGGCGGGGACCACGTGTCCTCGCCCGGGTCGGACTGGAGGTCCGGCGTGACCAGGGGCGGGAGCACGATGGAGCCCGTAGCGGTCTGCATCGGACCCGACTGGCTCGGCGTCGCCGACGTCTCCGGGCCGCGGGACGGCCTGCGGCGCGGCATGCCGAGCGCGGTGGTGCCGTCCGTGAGCGCGTCCAGGTCGACCGGGACCGCGACCGGAGGCTCCGGCGCGACCATCGGCGTGGCTGAGGTGGCGTAGGGCGAGATCGGCGTCCGCATGGACCCGCCGGCGAGCGGCTGGCCCGAGCTCTGCATCGGCATCGTCGTGGTCGACGACGCCGTGATGGTCGCGACCGGGCTGGATCCGGGGAGGCTCGCGGGAACCGGCGAGCTGCCGTAGCGGGAGGCGGCGGCCTGCGTGGTCGCCTCCAGCGGGTCCGTCGGCTGCGGCAGCGGGACTGCCGAGTCGGGCACGAACAGGACGGCCGGGAAGTGCACCGACACCTGGGTGCCGGAGCCGTCGATACCCGGGCCGAAGTCGACGCGGGCGCCGAGGCGGTCCGCGAGGCGTCCGACCACGAAGAGGCCGAGGCGCTGCGCGCCCACGGCGTCCGAGGCGGAGTGGGAGGCGACCTTGCGGGTGGCCTCCGCGATCTCGTCGGGCGTCATGCCCAGACCGTGGTCGCGGACCGCGATGGTGACGCCGTAGTCGTCGCGCGCCGTGATGACCTCGACCGGGGTGTGCGGCTCGGAGAACATCGTGGCGTTCTCGAGGAGCTCGGCGAGCAGGTGCGCGGCGTTCAGCGCGTTGTGACCCAGCATCATCGGGTCCACCACGAGGTTGAGGCGCACGCGGTCGTACAGCTCGATCTCGGAGGACGCGGTACGGATGACGTCGGAGACCGGCATCGGCTGGCGCACGCGGCGGCCCGAGTCGATACCCGCCAGGACGAGGAGGGACTCCGCGTTGCGGCGCATACGGGTCGCGAGGTGGTCGAGGCGGAAGAGGTTCGACAGCGTGGTCGCGTCCTCCTCCGACCGCTCGAGGTCGTCCAGGAACGCGAGCTGCCGGTTGAGCAGCACCTGGTCGCGACGGGCGACGTTGACGAACATCTCCGCGATGGAGCCACGGAGGGCTGCCTGCTCGCGGGCGACCTCGATGGTGGTGCGGTTGACGTCGTTGAACGCGGCGGCCAGCTGCCCGACTTCGTCGAACGACTCGATGGCGATCGGCTCGAGGTCCAGGCTCGGGCCCTGGCCCGGGACCGACACCTGCTCCACCAGGGTGGGCAGGCGGTCTCGGACGTCACCGGCGGCCTCGGTCAGGCGGCGGAGCGGGCTGACCAGACCACGGGCGATCACGAGGGCCGTCATCACGGAGATCACGACGACGACGAGGGCGCCGACGGCCGTGGCGAGGGCACGCTGCGAGGCCAGGTCGGCCTCGGCCTGGGCCCAGGCGAACGCGTCCTCGCGGAGCTCGTCGCGAACCTCGCGGTTCTCGATGATCCACTGGTCAGAGCCGGCGCGGAAGCCCGGGAACCAGACCGAGTTGGGGGCGGCCGCGGACTCGGCGAACGCGGTGTGGCCGGTCAGGTAGTCACCGGTGAGCGGAGCCACGTTGAAGCCGTAGTCGAGGCGGTCCATGAACCGCTGGGCCTGCTCGACCTGCAGGTTGAGCGTGTTGGCCAGGGTCGCGAGGTTGGTGATGTCCGACGTCGAGATCCCGCCGTTCTCGGCGGTCGCCCCTTGCATCATCTTCGTGATGTAGATCGTGGCGAACGGACGCTCGAGCGTGTTGGTGAGCATCGCCTCCTCGAGCGTGATGAACGCGTCGAGGCGCAGCGCCAGCTTGCGGTCGTCCGACGTGTCGGACAGCTGCCGGGCGACGTTGAGCGCACCCTCGATGTAGGCCGAGTACTCCTTGGCGATGGCGCCCTCCGTCAGCTGCCGGTTCGCCGCGAGCTCCTGAAGCCTGTCGCGCTTGTCGGCGTCGGCCATCGTGGCCTCGACGGACTCGCCGACCAGCGGGTCGAGACCCGAGACGTCCATCCCGCGGAACGCGTCGTCGCGTGCTTCGATGGCAGCGTTCGTCTGGTCCTGGGCCGACGGCAGCATCTTCCCCGTGGGGTTGCCCTCGTCGTCCAGCTCCGGGATGCCCTGCGTGAGCATCGCCAGCGCTTCCTCGCTGCCGGCGCGTGCCGCGATGGCGAGCGCGCGTTCCTGTGCAAAGGCCGTACCGGCCTCATCCTGGTACTTCAGCGCCTCCACGATCGTCGCGGTCTGAGCCGCGGTCCGCGCTACGAGGACTGACTCCCCGACGATGTAGACGGCCAGCATGACCAGGACGAGGACAGGCGTGGCAAGGGTCGCAAGGATTTTCCCGCGGACACCCAACCTGCGGAGCATGGGTACCTCTCTCCATCACTGATCCGTGGACGAGGCCGGTCCTGACAGCGACCGCATTCCTCGGCAATGCGTACAAGTTACAGGCGACGGCGACTCACGAACGACCCTTCCGGGGACGCGTGAGTAGGCTCCATCGATGTGCGAGCCGTCACGATATCCGGATCAGGCCCCTCAGGGAAACTTTCCGTTTCCTCCCTGAACGACCCGAATCCGCGGCACGACGAGATTCTCGTCGAGGTGGCCGCAGCGGGCGTGAACCGAGCTGACCTGCTACAACGGGCCGGATACTACCCTGCCCCAGAGGGGGCGCCTGACTGGCCAGGCCTGGAAATCTCGGGGACCGTCGCGAGTGTCGGGCCCGGCGTGTCGCGATTTCGGGTCGGCGACAGGGTCGCGGCACTGCTCGAGGGCGGCGGATATGCCGAGTTCGTCGCGGTGCGGGAGACGCAGGTTCTCCCCGTCCCGGACGGTCTCGACCTCGTCGACGCGGCCGGGCTGCCGGAGGCCGTCTGCACCGCCTGGGACAACCTCGTCGAGGTCGGCCGGCTCCGCGCCGGCGAGTGGCTGCTCCTCCACGGCGGATCCGGCGGGGTCGGCACGGTCGCCACCCAGATCGCGGCCGCCCTGGGGGCCCGCGTGGTCGTGACAGCAGGCGGCCCCGAGCGGGTGTCGCGGTGCCTGGACCTCGGCGCGGAAGCCGGGGTCGACCACCGTTCCGAGGATTTCGTCGCGGCAGTCCACGACGCCTCCGGCGGTCATGGCGCCGACGTGGTGCTCGACGTGGTGGGCGCGGCCTACCTGGCTGACAACGTGCGGGTGCTCGCGCAGGGCGGGCGGCTCGTGGTCATCGGGCTCCAGAAGGGCCGCCGGGCGGAGCTCGACCTGGCCGCCCTCCTGACCAAGCGGGCGACGATCACCGGGACCACCCTGCGGTCGCGGCCGGCCGCGGAGAAGGCAGCGGTCGTTGCCGCCGTGCGGGAGCACGTGTGGCCCATGGTCGAGGACGGCCGGGTGCGACCCGTCATTCACGCACGTCTACCGCTTGCAGAAGCGGAGAATGCGCACACGTTGCTCGAATCCGGGGAAGTTTTCGGCAAAGTCCTTCTTGTTCTGTGATCAATATTTCCTGGTTGTGCGGAATGGACGCGCGGTATCCACCGGCGGCCGTTCACGCAAGACTGTAGGTATGACCCAGGACAACGGACCCGAGAACGCTCCCGAGGTGCCCACCGACCAGGACACCAGCCCCAACGGCCCCACCGCCGAGGCGGGCCCCGACCGCCCCGTCATCCGCCCCCACGTGGTGACCCCCGACGGCCGTGAGGTCGACGGCGAAGAGGGCGACCGCGAGGCGGAGGAGACCGAGCGTCTGGTGTCTCAGGTGGAGGAGCCGGCAAAGGTCATGCGCATCGGCAGCATGATCAAGCGGCTCCTCGACGAGGTGCGCGACGCCCCGCTCGACGAGGCCGCCCGCAGCAGGCTCGCGGGGATCCACGAGCGGTCCATCAAGGAGCTCGAGGACGGGCTCTCGCCCGAGCTCATGGAGGAGCTGCACCGCATCACGCTGCCCTTCTCGGACGAGGGCACGCCGTCGGACGCCGAGCTGCGGGTCGCACAGGCCCAGCTCGTCGGGTGGCTGGAGGGCCTGTTCCACGGGATCCAGACAGCCCTGGTGGCGCAGCAGATGGCCGCCCAGGCTCAGCTCACGCAGATGCGCCGCGCGCTGCCTCCGGGGGCCGTCGCCTTCGGCCCGGGCGGGCCGGGCGGTCCTGGCCAGCAGGGCGAGGAGCAGCAGGGCCGGGCCCCGGGCCAGTACCTCTGACAAAGACGCCCAGGAGAAGCGCGGCCGACGTCGGCCGCGCTTCTCCTGGGCACTTCCTCGCTCAGACGACCGGCGTGCCGTGCGTGTGGAACGAGTCGATCGTCTTCAGCCCCCAGGCCTGACCCTTGGCCCGTTCGGCGGCCGTCCAGTTCACCGTCTTCCAGTCGGGCGCGAGGATGAGACGCGCGCCCGCGTTGCACAGCTCGATGCGGTTGCCGCCCGGCTCCCAGACATAGAGGAAGAACGTCTGCTGGATGGCGTGCTTGTGCGGGCCGGTCTCGATGTGGATTCCGGCCTCGAGGAAGACGTCGGCGGCGCGGAGGATGTCCTCGCGGGTGTCGGTCGCGAACGCGAGGTGGTGCAGCCGGCCGTGCGACCCCGTCCAGTCGCTCGTGTAGACCAGGTCGTACGACTTGTTGCCGAGCGAGAACCAGATCGCGGCCGGTGCGCCCTCGTCGGTGACGATGCGCTCCGTGCAGCGCGCACCGATCTCGGACAGGAAGTCGGAGACCTCGGGGACGTCGCCCGTGAGGTAGTTGACGTGGTCCAGGCGGCGCACGTTGGCTCCCCGGCCGGGGAACGCCGACGCCTGGTTCTTCAGCGACGGAGCGTCCTCCTCGCCCGCCTCGTACCAGTCGGCGTCCCAGTACAGACCCATCGGATGTCCGTCCGGGTCGTCGAACAGCAGCACCTCGCCGAGCCCCCGCACCGTGGCATCGGTGCCCCGGTGGTACGGCGTCGGCTCGATCTGGGAGCGGAGGCGCTCCAGCGCCTGCGGGCTCGCGGCCCGCAGGTACGTGCGGCCGATGCCGGCCTGCTCCCGCTGGATCACGCGCAGCGTGTACGACTGGTAGTCGTCCCACGCGTGCAGGTAGACCGAGGTGTCGTCCCGGCCCACCTCGCGCAGCGCCATGAGGTTCACGAAGAAGTCGCGCGTCTCCTCCAGGACCGGGGTGTACAGCTCGACGGGCCCGACGTGGGCGATGTCGCGCCGGCGCTCGGGGTCGTGGGTGAGCAGCGGGTCGCCGAGGGTCATGCGTGGGTCCTCTCCTGTACGGGACGCGGCCAGGTCCGGCCGTCGAAGAGCTTGCGTGCCGTGCGGACCACCGTGCTGAGCACGACGGCGGTGCCAGGGCCGGATCCGGTCAGCTCCAGGCCGAGCTCGAACGAGCCTGTGGGGTGCTCGATGCGGTACGGCCACTCGCGAGCGGCGGGGTCGGACGCGACGGTGCCGTCGACGAGGACCCCTGCGGCGACGGACACCGCGGCCAGGACCCCGATCGACTCGTGCACCCGGTGCGGGATGAACGTGCGCGCGGTGATCATGCCGCCGCTCCTGGGCGGGGAGACGAGGCACAGCTTCGGCACGGTGGTGCCGCCGACGTCGCCCAGGCCCATCGCGGGGCCGGCCTCCGCGCGCACCTCCTCGAGCCGGGCGCGCAGCACGTCGTCGGACTCCAGCTCTGCCGGGGACTCCGTGCCCTCCAGGCCCAGGTCCGCGGCGCGGAGCAGCACCACGGGCATGCCTGCGTCGACGCAGGTCACCTCGACCCCGGCGAACGTGTCGGCGAGCCGCCCGGTCGGGAACACCGGCCGGCCCGTCCCTGGGAACGAGAGCACGATCGGCGCCGCCGGGAACGGCGTGCCCGGCATCCGCTGGTCGCCGTCGTACCGCACGACGCCGCCGGGGGTCGGGACCTGGGCGACCGCGTAGGCCACCTGCGGGTTCAGCATCCGGATCTTCACCCGGGTGACATCGCCGGTCGCGGGGACCAGGCCACGCTCGACGGCGAACGGCCCCACCCCCGCGAGCAGGTTGCCGCAGGTCTGGCGATCCGTCACGACGGGCTGGTCGGGGACCACCTGGAGGAACAGGTAGTCGACGTCGGCCCCGTCGTCCGCCGACGGCGACACGACGGCGACCTTGCTGGTCAGCGGGTGCCCGCCACCGATCCCGTCCACTTGAGGAACGCCTCCCGCAGGGTCGGAGCGAGACGAGGCCGCGCGGAAGCCAGAAGACGACAGAGGAACGCCTCCCGCAGGGTCCGAGCGAGACGAGGCCGCGCGGAAGCCAGAAGACGACAGAGGAACGCCTCCCGCAGGGTCCCTCGAAGTGCCCATGATCCGCAGCAGCAGGTCGTCGCGCTCGGCCGGGTCCGCGGGGAGGTCGTCGGCCAGGAAGTAGGCTCCCTTCGAGGTACCGCCCCGCATCAGCAGGCAGGGAACTCCCGCGCTCACCGCGGGTCCCCGTCGGGGAGCCGGTCCACGTACTCGACACCGAGCCGCGCGAGCAGCGGCCGCAGGTCGTACATGTCGAGCCCGAGCTCGCCGGCCTCGAACCGGGCCCGCTTGGCCTCCTCGTTCGCCCTGCGCTCGTCCGCGGCGTCGGCCACCGCGGGGGCGACGGACGCTGCCAGGGCGAGCACGCCGTCGTCGTCGGCCACGATCACGTCGCCCGGCCGGACGCGCTGCCCGGCCACGACCACCGGCACGTTCACCGATCCGGGCGTCGCCTTGACGCAGCCCTGGGCGTGGACCGCCCGGGACCAGACGGGGAAGCCCAGCTCGCGGAGGGTCGCGAGGTCGCGCACGCCCGCGTCCGTGACGAGGCCGATCACGCCGTGGGCCGCCAGCGAGGTGGCGAGGAGGTCGCCGAACATGCCGTGCGCGGACTCCGCCGTCGTGGCGACGACGAGGACGTCCCCGGGGCGGCATACCTCGACCGCCGCATGGATCATCAGGTTGTCGCCGGGGTGGGAGAGGACGGTGACCGCCGAGCCCGCGATCGTCACCCCGTCCTGGCGAGGCAGGACCCGCGGTCCGACGAGGCCGGTGCGCCCGGCCGCCTCGTGCGCGGTGGCGACCCCGGCCTGCCGGAGCCGCTCGATCACCTCGGCGGGCGCCCGGTCGATCTCCCGGACGACGACGTGCTCCAGCGCCATGATCAGCTCAGCTCCGACGTGACCTGCGGGTACACCCGCATGTACGCCTCGGCGAACGTGCCGGCGGGCAGACCGAGGTTGGGGCCGCTGTTCCGCTTGGCCTGGACGCCGCGGCGCCTGCCGAGGTCCGTGTAGTACTCGACGAGGTGGCTCTGCGCGCCCATGGCCCGCATCGCGGCGACCTTGCGGTCCCAGACCTCGGTGATGTCGAGCAGCACGTCGGGGACGAAGCCGGAGACCTCGCTCTGGTGCGGCTCGAAGCAGAAGACCGGCGGGGCTCCGATGACGTCGAGGGTGCTCGGGTCCTGGCCGGCGGTGTGCACGCCGGGAGCCTGGGCGAGGACGCGTGCGTGGCGGGCGATCCGGCCGGCCTCCGGGTGGTCCATGTTGTACGGGTCCTCCGGCGCGTGCGTGAGCACCACGCCCGGCTGGACCTCGCGGTACAGGGCGACGAGCTGCTCCAGGAGCTCGTCCGTGGCGCGCAGCGGGTAGTCCCCGGCGTCGAAGAAGCGGACCTCGCCGCCCAGCGCGTCGGCGGCGGTCTGACCCTCCGCGCGGCGGAGCTCCTTGATCTCCTCGAGGGTCTTGCCGGCTCGCCAGGCGCCCGCCGACTCGCCGCGCTCGCCGAAGCTCAGGCACGCGATCACGGCGCGCTGCCCCCGGGACGCGGCGAGCGCGATGGCGCCGCCGGCCCGCCAGACGAAGTCGCCGGGGTGCGCCGTGATGACGAGCAACGGTGAGCGGTTCGACATGATGCCTCCTGAGTTTTCTGCATCCTTGCTAATCGGTGACAAGATTGTCAACAATCGTGTCAGCAATCCTACGGAGGCCCCATGTCCAGCGACGTCGTCACGGACCGGCTGCGCACCGCGCTCCTGGCCGGGCAGTACGCCCCGCGCCAGCGGCTCATCGAGACAGAGCTGGCCGCCGACCTGAGCGTCAGCCGTTCGGCGGTCCGCAACGCCCTGCTGCAGCTCGCAGCCGAGGGGCTCGTCGAGATGCAGCTGAACCGCGGGGCACGGGTCCGCGAGATCTCGCTCGCCGAGGCCGTCGAGATCACCGAGGTGCGGCAGGGCATCGAGAGCCTGGTCGCGGCGCGGGCGGCGGAGCGGGTCACTGACGAGCAGGCCGAGGAGCTGCGGGAGCTCGGCGAGCGGATGTCCGACGCCGTAGTGCGCGGCGAGCTCGTCGCGTACTCGGACCTCAACGCCGCGCTGCACGCCCGGCTGCGGGAGATCGCGGGGCACGAGACGGCGACGCGGATCGTGGAGCAGCTCAACGGTCAGCTGGTGCGGCACCAGTTCCGGCTCGCGATGCTGCCGGGCCGGCCAGGTCGGTCGCTGCCCGAGCACCTGGCGATCATCGACGCGGTGCGCGCGCGGGACGCCGAGGGCGCTCGCGCCGCGATGGCCGCGCACCTCGGCAGCGTGCTGACGACGCTGGCGGCGCTGGAGGACGGCAGCGGACGGCGGGCGTGATCACGCGGGTGGGACAGGCGCTGTGGGCGGCTGGGCTCGGGGCACGGACGGGCGGGCCGTCATGGCGATCGCGCCGGAGACCAGCACGAGGCCGACGAGCTCCGGCCAGGTCGGCAGCTGCTGGAGCATGACCGCGCCGATCACTGCCGCCGTGGCGGGCAGCAGGGCAAGGAGCACCGCGAACGTGGCCGAGCTGACCCGCCGCAGCACGGACTGCTCGAGCCCGTACGGCACCACCGACGAGCAGACGGCGACCACGACCAGCAGCGCCACCAGCGCCGGGTCCGTCAGGACCTCCCCGCCGCCGTGCGCGAAGAACGGCGCGAAGAGCAGCGACCCCACCGCCATGCCGACAGCGAGCCCGTCGATCCCTGCGCCGTCGCGGGCGACCCGGCGGCCGAGCACGATGTAGCCGGCCCAGCACGCGGCCGCCGCGAGGATGGCCGCGAGACCGAGGACGACGTCGTCCCGCGGCAGGCCGGAGTCGAGGGTGACTCCCGCGAGGAGCACCACTCCCCCGGCCGCGACGACGATCGCGACCCGCTCCCGCCAGGCCCGGCCGGTCACCGCGGCCACCGCGACCGGGCCGCAGAACTCGATCGCGACGGCCGTCCCGAGCGGCAGGTGGTCGATCGCCACGTAGAACACGATGTTCATCGCGGCGAGGACGATCCCGAAGACCGCCGACCACGCCAGGTCGCGAACGGTCCAGGTGCGGCGCCACGGACGGCGCCAGAGCACAAGCACGAGGGCTGCGAGCGCGATGCGCCACCACCCGATCTCCGGCGCGCCGAGCCGTGCGAAGAGCCCGACCGCCACCGCCGCCCCGGCGTACTGGGTCAGCCCGGAGACGACGAACAGGGCGGGAGCCGGGACACGATCGAGCACCCGGCGAGAGTATCCCGGGGCTACGGTCGGACACTCGGCCGGACGAAGGCACTATCTCGGCCAAGATCCCTCGCCGAGGTAGTGACTTCGTCCGACGAAGTCACTATCTCGGCGGGGGCGGGGTGGGGGTCGGCGGGGTGGGCGGCTGCGGGGTCGGCGGGGTCGGCGGCGCGTCCGACAGGTCGTCGACGTCGAGGTCCTCCGGCCGCACCTTTCCGGTGCGGAACCCGGCCCGGCCCACCATGTGTGCCGCGACGGGCGACGTGAGCAGCTGGAAGGCCACGACCAGCGCGAGCACCGCGACCGCCGGCCCGCTCCGCAGGCGCAGCGCCACTCCGGTCATCAGCAGGATCAGCCCCAGCACCTGCGGCTTCGTCACGGCATGCATCCGGGCGAGCAGGTGCCCGAACCGGAGCACGCCCACCCCCGCCGAGAACGCGAGGAACGCTCCGAGCAGCAGGCAGATCCCGGCCAGGACGTCGAGCACGATCTCGCCGGCGCTCATTCGTCCGCCCCTTCCCGGTCAGCCCGCGGTTCGACGGCGGGAGCGTCGTCCACGTCGTCGTCGCCGTCCTCCCGCAGCGCGCGCGGCGTCCGCACCAGCGCCTCACCCTCCGGCTCGACCGCCGCGAACCGCGCGACCACCACCGACCCGACGAAGCCGACCAGCGACAGCACGACCAGGATCGGCAGCATCTCGGCGCGGCGCGACCAGGCGGCCTCCAGGGCGCCCGCCCCGACGATCGTGGTGGTCAGCACGTCGAGGCCGATCGTGCGGTCCAGCATGGACGGGCCCCTCTCGATGCGCACCACCGCGAGCGCCGCCCCCGCGAGGAGCAGCACGGCGGCGATCACGACGACTGTCCCGAGCACGGTGCTCATGCCGTTTCCCCCTCCTTCGCTGCGAACGCGCGCAGGATCCTGCGCTCGAGCGCCAGCACGGACGCCCGGACGCCGTCGGGCCCGCCGCTGCCGGCGAGGTCGAGCACGTGCAGGTAGAGCATCTGCTCCTGCACCCGGATCTCGACGACGACGGAGCCGGGGATGAGGGACGCCAGCTCGGCGGTGGCGACCTCGAACGCGACGGACGGGCTGGTGAGCCGTACCCCGACGACGCCGCCGCGGGGCGTGGGCCCGGGCCGCACCGCGAGCCACGCCACCTGGAACGACGCGACGAACAGGTCGGTGGCGAACCGCGTGACGAGCACGCAGAGGGGCCAGAGGCGCACGGTGGCGACCCGGCTGATGTCGGGCAGGGGGAACAGCCACAGCACGCCGAGGGCGACGAGCAGCCCGGTGAGGACCACCCCCGGTGAGAGCGAGCCCCACAGCAGCACCCAGGTGGCGGTGAGCACGACGATGCCCCGCCACTGGCCCCACGACGTGCGGCGGTTCACGGGGCGCCCTCGTCCACGGCGTCGGGCGACTCGCCGCGGCCACGGTCCGCACCGTCGGGGAAGACCGCGTCCACGTACGTGTGCCCGTCCATCGCGGTCTCGGCGGCGCGTGTGGTGTATCCGTACAGCGGCCCGGCGGCGACGGTGAGGAGGAGGCCGAAGGCGACCAGCGCCGTCGTCGGCCCGGTCATGCCGCGCGGGAGGCGGACGTCGCGGGCGACTCCCTCGGGCACCTCTTGCCAGAAGGCCTTGTTCCAGGCCTTGACCACCGCGTACAGCGTGAGGAGGGAGGTGACGACCGAGCCGGCCACGAGGGCCCAGGCGAGCGGGCCGCCGTCGGCCACGCCCGCTTCGAGGAGGCCCACCTTGCCGAGGAAGCCGGACAGCGGCGGGATGCCCGCGAGGTTCATCGCGGGGACGAAGAAGAGCAGGGCGAGCCAGGGCGCCACGCGCGCCAGGCCGCCGAGGCGGTCGAGCGACGTGGTGCCCGCCCGGCGTTCGACGAGCCCGGTGACGAGGAAGAGCGTGGTCTGCACGGTGATGTGGTGCGCCACGTAGAACACGGCAGCGGCCAGGCCCGCCTCGGACCCCAGCGCGATGCCGAAGACCATGAAGCCGATGTGGCTCACGAGGGTGAACGACAGGAGCCGCTTGAGGTCGTCCTGCGCGACCGCGCCGAGGATGCCCACCACCATCGTGAGCAGCGCCAGCACCATGAGGACGCGGTCCACCTCCGGGGAGTCGGGGAAGAGGAGCGTCTGCGTGCGGATGATCGCGTAGACGCCCACCTTGGTGAGCAGGCCGGCGAACACGGCCGTGACGGGCGCGGGTGCGGTCGGGTAGGAGTCGGGGAGCCAGGCGGAGAGCGGGAAGATCGCCGCCTTGATCCCGAACGCGAGCAGGAGCAGGAGCTCCAGCACCACGACCACGCCGGGGTCGGTCTCCGGGAGCCGCTGCGCGAGCTGCGCCAGGTTGACGGTGCCGGTCGACGCGTAGGCGAGCGCGATCGCGACGAAGAACAGGATGGAGCTGAGGAGCGACACCACCACGTACACGGCGCCGGCCCGGATGCGCTCCCCCGTGCCCCCGAGCGTGAGCAGCACGTACGACGCGGCCAGCAGGATCTCGAAGCCCACGTACAGGTTGAACAGATCGCCCGAGAGGAAGGCGTTCGCCACGCCCGCCGCCAGCACGAGGAACGTGGGGTGGTAGATCGCGACGGGGATGGGGTCCTCGTCGCCCGCCAGCCCGTCAGGGCTCTCCGAGATGCCCTCGCTGATGGAGTAGAGCAGGACGCAGAGCAGCACCACGCCGGAGACGCTGAGCATGAGGGCGGTGAGCCGGTCGGCCACGAGGGGGATGCCCACGGGCGCGGCCCAGCCGCCGACGTCGACCACGAGGGGGCCACCGTCTGCGGCGACCAGCAGCCCGAGCGACGCCGCCAGCATGAGCGACAGCGCCACGACGCTGATGATCCGCTGCGCCCGCGGGTGGCGGTGCAGCGCGAGGGCGAGGCCCGCCGCGCAGAGCGGGATGAGCACCGGGAGCGGGACGAGGGTGGTCAGGTCGTGCGTCACCGCGCCTCCCCCGTCTCGTCCGTGCGGTCGGTGTCACCGCGGACCATGTCGTCCCGGGCCGCCGCCGCGTCCTCGTCGAGCGTTCCCGGCTCGCCGTCGTCCCTGTCGAGGTACGACGGCGCGTTGCGGGCGGCGAGGCGCGCGATGCGGCGGTCCTCGACGTCGTCCGCGACCTCGTCGTGCCCGTTGAGCTGCCAGGACCGGTACGCCATGGCGAGCACGAAGGCGGTGAGCGCGAGCGTGATGACGATCGAGGTGAGCACCATCACCTGCACGAGAGGGTCACTCATCTCGGCCTCCGGCGTGATGCCCGCGATCGGGGCACCCCCGGCGCGGCCCCCCGCCACGAGCATCAGGAGGTTCGCCCCGTTCCCGATCAGCACGAAGCCGAGGAGCACCCGGGTGAGCGACCGCTCCAGCAGGAGGTACACGCCCGCGGTGAAGAGCACGCCGATCGCGACGACCAGGACGGCGCTCGGGACCATCTCCGGGTTCATGGGCGCACCCCCTGATCGACGACGCCGTCGCCCCGCTTCTCCCCGGTGGCGCCGGCCATGCCGACGGTCGATCCCGGCGCCATGGTCTCGCCCTCCTCGTCGGCGTGACGGTCCAGCTCCGCACCGAGCGTGCGCAGCACGTCCAGGGCGAGCCCGATCACGACCAGCATCACGCCGACGTCGAAGAACAGCGACGTCACGAGGTGCACGTGCCCGAGGACCGGCACCTCGAAGTCGAGGATCCAGCTCTGCAGCACCTCGCCGCCGAACAGGAGCGCGAGCAGCCCCACGCCCGCCGACAGGAACAGGCCCGTGCCGAGCAGGAGGCCCGGGTGCACGGGGGCCGCCTCCCCCAGCTCGTAGCGTCCGCCCGCCAGGTAGCGCACGGCCAGCGCGATGCCGACCACGAGCCCGGCCGCGAAGCCACCGCCCGGCCGGTCGTGGCCCGTGAACAGCAGGAAGACCGCGAACACGATCATCGCGTGGAAGACCGTCCGGGTGATCACCTCGAGCAGCACCGACCGACGGTGCGGCGTGAGGGTACGGCCTGCGCTGAGCGCACCCGTCGCCCCCTGGCCGACGGCGCCCTCCCGCACCTCGCCGGCCGCCGGGTCGCCGTCCCGCACCGTGGCGTGGGTGCGCTGCCCGCGCGGCAGCCGCAGCACCTCACCGCTGCGCACCCGGAGGAACACGAGGGACGCCACGCCCGTCGCCGCGACGAGGAGCACGGAGATCTCGCCCACCGTGTCCCACGCCCGGATGTCCACGAGCGTCACGTTCACGATGTTGTGCCCGCCGCCGAACGACACCGCCTCCTCGGGGAAGTCAGCCGCCACCGGCCGGAACACCCGGGCCGACGGCGCCACCACGGCCACCCCCATCATCACCACGCCCGTGAGGGCACCGACGGCGAGGCGGCCCCAGCGGTCCGCCGCCAGGGGCCGGTCGGAGAAGTACGGGGGCAGCCGGCGCAGCACCAGCACCATGATCACGAGCGTCAACGTCTCGGCCAGGATCTGGGTCAGCGCGAGGTCGGGGGCGCCGTGCAGCAGGAACAGGACGGCGTTGCCGTACCCGGCCACCCCCACGAGGATCACGGCCTTGAGACGGCGGCGGGCCCGCGCGGCGAGCACCGCCGACGCCACGACCACCGCGACGGCGGCGACCTGGGCGGGCCGGTCCCACGGCACGAGGGCGATCGGCGCCGAGCCTTCCGGGCCGCCCGACAGGAGCCGGATCCCGAGGAACAGCCCTGGCCCGACGGCCAGGACCACCAGCACCACGCCCAGGTAGACCGGCAGCGAACCACGTTGGGTGAACGCCGTGACGTCGGCGGCGAGGTCGTCGAGGGCGCGCATCGTCCGCCGGTACAGCCCGTCGGCCGACGGCGTCCGGAACCGCTCCTGCGTGCGCTCCACCGCGTCACGCCACCAGAAGACCGCCACCCCCAGCGCGACAGCCACCACCGTGAGGCCGAGGGCGGGCGTCAGGCCCGACCACAGGGCCAGGTGACCCGGCTCCCCCGGCAGCCCGTCCGCGTGCAGGCCCAGGACGGACTCCCCCAGCGCGCCGGTCGCCGCGACCGCGAGTCCCAGCAGCGCCAGGACCAGGGGCGGCCAGGTCAGCAGCACCGGCTGACGGCGCACCTCGGCCGGGTCGATCAGCTGCGGTGCGTCCTCAGGGTCCGGCCCGCGGCCCGACGGCGGCTCGGCCCCCGCCGGGGACACCGGCCCCCGGTTCGCGAACGCGCCCCAGAGGAACCGCAGCCCGTACGCCACGGTCAGCGCCGAGCCCAGCACCACGACGACGAGCACCATCCACCCGACCGCACCCCCGCCCGCGGCGAGGACCCCCGTGGGAGGTGCGTGACCGGCGTCGGGCAGAACGGCCGCGAGCGCCGCCTCCTTGGCGACGAAGCCGGCCGTGGGCGGCAGGCCCGCCATCGACGCGACGGCGAGGACCGACGCGACCGCTGTGCCGGGCAGGGCCCGGGCGAGGCCGGTGAGGCGGCGCAGGTCGCGGGTGCCGGCGGCCGAGTCGATGACGCCCACCGCCAGGAACAGGGCGGCCTTGCACATCGCGTGCGCGCCGAGGAGGGCGAGGCCCGCGAGCGCCGCCGCCCGCGTGCCGAACCCGAGAAGGAGGACGAGGAAGCCGAGCTGGCTCACCGTGCCGAACGCCAGGAGGAGCTTCAGGTCGTTCTGCCGCAGGGCGCGGTAGGCGCCGACCAGCAGGGTGCCGCCCCCCAGGGCGAGGATCATCACCTGCCAGGCGGGGACGTCGGCGAACCCCGGGGCGAAGCGCGCGACGAGGTAGACGCCCGCCTTCACCATCGCGGCCGCGTGGAGGTAGGCGCTGACCGGGGTGGGCGCGGCCATCGCGGCGGGCAGCCAGAAGTGGAACGGGATCAGGGCGGACTTGGTCGCCGCGCCCACGAGGAGGCAGACCACGGCGACGGTCACGGCGGGGCCGCGCGGCGGGTCGGCGACCAGCTCGGAGAGGCGCCACGTGCCCGACATGCCGAGGACGACCAGGCCCACCAGCATCGTGAGGCCGCCCGCGGTGGTGAGGACGATCGCCTGCATCGCCGCCCGGCGGCTCTGCTTGCGGTCCGCGTAGTGCCCGATCAGCAGGTAGGAGAAGACCGTGGTGAGCTCCCAGAACACGAAGAGCAGGAGCAGGTCGTCAGCGGTGACGAGGCCCACCATGGTGCCCGCGAACGCCGTCAGGACCCCGGCGAACCGGCCCAGGCCGTGCGCGTTGCGGGAGAAGTACGCGGAGCAGTAGAGGAGGACCAGGGCGCCGACGCCGCCCACGGCGAGCAGCATCAGCCACGACAGCGCGTCGAGCCGGAACGCGAGCTGCAGGCCGAGGGCCGGCACCCATTCGACGACCTGCACCGGGCCTGTGCCGCCGAGGACGTCGCCCGTGTGGACCAGCGCGTAGACCACCGCTGAGGCCGGTGCGAGGGCCAGGACCCAGAACGCGCGGCGGCCGAGACGGGACACCAGTGCGGGCGCGCTCGCTGCCGCGACGATGTGGGCAACGAGCATGGCTAGCACGTCCGCTCCGTCCTGTCGGGGGCGGGTGGGCGATCACCTCTACCCTACCTTCTGCGGCGGGGTGGGCGAGACAGGGATCACAGGTCGTCAGGGTCCACGAGGAAGCCGTCCTCGTCGGCGATCTCGCCACCCACCGCCCGGTAGATCGCCAGGGCGACCTGAGACACCAGCTCTGCGGCCCGCTTGCGTGCGATCCGGTGCTCCATCGACGGGAACTCGCTGTGCCAGTCGTCGAGGTCCGGCGGCTCCCAGCGGACCCGGTAGCAGACGGCACCGTTGGCCGTCCACGGCAGGCCGCGCAGCAGGAGGGGCAGCTGCTCCTCGCCGCCGATCTCGACGGCGACGATCCCGTCGTGCTGGAGGTCGATCGTGAGGCCGTACCCGTCGAGGACGTGCGGCGCCTGGAGGGCCGCGATGTCGAAGTCGTCGGCAGCCGCGTGGATCGCCTTGCGCTCCTCGGGGTCCATCTTCTCGCCCGGGAACAGGGGCCGGTCCGCGATCCCCCGGGGCGGGCCCTGCCAGTCCGTGCCCTGCGTCGCCAGGACGGTCCGCACGTGGACCGGCTGCAGGATCGCGAACGCCGCCTGCGGGTCCAGCCACACGTCGGAGTACACGGACATGTCGATCGTGACGCCGGGGTCGGGCGTCAGCGTGACCCCCGCGCCCCGGGCCGTGCTTCCGGACGCGTCCCAGAGACCGGCCACGTCCAGGCGCAGGGAGCCGCCGAGCCTCCGCGCGACGGCGATCAGCCACGACAGCACGCGGCCCTCCTCGCGCTCCGGCATGCCGGCCGGGAACGAGCGGCCCAGGCCGTCGCGATCGCCCCCGCCGGGGTACGGCGGCTCGCCGCGCTCCCGGGGGGACACCACGTCGAACACCATCGCGGTCCCCGGCGGGAGCCCCAGGTCGAACCCGTCACCCTGCGGCAGGTACGGGCCGGTCACCGTGGTGTGGCGCGACGTGCGCAGCACGCCGGGCTCGCCCTTCCCGGCCGGACGGCCCTGCGGGGCGCCGCTCTCGTTCGGGTCCACGTCGGCCGGGACCACGTCCCAGCGGGTCGCCGAGAACCGGGACAGCGCCAGCACCTCGATCTCGTCCGTCAGCACGTCGGCCGGGACGGCCAGGAGGTGGCGCGCCTGGTGGGGCTGCGCCGACGTACGGGGGACAGGCGGCATCGGTGCCGGTTGCGCCATGGGTGACCCTTCTCTGCTCGGATCTGCGTGAATGCGGGGCGAGCGTACCGGGGCGGGGCCCCGGGCCGCTGGGTGCGGCCCCGGGCCGCGGCGGCTCAGACCTCGCTGCGGTGGAAGCTCTGCCAGGACCGCGAGGCCGTAGGCCCGCGCTGGTTCTGGTAGCGCGACCCGTACACCCCGGAGCCGTACGGGTTCTCCGCCGGCGAGGACAGGCGGAAGAAGCACATCTGCCCGATCTTCATGCCCGGCCACAGTGTGATCGGCAGCGTCGCGACGTTGCTCAGCTCGAGCGTGACGTGCCCGCTGAACCCCGGGTCGATGAAGCCGGCGGTGCTGTGCGTGAGGAGGCCCAGACGACCGAGGGAGGACTTCCCCTCGAGGCGAGCGGCGACGTCGTCGGGCAGCGAGACCGACTCGAAGGTGGAGCCGAGCACGAACTCGCCCGGGTGCAGGACCATCGGCTCGCCCGGCTCCACCTCGACCAGGCGGGTCAGCTCAGGCTGCTCCTGGGCCGGGTCGATGAAGGGGTACTTGTGGTTGTCGAACAGACGGAAGAACTTGTCGAGGCGCACGTCGATGCTGGACGGCTGGAGCATCGCGGGCTCGTACGGGTCGAGGACGACCCGGCCGGCGTCGAGCTCGGCGCGGATGTCGCGGTCGGAGAGAAGCACGGCCTCACCGTACGACGTCCGCGCCGGGCGCCGCGTGGTCAGTCGTGCAACGGGACGCGCTTGGCGTCGATGGACCAGTAGCCCTTGCGCGCCGTGAGGTACAGGATCCCCTCGACGACACCCCAGGCGGGCGCCATCCAGGCGAGGAACCCGCCACTGAGGATGCTGAGGAACACCGAGCCGACCAGCATCGCCAGGCCCACCCCGGGGTAGCCGAGGTAGAACCTGTGGACGCCGAGGCCGCCCAGGAAGATCGCCAGCAGGCCCGCCATGAGGCGGGACTTCGATCCGGGCGCCACCCTGGCCGTGGGCGGCGTGGGCGTCCGGATGCCCGACGCCGGACCGGGCGCCTTGGGCGTCCGGGTCGCCGCTGCCCGGGCTGCGGCGTTCAGCGGGCGGGTGAGGTGGCTGTCGGGCGCGGTGATGCGCTCGGTGGCGTTCTCGTCCGGGTGCTTGCTGCCGTAGTTGACGGTGACCTGCTCGTTCGGGTGGTACGCGTCGAGGCTGGGGAGGGGGGCGGTGTCCCCGGGGTTGGTGCCCGGGTTGGTGCTTGGGCTGGTCCCGCCCCCGGGGCCAGGGCTGTACGGGACGGTCGGGTGCTCGATCGGATGGGCCTCGTGCTCGGCCTCTGGTGCGGCACCGGACTTCTGCTCGGTGGCGGCCTTGGGCTTCTTCTTGCCCTTGCTCTTGGGCTTGGCTGCGGGGTCAGCGCCCGCCGGGGGCGGCGGCGGTGGGCCGTCCGGGTCGTACCAGGGTTGCGTCGGCTGCTCGATGGGGTGCTGGGTCACGTCACTCTCCGCGGGCGTCGGACGACACGTACGCCGCCGGTTCTGGGATCCCGGGCAGCGTCGGTTATGATCGGGGCGCGCCAGATTCGAGGCGCCGGACGCACACCTTATCGGGACGCGGACGGAACCGGATAGGATGCCCACACGGGCACGAACCGGACGATGCGGGTGTAGTTCAATGGTAGAACTTCAGCTTCCCAAGCTGATAGCGCGGGTTCGATTCCCGTCACCCGCTCCACGAGGAACGGCCCAGGTCAGATGCTAAGTCTGAGACCTGGGCCGTTTGTCTTTCCCGGGTTCCGCGCCCCGAGCGTGCCCCTAGACACTGGTGACGCTGCCCCCGTCGCCGGCATCTCACCCTTGTTCTTCACCCTCTTGGGCGTCGGCGAGCTGCGCGCCCAAATGCCGCTCCGCTCGGGGCAACCGGAACCGAAAAGAGACAGGGGGTCGGCACCCGCCGCCACCCTCCGGCCCTCGACCGACGCGGAGCCTCACACGGAACCCGCCGGCGTGTCTACCCGTGTGCGAGCCGGCACCGCGCCGAGGGCCGGAGGGAGACAGGGACCGAGAACCCCACCCATGGGCGGGAGCAACCCGCGTCGCGAGGGGCCTCCACACCGACTCGCCGCGGCCGCTCTAGCGGTTTCGAGGCCACATGAGCATCGATCGCTGACGCTGCGCCTCAGTGACCGACTCGGTGACGTCGCTCGCCCGGATCCAGCGGAGGATGCCCGGCAGCGTGTCACGCCAGCTCACGCCTTCCGGAAGCTGCTCCGGGACGGGCGCGTCCGACGTGCCGGCGCCGACCCCCGGGAACCGTCGTGCATATCCCTGGCTGCTCTGCGCCGCGAGGAGCAGGTCGTATTGCCAGAGCTTCGCCGCGGACGCCGCAGCGACGTCGAGCGACCACTGCGAGTGGTCGACGACGATCCGCACCACCGAATCGCCCTCGAAGACGAACACAGCGCCGAACGTGCTCGCGCCCTCGTGTGGGACGAGCACATAGCCGCTCGACAACAGCCAGGCGACGGTGTGCTGGACATCTGCGGGCGCGTTCGCACGGAAAAACTCGTCGACTTGATGCTGGCTCGTCGGCATGCTGATGGTTCACGCTCCACCGGTAGGAGATCCCGTTGATCAGGCAGGCCCTGCTCGCCGACGATGCTACCGACGGCACCCCGACCAACCACCGCCCCACCCCGGCCTCCACCTATGCCTCCAAGGCGTGCCCTCCGCGCAGCCTGAACCACGACCACCTCCGGCCTGCGCTGGCCGCAGGAGGCATCGTGAATCGGCCTGTTCTCGCACGTCGGTGAGCCGACAAACGGTTCCCAAGCTGATAGCGCGGGTTCGATTCCCGTCACCCGCTCCACGGGGCTCCGCCCCAGCTCAGAAGATGTTTCCTGACCTGGGGCGGAGCCGCTTGCGGGGGCGTTGGGGCGGGGCCTGGGCGTTAGCGGCCCGGGCCTGGCCCCAATCCGCGGCCCGCTCCCGAGGTGGGTCCGCCACCGGCCGGACACCGGAGCTGGTAGTCGGCATTTCAAAGCACGCCGACCGATAGGCTCGCTCGCCTAGGTGACGCTCGTTCAGCGAGCAGATGGAGAGGCGGGATCGATGGTCGTGCCCAGTATGTTTGGTGAGATCGCCGGCTACCCGCCCGCGTCGACCTTCGTCTCCCGCAGTGAAGTCATAACAGCGGGACTTCATCTCCACGAGATGGCGGGAATCTCCGGAAATCCCTCGAAGGCGCAGCGTCGCGTCGCATCGTCCGCAGCGGTCTCATCGTGCAGACAGCGAGCAGCACGCCGCGCATGCCGCGCACGTTCCTGATCGGTGGCTACGCCGGTAGCGGCAAGTCGGAGTTCAGTCGCGTCCTGTCGCGGCTCACGGGGTCCGCGATCATCGACAAGGACACGATCACGCGGCCGGCCGTGGAGCGGCTTCTCGAAGAGCTCGGGCAGCCGGCCTTCGACCGCGAGTCTCAGACCTATCTGGACCAGGTCCGGCCGCTCGAATACGAGGCTCTGCTCAGCACGATCCAGGAGAACGCCGAGGTCGGCCTCGGAACGATCGGGTCGGCGCCGTTCATCCGAGAGTTCCAGGACGGGGCGTGGATCGACCGCGTTCGCACCCGGCTGCAGGAAGCCGGCGTCGGGCTCACCCTCGTGTGGGTCCGGTGCGACACCAGCACGATGCTCACCTACCTGAAGCGCCGAGGCGCGGCACGAGACTCAGCCAAGCTCACAGGCTGGGCCGACTACCTCGTCGGCGTCAACCTCGACTACCAGCCCGTAGCCGACCACGTCATCGTCGAGAACTCGGAATCCAGCGAACCACTGAAGAACCAGGCGGCACGGATGCTCGCAGCGATCAGCACCGAGGTGAAGCCAGCATGACTCCGGCCCGCGCGATCCGCGAGTCACGCCTGATCGCGATCCTCCGCACCTCGGTAACCGCGCACATTGTCGCGGTTGCCGAGGTGCTGGCGTCTGAGGGCGTCCACGTCCTCGAAATCCCACTGACCAGCGCCGAGAGTCTGACGGCGATCACGGACACCACCAAGCAGCTCGGCGAGCGTGCATATGTGGGCGCCGGCACCGTGCGGACCGTGGACGACGCTCGGCGAGCGATCGACGCCGGCGCAGCGTTCCTCGTCGCGCCCGGCCTATCGCTGCCAGTCCTCGACTACGCGCAGAAACGCGGCGTGCTCCTAATTCCTGGCGCGTTCACGCCCACCGAGGTAGACACGGCGGCCCGGAGCGGCGCCGAGCTCGTGAAGCTCTTCCCGGCGAACTCGCACAGTCCTGAGTACGTGCGGCAGCTCCGCGCTCCACTACCCGACGCCGGCCTGATCCCCATGGGCGGGATCACCCTCGACGACGCGCGGGCGTGGCTCGATGCCGGGGCGGTCGCGCTCGGCATCGGCTCGCCCATCGTCGGCGACAGCCTGGCGACCGGAATGCTCGATACCGCCAGGTCCAATACACGGGCTTGGCTCGAACGCATCGGGTGAAGTCGCCCGCGCCACGACTTGGATCCACGAAGGCCGAAGGATTCGAGGCTCCGGACCGGCGGCGCTTCCTGCCCGCTCCAGAGGCGAATCTAAACGATGACGCGATCCGCGCCCGTCAGATCGACCAATGCCAAGTGGAGCCGTAAACCCGAATACCCTCAGTACCGACACCCAGGTCAGCCCACATGTGAGAGTCGTCATCTCCGCCGTACTTGGCAGAGCGGTGCAACTTGCTGTACGTGTCCCCAGAGATATAGGTAGCGTAGCCACTGTCTCGCGCGGCAAGCTTTGCGGCATTATTGGCCGCGGTTCCTACCCAAACAATATCGTTGCTTCCGCGAATCCCTGTTCGAGCAGCCATGATCGCTGACGTGTCAATACCGACCTTCTGCTGGAGTTTATAGTTCATGTTCGGGTACTGCGCCGCGATCTTTGGGTTAAGAATCTTAGTCACAACCCAGTTGATCTGCAGTGCCGTCTTCGCTGCGCTCGTGTTCTTGTTGTCTCCGATGTAGATCGCCATCACACGGTCACCGTCGTACGCGGTGATCACTCCGCCGTTCTTGCGAATCACCCGGGCCGCGGTATACAAGTACGTCTTGTACACCTCAGCCGCAAAGAACGCGGAATATTGCTTTACGAGCGCGGTCGACTCCGCCAGATCGGCATAGAGAACGGTAGCGTCAAGATCCACTCCGACATTGTTCAATCCGAGGCCTTCGGCCTCGGGCACCTTCTGTCCATTCCGGCTCACCCAGGCCTCAGCAAGCGTCTTTGCTACATAATCCTCAAGTTCCTGCCTCAGCGCCACATCTCCCCCATCTTGAAAAGGTATGGAATTGCGGATCGGTATGTACCGGATTGCCATTCGCTAACGATCAGTGAGGCGCCGAATAGTGCGACGCCAACAACGAAGAGAGCTAGGGACCACTGCAGCCAGATGTGCTTTCGCCAGACGATACGCGACATGTTCACTAGTTGCCGCGAAAGTTGCCCTAAGTCTGCAACCGGAGTAGAGAGACGGTTCTCCAACGCTACAGGGTCCCAGTGACGCAAGTGCCCGAAATAAATGACATTCTCAGGGTATTCTTTGCGGGTAGCCCTGCCGCGCAACTGTGGAAACACTACGAGAACCGAAAGCGTGGTACTCAGCAACAGCGCAACGATTCCAATGCGCAATAGGAGTGCGACCCAACCTCTCGCTCCTGACAAGACCCCGTCGCCCGACGCCAGAGCAACCACGAATCCGAGGACCGCCGCTTCGATTGCGAGAGAGATCGAAGCCTTCGTGTCAACACGCGCTGTCCATTCGCCAATGCCGTCGTGAAGGCGCCACGCGAACTCCAGATCGGGCGCCGATGTGGTTTGACGCGCCCGACGCCGGAGTCGGCGGGCGTTGGGGCCGGGCTTTGAACCGAGCATGGCCGATCGTCCCACGTCGCTTGCAGGCTCTCAAGGTCACCGACCGGGGATCATCCTGTCGGGGCAACCCGAAAGTCCGTCCAAGCTGGGTATGCCATCCGGCGGGCACGGTGGTCCGCGGCCCCAACCGCGCCCAACTCGGTGCCGCACCTGGCCGCTCCTGGCCGCTCCTGGCCATACGGATCGGCCAGTCCCCGCAGGTCAGGGGTAGTTGCGCACTGTTCCCAAGCTGATAGCGCGGGTTCGATTCCCGTCACCCGCTCCAGCACGAACGCCCCTGGTCACAGACCTGGGGCGTTCGTCGTTCCCCCGCACGCCTGGACCCAGGCCGCGGAGCACCGACGCACCAGGTGTTCGGTAGTTCGGTGCGTGTTCGGCAGTTCGAACTGCCGAACACGCACCGAACTACCGATCACGCGTCCCCTGAGGGCAACGAGTGCGCGTCGCGGCCGTAAGAGCGGCCGCTAGAGTGGCGCCCGTGACCGTGGAGAGGACTCTGGCAAGAGTCGAAGCCGACCTCGACAAGGGTGACGTCGGGATGGCCCGCACTCGTTTGAAGAGTCTCGTCGAGAGCCTGCCGCAGCGGCTCGACGCGCGTGAGCGACTGGCGGACGTCTGCCGCCTCGAGGGTGATCGCGTGGAGGCAGGGCGCTGGTCGTATCTCAGCGAGCAGCCCGACCCTGATGAGGAGGCCGCATTTGAACGCGCCTGCGGCCGCGACCCGGTCCGGATCATGCGGGGACTGCGCTGGAGCGGCTCCGAGAAAGACGCGACGACCGACCTCGCGCGGCATCGGCTGCTCGACGTTCGCGCACGGGCGGAAGCCGCCGCCGGCAGGAAGCTCGACTGGTCGGACCGCGGGCGTGATGTCGGGGGACCCTGGTGGGATGACGCCTTCGCCGTCGGATGCCTGCTCACCGGCCTCGTCCTCGCCTTCCTGGTGATTGTCGGCGCGGTGACAGTGTTCGGCTGGATCTTCTAGAAGGAGTCGACGCCATTTCCCAGCCCCGTACCTGGCAGTCCGAGACCGCCCGACTCGGCAACGCCGACTCGTCCGACCCGACGGGCTGGTTCGAGCGGCTCTGGGCGTCAGCCAAGGACGGCGACATCACGACGCCCTGGGACCGTGACGACCCGCACCCGGCACTGGCCTCGTGGGTCGGCGCGCCCGCTCCCGGCACGGCGAGCGGTACCGCGAGCAGCACCGCGAGCAGCACCGCCGTCGTCGTCGGGTGCGGGCTCGGGGCCGACGCCGAGCACCTGTCCCGGCTCGGCTACACGACGACGGCGTTCGACATCTCTCCCACCGCGGTCGCCGCCGCGCGCGACCGGCACTCCGGCTCACGGGTGACCTACGCGGTCGGGGACCTGCTCGACCTGCCCAGCGAGTGGGTCGGCGCCTTCGACCTCGTGGTCGAGATCTACACCGTCCAGGCGGTGAACCGCAGCGTCCGCGACGAGCTCACCGCCGGCGTCCGCTCGCTGGTGGCGCCGGGCGGGACGCTGCTGGCGGTCCAGGCCATCGCGGTGGACGGCGACGACGACGGCCCGCCCTGGCCGCTGACCCGGGCGGAGATGGAGGCGTTCGGCAAGGACGGGCTGTCGCCCGTGACGATCGAGCAACTCATGGTCCCGGGCTCCCCCGGCCGGGCCGGCCTCTGGCGTGCGGAGTTCCGCCGGGCCTGAGCTCCGGCCTCGGCGGAATCACCTGGTGCGCCGTCAGGCCGGCGCCTCGCCCCGCGCCTCGGCCTCGGCCCGGACGGCCGACTCCGGCGGGTCGAACTGAGCGAGCACGAGCTGGGCGCCGAACGGGTCGCGGACCGTCGCCTCCTTGGTCCACTCCCCGTCCTCGGTCGCCAGCACGGTCGCACCCGCACTCTCCGCCAGCGCGGCGGACTGGTCCCGGTCGGCGACGGCGAAGGCCACCGACCAGTGCGCCGGTCCGTCGGCCCGCAAAACCCCCGCGACGACGTCGGCGAAACCGGGCGGCACGAACGCCTGCCGCTCGTAGATGCCCGGGTCTGAGGTGCGGGCAAGGTGGTCGCCGTACCCCGGGACGCGGGCCATACCGGCCCCGAGGTCGTCGCTGAGCTCCCAGCCGAGCAGCGGGCCGTAGAACGCCAGCGCGGCGTCTACATCGGGCGTGAGCAGGTTGCTGAAGTTCCACGTGCCCGGCACGTTCACGACCTGCGCACCCAGTCGCGTCGCCGCCTGCCACAGCCTGCCGGGCGCGCCCTGCGTGTCGACGATCCGCGCCATCCGTCCCGCCAGACGCCCCGGCGGACCCACGTCCTCCGGCGGAGAGCTCACGACGCCGCCGAGCTCGGCGGCCTGCGCGACCGCCGCGTCGACGTCGTCCACAGCGAGGTAGGTGTGCCACGCGACCTCGCCGTCGAAGCCCGGGTCCGGCGTGGCGATCCCGGCGACCGCCGTGGTGTCCGACCCGTTCTGGGAGGCGACGACGTAGCGTCCCGCCGCTCCGGGCGGCAGCTTCTCGGTGAAGCGCCAGCCGAACAGGTCACCGTAGAAGGTGAGCGCCGCGCCGACGTCGTGCACCTCCAGGTCGATCCAGCTCAGCACGCCGTGCGGGTACGTCCGGGGAGTGGTGGGTGTGTCGGTCATGACGTCCTCCAGATCGGTTCCGGTACTCCGATGCTGCCCCGGACCACCGACATCCGCTGAAGTTCGCACGCTGGCAACCTGGGCCACCGCTGCCACCGCCGGGCCTCAGACCGGCCAGCTCCGCACCCCGCGACCCACCGCCACGGCGCCGGCGGGCGTGCGCAGCTCGCCGAACACGTGCACGTCCCATCCGTTCCAGGCACCCCGCCACATCGAGTAGCCGGGCGTGGTGCCGGGCACGTCCAGGTAGTGCGGCAGGCTCAGCGCCTCCGCGAGCGAGGCTCCGTCCGGCAGCCGGAGCGGGTGAACCATCAGCCGGTCGCGATACACCTCCACACACTTGACGCGGTCGTCCCCGAGTTCCGCCAGCAGCGTCGACGCCGCCTCCGCCGAGTCTGCGAGCGTGGTCGTCCCCATGCTTACCCCCTTCGCCGAGGCCCTTCCTCTAGGCGCATAGACAGGGTCTCTCCGTCCCCTAGAGCGCGCAACTCGGAACCCTCAAAAGTTGCGTATATGCCACAGTCCCTAGTTAGGTGGGAGGCGTGTCTAGAGAGGGCCGAGTTACCGCCGCCAGCATCGCCACCGATCTGCGTGCAGCCATTCGTTCGGGGACGTACCAGCCCGGCGACCGGCTCCCCAGCGAGGCCGCGCTCATGGCCAGCTACGGGGTTGCCAGGATGACCGCCCGGCACGGCCTGTCCATGCTCAAGGACGAGGGGCTCACGGTCACGCGCCACGGGTCGGGCGTCTTCGTCCGGGCCTTCGAGCCGATGGTCCGGGACAGCACCGCGCAGTCCGCGCCTGACGACGTGCCGGTGGACCCCGCCGCGCTCCGCGCCGAGGTCCGGAACGTGACGCCGGAGGCTGATCCGACGCCCGAGGTGCGGGAGCTCCTCGGCCTGGCCGACGGCGAGAAGGTGGCGGTCCGCGAGTTCCGCCACGTGCGCGACCGGAAGCCCGTGCTGCTCGCCACCTCGTCGGTGCCGGTCACCATCGCGGCCGGCACGCCCATCGTCGACCCCGAGTCGGGCCCCGGTGGCACGCACGCCCGTCTGGCCGACGCCGGCCACGCGCCGGTGCGGTTCCGCGAGGACGTCGTGGGCCGCATGCCGACGATCGAGGAGATCCGCGAGCTGCGGATCGAGCCGGGCACGCCGGTCCTCGCGGTCACCCGCACGGCGTACGACGCCGAGGGAACCGCCGTCGAGGTCGCGGAGATCGTGCTCGACGCCGGCGAGTTCGTGGTCCGGTACGACTTCGAGGTCTGACCCTCCCGGCGCGGCCGCCGGACCGCCCTCAGACCGCCCTCAGACCGCGCTCAGACCGCCAGACGCAGCGTCCGGTCGGCCACGCCGACCCGGACCTCCTGCCCCCAGCCCACCTCGAGCCGGTCCGCCTCGATGCCGTCGCCGAAGACGACCAGCCTGTCGGACTGCACGGTGACCAGCACCTCCTCGCCCGCCGCGAGCGTGCCGTCCAGGAGGGTCGCGCCCGTCACGGGCGACGGCCAGGCCTCCCGGACGAACCACGCGAGCGCGCGGTCGGCAGGGCCGGGCAGGCGGCGCCCGCCGCGGTCGTGGGCGAGGGAGGCGCACCAGCCGGTCGCCCCGGTCCCTGTCCCCACGATGAGGCCCGACGACGACTGCCGCTCCGACCGGCCGCCCGCCGCGAGCACGTAGCGCGCCGACTGGTGGCTCCCGTGCCCCAGGAACACCTCGTTGAGCGCGTACAGCTCCTGGCCGTCGTCGAGCCGGGCGCGCACCATCGTGAGCTCGTCGCAGGGGACCTCGCCCGCTCCCCGGGCGAGCGCCGTGAGCACACGGCGAGCCCCGGCGACGTCGTGCCGCACGAGCACCCCGGCGTTGGCGCCGGGCTCCGGGTCCACGCCCACGACGAGCTGCGGGCCGACGTACTTGGCCACGTTGGCGACCAGCCCGTCCTGCCCGACGACGACCACCACGTCCTCGGGCGCGAACAGGAACCGGTCGAGGTCGGCCCGTTCCACCTCCGCGAGCGCCCAGTCCGTCGGCACCGCGGCGACGACCGCTCGCCGGGCGGCGGCCACGGCGTCGTGCCGGGTCTGGACGTCGGCGAGCGTGCGCCCGCGGGTGCGCAGGAAGAACTCCGCCTGGCCGCGGGTCGCGTGCCTGTCGAGGAGCTCGTCGAGCTCGGTGCGGCGGTGCACGAGCACCGCCCGTCGCCGCAGTGCCATGTCAGACCGCCTCGCCGCCGCGGGCGCCGGTGACCCGCGCGACCTCGGTTCCCCGCCCGGTGAACGCGCCCACCAGACCGGTCAGGAGGTCGGGGGTGATGGTCACGGAACCGACGGCGGGCAGGTTCGGCGCGGCGTCGCGCAGTGCGAGCGCGAGGAGCACGTCCTTGCCGACCGACGCGTAGACCTGCATGAGCGCCGCCTCCTTGGTCGCCTCGGCAGCGCCGATCCGCTCGAGCTCCGCGGCCCGGGCGATGGAGTCGATCTCGCGCCGCTCGGCGGTGGCCCGCGCGGCCACGAGCGCGGCAGCCGCGGCCTCCTCGGCCTCGCGGCGCTTGTTGGCGCCCTCCTGCGCGACGAGCTGCTCGCGGCGCGTGGCGAGCTCGATCTGGCTGGCGAGCTCGTTCTCGGAGATCGTGCGCTCCCGCTCGACGGCCAGCGCGCGACGCTCGTACGTCGACCGGTCCGCCTCGGCCTGCAGCCGTTCGCGCACCGGGGTGCGGAGCGCCTTCTCGACGTCGGCCTCGGGCCGCAGGGCCAGGACCCGCACGCCGAGCACCTCGATGCCGGTGGCGGCGAGGCGTGCGTCCTCGGTGAGGGACCCGCCGAGCGCCTGCCGCACCCGGCCGACGCCGGTCTCGAGCGCCTCGGCGAGCGTCAGCGTCGCGACGAGGTCGACGGTGACGCTCTGCGCGAGCTGCCCCACGATGGCCCCGACCTGCTGTCGGCCGCCGGCGGCGTCGCCTCCCCCGGCGCCTCGGAGCGGGAAGATCCCGAAGTCCAGGCGCTGCGACGCGAGCACCGGGTCGGCGAAGCGGTAGGTGACGTTCGCCTGTACCGTCACGTCCTGCTGGTCGCGGGTCACCGCGTGGAACAGGACGGGCAGCTCCTGGTCGGTGGCCGGGACCTCGCTGAGGACGGACCGGTCGGGCCGGAACCAGAACGCCTGCCCCACGCCCTGGTGGCGCACCGCGCCCCGGTCGAGGTGCACGACGTACTCGCCGGCCGAGCCGAGGAACCGCTGCACCAGGGGGTATCGCTTGATCGTGGCCATCACGATCTCCTTTCGTCGATGTTGTCGTCAGGATGACGATATCCAGGTTCCCGGGTTTCCGTCAAGGTGACGAGAACGTACGATCGGCTCATGATCCCCGACTCGGCCGCCGCGTTCCCCGTCACCGTCGACGTCGTCGCGCTCACCGTCCGTGACGGCGCGCTGCAGGTGCTCCTCGTCGACCGCCTGCTGGAGCCGTTCCGCGGCACCCGCGCCCTGCCCGGCGGCTTCGTGCTGCCCGACGAGTCGCTCGAGGACGCCGCCGCCCGCGAGCTCGCGGAGGAGACGGGGGTGGTGGCGCCGTCGGGCAACGGGCCGGGACCGGGGCACCCCTGGCACCTGGAGCAGCTGCGGACCTACGGCCCGCAGGGCCGGGACCCGCGCGGCCCGGTCCTGTCGGTGGCGTACCTGCTGCTGGCGCCGGCTTTCGGGCTGCCCGCGCCGGGCGGGGACGCGGCGGAGGCGGCATGGTTCCCGGTGCCCGACGCCGAAGAACCGGGTCCGGCGGGCACGGCACCCCTCGGCGCGCTCGCCTTCGACCACGACCGCATCCTCGCGGACGGCGTCGAGCGGGCCCGCGCCAAGCTCGAGTACTCGCCGCTGGCGACGGCGTTCTGTGCCGACGAGTTCACGATCGGCGAGCTGCGCGCCGTCTACGAGGCCGTGTGGGGTACGCACCTCGACGCGCGGAACTTCCACCGCAAGGCGACCGGCACACCGGGCTTCCTGGAGGCCACCGGCCGACTGCGCGCCGAGGGGCCCGGCCGCCCCGCCGAGCTCTACCGGCTCGCCCCGTCGGTGGACCCGGCGGCGGCGGTGCTGCACCCGCCGCTGCTCCGCCCGCCCGCCACGCCCGCTCCCCCCACTTGAGCCACCCCCACGCACCCGCCGAGGTAGCGCCTCCGTCCGACGAAGGCACTACCTCGGCACTCCCCCAGCGCCGAGATAGTCAGCCCGTCCGACGAAGGCACTACTTCGGCAGCACCGCCCCCGCCGCGAACGCTCCCGCGACGGCGAGGACGGTCCCGGCCAGCAGGACGCCGTCGGCCGCCGTGAAGCGCAGCCGCGCGAGCCGCAGGCTCCGGGCCAGGCCGCCCGACCCGGCCGCGGTCGCCGCGGTGAAGCCCCGCGTCTCCAGCGCCTCGACGGTGGTGCGCGTGCGCTTGGCGGTGTTGAGGACGAGCGGGTAGAACGCCTGGACGGCGATCCAGCACACCCGCACCACGGCCCGCCGGCCGAGGAACCCGACGGGCCCGGGTGGGGCACCCCGGAGCCGGTGGCCGTCCACGACGGTCTGGTACTCGTCGATCAGCACGGGGATCATCCGGTACCCGTACGACACCGCGAAACCGATCATGGCCGGTGCCCGCAGCGCGAGGAGCGCGTCGGAGATCTTCTCCGGGTCGAGCGACACGAACGCCGCCATGCTGACGAGCGACACGGTGCCGAGCTTGAGGGTGGGCATGACGAGGTCGAGCACGGTCGACCAGTCGTGCCCGAGCACCAGCACGAGGATCAGCAGGTACACGAGCTCGCCGAGCAGGCCGAGCACGAACAGACCCAGCAGCAGGGGGCCGATCCGGGCCGCGAGCGCCCCGACGACCGCCAGCCCGAAGAGGATCGCGAGGACCGTCAGGTCGTACGTGAACCAGGGTGCGATCGCCCCGACGACGTACCAGGCGATGACGGCGCGCGGGTCGCGGCGGGAGAGGAAGCCGCCGCGGGTGGCGTACGCGACGCGCATCAGCTCGAGCTTGACCCACTCGACCGAGGCACGGTCGAGCCCGGAGCGGGACCTGCCGGCGGCGGGCGCGCTCATCGCTCGCCCTCCGCGCGCTCCACCAGCTCCTCGACCGACAGCGGCACGGGGTCGAGCCCCAGCCCCGCCCCCACCTGCGCCACCTGGGGCGGCACCAGCCGGGCGCGACGCAGCACGCCGGGCGACGCGAACAGGGTCGCGGGATCGGTGTCGGCGAGGACGCGCCCCTGGTCGAGGACCACGACGCGGGTGGCCCACTCGGCCACGAGGTGCATGTCGTGCGTGGCGACGACGGTGCACCGGATGTACTCGGCCAGGTCGGCGAGCAGCCCGATCACGTCGTCCCGGGAGCGGAGGTCGAGGCTCGACGTCGGCTCGTCGAGAAGGAGGAGGCGGGGACGCATCGCAAGGGCGATCGCCAGGGTGGCCCGCCGCTGCTGCCCGCCGGACAGGAGCCGCCCGTCCCGGTCGGCCACCTCGGTGAGCTGCATCCGGTCGAGGACGCCCTCGACCAGCTCGTCGGTGTCCGGGAGCCCCCGGCCGCGAGGGAACATCGCGACGTCGGCGCGCACCGAGTCCTGGAGGAACATCTCCTCGGGGCGCTGCACCAGGTAGCAGACGGTGCCGGCCAGCTCCGCGGCGGAGACCGAGCGCGTGTCGCGCCCGCCCACCTCGACGGTGCCCGCCTGCGGGAGGGTGAGCCCGGCGAGGAGCGCCAGGAGCGTGGACTTCCCGGCGCCGTTGGACCCCACGAGCGCCACCCGCTCGCGGTCGCGGAGCGTCAGGGACAGCCCGTCGAGCACGGTGCTGCGCGGGCCGGAGACGCTGAGGTAGCCCGCGGTGACGTCGTGCGCGCGGGCCACCACCTCCGTCGTCGGGCCGACGGCGGCGCCCGGCTCCAGGCCCCCCGGACCGGCGGCAAGCCCTGCGGGGTGGCCGGCGAACCGCGGCGCGAGGAGGTCCGTGCACGCCTCGGCCGTGAGCGGCACGGGCGCTCGGCCCGCGGCGACGGCCGGGTCCAGCGCGCGGGCGAGCGCGACGACCTGCGGCACGGGGATGTCGGCCTCCTCCAGGTCGGCGGTGCGGGCGAGCGCCTCCTGCACGGGGAGGTGCCAGCGGACGCGGCCGCCGGCCATGAGCACCACCGACCGCGCGTACCGGGCGACCAGGTCGGCGTGGTGCTCGATCACCACCACCGTGACGCCCTCCCGGTTGAGCCGCGTGAGGCGCTCGTAGATCGCGGCGGCCCGCGCGGGGTCCACCTCGGCGGCGGGCTCGTCCACCACGAGCACCCGCGGGCGGAGGGCGAGCGACCCGGCGAGCGCCGTGAGGTGCTGCTGCCCGCCCGACAGCTGCCACGTGTACGCGTCCGCCAGGTCCTCGATCCCGAGGGCTGCCAGCGCCTCGTCGGCCCGCTCTGCCCAGTCCTCGAGGCCGAGGTTGAGCGGGGCGAAGGCGACGTCGTCGCGCACAGTGGGGCGCACGAGCTGGTTGCCGAAGTCCTGGAACACGTACCCGACCTCCCCGGCGAGGTCGGCGACGCTGCGCTTGCGCGTGGAGCGGCCGTGCACGCGGACGCGACCGGTCAGGTCGCCGTTCCAGAAGTGCGGCACCAGGCCGTTGAACGTCTTGCAGAGGGTCGTCTTGCCCGAGCCGTTGCCGCCGACCACCGCCACGAAGTCGCCCGCCTCGATGCGCAGGTCCACGCCGCGGAGGGTGTCCGACGTCGCGCCCGGGTACCGGAAAGTCAGTCCCGTCACCTCGATCGCGGGCACGGGTCCGGGGGCGCACGCGGGTCCCGGTGCGGCGGTCGGTGCGGCGGTCGGCGGCGTCGGCATCAGTCCTCGTCCTCGCCGTCGGCGGCCGCCTCGGCCCGGGCGGACTCGGCCTGCGCCGCCGAGCGGGCGCGCAGCGCCGCCACCAGCACGACGGCGCCCAGGCCCACGACGAGGCCGACGAGGCCGCCCACCCAGGCGAGCGACTCGGCGAACTCCTCGGCCCCCTCGGCCTCGAACTCGGCCAGCGTGGTGACCGGGTTCGCCACCTCGAAGTGCTCCTCCCACTGGGAGAAGATGCCCACCGCCGCGGCGGCGAGGATGCCCAGCGCGCCGACCAGCCAGAACGGGACGCCCCACGGCCCGACGAGGCGCGGCGGGTTGGCCGGGTCGCGCGGGCGGAGGCCCATGAGCGGCTCGATCTTGCCGTAGAGGCGCGGGGCGAGCCACATGGCGACCAGGCCACCGAAGACGACGCCGGTCACCACCATCGCCAGGAGGAGCTCGAGACCCTCGGAGACGACCACCGTGGACAGCGCGTCGCTCAGGCCGAACGCCTCTGCGGCCTCCTCCTGCGCGTCGGGGTCGATGCCGATGGCGACCTTGGCGACGTCGATCACGCCGGAGGTCACCTTGTCGATGGCGACGAGGGCGAGCCCCGCCACGAAGAGCTGGCGGCGGTTGCGCGGGTCGCGCACGAGGCAGCCGGCCACGTAGGCACCGACGAAGATCTGCAGGAAACCCTCGATCTCGCCCAGGCCGCCGAAGCTGCCGAGCAGCATGTCGGCGATCATCGCCTCGCCGATGGCGCAGCCGAGCGCCACCCAGAACGGCGTGAGGAGCGCGGCGAGCGCGACCGGGATGAACGCGAAGTACGCGACCTCGATCTGGAGGCCGCCCACCTCCCACTGGGGGACCAGGTCGGCGACGATGTCGGCGACGCCGTACAGCGTCATGGACAGGACGAGGATCATCAGCTTCTGCGAGCCGGAGATCCCGTCCGGGTCGTGGAACCGGGCGCGGAGCGCGTCCGTGCGGGACAGCGTGGACATCAGGGTGCCTTCCTTGTGGTGGGGATGGTGTGTCAGGGGTGGTCGAGGGCGAGCCCGACGAGCTCGCCGAGGTGCGCGATCACGTGGTCGGGACGCAGGTGCGCGGGGGCCTGGTCGATCTCGGCGTCGCTGGACGACCCGCCACGGACCAGCACGACGGTGCCGACGCCCGCCGCGCGGGCCGCGGCGACGTCGCGCCGGGGCTTGTCGCCCACGAACCAGGCGCGCGCGGGGTCGGCGCCGAGGGCGTGCAGCGCGGTCCCGGGCATGAGGGGGTCGGGCTTGCGGCGGCCGAGCTCGTCGGAGTAGACGTGCACGCCGACCAGGTGGGTCAGGCCCGCCTCGTCGAGCTCCTCGCGCACGGCGCGGCCGTTCACCGTGTTCGACACCACCGCGACCGGCACGCCCAGCGCCCGCGCCGCCTCGAGCACCTCCCGCAGGCCCGGGCGCACGGTCGGCAGCGACTTGGACCGGGCGAACCCGACCATGAGGGCGTGGGCCTCGACGCGCAGCCAGGTGGTGGCCCCCGCGTGCTGCTCGGGCGGCAGGAGGGCCAGCAGGCCGGGGGCGGCGAGCCCGGTCCAGAACGTCGTCGCGTCGATCTCGGGCACGACGGGCGGGGCACCGGGGTCGGCCAAGGCGGAGACGTCCGCCTCACGCGCGGCCTTCCACTCCTTGTGCCGCCGCCGGGCGGCCGCGACCACCTCGCCCGCCTCCTCGAAGGTCACGTAGTACCCCGCGCGACCCAGCCGCCGCGCGAGGTGGGCCGCGAACGCGAGGCGGGCTCCGACGTCGGGCACGGACACGGCGATGACGCCGCCATGGTCGAGGAGCAGAGCGGACGGGCGCCCGACGGCGGCACCCGCCTCCGCGGCGACAGGTACCTCTCCCGGGGTCGGGTCCGCCGGCGCGGGCTCGCGGCCCGCCGCGGCCAGCACCTCGACCAGGCCCTCCGGGGTGTCGAAGACCGCGTCGGCGGTCTCGGTCACGGGGAAGGGCGGCGAGTCGGTGTGGTGGTGGCGGGTCAGCACGACGGCGCCGACGCCCGCCCGCCGGCCCGCCACGACGTCGCGGTCGAACGTGTCGCCCACGTACCAGGAGCGGGCCGGCGTGGTGCCGAGGGCGGCAGCGGCCAGCTCGATCATGCCCGGGTGCGGCTTACGGATCCCGACCTCGTCGGAGTAGACCTGCACGCCGAACGCGTCGTCCAGGCAGTGGGCGGCGAGCAGCTCGCGGTGCGCGCGGCCCGCGTGCGCGTTCGAGACGATGCCGAGCCGGACGCCCCGCTCGGCCGCGAGCGCGAGGAGCTCGCGCACGCCGGGGCGCACGACGTGCTCCGCCACGGTGGCCGTCAGGTACGCCTGGAGCGCGCCCGCGCTGCCGACCAGCACCTCGCGGGCCGCTGCGGGAAGGGGCGAGCCGTAGAAGTCGCGCCAGATCTCACGGTGCGTGAGCTCGCGCGGCTCCAGCCGTCGGCTCGACGCGTTCTTCCAGTCCTTGAGCGCCTTGTTGCCGCCGCGCAGCACCGGCTCCAGCTCCTGCGCGCCGATGCGGTGACCCGCGCGCGCCAGCACCTCGGAGACGTGGACGGCCACCTCGGCCCAGGCCTCGGGGCGCTTGCGCGTCTGGAAGACGACGCCGCCGAAGTCGAGGAGCAGCGCGTCGGGGACGGCGTCGAGGCCGGTCGCGGGGGACGGGGTGGCGGACGGGGTGGCGAAGAGGTGCGTGCTGCGGGTCACGGTGGCGAACGTAGGGACGGGGCGGGGCGTCCCGGCGTCGGGCAGATGGACCGCAGGTGAACGACCACGGAACTTCTGGAACGTTCCAGTGGAACCTTCCATACGGGGCACCCGACGGGGTCCCGAAACGTACACTTCCGAAGGTCGGACGGATGGAGGGGGACGGGTGCCACAGAGCGCGCAGGAGACGGACGAGCCGGGGCGGGCAAGGGTCGGCCACCGCCCGACGATCCTCGACGTCGCCGCGCGGGCGGGGGTCTCCAAGTCGCTCGTGTCGCTCGCGCTCCGGGGCGCCCCCGGGGTGGGCGCGGCCACGCGGGAGCGGATCCTGCAGACCGCGGACGAGCTCGGCTACCGGTCGAACGCCCTGGCCAGGGCGCTGCGGGAGCGCCGCACGATGCTCGTCGGCGTGGTCATCTCGAGCCTCTCCAACCCGTACCACACGGAGATCGTCACGTCCGTGGAGCGTGCCGCCGAGGCCGCCGGGCTCTCGGTGCTCCTGGCTCACGGGTCGCGGGAGCGGGGGCGGCTCGCCGGACGGGTCGAGGCCCTGCTGGACCTGCACGTCGACGGGCTCGTCGTCGTGTCCTCGTGGGTGGACGCCGCCACGCTCCAGGCCGCGGCCCGGCGTGCGCCGGTCGTCATGGTGGGCCGCACGCTCGAGCCGGTCTCCGGCATCGACTCCGTGAACAACGACGACGAGCTCGGCGCACGGCTCGTCGTCGACCATCTCGTCGGCCGGGGGCGGGAGCGGATCCTGCACGTGTCGTCGTCGCGCCGGCCCGCCGGCCTCGCCCGGCGCGACGGCTACCAGGCCGCCATGCGCGCCCACGGCCTCGAGCGGTTCGCCCGCGTGACAGACCCTGCCGGGATCGGGGCGGCCCTCGCCGCCGGGCACGACGCCGTCTTCGCCCGGAACGACGTCGAGGCGTTCGACGTGCTCGACCACGCCTGGGACCACGGGCTGTCCGTCCCCGGCGACCTTGCCGTCGTCGGCTACGACGACTCCGCGCTCGCCCTGCGCGCCCGCCCGCGCCTCACGAGCGTGCACCAGCCGCGCGAGCTCATGGGCGAGCGGGCCGTCGCGCTGCTGGCCGAGCGGATCGGTGGGCGGGCGGGAGACCGCCACGAGGTGCTGGCACCGAGCCTGGTGGTGCGGGGTAGCACCTGACCCGCCGCCCCCCGGCACGGTTTCAGGGGTGGGGGCGGGTCCTCGGCTTGAGCCGCACGTCCGGCAGGGCGGGCGCCCGCAGCGGCCCGGTGGGGTAGCCCTCGACCCGGCCGAACCTGCGCCCGGCCGCCCCGGGGGTGTACGCGGTGGCGTCGCCGCCGGCGTCGGCCACCTGGGCCATCCAGTCCGCGCGGGCGCGGGCCACCTCCTCGTGGGTGCGCCCCATGAAGTTCCACCACATGATGACGTCCTCCTCGAAGGGCGTCCCGCCGATCAGCACGGCACGGACGGGGCCGGACGCGCCTGCGCGGACGACCAGCCGCGAGCGCCCCGGCGAGACGTAGCCGAGGCCGGCGACCGGCACCGTCTCCCCCTCGAGGGCCACGTCCCCGGAGTCCACCAGGAGGGCGTGCTCGAACGCCGGGTCGACGTCGAGCCACACCTCCGCGCCCGGTTCGAGGTCGAGCTGCGCGCCGACCAGCGGCGTGTAGGTGCGGGCGGGCGAGACGAGCTCCCCGCCCCCGGCGGACAGCCCGCCCATGAAGACCTCGACCCGGGCGCCGTCGACGGTCGCGACCGGCAGGTCGCCGTGGTGCTCGAAGTGCGGGTCGGAGTCGAGGGCCGAGCCCGGCAGCGCTGTCCACAGCTGGACGCCGTGGAGCAGCGGCGGGCGCCCCTGGGCCGGCGACTCCTCCGAGTGGGAGATGCCCCGGCCGGCCGTCATGAGGTTGAGCTCGCCGGGCCGGACCGTCTGCAGCGAGCCCACGGAGTCGCGGTGCAGGATCTCGCCCTGGAAGAGCCAGCTCACGGTCTGGAGCCCGGTGTGCGGGTGGGGCGGCACCTGCATCCCGGCGGACGACGACACGTCGTCCGGCCCGTAGTGGTCGCTGAAGCACCAGGCACCGACCAGCGAGCGTGCCCGCTGCGGGATGGTGCGGCGGACGGACATCGCCCGGGGGCCACCGAGCGGCACGTCCCGCGGCGTGAGGAGCTCCACGCCTTCGCGGAGCTCGCCCGCGCTGCACACCTGCTCGGCCGGCCGCGTCTCCAGGTTGCTCATGGTTCCGAGCGTAAGAGGTCGCGGCCTCCTGGACAGGCCAGGGCCCCCCGGGGCAGGCCGGGGGGCCCTCGCAAACCGCGTACCCCTGGTCGACGAATCCCGGGGATCAGAGGTGCCGTGTCGACGTCACGGCCCCGATTGACGCCCGTCAGACCCGGATCGCCAGGCCTGTTCTCCACGGACGTGTCGGACGCGGGTGGTCTTCCGGCCCCGTTCAGGCACCTGCGTCGTCACCCGCAGCCCGTACCGCGGTACGGGACGTCCTGTCGTTCTCCGGTCAACCAGAACTGTCGTGGGCTGCAGGTTCGCCGGGGCTGTTGCAGGTGCTCCGACCGGCCTGCCGCCTTCAGACCGTTAGCCACGTTTCTATCCGCGTGTCCTCATCACGGCAAGCGGTCGGGGGCACCAGAATGTCCACCTCTGACACCAAAAACGGTTGTCCACAGCGGCACCGGGGATGACACCGCTCGTTCCACAGGGCTGTGGATCAAATCTGTGGACGACACGCAGGGCGCGTTTCCACGATCCACCGAGTCGGGCGTGTTCCGGCGAGCCGGGCGGTTCCACCCAGCGGAGCTAGACCCAGACGCGGGCGCCGCCCGCCCCCGAGGGGTCGTTCCGCTCCTCCACCTCGGCCGGCGTGGCGATGAACCCGCCCTCGTCCACGATGACCCCCGCGATCCGGCTCTGGAGGGACGTCGCGAGGCGTGCGAGCGAGGCCCGCATCCGGGCCCGCGCGATCAGGTGCAGGCCGGACGGCTGCTCGAGCTCGAGCTCGTACTGCTCGGCGGGGACCCAGCTCATCCGGTAGGCGAAGGGTCCGTACATGCGCCAGTCGAGGGCGCCGAGCGCCCGGGGCACGCGGTCGACCCGCTCGACCTCGATCACCAGGGAGCCGTCGTACGAGCTGCTGCCCACGAGAGTGAACCGGGGCGACCCGTCGGCCGTGGGCTGGTCGGCCGCGACGTCGGCCGTGGCGATCAGCGCGCGCAGCATGGGCAGCACGTCCCCGGGCGTCAGCGCGTGCGCGCTGTAGAGGCCGAGGTTCACGGACCCGCCCGGGTCAGGAGCCAGGAGGGACCGGCCGTCGGCCAGCACCACGCCGCCCGACTTCCGGGCTGCCGCCACGGCCCACTGGATGAGGCGGAGCTCCTCGCCCTGCGGCAGGGAATGGGGGAAGGTGCGGGCGATGCCGTCCCGGTCGTCGAACGACGAGGGCGCCGGCCCGCGCAGGTCGCGCAGACCGTCGCTCCGCGCCAGCGAGTACGCCTCCGCCTTCGCGACCCGCAGCCCCAGCTCCTGCAGGTGCGCCGGGGTGAGCTCGTACGGTCCCGTGGCGACGTGCTCGTCGCCCACCCGGAGGACCCCGGGCGTGATGGCGTCCGCCTGCTGGATGCCGCGGAAGCGGGAGCCCGCGATGGGCCGTCCGCCGCTCACGCGCGACGGTTCACGGAGCCAGGCCACGTCGGAGAACCAGGCGGACGCGAGGTCGCTCACGGACGCGGGCCGGCCGTCGTCGGCCACCGGCAGGACCAGGATGTGCCCGGACGCGTGTTCCACGGGAATCGCACCGGCCAGATAAGTCATGCGCGGCACCCTACGCCCGCCCTGAAACCCGGAGAATGCCAACGCGTTACAGGGAGGAAACGTCCGTGTATCACGTTCCGCGCAAATACGCGGATAAATGGACGAGCGTTGAAACTACGCTTTCACATCACACAGGTGATGGAGCAGGTCGTGCAGGAAGTAGACGCCGAGCGTCCGCACCGTGAAGACGGAGCCGTTCGAGCGCCGACCGGGCCGCTCCCACAGGTCGCCGGCGGCCGCCACCGTGTCGAACCGGGCGGCGATCGCCTCGCCGGCCGCCACCAGCTCGCCGGACACGACCGCCGGGTCCTGGTGGGCGTAGTCGTCCTCGAGCGCGGTGGCGTCCTGGTCCCAGTTGGCGAACAGCGGGTCGTCCGTCTCGATCATCGACGCGAGGCGGACGTCGAAGATGCGGAACACGTCCCGGACGTGCGCCCCGTACTCCAGGACCGACCAGGTCGCCGGCTCGGGCCGGACGGTGGCGTCGGGCCGGGCGAGCGCCTCGGTCCAGCGCGGGAGCGTGGCGCGCACCACGTCGCCCAGCCGTGCGGCGTCCGCGTCCGCGGCCGACGGGTCGAACCCGCACTCCGGGCAGGGTCGCTCCAGCACCCAGGTCCAGTCCTTGTCGTCCGGCACGATCCCGTCAGGCTGCGTCATGCCCTGAGCCTAGGGCGGTGCCCGGCATGCGAGCCAGAGCGTCCCACGTCACGGTCCGGGGCGGCTCGTTCCTGACGGACGAGCCCTATGATGTCAGCATGCCCAAGATCATCGGCAAGAGCCTTCACGAACACCGCCAGATGACCCGGCACAAGCTGTTCAACGCGCTCTCCACCCTCATGACCGAGCGCGGGTTCGACACCATCACGCTCGCCGACATCGCCGCCGCCGCGGGCGTGGGACGCACCGCCGTCTACAACCACTTCCACGACAAGGAAGCGCTGCTCCTCGGTTTCATCACGCACGAGACCGAGCAGTACGCCCACACGCTGGAGCGCGCGCTGGACGGGGTCCAGGACCCGGTGGAGCAGCTGCGCACGTACATCCGGCAGCAGGCCCAGCTCGCGCGGGTGTTCCACCTCGCCCCGGGTCCCGACCTGCGGTCCGTGCTGTCCCGCGCCACGCAGCAGCGGCTGCGCGAGCACGCGGACATCGTGGAGACGATCCTGCGCCGCATCCTCATGTCGGGGATCGAGTCCGGCGTGTTCCCCCCGCAGGACATCGGGCCCACCGTGCACCTCGTCAACGCGTGCCTGTCCGGCCGCCTCATCCCGGACGAGCCGGTGGCCCGGGAGCGCGCCATCCGTGCCGCCGAGGCGTTCGTCCTCCGCGCGGTGGGCGCCCGGTCCGACGCCGTACCGGTGCTCGTCCCGGCCTGACCGGCGGGCGCAGGTAGCCTCGGCTCGTGCCACCGATCGCCCCGAGCAACAACACGCAGGCCGCCACTCCCCGCCGCGCAGGGCTCGGCGCCGCCTTCGGCAACCTCTTCACCGCCAACCTCAGCTCGAGCCTCGGTGACGGCATCGCGCGGGTGGCCGCCCCGCTCCTCGCGGTGCGCCTCACCGACGACCCGCTCCTGATCTCCGGCATCGCCGTGGTCGCGATGCTGCCCTGGCTCTTCTTCGCCCTGCCCGCCGGGATCCTGCTCGACCGCATCGACCGCCGCCAGGCCCTCGCCGCGGCGAACGGCCTCCGCACCCTCGTGGCCGTCGGCCTGCTGGCCCTCCACCTCGCGGACGGCCTCACCATCTGGTGGCTCTACGCGGTGGTCCTCGTCTACGGAGCCCTCGAGACGGTGTACGACGGCGCCATCCGCGCCGTGGTCCCCTCCATCGTCGACCGGCCGGACCTGCCCCGCGCCAACTCCCGCATCGAGGCGGGCGAGATCGTGGTGCAGCAGTTCCTCTCCCAGCCGCTCACGTCGTGGCTCCTGGCGGCCTCCGCCGTGTGGGCGCTCGGGCTCAACGCGGGCGCGTACGCCCTCGCCGGCGGCCTCGCGCTCTTCCTTCCGGCAGCGGCAGCGGGCGCCCATGTCCGACGCCGGTCCGCCCTCCCCGCGCAGGAGGCCTCACCTCCGCGACCGAAGACCTCGTGGCGCGAGGAGACCGCCGCGGGCCTCCGCTTCATCTGGTCCAGCGACATGCTGCGGCCCCTGTGGATCCTGAGCATCGCGATCGGGATCTGCCACGCCGCCGTGACGTCCACCCTGGTGCTGTTCGTGCTCGACCAGCTCGTCGTCCCGGAGGCCTGGTACGGCACCTTCATCCTCTCGGGCGCCGCCGGCGCGCTCTTCGCCACCACGGTCGCCGGGCGGCTCAAGGAGCGGTTCGGCACCGGCCGCACCATGGCCTGGGCCAACATCCTCGGGCTCGTCGCGTGGATCGTCGCGGGCGCCCTGCCGAGCGTGCCGCTGGCCGCCGCCTGCCTGTTCGTGACGTTCGGCTGCACGGTGGTGTGGAACGTGCTGGTGATGTCGCTGCGCCAGGCGGCGATCCCGAGCGCGCTGCTGGGCCGCGTGCACGGCACCTGGCGCACCCTGCTCTGGGGCGCGATGCCGATCGGCTCGCTGCTGGGCGGGCTGCTCGCCCGCGGCGGGCTCAGCCTCCCGCTCGTGGTGGGAGGCGCTGCCGGGCTGGTGATCGCGGCGGTGGGCTACCGGACCGTGGCGAGGCTGCCGAACCCCGAGGACCTGCCGCCCCACTGAGGCGGCGGGCTCAGGACTCCCCGGCGGACATCGTCGGGCGGGCGAGCCGGAAGCCCATCCCGAGCCCCACGGACAGCGCCCCGGCCACCCCGGTGAGCACCGCCCAGCGGTAGTGCGCCCAGGGCGCCGGGACCTCGGGCGCGCTGAACGTCGTCTCGGACAGCGGCGCGTAGGCGAACCAGCCGAACTCCACGGCCACGGGCCGCGACACGAGCCAGGCCGTCAGCACGAGGAGCACCGCGCCGAGCACGATCGCCGACATCGTCCACGCGCCGCCGGGACTTGGTGGGTCCTCGGCGGGACTCGGCACGTCCTCGCCGGGACCTTCCCCGGAGCCGCTCGGGCTGGGGTCGCCGTGACCGGCGCCATGGTGGGGCATACCGCTCATCGTGATCCGATCCGCGCGCGGGGGCAAACGATGGCGTGGCGCGCGGCGTGTCAGGGCAGGCGGAACAGCGGGTCACCAGCGGCGACGACAGTCCCGGGCCGCACCAGCTCGGTCAGGCCCGCCGGGCCCAGGTCCAGGGCGACGACCGGGACGAGGGGCGAGCGGCCGCCGTCGGACACCGTGGCCGGAGACCAGGACACGAGGGTCTCCCCCGCGCGGACCCGGTCGCCCTCGGCGACGTGGAGGGTGAAGCCCTCCCCGCGGAGCTGGACCGTGTCGATGCCGAGGTGGACCAGCACGCCGCGGCCCCCGACCGGGCCGGCGGACGACCCGCCGTCCGACGACCCGCCGTCCGCCGCCACGACGAACGCGTGGGCGTGCAGCTTGACCACGACGCCGTCGCACGGGGCCACCACGTCACGGCCCAGCATCCGGTCCGGGTCGACCGCGAGGCCCGGCCCGACGAGGCTCTCGGCAAAGACAGGGTCGGGCACGTCGCGCATCGCGACGACGCGTCCCGCGACGGGAGAGAGGACTGTCAGCGCCTCAGCCATGGGGTCATCGTCCCAGACCTGGGGCGCTGCGGCCGGGATCCGTCCGGGACTGCACCGCCCCGACCCCTCGCGGGCCCGTGACCGGCCGTGTTACGTTCGCTCGCGCGCCTCGACGACGAGACTGACGGGAGCGGCCGCATGTCCACCGAGAACGACACGCTCATCGGCGTCGCAGCAAGTCCGGGCCGCGCCGTGGGGCCCGTCGTCCGTATGCCGCCGCGCGTGCCGGAACCGCCCACCACTCGGCTCCCGCGGGGCACCGAGGACGCCGCCGCCGCCGCGGTCACCGAGGCCGCGTCCCGCGTGGAGCGGGATCTCGCCGAGAGGGCCACGCGCGCGTCCGGGACGGCGTCGGACGTCCTGTCCGTCACGGCGGCCATGGCCGCCGACCCCACTCTGGCCGCCGACGCCGTCCGTCGCGTCCGCGAGGACCGGCTCACCCCCGAGCGGGCCGTCTGGGACGCCGCGGGCGCAGTAGCGAGCCAGCTCGAGTCCCTCGGCGGGCCGATGGCGGAGCGGGCGCGCGACGTCCGCGACGTGCGCGACCGCATCGTCGCCGCGCTCACCGGCGTCACGCCGCCCGGCGTCCCCTCCCCCGGCCACCCCTTCGTGCTCGTGGGCGCCGACCTGGCGCCCGCCGACACCGCGATGCTCGACCCGGACACGGTCCTCGCCCTGGTCACCACCCGCGGCGGCCCCACGTCCCACACCGCCATCCTGGCGCGAACCCTCGGCATCCCCGCCGTGGTCGCCCTGCCCGGCGCCTCCTCGCTGACCGAGGGCGAGAAGGTCCTCGTCGACGGCACGCTCGGCACGGTCTCGCGGTCGCCGTCGGAGTCCGCGGTCGAGGACGCCCGACGCCGGAGCGCGGCGTCGGCCCCCGTCTTCAGCGGGCACGGGAGAACCAAGGACGGGGCGGAGATCGAGCTGCTGGCAAACGTTGCCGACCCCGCCGGGGCGGTCACCGCCGCCGAGGCCGGGGCGCTCGGCGTGGGGCTGTTCCGCACCGAGTTCTGCTTCCTCGGCCGAGGCGAGGAGCCCACCGTGGACGAGCAGGTGCGCGAGTACCGCGCGGTGCTCGCGCGGTTCCCGGGTCGCCGCGTGGTGGTCCGCACCCTCGACGCCGGGGCCGACAAGCCGCTCCGCTTCCTCGCCCCCGGCCACGAGGACAACCCCGCCCTCGGCGTGCGAGGGCTCCGGACCGCTGTGGACCACCCGGGGGTGCTCGACCGGCAGCTCGCCGCGATCGCCGCGGCCTCGGCCGCCGAGTCCGCCGACGTCTGGGTGATGGCACCGATGATCGCCACCGTGGACGAGACCCGGGACTTCGTGGCGGCGTGCGCGTCCCACGGGCTGGACCACGCCGGGGTCATGATCGAGACGCCCGCCGCCGCGCTCCAGTCCCGGTGGATCATGGGGGTGGCGGACTTCGCGAGCCTCGGGACCAACGACCTCACGCAGTACACGATGGCCGCCGACCGCGACCTCGCCGGGGTCGCCGCGCTGTCGACACCGTGGCAGCCGGCCGTGCTGGAGCTGGTCCGGGTGGCGTGCTCCGGCGGGGCGGTGCATGGTCGTCCGGTGGGCGTGTGCGGAGAGGCCGCTGCGGATCCGTGGCTCGCGCCCGTGCTCGTCGGGCTGGGGGTAACGTCGTTGTCCATGACCCCGCGCGCACTCGCGGAGGTGGCCGCGGTGCTCGCGACCGTGACCAGCGAGGAGTGCGCGGACCTGGCACGGCTGGCGCTCGACCAGCCCACCGCCCGGGCCGCACGGGAAGCGGTACGTCTACGGATCGTGACCCCATAGGTTCACGAGAAGGACACGTACGGCGCCTAGGGTGGCCCGCATGCTCGACACGAACGGGAGCGAAGTGGCCGGTTCATCAACCTCCGAGATCCAGGTGACCCTCTCCACGGCGTCGGTATACCCACGCCGCACGGCGTTCGCCTTCGAGACCGCCGCCGAGCTGGGGTACGACGGCGTCGAGGTGATGGTGTGGTCCGAGGAGACCACCCAGAACCCGCTGACCCTCGCGCACCTCTCCGCCGACACGGGCATGCCCATCCGGTCGATCCACGCCCCCACGCTCCTCGTGAGCCAGCGGGTGTGGGGCCGTTCACCGGCGCCCAAGCTGCAGCGCGCGGTGGAGCTGGCGCAGGAGCTGGGCGCCACCACCGTCGTCGTGCACCCGCCCTTCCGCTGGCAGTACAAGTACGCGCGGCTGTTCGAGGAGCAGGTGCGGACGCTCAACGAGGACACCGGCGTCACCCTCGCCGTCGAGAACATGTACCCGTGGCGCGGGGCCCGCCGCGAGATGCAGGCGTACCTGCCCGGCTGGGACCCCGCGGAGCACAGCTACGAGTCCGTGACGCTCGACCTCTCGCACGCCAGCGTGGCGCAGCAGGACGGCCTGGCGCTCGTCGAGTCGTTCGGCGACCGGCTGAAGCACCTGCACCTCGCCGACGGCACCGGGGCGGCCCGGGACGAGCACCTCGTGCCCGGCCGTGGGGGGATGGAGTGCGACAAGGTGCTGCAGGACCTGGTGCGGCGCGGCTTCACCGGCGACGTCTGCCTCGAGATCTCGACCCGTCGTGCCCGGACCGCCGGTGAGCGGCTGGACGACCTCACGGCCGCCCTGAAGTTCGCGCGCACGTACCTCTCCCCGGAGCCCGGTGAGTACTCCACGCCGCCGGGAGTGCCGCACCGCGTCCACGACGCCTGGTAGGCGGAGTCAGATCCAGCGCTTCCAGCGGAAGACGCGGAACAGCCCCACGCTCACGCCGGCCATCGCCACGAGGGCGGCCGGGTAGCCGTACGCCCAGTGCAGCTCCGGCATCTGGTCGAAGTTCATGCCGTACACCGTCCCCACCAGCGTGGGGGCGAAGAGGATCGCGGCCCAGCCGGAAATCTTCTTGACCTCCTCGCCCTGCTGGATGCTCACCTCGGACAGGTGCTTCATCTCCTCGTTCTGGCGCTGCGCCACGAGGGTGGCGTTGACGGTGAGGATGTCGCGCAGGGCGGCGCGGAACGACTCGACGCGGTCGGCCACCTCGGTGAGGTGGTCCGTGACGTCGCGCAGGCTCGCCTGCAGCTCCGGGTCGACGTCGTACCGCGCCGACCCCTTGGTGAGCGACGCCAGGACGCCCTGCAGCGGCCGCACCGCGCGCTGGAAGTCCACGACCTCGCGGGACAGCTCGTAGATGCGCCGCGACACCTCGGGGTCGCCGCCGAACACCTCCGACTCGATCTCGTCGACGTCGTTCTCGAGGCCGGCGACCACCGGCGCGTAGCCGTCCACGACCGCGTCGAGGACCGCGTACAGCACCGCCTCGGTGCCGCGGGCCAGCATCTGCCGGTCCTCCTCGAGCCGACCACGGACCGCCGCCAGGTCCGGGGACGCGCCGTGGCGCACGGTCACCACGAAGTCGGGGCCGACGAAGAGGTGCAGCTCGCCGAACTCGACGGTCTCCTCCGCGTCCAGGTACGTCGCGGCGCGCAGCACCACGAACAGCGTGTCGCCGTAGCGCTCGATCTTGGGCCGCTGGTGGGCCTGGATCGCGTCCTCGACGGCCAGGGGGTGGAGGTCGAACTCCCGGGCCAGGGACATCAGCTCGGTCTCGTCCGGCCGTTCCAGCCCGATCCAGGCCATGCCGCCGGGGCGCTCCCGCAGGGCGCGGAAGGCCTCGGCGAGGCGGGTGTACGAGGCGGTGCGGCGGCCGTCGTCGTAGATCGCGGCGGCGACCACCGTGCTGCGGCGGGCGGGCGCGCCCGAGTCCGGCGAGGCGTCGTCGGGCATCGCGAACGGGGTGACGGGCACGTCGGGACGACGGCGCAGCGCGCCGAGGAACTGACGCGGCGGGCGTGCGGGAAGGAAGGTGGCCATGATGACTCCGCAGGTGAACGCGTGGACGTCGGGCACGGGGGCTCGGCCGGACCCTGCGGTCGCAAGAGGACCTGCAGAGTGCCGACGACCACCCGGCGCGAGACGTCGCGTCGGTGCGGAGTGTGCTCAGGTGGGCGTCAGCGCTGGCCGGTACTACTCGGGGGCTCGCTGCGAGTCATCGCGCGCCACACCCCCTTTCGTCCCTGCGGCATCCCGCCGCGGCCTGATCGCTCAGTCGCCCGCCCGAACTTGGGTCGGCGGGCAAGGGGCAGTCTACCTGCGTGGGCCGTGGATTCGAACCCTTTCGAGGCGTACGTCACACCCCTCTGCCGCTCAGCCGCGCAGCGGCAGGGTCAGCGTCCCGTCGGGGCCGGGCGCGCCGGCTGCGGCCGGTGCCACCACGCGGACGGGAACGCCCCAGTCCTGCTGGGCCAGGTGGCAGGCGGGGAACACGTCGGGGTCCGGCTCGCCGTCGGGCCCGAGCGGGACGACGTCGCACGACGCCGCCTTCGCCGTCACGTGCAGCACGCCCTCCGCGACCTCCGGGTTGATCACGAGGTCGCGGAACAGGTCGGCGCCGCCGCCCGTGCCGCCGAGGAGGAGCTCCGGCGGGGTGGCGGTGACCTGGAGCTGGGTGGACGGGCCCCAGCGGTCGTCGAGCTTCTGGCCGGGGGCCGGGAGGAACGGGACGTCGAGCCGCAGCGGGCCGGACGGGATCTCCGTGACCGGCCGCTGCGTGCGCCGGGCGCCGGAGTCGAGCACCTCGCCCGCAAGGGTCGCCGGGAGCGCGATCCGGGTGAGGCGGTGCGCCGCGGACTCCACGACCACGAGCTCGACGCGGGCGTCGCCCTCGGGGAGCGCGCCGCCAGGGGTCCAGGGCGCGCCGTCCACGAGGACGACAATGTCGCTCGGCTCCGCGAGCCCCGTCGCCACGGTCGTGACCACGCCGGGGATGCGCGTGCCGGCGTGGTCGCCGACGGGCTCTCCTGAGGCCTCCGAGGCGGGAGCCGGGGCGAACCGGCGCACGGCGCCGTTGTACGTGTCGGCCACGACGACCGATCCGTCCGGGAGCACCGCGACGCCCAGCGGGTGCTGGAACAGCGCCTCGTCGGCGGCGCCGTCACGGTGCCCGAAGTCGAAGAGCCCCTTGCCGACGGCGGTCCGGATCCCCACCTCCTCGGCGCCCGACGCGACTCCACCCGCGAGCGCCTCGATCCGGCGCAGGGCCGAGGTCTCGGAGTCGGCGAGCCAGATCGTGCCGTCGGCCGCGCGGGCGAGACCGGACGGCTGCGCGAACCAGGCAGTCGCGCCCGGCCCGTCCTCGAGACCTTCGTTCATGGTCCCGGCGAGAGGCCGGACGCTGCCGTGCCCTCCGCGACCTGCCGGATCGAAAGCCCACAGCGTGTGATTCCCTGCCATGGCCACGACGACGGCCGCCAGCTCGGGCGACCACTCGACGTCCCACGGCGACGACAGTCGGATGATTCGGGCCGGGTAGTCGGCGGTGGCGTCGTGTGGCTCGAACGGTCCGTCCAGGTCAGGCACCATGCGGGTTGCCGGAACGACTGCACCGTCGTCGAGATGGCCCGACCGCAGCACGTTCTCCTGGCCGCCCACCATGAACTGCTGGCCGGTCCCCGCGACGGTGACGACGGCGCCGTCGGACAGCCGGACGCCGCGCAGCGCGTGGTTGACGGTGTCGGCAACCACCACGTCGTACCCGACGAGGTCCCGGACGGCCTCCGGCAGCAGGCAGAGCCCGTTCGGCTCGCTGAACCGGGCGTCGTCCGGGTCGCCGTCGGACAGCCCGCGCTCACCCGAGCCGATGCGGCGCACGAGGGTCTCGCCGTCGGGGGCCAGCTCGGCGAGCGAGTGGTGGCCGGCGTCGGCGACGAGGAGGTTCCCGTTCGGCAGCGCGATCGCCTTGGCGGGAAAACGCAGCGTGCCCGACGTCGGCGCGGGCGCCACGTACGGACCGTCGCCCCGGTGCAGCGTGCCCTTGGCGTCGTGCTCGGTGACGAGCTCCTCGACGAGCGCGGCGATCGCGGAGCCGTGGCCCTCGCCCGCCATCTGCGCGACGACGTAGCCCTCGGGGTCGATCACGACGAGCGTGGGCCAGGCACGGGCGGTGTAGGCGCCCCAGGTGACGAGGTCCGGGTCGTCGAGGACCGGGTGGTGCACCTCGTAGCGCTCGACCGCCGCCGCGAGCGCCACCGGGTCCGCCTCGTGCTCGAACTTGGGCGAGTGGACGCCCACGATGACGAGGACGTCGCGGTGCCGTTCCTCGAGCTCGCGCAGCTCGTCGAGGACGTGCAAGCAGTTCACGCAGCAAAAGGTCCAAAAATCGAGCAGGACAACTTTTCCGCGCAGCTCGCCGAGCGTGACCGTACGGCCACCGGTGTTGAGCCAGCCGCGGCCGACGAGCTCGGAGGCGCGGACCCGGGGCAGTGCAGTAGTCACCGCCCCATTGTGCGGCACCGCGTCAGGGGGGTTCAGCCGCGACGGATCGGGGACCGACCCGTCGATGAGGGAGCGCCTCAGCCCGCGCGGACCTTCCCCACGACGCGGACTCGTACTGCCACGTCGTCGATCTCCTCCGGCACGGCGTCGACCACCGACGGGTCGGTCACGTTGACCTGGAGGACCCAGCCGTCGCTGTCGCCCGCGACACTCTCCATGCCCATCTCGGCAGCGAGCACCTCGACCGGCGACGTGTGCCGCTCGGGCGAGCCGGCGGCGTCGATCACCTCCGCGACGGCCACCCCAGGTTCGGGGTACTCGAGCATCCTGCCGCGCCCCAGCGGAGTGGTGAACTCGGGTGCGACGCCGATACCGACCACCCCTCCGATTCCCGCGACGGACTCGCGCAGCGCGGACTTGGCGGCCCGCGCCTCGTCGAGTGTTGCCATCCCGATCACCTCCTGGTCATCCATTGTGCGCCCCTTGTCCAGCCCTCACACGCGCTACAGGGGCACGGTGTGGAAGCGATTCCACTCGCGACGTGACACCGCAGGTCAGCGCGATGATCCGACAACAGCGGACGGCGAGTCAGGAGTGCGGCGCGCCGCTCCCCGCGGCGACACGCCCACCCCTCGACACTCCGGCCGCTCGATACGCGCTTCACGAACGACGACGGCGCCCCCGGCCGCGCCGTTCACCGTCCGGACGAGTCCGCGTCCTCGTCGGTCAGCTCCCCCGCCAGGTCGATGCCCAGCACGTCCAGCACCACGTCGATCGGGTTGGCGTAGGTGAGCCCACGGCCGCTGCCCCCACCGGTCTCCGAGCCCGCGAACAGCAGGCCGAGCGCCACGCCGTCCTCCCGGTAGACGAGCGCGCCGGAGTCGCCGCCACGCGAGAACGGGCCGCCGTCCAGGCCCTCGATCTCGATCTGGTCGTCGAAGCTCAGGGCGCCGAGGTCGTCGTAGCCCACGATCACGTCGTCGAGCTCGATCGCGGTGACCCGGCCGCGGGTGAGCGCCGTCGTGCGCCCCACCTTGGCCACCACCTCGCCGCCCAGGGCGCGCGCGGTCTTCGTCACGCGGCCCACCGGATAGGTGTAGTCCACCGCGGCGTCGTCCAGGCGTGCCAGCGCCGCGTCGGTGTACGACACCACCTCGGGGTCGAGGTTCACCACCTCGGCCAGCGCGCCGACCCTGTCCTGCGCGGTATCACCGCCGTCGGCGGGGCCGGGCTGCAGCACCACGTCGCCCGGGACAGCCTCCGGGGACCCGGCGAGCACGTGGTAGTTCGACAGCGCGTAGAGGTTGGTCGTGGTGGTGCCCGGCCGCCCGGGCGTGGTCCGGTCGGACCTGCGGGTGACGAACGCGCCGAGGGTCCCTGCCGTCACGTCGACGTGCCCGATCGAGATGCCGGGCCGCAGCGGGCGCACCCGTCCCGTCTCCCCTGCCGACTGCGAGGTGGGCGCAGGCGGGCGCGGGCCCAGGTCGCTGATGGGCCTGATCCGGCCCGTGCGGCGCACGTCCACGTCCGGACCCGCCTCGGCCTCGATCTGCCGCACGATGCTCCGCGCCCGCGGCACCCCCAGCCGGTAGCGCACGGCGATGCCGTAGCCGCCCCCTGGCTGCGCCGCCAGGCCGATGGCGAGGGTGGGCGCTCGCACCACCTCCGCCGCGGAAGCCCCCTCTGAAGGCGCGTGGTGCGGACGGGCGACCCCGTGCCGCTCCGCGAGCTCCCGGGCGAAGCCGGCGAGCTGCTCCTTCATCTTCCTGGCCTCGTCGTGTTCCATACGACGATCCTTGCCGACCTCACCGACACGGGTCTGCAGGCGCGCGGGGAGCGACACGCCGTTTCGTAAGGGAAAGTCATCCAAAAAGGGGATATCCCGCTGGCCCCTGGACGCGATAGCGTCCGTCGGCTACCCCAAAAGTTGGGCTGGCGCATGCCGAGAGTACGGCCGGTGTCACAAATCACCCGGTCTTCCCTCTCCACACCACAGAGTCTCCGGTCAGGAGGCTCATTTTCAGGAACGTGAGCGAGACCAGTGATCGGGACGATGGAAGAGACGCGGAGCACGCGGCTGAGCCGGGCAGACGTGCAGGCCGCCCTGATGTGGGCGATCGAGCACGACCATGTCGCGCTGCTCGCCCACCGCTCCGTCGCGCACACGTACCCGAGCGAGTTCACCCGCCGCCGTGCCGACGCCGCGCTCGTCCAGCGCTGGCTGGACGCCACAGGAGGCCGGGGTGCGGCCCCGGCCTCCTGATCGGACGCTCAGCCCAGCGTCGTCGGCAGCTTCTGCTTCTCGCCGAGGACGCGCTCGGCCAGGAACGCCAGCACCACCTGGTACCAGACCTTGGCGTGCTGCGGCGTGAGCACCCAGTGGTTCTCGTCCGGGAAGAACAGGAACCTGTGGACGGTGGAGCCGTCGTCGGCCGCCGGCAGGCCCGAGGCCGACAGCAGCTCGTACCAGAGCCGCAGGCCTTCGCCCACGGGCACCCGGTAGTCCTTGTCGCCGTGCACCACGAGCATCGGCGTGCGGATCTCACCCACGAACCGGTGCGGGCTGTTCTCCAGCGCCATCTCGTCGGTCATCTCGCGCGCCCAGTAGAAGGAGGCGTCGGTCGTGGGGCCGAACTGGTCCAGCGCCCACAGGGACGCGTGCGTGACGATCGCCGTGAACCGGTCGGTGTGGCCGGCCACCCAGTTGGCCATGTACCCGCCGAACGAGCCACCCATCGCCGCGGTCCGCGACTCGTCGATCTCCGGGAGCGCCTCCGTGGCGTCGGTGATAGCCATGAGGTCCGTGTACGGCGCCGCACCCCACGCGCCCCAGCCGCGCTGCACGAACGCCTGCCCGTAGCCGGTGGACAGCGCCGGGTCGGGCAGCAGCACGGCATAGCCCTGGGCCACCATCAGCCAGGGGTTCCAGCGCCAGGACCAGACGTTCCAGGAGCCGAGCGGGCCGCCGTGGATCCACAGCAGGAGCGGCGCCGGGGCGTCGGCGGACGCGTCCGACGGCAGCGCGAGCCACGCACGGACACGCGCGCCGTCGGCCGCCACGGTCTCGACCTCGCGGAGGACCCCCGGCAGCTCCACCGGCGGCACGGGCGACAGCAGCGCCGTGGCCGCCACCGGCTCACGCTCGCCCGCCGGGCCCGACGCGACGAACGCCCCCAGGTCGACCCGCACCGGCTCGGCCGGCGCGGCGTAGGAGGCGCGGAGCGCGAACAGCGCCGAACCGTCGGGGGCCACGCGCACGTCGGTGAGCACGGCGTCGTCGGCGGTCACCTTCTCGACGACCACCTCGCCGCCCGCCGGGCCGCCGGCGAAGGTGAGGAGGAAGACCGGGCCGCGACCGTCGTCGTCGGCCGTCACCACCAGGCCCGAGCCGTCCGGGAGCCAGGCGACGGAGGTGGGCCAGCGGTCCCAGTCGTCCGCGAGGATGACCGGGTCGCCGCCCGCCGCCGGCACGAGGCCCAGGCGGACCACGGGCGCGTCCTGCGGGGTGGTGATGGTCTCCGTCAGGTACGCGACCCAGGCGCCGTCGGGCGAGATCGCGGGGTCGCTCGCGTTGGCGTCCGGGTCGTCGACGAGCGTGCGCCGCTCGGCGGTCGCCGTGTCGATCGCCACGAGCGTCTCGCGGGTGGCAACCCCCTCGGCCACATCCCAGGACGTGACGAGCGTGGAACCGTCGGCGGACAGGTCCGCATGGTGCTCCAGCAGGTGGCGGCCCGGCCCGGTCAGGTCCCGCAGCTCGAGGGTGCCCGACGGCGACCGGTCGCCTTCCGCGTCGTCGTCGCCCTCCGGCTTCGGCAGGGGGGCGGAGGGCTGCTCGGCGAGCAGCGCGAGGTCGGCCACGAACCGGCGCTCCTGGTCCGGGCCGAGGTCGTGGTCCCAGAGCCGGACCGGGTACGAGTCGTGGAGGATCGCGTTCACCTTGAGGTCCTTGCGGGCCTTGCGGAGCTCCTTCTCGTGCGCCAGATCACGGGCGCTCGGCAGCAGGCTCGACGCGACGCTCACCACGTCGGCCGCCCGGGCAGCGAGCGGGCCCGAGATGCCGCCCGCCGTGGTCGCCACGACGCGTGCCTCCCCGCCCGCGGCGGGCAGAAGCCACAGCGCGGACTCGGGCTCGCCCGCGTCCTTCCCGGCGTCCGGGTCGGGGCGGGCGGACGTGAACAGGACGTCGCCGCGGCTCGTGAACACCGCTGACGACTCGCCCTTCGAGGAGCGGGTCAGGCGACGGGCCGGAGCCTTGCCCTCCGGGTCCACCTCCCACAGCGCCGTGCGGTAGCCGGTGCGCTCGGGGTCGAGCGTCTGGACGGTCGCCACCAGGCGCTTCCCGTCCGGGCTGAGGGCTAGTCCGGCGAGGCGCGGGATGGCGACATACCGGTCGAGGTCATGGAAGGGAGTCTGCTGCGCTGGTTCGCTCACGGGGTCCGTACTATCACGCCCCCCTCCGCGTGCGGGTACACCTGGCGACGAACGCCACGCCCCGGGCCTGCCGGACGGCCCGTTCCTCCCCCTAGGCTGGTCAGGTGACCTCGACAGCCGTGCGACAGCCGCAAGAGCCCTCCGGGGAGGGCCGCAAGCCTGCCCCCGGCCGGGGCGCAGGCGGTCCCGCGCGGCCGTGGTGGCTCGTCGGCGCCGCACCGGCCGGGGTGCTGGTCGCGATCAGCGCGGTCCTGGCCGCCGGGTCGTTCTCCGGCGCGTTCGACGCCCTCTCCTACTTCGCCGACCCCGGCGCCGTCGTGCGCTGGGGCCTGCCGGTGGCGACGGTGCTCACGGAGCTGTCGCTGGCCGTGACGCTCGGTGCGCTCGTGCTCGCCGCGTTCGCCGTACCGGCCGGCTCCGCGGTGCAGCGCACCCTCGGCATCGCGGGCGCGGCGTCCGGGGTGTGGGCGTTCGCCGCCGTGGCGCAGCTGGTGCTGCGGTACTCATGGTCCACCTACCTCCCGCTGAGCTCGCCTGCGTTCGGGCCCGGCTTCGGCGAGTTCGTCACCACCATCACCCTGGGCCGCACGTACCTCGGCATCGTGATCGTCGCCGCGCTGACCTCCGCGGCCGCCCTGGCGGTCCGCGGACCCCTGGGTGCGGCCTGGACCGCGGCGCTGGCGCTGGTCGCCGTCGCGATGCAGGCCAGCACGGGGCACGCGGCCGGCGCGGCCAGCCACGACCTCGCCATCTCCGCCATGTTCCTGCACCTGGCGGGGGCCGCGCTCTGGGTCGGCGGGCTGGGGGCGATCGCCCTCCTCGGCCTGCGCAACACGGCGACGCCCGCCGTGATCCGGCGCTACTCGGAGATCGCCGGCTGGTGCTTCGCCGCGGTGGGCGTGTCCGGCCTCGTCAGCGGCTGGATCCGGCTCGGCGACCTCGCGGCGCTCTCCACCGACTATGGGGTGCTCCTCCTGGTGAAGGTGCTGCTCCTGGCCGTGCTGGGCGGTCTCGGCTGGCTGCACCGCACCTCGGTGGTGCGCCGCCTGCCCGAGACGTCGGGCAGCGTGGTGGGGCTGTTCTGGCGGCTGGCCGCCGTGGAGCTGGCGGTCATGGGCGCCGTCTCCGGCGTGGCGGTGGCCCTCGGGTCGACGGCGCCGCCCGTGCCCGAGGTGCCCTCCGGCCCGCTCACGCCCGCCGAGCAGGTCACCGGGCACCCGCTCCCGCCCGAGCCGACGGCCGCCCGCTGGCTCACGGAGTTCCAGTGGGACCTCCTGCCCGCCTTCGGCTGCGCGGCCGGGCTGCTCGTGTACCTCGCGTGGGTGGTGCGGCTGACCCGGCGCGGCGACCGGTGGCCCCTGGTCCGCACCGTCAGCTGGTGCACCGGGATGATCGTGCTGTTCTGGGTCACCAACGGCGGTGCCGCCCTCTACGGGCACATCCTGTTCAGCGCCCACATGGTGCAGCACATGATCCTGGCGATGGTGGTGCCGCTGCTCCTCGTGCTGGCGGCCCCCGTCACGCTGCTGGCCCGTGCCGTCCCGCCGCGCAAGGACGGGTCCCGCGGGCCGCGCGAGTGGGTGCTCGCGCTGGTGCACTCGCGCTGGGGACGCTTCTTCGCCCACCCGATCGTGGCGGCGGCGAACTTCGCCGGCTCGATGATCGTCTTCTACTACACGCCGGCGTTCGAGTACTCCCTCACCACGTACGCCGGGCACCTCGCGATGCTGGCGCACTTCACCCTCGCGGGGTACCTGTTCGCGAACGCTCTCGTCGGCGTGGACCCCGGGCCCTCGCGGCCGGGCTACCCGATGCGGCTCGTCCTGCTCTTCGCCACGATGGCGTTCCACGCGTTCTTCGGCGTGGCGCTCACCAGCGGCAACGCCCTGCTGGTGCCCGAGTGGTTCGGGCTGCTGGGGCGGCCGTGGGGGCAGAGCGCCATCGAGGACCAGCAGCGCGGCGGCGCCGTGGCCTGGGGCGTCGGCGAGATTCCCACGCTGCTGCTGGCGATCGGCGTCGCGATCCAGTGGACCCGGTCCGACACGCGCGACGCGAAGCGGCTCGACCGCGCCGCCGACCGTGACGGCGACGCGGAGCTCGAGGCGTACAACGCGATGCTGGCGAAGATGGCGGACCGCAAGGACTGAGGGCACGTCCAGGCGTCGGGGAGGGCTCCCCATCGGCGGGCCCCGGCCCGACGCGGCATACTGATCCACCGACACGGTCGCAGATCACCAGGGGGTTGCCACGTGCCGGAGCACAACGACATCAGCGCGTCGGACCTCGACCGGGCGGCGGCGATCGTCAAGCGGATCCACCAGGTCTTCGACGAGAAGGTCGTCGGCCAGGAGGCCCTCCGCACAGCGCTCGTGAGCTGCCTCCTCGCGGGCGGGCACGTGCTCCTCGAGTCGGTCCCGGGCCTGGCGAAGACCACCGCCGCCCACACCCTCGCGGCTGCCGTGAGCGGCGAGTTCCGGCGCATCCAGTGCACGCCGGACCTGATGCCCAACGACATCGTGGGCACCCAGATCTTCAACTACGCCACCGGCGAGTTCACCACCCAGCTGGGCCCGGTCCACGCCAACCTCGTCCTCCTCGACGAGATCAACCGCTCCTCCGCGAAGACGCAGAGCGCGATGCTCGAGGCGATGCAGGAGAAGCAGACGTCGATCGGCGGCGTGAACTACAAGCTGCCCGACCCCTTCATGGTGCTCGCCACGCAGAACCCCATCGAGGAGGAGGGCACCTACGTGCTGCCCGAGGCCCAGATGGACCGCTTCCTCATGAAGGAGGTGATCACGTACCCCACTCCCGACCAGGAGCTGGAGATCCTCCGCCGCGTCGCGAACGGCCAGATGGACCGCCCGGTCGCCACCGAGCCCGTCAGCCTGGACGACGTGCGCTTCCTCCGCCGCCTCGTGGACGACGTGTACGTGGACGACGCGGTGAAGCGCTACGTGGTGGACATCATCAACACGACCCGCCTGTCCGGCCCCCGCCCGGTGCAGGGCCTCGGCCGGCACGTCCGGGTGGGCGCCTCGCCGCGCGGCGGCATCGCGCTGATGCGGCTCGGCCAGGCGCTGGCGCTGCAGTCGGGCCGAAGCTTCGTGGTGCCCGACGACGTCCGCGCGGTACGGTACCCGGTGCTGCGCCACCGCCTGGTCCGCACGTTCGACGCCCTCGCCGACAACGTCCCGCCCGAGCAGCTCGTCGACGCCGTGTTCGACGCCGTCCCGGCGCCCTGACCGGGCCGACCATCACCGGATCCGGCCACGTGCCCGACGTCTCCCGCCTCTCCCAGGTCCGCGCCCGGCTCGACCTCCCGGTCGCCCGGCGCGCCACCGGCCTGCTCGAAGGACGGCACCGCTCCATCTACAAGGGGCACGGCCAGGACTTCGACGACCTGCACCTGTACAGCCCGGGCGAGGACGTGGGCGACATCGACTGGAAGTCGAGCGCCCGCGCCGGCATCCCGGTGGTGCGGCGGTTCGTCAGCGAGTCGAACCTCAACCTCGTGCTGATCGTCGACACCGGCCGGAGCATGACGGCCACCGCCCCGAGCGGCGAGCCGAAGCACGAGGTCGCCGCGTTCTGCTGCGCGCTCGTCGCCTACCTGGCGCGCGACCGCGGCGACCGGGTCGCGCTCGTCGCCGGCGACGCGGAGCGCCTGGAGCAGCTGCCGCCACGGGCCTCGACCCAGGACCTGGAGACGCTGCTGCGGCTGCTGAGCCGGATGTGGACCACCGACGACCCGGCGGCCGCGCCCGCCAACGACCTCGCCCGCCTCCTCGACCGCGCGCTGCACGCCTTCACCCGGCGGTCGCTCATGGTCGTGGTCACGGACGAGGCGCGCCCCGCGCCCGAGCACGAGCCGCTGCTCCGGCGGCTCCGCGTGCGGCACGAGGTCATGGCGCTGCAGGTCGCGGACCTGTCCCCGGCGGGCACAGCCGCCCCCGTGGCCGACGTCGACGGCACCCTGTTCCTCCCGCCGTTCCTCGCCTCGCGGCCCGAGATCGCCCGGGCCGCCGCCGACGAGGTGGCCCGTCGCCGGGCCGAGGTCGCCGCCACGTTGCGCCGCCGCCAGGTCGAGAGCACCGTGGTGGACGGGACGGACGACGTGGTGCACCGTTTCGTCGAGCTCCTGGGGAGGCAGAAGCGTGCCGGGCGATGAGCTGCTGCCCCCGGTGGGCTACTCGGGCTGGTGGACGGCCGCCGGCCTGGGCCTGATCCTGCTGTCCCTCGCGCTGGTCGCGGCCGTCATCTGGTTCACGCGCGCGTCCGCGGCGGAGAAGGAGGCCCAGCGGTTCGCCGTCCCGCCGGCCGCGGGCGGGCGCCACCACCTGGACCCCCATGCCGGGATCCGGGACAAGTACACCCGGACCCTGTCCGAGCTCCGGCAGCGCTACGAGTCGGGCGAGCTGGACCGCCGCGCCGTGCACCACGCGCTGGCACGCGAGATGCGCGCCTTCGCTGCCGAGCGGCTGGACCGCGACGTCTCGACGCTCACGCTCGCCCAGATCGCCGAGCTGGACGGCGCCAAGAAGCTCACGGACCTGATCTCCCGCTACTACCGGCCGGAGTTCGCGGAGGACGACGACCCGAGCGTGCGCCGCATGAAGGTGGACACGTCGTTCGACCGCGCGCAGGAGGTGGTCCGGGAATGGTGACAGGCGACCCGGTGATCCTGTGGCCCTGGGTGTGGGTGGCCGTCGGGGTGGTGATCCTCGCCGTGGGTGCGGCGGGCTGGGTGGTGAGCGGCCGGCGTCGGGCATCGCGGCAGGAGGCCACCTGGGTGGCCAACTCCGCCTACCTGGCGAAGGTGCCCGCGTTCCGCGCGTGGTTGCGCCGCTACCGGCTGTGGCGCGCCCTGCTCGCGGCGGGTCTCCTGGTCGCGGTGCTCGGCGCCGGGGCGCTGGCTGCCCGCCCGGCCCGGACCGACACCGTCGTGGAGCGCCTCGGCACGCGCGACATCGTGCTCTGCCTGGACGTGTCCGGGTCCATGACCGACTACGACGGGGCGGTGCTCGAAGTCTTCCAGCGCATGGTGGACAGCTTCCAGGGCGAGCGGATCGCGCTGTCGGTGTTCAACTCGACGTCGCGCACGGTGTTCCCGCTCACTGACGACTACACGCTCGTCCAGGAGGAGCTGCAGCGCGGCATCGAGGCGCTGGAGTCGGTGGACTCGCTCGACCCGGAGGACGAGGGCGACGCCGAGGACATCCTCGAATACCTCCAGTTCACGGCCGGCACCTGGGTCAACCAGGACGGGGCGAGCCTCATCGGCGACGGTCTGGCGTCCTGCGGCCTCCTGTTCGACGAGGCGGACACCGAGCGCTCCCGCTCGATCGTCCTCGCCACCGACAACTACGTGTCCGGCGAGCCGATCTACTCGCTGGGCCAGGCCGCGGACCTCGTGCGGTCGCGCGACATCACGCTGTACGGGATCTTCGGCGGCGACCGCGAGTACTGGGGCGGCCCGGAGGAGCTGGAGTACAAGGGTGTGGTCGAGGCGGGCGACGGCCTCTACTTCCGCACGGACGACCCGGCCCTGGTGCGGAGCATGGTCGACGACGTCGTGGCCCAGCAGGCGGTCGAGCTCGACGCCGCGCCCGAGGTCATCGTCACCGACCTGCCGCGTGAGTGGTACCTCGTGATCGTGGCGGGCGTGACCGCACTGGTCCTGGCGGCCTGGAGGCTGCGCGAATGACGTTCCAACCGATCGCCCCCTGGTACGTCCTCGTCGTCGTGGCGGCGCTGCTCGCCCTGTCCGGGTGGTGCCTCGCCCGCGGGGCGGCGTCGGGCGGCGCCTCACGCCTGCCCTGGCTCCGGCGTACCGCGCTGTGCCTCGTCCTGCTCGTCGCCGGCCTGGGGCCGTCAGTCGTGGAGACCTCGCGGGACACGACGGTCACGGCCGTGGACGTGTTCTTCGTCGTGGACCGCACGGGCTCCATGGCCGCCGAGGACTACGGGCCGGAGGGGAACCAGGAGCGGCTCGTCGGCGTGCGGAACGACGTCGTGGCGCTGACCACCGCGGTCCCGGGGGCGCGCTACTCGGTGATCGCGTTCGACTCGCAGGCCACCCGCCAGCTGCCGCTCACCACCGACGCCCGGGCGATCAACGCCTGGGCCCAGACGTTCCGGCGGGAGATCACGCTGTACTCCCAGGGCTCCCTGACGGACCGGCCGCTGGACGAGCTGTCGTCGGCCCTGGTGGGGTCGGCGGAGCAGCACCCGGCGAGCCTGCGGCTCGTGTTCTTCCTGTCCGACGGCGAGCAGACCGCGGAGGGCGAGCCCCGCTCGTTCGCCGACCTGGCGCCGCTGATCGACGGCGGGGCCGTTCTCGGCTACGGCACCGAGGAGGGCGGCCGCATGAAGGAGTACGACCCGGACGTGCCGCCCGAGGAGGCGGAGTACCTGACGGACTCCACGGAGACGACCGCCGACGGCGTCGTGCCGGACGCCCTGTCGCGCATCGACGAGGGCGTGCTACGCGGGCTCGCCGACCAGCTCGGCGTCCCCTACGAGCGCCGGACGGCGCCCACGCCGGTGGAGCACCTGGTGGCCGGGTTCGACCCGGAGCAGATGGCCGACGACGGCCGCCGCACCGTCACGTCCTACCGTCCCGTCGTGTGGCCGCTGGGTCTGGTGCTCGCCGGGCTGCTCGCCTGGGAGACGTTCGCGTTCGCGGGGTCCCTGGCGCTGGAGCGCCGTCGGCTGGCGGGGGTGCGGCGATGACGAACCCGTACTTCGTCCCGCGTGGCGACCGGTCCGCCGAGGCGACGCGGCTGCGGCTGGCCCGCCTCCGGCGGCGGCAGTGGATGCTTCTGGTCGCGATCCCGCTCGCGATCGTCGGGCTGGTGCTCGGCGTCCGGCTCGCCGCCACGGCGCCGGTCGCGGCGGCCGCTCGCGGTGACTACGACGCCGAGAGGTTCGTGGACGCCGCCGAGACCTACGAGGGCCAGCGGACGCTCAACCTCGTCGAGCCCTGGAAGGCGCACTTCAACGCGGGCACGGCCCGCGCGGCCGACGTCTTCGCGGAGGGCTGGTCGTCGCCCTACAGCGCCACGGACGCGCTCCACGAGGCGTACGACCTCGCGGAGGAGGAGTCCCCCGAGGTGCGGTGCATGATCCAGACCAACCTCGCCCTGGCGTACGAGGCCATGGGCGACGACGAGTCGCGCACCGCCGAGGAGTACGCCGCGGAGCTGGCAGCCCTCGAGACCGCCCTGGCCGCCCGCGAGGCGGGCGAGCCCTACGACGAGGAGGCGATCGACCCCTACGGCGACGGCGACGAGCTCGACCCCGTCGAGGTGCGGGAGGACGTCCAGTCGTGGTTCGAGTGGGCCGAGGAGTCGTACGCGTACGCCGAGAGCGTGCGCACCTGGCCGGACTGCTCGACGGCGGAGCAGTCGCCGGAGCAGCAGGAGCAGAACGCGGGGGCGCAGCAGCGGCTGCAGGAGAAGGCGGCCCAGGCGGAGCGGAGCCAGCCGGACCACGAGGAGCCGGCGCCCTCCCCCACTCCGTCGCCGGCCGAGGGGCAGACCGCCGAGGAGCAGGCCGAGGCCGAGCGGCAGCAGCGGCTGCAGGAGTCCAACGAGGAGGCGGCCGAGACCGCCGACCAGGAGCAGCAGGAGAACCGCGACACCTGGGGGAACGAGGACGGCGAGGAGTCCGGCGGGGGCGGCACGAAGAACTGGTGAGCCGCCGTCCGCCGAGGTAGTGCCCCCGTCCGCCGGGATCAGCCGCAGAACACCTCGGTGAGGAGCGGCAGCATCGCCGGGCCCAAGGCCCCGCCGACGGGGGCGGTGGGGTCCTCCACGTGGGTGAGGGAGGCCGTCAGGGTGGTGCCGCCGTCCAGCGAGCTGTACATCAGGGCCGCGTAGCCGGGCGCGCCACCGTTGTGGTTGAGGACTGTCACGCCCTCGCACGTCGGGTCGAGCGGCCCGAGGTCCATCACCTGGATCCCGAGACCGTACGGGAGGTACTGGGTCGCGTCGGGGTACGCGGGCAGGGCGTGGACCGTGGTCATCTCCGCCAGCAGCGGTGCGGGGACCAGGTCGCCGGAGGCCAGCGCGGAGACGAACCGGTGCAGGTCCGCCGTCGAGGTGACCAGGTCGCCGGCGCCCGGCGCCCACGACAGGTTCTGCCCGGAGACGTCGACGACACGGTCCACGCCGTCGTCGTCGTACCGGAAGTAGCCGTGCGCGTGCGGTCCGGCGAGCGGCACGGAGGCGTCCGGGAGGGAGGTACGCCGCATGCCCAGCCGCTCGAAGATTCGCTCCTCGGCCTCGGTCACGAACGGCCGGCCGGTCACCTCTTCCACGACGAGGGTCGCAAGCGTGTAGTTGGTGTTCGAATAGCTGAAACGGGTCCCGGGCTCGAACAGGGCCGGCATACCCAGCGCGTAGCGGACCAGCCACCCGGCCTCGTACTCCTCGTCCAGATAGTCCTCCGCCCACTCCCCGGTGAGGATGGGGATGCCCGGCACCAGGGCGCCGTCGGGTGTGAGGTTGCCCGTGTAGCTGGGCACGCCGCTCGTGTGCTGCAGGAGCATCCGGACGGTGATGCGCGGGTCCAGGCCGTAACCGGGCAGGTGGTCGGCCACCCGGTCGTCGAGCCCGAGGCGCCCCTCGGCCACGAGCTGCAGCACCACGGTCGCCGTAACCGTCTTGCTGACGCTGCCGGCCATGAACACGCCGTCCGTCGGCGGTGCCTGGGAGCTACCCAGCTTCCGGGCGCCGGCGCTGGCGACCCACTCGCCCGCGTCGTCGTTCACGCGGAGCTGGATGCCGGTGAGGCCGACGTCGAGCACGTCGTGCATCGTCTGCCGCAGCTCCGGACGGTCCGGAGCCGGGAGCGGGGCAGCCGCCGGCGCTGCGCCGACCGGGCCGGCCGCGGCGGCCACGAGGGCCGCGGTGAGGAGGGTGACCAGGGAGTTTCGCGGTGTGTTCGTCATGACCACCACTCTGGTCGGCGGTCCTGACACGGTGCCGTCACGCCGCTGACACGGGTCGTCGGACGAAGTGACTATCTCGGCACCTCGGCCTCGCCGAGATAGTCACCTGGTCCGACGAGGTGACTATCTCGGCGGCGGGGGCAGGCCTTGGTCAGCGCCAGACCAGCCCGACCGCCGGGTCCTGGAGGACCCGGGCGACGTCGGAGAGGAACCGCGCCCCCAGCTCACCGTCGACGAGCCGGTGGTCGAAGCTCAGCGCGAGCTGGGTCACCCAGCGCGGCTTGATCTTGCCCTTGTGCACCCACGGCTGCTGGCGGATCGCGCCGAACGCCAGGATCCCGGCCTCGCCCGGGTTGAGGATCGGTGTCCCCGAGTCGATGCCGAACACGCCCACGTTCGTGATCGTGAACGTGCCGTCCGACATGTCCGCCGGGCTGGTGCGCCCCGCGCGGGCCGTTCCCGTGAGGCCGGAGATGGCCTGGGCCAGCCCCAGCAGGTCGAGGGCGTGCGCGTCCTTGATGTTGGGCACCACGAGCCCTCGCGGCGTCGCGGCGGCGATCCCGAGGTTGATGTAGTGCTTGTAGACGATCTCCTGCGCGACGTCGTCCCAGGTCGCGTTGATCTGCGGGTGCCGCCGGATGGCGAGCAGCACCGCCTTGGCAGCGATGAGCAGCGGCGTGACCCGCACGTCCGCGAAGTCGCGGTCCTTCTTCAGGTCCTCGACGAGGCGCATGGTCCGCGTCACGTCGACGGTGTGGAAGACGGTCACGTGCGGCGCGGTGAACGCGCTGTGGACCATCGCCTCCGCCGTGCGCTTGCGCACGGACTTCACGGGGACGCGGGTCTGGCGCCCGTCGGCCGTCACCGTGCCCGACGCCAGCCACGGCTCGTCCGACCAGCTCGCCAGCTGCTGCGGCTCGGCGGCCTTCGACTTCGCGAGGACGTCCTCCCGCGTGACGATCCCGCCCGGCCCGCTCGCGGGGACGCTCGCCAGGTCGACGCCCAGGTCCTTGGCCAGCTTGCGCACGGGCGGCTTGGCCAGCACGCGGGCGCGGGCGGCGGTGTCGGTGCCCGACGCCGGACGGTCGGCCTGGGCAGGCACGCTCGCCAGGGCGGGTGCCGGGTGGGCGGCCGGGGCGGGGGCGGCCGGGGCAGGCGGCGGAGGCGCCGCGACGAGAGCCGGGGCGGGGGCCGCCGGCGCGTCCGAGGCCGCCGCGTACCGGCGGCGACGGCCCGAGGCCGCCGCCTCGGCGGTGCCGTAACCCACGAGCACCGAGCCGGAGGTCTCCAGGGCCGCCGGGGCCGACCCGCCGGCGTCGGCCACCGGAGCGTGTGCCGGGGCGGGGGCCGACGGAGCGGGGGCCGACGCCGAGACGCCCGTGGCGATCTCGATGATCGGGGTGCCGACGTCCACCGTGATACCCGGGCTGACAAGGATGCCCATGACCGTGCCGGCCCAGGGCGAGGGCAGCTCGACCAGGGACTTCGCGGTCTCGATCTCGACGATCGTCTGGTTGACCTCGACCCGGTCGCCGACAGCGACCTTCCACTCGACGATCTCGGCCTCGGTCAGGCCCTCCCCCACATCAGGCAGGAGGAAGCGCTGGTTCGACATCTACAGCCTCTCAGTGCGCGAAGGCGCGGTCGACGGCGTCGAGCACGCGATCGACGCTCGGCAGGTAGTCGTGCTCGAGCTTGGCCACCGGGTACGGCGTGTGGAAACCGCCCACCCGGAGCACCGGCGCCTCCAGAGCGTAGAAGCATTCCTCGGTCACCCGCGCAGCGATCTCAGCGCCGGCGCCGAAGAACACGGGCGCCTCGTGGATGACGATGCAACGGCCCGTCTTGCGGACGCTCGCCGCGATGGTGCTGGTGTCGATCGGCGAGATGGCGCGCAGGTCGATCACCTCGGCCGACCGGCCCTCGGCGGCGAGCGCGTCCGCGCTCTTCAGGGCCGTGGCGACGGTGGGCCCGTAGGCCACGAGGGTGACGTCGGTGCCTGCCCGGACCACCTGGGCCGCGTTGAGCGTGGCGGCGCCGACGGGCGCGTCGAGGTCGACGTCGCCCTTGGACCAGTAGCGGCCCTTGGGCTCGAAGAAGATCACGGGGTCCGGGGAGGTGATGGCCTCCTGGATCATCGTGTACGCGTCCTGCGGGGTGGCGGGCGTGACGATGCGCAGACCCGGGGTGTGGGCGAACAGCGCCTCCGGGCTCTCGCTGTGGTGCTCCACCGCGCCGATGCCGCCGCCGTAGGGGATGCGCACCACGACGGGCACGCTCACGGCGCCGCGGGAGCGGTAGCGCAGCTTGGCGAGCTGGGTCGTGATCTGGTTGTAGGCGGGGAACACGAAGCCGTCGAACTGGATCTCGCAGACGGGCCGGTAGCCGCGCAGCGCAAGGCCGATCGCGGTACCGAGGATGCCCGACTCGGCGAGCGGCGTGTCGACGACCCGGTCCTCGCCGAACTCCTTCTGCAGCCCGTCGGTCACGCGGAAGACGCCGCCCAGCGGGCCGATGTCCTCGCCCATGAGCAGGACCTTCGGGTCGTCCTTGAGGGACTGGCGCAGTCCCTCGTTGATCGCCTTCGCAAGGGTGAGGGTCCGGGTGCTCGACATCGTCGTCGTCTCCCGGTGCTCGGCGGTGGTGGTCATCGGGTCCCTCCCTGGGGGTGTGCGGCAGGGGTCGTCGCGCCGGCTGCGGGGCCTGCGGGCGGTTCGCCCGCCTCGAAGGCCTCGAACCAGGCGCGATCCTCGGCGACGATGCTGTGCGGGGTTCCGTAGACGTCGTCGAAGATGGTGGTCGCGGAGCCGGGGTGGAGCTCTCGCGTCTCGGTACGGACGCGCTCGGCGAGGGCTTCGGCGTCGGCGTCGAGCTCGGTCAGGAACTCGTCGTCGAGGGCGCCCTCGGAGCGCAGCAGGGTCTCGAGGCGGGCGATCGGGTCACGACGGCCCCACATCTCCTCCTGCTCGGTGGTGCGGTAACGGGTCGGGTCGTCCGAGGTGGTGTGCGCACCCATCCGGTACGTGTACGCCTCGATGAAGGTCGGGCCGCCGCCGCTGCGGGCACGCTGCAACGCCTCGGTCGTGGCGGCGTAGACGGCCAGCACGTCGTTGCCGTCGACGCGGAGGCTCGGGACACCGAAGCCCTCGCCGCGCTTGTAGATCGGTACCTTCGACTGCTTCGACGTCGGTACCGAGATGGCCCACTGGTTGTTCTGGCAGAAGAACACCACCGGCGACTCGTTCACCGAGGCGAACACGAGCGCCTCGTTGACGTCGCCCTGGGAGGTGGCGCCGTCGCCGAAGTACGCGACGACGGCGGCGTCGACGTCGTCGTCCCCGGTGCCGACCGCGCCGTCGCGCTGGATGCCCATGGCGTAGCCCGCGGCATGCAGCGCCTGCGACCCGATGACGACGGTGTACAGGTGCACGTTGTGCTCGTTCGGGTCCCAGCCACCGTGGTCCGAGGCGCGGTAGAACCGCAGGCGGTCCACGGGGTCGACGCCGCGCACCTGCAGCACGCCGTGCTCGCGGTACGAGGGGAACACGTAGTCCTGAGGGCGCAGGGCGTGGGCGCTGCCCACCTGCGCCGCCTCCTGGCCGCGGGCGGGCGCGTAGAGCGCGAGCTCGCCCTGCCGCTGGAGGGACGTCGCCTCGTCGTCGAAGCGGCGCGTCAGGACCATGTCTCGGTATATCTCGCGCAGCCGCTCCGTGGTGAGGCCCGCCGCCAGCTCGCGGTAAGGCTTCGTTCCCCGGGACGTCACTCGCGTGCCCTCGGGGGTCAGGAGCTGCAGGAGGGGCACGTCGCCCCCGTCGATCTCGTGCTTCACGCGGTCTCCTTCGCTGCAACTTCCGGACGCCGGCCCCCGTTGCTGGACCGCCGCAACCTACGTCCTCGTAGCCTACGCAAGCGTAGGCTACGGCTCCGTAGGTTAAGCAGTCTCCGTGTCACCCAAGGTGTCGGTCTCCTCTTTGGAGGAAACCTCAATCTTGCGGCTCTCGCACGGGAATCGCATCCCGCCGACGCGGCGCGACGGACCCACGCCGTCGCTCCTCCCCAACAACGTACGCGATCCCACGAACGGCGTCATCCAGCCGGTCAGGGGCGTTCGCCGCATATCCGATCACCAGCCCGGGCGGTCCGTCGCCCACCCTGTGCGACGACAGCGCCTGCACCGCCACCCCGGCCTCGTCCGCGGCGCGACGGGACACGGCGACGTCGTCGATCCCCTCGGGCAGGGTCACCAGAAGATGCAGCCCCGCCGCCACACCGTGCACGGTGGCGTCCGGCAGGTGAGACGCGAGCGCCTGGAGGAGCGCGTCACGACGGGCTCGGTGACGTCGTCGGACCTGGCGCAGGTGGCGCTCGAAGCCGCCCGACGTGATGAAGCGGGCCAGCGCGAGCTGTGGCAGCGCAGGGGATCCCAGGTCGGTCCAGTACCGCGCCTCGACCAGCTCGTCCCGGAGAGCCGCGGGGGCCAGCAGCCAGCCGAGCCGGACCGCCGGCGCGAGCGACTTCGAGACGCTGCCGAGGTGCACCACGTGGTCGGGGGCGAGAGCACGCAGCGCGGGCACGGGTGGCCGGTCGTAGCGGTGCTCGGCGTCGTAGTCGTCCTCCAGGACCAGGCGGCCCGGCGCGCGGGCCCAGGCGACGAGCTCCCGACGGCGGTCCGGCGCGAGCACCACCCCCGTGGGGAACTGGTGCGCCGGCGTGACCAGGACGGCGTCGAGCCCTGTCCTGGCGAGCGCCCCCACGTCGAGACCACCCTCGTCCACCGGGACCGGGACGGGTTCCAGGTCCCAGCGGCGCAGATGCTCCCGAGCGCCCCGCGAGCCGGGATCCTCGAAGCCGACCTGGGTCACGCCGCGGGCCCGCAGGACGCGGGCGAGCAGCATCAGGCCCTGCGAGACGCCGTTGACCACGAGGATGTCGTCGGGGTGCGCCCGGAACCCACGAGTGCGGGCGAGCCACCCCACCAGGGCCTCACGCAGAGCGGGGAGCCCCCTCGGGTCGCCGTAGCCGAGGTCGCTCGACGCCAGGTCGTTCAACGCCGTCCGTTCCGCGCGGGCCCAGGCGGAGCGGGGGAACGCCGACAGGTCGGGGACGCCGGGAGCGAGGTCGATCCGGGCACCTCGGGGCGCCCGGACGGGGACCGACGTCGGCAGAGGGCCGACGGCGTCCGGGCCGACGGCGTCCGGGCCGAACCCGGGCGCCCACCCGGCCCGGACGACGGTGCCTCCCGCACGTCGCCCCGTCAGGAGACCCTCGTCCGTGAGCCGCTGGTAGGCGTCGACCACCACACCCCGCGAGCAGCCGAGCTCCTCGGCGAGCGAGCGTGTGGCGGGGAGCCGGTCCCCCGGGGTGACCCGGCCGTCCGACACGGCCGCGCGCAACGCGTCGGCGAGCCAGGTCGCGAGACCGCCGGGCGCCGCCTGCCCGCGGTCGAGCTGGAGGAAGTCGGACCCTAGCATCTTGGACCCCTCCTTCGGCCGGTGCTTGGTGCTGTCAGATATACCAAAGCGCGACCAGGCTGAGAAGCATGCCCACGCGAAGCGCCACCGTGACCGACGACCCGACGCAGTCCGTCCAGCACCAGCGCCCCTGGACCGGACCCCTGTTCGCGGCGCTCGGCATGTCGCTGGTCGGCAGCCAGGTCGCCGTGTCGGGGGTGCTCGCCGACGCTCCCCTGTTCGCCGTGCAGGCCGTCCGGTACACGCTGGCAGCCCTGGTGCTCGTCGTGGTGGTCCGGCTCACCGGACGACAGCTCCCCGTCCCGCGGGGGAGGGAGTGGGCCTGGGTGTCGGGCGTCGCGCTGACGGGGCTCGTGCTGTTCAACGTGGGAGTGGTGCGGGGCGTGGCGCACGCCGAGCCCGCCGTGATCGGGGTGGCCGTGGCGACGGTGCCGGTGCTCCTGGCGCTGGTGGGCCCGCTGCTCGGTGGTGCTCGGCCCTCGCCTGTCGTCGTGGCCGCCGCGGTCGTGGTGACCGTGGGGGCCGTCCTCGTGACCGGCGGCGGGCGCACGGACGCGGCGGGCCTCGGTTACGCGCTGCTGACGCTGGTCTGCGAGGCGGGGTTCACGCTGCTCGCCGTGCCGGTGCTGGGCAGGCTCGGTCCGCACGGGGTGTCGCTGCACGCCGCCTGGATCGCCGCCGCGGGCCTGTGGGTCCTCAGCCTGGCGACGGAGGGGCCGGGGGCTGTGGCGGCGCTGCGCGTCGAGCACCTGCTCGCCACGCTGCACCTCGCCCTCGGCGTCACGGTCGTCGCCTTCCTGCTCTGGTACACCGCTGTCGGCCGGATCGGCCCGGGCCGGGCCGGGCTGTTCACCGGCGTGGTCCCGGTGGTGTCAGCGGTCGGCGGGATCGCCCTGGGCGAGCCGGCCCCCGGGCCCGTCGTCTGGCTGGGGGTCGCGGTGGTCGTCGCGGGGGTGACGCTCGGGGTCCGGGCCGGCGCCTCCGGTCGCCGCTAGACCCAGGACTTCGCGACCGCCAGGAACGCGTCGTTCGCCGCCGGCTCGCCGATGCTCACCCGCAGTCCGTCGCCAGCGAACGGCCGGACCAGCACGCCCGCGGCGGAGGCCTGGGCCGCGCACTCCAGCGTGGCCTGGCCCAGTCCGAACCACACGAAGTTGGCCTGCGACTCCGGCAGCTCCCAGCCCTGCTCGCGCAGCGCGTCCTGCACGCGGGTGCGCTCGGCCACGAGCGCGTCGACCCGTTCCATCAGCTCGGTCTGCGCCGGCTGGGCCAGCGAGGCGAGCGCCGCGGCCTGCGCCACGTGGGAGACGCCGAAGGGCGTGGACACCGCGCGGATGCCCGCGGCGAGCCGGGGCTCAGCCACCGCGTAGCCGACACGCAGCCCGGCGAGCCCGTACGCCTTGGACAGGGTGCGCAGGAGCACCACGTTGGCGTGCGCCGCGAGAACCTCGGTGCCCGACGGCGCCGCCGGGTCCCGCACGAACTCCAGGTACGCCTCGTCCACCACGACGAGCACGTCCGACGGCACGGCGGCGAGGAAGGCCGACAGCTCGTCCGCGCGCACCACCGGGCCGGTGGGGTTGTTGGGGGTGCAGACCAGCACCACGCGGGTGCGAGGCGTCACCGCTGCGGCCATGGCCGCCAGGTCGAGCCGACCGGTCCCGGGCTCGAGCGGGACCGTCACGCTCGTGCCGCCCGCCACGGCCACCGCGATCGGGTAGGCCTCGAAGGAACGCCACGGGTAGACGACCTCGTCGCCCGCGTCGACCACGGCCTGCAGCACGTGCGAGAGCACGGCCACGGAGCCGTTGCCCACGACGACCTGCTCGGGCGGCACGCCCACGTGGCCCGCGAGCGCCTCGACGAGCTCGGACGCGTACATGTCGGGGTACCGGTTGATCTCCCCCGCAGCGGCCGTGATGGCGGCGATGACCGAGGGCAGCGGCTGGTACGGGTTCTCGTTCGACGAGAGCTTCCACGCTCGGCCTCCGGGCGCGACCCGCGCGCCCGGGACGTAGGCCGGCAGGGCGGAGACGGCGGGACGGAGCGGCACGGAAGCGGCGACGGTCTCGCGACCGGCCGACGACAAGGGTGTTTCCACGGGCCTCAGCATGCCACGATGCCTTCATGAAGATCCTGGTCCGTATCGTCATCACAGCCGCCGCGATCGGGCTGTCCGCCTGGCTCCTCAGCAACTACCTCAATGTCGTGAGCGACGGCTCCACCGGGGGCATGGTCCTCTCGACGCTCGTGGTCGCCGTGATCTACGGGCTGGTGAACATGATCATCAAGCCGATCGTGCAGCTCCTGTCCCTCCCCCTCTACATCCTGACGCTGGGCCTGTTCACCCTGCTGGTGAACGCGCTGATGCTGTGGATCACCACGCTCATCTCGAACGCCGACTGGTTCTTCGGGAACCAGATCGGCCTCGAGGTGAACGGCGGCTTCTGGTGGTTCGTGCTGGGCGCACTGGTGATCTCGATCATCCAGATGGTCCTGACCGCCCTGCTGCCGAAGAAGCTCAAGGACTGATCCCGACGGGCGCTCGCTCGGCGCGGTAGAAGGTCGTCGTGACCTCCTTCCCGTCGAGCAGCGGCTCGATCCGGGCGACGACGCCGGCGACCCGCACGTCACCGGACGCCATGGCCAGATCGAGCGTGCGCGCGTGCGTGGCCACTCCGTGCGCCGCGGCCAGGTTCCCCGAGGCGGCCCGGTCGCCGGGGTCCTGCGACCCGGCGAGGTCCCGGGCGACGGTCACGCGGTCGGCGGTGCGTGGGTTCTCGGCGCTGCTGCGTCCGTCGGTGTTCGAGACCAGCTCCTGGGGGGTCTCCAGGTGCAGCGCGGGGACACCGGGCGGGGACGCGAGCTGCGCCACGGGAGCACCGGCGGTCACCACTCCCCCGAGCCGGTACCGGTCCGTGAACGCGGGCGCCGAGGCGAGGGCCATGGCGGCGATACCACCCAGGCTGTGACCCACGAGCGTGACCGGCTCGTCGGGTCCGGCGCCTGCGGCCGCCAGGGCGGCCTGCACCGTGGCGGACGCGCCGTCCTGCTGCCGGGCCATGAGGTCGAGGTCGGTGACTGCGTCCCAGGGGTGGTCCGCCGGAAGGACCGACTCCGTGCCGGGGATCAGCACCGTCCACGAGACCCCGCCATCAGGTGCGGCCACGCGCTGGACGGCGACGGTGGCGTAGGGCGCGTCGCCTGCCCACGGATAGAGGTCGGCCACGCGGCGCAGGGAGTCGGCAAGGGACCCGCCCGAATCCGCCCACTCCGGCAGCCCGCCCGAGCCGAAGTCGCCGGCCTGGAGCTGGGTCACGGTCAGCCCGGCCGGTACGTCGACGATGGGCGCGCGTCGCACGGCGTCGGCGAGCACCCTGGCGCCACCGCTGGTGCTCAGGTCGCCGCCCGCGGCACGCGGGTGGGACCAGGCCACCCCGGCACCGAGGCCGGCCACCAGCTCGTCCGACCACGGCGCCGCAGCCCGTGTGGCCCACGGCGCGACCCCGTCGAACAGCACCGCGGGGGTGCCTGTGCGGCGGGCGAGCGTGGCGAGCACGCCGCCGGCTGCTGCGGCCGCGAGCCACCGGTTCCCGCCGGACCAGAACGCGCCCTGCACGAAACCCTCCGCCGTCACGAGGGCCCCCACGATCCGGGTGGCCACGGACTCGGCCTCCTCGTACAGACCGGCAGCCCGGAGGAGCCGCCATCCCAGGAGGTCGTACAGCTCCGCAGCGGCCCAGAGCCGTCGCGCCACCTCGTCGACCACCTCGAGCGCCGCGGCCCTGGCCCGGTGGAGCCCGGGCTGCGGCCCGGCCCAGAGCAGCACGTCCTGTGCGACGACGGTGCGCGCCTCCGAGCACCGTCCCGCCGCCGTACGAAGGTGGTCGGCGGCGGTGGTGACCCGGGCCGCGGCGAGCCGCACCTCCTCGGCGACGACCGACGTGACGCGGGTTCCGCCGGTCACCACGATGGCGTCGGCCGCGTCGCTCATGCGGCAGCCCCCGCGATACGGGCCGCGGCTGCACGCCGGGCGTCGTCGACGGCGAGCAGGTACGTAGCGGCGAGCCGCAGCGCCTCGTCCAGGTGGTCCAGGTCTCGCGCCACCGCCGCCTGAGCGTCGGCCATCGCCTCGCGGAACACCTGGGCGCCTGGCGACTCCCACGCCACGGCGGACGCCGCCCGGCCCGCGTCGTGCGCCGACAGCGCAGCGGCGCCCGCCGCGGCGAGCAGTCCCACCGGGTCGCGCAGGCCCGCCAGTGTCGCCAGGCACTCGTCGATCTGTCCCGCACCCATCCTGGTCCGCCCTCCGCTCGCCCGCCCCGACCCTGCACCGACCCCCGCACCGACCCCGCACCGACCCCGCACCGACGACGCTAGACCGGAGGCGAGCGCCGCCGACGGGCAGCGGGGCTGGCCTGTGCACGGATCGGCGGGATGGCCGCCTGTGGTCGGGGTCGCAGCCGCGGAACGCCTGCAGGATGGTCTTTCCCGGCGGTCCCGCGACCTGCCGTGGGAGAATGCAGGACGTGCCCGAGACCAGCGCCCCCGCCACCGCCGCCCCCACCGCCGCCCGGATCTCCCTCGCCGAGGTGACGCCGCCCATCGCCCTCGGGCCGCTGGACGGCCGCTACCGGGCCGCCGTCGCCCCGCTGGTGGACCACCTCAGCGAGGCCGCGCTGAACCGGGCGCGGATCCACGTCGAGGTGGAGTGGCTGATCATGCTGTGCAACGGCGCGCCGGGCGTCGCCGCCCCGGTGGTCCCCGGGGCCACCGCGCTGACGGCCGACGAGCAGGAGTACCTGCGCCGGATCCCCGCCACCTTCGGCGCGGACGAGATCGCGGAGCTCGCCGCGATCGAGCGGGAGACGGTCCACGACGTCAAGGCCGTCGAGTACTTCATCAAGCGCCGCATCGCCGCGGCCCCCGAGGCCCTGGGCACCAGCAACCTCCCGGCCGTGAGCGAGCTCGTGCACTTCGCCTGCACCAGCGAGGACATCAACAACCTGTCGTACGCGCTCATGGTCCAGGGTGCGGTGCGCGAGGTCTGGCTGCCCGCCGCCACCGCACTCGCCGACCAGCTCGCCGACATGGCCCGCGACCATGCCGCCGTCCCGCTGCTCAGCCGCACGCACGGGCAGCCGGCCACCCCGTCCACGCTCGGCAAGGAGCTCGCCGTCCTGGCTCACCGCCTGCGCCGCCAGCTCCGCCGCATCGAGACCGGCGAGTACCTGGGCAAGCTCAACGGGGCCACGGGCACCTACGGCGCGCACGTCGTGGCCGTGCCGGGGGCCGACTGGCAGGCCGTGTCGAAGACGTTCGTCGAGGGTCTCGGCCTCACCTGGAACCCGCTGACCACGCAGATCGAGTCGCACGACTGGCAGGCCGAGATCTACGCCGACATGGCCCGCTTCAACCGGATCCTCCACAACCTCGCCACCGACGTGTGGACGTACATCTCGCTCGGGTTCTTCACGCAGATCCCGGTCGCGGGCGCCACGGGCTCGTCCACGATGCCGCACAAGATCAACCCGATCCGCTTCGAGAACGCCGAGGCCAACCTCGAGATCGCGTGCGCGCTGCTCGACACGCTGTCGGCCACGCTCGTGACCAGCCGCATGCAGCGCGACCTCACCGACTCGACGACGCAGCGGAACATCGGCCCGGCGTTCGGCCACGGTCTGCTGGCGCTGGACAACGTGTCACGCGGCCTCCGGGCCCTGGCCGTGAACGAGACGCTCCTCCGCGACGACCTCGACCAGAACTGGGAGGTGCTGGGCGAGCCCGTGCAGTCGGCGATGCGCGCGGCGTCGGTCGCCGGCGTGCCCGGCATGGAGAACCCGTACGAGCGGCTCAAGGACCTCACGCGCGGACAGCGTGTGGACGCCGCCCGCATGCGCGAGTTCGTCGCGGGCCTCGGCCTGCCCGACGACGTCGCCGCGCGCCTGAGCGAGCTCACGCCCGCCGGCTACACGGGCCTGGCCGAGCAGCTCGTCAGGGACCACCTGGCCTGAGGACCTGCGCAAATGCAGGTGGCGCGTCAGCCCCGCCCGGCTACCGTGACGGCATGACGCCCGCCGAGACGCCGCCCGCCGTGCCCACCGACCGCTGGCTCGCCGTCACACGAGAGGACGGCGAGACCGTGGGCTACCTCGAGCCGGTCACCGAGGACTACGGCGAGGTGGTCCCCCGGAACCGCCTCGGGCACGCCGTCGGCGGCGTGCTGGGCTTTCATGAGGCGGAGGAGCTGGTCCTCGACCGCGGACTGCGCGAGCTGGCCGAGCCCTGGCTGCTCGACGGGTCCGACGAGCCGCTCACGATCATCGAGCTGTCCCCCTCGGGGATCGTGCTGAGCAACGCGTTCGCCAGCAAGGCCCTGATCCTCACGGACAGGTACACGGTGGGCTGGCCGGACACGGGCGGGCGGCTGCGCCGCGCGTCGTGAGGTGCGCGCCAGACTGCCTCCAGGTCGCTTCAACCCCTGCTTGAGCGATCTGGAGGCAGTCTGGCGCGCACACTCACTCCGGACGGTTACGACCAGGACGCGTTACGGGCCAGCTCGAGCGCGATCGTCTGCCACCACTGGCCGGCCGCCGGGCCGCCGTTGCAGGCGCCGTCGGACTCGCCGGGCAGCTTGACCCAGAGCAGGGCGTCCAGGTGGCTGGAGTCGTTCACGGCGGTGGACCGCTCACCGAGGGCCCGGCCGCGCGGGTTGCACCACTCACCGTTGGAGCCGTTGCCGTTGCGCGACGTGTCGATCACGTAGCTCGAGCCGCCGGTCATCGACGAGACCTGCTCGCCCCACGACTTGGACGCGGCGGTCGTCTGGTAGTTCGACGTGTTGATCGCGAAGCCGACCGCGTGGTTGAAGCCGATCAGGTTGAGCCGGCGCGCCGCCTCGGACGGGGTCAGCCACGACGCGTGACCGGCGTCGATATAGACGCGGCCGCCCGCCTCGGTGAGCTTCTGCGCGGCGTACCTCAGGAACCCGACACGGTCACCCTGGCCGCTGCAGTCGCCGAGCATGGCGAGGGCGTCGGGCTCCAGGATGATGTACGGGTTGCCCTGGATGCCGGACGCGACCGTGTCGATCCAGCGGGCGTACTCGCTCTCGGCGACGCCGCCACCCGAGTGCGAGCCGCAGTCACGGCCGGGGATCGCGTAGACGGTGATGATGCCGGTCTTGCCCGCAGCGACGGCCCGCGAGGTGTAGTCGCTGACCTCCTGGCGGGCGTGCGAGGCGTCGGCCCAGTTGCCCACCCAGTACGACGCCGGGTTGAGCGCGATCTTCGCCAGCAGCGCCTTGTCGGTGCCGCTCGCCGCCGTCCAGGCCGCGTACGCCTGCGTGGTCGTGTCGACGTAGAAGCTGGACGCCGACACCGGGGGCGTCGGCGACGGGGTCGGGGAGGGGGTCGGGCTGGGGGTGGGCGTCGGGGTCGGGGTCGGGGTCGGCGTCGGCCGGGGAGTCGCGGTCGGCGTAGGCGTCGGGTTCACGACGCCGCCCGTGCACGCCACGCCGTTCAGCGTGAACGACCCGGGCACCGGGTTGGTCCCGCTCCACGACGCGATGAAGCCGAACGACGCCGAGGCACCAGTACCGAGCGCACCGTTCCACGACAGGCTCGACGCCGTCACCGTGGTGCCCGACTGGGACACGGTGGCGTTCCAGGCCTGGTTCACCGTCTGGCCCGGCGCGGCGGTCCACCGCAGCTGCCAGGACGACATCGGCGCACCGAGATTCGTGACCGTCACGTCCCCCTGGAAACCACCGCTCCACTGGCTCGACACCCGGTAGCTCACCGTGCAGCCCTCGGCCGCGGTGGCACTCGTCGCGGTAGTGACGCTGACGCCGACGGCTCCGGCGGTGAACAGGCTCGCGATCGCGGCGAGTGCCGCCCAGCGGGCACGTCGTCGTACCTGGGGCATGACTGGCTCCTTCTCGTGGGGAATGTCTCGGTCACGCTAAGAAGGCCCGTCATCGACGTCAAAGCGCATGAAACGTTTAGGGGGCCGACGGCGGCCCGGCTGAGCCGCCGTCGGCCCTGGTCAGGGCACCGTGATGCCGTGCTGAGCGAGATAGGCCCGGGCCGACTCCACCTGCCGGCGCTGGGCGGCGAACCGCCGCTCCGCCTGCTCGCGGCCGCCGCGGTCGAGGTACTCCTGCTGGAGGCGGGCGTCGATGTCGGCGAGCTTCTGCACCGTGCCGAGCTGCTCCTTGCAGGCGAGGTCGATCTCCGCGATCCGGACCTGGCCCTCGAGTGGTTCTGCGTAGACATCGGTCCCGCCCGGCAGCAGCCCCTCGTCCTCGCCGGGCGCAGAGACGCCCCCGACCCGGAGGCACGCGCGCCACTCGTCCATCGCCGCGCCCCTCGCTGCCACCTCACTCGCCTTCTCGACCCGGCCTGGATCCTCCACCGTCCCGGCCTCCTGGGCGTCAGCCTCGGCCTGGCCTGTGGCCAGCCCCGCGTCGACCACCGCCTGCCCGCACGCTTCGAAGGCGGCGCGGTTGCTGTCTGTGATGCGCCCTCGGCTCCCCGGGTACGCGGCTTCGTCGTCGCGGGACGGCTCACCGAGGTAGCCGTACCGGGCGACGTCCTCCAGCTGCTCCGCGCGCCAGACCCCATAGCCGTAGGTCCAGTCGATCCACGGCACCACGGGCCGGGGCGCGGCATACCCCGCACCCTCGACCCCCGCTTCGGCCAGGCAGGTGTAGCGCAGGTGGTCCTGGGCCGTGCCGAGCACGGCAGCGTCCTCGGGGCTGATCCGCCACGGGTCGAGCGGCATGCCGATGGTCCCGTTCTCGACGTCGACCACGGCGCGAGGCGGCCCCGCGGGGAGGCTCGGCGCCGGGGAGGATGGCGGCGACGCTGTCATACCACCCATCAGGTCTCCCCCGGGCACCACCTCCGCGGGTCCGGTACCGGGCTGCAGCGCCGTGGCACCCACCATGGCCGCGACACACACCGCGCCCACGCCTGTGGTGACGGCCGCCGCCCTGGCGACGTGCCGGCGTCGGCCACTGGTCAGGATCGCCGCGCGGTCCACGCGGATCGTCGGCGGATCCTGGGCGAGCGAGCGCAGGCGGTCGACGAGCTCGGTGTCGTTCATCGGGACTCCTCGGTGTCGGCGGTGGCGAGCAGGGTGCGCAGCTGCGCGAGGCCGCGGGAGGCGGCCGACTTCACGGCTCCGGGAGAGATGTGGAGCTCGTCGGCGACCTGCCGCTCGGAGAGGTCCATGAGGTAGCGGAGCACCACCACGCGGCGACGCCGCGGAGCCAGCTGAGCGAGCGCCCGGGTCAGCCGGTCGCGGTCCGCGTGCGCGGCGGCGGCGGACTCGACGTGCGCACCGCGAAGCGCCCCCGGGTCGACGAGGACCTCGCGACGGCGTCTGCGCCAGGTGTCGATCCGCGCGTTCGCGAGGATGCGCCGTGCATAGGCGACGGGGTCGCCGTCGCGGGCGCGGGGCCAGGCGACGTAGGTACGGACGAGGGCCTGCTGCACGAGCTCCTCGGCCCGGTGCGTGTCACCGCACAGCAGCCAGGCCATGCGCGCGAGGAGCGGCTCGGCCTCCTGCATGAAGGCGGTGAACTCCGCGTCACGACCGCCCAGCGTCGGGTCGTGGACCGGGAGGATCCGAAGGACGACGTCGTCCGCCGCCGGCTCTCGTGCTGTCACTGTCACGCCCTGAACACGTCCAGCCTGTTGAGAGGGTTGCCCGGCGACGCTTGTGAAAATAAGTGCCAGGATTCCGCTCATTTGGCAAACGCTTCACAAGTCGCGCAAAGTGTGGAAGAGTTTCCCCACGGCGCCGCGCGGCGGCATTCTGCACCATCGATCCACCGCGCGCGGCGCCGGCCACAAGCGACCAAACCCCCAGCACCACGCATCACCCCCGAGCACCCCAGCCCCCGGAGGACCGACGTGACGCACCGCAACGCAGCGACGACCGCTCACCCGCAGCACGGCCTGCTCGCGGAGCGAATCCGCGCCATCTCTCCCCGGCACACCCGGCGAGAGATCGTCATCCTCGTGGCGCTCGGACTGGTCGCCCTCACGATCAGCCTCTCGATCGCCTTCCTGGACCCGGCAGCCGCGTTCGCGCTGTCCGCGTAAGCCCCCGGGCACACGTCAGGCGCCCCCGCGCCGCCCGGGCACAGGGCCGGGACCGAGGCGTGGTGGCCTCGGTCCCGGCCCTCACTCGTCCAGCCTCCGGGCTGGTTCAGCCTCCGAGCGCCTCCCCCACGAGGTCCTTGGCCGCGGCCTGCACCTCGGCCAGGTGATCGGCCGACACGAACGACTCGGCGTAGATCTTGTACACGTCCTCGGTCCCGGACGGGCGGGCGGCGAACCACGCGTCCGCCGTCGTCACCTTGAGCCCGCCGATCTTCGCGTCGTTGCCCGGCGCCTTCGTCAGGGTCGCCGTGATCTCCTGCCCCGCGAGGGACGTGGAAGTGACCGCCTCGGGCGACAGCTTGCCCAGCTTGGACTTCTCCTCCCGGGACGCCGCGGCGTCGACCCTCGCGTACCAGCTCTCGCCGTACTTCTCGGCGAGCGCCCGGTGATGCTCGGACGGCGAGGTGCCCGTGGTCGCGAGGATCTCCGACGCCAGCAGCGCCAGCAGCAGGCCGTCCTTGTCCGTGGACCAGACGCGCCCGTCGCGACGCAGGAACGACGCCCCCGCCGACTCCTCCCCGCCGAAGCCCACCTCGCCGGACAGCAAGCCCGGGACGAACCACTTGAAGCCCACGGGCACCTCGATCAGCCGCCGGCCGAGCCCGTCGGCGACCCGGTCGATGAGTGCCGACGACACGAGCGTCTTGCCGATCGCCGCACCGGACGGCCAGGAGGGCCGCGCCCCGCCGTACAGGTACTGGATGGCGACGGCCAGGTAGTGGTTCGGGTTCATGAGCCCGTCGGACGTGACGATGCCGTGCCGGTCGGAGTCGGCGTCGTTCCCGGTGGCCACGTCGAAAGGCGCGGAGCCGCCGGACATTCGCTCCACCAGCGACGCCATCGCGTAGGGCGAGGAGCAGTCCATGCGGATCTTGCCGTCCCAGTCGAGCGTCATGAACGCCCACCGCGGGTCCACCTGCGGGTTGACGACCGTCAGGTCGAGGTCGTACCGCTCGCCGATCGCGCCCCAGTACTCCACGGACGCCCCGCCCAGCGGGTCGGCGCCGATGCGCACGCCGGAGGCGCGGATCGCCTCGAGGTCCACGACGTTCGACAGGTCGTCGACGTAGGTGGTCAGAAAGTCGTGCCGGTGCGTCGTCCCGGCCGCGAGCGCCTCGTCGAGCGACAGGCGGCGCACCGCGCCCACGCCGCCCGTGCGCAGCAGCTCGTTGGCGCGATCTGCGATCCAGCCGGTCGCGTCCGAGTCGGCGGGCCCGCCGTGGGGCGGGTTGTACTTGAAGCCGCCGTCCCGCGGGGGGTTGTGCGACGGCGTCACGACGATCCCGTCCGCGAGCCCGGGCCCCGAGACCCGGGTACCGCCCTCTGCGACCGCGCCGTTGTGCAGCAGGATCGACTGCGACACCGCGGGCGTGGGCGTGTACGAGTCGCGGGCGTCGATCATGACCGTCACCTCGGCGGCGGCCAGGACCTCGAGGGCGGTCTGCCAGGCCGGGAGGGACAGTGCGTGCGTGTCCCGGCCGATGTACAGGGGCCCGTCCGTGCCCTGCGAGCGCCGGTACTCGACGATCGCCGCCGTGATGGCGACGATGTGCGCCTCGTTGAAGGCGTGGTCGAGGGACGAGCCGCGGTGCCCGGAGGTGCCGAAGACGACCTGCTGGGCCGGGTCCTCGGGATCGGGTGTCAGGTCGTAGTAGGCGCCGACCACCCGGTCGACGTCGATCAGGTCTTCTTCGAGGGCAAGGGTGCCGGCACGAGGGTGCATAGGACCGATAGTGCCAGGTCTGGTGGACCGTCGCCGGAACGGCTCGGCACCCCGTCGCCTACCCTGGACGTATGTTCCAGCCCATGTTCCCCGGTGTCCCGGCGATCGCCCCGACCGAGCTCGACGCGGCCGCGCCGGTGCCGCCCGGCACCACGCTGCTCGATGTACGGGAGCAGGACGAGTGGGACTCGGCGCACGTGCCGGGCTCCGTGCACATCCCCCTGGGTGACCTGCCCGCCCGCTACGGCGAGCTCGACCCGGACCTGCGGGTCCTCGTGATCTGCCACTCGGGCGCCCGGTCGGCTCGCGCCACCCAGTGGCTCACCGAGGCCGCGGGGTTCGACGCCGTCAACCTCGACGGCGGCATCGTCGCCTGGGCCCGGGCGGGCCTCCCCATCGAGGCCTGACGGCCCGGCCGGGACCGTTCACGTCCCCGCGTGCGGGTGCAGCACAAGATCCTCGTACTCGGGGTGCTTCTTCACGTACGCGCGGATGAACGGGCACAACGGCACGATGCGGTCGCCCGCCTCCCGGGCCAGACCCAGCGCTCCGGCCGCGAGGCGAGAGCCCACGCCCTTGCCCTCCATCGACGGGTCCACCTCGGTGTGCGTGAAGATGACGACTCCGGGCTCGCGCTCGTAGTAGGCGCTGCCGACGACCGTCCCGTCAGCAAGCCGCACGTCGAACCGGCTCTCGCCGGGGTTGTCCACCACCGTCAGCTGCGTCTCGTCGCTCATGGGCTCATCGTCGCCGCAGCGCCGGGACGGCGCCACCGGTCAGTCGCGGACGAGGTCCGCGTACTCGGGGTGCGACTCGATCCACTCGGCCACGTACCAGCACACCGGGACCACGCTCGCACCGGCGGCTCGGGCGTCGTCGAGGGCCCGGCGGGTGAGCGTGCCCGCAACCCCCCTGCCGCGGAAGGCGGGGTCGGTCCGGGTGGACGGCAGGACCCAGGTGTCCGCCGCGTCGCGTCGGTACTCGAGCACCCCCATCACCTCCCCCTCCGCGGAGCGCGCCTCGTAGCGCGACTCCTGGGTGTTGTCGGCGACGGTGTAGTCGGTAGGGGTCGTCATCGGTCCAGCGTAGGCGTCCGGTGGTCAGCATCACCGTCTATCCGTCGTCCCAGGCAACCCTCTGGTGCGACACTCGAACCCGTGGCCCAGGACATCGCACCAGCACGCAGAAATCCCTACGTCGACGTCCTGAGCACCCCCGGTGCCGCCGCGTTCTCGAGCGCGGCCGCCATCGCCCGTCTTCCCATGTCGATGATCGGCATCGGCACCGTGCTGATGGTGCAGACCCTGTACGGCTCCTACGGGATGGCCGGACGCGTGGCCGCGGTGCTGGGCCTGGCGCAGGCGTTCGTCTCGCCGCAGCTGGCCCGGCTCGTCGACCGCCGCGGTCAGCGGGGCGTGCTGCTCCCCGCGCTGGCGGTCACGGCGGTGGGTCTCGCAGGCCTCGTGGTCTCGGCGGTGCTGCACGCCCCCGAGGCCGTCCTGTGGCTGTTCGCCGCGGTGGCCGGCGCCAGCCAGGGCTCCTACGGCTCCATGGTGCGGACCCGCTGGTCGCACGCCGTCCCCGAGCCGCGCCGGCTGCACACGGCGTACTCGCTGGAGTCGGCGGTGGACGAGCTCGTCTTCATCGCGGGCCCCATCCTCGCCACGACGCTCGCCACCGCGGTCGCTCCGGCGTCCGGCCTCGTGGTGGCCGCCGTGGCGACCGTGCTGGGCGGACTCTGGTTCTGCGCGCAGCGCGCCACCGAGCCGCCCGTGTCGGCCACGCCGCACGAGGGGCGGCACCGGTCGGCGGTGTTCGTCCCGGGAGTCCCGGTCCTGATGGTCGCCTTCGCGGCGACCGGCGTCATCTTCGGCGCGACCGAGGTCTCGACCGTCGCCTTCGCCGAGGAGCAGGGCTCCAAGGCGATGGCGGGCGTGGTCCTCGCCGTGTTCGCCGCGGGCTCCCTGATCTCCGGTCTCGCGTACGGTGCGCGGCACTGGCTCTCCCCCGCGCCCCGGCGGTTCGCGATCGGCATGTGCGCGCTGGCCGCGGGCGTCGCCCTCTTCTGGTTCGTCGACTCCCTGTGGATGCTCGCCGCCGTCATGTTCGTCGCGGGGATGGCCATCGCGCCCACGATCATCACCGGCAACCAGCTCGTGCAGAACCTCATGGCGCCGCAGCAGCTCACCGAGGGCCTCGCCTGGGTCGGCACGGCCATCGGCGTGGGCACCTCGCTGGGCGCCTCCCTGGCGGGAGCCCGGGTGGACGACGGCGGAGCGCACGCGGGCTTCTTCGTCGCCATGGTCGCGGGCTGGGTCGCGACGGTGGTCACCCTCACGGCGGTCCGGACCCTGCGCCGGCGCCCCGCCTGAGATGTCGTGTGGGTCCCTGCTGGTAGATTGCGGCACACCTTCGCAGGATCTCCATGAACGGGGCTCGCATGCTCGTCTTTGTCGTCATCGGGATCGTCGGCCTCGCGCTCGCGCTGCTGACCCTCACTGTCGGTGACTTCCTCGACCTCGGGGACGGCGCCCTGTCGGGCACCGCGCTGGGCGCGGGCCTCATGCTCTTCGGCGCCTCGGGCGCCGTCGTGACGGCCAACGGCCTGCCCGTGGCCGCCTCGTACCCCGTAGCGATCGTCGTGGGCGTTCTTGTGGTCCTCGGCGTCCAGCTCCTGCTGCGCCGCCTCGGTGCGTCCGACGACGGCGAGCCCGTCTCCCTCGTGGGCGTGCAGGGCATCGTCACGTCGGACGTGGCGCCGGGTCACGGCGAGGTGCGGCTCGACGCCGCCACCGAGCTGGAGAACCGCCTCGCGTTCTCGGAGGAGCCCATCGAGCAGGGCATGCGGATCGTCGTGGTCGAACACCACGGGAGCCGTGTGAAGGTCGAGCCGGCGCGCTGACAGCGCCCGGCACCTCTCCTGGGTGAACCCCGGGAGAGGTGAGAGCACCGCCCGGGGCGAGCTCCGCCGTCGGGCACCGATGCAACCGATGGAGGACCCGTGTTCCCCGCAGAGCTGGTGGGAGTGATCGCCGTCGTCGCGGCGATCCTCGCGATCGTCATCATCCTCGCCTTCGTGGCGAGCCGGATCCGTCGGGTGCCGCCGAACGAGGCACTGATCATCGTCGGCCGCGGCGCCGGCAAGACCGAGGCCGACACCTCCGGTCAGCGCGTCGTGGTGGGCGGGCGTGCCTGGGTGTGGCCCGTGCTGCAGCAGGGCTTCGCGATCTCGCTCGAGCAGCGCCAGATCGGCATCACGGTCGAGGGTGTGGACAAGAACCGCATCAAGATCGCGATCAAGGCGTCGATCAACTTCAAGGTCCGCGGTGACGAGGAGGGCGTGCGGCGTGCCGCACAGCGCTTCCTGTCCCAGCAGCACCTGCTCACCGAGATCATCAAGGAGTCCCTCGAGGGCTCGCTGCGCTCCATCGTGGGCGACATGACGATCGAGCAGATCATCTCGGACCGCAAGGGCCTCTCCGACCGCGTGGTGCAGTCCACCAAGACCGACCTCTCGGAGCAGGGTCTGCAGGTCGACCTGCTCAACATCTCCGACATCTCGACGCCCGGCTCGGACTATCTGGCGAACCTCGGCCGTGCCGAGGCCGCCAACGCCAAGCAGCTCGCCGAGGTCTCCGAGGCGGAGGCCCGCCGGGCGTCCGAGTTCGCGGTGATCGAGGCCGCCGAGCAGATCGCCGAGCGCCAGAAGGCGCTCGACCTCAAGAAGGCCGTCATCAAGGCCGAGACGGACACGGCGAACGCCGAGGCCGAGGCCGCCGGCCAGCTCGCCCGGGCGCAGCAGGACCGGCTCGTGGCGCAGCTGGAGCGCGAGGCCCTCGCCGAGAAGGCGCGCGTGGAGCAGGAGCGCCTCGACATCGAGGTCCGCAAGCCCGCCGAGGCTCAGGCCTACGCGCAGGTGCAGGACGCCAACGCTCGCCGTGACGCCTCGAACGCCGCGACCGAGGCCGAGGCGTTCAAGCGCACCACGATCGCCGAGGCCAACAAGCGCGCCGCGCTCCAGGACGCCGAGGCCTCCGCAGAGGCCGTGCGGCGCTCCGGCGAGGCCGAGCGCGACCGCGCGGTCGCGCTCGCCGCGGGTATCGAGGCCGACGGCCGGGCGCGGGCCATCGCGATCGAGGCCTCCGGTCTCGCCGAGGCCGCCGCGACCGACGCCAAGGCCGAGGCCCTCAAGAAGTACGGCGAGGCCGCGCTGGTGCAGGAGCTCATCGAGCGTCTGCCCGACATCGTGCGTGCCGCCGCCGAGCCCATCGCCTCGATCCAGGGCATGACGGTGATCTCGACGGACGGCGCCTCCGCGATCACGAAGAACGTCGCAGCGGTGCTGGGCGAGGGTCAGGGTGTGATCAAGCAGCTCACCGGCGTGGACATCCACCAGCTGATCTCGAACCTGGCGGGCGGCTCGGCCCGGACGAACGGGACGCCGGCCGACAAGGTCTGACGTCTGAGCTCACCCGAACCGGGTTGTCAGAAGCTCACCGGTGTATTCGCCGGTGAGCTTCTGGCAACCCGGTTCGGTGTGCTCAGGGTTCCGGGTGGTGCGAGTCGTAGGCCCAGAACCGCGGCGTGGCCCGCACGATCAGCCACAGCACCACCACACAGGCCAGGCCGCCGATCACCGCGGCCCACCCTTCGCCGAACCACGTCGCCTCGGCGCCGAGCACGAGCTCCCCGAGGCGTGGCCCGCCCGCGACCACGACGATGAAGACGCCCTGCAGGCGCCCGCGCATGTGGTCGGGGGTAGCGGTCTGCAGGATGCTCTGCCGGAAGACCGACGCCACCGCATCCGTACCGCCCGCGAAGGCCAGCGCCACCCCGGCGGCGATCACTCCGCCCAGGAGCATTCCGTCCGGCTCCGTCCGGCCGAGCACCACGAGCACCAGCCCGAAGGCCGCGACCGAGAGGCCCCAGGCCGTGATCGCCCACGCGATCACGCGGCCCTGGTGCCGTACCCGAGACAGCCCGCCGGAGAAGAGGGCGGCGAGGATGCCGCCCACCGCGAACGACGCCGCCAGGATGCCTGTCGTGGTCTCGCCGCCGCCGAGGTAGATCACTCCCGCGGCCGGCCACAGCACGCGCGGGAAGGCGAGGATCATCGCCGCCAGGTCTACGAGGAACGTGGTGCGGACGTTCGGCTGTGTGGCGAGATAGCACAGGCCGTCGAGGACCGATCGCAGGCCCACGACCCTCCGGGTCGAGATGGTGGGATGTTCGGGGGGTGCGGAGCGCTCGGGGTCGGTGGAGCGCTCAGGGTCGGTGGAGCGCTCGGGGTCGGTCGGTGGCCCGGGGGCGATCGGCGGCATCGCCGGGAGGCGCCACACGGCCCACAGCGCGGCTGCGAAGAGCACCGTGTCGATCGTGTACGCCCAGGCATAGCCCCACTGCGCCACGAGCAGCGCGCCGAGGAGCGGCCCTCCGGTGAGCGCCACGTTCATGGCGAGGGTCTGCAGTGCGTTCGCTGCGGGCATCAGGGTCGCGGGCAGGAGCCTCGGGATGATCGCCGAGCGAGCGGGGTTGTTGATCGCGAACGCCGCGCTCTGCAACGCCACGAGGCCGTACAGCAGCTGCACGGAGCTCATCCCGGCCCACGCCTGGGCGGCGATGGCCCCGGTCACGACCCACAGTGCACCGGACGCGACGAGCGAGACCCGCCGCCTGTCGTAGGCGTCGACGAGCGCACCGCCGTAGAGGCCGAGGGCCACGAGCGGGATGAGGGAGCAGAGCCCCAGGACCCCGACCGCGAGCGTGGAACCGGTCAGCGCGTAGACCTGGAGCCCTACCGCCACGACGGTGAGCTGAGCCCCCAGGTTCGACACCCCGAGCCCCCACCACAGCCGCCGGTACTCGGGCGACACGCGCAGCGGCGTGGTGTCGGCGAGCAGGCGAGGCATGATCACCGAGCCTACGTCCGCGCCCGACGCCGTCCGCGCGCCCCAGGCGTGATGTACGCCTCTCCCGGTGTGGTCGTGCTCGTGCCTGCGCGGCGGCCGAGGCGGGGTCCCTAGAAGGGTGGTTCGCCTGGGTCCGGTGGTGGTGGGGCCGTGGCGCTGGTGGGGCCGTGGGTGGGGTTGGTGGCGGGGCCGTTGAGGCGGGCGTTGTCGTGGGCGCGCAGGCTCGCGGTGGTGCGGTTCGAGGGCGCGTGGGTCCCGGTCGTGGTGGTGCCGGGGGTCGTGGGGGTGCCGGTCGTGGGGGTGCCGGTCGTGGGGGTGCCGGTCGTGGGGGTGCCGGGCTGGGTGGGTGGGCGGGTGTAGGTGTGGCCGGTCGGCGCGGTCCAGACCGTGGCCCCGGTCGCCTCGTCGCGGTGGGCGGTCCAGCCGTGGTGGGTCTTGGCGTTGTGATGCCGGCGGCACAGGACCTGCAGGTTGGCGGCGCGGGTCTGCCCCGGGGCTCCGGGTGGCAGGGTAGTGGGATCGACGGTGTGGTCGAACGTGTCGATGTGGTCCAGGTCCGCGGTGGCGCCGGGTCGGTCGCACTGCAGGAACTGGCAGGTGCGGTCCCGGGCGACGACCGCAGCGCGCAGCACAGGGCCCGGGACGTAGGCGTGGGTGGAGTAGTCGGTCAGGATCCCGGTCACGGGGTCCGTGACGAGCCGCTGCCACGTCCCACCCCCACCGCCCGTCCCGACGGCGGTGCCCGTCCCGGCGGCGAGCAGGGCGGCGGTGTCCGCGTCCACGGGCCCGTACCCGTCCAGGGACCCGGGCTCGTCGTCCCGCCCGAGCAGGGTCGAGGCGGCCACGGTCACCCGGATCACGGGACGTACCGGCAGGACCGTCACCCGCACCGCGCCCGGACCGGGCTCGGCCCCCGGCACACCTGGGGCGACCGGCTCCACCGAGACACCCGGCGCTACTGGCGTTGCCGGGACGCCCGGTGCTGCCGAGACGCCCGGCATTACCGGGACGGGTTCGGACTCCGTGGTCGGCTCGCGCACTGCGGCCGGGTTGGTGGGCTCGGCGGGCTCGGCGGGCTCGGCGGGCTCGGCGGGCTCGGCGGGCTCGGTGGGCTCGGTGGGCTCGGTGGGCTCGGTGGGCTCGGTGGGCTCGGTGGGCTCGGTGGGCTCGGTGGGGAGGATGAGGTGGCCGGTCAGGATGCCGGTCAGGACGTCGGCTCGGGCCTGGGGCAGGGTGCGGTCCTTCCCGGTGCGCTTCAGGGCGCGTCCGGCGGTGTCCAGGGTGTCCCACACCGCGGTCGCCTCGGCGGCCGGGAGCAGCGCGGACAGCCAGGCCATGGTGCCGCCCTCGACCGGGTCCAGGTACACCGCCCGCCGGTCCCGCTCGGCCCGGACGACCTCGACCGGGGTCAGGTGACGGCGGGCGTGGGCCCGCATCCGGTCCCGCACCCAGGACCTCGACCGGGCACCGGCCTGGGGTAGGACCTCGGCGATCGCCTCGGCCCGCTGCTCGACGGTCAGGGTCGGGCCCGCGGTCAGGACCAGGTCCGCCTTGACCGCGTCGATGTCACCGCCCACCAGCGCGGCGGCGACCTGCGGGTGACGGGCCAGTCCCGCGCCCCGGGCCATGACCCGGTCGGCCTCACCCGTGGGGACCCGCAACCGGGCACCGAGCTCGACCGCGGCGTGCGCCTGGCCGGCCGACCAGCCCCGACGCCGGCCGAGCTCCGCGGCGACCGTGGCCTGCGCCGCCTGCGCCCACCCCACCAACCGGGCCCACCCGGCCGCCACGTCCAGCAGCGCCCCCTCGTCCACCCCCGCCAGCACCGCCCGGCCACCCACACCCGCGCCAGCGCCGGCGCCACCGCCAGCGACCGGGCCAGCGACGGGGCCAGCGCCAGCGACCGGGCCCACGCCGGCGCCGAGCGCGGGACTTGCGTCGGCACCACCGCCCGTGCCGCTGCTGGGGCTCGCGCCAGCGCCAGCGCCAGCCACCGTGCCGAGCACCGGGCCGGTCAGCGACTCCAGCAGCGCCGCCAGCCCCGGCCCCGCCGGGACTCCGTCCAGCACCCCCGCGGGCACACCGTCCAGCACACCGGCCCGGGCGGACGGGCGGCCGCCGTCGGGCACCACAGCACGCGTCGCGAACCCCACCAAGACCACCCCCGACCGGCCGCACCCGGGCCGCCACGCGGCCCAGCGCCGGACCCCCTGCCCGACACCCCCAACCCTAGTCGAACACCCGTACCACGACAACATATATGCGGCACTGTGCACAACTATTCTGCCGACAGCAGAGCCCTCCCGGGACACCGAACTTCGACCAGGCCGGGCACTACTCAAGGACTGCGCTCTGATCTGACACGCTTGGCCCTGTGACCGATCAGCTCAGCAGGACCGCATGACCGCAATGACCGACGAAGTCGTCCATATCGTCGTCATAGGCGTCGCGGGCTCGGGGAAGACCACCGTCGCGCTGCTTCTCGCCGAACGCACCGGACGCCCCTACGCCGAGGCGGACGACTTCCATCCCCCGAAGAACGTCGCCCTCATGGCCGCGGGCACGCCGCTGACCGACGCCGAACGCTGGCCCTGGCTCGAGGCCCTCCGCGCCTGGCTCGACGCGCAGAGCGACGCCGGCAGGTCCACCGTGATGACGTGCTCGGCGTTGCGCCGGCCCTACCGCGACCTGCTGCGGACCGCACGGGGGCGGGTGGTCTTCGTCCACCTCGACGGCGCACGCGAGATCCTCCAGCAGCGCATCACCGGCCGCAGCGGGCACTTCATGAAGCCGGAGATGCTTACCAGCCAGCTCGCGGCCCTCGAGCCGCTGGAGCCGGACGAGGACGGGTTCGTCGTGGACCTGGCACTGACCCCCGAGGAGATCGTCGCGCAGATCCTGGAACGCGTCACCGCAGTGTGATCCCGGTCCGCCCCCACGGACCAGGACCACACCCGGTGCAGTCCGGGAGAGACGTGGGCCGTCCTCCTACGAGGGCGACCTCCGTCCCGCTCCCGGTGGGATCCTCCTGTCAGGCCATCCCCCAGCGATGTCCTGACGATCAGATCCCTCTGACGCAGCCTTCCGACCGAGACCGCGGGCCACCCCCCAGTGATGTCCCGTGGCAGGCAGCCGGAAGGCTGCGTCAGATGCCGACCGGCGCCTGCGCGGTCACGCGCGCAGCCACCGGTGGCGCAACCGGAGCGCCGCCAGGCCCGGCGCCACGAGGGCGAGGGCCAGGGCGGGCAGCCCCGAGCTCTGAGTGCTGGTCTCCGCCGTCACGGCCGGCAGGCCACCCGCCACGAGCGCTGTCCTGCAGCGCGCGTCGAGCACATGTGCACATGTGGTTCTCCTGCTCCGGCTCGGGCGTCGGCCGACGGCAGTTGCCGTCGGCCGCGTGCCGCGTCCCGTGGACGCGGGCCAGCCGGGTCAGGCAGGAGAGACAGGAACCTCGAAGAAGGTGCAAGGGTGCTCGGCGCGCGACTCGGCCGAGGCGACGAGCCAGGAGCGCGAGGCGGCCTCTGCGAGGCCCGCGAGGACTGCCGGGACGTCGAGGCCTGCGGCACGGAGCGGAGAACCGCTCGACGTGCCGCTGCTGGGCACCTCGCCCGAGTCGTGGGGGAAGGACAGCGGGCCGGGGTACCTGGCGGCCCCGAGCCCCCCCTCCCCTGCCGGGTTCGCGACCACCGTGGCGGCCGCCAGGAGAGCGGCCCGCATCCGCTCTGCCGTGCCGCTGTCCGCGGCGGCCCCGGCAACGGTCGAGACCTCCCTCGCGGGAGCGACGACGGCGTCTGTCGTCCGGGTGGCAGGAGCGGCTGGGGCCTGCCGGTCGACGACATCTGCCGCGACGCCTCGCACTCCGACTCCGGCCCCGGCCCCGACTCCGGGCACCGCCCGGCTCCCGACCCCGACTCCGGGCACGACGCCGACTCCGGGCGCGACCGGAGCGCCGGACGCGGGTCGCCCGCTGCCGGGGGCACCACTGGCGGGCGGCCCACTGGCGGGCGGCCCACCGCCTACGCCGGGCGCAGACGGGCGCCCCGGCTGCGGCGCGCCCAGCCCGTCGACGAGGCCTAGGGCAGTCCGGACGACCGGGGCAAGCGGAGCGGTGACCGGGCGGACAGCATCGCCCACCGGACGAAGAACCGGATCCAGCACCGGCTTCAGGGCCTTCCCGACGGCGGGCGCCACCACCGGCTCCACCACGCCGACGACGGGGTCGGTGACTGGCCGTACGCCGTCCGCCACAGGACTGGCGAGCCGACCGGCCGCGCGAGCAAGCGGCTCGGCGAGCTCGGCGACCGGCGCGACGACATCCTCGAGGACAGGGGCGAGTGGCTCGGTGACCGGCGCCGCGGTCTGCGGCACCTGGTCGACGGCGGGCTGGATCACCGTCTCGACCGCGGGCGCGGCGGGCACGGGCGCAGCGGGCGCCGCAGGAGCAGCGGGCGCCGCGGCCTGGTTCGCCGGATCCGCGGGCTGCGGCGCCGGCGCCGGCGCCGGAGCGGGAGCGGGAGCCAGAGCTGCCGGAGCAGCGGTCTGGGGTTCCGTCGGCGCCGCGGGCTGAGCCGCCCGGGCCGACGCGGTGGCCACCGGAGACGTCACCGCACCCGTGGTGCTACCTGCCGGGTCGCCAGGGCCATGGGCCGCCGCGAGGCCCATCCCGACGCCAAGCCCGCAGGCCGACAGGAGGGCAGTGCCGGCCGCACGCACGAACCAGCGGCGAAGGCGCGAACGCCCCACCTCGCGGCTCGTGCTGCTCGCCATGTGCCCCCCTGCACTGTGACGCCGGACACAAAAGTTAACAGGTCTCAATCTGCGCTCGTCGCGCCGCGAGCGCAACTGATGAACCGGGGTTTCTCGGGGTGAAACTCGCCAGACGACACGCCTGGTCGCAGGCGCAATCGGCACGTGAGACGCCGTATCGGCGCGCCCGCCGGGACACGCCGTAGCCGGGTCCGGCTATGAGACCGTCGCGCCGAAGGCCAGTCCGAGCAGATACGTGACCAGCGCGGCGCCGAGCCCGATCGCGAGCTGGCGGAGCGCCCGAGTGAGCGGCGAGGTGCCGGACAGGAGCCCGACGACCGCCCCCGTACCGAGGAGGGCGATACCGACGAGTGCGCTCGCGACCGCGACGGCGACGCCACCCGACAGGCCGAAGAGGTACGGCACGACGGGGATCAGCGCCCCGGACGCGAAGAATCCGAAGCTCGAGAAGGCAGCACCCCACGCGGTGCCGTGCGTCTCGTGGTCGTCGCCCGCACCGGCGTCGCCCGCGAGGTCCTGGGGCGTCCCACCGGCCAGGCCTGCGAGCACCTCGTCGGCGTGCGCCTTGGCGTCGGCGGCCTCCAGGCCGCGAGCCCGGTAGACGAGGGCGAGCTCGTTCGCGTCCACGTCGAGGTGCGGCAAGGCTGCCGTGGCGTGCGGTGACGGCGACGACGCCTCGAGCAGCTCGCGCTGCGAGCGGACGGACACGAACTCGCCGGCCCCCATGGAGAGCGCCCCGGCGAGCAGACCCGCGAGACCGGTCAGCAGCACCGTCGAGTGCGCCGCTCCGGACGCTCCGATGCCGAGCACGAGCGCGAGGTTCGACACGAGCCCGTCGTTGGCGCCGAACACGGCGGCACGGAAGGTCCCCGACATCCGGTTGCGCCCCCGGGTGGCCAGCCCGCGGACCACCTCCTCGTGGATCCGCTCGTCGGCGGCCATGGTCGCGGTCGCGTCGGCCTCCGCCTCGTAGGCCGACCGGGCCTCGGCCCGCTGGGCGAGCGCGAGCACGAAGACGCCGCCGAGCCGCCGGGCCAGGAAGCCGAGGGACCGCGACCGCCAGTCGCCGCGGAGCGGCCGGCCCACGTCGTTGCCCAGCAGGTCGAGCCAGTGCTGCTCGTGGCGCTTCTCCGCCTCGGCGAGAGCGAGAAGGATGTCGCGCTCCTCTCCCTTCCGGCGGCTGGCGAGGTCCCGGTACGCCGCGGCCTCGGCCCGCTCGTCAGCCAGGTACTGCCGCCAACGGCGCAGGTCGGCGGGTGTGCGGGGGCGTGCTGGATGCTGTCCCGCCGACCGCTCGGCCGGGCTGGGCGAGTGCGAAGGCATGCCGCCATGATCGCAACGAAAGGCCCCGCAGGGGTTTCGTGCGACCGAACTGTCGGTCACGGGATGCACAATGGTCGCCGTGATCATTGTCAGCACCGAGGGATCGTGCCTTCGCAACCCGGGCGGCGCGATCGGTTGGGCGTGGATCGACCACGACGGCGGGCGCTTCGACTCGGGCGGGGCGGCGACCGGCACCAACCAGGTCGCGGAGCTCACCGCCCTCCTGCATGCCATCCAGGCCCATCCAGGCGCCGAACCCCTGCTCGTGGAGTCCGACTCCCAGTACGCGATCCGCTGCGCCTCCGAGTGGGTGGCGGGCTGGAAGCGCAAGGGCTGGCGCACGGCGTCCGGCGAGCCGGTGAAGAACCTCGAGCTGGTCCAGTCCATCGAGCGCGCCATCGCGGACCGGGAGGGGCCGGTCCGCTTCCACTGGGTGCGCGGTCACGTGGGCAACCCGTTCAACGAGCGCGCGGACCAGCTCGCCGGCCTCGCCGCCCGCGAGTGGGCGGCGGGCCGGGGCGAGGTGGACGGCCTGCTCGTGGGCGACCTGGTCGCCGCGCCCGTCCAGGCCACGGTGCCCGACGGCGGGGCGCACCCCGAGCGGTCGGCCACCACGGGCGCCGCTACCACCACGGGCGCGGCACCGGCCGCGACGGCTGCGGCGGCCGCGCCCGCGTGGGAGTCCGCGACGCTCTTCGACTAGGCCGCGGCCAGGTCAGGCGGGGACGAGCGCCTTGTCCCCGGACCCTGCCGGGAAGCGGCCGGCCGCCGGGGTGACGTCCTCCTCGGAGGCGACCCATCCGGCGTCGGGCGCAGGCGGCGCGGCGACGGGAGGTGCCGCGACGACCTTGCGAGCCGGCGCGGCCTCGGTCTCGGCCACCGCGTCGGGCATCTCGAGCCGGTCGGCGACCACGCGGGCGCGCTGCGCCATCGCGTGGGCGATCGCTACGGACTCGCCGAGGTAGTTCGCAGGGTCGATGAGGTGACGGATCTCGGCCTCGTCGAAGTACGTGGCCACGACCTCGTCCTGCGTGAGGAGATCGAGGAAGGGGAGGTCCTTGCGGCCGGACTCCTGTGCCACGGCGAACACGACCTCGTGCGCCTTCTGCCTGCCGATCCGCTCGCCCAGCTCCATCATCAGCGACTCGGAGCCCATGAGGCCCGCCGAGAGCGCGAGGTTGGCGCGCATCCGCTCCTCGTCGAGCTCCAGCCCGTCGAAGATCACGACGAGGCGCGACAGGATGTCGCCCGCGAGGACCGACGCCTGGGCGGCGACGTCCTCGAGGAGGGCGGTCATGGCCCCGTTGGCCTCGTGGTCGTGCAGCATCGACTCCAGCGCCGGCGCCGCCAGGGCCCGGAGCTGGGCGCTGGTGGACTGCAGGTCGAGGGCGAGCTGCGGGTTCCGCTTGTGCGGCATGGTCGAGCTACCGACCGTGCCGTGCGGGATGGGTTCGAACGCCTCGCCGAACTCCGGCTGCATCAGCGAGTAGATGTCCTTGCCGATCTTGCCCGACGTGCCGGCGAGCTGACCGAGAACCAGGACCAGCTCGACGATGCCGTCGTTGATCGCCCGCGAGGGCACCGGCATGGTGCTCAGGTCGAGGATCCGGGCCACCCGGCTCTCGACGTCGCGGCCCGCGGGGCCGAACGACGCGAACGTGCCCACGGCGCCGCCCATGAGAACCCGGAACAGCCGGTCCTCGAGCCGCTCGAGCCGGTCCACGTGGGCGGTCATCTCGTCGATCCAGACCGCCACCTTGAAGCCGAAGGTGATCGGCACGGCGTGCTGGCTGTGCGTGCGGCCGGCCATCGGCACGGCGGCGGAGGAGTCGGCCTGCTTCGACATGGCGCGCAGCACCTGGGCGATGAGGCCCTTGACCCGCGTGTGGGCGTCCCTGAGGACGAGCACGTCGGCGGTCTGCGTGATGTTCTGGGTGGTAGCACCCCAGTGCACCCAGCCGCCGTGCTCGCGGCCGACGACACGGGCGAACTCCTCGATCAACGGCACGAGCGGGTGGCTCGCCGCCGCGGTGGCCGCCGCCACGCGGCCCAGGTCCAGCTTGTCGAGCTGCGCGGCGGCGCAGATCGCCCGGCCCGCGGGCTCGGGGATGAGTCCTACCTCTGCCTCGGCCTGCGCGAGAGCTGCCTCGACGTCGAGGCGCTTCTGGAATCGGTTCTCGACGCTGAACAGTGCGGCGATCCCGGCATCGGGAACGCGGCCGTCCGTGAAGTGTCGAAACGATTCGGTACTCATGCGTGGATACCCCTGTGATTCTTGGACTCGATGATGGGTCGTGGTTTCGGTGACGGGTCCTGCACGTGCTCAGCCCTTCTCCGCTCCGGAGGTCAGGCCGCCGGCGAGAAATTTCTCCGTGGCGAAGAAGATTGCCACTACTGGCAGGGTCAGCACAATCGATCCGGCCATCAGGGTGGCCGGCGGAGTCTCGAGCGCATTGGTCAGCTGGGCGAGGCCCAGGGAGACGGTCCACCTGCTCCGGTCCTCCACGAGGAACAGGAGGGCGAAGAGGAACTCGTTCCACGCGATCATGAACACGAACAGTGCGTTCGAGACGATGGCCGGCAACGAGAGGGGCAGGATGATGCGCCTGATGATGCCGAGCCGACCGAGTCCGTCGAGGGCTGCTGCCTCTTCGAGCCCGACCGGCACCGTCTGAAAATAGTTCTTGAGCATAAAGATCGCGACCGCAACCGTCTGTGACACGTAAACAACGACGAGCACCCAGATGTTCCCGCGAAGGCCCAACCGGGTGAATGCGACGAACAGCGGAACGGCCAGCAAGATTCCTGGAAACAGGTACACAGCAAGGAAAAGGCTGCTCACCTGACGCCTGCCGAAGAAGTCCAGCCGGCTCACCGCATAGGAGCCCGGGACGGCCACGAGAAGGGTGATCAGCACGGTCGCCACCGCGATCACCGCGCTGTTGAGCATCAGTCGCGCAAAGTCCTGACCTCCGCTCTCGAGGGGCAGGAGGACGTCGACGTAGGCGTCGAGCCGCACCTCGTCGAGCGCCGGCCAGAAGCGCGCCGGGTCGCGCTGGAGCGACGCGATGTCGCGGGTCGAGAGGACGAGGACGTAGAGGAACGGGAACACCGCGGCGAGCAGCAGCGTCCCCGCGACGACCGGGCGCAGCACCTTCAGGACGCGGAGCTCGATCGCGTTCCGGGACCGGGTGAATTTTCGCGCCGGTCGGGAACTTCTCACAATGTGGACAGATTTCGTCCCGTCCCGGGAGACCGTTGCCTCGGTCACGACTCACCTCCGCGTCGTCCGGCCAGCCGGAGGTACGCCGCGATGAGCACCGCCAGGACGATCGCGAGCAGCAGCGCCTGCGCGGAGGCGGCCCCGACGTCGCCGCGGCCCACCAGGTAGTTGTAGACGCCGACGCTCACCACCTGCGTCCCGGCGCGCCCCTCCGTGAGGAGGTAGACGTCGTCGAAGGTGTTGAACGTCCAGATGAAGCGCAGCACCGTGAGCACGGCGACGATCGGCACCAGCTGCGGCCAGACGATGTGGCGGAACGACTGCGTCGGCGTGGCCCCGTCCATACGGGCCGCCTCCTCGATGTCGCCCGGCAGCGCCTCGAGCCGGGCAGTGAGGAAGAGGAAGGCGAACGGGAACGTCCGCCACACCTCGAACGCGATCACCGTCGACAGCGCCACAGGCACGGTGAGCTCGAGGCCGAACAGCCCCACCGGCGCCGATCGCTGGGTGAGGAAGGCGACCGGACGCTCCCAGCCCAGCAGCGCCTGCCCCCACGCGTTGACGAGGCCGTACTGCGGGTTCAGGAGGGTACGCCAGGCGAAGGTCGTGGCGACGATGGGCGCCACGTACGGGAGCAGCAGGAGCGCCCGCACCAGGCCGCGGCCACGGAACGGCTTGCGCAGGGCCAGGGCGGCGACGAGCCCGACCACGATCGCCCCGGCGGTGCCGATCACCGAGTACGCGAACGTGGCGCCCATCGACTCCCACAGCCGCCGGGAGGAGAGCACCTCCACGATCGAGGCGGTGGAGAAGTCGCCGAACAGCGGGGCCCGCGCGAGCTCCACGAGGCGCAGGTCCTTGAACGCGAGCAGCAGCGACCAGAGGATCGGCGCCACCACCAGGACCACCACGATGACGACGCTCGGCAGCACCAGGCCGAGGCCCGCCCGAGCCTCGGCCCGGGCGAGCGACGACCGGGGCGGGACGCCCGCACGGGCGACCCGCGAGCGTCCCCGGGTGGTCACCCGATCGAGTCCTGGATCTCGCGCACCTGCTCGGCCGCCTGCTGTGCAGCCTCCTCGGGAGTGTTCGCGTCGGTGAGCATGTCGTTCATGGCGTTCTCGACGGGAAGCTCGCCCAGCATCGCGCCGAGCAGCTCGGCGTGGCCCTGCCGGACGCCCCACCACAGGGCGTCGCCCTCGGGGTTCGTCAGGGCCTCGAGCACGTCCGGCGGGTAGAAGTCCGCGAGGGTCTGCTCCTTGGCGGTGCCGATCGGCAGCGCCTCCCAGCCGTCGAGGTACTCGGTGGGGTTCTCCTCGGTGCCGAGCCGGTCCGGGACCTTGCCCTCCGGCGCCATGGAGAGCACGTCCAGGTAGCGGTCGCTCATCGCGTAGGTGACGAAGTCTGCGGCCTCGGGATCGGCGGTCACCGTGATCGCCCAGTCGCTCTGCATCCGGAACTGGCCGCGCACCATGCCGTCGGAGCCCCCGATGTCGGCGACGACCCCCGAGTTCTTCGCCAGGAAGGCCGGGTCCGCCGCGCACTCCGGGCAGCTGGGCACGAAGTTCTCGTGCTGCCCAGCCAGCTCGTCGAGGAGGTACGACGAGTACATCGCCATGGCCGCCTGGCCCGACAGGTAGCTTGCGCGCACGGCGTCCCAGTCCTGCTCGCCGGCGAAGGAGTGCTCGGTGATGAGGTCGTCGTAGAAGGTGAACGCCTCGACACACTCCGGCGCGTCGAGGGTGACGGTCCCGTCCTCCTGGACCAGCTCGCAGCCGTTCGCAAGGGCGAGACCCTGGAAGTCGCCCTGCTCGGTGGTGAAGCCGGCGAACGGCGTGACGCCGGTGCCCTGCAGCTCCTCAGCGGCGGCCATGATGCTGTCGTAGTCGGTGGGCGCGTCGAGGCCCGCGGCCTCGAAGAGGTCGGTGCGATAGAAGAGGACCGTGGGGTACGAGTCGCTCGGGACGGCGAGGAGCGTGCCGTCCACGGTGGCGAGGTCCAGGGCAGCCGGGTTGAACGTGTCCACGCCGAGGGTGTCCACGATCTCGGCCGGTGCGTCGGTGTTCAGCAGCTCGTTCGCGGCCATCGCGCCCACGCCGTCCAGGCCGAGCGCCGCCATGACGTCGGGCAGGTCGCCCGAGGCGGCGCTCGACACGAGGAGCGCGTTGAACTGTGCCGCGTCGACGGGGACCACAGCGGTCTCGACACCCGCGTCGGCGCCGAAGTCGGCTGCGATGTCCTCGAGGATCGCCACCCGGTCCGGGTTGTCCTCGAGAGTCCAGATGGTCAGGGTGCCGTCACCCTCGGCGGTGTCCCCGCCGGCTTCCCCGCCGCACGCGGCGAGTCCTGCCGCCGCGAGCGCCACCGCGCCGATCGCTCCAACCGCTCGGAAAGATCTCATGCCACGCTCCCCCTCGAGTCACGGATGTTCCTCGTCGAGGGTAGATCGATCTGGGCGGATTGTTCAGGATCCGGGGCGGCGCGCCTGCGGTGGCCGGAACGGTGGCCGGAACGGTGGCCGGCACCGCGGCGGCATTACTCCGGGATCGCGCAGACCCCGTCGATGCAGGTGGCGGCGTCGTCGCCCATCATGTGCAGCTGCGGACCCTCCTTGTGGGGCGCGGCGGCCTCGGCGGCGCTGATGTCCATCAGGGTGACTCGGCGAGGGTTCGCGATCGAGCGGTACTGGCTCTCGTGGTTGTCCGTCATGTCTCCTCCTCGGGGATGTGAGGGTCGGGCTACGGTGCTCGGGTGCCCACTGCTCTGTGGGGGTCCTCAGTGTCGGTGATACCGAGTCGCGTCGTCTACAGGACAGCGTGTGAGGTCGGTCGCACCGGTCCTCGGGTCGCCGGTCTCACGCCGAGACGCGGTCGGCGAGGACCTGGTCCAGCACCTGCACGAAGACGTCCGGGTCCTGTGCGCCGGACACGCCGTACTTCCCGTCGAGCACGAAGAACGGCACTCCGTTGATGCCGAGGGTGCGAGCCTGCGCGATGTCAGCGGCGACGTCGTCGGCGTACCGGCCGTCCGTCAGGGCCGCCACCGTCTCGGCCCGGTCGAGGCCCACCTCCGCGGCCAGGTCGGCGAGGTCCTCGACGTGCCCCACGTGCCTCCCCTCGGTGAAGTAGGCGAGCAGCAGGCGCTCCTTCATCTCGTACTGCACGCCGTGCGCCTTGGCGAGGTGCAGCAGCTCGTGCGCCCGCAGGGTCTTGGTGTGCCGCACGTCGTCGGCACGGAAGTCGAGCCCTTCGGCGGCCGCGAGCGCCGCGACGTGCTCCTGCATCTGCCGGGCCTGCGCGAGGGGGATGCCCTTGTGGCCGGCGAGGAACTCCGTGACGGTCCCCTCGAAGTCGACGGGGGTGTCCGGCGAGAGCTCGAACGAGTGGTACTCGACGGTGACGTCGAGGGCGCTGCCGTCGCGCTCGGCGATGCGCGCCAGCGCCGACTCGAAGCGGCGCTTGCCGATGTAGCACCACGGGCACGCGACGTCGGACCAGATGTCGACCTTCAGGGTTTCGCTCACGGATGTGCCAACCTCCGGGATCGTCCGTGGATTCCCCGGAACCTTTCGTACCTTTCGCGCGTGTTGTTCCTGTGAGAGGGCTTACCGCTCCTCGCACCCCCGATGAAGGGACAACCATGCGCACCAGAGCAGGTGCCGCAGCAGCGGTCGCTACGGCGATCGTGCTGGGCGGAGGGACATGGAGCGCCGTCGCAGCGCCAGGCGGGGGCCTCGAACCCGCAGCGGTCGCCGGGGCGCCCGGCGCCACGACGGCCGCACGAGCGGCTGTCACGCTCATCACCGGTGACCGGGTCATGATGACCACGCAGCCGGACGGCCGAAGGTCGGCATCGGTGTTCCCGGCGCCCGGCCGCGAGGGCATCGCCTTCCGGCAGCTGGACGACGGCGACCACCTGTACGTGATCCCGGCGGACGTGGCCGACCTCGTGCCTGACCGCCTCGACCTCGCGTTGTTCGACGTCGCCGGGCTGGTCGCCGCCGGCTACGACGACGCGTCGCGCGACACCCTGCCGGTCATCGTGCAGGCCGAGGCCACCATGGGCATCGCCGCACGTGGCGCGACAGGGAAGCCCGACTGGGCCGCGGCGGGCCTCTCGCCGGACCGGGAGCTCGAGTCGGTCGGCGCGATCGCGGACGACCTGCCGCGGGGCAGGGCAGCGAAGCTTCTCGACGCCCTGCGGACCGCGGACGCAGGTGCCCCAGCCCAGCGCTCGGCGGCGGCGACGGGCGGGCTGCGGGTCTGGCTCGACGCCCCGGTACGGAGCACCGACGCCGACTCGATCCCCCAGATCGGCGCTCCCGAGGCCTGGGCGGCCGGGTACACCGGCGCGGGAGTCACGGTAGCGGTGCTCGACACGGGCATCGACGCGACGCACCCCGACCTCGACGAGGTGGTGGTCGGCGAGGCCGACTTCACCGAGTCGGGCGGCGTGACCGACGGCCACGGCCACGGCACGCACGTCTCCTCGATCGTCGCCGGGTCGGGCGAGGCGTCCGACGGCACGAACCGCGGCGTGGCGCCCGACGCCGACCTGCTGGTCGGCAAGGTGCTCGACGACGGAGGCTCCGGCGAGCTCTCGGGCGTCATCGAGGGCATGGAGTGGGCAGCCGCTGCCGGTGCCGACATCGTCAGCATGTCGCTCGGCGCGTCGCAGTACACGGACGGCACCGACCCCGGCGCCCTGGCCGTGGACGCCCTGAGCGCGCAGTACGGCACGCTCTTCGTCATCGCCGCGGGCAACGACTACGGCTACGGGACCATCGCGTCGCCCGGCTCCGCGTCGTCGGCCCTCACGGTGGGCGCCGTGAACGACGACGACCAGGTCACCGAGTTCTCGAGCCGCGGCCCGCGCGCCGGGGACTACGCGATCAAGCCGGACGTCACCGCTCCCGGCGAGGGCATCGTCGCCGCCCGCGCGGCGGGCACCACGATGGGGGAGGCCGTCGGCGACCACTACGTCGCGGCGAGCGGCACCTCGATGGCCACGCCGCACGTGGCGGGCGCCGCGGCGGTGCTCAAGCAGGCTCGTCCCGAGCTCACCGGCTCGCAGCTCAAGACGGTCCTCATGGCCTCCGCGCAGCCCACGGGCGGCACGGTCTGGGAGGAGGGCGCCGGGCGGATCCACCTTCCGTCGGCCATCGCGACGCAGCTCACGACCGCGCCGGAGACGCTGTCGCTGGGCGCCTTCGAGTACCCGCACGCCGGCTCGTCGTCGGGCACCGTCACCTATACGAACCCGACGGACGACGAGGTGACGCTCGACCTCACGGTCGCCGTCAGCGGTCCCGAGGGCGAGCCTGCCGAGGGCGCCACGCTCTCGGCGGAGACCGTCACGATCCCCGCGGGTGGCACGGCGTCCGTCGACGTCACGGTGGACCAGGGTCCGGGGTCGGTCGGCCGCTACAGCGGAGCCGTCCTGGCGACCGCAGCCGACGGGACCACCGTGCGCACCGCGCTCGGCTGGTACAAGGAGCCGCAGCTCTTCGACCTGACGGTCCGGGGCATCGGCCAGGACGGCGCCACGTGGGACGGCAGCGCGTTCGTGGCCGTCGCGAGCGTCGAGGACATGAACGCGTTCATGCAGTTCGGCGAGCTCGCCGACGGCGAGCTGACCTACCGCGTGCCCGCGGGGACGTACTCGGTGAGCGGTGACCTGTACCGGATGACCGAGGAGTACGTGATCACGGAGCTCACCTCGGCGATGAAGCCTGAGGTCGTCATCACCGGCGACACCGTCGTCTCGATCGACGTGCGCGAGGCGGAGCCGGTGAGCGTCAGCACGCACAAGCGCGCAGACCTCGAGTTCGTGGCGTTCGGAACTGACCGCATCGACGTCGTCGGCAACAGCCTCTCGTCCATGATCGTGGTGGAAGGGACGGCAGACATCAGCCTGACCCCGACCGAGCCGGTCACCGTCGGCGAGTTCACGCACACGACACAGGCCTACCTGGAGGAGCCGACGACGGGCGACGAGGCGCCGGACTACTCGTACACCCTCGTCCACCGGCAGGACGGCGCTGTCGAGGACACCGCCTTCGTCTCAGACCGGAGCAACACGGCCGAGGTCAGGACGAGCTACCACGAGCTGGGCCCCGACATGGCCGCCCAGATCGCCCGCATGGGGTTCGGGCCGAACGGCTCGGGCATGGGCATCGGCGTCCTGGTCGACACGCCGTCGGTCCGTACGGAGTACCTCTCGTCCGGAGACATCGAGTGGGGTGCCGACACCTTCCTGACCGAGAACTGGTACGACGGCGTCGGCGGGTTCATGACCACGTCGTTCGACGTCTACGAAGCCGGCAAGAAGTACGAGGAGTCGTGGTTCTCGTCGGTGGTCTCGGGCGGGTACAGCGGGGGTGTCGCCTACCAGGTCGGCGACAGGCTCATCGCCTCACTGCCGTTCTGGAAGGACGCCGAGGGCCGCCCCTACGTCAGCTTCATCGACGAGATCGACGCCGAGCTCCGGTTCCGCCTCTGGCAGGACGGCGAGCTGGTCGCCGAGAACGCCGACGCCTTCGCCGACGTGCAGGTGCCCGCCGACGGCGCCCGCTACCGGATGGCGCTCGACGCCGCGCGGGAGACGCCCTACTGGGCGCTCTCGACCGACGTGAGCACCGCGTGGGAGTTCGACACCGCGCCTCTCGGCGAGGAGGAGGGGGCCACGCTGCCGCTCCTCGACGTCACCTACGACGTCAAGGGCCTCGACGTCACGAACTCCGCTCCGCGGAGCACCACGGTGACCCTCTCCGTGGCGCACGTCGTGGAGACCTCGGGCACGGTGGAGAGGGTCCGCGCGTGGTGGTCGTCCGACGACGGCGCCACCTGGCACCGGGCGCCGGTCTCCGCGACCGGTGACGGCGTGTACGCGGCGAAGGTCAAGGCACCGCGCGGCACCGATCACGTCTCGCTGAAGGTCGAGGCGTGGGACGAGGCCGGGTCCACGATCGAGCAGACGATCGTCCGGGCGTACGCGGTCGACTGACCCGCAGCATGGACTGACCCGCAGCCGGGTGGCGCGCCCGCGAGCGTGCGCCACCCGGCTGCGCCATGCTCGGACCATGCCCCTCTCCCCCACCAAGGACCCGCAGCTGGTGCTGCTCCGCCACGGCGAGACCGAGTGGAGCCGGTCCGGGCAGCACACCGGGCGTACCGACATCCCGCTCACCCCGGCGGGCGTCGAGCAGGCGCGCCGGGCAGGTGCGACGCTCGCCGAGTACCGCTTCGAGCGGGTGCTGAGCAGCCCGCTCCAGCGGGCCTGGCGCACCGCCGAGCTGGCCGGCTATGCCGACGCGGAGCCCGACGAGGACCTGGCCGAGTGGGACTACGGCCCCGTCGACGGGCGTACCGCCAAGGACGTCGGGGAGCAGCTGGGCCGCGAGTTCCTCATCTTCGAGGACGGGGTGCGCTTCCTCCCGCCGGACCCGGAGCACGGGGACGGCCGGCCCGGTGAGACGCTGGAGCAGGTCGCGGCGCGGGCGGCCCGCGTGGTGCAGCGGGCGGAGGAGACGCTGCGCGGGGGCGGGGACGTGCTCGTCGTGTCCCACGGCCACCTGCTGCGCGTCCTCGTGACGGCGTGGCTCGGCATCGACCCGCGGCTGGGCTCCCGGTTCGAGCTCGGGACGGCCGCCATCAGCATGCTCGGCTACGGCCACCACCTGCGAACTGTGGAAGGTTGGAATCTCCCGCCTTCGCCCTGATCGTGACACTATGCACGCATGAAGGACGAGCACCTCGCCGAGGGCGAGTCGGTGGTCATGACCCTGCGGACCCACCCCAAGAAGATCATCAGACCGATCCTGCTGCTGGTGGTGCTCCTGGCCGGGCTGATCGCCCTCTGGGTGCTCCCGCTCCCGGTCGACGGGCTGATCCTCTGGTTCGCCACCGTCGTGCTGGTCGTCCTCGCGGTCACGGCCGTGGTCCCCGCGTGGGTGCGCTGGCTCACCACCCGCTACGTCATCACGAACCAGCGGGTCGCCCTGCGCACGGGCGTGCTGACCCAGACGGGCCGCGACATCCCGCTGTACCGGATCAACAACGTCACGTTCGAGAAGCAGCTGAGCGACCGGTTCTGGGGCTGCGGCACGCTCGTCATCTCCGACGGCACGGATCAGCCGGGCATGATCCTCGACGACGTCCCCGACGTGGAGGCCGTCCAGCGCCGCCTGCAGGAGCTGGTGCGCCAGGGTGACGACGGCTCGGACAGCGGCGAGTTCCCGCCGAACGAACCCGCGCGGCGCTGAGTCTCCCGCACGCCGGCGCGCTCCTCAGTCGAGCACCGCACGGCCGGCGGCCTGCTCCGCCCGGCGCAGCATGTCTGCGGCCAGCGTGACGTCGCCCTTGGCGTGGGCCTCCAGGAGGCGCCGCCCGAGCTCGATCCGGGCGTCCACAGCGGGTCCGACGTCGTCGCTGTCGTCTCCCACCGGGCCGGCCATCGCCTTGCTCCGGCTCCAGGCGGCGAAGGCCTCCGCGACCGTCACCCCGTGGGCGGGCCGGTAGCCGACGGCGATCTCGTCTCCCGCGCCCAGCTCGCCCGCCTGGACGACGCGCAGGTATGCCCCCGTCCGGTTGGCGTCGGCGAACCGTCGCACCCAGCGCTCCTCGCCCATCCGGCGCGCGAAGGTCTGGCACGGCACGCGCGGCTGGGTGACCTCCAGCACCGCGGTGCCGACCTGCCAGCGCTCGCCGATCACCGCCCGGCCGATGTCGATGCCCCGCGTGCGGAGGTTCTCGCCGAACAGGCCCGGCGGGATGTCACGGCCCAGCTCGGCGGCCCAGACGTCGGCGTCCTCCTGCGCGTACGCATAGACCGCCTGGTCAGGTCCGCCGTGGTCCCGGCGGTCGGCCTGGACGTCTGCATACAGGCCGAACCGTCTGACCACCACGCGGCCGTCGACCGGCCGCTTGTCGATCGCGGTGACGCCGACGGCGCTCGGGTCGGGAAGCAGCTGGTGGACACGGCACACGGCCAGGAGGTCGCCCATGGCAGCCATCCTGCCAGGTCGGCGGGGGGACTCAGGATTGGCGAGCCCCGCTCGCCGCGCCGTACCGTGGCAACGTGACCGAGCCGAACCCCGACCGCACCCACCCCGACGACGAGCTCGGACTCGAGACCGACATGCTGGCCACCGGGCCGGAGTCGCTGCCGCACGTGGTCGTCGTGGGCGGCGGCTTCGCCGGCATGGCCGTCGTCAAGGCCCTCGCGAAGGCTCCGGTGCGCATCACGCTGATCGACCGGCGCGTGTACAACACGTTCCAGCCGCTGCTCTACCAGGTCGCCACGGGCGGCCTGAACCCGGGTGACGTGACGTACTTCCTGCGCGGTCTCCGGCTGAAGCAGAAGAACGTGCGCGTGGTGCACGAGCACCTCGTCGGCGCGGACCACGCCGCCAAGAAGATCCGCCTGCTCAACGACATGTGGATCAGCTACGACTACCTCGTCGTCGCGTCGGGTGTGACCACCAACTTCTTCGGCACCCCCGGGGCCAAGGAGCACGCCTTCCCCATGTACTCCCGGTCGCAGGCGATGAAGATCCGCGACAACCTCTTCATCCGCCTCGAGAAGGCCGCCAAGTCGCGGCGGACCGACGACGGCCTCCGGGTCGTGGTGGTGGGTGGCGGTGCCACGGGAGTCGAGGTCGCGGGCGCGCTCGCCGAGCTCCGTACGGCCGGTCTCGCCCCCGCGTACCCCGAGATCCACGGCGACGCCTTCGAGGTCAAGATCGTGCAGCGCGGCACCGAGCTGCTCAAGTCCTTCGCCCCCTCGCTCCGGGCCTACGCCACCCAGGAGCTCAAGCGGCGCGGGGTGTCGCTCCACCTCGGCGCCGGCGTGAGCGCCGTCGAGCCCGACGGCGTGGTGCTCACCGACGGGACGCGCATCCACGCCGACCTCACCGTGTGGTCGGCCGGCGTGCACCCGCACGAGGAGGTCGCCGAATGGGGTCTGCCCCAGGGCGCCGGCGGCCGGATCGTCGTGGGCGACGACCTCCAGGTTCCCGCGATGCCGGGCGTCTTCGCGGCCGGTGACATCGCGATCTCGCCGTCCGACCTGCCGCAGCTGGCGCAGCCGGCGCTCCAGGCCGGGCAGCAGGTCGCCAGGAACATCCTCGCCCTCCTCGAAGGCCGCCCCACCGAGCCGCTGGAGTACACCGACAAGGGCACCATGGCCGTGATCGGCCGCCGGGCCGCGATCGCCGAGATCCAGCTCCCCGGCAAGCGGCAGGTCCGGCTCACGGCCGGGACCGCGTGGATCGTCTGGCTGTTCGTCCACATCATGTCCCTCATCGGGCCGCGCAACCGGGTCACGACGCTCGCCGGCCTGGTGACGCGCTACGGCTTCCCGTTCCACCGCAGGCCGATCCCGATCGTGGGCGACGTGCCGACGGTCCGGCCGCCGAAGAACCACGGGGCGTGACCAGGCCTGACTTAGGTCACTGAAGGAAGTTCCTCCCTTAAGCGTTTCAGATCCTTGCTCCGCCCTCCTCCTCGGGCAAGCCTTCGGCCCGTAGATGCGCGGGACGTCGTCGGGCACGACGACCGCGCCGAAGCTCTCGAAGGGGAGGGACCGTGAGACTGACACGCAAGAACCTCACCGCCGCGGCAGGCGGCGTCGCCGCGACCGCGGCCGTGGCCGCGATGCTCGTGGCGTCACCGCTGGCCGGCGACGTCACGGCGGAGGCCGCCACCGGCGGCATCCACGTGAGCAACGGGAAGATCGTCGAGGGAGACGGCACACCGTTGCTGCTGCGCGGCACGAGCCACGCACACACCTGGTACGCGTCGCAGACGCGCGCCTTCGCCGACATCTCCGCCACCGGCGCCAACTCGGTGCGCGTCGTGCTGAGCGACGGTACGCGGTGGACCAGGAACGGCCCGGCCGACGTCGCCGCCGTCGTCGACCGCTGCTGGGACAACCAGCTGATCTGTGTGCTCGAGGACCACGACACGACCGGCTACGGCGAGCAGTCCGGTGCGTCCACGCTCGCCACCGCCACGGACTACTGGATCTCGCTGCTCCCCACGCTGGAGGGCACCGAGGACCACGTGCTGATCAACATCGGCAACGAGCCCTACGGGAACGACTCGGCGACGGCGAGCCGCTGGGCGTCCGACACGTCGACGGCGATCCAGCGCCTGCGGGCCGCCGGCTTCGACCACACGATCGTCGTGGACGCGCCGAACTGGGGCCAGGACTGGAGCGGGACCATGCGGGACAACGCCGCCACGGTCTTCGCCGCGGACCCGGACCGCAACACCGTGTTCTCCATCCACATGTACGGGGTGTACGACACAGCGGCCGAGGTGCGCGCCTACATCGACTCGTTCACGAGCCGCGGCCTGCCGCTGATCGTCGGCGAGTTCGGGCACGACCACTCGGACGGGAACCCGGACGAGGCGACGATCATGTCGTACACGCGGTCCCAGGGCATCGGCTGGTTCGCCTGGTCCTGGAGCGGCAACGGCGGGGGCGTCGAGTACCTCGACATGGTGCAGGCGTTCAACCCGGCCCAGCGCACCTCCTGGGGCACGCGCGTGATCACCGGGGCGGACGGTTTCTCGCAGACGTCCGTCAAGGCGAAGGTGTTCGGGGGCGGCACGACGCCGACCCCCACACCGACCCCCACACCGACGCCCACGCCCACGCCCACCCCGACTCCTACGCCGACCCCCACCCCCACGGTGACGCCCGTGCCGGGCCAGTGCTCGGCGGTCTTCCGGGTCGTGAACTCGTGGCAGGGCGGCTTCCAGGGTGAGGTCACCGTTCGGGCGGCCGCCTCCCGCACCAGCTGGCGCACGCAGTTCACGCTGCCGGCCGGCACCACGATCTCGAACCTGTGGAGCGGCACGCACACCTCGTCGGGCACCACGCACACCGTGACGAACGCGGCGTGGAACGGCACGCTCGGCGTGAACCAGAGCACCACGTACGGGTTCATCGCGAACGGCCCCACGCCGTCGTCGGCCCCGGCGGTCACCTGCTCCTGAGGTGACCTGCTCCTGAGACGGGCGGAGGCCCGGCGACCGGTCATGGTCGCCGGGCCTTCGCCCGTCGTGTGCCGCGTCCGCGGCTCAGCCGGTGACGTCGCCCGAGCGGCCGTGGGCCACGCCCGTCGCGAGGCCGAACGCGACCGGCTGCGGGCCGCTCGTCGAGCAGCACCCGCCCGCGTCGGCCACGGCGTCGGCCTCGGCGTCGGCCTCGGAAGCGAGCCCGAGGTCCGTGGAGCAGACGCCGGTCTGCGGGAGGCTCAGCTCGACGGCGTCCGCGGCGGCACGGTCGCCGGCCAGCGCCGCCACGACGGACCGGACCTGCTCGTACCCGGTGGCGAGCAGGAACGTGGGGGCACGCCCGTACGACTTCATGCCGACGAGGTAGAACCCCTCGTCCGGCTGTGCCAGCTCGGACTCGCCGTGCGGCGGCACCGTTCCGCACGAGTGCAGGTTCGGGTCGATGAGGGGCGCGAGCGCGCGGGGCGCCTCCACCACCGGGTCGAGGTCCAGGCGAACCTCCCGCAGCATCTCGAGGTCGGGCCGGAAGCCCGTCGCGTTGACGACGTTGTGGACGGTGAGGTCGAGCAGGCCGTCGGCGCCCTCCTGGCGCGCGGTCCCCAGCACGCGCACCTCCCCGGTGGCCGAAGCCGTGGCCGACGGCGCGCCGGCCGGCTCCAGCCGCTCGATGCCGACGCGGGTCAGCAGCTCCACGCGCCCGTCGTCCACGGCCTCCTTGAGACGCGTGCCGAGCAGTCCGCGGGCCGGCAGCTCGTCGGCCGCTCCCCCGCCGTAGAGGCGGCGCGGCGAGCCGCCGCGGATCGCCCAGGTGATGCGGGTGCCGGGCTCCGAACGCGCCAGCTCGCCCAGCGCCAGCAGCGTGTTGGCCGCGGAGTGGCCCATGCCCACCACGAGCGTGTGACGCCCGGCGAACCGCTCGCGGTCGCGCCCGAGGACGTCGGGCAGCGGGCCCGTCAGGAAGGCCGTAGCCTCGCTCTCCCCCAGCGCCGCAAGGCCCGACGTCCCGATCGGGCTCGGCTGTCCCCAGGTGCCCGACGCGTCGATCACCGCGGCGGCGCGCACGTCTCCCGTGGACGTCCGCACCAGGTACGGCAGCCGCTCGCGTCCGAGCGAGCGGGTGCGGTCCGCGCCGTCCTTGGCGACGGCGACCACCCGTACCCCGTAGCGCACGCGGTCGCCGAGCGCTGCCGCGAGCGGCTTCAGGTACGCGTCCACCAGGTCGGCGCCGGTGGGGAGCGCCTCGAGGTCTGGCTCCGCCCAGCCTGTGCCGGTCAGCAGGCGGCGCGCGGCGGCGTCGATGCCGTACCGCCACGGCGAGAAGAGCCGCACGTGGCCCCAGCTCGCCACCGCCGCCCCCGGGCCCTCGCCCGCCTCGAGGACCACGGGGTCGAGGCCCCGTTCCAGGAGGTGGGCGGCTGCCGCGAGGCCCACGGGCCCGGCTCCGACCACGACGACGGGGAGGCCCTCGCGGGACGACTCGCTCATGTGTGCTCCTCAGATCGAAGAATCTCGATGGGTGATGGGAACAACGTATCCACAAACGTCGATACGTGGCAAGATGGTGCCATGTCCGTGACCGCCGAGCGCCCCCTGTTGCCCCTCGCCGAGGCGACGTCCACCGCCCGAGGCGACCGTTCGCCGTCGGGCGCCGTGTGCTGCGCACCGCTCGTCCGCGAGGTGCTCGACCCGGCCGCCGCGACGGAGACGGCGCGCGCCTTCAAGGCGCTGGCCGACCCCGCGCGGCTCCAGCTTCTCTCCATCGTTGCTGCTCACGAGGGTGGAGAGGCCTGCGTCTGCGACCTGACCGAGCCGCTCGGACTGTCCCAGCCCACCGTGAGCCACCACCTCAAGATCCTCGTCGAAGCGGGCCTGCTCGTGCGCGAGCAGCGCGGTCGGTGGGCCTACTACTCCCTCGTCCCGGCGGGCCTGGGGCGTCTCGGCGCCCTCCTCACGGACGCCGCCGCCTGAGATCCAGGGGTAGCGCTCCCACGCCCCTTAGGGCCACCATGGACCACCGACCGAGCCGACGCAGAAGTCGTCGCGCGTCGAGGCCGCGGAGGAGGTGGACATGAACCCGGGAGAGTTCCGGATCGCGCAGGCGTACGCCATGGCGGAGCCCGAGAGGCTGCGTCTGCTGGCCCGTCTGCTCACCTGTCCCGCCGGCCAGTCAGCCGCGGAGGACCTGGCGGGCCAAGGGCTCTCCGCCACCCGGGCCCTCGCGCACCTGCAGGCGATGTCCGACGTCGGAGTGGTCGCCCCCGTGGGCCGCGGCGCGTACGCCGTCGCCCGCCCGCCGGACGACGACGAGATCGGCGCGCTGTACGACGGGCCTCTGTACGGGCCGCCGTCCGTCCGGCCGGACCAGCAGCGCTACCGTGTCGCACCGCGCGGCATCGTGGGCTTCGGCGTCACCGCCCTGGCCGCACCCCGGTTCGACGGCGACCCCGCGCTCGACCCCGGGAACACCCCCGCACTCCTCAGCCGGATCACCGAGACGCTGGCCGCGCAGTTCTCCGGCAGCGTGGGACCGGAGACCGTCGAGCGGCTCGTCCGCGAGAGCCACGGCATGCTCACCCCCACGATCGGCACGGCAGCGCACCTGCCTGCCGTCACCGCCTGGCTGGCCACCGACCGCCTCGCCGCCCTAACCATGCACGCGCTGCCCAGGCGGGCCCAGGACGTGCTGGTGGTGTGCGTGCACAACCAGGGTCGCTCGCAGATCGCCGCTGCCGTCCTCCGTCACCTGGCGGGCGACCGGCTGCGGGTGCGGACGGCCGGCTCGAGGCCCGCCTCCGCACCCGACGCCACCGTCCGCTCCGTCCTGGCTCGCCGGGGCCTCGACGGGCTGGTCGAGTTCCCACGGCCCCTCACGCCGGAGCTCGTCCGCGCCTCGGGAGTCATCGTGACGATGGGATGCGGCGACGCCTGCCCCGTGCTGCCGGGGCGCCGCTACCTCGACTGGCCCGTGGACGACCCGTCCGGGCGCACGCCCGCCGAGGTGGAGCGCATCGTCGACGACGTGACCGCCCGGGTCCAGTCCCTGGTCGAGGAGCTCGACAGCATGACCGGCCTGCCGCTCACCGCGACCCGTTCCGTCGGGGTCTTCGGCGACGAGGACGAGGACGGCCTCCGCGTGCTCCGCGCGGTGACCTGAGGCGTCATCCCTCCCGGTGGACCAGGGCCGGGTGCCGCGGGTCGTCGACCCGGACGACGAGGTCCGCGATCCCCTCGGGGTCGGTCTCCTCGGCGTACCGCTCGTAAGCGGGCAACGTCCATTCCTGGTCCGGTCCGGTCCGCCGCCGCAGGGTCGCCGGGCGCAGCGCCAGGTGGACCGCCAGGTCCAGGTCAAGCCACCGGCCGAGAACGAGGCAGCCGTCGAGGACCACGACGAGCCCCGGCTCGGCCGGCACGGGCGCGGCCCGGGTCGCCCGGTCGGTCACGGGGTCGCGCAGGCTCGGCAGGTACCGTCCCGTGCCTCCGGGACCGACGGCGGACAGCACCTCCCGGTTGAGAGCGCTCACGTCCAGCCGGTCGTCGAGGAGGGCGTCAGGGTCGTGGTGCCCGTGCTCGAGCCGGAGCGACCGTGGCCGGAGGAAGTCGTCCGCGCGGATCCTGGCGACCGGGTGCCCGGCGGCGCGCAGCGGCTCGACCAACGCGTCGGCCAGGTCCTCCGGACGGGTCGACGGGTGGCCGTCCACCGCGAGTCGCACGGCCTGGTCCCGAGCGGTGCGGTCCGCCCGGTCCAGGACGAGGTCGACCACGCGCCGGACGAGCACCTCCGCTGTCACCGGCTCCACACGCACCGGGCCATGGTGTCATCCCGGGTGAATGTCGGTGGCAGGGTGCAGTCTGGTGCCACCGAGCGAGGAGAGATCATGACCGAGAGCACCACGCCCGCACCGGAGGGGTTCGGCCGGTTGGACGCCGTCGTCCTGGACGTACCCGACCCCAAGGCGTCAGCGGCGTTCTGGCAGGCCTTGGCGGAAGCCACGGTGGAGCAGGAGGAGAGCGACGGCTGGCTCACGCTGGGCACGCCGGACGGCTGGTCCATCGCGTTCCAGCCGGCACCCGACCTGGTACCGCCCCAGTGGCCGGGTCAGGACCACCCGCAGCAGCTCCACCTGGACCTGAACGTGCCGGACGTCGCCGCGGCCACGGAGCGGGCAGTGTCGCTCGGGGCCACGCTGCTGCGGGAGAGCGAGACCTGGAACACCCTTGCCGACCCGGCCGGGCACCCGTTCGACCTGTGCGCAGCGGAGGGCAACCAGGGCACCACCGTCTTCGGCGTCACGTTCGACTGCCCGGACGCGTCCGGGCTCGCCCGCTTCTGGTCGCAGGTGCTGGGCGAGGAGGTCACCTACGACGCCGACGGCATGGCCATGCTCGGCGGCGACCGCGCCCTCCTGTTCCAGGCCGTCGAGAACTACAACCCGCCGGCGTGGCCCGACCCGGCCAGGCCGCAGCAGCTGCACCTCGACATCCAGGTACACGACCTCGACGCCGGAGAGGCCGCCGCGCTCGAGCTCGGCGCCACGCGCCTGCCCGGCGGTGCCGACGGCTTCCGGGTCTTCGCCGACCCGGCCGGCCACCCGTTCTGCCTGGTTCGCTGAGCGGGAGGGGGCTCGTCCCTCAGCGGAACGCGGGGCTACCGATCGAGCATGCTCGCTCGCATCGTCGCGCCAATCACCTTCGCCCGCTCCTGCGATCTGCCAGGGCTGCAGGCAGCGGATCTTGCTGCCTATCTCCATCGACGTCGCGAAACCGTGACCGACCAGCATCCACGTGCACGGGCGACGCTGACGAGGTTATGTGGGCTGCTCGACCTCACAACGATCCACCGCCGGACCTGGGTGCCGTGACGACAAAAAACTGAAGCCCCACCAAGGTGGGGCTTCAGGCTGGCAACGTTCCGGTGACCGGCCCGTTGTTCTCCGAACATATCAGCGGGCGGTTCCCTGTCCAGAGGTGTCGGCGACCGGCACCCGACACCTCCTGTTCCTCCCCGCGTCAGCCGGCGGACACCGCCGCTGCCTAGCGTCACGGGCGACCCGACTCGAGGAGGAGCCATGCCCGGCACCTTGCGACGCGCACGCACGCGACGCTCCCTGTCCCTTTCCGTCGCCGCCGTCGCTGCGGCGGCCGTTGCCTTCCCGCTCCTGGCGACCGTGCCGACGGCGGCGCCCGCCGCCGCCGCGCCCGGCGACGTGGCGTACACGCAGGACTTCAACAGCACAGCGAACGGTGGGCTCCCGGCGGGCTGGCGCCCGGCGTCCGGGAGCTGGGCCGTGCAGGACGGCCGGCTCGTGGGCCAGGCGGGCTCGATCACGCGCATCACGTTCGGGCCGCACCTCGAGAACTACCGGCTGGAGGCGACGATCCGCTTCGAGCAGGTGAACAACGGCACACGCTGGCTCGCGCCGATCCTCGACATCGCTCCGAACGGTGCCGTGCCGTGGTGGCAGGCCGCGATGCGCACGAACACCACCGCGGCAAACGGCCTGGAGCTGGCGCAGCGCACGTCGGGCAACGCGTGGAACGTGCCGTACACCGCGTCGGCTCAGTCGGACGCGGGCACGGGGCGCGACGTCCGGATCGCCATCGAGGTGCAGGGCACCCACGCGACGTGGATCTACGACGGCCAGGAGCGGCTCGAGGGAACCATCGAGCGGTCGGCCGACGGCGTCCTGGGCTTCTCGGCCGACGGCGCGCGGATCTCCGTCGACGACGTCCGCGTGACGGAGATCGAGCCGTGGACCCCGGTCGCCGGTGAGGGCGAGCTGCCCGTCACGGCCGCGCACCGCGGCTACTCCGCGGTGACCCCCGAGAACACGCTCGCCGCGTACGTGGCGGCCATGCGCTCCGGCGCGGAGTTCGTGGAGATCGACGTCCACACCACGGCCGACGGCATCCCCGTGGTCATGCACGACCAGACCGTGGACCGCACCACCGACGGCACCGGCAACATCGCGCTGCTGCAGTCGCCGTACGTGGCGACCCTGGACGCGGGCTCGTGGTTCAGCCCGGCGTTCGCCGGGCAGCCCGCCCCCACCTTCGCGCAGACCCTCGAGCTCATGCGGACCGGGTCGTCCGCGATGCTCCTGGAGATCAAGGGGCCCGAGACGCAGGCCGAGGTGAACCGGGTCGTCGACATGATCACGGCACGCGGGCTCGCCGGCCGGATGGTGATCCAGTCCTTCGACGCGAACGTGCTGCGGTACGCCAAGGAGCGAGCCCCGCAGATCCCCACGGGGTACCTGGTGTCGACGGTGCACGCCGACCCGGTCGCCGTGTCGCGCGACCTGGGCGTCTCGTACTACAACCCCTCGGCGGGCGCGCTCACCGGGCGCCCCTCCGTGGTGGCCGAGCTCAACGCCGCGGGCATCGCGGTCTTCGCGTGGACCGTCGACTCTGCGGACCACTGGAAGCAGCTGACCGCCGCCGGGGTCGACGGCATCATCACCAACCGGCCCGGCGCGTTCATCGGGTGGAAGCAGGCTCAGGCGCAGGTCCCGGCGCCGGACGAGCCCACGGTCCAGGTCCTGGCCCCCGTCGCGGGCGGCACCTTCGACACGGGGGCCGACGTCGTCCTGGCCGCCTCCGCGACCGACGCCGACCAGGTGCAGCTCACCGTGGACGGCACGCCTGTGGACAACGGTACGGTGCTGGCGGCCGCTGACCTCGGCCTCGGTGAGCACACGGTCGTCGCCCGGGCGACGGGTGCGGGCGGCGACGTCGAGGCGACGGCCACCTTCACGGTGACCGTCACTCCGGCGGGACTGCGCTCGCGCCTTGCCGCACTCCCTGTCGCGACCGGGCAGCTCCAGCAGCTGCTGACGGCGCTGGAGGCGGAGGACTGGGCGCGGCTCCGGTGGGCCGTCGCAGAGCACGTCGTCGACCCGGCGACAGCCGAGGCGCTGACCGCCGAGGTGGAGCACCTGGCGGGCTGACGGTTCGGACCCGGGAGTCCGCTTCGAGAACGCCATCGGGTGCCGTTACCCGCGGGGTAGCGGCACCTGATGGCGTTCTCGAAGGGGACTGCCCTGTGTGGCGCGAGGGTCAGCGAGGGCGCGTGCCCTCCGGCGGCGGGAAGCCCGGGTACTGGACGTAGCCGCCGCCCGGCCGGGTCTGCGTCGGGCCCGGCTGCGTCGGGACCGGCGGCGCGGGCACAGGCGCGGGCGGCGCGGGGAACGGCGGCGCAGCCACGGTCGGCGCAGGGGGCAACGGCACGGCCGCGGAATGCCTGGGCGGCACAGGCCCGGCCGCAGCGGGCACAAGCCCGGGCGCCGCGGGCGCCGGCATCCTGACCCCGGTGGGCGCCGGCACGGTCGGCATCGCCGCCGTCGGGGCGTCCAGGTGGGCCTGCACGAACGACCCGGCCGGCACCGGCACGGCGTAGCCCACGGCGGGTTCGGCGCCCAGGGTGCGAGCGCCTGACTCCCCGGCGGCCGCGCGGCCGCGCAGGTACCGCACCAGCGCGCCGACGCCCGCACCGACGACCAGCACCGCCACGATGCCGCCGCGGATCACGCGGCCCCACCGGACGTCGTCCTCCTCCTCGGCGGGCCCCTGGCCGACGACGGCCCCCGCCGTCTCGCTCGGCGACGCCGACGGGCTGGGGCTCTCGGAGGCGGCCGGTGCCGGCGCGGCCGACGCGGCCACGGCCGAGGCAGCGGCCGAGGGGGCGGGCTCCGTCGAGACGCTGGGCTGGGCGGACGGTGCCGTGGAGGCGGCGGGCTCGTCCGGCGTCGGCGCGGGCGCGGGCGCGGCGGGCTCCGGGGCCGCGGCATAGGTCACGGAGTAGGTGATGATCCCCTTGCCCGTGCTGTGCCGCACCGTCGTTGAGGAGGTGGGGTTGCTCAGGGTGTGCACCTCAGGCCCGGCCACCCCGCGCCCGCTGACGCAGTAGGCCACGATCTGGCGTCCCGCAGGCGCGGCGACGCCCACGGAGACCAGCTTCCCGTCGAGCTCCGCCGACGCGTCCCCGGCCGGGCAGGACCCGACCGGCGTGACGGTGTCTGCGGCGGCGGGCGCCGCCGTCGGACCGACGATCAGGACGGCCAGCCCTGCGGCCAGGCCTGTCGCGGCGACCGCCACACGGGCGGGGCCTGGCCTTCGCCCGGGACGCGGGGTCGGGGGCGGACAGGTGGGGGTGTGCCGTCGCACGCTCGTGCTCCTCCGGGTCGGTCTGTGGCGGCCACGCAGCCGAGGACCGCACCCTAGGACATTCCTCGTGAAGTTCCTACCGCCGTACCCGCGGGGTGCCGCGCCGGGCCTGTCGGCGCAGGCGCCGGAGCACCTTGCGATAGGCGCCCGGGCGCACGGGCAGGGCCCACTGTGCCACGCGCGTGGGCCAGCCGACGTCGGCCCCGAGGTCGTGCAGGAGCTCGTCCACGTTGTGCATGGAGAACGGGATGATGTTGGTGCCGCGCGCGTGCCGCCCGTCGGTGCGCTCCTCCATCCACGCGAGCCGCCGGTCGACGGCCCCGTCCATGAGGATCGCCGGGGGCAGCCGGTACCGGCCCGTCAGCAGGGCGGCGATCCAGGCGGCGCCGACCTCGGCGGACAACGGGCTGAGCAGCGACGAGTTGTATCCCGCGAACGACAGCCCGGTCACCCGCGGCGGGTGGATCTGCCGGTAGAGACGGAAGTTGCCGCGCCGGTCGGTCAGCAGGTCCTGCACGTCGTCGGGGAGGAACGGCACCTCCTGGCGGAACCCGGTGCCGCACACCACGATCTCGGCGGGGAGGATCGTCCCGTCGTCCATCTCGACGCAGGGCTCGCCGCCCTTGTCGAGCAGCCGCGCGACGGTCCGGTCACGCAGCACGTCGATGCGGCCCTGGGCCACGCGCTCGAAGAAGCCCTCGGTGACCAGCGAGACGGTGGACCGGGCGATGTTCTCGAACGGGCCGTCCGGGACCAGCCCCAGCTCGTCGAGGCGGAGCTGGGACGTGACGACGCGCTGGACGCCGTCGAGCAGCGCGTTGCGGGCCCGCGAGCCGCGGCCGTGGATGAGCTTCTCCACCCCCACCGGCTCGACGTACCGGAACAGCCCCTCGCCGAGGCGCGTGAGGAGCAGGTACTTGTAGTTGAGCCAGCCCCCGAGGTGGGTGGGCATCTTCCACAGGAGGTTCCGCGCCACCACGGTCGTCGCCGCCGCGACGTCGGAGACCGGGACCGCCACGTCGCACGCCGACTTGCCGTACCCGATCACCACGACCCGCCTGCCGACCGTCTCGGCGACGGTGTGGAGGTCGATGGCGTCCACCAGCCGGCCGCCGGCGGCCTCGAACTCCTCGATCCCCTCGAAGTCGGGGAGCGCGGGCTCGGAGAAGACCCCGTTGGCGACGACGAGGTGGTCCACGCGGTCGGTGGTCTCCTCGCCGGTGGCGACGTCCCGGGTGGTGACGTCCCAGCCCAGGGCCACCAGCCCGGCGCCCTCGGCCCCCACCGGGCGGGGCCCGCGGACCGGCTCGGCCCACAGCACCTCGGACCCGGTCCGGAGCGCGTCCCCGAGACGGAACCGGGCGACGTAGTCCTCGAGGTAGGCCTGGACCTGCTCGCCGGACGGCCACTCGGGGTACCGGCGCGGCATCGGGTGGTCCGAGAACGCGTAGGTGCCCTTGTCGTTCTGCGTGGCCAGCCCGGGGTAGCGCCGCGTGGCGCTCCAGACGCCCCCCACGTCCGGGGCCTTCTCGTGCACCACCACGTCGAAGCCGTACTCGCGCAGCACCTTGGCGGTGCACAGGCCGGCGAAGCCGGCGCCGATGATCGCGATGCGCATCGAGGGACTGCTTCCGACAGGGTCCGGTGGTCGCAACATGACCGACAGGTACCGACAAGAGCGGACAAGGGTGCTGTTGCATCCACGCTACAAGTTCATTGTCACCCCGTCGACCCCGGGCGGCGGTGAATTCTTACAGGCGCCTGTGGGACCACTGACCTGCGAGGAGAGTCGCCGCCACCGGCAGGGTCCGCAGCGCGTCCGACGCAACCGCCGGTTCGTCGAGCGACGGCACGTCGAGCACCGCCAGGTCCGCCGGCCCGCCGGCCACCGGGGCGGTGCCCCGGCCGTCTGTCGAGGCCGCGAGCCCCTGCGGGAGCGTCAGCGCCTGCTCGGGGTGCCACGGCTCCCGCCCGTCCCGGCTGCGCGTGACCGCCGACGCGAGCGCGATCCACGGGTCGAGGGGTGCCACGGGTGCGTCGGAGCCGAGGACGACCCGCACCCCGGCCCGGGCCAGCGAGGCCAGCGGGAAGGTGCGGTCGGCGCGGCCGGGCCACAGCTGCTCGGCGACGTCCCGGTCGTCCATGGCGTGCTCGGGCTGGACGCTCGCCGTGACGCCGAGCCGTGCGAACCGCTCCACGTCCGACCAGCGCAGGAGCTGCGCGTGCTCCACCGACCCGCGAGCGCCGGACGCGGCGAACGCGTCGAGGGCGAGCGCGTTGGCGCGGTCGCCGATGGCGTGGATCGCGCAGTCCAGGCCGCCGGCCGTGGCGCGGGCCATGAGCGGCACGAGGTCGTCGGTCGGCACGTTGAGCAGGCCGTGCGCGTCGGGTCCTGTCGCCCCGGCGTAGGGCTCGAAGCAGTACGCGGTGCGGGTGTTGAGCGAGCCGTCGGAGATGACCTTGAGCGGCCCCTGCGTGAGCAGAGGGCTCGCCGTGAAGGTGCCGCCCGTGCGCAGTCCCTCGGCGAGCACGGCGTCGAGGTGCTCGGGCCACACGCCCGCGCGGACGCGCAGCGCGTCCCAGCCGAGCCCGGCCCGGCGGCGCCACACCGCCAGGTTGTCGGCCACCTCGAAGTCGGTGACGCCGACGACGCCCCGCTGTGCCGCCGCCCGGGCGGCGTCGGCGACCAGGGCGTCCGTGACGTCGTCGGGCGCCTGGACGATGCGAGGGCTGGCGGGGATCCACTCGTCCTCGCGGAGGAGGCCGGTGGGGTGCTCGATCCCCAGGAAGCGCAGGCCCGCTGTGCCGGCCCAGGCGGTGTGGAGGTCGCCGGACAGGAGCACCACCGGCGTGCCGCCCGCGACGGCGTCGAGCAGGGCGGCGGTGGGCTCGTCGGGCCAGACCGCCCAGCGGAACCCGAAGCCGACGAGCGGCTGCCCGGGTGCCGGGGCCATGGCGGGGTCCGCGAGGCAGGCCGCGACGAGGCGTACGGCGTGGGCGGCCGACGTCGCGCCCGAGACATCGAGGCGACGGCGCACCAGCGCCCACTGCGTCAGGTGGGTGTGCGCGTCCCACAGGCCAGGGACCACGAGGCGCCCGTCGAGCTGGACGCGCTCGGGGGCTCCCGGCCCGGGCGCCTCGGGGGCCGCCTCCCCCGCGGGCACGACGGCGGTCAGCCGGTCACCCTGGACGTACAGGTCGACGAGGCCGTCGGTGCCGAGGACGCGCGCGCCCACGAGGATCAGTCCGTTCACGCGGCACACGGTAACCCCGCCGGGCGGTCACCCCCGCAGGGTGCGCAGCGCCTCCACCACGAGGGCGTGGTCGTCCTGCTGGGCGAGGCCCGACACCGTCACCACGCCCACGATCCCCACGCCCTCGACCCGGACGGGGAAGGCCCCGCCATGGGCGGAGTACTCCTGGAAGGGCAGGCCGTGGTCGGCGTTGAAGTCGGAGCCCTTGGCCCGGGCGCGGAGCCCCACCAGGTACGACGACGCGCCGAACCGGTACACGACCCGCACCTTGCGCTCGATCCACGAGTCGTTGTCCGGCGTGGTGCCGGGCCGCGCGGCGTGGAAGACCTGCTGGGTGCCCTTGCGGAGGTCGACGGTGACGGCCAGGTCCCGCTCGGTCGCCAGCTCCATGAGCAGGCAGCCCAGGCGCCAGGCGTCCTCGTGCGTGAACGAGCCCAGCACGAGCTCGCGCTCCTGCGCCTCCACCTCGGCGACGATCGTCGCGACGTCAGTCATGGCCCCATCGTCACACGCTCTCCGCCGCGAGCGAATCCCATGGTCCGCGACCGAGACGTGGGTCTACCGTGACCCGGTGACGTCTGCCTACCTGCGCTTTCCCACCGTCCACGGCGACCAGGTCGCCTTCGTCGCCGCCGACGACCTGTGGCTCGCCCCTGCTGACGGCGGCCGCGCCTGGCGCCTCACCGACGAGCGGGTCCCGGTCCGCACGCCCCGCTTCTCGCCCGACGGCGCGCACCTCGCGTACGTGTCGTACCGGGACGGGCAGCCGGAGGTCTTCGTGGCCGACGTCGCCACCGGCACCTCCCGCCGGCTCACCTGGTGGGGTGCCACCCGCACGCTGGTCCTCGGCTGGGACGCGCAGGGCCGCGTCGTCGCGGCGAGCAACGCGGGCGCGGCGCACCCTGAGCTCACGGTCACCCGCGCCGTCGCGCTGGACGGGACGGTGGAGACCCTCCCGTACGGCCCGGCCTGGGGCCTCGCGGTGTCCGACGATCCTCGGGGTGAGGGCGGGCGGGTCGCCCTCGTCTCGGCCGGCTACCGCACCCCGGCCCACTGGAAGCGGTACCGGGGTGGCACCGCGACCCGGCTGTGGCTGGACCGGGCGGCCGACGGCCGCTGGGAGCGCCTGCTGCCCGACGACCCGGCCTCCGTCGTGGACCCGATGTGGGTGGCGGGGCGCCTTCTCTTCGGCTCCGACCGCGCCGCCCGCTTCCCCGACAAGGCCGACGAGCAGGCCAACCTCTGGGTGTGGGACGTGCCGGGCGTGGGTGAGCCGCGGCAGCTCACCCATCAGGGCCCCGGCGACGGCTACGTGCGCGACGCCACCACCGACGGCACCCGCGTGGTCTGGCACAGCCGCGGCGGGCTCTGGGTGCTGGACGCCCTCGACGTGGAGCCCCGGCGGATCGACGTGACCGTCGCCGGCGTCGCGCCCCGCCCGGTCGCCGCGTCACCGCACCAGCTCCTCACCGCCCTCGCGCCCGACCACGGCGGCGACACGAGCGTCGTCGGCTGGCGGGGCACCGCGTTCCGGGTGACCCACCGGGACGGTCCCGTGCGGGCGCTCGTGGCCGACCCGTCGGTGCGGGTGCGGGAGCTCGCGATGCTGGGCGCCACCGACCGCGCGGTGCTCGTGACCGACGCCGAGGGCGAGGACACCCTGGAGATCCACGCGGTCGACGGGTCGTCGCCGCCGCGGCGCGTCGCGTCGGGCGAGCTCGGCCGCGTGCTGCACCTCACGGCCGACCCGGCGGGCGAGCGGGTAGCGACGGTCTCGCACGACGGCAGGGTGAGCCTCGTCGACGTCGAGGCGGGTGCCGTGCGGGTCCTCGACACGTCGCTCGACGGCGAGGCAGGCCCGCCGGCCTTCTCGCCGGACGGCCGCTACCTCCTGTGGAGCAGGCCCACCCCCACCACCGAGGGCGAGCAGCACCAGCTCGTCATCGCGGACCTGGACGGGGACGGCGCGGCGACGCCGCTGACGTCGGGCACGTTCCACGACTACTCCCCGGCCTTCTCGTCCGACGGCAAGTACGCGGTCTTCCTCTCCGACCGCACCTTCGACCCGGAGTACGACAGCCACGAGTTCGGCCTGTCGTTCACGGGCACCACCCGGCCCTGGCTCATCCCGCTCGCCGCGACCGAGCCGGCGCCGTTCGGGCCCGCGGCCGACGGGCGGCGGTTCTCCAAGCCGCCGAAGGACGAGCCGAAGGACGAGCCGAAGGACGACAAGGAGCCCGACGACGACGGCGTGGCCACCCCGGACCTCGACGCCGACGGTGCGGAGGAGCGCGTGGTGCCGTTCCCGGTGGCCTCCGGTCGTTACCGGGACCTGCGCCCGGCCAAGGACGGCGTGCTCTGGGTGCACGAGGACGACGACGCGGGCGTGCTCGGCACGCGCCACGCGGGCGTCGTCGGCGAGCGGCCGGGCGACGCGCTGGAGTACTGGTCGTTCGAGACGCGCAAGGTCACACAGGTGGCGTCGGACGTGTCCGACTACGCGGTGTCCGGGGACGGCGAGCGTCTGGTCGTGCGGTCCGGCGGCACGCTGACGTCGCAGCCGGCCACGCGGGCGCCGTCGGGCGACGACGACGCCGACACGGTGGAGATCGACCTCGGCCGCCTCCGCCACGACGTGGACCTGGCACGGCAGTGGCACCAGATGTTCGACGAGAACGCCCGCATCATGCGCGACCACTTCTGGCGGGCGGACATGGACGGCGTCGACTGGGGCGAGGTGACCGCCCGCTGGCGGCCCCTCGTCGAGCGGGCGACCACCAGCGACGAGTTCGAGGACGTCCTCTGGGAGACGGTGGGCGAGCTGAACACGTCGCACGCCTACGTGCGGCACGCCGGACCCGTCGGCGACGCGTCCCGCCGGCTGGGCCTGCTGGGCGCCGATCTCAGCCCCGTCGCCGGCGGGTGGCGCATCGACCGGGTGCTGCCCGGCGAGTCCTCGGACCCGGACGCCCGCTCGCCGCTGCGTGCCGCGGGCGTCGACGCCCGCGACGGCGACGTGATCGTCGCCGTCGACGGGCGGTCGGTGAGCGGCACCGACCTTGGCCCCGCGCTGGTCGGCGCGGCGGAGCAGCCCGTGGAGCTCGTCCTGCGCCGCGCGGACGCTGCCGACCGGCGCGTCGTCGTGGTGCCGCTCGCCGACGAGTCGGCGCTGCGCTACCAGGACTGGGTGCGCTCGCGCCGGCAGTACGTCGCGGACCGGTCGCAGGGCCGGCTCGGGTACGTGCACATCCCCGACATGACGAGCTCCGGCTGGGCACAGCTGCACCGCGACCTGCGGCACGCCGTCCGGCGTGAGGGCGTCGTCGTGGACGTGCGGTTCAACGGCGGCGGCCACACGTCGCAGCTCGTCATCGCGCGGCTCGCGCAGCGCGTCGTCGGCTGGGGCGTGGGGCGGCACTACGCCTCGCCCACCACCTACCCGTACCGGGCCCCGCAGGGGCCGGTCGTGCTCGTCACCAACGAGTACGCGGGGTCCGACGGCGACATCGTCAACGCGGCCGCCCAGGCGCTCGGCGTGGGACCGGTCGTGGGCGTGCGGACGTGGGGCGGCGTGGTGGGCATCGACATGCGCTTCTCCCTCGTGGACGGCACGGGGATCACGCAGCCGCGGTACGCCTTCTGGCTCGAGGGCCACGGCTTCGGTGTGGAGAACCACGGCGTGGACCCAGACATCGAGGTGTGGCACACCCCTGCGGACTACTTCTCCGACGACGACCCTCAGCTCGACCGCGCGATGGCCGAGGCGTTCCGCCTGATCGAGGAGCGGCCGGCGGCACGACCCCCCGTGCTCCCCGAGCCGAAGGTGCGCCGGGGATGAGGCCGCTCGGCGACGGGTGATTTACCTGGTGAGCGCTGGCGTAGAGGTGCCCGGAGGCCAGAGACTCAGCACTGCACCAACGCCGCGAAGGACCCCACATGCCCGATGCTCTGGCTCCCGACGAGCCGCCACGGTGGGTCGACGCGTTCCCCTGGCTCCAGGGGACCGCGGACCCAGGCTGGACCGCGCCGGGAGACCCCTCGGACGACGCTCGGCTGGCCGCCGTCGCGCGCCTGGCCGTCGAGACGCAGCACGCCGAGCCGATCAGCAGGCTCTTCCCGCGCCTCGCACCGGACCTGGCGCTGCAGGAGCTTCCCCTCCCCCCGCGCCTGACGAACGTGCTGCGCCGGCACGCCCTGCGGACGGGCTCCGACCTGGAGCGGATGTGCGTCGACGACCTGCTGGGCTCCATGCAGGTGGGGCCCTGGACGGTGCACTCGATCTTCCAGGCGTTCGCGGCTCTGTCGGTGTCCCCGCCGCCCGTGCTCGACCCGGACGACGCCGGTGATCAGGAGGCGGCGCCGGTCGCCGACCCCACCGCACTCCTGACCGGCGCGCTCGGCTCGGTCGACGAGCGGATGCGCGTCATCCTCCGCCGTCGCCTTCTCACGACCGACGTCCCGGCCACGCTGCAGGACCTCGGCGCGGAGTTCGGCGTGACCCGGGAGCGCGTGCGACAGCTCGAGAAGAAGACCCTCGTCGTCCTCGCCGCCCCGCTGGGCCTGCCACCGGGGCCGGTCCGGGAGATCCTGGAGGCGTACCGCGGTCGCGGTGCGGACGTGGACGCGGTGCTCGACGCCGCGCTGGGCGAGCCGGGCGACCGTGTGACAGAGACGACGCACTGATCGAGCGGGAATCCGCTTCGGATCGGTTACGTTGATGTGTCTCATCCACATGACCGATGCCTCGGCCCCGCCACACCCCGGCGGGCCGGCGGCACACGAACGGAGCCTCCCGCATGACGCGCACTCGCGCCCTCGCCCTGACCGCCACGGCAGCCGCCGCAGTCCTGGCGCTCTCGGCCTGCTCCGGTGCGGACGACGCGACCGGTGGTGACGACGGCCTCGGCCTCGTCACCGACGGGACGCTGACCGTCGCCACCGAGGGTACGTACCGGCCGTTCAGCTTCCACACCGGCGGCTCGGGTGACCTCACCGGCTACGACGTCGAGGTGGCCCGCGCCGTCGCCGAGAAGCTGGACCTGGAGATCGAGTTCCAGGAGACCCAGTGGGACGCGATCTTCGCGGGCCTGGACGCCGGCCGGTTCGACACGATCGCCAACCAGGTGTCCATCACGGAGGAGCGCCAGGCGAAGTACGTCTTCAGCACGCCGTACACGGTCTCCCCGGGGGTCGTCGTCGTCCGGGAGGGCGACGACTCCATCACGAGCCTCGCCGACCTCGCCGGCAAGACCACCGCCCAGTCGCTGACCAGCAACTGGTACGCCATGGCGGAGGAGAACGGCGCGAACGTCGAGGCCGTCGAGGGCTGGGCCCAGGCTGTCGCCCTCCTCCAGGAGGACCGGGTCGACGCGACGATCAACGACAAGCTCACCTACCTCGACTTCGTCCAGGAGCACGGCCCCTCCGGGCTCGCCGTGGCGGTCGAGACGGAGGAGGCGTCGGAGTCGGCGTTCGTCGTCACGCCGGAGCGCGAGGCCCTGGCCGAGGCCATCGACGGCGCCCTGGCCGAGCTCCGCGAGGAGGGCGTGCTCGCCGAGCTGGGCGAGCAGTTCTTCGGCGAGGACGTCTCCCAGTGACCGCAGGCAGGTAGCCCGTGGACTGGGACCTGATCGCCGAGTCCTTCTGGCCCATCGTCCTGGGCGGGCTCCGGGGGACGCTCCCGCTGGCCGGGACGTCGTTCGTGATCGGGCTCGCGATCGCGCTCGGCATCGCGCTCATGCGGATCTCCGGGAACCGCCTGCTGTCGGGCATCGGGCGGGCGTACATCTCCGTGGTGCGCGGCACGCCGCTGCTGGTGCAGCTGTTCGTGGTGTTCTACGGCCTGCCCTCCATCGGCGTGGTCGTGGACCCCTGGCCGAGCGCCGTGGTCGCGTTCTCGCTCAACGTGGGCGGGTACGCGGCCGAGGTGATCCGTGCCGCGATCCTCTCGGTGCCCAAGGGGCAGTGGGAGGCCGGCTGGACGGTGGGCATGTCGCGGTCGCGGACCCTGCGGCGGATCATCCTGCCGCAGGCCGCGCGCGTGTCCGTACCGCCGCTGTCCAACACGTTCATCTCGCTGGTCAAGGACACGTCGCTGGCGTCGCTCATCCTGGTGACGGAGCTGTTCCGCGAGGCGCAGAAGATCGCCGCGTTCTCGAGCGAGTTCATGCTCCTGTACCTCGAGGCAGCGCTCGTGTACTGGCTGTTCTGCACGGTGCTGGCCACCGGGCAGGACGTCCTGGAGAAGAGGCTGGATCGCTATGTCGCACACTGACCCACCTGTGGACAGTCCTGTGGAAACTCCTGTGGACGACGCGGCCCCGCTCCTGGTCGCGCGCGGCCTGCACAAGGCGTTCGGCGACAACCAGGTGCTGCGCGGGATCGACCTCGAGGTCTACCGGGGGCAGGTCGTCGCCCTGATCGGGCCCAGCGGGTCGGGCAAGACGACCCTGCTCCGCTCGCTCGACGCGCTCGAGATCCCGGACTCCGGCACGCTCGCGTTCGACGGCGGGCCGGCGATCGACTTCGCCCTGCCCGTGCGGCAGTCCACCCGGGCCGCCCTGCGGGACCGGTCGGCGATGGTGTTCCAGCACCACAACCTCTTCCCGCACCGGACCGTGCTCGAGAACGTCATCGAGGGCCCGGTCCAGGTGCGCCGGGTGCCGCGCGCCCAGGCTGTCGCCCGGGCGGAGGAGCTCCTCGCCCGGGTGGGCCTCGCCGAGAAGCGCGACGCCTACCCGCACGAGCTGTCGGGCGGCCAGCAGCAGCGCGTCGGCATCGTCCGGGCCCTCGCCCTGAGCCCCGACCTGCTGCTGTTCGACGAGCCCACCTCCGCGCTGGACCCCGAGCTCGTGGGCGAGGTGCTGTCCGTGATGAAGGAGCTCGCCGACGAGGGCTGGACCATGGTGGTGGTCACCCACGAGCTCGCCTTCGCCCGGGCCGTCGCCGACGAGGTCCTGTTCCTCGACGGCGGCGTGGTGGTGGAGCGGGGTGCCCCCGCGCAGCTCTTCACCGAGCCCGCCGAGGAGCGCACCCAGAGGTTCCTGCACCGGATCCTGCACCCCCTGGACTGACCGCGGATCCGCCCCCTGTGCAGGAATCGTAAACAAGCCGTAACACTTCCTGTTGTTGTCGTCACATCAATAGGTCTACCTTCTGACTCACGTGTGCGACCGAAATCTCAGTCCCGGTCGCGCACACATGTCCCACGTGCCTCAGAAGGGCCCCTCAATGCGCCTGAGCAGACAACCTCTCATCCGGCTGGCGGCCGCGACGTCCTGCGCCGCCCTCGCCGTCACCACCCTCGCCGTCTCGGCGAGCGCCGCACCGTCCCCCCGGCCGACGGACTTCACCGACGAATCCGCCTCGATCGTGTCCCGGACGCAGGGCGCCAAGTCCCCGAGCAGCGCGCTCGCCGGGACACCGGACAGCCTGCTGGGCATCACCAGCAGCGCCAAGATCCCGGTGCTCCTCAAGTTCGACTACGACGCCACGGCGTCCTACACCGGCGGCGTGGACGGCCTGGCCGCCACGAGCCCCAGCGTCAAGGGCGGCAAGCTGTCGAAGGCTGACGCGGACGTCAAGAAGTACGAGGCCCACCTCGCCAAGCGCGAGAAGGACATCAAGGGTGCGGTGAAGAACGCCGTCCCGGGCGTCACCTTCTTCGAGAGCTACACCACCGTCTACGGCGGCGTGGCGGCGGAGGTCCCCGGCAACGAGGTAGCAGCGCTGCTGCAGGTCCCCGGCGTGGTCGCCGTCCAGGAGAACGGGATGGAGCAGCCGCTCACCGACTCCAGCATCGAGTTCATCAACGCCGACGCCGCCTACGACGTGCTGGGCACGGACGCCCTCGCGGGCGACGGCGTGATCTACGGCAACCTCGACACCGGCGTGTGGCCGGAGCACCCCTCCTTCGCGGACGACGGCCTGCCCGCGTACACGGGCGCGGCGATCCCCTGCGAGTTCGGCGACAACCCGCTCACGACCGAGAACGACCCGTTCGTCTGCAACGACAAGCTCATCGGTGGTTGGCACTTCACCGACGCGTACGACCGCACCGCCACCGGCGAGGACATCGACATGTACGCGGGCACCGCCCGCGACGGGGACGGCCACGGCTCGCACACCGCGTCCACCTCGGCCGGCCAGATCCTGGTCGACCCGGAGCCCTTCGGCCCCGAGGTCGCCCGCATCCAGGGCGTGGCGCCCGGCGCCAAGATCATCGAGTACAAGGTCTGCGGCCCCGGCGGCTGCACCGACGCGGACACGATGTCGGCGACGCAGCAGGCCATCCTCGACGGCGTCGACGTCATCAACTTCTCGATCTCCGGCGGCACCGACCCGCTGAACGACCCGACCGAGCTGGCGTTCCTCGACGCCTACAACGCGGGCGTCTTCGTGGCGGCCTCGGCCGGCAACGACGGCCCGGGTGCGGCGACGGCCAACCACCTCTCCCCGTGGGTCACCACGGTGGCGGCGTCGACGCAGTCGCGCACCTTCACGTCCACCTTCACCCTGACGGCCGACGACGGCTCGGTGTTCTCGGGCGAGGGCGCCTCCCTCACGGGCGGTGTGGACGCGGCGACCCCGGTGGTCCACGCCTCCGCGTTCAACGACCCGCTGTGCCAGGCCGCTGCGCCGGCCGACGTGGTCGAGGGCAAGATCGTGGTGTGCGAGCGCGGCGTCAACGCGCGCGTCGCCAAGGGCTACAACGTCCTCCAGGGCGGCGCGGCCGGCATGATCCTCTACAACCCGGCCCTCGCGGACACCGCGCTGGACAACCACTACCTGCCCACCGTGCACGTGGCAAATGGTGTGGCCCTCAAGGCGTGGGTCCTCTCCCACTCCGGGATCACCGGCACCTTCACGGCCGGCGAGCAGGACGAGGCCACAGGTGACGTCATGGCGGCGTTCTCCTCGCGCGGCCCGGCCGGCTCCTTCCTCAAGCCCGACATCACGGCCCCCGGCGTGCAGATCCTCGCTGCGGCCACGCCCACCCCGCAGTCCACCGACGGCGGCCCGGCGGGCAACTACTTCCAGGCGATCGGCGGCACCTCGATGTCGTCCCCGCACATCGCGGGCACGGCCATCCTGGTCAAGTCGGTGCACCCCGACTGGACGCCGGGCGAGATCAAGTCGGCGATCATGACGCAGTCCCTCACCGAGGTCCTCAAGGAGGACATGGTCACCCCGGCCGACCCGTTCGACATGGGCGCCGGCCGCGTGGACGTGGGCGCCTCGCTCGACGCGCCGATCACCATCTCGGACACCGCGCAGAACCTGTTCGCCCTCACCGGTGACCCGCTGCGCACGGTCGACATCAACCTGCCGTCGATCAACGCCCCGGTGGTCCCGGACACGCTGACCACGAAGCGCACGCTGAAGAACATGACGGACTCCGCGATCACGGTGCGCCCGACGGCCACCGTGCCCGAGGGCTCGTCCATCACGTTCGACGCCGCCGAGTACAAGATCCCCGCCGGGAAGTCCCGTGCGGTCACGGTCACCATCTCGACGGCCGCCCCGCTAGGCGAGCAGCAGTTCGGCCAGATCACGTTCGCGACCTCGGCCGGCAACTCGCACATCCCGGTGGCGTTCATCCACTCCGAGGGCACCGTCACGTCGGAGCAGACCTGCGCCGACACCGAGGTGTCCGTGGGCGACAAGGTGACCTGCACGATCACCGCGACGAACCTGTCGTTCCTGGACCAGAAGGTCTCCGTCAACACCAAGGGCCTCGACGCGCTCGGCGGCAGCGCCCGCACCTCCAAGACCCTCGCGGGCGCCCAGCTGGGCGTGCCGTCGATGGTCACGACGTCGGAGCCCGCGTTCCTCGACCTCGGCGCCTACGGCATCGGGGCCAACCCGATCGGCGACGAGGAGTTCCTGACCTGGACCGTCCCGGCGTACCAGTTCAACGGCCAGACGTTCACGCGCCTGTCGATCAACTCGAACGGCTACATCGTGGCCGGTGACGCCGCGTCGACCGACAACAACTGCTGCCAGCTGCCCGCCGGCGCCAGCCCGCTGGCCCCGAACAACGTGATCGCGGCGTTCTGGACCGACCTGGACGGCACCGACGCGCCGGGCATCCGGATCGCCTCGTCGGGCGCCTACCGGATCGTCCAGTGGGAGGTCAACGACTACGGGACCGACCACCTGCGCAAGTTCCAGATGTGGATCAAGACAGGCGCCACGCAGGAGATCTCGATGGGCTACTCCGAGCAGCAGACGGCCCCCGCGGGCCAGGACTGGCTGGTCGGCGCCGAGAACGCCGCCGGTGTCGGCGACATGCAGGCGATCCTGCCGGTCAACGACATCTACATCGAGTCCACCGCGCCGATCCCCGGTGAGACGCTCACCTTCACCGCGAACCTCGCGGCCGAAGAGGTGGGCACCGGCACGGTGCACACCGAGCTGACCGCGGGCCTCGTCCGCGGCACCCGGGTGCTCGACACCTCGGTGACCGTCACCCCGTGACGTAGCACCACCTAGGTAAGCGAACGGCGCCCTCTCCCATGGGAGAGGGCGCCGTTCGTACGTCGGGGCCCGCGGGGCCTCAGGCGGGCAGGTGCCGTACCCGGACCGCGCTGTGCTCCGTCGGTGTGGTCCCACCCTCGACCGCCACGAGCTCGAGCTCGCCCTCGTCGTACAGGTCCACGCGATCGCCCACGACGGCGTCGACCGTCGCCCTGCGGCCGTCGTCGGCGCGGACGAGCAGCCGCGCCGTGGGGACGCCCTCTCGCGGGCCCGCGACCATGACGCCCACGCGCGTGGATCCCAGGCGCAGCTGCGCGCTCTGCGCCACCCGCAGCACGCCCGGCTGCGCAGTGCTCCCCGCCTCGCCCACGGTTCCATCCTCGGTCATGTTCGTCGCCTCACTTCGTCGACGAGCCGTAGGTCACGGACCCGAAGCTGTCGTAGAACTCGTCCGCCGACATCGTGATGGTGCCGGGCTTCGTCTCACCGTCCGACCCGGTGCCGCCGCCAGGGCCCCACGGGTTGATGAGCGTGATCGTCTTGCCGTCGGCGGAGACGTCCTGCACCGTGTAGACGTGGTTCGCCACGACCTCCTTGTCGGAGGGCGCGTCGCCGAACCAGCCGCCGCCGTCCTTGGACGAGACCACGACGGGCTGCCCGGAGTCGACCCTGTCACCGATCGACGACAGGCTCGGCGGGGAGAACCAGAGAGGCGGGTCCAGCGACTCCGTCTCGGTGTCCTTGCCCGTGATCATCTCGAGCGCCTTGGCGGGGTCGTCGTACTCGATGTCGCCGTACTCGCCGCCCATGTACACCGCGGCTGCCTTCTCGTAGACGGAGATCCACGACGGGTCGCCATTGGGGTCGCCCGCGGCATTCTCGAGGACCGTGTCCTCGACCGTGATCTTCACCGGCTCGCCGTCGTCGTAGAACGTCACGGTGTACGTGCCCGTCGCGGGGTCGTAGACGATGTGCTCCTTGACCCACTCCGGGTCCTGCTGGGCCACGGCGCCTGCCGAGGCGAGGAACCAGCAGTCGGCGAGCGAGCCCTGCTCGATCGTCTCGGGACCTACCGCGGCGTCGTCGAGCGGCACGTTGACGGCGTCCTCGGGGTCGCCCAGGTCGCCGGGGTCCCCGGGTTCCTTGCGCTTGTCCCCCGGCCCTTCGGAAGGGTCGCCGCCCGAGCCGCGGCCCGGGTCGGGCGAGCCGCCGTTGCCGCCGCTCCCGCCGTCGTACGTGGTGCTCGTCCGCTCCTGCGCGTCGGCGTTCACAGCGGCGCCCCGGCCCGCCTCGGCGAGCGACGCGACGGCGGCACGCACGGCCGAGGTGTGCTCGGTGCGCCACGTCTCGAGGAACCTGTCGCGGACGGGACCCCGCCAGGGTGAGCTCGTCACGGCGGAGGCGACCTGGCTCATCGACGACTCGAGGTCCTCGCCGTGACGCGTGATCGCGCGCCCGAGCGCCCGTAGCTGCTCGACGTCTGCGCCGTACATCTCCGACATTTAACCCCTTCCATGGGCTGGACACACGGTACCTGCCGCCGCCCGCAACCTGCCATGGGGAGCCCTCCCCTGGAGACTGGCGCCAGGCGCCCCGCGCCGTCGCTAGGGTGGCCGCAGCCGACGAACGGAGACCTCGTGCGCACCACCCGCCTCACCCTCACAGGCGTCCTTGTCGCCGCGTCCGCGCTGCTCACGGGGTGCTCGGGCCCGGTGGCCTCGACCACGCTCGCCGACGCACCCGGCCACTACGAGTCCGTCCTCGCGGACGTCCGGGCGGCCGTGGACGGCGCGCTCGACTCGGAGCTGGGCTGGGTCGCCGACAGCGACGCGCAGGCCGTCCTGGACGACGACGGCCGGTGCACCTTCTCGACGGCCAGTTACGAGGTCGAGGACCTCGACGTCTCCAGCACCGACTGGGACCGCGTCGTGGACGCGGTGGGGCCGGTGCTCGAGGGCCACGGGTTCGAGCTGGACACCACGGGCGCCGACGTCGGCGGGTGGCTCGTGGTGACCGCCGAGGACGACGCCGGGGCCCGCTTCCGCCTGGCCGCCAAGGGGCGAGGCGAGCTGGGGATCGACGGGGCGCTCGTGACGACGGGCGAGGACGGGGCCTGCGCCCAGGCCTGACGGGCCGGGCAACTCAGTAGAATCGATTCGATCGATAGGCGATACTGAGCACCATGCCCGCCGCCCCGCCCGAGCTCACGGCCACCGCCGACGCGTCGATCTCCTCCCGTGCCGACCAGCGGCGCGCGCTGATCGCGCTGATCGCGCTCTCGGTATCGGCATTCACCTTCGTCACGGCGGAGAACCTGCCGGGCGGCATGCTCACGCTGATCGCGCCGGACCTCGGCCGCACCACGTCCGAGATCGGGCTGCTGGTCACGGCGTACGCCGCGGTGGTCGTCCTGGCGTCGGTACCGCTCGCGATGGTCACCCGGCGGCTCCCCCGCCGCATCGTGCTCGTGATCACCACCGCACTGTGCGTGGTGGGCTCGCTGTGGTCGGCGCTGGCCGCCGGCTACTGGGACCAGATGGCGGCCCGCGTGGTGACGGCTCTGGGCCAGGCCCTGTTCTGGGCCGTGGTCATCCCCGCGGCCGCGGCCATGTTCCCGCCGCACGTACGGGGCAAGATGATCGCCCGCCTCACGATCGGCAACTCGCTCGGGCCGATGCTCGGGGTCCCGTTCGGGACCTGGCTGGGGCAGCAGGCAGGGTGGCGCGTGTCGTTCCTCGTCATGTCGGCTGTGAGCCTCGCCGCGTGCCTCGCCGTCGCCGCGTTCATGCCCCCGGCGGGCGGCACGCAGAGCGACACCTCGCGCGGGACGCACCCGAGCATGCGCCGGTTCGTCGTCCTGATGACCGTCACGTGCCTGCTCGTGACCGGCGGCTTCGCCATGATCACGTTCGTCACGCAGTTCCTGCTCGAGGTCAGCGGGTTCGCCCCGCAGTACCTGAGCCTCCTGCTCCTGGGCCAGGGCCTGGCAGGCCTCGTGGCCACGTTCGTGGTGGGCCAGGTGCTCGACCGCCACCCGTGGACCACCATGGTGATCGCGCTCGGCCTCATGATCGTCGCGTTCACGGTGCTGCAGCTCCTGGGCGGCGTGCCCCCGCTGGCCGTCGCCGGGCTGGCCCTCTTCGGGTTTGCGTTCAGCGCGATACCGCCCGCCATCTCGCACCTGAACCTGCAGGTGGCGCCGGGCGGTACCGAGATGGCGTCGGCGGTCTCCAGCTCGGTCTTCAACGTGGGGATCGCGGCCGGCTCAGCCATCGGTGCGGGCATCGTCGCCTCGGTCGGCGTGCAGAGCATCCCGGTGGTGGGGGCGTTCTTCGTGCTGCTCGCCGGCGGCGTGCTCGCCTGGGAGCTCAGCCGTTCCCAGCGGGTCCCCCAGCCTGTGTGAGGTCCGCGCGGGATGCCGGGCCGCGACAAGCGACCGACGCGGCGGAGAGGGCCGTACCCTGGCACGGTGCCCGACGCCGCAGCCCACCAGACCTCGCAGCCCACCGACACGGCGCCCGCCCCGGCCGCCCCCACGAACCCGGCGCCGCCCGCGACCCCGCCCGCGACCCCGCCCGTGGCCGAGCGCAGGCCTGTCCTCCGGTCGCACCACGGCGACGACTTCGCCGACGAGTACGAGTGGCTGCGCGCCAAGGAGGACCCGGAGGTGGTGACACACCTCGAGGCGGAGAACGCCTGGACGCACGCGCAGGTGGCCCACCTCGCGCCTCTGCGTACGGCCATCTTCGAGGAGATCAAGGGCCGCACCCTGGAGACGGACCTCTCGCTGCCCTCCCGGGACGGCGGGTACTGGTACTACGCCCGCACGGTGGAGGGCCGGCAGTACCCGATCCACGCGCGGTACGCCGTGTCCGGGCCGGACGACTGGACCCCCCGCGTGCTGGAGCCGGGTGAGCCCGTCCCCGGCGAGGAGATCCTGCTGGACCAGAACGCCGAGGCCGAGGGGCACGACTTCTTCTCGCTCGGCGCGCTCGACGTGTCCGACGACGGCGCCCGCCTCCTGTACGCCACCGACACGGCGGGCGACGAGCGCTACACGCTCAAGGTCCGCGACCTCGCCACCGGCGAGACCCTCGCCGACGAGGTGCGCGACACGGCTCCCGGCGCGTTCTTCGCCCCCGACGGGCAGCACGTCTTCTACCTGACCCTCGACGACGCCTGGCGCCCGTACCGGGTGTGGCGGCACCGCCTCGGCACGCCTGCGTCGGACGACGTGGTCGTCTTCGAGGAGCCGGACGAGCGCTACTGGGTGGGCGCGGGCCTGTCGCGGTCCAAGAAGTACCTGCAGATCGAGCTCGGCTCGAAGGTGACGAGCGAGTCGTGGCTGCTCGAGGCCGACGACCCCACCGGCGAGTTCCGCGTGGTGTGGCCCCGTCGCGAGGGCGTGGAGTACACGGTCGAGCACGCGGTGCTTCCCGACGGCGCCCCGGTGACGGGCGACGCCCTGCTCGTCCTGCACAACGACGGCGCGGAGAACTTCGAGCTGGTCGTCTCGCCTGTGCCGGCGCCGGGCGAGACGGTGACCCCGGGTGAGGCGTCCGTCGTCGTGCCGCACGATCCCGCGGTGCGCCTGGAGGGTGTCGCAGCGAGCGCCCGGTACCTGGTGCTGCACTACCGGCGCGACGCGATCAGCCGCAGCGGCGTGCTGCGGCTGGACGCCGCGCCGGGCGACCGGTGGGCGTTCGACGAGATCGCGTTCGGCGAGCCGCTCGAGACCGTGGGCGCCGGCGTGGGTGTCTGGGAGCAGCCGAACCTGCGGGTGGGGGTCACGTCGTTCGTGACGCCGTCCGCGGTCTACGACTATGACGTCGCCACCGGCACCCGCACCCTCCTCAAGCAGCAGCCCGTCCTGGGCGGCTACGACCCCGCCGAGTACGACTCCCGCCGCGAGTGGGCGGTGGCCGACGACGGCACGCGCGTGCCACTGTCGCTCGTCTGGCGCCGCGACAAGGTGGTACCGGGCGAGCCCGCTCCCTTGCTCCTGTACGGGTACGGGGCGTACGAGACCAGCATCGACCCGTACTTCACGGTGCCTCGCCTGAGCCTGCTGGACCGCGGCGTCGTGTTCGCCGTCGCGCACGTGCGTGGTGGCGGTGAGCTGGGGCGCCACTGGTACGAGGACGGCAAGCTGCTGCGCAAGCCGAACACGTTCTCCGACTTCGTGGCGTGCGCCCGGCACGTCGTGGAGGCCGGGTGGACCACGCCGGACCGCATCGTGGCCGACGGCGGCTCCGCGGGCGGGCTGCTCGTCGGCGCCGCGCTGAACCTCGCCCCCGACGCGTTCGCCGGCGTCATCGCCGACGTGCCGTTCGTGGACGCGCTCACGTCGATGCTCGACGCGACGCTGCCGCTCACCGTCGTGGAGTGGGACGAGTGGGGCAACCCGCTGGAGGACCCCGAGGTCTACGCCGCCATGAAGGCGTACTCCCCGTACGAGAACGTGCCCGACGACGCGTCGCACTACCCGCGGGTCCTCGCCACGACGTCGTTCAACGACACGCGGGTGCTCTACGTGGAGCCCGCCAAGTGGGTGGCCCGCCTCCGCGCGGCGGGCGCGCCCGCGCTGCTGAAGATCGAGATGGCGGCGGGGCACGGCGGCGTCTCCGGCCGGTACGCCCGGTGGGAGGAGATCGCGTTCGAGCACGCATGGACGCTGGACGTGCTCGGGCTGGCGTAGCCGCTACAGGCCGGCCTTGCCCGCCAGGACCCGGCGCGCCGACTCGTCCACCCGGGCCGCGAACGCCGGGTCCGTCCGGGCACGCCCGACGAGGGCCTGCGCCATCTCCGGGACGACCGTGGCGTCGGCCGAGGCGAGCACGAGGTCCACGCCGGCCGCCACCGCGAGGACGGCCCGGTCCCCCGGGGACCAGGCGGCGACCTGGTCGGCACCGGACAGGTCGTCGGTCATGATCACGCCGTCGAAGCCCAGATCGTCACGGAGCAGCGACACGGCGGCCGGGCTGAACACCGCCGGAGCGCCCGGGTCGATCTGCGTGTAGACGGCCGACGACATCATGACGTAGCGCGCCCCCGCCTCGATCCCGGCCGCGAAGACGCCGACGGAGGGGTCGCCCGGGACGGTGACCGTGTCGGTGACGCCCGTCGCGTCGTCCGTGTTGGCGGTGACCCGGCCCAGCCCCGGGAAGTGCTTGATCACCGTCTCGACGCCTCCCGCCCGCAGCCCGGCCGAGAATGCGTTCGCCGACGCCGTCACCTGCTCCGGGGTGGTCCCGTAGTTGCGGGCGAAGTACCCGACCGGCGCGTTGGACCCCTCCGTCCCCGCGGGCACGAGGTCCATGACCGGCGCCAGATCGAGGTTGATGCCCGCTGCCGCCAGCTCGGCCCCCCAGCCCTGAGCATGCTGCTGCAGCACCGCGGGGTCGAGCGCGGCCTGCTCCGTCGCACGCGGGACCTCGGAGAACCCGTCCCCGCGGAGCACCTGGACGAGACCGCCCTCCTGGTCGGTCGCGACCAGGAGCGGCGTCCCGTGCGTGACACCCTGGCCCACGAGGTCCCGGAAGCTCTGCGTGAGGGCCGCCACCGCACCTCGCCCGGCCTGTGTGCGGCCCGCCAGGAAGACGTTGCCGACGTGGTGCTGCCGCACCAGGTCGGCCGTCACGGGGTTCTGGGCCTGGACGTCCACGCCCGCCATGAGCAGCTGGCCCACCTTCTCCTCGAGCGTCCAGCCCGCGAGCGGGTCGGGCGGGGACGGGGACGGGGACGGGGTCCGCGTGGGCGACGGGGACTGCGTCGGCCCGGCGCTGCCCGACGGCGACGGGCGCTCCGCAGGGGTCGGCGTCGGCGTGCCCGACGGACCGCCGCAGGCGGCGAGAGCGATGACGAGCGCGACGAGGGAGACAGCGAGCAGCGCGGGCGCCCGGGCACCGGGGTGGATGTGACCGGTCATCGGACCAGTGTCGCCACCTCCGGCGCCCGGGTCGACCCCGTGGCCGCTACAGGAGGGCCGTCAGTGCCGTCAGGAAGCCGTCGACCTGCTCCTCGGACGTGTCCCAGGAGCACATCCACCGCACCTCGACCCGGTCCGGGGTCTCCCCCGCGGCCCAGTCGTAGAAGCGGTAGTCCGTCCGCAGCCGGTCGGCGACCGGCCGGGGCAGGGTGGCGAACACGGCGTTCGCGTCGGTGGGCCGGGTGACCCGGACGACGTCGGCACCCACGCTCTCGACGCCGGCGCGCAGCCGGGCGGCCATCGCATTCGCGTGGGCGGCGTTGCGCAGCCACAGCGGGCTCCCCGACGGGCCCTCGCCGAGCCCGTCGTGCAGCCCGTCGCCCGTGGGGCTGCCGGGCTCGCCGAGCACGGCCAGCAGCTGCGCCGACACGAACCGGGACTTCGACGCGAGCTGCATCGTCGCCTTGCGGAGGAACGGCACGGCCTCCGCGGCGCTGCGCGGCGCGCCGGGGGCGGTCGTGGCGCCGCCCTCACCCCACGGCTCGGACAGCACCACGACCGCCTCGCCGATCATGCCGCCGATCTTGGCGGCGCCGAGCGAGAGGATGTCCACGCCCACGTCGGTCGTCAGCTCGCGCAGGCCGGTGCCCAGTGCGGCGGCGGCGTTCGCGAGGCGCGACCCGTCGAGGTGCACCCTCATGCCGAGGGCGTGCGCCGCGTCGGCGAGCTCCTTGAGGTGGGCCACGGAGTAGACCGTGCCGAGCTCCGTGCTCTGTGTGATCGACAGGACCACCGGCTGCGCGCGGTGCACGTCGCCGCGGTCGCCGGCCCAGCGGTCGAGCGCGTCGGGCGCGAGCCGCCCGTCGACGGAGGGCGACGCCAGGACCTTGAGCCCGCCCACCCTCTCGGGAGCGCCGTTCTCGTCGGTGTTGACGTGCGCCACGTCGCTCGCGACGACACCACCCCAGCGGGGGGTCACCGCCATCAGCGAGATGACGTTCGCCCCCGTGCCGTTGATGACGGGGAAGGCGACGGCCCGGTCGCCGAAGACCTCGCGGACGCGCTCCCCGAGGCGCTCCGTGACGGGGTCGTCCCCGTAGGCGACGGCCGGGCCGTCGTTCGCTGCGGCGATCGCGGCCATGACCTCGGGGTGGACGCTGGCGTAGTTGTCGGAGGCAAAGTGCTGCACGCCCCGATTCTCCCCCACAGCGACGACCCACAGCGAAGAGGGCTTAGGGTCGGGGCGTGCGCGTGCTGCGGTGGGTCTCCGGGTTGTACGTGGCAGCGGTCCTGGTGGCGACGATGACGCCCGCCCCGTCCACCACCGACGTCCCCGCCTGGGGCCGCCTCGGCCTGAAGATCCTCGACGCGCTCGGGCTGCACACGACGTTCCCCGTGATCGAGGCGCTCGCCAACGTGGCCCTCTTCGTGCCGTTCGGCGTCCTGGGGGTCCTGCTCGCCCAGCGGCCGTGGGCAGTCGCCGCCGCGGGCGGCGCGTTCTCTCTCGCGATCGAGCTGACGCAGCACCTGATCCCCGGCCGGTTCCCGACCGTCCAGGACGTCGTCCTCAACACCGCGGGCGCCGCGCTGGGCACGCTGGTCGTCGTGCTCGCGGCCCGCGTACGGCGCCGCTGACCCCGGGCACAAAGGTGCCCGACGCCGGAGGCGCCCTGGGGCCCCCGCGAAGTTCCGCAGCGAAGCAAGGACTTCGGGGGGTGAGGGCGCCGGTGCCGCGCCTTCCGTACGGAAGGCGCGGCCCCGGCGTCGGGCACCAGGCGAGGTTAGGCGACGCCCAGGTACGCCTCACGGATGCTCGTGTCCGTCAGGAGGTCCGAGCCCTTGCCTGTCTTGACGATGTTGCCCGTCTCCAGCACGTAGGCGCGGTCCGCGAGGGTCAGCGCCTGCTTGGCGTTCTGCTCGACCACGAGGATCGTGGTGCCCTGCTGGGCGATCTCCCGGATGATCGAGAAGATCTGCTGGATGAGCATCGGCGCCAGGCCCATCGACGGCTCGTCGAGCAGGAGCAGCTTCGGCCGCGACATCAGCGCACGGCCGATCGACAGCATCTGCTGCTCACCGCCGGACATGGTCCCGGCAACCTGCTTCTTGCGCTCCGAGAGCCGCGGGAACAGCTCGAAGACGCGCTCGAAGTCGGACAGGATCGCTGCCCGGTCACGCCGGGTGTAGGCGCCCATCTCGAGGTTCTCCACCACCGTCATGCCGGGGAACACGCCACGGCCCTCGGGCGCGAGGACGAGACCCTTCCGCATGCGCTGGTCGGCGCGGAGGTTCGTGACGTTCTCGCCGTTGAAGCTGATCTGCCCCGACGACACGCCACGCACGCCCGAGATCGCCCGCATGGTCGACGTCTTGCCGGCGCCGTTGGCCCCGATGAGGGAGACCACCTCGCCCTCGCCGACCTCGAGCGAGAGCCCGTGCAGGGCCTCGATCTTCCCGTAGTTGAGGACGATGTCCTTGACCTCAAGCAGCATCTGGCTCTCCCAGGTAAGCAGCGATGACCTTCGGGTCGCGGGCGACCACGGCCGGAGCACCCTCGGCGATCTTCGAGCCGAACTCGAGGACCACGATGCGGTCCGTCACGCCCATGACCAGCCTCATGTCGTGCTCGATGAGCAGGACGGTGAGGCCACGGTCGCGGATGCGGCGGATGAGGCCCATGAGGTCCTCCTTCTCCGCCGGGTTGAAGCCGGCCGCCGGCTCGTCCAGGCAGAGCAGCTTCGGGTCCGTCGCCAGCGCGCGGGCGATCTCCAGCCTGCGCTGGTACCCGTACGGGAGGTTGCGGGAGAGCTCGTCGGCGCGGTCGGCGATGCCGACGAACCGGAGGAGCTCCCACGACTTGCGGCGGCTGCGCCGCTCCTCGACCTCGTGGCGGCTGACGCCGATCACCTTGGCGAGGGCACGCCTGACCGGGTTGCGAGGCAGGTCCTCCTCGGGCAGGCCCCAGATCCGGTACATCCGGAACAGGGCGCCGAGCACGGAGGTCTTGTTCCGTGCGTCGCAGCCCACCATCACGTTCTCGAGCGCCGACATCTCCGGGAAGAGGCGGATGTTCTGGAACGTGCGCGCGATGCCCAGCGCGGTGATCTGGTGAGGCTTGCTCCCCGCGATCTGGGTGCCGTCGAACGTGATGCTTCCCGACGTGGGCTTGTAGACGCCCGTCATCGCGTTGAAGCACGTCGTCTTCCCGGCCCCGTTGGGGCCGATCAGGCCGAGGATCTCCCCGGTGCGGATCTCGAAGTCGACGTCGTTCAGCGCGACGACGCCGCCGAAGCGGAGCGTCACGTGGTCGACCGTGAGCAGCACCTCACTGTCGCTGATGGGCGCGTCCTGGACGGACGTGGACTCAGGGATGGTCTGCTCAGGCATCAGCTGCAGCCTCCTCTGCCTCGTGCTTGCGGTCCTCGAGCTCACGGGCCCGACGACGGTTGGGGAAGAGGCCCTGCGGGCGCAGGACCATGATCGCGACGAGCGCGACGCCGAACGCCAGCGGGCGCCACGACTCGAACTCGCGGAATCGCTCCGGCAGGTACGTGATCAGGAAGGCACCGAACAGCGCCCCCCAGATGTTGCCGGAGCCGCCGATGACGACCATCGCGACGAAGAGGAACGACAGGTTCAGCTGGAAGCCGTTCGGCTCCACGTACGCCTGCTTGCTCGCGAAGAGCAGGCCGGCGATCGCGCCGAGCGACGCGCCGATGGCGAACGCCCACAGCTTGTACTTGAACGCGTTGACGCCCATCACCGCCGCGGCGTCCTCGTCCTCGCGGATAGCGAGCCAGGCGCGGCCGACCCTGCTGTGCTCGAGGCGGCGCATGAGCCAGATGAGGATGACGAGGACTGCGAGGGCGAGCCAGTACCAGCGGTGCACGTCGATCGTGTTGAAGAAGTCCTCGTCCGCCGCCGGGGGCTCCGGGACCGCGATGATGCCGGCCGGGCCACCCGTCCACGTCGAGTTGCGCATGACGATACGGATGATCTCGCCGAAGCCCATCGTCACGATGGCCAGGTAGTCACCGCGCAGGCGCAGGGTGGGCGCGCCGAGGATGACCCCCGCGATCAGGGCGATGCAGATGGCCAGCGGGATACAGGCCGCGAAGGCCATCGACCAGCCTTCCGGCAGGCCGAACTGCGCCGCGATCGCCTTGGTCACGGGCGAGGCGGGCGAGCCGAAGAGCGCGATCGAGTAGGCGCCGACGGCGTAGAAGCCGACATAGCCGAGGTCGAGCAGGCCCGCCCAGCCGATGACGACGTTCAGACCGACCGCCACGATCATGTAGAGCGCGATCGTGAAGAGCACGGTGGACCAGTCGGACCCGTTGGGACGAAGGTCCGTCCGGATGTAGGCGAACGGCAGGATGTTGAGGAACGGCAGGTACACGCAGAACGAGAGCACCAGCAGGATCAGCGGGACCTTCACCCACTGGGGGGCGCCGCCGAGCAACGACGGGACGGCCGCGACCCTCTTCAGCACGGACTTCTGGGGCGTGGTGTCGGTCATGCGCGAGCCTTCCCGAGGGACTCACCGAGGATGCCGGTGGGACGGAACATGAGGACGACGACAAGGATGACGAATGCCGTCACGTCCTCCCAGTTCGAGCTGATGAGGGCCGAGGAGTAGACCTCGCACACCCCCAGCAGCAGGCCACCCACGAGCGCGCCCCGCAGGTTGCCGATGCCGCCGAGCACGGCAGCCGTGAACGCCTTGATGCCGATCAGGAAGCCCATGTCGAACTTGGCGAAGTCGTACTTCATCGTGTGCAGGAGCGCCGCGAGACCGGCCGCCACACCACCGATGATGAAGACCAGCATGATGACGTTGTTCTTGTTGACACCCATGAGCGAGGCCGTGTCGGGGTCCTGGGCGACGGCCCGGACACCGCGGCCGAGGCGGGACTTGTTCACGAACAGGTCCAGGGCCACCATCATCCCGACCGCCGCGAGAATCACGATCAGGTCGATGTTGCTCATGTTGAAGTTGCCGATCGTGAACACCTCGCGCGTCGGCACGACCGTCGGGATGTTCACGGCGGACCGGCCGAAGGGGGCACCGAAGAAGACCCGCAGCGCATGGCCGAAGATCTCGACGAGCACGAGCGAGCAGCCGATCGCCGTGATCAGCACGATGAGTGGCGGCGCGTTCTTGTTGCGCAGCGGACGGTAGGCGACCCGCTCGACGACGAGCGCGGTACCTGCCGACACGAGGGCCGCGACGAGGCCGGCGAGGAGGGTGATCCCGATCGCCAGCCAGACGCCGACGCCGGAGTGGGCACCGACCGCCGTGTACACGCCGAGCACCGTCCAGGCGCCCACCATGAACACCTCGGAGTGCGCGAAGTTGATGAGTCGCAGCACGCCGTACACCAGGGTGTAGCCCAGGGCGACGAGCGCGTAGATCGATCCCTTGGTCAGGCCATCGACCGTAAATCCCGCGAGCCCCTCGATGAGGTTCGTGAAGTCCATAAGTTTGTCTCCGAATGGTCCGTTAACGTACCGGTGGGGCGGCGAGGTAGACCTCGCCGCCCCACCGGTACTCGACGCAGTGGCTTGCTACTGCTTGATCTCCTGGTCGGGGACGAGCACGCCGCCCTCGACCTTGTAGGACCACACGGTCACGTTCGCCTGGTCGACGTCGCCGACCTCGTCGAACTTGTAGGTCTTGGTCAGACCCTCACCCTCGTACGCGTCGACGAACGCCTCGACGTCCTCGCGCGTGGTGTTCCCCGCCGCGAAGGCCTCGAGGAAGATGTTCATCGCGTCGTAGCCCTCACCGGCGTACGCACCGGCGGCCTCGCCGAACTCGGCCTCGTAGTCCTCGGCGAAGGTGCCCTCGACCGGGACGCAGGGGCAGGTGACGATGGCGCCCTCGGCGGCCTCGCCGGCAGCCTTGGGGAAGTCGACGCCGTAGAGGCCGTCGCCACCGACGAACGGCACGGTCACGCCGGCGTCACGCAGCTGCTTGAGGAACGGGCCGGCCTCGGCGGCGTAGCCCGCGTAGACGACGGCGTCGGGCTGGGCGCCCTTGATCTTGCCGACGACGGCGGAGAAGTCGGTCTGCTTCTCCTGCGTCTTGTCGGTCGCGGCGACCTTGTCGCCGAGGATCTCCTTGATCTTGCCCGCGAGCGGCTCGCCGTAGGCGGTGGAGTCGTCCACGACGAAGACCTTGGAAGCGCCGAGCGTCTCGCCGACGTAGTTGGCGATCGCGGTGCCCTGGACCAGGTCGTGGCCGACGACGCGGTGGAACACGTCAGCCGGCTCCTCCTGCGTCAGGTCGGTCGCGGTGGCCGACTGGCTGATCATCGTCAGGCCGGAGTCGTCGAAGATCGCCTTGGTGGCGCGCGTCTCGCCGGAGAACGCACCACCGATGACGCCGAGGAAGGACTCGTCCGTCGACATCTGGGTCGCGACGGGGGTGGCCTTGGCCGGGTCGCCCTCGGTGTCGAACTCGATGAGCTCGACGGCGCACTCGGGGTCGGTCTCCTGGTACTCCTTCAGCGCGAGCTTGGCGCCGTTCACCGACGGGATGACGATGCCGGCGTTGGCTCCCGAGAGAGCGCCCATCACGCCGACCTTGATCGCGCACTCGCCCTCGGTGCCCCCGCCCCCGCCGCCGCCGGTCTCGACCGTGCCACAGGCTGATGCGGTCAGCGCAACGGCGAGCGTCAGTGCGCCCGCCGCAAACAGAGTGTTCCGCCTCAAGGTTCTCCTACTTCCTGTCATGTCGTCCTGGGTTGGCGGACGACGCACCGTTGACGCACCGATCGCGACGAGGATCCGTTGCCCGCGCCGTGATCGCTGAAAGTAACCACCTTGTGTGACGTTCGTGTGTCGCGTCCGTCACGCGGACCACATCGTTACGATGATGTGACCTGTGCTACAAGCCCGGCGGACTGTCCTTGGGAAACAGGTGACGGTGCCGTCCCTGGTGAGGGCTGTGCCATCCCGTGTCCACGGGTGTTCAGCTCCTGAACTGGGTGAAGGCCGCCGTCGCCGGGTCGGAGGCGATCCGGGCGTCGTCGCGGTGCAGGGCGTCGATCTGGGCCATGTGGTCGTCCGAGAGGTCGAACGAGAACAGATCGATGTTCGTCGCCATCCGTTCGGGGTTGACCGACTTCGGGATGACGATCGCACCGTGCTGCACGTGCCAGCGCAGGACGACCTGCGCCGGGGTGATCCCGAGCTCCGTGGCGACCGCCGTGACGGCGGCCGCCTCGAGGTCCTGCCCCCGGCCCAGGGGCGAGTACGCCTCCGGCACGATGCCGTGCCGGAGGCCGGACTCGACCGTCGCGGGCTGGCGGTACGTCGGGTGGATCTCGATCTGGTTCACGGCCGGCACGACCTCGCTCTCCGCCAGCAGGCGGTCGAGGTGGTCGGGGAGGAAGTTGGACACTCCGATCGCCCGGACTGCCCCCTCCGCGTACAGCTTCTCGAACGCCCGCCACGTCTCCACGTAGAGGTCCTTGCTGGGGACCGGCCAGTGGATGAGGTACAGGTCGACGACGTCCAGACCGAGGGCACGGCGGCTGTCCTCGAAGGCGCGGAGGGCGCTCTCGTAACCCTGGTCACCGTTGCGGAGCTTGGTGGTGACGAACAACTCTTCTCGCGGCAGACCCGACGCGCGCACGGCTGCACCGACGCCCGCTTCGTTGTAGTAGCCGGCGGCAGTATCGACGTGGCGGTAGCCCAGCTCCAGCGCCTTTTCGACCGTGACCTGCGTACTGTCGTCCGGCACCTGGAAGACGCCGAGCCCCACCTGGGGGACGCTGACACCGTTGTTCAAGGAGATCTGTGGCACCGTCATGGCACCTTTCTAACACCCTGCGTGCAAGATGATCACGATTAGACCGGGACGCCGAGGGCCGGACCGGGTACGCTTGAGTCATTGCAGTGCCTCGATCGTTCTTCCGAGAGATGACGACGACACCGTGATGTACGACTCCGAAGGTCGGGGTCGTCGCCTCTTGCAAGGAGCAGTTATGGCTTTCGGAACCGTCAAGTGGTTCAACGCCGAGAAGGGCTTTGGCTTCATCGCCCCCGAGGACGGCAGCGCCGACGTGTTCGCGCACTTCAGCGCCATCCAGTCCAACGGGTACCGCACGCTGGAGGAGAACCAGCGTGTCGAGTTCGACGTGAAGCAGGGCCCCAAGGGCCTGCAGGCGGAGAACATCCGCCCCGTCTGACCCTGAGCGCCGACGGCCCGCACCTTCTTCGGAAGGTGCGGGCCGTTGCTATGTCCGGGAGGCTGGTGCGGGCGCTCCTGACCGGAGCGGGGTGCTCCTGACCGGAGCGGGGTGGGGAACCCCGCGCGTCCGGAGGGCGTTCCACAGTAGGCAGGCCGTCTCGCCGACCGGCGAGCCTTCACGAAGGGCACGACCATGGGCTTCCTCGACCGACTTCTCGGGCGCGAGCCGCGCGACAGCACGACGGGCGGAGACCGCACGACGGGCCGCGACAGCACGACCGGCGCAGACCGGCGGGTTGCCTACCAGCCGCAGGACGCTCCCGCCTACGGTTCCGCCGCGGCAACCGGCCGCAGCGAGGACGAGGTCGCCGTCGAGCGCTACAAGTACCTCCTGCGCACGGCGCCGCCGGACGCCGTCGAGGAGGCGCACGCCGAGGCGTTCGCAAACCTCACCCCTGAGCAGCGCCGCCAGGTGCTCACCCAGCTGTCCGAGCAGGTTCCCCAGTCCGAGCGCACGACGGCGGACGACCCGCGCTCGCTCGCCCGCATGGCGACGCGCGCGGAGGTGCGCAACCCCGGGACCCTGCTGAACACGTTCGGCGGTCAGGGGCGGCCCGGGGCGCAGGGCGGGTTCGGCGGCGGCGGGCCGGGATTCGGCGCCATGGTGGGCGGGAGCCTGCTCGGCACGATCGCCGGTGTCGTGATCGGCTCGGCGATCGCGGACGCGATGTTCGGGCCCGAGTTCGGTGACCCGGGCCAGGACTTCGCCGGTGGCGAGGCCGGGACGGAGGCGGGCGCCGAGGGCGACCCCGGTGCTGACCCCGGTGCTGACCCGGGCGCCGACGCTGGGGCCGGCGACGTCGCGGCCGAGGGCGACGGCGGCGGGTTCGGCGGAGGCGACTTCGGCGGCGACTTCGGCGGGGGCGACTTCGGCGGGGACTTCGGCGGCGGGGACTTCTAGGTCGGATCGCTACGGCCGGGCCGACGGGTGGACCGTCAGGCCCGGCCTGTCAGCGCGAGGAACGCGCCCAGGTCCTCGGCGCCCTCGACGGTGTGCGGCCAGAACTCGGTGAGGTCCGGTGAGTGCACCACGACGGCGCACCACTGGCCCCGCGACACCGCCACGTTGATGCGGTGCCGGTCGAGGAGGAAGCCCATCCCCCGCGTGACGTCGTGCGGCGAGGAGGCCGCGAGCGTCACGACGACGACGGGCGCCTCCCGGCCCTGGAAGAGGTCGACGGTCCCCACCTCCGTGCTGCCGAGACCAGCGTCGGCGAGCGCCCGCCGCACTGTCGTGACCTGGGCGTTGTACGGCGCCACGACGATGACGTCCTGTGCCTCGAGGGGCCGTGAGGGCGCATCGTCGTCCCGCCAGCCGCGGCCCACGACCGCCTGTACCTGCCGGACCACCTCGGCCGCCTCCTCGGGCGAGGCCACGACGTTGCCGGCGTGCGGGACCCGCACGGTGCGCACCCCCGACGGCACCCCGTCGAGCGTCCTGCGGGCCGCTCTGGGGTGGGCGGCGAGCCGGTCCTCGTAGGACAGGCGGGAGACCGCGGCGCACAGGTCGGGGTGCATCCGCCACGACACGTCGAGGAAGTACCCCAGGTGGGCGGGGAGCACGTCGTGGCCGCCGGCCACCCACCCGAGCGCCGATCCCTCCACACCCTCGGGGTGCAGGCCCTGGCTGACCTGTGGAAGCTGCTGTGGATCGCCGAGGAGCAGCAGGTTCCGCGCCGCTCGGCCGACTGCCACGGCGTCCGCGAGCGCGAACTGACCGGCCTCGTCCACGACGAGCAGGTCGAGACCCTCCGTGGGCCACCTGCGCGCGTCGGCGAAGTCCCAGGCGGTGCCGCCCACCACGCACCCGTCGGCGCGGTGCGCCTCGGCGAACGCCGCCAGCTCCGCGTTGCCGAGCTCCGTCCAGGGGACCGGCGTGCCGACCTCCGCAGCCGTACCCGTTCGCTTCTTCTTCGCGACGCGTTCCGCCGGGAGCCCCGCCTTGCCGACCACCGCCCGGAGGAGGTTCTCCACGGCAGAGTGCGACTGGGCGACGACTCCGACCCGCATCCCGTGCTCGCTGACCAGCCGGGCGATGACGTGCGAGCTCACGTGGGTCTTTCCGGTCCCGGGCGGGCCCTGTACGGCCAGGGTGGTGCGGTCGAGCCGGAGCGCGGCCTGGTAGACGGCCTCGGCGAGCGGGTCCACGGCGCCTCCCGCGCCGGGATGCTCCGGCCGCGGCAGGGCGCCTCCCGCCACCAGTGTCGGCGGGACCCGCCGCAGCAGGTCCGTCACGGCGTTGCGCGGGAGGCCGCCGGTGCGGTCCCACACGTCGAGCGCCTCGCGGGCCGTGTCCTCGACAGACTGCTCCTGTGCGTCGTGCCGTGGGCCCGCCGCGACGGCGAGCGCCATCGGCGGGTTGTCGTAGCAGGCGTCCTCGACCGCGAGCCCGTCGGGAAGGCGGCGGGGCAGCCGTTCCGCGACCGTCAGGACCGAGAGGGCAGGGTCGTGCGGGTGCGGGGCGACCGCGAGGATCTCCGCCCGCGAGTGGCACACCCGGAACGCCCCGGGTCCCGGCTCCCCCAGAGCCGCGGGCAGCGGCGGCTCGTAGAGCACGTTCACGGTGGCCCCGACCCCGAGCTCAGCCCCCTCGGCGAGCCGCCCTTCGAGCGCGACCACCCGGCCCCGCGACTGGCGGCCCTCCTGCGAGGCCCACGGGGTGACCACCTCGGAGCGTTCCACGTGGAACCAGGACCTGCGGCTGGGCCACTCGTCCACCGGCTGCTCGAGCCGGGCGAAGTGGGCCTGCCAGAAGGGCTTCTCCTCCCGGCGGTAGTAGTTCACCGCCGCCCCCAGCACGGCCAGCGCCCGCGTGTCGGCGTCCCGCTCGTCCACGCCCTCGGCTCGTCGCTCGGCGTCGCGGACGGACACCCGTTCCCGCACCGCCGTCTCGAGGGCCTCGCGGCGCACCCTGGCCTCGTTGGGGGGCCGGACCGGCGTGGCGTCCCCCTCCACGTCCGTGCCCGCCTGCCTGTCGATGCGGTCGTCGAGCGTCACCGCCTGCGGGTGTGCCGGTGGAGACCCGTACACCTGCGCCCTCGCCCGGCGGAGCCAGCCGAGCAGCTCGAGCGTGGAGTCGCAGTCGTACCGGTTGTACTCGGTGATGGCTGTCCGCAGGTCCTCCGCCGCGGCGACCTCACCGGCCTCCCGGTGCGCCGTGTAGGTCGCGAACGCGACCACGGAGGCCCCGCCGTCGGTCACCTCGCCCGTGCGCTTCTGCCCCATGTAGAGCGGCTCGAGCTTCTTGATGGAGCGGGACCGGCCCGAGATCCGCACGCTCTGCCGCACCACGGCGAAGAGGTCGACGAGGACGCCCTCGCGCAGCAGGTCGTCCACAGCCTCCTCGCAGACGCCGTGCCGGGCTGCGAGCGAGAGCAGGTGCGTCTTCTCGTAGGGCGCGTAGTGGTAGACGTGCAGGCCTGGGTACCGCTCACGGCGACGACGCAGGTAGTCCACGAAGTCGACGAGCGCCTGCTTCTCCTGCTCCAGGTCGTCGGCCCAGAAGCCCACGAAGGGCGGCGATCCCGCTGGGGCGCGCCACACCGTCCGCGCGCCCGGCGCCTCCGTCCACTCGCTGCCGGAGCGCACCACCAGGCCGAAGAGGTAGTCGAGCCCGTAGGCGCGGCCCGGGTCCTCCCACAGCGGGTCGCCCTCGAAGTCGAAGAACACGTCCCCCTCGTCGGCCGGGGGCAGGCGGTCGACCGCCTGTGGCGACGTCAGCAGCCACCGCAGCTCCCCGCCCTCCACAGGTACCGACCCATGGCCCTGCTCGACGCCGAGCTGCAGGCGGGCCTGCAGGCGCAGGCCGTCGAACGCACCCGCCGACATCCCCTCGGGCGCCTCCTGCGCCACCGCCAGCTCGTCGATGGTGCGGATTCCCGCCGAGGCGAGGCGCGCCTGCTGCGTCACATAGACGCCGCCCACCGTGAGGACGTCCCGGTGCGCCTCCGCCTCAGCGGCACAGACCTCGCAGCGACCACAGGCCCGGTACCGCTCGTCCCCCCAGGCGGCCGGGGCGTCGTCGGTCACGTGCTCGGAGAGGATCGCGAGCATCCGCTCACGCCTCTGCCGGAGCAGGGGCAGCAGGTCGGCGAGGCGGTGCGACGACGGCACACCCGTGCCCAGCACGAGGTGCACGTGCTCGGTGGGGTCGACGTGCGCGGCGCGCAGCTGGTCCGCGTAGGCGGCGAGCTGCAGCAGCGCCGTGACCTTGGCGCGGCGGGCGAGCTTGGTGTCGTGCACCGCGTACCGGGGCGTGCGGACGCCTCGGGTCTCGCGGCCCGGGAGGTCCTCGCGGACCAGGAAGTCGGCCCGGCCGTAGAAGCTGCCGTCGAAGAAGCTGGCCTGATAGACCACGTCGACGCCGGCCTCGATCGCCACGAGCGTGGCGTCGTGCGCCTCCCCGAGCCGCTCGGCGGTGGTGCGCCCGGCCGGCGGCACCTCGTACACCCCCGGGCCGAGCCCGTCGGACCGGCCGTAGCGGGCCACAAGGTCGTCGAGCACCCTGGCCTCGTGCGCGGCCCCCAGCTCCGCCGTGCGAGCCAGCATCTCGTCCTCTGTGGGACCCTGGCGCGGGACCCGGCCGAGCAGCTCGTCCATCCGGCGCAGCAGGCGCAGCTCACACTCGGCGGCCACAACGAGGTCACTGGCCGAGTGCACGAGCGTGGCAGGCTGGTCCCGCTCCAGGAGGAACATGTCCCAGGTCTACCAGTGACCTCTGACACACCGCCTACCCAAGACACGATAAAAATGTCCGGTTCGCGCCAGTGGCCCCTGGCGCGAACGGCCCCACATGGCCGATAGTGGGGCCCGCACCGATCTGAAGGAGTGACCATGGCCGTGCGCTTCAACCCGCCGCCGGGTTGGCAAGTGCCCCCAGGCTTCCGTCCGGACGCGAGCTGGACCCCCGACCCGGCCTGGCCACCGGCTCCACCCGGGTGGGAGTACTGGGTGGACGAGCCGACGTCCACACCGCCGCCACCGCCTGCCCCGAGCGAGGCCCCCACGATGGTGGGCGGGCCCGCGCTCGTGAGCGGCCCCGCCGGTGGACCTGGCGGGCCCTCCCCCGCCTCGTCCCCAGCCGGACGGCGCGAGGAGACGCGGACCCAGTCCATCCAGGTGGTCGCCCCGCCCGCCGCCACGTACGCGCCGGCAGCGGCGAGCCACCCGCAGGCCGACGCGACCATGACCATGGCCCCGATCCGCATGGCACCCGGCCAGCCGATTCCGGGCCAGTACGCACCGGGGCAGCCTGCCTCCGGCCAGCCGATGGGCGCCCCCGGCGGGTACGGCCCGCCGCCGCCTGGTCCGTACGGTCCCGGACAGCCCATGCCGGGCCAGGGCATGCCGGGCCAGTACGGCCCCGGGCAGCCGATGCCCAGCCAGTACGGGCAGGGTCCATACGGGTCCGGCCAGCCGATGGGCGGCGAGCCGGGTCAGCCGCGCGGCATCGTGGCAGCCGGCCAGGGGATGCTCCGCGCCCTGCGTGGTGGAGGGACGCCTGCCCGGCCTCCGGAGGGTGCACGACCGGCCGGCCCAGGAGGCCCCATGGGCCCCGGCGGCCCTGCTGGCCCCCGGCCTGCCGGGCCGGGCGCACGCCCCGCCAGCACCCGCCCGGGAGGCGGGCTCCTCGCCGGCGTGGGCGTGGCCGGCGTGGCGCTCGGCGTGATCATCGGCACGATCGTCATGGCAGGCTCGACGGCCGACGCGAACCAGAAGATCCAGGACGCCCAGGCGATGGTCTCGACGGTCGACGAGCGCGAGGCGGAGATCACCGCCTCGCAGCAACAGCTCGACGAGCAGAAGTCGGCCCTCGCCCAGCGTGAGGCGGACCTCATGGCCCGCGAGACGGCGCTCACCGCCAAGAACGCCGAGCTCGACGCGAAGGAAGCGGATCTCGCCAACAAGGAGAACGAACAGCAGCAGGACGACGACAACAACGACCAGCAAGCCTGGTACTGGGACTGCAAGCAGGCCCGCGACGCGGGCGTGACGCCGATCAAGCAGGGTGACCCCGGCTACCGGCGGGCGCTCGACGGGAATGGCAACGGCATCGCCTGCGAGCAGAACGAGTAGCCTCCCCCCGCAGCGCTGTGGGTACGCAGATGGTCGCCCTCCTGGCTCGGAGGGCGACCATCTGCGTACCCACAGCGGGACCGGGCGGGAGCGGGATCAGTCGGCAGCGACCCGCTCGTGGGTAATCACTGACTCCGGGCCGGTCACGTCCAGCAGGCACGCGTACCACGTGCCCGCGTCCACACCGTCCGGCGGGATCGGGGAGACGACCTCCCACGAGGTCACCTCCCACGCACTGCCCCGCTGGGTCATGCAGAGGCGCATGGCGTTGACGCGGCTCGTCTCCGACCCGTCCTCGGTCATGGCGATCAGCTGGGTGACGGTCTCGTCCACGGTGCGAGGAGGCGTCGGCGTGACCTGCCGCGTCGCGGGATCGTACGTCACGGCACAACCCGGCTCCACATCGCACGACGACGTGCCCCAGCTGTAGTCATGGGGGTCGCTGCCCGCCGAGACGACGAGCATCCCCCGGGGCCGGGCCGGAGCCACGCCCTCGAGCTCCACCGCGTAGAGGGCCTCAGGCGGAGCGTCGAACACGATGAAATCGTCGACCTGCACGGCACGCGTCGTCGTGCCGTCGGCAGCCGGGACGGGCTGGTCGAGCACGAGGAAGTGCTCGTTCAGCGAGTACCCAGGTCCCAGCGGCATCGGTTGTCCGACCATCACCACACCTCGGCCGTCAGGCCGGGAGATCTCGACGTTCCCGCGGCCGCGCCACACCTCGGTACCCGCCTGTTCACCACGGGCGAGGGCCTGGAGGTCGGACGCGTCACCCGCGATCACACGCTTCTCCGTGATCCGCGGCTGCCCGCCGACGTCCGCGAACGACAGCTCGAGCAGGAAGGTCTCGTGGTCGGCCCAGGCGTCGAGGCCCAGGTCCACCACCACCGTGTTGTCGTCCACCCGGTAGGACGCGCTCTCCGCCACCTGCCGGATGCCCGGCGCCGCCTGGGTCGTGCGGACCAGCTCGGTCCCGATCATCCCGCTCAGCAGGCCGGGCCCCGCCGAGGAGCCCACGAGCGCACCCTCGGCAAGCCCTGGCAGCCCCGGCAGCACGCCGGGCAGCGAGACCGCCGCCCCCAGGCCCACGGAGCCGACGGCGCACGCCGTGACGAGACCTATCGCACCGCGGTGGAGCGCAGCCTTTCGGCGGCTGGAGCGCAGCACCTGGTCGAGGTCCAGGTTCGACGGCGGCACCGCCGCGAACGCCTCCGACCGCACCTGCTCCACGAAAGAATCGTTCATCGCGCACCACCTAGGGATTGAAGGTCGAGCATCGCGCGCAGGTGGGCGAGCGCCCGCGACGCGGTGGACTTGACCGTCCCGACAGGGATCCCGAGCTCGTGGGACACCTCCGCCTCGGACAGGTCGAGCAGGTGCCGCAGCACCACGACGCGCCGCTGCTTGAGCGGCAGGCGCAGCAGCGCCCGCACCACGGCGTCGCGGTCGTCCACGGTGCCCGACGCCGGTCGCTCGCCCCGTGCGGTCGTGTGCGGCAGGCCGTCGGGCCCGGTGAGCACCTCGCGGCGCGTGCGACGCCAGGTGTCGATCCGGAGGTTGGCCAGCACCCGTCGCGCGTACGCGAGCGGGTCGCCGTCCCGGGCCTTGTGCCACGACCGGTAGGTACGCTCGAACGCCTGCTGGGTGAGCTCCTCGGCCCGGTGGGCATCCCCGCACAGGAGATAGGCCATGCGGTGCAGCGGGTCCTTCGCGGCACGCATGAACTCTGTGAACTCCGCGTTGCGGCTCGCGTGCGTCACTCGCACGACGACGTCGTGGTCATCCCCGGCCGCGTCGTCGTCCATGGTCGTGGAGAGTACGTGGCCGGGGGGCGACGCCAGATCCACAGGCACGTCGAGGGGAATCACCACCGCCCTGTGGGCGGGCCTTCCCGTGGTCACTGTCACGAGCGGAACACGCAGCACCCCGGCGGAAGGTTCCACCGGGGTGCTGCGAGCAGTGCGCCACGTCAGTCCTGGATCGTGAGCGTCCCCAGAAACTGCTCCACGAGGGGCCCGGAGCCCGCCGGGAGCGACCACGAGACGGTGTAGTGGCCGCCGCCGTCGGCCCGCTCCACGATCGCGTGGCCGACCAGGACGATGGTGCCGACCGGCAATGCGCTCTCGCCGCCCCCCGGGTCCACGCCCCAGTCCGTCTCGCCCCAGAACGTGGTGGCCAGGTTCGCGGCGTCGATCATGAGCCGCTTGGTCCCCTGCGTGGGCTCATGCTGAGGGATGTAGTCCTCGTGCGACCAGATGATGGTCAGGTCGCTGTCCAGACCTGGCGCCACACCGTCGGGCAGGTACCAGGCGGCGACGGCGGGCTCGCCCGCCTCGAACGCGCGCGTGTCGACAGCCCAGCCGGGGGGCAACGCATAACCGAGCCCGTGCTTGTCGTGCTGGGTCCAGCCCTCCGGGATCCCGCGCGCGAGCTCCAGCACCGGCAGGTGGTCCACCGCCGGGAGCGCCGCCAGGATCTCCGGCCCCGTCGCCATGAAGGCGAGCGAGGCGGCCATCGCGTCGGCCATGGCGAGCCCTTCGTCCCCTGTGGGCAGGTTGCCGTGGAAGCTGTACCAGAGGCCGCCGGCCTGGTGGACGATCAGGCTCAGCTCCAGGCCGGGGAGCCCAGTGTTCGGCTCGTGCACCAGGAGATGAGCCTTGTCGGCGCCGGGCACCGCGAGGTTCGTGTCCCGGAGTGCTGCGTTCGACGGCGGCGGTGTGGTCCCGTAGGTCCCCACGAAGACCCCGACGTTCGGCGTCAGGACCAGGGGGACCGCATCCCCGTCTCCACCGGCCTGCTCCGCCGCCGCCATGGCCGCCATCTGCGTATCGGAGGCGACCTTGTCGTACCAGTCCAGGTTCTGCCACGTGTCCTGCGGACGGTCCGTCCAGAAGTCGGGAAGAGCGAGCGCCAGTCCGGTGACCCCGGTCGACTGCCAACCGTCCGGCACGGTGGCGGCCTCGTACACGAAGGGGTCACGCCACACGGTCGGCACGGGGGTCCCCTGCGGCAACGAGCTCGCGTCCGGCGACGGCGCCGCCTCGCTCTCCGCGCTCACCTCTGGCGAGGGGGACGTCGCGGTGCCGGCCGACGGCGAGGCGTCGCCTCCCGGGAGAGGTGGGCGACCGGCGTTTGGCAGGGTGAAGGCCGCTGTGACCACCAGGGCGGCCACCGCCGTCAGGGCGCCGGAGCGCACCACGGCGCGGCGCGTGCGGGTACGGCGCACCGCGACGCTCGCGAGGGCGTCGGGATCGACGGGGGTGGGGGCTTCGAGGCCGTCCGCGAGGCCGCGGAGGCGCGCTGTGAACTGCTCGTCGGTGCTCATGCGTCCTCCTCGGTCAGGAGCTGGCGCAGGCGTGCCAGCCCGCGAGCGCCCTGCGACTTCACGGTGCCGCTGCTGATGCCGAGCTCGGCGGCGACGTCCTGCTCGGACCGGTCGAGCAGGTAGCGGAGCACCACGACCCGGCGTTGCTTCACCGGGACGAGGCGCAGCGCGCGGACGAGCCGCTCCCGGTCGTCGACGCCGCTGGTCGCGTCGGGGCGGTCCTCGGTGAGGCCGGGCAGGTCGTCGGGAGACACGGTGGTCTCGCGGCGGGTACGGCGCCAGCCGTCGATGCGGGCCGTGGAGAGGACCTGCCGGGCGTAGGCGAACGGGTTCCCGTCGCCCACCCGGGGCCAGGCGCGGAACGTCCGCTCGAGCGCGAGCTGCGTGAGGTCGTGGGCGCGGTGGTCGTCGCCGCAGAGGAGGTAGGCGATCCGGTGGAGGCCTGCCGCATGGGCCCGCGCGAAGGCGGTGAAGTCGTCGACGGCGGTGCTGCCCGTGCGGATCACCTCGACCCTGGGAGCCGGGGACCGGTCCGCGGACAGGGCAGGTGGTGGCATGGGTTCTCCCAGCTCGGCGACTGTCATGCACCCTAGACGCAGCGCACCGTCCGGGGGTTGCACGGTACCGGCCGGGAGTTGTCCGGTCCTCAGAGCACGTGTGCCAGGAAGTCCTTCGTCCGCTGCTCCCGGGGGGCGCCCAGCACCTGCGCGGGCGTGCCCTCCTCGACGACGGCGCCCTCGTCCATGAAGACCACGTGGTCGGCCACCTCGCGGGCGAACCCGATCTCGTGCGTCACCACGATCATGGTCATGCCGGAATCGGCAAGGCTGCGCATCACCCCCAGCACCTCCCCGACGAGCTCGGGGTCCAGGGCCGACGTCGGCTCGTCGAACAGCATGAGCTCCGGGTCCATCGCGAGCGCCCGCGCGATGGCGACGCGCTGCTGCTGCCCGCCCGACAGCTGCGCCGGGTAGTGGTCCACCCGGTCTCCCAGCCCGACGCGGTCGAGCAGCTCGAGCGCCCGCTCCCGTGCGGCGGCCCGGCGCAGGCCCCGCACCTGGACCGGCGCCTCCATGACGTTCTCCAGCGCCGTGAGGTGAGGAAACAGGTGGAAGCGCTGGAAGACCATGCCGATGCGAGCCCGCTGCCGGGCGATCGCGCGCGGGTGCAGCCGGTGCAGCCGTCCGGCCGCGTCCCGCCGGTAGCCCATGAGCTCGCCGCCCACGTGGACCGACCCGGCGGAGATGTCCTCGAGCTCGTTGACGCAGCGCAGCAGCGTGGACTTCCCGGACCCGGACGGCCCGAGCACCACCGTCACCGACCCGCGTGTCACGTCGAGGTCGACGCCCCGCAGCACGTGCACGCCGTGCGGCCCGTGCCCGAACACCTTGTGCACGCCCCGCACCTGAACCATCGGGGCGCCCGACGACGGCGCGGTCGCCTCAGGCGCAGCGGTCGCCTCGCTCACGGGGTCACCTCCAGGAAGGGGTCCTGCTTCACGGTGCCGGCGTCGGCGATCGCCTCCTGGCGGCTGGGCCGCCCGCCGCCCGGACCCCGCCGGGGGCCGCGTACCGTCGCGGTGCCGAACCCGCGGCCGTAGTACCGCTCGACGTAGTGCTGGCCCACCATGAGCAGGCTCGTGATCAGCAGGTACCAGAAGGCGGCCACCACGAGGAGCGGGATGGGCAGGAACGTGCGGTTGCCGATCGCGTCGGTGGCGTAGGTCAGGTCGAGCGTGAACGGCACCGCCAGCACCAGCGACGTGGTCTTCAGCATGGAGATGGTCTCGTTGCCGGTGGGCGGCACGATGACCCGCATGGCCTGGGGCAGCACCACCCGGCGCAGGATCACGGGGTCCTTCATGCCGAGCGCCTTCGCGGCCTCCGCCTGGCCCGGGTCGACCGAGCCGAGACCTGCGCGCACGATCTCCGCGAGGTACGCCGCCTCGTTGAGGGCGAGGCCGAGCAGCGCCGCCCAGAACGCCGTGACGACGTCCTGGGTGGAGAACACGAAGAACTCGGGCCCGAACGGGATCCCCAGCGACAGACGCGGGTACAGGACGGCGAGCAGGCCCCAGAAGACGAGCTGCGTGTAGATCGGGGTGCCGCGGAAGAACCAGATGTAGAACCAGCTCACCCACCGCATGATCGGGTTGTCGCTGCGGCGCATCACGGCGAGCGTGACGGCGAGGACCACGGCGAGCGCCATGGAGCCGAACGTGAGGACCAGCGTCCACATCACGCCGCGCACCACCACGACGTCACGCAGGTACAGCCACACCACGTCCCAGCGGAAGTTGTCGTTGGTGACCAGCCCGTTGACCGCCATGGCGGCCAGCACCAGCAGGATCACCGCGGAGACCCACCGCCCGGGGCGCGGCACGGGCCGCGCGCGGAGCGGCTCGAAGTCCGTGGCCATGCTCACCTCTCTCGTGGTCCGGGGCCGGAGGGTCAGCCGGCCGGGTTCAGCTCCGCGGTCTCGAGCACGCCCTCGGCGTTGCCCCACGACTCGAAGATCTCCGTCAGCGTCCCGTCGTCCATGAGCTTCTGGAGCGCCGCCTGCACGGCCGCGGTCAGCTCGGCGTCGTCCTTGGCCACGACGACGCCGTAGGGGGCGGCGTCGCGCACCTCGCCGATCGTCTCGATCTGGCCGCCCGTCCGGGACACCGCGTAGGCGATCACGGGCGAGTCGGCGTACGTGGCGTCGGCCTTGCCGCCCACGAGGTTCGTGGTCGCGTCGGCCTGCGAGTCGTAGCGCAGGATGTCGATCGCCTCGTCACCCGCGGCGGTGCAGCCGGCGGACAGGGTGTCGAGCTCCTCGTCCTGGATGGTGCCGGTCTGGACGGCCACGGTGAGGCCGCAGACCGCGGCCGGGTCGACGTCCTCCGGGTTCCCGGCCGCGACGGCGAACTGCGAGCCGGCCAGGAAGTAGCTGATCATGTTCGCCTCGGCCAGGCGCTCCGGCGTGATGGTGAAGGCGGAGACGCCGAGGTCGAGCTGCGAGCCGACGGCGGGGATGATGCCCGCGAACTCGGACGACCGGATCTCCGTCTCGAGGCCGAGCACGGCGCCGAGCGCGTGCACCAGGTCGATGTCGAAGCCCACCGGCGTCCGGCCGTCGGCGGCGATGAACTCGGCGGGCGCGTAGCCGGTCTCGGTGCCGACCGTGAGGACGCCGTCGGCCACCACGTCGGCGGGGAGCATCGCGGCGATCGCCTCGTCCTCGGCCACCGTGGACGGGTCGAACGAGGGGGCGCTCGCGCCGTCCGTGCCGCCCCCGCCCAGCTGTTGCGACGCGTAGGTGCAGGCGGTCAGGGCCAGGGCGGTCGCCAGGACGACGGCCGCGGTGGCCGTCGGCTTCAGCACGGTGAGGTGGCGCATCCGGGCCTCCGGGTGTGACCCCGCCACCTACGTGTCGCGCTCCGTGGGCGCCTCGGCCTCGCGTGCCGCCTCCTTCGCGTCCAGGCGTTCCGCCTCGTGCGACCAGCCCTGGGGCCACTCCGAGCGCTCCGGCGTGCGAGCGAGCATCGCGATGCTCACGGCCAGCCCGCCCCACACGATCACCAGGGACAGCACCAGCAGGACGATCGCCGACGCGGTCATCGGTCACCACCTCCCGGGCGGCCGGCGTACGGCGGCCACGCGACGAGCTGGTCGGGGTCCACCCGCCAGCGGGTACGGGTCAGGACGAGCGAGGCCACGACGAACAGGACGATGGTTCCCCAGCCCACGACCACGAGGTAGCCGCCGGCGTAACCCTCGTACCCTTCGACGATCAGCGTGACCACCCGGGAGACCAGCATGTAGCCGAGCACGACCGGCCCGAGCACCGCGACGCAGAAGGTCCACCAGCGCCCCACCGTGATCGTCGAGACCGCGTTCAGGTGGAAGCGGAGCTCCTCGCCGCGCCGCAGGACCCAGACCAGGAGGATGCACAGGAGCACCGCCGACGAGACGATGCCGATGTTGTTCGCCCAGTTGTCGACGGTGTCGAGGGCGATGAGCCCCGTCGTGGTGGAGAACCCCACGACGGACAGGACCGCCGCCGCGCCACCCACCCGCACCGCCGCCTGCGCCCGCGTCCAGCCCAGCTTCTCCTGGAACGCGGCGGAGACCACCTGGAGGATGGACAGCAGGGACGTGAAGCCCGCCATCACGAGCGAGCCGAAGAACAGTGCCCCGAACAGCGGCCCGGCCGGCATCTGCGACACGATGGCGGGGAACGTGACGAACGAGAGGATGGGGCCGGTCAGCCCTTCGACGTCGGCCACCGCGATGCCCTGCTCGTGCGCCAGGAAGCCGAGCGCCGCGAAGACACCGATCCCGGCGAACACCTCGAAGCCGGAGTTGGCGAACGCGACGACCAGGCCCGGCGAGGTCAGGTTGGCCCGCCGTCGCCGGTACGAGGCGTAGGTGATCATGATGCCGAACGCGATGGACAGCGAGAAGAAGATCTGCCCGTAGGCGGCGATCCACACGTTGGGGTCGGTCAACGCCCCCCAGTTCGGCGTGAACAGCGCGTCCAGCCCTTCCGCCGCTCCGTCGAGGAAGAGGGACCGGATGACGAGCGCCCCGAACGCGACGAGCAGCAGGGGCATGAACACGACGTTGACGCGCTGGACGCCGCGGGCCACTCCTGCGGCGAGCACCACGATGGTGACGACCCAGACGAGCAGCAGCGGGATCAGCACGCCGGGCACCACGTCCAACGTGAACCAGGGGTCGGCACCGCCTACGTCGGCCACCTGGAGGTAGTCGCCCACGAAGAACCCGGCGGTGTCGTCGCCCCAGCGCAGGTCGAACGAGAACACGAAGAAGCTGAGCGCCCAGGCGATCACCGCCGTGTAGTAGACGGCGATCACGAAGCAGATCGCCACCTGGTACCAGCCGAGCACCTCCAGCCGGCGGGACAACCGGCGCAGGGCCAGCGGCGCCGAGCCGCGGAACCGGTGCCCGACCGCGTAGTCGAGGAACAGGATCGGGATGCCCGCGGTCAGGAGCGCGACCAGGTACGGGACGATGAACGCCCCGCCGCCGTTCTCGTAGGCCACTCCCGGGAACCGCCAGATGTTGCCGAGCCCCACCGCCGACCCGATGGCCGACAGGATGAACCCGACCTGCCCCGTCCACTCTTCGCGCGGGGCTGGTGCCGCAGTGGTCGCCGGACCTCTCATGACCCGATCATGCGTCAGTCAGCCAGAAGCCGCTCGACGTACCCGCCGCGGAGGCGGCCCTCGGGGTCCAGGCGGTGGGCGAGCTCCCGGAAGGCGGCGAAGCCGGGGAACAGCGCCGCGACGTCGGCCGCCGGGACCGTCGACAGCTTGCCCCAGTGCGGTCGCGCACCCAGCGGGAGGAGCGTGTCCTCGATGCGGGGCAGGACGGCGCGCACCGCGGGCCAGTCCGCCACCCACGTGAAGTGGATGCCGACGCAGTCCTCGTCGAACGGGCTGAGCCAGAGGTCGTCAGCGGCGACCGTGCGGATCTCGGTGGTGAGCAGCAGGGGCGCCACGACGGACGCGAGGCGCCGCACCGCCTCGATCGCCGCCACGGCCCGCGTCCGCGGCACCAGGAACTCCGACTGGAGCTCGTCGCCCGCCGACGGCGTGAAGTCGAGCCGGAAGTGCGGCAGCCGCTCGTGCCACGGGCCGGGCACGCCCAGCTGGGCCGTGCAGGCGAGCGGGTCCACGCCCGGGATGGGGTGGAGCGGGCCCGGGGCGGGCTTCGCGCCCAGGGCGACCAGGACGTCGTCGTCCCCCTCGCGCTGCCCGACGCCGGTCTGGTCGCCGTCCTGCACCGCCTTGCGCCAGACCTGGCGCACCGTGGGCTCCGCCCCGCCCGTGAAGAGGCTGACCGAGTAGGCGCTCCCCGTGACCGCGTCGAAGTTTTCCAGGAGGGCGTCCCAGGGCAGGTCGGTCAGCACGTCCTGGCGCACGTCGAACGTGGGCCGCGTGGCGAGCTCGACCCGCGTGACGATGCCGAGCGCTCCCAGGGAGACCACGGCGCCCGGGAAGTCGGCGTCGCCACGACGCAGGGTCCGGCGGCCGCCGTCGACGGTGACGAGCTCCAGGCCGACGACGTCGCTCGCCAGGCTCCGGTTGCGGTCGCCCGAGCCGTGCGTGGCGGTGGCGACGGCCCCCGCGACCGAGATGTGCGGGAGGGACGCCAGGTTGCTGAGGGCCCGGCCCTGCGCGTGGAGGGCTGTCGCCACCTCGCCGTGACGCAGGCCGCCGTTGACCGAGACCACACCGGTGGCGGGGTCGAGGTCCACTGGCGGGCGGCCGTCGTCGACCGCGTCCACCTGGACGTGGACGCCGGTGGTGTCCGCCACGTCGCTGAACGAGTGCCGCGACCCGAGGGCGCGCACCCGGCCACCTGCGGCGAGGAGGTCGCCCAGCTCGTCGAGGCTGCGCGGTCGCGCCACCCGCTCGGCGGAGTAGGTGAGGTTGCCTGCCCAGTTCATGCTGTTGCTCGTCACGGCCTCAGCCTGCCACGACAGACGCCGGGTCCGGCTATCCCGCCAGGTGGTCGCCCAGCTCCTCGAGGGTCTTCCCGAGGGCGTCCGCGACGCCTGGGCCGGGCTCTCTCAACCACTGGACGTCGAGGTCGGGCAGCGCGGCCGCGGCAGGCGGCCAGCGCCAGCGCCCCGTCACGAGACCGTCCACGACGACGGCATGGACGTAGGCGCCCGCCCGGGACGCGGCCGCGGCGGCCGGGTCCACCACCACGCCCCGGGACTCGGTGTACGACATGAACAGCTCGTCGTAGGCCTGCAGCAGGTCCAGCCGCACGCCGGTGCCGGGCGGCACCGGCTCCCGGGGGTCGCAGTCGCGCAGGTGCCAGAACGTGAGCCCTTCCAGGTCGCCCGCGCCGGGAAGGGCGGCCACGTCGTCGGACAGGAGGGCCAGCCCGCTCCGGACCTGGCTCAGCGTGAGACCCGACCAGGCCCCGAGGTCCTTGACTGTGGCCGCGGCCCGCGTGGCGAGGTAGCGGCGCACGAGCTCCGCTACCGCCGCCTCCTCGTCGTACGTGGGGCCGAGCGGACCGAACCCTTCCGGGACGCGGGCGTCGAACGCCGCGTACGTGTGCTGCCTGCCGTTCAGCGGCCCGCTGATCACGACCCGGTCCAGCTCGGCGCGCATGAGGAGCAGCGTGACCGCGATCCCGGGGCCGGGGCCCACGGTTCCGGGCGGTGCCGGGCGGGTGCTCGTGTCGATGCCGCGGGCGGCCAGGCCCTCCGCCAGCTCCGGCCGCGTCCGCGGCCCGTCGGCGACGAGCTCGGCCACGACGTCCGTCGCCCGCGTCACGTCCGCCACGTCGAACCTCCGGTACATCGTCCCGTTCGCCCGGTGGACCCGCGGAGCGGACAGGGTCAGGATCCACCGCGCGTCGTCGGGCGCCAGGAGGTGCCAGGTCGGGCGCAGCACGTGGGTGCGCAGGATCGCACCGTCGTCGAACAGCCGACGGAGCGCCGACTCCCCCGGGCGGGTCGCGCAGCGCTGCGCGAGGCCCCAGAGAGCGGGCCGGAACTCCTGCCCCTGGACGGCACCGAGGGCACGGACCACGTCCGTGGGTCCTGGCAGGCCCGGGCCTCTGAGGTGCTGTCTCCACAGGCGGGCGCCGAGGAGCGTGGCGCCGTCGAGTCCCTCCATGCCCTCACCCTAGGGCGGGGGCCGGCCCGGGGCCGGGAACGAGAACGGGAGGCGCAGGCGACTCTGCCCGCACCTCCCGACTCAGCTCCGTCAGGCGGGCACCTTGGCGCTGCCGACCACCGGCAGACGCTCGCTGATCCCGACCATCTCGAGAACCTCCATGACGGCCGCCGACGGCTCGCGCAGGAGCACCGGCGAGCCGGTCTCCTCACCGAGGACGAAGACCTGGAGGATGAAGGCGACCCCGGAGGAGTCGATGAAGGTGACGTCGCGCGCGTCGACGATGACGGGCGCGGGGGCCGGCCTGGCTGCCAGCGAGGCCATCGCCTCGCTCGCCGGCTCACGCAGGAGGGCGTCGACATCGCCCCACAGCGTGATGACCGAGCCTTCGAACGTGTGCCGGCAGGCGATGCCCGAGCCGGACCTGGGTTCCGATGTGGTCGATGACGGAAGTGGGTCCATGGTTGTGGTTTGCTCCGTACTCCGTAGACGGTGTGGCGGATAGACGTTTTTGACGTCTCGTGACTTTGCCTTGCCGATGCTTGGCAAGAAATGTCCCCCTCCGAGTCTCGCCCCGAACACCGTTTCCGTCCACCCCCACACCGTTACGGTCTGGTTGCGTCCAGAAGATCGTCTGGTGACAGGTCTCAGAGCGGATCGGTCACGTCGGCGACCGTCGCCGACAGCGACCTCACGAGGTCCGCGGCATCCACCGTAGCGCCCACGCCGTGCGCACCACCACCGATGGACACCGGTCCGGGCTCCGCGAGCCGCGAGTCTGCGACGACCGGCCAGCTGTTGAACGAGCCGAAAGGAGTGATTGTTCCCCGCTCGTACCCGGTGACCTGGAATGCGACGTCCTTGTCCGGCATCGACAGCCGGGAGACACCTAGGAGCGCCCGTAGCTTGGGCCAGGAGATCTGCCGGTCGCCGGGGACCAGGACGAAGAGGAAGTCGTCGTCCCCGCGGCGCACCACGATGGTCTTGGCGAGCCGGGCAGGGTCGATCCCCCGCGCTGCGGCGGCCTCCTCCAACGACGACACCCTGCCGTGCCGGACCAGCTCGAACGGGATGCCCGCCGCCTCCAGCGCGGCGACAGCACGCTCCTCGCTCATCGCGTCTCGCCCTTCGTGCTCTGGTCGCGGGTCTCCCGCGGATCGGTCAAGCGCCCGCCAGCCCCGTCTTCCTCCGGGGGCGCCGGCTCCAGCATGGGCTCCCCCGCGATCTGGCGCACGTCCGGGACGAAGACGGCGGGGTCGTACTCGGTGCGCTCGGTGCGCCAGTACTCGGCACCGTCCCGCGTCCGCTTCACGAGGCCCTGGTCCACCATCGCCCGCCGCAGTCCGACGGGGTCGTGCGCCACCTCGGCCAGGCGCTGGGTGAGCTCCCGTTCCGCGACAGGCTCGAGCAGCACGGGCAGCACCTGAGTGGCCACGTATCGCGTGACGGCGACCTTGTCCCGCCACCGCCTCGGCATCGACTCCAGACGGCCCGAGCGCAGGAAGCGCCGGGGGTCGCCGGCCTCTGGTTCGCTGGTCATGGACCAGAGGCTAGCTCTACGGAGTCGTGGGGTCGGTCGGCGTCGGGGTGGGGGTCGCGCCGTCCTCGCCGTCCGCCTCGTCCGGCTGCCTGCCCGCGGTGGTGGTGGGTGAGGGGGACGACGACGGCGCCGGTGACTGCTGGTTCGTCGGCTGATCCGTCGGCTGATCCGTCGGTTGATCCGTCGGTTGGTCCGTCGGCGGCGGAGTCGAGGGCGGCGGCGGGGTCGACGGCTCGCTCGGCGTGGGCGTCGGGGTCGGCGTCGGGGTAGGCGTCGACGGCTCGCTCGGGGTCGGCGTCGGGGTCGGCGTCGAAGGCGTGGGCGTCGGGCTAGGCGTCGACGGCGTCGGGCTCGGCGTCACGGGTGGCGGCGACGGCTTCGGTGACGGCTTCGGCGACGGGGCGGGCGTGGACGGGTTCGGCGCCGGGCTGGGCGCGGGGTTCGGCCGCGGCGGCTCGGGCGTCGGCGTACCGCTGTCCTTGTCGGGGCTCGGCGCGCGGGTGTGCGGGGTAGGCCAGAGCGCGACGTCGTCCTCGTCCAGCGCGCGGTCCGGGATCGCGCCCGCGGCGAAGAACTCGAAGTGCCAGGGTTCCGGCTTGGACCCGGTGAGGCGAGCCCACGAGGGGTTGTCCCAGCCGTACTTGGGCCCGTTGACCCGCATCCAGGCGTACTCGGCCGACGCGCCGGTCGAGATCGGCCGGCCCAGGTCGACCGCGAGGCCCCAGCCGTGGTTGGACGTCCCGGGGATCGCGGCGAGGCCCGGCTTGGCACGGCGCACCGACACCTGGCCCTCGTACGAGCGGTAGGAGTCGGTCATCGGGATGGAGCGTCCGAACCGCTCCTCGTACGCCGCGTTCAGGGCCTCCAGCCGCTCGGCCGCGTCGCACCGCAGGCGGTGGTTCGGCGCGAAGTCGAGCGGGCAGAGCACCTCGGCGGGGATGCGGCCGTTGCGGTAGCCGGCGGTGGTCGCGCCGTAGAGGTCCACCGACCGGCGCAGCGAACCGACGAGGTCCGCCTCGCCAGGAACCGTCCCGGGTTCGAGCTCCGTGCCGGGCGCGGGGACCACCTCGACGAGGGCGGTCACCGACGTCGGGTCGAGGAGGGTCGCGAGCCGCACGGCCGCGACCGAGAGGTCCTCGAGGGTGATGAGCTCCTCGCCGTGGCTGTGCGTGGACTCGTCGTCCGCGAGGTCGTCGTGGCCCGGCTCGTGCGTTCCGGACTCGTCGTCCCGGGCGGTCTCGTCCGGTGCGGAACCATCCGGCAGCTCGTCGTCCGGGGTGCCCTCGGTCGCGGCAGGGTTCTCGGCGGCCGGGTCGGTCCCCTTCGGGTCCGTCCCCTTCGGATCCGTCCGCTTGGGGTCCGTCCGCTTGGGGTCGCCGGCCTCCGGCGAGGTACCACGCGACTGGCCGACAGCCACCGGAGTGTTCGACGCCGTCTCCGCCGCCGGCTCCACCACGGTCGGCTTCAGGCCGTCCGGGGACGCCGGTGCGACCTCGCTCAGCCCGGACCCTGCCTCGGGCGCGGCCGCTTCGGGGACCCCGGCCACGGCGCCGTCGGGCAACGTGGCGTCAGGCGGCGTGGAGGCCCCGGGCGTCTCGCCCAGGGCGGGATCGCCTTCCTCGCGCGGGTCCTCGACGAGGAGCCAACCGGTTCGCGGGCCGGCGACCGGGAGGCCCATGTCGGCCCGCGTGATGATGCTCTGCTGGGCCTGGTAGGTGACGTAGAGCATGCCGAGCTCTGCGGCGGCCTGCGCCACGGCGGGGCTCAGTCGGGCGCCCTGCTCCTCGGCGTACGTCTGCGCGTCGTCCAGGACGGCACGGACCTGCGCCGTCGTGAGGCCGGTGCTGCCCACGAGCAGCCCGTCCGGGCCGGTCGCCGGCAGCACCCCAGCCTCACGGACCCGCACGTCGAGCAGGGCCGCCGCCGAGGGCGAGCGCTGCGGCAGGGGCTGTGGGACGCTCGACGCGCTGGTCACGAGGACGCCGACAGCCATCACGCCGGCGAGCGTCCCCGTACAGGCGGTGCGAAGCAGGCGCTGGCGGCGAGAACGGGTGGCGGCGCGGCTCTCGAGCTCCGCAACCTCGCGGCCCTCAGGCACGACAGCGGCCGCGACCTCAGGTCGCCCCCCGCCCTGACCGTCCTGGTCAGCCTGTCGCGGACGTGAGCTCACGTGTGTGTGCCTCCGTCGTTCGGTGCCGCTACCTGCGAGTCCGCATCCTCGCACACCAATCTGACGTGTGGGTGAACGCTCGCTGTCCCAGCCTGCGCTGAGCCCGGCTTCCCTGCCAACTGAAAGCCGATAACTCCTTCAATTGTCACCCTGTCCAGATCCCGACATCACGTGAGATGCCCCACTGCGCCCCGCGCGGCCGCCACCAGCCGGCCGTCCCCGACGACACCGAGCACCGCCTCGATCTCTGGAGCGAGGAAACGGTCCGGTCCTGGCCCGGGCGCCACCTCGCGGACGGCACGGAGCGCGGCCGCCGTACCGGGTGCGGGCTCGTGCTCCCGCAGGTCGAGCGCCCTGGCCGCCGCAAGGACCTCGATGGCCACCACGCGCGCCAGCCCGTCCACCGCCCGGCGCAGCTTGCGGGCGGCCGCCCAGCCCATCGACACGTGGTCCTCCTGCATCGCCGACGACGGGATGGAGTCCACGCTCGCCGGCACGGCCAGCCGCTTGAGCTCGGACACGATCGCCGCGGCCGTGTACTGCGCGATCATCAGGCCAGAGTCCACCCCGGCCTCGTGCGCCAGGAACGGCGGCAGGCCCTCGTTGCGGGCCTTGTCGAGGAACCTGTCCGTGCGTCGCTCGGAGATGCTCGCCAGGTCCGCGACGGCGATCGCGAGGAAGTCCAGCGCGTACCCGACGGGCGCCCCGTGGAAGTTGCCGCACGACTCGACGCGGCCGTCCGGCGTCACCACCGGGTTGTCGATCGCCGCCGCGAGCTCCCGCTCGGCCACGGCGGTCGCGTGGTCGAGCGTGTCCCGCGCGGCGCCGTGCACCTGGGGCGCGCAGCGCAGGGAGTAGGCGTCCTGCACGCGGGTGCAGACGGGGCTGCCGTCGGGGTACGTCTCGCGGTGGCTCGCCATGATCGCGGACCCGGAGAGCAGGGCGCGGAGGTTCGCCGCCGATGCCGCCTGCCCGGGGTGGGGCCGCAGCGCGACGAGGTCGGCGGCGAACGGTGCGTCGGAGCCCAGCAGCGCCTCCACCGACATGGCCGCCGCGACGTCGGCGGCGGTCAGCAGCGCGCGGAGGTCGTGGAGCGCCAGGACCAGCATGCCCAGCATGCCGTCGGTGCCGTTGATGAGGGCCAGGCCCTCCTTCTCCGTGAGGACGGCCGGCTGGATCCCGGCCGCGGCGAGCGCCTCGGCGGCCGGCCGTCGCTGCCCGACGGCGTCGCGCACCTCGCCCTCGCCCGTGGCCGCGAGGGCGACGTGCGACAGCGGGGCGAGGTCGCCCGAGCAGCCGAGCGAGCCGTACTCGTGGACCACCGGCGTGAGGTGCGCGTCCAGCATGGCGGCGTAGACCTGTGCGGTGGCGGGCCGTACGCCGGTGCGGCCGGTCGCGAGGGTGTTGAGCCGCAGGAGCTGCAGGGCGCGGACGACCTCGTCCTCGACCTCCGGCCCTGAACCCGCGGCGTGCGAACGGACCAGGCTGCGCTGCAGGTCAGCGCGTCGGTCGGCGGGAATGTGGGTCCGGGCGAGCGCGCCGAAGCCCGTGGAGATGCCGTAGTGCGGCCGGGTGTCGCCAGCCAGGGCCTCGACGACCGCTCGGCTGGCGGACATCGCGTCGACCGCTCCGGGGGTGAGGGAGACGGTGGCGCCGTACCGGGCGACCGCGACGACCTGCTCGACCGTGAGGGGTTCGCCCGTGAGGTCGACATGCGTGACGGCGGCGACTGTGCGCGCCGCAGGAGGGGTGCTCATGGGACCAGTGTTGCGCCCGCTGAGGCGAACGCCTCACGAAATGGGGATGTTTCCCCCTTCCGTCATCTCTACTGATACTTCACAATAAGCCGGTCCTATCCATCCCACTCCAGGGAGTTGTTCACCACCATGTCTGCATCCGAGACGCCGTCCGCGCCCGTCACCCCCGCGAACGGCCTCGCCGCCGAGGACCCGGGCAAGACCCTCGGCATCGTCGGCTTCGTGCTCGCCTTCCTGCTGAGCGTGGTCGGCATCATCGTGAGCGCCATCGCGCTCAAGAAGTCGAAGGAGGCGGGCTTCTCGAACGGCCTCGCCAAGGCGGGCATCATCGTCGGCATCGTCGTGACGATCCTGTACGTCGTCGTGACGATCATGCTGATCGCGGCGTCCGCCGCTCTCGTCAACTCCGGCGTCACCACCATGTGATGCCTGTGTGACTCGCACCGAGGCCGTCGTCCCTCTCGGGTACGGCGGCCTCTGTGCTGCCGACCGCGGGGGCGCGTGGGCGGTCCTAGCCAGATCTATTGCGATACATCACAATATGGCCGACCAAGAGCCCGTAAACGAGGAGCACTTTCGCAATGACCGCCGAGATCGACACCACCGCCGCCGAGAAGCTGGCAGAGGCTGTCACCGAGTCCGTCGCCGAACCCACCACGTCCGCCGCCGAGCCGGCGGAGGCCACCAAGGCTCCGGCCGCCGAGGCGCCCGCCGCCGCCGTCGTCCCGGCGGCCCCGGCCGAGCCCGCCGCCGAGCCCGCCGCCACGAAGCCCGCCGCCGAGCCCGCCGCCGGCACCGCCGTCGTCGCGACCACCGCGGAGACCGCCGCCCCGGCCGAGGTCGAGGACCCGCAGAGCAACGTCTTCAGCATCGTCGGCTTCCTGCTGGCCTACATCCCGCTGGTCGGCGTCGTCGTCAACATCATCGCCATCAACAAGGCCGGCAAGGAGGGCTTCGACCGCTGGCTCGCCGGCTGGGCGCTCGGCATCTCCATCACCACCACGGTGGGAACCCTCGCGCTCGTCGCCCTGGGCTTCTGGATCGGCGTGGAGGCTGCCCAGTCGGGATTCACCTTCTGACGCCGAGGTAGCGCGTTCGTCCGACGGAGTCACTATCTCAGCGGGCCGCGCTCGCCGAGATAGTGACTCCGTCGGACGAACGCACTACCTCGACAGACCTTGGCCTGGGTAAAGAGCTTGCAGATCCTTGCGAGAATGGGACGTCGTGAGCCCTGACCCGCAGACCTCCCCCTCCCGCCGCCCCTCACGGGGCCGCGGCCAGGGGCGTGCCCAGGGCGAGGGCCGGGCGGGTGCGGGACGGACGCGAGGCGGGCGGACGGCGTCGGGCAACGGCCGGATGCAGGTGAGCCGCGAGCAGCTCGAGCGGGCCGCCCAGCGCCGCGCCGCCGTCGAGGTGCCGCCCATCACCTACCCCGAGCAGCTGCCGGTCTCGGCCCGGCGCGAGGACATCGCCGCCGCGATCCGCGACCACCAGGTCGTGATCGTTGCGGGCGAGACCGGCTCGGGCAAGACGACCCAGATCCCCAAGATCGTGCTCGAGCTCGGCCGCGGCCGGACCGGCCAGGTGGGCCACACCCAGCCGCGCCGCATCGCGGCCCGCACGGTCTCGGAGCGCATCGCGGAGGAGCTCGGCACGCCGCTGGGCGGCGTGGTGGGCTACCAGGTGCGGTTCACCGACCAGTCGAGCGACGAGACGCTCGTCAAGGTCATGACCGACGGCATCCTGCTTGCCCAGATCCAGCGCGACCCGCAGCTGCTCGCCTACGACACGATCATCATCGACGAGGCGCACGAGCGGTCGCTCAACATCGACTTCCTGCTCGGGTATCTCAGCCGGCTGCTGCCACAGCGCCCGGACCTCAAGCTGATCATCACGTCGGCGACCATCGACAGCGAGCGCTTCGCGCGCCACTTCTCCCCCGCCTCGCTCGCCGAACGCGCCGGAGCCCCCGAGTACGTCACGGAGGTGCTGCCCGACGCCGCCCCGGTGGTCGAGGTCTCGGGCCGCACCTTCCCGGTGGAGATCCGCTACCGGCCCCTGGCGCCGGACGTGGACCCCGAGACGGGGAAGACGGTCGGAAAGGCCAAGGGCGAAGAGAAGGACCTGGTCACCGGCATCGTCGACGCGTGCGACGAGCTGTTGCGCGAGGGTCGGGGCGACATCCTCGTGTTCCTCTCCGGCGAGCGGGAGATCCACGACGCCGCCGACGCCCTCGAGGGCCACCTCAAGGACCGGGTCCGGGACCCCCGGCACCCGCAGCACGTCGAGATCCTGCCCCTGTACGCGCGCCTGTCGAGCCAGGAGCAGCACCGCGTCTTCGAGGCGCACCAGGCGCGCCGCATCGTGCTGGCCACCAACGTGGCGGAGACGTCGCTGACGGTGCCCGGCATCCACTACGTCGTGGACCCCGGCACCGCGCGCATCAGCCGGTACTCCAAGGCCACGAAGGTGCAGCGGCTGCCGATCGAGCCGGTGTCGCAGGCGAGCGCGAACCAGCGGTCGGGCCGGTCGGGCCGTGTCGCCGACGGCATCGCGATCCGCCTCTACTCGGAGGACGACTTCGCCTCCCGGCCCGAGTTCACCGAACCGGAGATCCTGCGCACCTCGCTCGCCTCGGTGCTCCTGCAGATGATCTCCGTGGGCGTGGTGTCGACGCCCGACGACGTGGCCCGCTTCCCGTTCGTCGAACCCCCGGACACCCGCGCGATCCGCGACGGTGTGCAGCTCCTCACCGAGCTCGGCGCGCTCGAGACGGCGGACGGCACCACGCGGCTCACCGAGACCGGGCGCATCCTGGCGCAGCTGCCGATGGACCCGCGCCTGGCCCGGATGATCCTCGAGGGATCGAAGCTGGGTGTCGCACGCGAGGTCGCGATCATCGCGGCCGTCATGTCCATCCAGGACCCGCGCGAGCGGCCCGCCGAGCAGCGCCCCCAGGCCGACCAGTCCCACGCCCGGTTCACCGACCACGGCTCGGACTTCCTCACCTACCTCAATCTGTGGGAGTACATCCGGGAGCAGCAGCGGGAGCTCGGCTCGTCGGCGTTCCGCCGGCTCTGCAAGTCCGAGTACCTCAACTTCCTCCGGATCCGCGAGTGGCAGGACGTCGTGGCCCAGCTCCGCGAGATGTCGAAGCCGCTGGGCATCGACATGTCGTTCCAGCCGCGTCGGGCGCCCGTGGCCGACGGCGGACCGGTCGCCTCGAGCGTCCAGGTCGCCCCGCCAGGCGCTGCCACGGCAGAAGCCGCCGCGGTGCCGGAAGGCGAGGCCCCGGCGTCGGCCATCCACCGCCTCGTGTGGGACGGCGAGACCATCCACAAGGCGCTCCTCTCGGGGCTCCTCTCCCAGATCGGCATGCAGGAAACGGGCGAGCTGAAGGCGTCGTCGGTGGCGCACCTCAAGGGCGCCGCGCGGGAGCAGGCCATCCGGCGGGGGCGTAAGCAGGCGCGCAACGAGTACCTCGGCGCGCGCGGGGCGCGGTTCGCGATCTTCCCGGGCTCGCCGCTCAGCAAGAAGCCGCCGGCGTGGATCATGGCCGGTGAGCTCGTCGAGACCTCACGCCTGTGGGCCCGCGACGCCGCCCGCATCCAGCCCGAGTGGGCCGAGGAGCTGGCCGGGTCGCTGGCGAAGCGGACGTACTCGGACCCGCACTGGTCGACGAAGCAGGGCGCCGCCGTCGCCACCGAGAAGGTGCTGCTCTACGGCGTGCCGATCGTCGAGGGTCGCAGCGTCCTGTACGCCAAGGTGGACCCCGAGGCGGCGCGCGAGATGTTCGTGCGGCACGCCCTCGTCCAGGGCGAGTGGACCACGCACCACCAGTTCTTCCACGAGAACCGCGCGCTGCTCGAGGAGGCCGAGGAGCTCGAGGCCCGCTCGCGGCAGCGCGGGCTCGTCGCGTCCGAGGACGACCTGTTCGCGTTCTACGACGAGCGCGTCCCCGCCGACGTCGTGTCGGCACGGCACTTCGACCGCTGGTGGTCGCGGGCGAAGCGGGACCAGCCGGACCTCCTGGCGTTCACGCTGGAACAGCTCGTCGGCGACGCGACCGTCGACGAGGGCGCGTTCCCCGAGGCCTGGCCGCAGGGCGAGCTGACCCTGCCCCTCACCTACCAGTTCCAGCCCGGGTCCGACGCCGACGGCGTCACCGTGCACATCCCCGTCTCCGTGCTACCCCGCGTGGTGCCCGACGGCTTCGACTGGATGGTGCCCGGCCTCCTCGAAGAGCTGTGCGTGGCCACGATCAAGTCGCTGCCGAAGCCGGTGCGGGTGCAGCTCGTGCCGGCGCCCGACGTGGCGCGCGCTGTCGTGGGGTGGCTGCGGGCCGAGGCCCCTGCCTGGGTCGACGTCGCGCGGGCCGGGGACATGGCGGAGCCGTTCCACGTCGCGTTCTCGCGGGCCGTGCGGGCGCTGCGTGATGTGGTGATCCCTGCCGACGTGTGGGACGCCGAGCGGGTCGAGCGGCTGCCTGCACACCTGCGGATGACGTTCCGGGTGTTCGAGGAACGGGGTCGCGGGCCGAAGGCCGGCTCCGTGGTGCTCGACGAGTCCAAGGACCTCCTGCTGCTGCAGCGGAGGCTCGCCTCGCAGGCGGAGGCTGCGGTGCGGGCGGCTGTGCGGGGGGCTGTGGGGGTTGCGTTGGCCGAGGCCGCTGGCTCGGGTCCGGCGGTGGACGAGGGTGAGGGGGCGCCGCCTCGCTCACGCGCCCGGCTCGTTCCTCGCGCGGACGCTCCGCTACGGCTTGACGGCGTCGCCCCCTCACCCTCGTCCACCGCCTCTTCTGGTGCGTCGCCTTCTTCGTCGCTGCCCGACGGCGATGGGGTGCGGGTGGGAACTGTGGTGCGGGAGGTTGTTGGGCTCTCCGGGTGGCCCGAGGGGCTCGAGGGTGGGGTGCTGCCCGAGTCCGTCGGTACGGAGCTCGGGGCGGGCGTGGTGGTGCGGGGGTATCCCGCGCTCGTGGAGGAGGTCGGGGCGCGGGGGGCCGACGTCGTCTCGCTGCGCGTGCTGGCCGACGCCTCGGCTCGGGATGCTGCGCATGCTCGGGGTGTTCGGCGGCTGCTGCTGTCGGAGGCGCGCCTGGCCTCCGGGCGGATCTCGTCCCGGTGGTCCGGGACGCAGGCGCTCACGCTGGCCGCGTCGCCGTACCGGAACACCGAGGCGCTGGTGGCCGACCTGCAGCTGGCGGCCGTGATCGCGCTGACCTCCGGGCCGGACTCTGCTCGGTACGACACTCCTGCGGGCGGGGTCGACGCGGCGTCCGTGCGCTCCCTCGAGGTGTACGAGAACGCGCGTGCTTTCGTGCGGACCCACCTGGAGGACGAGGTGCATCGGATCGTCGGGCACGTGGTCGCGGCCCTGACCGCGTACCGGAAGCTCGAGGGAGAGGTCCGCACCTCGTCGTCGCTCGCGCTGCTCAACGTGCTCCAGGACGTGCGCGAGCACGCCGCCGGACTCATCCACGCGGGGTTCATCTCCCAGACCCCGCCCCGGCGCCTGCCTCACCTCGTGCGGTACGTGCGGGCGGCGTCGTACCGCCTGGCCAAGGCCGCGGAGAACCCTGCGCGCGACGCCGAGCTGGCCTGGCGCATCTCCGACGTGACGGCCGCCTACGAGAAGGCGCGCGCGGCATACGCGACCGGACCGGCGTCGCCGGCGCGGGAGGCGGAGCTCTCCGACGTGCGGTGGCTGATCGAGGAGCTGCGCGTGTCGCTGTTCGCGCAGCAGCTCGGGACGGACGGGCCGGTCAGCGAGAAGCGGATCCGGAAGGTGCTGTCGCCGAGCGGGTGGTAGCTCCTAACGTACGTCGTCCGGGTCGTGGAGGCCGTCCTCCCGGATCTCCTCGAGCTCCTCGACGTCGCTGAACCTCGTGGCGCGGTGCCGGATCCAGCGGTTGACCGCCCAGGTGAGCGCCGAGAGCACGACGCCGATACCGATCAGCACTCCCGCGATCGGGTACTGCCCCTGCTGTGCCTCGCTCCGCGCCCACGGGCCGGCGAGGTACAGGCAGGAGAGGGCGCCGAGGATCGGCAGCGGCAGCCAGGTACGGAAGTGCTTGTGCTCGACCGGCTGCCGCCGGAGCACGAGCAGCGCCACGTTGACGACGGAGAAGACGCAGAGGAGCAGGAGCGCCGTGGTGCCGCCGAGCAGGCCGATGGCGCTGGCGCCCTCCTCGGTGGCGTTCGCCCGCACCACGTAGACGATGAGCCCGAACGAGATGGCCGTGGTCACGAGGATCGATACCCAGGGCGTGCGGCGGAACGGGTGCACGTTCGCGAAGAACGGCGGCAGCACCTGCTGCTTGGCCATGCCGTACAGCAGGCGGGATGCCATCAGCATGTTGATGAGCGCCGAGTTGGCGACGGCGAACATCCCGATGAACGGGAAGATCGTCCCGAACGGCAGACCGGGGGCTCCAGCGGCCACCACCTGCGTGAGCGCCGAGCCCTTCGACGGGTCCGTCAGGTCGCCGACGGGGACGAGCGCCACCGCCGTGATCGCCACGAGGATGTAGATGACGCCGGTGATCCCCAGGCCTGTGAGCATGACCCGCGGGAAGTGCCGCACCGGGTCCTTGCACTCCTCGGCCATGTTCACGGAGTCCTCGAAGCCCACCATCGCGAAGAAGGCGAGGCTCGTGGCTGCGGTGATCGCGAAGAAGGTGCTCTTCTCGTCGGGGCTCTCGAAGATCACCACGCGGGAGAAGTCGGCGTTGCCCTGGGTCACCGCGAAGAGGCCGATGAAGATGATGAGCAGCAGACCTGACAGCTCCACGAGCGTGAGGACCACGTTGGCCTTGACGCTCTCGCCGACGCCGCGGAAGTTGACCGCCGCGACCACAGCCATGAAGCCGAGCGCGATGGCCAGGAGGCCCGTGCTGCCGGGGTTCAGGTCGAGGTCGAGACCGTCGTTGATGAAGCCGGCGAACGCGTTGGACGCCGTCGACGCCGACGTGATGCCCGAGCACATGACGGTGAACGCCACGATGAACGTGACGAAGTGGATGCCGAACGCCTTGTGCGTGTACAGCGCGGCCCCGGCGGCCTGCGGGTACTTGGTGACGAGCTCCAGGTAGGACAACGCCGTCAGCGTCGCCACCACGAAGGCGACGAGGAACGGCGCCCACGCCGCTCCCCCGACCTCGCCCGCCACCTGGCCGGTGAGGGCGTAGACGCCCGTTCCCAGGATGTCGCCGACGATGAAGAGCAGGAGAAGCCTGGATCCCATCACCCGCTTGAGCGGCGGCTGCCCCTCGTGCGTGCCCGTCTGCTCGACCACCTGGCTCATGGCGCACCCCCGGTCCGACGTGTCCCAGGTCACAGCCCCGGGGTTCCATGAGACCGCGAGTCTCACCCGGTGTCACGGATGTGCCCGGCGTGGCGGCTCCGGATTGTCCCCGACCTGTGACGACCGACTCAGGGTCAGAACCGGTGGGTTACCGGATTTCGTGTCGTGCGCTTCCCGCGTAGCGTCGAGGACATGAGCACACAGAGCCTCTCCCGTCCTCGCCAGGGTCGCATGATCGCCGGTGTGTGCGCGGGTGTCGCGCGCCGCTTCGGCTGGGACCCCACCCTGGTCCGCATCCTCACGGTCGCGTCCCTGCTCCTGCCGGGACCGCAGCTGATCGCCTACCTGATCTTCTGGCTGATGATGCCGAACGACCCGGCCTGACTGAGGTCAGACCGGGTCGTCCAGGGTCGCTCCCTACTGCTGGTGGTAGGCGGTTCCGGTGCCCGACGGCGCCGGGTCCCCCTTGGGCACGAGCATCACCTGGACCGCTTCGAGCCGGTAGGCGAACCCCGCCGTGCCCGAGGGCTCGTCGTTCTTCGCCCAGCCCAGCCAGCCGAACTTCTCGGCATGGGTGCGGTAATAGACGTCGTACTGCTCGGCGAGCTGACCGGTGAGCCGGATCCGGAACGCCTCGACCCGCTTGGCCTCACCCTCCGTACCCACCACGCCGCCCGTGCCCACATACGGCATCCAGCCGTAGGTCTGCACGTGGGCCTGGGCCTCGATCCCGCCCGAGACCCCCGGGGCGAGACCGAACCGCAGCGCCTCCACCCGCTTCGCCAGACCTGTCGTCCCGGCCGTCTGGCCACCGATCACCGGCGCCTGCCAGCCGAACGACTGCACGTGCGCCGACACCTGCAGCTTCGACTGCACCGACTTGTCGTAGAACGCCGCCAGACCGGAACCGGCCGGCGCCGGCTCGCGCTTCGACACCAGGCGGACCTGGAGCCCTTCCACGGCGGATGCGTATCCGATGGTTCCCGCCGGCTCGCCGTTCTTCGCCCAGCCGAGCCACCCCAGTCCGGAGACGTGGACGCGGTAGTACACGTCGTAGAAGCCACCCAGGCTGGAGTCGTCGCTGTCGTTCGCCGTGAGACGGATCGCCTCCAGCCGCAGCCCCTGGCCATCGGTCCCGGCGTAAACACTTCCCCCCACCTGAGTCGGGAGCCAGCCCAGCTTCTGGACGTAAGCGTCCACGTTGAGGCCGGTGCCGACGTAGCTGCTGCCGTCGTACCGGCCCTGGGTGGTGGCGACGGTCAGGCCCTCGGCCGGGCGCGGGCTCGCGAGGTCGCCCGCCGTCGCGCCGTTCGACGCCGATCCGGAGACGCCACCGTCGCGATAGGCCAAGGAGTAGCTGACGGACGGGTCGGCGGTGTCGGGCACGACGTAGGGCCGCGAGGTCACGACGCCGTCGGCGAAACGCGCGCGGTGCGCAGTGACCGCGACGGTGATCGAACGGCCCTCGTCCCAGGGAGCCGTGGTGTACAGCTCATGAGTAGCGCCCTGGATCGGCTGTCCGTCCCGGAGCCACTGGTAGGTGCGAGGGCTGCCCTGCGGGGAGAAGTCCTGCGCCCATGCGTAGAGCTGGGCTCCCTGCGCCTGTCGGAGGGTGACCTCTCCACCGGTGAACGCGCAAGAGTCCTTGCACGCGACGACCTCGGTGGTGGCTACCGGGCCGCCCGTGTAGGTCCGGAAGTCGACCTGGATCGGGTTGAGCCCGGCGGCCAGGGCCGCTACGGGCAGCTGGACCGTCTCGGTCCAGGCGTCGACGTCGGTCTCGGCGAGCACGACGTCACCGCGCCGTACCGTGTAGTGACCCACAGGAGTGACCGCCTGCTTCGTCAGGGTGACGGCTACAGGAACCTGGCCATCCTCAGCGACGGAGTCCTCGACGTCCTGGACGGTCACGGGTGACGGTGTGGCGACAGCCTGGTCGGCGACCCGGAAGGTGTGCAGGGCGAAACCGCTCCGCTGACCATCCGGTCCCACGCTCCGGACCGACAGAACCATCTCGCCGGATGCCGCCGGGACGAACGGGGCCGTCGCCGTCGGACCGATGGGAATGCTGGTGAGTGACGCCTGCGACTCTGCGGCTGTGGCTCCGAAGCCGTACTCGAAGAGCTCTGCCTGACCGTCACCGATGTCGCTGAAGTGGAACGCCCCGGCGACACCCACACCACCCGCCGCCCCGGACATGTAGACGGCGGGCTCGCCGAAGACCGGTGCGATCTTCGGGAGTGCGGGAAGAACCGCGAGATCGATGGTGCACTCGAGAGCGGGGCCCACCACGCTGGGGTCCTCCATGAGGCTCGCCCAGGCGCGCAGGATCCAGCGACCGTCCGTGAGCTCAGCACTCCGAGGCAGGTAGTCCAACCAGAACCCACTGTGGCCTTCGGACGCCCCGCCATCGGAACGAACCACATCGCCGTCCACCGGGTCGACCAGCTCGAAGTGCCCCTTCAGCGGAGCGTCGCTCGGGTGGGAGAACCTGGCGCTCACGAGCAGGGTGTCGTGGCGGAAGCTGTAGCTGACCAGCTCGGCGCCACAGGCGTCGGTGGACAGTCGGAGGGTGGTCGGCGCGTCCGGCGGGACGGCCTCCGCCGCCGCCGGCGCGGTCGACGCCAGGCCGAGCGCAAGGACCGCCGTCGCTGCTGCGAGCCCACGGACGAAATGCGCCGCCCACCGCCCCGATGTGGTCAGGACAGGGACGTTCGTCGTTCGCGGCATCACATAACTCCCAGGTTCAGGGCAGATCCGGGCTGAGTGTATTTGACCCGTTTCGAGCGTGAGGGGTGAAAAGTCACTCAGCGCTGGTAGTAGGCGGGTCCGGTACCCGACGGCGCCGGGCCGCCCTTCGGCACCAGGAGCACCTGGACAGCCTCGAGCCGGTAGGCGAACCCCGCCGTGCCCGATGGTGCACCGTTCTTCGCCCAGCCCAGCCACCCGAACGACTGCGCGTGCGTGCGGTAGTAGACGTCGTACTGCTGAGCCAGGTCACCGGTGAGCCGGATCCGGAACGCCTCGACCCGCTTCGCCTCGCCCGTCGTCCCGACCGGAATGCCCTGCGAGGCCCACGGCATCCAGCCATAGGTCTGCACGTGCGCCTGCGCCTCGATGCCGGCGCTGCCTACGAACGTGCTGAAGAGGAGCGCCTCCACCCGCTTGGCCAGTCCCGTGGTCCCCGCGATCTCGCCGCCCTGTACAGGGTCCATCCACCCGAACGTCTGCACGTGCGCACTGGTGAGGACCTTGTTCCGTGAGGTCGCCGGGTCATAGGAGGCCGCCAGGAGCGTGCCCGACGGCGTGGTGCCGCCCTTCGCGACCAGGCGGACCTCCAGCGCCTCGACCTGAAGCCTGTAGCCCGTGGTGCCTGCCGTCGCGCCGTTCTTCGCCCAGCCGAGCCAGCCCAGCTTCTGCGAGTGCACCCGGTAGTAGAGGTCCCACCGCTCGGCCATCGGACCCGACAGCTCGAGCTGGACGGCCTCGATCCTGCTCGTCCCGACGGAGGTCCCGAGGTCTTCACCCCGTCGCAGGCCACCCCAGCCCGCTCCGGACACGTGGAGGTCACCGACGATCGCGTCCGGGACGGTTGCCGAAACCTCTCCCTCCGCGTTCTCGTTGGTGAGTCGCACAGCGAAACCGTGGAGCGGCCGCGACTGACCGACGACGCCGAGGGTCGCGCCGTTCCTCGAATGGAGGTCTGTGTCGACCTCCTCGTACGCGATCGTCAGGCTGTGTCCGGCAGGCGGAGCCGGGATCACGACGGAAGCCGAGTCGACGACGTCCGTGAACCTGGGCCGGGACCCGGTGACCGTGACGCTGATCTCGTGCTCGGCGTCGTCGAGCTGGACGACGTACGTCGACGAGGTCTGACCCGGGATCACCACACCGTCCCGGAACCACTGATACCCGTGAGCTGCCTCCACCGGAACGGTATCCATGGCGGCGCCCAGAACGGCGCCGGGGACCGCGCTCCCGCTGATCCGCGCGTTCGCGGACGCAAACTCGCAGGAGTCCGCGCAGACGTGATGGACGGACTCGACAACCGGAGCGCCGTCGAAGGCCCGGTACTCCGCGCGGACCTCGGCGATCCCCTGACCGAGGACGCCAGCGTCGATCGTGATCGGGAACCCACTACTGACCAACCGTCCGTCACCGTGGACCGTGCCGATGGGCGTCTCCCCACGGAACAGGTCGATCGTGCCGTACGACACCCGAAGGTCGCTGCTGAACACCACCGACGCCGGTGTCAGACCGTCCGAGAGGTCGGTGTCGGTGGCGTCACGAACAGTCGCGGACGGGGCGGCCGGCCGAGCCTCGCCCGGGGCGGCCACGCCGAACTGCCTCCCCGTCCGGTGGCCCACGAGACCGTCGACGTCGACCGCCCGGACGTACACGGTGTAGTTGCCGGACGTCTCGGGGAGCACCGGGATCACTCCCGGGTTGCCGTCGACGCGGGTCCACTCGGGGAAGGCAGCATCCGCTGGTGCCATCTGGTACTCGAACCCCACGACGCCCGGCTCGTCCGACCTGGCGACGAAGGCGCCGGCGATCCCAGGGCCCCCTCGCGGCGCGGTTGACCCGAGCAGGTATACGGCTTCCGCTCCCAGCAACGGGTGCACGGCCGGGAACGTCTGCGGCCCGGATCGCACGAAGATCTGGCAGTCTGCCGTGGGTCCGGCACCGCCTCCCACCATGGTGGTCGTGACACGGATCGTGTAGGCCACGGTCTCGTCCGTCTCGCGTGGATCGACGAACGCCCGGAACTCGCCGTCGGGCCCGATCCCGACTCGACTGGTGTGGATGATCCCGCCGTCCGGCCGGATCAGCTGGGTGGAGGCTTGGGCGCCTCCGGCCGCGTTGACGGCACCTTCGACGACGAGTCCCGTGTACAGGCTGGTGTCAGGCGCCGGAGCGTTCACGAAGACGGGTGTCGAGCTGCACGGCACCCCCTGGACCGTCAGGTGCGAGAACGATGCTGTCTGGTCGGACACCCCTGCGGCGGGGGCCGTGCCACCCGCCAGGAAGGCCCCTGCGAGCAGCATCGCGGTCGCCGCGCCGGTCGCCCGTCGCCTCCAACTCATCAGGTAGTCCTCCTTGACCGTTAGGGCGCGCGTCAGCGCTGGTGGTAGGCGGTCGTGGTGCCCGACGGCGCTGGGTCCCCCTTGGGCACGAGGAGCACCTGGACCGCTTCGAGCCGGTAGGCGAACCCCGCCGTGCCCGACGGCTCGTCGTTCTTCGCCCAGCCCAACCACCCGAACTTCTGGGCATGCGTGCGGTAGTACACGTCGTACTGCTCGGCCATCTGGCCGGTGAGCCGGATCCTGAACGCCTCGACCCGCTTCGCCTCACCCTCGGTCCCGACCACACCGCCGGTCCCGACATACGGCATCCAGCCGTACGACTGGACGTGCGCCTGCGCCTCGATCCCGCCCGACATGCCGGGGGCGAGACCGAACCGCAACGCCTCCACCCGCTTCGCCAGACCTGTCGTCCCGGCCGTCTGGCCACCGATCACCGGCGCCTGCCACCCGAACGTCTGCACGTGCGCTGACACCTGAAGCTGCCGCTGTACGGCGTCGGTGTCCAGGAACGCCGGGCGGGTCGAGGCCTCCGGCGGCGGCGCGCCCTTGTGCACCAGCACCACACGCAGCCCTTCAAGGCGATAGGCGTACCCGGCTGTCCCGGAGTCCTCGCCGTTCTTGGCCCAGCCCAGCCAGCCGAACCCCTGCGCGTAGGAGCGGTAGTACACGTCATAACGCTCAGCGAGCTTGCCGGTCAGCCGAAGCCGCAACGCCTCGACCCGCTTGGCCTCGCCCTCGGTCCCGACGACGCCGCCGGGGCTGACCCAGGGCGTCCAGCCGTAGGACTGCACCTGCGCCGACGCCTCGATCCCGCCAGTGCCCGGCTCGACGGCCTCGAAGCGCAGCGCCTCGAGCCGCAGCCCCTGGCCTGGAGCACCGGTGATGCTGCCCCCGGACGCCAACGGCTGCCAGCCGATCGACTGGATGTGCGACTGGTAGCGGACCGCACGGCTGGGGTCGCCGTCGACGACGAGCGTCGTCACGACTGACGAGCCTTCGATGTGGGCGTCCCCCGAGTACTCGGCGCGGACCTCGTGGCGGCCCGGCAGGAGCGGCACACGGTCGAGCGCGAGCACGGCCGTCGTCGAAGGGCTGCCTGTCAGTGCAGCGCTACCGATCGTGGCCCCGTCCACCGTGAAGGTCACCCGGCCGGCCCTGTCGGGCCATGCCTTGGAGCTCACACGGGCGGTCAGCACGCCGCCCAGCCCGTAGGTCAGGACGACGGGATCGATGGTGATCGACGACAGCGCCTTCAGCACGGTGACTCGTCCGCTCGTGCTCGACGGGCCGAGGGAGCTCTTCCCCTCGTATCGCACGACGAGTTCGTGGTCCCCGGGTTCCAGAGCGTTGGCCTGGAAGCTCATGTCCGCTGACCGCTCCCGCGTGAGACGCGAGGCCAAGTACCGCGTCCCGATCGGGGTGACAGCGCCGACCCGGAACCCCTCCAGGTACGGGTCATCGGTGTACGGGCTTCCGTCCGCGCTCAGCGCTTGCGCTGACACCGTGATCGATCCGTGGTCCGAGTAGCGCCAGGTCGACGGGAACTGCGCACGGGTGAGGGAAGGAAACGGCTCGAGCACCTCGATGATGCCGGACCACCGCGACGTCGCCGTCGGGCCGCCGCCGGCGTACGTGAAGAGGAGAGTGTGGAAGCCGGGATACAGGCGCGACGTCCAGAGCGCGATCGCCTCGGAGTCGCCCGGGAACTCACCGACCAGTTCGCCGTTGGAGCTCGTCACCCTGATCGTTCCGAAGGAGATGTCTGCGTCCCCTTCGGCCGTGACGACGGGATGCACGATCAAGGGCTGCCCATACCGCATGTCGTACGGCAGGTCCGGGATCGTGATCGTCGTCGGCACCGGCTCCGCGGCTGACTCCGAGACTGCGACAGGACCCTCGAGTGGGCCCGCCGTCGCAGCCGGCGGACAAGCAAGTGACAGACCGCCGACGATGATCGCGACCAGTGCGGATGAGAGCACGCGTCGTGCCATGGGTCACCTCCGGGAGGCCGCCCGGGTCGACTCCGTCGTCCGTCAGAGAGCAGCGGCTGGAGCCTAACGCTCCAGCCAGCCCCCTCCTGACCACTTTGGCCCATCAGCGGGTGAAATCTACCTGGAGGGATGCTGGGAGCCCGCAGGCCGCTGGCTCAGCGCGGAGTGAGCTGAGCCCGCACCGCCGCCGACAGCTCCGCCGCCACGTCCTCCACGGTCGCGTGCCGCCCCTCGCGCACCACATGCCGACCGCCCACCACCAGGTCCGTCACGTCCGCCGACGTCGCCGCGAACAGCACCGACTCCAGCAGCGTCGCCTCCTCCCACCCGGCGAGCCGGACCGAACCGAGCCTTACGGTGGTGAAGTCCGCGAGCGCCCCGGCAGAGATGCCCGTCGGGGCGGCCGGGGCGTCGTCGGGCGACCGGCCCAGGGCGGCGTAGCCCGCCGCTGTGCCCGCGGCCAGCAGGTCAGCCGCGGCCAGGTGGCCGCGGCGTTCGGTGCGGAGCCGTTCCCCGAGCTCGAGGCCGCGCAGTTCCTCGAACGGGTCGACGACGGCGTGGGAGTCGGACCCGATGCTCAGCGTCACCCCGGCGGCGGCCAGGTCGCCGAGCCGGGGCAGGCCGTCGGCGAGGTCGCGCTCCGTGGTGGGGGTGAGGCAGGCGCCGGTGCGCGCGGAGGCGAGCGCGGCGACGTCGTCGTCCGTGAGGTGGGTGGCGTGGACCGCGGTGGTGCGGGGTCCGAGGACCCCGTGGTCGGCGAGGAGCCGCGTGGGCGTGCGGCCGTGGGCGGCGACGCACGCCTCGTTCTCGCGGCGCTGCTCGGAGAGGTGGACGTGGAGGCGCGCGTCGCGGCTCGCCGCCCACTGGGCGACGACCGGCAGTGCGTCGGGCGGGACCGCCCGGACGGAGTGCACGGCTGCGCCGAGGTGCACCTCGGGCGGGGCCGCGAAGGACTCCACCCGCGACGCCCAGGCGTCCACGTCCCCGTCGGAGAACCTCCGCTGCACCGGCGACAGCTCCTCTCCCCGCAGCCCGGCCGTGAGGTACGCGGTGTCGAGGAGCGTGAGCCGGATCCCGGCGTCGCGCGCGGCCTCGACGAGGGCCCACGACATGGCGTGCGGGTCGGCGTAGGGCACGCCGCCGGGGGCGTGGTGAAGGTAGTGGAACTCTCCTACCGCGGCGTAGCCCGCGAGCGCCATCTCGGCGTACGCCGCGCGCGCGAGCCGGTAGTACGACTCGGGGTCGAGCCGCTCCGCGACCTCGTACATGTCGTCGCGCCAGGTCCAGAAGGTGCCGCCGCCGCGGTGGGTGCGTCCTCGCAGGGCGCGGTGGAACGCGTGCGAGTGCCCGTTGGCGAACGCGGGCAGGGTGAGGCCACGTAGGTGCGTCGCGCCGTCGGGCGCGTGCCCGACGCCGGAGCTCACCTCCGCGACCCGGCCTCCTTCCGTCCGGATCACCACGCCCGACGCGACGGTGTTCCCGCCGAGCCAGGCGTGGTCGGCGTACCAGACGGTCATTCGGCCATGGGCGTGCGGACGCCGCGTTCGGCGGCGACCTCCACGGCCCGGGCGTAGCCCGCGTCGACGTGGCGGATGACGCCCGTCGCGGGATCGTTGGACAGGACGCGCGCGAGCTTCGCGGCGGCGAGCGGTGTGCCGTCGGCGACGGACACCTGGCCGGCGTGGATCGACCGGCCGATCCCGACCCCGCCGCCGTGGTGGATCGACACCCACGTGGCGCCCGACGACGCGGCGGTCAGCGCGTTCAGCAGCGGCCAGTCGGCGATCGCGTCGGAGCCGTCCATCATGGACTCGGTCTCGCGGTACGGGGAGGCGACGGAACCGGCGTCGAGGTGGTCACGGCCGATGACTAGTGGCGCGCTCACCTCCCCCGACGCGACAAGGTCGTTGAACGCCAGCCCCGCCCGGTCGCGCTCGCCGTAGCCGAGCCAGCAGATGCGCGCGGGCAGACCCTGGAACGCGATCCGCTCCTGGGCGCCCCGGATCCAGCGGTGGAGCTTGTCGTCGTCGGGGAACAGGTCGAGGACGGCGCGGTCGGTCGCCGCGATGTCCCGAGGGTCGCCGGAGAGCGCAGCCCAGCGGAACGGGCCCTTGCCCTCGGCGAACAGCGGGCGGATGTAGGCGGGGACGAAGCCAGGGAAGTCGAAAGCGCGCCCGTACCCGCCCTGACGGGCCTCGTCGCGGATGGAGTTGCCGTAGTCGAACACCTCGGCGCCGGCGTCCTGGAAGCCGACCATCGCCTCGACGTGGCGAGCCATCGACTCGCGGGCCCGGTCGGTGAAGCCCTCGGGGTCGCGGGCAGCGGCGTCGGCCCAGTCCTCGAGCGCGATGCCCGTCGGAAGGTACGAGAGGGGGTCGTGCGCGCTGGTCTGGTCGGTGACGATGTCGATCTCGACCCCGCGGCGCAGCAGCTCAGGGAACACCTCGGCCGCGTTGCCGACCACACCCACGGAGTAGCGGCGCCTTTCCTTCTTCGCGGCCAGCGCCAGGGCGACGGCCTCGTCCAGGTCCTGCGCGACCTCGTCGAGGTAGCGGTGCGCGACGCGCCGGGCGAGGCGGGCCGGGTCCACGTCGACGATGAGGCACACGCCGTCGTTCAGCGTCACGGCGAGCGGCTGAGCGCCGCCCATGCCGCCACAGCCGGCGGTCAGGGTGAGGGTGCCGGCGAGGGTGCCCTTGAATCTCTTCTCGGCGACGGCGCCGAACGTCTCGTACGTGCCCTGCACGATCCCCTGCGTGCCGATGTAGATCCAGGAGCCGGCCGTCATCTGCCCGTACATCGTGAGGCCGAGCGCCTCCAGGCGGCGGAACTCGGGCCACGTCGCCCAGTCCCCCACCAGGTTCGAGTTCGCGATGAGGACGCGCGGCGCCCACTCGTGCGTCTGCAGCACGCCCACCGGCTTGCCCGACTGGACCAGCAAGGTCTCGTCCTCGCGCAGGTCGGTGAGGGTGCGGACGATCGCGTCGTACGCCGGCCAGCTCCGGGCGGCGCGGCCCGTGCCGCCGTAGACCACGAGATCGTCGGGTCGTTCTGCCACGTCCGGGTCGAGGTTGTTCATGAGCATCCGCAGCGGGGCTTCGGTCTGCCAGCTGCGGGCGGTGAGTGCGGTGCCGCGGGTCGCGCGGACGGTGCGGGAGCCTTCCATGGGCAAGGTCTAGCACGTCCTCCGGGGGTGCGCGCCACCCTCGGAGACAATGCCGTGTGAGCTTCGAGCAGCTGTGGCGTGACCTCCTTCCCGTCGGGCGCTCCGCCGCGACAGGCGGATACTTCCGGCAGCCCTTCCTCGCCGCCGAGCGGGAGGCCGCCGCCTGGTTCGCGGAGGCGGCGTCGGCCCAAGGGCTGGTTCTTGAGACCGACGCGTTCGGCAACGTCGTGGCGTGGTGGGACCCGGTGCCCGTGGTGCCGGACGCCCGGGGCGCGCTTGCCGCAGAAGGTGAGCGACCGGCGTCGGGCAGAGAAGGTGCTGTCCTCACCGGGTCGCACCTCGACTCCGTACTGGACGGCGGCGCCTTCGACGGGCCGCTCGGCGTCGTGTCGGCGCTCGCGGCGGTCGACGTGCTGCGGGACCGCGGCGTCACGCCGCGCGTACCGCTCGGGATAGGCGTCTTCATGGAGGAGGAAGGGTCGCGGTTCGGGCTCGCGTGCCTCGGGTCCCGGCTCGCGACCGGGCTCCTTCCCTGGGAGACAGCGCGCGAGCTGCGGGACCGGGACGGGACGGCGCTCGGGGACGTGGTCGCCGGTGGAGCGTCAACGCTGCTCGACGGCGTCACGTGCTTCGTCGAGCTGCACGCCGAGCAGGGGCGCGACCTCGTGCACCGGGGCGCCGCCGTGGGGCTCGCGAGCGCCATCTGGCCGCACGGCCGCTACCGGTTCGACTTCTGCGGGCACGCGGACCACGCCGGGACCACCCGCATGGCGGACCGGCGCGACCCGATGCTCACGTATGCGGCGACGGCGCTCGCGGCCGCCGAGGCGGCACGGTCGGGGGACGGGATGGGGCCGGGCCGGGTGCGGCGCGCAACCTTCGGGCGGCTGGAGGTGCGGCCCAACGGGACCAACGCGATCCCCTCGCAGGTCAGCGCCTGGCTGGACGCGCGGGCGTCGTCGGAGGTGGAGCTCGAGGCACTCCTGGGCGAGGTCTCTGCCGCCGCCTCGGCTCGCGCTGCACGCGACGGGACCACCGTGCGGCTGACCGCAGAGTCCGCGTCGGGCGAGGTGCTGTTCGACGCGGCGCTGACCCGGCGGCTCGCCGAGGCGCTCAGCGGCGTCCCCGTCATCCCGACCGGTGCCGGGCACGACGCCGGCATCCTCCAGCAGGCCGGGATCCCCGCCGCGATGCTGTTCGTACGGAACGAGACGGGCGTGTCCCACTCGCCCGCCGAGCACCTCACGATCCCGGACGCGCTCGTAGGCGTCACGGCGCTCGCCGACGTGCTGGAGTCGCTGATCACGTGACGTGCTCGCTCGGGGGCGTGGGCTCCACCACCGCCGCGAGGTCCGCGCCCGCCCGGAGAAGCGCCACGCTGCGGGCGGCAATCTGGTCGAGGCGTCGGTCGAGGATGCGCCGGGCCGCTGTGACGCCCTCGAGCCGGTGGAGGGTTGCGACCACCTCACGCACCGCAGGGATCCCGTACCCGCTGCTTCGCAGGGCGGCGACCACGCGCGCCTCGCGGATGGCCGCCTGCCCGTACCTGCGAGCGCGCAGGGAGGTGACGCGCTCGGGGACCACAAGGCCCTCCTGCTCCCAGAAGCGCAGGGTCGACGGGCGCACGCCCAGCGCGGCGGCAAGCTGCGTGATGGTCATGGAGTCGGTGCCGGCTTCCGCCTCGATCGCGCTCAGCGCGGCCTGGGCGCGAAGCGCCTCGTCACGCTCCCGGGCGAGGCCGACGTGCACCTCGGAGATCGCCGCGGCGGCATCGGCGACGCTCGCGGTCCGGAGCGTGGCGAGGAGTCGTCGGGCGACGACGGGACCAGCCGCGCTCGCGAGACCGCGGTAGGCACGGAGGGCCCGCACATGGGCAGGCAGGTACGACCGGTAGCCGTTTGCCCCGCGTGCGGCGGGCGGGATGACCCCGAGGCGCTCGAGGTCGCGCACCTGCTGCACGGAGTACCCCGACTCGCGGGCGACATCGGCGGTGCGCAGCGACCGCGGCTCGTCTGGCATGACCCAACCCCACAGAAGCACTTGAAGGTGATGCTTGAACCATGAGTATCGACCAGATCATCGCGGCGGTGCGGAACCTCGAGGGTTCGCTCGTCGTCACACCCGGGCCGAGGGACGTGGAGGTGCCGGAGATCGCCTGGGGTGACTCCTTCTTCTCCTACGCACCCGACGGCACCATTCCGCAGAACACCCAGCCGTACGCGACGGTCGTCACGAAGAACTACCCCGACGACACCGCGTCCGACCTCGATGCGGAGGGGCGCTGGCGCGTGAACATCCAGGTCGATCGCGCCACCTTCCGCGAGCTCACGGGCGAGGAGCCCCGTGGCCTGGCGCTCGCGCGAGACTTCTCCGCGGCCGACGTCGTCCTGCCGCACCCGGTCTACGGGTCGCTCAGCTGGGTGTCGGTGGTGAATCCCGGCGACCGGTGCGGCGAGCTGGTGCTGCGGCTCCTCCGCGACGCCCACGACGCTGCTCGGACGCGATACGAGCGGCGTCGGGCGTGACGGCCTCGCGGGACCAACCTGTTCCCTCCTGGCGATGTCACGGACCGTGACCTTGTTGACCGTGAGTGACACTCCTGTGCACGACTAGGTTGCCCCGCGGGCCAGGCGGTCCACGCGGCGCAGGGCGTCGGGGAGGCGCGCGTCGCCGGCCATGTTGCGGACCAGCTCCGCCGCCTCGACGACGCTGAGTCCTGCAGCCGTGACCCACAGCGGTCGGACCGATCGGCCGCGCGTCACCGGCACGGCATGCGTGGCAGCGTAGAACGCGGTCTTGGCGACGCCGATCACCACCGGCGCCAGGCCCGCCGTGTGGACGTGCGCGCCAAGACCGGCCCGGCCGGCAGGGTCGAGGTCCACGTAGCCGTCGACGATCAGCAGGTCGAGCGGATCTACCTCGGCGAGCAGCGCGCGCAGCGACGGCAGCTCCCGCTCGTAGAAGGCGCCGGGCCGGTATTCGGCCACGTCGTCCAGCCAGTGGGTGCGCTCCTCGATCAGTTCCCCGAACTCCGCCGTGGGTGCGACGACGACCGCGGCCCGCGCGCCGCCGTCGGCCGGGTACTGCACGTCGACCGCTCCGAAACGCCCCATGCCGGACATCCTCCCAGCCTCGCACCCTGGCGAGTGGGGACGGCCCGGCGGGTGGGGCAGGATCAGCAACGTGGTCAGCCTTCTCCTCACCGGCATCGGTGAGCTTGTCACCTTCGATCCCGCGCACGGCGACGTGGTGCGGGACGCCGCCCTCGTCGTGGACGACGGCCGCGTGGCCTGGACCGGACCGTCCGCGAGCGCCCCGTCGGCGGACGAGGTGCGCGACGTGGGCGGACGCGCCGTCGTACCGGGCTTCGTGGACTCGCACGCGCACCTGGTGTTCGCCGGCGATCGCGCCGCCGAGTTCGAGGCCCGGATGGTGGACCGCCCGTACGAGGCGGGCGGGATCCGGACCACGGTGGCGGCGACGCGGGCCGCGACCGACGACGAGCTGCGGGCCAACCTCGCGCGCCTGGTCGGCGAGATGCGACGGCAGGGCACCACGACCGTCGAGGTGAAGAGCGGCTACGGCCTCACAGCCGAGGACGAGGCCCGCTCCCTGCGTCTCGCTCGCGAGGTGACGCCCGAGACGACGTTCCTCGGCGCCCATGTGGTCCCCCCAGGAACGACCCCGGAGGCCTACGTCGACCTCGTCACCGGACCGATGCTCGACGCCTGCGCCCCCCACGCCCGCTGGATCGACGTCTTCTGCGAGCGCGGGGCGTTCGACGCCGACGCCGCCCGCCGGATCCTCCGCGCCGGCGCGGACCGCGGCCTCCTGCCGAGGATCCACGCGAACCAGCTCGGCCATGGACCGGGTATCACCGTCGCGTGCGAGGTGGGGGCCGCTTCCGCGGACCACTGCACCTACGCGTCCGACGACGACCTCCGCAACCTCGCCGACGCCGGCGTGGTCGCCACGCTTCTCCCCACCGTCGAGTTCTCGACCCGCTCCCCCTATCCCGACGCACGCCGCTTCCTCGCCGCCGGGGTGACCGTCGCACTGGCGACGGACTGCAACCCCGGCTCGGGCTACTCCAGCTCGATGCCGCTGGCGATCGCGCTCGCCGTGCGCGAGATGGGGCTCAGTCCGCTCGAGGCGCTGCGTGCGTCGACGGTGGGCGGAGCTGCTGCCCTCCGACGCGACGACGTCGGGCACCTCGCGGTGGGAGCCCGCGCCGACCTCGCGATGCTCGACGCACCCTCCCACGTGCACCTCTCCTACCGACCGGGCGTGCCGCTGGTCGCGGAGGTGCTGACCGGCCCGTAGTCAGGGCAGCGTGTCCTCGACGAGTCGCGTCCGCGCCTCGTGAACGGCGATCGTGCCCGACGACGACGTCGTGGTCGCCTCTCCCGGCACGTCACGCCAGGCAGCCTCGCCGGCGACCCGGAACTGACCGCGCCACGTCGTGGTCAGGCTGATCTCCGTCTCGCCGGGAACCGCATAGGCGTGCGCGACCGTATGGTCGGGCCAGGCGGCCCCCGGGTCCTCGGTGCTCACGACCGCGCCGTCCCCGTAGTCCCAGGTGAAGTGGTGCGGAACGGCCCGGATCGTGACGGGCGTCCCGAGAAGGACGGTGTCCAGGTCCTGGGCGACGTCCGTCGTGTAGGTGATGGTGTCGACGTTGACCAGGGTCCAGCCGTCGGGCGGCTGCACCACGAGCGGCGAGGGCTGGATCGCCATCGACGCGAACGCCTGGGCCGCCAGCGTGGTGATGTCCACCTCCGTCATGCACCCCTCCGGCTCGACAAGCTCGGCTGCCGACCAGCCGTCGCCCGCACCGGTCGCCGTGTGGGTCTGACGGAAGAGGGCCCCGACCGCGACCTGACCGTCCGGGCACTCCACACCCGTGTAGGCCACGCGGTAGCCATCGGCGCACGACTCCGCGAGCTGCATCGCCGCCGCGTCCAGGTCCACGAGCCAGCACAGCTCGGGGGTGGCGCGCCACTCCCGAACGACGGGCACGTCGGCGGAGGAGGTGCCGCCGGAGGAGCTGGAGGCGGAGTCGGGGCTGCCGGGAGCCACGACCGTCACCGACTGGCCCGATGCGCTGCCACCAAACTGGGTGTAGTCATCTGAGCCACTCAGCGCCAAGCCTGTAAGCGCAATGACACCGACCATGGTCATAGTCATCACGATTCGGGCCTTGGCGCGATCTCGACCACTAACCACTCGCCGTCCCTCTGGGCGATTTCGACCCGATACTGCGCGCGCTCCGGCACTCCCGTGAAAACCACCGAGCCAGCGGCGTCAGTAATGACCGCTTGCTCCTGGTCGATGTCAACATCGAGGGGGAAGATCCCGGTCAGCGCGTCCTGTTCGTAACTCTCGACGAGCGAACTGGTGATTTCACCACCCGTCCACGTCTCATCCCTGTTCTTGATCTGATTCGCCTGCGAAAGAGTATCGACACAGAATCCACAAGCGTCATGAGACATCGCTTCGAATTCCGCGGTGTCACCGGTAGCCATGACATACGGGTACATCTCTATGAAGTACTGCGCCGCCGCGGCCGCTCCCTCCGCGTCGTCTCGCTCCATCGCTTCGGGTCGTTCCGGCTTGGCCGGCGGCGTCGGCGACGCTGCCGTGGACTCGGTGGGGGCGACGGTCACGGTGGTCGGCCCGGGTGAGGGCTCCCCGGTGCACGCACCCACGCCGATCACTGCCCCCAACAGCACAACCCACCCCACGACCCGCCGAACCATGACGCCCCCCTTGCGTATCGGCAACGACCGCCCCTGACGCTAACGACGAATCGGCGATCCCGATACCGGGGCCTGTGGATAACCTCCGGCAACCATCTCCCCCGATCACTAGGGTGTTCACGTGACCGTTCTCGCCGAGCTCCGCGCGCTCCTCACGCTTCCGGGCTTCCGGAAGCTCTTCGGCGTGCGCCTGGTCTCGCAGGCGGGCGACGGCATGTTCCAGGTGGGGCTCGCGAGCCTCCTGTTCTTCAGCCCGGAGGCGCAGGGCAGTGCGCCCGCGATCGCGGCGGCGTTCGCCACGATGCTGGCGCCGTTCACGATCGTCGGCCCGTTCGCGGGCGTCTTCCTGGACCGGTGGCAGCGCCGTCAGGTGCTCTTCGTCGGCAACGTGGTGCGCTTCGTGCTCTGCGGGGTCATGGCGGTCGCGATGCTCACGCAGGGGGTCACCCCGGCAATCTACGTCCTCGGGCTCGCGGCCTTGTCGGTGAACCGCTTCCTGCTCGCAGGTCTGAGCGCGGGGCTCCCCCGGGTGGTCCCGCGCGACCTGCTGCTCACCGCGAACTCCCTCACGCCGACGCTCGGTGCGGGGGCCGCGTTCGTCGGCGGTGGGATCGGATTCGTCCTCGGGCTCGCCCTCCCCGAGGGGCGTGCCCGCGACTCCGCTGCCCTCGCCTGCGCAGGAGTGGTGATGGGCCTCGCCGCCCTGCTGGCGCTCCGCATGCGGCGCGATCTGCTGGGTCCGGAGCGGCCGGCGTCGGGCGCGATCCGGAACGAGGTCGTGGCCGTGGCGCGCGGGCTCGCCGACGGGGCGCGCTATCTCGCCGCCCGGCGCACGCCGGGCCAGGCGCTGCTGATCATGGCGTTCCACCGCTTCCTGTACGGGGTGGTGTTCATCGCGTCGATCCTCATGGCGCGCAACCTGTTGGGCGAGCCCGGCAGCACAGGGTCCGGGCTCCAGATCTTCGGGACCATCATCGCCATGATCGGCGTGGGCGGCGGCATCGCGATCATCCTCACGGCGGTGCTGGCACGGCGCATGGCACCGCAGACCTGGATCGCGATCATGCTGCTGCTGGCTGCCGCGTCGGAGCTCCTGCTCGTCCCGGAGCCGAGCCACGTCGTCGTGCTGGCCGCCGCGCTGCTGCTCGGCCTGGCGGCCCAAGGCGCCAAGATCGCGGTCGACACGATCGTGCAGCGCGACTCCGTCGACCAGTACCGAGGCCGTGCCTTCGCCTTCTACGACGTGCTCTACAACGCGGCGTTCGTCGGCGCGGCAGCTCTGGCGGCGTTCCTCGTGCCCGACTCGGGCTGGTCGCCGGGGCTCTTCGCCAGCCTGAGCGTCGCGTACGTCGCGGCGGCGGTGCTCATCTGGACGCGGGGCGCCCGCGTTCCGGTCCGTGAGGTGGCCGAGGAGCCGACCGGGGCCGGTCCGGCGTGAGGGTCCGGCGTATGTCAGGAATCAGCATGAGTCAGGAACCGGCGTGAGGCCGACGGCCCACCCGCGCTCACGGCGAGGTGCGTTCCTGTCGGTCGGGCTGGTGACGGTCGCGCTCGTGGTCGTGGTGACAACCGACTCGTGGGGCTACGTCGTGCCGATGATCGCCGTGGCGCTCGTCGGCGGGCCGATCGTGGCAGTGGACCTTGTGGAGCACCGCATCCCGACCGTCCTCGTGCAGGTCCTGGCCGTGGTCCTCGCCGTCTGGGCCCTGTGGACCGCTATCACGGACGGTGCGTGGTGGCCGCTCGGCCGTGGCCTCGTGGTGGGACTGCTCGTGGCGGGGCTGTTCTGGATCAAGTGGTTCATCGGCGGCACCGGGCGCGGGGACCTGCGCCTCGCCGCCGTCCTCGCCGCGGCGGCGGGCTGGCTGGGCTGGGCTCCGGCCGTCGGGTCGCTCGTGATCCCTTACCTGCTCGCGTTCCCTCTGGCGGTGTGGCGGCTGGCACGAAAACGACGTGACGAGCGGATCCCCTTCGGGCCGGCGCTCGTCGCCGGCTGGTTCGTCGCGATCTCGCTCCATCTCTGGATGGGGTAGTCCGCCAGCGCAGGTCAGGCCGTGACCTCGTCGGCGTCCGCCTGCTGCCGGCCCGGCAGACGGAGACCCGCCCGCACAGCCAGGACCGCTGCGGCCAGGTAGGCGGCCGCCCGCACCGCCGCCCCGACCGTGTACCCGAGGTAGTACCGGTCCACGCTGAAGCTCCATGACACGCCCACCAGGAACCAGGCGACCAGGAGCCCGAAGAGCCCTGCCGCGATGTACCTGGCACGCTCCCGGGGCAGGCCCAGGAACCCGGCAGCCACAACGACGGCGACGCTGGCGAGGACGTTCGTGAGGATGAGCGGGACGGCGGCGGCCAGGTCGATGTACGGGACGATCGTGCTGACCTCCTGGAACACGATCAGGCAGCCCGCGGCCACGACGATTCCCAGGGCGAGCCACCGCATCGCCGTCGGGCCGCGGCGAGTGGCGAACCACCCGACGATCACGCCCACGAGCGTCACGGCCAGGACGAGGGCCGCCGCCGTCGTGCCGAGCACGAGCGCAGGGCGCGCACCGAGCACGTGCTCCACCCCACCGATGGCGACGTGCAGAGCCAGGTGCAGGCTCGTCACCACAAGTGCCGCGGTGAGGAGGCTTCGCGACCCGAGGCCCACGGCGCCGGCGGCGAACGTGACCGTCGCGAGCAGGCTCGAGCCGGCAACGAGGAAGATGACGTTGTCCTGTGTGAACCCGAAGCTCAGGTCAGGAGCCGCCTGCCAGAGGCTGATCGGTAGCGAGGCCCAGGCCGCGAAGGTAGCCAGGAAGACCCCGATGGTGGCGAGGCCGTTTCCGGCGTCGTCGATCGGGGGTGGAGCATCCGTCATGCGGCCACCTTGCCAGACGCGACCCACAACAGTCGATGACCGGAGCAATACCCTTTACGCGGGCTTTGTCGCCTTGCCGTCGAGCCAGAGGGTGTCCGACTCGTCGCGGTGCGCGCCCTCCACCCCCACATGCTTGGTGCTGATCTTGGGGCCGTTCTTGATGACGTGGACCATCGCCATGCCGTACCCGCGGCCGAGGTCGTAGTCCTCCTTCAGCCACTCGAGGATCGGGGCCGCCTTGGCGTCGGCACCGAACCCGCGCTCGTGCGCCAGGTCGACGAGCTGACGGGGCGTCCGCCCGGTCTTGGTCTCCACCGCGTCGAGATAGGCCTGGAACGACATGGTGTGGTCCTCTCGTTCGTCGTCGGCGGCACCTGGTCCGGCCCCGTCCTTCACAACGTAGACGCGCCCACTGACACAAACTCATCGGTGGCCCGACCGGGGACCCACCAAGGCCCTCCGGAATTCATGCTCGGAGAGCCCCGCCTGGAAGAAATTTCCACTAGCATTTCTCAGATGGTGATGGGAGATATCGATACGGCGACCGAGGCGCGGTTGCTGTTCGGCGACGGCCCTGGGTATTTCGATTTCTCCACCACGCAGCGCCTCCAAGGGCGCTTCCTGGTCGGGGCGCTTCCGAACGACCTCGCAGGTCGGGTGCTCGACGTGGGGTGCGGGTCGGGCAACGTCACCCTCGAGCTTCTGCACCACTGCGCCCGTGCGAACGTGCTCGGGATCGACGTCTCTCCCTCCATGATCGAGCGCGCGGAGAGGCTCCTTGGCCGGGATCCGGCGATCGCGCTCCGGGCCTCCTTGCAGTCGGTGGACTTTCTCCGCTTTGCGTCAGGCATTGACACAGGAAATCCTGACCGGCGCAATTTTGATGCGATCTTTTCCACGAGCGCCTTGCATTGGCTCGGAGCTCCACGACAGACCTATGCGGCCCTCCACCGGGTTCTCCGACCGGGTGGGCTGCTGGCCGTGCACCAGGGCGCGACAGGGTGCTACGCCGAGCTCCACGAGATCGCCCAGAAGGCGCACGTCGAGGCGGGCCTCGGCGACGCGCCCCTGCGCTACCCGCCGGGCTACCTGAGCGCGGAAGAGCTCGTCGCCATCCTGGACGACGCCGGGTTCGTCGCAGCCCAGGTCCACGAGCTCGACTACACGCTCACCGGGCGCGGGCAGCTGGACGCGCTCGCCCACGACTTCGCCCACGCGGGCCTGCTCCCGTACCTCCCCGAGACCGAGCGGTCACGCACCGCGTTCCGGGAGCGGTTCTTCGACGCAGCCGATGCCCTCACCTCGGTCCGGGTGCGGCGCCTGTACGCCGTCGCGGAGCGTGGGAGCAGCGGGTCCGACGACGGACCGGCCCGCCCGGGCGTCCGGGCCGACCAGGTGGGCCGCGCCCTCGCGGAGCAGCTCGACGGGGCTCACGCCGAGCTCACCGCGCCGGCCGGGCGCTGACCGGCGGCCCGCCCGACGGCACCCCGCCGAGCGACGGCACCTCACCGACCGTCGGCCCACTCGAACCGCCGCCGGCCGTCCGCGCCAGGTACACGGAACCTTGCCGGCCCACGATCCCGTCGTGCCGCCGCCCCAGCTCCTCGAACCCGAGCTGGTCGAGCACCGCGAGGTGGGCATCGTTGCCGACCCAGGTGCGCAGCACGACGGTCCGGGCAAGCTGCCGCTCGTCCTGGAGCTCGAACAGTCGCTGGTACAGGCCGGTGGCCTGCCCGCGACGGCGGTAATGCTCCACGACGGCGACGGTGTTGACGTAGACGCACGGGTGGTCGACCGTCCTCAGGTGGGGCAGGTCGACGACCTCGCCGAACACGCAGCGGTCGCGGAACGTCAGGAACCCGACCGGTTCGCCGTCGGCGAGGGCGATCAGGTTGTGCTGCTCGAACATCCCCACCAGGTAGGGGCACGCCGCACCTGAGGTGACCGCTTCGTCGTCGGGCGGAGCAGGGGCGCTCAGGCTGAGGAGGTCGGCACGACGGCGGAGCGACGGGATGAAGTCGTCCGCGACCCGGTCGAACACCTTGGCGAAGAGATCTCGGAACGGAACCACGCCCTCGGGCGGGACGTGAACGATGCCGCTCTCGGGCGGCGCCCCGGCGGCCTCGCCGGGCCGGGCCGCGCCAACCTGCCAACTTTGCTCTTTCCATACCGAACTCATAGCCAATAGTCTCCCGGTCATGCGTCCCCGCTATCCGAGGCTCGTCAGAAGGCTCTTCCGGAGGCGTGCGCCCGCCGGTCCCACGGCGGAGATCTACATCCCTATCAAGTACGACCTCGGCGGCCGCATCACGGACGTCGCGGCGGCCGAGCGAGCCGTCAGGGCCCTCTGCGGCGAGGTACATCCCAGCGGATCGCTGACGCGAAGCTGGAACCTGTCGTTCTTCGGCCGCTACAAACCGTCGTTCAGCGCGCCGCTCGGCTCGGGCAAGGTCACCCTCGGGGGCAGCGCGTGGCAGTACGAACGCACGCTCGTCGTCCATCCGGCGCTCGGCGTCGCCTCGGTAAACTACCTGCTCACCACGCACGACGCCGGAGTGCGGCTCCGCGGCTTCTACGACGACTTCATCACGTGGAAGAACGGCGACTACGCCCCGTACGTGCGGCAGACCGGGAACGAGTCGGCAGCATTGCGAGAGCAGTTCCAGCGGCACCCGGTGCAGGAGCAGAACCTGCACGGCGACGAGATCGTCCGGTTGCGGCGCTCCCTGGTCGACGACCGTGCGATCGACCCCCGGCCCACCACCTACGTGTTCCAGGACTTCAGGATCTGCTTCCTCGACCGGCACGGGACCATGAGCCGGTCGATGATCAACAGCCTGCTGCAGCATCGTCGCGAGACACCAGCGCAGCACCCGCTCGGCGGGGTGCTGCCCGTCGACGGCGGCCGCATCGAGAGCACGGGGTGGTCCACGGTGCTCGTGGGCGGCCCCGGCTTCACGTCACGCACCGTCGACGACGTGTTCCTGCTGATGAGCGTGGTGCACGCGCACTGGTTCGTCTGCAAGCTGTGGGTCAACATCTTCGACGACCACATCGTGCAGTCACAGTTTCGCTCGCAGCGGAGCATCCAGAAGCTCCGGGCGGCGCAGCTGGCTCTCGCGACGGACATGACGATCGTCGGCGATCTCGAGCAGATGCTCAAGGATCCCGGGATGCTGCGGATCGCCCAGTACTTCGCAGAATCGTTCCGGCTGCCCGCCCAGGCGCAGGCCGCCGAGCAACGTCGTCGGGTGCTCGAGGAGCACTCGCGCGAGCTCGTCGAGTTCCGCTCGTCGAACCTGCTGCCGATGCTGTTCGCGATCTCCGCCGCGATGGGGCTCGGCTCCATCGTGCCGGCGCTGGAGGACGTCGGGTGGCCGCCGTGGATCACGTTCTGGACCTTCGTCGCCCCGGCGGTGCTCATGAGCGTCTTCGCGCTCAACCGGGCGTCGCTGTCCGAGCGGATGCAGCTGACCCGTTCCGTCGCGAAGGAACGGCGTGCGCGGATCGTGGCACGGAGGCCACGGATCCGGCTCCGGCGGTAGGCGGCGCGTTGCCGCTGCGGCGGATCGCCCGCGGTGGGACGCTTGTGCCCGTGCCTCTGCCAGTTGGCGTGCTCGGCGGGACCGGCCCGCTCGCGACCGCGCACTTCCTCCGCCGCGTCGTCGAGCTGACCGACGCCGCCCAGGAGCAGGACCATGTACGACTCATCGTCATGCAGGACCCGGCGATCCCCGACCGTACGTCGTTCCTGACCCACCGGTCCGACGCAGACCCCGGAGTTCCGCTCGTCGACAACGCCCGCACGCTCGAGCGGTGCGGCGTGTCGTTCCTGGTCATGCCGTGCAACACGGCCCACCACTTCGCGGACCGGATCGCAGCCGCCGTGGAGCCCCCGCTGGTCTCGATCGTGGACGCCACCGTCGAGGCCGTGCTGCGCCGTCGACCGGGCGCCCAGGCCGTGGGGGTGCTCTCGACCGACGGGTCGAGCACCGTCGGGCTCTATCCCGACGCTTTCCGAGCCCGCGGGATCAAGGCGCTGGAGCCTGACCCCTCCGACCAGGCGCTCGTCATGGAGCAGATCTACGGCCGGGTAAAAGCCGGCCGCCCTGCCGACCCGGGGGCGGTGCGCGACGTCGTCGACCGCCTGCTCGGACGCGGCGCCGACCTGGTGGTGGTCGCGTGCACGGAGCTGTCGGTCATCGCGTCCCAGCACGGGCTGCTCGACGACCCGGTACTCGTCGACTCCCTCGACGCCCTCGCTCGGGCGACGATCCTGCGCGCCGGCCGAGTGGCGCACCCCGACACGCCGAGCGCCGCGCCGATGGGTTCTGCCAGAGCCTCGTCACTCCCCTGACCTGGCCCTTCACCCTTGTCGGCGGGCAGCGCCGGACGCTAGGTTGCAATGCTCGACGGCGTCGGAGGGGGCTCATGACCACGTACAAGTACGGCTCCACCACCGTCGCGATCACCGGCGGCAACCTGCTGGTGGGCGCGGCCGTGTACCCGCTGCACCACATCACGGGGATCGTGCCTCGCAAGGTGGTGCCCGCGCACCGGCCGCTCGAGATGGTCCCGGGGATCGGGGCGTTCCTCTCGAGCTTCGTGGCGCTGGGGTCGCTCCTGGTGCTGGTCTACGGGTTCGACCGCGAGATCCAGCCGATGGTGGTCTACGGTCTCACCTTCCTCATCCCGTCGGGCCTCTTCCTGCTGTTCCGGATCCGGGCCATGGTGGGCGCGACCCGGCCCTGGCCTGCGTTCCAGGTGCTCGAGCTGCACACCACCGGCGGGCGCACGGCGATGCTGTGCAGCCGGGAGGGCGACAAGCTGATCACGCTCGGGGACGCGCTCCGCGACGCGATGTCGGACCGGGACGTCACCTACGAGGACGAGATCACGGTCATCACGAACGGCGTCGAGGTGCTGGCGACGGTGACGACGGTCTGAGCCGGCGCGCTGCCAGGATCGCCAGTACCAGCGCGACCACGTACAGGAGCGTGTTCAGCACCTGCACCACCACGACGTGCAGGTGATCCGGGAAGTAGTACCCGAGCTGGGTCAGGCCGAAGATCCCCGCGGCGACGAAGTACGCCAGGAGGCCCACTGCAACCCAGCGCGTCTTCGCATTCGGCAGGCCCAGAAGCCCGGCAGCAACCACACCCAGCACCCCGCCCGCGATCGAGTAGACGACGGCGACCAGCGGCAGGTTGTCGAGGTGGCGGGAGTACAGGTACGGCACCGTTGCGAGTGCCAGCGCGGCCGCGGCGACGAGGACCAGGGCGCCCACGCGTGCCGTCGTCGGTCCGCGAAGGCCCGCCCATCCGACGACGAGACCCGTCACGACCAGGGCAAGGACTCCTGACGAGACGAGCGTCGACTGAATGAGCACAGGGCGCGCCCCCTCCACGAGCTGGACCACGAGGATCCCGAGCTGCGCCAGCAGGTTGAGGCCGCCCAGCGCCGTGGCCGCCGTCAGCAGGCCTCGCGAACCCAACGTCACTGCGCCGGCCGCGAGCAGGATCGTGGCGGATATGCCGATGTTCGCCACCAGGTAGATCACGTTCGACTGGGTGAACCCGAAGTCCAGGCGCGAACTCTCCTCGAAGACGGCGAGCGGCACGATGATCCAGGACGCGACCACGAGGGCGAGGATGCCGAGCAGTGCGAGACGGTGCGCCCGATCGGGGCTTCCGGGTGCGGCCGAGGTCGACGGGGTCTCGGCCGCGGACGGCGCGCAGGGGGCGGCCGGCGCGTCGTCGGCTGTGCCGAGGGCGGGCGGGTCGGCGATCGGGGCGTCGGTCATGGGGCAACCCTGGCGTGGCGGAGCGGGCTTGTCACCCCTGCGCGGACCGGCTCACCCGGCGGGCGGGTCAGCCGGTCGGCCGGCTGACCTGGCGGGCCGTGACGACTGCCAGCACCGCAGCGGCGATCCCGAGAACGATTGCCGATCCGGACGCGATCTCGTACGCCAGGTAGGCACGCGCGGCATCCCTCGCGCCCCAGGGCAGCTCGGCGACCTTCGACACGACGAAGAGCGTGAGCAGGCCCGCCGCCCCATACCTCGCCGAGGCGCTCGGCACGCCGAGCAGGCCGGCCGCGGCGACGATGCCCACCGTGGCGACGACCCGGAGCAGGAGGAGCGGGCTTGGACCGACCATCACCATCTGGGTCAGCTGCAGGAGCACGGCCGCCCCGACGATCAGCACGACGGCGGTGGTGCGCTGCGACGTCGGCCCCTGACCCATGGCGGACCGTCCGACGCCGAGCCCGGCAAAGACCAACCCGAGGCAGATCAGATCGGCGACCGTCCCCAGGGTGAGGACGAGGGTGGCGCCGAGGACCACCTGGACCACAAGGATCCCCACCTGGACGAGCGCCTGAAAGCCCGTCACCATCCAGGCGGAGGTCAGGAGGCGGCGCGAGCCCCGCGTCGCGGCACTTGCGGCCAGGACGAGGACCGCGACCATCGCCGAGTTCGCCATCAGGAAGATGGCGTTCGCCTCCGTGAAACCAAAGCTGACGACCTCGCGGTAGTGGACGAGGGCCATCGGCACGATCGCCCAGACAGCGAGCACGGTGGCCAGGATGCCGACGAGCGCCGGGCGGTGGCCTGCCTGCACGACGGGTTCTGCGGGGTGCTCTGCGACGGCATCCGCGCTGGTGACGGCGGACGGATCGGCGAGCGGGGCGTCGGTCATGGGAACACCCTGGCCTGGGTGGCGGGCCGTGTCGAGGGCCTGGCACCTTGGGTGCATGGCTGATCTGGACGGTCCCGAGACCGAGTTCCCGCGCACCATCGGCAGGGTCGCGACGCGCGAGCTCGCCGGCAACGGCACACCCGGTTCGAGCACCTGACGCGGGCCACGCCCGAGGCGCTGCTGGCGATCCACGGCGTCGGCCCCAAGACTGTGCGGATCCTCGGAGAGGAGCTGGAGGCTCGGGGCTTGGCCTGGGCTGAGGAGTAGTCGGCCCGACGGCGGAGTGGGGCTGGGCGGGTGGACCGGGTTCGGCTCGGGCGCGGGGCGGCAGGCAGTCGTCGCGGTTGCAATGGCCGTGACGTCCGCACCGCGTCGCGGCAGGGACGTTCGTCGCCCCGTTCAAGCGGGAGCGGATGACGTGGATCAAACCGTCGTTCCTGTGGATGATGTACCGCTGCGGTTGGGCGACGAAGCCTGGGCAGGAGCGCGTTCTCGCCGTGCGCATCACTCGCGAGGGGTTCGAGTCGGCGCTCCGCGAATCGTGTCTGAGCCACTTCGAGCGGGATCTGTACGCCGACGCCGCCGCATGGCGGGAGAAGTCCCGGTCCAGCCCGGTGCGGGTGCAGTGGGACCCGGAGCGGACGCCGGAGGGGCGGGCGTTGCCGTGGCGATCACTGCAGGTCGGGCTGGGTGGGTCGGCTGTCCACAGGTATGTGGACAAGTGGATCGTGGGCGTGGAGGACATCACCGAGAAGGTGCGGACGCTGCGAGGTGGGGACGTGGCGCTGTTGCCTGTGGAGCGGGCCTATCCCTTGCCGGTGGACGTGGCGGTGGCAGTGGGGGCAACGACCGAAACTTCTCGCTGAGTGCCGCGACAACCCCCTCAGCGACCTCGAGACGCGTGATCTCGCTGTTGGACCTGATGGGTCGTGGCATGTCGACGGCTAGGTATTCGGCTGGATCGCCACTACCGTCAGTTGCACAGCGGATAACGAGTGGAGGGCACGGTGGTGAGCGACGACGACGTCGTGACCGATGTCGCCACTTCACAGCGCATGTCCCGCCAAGCCCGGCGCGACACCGCCTGCGAGATCGCCCTGCGCCGCGAACTCCATCGACGTGGCCTGCGGTTCCGTGTGGATGCCGCTCTGCCCGGAATGCCTCGTCGTCGGGCGGACCTGACCTTCGCCGGGGCGAAGGTCGTGGTGTTCGTGGACGGGTGCTTCTGGCACTGCTGCCCCATCCATGGGACTGCTCCAGCCGCCAACTCAGCCTGGTGGCGGGAGAAGCTCGAACGCAATGTCGCACGTGATGCCGAGACGAACGCCCACATGATCGAGCTGGGCTGGACCGTCCTGCGGTTCTGGGAGCACGAGGACCCGATCGAGGCAGCTGACGTCGTCGAGATCATCGTGCGGGGAACGCCGGACGATGCGAGCGCGTGAACGGCAATCCAGCCGGATTTATCACTAGACGTCCCGGTGTCCGCCCGTCATGCTCTGCCGCGTGACTGTGACAGCAACCGAACGGCGACTGGCGACCGTCGAGACCATCGCCGACATTGGTCCGATCCCTGATGCCGACTCCATCGTCCGCGCGCGCATCCGCGGGTGGGACGTTGTGGTGAAGGTCGGCGAGTTCGAGGTCGGCGACCCCTGCGTCTACTTCGAGATCGACTCGCTCCTGGACGTGACCGACCCGCGGTTTGCGTTCCTCGCAGCGCGCGGAGCTCAAACCGCGGCGGACGGCAGGCGGGGTCACGTGCTCAAGACGGCGCGGCTCCGAGGTCAGTACTCACAGGGCCTTGCGCTCCCGCTCAACCTCTTCCCCGAGGTTCTCGAGCGCGTCCCGGGAACCGACGTGACGACCGTCCTTGATGTGGTCAAGTGGGAACCTCCCGTCCCCGCGCAGATCTCCGGTGTCGTCCGAGGCCCGCGTCCGTCCTGGATCCCGGCGACCGACGAGGAGCGCATCCAGAACGTCGCCGCCATCCTCGAGACCGAGCGCGACGACTGGATCGCAACCGAAAAGCTCGACGGGACGTCGTCGACCTACTACGTGGACCCGTCCACTGGCACGTCCGGCGTGTGCGGTCGGAACTGGGACCTCCTCGAGTCGGAGGACAACACCCTTTGGCGGCTCGGGCGGCGACACCGCCTCCACGAACTCATCGAGGCCACCTGGCCCGATGCTCGGGCCGCCGTCCAGGGCGAGGTCTACGGCGAGGCCATTCAGGCCAACCCGCTCAAGGTCCACGGTCAACACTTCGGTCTCTTCACGATCCGGGTCGACGGCGCAGAACTGGCGCGCGGGGACTGGCCGGACTGGGCGCTCGAGCTCTCGGTTCCCCTCCGCGAAGACCTCCGGTTCCCGAGTTCGGTCACAGAAGCCTTGTCCGACATCGACGGTCTCCGCTCCGCGGTCAGCCCCGATCGCCCCGCTGAAGGAGTGGTGTGGCGCGCTCTCGGTGCGTCGACGGTCCAACTGCCTGACGGGACGCCCTCCCGGGCGTCCTTCAAGGTGCTCTCGAACCGCTACCTGCTGAAGCACGACCGCTGATCGCTTCGCCGGCCACACCAGTGGCCGGCGAAGCGGGGACCGACGGTCAGCGGGAGAGAAGAACCTGCAGCTCTCCGATGGTGACCGGGGTGCTGTTGGTCTGCGGCGGGACGTTGATCGAGCCGCGCTGACCGCCACCCCGCCACTCAACCGTCCAGTAAGCAGTCGCCGACAGTGTGAAGTTTCCTGGGTGCTGGTTCAGGTTTCCGGGAATGCCACACGTCGGCGACGGGGAGGCGTTGTTGCGGCCGTCGTACGGCGTGCCCGCTGCGTTGGCGCCCCGGCAGGTGACGGTCGCACGAGCGATGCCGGAGTCGCGGTCGGTGAGGGTCCACGTGATGCGGTCGAGGGTTCCCGTGGCTGTGACGGAGAGGCCACCGTCTGCGGCCGTTCGCGTGATGGGGCCGACCGTGTTGTCCGCGGGGTTCGCGACCCAGAGCCACATGGGGAGGCCGATGACGCCCATGGCACCGGGCTTTGTTGACGTGCTCGGCGGGGTGCTGCCCATCTCGCCCATGGTGAGTTGCATCTGGGCGACGGCACGACGCGCGAGTTCTTCCGGACTCGGGCCTGCTGGCGCCGCCGCGGCGGACCAGTAATACGAATGGCCAGCACATGATTCAAGGTCCGCGGCGCCTACACAGGGAAATGGCGTGCACTCAAGGATCGACCCGTCGGTATTCCCATTCCATACCGGCTCATCCGTACCTGGCTGGGGATTTGCCGTTCGAATGTAGCACCGGCCGTCCCAGGAGCCATACGCACCGGCACATGGGATCTCCTGCGAACCATAGTGACATACGCGTGGACCTCCACCGCCTCCGCCCCCAGGCCCCTCCGCGCCGCCACCTTCGCCGTCTTCGCAAATGAGGCCAAATGTGCCGTCAGGCTTAAGGTACTCAATACATCCGGGCGGTGGCGCGACCGAAGCTTGGGCGAAGGGGGCCGTGACCATCGTTAGCGCGACGAGCACGACAAGTGTTGCGAGCCGAGTCAACATGTCCTCTCCGCACGCCGAACCTCTTCATTAACAGTCCACTCGCTGCGCAACCCCTGGTGAGCCATCTTGTATGAGATTACATATCGCGTGGGAGTTGCCGCATCGCGTGGAACCTCGGTCCCATCAGCAAGAAACGATCTAACACTTTCAAAGTCGACGCATGCATCGATCGCCACGACTTCAAGTCCTTCATCGGACGGTTCGTATCCGGTTACAACCAAGGACTCCACACGCGCTGCGCCGGTAGAATAGTCACCCGCCTCAGCACTTCGCTGGTACACGCGACTAATGGCGCGCCAAACCTCTGGATGTCCGTAGAACTGACCGAGTTTGGTCTCCCAGTCCGCGTACCCCGCGTTCGCCACCTCCGCCGTCGTGGCGTAGTACTCCACCAGCCGCGCCTTCGCCTCAGCGATGTTCCTCGCCTTCAGCTCCTCTGGCGTCGTCGGCTCCGGCGACGGCCCCGACACCTCGAGCGGCGTGGGCGACACCGACGGCGACGGAGAGCTCGGCGGCGGAGCCGGTATGGCCCCGAGGCCTTGCTCGCTGTCCTCGCCCAGCAGGGACCCCACTCCCACGGCTACCGCGCCGGCCACCACGAGGGCAGCGACCACAGCGACCACGCGCAGCGGCGTCACGGTCTGCGACGGCATGGACAACTCCTTCTGGGTCGGTCAACCCATCAAGGTTCAGACGGAAACGGGGTTCCGGCAAGGCGCCGCTGTGATAATTCACAACATCTCACCAACAGCGGACATGGGCACCCCAGGGGTTCAGCCAAGTGTCGGCCAACAGCCCCGCAGAGTTCACCTGCCCCGCGCGCGCCTTCCCGCCAGCGCGTGCATCTCGGAGATGAGCTCCTCGGTCTCCGGCTCGGGCTCCAGCTCGAGCTGCTCGAGGTGGTCCCGCAGCCGGTCGACGAGCCGACCCACGGCGTCCACGCGCCCGCCTGCCCATTCTGCCCGGATCCCGTTGCGCCACGAACGCTCGTCCACGGGGTCCACGAGCCGCCCGACCCGGGACGCCTCCCGTGCGAGCGCCACGTCACCCGACGCGAGCGCCCGACGCGCCACCTCGTGCGCCACGTCGACCACCCCTGCGGTGATCTCCTGCAGCAGCGTCTCCGCCCACACGTACTTGCGCGCGGGTGCATCCTCGAACGGCCTGCCGCGCACCAGCGACAGCGCGTTGAGCAGGTCGTCCATGGGTGCGGTGGTCACGTCCGGTCCCACGAGCTCGCAGAACTGGTCCCAGTCGGTCGTGACGCCGCGCAGCCGGTAGCCGGCGGACTCCTGGTCCACCTGGGCGCCGTCGTCGGACGACCAGTACCGCGGCAGGTGCTCGTACCCGTACGCGTCCACGCCCATCCAGCGCCGCGCCCGAGACACCGCGGACCGCCGCGTCGCCAGGTTCGGCTCGCGCGAGGGCCAGAGTGACCGGGAGATGTCCGCGCCGCGAGCCCCCGGGTTGAACGCGAGGTAGGCCACGAGCTCCAGGGCCTGCCGCTGGTGCGACGCCGGCAGCGGCGTGCCCTGCACCCCGGCCAGCTCAACAGTCCCCAGCACCCTGACCACGGGCGTGCGCGCGGGCTTGGGCTCCACGGGAGGCGTCAGCGGGTCGAAGTCCCCCGACCCGAGGCTGCCGCCCGCACCGGGTCCACCGTCCCCCGCCCCGCCGGCCCCGACGGGCGCGGGAGCAGGCTCCCCCGTCGGACCGTCGGCGAGCGCCATCGGCGCCGCGACCGGACGCTCTGCCAGGTCCACGCCGCCGCCGAAGGCGCGGCGTGCGGCCGCCCCGACGGGCACGGCCTGGACCTGGATGTCCGCGATCCGCGGCTCCTCCGGTGCGATGTGCCGACCCCACTCGGGACCGGGCACCGCCTCCGGGTCGGCGAGCAGCTCGAGCGCCTGCGCATACGTCGCGGTGTCGAGCTGCTGCGGTCGCAGAGCGATGTACGCGGGCACGAGCACCCCGCGCGTCGTATCTCCTCCGGTCAGCTCACCGGTCAGGTCCAAGACCCACTCCCCCAAGTCGGCACTTGATGTCACAGCGGCGATCCCCACGCCCGGGACCCTGTCGACCAGGGCCTCCAGCGCGGTCCTCTCAGCGGTCCCCAGCCGCTCCCCCACGAGCAGGATCTCCGGCGTCCACGCGTCCATCGCGAGCCCGCGCCCCCGGGCGTCGGCCACGCTGTGCGCGCCCACCTGCGAGAGCGTGCGCTCCACGTCGGCCGCACGGGCCTCCAGCTCGCGCACGATCCCGGCGAGGCTCGGCACGTGCCGCACCCGACCGGTGTCGACCACGCCCGGCAGGTCGCCGAGCGCGCCCACGACCGTGACCTGCAGGTCGTCGGCCCAGAGGCTCGTCGCCAGCTCGATCGCGAGCGCGGACAAGGTCGCCTGCGCGGCCTGGTCCGTCCCCCGGATGTCGAGGCACGCGATGTTCTCCAGGTCGAGCAGGAGGTGGGTGTTCTCGTCGTCGTGCCCGATGGTCACCAGCGACGGGTAGGGCGCGTCGCCCGCAGCCTTTGTGACGAGCTCGTCGGCCTCTTCAGCCGCGAGCTGCCACACGTACCGGTCCGCCGTGCTGATCCAGGGCCGCGGAAGGTCCGCCGGACGGTCCAGGTACAGCTCCAGGAACTCGCCGCTCTTCAGCCGCGCCACGCGGACGCCCGGCAGCGCGAGCCCGCGCTCCCGGTGCCACTGCGCAAGGCTCCGCAGGGCGAGGTCCACCTGCTCCCGGCCGAACGGGTCCTCCACCGCTCGCAGCTGCTGCTCGAGCGCGGCGACCGGCGATCCGTCGGCCGGCAGCGCCAGACGCTCGCCCGCCTTGCGCCGACGTCGTGCCTCCGCCCGCCGCGCGGCCACCAGCGCCAGGATCCCGGCCGCCAGCAGGCCGCCGATGCCGGTCACGGTCCGGATGTCGACGATCTCCTCGAGCTCCTCCGCGAGGTCCGCCTCGGCGAGCGCCGCAGCGATCGCAGGGTCGGTGGGCTCGGGCTCCGCGGCGGCCTCGCCCGCGGCCTCACCAGCCCCGCGCGTGGTCTGGTCCTGCGCCGCCACGGGCGGTGCGGACTCCACAGCCACCTCGGGCACCCCGGCCAGCTCCTGCTGCCCGACGACGTCCCCCGCTCCAGGTGCACCACCCTCCTCGACCGGGGGTGCAGCGGGCGCGGCCTCGACCGGGGCCTCCTCGGTGATACCACCGGCCTCGGCCTCGGCAGACACCTCGGGACCCGCGGCGGACGTGGTCTCTGCCGTCGGCGCGGACTCGGTGGTGGTCTCGGTCGCGCCCTCGGTCGCGCTCTCGGGGACTGCGGTGTCCTCGGGGGCAAGGTCGGACCAGGGGTCCACAGGCTGGAGGGTCGGCTCGCTCGCGAGGTCCTCGGGCGTCACCGCCGGGTACTGCGGTTCCTGCGCCGGCTGTGCCGCGACGGGACCGGGCACGTCGAGCGCCTCGTTCGCGCCGAACACCGACGCCTCCGGGTAGGGGGCCGTCGGGAAGACGCTGGGCGTCTCGGGCGCGGCCTCCGCCGGCGCCTGCTGGGGCGCTTCGGCGATCTCGGGCGCGACGACGGCCCCCGGGGCAACCTGCTCAGCAGGCGGCACCTGCTCGGCGGCAGGATCCTGGGCGGGCGCGGCCTCCGCCGGCGCGGACTCCTGGATCTCCGGCGCGGACAGGTCCGCCTCTGCGACGGGCTCCTCGGTGGCACCCCCCGGCGCCTCCGCTGCCGGGGCGCCGGTGCCCGCGGCGGTGCCCGCGGCCTCGCCCGCGGCCTCGGGCGCCGCCTCCGGAGCGGCTTCAGGTGCCGCCTCCGGAGCGGCTTCCGCCTCCGGTGCACCGTCCGCAGGAGCAGGTGCCACGTCGGCGGGAGCAGACTCAGGCGCCGGCGTCACCACCGACGCCCCCTCCGCAACCGCAGCGGTCGCCGCAGCACCCGGCACGGTGATGTTCCAGCCCGGCCGGATCAGGTCGGGATCGGTCAGCTGCGAGCCGTCCGGCTGGACGGTGCCACGCGACGCCTCGTAGAGCTCGGGGTACTTGGCACCGTCGCCGAGCTCCTCCTCCGCGATCTCCCAGAGGGTGTCGCCGGACTCGACGGTGTGGGTGCCCCCCTCCGACACGGCGCCGGACGCGGGAACGACCTCAGCGGCCGGAGCAGCGCCGACGGCGTCCGTGGGAAGCGTCAGCACCCAGCCCGGCTCGATCCAGTGGGACCCGTCGAGCGACGCGCCGTCGGCCTGCGCCACCCCGTAGTTGAGGTTCGCGATCTCCTTGAAGCGCGTCCCGTCGCCCAGGGTCTGCGCGGCGATGCGCCACAGCGAGTCGCCCGGCTTCACGGTGTACGTGGCAGGTGCCGAGGTAGGGGCGGCAACTGCCCCCCGGCTCGCGACGTCGCCCCCCGTCGTCGCGGTCGCTCTCCCTACCTCGGCGGTCATGTCTCCCCCCGCCTCGGCGAGGGAAGAAACTGAGGTGAGCTCTGCCGTCGGGCCGCCTGTGGCGGCCGGAGCGGCGAAGGCCGGACCCGCTCCGGGTGCGGAGACGAGCATGAGCACCACGGCACCGACGAGGACGGCGGCAGCACGCTGCTGCATCCCCAGGCCCGCGAGGCGGGGCGAGCGCACGCCGCGCGCCGCGGCGACGACCTCGATCAGGACGGCGACCGTGAAGGTCAGCCACGCGAGCCAGCCCACCACCTTGACGAGGCCGAGCAGCACGGCGCCGGTCACGTCGGGCGTGCTCAGGGTGGCGACGACGCTGTCCCACGTGACCGGTCCGGTCAGGATGGGGCCGCCGAAGAACCACAACGCAGCCGGGATCCCGGCCACGAGCACGAGCAGGACCAGTGCTGCGGCGAGGCCGCGCGCCAGTCGCGCGCCCAGGGAGGGCGGGACCTGAGGCGTGGTGTTGTGGGTCGAGGTGCTCATCATGGGGCCTCCTCCCCGATACCGCGGACTGCTCGGGCCTCGGCGGTCGCCTCGGCGGTCAGCTGGTTGATGCCGATCATCGGCAGGAACCTGGTCTGGTAGGTGACCTGGGCACGCACTGTGACCGTGGCGCCGTCCACCGTGACGACGTTGCCCTGCACGCCCGCGGCCGCGAGGTTTGCGTTGGCGGCGTTGATGGCCGCCGCGGGATCGATCCTCGGGGCGTCACCGTTCATCGCGGCGGCGATGCCGATCTGCTGCGCGGCGGCGCGGGCCGCCTGCTCCGCCGCGTACTGCGCCTCGTCGTTGGCGTGCAGCTTGCCGCCACCGTCCACGACGAGGCCGATCGCGATGATCAGCGCGGGGATCAGGCCGGCAGCGAGGATCGAGACCTCGCCACGCTCGTCCCGGGGACTTCCCGGATCGGGCTTCCGGACGCCGGGCCTTCGGAACTCGCTCGACCACCGCTTCATGACCGCCCCCTGTATGCGTCGAGCACCGACGTACCTGTCGCCGTGATGGTCCGGCTGCCCGGCACCCCGGGCAGGCCCAGGTCTGCGAGCGGCACCACGCACGCCACCGTGACCTGGACCGTTCCCGTCTCTCCCAGCGGGAGCTGGAACGCTTGCGTGTTGGGCTGCACCGTCGTCCGGGCGCAGCGGACGTTCGAGTTCGCCAGCGTGGTGGTGGCGGTGGTCTGCGCCTGCGCGGCGGCCACGGCCGCCGTCCGGCTGATCGACGCCGACCGCGCGGCCTCGTTCGCCGCCGACTGCACCACTCCCTCGGCCAGGATCAGCCGCCCGGCCATGATCAGCATCAGCCCCACGAGGAGCAGCACGGGGAAGATCACCGCCGTGTTCACCGCGACGTTCCCGGTCTCGTCGCGGCGCCCCGCCCGCACGCTCACCGCCCGCACGCTCACGGCGCACCCGCCGAGGTGAACCGCTCCACCGGGCCGGTCGCGGTCTGCACGATCCGCAGGCCCCGGAGCCCGGGGACGATCGACGGCGCCAGGCCCGAGACGGTCGCCGTCGCCTGGGTTGCGCCCCGGTCCACCGCGACCTGGACGCTCGCGAACACGCCGTCCCCGGCGCGAGCGATCCGCGCGGCCGCCTCCCGGTGGCCGGCCTCGGCGCTCCCGCCCTCGACCCGCGCGGCCTGCACCGCGCCGTTCGCGACCGACTGGGCCGTGTTCTGCGCGTGGTAGTAGATGACTCCCTGCACCATCCCGAAGACCAGCAGCAGCACGATGGGGTAGGTGATGACGGTCTGCAGGGAGGCCGCCCCTGCCTCGCTATCCGCACCCCGCGCAGGGGTCGTCCCAGGGCGAACGCGCTCGTTCATCCTGTGACCTCCTGCTGCTGGGGTGGCTTCTCGATCGTCGGGACTCGCTCACGTGCTCGGGGTGGCGCGGCGCCGCGTCAGAGCTGCGCCATGTAACGGTCGACCAGCGCCTTGATGGCGATGCCCAGGGCTGTCACGATCCCCAGCCCCACCACCGACAGCACGACGACCTCGATCGACTCGAGCCCTTCGTCCTCTCGCGTGCCTGCGCGGCGCGCGGCCAGTCGCCGGCGCAGCTCGGCGCTGCGAGCGGCGATCCGCTCGGCCACGGCCGAGCCGGCTCCCGCGGCGCGCAGGTGTGCCCGGGCCGCGGCCCGGGAGGCAGGGTGCAAGGTGGTTCGAGACATCGCGACTCCCCGTTGTGCTGTCAGGTTCTACAAATGGACAGTCACACGTTCGTGTGACACGAGTACCAGAACCGATGAGACCGGTCTGGTCAAGGGGCTTGGTCAAACATCGTCACGCCGATAGGGAAGATCAGCATCAAGAAGTACACGAAAACGGTCAAGGTCCCTGGAACGGTCATTCGTACCGTGGCGTCGTGGGCGAGCTGCTGCTCCACGTCGAGCTGCGCGTCCCGCATGGCCGACGCCTTCGACTGGAGCTGGTCGTGGATCGCCGAGCCCTGCGTGCCGGCCAGCTCCACGATCGACGCGACCTCGCCGAGTGCGTCCACCCCGGTCTCGGCCCCCAGCTCGCGCAGCGAGGTCCAGGGCGGCTGCCCCTCCCACCTGCCGCGCTCCAGCGCGGCGGCGATCCGGCGGAACGGCCAGCTCCGGGCCACCTCGGCAGCGGCGAACGTGGACTGCGTGGCGCCGGCACCCGAGATCCGCTCGATGGCGATGAGCTCCAGGTACGTGGAGACGGCCCGCGTGAACTCCTGCCGCGCGCGACGCGCCTTGGACCGCGCGTCGAAGTCCGGCAGGAACCAGGCCGCGAGCGAGAGCACGAGCGACGCGCCGAACGGCACGGAGATCGGCAGCCCCAGGTTGAGCAGCCCGGCACACAGACCGAAGAACGGCACGGCGACCAGCGTGATCGTCGCGCCGAGCGCCTTCTCGCCGTAGTGGTCGGTCGCGGTCTTGCCGATGAGGTCCAGGTCGGACGCGGTGGGCCCCAGGCGCCCCAGCACCGAGTACGGCAGCTTCCGCTGCGCCCAGGCTCCGAAGACCTGGGTGAGGTGCTGCACCCGGGTGGCGTCGCCGTCGTCGGACATCGTGATGGGGGCCACCTGGTCGGCCCCGCTCAGGCGGTCCAGCGCCGACTGGAGGCGCGGCAGGCTCGGGGTGAGCTCGCGGATGACGAGCAGCAGGCCCAGCCCGCCGACGACCCCGGCCGCCACAGCGATCATCCACATCTCAGGCCCCCTGTTCCGACGCCGGCAGGAACCGCGGGATCGGCCGCCCGAGGGAGATCTGGCGCATCCACATCAGGCAGCCGCAGTACAGCGCGAACAGGACCACCGCGATCACCTGGCCGATCGGGGTGTCGTAGCCGTCGAGGTACCCCGTGGTGGAGGTGCCCGCCAGCACGAGGAGCGTCACGATCGTCACCCACCGCACCGTCGCGCGGCCCGAGGCCCGCTCCGTCTCGATCTCGCGGCGCGCCCGCGCGTGCGCGGAGAGCGACTCCGCGAGCTGCCGCAGCGCGGGCGCCACAGCCCCCGTCCGGTTGTCCGACTCCAGGATGAGGGCGGAGGCGATGAGGTCTGCGGAGTAGTCGTCCATCTCGTCGGCCCAGCGGTGCAGCGCCGGCTTGATCGGCTGGCGGGCCTCGAGCCGCGCTACCAGCCGCGCGAGCGCCGGGCGGATCGACGGCGAGGCCGACGCGAGCGTGGCGGCGATGCCCTGCTCGAGCCCCACCGCGCCGCCGGACAGCACCCCGATCAGGGAGCGCACCCAGGCAGTCAGGTCGGTCATCTTCTCCACGTCGGCCGACGACGTCGTGGTCCGGAACAGCGAGGGCAACCCCACGAGCAGCACGGGGACGATGATCACCAGGGACCACCAGCCGGTCACCAGTGCCACGACCAGGCCACCGCCCGCGCCGATCAGGAGCAGCCGGCGCTGCGGGTAGAGGGGACCGTCCTTGTCGAGGCCGACCAGCCGGATCAGCCCGGCGAACGGCGGCCCGCTCCGCTTGGGCCTGGGCACCTCCTCCCGCTTCTGGACCCCGACCAGCACGAACCAGATGCCGAGGCCCACCCCGAGCCCCGCGAGGACCGCCATCAAGGTCGTCACAGCGCAGCCCCCCACAGCCCCGCGCGATAGTTGAGCAGCGTGGCGTCGAAGCCCACACGCTCGAGGTCGCCGACGAACGTCGGGGTGTGGCCCGGCACTGCCCGGCCGTCCTCCCCGGGCGCGAACACGTCCGTCACCGAGACGGGGTTGCCCTGCTCGCCGCGGTTCACCTCGATCACCTCGGACACGTAGCGCACGCGGCGGCCGGTGGTCGGGTCGATCTCGACCCGCAGGAACACGATCAGGTCCACGGACTGCGCCACCTGCCGGTATGCGTACGTCTCCGACAGCGTCGAGTCCTGGACGGCCATACCGACCAGACGCTCCACCACGTCGCGCGCGCCGTCGGCGTGCACCGTCGAGAGGGACCCGTTACCCATCTGCATCGCCTGGAACATGGAGACGATCTCGGGCCCGCGCACCTCTCCCACGATGACGCGGGAGATGTTGTGGCGCAGCGACTCGTACACGTTGATGTTGGTGTCGATCTCGCCCACGCGCCGCCCGGTCACGGACATCTCGCCCGACCCCTCACGAGTCCGGAGCGCGACCACGCGCCGGTGCTTCTCAGGCTCGAGGTGCAGGTAGAGCTCGTAGTCGGTCTCGATGGTGGCGACAGACTCCCAGGGATCCAGTGCAGCGCACAAAGCGCGCAAAAGGGTCGTTTTTCCTGATCCCTGGCCCTGTCCCGACACCACGATCGACTTCCGCGCCCGGACCGCCGCCCCGAGGAACTCCTCGAGCACCGTGTCCACGGTGCCGGTGGTCCGCAGCACCCCGAGGTCCACGGCCTGCAGCCGCTGGAGCCGGATCGTGACGCGCGGCCACGGCACCACCCAGCCGACGGCGGCGAGGCGCACGCGGCCGGGCAGGTCCAGGTTGAGGAAGGGGTTGGCCCGCGTGAACGACCGCTCGTTCGCCGGGTCGCGCGACGCGAGAAACTGCAGGAAGTCGATGAGCTCGGCGTCCGAGTCCGCGATCGGGTCGGCGTAGCGGCGCGACCCGTCGCCCATGAGGAGCAGCACGGGCTGGGTGCCCGTGATCTCGATGTTCTCCACGTCGGGCGTGTCGATGAGCGGCTGCAGGCGGCCCAGCCGGAACAGCGCGTCGAACAGCGCGCGCGTGATCTCGACCTGGAACTCGGGCGTCCACGGGCGCTGCCCCGCGTTGAGGAGCGCGTCGTTGTGGTCGCGCACCACCTGCTGGATGAGCTCCTGTCCGAGCGCCTCGCGCGCGTCCTCGTCCAGCTCGCGGGCGGCGAGCGCCGTGGTGAGCCGCTGCGACACCTCGCCGCGCAGGGAGGTGACCTGGGCCCAGAACTCGCGGTCGCGGGTCCCCCTGCTCTGCCCGACGCCGGAGCTCACCCTGGTCTGGGCACCCACCCAGGGCGACGGGTCTGGTCGGGTTCCTCCTGCGGGCGGCCAGGGCAGCGGGTTCCCGCCGCCCGGCGTGAGGTCGCGCCCGCCGATCCCTGCGGGAAGGTCGGTCGGCGAGGCCGACCCGGCCGCGGCGCCGTCGGGCATCGTGGTGTGGCCGTTGGTGGGCTCCTGGAAGAGCGGGAGGCCGGACAGCTCGGGCGTGCCGTTGCCGTCGGGTGGCTGCTTGCTCATCGCTGCTCCTCTCCGAGGGTTCCCGTGGAGAAGCGGGCCCGGCGCTGCTCGACGCGCTCCGTGATGCGGCTGATGACAGGGCCCGCGGACTTGACCAGGGCGGAGGCTGACCAGCGGCGCCCGGGTGGGGCGCCCACGGCGAGCACCTCGGCGTTGACCGGGTCCCAGGCGATGGTCCCGGCGTCGGCGAGGCCCAGGGTGGAGCGGATCTCGCCGGCGTCGTACGGCCGGCCCGGGCCGATGGTGAGGACCGACAGGTTGGTGAGCTCCTTCGCCGCGGCGTCGACCACGGAGGTGCGGGCGCGGACGAGCTCGCGGGTGATCGCGATGTCGGGAAGCCGGGAGCCTGTGGTGACGATCAGCTGGTCGGCGAGACGCAGCAAGGGCTCCCGGTCGTCGCGTCCCGCACCGATTCGACCGAGGTCCACGAGAACGTCCATGCCGCCCCGCTCGAGCGCCACCAGCTGGTTCGCGAGCGCGCCCCAGAGGTTGGAGACGGCCGGGGCGAGGTGCGGGCCGACGAGCCCCGGGAGGAGCTTCTTGTCTGCAGAACCACCGATCAGGGGGATGGTCTGCGCCCAGAGCGACGGCTCGAGGTCACCGTGGCTGTGCGCGATCGCGAGCGGTCCCACTCCGCGGTCGTGGGCGAGCTGACCGCGGAAGTACCCGGCGAGCACCGAGGAGCCTGCCACGTCGGCCTCCACCAGCAGCACCGGCCGCGGCCACTGGAGGGCCAGCAGAAGGGCTGTCGTGGTGGTGCCGGGTGAGCCCTTCGCGTTCGCGAGTGCGATGAGGGCCACGGGTCACCTGGTCCCGACAGTGGTGCAGGCATCGCTGCCCGCCGCGTCGAGCAGGAGGGCGACCCGCCCGGTGGCGGCCCGGGCGGCGAGCGGTGGCGCGTCCGCCTCCGCCACCTCGACGTCCACGACCGTCTGCTCCACAAGACCGACGGGCTTGGTGCCGACCACCGTGGCGCAGATCGCGAGCGGCGTCTCGATGGGCGGCTCGCCTCCGGTCACGGGCGTCTCGACGATGCGGACCAGGTCGCCGGGGCGCAGCTCTGTGGTGGGCATCTGGTGGGGTGCCAGCGCGACGCCGACGACGGACATCCCGCTCGACGCGCCCACCTTCGTGTCGAAGGCGCCCTCGGTCAGGAGCTGGCCCTTGAGGAGGTCGGTCGTCGCCACCTGGCCCACGACGTCGGGTTCCTGGCCCTCGGAGATCGGCAGCAACGTGGTGGGCCCGAGCGGCAGGTCCACGATGACCAGGTCACCCTCGGTGATCACCTCGCCGCGGGCGACGGGCGCGTTGACCGCCAGCACCTTGCGGGTCTGCCCCAGGCTCTCCGTGAGGAAGACGCTCGCGAGCACGCTGACCGCGACGAGAGCGAGACCCAGTGCGACGAGCGCGGGCCGGCGGCGGGCTCGCGTGGGCTTGGCGGGCGCGGGCGGCGCCGGCCGGGCGGCGGCGGAGACGGTCCGCTGAGGACCGCTCACCGCCGGCCACTGCCCGGAGGCCGGTTGCCGGCCATGTCTCTCGCCCACGCTTGTCACTGCGTCCCCCTCGATCTCTGTCACTGTTCGTCCCCTGTACCCGTGTGCCGTCCGCGGCGCAGGTCGTACTGCCCCGGTGAATGGGCATCATCACCCACCGCAGGCAATCTTCACGCACGCGGGCGAACCCGGCAGGTTGAACGGTAGTCACTGCGGGCGGTGCCCAACAGGTCAAGAGCGGGTCAAAGAGTGTGGAGATTGGTGGGCGGTGGCGTGTCCTTCCTCGCGCAGAGCGAAGGGGTCCCCCCTTCCCCAGGGGACCCCTTCACTGCGGGACGTTCCGGCGGGGTCGCCCGCCGGCGTTCGTTGCCCGCCTGTCAGCCGGGCGACCCCCCAGACGAACCGCCCGACTGAACAGCCTCAGCGAGGCGGCGAACCGCCCGGCTCGCCCGCTGGCGCAGCGCCGCGTGCGAGATCCCGAGCTCCTCAGCCACCCGCTTCTGATAGTTGCCCCGCCCGGTCGCCAGCTCGGCGTACTCCGGCAGATCGGGGTCCGGCGCGTAGAGCCGCGCCAGGAGGGCCGCCTCGTCGCGGGACAGGACGTCGTGGTCCAGGCCCCAGGCGATGACGTCGAGCACCTCGCCCGTGGGGCCGAGCGACGCGCTCGCGAGCGAGTAGACGGCGGCCGGCACGTCGTCACCCAGCGCGGGGCGCTCGAGGTAGGTCAGCACCTCGGTGTCTGTGGGGATCTCCTCGACCTGGGGGCCGCGGCTTGCGCGCGAGCCCTGGGCCCACGGCGCACGGTCGCCCACCACGCGGGTCAGCGTGTGGCCCTGCAGCCGCATCGCGACGCGGTCCTCCCGTGCGAGGTCGTAGGAGGTGATCGCGTCCCACATCGCCGCGGCCGTCTCCTGCTCGAGGTCCTGCACGTCGGGGTAGTGGCGCCGCGAGCGCCGCACGATGGTGCGCACCGCGGGGAGCATGCACTGGAGCACCGCGCGGCCGGCGGCGAAGCTGCCGCCCGCGTGCTCGGTGATGAGCGCGTAGAGGATCTCGTCCGCCTCACCGGCAGCGAGCCTTACCGACCGGCCGTCGCGGAGCGACGCCAGCTGGGGGTACCGCGCGACGAGACGGTCGAGCTCGACGGCGAACGACCGCGTGCCGCACAGGTCGGCCCAGTCGTGGTCGAGCTCGGCCATCAGGGTGCCGGCAGAGGCTCCGGTCCGGGTGGTGACCCGGCTGGTGGTGCGGGGCGAAGGCATGCGTGTGGGCATGGCGATCTCCTCTCGTGTCCTCCCGACCTTTTCGGGGAGGTGTTGCCCGCGACTGTTGCCCGTTCACCCGCTGGCCAAGATTTGGTCTGTGATCTGGGTCACAACGCCTGCGTGTCGTCGGCGTGTGCGGTCACACGAGCGGCTCCCACGCCATTTGTCAGCGGGTGTAGACGACGTGCTTCAGGAGAGGGAGCGAGGAGAGGCGAGATGAGCGAGGACAAGTTCGACCCGGCCCTCGAGACGGCCACCGACGAGCTCGAGGACGAGGCGTTCGACCGCACATGGGGCCTGCTGCGCGACACCGCCGAGGTGCACACCGCGCGAGACGAGGTGGCGCCGGTCGTGCGCGCCCTCGTCGCCGCCCTCGACGTCGACCCGCTCGGCGAGGACGACACCACCACCCGTCTCAGCGCCGTGCTGGACAGCGCGCGCGCCCGGGCTGCCCGCGCCGCCCGCGACCGGATCGACGCCGACCTGGAGAAGAAGGTGCGCGCACGATGACCTCCCTCCTGGTCCGACGGCGCGACCGGCGCGGAGCGCCGGCCACCCTGCCCGCGAGCGCCGGGCAGGAGGCGAGCCGTGCGCCCGGGGCGGGCGACCCGCCGTCGGGCGACGACCAGGACGGCGTGGACGGCGAGCTGCCCCAGGTCGTCGAATGGACCCAGGGCCCGGCGATGGTCACCAAGGCGTGGGCGGTCGCGCTGGGCGTGGCGATCGCCTGCGGGCCGCTCGCGCTCGCCTGGGTGGCGCTGCGCCCTGCGCCCGCTGCCACGTCCGTGGCGAGCGGCGGCACGCAGTACGCGGCGAGCTCCGCCGCGGGCGAGCGCGCCGTGGAGCTGGTGGAGACGTGGCTGCGGGCCGACCGCGACGACCAGCAGCTCGTGGAGTCGCTCGTGGCCGTCACGGTGGCGACGCTGCCCGAGACTGGCCTGACGATCCGCGACTCGTCCGTGGCGCAGGTGGCGCCGCAGGGCGGCGGCACCTGGTCGGTGACCGTGGGCGTGGACGTCGCGGAGCCGGCGCCGGTCGCGGCGGGGGCCACCCCCCCGGCCGAGCCGTCGCTCGTGTGGGTGCGCCGCTACTTCCAGGTGCCGGTGCACGTGGCCGTCACGGACGAGTCCGTGGCCGTGGACGCGCTCGCGCTGCCCGCGCCCGTGCCCGGACCCGCCGCGGCGACCGCCCCCGAGCTGGACTACCCGGAGACGATCTCGCCCACGGGCGAGGCCGGCCAGTCGGTCGCGAGCTTCCTCGCGGCCATGCTCGCCGCCGACGGGGACATCACCCGCTACACCCGGCCGGGTGCCGCGATCTCGGCGGTGCAGCCCGCCCCCTACAGCGCGGTGACCGTGCGGAACCTGTCCGGGTCGCACGAGGCGCCCGACGAGCCCGGCGAGGGTGACGGCACCTACGTGCTCGCGACCGCCGAGCTGACCCGCCCCGACGGGCAGAAGACCACCTCGCAGTACACCCTCACGCTCGTCGCGCGTGACGGTCGCTGGGAGGTTGCCGGCGTCGACAGCGCCGTGCGTATCAAGGAGAACCCCGGGACCGGCACCGCCGGCCAGGAGACCGAAGGAGAGAGCTCATGATGGTTGACCTGCTGGCCTCTGCGGCCGATGTGGCGCTCGCGGCGGGCCCTGTCCGCGCCGACGGGTTCCTCGACCTCATCACCGTCAAGTCGGAGGAGGTCAAGGGCGCGATCGAGTCCGTGACCTTCGTCGTCGTGATCCTCATGGTCGTGATCACGGCCGTGAAGTCGAAGATGTCGATCGCCGCCATCATCATGTCCGCGATCGTGGGCGGCGTGGTGCTGTGGCTCGTCAACGGCGGCATCAACGTGACGAAGGACCTCACGGACGACGAGTTCGGCAGCTCCGCGCCGCCGGTCGTGACCTCGCAGTCGATCGTCTGACGCCGACGCACCTGACTTGAGGAGGTAGCCGGGTGGAGACGGCGAAGTTCTACACGAAGGCACGGCGGATCCCCCTGCTGGTGGGGAAGATGCCGAGCGGCGCGCGCATCTGGGGCGGGCCGTACACCTTCACCCAGGTGGGGGCGGGCGCGCTGACCGCGTTCGTCCTCTGGAAGACCACGTCCCTGTGGGCGCACCTGGGCGGCTTCATGAACGTCGTCGTCGCCGTGGGCATCGTCGTGGGCGTCATCTGGGCCGCGGGCAAGCTGCCGAGCACCGGCCGCAACCCGCTGGGCTGGGTCATGGACGCTTTCAACCTCACGGCCAACCCGGGCCGGCTCGCCGGCCGGCAGGTCACCCTGCCCAAGGCTCGTCTCCTCACGCACCGTGTCGCCTTCGCGGCGCGGGTCACCCCGGTCCCCAGGCCGGGTGTGCCCGACGCCCCGGGGTCCTCGCGAAGGTCCGCAGCGCAGCAAGGAGCTTCGTGGGGTGGGGGCGCCGTTCGGCCGGCCCGTGCCGTCCCGTCACCAGTAGCCGTGGTCACCCCGGCGGACATGCTGCCGCGGCTCGTGGCGGAGCCGGTGGCGGAGTCGCCGTGGAAGTCGCTCGACAGCCCGCCGGACGTCTCGCTCGAGGCGGCCGAGGCCGAGGCGAGGCGGAAGACCGCCGAGCTGACCGGCGTCGGGCAGCTGCTCGCCGGTGCCCTGCAACGCCGGACGACCGACGCGGCCCCGGCCGCACCTCGGGAGGAACCTGATGCTTAGCCAGATCTCGTCCCTGACGGACGGCCTCATGTGGACCCGGTCCGGGACCGTGTGGGCCGTCTGGCGTGTGTCCCCCGTCCCGTACGCCTTCCAGCCGGAGGACAAGAAGCACGCGGCGCGACGCCACCACACGGCGCTCTACCGCGCGCTGCGCGGGGAGTCCTTGCACCTGGGGCTCACCGCTGCCACCGACCCGGCGTCGGTGGTGGAGGCGATGATCGCGGGCGTCGACCTGGAGCAGCACCAAGCGTGGGCCGAGGAGTGCGAGGCCACCCTCGACTTCCTGGAGCAGATCGAGATCGGGCGGCGGGTGAACTGGATCGCCGTGCCGCTCGCCAACCCGGGCGCGTCGGCGGTCATGGAGCCGCTGCAGGCGAGCTGGGCCACGCTCAAGGACGCCCTGATGATGCCGCGGGCCACTCCCTCGAAGCACGCCATCGGCGTGCGGGCGGCGCAGGCGGAGGCGCTCCGCAAGGAGATGCCGTCGGCGTTCGATCCGCGGCCGGCGTCAGTCGCCGAGATGGCCTGGGTCTTCGGGCACTCGATGAAGCGGGGCCTCGGCCTCGACACCGCCGTGCCTGTCGACGGGTCGCTGGACGCCGAGCTGCACCTGTCCGGGCCGTCGCTGCTGCCGTCCGCCTTGGTGGACCCGGCAGGCCAGACCGACTCCGAGCGCAAGATGGGGCCCGTCGCCATCCTCAAGCGCCCGTTCGTCAAGGTGCTGGACCCGACGGACCCGGAACGACCCTCGTACCAGACCACGCTCGTGCTGGCCGACACCCCCTCGGGCGGGATCACCTTCCCCGACTGCGAGTGGATCGGGCGGCTCGACGAGAGCGGCGTGGTCTGCGACTGGGCCATCCGCATGACCGTGCGCTCCCGCGAGGAGGTCACCAGCCGCAACCGGCGGGCCGTGCGCACCCTGAACGACCAGTTCGACCAGCGCGAGGAGGAGGAGCGGGCCGGCTCGTCGCTCGACGCGACGGCACGCGCGCTCGGCGAGTACCAGGCGGTCATGGACGCCGACGAGCTCGAGGTCGAGGTCGACGCCACCACCATGTTCGTGGTGGCCGGGCCGACGCCGGAGTCCGTCGTGGACGACGCGCGCTCGCTCACCAAGTACTTCGCGTCCATGCAGTTCGCGCTCCGCACCGATCCCACCATCCAGGCCACCCTGTTCGAGGCCACGATGCCGGGCACCCCCACACCGCGGGTCGTGCGCGAGTACTCGCAGATCACCACCGCGCGGTCCTTCGCCGCCGCCGTGCCGTTCGCGACCACCGAGCTGGGCGACCGGACCGGCTCCCTGTTCGCGCTGGAGATCTCCAACGGTGCCTCGCGTCCCAACCCCGTGTTCGTGGACCTTGCGGGGGCCTCGGACAAGCTGGACGTCGCGCTGGCGATGGGATTTGTCGGGGAACTCGGATCGGGCAAATCGGTCTCGATGAAGACCGTCGCCATGGACAACGTGGACCGAGGCGCCACCCTCATCGCGGTGGACCACACCGAGATGGGCGAGTGGGGCATCGCCGTGTCCGAGATCCCCGGGTCGCAGGTGGTGGAGATCTCCGAGGAGGCCACGGTCTCGATGGACCCGCTGCGGATCCTGCCGCTCGCCCAAGCCCCACGTGTGGCGCGCTCGTTCCTCTCCGTGCTGTTGTCCATCCCCACCAAGTCCGAGCAGAACGTGCTGCTGTCCAAGGTGCTCCACCCGGAGTACATGTGGCGGCACGACATCACGAGTTTCGGTGCGCTGGGCCGACACCTGAGCACCGACTGCGAGTTCCCGGGCGCCCAGCAGCTCGTCGACGAGATGCGGATCTTCTCCGAGCTTGACTTCGGGCGCGCCATCTTCGACGACTCCCTGCCTCCGCTCGACCTCGATGCGCCAGCGATCGTGCTGCACACCCACCGGGTCCAGCTTCCGTCCAAGGCCGACATGGAGCATGGGCACCTGTTCGCGGAGCTCAAGGCCGAGAAGGTGTTCGGCCGAGCCATGTTCGCGCTCATCGCCTCGATCGCTCGCTACCGCTGCTTCGCCGACCGGACCAGGCTCGACATCTTCGCCTCCGACGAGGCCTCGAAGTCGATGTCGTCACCCGAGGCGGCGGAGGAGATCGCGACCTTCATCCGGGACGGCCGCAAGCACAAGGCGGCGATCCTCATGGGTAGCCACGACGCCGAGGAGGACTTCGGCAACGAGGTGGTGCGCGGGCTCATCCCCTTCCGAGTCCTCCTCCGCCACCGCGACGCCAACCTGGCGCGCCGTGGCCTGCGCTGGCTGCACGGCCTGCCCCCGGACGCCCCGGTGGACGAGAGCCTCGTCAAGCTCATCACGGACAACACGGCCCCCGTCATCGACTCGATCGTCGGCGTGCCGGACGAGCGTCGCGGCGAGTGCCTGCTCCGCGACTTCCAGGCCCGCTACGGCCGGGCCAAGATCATGGCGCCGCTCGTACTGACGCGCGCCGACACCGTGAAGACCACCCCGACCAACTCGGCAGGGACGGTGATCGCATCATGAACCAGGGCGGCGTGCGCCTCGAGGACGCGGGCACCTCGGGCATCGATCTCACCGACACCCACGGGGTGTCCGTCTGGGACTTCACCCTCCAGTTCGACACGGGCAGCGGGTTCTTCGCCCTGCCCGACGTGACCGCCGAGATCTACGGCACCCTCACCCGGCTCTTCTGGGGCTGGTACCAGAACATCGTCTCGGTCCAGGTGTGGGTGCTCGACTGGGTGCTCGGCATGGACTGGCTCAACTTCATCCTGGCGCCGCTCGCCGGCATCTCGATGATCGTCCAGTCGATGGTGGCCCAGATCGGCATCCTCAGCCTCACGCTGATCATCCTGGCGTTCGTGGTGGGCTACTGGCTGCTGAAAGGCAGGTACGCCGGGGGCTTCATGGAGCTCCTGATCGGCTGCGTCATCGCCGCTCTCGCGACGGGCTTCCTCGCCAACCCCATGGCGACCATCGCCGGTCCCAACGGCGTGATCATGCAGTCCCGCGACGCGGGCATGGACATCGCGACGGGCTTCGCGACGGATGGCGCGTCGTTCCGGGAGAACGCCGACGCGATCCGCTCCGGCCTCAAGGGGCAGCTCGTCGACACGCTGGTGCGCACACCGCACCAGATCCTCAACTACGGCGCGGTCATCGACGGCACCTCCTGCGAGGGCGTCTACACGCAGAACGTGGGCAAGGACAACGCCGCCGAGACGATCGGCGGGTGCAACCCGCAGTACGCGGAGGCCGCGTCGGCGATCACCGAGGGCACAGTCATCGCCTCGATCAGCCTGCTCAGCAGCGCCTTCGTGTTCCTGCTGCTCTCCGTCGTGATCGTGGGCGGCACCATCTTCGCGGTGCTGCTGCTCGGCTGGTCCGCCATCAAGCTGCTGTGGCAGCTCCCCGTCGGCGTGGTCTCCAGCGACACCCGTGGGTCGCTGTTCAAGACCTTCGCGAGCGTGGGCCTCGGCTGCTTCCTCGTCGCGATCGCGACGGTGTTCCTCGTCGCGTGGATGAAGATGCTGCTCGGCTTCTACGGAGCCACCAACGGCCTCCCGTTCCTGGTGCGCCTCTACCTCTTCAACACGGTGGTCATCGCCGGGGCCGTGGGCTACGTCGTGGCAGGCGCGAGCGTCCGCAAGGGTCTGAAGACCATCGCCGAGCGCCTCGCCGCCATGGGACCCAACCCGTCCAAGGTCCCGCCGCCCGCGAAGATCAACTGGGAGGCCCCGGAGAAGTGGGGCAAGAACTACGACAAGGTGAAGGGCTACCTGGGCGTCGGCCTCGGCCCCAAGCCGGTCGCGGAGGCGGCCACGTCCGCCGCCGGTGGCGCCGCAGCCTCCAACGCCATGGAGGCGATCGACGCCGCGCCCCGGACCATGCAGGACGCCGCGGGCCGGGCGGTGGGTGCGGCCGCTCGCGGGGTTGGGTCCGGCTCAGCCGGGTCCGGCTCAGGAGCGCTCGGCTCAGCCGGGCCGACGGCGGAGCTGCCCCGGGTCGGCGCCCTCGACGGCACGCCGGCGTCTCTCACGGCCGGTGCAGCGTTCGCGTCCGGTCCCACCATCGCAGCGCCACCGTCGCCCCGTGCGAGCGACCGCATCTCGCAGCGGCTGGGCCGCGCGGCGCGCACCGCGGGCAACGTCGCGATCGACGTGGCCGCCGGCACCGCCACCGGTGGCACGTCGGCCGCGGTGACGGGCTCGCGGGCGCTGGCGAACACGCGCCGGGTGGCGCGCGCAGCGAAGACCGTGCGTGACGCCGGCCGCATCGCCGGCATGGACCGCCAGACCCGCACAGGCTCGAGGGTGCGGGCCGAGCTCGACGCCGCGCTGCGCGAGGGCGGCGCCGTGGTCCACGGCGCCGACGCGGAGCGTCAGCTCCGGCGCCAGCAGGCACGGGAGTACCGGCGGTGAGGCGGGCGGTCCTGGTGACGCTCGGCGTCGTCGCGCTCGCTGTCTTCGCCTGGATCGGCTGGCCACGGGACGCCGCCCCTGCCGCGGTGGAGCCGACCGGTCAGGCGAGCGTCGGCGGTCCGCTCGTCCAGCCGCAGGTCGGCGAGCCGACCGACGACGACGTCGACCCGGACGGGGATGCCGGGATCGGCGCGGGCGACCCCGCACCGACCGTCACGTCCGAGCCGGACTTCGACGCGACGGCGCCGGCCGCGGCCGCCCCTGCCGGGTGGGACGACGCCGTCCGCGCCGCCGCCCGGGAGTCGGCCCGGTCCGCGGTGGCCGCTTTCGCGGACGCGGAGCAGCCGCCCGAGGAGTGGTGGGCGGGCCTGTCACCTCTGCTCACCCCGCAGGCCCGGCCCGTCTACCAGGACGTGGACCCGCGCCTCGTGCCGGTGCGAGCCGTGACCGGCGAGCCCACGGTGGTGGACGAGTCGTCGACGCTCCTCACCGAGGTGACGGTGCCCACCGACGTGGGCGAGTACACGGTGCTCCTCGCGCGCGCCGACGGCGCCTCGCCCTGGCTGGCCGAGCAGATCCGGCCGCCGGAGTCAGGGGCAGCGGGCGCGGCGAGCGCAGGCGCGGAGGGTCCGTGAGGCCCGCCCGCCCGCCGGAGAAGCCGTCGCGGCGCGGGCTGACGATCCTCCTGGCGCTGATCGGCGCGGTGCTGATCGGCATCCCGGCCATGATCGTGGGTGTGGTGGTGCTGGTGGGCGGCGCCGTGGTGTCGAGCCAGAGCAGCGGCGGTGCGATGTGCCAGGGCGGCACGTCGGTGGTGCCGGCCGGCAACCTGCCGGAGTCGGCTGCGGGGTTCTCGGGTGAGCAGCTGCAGAACGCGGCCGTGATCCTCCGGGTGGGTCAGGAGCGCGGCGTCCCTGCCCGGGCGCAAGCCATCGCGGTGATGACGGCGATCGGCGAGTCGGGGCTGCGCAACCTCACCTACGGCGACGACGTCCACGGGGTGCGGAACCCGGACGGTTCGCTGACCAGCTCGATCGGCATGTTCCAGGAGCAGAAGTGGTTCGGGTCCGTCGAGTCGCGGCTCGACCCGGTGCAGTCGTCCGGCCGGTTCTACGACCGGCTGCTGGCGGTGGCCGGGTGGCAGGCCCTCGAGCCCACGGTCGCGGCGCACAAGGCCCAGCGGAACGCGGACCCGTACCACTACGCCAAGTACTGGGACCAGGCCGTCACGCTCGTGTCGACGCTGAGCGGTGCGCCGGCCGAGGAGCTCCAGGCGCTGGCCGCCTCCGCGGCCGCCCCGTGCCTCACCGGTTCCGTCGGCAACGCCGCCATCAGCGCGGGCGGCTGGGCCAATCCTGCCGTGGGGCGGAAGGCGAGCGGCTACGGTCCCCGGCACACGGGGATCGCCGGCGCCTCGACGTACCACCTGGGGCAGGACATCGCTGCGAGCTGCGGCACCCCGGTCTACGCCGCGGCGGCCGGGCGCGTGGTGCTCTCGGGGGGCACCGGGTGGGGCACGGGCAACACGATCCGGATCGAGCACGGTCTCGGCCTCGACACCACGTACGGTCACCTGCTGACCGGCACGCTGACCGTCCGGACCGGTGAGATCGTCCGGGCGGGCCAGCAGATCGCGTCCATGGGCGGCGACCGGCGCATCGACCCGGCGGGCGCGGGAACGTCGTCGGGCTGCCACCTGCACTACGAGGTGCGGATGAACGGCGCCGCGATGGACCCCGAGCCCTTCATGCTCCAGCAGGGGGTCTCGCTCGGGAGCGCCGTGGCGGCGACCGAGCCGGTGGACGGGACGCCCGAGCCCGCGGAGGCCGCGGGGCCCTGACCGATGATTTCTGCCGTCGGCAGACGTCTACGAAATCAGGTCGCGACGGCACCCTGGAATAACGCACGCTGGTTCTGCGTCTTGTTGACGTAGGTCGTGTGCAGTGTCGCTCGCGTCGCACCATCGTCAGAGCTGAGGGGACCGAGTACCACCATGACCGTACAGATCGAGGCCACACATCCGCCTGCGGCCGAGGCCCCCGTCCCCGACCGCCTCCCGCGGGAGCACTTCAAGGTCATCGCGCTCCTGCTCGCGTCCGCCTTCGTGGTGATCCTCAACGAGACCACCATGGGCGTCGCGCTCCCGCCGATCATGGCCGACCTCGGTATTACGGCGCCCACAGGCCAGTGGCTCACCACCGCGTTCATGCTGACGATGGCCGTGATCATCCCGGCGACGGGCTGGCTCATCAACCGCGTCGGCACACGCAACGCCTACCTGATCGCGATGACGCTCTTCAGCGCGGGCACGGCGCTCGCCTTCCTCGCGCCCGGCTTCGCCGTCCTCGTGACCGGCCGCGTGGTCCAGGCCACCGGCACCGCGATCATGATGCCGCTGCTCATGACCACGATCATGACGATCGTGCCGCAGCACATGCGCGGCCGGGTGATGGGCAACATCACCCTCGTGATCGCCGCGGCGCCCGCGCTCGGTCCCACGCTGTCGGGCGCCGTCGTCGGCCCGCTGGGCTGGCGAGGCGTCTTCGCCGTGGTGCTGCCCATCTCCCTGCTCGCCCTGGGCGCCGGCGCCCTGTGGGTGCGCGACGTCGTGGACCGCGAGAACCACCGCCTCGACCCCGTGTCGCCGTTCCTTGCGCTCATCGCGTTCGGCGGGCTCGTCTGGGGCCTCTCCGGTCTGGGCGAGGCGGCGAACGGCGAGCAGCCGGTGCACCCGGTGATCCCGCTCGTGCTCGGCGTGGCGTTCCTCGGCCTGTTCGTGTGGCGTCAGCTGGTGCTCCAGCGCACCGACGACGCGCTGCTCGACCTGCGGGTGTTCCGCGCCCACGGGTTCCGCACGGGCGTGTCCATCATGTCCGTCTCGATGATCGCGATGTTCGGCACGTTGATCCTGCTGCCGCTGCTGCTGCAGGACGCGCTCGGTCTCGACCCGCTCTGGTCCGGCCTGATCCTGCTGCCGGGCGGTCTGGCGATGGGTCTCCTCGGCCCGGTCGTCGGCCGGCTCTACGACCGCGTCGGTCCCCGGCCGCTCGTGGTCCCGGGGGTCGCGGCGGTCGGCGTGGCGGTCGGCCTGCTCGCCCTGGTGGGTCCGGGCACGTCGCCGTTCTTCGTGCTGGGCGCGCACGTGCTGCTCAGCCTCGGCCTGTCGGCGGTGTTCACGCCGCTGTTCACCACGTCGCTCGACTCCCTCGAGCCGCACCTGTACTCGCACGGGTCCGCGACGATCACCACCGCCCAGCAGGTCTTCGGCGCGGCGGGCACGGCGCTCTTCGTCGCACTGATGACCCTCCGGTCGGCGTCCCTGACCGACGGTGGGGCGTCGCACGCCGTGGCCATGACCGGCGGCACCCGGCTGGCGTTCGCCGTCGGCGCCGTCGTCATGATCGGCGCGGTGTACCTCGCGTTCCAGCTGAGGCGGCCCGTGGCCGTCGCCGGCGAGCGTCCGGCGGGCGCCGGTCACTGAGCGCAGACACGAACGCCGAGGTGGCTGAGTCCGTCCGGACTCACTACCTCGGCGTTCGGCGTTTACGGGTCAGACGTGCGCCGGGTCGAACAGCGCGCTGACCGACTCGCCGCTGTGGATACGGCGCACCGCCTCGGCGAACGCGGGCGCAACGCTCAGGACCACGAGCTTGTCGTGGGCCATGAGCTGCGTCGACGGCACGGTGTTCGTCGTGACGATCTCGACCACGTCGGGGTCGGCGGCGATGCGGCGCACCGCCTCGTTCGCGAAGATGCCGTGCGTGCAGGCGATGCGGATCGAGCGGGCGCCGTGCTCCCGGAGCAGGTCCAGGATGGCGATGATCGTGGAGCCGTTCGCGATCTCGTCGTCGAGCACGATGATGTCGCGGCCGCCCACGTCGCCGATCAGGGACGTGATCTCCACGCGGTTCCCGTCGAAGCGCTCCTTGGCCGCCGCCGCGACCGGCACACCGAGCATCTTCGCGAACGCGCTCGCGCTCTTGGCATTACCGAGATCCGGGCTCACCACGGTGGTCTTCGACAGGTCGCTCGGAGCGAAGTAGTTCGCGATCTCGCGGAGCGCGTTGAGCTGGTCCGTCGGGACGCGGAAGAACGCGTGCACCTGCGGCGCGTGCAGGGTCATGGTGAGCACGCGGTTCACACCCGCCGTCTCGAGCAGGTCGGCGACCAGGCGCCCGCCCACGGAGATGCGCGCGGCGTCCTTCTTGTCGGACCTCGCGTAGGCGAAGTGCGGCATGACAGCCGTGATCCGAGCGGCCGACGCGCCCTTGGCCGCGTCGATCATCAGCAGGAGCTCCATGAGGTTCTCCTGCGTAGGCGTCACGATGGGCTGCACCAGATAGACGTCCCGCTCCCGGCAGTTCTCCAGGAGCTGGACCTGGAGACAGTCGTTCGCGAAGCGTTGGATCTTGATGGGGCTCAGGGGCACGCCGAGATCCGCACACATCTCCTGTGCGAATCGCTGACCGCCGGTTCCAGCAAAGACGCGGACCTCCGCCATGCCCGGATTCTACGGGTCCTAGCGGCGGCGCGCCCGGCCAGGACGCGCGGCGGGCTGCCGAGATAGTCACTCCGTCGGACGGAGCAACTATCTCGGCGAGAAGACCTCGCCGAGATAGTCACCTCGTCGGACGAGGTGACTATCTCGGCGGAGGGGGTCAGCCGCAGATCGTCGCGACCACCTCGCCCCGGCCCGGGTGCCCCGGCGAGTCGCCGTAGGCACCGTCAGTCCGGACGATCACGATCTTCTCCACCACGCCCGAGTAGGTGTTGCTGTCGTGCGCCAGCGGTGACGTGACCACCACGGCCATGTACTCGGGGACCTCGGCCGGCGGCTCCGTGCTGTTGCCCGGGCCCGACGTCCAGGTCTCACCGCACGTCGGCGCCGCGGCCGTGGGCGACGTCGACACGTAGCCCTTGAACCCGTTCACTGTCGCGCGGTTGTAGCCGGCCCACTGGGCCCACTGCGAGCCCCAGTAGTAGACCGTGTCGCCCACGCCGTGCGGTGCGGCGGCGCCCACGGTGAACAGGCCGCCCACCGGGTACGACCACTCCTCGCAGGCGTCGCCGTCGCCGTCGCCGTCGTGGTCGCCCTGACCAGGGTTGCCGACGGCGGGGCAGTTGTCCTCGCCGTCGTCCACGCCGTCGCCGTCGGTGTCCGGGTCCACGTACGTGGCGACCACCGTGCAGCCCGCAACCTGAGCGAGCGTGAGCGCCACCGCGCCCGACGTCGCGCAGTCGCCGCCGATCGTCAGCACGTAGTCGACCGGGGCGGTCGCCGCCACCGCGTGCGACCCCGCTGTGGTGGTGACCGCCTCGCCCGCCGGCACCGCGGCGCCGTCGAGCGTGAGCAGGACGTCTGCGGCCGTGGCCGTGCCGCCCTCGGCGTTGTCCACCGTGACCTGGACGGTCAGGGTGGGCGCGACGTCGTCGTACGTGATCAGGCAGGTGACCTGGTCGCCCCAGGTCAGCGTGACCTCGCCCGACGGCGCGCACGCGCCGCCCACCGTGGCCGTGTAGCCCGCCGGGCCCGTGGACCCGACGCCGTACGTGCCGGGAGTCAGCACGAACGTGGTGCCCGTCGTCGTGCCCGATCCTCCGGCGACCACGCCGCCCGCGTCACTGACGCGGACCGCCACGTCATCGGCAGAGGCCGACCCGCCGGCGTCGTTCACCACCTCGGTCACCACGACGAGCCGCGGCGGCGCCACGACCGTGTCGGTGTCCGAGTCGGTGTTGTTGGCGGGGGTGAGGTCGGCGCCGTGCGTGCCGTCGTCGGCCGAGGTGGCCGTGACGGTGAGCTCGGAGCCGTGCCCGGCATCGACCCTGACCCTGACCGTGCGGGTCAGCGACCCACCCGCCACAAGGTCCGACGTCGGCCACGTGACCCGAGCGCCGTCGAGCACGCCGCCGTCCGAGGCGGAGACGAACGTCGCCCCGGCCGGGAGGTCGGCGGTCACGACGACGCCGGTGGCGTCCGCCTCGCCCGAATTGTCTGTGGTCACGGTGTACGTGGTCTCGGTGCCGGCGCCCACCTCGGTCACACCGTCGTCGACGGTCGTGACCAGGTCGGGGCGCTGGGTGATCTGCGCGACGCAGCCCTCCAGCAGCGCCTGCAGCACCGGTCCGGGGTTGGCGCCGAAGGTCCGGATGTCGAACCACTGGCCGCCGCTGCCCGTCGCCAGGTCCTGATAGCCCTGGGACGCGCTGCCCGGCGTGATGATCGAGTACAGCACCGCGCCGCGGGCGGCGAGCGCCGCCGCGACGTGCGCCTGGGTCACCCCGTTCGCCGACTGCACCGGCTCGTCGGCCACGAGGACGACGCAGGTGCCGGCGCCGGGACGCAGGCCCGTGTTGTCGGCGAGCGCCTCGACGATCGCGTTGAGTCCGGGCTCGGTCCCGCCTGTCAGCGTGAGCTCGGACGCGGCCGCACTCACGTCCGCCAGGTTGTCGGTGACGGGCATGTGCAGGTGCGGCATCCAGCCCGGGTCGCCGGGCAGGTCGTGGTTGCTACCCGCGCCGAACCCGATGAGCCCGATCTGGTGGTCGATGCTCGCGGCAAGCTGGGCGGACATCGAGTTGATGTTGTTCCGCACGGCCGTCTGGTACGAGCCCATGGAGCCGGACTCGTCGACGAGGAACATCACGTCGCCCGGCGGGCGCAGCAGCGTGGTCACCTGGTCGGTGTCCGTCGCCGCGGCGCGGAGGCGGTCACCGGCGTGCGTGGCGGTCAGCGTCCCGGTCGCTGCCGCGAGCGGCAGGGTCGCGGAGACGGTGCCGAGCGCGTCGGTCGTCAGGGTGACGGCGTGCCCGTCGAGGTCCAGGGTCACGGGGACGCCGGGCAGGAGCGCCCAGGCCTCGCGGTCCCAGACCTTGGCCTGCACGTCGACGTCGCCGCCGCCGGCCGTGCCGGGGATCGCGTACACGGACAGGTAGGTGCGGCTCTTGCGCACCGTGACGGTCGCCGTGTCGCCGGCGCTGGCACCGTCCTTGTCGGTGACGGTGATCCGGGCCGTGTACGTGCCGTCGACCGTGTAGGTGTGCGGCACGCGCGCCCGCGAGCTGGTGCAGGCGGTCACGTCGACGACGGTGCCGTCGCCGAAGTCCCACTGGCACACGAGCGATGCCCTGTCTGCGGTGCCGGGGTCGTTCACGGTGACGCCCGGGCTCCACGTCCCGTCGACGAGGAGCTGAGCGTCGGGGCCCGCACTGACCGTGGGGGCGCCGTTGGTGACGGTCACCTGGCGGGTGGCGGTCGCCGTCTGACCGAGCGAGTCCACCAGGGTGAGGCGAACCTCGTAGGTGCCCTGGTCGGGGTACGCGTGGCTCTGCGCCGTGGCGCCGCTGGTCGACGACGTCCCGTCGCCCCAGTTGATCGTGCGGGACACGATCGCCCGGTCAGGCGTCGAGGTGGTGTCGGAGAACGTGCCGTTGCTGCCCTCGCCGAGCGTGGCCGGCGCGGCGAACGCGGGGCTCACCGGGCCGACGACCTTCTGGGTGAGGGTCGTCGTGGCGGTGCGGCCCACCGCGTCCGTCACGGTCAGCGTGACCGGGTAGGTGCCCGGCCCGGCGTAGGTGTGGGTCGGCGACGCCTCCGTGGACGTGCCACCGTCGCCGAAGTCCCAGGCGTACGACACGAGGTCGGCGTCCGGGTCCTGCGAGCGGTCCTGGAAGGTGACGGTGGCGCCACCCACCTGGCCGGTGATGAGCTTCAGCTCCTCCGTGCCGATGTACGAGGCGGAGCCGCGGTTGTTGTGCGCGGTGTACCGGGCGAACTTCGCCGGCACGGGCTGCGCCAGCGGGAACGACTGGAGGTTCGCGTTGTTCGCCAGCTCGGCCGACAGCACGGTGGTGAAGTCGCCGTCGGCGCTGCCCGCGGTGGAGACGCCGATGGAGAAGTCCTTCGGCTTCTGCGTGGACCCGTAGCCGCGCAGCCGCACCTCGGTGACGAGGTACGTGTCGGCGAGGCCGAGCGTCGCGCTCTGCGCGGTGACCATGCCGTTGCCGGTCAGCCACGGCGTGGAGCCCGCCGGGTAGTCGACGTCGACCATCTCGCGCGCCGGGTACGTTGCCGAGTTCTGGCTGGTCGACGAGAGCACCGTCGAGCCGTGGTTGACCAGCGCCACGTCGGTGCCGCCGCCGGCCGGCCGCGGCACGAACGCCGCGACCGGCGGGCCCGACACGTCGAGCGTCGCGGTGGTGACCGCCGAGACGGCGCCGAGGGCGTCGGTCACGCGGAGCGCCACGACGGCGTCCGCGCCGAAGACGCGCTGCGGGTGCTGCTCCGTGCTGTCCACCGTGAACGAGCCGTCGTAGGCGAAGTCCCACTCCCACGCGGTGACGCCGTCGGCGTCCGTGGAGGCGTCGGTGAACGTGACGGCGTTGCCGATCTCGGGTGCCGCCGGGTCGTGCGTGAACGCCGCGACGGGGCGGTCCGTGACCGTGACGTCCTCCGTCAGGACGGAGTGCTCGCCGTCGTCGTCCGTCACCGTCAGCGTGACCGGGTAGGTGCCGGCCGCCTGCCAGGTGAACGTGACGGACGCGCTCGTGGCGTCGGCGGAGCCGTCACCGTCGAGGTCCCACGCCCGTGCCGTGACGGACCCGTCAGGGTCGGTCGACGTGTCCGTCAACGTGACGGGCTCCCCCACGATGCCCGGGTCGGGGTCGCTCGTGAAGGACGCGTCCGGCGGTCCGGAGTCGCGGGTGGCGGGGTCGCAGTCGTCGTCGGCGCCGTTGCCCGGCACCTCGGTGGCGTGCGGGTGCACGGTGGAGGCGGTGTCGTCGCAGTCTGCGACGGTGCGCCACCCGTCACCGTCGGCGTCCGGCGTCACGACCGAGACGAGCCACACCGCGCTGCGGGAGGTCGTGCCGTCGGTGGCCGTCGCCCGGAGCTCGTGCACCAGGCCGCCGGCGGCCGACGCCGTGAACGTGTACGTCGGACCGGTCCCCGCCGGGGCACCGTCGAGCGTCCAGCTGACGGTGACGGGGTCGCCGTCGGCGTCGGACGCGGTCGCCGTGAAGGTCCGGGTGGCCCCGGCGACCACCTCGGCAGGCTCTGTGGTGACGGGGTCGGCGGTCAGGTCCGGGCCCGAGCCGGGCGCGGTGACGACCACGGTCGCGTAGTCGACGCCGGCCCGGCCGGCCGCGTCCGTCACCCGCACGCCGACGGTCCGGTGGCCCGCCACGTCGAAGGTGACAGGGGTGCTCGCGCCGGTGGCGTCGTCGAACACGCCGTCGGCGTCAAGGTCCCAGGTGGTCTGCACGCAGCCGGTGCACGACGACGTCACGGTCGCCGCGGCGCCGACCGCCGCCGGGTACGGGCCCGCCGCGTCGACGACGGGGTAGGGCGTGGCACCGGAGACCGCGAGCGCCGTCTCCAGGTCCGCGACGACGGGGTTCATCGCGTTGGCGATGCCGACGAACGCCGACGCCATCTGGTTGTTGACGTCCACCTGGTCCGAGAACACGTCGTAGAACGACGCGGCCGGGTGCTCCAGGCTGACCTCGTCGGTGAAGGTCTGGGTGAGCACCTCGATGGCCTCGGTGCTGAGCCCGGCGTTGCGCAGGGCCTGCTCCTCCGCGGCGGTGAGTCCGTCGGCGGCGACGCGGGCCTGGAAGGCGCGGAGGTCGGCCGCCGCGGTGTCGAGATCGACGCCGGCGGCGTTCAGGGCGCCCGCGACCTCGTTCACGGCGATGCTCTGGTCGTGGAGGACGGCGTTGAGCTCGAGGCTGCGCGCCTGGACGTCCCGCGCGTGCATGAGCGCGGCGGCCACGTCGCCGGCCTCGGCGGCGCCCTGGTACTTCTCGAGGGAGCCGAGGAAGGCGCCGGTCAGCGCCTCGCCCTGGCCGACGGTGTCGGACCAGTCGTCGAGCGCTGCCTGGACCGGGGCGGCGGAACCGCTCCCGAAGCTCGCGACCGGGCCGGCGGCCATGGGTTCCGTGTAGGCGGGGTCGGGCGGGTCGGCCGCGATGCCCTCGTAGTGGTTGGCCTTGTTGACGATGGACCGGACCACCTCCAGCTGGAGGCGCAGCGAGTCCTGGATGCTCACCGTGGGGCACCACGGGGTGACGGGACCACCGTTGGGGTCGGACGGCAGCAGCGGGGTGCTGCAGATGTACGTCAGATAGAACTGCATGAAGCTCTTCATGTCCTTGACCATCGCCGCGCTGACCAGCTCGTAGGTGCTGTAGGCGGTGAAAAGGACGGCGTACGAGAGCGCTGCGTCGTTCCAGTGCTCGGCCTGCGCCGTGGCGCCGGCCTTCATCTGCTGGATCGCGCCGTTCGGCAGCGGGGGCACGCCGTTCGGGATCTCGACGCGGAAGGCGTTCGTCAGGATCGTGTCCGAGCCGTCGAAGACGCCGTTCTGGCAGGTGTCCTCGACGAGGTCATAGGTCCCCGCGGGGGTGGTGCCGCCCGGCGCCGTGACGGCCACCAGCTCGTCGATGATGGCGGAGCCGAGGGACCAGCTCTGGATGGTGTTGGGCTGGCCGGACACGTCCGAGAGCGAGGAGCCGGGGCCCACCGAGCCGGTCGGCACGACGTAGACGTCGGAAGCGGTCTCGATGAAGTCGCAGTCGCGGCTGAGCGAGCCGAACGCGATGTAGACGTTCGAGTTGGCGCCGTAGAGGTACTGGTCGAGCTGGAACGAGCGGGCGTCGGCCGCTGCTGGGGCGGCGGTGCCCGTCAGCAGGCCCGTGGTGAGCGCGGTGACTACCGCGCCCGCCACGAGGGCGCGCGGGGAAGAACGCATGGTCGGTGATCCCTTCCGGACCCGCCCCATGGCGGGTCCTGGGCGATCGTGCAGTGACGCGAGATCGGGGGTACAGGATGAACCGCTCGGTATATGGGTGATTTGTGACCGGGGCATCGACTCTGGTCACGATCCGGGCACATCGGTTCCCCAGCGCGAGACGTCAGCGCTGAGCCGCCATGATGTCTCGGTGACTTCCCTCCACGACTGGCAGATCTGGGAGCCCTTGGTCGACGCGCTGCGCGCGTCCGCTCCCCCGGGCACCCGCAGGAGCGTGTTCGAGGGGGCGGTCTCGCCGCAGGCGTGGGGAGGCGGCTTCAGCGACGACGGCGACCACGACCGTCGTCGTGCCCTCGAACGGGAGCGCGCCCGCGAGGCCGCCGCCGCGGCCCGCGCGGGGCGCCCGGTGCCCGGTCCTCGCGCCGGGCTCGATGCGGCGTTCGAGACGGTCCGGGCGGCCGTGCCGCCCGAGGGCATCTCCGTGGTGGTGCACGCCTGCGCCGACCGCGACGAGGACCTGGTCCGCCTGCTCACGCTGCCGCCGTACGTGCGGCGAGGGCTGTCGGGCGCCGTGGAGGAGGTCGTCCTCGTGGAGGGTGCCCTCCCGGCGCCGCACACCGCGACCATCTCCGCGGCCCCGGGGACCACAGTGGCACCCTCGGCCGACCCGGCGGGCGTGGAGCGGGTCGTGCGCGAACGCCTTCCCGACGCCTCGGGGGCCGACGACGACCAGCTCGCCGCGGCGGAGGCGCTGCTGGGGGTGGCCCTGCCGGAGGAGGTGCGCGCCCTGTACCGCGCGGCGGCGGAGGGTGACCTCGTGCTGGGGGACGAGGGCGGGTTCTACGGCTTCGGGCTCATCCCCCTGGCCGACTGCGAGACGAGAGCGGCGTACCTGCCCGACCGCCGGTTCATGGGCTGGACGCTCGACGCCGACGCGCTGCCGCCGGTCGACCCTGACGACCGGGTCCAGGCGGCGATCGGCTCGCCGCTCTGGCTCCCGGTGGGCCACGACTGGGGCGGCAACGTGTACGCCGTCGACCTGGCGCCGGGCCCGCGCGGCTACGTGGGCCAGGTCGTGTACCTCGACCACGAGCAGACCGCCGGGGCACGCCTCGTCGCGGACTCCCTGGCGCAGCTCCTCGTCGAGGGAACCACGGCCTCCCCACCGCTCGCGAGCGAGACCCGGGTGGCACGGCTGAACCCGCGGGACGGGACCGACGTCGCCGCCCGCGTGGACGCCGGTACCGAGGTGATCGTCGTGGGTGCGGTGGACGCCCCCGTCGACCTCGAGCCGGTGCTCGGCCACCCGCGGGTCCGGGTCCTGGACGCAGCCACCACCGGTTCGCTCGCCGACCGGACGCAGGTGGCGTCGTTCCCCGCGCTCGAGTTCCTCGCCCTCTCCCCCGCCGACTGGCGCGCGCTGCTGGCGACGGGCGCTGTGCCGGACACGCTCCGCGCGGCGGGGTTCGGCCTGCACGCCGCCGAGCTCGACGAGTCGGTCGAGGCGGCCAACCTGATCCTCGCGAGGTTCGGCCGCGAGCCGGTCTCCGTGACCGAGCTCCGGCGGCCGCCCCGGCGCGGCCTGCTGTCCCGTCTCCTGGGGCTCCGGGAGGAGTAGCCGGCGCGGTGCACCCGGCCCGGGGTTCCTCCGTCGGGCGGCAGCCTCAGGCCTGGCGCGCCTCAGGCCTGGCGCGCCCGCCTCAGGCCTGGCGCGCCGCCCACCACGAGAGAAGCTCCTCGCGCGCCGTGTCCTCGCCGAGCGGACCGCGCTCCATGCGCAGGTTCAGCAGGTGCTTGTACGCCTCGCCCACCTCGCGGCTCGGCGGGATCCCGAGGATCGCCATGATCTGGGTGCCGTCGAGGTCGGGACGGATGGAGTCGATCTCCTCCCTCTCGCGCAGGGCGTCGATCCTCTTCTCCAGGTCGGTGTAGGCGTCGGAGAGCCGCTGCGCCTTGCGCTTGTTGCGGGTGGTCGAGTCGGCCCGGGTGAGCCGGTGCAGGCGCTCGAGCAGCGGGCCGGCGTCGGTCACGTAGCGACGGACCGCGGAGTCGGTCCACGTGCCCTCGCCGTACCCGTGGAACCGTAGGTGGAGCTCGACCAGGCGGGCCACGTCCTTGACCACCTGCTTCTCGTACTTCAGCTCCCGCAGGCGCTTCGCGACGAGCTTGGCGCCCACCACCTCGTGGTGGTGGAAGCTCACACCACCGCCCGGCTCGAAGCGGCGGGTGGCCGGCTTGCCCACGTCGTGGAGGAGGGAGGCGAGCCGGAGCACCAGGTCGGGCGCGGGCACCGGGCCGTCCGGGCTCGTCTCCTGCGCGATGGCCTGCTCCAGCACGGTCAGCGAGTGCTGGTAGACGTCCTTGTGGCGGTGGTGCTCGTCGATCTCGAGCTGGAGGGCGGGCAGCTCCGGCAGCACGTGGTCCGCGAGGCCCGTGTCCACGAGCACCTCGAGGCCCGCGCGCGGGTTGGCCGAGAGGAGGAGCTTCGACAGCTCCGCCTGGACCCGCTCGGCTGACACGATCTCGATGCGCGAGGCCATCGCGACCACCGCCGCGAGGGTGCCTGGTTCCACGTGAAACGAGAGCTGGCCGGCGAAGCGAGCCACCCGCATCATGCGCAGGGGGTCGTCGTCGAACGACCGCTCCGGCGCGATCGGGGTCCGCAGCACCTGGCGAGCCAGGTCCCCGAGGCCCTCGAACGGGTCCACGAAGGTGAGCTCCGGCAGGCGGACCGCCATCGCGTTGACCGTGAGGTCCCTGCGGGAGAGGTCGCCCTCCAGCGTGTCCCCGAACGCCACGAGCGGCTTGCGCGACGCCGGGTCGTACTCGTCGGTGCGGTAGGTGGTGACCTCCACGACGACGTCGTCGGCACCGTCCCGCGCGAACCGGCGCGCCCCGATCGTGCCGAACTCCTTGCCGATGTCCCAGTGCGCGTCGCCCCAGCGGGCGAGGATCGCCTCGGTCTCGTCCGGGGTGGCGGACGTGGCGAAGTCGAGGTCGTTGCTCGCACGACCCAGGAACGCGTCCCGGACCGGGCCGCCGACGAGCGCGAGCTCGTGGCCCTCGGCGCGGAAGAGCTCGCCCAGCTCGAGAGCGGCGGGCGCCATCCGGGTCAGCACGGCGAGGGCTCGGCGCAGGAGATCCTGCTCAGGGGTAGGCACGGCAACCGATTCTCCCAGACGTTCCCGTGAGCGCGCCGCTCGTCCCGCTCCGCGAAGTAGTGCGCCCGTCCGGGGCCGTGGCGACTCCTGTCGCGCGTCCCGGACGGGCGCACTGCTTCGCGGTGGGCGGGCGAGGGCTGACCAGGACGCCTGTGCATACTCGGTAGGGTTGGGGCATGTCCACCCCAGCGCCGGCGAGCGACCGTCCCGACGGTCGCCCCGACGTGCCTGCGCCGCCGGGCGGCGCTCCTCTCCGGGTGGATCCGAGCACGCTCCGGACGGTGCCGCCGGTCCCCCCGCCGCCGCACCTGCCCGTCGTCGACGAGACGTCGGCCGGCGGCCTGGTCCTCCGTGCCGCGTCCGGCACCTACGAGGCCGCCGTCCTCCTGCGCCGCAACCGCACGGGCCGGCTCGAGTGGTGCCTGCCCAAGGGGCACCTCGAAGGGGTGGAGACCCCCGAGGAGGCCGCGGTCCGCGAGATCCACGAGGAGACGGGGATCAGAGGCCGCATCCAGGCGGACCTCGGCGTGATCGACTACTGGTTCACCGGCGAGGACCGGCGGGTGCACAAGGTGGTGCACCACTTCCTCCTGCGTGCGGAGAGCGGTCGCCTGACCGTGGAGGACGATCCTGACGGCGAGGCCGAGGACGCCCTCTGGGTCGCTATGGACGAGCTCCCCGACCGCCTGTCGTACCCCAACGAGCAGCGGCTCGCGGCCGCCGCACGGGAGCTGCTGGACAGCGACCCGGGCCTCCGAGAGGCCATGCGGACCGGCGAGCCCCCCACGGAGCCCACAGACCTGCCATGACGCAGCAGCCTTCCGACCCGTCCCGCGTCGGGGCCACAGGCCTCCGCCGCCCGGTCCGCCTCCTCCCCAGGCTCGCCGCGCTCGCCGCGGCCCTCGTCGTCCTGGGCCCGTTCGCGGCCCCGGCCACGGCGGTCGGCCCGACGCCGGAGAGCGGGGCAGGCGCGACCCTCACCACCCAGGCCCTCACCACCCAGGGGGGCACGGTCTCGGAGACCGCTCCGCTGGCGAAGGACCCCGTCACGGTGGAGCTCGCCGAGATGAGCCCGGCGACCGCCAAGGCGGGCGAGACCGTCACGATCACCGCACGGGTCACGAACAACACCGAGGAGACGCTGTCCGGGGCCCGTGCCACGCTCCGCGTGCACTGGGCCGCGCTCACCGACCGCGAGGTCCTGGACGAGTGGGTCCACGCGCCGCTCCTCAACCCGAGCGACCGGAGCCTCCAGCGCGCCACGGGCCCGCTCCCGGTCCCGGAGCTGGCCCCCGGCCAGGCAGCGGACGTGACCTTCACCTACACCCCGGCAGGCAACTTCGAGGGCTGGGGAGCCCGGCGCCTCGCCGTCAGCGTCACCGAGGGATCCGTGTCGCTCGGTGTCCTCCGGTCCTTCCTCGTGTACGACGCGCAGGACGCGGACAGCCCGGAATCCGTCTCCCCCGTCAGCCTCAGCGTCGCGCTCCCCGTCACAGGTCCGGCCGTCAACCCGGGCGACCCCGAGGGGCAGGACGTGGAGCTGGCGCGGCTCGCCGCCAAGGGGAACCGGCTCGACAGCCTCCTCGAGGTGGCTCGCACCGGGAGCGTCTCGCTGGCGGTCGATCCCCAGGTGGTGGCCGCGGCCACCGCTTCGGGCGACCCCGCGCTCTCCGCCTGGGCCGAAGGCCTCGTCACCGCCGCTGCCGCGACCACCACGTTCACGCTCCCCGCCTACGACCCCGATCCCGCCGCCCTGGCCCACTCCGGGATCGGCGCCGAGCCGGTGCGCTCGTTCCAGTCCGCGCCTCTGCCCGGGGACTGGCAGGTCCCCGCCGAGTGGGCGCAGAACCTGACCTGGCCCGCCGGCGGCACGACGACGGACCTGGCCACCCTCCGCACGGCCGTCGCCACCGGCCGCGACCGCGTGGTCGTCGGCGGGGGCACCCTCGCACCCACGTCGAGCAGGATCACCCCCTCAGGGCTGGCCGACGTCCCGGTCGACGCCGGTACCGCCTCCGTCGTCGTGAGCGATGCCGCCCTGACCGAGGCGTTCGTCAGCGCGACGGACACCGCCTGGACGTCCGCGGCGGGTGCGGAGGCCGCCGCGGCAGCCCCCGTCCCGGCCGCGCCCCGGGTCCCGACCGCACAGGGACGGCAGTGGCTGCTGGCCGAGGTCGCCGCGATCATCGCGTCGCGACCCACGGCAGCGCCCCACGTCGTGGTCGCCCTCCCGCGCACGTGGGCGCCCGACCTCGCGTCCTTCCAGGCCATCACCGAGGGGCTGACCGCCTCCGGGATGGTCCGCATGGCACCGCTCGCCGACCTCCTCGCCCAGCCCGCCCCAGCGGTGGACCGCGAGCCGCTCGCCGACCACGAGCCGCAAGAGACGGAGCTCGACCCGTCCACCGTGGCCGCGCTGGAGCGCGCGCGCTCCTCGATCGCCTCGTTCGCAACGGTCGCAGGTGACTCCGGGCCGGCCCTCGCGTCGTCAGCCATGCCGCACCTCACCGCGCCCCTGGCCGTCTCCTACAGCTCCCTCGGTCAGAACCGGGACGCGATGGTCCAGAGCGGGCTCGCCTTCGTCGAGGCCACGACCGGCTCCGTCGCCGTGGTCCCGCCGCGGTCGGGCATCAACCTGCTCACCGAGGACGCCAGCATCCCGGTCCGGGTGCGCAACGACCTCTCCATACCCGTCACGGTCATCGTGGTGCTGCGCCCGGACTCCCTCGGTCTGCAGGTCATCGACCGGCCCTCGCAGACCATCCCTGCCAAGAGCACAGCAGACGTGCCCGTCCCGGTGAGCGCGGCCGCCGGCTCCGGCGCCGTCGACGTCGCGGTACAGCTCCTGTCTCCCGCCCAGACCCAGATCGGCCCCGACACGAGCTTCGAGGTCCGCGTCCAGGCCGAGTGGGAAGAGATCGGGACGTGGATCGCGGCCGCGGGGATCGGTGTGCTGTTCGTCGCCGGGATCTGGCGTACCGTACGGCGCGGACGCTCGCCGAACCGTGCCACCCGTGAGGACGTGGAGGCTGCGACCGGCGAGATCGCGCGGGCGGCCGCGGCGGCAGCCGGGAGCACCGGGATGCACGACGCCGAGCACGCGCAGCCCGCGCACGCACGTCAGCCGAGGTAGTCCCGGGGCACCGCCCCGGGGACGGGAGGACCATGTCTCACCAGACCGCCACGAACGCCGGAGCATCCGGCGACCCCGGAGGCTCTTCGGGGGGCGGGGGCCAAGGTGCCCCGGGCGGCGCCGGAGGGTCGGGGCTCGGGCGAAGCTCGATCATCATGGCGGCCGGGACCGCCGCGTCGCGGGTGGCCGGCCTGGTCCGGAACGTCATGCTCGTCGCGGCGGTGGGCTCGATCGGTGTGGTCGCCGACTCCTTCGACGTCGCGAACAAGATCCCCAACGTGATGTTCGCGATCCTCGCCGGCGGCGCGCTCAACGCCGTGCTCGTGCCGCAGATCGTCAAGGCGTACCGGGAGCACAACACCCAGGAGCGGCTCGACAAGCTGCTGACCGTGGCCGGGGTCGGGATCCTCGCCCTCACCACGCTGCTCACCGCCGGGTCTTCTCTGGTGATCCTCCTCTACACGAAGGACTGGACCGCCGACCAGCTCGCCCTCGGCACGCTCTTCGCCTTCTGGTGCATCCCCCAGCTGTTCTTCTACGGGCTCTACGCCCTGCTGGGCCAGGTCCTCAACGCGCGCGGGCAGTTCGGCCCGTACATGTGGGCGCCCGTGATGAACAACATCGTGTCGATCATCGGGTTCGGCATCTTCCTGGTCGCGTTCGGCTCCGCCCCGACCCAGGGCCTCGGTCTCCAGGGCTGGGACATGCCTCGGACGCTGCTCCTGGCGGGGACCGCGACCCTCGGGATCGCCGCCCAGGCCCTCGTGCTGATCATCCCGCTCTGGCGGTCCGGCTTCCGGTGGCACTTCCGCCTGGGCGTCCGCGGCATCGGCCTGCGCTCGGCAGGCACCGTGGCGGCGTGGACCTTCGCTGCAGTCCTGCTCGAGCAGGTGGGCATCCTCTACCTCACCCAGGTCGCCTCGAGCGCGCCGAAGCTCGCGGAAGACCTCACGGTGGCCGGTCCCGCCGCCTACACGCAGGCCCTGATGATCTACCTGCTGCCCCACTCCCTGGTGACCGTCTCCATCGCCACGGCCCTGTTCACCGGGCTCAGCAGGGCAGCCGCGGCCGGCGAGACGGAGCGGGTGCGGGGGGACCTCTCGCTCGGCGTGCGGACCGTCGGCGTCTTCACGGTCTTCGCCACCGTGGCGCTGACCGTGCTCGCCACGCCGGTGACCGCGCTCCTCGTGCCCTCGACCGGTGAGCTGGGCGTCGCCGCGATCGCGCCGGTGCTCATCGCGTTGTCGCTCGGCCTGGTGCCGCTGGGCGCGATGGTCCTGATGAAGTGGGTCTACTTCGCGTACGAGGACGGCCGGTCCGTCTTCCTCATCACCGTGCCGTCGACGGTCGCGCTCGTGGTCGGCCTCTTCGCCGCGGTGCAGTGGCTCCCGCCGTCGACCTGGGTCATCGCGGCCGGTGGGTCGTACGCGCTGTCCAACTGGGTGACGGTGCTGCTCCGGACCAGCGGGCTGCGCAAGAAGCTCGGCGGCCTGGACTCCGTCCGCATCCTCACCCTCCACGTGCGGGCCGGCGTCGCCGCGGCGATCTCCGGCGCGGCGGCCTGGGGCGTGTACCGGCTCGTCGGCGGGAACGACGTCCTGGCATGGGACGGCCCCAGGATCCTCACCGTGCTCAACGCGCTGTGGGTGACGGCGCTCTGCGGCGGCGTCATGCTGCTTCTCTACCTGGCGCTGCTCAAGCTGTTCCGGGTGCGCGAGCTCGACACCCTCGCCCGCCCGCTGCTGCGCAAGCTCGGTCGCTGATCCGTCTCAGCACGAAGCGCCGAGGTCGTTGACGACCTCGGCGCTTCTGTGTGCCGCGCTTCGCTGGAGAGCGGACGTCAGCTCAGGACGACCTCGTTGAGCTCGAGCCGGAACTTCAGGTCGTCCTGGGACGGCGACTCGGGCAGCTGAGTGATCCAGATGACGATCGTGTCGGTGACGACCTCGCCGGAGAACGCGACCTGCGTGTCGGGCGAGAAGGTGCCCGAGGCCAGGACGGTCCCGCCGGCCGGGTCGTCGGCCGTGGTGTTACGCACCTCGAAGGCGCCACCGTTGCTGTTCGTGAGCAGCTGGACCTTGCTCATCGGAGCGGGTTCCTGAAGGTGCACCACATAGCCGACGCCGGCCTTGAAGCCACCGAACTCGGGTCGCTTGTACGACGTGGTGTGCCAGAAGGTCGAGGGGTCGCTGTCGGTAGCCAGCTCGGCCTTCTCCGGGTACACCCCACCGGTGCCCTCGCCGCCGAGCGGGTCGACGGCCTCGCTGCTCTCGATGACCGGGCGCGCGTCCGCGACCGGGGCGTCACCACCGCCGGCCGGGGCAGACGCCCCGGACTCGCCGGGGGCAGCGCTCGACGAGACGGTCGGCTGAGCCTCCGTGATGGGCGGCGTGGTGTCGTCCATGGCGTTGCTGATCGCCCAGATGAGACCGGCGACCACGCCGACGCCCACGATGCTCAGGACGATCGGCGTGGGGTTGACGCCGCCGCGCCGGGGCGCCGGCTGCGTCTCGAACCCCCCGTTCGGGTCCTGGTACCCGCCGTACCCGGCCTGGCCTGCCGCCGCGTAGGCAGCGGGGTCGTAGCCCTGGGGATATTGCTGTGGATAACCCTGCTGCTCAGGGGTCGGCGGAGCGTAACCCTGCTGGCCGTAGCCCTGCTGGGCATACTGCTGGTCGTAGCCGGGGGCCGCATACTGCGGGCCCGGCGGGGGCGGCACGGGCGTGTGACCCCCGTAACCGGCACCGGTGTTCTGCTCCGGCTGGTACTGGTAGTCGTCCTGTGGATAACCCTGGGCCTGGGGCGCCTGAGCGGCCCATCCGGCGGCGGGAACCGCACCTGTCCCGGTGTTACGAGCGATGCGCCCCGTGGAGGGACGCCGCACCGGCGGGGTGCCCTCTGCTCCGAAGGCCCCGGCGATGGAATGTCGCTGCGGCTCCTCCGGGTTGGGCTGCACGAATCCAGGCAGCGAGGCCACTACGGATACCTCCCCCCACGGCGCGAGGGCCGTGATCACGTCGTCGGGTGTCTTGGGTCCGGACGCGCCGCCCGACGCATCGAACGTGCGGGCCACCAGCGCGTCGAGCGCGGTGTCAGCATGTGGCACGAGCGAGGACAGCGGCACGACGGCGCCGTGCTCGTCTCGCTGCGCGGGCAGCGGTGGTGCGGTGGTGCGGGTGAGCCACGAGGCTTCGAGGTCGATGCCCGGCCAGCGGGCTGTCATAGCGTAGTAGAGGAGTGCGACGAGCCCGTGCGCGTCGGGGTAGGCGTTGAGCGTGTCGCCGCTCGCCAGACCGCCGTCGAGCCCCAGACCCGTCACGATCACACGGTGCCCGTCCACCCGCACGCTCTCGGGCCGCAGCGCCAGGTGGTGCACCCCGCGCTGGTGAGCGGCCGCCAGAGCCGTGGCGGCCTCTCCGACCAGCGCACGGGCCTGCTGCGCGTCGACGAGCCCTCCCCCGACGATCTCCGTGAGGGACAGCCCGCTGAAGGGTTCGGTGATGACGTAGGGACGTGCCGCGTCCATCGTGCTGACGTCCAGCACGCGGGCCAGCCGCGGGTCGGAGACGAGCGCCGCCCGGCGGGCGGAGTCGAGGGCGTCTGCGGCATAGGGCCCGCTGACGAAGGTGATGCGTACCGCTCGGCCGAGGACCTGGTCCTCGGCCTCCCAGACCGCCGCTGCGGCAAGGTCGGTGGGGGCGGGCCGGATCAGCCTGTAGCGCTCGACCAGCACTGCGCCGGGCTCGACGGTGCTCACAGGGACCTCCTCGCTCGGATCGGGACAGTACCAGAGGTGTCGGGGCGGGTTCCGCCTCGCCATGCTACGCGGAGCGCGGCGTCCTGCCGCGTCGGATCAGCCTGTGACCACTGTATCGACGTCCTTCTATATAGAGTGTTAGGGTCGGGCTGTGCCTACCGTCACGTGGACGGCAGGCCATCACGGGCTGCCGCCTGGAACACTGGGAACCGCCCGGGTGTTGACGCGGGTGCTGCCTCGCGCCAGGGGTGGCAGACGCAGGACGAGGAGACGACGTTGACCGAACAGCAGACCGCCACGACCGTTCACGACGTGGTGATCGTGGGCTCCGGCCCAGCCGGCTACACGGCGGCGATCTACGCGGCTCGCGCGGGCCTCGAGCCTGTCGTGGTCGCCGGTTCGGTGACCGCCGGCGGCGCCCTGATGAACACCACCGAGGTGGAGAACTTCCCGGGCTTTCCCGCGGGCATCCAGGGCCCTGACCTCATGGACGCCATGCGGGAGCAGGCCGAGAAGTTCGGCGCCCGCGTCGTCTGGGACGACGCCGAGCAGGTCGACCTCGGCGGCGACGTCAAGACGGTCGTCACGGGCGGCGGCGAGACGTTCCACGCCCGCTCGGTGATCCTCGCGACCGGTTCCGCGTACCGCGAGCTGGGCCTCCCCGAGGAGAAGCGGCTGTCCGGCCGGGGCATCTCCTGGTGCGCCACCTGCGACGGCTTCTTCTTCCGCGACCAGCACATCGCCGTCGTCGGCGGCGGCGACTCCGCGATGGAGGAGGCCACCTTCCTGACGCGCTTCGCGTCGAAGGTGACGATCGTCCACCGCCGCGACACGCTCCGCGCCTCCAAGATCATGGCCGACCGCGCCACCAACGACCCGAAGATCGAGTTCGCCTGGAACAGCGAGGTCGCGGGAGTGAGCGGCGAGAACAAGGTCGAGGCCGTGACGCTCCGCGACACCGCCACGGGCGAGACGCGCGAGCTGCCGGTCACCGGTGTCTTCGTCGCGATCGGCCACGAGCCCCGCACCGACCTGGTCAAGGGTCAGATCGACCTGGACCCGAACGGCTACGTCCTCGTCGAGGGCCGCACCACGCGGACGAACCTTCCCGGCGTCTTCGCCTGCGGCGACGCCGTGGACCACACCTACCGTCAGGCGATCACCGCCGCCGGCTCCGGCTGCGCCGCCGCCCTGGACGCCCAGGCGTACCTCGACGAGATCGCCCACTGAGACCGCACCGACCGACCGAGACAGAGGAGACACCCGTATGAGCACCGTCAAGGTCACCGACGACACCTTCAAGGCCGAGGTCCTCGACTCCGACGTTCCCGTCCTCGTCGACTTCTGGGCAACCTGGTGCGGCCCGTGCCGCATGGTCGCCCCGATCCTCGAGGAGCTGTCCGACGAGTACGAGGGCAAGATCAAGATCGTCAAGCTCGACACCGACGAGAACCAGGCCACGGCCATGGCGTACGGGATCTTCTCCATCCCGACCCTGAACGTGTACCAGAACGGCGAGGTCGTGAAGTCGATCGTCGGCGCCCGCCCCAAGCGGGCGCTCGTCGAGGAGATCGAGCAGGTCCTCAGCCCGGCTGAGTAGCCGGCCGCCTCGAGCATCCCCGGTGCCCGACGGCGGAGCTCACCTTGCGTACGCGAGGTGAGCTCCGCCGTCGGGCACCTTTGTTTCCCGCCGTCTCGTCCCGGAAGTGCTCACGAATCCTGCGTGAGCCCCGTGCCAGACTGGGATGCGTGACCGCCCCCTCCCCGCTCGAGACTGCCGGCTCCCGCCTCGACCCGTGGTTCGGCGCCTACGCAGCGCGTGCGCACGGGATGCGGGCGTCGGAGATCCGGGCGCTGTTCGCCGTGGCGAACCGCCCGGAGGTCGTCTCGCTGGCGGGTGGCATGCCGTTCCTCGAGGGCCTTCCCCTCGACGTGATCGCCGAGACCATGCAGCGGCTGATCACCACCAAGGGGACCACCGCCCTGCAGTACGGCTCCGGCCAGGGCGAGGAGGTGCTCCGGGAGCACATCACCCGGGTGGTGGCGCTCGAAGGCGTCGAGGCTCACGCCGACGACGTGGTGGTCACCACCGGTTCCCAGCAGGCCCTCGACCTGGTCACCCGCATCTTCGTGGACCCGGGTGACGTGGTCCTCGCCGAGGCTCCCTCGTACGTGGGCGCCCTCGGGGTGTTCCGGTCCTACCAGGCCGACGTGGTGCACGTGCCCATGGATGCCGATGGCCTCGTCCCCGGGGAGCTGGACACCACGCTGGTGCGGCTGAAGGCCGAGGGGCGCCGGGTCAAGCTCCTGTACACCGTCCCCAACTTCCAGAACCCCGCCGGAGTGACGCTCTCTCTCGAGCGCCGCCCCCAGGTCCTGGAGGTCTGCCGGCGCCACGGGGTCCTCGTCGTGGAGGACAACCCCTACGGCCTCCTCCGGTACGAGGGCGAACCGCTGCCGGCACTGCGGTCGTACGACGAGGAGGGCGTCCTGTACCTCGGGTCGTTCTCCAAGACGTTCGCCCCGGGGTACCGCGTCGGCTTCGTGATCGCGCCGCACGCCGTACGGGAGAAGCTCGTGCTCGCGTCGGAGGCATCGATCCTCTCGCCGTCGAACGCGTCGCAGCTCGCGGTCGCGACCTACCTGGAGACCTGCGACTGGAAGGCGCAGATCAAGGACTACCAGGAGCTGTACCGCGAACGTCGCGACGCGCTCGTCGGCGCGCTCGCGGAGCACCTGCCCACCACGTCCTGGAACGTGCCCGCCGGCGGCTTCTTCGTGTGGGTCCGGCTACCCGAGGGCCTCGACGCCCGCTCGATGCTCCCCCGCGCGGTCACCGCCCGGGTGGCCTACGTGCCGGGCACTGCCTTCTACTACGACGGGTCCGGCTCGGACCACATGCGCCTGTCGTTCTGCTTCCCCACGCCCGATCGCATCCGCGAGGGGGTGCGCCGGCTCGCGACCGTGGTCAACGCCGAGGCCGAGCTGGTGGAGCTGTTCGGCACGTCGGCCCAGCCGGACCCGGACGCGGAGGACGTCGAAGGACCCGCACCCGACCTGGCCTGACGCCCTCCGCCCGTGCCGCTCCGACAGCGAATGAGACCTCAGATGACCAGCACCGTTCCGACCGACCGCCCCGATCTGCCGGACATGTCCGGCGCCTCGCACGGCCGACCGCGGGTCGTGATCCTCGCCGGCGGGCTGTCCCACGAGCGCGATGTCTCCCTGCGCTCGGGCCGCCGCGTCGCAGAGTCGCTCCGGTCCACGGGCCTCGAGGTACTGGTGCACGACGTCGACGCCGACCTCCTCGCCTTTCTGCGGACCACCGCGCCCGACCTGGTCTGGCCGGTGCTGCACGGCGCCGTCGGTGAGGACGGCTCCCTCCGCGATGTCCTCGAGCTGGCCGGGACCCCCTACGTCGGGACGGGACCGCGGGCCAGCCGGACGGCCTGGAACAAGCCCATCGCCAAGGCTGCGCTGCTGACCGCGGGCCTGGCGACGCCGGACTACGTGACGCTGCCTCAGTCGCTGTTCCGCGACCTCGGCGCACAGCCCGTGCTGAACGCGATCGTGCGCCGGCTCGGCCTGCCGCTCGTGGTCAAGCCGACGCAGGGTGGCTCGGCGTTGGGGGTGACGCGCGTCGAGCGGGTGGAGGATCTGCCCCGCGCGATGGTGGAGTGCTTCGCCTACGGTGCGACGGCCCTCGTCGAGAGGGCGGTCGACGGCGTCGAGCTGGCGGTGAGCGTGGTCGACGGTCCGGGTGGTCCTGCCGCGCTCCCCGCGGTGGAGATCGTCGCCGACGGCGGTTACGACTATGCCGCCCGCTACGTGGCCGGGGAGACGGAGTTCTTCGCGCCGGCACGGCTGACGGACCCCCAGGCAGCGGCGGTGGCCGATGTGGCTGTGCGCGCACACCGTGCCCTCGGCCTGCGCCACCTGTCCCGGACCGACCTGATCCTCGACCGCGACGGAACCGCCCAGGTTCTCGAGGTGAACGTGGCGCCCGGGATGACGGAGACGTCTCTCCTCCCCCAGGCGGCGGCTGCCGCAGGCGAGGACCTGCCTGCCCTGTACCGGCGGATCGTCGAGACGGCACTGCGGACAGCCTCGGCGCCTGCGTAGGCACTGGCAGAGACGGAACGGGCCGGGCGGGACCACATGGTCCCGCCCGGCCCGTTCCGTCTCGGTCAGTGTCCGCCGGTCACTCCTCGGCGTCGCCGCCGTCGGTGCCGTCCGCCCGGTCGCCGGAGAGCGCCCGCAGGAGGCCCGGGTCCTCGGGTGCCATCACGGCAAGGATCCGGTTCAGGTCGTCGACCGAGGCGAACTCGACGGTCAGGCGGCCCTTGCTCTTGCCGACACTGACCTTGACGCGCGTCTCGAAGCGGTCGGACAGGCGGGTCGCCAGATCGTCGACGGCCTCCAGCCGACCCCCGGCGCGAGGCGCCTTGCGGGCCTTCGTCGCGCCGCCGCCTGTCTCCGTGAGCATCACGATCTCCTCGGTAGCCCGCACCGAGAGACCTTCCGACACGATCCGCTGAGCAAGTCGCTCGATCTCCGCCGCGTCGCTCAGACCGAGCAGGGCACGGGCGTGACCTGCGGAGAGAACCCCTGCAGCGACGCGCCGTTGGACCAGCGGCGGCAGACGCAGGAGTCGCAGCGTGTTCGAGATCTGCGGACGGCTCCGCGCGATGCGGGTGGCCAGCTCCTCGTGGGTGCACCCGAAGTCGTCCAGGAGCTGGCGGTACGCCGCCGCCTCTTCCAAGGGGTTCAGGGCCGCGCGGTGGAGGTTCTCCAGAAGGGCGTCCCGCAGCATGTGCGTGTCATCCGTGTCCCGGATGATCGCCGGAACGAGATCGAGGCCGGCGGCCTGAGTGGCCCGCCACCGCCGCTCGCCCATGATGAGCTCGTAGGTTCCCGGGAGCTCCTTGTCCGGACGCACCACGATGGGCTGGAGCACGCCGATCTCGCGGATCGAGGCAACCAGCTCGTCCAGCTGGCCCTCGTCGAAGACGGATCGCGGCTGGCGAGGGTTCGGTCGGATCGACGTGACCGGGACTTCGGCAAAACGGGCGCCGGGCACCGGCAGGAGATCGAGTCCCGTTTCACGTGAAACATCGCCGCCCCCAGAGGAGCGGCCGAAGAAGGCGGTGTCCAGCGCGGACGTGGCAGCGTCTCCAGCAGAGACGCCCTCGCCGTTCGACACCGAGAGGCGACCGCTCTCGATCGCGGCGTCCCAGGTCGGGCGGGAGGTCGGGCCAGGGCGGTACGCCGACGGCTGACGCTTGGTGTCGTCGGAGATCGACACCGTGCCCACTGCGATCGTCGCGCCGGCCACGTCTACGGTCTCCGCTGCGGTCACCGTGGACGAGGTCGCCTCCTCCGCCGACGGCTCGCGTTCCGGGCTCCCCGCGTCGCTCCCGTTGTCGGCGACCGGTGCCGTCGAGTCGTCGCTCGGAGCCGTCACGGCTTCGGTCGACGCCTCGGGGGCGGCGGGGCCGGCATCAGGGCCGCCGTCAGGGCGCGCACCGGGAACGGCGTCGAGCAGAGCGCTCGATCCGCCGTCGGCCGCGGATGACGAGGCCTCCGCTGAGGTCGGCGCCTCCGCCGCCGTGGCCGGCTCCACGACCGCCACCGGCTCCAGCGCTGTTGGCTCCGCGGCGACCGGCTCGGAGGCCGCCGCCTCAAGAACGTCAGGAGCCGGGCGCTCCTCCAGGGCGACGGCGGTCGCCGAAGCCGAGGGCTCCCCTCCGGACAGACGGTCGGCGTCTTCTGCCGACGTGGGGATCAGCGCGCCAAGTCCCCGGCCGAGGCCTCTCCGCTTCTGGCTCATCGTGCTTCCTCCGTGTTTGCCCAGCTCGTCCCGTGGTCCCACTCGCTCCGCTGCGTCATGCCTGAGCCCCTCCGCTCACGATGGTGTCGAGGGGCGAGGGCCTGCGCGGGCTCGAGAATCCCTGGCCGCGCTCCGCGAGCTCCCGGGACGCCTCGAGATAGGCGAGCGCTCCGGTCGACGTCGGATCGTAGGTCATGACCGTCTGGCCGTAGCTGGGAGCCTCGGAGATCCGCACGGAACGCGGGATCGTCGTCTTGAACGTCTCGTTCGGGAAGTGCGTCCGCACCTCCGACGCAACCTGCTGCGCCAGGTTCGTGCGACCGTCGTACATCGTCAGGAGGATCGACGACACCCGGAGCTCCGGGTTGAGGTGCGCCCTGATCAGGTCGATCGTCTTCAGCAGCTGGCTCAAGCCCTCCAACGCGTAGTACTCGCACTGGATCGGGATGAAGACCTCACGGCCGGTAACGAAGGCGTTGACCGTCAACAGGCCCAGGCTGGGCGGGCAGTCCACGAGCACGTAGTCGATGCGGTCCTCGCCGGCGGCGACTCGGTCTTCGAGGTAGGCGTCGACCGCCCTGCGAAGGCGTGTTTCACGTGAAACAAGCGAGACCAGCTCGATCTCGGATCCCGAGAGGTCAATCGTCGCCGGGACGGCCCAGAGGTTCGGGACGTCGGGGCATTCCTGGACCGCCTCCTTCAGAGGCAGGTCCTCGATGAGGATCTCGTAGACCGACGGCGTTCCCGCCCGATGCTCGATGCCGAGAGCCGTGGAGGCGTTTCCCTGCGGATCGTTGTCGATGACCAGAACGTTCAGCCCCGACTGCGCGAGACCGGCGGCCAGGTTGACGGTGGTCGTCGTCTTGCCGACGCCACCCTTCTGGTTGGCCACGGTGATGATGCGGGTGCGTGCCGGTCGCGGGAACTTGCGACCGTGGAGGTCGATGCGACGGCGGGCATCAATCGCGAGCTCCGCCGCGAGAGGTGTGGTGTCGTCGACGACCGGGACGCTCGCCATGAGCGCTGCGCGGCGTTCCTCCTCGCTCACGAAGCCGTCCTCGGCGGCACCCGCGGTGGGCTGGGGCAGATTCGAGGGCCACTGACGCGCGTCCGCTGTTTCACGTGAAACAGCGGGATTCGGCGCGGAGAGCCCTTGCACAGGGATCGGTTCCGTCACGCGGACACTGTAGTCGTTGGCGTCCGCGTTGGGGCTGTCTTCGTCCGCAGGCCGCTCGGTGTTCGCCGGAGATTCATCGGCGCCGTCCGACTTGCGGGACGACTCGCCAACCTCGGGCTCGACGTTCCCTTCTGACGGAGCGTCGAGGGCTGGACCATTGTCAACCAGCACTCCGGTCACAACGCCGCCGCTCGTCTCCGTCGCGTCGGCCGCTTCGGCTGGGCCGGTCGCCACCGACGGCTCGGCCGGCTCGGCCGGCTGGGTCGCCACCGACGGCTCGGCCGGCTCGGCCGTCACCGTTGGCTCGTCCACCTCCGCGTCGGCCTCAGCACCGATCACCGCCGCCTCGCTCGCCGGTTCCTCCGCTGCCGCCTGGTTGGTGAGCCGCCCGGACCGCAGCACTGCCTCCGGCCCGACGGCGGGGACCTCGGTTCGTCTGGACTTCCGCTTGAAGAAGAACACGCGTGTAACGCTACGGACGGCGGACCGACATGGCCTCCCGAAACGCCGTACTTCGACGGTTTCACGTGAAACAGCGCCAGTGCTCGGGCGTGCCACCCTCGGCATGAATCATCCGACAAGCCACGCCTCGTGAAACGCGATCGGCTCGCCACCCTGAGGATGGCGAGCCAATCATGTTTCACGTGAAACGAACGCTACTTGCCGCGGGCCACTCGCAGGATCGTCGTGGCCTCGACGCCAGGGATCGTCTCCCCGGAGAGGATCTCCGGCTCCCCCGACTTGAAGGACCGCAGTACCTTCCGAGCCGGCTCGACCTCCTGCTCCACGCTGCGTCCCTTGAGGATCACCATCTCGCCACCCACGCGCACGAGCGGCATGCTCATCCGCACGAGCTTCGACAGTCCTGCCACCGCGCGAGACGTGACGGCGTCCGCCTCGAAGGCGCCATGGAACTCCTCGGCCCGACCACGCTTCACCTGGATGTTCGGCAGGGCCAGCTCCTGCGCCACCTCCGCGAGCCACGCAGTGCGGCGCTCCATCGGTTCGATCAGAAGAACCTCGACGTCCGGAAGCATCGCGGCGATCACGATGCCCGGCAGTCCGGCCCCCGAGCCGACGTCGGCAACGACACCTTCCCTCGGGAGGTACTGGACCACCGCGGCGGAGTTCAGGATGTGCCGCTCCCAGATGCGCGGGACCTCGCGGGGCCCGATCAGCCCACGGAGCTCTCCCTGGTCCAGGAGCATCGCGGCGAACCGCGAGATCGCGTCATAGCTGTCGCCGAAGTACTCCCGCACGACGGGGCTCACCCCGAGCGTCTCCGAGTCACGCTCCTCGTCGACGTCGACCTCCATCGACGGGTCGTTCCTTGCCGCATCCTGCTCGTCCATGTCCACCTGTCTGTCTCCTCGTCCGCCCCGGCAGACCGAAGGCCGGCGCCCGTCCTCAGACGCGCACCGGCCCGGTCTCGTGCTCTGTCAACCGACGTCGGCCACGGCTTCCGTCTCGGCGGGCGCCGACCCTGCCGGCTGGACCACCACGTACCGGCCGGGCTCGACCCCGCGGGAGTCGCTCACCAGCCCGGCTGCAGCGACGACGTCATGCACCACCTTGCGCTCGAACGCGTTGAGCGGCTCCAGGGAGAGCTCCGCACCGGTGGCGCGCACCGTCTCGATCGCCTCCTCGGCGATCTTCGTCAGCTCGGCCCGCCGCGCAGCGCGATGCCCGCCGATGTCGAGCATCAACCGGCTCCGCTCGCCCGTCTTGGCCTGCACGGCAAGGCGAGTCAGCTCCTGGAGCGCGTCGAGCACCTCGCCGTCCCGCCCCACGAGGTGCTTCAGCGACGCAGCGTCGTCGGCGATGATCTCGACCGCCGCCCGGTCGAAGGTGATGTCGATATCGATGTCACCGTCGAGGTCGGCGATGTCAAGGAGCTCCTCGAGGTAGTCGGCGGCGATCTCGCCCTCTTCCTCAAGGCGCGTCGTCAGGTCCTTCGCCTCGGGTGCGGGCGTGTCCGTCGGGCTCATGTGCGCTCTCCTACTTCTTCTTCGGCCTGGTGCCGGCGTCGCCACCAGGGGCATCATCCCCCGCCGCGTCGGTCGGCGCCGACTGGGCCGTCACCGGCTTGGTCGGCTGCGCGCCCGTCGTCTTCTGGCGGTTCTTCCGCTTCGGCTGGACTCGCTGTCCGGCCCGCGGGGCCTCCACCACGGGTGCGTCCTCGACGGGCACGACCTCGCCGTTCTTGGCGGCCTTGGCAGCGGCCTTCCGCGCCTGGCGCTCCTTGAGCTGCTTCTCCGCGACGGATCCCGGCGTCGGCATGCGCTTGATCGTGTAGAACTGCTGCCCCATCGACCAGACGTTGGTGACCGTCCAGTAGATGAGGACACCCACCGGGAAGTTCACGCCGGAGATCGCGAAGACCAGCGGCAGCATGTACAGCATCATCTTCTGCGTCTGCGCCATGGGGCCCTCGAGCGCAGCCGGCGGCATGTTCTTCATCGTCAGCTGACGCTGCGTGAGGAACGTCGTGGCGCTCATGGCCACGATCAGCACGATGACCACAGTGCGCGAGGTCCAGTTGTCCGTCGACATGAACACGTCGGAGAGCGCCGCGCCGAACAGGGTCGACTGCTCGATGTCCCCTGCCACGTCCTGGGTGATGGGGCCGATCGCGTCCCGCTTGTAGGTGCCCTCCGCGATCCTCGTCAGGTTGTTCAGCACGTTGAACAGCGCGAAGAAGATCGGCGACTGCAGCAGCAGCGGCATGCACGACGCGAACGGGTTGGTCCCGTGCTTGCGGTACAGCTCCATCGTCTCGCGGGTCATCGCCTCGCGGGACGCGGGGTCCGTCTTCCCCTTGTACTTCTTCTGGATCGCCTGCAGCTCCGGCTGCACCATCTGCATCCCGCGGGACGCCTTGATCTGCTTGAAGAAGAGGGGGATCAGCAGCACGCGGATGACGATCACGAGGGCCACGATCGACAGCACCCAGGCGAAGCCCGGACCGGACTGCATCCCGAGGGTCGTGAACAGGGCATGTGACCCGTACATGATCCAGGCCACCACCCACTCGATCGGGTAGAGGAAGGCGAAGAAGTCCATCGGTGAAGTGCTCCTGAGTCGGTGTCGCGAAGTCCGGGGGTCCGGGACCCTGTCCCGGGTGAGCGGTCAGGCTCCGTGCGTGTGCGGTGCGTGCGTGTCGTCGTGACCACGTGCCCCGCGCGCCGGCGGTACATCGTCCACCCCGCCCAGACTCCACGGGTTGCACCGAAGCAGTCGCCACAGTGCGAGCCCCAGCCCGCGCAGAGCCCCGTGGCGCTTCAGGGCGATCACGGCGTACTGCGAGCACGACGGGTAGTACTTGCACGTGGGACCGGTCATCGGAGAGATGAACGTCTGGTAGACCCGGATCATCCCCACCAGCACTGCCGCGGGCAGGTCGCCGAGGGCGAAGGTGGGCACCCGGAAGTGGGAGGTCATGGCCTGGCTCCGGAAGGGCTCGGCTGGGCAGGGGCGCCCGACGCCGGTCGCGCACCTTGAGCATCACCCGTCACCCGGGCGAGGGCCCGGGTCAGGCTCGAGGCCAGGTCACGGGACAGCTCTGAGTAGGTCGCTCGTGAGGCGGGCGCCAAGGCCCGCACCACGGCGCGAGTACCCGGTGGCAGCTCGTCGACATGGGTGAGGGCCGCATGCCGGAGCCGGCGCTTCACAAGGTTGCGCTGGACGGCGTTACCGACGGCCTTAGATACGACAAAACCGACCTGTGGTGGTTCATCCCCTTCGTCGTTGACGACGAGGTGAACCACCAAGGTCGATCGTCCTGCACGCGTGCCGCGGCGCACCGCCCGTTCGAAGTCCACGGAACGGCGCAGTCGGTGCGCCGCTGGCAGCACGGCTCAGGCAGAGAGCTCGACGCGACCCTTGCGACGGCGAGCAGCCAGGATGGCGCGGCCGGCACGGGTGCGCATGCGCAGCCGGAAACCGTGGGTCTTCGAACGGCGGCGGTTGTTCGGCTGGAAAGTCCGCTTGCTCACGAGGTACTCCAAGAACGTCGGGGAGGCACACCGTCAGTCCTCGACGATGCAGGGTTCGTTACAGGCCGAGCGAGGTACGCAGTCGGCCGGGGCCGACCCAAGGCCCTGGGCCCGCGGCCGAAGCCACGTCTGGGCGCGCTGAAAGTACCTGGAACGGCTGTCTGACGTTACGCCGCGGAGGGCCCGGGGGTCAAACTGGGATGCCTGTCACGAGCGACACACCCGGGCACCACGGAGCCCGCAGATTCGGGGAGACCGTGCCGTTCCGTCGTCGGACAACCGGCTGTCCACAGGCCTGTCCACAGATCCACAGGCTGTGGACAACTGTGTGGACGATGCCTCATGATGGCAGACTTCAGGAGATCCAGCACCCAGGACCACCGCCGGACACGCCTACCCGATCAGCACCCAGCAGAAGGAAAACCAGTGGCCAACCCGGACGAGAACATCACGGATGTCTGGGCACAGACCCTGGCCACGCTCGAGAGCCGGCCGGACATGAGCCCGCGGCAGCTGGCCTTCATCCGGCTCGCGAAGCCGATGGCCATCCTCGACGACATGGTGTTCATCGCGGTTCCCCACGAGCAGACGCGCACGTACCTGGAGACGGCCGTCCGTGACGACCTGGTGTCCGCGATCTCGTCGGTGCTCGGCCGGGACATCCGCTTCGGGATCACCGTCGATCCCGAGCTGAGCCACGACTCGCTCGCCGGTCCGTCGCAGATGTCGCTGCCCGACGAGCCGGAGCCGCAGGAAGCCCAGATCCCCATGGTGCCGCAGCCGGCACCGAAACCGTCCGGCGAGCCCACCCGGCTCAACCCGAAGTACATCTTCGAGACGTTCGTCATCGGGTCTTCCAACCGCTTCGCGCACGCCGCGGCGGTGGCGGTGGCCGAGGCGCCGGCCAAGGCGTACAACCCCCTCTTCATCTACGGCGACTCCGGGCTGGGCAAGACGCACCTGCTCCACGCGATCGGGCACTACGCGCACAACCTGTACCCGCACGTACGCGTCCGGTACGTGAACTCGGAGGAGTTCACGAACGACTTCATCAACTCGATCGGTGAGGGCAAGGCAGGCGCCTTCCAGCGCCGCTACCGGGACGTGGACGTCCTCCTCATCGACGACATCCAGTTCCTGCAGGGCAAGGAACAGACGATGGAGGAGTTCTTCCACACCTTCAACGCGCTGCACAACGCGAACAAGCAGGTCGTCCTCACGTCCGACGTACCGCCCAAGCAGCTGCACGGGTTCGAGGACCGGCTGCGCTCCCGGTTCGAGTGGGGCCTCATCACGGACGTCCAGCCCCCCGACCTCGAGACGCGCATCGCGATCATGCGCAAGAAGGCCGCCAGCGAACACCTGGACGTGCCTGACGAGGTGCTCTCCTACATCGGCTCGCGCATCTCCACGAACATCCGGGAGCTCGAGGGCGCGCTCATCCGCGTCACCGCCTTCGCGAACCTCAACCGCCAGCAGGTCGACCTCGCCCTCGCGGAGATCGTCCTCAAGGACCTCATCACCGACGACGACTCGGCCGAGATCACGCCGGCCGTCGTCATCGCGCAGACCGCTGCCTACTTCGGTCTCACGATCGAGGACCTCTGTGGCTCCTCCCGGTCACGCGTCCTCGTCACCGCCCGCCAGATCGCCATGTATCTGTGCCGCGAGCTCACGGATCTCTCGCTCCCGAAGATCGGTCAGCAGTTCGGTGGGCGAGATCACACCACTGTGATGCACGCCAACAAGAAGATCGCCGGGCAGATGGCGGAGCGCCGGTCCACCTATAACCAGGTGACCGAGCTGACGAGCCGGATCAAGCAGCAGCACCGCGGCTGACCTGCGACGACGCCCTGCTGGGCCGTTCTGCACACCCATTGTGGACAAAGCCTGGGGATAACTCCGCGCCGTTGCGGATCCGCACGTCCCCAGGCTCCTCCACAGAAGTTTCCGCAGGATCCCGCCAGACCGGATCGGTCGTCCCCAACGCTGTGGACGCTTTCTGTGCAGAACTACAGGTTCTGCCGTCGGGCACCGATACACACCTGTGTAGAAAGCTGTGGACGGGTGTGGACGAACCCCCAAAATCTGTGGGCGAAGGGGCCCTCATCGGTGGACGGGGTGTGTGCACAAAATCTCTGCCCACAGGGACCCCTAGTTCACACACAGGTCCACCCACAGACCCTCCACAGGCCAACTACGTCCCTGACCTGCAGAGAGAGCGCTTATCCCCATCTTCCACAACCCCTACTACGACGACTACTGATTCTTAGTAGAGAGGATCCACACGCCTTCATCAGGGCGGTGGGGCCGACCGCTCGCATCGTGTCGAACACTAGTACTAAGAGGCTCGGATGTCATCCACCTCGCCCTCGCGTCGGAGTGCCGGAGAGCCAAGACCTCGCGTAGGGTTTGGCAGGACAGTCAGAGCCATACAGGGAGATGCAACGGCATGAAGTTCAGGGTCGAGCGCGATGTCCTTGCTGACGCTGTGACCTGGACCGCCCGCACGCTTCCGACGAGGCCGCCTGCGCCGGTCCTCGCCGGTGTCCGCATCGAGGCGGACGCCCAGGGGATCATCAATCTTGCGAGCTTCGACTACGAGACGTCGGCGCGGTCGGAGATCCCTGCAGATGTCGCGGAGCCGGGTACCGTCCTGGTCTCCGGTCGCCTTCTCGCGGAGATCTCCCGTGCGCTGCCCAACAAGCCGGTCGACGTCACGCTCGAGGGCACGAAGGTGATGCTCACGTGCGGAGCCAGCCGGTTCACGCTCCTCACGATGCCCGTCGAGGACTACCCGGCGCTCCCGACGATGCCGGAGCTCACGGGCACCGTCTCGGGCGACGCGCTGACGCTCGCCGTCAATCAGGTCACCGTGGCCGCGAGCAAGGACGACACGCTCCCGCTGCTGACCGGTGTCCGCGTCGAGATCGAGGGCGAGCGCATCACCCTCCTGGCTACCGACCGCTACCGGCTGGCCCTGCGTGAGCTGACCTGGACGCCCGCCACGCCGGGATATTCAGCGGTCGCGCTGATCCGGGCTCGCACGCTCAACGACGTCGCGCGGTCGCTGGGTGCCGGCGGCGGCCTGGTGAACGTGGGCCTGTCCACAGGCGCAGGCCTTGACCTCGTCGGGTTCGAGGCAGGCGGCCGACACACCACGTCGCAGCTGGTCGACGGCGACTACCCCGCCGTTCGGCGCCTGTTCCCGGACGCGACCCCCATCCATGCTGTGGTGGCCACCGCCCCCCTCATCGAAGCGGCGAAGCGCGTCAGCCTCGTTGCCGAGCGCAACACGCCGATCCGCCTGTCCTTCACCGACGGACAGGTGGTGCTCGAGGCGGGCCAGGGTGACGACGCGCAGGCTTCCGAGGCGCTCGAGGCCGTGCTGGTGGGCGAGGACATCGCCGTGGCGTTCAACCCCCAGTTCCTGCTGGACGGGCTCGGTGCCCTGGGGACGGACTTCACTCGACTGTCCTTCACGCACCCGAACAAGCCTGTGGAGTTCACCGGCCAGGAGTCGTTGGACGGTGAGGACGATTCCTCGTACCGCTACCTCCTGGTCCCGATCCGTTTCGCCGGCTGACGTCCGGCTCTGAAGGAGACACACGATGGTCAGCCACATCGGCCTGGTCGGGCTCGGCAAGATGGGCAACAACATGCGTGCCCGCCTGCGCAAGGGCGGCATCGAGGTCACCGGGTACGACCCCCGGCCTGAGGTGTCGGACGTACCGACGCTGGCTGACCTCGCGGCCGCGCTGCCGTCCGAGCGGCGGGTCGTGTGGGTCATGGTTCCGGCCGGCGAGCCCACGCGGACCGTGGTCGAGGAGCTGGGCCAGCTCCTCGACGAGGGCGACATCATCATCGAGGGAGGCAACTCCCACTACGCCGAGGACCGTGAGCGAGCGACGGCACTCGCGGCCAAGGGCGTCGGCTACGTCGACGTGGGAGTCTCCGGAGGCGTATGGGGGCTGGAGAACGGCTACGGCCTGATGGTGGGTGGCGAGTCGGCTCATGTGGAGGCGCTCCTGCCCGTGTTCGATGCCCTGCGCCCCGAGGGCCCCCGCGAGGAGGGCTACGTGCACGCCGGCACGGTCGGCGCCGGCCACTTCGCCAAGATGGTCCACAACGGCATCGAGTACGGCCTGATGCAGGCCTACGCCGAGGGCTATGAGCTGCTGGCCGCCAAGGACGACGTGATCACCGACGTCCGCGGCACGATGAAGGCCTGGACGCGCGGCACCGTCGTCCGATCCTGGCTCCTCGACCTGATGGTCAAGGCGCTCGAGGAGGACCCCGAGCTCGCGCTGCTCGACGACTGGGTGGACGACTCGGGCGAGGGCCGCTGGACCGTCGACGAGGCGATCGACCTCGCCGTGCCCCTCCCGGTCATCTCCGCGTCGCTGTTCGCGCGCTTCGCATCGCGTCAGGAGAAGTCGCCCGCACTCAAGGCCGTGGCCGCTCTCCGGCAGCAGTTCGGCGGACACTCCGTCAAGAAGGCGGACTGACCGCACAGCCCGGACGGGCCGGTTGTCCACACCTTCTTCCACAGGACTTTCGATGTATGTCTCGCACCTCTCGCTGCTCGACTTCCGGTCGTACACGGCCGTCGACGTCGAGCTCGAGCCAGGGGTCAACGCCTTCCTGGGACCCAACGGTCAGGGCAAGACAAACCTGGTCGAGGCGATCGGCTACGTCGCGACACTGGGGTCTCACCGGGTGTCGACGGACGCCCCCCTGATCAGGGCCGGAGCCTCCCGGGCCGTCGTCCGGACCAGGGTCGTCCGAGGGGACCGTGCGAGCACGATCGAGCTCGAGATTGCGCCAGGGAAAGCCAATCGCGGGCGCATCAACCGAGGTCAGCCGGTACGCGCGCGGGACGTTCTAGGCATCCTGCGGACCGTGCTCTTTGCTCCGGAGGACCTGGCACTCGTCAAGGGTGATCCTGACGGACGGCGCCGCTTCCTGGACCAGCTGCTCGTCCTGATGATCCCCCGGGTGTCCGGCGTGCTGGCCGACTACGACCGCGTGCTCCGGCAGCGGTCGGCGCTCCTGAAGTCGGCTCGGGGCGTACGTCGGAGCGCAGGTGGGAGGCCTTCTCGGCCGCGGTTGTCCACAACTTCATCCACATCACTATCCCCAGGGTTGTCCACAGGTTCAGCGGATAGCAGCGCAGGTGCCGCAGGGGACCAGACGGGCTCGGAACTCGCCACCCTCGACGTCTGGGACGCGCGGCTTGCCGAGCTCGGCGCGGAGATCCTGGTGCTTCGCCTCGGACTGGTGGAGGCTCTGCGTCCGGCCGTGGCGGCATCCTACGAACAGGTGAGCTCCGGTGCGGGCGCCGCGGAGATCTCCTACAAGTGGTCGCTCCCGAGCGAGGTGCCCGACGGCGCGGCGCTCCCTTCGGTGGGTGCGGTGCGGGACGCGCTGCTCGACGCCATGCGAGACGTGCGCCAGCAGGAGCTGGACCGTGGGCTGAGCCTCGTGGGCCCGCACCGCGACGACCTCGTCCTGACTCTCGCGGGTTTGCCGGCCAAGGGCTACGCGAGCCACGGTGAGTCATGGTCGTTCGCCCTCGCCCTGCGGCTCGCCTCGTATCGGCTGCTCGGCGGCGAGGTTCAGGCACCGGCCTTCTGGAACCCCGACCTCGGTACCGACGCGGAACCCGTTCTGGTGCTGGACGACGTCTTCGCCGAGCTCGACACGCGCAGGCGCGAACGCCTCGCGGAGCTCGTCGCACCGGCCCGGCAGGTCCTGGTGACGGCGGCCGTCCCGGACGATGTCCCGGGCGCCCTCCGCGGCGTACGGTTTCACGTGGAACCAGGGACGGTGACTCGTGAGCGGTGACGAGCGGCAGGCGGGCCGGACGCCTGAGGCGAGCTCCGGCGTCGGACAGGACGGTGTGGGTGAGGGTGCGGCCGTGCCGCTCACTCCCCCGTCAGAGGTGGCGCGAGCCGCGCTGAACCGCGCCAAGGCCGCTGCGCGGGCCAGGGGCCTGCGCCCGGGCGCTCCGGCCCGGCGATCGCCGCTGGCCGAGCCGCACCGCGAACGGAAGGGCCCGAACGCGCGGGACCCGCAGCTCTTGTCCGAGGTGGTCGGGCGGCTGCTGCGAGAGAAGGGCTGGTCGGCCGAGGTGTCGGTCGGTGGCGTCGTGGGTCGCTGGCGTGAGGTCGTGGGACCCGACGTGGCAGAGCACTGCACGCCCGAGACCTTCGAGGACAAGGTGCTCGTCGTCCGGGCCGACTCGACGGCCTGGGCCACTCAGCTGCGGCTGCTCGTGCCGACGCTGCTCCGCCGGATGGCTGAGGAGATCGGCGAGGGCGTGGTCGAAGAGGTGACGGTGCTCGGCCCGGCGGGCCCCGGGTTCCGGCGCGGTCCCCGCGCTGTGCGCGGTCCGGGACCACGGGACACCTGGGGATAATCCTGTGGACGACGAAGGGCTCCCCGGCGAACCGGGGAGCCCTTCGTGTTCAGTCAGGCGCTTGCGTCAGGCGGGTTGGTCAGACGTTCCGGATCCGACGGCGTGCCCACACGAGCGCGAAACCGCCGCCCGCGAGAAGCAGCGCGAGGAGCACGGCGCCGCCCACGGTGGCGCCGGTCTGGGCCAGGGTCGGCGGCTGTGCGGCGGCCGGGGCCGAGGGCGATGCGGACGGCGTCGAGGTCGAGGACGGGGTCGGCGAGGCGCTCGGGGAGGGGGAAGCGACCGGGGCGGGCACCGACTCCGTGGGGCTGGGGCTGGGGCTCGGCGTCGGCTCGGTCTCGCAGGTCAGCGACTGGAGGAGCGCTGCGAGGTCTGCGGCCGGGAGGATCGCCGTGGTCGTCGAGAGCTCGTCGTACGCGCCGAGGTCGCCCCAGGAGAAGCCGTCGTTCAGCGTCGCCGTGATGCCGGCGGCGTCCTTGGTGTAGGTGATCGACTCGGTGTCCGCGGGCTTCGCGATGGCGTCGACCGAGTCGACGGTGCAGTCGACGGTGGGCACGGCCGGGGAGACGGGCGCGGCCGACGGCGTGGTGCTCGGGGACGGGGTCGGGGAAGGCGTGGGGCTGGGTCGAGCTCCGCCCAGGTGTAGGTCTTCTTGAAGCTGTTGCCGAACGTCACGGTCTTGACCTCGTCGTCGTTCACGATGATCGAGAACTCGTTGCCGCTGTGTGCGTAGGCCCGGAGGTCGACCGTGACGCTGGTGCAGTCGGCCGTGGCCTTGGGAGTGTGGGCGGAGGCTGGCGTGGCCGTGGCGACCAGCCCTCCGAGAGCGAGCGCCGTGAGGGCACCGCCCGCCAGGACCTTCTTCATCATCGGATTCCTTCGCGAGTGCGAGAGTGCGCAACTTTCGAGATGCACAGTCGGGTGGCGCCTGTATTAGACCAGAAATCAACTGATGGCCGAAATGGCCGGGATTGCAGCGGACTGTCCCTTTGAGCCGGTGGCCGATGCTCATGGTGCAAACGGCAGTTCGCGTGGGCACACCGTTGCGCGGAGGAGCGCGCATCTCACCAGAGGGCGGCGACCATTCGGACAGCACTCTCGTCCGCTCAGCAAGAAGGCGGGCATCCCCCTGGGGGATGCCCGCCTCCGCGGAACAGGTCAGGCGGTCACGCCTTGCGCGGGTGGCCCGGGTGACCGGGGTGGCCCGGGTGCTCCGGGTGCTCCGGGTGTGTCGGGCCGGAGGTCACGCACGGGTCGCCGAGCGGAGCGTCCTCGACCACACCGAAGAACGACGTGAAATAGGTGTGGTCAGCGTTCCACTGCGTCGCGGTGAAGTGGATGTCGATGTCGGACAGCTTCCACGACGGGTCGTATGCCGGCGAGAACGTGCCGTCGTTGTTCGTGATGATCGAACGCCACCACGTCCGGCCCTCGAGCGGTGCTCCCTCACCGCTGCTCCCGTAGACCACGTCGTACAGGTGGTCGTCGCCGGTCCACTCCATGAGGAGGGGTGCAGCGTCGGTGAGGCCCTCCGGGCGGGCGACCGCGTAGTCGAGGTACGGAACCCCCGCTTCACAGACCGGGCTCAGGGAGATGGTGTCGAGCGAGCAGATGGGCCGGAGAACGGCGAAGAGCGGCAGGACCGCCGTGGTGTCGCCCGTCCGGTTGTACCAGTGGCCGTCGGGGTCGTACAAGGACTCGGGGAACGCGTACCCCGGCAGCACGGTGGCGACGATCCCCTCGGGCGTGAGCTCGTAGTCGATCGCGTCGGTGTCGGCGGGCGGCACGACGTCGGCCACGGTCGCCGTGCACGACGTGAGCTGGGCCGGAACCAGCGGGGTGACGATCGAGGTGGCCGAGGCAGGGGCCGCGCCCGCTGCCGCCAGGGTGAGTGCTGCGACAGCCGTGGCGAGTGCGGTCGGGGCGAACTTCCGGGTCGAGACAAACGTCCTCATGACTGGCCTTCGTCGGATGAGACCGCCCGCGGAACGGCGGGTGGTCCGTCATCGACATTGAACCACCCGGGTCCGACAAAGCGCCGTGAACGGGGCGTAACGCTCCAGTGGACGCGCGTTGGACAGCACGGTGGAGCAGGGCGGGTGTGCCTGTGGAGGAAGCTTGTGGAGAAGTATCCACAGGTGCCGTAGGATCGCGAGTTTTCGGCGTTCAGAAGGTAGACTGAGCAGGTCAACCGCGCCGGGTTCCACCCGGGACGCTGAGCACCGACGAGCCGCCCAAGACCTGGGCCGCCGCCCGCAAAATTCACCCGGGCCCGGCACGGTCCACTGCTTCATGGGTCCTGCCCGTCGTGCGCCTGAAAGACAAGAGGAGCACTCCCGCCCGTGACAGAGCGAATCGACGGCGGCTACGACGCCGGGAACATTACAGTCCTGGAAGGTCTCGAGGCCGTTCGTAAGCGCCCGGGCATGTACATCGGTTCTACCGGTGAGCGCGGACTTCACCACCTCGTCTACGAGATTGTGGACAACTCTGTGGATGAGGCCCTCGCGGGCCATGCCGAAACGATCGACGTGACCCTGCTGGCTGACGGTGGCGTACGCGTCCGTGACGACGGCCGCGGCATCCCGGTGGCCATGCACCCCACCGAGGGAAAGCCGACGCTCGAGGTCGTCATGACGATCCTGCACGCCGGCGGCAAGTTCGGCGGTGGCGGCTACGCGGTGTCGGGTGGTCTGCACGGCGTGGGCATGTCCGTGGTGAACGCCCTGAGCAGCCGCTTCGTGTCCGAGGTCCGCCGTGACGGCCACAACTGGCGTCAGGAGTATCAGAACGGCGGCACCCCGGTCACCGGCGTCGAGCAGCTCGCTCCGCTGGGCACCGACGAGGGCACCGGGACCACACAGACGTTCTGGCCCGACGACACGATCTTCGAGACGACCGAGTACGACTTCGAGACGCTGCGGTCGCGCTTCCAGCAGTACGCGTTCCTCAACAAGGGCCTGAAGATCACGCTCACCGACGAGCGTGCCGGGCACACGATCAACGCCGACGAGGTGACCGGCGGGCTCCTCGTCGCGCCCGGCGAAGTTCACGCCGACGAGGTCCACGCGGCGCCGGTGGACGGCGACCCGACTTCCCCGGGCGGGTTGTCGGGCGGCGCGCGCACGGTCACCTACGTGTACCAGGACGGCCTCGTCGACTACGTGAAGCACCTCAACTCCGCCAAGAAGGTCGAGCTGATCCACGACGAGATCATCGACGTGGAGTCGGAGGACAAGGAGCGCAAGATCGCGGTCGAGATCGCGATGCAGTGGACCAGCGCATACAGCGAGTCGGTCCACACCTACGCGAACACGATCTCCACCCCCGAGGGCGGCACGCACGAGGAGGGCTTCCGCGCGGCGCTGACCACGCTGGTCAACAGCTATGCACGCGAGAAGGGCATCCTCAAGGAGAAGGAGGAGAACCTCACGGGTGACGACATCCGCGAGGGTCTCACCGCCGTCATCAGCGTGAAGCTGGGCGAGCCGCAGTTCGAGGGCCAGACCAAGCAGAAGCTGGGCAACACCGAGGCCAAGACGTTCGTGCAGCGCGTGGTGCGGGAGCGTCTGACCGACTGGTTCGACGCCCACCCCGGCGAGGCGCGGGACATCATCCGCAAGGCGATCTCTGCGTCCCTGGCCCGGATCGCGGCGCGCAAGGCCCGCGAGGCGACACGGCGCAAGGGCATCCTCAGCAGCGGCGGCATGCCGGGCAAGCTGCGCGACTGCCAGTCGAACCGGCCGGAGGAGTGCGAGGTCTACATCGTCGAGGGTGACTCCGCCGGCGGCTCCGCCGTCCGTGGACGCAACCCCCGCACGCAGGCGATCCTCCCGATCCGCGGCAAGATCCTGAACGTCGAGCGGGCGCGCCTGGACAAGGCCCTGTCGAACCAGGAGGTCCAGTCGATCATCACGGCCTTCGGCACGGGCATCGGTGAGGACTTCGACCTGGCGCGGCTCCGGTATCACAAGATCGTGCTGATGGCCGACGCCGACGTGGACGGCCAGCACATCGCCACCCTGCTGCTCACGCTGCTCTTCCGGTACATGCGGCCGCTCATCGAGCACGGACACGTGTACCTGGCGCAGCCTCCGCTGTACCGCCTGAAGTGGGCGAACGCGCCGCACGACTACGTGTACTCGGACCGCGAGCGGGATGCCTTCCTGGTGGCCGGCCAGGCCCAGGGCAAGCGGATCCCCAAGGAGAACGGCATCCAGCGCTACAAGGGCCTGGGTGAGATGGACTACTCCGAGCTGTGGGACACCACGATGGACCCGGAGAACCGCACGCTGCTGCAGGTCACGATGGATGACGCAGCGGCAGCGGACGAGATCTTCTCGGTCCTCATGGGCGAGGACGTGGAGTCCCGGCGCAGCTTCATCCAGCGCAACGCCAAGGATGTGCGCTTCCTCGATATCTGAGGAGCGACCTTGCGAGCCTCGGATATCGACAGGGCCCTGGACGCCTAGCACGGTGCCCGACGACGCCCCGCCCGCCACGGGCGGTCGTGGTCGGGCTGCGTACGGCGACCAGGGAGACGAAAGGAAGAACAGACGGTGACGGACGAGATCCCCGGCGTGAACAACGGGCCGGACAGCACGGACGACGGACTGCCGGGCGTCGACGCGCTCCTGGCGGTGCAGCACGGCCGTGTCGAGCAGGTGGACCTTCAGCTCGAGATGCAGCGGTCGTACCTCGACTACGCGATGAGCGTCATCGTGGGGCGTGCGCTCCCCGAGGTGCGGGACGGCCTGAAGCCGGTGCACCGGCGCGTGCTCTACGCGATGTACGACGGTGGCTACCGGCCGGACCGCGCCTACTCGAAGTGCTCGCGTGTCGTCGGCGACGTCATGGGAAAGTTCCACCCGCACGGCGACACCGCGATCTACGACGCCCTCGTGCGTCTGGTGCAGGACTGGTCGCTGCGGTACCCGCTGGTCGCGGGTCAGGGCAACTTCGGCTCCCCCGGCAACGACCCGGCGGCTGCCCCTCGATACACCGAGTGCCGCATGGCTTCCCTCGCCATGGAGATGGTCCGGGACATCGACAAGGACACCGTCGACTTTCAGGACAACTACGACGGCCGAACGCAGGAGCCGACGATCCTGCCCTCCCGGTTCCCGAACCTGCTGGTCAACGGCTCGGCGGGCATCGCGGTCGGCATGGCCACGAACATCCCCTCGCACAACCTGCGAGAGGTCGCGGACGGCGTCAAGTGGCACCTCGATCACCCCGAGGCCACACGCGAGGAGCTGCTCGAGGCGCTGATGCAGCGCATCAAGGGCCCCGACTTCCCCACCGGTGCGCAGATCCTGGGCCGCAAGGGCATCGAGGACGCGTACCGCACGGGCCGCGGCTCCATCACGATGCGCGCCGTCGTGACCGTCGAGGAGATCCAGAACCGGGTCTGCCTGGTCATCACCGAGCTGCCGTATCAGGTGAACCCCGACAACCTGGCCGCGAAGATCGCGGACCTGGTGAACGAGGGTCGCATCCAGGGCATCGCCGACATCCGCGACGAGACCTCCGGTCGCACCGGTCAGCGGCTCGTCATCGTGCTCAAGCGCGACGCCGTGGCCAAGGTGGTGCTCAACAACCTCTACAAGCACACGCAGCTGCAGGACAACTTCGGCGCGAACATGCTGGCGCTCGTGGACGGCGTCCCGCGCACGCTGAGCCTCGATGCGTTCATCCGGCACTGGACGGCGCACCAGATCGACGTGGTGCGCCGGCGCACGGCCTACCTGCTTCGTGAGGCACAGGCGCAGATCCACATCTATGTGGGTTACCTGAAGGCGCTCGACGCCCTCGACGAGGTCATCGCGCTGATCCGCCGCTCCCCCGACGTCGACGAGGCACGCGCCGGACTGATCGGGCTGCTGCAGATCGACGAGCAGCAGGCGAACTCCATCCTGGCTCTGCAGCTCCGGCGCCTCGCGGCCCTCGAGCGGCAGAAGATCCTCGAGGAGCACGCCAAGCTCGAGGCCGAGATCGTCGACTACGAGGACATCCTGGCGAAGCCCGACCGCCAGCGGAAGATCGTGGGCGACGACCTCATCGAGGTCGTGGAGCGCTACGGCGACGAGCGTCGCACCTCGATCCTCCCCTATGACGGCGACATGTCGATGGAAGACCTCATCCCCGAGGAGGAGGTTGTCGTCACCATCACCCGTGGCGGCTATGCGAAGCGCACGCGGTCCGACAACTACCGGTCGCAGCGCCGTGGTGGCAAGGGGATCCGCGGCACCCAGCTGCGCGAGGACGACATCGTCGACCACTTCTTCGTCACCACGACGCACCACTGGCTGCTGTTCTTCACGAACCTCGGTCGCGTCTACCGGGCGAAGGGCTACGAGCTGCCCGAGGGTAGCCGCGACGCCAAGGGCCAGCACGTGGCGAACCTGCTGGCGTTCCAGCCGGACGAGCGCATCACCCAGGTGCTCGACATCCGCGACTACGACACGGCGGACTACCTGGTCCTCGCCACGAAGCGCGGAGTCGTGAAGAAGACCCGGCTCTCGGAGTACAACTCGCCGCGATCCGGCGGGCTCATCGCGATCAACCTGCGCGAGGACGAGGAGGGCCGGTCCGACGAGCTGGTCTCGGCACGTCTGGTGAACGCGGACGACGACCTGATCCTCGTCTCCCGCAAGGGCCAGTCGATCCGGTTCAAGGCCGACGACGACGCGCTGCGTCCCCTCGGCCGCGCCACCTCCGGTGTCACCGGCATGAAGTTCCGGGAGGACGACGAGCTCCTGTCCGCCGACGTCGTCAAGGACGGCACAGACCTGTTCGTGGTCACGGAGGGCGGCTTCGCCAAGCGCACCCGGATCTCGGAGTACCGCGTCCAGGGTCGTGGAGGCCTCGGCATCAAGGTGGCCAACCTCGTGGAGGCACGTGGCGACCTCGTCGGTGCCCTGGTCACAGAGCCGGACGACGAGGTCCTCGTGATCATGGAACGTGGCAAGATCGTTCGCTCGTCCGTGTCCGAGGTGAACGTCACCGGGCGCAACACGCAGGGCGTGACGTTTGCAAAGCCGGACAAGGGGGACCGTATTATCGCGGTCGCCCGGAACGCCGAGCGCAACCTGGGTGACGAGGACGCTGAGGTCGCCGATGGCGAGCCGAGCGACAAGACTGACGAACAAGCCGCTGTCGACCGCGATACGGTGGATTCAGAGTCGGGTGCCGGTGAGACCCCGAGCACCCCTGAGCAGGACAGCCCCGGACGCGAGGACACCTGATGACGAGCGACAAGACCGGCCCTACGACGAGCACGACCGCGAAGCCGGAGCTCGACGAGGATCTGGACATCACACGGGTGCGGGTCGACCCCCAGAGACCCGCCACCCCGGCGAAGGCAGACACGACCTCGGAGAAGACTCCCTTCTCGGGTGAAGTTGACGGTGAGTCGAAGAACCAGGAACCGACCAACGGTTCCTCCGGCAGCGCGAACGGCAAGCCGGCCGACGCGGCCAAGCCCGTGCCCGTGAAGCCGGCACCTCCTTCGCCCGCACCCTCTTCTGCGCCCGCCTCGCCCTCGCCCGCCCTGGCGAGCGGTTCGGCGAGCGGTTCGGACGCCTCGAGCACGGCCGACAGCATCCCGGTCCAAGGCGGCATCTGGCGGTCCGCCTACGAGGCCGGCGCAACGCCGCCGAAGCCGAGGACGGGGTCCACCCCCGTGGCGACGCCGGTTCCCGCCGCGTCCCGTCCGGTGCCTCCGCCTCCGGGTGCGCCGGAGAAGAGCCAGCCGTCGGGGGCGGGGGCCCTCGGTGCTGTGCCCGCGCCCAGCGACCCATGGAACCGTCCGGGTCAGCCGGAACCCTCCAACGGCGTCCCCGTGCCGGCGGACGATGCGGCAGCCTCCCCCATCGGGGACGCCGCCGCGAGCATGAAGGCAGGTGCGGTCAAGGCTGCGGCCGCTGCGCTGGCAGCGGCACGTTCGGCGGCGAAGAGGGTGTCGTCTGTGCTTCCTGAACAGTCCGACGAGAGCAGCCGTTCGGAGTCCCGGCCGGCCACTACGGGCCCTCGACCGGATATGCACTACACGGCTGCCGGCGTACGCGGCACGGCCACCCCGGATCCGGCTGCTGCCACGGTGCCGCCGGGGACTCCCCCGGTCGCCCATGGCGCGGGCGGCGCCGGACCGCAGGTCCGGCCGCAGAGCGGTGCCATGCCTCAGGTCGCCGCCCCCGCGCCCGCTGGTCCCCGCCGTGTCCGGCTCGCGGTCTCGCGGGTCGACCCGTGGTCGGTCATGAAGCTCGCGTTCCTTCTCTCGGTCGCCGTCGCCATCATGACGGTGGTCGCCACCGCCGTGTTCTGGTCCGTCCTGAACAGCCTCGAGGTGTTCACGACGATCGAGAAGTTCGCCGGCGAGGTCGTCGGCACCCAGAGCAACGTCGATCTGATGCAGTACGTCGAGTTCGACCGGGTGGTCTCCCTCGCGACGCTCATCGCCATCTGCAACATCGTCCTGATGACCGGGATCGCGACGATCATGGCGTTCCTATACAACATCGTGGCGGCGCTCGTCGGCGGCGTGCACATGACCCTGACGGACGACTGACATATCCTCGACGTGCGCCCGGTCCGCCGGGCGCACGTCACACCATCGCACGATCATTTCGGTTTGGGGGAGACCCCCGACCTGCGGTAAGGTCTCGTGCGGCGCCAGCGCAACTAGCTGGCGTGACGGGGCTATAGCTCAGACGGTTAGAGCGCTTCCCTGATAAGGAAGAGGTCGGAGGTTCAAGTCCTCCTAGCCCCACTCCCCGGACCCGATCGGGTACACCAGGAGGAACTCGTGAAGAAGCTGTTCATCTTGCTCCTGGCGGCTGGCGCCGGGTATGTCCTGTGGCGCAAGCTCAACGAGGATGCGCAAGGCCGAGACCTCTGGTCCGAGGTCACGGACACCCTGGACTGAACCCGGTCCGTCTCCACCGGGGCCATGGCGCAATTGGTAGCGCACCTGCTTTGCAAGCAGGGGGTTGCGGGTTCGAGTCCCGCTGGCTCCACCTGGTGAAGGCCGTTGACCTGCTGGTCAACGGCCTTCGACGTTCCTCGTGAGGCATCGACGAAAGAGCGATGCGATGAGGATGACACGGTTCGTGACACGATTGCGGCGCCGACGGTTGCCCGTGATCGACAGTGAATGCGGACGGGACTTGGTCGCCGCTGCACTCATGATGGGTATGAGCACGACGCCCGACGAGCAGCAGCACCCCCGGCTGGAGCGCACTCCGATGTGGACGCTGGACGAGTTGTGCGCGCTGGTGCGCACGACGCCAGCCACGGTGCACACGTGGCGCAAGCGCGGCACAGGGCCGCGGGCCTACAAGGTCGGACGACACCTGCTGTTCGCGGAGGCGGACGTGGCTGAGTGGCTGGCTGCATGCGCCTCCGCCGCGGAGTCTGACATCGACGGCGAGCCGAGCGGCGAACGAGGCTCTGCCGCCAACGGGTCGGGGTGGTGACTCGTGGGCAAGCAGAAGCTGCAGCCGGGCGAGCACGGCGAGATCTTCCTGCAGGAGACTGCTCCGAACACGTGGCGTGGCCGTACGCGGCTGTGCCTGTGGGACAACTCGGAGGTGTGGGTTTCCCGCAACGGGTCGACAAGCGATGCGGCCCGGTTGAAGGTGCAGAAGGGAGTGCTGGAACGCCTCACCGCGGCGCGCGGCTCGGACGACTTGAAGCCGACGTCGAAGGTCGGACTCGCGTGTCGGCAGTGGATCGAGGAGATGCGGGAGCGGTCGTCTTGGCCAAAGCCGCCGATCCTCGCGCAGTCCGTGGACGAATACGAGCGGGTCATCGGCAACCACGTCGTCCCGCAGTTGGGCCAGCGGCGGTTGAACGAGCTGACACCGGCGCTGTGCCAGAAGTTCCTGGACTCCCTTCTGAAGCAGGGCAAGAGCGGCAAGAACAACATGGTCACTACGACGCGTCAGGCCCGAAACGTGGTGAACCAGGTGCTCGACCGTGCCGTCGTGCACGACGCACTGCGAGACAACCCGATGCGCAAGACCATCGCGCCGTCGAAGGTCAAGCCGGTACCGAAGGCAATTACCGCTCTGGAAATCGGCCGCCTGCGAAGGATCGTGCGTAGCTGGGAGGCGTCGAGGGAAGGCAAGTTGGGGCCGAAGCCAACCGGGCACCTACGCGTGGCGGTCGACGTGATGCTTGGAGCTGGTCTACGGATCGGGGAGGTAATGGCACTGCGTTGGGGAGAAGTGAACCTCTCCCCCGACGGCCTGCCCACGCTCGCCGTGGAGGCCACCATGACTGACATCAAGGGTCAGGGGGTGGTGCGGCAGGGGAAGCCGAAGACCGAGGCCGGCATGCGCACGATCATCCTCCCGCCGTTCGCGGTTGATGCGTTGAACTCGATCCGGCCCGCCGTTACGTCCGCCGAGATGGCGGTGTTCCAGGGCCGGCTGTTCAAGGACGGACGCAACGCTGGGCGGCCCGTGTCGACGCACAATCTCCGTCGAATGCTGCGTACCGCGCTGGAGCTCGCGGACATGAAGGGAGCGGTGCACCCGCACCTGTTGCGCTCGACCGTCGCGACCCAGGTGGCGCGCAAGATGCGAACAGCGGACGCAGCCGCGCTGCTCGGTCACGCGATCGACGCCGGGATCACCGGCAGGTACTACATCGAACGACTCCGGCTGGCGCCAGACACCTCGGCGGTGCTGCAAGCCATGGTCGAGGCTGGAGATGCGGAAGCGGCACGCGAAGCAGCCGAGAACGACGAGGCTGCAGCGGGCGCACCTACCAGAGCGGTGGCTGCTCTTCGTTGACGGCGTGACCCTGTGCTCCGGATGGCTTCTTGCGCCGGAGCGCAGGGTGTCGCTTGTAGTGTGCGGCGTGAATCTCGGTGCAGAGGTGGTCGAGGCGTTCGGTCACGTGGTGCAGGCCCGCGAGATCGCCGCTGCTAGCGAGTGTGGAGAGTGCGCCTAGGTCGGCGTGGTCGATCCACTCGTCCAGGTCTGCGACCACCTCGGCAAGCGGCCGTGCCGCGCGTGGCGTCGTCGATTGACGCCTGTCGTCAGGCGCGGGTGTCTTGGAGCGTGGTTTGCGTGGTCGGGCGAGCGCAGCCTGTGCGACGGCGGCCAGCTCAGCGGGATCGTCATGCGCGTCATCCGCTGAGGGCCCGTCGCCGGTGGCGTCGTGTTCGGTGATCGCCGCTCGGATCTGCTTCCACTGTTTTTCGGGGGAAGCCCCGTGGGCGGTGATGTCGTGCCAGGCTGTCTCGGCCATGGCGCGGATGTGGTCAGGCATGGCGGGATCGTCCCGGGTGTCCTTGATCCGCCCAGTGTGTTCGAGGCGGGTGTAGGACTTGGTGCCGGTGACCATCTGGGCGGCCTTGGCGCGCGCGTCACCGTGTTGACCCGGAACGGGCTCTGCCGGTCCCGGTGCCGCCGATTCGGCGGGGCCGTTGGTGTCCTCTTTGCCCCCGCCGTTCGTGTTGCCGTCCTTCCAGCCCGCGTTGGTCGCGTTCTTGGTGGCGTGGAAGCGGGTGGCTTGCTGCCGCAGGGCGGCGTGTTCGGTCTCGGCACTCTTGTACTCGCGGTACAGCTCTTCGGCGGTCTCCAGCGGCAGGGGGTCGCGGATGGTGTTCTCGTCGTGTTCGGCGATGAGGTCGCGCAGCGCGGCCGAAGCACGGCGTACGAAGACGGGTACGGTCTTCCAGCCGAGCAACTTGACGGCTTCCAGGCGTCGCCACCCGCACAGCAGCAGGCCGTCCGGGGTGACAGTCACGGGGCACAGCAGCCCGACACGACGGATCGAGTCACACAGCGCCTGGAGGTCGCCGAGCTCGCGCCGGTGCCGATGTCCGACGGTGATGGAGCCGACGGCGCGATCCATTCGTAGTCCGTCGGTGTCGTCATGCGGCATGGCCGGCCTCCTGAGCGTCGAGCTGGTGGGGCGGGGTCAGGTCGTGCGCGTCCTGCTCGATCACCAGGCGTGCGGTGTGCCCGGCCAGGAGGCGGTGCAGGAGGCCGTGCCGGGCCGGTGTGCCCAGGACCGCAGTGACGAGGCGGGTCCAGGCTGCGCGGTCGACGTCGAGTTCCGCTGCGGGGTGGCGGTCCTTGCGCAAGCGGTCGCGCGCGGCGGGTACACCGGCTGCTGTGGTCAGGGTCGTGGTGATGTGCTCCAAACCGGCCAGAGCGACGTCCTGGGGCCATCCGACCGCGACCAGGACCGCGATCGTCGCCCGGGTCGCGGCCTGGACCCTAACGATGGTGGCGGCTGTGGTCGGGTCTAGATCGGTGGCTGTTGTCGCGCCCGTGTTCGTCGTGGCGAGGGCGAGTTCGAGCCAGGGGGCAGTCTCACCTGCTGGTGTCGCAGTCGGTGTAGACGGGTCGCCGATACGTAGGGCAGGTGGCAGGTCGGTGTGCGTCATCAAGTGGCGGGCGCGGCTCGGAGAGCACAGGAGCTGATCGGCCCGGGCCTCGGCCCCCAGTGTGCGCTTTACCGCTACGGTCACGACCGCCCACGGGTTGTCTGCGTGCCGTACCGCGTCGTTGCGGAGGACTTCGAACGCCGCGACAACGGCATCGTGCTCGGTCAGGCGGTATTTGCGCGCCAGGGCCCGGTACCGCTCGGTGCAGTAGGCGAGCAGCTCCGCGGCCTCCAGATCCGTCGACCACGCCTCATCACCTGCCCCGGCGAGCCTGTTCAGTAGGAAGCGGAGTCCATCTGGGGTAGTGAACTCCGGCGCAGTGTCTGTGTGGGCGGGGCCACCGCTCCGGCCGGCGGACGAAAGTGCCGTGGCGGCGTCGGGGCGCGAAGAAGTGCCGGCGGGCTGCTGGTCGGGGTGGCGGTCCGGCCCTGCCGTCCGAACCGCGCCCGTGCTCTGATCGCTCATCATCAGTTCCCCAGCCACGGCACGCATCGGCACACCACGGCGTGTGCAATACGTTACGTCGGAAGCAGGTAATGTGCAAGATAGACACACAAGCGACCGGAGTGTTGTGATCGTGCGCCTTGGGGATAGCCTGATGCGCATGGGACAGCCCACCGAGCCCGAACTCCCCGATCTGGCCACCGGACCCGGCCAGCCTGGTGGCGTGCGCCTGCCGGATGACGGCCAGGCGTGGTCGAGGTCCTGGACTGCGGGCATCGGCGAGCGGTTACGTTCCGTCCGTCGGGCCGCTGGGTTGACGACACAGCAGGTCGCCGACCGGACCGCCGCGCTGGGTTATCCGATGGCGCGGGCGAGCATTGCGAACCTGGAGACCAGGCCGCGGGAGAAGATCTACCTGCAAGACGTCACCGTGTTGGCCGCCGCGCTCGGCGTCTCGCCGGTCGAGATCCTGTATCCGCTGGAGGTCAGCACCGTCCCGACCGCCACATCCACACCCGTGGGGGTGGTCCGGCGTGGCGTGCTGAAGAACACCAGCGCTGAGGTCCTGCCGGGCCATACCGAGCGAGTTCCCGCTGCCGTCGCGTGGTTCACCGGCGGGTACGGCAGAGTCCTCGAAGCACGGCTGGCGGCCATCACCGCTTACGGCAGATTCGAAGCCCGCGGCCAGCTCCTGGCGATGCTTCGCGAAGAAGAGAAGGCCGGAGCCCTGGAAGCGCGTGCCGAGAGGGCCGGCGCCCCCGCGCCCGCTGAGTTCATGAGGGTCCTACGGATGGAGGTCTACGACCTCGCACGCTGGGCCCTCGACGCAATCACCGCGTACCAGCTGCTCGCGGCCAAGGTCGGCGACACCAGGCCCGCAGTGAGCGACGAGGAACGCGCGATAGCTGAGCATGTCGCCACCACGCCCCCTCCCGGGTTCATCGAGGACCCGTTCGAACGACCCGACGTGCACGGAGTCCTGACCATCGGCGCCCCCGAACCCGGAGCCACACCCTTCTACCTTCAGAACGATCCCGAAGACCGGTGGACCCCACCCGACCTGACCCGGCCAGCCACCGCGTTCGAGGCCAACGTGCAGGTACCGACACGGCGAACCAAGCCCCAGCCACCGCAGACCGAGCCCTGGTCGTCTCCAGCGAGCCCGTCCCGTCGGCGCGACAGCGGAGGCATGGATGCGCCGGGACTGTAAGAGCGCTACGGCGACGGCGAAGCTCACGCGTTGCGGTGCGCCGGGACGACGTGTGCGAGGCGTCCACGGCCACGACGGGGTCTCGACGACCTGATCCGCCCAAGGCGCAGGCTCTTGCTCAACACGTCATCGGGCGCCGGTCGAGAAGATAATCCACCAGGGCGCCGATGGTGCGCGTGTAGTCCCGGTCGGCAGCGAGTTGTCGGCCCTCGAGGCCCATCAACGCAATGGTCTGGGGATCAGCGTTGAGCGCGCGCTGGATCGCATCGGCGAGGGCAATCGGGGACCTTGGCGCGGCGGTGTAACCAGTGACGCCGTCGATGACCGTGTCGGTGAGGCCGCCGACGGTGGTGGCGACAACGGGTCCGGCTCCGGCGATGAAAGCCTCCAGCGGGATGCGCCCGAACGGTTCGACCCGGGACGGCACGATCACCGCAACCAGCGCAGGGTGGCCGAGCAGCCCCGGTATGCCGCGGTCGAAGCGCGTCCAGAGTGTGACCGCCAGGTCGGAGCAGCGGCGCCTGAGGTGTCGTTGATAGGCGCTCGGTCCGCCATCGTCGGTGACGGCGGCGAGCACAAGGTGCGGGACCGGGACGCCACTGGAGCGCAGGTGGTCGAGTGCGTCGAGGAGGTCGTCGAAGCCCTTGTAGGGTGCGGCGCGGCCGAACGCGAGCAGGAATCCGTTCTCGGCTTCGGGCGGGATCGGCGGTGCAGCGGAGAGCGGGACGACGGCCCCGGTCAGCCCGTTAGGTACATCGAGGACTCGGTCCGCCGGGACCGCTTGGCCCTCCAGGAGCTCGCGCATGTGGGTGCTGATGGCTCCGAATGTCGCGCCGGCGCGCAGCCAGCCGACCAGGCCACGAGCCTCCCATTCCGTATGCTCGACGTCGGCGTGGTGCAGAGCGCTCGATCGTGGCAGGTAGACGATGTTCCACAAGGGGGCATCGGACAGGTGAGGGCCGAGGCCGACGAACGGCCGGTCGATCGCGACGAACGCTCCGCTGCCGTAGTCGCGTTTCAGGCCCTCAAGCACGCGCGCCGAGTCCTTAGCCAGGTGCTGAAACGCAGCCAGGTCGCCGAACCGGGACTGCCCGCCGGTCCCGTTGCTCAGCGGTATGACCTTGTGCCGGACTCGGCCGAGGATTGCGAGAGTCCGCTGGTGAGCGGCGGGGTCGTGCTCAGGGCTGGTCGGGTCGAGGTGGACGGGTGCGACAACCAGGTCGGTCCCGTCGGGCAGGTGCTCGGCGACGGCTGCCAAGAGCGCCTGATTAGACAGGCCCGCGCCGGTGGCGGCGCTGTAGAAGCCGTCGTGCAGCGCGACGACAAGCGCTTGCCTCACGGCGTGGCCTCGCAGATGGCGCGCCCGACGGTGTCGCGGTCGGCCTCGGCGTCGATCCTCATCACGGGCACCGTGGCGAGGGCATCAGCCAGGGCGTGCAGCGCGGGTCGGACGGCAGCGGCAGGGTCGGAGTAGAACGCGCGGAGCCGGTCGAGTGGCTCCGTGCGGGCCCACGGGTGCGTGAGGTCGAGGTGTTCGCGACGGCGGGTCAGGCTCGTCTCGACGGTGCAGTCCAAGATGATCCAGCGCTCCGGCAGAATGAGCCGCCCGGCAATGAGCTGGGAGTATGCCCACCCGGCGCGGTCGGGCAAGCCACCGACGGACGCGGCCCAGCCGAGAGCGGTGAGCCAGTTCCGGTCCATGACCACGCAGCTCGCACGGGCCAGCCGACGGGCCTGGGAATCCTTGCGGAGCCAGTTCGCCAGATGTGGGTGCTCGTCGTCGTGATGGGGGTGCGCGGCCAGGGTGAGTGACCGCGCGTGGTCATCGGTGTACTCGCCGAGCACGGTGTGTCCACGGTCGGCGAGAACGGTCATCGCTGTGGTCTTCCCGGCGCCTGGCATGCCTTCCACCGCGACAACGCCCGCGAAGCGTACGACGGGCCCCTCCAGCATCTGGTCATCAGAAGAGGACGTCATGCTCGATCTCCCTGGACGGCTTTGGAGACGGCGCCACGGGTGAGGTCTGTGCGGTGAACGACGTGTCGTGGTCGGCTCGGGTCAGGGCCCAGCCCTGCAGCAGGCCGGTATCGAGCAGCACGACACCGTGAGGCACTGTCAGGTACAGGTCGCGCCCGACCCGGCAGATGAGTTCGCCGCTGATCGTCGCTCCCACGTGCAGGGGTTCGAGCTGACGGTTCGGGGCGACGCCGTCGCCAGTCAGCCCATATGCCCGCGTGTGGTCCACCGGCTCGGCGCTGGTCCGCCTCTGACCGGGCGGCCAGTCCAGACCAGCCGCCTGTTCAGCGACGGCAGTCAGCTCCTCTGCGCGGGACGACGCAGTCCCGGGTGCCAGACGGGCGGCACGCTTGCGGGCGGTGTGGACCTGCTGCGGCAGGCCGAGCGCAGCGGTCAGCAGGGACTCGCACCGCCGAGCGGACATCAGGGAGCCGGCCGAGAGGAACAGCGAGGACAGCGCACCCTGTTCCAGCAGCCGGACCTGTCCGCGTTCCGTGGCGGTGATCCCGGCCTTGACCAGGCTTCCATGATGGGCGAGGTAGACGCTGAACTCCCGTGAGTCGTCCAGTCTCGTGTCGGTCGCGATGGACCGGGAGCGGGCTATCGCGGCGCACGATTGGCACTGACCGGACTTCGCTTCCGGTGCGATCGGTGCCTGGGCGACGCAGGGGATGCGGCGCCCGTCCCACCAGAGCCCGATGCACCGGCGGTCCATGCCGACCGTCAGCACCAGCCGTGCCCCGACGTCCAGGGCACTGGATCGCACCTCACCGGTGGGGGAGAGCCACTCCAGGGCCGCGGCCGGAGTGTCGGTCTGGGTCCAGACGAGCCCGGTAGGCCGCCAGGCGGGTGCGGGCGTGTCGGTCATGGGGTGTCTCCCAGCGATCGTAGAGGGTCTGCAGGGTGTCGGTCCCGGCGAGCAGGGCGACGTCGGCCAGGGCTTCGGCGGGGGTATCAGGCATGTGCAGGTGGTTCCGCATCCTGTCAGTGGCCAGCTCCTTGCGCACAGCGCGTTTCACGTCGAGCCCGGTGACGACGGCGTCATCCCCGCCCACCAGAACGAGGACCTGGCTCGGTCCGGAGGTGAGGTAGGCGGAGGTCGTGGCGACGAAGTCCGTGCCGTAGGCGTCGGGGTAGAGCCGGTTGCAGTCGGCGGTGGTCAAGCTTCGTTCAGCCTGATGCACGATCCGGAATCGCCGTCTCAGGTGCGCCCAGATCTCGGCCTCGGGAGCGCCCGGCTTGAGGAGCGCGACGGTGATCCGTTGCGGCAACGCCCACGTCCTACGCAGTACAGGTGACGGGCTGCGCATCGCGGACGCCCACGCCATGAAGCAACCGCATCGCCACTCCAGACCTGGATGCTCAGGGACCGCGCGCACGACTTCGGCCATCACTGACCCCGAGCACACCGGGCACGCTGACCTGCCATCGAGCATCGGGCGCACGAGACCGCCGGAACGGATCGCGATCCACCACGCATCCCACGCCGACTCCAGGGCGACCGGGGGTGCTACCGCGCCATGCAGCCATGTCTCCAGACCCAGTCCGAGGGCGGCACTGAGGCGTAGCGGGTCCACATTCATCGGAGCACTACCTCGACGGTGGCAGCGCACTCAGCGGACTCCGTGATCGTCGTTTCGAGTCGTTCCACACTCGGGCACGAGACGGCAAGCTGCACCGCGAGCTGGTCGGCGAGGTACCCGGCGAGCGCCTCGGTGCTCGTGCTCGCGATCGGCAGGAGCGCGACCCAACGGCGCGGCAAGGTGAAGAAGGCGCCGCCGCCCGTGACATGGACCAGCTCGTCGTCTTCGGCGACCAGCACGCCAGGGGTACTGGTCGCCAGCAGGGTGCGGAGCTTGAGTGGGGCCAGGGTCGCACGCAGGGCGCTCTTGAGGATGCCGAAGTCGGCGATCATCCCGGCATCGTCCGGTTCACCCCAGACCGTGAGCGTGACCTGGTAGGTGTGCCCGTGCAGGGGCTCGAAGGTGCCGTCGTGCAGGCCGGTGTGGGCGGCGTTGAAGTCCCAGCCTGGGCCGCCTACGCATGCTCGGGCTAGGTGGCGGGCCGCCGTGGTGATGGTCATGCCGGGCCTGTCGCGAGCGACATGAACTCGGCGCGGGCGGCGACGTCGTCCAGGAGCAGGCCGCGCAGCGCAGACGTCTTGGTGCTGGATCCGGCCGCTCCGACTCCGCGCAGAGTCATGCAGGTGTGCTCGGCAGAGATCAGCACGCCGACGCCGGCGGCGTCGAGCTGTCCTGACATCCAGTCCGCGATCTGCCGGGTGAGGCGCTCTTGGACCTGGAGCCTGCGCGCGTAGTGGTGCACGACGCGGGCGACCTTGCTCAGCCCGAGGATCCGGTAGCGCGGTACGTAGCCGACGTGAGCGACACCGACGAAGGGCAGCACGTGGTGCTCGCACACCGACACGAATCTGATGTCTCGTACCAGGACGAGCTGGCCGGGCTCTGCGGTGACCTCGAAGTCCGTCGGTGTGAACTGCGCGGGTGTGGTCATCTCGCGCAGTGCACGGACCATCCGGCCCGGCGTAGCGATCAGGCCGGGGTCGGACACATCCAGACCGAGCGCCGTGAGCATCAGTCCGGCATGTGCTTCGGCCGTAGAAATATCGGCGACGTCGTCATGTGCGGCGCCGGTCTCACTGGCTGCAGTGTCGGGGTTCTGGGCAAGGATGCTCATCTGACGCTCCGATCGAAAGTGGAGTCGCGGGAGATAGAGGCAGGAGACGTCGCGAGCAAAGACCGCAGCACGGGAACGACGCCGTTGTCCGCGATGGTCCCGGTGACCTCGTCGGCGACTGCCCTCAGCTCGGCAGGGGCATGACCCATCGCGACGCCCCGGGCAGCCCAGATCAGCATCGCGATGTCGTTGATTCCGTCGCCCACCGCGACCGTGAGAGTGCTCGGTATACCCAGGGTCTGCCGGACCGCATCCAACGCCGTTGCCTTCGACAGGTCAGGTGGCGTCACGTCCACCCACGTTGGACCGCCAGCGGTCGCCGTGACACCCAGTGCACGCAGAGGGTCCAGCAGTTCGAGCACTCCGGCCCCGCGCAGAAATACTCGAGGCGTCGGCGTGCGCGGCCAACGACCGGGCCAACTCGCCCACGTGCGGGGTCAGCAAGACGCGGTCTCCCGATGTGGGTCGGTCGCCCGCCGCACGACGGCGAACGCAGGCCTCGATCGCACCGGCGTCGACCACGCAGGGCAGGCCCGTCGCTAGCGCCTCGTCGATCGCTCGTTCCTGGTCCGGGTCATCAAGCACACCCGACCCCAACAAGTAGGTGTCGACCTTTCCCGGGAACCTCTCGGCCTCGGGCACGTGCTCCAAGATCAGGTCGCCGACTTGGCGCGGACCCGTGTACCGAACGATGCCAACACCCGTGCCGAACGCACCCAGGCACGCCAGGACCGCCGCTCCGGGATACCGCTCTGATCCGGCCACGATGCCGAGCAGACCACGCGAATACTTGTGATCGCCGGGGCCAGGAACCGGCCACCTCTGGGCGACGCCCGAAGGGGACAGCCGCTGCACCTGGCCTTCCGCGTCGAGGCGCGGCGTGATCCCGACATCGACGAACACCAGGCGCCCCGCGACCTCCGCGGCCGGCGGCAGCAGCAGACACCGCTTGTAAGCCCCGAAGGTAGCCGTGACGTCTGCCCGCACGTGAACGCCGTCGATCGCGCCCGAATCCGGATCTACACCGCTGGGCAGGTCCACTGCGACCACCAAGGCACTATCCGGAATCGCCTCGACAAGATCGCTCGCCGGAGCGCGCAGGTCGCCAACCATTGCGTCGCCGACGATCCCGTCGACCACCATGTCGGCGCGCGCGATCAGGTCGAGCGCCTGCTTGAGCCCAGCCGTGTCCGTCGCGTCGATAGCCGGCACGTTCAGGTGGCGGGTGCCGATCGCATCTACGTGACCGCCCGTAGCAATCGCATGCACTGCAACACCACGCTCACGGAGGTGCTTACCCGCGACCATCGCGTCCGCACCGTTCTTGCCTGTGCCGACCAGCAGCACGACGGTGCGTCCGTGCGCTGACCCGAACGTGTCGCGCAGTTCCGTCAGACACGCCTGCGCCAACCCGAACGCAGCCTTCCGGATCAACTCGTCGTCGCTGCGCGCCACTCCCAGCGCGCCCGTTACGGCCGTCTGTACCTGCACGCTGCTGTAGGCATCGATCACGTTGCCGGAGGTCACGGCGACACCGTGTCACACCAGAAGAGTCGCGTGCTACCCGACCACGTGCACCGACTGCACCGACTGCACCGACTTCACCGACCCGGACCAAGTCGCGACCAATCTGCGTCACCTCGCGGTGCCCGACCTGGCCGGCGACCTCCGAGCTGCCGCCCGCACCAATGCGGCTCGCTTCCCCTTGTCCGCTGCTGCCGCCTCGTTGAACCAGCTCGGCGACAGGCTCTCCTGACCACAGACAGATCCAGCCATGCCGTGCTGGCCGCCCCTACGCTGACCACGACGGCCTATCCAAGAAGCAGAGGTACCGATGCCCTCCACCACCGAACACCTCCACGGCCTGGTGACCGCCGGAGTCCACAACGGCGTCTATCCCGGTGCAGTGTGGGCAGTCGGCAACGCCGACGGCGTGATCGACCGCGGCGCCTCCGGTCTCCTGGACCCGACACGTTCCGACGAGCCCATGAAGCCGGACACCATCTTCGACGTCGCGAGCCTCACCAAACTCCTCGCCGTCTGGACCACCATCGGGACCCTCTGGCAGGGCAGGCACCTGGACCTCGACGAGCCCCTCGGCCAGTTCTGGCCCGACGTCGCCGGGCACGAACTCGGCCGAGTCACCGCCCACCAGCTCCTCACCCACACCGCCGGACTGCCGCTGCGTGCCCAGCTCAAGAACCTCTACGGCACCGATGCTGACGCGATCCGAGGGGGTGTCCTACACGAAGCACTGCACCGCCCACCGGGCCAGGCGGTGGAGTACACCGACCGTGCCGCACTCATCCTTGGCTACCTCGCCGAGTACCTCGGCGGCGAGCAACTGGACGATCTCTCCGCCGACCGTGTCTGGGGTCCACTCGGCATGCGGGAGACCCGCTACGGACCTCTGCCGACAAGGATCGCCGCGCGCTGCGCACCGACCGAGCTCGACGACGAGACCGACACCCACTTCAAGGGCATCGCTCACGACTTCTCGGCCCGCCTGCTCGGCGGTGTATGCGGCATCGCCGGAGCGTTCTCCACCGTCGACGACCTCGCTGTGCTGCTGCGGTACCTGCTGGTCCCCGACGCCGCCGCGACCCCGCCAGGCTTCGGTCCTGAATGGATCCGCGAGTCCCTCACCGTGCACACCGGCGATCTCGAACCGGCCCGGGGACTGTTCTGGCACCCGGCACCCGGCACCGACCCCGCCGACCAGACCTGGACCCACTACGGCTTCACCGGCACCGCGATCTGGCTCAACCCCAAGCAGAGCCGCTGGGCAGTCCTGCTCACCAACAGGCTCTACTACACCCGTGACCGCGAACCCCTTGCTCACATCCGGGACCGGTATCGCGACATCGTCTTCGGCTGATTCAAGCCTCGCCGATGGGCACAGCGGGTATCTGGTGCTGACTCCGCAACGGTGACCCCGGGAGGCCGGGCGCGGCGGTGATAGGTGGGGGTCTGCCCATCCCCTTCCTCAACTCGCCCCGAGCCACCCGACCATTCCCGTTCCAGCCCACCCCAGCTGGTTCCGCCTCGACCTGCCCATGCCTCCCATACCTTCCCGCAGCCCCATACCCGCCCATACGCCTCAAATCGCATCCAAACCGCCTCCACTAGCCGCCTCCCCACCACGCACCACACCTCTGGCACCAATGGCAGATCGAGCCGCTTGATAAGTTTTGCTGGACCCACGCCTGGCCGCGTTCTGACAATCCCGCCGGGCTTGGAACGCGCCGCACACCTGAGGGGTGTGACCGTATCGATCAGCGTGGTCGCGGCAGGAGACGGAGTCGGCTACCTGCTGCGCTCGGTCGTGCGCGGCGACTGCGACCTCGCCGATCCGTCGGCCGTGCTCCGCTACTACACCGAGGCCGGCACACCCCCGGGCCAGTGGCTCGGCAAGGGCATCGCCGAGTTCGGCGAAGGGAGCCTGAAGCCCGGTGACACGGTGACCGAGGAACACCTCAAACGCCTGGTCGGCGCCGGCCTGGATCCGATCACGGAGGAGCCGCTCGGGCTGACGTTCCCGGAGGCGGCCGGGTCGAGTGCCCGGAAGGTTGTGGCGGGGTTCGATCTGACGTTCTCGGCGTCGAAGTCGGTCTCGGTCCTGTGGGGCCTTGCCGACCGCCAGCACCAGGCCATGATCCTGGCCGCGCATCACGCCGCGATGGCGGAAGTGGTGGAGTTCTTCGAGCGCGAGATCGCCGCCACCCGAATCGGCCACGCAGGCACCGCGCAGGTCGACGTCGCCGGGGTAGCCGCTGTCGCGTACGACCACTGGGACTCGCGAGCGCACGACCCGCAGCTACACACCCACCTCGTCATCTCCAACAAGGTCCGCACACTGATCGACGGTCAGTGGCGCACTCTGGATTCTCGGGCGATGTACAAGGCGCAGGTGGCGCTCTCGGAGCACTACAACGCCGTCCTGATGGACCGCCTCACGGGCACGTTCGGGATCGGCTGGGACCAGCGCGATCGAGGCGAGCGGCGTACGAAGGCGTGGGAGATCACCGGCGTCCCGGAGAACCTCATCAAGGAGTTCTCCTCCCGGTCGCGGGACGTCGACGTCCGCACCGATCAACTGGTCGCCCGGTACGAGGCCCGCCACGGGCGGCGCCCGTCGCCCGCGACGATCAACAAGCTGCGGTCGCAGGCGACGTTGGAGACGCGGCCGGAGAAGCAGATCCGGTCCCTGGCCGACCTGGCCGCCGAATGGCACCACCGCGCCGAGCCTCACCTCGGTGGTACCACGGCGTGGGCGCACGACGTGATCACCTCCGGCCTGGGCCACGCCTTCCGCGCCGACGACGTCTCGGCAGATCTCGTCGACAAGTTGGGCACCCGGGTCGTCGATGTCGTCTCTCAGCAGCGCGCCACGTGGACGTACTGGAACCTGTGGGCTGAGGCCACCCGCCAGACCATGGGCGTCCGCCTCACGTCCCATGAGGATCGCGAACAGCTCGTATCCCGGGTCGTGGCCGCGGCCCAGGCAAGGTCCCTGCCGCTGACGCCGCCGGAGCTCGCGCCCACCCCGGAGATGCTGCTACGCGCTGACGGGTCGAGCGCGCTGAGGCCGCGGCATCACGTCCTGTATTCCAACACCCGGATCATGGCCGCCGAGACCCGGCTCCTGACCCGCGCCCAGGACACCACCGGCCCCGTGTGCAGTCGGAGTGGGCTGCGGGTGGCGGCCCGGGCCCGGTACCGGGGGCACTACCTCACCGCGGAGCAAGCTGCGGCGTTGGTGTCGATCGCGACCTCAGGGCGCGTGGTGGAGGTGCTGGTCGGCCCGGCCGGCACCGGGAAGACCACCGCGATGTCCGCCCTGCTGACCGCGTGGCACCACGAGCACGGCGAGAGGTCGGTGATCGGGCTGGCGCCGTCGGCCGCCGCCGCGAAAGTCTTGGCCGACGACCTGGGTATCCCGTGCGACACCACCGCCCGATGGCTCACCTCCCACCACCACGGATACGCCGAGCTCGCACGGGGGCAGCTGGTGATCGTGGACGAAGCGTCCCTCGCGAGCACCATGGACCTGGACCGCATCACCACCGCCGCCGAACACGCGGGCGCGAAGGTACTGCTGGTGGGCGATCCGGCGCAGCTGCAGTCCGTAGACGCCGGTGGGGCGTTCGGCATGCTGGTCGAAGCCCGCAACACGGCCGCCACCGAGAACACGACGCACGCGGGCGGGTGCGCGCCGACCCTGACCGGAGTGCACCGGTTCCGCAACGACTGGGAGAAGACCGCCTCCCTCGCTCTGCGCGACGGCGACCCGACTGTGATCGGCACGTACGACGAGCACGACCGCATCACAGAGGGCACCACCGCGGACATGATCGACACTGCCTACTCCGCCTGGCAGCGGTCCATCGAGGCAGGGGAGTCCAGCGTGCTTGTCGCCGAGGCGAGCACCGTGGTGCGTGACCTGAACCAGCGCGCTCGCGCCGACCGCATCCTCGCCGGGTTCACCGGCGCTGGACGCGACGTACCCCTGGCCGACGGAGACCGCGCCTCTGCCGGGGACCTGGTCATCACCCGTCGCAACGACCGCACCCTGACCACTGCGACCGACGACCTCGATGACGGGTTCGTCCGCAACGGCGACCGCTGGCAGATCACCTACATCCACCCGGACGGTGCGGTCGAAGCACATCGCGATGGCAACGGGCCTGACGCCAGCGTGCGCCTGCCCGCAGACTATGTCGCCGAATACCTCGACCTCGGATACGCGGTCACCGCCCACCGTGCCCAGGGCCTGACCGTGGACTCCTCCCACGTCCTGGTCACTCGCACCACGAACCGGGAGAACCTCTATGTCGCGATGACCCGAGGGCGCGACACCAACATGGCGTACGTCGCGCTGGACGAGCCCACCATCGAGCACAACCCGCGACCCGATGATGAGACCACCGCCCATGGCATCCTGTTCGGGGTGCTCCAGCACTCCGGTGCCGAACTCTCTGCCCAGCAGACCCGGGCCGCCGAGCACGACAAGTGGGCCGGCATCGCACAGCTCGCCGCGGAATATGACACCATCGCCAGCCTCGCCCAGCGCGACCGCTGGGCCGACTTGGCCCTGCGGACATTCGTCACCGACGGCAGTCTTAAGCCCGCCGAGGCGCGTACCGCGATCGAAAGCGATTCGTTCTGGTCCTTGTGTGCTGAGCTCCGCCGCACCGAAGCGGCCGGACACGACGCCCACGCCACACTCGCTCGCGTCGTTGGGCGACGCCACCTCCTGGACGCCGACGATCCCTGCGCCGTCGTGCTGGCCCGGCTCGCCCGCGACACTCCACGACGCGTCCGACCATCGCGTCGTCCCGCGCAGCTGATCGCCGGCCTGATTCCGCCTGCCCTCGGACCCATGTCCGACGACGCGCGCGAGGCACTCGAGGAACGAGCCCGACTCATCCGTGAACGCGCTACCGCGCTGGCCAGGTCCGCAATCCGGACCCGGGCAGCCTGGGTCGAGCGGATCGGTCGTGAGCCACTCGATGGGCCTGGCCGAGAAGCCTGGTCCAGGGCTGTCGGGGCGGTTGCGGCCTACCGGGACAGGTACGACGTCACCGGGCCAGTACCACTCGGATCGCCGGGCGGCGACCTCCGTCAAGGCCGGGACCGCGATGCCGCCCGAATAGCCCTGCAACGCGTGAATCGTCCAGAGGTTCGGGGCCGTTCACAGTCGGGAATTCGTCCCGTCCCAAGCCTGTAGATGCGTTGATGCAGTGTGACGACCCCTTGCGGCCCGTCGTTGCTCACTCGTCTACGTGGTGGTCGAGGTCGAGCGCGATGATGCGGATAGAAGGTTGGCTCCTCGATCAGGACTGCGGGGGTCGATGCAACCTTGACGGGCAGGCATCGTCGACTTGCTGTGCGCTGGCCCCCGGTCGGGCGTTACGGGCTCGACCTGGCGACGGGTGAGCGGGCGTGGTCCGACGAGGTGTATGTGACGGCCGGACAACCTCTGACACCTCCTGCGGCCCGGAAGCATCACCGAGCGGCGCGGCGGCTATTCTGTTCTCGCTTCGTCGACGGTGACGAAGCGGGCCATGCGACTGGTAGGTCGTGGTGTGAGAGAGAGGTCGGGGGCAAGGGGGTGACGCACGAGGTGAATGCGCCGCGACTTCTGGGTTTGCTAGCGCGGTCTCTACCCGAGGCTGATACTGACCGTAAGTGGGCGATGAGGCTGTGCGAGACATGCGTCGACGCCTTAGGTGCGCAAGGCGGTGCCCTGACGGTCGCGGCCGGGCCGGACGAGCGAGTCGCCGTCAGCACATCAGGAGCGTTCGAGGACCTCGAACCGCTTCAGGAGATCCTGGGCGAGGGCCCGGTGCACCAGGCGATGGCCGAGGACCAGCTGGTGGTCATGCGCATCGATGGAGTGGTGGACGAGTATCCCGTCTTCTCCCAGCTGGCTGGATCGGTCGGCGCTGAGGTGACGCTCTACGCGGTGCCGATGCGGGCGGGGGGCAGCGTCGTCGGGGTGCTCAGCCTTTACGTGACGGATGCGCATTCCCGCGGTGCGAAGGACCTGCAGATCCTCGCCGACATCACTGGGGCGTACCTCCTGGCGAACGCCGAGTTCTTTGATTGGTCAGAGCGAGCATTGCTCCATCGGGCAGCCGGAATGGTCATCGCCCAACTGGGGATACGCGCAGAGGATGCGTTCGCGGTGATCCGGGCGAATGCCTTCTTGCGATCGACGAGCCTACGATCCGTCGCAGAGGACGTGCTCGAACGACGTTTGACGTTCTCTCTCGATTAACAACAAGGAATCCGCCGTACGAACAGCGCGCCTCGGACAGTCGGCAAGCTCGCGACGCGTCGTCCAGTGCTATGGATGTGCACCGCGCGTGTCTCTGTGGTGATGACCTGAAGTCCCAGTCAGCTTTGCCGGGCATTTTCTGGACCCGACGTTCGGCGCCGCCACCGATCCCACGGGGGTGAGACCTCCCAGTTGAGCCGCAGGGTGCGCCACGCGCGGTCGAGCCGCCGACGTCGTTGGCGCCGCCCGCGCAAGCTGCGCGCGGACACGCCTACCCGCCACGAACGGTCGAGTCGGATGCGTCGGCGAGGACCGAGCCGGAACGCCAGGTCGAGGTCGTCGTGCACCTCGGCGTCGTCCCGCACGACGTCTCGGCGTACGGCCCGCCAGGCGCTGGAGCGCATCGCCATGCACGAGCCCCACAGGGCGATGTGCCCGAGTGCAAGGTGTCCGAGGACGTAGTACGCCCCCAGGTAGGCCACGGCCACAGCGGACCGCAGACCCCGCGGCGCATCGTAGAAGCTGCCGGTACCTGTGAGCGCATCGAGCCCCGGGTCGGCGACCATACGCTCCACGACCGTCTGCACCCACAGCGGGCCGGGCCGGGAGTCGGCGTCGAGCCGCGCGATGACGGCACCCTTCGCGGCGTCGTACCCGGTCGCTGCGGCGGCGGGGATCCCGACGCTGGGTTCGGCGACGACCACGGCACCCCAGCGGTGTGCCACCGCAGCGGATGCGTCGGTCGAGGCGTTGTCGACCACGACGACCTCGAGCGGGGCCACGGTCTGGCGGGCCAGCAGGGACAGACACCTGTCCAGCGCCGGCGCGTCGTCGCGCACCGGGACGACTACCGAAACGGTCGGCGCGAGGTCAGCTGTCACGCCCGCGCCTCCATGCCTGGTCTTTGGTTGCGAGGGCGACTCCGGCCAGCATCGAACCGAACAGGCCGAAGGCAAGATCAGCGATGGTGTCCGGGTATCCGACGTCGATGCCTTCGTGGAGGTAGATGTGCCCGGCCCACTCCCCCAGCTCCCACACGATCGCGCTCAGTGCGCCGACTGCGGTGGTCGTCAGGACCAGTCCGGCCTTCGCTCGCCCGGGGAGCGCACCGGCCTCCAGCATTCGCGCGCGGAGCATGATGATGACACCGACGGCTGCGATGAGGCCCGTACACACCGCGTGCATGAGGAGATCGAGCCATGGCACGGCCTCGTACCACCCGAGCTGGGAGGCCCACGCCGCCAGCAAGAGGCTGAAGCCGAAGCAGAGGTCGAGGACCGTCGGCAGACGCAGGAGCCGCGGGACGAGGACCCCGCCCAGCACCAGGAAGAACAACGCGCCCGCAACCCCTCCGAGAGCCACGATGCCGACCACGAGACTGCCCACCGCAGCGGCACGCACCACGTCGCCCGGTACGACGCCGTGTGCGACGGCAACACGAGGCATAGCCCCTCCGGTAGAGATCGGACGACGGCTCTTCAGTGTCACCCCGTGCACGACCGCCCGCACGATCGCCTGCATCGCAGCGTTCGCTAAGTCACCTAACGTGGCCGGCACTGTGGAGCGACGGTGCGCGTATCACAGCTTTACGCTGCTGCTCGTCCATGCCAGGGTCTGCGAGGTCGTGGAGAAAGCGAGTGACGATCTCCCGCTCTTGCGCGGTCAGGCGGGCGGCCGCGGCGAACCGGCGTGCGTGGCTTCGGCCGACCGTCTCGCGTGCCGCACGCCGCGTGTCCTCGGTGACTTCGATCGCGAGGCTGCGCCGGTCTGAGGGGTGCGGAGACCGCAGCACGTGTCCGCCCGCCGCCAGCCGGTCGATCAGCTTCGTGGTCGACGCCGTCGTGATGCTGAGGTGCTGGGCAATCGCGCCCGGTGTTACGACGCGCCCGTGGTTCTGCATCGCGATGATGTAGCGCAGCGCCCGCATGTCGGTCTCGCCGAGCTTCATGTAACGCCGGGAGGCCTCGCTCATGCGGCGTTCGGTCTCACGCCAGAGACGCAATGCCTCCAGGACGCGTACTACCTGGTCCACGTCCCCGTCGTCCATGCCCGAGCGGAGCACGATCTCCTGGTCGGGATCCATGACTCGGGGGTCCATCATCGACGGCTCGAACTCGTCGCGCGCTGGAGGTTCTGGATCCACCCGCGGATTTTACCGCCTGGAAGTTGCGTCTTATGCTTGAATATAGCCAGGCTAAATAAATTCGACCCGGAGCACTCCAGTACATGAACTCGCGCCCGCACCGCACCGACCCGAGCCCTTCCCCGTCGGGCGGTGAGGTGTCTGATGGAGCGGTCTCACGGGTACCCCGCTGGCTACGCGTGTTGCTGCCCGCCGCTCTGATCCTGGTCTGGGTGGCGGCAGCCGGGCTCGGTGGGCCGCTGTTCGGGCGGATCGACGAGGTCTCTTCCAACGACCGCACGGCGTACCTGCCCACCACGGCCGAGGCCACCGAGGTGCAGGAACGGCTCGACGGCTTCACCGAGGGCGACGCGATCCCCGCGGTCGTGGTCTTCGTCTCGCAGGATGCTCTGACCGACGAGGACCTGGACGTCATCGGTGACCGGCTGGCAGAGGCGGGCGGGCTCGGCACGGTGGACGGCGATGTCTCCCCGGTGATCCCGTCTGATGACGGCGTGGCAGCGCAGGCGTTCGTCCCGCTGTCCGGCTCGGCGGACCTCGGCGAGGCGACCACCGCACTGCGTGACGCCCTGGCGACCGACCTGCCGGACGGCGTCGACGTGTACATCACGGGTCCCGCAGGGTTGTCCAGCGACCTCGGGACCGCCTTCGCGGGGATCGACGGCCTCCTGCTGGGAGTCGCCCTCGCCGCCGTACTGATCATCCTCGTGATCGTCTACCGTTCGCTGCTGCTCCCGCTGGCCGTGCTCGCCACCAGCTTGTTCGCCCTGTGCGCGGCCCTGCTGGTCGTCTGGAACCTGGCGAACCAGGGGGTGCTGCTGCTCAGCGGACAGACTCAGGGGATCTTGTTCATCCTCGTCATCGGGGCGGCGACCGACTACGCACTGCTGTACGTGGCTCGCTACCGCGAGGAGCTGGTGCACACGCCCGCCCGGTGGACCGCCACCAGACGCGCACTACGCGGCTCGTTCGAACCAATCCTTGCCTCGGGCGGCACCGTCATCGTGGGGCTGCTCTGCCTGCTGCTCAGCGAGCTGCGCTCCAACAGCACCCTTGGACCGGTCGCGGCGATCGGCATCGCGTTCGCGATGCTGGCGGCGCTCACCCTGCTCCCGGCGCTGCTGCTGGCCATGGGCCGCGCCGCGTTCTGGCCGCGGCGCCCGGTGTACGACCCTGCCTCCGCCCAGGCGGGTGGCGAGGCCGGCGGCCTCTGGGGCAGGGTCGCTGGCCTGGTGCGCGCCCGTCCGCGTATCACGTGGGTCACCACCGCGCTCGTGCTCGCCGTCGGCTGCCTGGGCGTCACCCAGCTCCAGGCCTCCGGCGTACCGCAGTCGGAACTCGTCCTCGGCGCCTCCGAGGCGCGCACCGGACAGGACCGGCTGGCCGAGCACTTCCCAGCTGGCTCCGGCAGCCCCGCCTATGTCCTCACGCCCCAGGAGGACCTGCAGGACGCCGCCGACGTCCTGCTGGACGAGGACGGCATCGCGTCCGTCGCGGTCACCGCGGATACCCCGAGCAGCACGGCCCCGGTCACCGCCGACGGCATCGAGGCCCTCGGCCCGCCCGGCACCCCGGTACCCGAGCCCGTCGTGTCCGACGGGGACGTGCTCCTCCAGGCCACCCTGTCCGACGCCGCCGACTCCGCCGCCGCGGAAGAGACCATCCGCGACCTGCGCGCCAGCTACGCCGACGTCGTTCCTGAGGCCCTCGTCGGGGGCGTGTCCGCCACGGACCTCGACACGAACGACGCATCGATCCGCGACCGCACCGTCATCGTGCCGACCGTGCTGGTCGTCATCCTGTTGATCCTCATGCTCCTGCTGCGGGCCGTCCTCGCGCCCGTGCTCCTGATCCTGACCACGGTGCTCTCCTTCGGCACGGCGATGGGAGTGGCCGCCCTGGTGTTCAACGACCTGCTCGGCTTCCCGGGCGCCGATCCTGCCGTACCGCTGTTCGGGTTCGTGTTCCTTGTCGCGCTCGGCATCGACTACAACATCTTCCTCATGACACGGGTGCGGGAGGAGTCGATAACGCATGGCACCCGGGAGGGCGTGCTTCGTGGCCTGAGGCTGACCGGCGGCATCATCACGTCGGCGGGCCTGGTGCTCGCCGCCACCTTCACCGCGCTGGCGGTCATCCCGGTGCTGTTCCTCGTCCAGCTCGCCTTCATCGTCGCGTTCGGCGTGCTGCTCGACACGTTCGTCGTCCGTTCGCTGCTCGTTCCTGCCCTCTCCTACGACGTCGGCCGGGCCATCTGGTGGCCCTCCAAGCTCGCCCGCGGGCGCCGCTAGGGCTGCCAGCGGTTCCGCCCAGGCGCAGCAGGGCGATCAGGCCGCCCGCGGGCCCGGCAGGCGTGCCGGGCCCGCGCGACGACGTGCTACAGGTGCTCGCCCGTGGCCGCCAGGTCATCGAGAAAACGAGTGACGATCTCTCTCTCCTGCGAGGTCAGCCGGGCCGCGGCGTCGAACCGGTGGGCGTGGCTCCGCCCGACGGTCTCACGGGCGACGCGCGCGGTCTCCTCCGTCACCTCGATGGTGACGCTCCGGCGGTCGGAGGGGTGCGGAAGCCTGCGGATGTGGTCGCTCTCGGCGAGCCGGTCCAGCAGCTTGGTCGTCGAGGCGGACGAGATGCCGAGATGGGTGGCGATGGCACCGGGCGTCGCCAGGCGAGCCTGATTGCTCAGTGTGATGATGAAACGCAGAGCGCGCATATCGGTCTCGCCCAGCTTCATGTAGCGCCGCGACGCCTCGCTCACACGATGCTCGGCCTCGCGCCAGCGCCGCAGACCCTCCAGCAGGCGCACCACCTGGTCGACGTCACGATCCGTGAGAGCGGTCCGACTGACCAGCTCCTGGTCGGGATCCAGCACGCGCGGGTCCAGCATCGACGGCTCCACAGAGCCGCCCGACACCTGTTCCTGGACCACGTTCAGATCCTATCCTTGCGAGTAATGCTTCCCGTGCTTAAATATAGCCTGGCTAGCAAGAATCTACCCGAGGGGACCGATGTCAACGGAGAGAGTGGTCCTGCTGGACGAGGACGGCACACCCATCGCAACGGAGCTCAGCGGCCATCCGGAGCCGGACGAGGTGATGGAGGCCCGGTCGTCCGAACCAGGCGCGCTCGGCTTGGCTCTGGGCGCTGCTCCTTGGGCGTACTCGCCCTGGTTCGTACGCCAGGCCACCGAGCTGTCCTACTACACCGTCTCCGCCCCGAACGAGCGGGCCCACCGATGACCGCGGTCCTGACCCGAGACGGCGTCGACGTCGTCCTGGACGAGCTGTTCGCAGACCGCATCCGGCGAGCCGCACCACTGGGCGAGCACTACGCGCGGCTGTGGAGGCGGCTGGAGCTGGCGAGCAGCGGGGGCAAGCGGCTGCGACCGCGCCTCCTGCTGGACACTCACCGGGCGTTCGGCGCCCCGTCCCCCGAGGACGCCACCACTGCGGCGGCGGCATTCGAGCTGCTCCACACGGCACTGCTGCTGCACGACGACGTCATCGACCGCGACCTCAGCAGACGCGGACGGCCCACCGTGTCCGCCGAGTTCGCGGCCGACGCGAGCCGGTCAGGCCTGTCGTCCCACACCGCATCGGCCTGGGGCGACGCCTCGGCCATCCTGGGCGGCGACCTGCTGCTCAGTGCCGCACACGCCCTCGTCGCGCAGGTGCGGCCTGCCGTTCGCGCCCAGCTCGCCGACATCATCGACGAGAGCCTGTTCCGCGCCGCAGCCGGCGAGCACGACGACATCGCGTTCGGGCTGGGTACGGCACAGGCCACACCCGAGCGCGTCGTGCGGATGATGGAGAACAAGACGGCCGGCTACTCGTTCGCCGCACCGCTGCGCGCCGGGGCGGCGCTCGCCGGGACCGGGGAGCAGGCGTCCACCGAGCTGGAGCAGGTCGGTGTCGCCCTGGGTGTGCTCTACCAGCTGCGTGACGACCTGCTCGGCGTCTTCGGCGACACGAACCGCACGGGAAAGAGCACGACGGGCGACCTGCGCCAGGGCAAACGGACACTGCTGGTCGCGTTCGCCGAGGGCCGGCCCGCATGGAGCGCGGTGCGTCACTTGTGGGGCGACTCGCAGCTCGACGAGAGCGGCGCCGAACGCCTCCGGACCGCGCTGGTCACCACCGGTGCACGCGACGCGACCGTCGACCTCATCGACCGCATGCGGCGGGCAACGATCACCACCATCGGCGAGACGACCCTGCCCTCCGGCCTGCGACAGCAGCTGGTCGCGCTCACAAACACTCTCGCGGAGCGTGAGTCATGAACCCGTCGTCCTCCCTCGCGCTGTACTCCGAGACCGCGCACAACGCGGCGGCCCGCGTCCTGGGCGCGTACTCCAGCTCGTTCAGCCTGGCCACCCGCCTGCTGCCACCCACGATGCGAGCGATGATCGAGGACATCTACGCGCTGGTGCGGGTGGCTGACGAGGTCGTCGACGGCCCCGCACACGAGGCAGGGCTCGCACCGGCCCAATGTCGCAGCACCCTCGACGCCCTGGAACAAGAGACGCTCGCGACCTTGCACAGCGGGTTCAGCGCGAACATCGTCGTGCATGCCTTTGCCGCCACCGCCAGGACCGTCGGTATCGACGAGAAGCTCGTGCGCCCGTTCTTCGCTTCCATGCGGCGCGATCTCGACCCGGTCGTCTCGCTCAGTGACGAGGAGTACCGCACCTATGTCCACGGGTCCGCCGAGGTCGTTGGCCTGATGTGCCTGCGCGCGTTCCTGCACGAGCACCCGGTCTCCCCCGCTGTACGTGAACGGCTCGAGGAGGGTGCCCGCCGGCTGGGCGCCGCGTTCCAGAAGATCAACTTCCTGCGCGACCTGGGCGACGACCAGGACCGCCTGGGCCGGTCCTACTTCCCCGACATGGCCCCGGACGGGTTCGACGACGAGCACAAGGCAGTGATCGTCAAGGACATCGACGCCGACCTGGCAGCAGCACGCGCCGCCGTCCCCCTGCTTCCCCCGGGCCCACGCCGCGCCACCGCGCTGGCCGCCGGACTGTTCACCGAGCTCAACGAGAGACTGCGGCACACGACCACCGCCCATCTGCGCAACCAGCGAGTGTCCGTGCCCACCGCCGTCAAGCTCCGCATCGTCGCCACGACACTGGCCGGAGCGCGCGAAGGAAGGCGATGGGACGCATGAACGACCTCACGGACGATGCGGTGCGCGGTCGACGCGTGGTCGTGGTGGGCGGTGGTATCTCGGGCCTGGCGACCGCCGCCCTGCTCGCGCGGGACGGTGCGGCGGTCACTCTGCTGGAGGCGCGCTCGGAGCTCGGCGGCCGCGCGGGGCAGTGGCAGCACGGCGGCTTCCGGTTCGACACCGGCCCGTCCTGGTACCTCATGCCGGAGGTCTTCGAGCACTTCTTCCGGCTGCTGGGCACGAGCGCGGCCAAGGAGCTGGACCTCGTGCGCCTCGATCCGTCCTACCGGGTCTTCTTCGAGGGCGGCCCCGAGCCCTTCGACCTGCCGGCCGACGGCGCGCGCGAGGCCCTCGCGGCGCTCGATCCGCCGTCCGCGGGGAGGCTGGGGGCCTACCTGGACTCGGCGGCGCAGACGTACCGCATCGCCACCGAGCGGTTCCTCTACGCGACGTTCGCGTCTCCGCGGCCCTTCCTCGACCGTGACCTGGTGGGCCGGCTGCCGCGTCTGGCACGCCTGCTCGGTGAGCCGCTGGACCGCTTCATCGCCCGGCACACGACGGATGACCGGGTGCGCCGCATCCTCGGCTACCCGGCGGTGTTCCTGGGCACCTCACCGAGTGCGGCGCCCAGCATGTACCACCTGATGAGCCACCTCGACGTCACGCAGGGAGTGCTGTACCCCCGCGGCGGGTTCGGTTCCGTGATCGACGCCGTCGCGCGCTCCGCCGAGGGGCAGGGCGCGAAGCTGCACACCGGACAGCGGGTGAACCGGATCACGGTGGCAGACGGCGCCGTGACCGGCGTCGAGGTGAGCGACCTCACCGGTCACTCGCGGCACCTGCCCGCAGACATCGTGGTCTCGACGGCGGACCTGCGCGTCACCGAGCACGACCTGCTCGAACCCGAGCACCGCAGCCACAGCGACCGCTGGTGGAAGCGCCGCGACCCGGGACCCGGTGCGGTGCTGGCACTGCTGGGGGTGCGCGGCGAGCTCCCGCAACTGGCCCACCACTCGCTGCTGTTCGCCCGCGACTGGCAGGAAGGGTTCGACGCGATCTTCGGCGACCGGCGCACAGTGCCCCGTCCCGCGTCGCTCTACGTCTGCCGGCCGAGTGCTACCGACGACGTCGCACCGCCCGGCCACGAGAACCTCTTCGTCCTGATCCCCGTACCGGCCGACACCGGCATAGGAGCGGGCGGCGTCGACGGTTCCGGGGATGCCCAGGTCGAACGCATCGTCGACGACGCCATCGCACAGATCGCCGACTGGACCGGGACGCTCGACCTCGCGGACCGTGTGATGGTCCGGCGCACGATCGGCCCGGCCGATTTCGAGCGGGACTTCGGCGCCTGGCGTGGCGGAGCCCTCGGCCCTGGGCACACGCTGCGGCAGAGCGCGATGTTCCGTGGACGGAACGCGTCGTCGCGGGTGGACGGTCTCCTGTACGCGGGCGCCACGACCATCCCGGGGATCGGGCTGCCGATGTGCCTCATCAGCGCGGAGCTGGTCGTCAAGCGCCTGCGGGGCGACACCAGTGGCGGCCCGCTGCCGGAGGGCCGATGAGCTTCGCCTACCTCGTCGTGCTGCTCTTCTCGGCGGCCGGGGTGCTGCTGCTGGACCGCAGGTACCGGCTCTTCTGCTGGCAGGACCCCGCCCGGGCGGCGGCAGTTCTCGCCCTGGGCACCGTGTTCTTCCTGCTCTGGGACCTGGCGGGCATCGGGCTCGGGGTGTTCTTCCACGGCTCCGGGCGGTACATGACCGGGCTCATGCTCGCCCCCGAGCTACCCGTCGAAGAGCTCGTGTTCCTGCTGTTCCTCTGCGAGCTGACCATGGTGCTGGTGCTCGGCGCCCAGCGTGTCCTTGACCGCTCGAGCCGGCGCGGCGACCGCCGACGGGACGAGCGCGCTCCCGAACGAGAGGACGGGCCCCGATGACCTACCTGATGCTGGCGCTCGGCTTCCTCGCGGCGGCCACGGTGGTCGCCGTCGTGGCGCGGGTAGCCGCCACGCGCCGCACCGGGGCACGACCCGCCGGCTGGCGCGCCGTCGTGCTCGCCACCGTGGCCCTGCTCCTGCTCACCGCGGTGTTCGACACCATCATGATCGCGAGCGGGCTGTTCGCCTACTCCGACGCCCACATCTCAGGGCTCCGGATCGGCCTGGCACCCGTCGAGGACTTCGCCTACCCGCTCGCGGCCGTCATCCTGCTGCCCGCGCTCTGGACCTACCTGGGGAGCCGTCGTGATCGCTGACCTCGTGCGCGCATCGCGGCCCCTGAGCTGGATCAACACCGCTTATCCGTTCGCCGTGGCGTACCTCCTGACCGTGCGCGAGATCGACGCAACGCTGATCATCGGCACGCTGTTCTTCTTGGTGCCGTACAACCTCGCGCTCTACGGCATCAACGACGTGTTCGACTACGCGTCCGATCTGGCCAACCCCCGCAAGGGCGGCGTCGAGGGCGCCCTCCTGGCACCACGACGGCACCGCACCGTCCTGATCGCGTCGGTGGCGACCTGCCTACCGTTCGTCGCCGTCCTGCTCGTGCTCGGCCCGCCGCTGTCCTGGGTAGCGCTCGCCGTCAGCCTCTTCGCGCTTATCGCCTACTCCGCGCCGCCGTTCCGCTTCAAGGAGGTGCCGGTGCTCGATTCGCTGACGTCGAGCGTGCACTTCGTCAGCCCGGCGGTCTACGGCCTGACCCTGGCCCAGGCCGCCCCCACCCCGGAGATCGTCGCGGTGCTGGGCGCCTTCCTGCTGTGGGGCATGGCGAGTCACGCCTTCGGTGCGGTCCAGGACGTGGTCCCCGACCGCGCGGGCGGCATCTCCTCGATCGCGACGGTGTTCGGTGCGGCCCGCACCGTCCGCTGCGCCCTGGGTGCCTGGGTCGCCGCCGGGCTGCTGGTCGTCACCACCGGGTGGCCGGGCGCGCTCGCCGGCCTGCTCGTGCTGCCCTACCTCGCCCTGGCACTTCCCTACGCTCGCCTGCGCGACGAGGACTCGGCACGCGCGAACGGCGGCTGGCGGCACTTCTTGTGGGTCAACTACGCGGTGGGCGCCGCCGTGACGATCCTGCTCATCACGATCGCCACCTTCGACATCTGAACAGGAAGAGCCATGCCACAGACCTTCTCGAGCGTCGTGCCCTACCCCCGGTCCGAGGTCTTCGCCTGGCACCAGCAGCCCGGCGCGATCCACAGACTCACACCGCCCTGGGCACCCGTCCACGTCGTGCAGGAGGCGCCGTCGCTGGCCGGCGGCGAGGCCGTGCTCGGGCTGCCCCTCGGCGTGCGGTGGGTGGCACGGCACTCGGGCTACCGACCGCCAGAGCGGTTCGTCGACGAGCTGGTCTCCGCGCCGCTGCGCTGGTTTCTGCCGTGGCGGCACACCCACGACTTCCGTACCGAGGGCGACCACACCCGCATCACGGACACGGTGCAGACCCCGGTGCCGCGTGCGCTGCTGCGGGGCATGTTCGCCTACCGGCACCGCCAGCTCAGCATGGACCTGGCGGCGCAGGCCACGGCCCGGAACAACGGCGACCGTCCCCGGGTCGTCGCGATGACCGGCAGCCACGGCCTGGTCGGCAGCGCCCTCGCACCGTTCCTGACCACGGCGGGCTACCGCGTCATCCGGCTGGTCCGAGGCCGCCCGGAGGGGCCCGACGAGCGGCGCTGGGACCCGCAGGCACCGGCCGACGACCTGCTGCGCGGCGTTGACGCCGTGGTCCACCTCGCCGGCGCCTCGATCGCCGGCCGGTTCAACGACTCCCACCGTGCAGCAGTGCGCGGATCACGCATCGGGCCGACCCGGGCACTGGCCGAGCTGGCCGGCCGCACCCGGGGCGGACCGGCCGTCTTCGTCTGCGCGTCGGCCATCGGCTACTACGGCCCGGACCGCGGCGACGAGATCCTGGACGAGTCCAGTGCACCAGGTGACGGTTTCCTGGCCGACGTCGTCGCGGACTGGGAGAACGCCGCGTCGGCAGCCGCGGACGCAGGACTACGGGTGGTCCAGGTGCGCACGGGACTGGTGCAGTCCCCGCGCGGTGGCACGCTGCGGCTGTTCTACCCGCTGTTCGCCGCCGGGCTCGGCGGGAAGCTCGGCCACGGGCAGATGTGGCAGTCGTGGATCGGGATCGACGACCTGGTGGACGTCTACCACCGCGCGATCTACGACACCGCCCTGTCCGGTGCGGTCAACGCCGTCGCGCCACAGCCGGTACGCAACACGACCTACGCCAAGACCCTGGCCACCGTGCTGCGGCGGCCGGCAGCGCTGCCGGTACCCGCACTGGGGCCACGGCTGCTGCTGGGCAAGCAGGGCGCGACCGAGCTCGCCGAGGCCAGCCAACGCGTCTCACCCGCCGCCCTGCTCGCACAAGGACACCGCTTCCGGTACGCCACCCTGGAGCCGGCCCTGCGACACCTGCTCGGTCGGGAGCACGCCGAAGCCCGTCCCCGACCCGGAATCTGAACTGCAAGAACCCCCGGATCCAGTCGGGGACTAGTCCGATGAGAGGCAACGTAGAAACCATGTCAGCTGCCCCACTGCCGTTCGACGCCCTGCTCCTGGTCTCCTTCGGCGGGCCGGAGAAACCCGACGATGTTCTCCCCTTCCTCCAGAACGTCACTCGTGGTCGTGGGATCCCCGACGAGCGGCTGGTCGAGGTGGGCGAGCACTACTACGGGTTCGGTGGGCGCAGTCCCATCAACGATCAGTGCCGCGCGCTGATGGCGGCGATCGAGACCGACCTCTCCTCCAACGGCATCGACCTTCCGGTCTACTGGGGCAACCGCAACTGGGACCCGTACCTCCCCGATACGTTGCGGGCCATGGCCGCCGACGGCGTGCGGCGCGCCGCGTACTTCGTCACCGCCGCCTACGCGTCCTACTCCGGGTGCCGGCAGTACCGCGAGAACCTGGCCGCCGCGGTGGCCACGGTCGGTGACGACGCGCCGGAGCTGCACCGGCTGCCGCACTACTTCGACCGCCCGGGCTTCGTCGAACCGTTCGTCGACGCGACGCTCGCTTCGCTGGACGAGCTGCCGACGGGTGCGCGGATGGTCTTCGTGACGCACTCGATCCCGACCGCGATGAACGACGTGAGCGGAGCCGGCGGCGCCTACGTCGCCCAGCACCACGCCGTGGCCAGGGCGGTCGCGGGCGAAGTCGCCCGACGCACCGGCGGGTCAGCTGCCTACGACCTGGTGTACTGCAGCCGGTCCGGGCCCCCGAGCCAGCCCTGGTTGGAGCCGGACGTGGGCGATCACCTGGAACAGCTCGCGGCGAGCGGCACTCCTGGCGCCGCGGTGATACCGATCGGCTTCGTCTCCGACCACATGGAGGTCATCTACGACCTCGACACCGAGGCCAAGGACGTTGCCGAGCGCGTCGGGCTGCCCTTCGCCCGCGCGGCGACACCAGGCGTCGACCCTCGGTTCGTGTCCATGGTGCGCGAGCTGGTCCTCGAACGCGCGTCGACCGAACGCGATGAGCAGGTCGTTGCGGCGCTTCGCGGCAGTCAGGATGGAACATCCGCGTACTGCCACAAGACCTGCTGCCCCAACCCGCGCGCCGCGCTGGCGGCCCTCTGAGGCAACCAGTGCCCGGGTCGACGAACCCGTTGTCAGTGAGCTCCGCGTTCGCGGCGTCTGGACTCCCGGACGGCTTCGTAACGATCCAGGGCTTCTGCCCTTTCGCGCTTGTGGTCGACGACGGGCGCGGGATACCCGGCAGGCGGGCCGTCCGGCAGGGCCCAGGGCTTGTGCACCGCCTTTCCGGTCACGTCAGCGAGCTCGGGCACGTAGGTCCGCACGTAGTCGCCGTCCGGGTCGAACCGTTCCCCCTGCAGCACGGGGTTGAACACCCGGAAGAACGGGGCGGCGTCGGTGCCGCTGCCGGCGACCCACTGCCAGCCGTGCTGGTTGGAGGCGAGGTCGCCGTCGACGAGCGAGCGCATGAAGTGCTTGGCTCCCCACCACCACGGCAGGTGCAGGTCCTTGACGAGGAACGACGCGGTGATCATCCGCACGCGGTTGTGCATCCACCCTTCGGCCAGCAGCTGCCGCATCCCGGCGTCGACGATGGGAAAGCCGGTGCGACCCTCTTTCCAGGCGGTGAACAGCCGGTTGGCGTCCGGCCCGCTGTCGGTCTTCAGCGCGTCGTACGAGCGGTCGTAGTTCCGACGGGCGGAGTCCGGGCGCTGGTCGAGGACGTCGGCGTAGAAGTCGCGCCATGCGAGCTCGCTGCGGAACGACTGCGCCCCGTCCGATCTCTTGGCAGCGAGGTCGGCGAGCAGGGTGCGGGGGTGCACGCAGCCGTACTTGAGGTAGACCGACATGCGCGAGGTACCGGGCTGGTCGGGCCGGTCCCGGCCGTCCGCGTAGTCCTGGAGGTGATCGTGCACGAAGGTCTCCCACCGCTTCCGTGCTGCCGCCTCACCGGGGTCCGGCAGCTCCGCGGTGACAGGGACGTCCTCGGGCACCGGTGTCGCCTCGACCTTGACCGTCCCCGGGTCGATCCAGTCGAGGTAGTCCGCATCGGTGTCGGCCGGGTCGCGCCATCCGTGCTCGGCCCAGGCCCGTCGAAACGGGGTGAACACGCGGTAGCGACCGCCGTCGGCGCTCCGGACGCGGCCAGGTGCCACTGCGTAGGGAGAGCCTGTGCGGACCAGCTCTCGGTCCTGCTCGGTGAGCGCCCCCTCCACGGCACGGTCGCGTGCCTGGCCGTAGGGTCCGAAGTCGGCGGCGATGTGGACGCTGTCCGCGCCGATCTTACGGGCGACCCGTGGGACGACCTCGACCGGGTCACCCTCGACGACCAGCAGCCGGCCGTCCAGGCTCTCATCGAGATCTCGCAGACAGCCGTAGAGGAACCAGTGCCGCGGCGCTCCGGCGGGCGCGAGCAGTCGCTGGTCGAGCACGAACAGCGCCAGTGCGCGAGTGTTCTGCCCCGCGGCGAGGAAGGTGGGCTGGTCAGTCACGCGAAGGTCGCGGCGGAACCACACCAGCGCTGGGGAGTCATTCATGTCTGCACCAACGTAGCCGTGGCCGGTAGACGCCGCCATGCGCGTGACCCGGACGGGTTCGAAGGTCGTGGAAAGCTGGCCATACCTGGGAGGTCTCGGTGACAGATCACGACGTGGTGATCGTCGGAGCGGGCATGGCCGGGCTCGTCGCCGCCATCGATCTGACGGACGCCGGGCTCGACGTCTGTCTCCTGGAACGTTCGCAACGACCCGGCGGCCGGGTCACCACCGATCACGTCGAAGGTTTCGTGGTCGACCGCGGGTTCCAGGTGCTCAACACCTCCTACCCCCAGGTGCGTCGCCGACTGGACCTTCCGTCGCTCGACCTGCAGTTGTTCACCGCGGGCGCGTTGGTGCGCTACGGCGGTCGGCTGCATCGGGTCGTCGATCCACGCCGACACCCCGGCGGACTCGCGGCGACCGTCGGGTCAAGGCTGCTGCCGTGGAACGACAAGCTGGCACTGGCCGCCTACACCGCCCACGCGGCGTACCGACCCGTCCACCGCCTGCTCACGTGGGACGAGACAACCGCTGCCGATTCGCTACGCCGGTGGGGTCTGGGTGGGGCCGGGCTCGAGCACTTCCTGCGGCCGTTCCTCGCCGGTGTGCTGGGCGAGGACGAGCTGAACACGTCGAGCCACTATGTCGACCTGGTCTGGCGCAGCTTCGTTCGCGGTCGCGTGGGCGTGCCCGCCGCGGGCATGTCCGCCGCGGGCATGTCCGCCGTCCCGCACCAGCTCGCCGCGCGACTGCCCGACGGCATCCTGCGGTGCGGTGTCGAGGTGCACGGCGTCGACACCGGTGAGGTGCACCATTCCGGCGGACGGCTGCGCGCCCACGCGGTAGTCGTCGCCACTGATCCGCCGACCGCGGGACAGCTACTGCCCTCGCTCACGGTCCCGCCGATGCGTGGTCTGACGACCATCTACCACGTCGCGCCGGAACCGCCTGGTGCCGAACCAATCCTGCTGCTCGACGGCGACCATGACCGCATGATCGCCAGCTCGGTCGTCCTGAGCAACGTCGCTGCCGAGTACGCACCCGACGGTCGCGCGCTCATCGCGACTTCGCTCGTGGCGCCCGCCGCCCTGGAGGCTGATGAACCGGCTGTCCGCCGACGGCTCGCTCACCTCTACGGGGTCCCCACGACGCACTGGGAGCATCTGCGAACCGTGACCATCCCGAACGCACTGCCCGCCGCGCCACCACCGCTGGGCGACCTGCGCCGGTCCGTCGACCTCGGCAACGGTCTCTTCGTCGCGGGCGACCACCGCGACACGCCTTCCATCCAAGGGGCGATGGCCAGCGGCACCCGTACCGCCCAGGCGGTCCTGCGCCGGCTGAAAGCCGGAAACGCCGCCTGAGCTCCAGCTCAGCCCGAACCAGGGAGGTTTCTTGATTCGCTCCACGGCACCGGTAGCCCTGCCCTTGGGCACGACGCGTCGAGATGCACCTTGTGAGGCGCCGCACTCGACACCGGACACAGCCCAGGTTCCGGGGATGGGCAGGACGTGGCTCTCGTCACCGGCGCGTCCGGCGGCATCGGCCGGATCCCGAATTCAGATCCCACGATGGTGGCCCGCCGAGCAGTCGACGCACTAGAAGACGGCTGTCAGGCGTGCGACTTCCCTCGGTGACCGCACAGGTGTTCAAGCCCGTCACGGATGCGGGTCCGGACTTTCATGGGTTCCACGCCGAGGCGCTCGGCGACCTCACGATAGGTGAGGCCTCTGTAGTAGGTCACGGCGATGGCCTCGCGCTGAGCCGGGGCCAGCGAGTCCAGCTGACGGCGCAGGGCTTCGTCCTTGACGCCGCCACCGAGTTCATGGGCGTCGCCAGGGGCGGTCACGGCTTCCGCTTCGACATCCGGGGCGCGCGAGCCCGGGTCGCCCAGAGGCCGCTCGGCCCGGACGTGGTCGCAAGCTCGCCGGTGAGCGATCGTGGCGACCCAGGTCCTGGCGGACGTGAGTGCAGGGTCGTAGAGTGCGGCGGTCTGCCAGACCTCCATCATGACGTCTTCAGTTACCTCGGCGGCACGATCCGCGTTGTTCACCACTCCGAGCGAGACTCCAAAGGCCACCGGCGCCAGTACGTCGTAGACCGGACCGAATGTGGCGGGATCTGCTCCCACGCACGCCACGAGCGCTTGGCCGGCGCAGCCTGAGGCTGGCGAGGAGCGGCTCGCGTTGTTCATGGCCGCCTCCTGCGGCTCTGCTGTTCGGCTGCGCGAGCGATATTGCGCTGCATGCCACCGAAGACGATGCCGTGGAACGGTCTGATCGCCCACCAGTACAGCTGTCCGGGCAGACCGCGAGGGGAGAAGATCGCGCGCTGGCGGAACGTGGGGCGTTCATCGGGACCACCTTCGATGGACAGCTCGAGCCAGGCCAGTCCAGGCAGGCGCATCTCTGCGCGCAACCGCAGCAGCCGACCGGGGTCGACCGTCTCCACCCGCCACCAGTCCAGGGCGTCGCCGGGAGCGAGGCGGTCGGGGTGCCTGCGGCCCCGCCGGAGCCCCGGCCCGCCGAAGAGGCGGTCCATGAGACCGCGGGCCGCCCAACCCAGTCGCCAGGAGTACCAGCCGTGTGCGCCGCCGATGCCCTCGATCACGGTCCAGAGCGCCTCGCTCGTCGTGTCCACCTCGCTGGACCGGTCGTCCACGAGCAGACTTCCGCCGGCCCAGTCCGGGTCCTCCGGCAACGGGTCCGACGGCGCGCCAGGTGTGGAGGCGGAGACCCAGCTCGTGCGCACGTCCAGGTCGTGAATCCGGGCGAGCGCGAGCTCGACCGCCGTGTCGAAGTCGATGAGTCCCTCGGGTGGGTCGGGCACGTACGTCTTGATGTCGTGCTCCTGGGCCACGACCTCGTGCACCAGAGAGCCCACCAGTGGTCGCGCGATCCCTGGCGGCACGGGGGTCACCAGGCCGACCCAGTGGCTGGCCAGCCCGGGTGTCAGCACGGGCACGGCACGGATCAGCCGCGGGCGCAGCCCGGCGACGGCGGCATAGCGCTGCATCATCTCGCGGTAGGTCAGCACCTCGGGTCCGCCGATGTCGAAGCCTCTGCTGACCGTGGCCGGGATGCTCGCCGCGGCAACGAGGTAGCGCAGGACGTCGCGCACTGCGACGGGCTGGATGCGGTTGTTGATCCAGCGCGGCGCGACCATCGCCGGCAGCCGCTCCGTCAGGTAACGCATCATCTCGAACGACGCGCTGCCCGAGCCGAGGATCACCGCGGCCCGCAGCACGAGGGTCGGCGCGCCGCCGTCGAGCAGGATCCGCTCGACCTCCCGACGGGACTCCAGGTGAGGTGAGAGGCGCTCACCGTCCGGGTACAGGCCACCGAGGTAGACGACTCGGCCGACACCGATCTCCCGCGCCACGACCGCGAAGCCGCGCGCAGTGCTGCGGTCGCGCTCGGCGAAGCCCGGCCCGGCACCCAGCGCGTGGATCAGGTAGTAAGCGACGTCCACGCCGTCGAGCGCCCTGTGCAGGTCGTCGCGCGAGGTGGCGTCGCCGGCGACCACCTCAACCTCGCCGGACCAGTCGCGGGAGGCGACCCGGTCCGGGTGGCGGGCCAGCACGCGCACGTCGTACCCCGCGGCCAGCAGCTCAGGCACCAACCGCCCCCCGATATATCCGGTGGCCCCGGTCACCAGGACGCGCGCCCGGCCCGTCACCGGCCCGTCCGCCGTCGTTCGATCCAGGTCATCGCGACTGCTCCCGCTTCCTCGCTCGGCCCCTATGTGACTGGTGGGATTCCTAGATAGGCTAGCGAATGTCGCGGCCATCGGCCTGCCGTGACCTGACCGGGTCCGTGCGGCCCAGGAGGAGGACCTCGTGACGAAGAACCAGACCGACATGCGCGCCAAGGACCGGTCCCAGCAGATCATCGTCACCGCCAGCTTCCTGGTGTGCCTGGTCGGCTCCATGATCGGGGTCGGCGTGCTCGGTGGCACCCCGATCGCGTCAGCGGCAGACGGCGCGCTCGCCGCCGACGCCACGCTCCTCGCCCCGGCCTCCGGAGCGTTCTCCGTGTGGACCGTGGTCTATCTCGGACTGGCCGGATACACGGCGCTGCAGTGGTTCCCGACAGCGGCATCCGCTGCCCGGCAACGCCTCCTCCGGCTGCCCGTCGCCGGGACGATGCTGCTCAACGCGACATGGATCCTGGCGGTCCAGGCCGGTTGGATCTGGGTGAGCGTTGCGGTCATCGCGGCGCTGCTCGCCCTGCTCTGCCGGGTCCTGGTGATCCTGATGCGGTCCCGTGCGAGCGGAGCGTTGGAGCGCCTGCTCGTCGACGGGACGCTCGGCATCTACCTGGGCTGGGTCTGCGTGGCCACCGCGGCCAACGTCGCGGCAGCCCTCACCAGTTCCGGTTTCGACGGAGGCGGCCTCGACCCGGAGTGGTGGGCGGTCTCGACACTGGTGGTCGTCGGCGGAATCGGGATCGCCCTGGCGGCACGGAGCAGAGGCCGCATCGCCGTGGCAGCGGCCATCGCCTGGGGTCTGGCCTGGATCGCCGTGGCCCGCTGGGCCACCACGCCGAACTCGGAGCCAACGGCGACAGCCGCTGGTGCAGCCGCCGTCGCCGTGCTCGGCGTCACCCTGGTACTGCGCGTGCGCGCCGCCCGCCAGACCGGCGCCGTCAGAGCATGACTTGGGCAGCGGAGCCGCCGGCCATGCGGACGAGGAAGCTCTCGACCTGCCGACGAGCACCGTGTCCGCATCGGTAGCCGCCGCCGGAACGACCGAACCCGTGCTTGGCCCGGAAGATGTCGAGGTTGCCGAGGGCGTCAAGCACGATCGCCTGATCCCGGAGGACGACACGCCCGCCCTGGCGACCCAGGTACCTCCGAGGAGCACCACCTACCGGGTAGGAACGGCGGTCGACGTGATCTCCTCGGCAGTCGACCAGAGGCGGGCCGTCGTCGCGGCGTCGCGCATGCGTCGGCTCAGACCTGCTCGATGCGGGTCACCCGTGATGAAGAACCGGGGACCGTAGTACGCACCGGGCAGGGCGGCGGGGTCGGCCGCGGCGAACAGGATCGAACCGGTGCCCTCCGGAGACTCCATGTTGGGCAGGGGCCAGCCCACCGGTCGAGTGACCGGCCGCTCCCGGCCGAGGCTCGGTCCGGCGGTCTGCAGGTTCGTCCGTGTGAAGCCGGGGTGGGCGGCGTTGCTGACCAGGCTCCAGCCCCGCGTCTCGGCCAGGTGCGCGAGGTGCCGGGCGAGGTGCACGTCGGCGAGCTTCGACTGCGCGTACGCCTCCCACGGGCGGTACTGACGGCGTTCCCAGTCGAGGTCGGCGAAGTCGATGCGGCCCAGGTTGGCGGCGCCTGAGCTCATGGTGGCGACGCGCGGTGCGGGCGCGGCCAGAAGCAGTGGCAGGAGCAGGTTGGTCAGGGCGAACGGGCCCAGAAAATTGGTTCCCCACTGCAGCTCGTGACCGTCGGCGGTCTCGTGACGCCGGGGCGGGACCATCACGCCGGCGTTGTTGACGAGGGTGTCGAGCCGGTCGAGGTCGCGCTGCAGGCCGTCGGCGAACGCACGTACCGACGCGAGGTCGGCGAGATCGACGACGCGTACCTCGGCCTGCGCGTCCGGCCGGGTTCGCAGGGTCTCGGCGAGCGCTTCGGCGCCCTTCTCGGGGTCGCGGACGGCGAAGATCACTCGGGCGCCCGCCGCCGCCAGCCGTTTGGCCGCCTCGCGGCCCGTGCCGCTGTTGGCGCCGGTGACGACAGCGGTACGACCGGTCTGGTCAGGGACGGGATACACGTCAGGCACCCAGGACCACTACCGGGTCGGTGGTCGGCTGCTCGGACCCGGTCTCGGGTTCGACCGAGACGGCCAGGCCGACGCCGTCGGACCCTCGGACCAGCGAGGACGCCTCGCCGTCCTGCCAGGACAGGACGCCCGCGGAGGAGACGCTTCCGTCGGCCTTGACGATCCAGAGCTGGTAGGTGCGGCCTTGGTCGGGCTGCGGCAGCCCGTCCGCACGGAAATACATGTCACCGTCCGCGACCAGCATCGACGCCTCACCGCCGCCATCGACGGTGGCGCGACGGATCGAGGCGTCCGGGTCGGCAAGCATCTCGGACACGATCTCGCTCTGCTCTCGCAGCTGGTTGCGTTCCGCGGTCACCTGCACGGCGATCGTCGTCGGGAAGGCGATCGCTGCCGCCGCCGCGACCGCAGCGACCGCAAGGCCCCAGCGGCGTCGCTGCCGACGAGCGGCGAGATCTAAGACGTCGCTGTCGCCGGTGCCGTCCGGCGACGGACCGCTCTCCGGCGCGCCCGGCGTCGCCCACGTCGAATCGGCATGCGGCACTCGGTCGGCCGCCGCGGGAGCGAACCGAGCACCCGTGGCCGGGTGCTGGGGCGTGGTCCGCACGCGCTCCAGAACATTGGCTCGCACGAAGGTCGGCGGCTCGGTCTCGACGGCGAAGGCCGCGACGACCTCGCGGTACTCGTCCAGCGACCGTCGCGCGTCGGCATCCGTCTCCAGCAGGCGCTCCACGGCAAGTCGGTCCGCGTCATCGAGAGCGTCCAGGGCGTACCCGGGCAGCAGGTCCCAGGCGCCCGAACGCAGGCTCCGCGCGCCGGTGCTCGTCCTGTCAGCCATGACGCACCCCCAGGCACTCCCGCAGACGGTTCAACCCGTCACGGATCCGGCTCTTGACGGTCGGCAAGGCCGTGTCGAGCTGCTCGGCAACCTCGCGATAGGTCAGGCCGCCGTAGTACGCGACCACCACCGCCTCGCGTTGGGTCGAGGTCAGGCCCTCGATACAGCGCCGCACCGCGGCTCCCTCGAGCTTGCGCTCGACATCCTCGACCACGACGTCGCGCGCCTGGCCGGTGCGCAGATCGGCGTCGCGCTGGTCGCGGTCCCGGTGCGCCTGCTCCGAGCGGACACGGTCCACCGCGCGACGCCGGGCCAGGGTCGCGACCCAGGTACGGGCAGAACCACGCGCCGGCTCAAAACGTGCCGCCGTCTGCCACACCTCCACCATCACCTCCTGGGTCACCTCGGCCGCATGGTGGGGATCGCGCAGGACGCCGAGGGCGGCACCATACGCCACCGACCCCAGTGCGTCGTACACGGGGGTGAACGACGCGGGGTCGCCGTGCGCGCACTTCACGAGGAGAGCGTCGACGACGTCCTGTGACGAGGTCCGGGTAGGTGGTGAGGCCACCGCTCCAGTCTGCCCCAAGAATGCCCTGGCGCTCGCGGCCGGCGCAGCCGGTGCCGAATGCGGCTTGGACAGCGTGATCGTCATCCGGCCACCACCGCCCTCCGCAGCTCGTCCCGCACAGCACGTACGTCGTCCTGCCCGGATGGTTCGGCGCCGACACGCTTCCGGATGGGGTGACCCGCAACACATGGTCGACCAATCCGCAAAGCCCAGTGCTCCGAATCCACTACGCATCCCGGGGGTGGATCAGGAGCTCGACCGCGTAGGGCCGAGCCTTGACCGCTGTGCGTCCGGGCGTGCGCTGTCCCATCCATCAGAGTGAAGGGGTTCACGATGTTCGGAAAGAAGATGGTGGTCGAGATGATCGGCCGCAGCACGGCGAGCCAGCCCGACCGGCGCAATTTCCTGCGGGCGGCAGGGGTGGGCGGCCTCGGTGTCATCGGCGGCGCGACCCTGCTCGCGCAGAACACGCCGAGCGCGGTGGCCGAGGAGAACAGCAGCAAGACGATCAGCGACGAGGCGATCCTCAACTTCGCCCTCCAGCTGGAGTACCTCGAGGCACAGTTCTACGCCTACGCCGCCACCGGCCACGGGATCGATGACTCGCTCACCGACGGTCGAGGTTCGATCGGCAAGGTCACCGGGGGAGCGAAGGTCCCGTTCAAGTCCAAGCGGATCCGCCAGTACGCCCAGGAGATCGCCGGCGACGAGCTCGCCCACGTCACGTTCCTGCGCACCGCGCTGGGTGGGGCCAAGGCGGCCCAGCCCAACATCGACCTGAAGCACAGCTTCACCGCCGCGGCGCAGGCGGCAGGCCTGATCGGCCCTGGTCAGTCGTTCGACCCGTTCGCGGACGAGGACAGCTTCCTGCTCGGGGCCTACATCTTCGAGGACGTCGGTGTCACCGCCTACAAGGGTGCCTCACCGCTGATCAGCAACAAGACGTACCTGGAAGCCGCTGCAGGAATCCTGGCCGTCGAGGCCTACCACGCAGGGGTGGTCCGCAGCGCGCTGTTCGAAAAGGGTCTCGCCGATGCGGCGAACGCCATCTCCGATGCCCGGGACAGCCTCGACGGCACGACCGACCTCGATCAGGGGATCGTCACCAAGCGCCGCGCTGCCAACCTGGTGCCTACCGACGCCAGTGGCATCGCCTACAGCCGGACCCCGGGCCAGGTGCTCAACATCGTCTACCTGAACCCCGGCCAGGTGAGCGAAGGAGGCTTCTTCCCCAACAGTGTCAACGGCACGTTGCGGGTCAGCCAGAACAACGGCTGAGTCCGCATCAGGCCGGCGGCCGGGTGAGTCAATGTCACCCGGCCGCCGACCGGCGCACCGCCGGCCGGACGAGGTGCCCACAAATCAAGTCCAATCCGGTCCAGTGACGGCTCCGAACCCGCGACATGACCTTTGCCGCTACTGCTCCGCTCGCGGCCTTGTCCCGCATCATCCCCGTCCTCCGTCGTCCTGTCGGCTCGCAGCTCGCCGCCTTCGGAAGCGTGGGGCTAGTCGCCTTCCTGGTCGACGTCGGCCTCTTCAACGCGCTGCGCGCGACGATCCTCGCGGATCAGGTGATCTGGGCCAAGGTCGCCTCCGTCACGGTCGCTACCGGCGTCGCCTGGCTGGGGCACCGTTACCTCACCTTTCGCCGGACTCGGCAGACCGCGATCGGCCGAGAGCTCCTCCTGTTCGTGCTGGCGAACGGCGGGGGCCTGCTGATCGCCGCCGGCTGCCTCTTCGTCTCGCACCACCTGCTCGGCCTTACCTCCGCCGTAGCCGACAACGTCGCAGGGAACGTCGTCGGGCTGGCGCTCGGTACCGCGTTCAGGTACTCCGCCTATCGCTTCCTTGTCTTCGCCCCGACCCGGAAGGACAGATCGTGACGACGCCGTTCATCGTCCGCCATTCAGACTCGCCCCCAGGTCCGCTCCTCACGCCCGAGCCCGTACCGGCCGGTGCTCCGACCGACGTGCCGAACCGCGGCCTCGACACCGGCCTGCTCGACGCGACCCGGGACGGTACGGCGTTCGACTGGAGCGCTGTCGCCGGGTACTCCGCGCTGGTGCTGCTCGCCCTCGGCCTCACGGTGGTCGCCGCGACCACCCTCTGGTGGATGCTCTACGCGTGGCGCTCGAAGGGGACGCTGGAGAGCACGGGCTTCTCCAGGACGCCGCACGCACCGACCAGCACCTTCACGCTGCTCGTCCCGGGCCGGCACGAAGAGGAGGTGCTGGGCCAGACCCTCGATACGCTCGCCGCGCAGACCCACCCCCACGTGCAGATCATCGCGATCGTCGGCGACGACGATCCGGGGACCGAGGCGGTCGCGCGGGAGGCCGCGGCGCGCCATCCCGACCGGGTCCAGGTGGTCGTGGACGACAGCGTCCCGAAGAACAAGCCGAAAGCGCTGAACCGCGCGCTGCCCTTCGCCACGGGCGACGTCGTCGGTGTCTTCGACGCGGAGGACGAGGTACATCCGGACCTGCTCCGGCACATCGACTCGCGGTTCACCGAGACCGGCGCCGTGGTCGTGCAGGGCGGTGTGCAGCTGATGAACTTCCGCACCAGCTGGTGGTCGCTGCGCAACGTACTGGAGTACTACTTCTGGTTCAGGTCGCGGCTGCACTTCCATGCTGGCGCGAACTTCATCCCCCTGGGCGGCAACACCGTCTTCGTGCGGCGCGACGCGCTCGAGCGCAATCACGGGTGGGACGCGGAGTGCCTGGCGGAGGACTGCGAGCTGGGGGTGCGCCTGTCCAGCCAGGGAGCCAAGGTCGTCGTCGCCTACAGCCCCGACTACGTGACCCGTGAGGAGACACCCGGGTCGCTGAAGTCCTTGTACAAGCAACGGACGCGCTGGAACCAGGGGTTCCTGCAGGTGCTGAGAAAGGGCGAGTGGCGGGCACTGCCCACCCGGTCGCAGCGCACGTTCGCGCGCTACCTGCTGGCCATGCCGTTCCTGCAGGCCGCGACCGGGCTCCTCATCCCGCTCTCCGTGTGCCTGATCCTTTTCGCGAAGGTGCCGACGGTCGTCGCGCTCCTCACGTTCGTCCCCCTCGCGCCGACGCTGGTCACCCTGGCGGTGGAGGTCGCCGGCCTGGGCGAGTTCGGGCGGCTGTACGGCGAGAAAGTACGGGCTCGCGACTACGCCCGGCTGATCCTCGGCACCGTCCCGTTCCAGGTCTTCCTGGCGCTCGCCGCGCTGCGCGCCGTGTTCCGCGAGGCGCGCGGTACCAGGAACTGGGAGAAGACCGAGCACACCGGAGCCCACCGCGAGACGGGCACGGAAGCCGTCTCGCCGGCTCCGGAAGCAGCCAGGCAGCAGGTCGCGGCATGACGGCGCTCACCGGGACCCGCGCTCCGACCCCAGTGGTCCGGGCGGGGCGCCGCCGACCAGCGGCGCGTGCGGCTGCCTGGGTGCGTGCGCACCGGCGTGCGCTGGTCTGGCTCTCACCCGTCCTGGCCGTCGGCGCCGTCGTGAACCTGGTCAATCTCGGCGGGGCCCCGCAGCGGATCGACGACGAGGGCACCTACACGGCGCAGGCGTGGGCCGTGACGAACCTGGGGGAGCTCGCGCACTACACGTACTGGTACGACCATCCGCCGCTCGGGTGGCTGCAGCTCGCCGCCTACACCGAGCTGACCGGCGCCTTCGCGCGTTGGGACGTCGCGGTGCTCGCGGCACGCGAGGCGGTGGTCGTCGCGTCGCTGATTGCCACCGTGCTGCTCTGGGTCCTCGCCCGCCGGGTAGGGCTCTCGCGGCCGGCCGCTGCTGCGACGGGGCTGATCTTCCTGGTGTCGCCGCTCGCGCTGCAGTTTCACCGTACGGTCTATCTCGACAACGTCGCGGTGCCCTGGCTGCTCCTGGCGTTCGTGCTCGCCACGAACCGGAACCGGCAGCTCGCCGCCTTCGCGGGGTCGGCGGTGGCGTTCGGCGTCGCCGTCCTGTCCAAGGAGACCTTCCTCCTGGCGCTGCCGGTCCTCGTCTGGGTCATGCTGCGCGCCTCGCACCGCGAGACAAGGCGCTACACCCTGTCGGTCGCCGCCAGCCTGCTGGTCCTGATCGGGGGGAGCTACCTGCTGCTGGCCGCCGTCAAGGGCGAGCTGTTCAGCGGGGCCGACCGGGTGAGCCTGATGGACGGCATCGTCTTCCAGCTCAGCTCGCGCGCAGGTAGCGGCTCTCTCACCGACCCGGACTCCCTGCTGAACCGCACGCTCGGCATGTGGTGGCAGCTCGACCAGGTCTTCATCGTGCTGGGCCTCCTGTCCGCGGTGGCGGCACTCTTCCTCCGCCGGTTGCGGCCATACGCGGCCCTGGTGCTGGGGCTGGCACTGTTCATGCTCCGGCCCGGCGGCTATGTGCCAGTGCCCTACGTGATCGCCCTGCTGCCGTTCGGCGCGCTCCTGATCGCCGGTGTGGCGGGCGACGCGGTCGCCCGGCTGCGTGCGAGGGGGGCCACTGGCGCAGGGCCGCGTACGGGACCGTCGCGGTCATCGCGACGGGCGCGGTCGTGGCGGTCCCGTTGTGGGGCACCCAGCTGCGCGGCTTCCTGCTCGCGGACCTCGACCGGCCGCTGCGCTCGGCCGAGGCATGGCTCGCGGAGAACGTGCCCCGTGACCAGCGCCTGGTCGTGGACGACGCCATGTGGGTGGACCTGGTGCGGGCCGGCTGGGACCGCCGGAACGTCGTCTGGTACTACAAGCTCGACACCGACCCGGCGGTCCGCGCCCAGTCTCCCAACGGCTGGCGCGATATCGACTACGTGATCACCACCGACTCGATGCGGACCTTCCCCGGAGCATTCCCGGAGATACAGAAGGCGACGGACAACTCCTTCGTGGTCGCTTCCTTCGGCGAAGGACAGCAGGCCGTGGAGATACGGCGGGTCGCAGCCTCAGGTGCTGGTGCCGCCCGTGATGCACGGGCCGAGGCGGCTACGGAACGCACCGAGCTCGGCGCCCAGCTCGCGACAAACCCTCAGGTACAGCTCGCCGACGCCGACCGCGACCGGCTCGTCGCGGGCCAGGTCGACTCGCCGATCGTCGCCCTGCTCGGGGCACTGGCCGGATCGGGGGACGTGGTCGTCTCGGGCTTCCCCGTCGTCGAGGGGGAGGAGGACCGCCCCGCACGGCAGGTCGCCGTCTCCGAGCTCGGTGACCGGCCCGTGGTCGTCGACGGCGAGCTCAGCGCGGACAGCCGCCGTCTCGTCGCTTCCCTCGGGGGCACCTACGCCCCAGCGGAGGCCCGCGTCGACGGCGACAGCCTCGTGCTGCGCTACCCGGTCTCCCTCCAGGAGGTGCTGCCGTGACCTTCGGCACCTCGGCCGGCCGCACCTTCCTGCGCTCTTCCCACCGCAAGGACACGTCATGCAGTACCACCGAAAGGAGCACACGATGAACCGTTCACGCCTCTCCCGCCTGGGGGCCACCGCGACAGCCCTGGCGGCCGTAGCCGCCCTCGCACCTATCTCGCCAGTCGCCGCGATCGAGCCGGCCGCACCTGCCACCGTGCAACAGGAGGGCACCGGGTGGTTGAGGCTCGGGCACCTCTCGCCGGACACGAAGTCGGTCGACGTCAGCGTCTCCGCGCTCAGCGGGGGCGCGACCATGTTCGAGCTGGAGGGCGTCAGCTACGGCGACGTCTCCTCCTACGAGTCGCTGCCCTCCGGCAGCTACACAGTGAGCATGGTGCCCGCCGGTGCAGCCAGCTCGACCGTGCCCGTCATCTCGCAGACCGTGCGCATCGGCCCCGAGGCCGCGACGACTGTCGCGGCCTATGGACCGAGCGAGGACCTACAGGTCCGGGCGTTCGCCGACGACCTGACCGAGCCGAAGGCCGACAAGGCCCGGATCCGTCTTATCCAGGCCTCCACGACCACGCCGGAGGTCGACGTCACCACGTCCACCGGGCAGGCGATCGTCCAGGACGCGCAGACCGGCTCCGCGACGCGCTACGCCGAGATCGAGGCCGGCGACTGGTCGCTCCGCCTCGACGGCCAAGGTGCGCGCGACACCGCCGACATCTCCGTCAAGCCTGGCAGCGTCACCACCCTGTTCGTCCTCGACACGGCCGACGGCGGGCTCACCATCCGCCCGGTGCTCGACAGCTCGTCGGTCGGCGAGGTCCCCCAGGGTGGCGTGGACACAGGCGGTGGTTTCCTCGGCTCGACCGAGGCGGCGGCGCCCGCCTGGGGGCCGCTGGGCTGGACAATCGCCTGATGCGCCGCGCGACGCTCCTCGGGGTCGCGACGGGTGCGGTGGTCGTGACCAGCGGCGCGGCAGCGCTCGCCGTCGGCCTGACTGGCCTCGGTGAGGGACCTGCCGAACGAGACCCGTCGTCCGCCCCGGTGGCCTCGATGCTCCCGTCGGGCGACGCCGGCCCGGTCGAGCTGGAGGCGCCGGCGCAGGCCGCCGCGTTCCTCGACGAGTGGGTGGACGACGGTCGCGTGGTCCGCCGCGACGAGGGCGGCGACACCGTGAGCGAAGGGCAGGCCTACGGCCTGCTCGCCGCAGTGACCGCCGACGACGAGAAGTCCTTCGACGAGATCTGGGACTGGACCGCGGCGGAACTCGTACGCGATGACGGGCTCCTGGCGTGGAGATGGGACGAGGGCCGGGTTGTTGACGACGAGCCCGCCTCGGACGCGGATCTCGACGCCGCCCGTGCGCTGGTGCTCGCGGGAGACCGGTTCGACCGGCCCGACCTTCGTGAGGACGGGTTGGGCCTCGCGGCCGTCATCATCGACCAGCTGACCGTCGAGACCTCGCTCGGTCGCATCCTCCTTCCTGGACTGTGGGCGAAAGAGCAGGACCCCTACGCCTACAACCCGAGCTATGCCTCGCCCGCCGCCTTCGCGCTGCTCGCGGAAGCAACCGAGGACGAACGCTGGACTGAGCTCCGAGACGGCAGTGCCCAGGCCACCCGAGCGCTACTCGACTCGGCGGCTCTACCGCCGGACTGGGCCCAGATTCACTCCGACGGCCTCGTCGAGGCCACGCCCGGCCCGCTCGGCCAAGGCGATCCGGTGCAATACGGGTTCGACGCTCCCCGGCTCGCGCTGCGCTACGCCGAGTCCTGCGACCCGGCCGACGTCGAACTCGCAGCCAGGACCTTTGCCACGCTCGACCGCACCGACGATCTTGCTGCTCGGCTCGACCTGGGCGGCGGTGCCCTGAGCGAGGACCGGTCAGCGCTCAGCTTCGCCGCACGGGCAGCGGCTGGGGCCGCTGCGGGCGACGAGAACTCGGGCGCGGAGGACCTTGACCGGGCGGGGGCGCTGGCTCGCGCGTACCCCACGTACTACGGGCAGGCGTGGGTGATGCTAGCGGCCGCCATGCTGACCGACGACAGCCTCCGCGGGTGTGCCGTACTGCCGGGAGCGGCGTCGTGACGGGCGGCACCGCGCCAGAGCGGTCGTACCGCACGAAGCGTGCGGGCGCCTGGACCGCAACGTTCCTGTGTCTGCTGCTGGTCAGTGGCTGCGCGATCACCAGTTCGACGCAAACCGGGTCGGAGGCATCGAGGGGCTCGTCGTCGACCACCGCAGGGGACGTGTTCGACGCGGGCACGCTGCAGGACCCGTCCGAGCCGGATCCGGACGCCGGTACCACGACTGCGGCACCGGAGACCCTTCAGATTCCGTCCATCGACGTGGAGTCCGGGTTCGAGACGCTCGGCCTAGGCGCGGGCGGGCGCCTCGACGCACCGGCCGACTACGACCTCGCGGGCTGGTACGCGAACGGCGTCGTCCCGGGCGAGGTCGGTCCCGCCATCATCGCGGGCCACGTCGACTCCAGGACGGCGCCCGGCGTCTTCGTGCGACTCGACGAGCTCGGCCCCGGCGACGACGTGGTGCTCACCATGACCGACGGCGCACGGCTCACGTTCGAGGTCACGGGCGCCGTGCGTTCGGCGAAGACCGCTTTTCCGACCGCTGACGTGTACAGCAACGTCCCCACACCCGACCTGCGCCTGGTCACCTGTACCGGCGCGTTCGACGCGTCCAGCGGTCATTACGTCGACAACCTCGTCGTCTTCGCGACGCTGAGCGACTGAGACGGCTGCGAGGAAAGGATCAGCATGCACAAGACCTTGGTCATCATCCCGACCTTCAACGAGGTGGAGAACCTCGAGCCGATGGTCGACCGTGTCCTGGCGGCGACCGACGACGTGGACCTCCTCGTGGTCGACGACGCGTCACCCGATGGCACAGGACAGCTCGCCGACCGGCTCTCGGCCCAGCACCCCGAGGTGAACGTGCTGCATCGCGCGGAGAAGAACGGGCTGGGCGGCGCCTACCTGTCCGGCTTCGCCTGGGGGCTGGAACGGGGCTACCACGCGCTGGTCGAGATGGACGCCGACGGGTCCCACCTGCCCGAACAGCTGCCGCTGCTGCTGGAGCAGCTCGCCGACCACGATCTGGTGCTCGGTTCGCGCTGGGTTCCCGGCGGAAGCGTGGTCAACTGGTCCAGGCGGCGACAACTGCTCAGCCGGGCGGGGAACCGGTACGCACGCCTCGCGCTCGGCATCGACGTGCGCGACGCGACGGGCGGCTACCGCGTCTTCAGCGCGGAGGCCCTACGACGCGTCGACCTCGAGCACGTGGCCTCCCAGGGCTACTGCTTCCAGATCGACCTGCTCTGGCGTGCGCTCGAGCGTGAGCTCCGCGTCGTCGAGGTGCCCATCACCTTCGTCGAACGGGTCCACGGCGAGTCGAAGATGAACGGATCGATCGTCTCCGAGTCGCTCCTACTCGTCACCTGGTGGGGGATGCGCCGTCGCCTGGCCGAGATCCGCACGCTCTTGCGCCACGGACGAAGACTGCCGTCCGTGCGGGCACTGTCGCACCGGACGCTCCCGCCCCTGCAGAGCCGGCCCGGTCGCTGACCTGCCAGTGCCCGAACTGTCCGAGATCACGACCCATCCGGTTGTGCCGTGGCTCCGAACGACCTACATGAGCGTTGCCGCAACCACCCGTTGCGGCCAGCGCGTGTTGGTCACAACGCAGAACGGAGAAATGCCATGGCACAGTCCACGTCCTCGACGCGCACCCGGGCACCGCATCAGTGGCTCGCCCTGACGATCGGTGCCGTCTACCTCCTGGTCGGCGCGGCGGGGTTCCTGGTGACCGGGTTCGGCGGTTTCGCGGAGCACGACCATGACCAGACGCTGCTCGGGTTCGCGGTCAACCCGTTGCACAACGTCGTGCACCTCCTGATCGGGCTCCTCGGACTCGTCATGTGGTCCGTCCCGGGCCGGGCACGGGTGTTCGGCTGGCTGCTCGTCGTCGGGTACGGGGCGACCTTCGCCTACGGCTTGATCGCCGTGAACAACCCCGACATCAACTTTCTCAACATCAACGCGGCGGACAACGTGCTGCACATCCTGAGCGTTCTGATCGGACTGGCTATCGCGCTGTGGCCCCAGCGGCAGACCGCTACTGCCTCACCCGGGTCGCCCCTGGCGTAACCGGAGGACGGCTTCTGCGCCGGGATCGACTGCCGGCGCGGACCCATCCGGATCGTCCACGGCTCCGAACCCCCGATGTCCTACTCAGGCGGCAGCTCGCCGCCAGTACCAAGGAGGATCTGTTATGCGCACGTCACGACTCGCACTCTGCGCCGCCACGGTGGCTCTCGTCGGTCTGCCCCTGGCGGCCGGGCCCGCCACCGCTGACGACCACGGCGGTGAGCTCACCGCTGAGCTCAGCCAGCTCAACGACTCCGGTGCCTCGGGCACCGCGTGGGCCAAGGTCGACGGCACCAGCGTCGAGATCAGCCTGGAGGCCCAGGGGTTGCTCGACGGTGCCCCGCACGCCCAGCACATCCACATCGGCGGGCAGAACGTGTGCCCGGCCAACGACCAGGAGGGCAGCGGCTTCGAAGGCGCCCTGCAGGTCAGCGACGCCGCCGACCAGTACGGTGCCGTCGCGGTGTCGCTGACGAAGGAGCCGGGCAAGACCGGCGCCGACGCTGCTCTCGACGTCGACAACTTCCCCGCCGAGGTCAGCTACTCCTACTCGCGGACCATCGAGGTCTCCGAGGAGGTCGCGCAGCAGATCGCCAACGGGGACGGTGTGGTCGTCGTCCACGGCGTCGACCACGACGGTTCCGGCACCTACGACGGCGACACGAAGTCGGACCTCGACCCGGCCCTGCCGTCCGAAGCGACCGACCCGGCCGCCTGTGGTGAGCTGAACGCTGCTCAGATGAGCATGCCGCACGGTGGCGTCGAGACCGGTGGTTCCTCCACGTCGGGTATCGAGTACCCGGCAGCCCTCGGCTTCGGCACCCTGGCCCTGGCGCTCGGCGCCTTCGGCCTGGTCGCAGCCCGCCGCCGCGCCACCATCTGACGCAGATGACAACCGAGCAGCGCAGCGCACACCGCCGACGCAGAACACCGGTGCTGGTGGCGTGCGCTGCGCTGCTCGTCGTCGGTGGCGGCATCGTGACCTGGGCAGCGACCCAGCAGGTGGGCCCTCCGCCGACGCCGTCCGCGGCCACCAGCACGACCGGGCCCGAGACTTCTGCGTCCGGCACCGCCTCGGGGCCGGCGACCGCTCAGCCGTCGCCTTCGACGCCCGAGTCCGCACCGTCGCCGTCCGACGTGGCGCCCATGTCCGCTGCGGAGCCCACGGCAGTGCGGATCCCGGCCATCGGCGTCGACTCTCCGGTCCACGGGCTCGGCCTGGACGGGGAGGGCAAGCTGCAGGTCCCCAGCGGCGAGCTCTACAACCAGGTCGCGTGGTACGACGGGTCGCCGACCCCTGGCGAGGTGGGTCCTGCGGTTCTCGAGGGACACGTGACCGGTGCCGGTTACGCGCCCTCGGTCTTCTTCGAGCTGGGTGACACCAGGAAGGGTGACCGGATCGAGGTCGACCGGGCCGACGGCAGCACCGCGACCTTCGAGGTGACCGAGGTCAAGAGCAGTCCCAAGGACGACTTCCCGCGCATCGACGTCTACGGCGCGACGGACGGTCCGGAACTGCGGGTCATCACGTGCGGCGGCACCTACGACAAGGACGCGGGGCGCCACCTGGACAACGTCATCGTGTTCGCAGAGCTCGTGAAGGGCTGAACGACACCACCGGTCTCGATGGCGCCGACCCCTACTTCCCCGAAAGTGCGCACCCCAATGACCGAGACCCTCGCCACCGACACCCCTGACGCGCCGATCGCGACGGACTCCTCACAGCCGAGGACGGGCCGCCGCCCGTGGTTCGGCCCGCTGCTGCGACGGCTGCATTTCTACGCCGGGATCCTCGTGGGGCCGTTCATCCTGGTCGCCGCGACCAGTGGCGCCCTGTACGCGCTGACTCCCGCGCTCGAACAGGTGGTGTACGACCACGAGCTGCACGCACCGGTCAGCGATACGTCGCTGACTCTCGGTGAGCAGGTCGAGATCGCCCAGGAAAGCGTGGGGGTGGACGCCGTCCTGACCGCAGTGCGGCCCGCGCCCGAGCCGGGTGACACCACCCGGATCATGTTCGCGCAGGACGGCCTGGAGCCCAGCGAGTCCCGGGCGATCTTCGTCGATCCTGGCACCGGCGAGGTCCGGGGCGACCTGGTCACCTACGGGTCCAGCGGATCGCTACCGTTCCGGGCGTGGGTCTCCGACCTGCATCGCAGCCTGCACCTCGGTGACCCCGGGCGGCTGTACAGCGAGCTCGCGGCCTCCTGGCTCGGCATCGTCGTCACGGTGGGGCTCGTGCTGTGGATCAATCGGCTGCGCGCCGCTCGGCGTCAGGCCGGCGCCACCCGTCCGAAGCGGCGGCGCACCGTCTACCGGCGCGTGCTGTCCTGGCACACCACGATCGGCGCCGTCGTCGTGCTGGGCGCGTTGTTCCTCTCCGCGACCGGGATCACCTGGTCCCAGCACGGGGGCGCCAACGTCGGCGAGCTGCGGGCCGGCCTCGGCCTGCTCACCCCTGCGGTGAACACCAGCCTGGCCGACGCCGCCTCGGGCGCGGGCGACGAGCACGCCGGTCACGGGAGCGCGGGCCCGGATCACACGGGCGCGGCCAACCCGGCGACCTTCGACGCCGTGCTTGCCGTCGCTCAGCGGGTCAACGTGAACACCGGAGAGGTAGAGATCAGGCCGCCGGCCGAAGCCGGTACCGCATGGGTCGTGCAGGAGAACAAGAGCAGCGTGCCGACCGAGGGCGACACGGTCGCCGTCGACGGAACCACCATGCAGGTGGTCGACAGGACCGACGTCGCGGACTTCCCGCTGGCAGCCAAGCTCACCACCTGGGGCATCGACCTGCACATGGGGCTGCTGTTCGGCCTGGCCAACCAACTGGTGCTTTTCGTCCTCGCCCTCGGTATCGGGTCGATGGTCGTGCTCGGCTACCTCATGTGGTGGAAGCGGCGGCCTACCCGCCAGCCGCGGAGGCTCGGGGGACCGCCCCCGGCCGGGGGCGTGTTGCGCGGCGCACCATGGTGGGGCGTCGTCGCCATCGGGGTAGGAACCATCGCGGTTGGGTTGTTCCTACCGCTGGTCGGATACACACTTGCGGCGTTCGTCGTGGTCGACATCGCCGCTGGCATCATCCAAGTGCGGAGCAGGCGCCGCGATGCCGGTCAAGATCGAGCCACGCCCGACGACCTACACGGCGCTCAGCATGGCCGCGATATCGCATGATCCAGCGAATGGCACTCTGCGTAAGCAGCTACGCACAGCAGGTCACCGCGAATGGGCACAAGCCGATACTGACGGCAACGTGTCAAACCCGGGGCTTGACAACTGGTTGTCGCTCAGCGGTGGTGCGGTGGGACCCTGTAGAGCATGTGCTCTGTGTGCTGCAGGACGCCAGTGACGAGGGCGGCGACGTGTGCGTCGGGCTGCCCCGTAGTAGATGGTGGTGCCATCTCGGCGGGCGGTGACCAGATGGCCGGCGCGCAGCTTGGCAAGGTGCTGCGAGACGGCCGCGGTCGGGCGGTCGAGGGTCTCGGCGATGGCCGTCACGGACATCTCGGTGCCGTCGAGCATGGCGAGGATCGCCAGGCGGGTGCGGTCGGCGAGCAGCCGCAAGACCTGGACGGCGTGGTCGAGGTCGGCGTCCGGGGTTGTGGTCCGCTGGCTCGTTCGCGGAGCGGTGGCCACGAACGTCGTCATCGCATCCGCGCTCAGCCGGGGCTGGTGCGACGGATGATGCGCCCGAGGGGGGTCTTCACCGTCGACCAGCCCAGGCCCACCAGTACCCAGAGCACCCCGACGCAGACCAAGCCCCACAACCGGCCGACCGATGTGGCGCCGCCGCGTGCTCACCGGTCGAGGATGATCAGAGGGGGAAGGAGGTCGGCCGTTTGTGGACGGTGGCTGTGCCTCGCTTGCGCCGCGCTCTCCCCGTTCCTGCCTCGGTTTCGCCCGCATCCGAGCACCGCTGTCAACCGCCACTGACCTCTCATGGCCACCGGCTCTGCGCTAGACTCGACATGCTGGAATCGTTGAGATTCCGCCGATCCGACCCCGTCCACGCAAGCGGGCGAAGGATTTCAACCGAAGCCTTTCTGCTCGGCGGAGCGGGACGAACCCTTTCGAGCCGCATTGCGGTTCGAGCTGTGACACGGTTCCTGACACGATTACAGCCCGTGACACGCACTGTGACACGGTTCCAGCGACCACCGGCGACAACGCTTGCCTACGGATACCAACCGTGTCAGGCTGAACCCGAGCAGCGCAGAAACGGCGGAATATAGCCGTTTCTGCACCAGTATCAGGGCAATCCCGGCCCACTCAAGACAGCCTTGTGAGCGAGCGTCGAAACCCGCTCCACCAGCAGGGGGTTAGGGGTTCGAGTCCCCTTGGCTCCACCACGTCCCACCAGGGCCGATCCAATCGGCTCTCGGTGGGATTCGTCATTCCAAAGGCCGCTGCCTGACGAGCTGCCTGACTACGCGTCATCGTCGCCTTCCCCGTTCCCGCGCAGCTCGTGGCCGGTACTCGGATCCTCGACACCGACACCGGCTCGGGCGGCGTCTTCGCGCGCGTGTCCGAGATTGGTCACGCCCCGGCGCACTTCCGCGAGGACATCGTGTCGCGGATGCCGACGAAGGCTGAGCGCCTGCGCACTGCGGCTGCCACACCCGTGTTCATCGTCACCCGAACAGCGGTCACCGCTGACGGCGAGCCGGTCGAGGTCAACGTCATGACGATGGACTCGTCGGCCTACGTCCTGCCCTACGACTTCGACGCATAGCCAGGCGGAACCGCGGGCCTCGGCTAGTCGTCGGAGCGGTCTTCGCGCTTCTCAAAACCCTCGCTGGCGTGAAGGCCGGCCCAGACGAGCATGACGATGAGGCCAACGACCGCACCGGGGACGATCAGCATGGCCATGCCCATAACTGCGATGCCTTCCATGCCCGTCATCCTTGCAGGCTCGTGAGGAGTTTCCTTACTGGCTCAGGGCGCGGCTCGCCGCGCGTTCGGCCCCGCCTGACGAAGTGCCTGACGACGACCGCGACCGTGGCGGCACAAGCGTGCACGCGTACGCACGGCTTCCCGTGGAGCGAGGTCTGATCCGGCAGTCCGGACACGTTTGCAAGCAGGGGGTCAGGGGTTCGAGTCCCCTTGGCCCCACCACGTCCCACCAGGGCCGATCCAATCGGCTCTCGGTGGGATTCGTCATTCGGTGGAAGAGCACCTAGGCAGAGAAGAGCCCCCGACCGGCTTCCCGGTCGAGGGCTCTCCTTGTCCGCGGGCCAGTCGTCAGGCTTGGTCCTTGGGCGCCGACCCCTGCTCCTTCTCAGCAGCGCGGGCTGCGGCCTCCGCGATCTCCCGGGCCTTCGCGGCCGCGGAGTCGGAAGCCTTGGTCGCCGGAGCGGCCTCGGCAGCCGCGACTCCGGACTGCTTGGGTGAGGGCGCGTCCGTGGTCGCCGCCGTCGTGGTGGTCGACGTCGCGGTGGTCGACGCGGGGCTGGGCGCCGGGGCCGCGCTCGCCGGCTCCGGGATCGGGGCACCCGACGCCAAGACGTCATCGCCCTTCCGGGACGCGGTGCGAGCCCTGGTCGTGGCCTTGGCCGCGGCCGCCTTGGCTGCCTCCGAGGCCTTGCCCGCAGCCTCGGCCGCACGGGTGCGCGCCGCCTCGGCGGCCTGAGCTGCCTTGGTGCTCAGGTCCTCGGCAGCGTGTGCGGCCTTGTCGGCGGCCTCGCGACCCTTTGCGACGGCGGTGCCCGCCGCTTCGCCGACCGTCTCGGCCGCCTGGGCCACGACGTGCTTGGCATCACGAGCCGCACCCGTGTAGTCCGGCTTGGTGGCCTGCTCCCACGGCTCTGCCCATGGGTCGTTCTGCGGCTGGGCCCGCCTCCAGAACACGTATCCCACCGCCGCAGCGCCGAGGCCGAACAGCGCCCACAGCCAGCCGCGCTTCCTTCCCGAGGCCTTGTCCGCCGAGGCGGCCACAGCGTCGGCGAGGGACTGCGCGGACACCGCAGCCGCCGTCGTGCCGCCCGCCAGACGGGCTTGGGACGACTCGGCCGCCTGGGCCGCCGCGGCGTTGAACGCCGCGACCATCTTGGGCAGGATCTCGTCGACCAGCTTGTCGTGCGCGCTGTCGATGACGGGGGCGGCTTTCACCGCCGCCTTCTCGACGCGCGGGGCGGCAGCCTGCACTCCGTCCTGCCAGACCTTCTCGGCGCGCGGGGTCAGCCACGCGGCGAGCTCCGACACCTTCGGCTCAGCCCACCCCTTGGCCTGTGTGGCCCTCTCCTTCGCCTGGCCGGCAAGGATGCCGGCCTGCACAGCTGCGCGAGAACCTGCGTCAGCCAGGACCGCGGCTGCGGCTGCCGCGGACTCCTTCAGCTTCTCCGCATCGATCTGCTCGAACTTGCTGGTGTCGACGTGGTCGGTCAGCTTCTTGCGCGTCATGGAAATACCTCCGGGACGCCGGTCCTGGGTCGGATGAACAGTACGTTTCCCTCGTGTCCCCACTCTGCCACCGGTGCGCGGACGAAGCGAGGGAAGTCCGCGCCGGAGTCCGGTCCGCGCCTGGCGTACTGCCAGCGAACGGGTGCCTCGGCATGGGAGGATTGAGCCATGTTCGCAACCCTGCACACCACCTCTGGTGACATCCGCATCGAGCTCCTGCCGAACCACGCGCCCAAGACCGTGGCGAACTTCGTCGGGCTCGCGACCGGCACCAAGGTCTGGACGGACCCGCGCACCGGTGAGGAGCGCAAGGACCCGTTCTACGACGGGCTGATCTTCCACCGCGTGATCCAGGACTTCATGATCCAGGGCGGCTGCCCCCTCGGGACCGGTACCGGCGGACCCGGCTACACGTTCGAGGACGAGATCCACCCGGAACTCTCCTTCGACCAGAAGTACCTCCTCGCCATGGCGAACTCGGGCAAGCGCCGCAACCCTGTCACCGGCGAGACCGAGGGCACCAACGGGTCGCAGTTCTTCATCACCACTACCGTCACCCCGTGGCTGAACGGCAAGCACTCGATTTTCGGTCGCGTGGCCGACGACGCGTCGCGGGCCGTCGTGGACGCGATCGACCAGGCGCGTACCCGTCCGGGTGACCGCCCGGTCGAGGACATCGCCATCACGTCGGTCACCATCGAGGACTGAGCATCAGCGCGGAGCATGGCGGCGGGCCTGCAGGCCCGGGCCCCGCCGACCCCGGCGCGGCCGGACCACCGGTCTGCCCGCGGCACCCGGACCGGGTGTCGTACGTGCGGTGCCAGCGTTGCGGCCGCCCCACCTGCCCGGAGTGCCAGCGCCCTGCCGCAGTCGGAGTCCAGTGCGTCGACTGCGTCCGGGACGCCGCCCGGGCCGCGCCGCGGGTGCGTACCGCGCTCGGCGGTGCGGCGACGACGGGCCGGCCCATGGTGACGATCTCCATCGTCGCGATCTGCGCCGTGAGCTGGCTCCTCCAGCTGGTGACCGGCGGGCAGTGGACCACCCTGTGGCAGTTCTGGCCGGGAGCGGGGATCGACGGGGAGCCCTGGAGGTTCTTCACCGCCGCGTTCCTGCACGCCACCCCCATGCCGTTGCACATCCTGTTCAACATGTACGCCCTGTGGATCACCGGCTCGTTCCTCGAACCGATCCTCGGCCGCGCGCGCTTCGTCGTGCTCTGCGTGCTCGCAGCGGTCGGCGGGTCCGTGGGAGTTCTCGTGCTGTCCCCCGGGCCGGAGCTCACGGCCTCGGGCATGTATGTGTGGGGGCCCGCGGTGGTGGGGGCGTCCGGCATGGTGTTCGGTCTCTTCGGCGCGATGCTGCCGGTGCTGAACCGGCTCGGCCGGAGCGGCGGACAGATCCTGGTGCTGCTCGCGGTGAACCTCGTGATCGGCTTCAGGGTGCCGGGCATCGCCTGGCAGGCCCACCTCGGTGGGCTCGTCACAGGTGCCGTCGTGGCCGCAGCCTTCGCCTATGCGCCCCGCTCGATGCGCGCGGCCGCGGCCTGGCTCGTGCCGGTGGTCGGCATGGTGGTCCTCGTGGTCGCCTCGACCTGGAAGTACGCCTCGGTCGGGGTCCTGTAGGTGCCGGCTACGGTGCCGTCCTCAGGACCCCGACAGGGCGAAGGTCTCTTTTCCCCAGCTTTACCCACAGCTGTGGGTATCTTCGACCTACCACGCCACGCCTGTGGAAAATTAGCGCCAGCGGGTCGTGAGGGCGAAGCCGGCCACGATCAGACCGAAGCCCACGGCGAGGTTCCAGCGGCCGATCTGCGGGATCGGCAGGCCGAGACCCGAGCTGGTGAGGTAGAACGTCACCACCCAGGCAAGGCCGAGGATCATGAGACCCAGCATGACCGGAGCGAGCCAGGGTGGGCTCACCTGCGGCTGCGATGCGGCAGCAGGCTTGTCCGCGTCCGGCGCGGTCTTCTTCTTGCGGGACTTCGACTCGGGCACGAGGCGGGCTCCTGTCCTGGAGGTGACGGCCGGCCCCAGATGGTCGGCCGACGACGGCTTTCGTGGACTAGCGTAGTGGTCACCATGACGCATGAGTGACACAGGATGCGTCAACGAGCACTCGGGTTTTGCCGGCAGGCGACCAGGGCAGCGGGAAACCACCCAGGAAGCGTGACGAAGGGGGCCTGGTGATGGCCGGATCGGGCACAGGGCCGCAAAGCCCGCCGCTGCGTGTGCAGCTGCGTTCCTCCATGACCGTGGGCGCAGTCCTGGCTGCGGCGGGCCTTCTCTTCGCCGCCAGCGCCCAGCTGGCAGACACCTCGGGCGGCCGCGACGCCCAGGACCTCGCCACGCTGGCCGACGCCGAGGCGCGCCGTGTCACCGAGCTGGCCTCGAGGGCGGAGGACCTCGACGCAGAGGTCCGGGCGCTCGACCGGCAGGTGGCCGCTGACGTGCCCCGGACGGATCCCGCCCTCGCCGCGCGCCAGGGCGTCGCCGCCGGAACACTGCCGGTCACAGGGCCCGGGCTCACGGTGTCGCTCGACGACGCCCCGCCGTCGTCCTGGTCGATCTCGGGCGCCACTGCTGACGACCTGGTGGTTCACCAGCAGGACCTGCAGGACGTGATCAACGCGCTCTGGGCCGGCGGCGCCGAGGCGATGACGCTGCAGGGCGAGCGGGTCACCGCGACGTCAGCCTTCCGATGCTCGGGAAACATCCTGCTGCTGCACGGCAAGGTGTTCTCGCCGCCCTATGTCGTGACGGTGGTGGGCGACCCGGACCAGCTCGAGGCGGCGCTCGACCGGTCGGAGGGCGTGCAGACCTACCGCGACTACGTGAGCCTGATGAACCTCGGCTGGGCGGTCCAGCGTCACGACGCAGTCGAGCTCCCCGCCTACTCCGCGGGCAGCGGCCTCCGTCATGCACAGGTTCCCGACGGAACGGACGTCTTCTCGTGACCCACGCGCCGGACACGCGCCCGAGCGCCAACCAGTGGTGGGAGCCCTCGCCCGTGGCGAGGCACTATGCGCCGCCTCCCCGTGCCCGACGGCAGTCGGGCGACTCGGGCGGGGTCGTGGCCTCCGCGGTCGGCGTGGTGGGCGAGCTCCTCGTCACGGCCGGCGTGATCCTCGGCCTGTTCGTGGTCTGGCAGCTCTGGTGGACCGACGTCGAGGGCGACCGGGCCCAGGCGGAGATCATCGCGGGGCTCGACTGGACTCCCCCGCCGGCGGAGCCGGCCGGCCCGGCCGTGGCCACGCAGCACCGCGCACCGGAAGCACCACCTGTCGCCGCCCCGCCCACAGAGGGCGAGGTCTTCGGCCAGCTGTACGTCCCCCGCTGGGGAGCGGACTACGTCAAGCCGATCGCTGAGGGCGTGGAGAAGGAATCGGTCCTCGACACGATCGGGATCGGCCACTACCCGGACACCGCGATGCCGGGCGACCTGGGCAACTTCTCCACCGCTGCGCACCGCACCACCTACGGCAAGCCGTTCCACCTGATCGCCGACCTCCAGGCGGGAGACCCGGTGGTGGTGCGCACGGAAGACACCTGGTACGTCTACCGCGTGACGGAGTCGAAGATCGTCACGCCCTGGCAGACCGAGGTGGTGGCTCCGGTTCCCGGTCTGAAGGCGGGCGACCCGCTGCCAGAGCTGACGCAGCGCTTCATCACACTGACCTCGTGCCACCCGATGTACTCCGCCAAGGAGCGCTACATCGTGCACGGGGAGCTGGACTACTGGGCGCCGGTGAGCGAGGGCACGCCGCAGGAGCTGCTCGACGCCGGGATCTCGTTCGCCGACGGAGGACTCTGATGTACGGCCTGATCTGGCGACTGCTGCCCGGACCGGTGTGGCTGCGGGCGATCCTGGCGCTGCTCCTCGCAGCCCTGGCGGTCGCAGCCTGCTTCGAGTGGCTGTTCCCGTGGCTCGCGGAGTACATGCCGTTCAACGAGACGACGGTGGGCGCGGCCGCGGCGTGAGCAGGTTGCTCGTGTCGGCGGGGCACCGAGTATCCTCGGCGGGACACTGCTGACGGAAGGTGAGGTCGATGACCCGGATCCTCGTCGTGGACAACTACGACTCGTTCGTCTACACGATCGTCGGCTACCTGGACCAGCTCGGCGCGAGCACCGTCGTGGTGCGCAACGACGCCGTGCCCGAGCCGGACGCCGACGGTCGCTTCCGCGACGCCGACGGAACACCGTTCGACGGGGTCCTGGTCTCGCCGGGTCCCGGCACACCCCACGAGGCAGGAAGCAGCGAGGACGTGATCCGGGCGTGCGCCAGGTCGCGCACCCCGATGCTCGGTGTCTGCCTCGGGCACCAGGCCCTCGCCGAGGTCTACGGTGCGAAGGTCACGCACGCCCCAGAGCTCATGCACGGCAAGACGAGCCTCGTGGAGCACGACGGCGCGGGCGTGCTGGCCGGTCTCGGTTCGCCGTTCACCGCGACGCGTTACCACTCGCTCGCCGCGACGCCCGACTCGATCCCGGACGAGCTCGCCGTCACCTGCACCACCGAGAGCGGCGTCGTCATGGGGCTGCAGCACCGTGAGCTGCCTCTGCACGGTGTCCAGTTCCACCCGGAGTCCGTGCTGACCGAGGGCGGGCACCGTCTCCTCGCCAACTGGCTCGAGCTGTGCGGCCTTGCCGGGGCGGTCGAGCGGTCGGCCGGCATGGCCCCGCTGGTCCATACGGACTGACGTCGTCGAGCGGGCGGCGGCAGTGCCCGCGCGACACGCCTGGAGAACGACGAAGGCGGGCGCCCGATGGGCGCCCGCCTTCGTCGTTCTCGGGTGGGGGGCTACGGAAGGATGTTCCCTCCGCCTCCGCCCCCGCCGCCACTTCCGCTCGGGGTGGGCGACGGCTCGGGCTCGTCCTCCGGGCCGAGCGAGACGACGATGATGACGTCAGATCCTTCGTTGACCTCGCTGCCCGCCTCGGGTTCCTGCCGGATGACGTTGTTGAGCGGCTCGTCGCTCGGCTCGAACCTCACAACCGGGTTCAGGGCGTTCTGGTTGAGCGTCTCCTGAGCCTGGGCCGCATTCATGCCGACCACGTTCGGCACGTTCGTGGTCTCCACCTGACGTGCCTCCGCCACGAAGATCGTCACGGAGGACCGCTGGGCGACGTTGCCGGCCACGGGCTCCTGCCGGATCACCGTCCCGGGCTCCTCGTCGCTCTCCTCCTTCTCGACGCGGATGTTCAGGTTGAGGTTGGAAAGCTCCGTCTCCGCCTCGGCCTGAGACCTTCCGACCAGGTCGGGGAGGGTGACCTGGCCCGACGAGACGAAGAGCTGCACCGGCGTGTCCGTCGAGACGGTCTGCCCCTTCCCAGGTTCCGTGCGGGTGACCAGGTCCTTCGCGATGGTCGCGTGGTTCTCGGGAGTGACCGTGCCGGCGACGGTGAACCCGAGCGCCTCCAGCGCGGCCCGCGCCTGGTCCTGGGACTGGCCCTCGAGGTCAGGGATGGTCTGCTCGCCCGGCTGCCCGACGGTGTAGACGATGATGGTGCTCCCGACCTCGGCGGTCTCGCCGGCTTCCGGGTTGGTCTCGCCGGTCGTGAGGCCGACCTCTCCGGAGGCCTCGGGGTCCACCTCGGAGGCGAACGTGAACTCCGCGCGCTCGATGATCTCCTGCGCGTCCTCCACGCTGAGCCCGGCGGCGACCGTGGGGACCTCCGCGGTGTCCCCGCCTTCCGGGTTGAGGAGCGTGAAGATGAGGATCGCCACCAGCGCCGTCGCCGCGACCGCGATCAGCGTCCACAGGAGCGTCTTCTTGTTGTCCGTCTCCTGGCGCTGAGGCTCACGCGCGCCCGGGCCGCCGGGTCCGGGGAAGCCCGCCCCCGGCGTCGTCGGGCCCACGGGGGCGCCCCAGGCCGTCGGCGCGCCCTGCCCCATGGGGGCCATGACCTGCGTGGCCGAAGCGCCGCCGTACGGCGGGAACTGGCCGGAAGCCGGGCCCATCATGACCGTCGTTGCTGCGCCGGCCGCGCCGGCCGCACCTGCGCCGAGCATCGGCGCGGCGACGTGCCCGCCGCGCATCGCTGCCTCGAGGTCGCTGCGGAACTCCGCGGCGGTGGAGTAGCGCTGCTCGCGGTCCTTCGTGAGAGCCAGGAGAGTGATCCGGTCGAGCACGTCGGGGACGTCGGTGGCGATCTCCGACGGGCGCTGCGGCGCCTGGCCCACGTGCTGGTAGGCGACGGCGACGGGCGAGTCGCCCTGGAACGGCGGGCGACCGGTGAGCAGCTCGAAGAGCAGGCAGCCGGTGGAGTACAGGTCGGAGCGGGTGTCGACCTGCTCGCCGCGGGCCTGCTCGGGAGACAGGTACTGGGCGGTCCCGATCACGGCGTGGGTCTGGGTCATGGTGGCCGCGGAGTCGGCGACGGCCCGGGCGATGCCGAAGTCCATCACCTTGACCGCGCCCGTGGGGGTGATCATGACGTTCGCGGGCTTGATGTCGCGGTGGACGATCCCGGCGTGGTGGGAGTACTCGAGCGCGGTGAGCACGCCGACGGTGATCTCGACGGCCTCCTCGATCGGCACAGCCGCACCGTCATGGAGGATGTCGCGGACCGTGTGGCCCTCGATGTACTCCATGACGATGAACGGGACGTGGACCTCCCCGCCCTGCGAGTCGGTGTGGATGTCCTCGCCGGTGTCGTACACCGCGACGATCGCCGGGTGGTTGAGCGACGCGGCGGCCTGAGCCTCCCGCCGGAACCGGGCAAGGAAGGAGGGGTCGCGGGCGAGGTCCGATCGCAGGACCTTGATCGCGACCGTCCGGCCGAGCCGTGTGTCATGACCGATATGCACCTCGGCCATGCCGCCACGACCGATGAGCTCGCCGACCTCGTATCGGCCGGCGAGTACCCGGGGCGTGTTGTCCACCACTCAGACGTCCTTCGGTGTCGTGGCCACAAGATCGACGTCTCGCGGCTCGTTAGGGAGCATCATCCCAGAGACGGCGACGTCGGAGGCCGTTCTGGACGCCAGCATTTCAGCGAATGTTCGAGAGGAAGCCACGGAAGCTTCGAGACCACGGTCGTCGGAGGTGTCGTCCTTGGCGCCGTTGGCGATCAGGGTGGCGACAAGGACCACGACAAGGAGCCCCACGAGGGCCACGAGCGGCCAGGAGAGGCCGAGCGCGCCGAGTCGGCGTCCGATCTCGGACGACGCCGGTCGCCGGCCGGGCCGGGAGCCCCCGGTCGAGGACGATCGATTCCGGCCGGCGGGTCCCGGCCCTGTCGCGTCGACCCGCCCGATGTCGGAGCGGGTGGTCGCGCGCACGTCGCGGCGCGAGGGGTACGCCCGCGGGGGGCTCGTCGCCGCCAGCGCGCTCGGAACGTATCCCGTGCTGGTCTCGGACAGGTCGAAGTCCGAGCCCGGTGCACCCGGGTACGCTCCGTCGTCGTGCACCGGGGGGCGTCGCGGGGCGAAGGTGGGTGCGTGATGGCTGGCGCGCGCCGCGTGGGCCGGGGCCGCGTGCGGCGGGCGCTCCTGCGGGACGCGCGCCGGGGGAGCGGCCGGTCCTGGTGGCGCGGGCTGCGGCGAGGCGACGACCACGGGGGCGGCCTCGCGCCGGGCGCGTCGCGACGTGAAGCGCGCGGTGCCGAACGGGTCGGCGGCGATCTCCGCGGCGAGCGCGTCCAGGATCCGCGCCAGCTCCTCGGCGGACGGGAAGCGGTGCGCAGGGTCCTTCTCGAGCATGCGGATGATCAGCTCGGACAGGCCGGGGTGCACGGACGACGGGAGCGGCGGCACGGGCGAGTTGACGTGCGCGATCGCGATGTCGACCGGGGTGCGCCCGGTGAAGGGACGACGTCCGGCGGTTGCCTCGTAGGCCACGACGCCGAGGGCGTAGATGTCGGAGGCGCCGGTGGCCTGCTGCCCCACCGCCTGCTCGGGCGAGAGGTACTGGGCGGTGCCCATCACCATGCCTGTGGCGGTCATCGGCACCTGGTTCTTGGCCACGGAGACGCCGAAGTCGGTGATCTTCACGGTGCCGGAGTGCTCGAGCAGGATGTTGCCCGGCTTCACATCCCGGTGCACCACGTGCGCCAGGTGTGCGGCGTGCAGCCCGCGGGCCGTCTGCGACAGGATCGGGAGCAGCCGGGCCGGGGCCAGGACCGGCTCGCGCTCGAGCAGGTCGGCCAGCGGCTCGCCGAGGACCAGCTCCATCACGAGGTAGCCGGCACCGCGCTCCTCGCCGTAGTCGTACATCTGGGCGATGTTCCGGTGCACCAGCGCGGAGCTGTTGCGGGCCTCGGTCCGGAGGCGTCGCAGGAAGTCCTCGTTGCCCGTGTACTCCTCGCGGAGCACCTTCACGGCGACCTCACGGCGCAGAGTGTCGTCCACCGCCACCCACACCTCGCCCATCCCACCGATGGCCAGGCGCCGCACGAGACGGTAGCGCTCGCCCAGCCGCAGACCCTCGACCGGCCTCATGGTGCGAGCACCGCCTCGATGACCGCGCGTGCGACGGGGGAGGCCAGCCGGCCACCGGTGGTCTCGTCGGTGCTCTGGCCCTCCTTCTCGAGCACGACCGCCACGGCGACCTGCGGCGCGTCGGCCGGGGCGAAGGCGGTGAACCACAGCGTGGTCGGCTCCCCCTGGCCGTTCTGCGCGGTGCCGGTCTTCCCGGCGACCTGCACGCCCGGGATCTGGGCCGACGTGCCGGAGCCGTCGTTCACCACGGCGAGCATCATCTGGGTGAGAGCCTCGGCCGTGGACCCCGACACCGACGTCTTGAGCCGGCGGGGGGTCGCCTCCTGGATCACCGCGGTGTCGCTGTCCCGGACTGCCTGGACGAGGTAGGGCTCCATGAGCTCGCCGTCGTTCGCGATCGCCGCGGCGATCATGGCGACCTGCAGCGGAGTCGCCACCACGTCCCGCTGTCCGATCGCCGACTGGGCGAGGATCGCCGCGTCGGGAAGGGAGTCCTGGACGACGCTCTCGGCGGTCGACAGCGGGATCTCGAGGCGCTGGTTGAAGCCGAAGCTCTCCGCCTGGTCGCGGAGGGCGTCCTCGCCGAGGTCGACGCCCAGCTTGCCGAAGGCGGTGTTGCAGCTGATGCGCAGGGCGTCGAGGAGCGACATCCGGTCGGTCGGCGAGCACGCGGCGTTGCCGAAGTTGGGCATGTGGTAGTCGACGCTCGGCATCGGCTGGTACGTGCGCGGCGCGTCGATCTCCGTGTCGGCCGTATACCGCCCGGTCTCGAGGGCCGCGGCGGCGGTGACCAGCTTGAACGTGGATCCGGGCGGGAAGGTGGCCCGGGTGGCCCGGTTGATGAGCGGTCCGTACGGGCTGCCCTCGACCGGCGCGTTCAGCAGGGCGGTGTAGGCCGCGGACGCGTCCGCGCTCGAGAAGATCGACAGCGGGTTCGGGTCGAAGGACGGCTTGGAGACCATCGCCAGGATCTTGCCGGTCGACGGCTCGATCGCCACGACGGCACCACGCCGGTCCCCGAGGGCGTCCCAGGCTGCGCGCTGGACGGCCGGGTCGATCGTGAGCTCGACCGACGAGCCCTGCACCTCTTCGCCCGTGATGAGGTTCTGCAGACGGTCGAGCCAGAGGGAGTCGGCCTGACCGGACAGGAACGAGTTCTCGGCGTTCTCGATCCCCGTGGATCCGTTGACGATCGAGTAGAAGCCGGTGACGGGCGCGTAGAGCTCCGCGATCGCAGGGTCTCCGCCGCCGTACACCCGCCGGTAGGCGCACACGTCGTCGACGGGGGTGGAGACCACGATGGACTCGCCGCCCACGACGATGGGGCCACGGAGGTTGCAGTAGTCGGCGTAGATCTTGCGGGTGTTCCGGGTGTCGCCGCTGAGGCTCTCAGCCTGGACGAACTGGATCCACGTGGTGGACACCATGAGGGCCAGGAACATGGCCATGACCACCGTGGACATGCGGCGGAGCGTCGTGTTCACCAGGGACCTGCCTCTCGCGCCGGACCGTCGGTCGTGGGGGTCGCGCCGCTCGGGGCGTCACCGGACGTGCCCGGCGCCGGGATGACTGTGGTCATCTCGTCCGAGCCGACGGGCGGCGGCGCGCCGGTCCCGGACCCGGACACCGGAACGACGCCGCCGGACCCGCCGGAGACGGGGAGCGCGCTGGTCGCGGGGGTCGCCCCGGTCGCCGTGCCGTCCTGGTGTCCCACGGTCACCGGGGCGGGTCCGGCGAGCTGGCCGCGCATGGGCAGCGCGGACGGACGGCGTGCGGCGTCGGACATCCGCAGCAGCAGGGCCACGACGATCCAGTTGGCGAGGAACGACGACCCGCCCTGGGCCAGGAACGGCATGGTCAGGCCGGTCAGCGGGATGACGCGGGTGATGCCGCCCACCACCACGAACAGCTGGAGCGCCATGACGAACGCGAGACCGCCGGCGAGGAGCTTGCCGAACCCGTCACGCACGCCCAGCGCCGTGCGGAGACCGCGCTCGACGATCAGCAGATAGACGAGCAGGACCCCGAGCAGCCCGGTGAGCCCGACCTGCTCGCCGAGGGACGCATAGATGTAGTCGGAGAAGGCGAAGGGGATGAGGCGCGGCATGCCCTCGCCCCAGCCGGCACCGAAGAGGCCACCGTTCGCCAGGCCGAACAGGCCCTGGACCACCTGGTACGAGCCGCCCGGGTCGCGTTCGTAGATATCCTTCTCGAACGGCGTGAGCCAGATGTCCACCCGCGCCTGGACGTGGCCGAAGATCGACCACGCCAGGACAGCGCCACCGGCGAACATGATCAGACCGATGATCACCCAGGCACCGCGCTCGGTGGCGAGGTAGAGCATCCCGACGAAGAGGCCGAAGAACAGCAGCGACGTGCCGAGGTCCTTCTGGAACACGAGCACGGCGAGCGACACGGCCCAGACGATCAGGATGGGCCCGAGGTCACGGGCGCGGGGAAGCTGAAGCCCGAGCACCTTCCGGCCGGCCAGGGCGAGGGTGTCGCGGTTGGTCACGAGGTAGCCCGCGAAGAACACGGCGAACGCGATCTTGGCGAACTCGGCGGGCTGCAGCGAGAAGCCGAACAGGTTGATCCAGATCCGGGCGCCGTGGATCTCGATGCCGATGGGATCCGGGAGCAGCGGCAGCAGCACCAGGACGATGCCCGCGATCATGGCCGTGTACGTGTATCGCCGCAGGTTGCGATGGTCGTTGATGATCCACAGCACAGCGAGGGCGACGGCCATGCTCAGGCACATCCACATGAAGTGACGCGCGGGGTCGGCGTCCGCCATGGACTTGTAGCCGGTCAGCTTCAGCGACAGGATCGTCGCGAGGCCGATCCCGTTGAGCAGCACGACGGCGGGCAGGATCACCTGGTCCGCGTACGGCGCGCGGAACCGCAGCACGATGTGCGCGCCGAGGGAGAGGCCGGTGAGTCCGAGGCTGTACGCCCAGAACCCGGGCGGGAGCCCGTCGACCATGGTGATCCCCACCATGGCCAGCGCCCCCATGGACAGCACGAGGGCGACGACCAGCAGCGTCGCCTCGGCGGCGCGCCCGGGGCGGCGCTCGTCGGTCTGCAGCAGGCCGGGGGCGGCGCCTGTCGTCACGGCGCTCATCCCGTCGGCCCCTGGGTACCGGCGGACGCGGCCGGCGAGGGTGATGCGGAGGGGGACGCGGTGCCCGTCGGCGTCGGGCTGCTGGACGGTTCGGTCGCCGGCTCTTCCTCGCTCGCGACGAGCTGCTCCACCCGGCTCCGCGCGTCCTCGTGCGACGACGCGCGGATGGTCTTGTCGACGCTGTCGGCGATGAAGGCCGGCAGGTCGGAGACCTGGGTGCCCGTGAGCTCGATCGGCGTGGACAGGGTGATCGGGCCGACGGTCGCCGGGATGCCCCGGAAGATCGCGACCTGACCGTCGTGCTCACCGATGTAGTACTGGCCCTGCGTCCACCGGTAGCCCGCCCAGCCGGCCACGGCCAGCCCGCCGACCAGCAGCAGGACTCCGAGCACGGTCAGCCAGGGACGCTTCCTGGCAGTGGGCCGTGCGTCGTCGTCGTCCGCCTCGGGCTCGGCGGCCAGGTCGCCGTCAGCGGCGGGCTGGAGGTCGTTCGCGTCCTCCTGCTCGGCGACGGCGACAGCCACGCCACCACCTACCGCCTCGGCGCCGGTGCCCTCCGGTGCCGCGGGGGCGCCCGCGGGCGTCACGCCGCCGCCGTTCGGGTCGATGCTCATGCCGTGACCGACGCCCGCGAGGGATGCCGAGCCCACGACGAGGGGGGTGCGGCCCGGCTCGGCGGCGACAGCGCCCTCGGGGTCGTCGACGACGTCGGCGACGATCACCGTGATGTTGTCTGTGCTGCCGGACCGCATCGCGAGCGACACGAGCCGCTCGACGGCGTCCGACGGTTCGGGTGTGGACGTGAGGATCTCGGTGATCTGCTCCAGCGGGACGAAGCCGGAGAGGCCGTCGGAGCAGAGCATCCACCGGTCACCCGGGCGGGCCTCACGGACCGACATGTCCGGGGTGAGGTCGAGGTCGAAGTCGCCGAGCACCCGCATGACGACGTTGCGCTGCGGGTGGTGCTCGGCCTCGTCCGGGGAGATGCGGCCCGTGTCGACGAGATGCTGCACGAACGTGTGGTCGACGGTGACCTGCGTCAGGAGGCCGTCGCGCATCAGGTAGGCCCGGGAGTCGCCGAGGTGGGCCATCGCGAGCGTGTTGCCGGTGCGGAGGAGCGCCGTGACGGTGGTGCCCATCCCGGCGAGGTCGGGGCTGGCGACGGTGGCCCGGACGAGGTCCTGGCGTGCCTGGTCGACGGTCTGCTCGAGGTCCGTCAGGGCCTGCTCGGGCCCGTGGTCGGGCCGGTCGAGCGGGGCGAGCGCCGCCACGGTCAGCGCGGAGGCGACGTCGCCTCCGGCATGGCCGCCCATCCCGTCCGCGACGACGAGGAGGTTGGGTCCGGCGTAGGCCGAGTCCTGGTTGTTGGAGCGGACGAGTCCGACGTCGGAACGCGCGGCGAAGCGCAAGGTCACGGTCACGTGGTGGTCATCCCTGGAGCTCGACGACGGACTGGCCGATCTGCACGCCGACCCCGGGTGCCAGCGGCACGACGCCGTGGATGGGCTGCTCTCCGATGAACGTCCCGTTCGTGGACCCGAGGTCTTCGACGTACCACTGGCCGCCCTGCGGGAAGATGCGGGCGTGGCGCGACGACGAGTAGTCGTCGTCGAGCACCAGCGTGCAGCTGGGTGCGCGGCCGATGAGGATCGCCGACGAGGTCAGCGGGATCGTGGTGCCCGTCAGCGGGCCCGCGACGACGACGAGCCGGTGGGGGCCCGTCCGCTGAGCGGGGCGCGCAGGTCCGGCGGCCGGGGCGGGCATGCCGGCCGGCGCCGGGCCCGGCCCGTCGGGACGCGGCCGACGGCGCGGGGTGGCCGGCGCCCGGGGACCGGAGAGGTCACGCCGGAGTACGGCCACCGCGGAGAGCACGAACACCCACAGCAGCACCAGGTAACCCAGCCGCAGCAGGGTGAGCGTGAGCTCGTTCATGGTGGTGGATCACCACTCCTCGTTCTCGGCGCCCGCCGACTGGCCGGTCCAGAACATGATCCTGGTGCGTCCGATGGTGAGCGTGTTGCCGTCCAGCAGCGTCGCTGCCGGGACCTGGTGGCCCTCCACGTACAACCCGTTGGTGGAGCCGAGGTCCGTGGCGATCACACCGTCCGGGGTGACCCGGATCTCGAGGTGACGGCGGGAGACCCCGGGGTCGTCCACCACGATGTCGGCCTCGGCGTCCCGGCCGATCACCGTCACGGGTCCCGTGAGGAGATAGCGCTGGCCGTCGATGTCGATCAGCGGGTGGCGGACGCTCGGGCTCGCCGAGGTGGCCGGCGCGACATTTCCTTGCACGCTGCGGGAGCGTACCTGGAAGCGGCCGGGCACCAGCTCGTACTTCTCGTCGAACGTCACGCTCACCGGGCCCACGAAGGCGTAGTGCTGGGTCGCGGCGTACGCGGTGAGGTTCTGCGCGAGCTCGTCCGCGAGCGTCTGCGCGCCCCAGGCCTCGATCTGCGCGAAGTCGTCGGGTGACAGCTCGATCGTGTACTCGTTCGGCGCGACGGTGCGGTCCCGCCCGACAACGGCGGCACGGTCGTCCAGCTCCTTCCGGAGCCGGCTCGCCAGCTCGACGGGCTTCACCTCGCCACGGCCTACCTTGGCGAACGCGTTGTTCATCATGCGCTCCACGCTCTTCTCGAAGCGATCCAGGGCGCCCATGCCACCTCCTTTCTATGGTCTGCAGTCGCATGGCAGACTACCTAGATCGTATAGATCGACGAGGCACCACGGGCTTGAATCCTGTGGATGTCCTGCAGATCTTCTCGAATCCTCCGGGTGGCGACAGTGGGCGGACTCGCACGCTACCGTGCCGCGCCGCGCGGCAGAACCACCTGCCTGCCGGAGAACTACCCATCGAGGGTGAACCTACCGAGCACGGGTGCGCCCTGCGTCCCGAGGTATCGATTCGGGATCGGGCCTCGGACCGTGCTAGTCTCCATCAGCAGCGCGCGAGTGGCGGAATAGGCAGACGCGCACGGTTCAGGTCCGTGTGCCCGAAAGGGCGTGGGGGTTCAACTCCCCCCTCGCGCACATCAGGTAGTTCCCCGCCAGGGCTACCAGCCACGAAGCCCCCGACAGGGTCACCCCGGTCGGGGGCTTCGTCGTTCCCGGGAAGGCCCGCACCGGCGTGTCACCGGCGGGCCCCGGCATACGTCACAATCTCCTCCATGCTCGACGTCTCGCTCGCCCCACCTCCGGCGCCTGACGCGCCGTTCGAGGATCACATCGCCTGGGCCCGCACCGCACCGGTGACGCCCGCGACCCCCGCCACCCTCTTCCCGGACGGGCTGGAGGCGACCCCGGTCGCCGGCCGGCTCGCCGAGGACCCTCCGCCGTGGGACTACCCGGCCCTTGCCAAGGACCTCGTCACCGGCGCGGGCGGGTCCGTGCTCGACGTCGGTACCGGTGACGGCGAGCTGTTCGCCGGCCTGGCGCCGCTGCCCGCCGGCTCCGCCGCGACGGAGAGCGGCCACACGTTCCTGGCGGCCCGGCGCCGCCTCGAGCCGCTCGGCGTGGACGTGCGACAGGTCCAGGCGTCGGCCGGGGAGGTCCTGCTGCCGTTCTTCGACGCCCGCTACTCCGTGGTGCTCAGCAGGTTCGGTGCGTTCGACCCCGTCGAGGTGGCCCGCGTCCTGGCGCCCGGCGGCACGTTCTGCACCGAGCAGATCGACAGCCGGGACGGCATCGGCGTCGCGAAGGCACTGGGTCTGCCGCTGCCGTGGGACCCGGACGACGTGACCGTGGACGTGATCGCGGACAGCCTCGTGGACTCGGGCCTCGAGGTGGCCGAGGCGAAGGAGCACGCCGGGACGCGCACCTTCAAGGATCTCGCGACGGTGCTCTGGTACCTGCGCGTCGCCACGTGGCTGGTGCCGGGGCTCGCGTACCTGACCCCGGCCGCCGTCGCCCGGCACGAGGCCGGTCTCCGGGCCCTGCACCTCCGGTTCGCCGCGGGGCACGAGCTCGTCGACGAGGCGCCCCGGATCCTGGTGACGGCCCGCAAGCCGGCCTAGGCGGCCGTCGAGCCGGCCTAGGCGGTCGTCAGGCCCGCGACGAACTGCGCGAGCACGGGCGCGAGGACCGCCGGGTCGGCGTCGTGCCCCTGGTCTGCCAGGGTGACGCGGCGCGCCCGCGGGAGGACGCCGGCGAGGGACGCGGCGGCGGCGCCCATCAGCGCGGGGCTCGCGCCGCCGTCGGCCACCAGGACGGGCTGGGTGATCTCCGCCCAGCGTGCGGCGAGCGGCCGCGGGCCCGCGGTGATCGCGGCCATGACCCGGCCGTCGTAACCGATGGTGGGGGCGATCGTCTCGAGCGTCTCCCAGCTCGGCGACCGGCGCATGCCCGCGACGTACCGGCGCGGCATGCCCAGGAGGTCGAGGAAGACCTCGACGGCGGCGCCGGGGTCGCCCGCTGCGACGCAGCCCTCCACGGCGGTGACGTGCCGCAGGTCCGGCGGCGCCACGTCCGAGACGTCGTGGGGCGGCGCGTAGACCACCACGGCCCGGACGCGGACCGGCCCGAGGTCGGCTGCGGCGCGGAGCGCCAGGAACGACCCGGACGAGAGGCCGAGCAGCACCGCGCCCTCGGGGGCAGCGCTCTCCAGGACCGCCAGGACGTCCTCGACCTCGCGCTCGACGGCGTACGGCGGGGTGTCGGAGCTCGCCCCCCGGCCGCGGCGGTCGTAACGGACCACCCGCAGACCCTGCGCGAAACCCGCCAGCGCGACCATGCTCGGGAGCCGGTGGCACAGCTCGCCGTCGACCACCACGACCCCCGTTCCCGTCCCCGTGACGTCGTACGCGATGGTGGTGCCGTCGGCCGAGCGGGTGGTCGCGTCGGTGGTCGTGGGCATGGGCTCTCCTCGGCTCGGGGTCCGCTCTCCTACGGGGTGGACCGCAGCAGGGCCGCGGAGTCATCGGTTCGCCGTCGGAAAAAGACCTTGGCGGCCCGCGGGGACGCGCGTAGGTTCGGGGGCACATGAGAAGGGAGGTGATCGAAGACATGAAGGTTCTTCGGACCCATGAGGTGGTCGCGCGCTAACCGTCGCGCGACGCGTGCAGCGTTACAGCCCTGAACAGGGCGAACGGGACGGGTAGCGAGTTTCTCGCGACCACCGGGGCCCGCGGGTGCCGTGCCTTGTCCAGCACGGCGGGAGGTGCACCTCCACCCCGCGGGCTCTTCCGTGCCCGGGGCCCCCCGCGCCCTCCGCGCGCCGGGGCCGGGTGCGCCCTAGCGTGGGGCCATGGCAACCTCGGCAGACCGTGTGGTCGTCGTCACCGGAGCCGGTGGCCGCCTCGGCACGCGCCTCGCCTTCCGTCTGGCCGCGGAGGGTGCGCAGCAGCGGCTGATCCTGCCCGACGTGCGCCGTGCCCCGCACCTGACGGACGGCCGTCCCCTGCCGAACGCGTCCGTCGTGGTCTGTCCCGACGGCGCCGCCCCGGACGTGCTCACGGCCACGTTCGCCGGCGCGGACACCGTGCTCCTCGTCCCGGCCCGCACGGACCCCGTCCGTCCGCTCCAGGCCGCGATCGCCGCGGACGTGCGGCGGGTGGTCCTCGTGTCCGAGGTGGGCGCGTCACCGAACGCCGTCTCCCGCAGGGCCCGCGACGCGTGGCGTGCGGAGCGGCGGCTGCGATCCTCCGGCCTGCAGTGGACCGTCCTGCGCTCCTCCGTCCCGCACAGCCGCCTCACCGACGCTGTGGTCGACGACGTCCTGCGCGCCCCCGCGGGCACCGGCCGCGTCGCGTCCGTCTCCCACGACGACGTCGCCGATGCCGCCACGGCGGTGCTCCTCGACGAGCGTGTGCACCTCCACGACCAGGCCGTCTACGACCTCACCGGCCCCGAGGCGCTCTCCGGGGACGACGTCGCCCGCGTCCTCACCGAGGCCGTGGGACGCCCCATCACCTACGAACCCAGTCCGGCGGCGGACCCGGACCCCGACGCCGGCCCGTTCCACGGCCGGCCTGACGACCCGTCCGACGATCCCTGGACGTCCTGCTGCGCGGCGGTCGCCGCAGGCGTGTTCGAGAAGGTCAGCGCCACGGTCGAGTCGCTCGCGGCCCGCCCGGCGCGGTCCCTCGCCACCTGGCTCGACGACTACCCCGCAGAGTGGGCACACCTCCGTGGATGACCGGCCGGCAGCCTCGACAGGGGATACCTTCGGCCCCATGCGCAGTCGTCCCGCCCCAGTCCCTCCGGGAGCGGAACCTCTCGTCGCCTCCGGCGGCGCGTACGGTGACGCACCCGGCCACGACCACGCCGGCCCACCCGTCCCCGGCCCGGTCCTGGAACCCGGCGCGCCCGAGCAGGCGGCCGAGCCGGAGGAGGGCTGGGTCCCCGACTTCCTCCCCGGCTACGAGCAGCTCGCCCTCCGGCTCGAGCCGGACGAGGAGGGGGAGGTGGTCGCCACCCTGGTCCGCCCCGCCCGCCGGTCCGCGCCCGACGGCGCCCCCGGCGCCCCGGGCGAGTCGGGGCCGGCCCGCTTCTGGCGAGCCCTGCGGGAGTCGCTGGGGCTCGCGGAGGCGGCCCCTCCGCCGTCGGCCGGCGCGGAGGTGCCCGACACGGGGGTGGACCTGCTCTACGTGCACGGGTGGCAGGACTACTTCTTCCAGACGCACACCGCAGACTTCTGGGAAGGGCTCGGCGTGCGGTTCCACGCCCTGGACCTGCGCAAGTACGGTCGGAGCCTCCACGAGCACCAGACACCGGGCTACGTCACCGACCTCGCCACGTACGACGAGGACATCGAGGCGGCGCTCGCGGCCATGGGGCACGGGGAGGGCGCGCAGACCGACCGGCGGCTGCTCCTCATGGGCCACTCGACCGGTGGCCTGACCCTCAGCCTGTGGACGGCGCGGAACCAGGACCGGGTGGCGGGGCTGGTGCTCAACTCGCCGTGGCTGGAGTTCCAGACCCGGGAGGTGGGGCGCCGCGTGCTCGAGCCGGGCATCGGTGCGCAGGCGGCGCTCGCACCGCGGAGCGGGGTGCTGTTCCTCGACCGCGGGTTCTACGTCCGCACCATCTCGGACAAGCTGGACGGGGAGTGGAACCTGGACGTGCGGTGGCGCTCGGACACCGCGAGCTGGCGTCCCACGTCGGGCTGGGTGGCCGCGATCTTCCGTGGGCACCAGCAGGTGGCACGCGGGCTCGGGATCGAGGTCCCGGTGCTGGTCCTGCTGTCGGCGCGCAGCACGCCGCCGATCCGGTGGACCGAGGAGATGCGGCACAGCGACACGGTGCTCGACGTGGCGGGCATCGCGCGGCGCGTGCCCAACCTCGGGTCCGTGACCACGCTCGTGCGGGTCGACGGCGCGCTGCACGACGTCACGCTGTCGGCCGCCCCGGTGCGCGAGGCGGTCTGGCGGGAGCTCGAGCGCTGGTACCGGGGCTACGTGGGCTGAGGCCGGTCACCCCCAGAACTTCCACCAGGGCCTCTTCGCGCCCGCGCCCGACGACGGACCGGTCACCTTCCGTACGGGAGGCACGCCTGCGCCGCCGGGCACCCGGGCGCTGCCGTGCCGCTCGGCCTGGCGGGCAGCGCGGCGCTCCCGCCAGCGGACCACCTCCCGCTCGACGTCGCGCGTGGGCGTGACCACCGGTGGGCCGCCCATGAGCTGGCGGCGCGCGTCGACCACTCGGGCGTTGAACTCCTGGACGATCTCGCGGACCCGGTCCTCCGTGACCTCGTGGTCGAGCGTGTCGTCGAGCTCGGCGCCGTCCTTCCGGAGCTGGCCGGTCGGCAGGATGCCGGTGATCTGCTCCCGCTCCACGAGGTTCTTCAGCCACCAGTCGGGGTCGTGCGCACCGCTCTTGAGGCTGGGGATCGGCTTGCCGTGCAGGGGCAGGTCGTCGAACTCCCCGCGACGGATCGCCTGGTCGATCACCGTGTCGACGAAGCGGGCGCGGTCGTCCATCCGCGGGCGCGGTGCCTGTTCCTCCTCGGGAGCGGGCGCGCCGTCGGCGGCCCGGTCGTCGGCAGCCTCACGGTTCACGCGGTACTGCGCTGCGCGGCGGGCGGGGTCGTCGTCGGTTCCGGGACGTCGGTCCATGGAGTGACGCTACCGTGGCCTGCACACCATCGGAGAAGGGGTGACAGATGAGCATGCCGCGCATCGCGGGCGACACCAACAACGCCAAGAGGTACGCGCAGTTCCTGACGGCGTTCTGCGTCGCGTCCCTGCTGCTGGGCGCGCTCATGGTGTTCGGCTGGTGGAACGCCCAGGTCAACGGCTACACCGGCGACGCCAACCCGCGGGGGTTCGTGCTCGGGTCGCCGTTCCCCTGGTCGTCGGTCGTGGCGAGCGTGCTCGCGTCGGGCATCACCGGGCGGTTCGCCGTGGTCAAGTGGCGGCGGTACGCCGCGCTGCGTCGTGAGGACCGTCGTCCCCTGCATGGGGACTGATCCCCATCGCACGTCCCCGGCCGGGGGAGATAAGGTCCAGGCCGGGTGGCGCAGACGGCGTCGCCGAGGGTGGCCGTGACGGCCTGATGCCGAAGGGATGGCACATGGGCGACGGGATGTACGGGGCCGATGTCTCGGAGCTCCGCGCGCTGGCGCGGACGCTCGACCGGAAGGCCGGCGACCTGCAGTCCGCAGCGCAGAACGTGACGTCCCTTCTGAAGGGCATCCGCTGGGAGGGTCCGAACGCCGACTCGTTCCGCCGGGAGTGGGCCGGCAAGCTCGAGCCGTCCGTGCGGCAGGCCGCGCACGCGCTCGACGAGGCCTCGGGCAAGCTGCAGACCAACGCGAACGCGCAGGAGCAGACGTCCACCACCTACGCCGGGGACGGTGGCGGGGGGCCCGGTGATGGCGGGCCTGGTGGCGGCGGGCATCCCGGCGGGGGTGGCGACGGCACCACCACGGCGTCCGGTAACGGCGGGCCGCCCGACTGGCTGGTGCCCCCGAGCGACCTCACCACGGAGATGACCCGGGGCGGCGTCTACAACACGCTGGCCAACCTGGGCACCGAGGCGTGGAAGAACTTCAACAAGCTCGACGACGTCTTCGACGTCGGCGGCCTCACCAAGTCGCTCACGACCGTCGGGAACGTGCTCGGCGCGGCAGGCTTCATCTTCGACGGGTACTCCGTCTACAGCGGCGCCGTCCAGGCGTGGGAGGGCTTCGCCGAGGGCGACGGCTACAAGGGGACCGACGGGGTGATCACCGCCGGCCTCGGCGCCGCGGGGATCGGCGCCGCGATCTTCCTCGCCTCGAACCCCGTGGGCTGGGCGATCGCCGGCGCGGGTGCGGTCTGGGGGATCGCCACGCTGCTCTCGGGCGACGTCCCCGTCACCAAGCGGATTGCCGACGCCGGCGGCTGGCTGCTCGACCGGGGCGGTGACCTGGCCGGCGGCATCAGCAACGTGGCCGGGAACGTCGCCGACGGGGTCGGCGAGGCGGCCGGCGACGTGGTCGACGCGGGCAAGGACTTCGTCGACGGCGCCAAGGACACCATCAAGAAGGCGTGGCCGTTCTGAGAGAGTGGTACGAGCACCCCACCGCACTGACGCAGGCCACGGCACACCAGGAGGAACGAGATGACCACCGAGACCAGCGGGGCCCCCGCCCAGGCTGCGACCGACAGCGCCCGGATCGAGCTGACCGGGTTCGAGCTGCTCGCGCTGCTCTCGCTCAACCCGGGTGAGGCGTCGTCGTCGACCCGGACGGCCTTGCGCCTGCCCGACGTCCCCGACGACTCTCCCCTGGCGAACGCCGGGTTCAGCTCGCTGATCATCCGCGGGCTCGCCGTGGCCGCTGACGGTGTGGTGGCCCCGGCCGGCAACGTGATCCCGATGACGAGGATCCTCACCACGGCGGAGTCGTGGGTCGAGGCGGTGGGCGTCGTGGGGGAGACCACCAACGCGGCGCTCCTGGTCGCCGCCCCGAGCGGGTCCGTCGTCCTCGAGCCCCGGCCGTACGGCATCTGGTACGTCTGGCCGCTCAGCCCCGAGGACACCCTGGTGGACGCGGCTGTGCGCTACGTGCGCGCCTCGTTCGACAACCTCACCGGCCGGCCGTTCGCCGCCAGCATCAAGGTGACCGACGCCGCGGGGACGCGGTCGTCCGCCGTGCGGGTTGCCGAGGACGAGTCCTGGGAGCTGGCGAGCGGGCCCGAGGGCGCGGAGCTCACCCCCGCACCGGTGGCCGCCGACCCGTCGTTCCAGGTCCTGGCGGAGGCTCTCGCCTGACGCTCCGGGCATGATGGGCGCATGAAGGTCTCGCGCCGGTCCCACGTCCCGCCGTTCGCCGCCATGGAGGTGCTCGCCGCCGCCAACGCCCGTCGTGCGGCCGGTGAGGACGTCCTCAACCTCTGCGTGGGGGAGCCCTCGACGGGCGCCTCGGACGTGGTCCGCGAGCGGGCGGCCGAGCTGCTGCGCACCGCCGACCTGGGATACACCGAGGCGCTGGGGGTGCCCGCCCTCCGGGCGGAGATCGCCACGCACTACACGCGCTGGTACGGGATCGAGGTGGACCCCGCGCGGATCGCCGTGACCACCGGCTCGAGCGGCGGGTTCGTGCTGGCGTTCCTCGCCGCGTTCGACGTGGGCGACCGCGTGGCCCTCGCCCGGCCCGGCTACCCCGCCTACAAGAACATCCTGGCCGCGCTGGGCTGCGAGGTCGTGGAGCTCGACTGCGGGCCTGAGACCCGTTACCAGCCCACGGTGTCCCAGCTCCAGGAGGCCTACTACGGCGGCGGGCTCGACGGCCTGGTGGTCGCGAGCCCCGCCAACCCGACCGGGACCATGATCACGCCCGCCGAGCTGGCCGCGGTGGCCGACTGGTGCGCCGACCATGACGTCCGCCTGATCAGCGACGAGATCTACCACGGCATCGCGTACTCCGACGAGGTGGCTCAGGCGACCGCCGTCGCCTACACGGAGCAGGGTGCCGTGGTGGTCAACTCGTTCTCGAAGTACTGGGCCATGACCGGCTGGCGCCTCGGCTGGCTCGTGCTGCCGGACGAGCTGGTGGGGCCGGTCGACGCGCTCGCGGGCAACGTGGCGCTCTCCCCGCCCGCCCTCGCCCAGCACGCGGGCATCGCCGCGTTCACCGTCGAGGGCTACGCCGCCGCGGCGGCCAACGTGCAGCGGTACGCCGCGTCCCGGGCCGCGCTGCTCGAGCGGCTCCCCGACCTGGGCTGGTCGCCGGTTGCCCCGGCCGACGGCGCCTTCTACCTGTACGGCAACATCAGCCGGACGGGCCTGGACTCGGTGACGTACTGCGAGCGCTTGCTCGCGGAGGCGAACGTCGCCATCACGCCCGGTACCGACTTCGACGGCGTGGGCGGCCGGGACTGGGTGCGCCTCTCGTTCGCGGCGGCGCCCGACGTCGTCGCGCGCGCCACGGAGCGCATCATCGCCTGGCACAAGACGCTCTGAGGCTCACGCCCGGCGGCGGATCGCCTCCGGGAGGATCACCCACAGGACAACGAGCACCACGAGCACGCCGCCACCGACCACCAGGCCGGCCGTGCGACCCACGACGACGTCGAAGATCAGCACGGCCGTGCCCGTCACGGCCAGCGCCAGCACGAAGAGGGCGAACCTGGTGATCCGGTCGGCGGCGGTGACGATGCTCTTCTTGAGCTGCTTGCGGAACAGCGCGCGGTGCACGCTCACCGGGCCGACGATCAGGGCGGTGGCGGTCACCGACGTCAGGACGAGGGCGAGGTACACCCACCGCTGATAGTCGTCCAGCTCGGTGAAACGGGGCTGGAACGGAAGGGTCAGCAGGAAGCCGGTGAGGATCTGCACACCGGTCTGCATGACGCGCAGCTCCTGGAGCAGCTCGTTCCAGTTCCGGTCCGCCCGCTGGGTCGGGGACTCCTGCCGGCCGTCGTGGTTCAGGTGCCCGCCCGGGGCGTTCTCCTCAGCCATGCCCACCTCCCGTGGTGTGCGTCACCGTCTCACCGCCGATCCTGCCCTGGAGCCTAGAAGACGGGCTTGCCGCCGGTGACTCCGAGCACGGTCCCGGACACGTAGGACGCGGTGACCGAGGAGGCGAGGAAGACGAAGGCCGGGGCGAGCTCTGCCGGCTGTCCTGCGCGGCCGAGCGGCGTGTCCGAGCCGAACGACGTGACCTTCTCCTCGACCTGCGTGGCGGGCTGCAGCGGCGTCCAGATCGGGCCGGGTGCCACGGCGTTCACCCGGATGCCCCGGGGGCCCAGCTCCGCGGCCAGGTTCACGGTGAAGTTGTTGATCGCCGCCTTCGTCGCGGCGTAGTCGAGGAGCGTCGTGGACGGCTCGAACGCCTGGATCGACGAGTTGTTGATGATGGCGCCGCCCTCGCCGAGGTGTTCCAGCGCTGTCTGGGTGACCCAGAAGAGCGCGTAGAGGTTGGTCTTGAACGTCCGGTCGAGGTCCTCGGACGTGACATCGGCGAACGACTCCCGGCGGGCCATCTGATAGCCGGCGTTGTTCACGAGGATGTCCAGGCCGCCCAGCTCCTCGACGGCCGTCCGCACCGTCTGCCGGGCGGTCTGCTCGTCGCGCAGGTCGCCGGGGACGAGGGCGCACCGGCGGCCGGCCTTGCGCACCCACTCCGCCGTCTCCTGCGCGTCGGACTCCTCCTCCGGCAGGTAGGAGATTGCGACGTCGGCGCCCTCCCGGGCGAACGCGATGGCGACCGCCCGCCCGATCCCGGAGTCGCCGCCCGTCACGAGCGCCTTGCAGTCGGTGAGCTTGTGGCTGCCCTCATAGCTGGTCTCGCCGTGGTCCGGCTGCGGTGTCATCTTCTCCGTCGAACCCGGCGGCTCCTGCTGCTGCGGGGGGAAGCTCTGGTCCTGGCTCATGCCGTCCTCCTCCGTCACTGCGACGTGGTGATTCGCCGTGTCGGCCACTCCTCGACCTGACCTCACCGTATGCCGGTTCCCGCCCGGACTCGCGCCGAACGGGCTTCCCCGCTACCTTCCCCGTACTGCTTTTCTCTACCCTGTCAAGTAGGGTCAAGGAGCACCGGTCTGGTACCACGTGTGCGTGGGCCAACGAGAAATCTGGGGTCCAGAAGGCGGCCCCTTCCCTGTGCACCAGACGAGGGAGACCAACGTGACCTCCAGCGCCCGCCTCAGTGCGGTTCCCCCTCCGGACGAGAACCTCGAGGCCGCCCTTGCCTCGGGGGATCGTCCTCCGGTCGGTCGCTATCGCCTGGATCTGGCGACCGGTAACTGGTCCTGGTCGGACGAGGTGTACGCCATGCACGGCTTCGAGCCTGGCGAGGTCGTCCCCACGACCAAGATGATGCTGTCCCACAAGCACCCGGAGGACCGGGCCCGGGTCGACGGAGTGCTCCGCCATGCGGCAGCGACCGGCGAGCCGTTCAGCTCCGTCCACCGCATCTACGACGCCCGCGGAAAGATCCGCACGCTCGCCGTGACGGGCCAGGGCCGGCGCGACCCCGGCACCGGCGAGGTGGTCGAGCTCATCGGCTACTTCATCGACGTCACCGAGGCGCAGCGTGAGGCGGCGCAGCGTGAGGCCACGGCCTCGATCCAGGCGTCGGCGAAGCGTCGAGCAGTGATCGAGCAGGCCAAGGGTGTCCTCATGGTCGTGTACTGCATCGACGCGGACGAGGCCTTCGACCGGCTTCGCCTGGCCTCCAACGCAGCGAACGTCCCGGTGCGGGACCTCGCCGACTGGCTCGTGCAGTGGTTCTCGCGACCGGGAGTCACGGCGTTCCCGGCGGGCCAGGAGATCACCGCCTTCCTGGCCGCGCCCACGGCGCCGCAGGAGGACTCGGGCGCTCCGCCCACCACGCCCATCACCGCAGCCGCCGCCCGGGTGAGCCGAGGTCGCTGCCGGGCCGGATCCCAGCTCATCCGGCAGCGACCTCCTCCGGCTGACTGCTCTCGCCTCGGGCGCCATCGGCCCGGAACCGTAGGCCGTAGTGGTCGACGGTCACGGGCAGGGCCTGGCGAGCGAGGTACACGGAACGGTCGAACGACAGGTCGCCCGCCGCCAGCCGGGTGAGCCAACGCGACGCGACCAGCAGCACGAGGTCACGCCCGGCGCAGACTGCCGGCCCGCCGCTGAACGGCACGATTCCCCAGTCGTCGGCGGCGCGGCCGTCCAGCCACGCGCCGGGCGTGAACGCGTCCGCGAAGTCCAGGCGCTCGCGGTCGCGGTGGAAGAACGCGCTCGCGACAGCGAACCCGGTCCCGGCGGGCAGCTCCCGCCCACCCCAGGCGGTGGGTTCCGTGGACTCGCGGAGCACCACGAGCGTGGTGGGCCACAGCCGCACGGTCTCCAGCACGCACGCACGCGTGAACGGCAGCGTGGTGTCCGACGACGGGTCCTCCCCCTCCGCGCGGACCCGGTCCCGGTCCTCGGGCCGGGACAGCAGCACGGCGAGGGCACGGAACACCGTGATCCCGGCGGCGTCGAACGCGAACAACCAGTGCCCCACCTGGCCGGCAGGGTCGGCCACCGTCGTCGTCCCGTCCTCCTCCGCCCGGGCGATCGCGCGGCCCAGCAGGGTGCGCGGCGGGGCGCCGCGGGCGTAGAGGTGGAGCCGCGCGTCGAGCTCCTGCCGCAGCCGACGGCGGCGCGGGTGCAGGTAGGACCAGTTCGCCGCACGCCGCAGGGCCGTGAGCATGGAGGTGAGCGCCACGTCGTCCCGGGCGGCGGGCCCGAGGGTGATCTCCCGGACGCACCGCTGGAACGCGTCGGTGAACGCGGGCCAGTCGAGGGAGCCGCGCTCGCGGGCGTCGCTGAGGAGCTGCTCGGCCTCGCGGTCCACCACCTTCGTGATGAGCTCGGCGTCGCCATGGACCGCCCGGCCCGTGTCGAGGGCGGCCTCGTTGACCGGCCGGCGTACCTCCCGGGCCGCGGCGGACGAGATCAGCACCCCGTGCGGCACGAACTGGCCGAGCGCTGCGCTCTTCTCGCGGGTGGACGCCGAGAACGGGGTGGGCGTGCCCTGCAGGAGGCGAGCGACGTCGTCGGGCCGCGACACCAGGACGATGCTGCGCGGGCCGAGGCGGACCACGAGCGGCGCGCCGCCGTGGCGGTGGCGCAGGTCGGCGAGCGTGCCGATCAGGCGACGGTCCGACTGGCGGCGCTCCGCCCAGGCCATCACGGCAGGCCGCCGCACGATGGCGCCCTGGGCCACCAGCGGGCCGAGCACGTCGCGCAGGACGCGGAGACGCTCGGCCGCCGAGAGGTCGACGGGGGTCATCTCGCGCCTCCTAGGTCGGGAGCTCCGGTCCGCACCACCGTGGGCGAGGCGCCGACCACTCGCACGCCGGGACGGTGAACCCTGCGAACGGTCGCGCGAAGGCTTCCGATTCGTCCTACGTTGGGTGTGTCGTCTCAAGCCTCGGGGCGCTCACCGGCTGCTGCCGAGGAGGGGTCATGAGCGATGCGAAGGCCGACGAGATCGAGTCCCGGCCCCCGTTCCACCGGGCCTATTCGTTCGGGCTCGTGACGGGCGCCTTCTTCCTGTTCTCGTGGGTGGGGCAGTTCGTCTTCCAGGCCGTCGCGTTCGGCAACGAGGCGTCGAACCACGGCGAGTCGTTCTCCTGGGCGGAGTACTGGCCTGAGTTCCTCGCCTCGACGTTCGAGAACTGGCAGTCGGAGTTCCTCCAGCTGGTCTGGCAGGCCGCCGGCCTGGCCCTCTTCTACTTCTGGGGCTCGTCCCAGTCCCGCGAGGGGGAGCAGCGGGTCGAGGCGAAGGTCGACGCGCTGCTGGAGAAGAGCGGGCTCGACCCGAAGAAGTTCGACCGCGAGGCCCGCCAGGAGGCCTCGGGAAAGGCGTGAACGCATGTCGATCACCTCGAGCTGGTACGCGAACGCCGTCATCTATCAGGTCGACCCCCGTCTCTTCTACGACTCGGACGGCGACGGCTGCGGCGACCTCCGCGGCCTGACCGACCGTCTCGACTACCTGCGTGGCCTGGGCGCCACGGCGCTCTGGGTCCTCCCGTTCTACGAGTCCCCGTTCCGGGACGGTGGCTACGACGTCTCCGACCACCTCTCCGTGGACCCCCGGCTCGGCGACCTCGCCGACATGGCCCGGCTCATGGAGACGGCGGACGACCTGGGCATCCACGTGATCACCGAGCTGATCGCCCAGCACACCTCGGACCAGCACACCTGGTTCCAGGAGGCGCGGTCGAGCAGGAAGAGCAAGTACCGCGACTACTACGTCTGGTCCGACGAGCCCGTGAAGACCGGCGTGGAGCAGGTCTTCCCCGACGCCGAGGACGACGTCTGGACCTGGGACGAAGAGGCGCAGCAGTTCTACCGCCACACGTTCTACAGCTTCGAGCCCGACCTCGCGCTCGACAACCCCCGGGTCCGGGACGAGCTCGAGCGCATCATGACGTTCTGGCTGCGGCTCGGCGTGTCCGGATTCCGCGTGGACGCCGTGCCCTTCATGGTCGAGCGCGCCCGGGCGGCCGACCCGACGGACGACGGGCTGTGGCTGGTCCGCGACATGCGCGACCTGATCACGTCGCAGCACCCCGGCGCGGTCCTGCTGGGCGAGGCCGACGTGGAGCCCAAGACGTACGCCGACTACTTCCGTGGCGGCGACGGCCTGACGATGCTCCTCGACTTCTGGGCCAACAACCATATTTTCCTGGGCCTGGCCAGGAACGACGCCCGCCCGATCCGGTACGCGCTCGCAGAGCAGCCCGACCCGCCGGTGCACGCGCAGTACGCCCAGTGGCTGCGCAACAACGACGAGCTGTCCCTGAGCCAGCTCACGGCCGACGAGCGGCAGGAGGTCTTCGACGCCTTCGCGCCACAGAAGAAGATGCAGGCGTACCGCCGCGGGATCCGGCGTCGGCTCGCCCCCATGCTCGACGGCGACGTGCGCCGCATCGCGCTCGCCCATGCGGTGCTGCTCTCCCTGCCGGGACCGCCGATCCTGCGGTTCGGCGACGAGATCGGCATGGGGGACGACCTCGACCGTCCGGAGCGGGAGGCCGGCCGCACGCCGATGCAGTGGACGTCGGGACCCAACGCGGGCTTCTCCACGGCCGAGCCGGAGAACCTCGTGGCACCCTTCGTGACCGGCAGCTACGCGCCCAAGAACGTCAACGTGTACGACCAGCAGGTGCACCCCGGCTCCCTCCTCAGCAAGGTGAGCGCGATGATCCGGGCGCGCCTGGCGCTGCGGGAGACGGGTCTCGTGGTCCCGGAGCGGCTGGAGGCCCGCACCGACGACGGCCCGGCGCACCAGGTCCTCGCCCTGCGCTACACGCTGGGCGAGTCCACGGTGACGATGCTGGCCAACCTGGGTCCCGACGACGTCGAGGTCACCCTGAGCCGGGAGGGCTCGGCCAGCGTGTCGGGTACCCGCCCCCGGGGGCCGGACCAGGGTCAGGGCCCGGACGCCGAGGGCCCGGACGGCGCCGAGACGGGACGCCTGGACGCGATCCAGGACCCGCCGCCCGTGAGCGGCGACGGCCTCGTGGACGTGCTGGCGGACGAACCGTACGACCCGCCCTCGGGCAAGCGCCCGAAGATCATGCTGCGTGGGCACGGGTACCGCTGGCTCCGGCCGCGGGACCGCGTGGTCCACCGGCCGGAGTGAGGAGAGCGCCATGACCGTCGTCGGCTTTCACGCGTCGCACGAGCAGATCCACCCGGGCGACCTCCTCGACGCCGTCCGTCTCGCCGAGGAGTGCGGGTTCGACACCGCGATGTGCTCGGACCACTTCGCCCCGTGGGGCCGGGACCAGGGGCACTCGGGGTACGCCTGGGCGTGGCTCGGGGCGGCGCTCGCGTCGACCGGCCTGACCTACGGCACCGTCTGCGCGCCCGGCCAGCGGTACCACCCCGCGGTGGTGGCCCAGAAGATCGCGACGCTGGCGGCCATGTTCCCCGGGCGCGTGTGGACGGCGCTGGGATCCGGGGAGAACGTCAACGAGCACGTGACGGGTGACCCCTGGCCATCCAAGTCCGAGCGGGACGCACGTCTGCGCGAGTGCGTGGAGGTGATCCGCGCGCTCCTCGCGGGCGAGGAGGTGACGCACCACGGCCTGGTGACCGTGGACCGGGCGCGTGTCTGGACCTTGCCCGAGGAGCCGCCGCAGCTGATCCTGCCCGTGATCGGGCCGGAGGCGGCGGCGATGCACGCCGACTGGGCGGACGGGCTCATCACCACCAACCAGCCCCGGGAACAGCTGCGGCGGGTCGTGGGCGCGTACCGGGACGCAGGCGGTCGGGGGGAGGTGTCGTTCCAGGTGCACCTGTCCTGGGCGAGCACCGTCGAGGAGGCGGAGCGGCTCGCCGTCGAGCAGTGGCGCACCAACGCCGCCGGGCCGCCGGCGACCTGGGATCTCCCGCTGCCGTCCGACTTCGACGCGCTCGCCGAGGGGGTCGGCGCCGAGCAGATACGCGGCAGCGTGTTCGTCTGCGCGGACGTGGACGCGGCGGTCGACTACCTCGCAAGCCTGGTGGACCTGGGCGACGGCGTGCGCGCCGACCGCCTCTACCTGCACCACGTGGGTCAGCGGCAGGACGAGTTCGTGAAGACCTTCGGCGAGCAGGTGCTGCCACGACTGAAGGAGGCGGTCACCCCTCCTGAGGCGCACCGAGCCTGACGTCCACGACGAGCGCCCGGTGGTCGGAGACCCCGGTGTCGACGGACCTGGCCTCGCCCGCGGCCACCACGGGGCCGTCGGCGAGCACGTGGTCGATCTGGAACCGCGGCCGCGCGTTCGGGTAGGTCGCCGCCGTCGCGAGGGGGCGCCAGCCCGTGACCTGCTGCGGGATCCTCCCGCGCAGGTTGAGGTCGCCGAGGAGGACGAGCGGCCGCGGCGCCACGCGCAGCGCGTCCTGGAGGTAGCGGAGCTGCACCACGTTGTGCCCCGTCCGGCCCGACGAGAGGTGGGTGCACACGACGGTCAGCGGTCCTTCCGGCGTGTCCAGCTCGGCCGCGAGGGCGGCGCGCGGCTCGTCCCGGGCAACCTGTCCCCGGCCGAGGAGCCACGGGACAGCCAGCGGCAGGCGCAGGCGGTGCCATGCGCGGACCGGGTGCCGGGTCAGCAGGGCGATGCCGTAGCCCGGCACGCGCGACGGCTCGTCGCCCCGCGCGCGCCGTCGGGCACCCCAGACCGCCACCGGACCGGCGACCGCGGGCACGAAACGATGGTCCGTGGCGTCGGCCGCCTCGGCGGCGAGAAAGGCGAGGTCGGCCCAGCCGGAGCGGGACTGGGCCCGGTCCACCTCCTGGAGGGCCACCACGTCGGCGTCGAGCGCGGCGACGGCCCGCGCCAGGCGGCGGGGGTCTGCGACGCCGTCGGCGCCACGCCCGTGCTGCACGTTGAAGGTGGCGAGGCGGATCATGTGCCGAGTCTCCCGGTACGGCCGGGTCCTCGCCAGGGGCAGAACTGCCCTAGGCCGCCTCGGCCGTCACCGCGGCCTGGGCGGGGACGGCCTCGGCGGGGACCGCGGCGAGGGCGGGGACCACGGCCAGGGCCGGGGCGGGCGCCAGGGAGTGCGCGCGGCGCCGGGACCGCACCATGGCTGCCACCGCGGCCCCGCCGATGAGGACCCACGCCAGGTTGGCCACCGCGGACGGCCAGACCCCGTTCATCGCTGCCACCAGCATCATCGCGCCCGCGGCCGCGAGGTTGGTGAGCTGGAACGCGAGCGAGTCGGGGCGCCAGCGCCCGCGGCTCACCATGGCGTACGCCAGGACGCCGGCGACGGCGCCGACCCAGCCGAGCGCGGTGACCACGATGGTGAGCGAGAACATGGCAAGGGCTCCAGGGGCGACGTGCGGTAGGGGGAGTGTGGGCGCCGGCCCGCTGAGGAGGAGTGAGAACCGGCCGGCGCCAGCACTATGGTGACTCAACCAAGCGTTCAGCACAATCGAATGATTCTGCACGGACCATGTATCATTGCTACATGGCAACCGACCCCCGGCGCCTCGCCTTCCTGCTCGCTGTCCACCGTGCCGGCGGGGTGCTCGCCGCGGCGGACATGCTCCGGCTGACGCCGTCCGCGGTGTCCCAGCAGATCGCCCGGCTGGAGGCCGAGGAGGGCATCGACGTCCTGGAGCGCGGGCCCCGCGGCGTCACCCTCACGCCCGCCGGCCGCGTGCTCGCCGAGGTGGCGGAGCGCATCGAGGCGGAGCTGGTCGAGGCGCGGCAGGCCATCGCCGCGCTCGGTGACGACGTCACCGGCCGGGTCGCGATCGGGTCGTTTCAGACAGGCATCCGTGCGGTCATCGCGCCCATGCTCGGCACGCTCGCCGAGCGTCACCCGGGCATCGTCGTGGACGTGCGGGAGCACGACCCCGGCGACTCCTTGCGCATGCTGCGTGCGGGGGACCTGGACGCCGTCGTGCTGGAGCGAGACGTCGACGTGGACGCGCCGGCACCCCGCGGTGCGCACGACGTGCCGCTGCTCGAGGAGCCGTGGCGCGTCGTGGTCCCCGCGGCCGGACCGACGCCCGAGCGGATCGACGACCTGATCGACGTCGCCTGGATCGCGCCGCAGTCCGGCACTGCCGCCGAGCGAGCGCTGCGCCGTCTCGCCCGCACGCTCGGCACGACCTTCACCACCCGGCACGCCTACTACGACTTCGACACCGCCCTCGCGCTCGTCGCCGCCGGTCAGGGCGTCGCGATGCTACCGGCGCTCGCGCTCCAGGGCGAGGTGGCACCCGGTGTGACGGTGGTGGGGCTGCCCGGCCTGGGTTCGCGCCGCCTCGTGGTGCGGCACCGGTCGTCGCGGCGCGAGCCCGGCCCGGCGGTGCAGGCGGTGGTGGACGAGATGGTGACCGTGGCGCGGAGCCTGGAGCTGGCCTGAACGCCGGGCCGGTCGCGGTGGTGGTGGCGGCTCGCCAGAATCAGCCGTGTGATCGGCAGTTCGGTGCGTGGTCGGTAGTTCGAACTACCGATCACGCACCGAACTGCCGATCACACGGGCCGGCGCGCGCCGACGCCTGGCGCGCCGGGCCTCAGACGACGTCGCGTGGGTCGACCGGTGCCTCGTCCGGCGTCGGGACCTCGAAGCCGTCGATGTACCGGTCGAGCGTCGCGGCGTCCACGTGCACGGAGTCGGCGCCGGTCCCGGTGTTCCGTCGCGCGATCCGGCGGTGCAGCTCCTCCCGCGCGACCTGGAAGTACACGAGCTCGCAGGTGCCGCCGTACCGGGTGACGAGCTCCCGGTAGTGGTCCCGGTCGGCCCGCCGCCAGAACGACGAGTCGACCACGACGTCGCGACCCGCCTCGACCAGCTCGGCGAGCCGGTCCTCGAGGAAGCGCTGGGCGGCTGCGCGCTTGTCGTCGGGCACCGCGCCGCGCACGCCCCGCCGCCACAGCTCGGCGTCGATCGAGAGGCGGACGAAGCCCCGGCCCTCGAGCGCCTTGGCGAACGTGCTCTTGCCGGCGCCCGCCGGCCCGCACATGAGGATGACCCGGGACCGGTCGCCCGTCGTCGGAGTCGACATGAGCGCGAACCTATCGCGGCCGTGCACTGCCGATCACACGGGCCGGCCACCCGATCCCGCCACCGGACCGGAGCCCCCAGAGCCCGACGTACGCTCGGGGCATGGATGTCGCGGTGCTCGGAGCAACAGGGGACGTAGGTCGGCAGGTCTGTACCCAGCTCATCGCGAACGGGGTGCTGTCCCCGACCTCGCGGCTGCAGCTGGTCGGCCGTCGCGACGGGGCGAGCGGGAGCGCGGTCCACGGCCTGCGCACCGACCTGGTCGACGCCTTCGACGAGCGTGCCCCGCTCCTCGACGTGGCGCTCTCGCCGGAGGACGTGGTGGCCGACGTCGTCGTGGTCGCCGCGGGCGCGACCGCCCCCGCCCGGGTAGGCGCCAGCATGGACCGGGCCCGGCTCGCCGCAGACAACCTTGCCGGCTTCACCGCGTATGCCGAGGCGCTCGCCCGGCACGGCTCGGGGCACGAGGTCGTGATCGTGGTGTCCAACCCGGTCGAGCTGGGTGTGGCCGTGTTCGCGGAGGCGCTGGGCAGGCACCGGGTGATCGGTATGGGCGCCTGGCTCGACACCCTGCGGTTCCGGCGCGAGGTCGCGCTGTCGCTCGGCGTGCGGCGCCACCGGGTGTCGGGCTTCGCGGGCGGCTTTCACGGCCTGAGCGCCGTCCCCCTCTGGTCGACGGTGCGGATCGCCGGGCTGGACGAGGCGGAGCGGCGGACGGCGGTGGCGGCGCTCCGCCGAGGCCGCACCCTGGACACGTTCGCCCAGGAGGTGTTGACGGCGGTGGAACGGCTCAACGCCGTCGCCGCGCGCGACATGAGCGAGGCCTTCGCCGAGGTCGACCTCCTCCCGCCGGACCTGCGCATGGTCGCCCGCCCCACCATGACCCACCAGAGCGGCGCCAAGACGCCTGCGGGGACGGCGGGCGCCACCGTCGACCTGGTGCGCACCCTCCTCGACGGGCGGGAGATCGTCGTAGCCGGGCAGGTCGCGCTCGAGCGCGAGGTCCTGCTGTCCGACGGCGCCGCGCTGCCGGGCCGGGTGCAGGGTGTCCCGGTGGTCCTGGGCCCGGAGGGCTGGACGCAGGTGCTCCTCGACCCGCTGGAGCCGGACGAGGAGCGGCTGCTCGCCGCCTCCGGCCGCGGGATCGACGCGATGCTCGCGTCGCTGCTGCCCGGGACTCCCACGGCTCCCGGGACTCCCGCGAAGGTGGCGCCCGGGATGCCGGCCCGGGCGGTCGAGAGCGTCCCGGCGTCGGCCCCGGAGACCTGGGAGGTCGACATCGAGGTGGTCGGTGCTGACCAGGTCGGCATCGTCGCCACGCTCACCGCGGTGTTCGCGACGCGCGGGGTCGCCGTCGACTCTGTCGCGACGCAGGAGCACGCCGGCCGCCTGGGCACCGTGGCCCTGGCATTCCGCGCGGGTGAGCGGCGGGCACGTTCCCTCGTCCGCACGCTGGAGCGGCTGGCGATGGTGAGCAAGGTCGTGGTGCACCGGACGAGGTGACTGTCTCGGCGGGGGGTGCGCCCGGCTAGGATGTGCCCACAACTTCATGCCGCCAGAACCGCGACGGGAGAGTCCGGCCGCGCCCCACGGGGCAGGGCCGGCGCCGAAGGAGCAAGACCTCCCCGGGAATCTCTCAGGCCCACGTACCGTCATGGCGAGGCAACTCTGGAAAGCGGCCCCCGCACGCGCAGCGCGCCGGGGCCCACCGACGGTGCAAGCCGGCGCGTCCCGTCCTCCTCACGGAGCACCCGACGGACCGGCAAAACTCTCAGGTCGACGTGGTGCCCGCAGGCGGGCACAGTGTCCGAAGACAGAGCGGGGAGGGCTTCGTACCCGACCCCGCCGTCTCGGACCTCGTTCCGGAGAGCCAGGAGCCCGTCGTGACCCAGTACAACCCCGACGTCTTCGCCGACCGTCATCTCGGCCCGCGCGGGCGCGAGGTCCGCACCATGCTCGACCAGCTGGGCTACGACTCGCTCGACGCCCTCGTCGACGCGGCGGTGCCGAAGACCATCCGTTCCGACCGCCCCCTGAACCTCCCGGCTGCCCGCAGCGAGGCGGAGGTGCTGGCCCACCTGCGCGACGTGGCGGGCAAGAACGTCGTGAAGCGGCAGATGATCGGCCTCGGCTACTACGGCACGCACACCCCGCCCGTGATCCGGCGCAACGTCCTCGAGTCCCCCGCCTGGTACACGGCGTACACGCCGTACCAGCCGGAGATCTCGCAGGGTCGCCTGGAGGCGCTCCTCAACTTCCAGACCGCTGTCGAGGACCTCACGGGCCTCGAGATCGCGAACGCCTCGCTCCTCGACGAGGCGACCGCCGTCGCCGAGGCCGTCGCCCTCATGTGGCGCGTCTCCCGCGCGGCGGAGGGCTACGTCGTCCTCGACGCCGACCTCTTCCCCCAGTCGCTCGCCGTGGCGCGCGGCCGCGCGGAGGCCATCGGCCTCCCGGTCGTGGTCGCGGACCTCTCCCAGGGCCTCGCCCAGGCCCTGGCCATGGTGTCCGACGCCGGTGCGTTGCCTCCCGGCACCATGGTCGGCCTGGTCGTGCAGCAGGCGGGCGCCTCGGGCCGCGTCCTGGACGCGCGCGGCGTCGTCGCCGAGGCCAAGGCCGCAGGCGCGCTCGTCACGGTCGCGACCGACCTGCTCGCCCTCACGCTCCTCACCTCACCCGGCGAGCTCGGTGCCGACGTCTCGGTGGGCTCCGCCCAGCGCTTCGGCGTCCCCCTCTTCTACGGCGGACCGCACGCCGCCTACATGGCCGTGAAGAAGGGGCTGGAGCGCCAGCTCCCCGGCCGCCTGGTGGGCGTCTCCGTGGACGTCGACGGAGCCGCGGGGTACCGCCTCGCCCTCGCCACCCGCGAGCAGCACATCCGCCGCGAGAAGGCCACGTCCAACATCTGCACGGCGCAGGCCCTCCTGGCGATCGTGGCGAGCATGTACGCGGTCTATCACGGCCCGGAGGGCCTGAAGGCGATCGCGAACCGGGTCCACACCCACGCGGCATCCCTCGCGGACGGCCTGAAAGCGGCGGGGATCGACGTCGAGCACGAGATCTTCTTCGACACGATCCGCGCAGAGGTCCCGGGCAAGGCAGCGGACCTGGTGAAGGCAGCGGCGAACGTGGGCTACAACCTCTACGCCCCGGACGAGAACCACCTCCAAATCAGCTGCGACGAGACCACCACCGAGCACGACGTGGAAACAGTCCTCACGACCCTCACCACCACCTGGCACGGTGCGACGCCGCAGGAAGCGGGGAGGGCGGGCGATGTCGGCTCGACGCCGTCAAGCCGTAGCGGAGCGTCCGCGCGAGGAACGAGCCGGGCGCGTGAGCGAGGCGGCGAGCCGACATTGCCCGCCCTCCCCGCGGAGATAACCCGGACGACGGAATACCTCCAGCACCCCATCTTCCACACCCACCGCAGCGAGACCAGCATGCTCCGCTACCTCCGCACGCTGAGCGACAAGGACCTCGCCCTCGACCGCACGATGATCCCCCTCGGCTCCTGCACCATGAAGCTCAACGCCACCGCCGAGATGGAGGCCATCTCCTGGCCCGGCTTCGCCGACATCCACCCCTTCGCGCCCGCGGACCAGACCCAGGGCTACGCCGAGCTCATCAGCAGCCTCGAGGCCCAGCTCGCCGAGATCACCGGCTACGCGGCCGTGTCCGTGCAGCCCAACGCCGGGTCGCAGGGCGAGTTCGCCGGCCTGCTCGCCATCAAGGCGTACCACGCGTCGCGCGGCGAGGCCGGCCGCGACCTCGTCCTCATCCCGGCGTCGGCGCACGGCACCAACGCGGCGTCGGCGGCGCTCGCGGGGCTGCGCGTCGTGGTGGTCGCCACGGCCGACGACGGCGAGGTGCTCCTGGACGACCTGCGCGCCAAGCTGGAACAGCACGGGCCTCAGGTGGCGGGCATCATGATCACCTACCCGTCCACGCACGGCGTCTACGAGGAGCACGTGCGCGAGGTCTGCGACCTGGTGCACGGGGCCGGCGGCCAGGTCTACATCGACGGCGCCAACCTCAACGCCCTCGTGGGGCTGGCCCGGCCGGGCGAGTTCGGCGGCGACGTGTCGCACCTCAACCTGCACAAGACGTTCTGCATCCCGCACGGCGGCGGCGGTCCCGGCGTCGGCCCGGTGGCCGTGGCGGAGCACCTGGTGCCGTTCCTGCCGGGCGACCCCACGCCGGGTGCCGCGCACGGCGAGACCGTGCCCCCGGTGTCCGCGACCCGCTTCGGGAGCGCCGGGATCCTGCCGATCTCGTACGCGTACGTGGCCCTCATGGGCGGCGACGGCCTGACCGAGGCGACCAAGGCCGCGGTGCTCACCGCGAACTACGTCGCGTCGCGGCTGGCGGACCACTTCCCCACGCTCTACACCGGTCCGGGCGGGCTCGTGGCGCACGAGTGCATCCTCGACCTGCGGCAGATCACCGCGCAGACGGGCGTGACCGCCGAGGACGTGGCCAAGCGCCTCATCGACTACGGGTTCCACGCGCCCACGCTGTCGTTCCCGGTGGCCGGCACGCTCATGGTGGAGCCCACGGAGTCGGAGGACCTGGCCGAGCTGGACCGGTTCGTCGACGCCATGATCGCGATCCGGGGCGAGATCGACGCCGTCGCTGCGGGGACGTGGCCGGTCGAGGGCTCTCCCCTGCGGAACTCGCCGCACACCGCCACGTCCGTCACCTCGGACGCCTGGGACAAGCCGTACTCCCGCGAGGTCGCCGCCTTCCCGGTCCGGGGCCTGCGTGCCGCGAAGTACTGGCCGCCCGTGCGCCGGATCGACGGCGCCAAGGGCGACCGCAACCTCGTCTGCTCCTGCCCGCCGGTCGAGGCGTTCGCCGAGTGACGATCCCTGCAGACGAGAGAGAGCCGACGATGGACAAGAAGACCCCGCTCCATGACGAGCACGAGGCGCTCGGTGCGTCGCTGACCGGGTTCGGCGGCTGGCTCATGCCGCTGCGCTACACCAGCGACCTCGCCGAGCACCGTGCGGTGCGCGCGGCCGCCGGCCTGTTCGACCTGTCCCACATGGGCGAGATCTGGGTCCGCGGCACAGGCGCCGCGGCCGCCCTCGACCACGCCCTCGTGGGGTCGGCCGCGGCGATCGCCGTGGGCCGGGCCAAGTACTCGATGATCTGCGCCGAGGACGGCGCCGTCCTCGACGACCTCATCGTCTACCGGACCGGCGACGCGGAGTTCCTCGTCGTGGCGAACGCGGGCAACGCGCCGCTCGTCGCGAGCGAGCTCGCGGAGCGGTCCGCCGGGTTCGACGCGGTCGTCGAGGACCGCTCCGACGAGACGGCCCTGATCGCCGTCCAGGGCCCGCAGGCGGAGGACATCGTGGCCGGCCTGGTCGCGGGCGACGACGTCGCGACGGTGCGCTCGATGAAGTACTACGCGGCGTCGCCCGTCACGCTCACGCTGGCCGACGGCGGCACGGTGACCGCCCTCGCGGCCCGCACCGGGTACACCGGCGAGGACGGCTTCGAGCTGTTCGTGCCGTCGTCGTCCGCCGTGGCGCTCTGGCGCACGCTGCTCGCCGCGGGCGAGCCGCTCGGGCTGGTGCCCGCGGGCCTGTCCGCGCGCGACTCGCTGCGCCTGGAGGCGGGCATGCCGCTCTACGGGCACGAGCTCGACACGACCACGACGCCCTACGAGGCCGGCCTCGGCCGCGTGGTCCGCCTGGACAAGGTCGGCGACTTCGTGGGCCGGGCGGCGCTCGAGTCGCGCCGGCACTCGGCGCCGTCGCGCGTGCTCGTGGGCCTGCGCGGGCTCGGCAAGCGCCCCGCGCGTGCGGGGTACCCCGTCGTCGCCCCGGGCTCCGGCAGGCCTGTCGGGACCGTCACGTCCGGGGCGCCGTCGCCCACGCTCGGCTACCCCGTGGCCATGGCGTACGTGACGCCCGAGCTGTCCGCGGAGGGCACCGAGGTCGGCGTGGACGTGCGCGGGCGCACCGAACCGTTCGTCGTCGTGCCGCTGCCGTTCTACCGTCGTCCCCAGCACTGAACCCCTGAAACGAGGAGCCATCATGGCCGAGTTCCCCGCAGCCCTGCGCTACACCGTCGAGCACGAGTGGGTCGACACGTCGAGCCCCGCGGTCGTGGGCGTCACGTCCGTCGCCGCCGAGGCGCTCGGCGACGTCGTCTACCTGGAGCTGCCTGCCGTGGGCGCCTCCGTCGAGGCCGGCACGGTCATCGGCGAGATCGAGTCCACGAAGTCGGTCTCGGAGCTGTACTCGCCGGTGTCGGGCACCGTCGTCGAGGTCAACCAGGCAGCGATCGACGACCCCGCCGTCGTCAACGCCGACCCGTTCGGTGCCGGCTGGCTCTTCAAGGTCGAGGTCAGCTCGGAGGGCCAGCTGCTCACCGCCGAGGAGTACGGCCAGCACACCGGCCACTGACGGAACGTCAGCACAAGTTCTGACCTGCACAGAAGTTTTCCGTAGATCGCGTCATGAACGGGATCTACGTCACTCCTACCTCATAGCAGCAACCATTCGGCCGGACCCCAGTCCCGGCCGCTGCAGAGGAGGAGCCCCATGAGTGCCATCGAGCTGAACCCGGTCTTTCCCACGCTCACGCGTCGGGAGCAGGTCGTGCTGTCGAACCTCACCGAGGACGTGACCCTCGAGCAGATCGCCAACCGCCTGTTCGTGACGCGTAACACGGTGAAGTCCCAGGTCCGCAGCGTCTACAAGAAGCTCGGGGTCTCCACCCGGGCCGAGGCGGTCGCGATGGCGCGTCGGATGGGACTCTACTGAGCAGCCCGGAGCGCAGCATCTCGGACGGCACCCGCGACGCCCTGTCGCCGGGTGCCGTCGTCGCGTCCGGGGCATCCCGGTGGCAGACTCACGGGATGCACCAACGACGCCTCGTGGTCGCGGCCGCGATCGTGGACGACCTCGCGAGGCCGACGCGGCTCCTGGGCGCACGTCGCGCGCGTCCCGTCGAGATCGCCGGCAGGTGGGAGTTCCCGGGCGGCAAGGTGGACGACGGCGAGTCGCCCACCCAGGCGCTGCACCGCGAGCTCCGCGAGGAGCTGGGCGTCCGCGTCGAAATGGGGGACGAGCTCCCGGGCCCCGACGACGGTGGCTGGGTCATCACGGACCGGCACGTGATGCGGCTCTGGTTCGCGCGCGTGACCGACGGCGACCCGCTCCCGCTCGTGGAGCACGACGAGCTGCGGTGGCTGTCACCGGACGGGCTCGCCGACGTCGACTGGTTGGACGGCGACCTGCCGATCGTGAAGGCGATCGAGCGCCACCTCGTCCCGTAGGGCGCGGGTCTGGCGGGTCTGGACCTGCTGGGATCGTCAGGCCGGGACGGCCTGGCGGGCGGCGCGGGCGACCGCGATGCGGTGGCCCAGCGGCACGAACGCGCCGTCCACGAGCACCGGGACCACGTCGGTGGAGTCCACGTCGGACGCGATCGTCACGTCGTCCACGAAGCCCGTCTCGATGAGCTCGCGGCCGCTGCCGGCGCCCCCGATGGTGTCCGCCGCGTCGTTGGTGCCGCGCCACAGGGTCACGGCCGCGGCCGTCTCGGGGGAGAGGCGCGTGACGTCGTCGTCCATCATGTCGGCGAGACGGGCCGCGATGGCGCCCGCCGCGAGGTTGTCCTCGAGGGCGGGACGCAGGGTGTCGTCCGGCCAGCGCTCGCCCGCGGGGACGAGGACCACGTCGTGCGCGTCGTTCGCAGCGAGGTGCGCCGCGGCGAGCCCGGCGACCGCCGTCGCGTTGCGCAGGCAGCCCACGATGACCAGGGCGCCCCGGCTGGCGATCGTGTGGCAGATCGTCGACGGGTTGGGTGCGGGGAGCACCAGGCGCTCCGCGTCGAGGTCCATGAGCGACGCGGGCGAGATGCTGAGTCCCTGCTCCCAGCGCGGTCCCGCCAGGGCCGCACGCATGGTGCGGGCGAGACGGGCCGCCCCGGCCGGGTCGTGGTACGGGAACGGGTAGACGCCCGAGCCCTGCTCACAGGCCACCGTCACCGACGTGGAGAACGACAGGACGTCGATCACGACCACCAGCGACGACCGTGCGCCGGTCGCGGTGAGGGCGAGGGCGCCGGAGAGTCCCCAGTCCGTGCGGACGCGGGCGGGACGCTGGTCGAAGGCAGAGGTGGCAGTGCTCACGAACGGATGGTAGTGACTTCTTGGGGCAACCTGTTTCGCTGAGGGCGAACAGGGAGGCATTCGCCGGTGAAGATTTGATAACGGAACCTTGAAATGCGCCGGATGTCCCGACTAGTCCCACGGCCGGGCCCGGCCGTGGGGACCGGAGGAAGATCACCTACCGAAGGCCCCGAGGCGATCGCTGGTCGGGTGGGGCTCGACTACCTGCAGTGGGACTCAGACCCCGACGGGTACCCGCCGTCGCTCGTGCTCGGTCTCGTCCCGCAGCTCGTCCGCGAGGGCGTCGGCCTCTGCCTGGGCGAGGGGAGCGTCGGGTGAGCCGGCCACGGGAGGCGTGGCCGGGACGTCGTCGGGCAGCGCGGGCCGCGCCGTGCCGACCGGCCGTACATGTCCTGCCAGGACGAGGCTCACCACCATCGCGGCGCAGATGACGAGCAGCGCGTGCCGGACGCCGACCCCGTCGGCGAGCAGGCCGAGCAGCGGTGGTGCGGAGAGCTGGGCGATCGAGGAGAACGACGTCGCGACGGAGACGCGTGCGGCGGCGTGGATCGGCTCGTCCGAGGCCGCGGCCACGGCCACAGGGCTCCCGAGCGCAGACCCCATGCCCCAGAGGAGGATCCCGGCCCAGGCCCAGCGGAGGTCGGGCGCGAGGCCGAACAGCGCCAGCCCGACGAGGCCCGACACGCTCGAGACGCGCAGCACCGCGACACGGCCGAAGCGGTCGAGGAGGCGGGTGCCGCCCAGCCGCACCACGGTCATCGCGGCCACGAAGCTGCCGTACGCGGCGGCGCCGACCGCCTCGCGCACGGCGAATCCGTCCACCATCGCGATGGCGAGCCAGTTGCCCGCAGAGCCCTCCGAGAGCGACCCGGCGAGGAGGACGAGACCGATGAGCAGCGTGCGCGGCTCGCGCCACGCGCGCAGGGCGGTGCGCAGCCCGGCGCCGCGGCGAGGGCTGGGCTCCGCGGTGCCGGGCCGGCCGCTGCGGGCGGAGAGCGCCGTGGCGGGTCCGACGAGGAACACACGGGCGACGGTCACGAGGACGGCCACGATCACCACCTGCACGGACACGTGCACGTCGGCCGCAGCGAAACCGGCGGCCACCAGCGCACCCGCCCCCGCGCCGATCGAGAACGCCGCGTGGAAGTGCGGCAGGATGGCGCGGCCCAGGCGTTGCTCCACGAGAGCGGCGGAGAGGTTGATCGGGGTGTTCGTCAGAGCGCCGCAGATGCCGTTCAGCAGCACGCCGCCGAGGAACAGCGGCACGCTGCCGAGGGCTGTGCCCGCGGCCAGGAGCGAGAACCCGGCGGCGTTGCCGGCGGTCGCGGCCACGAGCGTGGCCCGGTTGCCGAAGCGGGTGATGATGGCCCCGGCCGTGGTCACGGCGGCGAGTGCACCGACCGCTCCGACGATGAGGAACACGCCCAGCTCGGCGGACGAGACGCCGAGGCTCTCGCGGATGGACGGGAGTCGGCTCATCCAGCTGATCTGGATCATGCCGAACAGGACGAAGAGCGCCATGAGGGTCTGGCGGGCGCGGGAGACTCGGGGATCAACGGGCAGAGCGGTGCCGCGGTTCGGCAGGGGGGAAGGCATCGAATCGATTCTATGGACCGGGCTCCGTGAGTTTCCAGGGGTTCGGCGGGTGATGCGTGCCACGGCCTCCGCGCTACGGTTGGGCCATGAGCAACTTCGAGGTGGCCCGCCGCGAGAAGCAGGAGCCGACGCCGGTCCTGCTCGTCCGCGTCATCCTGTGTTTCGTCCTGTTCACCGCCGGCCTTCTGCTGATCGGCATCGGCGCTTCCCGGGACGTGGCCGTAGGCCCGTACCTGTTCGTGGGCGGGATCGTGGCCGTGGCGCTGGCCTTCGGCCTGCCCATGGTCGGCGCGCGGGAGCGCTGAGCCGGGCGCCTGGATCGCGCTTTCCCCTTTGTGCGAGGTCTTGACCGGAGTGTCGCGGTGCACGAGCATCGTGCTTTCAGTAGAAAGTACGTATCGGGCACAAATTCGTCAGCACCAGGCGACAAGGGGTACACGTGCGGCACACCGGGCGCGACACCAGGCGCGCCGGCGCGATCATCGCGATCACGCTGGCTACCACGACAGGACTGACCGCCTGCGGTTTCGGCGGCGGCACCGACGACGGGGGCGGTGACGGAGGGACCACCCTCGACCTGCTCGTCCCCAGCTACTCCGACGCGACCCAGGGCCTCTGGGAGGACGTGATCGCCGGGTTCGAGGCGGAGAACCCGGAGGTCGCCGTCAACCTCCAGGTCGAGTCGTGGGACAACCTCGAGAGCGTCATCGCCACCAAGATCCAGGGTGGCCAGGCCCCCGACATCTACAACGGCGGCCCGTTCGCCGGGTTCGCGGCCGACGAACTGCTGTACCCGGTCGAGGACGTCACCTCGGACGAGACCTACGCCGACTTCCAGGACAGCTTCCTGACCAACGCGCAGGTGGATGGCGTGACCTACGGGCTGCCCTTCATCGCCTCCGCGCGGGCACTCTTCGTCAACGACGCGCTCCTCGAGCAGGCCGGCGCCGAGGTCCCGACCACGTGGGACGAGCTGGTCGAGTCCGCGAAGAAGGTGTCCGCTCTCGGCGGCGGCGTGGCCGGCTACGGCATGCCGCTCGGCTCCGAGGAGGCACAGGCCGAGGCGGCCGTCTGGCTCTGGGGCGGCGGCGGCACGTTCGGTGACGCCGAGGAGATCACCATCGACACCCCGGAGAACCTCGCGGGCGCCGAGTTCATCCAGCGGATGGTCACGGAGGGTGCCACGCAGGCCGACGCCGGCTCCACCGACCGCACGCCGCTGCTCGACATCTTCGTGCAGGGCAAGATCGGCATGCAGGTGGGCCTGCCGCCGACCGTGGGGCAGATCGCGGAGAACAACCCCGCGCTCGAGTACTCGGTGCACCCGATCCCCACCCAGGACGGCAGCCCGTTCACCCTCGGCGTGGCCGACCACCTCATGGCGTTCCAGAACGACGGCGACAAGCAGGAGGCCATCGCCGCGTTCTTCGACTACTTCTACGCCGCCGACGTGTACGTGCCGTGGGTCCAGGCCGAGGGCTTCCTGCCCACCACGAAGACGGGCTCCGACGCGCTCGGCGACGAGGAGGCGCTGGCGCCGTTCCTCGAGGTGCTGCCCGACGCGCAGTTCTACCCCAACGCCAACCCGAAGTGGTCCGCTGCGGACTCCGCGTTCAAGGCGCTCTTCGGCCAGCTCGCCACCGGCAAGCCCGCCGCTGACGTGCTCGCGGAGATCCAGGCCCAGGTCGACGCAGGCTGACGGCGACATGCGGGCGTTCCTCCGGGCACTGCCCTGGATCGGACCCGCGCTGGCCCTGATCGTCCTCGTGGTGCTGTTCCCGATCGGTCTCATGATCGGGAACAGCACCCGGGACATCAGCCAGAGCGGCATCGACCGGGGCGGGGTCGGCCTCGCGAACTATGCCGAGGTCTTCGCGTTCCCGTACTTCTGGCCGATCGTCGGGCGCACGCTGGTGTGGGTCGTGGTGGTGGTCGGGCTCACCGTGGTGATCTCGCTCGCTCTCGCCCAGCTCCTCGACAAGGCGTTCCCGGGGCGGCGGTTCGTCCGCATGGCCGTGGTGGTGCCGTGGGCCGCGAGCGTCGTGATGACCACCCTGGTGGTGCACTACGGCCTCGAGCCGTACTTCGGCATCATCAACGCGTTCCTCGTCGACGTCGGGCTCATCGACCGGCCGGAGGGCTTCGGCTGGACACGTAACCCCGGCACCGCGTTCGCCTGGGCGATCGTCGTGGCGGTCTTCGTCTCGCTGCCGTTCACCACCTACACCATCCTCGCCGGGCTGCAGACGGTGCCCGGCGACACCGTCGAGGCCGCGCGCATCGACGGCGCCGGACCGGTGCGCGCCTACTTCGGCGTGATCCTGCCCCAGCTCCGCAGCGCGCTCGCGGTCGCCGTGCTGATCAACATCATCAACGTCTTCAACTCGCTGCCGATCCTCCGCGTCATGACGGGGTCGATCCCCGGCTACGACGCGGACACCGTGATGACGATGATCTTCAAGTACCTGCAGAACCAGCACCGGATCGACCTGGCCAGCGCGCTGTCCGTCGTCGCCTTCGTGCTGGTCGTCGTGATCGTCGGCGTCTACCTGCGGGTCGTGCGCCCGCTCGAGGAGGTCTAGGTGGCTGTCATGACCGAGGCGACCGGTCCGCCGTCGGGCAGCGTGCCGTCGGGCAGCGTGCCCGTCCGGGCCGCCCGCACGCGGCGCTACACCGAGGACCAGGTGCCGCTGGGCGCGGTCGTGCTGCGCACGACCGCGGGGCTCGCGGTGCTCGTCGTCTTCCTCCTGCCGTACCTGATCATGTTCTTCGGCTCGGTGAAGACGAAGGCGCAGATCCGGTCCGTCGACCCCACGTACTTCCCGGTGGAGTGGCACTGGGAGAACTACCTCGACATGTGGTCCACGCCCGAGACGCCGCTGGTGCAGAACCTGGTCTCCACGCTCGTGATCTCGGTGTGCGCCACGCTCCTCGTGCTCGCGGTGGCGCTGCCCGCCGCGTACTACACGGCGAGGTTCCGCTTCCCGGGCCGGTACATCTTCCTGTTCCTCGTCATCGTCACGCAGATGATGCAGCCGGCTGTGCTGACGTCGGGCCTGTTCCGGGAGTTCCTCGCCGTGGGCCTGCTCGACACCTGGGCCGCGATGATCCTGGTGAACGCCGCGTTCAACCTGTCGTTCGCGGTGTGGATCATGCACAGCTTCTTCGCGGGGATCCCCAAGGAGGTCGACGAGGCGGCCCAGCTCGACGGTGCCGGGACGTTCACCGTGCTCACGCGGATCAACCTGCCCCTGGTGTGGCCGGGGGTCGTGACGGCGATCGTGTTCACGTTCGTCGCGTCGTGGAACGAGTTCGCGGCGTCCCTCGTGCTGCTGTCCACGGCGGGCAACCAGCCGCTGTCCGTGGCGCTCACCAAGTTCGTGGGCCAGTACGAGACCTCGTGGCACTACGTGTTCGGCGTGTCCGTGGTGGCGATCGTGCCGGTGGTCCTGCTGTTCCTCGCCATCGAGAAGCGCCTGGTGGGCGGCCTGACGGCGGGCTCGCTGAAGTAGGGCGCTCGCCCCACCCGAGCTGTCAGAAGCTCTCCGGTGTATAGACCGGAGAGCTTCGGACAACCCGGGGGGCGGGGGCGTGAGTCAGACCCGGGTGATGCGGACGGCGTCGGCGATCACGTAGTCCGTGCCGGAGGTCCACCGGCTGACCGCCACCACCTGTCGCGACCCCGCCGTCATGGCGTAGGTGCCCAGCGAGAGCCAGGCACCGCCGCCGGTGGACTGGTCCACGCGAACGGTCGAGGTGCCGCTGCCGGTGTTGATGACGAACGGCGTCGACGCGTTGTAGCCCGCGACGCCCGGGAACCACGCCTCGACGCGGTAGCGGGCGGCCGACGGGATCGTGGCCGTGTAGGTGGCGAGGTCGCTGGCTTCCGCCGGAGTCGCGTACCGGTAGTTCGCGCCGTACCGCTCGCCCGAGTACGTGGACGTGAGCCAGCTGGTTCCCGCGGCGAAACCGGCCGACGAGTTGTCGATGGTCACCGACCACGCGGTCCCGGCGAGGGCGGCCGCGACCTCGGTCCGGAGCTGCGGGAGCAGCGCGTAGAACGCCTCGCCAGGGCACTCGGTGGCGGTGAAGTCGCGGTGGCCGTAGATCCGCGACGGCGCGATGCCGTACTGCTGGCAGATGTAGGCGCAGAGCTGGACCAGGCGGTTCCAGAGCGCGGCGGGAGGTGTCGCGTTCGTGTAGGTGCCCTGGTTCTCGATGCCGATCGCCTTGTCGTTCTGGCCCGGGGCGTGGGCGCCGACGACCATGCCGTTGCTGTTCTGCAGCCGGGACAGCGATCCGCGACGGCCCTCCATGACGTATCCCCCGCGACTGACCGTGAGGTGCTGGCCGGTGTCGACCCAGCCGTTCGCGAAGTGCCACTGCTGGATGTCGCGGGCGATCTGGTAGCCCGCAGCCTGCGAGTAGTCGGTCACGTTCCCCGACGCAGTGTGGTGGATCAGGATCTTGTCCGGGTCCGTGCTGACCGTCGAGATGGTGCCGCGCGGGGCGGCGGCCCCCCAGGTCGGGCAGCTCGCGATGGTCGGGGCAGCGACCAGGATTCCCGGGGCGGGGGCCGTGGCGTCGAGCGCAGCCCGGGCGCCGGGGTCGACGACGGGCTGGGCCAGGGCCGGGTCGGCGGCCGGGTTCGCGGCAGGGTCGGCGGCCGGGGCGGCCGTCGGGCCGACAGCCTCGTCGGCGGCTGCCGATCCGGCGCCGACGACGGCGGAGAGCACGCCGGTGGACGAGCCGATGCCGAGCACGACTGCCCCGCGCAGCAGGTCACGGCGGTTCAGGGCGTGGTCGTGGGTGGGGTGGGTAGACACACAGGCCTCCGGTGGTCGTGTGGGACGGGAGATGGTGCTCCGAAGAGGTACCACTTTCACCCACGTCATGACCATGCCTAGGGAAAGAATTCCCCAAGAAGTAACAGTCCGGACATCCTGGACACGCAGACCCGCCGCTGTGGGTTACCCACAGCGGCGGGCGGGCTGGGGATCAGGCCTCGATCGTCTGCTGTCCGCTGCTCTGCTCGATCGGGGTCGCCATGCCGGAGTGAGAGACCTCGACCTTGCGGGGCTTGGCCTCCTCGCTCACGGGAATCGTCAGCGACAGCACGCCGTCGGCATAGGACGCCGAGATCTTGTCGAGAGCCAGACCGTGGCCCACCGTCAGCTGGCGGGCATAGGTGCCGGCCGGGCGCTCACGCACCAGCCACTGCACGTCCTCGCCGGAGCGAGCCGTCCGCTCGGCCCGGACCGTCAGGGTGCGGTCCTCCACGGACACGTCGATCGTGCCCGGGTCCACCCCCGGAAGGTCGAGCGCGAGCACGTAGTGGTCACCGGCGCGGAAGAGGTCCATCGGCATCGCCGCGGAATCTCGTGTCGTCGTCGCCAGGGAGTTGAACAGCCTGTCCATCTCCTGGAAGGGGTCCCACCGCGTAGCCATCGCACATCACCTCCTACGACGACTCGGTCCCGGCCCTTCCGGGACCGTCGCGAATCGGCGGCGGGGCTGCGATCCCGCCGCCCGGCTACACCTCAAGAATTAGCACTCCCTCGGGCCGAGTGCCAAGATGCGGTGTGTTCGCTCTGAGCGAACACACCCACCGGGGCGCGAAACCCCAGGTCAGGCTGCCGCCCGGGTGAGGAGGCCCACCCCGGAGAGCAGGTCGAGCGCCGGGCGGTGCTTGTTGAAGGTGTACACGTGCAGCCCGGGCGCGTCCGCGTCCAGCACCTCCTGGGCCAGCCGCACCGAACGCTCGATGCCGTGGGCGTGCTGCGCCTCTGCGTCGTCCAGGGCGTCCAGCTCCCGCAGCAGCTCGGGCGGCGGAACCACACCCGTGAGCTCCTCGACGCGCCGCAGCCGTCGCGGCTCCGTGGTGGGCAGGATGCCCGCCAGGATGGGGAGGGTGACGCCGGCCGCGCGGGCGTCCGTGACGAACTCCGCGTACGACGACGCCCTGTAGAACAGCTGCGTGATGGCGAAGCTCGCCCCCGCCTCCTGCTTCTCGAGGAGACGCGCCACCTCCTGCTCCCGCGTGGTGCCCGCGCCGGGGTTCCCGTCGGTGAACGTGGCGACCGCGACGGTGAGCGGCCGGGCGGCGCTGCGAAGGGCCGTGCCCGGGTCCGCGGCACAGCGCGCCGCCTCGACCTCACGGAGCAGGCGCACCAGCTCGATGCTCGAGTGCACGCCGTCGGCCGGGGGCCGCCAGTCGGGCTGGTCGCGCGGAGGGTCGCCCCGCAGCGCGAGGAACGACCGGACGCCGGCCTCGAGGAAGTCGTCGATGACCTCCGACACGTCCTCACGGGACGCCCCCACGCAGGTGAGGTGGGCGACGGGAAGGACGGGTGTTCCCGTCAGCAGCTTCGACACCACCTGCCGCGCCGTCTGCCGGTCGCTCCCGCCGGCGCCGTAGGTGACGGACACGAAATCCGGTCGTGCGGCGACGAGCTGCCGCGCCGTCTCCCAGAAGTTCGGGGCGGCGTCGGGCCGACGCGGCGGCATGAGCTCGAACGACACCGTGGGGCGCCGGCCGGATGACGATTGTGCGGATGCCTCTGTGACCATGAGTCTCTCCATCGGACCTGGCGTTAGCACCTTTGTCCTCGGGAGGCTTCCGTCGGCGGGTTGCTGCGGTGTCGACGAGCCAGGACTCTCGACCGCTCTGGATGGCTGCTCTCCAGGATACGCATGACCGCCCTGTGAGCCAGGGGTGGTCCACGTGGCGGACAGGGCGCCGTCAGGGTTCCGTCAGGTCCCCAGCCGCCTCGACGACCCGCCCTGCTGGCACTGTGGACGCATGAGAGCAGAGGTCCGGGCCGTGGTGGTGTGGCTCGTCGCGATCCCGCTGCTTGCCGGGTGGGCGGTGCTGCTCCGCCTGCGCGGGGAAGCGGTGCTGCTCACGGGCGCCGAGCCGTTCGTGGGGCACTGGTCTTTCGGCGTCGGACTGGGCACCGTGGTGGCCGTCGCGCTCCTCGTCGCCGTGGTCCGGTTCGGGCCTGACGTGGCAGCCCGCCTGCCCTGGCGAGGGCTGCTCCTCGGGTCGTGGGTCGCCACCACCGCCTGGGCGACGGCCCTCGGCGCGTCCGTGCGCTGGTCCGACCTCGTCGCGCCCACGACCAGCAGGCACGAGTACCTGCCGGTCGTCCCTCTCGCCGCCGCCGACCCCGCCGCGTTCTGGTCCGGGTTCACCGGCGACCTCCTCGACTACCCGATCCACGTCAAGGGCCACCCGCCCGGGCTGGTCCTCCTGCTCGCGGGTCTCGACCGGATCGGTCTCGGCGGTCCCGGCTGGGCCACCGCCCTGTTCGTCCTCGCCGGGGCCGCCGTGGTCCCGGCCGTGCTGATCACCGTCCGGCGGCTCTCGGGCACGGAGGACATCGCCCGGCGGGCCGCGCCTGCCCTGGTGCTCGCGCCGGCGGCGCTGTGGGTCGCCACCTCGGCGGACGCGTTCTTCGCGGGGGTCCTGGCCTGGGGTGTCGCGCTTGTGGCGGTGGCCTCCACCTCGCCGCCCGACGACGGCGCCGCGCCCCCCGGCCCCGCAGCCTCAGCGGCCACTGGGGCCGCAGCGGCCGCTCGGGCTGGGCGGGCGAGCGGGACCGCCACGCGGGTCGGGACGGCCACGCGGGTCGGGAGGGCCGCGCCGGACGGGACTCCAGCGCGGGTCGGGACCGCCACGCGGGTCGGGACCGCCACGCGGGTCGTGGCCGCCGTCGGCGCCGGGCTGCTGCTCGCTGCCTGCCCGTTCCTGTCGTACGGGCTGCTGCACATGGGCGCGCTCGCGCTCGTCGTCCCGGTGGTCACGCGCCGCGTGTGGCCGACGGTCGTCGCCGGGCTGGTGGTGGTCGGCGGCGCCGTGGCGGGCGGGCTCGCCGGGTTCTGGCTCTGGGACGGCATCGCGGCCACCCAGGTGGCCTGGGCTGCGGGGGCCGGCACGGGCCGGCCCTACCTGTACTTCCTGCTGGTCGACCTTGTGGTGCTCGGCGCGCTGATCGGGCCCGCGGGGATCGGCGGGCTGGCGGGTCTGCGCCGGCTGCCCGTGCCGGTCCGGTGGGTGGTTCTGGTGGCGGCCGGCGCTGCCGTCGCCGGGGCCCTGATCGGGTTCGAGCGCGGCGAGGTCGAGCGGATCTGGCTGCCGGTCGCCTACTGGGTGACGGTGGCGGCGGCCGCCGTCGTCCCTGGTGCTGGCCCCGGTGGTGGCCCCGGTGGTGGCGCCGGTGGTGGCGCCGACCCCGCAGCCGGTCGCGCCCGCCGCGGCTGGCTCTGGGCCCAGGGCGGCGCGGCGATCCTGCTCGAGACCCTGCTGAGGACGCCGTGGTGAGCGCGGCCCGCCGGATCCTCGACCGGGTGCCGCGCCCCGAGGACTTCACCTCCGCGGTCCACGACGAGCGCGTCGTCGCGCGGGTGGGCGTCTGGTTCGGCGCCGCGATCGTGATCCTGTTCGTGACCGGCCTGGTCTCGCACCTGCACCAGAACCCGGTGTGGTGGCTCCCCTTCGGCCCGGAGCCGGCCTGGGCCTACCGGGTCACGCAAGGCCTGCACGTCGCGGCCGGGTTCGCCTGCGTGCCACTGCTCCTCGCGAAGCTCTACGCCGTCTACCCCCGGCTCTTCGTCCGGCCCGTCGTCACCGGGTGGCGGCACGGGCTCGAGCGGGCCTCGGTGGGGCTCCTCGTCGCGGCCACCGTGTTCCAGGTGGTCACGGGTGTGCTGAACGTGTTCCAGCTCTACGTGTTCGGCTTCGGGTTCACCCGCGTGCACTACGCCACGTCCTGGATCGTGTTCGGGGCGGTGCTCGTCCACGTCGGCGTCCAGCTGCCCGCGGTGGTGCGCGGCCTGGCCTCGGGCGGGGACCTCTCGGGGTCCGGCGTTCGGGGAGGCCACGCTGTGCCCCGAGGCGGCACGGTGCCGCAAGGCGGCGCGGACGACGTCGGGCCGCGGGGGAGCGACGAGGCGCAGACCACGCGGCGCGGGTTCCTCGGAGCCGTCGCCGTGGCGACGCTCACGCTGACCGCGCTGACGCTCGGCCAGACGTGGCGGCCCCTGCGGCCCGTCGCGCTGCTCGCCCCGCGCGACCCCGAGGCAGGGCCGCAGGGCCTGGCCGTCAACAAGACCGCGCGGGGCGCGGGCGTGGTCGAGGCGGCCACCGACCCGGGATGGGCGCTCGAGCTCGTGGGGCCGGGCGGCGCCGTGCGTCTCTCCCGCGACGACCTGCTCGCGCTCGACCAGCACGAGGCCGTCCTGCCCATCGCGTGCGTCGAGGGCTGGAGCGCGACCGCGCGCTGGGGCGGGGTTCGCGTCCGCGACCTCGCGGCGCTCGCGGGCGGCCGCCCCGACGACCCGGTGCACGTCCAGAGCCTCCAGGCCCGCGGCTCGTACCGGGAGTCCGACCTGCCGGGCGCGTACGTCGCCCACGAGGACACGCTGCTCGCCCTCCGGCTCGACGGTGAGGACCTCGCACTGGACCACGGGTTCCCTGCACGGATCATCGCGCCGAACCGGCCCGGCGTGCTCCAGACGAAGTGGGTCGCGCGGCTCGTGGTCGGGGGTGCGGCGTGAACGGGGGTGAGGTCGCGGGTGGCGGCGTCCCGGGCTGGGTCCGCGTCACGCTCGTCACGGCCGGTCTGGTCGTGCTCGCGTTCGGCGCCTGGACGGCGCTCACCTGGGTGCCGGCCCGGTGGTGGGCGCCGTGGGCGCTCTGGCTCGCGGGCGGCGTCGCGGTGCACGACGGCGTCCTCGCCCCCCTGATCGTCGTCCTCGGCTGGGTGGTGCTCGGCCGGGTGCGGAGCCCCCGCCTCCGGGAGGTTCTGCGCGGGATCGTGCTGGTGCTCGGCACTCTCGCGCTCGTCGCTCTCGTGGCGGTGTGGGCCGGCGCTCGCTGACGGAGCTGCTCGCTGACTCCCGTCAGAGGGGGGCGCGGAGGCAGAGGAGCGTCCGCCCGCCCAGGGTCCACTCCTCCGTCACCGTGAGGCCTTCGCGGGTGGCGAGCCGGCGCAGCACGCGGGAGCCGGCCCGTGCCCAGGGCATGGGGTGAGAGCGGCGGCCGTCGGCGGCGTGGAGCACGAGAGGACCGGACTCGTCCGCTTCCGGGTCCGCGTCCGCCTCGACGACGAGCAGCCCGCCGGGCCGCGCGAGCCCCCGGGACCGCGCGAGGAGGCTCTGCGGCGAACCGCCGATGCCGATGTTCCCGTCCGCGAGCAGCACGGTCCCCCACCGGCCCTCACCGGGGAGCGGGCCCTCGACGGGCCGCCGCAGCGCCACCGCTCCGCGCGCCCGCGCCTGCCGGACGGCCGCACGGGACACGTCGATCCCCAGCGCGGGGACCCCGCGAGCCGCCAGCGCGGCGGCGAACCGGCCGGGCCCGCAGCCGACGTCGAGCACGGGCGGCTCGCAGCGCGCCAGCACCGCCTCGTCCACAGGGTCCTGCTCGGCCGTCCACGCGGCGACGTCCACCGGGTGGCTGCGGGACGAGTGCACGGCGAGCACCGGCAGCCCCGCCAGCGCAGCCTCGAAGAGCACGAGCGGGTTGACCGGCCCGGGCTCCCGGGCGGAGGGCACGGCGGTCACGCGCGACCACCAGGTCGGCGGACGGGGGGTCGATGTGCGCGCGAGACTGCTTCCAGGTCGCTCTCCGGCCGCTGAGACGCGCCTGGAAGCAGTCTCGCGCGTTCACGTCCCGCGACCTGGGCCCAGGCCTCCGCGAAGCGGGACCCGGGGACGAGCGCCGCGACGTCGGCTGCGTCCTCCACGGTGTCGACGTCGCGCAACGGCGGCAGGATGCGGACCCGTAGCCCGGCGTCGTGCAGGCGGGCGAGCTGGGCGTCCCCGGTCCCCGGGGTCGACATCGGCACCCCGTGGAAGAGCGTGGCGTCAGGAGTGCGGAGGCCGACGCACCAGTAGCCGCCGTCGGGCGTACGACCCAGGACGGCGTCGTGGCCCGCGAAGTCGATGGCACGCAGCGCCGGCCCGAGCTGCGGCGTGTCCATCCCGACCAGCACCGCCGGCCCGGGGAAGCCGCCCGACCCGAGCGCGTCGTCGAACGCCGCGGCGATCCTGCGGTCCAGCCCGCCCGGCACCTGCGGCAGCACCGCGAACCCCTCCGGCAGCCAGGGTCCGGCGGAACCGTCCAGCACCAGGACCCGGCGCTCGGGGGCGGCCTCGGCGACGGCATCGAGCGTGTCGGTGAGCGCGGCCCGGGCCAGGTCGGCCGCCTCGTCGGCCGTCAGTGCGCCGACCAGCCGCGTCTTGACCCGCCCCGGCATCGGCTCCTTGGCCAGCACGAGGACGGTCCGGGCGGGCTCGACGGGTCCCTCGTGACCGATCACGCCGGGCTTGGGCAGGGCCCGGGGCGCCGCCAGCACCGTCGACATGTCCCGGACCGCCCGCCACGCGCCGAGCGGCGTCCCGGTGACCTTCGACCGCCCCTGCCGGCGGTAGTACGGGACGTCCACCTCGGCGACGAGCCACCCGCGGTCGGCGGCGGCGACCAGAGTCTCCAGGGGGTAGCCGCTCCGCCGGTCGCGCAGGCCGAGACCGAGGAGAGCCTCCCGGCGGCCGGCACGCATCGGGCCGAGGTCGCGGATCTTCAGGCCCGTGCGACGGCGCACCCGGCGGGCGAGCTCCACGTTCGCGAGCCGCAGGTGCCACGGCCAGGCGCCGGGCTCGGGACGGCGCCGGCCGAGCACGAGGTCCGCCTCCCCGCTGACCACCGGCCCGGTGACGAGGGGCAGGTCGAGGGGGTCGAGGGTGGCGTCGGCGTCACAGAACGCGACCACGTCCGCCGTCGCCGCCTCGAGTCCCGCGGCGCACGCCGCCCCGTACCCGCGCCGTGCCTCCCGCACCACGAGCGCCCCGTGGGCGGCGGCGACCTCGGGCGACCCGTCGGTGGACCCGTTGTCCACCACGACCGCGCGCATCCCGGGCGGCAGGCGCGGCAGCAGCCACGCGAGCCCGTCAGCCTCGTCGAGGCACGGCAGGATCACGTCCACGAGCGCGCGGTCAGGCATGCTTCGACGCTACGGATTCCGGCGCCCGCTCGACACAGGGGCGCACCTGACGGCTCCCTGACGGCACCGGCCGCGAGCCCCGATCACGCGGCGGGCGAGGTCCCCCTCGTCGCCGCACTAGGGTGCAGACATGACCACGAAGGTTCTCGTCGTGGACGACGACGTCCTGGTCGCCACGAGCGTCGCAGCGCACCTGTCGGCGTCCGGCCACGAGGCGCGGGCCGCCACCGACGCGGCCGAGGCCGACCGCACCTGGCGCGACTGGGTGCCCGACGCCGTCGTGCTCGACGTACGCCTGCCCGGCGGCTCCGGCCTGGAGATGCTCGCGCGGCACCGCCGCGAGGGTGACGCGACACCCGTGGTGCTGCTGTCCGGGCTCGGCTCGGTGGACGACCGGATCCTCGGCCTGGAGACCGGTGCCGACGACTACGTCACCAAGCCCTTCGACGCCCGCGAGCTCGTGCTGCGGGTCGAGGCCCTGCTGCGGCGCGGCACGTTCGACGTGGAGCCACCGCCCACCCGCCTGGACCTGGGCGAGCTCGTGGTCGACGGCGCCGCCCGTACCGCCACGTACCGCGGCCGCACGGTGGAGCTCACCCCCCGCGAGTTCGCGCTCCTGCACTTCCTCGCCCTGCAGCCCGGCCGACCGTTCAGCCGCGGCGAGCTGCTGCGCCGGGTCTGGGGCTGGAGCTTCGGCGACGACTCGACCGTGATGGTGCACGTGCGCCGCCTGCGCCGGAAGCTCGAGGACGACCCCGCGGACCCCCGGCTCGTCGTCAACCTGCGCGGTGCGGGCTACGCCCTGGTCCTCCCGGCCGGGGCCACGGCAACCCCCACCCCGGCCGCCACCACCCGGCCCCCGGTCACCACCCCGGCCACCTCCGCGCACCGGACGGGGGACCCCTCGTGACCGACGTCCAGTTCATGGTCCTCGTGACGGCCGCCTGCGCCGTCGCGGTGGGCCTCGTAGGGTTCGTCGCGGTGCGCTGGGCGCGCCGCGTCTCGCTCGTCCTCGCCCTCGTGCTGGCGGCGCTCGTCCCGTTCGCGGCGGTGGTGGCGGCGCTCGCGGTGAACGTGTCGGCGATGTTCCTCTCCCCGCACGACGCCTTCGTGGTGCGCCTGGTGCTCGGTACGGCGTCGGTCCTGGCGGTCGCCCTGGCGCTGGCGCTCGGCCGCACGGTCGCGCGCGAGGTCCAGCTCCTGGTGGACGGTGCGCGCAGGCTGGCCCAGGGTTCGGAGGCGCCCGCTCCGACGTCGGCCCCCGCCACCGCCGAGCTCGCGCAGGTCGTGGCCGAGCTGGAGACCACGCGGGAGCGGCTGGCGCAGGCCCGGGACGCCGAGCGGCGCGCGCAGGACGCTCGCCGGGAGATCGTCGGGTTCGTGAGCCACGACCTGCTCTCGCCGCTGGCGGGGATCCGGGCGGCGACGGACGGCCTGCGGGCCGGGGTCTTCGACGAGCCCACCACGGCCCTGGACGGGATCGCGGCAGCGGTGGACCGGATGTCGCGCATGATCGCGGACCTCGGCGAGCTCTCCCGCTCGGACGCCCCGCCCGTGCGTCCTGAGGCCCGGCGGGTCGACGTCGGCGACGTGCTCCGCGGAGTCCTCGCCCACGCGACCCCGGCCGCGGCTGAGAGCGGTGTGACCGTGGAGGCGCGGATCGAGGACGAGGTCACCGTCCAGGGCGACCCCGGCGAGCTCGGCCGGGTGCTGGACAACCTGGTCTCGAACGCGATCCGGTCCAGCGGCCGCGGCGGCTGGGTCCTGGTGGGTGTCGCCCGGGCCGACGGCGCCGCGCGTGTCACCGTGCAGGACACCTGCGGCGGCATCCCCGACGAGGACGTGCCGCACCTGTTCCGCCCCGGCTACCAGGGCGCGGGCGCGCGCGCCGCGCCGGGCGAGGCCGGTCTCGGCCTGGCGTACGTGGACCGGGTCGTGGACGAGCACGGGGGCCGCGTGGCCGTGTCGAGCACGGACGGCGGCTGCAACGTGGAGGTCCGGCTCCCCGTCACGGAGTAGCCGCGCCGAGCGTCGCCAGGCCCTCCCGCAGTCCCACGCGGGCTCGCCAGCCCAGCGCGGCGGCCGCGGCGGCGCTCGACGCGGTCACGTGCCGCACGTCGCCGAGCCGGAACTGCCCGGTCACCACGGGCTCCGGCCCGTCGAGCAGCCCGGACGTCACCCGCGCCATCTCGCCCACCGTCGTCACCACGCCGGAGCCGACGTTGAGCGGGGTCACCACCCCCGCACCCAGGGGCCGCTCCACGGCGGCACGGATCGCGTCCGCGACATCGGACACGTGCACGAAGTCCCGCCGCTGCTGCCCGTCCTCGAACACCCGCGGCGCCTCTCCGCGCAGCACAGCCGACCGGAACAGCGCCGCCACCCCCGCGTACGGGGTGTCGCGCGGCATGCCGGGACCGTAGACGTTGTGGAAGCGCAGGGCCGTGGCCGTCGCGCCGGTCTCCCGCGCCCACGCGGCGAGCAGCGCCTCGCCGTGCGCCTTCGTCGCCGCGTACACGTTGCGCGGGTCGAGCGGGGCGTCCTCGCCGACCAGCCCTGGCTCCAGCGGCGCCCCGCACACCGGGCAGGGCGGCTCGAACCGCCCGGCCGCGAGATCCTCCGCCCGGCGCGGGGGCGGCGCCACGCGCCCGTGCTCCGGGCAGTCGTACCGGCCCTCGCCGTAGACCACCATCGAGCTCGCGTACACGACGTGCCCCACCCGCCCGGCCGCGGCCTGCAGCAGCACCGCCGTCCCCAGGTCGTTCGACGAGACGTAGTCCGCCAGGTCGCCCAGGTCCACGCCGAGCCCCACCTTCGCCGCCAGGTGCACGACGACGTCGCAGCCGGCCAGGGCGGCGGCCGTCGCCTCGGCGTCGCGCACGTCCGCGACGACCAGGCCCGCGGGGTGCACCCGGGCGAGGAGACGGCGTCGGGCGCCCTCGACGTCGGAGTGCACGTCCTCGCGGAGCGAGTCCAGGACGACCACCTCGTGGCCCGCCCCGGTGAGGGCCGCGAGGGCCGCCGTGCCGATGAAACCGGCGCCGCCGGTGAGCAGGATGCGCATGCCCCCAGCATCGCCGGACCGGCCCGCCCGTGGCGGGCGGCGCACCTGACCGGTGCCTGACGGTGCGGGCGCGCCATTCCCGCCACCCCTCTGGTCTCGCTACCGTGCGGACCATGAGCGAACCCATCGGGATCATCGGCGGCTCCGGCATGTACCGCCTGCTGGCGGACACGGAGGCCGTGCCGGTCGAGACGCCGTACGGACCGCCGTCGGAGGCGCCGGCCCGGGGCATCCTCGGCGGGCGCGAGGTCGTGTTCGTCCCCCGGCACGGGGCCGACCACAGGTTCCCGCCCCACCGCGTCCCGTCCCGCGCCAACCTCTGGGCGCTCCGTGCGCTCGGCGTGCGGCAGGTGGTGACCACGTGCGCCGTCGGCGGGCTCGTGCCCGAGGTGCCGGCCGGGACCCTCGTGCTCCCCGACCAGGTGATCGACCGGACCTGGGGGCGCGAGCACACCTACTACGACGCGCTCGGCCCGGTGGTCCACGTCCCGTTCGCCGAACCGTTCTGCCCGCGCGGACGGGCTGTGGCGCTCGCCGCGGCGCAGGCCGGGGAGCTGCCCGTCGCCGACCGCGGCACCATGGTGGTCGTCCAGGGGCCGCGGTTCTCGTCGCGCGCAGAGTCGGTCCGCAACGCCCGCGACGGCGGCACCATCGTCAACATGACCGCCATGCCCGAGACGGCCCTCGCACGCGAGCTCGCCCTCTGCTGCACCACGCTCGCGCTGGTCACCGACGCGGACGCCGGCGTCGAGGGCGGCGAGCACGTCACCCAGGAGGCCGTCTTCGCCGCCTACGCGCGGAACATGGCGGCGGTCGCCGGCATCGTCGAGGCCACGGTGGCGGCGCTGCCCGACGACGATTGCGCCTGCCGCCACGCCCTCGACGGCCTCGCCCTCCCCGTCGAGCTGCCTTAGGTGTCACCGACGTCACCCGCGTGTGCCAAGGTGGAGCCGATGAGCGTCCCACCTGCCCCCTCCCACCAGCACACGCAACGACCGCACCGAGCCGCCCTCGTGGAGGACCGGTTCCTCGCGGCGGCCGCCGTGCCGCTGCGTCGTGCGGGCTGGACCCCGAGGGTCGACCCGTACACGGGGTACGGCACCACCCGGCGGGTACGGATCCTCGCCCGGATGCTGCTCGCGCCCCGCAACTACCGCCCGACCGCCGCCGACCGCCGCGGGTTCCGCGCCTATCTGGGCTTCCCGGCGCCGGGCGAGCGGGTGCGGGTCACCGTCGGCTCGCTGACCACCGAGGTCGCGGCCGACCGCTCAGGCTACGTCGACGCCGAGCTGGACGTCGCGCTCCAGCCGGGCGTCCACCAGGTCCTGTTCGAGCCGGCGGGCCCGCCCCCGGGTGGCGGCCCCGAGCCGGGCCGGACGGCCGCCACCCCGACGATCGGCACGCTTCATGTGGTGGCCGACGACGTCACGTTCGGCGTCGTGAGCGACGTCGACGACACCGTGATGATCACCGCCGTCCCGCGTCCGCTGCTGGCGCTCTGGAACACGTTCCTGAAGTCCACGAAGTCGCGCCGGGCCGTGCCGGGCATGCCCGAGCTCTACCAGCGCATCGCGGAGAAGCACCCCGAGTCGCCGTTCGTCTACGTCTCGACGGGCGCCTGGAACACGTCGTCGGTGCTGCAGCGCTTCCTCCGCCGGAACGGCTATCCGGCGGGCCCGATGCTGCTCACCGACTGGGGGCCGACGAACACCGGCTGGTTCCGCAGCGGGCCCGAGCACAAGGACACCTCGCTCGACCACCTGTTCACGATGTTCCCCCAGGTCAGGTGGCTGCTCATCGGTGACGACGGCCAGCACGACCCCGACATCTACCGGCGTGCCGACGCCCGGCACCCCGGGCGCGTGGCGGCGGTCGCGATCCGCCAGCTCACGTTTGCGCAGCAGGTGCTGTCCCACGGCGGGCCGGTGCCGCTGTCCGACCCGAGGGCACCGGGCGAGGACGGGTACCGCGAGGTGCTGCGCCTGGGGGCGCCCACCGTCGTGGGGCCGGACGGGGAGGCGCTCGCCGCCGAGCTCGAGCGGGTGCTGGACTGACAGCCCCGCCCTAGTCTGGACGTATGGTCCGATCCAGCTCCGAGGCCGTGGGCGACGACGCCGTCGTCGCGGCCACCGGGCAGCCCCGCCAGTACTGGTTCGAGCTCCTCGACGCGCACGACGCCATGTCGTGGACCCACAAGCAGATCGCTGCCTGGCTCGTGTCGGAGCAGGGCGTGGACGGGTGGTGGGCGCAGTCGCTCACCGTGGCGTACGAGCAGGCCCACGGGCGGCGCGAGCCGGGGCAGCGGGAGGACGGCACCTTCGAGGTGAGCCCGTCGAAGACGCTCGAATGCAGCCTGGTGCGGGCGTACGAGCTCGTGGCCGACGACGCGGAGCGAACCCGCTGGCTCGACCCTGCCCTCGTCGAGGTGCGGGCCGGTGAGCGCTCGGAGGTGCTGGCGGCGACGCCGTCGTCGTCCGTGCGGCTGGCCTGGCCGTCCGGGGCCCTGGGGGCGCCGGAGGGGCGGGACGGCCGGGTGGCCGTGACGCTCTACCAGCCCACGGACTCGACCGGCGCCCCCACGGGGAAGGTGCGCGTGAGCATCGCACACGGCGGGCTCACCAGCAGGGAGGATGCCGAGACGCTGAGGTCGTTCTGGAAGGGACGGCTGGACGCGCTGGCCGCGGCCTGCCAGGAGGGCTGAGGAATAGCCCGCCGCGGCGCGGCGTTCTGGCGGCTATGACGCCGATCACTGGGCCGGCAACCCTGGTCGACTCACTGGACCGGGCCCTCGCCTCCATCGACTGGTCGCTTCTCGAGTCGCGACGGGACGCACTGGCCCAGGACGAGCGCCTCGACCGGGACCCCGGCTCCACCGGCCTGGTCTACGTGGCGCGCGGCAGCGCCCGGATCAGCGTCGGTGCGGAACGGCAGGAGCTGGTCGCGGACGACCTCGTCTTCTTCCCGCGGGCCCAGCGCCACACCTTCTGGGCCCGTACCGACCTGGAGCTGAACAGCGTCGTCTTCGCCCCCGGCGCGCGCAGCCGGGCGCTGGACGTCCTCCCCGCCTCGCTGCTGGTGCGGCGGTTCACCGAGCACGAGCCCAACATGACCGGCCTGGTCCACAGCATCGGATGCTCGCTGTCGGGGAGCACCCCGGGCCGACGCCCCGGCGACACGGTGGTCTGTGGCCGGATCGCCAGCGCGATCGTCACGGCCGCCGTCCGCTCGTGGAGCGAGCTCGGGTGCGCCCCCGACCGGTGGCTGCACCAGGTGGACGACCCGTACGTGGCCCAGGCTCTCGAGGCGCTGCACCGCGACCTCGCCTCGGCCTGGACGGTCGAGGACCTGGCCCGCGTCGCCGCCATGTCGCGCTCGGCGTTCGCGGAGCGCTTTCGCGTGGTGGTGGGCCAGTCGCCCGCGAGCTACCTGACCTCGGTCCGCATGGATGCCGGGATGGAGCTTCTGGCCCGGGAGGGCCTGACCGTGGCCGAGGCCGCGCGCCGCCTGGGCTACGAGTCCGAGGCAGGGTTCAGCCGTGCGTTCCGCCGCCACACCGGCTCGCCGCCGGCGCTGTGGCGGCGTGGTGCCTCGGCGCCGGACCTGCCGCCGACGCCGAAGCACCGCGCGACCTCACCGCGCGCTGTCGAGCGGCGCTTCCTCCCGCTCCGGGGCGGAGCCGAACAGGAAGCCGCCCACCAGCGCTGACACTGCCGCGGCGATCAGCGCCACCTGGATGCCGGCGCTGTCCACGAGGAGTCCGCCCACGCCGGCACCCACGGTGATCGCCAGCTGGAAGCCCGCCACGAGCAGGCCGCCGCCGGCCTCCATCCGTGTGGGGGCGAGCCGGCCCATCCACGTGGTCACCACCATCAGCCATGCGCCGAAGGCGAAGCCCCACGCGCCCACCGCCGCGTACACGACCCAGGCCACGCCGGGGAGCACCGCGAGCAGCACGACGCCGGTACCGATCAGGAGGGGCACGGCGTAGCGCATGGCGCGCAGGTGCTTGTCGATGACGAGCCCGATCACGGCGTTGCCCACCACGCCGCCGACCCCGAACACCACCAGCATGACGGCGATGCCCGCGGCGTCGAGGCCCGGCACCTCGCCGAACGCCAGCCGGATGTACGCGAACGCGGCGAAGTGCCCGATGATCGTGAGCACGTGACCTGCCAGGCCGAGCGCCATGCCGGGCACGCGGAACGTCTCGACGAGCGTGGTGACTCCCGTGGTCGCGGCGGGCGCCACCGGGGGCAGCACCACCCGCAGTGCCCCGGCGACGATCGCGGTGAGCACCGCCACGCCCGCGAACACGAACCGCCAGTCGAGGATCGAGCCCAGGTAGGCGCCGAGGGGCACGCCCGCGACGGTGGCGACGGTGGTGCCCGTGTTCACCAGCATGAGCGCCCGGCCCAGGTGCTGCGGAGCGGCGAGGCGGGCGGCCACGGCGAGCGACATGGCCCAGAAGCCGCCGAGCGCCGCGCCGAGGAGGAGACGCGCCAGGAGGAGGAGCCAGAGGTTCGCGGAGATCGCGACGAGCAGGCTGGACACCGCGGCCGCGACCGTGAGGACGGAGAGCAGGGTGCGTCGGTCCAGCCGGGGAAACAGGAGCCCGATCGTCGGCGCGGTGAAGAACCCGGCGATCGCCGTCGCGGTGACGGCCTGGCCTGCCTGGCCCTCGGTGACGCCGAGCGTGCCGGCCATGAGCGTGAGGAGCCCGGGCGGGAGGAACTCGGCGAGGACCAGCACAAAGCTCGTGGACATCATGACCGCGATCCCGGCCCAGGCGGTGCGGGCGGCACGGTCGGAGGTGGCCGAGGTCGGGGTCGCCGCCTGGCCGGAGGTCGGGGTCGAGGCAGCGCCGGGGGCGCCCGCCTCGGGGAGAACGTCTGTCGTCATGCCGCTGAGTCTCGCTGCTGGTCGCCGGGCGGACGTGACGGAACGTCCGGCGTCCGTGACCGGTCGTCCAGGATCGTCAGCTCGCCCGCTCCTGGCCGCTCATCTCGTGGATCGACGACATGATCTCCTCGGTGAGCTCCCGCCGCGCCTGTGCGGGCCTGGTCCCGGCCGTGATCTGCCGCGACGGGTCGATGGGGGCGCCGAACTGCACCTCGATCCGCGCGAGCCGGGGCATCTTGCCGATCGGCTTCACCTTGTCGGTGCCCCGGAGTGCGACGGGCACCACCGGCACTCCGGCCGTCAGGGCCAGCCACGCCACCCCGGTGTGGCCCTTGTGGAGCTTGCCGTCGCGGGACCGCGTGCCCTCCGGGTAGATGCCGAACGCCCCGCCGCGCCGCAGCACCACGAGGGCGTCCTCGAGGGAGCGCTGGCCGGCGCGTGGGTCGTCGCGCTGCACCGGGATGTCGCCCATCGTGGTGAAGAACCACCGGGAGATGAGGCCCTTGAGGCCCTTGCCGTTGAAGTACTCCGCCTTGGCGAGGAACGCGACGTGCCGCGGCGCGACGATCGGGATGATCAGCGAGTCGATGAACGACAGATGGTTGCTGGCGAGGATGACCGGCCCCCGACGGGGGATGTTCTGCAGCCCGGTGATCCGCGGTCGCAAGAGCGCCAAGGTCACCAGCGACAGCAGCAGCTTGAGGATGCGGTACGTCACGAGGTCATTGTGCCCTGGAGGGACGACCGGGCGGGAGTGTGGAACATCTCTCGCCGAAGCGCCAAGATCCGGGCAACTCAGACCATCCGGCGGGTGGGGGCGGCGGGTCGTGGGCCGCCGTGGCACCCGCCCGGCCCGTAGGGTGGCAGACATGGACACCGAAGAACGCCTCGCAGTCTTCATCGACTACGAGAACCTGGCACTGGGCGCACGGGAGCACCTGGGCGGCATGCAGTTCGACTTCGGGCCCGTCGCCGACGCTCTCGCCGCGCGGGGCCGGGTCGTCGCCCGCCGCGCGTACGCGGACTGGTCGTACTTCGACGAGGACCGTCGCATGCTGACGCGCCACCAGGTCGAGCTGATCGAGATGACGCAGCGCATGGGCGCTTCCCGGAAGAACGCCGCCGACATCAAGATGGTGGTCGACGCCATCGAGATGGCCTTCGAGCGCGACTACATCTCCACCTTCGTCATGTGCACCGGGGACAGCGACTTCTCCCCGCTCGTGCACAAGCTCCGCGAGCTGAACAAGCGGGTCATCGGGGTGGGCGTCGAGAAGTCGACCTCCCGCCTCCTTCCCGCGTCGTGCGACGAGTTCCTCTTCTACGACCGCCTCGAGGGCGTCGACGTCCCCGACGAGGCGGACCGCCCGGCGCCCGTCCGCGGCCGTCGCGGTCGTGGCACGACGGCGGAGCGCGCCCCCGAGCAGACCGCACCTCCCGTAGAGCTTCCCCCGGCCGAGCCGGCCCCCGCGCCGGGTGTGCCGGACGCGGAGGCGACCGCACCGTCGTCGGGCACCAAGACCCCGCGCCGTCGCAAGCCGAAGGCCGAGCCGGAGCCCGTCACCGAGGTGACGGAGTCCGTCGAGGAGCCCGCGTTCGAGGACGAAGCCCGCGGCGAGGAGAGCACCATGGAGGTGCGCGTCGCGCAGACGCTCGCCGACCTGGAGGCGTCCACCAGCGGACCGGTCACCGCGTCCGCGCTCAAGCGGACGCTGCTCCGCAAGGACCCGACGTTCAGCGAGTCCGACTACGGATTCCGCACGTTCGGCGAGTTCCTGCGGTTCCTGGCCGACCGGGACTTCGTGGTGCTGGCCGCCGGACCGTCGACCGGAGACCCCGAGGTCTCGCTGCCCGAGCAGGGCAGCACCGACACCGCGTTCGCCCTGCTGCAGTCCGTGGTGCAGGAGGCCGGCGGCTCGGCCGCCCTCTCGGGACTGAAGAACGCCGTGCGCAAGAAGCGCCCGGACTTCTCCGAGAAGGCGCTCGGCTACCGGGGCTTCCTCCAGTTCTGCAAGGCGGCGAACGCGGCGGGTGCCGTGGCCCTCAACTGGGACGACGCGGCGGACGACTACCTGGTCTCCGTGGCCTGACCGCTTTCCCGGCCGGCGACCGCCGGGCGTGACCGGCACCATAGGATGCTCCGCATGGTCGCGCCCGGGGGTCCCCACGACGACGACAGCACCCGGACCCGCGTCGTCGCGGCCGCCGCCCGGCTGACGTGCGCGGACGGCTGGTCCAAGGTCACGATGGGGCGCCTCGCCGCGGAGGCCGGGGTCAGCCGGCAGACCGTGTACAACGTGGTGGGCAGCCGGTCGGAGCTCGCTGAGGCCATGGTCCTGACCGAGGTGGCCCACTTCGTCCTGCGGGTCGTGGAGGCGTTCGACACCCACCCCCGCGACCTCGACGCGGCGGTCCGCACGGCGGTGCTGGCGGTGCTGGAGCTCGCCCGCGAGAACGCGCTGCTGCGGGCGATCGTGTCGGCGACGCACGGAGCCGACACCGAGCTGCTGCCGCTGCTCACCACGCACGCGGAGCCGCTGCTCAGCACGGTGAAGACGATCGTCGCCCAGCGCGTGCTCGCCTACCCGACGGGCCTGGGCACGGCGCACGCCGCCGTGGCGGTCGACGTCGTGGTCCGCACGGTGCTCAGCCACGTCATGCAGCCCACGGGAACCCCCGCCGAGACGGCCGACGCCGTCGCCTGGCTCGTCGGCCGGATCCTGGCCCGGGAGCCGGTCAGCTCCCGCTGATCCGCGGGCGCCCGGGTTTTCAGCGCACCGGGGCCTCCGGGGTCTCCGGGGCCTCCGGGGTCTCCCCGGCCTCCGGGGCCTTCGGCCGGTCTCCCGGCCGGGCGCCCAGCGCCACCGCGAGCAGCGGGACGCCGAGCCCCGCGACGAGGGCCGCGGTGGTGGCCCAGGCGGACCCCACGAGGAAGTACCCGTACCCGAGGACCGCGACGACCTCGCCGCCCACGCCCGTGACCGACGTGACGGTGGCGCGTGCCGGGCCCCGCACCGCCTGCTGGAGCCGGGCCTCGTACACCACCACCGCGCAGGCCAACCCGCTGTAGCCGGTCGCGACCAGCACGAACGCCGGCCAGACGCCGAGCACCCCGCCCACTGCGGCGCCGACGGTCAGGAGCACGGCTGCCCCGGCGAGGATCGCCGCCAGGCCGCGTGCGGGGAGGCGTTCGGCCCGGCCGGCGAGCGCGGACCCGACGGCCTCGCCGGCGGTAGCGAGCGCGACGAGCAGCGGGACCGTCGAGGCGGCCGCGCCGAGGTCCCGCGCCACGAGAGGGAAGTACTCGTCGTAGATCTGCAGGCCCCACAGCACGGACGTGACTAGCACGATCCGGCGGACCGCCGGTACCCGGGTGGCCTCGAGGAGTCCCGCGCGGAGCATGCGGCGGTAGGTGGGCGCGGGCGCGGGCGTGGGCGCGGGCGCGGGCGCGGGCGTGGACGTCGGCTCGTGCTCGGCGTCGGGGACGGGCTCCGGCTCGTCGTCGGGTGGCTCCGTCCCCGCCCGGTCCACGCGGGGGAGCGCCAGGCCGATGCCGACGTGCAGCAGGCCGGCGCCGACGGTGACCCAGCCGGCCAGGGCATACCCGCCCAGGTCGACCAGGGGCGCGGCAACCAGCATGGCGACGACGACGACGATCGTGCTCGCCGCCCGGCACCGGCCGAGCACCGTGGTGAATCGACTGAGCCGCCTGTGGTCAGGCGTGCGGGCACGGGCGACGCCGTCCCAGAGGTAGGCCTCGAACGTCCCGGACATCGTCGCGCTCGCGAGCCCCCACAGCACGAAGCCGAGGAGGAAACCCGCGTACGAGGGCCACACCGTCCACAGGGTGAAGCCGGCGGTGTGGATGACGGCGGAGAGCACGAGGAGCAGCCGACGGTCCACTGTGTCGGCCCAGGCGCCCGACGGGATCTCCAGCAGGAACGTCGTCACCGACCAGGCGACGAACAGCGACGAGATTTGCGCGACCGACAGGCCGTGGTCCGCGAACAGCAGGGCGTACAGCGCGTACAGCGGGACGAGGTCACGGCTGGCGTAGTAGCAGATCGCGCGCCGCTCGAAGCGGCCCGCGCCGGGTCGCCAGGTCCTTCGCGAAGGTGTGGAGCGTCAAGTGTGGCCGGGTGGGAACGTCATGGTTCGACGGTAGACCGGCGGCAGCCGAATGTCATCGGCGAACCGACGGGCACGTCGCCAGGTGATCGTCGACCACGCCGCACGCCTGCATCGCGGCGTACATCGTGGTGGGCCCCACGAACCGGAAGCCGGCCTTCTTCAGCGCCTTGCTCAGCGCGAGCGACTCGGGGCTCGTCGCGGGGACGTCTGCCCAGGCAGCGGGCCGATTCTCTGACCGTGCGGCGGGGGCGAACGACCAGAACAGCTCGTCGAGGGTGCGGCCCTCGTCGTGGAGGGCGACGAGCGCGCGGGCGTTGCCGATCGTGGCCTCGATCTTCATGCGGTTCCTGATGATCCGCGCGTCGCCGAGCAGGCGTTCCACGTCCGCCTCGCCGAACGCCGCCACGGCCTCCGGGTCGAACGCCGCGAAGACCTCGCGGAACGCGGGCCGCTTGCGCAGCACGGTGATCCAGGAGAGCCCGGACTGGAAGCCCTCCAGGGCGATGCGCTCGAACAGCTCGGCATCGCCATGGACGGGGAGACCCCACTCGGTGTCGTGGTAGGCCTCGTACAGCGGGTCGCCGTCGCCGAAGCACCGGAGCCCGGCCGTCGTGCTGGTGATGGTCTCGGTCATGCGCCCACTCTGCCCCGTGTCTCCCACACTGCGCTGCCCCGTCCCCAGACCCTGTGTACAGCTCGCGAAAAACCCGCCTCGAGGTCGGCCTCGGGACGGCGATCCGTCGTCAGCCGCGTCGCCGCCGGGCGATGTACGCCTCGACGCCGTCGAGGATGACCATGATCCCGAAGTCGATCTCGTCGGACGTCGTGACACCCGCCCCGGGCGCCTCCGGCTCCCAGGCGGACATCGCCTCGAAGAGGCTGGGATAGGTGTCCGGCCCGATGTACCGCTGGAGCACGATCTCGAAGTCGGTGTACGGGTCGGCCGCCGCCAGAGCTGCGGGATCCAGGTCCGACTCCGGGGTGCCGGGGGCCGCGCCGGTCTCCCGCCGGACGCGGTCGGCGGCGGCACGCCGGCTCTCGACCTGCACGCGCGCCTCACCGAGCACGTGCTGCGCGAGCAGGCCCGCGATGCCCAGCTTGTCGTCGGTCGGGATGTCGAGCGGCCGCATGACCTCGAACGCCCGGTCGAGCCAGCGCACCCGGCCCGGGCCGAACGGCGTGGACGACAGCGGCAGCTCGAGCAGCCACGGGCGCTCGAGGACGCCGTCGATCTGCGCCCGGGTCCAGATCTCGAGGCCCCGGCGCCAGCCGACGGCCGGGTCGATCGGCGGCGGGTCGCCCGCAGCGGCGTCCGACAGGAGGACGAGCAGCTCCTCCTTGTCCCTCACGTGGCGGTACAGGGCCATGGGCGAGAAGCCGAGGCGCTTGCCGACGCGGGCCATCGAGACGGCGGCGAGCCCGTCCTCGTCGGCCAGCTCGATCGCCGCCTCGACGATCCGTTCCGCGCTGAGGGCCGGCTTGGGCCCGCGGCGCCCGGGCGTCGTTCCTTCCCACAGCCGCTGCAGGGAGGTAGGCAGCGCGCCGGGATTCTCGGTGCTCATCGGGTCCCATCCTGCCCTGTCCGGCTCCGGACCGTGCCGTGCCCTTGTCAGAGTCACCAAACTGCGTATACCGTCAGCAGTGCGTACTTGATAAACAGTATTTCACATACACCGATCGGAGCGACGCATGAGCGCCATCGTGACCGCAGAAGGGTTGCGCAAGTCCTTCGGCAGACGGGCCCGGTCCGTCCCGGTCCTGGACGGGCTCGACCTGACCCTCGACGAGGGGCAGGTCCTCGCCCTCCTGGGCCCCAACGGAGCCGGCAAGACCACCGCCGTCCGGATCTTGACCACGCTCCTCACCCCGGACGCCGGCCGCGCCACCGTGGCGGGCTTCGACGTGGCGCGGGAGCCGCGCCGGGTCCGGGAGGTCATCAGCCTCACGGGCCAGCAGGCCGCCGTCGACGACCGCCTGACCGGCGCCGAGAACCTGGCGATGATGGGCGCGCTCGCGCACCTGCCCCGCCGGATGGTGCGGGCCCGCGTCGCCGAGCTCCTCACGGCCTTCGAGCTGGAGGAGGCGGCCGGACGCCAGGCCGGCACCTACTCGGGCGGCATGCGTCGTCGCCTCGACCTCGCCGCCGGGCTCCTCGTCCGCCCCCGGGTGATGTTCCTCGACGAGCCCACCACCGGCCTCGACCCCCGGTCCCGGCTCGCGCTCTGGGAGGTCATCCGGGGAGTGGTCGCCGACGGCACCAGCCTCTTCCTCACCACCCAGTACCTCGAGGAGGCCGACCGGCTCGCCGACCGCGTCGCCCTCGTCGACGGCGGCCGCGTCGTCGCCGACGGCACCCCCGCCGCCCTCAAGGCCCGCATCGGCGAGGCGGGCATCGAGCTCACCCTCGCCACGGTGCCCGACGCCGGGCTGGTCGCCACCGCGCTCGGCGTCGCCCCGGACGGGACGCACCTCAGGGTGCCGACCGACGGGTCCGTGGCCCACGTCAGCGCGGTGCTCCGGGCCGTCGAGGGCACGGGCGTCACCGTCGAGAGCTGGGTCGTCCGCGCCCCCACGCTCGACGACGTGTTCCTCACGCTCACCGGCCACGCCGCTGCCCGCCCCACCCGACCCGAGGAGGTGGCGGCATGAGTGCTGTCACGCTGACCAAGGACGCGACCACCATGGTGGGCCGGTCGCTCCGGCTCATCACCCGCGACGTCGACTCGATGATCACCGCCGTGGTGCTGCCCGTCATGATCCTGGTGCTGTTCACGTACGTGTTCGGCGGGGCCATGTCCGTCGGCACCGCGTACATCACCTACGTCACGCCGGGCGTCATCCTGCTGTGCGCGGGGTTCGGGGCCGGGAACACGGCACTCTCCGTGGAGCACGACATGTCGAGCGGGATGGTCGAGCGGTTCCGGTCCATGCCCGTCGCTGCGTGGACCGTGCTCACCGGACACGTCGTCGCGAGCCTCGCGAAGACCCTCGTGACCACCGCGATCGTCTTCGGCCTGGCGCTGCTCATGGGTTTCCGGCCCACGGCCTCGCTGCTCGACTGGCTCGCCGCCGTGGGCGTGATCCTCCTGTTCGTGCACTGGGTCACGTGGCTCGCCACGCTCGTGGGCGTGCTGGTCCGGTCGCCCGACGCCGCCGGCGGGTTCTCCTTCTTCGTGATGTTCCTGCCCTATGTGTCCAGTGCCTTCGTGCCCGTGGAGACCATGCCGTCCTGGATGCGGGGCTTCGCCGAGCACCAGCCCGTCACCCCGGTCATCGAGACGGTCCGCGGGCTGCTCGTCGGCGGCACCCCGGGCGCGCCCACCGGTGACGCGCTCGCGGACGCCGCGCTCGCCGCGGTGGTGTGGTGCGTGGCGCTCTCTGTCGTCTTCGCCACCGCTGCGGGCCTGGCCTTCAGGGTGCGGCGGTAATCCGTCGCCGCTGTCGGTACCTGCGGGCAGACTGGCCGACATGACCCTCGACCCGGACCACAAGACGATCCTGAAGGCGTACCTCCAGCGGCCCCGCGAGTCGCTGCTCTGGAAGCTGGACGGGCTCTCGGAGCGGGAGGCCCGGCTGCCGCGCACGCCCACCGGCACCAACCTCCTCGGGATCGTGAAGCACGCGGCCACAATGGAGATCGGCTACCTCGGGGAGACCTTCGGTCGGTCCTGGCCTACCCCGGAGGAGATCCCCTGGTACGGGTCCGAGGACCCGCAGGCCGACTGGTACGCCACCCCGGAGGAGTCCATGGAGCAGATCGTGGACCTCTACCGGCGGGTCTGGGCGTTCTCGGACACCACCATCGACGAGCTTCCCCTCGACGCGCCGGGCCACGTCGCGTGGTGGGGCGAGGACGTGACGCTGTTCCGCATCATCGTTCACCTCACCTCGGACCTCACGCAGCATGCCGGGCACGCCGACATCCTGCGGGAGCTGGCCGACGGGAGCGCGGGGCTCAAGCCGGGCACCTCGAACCTGCCGGAGTGGGACGACGCGGAGCAGAGGGCGTACGTCGAGAAGCTGACGGCCATCGCGGACGGCTTCGCGGCGGGGTGAGTGCGGGTGACCGGTGCGATGGTGGATGGCGGAGGTGATGACCGTGTCCGACCCCCTGTCCGTCTCGCCGGTCCCCCGCATCCGCCAGGTCGTCCTCGACACCACGGACGCCCGCGGGCTCGCGGAGTTCTACCGTCAGCTGTTCGGCCTCGATTACCGGGCGGGCGACGAGCCCCCGTTGCCGGGCCGTCCCGACCCCCACGGCGAGGACTGGCTCGTCCTCGCGGGTTCCGTACCCCTCGCGTTCCAGCAGGTCGAGGAACTGCCGCCCAGCACCTGGCCCGAGGCGACGGTGCCCCAGCAGCTTCACCTCGACTGCACTGTCCCCGACCGTGAGGCCCTCGACGCCGCCCATGAGAAGGCGCTCGACCTCGGCGCTCGACTTCTCCACGACCGCTCCGACGACGAGGAGGAGCCGCTGCGCGTGTACGCCGACCCGTCAGGCCACCCGTTCTGCCTGTTCGTCGGCTGACGTCGCTGTGGCGGGAGCTCCGGTCGGAGCCCCCGCCACAGCCACACGTACCTCAGGTGGTCAGTCGATCGGCGGTGGGCAGCGGAGGGTGGTGCTGCTCGTGCCGGCGTGCGGGCAGACCGGCGTGAAGTCGTACGAGACCGTGCCGAACTCCTGGGCCACGACCCAGCGGCCGATGTTGCCGCCCATCTGGAGTCCGCCGTCGGCGTCGAACTGGAAGTGGACGCCGAGGTAGACGCGTGAGCGGGCGTTCTCGG
>NZ_QXTH01000040.1 GCF_003946865.1 Antribacter gilvus
GCCGTGTGTCTCCCGTGATAACATTCTCCGGTATTCGCAGTTTGCATCGGGTTGGTAAGTCGGGATGACCCCCTTGCCGAAACAGTGCTCTACCCCCGGAGATGAATTCACGAGGCGCTACCTAAATAGCTTTCGGGGAGAACCAGCTATCTCCCGGTTTGATTGGCCTTTCACCCCCAGCCACAAGTCATCCGCTAATTTTTCAACATTAGTCGGTTCGGTCCTCCAGTTAGTGTTACCCAACCTTCAACCTGCCCATGGCTAGATCACCGGGTTTCGGGTCTATACCCTGCAACTTAACGCCCAGTTAAGACTCGGTTTCCCTTCGGCTCCCCTATTCGGTTAACCTCGCTACAGAATATAAGTCGCTGACCCATTATACAAAAGGTACGCAGTCACACGCCTAAGCGTGCTCCCACTGCTTGTACGTACACGGTTTCAGGTTCTTTTTCACTCCCCTCGCCGGGGTTCTTTTCGCCTTTCCCTCACGGTACTGGTTCACTATCGGTCAGTCAGGAGTATTTAGCCTTGGAGGATGGTCCCCCCATATTCAGACAGGATACCACGTGTCCCGCCCTACTCATCGAGCTCACAGCATGTGCATTTTTGTGTACGGGGCTGTCACCCTGTATCGCACGCCTTTCCAGACGCTTCCACTAACACACACACTGATTCAGGCTCTGGGCTGCTCCCCGTTCGCTCGCCGCTACTGGGGGAATCTCGGTTGATTTCTTTTCCTCGGGGTACTTAGATGTTTCAGTTCCCCCGGTTCGCCTCATTAACCTATGGATTCAGTTAATGATAGTGTGTCGAAACACACTGGGTTTCCCCATTCGGAAATCGCCGGTTATAACGGTTCATATCACCTTACCGACGCTTATCGCAGATTAGCACGTCCTTCATCGCCTCTGACTGCCAGGGCATCCACCG
>NZ_QXTH01000041.1 GCF_003946865.1 Antribacter gilvus
CAAAATGATGAAGTAATTGTTCTTACCGGTAAAGATAAGGGCAAACGTGGTAAGGTAACTCAAGTGTTACCAAACGGTAAAGTGATTGTTGAAGGCGTTAAAATCATCACTAAACATGAAAAACCGGTTCCTGCTTTAGGTAAAGCTGGTGGCTTAGTGAAGAAAGAAGCTGCAATTGATGCGTCAAATATTGCAATTTTCAACCCGAAAACAAATAAAGCTGACCGTGTAGGTTTTAGATTCGAAGACGGTAAAAAAGTCCGTTTCTTCAAATCTAATAATGAAATTATTTAATTAACTGGAGTAATGCGATGGCGAAACTGCATGATTACTACAGAGATCAAGTAGTTAATGAATTAAAAGCTAAATTCAACTACTCATCTGTCATGCAAGTCCCACGAATCGAAAAGATTACCCTGAATATGGGTGTGGGTGAAGCATTGACCGATAAAAAACTTTTAGATAACGCAGTAGCGGATCTAACAGCAATTAGCGGTCAGAAACCTTTAATTACTAAAGCGCGCAAATCTGTTGCAGGCTTTAAAATCCGTCAGGGATATCCAATCGGATGCAAAGTAACCCTACGTGGCGAACGTATGTGGGAATTCTTTGAAAGATTGATTACTATCGCTGTTCCACGTATCCGTGACTTCCGCGGTTTAAATGCGAAGTCATTCGACGGTCGTGGTAATTACAGTATGGGTGTTCGTGAACAAATCATTTTCCCAGAAATCGACTATGATAAAGTAGATCGTGTACGTGGTTTAGATATTACTATCACCACAACTGCGAAAAGCGATGAAGAAGGCCAAGCTTTATTAGCTGCTTTCAATTTCCCATTCCGTAAATAAGGTAGGTTATCGTGGCAAAACAATCAATGATTGTA
>NZ_QXTH01000042.1 GCF_003946865.1 Antribacter gilvus
GCAACTACGTTTATGGTAACTGCCGCATTCACTTCAGGGTGTAAGTGAACTTTAACTTCGTGTTCGCCGGTTGTGCGAAGCGGACCTTCACCTAAACGAACTTCTGATTTAGCTACTGCAACGCCTGCCGCTGTTAATGCATCAGCGATATCTTTTGCAGAGATTGAACCGAATAAACGACCGTCATCACCTGCTGTTGCAGATACTGATACTGCTGCGATTTCAGCAATTTTAGCTGCACGAGCTTGTGCTGCCGCTAACGCTTCAGCCGCTTTCGCTTCTAACTCGGCACGACGTGCTTCGAAGTGAGCGATGTTTGCTGCTGTTGCCATAACCGCTTTACCTTGTGGGATTAAGAAGTTACGTGCAAAACCTGATTTAACAGTTACTTGGTCGCCCACAGAACCTAAGTGAGCAACTTTATCTAATAAAATAACTTGCATTGTACTCGACCTCTCTATTACTGATGGTTGTCAGTGTATGGAAGTAACGCTAAGTAACGAGCGCGTTTGATTGCGCGAGCTAATTGACGTTGATACTTCGCACGAGTACCAGTGATACGGCTAGGAACAATCTTGCCGCTTTCAGAAATGTAGTTCTTTAATGTAGCGATATCTTTGTAATCGATCTCAACAACATTTTCCGCTGTGAAACGGCAGAACTTACGACGACGGAAATAACGTGCCATTTGGCTTCTCCTGATCTATAAATTCAATATGTTCGGCATGAACGACTAATTGGCTTAAACCGTTATAGTCTTTGTGAGTGTGGATAAATCCGTAAACTCTAATTTTATCGCCGAG
>NZ_QXTH01000043.1 GCF_003946865.1 Antribacter gilvus
GACCCAGCGGCCGATGTTGCCGCCCATCTGGAGTCCGCCGTCGGCGTCGAACTGGAAGTGGACGCCGAGGTAGACGCGTGAGCGGGCGTTCTCGGCGGCGGCCTGGGAGAACGAGGTGAAGGTGCGGGTGTAGCCGGTGGGCATGTGGGGGTCGTCGGTGCCGGCGGTGAAGGTGACGGCGTCGCCGAAGTGGGCTGCCATGACGGCGGCCCAGGCGCCGGCGAAGGTGGCGTGGCCGGAGGTGTAGGCGGGGAAGCAGGGGCTGACGTGGGCTCCGGTGACGGGGTCGGTGAGCAGCGGCTGCCAGGACGGGTCGCGCTGGGCCAGGATCGGGTCCTCGTTGATCGCGGACTCGGGGCGCCACAGGTCGATGCTCGTGAGGAACTTCTGATCACGGACCGCGATCCCCGCATCACCCATCGCCAGCGACGCCTCGGCGAAGAGGCGCGCGACGGCACGGGCGTCGGTCACGTTCCGCGACTGGGCGACCGTCTGGGTGATCTCGAGCATGTGGCCAGGGGGCTTGTACGTACCGTTGGTGTCGTTGGCCCAGAAGAACGCGATGTCCCTCTGCTCGGCCGTCCGGGTCGTGGAGGTTGCCCCGCCCAGGCTGCGGACCTCGGCGAGCTGCTCCTGGTAGACGGGGCTGGCCAGCAGCCCGGCGTAGGACGTCGCCCCGGCCGGTGCCGGGAGCCGGAACTGCGACCCGCTGGTCATCGAGAACGGCTTCGTGCTGCCCCAGCGAGG
>NZ_QXTH01000044.1 GCF_003946865.1 Antribacter gilvus
GGCGGCGTGCCTAATACATGCAAGTCGAGCGGACAGATGGGAGCTTGCTCCCTGATGTTAGCGGCGGACGGGTGAGTAACACGTGGGTAACCTGCCTGTAAGACTGGGATAACTCCGGGAAACCGGGGCTAATACCGGATGGTTGTTTGAACCGCATGGTTCAAACATAAAAGGTGGCTTCGGCTACCACTTACAGATGGACCCGCGGCGCATTAGCTAGTTGGTGAGGTAACGGCTCACCAAGGCAACGATGCGTAGCCGACCTGAGAGGGTGATCGGCCACACTGGGACTGAGACACGGCCCAGACTCCTACGGGAGGCAGCAGTAGGGAATCTTCCGCAATGGACGAAAGTCTGACGGAGCAACGCCGCGTGAGTGATGAAGGTTTTCGGATCGTAAAGCTCTGTTGTTAGGGAAGAACAAGTACCGTTCGAATAGGGCGGTACCTTGACGGTACCTAACCAGAAAGCCACGGCTAACTACGTGCCAGCAGCCGCGGTAATACGTAGGTGGCAAGCGTTGTCCGGAATTATTGGGCGTAAAGGGCTCGCAGGCGGTTTCTTAAGTCTGATGTGAAAGCCCCCGGCTCAACCGGGGAGGGTCATTGGAAACTGGGGAACTTGAGTGCAGAAGAGGAGAGTGGAATTCCACGTGTAGCGGTGAAATGCGTAGAGATGTGGAGGAACACCAGTGGCGAAGGCGACTCTCTGGTCTGTAACTGACGCTGAG
>NZ_QXTH01000045.1 GCF_003946865.1 Antribacter gilvus
CGGTGATAAAGTAGTAAAACGCGATCTCGCTTCGGGTGGCACGGAAGTATTGAGTTCAACGTTCTTAGATGAAAGTCCAAGTATTTCGCCAAATGGTATTATGGTTATTTATAGCTCTACCAAAGGTACGAGCAAAGTGCTACAATTGGTGTCCGCAGATGGCCGTTTCAAAGCTAACTTGCCGGGAGCAGGTGGACAATTTAAGTTTCCTGCTTGGTCACCGTATTTGACTAAATAAAATAAAATTCTTTTTAGGAGCAACAAATGAAAAAACTAGCTAAAGTATTGATGATTGCGGCACCAGCATTCGTATTAGCAGCTTGCAGCAGCTCATCAGACAATGCTAACGCAAATGCTAACGCAAACGCAGGTCAATTCGGCGGTATGACTGCTGAAGACTTACAAACTCGTTACAACACTGTGTACTTCGGTTTCGATAGCTACGCAGTTGAAGGTGAGTACCAACAACTTTTAGATGCACACGCTGCATACTTAACATCTGCAAACGGTAAAGTAACTGTTGCTGGTCACGCTGACGAACGTGGTACTCCAGAGTACAACATCGCATTAGGTCAACGTCGTGCAGACGCATTTAAAAACTACTTAGCAAC
>NZ_QXTH01000046.1 GCF_003946865.1 Antribacter gilvus
GTAGTACTTGAAAACGTTCGTATCAACAAAGGCGAAAAGAAAAACGATCCTGAACTTGCGAAAAAATATGCGGCGCTTTGTGACGTATTCGTGATGGATGCATTCGGTACGGCACACCGTGCGGAAGGTTCGACTTACGGTGTTGCGGAATACGCGCCGGTTGCTTGTGCGGGTCCTCTATTAGCGGCGGAATTGGATGCGCTAGGTAAAGCCTTAAAAGAACCGCAACGTCCGATGTTAGCGATCGTAGGCGGCTCAAAAGTTTCTACTAAATTAACCGTATTAGACAGCCTTTCAAAAATTGCAGACCAATTAATCGTTGGCGGCGGTATCGCAAATACTTTCATTGCTGCGGAAGGTCACCCGGTAGGCAAATCGTTATACGAAGCGGATTTAATTCCTGAAGCGAAACGTTTAGCGGCGGCAACCAATATTCCTGTTCCGGTTGATGTACGCGTCGGTACCGAATTCTCTGAAATCGCACCGGCAACGGAAAAAGCGGTATCTGAAGTTCAAGCGGACGAATCAATTTTCGATATCGGTG
>NZ_QXTH01000047.1 GCF_003946865.1 Antribacter gilvus
CCAAAATAAAAGGATGTTCTATGAAACTCACAAATCTAGCTCTTGCTTTTACATTATTCGGCGCATCGGCAGTTGCCTTTGCACATGCGGATCATGATCATAAAAAAGCGGATAACAGCTCAGTGGAAAAACTTGTCGTACAAGTACAACAACTTGATCCTGTAAAAGGAAACAAGGATGTCGGTACGGTAGAAATTACCGAATCTGCATACGGTTTAGTGTTTACTCCGCACTTACACGGTTTAGCTCAAGGTTTACACGGCTTCCATATTCACCAAAACCCAAGCTGTGAACCGAAAGAAAAAGACGGTAAACTGGTTGCCGGTTTAGGCGCGGGCGGGCACTGGGATCCGAAAGATACCAAGCAACACGGCTATCCGTGGTCGGACGATGCGCACTTAGGTGATTTACCGGCATTAACCATCGCACACGACGGTTCTGCAACCAATCCGGTTCTTGCTCCGCGTTTGAAAAAACTTGATGAAGTTAAAGGTCACTCTTTAATGATTCACGAAGGCGGCGATAACCACTCTGATCACC
>NZ_QXTH01000048.1 GCF_003946865.1 Antribacter gilvus
CACCCTCACGGCGCAGATCGGCGATCTGCTCCCGCTCGGCCAGGGACAGGAACCGCGGGTGCAGCGTCTTGTCCAGCGCGGACATCGCTGCCGAGGAGGATCCGGGCTTGACGATCGTGGTCACGCCAGTGTTGTAGTCCACCCGGCGCCCGTCCGGGTAGGTCCGGCTGTTCGACGAGCGGCGGACCCCGCGGTCCCAGTCCTTCGCGGTCCGTGGGTGCACACCGACCTGCTCGGCCGCCCGTCTGCGCGACACGCCGTCCGCCCGTAGCCGGTCGTACTCGGGTCGGCCCGGATGCGGCGGCCGGCCGCCGGTCGCGCCCGGCACCCGCACGGACCACACACCTGCCCTGCGCGCCCAGCCGTAGGCAGTGTTGCGGTTCACGCCCAGCCGCCGCGCAGCGACGCTCACGCTCTCAACCTGCTCCAGCAACTCCAGGAACCGCACCCGCAGCTGATCTGCGTCCGATGAAGACGACACGGTCCTCGCAACCCCCAAAAACTCTGGGTGTTGCGAGGACCGCTAGATAGCCCC
>NZ_QXTH01000049.1 GCF_003946865.1 Antribacter gilvus
ATACAGCGGGTAAAGTGGATAAAAACGGTAAACCGCTTGCCGGTAATAAATCGGTATCCGATAAAAGATTAAATCCGAGTTTCGGATTGATTTGGGACATTACACCGAATTTTGCTTTGAATGCTAAATTAAATTATGCAAGTCGCAGCCCTATTTTAGCTTCGGCAAATACCATAACCGATAACCGCGGTTCATTAGATAAAGCCAGAGGCTTACGTTTTATCGATCCTAAATTGAAAACCGAAGACGTACGTTTGGCGGAAGTCGGTTTTGAATGGAAATATGCCGATTTTAATTTAAAAGGCAGCGTGTTCGAGCAAAGAGTTAAAAACTTCTATCAAACGACCAACAGTATCATTAGCAATGCGGGAACCTTAAAAACGAAAGGTTATGAAGCCGAGTTGGATTATCAATGGAACGCATTAAAATTAACCGCCGGTGTGGCGTATGCCGATCCGAAAGCGGACTTTGCGCTTTCTAATGATCCGCTGAATGTTATTCCGCAAGGTCGTCAATGGAGTACCGG
>NZ_QXTH01000005.1 GCF_003946865.1 Antribacter gilvus
CGACGCCGTCACCACCGCCGCCGACCCCAACACCATCGCAGGCGACCTCCTGGACTGGATCAACCAACGCTGACCCATTCCGAAACACGCCCTAGTCGACGAGGACGACGTCGCTTTCGAAGGGCATCACTGATGGCGGGGAGAACGTCGGTTCGGGGCTGGGAGGCTCCGCGGGGTCGGTGGGAGAGGGGGACGGTGTCGGCTCCGGCGGGGGCGCACTGAGGCACGTGCCGTTGACTTCCCAGCCGAGTCGGCCCCCGTCCAGGCAGAGCCCGCCGGAGAGCTCGATGCGTGCGGTCGCTGTGGCGGCCTGTCGAACGTCGGTGCGAGGAACCGTGTCGAGGTGCCGGACGCTTGCCGTGACCTCGAGCCGACCGGGATCCACGTCGAGATCCGTGAGCTCGGCGCCGTTGCGGGCGGCGAAGTCGGATGCTGCCGCCGCCATCGCATCGTAGGTCAAGGATTCTTCGACAGGCAGGCCGGCGAGCTGCCAGAACGTCGAGTGCTCCCCGGCCCCGAGGTGCAGTCCGTGGAGTCCCTTGAGGCGGCCGTCCCACTCTTGGGCGGCTGCGAGGGCGGCGGCGTCGGCGGCTGCCGAGGCACGGCGTCGGTCGTCGGTCGCCGATCCCACCATGACTATGACCAGGATCGCCACGGAGAGGATGCCCACCGCGGCCGGGATCGTCGCGACGTGCATCGATCCGCGCTCCCGATCGTCCTGGGGGATCACCTCGGGACTGCGTCTCGTCGCCGGGCGAGGTAGAGCACGACTCCGGCGAGGCCGACCCAGAAGACGAGGTCCACCAGGAGGGCTCCCGGGCCGGGCGGGAACCACATCTGGGCGATGAATGCCCGGCCGTCCCACGCCATCGGGTTGAGTAGGTAGCCGATGGTGGCGGCGCCGGCGGCCCAAGGGAGCGCGAGCCCGCTGCGGCGCGCGACGAGCAGCGATACCAGGAACACGACGAGTGCGACCAGGACCGCCCGGGCGACCAGTCCGACGGCGACGTCCTGGGTCCCGACCGCGACTCCGACGGCACTCACTCCCGCGATGAAGCCGAGGAGGGCGTAGAGGACGGCCCAGAGGGCGGTCCGGGCGATTGCCTTGCCTGTCATGCGCGCTCTCCTGTTCGTCGTGTGATCGCCCCGACAAGGCCAGCCCACAGGGCGGCGACTCCGGCGAAGACCAGGAGGAACACCCCGAACTTCCAGCCACGCAAACCGTCGTTCGACGGGCCCGTGGCGAAGGTTTCGAGCCCTCCGCCAGAGCAGGTGAAGTAGCTCAGGCGGTAGTCGGACAGGTCGGTCAGGACGACAAAGGTCCTCGCGTCGGAGCTCTTTTGCTGCCGCTCTCCGGACCAGCTAGCCGGGACGGTCACACCGTCCGGCTCGTCGACAGAGGTCACGATGCACTGGACCTCGTCCGGGCGGAGGTCCTCTCCGCTGCCCCAGGCCACGACGTCCGACGGGAAGGTCTCAAGGGTGTGCCCGGCTTGCGTCGCGGTGTCCATGTGCGGGGGTGCGAGGCGGTCGCCGGCCAGGACGAACCCGAGCCCGACGATCCCGAACAGGAGCGCTCCACCCAGCGCCACAGCTCCGGACATGCGGAACGTGCGGGCTACAGAACTGCCGATATCCATCATTTTCCTCTCGTCAGGAGCCATCGACCGGTGCGATGCAGCCGGGGCGCGAGACATACTCGTCGCCGTCCCAGTACTCGTACGCCACGCCACGCCGGGCGGTGGCGGTGTACCCGGCCGCGAGCGCCGCTTCCAGGACGTACTTTGCGTCCAGCATCCCGCTCTGCTCGACCGATGACAGCAGGTAGTTCTGGCTCCACGCGTAGCCGTCGCGCATCGCCGCGTCCTGGAAGTCGCTCCAGCTCTGGCCGTAGTTCAGAGGACCGGGATCGATAGCGCTCAGTTCGGTGGTGACACCGTCGATCCCCAGCCCGAGCCCTGCGGCTACCCGGCCGGCGATCTGTCGCTGCTCGACCGTCTCGAGGGGCAGCTGCCAGGTCCGCTCGTCGTACGACGGGTCTTCCAGGGCGCCTTCTCCGACAGCGTCGGCGTAGACGGAACCGGTGAGACGCAGCCGCATCGACGTCGGGTTCCCGTTCTTGTCGCGGTCGACCTCGATCGCGACAGTGCCGTCGTAGGACGCTTTTGCGTTGTCCATGCCGTAGATCTCGTCATCGCGCTGCTGGCCGTCCACATCGCCGAAGCCGCCGAAGGCCGCGTTCGCCGCGCCCTTGGAGGACGCCTGGTAGAACTCGGTCATCGATCCGTCCTTCTTGGTTCGCTCGCCTTCGTAGAGTCCGGCGTCCACCTTGGCCCCGAGGTCGACTGCGATCACGTTGGCGAACGTGCCGTTGAGGCTTGCCTCGACCTTGCTCCCGTCACGGGTGAATGTCTCGTCCGGTTCCACCTTTTCAGCGTCGGAGGCCTGGGTCATCCAGTCGACGACGGACCGTCGCCACCCGTCCTCGCCGACGAGCGTGTCCTTCACAGTGTCGGCGACGGTCGCCGACAGCAGCTCCTCGGCCTCGGACTGGCTGCCGACGTAGAAAACGTCTCCCTGCTCGGAGACCTTCGTCGCGCTGGCGCCCGCGCCGAGCCCAGCGCCGTAGCGGTCGTCCCCGCTGGTGATCGACGCGTCGAAGCCGATCCCGACCTCTAGGCCGACGCCTGACTCGCTGGACCGGGTCATGCGGTACCCGCCGTCACCGAGCGCCTCGATGAACCACGTGACGCCACCGTCCACCTGGACGGCGGCCGCGACAGATCCGCGGACTTGTCCGCCGTCACCCTGAGCGACGCAGGCCTCGGGAGGTACGTAGTCCTCCGGGGCGCGCCCGCCGGCCGACACCGCAGTACTTCCGCAGGTCGCTCCGAGCGCCTCGCACAGTCGTGCCGCGATCGCTCCGCCCACTGGGGTAGCACCCACAGCGACCAGGACGAGCACCATCGTGACGACGACCGCGACGATCCCGACGTGCTCGGTCGACGCCGCGCCTCGTTCCCGGTCGTCGGTTCGCTGCTCGGTCACGGCGGCCGCCCTCAGCCGTCCGTGACGGGCACGTCGGTGATCCGGAACCGCTCCGGTGCGTCGATCGTCACCGTGTCCTGACCGGTGTCCGGCCAGACCACGGTGATGAGCACGACGTCGCCCACGCTGTCGAGGTGGCCGATGAGCTCCTCGCCGAGGAGCCTGCGGGTTGTTGTGCCTTCCGCGTCGTCGCCGACCTTCTCGTAGTCGAACGGCAGGACCCGCTCGGCCCCGGTCAACAGGGACAGGTTGTGCGTGCCGCCCATCTTGGACATGCCACGGAAGTTGCGTTCGCCGATCAGGCTCCCGTAGGACGGCAAGAACCAGGCGACAGTTCCTGAACCCTCCAGGAGCTCGCCTCGCAGCGTCCCCACGAGCGCACCCGGGCGTCGGACGACGGAATCCACCTCGACGGAGTACCTGCTGCCGTTCGCCTCGATCTCGACCGGCCCGTCGCTCACCGTCTGTGCGCTCGTCGGGGCCAGCTCCTCCTCCGGATCCGCGTCGAGGACCATCTGGCCCTCGAACTCGATCTCGACTCGCCGGTTGGCAGCACGCGCCTCAGGGCTCGTGCCGTCGACCGCCGGGTCGCTCTCGCCGCGCCCCTCAGGCGTGACGCTGAATCCTTCGCCGAGGGCAGCGGAGAGGCGGGCGGCCACCGCCTGCGCACGGCGCTCGCCGAGCGCCTGGTTGTACTCGTCCGTGTTGACGTCGTCCGTGTGCCCGATCACCTGGATCGCGCCACCGTCCGCCTGCTCGCGTACCGCGGACGCTGCCTGGTCGACCGTGACCTGGGCCTCCGGGGTCAGCGCATCCGCGTCGGGCGCGAAGAGGACGTCAGAGGTCAGCGTCACCGTGATGGTGTCAGCGTCGGCTGCCGTCGCCGACGAGGCGTCATAAGCCTGCTGCACCAGCCGCAGGCTTGCGAGCCTCGGTTCAGCAAGGCCGCCCGCGCCCTCCACCAGGCTGTCGAAGTTCTCGCCGGCTTCCACGACCGGAACGTCGAGAACGGCCCCGAGCTCAGGGAACAGCACGTCCACGGTGTCGCCTGGAGGCGGCGCGAACAGCGCTGTGCCGATCACGTCCCACGGGGCATCTGCCCCGCCCAGCCGCTCCACCGTTCCTGCCATCTCGTCGTCGGCGTTCACGCCTACCGCAGACACGATGGGAGCCTTCGCCGTGGACGCCGCGCACCACTGTTACGTCGACTTCGCCGCCGTCGGAACGCGCGGCCCGCAGTACGGCGCCCAGGCGCTGCTCCACGAGTGCTCCCATCTGCTCGCTGACCACGCGACCCTCGCGCAGGACCTCGGCGTCGGACCGACGACATCCCAGATCTGGAACGTCGCCGCCGACGCCGCGATCAACGACGACCTGCGCGACGGCGGTTGCGAGATGTTCAACGACGACAACCCGCACGGGCTCGTCCTGCCCGCACTCCTCGGCGAGCCGGACTATCTCACCCCGCACCACTACTTCGCGTCACTCATGGCACGCCTGGGTGGGCTGTCGGGAGGTTCGCGTTCCGCCGTCGGGCGGGACGACGCCCCGTGGGCAGGATGTGGTTCCGGGTCCGGTGGGACGGCTGCGCCGTGCGAGCTGGACGACACCGACGATCTCGGCGGAGCAGCATCGGCTGCGACCGGCACCGAGCGCGAACGGGTTCGAGTGACCGTCGCGACCGCAATCCGAGACGCCGCCAAGATTCGCGGCAGCGTGCCAGGATCGCGCGAAGCTCGCGGCGGGCGTCCTCCACGGAGAGGAAGCCGCCCTGGAGTGACGGGTCGACTGCGCGCCAGGCTCGTCGGGGTCTGCCGGGACCGTCCACTCGATCAGCCATCGTCCCTGCCCGGAGCGGGTCACGTAGCGGCGCGGCTCTGACCCCTCGCCATGCTTGCGTTTCGGCCGCGTCACGCTGTAGACGGTCCGTCGGTCGACGCCGAGAAGCTCGCACGCCTCGTCGACAGTGAGGGTGAGCCGGGGCCGGGCGGGCGCTTCGGTGGCCGGGCTTTCGGAGTGTCTGTTCATGCCGGGGTGATGTGCGGTTGCCACCGCCCCGTAGACGTACTCCCGGGCTACGCCTTGTGCCGGGAGGCCACCCGGTGCCACCAGGACCGGCTTACGAGTGGAATTGCGAATCGGCTCCGGCGCGGCACCTTCATGAAGAAGTATCCGCGCTGTTCCAGAGCCTTTCGCCGTTCCTCGGGAGTGGCATCCGGGGACAAGTAGTCGTTGTAGCCGTGGACGTGGAGCACCGCTCCCTTGCTGCCCGACGCCGGTCGCTCGCCCGGGCGCAACGCGTCGGCCGGGGCGTAGCGCACCAGCGTGGCCTCGCCGAGCACGGCTTCCTCGAAGGGCTCGCCGAGAAGATGGTCGGTGCGCCAGGCGAGGCCGACTGCCTCGTCGCTGGTCGCGGGGCCGCCTGGCGCCGGTGTAGTACTCGGGCTCACCGGGGGCTCGTATCCGCGGACGGTGGACGGGAGGTGGCGGAGGGGTTGCGCGGGGTGGGTGATCGGGAGGGTCCGTGGGTTTCCGCACGGCCGAGCCGACGCCGCAAAAGCTACGATGCGGAAGCATGGCCGCCCACGCGAGACCTGCCGCTCGTCCTCAGCGTGTCCCAGACATTGACCTGTCTCCCGACGACCTCCGTGCGGTCACCGCATTCAACCTGGCGTGCGCCTTGCTCGTCATCGACCTGTTCGAGTCGGTCCGGCCTCACGATGATCGTCCACGCCAAGCCCTGGTCGCGGCCGAGGACTTCGTTCGCGGTGGGCCGCGGTCGCGAGCTCAGCGCATCACCTCTCCGGGTGCCCATCGGGCCGCGAAGGAGGTCACCGGTGCTGCTTTCTACGCGGCGATGGCTGCCGGTGACGCAGCGGCCTCCGCGTACCTTCATCCGCTGGCTGACCCGGCGCAGGTCGGCCACATCCTCCGGGCCCCCGCACATTGCGTGCTCGCGATGGAGACGCGCGTTGACGAGCCGCTGATCCGCACGGATGCCGTCGCGACGGTGCTGGAGAGGGCGACGCCTCGTCTGGTCGACGTGTTGTGCCGGTACCCGCGGGCGGCCACGGCCACAGGAGATCGGGCGATCGCCGACGTGATGACGTGCCTATGCTCCCGGCTTCGCTCAACGGTGAGTCGATAGGGGGCGCGTGATCGCGGCTCGACGTCGGCCCGCGCGGGCGCCCATCAGGACGCCGCGGATGAACGCCAGGCACGCCTCGGCACCGAGCGCGACCAACTCTGCGTTACGCAGAGGACCAGCCCGATGGCCGAGGCGCTCCCACCGCGCGCGTGACGCCGGGGCCGGTGCGGGGCAGTTCACCGCGCCGAGCGACCCGAGTCTGATGGTGGGACGGTGCTGGTCGACGAACTTCGCCGACCAGCGTGCCGTATGTCAGGAGGGAACGATGTTCTCCGCCTGCGGGCCCTTCGGGCCCTGAGTGATGTCGAAGGTGACCTTCTGGCCTTCCTGCAGCTCGCGGAAGCCCGAGGCGGAGATGTTGCTGAAGTGTGCAAACACGTCGGGGCCGCCGCCGTCCTGCTCGATGAAGCCGAAGCCCTTTTCAGCGTTGAACCACTTCACGGTGCCAGTTGCCACTGTTTTCTCCTGTCAGGTGTGCGTGGGCTCACCCGGGGGTGCGCTGCGCGCGAGATCTTCTATTGCCTGGTCCGCCGACCCACACACAAGTGAGGGTGTGAGCCTGGTGACGTCGTGCGATACATGGTACTCGGTCTCCGACGGCCAGGCGGGATGACGGGCATCAACCTATCCCCGACCGAGCGATGTTGTCTCATCGGGGATGGCGTCGCGGACGTCGGGCCGCCTGGGCGGCGTGCCGAAAGAGGGGCGCTCGCCCGGGGCCTCAGGTGCTGCAGAAGCCGTCCCAGGGCTCACCGAAGCCGAGGCGGTTGGGGTAGAGCTCGGCCCAGTCGTACCCACTGGGGTCGATGTCGTGCTTTTCGAGGACGAGGCCGAAAAGGACACCCGCGTGCCAGAACTGGAACGGGCGGATCGCGATGTCGGCGTACTCGAGTCCGGGGAGGGCATCGAGCTGATCGGTGAGCCAGGCTTCGACGTCGAGGTCGTCGCCCTCGACCCGGACCTCGGAGCCGAGATGGTTCCCGTCAAGATCGAAGCGGTGCAGCACACCGAACAGCTGCCGATCCGGTCGACTTTCACCGCCGTAGGTCACGCAGGCGAAGAACTGCCCGCCCTCGTACCGGCCGATCGTGTCGGTGCGATAGTCCGGCTCGTGGGCGATGGGGATGAGGTCGGGGACAGCCATGGGCGGCATGCTGCCAGGCGTCACCGACACGCCGATGTTGGGGGCCCGCATGGGGTTCGCCAGTTCCGTCGGATGTCAGTAACGCTGGCTACGGTTCAGGCCATGGCCAGCAGCTTCACGACACTGTGGACGAACGACCTCTGCCGCGCGCTGGAGCGCGCGGGCCTGGCCGGCAAGTTTCCCGAGGCCCTCTTCGGCGGGCCCCATCAGTCTCTGCCGTCGTTCGTGAGCGCCGGGGCCAGGACCGGAGACTTGGTCTACCCGATCCGGGTCCACCGCAAGAAGCTGTGGGTCCTGGGCTGCTTTCGCATCGACCGGATCGCGGAGACCCGTTGGATCTTCGACCCCGGCCTCAGGCAGCTCGTGGAGGGCGACCCGCTGCCAGAACGAGTCAGCACCGTGTCGAGTGACTGGAACATGATGCGTGGTTCCTGCTACGACGAGGTCGTCCCCGTGACTGGCATCTCGCCGCTCAGGTTCGACCGTGCGATCCCGGGCGACATGCTCGGACGGCTGACCTACGTCTCGCGCCGCGGCCAGCGCACCATCAAGCACGTGTCCGACGGTGAGATCACGCGAGCCGTCAGCGTGCACGGCATCTACCGCCTCCATCCGACGTCGGCCACGGAGATCGGTGACCTGGTCACCGCGCTTGACCTGGAGACGGAAGAACTTCAACCGCGGGATCAGCGTCCTTGACCGGACGCGGATCTCGGGGACCTCACGGGCGTCCATCGCCGGTAGACGGTCCGACGGTCGACGCCGACAAGCCCGCACGTACCCCGGCTCTACGCCTTGTGCGGGGAGGCCACCCGGTCCCACCAAGACCGGATGACGAGCGGGATGACGAACCGGCTCGGGCGTGGCGTCCGCATGAGGAAGTATCCGCGCTGGTCCAGCGCCTGTCGCCGCTCCTCCGGCGGCGCATCCGGCGACAAGTAGTCGTCGTACGCCTGGAGGTGGACCCCCTTGCTGCCCGACGCCGGTCGCTCGCCTGGGTGCACCACCTCGGCTGGGGCGTAGCGCACCAGCGTGGCCTCGCCGAGCGGGGCTTCCTCGAACGGCTCGCCGAGCAGGTGGTCGGTTCGCCAGGCGAGGTTGCCGGGGGCGACCGGCTCGTGGCTGGTCGCGGGGCCTTCGGGCGCGGGCGTCGTACTGGGGCTCACCGGGGGATCGTATCCGCGGACGGTGGACCGGAGGTGGCGGAGGGTTGCGCGGGAAGGGTTGTCGGGCCGGGCCGAAGAGTTCGGGAAGAATCAACCCTGCTGGCTGGCCGACGCTTGTCCTGGTTGATCGGAAGAAGGGGAACCATGACGGAGCGAGCGGACGAGCCGTCCGAGACCGGCGGAGGTCGGGACTCCCGGCGCGCCGCACTCGTGCAGTCTCTCGAGACGATGGGCTGGCGCCTGACCGTGCCTGGACTCGCGAATGGATGGGTCGTTGTGCTCGACCCCGTGACTGAGGCCCGGTTCATCAAGTGGTACGTGCCCACGTTCCTGAAGCGACTCGAGACCTGGGGGATCACCGAGCTACCGGGTCGGCCGTACCGAGAGGGTCTCGAGGACGAGCTGATCAAGCTGGGCATCGCACGGATCTACCAGCAGGCCGACGGTCGTGGCGCTGGGACGGTGGTTCTCACCCTGGAGGGTCAGGTGTCCTGACACAATGAGCCAGTCTTCGTCAGATGCAGTCCGGCGCATAGCCGACGAGTTCTGCTCTGTCGCGGACGAAGACCCGCCATGACTCGACGTTGACGGACTGGTCTGGGAACGCGCTGACGCCGAGGGGTGCTGGCGACCCTGTTGGCCGTGGTCCACGACGAGCACCGTACCCGCGAGTCAGGTTCGCGCGGCCCGCGGCGGTCGTCGGAAGGCGCCAAGCAGCCGGTACCAGACGGAGCGAAGTCGTCGGTGGCGGAGGTCGCGCCAGGTGAAGACCAGCGTGAGGGCCCACCAGTCCCGCGATGAGGGGTGGGCGCCGGTGTAGCCCTCGATGTCGTCCAGAGCGTTCTCGACCCGTGCGGCGAACTCGAAGGGGTATCCGGGGGCGGTCCGGAGCCGCAGCCGGCGCAGGGCAGGGAGAACGAGATCGGCGTCGAGCACACGGTAGATCCGGGCGGTGTGGCCGAGGCACGTGATCGCGAGGGCGCTGACCTGCCAATCCTTGTGATCGAGCGCGACCCGTACGAGGTACTCGAACATCTCCTGGGGATCGGCTTCGTTCATCGTGAGGCCGAGAAGGGCGCGGGTGGCGATACTCGTGTCCGCGTTGTCCACCGCTCGGGCGAGCCTGTCGCGCCAGAGGTCGTAGTCGACATCGTCGTCGAAGACGCTCTCGTCGGACTCGGTCACGCGATCCTCTATTCAGCACGGCCGCGTCTGCGGCGGACCGAGCCATGCTAGAGCCTGGCCGCATCCTTGCCGCACTCCATACGCGCATGGTTCGAGCTTGAGCAGGACTTCGGGGTGGCCCACACTTGGCCAACCACGACGTGACCTGGAGGTACTTGCCTGTGACCGGATCTTTGGGGCTGACCCCTGATCTGTTTCGCCTCCTGAGGTGACCGGATCCGACAAGAGGAAGCGCTTCGCCCCTCTGGCGGAGCAAATGGTTGGTGCTGATCGTCGACGGCTCGGTACGTTCCCGCCCATGGACAGCCTGAGTACACAACCTCCCGGCCGGGGTCGCGATGCCGGCCCGGTGGGCGAGTGAGCCTTGCCGGCACCCGGTGGAGGATCGGGTCGGCTTACGTCGCCGTGGACGGGCGTGAGTTTCGGGTCGTGCGCCCGGTCGCCGACGATCTGTGGCAGCGAGGACTTCGGAGAACGGTTCGACCTGGTGCTCATGCACCACAGCCTCGGCTTGCCGGTCTCGGACTGGAAGGTTGCCCGGTCGCGGGTCCGGACGCTACGGCCGCAGACGGTGACGCTCCCGGAGCGGCCGTTCCGGGAGATCTCCGACGTCGAGTACGACCAAGCTCGTCTTGAAGGGTTCCTGGACCATCTGCGGTTCGAGACGGCCGCCCAGACGATGTTCGAGCTCCGAGCGGAGCAGCTACGCGAGCTGGTGGAGGAATGCCCGAGTCGTCTGGGGAACCGGGAGACGCACTGCTGCGCCGAGATCGGGATCGGTGGTGGTGTCGGATGGAGCCGAGCCGGGCTCCACATCGAGTACTGTCGATGCGGCGCTGAACCCCGCCAGGACGGCGCGACGCCAGAACCGAGGCCATGATCCCGTGCACCTGACCGGAGAGCGTAGCCGGGTCCGACGTCGACCCGATCGAGGCCGCCTGTCACCGGACGTACCAGAGCTCCCTGTCTCGCCACCACGTGGTGCCGCGGTAGCTGGGGCCGATGATGCGATCGTCGAGCGCGAAGACCAGACGCCGGAGCTCCCGAGCGGGGCGGGGACGGAGCCGCTGTAGGAGGCGCTCGATCTCGTCGCGCGCCTGGACCGGGTCGTCGCGGTCGCAGTCAGGACAGCCGGTATGTGGGTCCCAGCGCCCGAACCGCGGTCTGGTGGCGACGTCGGCCCACTCGGTCAGGGCGTGGAGGGCAGCGTAGGTGTCATCTGGGCGGGCTCGCGCTTCGACGCACAGAGCCGCGTCGACGGCTGACGAGAGGCCAACGAACGCGAGGCGAACGCCGTAGCCGGATGATCGTCGCGGTCGGGCAGAAGCCCGGACCTCAGAGGGGCGTCTACGCGCCATGCTCCTTCGTGGTGGTCATGGCCGGAAGACTAACCTGCCTGGCTGTGGCACTGAACGGGGAGCGTCTGACCGAAATGGTGGGCTTCGGGTCTCGGCTACGCTGGCATCTCCTGTCGGCTGTTGGCCGGCACTTGCGATGGCCCGGGCGCGCCGCGAAGCGTCCTCACCATGACGGACCCGGTCTCCACCTTGACCCTCCGGCTCACTGCGTCCCCGAGCCGCGACTTCCCGGTCGTGACGATTCTCGTGAACGGTGCTGAACCGTTCGCCTCGACCCACTTGAGCCAGGGCGGTGGGTTCCCACCCACCGAGCTCCTCGGCGAGGAGTCCCCGTTGCTGCCGCTGCCTCACCTGGGGCGTCGCGTAGCTGTCATCACCTGCGGCTGCGGGTTCGGGGGGTGCGGTGTCGCGGCCCCGGTCATCCAGCTCTCCGCGGACGGCCGCCGGGTGTCCTGGATCGACTTCCGTGACTACGTAGGCGTATTCGTCAGGCCCGTGTATGACGGCGTCGGGGGCCTCGAGGACATCGACGGACAGCCGTTGGACGTCGCGGACGTCGTTTTCGACGCCGAGCAGTACCTCGCCGAGGTGCGTCGCGCCTCCGAGGACGGCTCGTGGCGTCCCGCGACCCGTGATTAATCCGGGGCCATCGACGCGCACCCTCGGACAGACTGGCCGCGTGCGGAGTGAGACCAGCGTCGGTGCAGCCGGGAGGGGACTCGGAGGCGTCTCGCCGGTCGCGACCCAGACCATCCGGGTGCTCGACCGCGCGGGGCTCGATCTGGGCCCGGGGCTGACGGACGACCAGATCGCTCAGGTGGAAGGGTCCTACGGGTTCCGGTTCAACCGCGATCATGTCGACGTGCTGCGTCAGGTCACCCCGGCCGGCTGGATCGACTGGCTCGGCGACGCGGAGACCGTCCGTGGCGTGCTGGACTGGCCGATCCGCGGCGTGCTGTTCGACGTCGGTCACGCCTTCTGGATGCCGGCCTGGGGCGAGCGGCCGCCGACGAAGGCGGCGGCGATCGACCGCGCGCGTGAGCACCTGCACAGGGCACCCCAGCTCGTGCCAGTTCGCGGGCACAGGTACCTGCCGGCGGCACCTCAGCCCAGCCGCGCGCCGGTCTTCTCCGCATACCAGACCGATGTCATCTACTACGGCTCCGACCTGGCGGACTACTGCGCGCACGAGTACGTGGGTCAGTCGACGGGGCGCCGGCCCCGGCGGATCCCGTTCTGGTCGGACCTGGTCGACGGCGCCGGAGGAGTCACGTTCTGGGACTGACGGCTCCTTACACTGGCAGCGCTCCCTTCCGAGCAGACCCCCTTCACACGAGAGGTTCCCGCGTGACCGACGTCGTCGCGATCTTCGCCCAGGTGGAGGCAGCAGTCAGTGCTGCCCTGGCCCAGGTGCTCCCGGCCGAGCTGGCCGGCACCGACCCGGTGGTCCGACGATCCGACCGCGCCGACTTCCAGGCGAACGGGGCCTTGGCTGTGGCCAAGAAGGCGGGTGTTCCTGCGCACGCGGTCGCGACGGACGTAGCCCAGGAGCTGTGGTCCTCCGGCTTCAAGACCCTGTGCTCCGGCCCGGGCTTCCTGAACATCACGGTGCCCGACGGCGTCGTGTGGTCGGCCGTGGCGGCCCGTCTCACCGATGCGCGCCTGGGTGTCGCCGCGCGGCGCGCCGGCGAGCGCGTGGTGATCGACTACTCGGCGCCGAACGTCGCCAAGGAGATGCACGTCGGGCACCTGCGCTCGTCGGTGATCGGCGACGCGCTGGTGCGCGTCCTCTCACACCTGGGCGCCGACGTCGTCCGCCAGAACCACATCGGGGACTGGGGCACCCAGTTCGGCATGCTCATCCAGTACCTCGACGAGCACCCGGACGCTTCCTGGAAGGGCCAGGGAGCGGAGACCATGTCGGCCCTGGACGTCCTCTACAAGGCGGCTCGCGTCGAGTTCGAGGCTAACCCTGCGTTCGCCGACCGGTCCCGGTCCCGCGTGGTCGCCCTGCAGTCGGGCGACGAGGCCACGGTCGCGGTCTGGCGCGACCTGGTCGCAGAGTCGGAGAGGGCGTTCGAGGCGATCTACGCTCGCCTGGGCATCCTCCTGGACGACGGCGACTTCGACGGCGAGTCCCGCTACAACGACGCACTTCCCGGCATCGTCGAGGAGCTCGTCGCCAAGGGCGTCGCGACCGAGTCCGACGGCGCGGTGGTCACCTTCACCGAGGGCGTGCTCAACCCCGACGGCGACCCGGTGCCGCTCATCGTGCGCAAGAAGGACGGCGGCTTCGGGTACGGCGCCACCGATCTGGCGACGATCCGCCTGCGCGTCGAGGAGTACAAGGCCGACCGCATCCTCTATGTCGTCGACGCCCGCCAGGCGCTGCATTTCAAGATGGTGTTCGACACCGCACGCCAGGCGGGCTGGCTGCCCGAGTCCGTGCACGCGCAGCACGTCCCGTTCGGCACGGTGCTCGGCAAGGACGGCCGCCCGTTCAAGACCCGCTCGGGCAAGACCGTCCGCCTGGCCGACCTGCTCGACGACGCAGAGAACGCCGTCCGCGCCGTGCTCGAAGCCCGCGAGCACGACTTCACGCCCGACGAGCTGAGCGTCGTCGTGCACGTGGCAGGGACCGCGGCGATCAAGTACGCCGACCTGTCCAACACCAGGACCAAGGACTACGTGTTCGACGTCGACCAGATGGTCGCCACCACCGGCAACACTGGCGTGTACCTGCAGTACGCCCATGCCCGCGTGGCCTCCATCCTGCGGAAGGCGGGCGACGCCGTCGGGCACCTGGACGCGACCCTCCCGGCGCACGCCGCGGAGAAGGACCTGGCCCTCACCCTGGACGCGTTCGACGCGACCCTGCGCGACGTCGCCGAGACGCTCGAGCCGCACCGCCTGTGCGGGTACCTGTACGACGTCGCGACGGCGTTCACCCGCTTCTACGAAGCCTGCCCCGTCCTCAAGGCCGACAGCCCGGCAGAGCGGGCGAACCGGCTCGCCCTGTGCGACCTGACCCGACGCACCCTCGCGACGGGCCTCGACCTGCTCGGCATCGCCGCTCCGGAGCGGCTGTGACCCGCGGCTGCACTTTCGGGTCCTACTGGGAGGGGCAGAGATGAGCGAGGGGATCAGGTCTGCGGCTGCGCGCCTGTCAGGCCGGCGGATCGCGTCAGTCACGTACTACCCGTTGCGCTACGAGCGTGACGACGGCACACCAGGCATCGAGGACTGGGACGAGGAGTTCGGGCACGTGCCGACGATGGGCGTCGCGCTGCGTACGAGCGACGGTGCGGAGTTCTTCATCGGCTGGGCGCAGTCCCAGTGCGAGTCCGGCGTTGCGCTGTCCGAGGGCCTTCCGCTTCTCGTGTCGGAGGCGTTGCGTGCAGCGGTGCCCGTGACGGGCCACCCGATGTGGGTCCCGCTGGTAGGCGAGCCGGTCGAGGTCGACGTCGGGCCCACGCTGGACGGGCACGAGGAACCCGTCGTATTCGTCACGCTCAGTGTCGGGGATGGATCGGTCACGTTCGCGGCCGCAGAGCCGCGCTACGACGTCGAGCCGCCGGTGATTCAGCACGGCATGGACTGCGTGATGGTCTTCTCCGGACGCGAGGCGTGGGCTCGGTCGCGAGGGGCGCAATGACGGTGCCCGAGCAGTCGGAGCCGGCAAGGCCCTGGCGCCTCGGAGATTTCGTCAGCGCGACAAACGGAACTGATGCCGGGTCATTGGACCTTTTGTCGTACGGTCCCGCATGACTACTGCCTGGGACCGCTGGGGTGAGCTGGAGCCGCTTCCTGCCGATTCCTCAGCTAGGCGCATCGAATAGGTCCACGACCGGGACGCGGCGGTGGTCGTTCCGGGTGGCGGAGTCGGAGATGAAACCGACCACACGCCCCGGTCGCAGGCCTAACCTCGCACCATGAGTCGACGCCGGGTGCTCGGGCTGGTGGCCACGCTGCTCCTCGCCGGTTGCGCGCCGTCAGGCCCTCCGCCCGACGACGGCCTCTCTCCGCCCGTCATCGCGCAGTCCGTCGAGCCGGACGGGTTCATGGAGGCGCTGATCGAGGGCGAGGTGGTCCTGGCCGGAGGCTGCCTCAGTGTCCGGGTGTCGATAGACGGTCATCCGACCGACCACGCGATCATGTGGCCTTACGGCACCCGCCGGAACAAGGATGACGTCGCGGCCGTCGACGTTCCGGGCGCCGGCACGTTCGCGGTGGGGGACTACCTGCGGGCGGGCGGCGGGTTCATTCGGCACGAGCAGGACGAGGACGATCCGTTTACCGACTGCGCCATCACCGATGAGTTCGTCGTGATCAACCCTGACGTGGCCCATGCGACCCCCTCGCCGACACCGAGCGAGTGATGAGGATGGGGCAGTGTCGAGGGGCACTATGAACCTTATGGGGGCCGCTAAAAGTCGCGCCCCATGGATGAGGCCCCGGGCTGGACAGCGATCGATGCCGCACTCACACAGATCTACGGCAGAACCCCGCCGCAGCACTGGGCCACGCTCCTCAGCTGGCGGTTGGGCGGGCCGGACCCGTTGGACGGGGTGAGCGCTTACGCGCGTGAGATGCCGGTCCCGCACTGGCACTACGTCACCTACGGGTTCAGCGAGCTGTCCGAGAACGCGGAGGAGTCCGGCTGGGGCTTCGAGCTCACGTTCCGGCTCACGCGCAGCGCGGACGAGACCGAGGCCCCCGTGTGGCCCGCGAACCTCCTCCAGAACCTCGCACGGTACGTGTTCGGGTCGGGCAACGGGTTCGGTCAAGGGCACTACATCGACGCGAACGGGCCGATCGCCGCGGACCGTCCGGACTCGCAGGTCCGGGCGCTCGCGTTCACCGAGGACCCGGAGCTCAGGACCATCGCGACGCCCCATGGGCGCGTGGTGTTCCTGCAGGTAGTGGGCTTGACGTCCGAGGAGCACGCGACCGCAGCCACGGCCGGTGACGCGGCGGCCATCCTGGACCTCCTGGCGACCCGGTACCCGCTCCTGATTACGGACATCGACCGGTCATCATTGCTCGCCACGTCGTGAGCCGCGTCATCGCGTGCCGTCCCGACGCGCCGTGGTTGCCCGCGGGCGGACGGGCCGACGTCGTCCTCGCTCCCGGCGATCCGCTCCCCGCCCCGCTCGGGCTGGTCCGGCTCCTGGTCCGGGACGCGGAGGGCCGCGCCTTCACCGTCGCCCGCACGGGCGGGCGTCCCGGCTGGGACCTGCCCACGGCCGCGGTGCCCGACGGCGTCTTGGTCGCCACTGTCGACCACCTCACCCAGGTGGTGCTGGGCCGGGCGGTCGAGACCGAGCTGCTCGGCTTCGTGCGCAACGTGGTGCCCGAGGGACGGTGTACGGGTGGCCGAGCCCGGTGGCGCACTTCGCCGTTGTGCAGCCACGGGAAGCTGGGCTGGTGCCGGTCGTCGACGGGATCTGGCTCGGCGGCGACGAGGCGGCCGGCGCGCTGGGGGAGCGGCACTGGTGGCCCCTGGTCACCGTCGACCCGGTCGTCTCCGGCGCTGCCGGCGACGAGCTGGTGGCCGCCGGCGGCTACCGGCTCGACCGCGACCCGCCCGACCGCGACCGCGTGGTACGGGCGGCCGCGGACGCGCTCGTCGCGGGTCTCGACTCGCCCGCGCTCCGAGCGCTTGCCGGGTTGTACTCCGACGCTGACCCAGTGGAGATCGACGACGTCGTGCGGGAGGTCGCCGCGGAGCTCGACCTTCCTGAGCCGGGCCGCGAGGCCGCAGTGTGGACGGAGGCGGGCATCGTCTCGCGGGCGGTGATCGAGGGCCGGCAGGAGCCGTGGACGCTCACGGCGTGGGCGCACCAGCGAATCGGGCACGACGGCGGTCCAGGGCTCCTGGCGCTCGTCCGGCTCGACGACGAGTACGCCATGATCGAGGAGGTTCCGGGCTACTACGAGGTCCCCGACCGTCAGGAGCGGCTGCGAGCGCTCGACGACGTCGTCCGTGCCGCGGCGACTGTGATCGTCGCGGGCGAGACGGACCTGACCCGCTTTGTGCCTGTCCGGTGGCGGGCGTGACGCCCATGAAGGAGTACTGATGATCTGGGCCCGCGCCGAAGCGGGCGCTAGTGAACTCCGTGTACGTATGCCTCCCGCGGTGGCCCGAGCTCCAAGTCATGGTGGGTGGCCAGTGGTACCTCGGTCGTTCGGGCAGCGAGGGAGAGTACGTGGTGGACGGAATCGCGGAGGAGGCGAGTTGCCGGGGCTGCGGGGCGCACTTCCTGGGTGACCTCGTCCTGGATCTCCCGCGACTCGGCGAGGAGAGGCCGGGTGGCCGAGGGCGCTCGAAAACCTCCTCGGCGGTGAGGCCGTGGAGGAGCAGTGAGTCCTCCACACGAGGGGCTTACAGTCTGCGATGTGATGACGGACGACGCCGACAACCGACTGGCAGAGATCATGACGGGCGCCGCCCGGGATGTGCTCGCAGGAGGCGGTGACCCCTATTGGGTCGGGATCGCCGCGGCGGGCGAGATTCTTGACGAAGTCATCGAACATGCCACCCACGGAGGGGCCGCCTACGTCCTGTGGGGCGAGCTCACCGATGTACAGGATCATCCCAAGCTGGATGCTCCCGCGTGGTGCGCGGCGCTCACCCGGCTCGCGGCTGAGGACTGGCTCGCGATCGACAGCACTGTGGCCGAATCGGTGGCTCGTTACTTCGAGCGGTGGGCAGACCCCATACTGCAGACGCCGGCGCTCTTCACCGGCTCCGTGCCGGACAGTGGATGGCGGGACGAGCACTACCGGTTTCTCAAGGCCTTGATCACGGACACGGCCAGGGAACTGGCGGACCGGCTCGTGACCCGAGACATCGATGAAGTCGTCGCGATCGCCACGAGCGGCGAATACGGCTCGGCTCTGGAGCACCTCACGGGTGCGTTGGCCGAGGACCAGGTCGGACTGGCGGATCGCGAGCGTCGTCGTCTCTCCTACCTGGCGAAGCTCCTGCCGAGCGCCAGGGCACACCGAGATCTCGCAAGGTTGCCGCCACCTACGTCGGCGACCTGACCCGCTGCGTGACGCCATCTTCTGCCCCGGCGCGAGCTGGTCGACTTCCTCAGCACGTTCGGCGAGGGGTTCGATCAGGCGGCGCGGTCATGAGGGGACACGGCGGCGTCTCGCCGTCCGGGTGCTCGATCCTGCAAGCCTCGACGTGGGACGTAGCACTCCACGGTCCCGGCTAGGACCTGCCCACGCCCACCGAGTGGACGAGGCTGTCGATGTGGACGCCCAGGACTCCTCCCGAAGCATCCCGAGTGACCCAGACCGGCAGGCACGCGCCGCCGTACTGGAGACGTGCGGCGACAACCGCCAGCGTGGGGCCGGTTCCCGGCAACGGGATGATGGCGGCGCTGTGCTCGGCGGCGTTGACCGTGTCCAGCCACGAGGGGTTGTCCGGTCCTAGCCCGTAGATGGCGAGATCCTCCCGGTCCTCCTCGTCCACGGTTGACCAGGCGGGCGCTACGGCGTCGTGGTCCACGAAGCCGACGACGCCGGACATCCCTGCGATCTCGCCGGCGATCTCCACGGAGGTTGGTTCGCCGTCGCGCAGGCAGACCGAGAGGTACGCGACGTCCGGATCGTCCTCGGCAGGCTCCTCGAGCACGGTCGCACGCACGGGAAAGGTGCCAGGCGGGACGTCAAGGACCAGGCCGCTCAGCTCAGGATCATCACGGGCGATATCCACCAGGTCGCCAAGGACGAGCAGGCGCCCGGAGGGAACCTCCAGCAGGCCGACGTCGATCACCCGGTGCCGTCGGCACGCCCCGGACGACACCACGGCGGTCTTCTTGATGTCCTCCTCAGCTCGTGCGCGCGCTCCGCTCTCATCGATCATCGCCGCAGGGTACTGAGAGAGTCCGTGCCTGCCTGTGGTGGTCCCACGGGCGGGCGGTTCCGGTCGACCACATTCAGTTCGCTGGCCTCGAGCAGGTCTTCGAACACACCGATCCCGTGTCGACGGATCAGGCGGGCCTCAGCGAAGGAGATGGGGAGCAGCCACAGGAGGCTCACATGGTCGTCGCCCACGTGGAAATTCCCGATCTCTGGAGGAAAGGCGTAGGGCCTGACGACGGCGAGATGATCGTTCCGGGACGCAGTTACCCACGGTCTGCCGATCTTGAGGACGGAGCCGTGACTGAGGGGCATCGGGCGGACGACATGCCAGTGTGCAACCCACGCCAGGGTCTCGACGTGCTCGAGCGACGGTTCAGACGCCTGGAGAAAGAACTCGTGTCGTGCGTCAGGCCGAGCGAGGGACGTCCCGACCGAGACATACGTCCACGGGCTCGTGCTCGTCTCGCGGACCTCGCGAACGTGGAACCAGGGGATGGCGTCCTCGATCGGCTTGCCCGGCCAGTGCAGGTCGCGATGCTCACGTCCGGGCCAGGAACGATCGAAGTGCGTCCAGAGCTCGTCGATCTGGTCTATCACCCGGCGAGGGTAGCGCTCCGCGACTTCGCCACGCCTAAGCGTGGAGCTCGCAGTAGTGGACGTGCAGAGCGCTGGGCGGGTTGCGGTGGAGCTCGCGGTACCAAGGCCCGCCGATGTCGATCTCGGCGCAGTGGTGCCATTCCGGATGCTTCGCGATGTGGGCGGGACAGTCCTCGGCCAGCTCGCGAAGCCCGTCGGCCTGGAGCTCGAAGGCCCGACGGCTGCCGATCAGGAAGAGCGTGTCGGCCGCCAGGCCCCAGCGGAGGTGGTCCTGGAACTCGCGGTGGTTCGTCGCCACGTGGTCCTCGCGGGTGACTGCGGGGAACGGTCGTACGGGCAGCTGCACCGATCCCGCGGTCGCTCCATGCCGTGTGCGTGTGCGTAGCTCCTTCCAGCGTGAGAGCTGGAACCCGAGCGAGTGGTGCAGCATGACGAGGTCGATCGGACGCCCATCAGGGTCGTCGTGGGGCCCACGGAGCGGGAGGTGGACGAGCGTCCGCGGGGAACGCGCTGCGAGCCACCACGCTGCAGCGAGGTCTGCGACCGCGCTGACGCCGCTGCGGTGCACCGTCAGGGTGGGTCCCCACGACGACATGCTCAGCGACGCGCGCGCAAGGTCGTGTGCTGGGCGGACGACGCGGAACTGGTCCGGTGCGAGCGCGACGGTGCTGACGGTCGTGCGCCACGTATGGCCTGCGAGCTTTACCAAGAGTTCATCACGGGCCCGAACGCTACGGGCGAGGGCGAGAGGTGCGCCAGGACTTTCCTCCTTGGACCTCGACGCCGTTTCGGCCCCACACCTACACCCTTCGACGAGGTGGATGCCCAGCCCGCAACGCGCCCGGGCCTGGTCGAGCGCGTGGCCCGTGCGACGGCGTTGCGCCGCACGAGCCACGCCCCATAGAACTGCTCAGCGCTTCAGCGTGAACGTGAAGTCGCTCGACGTCTTGCCCGTCAGCCGGAATGCCGAGACGAGCCTGCCCTCGGCGAGCAGCCTCTCGACCTCGCCCCGCGACAGTTCGCAACCCTCGGCGATCAATCGCAAAGGCCGGACCGGGATCCGCGCGGCGAAGCGAACCCCGACCTCGATCACCTCCTGATCGAGGTGGTCATCTCCGCCGGGGTCGAGTCGCCAGGCGTTGGCCCAGTCGAGGGCGAAGCGATTGCGGTGCTGCACCAGGGGATCCTGGAGCAGCTCGGCGATCAGACCAGGGTCGTTGTGATGCAGCCGGTCCAGCAGCTCAGGTGGTACAGAGCGCACCTTTGTTCGCTCCAGGACCGTGAGCTTTGCCGTTTCCCCGCACGTCGTACAGAGGGCGAGGAGCCAGGCGTCGATGAGCTTGTTGTTGGCATTGACGCGGAACTTTCCGCTTGCCCGGAAGCGCTCGGACGCACACGTATGACAACGGCGGCGGACGAGCGGAAGGCAGGCGGGTGCGACCACCCAGGTAATGAGCACAGAAGTACACCGGTCTCTGTGAGAAATCCGCAGCAAGAAAGAGCGCGGCGCACAGCGGCGACGCGCGACAGATCAGCTCTCGGGAGGTCTCACAGGGTGTACAACGGCACGTCCTCGACTCGACTACCAGTTTCGAAGGCACGGTAGTGGCGCACGGCGGCGCAGCTCCACTGGTTTTCGAGCGCCATTTCCGGTTGACCGAGGGCAGGCGCCGGTGCGACGGTTCCCGCGTGCAATCCGCGGCGGAACCAATGCTCATGATCGACCCCGTCATCGAGGTCGCCGGTGAGCGCGGCTTCGACCTGTGGCCGGTCCTCGGCCATCGGCGCCTCACGTACCTTGCTCTGCACGGTGGACTTTCCGACAGGGAGACCGGGTCTGCCGTCTACGAGATCCTGCACTGGTTCCACACGGACGACGACGGCGCGCCCGCCACGTCCGTCGACTCCTATCTCCAGCACGCGCTCGGACCGTACGACCCGGAGGGAACGCAGCCGCTCGCGATGGGCGGCCTGCGCTTCACCGACGCGACGACCGGGGTGACCATCCTTCCGGGCTGCTGCTACTCGATCGACGAACGCATCGAGGTCTATGGCGTCCTGGACGGCGGGACCGAGTGCTGGCTCGGGCACTCGCCCGACGGGCGCCTGACGATCTGCGACGGCGTCGTCGAGATCGTCCAGGACACCGACGAGCCGTCGAGGGGCTTGATCAGGGCGACCGAGGGTGACCTGCGTGCGGGGATGGCCGACGTCGAGGCGAAGCTCAGTGCCTTCGTCGGACGCGTGGCGGACTGGGCGCTCGAGCATGCGCCGGCCCACGCCGACCGGCTGGCCGAGGTGGTGGCGCTCGGCCTCGTCGTGGAGCGCCGGCAGGTCAGTCTCTCGAGACGCTCCGAGAACCGGTGACCTGAACGGCAGGTCAAAGAGCCCATTGTGGGAGACTGCGCCGTGCGCTTCGTGATCGCTGAACCGTCTGACGGCCTGCTGGCCGAGTACCTTGGCGAGCACGGCTACGTCGTCGACTGACCATGGCCCTGTTCAACTCGCTGTATGTCGAGCTTCCGTGCCCTGGCTGCGGTACGACCACCTGCCGCGAGATCCAGTACCGGTACGGACACATGTGGCAGCACCGCTACGAGCTCGGCGACACCATCATCTGGGGTCCCGCAGCCGTCGGGGACCCCACCGCTCACGACGTCGTCGTCGACGGCTGGCTCTCTGAATGCCCCGACTGCGACCACGAAGAAGACCGCATCGCTGTCTACGTGCGGGACGGCGTGCTGGACGCCGTCGGCCCGGTCGGAGAGGTCCCGAACCTTCCTCAGACCGAGTGGATGGTCCTTCCGGAACAGCCAGGCGTGCCGGGCTGAGCTTTGCTGACCACAGAGGCGGCGCGGCACGCCCCCGCCGTACGATCGGCCGGTGAGAGCGTACGAGAACCTGATTGCCACACAGAACCCCGCCTGGCCGGAGCTGGCGCAACGAGTGGAACAGGCAGGGACTTCGGTCCTGCTGTTCGAACCGGCCGACGCGACCGCTCGGCGGACGCTCGAGCAGCTGCAGGTCTCGACGGGGTCGTTCCTCGGCGCCGTCGTGGTTCACACGGGTGGCGTGCTGATCGACCACGGCTGGCTGCGCGTGTACGGGAGCCCGGCTCCGGGTGAAGGGTCCGGCATGCCGAGCCTGGCCGATGTGAACGGGTTCCCCGAAGCGGTCGAGGACTCGTGGTTCCCGGAGTACGGGCTTGTCGTCGCGCACGACGTCCTCGGCGGCACGTACGTACTGAACGGGCACGACCCGTCAGCCGTTGGTCGTCCCGGGGAGCGCGGCGAGATGACCTACCTCGCCCCGGACACTCTTCAGTGGGAGGCGCTCGGCGCCGGTTACGCGGCGTGGCTGACGTGGGCGCTCGAAGGAGGCCTGGGGGAGTTCACATCAGGTCTGCGCTGGGACGGCTGGGAGTCGGAGGTCGAGTCGATCCACGGCGACCAGGGTCTGAACTTCTTCCCTCCGTTGTGGTCGAAGGAGGCGCACGGGGATCTCGCGGCGACGAGTCGGCACGAGGTCCCGATGCGGGAGATCGTGGGCATGGCCTGGGAGACCGCTGCCCAGATCGACGGCGTCGACCTGGGGCCGCTCGGCAGCTTCGCGACGCAGTAGCTCCGGGACCCTGCGTACTCGAGTCCCGGGTCAGCGGCGGTCGTTCGCCAGCAGTCTGCGGCGATGTCCGACGACCCGATGCCCGACCTGCCGCAGGAGTCCTGAGCTTCGCCCCATCAGCTCCAGCCCACTCGCCGGCTCCTGCTGACCCCCGTAGGCAGGGTTTGGATGGTTCTGGGTCAGAGTGGTTTCCCCACCGGGGGCCCGGCAGGACGAAGCCGTCGCCTGCTGGGAGTCCGCCGTACTTCGCGCCCCTCGGATACGGTGGTCCTGACCGGAACAGAGAAGGGGCGTGGGCGTGACGGAGGTAGAAGGTTCCGATCGCTCGCTCGAACCGTTCCGTTCGGAGTTGCTGGCGTACTGCTACCGGATGCTCGGCTCGTCTCACGACGCTGAGGACCTGGTGCAGGACACGTACCTGAGGGCATGGCGAGCGCGGGAGCAGTACGACGCGACCCGCAGCTCGCTGCGCACCTGGCTCTACCGGATCGCGACGAACGCCTGCCTGACCGCCCTTGAGGTACGCGGTCGCCGGCCGCTGCCGTCGGGCCTGGTGGCCGCCTCGGAGCCGCTCGCTCCGTTCGTGCCGGGAGAGAACGCCGCCTGGCTCCAGCCGCTGCCGGACTCCTTGCTGGAAGCGGGTGATCCGGCCGGGGCCGTGATCGACCGCAGCAGCCTGCGGCTGGCGTTCGCCGCCGCACTACAACACCTGTCGGCACGTCAGCGCGGCGCCCTGATCCTGCGTGACGTGCTCGGCTTCTCCGCGTCCGAGGCGGCCGGCATCCTCGGTACCACCGTCGTGTCGGTGAACAGCTCGCTGCAGCGGGCGCGTGTCCGGGTGAAGGAGGTCGGGGTCCAGCAGGATCGTCTCAGCGAGCCGTCCGCGGCCGAGCAGCGCGCCTGGGTGGAACGCTACATGAAGGCGTTCGAGAACGCCGACGTCGAGGGCCTCAAACAGTTGCTCACCGAGGACGTCCTCATGGAGATGCCCCCGATGCTCAACTGGTTCGCCGGCCCCGACAACTATGGCGTCTTCATGGAGTGGGTCTTCGAACAGGCCGGAAGGGACTGGGTCCTCAAGGCGGTCGCGGCCAACGGCCAGGCCGGGTTCGCCGCTTACCGGCGCGTCGAGACGCATACCAGCTGCACACGCTCCAGGTCTTCACCGTCACCGCCCAGGGCATCAGCCGGAACTCGGTGTTCCAGGACCCCGAGATCTTCGCGGCCTTCGGCCTGGCGGCCGGACTCGACGCCCAGGGCCTCGGCGTCGTCGAGTGACGCGTCCGGTGCTGCTCCGCGTGCGTTCGTGGAGGGGTGTTCGGGAACGTCGTCCTGGTAGCCGTCCCGCTTGCGAGGTGGAGGGCGAATCCCCACTTCCCTCATTGCCGCGGTCGAGGTGACCAGGTCGAACTGTCCTTCTCCGCCCTGACCGCCGGGTCCTGCGACACGGCGGCCGATCCCCGGCGTGACGGCCCGCCCGCGGCGGGCGATCCGAGCGGGCGATCCGCCACGCCCCGCGACGGGCCCTCGCCGTCCAGCACGGCGCACCACCTTTTTCCGCTGGCGCGATGAGTTCCGACCCCGGCGCCGGTATGTATTGACGAGTTCGCCGGAACACTCCGGGCGAACCGAACCACAAGGGAGAATCCGATGTCAGACAGCCGTCCGGACGACGTGGCCGCCATCCAGGCCGTTATGGCCGACTCCTACAAGGCCTGGTCGGCGGGTGACGCCGACGGCATGGTCGCCAACTACACCGAGGACTCGACCGCCATCATGACCGGCTCGCTCCGCGACAGCCGTGCCGTGATCCGCGAGAGCATGGCCCTGGCCTTCGCGGGACCGCTCAAGGACACCTCGACCTACAACAAGCAGCTCAGCATCCGCTTCGTCGGCAGGGACGCGGCGATCGTCATCAGCGAGTCCGGCATCCTCTTCGGCAGCCAGACCGAGGTCCCGCACGCGGCCAAGGTGAACAACACCTGGGTGCTCGAGAAGCGGGACGGCCAGTGGCTGATCGCCGCTTACCACAACAGCCCCGCGCAGGCGCCGGAGCAGTAAGCCCCTGCCGGTGGCAGGCAGTTACCGCGTGTAGTGGTGCAGGGGCCTGTCATCGCCGGCCGATGTCCCCGCCCTACCGTCGACCGCGTGGAGCCCCTGGGAAGGCGAGCTCTCGTCGAGCCCGTCCTCTGCCAGGGGCTCCGCGCGGACACCGCCGACACCAGCCGGCCCGCTTCGACCACCAGCCCCAGCCACCCAGCCACCCGTACGCGCCCGACAGCCGTGCGGCCGTCGAGGCGACCGCCCCGGGCCCATCCGCCTGGCGGATCCGCGCCGAACACACTGACTTGCCAACGAACGGGCGGTCGCGGATGTCCTTCCCGGCGACGGCGAGGACGTCGAAGAGCACCAGCGAGGCGGTCTGTTGGGACAGGGGTCTTGGCGTGTCCGCCAACAGACGACGGCACCGACGGGAAACGGCCCAGGTTGCCCTGGGCCGTCGACCGGCGGACGCCACCGAGGTGACTGCGCTTCGTAGGAAAGGTCCTGCTCCCACCATGTAGCGAGGGCAGGGAAGCTGTCCGCGGCCCGGACGCTATCAGGCAAATGCCGCAGACCGTCAATCGCCCCGACGTGAAGAGGGCTACCCGAGCGTCAGGTCCACCCGGGACTCGGTCTGACGCCACCCTGCCGCGATGAACGCGCGGGCCATGGGCCAGTTGGCGTCGTCGGTCGTGGCGATCAGCGTGGTGGCGCCCTCCGCGACGAGGTCGCGTGTCCCGGCGGCGACGAGCCGCCGGGCGAGGCCGCGCCCGCGGAACGCCTGGGCGACCCCCACCTGGGACAGGTATCCGTTGCCGCTCGGCATGACGCGGCGCACGACGAGCCCCGCGTCCTGCCCGTCGACCACGGCGAACCGGAAGTACTCGATCGGGTCGCCGTCGAGGAGGGACTCGGTCTCGTCGGCAGCGGCCGCCTCGAGGCCGCGCTCGGCGAGGTTGGCCTGGTCGCGGACGTCGAGCGAGCCGGGCAGCATCTGTCGTACGAACGCCTCCACGCGGCTGCGCCCACCGAGCCCGGCCGGTTCCAGCCCGACGGGCGGCACGCCCTCGCCCAGCCCGGCGTTGGGCGCGTGCTCGTAGTGCTTCCGGGTCACCAGGACGCGCCAGCCGTGCGCCTCGAAGGCCGCGACGACGGCGCGGGTCGCAGGTTCGTCGAGCGGGACGTCGGACGGCGGCGCGTCGAACGACGCCTCGACGTGCCCGTACGAGCGAGCCCAGTCCGTCGCGGCGCCGACGAGGGCCTCGGCGACGTGTGGGTCGTCCGGCAGGGAGATGAGGTCGATCAGCCCGTCGGACGGCGAGAGGGTGCGCGCGCCGACCAGGCCGAGCCCGGCGTCGTCGGGCCCTGGGCCGACGGCGGCCTGGCCGGGCCGGGCGGCCCAGACCAGCTCCGGGCGGCGAGCGCCGCGCTCGAAGAGGCGCTCGAGGGAGGGGGCGCCGAAGAGGGTGCGCTGGCCGGCGGTGTCGAACGTGGGGGTGCAGGACTGGACCAGCGCGACCGCGTCGTCGCGCGTAGCGGGGGAGAAGAGCTTCATGGGGAAGGTCCTTCGAGGTGGGCCGGGGATTCCCCGGCGGTCGGGCGTGTGCCCGACGGCGTGTCAGCCGACCTCGGGACCGAGGGCGGCCGGGGATGCGTGGAACATGTCGACCTCCCTTCGGCTCTGGCTCCGTGCGGAGCGATGGAGAACGTAGCACGGCACGACTGCTACCGGCGGTCCCGAAGCTCCGCGTTGATCTCGGCGACGCGGTGCATCGTGATGCCTGAGAGCTGTTCGGTCACGAGAGGGTGGTCCAGCTCCGGGTGCAGCTCGATCCACGGCACGACGCCAGGTTCGCGAGTGTGCAGCCGGGCGGCCATGGGGCTGGTCGTCGGCTCGTAGGGGAGGCGGGTGCAGACCCAGGCGAACATCGGCTCGAGCCTCGCGCGCGCCGGGTCGTCCCAGTGCGCGACCTGCTTGCTCATGCTGGCCTGGCTCAGCGAGACCCAGACGGACCACACGAACGTGCCGACTCCGTCGTCGAGCACCGGGATCTCGATGTGGCCACGAACGAAGTAGTGGCGGGTGCCGTCGATGCCCGGCAGGACGCACATGTCGGCGTTGAGCTCCCCGTCGGCCTGCTCCGCGTCGGTCGCCAGCCACCACGGGTCGGGGGCCGTCGGGCCGAAGACCATCGTGAGCCCTGAGTGTGCCTCTCCGCAGGTCGCGCACGTCCACGCCGTCATCCGACACCTCACGTCTCGGGAGAGCCGCCCGCTTGCGGCATGGAGGAGAACCTATCGGGCAAAACGATTAGGTGACCCGCCAAGGCTTGACGCAAACGACGGCGCCGGTATCGTAAACCGGACATTATATCGATTCACAGGAGTGGGCCCTCCGACTCCGTCCCCATCGAAGGAGCCTGCCGTGCACTCTCCCTCATCACGGCGCTGGAGCCGCTTGCGATGGATCGCCGCCTCGCTCGGCGCGGTCCTCGTCGCGGCGGCCCTGCCCGGACCGACCTCCACGGCCCACGCGGCCGTCACCCCTGGTACCTGGTACGTGGTCGCCAACGAGCACTCCGGGCTCGTGGTCGACATCGAGGGCCGTTCGACCTCGAACGGGGCCAAGGCGCTGTTGTGGAGCCGCACCGACGCGGCCAACCAGCAGTTCCGCTTCGTCGACGCGGGAGGCGGCTACTTCCGCATCGAAGCCCGGCACAGCGGTCAGGTGCTCGACGTCAGCGCGAAGAGCACCGCGAACGGCGCCGACATCGTCCAGTGGCCCAGCAACGGCGGCACCAACCAGCAGTGGCAGCTCAACGAGCAGTCCGACGGCTCCTACGAGATCGTCAACCGCAACTCCGGCAAGGCCCTCGACAACTGGGAACGGGCGACCGCGCCCGGCAGCCGCGTCTCGCAGTACGACCGCAACGGGTCCGCCGTGCAGCGCTGGCGGCTGATCCCCCTCGGTGGAGGCGGCGGAGGCCAGGCGGGTGACGGCTCGGTCCTGGACCGGAACCTCCAGTACTACGGCCGGTGGGCTCCCGACGGCTCATGGCGCACCATGGGCTGGGCCGGCGGCTACGTCGAGGCGGCCTTCGCCGGCTCCACGATCGGCGTCCGGCTGCGGAGCTCGATCGACCTGTACTACTCGGTCGACGGCGCACCCGAGCAATGGAGGCGAGGCGCCTCAGGAACCGTCACCCTCGCGTCGGGCCTCGGCGCCGGAACGCACACGGTCCGCATCGGTTTCCGCGAGCGCGCCGGGTCGTACACCGGTGATCCGGCGTTCGGCGGGTTCGCCCTCGCATCGGGCGGCTCGACGACGTCGATCGCACGCCCGGCCAGCTTCGTCGAGTTCATCGGCGACTCGATCACCGTGGGCCAGCCCAACGGCAACCGGCCCTTCACGGCCTACCCGTACCTGGTCGGGGAGGCGCTCGGCGCCGGGCACACCCAGGTGGCCCAGGGTGGCGCCTGCCTGGTCAGCACCTCGGACGGCTGCTACGGGATGATGGACTGGTTCCGCCGCTCGTCGGCCTGGGCGAGCCAGGACGACTGGAACTTCTCGACCTACCAGGCCACCGCCGTCGTGATCAACCTGGGCACGAACGACGTCGGGCACGGCGTCTCCACCACAGACTTCCAGCGCAACTATGTCGTGATGCTGGAGCGGGTGCGTCAGGCCTACCCGAACGCCGAGATCTTGGCGATGGGCGTGTTCCGGAACCGGTACGTGACGGAGACGCGGAACGCGGTCCAGGCTCGCGTCGCCGCCGGTGACACCCGGGTCCACTTCGTCGACACGAGCGGCTGGGTCGACCCGGCGACGGACACCCACGACAACGTCCACCCGACCGACGCCGGGCACCGCAAGATCGCCGGCCTGCTCGCCCCGATCATCGACCGGTACATCTAGCACAGCCGCGAGGTGGGCCTCGGCGACGACGCCGGGGCCCACCGCTCACACCCTGGAGCACAGATGCGCACTCCCGAATCCACCGGCCCGCTCGGGGCCGGGATCACCCGCCGGTCCCTGTTCGGTCTCGCGGCCGGGGCCGCTGCGGCGGCCGGCGGCCTCCTCACCGCCTCCCCGGCGCACGCGGCGTTCCGGACCGGCACCTGGTACGTCCTCCAGTCCCGCCATTCCGCCCTGGTCCTCGACATCGACGGGAGGTCGGCCACGACCGGCGCGAAGCTGGTGCAGTGGAACCGCACCGACGCGACCAACCAGCAGTTCCGCTTCGTCGACGCCGGCGGCGGCTACTACAAGGTCCAGGCCCGCCACTCGAACCTCGTGCTCGACGTCTACGGCAGGAGCACCGCGAACGGCGCCGACGTGGTCCAGTGGAGCGACACCGGTGGCACGAACCAGCAGTGGCAGATCATCGACGACGGCACCTACCTGCGCTTCGTCAACCGTCACTCCGGCAAGGCCCTCGATCTGTGGGAGAGGTCCACGACGCCCGGAGCCCGCATCTCGCAGTACGACTCCAACGGCAGCACCAACCAGCAGTGGCGACCCCTCCCCGTGGGGGTGCCGTCGGACGGGACGCCGACGATCTACATCGCCTCGGACTCGACCGCCCAGACCTACAGCTCCGGGTACTACCCGCAGATGGGCTGGGGCCAGAAGCTCGCGAACTACCTCGACGCGAGCACGACCGTGGCCAACCACGCCATCGGCGGGCGCTCCTCCCGCTCGTTCATCGAGCAGGGGCGCCTGGACGCCATCCTCAACGTCATCCAGCCGGGCGACTACCTGTTCGTCCAGTTCGGGCACAACGACGCCAGCTCGGGCAACCCCGAGCGGTACACCTCGCCCGCCGACTACAAGCGGTACCTCCGCGACAGCTACATGGCCGGGGCGACCGCACGAGGTGCCATACCGGTCCTGATCACCCCGGTCTCACGGCGCGACTACGACTCGAACGGCCAGTTCCGGGTCTCGTTCCCCGACTACGTGAACCGCGTCTACGAGCTGGCCGCCGAGACCGGCGTCGCGATGATCGACCTCTCGGCGCGCTCGCGGGCATACCTCACCTCGATCGGTCCCGAGGCGGCCAAGCGGGTGTTCCTCCACCTGAGCGCGGGCCAGTACCCGGCTTTCCCCGACGGGGTCACCGACAACACGCACTTCCAGGAGCACGGGGCCGACCAGATGGCGCGCATCGTCTCCGAGGGCACGGCCGCACTGCCCCTGCCGATCGCGAGCCACGTCCGATAGGCCCCGGATCACATGGACGAGGATCGGTTCCCGCTCGGCACGCCGTCGGGCGGCGATCGAGTCGGACCAGCGGTAGGTCAAGCAACCCACCACAGCATCGCGGCGCCGAGGGCGGCAGGTCCCTCAGCCGATCCAGACCACCATGCCCATCCCGGCGTCCGCCGCCTCACGGAAGAACCGGGCGAGCCCCGTCAGGTTCTCGACCAGCCACAGGGCGGTCTCGGGGTCGTCCCACCCGCCGGTCGGGTAGGTCTCCTCGGCGACGAGCTCGGCCGGGCTGACCGCCGCGACGACCCTGGCCGGGTCGACGTCGGCCAGCCGGCCGGCCAGCTCGCGGACACGCTCCGGACGCAGAGACCGGGGTGGGCCGTAGCCCCAGTCGTCCGCCCCGGGGATCTCGTCGTCGCCGTAGACGACGGCGTCGGACACCCCGGCGCGCTCGAGGACGAGGGCAAGGGCGTTCCAGGCCTTGTCGACGTCGAACAGGCGCGGGTCCTCGGAGCCGTACAGGTCCTCGACGGACTCCCGGAACGCGTCAGGGTCGGACACGGCCCGCTCCAGGTCCGTGGGCGCCAGGCGGAGGTACTCACCGATCATGCTCATGCTCGGAGGATAGGCGCGGGCACTGACAGTGCCAGGGCGCTCGCGGCTCCCTACCCGAGGACGAGCCCCGCGACGTCGTCGGCCACCTCGTCGGCGGCCCGTCCCGTCGTGTCGACGACGTGTCCCGGCCCGGGCTCCATGGCGCTCGCGGCGGCGGCCACGGTGCGCAGGTCCTCGATGCTGCGGCCGCGGAGCGGGTCGCCGGGCTGCGCCCAGCTTCCGCCGTCCCGACGGCTGACGATCCGCGCTTCGAGCTCGTCCGGCGCGGCGTCCAGCCGCACCAGGGTGCGCCGGTGCGGCGGGAACGCGGTCTCGTAGGCGGGGAGCCCGTCGTCGTCCACCTGGCCGACGACGACCAGGCGGCAGCACGTCCAGATCGGAGGGCGGGCCGACCGGTGCGGGGGTGGCCTGCGCGGTACCGGCCGGCGCCGGACCGGGCTCGGCCTCCGGCCAGCCGGCGACGGCACCGCGGACCGCAGCGACGACCTCACCCACCGTGAGCGCGGTCGTGTCGACGATGTGCGCAGCCCACCGCGCGCGATCCAGGTCGGCGGCCTCCGCGAGGGCGCCGCCCACCAGGTCGGCTGCGCCGCGTCGCTCCAGCCGGGCGGTGAGCACCGCGTCGTCGGCGCGCAGCCGGACCACGGCCAGGGCTGCGCCGGGCAGCAGGGCCGCGTCAGGCCCGAGCCGGGGATCGACGACGCCGGAGACGACGACGGCGCTCGCGCCCGCCGAGCGGTACGTCTCCAACACGACGGCGAGGTTGCGAGCCTTGGGGCTGTGCCGGTCCGGGTCGTCAGGCGGCTCGGGGTAGCAGATGCCGAGCTGGTCGATGTCGACGTACGCCACCCGCGGGCCGAGCTCCTCGCTCAACGCCCAGGCGACGGTCGACTTCCCCGAACCGGGCGGGCCACAGATCCACAGCACTGGCATCGTCACGGACGGAACCTACCGGCCTGGCCGGCCGGTGCGAAGCCAATAGTCGAACTACCGATCACACGGCGGCGTCGGCCCGCGAACCACGCAAGGTCAGCTCGAACACCGGGTGCTCGTCCGCCTCCGCGACGAACGCCGCGACGTCGTCGTCCAGCGTCGCCCGGAAGTAGGGGCGGGTCGCCGAAGCCACGCGCACGTACTTCTTCAGCACAGGCCCGGCCTCGGCGGCTGCGACCTCGCGCACCGTGTACGACGCCCGTTCCGTCCGTCGGCGGAGCGTCACGGACCCGTTGGCGCGCACGTTGCGGACCCAGGAGACCACCCCGTAGGGCGCGACCAGCCAGAGGTGGCCGTCGTGCACGACCAGGGTCGCCGGATGGGTGAGCTCGCGGCCGGTCGTGCGGCCCGTCGTGGTGAGCAGGTAGGTGCTGGGGACGAGCCCCAGCGCGACGAACCTGCTGATGATCGCGTCGCCGATCCTCCGGCCACGGCTCCGCCGGAACTGGCGGGCCGGCTGGTCAGGTGAGGTCATCGACGGTCAGCCATCCTCGCTGGACGGCGAGGGCGCCGGCCTGGAACCTGCTGGTGGCGTCGAGGCGCTCCATGAGGGCGCTGCTCAGCCTGCGGACGGTCCGGACGGAGACGCCGAGCCGGTGCGCGGCGGACTCGTCGGTCGATCCCTTGGCCCACAGCCGGAGGAGCTCGCACTCCTGGGCGGACAGCCCGTGGCCGTCCCTGGACCGGCTCGCGCCGAGGGGGTTCGACGAGCGCCAGACGTGCTGGAACAGCGCCGCGAGGGCGGCGACGATCCCGGGCGCGGTGAGCAGCACCGCCCCCGTGCCCGCCTCCGCCTGCCACTGCGGGACCAGCGCGTAGTCGTCGTCGATCAGGTGGAGCCGGATCGGGATGGCGGGTGCGAGCCGGATCTCCGCGCCGTGGTCACGCAGCCAGACGGCGTGCGCCCAGGTGTCGGGGTTGTTGCGGATGCTCTCCAGGTACACCGTGCGCATCTGCACGCCGCGGCCCAGGAGGGACTCGCCGAGCGGCCGGCTGGCTGCGATGCCCGCGGGCGTCGTCTTCCGGGTCGGCACGAAGCTGCGCCACTGGGTGGTGCAGCCCCGGGTCAGCCCCACGAGACGGTCGCGGACGTCCTGGACCGACTTGAGGACCTCGACGTCGGGCTCCTGCCGCAGGTCGCTCTGCGCCGCGAGGAGCTGCGCCAGGGCGACCCGGCCTTCCTCGATCTCCTGGTTGCGGCGGGCAAGCTGTGCCTGCTCGCGCGCCAGGAGTGCGGGGATCCCGACGGCAGGGCTCACGGCCCGGAGGTGTGACGATCCCGGCTGCGACTCCTGCACCAGCGCCATCCGCGCCAGCTCGTCGAGGGCGCCGCGCACGTCCTCCGGGGCCTGGCCCACGGTCTGGGCGAGGTTGTCCACGCCCGCCTCCGGAGTGCGCAGCATCTCCAGGTAGACGGCCTCTGCCGTCGCAGTCAGTCCGAGGATCTCGAGCATTGCCGCTCCGTGGTGCGTATCGCCGAAGGCCCTGTGCGGGGTCATCGACGTCCGGGTCATTCCTCAGGACTGTACCGGAACAACGTGAAGAGGGTTTTCACGGTATAAGCGCAGCACGACGAAGAGGCCCCCAGGGCACGGGGGCCTCTTCGTGTCGGGTCGACCTGGTGTCAGGTCAGCCAGTGCTTGCCGGCCTCGGCGGCGGTGATCTCGCCGAAGGTCCAGCCGCTCTCCATGCCGAGCTGCTCGGCCGCCGTGAAGGTGAGGCGCAGGGCCGTGCGAGCGGCCTGCTCCGCAGGCCCGAGCAGGAAGAAAGCGACCGCGAGACCGTCGGCACGGTCTTCGGCGTACACGTGCTCGAGCCGATCTTCATCCGTGGCCGACGACGTCACGGCGGACGCCAGGTGAGTGGCGCTCACCGCCGACGACTGCGCCCGGATGTAGGTCTTCACGAGGTGCACGATGTCAGTCCCACTGGGGGTCGGAGCTGACGAACGCGCTGTCCCACTGCGGGTCGGCCCGGTCCCACTGGGGGTCGGCCTGGGCGCCCGAGGCGACGGCGAAGGTGAGTGCTGCGCCGACGGCGGCGACAGCGAGAATGCGGAAGGTCTTGATCATGGAGTTCTCCGATCGGTTGGTGTGGCACCTTCCTATCCGGGCGCTCCTCGACCGGGCAACGAAATCTGGCTTCCGCTGAGTGCCATGGGCAGTACCTGCCACCTCGCGATCAGGACGCGGCCTGGCTCCTGAGCCGCCGCAGCATCCGCGGATCCTGGAATCCGACGGCGCGCGCCGCCGACCCGACGGTGGCGCCGTGCCCGATGAGGTGCTCCGCGCGCTCACGCCGGAGCGCCTGCTGGTAGCGCAGCGGGGTGAGGCCCGTGGCTCGGGTGAAGAGCCGGGTGAGCGTCCGGTCGGCGACGCCCACGAGCGCCGCCAGCTCGGCGAGGAGGAGCGGCTGGGCGAAGTGGGCGTCGATGTGGTCCTGGACGCGGTGGACGGCGTCGTCCACGTGCGACCGGTGCCGCAGCATCGTGCTCGCCTGCTGCTCCGTCCCGTTGCGGCGCGCGTAGACGACCATCTCCCGGGCGACGCGCGCCGCGAGCGCCGGGCCGTGCCGCATGGCGAGGAGGTGCAGGGTGAGGTCGATCCCGCTGGCGATGCCGGCAGAGGTGACGACGCGGTCGTCGGTGGTGAAGAGGACGTCGCGGACCACGCGTGCGGACGGGTAGCTGGCGGCGAGCTCGTCCTGGACGGAGTGGTGGGTGGTGCAGCGGCGGCCGTCGAGCAGCCCGGCCTGGCCCAGGGTGTCGGCTCCCGCGCAGACGCTCGCGACGGTGCCACCGGCGGCATGGTGGGCGCGGAGCCCGTCGCGCATCCTGGCGGTCAGGCGGGGTCGTGTCCGGAGCCCGGCCGCAACCCGCCACCCGGGCACGACGACGAGGTCGTCGGGGCCCAGGTCGGGCCAGTCCGTGCCGGCGACCAGGGGGAGGCCCTGGGCGGAGGTGACCGCGCCGTCGTCGGACACATACCGCAGGTCGTAGGGGAAGCCGAGGTCTCCCGCCGCGAAGAACGCCTGCGCGGGGCCGGCCAGGTCGAGCAGGTGGACCCCGGGCAGGAGCACGAACAGGACAGTGGTCATCCGGCCGATGCTGCCACCTTTTCCGGGCCGACGGCGGCCTCCGCCTCCAGCTCCGCGACGGTCGCGATGCGGGCGAACCGGTCGCGGAGGACCGCCTCGGTGCGCTCGAGGAGGTCGGCGGCGCTGAAGCGGCCGAGGGGGTCGGTGGTGGTCGCGTCGCTGACGAACGTCACGGCGTAGCCGAGGTCGGACGCGACGCGTGCGGTGGTCTCCACGCACTGCTCGGCGCGGATGCCGCACACGCGCAGCTCGCTCACGCCGTGCCCGGTGAGGATCTGCTGAAGGTTGGTGGTGGTGAACGCGTTGTGCGAGGTCTTGCGCAGGAGAGGCTCGCCCGGCAGGGGCTCGCCCAGCTCCTCGAAGAGGCGGACGTGCCCGGACTCCGGGTCGAACGGGTTGCCGGACCCGGGCTCGGTGTGGAGCACCCACACGACCAGGTCGCCCGCCGCGCGGGCGAGCGCGACGAGGCGGTTGACGGATCCGGCGATGCCGGGGTTGAGGGTGTCCGCCCAGAGGGGGCGGGCGCGGAAGGACTCCTGGACGTCGACCACGACGAGGGCTCGGTTCATGGCCCGAGTCTGTCCCGCGCGGGAGGGGAAGCACGAGACCGGATCCGGTCGGAGGGCGGACGGATCCGGTCACGCGCACGCCGGTCAGGTCACGGATGGAGCCGCGCGCCCTTGACCACCTTGTCCACGACGCGGCGGTCGCCCACCACGCCCAGGCCCACCAGGTCGAGCTTCTCCGTGGGGACGCCGGACACGGCGGCACGGTTGTCGGCGTCGTTCCCCGTGGCGAACAGGTCGGCGGTGTACAGGCTGAACCGGAGCCCGCGGTCCGCCGCCCTGCGCCGCACGGTCGCGAGCTGCTCGCCCGACGCCACCATCACCATGACGGGCACCCCGAGCATCGGGAGGTACGTGGCGCCGTCGGCGTCCCGGTAGGGCTCGCCCACCAGCTCCGGGCGGGCGGCCGTGACGCCGCTGACGAGGAAGGCCGTCACGTTGTTCTCCTGCCAGGCGAGCAGGTCGTCACGCAGCACGACGACGATCTTGGGCTGGTCGATCTCCATGCCCCGAGCATCCGGCCCCCGCGCAACCCTGGTCTTGTACGTTCTTGGCATGACCGCGGATCCCGACGAGGTGCGGGCCTGGCGCCCCGCGGTCCCCGGGGTCGCCGAGGTGCTGCACGCGCGGTGGGCGGAGCACGCCTACCCGCTCCACACCCACGACACCTGGACCGTCCTCGTCATCGACGAGGGCATGGTCGGCTACGCCCTCGACCGGCACGAGCACGCCGCCCTCACCTCCGGCGTGACGGTGCTCCCGCCGCACGTCGCCCACGACGGGCGATCTGTGACGCACGGCGGCTTCCGCAAGCGCGTCGTCTACCTGGACGCGGGCGTGCTCCCCGAGTCGCTCGTCGGCCGGGCCGTGGACGGGCCCCTCCTGCGCGACGCGGACCTGCGGTCCGGCGTCGTCCGGCTCGACCGCGCCCTCGTCGCCGGAGACCTGCTCGCCGCCGAGACCGGCCTGGCGCTCGCGGCGGAGCGGATCGCCTGGCACCTGCTCGGCAGGCCGTCGCTGCCCGACGGCGGCCCCGGGTCCGCCGTCGCGCGCGCGACGCGGGACCTGCTCGACGCCGACCCGACCGCCGACGTCCGCCTCGCCGACCTCGCCGCCGCCCTCGGCGTGACGACCCCGCACCTGGTGCGCTCGTTCACGCGAGAGTTCGGGCTGCCGCCGCACCGCTACCTCGTGGGGCGGCGGCTCGACCTGGCCCGGCGGCGGCTCCTCGCGGGCGAGCCCGCCGGCGACGTGGCGGCCGCGACCGGCTTCCACGACCAGTCGCACCTCACGCGGCACTTCCGCCGCCTCCTGCGCACGACGCCGGGCCGCTACCAGCGGGGCCGGTGAGAGATCCGGCGCTGTTTCAGGCGCGTCGGTCCCTTGTTGCGGCGTCGGTCGATTCGACCGACGCCGCGCGGTGGGCTGCGGGCACCCGTCAGACGAAGCCGAAGAGCGGCGGGAAGGCCACCACGACGACCGCTGCCCAAGCGCCGTACAGCGGCAGGTACTGCGTCTGCCAGCGCTCGAGGGCGGCGAACGGCCGCTGCCCGCGCAGGAAGCCGACGGTGAGCCACGCGGACCGGGCGAGGTGCACCAGCAGCAGGAGGTTCAGCCCGAGAGCCGCGATCTTGTTGGGGCTGGAGCCGAACTCCGCGATCCGGGTCACCATCGCCGTGAGCATCACGACGTCGACGGCGATGGCGGCGCCCACGAGGACGAGCTGCAGCCTGTCGAAGAAGCCGGGCGGGGCGAGGGAGTCGCGCGCGGAGACGGCGTAGAGCAGCAGCCCCATGACGAGCAGCAGGACGGCGTCGGTGAGGATGAGCAGCCCGCGGTCCACGTCGTCCAGGCCGCCGCCGGCGGCGAGGACGCCCAGGAACGCGAGCAGCATGAGGATGGTCAGGGGCGTGAACACCTTGGTCAGGACGGGGGCGATGTTCTCGACGACGTTCTGCTTGGCCTCCACCAGCCAGGCGGCGACCACGAGTGCGCCCGCCGGTGCGAACGGCATGATCCACTGCTCCATGACGAGCTCGAAGTCGACGCCCACGAGCTCGAAGATCGCGAACGTCAGGCCGATCAGGACGCCGCCGCCGAGGGCGAGCAGCGCGAGGTAGACCACGAGCTCGCCGGTGAACCGGGCGAAGTCCATGCGCCGGGCGTGGGACTGCCATGAGCCGCCGACGTACGCCAGCCCGACGAGCACCCACAGGACGGCCGGGGCGTGGAGGGCGGCGAGCCCTTCGGTCATGCCGATCTCGTTCGCGAAGGCCTCGGTGCCGCCGGTCGCGAACGGGTAGACGTTGAGGGCCACGGCGAGCGCGGCGAACGCGGCCAGCAGGATCGCCCCCACGCGGAGGGTGAGCCGGCGCTTCCACGCGAAGTACCCCGCGAGGAACGGGAGCACGAGCAGGCCGACGTTGCGCAGGAGGGCGGCGTCGCCGTCGAGGACGGAGACGCCGACCTTGACCGCGACCCCTGCCCCGACGGCGAACAGCAGGACGACGGCGAGCTCCCGCCACGCCGGAGCGCCGGAGCCTGCGGACTCGTCCGGGACGAGCGAGAGCTGCTTCCAGAGCCGGTCGGAGTGCTCGCGGGCGTACTCGCGGGACACCGTGTCCAGGTTCCCCAGGCGCTTGATCGCGACGAGGAACGCCTCCTCGTCGTCGAGGCCCGTCGCCTGGAGGTCGGTGACCTGCTCGCGCAGGTGGTCCTCCAGCTCCTCGACGTCGGCGGCGGAGATCGCCTGGCGGCGCAGCACGTACCCGCGCCAGGCGTCGATCTGGGCCTCGAGGCCCGCGTGAAGCCCCGTCATGCCCACACCTCCGCGACGACGGGCCGCTGGGCGGCCTGCCACACCTGCTTGAGTGCGTCGGCGACGACGCTCCACTGCTCCTGGCGCTCGGCGAGCACCTCGCGCCCGGCGGGCGTGATCGCGTAGTGCTTGCGCCGCCGCCCGGCCTCGGACGTTCCCCACGACGACGACACGTAGCCGAGCCGCTCCAGCCGGTGCAGCAGGGGGTAGAGCATGCCGTCGGTCCACTGCATGCGGCCGCCGGAGAGGTCGCTCACCCGCTTGAGGATCGCGTACCCGTACAGGTCGCCGTCCGACAGGATCCCCAGCACGAGGGGGGTTGCCGACGCTGCGACCAGGTCCTTTTCGATGCGCACCGGGCGCCTCCTTATACCTAGGTCTGCGAGGTATTGAACCCTAGTGCTTCTAGGTATGGCAAGAGGCGCTCCTCGTGCGCGCACGGCGGCGGTACCCTGACGCGGTGACGGAACCTCGGGGGCGCCACGCGAAGGCGCCGGACCACGACGATGCGGATGGTGAACGGCGCGACGTGCGTGGCGTAGCGGCACGAACGTTCCTCGTCTCCGGTCGCGTGCTCCCGGTGCTCGCGGTGGCCGCCGTGGTCTGGGCACGGTCCACCGAGGACTCGTGGCGCCGGGCGACGCTCGACGAGGCGGGCTACACCACCGCTTGGGCCCCGAACGTCGCGATGCTCTTGATCGCCCTGACGATCGCGGTGCTGCCGTACCTCGTGCTGCCGATGGCGTCGTCAGGACTGGCCGAGCGGGACGGTGACACCCTGACCGTCCCGACGGTTCTCGGCCGGCGGAGTGTCGCCCTCGTCGGCGCGCAGACCTGGCGCGCCCGGATGCCGGGGGAGGTCGTGGGGCTTCAGGTGGTGGTGGTCACGGGATCGACCGGCTGGGTGATCCTCATGGCGTCGGAAGCCTGGCTCGACCCGGGCCAGACGCCGCTCGGGGACGTCGGCGAGGGCGACCAGAACTCCGGGCGGAACGTGACGTTCCGGGGCTGGGCGCTCATGCTTGCCTGGGTGCTGCTGATCTTCGTCGGGTTCGGGATCGGCGGCTCGGTCGCGGGGACCTTCTGACGGAGGTCAGCCCAGGGGCAGGCCGCGATCGCCGCCTCAGCCACGGCGGCTCTCATTCTCGTCGTTCGCGAGCGAGGCTGTATGAATGAGGACCCGAACGAACTCGGATCTCACGAGCCGTCAGGTGGCCCCTGAACCAGGAGCATGCGAGCCCGGCGATTGTCATGAGACGTCGGGCTGCGCGAGATCCACCCCGCAGTGCAGGCACCGGAACCAGTGCACGAGAAGGTCCCCGTCGGGATCCACGATCACCTGTGCATCGGCTGGCAGCCCGAGCGCGTGGCGGACCTGCTGCTCAAGTTCCGGCATCGCCCGAAGCGCAGCGGTGTCGAGCCGACCTCGGTAGGCCGCGGCATCGTTGCAGTGCGACAGCCAGGACAGGTCCTGCCAGGACGAGTACGACGGTGTGCGGTGGCAGATCTCATCGACCACGTCGTCCGGCACGACCAGGTAGCCGGGAGGTGGGTCGGGCCACTCGTCGTCGTCATAAAAGTTGTACCAGGGATGATGCCCGACGGCGTCGTTGAAGGTCGTGCCGAAGCGCGCGGCGGATGAGCCGTCCGCGATGCACCACGGGCACAGGTCGCCTACCTCGTTCACGCCGTACACCGGCAGGGCGTAGCGGTGCGTCCGCTCCTCACCACACGAGCAACAGATGATCTCGTCGGCGATGATCGACCCGGTAGCGACCGGGTCGGGGTGGTAGCGGAACATCGGTAGGTCGTCACGCGACCGCGCGTGCCCTGGCGCTCCGCCGCGATGCGTCGCCGTCACGCGTCCGCGCGTGCCCTGGCGATCAGCCGCGCGAACGCGCTCTCCGCGCCTCCGAAGAGCGAACCACCCTCGCGCACGGCCTGCTGCCACGCGTCGAGCACGTCGTGGCGGTCCATGGCCATGACCGCCTCCCACGGATCGTCCTCCTCGACGGGAACGCCGCCCCTGCCCCATCGCGCCGCCTCGTACAAGAGCGGGATCGCCGCGATGCCGCGCTCCGTCGCCGAGTAGGTGACCTTGCGGGCATCCGTCTCGCTCGGGGTGCGCACAATGACTCCGCTGCGCTCGAGCCGGGCGAGGCGGTCGGCGAGCACGCTCGGACCGATGCGCTCCTCGGACCGGAGGAACTCTCCGAAGGTGTGCTTGCCGAGTGTGAGCAGGTCGCGCATGATCAGCAGCGACCAGCTGTCGCCGAAGGTCTCGACGGTGAAGTTGGTGGGGCAGGTCGACCGCCCTTCAGCTCGCTTCATGTGTCGAGTCTACGGCATTGACTTTGATCATCGTAGTGACCTACGCTTCGATCATCGAAGTGAAACAGGTGCCGCGGCAGCGGCCCGCAGCGGAGGAGCCACGATGAACGACACGACCCAGCACGAGACGCACGATCTCGTCGTGAGCCGCGACATCCCCGCCCCCATCGAGGCGGCCTGGAAGTCGTGGACCGAATCCGACCGCGTGCTTCGCTGGTGGGGCCCGAACGGCTTCACCTGCACGGTCGCCGCGCTCGACGTGCGCGTCGGCGGCACGTCCCTCGTGTGCATGAGCGCCCCCGACTGGGGGTTCCCGGCGCTGTACAGCACCTGGGCGTACACGCTCGTCGACGCACCGCACCGCCTCGAGTTCATCCACAACATCGCCGACGAGCACGGCGCCACGATCGACCCCGCGACCATCGGGGCCGCGGACATCCCGCGCGACGTGCGGCACGTCATCACGTTCGAGTCGATCGGCGACGACGCGACTCGACTCACCGTCACCGAGCTCGGCTACAGCGACCCCGAGCAGCTCGCGCTCTCGAAGAAGGGCCTCGAGGAGTCCCTCGACAAGCTCGTCGCGATCTACGTGTGAGCACAGCCGCCCCGGACGTCCCCGCATCCCCGAGGCCGCACGCACCGCGCTGCCTTCAGCCATGGGGCCACGCCGTGATCGCCGCCTCGATCTCCGCAACGGTCCCCGCCGGGACGCCGGGCACGAGGTCGAACGGCGCCTCGCCCTTCTTCGGGGCGCGACGCCAGGTACCGACCACCTGACCGTCCACCAGGACGGCAGGCCGGAAGATGCCGTTGATGAACGGGACCACGGTCCGCATGGCCTCCGGCGACGCGACGAGGCTGCGGTCCTGATAACCGAGCACGATCTCGTCGAACCCGGGCACGAGCACCACTCCTGCGGGCCGCTCGAGAGACGCCGCCTCGTGTCCCACGGCGAGCATCGCCCTGCCGTCGACGACGACCGGGGCGAGCGGGGCGTCGTCGGGCAGCGAGGCGACCGCCGCGCGGACCGGGGTCTTGGGCAGGCCGAGCCACCAGGCGAGGTCGTCCACGGTGGCCGGGCCGCGGCTCGCGAAGTACGCGAGCGCGATGCGGCGGAGCAGCGCGGCGGGCTCCTGCGGCGAATGCGGGACCGGAGACGCGACGAGGAGCTGCTGCGCCCCGGCGAACGGGCCCCAGTGCAGGAGCCCGCGCAACGCCAGGGTGGCGATCAGGTGGTAGCCACGCTGGCCCTCGATCGGGACGCCGGCCTGCTGCCAGAGGTCGATCAGGGTGGCGCGGGTGACGGCACTGTCGGACAGCGCCTCGCGGGCGACCGCCTCCGCTCGCGCGACGACCGCGTCGTCGATGCCCTCCCGGGTACGGACGAGCGTGCCTGCCTTGGTCATGCGCTCGCCCGTGAGCGAGACCAGCGCCGCGAGGTCGTGCGGTGTGGTCGCGAAGAGGGTGCCGCGCTGGGTCCAGCCGCGCACCAGATCGCCGGCGTCGAAGGCGGCGCGCACGTCCTCCAGCGTGGTCCCGGGGCGGGACCGGACCGCGATCGCCCGCAGCACCGCCGGGAGGTCCTGCCCTTGGAGGGCGACCATGCGCCGGACGACCTCGACCGGCGTGGGACCGTCGCCGTCGGGCCCCCGGGTGAGCAGTCCTTGGGAGCGCAGGCGGAGGCGGCGGGCGGCGTCGGCCGTGAGCAGGGCGGGTTCGAGGGTCACCTCCCGAACGCTATCCGGGAGGGCTGACACTCTCGCGGTCAGCGCAGATCAGCGCGCGGCAGCGGGTTAGAGCACCGGCGACGTCGGCTCGACCAGGCAGAACACGTGGCCCACCGGATCGGCGTAGACGCGGAACCGGTCGGCGGGGTGCCCCTCCTCCTCGGGCGTGCCGGTCATCGGCGTGGCCCCGCGGGCGACGGCGTGCTCGTGGCCGGCGGCGAGGTCGTCGACGGCAAGGTCGAGGTGGATCCGTGCGTCCCGACGCCACGGGGTCACGGGGGCGTCGGAGCGCTGGAAGACGATCCGGGGGCCGCCGTGCGGCGCCTCCAGCCGGAGCCAGTCCTCACGCTCCGGGTCGTCCACCTCATGGCCCGCCTCGTACTCCCAGCCGAGCAGTGGCCGGTAGAACTCCGCGAGGGCGCGCGGGTCCGGGCAGTCGAGAACCACTTCGTAGAGCCGCAGAGATGCCATACCGGGCATCGTATCGGCGGCGTCCTCAGCTCGCGGCGGTGCCCGACGGCGTCCCGGCGGTCACCTCGGCGGAGGGCGCCCCCGCCGTCCGCAGCCCGCCCCGCTCCCACAACCCGGCGAAGTGGCTGATCGGCCCGTTGCCGCCGCCCACCTGGAGTGCGGCGCCGTGCGCGATCGACTCGTGCAGCCAGCGCTTCGCCTCCGCGACGGCCACGGCCCAGTCGCCGGTGGACGCCCGGAGCGTCGCGACGGCCGACGAGAACGAGCACCCCGTCCCGTGCGTGCTCGTCGTCTCGATCCGGGTCCCGGGGAACTCGAGCGTGGACCCGGAGGCGGCGTCGACCAGCGCGTCCGGCGCGTGGGGGCCCGCGAGGTGCCCACCCTTGGCGAGGACCCGTACGCCGAACCGCTCCGAGACGGCGCGCGCCTGGTCGAGCGCCTCGGCCCAGCCCTCGGCCACGGGCGCGCCCACGAGGACCGCGAGCTCGGGCAGGTTCGGGGTGATCAGGTGCGCGCGGGGGAGGAGGCCGCAGAGTGCGGACTCCGCGTCAGCGTCGAGCAGCCGGTCGCCGCTCGTGGCGATCATGACGGGGTCGAGGACCACGACGGGTGGCCGCACCCGCCCCAGCCACTCACCGACCGCGGCGACGATCTCCGCGTTCCCGAGCATGCCGATCTTGACGGCGTCGATGGTGACGTCGTCGCTCACGGCGTCGAGCTGCTGGGTGAGGAACGCGACCGGCGGCACGTGCACCTGCCGCACCCCGCGGGTGTTCTGCGCCACCAGGGCCGTGACCACCGCCATGCCGTAGCCGCCTACCGCGGCGATGCTCTTCAGGTCGGCCTGGATCCCGGCGCCACCCGTCGGGTCGGTGCCGGCGATGCTGAGGACGCGCGGCGGCGTCGGGACGGTGGTCATCGGGCGTCACCGTAGGCGACCCGGTCCGCCGCTGTCGAGGCACCGCCACCCGGGCGCCCTGAGACCGCCTCGACAGCCCCCGGCGCACCGGCGAGACTGCAGCCGTGCAGATCCATCCCCACCTGGTGCCTCGGCTCGCGCCGCTCCTGGCCATCGACCCGGTCGACGCCGACACCCCCGCCGCCCGCGCGCTGATCGACGCGTACTACGCGTCGCTCGCCGCGCCCTGGGATCCGCCCGCGGTCGATGTCGCCGACGACGCGGTACCCGGCCCGCACGGCGACGTACCGGTCCGCGTCTACCGGCCGCGCGACGCCGTCGGCCCCCTGCCCGGGCTCGTGTGGCTGCACGGCGGAGCCTGGGTGCACGGCGGGCTCGACATGCCTGAGGCGCACGTGGTCGCCGCGGAGCTCGCGGTGGCAGCGAACGCCGTCGTCGTCTCCGTGGACTACCACCTGGCCGGCCCGACCGTGCGCTACCCCGTCCCGGTCGACGACACCGTCGCCGTCTGGGAGCACGTCACCGCCGGGCGGGTGGCCGGGCTCGACCCCTCCCGCGTCGCCCTCGGCGGCGCGAGCGCGGGCGGCAACATCGCCCTCGGCGCCGCGCTGCGGCTGCGCGACGGCGTCGGCGCCGCCCCCGCCGGCCTGGTGCTCGCCTACCCCGTGGCGCACGTCCCGATCCCCGCGCCCGACGACGACCTCGGCGAGCTCCTCCGGCAGGTGCCAGCGGTGCTCCGCTTCACCCCCGCGCGGTCGTTCCAGGCGCTCGCGACCTACCTGGGCCGGATCGACGACATCCCCCTCGAGGTCTCGCCCGGCCACGCCCGGCTCGCGGGCCTGCCGCCGACCTGGCTGGGGCTGAGCGAGGTCGACACGCTGCGGCCCTCGGGCGACCTGCTCGCGGTCCAGCTGGAGGCGGCAGGCGTGCCGGTCCGGGTGCACGTCGCGGAGGGGATGCTGCACGGGCACCTCAACCAGGTGCCGCGCCCCGCGCTGCCCGGGATCCGGGCCACGCTCGACTTCCTGGCCGAGGGGCTGGCCGCTGCCTTCTGAGACAGGTTGCCAGAGGCTCCCCGGCGAACAGGCCGGGGAGCCTCTGACAGCTCAGGGGTCGCTGATCGATCAGGTGGTCGAGCAGCTCGCCGGGGGTGTGGTGTTGTTGCCGTTCTTGTAGACGGTGATGCCGAAGCTGTTGCCGCTACCGTTCGGCGTCGCTGTCAGGGTGCCGGAGGTGCCGCTGACGGACGCGTTCCAGCTGTTCTGCAGGGTCTGGCCGCCCTGCAGGCCGATGGAGACGCGCCAGCTGCTGGTGCCGCTGACCGAGTAGGTCACGTTGAACCGGTCGGAGTACTCCGTGCCGCGGGTGACGCTCACCGTGCAGCCGGAACCGCCTCCTCCTCCGCCGCTCGACGAGGAGCAGGTTGCCGGGGGTGTGGTGTTGTTGCCGTTCTTGTAGACGGTGATGCCGAAGCTGTTGCCGCTACCGTTCGGCGTCGCTGTCAGGGTGCCGGAGGTGCCGCTGACGGACGCGTTCCAGCTGTTCTGCAGGGTCTGGCCGCCCTGCAGGCCGATGGAGACGCGCCAGCTGCTGGTGCCGCTGACCGCGTACGTCACGTTGAACCGGTCCGAGTACTCCGTGCCGCGGGTGACGCTGACGGTGCAGGTGCCGTCGCCGCCGGGTGGGGGCGTGGTGGGTGGGGGTGTGGTGCCGCCGCCGCCTCCGCCGCCGGTGGTGCCGAGGGTGACGTTGGAGTTGCCGGAGGACTGGTATCCCTCGGTGGCCATGATCTGGTAGTAGTGGCTGCTGCCGAGGTTCATGCCCTTGCTGGCCCAGGCGTTGACGTGGTTCTGGAAGGTGATGGTGCCGCTGGTGCGCTTGGCGGTGCGGACGGACCAGTACTGGTAGAAGGTCGCGGTGCCGTCGATGGAGGGCTGGTTGACGCGCTGGGTGCGGTAGATGTCGTAGGTGCCGCCGTCGCTGTTGACGGTGCCCATGTGGGTTCCGGTGGGGCGGTAGGTGCCCCAGGAGTCCACGACGTAGTACTCGATGAGGGAGTTGCGGGTCCACCCGTAGAGGGTGAGGTAGGCGTTGCCGGAGGGGTTGAACGTGGCGGAGTAGTTGACGACGCGGCTGTTGGTGCCGGTCTGCCAGCCCTTGCCGGCGACGAAGTTGCCGGTGTTGGACCAGCGGGTGGAGTAGTTGCCTCCGGAGCCGAGGTCCATGGTGACGGTGCCCTGGGAGTCGGTCCAGAACGAGTAGAAGTACCCGTCGTGGGTCCCCTCACCGTTCGTCGTGATCGCCGCCGCAGGCGACGCTGCCACGAGGCCGCTGACCATCAGGGCGAGGGTTGCCCCGATGGCGGCGAGGATGCTTGCTGCCCGACGCCGCGGGGATGGACCTGGTCGGTTGGTAAACGATTTCTGAGTCGTAAACGATTTCGACATCTGGCACTCCTTCGTGCTGCTGGACTTCTGTCGGGATGGTGGTGCATGTCGTCGGGGCTCGGGCGGCAGTGCGCGAGATGACCGGATCTCCATGCGAGGCCGGGGCTGGGAAGTCCCGACGCCGGCGGCGTGTGCAGCCAGTGTGCTGCTGGCGAAACGCGCGGTCAAGACATCGGGAGGGGTTAGTTCAAGACTTAAACGATTCATGGCCGGGCGAGCTCCGGCGCGTCCGGCACGCCGCCCCGCGGTGGTGGCGGAGGGGTGCGTGGCGCCGGAGCCGACCGCCGGGGGGACGGCAGGCTCCGGCGCCACGCTGGTCACGGCTGACGTGTCCGGCCGACCAGGGGGATCGGACCGGCCGGTCAACCCTGGCCGGTCGGTGGCCGCCTGCAGGCGGCGACCCGGGTCGGGCGGTCGGGGTCGACGACTGCGGCGGCCGACCGTCTCGATGCCAGGCGATGGCTCGATGATACGAGTTGGACGAGCGTCCAGTTCGGCGTCTTTCCGCCGGTCGCAGGCGGTTGTGAAGGCCCTTGGGCGTGCTGGTGTTGCGCACGTCACAGCAAGACTTCACCCGGTCGCTGTCAGCCTCACACCGCCTCGGCGACGTCACGCACCCAGCGCGCGCCCTCGTCGTCGGGCCGGAAGCCGACGCTCCGCAGGTATGCGACCTGGCTCCGACCCACCTGCGGCACGACGACGCGGCGGAAACCCTTCGCCGTGAAGATCCCGCTGCGCCGGTGCACGAACTCGCCCGGTGTGAAGTCCCGGAACCGCTGCGTCACCCAGTCCAGCTCCACGACCCCGACGCCGTCGCCCGCGTCGCGCACCTCGACGACGCCGACCGTCTCGTCGCCACGCTGCACCAGGAATGCCGAGCGGCTCTCGCCCGGTGCGGGCTCCGCCACGAACCCCGGCGCGAACCGCTCGATGTCTGCCGCGTGGGTGTGCAGGACGTGCAGGAGGTACGCGTCGTCGGGCGCGACCTCGACCACCTCGTAGACCCCGGCGTCGTGACGCTCCCGGTTCAGCCGCACCAACCAGTAGACGTTGATCACCGCGATCGCCGCGTTCATGGCGGCGAACGGCCAGATGCCGATGATCGCGTTGTACGCGGTGGCGATGACGGAGCCCGTCAGGTTGAGCCAGCGGAAGCGCAGCACGCGCGCCTGCGTGAGGGACAGCACGACGAGGGCTGAACCCACCCAGCCGGCGATCTCGAGCCAGGGGAACATGAGACCGACCCTAGGCGACGAGTCGGCCGGGCGAGCGCCGACGGGTGTCGGTGCTCGCCCGGCCGCGCGGGACGGGATCAGCCGTGGATCAGCTCAGGGCCGGCGTGGTCCACGTCCGCCACTCCGACAGGTTGCCGGACTTGGAGGAGGCGACCTGGAAGGCGCCGGTCGAGCCGCTGCCGTTCAGGAGGAACTTCTGCAGGTTGGCCGTGAGCGGGCCGCGCCACTCGGACCGGGTTGCGCAGTGCGTTCCGTCGGACACCGCGGAGATGTACGTGATGTTCGACTGCACGCCGAGGGCCGTGTAGATCTCGCGTCCGGCGAGCGCCGACACGTGGCCCGAACGGGCGCCCAGCCAGTTCACGCTCGGGTTCTCCATGATGTAGAGCCCGCGAGGAGCGACCATGCCGATCACCGAGTGCATGTCCACGGGCAGGCCGGACGTGTTGTTCTGGTAGGACGAGAACGCGTCACCGAGCCACGGCTGCTCGCCGTAGGCGCTGCCGGGCGACTGGGCGCCCGACTCCGTGGCGAGGCCGCGCATGATCGGCACGCCGCCGGCGCCCGACTCGATGGGCATCGTCAGGTCGATCCGCTGGTCGAACGCACCAGCGGCGAACGCTCCCTTGCCGTAGCGGGAGCAGCCGGTGACGCCGAACGAGTCGGTCCGCAGGATGCTGCCGCCGGAGGCTTCGACCACGTCGATGATCCGGCTGACGCCCCAGGACCACGCCGTGAGGATGCCCGTGCTGCTGGTGGCGCCGTAGATCGAGTAGAACGCGCCCTGCTTGTTGTTCCGGGCGGTGCCCTCCCGCCCGAGGGCGATCGGGTCGAGGTTGATCACGGCGACGCCGGCGTTCTTGATCGTCGTGGTGTCGGCCCCGAAGCCGCCCAGGACGATCACGGCGGGGTACGGGGCGCTGCCAGTGCTCGGCAGCTCGACGCCGGCCGAGAAGCTGGAGCTCCGGCCGTTGTGCGAGACGTTCACGGTGATCCCGGTCCTGCTGACCGTCCCTGTGACGCTCGCCGGCTTGCCGGGCTTGTCACCGTAGATCGTGTTCTCGGCGAGCTCCTTGATCTCGGCGCGACGGCAGGTCCAGTCGGACTTCGCCGTGATCCGCGTGCCGTTCAGCCGCAGGAACGGGTCGGGCAGGCGGGTGTTCGACCCGGGGGCCGTGCCGGACACCGTGCAGTGCGACCCGTCGAACTCGCCGCCCGAGGGCGGGGGCGGGGGAGGGGGCGTCGTCGGCGTGGGCGTGGGGGTGGGGGTGGGGGTGGGCGGGGGAGGCGGCGGGAGGGTGGGGGTCGGCGTCGGCGTGGGGTTCCCGCCGACGGCGCCGGTGCACGCGACCCCGTTGAGCGTGAAGCCGGTCGGTGTCGACGAGGCGCCGTTGCCGATGAACCCGAAGGTGGCGGTCCCGCCGGTGGCGAGAGAGCCGTTCCAGCTCACGTTCCTCGCCGAGACCTGGCTCCCGCTCTGCGTCACCTGCGCGTTCCAGGCCTGGGAGATGGTCTGCCCGCTGGTGAACTGCCAGCCGAGGGTCCAGGAGGAGATGGGGTCGCCCAGGTTCTTGATGCTCACGTCGCCCTGGTAGCCGCCCTGCCAGGAGTTCACGACGCGGTACGTGACCTCACAACCGGTGGCCGCGGCGGCGGTGGGGGCGATCACGGTGGCCGCCGCCGTGGCGGTCGTGACCAGGGAGACGACGGCGGCGAGGGCCGCCCAGCGTGTTCGACGTCGGGTGCGCATGAAGGATCTCCTTCGATCGGGACGTGTGCGGTCACCCTAGGGACGGGACACCTGCCGAGACAGAACCTAAAACGTTTAATATGCAACGTTTTATAGACCTAGAGAACCGGCCTTCAGCGCTCAGAGGGCGGTAGCGCCGTCGAGCGACTCGCGAAGGAGGTCGGCGTGGCCGGCGTGGCGGGAGTACTCCTCGACCAGGTGGACCAGGATCCACCGGAGGCTCACCGTCGAGCCGTGCCGCTCCCGGACCGACGTCGCGTCGAGCCCGTCGCCGGTCGCGAGCGCCGCCGCCAGGTCGCGGTCGGACTGCTCCACGGCGGCGACGAACAGGTCGTCGGTCTCCTGCGGCGTGAGGCTGCGGGCGTGGTGCCAGTCCCAGTCCGTGTCGTCGGACCAGGGGGCCGACGCCCAGGGCTCGGCGGCGGCCCTGCCGAGGAGGATCTCGCCGAACCAGAACTGCTCCACCCACGCGAGGTGCGTCAGCATGCCGCCGAGCGTCATGACCGACGGCGCGAGCGGCGTGCTCAGCTGCTCGGCGGTGAGGCCCTCGCACTGGCGGCGCAGGGTCCCGCGGTAGTGGTCCACGAACGAGCGGAGCATCGTGAGCTCGTCGGCGACGTAGGGCGGATCGGTCCTGGCGATCGTGGTCATGCGGGACACGGTAGGCGATCATGGTCCGGGCCTCGTCGGCCTTTGTCCGCTGGAACCGTGACCCGTCCCCTGGAGGACCGATGACCGACCCGACAGAACGGCAGCGCGAGGTGTGGGACGCCGTGGCCGGGAGCTACGACGGGCAGATGGGCCTGCTCGAGCGCGTCGCGTTCGCGGGCGGGCGCGAGTGGCTCGGGTCCCGGGCCCGGGGCCGGGTCCTCGAGGTGGCGATCGGCACCGGCCGCAACCTGCCGTTCTACCCGCAGGACACGGCGGTGACGGGGATCGACCTCAGCCCGGCGATGCTCCAGGTGGCGCGGCGCCGGGCGGAGGACCTGGGCCGGGCGGCGGACCTGCGGGTGTCCGACGCCGAGGCGCTGCCCTTCCCGGACGCGGCCTTCGACACGGTGGTCTGTGCGCTGTCGTTGTGCAGCATCCCGCGGCCGGACGTCGCCGTCGGGGAGATGGCGCGCGTGCTCGTGCCGGGCGGGCGGCTGCTGCTCCTGGACCACGTGGGCAGCGACCGGCGGTGGTTCCTGGCGGCGCAGCGGTGGTTCGAGCGGTTCACGATCCGGACGGCGGGGGAGCACTTCACGCGTCGCCAGCTGCCGCTCGTGGAGGCGGCCGGGCTCCAGGTCGTGGAGTCGGAGCGGCTCAAGCTGGGCACCGTCGAGCGGGTCCACGCGTTGAAGCCGGCGTGAGGCGGCGCGCACGCGTCGTCGTGTCAGTCATCCTCGCTACGGTGAGGCCGTACCTGCGACGAAGGAGCACCACGTGCCCACCTCTGCCTCACCCCACCCGCTTCCGCCGCCGATCGAGCCCACGAGGGCGATGGGCGTGATCAGGGGCCTCTCCCGGAAGATCGGGCGGGAGCTGCTCGAGAAGGCTCTGCTGGCGTACTACCTGGCCATCGACCCGCAGACGCCGCAGGGGGTGCGGCTGAAGCTGCTCGGCGCGCTCGCCTACCTCGGGCTGCCCATCGACGTGATCCCGGACGCGCTGCCGGGCGGCTTCGTCGACGACGCGGCGGTGCTGGTGTGGGCGCTGATGGCAGTCATCACCCACCTGCGCGTGCGCCACCTGCGGCGGGCCCGGGCGATGATGCAGAAGCTGGGGGTCCGGGCGGCCGAGGTGGACCCCCTCCTGCCCGACGACGCTCCGCTGAACGAGGGCTTCATGGGGCGGAAGGCGCCGGAGTCCGGTCGGTGACCGGGCGCTGACCGGGCACGCGCCCGGCCACGACGGCGACGAGCACCTGCGTCCCGGCGATCGCGGCCAGGAGGGTGAGGGCCGCCGACCATGTGCCCGTGCGCTCGACGAGGTGCCCGGCGACGACGGGTCCCACGGCGGCGGCCAGGTAGCCCACGGACTGCGCCATGCCGGAGAGCCGCGTGGTCTCCGCCTGCGAACGCCCGCGCAGGCTGAGGAGAGACAGGGCCACGACGAGGGACGCGCCCGACCCGAGGCCTGCGAGCGTGACCCAGACGAGCACCGGCCCTGGGGCGAGGAGGAGTCCCAGGGCTGCGGCGAGCATGGGGATGCTCGCGACCACACCGGCCACCACCTGGTTCCGGCCGCGCATGATGAGCGGGACCAGCAGTCCCGAGACGATGCTGACCACCTGGTAGAGGAGCATGTGGAGGCCGGCGGCCCGGTCGTCGACGCCCACGGACGCCTCGACCGACGGCAGCCACGTGACCATGAAGTAGAACGTGGTGGACTGCAGGCCCATGAACGCGGTGAGCCACCAGGCCATGGGGCGGCGCCAGACGGTCGGCCCCGAGTCGGCGGCGACGGCGGTGGGCGGCGGCCCGGCGGCGAGGGTGCGGGGGAGCCACGCCGCGGCGACCACCACGGCGAGGACCGCCCACACCGCCAGGGCGGGGCGCCAGCCGGCCTGGTCGGCGATCGGCACGGACACGGCGCTCGCGACGCCCGCCGCGCCGGCGAGGAACGCGGAGTACACGCCGGTGGCGCGGGACACGTTGGCGGCGTAGTCGCGCTTGACGATCGCGGGCACGAGCACGTTGCCCACGGCGATGGCGCAGCCGATCACGGCGGTGCCGATCCAGAGGCCGGCCGGCCCGGTGTACGAGCGGGCGAGCGTGGCGGCCGCCAGCACGACGAGCGCCCCCAGCACGGCACGCTCCGCGCCGACCCGGGCGGAGAGCTTGTGCACGAGCGGGGACATGACCGCGAAGGCGAGGAGCGGCAGCGCCCCCAGGAGACCCATCGCGCCCTCGCCGAGCCCTTCGTCGGCGCCGATCCGCGGGAGCACGGGACCCACCGCGGTGATCGCCGGCCTCAGGCACAGGGTGACGAGGAAGACGGTCGCGGCCAGGAGCGCGGCTCGGCGCACCACGGCCGGGGGCGGAACGGTCACGGGAGGTCCTCTCGCAGGTGGTGGGCGGGCGCCGCCCGCGCTCACCCTTCCAAGCTGTTGCCCGGGGCGAGCGCCGTGTCAATATACGGCGGCTCGCCAGGGCCGCGGGACCACCACCCGCGTCGCCCGCGAGGTCGACCGTCGGGCGGGAGGCGACCTACGTGGGGTTCGCGCGGTCCTGGCGCCAGGCGCGCACGCCGGCCACGACGGAGGCGGCGACGACGGCCAGCGCGACGCCGTACGCGACCGGCCGGACGGCGGGGTCGGTCGCTGCGAGGTAGCCCACGACGGTGATCAGCACGCCCCAGGTCAGCGCCCCGAAGACGTTCGCCGTGAGGAAGCGGAGGTACGCCATGCCGGCGACCCCGGCGACTGGTGGGACGAAGACCCGCGCCCAGGGCACGTACCGGCCGATGACGACGGACCACCAGCCGAAGAGCGTGTAGAACCGCTCGGTGCGGGCCACGGCGCCCTGCACCCAGCGGCCACCCCGTCGCGCGAGGTAGGGACGTCCGTACCGGCGGCCGAGGACGAACCCCACCTGGTCTCCGGCCACGGCGGCCAGGCCCACGCCGATCGTCAGCACCCAGATGTTGACGGAGTCCGTGCTCCCCGCCACGAGCCCGGCGCCGAAGAGGAGGGAGTCGCCCGTCAGGAACGGGACCACCACGCCGACGAACAGCGCGGTCCCGGCGAACACGAGCCCCCAGACGATCAGGTAGAACGCGACCGGGCCCACGACGTCGAGCCAGCCCGCGACGTCGTCGCGCACGGCGAGCGGGACGAGGACCGGCGGGAGGGTGGTCATGCAGGCCATCTTCCCAGGCTCGAGGTCCTGGACCCGCGACCTCGTGTGCCGCCCCGTGTGCGTGGCAGGATCCAGGCGTGCGCAACGTCAGCAGGGCTGTGCAGTCGAAGATCTACTCGGAGGGCGTGTACGGCCGCAGGCCCGTCGTCCCCACCTCGGGGGACCGGCTCGAGCAGGCGGCCCGGCGGGTCATGACACCGCAGGGCTGGTCCTACGTCGCGGGCGGCGCAGGGATGCAGCGCACGGTCGAGGCCAACACTGCGGCATTCCGGAAGTATCCGGTCGTACCCCGCCAGCTCGTGGACGTCGGAGAGCGTTCGTTGACGACGACGCTCCTCGGGCGAGAGCTCCCGGCGCCGGTCGTCTTCGGCCCGGTAGGGGCGCTCGAGCTCGCGGTCCAGCACCGCCGCGGGCGCCGCGGCGGTCCCGACGCTGCCGAGCCGGCGCTGGCGCGCGCGGCCCGGGACCTCGGCCTCCCCGTCGTGATCTCGTCGCAGGCCTCCACACCGATGGAGGCCACGGCGGCAGCGCTCGGCGACAGCCCCCGATGGTTCCAGCTCTACTGGTCCTCCTCGGACGACCTGGTGGACTCGTTCGTCGCTCGGGCCGAGGCCTGCGGCGCGGAGGCGCTCGTCGTCACGACCGACACGCACCTCCTCGGCTGGCGAACCCGCGACCTGGACCTCGGGTACCTTCCGTTCGCGCGGGCAGAGGGGATGGCGCAGTACCTGACCGACCCGGTCTTCCTGGCGATGGTGGAGCGCCGGTGCTCGACCCCGCAGCAGGGCCGGGCCGTCACGGGGTCGGGCCGGCGGCCCACCCTGGCGGCTTTGAGTGCGCTCGCCTCCATGGCCCGCCACCACCCCGGACCGACGTGGAAGAACCTGCGGTCGCCTCTGCCGCGCGCCGCCGTCGAGACGTTCCTCGACGTGTTCTCCCGTTCCACCCTGACCTGGGCCGACCTCGAGAGGCTGAGTGAGCGCACCCGTCTCCCCATCCTCGTCAAGGGAGTCCAGCACCCCGACGACGCACGTGCCGCGCTCGACCACGGTGCGACCGGCGTCATCGTGTCCAATCACGGAGGGCGCCAGCTGGACAACGCCGTCGCCTCCCTCGACACGCTGCCCGCGATCGTCGCAGCCATCGCGGGCAGGGGTCCCGTCCTCTTCGACTCCGGCATCCGCACCGGTGCCGACGTCTTCACCGCCCTGGCCCTCGGCGCCGACGCGGTGCTCCTCGGTCGGCCCTGGGTCTACGGGCTGGCGCTCGCCGGTGCGGACGGTGTCCGTGCCGTCACCGAGCACGTGCTCGCCGAGCTCGACATCACGATGGCGCTCGCAGGGGTCCGTAACAGCCGCGAGATCGGGCGGCACAACCTGGCAGGGTGAGATCGCTACCCAGCGTTCACCTGCAGGCGGCATGCTTGCGCGCATGAGCGAATCGACGTCCACCTCGGCGACGGAGCCGAGTCCCCTTCCCCTGACGGGGCTACAGCTGCAGGAGGGCAGGGCCGTGCCGCGGCGGCGGACAGCGGCCTGGGTGCTGTGGGACTGGGCGACCCAGCCGCTGAACACGGTGCTCATCACCTTCGTGTTCGTGGCGTCCTACCTGACGTCCGACGCGTTCCTCGCCCCGGAGGTCGCCGCGCTCGGTCAGGGCGACCCGACGTACGACCGCGCACTCGCCGGGCTGGCCAGCAACTACGGGTACGCGACCGCGCTGGCCGGCATCGTCGTCGCACTGCTCGCCCCCGTGCTGGGCCAGCGTGCGGACGTCAACGGCACCCGCAAGGCGTGGCTGGCGGGGACCACCGCTCTGCTCGCGCTGTCGCAGTTCGCGCTGTTCTTCGTCGAGGCGGACCCGAGGTACTTCTGGTACGGCGCCATCATGATCGGCCTGATGCAGGTCATCCAGGAGATCGCGGGCGTCAACTACAACGCGATGATCGTGCAGGTAGCAACGCCGAAGACCGTCGGCAAGGTCTCAGGACTCGGCTGGGCGATGGGCTACCTCGGCGGGATCGTCGCCCTCCTGCTCGTCGTGGTGGTGACCTCGTTCGAGTGGTTCGGCATGGACACCAGCAACGGGTTCGCGTTCCGGGTGATCGCTGTGGGCTGCGGGATCTGGACGGTCGTGTTCGCGTGGCCCATCTTCGTCCACGTCCCGGCCGTGCCCCCCAGAGCAGGCGCCGAGCGTGTCGGCTTCTTCCGCGGCTACGTCGTGCTCGCTCGCGACGTCAAGGAGCTGTGGCGGCACGCACGCCCCACCCTGTGGTTCCTCGTCGCGAGCGCCGTCTACCGCGACGGGCTCACCGGAGTGTTCCAGTTCGGGGCCGTCATCGCCGTGCAGTCGTTCGGGTTCTCCGACTCGGGCAAGAACAACTTCGGCCTCGTGGCCCTTCTGGTCGCCGGCCTCGCGTCCTTCGGCGCCGGATGGTTCGACGACCGTTTCGGCAGCAAGCGAGTCATCAGCGTCTCGCTCGTCGGCCTCCTCGTGGCAGGCACGGTCGTCCTGGTGTTCCACCCGCTCGGCGCAGTCGTCTTCTGGGTCGCAGGCCTCTTCCTGTGCCTCTTCGTGGGTCCCGCGCAGGCCGCCTCACGCTCCTTCCTGAGCAGGGTCACGCCGGCGGGCCGCGAGTCCGAGGTCTTCGGCCTCTACGCCACGACCGGCCGCGCCGCGTCGTTCCTGACCCCGCTCCTGTGGGCCATCGTCATCGATCTCACCGGTGCGACGATCTGGGGCACGGTCGCGATCCTCGCCGTCGTCCTCCTCGGCTACATCCTGCTCCGGCTGGTGAAGGAGCAGCCTCAGGCCGTCGGGACCCAGTAGCGGCGCTTGCGCGCCCCCTCGTGCGTGACCACCGACTCCAGCTCGCCCCCGCACCGCTCGATCACCCGTGCCGAGGCGACGTTGTCGTCGTCGCACGTCACGAGGGCGCGCTCGACCCGGAGCGCCGCGAGCACCGCCAGGCCCGCACGCAGCAGCGCCGTCCCGTGACCGCGGCCCCGGAACGCCGGGCGCACCCCGTACCCGACGTGCCCGCCGACGACGGCCAGCCTCTCCGTCAGCGCGAACCGCACCGACAGGCGCCCCACCAGCTCGCCGTCGGCCTCCGCCACGAGGAACGCGTGCGGCACCCGCGGGAGCTCGGCGCCACGGCGCTCGCGGGCGAGGTCCGCCACGTGCTCGGCCCAGGTCTCGTCGTCGTCCAGGAAGAGGAACGGCCAGCCGTCGAGCTCGGCGTGCGCCGTGCGGGCGGCGTCCTCGTCGGCGAGGGTGAGCTCGCGCAGGACCAGGCCGCCGGCGCGCTCCTGCGCCTCCCGCAGCCCGGGGACCGGGTGCTCGAGGGCGGCGAGCCGGTCGAGCCAGCGGCGGGCGGTCGCGCCGTCGAACGGGGCCCTTCCGTCGCGGACCTGCTCCAGGAGCGTGTCGGCGTCGTGCCGCACCTGGGCGACCACCTCGGGCGGGTACCCGTACCGGACCTGGTGCTCGGCGAACTCGTCCTCGTCGTCGATGAAGGCGGGCAGGGTGGTCTTCGCGATGACGTCGAGGTCCAGGTCGGGCATGGTGACCTCGTGCGCCGTCCCCTCGGGGCCGGACCCGGTGGCCGACCAGCGGGGCGTCCCCGTGAGGTCCACGTAGATGCGGGTACCGGTGGGGTGCCAGGCGTTGAACGTTGCGGTCCAGCCCGCCTCCGGGAACACGGCGACGCTGTCCCACACGCCCGTGAACGCCGCCCCCGGGCGCGACGAGCGGGTCCCGGCCGGCTGCCCGAGCCAGACACCGTGCTCGTCCCTGCCGAGGTAGACGGCGTCGCTCTCCCAGTGCGGGGAACCGTCCCACTTCGTGTAGCGGACGTGGACCGGGGAGCCGGGGCGGGAGGGCGTCGACATGTCCTGGACGATATCGGTCCTGCTCAGCACGTCCGGCCACGGCTCAGCGGCTCGGCTCGGCTCAGCCGGCCCGCATCGCGTCGATCTCGTCGCGGCGGAGCAGGACCAGGCGGTCCAGGACGCCGTCGGGCAAGGGGTGGTCCGGCGTGAAGCGGACCGTGCCCTTGGCCAGAGACCAGCCCTCCAGGTCCGGTGCGACGACCTCGACGGCCTGCGGGCTGAACGGGTACAGGCCGATGTGGTGGGCCGTCACCCGGGCGGAGACCAGCGGGCTGCCGCGGTAGCGCAGCGCGGCCATGCCGTAGCTCATGCCCTCCTCGGCCTCCGGGACGAGCTCGACGGCCCGGGCGCGGACGCGCTCCACGGCGTCGCGCTCCGCGCCGTCGAGCGTCGCGATGTAGTCGCTGAAGTCACCCATGAGGCCATCGTGCTCCGCGCGGCCCGACGACGCTGCCCGACGACGCGGCGAGGCGGCGACGACGCGACGGGGCCGGGTCGCGCACGCGACAAGGCCCGGCGACCGAGGTCGCCGGGCCTTGTCGCGTGCCGTCAGTGCTGCGGCGACCAGCCGTCGTCGCCCGCGAGGTAGTCGGCCACCTCGTGGTCCGCCGCCTGCGATCGCGTCAGCTGCGGCCGGTCCGCGTTCACCACGGCCCCGGGACCCCAGTTCCGGTACTCCGCGTTGCTCCCCGCCGACCAGTCGTAACCCGACATCGTCGTCCACGGGTCCGCCTTCAGGAAGTCGCCGATCCACGAGCTGCGGACCACCACCCGCGGGTCGTTGTCCGGCGCGCTGCTCGGGTGCCACGGACGCCCCAGGTAGTAGCTGCCCGGCCCCGCGTTCGACACGAACCGCGAGCCCGTCACCAGGAACCCGTGCGCGAACCCCCGCGACGTGCTCGGCGCGAACACATACCCCGACGGGTCGCTCGCCCGGCGCAGCGCCTTGATCGTGCAGCCCTCGATGACCGCGGTCGCCCGCCCGAACACGAAGTCCACATCACCCTCGATCCAGCTGTCGCGCACGTACACCCGCGCCGGGGTCGTCGCCGACGGCGAGTCCAGGTACAACGTGTCCTGGTTGCCCAGGAACCGCACCCGGTGGAACACCACCCGGTCCGCCGTCGTCTTCACCGCCACCGCCTGCCGGTTCCTGATCTCCGGGTGCGCCGCCTCGTCGAACGCGTTCTCGAACGTCACCGCCCGCGCCTCGAACCCCGCCCCCGCCACCGTCACGCTCGCGCTGCCCGTCGTACCCCACGTCCCGCCCTCGGGACGCGGCGTCCCCGCCGCCCGGTCGTCGGTGATCACCACGTCCGCCGGATCGCCCGTGGCACCCACGAACGACAGGTCCGTCCGCGCACGGTCCACCACCACCCGGCCCGCATACGTCCCCGGCTCGAACCGGATCTCCACCCGCTCCACCGTGCCCGACGGCGCCAGGTCCACCGCACCCTGCGCCGTCGTCGCATCCCCCGAACCGTCCGCGGCCACCACGATGCGCTCCCGCGCACCCAGCCCCTGCGGACCCGCGAGCTGCCCCACCACGCGCGGCACCGCCGCCACCGGGTGCACGGTGCGCCGCAGCACACCCTCCCACGACGGGACCTGGACGACGTCCGGGTCGTGCGTCGCGTTGTACTGCCCCAGCAGGTCCGTCACCACGCCGTTCACCGCATTGCCGGTCTCCGTCATCGCCGTCCCGTTGTACCGCCCCACCACCCGGTCCAGCGCGAAACCCTCCGGCACCGAGAACGCGTTCGCCTCCGCCAGCAGGTGCGACTCCTTGCCCACCCCCCACGAGTACCCGTACCCGATGCCCGAGCCCGCGTCCTGCACGTAATGGTTGTTGTAGACGTCCACCTGCCCGAACCGCACCCGCGGCACCCGCTGCCCCAGGTTCCGGAACTCGTTGTGGTGCATCGTGATCCGCAGCTTCCCCCGGTCCGTGATCCGTGAGTCGCTCGACCCCACCAGCATCGACTTGTCATGGTCGTGCAACCGGTTGTACGACACCGTCACCAGGTCCGAACCGTTCGTGATGTCCAGCAGACCGTCGTGCACCTGGTACGGACGCCCGAAGTACAGCGGCTGTGCCGAGTCCAGGTTGTCGCCGTCCCCCAGGTCGTTGTGGTCGATCCACAGGTTCGTGCTCTCCCGCACCGTCACCAGGTCGTACTCCGAGTTCCACGCCCCCGCCGCCCCGTCCGTCGGGTCCCACGCCGGGAAGCAGTCGTGCGCATCGACCAGCGTCAAGCCCCGCACGATCACGTTCTGCACCCCGACGAGCTGCAGCGCCGCCCCCGCGACCTGCGCGCCCGGCGCACCGATCAGCGTCGTGTTCGACCCCACCCGCGCCGTCACGTGCGCCGCGTGCGCCCGCTGCGACGCCCGCCGCGCATCCTCCACCGGCCCGCTCGGCACCGTGTCCGTGCCCCACACCGCCGGGTCGTACGTCGCCAGGTACTGCTCCAGCGAGTACCCCTCCTGCGCGAACGCCTCACAGCCCAGCGGAGCACCCGCCGCATCCGTGTTCGCGTCGATCCGCCCGTCCACCACCACGATCTTCGGGTCGTTCCCCGTCACCGCAGCCTTCAGTTCCGGCCACGTCCGCACCGTCACGACGGCGCTCGCGGCCGAGCCGCCGGTGGTGCCCGCGCCCGCAGAGCCCCAGCCGTCCCCGGCCGGGATGGTCTGCCGTGCGAGGCGCTCGAGGGCGGCGCCGTGGTCATGGTTGCCGTCGTGGTCGTGAGAGTCGCCGGCCATGGCCGGCGGGACCGCCAGGGCGGCGATCGTCAGCCCGGCGGCAGCCGCGGCGACGACGGCTCCGCGGACGGCGCGGTGACCCGTCCAGGAGCGGGGGCCCGGCCCGGTCCCGGTGGGCGGGACTGTGCTGGGAGAAGGGGTGGAGCGTGGAACGTGCATTGCGACCTCCGGGTCGGCTCTCCGTTGAACCCCGGCGGGAAACCGGTTTCTCACACCCAAGCACAGGGGCGGTCCCGGCACAAGGGGTAAGGGCCGAGACAGTGGACTGCGCTTACCGACTTTCGTCCGTGGGTGAGCGCGCACATGACTTCGGCACTTCGTCGTCGGATCGGCACTTCGAAGTGCCGATCCGACGACGAAGTGCCGAAGCAATGTGCGCAGCCCGGCCGCGGGAACCGGTGGCGTTTCGCTGTCAAGGTCGCCGCGGCCGTGTTCCCGTGGTGGGCCGTCCGGGCGCGACGAGCACCGGCGCCTCGACGTCCGTGTTGTCCACCACATGCGTCGCCCGGGCCCACGGCGCGCACTCCGTGAGGTAGAGGCGCTGGCCCTGCACGTAGCGCCGCATCGAGGGGTGCTCCGGGTCCGGCGACGACCCGTCCCGGACGGACATGCGGCGGGCGGTCTCCTGGAACGGCACGTCGAGGAAGAGGGACCAGTCCCACCGCCCGCGCAGCTCGTCCCGGTGGAGGAACATGCCTTCGACGATCACGACCGCCTGGCCGGGAGCGACCTCGTCCGGATCGTCGACCGGCGCGTCCCGCAGATGGTCGAACCCCCGGCGCCGGAACCGTCCGTCGCCGCCGGACCCGAGCGGGTCCAGGACGAACCGGATGAGGGACGCACGGTCGACCGAGTCCCGGTAGAACCCCTCGGGCGACTCGCGGCCGAGCCGGTACCGGACGGTGCGCGGGTTGAGGAAGTCGTCGGCGTGCACGACGACGACCTGCCGGTCGAGGTCGGTCAGCTGCTGCGCGAGACCGGCGGCGAACCGGGTCTTGCCGCTCCCGTCCACGCCGTCGACGGCGACGAGCACCCGTCGTCCGAGGTGGGGAACGTCCCGGGCGAGCGTCTCGAGCAGGTGCGGCACCCGGTCATCGTCCCAGACGCGCGCACACGGACCCGATCCATGGGACCGAGCTCAGCTCGGCGGGGGGAGCAAGGGGTTCACCCGCAGGCTCTCGCGAACTCCGGCAGGCAGGTGTCGCGCGACCCGTGCGACGACGTCGTCGGGCCGGTCGTAGGCGGTGACGCGCACGATCGTCCACCGCTCCCGAACGGCATCGCCGCGCCTCTTCTCGTCGATCAAGGCCTGTCTGCCGTCGTGTCCCGCGCCGAAGGCTCCGTCGGTGTACTTGACCTGACCGTCGAACTCGACGCCGACGCGCCACTCCTTCCAGCCCATGTCGACGTGGAACAGGCCGAGCCGTGTCTGGACGGGCGCCTGCGTCTGAGGCGGGGGGAAACCAGCACGCAGAAGGACGTAGCGGAGCCAGGTCTCCCACACCGACTGCGCTCCGCAGGCGGTCAGGTCCAGGACCAGTGCCGCCCTCCGGATCCCGTTCGCCTCGCCGTGCTGGGCCAGCAGGGCTCTGGCGCGTCCCAGGTCGAGGCCGTTCTCCATGGCCCAGTCCGCGACGACGAGGGCTTCGAGCGGGTGCAGGGTCATCGCACAGTCGACGACCGTCCGGGCGAGCGAGGTCACAGGCAGCCCACCCGCCTCGACCTGGTCGGCCGACGGGACGTCCGTCACGTGCCGAGCGACGTCCCGGGCCGCGCGCGAGGACGGGCGGTACCCCTGGATCACATGGGTGCGCACCGGGGGTCGCCAGAGCGGCGCGCCGAGCAGCAGGGCTGCCGTCTCGTGGCTGAACCGGTGCTCGGCGCGGAGCTGACGGTGCAGCCCCCGCGCTCGGTCGATCGCCCGGGCGTAGGCGTCCCGGGCCTTTGCGGATCGATCAGCGCCCGGGGCCAGCGGCGCGCGATACACCCCGCGCCGGATGCGCTCGAGCTCGCCCGCGTTCAGTGCGCGCAGCAGGGCGTCGCGGTTCGTCTCGCGGGCGATCACAACGTCGGTCCGGGTGCTCATGCGACGAGACTGCCTGCTTGCCGGACCCCCTGGGGCGCCGTTGCTGAATCTGTGGATAGCGCGCGCACATCACCTCGGCAGTTCGTCGTCGGATCGGCACCTCGAACTGCCGATCCGACGACGAACTGCCGGAGCAATGTGCGCCGCACTCGCGCACTGACCGCACTGACCGCACCGACCGCACCCGGCGCACGGGACGGCTACGGCACCCGTGTCCGTCCCGCCAGCACCACCACCCCCGCGGCCAGCGCCGCCATCAGCCCGAAGCAGGCCGCGTACGCGGGCAGCCCCACGAGGTCGTGCAGCGTCCAGAGCAGCGCACCGGTCGCGGCGGACGCGCCGGCGCCCGCGAGGGCGTCGGCGACCTGGAGCCCGGAGGAGGCCAGGCCCTGCTCGTGCGGCTCGGCCAGCTCGAGCGTCAGCACGGAGAGCGTGGGGTAGGCGAACCCCATGCCGAGGCCCGACAGCACCCAGGAGATCATCCCGACGGTCACCGGCACCCCGGGCGCCGCCAGCACCCCGGCGGCGAGCGTTCCCGCAGCGAGCAGGGCACCGCCGAGCCGCAGGTATCCCGCGTGGGACAGCCGCAGCAGGTCCCGGCCGCGCACCCATGACGCGCCGGACCAGCCGAGCGCACCCACCGTGAGGATGAGCCCGGCGGCCGTGAGGGTGAGCCGCCGCTCGTGCACGAGCACGAGGGGGAGGAGCACCTCCGCGCCGGTGAAGGCCGCGGTCGCGAGCGCGCGGACGGTGATGACGGCGGAGAGGCCGCGGGCGGCGCGCAGCGTCCCGAGGGCGAGAGCGAGCGCGCGGGCCGGACGCGGGGCGGCGGCAGACCCCGCCCGGGAGGCCCTGTCGCCGACGGCCCTACCCGAGACGGCCCCGCCCGAGACGGCCCCGCCCGAGACGGCCCCGCCCGAGACGGCCCCACCAGAAGTCCCGTGCCCCCGGGCCGCGGCGAGACCCGGCGCGAGCAGGATCGCGGCCACCACCGCGAGCGCGGGCACGCCCAGGAACACCCACCGCCACCCGAGGTGGGTGACGATCAGCCCGGTCAGCGCCGGCCCGACGATCGCCGGGAGCACCCACGCCGCCGCGAACGCCGAGAACACCCGCGGGCGCCGCTCGGGCGCGAAGACCCGTGCGACCAGCACGTACAGGGCCACGGAGAACAGCCCGCTGCCGATGCCCTGCAGGGCCCGCCCCGCAATGAGCGTCCCCATGCTCGTGGCGGTCCCCGCGACGACGAGCCCGCCGGCGAACAGCGCCATGCCGGTCCACATCGCCGGGGCCGGACCGCGCCGGTCGTTCCACCAGCCCGCGGTCAGCAGCCCCACGACGCTCGCCGCGAACGTCACCGAGAACGCCAGCGTGTAGTGCCGCAGCCCGCCCAGCTCGACGGCGACGGTGGGCATCGCGGTGGCCACAGCCAGCGCCTCGAACGCCCCGAGGGCGCACAGCGCGACCATGCCGACGAGGACCGTGCGCTGCGTGCCCGGGCTCAGCGCCGCCGCGGCGGACGCATCGGCAGTCGCCACAGCCGGCGCATCGGCAGCCCGCGCGTCGGCAGCCCGCGCATCGGCGGGCCCGCCGTGGGCCGTCGTCGTCCCGGTGTCCGGGGCCGTCATACCAGGACCACCTTCCCGACGGTGCGTCGCTCCTCGAGCTCGCGGTGGGCCCGTGCGGCCTCGGCGAACGGCACGCGGTGGGTCAGCACCCGCCACGTCCCGGCGGCCGCGAGCCCGAGCGCCCGATCCTGGAAGCGTCGCATGTCGCCCGGCGCGGGGGCACCCGGGCCGACGGCGGCACGCACCTCGAGCGGTCGTGGCGCCTCCGCCGTGGCGTACCGGTTGGCGGTGCCCGACGACCAGCCGTTGACGACGACCCGTCCGCCGTCGAGCAGGAGGTCGGCCGCGGCGGTCCCGGCGTCGCCGCCGACGCCGTCGAGGAGCAGCGTGGCGTCGTCGGCCCCGAGGGTGGCGAGCGCGGCTCGTGCCCGTGCGGTCCAGCCCGGGGCGGCGTAGTCGACCACGGCGAGGCGTTCGGAGCCGGAGAGCCCCTCGACCACCGGGGTCTTGTCGCCGCTCGCGAGCGCCAGCACGCGGGCGCCTGCCAGGAGCGCAGTCTGGACAAAAAGTGTGCCAAGCCCGCCGGCCGCGGCGGTCACCACGACGACCTCGTCCCGCCAGGGCGCCGACGGCCACGGGTCCGCCGGGTCGAGCGGCTCGGGCAGCCCGGCGACCTCCAGCGTGTACGCCGCCATGCGGCCGGTGCCGATCATGGCGATGGCCTCGGCCTCGTCGAGACCGTCGGGCACGGGGTGGAGGCCTGCGACCGGGGCGAGGGCGAGGCGGGCGTACCCGCCGCCGTCGGGCGTGGCGCCGAGGTGCGCGGCGACCCGCTGCCCCACCCAGGCCGGGTCCACCCCGGGCCCGACGGCGGCCACGGTGCCCGCGACCTCCCGCCCGGGGACCGTGGGGAGCTGGGGGAGGGGGAGCGGTCCGCCCTGCTCGCCGCGCCGGAGCGTGGTGTCGAGCAGGTGCACACCATGGGCGACGGCGGCGACGAGCACCTGCCCGGGGCCGGGCTGGGGGTCGGGCAGCCGGTCGAGCACGAGGCTCTCGGGCGGGCCGAAGGCGTGGATCCTGATCGCGTCCATGTGGTCATCCTGGAACCTCAACCTTGGTCCAGGTCAAGCCGTTAAGATCGGGCGCATGGACGCAGCCGAGCTCCGTGCCCGTCAGGCACCCCTCAAGGAGCAGTACCGGACCGACCCGGCCGGCGCGGCCACACCGCTCGGCGCCTCGGCCACGTTCGCCGACCCCGGCATCACGGCGACCGTCGGGTCGTGGGCGGGCCCGGTCCGTGCGGGCCTCCATCCCGCCACGGGCGGCGACGGCTCCGACGCCTGCAGCGGCGACATGCTGCTCGAGGCGGTGCTCGCCTGTGCGGGCGTGACGCTCCGTAGCGTCGCCACGGTGATGGGCGTCGAGATCCGCTCCGCCGCCCTCTCGGCGACCGGCTCGTTCGACGCCCGCGGCACGCTCGGCCTGGACCGCGAGGTCCCGGTGGGCGTCGGCCCGGTGACGATCGAGGCGGTCCTCGACACCGACGCTGACGACGCGGCCCTGCACCGTCTCGCCGTCCTCACGGAGCGGTACTGCGTGGTGGGCCAGAGCCTGCGGGTGCCGCCCGCGCTCGTGGTCCGGCGGGTCGCCGAGGGGCCGGCGTGACCGACGACGTCCCCTGGGACCATGACGAGCTGACGGTCGGCGAGCTCGCGGCGCGCAGCGGGGTGCGGGTCTCCGCGCTGCACTTCTACGAGAAGCAGGGGCTGATCTCCAGCCGCCGCACGTCGGGCAACCAGCGGCGCTATCAGCGCGAGACGCTGCGGCGCGTGGCGTTCATCCGGGTGTCGCAGCGGGTGGGTATCCCGCTCGCCGACATCGGCGCGGCGCTCGCCACGCTCCCCGGCGACCGCACGCCCACGGCGAAGGACTGGCGTCGCATCTCGAAGGCCTGGCACGCCGACCTGGACGCGCGCATCGAGCAGCTCCAGCGCCTGCGCGACCATCTGACCGACTGCATCGGCTGCGGGTGCCTCTCGTTGCGCAAGTGCCGGCTGACCAACCCGTTCGACGAGCTGGGCACCGCCGGTCCCGGGCCGCGGACGCTCCTGGTGGAGGACCTCGACCCGGCCTAGGCTCACCGGTGTGACCACCACGCAGCCTCACGTCCTCGTGCTCAACGGCCCCAACCTGGGCCGCCTCGGCGTCCGCGAGCCGGAGATCTACGGCCACGCCTCCATGGCAGACCTCGAGGTGTCCGCCGCGAAGTGGGGCGGCGAGCTGGGCCTGGTCGCCGAGGTGCGCCAGACCGACGACGAGTCCGAGATCGTGGGCTGGCTCCACGAGGCGGTCGACACGGGCTCGCACGTGGTGCTCAACCCCGCCGCCTTCACCCACTACAGCTACGCCCTGCGCGACGCCGCCGCCCAGGTCACCTCTGCTGGGCTGCTGCTGGTGGAGGTGCACCTGTCGAACCCCGCGAGCCGGGAGACGTTCCGCCACCTGTCCGTCGTGGCCGGTATCGCCACCGGGACGATCGCGGGCTTCGGCTTCGACTCGTACCGGCTGGCGCTGAGCGCCGTCGCCACAAGGTTGCAGACTTGATTTATAGATCTTAAGGCTTAGACCTTGAGAACACAGAATCAAGGGTCTAGCCTTAAGGCGTGATCGTCCTGACCGCAGACCAGCGCGGCAGCACCCGCGGGCCCGACCTGGTGCCCGAGGTGCTGGAGACGCTCGCGCGCCTCGCCCACGGGCGTGCGGGCCTCGTCGTGGCGTTCGAGCGCACCGTCGGCGACGAGGTCCAGGGCGTGCTCGACGACGCCACGCTCACCGTCGACCTGACGCTCGCCCTCCTGAGGGACCGGGGCTGGAGCGTCGGCCTGGGCGTGGGGCCCGTCGAGGAGCCGCTGCCCCGGGTGTCGCGCGAGGCCCGAGGCCCGGCCTTCGTCCGGGCCCGCGAGGCGGTCGAGCGGGCGAAGACGAGGCCGCCCGGCGGCACGATCGCCGTCGAGGGCGGCGACCCGGACCGCGCCGCCGAGGTGGAGGCGCTCCTGCGCCTGCTCGGTGCGGTCGGCGCGCGGCGGTCCGCGGCAGGGTGGGAGACGGTCGATACGCTCGCCTCGCTGCCCGACGCCGGACAGCCCGGCCGGCAGAAGCGGGTCGCCTCCGCGCTGGGCATCAGCGAGCAGGCGGTGAGCCAGCGGCTGCGCGCGGCGCTGTGGCACGAGGAGGAGGCGGTGCGGCCGGTGGTGTGCCGGCTGCTGGGCGAACTGAGCGTCGGCGACCCGAGCGGCGTCGACGACCTGAGCATTGAGGAGAGCAGTCGGTGACCTGGGACATCGCGGGGGACCTGAACGTCGGGCAGTGGTTCGCGATCGCGGGCGTGTGGGTGGTGACGCTCGGGCTGAGCGTGGTCGTGGGGTCGTGGGTGGTGCCCTGGGTCCTGCGGCACGCCTCGTCGGGCGACCTGCCCTGGATGCCGTGGAGGCCGCCGCCCGCGCCGCCCGCGGTGACCCCGCAGACGGCCGACCCGGCCGACCCCGGGGGGCGGATGCCCGGGGCGAGCCCCGCCTCGGGTGCGGCCGGGGGAGAGGGGGGCGAGCCGCCGTCGGGCACCATGAGCCCGCAGGCCATGGAGGTGCTGCGCGGCGGCGCCTGGCTGGGGGTGCTGGAGCGCCTGGCCATCACGTCCGCCCTGCTGGCCGGCTACCCGTACGGGATCGCGATCGTCGTGGCGATCAAGGGCCTCGGGCGCTATGCGGAGCTGCGGGAGCACCCGGTCGCGTCGGAGCGGTTCGTCGTGGGGACGCTCGCGTCGCTCATCTGGGCTGTGGGCTGCGGCCTGGGCGGGCTGATCGTCATCGCGGCGATCATGTAACCCTGGAGTAGACTGGGCCGCTGCTCCTTGACATCCGCGGTGAGCGCCGCGCCCCCGCGGCGTGGCCCTGCGCAATCGACCGACACAGGAAGACGAACGTGGCAACCAGCAACGACATCAAGAACGGCACCGTGCTCCGTATCGACGGTCAGCTCTGGACGATCATCGAGTTCCAGCACGTCAAGCCGGGCAAGGGTGGCGCGTTCGTCCGCACCAAGATGAAGAACGTGCTCTCCGGCAAGGTCGTCGACAAGACGTTCAACGCGGGCATCAAGATCGAGACGGCCAGCGTGGACCGCCGCGACTTCCAGTACCTGTACATGGACGGCGCCGACTACGTGTTCATGGACAACGACACGTACGACCAGATCATGGTCCCCCCGGCGACGGTGGGCGACGCCAAGGACTACCTCCTCGAGGGCATGAGCGTCATGGTCGCGTCGAACGACGGCACGCCGCTGTACGTCGAGCTCCCCGCCTCCGTGGTGCTGGAGATCACCTACACCGAGCCGGGCCTCCAGGGCGACCGCTCCACCGGTGGCACCAAGCCGGCCACGCTTGAGACCGGCGCCCAGATCCAGGTGCCGCTGTTCCTCGAGCAGGGCACCAAGGTCAAGGTGGACACGCGTGACGGGTCGTACCTCGGCCGTGTGAACGACTGACGTGTCTGCTCGTACCAAGGCACGCAAGCGCGCCGTAGACATCCTCTTCGAGGCCGAGCAGCGCGGCGTCGACCCGATCCGGCTCGTCGCCGACCGGGTGGTCCAGCCGCACACCGAGGCGTCCGTCCCGCAGTACACGGTCGACCTGGTCGAGGGCGTCATGGCGCACCGCGACCGCATCGACGAGCTGCTGGAGACGTACTCCCACGGCTGGACGCTCGAGCGCATGCCCGCGGTGGACCGCGCGCTGCTGCGCGTGGGCACCTGGGAGGTGCTCTTCAACGACGACGTGCCGGACGCGGTGGCCGTGGACGAGGCGGTGAGCCTCGCCGGCGACCTGTCGACCGACGACTCCCCGACGTTCGTCAACGGCCTCCTGGGCCGGATCGTGGACCTCAAGCCGAGCCTGCTGGCCTGAGCCGGCGCCCCCAGCCTGGGGCGCAACCGCCGGGTTGCAATGTAGCGCCACAGGTGCGAGCCTTGGTTGTGCAATCAATTGGTTGCACAACCAAGGCTCGCGTCGTCTCGCGAGCGAGGAGGATGCCATGACCACGCAGACCACCGCCGCGTCGATCGACCTCGACGCGCGCACCGTGACCCGGACCGTCCGCGTCCCCGCCCGCCCGCACGCCGTCTGGCGCGCGCTCACCGAGCCCGAGCACGTGGCCGGCTGGTTCGGCGACGCCTGCGAGACCACCGACGGGGCCCCGTTCGCCGTCGGCGGGCGCGGCCGCCTGCACTTCGAGGGCTACGGCTGGTTCCCGTTCGAGGTCACACGCCTCGACCCGGGGGAGCTGCTCGCGTTCCGCTGGGGCCAGTCGGTCGACGATCCCGACCACTACACCGAGGCCACCTTCACCCTGGTTGCTGACGGCGACGCCACGGTCCTCACCGTCCTGGAGACGGGCTTCACCGGCGCGGACGACGACGCCGTCCGCGCCGCGCTCGAGGGCAACCGCGAGGGCTGGGACGGCGAGCTCGACGAGCTGGTCGCCTACGTGGGGTCGCGCGAGTGGTGACCCCTGTGGCGGCGTTCGCCGCGCTGGCCGACGAGACGCGCTGGGCGGTGCTCCAGGCGCTCGGCGCGGAGGATCTGTCGGCGTCGGCGCTGGCCGCGCGCCTGCCGGTGACCCGGCAGGCCGTGGCGAAGCACCTGGCGGTGCTGGAGGGGGCGGGCCTGGTGGAGTCGTACACCGCTGGCCGCGAGCGCCGGTACCGGGCGCTCGGCGCGGAGCTCACCGCGCTCGGCAGGCAGCTGGAGGGCATCGGGAAGGCGTGGGACGCGCGACTGGCCCGCCTGTCCCGGCTGGCGCAGGACCTGGACCGGTAGCCCGCCGTCGGCCCTGCGTCGCGGGGGAGGGCGGGTGTGAGCAACGCCGCTCGTCCGCAGTCCGGGCGCAGGGCGGCCCGCCGGACCCGGCGCGTTATGGTGGGGGCTGTCAGACTCCCTTTAAAGCCCGTCCGGTGAGGCGGGGAAGGAGGTCGCCAGATGAACGCTGGCACCGCTGTGCCCGGATCCGGCACCAGCAGCACGAGCACCACCACCAGCTCCGCGCCCGCTGTCACCGTCCTCGGTGAGGCGGAGATCGCCCGGGCGCTGACCCGCATCGCGCACGAGATCACCGAGCGCAACAAGGGTGCGCGCGACGTGGTCCTGCTCGGCATCCCGACCCGCGGCGTGACCCTCGCCGCCCGCCTGGCGACGCTCCTCGCCGAGATCGAGCCGTCCTTCGACCCCGACGCCGTGGGTGAGCTGGACGTCACGATGTACCGCGACGACCTGCAGCGCCAGCCCACCCGCTCCGTCGGCGTGACGCGCGTCCCGGTGAGCATCGACGACCGGACGGTGGTCCTGGTCGACGACGTGCTCTTCTCGGGCCGCACCATCCGCGCAGCCCTCGACGCGCTCAACGACCTGGGCCGGCCACGCGTGGTCCAGCTCGCCGCCCTCGTGGACCGGGGCCACCGCGAGCTCCCGATCCGCGCCGACTTCGTCGGCAAGAACCTCCCCACCTCCCGCTCCGAGCGCGTCGGGGTGCGCCTGCGGGAGACCGACGGCGTGGCCGACGCCGTCCTGATCGCCGGGAGGGCCTCCGCATGAAGCACCTCCTGTCGACCGCCGACCTGTCCAAGGACGACGCGATCCTCCTGCTGGACACCGCCGCCCAGATGGCCGCGACCCAGTCGCGCGAGATCAAGAAGCTGCCCACGCTGCGCGGCCGCACGGTGGTCAACCTCTTCTTCGAGGACTCGACCCGCACCCGGATCTCGTTCGAGACCGCGGCGAAGCGCCTCAGCGCGGACGTGATCAACTTCTCGGCCAAGGGGTCGAGCGTGTCCAAGGGCGAGTCGCTCAAGGACACCGCCCTGACGCTGCACGCCATGGGGGCCGACGCCGTCGTGGTGCGCCACCACGCGTCCGGCGCCCCGCACATGCTGGCGCACGCGGGCTGGCTCGACGCCGGCGTCCTCAACGCCGGCGACGGCACCCACCAGCACCCCACGCAGGCGCTCCTGGACGCGTTCACCATCCGCCGCCACCTGGTGGGTCAGCGGTCGGGCACCGACCCGGTGGGCGCCGACCTCGCCGGTCTGCGCGTCGCGATCGTGGGCGACGTGCTCCACTCCCGCGTGGCCCGCTCGAACGTGCACCTGCTGCACACGCTCGGCGCCGAGGTGACCCTGGTCTCCCCGCCGACGCTGCTGCCGGTGGGCGTCGAGGCGTGGCCGTGCCGGGTGTCGTACCACCTGGACGAGACGCTCCTGCAGTGGCAGCCCGACGCGGTCATGATGCTCCGGGTGCAGCGGGAGCGGATGGGCGGCGGTTCCGGCGCCTTCTTCCCGAGCCCGCAGGAGTACAGCCGCACGTTCGGCCTGAACGCGCGCCGGCTGGCCTTCCTGCCGGACCACGCGATCGTGATGCACCCCGGGCCGATGAACCGCGGCCTGGAGATCTCCGCGGACGCCGCCGACCATGTCCGCTCCGTGATCGTGGAGCAGGTCGCGAACGGCGTCGCTGTACGGATGGCCGCGCTGTACCTGCTGCTGGCCGGGAACGAGTCGAGCGAGAGGAACGCGCTGTGAGCACCACCTACATCCTCCGAGGGGTGCGCCCCTACGGCGGCGACCCGGTCGACCTGGTCCTCGCGGGCGGCGTGATCGAGTCGGTGACGGGAGCGGGCGAGGCCCGCCCGGCCGCCGCCGGGCAGGACGTGGTGGAGATCGACGCCGCGGGCCTGGTGGCCCTGCCGGGGCTCGTGGACCTGCACACGCACCTGCGCGAGCCGGGCCGCGAGGACGCCGAGACCGTCTGGTCCGGCACCCGCGCCGCCGCGGCGGGCGGCTTCACCGCCGTGCACGCCATGGCGAACACGACCCCCACGCAGGACACGGCCGGCGTGGTGGAGCAGGTGTGGCGGCTCGGCCGCGACGCCGGCTGGGCCGACGTCCAGCCGGTGGGCGCCGTGACCGTCGGACTGGCGGGGGAGCGGCTCGCCGAGCTCGGGGCGATGGCCGACTCCCGCGCCCGCGTCCGCGTCTTCTCCGACGACGGCAAGTGCGTGCACGACCCGGTCCTCATGCGCCGCGCGCTGGAGTACGTCAAGGCGTTCGACGGCGTCGTGGCCCAGCACGCGCAGGAGCCGCGCCTCACCGAGGGCGCGCAGATGAACGAGGGCGTGGTCTCCGCGGAGATCGGCCTGACCGGCTGGCCGGCCGCCGCGGAGGAGGCGATCATCGCGCGCGACGTGCTGCTCGCCGAGCACGTGGGCTCCCGTCTGCACGTGTGCCACCTCTCCACCGCGCGCTCGGTCGAGATCATCCGCTGGGCCAAGTCCCGCGGCGTGGACGTCACTGCCGAGGTGACCCCGCACCACCTGATCCTCACGGACGAGCTGGCCCGCGGGTACAACCCGGTGTTCAAGGTCAACCCGCCGCTGCGCACGGCCGAGGACGTCGAGGCGGTCCGCCAGGGCCTCGCGGACGGCACCATCGACATCGTGGCGACCGACCACGCCCCGCACCCGGTCGAGGACAAGGACTGCGAGTGGGCGGCGGCCGCGTTCGGCATGACGGGCCTGGAGACCGCGCTGTCGGTGGTCCAGTCCACGATGGTGGACACGGGCCGCATGACGTGGGCCGACGTCGCCCGCGTGCTCTCCAGCGCCCCCGCACGCATCGGCCGCATCGAGGACCGGCACGGCCGGCCGCTCGACGCGGGCGAGCCGGCGAACCTCGTCCTGGTCGACCCTGCCGCCACGCGCCGGATCGACGGCGCCGCGCAGGTCACCGCGAGCACCAACACCCCCTTCCAGGGCATGGAGCTGCCCGGCCGCGTCGTCGCGACCTTCCTGCGCGGCCGCGCCACCGTCCTCGACGGCACGCCGGTGGAGCCCGCCGCCCTGGGGTCCGACACGTTCGAAGGAGCCGCCCGATGACCCAGCCCGTCGCCATGGCGATCGTCGCCCTGCTCGGACTCGTCCTGCTGTACGCGGTGCTGACGGGCCGACGACGCCTCGCGCGCCGCACGCGCGCCCTGGTCCCGCCGCCGCCCGCTGTGCCGAGCACGCTGGGGCTCGTGCGCGTCGGACCGATCGACGCCACCTACGTGTCCAGCACGCTGGCCGGTGACTGGCTCGCGCGGATCGGCGCCCACGGGCTCGGCGACCGCTCGTCGGCCCGCGTGAGCGTCTACGAGCCGGGCGTCCTCATCGAGCGCGAGGGCGCCGAGGAGATCTTCATCCCGGTCGAGACCGTCGAGGCCGCAGGCCTCGGCCCCGGCATGGCCGGAAAGTACGTGGGCACCGACGGCCTCGTCGTGATCACGTGGGAGGTCCCCGCCGACCCCGACGTGCCCGACGTGCCCGCCACCGTGATCGACACCGGGCTGCGCACCCGGCGCGCCACCGACCGCGGCGCGCTGGTCGACGCCGTGCGCCACCTGGTCGCCGCCCAGACCCACCCGTACCCCGAGGAAGCCCGATGAGCACCACCACCGAACAGAACGAAGCGATCCTCGTCCTCGAGGACGGCACCACCTTCACCGGACGCCGGTACGGCGCAACCGGCACCACCTTCGGCGAGATCGTCTTCTCGACCGGCATGACGGGCTACCAGGAGACCCTGACGGACCCGTCGTACCACCGGCAGATCGTCGTCATGACGGCCCCGCACGTGGGCAACACCGGCGTGAACTCCGAGGACCCCGAGTCGGGCAAGATCTGGGTCGCCGGCTACGTCGTGCGCGACCCCGCGCGCCGCGTGTCGTCGTGGCGCGCCGAGCGCTCGCTGGGCGAGGAGCTCGCCGACCAGGGTGTCGTGGGCATCAGCGACCTCGACACGCGCGCGCTGACGCGCCACCTCCGCGAGACCGGCGTGATGCGCGCCGGGATCTTCTCCGCCGACGACCTGGTGCGCGGCGGCTACCCCCGCCCCGTCGAGGAGCTGGTGGCCGAGGTGCAGGCCTCGCCGCAGATGAAGGGCGCCAACCTGGCCGGCGAGGTCACCACCGCCGAGCCGTACGTGGTGGAGCCCCGCGGCGCGTTCGAGGGCCTCGACCCGGTGGCGACCGTGGTCGCCGTCGACCTCGGCATCAAGACCATGACGCCGGTCCGGCTCGCGGAGCGCGGCGTGCGCGTGCACGTGGTCCCGCAGTCCTCGACCGTCGAGGACGTCGAGGCGCTCCTGCCCGACGGCGCCCCGGGCGGCGTCTTCTTCTCGAACGGCCCGGGCGACCCGGGGGCCGCGAGCCACGAGGTGTCCCTCCTGCGCGAGGTCCTCGCCCGCCGCATCCCGTTCTTCGGCATCTGCTTCGGCAACCAGCTCCTCGGCCGGGCCCTCGGCTACGGCACCTACAAGCTGGGCTACGGCCACCGCGGCATCAACCAGCCCGTGCTCGACCGCACCACCGGCAAGGTGGAGGTCACGGCGCACAACCACGGCTTCGCGGTGGACGCGCCCCTCGACCAGGCCGGGACGCAGGCCCCGCACGACGCCGGCTACGGCCGCGTCGTCGTCTCCCACGTGGGGCTCAACGACCGCGTGGTCGAGGGCCTGACGTGCCTCGACCTGCCCGCCTTCTCCGTGCAGTACCACCCGGAGGCGGCGGCCGGCCCGCACGACGCCGCCTACCTGTTCGACCGGTTCGTCGGCCTCATGACCGACCCCGCAGCCTGGCCCCCCGCGATCCTCGACGCGGGCACGACCCTCGACGCCACCACCAAGGAGAACTGAGCAATGCCCCGCCGTACCGACATCTCCTCGGTCCTCGTCATCGGGTCCGGCCCCATCGTCATCGGGCAGGCCTGCGAGTTCGACTACTCCGGCACCCAGGCGTGCCGCGTGCTCAAGGAGGAGGGCCTGCGGGTCATCCTCGTGAACTCGAACCCGGCCACGATCATGACCGACCCCGAGTTCGCGGACGCCACCTACGTGGAGCCCATCACCACCGACGTCCTCACCACGATCATCGCCAAGGAGCGCCCCGACGCGCTCCTGCCGACGCTCGGCGGCCAGACCGCGCTCAACGCGGCCATCGCCCTCGACGAGGCCGGCGTGCTCGAGCAGTACGGCGTCGAGCTCATCGGCGCCAACATCGAGGCGATCCAGAAGGGCGAGGACCGCGAGCAGTTCAAGCAGGTCGTCGAGAAGTGCGGCGGTGAGTCGGCCCGGTCGCTCATCGTGCACACCGTCGAGGAGGCGCTGGGCGCCGCGGCCGACCTGGGCTACCCGATGGTCGTGCGCCCGTCGTTCACCATGGGCGGCCTCGGCTCCGGCATCGCGTACGACGAGAGGGACCTGAGCCGGATCGTCGGCCAGGGTCTGCACTACTCGCCCACCACCGAGGTGCTCCTGGAGGAGTCCATCCTCGGCTGGAAGGAGTACGAGCTGGAGCTGATGCGCGACAAGAACGACAACGTCGTGGTCGTCTGCTCCATCGAGAACGTGGACCCGGTGGGCGTGCACACGGGCGACAGCGTCACCGTGGCCCCCGCCATGACGCTCACGGACCGCGAGTACCAGCGCCTGCGCGACATCGGCATCTCGGTCATCCGCGAGGTCGGCGTCGACACCGGCGGCTGCAACATCCAGTACGCCGTCGAGCCCTCGACGGGCCGGATCATCGTCATCGAGATGAACCCGCGCGTGTCGCGGTCCTCGGCGCTCGCCTCCAAGGCGACCGGCTTCCCGATCGCCAAGATCGCCGCGAAGCTTGCCGTGGGCTACACGCTCGACGAGATCCCGAACGACATCACCAAGGTCACCCCCGCCAGCTTTGAGCCAACGCTCGACTATGTGGTGGTCAAGGTCCCGCGCTTCGCGTTCGAGAAGTTCCCCGCGGCCGACGACACGCTCACCACCACCATGAAGTCGGTCGGCGAGGCGATGGCCCTGGGCCGCAACTTCACCGAGGCGCTCGGCAAGGCGCTGCGCTCGATCGACAAGGGCGGCGTGTCCTTCCACTGGGACGGCGACGCCCCGGCCGGGGCCGCGCTGGAGGCCCTTCTCGCCGACATCGCCCGGCCCACCGAGGGCCGCCTGGTGGGCGTGCAGCAGGCCCTGCGGGCCGGCGCCACGATCGAGCAGGTCTTCGAGGCCACCAAGATCGACCCGTGGTTCCTGGACCAGGTCCAGCTCGTCAACGAGATCGCCGCCGAGGTGGCCGCGGCCCCCGCGCTGACCGCCGAGGTGCTGCGCACCGCCAAGCGGCACGGCCTGTCCGACGCCCAGGTCGCGCGCCTGCGCGGCATGGGACCCGGCGGGGAGTCGACGGTCCGCGAGGTCCGCTACGCGCTCGGGATCCGCCCGGTCTACAAGACGGTGGACACCTGCGCCGCCGAGTTCCAGGCCACCACGCCGTACCACTACTCGAGCTACGACCAGGAGACCGAGGTGCGGCCGCGCGAGCGCGAGGCCGTCATCATCCTGGGCAGCGGCCCCAACCGCATCGGGCAGGGCATCGAGTTCGACTACTCGTGCGTGCACGCCACGCTGGCCCTCCGGGACCGGTACGAGACCATCATGGTCAACTGCAACCCGGAGACGGTCTCGACGGACTACGACACGTCGGACCGCCTGTACTTCGAGCCGCTGACCTTCGAGGACGTCCTCGAGGTCTACCACGCCGAGCTCGCGGCGGGCCCCGTCAAGGGCATCATCGTCCAGCTCGGCGGCCAGACGCCGCTGTCGCTGGCGCAGCGCCTCGCCGACGCCGGCCTGCCGATCCTGGGCACGAGCCCCGCGGCCATCGACGCCGCCGAGGACCGCGAGCAGTTCGGCCAGGTGCTGATGGACGCCGGCCTCCCGGCTCCCGCGTTCGGCACGGCCCGCTCGCTCGCCCAGGCACGCGAGATCGCGGCGGGCATCGGCTACCCGGTGCTGGTGCGCCCGTCGTACGTGCTCGGCGGCCGCGGCATGGAGATCGTCTACAGCGAGGACCAGCTCACGGGCTACGTGGAGCGCGCGCTCGTCGCGAGCGCCGCCGACGCCGCGTCGGCGGGCGGCACCACGCTGCCCGCGCCGCTGCTGATCGACCGGTTCCTCGACGACGCGATGGAGATCGACGTCGACGCCCTGTACGACGGCACGGAGCTGTTCCTGGGCGGCGTCATGGAGCACATCGAGGAGGCCGGCATCCACTCGGGCGACTCGGCGTGCGTGCTGCCGCCCGTGTCGCTGAGCGAGGCCGAGATCGAGCGCATCCGCCGCTCCACTGAGGCCATCGCGCGCGGCGTGGGGGTGCGCGGGCTCCTGAACGTGCAGTACGCGCTCGTGAGCGACGTCCTGTACGTCCTGGAGGCCAACCCGCGCGCCTCGCGCACGGTGCCGTTCGTGTCGAAGGCCACGGGCACGTCGCTCGCGAAGGCTGCCGCGCTCGTGATGGTCGGGGACAGCATCGCCGACCTGCGCGCGGCGGGCGTCCTGCCCGCCGAGGGCGACGGCGGCACGCTCGACCTGGGCGCGCCCATCGCGGTCAAGGAGGCGGTGCTGCCGTTCAAGCGGTTCCGCACCAAGGAGGGCCTGGTCGTGGACTCGGTCCTCGGCCCGGAGATGCGGTCCACGGGCGAGGTCATGGGCTTCGACAAGGACTTCCCGCACGCGTTCGCGAAGTCGCAGGCGGCGGCGTTCGGCGGCCTGCCGACGTCGGGCACGGTGTTCGTCTCGGTCGCCGACCGGGACAAGCGCTCGATCGTCTTCCCGGTGAAGCGCCTGGCGGAGCTCGGCTTCGAGATCCTCGCGACGACCGGTACCGCGACGGTGCTGCGCCGCAACGGCATCGCGGCGAGCGTGGTGCGCAAGTACTCGGCGGGCCGCGGCGAGGCCGGCGAGCCGACGATCGTGGACCTCATCACCGAGGGCAAGGTGGACCTGGTGGTCAACTCGCCGTCGGGCCAGGGCGCCCGCGCCGACGGCTACGAGATCCGCGCCGCCACGACGGCCGCCGACAAGCCGATCGTCACCACGGTGGACCAGCTGGCCGCGGCCGTGCAGGGCATCGAGGCGGTCCTTGCGGGCCCGTTCCAGGTGGCGAGCCTCCAGGAGCACAACACGGCGATGCGCGCCCGCCTGGCGGTCGCAGAGGCGGCCCTGGCGTCCGACGCCGTGCCCGCGACGGTCCCGGCGTGACGGGGGAGCGGCCCTCGGGGGCGCGGGTGACGCCCTTCGGGGCGCGCCTCGCGGCGGCGATGGACGAGCACGGCCCCCTGTGCGTCGGCATCGACCCGCACGCGTCGCTCCTGGCGGAGTGGGGCCTGCCGGACACGGCGGCCGGCGTGCGCGACTTCAGCCTCCGCGTGGTCGACGCCCTCGGCGGGCGGGTGGCGGCGTTCAAGCCGCAGGCCGCCTTCTTCGAGCGGCACGGCTCCGCGGGCGTGGCGGTCCTGGAGGACGTTCTCGCGGCCTCCCGGGCCGCGGGGACGCTCACGATCGTGGACGCCAAGCGCGGCGACATCGGCTCCACCATGGCCGCGTACGCCGACGCGTTCCTGCGCGACGGCTCGCCCCTCGCGGGCGACGCGCTCACCGTCTCGCCGTACCTCGGCTTCGGCTCGCTGGCCCCGGCGGCGGAAGCCGCCGCGGCCACGGGCCGCGGGCTCTTCGTGCTGTGCCTCACCTCCAACAAGGAGGGCTTCGAGGTCCAGCACGCGAGGACGCTGCCCGACGACGTCACGGGTCGCCCGGGTGCGTCCGTCGCCTCGGCCCTGGCCGCCCAGGCGGCGGTGCTGAACGCCGGGGCCGAGCCGTTCGGCTCGGTGGGCCTCGTGGTCGGCGCCACGGTCGGTGCGGCGGTCCGGGAGACGGGGACCGACCTGGTGGCCGTCAACGGACCCCTCCTGGCGCCCGGTGTGGGCGCTCAGGGGGCGGGTGCGCGCGAGCTCGCGGACGTCTTCGGCGATGCCCGGCGGGCCGTTCTCGCGTCGTCCTCGCGGGGGGTCCTCGCCGCCGGGCCGGATGCAGGTGCGCTGGTGAGCGCCGCGCGAGCCGCCGCTGACGAGGTCACGTCGGCGCTGCGCGGCTGAGCAAATGTCGCTCATGAAGTGCGCGAAGGGCATTCACGAGTACGGGTTTATCTGCCAATGTCCTGAAAGCGATATTTAGCGAGACCAGAGTGTTGGGAGAAACGCCCGTCCAGCGATTGCCGAGGAGGTGGGTGATGGCTACTTTCGATGCAGCAGTCCACACCCAGACCGGCGGTGACGTCGGTCGAGACCCGAGTAGGTGACTTGCGTGGCACTTCCTCCCCTCACTCCTGAGCAGCGTGCAGCGGCGCTCGAGAAGGCAGCCGAGGCCCGGCGGGCCCGGGCAGAGATCAAGAACCGGCTGAAGTACTCCCAGGGCTCCATCAAGGAGGTCATCGAGCAGGGCCGTACCGACAAGGTCGTCGGCAACCTCAAGGTGGTCTCGTTGCTGGAGTCGCTCCCCGGCGTAGGTAAGGTGAAGGCCAGGGCGATCATGGAGGAGATCGGGATCGCCGAGACGCGTCGCGTCCGTGGCCTCGGGCCGCACCAGACGGCGGCACTCATCGAGAGGTTCGGCTGACATTTCCAGTTCCACGGCTCCCGCACGTCTGACCGTCCTCGCCGGCCCTACGGCGGTCGGCAAGGGCACGGTCTCCGCCGACGTCCGCACGCGCTACCCGCAGGTGTGGCTCTCGGTGTCCGCGACCACGAGGGCTCCTCGCCCCGGTGAGGTCGACGGCGTGCACTACCTGTTCGTCACCCCTGAGGAGTTCGACCGCATGGTCGACGCGGGGGAGATGCTCGAGTGGGCCGTGGTCCACGGCCGCAACCGTTACGGCACCCCGCGCCGGCCCGTCGAGGAGAAGCTGGCCGCCGGGGTGCCCGTCCTCCTGGAGATCGACCTCCAGGGCGCCCGCCAGGTGCGTGAGGCCACCCAGGCCGCGGGCCTGGAGGCGTTGTTCGTCTTCCTTGCCCCGCCGAGCTTCGACGAGCTGGTGCGCCGGCTCGTCGGGCGCGGCACGGAGGACGAGGAGGAGCGCACCCGCCGCCTGGAGACGGCGCGGGTGGAGCTCGCCTGCGAGAACGAGTTCGACGTCACGATCGTGAACGACGACGTGCACCGGGCCACCGACGAGCTGGTCTCGGTGATGGGCGTCGGCAGGTCCGCGCCCGTCGCCGGGTAGACTTGCTCCTCAGACTTCCCTTTCCCCCTCTCTAGCCTCTGGAGCATCACCATGGCCGGAACCGTCGCCCAGCCCGAGGGCATCACCGACCCGCCGATCGACGAGCTGCTCGAGCGCACCGACTCGAAGTACGGCCTGGTCCTGTACGCCGCCCAGCGCGCGCGTCAGATCAACGCGTACTACTCGCAGCTGAACGAGGGCCTCCTCGAGAACGTGGGCCCGCTCGTCGAGACGCGCAACCAGGAGAAGCCCCTGTCGATCGCCATGCGCGAGATCAACCAGGGTCTCCTGACGATCGAGCACGTCGAGCCGGCCGAGCCCATCAAGGGCCAGCCCACGCCGGAGTACCCCGCCTGACCCGGCCCGGTACCGAGACGGTTCGGGACCGAGCATGAGGATCCTGCTGGGCGTCAGCGGGGGTATCGCCGCCTACAAGGCGGTGCTCCTGCTGCGTCTGCTCCGCGAGCAGGGGCACGCTGTGCGCGTGATCCCCACCGCCGCAGCGCTCCGGTTCGTCGGTGCGCCCACGTTCGAGGCGCTGTCCGGCGAGCCCGTGAGCACCGAGGTCTTCGACGACGTCGAGCACGTCCAGCACGTGGCGCTCGGTCAGGGTGCTGACCTCGTGATCGTCGCCCCCGCCACGGCGGACCTGCTGTCGCGCGCCGCGACCGGCCGTGCCGACGACCTGCTGACCTCCACCCTGCTCACCGCGCGGTGCCCCGTCGTGATGGCCCCGGCGATGCACACGGAGATGTGGGACCACCCCGCCACCCGCGCGAACGTGGCGACTCTGCGTGAGCGGGGCGTGCACGTCATCGAGCCCGCGTCGGGCAGGCTCACCGGGACCGACACCGGTCGCGGCCGTCTGCCCGAGCCCGAGGACATCGCCGCGTACGCGCTGGCCGTCGTGGCCGATCCCCCCGGCGGGACCGCTGCGGGGGGAGGTGGCACGTCCGGCGCGCTCGGGGCGCCGGGCGCCGCGGGCGACCTCGCGAGGCGCCGCGTCGTCGTCTCCGCGGGCGGCACGCGCGAGCCCATCGACCCCGTGCGCTTCATCGGCAACCGGTCCAGCGGCCTGCAGGGCGTCGCGCTGGCCGCGGCGGCCGCCGCGCGCGGGGCGAGCGTGACGCTCGTGGCCGCGAACGTCGCCCGGGAGGTGCTGGCCGAGGTGACGTCGCCGCCCGAGGGGCGCTCCGGCGTCGGGCGCGATGCTGCCGGGGGTGCCGGTGGGGGTGCCGGTGGGGGTGCCGGTGCCGGGACGGGCGACGTCCAGGTCGTCGCGGTGGAGTCCACCGCGGAGCTGCGCGACGCCGTGCGCACGGCGGCCGCCGAGGCCGACGTCGTGGTGATGGCCGCCGCCGTGGCGGACTTCCGGCCCGCGAGCGCCCCGGACGCCAAGATCAAGAAGGTTCCGGGTGAGCCTCCCGCCCCGATCGTGCTCGTGGAGAACCCGGACATCCTGGCGGAGCTCGCGCGGGACCGGCTGCGGGCCGGACAGCTCGTGGTGGGCTTCGCGGCCGAGACGGGCGACGCCTCGGCGGGCGTGCTGGAGCACGGCCGGGCCAAGGCCCGCCGCAAGGGTGCCGACCTGCTCGCGGTGAACGAGGTCGGGTCGGGCCGCGGGTTCGGCGAGGCCGTGAACGACGTCACGCTGCTCGACGCCGTGGGCGAGGTGGTCTCCCGGGCCGCGGGCACCAAGCGCGAGGTCGCGGACGCGATCTGGGACGCCGTCGCCAAGCTGATCCCCTGACGCGTCTCGCGCCTTGAGCGCCAATCGTGTCCACGATGTGAGATTCTCCCATCATGTGAGACGAGGAACCCCTTCTCATGGCGCTTGACGGCCCTTCGCCCCGTAGCATGTCCGGCATGACACATGCGCTGCGGCTGTTCACGTCCGAGTCGGTGACCGAGGGGCACCCCGACAAGGTCTGTGACCAGATCTCCGACTCGATCCTCGACGCGCTCCTCGAGCAGGACCCCACGTCGCGGGTCGCCGTCGAGACGATGGTCACGACCGGCCTGGTCCACGTGGCCGGCGAGGTGACGACCAAGGCGTACGTCGAGATCCCCCAGCTCGTCCGCGAGGTGGTGCGGAGCATCGGCTACACGTCGTCCGCGATCGGGTTCGACGGCGACTCGTGCGGCGTCTCCGTGTCGATCGGGCAGCAGTCGCCCGACATCGCGGCGGGCGTCGACAAGGCGCTCGAGCAGCGCGAGGACTCGTCCGACATCGACCCGCTGGACGCTCAGGGCGCCGGCGACCAGGGCCTGATGTTCGGCTACGCGTCGGACGAGACGCCCACGCTCATGCCGCTGCCGATCTGGCTCGCGCACCGCCTCGCGGAGCGCCTCGCCGAGGTGCGCCGCTCGGGCGAGGTGCCCGGCCTGCGCCCGGACGGGAAGACCCAGGTCACCATCGGGTACGACGGCGACCGCGCGGTCCGCCTCGACACGGTGGTGCTCTCCACCCAGCACGACGCCGACGTGATCCAGGAGAAGCTGCACCGGCAGGTCGCGGAGCAGGTCATCACCCCGGTGGTGCAGGGCCTGGGCGAGGCGGCCGGCCTGGACGTGGCCGGCTTCCGCACGATCGTCAACCCGACCGGCAAGTTCGTCGTGGGCGGTCCCCAGGGCGACGCCGGCCTGACGGGCCGCAAGATCATCGTCGACACCTACGGCGGGATGGCCCGCCACGGTGGTGGCGCGTTCTCCGGCAAGGACCCGTCGAAGGTGGACCGCTCCGCCGCGTACGCGATGCGCTGGGTGGCCAAGAACGTCGTCGCCGCGGGCCTCGCCCGCCGGTGCGAGGTCCAGGTCGCCTACGCGATCGGCAAGGCGCAGCCTGTGGGGCTGTACGTCGAGACGTTCGGCACGGAGCAGGTGCCCGTGGAGCGCATCACCGCGGCGATCAAGGAGGTCTTCGACCTGCGTCCCGCCGCGATCGTGCGCGACCTCGACCTCCTGCGCCCCATCTACCGCCGCACCGCTGCCTACGGGCACTTCGGGCGGGAGCTGCCGGAGTTCACGTGGGAGCGCACCGACCGTGTCGAGGCGCTGACGTCCCTGTTCTGACCTCTGGTCCCTCGTCTCGTCCCGAGGGCGCCGGGGTGGGCCGGGCCGCTCGCCGGGCCAGGTCCCGGCCCGTGCCCGGGGTGTCGGCGGCTCGTGATGGGATGGGGCCGTGATCGTGACTCGTGACCCCGCCGAGCCCGAGCAGCCCGCGCTGCTCGGGCTCGACGACGTGGGGGCCGCGCAGCGCCCGGCCCGCGGCCGGGGCCCGCGCAGCCGCGCGGTCGTGGAGACGGCGGGCGTGCCGATCGCGACGGAGCTGCCCGTCGCTCGCGTGGTCCTGGACCTGCAGCCGGCGCACCTCGACCAGCCGTACGACTACCTCGTGCCCGCGGCGCTGTCCGACGACGCGCAGCCCGGCGTGCGGGTCAAGGCGCGGTTCGGGCGGCAGGACGTCGACGGCTTCGTCGTGGCGCGGCAGGATTCGTCGGACCACGACGGGCGGCTCGTCCCGCTGCGGCGCGTGGTGTCGCCGGAGCAGGTGCTGACGCCGCAGGTGCTGCTCCTGTGCCGGGCCGTGGCCGACCGTTTCGCGGGAACGCTCGCGGACGTCCTCCGGCTGGCGGTCCCGCCGCGGCACGCGCGCGTGGAGAAGTCGGTGTCGGCGGAGGACGCGGAGGGTCCCGAGGGTCCCGAGGGTGCCGAGGGTGCCGAGGCAGCGGGCCAGGAGGACGCCCCGGGCTCGGAGCCGGCGCCCGCTCGGGAGGAGGCCGCGCCGTCGTCGTCCGCCTGGGTGCCGTACCGGGGTGGGGAGGCCTTCCTGCGGCGCGTCCAGGCGGGCGAGGCGCCGCGCGCCGTGTGGTCCGCGCTCCCGGGCGTCGAGGGGACCGACCCGCACTGGGCACTGGCGGTCGGGGAGGCGGTCCGGGCGTGCGTCGCGGGCGGGCGGGGCGCGCTGGTCGTGGCGCCGGACGCCCGGGACGTCGCCCGGCTGCAGGCAGCCCTGGAGGTGGCGGGCGTGGAGGCCCACGTCCGGCTGCTGGCCGACGACGGACCCGCGCCCCGCTACCGCTCCTTCCTCGCGGCCCTGCACGGCCGGGCGCGGGTGGTGGTCGGCACGCGGGCGGCGATGTTCGCCCCCGTGGCGGACCTGGGGCTCGTGGTGCTGTGGGGCGACGGCGAGGACACCCTGGCCGAGCCGCACGCCCCGTACCCGCACCCGCGCGACGTGCTGGCGCTGCGCGCGGAGCAGGAGGGCGCCGCCTACCTGCTGGGGTCCCCTGGCCGCACGGTCCAGGCGCAGGCGCTGCTGGCGTCGGGCTGGGCGCGGGAGCTGGGGGTGCCGAGGGACGTCCTGCGGACCCGGGCGCCCCGGGTGCGGGCCCTGACGTCGGTGGAGCTGGCGCGCGAGGGGGCGGCTGCCGCGGCGCGGCTCCCGTCCGCCGCGTGGCGGGCGGCCCGCGAGGCGCTGGCGCACGGCCCCGTCCTGGTCCAGGTGCCGCGGTCCGGCTACCTGCCGGTCGTGGCGTGCGCGCGGTGCCGCACCGCCGCCCGGTGCGCGGCCTGCCACGGCCCGCTGGGCCTGCCGAGCGCGGGCGGTGCCCCGCAGTGCACGTGGTGCGGCCGCCTGGCCGGGGGCTGGTCGTGCGACGAGTGCGGGTTCACCGGGCTCCGCTCCGTCCGCGTCGGGTCCGACCGCACGGCCGAGGAGCTCGGCCGCGCCTTCCCGGGCGTGCCGGTCCGCCTCTCCGCGGCGTCCGCGCCGGGCGGCGTCGTCGACGAGGTGCCGGGCAGGCCCGCGCTCGTCGTCGCCACCCCCGGTGCCGAGCCCGTGGCCGACGGCGGCTACGTCGTCGCCCTGCTGCTCGACGCCGCCGTGCTGACCGGGGGGACCGGCCTCGCGACGGGCACCGAGGCCGTCCACCGGTGGCTCGCGGCCGCGTCGCTCGTCCGGTCCGCGCCCCACGGGCAGGTGCTGCTCGTGGGCGACGCCGCGCCCGCGCCCACGCAGGCGCTCGTCCGCTGGGACCCGGCAGGATTCGCGGACCGAGAGCTGGCGGAGCGGGTCGAGCTCGACCTCCCGCCCGCGGTCCGGGTGGCGGCCGTGACGGGCGACCGGGACGCCGTCGACGCCCTGATCTCCCGGGTGGGCCTCGGCACGGTGCTCGGGCCGGTGGAGGTGCCGGAGCCGCCCCGGCCGGGCGGGACCGGCGGCCGGCCTGCGACGCTCGGCGCACCGGTCCGTGCCGTGCTCCGCGTTCCCCTCGGCGAGGGCGCGGAGCTCGCCCGCCGCCTCCGCGACTCGCTGGCCGTGCGGTCCGCACGGCGCGAGGGCGGGACCGTCCGCGTCCAGCTCGACCCGAAGGAGATGCTGTGACCAGCCGCGAGACCAGCCGCACGACCGCCCGCGAGGCCACCCGCGACACCACTGAGGAGGCCACCACGGTGATCGACACCGTCGTCTACGACCTCGGCAACGTCCTCGTCCACTGGGACCCGCGCCTGCCGTACGAGGGACACCTCACGCCGGAGGAGGTGGACCGGCTGTTCGACGAGATCGACTTCTTCGCGCTGAACCACCGGCAGGACCTCGGGGAGCCCTGGCCCGTGCTCCTGGAGGAGGTGGCGCGCACCCACCCGCACCGGGTGGAGGACCTGCGCCGGTACGTCGACGGCTACGCCCTCGCCCTCCCGGGGCCGGTCGAGGGGTCGCAGGAGCTCGCGCGGGAGCTCAAGGACCTGGGCCTGCGCCTCGTCGGGCTCACCAACTGGTCGGCGGAGACCTTCCACCTGGCCGACGCGATCCCGGCGGTACAGCTCCTCGACGACGTCCTCGTGTCGGGTCGCGTGGGCCTCGCCAAGCCGGACCCGCGGATCTTCCGCCTCCTCGTCGAGTCCTACGGCGTGGACCCCGCACGTGCCGTCTTCACCGACGACATGGAGGCGAACGTCGTCGCGGGTCGTGCGGCGGGCTTCCACGCCCAGCTCTTCACGAGCACCGCCGGCCTCCGCCACGACCTGGCAGCGCTCGGGGTGCCCGTCCGTACCACCGCGCAGCCGCAGGACCGCTCCTAGACTGTCCCGGTGCGCCTCCTCTTCGCCGGAACCCCCGAACCCGCCGTCCCGTCCCTGGAGGCCCTCCTCGCCTCCCGCCACGAGGTCGTCGCGGTGCTCACCCGGGCCGACGCGCCCTCGGGCCGCGGCCGTCGCCTCACCCCCAGCCCGGTGCGCGCCCGGGCCGAGGAGGCGGGGATCCCGGTCCTCACCGACGTGCCCCGCGGCGAGGACTTCCTCGCCCGGCTCCGCGGGCTCGACGTCGACGCCGCTCCCGTGGTCGCCTACGGGCACCTCCTGCGCTCCGACGTGCTCGCCGTCCCCCGGCTGGGCTGGATCAACCTCCACTTCTCCGTGCTGCCCGCCTGGCGGGGCGCCGCCCCCGTCCAGCGCGCGCTGATCGCCGGCGACGAGGTCACCGGCGCCACCACGTTCCTCCTCGACGAGGGGATGGACACGGGGCCCGTTCTCGGTACCGTCACGGAGACCATCCGGCCCCGCGACACCGCGGGCGACCTCCTCGGGCGCCTGGCGGTCTCCGGCGCGGGCCTGCTCGTCGCCACCCTCGACGCCCTCGAGGACGGCACGCTCAGCCCCCAGCCGCAGCCCGCCGACGGCGTCTCCATCGCCCCCAAGCTCGCACCGCAGGACGCCCGCGTGCGGTGGGACGTGCCCGCCCTCGCCGTCGACCGGCTGGTCCGCGGCTGCACGCCCGCCCCCGGGGCCTGGACCGTCCTGCCCCCCGAGACCCGCCTCGGCCTCGGCCCCGTCACCCTCGCCCCCGAGGTCACCGACCTCGCCCCGGGAGCGGTACGGGCCCTCAAGAAGGAGGTCCTCGTCGGGACCGCCACCCACGCCGTCCGGCTCGGCGAGGTCACCCCCGTCGGCAAGCGCGCCATGCCGGCGGCCGACTGGGCACGGGGCGCCCGCGGCCTCTTCGACGCAGGGGACGTGGTCCTGGGCTGAGTGCCGGCACCCGTACCGGACGACGACCGACGGCCGGCACCCCGAGAGGGTGCCGGCCGCCGACGTGCCGAGCACAGGCTCAGCGCGCGGAGCCCGGGATCAGCTCCAGAACTCCTTCACCGGCGTGCACCGCGTCGGCGTCGAGCCGCTCATCTCGCACAGCTCGCCCCGGAGGTTCGTGTCCTCCACCCAGATCAGCGCACAGCTCACACGGCCGTCCCCGGCGACGTCGTCGCGGCAGCGCACGTGCGTGCCGCCCTTGTTGCCCTCGCGCCACACGTCGAGCCGCACGTTGCGGTCGTTGAGGTACGGGTCGTTGACGTACACGCGGTTGGCCGCGTCGTCGAACGACGCCGTCCCCACCACCGTCCCGCTCGCGTTCGTGAGCCGCCACGACTGGTCGTTCGCCGATGCCTGCGCGGCGGCCCCCAGCACGAGCCCGAACGACACCATGGCGACGCTCACGCCGCGCACCAGCTGCTTGACACCCATCATCTTCCCCCTGCAGTAGTTTCGAAGGTGCTTCGTCGACAGCGCTTCACCGATGAAGCTGACGAGGTCCGTCGCGAGTGACGCTAGGCACAGCCCGAACACCGCGCACGGTCACCGCATGGGGAGGACTCCCCATCGCACCCCTGTCACACGAGCCCTTCAGCGCGCTCGCGGCCCCGCCCCGGGCTCGTCCCGGCCCTGTCGCGGCCCTGTCGCGGCCCTGTCCCGGCCCCGTCCCGGTCCCCCGGGGCGGCCGCGACACCACCGCTCGATAGACTCAGGCAGTGTCCAGCGCGAAGACCCCCCAGACCTCGGTGCCGGCGTGACCGCCGACCACGACCGGCGCGACGCCCAAGGCCGCCAGCGCTCCGCCGCCCGCTCCCGCGGCGAGCGCTCCCAGACCTCCCTCGCCCCGTCCGAACGCCGTAAGGGCACCGACCCGGCCCGCACCGCCGCGTTCGACGTGCTCCGCGCCGTCGACGGCTCCGACGCCTACGCCAACCTCGTCCTCCCGCCCATGCTCCGCGAACGCCGCCTCCACGGCCGCGACGCCGGCTTCGCCACCGAGCTCGCCTACGGCACCCTGCGCCTCCGCGGACGCTACGACGCCATCCTTACCCGATGCGTCGACCGGCCCCTCGACCGCCTCGACCCCGAGGTCCTCGACCTCCTCCGCCTCGGCGCCCACCAGCTCCTCGGCATGCGCGTCCCGCAGCACGCCGCCGTGTCCGAGACCGTCGGCCTCGCCCGCGCACGCGCCGGCGCCGGCTCCGCCCAGCTCGTCAACGCCGTCCTCCGCGCCGTCGCCCGCACCACCCTCGACGAATGGCTCGCCCGCCTCACCGACGAGGCCCCCGACGCCGTCACCGCCCTCTCCGACACCGGATCCCACCCCGCCTGGATCACCCGCGCCCTCCGCGAGGCGCTCGCGGGCAACGGGCGCGCCGTCGACGAGATCGGCGACCTGCTCGAGGCCGACAACACCGCGCCCCGGGTCACCCTCGTCGCACGCCCCGGCCTGGTCGACCCCCGGGACGACGAGGCGTGGGGCGACGCCGACCTCCTCCCCGGGCGCTGGTCACCCACCGCGCTCGTGCTCGCCGGAAGCGACCCCACTGGCGTGCCCGCGGTCCGCGAGGGCCTGGCCGGCGTGCAGGACGAAGGCTCCCAGCTCGTCACCCTCGCCCTCGTGGCCACCCCGATCGAGGGCCCCGACGAGCGCTGGCTCGACCTGTGCGCCGGACCGGGCGGCAAGGCTGCCCTCTTCGCGGCCCTCGCCGGCACGCGCGGCGCACGGATCGTCGCCAACGAGGTCCAGCCGCACCGCACCCGCCTGGTCGAGAAGGCGCTCCGCGCCGTGCCCGACGACGCGGTGGAGACCGTCCGCACCAGCGACGGCCGGGAGACAGGAGCCCAGGAGCCGGGCGGGTACGACCGGGTGCTCGTCGACGCGCCGTGCACCGGCCTGGGCGCGCTGCGCCGCCGGCCCGAGTCCCGCTGGCGCCGCACGCCCGGCGACCTCGCCGTGCTCACCTCGCTCCAGCGCGACCTGCTGAGCTCCGCGCTCGACGCCGTCCGACCCGGGGGAGTGGTGGGCTACGTGACCTGCTCGCCCCACCTCGCCGAGACCCAGCTCGTGGTCACGGACGTGCTGCGCAAGCGCGACGACGTCGAGCGGATCGACGCCGCGGCCGTGCTGCGCTCCGTGGTGCGCCCCGGCGCCGACATCCCGCTGGCCGACCGGGACGACGTCCAGCTCTGGCCGCACGTCCACGGCACCGACGCGATGCACCTGACGCTGCTGCGCAAGCGCTGACGCAGACGGGACTACACCCCGGCCGGCGGCCAGACGCCCAAGATCACCGCCATGACCAGCACGGTCACGAGCTCGTGGGCGAGGTTCAGGGTGGTCAGCCCCGCCGGGCGACCCTCGAACGCGTCGTGGGTGATCATCCGGGCGGCCGTGAAGCCCGCCCACAGGAGGACCCCGGTCACGACGGCGGCGGTGAGGAAGCCGTCGTCGTAGAACGACCACGCGATGAAGGTGGCGCCCGCGAGCACCCAGGCCGACACAAAGCTCACCAGCACCGTCACCACGATGGGCCACGGACCCGCGGCGGCCGCCATCTCGGGGTCCACCTTCGCGAGCCGCATCCAGCGGTTACCGAACGCTCTCGGCGTATACCAGATCGACCCCACCACCATCGTGGAGAGAGTCGCGACGATCACTGCCCAGTAGTTGATGTCGGGGACCATCGGTACTCCTCGAGCGTCAGCACGGCGGAAGGTGGCTCTACGCTGGCAGCATGGCAGCCCTCATCGCCCCGAGCATCCTGTCGGCAGACTTCGCGAACCTCGAGCGCGACCTCAACGCGATCGCCGACGCGGACTACGCGCACGTCGACGTCATGGACTATCACTTCGTGCCGAACCTGACGCTCGGTCTACCGGTGTTCGAGCGCCTGGCGAAGGTGTCGCCGATCCCGCTCGACGCCCACCTCATGATCGCCGAGCCCGACCGCTGGGCACCCGCCTACGCCGAGGCTGGGGCAGCGTCCGTGACGTTCCACGCGGAAGCCGCGACAGCACCCGTACGCCTCGCCCGGGAGCTACGACGCCTCGGGTCGCGAGCCGGGGTCGCACTGCGGCCCGCGACGCCGATCGAGCCGTTCCTCGACCTCCTGACCGAGGTGGACATGATCCTCGTCATGACGGTGGAGCCCGGGTTCGGCGGGCAGTCGTTCATCGAGGGCACGCTGCCCAAGATCCGCCGCGCACGCGAGGCGGTCAGCGAGTCCGGGCTCGACGTCTGGATCCAGGTCGACGGGGGAGTGTCCCGGGAGACCATCGAGCGCGCCGCCGACGCCGGAGCCAACGTCTTCGTCGCCGGCTCCGCGGTGTACGGGGCGGAGGACATCCCCGCTGAGATCGCCACGCTGCGCGACCTCGCGAGCAAGCACGTGCACTGAGCCGGTCGCACTGACCCGGGTGCACTGACACTCGCTACTTGCCAGCCTCCACACGTCGAGGCACAGACGGCACTCCGGGGACGCCCCGCTGCATCGACGGGCGACGCTCAGGCTCCGGCATGGCGCTCGCGGCCGTCGCCGCGCCGCCTGCCGTCGCTGACGGCGTCGTGGACCGGGCCCATGCCCTGTTCATTCTCTGGTGCTCTCAGGTTCCCAGGTGGGTGTCTCGGTGATGGTGTTGCCGTGGGGGTCGGTGAAGGTCCATTCGCCGTTTTCTCGGGTCATGGTGATGTTGGTGGTGTCGACGTGGTCGTGGTGGTGCCAGCAGAGCAGGGCGCTGTTGGTCACGGAGGTTTCTCCTCCGGCGGCCCAGTGACGTATCGCGTGGTGGACCTCGCAGCGGGAGGGTGGTTGGTCGCAGCCGGGCCAGGTGCAGTGTCTGTCGCGGGCGATGACGGCGCGGCGTAGCTCGCCGGTGATGGTTCTCCTGGTGCGTCCGACGTCCAGGACCTGGGAGTCGGGTCCGAACACGACGCGGGTGACCTGGGAGTCACAGGCGATCTTGGCGAGCAGGGTCGGAGGGATCAGCACCCCGGTCTCGGTGAACACCGCCCCGCCGGACGTGCCGATCCGGCCGGTCCCGCCGGTCCCGCCTGCCCTGCCGGTTCCGCCGGTCGGTGCCGGGGCCGGGCCGGTCGTGCTCGTGGTCCCGACGCCGCCGAGGCTGCCGATCCCGCCGATCCCGGCGATGCCGGCGATCTGGGCGGTCTGGGTGGGGGTGGCGCCTGTCTGGGTGGCGAGGGCTGTCAGTTCGGTCCAGGAGACGGTGACGGTCAGGTGGGGGCGGACGGCTGCGCCAGAACCGGTGTGGGCGTTGTCCAGGACGACCCGGGCGAGGTCGGCGAGGGCTTGGGCGCGCCGCTGGGTGGTGGTGCGTCCGGTGCCGGGGGTGGGGGGTCCCATGACGGAGCTCAGGGCGGTGGTCAGGGTCAGGCCGTGCTCGTCGGTGAGGAACCCGCTCAGGTGGTACCCGCCGATCGTCTTGGACAGCTCGAGGTGTTCGCGGTCCTTGGTGTGGGTGTAGCCGCGTTCGTCGGCGTCGGGGTCGCTCACGGCGGCGAACCGGGCGACCAGGCGCCGGAACCGGTCGGGGCGGTGGGCACGAGCCTGGGCAAGGAGGAACACCTCACCCGTGACCGGCCCGCCCCCGTCAACCGCGCCCCCGTTCCCCGCGCCCTGGTCACCCGCGCCCTCGTCGCCCGTGCCCTGGTCACCCGGGTCCGGGTCGGGCGCGCTGTCGGGGACGGGGACGGGTGTGGTCAGGGCGGTCTTGCGGGCCGGGCTGGTCGGGGCGCCGTTGACCAGGATGGTGAGGTGGTCGGGGCCGATGGTCCCGGACAGGGCCGCTGTGCGGGTGGCGGGCAGGTCCTGGTCCAGGACGCGGGCGACCCTCACCTCACGTCGGGCGGTGGCCGGGGTGATGTTCTGGACCATCGCGTGCCAGGTCGCGAACGACCGTGTGCCGGCGCCGGGGCCGATACCCCAGCGGCCGTCGGCCTCGATGCGGGGCAGGAACGACAGACGCAACGCGTCCAACCGCCCGGTCACCGCCCGCAGGCGGGCACCGGCACCGACAAGCCGGGACACGACCAGCCCACCCGCGACGTCCAGCACGTCCAGCGCGCCCGGCCCGGCGACCGTGACCAGCTCGCCCGCCACCGCTTCCAGGTCCGCCAGCACGACCTCCAACGACCGCGGCCCAGGCACGACCGGCACCGACACGACCGGCACCGACGCGACCGGCACAGGCACGACCGGCACGGACGCGACCGGCATGGACGCGACCGGCACCGACGCGACCGGCACGGCGGTCATCGCGGGCACGGAGGGCGCCGCATCAATGGCTCCGATCGTCATCCCGCACCCCCTCCGGACCCGCGTGTTCTGGCCGTTCCTGACCCTCCCAACTCTATCGAACACGCGTTCTTACGGCCCGCTGACCAGCACATCTGTGCACAGAACCGCCAACCGACCCCCTGTGGTCGGGCTCCCACCCGTACGACACCCCACGGGCGACAGATCGTCGTGCGGTCAGGAGCGCGTGACGTAGGGGGGCGAGCTTGTAAGCCCTCCGTTAAAAAGTGTGCCAGGCGTCGAGAAGGCACCCCGCAGGGCGCTCCGTCGTCCACCACCAACCCGGACCGCGAAGCCAGCCCTCGATCACGCGCACTGCCCGCCGCCCCGCACCGTCGTCGAGCGCGGCGTCAGACGGCTCGAGCGGTTCCGTCCACCGGCCACATCGACGCGCCGGGCGAGCCGTTCTGCTCTCCGATCCCGCGGATCGCCTCGAACGGGTAGGGCGTTGCCCGGTTCTCCCGCTGGAACCGGCGATAGAAGTCGCCCACCACTGCGGCGACCGGCGCGTCACGGACCAGGGCGGCCGCGGCGGCCGCTGGAGCTTTCCCCGGCGACCCACCCTGGGCGCAGGAGCGTACAAACACTCGGCGTTCTTCCGGGCCGTACCCGTGCAGCGCGACGGTCAGCCAGTTCACGAAGTACGTGGCGGTGTAGTCCCTGTCGTAGCCCTGGTGCTCGTCGAAGAAGTCGGCCTCGTCCGGGGTGAGCTCGAAGCGGGAGGAGATCGCCAGACCGTAGTCGGCGAAGTAGAGCCGCCTGCCGTCGGTCAGGATGTTCTCGAAGTGGGCGTCGAAGTGCAGCAGCCCGCGGGCGTTCATGAACGAGATGCCGGCTCTCAGCTCGTCGTCCACCATGGCGCAGGCCTGCTCGGCCACGTCGCCACCGGCACCGAGCTGGGCGTCCAGCCAGTGGTGCAGGTTCTGTGGGACGTACTCCAGGAACAGCATGATGCTCGCCGAGGACTGCTGCAGGGCCTCGATACGCCGGCGTACTGCCGATCCGCCTCCCCAGTAGGCGACGGCTCGTTCCACGTCGGCCAGCTCCTCGGGAAGTGGCTGGCCGGCGTCGGGCAGCACCCGCCAGTGGTGCATCAGGGGGAAGCCTTCGTAGTCTCCCGCGATCACCCAGCTCGTCGTCATGATCTGCACGGCCAGCTCACGCCAGGCTCCGAACCCTGGTCCGCCGATGGTGCCGACGCCGTAGTGGCAGAAGGCCGGCAGCTCGAACAGGTTCGCTGTCGAGCGAACGTTCTCCGGCTGTCGCTCGAGATCGGTCAGGCGCACCTGCTTGACGAAGACCGAGACTCCTTCGACGTCCAGCAGGACGGTCTTCCCGCCGATGCCGGAACCGATCGGTGTGGCAGCGTCCACGAGCTCGCGCAGCCTGCGATCGCTGCACAGCGACAGCGCGGTGGAGACGGCTCCGTGCGCGGCCAGTCGGGCACCGCGGGACATGTCAGGGCTCTTCAACGCTGCCTCCAGCCGGGCGCCCGCCTCTCGTGCAAGCACGTCAGCGGACACCGCGGCAGGAGCTGCAACCACCCTCTCACGCGGGGTGACGACAAAAAGTGTGCCAAGCGTTGAGGAGCGGCCGGCCGCTAACGGCGGGCGGCACGGAGCCGACGTTCCCTCCGGGCCTTGCGCTCCGAGGCCGTGCCGCGCTCCAGCCACCACTCCGCGATCACCAGATTGACCATGAGGCCGACCCAGACGCCGATGCTGCTGAACATCTGCGTGCGCGGGTCGGTCGGACCGGTCAGCTCGGCCATCTGCTCGCCGTACATGATGAAACCGAAGATCCCGCTGGTCACTCGCGTCGTGATGATCGCGAAGGTCAGCCAGAAGCTGCGCACCATCCAGCGCCGGTGCTCGACGAACCGACGCTGGCGCGCCATGCGGAATCCCGCGATCGTCGTCGCGAGCCACAGGATGCCGAGGGTGACGTTGGCGGCGCGGACGACCGGTCCGAACGGGCTCACCAAGCCGACGACGATGGCGAGCACGCCGCCCGGGAGCACCCCGGCGAGAACGTAGGTCCGGCCCATGACGCGGTGCGCTCTCGGGTACCGGGCTCGGAACGCGGGCCAGATCTGAAAGCACGCGGTGACCATGGCGACGGTGCCGCACAGGACGTGTCCGACCAGCAGCACGTAGTGAGCAGGGAAGCCGTCGGGTGCGGGCACGTTCGACTGCACAGGGTCGAAGGTGAGGTAGCGGGGCACGGAGAACGCGAGGAAGGCCGCTGCCAGGAGCATCAGCGGGCCTATCCACGGACGGCGCCAGAAGCGTGGCCGGGGTTCGGTCGGGGGTGACGGGGTCGACGTCGCCTTGTCGATGGTGCTGGTCATCAGGGGTTCCGTTCGATCGACGAAAACTCTGTGTGACGTACACCGAGCAATGTATCCGATACAGAGTTTTAGGATGTACCCACCACGACGATTGGAGAACGATGCCCCGCGACACCGGTGGCATGGCACGCACCGTCGAGCTCCTGTGGGGCGTGCGCACGCCGCGTGGCACCCGCGGACCGCGCCCGGGCCTCTCCGTCGAGGCCATCACCCGAGCCGCGCTCGCCATAGCCGACGCGGAGGGCCTCGGGGCGGTCTCCATGCAGCGCGTCGCGAAGGATCTCGGTTACACGACGATGTCGTTGTACAACTACGTGCCGAGCAAGGACCAGCTCGTCGAGCTCATGATCGACGCCGCCACCCCGCCACCCCCGGTCCCCGAGGACGGCGACGGCTGGCGCGAGGAGGTCGAGCACTGGGTGCGCGCCACGTGGGACCTCTATCACGCGCACCGGTGGGTCCTCAAGGTTCCGACGGTGCACGCACCGCTCGGACCCAACCAGATGGCCTGGTTCGAGGCGCTGCTGCACGGCCTGAGTCGCGGGGGTCTCGAAGGCGCCGAGGTGATGGCGGTCGCCCAGCACATCCTCGCGTCGGCCCGGGGTCAGGCCGCCCTCGCGATCGACCTGGCCACCGGCGAGGACGGCGCCACCGCCGACTTCGGTGAGGCGATGCTGCGGCTGGCCACCTCGGACCGGTTCCCGACGCTGCACGGGCTCGTCGCCGCGGCGAAGCCCGGCGGCTTCGACGTGGGTGCGGAGATGTACGCGGGGCTTCGGCTCGGCGTCCGGCTGCTGCTGGACGGGGTGGAGGGGCACGTGGAGCGTGCCGCGCCGTCACGGCCGTAGCCCGGTCGTCACGGCCGTAGCCCGGCCGTCACGCCCGTGGCCGGCGAGCCCCCACATCTCGTCCTTCCGGCTGGTCCCCGCGGGGCGAGAGCCGCCTAGCATGAGCCCGTGTCAGCCCTCCGGTCCCTCTGGGACGAGCCCCGTCCAGCAGCGGCACCGCCGCGCGTCTGGCGTGACCGGGTGCTCGTCTGCGCGCTCGTGGCTGCGGCCGTCCTGGAGGGTGCGCTCCGCCCGGACGCGCCGTGGCGCTGGCTCGAGGTCACGACGGTCGTGCTGCTCGCCCCGCTCCTGCTCTGGCGTCGCACGCACCCGCTGCGCGTGATCGCCGTCGCCTTCACGGCCTCGGCGGTGACGTCCACGATCATGGGCCGGGACGGGGACCTGTACACGACGGTCTTCATGCTCCTGCTGCCGTACGCGCTGTACCGGTGGGGGAGCGGGCGCGAGATCGTTCTCGGCAGCGCGGTCCTGCTGGGCAACCTCGGTCTCACGACGGCGCTGGGCCTGACCGGCCTCGGGGAGGCCGGCGGCGGGCTCGTCGTGGTGGCCGCCGTCTGTTCGGCGGGGGCCGCGGCGCGGTTCCGGACGGGCCTGCGGTCGCGGGAGCTCGCCCAGGCGAGGCTCACGGAGCGCGAGCGCATCGCTCGCGACCTGCACGACGTCGTCGGGCACCATATGTCCGCCGTCGCCGTCCGGGCGCAGGCCGGGCTGGCCGCGTCCGCGGGGCGGCCCGAGGCCGCCACGGAGGCTCTGCACGTCATCGAGGCCGCGGCCACGCGGGCCCTCGCCGAGATGCGCACCATCGTGCGTGTCCTCCGCGCGGACGAGCTGGACGAGCCTCACGCACCCGGTGCGGCCGCCACGGCGGCCGCCCTCCTCGCCCCAGGCCCCTCGATCGCCCACCTCGCCTCGCTCAGGGCCGGGCCCCCGCCGCAGGTCGACGTCCACGTCGACGACGACATGGACGACCTCCCCGCAGCGGTCGGGGCCGCCGTCTACCGCCTGGCACAGGAGTCGGTCACGAACGCGCGGCGGCACGCCCGGAACGCCACGAGGGTGGTCGTGCGCGTGACTGCCGAGGGCACGCAGGTCCGCCTCCAGGTGTCCGACGACGGGGACCCGCCTCCGCGTCCGGCCTCCGAAGGCCTGGGGCTGGCCGGGATGCGGGAGCGCGCCGGCCTCCTCGGCGGCACCTTCGTCGCCGGCCCGCGCGACCCCGCCGGCCCGCGCGACCCCGCCGGCCCGCGCGACCCCGCCGGCCCGCGCGACCCCGCCGGCCCGCGCGACCCCGCCGGCTGGGTGGTCGAGGCAGTCCTCCCGCGGAGTGGTGCGCGGGCCGGGCCGGGACGCGCGCGACCAGGCCCGCGCTCGTGACCGTCACCGTCCTGGTCGCGGACGACCAGGAGATCGTCCGGACCGGCCTCGCGATGATCCTGGACGCCCAGGAGGGCATCGAGGTCGTGGCGCAGGCCGCCGACGGCCTCGCCGCCGTCGAGCTCGCGCGCCGCCTCCGGCCCGACGTGTGCCTCCTCGACGTCCGCATGCCCGGCCTCGACGGGCTCGAGGCGACGCGCCGCCTCGCGGGGCCGGACGTCGTGGACCCGCTGGCCGTCGTCGTCATCACCACGTTCGACCTGGACGAGTACGTGTACGCGGCCCTGCGCGCCGGCGCCCGCGGGTTCCTCCTCAAGGACGCCGGGGCCGCCCTGCTCGCGCAGGCGGTCCACGCCGCGGCCGTCGGCGACGCGCTCATCGCGCCCAGCGTCACGTCGCGTCTCCTGAGGGCCTTCGCCGACGGCGGCACGCGCGGAACGGCTCAGCACCGGCGCCCGCACCACCAGCTCGAGCAGCCCTTCGAGCCGCTGACGGAGCGCGAGGAGCAGGTCCTGCTGGCCGTCGCGCGAGGGCGCACCAACACGGAGATCGCGCAGGAGCTGTACATCACGCTCAGCACCGTGAAGTCGCACGTCGCGCGGCTCATGATGAAGCTCGGCGTGCGCAACCGGGTCGAGGTCGCCCTCTGGGCGTACGACACCGGACGGCTCCGGGCCGGCTAGTACTTTCGGCGTCCAGGACTGGTCCAGGGACCGATGCCTGCCGGCCTCGGGCACGCGAGGCTCGTCCCCATGACCACCACCACAGTCCGCGCCTCCCGCCGCGAGTGGCTCGTCCCCGCCGGGCTGCTCCTGCTCACCGTGATCCCGATGCTCGGGGGAGCGGTCCGCCTCGGTGACCTCGCGTCGACCCCGGCTGTCACCCCGGAGAACGCGCGTTTCGTCGGCGACCCGTTCCCCGTCGTCGTGCACATCGTGGCCGCCGTCGTGTACGGCGTGGGCGGGGCGCTGCAGTTCGCGCCGTCGCTCCGGCGCCGGGCCTGGCACCGCCGGGCGGGGCGGCTCCTCGCGCCGGCGGGCCTCGTCGTCGCCCTCAGCGGCCTCTGGATGACGGCGGCGTACGACCTGCCGGATGGTCTGGAGGTCGTCAACGCCATGCGCTACCTGGTCGGCGCCGGGATGGCGGTGTCGATCGTCCTGGGGGTCCGGGCAGCGGTACGGAAGGACTTCGTGAGCCACCCGGCGTGGATGATGCGGGCGTACGCGCTGGCCATGGGTGCGGGAACACAGGGCGTGCTGGGCGTCGCCGTGGCTGTCACGACCGGCTCCACGGGCCTCGACCCGGTGACGAACACACTGGTCATGGGCGGGGGCTGGGCGATCAACGTGGCGGTCGCGGAGTGGATCATCCGGCGGCGCAAATGACCCATGGCACGAAATTTCATACCGCGACACGCGGGTGGAACGCGCCGAGAGCCTTGAGGTGTCGGGCGGATCCGAGGACTATCGGTCCATGCGACGGCGCAGAGGGGTGGCGGCAGCGTCCCTGCCTGCTCTCGTGGGACTGGCGCTGGCGCTCGGCGGCTGTGGCCTGGACACCGGAACCACGTGCCTCGACTGGGGCGTCTACGACACGCCCGGGGAGGCTGCCGAGGGCGCGACGGTCGTGGTCCGAGCGAGCGTCGTGCGCGACGACGGCACCGAGCGCCTCTGGGGCGTCCGTGCCAACCGCTGGGTCATCGAGGTCGACGAGGTCATCTCCGGCGACATGGCCGACGTCGCGGCGGGGGAGGAGCTCACCGTCGTCTCGACGCCGCGGACCTGCACGGCCGGCAACGAGCTGTACCCGGCGGGGGACCCGCTCGACACCGAGGACGAGGTGATCGTCCTCGTCGAGGACGACACGCGCTTCGACGTGGTGCGCACGCTCACGCCGTACGACGGCGTGGTCGAGCCCGGTCCCGACGGCGGCCTCCCGCAGATCTGGCCACACGGACAGCACGTCTTTTAATAGTGTGCCAAGCGTTTCATGACGCACCCACGGACCCCGAGCGCACCTCACCACCCAGCCCGGAGAACCCGGGCCGCCCGCCCCGAGGATCGCTGCCCGAGGATCACCCGGCCGGGGGAGTGTGCATCGCGACACATCTCGGCTTCGACGACCTGCCGATGTGGCATTCTGGCCGGGCAAGCACACAGCACACGTGCTCCGGGGTCGGTGTAATTCCGAGCCGGCGGTGACAGTCCGCGACCCGCACTTCGGTGCGGTTGACCTGGTGGAACTCCAGGACCGACGGTGAAAGTCCGGATGGGAGGAAGCACGTGCGGCGCGCACCGCCTCTGGCGGAGCGTGCCGTGGCGTCGTGCGGCGGGGATCTCACGTCCCTGCCTCCCGTCGTCGTACCCCGGAGCACCGACGCCCGGAGGACGACATGACGATCTACACCAGCCCGGCCCGCGGCGCTCTCGTCGAGCGCGCCGCCCGCCGACCCTCCGTGGTGCGCCCCACGATCCCCGCGGAGGAGTTCTGATGTTCACCGGAATCGTCGAAGAGCTCGGCACCATCATCGCGATCGGCTTCCCGGGGTCCAGCCCCGGGGCGGACCCTGGCTCCGACGTGGGAGGGGACGCCGTCCTCACCGTCGAGGGTCCCCTGGTCACCAGCGACGCCCGCCCGGGCGACTCCATCGCCGTCGACGGCGTCTGCCTGACGATCTCCACGATCGCCGACGGCCGGTTCACCGCCGACGTCATGCCCGAGACCCTCAGCAGATCCACCCTGGGCGCGCTCGCCGCCGGCACCCGGGTCAACCTCGAACGTGCCCTGCCGGCGCACGGCCGCCTGGGCGGCCACGTGGTCCAGGGCCACGTGGACGGCACGGCCACGCTCGAGTCGCGGGCCCCCGGCCCGCGCTGGGACGACCTGGCCTTCGCCGCGTCGCCCGAGCTGACCCGGTACGTCGCGGAGAAGGGCTCCATCGCCCTCGGCGGCGTCTCCCTCACGGTGACCTGGGTGACCGACGACGGCTTCGGCGTCTCCCTCATCCCCACCACCCTCGCGGCGACGACCCTCGGCGCCCTCGCGGCGGGCAGCCCCGTGAACGTCGAGGTGGACGTGCTGGCCAAGTACGTGGAGCGGCTCCTGCGGGCGGGGGTCCGGTCGTGACCCGCGCCTTCGGGGACCTCCTCGAGACGGCCCTCGCCGAGCTGCGCGCGGGTCGCCCGGTCCTCGTCGCCGACGACGCCGGCCGCGAGAACGAGGTGGACGTGGTCCTCGCCGCGAGCGCCGCGACGGCGGAGTGGGTGGCGTGGACGGTTCGGCACTCGTCGGGGTATCTGTGTGCGCCGTTGCCGGCGGGGCGGGCGGACGAGCTGGGGTTGCCGTTGATGGTGGCGGACAGCGAGGATCCGCGGCGGACGGCGTATGCGGTGGCGGTGGATGCGGCGTCGGGGGTGACGACGGGGATCAGTGCGGCGGACCGGGCGCGGACGGTGCGGGTGCTGGCGGACCCGGCGTCGGGTCCGTCGGACCTGATCCGTCCGGGGCACGTGCTGCCGTTGCGGGCGGTGCCGGGCGGGGTGCTGGAGCGTCCGGGGCACACGGAGGCGGCGGTGGACCTGGCGCGGCTGGCGGGGCTCGGGGAGGTGGGGGTGATCGCGGAGCTGGTCCGGGACGACGGCGGCATGGTGCGTCTTCCGGAGGCGGAGGCGCTGGCGGCGCGGGAGGGTCTGGTGGTCCTGTCGATCGCGGACCTGGTGGCGTGGCGGCGTGAGCACGACCCGGTCCCGGTCGTCCCGCTGACGAGCGCGGTGCCCGACGTCGTCCCGGTCGCCCGGGTGCGGCGGGTCGCGGAGGCGTCGCTGCCGTCGGAGCACGGGGAGCTGCGCATGGTCGGGTACCGGGACCTGGTGACGGGTGCGGAGCATGTGGCGCTGGTTCCCGCTGCGGGGCCGGTCGGGGCGTTGGTGCGGGTGCACTCGGAGTGCCTCACGGGGGATGCTCTGGGTTCGCTGCGCTGCGACTGTGGTCCGCAGCTGCGGGCGGCGCTGGCGCTGGTCGCCCGCGAGGGTGGCGCGGTGGTGTACGTGCGTGGGCACGAGGGCCGGGGGATCGGGCTGGCGCAGAAGGTCGCGGCGTACGCGCTGCAGGACGGCGGCCTGGACACGGTGGAGGCCAACGTGGCGCTGGGTCTGCCGGCGGACGCCCGGGAGTACGGTGCGGCGGCGGCGATCCTTGCGGATCTCGGGCTGGGCCCGGTGACGCTGCTGACGAACAACCCGGAGAAGGTGCGGGGGCTGCGGGAGGCGGGGGCGGACGTCGTCGGCTCGCGGCGGCTGGAGGTGGGGCTCGGGGTGCACAACCGCGGGTATCTGAAGACCAAGAAGGAACGGATGGGGCACCTGCTGGAGCTGGTGCCCGCGCTGGGAGGCGGACGATGAGCGGAGCAGGAGCACCGGTAGTGACGGTGGACGGGACGGGGCTGCGCGTGACGGTGGTCGCGGCGAGCTGGCACGAGCAGGTGATGGACGGCCTGCTGGCGGGTGCGCGGCGTGCGCTGGCGGAGTCGGGGGCGTCATGGACGGAGGTGCGGGTGCCGGGGTCGTTCGAGCTGCCGGTCGCTGCGGCTCGGGCGGCGGCCGCGGGCGCGGACGCTGTGGTGGCGCTGGGGGTCGTGATCCGTGGGGGCACCCCGCACTTCGACTATGTGTGCTCGGCGGCGACGTCGGGCCTGACGGACGTGAGTGTCCGGACGGGCGTCCCGGTGGGGTTCGGTGTGCTGACGTGCGACGACGACCAGCAGGCTCTGGACCGGGCGGGGCTGGAGGGGTCGAAGGAGGACAAGGGCGCGGAGGCGGCTCTGGCGGCGGTGGCCACGGCGGTCGTCCTGCGGGGCGTGCTGGTTCCCGGGGAGCCGGCGGGGACGTCCTTGTGACTGCCCGCACAGCGGACGCCCGGGGCGCGGTCGCCGGGCCCGACTACGCTGGTTCTGTGAAGACCTTCGACTCCCTGTTCGCCGAGCTGTCCGACAAGGCCGCATCCCGTCCCGAGGGCTCGGGCACCGTGGCACAGCTGGACGCCGGCGTGCATGCGATCGGCAAGAAGGTCGTGGAGGAGGCTGCCGAGGTGTGGATGGCGGCCGAGTACCAGAGCGACGCGGAGACCGCCGAGGAGATCTCCCAGCTGCTGTACCACCTGCAGGTCCTCATGCTGGCGAAGGGTCTGACCCTGGAGGACGTGTACGCGCATCTGTGAGCGTCGCTGACGCTCACCGGCCCGTTCACGTACCCCTGAGAGGAACCACCTCCGTGCTGCGAATCGCTGTTCCCAACAAGGGCTCCCTGTCGGAGCCTGCTGCCCAGATGCTGCGTGAGGCGGGCTACCGCCAGCGCCGCGACACCCGCGAGCTGGTGCTCGCCGACCCCGACAACGACGCCGAGTTCTTCTTCCTGCGCCCGCGGGACGTCGCGGTGTACGTCGGGACGGGCACGGTCGACATCGGGATCACCGGCCGTGACCTGATGCTCGACTCGGGCTCCTCCGCGGTGGAGCACCTCGGCCTGGGCTTCGCCCGGTCCACGTTCCGCTTCGCGGCGCCTGCCGGCACCGTGACCGAGGTGGAGCAGATCGCGGGGCTGCGCGTGGCGTCGTCGTACACCACGCTGGTGCGCGACCACCTTGCGAAGCAGGGCGTGGAGCCCGGGGCGATCGTCCACCTGGACGGGGCCGTGGAGTCGTCGGTGCAGCTCGGCGTCGCCGACGTGATCGCCGACGTGGTCGAGACGGGCACCACGCTCCGCGCGGCCGGTCTGGAGATCTTCGGCGAGCCGATCCTCCGGTCGGAGGCCGTGCTTATCCGCCGCGCGGACACCGAGGCCCCGGCCGGGCTCGAGATCCTCACGCGCCGGCTCCAGGGTGTCATCACCGCCCGCGAGTACGTCCTCATGGACTACGACGTGCCGGTGTCGCTCGTGGACGCGGCGGTGGCCGTCACGCCGGGCCTCGAGTCGCCCACGGTCTCCCCGCTGCACGACCGCGAGTGGGCGGCCGTGCGGGTCATGGTGCCCCGGGCGCAGACGAACCGGGTGATGGACGCGCTGTACGACGTCGGTGCGCGCGCCATCATCGTCACCTCCATCCACGCGAGCCGGCTCTAGCCGAGGCAGGAGCGAGGGCGTGCCGACGGGGGCAGGGGACCGGTACCGCGCGTTCCGCGGGCGGTGGACCACGCCTGTCGCGTACGTCCTCGCCCTGTCGCTCGTGGTGGGGAGCACGGTCATGGCCATGGCCGCGCGCGGCCTCGGCACGGACCCGGTCAACCGGGCGTCGTTCATCGTGTTCGGGCTCGCCTGCGCGGTGGTCGCCTGGCGGTTCGGCGCCGTCCGCGCCGTCCCCGACCAGCGCGGCCTCACGGTGATCAACTACGTCCGACGGCGGAGGCTCGCCTGGGCGGAGATCGTCTCCGTGCGCTTCGGGTCGGGCGACCCGTGGGTGCACCTCGACCTCGCCGACGGGTCCGTGCTCGCCGTCATGGGGATCCAGCGGTCCGACGGCGAGCACGGCATGGCCGAGGCGCGCCGTCTCGCGGAGCTCGTCTCCGAGCACGGCGAGGCGCCGGAACCGGAACTCTGAACGGCTGGCGCCGAACGCCGAACGCCGAACGCCGAACGCCGAACGCCGAACGCCGGACATGCGAATGTGGCCGATCCTGAGTCTCAGGATCGGCCACACTCACATGCTCAGCCCGGGGTCAGACCCCGGGATCACGCCCCGGGGGACGCTCAGTACGAGCGGGTGCGCGCCGGGCGACGCTCCGACGAGGAGGAACGTGCCTCGTAGTGCGACGGGCCGCGCGGGCTGCGCGGGCGGTCGTTGTCGCGCGACTCGCGGGCGAAGCCGCCGGCGCCGGCGCGGGCCGGGGCGCCGCGGTCGACGGTGATACGCAGGGGCTTGCCGGCGACACGGGCGCGCGACAGGCGGTCGAGCGTGGCCTCGTCGAGGTTCGCGGAGATGTCCACGATCGAGAAGGTGCCGAAGATGTCGATCTTGCCGACGTCGGCGCCGGTCAGGCCACCCTCGTTCGTGAGGGCACCCACGATGCCGCCGGGCTGCACGCCGTGCGTGTGGCCCACGGCGATGCGGTAGCGCGTGCCGTTGGCACGGTCGCCACGCTCGGCCCGGTGCGGGCGGTCGCCGGTGCGGTCGTGCCGCTCGGCGCCACGCGTCTCGCGACGTGCGGCGTTCGCGCGGCTCTCGGAACGCTCACGCTCGAACTCCTCCTGCTCCTCGCGGGCACGGGGGCCGTCGTCGCCGACCGAGAGGGCAGCGAGCGCCGCGGCGACCTGGATGACGTCGTCGGGCCCGGCGGTGTTCTCCGCGAGGTAGGTGCGGATCAGGTCGGCGTACAGGTCGAGGCGACCTGCCTCGATCCGGCCGGCGATCGAGCCGAGCAGGCGTGCGACCTTGTGGGCGGAGACGTCGCGGGGCGAGGGGATCTCGACCTCCTCGAGCGTCGCGCGGATGGTGCGCTCGATGCTCTTCAGCTTGCCGCGCTCGTGGGGCGTGACGAACGTCAGCGCCTCGCCGGTGCGGCCGGCACGGCCGGTGCGGCCGATGCGGTGCACGTAGGCCTCGGGCTCGCCCGGCACGTCGAAGTTCACGACGAGGCCGATGCGGTCGACGTCCAGGCCGCGGGCCGCGACGTCGGTGGCGACGAGCACGTCGAGGGTGCCGGCGCGCAGGCGCTCGACGATCTTCTCGCGCTCCTTCTGGGCCACGTCGCCGGAGATCGTGGCGGCGGAGATGCCCTTCTCGGCCAGGGCCGAGCCGACGTCCTCGGCGGAGCCGCGGGTACGCGTGAACACGATCGCGGCGTCGGCGTCGGAGGTGGCCAGGACGCGCGTCAGCGCACCGATCTTGTGACGGAACGGCACGATCGCGTACGTCTGGCGCACCGACGTGACGGTCGAGGACTGACGGTCGACGGCGATCCCGACGGGGTCGACCAGGTGCTGGTCGGCGACCCGGCGGATGGCCGGCGGCATCGTCGCGGAGAACAGGGCGACCTGACGCTTGCGGGGCGCCTGGCCGAAGATCTCCTCGACGTCCTCCGCGAAGCCCATGCGGAGCATCTCGTCGGCCTCGTCGAGGACGAGGAAGCGGATGTCGTCCAGGATCAGCGCGCCGCGCTCCAGGTGGTCCTTGACGCGGCCGGGGGTGCCGACGACGACCTGGACGCCCTCACGGAGCGCACGCTGCTGCGGGATGTAGGGGGAGCCGCCGTAGACGGACAGGACGCGGACGCCCGGGAGGTGCGTCGCGAACGACTCGATCGCCTCGGCGACCTGGATCGCGAGCTCGCGCGTCGGGGTCAGGACGAGGGCCTGCACCTGGCGCAGCGACGGGTCCACAGCCGCGAGGAGCGGCAGGCCGAACGCAGCGGTCTTGCCGGTGCCGGTCTGGGCCACGCCCGTGATGTCGCGCCCGGCGAGCAGGGCGGGGACCGCCTGCTCCTGGATCGCGGAGGGGATGGTGAAGCCGAGGTCGGTCACGGCCGCGAGGAGCGCGTCCGGGAGGCCGAGGTCGGCGAACGTCACGGCGTCCGGCGCCACCGGGGCGGTGACCGCCACCGGGGTCGTGACCGCCTCGGGGGCGGTCGTCTCGAGGTCGGTCGTCTCGAAGGAGGCGGAGGCAGACGTCTGGACAGGGGTGTTGCTGGGCATGAAGAGGTGCACCGTTTCGTCGGAGGCGTTTTGGGAGTCCAGGTGGCACCGCCCAGTGATCTCCAGGCTGGCCCTACCGGTCGTACGCTCCCGAACACACCTGCCCCGCAGGCTTGATGCTGCGGGCTTTTCACGCACGAACACGCGGGAAAGTCGACGAACTCCACAAGGGGTTGCCGCCCATCCTACGGCCACGAGCGCCTGGGGGACAGGCCGGGGTCGCGTGACGTGGAGCACTGCGGCCTGGGCCGTGACCTGGTACGCCAGTGGTGTGAGGGTGTCGTGTGAGCGTGTCGTTGACGGCGGCGCGCCGTGCGGATACGCAACAGGTCCGCCGTAGTATGGCGCGCACGGAAGAGCGACGGTGAGGCGGTGTTCGTGTCCACAGGACAGGAGGTCAGCTCCCGGGTCCTGACGGTGCCCAACGTGATCAGCCTGCTGCGTCTGGCGCTGGTGCCGGTGTTCGCGGTGCTGATCGTCGCCGGGCAGGACGTGTGGGCGTTGGTCGTGCTGGCGGTGTCGGGTGCGTCCGACTGGCTGGACGGCGTGCTGGCGCGGCGCCTGCACCAGGTCAGCAAGCTGGGGCAGATGCTCGACCCCGCGGCGGACCGCCTCTTCATCTTCGTGACCTTGCTGGGCCTGGCGTGGCGCGACGTGGTGCCCCTGTGGCTCGTGGTCGTGGTCGTGGTGCGCGACGTGATGCTGGCGTGCACGGTGCCGGTCCTGGCCCGCCACGGTTACGGGACGCTGAACGTGAGCCTGGTGGGCAAGGCGGCCACGTTCGCGCTGCTGTACGCGTTCCCGCTGCTGCTCCTGGCCGAGGTGCCGGGCGTCGTCGGCCAGGTGGCGCACGTGGTGGGCTGGGCGTTCACGTGGTGGGGCGTGGGCCTGTACTGGCTCGCGGGCCTGCAGTACGTGTCGCAGACGCGCCGGATCGCGGCTACGGCGGGGTGAGGCGGTGACGACGCAGTGGCGCGTGCGGCCCGACGCCTCGATGACCCTCCTGACCGAAGTGATGGAGCGACCGCTGGACCCGGGCTATGCCGAGGCTGCGGCACGTCGTGCCGCGGCAGGTGTGGCAGGCGCCGGGCGGGTCCGCCGCAAGCAGTCCCTGGTGGTCCTGTTCCTGCTCGCGGCGGCGCTGGGTCTGGTGACGGCCACCGCGACGCGGGAGTTGCGAGCGCCGCGGACGGAGATCGAGGCGGCGCGGGAGCTGCTGGCGGAGCAGATCACGGCGCGCACGGCTGAGGCGGAGGCGCTGACCTTGCGGTCGGTGACGCTGGGTGCGGAGGTGGACGGGCTGCAGCAGGCGGTGGGCGTGCCGCCGCTGGTCAGCGAGCGGGCGCGTCTGGACCGGATGGTGAACGGCTCGGCGCCGGTCACGGGTCCTGGCCTGGTGGTGTCGTTGACCGACGGCGGGGGCGGGCTCGTGGACCCGGCGGAGGCGGACCCGGACGCGCGGGTGCGTGACGTGGACGTCCAGGAGGTCGTGAACGCGTTGTGGGGGGCGGGCGCGGAGGCGGTGGCCGTGAACGGGCAGCGGCTGACGGCGCTGTCGGCGATCCGGAACGCGGGCGAGGCCATCCTGGTGGACCTGCAGCCGTTGAACGGTCCCACGTACGTGATCGAGGCGGTCGGCAACCCGGAGGAGCTGCAGGTGGAGTTCGCCCGGTCGAGCGCGACGCCGTACCTGCAGATGCTGGGCTCCCGGTACGGCATCAAGCAGAGCGTCATCACGCAGAGCGCGCTGAGGCTGCCGGGCGCCGGTGCGCGGCCGTTGCGGGCGGCGTCGGCGGTGGGCAGCTCGATCCCGAGCCCGGACGCCCCGGCGCCGGCCAGTACCGCACCATCGACCATGACGACCACGAGCGAGCCGTCGGCGACGCCGTCGCCCACCGGAGCAGGCCAGGAGGAGCAGGGATGATCGCAGTCGTAGGCCTCGCCATCGGGGTGATCGCCGGGCTGGTGCTCCAGCCCACGGTGCCGGTGGTGCTGCAGCCGTACCTGCCGATCGCGGTGGTCGCCGCGCTCGACGCGTTGTTCGGCGGCCTGCGTGCCCGGTTCGACGGCGTGTTCGACGACAAGGTGTTCCTGGTGTCGTTCCTGTCGAACATCCTGGTGGCCGCGTTCATCGTGTTCCTCGGTGACCAGCTCGGCGTGGGGAGCCAGCTCTCGACGGCTGTCGTGGTGGTCCTGGGCATCCGGATCTTCTCCAACGCGGCGTCGATCCGCCGGCACATCTTCAAGGCGTGAGGGCCCTGCGGGCCGGACGACGGCGTACGCCGGACCTGCGAGTGTGTTGAAGATGGATGACAGGGCAGTTGATTCGCTGAGCCCGAGGGATTCCGGCACGCTCTGCTGCATCACAGCAATCCGTTGGAGCGGGGCGTTGGGTGCGATCTCACGGAGCTTCGGGTTCGGGGACGACTACGACTCTGTCGATCGTGGTGTCCGAGCCGCCCTTTCAAGACATCAAGGTGGCGAGCTCCAGATCGATCGGGTCTCAGAGGGATTCGCATCGAGCTGGTATCTCGCCACGGTTCTCTTCACGAAGGGTGAGCTCGCGGCAATCTGTGTCAAAGGGCTTCACGTCTCGACCTTTGCAATAGTCACCGCGACAGAAGATTGCACCGGCCAGGTCCTGAGGACAGTGCTGGAGACGGCGATGGAAGCTGCACGTCTTTGGCACTGGCCGGTTGGACCGGTGCCATTCTCCGACCTTGCCGCATTTGAGTCGAAGTGCCAGGAGGAAGACATCGCGCAGATCATGTCCGGGGACATCGCTTCGTTGATTGCGCGAGCCGACGCGGAGTCTCGGATCCTCAGGTCCGTTGTCGAGGCGCGGCAGTCCCCGCCCGGGCGGCCGTGACTCGTCCCCGCCCGCCTGCTCCCCAAGCGGCCATCGTCAAGGCGTGCCGGCGCCGGCCCGGACTGCTTCGGTCATGGGGAACGCCACCTCGACGACGAGGCCGCCGTCGGGGCGCGGTCGGGCGGTGACCGTCGCGCCGTGGGCGCGGACGATCGCGCGGACGATCGACAGCCCGAGGCCGTGGTGCCCGTCGTCGGTGGTGCGGTGCAGCCGCTGGAACGACTCGAACAGCCCGTCGACCTGGCCGGCCGAGATGACCTCGCCGGTGTTGGTCACGGTGAGCACTGCTCGGCCGATCTTGCGGTGGACGCTCACCTCGACCGTGCCGCCGGGAACGTTGTGGTGGATCGCGTTGTCGCAGAGGTTGACGAGCAGCCGGCCGAGCAGCACCGGGTCGCCCGGTATCCACGTCGGCCGCAGGGACGTCTCCATGTGGATCCCGCGCCGCTGGGCCTCGGGTGCCCGCTCGCGAAGGGTGAGCTGAACAAGGTCGGCGATGTCGACCAGCTCGTCCGCACCGCGGCCCTGCTCGCTGCTGGACAGGATGAGCAGCGACTCCAGCAGCTGCGCGCGCTGGTCGCTGATCACCAGGAGCCGCTCGAAGCTCGACCGGAACGACTCCAGGTCGGCCTCCGGATCGATCAGCGGTTCCTCCAGCAGCGCGCGTTCGACGGTCAGCGGGGTACGCATCTCGTGGGCGGCGTTGGCGACGAACACCTTGTGCGCGTCGAGTGCGGTCCCCAGCCGGCCGAGCAGCCCGTCGACCGTGTCAGCCAGGTCCTTCAGCTCGGTACGGCGGCCGGGGAGGGCCAGCCGCTCGTGCACGTTGCGCTCGGAGATCTGGCGCAGGCGTTCCGTCATGGTGAGCACGGGGCGCAGCACGCGGCCGGCGATCAGCCAGCCGAGGAACAGCGAGATCAACGCCATGATGGCCAGCGCGATCAGCGGTTGCACCAGTCCGTCGTCGGAGGAGCCGACGGCATCGAGCGCCGGTGGGGGCAGCAAGTCGGCGTCGTCCCCGGGCGGCGGGGGAGAGGGTGCCGTCAGCTCTGAGAGGTCGGGCACCGGCAGCAGGTCGCCGCTCAGGCTCTCGGCGAGGGCCCACATGATGACCAGCAGGACCGCGCTCGACATCACCGAGACGAGGCAGTACAGCAGCGTCAGCCGGAGCCGGAGGGGATGGTCTGCGAGTCGCACGGTCAGATCCGGTATCCGGCTCGGGGCACCGTCTCGATGATCGGCGGGTCGCCGAGCTTGGCCCGCAGGCGGTTCACCGTGGCCTTGACCGTGGTGGTGAACGGGTCGGCGGCCTCGTCCCAGACCCGGTCGAGCAGCTCCTCGGCCGACACGGCCCGGCTGCCGCACGTCAACAGGTACTCCAGCACGGCGAACTCCTTGGGGCTCAAGGGGAGGCGGGCTCCGGCCCGGGTAGCGGTCCGCTGCGCCGGGTCGAGGCGGACGTCGGCGTGCACGAGCACCGGGGGCGCCGCAGGCTGCGAGCGCCGGGCCACGGCCCTGATCCGCGCGATCAGCTCGGCGTAGGCGAAGGGCTTGGCGAGGTAGTCGTCGGCCCCGAGACCCAGGCCTTCGACAAGGTTGGAGAGGGTGCCGGAGGCGGTCAGCATGAGCACCCGGCTCGTCGACCTGCGGTTGACGAGGGTGCGGCACACGTCGTCGCCGTGCACCACGGGCAGGTCCCGGTCGAGGACGATGACGTCGTAGGGGACCACGGCTGCCCGTTCGAGCGCCGCCCCGCCGTCGTAGGCGACGTCCACGGCCATGCCCTCGCGCCGCAGCACCCGGGCCACGGAGTCGGCCAGGTCCGGTTGGTCCTCGACCACGAGTACTCGCATCGCTCGCCTCCTGGTACCAGCAGCCGTCTGCCGTGTGGGTCAGGTGTTGCCGGACCGTGCCGGTCCCACGCTAACGGAGGGCCCGTCACAGCCGGGTCACAGCGGCGCGGACCGTGCTGTGACTGTCTGCCGCGTAGAAATCGTCGGTGACAGCACGAGTCCGAAGAACGCAGGAGGACCTGATGAGCCTGACCATCCACACGCAGGCGCTGAGCAAGCGCTATCGCCGCCGTCTCGCGCTCGACCGGTGCACGTTGTCGATCCCGGAGGGGCGGATCGTCGGCCTCGTCGGTCCCAACGGGGCGGGGAAGTCGACGCTGCTCGGGCTGGTGTCCGGCATGATCGCGCCGACGAGCGGGAGCGTCGAGGTGCTCGGTCACCGGCCGGCCGTCAGTGCCGACCAGCTGGCCCGGGTCGGTTTCGTCGCTCAGGACGCCCCGGTCTATCCCCGGCTCACCGTGGCCGACCACCTGAGGCTCGGCGCCCGGCTGAACCCCAGGTGGGACCAGGGGTTCGCGGAGCGGCGGATCCGTGCGCGTGGGCTGGACCTCGAGCAGAAGGCAGGGTCGCTGTCGGGCGGTCAGCGAGCCCAGCTCGCGCTGACGGCCGCCGCGGCCAAGCGGGGGGACCTGCTCGTCCTCGACGAGCCGGTCGCCGCGCTGGACCCGCTGGCCCGGCGCGGGTTCCTGCGAGACCTGCTCGACTTCGTCGACGAGCTGGACGTCAGCGTCGTGCTCTCGTCGCACCTGCTCGGCGACCTGGAGCAGGTCTGCGACCACCTCGTCGTGCTGGCCGCCGGCCGGGTGCAGATCTCGGGCGACGTCGCCGACCTGCTCGCCGTGCACCACCGGATCTCGCGTCGTACGGACGACCCGTTCCGGCTGCCGGCCGGGGCCGAGGTGATCCACGCCGAGCACTCCCGTGGCGAGTCGTCCGTGATCGTCCGGTCCGTCGACGCGCCGGTCCCCGGTGCCGAGGCGGTCGACCTCGAGGACCTGACCCTCGCCTACCTGACCCGGGCCGCGGCCGGGGCGCTGGACGGTTCGTCCGCAACGGTGGCGTCCGCAACGGTGGCGGGAGCGGACCGATGATCTGGCTGACCTGGCGGCAGTTCCGCGCCCAGACTCTGGTGGCCGTCGGTGCGCTGGCGCTGCTCACCGTCTATCTCGTCTACCTGGGCGGTGAGATCCGCACCTTCTACGACACGAGGATCGCCGGTTGTGAGGCCCAGGCGTGCGACGTCGCACGGATGGACCTCCGGGCCGGGTTCGACGACGCGATCTCGTTGATGGTGGTGCTGCTCATCGCCGTCCCCGGCCTGATCGGGGCTTTCTGGGGTGCGCCGCTGGTGGCCCAGGAGGTGGAGCAGCGCACCGACCGGCTGGTCTGGAACCAGAGCGTCACCCGGGCCCGGTGGCTGGCGGTCAAGCTCACCGTCGTCGGGCTGTTCAGCGGCGCGGTGGCGGGCTTGTTCAGCCTCCTGCTGACGTGGAGCGTGAGCAGGTACGACGAGGTGGTCGGCGAGCGGTTCGCGGCCCTCAGCTTCGACTCGCGCAACATCGTCCCGATCGGGTACGCGCTGTTCGCCTTCGTCCTCGGCACGGTCGTCGGCATGGTCGTCCGGCGCACCCTGCCGGCCATGGCGATCACCCTCGTCGTCTTCGCGGTCGTGCAGCTGCTGGTCCCGACGCTCGTGCGACAGAACCTGCTGCCCCCGGTCACCGAGACCGTCGCCATCGACCTCGCCGTCCTCGACAGTGGTGTCGGTCTCCACCTGAAGGACGACAACACGTTCGACATCCAGGGGTACGTTGCCGGAGGCAGCTGGCCGATGGAGTTCTCGTTCCCGATCTACGCGGCGGACGGATCGCCGTACGTCGGTGAGGATGCAGTGCCCTGCCTCATCCCCGACGACCCGGAGGTCGGCGACGCCTGCACCGTCGCGCAGGACCTGCACTTCGAGTACACCTACCAGCCGGGCAGCCGGTACTGGGCGTTCCAGTGGATCGAGCTGTCCTTGTTCGTGGCGCTCTCGCTGCTGCTGAGCGGGTTCGGGTTCCTCTGGCTCCGGCGCCGGTCCTAGCCGCAGCTCCTCGTGGTACCGCACGACGCCGGGACCCCTCGTGTCCCTGCACGGTGACACGTCGCCCACGAGTACAGTGGTGGCGATGCGCGGAGACACCAACACCCAAGGGTCTGGCTCCTTCGTGCCGGGCGAGCGGCCTGAGGAGAACTCGGACGACGTGGTGGAGGATCCGGACGCGACGGCCCCAGAACCCCAGCCAGAATCCCAGCCTGAGTCCCCGCCTCAGGAGCCCCGCTCGTGGCGTGTCCTGTGGGGCATGCTCCGCCCGCGGGGCACCCGGTCGGAGCTCCTGGCAGGCGTGCTGTGCCTGGCTCTCGGGTTCGCCCTCGCGGTCCAGGTGCGGCAGTCGGGCACGGACCAGCTGTCGTCGCTCCGACAGGACGAGCTGGTGCGGCTCCTCGACGAGGTGACGCAGCGCGCGGAGCAGCTCGACGCGGAGGTGGCGACCCTGGAGGAGGCGCGAGCAGACCTCCAGTCCGAGGGTGGCCAGGACCAGGCGGCGCTCGAGCTGGCCCAGCAGCGGGCCGAGCTGGAGGGCATCCTGTCCGGCCGGCTCCCCGCCGAGGGACCCGGCGTCCAGGTCGACGTGGAGGCGCAGCGCGGCCAGCTCAAGGCCTCGCAGATGTTCAACATGCTGGAGGAGCTGCGCAACGCGGGCGCCGAGGCCATGGAGATCAACGACGTGCGCATCGTCACCAGCTCGTACTTCGAGGACGCCGACGGCGAGATCGTGCTCGACGGCGACGTGCTCGACCGCCCCCACCAGTGGGCCGTGATCGGCGATCCCGAGACGATCGACCGCGCGCTCGAGATCCCCGGCGGAGCCCTGCCGACCCTGCGCACAGCGGGCGCCCGGACCACCACGACACAGCTCGACCACGTCGAGGTCGACGCCGTGAAGCAGCCGGAGGAACCCGAGTACGCGCGTCCCGCTCTGCAGGACGGATCCGGCGGCTGAGGCGGACCGGCATGCGAACGGGCTCTGACGTGGGTAGTTTTCCCCCGTGCGCTTCACGCACACCATCGCGTCGGGGTAGGTTGAGTGGACCCCCCAGCAGCGAAGAAACCAACCGAGGAGACCAGATGACGGACCCCAGCGCCCACCCTCATCCGGTCAGCGCCGATACAACGGCCAACCTGGGACGTATCGCCTTCCCGACGTCGGACGACCAGGCGCCCCGCACAGCGCTGAGCCCGGAGGAGGCAGCGGCTGTCGCCGCCCTGCCACGGCACTCCGCGCTGCTCATCGTGCAGCGTGGCCCCGGGTTCGGCGCGCGGTTCCTGCTGGACTCCGACCGCTCCGTCGCAGGCCGCAGCGAGCAGGCCGACATCTTCCTCGACGACGTGACCGTGTCGCGCAAGCACGCGGAGTTCGTCCGTGACGGCGACACGTTCGCCGTGCGTGACATCGGCTCGCTGAACGGCACCTACGTGAACCGCACGCGCATCGACGCGGCGTCGCTCACCACGGGGGACGAGGTGCAGATCGGCAAGTTCCGGCTGACGTTCCACGCGAGCCCGCAGGCGCCGGTCCAGTGGGGCGCGGGGACGCCGGCGTCGTGACCACAGGCGCCGCGCGCGACCGCGGCAGCCGGCACGAGCTCGACGCCGGGCTGGAGCCGGCGGTCGAGCCCTGGCCTCGGGGGATCTCCCGCCAGGCCACCATGCGGATCAGCGACGTCCTGCGCGTCCTGGGCGCGGAGTTCGGGTCTGTCAGCCACTCGAAGCTCCGCTTCCTCGAGGAGCAGGGCCTCATCGACCCTGTCCGCACGCCCTCCGGCTACCGCCAGTACAGCCCGGCCGACGTCGAGCGGCTGCGCTTCGTGCTCACCGAGCAGCGCGACTCCTACCTGCCGCTCAAGGTCATCAAGGAGCGCCTCGCGGCGATGGACGCGGGGGAGGAGTCCGAGCACCCCGCCCCGCGGCTGGCCCCCGGTGGCTCCGCCGCGCCCGCACGCCGTCGCTGGACCGTCGCGTCGGTGGCCGACGTCACGGGCGCCGAACCAGCCTTCGTCGAGGACCTCGTGCGCGCCGGCGTGCTGCAGACCGAGGGTGGGGACCGGCTCGCCCCCGGCTCTGTCGACGTGGTCAGGATCGCGAGCGCCCTCGCCGAGTACGGCATCGAGCCCCGGCACCTGAGAACGTTCCGCACGGCCGCGGACCGGCAGGTGGCCCTCGTCGACCAGGTCGTGGCGCCATTGCGGAGCCAGCAGTCGTCTGCGGCCCGTGGCCAGGCCGCGACGATGGCCTCCGAGATCGGTGAGCTGTTCACGCGGCTCCACGCCGCCTGGGTGCGTCAGGGCGTCGACGAGCTCGCCTGAGCCTCCGGCCGGGTCCTGCCTCCAGGGGCTGTGGGCGCGCCGTGCACCCGCCCGCGTCGTACCGTGAAGAAGTGACCCCGGACGACGTGCCGATGGTGCCCATGGAGGTGCTCGGTGTACGCCAGCAGCAGCGGGACCGCGAGATCGTGGTCCTGCTGCTGGATGCTGCTGCCGACCTGGCGGTGCCGATCGTGATCGGATCGCGGGAGGCGAGCGCCATCGCGATGGCGCAGGCAGGCCTCAACACCCCCCGCCCCATGACCCACGACCTGTTGCGCGACCTGCTCTCCGCCGTGGGCGTGGACCTGGAGCGGGTCGAGATCGTCGCCCTCGAGGGCGGGATCTACTTCGCTGAGCTCGTGCTCAGCAACGGCGTGCGGCTCGACTCGCGAGCCTCCGACGCCATCGCGCTGGCGGTGCGCACCGACAGCCCTGTCCTCTGTTCCGCGGAGATCGTCGCCCTGGCGGGCGTCGAGGTGGTCGACGTGGACCAGCAGCGGGAGGTCGAGAAGTTCCGGGACTTCCTCGACCACGTCACCCCCGAGGACTTCTCGGGGCACACCGGCCAGGAGGGCGGGGAAGGCTCAACCTCAACCTGAGGTTGAGGTTGAGGGTTGCGGGCGAAGGTTGCAGGGAGGAGTCGCAAACCGGTGCAATGCCGCGCCGCGGCGCGACACGCCGGAGGCCGTTCAGGGGCAGCGTCGTTGACCTCCCCGGGGACGGCACCTAGCGTGTAGACGACACCCCAGGAGGCACAGTGAACACCAGCGGTGAGGTCAGAGCCGAGCACGGTGCGGTCCCGCACGGCGCCCAGGGTCTCCTCTTCGGTGAGGACCTGACGGAGCAGGACTCGTCGACGGGCTACCGCGGCACCACAGCGTGCCGCGTCGCGGGCATCACGTACCGACAGCTCGACTACTGGGCGCGCACGGGTCTCGTCGAGCCGAGCATCAAGCCGGCCACCGGCTCGGGCACGCACCGGCTCTACAGCTTCCGGGACATCCTGGTCCTCAAGGTCGTCAAGCGGCTCCTCGACACCGGCGTCTCCTTGCAGCAGATCCGCAGCGCGGTGACACACCTCCGCGAGCGCGGGGTGGACGACCTGGCGCAGATCACGCTGATGTCCGACGGTGCGAGCGTGTACGAGTGCACGTCGCCCGACGAGGTCGTGGACCTGGTGCAGGGCGGGCAGGGCGTGTTCGGTATCGCCGTCGGCCGGGTGTGGCGCGAGATCGAGGGCACGCTCGCCGAGATGCCCACGGAGTCCCTCGACGGCGACGACGTGCCCGAGGTGGAGGGCGACGAGCTCGCCGAGCGGCGCCGCACCAAGGCACGCGCGGCCGTCTGAACGTCTAGCCTGAGGACGTGCAGCTCACCTTCCACGGACACGCCTGCGTAGCCCTCACCGACGAGGGGACGCGCATCGTCATCGACCCCGGGACCTACTCGGACACCGCAGCCGCGCTCGCCGGCGCGACCGGCGTCCTCGTGACGCACGACCATGCCGACCACGTGGACGCCGGCCCGGTCGTCGGCGCGCTGGGCCTGCGGCCCGGGCTCGAGGTGTGGGCCACCGGCCCGGCCCGCGAGGTTCTCCTGAGGGCCGGTGCTCCCGCGGACCGCGTGCACGAGACGACGCCCGGTGAGACGTTCCGCGTCGGCGACGCGACCGTCACGGCCGGCGGGGGCCGGCACGCGGAGATCCACCGCGACGTGCCGCGCGCGGTGAACGTCACGTACCTCGTCCGGCTGGGCGGGACGAGCGTCTACCACCCAGGCGACTCGTTCGAGCTCCCACCACCCGTGGAGGGCGGGGTCGACGTCCTGCTGACCCCGGTGTCCGCTCCCTGGCTCAAGATGGGCGAGGTCATCGACTTCACGCGCGCCACGCCGGCCCGGATCGTCGTACCGGTGCACGACGCGTTCCTGTCCGAGCTGGGTCACGCGCTCACGGCCCGGTGGCTCGACACCCCCAACCGCCTCGGCGGCGCGCACGCCTACGTACGCCTCGCGCAGGGCGAGTCCTGGCACTCCTGAGGTCAGAGGAGGGGGCGCAGCGGCGTGATCAGGGTCTCGCCCACCTTGGCCAGGTGCGAGCGCCGCTCCCACTCGTCGAGCGTGAGCTCCCGCGCGTTGGAGAGGTCCATGCGGAAGATGTCCTCCATGCGGGCCGCGAGGCCGGGGTCGATGATCTCGAGGTTGACCTCGTAGTTGCCGGTGAGGCTGAGGCGGTCGATGTTCGCGGTGCCGACGGTGGTCCAGCGCCCGTCGATGGTGGCGGTCTTGGCGTGGACCATGGCGCCCTGGTACAGGAAGATCCGGACGCCGCCGCGCAGGAGGGTGGTGTAGTGGCCGCGGGCGAGCCAGTCGGCGACGACGTGGTTGGAACGCTCGGGGACGACGACGCGGACGTCGACCCCTCGCCGGGCGGCTGCGAGGAGCGCGGCGAGGATGTCGTGGTCGGGGATGAAGTACGCCTGCGTGATGGAGACGTGGGAGACGGCCCGGTCGATGGCGTCGAGGTAGAGGCCGCGGATCGGGAAGACGAGCTCGGAGGGCGCGTTGCGGGCGGCCTTGAGGTGGGGGAGCCAGTCGTGGGAGCCGTGGTCGCGCAGGACGGGCAGCTTGGTGGTGCGGTGCCGGTTCCAGAAGTCGACGAACGCGTTGCGCAGCTCCCAGACGGCGGGCCCGCGGAGGCGGAGGTGCGTGTCGCGCCACTGGGTGGCGTAGAGACTTCCGAGGTTGTATCCACCGACGAAGCCGATCTCGTCGTCGACGACGAGGATCTTGCGGTGGTCGCGACCGGAGCGGCGCACGTCGAGCATGAGGAGCCCGGGGCGCATCGCGGGGAAGCGCAGCACGTGCAGGTTGGGCGGGAACCGGAAGAACGAGAACGGGACGACGAGGTTGGCGAAGCCGTCGTACGTCACGTAGACGTGGACGCCGCGGTCGGCGGCGTCGACGAGGGCCTGCTTGAACTCCTGCCCGACCTCGTCGTCCTTCCAGATGTACGTCTCGAGCATGACGGTGTGCCGGGCGCCGCGGATGGCTTCGAGCATCGCGGCGAAGAGGTCGGAGCCGTAGGTGTAGACCGTGGTCTCGGTGTCGCCGACCTGCTCCGTGAGGGGCTTCTCCGTGGGGAACTTCGCGGTGAGCGGGTGCAGGCGCCGGCGCACCTTGTCGGTGATGGTCAGCGCGGCGGCCGCCACGAGGGGCACTGCCGCGGCGACGATGGCTGTCCGGGCGGCCATGGTCCGGAGGGACCTCAGGGTCTCAGGTGGCACGTTGAGGGTGAGACCGGGGATCAGTCGCGTCTGCACGGGACTCACGGTACCTGCTGAGCAGGGACGGGACGGGCGGTTCGGGGTGCTTCTGGGGGTGTTTTCCGGGGTTCTCGGGGTGCGGGGGCGTCGGGGGAGCCGAGCGCGCCGCTCAGGGGGTGGGAGCGGATGGCTGCGGTGAGCTCGCCCTCGATGCGGTCGAGGTAGACGCCGGTGGTCGCGATGGACGCGTGCCCGAGCAGCTCCGCGACCACCTTGACGTCCCACCCGTCGGCGACGAGCAGGGTCGCGGTGGTGTGGCGCAGGGCGTGGGGTGTCGCCTCGCGGCGGTAGGCGGGCGGCATCTTGTCGACGGCGCGGCGCAGCAGGTCGCGGACCGCCTGGGTGTCGATCCGGCGGCCGCGCCACGACAGCAGGAGGGCGCGCTGCGCGTCGGTGTCGTGCGGGCGGCGGGCGGCGAGGACGGGCCTCAGCCGCTCCAGGTAGTCGTCGAGCGCGCGGGCGAGCGGCGGGCTGAGCGTGACGGTCCGGACATGGCCGCCCTTGCCGTGGATGCGCCAGCGGGTGTGGTCCGGCTCGCGGGCCACGTCCGCGACGTCGGCCCGGGCCAGCTCCGAGACGCGCGGCCCGAGCACCAGGAGCAGCGCCACGACGAGCCGGTCGCGCAGGGCGAGGTCCTGGTCGGTCCGGGCTCCGCGGTTGCCCGACGCCGGTCGCTCGCCCTGGGCGGTCGAGGTCGCGTCGGTCGTGGCGACCTCGAGCAGCGAGCGGGCCGCGCCGGCCGACAGGGCGGTCCGGGCGGTGCGCAGCCCGCCGCGGACCTTCGCCGGCGGGGAGGCCCACTGCATGGGGTCGGCCTGCACCCAGCACTCGCGCACGGCGTGGGAGAAGAACCGGGTCAGGGACTGCCGAAACCGGTTGACGGTCGCGGTCGACCGCCCGGGGCCGCTCTTGCGCCCCGGGTCGGTGTAGCGGGCGTCGGGGGCAGACTGGTAGCGGACGAGAAGGTGGTCCACGTCGGGTCCCGTGACGTCGTCGAGGACGCGGTCGCCGCCGGCGAGACGGACGAACTCGGTCACGTCGCGCGTGTAGCTGCGGGCCGTGGCGGGGGAGAGGACGCCCCGGACGGTCTCCACCTCGACGGTCGCGAGGTAGCGGCGTGACGCCTCGGCGACCGTGATGCGGTCCAGGCGTGGGGGAGCGACCACAGGATCCTCCTCATCGGGCTAGTGGACTGATGCTGACCTGCGCAGACACTACGACGCACCACTGACACGCCGCCCGACATGCCGGATGTGACCGTTGTGTTGCGCTATACACCATTGTATAGAACATTCGTTCGCCCCGCGTGGTGGCACGCACCGGGGAGGGGTGGCCCTGACGGACGGGTGCACAAGAGGCGCGGCGACATGCCGGGGCGAGTGCCGCCGTCGGGCACCGGGACCTGGGAGCATCGGGACGGCGGGGGTGTGGGCCACGACGGAGGGAACCGGGATGAGCGGCACGGGTTCGGGGGGCGTCCTGGCGACGCGGCTGTGGATCTGGGGGGTCGGCGCAGTCGTTGCCGCCGCGGTGCTGACGGCGCCGCTCGTCCGGTCGACGGCCTGCGCCGAGACCGGCTCGGCCTGCCTCGCGGAGGTGAGGAGCCTCGTGGGCATCCCCACGAACTGGTCGGTGTTCGGGATCGCCGTGGTGCTCACGCTGGCGGGCCTGTACCTGACGATGCGCCGCAAGCCCGAGAGGAAGGCGCCGTGATCGAGGCCGGGCTGTTGCAGGTCGGGCTCGTGCTCGCGGGGCTCGCCGCCCTGCTGCACCTGTACATCTTCGTGCTCGAGTCGCTCGCATGGACCAGCCCCCGGGCGCGCAAGACCTTCGGCACGAGCCGCGAGGAGGCGGCGGCCACGCGCGAGCTGGCGTTCAACCAGGGCTTCTACAACCTGTTCCTGGCGATCGCCACGGTGGCGGGCATCGTCTTCGTCCAGCAGGCGCACACCGTGGTCGGCGCGACGCTGATCTTCACCGGTACGGGCTCGATGGTGCTCGCCGGGCTCGTGCTGCTGCTGTCGTCCCCGGACAAGAGGCGGGCGGCGCTGACACAGCTCACGCCAGCGCTGCTCGCGGTCGTCGTTCTGGCGATCGCGCTGCTCATGCTGCGGACGTCCTACCCCGGCGGACTGACATAATGTGCATTATCGGTTACTTGGGCGACGCCCGAAGCGGGCGTCAGAAGCGTGCCGAGAACGCCCCGTCGCTCTGGAGCAGCTGCCCGGAGATCCACCGGCCCTCGGGCGAGACCAGGAACGACACGACGCTCGCGATGTCCTTCGGCGTGCCGAGCCGGCCCAGCGGATGCTGCTCGGTGAGCGCGGCGCGCATCCCGTCGTCCATCCAGCCCGTGTCGACCGGCCCCGGGTTGAGGACGTTCGCCGAGATGCCTCGAGGTCCCAGCTCGCGCGCGGCCGAGATGACGATGCGGTCCAGCGCGCCCTTCGAGGCTCCGTACGGCAGGTTCCCGGTGGTGTGGTCGCTCGTGAGGGCGACGATCGCTCCGCCGTCGGCCGCGGTCTGTCGCGCGAACGCGGCGATGAGCAGGAGGCTCGCGCGCGTGTTGACGGCGACGTGCAGGTCGAAGCTCTCGGCCGTCGTGTCGAGGATTCCTGAGGTGACGTCGTGCGCGTGGCTGAGCACGAGCGCGCCGATCGGGCCGCGCTCCCGGCTGACCGTCTCGATCAGCTCCGTGGGGCCGGTCGGCGTGGAGAGGTCGCACGGGTAGTCGCCCACCTCGAGGTCGCTGGTGACGACGTCCCAGCCGTCCGACGCGAGGCGGGGTGCGATACCGGCGGCGATGCTGTTGGCGCGTGCTGCTCCGGTGATCAGGGCGAGAGGCATGGTCAGAGGGTAGCGACCACTCGGGCCGCCTGGCGCAGGTCCGACCGGATCGCCGTCGGCGCCAGCGTGCGCAGCGCCGCGGCCAGCCAGCGCGGACGGCCCTGCACGTCGACCGTCACGCCGAGCGCCGTGCGGGACGGCGCGCCCGGCACCGGGTCGAACGTCAGCGCGAGCGTCGCCACGAGCCCGTGCCAGCGAGCGACCTCTGCCCAGGCGCCCGCTCCCCCGGCGCCGTCCGGCGGCTCAAACCGGACAATCTCCATAGAGGATTCGCCGCCGACCGCCATCCGGTCGGCCCACCGGGTGCCGATACGCGGCGGGCCGTCGTCGAGGAGCCGCACGGAGCGGAGGCTCGACTGCCACTGCGGGCGGTGGCGCGGGTCCCCGAGGTAGTCGAAGAGCCGGGCGGGGGGCGCCGCGATAGTCACCACGAAGGTCTGCATCAGGCGGCGCCCCTGACCGTCAGGCGCCGACGTACTCGGCCAGGTGCTCCCCCGTCAAGGTCGCCCGTCCGGCGACCAGGTCGGCAGGCGTCCCCTCGAAGACGATGCGGCCGCCGTCGTGGCCGGCACCCGGGCCGAGGTCGATGATCCAGTCCGCGTGGGCCATGACCGCCTGGTGGTGCTCGATCACGATGACCGACTTGCCCGAGTCGACCAGGCGGTCCAGGAGGCCCAGCAGCTGCTCGACGTCGGCGAGGTGCAGGCCCGTCGTCGGCTCGTCGAGCACGTAGACGTCGCCCTTCTCCCCCATCTGCGAGGCGAGCTTCAGGCGCTGGCGCTCACCGCCCGACAGGGTCGTGAGCGGCTGCCCCAGGGAGAGGTACCCAAGGCCGACGTCGGCCAGGCGCTGCAGGATCGCGTGGGCCGCCGGGATCCGGGACTCCCCCGCCGAGAAGAACTCCTCTGCCTCGGTCACGGGCATCTCGAGGACCTCGCTGATGTTCTTGCCGCCGAGGCGGTAGTCGAGCACCGCCGCCTGGAACCGCTTGCCGCCGCACTCCTCGCACGGCGTGGAGACCGTCTCCATGAAGCCCAGCTCGGTGTAGACCACGCCGTTCCCGTTGCACGACGGGCACGCACCCTCGGAGTTGGCCGAGAAGAGCGCCGGCTTGACCCCGTTCGCCTTCGCGAACGCCTTGCGGATGGGCTCGAGCAGCCCCGTGTACGTGGCGGGGTTGCTGCGCCGGGAGCCCCGGATCGCGCTCTGGTCGATGGTGACGACCTCGTCGCGCGGCGCCACGGACCCGTGGATCAGAGAGCTCTTGCCGGAGCCCGCCACGCCGGTCACGACGACGAGGACGCCGAGCGGGAGGTCGACGTCGACGTCCTGCAGGTTGTGCATGGTCGCGCCGCGGACCTCGAGCGCGCCTGACCCGGTGCGCACGGTCTCCTTGAGCGCGGCCCGGTCGTCGAGGTGCCGTCCGGTGACCGTGTCGCTCTTCCGGAGCTCGTCGACGGTGCCCTCGAAGCAGATGGTGCCGCCGCCCGTGCCGGCGCCGGGACCCAGGTCGACGACGTGGTCGGCGATGGCGATGGTCTCGGGCTTGTGCTCCACCACCAGCACCGTGTTGCCCTTGTCCCGCAGCCGCAGGAGCAGGTCGTTCATCCGGGCGATGTCGTGCGGGTGCAGCCCGATCGTGGGCTCGTCGAAGACGTAGGTGACGTCCGTGAGCGAGGACCCGAGGTGCCGCAGCATCTTGATGCGCTGCGACTCGCCGCCGGACAGCGTGCCCGACGGGCGGTCGAGGCTCAGGTAGCCGAGCCCCAGCTCGACGAACGAGTCGAGGTTCTCCCCCAGGCCCTTGAGCAGCGGCTTCGCGGCGGGCAGGTCCAGCCCGCGCACCCACGCCGCGAGGTCGGTGATCTGCATGGTGCAGACGTCGGCGATCGACTTCCCCTCGATCTTCGACGAGCGCGCAGCCTCCGACAGCCGCGTGCCGTCGCAGTCCGGGCAGGTGCCGAACGTCGCCGCCCGCTCGACGAACGCACGGATGTGCGGCTGCACCGCGTCGAGGTCCTTGGAGAACATGGACTTCTGGATCTTGGGGATCAGGCCCTCGTAGGTCAGGTTCATGTTCTGGACCTTGACCTTGGTGGGCGCCTTGTAGAGGAAGTCGTCGAGCTCCTTCTTCGTGTAGTCGCGGATCGGCTTGTCCGGGTCCACGAAGCCCGATTCCGCGAAGCCGCGCACCATCCAGCCGTCAGCCGTGTAGCCGGGCACCTTGATGGCGCCCTCGGCGAGCGACTTCGAGTCGTCGAACACCTCGGACAGGTCGATGTCCGAGACGGAGCCGCGGCCCTCGCAGCGCGGGCACATGCCGCCGAGGTAGATCACGTCGCGCACCACGGCCTTCTCGACGCGTCCGCCCTTCTCCGTGCTCATCACCCCGCTCGCCCTGCTCGTCGGGATGTTGAACGAGAAGGCGGTGGGCGGGCCCACGTGCGGCTCCCCCAGCCGGCTGAACAGCATGCGGAGCATCGCGTTCGCGTCCGTGACCGTGCCCACCGTCGAGCGCGGGTTCGCGCCCATCCGCTCCTGGTTGACGATGATCGCCGTGGTCAGCCCGTCGAGCAGGTCCACGTCGGGCCGCGCGAGCGTCGGCATGAAGCCCTGCACGAAGGTGCTGTACGTCTCGTTGATCATCCGCTGCGACTCCGCGGCGATCGTGTCGAACACCAGGGAGCTCTTGCCGGAACCCGAGACGCCCGTGAACACCGTCAGGCGGCGCTTCGGGATCTCGACGTCCACGTCCTTGAGGTTGTTCTCCCGCGCGCCCTGCACGCGGATCAGGTCATGGGTGTCGGCCACGTGCGGGGTGGCCGCCCGGGTGCCGGTGTCGGTGCTCGTGGCTTTGCTCATCCTGTATCCCTCTGGTGGTGGCATGAATCCTCGGACGCACATGGCGGTCGGCGCTCCCGCGCCCTAGCGCTGCTGGATGCGGACCATGTTGCCCGCCGGGTCCCGGAAGGCGCAGTCGCGCACCCCGTAGTCCTGGTCGATCGGCTCCTGGACGACGTCGGCCCCCGCGGCCTGGATCCGCTCGAAGGCCGAGTCGAGGTCGTCGGCCGAGAGGACCACGCTCGCGTAGGTGCCCTTGGCCATCATCTCGGTGATCGTACGGCGCTCGTCGTCCGTGATGCCCGGGTCCGCGGCCGGCGGGTGCAGCACGATCGACGTGCCGGCTCCCCCGGCCGGGCCGACCGTGATCCAGCGCATCCCGCCGTACCCGACGTCGTTGCGGACCTCGAAACCGATGACGTCCCGGTAGAAGGCCAGGGCCGCGTCCGGGTCGTCCTGCGGAAGGAACGTGTGGTGAAGGTTGATGTCCATGGCGGCAACGCTAGGCGGGGCTCGTCGCCGGTGCTTCTCGATTCCTGACCGGTCTCGTGACCTTCTTCGCCTCGCACGGCGGGATGCCGGCGGCCGCGAGCGCCGCGTCGCGCTTGTAGGTGCTGGGTGGGATGCCGACGAGCTCGGTGAAGCGGGTGCTGAAGGTGCCGAGGGAGGAGCAGCCGACCTCGAAGCAGACGTCGGTGACGCTGAGGTCGCCGCGGCGGAGGAGCGTCATGGCGCGTTCGATGCGGCGGGTCATGAGGTAGCTGTAGGGGGATTCTCCGTAGGCGGCCTTGAACTGGCGGCTGAGGTGGCCGGCGGAGACGTGGATGTCTCGGGCGAGGGCTTCGACGTCGAGGGGTTGGGCGTACTCGCGGTCGATGCGGTCGCGGACGCGGCGCAGGAGGGCGAGGTCGCGGAGGTGTTGGGGTGCCTCTCTGCTGGTCACGTCTAGATCGTGTCACGGGTGTCTGACGTTGTCGTGGGTGGGTGGGGTCTCCCCTGGTTCGGGGCTGGTCGGGAACGCTGACGCGGTCTTGACCGTTATGTCAGCAACGGGCGGATCGTCGGCTCGGGTGTTTGTCGCGTCGCACAGCGGATCCACAGGCCGCTCCTCAGGTTCGCGCACCTTCGCCCGCGATGCTGTTCGTCCAGGAGACCTGAGGGAAGGAACCGGATGCTCGTAGAGACCGCTGCTGAGGCGCGGCCCGTCGTCGTGGGGCCGGACGGCTCCCCCGGCACCCCGTTGTTCGTCCTGGTCGGTGGTGTGCCGGGCGCTGGGAAGAGCACGCTCCTCGCCCGGATCGCGGGCGAGGGCGGTGGGGCGACCGTCGTCGACCCTGACGTGCAGAGGCGGTGGTTCGCGGCGGTGCTGCCGTCGTGGGTGCCGTACCGGTCGTACCGGTACGTGGTGCACACGGTGCACGCGCTGCGGACGCTCTGGCAGGTGCTGCGTGGGCCGGCCCGCGAGCGCCGGGTGCTGATGGTGCATGATCCGGCGACGCGGCCGCGTCGGCGGGAGGTGCTGGCGCGGTTGGCGCGTGCGCGGGGGTGGCGGCCGGTTCTGGTGGTGATCGACGTGCCGATGGAGGCGGCGCTCGCGGGTCAGCTGGAGCGGGGTCGTGTGGTGGGTTCGCGGTCGTTCGCGGGGCACTGGGAGCGGTGGTCGGCGCAGCGGTCGGGCCTGGCGGGGGCGGCGGTGGGCCAGGGGTCGGCGGGTGCGTGGGCGGGGGTGCACGTGGTCGGGCGTGCGTCGGCGTTGTCGCAGGTGAGGGTGTTGCTGGGTGGGTGAGTCGAGGTCACGATCGCGCATCCTTCGGGGGCGGTGCGCAACGTTCCTGGCTGGTGGTGCGTGGTAGTGGGTATGGGGAACACGAGTTGGTTCGAGGACAGTGCTGCTGCGACGTCGGCCCGTCGGGTCGATGTTGAGGTGGTGCCGACGCCCCGCTGGACGCCGCTCCTGGTGGCGACGGGCAGCGTGCTGGGGCTTCTGGTTGCGTTTGCCGTGGTCGTGGCGCAGGTCCTGGAGGACCTGACCGTCGCGCTGGGCTGACCTGATCGCGTGGGGCGGGCGCCTGGCGTGCGCCCCACGCTCTGGCCGGGACGGTCCTACCGCCAGCCCAGCTCTGGTGCGACGTGCTTGACGACGTTCTCCAGCACGTGTGCGTTGTAGTCCACGCCGAGCTGGTTCGGCACGGTCAGCAGCAGGGTGTCCGCGGCGGCGACTGCCTCGTCCTCGGCGAGCTCGCGGATCACCTGGTCCGGCTCCCCCGCGTACGTCTTGCCGAACCGGGCGCGGACCCCGTCGATGATCCCCACCTGGTCGGAGTCGCCGGCCTCGCGCCCGAAGTAGGCGCGGTCCCGGTCGTCGGTGATGGGGAAGATGGACCGGCTCACCGACACCCGAGGCTCGCGCGCGTGGCCGGCAGCCTTCCACGCGTCGCGGAACCGCTGGATCTGCTCGGCCTGCAGCTGGTGGAACGGCACGCCGGTGTCTTCGGTCAGGAGGGTCGAGCTCATCAGGTTCATGCCCTGCTGGGCGGTCCACTCCGCCGTGGCACGCGTCCCGGCGCCCCACCAGACGCGGTCCCGCAGCCCGTCCGACCACGGCTCGACCCGCAGCAGGCCGGGCGGGTTCGGGAACATGGGCCGCGGGCTCGGCTCCGCGAACCCTTCCCCCTCGAGCACCTTCAGGAACACCGCTGTGTGGTCGCGCGCCATGTCGGCGTCGGACTGGCCCTCGGACGGCTCGTACCCGAAGTACCGGTACCCCTCGACGACCTGCTCGGGTGACCCACGGCTGATGCCGAGCTGCAGCCGTCCGCCCGAGACGAGGTCTGCGGCGCCGGCGTCCTCCGCCATGTACAGCGGGTTCTCGTACCGCATGTCGATCACGCCCGTGCCGATCTCGATCCGGCTCGTGCGCGCCCCGACGGCCGCGAGCAGCGGGAAGGGCGACGCGAGCTGCCGGGCGAAGTGGTGCACGCGGAAGTAGGCGCCGTCGGCGCCCAGCTCCTCCGCGGCCACGGCCAGCTCGATCGACTGCAGCAGGGCGTCCGACGCCGTCTGCACCTGCGAGGCAGGCGACGGCGTCCAGTGGCCGAAGGACAGGAACCCGATCCGTTTCACACCACGATTGAACACCCGGCGCCCGGCGGGCGCTCAGGCCGGGCGCCGGGCGCTCAGGGCCGGCGCTCACACCGCGCGCTCACGCCGGGGCGAGCCGTGCCTGCTCTCGCACGGCGTCCGCGACCGCCTCGGCGACCCGGTGGTCGAACACGCCCGGGATGATGTACGCGCTGTTCAGCTCCTCCGGCCCCACGACCTCGGCGATCGCGACCGCCGCGACGCGCAGCATCTCCGTGGTGATGTCCGTGGCTCCCGTGTCGAGGAGCCCGCGGAACAGCCCCGGGAACGCCAGCACGTTGTTGATCTGGTTCGGGTGGTCGCTGCGGCCCGTGGCCACCACGGCGGCGGTCTGCGCGGCCGCGCGGGGGTCCACCTCCGGCGTGGGGTTGGCCAGGGCGAACACGATCGCGCCGTCGGCCATCTGCGCCACGTCGTCCCCGGTGAGGATGTCGCCCGACGATACCCCGACGAACACGTCCGCGCCCTTGAGCCCGTCCTGCAGCGAGCCGGAGAAGCCGTCCTCGTTGGTGTTGTCGATGATCCAGCCGCGGTGCGGGTCGTCCGTGGGCCGGCCGCGGTGCAGCGCCCCGTCCCGGCCGAACGCGACGATGTGCCGCGCGCCCTGCGCCTTGAGCAGCCGGATGATCGCGTTCCCCGCCGCGCCCACCCCCGACACGACGATCCGCACCTCGTCGAGCGACTTGCCCACGACCTTCAGCGCGTTGATCAGCGCGGCCAGGACCACGATCGCCGTTCCGTGCTGGTCGTCGTGGAACACCGGGATGTCGAGCTCCTCACGGAGCCGCGCCTCGATCTCGAAGCAGCGCGGCGCGGAGATGTCCTCGAGGTTCACCCCGCCGTACACCGGCGCGAGCGCCTTGACGATCATGATGATCTCCTCGACGTCCTTCGTGTCCAGGCACACCGGCCACGCGTCCACGCCACCGAACTCCTTGAACAGCGCCGCCTTGCCCTCCATCACGGGCAGGGCCGCGGCCGGGCCGATGTCGCCCAGGCCCAGAACGGCGGTCCCGTCCGTCACCACGGCCACCGTGTTGCGCTTGATCGTCAGCCGGCGCGCGTCCTCCGGGTTCTCCGCGATCGCCAGGCACACCCGGGCCACTCCCGGCGTGTATGCACGCGACAGGTCCCGGCGCGTCTTGAGCGGCACCTTCGTCGTGACCTCGATCTTGCCGCCCAGGTGCATGAGGAACGTCGAGTCGCTCCACTTGTGGACCCGTGCGCCCTCGATCGCGTTGACGGCGTCGACCACCCGCTCGCCGTGCTCCGCGTCGATCGTGTCGCAGGTGACGTCCATGACGAGCCCGTGCGACGTCGAGTGCGCGATGTCGACGCCCATCACCTGGGCGCCGGTGTCGGACACCGCGGTCACGACGGTGCTCGTCGCGCTCTGGGAGGCCGGCACCTCCACTCGCAGGGTGATGGTGTAGCTCGGGCTGGGCATGGACATGCGGAACTCCTGGGCTTCTTCGGGGGGCGCGCGACGGTGCGGGCGGACCAGTAGTACCGCTCCCGGGCCGCGAGCGCCAGGCGGGGTTGTGGAGCTGTGGTTCAGCGTGTTGCGGTACCGGCGACGGCGCGGGCGATGGTGCGGCGCATCATGGAGCGCAGGATGGGCGCGTGGAGGGCGCCGACGGGGGCCCAGTAGAGGCGGCCGCGCCAGCCGTGGAGCGTGACGACGGTGGTGACCTGGAAGAGGCCGTCGTCGACGGCCACGCCGGCCCAGAAGTCGAGGTGGGTGTCGCTCTCGTGGGCCATGACCTCGCGGTCGTCGGCGGCGTCCTGCGCGAAGACGTCGGGGCCGGTGCGGTGGGTGCTCGCGCCGACGATCCCGGCGACGAGCTGTCGTACGCCCATGAGGGCCTTGACGGGCCAGGGTGCGGACCCGAAGGCGAAGAGCTCGCGGAGCCACCACGCGGGGTCGGTGGGCAGCCCGGGCGGCAGGGGCAGGGCCTGGACGTCGATGACGTCCGGGTCGGGGCACGCGTCGATCGCGAGGGACCTCATGGTCCGAGTGTGCCGGTCCGTGGGCGTCGGGGACAGGCCCCCGCGCCGGGCTGGAGAATGTCGGTGTGCGGATCACCCTCGACTCCCCCGTGCGCGACGACGTCGCGGCCCTCCTCGACGAGCACCTCGCCGACATGTACGCGACGTCCCCGCCGGAGAGCGTGCACGCTCTGGACCACTCGGCGCTCCTCGCGCCGGGCATCACGTTCTGGACGGCCCGGGACGACGACGGCACGGTCCTGGGCTGCGGTGCGCTCAAGGAGCTGCCCGGGGTCGACGGCGGGGCGCCCGAGGCGGAGATCAAGTCCATGCGGACGGCCGCGAGCGCGCGTGGCCGTGGGGTGGCGTCGGCGGTGCTCGAGGTGCTGCTGGCGGAGGCGGTGTCGCAGGGCTACGGGCGGGTGAGCCTGGAGACGGGGTCGCAGGACTTCTTCGCGACGGCGCGGCGCCTGTACGGGCGGTACGGGTTCGCGGAGTGCGGGCCGTTCGGCGACTACGTGGCGGACCCGAACAGCGTGTTCATGACGCGTCTGCTGGGCTGACTCTGCCGGTCAGGCGGTCGGCGTCTGCGCCCCGGGCGTCCAGGACGCGGTTCAGGAGGGTCCGGTGCGGGTGCAGCCGCGCCTCCTCGTCGGTGAGCCTGCCCTCCGCGACCAGCCCGGTGACCATCGTGTGGTCGGTCGTCAGGAGCGTGGCACCGTCGCGGACGAGCCAGAGGCGCGAGTCGCCCACGTGCAGGGTGTGGAGCTGGTCCCCGTCGAGGAGCACGGCCGTGAGGGTGGTGCCCTCGGGGTCCGGGCGGGGCGAGCGCGCCGCCAGGGCTCGGACGGCGTCGTCGAGCACCTCGTCGAGGCGTGCCGCGGCAGGCAGGTCCGGCCGGGCGGGCAGGTCCAGCGCCGCGAGACCCGCGAGCGCGAGGTGGGCGGGGCCGTCGTCGGGCCCGAAGCCGTCCGCGACGGCCAGGCACGTGGTGCCGGCGAAGGCGGCGTCCTGCTGGGCAGGTCGGGCTCCCTGGCCGAGGCGGACCGCCGAGCGGAACCGGAGGGTGCTGGTCGGGGTGGTCATAGAGGTCTCCCTCGATCTGAGGTCGGCGACGAGAGCGGACACCACGGCGCGCCGGGAGGCCAGGTCGGCCTCCTCCTGGCGCCAGTACGCCTCGACCTCGCGGGCGGCGGCGTGGGGCGGCAGGTCCGTGACCGCACGGATGCGGGCCAGGGGCATGCCGACCAGGCGCAGCCGGGCCACCAGGCCCGCCCGCCCGAGCTGAGCGGGCGTGTACCAGCGGTACCCCGTGAACGGGTCCACGTGATGGGGCGGGAGCAGGCCGAGCTCGTCGTACAGGCGCAGGGCCTTGGGCGTCAGCCCGCTGGCACGGGCGAAGTCGCCGATGCTCAGGTGCTCCATGGCGTCATCCTCGTCTGCCGGTGGCGGTCACCGGCAGGACGACCCTCGGCGTTGCCCCAGGGGGAAGGTCAATGGGGTTGCGTAGATGCAACAAACGACATCATCCCGGGCGAAACGCCATCGGAGATGGGACGCTTGATCCTCACCCTTGGTAAGGAGAGCCCGCCACCCATGTCCGCATCGACAACCGCTGTGGCTACGAGCCACCACACGGCAGTAGCCACGCTTTTAAGCCCCGCGCGCTTGGCGCCGTATCTCCGGGCGGCCGACCACAAGCTGCGCCCTGCCCTGCGCCTCTATCGCTGGAACATCGAGATGTCGGCCGCGCTGTGCGAGTGCTTACACCTCTTTGAGGTGGCACTTCGAAACCGGATCGACGTGCGCCTGAGGGAGTGGAACGCGGACCAGATCGACAGCGGAACCGGGCTAGCTCACGGTGCCGACTGGCTGCTGGACCCGTGCCGCCTCCTCCGTCGCGTCATCGGTCGCGACATCGCGAAGGCGGCACAGCGGGCCGGCGTGGCCGTCTCGCACAGCAGCGGTGCACCACGGAGCATCACGCACGACGACGTCCTCGCTCAGCTGACGATGGGCACCTGGCGATTTCTTCTTCGCGACTCCGACCCGGGATGCCTCCGCATCTGGACCGAGGCGCTCGCATCGGCGTTTCCGCATTGCGAGCGCCGGCACGGGCACGTGACAGGGGACGTCGAGGCTCTGCATCGGCTCCGGAACCGGATAGCACACCTGGAACCGGTGATCTCGCCCAACAGTGTTCACCCCACCTCGCCGCGATGCGCCGAGTTCTTGGGGAGATGGATCCCGCCGCGCAACGATGGTTGAACTCGATGCAGCGGGTGACGCAGCTAGCGGCGAAACGTCCCTAGAAATGCCAAACGGCGCCGCCAGTGAAAACTGGCGGGGCCGTGGCCTTGCTGAAACCAGGAGACCTGCCCTGGCCTTCGTGGACCACCCTAGGCGTGGTCGGCGGGCGAGGCAACCGGACGCTCGGATCGGCTAAGCCCGCACGCCAACGGCCCCCTCAGTCAGGACTGAGAGAGCGGCCCAACTTCGTACCAGGAGACCTGCCCTGGCCTGCAGAAGAACTCCAGCCCTCTCACCCGCACCACGTCAGGCTCAGCACCGAGCACCCCAGCTGGTCCTGTCCCGTGAGGAAACCCAGATACACGAACCCGACCAGCAGCCCGCCCGCGACGAGCAGGTTGAGCACCGGGTAGCGCTTGGACCCGATCGCCGGCTCGAGGGCGAGGGCCGCGCCCGCGAGCAGCAGCCCGAGGGTGACGAACAGCAGCGGCACCTCGGCGGACCAGTCGCCGCCCGCCCGCAGCATCGTCAGAGCCGGCTGCACCTGCTCGGTCACCACCGTGCGGTATGCGAGGTACGGCAGCGCGAAGGCCAGCGCCCCGGCCGCACGCCAGTCGACGATCGTCACCTTCACCGCCACAGGACCCCCCTTGTCCGTTAAGCACCTTGTTGTCCCAGTGTCCGAGACGACGGGACGAACCGCCATCCCCCGCGGTGATGTCACACGGGCGTGTCGCGCACGGCGCGCCGTCGCGGCACCGGCACCCGGTCCAGGTCGGCGGCCACGTGCAGTCTCCCGGAGAACACCGCCCGCGCCTCCGCCTCGAACTCCGCAGGATCCGTGTACCGCTGCGAGAAGTGGGTGAGCACCAGGGTCCGCACGCCGGCGTCGGCCGCGACCTGCGCCGCCTGCCGCGCCGTCAGGTGCCCGTGCTCCTCGGCGAGCGCCCGGTCCCGGTCGAGGAAGGTGGACTCGATGACGAGGAGGTCCACACCGCGGGCGAGGTCGTGGACGGCGTCGCAGAGACGGGTGTCCATGACGAAGGCGACGCTCTGGCCGGGCCGTGGCACGCTCACGTCCTCGACCGCGACCCGGCCCCGGGCGGTGGTGAGGGTCCCCTCGCGGAGGAGGCGGCCGACGTCGGGCCCTCCGATGCCTGCGGCCGCGAGCAGGGCGGGGTCGAGGCTGCGTCCGTCCGGCTCGTCGAGGCGGTAGCCGAAGGCCTCGAGGGTGTGGTCGAGGCGGGCGGCGCGCAGCGTCGCGGCGCCGTGGACCTCGCCGGGGACGCGGGGCACGGGACCGTCGGCCTCCAGGCCCTGCAGGACGAGGCGCTCGCGGTGGTGGAAGGCGGTGGAGTCGCAGAGGTGGCGCACCCAGGCCTCGCCCGACGCCGGGTACGACACCGGGACCGCGTGCGGCACGCCGTCGAGGCTGAGGCGCTGGACCACCCCCGCGAGGCCGAGGCTGTGGTCGCCGTGGAGGTGGGTGAGCGCGATGCGGGTGAGGTCGGTGGCGGAGACGCCCGCGTGGAGCATCTGTCGCTGGGTGCCTTCGCCGGGGTCGAACAGGACGGCCTCGGTGTCCCAGAACAGGACGTAGCCGTTGTGGTTGCGCGTGCGCGTGGGTACCTGGCTGGCGGTGCCGAGCACGACGAGCTCTCTGCGGGACACGCGGGAATCTTCGCACGTGACCCGCCGGGAGCGACGCGCGGGGACCGGCGCGGCACGCCGGACGACGCGCCGGGGTAAGCGATCTCCCAACCGGACATGGACGTCCGTCCAAGTTCACGGACTGTTCACCCGTCAGGCGCCTTTGCCATCTGGCGATGAGGTGGCATTCTTCTCCGGCATGCGGGCATTGGAGCCCGCGAGCTGATCGGAAGGGGGACGATGTCCGCTACGGATATGCCTGGCGTTTCCCGTGCCATGTCACGGACGCCCGTGTGGAGCCCTGTCACCGCGAGCGCGACGCCGGTCGGCCGGCCCGTCTTCGCGACCGTGGGGATCCGTACGACGGGTATCCAGCCGGACCGCGACCGCGTCCGGGAGATCGCCGTGGTGCGGCTCGACGAGCGTGGCGCCGTCGTGGACGAGTGGACCATGATGCCCGACCCCGACTCGGGGTTCACCGACGTCGCGTACGTGCTCCGGGAGCGCCTCGCCCGCATGGCGCTGGTGGCGCACCACCCGACGCACACGTCCGAGGTGCTGCGCGTGGAGTACGCCCGGGCCGGGTGGGACCTGCCGGCGCTCGCGACGGTCAGCACGTTCCAGGCCAGCTTCCACTACCTGCCGCACCTGACCCGTCGGCGGCTGGCCGACTGCTGCTCGGCTGCCACCGTGCCGTTCATGGACGTGCGCAGCGCCCTCGGTGAGGCGCGCGCGCTGGCCGGCCTGATGGAGCGGTACCTCAGCGGCGGCTGGGAGGTGCCGGTGCTCCAGGAGCTCGCGCACGTGCCGGTCTACGCGTGGGTGGTGCCGTGGCCGCACGAGCCCGTGCGGCACGCGATCCCGCAGTCCCTCCTTGCGAAGCCCTTCACGCCGGAGCTCGGTGAGGACGGCCGCCCCTGGACGGTGTCCGCCCGGCTCTCGCACCAGATGGCGGGGCTCGACCTGGCCGGCTCGGTGGCGCCCGGCGGTTCGGCCGCGCACGCGTACGCCGAGCTCCTGGCCGAGGCCGTCATGGACGGGCGCCTCGTCCGGCCGGGCGCGGCGGGGGCCGACGACGTCGCGCGCGCCTTCCGCCTGGAGCCCGCGCAGGCGGCGCAGATCCGCAGGAACCTGGTCGTGGCGATGGTCCAGCGGGCCATCCACGACGACGAGTACTCCCAGGAGGAGCGCCAGGACCTGTACGCGGCCTCGCGGCTCCTCGACGTCGGGGAGGACGTGGTCCTCAACCTGATCCGGCAGGCCACCCCGCTGGAGTTCCCGCCGCTCGAGGAGGAGGGCAGCCACGTCCCGATCTCCACCGAGGGTTCGCGGCCGTCGCAGATCCGGGCGTGGGCTGCCGCGAACGGCTACGACATCGAGCCGCACGAGAAGATCCCGTGGTCGGTGGTGCGCCGGTTCGACGAGGCGTTCGAGGCGCAGCAGGCCCGCGTCCAGGCGCACCTGCAGGCGCAGGCGCAGTACCAGTCCGGCGGCAGGCACTGGGGCTGACAGTCCCGGATCGCCGAGATGGTGCGTCGGTCCGCATGATGAGCGCCGCTCGGGGCTCATCATGCGGACCGACGCACCATCTCGGCTCAGGTGACCAGGTGCTCAGGCGTCCGGGAAGCCCTGCGGGTTCTGCGACTGCCAGCGCCAGGTGTCGGCGCACATCTCGTCCAGGGTCCGCGTCGCTGCCCAGCCGAGCTCCTTCCGGGCGCGGGTCGCGTCGGCCCAGAAGGCCGGCAGGTCGCCCGCCCGCCGCGGCCCGACGACGTACGGCAGCTCCCGCCCGACCGCCCGCTCGAAGGAGCGGAGCAGCTCCAGCACCGACGTGCCGGAACCCGTGCCCAGGTTGAACGGCCGCACCGGCTCCGACATCACGTCGAGGTGCTCGAGCGCCGCGACGTGGCCCTCGGCGAGGTCCATCACGTGGATGTAGTCGCGCTCGCACGTGCCGTCCGCGGTGGGGTAGTCGTCGCCGAACACCGTCAGGTGGTCGCGCCGGCCCACCGCCACCTGCGCCAGGTACGGCATGAGGTTGTTCGGGACGCCCTGCGGGTCCTCGCCCAGCTGCCCCGACTCGTGCGCGCCGACGGGGTTGAAGTAGCGCAGCAGCGCGACCTTCCAGCCGTCGGTCACCTGCGCCACGTCGGCCAGGACGCGCTCGATCATCACCTTCGACTGCCCGTACGGCGACGTCGCGGACAGGTGCTCGTACTCCTCGCGGTACGGGACGGGCGCCTTCTCCCCGTACACCGTGGCCGACGACGAGAACACGAACCGCGTCACGCCGTGGTTCTGCATGGCCGCGGCCAGGGAGAACGTGCTGTCGAGGTTGTTGCGGTAGTACTCGAGCGGCTTGACCACCGACTCCCCCACCGCCTTCAGCGCGGCGAAGTGGATCACGGCGTCGAGCTGCTCGGTGGCGAAGAGACGGTCGGTCGCCGCCGCGTCGGTCAGGTCGATCGCGTGGGCCGGGACCGCCCGGCCGGACAGATCCTCGAGCCGCCCGACCACGCTGGGCTTGCTGTTCGCGTAGCTGTCCGCGACGACCACGTCGTGGCCCGCGGACAGCAGGGAGAGGACGGTGTGGGAGCCGATGTAGCCGGCACCGCCGGTGACGAGGACGCGCATGGGCACAACCTACCGGGCACCGCTCCGGCGCACGGCCCTGCCCATGGACGAACGACGCATATACCCTGCTGCGGTGGCGTACACCGAGCAGCGGACCGACAGGCAGGGGCGCAGCGTCTGGATCGGGCGCTTCCGGGTCGACGGCCGCCTCCGCAGCACCCGCACCTTCTCCGGGCGGCGCGACGCCCTCGCCGAGGCCCGCCGGCAGGAGGACGCCGGCCGTACGTCCCAGTGGGTGGACCCCGCGGGCTCCCGCATCACCCTCGCCGAGTGGTTCGAGACCTGGCAGGCCACCCGTACCGACCGCGCTCCGCGGACGCTCGAGGCGGAGCGCGAACGCTTCCGGTCCCTCGTCAGGCCCGAGCTCGGCGACACCCCCCTGCGCCGCATCTCCCACGAGGACGTCGCCCGCTGGGCGTCGACCATGCCCGCGCCCACCACGGGCGCCGTCGCGTCCCCCGCCCGGCGGCGCGACGCCGTCCGCCTCCTCGTCGCGCTCCTCGACGCGGCCGTCGACGCCCGGCGTCTGCCCGCCAACCCCGCCCGCACCCCCTCGGGGCGTGTCCCCTCCCTGCCGCGCGCCACCAAGACCAAGGCGCACCGCTATCTCTCGCACGAACAGCTGCGCCGGGTCGCGGACGCCACCCGGTCGGCGCAGGCGCGCACGCTCGTGCTGCTGACGGCTCTGACCGGCCTGCGCTGGGGCGAGGTCAGCGCGCTGACCGTGGCCGACGTGGACCCGCTGCGCCGGCGGGTGCGCGTGACCAAGGCGTACACGCGGCTCGACGACGGCACCCTGCTGCTCGGCGACACCAAGACCCATGCCCGCCGTGAGGTTCCCCTGCCCGGCACCCTCGTCGGGATGGTGGCCGAGCAGGCGGCCGGCCGGATGCCCGCGGACCTGCTGTTCACCGGGGCGCGCGGTGGTCCGCTGCGTCGCGAGAGCTTCGACCGGTCGGCGTTCCGGCCCGCCGTCCTGGCGGCCGGCCGTGCCGTCCGCACGCTGCGCGAGGCGCTGGGCCTCCGCCCGTCCGGCCTGTACGACGACGCGGTGGGCGCCGCGGTCCGGCACCTGCAGACCGAGGGCGGGCTGGTGCCCACGGGCGTCTGCGACCCGGCGACCTGGGCCCTGGTGACCGACGCCGACCGGGCGCGCCGCGACCGGACAGGGCCCGGGTCGGCGGCCGGGCCGGGCCCCGGGCCGGCGGGGATGACCCGCGGCGACAAGGTGAGCCGTACCCGGCTGCTCACCGCGCTGTCGGGGACGACGCTCGGGCCGGGCGCCGAGGACTTCGACACTCTCACGCTGCATGACCTGCGCCACACCGCCGCGTCGCTCGCCATCTCCGGCGGCGCCACGGTCAAGGCGGTCCAGCGCATGCTGGGCCACGAGTCGCCGGTGCTCACGCTGTCGACGTACGCGGGCCTGTTCGAGGACGACCTCGACGCGCTGGGCGACACGATGAGCGCGGCGTTCCAGGCGAGCGCCGTCGCGCCGGGAGCGGGAACCAGCGCGAGCGTCACCTCGATCGGGGCGGCGCGGGCCTGGGCGACGGGCTGAATCAAGCAGGCGGCGCTACTGCGGTCGGGCGCTCAGGCCGGTGCCGCCGACAGTCCCGTCGGGTCGCTCGCAGGTACACGGCGGTCAGCGGGGCCAAGGCCAGCCCCCAGACGAGGAAGCAGCCGTAGACCAGGTAGAAGACCCACGCAGCGAGGTCGCCGTCCGCCGCAGGCCGAGCGAAGAACATCAGCACGACGCCCGCCAGGCTGATCGGCAGCAGCATGAGCGAACCGATCACGCCGAACGTCGCGCTGACGGCGTGCAGCACGCTCTGCCGGGTGGTGACCGGGATCGCGCCCGCACCCATCACCACGGTGACGAACACGGCCACCAGCCCCATCACCACGGTGTCGCCGTAACCAGGGGACGCAAGGGTCACACTGTCGAACGAGTCGCCGTTGACGCCGATCCTGGAGCCCAGCCCCCAGGCGAGCTTGAGCGCGATGTACGGCACTGCGGCCAGCACGGCGACGAACGCGAGCCGGCGCAGCGTGCGCCGGGTCCCCCCGCCGACGGCGGGCGCCTCGGCCTCCGCCCGCCCGCACCGCGGGCACCTGCCCCGGCGCAGGCGGTCCTGCACCACCGACCAGGCGAGCAGGAGCAGCCCCGCCGTGACGACGAGCAGATGCGTTCCGGCCGTTGCCCACGGGATCCCGACCTCGAAGGGCCCTTCGGCCCCGGTGAGCCGGCTCAGGACCCCGATCACGAGCATCAGGATCGAGTGCGGCACGGCCAGCAGGCTGCCGCTCAGCATCCCGGTCCCCGTGGCCGCGGCCAGGACCGCACGCCACCGCGGGGCGGGTCGTCCGGTGGGCAGCGTGAGGAGGGCAGTGGCGACCGCCATCCCTGCGGCGAACCAGCGCGGTGCGGTGGGCATCTCGACGGGATCGGTAAGCCCGGCCAGCTCGATGGCTATCAGCGCCCCGCCGGCCAGCAGGCAGGCGACGGTGACCACCCACCGCAGCACCGCGGTACGCGCCGGGGTCAGGGCCGGGAAATGCGCGGTCGGGAGCGTACTCGTGTCCATACCGGCGAGCCTGCTGCGCCAGGGGTCCCTGGGCCTCCCGTTCAGGGGTGATCCGCATCCCCCGCCCGGGTGAGGTGCCGCGGGCCGGTGGCCGGCGCAGCGGCGGCCGGCAGCGCCCGGCCACGGTCGCGCGCGCACCCGATGCTCACCATGTGCTCATAGCGACCGGTCTGAGGCCGGTGAGATCGCCCAGAATCGGCCTGATCTGGCCGATCGGTCCACTATCACGCACCCGCCTAAGGAAAGCGGGTGCGTACTGTTTGAGGGGAAAAGTCGTAGTAGTATCGCACTACTCCTCCTACTACTCCCTTCTGTCCTGTACCGAGCTCCCGAACGAACGACGAACGGACGATCCCCATGCGCGACAAGGAACGCGTCTTCGAGGCCGCCGACGCCCTGCTGGCCGAAGGCGCCTCCCCCACCGTCACCGCCGTGCGCGAGCGCGCCGGCTGCTCCAACGCGACGGCGACCCGCTACCTGCGCGAGTGGCGCGAGACCCGCGCCGCCGAGCAGGCCGAGGCGCAGGCCCTCCCCGAGCTCCCGGCACCGGTGGCGCTGCTGGTCGACCGCGGGGTGACCGGGCTGTGGGCGGCCGCCGTCGAGGCGGCGCGCGCCACGCACGCCGGCGAGCTCACCGCGGCCCGGTCCACCCACGAGGCTCTCTCCGGCGAGGCCGACGAGCTCGCCCGCCGGGCCGACGCCGCCGAGGCGGACCTGGGCGAGGCCCGCGCCACGCTGGCGGTGGTGCGGGAGCAGGCCGAGGCGATCGAGGCGGCACGCTCGGCAGCGGAGTCCGAGCGGGCGTCCGCACTGGCGGCGCAGGCCCGGCTGGAGGGCGAGCTGTCGACAGCCCACGAGGCGCTGGGGGTGCTGCGGGCAGAGCTGGAGAACGTCCGCGCCGGCCTGACCGCGGCCGAGCAGGGGCGGTCGGCCGCGGAGGCGGCCCGGTCCGAGGCTGAGGCAGCGCGCGCCCAGGCGGAGGGGACGGCGGCCGGGCTGCGGGAGTCGCTCGCCGACGCCCGGACGTCCCTGGAGGCAGCGCGCGCCCAGGCGGCCGAGGCTCAGGCAGCCCGGGGAGCGGCGGAGGCCGAGCGGGCGGCGGCCGCGGCGTCGTCGGCCCGGGTGGAGGCCGAGCTCGGGGCTGCACGCGAGATGCTCGCCGACGCCCGGGAGACCGCGCGGCGCGAGCGCGAGGCCGCGGAGCGGGCGCGGGAGGAGCTGGTGGCCGTCCGGGCGGTCGCCGCGGAGGCGGCCCGGATCGCCGAGGCGCGCGAGGCGGGCCTACGCGCGGAGACGCGCACGGAGACGCGGAAGGCAGGGAGTGAAGACTTCTCACTCCCTGCCACTACTAACGTATAACACACAGGGGGTCTTGCCGCAAGACCCCCTTCCCGGCGCAGAATCGGCGACCTCAGCCCGAACTGCGACGACGGGAACCCATGCACCCCCTGACCACCAGCGCCTTCGACCTGCCCCACCACCTGACCGCCAAGGCCCATCCGGCGCTCATCGCGCGCGACGAGCAGCACTTCGCGGACGTCGCAGGGACCCTGGAGGAGTCGATCGCCGACCTGACCGACCGGCTCGACGCCGCCCGCACGGCGCCGGCCGGCAGCGGGCAGGCGGCGTTCGACCGGGACCAGGAGGTCCACCGCCTCACCGCCCGCCTGCGCACCCTGCGCCGGTTCGGCCTGGACCTGTGCCTCGGGCGCATGGTCGGTGCGGACGGGTCGGACCCGGTGTACGTGGGGCGGCTCGGGCTCACCGACGCCGGGGGCCGGCGTCTGCTCGTCGACTGGCGCTCCCCCGCCGCCGAGCCGTTCTTCGGCGCCACCCACGCCCACCCCCTGGGCCTGGCGAGCCGCCGCCGCTACCGCTGGACCGACGGCCGCATCAGCGACTACTGGGACGAGGTCTTCACCCCCGACGGCCTGGAGGGCAACGCCGCGCTCGACGACCAGTCGGCCTTCCTCGCCACCCTCGGCGGCGAACGGTCCGACCGGATGCGCGACGTGCTCGGCACCATCCAGGCGGACCAGGACGCCATCATCCGCGCGGGTTCCCAGGGCGCCCTCGTGGTCGACGGCGGCCCCGGCACCGGCAAGACCGTCGTCGCCCTGCACCGCACCGCCTACCTGCTCTACTCCGACCCGCGGCTGGGGCACCGGCGTGGGGGCGTGCTGTTCGTCGGGCCGCACCAGCCCTACCTGGCGTACGTCGCCGACGTGCTGCCCAGCCTCGGCGAGGAGGGCGTGCAGACCTGCACGCTGCGGGACCTGGTGCCGGAGGGCGCCTCGGCCCGGGTGGAGCCCGACCCCGAGGTGGCGCGGCTCAAGGCCGACGCGCGCCTGGTCGCCGCGATCGAGCCCGCCGTGCGCCTGTACGAGAAGCCGCCCACGCAGGGCCTGGAGGTCGAGACCCCCTGGGGCGACGCCTGGCTCAGCGGCGCCGACTGGGCCGAGGCGTTCGACGCCGTCGAGCCCGGCACCCCGCACAACGACGCCCGCGACCAGGTGTGGGAGGCGCTCCTGACGATCCTCGTCGACAAGGTCCGGGAGGCGGACGACCTGGACGCGGGGGCTGACGACTCGGATCCCGACTTTGGGGGCGAGCTCGGTGGGTCCGACGGGTCCGACGATGAGTTCGACGCCTACGGGCTCGGCGGCGGCGAGGTCCCGACCGCGCCGCTCCGCAAGGCGCTCGCGGCACACCGGGAGCTGACCCAGGCGTTCGGCCGGGCGTGGCCCCTGCTCGAGGCGACCGATCTCGTGGGCGACCTCTGGGAGGTGCCCGCCTACCTGCGTCTGTGCGCGCCGTGGCTGACGCCGGAGGAGGTCGCCGGGCTGCAGCGCGCGGAGCCACGGGCGTGGACGGTGTCCGACCTGCCGCTCCTCGACGCCGCACGGCAGCGGCTCGGTGACCCGGAGGCGTCGCGACGCCGTCGGCGGCAGGAGGCCGCGGTGGCGGCGGAGCGGGCACGGATGGCCGACGTCGTGGACCACCTCATCGCCACCGACGACTCCGACATGGGCGTGATGCAGATGCTGCGCGGCCAGGACCTGCGCGGTGCGCTGGTCGACGGCGCCGCCGTGCCGGACGTGGCCGGCCCCGACACGCTCGCGGGCCCGTTCGCGCACATCGTGGTGGACGAGGCCCAGGAGCTGACCGACGCCGAGTGGCAGATGCTGCTGCTCCGCTGTCCCTCGCGGAGCCTGACGATCGTCGGCGACCGGGCGCAGGCCCGGCACGGGTTCGCGGAGTCGTGGGAGGAGCGGCTCGCGCGGGTGGGGCTCGGCCGGGTGGAGGTCGCGTCCCTGACGATCAGCTACCGCACGCCCGAGGAGGTCATGGCGGAGGCCGAGCAGGTCATCCGGGCGGCGCTGCCGGACGCCAACGTGCCGACGTCGGTGCGCCGCGGCGGCGTGCCGGTGGTGCACGGGGCTGTCGGGTCGCTCGGGCCGGTGCTCGACGCGTGGCTGGCGGAGCACGCGGAGGGGACGGCGTGCGTGATCACGGCTGGTGCCGCCGGTGCCGCCGGGGCGGTTGCGCGGGTGCTCGCCGCCCGGCCGCGGGTCCGGTCGCTGGCGCCGGAGCTGTCGAAAGGGCTTGAGTTCGACCTGGTGGTGCTGGTGGACCCGGAGACGTTCGGGACGGGGATCGAGGGCGCGGTGGACCGCTACGTGGCGATGACGCGGGCGACGCAGGAGCTGGTGATCCTCACGAGCGCGTGATCGGTGAGCGCTGGTTCGCTGGAGCGCCGCGCTGGTCGGTTGTCAGGCGGCGAGCGCGTGACCGATGGCCCGCACCAGGCCGGTCGTGTTGATCGCGCCCTTGCGGTAGCGCTCGACGGCGGCGGTGAGGGCCTCGCTGATGTCGCGCGGCGTGCGGTTCGAGCGGGCCGCGGCAGACCAGATCTCCCGGTCGAAGACGTGCACCCGTCGCGCGGGCCCGCGGTACAGGCGGCCGGCCAGCGCGGGCTGGGCACCGGTCTGCGGAGCACCGCCCGGGCCGACGACGATCACGGGGCCGGTGAAGTTCGCCTCCGCCTGGCTGCGGCGCGCGGCGACCACCGCCTCCTCCGCGGCCCGCAGCGCGGCGAGCCGGGAGGCCCGGTACCGCGCGCCCGGGTTCCACCGGTGGGCAGGGTCCGGCGGGGCGAGGTCGACCTGACGCAGGACGCCGACCGGCTCCCGGCGGGGAGTGCGCGACTGCTCGGCCTCCGGCTCCTCGGCCGGGGGCGGCGGGACGGGCGGGTGGGCCGCGTCGGGCAGGGTGGCCTTCAGCGTCGCGATGATCCGGTCGACCTCGCCGGTGCTGGTGCGCTTGGCGTCGTCGTTCTCGGCCATCGTGACCACTCCCCTCGTCGTGCGTGAGCGCGACGGTGACCAGTGACGCCGTCGTGCCCGTATCGTCCCTCATCACGCGACGGCACGGCAAGCCCGGGACAACTCCAGGTCAAGGCCGGCCACGGACACGGTCGCCGACCAGCACGGACACGGTCGCCGACCAGGCAGTTGTTCCCCGTCCCGAGCGGGGACGGGGAACGACTACCTGGTCGCCGTGGACGCCGACGAGCCGGTCAGCTGTTGCCCAGCAGGTCCAGGAAGCTCGGCGCGTTCGCGAACGGGTCCGCCGGGCCCTCGTTCTCCCGGGCCGACGCCCGCGCCGCCAGCGCCTTGCCCGCGCGCTCGATGCGCTGGGGCAGGGGGTTGACGTCGTCGTGCTTGTTCTCGGCGGGCGTGCCGCCGGAGGTGGCCCAGTCGTCGGTGGCGGCGAATACGGACGTGGGGATCACGTCGGCCCGGAGGTAGGTGAGCAGGGGCCGCACCGAGTAGTCCAGGGCGAGCGAGTGACGGGAGGTGCCGCCGGTCGCGCCGAGCAGGACGGGCATGCCCGTGAGCGAGTCCTTGTCGAGGATGTCGATGAAGGACTTGAACAGCCCGGAGTACGTGGTGGTGAACAGCGGCGTCACGAGGATGAGCCCGTCGGCCTTGGTCAGGATGTCGATCGCCCGGGCCAGCTCGCCGGTGGAGAACCCGGTGAGCATGGTGTCGACGATCGCGTGCGCGTGGTCGCGCAGCTCGATGGTCTCGACGTCGACGGTGTGGCCGAGCGCCTCCAGCTCGCGTGCGGTCGCCCCGGCGAGCCGGTCGGCCAGCAGGCGGGACGACGACGGTTGCGACAGCCCTGCCGAGACGACGACGATCGTGCGTTCGCTCATGGTGCGGGATCCTCCCTGGAAGTCTGGGTCGGCTGCTCAGAGGCCGAAGGCCGTGCCGGTGCGGGACTGCTGCGACTCGGCCGAGCCCTCCTCGGCGCGACGCCCGGTCCACCGGTCCTCGGTGCCACCGACGTGCCCCGCACCGGCCGCCCCTGCCGCCTGGGCGCGAGCGACGCGCTCGGCGTGGGTGGGCGGGTTGGCCGGCACGTCCTCGGGGCGCTTGGCCTCGACGATCTTGCGCAGCTCGGGCACGACCTCCCCGGCCAGCAGGTCGATCTGCTCGAGCACCGTCTTGAGCGGCAGGCCCGCGTGGTCCATGAGGAAGAGCTGGCGCTGGTAGTAGCCCACCTCGTCCACGAAGGTGCCGTAGCGGTCGATGACCTGCTGCGGCGAGCCGACGGTGAGCGGCGTCTCGCGCGTGAAGTCCTCCATCGACGGCCCGTGGCCGTACACCGGGGCGTTGTCGAAGTAGGGCCGGAACTCGTCCCACGCCGCCTGCGAGCTCTTGCGCATGAAGACCTGGCCGCCGAGACCGACGATCGCCTGGTCCGCGCGGCCGTGGCCGTAGTGCTCGAACCGCCCGCGGTAGAACTCCACCATCTGCTTGGTGTGGCTCATCGGCCAGAAGATGTTGTTGTGCAGGAAGCCGTCACCGTAGTACGCGGCCTGCTCGGCGATCTCGGGGCTGCGGATCGAGCCGTGCCACACGAACGGGGGAACGCCGTCGAGCGGGCGCGGGGTCGAGGTGAAGCCCTGCAGCGGCGTGCGGAACTTGCCCTCCCAGTCCACGACGTCCTCGGTCCAGAGGCGGCGCAGCAGCGCGTAGTTCTCGATGGCCAGCGGGATGCCCTGACGGATGTCCTGCCCGAACCACGGGTACACCGGGCCGGTGTTGCCGCGGCCCATCATCAGGTCCATGCGACCGTCGCTGATGACCTGGAGCATCGCGTACTCCTCGGCCAGGCGCACCGGGTCGTTCGTGGTGATGAGCGTCGTGGCCGTCGACAGCGTGATGTTCTTGGTGACACCCGCGAGGTAGCCCAGCATCGTCGTCGGCGAGGACGCGACGAACGGCGGGTTGTGGTGCTCCCCCGTCGCGAACACGTCGAGGCCGGCCTCGTCGGCATGCTTGGCGATGGCCAGGATGCTGCGGACCCGCTCGGTGTCGTCCGGGGTGTGGCCCGTGGTGGGGTCGGTCGTGACGTCGCTGACGGTGAAGATACCGAACTGCATCATGAGCTCCTGCGGCTGGTGCCTGGCGGCCGGTCGGCCGCCCCTCTTGGTTCATGCTTTTGCATGTACATGCGCCTCAACCCACCGGTGTCCCGAGTTGTTCCCGGGGCCGGCCCCCGTCTCAGATCCGAGCGTTTCGTAGGCGAATCGCGTGAGATCGGGCACAATGAGTCCGCTTTGCCTGAGTTCGCGTTGGCCGTGCGCGGGCGTGGCGCGTAGCCTGGTCAGGCGCTCGCGGACGGGAAGAAGTCCCGCCGCAGGACCGCCCGACACAGCACCAGCCTCCCACGAAAGCGGGAGCCGGAGCCGTTACGGGCCACACCCAGCACCGACCCAACGAATCGTCACAGGTTGCCGGAGCAATCAACCGGAACATTTGACGAGGGTCACGGCGTTGGCACTACGGACCTTTCCCCGAGACCCTGGAGGACGACATGGCTGACCGCTCCCTGCGAGGTATGAGCATCGGTGCCAAGAGCATGGAGTCCGACGAGGGCGTGGACTTCGCCCCGCGGTTCCAGGCGTACTACGACTGCCCCAACGGGCACACCATCATCCTGCCGTTCTCGACCGACGCCGAGGTGCCTGCTGTCTGGGAGTGCCGTTGCGGCGAGGAGGCGCTCCTGCGTGACGGAGAGCGTCCCGAGCCCAAGGCCACCAAGCCCGCTCGTACCCACTGGGACATGCTGCTGGAGCGTCGCACGGTGAAGGAGCTCGAGGAGCTGCTCGACGAGCGCCTGGAGCTGCTCCGCGCGGGCAAGCTGCGCCGCAGCGCCTGACTCTGCACCGCCCGATAACGCACCGCCTGTAACTGCCCGCCCCGCATCGCTGTGGGTACGCGTATGGCCGCCATTCCGTGGGGAATGGCGGCCATACGTGTACCCACAGCAGCCGGGACCTCCTGTGGCGAGGGTCAGACCCTCGTCCGGGTGCGGATCCCCGTCGCGATGCCCGCGACCACCAGCAGCGCTGCCAGGCCGCCCGTGATCCAGCCGGGCCAGTAGCCCGCCACCACGGCCGGCGACAGCTCGGTGCGCAGCGGCAGGTCGGCGATCATCTGGTCCGCCGTGAAGAGCGACGTCGACTCGAGGAGGGTCCCGTCGGCGGCGATGATGCCGCTGACGCCCACCGTCGAGATCTGCACGGTCGAGCGGCCCGTCGTGATGGCCTGCATCCGCGAGATCGCGAGCTGCTGCGTCGACTCGGCCGTAAACCCGAAGGACGCGTTGTTCGTCGGCACGATCAGCACCTCGGCGCCGCGCTGCACGGAGTCGCGCACGATCTCCTCGTACGACACCTCGAAGCAGATCACCGTGCCGAGGCGCACGTCGCGCCCCAGCCGTTCGACGGGCAGGTCGATGATGCCGGGCTCGAAGCCGGGCAGCATGTCGGTCTGCACGCGGTCCACCTGCGCGGAGAGCATCCGCACGAACGACCGGATGGGGATGTACTCGCCGAACGGCACGGGGTGCTGCTTGGCGTAGCGCTCGGTGACGCCCTCGCCCGGCTGCCAGAGCAGCAGCACGTTGTACCGGCCGCCGGTCTCGGGCCACTCCTGCGCGCCGACGAGGATCGGCGCCTCGACGTCCACGGCGGCGGCGTCGATGTCGCGGGCCACGTCGCGGGTGGTCTGCGGGTCCAGGTCCGACCCGTTCTCCGGCCACAGCACCACGTCGAGGTCGCCCGGGTCCACCTCGTCGAGCAGCGCGCGGGTCCCGTCGAGATGGTTGTTCAGCACCTCGGCGCGGTTCGCGAACGACCCGAGGCCCGGTTCGCCCACGTTGCCCTGCACGGCGCCCACCTGCAGCGCCTCGTCGGTGAGGTCGTCCGGGGAGGGCAGCGGCAGAGCCAGCGGGCCGACGACGAACGCGGCTCCCAGCAGCACGGCTCCTGCGGTGGCGCCCCACCCGGCGGCGGGGACCGGCGTCCGGGACGCCTGTGCTGCACCAGCATCGTCACTCTCGGTAGACAGTGCTGACGCAGAGTGACGTGACTGGAGCAGCACCTGGATACCCGCGCCCACGAGCTGCGCCGCGAGCACGCTGACGAGCACCACGAGGATCGTCACGAGCACCGAGCCACCGAGCCAGGCCGCGCGGCCCACGGGCGCGTCCACCATGGCCCACGCCACCCGGCCCCACGGGAACCCGCCGAACGGGGTCTCCGACCGCCACTGCTCCACCGCCGCGAAGAGCACCGCGAACGCCGCCGCCCGGGCGAGCCCCGCTCCGGCGAACGTCCACGGGTCCAGGGCGCGGCGCGCCCACGTCCACAGGACGCCCAGGCCGGCGAAGAACAGCGCCTGCAGGAGGCTCAGCGCGATCCACGGGGCGGCGTCCGTCGAGACGTTGGACCACCACAGGTGCGACAGGAAGAACGACAGGCCGAAGATCAGGCCCACCAGGAAGTTCCACCACGCTCCCCGGCGCCCCAGGGCGAACCAGAGAAGGGCGACCGCGACGAACGCGGCGGGCCAGAAGGCGACGTCGGGAAAGGCCGCCCAGAGGGCGAGCCCGCCGACCGGCGCAAGGAGAAGAGTCAGCAGCCGGGACGGCTCGCGGTGGATCACGCTGCAAGCCTAGCCAGTAAACCTGGGGCTCCCCGCCGCCCGCCCGTCACTCGAACGTGTCGAACAGGACCACGCCGTCGCGCAGCGTGTGGAGGCACTCGGGGGCGGCCGCGTCAGGCGCGAGATCCGGCAGCAGGGGCGACCCCGCGCGCGCCTCCGCGCTCCACGAGCTCAGCCGGCCCGGCACGCTCTGCACGCCCAGGCGCTCCGCCCGCCACACCGCCAGGTGCGCCGGCGCACCCACGCGCAGCTCGCCCGCACCCGTGTGGTCCAGCCCGGCCAGGCGCCAGCCCGCCCGCGTGTGCGCCCGGAACGCCGCCCGCGCCGACACCCGCTGGTCCGGGTCCTCGTGGCTCGTCGCCGCACGGACCCCGGCCCACGGGTCCGCCGGGGTCACCGGGGTGTCCGACCCGTACGCCACCGGCACGCCCGCACCCGCGAGGTCCGCGAACGGCAGCAACGACCCCGCCCGCACCGCACCCAGGCGCGACGCGTACATCCCCGACGAACCGCCCCACACCGCGCCGAACGTCGGCTGCAACGACAGGCTCACCCCGTGCAGCAGCAGCACCCCCAACGCGTTCGCGTCCACGAACAGCGCGTGCTCGATCCGGTGGTGCGCCGCACGCAGCGCCCCCGGCCCGTCCACCTGCGCCGCGACCTGCAGACCCAGCACCACCTCGTCCATCGCCCGGTCGCCGATGACATGGAACCCGGCCTGCTTGCCCACCGCCGTCACCGCCGACAGGTGGTTCGCCACCTCCTCGGCCGACAGGTACAGCTCGCCGTACCAGGCCTCCCCCGCCGGACCCGACATCAGGTCCGAGTACGGGGTCCGCAGCGCCGCCGTACGCGACCCCAGCGACCCGTCCACGTTCAGGTCCCCGCCGATCCCCGTCAGCCACGGCAGCTCCGCCAGGAGGGCACGCGCGTCGTCGGCCGTCTCGCACAGCTCGCCCCGGTACGCCGCCACGTGCGGCAGCCCGTTCGCCGGGTCCGCCGTCAGCGCCATCAGCTCCGTCAGGCCCGCCCGCGTGTCCACGTGCGGCGCACTCATCTCGTGCACCCCCACGATGCCCTGCCGCGCCCAGCCCTCCAGCGCCCGCCGGTACGCCCGGGTGCGCCGCGCCGACGTCACGTCCTGCGCCAGGTCCCGCGCCACGTGGTGCGCCTCACCCGTCACCGTGCCGTCCTCGGCCAGCCCCGGCAGGTGGTCCAGCCCCGCACGCTCTGCCAGCGCCGTCGAGATCACCGCCGAGTGAACGTCCACCCGCGCCGCGTACACCGCACGACCGCCGCACGCCGCGTCCAGCTCGGACCGCGAGAACGCCCGGCCCTCCGGCCACGACAGCTCGTCCCACCCGAACGCGAGGAGCACCTCCTCGCCCGACGGGTCCTCCGCCGCGAGCTTGCGCGCCCCCAGGTGCAGTGCCGCCAGCGCGTCCGCGAGGGAACGCACGCCGGCGCTCGCGGAGAGGTCCACGGCCTGCGAGGAGAGCCCGGTCTCGAGCGTGTGCACGTGGGCGTCGACGAATCCCGGGGCCACGAGCGCGCCGTCGAGGTCGATCACGCGGTCGGCGCGAGCGGCGAGCCCGGCAGCGGTGTCGTCGGAACCCAGCCACGCGACCACGCCGTCGTCCACGAGGATGGCCTCGGCGAAGGGGTCGGTGGACGAGTGGACGACGCCACCCCGGTACAGGATCGAACGCGCAGGCTGACTCACGGTGGGACTCTATGTGATTACAGGCTGGAGTACGCCACCACACCTCGAAGAACTTGGTCCTGCGCCTTGCGGGCCGTGGTCCGCAGGGCGGGCGACGGCGCCGCACCGGCCAGCTGGTCCAGCACGTCCACCACCTGCTTGCACCAGCGCACGAAGTCGCCCGCGGCGAGGTCCGAGCCCTTGAGGACCGCGTCCAGGCCCTTGCCGGAGGCCCAGCGGTGCACGGCGGTGACCATCCCGTCGTCGAGCGGGCTCGTCGACGAGATGCCGTGGGCCTGCTCCAGGTCGTCCACCGCGGACCAGACCCGCGTGGTCGCGTCCAGCGCCCGCGCGAGGCGGCCGGTGGGGCCGCCGGGCAGGTACGGCTCCACCGGGTCGTCGCGGCGGCCCTGGTAGACCACCGTCGACACGGCGGCCGCGAGGCCGGGCGCGTCGAGGCCGTCCCACACGCCGCGGCGCAGGCACTCGGCGAGCAGCAGGTCGTTCTCGGCGTAGAGGCGGCGGAGCCAGCGGCCGTCGTCGGTCACGCGGAGGCCCGCCTTGGCGCTGCGGTCCAGGTAGCCGAGCTCGAGCAGCACGTCGCACGTCTTGTCGAAGACCCGCGCGATGGAGCCGGTGCGGCCCTCGACGCGGCGCACGAGCTGGTCGTGCTCCTTCTTGAGGCGGCTCCAGCGCTCGGCCCAGCGGGCGTGGTCGTCGCGGTCCGGGCAGGCGTGGCAGGGGTGCGCGCGCAGCTGCCTGCGCAGGCGCGACAGCTCGGCGTCGCTCGCCGCGTCGCCGCCGCCGGAGGGGCGGCTCGTGCGGCTGCCCCGGTCCCGCGGGTCGGAGACGGCGCCGAGGGCGGCCCGCATCGACGACACGAGGTCGCGCCGGGCGGCGGGCTGGCGGGCGTTGAACGTCTTGGGGACGCGCACGGTGGTGACGGTGCGCAGCCCGCCCGGCGCGTCGGCCAGCGTGAGCTTCTTCACCTGCCGCTCCTGGGTCAGCACGGTGGGACGCGGGCCGTCGAAACCGCCCGGCTCGCCGGGGTCGAGGATGAGCACGTAGCCGCGCCGTCGGCCCGAGGGAATCTCCACCACGTCCCCGCGGCGCAGCCGCTCCATCGCCGAGATGACCTGGGCGCGCTGCGTGCCGGCCTCGGCACGGGAGAGCTCCTTCTCCCGGTCGCCGATCGCCTCGCGGATCTCCATGTACTCGCCGAAGTCGCCGACGTCGCACGTCATCGCCTCGGCGTAGCCGTCCAGCGCCTCCGCGTGCGCCTGCGCCTGCTTGGCGAGGCCCACGACGCCGCGGTCGGCCTGGAACTGCGCGAACGACGTCTCCAGCACCTCGCGCGCCCGGTCGCGGCCCACCTGGGCCACGAGGTTGACCGCCATGTTGTACGTGGGGCGGAAGCTGGACCGCAGCGGGTACAGGCGCTTGGACGCGAGTCCGGCCAGGGCCACCGGGTCGAGCGCCCCGTGGTCGACGACGACGGCGTGCCCCTCGACGTCGATCCCCCGGCGCCCGGCCCGGCCGGTGAGCTGGGTGTACTCCCCCGGCGTGACGGGGACGTGCGCGGAGCCGTCCCACTTGACCAGCTTGTCGAGCACCACGGACCGCGCGGGCATGTTGATGCCCAGCGCCAGCGTCTCGGTGGCGAACACGACCTTGACGAGGCCGCGCGAGAAGAGCTCCTCGACGGTCTCCTTGAACACCGGCAGCATGCCCGCGTGGTGCGAGGCGATGCCCCGCGCCAGCGCCTGCGACCAGGACCAGTACCCGAGGACGTCCAAGTCCTCCGGCGGGATCGCGGCGGTGCGCTGCTCGGCCAGGGCGCGGATCTCCGTCTCCTCCTGCGCCGAGGTGAGCTTGAGGCCCGCCTTGAGGCACTGCTCCACGGCCGCCTCGCACCCGGCACGCGAGAAGATGAAGTAGATGGCGGGCAGCAGGTCGTCGTGCGCCAGCGCGTCGATCACGACGAAGCGCGGCGGCGTGCGCCGGCTCGGGACGCCCTGGTGGCCGCCGGCCGGGCCGCCCGGGCCGCCCGGTCCGATGCGGCGCCCGCCCGGACCCCGGTAGCCGCGGTCGCCGCGTCCGCGGTACCCGCGTCCTCGCCCGCCGCGCTCGTCGCGGTCCCCGCCGCGACCGCCGCGGAAGGCGGCGAGCAGGTCGGGGTTGATGGGCGGCGTCACGCCGGGGTCGGTGACGTCGACGTGCCCGCCGTACAGGTCGAGCAGGCGCGGCACGCCGTGCGGCTCGGCCGACGACAGCAGCACGTGCTGCCACAGGGGCACCGGCCGGTGCTCGCTCACGACCACGGCCGTGTCGCCGCGCACCATCTCGAGCCAGTCGCCGAACTCCTCCGCGTTGGACACCGTGGCCGACAGCGACACGAGCTGCACGTCGTCCGACAGGTGGATGATGACCTCTTCCCACACCGGCCCGCGGAAGCGGTCTGCCAGGTAGTGGACCTCGTCCATCACCACGTACGCCAGGCCGTCCAGCGTGGACGAGCCCGCGTAGAGCATGTTGCGCAGCACCTCTGTGGTCATGACCACGATGGGCGCGTCGCCGTTGATCGTGGAGTCGCCCGTGAGGAGGCCCACGTTGTCGGCGCCGTGGCGGCGCACCAGGTCGCCGTACTTCTGGTTCGACAGGGCCTTGATCGGCGTCGTGTAGAACGCCTTGCGTCCGCTGGCCAGGGCCAGGTGCACGGCGAACTCGCCCACCACGGTCTTGCCCGCTCCGGTGGGCGCGGCGACAAGCACGCCGCGGCCCTCCTCGAGGGCGGTGCACGCGCGTACCTGGAAGTCGTCAAGGGTGAAGCCGAGGATCTCGCGGAACTTGGCGAGCTCGCCGGTGTTCGCCAGCTTCTCGGCCTCTGCGCGGGCCTGGGCGGCGGCGAACCGCTCGGCGGGGCTGAGCTGCGTCATACGCCCAGCCTACGGTGGACCGCCCACACCCCCCGCCAGAACGCGCAACGCCCCGGGCCGCACCTCGGCACGCAGGGGCAACGTCCCGAGCAGCTCGCCGTCGGCGTAGGCGGCCGGGGGGTGCCCGACGCCGTCGCTCGGCCTGGCCTCCACCGTCACCGCCCGGCAGCGCACCACGTGCACCGCGGGGTGCGACAGGTGGCGGCCGTGCGCGAGCAGGCGCGGGAACAGCAGCGCGGCCCCGGCTCGGTCGAGGTTGGCGGCGATCACGACGTCGAGGAGGCCGTCGTCGGTGCTCGCGTGCGGCGCGATGAGCATGCCGCCGCCGATGCGCGGGCCGTTGGCGGCGGTGACCACCGCGGCGTCGCCGGTCCAGGCGAGGGTGCGGCCCACGGGGCCGCGCTGCACGGCGGGATGGGCGCCGGGGAGGGTGACCAGGTCGTCGTGGGGTACGCCCTCGAACGTCAGGTGGTACCCGTAGCGGAGGTAGGTGGCGAGGGCACCGAGGGCGGCGATCGTGTACCGGGAGCTGCCGCGCGGGTGCACCATCGCGTTGGCGCGGGCGTTCACGGCGGCGTCGAGACCCGCGGAGAGGGCACCGGCGAACCATGTGCCGCCGTCGGCCCCCGGGTTGGCGACGTGGCCCGTGACGTAGACCGCGTCCACGGCGCGGACGCCCGGTTCGCCCTCGGAGAGGTACGCGTGGAGCACGTCGCAGGCGTGCCGGGTGGTGAGCGTGGGGAGGCCGAGGGCGCTCGCGAAGTCGTTGCCCGTGCCGACCGGGACGATGCCGAGCGGCACGTCGGTCCCGGCCACGACCTGGAGGCCGAGGTGGACCATGCCGTCGCCGCCCACGACCACGAGGGCGTCCAGCTTCTCCCGGAGGGCACGCTGGGCCCGCTCGGAGGCGAGGGCCGCGCTGCGGCCGGAGAGGTCCCAGACGTCGTGCCCGGCGTCGTGGAGGTAGCTGATGACGGCGTGGCCGGCGACGCGACCCCGTCCCTTGCCGGCGGACGGGTTCACGACGACGCCCAGGCGTCGTCGCCCGGGCGTCGTGGAAGAGGTGCTCACGCCACGTCAGCGTAGCGGCGTTCGACCTGCCGGTCGTGCATGATCGCGATGCCCACGGCGCCGAAGAAGAGCAGGCAGATCGGCAGCGCCACCAGGATCATCGTGAGCGCGTCCGGCGTGGGGGTGATGATCGCCGCGAAGGTGAACGCGATGAGCACCGCCCACCGCCAGCCCGCCAGCAGGCTCTTGCCCTGGACGATGCCGGCGAAGTTCAGCGCCACCAGGATGACCGGTGAGACGAACGACAGCCCGAACGCCAGGATGAGCCGCATGACGAAGCTCAGATACTCCTGGGCGTTGTTGAAGTTCGACGTGTCGTCGGGCACGAAACCCGTGAGGATCCCCACCGCGTGCGGCAGCACCAGCCACGCCATGAACGCGCCGGCCAGGAACAGCGGCACCGCTGCCCCGACGAAGCCGAACGCGTAGCGCCGCTCCTTCGACGTGAGGCCAGGTGTGACGAACGCCCAGAACTGGTACAGCCACCACGGGCACGTCAGGAAGACGGCCAGGAACAGCGAGACCTTGATCTTGGTGTCCAGGGCCGCCGTGAGGCCCGTGAAGTTCAGCGTGACCGGGATGTCGCGCGCCTCGGACGCCTCCTTCAGCGGTGCCTGCAACAGCTCCATGAGCGGGTCGTAGGCGTACCAGCCGAGGACCGCGCCCAGGACGAGGCCGACGGCCACGAGGACGAACCGCTTGCGGACCTCGAGCAGGTGCTCGAGGAGCGACATGCGGCCGTCGGCCGGCCGCTCGGTACGGAGAGGCACAGTGTCAGGCCTTGGGGCTCTCGTCGTCCTTCACGACCGGCTGCGCGGTGGCGGCGGTGGTGTTGGGGGTGGCGGTGGTGTTCGGGGCGGCGTCGACCCTGGAGTCGTTGACGTCCTTCTTGTCCTTGTCCTCACGCAGGTCGTTGATCTCGCTCTTGAAGATCTTCATCGACTGGCCGACGCTCTTGGCCAGGCCCGGCAGACGGGTGGACCCGAACAGCAGCAGGACGACGACGAGCAGGACGATCCAGTGCCACGGCTGCATGGCGCCCATGGTGTGTTCCCCTTCCGGGACGACAGTGGTAAGGCCGATCTTAGTCAGTCCCGGGAGGCCGGAAGGTAGCCCTCCGGTGGACGGAAGGTTGCGCGGGCTCCTCTGCGCCGTCGCGGGCGCTGGGCCTGCGCTGTTGTGCGCGGCGCGTCCGCGCGGGATGCTGCGGGACGTGCTGACCTTCCGCTGGTTCGCGGCCCCCGTCCCCGACTCCCTGCCCGTCTCCCAGGTCTACGGCTGGTGCTTCGCCGAGTGCGGCCGGGTCCTCCTGCGGGACGACGCCGGAAAGATCGGCATGCCCGGCGGCAAGCCCGAGCCCGGGGAGACCCGGGAGGAGACGCTGCACCGCGAGGCGATGGAGGAGTGCCAGATCATGCTGGACTCCCCCGTATATCTCGGCTACCAGGAGGTGACGCCCTCCGACGGCGCTCGCCCGTACGCGCAGATGCGGTACGCGGTGCGGATCGCCTCGTTCCTCCCCCGGGCCGTGGATCCCGACAAGGGGCGCATGTACCGGCGGCTGCTCACGCCCGTGCACCGCGCGCCCGCCCGGCTCGACTGGGGAGTGCCCAACCTGCTGCAGGCCGCGGCCGCGGCGCTCGTGGCCGAGGTGCAGCTCGGGCTCGACCCCGACGCGAGCGGGGTGGACGGGTACCGGGACTGAGCTTCAGCCGCGAACCTCGCGACGGGCCTCGTGGCGGGCTTCGCGACGGGCCTCGTGGCGGGCGCGGAGGGCGGCGTCGTGGGCGGCCCACGCGTCGGCCACGGGGCCGAGGTGCGCCAGCTTGTCCGGGTTGATGATGCCGCGGACCGTCTGGATCCGGCCGTCGAGCACGTCCAGGACGAGGATCGCGAGGATGCTCCCGTCCGCGGTGTGGAGGATCGCGCCCGGCTGCTGGTTCACGTCGAGCTCCTCGAACGTGATCCCCGTGCCGGTCATCATGGGTGAGTACCCCGCGAGCACCCGCGCGACCTTGTCGGCGCCGACCACCGGCCGGGCCAGCGCGGGCCCCTTGCCGCCGCCGTCCGCGACCGACTGTACGTCCGCGGCCAGCAGCTCCTTCAGGCCGTCGACGTCCCCGGCGCGCAGCGCGTCGAAGAACCGCGCCGCGAGCTCCTCCCGCTCCCGCCGGTCCGCCTCGAACCGCGGCCGTCCCGCGTCCATGTGCCGCCGCGCGCGCACCGCCAGCTGGCGGCACGCCGCCTCCGACCGCTCGACGGCGGCCGCCACCTCCGCATAACCGAACCCGAACACCTCGCGCAGCACGAACACCGCCCGCTCCAGCGGGCTCAGCCGCTCGAGCAGGAGCAGCGCCGCCATCGAGACGGAGTCCGCCAGCTCAGCAGAACGCTCCGGCACCTCGAACGTGTCGTTGACCAGAGGCTCCGGGAACCACGGCCCCGGATACGCCTCCCGGCGCACCCGGGCCGACCGCAGCACGTCCAGCGAGACCCGCGTGACCACCGCCGACAGGAACGACTTCACCGACACCGGCTCCGTGTCCGTCGCCTCGTAGCGCAGCCACGTCTCCTGGACGGCGTCCTCCGCCTCCGTCACGCTGCCGAGGATGCGGTAGGCGATCGCGAACAACAGCGGGCGCAGCTCGGTGAACTCCTCGGTACGGGTCACGGGACTCAGCCTGCCATCCGGTTCTCGGTGGGGTGAGGGCGGGCGCTCGCGGCGGTGGCGGTTGTGGCGCCGGTGGCGGTGCCCGCGGTCGGGGCGCCGGCGCTCGCGGCGCCACCGGCGCTGGGCCAGCGGGTCATGCCCGGGGCGCGACGCTCCCACGCCGTGGCGCGCTCCACGCTCCACAGCTGGATCCGCTTCATCGCCACAGCCCGTCGGCCCGTGAGGGAGAAGTCGGCAGCGGCGTCGTCGCGCCCGGTGAGCTGGAAGACGCCGTCGTGCCCGCCGAGGCTGACGCTCCGGCCTACGAAGCCGAGGTCCAGGGTGGCGGGGTGGCCGCCGTCGGGCGCGATGCCCAGGGCCTCCGCGCGCAGGACGTCCGCCGCGTGCGCGGCTGACGGGAACGCGAACTGGCACGACATGCTGTACCGGCCGCCGGCCGGGGTGGGCGTGTGCCCGGCGTCGCCGACGGCGAGGACCTGGGGGTGGGAGACGGACTGGAGGGACGCGTCGGTGAGGACGGCGCCCTGGTCGTCGACGGCGAGCCCGGCCTCGCGCGCGAGGGGCGGGACGGCGAAGCCGCCGCACCAGACGGTAAGGTCCGACGGGACCTCTCCCCCGTCGGCGAGGAGGAGCCGGTGGGGCTCGATGGCCTGGACCCTGACGTTGTCGGCTGTGGCGACGCCGAGCCGTGCGAGGGTGCCGGCGACGTGGGCGTGGCCTCGCTCGTTGAACCAGCCGCCGACGTCGCCCGCGGTGACCAGGCTGGTGCGCAGGTCGGGGCGGGCCTCGGCGAGCTCGGCGACGGTCTCGAGGCCGGTGAAGCCACCGCCGACGACGGCGACGTGCGCGCCCTCGGGCAGCGCGCTGAAGGCCGGGCGCAGCCGGCGCGCGGACTCCAGGTCGCCGACGGCGTACGCGTGCTCGCCTCCGGGGACTGGCACCGGTTCGGTGGAGCTGCCGGTGGCGAGGACGACGCGGTCGAAGGGGATGGTGGTCGTGTCGCCGTCGGTGGCGACGGTGGCGCGGCCCATGGCGAGGTCGAGTGAGGTGACGTAGCCCTCGACGAACGTGACGTCACGGCCCAGGATCCGCCGCAGGCTCGGCAGCGGGATCTGCTGGCCCACCGCTGCCCGGTGCAGGCGAAGGCGGTTGACGAAGGCGGGACGCGGGTTCACCACGGTGACGGCGACGCGGCCGCGGGAGCGTCCGGCGAGGCGGACGGCGGCCATGCCGCCGGCGAAGCCGGCGCCGACGACGAGGACGTGGGTTCGGGTGCTCATGCACCCGAGACGAGATGGCGGGCGCGGGTGTGACATGGGTGCGTAAACGGACGCCGCCGCCCGGAACCAGCGGAGCAAAACGTCCCAAAGTTCATCCGGTCCAGCTATATCCGATATGACGGACAGAGCACAGGCTGCGCCCTGTGCTCACGCTAGACAAGTTGCTCGATGACATCTACTTCGGTTTCCCGAACCCCGTTGCTCGAGGGGCCACCTTCGAGCGTCTCGTTCAGACCTTCCTGAGGACCGACACCCAATGGTCAGCGAGGTTCGACGAGGTCTGGCTCTGGCAAGAGTGGGCGGACCGGCCAGGGCCGGATCGTGGCATCGACCTGGTCGCCCGGGAGCGTGACACAGGCTCGCTCGTTGCTGTCCAGTGCAAGTTCTACGACCCGCAGTCAACGCTCTCGAGGTCCGACATCGACTCCTTCCTTGCGGAGTCCGGGAAGCAGCCCTTCCGCGGGCGGATCCTCGTGTCAACTACCGCTAACTGGGGTCGGAACGCTGAGGATGCGATCCACGACCAGCAGGTCCCCGTGCAACGAATCGGGTTGACCGACCTTCTGGACTCATCGATCGACTGGGAACAGTTCGACCTCGCGGAGCCGACCGTGATGTCGATCAAGGAGCGCAAGCAGCTACGGACCCATCAGTTCGCGGCGGTCAACGCTGTGCGAGCGGGCTTCACCACCCGGGATCGCGGCAAGCTGGTCATGGCCTGTGGCACTGGGAAGACGTTCACCGCCCTGCGGATCGCCGAGGACCTCGTGCCCCTCGGCGGAAATGTGCTCTTCCTCGTTCCGTCGATCGCGCTCCTCGCCCAGTCGATGAAGGAATGGGCGACCGAGGCGGAACACTCCCTGCGGACGTTCGCAGTGTGTTCGGACACGAAGGTCGGCGCCGCTTCTGAAGACGCCTCCGCCGTTGACCTTCCCATCCCACCCACCACAGACGCATCACGGCTCGCGGTGTCGGCATCGGATCCGACCGCCGGGGCTGGCCGACTGACGGTCGTGTTCGCCACCTACCAGTCGATCGACGTGGTGCACAGGGCCCAGGCCCAGGGGTTGGGCAAGTTCGACCTGGTGATCTGCGACGAGGCACATCGGACGACCGGAGCGACGCTTGCCGGGAACGACGAGTCACCGTTCGTCCGGGTCCACGACGCGAACTATCTGATGGCAGCGAGGCGCCTCTACATGACGGCGACACCGCGCATCTATGACGACACGTCGAAGGCGAAGGCAGGTCAGTCACAGGCTGTCCTCGCGTCCATGGACGACACGGCCGTATTCGGGCCTGAGATGCATCGACTCGGGTTCGGTGAGGCTGTCTCGAAGGATCTCCTCACCGACTACAAGGTGCTCGTCCTGGCCGTCGACGAGGGACACGTCAACCGGACGATGCAGTCGGCGCTGACCGACCCAAACAACAGCGAGCTGCAGCTCGATGACGTCGCCAAGATCATCGGCTGCTGGAACGGGTTGGCGAAGCTGGGCGAGGCGGAGCACGACTTCGTGGGTGACCCGGAGCCGATGCGCCGTGCGGTCGCCTTCTCGCGCAGCATCAAGGACTCGAAGAAGTTCGCCGAGAAGTTCCAGTCGATCGTGACCGAGTACGCGTCGGCCATCGGCCTGTCCGATGACGAGGTGAACGCCCCTGGGCGCATCAACCGGATCCTGCCCGCGGCAGTGGACCATGTGGACGGCACGTTCAACATGGTGGCGCGCAACACCCTGCTCTCCTGGCTGAAGGAGGACACCGGCGACCTGGAGAATGGCGGTGAGGCGCGAATCCTGTCCAACGCCAGGTGCCTGTCCGAGGGCGTGGACGTGCCCGCTCTGGACGCCGTGCTGTTCCTCAACCCGCGCAAGTCCGTGGTCGACGTGGTGCAGTCCGTGGGGCGCGTGATGCGCAAGGCGCCGGGCAAGAAGTACGGCTACATCATCCTGCCGATCGTGATTCCGGCTGGGATGCGCCCCGAGGACGCGCTGCGTGACAACGAGCGCTATGCCGTGGTGTGGGAGGTGCTCCAGGCGCTGCGCGCCCACGACGAGCGCTTCGACGCGATGGTCAACAAGATCGAGCTCAACAAGGCCCGTGACGAGCGCATCAACGTCATCGGCGTCGGCGGGCACGAGGAGGGCGCGGGCTCGTCGACGAGTCAAGGTACGCAGGGTGTGTTCGACCTATCCGCACTCGGCGACTTCCGTGACGCGATGTACGCCAAGGTCGTCCAGAAGGTCGGCACCCGCCGCTACTGGGAGGAGACTGCGGCAAAGGTCGCGGGCATCGCCGAGAAGCACCGCGCCCGCCTCGTCGGCCTGCTCGACGCCGGCCACGCTGCGGCCGAGTTCGACGCCTACCTGACCGCGATCCGCGCCAACCTGAACGAGTCGATCAGCCGCAACGACGCGATCGACATGCTCTCCCAGCACCTGGTCACCGCGCCGATCTTCTCCGCGCTCTTCGCGGACTACCAGTTCGCCACGAACAACCCCGTCAGCCAGGTCATGGACGCCACCCTCCAGGCGCTGGAGGGCACCAACCTCGACGCGGAGACCGCCGAACTCGACCAGTTCTACGAGTCGGTCCGTGTCCGCGTCGCCGGAATCGACAACGCCGTTGGCAAGCAGACGATCATCAAGGACCTCTACGAGAAGTTCTTCAAGATTGCGTTCCCCAAGGCCGCCGACGCCCTCGGCATTGTCTACACCCCGGTCGAGATCGTCGACTTCATCCTCCGCTCCGTCGACGACCTCCTGCGCCAAGAGTTCGGCAAGGGCATCACCGACGAGGGCGTCGACATCCTGGACCCTTTCACCGGCACGGGCACCTTCATCGTCCGCCTGCTCCAGTCCGGCCTCATCAAGCCCGAGGACCTCGCCCGCAAGTACGCCTCCGAGCTGCACGCCAACGAGATGATGCTGCTCGCCTACTACGTCGCGGCCATCAACATCGAGTCCACCTTCCACGACCTCCTCGCCGAGGTTTCTTCGGGGCCCGACGGCGGACTGGCCGCCTCGGACGGCTACCTCCCCTTCGAGGGGATTGTCCTTGCGGACACCTTCCAGATGCACGAGGACGACGACACCCTCGACGTGGCGCGGGTGTTCGCGAAGAACTCAGACCGCGCCGAGCGGCAGATGGGCCTCGACATCCGGGTGATCGTGGGCAACCCGCCGTACTCCGTGGGGCAGGACTCGGGCAACGACAACAACCAGAACCACAAGTACCCGACGCTCGACCGGTCGATCGAGAAGACCTTCGCGGCACGGTCCACGGCGACGAACAAGAACAGCCTCTACGACTCCTACATCCGCGCGATCCGCTGGGCCGCCGACCGGATCGGCGACTCCGGGATCATCGGCTTCGTCACCAACGGCGGCTTCCTCGACGCCAACACTTCCGACGGCCTGCGCAAGACTTTGGCCGACGAGTTCGCCACGATCTACATCTACAACCTGCGCGGCAACCAGCGCACCGCGGGCGAGCTCTCCCGCAAGGAGGGCGGCAAGATCTTCGGTGCCGGCTCCCGCAACACCGTGTGCGTCACCTTCCTGATCAAGAAGCCCGGCCACACCGGAGGCGCTGTCGTCAAGTACCGCGACATCGGCGACTACCTCACCCGGGAGCAGAAGCTCGCCATCGTCAACGACGCGACCGTCGGGTCGATCGAGTGGACCGACATCACCCCGAACGACGCCGGCGACTGGATCAACCAGCGGTCCGACGAGTTCGACACCTACCAAGCGATCGGGAGCAAGACACAGGCGGGCTGCCTCTTCACGGAGTTCTCCGCCGGGCTCCAGACCAATCGCGATGCCTGGGTGTACAACTACTCCGCGTCGGCTGTGAGCGAGAACGTCGCGCGGATGATCGACTTCTACAACACACAGGTCGACGACTTCGAGACTCACCTGGCCGCGAATGGAATCACCGATCCGAAGACAGAGGTGGAGTCGTTCATCGACAACGACCCGACGAAGATCAGCTGGGCTCGCTCACTTCGCCAGGCGGTAGTGCGTGGGACCCACCTCGTCCACGACGAACGACGAGTGACCGTCGGCTCATACCGGCCCTTCTCCCGCCAGAACGTCTACTTCCAGCGGCTCGTCAACCACGAGCCCGGCAAGATGCCGTCGATGTTTCCGACGCAGAACCACCCGAACTACGGAATTCAGATCGTTTCGCCCGGCTCAGACAAGCCATTCAGCGCCCTCGCGGTCGGGCTCCTCCCGGACCTCTCGGTTTGGGGCTCGGGACCAAGTCAGTTCTTCGCCCGCTGGACCTACAGCCCGGTCGACGACACCGCCCCGCAGGCGGCTCTCGCCTCGCTCGACCTGTTCGATGCCCTGGCGACGGACGATGCGGAGGCGACCGAGGCGCCGTCGGACAGCGACGACGTTGTGATCGCCGGGTACAGGCGCGTGGACAACATCACGGACACCACCCTGACGCAATACCGGAGGTGGTACGGCAACGCCCTGCCCATCGACGCGACGGTCGCGAAGGACCTGATCTTCGCGTTCGTATACGGGCTGCTCCACTCCCCCGACTACCGCGAGCGGTTCGCCGCCGACCTCAAGCGGACCCTCCCCCGCATCCCGCGCATCGAGTCCGGCGACTTCGCCGCGTTCGCCAACGTGGGCCAGCAACTGCTGGACCTACACATCGGCTACGAGGACGCAACCCCGTACCCGCTGGAGATGTCGGGCGAGGCGTCCGCAACATCGTCGTGCACGGACCAGCATGAGGTGTACCGGGTCGAGAAGCTCAAGTGGAAGAACAAGGCGGACAAGTCGACAATCGTCTACAATCCGCGGATCACGGTCCGTGGCATCCCGGACGAGGCACACCGGTACATGCTCGGGTCGCGCTCCGCACTGGGGTGGATCCTGGACCGGTACCAGGTCAAGACGGACAAGGCGTCGGGGATCGTGAACGACCCGAACGACTGGTCCCGCGAGATCGGCAACCCGCGCTACATCCTGGACCTCATCGCCAAGGTCACCACAGTCTCGGTCGAGACGGTACGGATCGTGGAGTCCCTGCCGCCGCTGAAGATCGTCACAACGTGAGTTCCGTTCGACCCGATCGGTCCGCTGCGCGTCCTACATCGACGGGCGTTTTCGCGTGCCGGTACTTGGCACAGGTGACCATTCGCGATTTGCGGGATGCTGCGGTCCGACGTGCGTCGGCAGGAGGGCAATCTGGGATCCGCCTCCGGCATTCTGGACTCTTACTCCGCCACCCCTGAGATGGCTCGCTACGCTCAAGCGCAGACCCGACGGGCTCCATGCATCCGGTGGAACCATATCGCGGCCAGCGCAAGGGGGAAGCCTTGGCCAACGAGCATCTGCGTCGACGGCGGGAGTCCTCTCTGTCGCCCTCCGGCAGCGGCCAGCCCATGACGAGGGCGGAACTGGCCGAGGCCGTGAATCGCTACGTCTGGACGACGACGGGCCAGCACTGCCATCTCGACGTCAACACGCTGGCCCGGTATGAGCGCGGGCAGATCCGCTGGCCAAGTGCGGTCTACAGGGACGGCCTTCGCGCCGTCCTGGGAGTGGCGAGGGACGCTGATCTTGGGTTCCGTCCGACGCCTCGCGGCAAGACAGCGGCCCCGCTCTCGAACCCCGATTCCTGGGTGGCGCAGGGTGCATCAGGTCCGCACGACGCGCAGGTAGGCGACTCGGCGTCCGTCATGTCGACGCTGCGACGGGAGCTGATGTCGTATGCACCGGAGCTCGACCGCCTCACGCAGGACGCTCCGTCCGGGGAGACAATGCGGCTGCGCGTCGCAGCGGCCTTCACCGCGTACCAGGCGGGCCACTTCGAGGGTGCAGCAGCACAGGCGACTGAGGCTCTTCAGGCCCTGCATCCGGGCGTGGACGTGCGAGTGCGAGCGCTCGCCTACCAGATCGCTGCGATCGTCCTCAGCAAGGCAGGGCATGCGGACGTGGCCTGGATCGCCGCTGACAGAGGCGTCCTCGCGGCCGAGTCCGGTGGGGACATCCGAGTGCGGCTGTCTCTGCTTCGAACGGCGGCGTTCGCGATGGCAGCCGGCGGCCACCGCGAGGACGCCCTCATAAGCATCGACGCGGCAGCTCGTGACTTCGAGAGGCACATGGCCAGATCGCGGGCCTCGGCGTCGGTCTACGGGACGCTGCTGCTCTCGGGAGCCGTGCTCTCCGCCAACCACGGCGACCCTGGGCTCGCGACCACCTACCTCGACGAGGCGCAGCGTGCGGCGGACGTAGCCGGCTCCGACCGGAACGACCTGTGGACCGCGTTCGGTCCGACGAATGTCGCGATCCACCACGCGAACGTCGCCGCAGCATTCGGGGACATGGATGTCGTCCTCTCAATCGGCGCTCCGCTCCCGGTAGAGCACCTCCCGATCGAGCGTCAAGTCCGACTTCACCTCGACATCGCCCGCGCTGGGATCGCCACCGGTGACCGAGAGGACGCGCTGACCACACTGGTTCGGGCCGAGGCCATCGCGCCCTCCCAGGTCCGTCATCACCCCATCACGAGGAAGGTCGTGGCTTCTCTGATCGAGGCGCCGCCCCGTGGCCGCAGTCTGGCACTGTCCCGACTCGCGGCACTCGTCGGCATCGGGGCAGCCTGAACCGCCATCAACACACCTAGGTCGCGAGCAGCCGACTCGTATAACCGGCAGCGACCAGGCGGTCATACGCAGCGCGAACGGAGTCAGGTACCTCCACAGGGACCGCAAACCCGGCCTCCGCATAGACCCACAGGCGCTGGGTGTCCCCCACCAGCATGTTCAGCACGCGCTGCTCATCGCCGATGCCAGCGATGTAGTCGTCGAGCGTGAGCCAGCGCGCAGAACAGACAGCGTCCAGCTCCGGCCACACCTTTCGAACCGTCGCCCAAGCGCGCCGCTGCTGGTACGGCCGGCTCACGATCGTTGCCGACTCAGGCTTCATCCCGTGATCGAGCAACGCCTCACGGGTGAACAAGAAGTTCTCGCTGGTGTTCGTCGCCCGCTGCTCGAGGACGATCGCGTCCCTGGGGACGCCAAGTTCTTCTGCGCGCTCGGCAAAGTGGACGGCCTCGCCCCGAGGGAATCTCATCACGGTCGTCGGGGCGTTTGCGCCCGTGAACACCACGACCGGGAATCGCTCCTGCCGGTACAGGTCCGCAACGTGCTCGGCCACACCGAGGTCGTGGCCACCGAGGCCGATCCCGACCTCCGTCGGACGCTGCTCGTCGGGAAGCTGGTGGAACTCCCAGAGCACCTGGGCATCCTGCATCACGGTCCGTGAAGGCATGGCCGCCAGTCTGGCACGCCGGACGCCCCATCCGGGGGGGCCCTCTCGGGACCCCTGGTCCGGTCGCCCCAGATTGCTGGATCGCGCGCATCAGTGTGCCCTCTACCCAGACCGAAGGTGCGTCCGATGGTGAAGGTCCTGATCAAGACCGGCCCCCGCGCAAGGCAAAGGACTCTGGCGGACCGCGGTGCCGCGACTACTGAAACCATGGAGGATAGCATGACCATCTCGATCGAACTGACCCTGCGTGAAGGCAGGGAGCTCGTCGACCGGACCCTGTTCCTGAAGCTCTCCGCACGAGTGGCCGCAGAGCACGGACACGCCGCCGAGCTGTCGGAGCGGATCGTGGACCAGGCGCTCGCGTTCCTGGCCACCAGCGCCCGCGCCCCCGGCCTGCCGCTCTCCCCGAGCCCGCTCGTGGACCAGGGCTGGCACGAGTTCATCCTGCACACCGTCGACTACACCGCGTTCTGTGACAAGGTCGCGGGGCGGTTCCTGCACCACGTGCCCACCGACGAGGACGACCCTTCCGCGTCCGGCGAGCCGGCACACGAGGCTCTGATGCGGACGGTCGACGCGATCAGCGCGGCCGGGTTCTACGTCGACACCGACCTGTGGCCGGCGTCGGAGCACAGCAAGTGCTCCCAGTGCCACCAGGGCTGCACCAGCTCGCCCGCCTGACCTGACCTGACAAGGAGACACCGTGGACCGCCGCTCGTGGGAAGACCTGCCCGGCCCGCTCCGTGACGCTGTCGAGGTCCGGACCGGCACCGTGATCCGGACCGAGACGCCGATCGCGGGCCGGAACAGTGCCTTTGCCGCGTTCCTGCACACGGCCGATCGGGTCGTGTTCTGCAAAGGCGTACCCGAAGGTGAGCGGCTGTCCGCGGCTCACCGGCACGAAGTCCGGGTGAACCGGGCGCTGCCCGATGAGGTCGACGCACCGTGGCTGCTGTGGGACATCGAGGAGGAGGGCTGGCTGCTCGCTGGGTACGAGTGCGTACCCGGCGAGCACGCCGACCTCTCCCCCGGATCGCCGCACGTCGAACCGGTCATCGATGCCGTCTCTCGCCTGGGTGCGGCGCTGACGCCGAGCCCGCTGCCCGACGTTGCCTCACTCGGGACGAAGTACGACCGGCTCGCCGGGTGGCAGTGGATCGCAGATCGCCACGGGGCCGAGCTGACGTCATGGGAGAAGGACCATCTCGAGCAGCTGGTCGACGCCGACCTGCGCGTCGGTGCCGCGCTCGCCGGTGACACGCTCGTGCACGGCGACATCCACGGCCTCAACATCCTGGTGGACGCCGAAGCCGGACGGGCACGGATCATCGACTGGGCCTGGTCCCGCATCGCAGCCCCGTGGGTCGACGTCGCCCTCCTGGTCGTACGGCTCGTCGCGGACGGTCACACACCCGCCGAGGCCGAACGGCTCACGGCGCGGGCCTGGGGCATGCAGCGAGCCGAGCCGGACGACCTGACCGTGTTTGCGGCCGCGGTCTACGGGCAGTGGCGGAGGTTCGGGATCGAGTTCCCCAGCCCGCATCGTCGAGGGGCGACCGACGGCGCAGCGGCGTGGGCGCGACACCGCATCGAAATGGCGAAGCCCCGATGAGCTCCACCGGCGAACCGAGCAACGTGCTCCTCGCCGAGCTCGCCGAGCTCGCCGACTCCACCCGCCTCATCGCCTACCTCTGCGACGTGCCAGTCCTGGACGTGCGCGCCCGAGGCGACCAGGTCGACGTCGGCCAGCACAGGGTGGAGGCCCTGACCGTCGAGGTCGCCACCGCAGACCTGGCCGCTGCGGCCCGCATGGCCGAGATGCTGCGCCTTTCCCCCACCCCAGCCGACGGCGACGGCAGTGCCTGGGCCGGCTGGATCCCCGACGCCTGCGACGAGCCGTTCTCCGTCCGCGTCACCGCAGTCGAGGCTGGTGCGTGATGGGAGGTACGCATCAAGGTCAACCCCTGTGCCCTCCCCCACATTAAGGGCCCGTCAGATCGTGAAGGCCCTGAGCAAGGCCTGACCGGTCCCTCGACGGTGGCCGACGCGCACGGAGGAGGCACCATGAGCACGACCACATACCGGGACAGCGACCAACTACAGCTCCACACCGAGCTCGTCGACTGCACCCGCCTCGTCGCCTACCTCTGCGGCGTGCCCCTCCTGGACGTGCGCGCCCAAGAGGACCAGGTCGACGTCGGGCACCAGCGGGTGGAGGTCTTGACCGTCGCGGCCGTCACCGCGGACCTCGCCGCTGCCGGCCGCATGGCCCGGCTGCTGCACCTCTCCCCCACCCCGCCGGACGGCGACAGCCGTGCCTGGGCCGGCTGGATCCCCGACGTGCGCGACGAGCCGTTCTCCGTCCGCATCACCGTGGTCGAGGCTGGTGCGTGATGCAACGGCCAGTCGGGCACGTGCCCGCGTGCGGGGTGCGCGTTGCGCCGACCCTCGGCGTCTGCGTCGTGATTGACCCAGGCCGGGACGAACGCGTCCGACGACGGAGGGTCGCACGCGACACCTGGTGCGTCGGCCTCGCGTTCCTGCTGCTCCTGGTCGCCGTGGTCGGGGCGCCCGGGTTCGTCGTCAGTGGTCACGCCTGGGTGCCGGTGGCGCTCGCGGCGGGGGCCGTCGTCGTCCACCGGCTGCGGCCACCGCGCCGGACCATTCCGGGCTGGATCGTCGACGACCTGACTTGGCTGGGCCGCGTCGACGCCGCCGAGCGCGGGCTGGCGCACCGGCAGGTGTGGGCGGCTGTCACGGAGGAGCGGGCCGTGCGCTGACGGCGGGCCTGACCCTGGCACCTGGCGCGGCGCAGCGCGCGCGACGGAACCCGGCGGGTGCCTACCGTGGGAAGACCCACCACGGGACGGAGGTCCGCCATGACGAACGACCCCGGCGGCAACGCCGCGCACAACCCTGACCCGGAGCCTGACGGCCGGACCCAGCCGCTCAGCGGCGACGTCCAGCCGGGCGAGACGCCGCCGGCGTCGGACCAGGTGAGTGCGCCGCAAGGGCACGAGGAGTACGGGCCGCGGCCGTGGACGCCCTGGGTATGGATCATCGGGATCGCGCTCGTGGTGGGGCTCGTGGCGGCGATGTTCGTCGGGATGGGGGTCGGGATCCTGAACTGAGGCGCCGGCCGGCTGGGCGGCAGGTCCCCCGGAGATAGTGTGACCGATTGTTCACCCGGCACCTGGTTGGCGGCGGCGTCCTGGGCAAGCAGGATTGCTCCGTGCTCACAGCCATGGCCGACGACGGCAGTTCCAGCATCGACGCAACGCCCTTGCTCGAGGCCGCATCGGCCGAACGTGTCCGTATCGGCCGATTCAATCTCGCGATCCTCGGCGGTACGGGCGTAGGCAAGTCGTCCTTGGTGAACGCCATCTTCGGAAAGAAGCTGGCCCGAACTGGTGTCGGCATGCCGGTGACCAAGGGCATCGACTACTACACGAACAGCGACAAGACTCTGGGGATTTGGGACTTCGAGGGATTCGAAGTCGGAATGGGCCGGTCGCCGGCGGAGATCGTCCGCGAGAATCTTCAAATCATCTCGGCCGGTCCGCAGGCTCAGCAGATTGCCGCTGTCTGGTACTGCATCGCTTCCACGTCCGCACGACTCCAGCCGGCTGAGATCGAAGTCATCCGCCAGTTTCGTGCGCAAGGGCTACCCGTGGTGCTCGTCCTGACGAAGGTCACCCGCGTGAAGAATCCCGTGACAGGCAAGTGGACGGTGTCTGACGAGACCCAACAGCTTCGTGACTGGCTGACCGTGCAGTGGGAGTGGCCGGACGACTCCACCGTGGACCTGCCGATCAATGCGCTCGCCCTGACGGCGGCCATCGACCAGGGCAAGTTCGGCGGCCCTGCCCACGGGCTCGACGAACTCCTGACGAAGACTTTCGACCTCACGCCCGAGGACTCCCGCGACGCACTGAGAGTCGCTCAACAGCTCTCCCTGCCACTTAAGCGCGAGATGTGCCGCCGGGTCATCGCGGCTGCTGCTGCCGCCTCTACCGCGGCAGCCATTCAGCCGATCCCCGTCGCCGACGCGCTCCTGATCGCCCCGATCCAGTTCCGGATGATGGGCAAGATCGCCGCGTACTACGGGCTGGACCTCAAGGTCGTCTTCAGTGTGCAGGCGCTGACGCAGATGGCGGTCCAGTTCGCAGGAAAGGCCCTGGCACGAAACGTGCTGAGGCTCATTCCGGGTGGTGGAAACCTCATCAACGGCACAATCGCCATGGCCCTCACGACCGCGACCGGCGAGGCATGGCTCCGCCTCTGTGAAGCAGTGTTCCTGGGCAAGATCGACCTCAAGGACGTCGAGAGAAAGTGGCAGGACTACGCTCCGACGGTCCTCCAAGTCATCAACGCCATGCGAACGCGGGGCGTGAACAAGTGAACGACGCCGCAGCCGTCGCACGCCATGCCCTCGCCACGCTCGGAGCTCCGACCGGCTGGAAGGAACCGGCCGGCTACCCAGGTTCGCTCGCCCTGTGCGCGATCGACTCGGTCTTCTCTCTCCGGGCCAACTACGCGGGCACCGTCAAGGTGCTCGACCGGTACCGGGCGCACCGGCGCGCTGAGGGCGGAGACCCGGCGTCCGACGGTGGCCGAGAGCTCCTGGGCTCGATCGCGGCCGCGGGTGGACCCGCCCAGGCGGCCGAGTCGCTGTTCGGGAACCGGTCGAAGGCTCCCGGCACCAAGACCCGGCTCAAGTCGGAGGCGCTCGCTGAGGCGGTCGCTCGCTTGGCGGACCTCGGGGTCACGACGACGGACGGCCTTCGCCTGGGGGACCTCGATGCGGGGTCGCGCGCCTGGCGGGTGCGTGGCCTGGGTTTCGTCTCGTGGACCTACCTGCTCATGAACGCCGGGGTCGACGGGGTCAAGGCGGACACGATGGTGCGCCGCTTCGTCGCGCAGGCGCTGGGTGAATCGGGGCCGGTGTCCGTCGAGCGTGCGCAGGCGGCGGTCACCGGGGCTGCCGCCGAGCTGCAGGCGACGCAGAAGGCGTTGGACCACGCCATCTGGCTCTTCCAGAGGCCTGGCAGGAAGGCCACGTAGCACGGCCGGCTCAAGGAGCCCGAGCTGTCCGACCACTCAGAACCCAGAGCAAGGAGCCGAACGGTGCCAGGTCAGGAAGTTGACCCTTCGGGGATCGAGCTGTTGATCCCCTCGTGGTACGACGCGCTGTGGACAGCGGTGGTCATCGGCGTCGTGCTGGCGGTCGTGCTGCTTTACCGCTGGGCGAGGCGCCGCGACGGCGCCCGGACCGCGCCGACCGCGCCGACCGTGGCTGACCGGCTCGTGGCGCTCGACCGGCTCCACACCGCAGGCACGATCACGGACACCGAGTACGAGGCCGGACGGGCAAGGATCCTCGGCGACCTGTGACCGGCCATGAACGGCCTCCCCTGCCCTGGAGGCCACAGAAAGGACGCCTCCCGTCCTCCGATGATGAAGTCACATCATCCGAGACGGAAGGCGTCCTTCCTGCTCAGGCCCTGCTCCTCACGGACGGGATCAGTAGGTCGCGCCTGATCGCTCCTGCTCAGCCCACCATGCGTCGAAGTCGACGCCCTTCTCCTTGGCCAGCTTCTCCAGACCGGCCTTGGTCGGCGCCTGGAAGAGCTTCGGCTTGATCTTGCGGTCGGCGTCGGCGTACTTCTGCTGGAGCTTCGCCTGCTCCGCAGCGCTGCCCTCCGCCTCGGCGAGCACCGCGCTGGTCGCGGTAACGCTCGCGCCGGTCAGCACGCCGCTGACCAACGGCGTGTAGCCGCTGGAGTGGCCGAGACGGTTGGGGTGGTAGGACTCCCTAGTGGGGTTCGAGTGGCCGTTGATCCACTCGACCGAGTCGCACACGGCGTGGCCGGTGAACCGGCTGACCGGGTTGACGAAGGTGAACCCCTTGGCCGAGGCGGCCGTCGAGAGGACCGAGTTGATGTGCACGACGGCGTTGTTGAGCGCGGTCTCGTCCGCCGGGCTGAAGAAGGTCAGCCAGTCGCAGTCCTCGCCCATGAAGATCTTCGGGTAGCCGACGACGACCACCTTGGCGCCGGGCGCCCGGGTCTTGATGGAGGCGTAGAGCGTGTTGAGCCGGCCCGGGAGGGTGCTGGAGATGAACGTGCGCGCCGTGGCGACGGCACCGGCGCAGTCGCTGGCCCACGCCGGGAGGGCGCACTCGGTGAGCACGTCGGCGAATCCGGCGTCGTTGCCGCCGACCGAGATGGTGACGTACTTCGTGCTCGAGCTGAGCGCGCTGAGCTGGCCGCTGGTCACGTCGGCCACGACCGCCCCTGAGCAGGCCCGGAAGTTGAGGCTGTAGCCCTTGGCCGCCGCGGTCAGGCTTGCGAAGGCGTAGGTCGAGCGCAGGCACTCGGTCCCGTCGTTGATGTAGGTCCCCGTGCCCGTGCCCGACGAGTAGGAGTCGCCGAGGGCGACGTAGGACTCGCCGACGGCGGACGAGGACATGGCTGGCGTCGCCACGAGCGCGACGGTGGCAAGGCCCGTCGCCGCCAGGGTGGCGACGACGCGCAACAGACGTTGCTTCATTGGAACGCTCCCGAAGGTCCGTCAAGTCACATATGACTCGATCGCCCCCTTTATACGGGGTGTCCCATGAAAACCCAATGCCCGGCAGGTGAACATCTCAACGCGGAGTCACGAAATCCGTGCGCCGGCATGGGCTCACCCGGACCGAGCCGTGACGAGGCCGCTGCTAACTTCGCGCCATGGAAGACCCCACCGCGAGCGAGACCCTCCTCGAGACCGATCGCCTCCTGCTCCGGCCCATGCACGCGTCCGACGCCGTCGTCCAGCGCGAGCTGTGGACCGAGCGCGATCCTCGGGTCCCTCCGCGTCGCCGGATCGACGCCGACGGTCACCCCACCGTCGAGGACATCGAGGCCGCGATCCGCCGTCGGCCCCCGTCCCCTCCGCCCGGGCTGCTCACAGCCGAGCGGAAGGACACGGGCGACGTCATCGGCTACTGCGGGCTGATCCACAGCTCCGAGGTGCCAGAGGGTGAGCCGGAGCTGGCCTTTGAGCTGCTGCGCACAGCGTGGGGTCACGGGTACGCGACCGAGGCCTCCTGGGCGGTCCTCGGCTGGGCGCGGGCGGCGGGTCACCGGCGCGTGTGGGCCACGGTCCGCGACTGGAACGCCGCCTCCCGTCGGGTCCTCACGAAGCTCGGCTTCGTCGAGTCCGGCCGCGTGGAACGCGACGCGGTCCACGGGGACTCGTTGTTCATGACGAAAGAGCTGTGACCTGGCGCGTACCGGGAGGGCCGCCACACCGTCGACCAGGTAACTGTTCCCCGTCTCGCGCTGGGACGGGGAACAGCTACCTGGTCGACGACGAGCGAGGGCCGCGCTCAGGTGAGCATCGTGATCACCAGCGTCGGCACGATCACCGTCGCCATGATCAGCGTCGGGCTCCACGTGCACGACGTCGACCCGGCCCGCCAGCGCGAGGTCCATGAGGAGCGCGCACGCCAACCGGGTGTCGAGGTCGGGCGGTCCCGCGCCCCAGCCAAACTCAGTCGTTGAACTGCTTCCACTTCTGCCACGTCGCCTCGTTGCGTGCGCGGCGCGCCGTGCGGCGCTCTCCCCTGGCGGCCCGCTGTGCGGCCACCCGCTCGTAGTGGACCGTCACGTCGTCGAACAACGTGGGCAGCGGGGCGGGGGTCTCTGCCGCCCGCGCGGCGGCCTCACCGATCCGCTCGCTCGCCTGCCCCACGACCTCCGACGCCCGGGCCAGCTCGCCCATCAGTCCCTTCGCCTTGTGCCACAGGTCGCGGGCGAGAAAGAACGCCCCTACGAGCGTGCCCACCCCCAGCAGCGTCCACACCCAGAACCACATGGGGCAAAGCCTAGGGCGGATCTCATCCGTACGCTCCTGCTTGCCCACAGATCGTGACCAAACTCAGACCGCCCCCGAACGGGGGAAGCGCTCACCGCCCGTAGGCGGCCAGCGCCTCCCGTCCCGCGGCCGCGATCTCGTCCGCCAGGTCGGCCGGAGCGACAAACCGCACGTGCGGAGCGATCTCCAGCAGCAGGCGACGCAGCCACGCGCGGTTCGTCACCCGCAGCCTCACCTCGAAGGAACCGTCGGGCAGGTTGCGCACCGACTCCACGGGCACCTCCTCAGCGACCCACCGAGCGCTCGACCCGAGCACCAGCGTCGCCACGGGCGCGTCCCCCTGGGCGAACAGCGCCGCGAAGTCCACCTCCGGCACCTCGTGCTCCCCCACCGGCTCCGGCAGCTCCTCAGCGGCCACGATCCGGTCCACCCGGAACGTCCGCGGCCCACCCGCCCGGTGGCACCACGCCGCGAGGTACGCGTACTCGTCCTGCGTCTGCAGCCGCACAGGGTCCACGTCCCGCTCCCCCGCCACGTCCGCCGACGTCACATACCGGATCCGCAACCGGTGCCCCGCCGCCAGCGCCGACGAGATCGCCGCGACCACCTGCGGGTCCCCACCCGGGGCCAGCCGCACGTCCAGGGCGCTCGCGGCCTCTCCGGTGGCCTCGGTCAGCTTCGACAGCGCGGACCGCACGACGGCGGCCCGCGCGGGGTCGGCCTGCACCGGCCCCGACGCCTCCATCGCGCGCAGCGCCGCCACCAGCGCCACGGCCTCGCGCGTCCCGAGCCGCAGAGGCCGCGTCATGCCGCGAGCCTCGGTCAGGTGCACCACGCCCCGGTCGATGGACTCCGCGTCGAAGTCGAGCAGGTCGTCGGGCCAGTACCCCGGCGTGCCCGACACCCACAGCGCGTCCACGTCCGCCAGGATCTGCCGTGGCGTCACCCCGAACCGGGCCGCCAGGTCCTCGACCGGCACGGGGCCGGCCCCGTCCAGGTACGCCACCAGGCCCAGCATGCGCAGCAGCCGGTCGTCCGCCCGCTCAGCCACGGGACACCCCCTCGTCGTCGCTGCCCGTCCTCGGGGTCCCCTCGAAGTTCCGCCGCGAAGCCAGGACTTCGTGGGGTGAGGGCGACGCCACGGTCGCCCCGGGCGCAGAAGTCACCTCTGTCGAGGCATCCGCAGGCGCCAGCGAAGCCGCCGCCGTCAGCCGCCGCACCACCTCGTCACGCAGCTCCGCCGGCTCGAGCACCACCACCGCCGCGCCGTACCCGGTGATCTCGGCCGCCAGCCCGTACAGGCTGCGGAACGGCACCTCGACGAGGTCGCGGGCGACGCCGTCGGCCCCCGGACGGCTCGCGACGTCCACGGCGTCGTCCGGCAGCACCTTGCCCCGCGCGCGGAGCGTGCCCGCCCGCTCGGGCCGGATCGCGAGGATCGCTACCCGCGTCTCCCCCGCCGCCTTGCCGAGCATGGCGTCGGTGTCCAGGTCCTCGGGGATCTCGTACGCCCGCGCCGGGCCGAACACCTTCACCCGCCCCTCGACCCGCGAGAGCCGGAACACGCGCGGCGCGTCCCGCTCCCGGTCGTGCGCCAGGAGGTACCAGCCGCCACCCCGAGCCGCGATACGCCAGGGCTCCACGTGCCGGGTGGTCACCTGCCCCGTGGAAGCCGCCCGGTACGTGAACGTCACCGCCCGCCGCGCCTCGATCGCCTCCAGCAGCGGCCCGTACGCACTGCCCACCGCCCCCACCCGCGGCGCGAGCCCCGCGAGGGCGTCCTGCGCCGCGTCACCCGCACCGGCGGCCCGCAGCTTCGTCATCGCACGCGCGATGTCCGTCCGCAGCGTCTTGTCCGCCCAGAACTGCGCAGCGAGCGACAGCACGCCCAGCTCCGCAGGCGTCAGATCGATCGACGGCAACGCGTACGCGTCCTGGTCGATCTTGTACCCGAGCTCGTCGGTATGACCGCCCCCGCCCACCGTCACGATCGGTATGCCGAGCTCACGCAACATGTCCTTGTCACGCTCGAACATGCGCTCGAAAGCGTCGTCGCTGGGGGCGTCCTGGTATCCGGCCACGGCCTGGCGCACCTGCTGCTTGGTCATCGCCGCATTCGTGTTCACGAGAGCGATGACCAGGTTGAGCAGACGCTCGGCGGGGTTGAGGTCTTCTGGCATCGGGACAAAGGTATCTCCAGGTAACCTCCCCGGTGTGATCACGTGGCGAATCGGCACCGTCCAAGCCGTCGGCAAAGGATGGGCCGGCGCGAGAGAGCTCACCGTCGAGCTCGACCGCCCCCTGCCCGGACACGCGGCCGGACACGCGGAAGCAACCACCGCCCGCGCCCTCGCCTACACCGACCTCGTCGGCGAACCCACCCCCGGCGACCGCCTCCTCCTCAACGTCTCCGCCCTCGCCCGCGGCCTCGGCACCGGCGGGTACGCCCTCGTGGTCGGCCCCGCCGACGACCACCTCCCCGCCGACCCCGAACCCGGCCCCGGCCACCTCGTCAAAGCCCGCTACACCCCCCTGCAAGCCCTCGTCCTCGGCGTCGACGAACAAGAGTCACCCCACCACCACACGCTCCGCGACGCCGACACCCTCGACGGGATGCCCGTCGTGGTCGCCGACCTCCACTCCGCCCTCCCCGCCATCGTCGCCGGAGCCCGCCACGCCGCGGCGCTCGCAGGCCGCCCGGCACCGCGCGTCGCCTACGTCATGACCGACGGCGGAGCCCTCCCCGCCGCCTTCTCCCGCACCGTCGCGACCCTGCGCGAGACCGGCTGGATCGACACCTGCGTCACCGTCGGGCAGGCCTATGGCGGCGACCTCGAAGCCGTCACCGTCCACACCGGCCTCCTCGCCGCACGGCACGTGACCGGCGCGGACCTCGCCGTCGTCGCCCAAGGACCCGGCAACCTCGGCACCGGCACCACCTGGGGCTACTCCGGCGTGGCCGCGGGCGAGGCCGTCAACGCCGTCGCCGCGCTCGCCGGCCGGCCCGTCGCATCGCTCCGCGTCTCCGGCGCCGACCCTCGCGACCGCCACCTCGGCGTCTCCCACCACTCCCTCACGGCCTACGGCCGCGTCGCCCTCGCCCCCGCGGACGTCCCCGTCCCCCGCCCCACCCCCGACGTCGAAGCCCTCCCCGCCTGGGGCGCCGCCCTCACCGAACGCGTGCGCACCCAGGCACAGACCCTCGCCCCCCGCCACCACCTCGTCGACCTCGCGGCCGACGCCGGACTGGTCGCCACCCTGCGCACCTCACCCGTAGCACTACGCACCATGGGCCGCGACCTCGACGCCGACCCCGCCGCCTTCGTCACCGCCGCCGTCGCCGGTACCCACGCCGTCGCACTGCTCGGCACCCCCGCATGAACCCACGCGCACGCCTCGCCACCGTCCTCGTGCTCGTCGCCCTCGTCGTCCTGGGCGCCGCGACCGCCTCGCCCTGGCGTTTCGACCTCCCCGTCGAGACCCTGCCCACCGCGCCACCCCCGGTCGACCTGCTCCCCACCGCTGCCCCGACACGCTCCCCCCTGCCCGACGACCTCCGGCCCGAGACCACCGAGGACGACGGCGAATGGCTCGCCCTCCTCGGAGCGCTCATCGTCACCGGCATCATCGCCCTCATCGTGTGGGTCGCCGTCCGCCGCCTCCGCACCCTCGCCCGCCCCGACGAGAACCCCGACATCGACGACCTCGAACCCGGCGCCACCACCGACGGCACCAGCGAAGGCGTCGACCTCCCGGCGCTCGCCGACGCCGCCACCCACGCCCTCGACCGCCTCGACGACCACGCCGAGCCGCGCGACGCCGTCGTCGCCGCCTGGGTCGCCCTCGAGCACGCCGCCGCCGACCAGGGCGCCGTCCGCGACCCCGCCCAGACCCCCACCGAGTTCACCAGCACCGTCCTGGAGCGCACCCCCGCGACCCCCGGGGCCGTCACCACCCTCCGCAACCTCTACCAGGTCGCCCGCTTCACCGACCGGCCCGTCACCACCGACCAGAGGGAACAGGCCCGCACCGCGCTCCGCGAGATCGCCCGGTCCCTCGGAGTGCGCTCATGAACCGCGACACCATGTCCGCCTACCGGCAGGCCGAGCACCGCAGGCGCCTCCGCTCCGTCGCCGGCGCCGCCGCCGTGTCGGGCGCGCTCGCCGTCCTCGCCGCCGTCACCCGCTGGCTCGACCCCTGGCACGCGCTCACCCTCGCCTGCGTGATCGTGTCCGTCGTCGGCCTCGCCAAAGCCACCGAGCAGCGCGAGGACGACCCCCAGTGGCCCCGCCACACCGAAGCCGTCCGCGCCGGCGGCCGGCACGACGTCTCCGACCTCGGCTGGTCCACCTTCGGCCGCGACGGCCTCGTCACCGACCGCGTCGTGGACCGCGTGCGCGAGATCGCGCGCGCCCGCCTGCGCGTCCTCGGCGTCGACCCCTCCGACCCCGCCCAGCAGGCCGAGATCGAACGACTCCTCGGCCCCGCCGTCGTGGCCGGGCTCAGCTCCCGCACACCCCCCACGGCCCGGACGCTCCAGACCTGGCTCGACGCGATCGACCGGCTCGCCGCCCCGCACCCCACGGACGCGACGCCGCACGGCAACCAGAGAGGCACCCACGCATGAACGCTCCCGCAGACGGCCACACCCCGATGCCCGTCCCCGAGGTGGCCACCCTCGGCCGCAGCATCCTCGACGAGGTCGGCACCGCCGTCGTCGGCATGCGCGACGCCCTCGAGGTGGCGCTCGCGACCATCCTCGCGGGCGGCCACGTCCTGTTCGAGGACGTGCCCGGCCTGGGCAAGACCCTCGCGGCCCGCTCGCTCGCCTCCGCGCTCGGCCTCGACTTCGCACGCCTGCAGTGCACGCCCGACCTGCTGCCCGCCGACATCACGGGCTCGTCCGTGTTCGACCCGGCGACCCGCACGTTCGAGTTCCGCCCCGGCCCCGTCTTCACCGGCCTGTTCCTCGCGGACGAGATCAACCGCACCGCCCCCAAGACCCAGTCCGCGCTGCTCGAGGCCATGGCCGAGCGGCAGGTCTCCATCGAGGGCACCAGCCGCCCCCTGCCGCGCCCCTTCCACGTGCTCGCCACGTCCAACCCCGTCGAGTACGAGGGCACCTACCCCCTGCCCGAGGCCCAGCTCGACCGGTTCATGGTGCGGCTCGCCGTCGGCTACCCAGACCCCGGCCAGGAGGCCGAGGTGCTCCTGCGCCGCCTCGCCCGGCGCCAGGAGGCCGCCCCCGTGAACCAGGTCGTCGACGCCGAGACCGTCCTCGCCATGCAGGCCGGCGTCGAGGCCGTCTCCGTGGACGCCGATGTCGTGCGCTACTGCGTCGACCTCGCCGCCGCCACCCGCGGCCACAACGCCCTCGAGGTGGGCGCGTCCCCGCGCGGGTCACAGACCCTCGTCCTCCTCGGGCGCGCCGTCGCCGTGCTCGACGGGCGCGACTACGTGCTGCCCGAGGACATCAAGCGCGTCGCCGTCCCCGTCCTCGCCCACCGGCTCACCCTCACACCCACCGCGTGGGCCTCCGCCCTCAAGCCCGAGACCGTGGTGCGCGAGCTCCTCGACTCCGTCCCGACCCCCGCGACGGTGCGCGCTCAGTGACCGACGACTCCTCCCCGCTCCTCACCGACGGGACCCGCGCCCCCGGGCGGGCCCGGCCCCCCGAGAAGGTGCGCTGGCGCGCCACCTCCGGGTACGACGCCGCCATGGTCGCCGGCGTCGTGCTGCTCGGCCTCGGCCTCATCATCGGGCGGGCCGACGTCGCCCTGCTCGGCGCTCCCGGGCTCGTCGCCGCCGTGCTGGCCCGGAGTGCGCGACCGGCCCGGCTCACCGAGGCCTGGCTGGAGGAGCCCAGCGGGCCCACCAGCCCGGGCGACGTCTCGGCGACCGTCGTCATCGACGCACCCGACGAGGCCGGCCTCGCTCACCTCCGGATCAACGCGCCCGGGCACCGGGAGACCCAGGTGATCGTGGTGGCACGCAGTGCGGGCGAGCCGGACGCGGAGGGCGAGGCCTCTGAGGCCCGCCGCGTCGCCCTACCCCACGCCGTTCCTGGCTTCGCGGCGGAACGACGTGGGGACCCCGGATTCGGCCCCCGACGTATTCCTCTGACTCTCGCCTCCGTGCGGACCGGGCCGCAGGAGACCTTCACCGTGGGGCTGCGCGCCTACGGGCCCGCCGGCGTGTGGGAGCAGCTGCCCGGCGAGACCCACGGCAAGCGGCGCCTCGTGCTGCCCGCGGCGTCGCCGCTCGGGCGCCTGCCCCTCCCCGGACGGCTCCGCGGCCTCACCGGCCCCCACACGTCCCGCCGCCTCGGCGACGGCGCCGAGCTCCGCGACGTCCACCCGTTCGCCCCCGGCGACCGGCTCCGCCGCATCGACTGGCGCACCACCGCCCGGCGCTCCCCCGACCTCGACACCCTCTACGTGCGCCGCACGTACGCCACCGCCGAAGCCACGGCGATGCTCGTGGTGGACTCGCGGGACGACGTCGGCCCGGACGTCCGCACCTGGCGCGGCTACGGCACGCAACGCGTCGACGAACCCACCTCGCTCGACCTCGCCCGCAACGCGGCCGCCTCCGTCGCCACGGCCCTGGTCGGCGCCGGCGACCGGGTGGGCTTCCAGGACCTGGCCCTCCAGCGCCGGCCCCTGCCACCCGCCGCCGGACAGCGCCACCTCCGCCGTCTGCTCCACGCGCTCGCCCTGGCCCACCCCCTCGACCGTGCGACCCACCACCGCGTCCGCCCGCCCCAGGTCCCCGCCGACGCGATCGTCTACCTCTTCACCACCATGCTCGACGACGAACCCCTCGGCCTCGTCCGCACCTGGCGCGAGCTCGGGCACGCCGTCGTGCTCGTCGACACCCTGCCCGACGTCCACGCCGTCGCCGAACCCCACCTCCGGATCGGCTGGCGCATCGCTCGCATGGAGCGCGCCGACCGGCTCGCCGCCCTCCGCCGCGAAGGCGTCCCCGTCATCGCCTGGGCCGGCTCCCAGCGCACCCAGGCGGCGACCCGGCTCGAAGCCGTCGCCCGTGAGAACGAACGGCTCCGACGATGACCCTCCTCACCTCCGAGCGCCGCCGGCTGGGCGCCGCCTGGCGCACCCTCGTCCGGGTCTTCCTGACCATCGCGCGGAAGCCCGCCGTCGAACGTGTCTCCGCCGACCGGCCCCTCCCGCGGCTCACCGTCAGCACGGCCCCCACGCTGCCCGGATGGGTGTTCCGGCCGCTCCTCGGGGTCGCCGCGGCAGCGCTCATCGCCGGGGCCGCCGCGCGCACCGAGCCGCTCACCGTCGGGCTCGTGTCGTCCGTCGGGACGATCCTCGTCGCGGTGCTGGTGGTGCGGCCGGGGCCCACCGTGGTGGGCGTGCTCCTGGTCGGCTCAGGGCTCCTGCTCGCCGGGTCGGACCTCGCGCCGTTCGACCCCTGGGTGCTGCTCCTCGCACCCCTCGGGTACGTCGTGGCGCGCCTCGCCTGGTTCGCCGACCGCGTGCCCCTCACCGCCCGCGTGGAGCGGGCGGCGCTCGTGCAGGGCTGGCGGCGCGACGCCACGATCCTCGCCGGGACCACCCTGCTCGGGGCGCTCGCGCTCGTCGCCACGGGGATCTCCGCGGGGGTGGGCGTGCTCCTCGGCGGGCTCTCGCTCGTGGTGCTGGTCTGGCTGGTCGCGCTGGCGACCTCCGGCCCGGCGCGTGACGATGGTGAGGACTGACCGACCGTCTACCGCGAGGAGGCCTCCCGCATGCCCTCCCAGAAGAAGTCACCGTCGAAGTCCGGGTCGTCGAAGTCTTCGGCCTCGTCCTCGGGGCCGGCGATGCCGCGCTACACCGTCCCGTCGATGACCGTCGACGAGGGCGGGCAGGTCGCCGCGATCCTGCAGCAGCGGCTGCACTCGCTCAACGACCTGCACCTGACGCTCAAGCACATCCACTGGAACGTGGTGGGGCCGCACTTCATCGGCGTGCACGAGATGCTCGACCCGCAGGTCGACGCCGTCCGCCTCATGGTCGACGCGATCGCCGAGCGCATCGCCACCCTCGGCGTGGCCCCGATGGGCACGCCCGGTGCGCTCGTGGCGGCCCGCACCTGGGACGACTACCACCTGGGCCGCGCCACGGCGATCGAGCACCTGGGTGCGCTCGACGAGGTGTACCAGGGCGTGATCACGGACCACCGTCGCGCCGCGGAGGACACCGAGAAGCTCGACACCGTGACCAACGACCTCCTGGTGGGGCACCTCCACGAGCTCGAGCAGTTCCACTGGTTCGTGCGGGCGCACCTGGAGTCGGCGTCGGGCGCGCTGTCCACCGCGGACGCCGAGACGGAGGTGGACGCGGCGTCTGCGGCCCGCAAGGGCGCCAAGGCGGTGGACTGACCCGCCCGTCTTCTCCGCTGTGGGTACGCGGATGGTCGCCGTCTCGTACGAGACGGCGACCATCCGCGTACACAGCGGAAGGGGTTGGCGGTAGCGTTCCCTGGTGACCGATATCACCCCTGCCGTCATCCGCCCGTACCGCCTCGGCGACCGTGACGCCCTCGCCGAGATCTGCGTCCGCACTGCCGCGCGCGGCGGCGACTGCCGCGGGATCTACTCGTCCGACGACCTCATGCCCGAGGTCTTCGCGCTCCCGTACGTCGACGCTGCCCCCGACCTCGCCTGGACCGTCGTGGTCCCTGGCGGCACCGTCGAGCCGGGCGACGAGAGGATGGCCGTCGACGACGGCCGGGCCGTCGGCTACGTCGTCGCCGTGGCCGACACCCGCGCCTTCGTGGCCTGGTGGGAGCGCGAGTGGGCGCCCGGCTTCGTGGAGCGGCACCCCGCGCCCGGCCCGCCCACCGGCCACGACCCCTCGTTCACCGAGGCCGCGCTGGTGAAGTCGGGGGCCGACCCCAGCCGCATGGTCACCGGCATCACCCCCGAGGAGCTCGACGCGTACCCGGCGCACCTGCACATCGACCTTATGCCCGAGGCTCAGCGTCAGGGCCTCGGCAGCCGGCTCCTCGACACGCTCCGCGCGGCCCTCGCCGAGCGCGGGGTCCCCGGCGTGCACCTCAGCATGGACCCGGCGAACGTGAACGCCCGCGCGTTCTACGACCGGTACGGCTTCGTGGAGATGCCGTCGCACCGCCCGGACGTGCCGCTGCTGGGCATCAAGACGACCTGAGGCCTCGCTCTCCTGACAACCCCGACCCACCCCCGGGTTTCTGGGCTGGGTGGTGAGGTGGCCGCCCGGGTCTCGTGGTTCGTTCCATACGCTTGGCACACTATTTTTGTCGGGGAAGAACGAGATCAGTCCGCCGACGTCGCCCCGTCGTCCTCTCCCAGCAGCTCCGCCCAGGCCCGCCGCACCTGCTCGAAACGGGTGGGCAGGGGCGGCCGCAGCGCCCCGTACCGCGCGTTCGTCCGGTGCACGAAGCGCCGCCACGACAACACCAGCCCTTGCCGTGTGATGGGCAGGCCGCTCGAGACGGTGGTCCCGTTGTCGTGCGTGTGGTGCACCGTCAGCAGCAGCGCCCGGGGTACCGACCCCTCGAGCTCGGCGGCGAGCTCCTCCCGCACCGTCATCCAGTGCTTGAGCACGAGCACCACCTCGGCGGGCAGCAGGTGCCGGCGCTCGGCCCGGTGCTTCCCGTGCTTGACCAGGACGCTCCCCTCCCCCGCCCGCGCCCCCACCGGCCCCAGGTCGAGGTCCTCCACGCGCACGCGCAGGAGGTCCCCGTACCGCGACCCCGTGGACCGCACGAGCCCCGTGATCACGGCGAGCCGCACCATCTCCGGCTTCGACCCCGGCCGGAGTGCCTCGACCGACAGCTCCCGCCAGATCCACTCGGCCTCCTCCAGCGAGACGGGCGGGCGCGGATAGCGGGGGGCGGCGTCGGAGGGCGTGCCGTCGGCGGCCCCGTCGGAGGCCGTCCCGTCCGGGGCCGGCTCCCCCGCCTCCGGGCCCGGGGTGCGCGTCAGTTCGGTCGTCATGTCCCAAGTGTTCCGCTTGGCACACTATTCACGAGGGAGGTCGGCGGGCGTGTCGCCGCCGTAGGCTCGGGCGGTGAGCTCCCTCCCCGGCACCCTGGCCGCACCGGTCGACCACGAGCTCGTCGTGAAGAAGTCCCGCTTCCTCGCCCACCTCGCCCCGGTGGGCAGCGTCGAGGCGGCCGACGCCGTCGTCGCCCGCCTCCGCAAGCAGACCTGGGACGCCCGCCACCACTGCGTGGCCCTCGTGGTGGGCCCGCACGCCGACCAGCAGCGCTCCACCGACGACGGCGAGCCCTCCGGCACCGCCGGCGTCCCCATGCTGGAGGTGCTGCGCCACCGCCACGTGACCGACGTGGTCGCCGTCGTCACCCGCTACTTCGGCGGCGTGCTGCTTGGGGCGGGCGGCCTCGTCCGCGCGTACTCGGGCGCGGTCGCCGAGGCTCTCGACCTCGCCGACGAGCAGGGCCTCCTCCTGCGCCGCGAGATCCTCACCGAGGTGGAGGTCGAGGTCCCCCACGCCGACGCCGGCCGCCTCGACAACCTCCTCCGGGACTGGGCGGGCAGCCACGGCGCGGTCATGGACGCGCCCGTCTACGACGCCGTCGCGCACCTCCGCCTGCTGGTCCCGCCCGCACGGCTGGCCACCCTGCACGACGACGTCGCGGCCGCCTCCGCGGGCAGCCTCACCCCGGTGGTCGGCGCGGAGCGCATCGTGGACGTGCCGGCACGCTGACGCCGCGAGCGCCGCCCCTGACGCCAGGTCGGCGCGTCACCGCCGCGGCAGCTGCACTGGGTCCACCGCGACGCCCAGGAGGTCGCGCGCCCACCAGTTCCCGGTGCGACGTCGTTCCTCGGGGGTGGTGAAGCGGTAGCGGTAGATCAGCGCCCGCACGGACCGGGGCGCCTGCCCCTCGAACGGGTCACGCCCCAGCAGCCTGAGCGTGGCGGGGTCGGCGTCGAGCAGCCGCCGCAGGAACACCTCGAACCAGCCCGCCGGGTGCCCGAGCGGCAGGAACCACATCAGCCAGTCGAGCCGCAGGTGGTACGGCGCCACCTGCGGGGGGCGGCGGTCGAGGGCGCCGGGCTTTCCGCGGAACTCGTACTCGACCCAGTCGTCGGGCCCGGGGTGCTCGGCGAGGGTGCCCTCCACGACGATCTCGTCGCGCCGCCGCGTCACGGAGCCGAACGCCCCGTACGCGTTGACGAGCCGGAACGGCTCGAAGCTCGCGTTCATCTTCTGCCGCCGCGACGCGAGGTTCCGTGCGGGCCGCACGGAGAGCACCACGAGGAGCAGCACCACGGCCGTCACCACGATCACGAAGGCGAGGGGCGGCTCGGGTGCGGTGGCCGCCGCGGCGTCGTCGGGCAGCCCGGCCAGGCCGCCCAGCCAGGCCCACGTGCCGTCGTCGACCATGGCCACGCCGAGCACGATCGTGGCCCAGTTGAGCCACGCGAAGTTGCCGGTGACCACCAGCCAGGCCTGCGTGAGCGCCACCGCGATCCCTGCCACCGACGGGAACGGCTGCGGCAGGAACAGGAACCACGGCAGCACCAGCTGCGTCACGTGGTTCCCCACCACCTCGGTGCGGTGCCACCACCGTGGCATGTGGTGCGCGTGCCAGGAGAGGGGGCCGGGCAGCGGCTGGGTCTCGTGGTGGTAGTCGAGGGCGGTGAGGTCGCGCCAGGCGGTGTCGCCGCGCCACTTGATGAGGCCCGCGCCGAACTCGAGGCGGAACAGGAGCCAGCGGGCGGCGAGGATGACGAGGAGCGGGACCGGGACGTCGTGCGAACCGAGGAACGCGACCAGGAACCCCGCCTCGCAGAGCAGCGTCTCCCAGCCGAAGCCGTAGAACGTCTGCCCCACGTTGACCAGCGACAGGTACAGCCACCACAGTGCGAGGAACACCAGCATCGGCACCCACCATGGCCCGGCCTGCGGCAGCCCGACGACGACGCTCGCGCCCAGCAGCACCCCGCACCACGCGCACCCCCCGAGCAGGCGGTCCGAGTACCGCCACCGGAACAGCGACGGCCCGTCCAGCCAGTGGGTGCGGGCGACGAACCGCGGGACCGGCGTCAGGCCCCGCTCGCCGAGCAGCGGCCGGAACTGGCGCAGCGCGCCCCAGAACGCGAGCGCGTACAGCGCGCCGAAGCCGCGGTGGAGCACCTCGCGCGCCACGTCGTAGTCGGCGGTGGACCACCAGCCGAGCCAGTCGGGCATATTGCCACGCTAGCGGGGGTGCGGTTCACCCGCTGTGCTGCTGCTCCCCCACCTCGCGGCCCACCGCGACGAGCCGGTCGAGGAGCTCGCGCGCCGGCGGGGACGGCTCACCGAGCGTGAGGGCGAGGATCTGCCGGACGGCGCCGTCCAGCGGCCGGGTCGTGATGCCGGGGTTCCGGTGGGCCCGGAGCGTGAGACCGGGGAGCAGGCTGACGCCCGTCCCGGCGGCCACGAGGGCCTGGACGGCCACGTAGTCGTCGGTCTCGAAGGCGATGCGGGGGGCGAACCCCGCCGCGGAGCAGCGGGCCACCAGGTCCGCGCGGCACCGCTCGCACCCCGCGATCCACTCGGCGTCCGCGAGGGCGGCCAGCCCGTCGACCTGTGCCGGGTAGGTGACGGCGTCGCGGGCGCGCGGCAGGTCGGCGGGGGTGCTGGCCAGGCCGTGGGTGGGGTGGTCGTCCTCGGGGTCGGACGTCGCCGCGCTCACCAGGTGCACCGCCTCGTCCATGACGGGGGTCACCTGGAAGCGGGAGAGGTCCTCGACGGAGCGGGTGTGGCGCACGTCGGTGTGCTCGAACACGAGGGCGATGTCGACGTCGCCGGCCGACAGCGCGGCCACAGCCTCCAGCGGCTCGGCCTCCAGCAGGCCGACGGAGAGGCCGGGGTGGTCGCGGGTGAGCTGCCGGACGGCCTCCGGCACGAGGGTGGCCAGCGCTGACGGGAAGGCGGCGAGGCGGGCGCGGCCGGCGCGGAGGCCGGCCAGGGCGTCGAGCTCCCGGCGGGCGCCCTCGACGCGGCCGAGGATCTCCTCGGCGCGGCTGGCGAGCAGCTTGCCGGCCTCGGTGAGGCGGACGCCGCGCCCGGCGCGCTGGAGGAGCGGGATCCCGGCCTCCGCCTCGAGGCGGGACAGGTGGTGGCTCACGGACGGCTGGGCGTAGTGGAGCTCGCGCGCGGCGGCCGTCACGGAGCCCGTTCGGGCGACGGCCGCCAGCACGCGCAGGCGGGTCAGGTCGAGCTCTGCGGACATGTCTCCAGATTACGCCCGACACATCGATGCAGTTGATCACCGTGAGCGAGAACCCGCATTGGACCGATGTGTCGTCCGCGGGTGACCCTGGAGGGCATGACCGCCACCGCCGCCCGCACAGCCGTCACCGCCTCGCCGGGCGCCTCGCCGGGGTCCACTCAGACCCGACCCTGGCCCGAGCCCGGGATCGTCGACGTCCTGGCTGCCGCCTCCCGCCTCGCGGGCCTGGTGGAGCGGACGCCGGTGGAGTCGTACGCGGAGCTGGACCGGGTCACGGGGGCGAGCGTGCTGGTGAAGCACGAGAACCTGCAGCGCACGGGGGCGTTCAAGGCGCGTGGGGCGTTGAACCTGCTGCTGACGCTGGACGAGGCGGTGCGGCGTACCGGGGTGGTGGCGTACTCGACGGGGAACCATGCGCAAGGGGTGGCGTATGCGGCACGGCACACGGGCACCCGGTGCACGATCGTGATGCCCCAGGGCCCGAACCCGGTCAAGGAGCGGGCGGTGCGCGACCTGGGTGCGGAGGTGGTGCTGCACGGGGCCACGTTCGACGACGCTCGGGTGTACGCGGAGCAGCTGGCGGGTCGTTCGGGGGCGCGGCTGGTGGGGGCGGCGAACGAGCCGGCGATCGTGGCGGGCGTGGGCACGCTGTACCTGGAGACGTTCCTGCAGGCGCCGGGGCTGGACGTGCTGGTGGTGCCGGTGGGGGGCGGCTCGGGGGCTGCGGCAGCGGCGCTGGTGGCTGCGGCGGTGGCGCCGGGGGTGGAGGTCGTGGCGGTGCAGTCGGCCGCGTCGCCTGCGGCGCACGACTCGTTCCACGCCGGGGAGCTGGTGGCCCGGCCGAACGCGTCGCTGGCGGAGGGGCTCGCGACAGGGACGGGGTTCGCGCTCACGCAGCAGATGATGCGGGGGCGCCTGACCGACTTCGTCCTCGTCACCGACGAGGAGATCGCCGACGCGCAGCGGCTGTACCTCACGGCTGCGCACACGGTCGCGGAGGGGGCGGGGGCTGCCGCCCTGGCGGCCGTCGTCGGGCAGCGGGAGCGGTACGCGGGGCGACGGGTGGGCGTGATCTGTACCGGGGGGAACGCGAGCGCGGCGGAGCTGCGCCGCTGCCTGGACGTGTGACCCGCCCCACCCGGGCCTCACAGGGCCCCGACCCGGGCCGCGCCGGGGGCAAAACGGGCATAGGCTCGCGAGCATGGCCCGCTACTTCGATGTCCACCCGGTGGACCCGCAGCCCCGCGTGGTGGGGCAGGTCGTCGCGATGCTCCGTGAGGACGCGCTGATCGCGTACCCGACGGACTCGTCGTACGCGCTGGGGTGCCGCATGGAGTACCACGCCGGGGTGGAGCGGATCCGTGCGATCCGGCGCCTCGACGACAAGCACCACTTCACGCTGGTGTGCGCGGACTTCGCGCAGCTGGGCCAGCTCGTGAAGCTGGACAATGCGGCGTTCCGCGCCATCAAGGCGTCCACGCCCGGGCCGTACACGTTCATCCTCCCCGCCACGTCGGAGGTGCCGCGGCGGCTCGCGCACCCGAAGAAGAAGACGGTGGGCGTGCGGATCCCCGACTCGCGGGTGGTGCAGGCGCTGCTCCGGGAGCTGGACGCGCCGCTGCTGTCGTCGTCGCTGATCCTGCCGGGGGCGTCGGAGCCCCTCACGGACGGCTGGACCATCAAGGAGGAGCTCGACCACGTGCTCGACGCGGTGGTGGACGCGGGCGACGTGGGGAGCGAGCCGTCCACGGTGGTGGACTGGTCGGAGGGCTATCCGGAGGTGGTCCGGGTGGGGTCCGGGGACCCGTCCCGGTTCGAGTGAACGCGGACGTCGTGGCCGCGCCCGGACCAGTAGCCTGGGCGGTATGACGACCTCGGCGACGGGCCTCGAGCAGGCCCGCCAGAAGATGACGGACGCGGGTGTTGCGCCTGCCGCGATCGAGACGTTCACGCGGTTCTACGGGCTGCTGGAGTCCGGCGAGTCGGGCCTCCTCCGCGAGACGGAGATCGAGCCCCTGACGGACATCCCGCGGCACGCGGACCTCGACCTCGACGAGGCGGAGGCGGCCGCCGCCCTCGCGCGGACGGCGATCATCAAGCTCAACGGCGGCCTCGGCACGTCCATGGGCATGGACCAGGCGAAGTCGCTCCTGCCGGTGCGCCAGGTGGCCGACGGCGGGACGCTCACCTTCCTCGACGTGATCGTCGGTCAGGTGCAGGCCGCCCGCGAGGCCACCGGCGCGCGGCTGCCGCTGATCCTCATGAACTCGTTCCGCACGCAGGAGGACACGCTCTCGGCGCTGGCCCCGTACGCGGACCTCGCGGTGGACGGCCTGCCGCTGGACTTCCTGCAGAACCGCGAGCCCAAGCTGCTCGCCGACACGCTGGAGCCCGTCTCGTGGCCGGCGGACCCGTCGCTCGAGTGGTGCCCGCCGGGTCACGGCGACCTGTACCCGGCGCTGCACGCGTCGGGCGTGGTCCGGGCCCTGCTCGACGCGGGCTTCCGGTACGCGTCCGTGTCCAACTCGGACAACCTGGGCGCCGCGCCCGACGCCGCCATCGCGGGCTGGTTCGCCGCCTCCGGCGCGCCCTATGCCGCCGAGCTGTGCCGCAAGACGCCCGCGGACGTCAAGGGCGGGCAGCTCGTGGTGCGGCGGTCGGACGGGCGGATCGTGCAGCGTGAGACCGCGCAGACGCACCCGGACGACATGTCGTCCGCACTGGACGCTTCGAAGCACCCGTTCTTCCACGCGAACAACCTGTGGTTCGACCTGGAGGCCCTGGCCGCCGAGCTCGAGCGCACCGGCGGCGTGCTGGAGCTGCCGCTCATCCGCAACGAGAAGACGGTGGATCCCGCCGACCCGTCGTCGCCGAAGGTGGTCCAGATCGAGTCCGCCATGGGCGCGGCCGTCGCGGTGTTCGACGGCGCCGTCGCGATCGAGGTGGGCCGCGAGCGGTTCCTGCCCGTGAAGACCACGAACGACCTGCTCGTGCTGCGCTCGGACGTCTACGACCTCACCGACGACTTCCGCCTCGTCGCCACCGCGCCCGCGCCTCTCGTGGACCTGGACACGGCGTACTTCAAGCTCGTGGGCGGCTTCTCCGAGCGGTTCGCCGCCGGGGCGCCGTCGCTGCGCGACGCCGAGTCGCTCACCGTGCGCGGCGACTGGACGTTCGGCGCGGGCGTGCGCGTGGCCGGCAAGGGCGCGCTCGAGGACCCGGGCACCCCGGCACAGGTGCCCGACGGCGCCACGGTGGGCCCGGACGGCCTCACCGGCTGAGGCTCACCGGCTGAGGCTCACCGCCGAGGCTCGACCACACCCCTGATCGAGGAGAAGAACGTGAACGAGTTCCTGAACGGCCCGTCCGACAGTTCCGCGGACGGCGTCGCGCCGGCCGAGATCGACCTGGACGGGGACGGCGTGGTCGACATCCGGCTCGTCGACACGGACGGCGACGGCCGGGCGGACGCCCAGCTCGAGGACTACGACGGCGACGGCGTGCCCGACCTCGAGCTGTACGACACGGACGGCGACGGCCGGCCCGACGTCGTGGTCGAGACCACCGCCGGGGTGCAGCGCATCTCCGTGGACCTGGACGGTGACGGCGAGCTCGAGGTGACCGACACGTTCGAGGTCGGCCTCGAGCGATAGCCAAAAGTGCCCTGGGACACTCCATTCAGGTTTCCGTCATGGAACCTTCTCGTGAAGATCTCCTAACATGGGATGAATGCCCCGTTCGCTCCTTTCATCCCTAAGCAATTCATGGCACCATTCGCCGGGTGCACCTCATCCGTGAGTTCGCCCCGGACGCCTACGAGTTCGCCCTGTCTTCCTGGTCCTGGCTGGGCGTGGACGACAAGCTGCCGCGCTTCACCTCGTGCTTCGGCGACATGTTCCTGGAGTCCGCGGACGGGTGGTGGTTCCTCGACACCGTGGAAGGCACGCTCGAACGCTGCTGGGACTCGATGGACCAGATGTTCGCCGAGCTCGAGACGGAGGACGGCCGCGCCGAGTACCTGCTCGAGGAGACCCTGAACCAGGCGGTGGCGCACGGCCTCGTCCTCGCGGAGGACGAGGTCTTCGCGTTCCTGCCCCCGCCCGCCGTCACGGGCACCATGAACGTGGACAGCCTCGCTCCCCTGCGCTTCGCCATAGCGGCGAACCTCTCGGGCCGCATCCACGGCGAGCTCCGCGGCATCGTGCCCGACGGCGGCCTGCCCGCCCTGGCAGCCGGCCTCGCCCCCGCGCAGCCCGGGTACGCGACGCAGGCCGGGTACGCGACGCCTGCCGGGTACGCCCCGCAGCCCGCGTACGCGCCGCCTGCCGAGGCCTACCCGGGGGGCTTCGGCGACAACGGGTTCGGGTCGAACGGCTTCGGCGACAACGGGTTCGGCACCGGCGCCGACCAGTACGGGTACGGGCAGCAGCAGTACGACCAGTACGCCGCGGCACCCGCACCGTACGACCCGTACGCCCCGACGACGTACCCCGACCACCCGCAGCAGAACGCGGAACAGCCGTACGCGCAGGGCTACGCGGACCCGTACCGACGCGCCCACTGACCCTTGCCGGGACGGCCGGTCGTCGGCGGGACCACCCGGTCAGCGGCGGCGGGTCATCGTCACGTGCGCCACGCCGCTCGGGCTGCCCGTGGTCTCGACGTCGAACCGCTCCTCGAGGCCCTCCAGACCGTCCCAGAGCCGCACCCCGCGGCCGAGCACGATCGGCACGACGACCACGTGCATGTGGTCCACGAGGTCGGCGGCCAGGAACTCCCGGACCGTCGTCGGACCGCCGCCGAGCCGCACGTCCAGGCCGCCGGCCGCCTCCGTGGCGAGCTGCACCGCCTCCGCGGGCTCGGCATCCACGAAGTGGAACGTGGTGCCGCCCTTCATCTCGATGGGCGGCCGCGGGTGGTGCGTCAGCACGAAGACGGGCGTGTGGAACGGGGGCTCGTCGCCCCACCAGCCGACCCAGTCGTCGTCGGGCCAGGGCCCGGTGCCCGCGTCGAACTTGTTGCGCCCCATGATCTCCGCGCCGATGCCCGGGTCGTGGGCCGCGGCGAAGACGGCGTCCACCCCCGCCCGGGCGGGGAAGAACCACTCGTGCAGCCGCTCGCCGGCGTGCCCGAACGGCGCCTCACGCGTCTGCCCCTCCCCCGTGCCGTAGCCGTCGAGGGACACCGAGAAGTTGTGCACACGAACTGTCATGCCGATACAGACGGCGCGCCGGGAGAAAACTCATCGCCCCCTCTCCGGAGGGTCAGGCGAGGGCCGCCACGCGGCGGGTGACGTGCTCCGGGGTCTCGCCGTCGGCGTCGTCGGCCCGGACGGGCTCGCCGGCCACCCGGCGGACCGGGATCACCCCGGACCACGTGCCGGGCACCACGTCGGCGGGGTCGTCGACCGGGCCCGTCGCCCGCTGCTTCATCGACGCCTCCGCGAGCGGCAGCGCGAGGACCACCGTGGCGGCCAGCTCCTTGCGCGTCGCCGGGCGCAGGGTCGCGGACCGGCCGGGGACCATGTGGTCGACGACGGCGTCGAGCGCCCGCACCTTCTCCGCGTCGTCCACCACGAGCCGCGGCCGCCCGATCACCACCGCGGACCGGTAGTTCATCGAGTGGTGGAAGCCCGACCGCGCCGCGACCAGCCCGTCGAGCTCGGTCACGGTGACGCACACGTCGCTCTCGAGCGCCCGGCCCAGCCAGCCCGCCGCGACGGAGCCGTGGAGGTAGAGGGTGCCGCCGTCGTCCGGGCCGGCAGCGTCCACCGCATAGGCCGTCGGCAGCACCACCGGGTGCGAGCCGGCCGTGACCCCGAGGTGGGCCACGAGCCCGGCGGCGAGGAGGTCGAGCAAGGGCTCGCGCTCGGCGACCGCGCGGTTGCGGCCGCGGGTCGGGGTGGTGCGGGGCGTCGGGGAGAGCGTGGCGGTCATACGGGTAGCATCGGCGGCCAGGTGGCCTGCCGTCACGGGCCACTTCCGCGGTAACCCGACAGGACACTTCGATGACCACGCTCCCCGTCCGGCTCGACCGCTCCCGCGCCGAGCCGCTGCCCGCCCAGCTCTCCGGCGCGATCCGCGACCTCGTCGTCGACGGCACGCTGACCAAGGGCGACCGGCTCCCGTCCACGCGCGCCCTCGCCACGGACCTCGGGGTGTCGCGCGCCGTCACGGAGCAGGCCTACGACCAGCTCCTCGCCGAGGGCTGGCTGGAGGCCCGGCGCGGGTCGGGCACGTTCGTCGCCTCGGGCGGGCGGCTCCCGGCGGTGGTCGCCGCGCCCCGGCGAGCCACGCCGTCGTCGGACCTGGTGCGGCTCGACGCCGGGACGCCCTGGCTCGACCCGCGGCACCTGGCGGGCTGGCGGCGTGCCTGGCGCGAGGTCTCCGCCGCGCCGCCGCCGCGCGGCTACCCCGACCCGCGCGGGCTGCCCGAGCTGCGCACCGCCCTGGCCGAACGGCTCGCGCGGACCCGGGGTCTCGTCGTCGACCCGGACGCGCTGCTCGTCACGTCCGGCGCCACGGATGGCCTGCGGCAGTTCCTCGCCGCGCTCCCGCCCGGCGACGTGGCGGTGGAGGACCCGGGGTACCGCGCCGCGGTGGAGACCGTCCGCACGGCCGGGCGCGGCGTCGTCGACCTGCCCGCCCTCGCACCCGTGACCTCGCTCGACGGCTGCGCCGCCGCCTACGTCACCCCCGCGCACCAGCACCCGCTCGGCCGGGTCATGCCCGCCGCCGACCGGCTCACGCTCCTCGACACGGCCCGCCGCGCCGGGGCGGTCGTGGTCGAGGACGACTACGACTCCGAGCTCCGGTACGACGTCGCCCCCGTGCCCGCCCTCGCCGCCCTCGACCGGTCGCGCGTCGCCTACCTCGGCACCGCCGCGAAATCGGTGGTGCCGAGCCTGCGGATCGGGTGGACGGTGCCGACGCCGGGGCTGCTGGACGACGTCGTCCGGCGTCGGACCGTGACCCACGACGTGCCGTCCTGGCCCGCGCAGCGCGCGCTGCTCACGCTGCTGCGCGACGGCTGGCTCGACAAGGTGGTGCGCACGGCCCGGCGCGTCTACGCCGAGCGGGCGCCACGGGTGGCGGAGGCGCTCGCGCCGTACGCCGTGCCAGCGGGGCCGATGGCCGGGATGTACTCGACGTGGCTGCTCCCCCAGGCGTCCGCGCTGGCAGCCCGGGACGCGGCGGCGGCCGCCGGGTTCGAGGTCAACCTGCTCGCCGGGTACTGCCGGGCGGCGGACCTCACCGGGCTCGTGATCGGCTTCGGCGGCGTGACCGACGACCAGCTGGACCGGGCGCTGGAGGCGATCACGTGCGGCCTCTCCGGAGCTGTCAGAAGCTCCCCGGTCAAGACACCGGAGAGCTTCTGACAACTCGGCGAACCGTCAGACCAGGGAGTCCTGCCACGCCGCGTGGAGCGTCGCGAAGCGGCCCGTGCCCGCGATGAGGTCCTCGGGCGTACCGTCCTCCACCACGCGGCCGTGCTCCATGACGAGCACCCGGTCCGCGATCGCCACGGTGGAGAGGCGGTGGGCGATGATGATGGCCGTCCGGTCGGCGAGCAGGGTCTGCAGGCCGTGCTGGACGAGCCGCTCGCCGGGCAGGTCGAGCGACGAGGTGGCCTCGTCGAGGACCAGCACCGCCGGGTCGGCGAGGAACGCGCGCGCGAACGACAGGAGCTGCCGCTGGCCCGCGGACACCCGCCCGCCGCGCTTGTTCACGTCGGTGTCGTAGCCGTCGGGCATGGCCATGACGAAGTCGTGGACCCCCACGGCCCGGGCGGCGGCCTCGATGTCCTCCTGGCTCGCGTCCGGTCGCCCGAGCGCGATGTTCTCGCGCACGGACCCGCTGAACAGGTACGCCTCCTGCGTCACCATGACGACGGCCCGGCGCAGGTCCCTGGAGGCCAGGTCGCGCAGGTCCACGCCGTCGAGACGCACCTGGCCCTCGGGGGCGTCGTAGAACCGGGTGACCAGCTTGGCCACCGTCGACTTGCCGGCGCCGGTGGTGCCCACGAGGGCCACGGTCTGACCCGCGGGGATGGTCAGGTCGAGGTCGGGCAGCACGACGGGCCCGTCGCCGTACTGGAACCGCACGTGCTCCAGGCGCAGCTCACCCTTCGCCGCGGGCAGGGGCACGGGCTTCTCCGGCTCGACGACGGTGGGCTCCTCCGCGAGCAGGCCGGACACCTTCTCGAGGGCCGCCGCCGCGGACTGGAACGCGTTGTAGAACATGCCGAGCTGCTGGATGGGCTGGAAGAACCGCTTCACGTACAGCAGCACGGCCACGAACATGCCGACCTCCATCGTGCCGCCCAGCACGCGCCAGCCGCCCGCGGCCAGCGCCACCACGACGGTGACGTTGCCGATGAGGACGAGGCCCGGCTGGTAGCGGCCGTTCACGCCGAAGATGCGGAGGTTCGCCTGGCGGTACTCCTGCCCGAGCCGGTCGTACTCGGCCTCGGTGGTGGACTCGCGGCGGAACGCCTGCACGGCGCGCATGCCCGTCATCGTCTCGACGAACTTCACGATGAGGCGCGCGGAAGCCGTGCGCTGCTCGCGGTAGAAGAGCTGCGACTTGCGCTGGAACCAGCGGGTCAGGAACCACGCCGGGACGAACGCGGCGGCCAGGACGAGGCCCGAGCGCCAGTCCACCAGCGCGAGCCCGACGAACGTGAACACCATGACGAGCAGCGACGACACGACGCCGGTCAGGCCGCCGTCGAGCAGCTCGCGCAGGGCCTCCAGGTCGGACGTCTGCCGGGAGATGATCCGGCCCGACGTGTACGACTCATGGAACTCCAGAGACAGGCGCTGCGTCTGGCGGAACACCCGGCGCCGCAGCTCCAGCAGCACGGTCTGCGCGATGCGGGCGGCCGCCACGCGGTACGCGCCGATCGCCAGGCCGGCCACCACCGCCGCCACGAAGTACGCGACGCCGACGCTGATCAGCAGGCCCGACTCGCCGTCGCGCAGGGCGGGGAGGGCGTCGTCGATCGCCTTGGCCACGAGCCACGGCCCGGCGACCTGCCCGGCAGTGGAGGCCACGACCAGGACGCCGGCCCAGGTGAGGCCCTTGCCGTGCGGGCGCAGCAGGTTGCCGAGCAGGGACAGCGAGCGGGAGCGGACGGCGCGGCTGGTCGCCTTGTCGAGGCTCGTCTCGTCGTCCGAGGCTGCGTCGGTGGGACGGTTGTGGGGACGGTCGGCGGGGCGGGGGCTCACGGGGGCCTCGGCGGTCACAGGCTCTGCTCCTCGGGCTCGGTCTCGGTGTCCAGGGCGGCGGCGTGCACGTGGCTCGCGTAGTCCTCCTCGAGGCTGGAGATGATGTGCCGGTAGTGCGGGTCACGCGCCAGCAGCTCGGAGTGCGTGCCCACGGCGGTGATGCGGCCGTCGCGGAGCACCGCCACCCGGTCTGCGAGCGCGACGGTGGACGGCCGGTGCGCGATGATCAGGCTCGTCGTGGTGCGCAGCACGTCGCGGAGGCGCGCGGTGACCGCCTCCTCGGTGGTGACGTCGAGGGCCGACAGGGGGTCGTCGAGCACCAGGACGGGCGGCCGCGCGGCGACGGCGCGGGCCAGGGCGAGGCGCTGGCGCTGGCCGCCGGAGAGCGAGAGGCCCTCCTCGCCGATGCGGGTCTCGACGCCGAGGGGCAGGTCGGCGACGAACTGCGCCTGGGCCACGTCGATCGCCTCGTGCAGGCGCGCCTCCCGCTCGGCGGCGGGCAGGTCGTCGCTGACGCCCAGGAGGACGTTGTCCCGCACGGACGCCGAGAACAGGGTCGGGTCCTCGAACGCGACGGCGACCGTGGTGCGCACCTGGTCGCGCGTGAGGTCGCGGACGTCGGCGCCGTCGAGCAGCACCTGGCCGCCCGTGACGTCGAAGAGCCGGGGCACGAGCATCGCCAGGGTCGACTTGCCGGAACCGGTGAGGCCGACCAGGGCCGTCGTCGTCCCTGCGGGCAGGTCGAGGTCCACGTGCTCCAGGACAGGGCGCTCGGCGTCCTCGTAGCGGAAGGTGACGTCGCGCAGGCTGACCTCGCCGGCGGGGATCGGCACGCGGACCGGCTCGGCCGGGTCGGCCACGGTGTTGGGCGTGTCGATGACCTCGAAGTAGCGGTCGACGGCGGTGCGCGCGTTGAGCGTCATCGACAGCGTCATGCCGAGGTCGACCACGGGGCCGTTGATGACGGCGGTGGTGGCGAAGAACATCACCAGGTCGCCCAGGTCGATCTGGCCGTCCGCGGCGAGGATGGTGCCGAGCACCACGCAGGCCGCGATCGTCAGCTCGGGGATCAGCGTCAGGCTCGTCATGAGGCCCGCGTCGACGGAGGCCTTCTTCATCTCGGTGCGGCGCAGCTCGTCGGCCTGGTCGGTGAAGCTCGCGAGCGCGTCGCGGCCCCGGCCGAACGCCTTGAGCACGCGGATGCCGTGCACGGACTCCTCGACGGTGGTGGCGAGGTCGCCCGACTGGTCCTGCGACTGGCGCGAGATGAGCCGGTACTTGCGGGAGAACCGGAACACGATCACGACCACCGGGATCGCGCCGGCCAGGTACACGAGGCCCAGCCACCCGGCCGTGGCGACGAGGATGGCGATGCCGACCACGATCGTCGTCGCGCTGACCACCAGCTGGAGCACGCCGAAGATCAGCCACCGGCGCAGGAGGCCCAGGTCGCCCATGATGCGCGACAGCAGCTGCCCGCCCGGCCACCGGTCGTGGAACGCGATCGGCAGGTTCTGCAGGTGGCGGAACAGCGCCATCCGCATGTCCGCCTCGACCTGCGTGCCAGGGAACATGACGAGCGTGCGGCGGAGCAGGATCAGGCCCGCCTCGGCCAGGCCGAGGACCAGCACGATCGCCACGGCGACGGCCAGGCCGCGCCAGTCACGCTCCTGCGCTCCCGCGGCGAGCGGTCCGTTGACCACCCACTTCAGGGCCTGCGGGATGGCGAGCGCGGCGAGGCTCGCGCCGAGCGCCGACAGGAGGCCGCCGATCAGCCGCGGCATCGCGGGACGGACGAAGGGGTACAGGCGCCGGATCGAGCCGAAGGTCGAGAGGGCGGCGATCGATTCGTTTCGAGGATCCGCGGACGCGGCTGACGCTGGGGAGGGTGGTGTGGTTGGCATCACCCCCATTATCCCCCAGATCGTTAGTTAGCGTAAGCATCTTTTCTGAGGCTCTCGGTGGGTGAGACGTCCGCCAGGGCCTTTGCCAGGGCCGCTCGGCCCGCCGCCGCGAGCGCCAGCCCCTTGTCCCGGGCCAGGTACACGATGCGCGCGTCCTTGGGCCCGTAGGCGGACTCGAAGGTGACGCGCTCCCCCAGGTCGAAGCCCAGGTCGAGCACGCGGGCGACGGCCTTCTCGTTCCGGGCGTCGGGCTCGCCGACGAGCCGGATCACCGCGTCCGGGGCGAACAGGAACTCGATCAGGGCGGGGCCGAGCACGGCCCAGGCGGGGAGGGTCCCGGGCCCGCGGCCGCCGAGGAAGAAGTGGAAGCCGAGGTCGCCGGGTGCGACGTCGTACGCCGTGGCGACCGGGTCGTCCTCCGGGTGGTACGCCTGGAGGAGCACCACGGGCTCCCCGTCCCAGCGGACGAGGTAGGCGTGGTGGGTGGGCAGAGACTCGACGAACTCGTAGGTCTGGCAGACCTCGTCGGGCGTGAGGTTGCCCAGCCCCCAGAAGGCGGCGCGCGGCTCGGTGAACCAGCCGTGGAGCAGGTCGGCGTCGGCCTCCGGGTCGAGCACGTGGGCGGTCACGGTGCCCGCCGCGCCCATGGTGGTGCGCCAGACCTCCTGGCCGCGCGCGCCGCCGGGGAGGCGGTCGGTGGTGACGGCGGCGGGCTGGGCGGTCGGGACCGGGTCTGGCTTCGGGGCTGGTGTCGGGTCGGTCAGGGGCTCGGTCAGGGGCTCGGTCATGGGGCCACCTCCACTCTCGTGACGCGCCTCAGGCGCGCCCAGTCGGTCACGACGGGCGCGGTCCCCGCGTCCGCCCAGGTCTCCAGCTGGTCGGCGAAGTGCGGCGACCGCGGGTCACCGCTCGCCCCGAACGGCACGCCCCAGCGGCTGCGGTCGCGGTCGGACAGGTCCCACACCCACCGGGCCACCGACCCTCGCCAGGACAGGTCGGTGGTCCCCGGCGCGGAGGCCGTGCAGCGCACCGTGTCCGAGTCTCCCGCGAGCGCCACGGCGGGGACGCCGGGGGTCTCGGCGCCCGGCACGTCGGCGAGGACGTGCAGGGGGTGCAGCCGGTGGGCCTCCCCCCAGGTCACCCCCCGTCGCCCGACGCCGGTCGCTCGCCCACGCGCGTCCGTCGCCCCGGCGGTGACGACCTCGGCGAGGGCGGCCCACGCCTCCGCGCGCGGATCGAGCCGGCCGACGGCGGGACCCGCGAGCAGGTAGCTGTTCCCCTTCCCGGCTCCGGACGGGGAAGAACTACCTGCTCGCGGCGGGCGGGCCGCGGCTGGGGTGTCGGCGGCCGGTGTGTGGAGGAGTGAACCGTAGAGGGCGGCCAGGAGCGCTGCGAGGCCGTCACCGACCCGGGCGGTCAGCGAGAACCACGGCGCGAAGATGGCGCCGTAGCGGGCTGCGGGGTCGTCGGCGTCGCGCAGGGGCGTGAGGACCGGGTGGTCGGCCACCCGGCGCACGAGGGCGTGCCGCCAGGCGGCGAACAGCGCGGCGCCGGTCGAGTCGGCGTCCATCCGGGCACCGGCGTCACACCACGCGCGCAGCCGACGAGCGGCGTCGAGCACCCCGGGGGCGAGCTCCCCCGACGCAAGGTGCCCTGGCTCCCCACGCACCTCAGGCGTGATCGGTAGCTCGTCGCGTGATCGGTAGTTCGAACTGCCGATCATGCGCCGAACTACCGATCGAGCGAGGGGGGCGCCGGGGACGGAGTCGGCGGGCGAGAGGGCGGCGGGCAGGTCCAGCCAAGCGAGCAGCGCGGGTGCACCTCGGTGGACCGAGTCGCCGTGCACCCGGCGCTGCGTCTCGGGCCGCTCGCCGCCTTCCGGGGCGCCCGTGAGCAGCTCCCGGATCCGGTCCGCGCGGTGCGGGGCGTACGCCCAGCCGAACGCATGCGACTCGCGGCCGGGCCGACGGTCCGCGGGCACGTCCCCGGACGGCCAACCTCCCGAAGGCACGCCCCTGACGGGCGCGTCGGCAGACGACCCGCCGCCGGAAGTCACGTCCGCGGCGCCGCGCGTCGCCGGGCGTTCGTTCGCGTCCACCGCGATGTCGGTCACGGGGACCGGCTCGGGCAGCCGGACCCAGGGCCGCGCGCGACCGGCGTCGGTCCACGCGGGCGCGGGCAGCACCCGCTCGGACGGCGCGCGCTCGACGAGCCGGCCGGCGGTGAGGCTGAGGATCTCGGAGCGGTCGGCGGCGAGGACCCGGTTCACGGGGTCCACCCAGCCGGCGAACGCGTCGGTCACGTCGCGGGCGGAGCGCGCCCGGAGCAACGCCCGCCACGAGGGGATCCCGAGGTCCGCGTCGACGCGTACGGGCCAGCGGACGGAGTACGCCACGTCCCCACCCGGGTCGTCAGGCAGGGCGCCGGCGAGTCCTGCCACCACCGGGCCCCGGGCCGTCTCCACCCACCGGACCGTCACGGGCTCGTCGCCACGGACGAGGACCACGTCGCTGCCGGAGGAGGCGGGCTCCCAGCCGTCGGGGCCGTACGCCTCGACGGCACCGGCGGCAGGAGCGGGGTCGGCGGCGCTCCAGGCCACCGACCAGTCGGGCAGCGCGTCGACGTCCGAGACGCCCTGCCGCAGCCGCTCCGCGAAGACCTCGGTGTGGTGCGCCATGGCGTTGGTGATCCCCCAGGCGGCGTCGCCCGTGTGCCCGAAGTGCTGCACCCCCGGGACCCCCGGGAACGCGAGCCCGACCACGTCGTACTCGTCGCACGCGAGCCGCACCTGCTGGTACACGCCCGGCAGCTCCAGCAGCCGGTGCGGGTCCCCCGCGAGGAGCGGGGCGCCCGACGTCGTCCGCGACCCGTGCACGGCCCAGGCGTTGGAGCCGGACGAGGGTCCGGCGTCGGCGGCGAAGAGGGCTGCCAGCGCCTCCGCCGGCACCTCAGGGAACGCCGGGCCGAGCGTGCGGGCGACGTGGTCGCGCCACAGGACGTTCGCGAACCCGCCGAACAGCACGTGCGCCACCAGGAAGACGCCGACGGGCGCCCAGGTGGGCCACGGCTCGTGGTCGGGCAGAGGCCCCTCGAGCTCGGAGAGGGCGGCGAGCTCGGGCACGTCGCGCGCCTCCGCGAGCCCCGCGTTCACCCCCGCCGTGTACGCGGCGAGCCACGCCTGCTCGGCCGGCGGCAGCGCGGCGTGGACGCGGCGGGCGGTGTCGGCGAGCCGCACCTGCACCGCGAACCGGTCCCACTCCAGACCCGCGGAGCCGAGCCGCTCGGCCAGCCGCCCCTCGGCCCGCCACCGGTCCGCCTCGATCTGCCAGCCCCGGTCCAGGGCCGTGACGTAGCCCTGCCCGTAGGCGAGCGCCTCCTCGTCGGCGGCGCGCACGTGGGGCACGCCGAGGTCGTCCCGGTAGAGCTCGAACGCGTAGGTCACCGGGCCACCGGATTCGGCATCTCGCCCGCGTAGATCAGCGAGCCGGACTGGTCGGCCAGGTTGACCATCTGCAGCGTGTTGCGCAGCTGGAGCCGGTTCAGGCACGAGTGCGCGAACCGCTGGGCCCGCAGGTCCACCCCGGTGCGCAGGTCCGGGTGCTCCGACCGGTGCCGGTCGATCACCTCGGCCACCAGGGCCCAGAACCGGTCCTCCCCCAGCACCCCGTCCGTGGCCAGGATGCCGGACAGGTGCCGCAGCACGCCGTCGAACACGTCGGTGAAGATCGCGAGCGCCTTCTCGTCGTCGGGCACCACGGAGCGGACCCGCTCGATGCCGGCCGGCAGCGCCCGCTCGCCCACGACGACGATCTCCTCGCCGATGTCCTTCATCAGCGTCCGCCGCACCACGCCGTCGCGCAGCACGAGGATGAGGTTCTCGCCGTGCGGCATGAACGCGAGGTCGTGCGCGAGGAGGCAGTGCACCAGCGGGTAGAGGTACGCGTCGAGGTACGCGCGCACCCAGGCGTCGGGCGCGACGCCGGAAGCCCGCACCAGGCCGCTCACCAGCGCCTCCCCGGACGCGTCCCGGTGCAGCAGCGACGCCATGGTGGCGAGCCGCTCCCCCGGCGCGAGGCGCGGCAGCGGCGACTCCCGCCACAGCGCCGCGAGCATCTTGCGGTGGGCGTTGGGCTGGGGCGTGCGGTGGTAGACGTCGCCGGTATATCCCACCGAGGCGAGCTCGCGCAGCACGCCGAACCCGGCGCCCTGGAGGGTCGCGTCGCCGGTCACGAGGTCGGACACCCAGTCGTTGATCGCGGGCGTCGCGCGCATGTAGGCGGGCGACAGGCCGCGCAGGAAGCCCATGTTCTGGATCGCGAGCGCCACCTTGACGTAGTGCCGCTCGGGGCGTGTCCGGTTGAGCATGGTCCGGATCGACTGCTGGGGCTGGTACTCGTCGCCCCCCGGCCCGAGGGGCACGAGGTCGCCGCGCGCCACGTCGGCCGCGAAGGTGAGCGGCACGCGGTGCTGCCACTGCCAGGGGTGCACGGGGAGGTACAGGTAGTCGGCGGGGTCGAGGCCGCGGGCGGCGAGCCGGTCGGCGAACGCCTGCCGCTCCGCGCCCGACAGCTCCGCCCCGTAGTGCTCGGCCTCCGTCAGCGGGGCGCCGTCGGGCCCGGCGCCGAGCGCCAGGTGGGAGTGCTCGCGGCGGGCCGCGAGCCACATGAGGCGCAGCCGCTCGCCGCGCTCGGGCGCGTAGGCGCGGTAGTCGTCGAGCGAGAAGCCGATCCGGCCGTTGTTCGCCACGAACCCCGGGTGGCCCTCGGTCATCGCGGCCTCGACGGCCTGGAAGGCGTCGGCGGCGAGGCGGCGGTCGTCGCTGGGGCTCGCCGCACCCGGCACGAGCCCCGCGACGAGCCCCGCCGACGACGGCGCCGCTCCGCTCCGCTCGCGCTCCAGCTTCGCGGCCCCGCTGGCGAGCGTGGACGACAGCTCCTCCAGGTACACCGCGAGCAGGTCGTCGGGGAGGTGCAGCAGGGGCTGCAGCTCGGCGACGAGCTCGAGCGCGTCCACGGGGGCGGGCGTGCCGTCGACCGCGCGCGCCAGGCTCGCCTCGTCGATCACCCAGTGCTCGAGCGCGTACCGGCGGGCGGCAAAGCGGTACTCCACGGCGCGGCCCGCGATGTCGAGCGCGAGCACGTAGGCGAGCGGCTCGTCGTGCACGTCGGAGGTGGCGCCGGGGGCGCCGTCAGCCCGCTCGGGGAGGAAGAGGCGCTCGTGCGTGAACTCCGCGAGCGCCTTGGCGACGAGGTGGCGGTGGGCGCGCTCGCCGAGGTCGGGGCGCAGGTGCGGGGCGAGCCGGGGCCCGTCGCCGAGGGGCGACGCCGTGAAGTCCTCCCGCGTGCACACGGACAGGGCGGCGCGCTTGCCCGGAACGTCGACCTCCCGCAGCACGCGGAAGCCGGCCGCGGCGTTCTTCGCGGCGATCTTCGTGTTGCGCACGTCGGGCTCGACGACGACGCGCAGGGCCCCGAGGCCGCCGTCGGACGGCTCGCCCAGGCAGAACCGCATCACGGTGCCGAACACGGCGTCGGTGAGGCCGGCCCGGGGCGCTCCCGGCGGCGCGACCAGCAGGTGCATGCCGAGGTCGCCGGGCAGGGCGTCGTGGACACCCGCGAGCGCCACGTGCCGCGGGTCGTAGGTCTCGGCGAGGAACAGCGGCTCGCCGTCGAGGCGGCCGAGCCACGCGTCCTGGTGCGGGTCGGCGGCCACGGAGGCGAGGTAGTCGCGCACCTCGTCGGGGGTCAGGGCGCCCATCTGCCAGAACGCGGAGGCCGGGTGGGCGAGCCAGCCCTGGACGAGGGCGGCGTCGCGTCCGGGATCCAGCGGCTCGACGGTGAGGGTCCCGAGGCGGGACGTGGTCGAGAAGCGCGGCCCGGTCGCCTCGGTCGCGACCTGCGGGACGACGACGGCGGCGCTCACCGGGCCACCTCCTCGAGGTGGGCCTGCTGCGCGAGGTGCGTGCCGTCGTCGTCCACCGGGCCGGTGCCCGAGGTGGCGGGAAGGCCGAACTGCTGGAAGGCGATGCGCCGCTCCACCGGGTAGACCTCGCGGGCGGTGACCCCGGCGAGGATGACGGAGTTGCGCCATGCTCCGAAGCCCAGGTCGGGGGCGGTGACGCCGTGGGTGTGCTCCTCGGCGTTGACGACGTGGAGGCGGCGGGCGTCGTCCACGGTGTAGTCGCGGGCCACGGCGAACCGGCCGCGCTCGTCGAGGTTGAGCAGGTGGCGCACCGGATCCAGGAAGCCGGGTACGGACGACCCGTAGCCCGTGGCGACGACGACCGCCCGTGTGCGGCGCTCCGCCGTCGTGCCGAGCTGGTTGTGCCGGAGGGTGAGGACGTGCTCGTCGCCGTCGGTGCGCGCCGCGGTCACCTCGGTGTCGGTGAGCAGGGTGGTGGGCACGGGGCGGCCGAGGGCCGACTTGCGGTAGAGGGTCTCGTAGATGTCGTCCACGAGGTCACCGCTGATGCCCTTGTAGAGGTTGCGCTGCTCGCGGCCCAGGGTGTCGCGCAGCGCGCCGGGCAGGCCGTGGAAGTGGTCCGTGTACTCGGGCGAGGTCAGCTCGAGCGTCAGCTTCGTGTACTCCATCGGGAAGAACCGCGGCGAGCGGGTCACCCAGTCGAGCGTGAGGTGCGGGCCGGCGTCGTCCAGCAGGTCGCGGTAGACCTCGGCGGCGCTCTGGCCGCTGCCCACCACCGTGACGGCGCCGCTCGCGACGAGCGCGTCGCGGTGCGGGAGGTAGTCGGCGGTGTGGACGACGGGGCCGGCGGGCCCGGCCGGTACGCCGGGCTGGTCCGCGCCTGCGGCGACCAGGCCGCGGAACGCCTCGGGGACGCGGGGCGTCGTGCCGACGCCCAGCACCACGTGCCGCGCGCGGTACGTCTCCGTGCCGGCGGCGGTCTGCGCGGTCACCTCGAACCCGTCGTCCGTCGGCACGACGGCGGTCACGCGCCGCCCCCAGCGCAGCGACGTCAGGCGCTCGCTCACCCAGCGGCAGTACTGGTCGTACTCGGACCGCAGCGGGAAGAACGACTCCCGGATGTAGAACGGGTACAGCCGCCCCGTGTGCTTGAGGAAGTTGAGGAACGAGTAGGGCGACGTGGGGTCGGCCATCGTCACGAGGTCGGCGAGGAACGGGACCTGGATCGTGGCCCCCTCCAGCATCATCCCCGGGTGCCAGCGGAACTCGTCCGCCTGGTCGAGGAAGACGGCGTCGACGTCGGGCAGGGGGTCCGCCAGCGCGGCGAGGCCCAGGTTGAACGGGCCCACGCCGATGCCGACGAGGTCGTACGTGCGGTTCACAGGGACTCCAGGGCCGGCTCGTCCGAGCGGGCGAGACGAGGGTGGACGGTACGGCAGGGCGGGGCGTCGTCCTCGGCGAGCTGCTCGCCCGCGAGGAGGCCCTGCGCGGCGGAGCGCACGAGCTCGAGGACGGCGCGGACGTCGTCGAGCGTGACGTCCGGGTTGAGGAGGGTGAGCTTGAGGCAGGGGCGGCCGTCGATGACGGTCTTCGCGACGAGGGCGCGGCCGGAGTCGAACAGGACGCGGCGGATCTGCGGCACGAGCTCGTCGGCGTGGGCGGGCTCGAGGCCGGCGGGCTCGTAGCGGAACAGGACGGTGCTCAGGTCCGTGGGCGCGAGGAGCCGGAGGTCCGGGTCGGCGTCGACGACCTCGTGGACGGCCTGCGTGAGGTCGCAGACGGCGTCGACCATGGCGCCGATGCCGTCCGCGCCCAGGGCGCGCAGGGTGGTCCAGAGCTTGAGGGCGTCGAACCGGCGGGTGGTCTGCAGCGACTTGTCGACCTGGTTCGGTTCGGCGTTCTCCAGCGGGTTCAGGTAGTCCGCATGCCAGGCGACGGGGCCCAGGTCGGCGCGCTCCCGGACGATCAGGGCGCTCGAGCTGACGGGCTGGAAGAACGCCTTGTGGAAGTCGACGGTGACCGACCGCGCGCGCTCGATGCCGTCCAGCAGGTGGCGGCGGGCCGGGCTGACGAGGAGGCCGCAGCCGTAGGCGGCGTCGACGTGCAGCCACGTGCCGGTCGCGTCGCAGAGGTCGGCGATCGGGGCCAGCGGGTCGATGCGGCCGCGGTCCGTGGTGCCTGCCGTCGCGACCACGGCCATCACGGTGTCGCCCGCGCGGGCCGTGCTCGTCAGGGCCGCGGCCAGCGCGTCGGGGTCCATGCGGCCGGTGAGGTCGGTCGGCACGGCGACGACGGCGTCGTCGGCCAGGCCGAGGAGCAGCGCCGACTTGGCGACGCTGAAGTGGCTCGCCTCCGTGGCGAGGATGCGCAGCCGCTCGAGCGCGGCGCCCGCGCGGCGGGCCCGCTGGCGAGCGAGGAACAGCGCCTGGAAGTTGGACTGCGTGCCGCCGGAGGTGAAGACGCCGTCGGCCCCGGCCGGGTTCGCGGCCGACGCCGGCTCGAACCCGATGCGCGACGCCGTCCACGCGACCGTCCGCTGCTCCATGAGGGTGGCCACCGTGGACTGGTCGTACGTGTCGACCGACGTGTTGATCGCCGCGAGCATCGCCTCGGCCGCGACCGCCGGGATCGCGACTGGGCAGTTCAGGTGGGCCGCGTAGGCGGGGTCGTGGAACCAGATCGCGTGCGTGGCGTAGAGGTCGGCCACCTCGCGCAGCGCCTCCCGCGTGCCGGAGCCGGGTGCGTCCAGGTCGACGGCGTCCACCAGCGCCTGCAGCTCCGAGCGGCTCGCGCCCGAGAACGGCTGCGTCACCGTGGCGAGCCGCGCGGCGACGTCGTCCACCACCCCGTGGACCGTGGCGGCGTAGTGCTCGGCGGTCGCGGTGCGCAGCAGGGAGGCGGGGTCGTACGACGCCGTCGCGGACAGTCCGCCGGCCTCGGGCAGGGCTGAGGGCATGCGAAGGGCTCCTCGGGGCATGGAAAAAGGGACCGGCTTGTTCGCCAGGGCTACCAAGTTAGGTTTGCCTCGCCTAACTTAGTGGACGGCGGACGGCCGTCAACCCGGCGCCCGTGATCCGGTCCGGCGATTCCGTGCCACGCGCCGCCAGACCCTTCGCACGAGCGCCCAGGATCGGTACCTTTCCGTCATGACCTCGGACAGTGGCGCGACGCAGACCGGGCACGACGTGACAGAGAACACACCCGATGACGGGGCCGTTGCGGCGGGGCCTGTAGTGGTGGACCCCGCCGCTGGCGGGGCCGGGAGTGACGAGGGCGTGGGCGGCGACGCGGACGCGGCGGCCGCCGCGTCGATCGGCAACTACAACGTGGACCGGCTCGAGAGGCTGCGTGCGCTGCTGTCGGCGCCGATCAAGATCCCGGAGTCGGCCACCACGGCGGCAGCGACGGCCGCCGCGGCCGACGCGGCGGCGACGGCGGCTGCCGGCGCGCCGGGCGCCGCCGTCGCCGGTGGTGCCGGTGCCGCGGGCACTGGTGCCGGGGGTCCCGGCGCAGGGCAGTCCGGCGATGCAGCGGGGTCCACCTCCTCGACGGACACCGCGGACGACGACTACGCCGCGCCCGTCGTGGACGTCGAGCCGGCAGCCGCCGGGGCGCAGGTGGTGGCGTCGGTCAAGGCCGCCGCCCTTGCCGCGGCCTCGGCGGCCGGGGAGGCGACGGTGTCGACCGGGTCGCTCCCCCGCGTCGGACCGACGGATACCGGGTCCGTCCCGCGGACGCCCGGGGCCGGGGGCGCACGCTCCCGCCGCACCTGGGCGGACGCGTTCCTGGAGCGCCCCGTGAAGGTGCTCACCGCGGAGGAGCTGCGCGAGGAGCTGGTCGCCCGGCTCGACACCGAGGCGGCCGCCGCGACCGAGGCCCGCGAGGCAGCGGCGGCGCTGGTGGCCGAGGTCGCCGACGAGATCGCCGGGCTCCAGCGGGCGCTCACCGCCGCAGCCGACGACGCCACCGCCGCCCGCGAGGAGGCCGCTCGCGCACGGTCCGATGCCGCCGCTGCGACCGCCGCAGCACAGGCCGCGACGGCGAGCGCCGGCACGGCCACGGAGTCGGCGACCGCCGCAGCGAGGAAGGCCGGAGCGGCCCGGGCCCTGGCGGTGGTGGCCACGCTCGTGGCGGTCGCCGCAGCGGCGGTGGGCGCGATCCTGCCGATGTAGGGGCGCCTCCGTCCGCGGCGGGCCTGTCGGCCTGGCGTGGGCGGGGCCGGGCTGGCTGGTCCTTGGGCACGGGGCCGGCCGGCGCGGGGGGCAGCGCCGACCGGCCCCCGGTCAGAGGTCGGCCCCGCCGGCGACCGGCCTGGCCGCCGTGGGGTCGTCGAGGTCCATGCCCGCGCGCAGCACGATCCGCGTCGAGGGGCGCCGGACGGGGCGACCACCGGACGAGTGACGGGTCTGCGGGTACGACGTCGCGGCGTCCCCGGCGCGCAGGTCGGCGCGCGTCAGGTAGGTGACCCGCGGTCGCTCGCGCGCGGAGGCCACGAGCGCGGCGAACGCTTCTTCGACCGGTGACACGCCGGCCCGGATCGGCTCGTCCATCTCAGCACCCCTCTCGCGCAGCGACTCGTACATACGTTCGATCATAGCGTCCGAGGCAAGATCCGCCACCCCATCCGCGGCATGAGTCCGACCCTAGGCCGAGCCACCCACACCCTCAGCGGCCCACCCGGTCGAGCGCGTCGCCGACGAACGTGCCGAGCACCGCCGCGACGTCGGCGGCGTGCGTCTCCAGCAGGAAGTGCCCCGCGTCGTACAGGTGAGCCTCCAGGGTGGTCATGTCCTCGTGGTAGGCCAGCACCTCGGCGATGTCGAAGTACGGGTCGTGCCGACCCCAGAGGACCAGGCACGGAGGCTGGTGGTCCTGGTGGTACGCCGCGATCTCGGGGAAGCGCGCCACATGGTTGCGGTAGTCGTAGAAGAGCTGGAACTGGACGTCGAGGTTGCCGGGGCGCGACAGCCGCTCCCAGTCGAGGTGCCACGACTCGATCGGGTGCAGGTCCTGGAGCTCCGGCCGCAGCCCGCCGAGGTACTGGTCGCGGGTCCCGGAGAAGTTCAGCCACTCCGGCAGCGCCGCCCTGTTCTCCGCCGTCGGTTCGGCCCAGTACCGCCGGGCCGCGTCCCAGCCCTCGTTCAGGCCGGACTCGTGCGTGTTGCCGTTCTGCACGACGAGGCCCAGCACCCGCTCCGGACGCCGCATCGCCATCCCATAGCCGACGGGCGTGCCGAAGTCCGTCACGTAGAGCACATAGCGCTCCACCCCCAGGTCGCCGACCAGCGCCTCGATCACGTGGGACAGATGCTCGAAGGTGTAGTCGTACGCGTCGAGCGGCGGAGCGTCCGAGAACCCGAAGCCCGGGATGTCCGGGGCCACCGCATAGACGTGCTCGCCCAGCCTCGGCAGCACGTCGCGGAACGAGTACGACGAGCTGGGGAAGCCGTGAAGGAGCACGACCGCCGTCGACGACGGCACCCCCGACTCCCGATAGTGCAGCCTCCGGCCCTCGACGTCCCGGAACAGGTGCCTCGTCCGCGCCGCGTGCCTCACACCGGCCTCCTCTCTCCCCTCCATGAGATTCCGCCGCTCCGGCGCCCGCAATCGCGGCCCGGGCGTGGCAAAGGCCGCGAAGGGCGCCCCGGTCCCGTGCGACGATGCCGCCGTGATCCTCCGACCCGTCGCCCCGGCCGACGTCGAACGCACGCCTTCCTGGCTGTCCGGCTTCGTCCTGCACCGCGACGGATGGCGGGACCAGGCCAGCAGGGCGGTCCTCGCCGAGGAGGACGGACAGCTCCTCGGCGTCGCGCAGGCGTACGCGGGCCGCGTGCACGACTCGCGGCTCTACCTCGACGTCCGCGTGGACCCGGGCCGACGTCGCCAGGGTCTGGGCACACGGCTCGTCAGCGGGCTCACGGGCCTCGGGCCGGACTCACGGCCCTTCCGGGCACGAGCCTCCAGCGGCTCCCCCGCCCACCGCTTCCTCGAGGCCCTCGGCGGCGTCATCGTCCAGACCTGTCCGCCCATGGAGGTCGGCGTCCCGGCCGCCCTCGCCGCCCTCGGCCTCGCACCTCTCCCGGACGGCGTCCGCACCGTCCCCGCGAGCGCCGTCGCGGTCGCCGACCTGGACCAGGCCGTCGTCGGGCAGTACCGCTGGCAGCACGACGGCTGGGCACCCGTCGCCGAGGGCTTCGAACGGTGGCTGCTGCAGTCCGCCCACGAGGCCGACCTGGACGCGTCCACGTGCGCCGTCGGCCCGGCGGGCGACGTCCTCGCCCTCGCCCTCGCGTACCCCGGCGACGCGCCGCTCCCCGTCCTCACGGTCGAGACGACCGCCCGCCGCACCGCCGACGGCGAGGCCCTGGTCGCCGCCTGCGCCCTGCGGTCGCTCGACGCGCTCCGGGCGAGCGGCATCGAGCGCCTCACGTTCGACGGCCACGTGTCCGACCCGCACTTCGCCCCGGTGCTGTCCCGCCTCCCGGCCACGGGCGACGCGATCGTGATCGTGGACCTCCCCTGACCCGGCCCGCTAGCCGCGACCAGGTACCTGTTCCCCCTCCGAGCGTGGGAACGGGGAACAGCTACCTGGTCGCAGCCAGGGAGCGACGAACCTGTGGACGACCGACAGCAGCCCGCACCACAACTTGGTGGAATCCGGGGATGAGAACCCCGCGCCCCGTCCCGCCGTCGTTGCTCGAGCTCGCACGACGACAGGGCGGGCTCGTGTCCGTAGCGCAGTGCGACGCCAGCGGGGTGACGCGACACCAGCGGACCACCCTCATCCGGTCAGCCGTCTGGGGTCGCCCGACGCGCGGCGTCTATGACACGCGCGTGACCGCTCCGGGGATGCACACGAACGACGTCTCCCGGCTGCGGTGCGCCCACCTCGGGCTGCTCGCTTACCCGGGGTCGGCGGCCGTGGGCGTCGCCGCGCTGGTCCTGGCCGGGGTGAAGGGCCTACCCGCGCGCTTCCGTCCGGAGGTGGCGATGCCGCGAGCGGCAAAGGCCCGCTCCCGGGACGGCATCACCGTCCGCCAGTACGACTTCCAGATGGAGACCGTCCCGGCCGGGGGCCGGCGGGCGGCGGCTCTCGCCTGGGCGTTCGCCCAGGCGATCCCCAGGCTCAGCAGGAACACAGCCGTTGCGGCCCTCGACTCCGCGCTCCACCAGGGGCTGCTCGACGCCGCCGGCCTCACGCGGGTCCGCGCGCTCCTCACCGGTCGGCGGCGCAGCGCCAGGTGTCACTGCTGGATCGACCTGACCGACGGTCGGGCCGAGTCGCCGAACGAGTCGCACGCGCGGCTCCTCTGCGAAGACGCCGGGATCGCCCCCGACGACGTCCAGCGCGTCCTCTCCGACAGCCGCGGCCGCTTCCTCGGTCGTGCCGACCTGGCGTGGCACCTCGGGGGCGGCCGGTGGCTCGTCGTGGAGATCGACAGCCAGCAGTTCCACACCAGCGAACGCGACGTCCGCAGTGACGCCTACCGGCAGAACGGACTCCTGTCGGGCGGCGGGCACCAGGTTCTCCGCTACTTCCCGGAGCACCTCCGCGAGCCCGACTACGTCGTCGGCGAGATCCGCGAGGTCCTCCAGCAGGCGGGCTGGCGGCCAGGGCAGGTCCTACCACCCCCGACCAGGTAGTTCTTCCCCCTCTCGGCCGGAGACGGGGAACAGCTACCTGTTCGCGGCCGTGATGGGAACAGCTACCTGGTCGCGGCGGCTCGGCACGCGGCCCGGTGTCCGACCTGTACGGTCTTCACCCATGGCGACCGACGACACGGCCCCGACCGACACCTTCGAGCCCCTCACCGCTGGCCCCGGGACCCCGCGGCACGCCACCCCTCGGCGCCGCGCCTGGGGCTTCCTCAACGACCTCACCTCAGAGGTGCGGCAGCAGCTCGCCCGCCTGGACCTCGCCGTCCCCGTCGCGGGAGCGGAAGGCGACCTCGACGCTCCCTCGCCCGACGACGCCCCGGCCGCCCTCGGCGCCGCAGCGGCACCGACCGCCGCGACGGCCCCGGACGCCGCGAACCACCCGGACGACGACGAGCCGTGGAACCTCCACGACCTCGCCGGCCTCGCGTCCAGCGCGCTCAAGATCGCCGACGGCGCGGCCGCCCAGGCCGACACCGCACGGTCCGAGGCGCACGCTGCGCTGGGGCACGCACACGCCGCGCAGGCCGACGCCGCCGCAGCGATCATCGAGGCCCGGAACGCCCAGTCGGAGACCTCGGCGGCTCGCGGCGAGGCGGCGGCCGTCCTCGCCGAGCTGGAGGCGACCCGCGCCGAGCTCGCCCGGCTCGGCGCCACGGTGGCACGCAACGCCACCATCGCCTGGTCCGTGGGCGGCGCCGGTCTGACGCTGGCGGCGGTGTCGCTGGTGGTCGCCCTCCAGTAGCGACCGCGCCGGGCCCCGGTCCGTACACGAGCCCCCTGCGAGCGGGCAGCGCCGTGCCTACGGTGGCCGCAACGTCCCACGAAGGAGGTTCGTCATGAGCGACCAGCCCGACGACACGACCCAGTCCCAAAACGAGCAGGTGCAGCGTGCCGCGCCGGCGTGGCCGGAGCAGCCGGGCGACCAGGCCGGGGGCGGCCCGAGCGGTGGTGACCTGCGTTCGGGCGACTCCGCGGCGGGGAACGTCGAACAGGGGCGGGAGCCGCCCGCCAACCTGTTCGACGGCCGCTCCGAGCAGCGGGACCCGGACATGCCGGTCCCGGAGGAACGCTCGTCGCGGGACTTCACGGGCGACGCCCAGCGCGGCCCGGACTGGCCGGTCCAGCCGGCAGAGGAGGTCGCCACGGACGACCCGCTGGACGAGGCGGTGCCCGCGAGCAGCACCCAAGGCGGCGGCGAGGGCGGCCAGGCCCAGGGCGGCAGCGAGGGCGGCGGCCAGGGCGAGAAGCAGGAAGGCGGGCCGGTCCCCGGCCAGTACCCGAAGGACGACCCGGACGAAGAGGGCGAGGACCGCTTCGACGCGGGCTGAACCGGCGGCCGACCGACCCGCGACCAGGTCGTTGTTCCCCGTCCCGCGCTCAGACGGGGAACAACCACCTGGTCGCGAACCAGCACCGGGTGAGGGGCCGATGAGAACCGGGCCGCTCCGTCGTCGGACAGGGTATGGAGCACCTGCTATCTGTCCCTGGCGCTGTCCTGTGCGCCTCCACCTGCGGCGATCCCCGCGACCCGGCCCTGCTCCTCATCGGCGGCGCAGCGTCGTCCCTCGACGGCTGGGACGACGCGCTCTGCGCGGCGCTCGCGGCGGGCGGCCGGTACGTGATCCGCTACGACCACCGTGACACGGGCCGCTCCTCGACCGGCGCCCCCGGCAAGCCCACCTACACGGGCGACGACCTGGCGCTCGACGCGCTGCGCGTCCTCGACGGGCTCGAGATCGAACGGGCGCACCTCATGGGCGTGTCGATGGGCGGCGCGATCGCGCAGACGCTCGCCCTGGAGCACCCCGAGCGCGTCCTGACCCTGACGCTGGTCGCGACGTCGCCCGTCGTGGCCACGGGTCACGACCTGCCCGGCCCGGACCCCGTGGTCCAGGCCGTGTTCGCCGACCCGCCTCCCGATCCCGACTGGGCCGACGACGAAGCCGTCGCCTGGTACCTCGCCGAGGCCGAGCGGCCGTTCCAGGGGGCCGGCTACGACCCGGTCCGGGCGCTGAAGATCGCCCGGCAGACCGTCGCCCGGTCGCACGACCCGGCCGCCGCCGCGAACCACTGGCAGGTCAGCGGCACGGAGACCACCGGCAGCCTCGCCAACCTCGCCGCGCCCACGCTGGTGCTGCACGGCACCGCAGACCCCCTGTTCCCGCCGGACCACGGCCGCGCGCTCGCGGAGGCCATCCCAGACGCGCGGCTCGTCCTGCTCGACCGGATGGGCCATCAGGTGCCGCCGCCCGAGACCTGGCCGCAGGTGGTGCGTGAGGTGCTCGCCCACACGGCGCGCTAGGCGGTTCAGGTCACGCCCGCCGCGACCGCCGGGAGAACCGCATCACAAGGTAGAGGACTGCGCCGACCAGGAGCAGCGCACCCGCCCGGAGCCACGTCGCACCCGACTGCTGGCTGAGCAGCAGCACGCAGCTCGCGACGCCGAGCCAGGGCACCACCGTCGCGACCCGGAAGTGCGGGTGCTCCACGTGGTCGCTGCGCAGCACCAGCACCGCCACGTTCGTGCTGATGAAGACGAGGAGCAGGAGGAGCACCACCGTCTCCGCGAGCTCCGCGAGGTCGCCGGTGAACACGAGCAGCATCGCGACGAGCGTGGTGACGACGATCGCGACCCAGGGCGTGCGCCGGCCCGCCAGGACCCGCCCCAGGGCACCGGGCAGCAGGCCCTGCTCGGCCATGCCGTAGGCGAGGCGGCTCGACATGATCATGGTGAGGAGGGCGCCGTTGGCCACGGCGACGAGCGCGACCAGGGAGAACAGCCGCTCGGGCACGATCCCGGCGGCGGCCACCACCTCGAGCAGCGGGCCGCTGGAACCGGCGAGCGTCTCCGGCGGCACGACGGTGACGGCCGCGAGGCCCACGGCGACGTACACGGCTCCCGCTGTGAGGAGCGCGCCGAACAGGGCACGGGGGTAGACGCGGCGGACGTCGCGCACCTCCTCCACCACGTTGGCCGACGTCTCGAAGCCGACGAACGAGTAGTAGGCGAGGATCGCCGCGGACAGGACGGCGAGCGCCGGCGTGGTCCCCTCGGCGAAGCGGGTGGCGCGGCCGAGGTCGCCGTCGCCCCGGCCGAGGACCACGACGGCGAGCACGACGATGACCACGAGGCCGCTCACCTCGATGATAGTCATGGCGACGTTGGCGCCGAGCGACTCGCGGATACCCCGCGCGTTGAGCGCGGCCACCGCGGCGAGGAAGAGGACGGCGACGAGGCGCTCCGGCGCGTCGACGAACGCGCCGAAGTAGTCGCCGGCGAACGCGAGGGAGAGGCCTGCGGCGCTGGTGACGCCCGCGGCGAGCATGGAGAACCCGACGAGGAACGACACGACGGGCTTGCGGAACGCCCGTTCGGCGAACACGGCGGCGCCCCCCGCTCGCGGGTACTTGGTGACCAGCTCGGCGTACGACCCTGCGGTCAGGAGGGCGAGGCCGAGGGCCACGAGCAGCGGCAGCCAGACCGGACCGCCCACCTCCCCGGCCATCACGCCGACCAGCGCGTACACGCCTGCCCCGAGGACGTCGCCGAGGATGAACAGGTAGAGGAGCCTGCCGCTCACGGAGCGGGAGAGCCTGGTCTCCGGGTCGGTGGTGCTCGTCGTCATGCGTCCGAGGCTGGCACCGCTTCTCCACGCTCGCCTCCGCCGAGGTAGCGCGTTCGCCCGACGGACGCACTACCTCGGCGGACGCAGGTGCCCGAATTGCGCCCTCCCTGCGGGACAATGGAAGCGCCTGCCCGACCGACGGGCCGGCGGGAGGATGCGATGACGACCGAGACCGGCGGCCTCGCAGGCCGCGGCCACCTGCTCCGCCTGGGCGCGCCCCGGGACACGAGCGCGGTGCGCCACCTGGTGACGTTCCTGGTCGCGAGCGTGGTGACGGTGCTTGCCACCCGTGCCTACCTGGCCGCGACCGGCTACCCGCAGATCGGCGGAGGAGACCTGCACGTCGCGCACGTGCTGTGGGGCGGCCTGCTCATGGCGCTCGCGATGATGGTCCTGCTGTCGTACGTGGGCCCCGCGCCACGGTCGCTCGGGGCGGTCGTGGGCGGCGTCGGCTTCGGGCTGTTCATCGACGAGGTGGGCAAGTTCGTCACCGCCGACAACGACTACTTCTACGCGCCCACCGCGGCCATCATCTACTTCGTCACGGTCCTGCTCGTCCTGGTGGTCGAGGCGATGCACGGACGGCGCGAGCACCACCCCGGCGAGTACCTCGCGGTGGCGGCGGACCGGCTCACGGCAGGCCTGGCGGGGGGCTTCACGCCGTCGGCCCGGGAGGAGGCCCGGGTGCTCGCCGCCAAGGGCGCGGGAGAGCCCGGCGCGGAGCTCGTCGCGGACCTGGTCGAGGCGGTGCCCGACGACGACGCCGACGTCCCCGACGTGGTCCGCTCCGGGGCGGACCGGGTGGTCGGGTGGCTCGACGCGCTCGTGGGCCGTACCTGGGGGGCGTGGCTCGCGATCGCGCTGATCCTGCTCGTGTCGGCGTCGGAGGTCGTCGTCGGCGTGGAGGTGCTGTTCGGGCGGGTGCCCGGGATGCCGGAGTGGATGGGGACGGCGATCCTCGCGGCCGTCTCCGCGTCCGTGGTCCTGCTGGTGGTCGGGATCGTGGTGGGCCGTCGCGACGGGCTGCGCGGCGCCGTCTGGGTGCGGCGCGCGGTGCTCGTCAGCCTCCTCTTCACGCAGCTGCTGGTGTTCCGTGCCGTGCGCTGGACCGCGTCCTTCGGGCTGGTGCTGGACGTGCTGGTCTTCATGGCGCTGGAGGTCGCGCTCCGCCCGGACCGCATGGAGGCGGCGGAGGCCGCCGAGGAGGAGGCCGGGGCCACGAGCCCGCCGCCGACCAGGTAGCTGTTCCCCGTCCGACGCCCCTGACGGGGAACAACTACCTGGTCGCGGGGCCCGGGCTGAGGTCAGGCCCGCTCCACCACCTCGACGGTCAGCACGTCGCCGCTCTCCGCGCCGTCGGCAGCCTCGAGGCGGAACACGACCTCGCCGGGCGCACCCGCCGCGCGCACCGGATCCACGAGGTCGTACTCGACCTCGGCCAGGCCCTCGCCGTCGGGCGGCGTCGTGAGGGTCCGCGACGGGTCGAGCGCCAGGCCGTTGAGCAGGACCTGGTGCCCACGTCCCGGGTGGTCGAGGAACCGCAGGCGCACGGCCGCCGGCCGCTCCGGGGTGCGGAGGCGGTACTCGAACCACCCGGTGGTGCTGCGCCAGTGGATGCCCCCGCCGCCGCCGGCTCGGGTGGCCTCCCCCGCGAAGCCGTGGTCCACCTCGGGCTGCTGCTCGCCGGCGGTGACGCGGTCGACCACCGAGGCGGCCGCCGCGTCGGCGGCATCCAGCGCGGCGAGCCGCTCGTGGGCGCGCGCCGGGTCCGGGTCGGCCGGGAAGCAGATCGTGTAGCGCTCGTCGTGGAGGCCCGCGAAGGGTTCGAGCAGCACGGTGGCGGGCACCAGCCCGCCGTCGCGCTCCCGCACCACGGCGAGCTCGAAGGTCAGGGTCCGGGGGTCGACGACGGACACCGCCGCCTCGGGCGGGTCAGCCACCACGATCGCGCTCTGCCGCAGGGGGACCGCACGACCGTGCGCGATGTGCGCCATGCGGTCCTCCCCCGCCACCAGACCGGTCAGGTCCTCGCCGCCGTCGCGCGCCGCGAGGACGACGGGCCCGTACCGGAAGGCGACCCAGCCCGACCCGTCGGGCAGCCGCTCGGCGGTGAGCCGGGGCGAGAACCGGACCACGACCGCCGTCGTGCCGCTCCAGGTCCGGCGCAGCTCGGCGTAGCCGTCCACGACCGCCGGCTCCACCTCGGCGCCGTCCACGGTGAGACCGGCCAGCGAGGCCCAGGACGGGACGCGCAGGCGGAGCGTGCGCTCCCGCGGCTCCGCCGAGGTGACGACCAGGCGGGCCTCCTCGTCGAAGGGGAGCTCGGTGGTCTGCTCCACCCGCAGGCCCTCCGCCGCCCAGTCCAGGACGGACGGCGTCCAGAGCTCGACGCGGAGGTCGGGCCCGTCGTGCGTGTAGGCCAGCTCGTTGTAGCGGGTGTGCCCCTCCAGGCCCGACCCGACGCAGCACCACATCGACACGTGCGGCCGCGAGTACACGCGGTAGTGCGCGGGCCGCATCGGCGTGAAGTACACGAAGCCGCCGCGGCGGGGATGCACCGAGGAGAGCAGGTGGTTGACGAGGGCACGCTCTGCCAGCTCCACGGCGGGGGCGTCGGGCGCGCGGTCCAGCCGGAGGCGAGCGAGCTCGACGAGGTTGTGGGTGTTGCAGGTCTCCGGGCCCTCGCGGTCGGTCATCACCTCGGTGAAGTCCGTCGCCGGGTGGAAGTGCTCCCGCACGCTGTTCCCGCCGATCGGCAGGGTGCGGCGCTCCACCACGGACGCCCAGAACGCGTCCGCCGCGGCCGCGAACCGCTCCTCGTCGGCGAGGCGCTGGTAGCCGAGCGCCTTCGGGATCTGCGTGTTCGCGTGCAGGCCGTCGAGCGGGTCGTCGCCGGCCACGAGCGGGTCGATCAGCCGGCGGTGGGCGAGCCGCCGCCCCTCCGTGACGTAGTCCTCGCGGCCCAGGAGGTGCCCCAGCTCGACGAACGTCTCGTTCAGCCCGCCGAACTCCGCCGTGAGGATCTGGTCCACCTGCTCGTCGGTGAGCGCCTTGGTGACGGACAACCACCAGTCGGCCCAGCGCACCGCCATCCGCAGGGCCCGGTCGGAGCCGCCGTGCGTTGCCGCGTCGACGAGCCCGGCGAACGTCTTGTGCAGGTTGTAGACGGGGACCCACCGGCCGTTGAGGTTGAACAGGTCGGCCTCGATCCGGCCGCTCGCGAGCTCCTCGCCGAGCGCGGGACCGTCCGGGACTCCCCCGAGGTAGCCGGTCCCGACGGCGTCCTGGCAGCGTTCGAGCACGTCGAGCAGGTGCTCCATCCGCTCGTGGAGCGCCGGCAGCCCTGTGACGGCCCACAGCTTGGCGTGCGCCGAGAGGGCGTGCCCTCCGATGTGGCCGTCGAGGCCCCCGGCCTCCCAGTCGCCGTACGACGCGGCGTCGCCCGGCAGCCCCGCGCCCGCGAGGAACGGCGCGAGGAGCCGGTCCAGGTCGAGCTCGAGCACCGCCTCGAGCGCTCGCTGCTGCACCTCGGCGAAGCGGCCTGGGCCGAGGCGGACGGCGCCGAGGGGGAAGGTCCGGCCGGACGTGGCGGGCTGGGTGGGGGTCGTGGACAACGCTGCTCCTCGGGGTGGACCGTCCCGCGGGGCGGCTGCGCCCGGCGGACGGGGACACGGTAACCCGAGCCCTCGCCGAGACAGTGGGATCGTCCGACGAACGCACTACCTCGGCAGGAGGCCGACGCCGGCCCCCGCAGCCGGCATCCGCAGCGGGCCGACCGCGAGCCGGGCAAGCTCGCCGATCGCCGCGTCGACGCGCGGCAGGTGCCGCTCGGCGCGGGCGGCGCGAGTCAGCACGACGACGGCGACCGGGTGCTCGTGCGGGAACCGCACGACGGCGGCCTCGTGGCGCAGCCTCCCGAGCGTGCCGGTCTTGCCGTGCAGCGTGACGTCGTCGTGCGGGAAGCCGGAGCCCACGCGATGCCGCCAGGCCTGGTGCGCCATCGCGTCCCGCACCACCTCGTGGGCGGCGCCGCCGCGCGACCACAGCACCCGCAGCACCACGCCGAGCTGTGCCGCTGTCGCGGCGCTCGCGTAGGCGGGGTCGTACTGGGTGGTCTCCACGACCCGGTCCGGGTCGGCGAGCAGCCGGAGGGCCTCGGCGGGAGTGGCAGCCGCCGTGTCGCGCACGACGGCGGCAGTCTCCGCCGCCGACCCCTGCCGCACCAGCGTCCCGGGCAGTCCGAGCTCCCGCAGGAGCCTGTGCGCACGGTCCAGCCCCACGAGCGCCAGGACCGCGTCCCCGCAGGCGTTGTCCGAGACCGCGAGCATCAGCCGCACGGCGTCCCGCCCGCTGAGGTCCACCTCGTCGAGAAGCATCGCGACGCCCGTCGGCCCGGGTGTCCTCCCCCGGGCGGGGAGGGTGACACGTGCGCCTGGGTCGAGCTCGCCCCGCTCCACGAGGTCAGCCCAGGCCACCGCGAGCGGCAGCTTGTAGAGCGAGGCGACGGCGACCGGCGCGTCGTCGGCCAGGCCCACCGCTCCCGGCGGGCCGTCCAGGCGGGTGGCGTGGACCCAGGCGGTGACGCCGGCGTCGCGGGCCGTGTCCCGGAGGCGGCCGACGACGGCGCGCGTGGCCGGGTCGGTGGCTGCGGTCAGGCCCCTCATGTGGCGGGCCTCGGGCCGGGCGGGCCGACGGTCGGCGGCGACGCGGCCGCGGGGGGTGTCTGCGACTGCGACGTGCCCAGCGTCTCCGCGAGCGGCGCCGCCGCCGCGAGGGCCGCACCCAGCGCCTCGGCGACGGCGTCGTGGTCGATCTCCGGCCGACGATGGCTCGGGTGCGGCTGCACGACCCGGAGCCGCAGCGGCGGGGAGCCCGGCGTCGGCTCGTCGTCGGGGCCGGCCGGCACCAGGCCGACCGCCGCCCCGGCCGCGACCAGCGCCTGCCTCCCCCCGACGTCCCGGGCCTCCACCACGTCACCGCTGTGCCCCGCACGACGGAGCGCGTCGACGAGCTGGTCGTGCGCGGGCGGCTGGTGGTGCCGTGGCGGGACGGCGACGGGCAGGTTCGTGCGCGCGAGGTCGCCGCCCTGGGTCGCCGCGCCCGCGCCGTCCGGCCGCTCGAGCCGCATCGGGACGACGACGACGGGCCCCGCGGTCAGCCCGTCGACCACGCCGGGGTGCCGCACGACCGCGACGTCGATCAGCCCGTCCCGGAGGAGGTCCACCAGCTCGACGCTGCCGGCCACCGTCGGCACGACGGGCAGGCCTCGGGCCGCCGGGGCACGGAACAGTGCGGGCACGAGCCCGTCGAGGTCCGCTGCCACGCCGACCCGCGGCTGCTCGGGCACAGCGAGGTCGCGAGCCCGCGCCACAAGGTCGTCCGCCCCCTGGAGCAGCTCGCGTGCCGCAGGCAGGAGGTGCCTGCCCGCCGCCGTGATGCGCACGCCCCGAGCGTCACGGTCGAAGAGCCGCACCCCGAGGTGCTGCTCGAGCCTCCGGATGCCCTGCGACAGAGGCGGCTGAGTCATGCCGAGGTCGCGTGCGGCATTGCCGAAGTGCCGGGCGTCGGCGACCGCACCGAAGAAGCGGAGGTGCCGGATGAGGTCCACCGGCGGATCATACGCAGATCGACTCGCGCCGGGTCTGCAAGACTCTTTGACTCTCGATCAGGGCCTCCCACAGGGTGGGCGACATGACACGAACAGTGAGCCGTAGGACCCTCCTGACCGGAGCCGCCGCGCTGGGGGCGATCAGCGTCGCCGCGCCCGCGCGTGCCGCCTCGCCCGCGCCCGCCGCGCCCCTCGCCCGGACCGTTCCGAGCGGTTTCGCGACCTTCAGCTGGCTGGGCACCTCCGGCTGGAAGATCCGGACGCCCACCACCACCGTGCTCCTGGACCCCTACCTGAGCCGGTTCGACACCGGCTTCGGCGCCGGGGCGTTCACCGCCACCACACGCCTCGCCGTCGACCAGGCGGCGATCGACGCGGCGATCGGCACCGCGGGGGCTCCCGAGGGCACCGTCGACGCGGTGCTGGTCACGCACACGCACTGGGACCACTTCGCCGACGTGCCGGCCATCGCCGCTGCCCGGGGACCCATGGTGTTCACGACCCTGACCGGCTACCACCTGGCGCTCGCGATGGGCGTGCCGCGGGCACAGCTCGCCGTCGTCCGCGGCGGCGAGGAGCTGCACCTGGGCGACCTCGTGATGCGCGTGGTGCCGTCGCTGCACAGCCGCACCGGCACCGGCGCGCTCCTCTTCCCCGGCGCGCACACACAGACGCCGCGCCGCCCGCGCACCATCGCCGACCTGCCCGAGGGCGACACGCTGTCGTTCCTGCTCCGGTCGCCGGAGGGCCGCTCGGTGCTGCTCCTGGGCGGGAGCGACCTCGACGACCTGGCGCTGCGCGGCCTCGACGTCGACACCGTCGCCCTGCCGGTCGCCAGCACCGACGCCACCGCCGGCTACGTGGAGCGCGTGATGACCGTCCTGCAGCCGTCCACGGTGGTGCTCGTGCACTGGGACAGCTTCGAGGTGCCGCTCGCCAACCCGCCGCAGGCCGACGACCGGACCCGCGCCCGGATGGCTGCCACGGAGGCGGAGGTCCTCCGGCACTCGCCGGGGACGCGCGTGGTCGTGCCGGAGTACCTGACGCCGCTCACCCTGCTCTGACGTCGGCCGCCTCAGCGGGCGATCGTGAACCCGCCCGTCCACGGGATCGCCTCGGTGATCGCGAGCCCCATCTGGAGGTAGCCCACCGCCTCGAGCTGGCGGGCGGAGGCGAGCGGGCCCGCGTCCACGCCCTGCGCACCGGCGGCGTCGACGAGGTCGATCACCTCCCGCTTGGCGTCGGGGTCGTCTCCCGCGACGAGCACCGTGACGGGTGCGTCCCCGACGCTGCCCGCGGACAGCGTCGCGGCGAAGTTCGTGTTGAACGCCTTGACGACGCGCGCGTCCGGCAGCGCCGCGGCCAGCTCGGCGGCGGCGCTGCCCGCCTCGATGTCCACGGGCGTGAACGTCTCGAAGTCGACCGGGTTCGTCAGGTCGACGACGACCTTGCCGGCGAGCTGGTCGCCGTACCGGGACGCGACGTCGGCCAGGGCGGGGTACGGCACCGCGAGCAGGACGATGTCGCCGGTCAGCGCACCCGGCTCGTCGTCGTGCCCCACCGGCTGCACCTGCGCGTTCGCCCGCCCGGCGAGGTCCGAGAGGGCGGTGCCCATGTTCCCGGTCCCGATGATGGTGATGCTGGTCATGGACCTGCTCCTTCGCCCTGTGGACCGCTCCGGCGCGCCCCTGCGCGTCGCTGTCGGTTCCAGCCTCGCCGGAACCGGGGTCCCCCGCGAGCCGGACCGATGAGTTCTCCGCGCCCGGGTCGTCAGCCCTCGTGAAGCACCACACCCGGATCGACCGATCACGAGGAGCAGCAGCATGACCACCACGTCTCAGCAGCAGCATCAGCACGAGGGCCACGCCGAGCACCACGGCCCGCGCGCCCGCGCCCTCCCGGACGTCGTCGACCGCGCGGCCTGGCTCGAGGAGCGGAACGCGCTCCTGGTCCGCGAGAAGGCCCACACGCACGAGGGCGACGCGATCGCGGCAGCCCGGCGCCGGCTGCCGATGACGGAGGTCGCGGTGCGCGACCTCGTCGGCGACAACGGCCCCACGTCGCTGCTCGACATCTTCGACGGGCGCGACGAGCTCCTGGTCTACAAGCACATGTTCCACACCGGAATGCCGATCGAGGACCAGTGCGAGGGGTGCACGTTCAGCGTGTGGAACCTGCACGACACCTCATACCTCGCGGCGGCGGGCATCTCGTTCGCCGTGTTCTGTGAGGGGCCGTGGGACGAGGCCGCGCAGCTGCGCGACTTCATGGGCTACACCCTGCCCTGGTACTCGGTCGCGGGGGTGGACGACCCCGCGCTCGCCGGGGAGTTCGGCACCCTCGCGTGCTTCGTGCGGGAGGGCGACCGCGTCTTCCTCACGTACGACACCACCGGCCGCGGCATCGAGGCGATCCTGCCGCAGATCCAGCTCCTCGACATGACGCCCTTCGGGCGCCGGGAGGCCTGGCAGGACTCGCCCGAGGGCCGGGTCGGCGAGCACGACCCGTGCTGGTACTGGCGCAAGGACGGCCGTCCGACGGCGCAGTGGACCCGCCCGGGCGCGACGCCCGTCGACCCGAACATCCCGCACCGCCACCACCACTGAGCGCCACGGCGCCCCCGCCGAGATAGTGACTTCGTCCGACGGAGTCACTATCTCGGCGGGGGCGAGGGCGGGACCCGGCCGACACCGCCGGCCGACACCGCCACCTCCCCCGCGTCGGGTACCGCCGCCTGCGCGCCGTGCCGGGTGACGGTGATCGCCGCCGCGACCCCCGCGAGGTGCGCGGCCTCGGCGAGTCCCAGACCCCGCGCGAGCGAGGCCGCGAGCACGCCGCAGTAGGTATCACCGGCGCCGGTGGTGTCGACGACGTCGACCGGGATCCCCGGCAGCCGGACCAGCGGCGACCCTCGGCGGGCGACGAGGCTTCCATCACCGCCGAGAGTGACGACGACGGCGGGGACCCGGGCCAGCAGCGCGGCGGCGACGTCCGGCGTCGGACGGGGACCGGCGAGGCCCGCGGCCTCGTGCTCGTTGACCACGAGCACGTCGACCTGCTCCCACAGCGCGTCCGGCAGGTCGCGCCACGGTGCGGCGTTGAGGACGAACAGCGCGCCGCGCCGGCGAGCGCGGGCGGCGTCGAGGACGACGTCGACCGGAACCTCGAGCTGGGCGAGGACGACGTCGGCCACGGCGAGACGTCCCGCCTGCACCGTGCCGACCTGGACGTGCGCGTTAGCGCCGGGCGCCACGACGATGGCGTTCTCGCCGTCGGGCGACACGGTGATGAGCGCGGTACCGGTCGGGGCCGCGACGCGCGCGACGACGTCGGTCCGCACGCCCGCGGCGGCGAGCGACGCGAGCAGCAGGTCTGCCGCGTCGTCGCGGCCGAGCGCGCCCACGAACGTGGTGTCCGCTCCCCCGGCGCGCGCCGCCGCGACGGCCTGGTTCGCGCCCTTCCCGCCCGGCGTGCGGCGCAGCTCGCCGCCCAGGATCGTCTCGCCGCCCGACGGGTGGCGCGGCACGTCGACCACCAGGTCGACGTTCGCCGAGCCGACGACGGCGACCCGCCCGGCACCGCGTGCTGACGCCACTCCCGCTCCGCTCCATGAGGTCCGGCTGACGGAGGAAACGGTACGTGGCAGACCAGGCCGAGACAGTTCGTCCGTCCGACGAAGTCACTGTCTCGGCAAACGACCGCCGCCGAGGTAGTGCGCCCGTCGGACGGACGCACTACCTCGGCGAGGGGGTGGCTCCCCTACCGCGTCAGCGGCAGGTCACCGTGGTGTTCGACGGCGGCGCGCCGCTGCCGATGTACCCGAACGTGGTGCTGCCACGGGCCGGGAGGCTGCCGTTCCATGCCGCGTTCGTCGCGGTGGCGACGCTCCCGGACACGGTGACGTTCGCGCTCCAGTACTGCTGGAGCCCGCCCGGCGCGAGGTTCCACGACGCGCTCCAGCTCGTGATCGCCGCGGCTCCGGCGGTCACGGTGACCTCGCCCTGGTAGCCGGAGCCCCAGGAGCTGACCGTGCGGTACGTCGCGGTGCACTTGCCCGCCGGCACGGACGGGCTGGTGGTGGCGGTCACGGGGGCCGACGCCGCGGACACGTTACCGGCCTGGTCACGAGCGCTCACCGTGTACTGGTACGCGGTGGCCGCCGTCAGGCCGGTGTTCGTGTACGACGTGCCGGGCACCGTCGCGACGAGCGTGCCGCCGCGCCGCACCTCGTAGCCGGTCACGCCCACGTTGTCGGTCGACGCCGTCCAGGCGAGCGACGCCGACGTCTCCGTCACGCCGGTCACCCGCAGCCCGGCGGGCACGGTGGGTGCCTGGGTGTCGCCGCCTCCGGTCCCGGTGGTCGTGGCGGTCACCGCGGCCGACGCCGCGGACACGTTCCCGGCCGCGTCTCTGGCCGTCACCGTGTACCGGTACGCGGTGCTCGGGGTCAGCCCGGAGTCGGTGTAGGTGGTGCTGTTGACCGTCGCGACGAGCGTGGTGCCCCGCCGCACCTCGTACCCGGTGACGCGCACGTTGTCCGTCGAGGCCGTCCAGGACAGCGACGCCGTCGTGGTGGTGGTGCCCGTGACGGTCAGGCCTGTCGGGACGCTCGGCGCCACCGTGTCGACCGGGGGCTCGCCGCTGTCGCCGAAGAGCCGGTCGTAGTCCGCGAGCGCCGTCGCGACCGCCGTCTGCGCCCAGAACCGGTGGTACCGGAACTGGGGCGCGGGACCGCCGTCGAGGTGCGCCTGGACCTTGTTCCAGTCCGGGTCGTCGAGGTAGAAGGTCCGGATGTCCAGGAAGGAGGCGCCGGGGGCGACGATGTCGCCGTTGGGCATGTCGCCGGACCAGCCCGGGGGCACGTAGACGCCGTTGCCGCCGGCCACGTACTCGTCGTCGAACCGGCCGAAGTCGCTCCGGGTCTCGAGGGCGGAGACGCCCTTGGCGTCGCTGTTCTGCTCCCAGATCGCGTCGAGGAGCGCCTTGGCGGTGTCGCGCGCCTCGATGTTGCCCGACGCGGCGGCGTAGTACATGAGGGTGCGGGCGAGCGCGCCGGCGACGCCGACGTCCTGCCCGTAGCTCCTGACGTCGACGGAGAGGCCCGAGTTGCTGCCCGGGTTGGCCGCGTTCCAGGTGTCGGGCTTGCCGGTCCAGGTGAGCTCGGACGGGATCTGCCACGTGGTGTCGGTGACCGTGATGTGGTCGATGACCCACGGGACCCACTTATCGAGGACGGCCTTGGCCTTGAGGTTGCCGGTCTCCTGGTAGAGCTGCGCGACGCGCTCGACGCCCCAGCCCTGCATGCCCATCCACTGGTTCGACGGCGGGTCGTTGTAGACGGGCGCCTCGGTGTAGGCCATGCCGTAGAAGGTGGGCGTGCCGGCGGGGTGCGCGGCGTAGGCGCCGTCCCAGCTGTTGGTGGCGCCGCCGGCGATTCCGCCGTCGGGAGCCTGGAGCCAGGTGTAGAACTCGACCTGGCGGTCGAGGCTCTTCTGCCAGTCGGCGGTCGCCGTGGGCGACGACGGCTTGAGGTCGGGGTCGTTGGCGAGGGCCCAGGCGGCCATCGGGTTCTGGTAGCCGAAGTGTGCGTGGCTGGAGCCGATGCGCCAGGCCCACGGGCTCTGCGTGTTCAGCGAGCCACCCCAGGCGTAGTACCAGGACAGGAGGTAGTGGGCGCTGGTGCGTCCGCTGCCCGCGGCGCAGGACTGCGACTGGCAGCCGATGGTCTTGAAGTACTTGTCGAACAGCGCGTACCGCAGGTAGTCGCCCATCTTGGACGCCTTGCCGACGGTCGAGGCGACGGCCTCGGGCTGGCCCTGCTCGGTCGCGAACTTGTTGGCCCAGTACGCGGCCTCGACGGCGCGGGCGTCGGCGTCGGGCGCGTTGGTGTACTTCCACTGCTTCGCGTAGGACCCGTCACCGGTGAAGATGTCGAGGAAGCCGTTGGGGCCGCCGTAGCTGAAGTCGTCGATCGACGGCTGCGGGATGGTCTCCCAGACGGACTCCTGCGGGCCGCGCTGGAACGTGTTGATGTACGAGGTGCCCTGGTGCGTGGGGCCGAGCAGCGTCGAGGAGCCCGGCGCGGCGCCGAAGCCGTAGATGTTGTCGACGTCTGCCAGCCAGTGCATGCCGTAGATCTCGGAGGTGCCGTAGGTCGAGCGGAGCTCGGCGGCGATCGGGTCGGTCCCCACGGAGACGCCGCTGTTGAGCGCGGACGGGTACTGGCTCGGGTGGTTGAACTCGGAGGCGTACGTGGCGGGGCTGCCGGCGTTGTACGCGCCGTTGGTCGGCTGGTTCGCCGTCTGCGGGATCATGTACTCCTCGAGGGTGTCCCAGGCGTGGTTGAACGGGGCCCAGTCCCCGGTCACCTGCCCGTACGACGTCTCGAGCCAGAGCCAGAAGGAGTACGCCTCGGACGTGGTCTCGTGCCCGTAGTCGGGGGCCTCGACCATGAGGGTCTCGACGGCGTGGTACGGGATGCCCTGCGGCGAGAAGTACCCGTTGGCCGGGTCGTGGATCTTGTCGTACAGCTGGAGGAAGCGCTGCGTGTACTCCCCGTCCACGAGGGCCGTCACCTCGGCCTTCGTGGGAGAGCCTGCCACCGGCGCGGCGGCGGTCGCGGGCTGGACCGCTGCGAAGCCGGCCAGCACGAGGGCTGTCGACGCGAGCACCGCGACGGCGCCCGCGCGCCGACGTCCGGGTGGGGCTGGCGGGCGCGCCGCCCGCACGGTGGATCCTTGTCGTCGCATGGTGTTGACTCCTTCGTCGGGAAGCTCGTCACTGAGCACCTCACAGGGCCCGGCCAGGGTCGGGCCGCGCCCACTGTCGCCCCGGCCCCGAGGCGCGACAACGGACTTAACCGATTCACACGAAACGGCGGAATCCCGCCTGGTAAGCGCAATCCCGGGCCGTATCGGTTCGATCCAGGACGACACCCCACCGATGAGTTCCGGGCGGCTCCGTCGTCGGACAGGGCATGACTACTCACGCAACGACCGGCCGCGGCGACAGCGTCGCCTACGACCTGCGCGGCTCCGGCCCCGCCCTCGTCTTCATCGCGGGGGCGGGGCCCGACCGCGCCACCGACCCCATCACCACCGCGACCGCCGAGCTCGCCGCGGCGCAGGGCCTCACCACCGTCGTGTTCGACCGCCTCGGCCGGGGCGAGAGCCCGGCCGAGGGACGGCTCGACCTGGACCGGGAGCTCGACGCGATCGCCACGATGATCGAGGTCGCGGGCGGCCCCGCGGTCCTGTGCGGGCACTCGTCCGGCTGCTCGCTCTCGCTCGCGGCAGCCGACCGCGGGCTCCCGGTGACGGGCCTGGCGCTCTGGGAGGCTCCCCTGAGCGACCCCGCGGAGGTGACCCAGGCCTGGGCCGACGAGGTCGAGCGCCTCCTGGACGCCGGCGACCACCAGAACGCCATGCGGCACTACATGAAGGACATGCCGCCGGAGTGGCTGGGGGGCATGGAGTCGTCGCCGGAGTGGCCGGTGCTGGCGCGGACCGTGGCGTCGTACCGGGCCGACGCCCAGTCGCTCGCCTGGGCACAGCGGGCGATCGAGGACCGGAAGCTCGGCGGGATCGACGCGCCCGTCCTCGCCATGTACGGGACGGAGACGTTCCCCGGGATGCCGGAGGCGGCGGCGGACATCGCCGCCGGCGTGCGCGACGGGTCGACGACGGCCGTGGCCGGCGCGTGGCACAGCTGGGAGCCCGAGGCGATGTCGGCCGAGCTGGTGGCGTTCACGAAGCGGTGCGCGGGCGTCGGCGGCTGAGTGCGAGACTTCCCGTATGGCTGACGACTGGGCGACGCAACGGGGAGAGGCTGTGCGGGTGCAGGCGGAGCGCCTCCACGCACGCCAGGACGCCGAGCACGCGCGGGCGTCCGCCCTGCTGCAGCAGTTCGTCGCCGCCGCGGTGGCTGCGGGCCTGGCTCCCGAAGAGCTCCAGGTCCGCGGCTACGGCGGCCGGGGCGTCGCACGGACCCCGCTGCGCGGCTGGTACCTGCGGGTCGACCGGACCGCGGGCGTGAGCACCGACGGCGACTTCTACGTGCTCACCGCGCCGCTCTCGCTGCTCGACCGCGTCCGCGGCGTGCGGCCGCTGCCGAAGAAGCCGCCGATGATCCTCGGCGCGGGCGGCAAGGACGGCGACTCGGTCGAGCTCGTCGACGCCCTGGAGCGCCTCCTGCCGGGCTGGCGGTCGCGGCGGCCATGACCGGGCGCGTACCGCTCGGGCAGGTCGTGCGCGGGCTCGCGGCCGTGCTCGTGCTGCTCCTCGCGGCGTGCGGCACGCCGGGCGAAGGCGTGTCGCTGCCGCCCACCCACGGGGTGCTCGACTACCAGCTCGGCGGCGCGTACACGCCGCCCGGCGGACTCGACGTCGTGGTGCGGGACGCCACTGCCGAGCCCGCCGACGGCGCGTACAGCGTCTGCTACGTCAACGGGTTCCAGACGCAGCCGGGCGACGACCGCTGGCTCGACCACGAGGACCTCCTCCTGCACGACGGCGACGGGAAGCTCGTCGTCGACCCGGCGTGGCCCGACGAGCACGTCCTGGACCCGTCGACCGCCGAGCGGCGGGAGCGGATCCTGGCTCTCGTCGGCCCGGTCGTGACGGGGTGCGCGGACGCGGGCTTCGACGCCGTCGAGCTGGACAACCTCGACACCTGGACGCGGTTCGACGACCCGTCGACCGGCGTCGTCGACGCGGCGGGCGCCCGTGCGCTGGCCGCCGCCTACGTCGCGCTCGCACACGACGCGGGCCTCGCCGTCGGCCAGAAGAACGCCGCCGAGGTCGCCGCGACCGCCCGGGACGAGCTCGGCTTCGACTTCGCGATCGCCGAGGAGTGCGTCGCGTACGACGAGTGCGACGCCTACACCGCCGCGTACGGCGAGCACGTCCTCGTGGTCGAGTACCCGGACACCCTCGGCGTGCCGTTCGAGGAGGCGTGCGCGGACCCCGGCACGCCACCCCTGACCATCCTGCGCGACCGCGCCCTCGTCACGCCCGACGACCCGGGGTACGTCTACGAGCACTGCTGAGTCGCTTGCACCCGGCCGCCCGGCGCGCCACCCGGCGAGCCGGGTGAAACCACGACCACCATCTGGGAACCGGTTGACGTGCATCCGGCCTGATCAGCAGGCTCCCGGTGCGGGCCCTCGCCTGTGTCAGACGCCGACGAAGCACGTCCGACCGGAAGGACAGCCATGCCCCCAACCGCTGCCAGCAGAGTCACCGCTCCCCTGCCGACCCGCCGCAGGAGGGCCGTCGCCCTCACGGTCACCGCGCTCGCTGCGGCTGGGCTGGTCTCCGGCATCGCCGGAGGCGTCGCCGCCGCGCAGGCCGACCCCACCGCCGCGACGGCGGTCCGGGACGCCATCGGCCCCAACGTCATCACGCCTCCGCCCAGCTCCCCGCCCGCCGGCACACCCCCGTCGCTGACGAGTCCCTGCCGGGTGCCGCCGCTCGACCCGGACACGTCGGTGTGGGCGCTGTGCTGGGTCACGTCCGCCGCCACGATCAACGGTCCGTGGGACCTGTACCAGCTCACCTGGGACGGCGAGTTCGAGCGTGTCCTCGGCGTCTCGGACTCGTGGTCCACGACCGTCGACGCTCCTCACGCGGGCCTCGTCACCACGTTCTTCCTCCAGGACGTCGGCCGGGTCGACCCTGCCTCCGACCTCGAGAACGCCACGTCGGTCGGCGGCCCCGTGCCTCCGCCCGCGATCCTCCAGCCCTCGGCGCCCGTCGCGGTGTCGTGCGGCACGACGACGGCACCCGCCGTCTGCTGGGACCCGGTGACGTCCGGCAGCCCGGTCGTGCGCTACGACGTCTTCCGGCGCGCCGCCGTCGGCTACGAGCGGGTCGCCACGGTGGACGGGACCACCACCCGCGCCGCCCTCCCGTCCCGCGTCTCGGGCGACGCGGTGCTCTACGTGGCCGCGTTCGACCACGCCGGTGGCATCAGCCCCGTGTCGGAGCCCGTGCAGGTCACGATCCCCGCCCACGTGTCCTGCGACGTCCGCCACCGCCACTACCCCTGGGACGCGGGCTTCACGTCGAACCTCACCGTCACGAACACCGGCTCCGCGCCGGTGGACGGCTGGACCCTCCGGTACGACCTCGCCGCCGGGCTGCAGCTCACCGGCGGCTGGAACGCGCTCTGGTCGCAGGCGTCCACCAAGGTCACCGCCGACAACGCGTCGTGGAACGCCGTGATCCCGCCCGGCCAGTCGGTCACGCTCGGGATGATCGGCTCCCGGCAGCCGGGACCGGTGTTCGTCCCGCCCACGACCTTCACGCTCGACGGCGTCGCCTGCACCACCTCCTGACCAAGCCTCCCGACCGGAAGGACCGCCATGTCCCGAACCGCTGCCGGCAGGGTCGCCGCAGCCGCCGCTCCCCCACCCACCCACCGCAGGACGGTCGCAGCCCTCGCCGTGGCCGCCCTCACCGCGATCGGCCTCGCCACCGGCGTGGTCGGCGGTGTCGCCGCGCAGGCTGCCGCCGCCGGCCATCTCCCGGGCGGGGCGGGGGCCGTGCAGGCGGTCGCCACCCCGGACCCGACCTCCACCTCGGACGTCCCCACCTGGGGCCGCCAGTGCCTGATCCCGCCGGTCGCTCCCGGCACCGCGATGTGGGTGCTGTGCTGGTGGCCTCCCTCGGCCACGCCGGACGGCCCCTGGGAGGTGCACCAGCTCATCTGGGACGGCGAGTTCGTGCGCGTCTCAGGCGCCTCGGACCCGCGGTCGGTGATCCTCGGGGCCCCGCGTCCAGGGCTCGCGGGCACCTTCTTCGTGCGCGACACGAGCCGGCTCACTCCTGCCTCCGACCTGCGCAACGAATGGTCGATGGGCGGCCCTGTCCCGACGCCGACGAACTGGCCCACCCCGACGCCCACGGCGGTCCCCCAGCCGTCGGCGCCCGCGGCACGACCATGCGGCACGACGACGGCACCCGCCGTCTGCTGGAACCCGGTGACCACGTACGGCAGCGCCGTCGTCCGCTACGACGTGTTCCGCAAGGTGCGCGACGGCTACGAGCGGGTCGCCCGGGTGGACGGGACCACCACGCGGGCCGACCTGCCGGGCCTCGCTCCGGGCGACCACGTGCTCCATGTCGCGGCGTTCGACGACGCCCGCGGCGTCAGCCCCGTGTCGGCGCCCGTGCGGGTGGCGGTCGAGGTGCCGCAGGTGTCGTGCGACGTCCGCTACCGCCACCACGTCTGGGGCACGGGCTTCACGTCGGACGTCACGATCACGAACACCGGCGCCACGCCCGTCGAGGGCTGGACGCTCCGGTACGACCTCGTCCCCGGACCGCAGGTCACGGGCGGCTGGAACGCGACCTGGGCGCAGTCCGGCGCCACCGTCACCGCGGCCAACGCGCAGTGGAACGCGGTGATCCTGCCCGGCGGCTCGGTCACGCTGGGGGCGCTCGGCACGCGACCGGCCGGTTCGGGGATCTCCCCGCCCAACGCGTTCACGCTCGACGGCGCGGCCTGCACCACCTCCTGAGCCGGCAGCGTCTCCCGAGCCGGCAGCGTCTCCCGAGAACAACCTTCGGCTCGCAACCAGCGCTGGTTGCGAGCCGAAGGTTGTTCTCGGCGGGCCGCTGCCGGCCGACGTCACGCCCCCGGCGGCCCGGCCAGGCCTACGCCCCCGGCCGGTCGATCACCCGGGACATCACCAGCGCCGTCCGGGTCTTCACGACGTGCGCGGCGGTGCGGATGCGCTCCACGGTGCTCTCGATCTCGGCCATGCTCGACGCCATGATGTGCACCATCGCGTCGGCGTCCCCCGTCACGGTCGACACGCGCACCACCTCGGGGATCGGCCCGAGCTCCCGTTCCAGCATGGCGGGCGACACGATGCCCGAGCAGAAGATCTCGACGTAGCCCTCGAGGATCCAGCCCATCGCCTGCGGGTCGACCCGGACGGTGAACCCGGCGATCTCGCCGCGCGCGAGCATGAGGTCCACCCGCCGCTTCACGGCGGGGGCCGAGAGGCCCACGGCGTTGCCGATCTCCTGGTACGTGGCGCGCCCGTCGAGGAGGAGCCGCTCGACGATCGCCCGGTTCAGTGCATCCATGAACGAATCGTTCAGCATGGGGGTCGATGACGCAAGAAACCTCTACGAAGTGCGCAACGGATGTGAGTACGTTGCGTGGTGGCGGAATCGTAGCCTCGGCCCTATGACGCAGCGCACCGCCTCACCCAGGCACTTCCTCATGTGTCCGCCCACCTACTTCGACGTGGTCTACGCCATCAACCCCTGGATGGACCTGTCGGGCTCGGTCGACACCGACCTCGCCGTCGCGCAGTGGGAGACCCTCAAGGCGACGTACGAGTCCCGCGGCCACCGGGTCGACGTGGTCCAGCCCGAGCCCGGGCTGCCCGACATGGTCTACGCGGCGAACGGCGGCATCGTCGTGGGCGGGCGCGCGCTCGCCGCGCGCTTCACGTTCCCCGAGCGCGCGGCCGAGGGCCCCGCGTACGAGCGCTGGTTCGCCACCGAGGGGGCGCCGGCCTACACGTCGCTCGGCCAGTCCGTCGAGGTCATGGAGGGCGAGGGCGACCTCCTCGTCGCCGGCGACCTGCTGCTCGCCGGCACCGGGTTCCGCACCACGCCCGCCGCGCACGCCGAGGTCGCGGAGCGCCTGGGCCTGGCCGAGCAGGGCATCACCCTCGTCCCGCTCGAGCTGGTCGACCCGCGCTACTACCACCTCGACACCGCCCTCGCGATGCTCGACGACGGATCGATCAGCGGCTCCCGCACCGTCGCGTACTACCCGGAGGCGTTCAGCCCCGCCGCCCAGGAGACCCTGCGCGAGCTCTTCCCGGACGCGGTGGTCGCGAGCGCCGAGGACGCCGCCGTCCTGGGCCTCAACATCGTGTCGGACGGTCTGCACGTGTTCCTCAGCGACCGCGCCACCCGTCTCGCCGACGACCTCAAGGACCGCGGGTTCGTGCCCGTCGGGATCGACCTGTCCGAGCTCCTCAAGGGTGGCGGCTCGGTGAAGTGCTGCACGCTCGAGCTGCGCCCCGCCGTCGGCCCCCTCACGCCGGAGATGACGCGATGACCACCGTCCCGTTCCTCGACGTCGCCGCGACCGCCCGCTGGGTGGCGCGCCGCGGCCCGGAGGCCGTGATCGCGGCCCTGACGGACGCGCTCGAGCGTGACTTCGCGCGCTGGCCGGAGCTCGACCGGCGGCCGCGGATCGCGACGCACTCTCCCGAGGGCGTCATCGAGCTCATGCCCGCGTCCGACGACGAGACGTACGGCTTCAAGCTCGTCAACGGCCACCCGAACAACCCGGCACGCGGGTTCCAGACGGTCACGGCGATCGGCATGCTCGCCGACGTGCACAACGGCTACCCGTCGTTCCTCGCCGAGATGACGCTGCTCACGGCGCTGCGGACGGCCGCGACGTCGGCCCTCGCGGCCCGGTACCTCGCCCCGGCGGGGGCGCGGACGCTCGCGCTGATCGGCTGCGGCTCGCAGGCGGAGTTCCAGGCGCTCGGCATGCGCGCCGAGCTCGGGATCGAGACGCTGCGCGTCTTCGACGTGGACCCGGCGGCCATGGACAAGCTGGCGCGGCACGCGAAGGCCCTGGGCTTCGACGTCGTCCTGGCCGACGACGCCGCTGACGCGGCCCGCGGCGCCCAGGTCATCACGACGTGCACCGCCGACAAGCAGAACGCGACGGTGCTGCACTACGCCGACGTACCCGCGGGCGTCCTGATCAACGGGATCGGCGGCGACTGCCCGGGCAAGACGGAGCTGGACCCGGCGATCGTCGCGCGGGCGAGCGTCTTCGTGGAGCTCACGGAGCAGACGCGCATCGAGGGCGAGATCCAGCGTCAGGCGCCCGACTTCCCGGTGACGGAGCTGTGGGAGGTCGTGACCGGCCGCTCGCCGGGTCGCCGCAGCGAGGACGAGCTGGTCGTGTGGGACTCGGTCGGGTTCGCCGTCGAGGACTGGAGCGCGCTGAAGTACGTGCGCGACGACGTGACGGCGTCGGCCCCGGAGCTGCTGCAGCACCTGGACCTCATCGCGGAGCCCGCCGACCCGAAGGACCTGTACTCGCTGGTGGCCGAGGCCTGAGGGGCAGGTCTCGCGGTGGCCACGGCCTGAGGGGGCGACGGAGCCCGAGGACACGACCAGGTAGCTGTTCCCCGACACGGGCGGAGACGGGGAACAGCTACCTGGTCGCGGCCGGGGGTCGCGGCCGGGGGCCGCGGCTCAGTGCGTGAGCTGGCCGCGGACCTCCCCGCCCGGGAACGTCGGCGTGTGCACGTTGACGTAGTACGAGCGCGGGTCGTCGTCGATGGCGGCGAGCAGGGCCGGGTCGGCCGTCACGCAGTCGTCGACCGTGAAGCTCGTGCCGGTCCCGACGCTGAGCGGCACCACGACGGGTCCCGCGACCTTGCGGGGCCCGACGTGGATGTGCGCGGCGACGGCATCCACCGACAGGTCCCGCACCTCCAGCGTGTAGCAGAGCGTGTCGCCCGCGATGGTGTACGTGAACGACCCGCTGGCGCCCGTGTCGGAGCCCGTCGTCTCCTGGCCGACGTTCAGCGGGACCCGGTTCGGCGACGCGTCGGCGGGCAGGCCGAGACCCACCACCATCAGGCCGACGCCGGCGGCCGCTCCCGTCAGCCGGCGGACGGCAGGGAACCTGTGCGTGGACATGGTCGATCCTCCTCGATCGTGGTTCTGTCGAGGGTGGAACGAGACGGGGCGGCGAACGGTTCACCCGCGCCCGCCGGGGGTCAGCCCAGACTCTCGTCCAGGCGGTCCAGGAGGTCCGCGAGCGCATTCCGGTCCGCGGCCTCCAGGCCCGCGACGAGCGTCTCCTCGTGCGTGAGCAGCTCGCCGACGACGCGCTCGACGAGCCGGTGCCCGGCATCCGTCAGCGTCACGGCCACCGCCCGGCGCGAGGCGTCCGACGTCGTCCGGGCCACCAGCCCGTCCCGTTCCGCGCGGGCGACGCGCTGGGAGATCGCCCCCGCGGTCACCAGGGTCTGGGCGGCCAGCTCGCGGGTGGTGAGCCGCCACGGCTCGCCGGCGCGGCGCAGGGTGGAGAGCAGGTCGAGGGTGGCGGGGTCGACGCCGAGCCGGTCGAGGGTGCGGCGCCGGTCGTCGGTCAGCCGCTTGGCCACGCGCCGCAGCGGGGTGAGGACCCGGATGGACGACGTCGGCACGCCGGGCAGCTCGCGTTCCCAGGCGTCGGCGATCTGGCGGGGCGACACCATGCGCCGGTCGTCAGAAGTCATCAGTCCGTCCTCTGCTCGGCTATGTTTAGACCTAAACCTACCGGATCGGAGATCAGCATGCCTCGTCTCGTCCTTGTCACCGGCGGCTCCGGCGGGATCGGCCGCGCCGTCGCCCGCGCGTTCGTCGCGGAGGGCGACGACGTCGTCCTCACCGGCCGGCACGCCGACACCCTCGAACCCGCCGCCACCGAGACCGGCGCCCGGGCGGCGCTGTACGACGTGGCGGACCCCGCGCAGGTGGAGGCCCTGGTCGCCGGTCTGCCCCGGCCCGTCGACGTCCTCGTCGCCCTCGCCCTCGCCGGGGGCAACACGGACTTCGACGCGGGCGCGCCGCCGGAGGGCCTCGCCGCGGTCGCCGGCGCCTGGCGGGCGAACCTCGACGCCAACCTGCTCAGCACGGTCCTCGTCGCCACCGCGGTGCTGGAGACGATGCCGTTCGGCGGGACCGTGGTGACGGTCGGCTCGATCGGGGCCGAGTACGCGTCGTCGTCCTACGGCGTCGCCAAGGCGGCGGTGCAGGCGTGGACGGCGGGGCTGTCGTCTTCCATCGGGCCGCGGGGCATCACCGCGAACTGCGTCGCGCCCGGCTACATCGAGGACACGGGCTACTTCAAGGGGCGGCTGACGGCCCAGCGCCGGGACACGCTGATCGCCGCGACGCACGACAAGCGCCCGGGCACGCCCGACGACGTCGCCGCGCTCGTCCGGTTCCTCGCCTCGCCCGGTGCCCGGCACATCACCGGCCAGACCCTGCACGTCAACGGCGGAGCCCGCACGACACGGTGAGGCCCGACGGGGCGTCAGTGGGTCAGCTTGAGCCCGATGATGCAGCCCACCAGGCCCGCGAGCAGCAGCAGGCGCACCACGGAGAACGGCTCGGTACCGGTCACCATCGCATAGGCGACGGTGAGTGCGGCACCGATGCCGACCCAGACGGCGTAGGCGGTGCCGACGGGCAGGTCGCGCATCGCGTAGGCGAGGCCCGCCATGCTCGCGACCAGGCTGACACCGAACACGAGGGTGGGTGCCAGGCGGGTGAAGCCTTCTGTGCGGCCGAGGGCGGTGGCCCACACGGCCTCGAGGATGCCGGAGACGACGAGAACGATCCAGGACACGGTGTACTCCCATGAGCCGTCTTGTCGCGCACCGGGTACGGCATCCCTCGTCCGGGGACCCTGGAAGGTCCTGACAAGGACCATGTCACACGGCCCCACCGCGGACAAGCGCCCCGCGTGGTGCCGTCGCTCACCACCCGGGGCGGCGTCGGTGTGGGACTCTGGGTCGAGGCCGACGTGGCGCTCGACGTCGACGGGCGGGCCGTTCCCGGCGTCCGGATGCCGGCCCTTCCGACCTCTCTCGGCCCGGTCGGCGGCATGGCGGCCCGCCTGGGCCCGGACACGCTGGTGGTGATCCACGACGCCCCGAGCGACGCGACGGTCGCCGTGCGAGTTGTCAGAACCTGCCCGGCGAATACACCGGGGAGCTTCTGACAGCTCGGGGCGGGCGGTGGTTGGAGCGGTCACGCGACCGGGACGAAGACGCGCATCGTCGACGGCCCCCGCTCCGCCCAGCGGTGGTACGGCACGAGCCGCACCTCGGTCCGGAGCCCGGTGCCCGACGCCGAAGGGCCGGGCCCGTACGGAGGTCGCCCGGACATGGGGTCCGGGAGGGCGAGGACGACCACCTGGGCGACCGCGCCGTCGTCGGCCGCGGTGAGCGGGGCGGTGACGTCAAGGCGGACGTCGTCGAGGGGGACGCCGTCGGGCAGGTCGACCGACTCGAGGCAGAGCACGAGCGGGCCGCGCTCGACCGCGACGCAGCCGCGGACCGCGTCGACGCGTGGGTCCGGCCAGGTGAGCCGGGGCGCGGTCGGCAGGTCCAGGGTGAGGGTGTCGCCCTCGGCGACGGCGACCTCCGCCCAGCCCGGCGCCACAGGCTCGGGCGAGGTGCCCGGGCGGGCGAGCGTGGCGCCGTCGGCCCACCGCGGGACGCGGAGACGGAGGGTGACGGGGCGCGCCGGGGCGGCCACGACCTCGACCGCGACCCGGCCGTCGGCGGGGTAGGCGGTGCTGACGCGGAGGACAAGCTCGCCGCCGTCGTCCAGGGCGACCCGGACGTCCCCGGCGGCGTACTGCAGGAGGGTCATGGTGTCGCCGTCGACCGATACGGCGTAGGCGTGCCACGACGCGAGGGTGCGCGCCACGTTGGTGGGGCAGCACGACACGTCGAACCAGGGGGCGCGCACGCCGCCCTCGGCGCGGGGGTTCTCGGCGTCGGGGCGCACGTCGGCGCCCTCGACCCGCTGCTGGAGGGGGTTGGCGTAGAAGAAGGCCTGGCCGTCGGACCGGGGCGACGTGGCGACCACGTTGTAGAAGGTGCGCTCCATGAGGTCGGCGTACCGCACGTCGCCCGTGGCGAGGTGGAGCCGCCACGACACCATGACGGAGGCGACGCCCGCGCAGGTCTCGCAGTAGGCCCGGTCCGGCGGGAGCTCCCAGTCGTCGCCGAAGCCCTCGTCCTGGTGGCGTGACCCCATGCCGCCCGTGAGGTAGGTGCGCCGCTCGACCGAGCGGTCCCACTGCCGGCGGACGGCGTCGAGGAGGTCGTCGTCGCCGGTGTCGACGGCCACGTCCACCGCCCCGGCCGCGAGGTAGAGAGCGCGCACGGCGTGCCCGCGCCAGGCGTCCGCCTCGCGGACCGGCTGGTCGTCCTGGAAGTAGGCGGCGCTCTGGAGGGGCGGCGGAACGAGCAGGCCCCGGCCCCGGCGCTCCACGAAGAGGCGTGCCTGCTCGGTGTAGCGCGGCTCGCCGAGGGCGCGGCCGAGCTCGGCCAGGCCCAGCTCGATCTCCGGGTGCCCGCAGAGACCCTCCCGCCCGCCCGGGCCGAACTCGCGGCACACCTGGTCGGCCGCGCGGCGGGCGACCTCGACGAGGAGGTCCTCCCCCACGGTCCGCACCCGGGCCACCGCCGCCTGCAGCAGGTGGCCGGTGCAGTACAGTTCGTGCCCGCTCGCCAGGTCCGTGTACCGGCCCGGCCGACCCACGTGCCCGAAGCACGTGTTGAGGTAGCCGTCCGGGTCCTGCGCGGCCGCGACCCGGCGGACCAGGTCCTGGAGCATGGCGTCCGTGCCCGGGTCGCCCGTGCGGGCGTACTCCCAGGCCAGCGCCTCGATCAGCTTGTACACCTCGGAGTCGGAGAACTGCCAGCCGGGCCGGTGCCCGGCCGTGGTGCCCGCGGCGACCCGGTCGAAGCTCGCGACCCAGCCGAGCTTCTCCATCCAGTCGAGGCAGTGCCGCAGGCTCGACCGGGCGTTGGTCTCCTGCAGCCCGCCCCAGAACCCGCCGACGAGACGGACCTCGCCGGTCCCGGCGCCCCGGTGGGTCCCGGGCGGGACGACGGGGCGTGCGGTGGTGTGGTTGTTCACTGATCAGTCCTTCACGGCGCCGGCGGTCATGCCCGCCGCGACGTAGCGCTGGGCGACGACCAGGAGGATCGCCGCGGGGACGGAGGCCACGACGGCCGTGGCCATGATCGAGTTCCACTGCGTCGTGTTGTTGCCGATGTACTGGTAGATGCCGAGGGTGATCGGGACGAGGTCGCCGTTCCGGTCGAGGGTCGACGCGAAGATGAAGTCGGACCACGCCCAGAGGAACGCGAACAGCGACACGGTGATGGTGGAGTTCCGGCTGACCGGCACCACGATCGAGCGGAACGTGCGCCAGTGGCCCGCGCCGTCGACCCGGGCGGCCTGGATCAGCTCCCGCGGGATGCCCGACATGAACGCCGTGTACAGGAGCACGCCGAAGGGCATGGCGATCGTCGAGTCCGCGACGATGAGCCCGCCGATCGTGTTGAGCAGGCCGAGCCGCACATAGACGGCGTAGAAGCCCATCGCCATCACGACGGCCGGGATCATCTGGGCCACCAGGAGGACGAAGCTGAGCGCGCCCGCGCCGGGCAGCCGGAGCAGCGCGATGGCGTAGCCCGCCGGGGCGGAGATCGCCACGGTGAGGACCACGCAGCCGAGGCCGACGAGGATGCTCGTGCCGAGAGCCGGGAGCTGGTCGTCCAGGACGGCGCGGTAGCCGTCGAGCGTGGGGTCCCACGGGAACCAGTGCGGCGGGTCGGCCCGCAGGTCTCGCGTCTGCGTGAACGAGACGTTGACCATCCAGTAGACGGGGAAGAGCATGAAGGCGGTGAGGACCACGCCGAGCACGGTCTTCCACCAGGGGCGGCGGCCGGTCATGAGACCTCCTGTCGGCGCTGGAGCTGCAGGTGCAGCACCCCGAAGACGAGGGCGATGAGGATGAGGACGTTGCCCACGGCGGCCGCGGGCGAGAAGTCGGGCTGGCCCGTGCCGAACGCCTCCCGGTATGACCAGACGGCGAGGGTCGTGGTCGAGTTGCCCGGCCCGCCGGTGGTCATGATCCAGATGACGTCGACGACCTTGAGCGTGTAGACGAGCCCGAGCAGCAGGGTGATCGCCGAGACCGGGCGCAGGAGCGGCACGGTGATGCTCCAGAACTGCTTCCACGGACCCGCGCCGTCGAGCGAGGCCGCCTCGTAGACCTCGCCGGGGATGTTCTGCAGGCCCGAGTAGAGGATGACGAGGTTGAACGGGATGCCGAGCCAGATGTTGGCCACGGTCACCGCGACCAGTGCCGTGTCGGGCGACGTGAGCCAGTTGATCTGCGGCGCGCCGAACGCCCCGAGCACGGTGTTCACGATGCCGTTCTCGCTGCTCAGCATCCACGCCCACGTCGACGACGACACGATGAGCGGCAGCAGCCACGGCACCAGGAACATGGCGCGCAGCAGGCCGGACAGCCGGAACCCGGACCGGAAGAAGACCGCCAGGGCCAGGCCGATCACGTACTGGAAGGCGATCGACACGACGGTGAAGAACGCGGTGTTCCACAGCGCCACGGGGAAGGTGGCCGAGGAGAACACCTCGGCGTACTTCTCGAACCCGACGAACTCGGCGTTCCCCTGGACGAACGCCCGGATCGTGTAGTCGTGGACGCTGAGGTCGACGTTGCGCCACAGCGGGAACGCGTAGAAGAGGATCAGGTACACCAGGAGCGGCGCGGCGAAGCCGACGGCGGCCCACTGGGTCGCCGAGGGCCCGCGTCGGCGTGCCTCGAGGGTGGTCATCAGGAGTTCCTTCGTCAGTCTCTGCGGTCGGGCCAGGCCGGCCCGGACCCCTCGGGCGTGGGCCGACGGCGGATGGTCGCCCGCCGTCGGCCCCTGCGGGCTCAGCTCGTCGCGGCCGCGGCGTCGGCCTGCGCGGTCTCCAGCGCCTCCTGCGGGGTGGCCGCGCCGGACAGGGCGTTCTGGACGGCCGTCCAGAGGGCCTCGGAGATCACCGGGTAGTCGGTGCCGAGGTCGTCCGAGGTGCGGCCCTTGGCGTCCTGCACCGCGGCGACCCACGGCTCCAGGTCCGGGTTCTCGGCGAGCAGCGCCTCCTGGCCCTCGGCCGTGGGCGGCACGTAGTACGCGAACGTGCTCGCCGTCTCGACGAAGCCCTCGGGCGTCGTCATGCACTCCACGATCTGGCGCGTGACCTCGTAGCGGGCCGCGTCCTCCTGGACCGGGGCCACGATGAACTCGCCGCCGGTCGGCGCCGGGGCGCCGCCACCGTCCTGGGCGGGGATCTGGATGATGCCCGTCTCGAAACCGGCCTCGGCCGCGGAGTTCACCTGCCAGGTGCCGTTCTCGGCGAAGGCGTACTCGCCGGTGAGGAACTCCTCCCACGTCGTGTTCTGGGAGTTGCTGATCACCGAGTTGGGCGCGTAGCCCTTGTCGAGCCAGCCCTTCCAGAGCTCGACGGCGGCGAGCGCCTCCGGCGAGTCGAGCTCGCGCAGGTCGGCCCCGGCGCCCCAGAACCACGGGAGGAACTGGAACGAGCCCTCCTCGGTGCCGATCGCGGCGAAGGTGATGCCCTTCTTGCCTGCTCCGGTGACCTTCTCGAGGGCGGCGGTGAGCGCGTCCCAGTCGGTGACGGTCGCCGGGTCCACGCCGGCCGCGTCGAGGACAGCCTTGTTGTAGTAGAGCGCGAGGGTGTTGGCGCCGATCGGGATGCCGTAGGCGTCTCCCCCGACCACGCCCGCGGCGAGCAGGTTCTCGTCGACTGCGGAGGTGTCGAGCCCGAGCTCGTCCACCGTGGTGAGCATCCCCGTGTCGGCCAGGGTGGAGACGGCCGGGTTGTCGAGGAGGATCACGTCGGGCGAGGTGCCTTCCTGGGCCGCGAGGAGGGCCTGGTTGGTGAGCGCGGTGGTGTCGTACGCGGTGCGCTCGATCGTCACGCCCGCCTCCTCGCCGCAGGCCTGGACGCGGCCGGCCCAGTCGGAGGAGTCCTCGTGCTGGGGGTACGGGTCCCACCAGGTGTAGGTGGCGTCGGTCCCGCTGGTCTCCGTGCCGTCGGCGGTGCCGGACGAGCACGCGCCGAGCAGGCCGAGCATGACGGTCGCTACCCCGGCGGTGAGCGGCAGGCGGATGGTCCTGCGCGTCGTGTGGTGCATCGCTGTTCCTCCTTGAACAAGGTCCGGGCCGACCGGCCCGGATGGTGATCTGTGGTGCGTGTCGATGACGCGTGTTAGCGCTCACATCAGTGGCGGCACTGCGCCCGTCAGGTCTCGCGGGGCGGGGGCCCCGCGGGGTCAGGACGGGCTGCCGGTGCTGCCGCGGTCGACGAGCTCGGGCGAGACGAACCGCACCACGTGCGGCTCCTCCTGGCCGACCTCGCCCTCGATCCGGCGCACCAGCTGGCGGACGGCCATGCGGCCCAGCCGGTCCGGTGCGCTCTCGACCGAGGAGTAGGGAAGGGAGAAGGTGCGGGCGAACTCGTCCGAGTACCGGCCGATGACCGAGAGGTCGTGCGGCACGGACATCCCGCGCCCGTGCAGGACGCTCGGGAGGGCGGCGGCTGCCGCCTCGTTGTTGATCAGCAGCCCGGTGGCCCCGGGGTGGGCGTCGAGCACGGCGTTCAGGTCGCGTCCCACCTCGGGCTGGTGCGCCGACCCGAAGGTGGCGTGCAGCGTCATGCCGCGCGCCCGCGCCGCCTCGAGGGCAGCGTTCTGCAGGCGCCACACGTACGCGCCGCCGCGCTCGACCACGTGCTCGGGCTGCGACACCAGGGCCACCTCGCGGTGCCCCAGCCGGTGCAGGTGCTCGACCATGAGGCGGCCGGCCTCCTCGAAGTCGAGGTCGAACACGTCGACCCCCGTGCAGTCGGCCGGCAGGCCCACCAGCGCTCCCGGCTGGGCCGCGGCGCGCAGGATCGGCAGACGCTCGTCGTGCTCGGCGACGTTGAGCAGCACGATGCCGTCGACCATCCGTGAGTCCGTGATGCGGCGGAGAGCGCGCGTCCCGTCCGCCTCCGTGACGAGCAGGATGTCGTACCCGTGCTCGCGCGCCGTGTTGGAGACGCCCAGCATGTACTGGAGCATCGCCGGCGCGAACTCGTCCTCGAGGAACTGTGCGAGCAGGCCGATCACCATCGTCTGCGACGTGGCGAGCGCACGAGCCCCCGCGTTCGGCGTGTAGCCGAGCTCCCGCACCGCCTCCTCGACGCGACGGCGCACGTCCGTCGAGATCGCCCGCTTGCCGGACAGCGCGTACGACGCCGTGCTGCGCGACACCCCTGCGACCCGGGCGACATCCCCGATGGTGGCCACTTTGCCTCCTCCTGTTGCGAACCGGTTCGAGGGTAGCCACATCCAGCGACCGATGGCAAGCGTGGATTCGGCGGGATCCTGTCGACCCTTGCGGCGGACATCGTTCGAAGCTAGCGTCCGAGACTGTCCGGATCGTCGAACCGGTTCGCACTCTCAACGAGGAGATGCCATGAGAAGAGTTCTGTCACGCACCAGCGTGCTCGCCCTCGTCGTGGGCCTGACGCTGACCGCGCCTGCCCTGCCGGCGCAGGCCGCGGGCAACACCCTGACGGTCGACGTCGGCACCGTCGTCCGCCCCGTCACGCACGTCGCGGCGGGCGGGCTGTACGGCGTCGGCTCCGACTCCAAGCCCACCACCGCGCAGCTGCTGCCGCTCAGCCCGCACAGCTTCACCCAGCCGCCGCCCGGCACCACGCACCTCGGCAACGGCGCCACCGAGCCCTGCTGCGCGGCGCTCGACGTCGCCGGGAACATCACCCGCGCGGGCGCCCAGCAGTTCATCCGGATGCCCGACATCTACCCGACGTTCCCCTACCAGTGGCAGGGCTGGGCCGACTGGGAGAACAAGGTCCGCACGATGGTCCAGGCGCGGCTCGCGGCGACCACGACGACGAACATCCACGGCTGGGAGCTCTGGAACGAGCCGGACTGGACGTGGAACAGCGCCGCGGGCGACTTCAACGCCGGCTGGACGCGCACCTTCCGCCTGGTGCGCTCGCTCGACGCCGTGACGCCGATCGTCGGCCCGAGCGACTCGTACTACAACCACAACCGGATGGTGTCGTTCCTGACGAACGCCCGGAACACCAACACCCTGCCAGACGTGATCGTCTGGCACGAGCTCACCGACATGGACTGGAACTCCTTCGACGACCACGTGGCCGACTACCGCGCCATCGAGCGGTCGCTCGGGATCAGCCCCCGTCCGATCGCGATCAACGAGTACAACTCCTTCAACCAGATGGACGTCCCGAGCGTGGCGGTGCACTGGATCTCCGTGCTCGAGCGGCACGGAGCCCGCGAGGCGCACCGCGCCTACTGGTTCGAGGCGGGCACCTTCGACGGCCTGTTCACCCTCAGCGGCCAGCCGACGGCGTCCTACTGGGCCTACCGCTGGTACGGCGAGATGGCGGGCAACGTGGTCCGCACCACCCCGCAGAGCTGGCTCGACGGCGTGGCCGCGTACGACGCGAGCCGGAAGATCGTCAACGTCGTGCTCGGCGGCGACAGCGGGAACAACGCGGTGCGCGTCAACGGCCTGTCGTCGTTCGGGTCGTCGGTGCGGGTCACGGTGCGGGCGGTGCCCGGCAGCGGGCGGCACACGCACGTGGCGGCCCCGACGGTCCTGTCGACCAGCACCCTCGCCGTGAGCAACGGGAGCGTGACCGTCCCGGTCAACGGGATGACCGCGGAGGGCGCCTACCAGGTGGTCGTCACCCCGGCCGCCGGGCCGACGACGTCGTGGCAGCAGGTCTACGAGGCCGAGAACGCCACGGTGGTGAACGCCCAGACCCGTGCCGCGAGCGGCGCCTCCCACGGGCACTACGTGGGCAACATCGACGGCTCGGCCGACATGCGGTCGCACAGCTTCGTGGACTTCACGGTGAACGTGCCGACCGCCCGGACCTACACGATGGCGGTCCGCTACGCGAACGGCACGGGGTCGGCGTCGACCCACGGCCTGGCCTACAACGGCGGCGCCTGGTCCACGGTGTCCTACCCGCCGACGGCGGGCTGGGCACAGTTCTCCACGGTGAACGTCACCGTGACGCTCCGGGCCGGGTACAACCAGATCCGGCTCGCCAAGGGGTCACCGGGCTTCGGCGGCGGGACCGGCTACGCGGAGCTGGACAGCATCACGTTGTCCTGACGGCCGGGCCGTGTGACGCCGCGGCCCGCGGCCCGACGAACAGGTGGTTGTTCCCCGTCCCGGCCTGGGAGGGGGAACAGCTACCTGGTCATCGGGCCCACCCAGTTAGGGTTTCCGCATGGTGCGCGCAGTGGTGTTCGACGTCGGTGAGACCCTGATCGACGAGACCCGGATCTGGACCCGGTGGGCCCAGCGGCTCGGTCTCCCTGCCATGACGTTCCTCGGGGTGCTCGGCGGGTGCGCGGCCCTGGACCGGCCCCACCGGGACGCCTTCGAGATCGTGCGGCCGGGTTTCGACCTGGAGGCGGAGATGGACCGCTGGGCGCTGGACGACCCGCACGGCCTGCGCACCGGCTTCGACGCCGAGGACCTCTACCCCGACGTACGCCCGGCGCTGGCCGCCCTCCGGGAGTCGGGGCTCGGCGTCGTCGTCGCGGGCAACCAGCCGCCCGAGGCGCGGGCCGCGCTGGAGGCGATGGACCTGCCCGTGGACGCGATCCGCACCTCCGACGAGTGGGGCGTGCAGAAGCCGGACCCGGCGTTCTTCGCGAAGGTCGCCGAGCTGGCCGGGCTCGACCCGACCGAGATCGCCTACGTGGGCGACCGCCTGGACAACGACGTGCTGCCCGCCGCCGACGCCGGGATGCGCCCGATCCTGATCCGCCGGGGGCCGTGGGGCTACCTCCATGCCGAGCGCCCCGACGCCGCCCGGGCCACGCTGATCGACTCCCTGACGGAGCTTCCGGCCCTGCTCGCGCGCTGAGGCGCGTGGGTAGTGTGAGGCCATGTCCGAGGCGACGCACCGCATCGAGCCGTTCCTCCAGCAGACCGACCCGGCAGCGCTCGACGACCTGCGCGCACGTCTCCGGGCGACCCGCTGGGTGGACGCCCCGGAGGACGCCGGCTGGTCGCTCGGCACCGACGCCGACTCCCTCCGTGAGCTCGTCACCTACTGGGCCGACGAGTTCGACTGGGCGGCACAGGAGTCGGCCCTCGCCCGGCTCCCCCGCTACCGCGTCGCGGTCGGCGGGCTCGGCGTCCACGTGGTGCACGCGCGGGCGGCGACGCCGTCGGGCACATCCTCGGGCGCATCCTCGGGCGCGGCCGGGCGCACCTTCCCGCTGATCCTCAGCCACGGTTGGCCCGACTCGTTCTGGCGCTACACCAAGGTGATCCCGCTCCTCACCGATCCCGGGGCGCACGGCGCCGACCCCGCGGACGCGTTCGACGTCGTCGTGCCAGACATGCCGGGCTTCGGGTACTCCGACCGTCCGGCCCGGCCGCTCGACTCGATCGCCGTCGCGGGCCTGTGGGCCGAGCTCATGAGCACGCTCGGCTACGAGCGGTTCGGCGCCGCGGGAGGCGACCTGGGGAGCCACGTCAGCCGCTATCTGGCCCTGGACCACCCCGACCGGGTCGTGGCGGTCCACCGCACGGACGCGGGACTGCCCGTCCCCCTGGGCGACCCCGCGAACCTCTCCCCCGAGGAGCGGGCGTGGTTCGACGCCGTCGCGGCGTGGGGGGCGACGGAGGGCGCGTACGGCGCGATGCACCGGACCAAGCCGCAGACCGCCGCGGCCGGGCTCAACGACTCGCCGGCCGGTCTCGCGGCGTGGGTCGTCGAGAAGCTGCAGGCGTGGAGCGACCGCGGCCTCGAGTCGTTCACGAAGGACGAGATCCTCACCAACCTCACGATCTACTGGCTGACGGGCACGATCGGGTCGTCGATGCGCATGTACAGCGCGAACGGGGCGATCCCGCCCGAGCAGCTCGCCCGCCGGGTGGAGACCCCCTCCGGCTTCGCCATCTTCCCGGGCGACGTGGTGCGGCCGCCCCGGGCCTGGCTCGAGCGCACGGCGAACGTGGTCCGGGCGACCGAGCCGCCGCGCGGCGGGCACTTCGCGCCGTTCGAGGAGCCCGAGCTCTACGCGCAGGAGCTGCGGGAGTTCTTCCGCCCGTTCCGGGAGAAGGCGGACTGACCCACAGCAGCGGCCCAAGCCGTCACGCGTTCGCGGCGATCAGCGCCTCCAGCGCGGTCCGCGCAGCCGTCGTCGTGGCATCGTCCGCGGTGATCTCCGGGTCGACGAGCAGGATCGAGCTGTAGACACCGTCGAGGCACGCCTGGGAGGTGATCCCCTGCGGCTCCTCCTTGTTCGGGAGGTAGTTGACGACGGTCGTCACCCCAGGCTCGTAGCCGGAGAACTCCGCCGTCAAGGAGAACAGCTCACACGCAGACGCCCCGTCGACCTCGCCCGACGCGAGGAGTGCCGAAGCGTCGTCCAGGCGCTGCTGGTCCTCGGGCCCGAGTGCACCGGAGGTCCGCACCTGCTCGATCAGTGCGGGGAGCGCCTTGGCCCACTCGCTCGCGGGCGCCTGTGACACCTGGACGCCGGGCGCACCCGTCCCCCACTGGCAGGCGGGCAGCCCTCCCACCGTTGTCTCCTGGTGGGTGTCGAGCGGGACGCCCGCGAGCGCCGCGACCGCCTCGGCGCCGAGCAGGTCGCACGGGCCGGCACCCACCGGCGAGGCGGAGGGGGAAGCAACCTCCGTCGCCGGCGCACTGCTCGGCGCGGCCGAGTCGTCCGTCGACGCATTCGGTGAGGCACCGGTGGAGCACGATCCGAGGACCAGGAGAGCGAGCACAGCGACGAGGGAGGAGGTCGTCCGGGAAGCAGTCACGCCGCATCCAACCACACCCCGACGACCGCCCGGGGCGTAGCCTCTCAGGACCGACCATCACGGACGACGACCGGAGCGACCATGACGAACATCGAACTCCTGACCGACGCCCACCAGACCACGGCGCTCGCCTCGCCCAACGGGCGCAGCACGGAGGTGGTCCTGCACGACGGACCGCTGCGCCAGTCGATCCTCGCCCTCAAGGCGGGGGTGGAGCTCGGCGAGCACAACGCGCCGCCGGCTGCGTCCATCCTCGTCCTGCGGGGACGCGTCCGGGTCACGGCGCTGGACGGCGACGAGGAGATCGGTCCTGGCGAGCTGCGCGCCCTGACCCACGAGCGCCACGGTGTTCTCGCTCTGGAGGACTGCGCCTTCTTCCTCACGACGGTCACGAGCATCCCGCGGCACGTCGAGGCCACGAGGCACTGAGGATCAGGCCTCCTGCAGCTGTGCGGCCAAGGCCGGGTTGTCGACCTGGCCGACCAGCGCAGCGGCGATCTCCCGGGCCCCAGGAGTGCCGAGCCGGACCCGCTGCAGTGCCGCGCGAGCCTGGAACTCTCGCATCCGATGCCGGGAGCTGATCGCCTCCAGCTCGCCGACCCAGGCGGCGGCTGCCGGCGCGCCCGCATCGATGGCCACCGTGTTGCGCGCCTCCTCGGCGTACGCGGAGAACCACACGTAGGCGTCCGGCAGCCGCAGGCACGCCCGCGGCGCGTCACCGAGGAGCTCGAGGCCACGCCCCAGGTCACCACGCCGCACGGCCACCATCCCGGCACCCCGTTGGGCGTGGCCCTCCCAGCACGGGTCACCCAGCTGGTGACCCAGGGCGTACGCCGACTCGAACGCCTCCTCCGCCGCGTCCACGTCTCCGGTGGCCAGCTTCACCTCACCGAGCAGAGTCTGGGGGTACGGCCGGAAGGCGATCCAGCCCTCGTCGCGGATCAGGTCCAACGACCGCTCCAGGTGCGGGGCGGCGTCGTCCCACTCCTCCCGCTGGATCAGCAGCCGCCCGATGGTGGCGTGCGCGAACGCGGCGCAGCGACGGTCAGCCGCCTCGGTCGCCGCGGACAGGGCACGGTCGAGGTGCGCGCGAGCCGTCGCGTGCCGGCCGAGGTCTGTGCTCGCCTTGCCGACGAACAGCTCGACCCACGCGAGCTGGCGCAGGTCGGTGGCCAGCGCTCGCGCCTCGTGGAGCCTCGTGAGGGACCGGTCGTACTGGCCCCGGAGCAGCGCGATGTAGCCGAGCTCCCGCTTGGCCGTGCAGGCCAGAGCCCGCTCCCCTGCGTCGAGGGCCAGCTCCGCGCCCTCCACGAGCACGGCGGCACCCTCCTCGTCGGTACCCCGCGCGGCGTGGACCAGAGCGCTCCCGAGGGTCACGAGGGTCCTGGCGAGGAGCGACGGGTCGCCCAGCGACCGGGCTTCCCAGGCAGCCCTGCGGAGGATGTCCAGGCCCGCCTCGGGGGCCCCCGCGTTGACGGCGGCCTCGCCCGACTCCAGGCGCGCGACGACCGTCGCCCGGCTCAGGGTCGACGCCGCGCCGAGCGACGGAGTGTCGAGCGCGGACCGCAGGATCCTTCCCACGTCCACGTTCAGCTCCCGGAGCATCAGCTCCCGGCACGATCTCGCATGCTTCGCCGCCCGCGTCTCGTCACCGGCCGCCCGGAGCGCCAGGATGAACAGCACGTTCGCGTTCTCGTCCATCGGGTTCAGCTCCACCAGCCGGGTAGCGGCCCGCACGGCGGACTCCGGGTCGCCGCGCGCGAGGCGCGCCCGGGCGGCGTCCTGCAGAGCCCCGGCCGACGCCGCCTCCAGGAACCGGCGCTCCCCGTCCAGCCAGAGCTGGAAGCCGGGACTGCCGTCGAAGCTCATCCCCGCGAGCAGGGGAAGCCCCAGGCCTGCGACGTCCGCGGCTTCCACCCACGAGCCCCGTGTCACGAGGCGGACGTCGACGGTGGTGCTCGGGGAGAGGGTCACCGTGACCGGTTCACCGCCGATCGTCGCCCCCTCACCGAGCACCGCACGCAGGTGCGAGAGGTTCCACCGGAGCGCGCCCATCGGGTCGTCGGCATCGCCGAACAGCAGGTCGACGAGCCGCTGCCGTGGCACGGGCGCGTCAGCGCTGAGGAGGTAGGCGAGCAGGCCCCACGCCTTGCGCCCGCGGACGTGCACGCCGTCGCCGCCGGCCTCGACGGCGGGCTGCCCCAGGAGCCGGATCGTCAGTGGCATGTGGTCTCCAGATCGCGCGCTCCTGCGAGCATGGCACTCCCGGATCAGCCCGACAAGCCGCTCGGACGGCGACGGCGCACAGGTCCGCGGGCCTGCATCCTCAGACGCTCACTCCCGCGGCAAGGGCGTGAACGTCGGCCGTGGTGAGCGCGTTGCCGGCGATCCCCCAGTCGCCGCTCGCCACCTCGTGGATGACGCACCAGGTGACAGGGCGCATGTTCTCGCCCTCGATCTCGACCATCGCGTCGGTGAGCCTGCTGATGATGTCCCGCTTCTGCGCGGGGGTGAAGACGTCCTTGATCACGTTGACCTGGATGAGCGGCATCGGAGTTCCCTTTCGCGGATCGCCGTGCTCCGGGTGGGGCTGGCGGGTTCCACGACCGTGTCAGCCGGACGTGTGACGAGGCGTGTGACCGGGGTCCGGGGCTCAGGCCCGGGTCTCAGATCCGGGCCTCAGGCCCAGGGCAGGGGTGCCAGGTCCTGGGGGCCGGCGTCGATCAGGTCGGCGAGGGTCTGGGCGGGCACGGGCCGGCCGCCCCAGGCGTCGACGCCGACGTTGAGCTGGCGACCGCGCTGGCGCCACGTGGTGTGCACGTGGCCGTGGACGACCCAGCCGCCGTCGTCGAAGGGGCGGTACTCCGTGTAGCGGTCGGCGCCGTGCGAGTCGCCCTCAAAGGGGAAGTGCGACACGGCCGCCGTGCCGCCCGCGAGCTCGAAGCGGACCGGCTCGTCGAGGACCTCGGCGAAGCCTGCCGCGAGGTACCGGTCCTTGGCCTCGGCGATCCGCGCGTCGCGGGTCTCGCCGGACGCCTTGCGGATCCGGGGATCGCCGACCCAGCAGCGGTCGTGGTTGCCGGGGACCAGGAGCTTGCGGCCCGCGAGCCGCCCGATCCAGGCGAGCGACTCGTCCAGCGCGCCGAGGGCGACGTCACCGAGGACCCAGACGGTGTCGTCGTCGGTGACCGTCTCGTTCCAGAGCTCCGCGAGGCGGGCGTTCATCTGCGGCACTCCGGAGAAGGGCCGGTCGCAGAACCGGATGATGTTGAGGTGTCCGAGGTGCAGGTCGGACGTGAAATAGGTCGTCATGTCAGGGGTATTCAACAGGTGGTCGGGTGGGGGCGGAAGCCGGTTTGCGCAGGCAGGGGCTCACCAGCTCGCAACAGCCCTTCCCCGCCATATCGAAAAACGATATGGTGTGCGCCATGACACAGCTCAGGTGGGTGAACTGGATCCGGCGCGTCGTCGTGATCGTCGGACTCGTGGCTGCCGTCGGAGGTGTCGGCTTCGCGATCAACGGCGCCACGCTTCCGCCGGTCGCCCCCGTACAGGTTCCCGTGACCCTCGACTCCGCGGGCTACCGCTACCTCGACATCGAGGTGACCGGAGCGGAACCGGCGGACGAGGTGTGGTTCGCGCCCGCTCGGGCGAGCTCGTTCACGCTCGCCGCTACGGGCGCCACCCGGTCCGAGCACTTCCTCGCCCGGGCCGAGCCGGCCGTGTACGGCCTCGGTTGCCTCGTCGGAGCGATCGCGCTCGCGCCCGTCCTCGCCTCGATCGCCCGTCGAGAGCCGTTCGCACACGGCAACGTGACCCGACTCGTCGTGGTGGCCGTGACGATCGCCGTCTGCGGGATCACCGCACCGCTGCTTCCGCAGATCCAGGGGATACGCGCCCTGGAGCGCACCGGGCTGGCCGATCTCGCGGAGACCGCCGGGCCCTACTTCGTCCTCGAGCCCTCGGTGTCGTACGCACCCCTGCTCGTAGCGGCCGTCGTGCTCGCGGTGGCTGCCGCCTTCCACGCCGGTGAGCGCATGGCCGCCGACGTGGACGGGCTCGTCTGACGTGCCGGCCGACGAGCACAGGGTGGTCTGCCACCTCGACCGGTTGCTCGACGAGCGCGGACTCACGCTCGTCGAGCTCGCCGAGCGGGTCGGCGTCACACCGGTCAACCTGTCGGTCTTGAAGAACGGCCACGCCCGCGCGATCCGGTTCAGCACCCTCACCGCCATCTGCGACGCCCTGGGATGCACTCCCGGTCAGCTGCTGAGCATCGAGCCCAGGTAGCCCTGCTCCGCCATCCAGCCTGCGACCTGGGTTCGCGAGGTGAAGCCGAGCTTGGCCAGGATGTTGCGGACATGGCTCTCGACGGTGCGCTCGGAGATGTACAGCCGGGCGCCGATCTCCTTGTTGCTCAGACCTTGGGGCACGAGCCGCGCGACGTCGACCTCACGACGGCTGAGGATCCCCGGGCTCGAGTCGGTCACGGATGCTGAGGCGGCGGGCACGCGCAGCGCGAGCCGTACCGCCGCGTCCCGGCTCAGCTGCCGGCCGGTGCGGTAGGCCGAGCCGAACGCCGCAACACCGAGCTCTGCCGTGGCTGACCGGGTGGCCTGGGTCAGCGCCGGCGCCATGCTCGGGAGCACGGTCGCCCCGATCTCGGCACGGAGGTTCTCCATCGCGCCGAGGAGCTTCGCGGCCGCCCGCGGCCGCCGGTCGGCCGCCGCGCAGCACCCGAGCGCGCCGAGGAGGTAACACTGCGCCACCCGGTCGTCGAGCTGGTGGGCGATCCGCAGGCCTTCGGTGAGCCACGCGTCGGCGTCCGGCAGGGCACCCGACCGGAGCGCGGCATAGCCCTGGTTCATCAACATCATGCCGAGGCTGTAGAGGTCGCCTGCCTCGCGGCTGAGCCGGGCGCCTTCGGCCCCCGCTGTCGCGGCCGCAGCGAGATCGCCGTCGGCAAGACCCTTGAGCGCCTGAGCCTGATGCGTCATGAGGGTGGCGCCCAGGTCGTCCAGCGAGCCGGCGACGGCCCGGGCCTCGTCGAGAAGTCGTCGGGCCGACGCGCCGTCGCCACGCCCGGTCGCCGCGATCGACGCCATGGCGAGGGTCTGCGACAGCGCGCCCGGCAGCCCGGCCGCGCGGGCCGCGGTCACGCCACGATCGAGGGCGCGCGTCGCCGCGTCCGGGTCGTTCTGGACCACCCCCAGGAAGCCCCGGGCGAAGTACGTCCACGGGTCGGTGACCGGCCCGGCCAGCAGCTCGTCGAGCCAGCGCACGCCCTCGGTGGTCGCGCGGGTGATCCAGTACCAGAGGAGCGCCGTCGCGATGCCACCCGCACGGCGGCGGTCGCCGCGGTCGAGGCACGTTCGCAGGACGGCCCGGACGTTGTCGATCTCCAGGTCCATCCAGGCCAGGGACGGCAGCAGGCGGTACCGACCGGTCGCGGCAAGCTGCTCGCACCGGGACAGGTAGTGGTCGGCACAGCGCAGCTCGACGGCGTCCGCGTCGCCGGACTCGCGCAGCTTGCGCCGTGCGTACTCCCGCATCGTCTCGGGCAACCGGTAGCAGGCGGGGCCGGCGGCGTCATCCCTTCCGAGCAACGACTTGTCGAGCAACGCGGACAGCAGGTCCAGGGCCTGCGCCTCCGGCAGGTCGCCAGAGCAGCAGACGGCTTCCACGTCGTCGACCGTGAATCGGCCGGCGAACACGCACAGGCGCATCAGCAACGTCTGCTCGGCCGGCACGAGCAGGTTGTAGCTCCACTCGATCGCGGTGTGCAGCGTCTGGTGGCGCGGGAGCGCCGCACGGTTGCCGCTGGTGAGCAGCTCGAACCGGTCGCCCAGCCTGTCCCGGATCTGGTCCGGGCTCAGCGCCCGGGTCCGCACCGCCGCCAGCTCGATGGCGAGCGGCAGCCCGTCCAGCCGCCGGCACACGTCGACGACGGCGGCCCGGTTCGCCTCGGTCAGCTCGAACCGGCCCGTCGCCTCGGCGGCCCGCTCGACGAACAACCGGACGGCATCGTTCTGCCCCGTCCGGGCGAGCGTGCCGGCGTGCGGGGACGGGAGGTCCAGCGGCAGCACCGGCAGCACGTGCTCTCCGGCCACGGACAGCGGCTCCCGGCTGGTCGCGACCACACGCACCCCCGGCGCGGCCCGGAGCACGTCGTCAATCAGCCGAGCCGTCGCGTCGAGCAGGTGCTCGCAGTTGTCGAGCACCAGGAGCAGCTCCTTGTCCCGCAGGTAGGACCGCAGCAGGTCCACCGGTTCGGTCGCCGCCTGGTCACGCAGGTCGAGGGCGGCCGTCACCGCGTTGGGCACCAGCGCCGGGTCCCGCACGTTGGCGAGCTCTACCAGCCAGGCACCCCCGGGGAATCCCCGCCCGAGGTCGGTGGCGATCCGGAGCGCCAGCCGGGTCTTGCCCACTCCACCCGGGCCGACCAGGCTGACCAGTCGCGCGGCGGTGAGCTTCCTTCTTGCCTCGGCCAGCTCGGCACGGCGGCCGACGAAACTTGGCGCCTCAGCAGGCAGGTTGCCGGATCGCTGGGCGCGCTGGGCCATGTCCCGAAGGTACTACGGCCGCCGCCGGCGACCGCGCCCTGTCAGGTTCAGTACTGACTCAGTACAGCCACTGATGGCCGCGCCCAGCGCCGTCCCTACCGTTGCAGACACACCCCGACCAGACGGAGACCTCCGATGAAGCCTGCAACGACCAGTCCGTCACCGGACCTCACCACCCCACTGCCCGACGAGCTGCCGCTGTGGCGCCTGCACCTGCTGCGGCTGGGATACCTGATCATGGGCGGCGGCCTGGTGGTGTACCAGTGGCCCCTCCTGTTCACACACGCCGAGCCGTGGCCGGTGATGGCCGGCGTGGTCACCTGCATGCTGGTGGCGATGTCCCTCGTCGCCTTCCTCGGGCTGAGGTATCCGCTGAAGGCCCTGCCGATCATGTTGTTCGAGGTGGCCTGGAAGCTGATCTGGCTCGGAGCCGTCGCGCTGCCGCTGGGGCTGAACCAGCAGATGGACGCGGACACCTGGGCGTTGACCACCGAGATCTTCTGGGTCGTCATCATCCTGGCCGTCATCCCGTGGCGGTACGTCTACTCGAGCTACGTGGTCAGGCGGGGCGACCGGTGGCGCTAGGCGACCGGCGGCGCTGAGCGACCGCCCGGTCCGCCAGCTCCATGAGGTGCTCGGCGCGGGCGCCGGGCCAGCCGTGCACGTCCTGCCTCCATCGCTCGGGGATCGACGACGCACCGTGGACCGCGCCCAGCAGCGCCCCCGCGATCGACGCCACGGTATCCGTGTCGTCCCCGATGTGGATCGCCGCCTCGATCCCGGCGACCAGCCCCTCGGCACGGGTGTGCGCGATCGCGGACCACGCCGCCTGCAGCGCGGTCACGACAAACCCGTTGGGCCGGAACGACGCCGGCTCCTGCGCCTCCGCCTCGTCGAGCCGCTCGCGCCAGAAGTCGCGCCGGTCCTCGGGGAGCCGGTCGAGCCCGTCCCGCGGGTCGGGGAGCTCGCCGGTCAGGACCGCCTGCCGGATCGCGAGGCACCACAGCACGCAGGCCTCGTGGGCCAACGGGTCGCCGTGGGTCAGGGCGCTCACCGCCTGCGCCGCCTCGGCCAGGGCGTCGGGATCGTCCAGGTGCCGCAGCGCCACCGGTGACGTCCGCATGAGCGAGCCGTTCCCGGCCGTGTGCCCCGTCCGCTCGTGGAGGGCTCGCGCGACGCCGGCCAGCTCGCTCGCGCGGGCGTCCGGACCCACCTGGCGGAGCACGGTGCGGGTCTGGATCCCGACGTCGGGCGGGTTCCCGTGGAACCACCGGCCGAAGCCGTGGGCCACCTGGTCGAGCGCCGCGTCCTCCCGGAGGTCGCCATGGGCGGCCGCGGCCTGCGCGACGGCGTACGTCTGCGCGGTGTCGTCCGTCCACTCCCCCGGCGCGAAGCCGCCCAGCCCGCCGCCGATCATCGCCGGGCGCTGGCCCGGGGCGAGCCGCGCCGTGCCGAACTCGTACGGCGCGCCGAGGGCATCGCCGCAGGCAGCGCCTAGGAGCACACCCCGGGCACGGTCGAGCAGGGCCGCATCGCGATTCATGGACGGCATCCTGGCACAAGCGGCCGTGGCGTCGGTTCATCGAGACCGGGGCCTTGCGGCAAGCACCACACAGTGCTATACCTTGAATGTGGCGAGGAGTCTTCGGACTCCTCGCCTCTTGCGTGCGCCTCTTACGTGCGCAAGTGGCAACGCACGCACGACGCCGCGCACCGTCACCGCCAGGGGTCCAGGGCGTGCTTGCCGCAGCTGCGGCCCGCTTCCAGCTGCTGGAGCACGGCAGGCCCGTCACGGAGCGGATGCACCTGCGGCGCACCCGGCGGGTACACCCCTCGAGCGACGAGCACCTCGAGCTCGTCCAGCACTCCGCGATAGAGAGACGGGGCCGACGTCGCGAGCGCACCGACGTGCAGCCCCTTCACCTGTACCGGGTAGGAGAACACGAGGTCGTGCGTGCTCAGGGTCGCGTCTCCTGAGGCCGCCCCGAGCACGACCACGCGCCCGACGAAGGGCTTGGTCACGGACAGGCTGCACTCGAACGTGTCACGCCCCACGGACTCGAGCACCAGGTCCACGCCGCCGGTCAGGCGAAGAATCTCCGCGGCCAGGTCGGGTCGCGTGCTGTCCACGATGTCGTCGGCACCGAGCGCTCGCACCGCTCCGTGCTTGGCGGGCGACGCCACGGCGACGACCCGGGCGCCGTAGTGCCGAGCAAGGCGGACGGCCGCTTGACCCACGCCCCCGGCTGCGGCGTGCACGAGCACCGTCTCGCCCGCCCGGACCTCGCCCAGCGGGCGAAGGGCCGCGAGCGCTGTGGCCCAGTTCAGCACCATGCCGAGAGTCTCCGCATCGCTCCACCCCGGCGGGACGAGCAGCGATCCTGCCGCCGGCACCGCCAGGTACTCCGCGAAGGCTCCCGGGGCCGCCCCGATGACGTGGGTGCCCACCGGGAAGGGCTCGTCGACCCCGGGGCCGACGGCGACGATCTCCCCCGCAGCCTCGAAGCCGGCGACGTAGGGAGCGGTCGGCCCGCCCCCGTAGGTTCCCTTCGCCTGCATGACGTCGGCGAAGTTGACCCCCGCGGCGCCGACCCGGACCAGGTACTCACCGCGTCCCGGCGTCGGACGCGGCTGGTCGGGCGTGAGGACCAGGTCCCTGGGACCGCGGCGGGACCGCTGGACCAGGGCACGCATCGACGGCCCGGTGCTCCGTGGGTTGTGCTCTGTCATGCCAGAGAACGTAGGAGCGTGACTCTTGCGTCAAGGTCAAGGTCCCGTTCGGTCTGCGGGCTCGGCCTCCTGCAAGAAGGCATCGACAGCGTCGTGCTGGGCGTTGAGCACGGCGATCCGGCCGGCGAGCCGGTCGCGGAATGCCCGGACCTCGGCCAGGAGGCCCGGGCAGAGGTCGGCCGCTCCGCCGCCGGCTCTGACGAGGTGGGGCAGGATCTCCTTGATCAGGCGCAGAGGGAGTCCCGACTCCAGCAGGGAGCGGATCACGAGGACGCGGTCGACGGTCGACCGGCAGTAGTCGCGGTACCCGTTGCTGCACCGGCCCGGCACGATCAGGCCCTCGGCCTCGTAGAGGCGCAACGACCTGGTGCTCGCGCCACTGACCCTCGCCGCGTCTCCGATCCTCACAGCATGAGGAAACCACGGAGCAGCCCGTCGGCTTCCGGTCCGCTGCTAGATTCCACCCGTGCGCGACGACCCCTCATCTCGGCAGGTCCCGTCCCGCACCGTCGTCCTCGCCGGTCCTGCAGCGACCGGGAAGTCGACGCTCGGCGTCCTCCTGGCCCGCCGCCTCGGGCTTCCCTTCATCGACGTCGACGAGATCGCCTGGCCGTACTACGCCGAGGCCGGGTGGGACCTCGACCGGCTTGTCGCCCGCGTGCACGCCGTGGGCCGGGTCGCGGCCGAGCGGGAGTGGGAGCCAGCCCGGGCTCACACCGTGGAGCGGGTGCTGGCCGAGCACCCCGGCACCGTGATCGCCCTCGGCGCCGGGCACACCAGCTACTCCGACCTCGACTGCGCCTCGCGGGTGCGAACAGCGCTCGACGCGGCCTCCGATGTCGTCCTCCTGCTCCCCCACCCGGGCCCTGAACGCTCCGTGGCCGTCCTCCGGGAGCGCTCCGTCGCGAGCAAGAACACCGACTGGGTGGCCGACGGGCACGACTTCCTCGCGGAGTGGGTGGCGGATCCGCTCAACCACGAGGTCGCCACCATCACCGTGTACACCGAAGGTCTCGACCCTGAGGAGACCGTCGGCGAGGTGGTCAGGCTCTGACGGCTCCATGACCGCTCGCCCGGTCTAGCCGAGGACGAAGGTGACGAAGCCCATGGTGCGGCGGTGGCCGCGTAACCAGGCGGTCCAGGCGCTGTCGAGCTCGGCCCGGACGGGATGGTCAGGGTGGTCGATGAGCCATTGCTCGCGCTCGCGGAGGTGACCGAGCTCGAAGTCGTCGAACTCGGTCCGGGTGGACTCGTGGAGATCGAGGATCCGCCATCCCGCTTCGTGCAGCTGGTCGACCAGGTCCGGCAAGCTGAGGCAGTCGGACTCCGAGGCTCCGGGCCACATGTGGGCCAGCTCGGCGGGCGCCGGCGCCGAGGTCCAGTACTCCATCCCGAACAACGCCCTCCCACCGGGGAGGAGGTCGGCGCGGAGCTCACGGACCGCGGTGGGGAGATCCCCGAAGGCCTGGAAGGCGCCGAGCGAGATCAACAGGTCCGCCGGTTCTCGATGGTCGGTCGAGCTGCCGGACTCGAAACGGACCCGTCCGGTGAGGCCACGCTCCGTCGCGGTCGCACGCGCCCGTTGCACGTCGGGGTCGTGCACCTCGATCCCGAGTCCGGTCGCTCCAGGACACGCCGCCAGCGCCTGCAGCAGCACCTCGCCCCAGCCGCAGCCGTGGTCGACGATCCGCGTCGGCTGATGTTCAGCGGCACGTGCGATCAGACGGTCCAGCGACGCCTGACGAAGCGGGGAGTTGAGAAGGAGCAGCGATCCGGCGCCTGCGTTCGGCGGCTGGTCATCAGTCATCTGCGGAGTCCATCCCACAGCTACCGGACGGGCAACGTGATTTCCTTCGCGTCCCACCAGTCCAGCACCCGGGCGCCGTAGAGGGTGAGCCACTTGGACGGCTCCCCTGCCCGCACGTCCACCTCGAACCACGCCCGGCCTGGGTGACGCCGCTCCTGGACCCACGTGCCGTCGGACTGCCGGGCGGCACGGATCAGCTCGATCGCCTCGGCCATGCGGGGGTCGGGTCGCCCGCCGTCGTGCAGGTTCGCCTGGCGGAAGTAGTCGGCCGCGTTGAGCACGCTGTAGAACCAGCGGAACGGGTAGGCGTACGTGTTGACCCAGTACTCCACCGGCTCCCCGGTCGACAGTCGCTTGGAGAGCCCGCGCTCGAGCAGGTACTCCTCGCCGCCGCGCCGGGCCTCGCGCGTCGCGTCCGTGCCGCCGGTCGCTTCGTCGTACGCGAGGAGGCCCTTCAGCGAGTTCAGGGTCGAGTGGAACGACGACCGGGTCGAGCCCTCCACCCACGCGCAGTTCCAGCCTCCGTCGGTCATCCGGTGCTCGACGAACCAGTCGACGAGCCCGCTGATGTCCGCGCCGAGCCACGTGCCGTTCGCGACGGTGTACCCGTTGATGCAGCAGTCCACCTCACCGCCCCAGTACGGCAGGTTGTCGTACTCCCAGCGGCTGTTCTCCGCGAGGAGCTCGGCCGTGCGACGCTCCCGCAGCACCGCGCCGTCGAGGCCCCACTCGCGCAGGGCGTTGAGGGACCAGGTCGTCGCCGTCCACGGCTGCCCTTCGACCGCCTCCTGGCTCTCGAAGTCGAAGTCCCCGGGGAAGTAGGCGCCACCGGCCCACTGCCCGTCGGGATCCTGGAGCGCGAGCAGATGCGCGCCGAAACCCTCCGTGGCGACCCGCGCCCGGGTGGCCTCCCACACCGCCGGAGGCTCGTTCAGCAGGTCCCGCTCGACCTGCCACCGCAGCGCGGGGTCCGAGTCGAGGAGCCAGTGGGTCAGGGCGTCGTCGGCCATGGATCGACTGTAGCGACGGGCACCGACATCGTCCCGGTCAGGCCGGGCTGCTCGCCGGCCCGCCTCGGCCCGGAACCCTCTGGCTCTCGACCACCACGGCCATCGCCCGGTCGAACGCCGCGTGCTCCGCGTCCGTCAGCGGCTCGAGCAGCCGCTCGAGCGCTCCGTCCGCCGCGGCGCGGAAGGCGGCGGCGGACCGGGCGCCGTCCTCGGTCAGCACGACGTGGAGCGCGCGACGGTCACCCGGAACCGCCGCCCGTCGCACCAGCCCGCGCCGCTCGGCCCGGTCGACGAGACCCGTGAGGGCCGCCTTCTCGGCGCCGAGCGCGTGCGCGAGCTCGGCCATGCGCCACGGCCCTCGCTCCAGGATGCACAGCATCCGAGCCTGCACCGGGGTCAGGTCGCAGTCGCTCGCGACCCGCGCGACCACCCCGTCCACCAGGCTCGCCAGTCGGGCCAGCACGGGCATCGCGCCGACGCCGGCGTTCGCGCAGGTCGGGACGTCCGGTTCGGTCTGGAGCTGGTCCTCGAAGATCATGTACCAAAGGTACATTCCCTGGATAGTTTATGTCGTGTACTGTCAGTCACACGAAGTGACCGGGCCCGGAAAGGCCCCCTACCAGGAGGTACGCATGACCTCGACCACGTCCGAGATGTCGTCCATCGCGGCGAAGCGCAAGATCACGCCCGCCCACGTCGCCGTCGTCACCGTCGTCGCGCTCGCCATCAACCTCGTCATCCTGTGGTTCGGCCCGCTCGCCGGCGCGTCGATGCAGGTCGGCCAGCCCGCACCGGTCACCGCGATCCCGGTGGCCTTCTTCACGATCGTCCCGCTGCTCCTGGCGAGCGTCGTCGTCGCCCTCGCCGGGCGCCGCAACCCCGGCTTCCGCCGCATCGCCGCGTGGGCCGGTCTCGCCTTCGCGCTCGTCAGCTGCGCGGCCCCGTTCGCGGTCGCCGCGGACACCGCGACCGCCTACACGCTCTCGGCCATGCACGTGGTGTGCGGCGTCGCCTGGTTCCGCATCGCCTACCCCCACCGCTGAGGGCACGGGCGGCCCCCGCCGCGGCGTCACCCACTGCGGCGTCGGTCGCCTGTCGCCGGGTCGGTCGATCAAGTGACCGACCCGGCGACAACGGACCGACCCGGGCGAGGGCCCCAGCACTCACCCGACGGCGGGCGCCTCGCGCCGGTAGCCCTCGAACAGCAGCCCTCCGCCGGCCTCCAGCGCGGCGCCCGCCAGCGCGACCAGCACCGCTTCCTCGTGCGCGGCCACCACCCACCGGGCGGCCCACGACGGGTCCCACGTGCGCAGCTCGCGCAGCAGCCACTTGCCGCCGCCGTCCCACCGTCCGGCGGCCAGGAGCGCCAGGTGCCCCACCCGCTCCCAGAGCACCGACCTCACCACCGTCGCCTCGCCGTCGTCGCGAGCATGGGCCAGGTCGTCCAGCAGGTCGGTCACCGCGTAGCGCGCGTCCTCCAGCTCGCGGGTCGACGCCGGACCGGGGCCGGCCTCCAGAACCCGGCGGCACTCCGCCTGGAAACCGTCCGCAGCGCCGGGAACGCCGGCGACCACCGTCCCGGTCGCCACCATCCGGGCGAGAGTCGGCTTACGGCGCCCGACCTCTCGGTCGAGGAACCACCGGTGCCCCGCCACGGTGTTGACGAACAGCTCCGCCGGCCAGCCCCGCCACCGCAGCGAGTCCCGGTGCCCGACAGCGCCGTCGGGGAGCACCACCACGATGTCCAGGTCCGACCCCGCCGTCCGGAGCAGAGGGTCCACAACGCTGCCCGTCAGCACCGCCCACCGGGCGTGCGGGTATCGGTCGGCGACCAGCGCGGCGGCGTCAGCAAGGGGATCCACACGCCGATCCTGCCTGGCGGGCAGACGCTCGTGCCATCCGATATCTGAAAAGCGGGCGCGAGCGCGCACCCACCCGTGGGGTCAGGCGCACCCGTGCATCGCGAGAAGACCGGCCCTGCGGTCGGCAGCCGGCACGGTCAGCCCTCCGCCGCCAGCACCGTGAACTCCGCCCGGCCGTACCGGACGCCGTTGATCTGGAGCTCGAGCGCATGCTCGCCCGGGTGGTAGCGGCGCGTGGTGATCACGCGGAACGAGTGCTCGCGCGCGATCTCGACGCTCTCGCCCGGGCCGACCACGCGGGTCGCCAGCTTGAACGTCTTGCCCGTCAGGGTTCCGTTCGCCTTGCGGTGGTGCACCACGTAGTCGATCGCCAACCGGGTGACCCCGGCCTCCCTGCTCCGGACCGACGCCGTGAACGCGAGCGCCTCGCCGATGGTCACGGTCGAGGACGCGAGCACCGGTCCTGTCACCTCCAGCTGCGCCGGCGTGAACCCGAGCAGCTCCAGCGCTCCGGGATGGCCCTTCTTCACCAGGGTTCGCAGCCCGTGCCGCACCAGCCGCGTCGTGTTCTCGGCGTTCTCCCCCGGCTCCGCCAGCCACGCCCCGGCGGTCTCGACCACCAGGTCCGGCGACCGCCGGCTCAGGTCGTTGAGGTGGTTCGCGACCGACCGGCGGACGTCCTCGCTCTCGTCGAGGTACAGCGCGTCCAGGACCGGCAGGGTCGATCGCGGCTCGGCGAGGATCCCCGGCACCTGCACCGCCCAGGGCAGGAACGGTCGGGTGCCCTCCGACGCGAGCCGCCGCACGTCCGGGCTCGCCGACGCGGTCCAGCCGTGGATCGTCCGCAGCGCACGTGCGAGGTCGTGGTCGAGCAGCGGACGCAGCGCGAACTCGGACGTCAGGCGGCCGGTCAGCTCGGCGAGCAACGCGAGGGCGTCGTCGAACGCCTCGCTGGTCCCGTCGTCGATCGCCCTGGCCGCGACGGCGCTCGTCACCGGCCAGATCAGCCAGCCGGTGAACGACGGCGCCGCGACGCTCGCCGCCCGCACCGTCGCGGCGAACGACGCGTAGTCCCCCGGCAGGTCGGCCAGGAGCGCGTCCCGCAAGAGGTCGCTGCGCTCGCGGAGCGACAGCGGCGCGAGGACGCCCTCGGCCGCACGCACACCGCCGAAGGGCACGCCGGGCGCGGCGACCTCCAGCGCGGAGACCAGCGCACGCACGGTCGGGGCGCCGATCAGCTCGTCGGCAAAGGGCATGGCGACTCCCGGTCTGGTCCGCGGACGTCCGTCACCGAACTGTAGGCGCCGCACCGCCCCGCCGTCGGGCAGCCCGTCAGGAGGGGAACGCCGCGACGCCCAGGTGCACGGTGGTGAGCTCCGGACCGTCGACGAGGAGCGCCACCGTGCCGTAGCCGCCCGCCTCCGGCGAGAAGGAGCCGTCCCAGAAGCGGGAGCCCTCGGGGACGGTCGTGACAGCGGTGTCGCTGAGCAACGCGCCGGGCTCACCGGCGGGTGGGATGCTCAGGTCGTCGATCGCCATGCCGGTCAGCCCCTGGGCGAACTGCGCCACCGCGTCCGACGGCGCGTCGAACGTCACCGTGTACGCGTAGTGGTATCCGGGCCGGTCGGTCGTCTCGACGGTCGCGCCCTCGGCGTCGTCGGGCAGCGTCAGGTCCGCGAGCGCGAGAACCTCTGCGGGGTCGGTGAGCATCTGCTCCTCCTGGGCGTTGGTCGTGTCGGTGGGGCGGCCCTGGCCGTCGGTGCTGGTGCAGGCGCTGAGCAGCGGCGCCAGGGCGAGCACGCACGCCACCGCCGCACGGCTTCCGAGGCGCCAGGTCGCCCGGGGTGCCGCTGCGAGCTGAGTCATCCGGTTCCCTCCGAGGTGCGCGTCGACGACCTGCCGACCAGGTTGTACTCCTGGGCGAGCCCCTTGCGGTGCAGCTCCTGGAGCTCCGCGTCGGACACCGAGAGCGGCCCGATGTTGACGCCCTTGCCGCCGTCCCAGTTGTACCGGTCACGAGAGTTGACGGCCGTCTCGGTCTCGTACCGCCACTCACCACCGGGCGTGTCCGGCGGGTAGACGGTCACCTGGCCGTTGAGGTTGTAGCTGAAGCCACCTGTGGCGTAGTACCAGTTGGCACTCTGGCTCTGGCCCGCGTAGTACCCGTCCCAGGCCGTGTTGACCGGGAACGTCACCGGCCCGGTGGCCCCCGAGGCCTGCGCCCGCCGGATCGCGTCCGCGCCGAGCTGCTCCTCGCGCGCCGTGACCTTGTCCTCGAACCCGGGAAGGTCCTTGAGCATCGTGTCGACCGGCTGCGTCAGGTCCTGGCCGGAGTTGTCGAGGAAGTGCAGGAGGTTGCGCGAGGCGTCGGACCAGCCGACCCCCGCCGCGTTCGCCGCCAGCTCGATCGCGTCCTCCTTGCGACGGTCCCAGAACCCGTCGTCCTCGGAGCCGTGCTCTCCCGAGCCTCCGTCCGGCGGCGACCAGGCGGGCGGCTCCGTGTCGGGGGCGCCCTCCCCGGGGACGGGGTCGCCCAGCCCACCCGGGTACGGCTGCGGGCCGGGGATGGAGTGCTCGGGATCGGCCGGCGTGGGACCCGCGTCCAGGTAGCCCTCGCGGCGGTCGTCCTCCTGCTGGTCCCGGTTCTCCTCGCGGTCCCGGTCGCCCTCGCGGTCGTCGCCGCTGCGGCCGGTCGCGTCGTCCCGGTCGGTACCCCTCGAGTCCCCGCGATCGCCGCCCGCGTCACGTCCCTGGTCACGGCGTCCGCCGTCGTCGGCGGCGGACGTCTCGTCCTGCAGGTCCGCGTTGCGCGCGAGCTTCGTTCCCATCGCACCGACGGCGGTCGCCGCCGCCTGGGCCGCGGGGCGGTGCACGGAGGACCACCGGGAGGCGAACTCCTCGGCGTTGGGGCCTTTCCACACCGAGGAGCGGATGAGCTGGTCGACCGTGCGGGCCGCGTCGTCGATACGTTGGGCGTTCTTCTCGCACGCCTGCGCGAACGCGCGCAGCGCTGCGACGTCGGCCCCCCACATCTCGCTCATCCCGCGTCCCCCCCCGTCTACGGCCATGGCCGTTGCTGAGGCCCGAGCATAGGGTCCGCCGGAGCGCCCGGCTATGGGGAGGAGTCCCCGTCCCGGCGTGTCGCCGCGTGGCCGGCACCACGGGTCCCGCGCGGTCCGCCGCGCCGCCGAGCAGCGAGGTTGGTCACGATCGGGCCCTGCGGGTAGAGCGCACCCGGAACCGGTTGATTGAATAGCGGGCCTGCCGCGGCGAGCGAACGCCCCGCGGCGCCCATCCTCTCGAAAGTCCTTGTGCTGCTCCCTGCCCTCGCGCGCCTCCGCGCGCTGCGAAAGACCGCTGCCCCCACCACCCCCTCAGCAGACCGCTCCCCCTGGCGCGCCCTTCGCCACCCCGCCATGCGGTGGTGGACGGGCGCCAACCTCGTCTCGAGCGCGGGCACCTGGATGCAGATGACCGTCCAGAACCTGCTCGTCCTCCAGGTCACCGGCTCCCCCGCGTTCGCGGGCGTCTCACTCGCCGTCCAGGCCGCGCCGGGCCTGCTCCTGGGCGTCCTCGGCGGCGCCGTCGTGGACCGGTGGCCCCGCAAGACCGTGGTCACGGTGAGCCAGGTGGCGCTCGGGTCCGTCGCCGTCGCGACCGCGGTCCTCATCGCCGTCGACGCGCTCAGCCTGCCGGTCCTGCTCGGCCTGGCGGCGGTCACCGGGATCATCTCCACGATCGACGGTCCCGCCACGTCGCTCCTCGGCAACGACCTGGTCCCCGTCGACGACGTCCCGTCAGCCATCGGCCTCGGCTCGGTGACGCACAGCGCGGGACGCCTTGTCGGCGTCGGTCTCGCGGGCGGTGCCGTCGCCCTGGCTGGTCCCGCTGCCGCGTACCTGGTCAACGGCGGCTCGTTCCTCCTCGTCGCGGCCGTGGTCCCGTTCCTGCGCCTCTACCAGCAGGCGGGGGCCGACGACGCCCCGCCCGCCCGGTCGGTCGCCGCGCCTGCGGCCCTGCCGGCGAAGAACGCCAAGCCCCGGTCCGAGGCCGCCGAGGGCGTCCGCTTCTTCCTCGGCCGACCGCGCCTCGTCGCGCTCCTGATCGTGTCGGCGGTCAGCTCGACCTTCGGCCGCAACTACACCCTGACGCTGACCGTCCTCGTGACCGGGGCGCTCGCGGGCAGCGCGCAGGACTTCGCCGCGGTCTCGACGGTGCTCGCCGTCGGCGGGATCCTGGGCGCGTTCCTCGCGGGACGCCTCCGCCGCCCGTCGGTACGCCTGGTCGTCCTCCTCGTGGCGGTGGGCGCCACGCTCCAGGTGGTCGCCGGGCTGAGCCCCACGCTCGCCGTCCTGCTGGTCGTCGTCGCGCCCATGGCGATCGTCGAGTCGCTCTCCGACACGGCGGGCGCCACCGTGCTCCAGACCGACCCGCCCGCCGCCATGCGCGGGCGTGTCCTGGGCGTGTGGCGCAGCGCGAGCACGGCCTGGGCCCTCGCGGGACCTCCGCTGCTCGGCCTCCTCATGGAGCTGATCGGCGTGCGCGGCGCGCTCGTCGCGGGCGGGTTCGTCGTCGTCCTGACGATCGGCGCCGGCATGCTGCGCCACCGTCTGGCCCGGGCCCGGCCGGTCCCGGCGGACGAGGGCCTGGCGCTCGCGGCGTGAGCCGAGGATAAAATTCACCCCGCGCGGACCCGTATCAGTCGCGCCCTTTCCCACCTCTCTCCCTACGCTCGGTATCGGCGGGCGAACCAGGGTGGTCGCAGGAAATGGCGGACAGGTCCGGACAGATCCATCTCGGGGTGATCGACGGTTTCGAGCTCCGGGAAGACGGCGTCGTCCTCGACGTCGCCCCCGCGTGCCAGCGACTTGTCGCCTTCCTCGCCCTCTGGGACCGTCCGGTGACGCGGAGCTTCGTCAGCGGCTCCCTCTGGTCCGACTCCGACACCGAGCACGCCGGCGCGTGCCTGCGCTCCGTCCTCTGGCGGCTCCCGTCGCGCGACCTGGTGCGGTCGAGCCCCACGCGGCTCGCGCTGTCCGACGGCGTCGCGGTGGACTACCGCGAGACCGTCACCCGGGCGCAGCACCTCCTCTCCGACCCTGCGTCGGACGACGCCCCCGCCTGGGTGCTGCCGCACATCGCGATCCTGGCCGGGGAGATCCTCCCCGACTGGTACGACGAGTGGGTCCTGCTCGCGCGTGAGCGCTTCCGCCAGCTGCGGCTGCACGCCCTGGAGGCCCTCTGCATGCGGCTGGCGGTCGCCGGGCGGTTCGGGGAGGCCCTGCTCGCGGGCCTGGCCGCCGTCGACATCGAGCCGCTGCGCGAGAGCGCCCACCGCCGCGTCATCGAGGTGCACGTGCTCGAGGGCAACGTGGGCGAGGCGCTCCGGCAGTACCGCACCTACGAGCGGCTGCTGCGCGACGAGCTCTCGCTCGACCCCTCGGCGGACCTGCGGGCCATGGTGGCCCGGCTGCTGCGGAGGGCCTCGGGGGCGTGACGGCTACGGCGCCTCCCACGTGATCCCGGTCGCCGTCCCCTTCGTGATCGTGCCCTTCAGCAGGCTGGGCGTGAACCGGTGCGCGTGGTCGAAGTAGAGCCGCGCGTCCCTGAGGCCCAGGACCTGGATCGAGCCGGTCTCCACCTTCCCCACGCCCTTGAGGTCCAGCTGGACGGAGTCGATGGCCAGCGCGTCGAGCGCGAGGTCCAGGGCGCCGGGGTTCGCGGGCGCCGCCGGGCGCACCCGTGGGGTGTGGAGGGCCGGCAACCCGCCCGAGACCGTCAGGCCCATCACCGCGTCCTTCGACAGCATGATCAGGCCGTTCGCCGAGGCCGACGTGATCGTCAGCGGGATCGCCGCGCTCGACCGGACGTTCAGGTTCCCCACGAGGCTCCGGATCTCCAGGCTGTCCATCATCGCCCGCGACTCGAGGCGGCGCTGGGTCCGGCGGGTCGCGACGATGTGGTTGATCTGCTCGTCGGTGAGATCGAACTCTGCGAACTCGCGCCGCACCTCGACGGCCTCCTTCGCCGGGCTCACGTAGGGATCCTCGTGCATCCGGAAGATCGCGGACCAGAGGGCGAACTCGCCGCCCAGGGCGCGCTTCACGTCGACCGGGTGCAGGTCCCACTGGAGCAGGGGCTTCCAGTCCGCGTCGTCGGGCCGCTTGTCCGGGGTCTTCCCGCGGACGTCCTCGGGCGTGTTGAACCAGTACACGCCGAGCTGGAGCCGGTCGCCCGCGAGCCGCAGCAGCGGGTCCTGCGCCGCGCCCTCGACGACCCATTCCCGCACCTGCCAGGCCGAGCCGCCGACTCGCCCCGCCCACTCGGGGTTGTAGGTGGACTCGATGCCCGCGGCTTGGATGTTCCGCTCGAACGTCGCGACGTCCACGGCCCCGTCCTTGATCGGCACCACCAGGGGCGTCGTCGACCCGATCTGGATGTCCTTCCAGCCGACCGCGTCGGCCGACACGAACATGACCACCGCGAGCTCCCCGTCGAGGGCCGCGAGCGTGGGCCGCAGGAACTCGGCCTCGCTCGACGAGCTCGGCGCGGGCGCGGGCGGCTCCGTCCCGACGGGAAGCACCGGGGCCGGCGGGCTGAGCCGCAGCAGGTCGAGGTAGAACTCGGCCTCCTCGATCTCCAGGTCCGGCACGGAGAATGTGCTCTTGCCCGACGGCGACTTCGGGCCCGGCGTGTACGAGAGGTCCCCCGCCTTCGCGCGGCCGATCTTCACCTGGTACAGGAGGTGTCCCGCCGGTCCGAGGCTCTGGTAGTCGAGCCCTTCCAGCCACGAGCCCGTCGCCGTCACCTTGCCGTCCTCGACCACGACCTGGTCGGCGGCGAGCTTCCCGACCCGGAACCGGCCGCCCGGGAACTCCACGAGGCGCTTCATCGCGAGCGCCGGGTCCGCCACGACGATCCGCGTGCCGCCGGTGCTCAGCCAGTCGATCGAGGCGTAGCCGGTGGTCAGGGCGAGGTCGGCGTTCGTCAGCTTCCCGCGCAGCCCGGCGGTGGCTCCGAGGCTGAGCTGGCGCGCGGAGAGCGTGCCCTGGACGGCACCGGTCCCCAGGTCGTAGACGAAGTCCTGCTGGCCCTCACCGGCCGGCCCGCGGGTACGGGTCAGTGACAGGCCGCGGATCGTCACGGGGTCCGACGCCGAGACGTACGCCGTGCTGACCGTCAGGTTCTCGCCGGGCAGCTCGAGCTGCACCGCTGAGAGCACCACGTCGTCGATGTCGAACCGCTCGACGACGACGCGCCGGAACGCGGACGCCCCCTTCGGGGCGGCCCCCGGTGGCCACCGGTCGGCGCGCGCCTTCGCGTGCACCCCGCGCAGCGTGACACCGCCCACCCAGCCGCTCGTGACCAGGATCCGCTTGCCGCTCACCTCGGTGTCGACGCGGAGCTGTGAGAGCCGCACCGAGTCGAGCTCGACCCCCAGCCGGACCGCGTCCTTGCTGATGTCGAGCGAGGCCTCCCGCAGCCCCTCCAGGTCGATCCGGGCCGCGTGGTCGCCCGAGACGGTGACGCCGCCGGAGCCTCCGCGGAGCACCGCCACGACGCGGTCGTTCTCGTGGAGCTCCACCTTTGCGGACGCGAGCCGCAGGTCGCCCTGGAGGCCGAGCGTCGAGCTGAGCTTCCCGCTGAAGCTCGCCCGGACGTCCTCGACCCGGACGGTGCCCGCCGCCGGGTGCAGGCGGACGCGGCCCACGCGCAGCGGGGCGACGCCCGGCGCGACCGGCCCGCCGATCTCGAACCGCATCGGCGGGTCGTCGTACGTGAGGTTCGACGCGGCGACGTCGTGCAGGTCGATCTCCGTGACGCTCCACGGCGCCTTGCGGGCCGGGTCGCGGGTGGCGGCGACGTCCGCCCGCCGGACGGTGACGGGCCCCTTCCCCGACAGCCGGCCGGTGCCGACCTTCCACGACACCGCTCCGACCCGCAGGTCGGCGAAGGTGGCGGTGGCGGACAGCCCCGCGTCGCCGCCCTCGACGTGTGCCTTCGCGAGCGTGGCCGTGTCGATGGTGACCTTGCCGTCGGGCGAGCGGTACTTCGTGCCCGTGGCGACCAGGCTGCGCACGTCCAGCGAGTAGTGGCGGCCCTTCTCGTCGACGGCGTAGGCCGCCGAGATCGCCGGCTCCGGCCCGGCGGCCCCGGCCGTCGGCGCGCTCTCCACCTTCCCCTCGACGGTCGTGGTCGCCGCGGGCCGCTTGCCGGACGCGAGCGTGGAGAGCGCGACCGCGTACCGGACGTCGACGACGGCCCCCACGCTCGCCGACGCCTTGACCAGCTCCCAGCCGGCCTCGCCGCGGGCCAGCTCGACGTCCGTGGCCCGGAGGTCGCGCAGCTCGCCCTGCTCGACCCGCACCTTCATGGTGCCCTCGGCGTCGGCCGAGTCGAGCGCGAGGTTCTTCCCGGCCAGGGAGGCGACGTGCAGGCTGCGCACCACGACGCTGCTCAGCGCGCGGGCGTCGCCCTCGCCTGAGTAGCCGAGCTCGACGTCCGCCTTCATCGCGCTGACCGTGACCTGCTCGGCGGTGACGCCGTTCGCCGGGGTGCCGAGCGCCACCGTCCCGAGCACGAGGCCTTGGAGCGCGAGGTCGGGGATCCGCCAGCCCTTCGGGGTCCGCTGCACCGACCCGGTCAGGCTCGCGAGCGACACCGCACCGATCGAGCCCTGGGCGAGCTGGACGCCGGTCGCCTGGACGTTCCGGAGCCCGAGCTCGGGCGCGACGGGCTTCGCCCCGATCGTCACCCCGACCTCGACGTCGCCCGTGAGCCGGTCGATCATCGCACCGGGCAGGGCGACGTCCGTCAGCACGGCGGGCACCACGAGCGACGCCTTGCCGGTCCGCGGGTCCAGCACACCGGTGATGCGGCCGAAGGTGATCCCCCCGACCTCGACGCCCAGCAGGCGCCGCGCCTCGTCGGTGATCCACCGGACGTCCTGCTCGGCCTTGGCCCGCTCGACCGGGTCGCTGCTGGTCCGCGCGGCCTTCTGCCGGAGCTCGAGCAGCACGAGCGCGTCCTTCGCGGCCTGCAGCCGCGCGCGGAGCCCCGCGTTGCCCGGGATCTCCGGCATGGCAGCGAGCGCCGCGCCGATCTCGGCCGACGGCGGCAGGGTGCTCGCCTTGACGACGAGCGCGGGTTGGGCGGGGTCGGTGGCGACGAACCGGGTCGAGTCCACCGTGACGGACAGGCTGGCGGTGCGGGCGAGATCGGCGGGGGTGGGCACCGTGGGGCCGCCGGCGAGGAACTGCTCCACGAGGGACGTGTCGTCGAGGTACCCGCGGGCCAGGTCGACCGCGGAGCTCGGCACGCTCGCCTGGAGGTGGACGCCCTCCAGGACGAGGCCGCCCGTCTCGATGTCGCCGGTGACAGGGCCGACGGTCACGGAGCCGATGTCGATCGTGACGCCGAGGGCGGCGCGACGTCGGCGGGTGAGCTCCACGAGCTCCTTCCGCTCCTTCTCGGTCAGCGTCCCCGGGTGGACGCGGTCCTTGGCCTCGAGGGCTGTGAGCCGGGCCTCGTCGGCCGCGAGGTCGGTCGCGGAGGCGAGCTCGGCCCGCTCGGGCGGGGTCAGCGTCTCACCCTTGTCGAGCCGGGCCTGCAGCTCGCGGCGGCGGTCGGCGAGCTGGGCGTCGAGGGTCGCAATCTTCTGGACCAGCAGCGCGATGCGGCGGTCGAGCTCGGGGCGCTTCGGGTCGCCCGCGGGGAGCTCGTCGCGGGCGCTGGTCAGCGTCCCGACGACGCCGCGCAGCGAGCCGGCGGTGGTCCGGAGCGACGCGCTGAGCCCACCGCCGCGGTTGATCCCGACGTGCAGCTCGGAGATCTCGAACGACGTGACCTGGGTGCCCGCACCGAGCGAGAGGCCTTCGACGGTGAAGGACGCGAGGCTGACCCCGTAGGCGCGCAGCATCCCCAGGGCGTCGGTGGCGCGCTCGGTGGCGGATCGGGGCGGCGCCCACCGGCCTTCGGCGGCGAGGCCCCAGAGGTGGGTCGCGAGCGGGGGCGTCGGGTCGATCCTGCCCAGGATGTTGTTCCGGGCCTTCCCGAACAGCCAGCCGCCGAGGCCTGGTGGCGTGGGCAGGAACATGGTGGCGATGCCGAGCGGGCTCAGGTCTCCAGGCACCGAACCGGTCAGGGCCACGATGTTGCTCAGGAGCTGGAACAGGGGGCCGAAGACCGGGACGGGGAACGCGGCCATGCCCGAGGGCAGGACCAGGTCCTGCTTCGTGTGGGCGTCCCACGTGCCGTCCTGCGTGGCGGCGAACGCCAGCGAGCGTGCGCCGACGATCGCGGCCGAGAGGGGCGAGACCGGCAGGCCTGCGTCGACCACCACCAGGTCGCGCACGTCGACACCGCCGAGCAGCGCGGAGACGAAGAGGGGCTGGGTGTAGTGCCGGTCGCCGAACCCGGCGGTGATCCGGAGGTCGGTCAGGGTCGCGCGGCCGGTCCGGTAGGTGGCGCCCGGCCGCACGATGTTGGTCGACGCGATCTCGATCCGCGGCACTCGGAGCCGCGTGACGAAACCCGCCTCGAACGTGACGTCGACGTCGATCCGGTTGCCGCCCGCCCCCGTCGCCAGGGTCAGGCCGGGGACCAGGTCGCCGCCCAGGGCGCCTTGGACGGCGTCCAGGCTGAAGGCGTGCGCCTTCATCGTCCGGCCGATCAGGGTGTGCTCACCGAAGAGCGCGTACGGGACGAGCACGCCGAAGACGCCCCGGACCCCGACGACGATGGTCCGGGCCCACAGCGGGGCGCCGCTCGCGGCCGGGTTCCGGGGCTGGTAAGCCGTCCGGCCGGCGGCCTCGTCGTACAGCTCCAGGTCCGCGACCAGGGCCGCGAGCCTTCTCCCGGGGGCGGCGGCCTTCGCCAGGAGGTCGGCGCGCAGCCTGCGGGACAGGTCGAAGACCCAGCGGCGGTCGTCGGCGGCGACCGCCAGGTTGATCAGCGCGCGCAGCTCGAGGGCGTGCTCCTCCGTCCACAGCCGTTCGTCGGCGAGCCGGACGCGGATCGCGTCCCGCGTGCGCAGGTCCTGCTCGGCGCCGCTCGCCAGGGCCGACGGCATAGCCCTGCGCTGCTCGGCGGTGAGGCTGGACCAGAACTTCTGCCAGACGTCGGGGTGCTCCACCGCGAAGCGGGCCTGCTCGTCCGGGGGCAGAGCACGCAGGGCGAGCGTCCCCAGCCAGGCGTCCCTGCTGTCGAACCACAACCAGCTGAGCCAGCCCGGCAGGTGCGACAGCGCCTGGCTCCACAGGCGCACGGGATCCCGCAGGCGATAGAGCTCCAGGACCTCCCCGCGGGTGCCCTCCGCGAGCAGGAAGTCGTCGGGGAGCTTGTCGACGATGTCCTGCAGCGTCCCTCTCCGGTCGAGCCGCCGGACGATCGCCGTGCGCAGCGGCACGTCGGCGGGTCCGGCCTGTCCTGCGGCGTCGGTCACCCACGGCCGGGCGCCGCCCGACCGGTCGCGGCCGAGAAGCTCGCGCACGAGGAAGACGGCGTGCGGGGCGTGCTTGCGTCCCTCCCACTCCGCGGCGATCGACGCGGCGTAGGCGTCGAGCATCGCGGGCGGCACGGAGAGCGCCGCTCCGCCGACGACGTACTCCGAGCCGACGCCGGTGTACTCGCCGTTCACGAGCGACTCGTCGGGCATCTGCGCGGTGAGCCGCGCGAACCACTTGCCGTTCTCCAGCCGGCGCCACGCGTCCTGCGCGTCGATCGGGCACACCCGGACCAGCAGGTACGCGAACCGCGCCTCAGCGTCCCAGACCTTCCAGTCGAACAGCCCGTAGGAGAGCAGTTTCGTGGCGCGCACGAGGTTGGCCAGCGGGGTGCGGGCGGCGAGCACGCAGCGCAGCGCCCAGCCGTGGTCCGCGCTGAACCGGTCGTCGGAGTCGAGCTGGTCGAGCAGCCGCTCGATCGAGCCCTGCCTCTCCAGCTCGGTCACCACCGAGACGAGCCCGGCGCCCACCTCGGGCGGCGCGTTGCTGCCGACGGCGTTCGCGGGCGCGCTGGTGGCCGCGGCGGCCAGGGTGCCCCGGCTGACCGGGGTGACCAGCTCGGGCTGCGCGGCCGGGGCCTTGGGGCACAGCGTCGCCAGGACCTTCAGCGCGTCCCGGGCGGCCGCGTCGTCGGGCTCGCGCAGGATCCCCGCCACCTGCTCGGCGACGATCCCCAGGCCGGGCTGGCTGCCCGGGACCCCCGCGACACGGTCGGCGGCGGTCACCCCTCCGCCGACGCCCATGCTCGTGGCTGACCGCGGCTGCTCCCGGGCGATCGCCTGCTCCAGCTCCACGGCGTCGTCCCCCGGGGGCGTCGACGACAGGAGGTCGCGGAAGGTGGGCCGCCGGGACTTCAGCAGCGCGGTGAGCACCTCCGCACCCGCCCGCCGGAGCGTCGCGAGCAGGGCCCGCCGTGCCGCGGGGCCGAGGCGGCTGGGGTCGACGGGCGCGAGCGCCTCGGTCACCCCCCGGTGGTAGTCCGCGTAGGGGCGGTACTTCTCGGCGACGCCCTTCAGCTCCTCGGCGCTCATCGCCGACAGCACCGCCACCGCCGCCTCGGGGAAGGTCGTGTGCTGCTTCGCGTTCATGCGGCCGAGCGCGACCCGGGTCTTCGCGGGCAGCGCACGCACCAGGGCCCGCGCCACGAGGAACGGCAGGGTCGCGAGCACCCGCAGGCAGTCCTCGACCCCTTCGGACCTCAGATCGAAGAACGAGCCCTCGACCCGGGCCTGGATCACCCGCACGTCCGCGACGTGGTTGAGCGCCACGAGCGTCTCCAGCCGGGACTCGAGCTTCGCGACGTCGGGGCGGTCCTCCGACCAGTCCACCAGCGTGTCCCACGCCTTCGTCACCCCCGAGGCGCCCTCGTCCCGTGCCAGGTGCCCGTCCGGGAGCACCCCCCGTGGCCGCCACAGCGGCCGGCCCTGGGCGGCGGCCGCCGCGAGCCCCGCAGCCTCGCCCTCCGCGCGGGTGACGTCCGGCGCCGGCGCCCCGGCCAGACCGCGGTTCTCGTGCTGGCGCACGTGCGCGAGCTCGTGCACCAGCAGGGCGAACGTCCGGTCGAGGTCGTCGGCGGGCGGGCCGAACAGCGTCACCAGGCCGGGAGCCGCCGCCCCGTGGGCCGACGAGCCGACGTCGGGCCGCAGCACGATCCGCACCGTCCCGTCGAGCCCGAGCGCGGGGAGGGCGCGCCCCGCCGCGGAGTCGACCCGCGCGCGATAGGCGACGCTGGGCCGCCCGGACTCCCTCCTCGTGTGATCGGTAAGCGCCGAGGTAGTGCGTTCGTCCGGCTCGGTCATGGGCCGGCCCGTGACCGAGCCGGACGAACGCACTACCTCGGCGTTGCCGGGCACCCGGCTGGGAGCGCGGTCCGCGCCCGGCGCGCTCTCCTCCGCCGGCCGCGCCCGGGCGAGCGCGAGGGACCGGCCCGGCGGCGGCGAACCGTCCCCCGCGCCGGACGACGTCGCCGTCCCCGCGCCCGCTGTCGACGGCACCGGCTCACCCGATCGTGTTGAACGGGTACCAGGTGTCGAGCGGCGCCGGGAACGGCCGGTTCCCCGGAAGGATCGCTCGCCCCGCGACGACGTTGCCCGTGATCGCCGCCGCGCCGACGGCCCCGACCGCCAGGGAGGCCCGCCTGTCGTCCCGCGCACCCGCGATGACGTTGCCCGTGATCGCGGCGCTGCCGAGCCCGATCACCACCACGGCGAAGGTGGCGTCGTGGGAGACGAACCGGTTGCCGGTGACGGCGCTCGCGCTGCCGTCGACGTCGAACCCGTGGATCGACACGGGACGGTAGTTGTAGACGAAGAGGGCGGGCCCGCCCGCCTGGCGGTTCGGCGTCGTGCACTCGACGGTGTTCGACGCCAGGTTCAGCGTGGTCCGCAGTCCTCGTCCCGGGCCGTCGTCGTCGCGCAGCCGCTCCAGCGCCACGAGGCCGCCCAGGACGGCGACCAGGGGCTCGGGCTGCATCGTGAGCATCTGCGGGGTCTCCACGACCTCCGGGTCGGCGTCGATCACGACGGACACGGCGAGCCGGGCCCGCGCCCCCGCACGGGCCGGGGCCTCCGCCCTGGCCGTGGCCCCCGCCGTGGCCGAGTCCCCGGCCGCCCGCCGCTTCCGCGTCGCCTTCGTCCCGGCGGCCCCCTCGTCCCGCAGCGCCTCCTTCCCCTCCTCCGGCTGCTCGGCGACGAACCGCTCGACCAGCGCGGCGGTGCTCGCGCCGGCGGCCTCCTGGGCGTCCGCGAAGTACTTCCTGGTGTGGGCGGGCTCCTCGGCGACGTAGCCCTTGGGTCGCTCGTCCGGGTCGGGCAGCGGGTAGAGCGTGGCGAGCTGGAGGAGGTAGACCAGCACGCTGTCGAGCATCCCCGCCCCCAGCGCGCCGGCGGCGAGCTGCGTCGCGGCGAGGTTGTGGGTCGTGCGGTCGGAGCGCCCGGCGACGTCCGTCCCGGCGAACGCGGCCGACTCGACGAACCAGAACCCGCCGTAGCAGTCCTCGACGTGGTTGTCCTGCACGGTCACCTGGCCGAGGTCGGCCACGACGAGCGCCGGGGTCGAGAGGCCCGCGAACCGGTTGCGGGCGATCACCGCGTCGTCGAGCAGCGCGGGGAGCCGGGCGGCGCCGAGGGAACGGACCTTCCGGTGGCGGGCCTCGCGCGACAGGGAGACCTGGCTGTGCAGCAGCCCGGCGAGGAGCCGGATCGCCCCGCCCTCCGGGGGGACGGTGTCGAACGCGTCGTGCAGGAACCGGTTGTCGGTGAGCCGCAGCCCCCACAGCGCCCCCGCCGCGAGGACGCCGACGCCGAGCACGCTGCGCGGGGCCGGAGAGCTCGGCCGGTCGTCGCCGAGCGTGTAGCGGAACACGCAGCCGGTCACGGCGAGCACCGCGCAGTTGACGGGCCGCACGCCGATCGACACCCGCACCTCGGGGGCCTCGTCGTTCACGGCCCGCACCGTCGCCGCCTCGTACGCCCCGCCCGCGACGCCGCTCACCCGGCCGAACTCGAAGGGCACCTGCGGCAGCTCGAGCTCGAACCCCGCGATCGTCACGTCGTCCGCCTCGACGAGGACGATGAGCCCCTGCCCGAAGGCCGCGAGCCGCTCGTCGCCGAGGCCCGGGTCGACGGTGAGCACCGCCGCGCCGCACCCGCTCAGCACGAGGTTGGAGTGCTGCTCCCGCAGCACGATCGGCTCGCGCAGCTCGTACCGCCCCTGCTCGAAGCACACCGTCACGCGGTCCGCGCGCTCCTTGATCGACCGGTTCGCCACCGCGCGGTCGATGATCGCCTGCAGCCGCGGGGCGTCCTCGGGCCGCACCTCGACGGTGCAGCAGCAGCCTCCCCCGGGCTCGATCTCGGTGAGCGGGTCGAACGGCCTGCGGCAGTCCTCGACGACGTCGAGCACGCCCTGGTCGACCCGGTCCACGACCGCGAGCGGGCACACCCACTGCCGTGGGCCGTCGGGCGGCTGCGGCGTCCGCAGGTAGCGCGCCGGGTACACGGCGGTCGGGGTCTCGGGCCGCACGCCGATGCACCAGAAGTCGTCGACGTGGAGCCGCGGCGCCCGCGTCGACGACAGCGTGACCTGCATGCCCGTGCCCGTCAGGTCCACGGGGGTGCCGAGGGTCAGGCCCGTCAGGTGCTCCTCCCACACCCGCAGGTAGAGCCGGGGGTCGGCGGCGTAGTCCGCCGGCAGGGGCGCCGGGAGCCGCACGGTCCGGCCGTCCGGGTCGTACGGCGCGGGCAGCACGGCGACGACGCCGCCCGTCGCGGCGACGAAACCCTCGGCGACCTGGTCGGCAGACACCAGCACCGCGGTCGAGCGCAGCACCTGGACCGCCTGGCCGGTGCGGGGCCGGTGGTGGTCGTCGACCGGGCTGCGGTCCAGCGTGAGCACGGGGTTGACGCTCTTGTCGGGCGTCACCCGGTAGAGGTGCGAGGCGTCGTCGTACCCCCACACCGCGTCGAAGGTGCCGTCGCGGCGCACGGCCGTGACCTGGAACCGGATGCACTGGTTCTCCGCACCGAGGTAGCCGCCCGTGCTGCTCGGTTCGCACGCCGAGCCCGCGTCGGGGTCCTGCCGCCAGGACACGCGCAGGCGGGCCGTCGAGGCGAGCCGCATCGTCTCCGGCTCGAACGTCAGGCCGTCGCGCGCGAAGTCCCGCACGGACTCCTCCAGGGCGTCGGCGCACGTGGTGGCATCCACTGTGTGCCGCAGCACCCGCTGGACGACGCGGGTCCGCGCCGCACCGTCGGGCCCCCCGAGCGCCACCTCCAGGAGCGCCGGGTCCTCGACCGCCGTGACGTCGTGCTCCGTGAGGAGCAGGAGCACGTGCTCCCGGCCGAGCGGCCGCTCGTCCGCCACGGGCTGGTCGAGCCAGTCCGGCTGCTCCGACGTGAGGATCTCGTCGTCGAGGGTGACCCGCAGCCCGCCCACGTACATGGTCCCGGGGCCGACGACGAGGTCCGTGCCCGGCCCGGCGCTGACGGCGTACCCGTCGTCGGGGGTGCCCGCCCGGCCGACGACGTCGAGCAGCACCTCGCGGCGCTCCTCGGCGCCGATGACCCGCTCCTCGTTCTGCTCCGCCTCGAGCGCGACCCGGCCCTGCTGGGTGACGACCCCCGTGTACCGGCGCGCGGGGTCGTAGGAAAGACGTGCTACATCGGTGGCCATGGTCTGCCTCTCGTGAGCTCAGCATCCGTGTCGGCCTCGGGCAGGTGCACCAGCACCGGCACGAGGCCCACGGGGAGGTATTCCTGCAGCTTGATGAGCAGGGACCGGTCCTTGACGGAGGCCGCCTCGCGGCAGAACGCCCCCATTTCCGACCCGTCCTCGCTCCCGGTCAGCAGGCTCGGGACGCCCGCCGTGGACCCGTGCGCCACACCGGCGTCGGCGCCGTCGTGCAGCTGGGCGTAGCCCCACTCGCCGAAGCGGCGGCTGACCATGATCGGCGCCCCCGGGTCGATCCGGACCGACTCGTACCGGCGCGGCAGCGCGCTGCCCGTGGACCACGCGCTGAACCGGACGCAGCCGTGCTGCGCGTCCCGCACGCGCACCACGTCGTCGAGGACGGAGTCGCTGCACTCCAGCCGGTGCACGAACGCCTGCCCGAGCACGGTGGTACGGCACAGCTCGACCGCCCCGTTGTCGGTCGCGAGCGCGGCGTCCGCCAGGGCGAGCGGGAACGCCTCGGCGAGCAGGCGCCGGTTGAGCGCCGCCAGCTCGGCGGCGGGGGGCGGCGTCACGGACGCGGCGAGCGCCGCGACCCAGGTGGACCGCTGCAGCGGGCGGGTCGCGAACCGCGGCTCCGTCCAGACGAGCGCCCCGTCGACGACGGCCTGCAGGTCGGCGACGAGCAGGGCGACGTCGGCCGGGGCAGGGGCGGCCCCGTCGACGTGCGCGGCGACGGCGGCGGCCGAGCCCGCGAGCTCGCCCGCGAGCCAGGTGGTCAGCTCGTCGTGCTGGTCGCGGAGCGCGGAGAAGAGCAGGTCGGCGTCGTGCACGCGGGTGACCGCGCCGGGCTCGTCGGTCGGCAGGCCCTGGAGCACGCTGTCCGCTACCTCGAGGGACTCGACCAGGCCGCCGCCCCGGACGCGCACCGGCCCGGTGAGGCACCGGTCGAGCACGAGCCGTTCGACCTGGCCCTCCACCCACAGGGTCACGGGCGCCAGGTCGCGGCCGTCCACGGACCGCTGGAACAGCGTCGGCGGCGACTGCGCGGCGCCGCTCGTCCCGGGGTCGAGCGTGCTGCACGTCAGGCGCACCTCGTCGAACCGCCCACGGAGGACGACGTCGGCGCCGGACACCAGCAGCCCGGCCAGGTGCAGGCGGCCGCCGGTCCCGGACGCGCCCGCCCCGCCGCCGGGGCCGCCGCCCGTGAAGACCCACGGCCCCGCGCCGACGTCGGCCCGGACCACGGCCCGCTCCCCCTGCGCGGCGCGGATCGTCACGTCCCGCAGCGGGGTCGCCGCCGAGCCGACGTCGGCCACCGCCGTGGACGTGCGCCCGTCGTCGATCACGACCGTGCCCACGCCGCCGAGCGCCGCGAGCGCGTTCGGCAGCGCGATCGCCGACCCTCCCGGGACGTGGCGCACCGGCGCCGGCTCCGCGGGCTCGTCGACGCCGGGCAGCCGCCGGTCGTAGGGCCCCGCGCCGACTCGGGAGAACAGCCCGTAGTGGTACCCCACCTCGAGCTGCGCGGCGCCCGCCGTCCGGAACCGGCCCACCTCGGGCCACACGGTGACGTCGGCGAGGTCGAGCGGGTCGGCCGTCCCCTCGGGCGTGACGGACAGGCTGCGCGGCCACAGGCTCGCGACGGGGTCGGGGAACGCGGTGGGGTCGCCCGTCCCGAGCGCGGACGCCCGCACCGACTCCCACAGCGGGGTGGTCAGGGGCGCCGGGACCTGCCACACGTCGGTGGGCAGCCACGTCTCGCCGTAGTCGTTGCCGCCGCGGGCCGCGGCCGTGAAGAGGGCGACCTGCCGCCCCGTCGGGTCGAACACGTAGTGGCCGGGGCAGCCGGCCACGGGCACGGGAGTCGCCCGGTCGACGCCGAACGAGATCGTGCGCCACAGGAAGAACGCGACCTTCGGGATCCCGTACCAGCCCAGGTCGCCGCGGCCGACCCGCACGTCCAGGCGGTGGGAGTACTCGTCGAACGCCGTGTGCGCGAGGCTCGCCCCGAGGGGGTGGCGCAGGTCCGCCCAGCCCCCGGCGGGAGTGCCGGTGAGCGGGCCGGTGAGCTGCCCGGCCCGCTGGAGGGCGCGGGCACCCGCGGGGTCCGCGCTGTCGGCGGGACGCCCGAGCGCCGGGTCGAGGCCGTGCCGCGTGCGCCCCAGGCGGCGGAACATCTCGATCGCGCGCGACTCGTAGCCGGTGACGTCGTGGGCGAGCTGCTCGAGGAGCGCGACGGTGCCCTTGCGGCGGCGGTACGAGATGGTGTTGGCCACGTCGAGCCGCTGGGCGCGCGCGTCCATCGCGGGCACGAGGTTCGTCGCGAGCAGCTCGGCCAGGTACGGCACCACCCAGGTGTCGCACGTCTCGATCGACTGGTCGTCCCAGAGCCGGTCGATGCTGCGCCGCACCACGGCCATGGAGGCGCCGATCCGCTCCAGGAGCTCGCGGAGGGGGCCGTCGCCGTCGACCGTCTCGCTGTCGGCGGCGCGGTACACCTCCGGCAGCAGCGACCACAGCTTGGCGGCGTACCGCTCCTCGTACCCGTCCTGCACCGGGGTGCTCATGCGGACACCTCCACGGTCAGGTCGTCGGCCGCGAGGGCGAAGAACCCGCCGCGGCCGGGCCGGTACGCCGCGCTGTTGCCCGGCCCGCCGGGAGCGTCGCTGAACGCCCCGCTCCCGGTGACGAGCCGGATCCGCGCACTGGACAGCACGCCGGGCACGTCGGTGACGGCCTTCTCGATCTCGCTGCGGTACAGCGTCTCGCCGAGGCGGCGGACGCCCGGCGCGAACAGCCCGCGGACGTCGTCGAGAAGCACCTCCACGACCGCCTGCCGCACCGTGTCGGCCACGTAGGTCGGGTCGACCGCCACGGTCAGCCGCAGGCGGGCGCGCAGCCGGACCGCGGGGCGCACCACGAGCACGCGGTTCGGGTCGGCCTGGGCCGCGAGCGCCGTCCGGGCGGCGCCGACCGCGGCGTCGTCGTCCCCCACCCACACGGTGACCGCCGGGCGCTGGAGGCCGGTGTCCCACACGACCTCGCTGCTCGCCCGGCGCACGCCGGGCGCCGCGGCCGCAACGACGGCGTAGTCGTCGGCGCTCACTGCGCGCCCGAAGGTGAGCACGGAGCGGGGCGCGAGCCGCCGCACGTCGGACGCGGGCTCGGGGTCCCCGCCGCCCGACGGCGCGACGGGGTTGCGGACCGCGCGCAGGTTCGGGACCGCGGAGAGCACCTGGGTGAGCGCCCCCGGCGGCGGGACGGCGGCCCCCGAGCCCACGCGGTAGGTCGCCACGACCCGCGCGCCGGTGGGCAGCCGGCGGCCGTGCCCCCCGTCGGGGGTGATCACGTGGGTCACGCCCTCGTCGTCGACCCGGGTCTCGAAGATCGTCTCGTCGGGGCCGTGCCCGTACAGGGCGGGGACCTCGGTCCAGTACCGGCCGCCGACGCGCAGCTCGACGGTCGACGACCACCCGTCGCCGGACCGGCCGGGCTGGTCGGCGAGGAACGTGACCGGGGACTTCGCGAGGGGGAAGTCCTGGCCCGGCAGGCTCGCGCGCCCCGTGCCGAGCAGCTCGTCGCGGACGGTCTCGCCGCGCGTCACCTCGACGAGGTCCCAGAGCACGGTCAGGGGCGCGGCGAGCGCGGTCGCGGCGCCGTCCGCCCCGGCCCCCGTGCCCGAGACGACGACGTCGCTCGTGCCCGCCACCGGCGTGAGCGCCACGGTGGCGCCCCGCCCGTGCGCGTCCTGGACGAGCGCCGGTGTCGGCTCGCCGGCGCGGGCCGCCGGCGGGCGGGCGAGCGTGAGCCGTCCGGGCAGGGAGCTGAGGGTCGCGACGGGCGTGTCGAGCAGGGGGCCGACGTCGGACCAGCCGGACCGGACGGTGACCTCGCCCGCCGGGGACGCCACGGCCGTCAGGCTCACGCCGGACCGCACGGCGACGGTGAGGCGCGCGACGACGAGCGGGATGCTCGTGTCGCTCGGCCGGACCGTGGGCGTGGCCGCGGCGGCGTCGGCGTACCAGACCTGCTCCGCGTAGGCACCGAGCCGGACGACGGTGAACGCGGCCCCGGTCGTCCCGACCCCGGCGCCGGGCCGCTCCACGAGCAGCGGGTCGCCGGCGACGAGGTCGCGCGCGGCGCCGTCGAGCACGAGGCTGGTCGCGGTCACGACCGCCGCACCGGGCGGCATCGAGGCGAGGTGGTGCGCGCGGCGTGGCCGCGCCAGGGAGTAGTCGGACGCCACCGCCGACGGCGGCAGCCCGCCGGTCCCGTCGAGCAGCACGCGGGTGTTCTTGCGCCCGGACGGGTCCTTCTCGGTGACGAGGCCCGTGACGCGCACGACGGCCGTGGCGGCATCGGCCGAGGCCCAGGCCTTGGCGCGCAGGAGCAGCCGGTCGCCCGCCCGCAGGCCCGTCGGGGTGCCCTTGACGAGCACCCCGCCGCGCGCCACGAGGCGCAGGTGCGGCGGCGCCTGTGCCGCCCCGGGTGCGGCGAACGACGACGGCCCGCCCGTCGGCGCGGTCGTCGTCAGGTCGTCCGGGGTCGGGCCGACGACGCTGGTGGGCCGGTCGAACACGGTGGTGCGGGTGGCCTCGAACGTCTGCGACTCGATCCCGGGCACGGCCTTCGACGCGACGGCCAGCCCCTGGGTGACGACCAGCGGGGCGGGCGCCGCGGCGACGACCGCCAGCGTGGCGCGGGCGCCGAGGCCCGGGCGCGGCCGGTAGCCGAGCAGGGCGACGAGGTGCCGCACGCTCGGGTCGAGCACGGCGGTGCCGAGGTAGTGCTCGTTGGCGATGCGCTCGTTGTAGAAGGTCAGCACGTCGGCGAGGTAGGCCCACCAGTCGACGACCTGCAGCCCCAGGTCGGTGCTCGCCGTCGGCCGCCACGGGTCCAGCTCGGTCTCGCCCGGCAGGTGGGCGAGCAGGGCACGCCGGAACGTCTGGAACGTGCCCACCCGGTAGGCGAGCTGCGGCAGCCCGGAGGGGTTGCTGATCACGAGGGCGGCCGGGGGCGCGCCGCACCCGCCGTGGCACTCGCCGTGGCAGCCGCAGGACCCGTGGGTGCTCATTTGCCCCCCTGGACGACGACGCGCAGCGAGCCACGGTCGGGATGGTCGGGGTCGTTCGAGACGCGCAGGATCTCGTCGCGGCCCGCGGGCACGACCTCGGGCATGGGGACCGGCACCGGCACGTGGCCGCGTCGCCGGTAGCTCACGCCCAGGACGCCGTCGACCCCCACGGCGCCCTGCACGGCCGCCGCGAGCTCGCTGCGCAGGAGCGGCTGCCCGGCGGTCAGGTTCCCGGGGGCGAAGAACGCGGGCGACCCGTCGCGGCGGCGACCGCGGCCGAGCTCGGCGAGCACGGCGGCCTCCACCTCGCCGCGCAGGGCCCACGGCTGGGCGCAGACGGTGACGACCAGGTCCAGGCCGACGTACCGCGGGGCCGGGGTGTGCACCTCGTACCCGGCGGTCCGCCGGCGGGCGAGCAGCCGGGTGAGCTCGAGGTGCTGGTCGAGGCTCGGCGTCTCGGTGCCGCGCGGATGGACGGTGGTCAGCACGGAGAGCCAGGACCCGGTCCAGCGCATCTCGGTGCCCGCGTCGAGGACCCAGTCGAGCTCGCGGGCCGTGCGGTCGTAGTCCTCGGCCCGCACCGCGCGGAGCTGCCGGGCCCGGAAGGCGTAGGGCGCGTTCGCCCGGACGTGGTCGATCGTCTCGGCGTCGGCGCCTCCCCCGGCCGGGAACGGGTTGGTGACGGCGAGCACGGTGCCGGCGAGCTCAGGCGGCACCGTGGTGATCGAGTCGGCGGCCACGTTCCCGGCCGCACCGTCGCCCACCCGGTAGACGACGTCGAACGCCGACCGGGGTGCGGGGCGCTCGCCGAACAGCCCGGTGCCGTGGCGCACCGTGTCGCCGTCGGACCCGTCGTACTCGAACCAGGGCGCGCCCCGGTCGGGGCGCACGTCGGTCCAGCGCACGGGGTCCACGGTGTAGGCCGCCTCGTAGAGGCCCGCGTCGAGCAGGGAGCGCCGCCACCGCCAGGTGCGCGGCGGGTCGCCGGGGTCGGCCGGGCGCTGGACGAGGTACAGCTCGGGCACCGTGGCGCCGTCGTCGCGGGCGAGCCAGGCCAGCCGTCCGGCGGCGAGCGTGTGCTGGTGCACGGGGACGCCGTCGCCGCAGCCGGTGTCGGGGCCGGTCCGCGTGACGGCGGCGAGCCGTGCGGCGGGGCCGCCGGGGTCGGGGTCCACCACGTAGGACTCGGTGTGGCGGCGGCCCTGCGTGGCGGGCACCAGGTTCCCCGCGAGGACCGTCCGCGCCAGGGCGTGCTCGGCGGTGAGCGCCTCGGCGGCGTCCCACTCCAGGCGGGTCACGTCCCGGCCGTAGAGCTCGTCGCGCTCCTCGACGGCGCCGGTCAGGTGCACCACCTCGCGGGTGGGCGGGTCGGCGGCGGTCGGCGCGGCGGTGTCGATCAGCACGGCCGTCCCGACGGTGCCCTCCTGCCGGTTCCCGACCACGAAGCCGAAGCCGTGCCCCGCCACCCACAGGTGGGTGGCCCCGGCGGGCAGGCACGCCTCGTCGTCGTCCCACAGGTACGGCACGATCCGCGGCACGGGCGCGCCGGACGACCAGTCGCTGCGGTTCCAGCGCGGGTCGACGCCGAGGGGCCCGGTGCGCAGCCCGCCCGTCGCGTGGTCGACGAGGCCGTCGCCGAGCTCGAAGTCGAGCACGCCGCCGTCGGGCTGCGGGGCCTGGACCACCACCCCGGTGGGCACGCCGGGCGCGGCGACGTCGACCTGCGCCCAGGCGGTGGCCGACGTCGCCGGGCGCGGCTCGTAGTCGACGAGGCGCGCCGCCCGGACGACGGCCACCGCCTCGGTCGCGGTGTCGAGCGTGGCCTGCAGCGCGACGCGGTCCTGCAGCAGGGACAGGTCGTCGCCCACCGCGGCGAGGAGCTCGGCGAGCAGGACGCCGACGTCGGGCTCGGCGCGCTCCACCCACCGCGGGTAGGCGACGGCGGAGTGGTCGAGCAGCGCGGCACGCATGCTCGCGTAGTCCTTGGCCAGGTAGTCGATCGGGGGCCCGGGCGCGTCGGGCAGCGGCGGGCCGTCGTCGCACGCGAGGCAGTCCAGGGTGGACGGGCAGCCCGCCTTGAACGTGAACCGGACCTGCGCGTAGTACGCGTCCAGGGCGGTCGCGGAGATCGTCAGCGTGTACAGGGAGAAGTCGCCGCGGACCGGGGTGGTCAGGTCGAGCAGGGGGCGGCCCTCGTCGTCCACGCCCCAGTCCCCGGCCGCGACGGGCAGCACCTCGACGGAGGGGATCGCGTCCCCGCCGGTGATCGTCACGGGCCGGGTGGCGGCGAGGGTCGGCGCCACGTCGACGGCGTTGAGGAAGTGCACGCGCAGGCGCGTCTGGTCGGCCGAGGCGATCTCGACGAAGTCGATGCCGTTCAGCGTGGTCGAGGCGACCAGGTCGGCGAGGCGGTTCGGCACGTCACCTCACCTCCACGGCGAGCGTCACGGGAGTGCGCGTCTCGACCAGCGTGTAGAACACGGTGACCAGGAGGGCGCCCTCGTCGAGGCCGCTGCCCGGGTCGGCGCCGGAGAGCACGGTGACCTCGTCGAGCTGGACCTGGTCGGCGAGCCACGTGCTGATCGCCTGCTGCACCTGCAGCCGGACGGTCGCCACCAGGGCCGCCGACTGCGGGGCGAACACCAGCCGGCGCAGCCCGCACCCGAACAGCGGCAGGTTGACCCGCTCGCCGGGGCTCGTGAGGAGGAGCTGGCGCAGGAGCTGGTCCACGTGCGCCGGGTAGGCCGCGCGCGCCACCTGCCCCGCGCCGGCATCGACGCGCAGGGGGAAGGCGTAGTCGTGGCGGATCACAGCCCACCCACCTTCGCCTGGGTCGACTGGATCATGACGGTGCCCTGCACCGCGCCGGTGGCGGCCTTGCACATGCCCACGCTGTCCTTCGCAAGGGGCTTGGTCCCGCCGACGTCGGTGCGCTGCACGGTGCTCTGCCACGACACCTGCAGGCACGGGCTCGGCGTGGGGCCGATCATGAACGGGCAGGCCGCGACCATGAAGGTGTCCGACGACAGCACCACCGGCTGTCCGTCGACCCGGACCTTGGTGCTGGACGGTACGGCCGTGACCGTGCCCCCGTGCGGGCACATGAGGGTCGAGCCGACGTTCAGGTAGTCACCCATCACGACACCTCCAGGGCACCGTCGTTGACCGAGACGCTCGAGTCGGCGACCACCACCGACTTGCCGCCGCGGCTCGCCGTCACGCCGTCGGACGTGAGGGCGACCGAGCCGCCGCCCGAGTCGGTCAGGGTGACCTCCTCGGCGTCGTCGTCGAACAGGAGGCTGTGCGGGGCGGCGGTGACCAGGCCCCGCACCTTCGGGGCCGCGTCGGCGGGCAGCTCGCCGTCGCGCCAGTAGCACCCGACCCAGATCGGCTTCGAGACGTCGCCGCCCTCGAACTCGATCCACACCGCCGCGCCGACGTCGGGCACCAGGAACAGCCCCACGTCCTTGCCCGCATAGGGCACGCACGGCAGGCACCAGCCGCTCGGGGTGGTCCCCAGCACGGACGGGACCTTCGCGCGGAGGCGCAGCGTGGTCGCGTCGACCTCGGTGACGGTGCCCTGGTACTTGCCGAAGTACCGGTCGCGCAGACGGTCCGCCAGGTCCGCCAGGTCGGCCAGGGCCTCCTCGGCGCTCATCCGGCGTCACCCACCGCGTTGCGCACCAGGACGAGAGCCGCCTGGTGGGACTGCCGGGTGATCGTGTGCCGCACGCTCCACACCAGGTACTTCCCGGAGTACATCGCCCCGCACCCGACGACCTCGGCGATCATGCCGACCCGCGGCACGGTCGCGAGCATCGCGACGTCGGCGGTGCCCTCGCAGCGCGCGAACCAGGCCGCCTCGCGCAGGAGGCCCGCGGCCCGCGCCGGCAGCTCGGCGGCCTCGGCCGCCGCGGTGAGCAGCGTCGTCCGTTCCTTGCCCGTGAACTGCGCCAGCGTGCGGGACGCCAGCGCCGGCAGCCCCGAGTCCGACGTGTCGGCGGACACGCCGTCCTCGTCGTCGTCGGAGAGGCTCGCCTGGCGCGCGGCGACAGCGGTGGGGCGCGACGCGTCCCAGCTGAAGTCGAGGACCGGCACGCTGTGCTCGTCGATCGTGTTGACGTCCACCGTGAACGACGGCGGCCCGGTGAGCGACGGCGCCGCGAACCAGCCCACGCGGTCGCCCGGCTTCTGCTCGCACGCCACCCGGAACCAGCGGCCCGTGCGGCGGGCGAGGGACCGCAGGAGGTCCAGGTCGGAGGCCCGCTGCATGAGCGTGCGCCCCTCCTCGGTGTGCGCCGGCGCGCTCTCGCGCGAGTTCTCCGACGCCGGGCGCATGCCGTAGGAGCGGAAGATCTGCGCGGCCACGTCGGTGTCCGACATCCCGGACCACTCCTTGACCGTCTCGGTCATGCCCATCAGCACCGACGCGTCCTGCCCCCACACGTCGACCGTCGCCCCCGACGGCCCGGTCGGCACGTGCACCTTGTGGGACAGCACGTAGCCGTCGAAGAGGCACTGCTGGTCGCCCTCGTCCGGGGTCACGACGACCGCCACGTTCGCGTACGGGCCGATCCGCTCGTCGCCCACCCACGTGAGCTGCCCGTCCTTCGCGGCGACCGGCAGCTGGAACGAGACAGCGTCCGGCAGGTCCGCGTTCTCCTCCACCTCGAGCCGCGTGACGAGGTCGTAGAACTCCTGGTCCACGGGGGTGCCGTCCAGCAGCACCTGGTACTCGCTCATCGCTCCGCCCGCGGGATCGCGACGAGCTCACGGGCGGCGAGCGCGTCCGGGGCGATGACGCCGTTCGCGTCGCACAGCCGCCAGGCCGCCGTCGCGTCGCCGAGGAAGCGGTGCGCCACGAGGTCGAGGCGCTCGCCGTCGTCGCGACGGTGCCAGCCCGCCACGGCGTCGCGCGACGGCGCGGGCACCCGCACCACGGTCACGGTGGTCCCGTCCGGGAGGGTCACCTCGTAGGTGCCCGCCTCGGCGTAACGACTGTTCGGAAGAAACATCAGGGCCTCCTCAGACCGGCAGCATGCCGAGCACGGACTCGGTCGAGTTGACGAGGTTCGCGACGGCCAGCGCCTGGCGCAGGCCGTTCATGTACTCGACGGCGACGAGCCCGAGGCTGCGGACCGCGTCGTCGGTCGAGTGCTGGAGATCGGTCTTCGTCAGCACCTTCAGGCCCACCTGGACGGTCGCCTTCGTCGGGTTCAGCAGGGTGTCGTAGATGGTCTCCGTGATGGTCAGCGACGTGACCCGCACCGGGACGATGCGCCCGGGCCCCCACACGAGGAGCACGGTGCTCAGCGTGTTCTGGGGCACCTTCGCCTTCGCTCCGCCACCCCCGGCGCCCAAGAGGCTGCCGATCCCGGCGGTCACCGTGCCGAGCAGGCCGCCCTCCGTGGCGCTCGCCGGGTGCAGCAGCATCTCGAGGGCCGCGAGCCGCGACGACACCCCGGTGACCTTGGCGATCGCGGCGGACGCGGCGCCGTCGGCGATCGTGTCCGCCGCGTCCAGCGAGAGGCTGAACGAGAACGTCTCGCCCGGCAGGCTCGTGACCGCCATGGGGCTCGACGTCGTCCCGTTCGCCCCCGCCGCCGGCGACTCCGGCTGCGACCAGCCGTGCGACATCGACTCGGGGTTGTACTGGAACACGATGATGTTCGGGATGGGGATCAGCGGCGTCGCCATGAACTCGACGAGCGCGCCGCGGAGGTAGAAGCTCATCGCGGACCCTCCTCTCTGAGGGCGGCCTCGAGCCGCGCGACGACGGCCCGGGCGAGCTGCTCCACGCCCTGACCGGGTTCCTGGTCCACGTCGACGGAGGCCGACGCCGAGGAACGCAGCCCCGCCGCCGGGAGCCGGCCGAGGGCCTGCGCGACGAGCACGCCGAGCCGGCGGGCGTCGGCCTCGCTCAGGTCCACGCCCCGCACGGTCAGGCGGTCGATGCTCACCTGCCCGCCCGCCCCCGGGGCCCGGCGGTTCACGAGGCCACCGCCAGCGGCGACGTGGGCGCCGGGACCTCGGCCCGGAGGACCGCGCCCTTCTTGCCCAGCTCCCGGCGGGCGGCCTCCAGGACGTGGTGCATGGTGACCAGGTCTCCGGCCGCGCGGGCGTCGAACGCCGCGGCGAGCACCACGGCCTTGATCTCCGCCCCGGTCAGGTCGAGGTGCTGGGCGAGCCAGTCGTGGTCCAGGCCGTGGGCGACCGGCACGCCGGTCGACGTCCGCTCCGGCAGGGCGAGGCGCCACAGGCGCGCCCGCTCGGGGACACCGGGCGCGAGGAAGTCGACGACGACCCGCAGCCGGCGCAGGAACGCGTCGTCGAGGTCGCTCTTGCGGTTGGTGGCCAGCACGGCGACGCCGGTGAAGGTGTCGAGCCGCTGCAGCAGGTAGTCGATCTCGATGTTGGCGTACCGGTCGTGCGCGTCGTGGGTCCGGGTCCGCTGCCCGAAGAGGGCGTCCGCCTCGTCGAACAGCACCATCACATGGCTGCGCTCGCACTGGTCGAACACGCGGGCCAGGCGCTTCTCCGTCTCGCCCACGTACTTGTTCACCACCTCGGCCAGGTCGACGCGGAACAGGTCGAGGCCGAGCGCGCGGGCCAGGACCTGCGCGGCCATGGTCTTGCCGGTACCGCTCGGTCCGGCGAAGAGGGCGGTGGTGCCTTCCGTGCCGGGCACCAGGCGGCGGAGCTCCCAGGTGTCGAGCACCTCGCGCGAGCGCTGCACCTGCGTGCGGAGGCGGTCGAGCTGGGCGGCGACGGGGGCGGACACCACGAGGTCGTCCCACTCGTAGGGGCACGGCAGGTGCGTGAGCGACGTCAGCTCTGCCCCGCGCAGGCGCCGGCGCACGACGTCGTCGGCCCGTCCCGCCGAGGCGGCCGCCACGCCCGCGAGGAGGTCCGCGGGGGTGAGGTCCCACTCCCCCACGACCCGGGGCACCGGGGCGGGCTCGTCCCGCGGGTCGGCGTGCTGGTCCCACAGCGCGGTGCGCTGCGCGGCCGTCAGGGCGGGGAGGGCCCACGTGAGCCGGACGCCGGGCGACGGCGTCCCGGCCGGCGCGGTGCGGGCCACGAGCGCCACGGCCCCGGGCGAGGGGTCGACGGCGGCCCGGGCGCCGGCTCCCTGGTCGTCCGCCCCCTGGTCGTCTCCGGGGTCGGCGTCCCCAGGTTCATCCGCCCAGACCGGCAGCGCGCCGAGCAGCCGCGCGGTCCGGACCGCGCGAACGGGGTCGCGGTCGTCCAGGAGGACCGCGGGCCGGCCGAGGGCGGCGGCGAGCTGCGCGAGGAGCGTGCGCCGGCCGGATCCGGGCGGGCCCACGAGCTCGACCTCGACACCCGACCGCACGGCCCGCACGGCCGAGGTCATGGCGGCGAGCAGGTCGGGGTGCAGCACCTCGCAGCCGGTGACGTCGAGCGGCCGGGCGAGCCCGTGGAAGCCGGCCCAGTCGTCGGCCCCGGCGACGTAGGCGGCGACGTCCGCGTCCACGGCCCAGGGCGAGGTGCTGCGCCACTCGCCCACGCGCGGCGTCGCGAGGCGCCACGTGGACACGGGTCCGGCCGGTCCCGGCTGAGCGCCCGCCGGCCAGGCCCAGACGCGTGCCGCGAGCACCGGCGTGGGGTCGGTGGCCGGGCCGTCGTCGAGGTAGCCGAGCACGCGCGTGAGCGGCGGGTCGAGCTCGCACGCGGCGAGGAGCGCGAGCCACTCGAGGTCGCGCTCGCCCAGGCCGAGCGCCTCCGCGAGGCTCCCCCAGCGGGGGCCGGCCGCGAGGGCGGCGCGGGCGGCGGCGAGCGCGGGGGCCACCTGCTCGCGGAGGGTGGCGTCGATGGTCTCGTGCACGACGCCGGCCGCGAGGATGCCGTCGATCGCGTCGTGCGCCGGGTCGCGGGCGAGCCAGCGGGTCCGCTCGGCGGTGACGTGCGCGGCGAGGAGCTCGCGCAGGGCGGCCTGCCAGTCCATCTAGACCACCGCCCAGAGGGCGGGGTCCGAGTCGACGCCGTCGGCCCGGAGCGTGATCCGGTGGCTGCCGGGCGTCAGGCCGCCAGGCACCGCGAACGTGACGGTGTTGCTGCTGTGCTGCCACTCGCCGGGGCCGGGCGCCGCGCCGCCCGCGATCCGTGCGAGGACGGCGGGGCCGACCTGGAGCTCGACGCCGCTCGCGCGGACGCCGCGCACGCTCATCGTGTAGACGCCACCGGCGGGCGTGATCTCGGGTCCGGTCGACGGGTCCACCCAGGCGCCGATCGCGAGGGGTGCGCTGGGCGCGCGGAAGCCGGGCAGCGCGGGGCGCGCGACGGTGAGCTCGTAGTGGCCGGGCGCCACGGGGGTGTTCAGGGGCACCCGCAGCTGGAAGGGCACACCGCGGGCGGGGGTGGCCGGGTAGGGCGGGTCGTGCGGCACCTTCCAGGCGGTGACGTCGGTCTCGGTCACCACGCCGCCGGCGCGGGAGACGAGCAGGAGCTGGTCCGCGTCGTCGAGCCGGAGCCCCTCCACCCGGGCGCGCACGCCCGCGGCGACCGGCGCGGGGGCGAGAGTGGCGGGCGACTGCTCGTACCGGCGCTGGACGCCGCCCGGGATCGTGTAGGTGACGGTCCGGCGGGTGGCGAGCACGCGCGGGAGCGTCGGGTCGGCGACGGGCTCGGCCGGGCTGGCCGTGAGCGTGTACTCCTCGACCTCGGGCGCGGCGGCCGCCGGTGCGCGGTTGTCCAGGAGCACCACCGAGACCCGGTACTGGGCGGTGGTGCGCAGGGGCATCCCGAAGGCCTGCCAGAGCCGGCTGAGCTCGTCGAACGACGGGGACTCCAGCACGAGCGTCGCATGGCTCGGCGTGATCGAGCCGGGGGGTGGCGTGGCCACGGGCAGGGAGAAGGTGCCGTGCTCGTGCAGCGCCTGCATCGCGACACCGAGAACCTGCTGCTCCCGCACGTAGCTGGTCCGCGACTCGGTCGACAGCATGTACCAGAGGTCGATCGACAGCGGCTCGAACGCCACCGGCTGGGTACCCGTCCCGCCGCCCGACTGGGACGCCTGCGTCCAGTACCGGTTGCGCGCGAACTTGTCGCTGCTGACGTGGAAGAGGTACAGCGACAGCTCGCAGTCGACGTCGCCGCTCGGGGTGTCGGGGTGCCGGCCTGAGACCACGACCGAGAACGGGGGCGGCCCGTTCCAGATCGCACTCGTGGCGAGCGCCGCCGTGATGATGTCGCGGAGCGTGTCGGTGACGATCGACAGGTCCTGCACGGTTCACCCCTGCCCGTGGCCGAAGGTGCGCAGGCGGTGCGACAGGCGGCCGGGCTGCCCGTCGGCCGCCGACGGCGCGGGCCGCGCGGGGGCGGCGTGCGCCACCGGGGCGGCTCCCTGCTGCTCCGGCTGCTGCACGGTGATCTCGATGGTCCCGATGTGCACCTGCGGGGCCCGGGCCGGCCGCGAGGCGTCGCGCGACAGGTCCGCCGGCGGCACGACCCGCAACGGCGCCACGACGGCGGACGCGGGCGAGGCCAGGTCCTCCGGCACGGGCCGAGCCGTGGCTCGGGCGGCCGGAGCGAACGGTGCGCCCGGCTCGCGGCTCCCCCGCGCGGGCGCCGAGCGCGTGACCAGCCGGTCGATCGCGCGCTCCACCTGCTCGGCCACCTGCGGCTGGAGGCCGGGGCGACGCCGGCTCGGCCGCCCGGACCGGTCGGCCGACGTCGCCGGGGAGTGCGGTGGCGTGGCGTCCTGTGCGGCAGCCGGTTCGGGCACGACGGACGGCTGCCCGTCCGCCGCCTGCCGCCCGTCGTCGAGGTCCCGGCGGGCCGGGGCGGCGGCGTCGGGCACGAGGCGGAGGCCCGGCGCGGACCTCCGGGGCCCTGGGACGGGACCGGACTGCGGGACGTCGCCTCGCGACGCCTCGGGCCCGGCCTGCTCGGTGGGACCTGCCATGCGCGACCCGGCCGGGAGCGAGGCGCGGGACCGCCCCGGACGGGTGCCGGGCTCCGGCGGCTCCGGAGGCACCAGCCGCACGGGCGGCCTGCCCTCGGGCCCGGCCGGACCCGGCCGCCCCGGCGTGGCCACCGGGCGCCACGCGATCTGCCGGGGCGCCCTCGCGGCGCGCCTCTGCCCGGCCACCCCGACGAGCCGGGCGAGGTAGCCCGCGGACGCACGGCGCTCAGCCAACTGCCACCTCCGCGAGCTCCGTGACGTCGCCGGTGATGATCTCGGCGAACCGGCGACGCCGGGCCGTGGGCAGGCGCAGGATCTCGTCCGCGGCCCACCCGTACGCGGACGCGATGACGTGGGTGTCGCCGTAGACCGTGGCCGCCAGGAAGCGCAGCTCGCTCAGGCACAGCTCGCGCGCGTCGACGTCGAGCAGCACCTCGCGGTCGCACTCGAGGCACGACCCCGCGACGTCGGCCCGGAGGGTGGGGCCCAGCGTGGCCATGGCGTGCTCAGCGCTGCGGGCCCGGGTGACCGGTCCCCGCCAGCAGCGGGCGAGCAGCTCGGCGCGCGGCGCGGACGCGGCGGCGGCGGCGAGGACGTCGTCCACCGTCGGCACGCGGACGTCGCCGCCCGGGAGGCGCCACCAGCCCGGCTCGCCGTCGACCGCCCGGGCGCCGCGCGGCACCCGCGGGCGGTGGTGGTCGGCGTATGCGGCCAGGCTGAACGACACGTCCAGCGCCGCTCCGCAGTGCGCGCACGTCCCCTCGGCGACGAGGGTGTCGCCCCGGGTCTCCCGGCGGTGGGCCACGACGACGAGGTCGAGGTCGCCGACCGGGAGAGTGCCCGGGTCGACCGGCTCGCCGTCGGCCTCCACGACGACGCGCGCCACGTAGGCGCGCGCCCCCGCGAGACCCGGCGGGCACTCGGCGAGGACGAGGTCGTCCTCGCCCGTCGTCGCGCGCCACCGGACCCGCCGGCCGCCGACCGGGAGCCGGAGCATCAGAACTCCTTGGGCTCGGACAGCGAGAGGTCGTGCTCCCAGCCCTCGTTCTCCAGCTTGATGTGCTCGATGGCGACCGCGTTGGTGCCGGCGTCCAGGTCGGGCAGGGCCTGGTACTCCGACACCCAGGCGCGGTGCACCAGGTAGCGGTGGACAGGCTGGCCCTGCTCGTTGAGGAGCTCGATCCGGATCTCCTTGCGCAGCTTGTCGAGCGACGAGCCCGGCGAGCCCTTGTCGAGCACCTGGGCCGCGTTGGCCCACTGCTCGAACGTGTCGTCGTGCGTGACCCCGCGCTCGAGGGTGATCGGCTCGTACTTCGTGCGGCCCAGCCCCTTGCGGATGATGGCGTTCCCGCCCTCCTTGTACTCCACGACGTCCGACGAGCGCTTGATCGAGCTCACCTTGCTGACGCCCGCGACGGGCGACGTGCTCGTGTCGAAGAAGACGAGGAAGCGGTAGCTCTTGTACGGGTCGAACCGCGAGACGTTGACGCTGAACGGCTTCGGCATCGGTCGGCTCCTAGCTCTGGCTCTGGCCGGCGAGCTGCGCGATCTTGATGATCACGAACTCGGCGGGCTTGAGCGGGGCGAACGCGACGACGATGTTGACGATGCCGTTCGCCACGTCGTCGGGCGTGGTGGTGGTGGCGTCGCAGCTCACCTGGAAGGCCTGGCTCGGCGTGGTGCCCTGGAAGGCGCCCTGGTTGAACAGGCCGAGCATGAAGTTGTCGATCGTCGTCCGGATCGACACCCACAGCGGCGTGTCGTTGGGCTCGAACACGACCCAGCCGAGGCTGGCGACGAGCGACTGCTCCAGGAAGAGCGTCGTGCGCCGGACGGGCACGTACCGGTGCTGCTGCAGCGCGGTGTTCGCGGAGACCAGCGTGCGGGCGCCGAAGACGATCGTGCCGATCCCCGGCATGGTGCGCAGGCAGTTGACGCCGAGGGGGTTGAGGGTGCCCTGGCGCTGGTCGGTCATGCGGCCGGTCGGCACCACCCCCACGGTGTTCTGCACGACGGCCTCGAAGCCCGCCGGAGCCTTCCACACCCCGCGGTTGGTGTCCTCGCGGGCGATCACGCCGGCCACGAAGCCCGACGGCGCGACCGTCACCGGAGCGCCTGTCGCCGGGTCGGGCGCCCGGAGGTACGGGAAGTAGACGGCGCCGTTCTCGCTCTTCGGGATGATCCGGTTCGAGACGGTGCCCGCCATGATCTCCCCGATCAGGGGCAGCGGGTCGCCGGTGTGGTCCGCGACGGCGTCGGCCGGCGGGTCCACGATCGAGAAGGCGCGCTTGCGCTCGGCGACGGCCAGCGCACCGCTGACGACCGCCGGGTCCCAGATGCCCGGGGTGAGGAGCAGGTTGAAGACCGCGATCTTGTCGAGGGCCTTGTCCTCCTCGAAGGCGTCCGTGAAGTCACCCGGGTAGTAGGTGGTGAACGGCGCCGCGGGCATCGGCTGGGCGAGCGGGGTGGGCCCGAGCGCGGCCGGCCAGGCGGTCGGCGTGCCGGCGACCGCCACGGTGACCAGCGACGAGACCGGGCCCGAGGCCGTGCCGACGCGCTTCTCCGGGCCGTTGGCGGGATCGGTCCACGACACGGCGCGGAAGGTCTCCGACCGGCCGGAGTACGCGACGGTGACGTCGGCGACGGCGCCGGAGTCCTTGAGGTTGGTCACCGAGACGGTCAGCGGGTGGGCGGCGTCCACTGGCTCGCGGCCTGTGAACGTGATGCCTGTGGCGGCGCTGCCGATCAGGAGGGTCGGCGGCGTGACCGCCGTCGTGGGGCCGGCGCCGAGCGGGTGGAACTGCGGCTCGAGCGCCACGATCCAGGCCACCGCGCCACCGTTGGCGAAGAACTGGAACACGGCCTGGCCGACGTCGTCGGCCAGCCAGTCGACCCGGAACAGGCCGCCGAACTCGCGCTCGTAGTCGGCGAAGCTGAAGATCTGCACGGCCGCGCCGTAGTGCTGCGGCTTGGTGCGGAACGGGTGGGTGTACCCGACCAGCACGGTGACCGAGGTCGGCGCCGCGGTGATCGTGCGGGAGTTGCTGAGGATCTCCTCGACGTAGATCCCGGGGTAGGTGGGTGTGATCGGCATGACCGCTCCTTCGCAGATCAGGCGGTGTAGAGCAGCCCGTCGGCGGTGAGCCCGGGGGCCCCGCCGGTGAGCGTGACGGATCCGGGCTTCGGCAGCCCGGCGCCCGAGGGCGGGGCGCTGACCCCGACGACGTAGGCGGCGCGCGGGGGCAGGGTGAGGTCGGCGAGCGAGAAGGGCGCGTCGGCGGAGGCCTCCTTCGACGAGTCGTAGGTGATCTCGACGGTGAAGGTGTCGTCCTCGACGGTGACCTGCGCCGTCAGGCCGTCCGCGCCCGTGTAGTCGGCGGCCGGCACGAGCGTGAAGAGCGCCTTGTCGTCCTTGTCGACGACCTTGAGCCCCGTGTCGTCGAGCTTGGCCTTCTTCTGCGTGCCCGCCTTGGGCAGGGCGGCGGACGCGTCGACCGAGCTGCTCTTCACCACCACGAGGCCGGTGCCCCGGGGCGGGTCGCCGGGGGCGACCGGGTCCTTCTCCACGCCGATCGCCTGGGCCGCGGCCTTGGCCGTGGCCAGGCCCGCGTAGGTGTTCGTCTGTACGACGGCGAGGTGGAGGTCGGCCTCCAGCGGCGGGTCGTCGCTGACGGTGACCGTCGCGGTGATGCCGTTGCCCTCCGGTCCGGCGTGCTTCGCGGACACCAGCAGCGCCGGCTGCGGCGCCGGGACCGGCGGGGACGAGATCTCGCCGCCGGCCAGCCGCGCCGTGGCGACCTCCAGCAGCGTGGCGATCTCCGACGGCTCGAGCTGAGCCGCCCAGCCGGACTTGACGGCGAGGGCCGAGCCGTCGATCTGGAGGGCCGACAGCGGCACGAACCGCTGGCTGCCCTGCGCGTCGGTGAAGCTGATCGGGGAAGACCCGATCACGTCTGTCGCGGTCATCGCTCGCGCTCCGATCCTGTCGTGGGAACCGACTGCAGGAGCGTCGCCGGTGCGGTGTCACGCGAGCGTCACCGCCGCGTCACCGGGGTCTGCGAGGTAAGTCACAGCCCGCCCCTGTCACGAACGGGGTGCCTCGACCGGTCTTGTAGGTATGAAGACCACCGAACGGCGCATCTCCACGTCAGTGCTCGTCATCGGCACCGGGGGCTCCGGCCTGCGGGCCGCGATCGAGCTCGCCGAGCAGGGCGTCGACGTCCTGGCCCTGGGCAAGCGTCCCCGGATGGACGCCCACACCTCTCTCGCCGCGGGCGGCATCAACGCCGCGCTGGGCACCATGGACGAGGCGGACACCTGGCAGCAGCATGCCGCCGACACCATCAAGGAGAGCTACTTCCTCGCGAACCCCCACACCGTCGAGATCGTCGCCCGCGGCGCCGCGCAGGGGATCGCCGACCTGGAGCGGTACGGGACGGCCTTCGCCCGGGAGGACGACGGGCGCATCTCCCAGCGGTTCTTCGGCGCCCACACCTACCGCCGCACCGCGTTCGCCGGTGACTACACCGGGCTCGAGATCCAGCGGGCGCTGGTCGACCGGGCCGCCCGCCTGGACGTCCCGATCCTCGACTCCGTGTACGTCACGAGGATCCTCGTCCGCGACGGCGCGGTGTTCGGCGCGTACGGCTTCGACCTCACCGACGGCACGCGGTACCTGATCCACGCCGACGCCGTGATCCTCGCCGCCGGAGGACACAACCGCATCTGGCGGCGCACGTCCTCGCGCCGCGACGAGAACACCGGCGACTCCTTCCGCCTCGCCGTCGAGGCCGGCGCCCGGCTGCGCGACCCGGAGCTCGTCCAGTTCCACCCCTCCGGGATCCTCGAGCCGGAGAACGCCGCGGGAACCCTGATCTCCGAGGCGGCCCGTGGCGAAGGGGGCCTCCTCCGCAACGCGCTCGGCGAGCGCTTCATGGAGCGGTACGACCCGGAGCGCATGGAGCTCTCCACGCGGGACCGGGTGGCGCTGGCCGCGTACACGGAGATCAAGGAGGGACGCGGAACGGCGAAGGGCGGCGTCTGGCTCGACGTCTCACACCTGCCGCGCGAGACGATCATGAGCCGCCTGCCGCGGGTCTACCAGACCATGCTCGAGCTGCAGATGCGCGACATCACCGCCGAGCCGATCGAGATCGCCCCCACGGCGCACTACTCGATGGGCGGGGTCTGGGTCCGGCCCGAGGACCACAGCACCGAGGTGGACGGCCTGTACGCGATCGGCGAGGCGTCCAGCGGCCTGCACGGCGCGAACCGGCTGGGCGGCAACTCCCTCGTGGAGCTGCTGGTGTTCGGCCGCATCGTCGGGCGGGCGGCTGCGGCGTACTCGGCCGGCCTGGAGTCCCAGCGCCGGTCGCACGACGCCGAGGACCGGGCCCGCGCCGAGGTCACCGACCTCCTCGCCGCCGACGGGCCCGAGAACGTCCGGACCCTGCAGCGGGCGGTCCGCGACACCATGACCGAGCACGCCGGCGTGGTCCGGGACGAGGCGGGACTGACGACGGGCCTGGCGGAGCTGGACGAGATCGCCGGGCGGGCGGAGCACGTCGGGGTGCACCCCGACCTCGCCGGGTTCCAGGACCTCGCGCACGCGTTCGACCTGAAGTCGTCGCTGATCGCGGCCCGGGCCACGCTCGAGGCCGCAGTCGAGCGGCGCGAGACCCGCGGGTGCCACAACCGGTCCGACTTCCCCCACCTCGACCCCGAGCTGCAGGTGAACCTCGTCTGGTCCCCGGCCGGCGGGGTGGTCCGCGAGCCGATCCCGCCGGTGTCCCGGGAGATCGCCGCGCTGATCCAGGAGGTCTCGACCGTCGGCAAGCTCGCGGAGTGACCCACCGGCGTGACCACAGTCACGTCACGTTTGGGCGTTCTAGGACGTCTTTATAGGTAAGACCACATAGGTCCGACCACAGGAGGTAGCAATGCGACGCATTCTCATCATCGGCGGCGGCTACGCAGGCTTCTACACGGCGTGGCGGCTGGAGAAGCGGCTCCGCCGAGGCGAGGCCGAGGTCACGCTCGTGGACCCCCGCGGGTACATGACCTACCAGCCCTTCCTGCCCGAGCTCACGGCCGGTTCCGTCGAGGCCCGTCACGTGGCGGTGTCCCTGCGGTCCCACCTGCGGCGCACGCGGATCGTCACGGCGCACGCGACCGCGATCGACCACGCGCACAGGACCGTCACCGTCCGCACCCCTGACGGCCGCTCGCGCCCGATCACGTACGACACGATCGTCGTCACCGCCGGCGCCGTCACCCGGACGTTCCCCATCCCGGGCCTGTCCGACGAGGCGATCGGCCTCAAGAACGTCGAGGAGGCCGTCGCGATCCGCGACCGCCTGCTCCTCTCCTTCGACCACGCGTCAGCGCTCCCGCCGGGCCCGGAGCGGGCCAAACTGCTCACTGTCACGGTGGTCGGCGGCGGCTTCACCGGGGTCGAGACCTTCGGCGAGCTCCTCAGCCTGGCCACGAGCCTGCTGCGCTCGTACCCGGAGATCTCCTTCCCGGAGCTGTCCTTCCACCTCGTCGAGGCGACCGACCGCGTGCTCCCCGAGGTCACGGACGGCCCGGGGCGCTGGGTCGTGCGCCACCTCGAGGAGCGCGGAGCGCACGTCCACCTCGGCACCCAGGTCGTGTCGGCGGAGCAGGGCCACGTCGTCCTGTCCACCGGCGAGTCCTTCGCGACCGGGCTGCTCGTCTGGGCGGCGGGCCTCGGCACCAACCCCGTCGTCGCCTCCCACACCGACCTGCCGGTCGACGAGCGAGGCCTGGTCCAGGTCCGGGCGGACCTCCGGGTCGGCACGGACGACGAGCCCGTCCCCGACGCCTGGGCCGCGGGCGACAACGCCGCGGTCCCCGACCTGGCGTCGCCCGTCCCCGGCACCTACACCGTGCCGAACGCGCAGCACGCCGTCCGGCAGGGCAAGCTCCTCGCCGCCAACCTGGTCGCCGACCTGCGCGGCAAGAAGGTACGGCCCTACAAGCACCACAGCCTCGGCACCATCGCCACCCTCGGGATGTGGCACGGCGTGTTCCAGTCCGGCCCCCTCGTCATCAAGGGCCCGCTGGCCTGGCTGATCCACCGCGGCTACCACGTGCTGGCCGTCCCCACGTGGGAGCGCAAGGTCCGGGTCCTGCTGGTCTGGGCGGCGGCCGTGCTCTTCGGCCGCGACATCGTCGCCCTGCCCACGGTCCAGCGCCCACGGGAGGCGTTCCTCGCGGGAGGCGACCCCGACGTGCTCAACCCGGCCGCGGGGGCCGACGTCGGGCAGGAGCTGGTCGGAGCGAACGATGACCGGTGAGCGGCGGGTCCACCTGCACTGGACGCACCTGTTCGGCGTGGTCTCGTTCGCCTGCCTGCTCGTCCTGGCGGTGACCGGGATCCTGCTGGCGCTCACCTACACGCCCTCCAACGAGACCGTCACCTACGACGGGAGCTACGCCCCGCTCGTCGGGACGGAGGTGAGCCGGGCGTTCGCGTCGACGATGGAGATCTCCCTCGAGCAACGCGGCGGCCTGCTGATCCGGCAGACGCACCACTGGGCGGCGATCGTGCTGCCGGCGTCGGTCATCCTGCAGATCCTGACGATGTTCTTCAGCGGCGGCTTCCGCGGGCCGCGGCGGCTGAGCTGGGTGCTGCTGATCGGCGTCTTCCTGCTGACCCTCCTGGCCGGCTGGAGCGGCTACGCGCTGCCCGACGACATGCTCTCCGGCACGGGCGTGCGCATCGTCGAGGGCGTGCTCCTGGGCATCCCGGTGGTGGGCACCACCCTGGTCACCTGGATGTTCGGGGGCAGGTTCCCCGGCGAGATCGTCGAGAACCTGTACCCGGTCCACTCGGTCGTGGCCCCGGCGCTGATCGCGGTGCTGCTGGTGGCGCGCGCCGCCCTCGGCCGGAAGCACCCGGCTCCGGCGCCCGCGCCGACCGTGCGCCCCACCCTGGGCCTGCGCCTCTGGCCCGACGCCGCGCTGCGCGCCGCCGGCCTGACCTTCATCACGGCGGCGGTGCTCGTGCTCCTCGGGGCGACGACGACGATCAGCCCGATCTGGTCCTACGGCCCCACGTCCGGGGGCGACGTGGGGGCCGGGAGCCAGCCCGACTGGTACATGGGCTTCCTCGACGGCGCCCTGCGCCTGGTGCCACTCGGCTGGGAGGCGGAGTGGTTCGGCTGGACCTGGACGTTCGCGATCCTCGCGCCGCTGGCGGTGGTGGCCGGCTACTTCCTCGCGGTCGTCGCGTACCCGTACGTCGAGTCGTGGGTGACGCAGGACGTCTCGGCACCGCGCGTCCTGGACCGGCCCCGGAACGTCCCGACGCGCACCGGCATCGGCGTCGCGGGCATCGTGTTCTACGGCGTGCTCTGGGGCACGGCGAGCGCCGACGTGGTCTCGACGGAGTTCCGCGTGAGCTTCGAGTCGCTGATCACCGCGCTGCAGGTGGCCCTCGTCGTGGGCCCGCCCCTGGCGTTCGAGGTGACCCGCCGCGTGTGCGTGGGCCTGCAGCGCAAGGACCGGGAGATCGCCGCGCACGGGCACGAGACCGGGCGGGTCGTGCGGCTCACGAACGGCGGGTACGTCGAGGTGCACGAACCTGCGTCGCCGGCGGAGAGGGCGGTCCTGGAGGTCAGGGCGGTCGGTCCGCGCCCGGCCCGCCGGGCCGACGACGGCCGCGTGCCCCCGCGAGAGCGTTTGCGCGGCGCACTGTCGAAGGGCTTCTCAACTGGGCATGTAGCGGGAACTGGCCAAGAGAGCGTTCCCACGAAAGTAGTGACAAATGGGAGGGTTCCTACCTAACATCGCACTGTCCACTGACAGTGCGGTCAGCACAGGAGGAACCCATGACCCGTCTCCGACGTCTCCTCGGGGCGCTCGCCTCGCTGACGGTCGTGGCTGCGACGCTCGTCGCCGCCACGCCGTCCGCGACGGCCGTGCCCAGCACCATCCCGCTCACCATCACCAACGACTCCGGCCGCGCCGGGCCCGTGTACGTGTACGTGCTCGGCGAGACCGGGGGCCGCCTCGGCTGGGCGGACGCCTCGGGCACCTTCCACCCGTGGCCCACCGTCGGGGCCACGCCGGTGAACGCGCCGGACGCGGCCATCGTCGGGCCCACGAACGGCCAGTCGACGACCATCCAGCTCCCGAAGCTCTCGGGCCGCGTGTACTTCTCGTACGGCAGCAAGCTCGTCTTCAAGGTCGTCAACGACGGGCGGCTCGTCCAGCCCGCCGTCCAGAACCCGAGCGACCCCAACCGCAACATCCTCTTCAACTGGACGGAGTACACGCTCAACGACTCCGGCCTCTGGATCAACAGCACCCAGGTCGACTTCTTCTCCGCCCCCTACCAGACGGGCCTGCGCAAGGCCGACGGCACGGTCCTCAGCACCGGCATGCTCAAGCCGGACGGCTACCCCGCGGTCGTCAACGCGCTGGCCGGCACCCCCGGCTGGTCGAACCTCGCGCAGCGCGCCCCCGACGGCTCCCTCCTGCGCGTCATGTCCCCGGGCCACGGCGTCGGGACCGGGCAGATCGCCTCGAACGTCATGTCCGGGTACGTGGACCGCGTGTGGTCGAAGTACTCGACGGAGACCCTGACGGTGGCGCCCTACTCGTACGAGCCGGGCAAGCAGTTCTTCGGCCGCGTCCAGAACGGGGTCATGAGCTTCACCAACACGTCGGGCACGTTCGTCACGAGCTTCCCGAAGCCGTCGAGCGACTCGATCTTCGGCTGCTACCGCGACCTCCACGCGCCCAACAACGACGTCGGCGCGATCGCCCGCACGCTCTGCGCCGGCTTCAACCGCACGACGCTCCTGCTGGGCACCGTGCACCCCGGCACCAACACGTCGAACTTCTACCAGGACGCCACCACGAACTACTACGCGAAGTACGTCCACCAGCAGATGGCGAACGGCAAGGCCTACGCGTTCGCGTTCGACGACGTGATGGCGCAGGAGTCCCTGGTCCACGACGGCAACCCCACCGCCGCGTACATCAAGCTCGACCCGTTCTCGGGCACCGCGACCCCGATCTCGGGGTCCGGTGGGGGCGGCGGGGCGTCGCTGCCCCAGGGCACCGGGCCGGTCCGCGCGTCCAACGGGATGTGCGTGGACGTCCCCTGGGCCGACCCCTTCGACGGCAACCCGCTGCAGATCGTGAGCTGCAGCGGCAACGCCGCCCAGACGTGGACCCGCACCGGGACCACCCTCTGGGCGCTCGGCAAGTGCATGGACGTCTCCGGGGGCTCCACCGCGGACGGCGCCGCCGTCCAGCTCTGGACCTGCAACTCCACGGGGGCGCAGAGCTGGACCTACCAGGCGAGCACGCAGGCCCTCGTGAACCCGCAGTCGGGCAAGTGCCTGGCCGCGGTGGGCGGCACCCCGCTGCGCGACGGCCAGCGGCTCGAGATCCGCACGTGCAACGGCGCGGCCCAGCAGCGCTGGACGTTCTGAGCGGCTGACGCGCGCGACCCCGCCGGGTCGGTCGGTTGTCGCCGGGTCGGTCGATAGATCGACCGACCCGGCGACAACCGACCGACGCGGCGTCGAGATCCCGGCCGGGCGAGCCGGCGACGAGCGGCGCAGGATGGCATGCGAGGGGGCCACCCGTAGACGACCCAGGAGGACCGGATGACGCACCATGGCACCAAGAAGCGCGGCGGGCTCAAGAAGCTCATCAGCCTCGTGACGATCGCCCTGACGGTGGCGGCGCTCGTCAAGGAGCTGCGCACCCCGTCCGGCGAGCGCACCTGGAACGGGAAGGTCGCGAACGTGGTCCCCTACGACTTCCGCATGCCGACCCTGGCCCGCGCCCGCGAGCGCCTGTGGAACCCCGACGCCGAGCACGTCGTCGGACCGAGGGTCTTCGGGGTGGGGTGGGCCGTCAACGCCGGCAAGGTGGCGGCCGTGGCCAAGGAGAAGGCCGGCCTCGGGTCCGCTCGCTAGGCCTGCGGTCCGCCGGCTGGCTGCGGGCCGCTCGCTAGCTGCGAGCCCGGTCCGTCTCCGCGTACGCCGCCCGGGCGGCCTCGACCTCGGCGACCGTCCCCTCCAGGAGGTCCGCCAGGGTCCGCAGGCGCTCGGCGACCCGCTCGCCGAGCGGGGTGAGGGTGTACTCCACGCGCGGCGGGATGGTGGTGACCACCTCGCGCACCACCATGCCGTCACGCTCGAGGGACTGGAGCGTCTGCGACAGCATCTTCTCGCTCACGCCGTCCACGCGGCGGCGCAGGGCGTTGAAGCGGTAGCGGCCCTCACCAAGGGCCAGCAGCGCGAGCGACGACCACTTCGAGGTGACATCCTCGAACGCAGCGCGAGACGTGCACCCGCGCGCGAAGACGTCGGTCACCAGGGCCTGGTCGGGCTCCTGGTCGCTGGTCGTCATCGTCCCAGGATAGCGCGACCCCTTGGGAATGGATTGTGCTGTGGATTCGTTAGTGCTCACCGCCAGTAACTGCCCGATCCAAGGAGAAGCGCCATGCCCACCTACGCCGTCACCGGAGCGACCGGCCACCTCGGCCATCGCGTGGTCGAGGAGCTCCTGACCCGCGGGGTCCCCGCGTCCGACGTCGTCGCCGTCGTCCGGACGCCCAGCAAGGCCGCCGACCTCGCGGCCCGCGGCGTCGTCGTCCGCGAGGGCGACTACTCCCGCCCCGAGACCCTGCCCGCGGCGCTCGCCGGGGTGGACCGCCTGCTCCTGGTCTCGGGCAACGAGCCGGGCCAGCGCGTCGCCCAGCACAGCGCCGTGATCGACGCCGCGCAGGCCGCCGGCGTGGGTCGCATCGCCTACACCAGCATCCTCAACGCCGACCACACGTCGAACCCGCTCGCCGGGGAGCACCAGGGCACCGAGCAGGCGGTGCGCGCGTCGGGCCTCCCGTTCACCCTCCTGCGCAACGGCTGGTACACCGAGAACTACACCGGGCAGCTCGACCAGTACCTGCAGCGCGGCGAGGTCGTGGGCGCCACGGACGGCGGCAAGGTCTCGGCCGCCCCGCGTGCCGACTACGCGGTGGCCGCGGCCGCGGCCCTCCTCTCCGACGACGGGGACGAGGTGGTGTACGAGCTCGGCGGCCCGGCGTTCGGCTTCGACGAGCTCGCCGCCACCGTCAGCGAGGTCACGGGCACCACGGTGACCCACCGCGACCTCTCCGTCGACGACTACGCGGCCGAGCTCCAGCAGGCCGGTCTCGACGCCGGCACCGCGGGCTTCGTCGCCGCGCTGGACGGCTCGATCGCCGCCGGGGACCTCGAGACCGGCAGCGAGGACCTGGCCCGCCTCCTGGGCCGGCCGGCCACCCCGCTCGCGGACGCGGTCCGCGCGGCCCGCGCCTGACGTCCGGGCCCCACGCTGTGAGCACTGCGACCAGGTAGTTGTTCCCCGTCTGAGCGTCAGACGGGGAGCAGCTACCTGGTCGGCACCGGTAGGGGAACAGCTACCTGGTCACTGCGGCCGAGACAGCCCAGCCGTCCGCACGGCGAGCGCGACCAGCCCGACCGCCGCGAGCGCCACCACCGCCGCGGCCGGTCCGGGCACGGCGGAGACGCCCACGGTCCCCACGAGCGCCGACCCCAGCGCCGCGCCCACCGCGATCCCGCCGTTGAACAGCACGGGGATCAGCGCCCCGGCAAAGCTCCGGCGCTCCGGCCCGGCGATCCGCATGATGAGCGTCTGCGCCAGCGGCGGCAGCCCGCCCGACGCCACGCCCCACGCCACGACCACCGCCAGACCCGTCACCGCTCCCCCGTCGGCCGCCAGCCCCAGCACGGCCAGCGCGGTCGCGGCGACGCTCACCACGAGCGCGACGGTGGTGCGCTCCCCGAACCGCCCGGCCAGAGCGACTCCCACGGCGGACGCCAGCCCGAACAGCAGCAGCACCGAGCCGGTCCCGCCCGGCAGGACCCCGGCGGCGTCCTCGGTCAGGCGGGTGATGTAGGTGTACGCGCCGTAGTGGCCCACCAGGACGAGGGCCACGAGCCCGGTCACGCCCAGCAGCAGCCCGGGGACCCGCTGCCCGACGGCGGTGGGGCCGGGTTCCGTCGTCGGCCCGCCCGGGGTGCGGGGCGCCGGGGCGACCACCACCGGGACCGCGAGCGCCGCGACCAGGCTGAGCGCGGCGAGCAGGCCGAAGGCGGCGCGCCACCCGGCCGCGTCGGCCACGAGTCGGGCGGCGGGCGTGCCGACGACCATGCCGAGGGTGGCACCGCCGAGCACGACCGACACGGCGCGGCCGAGCAGGCGGTCGGGGACGAGGTCGGCGAGGTGGGAGTTGACCGTGGCCCACAGCAGGCCGACGGCGGCCGCGCCGAGCAGTCGCGCGCCGATCACGACGGGGTAGGTGGGCGCCACGGCTGTGAGGGCCGCGGACAGCGCGCCCACCGCCATGGCGACGGCGATCACCGTGCGGCGGTCCCACCGGCGTGCGAGCCGGACCAGCGGGAAGCTGGCGACGACGACGATCCCGGCCCAGAGCGAGACGAGCAGGCCGGTGCTCGACTCGGCCACGCCGAGCCCGGCGCTCATGGGACCGAGCACGGCCGTGGGGAGCATCTCCGCGGTCACCATGAGGAGGGTGGTGGCGCCCAGCACCAGCAGGGACGGCCACGGGAGCGTCTGCGGCGGGGTGGAGAGGTCGGCGGTGGGGACGCCGTCGGGCTGCGTCGTGAGGTCGTGTGTCTCCATGCCGGCGACGCTAGACGTTGACACTGATGTCAATGTCAAGCCGGCACCAGCCGGGGTCTCGTTTCCCTGGCGGGGCCGGATCACGGCGAAGACTTTCCCAGCCTGCCAGACATGACTACCCTTTCGACCGGAATGTCACGGAGGATCGTCTCGGACGAAAGCAGGGGGCTCGTGAAGGTTGCCATCGTCGGCGCTGGGTTCGCAGGACTCGCCACGCTCAAGACCTTGCGGGAGCTCGGTCACGACGTGACCGTGTTCGAGAAGGCGCCCGACGTCGGCGGCGTCTGGAGCAGCACCCGGCGCTATACGGGCCTCACGACGCAGAACAACAAGGACTCGTACACCTTCAGCGACCTGCGCATGCCGCGCGACTACCCGGAGTGGCCCACCGGCGAGCAGGTGCAGGCCTACATGGAGACGTACGTCGAGATGTTCGGCCTGGCGCCGAGCATCCGGCTGTCGACCGAGGTGGTGCGGGCCGAGCTCACCGACGCGGAGGACGCCTGGCTCATCACGGCCCGGCCCGCCGGCGGCGCCGTCGGACCGGCCGAGTCGTTCGACCACCTCGTCGTCGCGAACGGCATCTTCTCCGACCCCATGTACCCGCGCTACGAGGGCTACCCGGACCTGGTCCGGGCGGGCGGCAAGCTCATCGCGCCGTCGCAGCTCAACGACCTCGAGTCGGCACGCGGCAAGAACGTCCTCGTCGTCGGCTACGGCAAGTCCGCGTGCGACATCGCCACGGCGCTGGGCCCGATCGCGGCGACCACCCGGGTCGTGGCCCGCAACCTGCTCTGGAAGATGCCGCAGCGGATCGGCGGTTTCCTGAACTTCAAGTACCTGCTGCTGACCCGGCTCGGCGAGGGCCTGTTCAAGTACGACCAGCCCGTCGGGATCGAGAAGTTCCTGCACGGCAAGGGCAGCTTCGTCACCCGTGGGATGGTCGCGACGGTCGCCGGGGTGACGACGCGGCAGCTCCGCCTGCGCGCGCTCGGCCTCCTCCCCCACGGCGAGTTCACCGACATCGCGCGCCACACCGTCTCGCTCGCGACCACGGGCTTCTTCGAGCAGGTCGCGACGGGCGCCATCACCGTGCACCGCGACGCGGTGATCGAGCGCTTCGTCACCGAGGACGGCAAGCCCTTCGCCGAGCTGTCCGACGGCAGCCGCGTCGCGGCCGACCTCGTCGTCTGCGGCACCGGCTGGCACCAGCGGGTGGGCTTCTTCGACGACAAGCTCCAGCGGCGCCTGCACGACGACGAGGGCAACTTCGAGCTGTGGCGGCAGATCCTGCCGCACGACGTGCCCCACCTGACCTTCGCCGGGTACAACTCGTCGTACTTCAGCCCTCTCAGTGCCGAGGCCGGCGCCCTGTGGATCGGCGCCTACCTCGCGGGCAAGGTCACACTGCCTCCCGTCGAGGACCGGCGGCGGCAGGTCGCCGGGCGCCTCGTCTGGAGCGAGAAGCGCACCGAGGGGCGGCACGCCCGCGGCACGTGCGTCATCCCGTTCTCGATGCACAACATCGACGAGACGCTCGACGACGTCGGCGTGAACGTGGGGCCGGCGACCAAGGTCAAGCAGTGGCTGCTGCCGGTGGACCCCACGGCCTACCAGGGCATGGTCGGCCGGTTCAGGGCGAAGGCGTCCAGCTGACCGGCAGCCGGGCCGGGTAGCTCGCCCAGGGCGAGCTACGGAGCTCGACGTCCTTCGCGTCGACCGCCAGGGTCAGGCCGGGAAGGCGGTGCAGCACCCGCTCCACCACCACCCTGCCGATCAGGCTGCCCGTGCGCTGGGCAGGGCACCCGTGCAGCCCGGCTCCCCACATCAGCGGGAAGCGGCCGCTCGTCACGAGCGGCTCGTCCGGGGTGCCGCCGACCTCGTGGTCCGTCCCCGCTCCCAGCACGGACGGCACGACGGCGTCGCCCGCCGCGATGTGCCGGCCCCCCAGCTCCGTGCTCTCGCGGGCGTAGCGCGGCTGAAGGTTGGCCAGCGGTGGCCGCACCCGCGCCGCCTCCTCGAGGGCGTCCGCGACGTCGAGCCGCCCGCCGTGCACCCGGCCGGCGAAGTGCGGGTCGGTCAGGAGACGGTGCAAGGTCGAGGTGATCCACGCGATCTCGGCGTCGTGCGCGATGTCGAACGCGAGGACCACGGCGGCCTGGACCTCGAAGTCGTTGGTGTGGTGAGGATGCTGCACGAGGGCGGTCGTGAGGTCGTCGCCGGGCTCCGCCGCGCGGGCCGCCACGTGCTCGATGAGGAGCAGGAGCTGGTCGGCTGCAGCGGCCCGGCCCTCGTCGAAGGGCCGGTGCTTCGCGTCGACCAGCTCGTGCATGCGCTGGGCGTCCACGAGGCTCAGCCCGAAGAGCTCCCCCAGGATCATCACCGTGACGGGGACGGCGAAGTCGTCCACCAGGTCCGCCGTCCCGTGCCGCGCGACCTGGTCGAGCACCGCGTCGACCGTGACGGCGACCGTCCGCGCGAGCACCGCCTCGTCCAGGGCTCCGAGGGCGTCGTCGAGCGCCTCGCGCAGGCGGCGCTGCTCCGCGCCGTCCAGGTGGTGCGCGTTCTCCTGCGGGGCCAGCCTGGACAGCAGCGGCGACCCGGGCGTGAGGCGACGTTCGGTGAGGTACCGCCAGGACCGGGAGCTCCGGGAGAAGACCTGCTCGTTGCGCAGGACCGTCAGGATCTCGCGGTGGTCCAGCACCAGCCACGCGGGGACCCCGGGCTCCAGGTCGACGGGGGCCACCGGGCCCCAGATCGCCCGCAGCTTGTCGAGCATCTCCTGCGGGTCGTCCGCACCCGTGAGGCCGGTCAGCGACACCCGGTCGGGGATGTCCTCCAACCTCTCGCGGTACGTGCTCGCCACCTGGGAGTCGCTCCTTGTCGAGATGTTCGGCAGGCCCGGCGCCAAGGCTGCCACACCGGCGCGACCATCACGAGAGACTACGCCGACAGGTGCCCCGGGCTCCACCACGTAGCCGTGAAGGCTACCGACATTTCCGCAGGTGAGCGCGCCGGGGAGAGGCGTCCTACTCTGGACGGTGACAGCTCGGCCGACGAAGGATCCGCCATGACCGCCTGGACCCACGAGGAGCTCACCCGGATCGGGCGCGCCGACGAGCTGCGGGTCGCTTCCCACCGTCCCGACGGCACGCTCCGGCCGGCCGTCACGATCTGGACCGTCCGCGTCGGCGACGACGTCTACGTCCGCTCCGCCTACGGCCGCGACAACGGCTGGTTCCGGCGCGCCCTGGCCAGCGGCACGGGCCACGTCCAGGCGGGCGGCGTCTCGAAGGACGTCGTCTTCGAGGAGCCGGAGGAGGACGTCCACGCCGCGGTCGACGCCGCCTACCACGCCAAGTACGACCGCTACGGGCCGGCCATCGTCGGAACGGTGACCGGCCCGCACGCGGTCGGCGAGACCCTCCGCGTCACTCCCCGGGACTGACCGGCACCGCTCAGTGCCAGTCGCTGATCTGGACGTCGTGCGGCGCCGGCTCGCCCGCGCCCGTCTCCAGGAGCGACTTGAGGCTCATCAGGAACGTCGCCCACTTGGTGCTGCAGTGGTGCATGAACTCCACGGGCTCCCGCCAGCCCCGGTGGGCGAACAGGATGATCGTGAACTCGCCCTCGGTCCGCAGGTCCCACTCCACCTGGGTCCCGATCCACTCCTCCGGGCCGCCCACCACCTCCCAGAGCACCCGCTCGGACGGCTGAGCCTCGAGCACCTTCATGTCGAAGCCGCCGCCCTCGGGGACGCCGGCGAAGCGGAACTCGAGCACGCCGCCCGGCGACCCGTCGCCGTGGGTGTCCACGGTCCACCAGCCCGTCAACCCCTCGACCGTGGTCAGCGCTCCGTAGACGGAGTCCTTCGGTGCCGTGATGCCCACGCGGTGCAGGATGTCGACCATCGTTCTCCCCTTGCGTCTGTGCGCAGCGCCGCGTCCGGACGCTATCGCAACCATTTGGTTGCACACGAACGTAGCACCGCGACTCGAGCGACGCAACCGTTGGTTGCGCGTGTGGCTCCACGCCGCCGAGGTAGCCTCCGAAACGTGACGACGCCCCGTGCCATGCTCGCGACCCTGTGCGCCACGGTCCTGATCAGCTACGGGGTCGTCTACTACGCCTTCACGGTCCTGGCGCCCCGGATCGCCGCCGACACGGGCTGGGGCCTGACGGCGGTCACCGCCGCCTTCTCCGTGGGCAGCGTCACCGGCGCCCTCGCGGGGGTCCCGGTCGGTCGCATGATCCAGCGGCACGGTCCCCGGTGGGTCATGACCCTGGGCAGCGTCCTCGCGTCGGCCGCGATCGCAGCGGTCGCGACCGCTCCGTCGTACCCCGTCTTCCTCGCCGCCTGGATCCTCGCCGGGCTCTCCACCACCGGGGTCTACTACGCGCCCGCCTTCGCGGCCCTGACCCAGTGGTACGGCGACCGCAGCATCCAGGCGATCACCGCGCTCACCCTCGTCGCCGGGTTCTCCTCCACGGTGTTCGCGCCGCTCACCGACGCACTGGCCGCCCGCCTCGAATGGCGCGGCACCTACCTCGTCCTCGCCGCCCTGCTCCTGGTCTCCACGGCGCCCGCGCACGCGGCCGTCCTCCGGCTCCCCTGGCCGACGGCGGACCGGGCACCCTCCGCGCGCCGGGCCGCCCGGGCTCTCGACCGGGAGATCGCGACCAGTCGCACCTTCGTCCTCCTCACGACGGCGGCCACGCTGACCTCCCTGGTGGTGTACGCAGCCCTGATCAACCTCGTCCCGCTCCTCATCGAGCGAGGTCTGAGCAGCGCCATCGCCGCCTGGGCGCTCGGGATCGGCGGCGTGGGCCAGGTCGCCGGACGGCTCTTCTACCCGGCGCTGGCCCGCCGGCTCGGGCCGCAGACCCGGATGGCCGCCGTCGTCGTCACGCTCGCGGTCACCCTCGTCGCCTTCGCGCACGTGCCCGGGACCGCCGCCCTCGTGGTCCTCGTGGCGCTCGGGCACGGCGCAGCCAAGGGGCTCTTCACGCTCGTCGGCGCAACCCTCGTCAGCGACCTCTGGGGTCCCAGCCGGTACGCGGCGCTCAACGGCGTCTATCACGCACCCGTCTCCGCGGCGGCCGCGCTCGCCCCCGCCCTCGGAGCCGCCGCCGCGAGCCTGATCGGCTTCCCCGCGCTCTTCACGGCGCTCGCGGTCCTGGCGCTCGTGGCCGCCGGGCTCACGCTGGCCGCACCGACGCCCACGGAGTAGAAGGCAAGGCGGGTCAGTACGTCATTCGCATCAGGTCGCGGACGTCGTCGAGCGTGCACGTCGCGATCTCGTCGGCGCGGGCGTTGCCGCGCGCGAGGATGGCACGCAGGTACTCGGGCCCCTGGGCGGCGGCCTCGGCCCGGCGGGCGCGCAGGGGACGCAGGCCTTCGACGAGGGCCTCGGTGACGACCCGCTTCAGCCGCCCTGCCCCGGCGGCGCCGACGGACTCGGCCAGCGCCTCCGGCGTCGTCCCCACGAAGTGGGCACCGATCGTGAGGAGGTTCGCGATCTCGGGACGGCGGTCGGGCTCGTAGGTGATGTGGCGCTCGGAGTCGGTCTTCGCCCGCTTCACGAACGCGACGGTCTCGTCCTCGCCCGCCCGGATCTCCAGGGCGTTGCCCGCGGACTTGGACATCTTGGCGCCGTCGTTCCCCAGGATCGTCGGGGTGGGCACGACGAGCGCGTCCGGCTCGGGGAAGTACGGGCGGCCCGCCGCGTACCGGTTGTTGAACCGGCGCGCGACCGTCCGCGTGATCTCCAGGTGCGGCAGCTGGTCCTGGCCCACCGGGACAAGGTTGGCCTGACAGAACAGGATGTCGGCAGCCTGGTGCACGGGGTAGGTGAACATCAGCCCCGACATGCCCGTGCGCCCGCGCCGCTCCGCAGCGGCAGTCTCGGCCTTGACCGTCGGGTTGCGCTCCAGCTCGGCCACGGTCACCAGGGACAGGAAAGGCAGCAGCAGCTGGTTCAGCGCCGGGACCGCCGAGTGCGTGAAGATCGTGGTCACCTCGGGGTCGATCCCGGCGGCGAGGTAGTCGAGCAGGACCTCGCGGACCACCGCGGGCAGGTCGCCGGCCACGTCCCGGTCGGTGATGACCTGGTAGTCGGCCACGACGAGGAAGATCTCGACCCCGAGCGCCTGGAGACGCACGCGGTTGTCGAGCGTCGCGATGAGGTGGCCCAGGTGCAGGGCACCGGTGGGCCGCTCCCCGGTCAGGACCCGGAACCGCGACGGGTCGACGGCGATCTGCCGCTCCAGCACAGCGGAGCGTTCTCGTGCCGCGCGGACGGACTCGGTCGAGCGTCCGCCGTCGAGGGAGGTGGCGGTGGTGGTGCTGGCGGTGGCCTGGGTCATGGGGGTTCTCCTCGGTGGTCGGACCTGCCGGTCACCGAGGACGACCCTGAAACGCAGAAGTCCCGGGCTGCGGCAGGCAGCTCGGGACAGCGCGACGGGCGCGACGAGTCATGGCTGCGAGGGCAGCCACCACCAGTTACGCCGGAGAGTCATGGCTGTGAGCATACCCGCGAGAGCGCCTGGTCGGCGCTCACGTGAGGGCCGGCACCCGGCCCAGGGTCGCGACGATCCGGTGCACGGCCTCTCGCCCCGCACGGTTCGCACCGATCGTGGACGACGACGGCCCGTACCCGATCAGGTGCAGCCGCGGCTCCCCCGCCACCTGGGTGCCGTCCATCGTGATCCCGCCGCCGTGGCCCCGCAGGCCCATGGGGCGCAGGTGGTCCAGGGCGGCACGGAAGCCCGTGGCCCAGAGGATGACGTCGGCGGGCTGGGACGAACCGTCCACCAGCCGCACGCCGTCGGGCTCGATCCGCGTGAACATCGGGTGGCGGTCCAGGACGCCGCGGGCCGCGGCAGCGCGCAGGGACGGCGTCCAGATCAGTCCCGTCACCGACACGACGCTCTGCGGCGGCAGCCCCTGCCGCACCCGCTCCTCGACGAGGGCGACGGCGCGGCGGCCCGCGTCGGGGTCGAACTCGTCGTCCCGCCACACGGGCTCGCGACGGGTGAACCACGTGGTGGTCGTGACGTGCGAGATCTCCTCCAGCAACTGCACGGCCGAGATGCCGCCGCCCACCACGACCACGTGCTTGCCCGCGAAGTCCTCCGCGCGCCCGTAGCCCGCGGTGTGCAGCTGGATCCCCCGGAACGTCTCCTGACCGGGGTAGCGCGGCCAGAACGGCTTGGTCCACGTGCCGGTCGCGTTGATCACGGCGCGCGCCGAGAACGTGCCACGGTCCGTCTCGACCAGGAGCGGCCCCGCGGGATCGTCGTCGGCCCGGCTCACGGAGGTCACGCGGACCGGGCGACGCACGCCCAGGCCGACCGTGCGCTCGTAGTCGGCGAAGTAGCGCGGGAGCGCCTCGGCGCTGGGCTCCGCGGGGTCGACGGCGGGCTGCGCCATGCCGGGCAGGTCGTGGATGCCGTTCACCGTCGCCATGCGGAGCGAGCGCCAGCGGTGCCGCCAGGCGCCGCCGGGACCGTCCTCGGCGTCGAGGACCACGTAGGTGGGGGCGCTCGGCCCGTCGCCCGGGGCGCCCGGCCCGTCGCCCGCGGGCACGAAGCCGCGCCGCTGCAGGTGGTACCCCGCCGAGAGCCCGGCCTGACCGGCGCCGACGACGACGACGTCGGCCGAGGTGACAGGCTCGGGCCTCGCGCCAGGTGTGGTCATGGAAGGTGCAACGCCGCCACGCGGCCCACGCCTTCCGGCCCCCCGGGGTGGCGTGGGTCACCCCCTCCCCCGAGTTGTCAGGAGCTCTCTGGTCTATACACCGGAGAGCTCCTGACAACTCGGGGGGAGGCTTACGCGAGTGCCTCCACGTCACCGCACACGTGCACCTCGACGCCCAGCTCCTGGAAGAGCGCGGCCTTGGCGACGAGCGCGGCGTCCGCGGTCGCGGCGTCGGGCGCGTACGCGACGTTGAGGTGGTTGGCCTTGTGCCGGGCCATGAACTGGTCGCGGCTCACGCCGTGCAGCACGGCGTGCATGATCGGCCACTCGGGGTTGGTGGCCTGCCAGCGGCGCTCCGTCTCCTCCGAGGGGAGTGCGACGGCCGACGCGCGGCCCAGGTCGACGTGCAGCCGGTTCTCGGCGATGTAGACGCGCGACCAGACGATCTCGCCGGCCTTCGACACGCCCTTGATCGTGGACCCTCCGAGCGGGAAGTACACGGGGTTCTGGCGCCAGCCCTGGGCGCCGGCGTAGCCGCCCTCCAGGTGCGACGGCGGCACCGAGCCTGAGATCTCGAAGACCCACACGAACTGGCCGTCGTAGTCCTCGCCCCAGCGCACGTCGTGGAGGGTGGTGGCCGGGTCCAGGCCCATCGCGGTCCAGATCCGGTTGGTGACCAGCGCGTCCACCGCGACGCCCTCGTCGGCCTCGTTGAAGTGGGGCATCGCCTGCCCGTCCCAGAGCACGCGCGACCCGTCGCGCGAGCGCACCGGGGGCCGCACCACGTTGTTGAGCAGGCCCTCGGCCAGGTCCGACGCCGGGCAGATGTCCTTCAGGCCCTGCTGGTACTGGATGCCGACGGCGTCCAGGCCGTAGTCGTCGGCGATGCGCAGCGCGGCGATGTACATCTTGTGCTGCCATGCGAGCTGCGCCGGCGTGAGGTCCCGCGTCTCGTCGCCGCCCACCACGAAGGTCATGCCGGCGTCCTCGAGCCACGCCTGGACGGCGGCGGCCTCGGCGTCGGGCACCTGCTGCATCTCGGCCCACAGGGCGGACTGGCTCAGCCGCTCCTTGTAGATGCCGATCGGGTTGAGCAGCTCGTCGTCGATGATCGCGTTGTACATGCCCATGCAGCCCTCGTCGAAGACGCCGATGATCGCCTTCTCCGTGAGGAGCTGCGCGGCCAGCGCCCGCCCGAGGTCGGACTCCGCGCCGGCGGGGAGCACCACGCCGTCGTGCACGTGGGACGCGTCGTGCTCGATCCTGCCGGTCTCCAGCCACTGCCGGATGCCGTCGCGGAACCAGGCGTCGGTGAAGTCGACGCTCCAGATCGTCGAGTAGTCCTTGCCCATCTTGGTCATGCCCGAGTTGAGACCCAGGAGACCCACGAGGCCCGGCCAGTCGCCCACGAAGTTGGCGACGGTGAGGACGGGGCCCTCGTGGGTGCGCAGACCGGCGAGGACGTGGTGGCTGTACTGCCAGACGGCCTCCGCCACGATCAGGGGCGCGCCCGTCGGGATCGACCGGAACACCTCCAGCCCCATGCGCTGCGAGCTGATGAACCCGTGCCCGGTGGCGGGATCCACCTCGTTGGCGCGGACCACTGTCCAGCCGAGCTCGGCGAACTCGGCCGTGAGGTCGGCCTCCATCTTGGCCTGGGTGGGCCAGCCGGCCTGGTTGGCCGATTCGCGCAGGTCGCCGCTGGAGATCAGGTAGGCCGTCTTCGGCGCTGCCTCCGGCCGCGGCACGACAGTGGGAAAGCTGTACGACATTGCTTGCTCCTTAACCGAGGGGTGAAGTGGTGAAGCTGAGGGTGTCGCCGGGCCGGGCGGGCCCGGCAGGTACGGCGTCGCCGGGGCCCGACGGCGCCGCGACGAGCTCGACGCCGCCGACCACCGCCCGGTCGACGTGCAGCGAGCCGCCGTCCACGTGGAGGCGGAGGCCGTCGTCGTCCAGCTCGAGGCGGCCCCAGGCGGTGCCTGTGCTGAAGAGGGTCCGAAGGTCCTTCCCGCCGACGGCGGGATCGACGGTGACAACCCGGTCCGCGACGCTCGTCCGCACGCCCGACCAGGCCAGGAGCAGCGCCCAGGACGCCAGCGAGCGGGCGTAGTGGTTGCCGCACTCGACCTCGTTCCACGGGCTGCGCCGGTGCCCGTCGTGCCGGGCGCGCACGGCCGTGACGATCTCGAGGGACTCGTCGAGGAGGCCTTCGAACGCGAGGTGCGCGGCGACCTGGTACTCGACGCCGGTCCAGACCTCGTCCGCGTAGACGAACGGGATCCGCGGGCGCCCGCCGCGGGGCCACGAGCACAGGACCAGGCCCGCCTCGTCGCCGAGCGCGTACGTGCGCTGCACGCTCTCGTGCCGCAGCAGGGAGGGCCGGAAGTTGTGGGCGTGGACCGCCCGCACCGCCGAGCGGACGTGCTCCGGCGGGAACAGGTGGCCCAGGCCGACGACGTGCGCGAGGAGCTGGCCCAGCAGCTGGTCGCTGAGCACGCCGGTGCCGAACTGGTACCGCTCCGCGTCCACGTCCTCCACGTCCTGCTGGTAGTACTCGCCGTTGAAGAGCAGCGCGTCCATCCGGGCGGCGCCCACGGTGGCGGACTCCCGCCAGCGCGTCGCGAGCCCGGCGTCGCCGAGCCGGTCGGCGAGCTCGGCGCCCGCGCGGAGCGCCGCGTAGAAGATGGAGCCCGCACGCGCGTCCGCGCCGACGAACTCGATGTCGTAGGTGTTGTGCTGCTTGCCGTCGAGCACGAGGTCGCCGTCGCTGTCCCACTGCCGGAACGCGAACTCGACGGCGCTGACGAGCGACGGCCACACCTCGCGGACGAAGTCGTCGTCACCGCTGAGCAACCACTCGCGGTACACGCGGAGCACCGTGCCGAGCTGCCCGTCCGCGGCGGGATGGAAGTCCCACGCGGGCGAGCCGAAGATCTGGTTCGTCCGGAAGTTCATGTGCCCGTCGTGGCGGGTCTCGATCAGCAGCTCGGTGCGCCGCGCGCTGCGCTCCAGCGCGGGGAACAGCCAGGCCATCGACTGCGCGTACGTCCAGACGTGCGTGCAGGTGCCCTCACAGCTCCCGGCCTGGTCGAAGCTGCCCTCCCAGGCGGCGAACGTCCCGTCCTCCAGCCGGAAGCAGGTGCTGCTGCGGATCACGGCCAGGTTCGAGCCGACGGCGTCCAGCACCGGCTCCGGCAGCGTGCTCTCGTAGAGCGCGGTGGTGAAGGCCCGCGTCGTGGCCTCGAGGCCGTCGAGTCTCCGGTCGAGGTCGACGGCGACCGCCCACGCGTCGTCGTACCGGCGGGCGTACGCGTTGCGCACCACCTGGTCGAGGTACGGGTCGTCGAGCACGATGTTGCCCGCCCAGCCGCGCGGCCGGTTCGGGAAGTGCCAGGTCAGGCGGAACTCGAAGTCGGCGGACTCGCCGGGGGCGATCTCGGCCGCGAGGGACAGCGAGCCCACCCGCAGGCGAGTCATCCACGCCGGGTGCGGCTCGGGGTCGAGGCTCGGGACGTCCTCGGGCGTGAGCGTGCCCGTGTCGCGGAACTCGTCCCAGAAGCGCTGGACGCCGTCCTGCCACGCCCCGTAGAGCCAGGTGGGCTTGGCGCTCACCTGGTGGTGCGGTGCGGCCGTCGTCAGCGCGACCGTCCCCGCGAGCAGGTGGTCGCCGGGCAGGTCGGAGGTCAGGAACAGCCCGCGGACCCCGTCCTCCTCGCGCCACGCGTTCCGCGGCCGGCCGGAGAACGTCGGGAAGTGGAAGACGTCCCGGCCCGCCTCGGCCCCCACGGGATTGGCGAGCGACCCTGCCAGGGCGACGCGGACGACGTCGGCCCCCGGGTTGTGCACGGTGTAGCGCAGCACCGCGCACGGGATGCCGGAGTCGTCCTCGTCGAGGGGCACGAACGGCGTGAAGGCCGTCAGCGACACCTCGACGGGCAGGTCCGCGTCGACGAAGTCGAGCTCGAGCATCGGGTACCGGCCGCGCACGCGGGTGCCGGCGAGGCGGGGAAGGCCCGCGACGTCGCCCGCGTAGTAGCCCTGGTCCGCCTCGTGCGGCGGCCGGTGGCGCGCCTCGAGCACGCGCGTGACGGGCGCCGCGCCGTCGGACTCCGCACGGACGGTGAAGAACGAGAACGGGTTCTTGGCGCCCTTCGCGGGCCGGTTCGCGAGCTCCCAGTCGCGCAGCTCGCCCCGGGCGCCGACGGACACGTTCCCCGTGCCGATCCCGCCGAGCGGGAAGGCCGCGGCCGACGCCGACGCGTCGAGGACGGCGGCCATCAGGCGGCCTCGCCGGTGGCGGGGGCCGGGGCGGCCGCCGCGTGGGCCGCCGCCTCGTCCCGCGCCAGGTCGACGACGGCGTGCACCACGTCGGCCGTCGCCTCGTACAGCGCGCGGTACTGCGTGTAGATCCGGCTGTAGCGGGCGTGCGCCGCGGCGTCCGGCTCGCGCCGCTCGGCAACGGGGTTCCAGGCCGCCATGGAGGGCTGCGCCCCGGGCTCCGCCACCGCCGACGCAGCGAGGAAGGCCACGCCGTACGACGCGCCGATCGTGGTGGCGGGGATCTCCTGCGCGAGCCCGGTGACGTCCGAGACGATCTGGGTCCAGAGGTCCCCCGCCGTCCCGCCGCCCACGGCGACGACGCGGTCGATCTGCGCGCCCGCGGCGCGCAGCGTCTCGAGGTTGTGCCGCACCCCGAAGGCGGTCGCCTCGAGCGCGGACCGGTACAGGTCGCCGCGGCCGTGCTCCAGCGTCAGGCCGACGACGACGCCCCGCGCGTCCGGGTCCTGCACGGGCGTGCGCTCCCCCGCGAAGTAGGGCAGCATCAGCAGCCCGCGCGACCCCAGCCCGGAGGCGGCGGCCTCCGCCAGCAGCTCCGGGTAGCCGGGCGCCGCGGCGCCGCCGCTGACCAGGTCGCGGATCCAGGTGGTGATCGCGCCCGACGTCGCCATGCCGCCCGCCAGGCACGTCCGGCCGGCGAGCGCGCCGACGGTGGTCCACATCGACGGCGTCCGGACGAGCCGGTCGGTGGTGGCGACGAGGAACATCGTGGTGCCGTACATGACCATGAGGTCGCCCACGTCGTGGGCACCGACGCTCACGGCCTCCGCCCAGGCGTCGATGGTGCCGGTGATGACCGGGACGCCCTCGGGGATCCCAGTGGCCAGGCCGGCCTCCGCCGTGACGGTGCCTGCCACGTCGCCCGCCCAGAGGAGGCGGGGCAGCTCGAGGCCGGGGGCGTACTGCTCGCACCAGGGCGCGTACCACTCGCGGGCCTCGAGGTCGTAGAGCGGGTTGCACTGGCTGGCCGAGTGGTGGTCGAGCACGTACTCGCCGGTGAGGTGCGCGACCAGCCATGACGCCGGCATGTAGAGGCGGCGGGCGCGGGCGGCGGCCTCGGGCTCGTGCTCCGCGACCCAGACGATCTTCGGCCCGGCGGCCTGCGTGGTCAGGGCGGAGCCGCCGCGGGCGACGATCGCGGCGGGGCCGAGCTCCACGGTCAGGCGCGTGATCTGCTCGGTCGCCCGGGTGTCGACGCCGTAGAGGATGGCGGGACGCACGGGGTCCAGGTGGGCATCGGCGAGGGCGACGCACGGCCCCATCCCGCTCACGCCCACAGCCCGGACGACGACGTCGTGACCGGCCCGGCGTGCGCCGTCGAGCAGCTCGCGGGACAGCTCGACGAACTCCTGCCACCAGATGCGCGGGTCCATCTCGACGTGCCCCGTCCGCGGCCGTTCCACCCGGTGCTGCCGGGTGGCGGTGCCGAGCACCGTGCCGTCGGCCGCGACGAGGACGCCCTTGCTGGAGGACGTCCCGATGTCGACGCCCAGGGTGCACTGCTGGCTCATGGGATCCTCCTTGATCCGTCGCTGGGAAGCGGTATTTTTCATCCGTTGTACAGAAATCGATTTCACCTCACTGCGGCAAAAGCGCCGCGCGGGCCGGCGCCCCAGCGCCGCCCCACGGGCAGGTCAGGGGGCCCGGTGCTCCCCCGGGACGAGCTGGTGCCGGAGCACGATGGTGCGGGCGGGCTGGGTGTCGCCCTTGATCCGGTCGATCAGGACGCGCGCCGCGGTGATGCCCATGTGCCGGGCAGGCAGCCGCACCACGGTGACCGCGCTCGGCGGGAGCGTCGTGAAGGGCAGTCCACCGATCACGGCGACCCCCATCCGGAGCGGGGGCAGCTCTCGCTCGGTGAGCACCTGCAGGGCGCCCACGCCGAGCAGGTTGTTGGCCGCCACCAGCGCGTCCGGCGGCTCCGGCAGGGAGAGCAGGTCCGCCATGACCTTCACGCCGCCGTCGACCCCGAACGTGGAGTACCGGAGGTACTCCTCGGGGTCGGGGAACATGGCGTGGCGGGTCACGACGTCCTTCCAGCCCTGGGCGCGGTCGAACGCCGTCTCGATGTCCTCGGGGCCCGTGATGCAGGCGATCCTGCGGTATCCGGCCTGGTAGAGCGCGTCCGTGGCGGCCCGGCCCGCCGGGCGGTTGGACATGACGACCGAGTCCACCTCGAAGTCCGTGGTCCGGTCGACAGTCACGACGGGGCGGCCCTTGGCGATCACGCCGGCGAGGTCGGTCCGGCTGGAGGCGGGGGCCACGATCACCCCGGCCATGCTCTCCAGGAGCGCGATCTCGAGGTAGGTCGCCTCCTTGTCGTGCTGCGAGTCGGTGTTGCACAGCACCACGGAGAACCCGGCCTCCTGCGCCACGTCCTCGACGCCCCGCGCCATCTCCGTGAAGTACGGGTTCTCGATGTCCGGGATGACGAGCGTGATGACCTCGGAGTGCTGCCGGCGGAGCGTGCGCGCGGCGCGGTTCGGCGTGAAGCTCAGCTTCTTCGCCGCCTCGCGGACGCGCTCGGCGTTCTCCGGCGACACCCGCGTGCCGTTGAAGACCCGGGAGACCGTCGCAGGGGACACACCAGCAAGGTCTGCGACCTCGTAGATCGTGGCCATCGGCGTCCTTCCGGCGTGAGTCCTGGTGAAACTCGGTGCTGTCCCGAGCGCTTCCGCGCCGATTGACACCGACCTGTGCCGACAATACTCTGATGAAATCGGTTTCACAAGCAGCGGCCCACTGGGCCCGTGCACAAGGAAGTGTGGTGTCAGCATGGCCGACCACGGCCTCACCGACGTCTCGCGTCTGCGAGACGTCCGGACGCGTTCCATCAGCCCCGAGAACTTCGACGGCTCCGTCGGTGGCGGCGGACGCGCTACCGAGGGAACGGGTGCCGCGTGCGCGCGTGACCTGGGGCCCGGGTGGAAGATCTCCCCCAGCGTCGACATCAAGGCGGGCGAGACCTTCGACCTCGCCACCATCGAGGGCGCCGGCAAGATCACGCACATCTGGATCACGACGCACACCGACAACTGGCGCACGCTCATCCTGCGCGCCTACTGGGACGGCGCCGAGGAGCCGGCGGTCGAGGTGCCCTACGGCGACTTCTTCTGCAACGGCTGGGGCGTCTTCACGCAGGTCAGCTCGCAGATGATCGCCGCCAACCCGCAGGGCGGCTTCAACTCCTACTGGCCCATGCCGTTCCGGTCCGGCGCCCGCCTCACGGTCGAGAACACCTCCGAGGTGGACGTGCGCGTCTACTACCAGGTGACCTTCGAGCAGGGCGGCGACTACTCCACCGACGGCTACTTCCACGCCCAGTGGCGGCGCAGCAACCCGCTCGAGGAGCTCGTGCCGCACACCATCGTGGAGGGCGTCGAGGGCTCGGGCCACTACGTCGGCACCTACATCGCCTGGGGCGTGAACTCCAACGGGTGGTGGGGCGAGGGCGAGATCAAGTTCTACCTGGACTCCGACGAGGAGTACCCGACGATCTGCGGCACCGGCACCGAGGACTACTTCGGCGGCGCGTGGAACTTCGACGTCCCCGGTCAGGGCTACACGGAGTTCTCCACGCCCTACCTCGGCATGCCCCAGGTGATCAAGCCCGACGGGCTCTACGTCAGCCAGCAGCGTTTCGGCATGTACCGCTGGCACCTGACCGACCCGATCCACTTCGCCGAGCGCCTGCGCGTCGACATCCAGGCGCTGGGCTGGCGGAGCGGCTGGCGGTACCTCCCGCTGCGCGACGACATCGCGTCGACCGCCATCTTCTACCTGGACCGTCCGACCGCGGCCCGGCCGCGGACGCCGTCGGCCGACGACATGGAGGTCCACCTGGGCACCGCCCCGGTGCCTGACCTCGGCTCGATGCCGCCCCGCGCGCCCCGGGACTGACCTGTCCAGCCGACGATGCCGAGATAGTGAGTTCGTCCGCCTGGATCGCCCCATATGGGGCGATCCAGGCGGACGAACTCACTATCTCGGCGCGAACCGTCACGCGTACACGTCGTGGCCCGTCGTCACCGCACCCTGCGGCGCGATGACCGGGAACTCCGCGATCCGGCACCGCGACGACCCGTAGGGGACGAGCTCGAGGTCCTCGATCGGCGCCCGGGTGTGCGCCGGAGACTCCGGCAGCGGCCCGGCCGAGCCGTCGACGAGCCGCCACGCCGACAGGCGGGCCCCGTGGCCGACGACGGTGACGGGTGCCGCCGAGCGTGCGAACGGCACCTCCCCGCTGGGCCGGCGCAGCACGCGCCACGAGTCGGCCGCGTCAGGCCACAGCCCGAAGTTCCACGACCGCCTCGGGGTGATCTCCCACTCCCCCAGGCCCGCGCCGCCCTGCACCGGCCGCCAGATCTCGGGGATCCCGTGCACGAGCACGAGCGGGCCGAGCCGCACGCCCAGCGCGCCGCCGTCGCGCTCCACGAGCCGCACCCGCATCGGCAGGGTCAGCTCGACGACGTCGCCGGCGGACCAGGTACCGCGCAGCGTGACGTACCCGTCGACCGGCTCGACGTCCGTCGGGACGTCGTCGATCATGACCGACGGCGCCTCGCACCACGCCGGGACGCGCAGCCGCAGCTCGACCGGGCCCGGGCCGGCCTCACGGACCCGGAGCCGCACGGTCTCCTCGAAGGGGTAGTCGGTGTCGACGTCGAACGCGAAGGCCGCGCCGTCCACCTCCGTCGCCACCGAGCAGGGCGCGTACGCGACCGCGGTCAGCCCGCCGTCGTGCCCCATCCAGAGCGAGGCCGCGAGCTTGGGCCAGCCTTGGTGGAGGTTCGCCGTGCAGCAGCCGTAGTGCGGCTCGAAGCCGAACACGTTCGCGTCGTCGCCGCTGAACGTCCAGCCGCGCTGGGCGAACGACACCAGCACCTGGTTGGGCTGCTGGTGGTACTGGTGGGCCCGCATCTCCGGGTCGTTCGCCGCCGCGAGGGCGTTGAACGCCACCAGCTCGAGCTCGTCCCCGAAGGCCGCGTCGCCCCAGGTGCGGGCGAGCTGCGCGAGGGTGAAGGCGTGCTCCACGACCTGGCACGTCTCCGTGCCGTGCCACGGCTCGCGCCCGCCCAGCCACTCGTCCCCCGAGAACACGCCGCTGACGAGGCCGTGGTACCGGTCGAGCTGCTCGCGCATGGCGCGGGCGCTCTCCCGGTGGCCGGGGTCGCCGTCGACCAGCGCACGGACGGCCGGCAGCTTGAGCCCCATCGCGACGTTGGGCCCGTGGACCTCGTGCGCGAACTCCGTGACCGCCGCCCGGGGCAGCGCCTCCGTGAGGTGGTGCTCCCACGGGGTGGTCTGGTCGAGGAGCAGGCGGGCGAGGTCGAGGAGCCACGGCTCGGGCGCCCGGTCGTGCAGCCAGAGCACGCCCAGCACGTTGTCCGCGCCGCGCGCCCGGGCCCAGCCCGCGAGCGGGCGGCCCGGGAGCTCCTTGGCCTGGAAGGCGAAGTACCCCCGCAGGAACGCCGGTACGCGCTCGTCCCCGGCCGCCTCGGCGTACTGGGTCAGGACCTTGACGGCGACCATGCGCGGCCACCAGTCGTCGTTCGTCGCGGGGCCGAAGGACCCGTCCTCGCGCCGGCTCGCGAGCATCGCCTCGATCCACGGCACGGCGCGCGCCTTCAGCGCGGCGTCGTCGAGCAGCCAGGCGAGCGGCACCAGCCCGTCGAGGTAGTAGGGCGCGCGCTCCCAGTCGTCGCCGGTGCCGCCGAGCCAGCCGTTGTCCGGGCCGACGTCGGGCCACAGCTCCTCCAGGCGGCCGGTCTGCCCGGCCGCCTGGAGCCGGAGCTGGCGCTCGAGCCAGCCCTGCGGGCGGACCGCGCCGAGCGGGAGAGGCGTCAGCGCGGCGCGGCTCACTTGATGCCCGAGATCCGCACGCCCGCCACGACGAACCGCTGGAAGAGCAGCAGCAGGAGGATGGTCGGCAGCGCCGCGAGGGTGGAGCCGGCCATGAGCAGCCCCCACTCGTTGCCCCGCTCGGACCGGAAGGTCCCCAGGAACTGCATGATCTGCATGAGGTTGGGGTCCGTGATCGTGAGGATGGGCCAGACGTACGCGTTCCAGTAGGCGAGGAACGAGCCGATGCCCACGACGACGAACACGGCGGACGACTGCGGCACGAAGATCTTCGTGAAGATCTGGAACCGGTTGCACCCGTCGATGCGGGCGGCCTCTTCGAGGGCCATCGGCATGCCGAGGTAGAACTGCCGGATGAAGAACATCTGGATCGACGAGGCGACGCCCGGGATGATGAGGACCGCCAGGGTGTCGAGCATCCCCAGCTCGGTGACGACGACGAACGACGTCAGCAGGATGGCCATCATCGGGACGAACATCGGCAGGATGCAGTAGATCCACCAGAACCGCTTGAACGAGAAGTCGAGGCGGGCCAGCGCGTAGGCGGCCATCGAGTTCACGGCGAGGCTGAGCACCGTGAAGATCGCGGCGCCGAGGAAGGTCACCGCCATGGACTGGGAGAACTGCGGGTCCTGGACGATGTCGATGTAGTTCTGGACGTTCCAGACCTCGGGGAAGAACTGGAAGGGGCTCGAGAGCACCTCCGTCTTTCCCTTGAATCCGGCGATCGCCATCCAGGCGAGGGGGAAGAGGACGCTCGTCGAGATGAGGACGAGCAGGACCCACTTGACGACTGTGGTGCGGAGAGTCCGTGTCATGGTTTCGCTTTCTCGCGACGGGGTGAGCCGAGGCTCAGCCGTCGATCGCCTTCTCGGAGCTGATGAGCCGGAACACGAGGACCGAGATGCCGCCGAGGACGAGGAACAGCAGCAGGGCGGCGGTGAGCGAGAAGCTCGTCGAGTACTCGCTCCCGTCCCGGAACGTGTTGAAGATGAACAGGTTGGGGGTCGTGGTCGCGTTGACCGGCCCGCCGTTCGTCATGATGAGCGGCAGGTCGAGCATCTGGAGCGCCGCGACCGTCCCGGTGACGAACAGGTACAGGAGCACGTTCTTCAGCAGCGGGATGGTGATGTACCAGGTCCGCTGCACGAACGAGGCGCCGTCGAGCTGCGCCGACTCGTAGTAGCTCTCCGGGATGTCGAGCAGGCCGGCCAGCATGATGAGCGTGGTGATCCCGAGGCCCAGCCAGATGCCGGGGACCGCGATGGCGGGCAGCGCGGTCGCCGGATCGTTGAGCCAGGCGACCGGGCCGGCGTTGAGCGCCCCGAGCATCCAGTTCGCGAGACCCTGGTCCTGGTAGATGAAGACGAAGAGCACGGAGGCCACCACCGTGGAGACCACGGCGGGCACGTAGATCGTCGTCTTCAGGAAGGCCGCCATGCGGGCGCTGAGGGTCTTGATGACGCTCGCGATCATCAGCGAGATGAACATGCCCGTCGGGACGACCATCGCGGCGTAGGCCAGACCCACGCCCAGCGACGACCAGAACTTCGGGTCCTCGAGCACGTACTTGTAGAACTGCAGGCCGACGAACTCCGGTTCCGAGTAGAAGCTGATCTCGAACCCGCTGAGATAGAACGCGTAGACGAGCGGCCACATGACGAAGATCCCGAGCAGGACCACCATGGGCGCGATCATCAGGTAGGCGGTGACGTTGTCGCGGTTGGCCGGCGACGTCTTGCCGGGTATGCCGGCGAAGCGGCCGGCGCCTCGCTTGCCGGGAGCCTTGATCGGGCTCGGGATGATGCCGCGCTGCTGGTCCGCGGTGATGGACACGATGCCGTCCTTCCTCCACGGTGGCCCGGGTCGCCAGGGCCCGGGCCACCACAGACGTGTGCTAGTTCGTCGCGGTCCCGGAGAGCTTCTGCTTCTCGATGATGTCGTTGATCGCGTCGTCGGCCGTCTTCAGCGACGTCTCGATGTCAGCAGACCCCTTCATCGAGGACTCGATCGCGGTGCCCATGGCGAGCGCGACGTCCCACGGGTAGGCCGGCTCGGCCTGGCCGTAGGGCACGATCTTCTCGGAGATCACGGCCATGAACGGGTCGGCGGACGCCTCGGGGTCGTTCGCGAGCGCCTCGTCGACCGACGTGCGGACGGTGTACTTCGAGTAGCCGGTCTCGGTGAAGAAGTCGGCCATGATCTCGGGGTCGCCGGCCAGCAGGTACTCGATGAACTTCGCCGCGGCCTCCGGGTTCTTCGACTTGGAGTCGAGCCCCAGCGTCCAGCCGCCGAGCGACGCGGTCGTCTTGGTCGGGTCACCGTCGATGGACGGGAACGGAGCCACCATCGTCGTGTCGACGACGTCGGGGAAGTCGTTCTTGAGCTGACCCACGACCCAGGAACCGCCCTGCATCATCGCGACCTCGCCCTCGCCGTAGGGCATGCCGTCCGCGTAGCCCACCTTGGGCGTCTGGGGCATGAGGCCCTCCTGATAGAGGGTCTTGTAGAACTCGGCGAGCTCCGCGAAGCACGGCTCGGTCGCCCGCGCCTCGGACCAGTCGTCGCTGATCGGCAGGTGGCCGCACGCGTTGTACTGCAGGCCCCAGCTGGCCCAGCCGAGGTCGGCGGCGGTCGACGCCACCGTCATCCCCTTGACGTCACCCTGCGTGAGGGCACGGGACCACTCGATGAGCTCGTCCCACGACTCCGGCGGGCTGTTCGGGTCGAGCCCGGCGGCCTCCGCCAGGTCGGAGCGGTAGTACAGCACCGTGGACGGCTCCACGAGCATCGGGTACGCGTAGTGCTTGCCGTCCACCGTGACGAACGGGGAGACGTTCTCCTTGATGTCGCTGAACGCCTCGGTCGGGAGGTACTCGTCGAGCGGCGCGAACTTGCCCTCGGCGACGCCGGGCTTGATCCTGCCGTAGCTCAGCGTGCTGATGTCCGGCTGCTTGCCGGCGGCCTGCGCGGCCTGGAGCTTCTGCTCCCAGGTGTCGGCGGGCACCACCTGGAGCTTGACGGTCACCTCGTCCTGGGACGCGTTGAACGCGTCGACGTTCTTCTTGAACCACTCCTGCTGGTAGTCCTCGAACTTCTGCTGCCAGAAGGTGACCTCGACGCGGCCGTCAGCCGTGGTCTCGCCGCCGCCGGAAGCGCCGCACGCGGCGAGACCGAAGGTGGCGGCTACCGCGGCAGCGGCGCCGATCACTCGACGTGATCGCTTGCTGAACATGTGTCCTCCTCGTTGAATGAACGGCTCGTCCTCGAGCCGGGTCGGTGCGGGGCCGTCAGCCTGTGACGAGCTCGGCCCGGTACCAGAACACGTTGTACGGATCCCAGATCGACAGCGTGAAGTAGATGGTGCGCCCGCCGTCCTGCGTGTATCGCGGGAGCATGTAGGGGGCGTAGGGCCCCGGCACCTCGGTGGCGCCGACGAGCTCGAACGGCTCGCCCCAGGGACCCCAGGGGGTCACTCCCTCGCGGAGGACGACGCCGCGTCCCTCGGCGAGGTAGGTCATGATCCACCGGCCGAGGTGGTCGTTCCAGACGACGGAGAGCTCGCCCACCGTGTCGTCGAGCACCAGGCCGGCCTCGCCGGGGTCGGAGCCCCACAGGGGCTCGCTGTCGTCGTCGAGCCCGGTGAAGTACTCCCAGTGCTCGGGTTCCTCCACCTCGGCCGCGGGCACCCGCGCGAGCGAGACGCCGCCGAACCTGCCGTGCGTCACGCCCCAGACGTAGAGCCAGTCGACGCCGTCCACGGTCACGTGGGCGGGGCTGATCTGCACAAAGCCGGAGTCACCGCTCCAGACGGGACCATCCAGCGTAGCCCACGTCTGGCCCTCGTCCGTCGACCGCGCGAGACCCGCGTGGTTGACCTCCCACTCGCCGGGCGTGCCCCACTTCCGCACGGACATGTAGTGGAGGTACATGCCGGCGTCGGTGGCGAAGCCGTGCGTCGGGATGACGGTCATCTCGTCGCCGTCGATCTTCTTCGAGGGCAGCAGCTCCTTCGCCGACCCTGTGTCGTCCAGGATCATGCCCTCGAGCGTGATCCCGTCGGACGGGTCGTCGTCGGTGGTCCAGCCCAGGGTGTTGGAGCGCCAGAACGAGCCGCCCCCGCCGGTGAAGTCGTCCGCGCGCTCGCCGAAGGTGTCGCCGAAGACGAACCACACCTTGCCGTCCGCCTCGAACATGGACCCGAGGTCGGTGAAGTTGACCGCGTGCTGCGTGGTGTCGCCGGGAGCCTCGGCTCCCGTGACCTGTCCGACGCGCTCGACTCCCGTGACACCCTTGAGCAGGAACTCCTGGTCGACGACGGTGCCTGCGACCGGGACCTGGGGGGATCCGCCGCACGCAGCCAGCGTCAGGGCGCCCAGAGCCGGTGCGACGACCAGCGCGGTGCGCCTGAACCTGTAACGTGCCATGAATCCTCCTCGACCGTGGCGTGCGGCCCCAGCCTGACATGAAACCGATTTCAGCGTCAAGCGACGAGTTGATAACAGGCCGCGCGACCGGATTGTGCCGGGAATCGGCGGGGATCTGCGAGCAGGATGCCCGTGATCGCGCCGCTGGTCCCCCGAGAAACGCCGAGGCCCTTGAAACCGGTTTCGGTTCGGACTACCGTGCAGCCCGAACCGCGAGGTCCCCCGCTCAGGTCTGGAAGGTCACATGACGCACACCGCTGCCGGCACCCCCCACCACCAGCCGGCGGGTCACCCGCCCGAGGCCGACGGCGGCTGGCTCCGCCCCGCGGCCGACGCACCGGCCGAGCCGCGCTGGGGCTTCGTCGACGGGCTCCAGGTGGGCCTGCACCCGCTGCGCGGCCCGCGCGGCCTGCTCCGCGTCTACGCCCCCTATCTCGGGCACCCGCGGGAGCGGCTCCTGAACTTCGTCGCCGTCGAGCCCATCCCGCTCGGGTCCACGGAGCGTGGCTTCTCGGAGCTGGAGCACAGCGCGCTCGACGACGCGCCGGGCAAGCGCTTCTGGAGCGCCGACGGCCCCGACGACGCCACCCCGCGCGACCCCCTGGAGCCGGCGCGCGGTGTGGTCGAGGAGATCGACGGCGTCGAGCACCTGACCGTCTACGTGCACAGCGAGCGCTTCGAGAACGGGGCGGACGTCGTCGTGCGCCTGCGCTTCCGGGCCGACCGGCCGCGTGAGATGTCCCTGGCGGCCTCGGTCCGCGAGAGCTCGGTACCGCTCGCGTCCTGCGTCCTCACGGCGACGATGGGGAACTTCGCGCGGCTGCGCCGCCTCCACCTGCGAGACCGCACCGTCACGCCGTCGGACCTGTGGCCCGGCTTCACCGGGACGCACTTCGCCGACCACGGCGTGTTCGGCCGGACCGAGCTGGCGGAGCACGACGGCGCCGTGGCCGTCTGGGCGACGCCCGACGAGGACGCGCCCCAGGACGCCGTCGCCGCCGAGGGCACCGCGGACCACTGGCGGTACGTCGGCGAGAAGGCGGTCCAGGGCTGGCGCGTGCCCGAGCCGAGCGACGAGCTCACGGTGCTCGTGAACGGCCGCTGGGCCTACTGGGCGAGCGACCGCCCGATCCCCGGCGGCGTCTCCTACGAGAACGTGGAGGTGGTCGAGCCCTTCCGCGACGGCCATGAGCTCGTCTTCTGGGTGGAGCCGTTCCAGGCCGACGACGAGGTCGCGGCGGTCGCGGCGCGCCACCGGGCGCGCTGAGGTCTCGGGGGTGGCGGCTCGCGGCGGCCGAGGCACTACCCGCCCGGGGTCACCAGCCCCGTCTCGTACGCGACGACCACCAGCTGCGCCCGGTCCCGCGCGCCGAGCTTCACCATCGCGTGGCTCACGTGGGTGCGCGCGGTGGCCGGGCTGAGGAACAGCGCGGCCCCGATCTCAACGTTGTTCAGACCTTGCCCCACGAGGGCCACCACCTCCCGCTCGCGCTCGGTCAGCACCACGAGCCGGTCCTCCGCGACCCGGCTCGCGGCCCGCTGGGCGGCGAACTGGCCGACCAGGCGGCGCGTGATCCGCGGCGCCAGGAGCGCCTCCCCCGCGGCGACCACCCGGATCGCGTGCAGCAGCTCGGCGGGTCCCGAGTCCTTGAGGAGGAACCCGCTGGCTCCGGCCTGCAGCGCGTCGAACACGTACTCGTCCGTGTCGTAGGTGGTGAGGATGAGGACGCGCACCTGTTCGAGCCCGCGCGTGGCGGCGATCCGGGCGGTGGCCTGGATCCCGTCCAGCCGTGGCATCCGGATGTCCATGAGCACGACGTCGGGGCGGGTCGCCCTCGCCTGCTCCACCGCGTCCGCGCCGTGGACGGCCTCCCCGACGACCACGAGGTCGTCCTCCAGGTCGAGCAGCAGCCGGAAGCCCGAGCGGACCAGCCCTTCGTCGTCGGCAAGCAGCACCCGGATCGGGGCGTCGGCCGACGGCGGCACCACCTCGGCGCTCACCGCAGCGCCCCGGTCGGCGCAAGAGGCAGGCGCGCAAGAACCTCGAACCCGCCGCCCGCCACCGGGCCCGCACGGAGCTCGCCGCCCAGCAGCTCGCAGCGCTCGCGCATCCCGAGGATGCCTCGCCCGGGCGCGGCGCCGTCGTCGTCCCCCGCACCGGGCCGACGCCGGACGGCGGGGTCGCGCTCCGGGCCTGGCCCGCGGCCGTCGTCGGACACCCGGACCTCCAGGCTGTCGGCGCCCGGGGTGAGCGCGACCGTGACGCGGGTGGGGCCCACGTGGCGGATCACGTTGGTGACCGACTCCTGCACGATGCGGTAGGCGGCGTGCTCCACGGCGCTCGGCAGCGGGGACCCGGGTGGCGCCGTCCGCACCGTCAGGTCGAGGCCTGCGTCGCGTGCCTTGTCCGCCAGGTCGCCGATCTCGGCCAGGCCGGGGTGCGGCGCGCGGCCGTCGTCGTCCCGGAGCACCCCCAGGATGGCGCGCATCTCGCGCAGCGCCCGCGAGCTGGTCTGCTCGATGGCCTCCAGGGCGTCACGCGCACGGTCGGGACGCCGGTCCAGGACGTGCGCCGTGACCCCCGACTGGATGTTGATGATGGCGATGGCGTGCGCCACGGTGTCGTGGACCTCGCGGGCGATGCGGACTCGTTCGGCGTCGACCCGTGCGCGGGCCACGTCGTCGCGGGTACGTTCGGCCTCTTCCGCGCGCTGCAGTGCCTGGGCCGCGATGACCTGCCGCGACCGGACACACTCCCCCAGGGCGGTGCTCATGACCGACGTGCCGATCCGGAAGAAGACCCAGCCGATCGCGGCGCGCGGCTCGATGTCGGCCGCGGCGACCAGCCAGACCACCGTGAGGACGGTGATCGTGCCCCCGGTCATCAGCAGGGACCGGCGACCGTCGCCGTACGCGGCCACCGTGTACAGGGCGACGAAGAGGGCGAGCCACGTAGGCCCGTCGGGGAGGCCGACGGCGTAGTAGGCCGCGCTCGACGCCGCGGTGACGACGAGGACGGGGACCGGCCACCGGCGTCGTCCGGCGAGGGCCATCCCGCTCAGGACCAGCAGGGCGTAGCCGAGGCTCCCGAGGTCCGTGAGCGGGCGCTCCCCCGGCTCGGCCCCGCGGACGATCGTGCCCTGGACCTGCATCACCGTGACGAACAGCGTGATCAGGACGTCCTGCGCCCACGGCGGCAGGCGGAGCGACGCCCACGGCGGCAGGCGGAGCGACGCCGCGGTGAGTCCCATGGGGCGATGGTAGGGGCGCGTTGCCCGACAGCGCGTCCGCCCGTGGGCGGGGGTGCCTACGTCGCTCGACGTACCTCGTTCTGTCCGGGGTGCGCTGAGGTGCGGAGGCGCGGTCGCCGCGAGGCCGACGCGGCCCGGTGGCCGGCAGGGCGACGATCGGTGCCTGACGCGGATCGCGTCGTCGTCCGACCGAAGGAGTACTCCATGTCCATGCTGGCTGCTGTTCTTGTCGAGGGTGCCGGCTCGTCCCTCGCGGCGGAGGGCGCCGCTTATGCGCTGACGTCCGGACGGATCTGGTCCGTCGTCGCCGCCGTCGCCGGGCTCTCAGGGATCGCCTCTGGCTGGCGGGCGCTCGCCCGCCCCGACTGCCGCATCGCCGGAACCACCGCCGGCCGCTGGCTCGGCGCGGCGCTGGCCCTCGGCAGCGGGGTGGTCGCGCTCGCCGTGGCCGCCTACGTCGTGGTCACCGCCGACGCCGGCATCGGCACCGGGAGCGGGCTGGCCGGCGCGTACCTCGCAGCGGCCCTCGGGGTCGCGGCCCTCGTGCTGGGCGGCGTGGTGCTGGGGCGCTCGCGGCGGGCGGCCGGCTCCGCGTGATCGGCTTTCAGGGGCGCGGGATCCTCAGTGAGCGTCGGGCGCCGTGGCTCCCGGCTCCTGGTTCCCGCGTCCCTGCGCCTCGCGCTCGCGCTTCTTCTTGGCCTGCTCCATGAGCCACAGGAACTCGGGGTCGTCCTCAGGCGCGTACGTCGACGCCTCCTTCTCCCAGGTGCGCTCGCGCTTCGGATACTGCGCAGGCGGCACCTCTCCAGCCGGGAACCCGGTGCTGCGACGGGAGACGCCGCGACGCCGTCGGGAGCCGCTGCTCACCACGATCCAGGCGATCGAGCCGACGAGGGGCAGGAACACGATGGCGAAGATCCAGAGGCCCTTGCCGATCCCGCCCGTGTCCTCCTCGTCCGACTGGACCACGTCCACCAGGGCGTAGACGACGAGCGCGACGTACAGGAGCGGGATGAGGACGCGAACCATGGGCGGGAGCATAGCGGGTGAAACCGCCCAATTTAGCGACGACGGGCCCGGGCGTGATCGGCAGGAGCTCACGCCCAGGGATCGTCGCCGCGGGCCCATATCTCCCGAACGGCCTCGGTGTCGATGTACCTCCATGGCGCATCGCCCTCCGGCCGTCGGGGACCGAACGGGAAGTCCCCGAATCTCCCTTCGATGAGTCCTGCGACAAGCTCGGTAAACGACAGCCGGAACCCCCGCCACAGGCCGTCCTCGCGATCGCTCACCAGAGTCACCCAAGAATCCGCTGGTCCGGACGCATCCCAGCAATAGAGGTTCGCGTTCTCGTCGTCTCCCCAGGTGATCAGGTTCGGGTCGCCACACCACCCGATTCCGTCCGGAGGGTTGCCGGTCAACAACCAGACCGCTCGCGCCTCGAAGGAGGCGGCCGCCATCCCTTCGGAAGGCTTGGCGTCAGGCGCCTCGGGGACGTGGAACGTCAGCTTCCCCTCCAGCACGCCGGGACCGTACGTGGAAAGGAACCACTTGTAGTCGGCCGGGAACTGGTGACCCCACAATTCCTCGAGGAGCGGCCAGTCAATCTGAGTCGCGGTCGACCGGTGCGGCAGTATCCGGGCTCGGATGATGGCCTTGGCATCCTCGATCAAGTCATCTCCACGGAGCTCGCCGACAGGAAGGTGTGCTCCGCCAGCTGCTCATCCCAGCCGAACGGCGCGAGTTCGAAGGTCGTCAGGATCGTCCAGACAAATTGGGGCACCGACATCTCGAACCTGAACCAGCCCTCGGAAGCGAAATCGTCCGTGGCCGCCAATATGGGCCACTCGTCCGGGGCGACCTCCTCTGAGGCAAGCCAATAGAAGTGCTCATCCCATTCGCTCCAGCCCCATGGAATCAATCCCTCGCCCCTGCCGCGAAAGATCGAGTACGGAGCGTACGGACCGTCGGGTCCGCCTGGGTGGACGGCATCCTCCGCTTGTTGGTGCGCAACAAGCCCACCATATAGATCCATCGGTTTGCCGGGGTCGACCGCGAGAAGGTTGACCGACCGGGAAAAGGCACCGGGGCCAAAGACCTCCGCCAGGCTTCTATAGCTCGACGGCAGCACCATGCCGTTTCGCGAACCATATCTCGCCCAGTCGATGTCTCGCCTTTGCGGTGTACCCACCAGGCCCACGAGCCTCTCGATCCACTCGTCCGTCATCAGCTAGTCCGGGAACACGCAGAACTCGTTGCCCTCCGGGTCGGCGAGCACCACCCAGTTCTCGTGGCGGCCGACCTCGCTGGCACCGGCTGCGATCAGGCGCGCCACCTCCGCCTCGAGGTCCGTGGTGCGGAGGTCGAGATGCACGCGGTTCTTCACCGTCTTGGGCTCAGGCACCCGGTTGAAGAACAGTCGCGGGCTACCGCCGTCGGCCGCTTCAACCAGTACGGAGGGATCGTCCTCCGGGTCGTCGACCCCCATGGCGCGCAGGCGCTCCAGCTCTTCGTCGTCGTAGTCCGCGACGTCGTAGTCGTCCAGGACACCGGCCCAGAACCGCGCCAGGGAGGCGGGGTAACGGCAGTCGAACACCACGTCCTTCAGGGTCGCCATGCCGGGAACGATAGTCCGCGGACCGCGAGCCCGTGCCGAACGGCCGGCTGCCACCTCAGCCGGAGACCGTCAGGAGCCCCCCGCCGTCCCGAGGTGCCGGGCGAAGAAGCGGACGGAGCTGTCGATCTCGAAGAGCGGGACCCGGAAGTGGCTGCCTGGATTGGCGTGCAGCGTCTTCTCGGCGGAACCAAGGGCGTCGAACAGCCTCATGACGGAGTCGCGCGGCGCTCCCTCGTCGTCCCACTGCAGCACGAACTCGACCGGGACGGTGATCCTCGCGGCCGCCTCGGTGAGCCACTCGCTCCCGACGAGGCCCAGGACAGCAGCCGTGATGCGGGGTTCCGCCGCGACGAGGCGGATGCCCATCTCGCCACCCTGGGACAGGCCGTAGTACCCGACGGGCTGGTCCGCACCGACGTAGTCCAGCGTCTGGAGCGTGTCCAGGGTGGTCTGCCAGTCGGGGATGAGCTGCGACGCCACGGTCTCGCAGAGCTCAGGCCACGCCGAACCGACGGGCTCGCCGGCGGCCGTCCGTCCGTCGACGAGCTCGACCAGCCGCTGGATCTCGGGGTGCTCCGGCCGGTCGCCGGTTCCCGGCGCGTCGATCGCGGCTACCGCATAGCCACAGGACCGGACGTAGGGGAACGCCCGGGAGACGACTTCCCACCCCTTCTTGTGCTGACCACCGCCGTGCCCGATCAGGACCAGCGGCCGGGGACCGGAACCCGCAGCGGGCGTCCAGAGCGCCCCAGGGACGTCCCCGATCATGAAGAGCTGTTCGCGGACGCCGTCGGCGACGGTCTCTGAGGTGAGGTGCACGGTGCATGGCACCAGGTGAGCTGCGGGCGCCGCAAGCCGATTTACGGCGGCGCGTGATCGGTAGTTCGTAGCATGATCGGCAGTTCGAACTGCCGATCACGCGACGAACTACCGATCACACCGACGCGGGGCCGGGCACCGTCAGCGGGGCACCGTCTGCGCCGCCGCGCCCCGCGCCTCCAGCCGCTGCTGCCGTCGCGGCCCACCGGAGACGCGGTGCAGGCGGTACGACCCCGGCTTGCGCGCCTCCCCGACCAGGTGCTCGACGGTGCCGTTGACCACGTACGCCTTCAGGGACGCCCCCGGACGCCCGCCGACGTGGAACCAGATCGCCTCGTCGTACCGGTGGGCGAACTGGAAGATCCCCGCCTGGCGGCCCAGGCTGATGCACTGCCCGGCGAACACCTCGTTGAGCGTCCCCGGCTGCTCCCCCGAGATCCGGCTGAGCACCGTGTCTGCGGCTCGCGCGCCGAGGGGCATCGCCGCCTGGCAGCTCATCCGCAGCGGGAGGTCCGACGGCGCCGCGGAGTCGCCAGCCGCGACGATCCGCTCATCGTCCACGCTGGTCAGCGTCTCGTCCGTCAGCAGGCGGCCGTCCACGTCGGTGCTCAGCCCGCTGCGGCGGGCCAGGTCCGGCACGCCGAACCCGGCGGTCCAGACGGTGACGGCGCTGGGCAGCGTCCGGCCGTCGCTGAGCCCGACGGCGTCGGCCGTCACCGCGGTCACGGTCGCGCCCGGCCCTTGCACCACGGTCACCCCGAGGGCCGCCATCCGTCCCGCGACCGAACGCCGTCCGCGCGGGTGCAGGTACGGACCGAGGACGTCGCCGCAGACCAGGGTCACGGACCGGCCGGTCTCGGCCAGCTCCGTGGCGACCTCGATGCCGGACGGTCCGGCGCCCACGACCGTCACCGGGGCCAAGGCCGGCGTCGCGTCCAGGACCGCTCCCAGTCGCTCCCCCTCCTCCAGGCTCGTGACCGGGTACGCATGCTCGGCCGCCCCCGAGACGCTCGTGCCCCGGATCCCGCTGTGGCTGCCGACGGCGTAGACGAGGTAGTCGTAGCCGACGGCAGCGCCGCCCGCCAGCGTCAGCCTCCGCGCCACGGCGTCGATCCGTGTCACGGAGTCCACGACGAGCCGCACGCGCTCATTGAGCACCTCGCGGTAGTCGGTGACGGCGTCGTCGGTCCTCGCGATCAGCTGGTGCAGGAGGATCCGCTCGACGAACGCAGGCCGTGGGTTGATCAGCGACACCGCCACGTCGTCTCGCTTCGCCAGGCGGTTCGCCGCCATGACCCCGGCGTAGCCGCCGCCGATCACGACGACCTCGCGCTTGGGAGAACGGGTGGTCCGGGATTCCATGTCGTCTCCTGGTTGTTCGACGTCGGTCCCTCACGGGATGTCACCACTATGACGAGCGCGGCGGCCCGGACGTGACATCGCTACGCGGGGAGTGCCGGAAGGTCCATCGCCGCGCGTGCAGCACGGAGACCAGCCGCCCGTCGAGCCGCAGGGTCTCGAGCGCGACCAGCAGCGCCAGGCCCACCGAGTCGGCCCAGCACTATGGCTCGGCCCTCAGTCAGCGGCGGTGACGTCGTCCCGGCCGCCCAGGGCCAGGGCGCGGAGGATCCTCTCGGCGACCTCCCGCTCCGCGACGTTGCGGTGCTCGGAGGCCGAGGCAAGGATGCGGCGCGCGTCCTCCTCGGCGCACCCGTTGGCCTCCATGATGGCGCCCACCGCCTGCTCGATCGCCATCCGGTCGGACATGCTCTGGTAGAGCCCGGCCGCGGCGTCGTCCAGGTCGGCGAACTTCAGGTGCAGGCGCACGGCCGACGCGACCAGCTCCGCATACGCCTCGGCGGCGCGCTGCAGCGGCCAGTCCCACCGGTCGTGGGTCCGCGAGTACAGGTTGAGGGCGATCGAGAGGCCGGGCACCACCTCGGCCGGGACCGCCAGCACCGAGGCGTACCCCTCGCGGAGCGTCTGCTCGCGCCAGGCCTGCCACCGCTCCTCGTCGGCCACGTCGGGCACCTCCTGCTTCTTGCGGAGGTCCATCGCGTCGTTGCAGGGCCCCTCGTCGGCCAGCGCCTCGGCCTGGTCGCAGCGCGCCGCGGGGTCGTTGCTGCTGCCTGCCCGCAGCGTCATGCCGTTCTGACGCATCGTGATGCTTGCATCGACGTCGGCGCCGAGCACCGAAGCGGCTCGTACGGCGCACTCGGTGAGGTAGCTGGAGATGATCATGACCCGTCCCCTCGGGCGTCGCCGCGCAGCGGGGCGCCAGGTTGATTCCTGCCGCTTCCTCGACCTCCTCACCGTACGCCCGCGGGACGCCTTAAACGATGAGAGGGGTTGGGGTTCGTGCGGGTGGTGCCCAGGGTGGGGGCGCGCGCCGTGGCGGTCTCCGCCAGGCGTGTTCACCCATCCACCTGGAGGACCCCATGTCTACGCGCGCCCGACTACGCAGGCTGAGCTTCGCCGTCGTCCTGGCCCTGACAGCGCCGCTCGCCGCGGTCGCGACCGTCGTTCTCGTCCAGCCCGCCCCGCCCGCCCAAGCCGCGGAGTGCGGCACCGCGGTGCTGTGCGACGGGTTCGAGAGCCAGACCGGGACGACGCCGAGCGGCGCGTGGGCGCTCCGGTATCCCGACTGCCAGGGGTCGGGTACGGCAACGATCGACTCCACCGTGGCACGCAGCGGCAGCAAGTCCCTCCGCGTCAACGGCGCCGAGGGGTACTGCAACCACGTGTTCGTGGGCTCGACGCAGGACCTGTCGACGATCGGCCAGCGCTGGCACGCGCGCTTCTACGTGCGGCACACCACCGCGCTGCCCACCGCGCACGTGACGTTCCTGGCCATGAAGGACGCCGACGACGGCAACCGCGACCTGCGCATGGGCGGCCAGAACGGCGCGCTGCAGTGGAACCGCCAGTCCGACGACGCCACCCTGCCCGAGCAGAGCCCCGCCGGTGTGGCGCTCAGCCGTCCGCTGCCGACCAACGAGTGGGTCTGCGTCCAGTTCTCCGTGGACGGCGCCGCCGGCACCACGACCACCCGGGTGAACGGCCAGGAGGTCGCCGGCCTCACCGTCGACGGCGTCCCCACGCACAACGTGGACGGCCAGTGGCTCAACGGCGGGTCCTGGAACCCCCGCCTGACGGACTTCCGGATCGGCTGGGAGAGCTACGGTTCCGGCGCGGACACCCTCTGGTACGACGACGTCGCCGTCGGCTCGCAGCCCGTCGCCTGCGACGGCGGGTCGACGACGCCGACGCCGACCCCCACTCCCACTCCTACGCCGACGCCTAGCCCGACGGTGACGCCGACGCCCACCCCGACCCCGACGCCGACGCGGACGCCGTCCTTCCCGCCGCCGACGGCCAGCTGCGCCGCCACGGCCACGGTCAACAGCTGGGGCACGGGCGCCACGGTGCAGGTCGCTGTCCGGAACACGGGCACGCTCCCGGTGAACCGCTGGAACCTCACGTGGACCTGGCCCAGCTCGGGCGTCTCGATCAGCCAGATCTGGAACGCCCAGCAGGTGACGAGCGGCGGCGTGACCGTCACGCCCGTCGCGTGGAACCAGTCGATCCCGCTCGGCGGATCGGTGCAGTTCGGCTTCAACGTCAACGGTTCGCTGACGACCATGCCGACCATGACCTGTACGCCGGCCTGACGGCCCCCGGCCGGCACGCCTACGGGCGTGCCGGCCGGGCAACATGGCTCAAGCCGCGGCGAGGCGCTCCGCGACAAGTCGGTTGAGTGAGACATGCTGTTCGGCCGTGAAAGTCTAAGGGCCCGGCCCAGCCGCTGAGCATGCGGTGGTGGCCGGTGTTCCCCCGAACACCGGCCACCACCGCATGCTCAGGCGAGGTCGCCGAAGAAGGTGCGGAGGTCGTCCGCGAGGAGCTTCGGTTCCTCCATGGCGGGGAAGTGGCCGCCCTCCGTGAACTCGCTCCAGTGGCTGGCCGCGTTCCACGGGTCCATCACCCGGCGCAGGAGCGGATGGGTGTCGAACACGGCCCAGCCGGACGGCACGTCCGCGGCCACGGCCCAGCCGAGCCCCGCGTGCTCGCCCTCGTAGTAGAACTGCGCGCTCGACGCGCCGGCCCGGGTGAACCAGTACAGGCTCACGTTGGTGAGGAGCTGGTCGCGGTCGACCGACTCGTCCGGCGTCCGGTATACGCCCCCGCCGGTCTTCGTCCGGAACTTCTCCGCGATCCACGCGAGCTGACCGGCCGGCGAGTCGGTGAGCGCCGGGCCGATCGTGTCGGGACGGTGGTTCTGCATCTCCAGGTACCCGCGGTCGGCCGCCACCTCGGCGCGCACCGCCTCGAGCTGGGCTGTCTCGTCGTCGGACAGGCCGTCGGGGTAGGGGAGCTTGTCGCCGGCGAACCCGAGCAGTCGGCCGTCGCAGCCGACGTGCGTGCCGATGACGCGCTCCGGGTAGAGGGCCGCGAGCCGGCCGGTGACGCCCGAGCCGATGTCGGTCCCGTGGGCCGCGAACCGCTCGTAGCCGAGACGGGTCATGATCTCGGCGTACGCCTCGGTGGTCCGTGCGAGTTCCCAGCCGGTCCCGGACAGCGGGGTGGAGAACCCGAATCCGGGCAGCGACGGGACGACCACGTGGAAGTCGTCGGTCAGCAGCGGGATCAGGCGCTGGTACTCGACGAACGAGCCCGGCCAGCCGTGGCACAGGATCAGCGGGGTGGCGTCGGGATTTGCCGAGCGCGCGTGGACGACGTGGAACGTCTGGCCGTCGACGACCGTCGTGAGCTGCTCGTGCTCGTTGAGCCGCGCCTCCTGCGCACGCCAGTCGAACTCGTTGCGCCAGTACTCGGCGAGCTCCTTCAGATACGTCAGCGGGATCCCGCGGCTGAAGTCGGAGCGGTCGTCCCGGCCCGGCACGGGGATCGGCCAGCGGGTCTGCGCCAGCCGGCTGCGCAGGTCGTCGACGTCGGCCTGCGGGATGTCGATGCGGAACGGGGTGAGTGCTGTGTTCTGGTTCATGACGCCCACGTTCCCGGGTAATGCGGCAGGCTTCGTTCCGCATTCGCTGGAATGATCGAGCACATGCTGGAGACCTCGGCCCGCCTGCTCGAATTGCTCTCGCTGCTCCAGCTCAAGCGTGACTGGACCAGCTCCGAGCTCTCCGGCCGGCTCGGCGTGAGCGCGCGGACCGTGCGCACCGACATCAGCAGGCTCCGGTCGCTCGGCTATCCCGTGGACGCGCGCCCCGGCGTCGCGGGCGGCTACCGTCTGGCCGCCGGGACGGCGATGCCCCCGCTGCTGCTCGACGACGACGAGGCGGTGGCCGTCGCGGTCGGACTGGGTGCGGTTGCCACCCAGGGGCTCGGCGTCGAGGAGACCTCGCTCACCGCGCTCGCCAAGCTGGAGCAGGTGCTGCCCTCGCGCCTGCGCCGCCGGGTCGAGGCGGTGCGCGAGGCGACGAGCGTGGTCCAGGGAGCGGTGCCGCCGCTCGATCTCGCGGCGCTCGGCGCGGTCGCCGCCGCGATCCGCGGCCACGAACGGCTCAGGTTCGGGTACACCAAGCCCGGGGGCAGCGAGACGGCGCGCCACACCGAGCCGCAGCGGCTCGTGACCTGGGGGTCCCTCTGGTACCTGCTCGCGTGGGACCTCGACCGTGACGACTGGCGGGTCTTCCGCGTCGACCGCATGGTCCCGCGCCCGCCGACGGGTGCGCGGTTCCGCCGGCGTGTGATCCCGGAGGACAAGGTCGTCGACTACGTGGTCCGACGCATCAGCAAGGGCGCCTGGCAGTACCGTGCCCGGCTGCTCGTGCACGCCCCCGCGGCACAGGTCGCCGCGAAACTCGTCGTCCCGGTCGACATCGAGGTGGTCGACGAGTCCTCCTGCCGGGTCGAGCTGGGTTCCGACGACCCGGACCGGCTCGCGCTGTGGCTGACCCAGCTCGACGCCGACATCGAGGTGATCGCGGGTGACGAGCTCGCGGAGGCGTTCGACCGCCTCGCGCGGAGGTTTCGCCGAGCGGCAGGCGGGGCGCCGACGGCGTGAACCGCCGTGGTTACGGGCTGCCTGCTGTCACGGCCGGTCTCCTCCGGTCTCGTGGTCCGACTGCTGCTGGATCGCCTCGGCGATCCGCTTGATGCGCCGGAGGCGGGCGTCCCACGTCTGGCCCACCTCGCTGAGCTGGGCGACGGCGCGAGCGAGCTGCGCGTCGTCGACCCGGTACTGCTTCTCCCGTCCGACGACGCCCGCGTGCACCAGCCCCGCGCGATCCAGCACAGCCAGGTGCTTGGCCACCGCCTGCCGCGTGACGGGCAGCCGCTCGCTCAGGGTCGTGGCCGTCCCGACGCCGTCCTCGAGCAGGAGGTCGAGAACCCGGCGCCGGACCGGTTCACCGATGGCCGACCACAGCTGGTCGTCAATCGCTGCGGTCATCGCGCGACCAGGCTCGGGGCGTAGGCCTGCAGCCGCGGGAGGAACAGGTCCCAGCCGCGCTCGTGGTCGTGGAAGGCCTCCTCCAGGACGGCGACCTCCCACCCCTTCTCCCGGAAGCCGGACTCGGTCAGCCGCAGCAGGGTGCCGGTCGCCGACGGCTCGAGCTGGAAGGTGACCAGCAGCGAGTTGCCCACCTCTGGCGACTCGCCCTCCGGCGCCGTCCACCGGAAGGAGAACCGGCGCGGGGGCTCCACGTCGACGACGACGAGCGGGGCCACCTTGGCCCGGTCGCCCCAGACCAGCTCCCCCGCCGCTCCGGGAACCGCGTCGAGCGTGGCGTCGTCGGGCCACCACTCGCGGATGTGCTCGGGCTGGGTGATGACCGCGAACACGACCTCCGGCGACGCGTCGACGTGGATCTGCCGTTCCAGGGTTCCGAACTCCATGACACACCTCTCATGCAACTATCGGTTGCGCATCACGGTACCGGGAGCACGGCGCCAATGCAACCATCGGTTGCATCCGCCGGACGTCGGAGCCAGTTGTCCCCACCCCCTCGCTGCCGTACCTTGGCCTCTCCCCCACACCGCCTCCAGGAGGTCGATCGTGTCTGTCGTCGTGCCCGAGAACGAGCTGACGGCGGAGCGGAAGTTCCTGAGCGAGGCCCGGACAGCACTCGCCGCGATGCGCGAGCGCGCCGAAGCCCTCGGTAGCGGCAGCGCCGCCGACGCGGTGAGCGCGGAGTTCCTCGACGCCGCGCTGGCACGCCGGGTCGCCCAGCTCGCCGACGACCCGCAGGTCCCCCTGTTCTTCGGTCGCATCGACCAGACGCCCGAGGGCGGCGGCGAGTCGTTCCACGTCGGACGGCGGCACGTCTCCGACCCGGACGGCGACCCTCTGGTCGTCGACTGGCGGGCTCCGGTCAGCGCACCCTTCTACCGGGCTACCCGGGACGACCCCATGGGCCTCGCCGTGCGACGCCGGTACGGGTTCGCCAACGGCACCCTCACGGGCTTCGAGGACGAGGACCTCGCCGCCCCGGCCGCCGACGGGACCCGCTCGGCGATCCTCGAGGCAGAGATCGAGCGTCCCCGCACCGGGCCGATGCGCGACATCGTGGCCACGATCCAGCCGGAGCAGGACGTCATCGTCCGCAGCGACCTGAGCCGGACCGTCGTCGTCCAGGGTGCGCCGGGCACCGGGAAGACCGCCGTCGGGCTGCACCGCGCCGCCTACCTCCTCTACGCGCACCGCCAGCAGGTCACGCGGCGCGGGATGATCGTCGTCGGGCCTAACAAGAGCTTTCTCCGCTACATCCGCGACGTACTGCCCGCCCTCGGTGAGATCGACGCGACGCAGACCACCATCGACGACCTCGTCGCCGAGCGCGGCCGGCTCCGGGAGACCGAGCCCGCCGCCGTCGCCGTCCTCAAGGGCGACGCGCGGATGGCGCGTGTGCTCCACCAGGCCGTCTGGTCCCACCTGACCGAGCCGGACGAGCCGCTCGTCCTGCCTCGCGGGTCGATGCGCTGGCGCGTCGCAGCGCACGAGGCGCGGCAGGTCGTCGGCGAGGTAGCGGGCCGCAACCCGCGGTACCTCCTGGGCCGCTCGCAGCTGCACCACGCCCTGGCGCACCGGGTCCTGGTCCAGATCGAGGCGGCGGGCGACGCCCTCGACGAGCGCGCCTGGGACGCCCTGGCCCGGACCAAGCCGGTGCGGGCCTACGCGAACGCCGTCTGGCCCGCGGTCTCTCCAGCCCCCGTGCTGTTCCGCCTGTTCTCCGACCCGGACGTCCTCGCCCGAGCGTCCGACGGCGTCCTCACCGCCGACGAGCAGCGCATGCTCCTCTGGGACCGGCCGACCCGCAGCGCCGGGAGCGCCCGCTGGACCCTGGCCGACCTCGTCCTCCTCGACGAGCTGTCCGACCTGCTCGAAAAGGTCACGCCCGTGGCCCACATCGTCGTCGACGAGGCCCAGGACCTCTCACCCATGATGCTCCGCGCCCTGGGACGCCGGGCCCGCAACGGCTCGCTCACGGTGCTGGGCGACCTCGCGCAGGGGACGACGCCGTGGGCCGTCCGCTCGTGGGCCGACGCCCTGACGCACCTCGACCAGCCCGACGGCCACGTCGAGGAGCTGACGGCCGGCTTCCGCGTCCCCGGGGACGTCATCGAGTACGCCGCACGCCTGCTGCCCCACATCGCTCCCGACCTCGAGCCGCCCGTCGCGGTCCGCCGGGCCCGCGGGCAGCTCACCCTGACCACGGCGCCGCTGCCCGGCCTGGTCGCCACCGCCCTGCGCGCGGAGGGCTCGGTCGGGCTCATCGTGCCCGACGTCGCCGTGGCCGCCACCCGCAGGTCCCTCACCGAGGCGGGGCTGCGGTTCGCCGTCGTCGGCGAGGTCGAGGCGGCTCCCGGAGCGCCTTCGGAGCCGGGCGACCCCGACGCGCCCTCGGAGTTCGACGCCCGGCTCGACCTCGTCCCGGCATCGCTCGCGAAGGGCCTGGAGTTCGACCACGTGGTGGTCGCCGACCCGGCCGGGATCGTCGCGGGCGAGCACGACCACGCCACCGGCCTCCGCCGCCTCTACGTCTGCCTCACCCGGGCGGTGACCTCGCTGGTCGTGCGGCACGACGACGACCTGCCCGGCGAGCTGCGACCCGCGTGAATCTGCGACCAGGCCTGATCCCCCTGAAGATGGGGTAGATCTCGGCGAGGGGGCCTCATGGCACGGACTTTCGGCGTGGAGGAGGAGCTCCTGCTCGTCGATGCCCGCACCCGGCTCCCGCTGGCAGCAGGGGACGACGCCGTCCACCTCGCCGGGCTCGCCGCGTCGCTCCCGCCGCACATGCCGCCCCGGCCCGCGCTCACGGTGGAGCTGCAGCGCGAGCAGATCGAGATCGTCGGCCCGCCGTGTGCCACGCTCGCGCAGCAGGTCTCGGCGATCCGGGAGGGCCGCCTCATGGCCGACGCCGCCGCCCGGGCGGTGGGCGGCCGCGCCGTGCCGCTTGCCACGTCGGTGTCCGCCGGGCTGCCGCACCTCGTGCCGGAGGCGCGGTACGAGCGCATCCAGCGGCACGTGGGGCTTCTGGCCGCTGAGCAGCTGACGTGCGGACTGCACGTGCACGTCGAGGTGGACGACCACGAGGAGGGCGTCGCGATCCTCGACCGGATCCGCGTCTGGCTGCCGGTGCTGCTCGCGCTGAGCGCCAACTCGCCCTTCTGGTACGGCGTCGAGACGGGGTTCGCCAGCTACCGGTACCAGGCGTGGACCCGCTGGCCGACGGCGGGCGCATACGAGCTCTTCGGGTCGGTGGCGGAGCACGACCGCCGCATGGACGCGGTGCTGCGCTCCGGCGTCGCCCTCGACCCGGGGATGCTCTACCACGATGCCCGCCTCTCGGCCCGGTATCCCACCGTGGAGGTGCGCGTCGCCGACGTGTGCCTCGACCCGGCGCACGCCGCCGTCGTCGCCACGCTGGTCCGGGCCCTCGTCGAGACGGCCGCCCGGCAGGCTCGGGAGGGTGTTCCCCCTGCTCAGGTCGGCGTGACTGAACTCCGGGCGTGGTCCTGGCAGGCGAGCCGGTTCGGCGTCGAGGAGCAGCTCATCAGCCCGGCCACGGGAGCACCTGCGCCGGCCGCCGACGTGGTGGGCGCGCTGCTCGACCTCCTGCGACCGGTGCTGGCCGAGTACGAGGAGGTCGCGCCCGTGGAGGTCGTGGTCGCGGAGATCCTCCACGGCGGGTCGGGGGCCCGGCGCCAGCGGGCGGCGTTCGCCGGGCGCGGCGACCTGATCGACGTCGTGGACGCGGCGATCGCGCTCGGCATCCCGGTGCCGCCTGTGGACGGGGACGACGAGCCCGGGTGACGCCGTTCCTGCACGTCAGGGTGGAAGAGGACGCCTCATCGCACGAGCAACCACGGGCGTGAGTCGGGCATCGGTTCGAGTCCTTGAGGGCTTGTGGTCACTCGCTGCAGGGCTGGCAATTCATCGAGCATCTCGCTGTGCGTCATCACGCCGCACAGGTCCAACCCCACGAGTTCGATCTGACGGCATGAAGCTAGTGGCCTGAGGTCGATCCGCGGAGGTGGTTTCGGGGTCCGATGGGGATTGACAATGAGGCGTTGAAGCCGTGGGAGCCGCTCAACTCCTTCAAGTGTTCGTAGGACTGGTCCCTCGATCTTGAGGTACTCGATCGGAAGATCCGTTGCCGAGTCGAACACCCATTCCGCCGATCGAGCCTGGCCCACGACATCTACCACGAGAGAGATCAGCCGCGCGCAGTGCTCGAACACTCCTAGCCGAACAACGGACGTCCGCCCGAGCTCCACCGATTCAAGTGAATCTGCGGCACTCCAATGACCATCAATGTTCCGCTGGTCGATCGACAACGAAGTGATCCGCGGGATGCGGTCAGTGGTAATAGGGCGATCAAGCCTCGCCGAGAGGCTAAGCACCTCCAGGCGGCCAAGGGTTTTCTGAGGAATCTCCGAGACCGGAGATCTCAGCCACAACATCAGCCAACGAAGATCGAGGCGATCGAGCCAGTCAAGTTCCATCTTGCGCCTGGAGGCGAGTCGCCCAGACTGCCAGAACATCAACCCGTCAACGCCGGACGATTCGAGTCGGTCGACGACCTCGGGCCTGGGAGCCTCCTCCAGATGCGCAACTCTCAGCGGCCCTAGCTGTACTGACCCGAGAGGTTGTTGACGCGGGCGATAGGCGTGAGGCCGCCGATGCCGAGGTGGGGTCGTTCCAGGTTGTAGTGCTTGAGCCAGGCA
>NZ_QXTH01000006.1 GCF_003946865.1 Antribacter gilvus
TGCCTGGCTCAAGCACTACAACCTGGAACGACCCCACCTCGGCATCGGCGGCCTCACGCCTATCGCCCGCGTCAACAACCTCTCGGGTCAGTACACCTAGCACGTCAGGAGTGGACCTGGGACGGCATTCGGTGGTGGTCAGGCGACAGCTGGATCCGTCCGCTGGTCAACCCTGTCCTGGAGTCTCTGCTGATGCCGGCATTGTCTGGCAGCACTCTGGTCACAGTCCGCGAACGTGACCGCGAAGGCTTTGCCGGACGCTCACAGGGCCGGCTGGTCACCGTGGAAGAGCTGTGTCGGTGGCCGGGCGACCACGTCACGCTCGAGCTCCGTGGGGACTGCATCGTCGTTCACGCCGGTGCGCTCGGCACGGCGCCTCTGCTCGTGACCTCGCGCGACGGCGTTCTCGCCGGCTCGTGGAATCTTCCGGACCTGCGCCCCAGGTTCGACCCGGAACAGTTGAACGACGCCGCTGTAACGCGGGCGCTGCTACGCCGACCGGCGTATTCGTCGACCGCGGAGTTCAAGGAGGTCTACCACGTCACCGAGCGCGCCACCGTACAAGTGACCACGTCGGGCATCAAAGTCCGGTACCCGGACCCTGCCGAGCACGTCCTGGCTGCCCGAACCCTCGCCGAGGATGTCGACGCGATCACCGCGTTCGAGGATGTCCTGGACCACGTGATCCGGCGCCTCCCGGTCCCCGCCGGCGCCGCAGCAGCAGAGTTGTCCGGCGGAGCAGACTCCGCCAATTTGGTCCTGACGGCCGCGGCAGTCCATGGAACGGTGCACACAGCTGGTATCGAAGTCGCCGGGCCGACCGGTCGCTCCTGCACGACGCAGGGATGGAAGCCGCGGCTCTTGTCACCACACTGGCGGCGGACCACTGCCACTCCCTGACACCGGCACTGATCGACCTCGGCTGCGGAACAGGGTCGCTCGCCGGAGCATTGCCCCACCACTTCACCTACCTCGGTATAGACGTCCAACCCTGGCTCGTCGACCACGCCCGTCGGAGCCACCCGCAGGCCGAATTCGCGACCGGTGACCTGCTCGAGTACCGGGCCGGGCACCCCTTCGAAATGATCGTCTGCCTCGGCAACACCCTCGCCTATCTGCACACCGACGATGAGCTCACGTCGGCCTGCGAGACGTTCGCCGCACATGCCGACGTCGGAACACTGCTCGTCGTCGGCACCTTAATCACGCCACCGCGGGTCGGCCGCTCCGAACAAACGGTCAGCGTTCCAGGCGGCTTGGCCGACGTCACCATCGAGACCGCCTGGAATCCGTCCACGTACACCGCGACCACCGTCCGCACGTGGAACCTTCCCGATGGGTCCACGCGGACCGACTGCCTTGTGCGCCGAGTACACGACCTCGACGCGCTCGACCAGGCAATGACGCGCGCTGGATTCTCCGTGGTCGAAAAGTTCGACCGCGTCGACGACAGAGGGAAAACCGTCACTGGGCCCAGCGCGATCGTGGTCGCGAGAGCGACCGAGGCGTTCCGACGTCACGCACCGTCCGCCAGGTAGCCGGTGATCCGAGTGCGGCGCGCCATGAGCGCTGCGTCGATGCGAGGAGCGACGCGTGGTGGGAGCAGCATCTTGCACTGCTCAGGCGTGTGGAAGCCGAACCCTTCGAGTTCCTCAAGATCGAGGACCACGTCGTGAGCAGCCCCGAGCTGACCGCCGTCGAAGATGAAGTTGACCAACGCTCGTGACCTCGGCCCGGCAGGAGACGCCCAGTCGACGACGAGCAGATCACCGGCGTTCACGCTGAGTCCGAGTTCCTCACGCAGTTCGCGCTCGGCGGCGATCTTCGGGTTCTCGTCGTGGTCAACGTAGCCACCAGGTATGGACCAGTGGTCGCGATAGTTCGGCTTGACCAGGAGCACCCGGCCATTGACATCGGTGATGAAGAGCGCAGCGGCAGAGTGGAACACCGCCAATTTGGCGTACCACTCTGCCGGTTCGACCCATGCCATTCGGCGACTCTACTGGCGGCCAGGCACCGAGGCGTACTCGCGAGCACGCTCTAGGAACTCGTCAACAGAAGGTATGCCGCGGTAGGCGGCGACCTGGCGAGCGAGGTTGGCCATGCGGTCGGTTACCCGGCGCGACCGTAGCCCTTGAGCGATCCGAGCGAGTGTTTCAGCATCGAGACAGACCGACTCGCCGGTGGTTTTCCATACGTACTGGTTCACTGCTTCGGCCAGTTCGGCCCTGGTCATCGGCAGGCCGCTGCCCGACGGGGACGCCGTCGCCTCCCGACGTCGGCGCAGCATGTCATTGGCCACTGCATCCCCTCACGCTGACGCTCTTCGAGCTCGTCCAGACCCTTTCGGTCCCCGACTAGCGTAATAATCAGGGTCGCCTCGGTGTGCGGTCGTTCCAGAATGCCGGGACGGCAATCTGCAGACCTCAGGGCAGGCCGCGACATCAGTTCGCTGGGACCTCCGGGTCCGCGCTCTTTCCGTGCTTGTCGTCGTACCGAATACGTGTGCCGCTGCCGCGAGCAGATCCTCGTTCATCGGTCACCCTTTGGGTGTCGCAACCACCTCCACTTCGACCGTGGATTCGATAATTGGCGATAGCCGACTTCGAGACAGGGTTGGCTCACATGCTCAGCCGCGGAGCTCGTCGTACCCAGCGAGCGTCACGATCCCGGGCGCGGCTGCGGCGATGCGCTCGTCCCCCGCGACGAGCACGTCCGCCTGGAGGCTGGCGACGGCCAGATACTCGGCCGACATCGTGTCGTCCCAGTCAAGCTGGCGGGCGATCCTCCAGGCGGCCGCCCGGGAGACCCGGTCGCCGAGCAGGCGGATCTTGAGGGTCGCGAGGTCCTCGAGCTGGGCGCGGGCCACCTTCTCGTCCAGCGACCCGTCTCGGACCTCACGGTGGAGCAGCGACAGGACGTGACTGCGGAGCACCGCTGGGCCGACGAGGAGGCGGCGGGAGCCGATGCCGGGATCGTCGCGCACGATGCGCAGCGCGGTGACCGCGTCGATCGCGAAGCGCGTGCCGCCCTCGGAGCTCATGGCTCCATACAACCCCATGCCTCTCCCACTAGGGTCTGGAACGTGCCGGGATGCTTCTACCTGTATGTGTGGGTTCGGACCGCTGACCGAGCGTCCGTGCTCGCCACCTTCATCCATCGTTACGTCGACACTGCTGATCCCGGCGACCCGCGCTTCGCATCACTCGTCCGTGCGCTGGTCGATGAAAGGCCGGAGCCCGGCGACCGCGAAGCCTTGGCCGAGCTGCGGCGAGATGCTGAGGCATCCCAGGCGTTCTCCGTGTACCTCCGCGCGTCGGCCCACGACACAGCCATCGTGACCCTCACCGAAGAGGGTGACCTGGTGCTCGGGCTCACGCTCGACGGTCCCGTCGACGATGCCGAAGTCCTGGCCCGGGCTGCCAAGCTGATGGCCGGTCTCAAGGAAGAGTTCCAGGCCGCGGCCGGAGTCGCCGGCGTCGAGCTCGCACCGCCGCAGTCCGCCTCAGAGTGGCAAGAGAGCGGACTGGGAATCCTTCACGACGGGCAGCTCGAGCGCGGATAGCAGGAACGGGCTCGGTTCAGCCGGAGCGAAACGCTCAAACCCAGACCGGAACTGCGAGGACGACGCAGGTTGCGATGGGAAGCCAGACATCGCTCGGCCGAGGTTGCGATCGCGGATCCGGTGCGAATGGTTCCTCCGCACGCGACCTCTTACTCCGCTCGAGCCAGCGGGCGTGGTCTCGACCGGCAAGTGCTGAGCGTCCGAGCATGATTCCGAAGAACGGCAGCGCCAAAGCGACGAACGTGAGGGTCGCTCGCAAGCCGATCGACCTCAGGAGATCATCGGGCCCGATCCCACCAAACCGGCTTGGACGGAACGACACGGTGAGTCCCACAAAGATCCCGATGACGACGGCTTCACCGACACGCCGGACCATCTTGCGTAGGAGTCCGACACGGTGTTGCGACCGTGGCTGCTGCCCGAAAGCAAGCTCGAACTCCTGGCCGCGCGGTCGCACGATCATGGCGATGACCCTGCCGGTCATGGATCTGCGATCGATCGGTCGGTAGCCGCCGTCACGAGATGCCCTGCCACCGCACCGCTCGCCCATGGCCGCACGCTACAGGCGGGATAGCCTTCCGGCGTGATTCGTAGGACAGCGCACACGATTGCGCGAGCCGATGGGTAGGGGCGATCCCCGGCGGGGGCGCACCACCGACGTCGAAGAGCCGCCTCGGTTGCCGGAAGGCGTCCGGCCTGCTCTCGCCGTGGTGGACCGGGTGTTCGGGTCGTTCTCCAGCCCGGACGAGACCGGCTGCCCGCACTGCTACGGCGAGGAGGAGATCGACCTCCTCCGACGCCCCGGGGTCCCCATCCCCGACACGCTGCTCCACGCTCTGACCATCGAGGAGCCCGGCCACTTCGGCGACTACCTCGCCGTGGTGCGCCGTCTGATGCCCCAGATGCTCCGCGCCATGGTCCGCAAAGGATTGCCGGACACCGACGAGACGTGCTTTCCGCTCGCCCGGCCCGAGATCGACTGGCAGTCGTGGCCCGCCGAGGAGGCCACCGCCATCGTGGCAGTCGTCGACGCGTGGTGGGCTTCGTCGCTCAGCGAGCCTACCGGCGATCCAGCGAAGGCCTTTGATGTCGTCGCCGCCATCGGCCTCGACGTGACCACCTACCTGGCCCGGTGGGAGTCCGGACCGGTCCCGGACCAGCACCTGGCAGACCTTGCCCGATGCCTGGTGCACCCCATGAGCCAGGCCGGGGAGCACGACTACCCCGACGAGAACCCGCGTACGCGCGAGGTGACCTCCGTCCTGTACGCCTGGCTCGCCGACACTGGGGCGACCCGCCTGCGGAGCCTCGGTGAGCACGAGCTCGCGGAGCAGTGCGAGCTGCTCGTGCGGCCCCTCGCGGAGCGCATGCGCCTGCTTTTCGGCACGGTGACGGAGCCGTAGCCCGCCGAAGCCAGAACGGCGTCAGCGCCGTGTCCGTGGACCCGGCAAACCTCTGCGGCATGGAGAACACCCAGAAGCAGGGGCGTCGTCCATCATGGGCGGCGCCCCGACGTCGTCCCTCCGACCTGGCCTGACATCGTCGCGACAGCCGTGTCCGACGTCGTGTCAGGGGCGTGACCGGTCGGTGTCAGGCCGGGTGCGCACAGTGGGGCACATGACAACCACAGCGATCGCGGTCTCCGGACTGCGCAAGGCGTTCAAGGACAAGGTCGTGCTCGACGGGATCGACCTCGAGGTCCGTGCGGGCACTGTCTTCTCCCTCCTCGGTCCCAACGGCGCAGGCAAGACGACGACGGTGAACCTGCTGACCACGCTGATGGCGGCCGACGGCGGGACGGCAGTCGTGGCCGGCCACGACATCGCGACCGAGGCGAAGGCGGTGCGCGCCGCGATCGGCGTCACCGGCCAGTTCGCCGCGGTCGACGAGCTCCTCACCGGTCAGGAGAACCTGCAGCTCATGGTCGACCTCGGCCCGGTCTCCGCCAAGGACGGCAAGCGGATCGTCGCGGAGCTCCTGGAGCGGTTCGACCTGGTCGACTCGGCGCAGAAGCCCGTGTCCACGTACTCCGGCGGCATGCGCCGCAAGCTGGACCTGGCCATGACGCTGGTCGGCAACCCGCGGATCATCTTCCTGGACGAGCCGACGACGGGGCTGGACCCGCGCAGCCGCCGCACGATGTGGTCGATCATCCGCGACCTCGTCGCCGACGGCGTGACGGTCTTCCTCACCACCCAGTACCTCGAGGAGGCCGACCAGCTCGCCGACCAGGTCGCGGTGCTCGACCAGGGCCGCATCGTGGCCCAGGGCACTCCGGAGGAGCTCAAGCGGCAGATCCCCGGGACTCACGTGCGCCTCCGGTTCGCCACGGTCTCCCAGCTCGACGCCGCGGCGCTCCTCTTCCCCGACGCCACGCGGGACGACGAGACGCTCGCCCTGCGGGTACCCAGCGACGCCGGCACGAGGTCGCTGCGAACCCTGCTGGACCGGCTCGACGAGTACTCGCTCACCGCGGACGAGTTCTCCGTGCACACCCCCGACCTCGACGACGTCTTCCTCGCCCTGACGGGCCACACCACGGAGGCAGCAAAGTGAACAAGAAGCCCCACGCGATCGTGATGCTGCGGCGCAACTTCCTGCACATCACCCGGAACCCGACCTCGGTCTTCAACGCGGTCCTGATGCCCGTCATCATCATGCTGATGTTCGTGTACATGTTCGGCGACGCCTTCGACGTCGGCGTCGACTACATCGACTACGCGACGCCCGGTCTGATGCTCCTGGCCGTCTGCTACGGGCTCGGCTCGACCGCGACCGCTGTGAACTCCGACATGACCAAGGGCATCATCAACCGGTTCAAGGTCATGGACGTCTCGCGCGGTGCGGTGCTGACCGGGCACGTCGTCGCCAGCGTGCTGACCAACGTGATCGCGATCACCGCCCTGCTCGGGGTGGCCTTCCTGCTGGGCTTCAGCCCGGCGGCGAGCCCTCTCGACTGGCTCGGCGTCGTCGGCATGGTCGTGCTGCTCGGCTTCGCGACCGGCTGGCTCACCGTCGCCCTCGGCCTCTTCGCGAAGTCGCCGGAGACGGCGGGACTCGCCTCGGTACCGCTGGTCATGCTGCCCTTCTTCAGCAGCGCGATCGTCCCCGCGGAGACGATGGGGCCCGGCCTGCGGGAGTTCGCCCAGTACCAGCCGTTCACGCCCGTCATCGAGACCATGCGCGGGCTGCTCGCCGGCGCACCGGACACGGGCGACGCGGTCACCGCCGTCGCCTGGTGCGTCGGGATCGCCCTCGTCGGCTACCTGTGGGCGTCGTCCACGTTCACGAAGCGAGCGTGACCGCGACGAGCTGATCCCAGCTCGTCGTCGTCCCCTCCTGAGCCGCCTCGGTGAACCCCACGTCGCCGAGGCGGCTCCGCGCTGCCTCCTCGATCCGGGCCAGGTCCGGGTCGGAGCGGTCCAGGAGCCCGCGCACGCGGCTGCTGGCGCCGAGCAGCCGTGCGGCCTGATCGTGCTGGTTGCGCCGTACCGCCAGGTCCGCGACCCCGACGAGCGTCTGAGCGACCACCGGTGCGTACCCCGCCTCGGCAGCGGCCCGGCAGGCCGCGGCCCGATGCTCGCGGGACTCCTCGAGATCGTCGGTGAGGTAGCCGAGCTGATGGTGGGTCACCGAGCGGAGGAGGTTCGCCGCCTTGTCCCCCAGCAGGGTCGTCGCGACTCCGAGCTGGGTGCGCGCCTCCTCGGCGTCGCCGCCCCAGCGAGCGAGCTCAGCCTTGGCGAGGGCCACCTCCGCCAGCGCCTCCGGCCAGGTGACCCGCGCGGCGAGCCGCTCCGCAGCGGCGATCGCCGTCGCGCTCGCGTCCTCGTCGCCGAGCAACCAGTACAAGCGTGCCTGTCCCGACCGCATCCGGATGACGTCCTCGACGGCCCCGACCTCGGTCACGACGGCGATCGCCTGCTCGTAGTAGTCGCACGCGGCGGCGAACTCGCCGCGGGTGGCGATCCGGTCCGCCAGCTCGGTCAGGGCGAACGAGATTCCGAACCGCTCGCCGAGCAACCGGAACTCGGCGAGCGCCTGTTCGAGGTGCGCGTCCGCCTCCTGCCCGGCGTGGCCGAGCATGACCCGCATCTTGCCGAGCTGCAGCCGGGCCAGTGCGCGGGCCCAGGGGTCGTCGTTGTCCAGCACCGACTCCCACGCACGCAGGGGGTCGGACCCCTGCAGCATGTGTTCCAGGGGGACCACCAGCCCCAGCAGGGCGCCGTGGGCGCCGCCCCGCAGGCTGAGCTCGTAAGCCTTGTGGATCCAGTCCGCCGCCTGGCGTTCGTCCGACGCCCGCCCGGAGCTGGCGAACATGACGACGAGCGAGTACACGGCCGCGCGCGTCGTGTCGTCGTCGACCTCACCGGGCGCCTCGGCGGCCGCGGTGATCAGCTCGAGGCCCTCGGTCTTGTTCCCGCTGAGCCACCAGTACCAGCCGGCACCGGCCGCGAGCCGCATCGCCGCCTGCGCCTTGCCGGCGGCGAGCGCGCCGCGCATCGCGGCGCTGATGTTGTCGTGCTCGCCGGCGAGCGTCGAGAGCCACACCAGCTGGTCGGCACGGCGCAGCTGCGGCTCAGCGGCCTCGGTGAGGTCGGTGAAGTACGCGAGGTGCGCCTGGCGGGCCCGGTCCGACTCCCCGGCCTCCACGAGACGTTGCGCGGCGTACTCCTTGATCGTGCCGAGCATCCGGTAGCGCGCGGCGCCGCCGGGCTCGGCGACCAGCAGCGACTTCTCGGTCAGGGCCGTGAGCAGGTCGAGCACCTGGTCCCCGCCCGGAGCGTCGCCCGCGCAGACCCGCTCAGCCGCTTCCAGGCTCGCCCCTCCGGCGAACACGGACAACCTGCGCAGCACCGTGTGTTCGGCGTCGGTCAGCAGCTCCCAGCTCCAGTCGACCATCGCTCGCAGCGTGCGGTGCCGCGGCAGCGCGGTGCGGCTGCCACCGGTCAGCAGACGGAACCGGTCGTCGAGCCCGTCCGCGAGCTGGTCGAGGGACATGGTGCGCAGCCTGCTCGCGGCCAGCTCGATCGCCAGCGGCATCCCGTCCAGCGCCCGGCAGATGCGGGCCATCGTCGGCAGCGTGGACGCATCGACCCTGAGGTCCTGGCGCGCGGCGCTCGCCCGCTCGACCAGCAGCCGGACGGCCGGCGCCGAGGCGATCTCGTGGACGTCCGCGCCCTCCTCCGGCAGGGCCAGCGGCAGCACCGGCCACAGTGCCTCGCCGGTGATGCCGAGCTGTTCTCTGCTCGTAGCCAGGATCCGCAGCCTCCGGCACTCCCCGAGCAGGCGGTGGGCGAACGCCGCGACCGACTCGATCAGGTGCTCGCAGTTGTCCAGGACCAGGACCATCTCCCGGTCGCGGATCGCGGCGACGAGCCGCTCCGACGGTTCCAGGTCCGTCGCGTCGCCGAGCAGCGTGTCGCGGAGGCCGAGCCCGGCCAGCGTCGCCTGCGCCACGTCGCCGTCCGCCCCGACGGCCGCGAGCTCCACCAGCCAGACGCCGTCCGGCACGTCGCCGAGCAGCGTGCGGGCGGTCTCCGTCGCCAGCCTGGTCTTGCCCGCACCGCCCGGCCCGATCAGGGTGGTCAGCCGGTGCTGCCCGACGAGACCGCGGACCGCTGCGACGTCGGCGTCCTTGCCGACGTAACCGGTCAGCTCGGCGCGCAGGTTGGTCCTGCGGCTCTCGTCGCGCCGCCCCACCTCGCCCCGGAGGAGCGCGACGTGGAGGGCGGACAGCTCCGGTGAGGGATCCACGCCGAGCGCGTCGGCCAGGGCCTCCCTGGTGCGCTGGTACAGGAGCAGCGCATCGGTGTCGCGGCCCGCCGCGGCGAGGGAGCGCATCAGGGCGGCGACCAGGCGTTCCCGCATCGGGTTCGCAGCCACCAGGTCGGTCAGCTCCGGCACCAGGTCCGCGCCATGGCCGAGAGCGACCTCCGCGTCGAGCCGGTCCTCCGTGACGGTCAGGCGCAGCCCGTCGAGCCGCGTGACCGCGGCGTCGAACGCCTCGCTGCCCTCGAGCTCGACGTCCTGCATGGCCGCGCCGCGCCACAGTGCCAGAGCCTCGCGCAGCAGCTGGACGCGCCGCGGACCGTCGGCGGCGTGGGCCTGGCCGACGAGCCGCTCGAAACGCACAGCGTCGACGGCGTCGGGTTCCACCTGCAGCCGGTAGCCGCCCGGGTGCCCCTCCACGGACCCTTCCGGCAGGACCTTCCGCAGCCGGGAGACCAGTCGCTGCAGGGCGTTGGCGGCGTCGGACGGCGGGTTCTCTCCCCAGATCCAGTCGACGAGCGTCGCCTTCTGAACGGTGCGGCCCGCGTTCAGCGCGAGAGCGATCAGCAGCGCGCGCAGCCGCGCACCCGGCACCTCAGCGACGACGCCGTCGTCCAGACGCACCTCGAAAATACCCATTATCCCGATGTGCACCGGCCGATTCTGTCACGGCGTGCGGGCCCTCCTTCCTGGGCCGCCGGTGCTGCGGCAGGGCCGGTCTGCCCCTGGTGCGACGACGGTCGACGCATTGACACTCTTCGATCTGAGTGGCATCGTTCACGTATCGACGTTCTTCGATACGAGAGGCTTGGCTCATGAGGGACATACGTGACCAGGGACGACGCGCCCGATCGGCAGTCTCCCGGCTGCTGCGCGGACGCACCGAGGAGGTCCTGACGTACAGCGACCGCACCGGCGAGCTGTGCGACCGCAGGTGCCGCGGCGAGGCAACCCGGAACCGGGCGCTGGCCCACGCGGAGAACCTCCTCATGCGGCCGTTCTGATCCGCACGGACCGACACACCGACACACAGAAGGAGCAGACATGACCGAGACGACGACCACGGGCGGATTCGACGGCGACCCCTGGAGGCGCTGGCCCCCGCGGCCGAGGCCGGAGGCTGTTGCGGGACCGCGGCCGCCCCCGCCGCGGCAGCCACCGGGGCCACGTCGAGCGGATGCTGCGGGACGGCCTCGGCCACCGCTGACGCCGACGCTGCCGCTTCCGCCGCCCTGGAGCCCGCGTCCGGTGGGTGCTGCGGCACGGCCGCGACCGGAGCGGCGGCGTCGTCGTCGGCCCCCGCGAGCGGCGCTTGCTGCGGGTGACCAGGCCGGACCCTGCGCGGCTGCGCGCCGTCGTCGAGTCCCTCGCGTCCGGCCCGTTCGCGGGCCGGCGCGTGGGGACCGACGGCGGCCGCGCGGCCGCCGATCACCTGGCAGGCGTCCTGCGCTCCGCGGGCGCCGAGGTGACATACCAGGAGCTCGTCGTCGCGGGTGCGGTCCGCGAGCTGTACGGCGTCCCGGCACTGTCCTGGTCGGTGGGCGGTGCCCGTCGAGATCTCGCCTTCCGGCGGGAGTTCTGCGAGCACCTCGCCTCCGCCGACCGGCCGATCAGCGTCACGGGCCCGGTCACGCGGGCCGCCACCGCCGGCGCCTGGGCGCTGCACGACACCTACTTCCCCGACGGCGCAGCAGCAGTCGCTGCGGCGGGCGCGGTCGGGGTGCTCGTTCCCCGCGGCACCGACGCCGTCGGCTGGATGCCCAAGATGATCACCGGGCCGCGGCAGGCGACCCTGCCGGTGCTGGCCGTGCGCCGGGACCTGCACGAGCTGCTCCGCAACGCGACCGGGGCGACCGTCACCGCGTCGGTCCCGCTACGGGCCGTCGACGTCCGCGGCCGCAACGTGCTCGGCACGTTCCGCCGCCGCCAGCACGACCGTCCGGCCTTTCTCCTGACCGCTCACTACGACGGTGTCGGCGACGATCCCGCAGGTGACCACGCGCGCTTCCCGGCGGCGTGCGACAACGCCTCCGGCGTCGCCGCCGTGATCGAGGCCGCCCGCCTGCTGCACGCTGTGCTGCCGCCTCGGATCGGCCTGACGGTCGCCCTGCTCGACGCCGAGGAGGCGGGCGCGCACGGCTCCGCCGCCCACGCTCCGACCGTGGCCGCGGGGACCCACGTGATCAACCTCGACGGAGCCGCGGCCCTGAGCGGGGCGCACGTCGAGGCCGGAGGCCCGGCGGAACCGCTGCTCGCGGCGCTCGACGACGCCGCCCGGCAGGTGGGCGTGCCGCTGCGGGCCCGCGCCATGCCGTCGGACAACCGCCGCTATGCCGCGGCCGGACTCGCGACGGTCGGTGTCGGCATGGGCATGCCCGGCTACCAGACCCCGCTCGAGACGCCCGACCGGGTGGAGACGACGACGCTCGTGGCGGCTACCGAGCTTCTGACCGGCACCGTCGTGCGGCTGGCGGCCGAGACACAGCCACGCCCTGTCGCCTCCTGATCGGGGCCGCCCCGTTGTCCTTGTCCGGACGCCTCGACGGCGACCAGGTAGATCTTCCCCCGTCCGTGCGTCAGATGGGGAAGAGCTACCTGGTCGGCGCCCCTCGGGAGAGTGCGGCCCGGACGCCGTCGCATGCCCATAGGGTGTGTCCGACGGTTGGCCGACGACAGGACGCGTGATGGGCGAGGCTGAGCTGAAGCGGTCGATGGGCGTGGTGGACGCCGTGGCGATCGGCCTCGGATCGATGATCGGCGCCGGGATCTTCGTGGCCCTCGCACCGGCAGCACGGGCCGCCGGCGGGTTGCTCCTGGTCGCCCTGGCGGTCGCAGCCGTCGTCGCGTACGCGAACGCGACGTCGTCGGCCCGGCTCGCCGCCGTGTACCCCGCCTCAGGCGGGACGTACGTCTACGGGCGCGAACGACTCGGACCGTTCTGGGGGTACCTCGCGGGCTGGAGCTTCGTCGTCGGCAAGACGGCGTCGTGCGCCGCGATGGCTCTCACCGTCGGGCTGTACGTCTGGCCGCAGTACGCGCCGGCCGTCGCCGTGGCGGCGGTCGTCGCACTCACCGCGGTGAACTACCTGGGGATCCAGAAGTCGGCGGGCGTCACGCGGGCGATCGTCGCGGTGGTGCTCGCGGTGCTGGCCGCCGTGGCGGTCGTGGCCTTCCTCGGGACCCCGGCCGCGGCGTGGGAGCCCACCTCGCTCGACCCGGGTGCTCGCGGGGTGCTGCAAGGCGCCGGGCTGCTGTTCTTCGCCTTCGCCGGGTACGCGCGCATCGCCACGCTGGGCGAAGAGGTCCGCGACCCCGCCCGCACGATCCCGCGCGCGGTGTCGATCTCGCTGGCCGTGACGTTCGTGGTCTACGCCGTCGTGGCGGTCGCGGTCCTGCGCGTGCTCGGCCCGGACGGGCTCGCCGCGTCCGAGGCGCCGCTCGCCGACGCCGTCCGCGCGGCCGGGGCTCCCGGACTCGCACCGGTGGTGCAGGTGGGGGCGGCCGTCGCCGCGCTCGGCTCGCTCCTCGCGCTCATCCTCGGGGTCTCGCGCACCACGCTCGCGATGGCCCGCGACCGGCATCTCCCCCACGGCCTGGCCGCCGTGCACCCGCGCTACCGGGTACCGCACCGCGCCGAGCTGGCGGTCGGGCTCGTCGTCGCGGTCGTCGCCGCGACCGCCGACCTGCGCACCGCCATCGGCTTCTCGTCGTTCGGGGTACTCGTCTACTACGCGATCGCGAACGCCTCCGCCTGGACGCTCACCCCCGCGGAGGGGCGTCCGCCCCGGATCGTGCCTGCTGTCGGCCTGGTGGGCTGCCTCGTGGTGGCGTTCTTCCTGCCCGTCGGTTCGGTGCTGGCGGGCGTGGGGGTACTGGCCGTCGGGGCGGGGTGGTACGCGGTGCGGCGTCGCCTCGCGCGACCCGTGCAGTAGGAGCGACGACACCCCGCTCCGGCAGGATGTCCCCATGGACCTCCGCGTAGCCGCCTATGCCGTGATCACCGACGACGCGGGACGGATGCTCCTCCCGCACTGGAGCGAGGGTGGCCGTTCCGGCTGGACCCTCCCGGGCGGCGGGATCGACCCGGGCGAGGACCCGGCAGACGCCGCGGTGCGCGAGGTCCTCGAGGAGACCGGCTACCACGTGGAGCTCGACGAGCTTCTCGGCGTGGACAGCATCGTCATCCCGGTGGAACGCCGGGTCTTCGGCCGGTCGTCCGCGATGCACGGGATCCGGGTCGTCTACCGCGCCCACGTGGTCGGCGGCGAGCTCACCGTCGAGCGGGACGGCAGCACCGACGACGTGGCGTGGCACTCGCCCCAGGAGGTCGACGCTCTGGACCGTGTCGAGCTCGTCGACGCCGCGCGGCGGATGGCCGGGCTGCTCGCGCGCTGAGAGCCCCTTACGGCCCACCACTCCGGCGCAAGCGACGTTGTTGGTGGGCCGCGGGCGCGTCAACGGCTGGTGGCGATAACCTGCCGCGAGCGGCGCGACCGCCGCGTACGGTGGAAGCGCCCGAGCAGGGGGCTACGGAGTGGCTGGGAAGTGGGTGCGATGGCCGAGAAGCGTGCTATCGAAGCGTGGCTGGCAAGTACCGGTGCCGAGTTCACCGTAGGGCAGCGGGAACAGTTCGCCCAGCTCGTCAACGCCTACGAGCTCACCGCCGCCGGGCGCGGGGAGGTCGGCCCGGGCGACCGGGCCGGGGCGGCGGCTGCGACGTGGGTCTGCGCGTACGAGGTCGTGCGCGGAGAGCTGGACCTGAACGCACGCGGACGGACCTACCGCGCCGCGCGGGACGCCGCGTACGTCGGAGCCGTGATCGCGGTCCTGGCCGGGATGCCCCAGGCAGAGGCCGCGCTCCGGTCGACGGTCTCGTCCGCGACGTTGCACGAAGCACTGGGCAGGGACCTGATGAACGGGCGCCGTGTGACCTGCCTCGCTGACCACGCCGAGTGCGAGGGCACCGCCGCGCAGACCGAGGCGTGGATCGAACAGCACCTCGCCCAGATTCCGCACGCCGACCACGAGCCCGTCTCGTTCCGCGTGCACTACGCCACCCGCCGGCTCACCAGCCTCGTCCAACGCAACCCCGTCCTTGGGCGGGACGACCTCTGACGCCGAAGCCCGTCCGACACGGGCCACCTGGATTCACTCAGCGCAGTGCCTGTGCGCCGATGACGGAGAGGACCTGGAGCTTCTCGTAGCTCTCGCTGCCGGGTACGGCGGTGTAGACCATCAGGGCGTGAGCCTGGCCCGGGTCGATCAGCCGCTGGCAGTTGAGCTCCAGGGCGCCGACCTCGGGGTGGACGAAGTGCTTGACCTGGTGCGGGTGAATCCCGATCTCGTGGTCGTCCCACACCCGCCGGAACTCCTCACTGCAGTCCAGGAGCAGACCGGCCAGGTAGGCGGCGCGGGAGTCCGGGCCGCGGAGGGTGACGAGACCACGCAGCCCGGCGGTATACATCCGGGTCATGAACGCGTGCTCCTGCGGGGCGTAGAGGTTCCGGGCGTCCGGGTCGGTGAACCACCGGTAGCCCATGCTGCGGGCCGGCCCGGTGTACCGGGTCGTGTCACCGGTGAGCGCGATACCCATCGGCGTCTGCCGCAGGGTCTCGCCCAGCTCGTTGACCACCTCGGCGGGGTGTCCTCCAAGCGGTCGAGGATACGCAGCAGCCCCGGGCTGATGTGCTCGCTCGAGCTTCCCCTGAGCGGCGGGTTGTGACCGGCCAGCCGGAACAGGTGGTCGCGTTCGTCGATCGACAGGTGCAGCCCCTGGGCGATCGAGGCGAGCATCTGCTGCGACGGCTGTGGCCCGCGCTCCCGCTCCAGGCGGGAGTAGTAGTCGACCGACATGTTGCACAGAGTCGCGACCTCCTCGCGCCGCAGCCCGCTGGTCCGACGGCGCTGCCCGCGAGGCATACCGACGTCCTCCGGCTGCAGTGCCGCACGGCGGTTGCGGAGAAAGCTCGCCAGCCCGGTTCGATCGATCATGACGCTCCCCTTCTGGAGTACTGCCTCGTTTCTACCCCGTGCGAGACGCCGTAGCCACGGCCTGCCGATCCCCCTCAACGAGCGGAACCGTGACCTGGCCAGCCTGTGACCGGGAGGTCCTGGATGGGTCTCCGCCGTCCGCCAATGATCGGTACCAGGCCGAGCACACCACCTCGTGTGTCGTCGGCCGAACCGTGATTCGCACAAAGGAGCAGAGCAATGCCACGTACACCGATCGACATCGCAGTCCCCGACCTGTCCGGCAAGCGCGTGCTGGTCACCGGAGCCAGCGACGGCATGGGTCTGAGGATCGCCGGTCGCCTGGCCGCCGCCGGCGCGGAGGTCGTCATGCCCGTACGCAACCCCGCCAAGGGCGAAGCCGCGATCAGGAGAATCAACCAGGCCTCGCCCGGCGCGAACATCTCGCTGCGCGCCCTCGACCTGGCCTCGCTGGCGTCGGTGGAAGCCCTGGGCGACACCCTGCGCGACGAGGGCCGCCCGATCCACCTCCTGATCAACAACGCGGGCGTGATGCGCCCCCCGCAGCGGCTGAGCACGGTCGACGGATTCGAGGTGCAGCTCGCCACCAACCACCTGGGCCACTTTGCCCTGGTCGCCCACCTGCTGCCGCTCCTGAGCGCCGGACGGGCCCGGGTGACCTCACAGCTCAGCGTCGCCTCGGCCAGCGGCTCCATCAACTGGGCTGACCTGAACTGGGAACGCAGCTACTCCGGGATGCGCGCGTACATCCAGTCCAAGATCGCACTCGGGCTGTTCGGTCTGGAGCTGGAGAGGCGCAGCAGTGCCCGCGGCTGGGGCATCACGAGCAACGTCGCCCATCCCGGCATCGCCCCCACCAGTCTGATGGCCGCCCGTCCGGAGATCGGTCGTAGCGAGGACACTCCCAACATCCGCCTGACCCGCGCGCTGTCGACCCGCGGCATCCTGGTGGGCACAGCCGACTCCGCTGGGCTGCCGGCGCTCATGGCAGCGACAGGGCCTGGCGCCAAGCCCGGCGCCCTGTACGGCCCCAGCGGCCCTGGCACCCTGGGCGGACCGCCTGCCGAGCAGCGGATGCACCGGCCCCTGCGCAGCCTCACCGAGGCCGCCCGCGTCTGGCAGGTCTCCGAGGAGCTGACCAAGACGTCCTTCCCGACCGCGTGACCTGATGACCGCCTAAGACGCGCAGCCGACGACCGCGAGCCCCGATCCGAGCCGCAGGAGAAGCCACATGAGTTCTGTCACCCAGCCCGCCGTCCGACAGCGAAGCCCCTGGTGGGTGGTCGTCGGTGCTGGCACGGCCAACGCGGTCGGCCCTCAGATGTACCTGGCCACGACCGGCCTGTTCGTGCTGCCCATCGTCGAGGACACCGGCTTCAGCCGCACGACCGTCACCGGTGCGTACTCAGTCGCCGCCGTCGGGATGGTCATCGGCCTGATCATCGCCAGCCGGCTCGTGGACCGGTACGCCGCCCGGTACATCCTTGTGCCGGCGTTCGTGCTGTTCGCCGCGTCGATGGCCACGATCGGTCTGGCCCCTCCCGTCGAGGCCATCTACTTCGTCCCGTGCTTCTTCGTCGGGTTCTTCGGGGGCGGGACCACGGTCCCCGCCACCCGCGCCGTCGTGAGCTGGTTCGACAACAACCGCGCGCTCGCCGTCGGCATCGTCACGGGCATCATCGGCCTCGGCGCCGCACTCGGCCCCCTGCTGGCCGGCGCGCTCATCGAGAGCGTCGGATGGCGGCAGGCCTACGGCTACCTGGCACTGATCGCGCCCTCGTCTCCGTCACCATGGCCACCCTGTTCGTGCGGGGGCGCGCCGAGCGGCACGTGCGCGGGCGGCTCGTCCAGGAGGTCCACGTCGGGGACCGCGACGTCAGCCTCGAGCTGCCGGGCCTGACCTTCGGCGAGGCGCTGCGCACCCGCCAGTTCTGGGGCATCGCGCTGGGCCTGGGCATGGTCGGGGTCGTGATCATCGGGCTCCAGGTCCACCTCGTTCCGATGATGACCGACCGGGGCCTGAGCAACGACCAGGCGGGTCAGCTGCTCGTCATCTTCGGCCTGGCCTCGCTCGTGGGCCGGGTGGGCGGCGGCCTCATCATCGACCGCGTCCACGGATCGGTCGTCGGCCCGATCGTGATGCTCGCCCCCATCGTGGGCATGTTCTTCCTCGAGCCGCCCTTCTCCACCGCCGCCCTCGCGGTCGCCTTCATCGGCGTCGCCTTCGGCGTCGAGGGCGACCTGCTCGCCCTGCTCATCACCCGGTACCTCGGCATGCGTAGCTTCGGCGAGATCATCGGCCCGGTGCAGGCCATGTTCATCCTCGGCAGCGCCGTCGGTCCCCTGCTCCTCGGGCTGGGCTACGACCAGCTGGGTTCCTACGACCCGGTCATCCCGGTCCTGATGGGCATCCTCGTGGTCGGCGCCGTCCTCATCGCGACGCTGGGACGTTACGTCTACCCGGCCGTAGACGGCTTCGACCGGCTGGCCGCGCGGGACGAGCTCGCCGCCGCCGAGGTGCTGAGCGACCTCTCCGAGCGCCGCGAAGCCCCGAGCCGGCCGAGCCGTCCCCGCGCTCAGGCCGATCTCTGACCCCGGTCGAACCTCGGCTCCCCGTAAGGGCGGATCGTCAGGCCCTGAATAACCGGCCTGCGATCAACGAGTGTTGGTCCCACGGACAACATCGAGGAGCGAACCACATGTCCCGCACACCGATCGACATCATCATTCCCGACCTGACCGGCAAGCGCGCCGTCGTCACCGGGGCGAGCGACGGCATGGGCCTGGTCATGGCCCGACGGCTTGCCGCGGCCGGGGCCGAGGTCATCATCCCCGTCCGGAACCCGGCCAAGGGCGACGCGGCGGTCGCCAGGATCAAGCAGTCCGTGCCCGGCGCGAACGTCTCGCTGCGCAGCCTCGAGCTGTCCTCCCTCGCGTCCGTCGCCGCCCTCGGCGACACGCTGCGCGCGGAGGGCGACCCGATCCACCTCCTGATCAACAACGCCGGCGTCATGACCCCGCCCGACCACCAGACCACGGCCGACGGGTTCGAGCTCCAGCTCGGCACCAACCACCTGGGCCACTTCGCCCTTGTCGCGCACCTGATGCCGCTCCTCCGCGCGGGACAGGCCCGCGTGACATCACAGGTCAGCGTCGCCGCCCGCAGCGGCCGCATCAACTGGGACGACCTGAACTGGGAACGCAGCTACGACGGCATGCAGGCCTACAGGCAGTCCAAGATCGCGTTCGGGCTCTTCGGTCTGGAGCTGGACCGTCGTAGCACGGCGCACGGGTGGGGCATCACCAGCAACCTCTCCCACCCCGGCGTCGCCCCCACAAACCTCCTGGCCGCCCGCCCCGAGCTCGGCCGCGCCCAGGAGACCCGCGGACGCCGGATGATCCGCTGGCTCTCGGCCCGCGGCATCCTGGCCGGCACCGTCGAGACCGCGGCGTTGCCCGCGCTCATGGCGGCCACCGGTCCGCAGGCCGGACCGGGCGCCCTGTACAGCCCCAGCGGGTTCGGCAACACGAGCGGCGCGCCGGCCGAGCAGCGGATGTACCCCCCGCTGATCAGTGCCGACGAGGCCGCGCGCGTGTGGGACGTCTCGGAACAGCTGACCGGGACGGCCATCTCGGCGGTCTGACATCCGGGTACCCCGGCCTTCGACGAGGTCATAGTGGGCCGAGGATCAGGAGGCAGGTACTCGGACCACTTGGAGGACCTCACGGGGCGGCGCTGGCGGCGGTGATGCCGCAACGCGCCGCACGCCAGAGTCAACGCAAGGAGGCCCTGCGGGCGGAGCTAGAGTGTCGGTCTGGACGATCAGTCCTTGCGCACGAGCACGACGCCCGTGACGGGCCGGTCCGCGACCGACAGCCCGGTCCCTGGCAGCTCCGCCTCGAGCCGGGCGGCGTCGACGGCCTCAAAGCTGCCCGTGACCCGTTCCGTGCGGAGCAGGCGGTCGCCGTCGTACACCTCGTAGACGCTGGTGTACGCGCCCGCGTCCCCCTCGGGGACGTAGCGGGCGACGTATCGAAGCTCCCCCAGAGCGCGCTCCTCGGTCAGGTCGTCATACGTGGCAGCCTGGTCCAGACCGGCGTCCGGTGCCACCGTCACGAGGCCGACCGCACCCGGCGCCAGCACGCCGCCGACAGCCTCGAAGGTCGCCACCCGGTCGGCGCTGCTCAGATGCCCGAGCATGTGGGCGCAGACGAAGCCCGCGTACCGCCGCCGGGCGACCGCCGGGTCCCGGATCGCCTCCGGGACCCGCCCTTCCAGCACGGTGACCTGGCGCGACAGTCGGGCGTCGTCAGCCACCCGCGCGGTCAGGATCGCCCGGTGGACCAGCGAGGGCTCCACCGCGACGACCTGTGCGGCGCAGACCTCGGACAGGAGCCGGGTGCCCACCCCGGACCCTGCACCGAGGTCCAGCACCGCGTCACCCGGCCCCAGCCGGCCGAAGGCGCCGACGAGCGCGGGGCGCAACCTCTCCCAGGCGTCCCGCATGAACAGGTCGTGAAACTCGCCCATCACCTCGTACTCGTCGACCATGTCTCAGCCCTTCCCCGCCTGCGCCGCCCGGCGCCGCGACACCAGCAGAACCACTCCAGCGGCTACCAGGGACAGCGCCGCCACCACCGCTCCCGCGACGCCGAACCCGGTCGAGGCGAGCTTCCCGGCCGGACCTCCGAACAAGCCCGGCCCTCCGGCGCCAGCCCCTGGGCCGTTGCCGTAGCTGTTGCCGCCGCCCGACGGCCCGGCAGAAGGCGCGACCGACGGGTCGGGCGATGACGACGTCGACCGCGAAGGCGTCGGCGAAGGCGTCGGCGACGGCCCGCCGCCCCCCAGGGCGGCGTCCACCTCCTCCGCCGTGAGACCGCAGTGCTGCTCGGTCACGCGCCCGGCATCGACCCCGACCGCGAAGAGCAGGGTTTCGGCGGCCGACGCGCCCGGCACAACCTGGCCACCAGCCGCCAGCGCCGCGACCCCGAGGTCCAGGCAGTAGACACCCTCCGCGCCGAAGGCCCAGGAGCCGTGACCGTGCTGGTCGTACGTGAACGAGGTGGAGTCCTCCCCGAGGAGCATGCGGGGCGCTCCCCACGCGTCTCCACCGCTGTCGAACAGAGCGAACCGGCCGGGGCCGTCGACGTCACGCAGGGTCCACCGGACCGCTCCGACCGATACGCCCGGCGCGGTCTCGACGTTCCACCCCGGCCACACGAGGTCGTTGACCTGCGTCTCCGGCAGCACCCACACCGACACGCCCGGCTCACCCAGGAACCCGTACGCCGGGTCGCCCGGAACCGACACCTGCGCAGCCGGCGGCACGTCGAACGTCACCTCGGACGCGTCGTGCTCGGTGGCAGGCACGGCCCGGTCGTCCCGGACCACGACGTCGAGAGCCTCGTCGCCCACGCGGGCCAGCACGTCGACGTGGCCGCCGTCGAGCACGGCCCGCCCGGAGGTCCCGGGTCCCGGGTCCGACGGCGTCGGGCTCGGGCTGGCCGTCGGCGTCGGCGTCGGCGTCGGCGTCGGCGTCGGCGTCGGCTCGCCGGGGCCCGAGCACGGCTGCACTCCCGCCGGGTCCACGCCGACGGCCACCGTCAGGGTGGTCCGGGCACTCAACGACTCGCCGTCCGCGGTCGTACCCGACAGCGTGGTGCTCACGCAGTACCGGCCGGGGGCGGTGAACCACCAGCTGAGGTGGTTGGAGCCGCCCGGCGCGACAGTGGTGGCGCGGGCTCCGGATCCGGTCAGCGTGCTGAAGAGCGTCGACGGCAGGCCGCCGTCGAGCCGGTAACGGTCCTGGACCACCAGGCCGCCGGGCCCCACCACAGCATCCAGCTCCCAGCGGAGGGCGCCCTGCCAGTCCTCGGGGTCGAGGTTCGCGAGGTTCAGGTTGAGCGCGTCGTGGGAGGCGTCCGCGGGCCGCAGCCCGTGGGCGTTCACGGTCTCGCCCGGCACGAGCGTCGAGAGACCCACGATGGCCGTGCCCGTCGCGAGCACCAGGTCCGACGCCGCGTAGCGGGTCCCGTGCCCTCGCTGGTCGCCCCGGACCAGGTCGACGTGGAGCCCGCCGTCGTCGAGGCGCGGGGTGACGTCCGTGAACCCGACGCGACTCCCGCGCACGGGAGCGTCGACACGTGCGACGACCCCGCCCGGAGCCCGGTCCGGCGCAGCCGCGTGGCTGCGGGGGCGCAGCACGTCGGCCTGGGCGCAGGTGGGCTCGCTGGTCGGGTCGTAGGTGGCGCCGCCCACGACGAAGGTCAGCACGATCTCGTCGTCCGCGCGCTGTCCGGCGGTCGTCGTCGCCACGGAGGAGAACCGAGCGCAGTAGGTACCGGCGGCCGTGAAGTCCCACGTCAGATGCGTGTGCCCGGACGACTTCATGGGGTACGCCTGCGGCAGGCCCTGCCGCGTCGAGAACCAGGGAGACGCTCCGACCGCGGTCACGGCCGGCGCCTCGACCGTGCCGACGAGGAAGTGGCCGGGCGCCGGACCGCCGTCGGGCGCGGTGACGCTCTCCAGGCGCAGGGCCGGGAGGTCCCGGTAGCTCGACGGGGTGAACGACTCCGAGGAGACGCCCAGCCACGGCAGCACGCCGCCCGTGCCGGTGCGCGGCAGCCGGTAGACCGCCGACCCTGCCGGTGCGATGAACGTGTAGTCGAGCCCGGTGGGTGCGGGGATGGTGGTCCGGGCCGCGTCGGAGACGTGGATGACGAGCGTCTCCGGGGCGTGCCACCGGTCGACCAGCCCGTGCTTCTCGTGCACGCCCAGCTCCAGGCGGCTCGCGGCCTCACGCACCGCGACGTCAGCGTGGTCGCGGGGCAGCAGCACGTTGTTCCGCGGGTCGGTCAGGTCCTCCGGGTCCGGAGCCTCGGACGGGGAAGGGCTGGGCGTGGGCGACGGGCTCACGCTCGGCTCTGCGCTGGGCTCGGCCGACGGCGTCGGCGTCGGCGTCGGCTCCCCACCTCCTGCCGGCATGCCGCACGGCGCAGTGGCCGGGTCCGGCACGTCCCCGACCGCCAGTCGCAGCACGCCCGTCGCCGGGCCGACCGGCGTCTCGGTCGGTTCACCCTCCATGAACGGCGGCAGGTCGATCCGGGTCCCGGTCACGCTCAGCGTGAGGCAGTAGAGACCTGGCTCCGTGACGTACCAGCCCCGAACCTCCCGGCGGTTCTCCTCCACCCCCGACCGGAACGCCACCTCGGAGCGGAGGCCCGACCCCGCGAACCAGTCCGTCACGGCCCGGCCCTCCGGCCGGTCGTACCAGTCGAGGGCGGCCACCCGGCCGGGCCCTTCGTGAGCGGCAACCTCCACGTCGAACGAGTGGACGACCAGCCCGTCGAACATGTTCTCGTCGAATGGGAAGTCGAGGCTCGAGGTGCCGAGCCGCAGCCCGGCGCCCTCGGCGGGCAGACCGAGCAGCGTGTCGCCGGGGTCGGCGAGCGGCTGCCAGCTCGGGTGGTCGCCGATCACCACCTCGGCGGGCTCAGGTACGGACAGGACGACGTCGTCCAGCGCGTTCCGGGTACCCGCCGAGTCGGAGGGCTCGCCCGGCGCGACCGTGTCGAGCGCAAGGCCGAGGCCGTTCTCCTGGGTGAGCGCGACGTAGGCGGTGCCCGCGTCGATCACGGTGCGACCGGAGGCGGTCGCAGCGGACGACGCCGCCGCGGACACCGGCGCCGGCACGAAGGCCGGCACGACGGCGGGCACGGCGGCGAGGGCGAGGGCGGCGAGGAGCGCGCCCTGGCGGGAGAGGTTCATATGGGGAATCCCTGGGGTGGGGTCTGCCGGGGGGTGGGGCCGCGCCCGGCCGAGGAGTTCCGGTCCCGGCCGGGCGCGGTGCGATCAGGGGGTCAGGACTTCTTGAACGGCACCGCGGCGGACGTGACCGTCCCGTAGCCCGCGACGGTCACGTCGAACGGCAGCAGGTAGGTGCCGTTCGACGAGAAGCCCCAGGAGACGTCCTCGTGACCGGCCGACGTGAGCGTGACGCTGCCCGAGGCGGACGTCTTGCTCGACACCAGCCAGCCACCCGAGCTGACGCCGGCGATGGTGCCGCCGGTGCTCGTGGAGATGAGCCGCTTGGGCTTGAACTGGACGGACACCGGGTCGCAGCCGTCGGCCTCGACGGCGAAGCCCACCGCGGGGCCGCTGTTGCTCGTGTAGGCGAGCCAGTCGCCCGCCGGGAGCTCGACGTGGTTGCCGTTCACGTGCTCGTGAAGGCCCACCTCGACACCCACGACGTTGCCGGACACGTCGCAGGTGATCTCGGCGGCGACGTCGAAGTGGCCCGAGGTCCGGTCGGCCGCAGCCGCCGGGCCGGCGAGCGCCGTGCTGACGCCGGCCGCCAGGGCCAGCGTGCCGAGCGTGGCCGCCACGCGGCGGGCCGTTCGGTTGTTGCGCATGGGTGTCTCCTCCTTGTCGGCCCGCCACCATGGCGAGCCAGAATGATAATCATTCTCAAACAGCCAAAGCACAAGGCATTGGCGAACATTTCTCACGATCCGGACACGGCGGCGATGCGGGGGCGGGGGCGGGCGCGGGGGCGGGCGCGCACGAGCGCCCGGACCACGCCGTGCCGCGGCGCGAGCAGCCAGGCCAGCAGGAACGCCACGGTGGCGACCAGCACGATGGTGCCGCCCACCGGGAGGTCCAGGCTCCAGGAGAGATAGAGCCCGACCAGGGCCGATCCTCCGCCGATGGCGGGCGCGATCAGCATCATGGGCACCAGCCGGTCCGTGAGCAGGCGCGCCGCCGCCGCCGGGGTGATGAGCAGGGCCAGCACGAGCACGTTGCCGATGGTCTGCACCGAGATCACGATCGCCACGGTGACCAGCACGTACAGAAGCAGGTCGAGGAACAGCACCGGCAGGCCCGCGGCCCGGGCCGACTCCCGGTCCAGGCTCACGGCCACGAGCTCCTTGTGGAACAGGAAGAGCGCGGCCAGGAGCCCGAGGCCCACGTAGGCCGTGAGGGCGAGGTCCTCGTCGGGGATGCCGACGATCGACCCGAACAGGAAGTCCTGCAGCGAGCCGCTGTACCCAGGTGCCGCCGAGATGATGACGATGCCCAGCGCGAAGGCCGCCACGAAGAACACCCCGATCACGGAGTCCTCCCGGAGGCGTCGGTGCTGGGAGAACAGCGCGACCAGGATCGCGGTCACCACGCCACCGACGAGGCCGCCCAGCACGAGCGAGCCCTGCAGCACGAAGGCCACGGCCAGCCCGGGGAACACCGCGTGCGCCACGGCGTCCCCGATGAACGCCATGCCGCGCAGCACCACGTGGCACCCGATCACCCCGCACACCACCGACGACATCACCGCCACCAGCAGCGCCTTGGGCAGGAACGCCAGGTCGGGGTTGACCAGGTCGTAGAAGAAGTCCACCGGGGTGATCACGCGTCGTCCTCCGTCGTCGTTCGAACGGCGGGCACACCGCGGGTCACGCCGCGAGGCGCCGACGCCGCGACGGCCGCCGCGAGCGCCGCCAGCAGCGGCGACCCCTCCGAGATGCGGAACGCCCGCTGCCAGGGCTCGGGGCCGGACAGCTCGGCCGGGGTCCCCGAGGCCACCACGGTGCGGTCGAGCAGGTAGAGCCGGTCGCAGCCGTGGACGGCCCCGACGAGGTCGTGGGTCGTCATCAGCACGGCTGCGCCGTCGCGGGCGAGGCCGGCGAAGAGGTCCATGAGCAGCTCCTGGCTCGGTACGTCGAGCCCGGTGAACGGCTCGTCGAGGAGCAGCACGGAGGGCTCCGTCACCAGGGCGCGGGCCACGAGGACCCGCTGGCGCTGCCCGCCGGACAGCTCGCCGACCGGGCGGTCACGCAGGTCGGTCATCGAGACCCGGTCCAGCGCCCGGCGCACCGCCCGGTAGTCGTCGACGCCGGGACGCCGGAACCAGCCGATGGTCCGCGCCCGGGCGGCGAGCACCGCCTCGCTCACCGTGACCGGGAAGTCCCAGGCGAACTCGTGCCGTTGCGGCACGTACCCGATGCGTGCCCGGGCGCGGCGGGCGGCCCGCCCGGCGACCTCCACCCGTCCCGCGCCCTGCGGCACGAGGCCCAGGACCGTGCGCAGCAGCGTGGTCTTGCCGGCGCCGTTGGGTCCGACGAGCCCGACCAGCTCGCCCGGCGCCACCCGCAGATCGACGTCGTGCAGCACCTGGCGTCCGCCGAGCCCGACCGCGAGCCCACCCACCTCCAAGCCCTGCCGCGACGTGACCGGGGCCGCGTCCGTCCCGGGCGGCCGGGTCGCCGTGGCGGTCATCGTCCGGCCCCCGGCTCGTCGCGCTCGGCCTCGGCCCGGGCGCGGCGGGAGCGCAGCATCCCCACCACCGCGACGGCCGCGAGCAGCAGCGCGAGCGGCACGGCCCAGAGCGCGGGCCCGAAGGACGCGGTCGCGCCCGTGTCCCCCGCGTCGCCCGACGGCGGCGCCGCCGTCGTAGCGTCGCTCGTCTCGTCTGCGGGCTCGCCGGAGGGCTGCACCTCTGTGTCGGCCGCGGCGGCCTGCGCCCCGGCGGCCAGCACGTCCTGCGGGTCGGTGCCCTCCCCGACGGCGAACAGGAGCCGGGCCGTGTCCTCGACGGCCTCGCCGTCGGCCAGCTCGGCGACCATGGCGACGTCGAGCACGTAGGTGCCGGGCGCGGTGAACACCCAGTTGGCGTGGACGTGCGTGTTGGTCTCCATGAAGAGCTCCTGCGGCAACGCGTCCCCCGACTGCCACAGCACGTTCGGCGGACCGGACACTCCCTCCTGGAGGAAGACCACCAGGTCGCCCGGCCCGTCGACGGCGTCCAGGCGCAACCGTGCGCCGTCGGCCAGCCGCTCCACCACGCCCGGGTGCTGGGTGTTCCACCCGAGCCACGGCACGCCGGTCGCCTGCGTCTGCGGCACCACGTACAGGGGCGTGCCAGGTTCCACGCCGAGGAACGCGTAGTCCGGGCTGTCGGGCGCGGGGAGGACCGAGGCCTCCCCGAGCTGGTAGACCACGTCCTCCGGTGCCCGCCAGACGGGCGGGTAGGTGCGGTCGTCGCGGGCGAGCATGGTCCACTCCCCCTCGACGAACCGGGGGCCGACGTCGACGTGCCCGTCGGTCACGACGGTCTCCTCGCCGACGATCTCCTCGCCCGCCGTCACCGACTGCTCCAGCGACGGTTCCTCGTCCGCCGTGGCGGGCAGGGAGGTGAGCGGGACGACGGCGAGCGGGACAGCGACCAGCAGCGCGGCGGTCAGGACGCGCGCGGCACGAGTGCGGGTGCTCATGGGGTGCTCCTCTCTGGGGTCAGGCACCGGCGGAGCGAGTCCGCGTTGGCGCGCATCAGGTCGACATAGGTGGTGACGCGGTCGTCGAAGGCGTCCGACCAGATGGGGCAGACCGCCACCTCGTTCTCGGCCGCCACCTCGGCCAGCACCTGTGAGCGCGCAGCGACGGACGGCTCGAGGAACACGGCGGGCACGTCCAGCGAGCGGATCGTCCGGGTGAGCCTGACCCGGTCGGCCACGCTGGGCTCGGTGGCGGGGTTGGGCGCCACGAAACCGGCGATCTCCACGTCGTACGCCCGGCCCAGGTACGCGAACGCGTCGTGGGTGGTCACCAGGTAGCGGCGCGTGCGGGGGATCTCCGCGATCGTCTCGGCGACGTAGGCGTCGGTCTCGTCCAGCAGGGTCAGGTACCGCCCCGCGTTCGCGTGGTACTCCCCCGCTCCCTCCGGGTCCGCGGCGGTCAGCGTGTCGCGGATGACCTGGACGTACGCCTTCGCGTTGCGGACGTCGTGCCACAGGTGGGGATCGATCTCCCCGTGCACGTGCTTGCCGAGCACCGCCTGCGGGAGCAGGTGGACGGGGTCGCCCGCCCGCCCCAGGAACCCGAAGCCGCGGCCCGCAGGCACGGGCGCGAGCGCCTTCGCCGGCACGGAGATGACGGTCCTCGCGGGGTCGAGCGACGCCGAGTGAGGGTGCCCGACGGCGTCCGGGTCGCCCTCGTGGTCCGGGTCGCCCTCGTGGTCCGGGTCGCCCTCGCCCGGGTCGCCCTCGCCCGGGTCGCCGATGGCGTCAGCCTGGATCACCAGGTCGCGGTCGTCGAGCCGGACGGTCAGGTCGGCGTGACCGGCGTCGAGCACCTCGACGTCGGTCCCGTCGCCGAGGTCTGCGGCCAGGTCGGCCGCGACCCCGTGCGGGTCCACGCCCACCGCGAACGTGAAGGACTCCCGGCCCAGCTGCACGGGCGCGCCGGGGCCGTCCGCGAGAAGCTCGGCGGCCAGCTCGAGCCGGTAGACCCCGGGCTCGGTGAAGCCCCAGCTCATGTGGGTGTGGGCGTCCACCGGCAGGGTGACGCTGTCGCGGTCGCCCGCCTGGATGCCGTCGGACGAGTCGAAGTAGGCCCGGGGGTTGCCGAACGTCTCCGTGAGGAACCCGGAGAGGTCACCCGGGCCGTCGATCGACGTGGCGCTGAGCCGCACCTCGGAGGCCCGGGTGGCACCGAGGTCCTGGCCGGTGCCCGACACCCGCAGCCCCAGCCACACCGTGTCCAGGTTGAGGTTCTCCACGAGCGGGATCACCTCGGCGGCGTATTTCGTCGCGGCCTCCGCGAGGGAGACGTTGGTAGCGTGCTCGGGCAGGTTCGCGTCGAGCATCTTCACCACCGCGTGCTCTTCGAGCAGCAGGTAGTTGCTCAGCGCGACGTCGGCGTAGACCACGTCCCGGACGTCCCGCAGCGTCGGCTCGTACGAGTGGGGGTCCGCGCCGTCGGGCACGATCTGGGTGAGGTCCGCACTGTCCCCGGCCACGTTGCGCGCCAGGTCCGCCAGGATGCCCGTGGTCGCGACCACCTGCAGGCGGCCGTCGTCGGGGCCGCCCGCCGGGCCGGGTGCGGCGCACGCGGCCGGCACGACAGCCGCGGCCAAGGCGACGCACGCGGCCCCGCCCGTGCGGCGTGCCCGGCCGGTCACGCCGGTCACGTCGCAACCGAGGGCAGGCGGCGGCGCCGGGCGAGGAGCAGAAGCGCACCGAAGGCCACCGCCGCGACCGCGGCGAGGGCGAGGCCCGCGGGCTCTGCGCCGGTGCTCGCCAGCGAGCCGGCCGGCGGCTGATAGGTGCCGCCCTTCGCCTTGATCTCGCTGATCTGGTGCGGGGCCAGCGCGCACTCCACGCCGTCCGCCGTGCGGCCCACCCACACCTTCTCGGTCGTGGCGCCGTCGCCGACGGAGAACCTCAGGGAGGCGGTCGCGCTGAGCGTGCCGCCGCCCTTGACCGGGACCGACTGCGTGATCGTCACCGTGTACGCGCCCTGCTCGGTGAAGACCCAGTTGCCGTGCACGTGCTGGTTCAGCGGCACGTCCATCGACCGAGGGAAGCCCGCCATGGTGCCGAGGTACTTGGTCCCCACCCCGCCGAACGTCCCGTTCGCGTACACGCCCAGGCTCCCGGGACCGCGCACGTCGTCGAGCCGGAAGGTGACGGGGCCCGTGGCCCGCTCGATCAGCGTGGGGTGCTGGGTGTTCCACCCGAGCCACGGCACACCGTCCTCCTGGACCTGGCCGATCGACCAGATCGTGTCGCCGGCCGTGCCGAGGAAGGAGAACGCTCCGTCGGCCGGAACCTTGCGCTCGGCGGCATCGCCCAGCCGGAGCGTCAGGCCCGCCGGGTCCACCCAGCTCGGAGGCTGCGTCCGGTCGTCCTTCACGCGGGCCACGAGCGAATCGCCCTCCACCATCGCCCCGAAGTCGAGGTGTCCGGTCGAGATGCCCCCGGCCGGTGCGGCAGGGGCCTTGCGGTCGATCTGTGTCGGCGTGCACTGCGGTGCGGTCGGCGCCGGGACGGGGGCCGGGCCGGGCGGCGCCGTCGTGGGCGGCCCTGTGGGCGGCCCTGTGGGCGGCGCTGTGGGCGGCGCTGTGGGCCCGGGACTCGACGGCGGCGGGCTGGTCCGGGTGGGCGTCGGGCTCGGCGCCGGCGTCGGCTGCACCGACGGGGTCGGCTGCACCGACGGGGTCGGCTGCACCGACGGGGTCGGCTGCACCGACGGGGTCGGGCTCGGCTCGGGCGTAGGCGTCACCGAGAGCGTGGGGCTGGGCTCGGGGGTCTGCGACGGGGAGGGCTCGGCCGACGGGGTGGGGCTCGGCTCCGGGGTCGGCTCCGGACTCGGGTCCGGCGTAGCGGACGGGGTCGGCTCCACCGACGGCGTCGGGCTCGGCTCCGGCGTGGGCGCCGTGCGTTCGCCGACCCGGACGTGATAGGTCGCCGTCGGGCCGCCGATGGTGCCGTGGCCGACCGTGGCGAGCGAGGGCGTGACCTGGAACGTGTAGTCGCCCTCGGCGGTGAACACCCAGTTGGTGTGCACGTGGGCGTTCGCGGCCACGGGGATGGTCCCGCCGTCGGACGTGGTGGTGTCGAGGTACCGGTTGATCGGCTGCCCGAACGAGTCGTTCTGGAAGGTGAGGACATCGCCGGGCCCGTCGACGACGACGTCGAGCGACACCGGCTGCCCGGCCGCCGGCTGGATGCCCGTGCCCGCGAGCGAGGCCGTGAGCCGTTCGGTGCTCCACCCCACCCAGGGCAGGTAGTCCTGCTCGCTCCCGGTCTGGGTGGCGATCCACGCCTCCGTGCCGCCGTGCTCGCCGAGGAACGCCCAGGCGCCGGTCGCGGGCGGCAGCGACTGGACCGCGCGCCCGTCCTCGTAGGCGAAGGTGGTGCTCTCCGGGCGGTGGAGCACCGTGGCGTCCGAGTAGATGCGGGTGTCGTCCTTGACCGAGAGGACCAGGGCGCCGGAGGTGGCGTCGTACGTGGTCTCGAACCCGTCGACGTGGCCGTGCGTCAGCACGATCGCACGGTCGGCCACTGTCAGGGCCTGGGCGTCTGGCGGCTGGGCCGCCACCGTCACGGCCGACATCACCACTGCGGCCACGCTCCCGAGCGCGGCCGCGGTGGTTCTCCAGCTGGTCGACCGTGGCATCACTCGGGCACCACCAGGCCGCGGCGCACGGCCGGGACCAGCCGCGCCGGGACGCGCACCTCGCGGCCGTCCACCGTCACCGGGACCAGCTGTGGCACCTCGGCCTTCCACTGGGCGCGGCGCGACCGCGTGCGGGAACGGGACATCTTGCGCTTGGGGACCGCCATGTCGGTCTCCTTCCTTCGTCGAGACCGGTCGGGCCTGCGGGAGCCGGCCCGACCGGGCGGGTGAGCGTGGTTCTTCGGTCAGCCCTGCCGCGCCTTCCAGCGCGGGTTGAGCTTGTTGATCACGTACGTCTTGCCCCGCCGGCGCACGACCTTCGCGCCGGGCTTGTCCTTGAGAGACCGCAGGGATGCGCGGACCTTCATGGGTTCCTCCTTCGGAACGGCTGGTCACCAGCTGGACTTGGTCACGCCCGGGAGTTCGCCGCGATGCGCCATCTCGCGCAGCCGGATGCGGGAGAGCCCGAACTTGCGCAGATAGGCCCGCGGGCGGCCGTCGACGGCGTCCCGGTTGCGCAGGCGCGTCGGGCTCGAGTCGCGCGGCAGGTCCGCCAGGTCGCGGACCGCCCGCTCGCGGTCGGCTGGGTCCGTCGTCGGACTGCTGACCAGCGCCTTGAGCTCGGCCCGGCGGTCGGCGTACCGCTCGACGACGCGACGTCTGCGCTCGTCCGCGGCGATCTTCGACTTCTTGGCCATCAGACCTTCTCCCCGCGCGCCAGGATCTCGGCCACGACGACCTCGATGCCGCGCCGGTCGATGGTCTTGATGCCCTTGGCGCTGACGCGGAGGGTGACGTGGCGTCCGAGGGACCCGACCCAGTAGCGCTTCTTCTGGATGTTCGGGTCCCAGCGCCGCTTGGTCCTGCGGTGCGAGTGGGAGATCGAGTTCCCGAACCCCGGCTTGGTGCCCAGCACCTGGCAGTGGGCTGACATGCGTGCTCCTCTCAGCGCGCGTCCAGGGCTGGTGGCCACCGGACGAATATGACTATCGTTCTCATCCAGTGCGTTACAGTACACAGGTCTGAGAATGGTTATCAATACCGGCCGGCGCTCCGGGCGGTCCAGTCACCCAGGGAGGCCCCATGCCCGGCCCGCACCCCCACGACCAGAGCTTCCCCGTCGCGGTCCTGGCGTCCACCGACCCGGTGCTCCGCGAGTCGGTCGCGTTCGGCCTGGTCATGGACGCGCCAGGAGTCGTCGTCGTCCGGCACGACGTCCTGGCGAAGTACGGCGCGGTCCGCCGCGTGGTGACCGACGGGTCCGGCGTCCTGGAGGACGAGCGGATCCCGCTGGAGCACGCCTGCCTGTCCTGCGCGGTGCGCGAGGATGCTCTGCCCACGCTGGCGCGCCTGGCGGCAGACGGTCGCTGGACCGGAGCCGTGCTCGCCCTGCCGCTGAGCGCCGAGAGCCTCCCCGCCACCCGGGCGATCGCCGCCGCCACCCAGCCGGGCGGCCTCCTCGCGCGTGCCCATGTGGCGACGGTCGCCGCGCTGGTGGATCTGGCGACCTTCGAGGCGGATCTCCTTGACGCCGAGACGCTCGGCGAACGGGGACTCGCCCTCACCGAGGACGACGAACGGTCGGTCGGCGAGGCCCTGGCGGCGCAGGTCGAGCACGCCGACCTTGTCGTCACCGTCGGCGAGCGGTCGATGGCACCCACCGGCTCCGGCCTCCTCGATCGGCTCCGGGCCGCCGACTCGCACCGGCTGGACGGGCTTCACGGACTCGGCGCGGCGCGTCTCCTCGGGCACCGGCACGACACCGTCCGCGGAGAACGGCGCGCGCACCCCCTGGGAGCCCGGGGCCCGCTGCGCGGCCCGCTGCTGCCGGGCGACCTGAGCTGGACGCTCGAGCTCACGTCCCGCCGGCCGCTGCACCCGGAGCGGCTCCTCGAACAGATCGAGGCGCTCGGCACTGGCCGGGTCCGCAGCCGCGGCGTCTTCCAGGTGGCCGACCGGCCAGGCACCGCGTGCCACTGGGACGGCGCCGGCGGCCAGCTCTACATCGGCGACCTCGGCCCCTGGGTCGAGGCCTGCGCCGGCAACCCCGAGCAGAGCCGCCTCGTCCTCGTCGGCGCCGCCGATGACGAGGACCCGCTCCCGCGACTGCACGCCGCCTTCGAAGCCGCGTTGCTCACCGACTCCGAGATGGCCGACGGCGCTCTCGTCTGGATCGGCCGCGACGATGCCCTCGCGCCGTGGCTGGGGGAACGCGCCGTCCGCTGAGGCGGCCCCGCGCCGTCTCGCCCCCCGCAGGCCCGGGAGTATGCCCCGACGGCGGGTCCTGTTCAGGCAGCGGGTTGCGGCACCGGCTGCGTCGGTCCGGCGTTCGGCGGCGCGGCCTGGCTCGCCTCGAACGTCAGGGTCGGCAGCAGCAGCCACTGCTCGGGCGCGCGCAGCACGCGCTCCTGGAGCAGGGCGGCGAGCAGCGGCGCGACCTGCTCGGGTCGCGGCCGGCCACGGACCTCTACCGGCTCGGCGAGGTCGGCGACGAGTCCTCCGTCGTCGCCGCGGCGGGCGGCGAGCGGGAGCAGCATCGTGCCGTCGCGGGCCGCGACCGCCGCCCAGCCCCGCGACATCGCCCGCCGGGTACCGAGCAGGTCGACGTCCACCGTCGAGCGGCCCTGGTAGACGAAGTCGCCGTAGGTGCAGTAGACGCCGCCGTCCGCGAGGACCTCGAGGACGTGGCGCGCCTCATGGCCGGGCTCCGGGACCTCGACGTCGCCGACGACATCGCCCGGGCTGACGTCTTCCCCGAACAGGATGTGGCGCCGGTCGGGGAACATGGCTTGCAGGACGTCCACGGCGTCCTGCGTGTCGAGCATCAGTGGTGCGACGAGCACTGTCGGGCGCCCTGCAGTCTCGGCGAGGTGCGCCGTGCCGTCCACCACGACGTCGAGCGGGCTGCGGTCGGCGCCCTGCGCTCGCCGGGTGGCGCACCACAGCCGGTGCTGCAGCCAGCGCAGCGGGTCGGCGCCCCCGATGGCCGAGGCCCGGGCCAGCGCCCGGGCCTCGCCCCACGGGTCTGACGCGCTCAGGGCGGCGGCCAGAGACATCGGGTCGGCGGTTGCCAGCAGGATGCGCGCCAGGGGTTCTCGCTGCGCCTCGGCGAGCCAGCTCTCGAGGCTAGGGCGCATCGGCACCGACGCTCGCGAGGTAACGCCGCAGGTCGCCGCCGGGCCGGACGAGGTCGCCCGCGATGCGGTCGAAGGCGGTCAGGGCGAGCGCGCAAGCGAGGGGCGGGATCTCGTCGCGGCTCGCGGCGTGGGCCAGGCAGCCGCCACCGCAGACGCCGAACCAGGTGCACGTGGAGCACCGTGTGGCGCTGAGGTCGCGCCCGCGGATCGTGTCAGCCTGCGGCGTCGCCCGTGCCTGCGCGAGGGTGACCTGCTTCGCGTCCCCCAGCCCGGCGAGCGGGCCTGTGCGGTCGATGCAGTCGCACGCTTCGATCGTGCCGTCGACGGAGATCGACGCGAGGTCGCGCGCCGCCCCGCACTGCGGCCGCATGCACATGTTCGGTCCTGGCCCCCGGACGAAGTTCTGCACGTAGGACAGCACCGGCACGACGGGAAACCCGTGGAACTCACCCGCGCACACCGCGTCGTAGAGGGCTACCCATGACGCGACGACGGTCTCCACGTCAGGTTCGAACCGGTCGGCCTCGTGCCTTCCTCGTCCGATCGCCTGGAAGAGGGTCCAGTCCCACGACGGCATGCCGAGGTCGCGGAAGTGGGCGGCAACCTCCAGGAGCCGGCCCTCGTTCGCGCGGGTCACCGTCGACAGGACGCCACAGGTGCGCATGAAGTTCGGGAAGGCTTCGAGCGAGCGCGCGAAGTCGGCATAGGTGCCCCGGCCGTTGCGGTAGACGCGGAAGTGGTCGTGAACGTCTGCTGGCCCGTCGACAGAGACGCCCCAGACGATGTCGTGCTCGACGCTGAAGCGTCCGATGCGTGCCGACAGGAGCGACATGTTGCTCTGCCCGACGAAACGCAGCACCTTGCCGCGCTGCACCGCTGCAGCCTCCGAGCGGACGACGAGGTCCTCGACGAGATCCCACACGAGCATCGGCTCGCCCCCGTGGAGGATCACCTGCAGGCTCCCGTCGCACTCGTCGAGGGCCTCCTCGACGGTCTTGAGCGCGACGGCGGGGTCGATGCGGCGTGCGCCGAAGGTCGCCTCGAAGTCGTAGCAGTAGGTGCACGCGTGGTTGCACGCTGCGGTGAGCTTGATGATGAGCGTGTTCAGCGTGCCGAACGACCGGTCACCGCCACGCGTCCCGATGTCGTGCTCGATCATGTACTCGCGCAGCGCCGTGGCGGCCGCGCTGGTCGCCGCCGCACTCGCCGTGACAGTCATCGGCAGAAGGTCGACCCACACCGCGGGCACCGTGCCCCACCTGCCGGAGACGCGGTCCATCAGCAGCAGGGCGTCGCCCCGGACCTGCGCATGCACTCTCGCGGGGTCGAACCGCGACCCGTGGAGCTCGACCGCGACCGCGGCCACGTCTCACTCCGCCACGTGGTCGGTGCCCTGCAGCCGCACGGTGCGCAGGGTCGACTCGAGGTGGACTCCCTGCAGTCGTGCGGGCAGCCGCGACGCCGCGACGTCGAGCTCGGAGACGATGGGCTCCTCGAAGTCCTCGATCAGGGCCCGGTGGCCGCAGCAGGCGCGCGTCCACTGCACCCACACCTCGGTCTCGATGCGCGACAGCGCCATCGCGTTGATCCCGACGGGCCGGAGGCCGCCGAGCCGGGAGATCATCTCCTCGGCGGTCTGGATCGCGGCCTTCTCCGCCTCCTGCGGGGACAGGTCACCGAGCCGGATGGAGTCAGGTGCGACGAACTCGACGATCTTGACCATGGTTGTCTCCTGGTCTGCCGTGGCGTCCGGGCCCCCTGACATCGCTTCGTGGGGGAAGTGACGCAACGTCAGTTAATGCGACACATTCCCTCCGCGCACCAGGACAGCGGGTGAATTAAGGATCGTTCCAGGTCAGGGGTCCGATAGCTGCGTGCCTTAGCAGCAGGTCGCCCGCGCTCCTGTGCCCAGCCGCGACAGCATCGACCCGTTGATCCGAGGGCGGCAACGGCTCGATCCGCGCCCGGGCCAACATCCCCACGCAACCGACTTGGTCCTCCCGCGGTGGCGGTGAGAAGCATGGGCCGGGCTACGCACCATGCGAAGAACCGAGGTCAGCAATGTCGACAACCAGTCCCATCGGCTCGAAATCGACTCCGGAAGTATGTCCAGTCGCAATAAGTTCTTCGACCAGGTCCTCACGAAATAACAACTGAAGATTTCTACCCACCCGCACAGTAAATGCCGACCTCCCCTCCAGCTCGCTGGCCCAGAAAGTTCCGAACTCGATCCGTACCTCCTCACTCCATGTATGCATTCTGGTCGTTTTCGACCGCTCCTCGATGAGCACTTCATCGCTTACCATAGGCGCGACAAACAGCAAAAGGCTAGCATTCACACCCGCAACGGGAAGCAGATCTCCATGGGTCGCCAAGAGCCGCCCAACAGACCCGATCGCCTCGTCCCGAAGTACCAAAACCTCTGAGAACGACCATGGCACCAGCGCCTTAAGGGCCCTGCGCCCACTGATCGGGTGAGTAACCATCAGCGGCACAGGCGTCCACACCGATTCCCGATCACGCTCAGGAGCCGAACGAATCGCCTGATACCACTCCCAGGCACGAGGATCGTCCCCCGGAACGATCGCGACCTCGTAGATCTTGGGCGATCTCTTCGGGCGGAAGACGCGCATCCCCAATTCCGGACGTGACCCGGTCCTCACCATCGTCGGCCCGCGAGCAGGTCATATCGAATGCTCACCAACTCCTGTAGCGCTTCCACGCGACTTCCCACCGCTCCCATCCGCTGGTTCACCATGTCAAGATACGGCAGCGTATTCGTGTAGCCAAGACGCCCTTCCGGATTCGGAGATGACCGGCCGTCATCGCGCGAGGCTCGGGCTTTCTTCTTCGCCGGGGGCTACACCGTCAGCCGGCTCTTCCCCGACGGGCACATCAACGGTGCTCAGCGTCTGCTCAGCCCCGATGAACCGCTCCCGCGAGCCACACCGCGCGTCATTCTTCGAGCACCCGACGTTCGCGCCGCTGTCGACCCCATGCGCACGCTAGGTGTGACGGTGACCCACGCCGATCACGACTGGCTCGACGTCACCCCGGCGAACCTGTCCAAAGCCACAGCACTGGAAGCGATCCGCCTTCGGCACCTCATCCCGCCCGGCCGGACGATCGCCGTGGGGGACGGCCCCAACGACCTCGACATGCTCCGGTGGGCGGCCTACTCCGTGGCGATGGGCCACGCACCCGCCGTCGTACAGGCCGCCGCCGACCACGTGACCGGGACCATCGCCGAGCGCGGCGCCGAGACCGTCCTGCTGTCCCTCGCGCTCGCCCCCGCGGCGACGCCCGGATGCTCGCTGCGCTCGGTCTTGACCTGACCGGTCCCGACCGGTCGACCACGCCAGGCCGCATGGTGCGGGCCCTCCAGGAGATGACCACTCCGACGTCGTTCACTGCCACCGACTTCGAGGTGACGGCCAAGCCGGGACAGCTCGTTCCTCCACCCGTCGCGTGACACGCATCGGGCAACCGTGGGCAACCCGAGGCCATGCAACCGTGTCAAGAACCGTGTCATCTCCAGTGCACCGACCTTCTGAACGGTGCTTCGCCTGGAAACCGAAAAGCCGCCGACCTGCGCTTATGCGCTGATCGACGGCCTTCCAAGGGTGGAGCTAGGGGGATTCGAACCCCCGACCTTCTCTGGGAGTTCTGAGTCCCGCGCGCTCCTTCCGGACCGTGTGGTTCAAGTTCTGATGACGAGCCTGCGACCAGCAGGATCGTTAGAATCCTGCGGTTCGCGAGGCTCGCTGATGAGTCTGGCACCGGTGCGCAACGATGCGCAACCGGGCCCGTTCGTGTCCGTTCTGTGCGTGGCATACGCGTGGCACGAGCCCTAATCCGTGGCACATCCGTGGCATGAACTCGTTCGCAATCTCGGCCTCTCCGGGTCATATGGCACCCACCCGGATCTGGCTGTCGGCCGCTGGCCGTCTCGACGGGACAGCCGGTAGCGACACAACGCAGTCACCAGCGTTCCCGTCTCGCCTCGGCAGCGATCGTGGCCGCCAGGCGCTGTGCGTCGTGGCGTACGTAGCCGAGGAGTGCCGAGCCTCGGCTGCGCTGCCAGGGCCGACCGAGTGCGTACAGGCCGGGTACTGGGGTGGCCGCGTCGTCCACGATGAGCGCGCCGGCGGTGTCGAGCGCGTCGGCGATAGTGATCCAGCGGTCGTCGTGGCGGTAGCCGGTGGCCCAGACGACGGACGCGGGTGTCGCGTCGGTCCCGTCTGCGAACGTGAGGGTGTTTGCCCGAGCGGCTGTGGTGCAGGGCCGGAACGTCACTCCCGCGCGGCGCAGCCGGCCTCGGGCGGTACCGATGACGGGTTCGTTCGCGCGGAGGCGCCGCCCGACGAGTGAGGCCGCCGGGGCGTGGATGGCGCCGCTGACGGTCAGCCACCAGAACAGGTCCCGACCGGCTGGGCGTTGCGGCAGCACGCGCGGGCGCGTGCCCCCGGACAGGTGCACGTCACGGCCGGTCAGGGCGAGCTCGAGCGCGATCTGGATGCCGGAGTTGCCCCCGCCGACCACGAGGACAGGACCGGGCGGGACCTGTGCCGGGTTGCGGTAGTCGTCGGTGTGGACCTGGAGCACGTGCGGGTCCAAGCCTGCGGCGAAGGTGGGTATCCACGGGGTGCCGAACGCTCCGGTAGCCACGACGACCTGACGGGCGGCGACCACCCGCCCGTCGGTCAGCCGAATGTCGAAACCGTCCCCGCTCCGGTCCAGCGCGGCGGCCTCGGCACCGGTGAGCACGGGCAGGGAGAACCGGGCCGCGTAGCCGGCGAGGTAGCGGGCGACGTCGTCCTTGCCCGGATAGGACCACGGCGGGCCGGGGAACACCGCGCCGGGCAGGGCGTCGTAGCGGGCCGGGGTGAACAGCCGCAACGAGTCCCAGCGGCGTGCCCAGCTGGTCCCGACCCGGTCGGCACGCTCCAGGATCAGCACGTCCAGGCCCCGCGCGGGTCAGGTAGTAGCCCAGGGCGAGCCCGGCCTGCCCCGCACCGACGACCACCACGTCCCGCTTCCCCATATCGTCCACGACGACGGACAGTACACGCAATCGTGTACTGTCCCTCGCGTGGAGACAACGAGTCAGAAGGTGACGCTGACGCACACCGCGGCGCTGGCGCGGCTGGGGCACGCGCTGTCTGACGAGACCCGGGCGCGGATCATGCTGACCCTGCGCGAGGCGCCCGCGTTCCCGTCCGACCTCGCCGACGCCCTGGGAGTCTCCCGGCAGGTGATGTCCAACCAGCTGGCGTGCCTGCGCGGCTGCGGGCTGGTCGAGGCCGTCCCGGACGGGCGACGGACCTGGTACCGGCTGGCCGACCCGCACCTGTCCCCGGCGCTGGACGACCTGCTCCGCCTCGTCGTGACCGTCGACCCCACGTGCTGCTCACCGGAAGGGTGCACCTGCTCATGACCAGCATCACCCTCGGACCGCGCCCTGCGGCCCCCGACCGCCGTGCCGTGCTGCAGCGCCGCGTGCGGTGGATCGTCGCGACGACGATCGCCTACAACGTCGTCGAGGCGGTCGTCGCCATCACCGCCGGGCGCATCGCCTCATCGGCCGCCCTGGTCGGCTTCGGCCTCGACTCCATCGTCGAGGTCCTGTCCGCCGCCGCGGTGGCCTGGCAGTTCGCCGCCCCCGACCCGCACCGGCGTGAGCATGTGGCCCTGCGGGTGATCGCGTTCTCGTTCTTCGCCCTGGCGCTGTTCGTCACGGTCGACGCCGCCCGCACCCTGCTCGGGGGGTCCGAGCCGGACCACTCCACCGTCGGGATCGTGCTCGCGGCGGTAAGCCTGGTCGTCATGCCACTGCTTTCCTGGTTCGAACGACGCACCGGCCGCGAGCTCGGGTCCGCGTCAGCCGTGGCGGACTCCAAGCAGACGATGCTCTGCACCTACCTGTCCGCGGTCCTCCTGGTCGGGCTGCTGCTCAACTCCACCCTCGGCTGGACCTGGGCCGACCCGCTGGCCGCGCTCGTCATCGCGGCCGTCGCGGTCAAGGAAGGCATCGAGGCATGGAAGGGCGACGCCTGCTGCACGCCCGTCAGCGCCCTGGTCTCCACGGACGCCGACCCGGCGGGCGGCTGCGCCGACGGCTGCTGCACGCCCGACCGGCCGGCCTGACGACTCCCGTCCCGCGCGTGCCAGACTGCCGTGGGACTCCCGAGCCCGACCTGTCCTGCTCCGAGACGTTCGCACCGTGTAGAGGAATTCCATGCCCGCCAGCCGTCCGACCCCTCGACCGACTGCCAAGGGCCCGGCACCCCGGCGCCCTGCCAGCAAGGGCCCCACTCCGAAGCGTCCCGCTGGACGGGGCCCCACGGCTCGGCGCCTGCTCCAGCTCGCGCTGGTCGTCGGCGTGCTGGTCCTGCTCGGCCTGCTGGTCTCGGCGATCCTGTCTTCCGAACCCGACACACCGGCGTCCGACGCGCAGGTCGTGCGCGAGAACAGCCATGTCCTGAACCAGGCGACCGACGAGAAGGCCGTCCTGGTCGAGTTCCTGGACCTGGAATGCGAAGCATGCCGCGCCTACTTCCCCGCGGTCGAACAGCTTCGCGAGGAGCACGCCGACGAGCTCACCCTCGTCATGCGCTACTTCCCGCTCCCCGGGCACACCAACTCCACCAACGCCGCCGTGGCCGTCGAGGCCGCCGCCGCCCAGGGCCAGCTCAAGCCCATGTACCAGCGGATGTACCAGACCCAGACCGAGTGGGGCGAGGCACAGGAGTCCAAGGCCCACGTGTTCCGCGACTTCGCCCAGGACCTCGGACTGGACATGGACGCCTACGACGCCGCCGTCGCCGACCCGGCCACCACCGCCCGCGTCCAAGCCGACTTCGACGAAGGACGAGCCCTCGGCGTGTCCACCACTCCCACGTTCTTCCTCGACGGCGAACGGCTGGAAGTCACCAGCCCGGCCCACCTCGCCGAAGCCGTCCAGGCCGCGCTGGAAGAGTGAGCACCGAGGGGCGCCCCTCCCCCCCGCGGCGCCAGCACGACGGCCCGGCTCACCACGAGGACCACGAGGACCACGAGCAGCAGCACACCCCGGATGTCCCGCAGATGACCAGGTCGGCCTTGCGGGACTACGCCGGCGAATAAGTTGCCGGATGGTGCGTCAGTCACTCAGTGGCGACCAGGTCCCTCACGCGTTCGTTGAAGTCGGCGACCAGCCGGTGGGCGCCCAGGGTGCGCATGCGTCGTTGGATGTCGTGGACGGCTTCAACCGCGCGGGAGGACTTGACCTGCTTGGTGAGGTTGAGGGTCCGGATCCCGGCGGCGTGCGCAGCTTCGAGGTCGTTGCGCTGGACGTGGGAGGCAGCGAGAGCGGCGTAGGACATCGCGCCGCGGCGGGCGCGGTTCTGGCTCTTGGCGTGCTCGATCGACTTCCGGGCGTGCTCGGCTGCGGCGGTCGGGTCGCCGAGGTCTCGGAACGTGTTGGCGTGCTCGCCGTGGAGGTAGGCCGGGTCGATGAAGGTGGCCCACTCGGGTTCGGCCTCGGGCCGTACTCGGGTGTATGCCTTCTCCGACTCGACGACGGCGTGAGCGGCGCCCTTTGCGTCTCCGAGGAGGGCAAGGGCGCGGCCTTCCAGGCACCAGAGATCTGCCAGGCACGCGGGGGCCTCGACGCGTGACAGTGCGACGCGTCCTGCCTGGGCGAGGCGGCGTCCCTCGTCGGGGTCTCCCAGGAGGGTGGCTTGGTCCGCCATGCCGGCGAGGATGTGCGATCCGAGTGCGGTGTTGCCCGACTCCTCTGCCAGGCGTAGGGACTGGATGAGGTATCTCTGGGCGACGCCGTGCTCGCCGTTGTCGTAGGCCATCCAGCCGAGCAGGTAGGTCTGCTCTGCGGCGGCTTCGCACAGCGCCTGCCGGACCTGAGCGCTGTAGGCCCGCCGGAGCAGCGGGTAGACGTGCATGGTCATGTACTCCGCCAGGACCAGTCGGCCCGACCCGCCGCCTTGCAGGACGTCCATCCGCTGGAACTCCGCGAACATGTTGCGCACCGCGGTGACGTCCTCAAGCCGGACACGTGGGCCGGTCTCCACGGTCTGGTCCAGGACGTTCACGAGCCAGTCGCGTGAAGGGCCGACGCCCGCGAGCACCGCGAACGGCACGCCCGCGATGAAGGTTCGACGATCCACGTCTGCCCTCCCCAGGTCTGAAACCGTCTCGACCGCGTCAGCGAACGACGCGTTGTAGACCAGGCCATGCTCGGCGCTGTTGCTCTCGCCGAATCCTAGGTCGTACGTCGTGACGCGGAACCCAGCACAGTCGGAAAACACCGCCGCGATGATGTCCGGCAACGGCTGACGTGGCATCTGGCCCTCGAGCCAGAACCGGACACGTGTGGTGCTCGTTGCGATGTGCGGTTCGTTCCACGCCGTCGCCTTGGCCTTGACACGCCGCGCCAGCTCGCCACGGCTCATCCCCGTCCTGGCGAGCCAGGACGCGAGCTTCTCGTTCGGCATGTCCGGCCTTCCTGCGGTTCGGAAGTGACACTCTTCGACACCCTCACGGCGAGCCCATGCCACGGTCCGGCGGGGTTGTCTGGACTCAGTAGACCACAGGCCCACGGAGTCCCGAATGACCATCTTGCACACCCCGCACCCGGCGGCCCGCAACCGAGTTCGCTCGGCCTTCGTGGCCGACGAGCAGCGACAGGAGGCGTCATGAGCGTTCCCGACCCGACACGACCGCACGAGCCGGCTCTCCTGGAACAGGCGGTCGCGGTCGCCGCCGAGATCGTCCGCCAGATCGGCGCCACCCGCGTCGAGCTGATCACCGTGACCCGCGACCGAGTCTGCCTCCAACCGGTCGTGCTCGCCGAAGGCGAGGCCATCGCCCGCGCCCTCGGTCTGGACGTCCCGCTGGACCACCGGATGTTCGTCCCCGGGCACACCCTGTGGACCGGAGTGCGTGACGGGCTTGAAGTGCAGGTCCGACCTGTGCTCCGGCGACCGCTCGGGGCAGTGCAGTGAGCGCGCCGAGCCCCGTGGCCGTCGGGTACGTGTGCGCTCCGGAGGGCGACGCACTGGAGGGCCAGCGTGACGCGGTGACCGACTACGCCCGCACCGAAGGCCTGGCACTCGCGCAAATCGTGACCGACCGGTTCGACACGTTCACGATCAGCCAGGTCGTCCAGACCGCGAAGTTTCACAACGCCCGCCTGGTCATCCTCCCCGCGCAGGCCCGCCTCGCGTCCGTCCAAAGCCGGGTTGCTCTGGAGCTGGAACCCGATGGTGCGACCTGCGTCGTCATCGGCCACACGCAGCCGAACGAGCAGCGGCGGTCACGGCTGATCGACGCTCTGCCACGCCCTATCCCACCCGCCACCACGGCCGCGCCGAGCGACGCGGCGGCAGACACCATGGAGACCGCACGATGACCGCCACCCAGAACCTGTCGGACGGACGCCTGCTGGTCGCGCTGGACATCGACGGGACCCTGTGCCCGGACGGGACGAACATAATCCCCGCCGTCACCCGCCGGGCGGTCGCTGAGATCGTAGCGGCCGGACACGTCGTCGTGCTGGCCACCGGACGATCCCTCGTCGGGGTGCTCCCGCTCGCGGAGGCACTGGGGCTGGACGGGTCCTGGGTCGTCGCGTCCAACGGTGCCGTGACGGCCCGGCTGGACCGGACATGGCCCTGCGGGTACCGGGTCGAGTCCTGCCAGGCCCTCGACGTCGCACCCGTCCTGACGCTCGCGCGGCGGTTGTGCCCGGGAGTGCGGGTCGCGGTCGAGGAGGTCGGCTGGGGCTACCACGTGAGCGAGCTGTTCGAGCGGGCCGAGGTCAACGGACGCCAGATCATCGTCTCCGACGACGACCTGTGCGCGGAGCCCGCGCCCCGGGTGATCCTGTCGGCCCTGAACGCCACCGCGCTGCTGATGGAGCCGGTCCGTAGCCTCGGCGTCACGGTCAACCCTGCCTCACCGTCCTGGTTGGACGTGACTCCGGCCGGGCTGTCCAAGGCCTCTGCCCTGGACGCGATCCGGAGCGGGGTCGGGATCGCGCCCGAGCACACGGTCTTCGTGGGCGACGGCGTGAATGATCTGGAGGCGATGGAGTGGGCCGCCCGCTCCTACGCCATGGGGCACGCCCCGATGGTCGTGCAGGACGCCGCCGATCAGGTCACGGGCACGCTGGCCGAGCACGGCGCGGCGATGGTGCTCCGCGACCTGCTCACTGAACCTGCCCAGCGACCCGATGTGGAAGCGCGGGCCCTGGCCGGGGCGGGCTCATGACCGCCGCGCCGCCGGTCGAGCTGCTGCGCGAGGTCCGCGACCTCGCGGCGAGCCTGCACCCACGTCTCCACCCGGTCTCAGTGCGGGTCCGGCTGGACGGAACGGGTCCGGCGCTGGCGTCGTGCGAGGTCTGGACAGGCGACGGCGACGCGATGATCGCCCACCACACCGACCTCCCGGCCGCCATCGGAGCGACGATGCTCGACCTGGAACGCGCCCTGGTCACCACCGGATACGCCTACGCCCTGACTGGCGACGGTCGCCCGAAGTGGCGCTACGACGCGAACCACGGCGGCCTCTACCTCCTCGACGTGGCCCGGCCGTTGTGACGGCCCACTGATCTTGCGCTCGGGGCGCCTGCCCCTTGGATCACGAGCATCTGGCAACGGCACCGTTGGGGTACGTCTCGAGCATCTCCGTGGTCTTCATGGTTCCTCCAGCCGGTGTTGGGGAGGTGCCACTACGGTGTCGGCGCGGACGCCGGTTGCACCATCGACCGTACGGATGACTCCATCGGCTCGTGCACTGTTGCCGCAGGGCCAGGAGACCTGTATCCACCACGGCGACGTCGGCCCTCCAGAGCTCTGTGACTCGTGAGGTAGTCTCCCAGCCATGGTTCGCGCGCTGCACGCATTTGTCCGCGCGCCACGGCGGGGACTCGCCGTAGCGCTCGGCGTGCTGGCGCTGGCCCTGGGCGTCGTTCTGATGCACGCGATGAGTGGATCACCCATGGCACATGCCGGTCCGATCGCCGTGCTTGAGGTTGTCGCGCACGAGGCGATCGGCGCCGAGTCGTTGGGGGGCATGACCGAGGCGCCGCACCCGCCATGTGACGGCTGCCACGCTGACGGACACGACGTCACGGGCGCGATGTGCATGATCGTTCTGACGATGCTGCTCATCTTCTCCCTGCCCGGAGCTGCTGTCCGTGTGCCCTGGCTCGCCAGCTGGCTTACGGCTACCCCCTTGCCGGCACTACCCGCCGCGGGCGCGCGCCCCTCCCTGGACGCTTTGGGAATCAGTCGGACATAGACGTCCCCCGCTGCTGGTGCCATCGGCATCGGCGCTCTTGCAGGCACGTCCCCGACGAGCCTGTGGACGGATGACGTCCCACCGACTGAAAGGCAATTCCCATGTCCAAAGTAGCGATTGCCGCTGCTCTGATACCGATCGCAGCACTGGTATTGACCGCATGCGCGGAGATACCCACTACGGGTGAGGCGCAGCCCTCATCGGCAAGCTCGCCGATCTCGGCTGACACTTCCGACACCGTCGAGTTCTCCAGCGCCGACGTCACGTTCGCGCAACAGATGCTTGCTCATCACGAACAAGCCGTCGCCATGACCGACGTCATCTTGGCCAAGGACGGCATCGCCGCAGAGGTGACCGACTTCGCCCTCAAGGTGAAGGCAGTCCACGAACCGGAAGCCACCCAGCTCACCGACTGGCTGATCGAGTGGGGCGCTTCCTCACCCGAAGTCGCGACGCAGGAGGGCGCGGCGAGCGCCGCCCTGGTGGCGGCTGACGGCGTCGATGCGTCACGTCTCTTTCTTGACCAGATGATCGCCCATCACAACCGTGCGATCGAGATGGCTAAGACAGAGCGCACCGAAGGAGTCGACACTGACGCAGTGTTCCTGGCTCGCTGGATCGTCGAGAGCCGGGCTAGCGACATCCTGACGATGCAGCGACTGCTGGAGGCGATGTGAGCTTCCAGACAAACGCCAGCCTCGGCTGGGGCCGGCACCGGGCGGCACGCCGTCCGGGCACGGCCGCAATGGTCGCTGTCCGCACGGTAGCCCAGGGACTGGAGGGGTCCGCCCGGCGGGGGGCTGTTGCGGTGGCCGCCTCTGGGGTGCTGCTGTCGACTCTGGCCTCCCCCGCTGGAGCCGAGACCTCGGCCGAAGTCGGGGCCCAGCGGTTGTCGACCGTCGACCTCAACGCTCTGGCCAGCGCAGCCCGCGAGTCCCTTCGTGCTGCGCCCGTTGTCACTGTCGCGCCCGATGCCCAGCTGGTCGTGGAGCAGGCTGCTGTGGCAGTCACTCCTGCACCAGAGCCGGAGCCCGCGCCCGTGGTGCAACGAAGCTCCACCGCTTCCCGGACCACCGTGCGTGATGCTCCGGCGTTCACCTCAGCATCGTCCGTGGTGTCCATCGCGTACCGCTACCTGGGGGTGCCCTACCTGTGGGGAGGGTCCACACCTGCGGGGTTCGACTGCTCCGGTTTCACGTCCTACGTCTACGGGCAGGTGGGGATCGACCTGCCACGCACGTCGTCGCAGCAGCGCTACGCCGGTACTGTCGTCTCCCGCTCTGCAGCCCAGCCTGGAGATCTCATCTGGAGCCCAGGGCATATCGCGATCTACGTCGGTGACGGAATGCAGATCGAGGCACCGGTACCGGGGTCCACCGTGCGGTACAGCCGGATCTGGCAGTCCAGCCCGACGTTCATCCGAGTCGGCTGACGCTTACGGGTCGGGGTCGTCCCGCGGCCCCGGCCCGTACGTCAGGCCCTGCCGCCAGATCGATCGTCAGTGGCTTGTCGTGGCCACGTCCTCCCACGTGGCACCAAGGTCGCTGGTCGCACTCACTCCAGCTTCGCCGGCCACCAGGAGCCAGCCGGCCGATCCATCGGCGTCGTCGGCGAGATAGGCCATCGCTTGCGGCTTGCCGGGCGCCATGCCGTGGCGCTTCCAGCTGTCGAAGACCTCCGATCCGGTCCACACCAGTCCGGAGGCGTCGATCCCGACGAGCGTGCCGCCGGGACCAGGGTCGACGAACAGCAAAGAGGGCGCGCCAATGACCGGCGCGAACGTAGAACCCGCGTCGTCGCTGACGTGGAGGCCGTCCTGTGTGGTTGCCAGGATGATGTCAGGCTCCTGCCTGTTCATGAGCAGGTCGATGGCACCGAGCGTCGCGCCAGCAGACCAGGTCGCCCCCTGGTCGTCGCTGACCAGCACTGTCGAGGTCCCTGAGTCGAGGCCGACGATCCGCACGCCCTCACCGAGCGGGGCGGCGTCCAACGTATGGAAGTCGACCTGGCCGAGTAGAGAGACGCTCTGCCATGTCTCGGCTCCGTCGTCGCTTCGCAGCAGTCCGAGGTTGGGCGCTGGCAGATCGGGCTGGTCGCCGGGAGCGGGGTGGCCGGAGGCGTAGAGCCCGCCGTCAGGGGACGCCGTCATGCCCATCGTGTCCTGGAGCCCAGCCCCTACGAGGCTTGGGCCCCGGTCGTCCGTCCGGACGCCTGGTTTCGGCAGGCGCCAGACACCTGCGTGGGTGGCCGCCAGCACCGCCTCGCCTTCGGGGTCGGACGCCAGGGCGTGGATGTGGCTGAAGCCGTCCACCGGCCGATCGACCGCTGGACCTCCATCCCCCGATCCGCTGCAGGACCCCAGCAGCAGCAGCCCTGCGGTCAGGGCAGCAAGGCGAAAGCGCTTGTCAGTGATGTTCATCGGCGAGTTCCTCGGGCGATCGGCGGCATGGGCGCGGTGATGGGCGCACCAGCTGTCACCGCTTGACTAGCATACCCCGGACGGGTATACATTAGCCGCCAAACCGGTACCCCGGGGGGGTATGATACAAGGGAGTGGCTCATGAACGTCAGCCAGTGCTGGGCTGCGACACCCGTGGTCCGCTTTCGACGCCGACCGAGTCAAGTATGCCCGTACGGCGTAGCGGCAACCACCGCGTGGTGCCCGCCGGTCTCCGGTCGGCGGACACCACGCCAAGCCAGCGCACACGCATCGAGAGTCGACCCTGGAGCGACATCATGAACGAGTCGCACGACCACCACGCACACCACGCCGCGACAAACGGGCACACGAGCTCGACCGAGCCACACGGGCACGAGCATGATGTCGGGCATCAGCACGGCGTGGCCTCAGATGCACGTCCTGATGGGCACGACACCGACGCGAGCCACAGCGGCCACAGGGCCTCCATCACTCATGACCACGGCGACCACGGGGGGCACGTCGAGCAGTTCCGGCGGCTGTTCTGGATCATGCTCGCCTTCGCGGTTCCCGTGGTCGCGTTCTCCGGCATGTTCGCGATGATCGTGGGCTACAAACTGCCAGACAGCCCGTGGCTGGGTGCAGTCTCACCCCTACTTGGCACGGTCATGTACTTCTGGGGTGGATGGCCCTTCCTCAAGGGCGCGCTCGGAGAGTTTCGTTCCCGCAGACCAGGAATGATGCTCCTGATCGGGCTCGCTATCACCGTTGCGTTCCTCGCCTCGCTCGGTGCCAGCGTCGGACTGCTCGATCACCAGCTCGACTTCTGGTGGGAGCTGGCACTCCTGATCGTCATCATGCTGCTCGGCCATTGGATCGAGATGCGGTCCCTTGCCCAGACCACCTCAGCCCTGGATTCTCTCGCTGCGCTCCTGCCCGACGAGGCGGAGCGGGTCGACGCTGGACAGATCGTCAAGATCGCGCCTGCCGACCTCCGGGTCGGCGACGTCGTCGTCGTCCGTCCCGGCGGAAGCGTCCCCGCTGACGGTCGCGTCGTCGACGGACGTGCCGAGATGGACGAGTCGATGGTCACCGGCGAGTCGCGCACCGTGTCCCGCGGCCCCGGGGAGCTGGTCACCGCCGGGACCGTCGCCACCGACTCCGGACTGCGGATCGAGGTGACCGCAATCGGGGACGACACAGCCCTTGCGGGTATCCAGCGACTGGTGACCGAAGCCCAGGGCTCCTCCTCCCGCGCGCAGCGCCTGGCGGACGTCGCGGCTGGCTGGCTGTTCTGGTTCGCGTTGATCGCAGCGGCGGTCACGGCACTCGTCTGGGCCCTTGTGGGGTTGCCCGACGCGGCCGTCGTCCGCACCGTCACGGTATTGGTCATCGCTTGCCCGCACGCTCTCGGGCTCGCGATCCCCCTCGTCGTGTCGATCGCCACCGAGCGGGCTGCACGTGGGGGTGTCCTTGTGAAGGACCGGCTTGCGCTCGAGACCATGCGCACGGTGGACACCGTGCTCTTCGACAAGACGGGCACGCTGACCAAGGGCGAGCCCGTGGTCATCGCCACGCACCGGGAGCGGGACCTTGACGACGACGCGCTGATCGCCCTTGCCGCCGCTGCCGAGTCAGACAGCGAGCATCCGCTTGCCCGGGCAATTGTCCGCGCCGCCCACGAACGTGGCGTCAACGTCCCGAGCGCCGACAACTTCTCCTCGTCACCCGCAGTCGGGGTCACCGCGACGGTGGACGGCCACCAGATCCGGGTGGGCGGTCCTCGCCTGCTGGAACAGACGGGCAGGACGGAGCTCCCCGTTGCGGACGAGTGGCGGCGGGACGGAGCCATCATCCTGCACGTGTTGCGTGACGGCGACGTGATCGGCGCCGTCAAGCTGGCCGACGAAGTCCGCACAGAGTCCAGAGACGCCGTCCGCGCCCTCCATGACCTTGGCATCGGCGTCGTCATGATCACCGGTGACGCGGAGGCGGTCGCACGCGCCGTCGCCGACGAGCTCGGCGTCGACCGCTACTTCGCGGGTGTGCGGCCCGAGGACAAGTCCGCCAAAGTGCTGCAACTCCAGCACGAGGGCCGGAAGGTCGCCATGGTGGGCGACGGCGTCAATGACGCTCCGGCGCTGGCACAGGCGGACGTCGGCATCGCGATCGGCGCCGGAACCGATGTAGCCATCGCCTCAGCCGGAGTCATCCTTGCCAGCGACGACCCTCGATCCGTCCTGTCGGTCATCGAGCTGTCGCGCGCCAGCTATCGCAAGATGAAGCAGAACCTCTGGTGGGCGGCCGGGTACAACCTCATCTCGGTGCCACTCGCTGCGGGGGTCCTGGCGCCGATCGGGTTCGTGATGCCCATGTCCGTCGGCGCGGTCCTGATGTCACTCTCCACTGTCGTGGTCGCCCTGAATGCCCAGCTCTTGCGGCGGCTCGACCTGCGGCCGGGACACTGGAGAGGGCAGGCCTAGGCATTCGTGGACGGTCCCGGCCGCCTGAGGCGGCCGGGACCGTCCACGCAGGTCACTTGGTCAGGAGGCTTTGCATCTTCTCGATCTCGGCCGTCTGGCTCTCGATGATCGACTCCGCCATGGCGATCGCCTCGGCGTTGGCACCGTCGGCGACCTCCGTCTCGGCCATGTCCACCGCGCCCTCGTGGTGGTCGATCATCTGCTCGAGGAACAGGTCGCCTGCCGTGGTGCCGTCGGCGTCGGCAAGGGCCTTCAGGTCGTCCTCGCTCATCATGCCGTCCATGCCATGGTCCATGCCGTCCATGTCCCCAGCGGCGGCGCCCCACTCCTCGAGCCAGGCGTTGAGCTTGTCGATCTCCGGTGCCTGCGCGGCCTTGACCTGCTCGGCCAGGGCCGCAATCTCCGGGTCCAGCCCTGACTTGCTCCCGACCAGGTCCGACATCTCGATCGCCTGCTCGTGGTGGGGGATCATCATCTGAGCGAACATCACGTCTGCGTCGTTGAACTCGCCGGACCCGCCCGTGTTTGCGGACGCGCCGCAGGCGGCCAGCCCCAGCACGGTTGTGAACGAGATGAGGGACGCGAAAATGCGCTTCATGGAATTGCCTCTCGGTAGTACGTCGTAGGTCACCGCCCAGTCGGTGGGCGCGCTGCAACTGCCGATGCGTCAGAGGGGCACCGGCAGGCGGCGGACTCCTACGTCCGGCTGATCCCGAGGGCGATCAGGGACGGCCCTGCGACGAGCGCGAGCCGAGGAGAGACCGGCGGCACGAGCGTGCCCCCGGCGAGGGTGGGGACGCCCCACGGAAGCGGTCGGCGGTGCAGGCACGCCCCCCGGACGACCGTGACGAGAATCATCAGGCACATCGCCGTCAGCAGGGAGTCCGCGCTACAGCCGTCGTCGCACCCTTGGCTGGGGACCGGGTGGGCCTCTGCCGTCTCCGGCGGGAGCACCAGGGGCTGGATGGTGGAGGCGACAGGTGCAGGATGCGCCGGAGCCGGTGCGCTGTGGTGCGACGAACCGTTCATCGCATGCATGACGATCACACCGAGGACCAGGCACGCAACCAGTGCCACGAGAGCGGCACGGTGCGATTGCACCGTGCCGGCCATAGGCCAGGTTCCGTGGCTGTGCGCCCGCCTCGATGTCACCCGCTCGCCCTTTTCCATCTGTCGTCGCCGGTGATACTAGCGGGTTCTCGGCACCACCCGGCCGTACCTGGCCTAGTGACAGTGCAACGGCTACGCTGCCCACGACATGCCGACACTGACCGCGCTTCGATCATTCCTCCCCGCACCGCGGCGAGGAATCATCCGCGCGCTCATCGTCGCCGTCGTGGTCGCAGGTGCGGTCTCCATGCACGCCATGGCCGGGCACGCATCGGTTTCGTCCGCTTCGCCATGAGCCGTCGATCTGCCAGAACGCGTTCAGGCCCCGCCGGGACCGGTGATCGAACCGCTCTCGCATCTCCGCGGGGACGGGTCAGGGCATTGCAGTCTGGCTTGCGAGTGCCACGGGTCGACGGTGATGTGCCTGATGGCGCTGACGGCTGGCCCCTTGTCCCCGGCCCGCCCGCCCGGCGGTGCCCCTGGCCAGGTCCTGCCCCGGCTCGTCCAGGTCTGTTGTCCGGTGGGGACGTCAACAAGGGCGCGGTGTGAACCGTCGTTGGACGCCCTGGGGATCAGCCGCACGTAGTGACGCCGCGGACCACCCCGACAGCGCCTGGTTCGCCGTCCCGCGGGGGTGCCGCTGTGTGTTCATCACTACGAGACGGAAGGCCGCTCGGCCATGCCAAGTACCCTCGCGCTGAGACTCGTCCGCACTCTGCTCGTGGCGACCGCTCTGACGATCTGCTGCGCCACGCCTGCTTTTGCCCATACGAAGCTGTCCTCGTCCGATCCTGCGGACGGGTCCACGTCGACGGGACCTGTCGCCACCGTGACCCTGACCTTCACGCTCCCAGTGACCCCCATCGGCGAGGCGGTCGAGATCGCCGGACCCGAAGGCACCATCGAGACCGAAGTCACCCAAGCCCAGGACGGCGTCCTCGTCGTCGCTACGCCGGGCACGCCATTGGCTGACGGCAGCTACACCGTGGTCTGGTCCGTCGCGGCGCAGGACGGTCACACGATCGAAGGGCGCCTGGCTTTCGCCGTCGGCGAACCGACAGCCACGGCGGGCGGCTCCAACGACAGCCCTTCGACGTCGCACTCGGGACACACCATGGCGTCGATGCAGGATCACCCCGTGCCCCCCTTCATCGATGCGGTAGGGAGGTCCGGGAACGCGGCGACGCTCTGGGGGTGGCTCGTCGCAGCAGGCGGCCTAGCGTTCGCCGGTCTCGTTCTGCGCGGACGCGACGCGGAGGACATCCCCGTCGCGCTCTCCACCGTGCGCTGGACCGGTGCGGTGATCCTGGTCGGGCTGATCCTGCGTGTCGCCTCTCGGGCGATGACGCTCACCCACGGTGACACCACGGCCGCCCTCTCGCCGTCCGCCGTCGCCGACTCGCTCACGGGCTCGACAGGTTGGGTGATCGGGCTGCAAGCGGCCGGAGCCTTCGCCGTCCTGGCCGGAGCTCGCCGCAGCCTGCGCACCTCGGCCGTCGCCATGGTCGGCGTCGTCCTGGCCGCCGCAGGCATCGTCCTCGACGGTCATAGCAACACCGCAGATCCACGCTGGCTCGTTCTGACCGCCGACGTCGCCCACCTGGCGGGTGCGGCGACCTGGCTCGGAGGCGTGGTCATGCTCACCGTGATCCTCCGCCGCCGACAGCAGGAAGGTCGACACCTCGACGTCGGGCTGATAGCTGCCAGGTTCTCGGTGATCGCCGGAGCCTCCCTTGCGGTCGTCGGCGTAGCCGGCGTCCTTCTCACGGCGACAATCCTCGACCGTGTGCCCCAGCTGTGGGAGACAGACTGGGGACTTGCTCTGCTCGCCAAGGTCGCGGTCGTGGCTGCGGTCGGCCTCATCGGCACCTACAACCACTTCCACACGGTGCCGCTCTTGAGCGCGACCAACGGACGCCGGCACGGACGCCCTTCCGGGGAGGCTCTGCACCGCACTGCTGCACCCGAAACCGTACTCATGGTGGCTGTCGTGCTGATCACTGGTTGGCTCGTGGGTGCGGCGACCACTGCATGACGGTGGTCGCGGGCCCGTACGGCCGCCGTCGGCGAGTCACGACTTCGCCGACGGCGGCGGGGCTCGCTCGGCGGCTCAGGCGACCTGGTAGCCGAGCTGGGTGATGGCCGCACGGACCGCGTCGTGGTCGGCGCCGGGGCCAACCACCGTGACGGTGCCGGCCGCGAGGTCGACCGACGTGTCCTCGACTCCGTCGACCTGCTTGACGACGCCGGTGACCTTGGCGGCACAGCCGCCACACGTCATTCCCTGGACCGAGTACGTCGTGGTGCTCATATTGTGTCCTCTCGTATGCGGCGGCGCCTGGTCGGCGACTGCCTCGTGAACGCCCGTGGTGCCGGACGGTGGTTCAGCTGCGCCGCGGGCGCGCTCAGGTCGGCTGGACATATGGAGCGGCGTCCCCGGGAGCACCTTGGGCTGCACTGAGGATACCCCCGGCGGGTATGTCGGGCTCGGGTCACGCACAAGCCGGACACTTCGGTCACGTCGCAAGAGCGGGATCAGGCGGTCGTGACCTGACTGTGACATCTCCGCGATCCTGGGTTACGGTCGATCCACCTCGCGGAGAATCCGCGGGCGCCCGAGGCGGACGCCGAGCCCTGTCACCGCCCCGAGGTTCGTACGACCAGATGACAGGGACGGGGGACCCATGCAAGTGGGCACCACCGGTGTCCTTGGGGTGAAGCCGCACAGGTAGGAGTGCGGCCGGGTCTGTCTCCGACCCGAACCCGACAGCTCACCTCGCAGGCGGTAGGAGAACCGACGTGACCTCATGCTCGCCCGGGCGCCATCGTGCTGCCCGTAGCCCCATCACCCCGCTGACCCCCCTGTCGCGCGCCGCTGCGCGCAGCGTCGGCGCCGCCGCCCGCCGGGGCGCTGTCGTCGCCGCCGGTTCCGGCCTCATCATGGGGATGTTCAGCGCCCCTGCGAACGCGAACGACCGAACCGTGTCGACCGTCGACTTCCACGCGCTGACTGCGGACGCCCGCCAGTCTCTGGCCTCAGCCCCTGTGGTGACGGTCGCCGCCAACACCGAGTTCATCGTCGAGACCGGGACGATCGCCGTGACCCCGGCGCCGGAGCCGGAGCCGGCCCCCGAGCCGGAGCCCGTCGTCGAGGTCGCCTCGCGCACCGAGACGCGTACCCCCGTCGCGGCGGCGGACGCCCCGGAGGAGGCCGCACCCGTCCGCGCCGGCGCCAACTCGGACGTTGTCGCCATCGGCATGCAGTACCTCGGAGTGCCGTACCTCTGGGGCGGCTCGACCCCCGCCGGGTTCGACTGCTCCGGCTTCACCTCGTACGTCTACGCCAAGGTCGGCATCACCCTGCCCCGCACCTCGTCGCAGCAGCGCTACGCCGGCACCGTGGTCTCGCGCGCCGAGGCACAGCCCGGCGACCTGATCTGGAGCCCCGGCCACATCGCCATCTACGCCGGTGACGGCATGCAGATCGAGGCCCCCGTCCCAGGTCAGACCGTGCGCTACAGCAGGCTCTGGCAGGACAGCCCGACCTTCATCCGCGTCGGCTGAGCCCTGCTCCGCAGGCCTCGACACCCCGTCGACAGTCTGAACTCCAGGGTGACATCCCGGTGCGCCCGGTCCCTTGTGGACCAGGCGCACCGGCGTGTGGGCTGCTAGAGCGGTCATGACTCACTCGCCACACGTCATCCAGCAGGAGGTCGCTGAGCGCGGCGCCAGCCGTACCGCGTCATCCCGCGCGGCTTGTAGATGTTGAGAGCCAACGGGACGAGCAGCACGACCATCCCACCGACCGCGTGGAACAGATCCCCACAGAGCTGGTCGACATCGCCGGCGGGGTCCGCCGCGACTGCGGCGATCGCCTCGACCGCGGGCAGGTGGAGCACCAGGATCACGAACGCGAAGGCCGTCAGTACCAGGCTGATCACCACCCAGTAGTGTCGCAACAATCCCCAGGGCGTACCGAGGGCCTGGACCATCCCGGTCACGAGCGCTATCGCGGCGAGCGGGATCAACGCATACCGCAACACTGGTTCCATCATCACGTACGCAGCCCGCACGATCTGCTGGTCGTCACTTGCATAGATGGGCACGTTCAGGGCGATGTAGGCGACGATGGCGCCGAGCCAGCCCACTGAGCTGGCGATGTGAACCGTCAGCATCAGTTTCCGGATCGCCGGAGACATCGACATCAGCCGTGCATACCAGGGCCGTGCTCGCCGCCCACGAGCAGCATGACCAGAACGAGCGCGACAGCTGCTGTCGCAGCGCCTATCGCCAGCAACTTGACCCAGCGGGGCAGCCCCGGATGGGGCTCTCGAGGCTTGCCGGGCGCCGCGTCCGATGTGTTCTCCGTCATGGTCGTCTCCTCGTGTCAGCTGCCGGGCAGATCAGATCCTGTATACAAAGTGTATTGGCTACTGTCAGAGTGTCACGACGACGACGAGCCGTACAATTGGCTGATGCCGAAGCTGTGGGAGGAATCGATCGACGGCCATCGCCGATCAGTGCGGGACGCCATCACGGAGGCGGCCTGGCGTCTGGCCGAAGAACAAGGCCCGTTCTCGCTGACCATGTCGCAGGTGGCAAAGGCTGCTGGGATCGGTCGCGCGACCCTCTACAAGTACTTCGCAGACATTGAGTCGATCCTCGTGGCGCACCATACGCGGCACGTCGAGGACCACCTCCGGACCCTCGAGGACCTGCGCGATGCAGCGGAGCCGACGGGCGCTCGGCTTGTGGCCGTCGCCACCACCTACGCGTCGATCTGCTTCCACCGGGGAAAGCACTCGTCCGCCGATGTCAGCCCGCTCGTTCATCGCGGCCCCGAGGTCGCGGATGCTGAGCGTCGTCTACACAGCGTGTTCGCCGGCCTCATCGCGCAGGCCGCGGCCGAGGGCCTTGTCCGCACAGACGTCGACCCGGACGACCTCGCTGAGTACTGCCGCCGGGCCCTGGAATCGTCCAGCAGTGCCAAGGACCTCGCCGGGGTTGCCGCATTCACGTGCGTGGTTCTGGACGGACTCGCATACTCACCGCAGGCCCGGGACGGCAAACCGAGCGCAACGACCACGACTCATCACGAGCCTCAACGCGACCATGGTGACCGCCAACAGTTGCCCAGACGCGTCGGCAAGGACGAGTAGCGCGCGGATTGACTTGCACGAACGGTTCGTGTGGCACCGTGCTGCGCATGACCCGCATGAGACCGCCCGCCAGACCACGCGCCGCGACCCGCCGCGCGCATGGCGTCCCTCCTGGCGGGCGAGGTCATGGGCGCGTTGTTCGATGAGCTCGGCGCGGGCGTGGAGGGCTTCGCGGAGGTCGCCCGGAACCGGCCCGGGAGCTTCGGCGACCAGCACGGCGCCCAGGCGTGGCCGGTGGGTTGCTGAGCCGGTGGTGGCGTGCTCGATTCCCGTGCAGGACGGCGGCGACGTCGTAACCGCAGGCGAGGCCACGATATACGGGTCGTTGTACTGGCCGACGGCCCAGACGTCGTGCGAGCACCGGTCTTCGCTCCTAGCGTCGAGTAGGCATGCCCACGACCGGAACGGTCGCGCGACCCCGTCGATGCTGGAGGAATCATGAAGACCGCCGAGATGCTCGAGACCTACCCCGCCACGATGAACGTCGACCGCCAGATCCTGGCCCGTGTGATCGACACATTGGTCGAGTGCTCGCAGGCGTGCACCGCATGCGCCGACGCCTGCCTGAGCGAGGATATGGTCGCCGACCTGCGCAAGTGCATCCGCACGAACCTCGACTGCGCCGACGTCTGCGCCACCACCGCTCGCGTGCTGTCCCGCCACACCGGCTACGACGCAAACATCACCCGCGCCCAGCTCGAGGCGTGCATCGTTGCTTGTCGCGCCTGCGGCGACGAGTGCCAGCAGCACGCCGGCATGCACCAGCACTGCGCCGTGTGCGCCGAGTGCTGCCGCCAGTGCGAGGCCGCGTGCCAGGAGCTGCTCGCCGCGCTCACCTGAGAAGGACCGAGCAACACGGCCCGGGACCACTCAGTTCACGCTCCCGGGCCGATCCATCAAACGCGCAGTCAACCCGAGAGGGCGGAAACGGTGGCCATGGAGAACCAGGACGAGCGCAAGCACGAGCACGGCCACGACCGGGGTGCCTCGCACTCCACGAAGATGTACCTTCGCTTCGCGGCCATGCTTCTGACGGCCATGGTGGTCATGTACTGGGTCATGTTCATCGGCTCGTGGCAGTGGGACCACGTGCGCTTCAGCCAGAGCCGCATCTTCATGGCCATCACCATGGGCGGCACCATGGGGCTCGTCATGCTGGCCTGGATGCTGAACATGTACAAGAACACCAAGGCCAACATCGCCGTGGTCGCCGCCAGCGTCCTCCTCCTAGCCGGAGGCACGGTCCTGGACCGCACCCAGGCCACCGTCGACGACACCGCGTTCATGCGCGCGATGATCCCCCACCACTCCCTGGCCATCACCCGGTCCGAGCGCGCCGGCATCCAGGACGTGCGCGTGTGCGAGCTCGCCGTCGAGATCAGCGAAGCGCAGCGGCGCGAGATCCGCGAGATGGACTGGCTCATCCAGGACATCGAGGCCAACGGCGTCGTCACGACGTCCCAGCAGGCGCAGGAACGAGCGGTCCCGGACTTCGACCAGCCCGCCCAACGCCAGTGTCCCGGCAACTAGTACTACAGGTCTGTCTGATTAACGGTGGGTGGGTCTCGGCCTGACACGCCGAGCGCAGGCTTGGCGGGAAGCAGGCAGGATGACCGAGATCATCGAGCCCGTGACGCTCGGCGAGGACGAGAAGCAGGCACTGGCGCAGCGGCTGGTCAGGGCTGGGCCTGGTCGTGCCACGCCATGGGGCTCCCCGTCAGGGCGGCGTCGGCGACGCGCGCGGCGAAGGTGGTGCCGAGTCCGGCCCGCGAGCTGTCGATCCACTTCTGGACGTACTGGTGCCCGGCGGCCCGGTACTCCAGGGCCTGGAGGAGGCATTCGAGCTTGTCGGCGTCCTTGGCGCACCGGGCTTCCAGGGTCCCCTGCGCCTCGTACTCGACGACGGCTTCGCTGACGGTCTTGGCGGCGGCGTCGGGCAGGTAGGCGACCTGGTCGCGGGTGATCGTCTCGTTGTTCGCCTTGCCGAGGTAGGGACGAGCCGAGTGCGGGAGGTCGGTGATCCGGGTCTCCTGCGAGTCGTGCCACAGACCGAGATACGCAGCACGTGCCGGGTCGGCGCCCTCCTCGGCCGCGATGAGGGCCGCGAGCTGGGCCACGCGGAGGCTGTGCTCGGCGACCGACTCAGGGTCACGCACACCGGCCTGCCACCACCCGGCACGACGCAGACGCTTGAGCACACCCATCTCATGGGCGAAGTTCGCGACGCTCGCAGCTTCCGGGTCGGTCACGTGGTCGGTCATGCGGGTGCCTCCTTGGTCATCGCCCGGCGAGTCGGATGGCGAAGTACACATCGGACAACTCACGGTGGGCACGCTGGTCCACGCCATCATGGATGGCGTCCTGGACCCCTGTCGATGCGTCGAGACAGGCAGTCGGGGAAGCCATCGCCGCCGCAGGCGCCTTGATGGAGCACGGAGGCATGCTCCGCCCGTGGTTCCGGGGCGACTCACCGGACACCCCGAGTACCGCTACTCCTGGGCCGGGACCGAGCACGCCTCCGAGCCGATCGCCTCCCGCTGGCAGTGGGCTCCCGCTCCCCGGACCGCGACCGGACTCCTCGGAGACGGGATCACCGTCACTGGCACAGGCACCACCGCCGACCCGTTCGTTATCAGCCTGACACCACCGGCCACGACGGAGGACCCGACGGGCTAGGAGCAGGGACGATACCGTTTCCGCCATGAACAGCGGGGGCAAGAAGCGCCACGCGGACCGCCGCAGCTTGTTGGGTGTCCCGGTGCCGAGATTCACCGTCGGGCAGCGCGTCGAGCACGCGTGGAGCGGACAGAGAGGCGTGTACGAGCTCGACCTCGGATACGAAGGCGAGACCCATCTGTCGAACGTCTCGTGGGACGGAGACAGCATCCAAACGACGGTAGCAACCGTGGCCCTACGAGCCGAGGCAGAGCCTGCGGGCGAACCCGTAGATCTCAGCGAGCCGCTATAGCCCCCGACGCACCAACGAGGACGCCCCCGCGGCCTGAGAGGGTTGCGGGAGGTCTTTTCACTTCCCGCCGACCATGGCCAGGTTGATCGCCGCCGCCGCCTTCGACGTCCGGTCGGAGTCAAGCCGTTGGAGCACCGGCAGGGCTTCGCTCCACGTCCGGGTAGCGCTTGCGGCGTCGCCAACGTCCCACTGGGCGTGTCCGAGCTCAGCCATCGACAGCGCCCAGATGCGGGCCTTGCTGTTGGGGTCCCACTGGCCGGTGACCTCCGCGAGAAACTGCACGGACTCCTTGGCGTCGCCCATGGCCGTGAACGTCTTCGCCGCCTGGTTCAGGAGAGTGGCCTTGTTCGAGCACCACTGCGCCGCCCATCGGGGGGCGTTCTCGGTCCGCTCGGACAAGAGCCTCGGCGCACGCGACATGGTCCGCGCCGCCCCCGAGGTGTCTCCGGTCTCGGCCTGGCAGCGGGCCACGGCAACGTGGAAGAGCGCTTCAGTGTCCTCGTCCACCGCCCCCTCCTTGGCCCGGGCCAGGCTCGCCTCCGCGAGGCGCACCGAGTAGACCCGCTGCCCGAGGTCGCAGCCCTGGAGAGCGAGGATGCGCAGGATGAACGCCTCGTGCCCCGCATCGCCGGACTCGCGTGCCAGGTTCCGGGCGCAGAGGTAGTACCGCTGGGCGAGACCGTCGAGCCCGCTGTCGTGAGCCTTCCATCCGGCGAGGTAGGCGACCTCGGCCGCCGCTGAGAACGCCTGGCCCCGGACCGCCTCGGAGGCGAACCTGCCCCGCAGGACGGTCGCTACGTCGGAGGCCAAGAACTCGGCCACCGCCGTACGCATGGCACCCCCGCCCAGCGTCTCGTCAGCCACGATGAAGGAGTCAGTCACGCGACGGATCGCCTCCACGGTCCTGACGCCGGCCACCGAGCCGCCGGACTGCGCCATGATGCGCGCTAGATCCTCCCCGTTGGCCAGCGCCAGCGCACTCAGGCCGACGGTGTATGCCGCTCCACGGATGAAGCTACGGCGGTCGACGTCTGCACGTCCGACGTACTCCAGCGTCGCGACCGAGTCCAGGTCGATCGGAGTACCGAGGGCTTCCTCGTACTGCGCGATGACCTCGCTCGTGACCGGCCGGAAACCGCGCTCGTAGTACGTCAGGGTGGTCTTGCCGTAGTGCGTTCGCAAGGCCATCTGATCCAGGCTCAGGCCCGCTGCCTCGCGCGCCAGCCGAAGCCGGGCACCCACCGTTGTGAACGGCTGTGAACGCGACATGCCTTCTACTCCCTGGTCCGAGCCGGTTGGCTTGAAGCGTAACGACAGTCCCATATCCGAGGGCTGACACGAAACGCAGGGGGAACCGATATGCAGCAGCCCACGGAAGAGGCGGCTCTTGCAGGGCCAGTGACCCGTACCGCCCAGATCGTCGCGTTGGATATCGGCGGGACGTTGGTCGGCCGGGACGGGATCGTGCCGGACGCGACGCGGGAAGCGGTCACTGACGTGCTCGCCCGAGGGATCGAGGTCGTCCTCGCCACGGGGTGTTCGCTCGTCGGCGTGGTCCCGGTCTCCCAGCAGCTCGGGCTGACCTCCGGCTGGCTCGTCGCGTCCAACGGCGCCGTGACGGGCCGATCACGCGCCGCGGTCGTTCTCCCGGTGAGCAGGTTGGCTGCCGCCGCCGGTGCGCCCAGGGCAATGAGGCTGTTGCGCACCCGCGACAGGCTCGTACCACTCAGCGCTGACGGCGGACGTCGTCCGCTCTCCCATCCCTGGATCGTGCTGACGTCGACCCGCAGGTACTCGGCGATGTCGGTCTGGCGGCGCCCGACCGCGCTGCGCAGCAGCTTGAACACGAACGCCGCGACCACGCCGACGTCCCCGTGCGGGGCTGCACCCTACATCGGAGTCAGTGTTGACCGAGCTGCCACGCGACGTCCCCTGTCGATTGACCGCGCCTGTACGCCGAAACGCGTACCCCCTGTCAGTCCAACTCCAGGGCGCATTCCCCGAGGGTTGAGACCAAGCCGGCGTGATGCCGGTGGGACGCCCCTGGTCCCGCCACCAGCCACGAGAGGTGGTGCCCGATGGGTATCGATCACGGACTTCACGCAGCATCCCGGATTGTCGACGCCGTCGGGCGCGACCGTTTCGAGCTGGTCACCGTGACCCGCGACCGGGTCTGCCTCCAGCCGATCGTGATGGCCGAGGGCGAGGCCATCGCCCGAGCCCTCGGTCTGGACGTCCCGCTCGATCACCGGATGTTCGTCCCGGAACTCACCCTGTGGACGGGGGTGCACGACGGGCTCGAGGTTCAAGTCCGGTCTGTGCTGCGCCGCCCGCTGGGGGCAGTGCGGTGAGCGCACCGAGCCCTGTGGCCGTCGGGTATGTGTGCGCTCCGGAGGGGGAGGCGCTGGACTGCCAGCGGGACGCCGTGACCGACTACGCCCAGGTCGAGGGTCTGGCGCTGGCGCAGATCGTTACCGACCGCTTCGACACGTTCACGATCAGCCAGGTCGTCCAGACCGCGAAGTTCCATAACGCCCGCCTGGTCATCCTGCTCGCCCAAGCGCGCCTCGCGTCGGTCCGGTCACGGGTGGCTCTGGAACTGGAACCTGAGGGCGCGACCTGCGTCGTCATCGGCGACCCCGCACCCCGTGCCGAACAGCGGCAAGCGCGGCTGACCGACTCCCTGCCCCGCCGGACTCCGCCCACCACGACGGCCGCGCCGAGCGACGCAGCAACGGATACGACGGAGGACGTGCGATGACCACCACCGAGAACATGGCCCGGGCGCGGCTGCTGGTCGCTCTGGATATCGACGGGACCTTGTGTCCGGACGGGACGAATACCATCCCCGCCGTCACCCGCCAGGCGGTCACCGAGGTCGTGGCGGCAGGGCATGTCGTCGTGCTGGCCACTGGACGTTCCCTGGTCGGCGTGCTCCCGCTCGGGGAGGCCCTGGGGCTGGACGGGTCGTGGGTTGTCGCGTCGAATGGTGCGGTGACCGCGCGGCTGGACCGGACGTGGCCGTCCGGGTACCGGGTCGATTCCTGCCAGACCCTCGACGTCGCCCCGGTCCTTCACCTGGCCCGCCGGTTGTGCCCGGGGGTGCGGGTCGCGGTCGAGGAGGTCGGCTGGGGCTACCACGTCTCCGAGCTGTTCCATCGGGCTGAGGTCAACGGACGCCAGATCGTCGTCTCCGACGACGACCTGGCTGCGGAGCCCGCGCCCCGGGTAATCCTGTCGGCCCCGAACGCCACCGCGCTGCTGATGGAGCCGGTCCGCAACCTCGGCGTCACGGTCAACCCTGCCTCCCCGTCGTGGCTGGATGTCACCCCGGCCGGACTGTCCAAGGCTTCGGCCCTAGACGCTGTCCGCCGCCACGTCGGGGTTGCTCCGGCTAACACAGTGTTCGTCGGCGACGGCGTGAACGACATCGAGGCGATGGAGTGGGCCGCCCGCTCCTACTCGATGGGTCACGCCCCGATGGTGGTGCAGGATGCCGCCGACCACATCACCAGCACCCTCTCGGAGCACGGCGCGGCGACCGTGCTCCGAGACCTGCTCACCGAACCTGCCCAGCGACCCGATGTGGAAGCCCAGGCGTTGGCCGGGGCGGGTTCGTGACCGCCGCGCCGCCGGTCGAGCTGCTGCGCGAGGTCCGCCACCTCGCGGCGAGCCTGCACCCGCGCCTGCACCCCGTCTCGGTGCGTGTCCGGCTCGCGGGCACGGGCCCGGCACTGGCCTCGTGCGAGGTCTGGACCGGGGACGGCGACGCGATGATCGCCCACCACGCCAACCTTCCGAGCGCTGTTGGGGCGACGATGCTCGACCTGGAACGTGCCTTGGTCGCCGCCGGATACGCCTACGCCCTGACTGGCGACGGTCGCCCGAAGTGGCGCTACGACGCGAACCGCGGCGGCCTCTACCTCCTCGACGTGGCCCGGCCCTTGTAGGCCTGCCCGACCACCGATCTTGCGGCCGGGCGCCTGCCCCCCGCCTGGCCGCGAGCCCGCCAGCGACGACGGGAACCGGGCCGGGGCTCCCGACCCCAGGGAGCCCTGGCCCGCCGACCTCCGGAGCCCAGATCCGACTGCGCTCCGACCGCACAGAATCAAAGAGAGGGACAACACATGCTCGACCAGCTCGCCAGGAATCGACCACTTCGGCCTCCACCGCCACCCCCGGCGACCCGCCCCGGGCCAGCCTCGACCACCTACCCTGGGACCATGCGCGCTTCTCGATTCATCCCGTGGCTGACCCAGCTCCTCGAACCCCACCTGCCCGAGGGCGTGCAGCTCATCGAGTGGTCCGAGGCGGGAGTCACGCGCGACGCGGGCATGGAGGCCACGATGGGGTTCGTGCTCCAGGCACCCGGCGGGGGCGCCGTCTACCTCCAGGCCGTGCACAGCGGCGGCGACTACTCCACCGAAGAGGTCGTCGTCGAGGGCGAGCCGCCCGCACCGGTCCCGCCCGCCGACCTGGCGATCCAGCCGGGCGGCCAGGTCCGCATGGTCGACGTCGAGGCGTGGATCACTGCACTCGTGATCAACTCCCAGCTGCGTGAGATCGCCGAGGTCCAGCGGTACTCGACCCGGCCGAACCGGGGCGCGCACCCGTTCGGGTTCAACGTCATCTGGCACTCTGGCGCGGCGTCGCATGTCCATCTGCTGCACACCCTGCGCGCCGGTGAGCGACGCAGCGCCGACAACAAGTACCGCGTCCTGGAGGTCGTCTGACCATGGCCACGTCTGTCGTCTGCCCCGAGTGCAAGCAGCGAACCGGAGTCCGAGGCGGCTCCATCAACACCCACCAGAAGCCCAGCGGAGGCACCTGCCCCGGCTCCGGCAAGAGCGAGAGCTCCGGCAGCAGCCCCGCGTAAGCCGACAACCGGTGCCCTCTGCGCCGAACCCACCGCGGCCCGCCACCCCCGCCCGTGGGGATGGCGGGCCGCAGGTGCGTCCGCCACAGGTGACGGCGTTTCCGCCGCGAGCGGCGTGACCGCCGCGTACGGTAGGTGCCCAATCAGAGGGCAGCAATCGGGTGGAAGTGAATCAAGATGGCCGAGGATCGCGCGATCAACGCGTGGCTGACAAGCACCGGCGTGGACCTGACAGCCGCGCAACGAGAACGGTTCGCAGACGGGGTCAACGCCTACGAGCTCACCGCGTCGGGGCGCGGTGAGGCCGGACCGGGCAGATGCGACGGAGCGACGGCTGCCGCGTGGGTGTCCGCGTTCGAAGTGGTACGCGGAGAGATGGACCTGAACGCACGGGGGCGCGCCTACCGTGCAGCTCAGGACGCCGCGCATGTCGGTGCCGTGATCGCGGTCCTGGCCGGCATGAGCGAGGCCGAGGCCGCCGGGCGCGGTCCACAGCCTCCCCCGCCGCTCTACGTGAGGCTCTAGGCTCGGACCTCATGGACGGACGCCGCGTAATCTGCCTGGCCGACCGGGCCCAGTGCGAAGGATCGGCCGCGGAGACCGAGGCATGGATCACCCAGCACCTGGCAACCACACCGCATCTGGACTACGAGCCGGTCTCCTTCCACGTGTCCTACGTCGCTCGCCGCTTCAGCAGCCTCATCCAGGGCGAACCCGTTCTGCGGCGCACAAGCCACTGACCCGCGTACCGGCACCTCACAGCCCCGGGCCGGAGTGCCGGACACCGCCACTCGGGCGCCGCTCCGCCTGCTCGGGGACGCTAGCGATCGAGCGGAGTGTGATGGCCAGGCGGCGGGCGTCGTCGCGCTGGACGAGGCTGGTAGGTGCGTCTCCGAGTGGGGTGTCGCCGGTGATCGCGTACTTGTCACGGTACGCGGCCACGACGGCGACGAACTGCTTCCACCCCTGGTCTGCGGCAGTCCCGGTTGGCCGGGGTGGCAGGCGCCGTAGCCACGGTTCACGATCTCGGATGGCCTTCTGGGCGAGGTCGTGTGCGCGTCGTTCGATGATGTCGGCGCGGGCGTGGAGCGCTTCGCGGACGTCGTCCGGGAGGGTACCGAGGGCTTCGGGGACCAGTCCTGCGATCAGGTGCGGCCGGCGGGTTGCTGGGCGAGTGGTGGCGTGCTCGACGCGCTGGTGCAGGACGGCCGCGACGTCGTCCGCGTCATACAGGCTCCGTGAGCGCGCGAGGCGTGGGAGCAGGGTGTCGACCGGGTGGCCGTTGGCTTCGGCGCGGCGCAGCTGCGCGCACAGTGGTCCGAACGCGTCGGACTCCACCACGGCGGCGACCTCTGCCCGTGTGAAGTCTTGCGCCCTAAGGGTGTGGGTGACGAGGTGTTGCCAGCGGGGTCGTTGGGCGAGGGTGGCGATGGTGTCGTACTCGGCGGCCAGGCGCGCGATGGAGCCGTACTGCTCGTGCTCGGCGTGTCGGGTCTCGTGGGCGGTGGGCTCGCCACCGGGGCGGGCGAGGATGCGGGCCAGGACCGTCCTCGCTCGGGCGTGGTCGGGGATCTCGTGGTCCGCGTGTCCGGTGGCCGCGTGGTCGTGGTTCTGGTCGTGGTCGGGCTGGTCGACCGGCACGAACACCACGTTGGCGTCCCGGCCTCTGGTGAGCGGGACGTACAGCGCCTCGCGAGTCATGGCCGGGGTGGCGACGGTGTAGGCGGTGTCGACGGTCAGGCCCTGGGCGCGGTGGGCGGTGATCGCGTAGCCCAGATCCACGTGCCGGGCGACGTAGGCGGCTGGCAGCCGGACCGTCCCGCCGGGGTGCGCGTTTGCGCGCCGGGCGTGCACGGATTCCCCGATGCGGTTCCTGCCACGGGTATTTGTGCTGGTGAGCGTTTTACGAGCCTGCTGGTCGGGGTCGATGCGGCGGGCGGTGACCGACCCGTCCCGGTGCACGGCAAGCACCTGCCAGAGGTTGCCGTTACGCACCCACCCGTCGCCTCCGTGGCGCAGGGTGCGGTCGTTGCGCCGCGTCACGATCACATCACCCGCCGAGGCTTCGACATCACCGGTCAGACGGGCGGCACGCCCGCCGTCCACGGCCCCGGCGAGGACGCGGTCGGCGCGGGCGCGACGGTTCAGGTCGGTGACCGTCGCCCCGTCCGCCGCGATCAGCACCGAGACCCTCCCATCGTCGCTGTCGGTCTTCCACGCCTCGTACGCGGCCCGGACCATCTCCTCCGTCGTCCCTGCGTGGATGCGGTCGCGCTCCTCGTAGACGGCGAGCACCCCGGCGTCCCCGTCACGTAGGCGCAGGGACGCGGTCTTCTCCCACGGGTGGGTGAAGCGGTGGACCTCGGTCAGCTCCGGCACATCCCCGCTCGTGCGCTTCCTCTCTGTGACCAGGAGGTTGAACGCTCCGCCGGTCTCCACGGCGGAGAGCTGGGCCGGGTCCCCGACCAGCAGCACCTTCGCCCCCACGCTCGCGGCGTGCGCCGTGATCGCGTGCAGGGTGTGGGTGCCGGCCAAGGACGCCTCATCCACGATGACCAGTTGCCCGGGCCGAAACGCCGTCGCTCCGGCGGCGTGGTCGGTGAGCCACTTCGCGGTGTTCTCACACCCGACCCGCAGCTCGGCAGCCAGGACCTCCGCAGCGGCGGCCGAGGGGGCGAGACCGACGACCGACCCGGTGCCGTGGGCGTTCTCCCACGCGGCGCGCAGCAACCGCATCGTGGTCGTCTTCCCGGTCCCGGCGGGACCCACCAGCACGTCGACCACCCGGCCGGACGTTGCGACCGATAGCACCGCCTCGCCCTGCGAGGCCGAGACGATCCCCTGGCCGGTGGCGTCGCCGGTGACGGACCGCAGCAGGGACCCGGCCACGGCCGGGCCCGTCGTGTCGGCCGACAGGGTCAGCAACCGCTCCTCGGCCTGAAGGACAGCTTCGGAGGTGTAGACGGCCGCGTGCTTCGGGCACAGGGTGCTGGTGCCGTCCGGGCGGAGCAGGAACTGCGGCGTGGGAGCCAGGTCCGGCGGCGTCAAGGCGACGCTGGAACCCTCGGCGATAGAGACGATCCGGGCCACTACCTGTGTGCGGTCTTCTGCGGTGGTGAACCGCCAGGTGTTGGTCTGGCGTTCGGCTTCGGCCCACAGGTTCCAGTGCCGCCATGTGGCGCGCTTGTCCCCCACCACCAGAAGCACCGCAGCGGCGGCACCGGTGATCGCCTCGTCCGGGACCTGGTCCGCCGAGTACAACCGCGCCGCGCCTGCACCAGCGCTCGCGCGGCGCGCGGCGCCGGCCAGCAGACCCCGGACCCACGCCCGGGAGTCGCTGCCCAGGACGCGGGTCGCGCGCTGGTGCCACCAGCCGGTGAGGTCGCCCAGCGACCGCAGCGTCTTCGGCGGACGCGTCGCCAACGTCGCCTGCGCCCTGAGTTTGACGATCGTTCGCCTCGACGGCTCGCGCCCGTGCTTCTCGCGGTACTCACGAATCAGCGCGTCGGCGCAGTGCTCGATCTCCACCGACCTCGACGAGAACTCACCAAGAAGCCCGTCACCGATGCCGTCGATCTCCAGGACCGCCGACCGGTCCCGGCCGCGCTGCCGCCGCGACCACGTCACCCCCAGGGTGGCGGTCAGGCGGTCGGCCAGGACCGCGTTGTAGAACTCCGAGAACGCGACGTTCGCGTTGAACAGTGCCCTCGAGTCCAGCGTCCGCCACTTGCCGTCCACCACCGCCCGCACCTTGTTCGCCACCACGAGGTGGGTGTGCAGCTGGGGGTCGTGGGAACGGGAGTCCCAGTGGTCGAACCCCATGCCCACGAGCCCCGTCACGTCCACATGGGCGACGGACCCGTCCCCGGCGTCGGTGCCCACCCGCGTACTCGCGATGTGGGCCTCGATGAACGCGACGGTCTCGGCGACGGCCTGGTGGTGCGCCGCCAAGATCAACCCCTGCGTAGTGCGGTCCGACAGGCCCCACAACACCGAGACGGACTTCGGGGCCGAGAACGTCAGGTCGAACCCTGCCGTCGCAGTCCGGTCCCCCGCCGCGACCTCGTCCGCGGTGATCGCGTCCACCGCCGCCGCCCGCTCCTCCGGCGACAGGTCCGCGTCGAGCTGGGCGGCGCGTTCCTCGACCCGCTCCCCCACCGGCCGGTAGGCCGGGTACCGGCGACCCAGCGGCTCCGTGGTCATCGGGTCGACGCCCGCGCCCAGCAGCCGCTGCAAGTGCGTCGTAGTCACCCCATCCCCGGGAGCCAGCTCCCCGTGTCCCAGGTCTTGGACGGCGGCACCGAGCCAGAACCCCGGCGGGGTCCCCGCCTCGACGTAGTACGCCGCGACGGGATCCACCCACGAACCTGCCAACTCTTCCCCCGGGGTCGGGGCGGGGGCGTCGACGTCGGCGTTACGGACCGACTTCAACAGGTACTCATACCCGTTGCCCGCGCTCATCTTCCGCACCGAGACCGTCACCGCGAACCGCCCTCAGCCCGGCACCCGGCGCTGCCGAGTGCGGTGACATCCACTGCAACCGCAGCCCCGCCCTCAACTGCCTGAGGTGTGACTGGTGGGTTGGTGTTGGTGATGGTGATGGTGATGGTGATGGTGATGGTGATGGTGATGGTGATGGTGATGGTGATGGTGATGGTGATGGTGATGGTGATGGTGATGGTGGTGATGGGTGGTGCTGTGGAAGTGGGCATGGCGGAGACCTCCTGACGGCCAGGTGCGCGTACGCCCCCCGGCCGTCGCCCCGATCTGAGTGGCCGGCCCACGGCGCCAACGCCCCGCCGCGCACGGCCGAGCGCCCCAGGAGTGCGCACACATCCCTGACGCGACGACACGCTCCGGCCGAGCCCTTGACGGGTCGCACCAGAACGGTGGGGCCGGTGCGCTCTGTTCTGCTGGTGACGGTTCCGGGCCGGTCTCCCGCACGTGGCTGGACCGTCCGGCTCGTGGGCGGGCACGTGGGCGGGCATCGCCGAACAACCGCGCCAGGCGGCATCGCGCGGGCAGGCGGCAAGGACGAGTAGCGCGCGGTTTTGACCTGCACGAACGCTTCCCGGCAGCGTCCCTGCGCGGTTTCACCAATGCGTTTTGCGCGATTTCCGTGTGACACGGTGCTGGGCATGACCCGCATGAACCCGTCCGCCACGCCACGCACCGCGACCCACCGCGCGTGCCCAGCGACCGTCGCCGCGCCCAGCTACGCGCGGTGTTCCCGCGGTGCGGGTTCGGCGTGGGCGGCCAGCCCCCGAGCGTCGGACTGTCCTGCCGGGAGCGGTCTTCCGGGGTGCGCACGGGGGTGCGCACCTGACCGGGACCGACGGCACGCGTCCCGGGGCCACGGCTGCCACGCACCCCAAGTCCGGGGTGCGCGACCGGATGCGGGCGCTCGTCATCCTCGACACCAGAGTCCACATCGCGGCCGAGGAGGCGAACACCATGACCACCACCGATGATGACCACGCCCCGGACCCGGCCGGCGCGTCGTTCACGACGAGCGAGGGACTACGGGCCCTGCTGCTCCGCCTCCAGGCCGACCCGGAAGCGTGGGCGGGCGACCCGCAGGCGAGCGCTCTGCTGGAGCTGTGCGCGACCCGGTACGCGGCCCTGGCACGCAAGCACCACCAGCAGCCGATGGACGCCGCCGCTGCGGCGTTCCACGTCCTGCGCGCCCCGGCCACGCTCGGGGCGCGGGATCCCTGGGCCGTGGTCACCCACGCCGTGCGCCTCACCCTCGCCGCGGACGAGCGCGCCGACGCCCTGCTCTGCTCCACCAGCACCGCCCGCCGCCTGTTGACCGACACGGGCCTGGCCCAGGCGGTCCGGCTCGGCGACCGCACGGACACGATGACCAACCTCCCCACGGACGAGCCGGGGACCGACGCCACCAGGCGGGGCTCCGGCGGTCTGACCCCGGTGCAGGTGCGAATCTGTATGGCGAACGCCGTCGAGCTGCTGTGCTCGCTCGGCTGGCCCCGCGCGGTCGCCGAGCTCGGCGTCGGCCACGTCTGCGACCGCCTCGCCACTACCGGGAACCCCCAGCGGGCGTACGAAGCGCTACGCCGCGACCTGACCCTGCCCCGCCTGCTCGACGTCCCACCCCGCACCTGGACCGCCCTGTGCCGGGCCCTCATCGGAACCAGCACGCCGCGGGCATCGCAGCCGGGGGTGCTGTGCCGGCTGCTGACCGGTGAACCGGTCCGGTCCCTGCTTGCCGACGACACCCTCGTCACGGCGCTGCTCGCGGCCCGGCCTCAGGTGGTGGCCGCGTGAGCGACAACGCCCTGCACCGCGCCGTCGACTCCATCACCGTCGGCGCCCGTCACCGCCACGACCTCGGCGACCTGGCACCCCTGGCCGCATCGATCGACCGGCTCGGCCTGCTCCAGCCCATCACCGTCACCCCGGACGGGGTCCTGATTTGCGGGCGCCGCCGCCTGGAAGCCGCCCGCCGCCTCGGCTGGACCACCATCGCCGTCCACGTCCGCTCCGGAATCTCCACCCGCCTCGCCGCCCTGCTCGCCGAGCGGGAGGAGAACACCCAACGCAAGCCGCTGAACCCGGTCGAGGAGTCCGAGCTGTACGACGAGATCCTGACCGTCGAACGCGAGGAAGCCGCCCGCCGCCAGGCCGCCACCCGCTTCCACGCCACGTTCAAGGCGCCGAGCCCGACACCCGACGAGACGGAACCGGGCGGTCCCGGCAACGTGCCGGAACCACAACGCCCCGGCGACGCCCGGCACAAGGCCGCGGTCCTGGTCACCGGCAAAGCCGCCTACAAACGCCTCGAACGCATCAGCGCCCTGCGCGCCATCGCGGACGACGAGACCGCCACCCCCGTCGCCCGCCAGCTCGCCGCTCTGGCCGTGGAGGACATCCAGGCCGGCGCACCCACCTTCCCCACCTACGACCACGCCATGACCCAGATCGCCGCCCTCGACCCCACCCGCCCCGCGATCACCCCGGTCACCGCCGACGACCTCGCCACCGACGCCGCCCGAGCCGTCGCCCGCGTCACGACCAAGGCCACGACGAAGAACCCCGCGAAGCCCTCCAAGCCGCGAGCGAAGACACCGGCCGGCGAGGACTTCGGCGACACCCTGCGCGCCTGGGACAACCTCTGGCAGACCCTCTCCGGCCGATCCACCGGCGCCGACCCCGCCGCCGTCGCGACCAGCGCCAGCGACGAGGACTGGAACCACTTCGAACACCTCACCGACCAGATCACCACCTTCCGCGACACAGGCCGCAACGCGCGAACCCCTCCCATCGCCGAGCCCAACAAGAGTGGCGGCAAGCGCTCGCGACGCCGCAGGCCCGCACAGACGACATAGCCGAGAAGCGCCCGGAGGGCCGGACCCCATGGGTCCAGCCCCCCGGCCAGTCGGGCAGGCTCACCAGCCCGAGCCGTCGCCCAGCTCTACGTCCTGCGCGACAACCGCGCGTGCCGTCACCTTCGGAGCGGCATCGACCCGCTCCGTCCCCGCAGCCTCCTCCTGCCCGATCTCGACCATGGCCTGGAGCACTGCCGAGGTGTCCGGCGCCAGTCGCAGCCGCTCGATGTAGTGCCGGCCGGTCACGCCGCCGTCGATCTTGTGCCCCAGGAGGGCAGCGGCGTCGGCGACTCCCATCTTGCGGGCGACGACCGTTGCGACGGTCTTGCGCAGCAGGTGCGGGTAAACCTCGCCCACCATCCCGGCTTCCTCCAGCGCTGCGCGCAGTGATCGCCGGATGTTGTGGGGCGTCTGCGGGGTGAGCACGTTGCGGCCGTCGCGGAAGCGCCGGGACGGGAAGACCGGCATCTCCGCCGTCGTGACCGCCGGACGGATCGACTCCAGCGACGCGGCCAGGAACGCCGGGATGATGATGGTCCGCTCCCCCGCGTCCGTCTTCGGCATGGCCTGGCGCACGGTGCCCTGCCCCTTGACGTCGGCCAGGGTCGCCTCGACCGAGATCGTCGGCAGCCCGTCCGGGGACAGGTTCACCTCACCCCACCGGAGCGCCATCACCTCGCCGATCCGCATCCCGGTCCCGAGCATCACGTCCACCGCGACCGGCAGGTGCCCCGTAGGCTTCGGGCCCGGCTGACCCATCCGGGAGGCCTCCCACGCACGAACGGCGGCGCGCAGGCGGTACACGTCCGTCGTCGTCATCGCCTTCGGGTCGGGCCTCTTCTTGGCCGGAGGGATCGTCTTGCGCACAGGGTTGTCCCGCAGCGCGTCATGCACCACGGCCCGGTCCAGGACCGCGATGAACGCTCCTCGAGCGCTGATCGTCGTACTGATCAGGTCGTGCTTCTTGCCCTGACCACGCGCCACGATGCCGTCGACCCAGGCCTGACATCGGGCGGGCGTCAGCTCGTTCAGGCGCAGCTTGCCCAGCCGCGGAACCACGTGGTTGCCCAGCAGCCGCTCGTACTCGTCCACCGTCTGCGGGCGGATCTGCGGGTTCGCCCACCCCGACCGCACCCGCAGCTCGTTGATCCACTGCCGACAGGCGGCACCGACCTTGCTGTCCGGCTTGAGATCCATCGACCCCTGGGGCGCGCCCAGCCGCTCGGCGACCGCGTCCTGCACCCGGAGTCGCGCCTCCTCGCCCGTCGGACCGACGCGCGAGACCTGCGTCTCGGAGCCGTCGAACAGTCGCACACGCACCTTCGCTCGCCACTTCTTCGCATGGGGCGCGATGAAGATCTCGCCGTGCTGTCCCGGCTTGAGCCCGTTGATGGTCACGGTTCACCACCCCGACCCGTCATCGGTCCCGGTGCCATCGGCGTCGTCGTCCACGGCCGACGTCGTCCGCCGCGCCTCCAACCAGGCGCGCACGTCCGCCTCGTCGAACATCAGGTGCCGGCCGATCTTGTACGCGGCAGGCGCCGTGCCGCGCCGCCGCCAGCCGTGGACCGTCCGCGGCGTGGCGCGGAGCTTGGTGCACAGCTCGTCAAGCGTCCACAGCGGTGTCCGCGAGAGGTTCTCGGAGTTCTCGGTGTGGTGGTCCATGAACGTCAGGTGCGCGTGGCACACCACCCGTCCACGCCCGCTCGTACGCATCGGTCGACGCCTAATGCGTGGCACAATCCGTGGCATTTTCACTCGGCCGCCCTTCGTCGTGGCGGTCCGGCAGAAACCGAAAGGGCCGCTGACCTGGCATTACGCCAGACTCAACGGCCCTCAATCGGTGGAGCTAGGGGGATTCGAACCCCCGACCTTCTCATTGCGAACGAGACGCGCTACCAACTGCGCCATAGCCCCTCGGACTGCAGAAGACTAGCACTCCGGTGCAGGTGATCCGCAAGTTGACCAGGTGTCGCGCGAGTCACGGCAGGACCCGCGCGACACCGGGCAAGGAGTGGATCAGCCCGCCGCCCGCCGTCGCGCGAGGATCTCCTCGAGCGGCTGCGCCAGCGTCTCGGTGCGTGTGCGGGGCACGTCGCCGCGGATGAGCTCGTCCTCAGCACGCTGCTCCGCGATGTCGGGCTGCAGCACCTCCGCCACGGACGGCGCCTCGGCGGCCGGCTCGGCCCCAGCACGCGACGACTCCCCGCGCGACGCCAGCGGTGTCGGCTCCCGCCGCGGCGCCGCCGGCTTCGTCACGTAGGTGGGCAGCGGCACGGGGACCGGGTTCCAGGCGAGCCCGCCGCCCAGCGCCTCCTCGGCCGGAGCCACCACACCCTTCGCGTCGACCTCGAGGACCGTGACGGGCTCCTCACGGGGCTCGTCCAGGATCTCGTCGAGGATGTCCCGCTTCTCGACGAGCGGGATCGCCTGCGTCGCCGCCTCCGACCCGTGCACGGCCACGCCCGTGACGCGCATGCGGTTGCGCGGCACGTACGGGCCGCCGTTGGCGAGCGCGCGCGCCTGGGTGGCGCGCTGCCGCGCCCGGTGCCGGGCTGCGGCCCACGCGGCCTCGGCACGGCGCGCGGCGATAGCGGCGCGCCGGCCCGCGATCAGCACGAGCAGCAGGAGGGCCGACGGCGCCACGGCCGCACCCCAGTGCACCAGGTCGAGCACCACGCAGGTCCACGCCGCCGCGCTCGAGAGGAACAGGAGGACGGTGACGATGAGGCGCCGTCGGGCCCGCGCGGCCCGGCGCGTCCGTGCCTCGAACAGGACGAGACGCTGGCGGGCGGAGAGCTGCGGCTGGATCTCCAGGGCGGATCCGGGGCGCGTGGAAGCTGCCGATCCCCTCGTTCCTGGGGTGCTGCTCATGACCATCGCCCCTCCCTGCCCTGCTTCGAGCCTTGCCGACGGCGTTGTGGTGGTATTTTGCCGCATCACGACCGGTTCATCCCCACCGATTGCGATGACACGGAGCGCTGTCGAGTAACGATCGGACACCCGGGCCTCTGCCAGCTGACCCCGGTGCCGCAGAAGGTAGGGCACCCAGTACCCCAGCCACAGGACGAACAGCATCGCGGCTGTGAGTCCTGCGGTCGACGCTTCCACGTGTCGACGGTAGGCGAGCCATGCCGCGCCCTCGGGGACTTCATCCGGCGTGTCCGCCCCCGGGCGAGTTCTCTACAGCGCGTCCCGGGTGCGCTGCCAGCGCGCCAGGAGGCCACCCGGGACCTCCTCAGCGGTCAGCGCGAAGGTGCGGTGGTCGCGCCAGGCGCCCTGGATGTGGAGGAAACGCTCACGCAGCCCCTCGTCACGGAAGCCGAGCTTCTCGACCACGCGGAGGCTCGGCCCGTTCTCCGGACGGATGTTGATCTCGACGCGGTGCAGACCCAGCACGAGGAAGCAGTAGTCGGTGGCCATGGCCACGCCCGTCGGCGTGACACCCCGGCCGGCCACCTCCTGCCCCACCCAGTACCCGATGCTCGCCGAGCACAGCGACCCGTAGGTGATGGACGAGACCGTCAGCTGCCCCACGAGAGCGCCGTCGAGCTCGACGCCGAACGGCAGCGTGGTGCCGGAGCGGGCCTGAGCGGACAGCGCGCGCACGTACTCGCCGAACGTCGCCACCTGCTGGCGGTCGCCGCCGGGGAACGGCGACGTCGCCTCCCACGGCTCCAGCCACGAGGCGTTCTCGGAGCGGAGGCGCATCCAGTCGGCGCTGTCGCGCCGGCGCAGGGGCCGCAGCACCACCACACCCTTGGGCGTGTCCTCGCGCAAGGTCACCGGCCACGGCTTGGCCATGGTCCACCCCTTCGCGAACCTGGGGGTCGCCGCCGGCGTCTCCGCCTCCCGGAACCCCTCCCACGGCGCATCCGCCGGCCTGAAGCTCATATCAGTGTGCCCCCTGTCACGCTCTGCGAGCGCAGCCCCCTTGGGGGAGGGTCTACCACGGACCGACGATCTTGACCCGCCGAGCAAGCGCACAGCGACACCCCGCTTCCTTCGTAGCCCCACGGAACAATTCTGTCCCAGAAGGTTTGGAACAATAGCCCTCATGAGCCTTACTCCGTCTCCCACGACCCAGCCCTACCCGGTCAAGCCCGGGATGGAGACGGAGGATGCCAAGGAGCAGCTGCGCCGCGCGATACGCGCGCATCGCACCAGCCGGTCCGCGCGCCTTCGGGCGGAGGCCGCGGTGGCCTTCGCCGACGTGATCGCCTCGGTTCCGGAGGTCCGTGAGGCCACCTGCGTGGCCGCCTACGCCGCCCGCGCCACCGAGCCGAACACCGGGCCTCTCCTGGAGCTGCTCGCCGCCCGCGGAGCGCGGGTGCTGCTGCCGGTCCTCGGCACCGGCCTCGCCCGCGACTGGGCCGAGTACGACGGCCCCGAGGACCTCCTGGAGCGCGCGCCCGGCCGCCCGCCGGAGCCCAGCAGCCCGGCCCTCGGCGCGGACGCCGTCAGCGCGGCCTCCGTGATCATCGCCCCCGCCCTCGCCGTCGACTCCCGTGGCGTGCGGCTCGGCCAGGGCGGCGGCTGGTACGACCGCGTGCTGGCCCACGCACACCCCGAGGCACGGGTCCTCGCCGTCGTGTTCCCCGAGGAGTTCTACGACGCCACCGTGCGCCCGCTGCCGGTCATGGAGCACGACGTGCTCGTGCACGGCGTCGCGACCACGACCGACTGGCGCTGGCTGGACTGAGCGCCCGCCTCACGGCACGAGCGTCAGCTCGTCGTCCGCCAGGTCCTCGACGGCCGCCGCGGTGAACGGCCACTCGAACGTCTCGCCCGCCGCCCACGCGGGAAGCTGGTCGTCATAGTGCGACGACGCCGGGTGGGCCGACGTTCCCGTCACCACCACCCAGGTGGACGCGTCGAGGTCGTCGAGGTCCACGACCATGCGCATCGACGGGCCGCTCGTCACGTCGAAGCTACCCGTCGCCTCGCCGGCGTCCCACGAGGTCGCGTTCACCACTGCCGAGCCGCCGCCCACCTTCTCCGGGGCGGGGTTCATGTACTGCCGCACCGGCGCGGGCACGGCCTCGCCGCCGAGCAGCAGGTGCTCGAGGCGGAGCTGGTGCAGCGTGCCCCAGGTCCACTCCTCGGCGTCCTTGCCCAGCTCCACGGTGAGGTCGCGCCGCGCGCTCACCATCGCCTCGGTGAGGATCTGGTCGCGCTGCTCGGTGGCTGCCACGGTGGAACGGTCGTCCCAGAACGTGTTCTCCGGGTCCTCGAGCATGGTCTGCAGCACCGTGAGCCACTGGCCGCCGCCGTCGGGCCGCATGGTCTCGGGGAGCTCGTCCCAGAACGTGGCCCGCAGGAGGTTGCGCCACACCGCCGAGAAGTAGGCGGCAGCAGCGGAGTCGGGCTCCATCGTGCGGTCCCAGTCCTCGAGCAGGGCCTGGCCGTCGGCGTCGTACCCGTCACCGAGGTCCACGTCCAGCAGCACGGGCACGAGCACGTCGGCGAACTTGCTCCACTCGTCGTTCTGGATCCGGCTCATGTCCTCGACGGAGAACTTGCGCCCCGCGGTGATCTGCTCCTGGATGAGGGTCCGGATGCGCTCCGAGCGGTAGCCGTAGTCCCAGTCGCGGGCCAGGAAAGGTCCGGTCCCGCTCGGGAGTACCGCCTGGTTGGCGGCCACGATGAAGCCCTCGGCGGGGTCGAGCACGCGGGGCATCTGCGCCGCGTCCACGTATCCGGTCCAGTCATAGCGGGGGTCCCAGCCCGGCCGGGGCCACGTGCCGTCGGGCTCGGGGGTGCCACCGGCGAACTGTGCTCGGACCGGGATGCGCCCCGGCGCCTGGTAGCCGATGTGCCCGTCGGTGGTGGCGAACACGATGTTCTGCGCCGGCACGTCGAAGATCGCCGCCGCCGCCTGGAGGTCCTCCGGGGTTGCCGCGAGGTTCATCAGGAACACCGCGTCAGCGGTGCGTCCCGGCTCGAGCGCCGTCCACGCGAGGGCGATCTCGTACTCGCCCAGGTCGGTGCCCGTCTCCGTGGGCGAGTGCTCGACCGGCTCCAGGTCCATGACGCCCGAGATGAGCGGGCCGTGGGTCGTGGACCTGATCTCCAGCTCGACCGGGCTCCCGCCTGCGACCCGGATGGTCTCCGTGTGGGTCGTGATGGGCTCCCAGACGTCCGCGCCGCTGTCCCGGAGCCAGGTGTTGTCCCGGACGCGCTCGATGAAGAAGTCGGTGACGTCGGCACCCATGTTGGTCAGGCCCCAGGCGAGGTCGGCATTGTGGCCGATCACCACGCCCGGGAACCCGGCGAACGAGAAGCCCGCCACGTCGAACGGGCACTCCGGGCCCACGGTGGTGCAGTGCAGGCCCACCTGCGCCCACACGCCCGGCGCCTCGAGCGCGAGGTGCGGGTCGTTCGCGAGCAGCGGCTTGCCCGACTGGGTCAGCTCCCCCGAGATCACCCACGAGTTCGAGCCCGTGCCCTCACCCCGGGCGATCTGCACCGGGACGGCGTCCAGCGCCTCGCGTGCGGCGTCGAGCGCGCCCTCGAGCTCGGAGTTCCGGAACGGGACGTCGCCGGCTGGGCCGGGGGCCGCCTCCGCCGTCGTGCCCGACGACGTCTGGGTCGCGTCCACGACGGGCGCCGCCACCGGCTCCAGCTCGGCCGGGTCGATGATGGGCTGGTTCTGTGCCGTGGCGTACGCCGGGAAGAGGGCGTTGACGCGGTCCTCGTCCTCGAACACGTCGTAGGCGAGCGCCCGGTCCAGCTCGTCGTTGTAGTTGCCGCGGAGGTCCCAGGCCATGGCCTTGAGCCAGGCGAGCGAGTCCACGGGCTCCCACGGCTCAGGATCGTCGATCTGGACCATGGCACCGAGGACCGTGTACTCGACGGCGATCTCGCCCGGGTCGCGGTCGTCCAGGTAGGCGTTGACGCCCTCCGCGTATGCCGCGAGGTAGTCCCTGGTCTCCTGGCTGATGAGGTTCATCTCCTCCTCGGCGACCTTGCGCCAGCCGAGGGTGCGCGTGACCTTGTCGGCCTGGATGGCGGTCTCGTTGTTCCCCACGAGCTCGGCCAGGCGGCCCGCCGTCGCGTGCCGGCGGTAGTCCATCTCGAAGAAGCGGTCCTGCGCCTGGACGTATCCCTGGGCGCGGAACAGGTCCTCGGTCGTGGAGGCGTAGATCTGCGGCACGCCCTGGGCGTCACGGAAGACCTTGACGTCGCTGGAGAGCCCGTCGACGACGATCTCGCCCGTGGTCTCCGGCAGCGGCCGGCGGCTGGTGACCCAGGCGAACGTGGTGGTGGCAACGAGGACCACCACGACCACGACGGCGGTGCCGACCACCAGCCTGCGCAGTCGGGACAGGCGGCGCACCGGCGGCTCGGGCGCTGCCACCTCGGCAGCAGCAGTGGACTCAGCAGGTGTGGTCGCAGACACGCAGGCGAGACTACCGCGAGCGCACCGGCAGTCCCGCCCCGGGGCGAACGGATTATGCGACGCCCTCCGGTGGTTATGATTGGCACTCGAAAAGCCCGAGTGCCAATGCGCGGCCCGGTTCGCCGTGAGGCCCGCGACCAGCAGTCCCCCGAGGAGAGAACGTGCCGACCTACGCGTACCGGTGTGCCGACTGCGACCACGCGTTCGACATCCACCAGGCCTTCACCGACGACTCGCTCACCGAGTGCCCGGAGTGCGGCGGACAGCTGCGGAAGGTGTTCGGGACGGTCGGCGTGACCTTCAAGGGGTCCGGCTTCTACCGCACCGACTCGCGCGGTTCGAAGAGCGCGACGACGTCGTCCTCGGGCCCGTCGTCCTCGGACGCGTCGAAGCCTGCTGCCGCGCCGGCGGCCGCCACGAGCTCGTCGAGCTCGTCGAGCTCCGGCGGCTCCTCGGGCGCGTCCGGCTCCTCGGGCTCCGGCGGTTCGTCGAGCAGCAGCGGCTCGACCGCGAAGGCCGCCTCCGCCTGATCGTGCGGGCGCGAGCCCGACCACAAGTGCCCTTTTCGCGTCCCTGTGCACAGGGCGCTCCGTCCGCCCGGCGGGCGGTGCCAGGGGGCGCCTAGCGTCACCACCATGAAGCTCCCCACCTCGGCGGCAGGCCGGACCCGTACCGCGATCGCCCGCGGCCTGCGGCGTGTGCGCCGCGCCCTCTGGCGGCGGCGCTTCGTCGTCGCCGCGGCGTGCTGCGGCCTCGCCGCCACGCTGACGGTCCAGGTCCTGCGCCCGGCTCCGCCGCCCGCCACAGACGTGGTGCTCCTCGCCCGCCCGGTCGTCGCCGGTCAGGAGCTCGTGCCCGACGACGTGGCGGTCCGCCCGGTCGCCCGCGAGCTCGTCCCGCCGGGATCCCTGACGTCGGTGGCCGACGCCGTCGGGCGGGTCGCCGTCGCCCGCCTGCCCGCCGGGGTGCCGATGCACGCGGCGCTGGCCGTGGAGCAGGGGATCGGCGCCCACGCGCCTCCGGGCACCGTGGTGGTACCGGTCCGGCTCGCCGACCCCGCCGTGAGCGGGCTCCTCCGCGCCGGCGACCGCGTGGACCTCGTGGCGGTGGACGACGGGTTCGGGACCGACGGGTTCGGAGCCGACGGGTTCGGAGTCGACGGGTTCGGGACCGGGGCCACGACCGGCGCAGGCAGCGGCACGTCCGCGGACAGCGGCGCCTCCACCGACCCGGCTCCTCCGTACCTCGCGCGGCGCGCCCTCGTGCTGCCGCTACCCGAGGCGCCGGAGACCGTCGCGGGCGGGCTGCTCGGGCCGGCCACCGCCGAGTCCCCGGCAGTGACCCTCGTCGCCGTGTCCCCGGCCGAGGCGCCGCTCCTGTCAGCCGTTTCCAGCAGGGGCACGGTCGCTGCGGTCCTGGTGCCATGACGTCGTCATTTTCGGGGCAAAACCGGCATGCCGCGCCGAATCTTTCCGTTCGGCGTGCGGACCTGGTCCTGGGCTCCCACAATCCCGTACGGGTCAAGGTCAGCGCCTGGGCCCGCTGACCTGTGCACACCACCTCAGGGGGATCTCATGATTCAGGGCTTCAAGGACTTCATCACCCGCGGAAACGTCGTCGAGCTCGCCGTCGGCATCATCATCGGTGCCGCGTTCACCACGGTCGTCACCGGCCTCATGAACGGGCTGCTCAACCCGCTCATCGCACTGATCTTCGGCCAGCCGGACATCTCCAAGGCCGGCTTCGAGCTCCCGAACACGCAGGGCGGTATGACGCTCTTCCCGATCGGGCTCTTCCTCCAGTCGATCCTCAACTTCCTGATCGTCGCCGCGGCGCTGTACTTCTTCGTCGTCATGCCCATCAACCACCTGCAGGAGCGCCGCAAGGCCGGCATCGAGCCCGAGCCCGAGGCGCCCGCCGAGGACGTCCTCGTCCTCCAGGAGATCCGCGACCTGCTGCGCGCCCAGTCGATGCGCTGAGACACCCGCCGGAACTGACCTGCACCACGCGGGAGCCGGCACAGCAGAACGGGACGTGAGCTCCCGGGCCTCGCGCCCGGGCTCACGTCCCGTCCTGCGTCACCGGCGCTCTCGGCCCCGAAGTCCGGAGGCCGTCACCAGTGCGGCGGCACGTCCTGCTTCAGCCGCTCGTCGTTGTCGCCGAACTCCCCCGTGGGACGCTCGCCCGGCCGCCCGCCCGCGCTGCCGGGTTCGGTGCCGGGTTCGCTCCAGCCGTCGGGCCTCTCGTCGGCGCTGACGCCGACCACGGTCTCCCGCTCGGTCCCCCGGCGCACAGCCCGGCGCGGCCCACGCCGTCGGCCGGTGCTCTCGCCCGTCCTGGGCTCGTCGTCCTCGCTCACGACCCCATTGTCTCCCGCGGGAGTGGTCAGTCCTCCGGCCCGTCGTCCAGCACCGTCGGCACCACCGGCTCCGCCGCAGGGGCCACTCCCCCGGAGACCCCGACGCGCTCGTCGCGCACGGCCTGGACCACGCGCCGCACGCGCTCCGCCTCGCCGTCGGGGTCGAGGAACGCGGCCGCGGACCACACCTGCGCCACCACCCAGCCGAGCCGTTCGAGCCGCTCGGCGAGCTGCCGGTCCCGGACGCGGATGGACGGCTCAGCCACGTAGCCGGCGTCGTCGGTGAGGACCGCGACCAGGAGCTCGCCCGGCAGGTCGGGGTGGCCCACGGCGAGCGGGATCCGGTCGCCGTCGCCCACGCCGTAGTCGGTCTCGACCACGAGGCCGGACCGCCAGAGCCGCTCGCCCAGGTCGATCACGAGCCGGTCGGGCGCGCGCGCCACGTCCACGCCGTTGCCGATCTCGACCGGGTCGGCGAGCCCGGACCGCTCCTCCGCGAACGCCAGCACCTCGGCGAGGAGCTGCGGGCCGGGGCCGCGCAGACGCTCGGGATCGAGGTCCGACGCCGGGAAGCACGACACCACGTGGAGCCGCTTCCTGGTCGCCCCCAGCGCGCCGAGCAGCATCGCGTCGCCGCCCGCCTCGCCCAGCACGCCGAACCGGTGCAGCACGCGCCCGTGCGGGGTGCGCCCGAACCCGAGCGTGAGCACGATCGTGTCGCGCTGCAGCCCGGCCGCGCCCGTCACGTCGGCGACGACCACGGGCTCCGGCCGCGACCCGGCGAAGAACGGCGCCAGCGCGGGGTTCGCCCGCACCTCGGCCAGCAGGGCCTCCCGGATCCGGTCGGCGTGCACGGACGTCACGGTGATGATGCCGAACGTCTCCTCGGGGCGGGTGAGCGCGTGCTCGATCGCGAGGTCGACCACCCGCTCCACCTCGGCGCGCGTGGACTCGACGGTCCCGGAGGCCGGGTCGGGCATGCCGGTGCCGTTCACCACCGAGAGGTGGACCAGGGCCTCGGTCCGCGGCAGCGGGGCGGGGCTGAGCACCCCGGAGTAGCCGTGCTCCGTGAGGAGCGCCGTGAGCCGCGAGTCGCGCCAGCCGGGCACCGGCTGCAGCGACACGGAGGGCAGCAACGCGGACAGCTCGCGCACCGAGGTGCCCGACGCCGACCGCGGGTCGCCCACCACCACGACCTGCCGGCCGCGGGAGATGGCGGACACGACCACCTCGACCGGCACGTGCTGCACGGCGTCGAGGATCACGAGGTCCACCGTGCGGCCGGGCGGGAGCAGGTGGGGCACGAGCGTGGGCGTCGAGACGACGGTGGGGCGCAGCCGCCGGAGCACGTCCCCGTAGCGCTCGGCGAGGTCGCGCAGCGACGTGAGCCGCCCCTCGACGAGCTCGTTGAACAGCGCCTCCGCCGCCTCCCGCTGCTCCCGCATCACGGTGCCGAGGTGCGTCCGCACAGCGGCGCGAACGGGCGCCGACAGCGAGTCGACGTGCCGCCGGTCCAGCTCGCGGAACCGGCGCGCGAGCGCGTCCAGCCCCGCGCCGTCCTGCCCGGCGAGCGCGGGCTCGACCGAGAGCAGCTGCTCGAACACCGAGCTCCACCAGGAGAGCTCCAGCTCGGCACCGACCAGCGAGCCGTCGACCCGGCGGGCGGCCAGGTCGTCCACGAGCTCGCCCAGCCCGGCCGTGCGCACGCTCCGCAGGAGGGCGGTCCGTTCGGGCAGGGTCTGGAGCGCGTCCGCATCACCGGCGAGGGCTGCGAGCCGCTGCCAGAGCGCGTCGAGGTCGAGGTCGAGCAGCCCGCCGCCCGCGTGGGACGACGCGAGCACCGGCTCGAGCGCCTCGAGGTCGATACGGACGGCCTCGTGCGTCTCCTCCACCACGGCCAGGCCCTCGGGCAGGGTGGGCCACCCTCCGCGCGGGCACTGCGCCTGCCACACCTCGCGCTGCCGCTGCACCTCCACGAGGGACGTGTGCATGTCGGGCACGCGGACGCCGGGGCGCACCATGTCCCGGGCCCGCCGGCGCAGCCGACGCCGTTCGAACCAGCCCATCTCGACGCCGTTCTCGGCCCGCCAGCGGCGTGACGCCGTGGCCTGCACCATGTCGGCGGCCGTGCGCTCGAAGACCATCGGCTGGAACACGTCGAGCGTGCCACGCATACCGCCGAGCATCTCGAGCTGGGCTCCCCACTGCCGCACGCTCGCGGCGCGCACGAGCCCGGTCACCTCGGCGACGTACTCGATCTGCTTGCGGAGCTCCGGCAACGTCTGGTCGCGCAGGCGGGTCACGCGGGCGAGCGCCTCCCGCGCGTCGAAGTCGGTGAGGAGGGAGGCGCCGTACCAGGGAGTCGACGAGGCGCGCAGCGTGAAGGCCCCGAGCTCCGCGGAGCGGCGCAGGTCGTCGGCCAGCGCGGCGCGGCGCTCGGTGCCGAGCACCAGCAGCGCCTCGGACGCGAGCCGCACGGTGGTGGCCGGCGCCGGACGCTCGGACGTGAGGCGTGCCAGCGCCTGCAGCGCGTCGTACGCGGAGACCCGCCACGGGTCGCGGACGCGGTGCAGGGCCTCGATGTAGTCGGCGAGCTGGGCCCGCGCACCGATGAGCGCGTCGCGGACGCGCGCCACGGCGTCGACATCGACGTCCTCGTGCGCGGGCGCCATGGCCTCCAGGAGGCGGCGCGACACGGACTGCCGCCACGTGGGCGTGGGCGACACGTCGAGCAGCAGGCCGTCGAGCCCCAGCGTGCTCAGCCGCGCGGCCAGCGCGTCGGCGGCCCGGCGGTGGCCCGGCACGTACAGCACGGAGCGTCCGGACGCGTTGGCCTCCCCCACGACGGCGGCGAGCGTGCCCGCCACGTCCGACCCCACGGGCGCGTCCACGAACAGGTGGCTGCCCGACGCCAGCACGTCCACCACGTGCCGTTGGTTCGGGTCGAGGTCGCCCACACCGCGCTCGTGCGCCGGCTCGGCGTCGCCCACGCGCGGCTCGGGCAGCTCCAGCGCGCCGAGCTGGCGCACCGCGGCGGGCACCCCGCCGAGCGCGGCCACGACCTCGTGCCGCTCCAGCGACGGCGCCAGCTCGTCCAGGTCGTCGACGAGAACCTGCCCCGGGTGCACGAACGTGCCCACGAGCACCCGCCGGTCCAGCTCGAAATCGTCGAGCACCGCCCGCCCGAGGTCGGCGATGCGGTCCATCACGTCCGTCGGGTCGAAGCCCGCGAGGGTGAAGGTGGCCTTGGCCAGCGCGGCCGGGTCCAGCAGCGCGCCGTGGGCGCGCAGCGTGCGCGCCACCACGGGGTTGATCTCGGACGCGGCCTCGAGCGTCAGGTCGTAGTCGGCCTCGCCGTCGCCGCGCGGCGTCAGCGTCACCGGCCTCAGGAGCACGGGTGCACGCACCACGCGCGGCCCAGCGGGCTCCCCGTCCACTCCGCCCGACGCCGGTCCCTCGCCTCCCGTGCTCGTCGTCCCGTCAGCCCTCGGCGCGGTGAGCGTCACCACCGGCACAGAGCCGGTGAGCGCGACCTCCGGGCCGTCGTCGCCCGGCTCGCCCCCCGCTCCGGGCGACGTGCCCGCCCAGGTGCGCTCCGGCGTCGGGCCGAGGGCGCGGGCCAGGGCGTCGATGTCCGCGTTGTCCTCGGTGCCGGGCTCGGACCGCTCCGTCCAGGTCGCGACGCCGATCGCCAGGTAGGTGGGCGCCATGCCGTAGCGCTGCGCGTGCTCGGCGGAACGGCCCGCCACCGCTCGTGCCCGGCGGCGGGCGGCCGGGAGGGCCGCCGCCTCGCGCACGAGGTTGGACAGCCGTGTGGGCCGGCCGGCGAACAGCTGGGCCACGCCCGACGGGTGTGCGGCCGACAGGTCGATGACGGCCTCGCCGAGGAGGCTCACGTCGGCGAGCGACGAGCCCCCCGCCAGCCGGACGAGGGAGGCCCGCCAGCGGGCCACGGCGTCGGCCAGGGGCGGGGGCGGGCCGTCGGTGGTCTCGGCCGCCGCGCCCGCGTCGCCGGACGCGGGCGCGCTCGAGGTGTCTGCGGGGTCTGCGCCGGCGGCCGCTCCCGCCGGGTGGTCGTCCGCCCCGGCAGGCCGGAGCGACAGCGCGGCCGTCAGCTCCGCGGTCAGCTCCGGGGAGAGGTCGCGGTCTGCGGCGGGCTGGCGTCGTGCGGCTTTCACCCCAGCACGCTAACCGCCGGGTGAGCCGCGGGGACGCGCGGCACGCCGACGACGCGCCGACAGTCGAGACCTCACGCGGAACGGGCAACAGTCCCCCGTTCGCGGGCAACAGTGCCCGGACATGCGGATGCCCCCTCGGCAGGGGGTCCGAGGGGGCATTGCAGACGGGCCGAAACCCGACGGGGTAAAGACGGTGCGCACCGCGCAGGGGGCGGGCGATGCGCACCGTCGAAGGAGAGTCTGCACCTTCCTTGACCCGTCGTCAACACGAGTCGGACGATCGTCCAAGTCTCGGGATTTCGTTGCGCCACCTAGGTTTCGGGCGTGTTCTCACAGCGCACAAAACCCCATTGGTGAGGGTTCTTCACGTCGCCAACGACGACCGCCGGAGGCCGTGATGGAAAACGTTCCCCAAGGTCAGGCAACAACGGGCAACACTCCGCCCCGCGTGACGGAAAATCCCGGGCGGATCCCCAGGGAGGTCAATAGACTGCGGCAACTGTGAGCCTTCTCGAAGTTGTCGCCCCCGCCAGGATGGGCAGGTCCTTCCGCTGGCTGCTCGCCGCGTTCTGGACCAGCAACATCGGCGACGGCATCGCGCTCGCCGCCGGACCGCTCCTGGTCGCCTCCCAGACGGACTCCCCGATGCTGGTCGCCCTGGCGGCGCTGCTCCAGCAGCTGCCCTGGCTCCTCTTCGGGCTGTGGGCCGGCGCCATCGCCGACCGCGTCGACCGGCGCCTGCTCGTCATGGTGGCGAACGGGCTGCGCGCGGTGGTGATCGCCGTCCTCGCCGCGACGATCCTCACGGAGAACGTGAGCATCGGCGTGGTGCTCGGCGCGATGTTCCTCTACGGCATCGCCGAGGTCTTCGCCGACTCCGCTGCGAGCACCCTCATGCCGATGCTCGTGAAGAAGCAGGACCTCGCCATCGGCCAGGCGCGCCTCCAGGGCGGGTTCCTCGTCGCCAACCAGCTCGTGGGCCCGCCGGTGGGCGCGTTCCTCTTCACCACCGGCATGGCGTTCCCGTTCATGGTGCAGGTCGTGGCCGTAGCGCTCGCCGTCGTGCTCGTGTCGCGTATCGCCACCACGCGGGGCGCCGTGCGCGGCACGGTCGACACCCACCTGCGCCAGGACATCGCCGATGGCCTGCGGTGGATCTGGGCCCACGGCCCGGTGCGCACCCTCGCCATCGTCATCCTCAGCTTCAACGTCACCTGGGCAGCCGGCTGGGCCGTCCTTGTCCTGTACGCGCGCGACCACCTCCAGATGGGCGAGATCGGCTTCGGGTTCCTCACCACCGCGTCGGCGGTCGGCGGTCTGATCGGGATCGCGCTGTTCGGCCGGCTGCACCCGCGGTTCTCGCTCGCCACGCTGATGAAGGCCTGCCTGCTGCTCGAGGTCGTCACGCACCTCGGGCTGGCCCTCGCCCCCCAGGGCTGGGTGGCGATCCTGATCATGGTCGTGTTCGGCGCCTACGCGTTCGTCTGGGGGACCGTGTCCGCCACCGTGCGGCAGCGGGCTGTGCCCACCGAGTTCCAGGGCCGCGTGGGGTCCGTCTACATGGTGTGCGTGTTCGGCGGCGCGGTGATCGGCAACGGCCTGGGCGGCCTCATCGCCGAGAGCTGGGGCCTCACGGCGCCGTTCTGGTTCGCCTTCGTGGGCGCCGGGCTGACGCTGGCGATCGTCTGGCGGCACCTGTCGAAGGTGGCGCACGCGGAGGCCCCGCCAGAGGACGAACCGGCGGAGCCCGCACCGCGCGACGTGTGATCGGTAGCTCGTTGCATGATCGGCAGTTCGAACTGCCGATCATGCAACGAACTGCCGATCGGCCACGGCCTGAGCCGGTCCCGGCGGGCCGGTCCCGGCAGGCAGGGCGCCTCAGCGGCGCGCCGCCGCCAGCTGCTCCTGCGTCACCACGGGGATCGCCCCGGTCTCGGAGTACTCCTTGATCCGGCGGCGCACCGTCGACTCGCTGATCTTGAGCTTCGCCGCGATGTCCGGGATCTTCTCGCCCTTGGCCCTGCGGTCGAGGATCTCCTCGCCCACGTCCGTCCCGAGCCGGGTGTCCGGTCGCGGTGCCCGCGGCCGAGGGGTCCCGGCCCGGACAGCGGCGGTGGCTCGCTCCGCCGCGGCGGGGGGCGGCAGCTCGCCGTCGGCCACCTCCGGGCGAGACCCGCGGGAGGCGTCGGCAGCCTCGACGTGAGCGCCGCCGTCGGCCCGTGCGGTCGTGCTCGTGGAACGCGGTGAGTCCAGCGCGGCGGTACGTCGCGCTTCCTGCCGGACGACGCCGGAGCTCGCCTCAGGCGTCAGCCCCACCTCCCGGCCGGCGGCGTCCCAGGGCCGGGAGAGCTCGGCGGAGGCGTCCGACCCGGCGAACGGCCGGGCAGCGCCGGCCTCCGCGAGCGGCGCGAGCCCCGCCGACCCGGCGACCGAGGCCTCGTAGGCCTCCGCGGCCGCCCGTTCGGCGGCAACTCGTTCCGAGGCCGCTCGTTCCGAGGCCGCTCGTTCCGCGGTTGCCGCCGCGAGCCGGTGCTCCGGCTTCACGACCACGAGCTCGGCGAGCGTGTGGGTGGTGAGCAGCACGGACACCGGGGCGAGGCCCGCGATGAACGCACCGGCGTAGCCGTGCCAGTCGTGGGCGGAGGCGTCCCAGGCGTGCGCGGCGTTGGCAGCCACCGACACCGCCGTGAACAGGATGAGCGAGGTCCAGGCGCGGCCGTTCGACTCGCCTCGGGCCCGGAAGATGAAGACAGCGAGCGTGTAGACCAGGATCGACGCGTCGATGGTGACGGGGACGGTCCAGGCGAGGTAGCCGGGTACCGCCGCCCAGGCGGCGACCCCGACCAGTCCTGCGTAGGAGAGCGTGAAGCTGACGGCTCCGAGGGTGGCGGTCAGGACCACCGCAACGATGAGCGACGGGAGGGTGTCCGGGTCGAGCCGGGCGGCGCGGGCCACGATGAATCTCCTCGTACTGGGGTTCGGGTACGTGCGCGCCAGAACATATCGGAACCGGGTGACCACGAGGTACCAGCCCGGTAACGACGACCGCTCCCCGTCCTGCGGGGCGACGGCCCCCGGGGCACCATGGAGGTGCCTGCCCGCAGCTGAGGGGAGCTCGCGATGCTCGGCGAACGCACCAGGTGGACGGCGAGCGGCCGCGCACGCCTGAGGTGGGCCGGCCTCGCCGTCGGCCTGTCTGTCCTGGTCGGCGCCGTCGCCCTGGGCGACCGCGCGGAGCCGGACGCCGATCCGGGCCTGCCGATCGCTTCCGCGGCCCCTCGGCTGCTCCCCGAGGTGGGCGACCCGACGCCGCAGCCCGCCGCCGCGCCACGACCCACCCCGTCGCCAGCCGCCTTCGAGCTGTGGACGCTCCCCTACCCGGACCCGATCGAGCTCCTGCCACCGGGCCTCCCGCAGACGTCGGTCACGGACCTCGCCCAGCTGCCGCGCAAGGCCGCGGCCCCCGACGGCGCGGCCATCCCGGTGTGGACAGCACCCGACGACACGGTGCCACCGGTCCTCGCGCTGCCCGACGACCAGTACGGCGCCGCTGCCCGCTGGGTCGTCCTGGACGAGCGGCCGGACTGGGTCCAGGTCCTGATGCCGCAGGGCCGGCGGGCGCTGCCCTCGCAGGACCCGTCGGGCGTGAACCGGACCGCGGGCTGGGTGCGCGCCACGGACGTGACGGTCGCGCCCGAGGTGAGCGCCGTCGTCGTCGACCTGTCCGACCGGATGGTCCACGTCACCCGGCCCGACGGGACGAACCGGTCCGTCCCCGCGGCGATCGGCACACCCGCGACCCCGACGCCGCCGGGCCTGGCCCAGGTCCTGACCATCACGCAGTCCCAGGTGGGCCTGGCCGTCTACACGTCGGCCCAGAGCGAGACGATCGACTCGTTCCTGGGGAGCGGGGGCGCCGTCGTCGCACTCCACGCCGGGTCCGGCCAGGGGCGCGAGGTGAGCAACGGCTGCGTCCGGCTCACGTACGCCGACTTCCCGGCGGTGAAGGACCTCCCGGTCGGCACGCCGATCCTCGTGGTGCCGTGAGCGGGAGGAGGGTGCCCGATGGCGCAGCGCATCGAGGACTACGGCGTCGTCGGTGACCTCCACACGGCCGCGCTCGTGGGCCGGGACGGGTCCATCGACTGGATGTGCCTCCCGCGGTTCGACTCCCCGGCGTGCTTCGCCAGGCTGCTGGGAGACGAGGACAACGGCTCCTGGCGCCTCGCGCCGGAGTCGGGCGGGCTGTGCACCACGCGGCGCTATCGCCCCGACACGCTGATCCTCGAGACCGAGTGGGAGACGGCCGAGGGCAGGGTGCGGGTCATCGACCTCATGCCGCCGCGCGGCGAGGCGGCGGACGTGGTGCGCGTCGTCGAGGGCGTGAGCGGCCGGGTGCCGGTCGTGATGGACCTGCGCCTGCGGTTCGACTACGGGAGCGTCACCCCCTGGGTGACCTTCCGTGGCGGCGAGGTGCGGGCGATCGCCGGCCCCGACGCCGTGGTGCTCCACACCCCGGTGGAGGTCAGCCGCCACGACGGCGTCCTGCAGGCACGGTTCGAGGTCGCGGCCGGGGAGCGGGTGCCCTTCGTGATGACCTACTACCCGTCGCACCTGTCGGTGCCGCGGCCCGTGCACGCCGAGCACGCGCTGCGGGACACCGCAGACTTCTGGCGGTCGTGGATCAGCCAGATCCGCTACGACGGTCGCTGGCAGGACGCGGTCCGCCGGTCGCTGATCACCCTGAAGGCCCTGACCTACGTGCCCACCGGCGGCATCGCCGCGGCCGCCACCACGTCCCTGCCCGAGGAGCTGGGCGGCTCACGGAACTGGGACTACCGCTTCTGCTGGCTCCGCGACGCCGCCTTCACCCTCCAGTCCCTGCTCGGGACCGGGTTCGTCGACGAGGCGAAGGCCTGGCGGGAGTGGCTGCTCCGGGCCGTCGCGGGCGACCCGTCCGACCTGCAGATCATGTACGGGCTCGACGGCCGACGGCGCATCCCGGAGCTCACGGTGGACTGGCTCACCGGGTACGAGGACTCCGGGCCGGTCCGCGTGGGCAACGCGGCCGCCGGGCAGCTCCAGCTCGACGTCTGGGGCGAGGTCCTCGACTGCCTGCACGTGGGACGCGGCGCCGGCCTCGCGTCGACCGACGACGCATGGCAGCTCCAGCGCGCCCTGCTGAACTTCCTCGAGGGGCACTGGGCCGACCTGGACAACGGCCTGTGGGAGGTACGGGGGCCGCGCCGGGCGTTCGTGCACTCCCGCGTGATGGCCTGGGCCGGCGTGGACCGCGCCGTGCGCGCCGTCGAGGAGCACGGCCTGCCCGGGCCGGTCGACGAGTGGCGGGCGCTGCGCGCACGCATCCACGCCGACGTGTGCACGAACGGCTACGACTCCCGCCGGGGCACCTTCACGCAGTTCTACGGCTCCACCGGGCTCGACGCCGCCCTGCTGCTCATCCCACGCGTCGGCTTCCTGCCGTGGGACGACGAGCGCGTCGTCGGGACGGTGGACGCCGTGCAGCGCGAGCTGAGCGAGGACGGCTTCCTGCTCCGCTATCACACGCACGCCGACAACCGCGTCGACGGGCTGCCCGGCGCCGAGGGGGCGTTCCTCGCGTGCAGCTTCTGGCTCGCCGACGCGCTCCACGGGGTCGGCCGGCGGGCGGAGGCCTTCGAGCTGTTCGAGCGGCTGCTCGCCCTCCGCAACGACCTGGGCCTGCTGAGCGAGGAGTACGACGTGCGGTCGGGACGGCACCTCGGCAACACGCCGCAGGCCTTCAGCCACGTGGGCCTGGTCAACTCCGCACGTCACCTCAGCGAGACGTACGACGCCCAGGAGGCCGAGGGGTCGCGCGCCCAGGCGCCCCGTCGCTCCTGAACGGGCGACGACGCTCAGGCCGCGGGCGGGCGCCGGTTCCGCAGCCGCACGACGACGAAGACCAGCACCGCCGCGGCCACCGCCCACAGGACGGCACGCGAGAACACGCTCACGTACGCCTCGACCACGGTCCACTGCTCCCCCAGCCAGTACCCCGCGAGCACGAGCGTCGAGTTCCACAGGAGGCTCCCGGCTGCGGTGAGCAGCACGAACGTGTGGAGCCGCAGCCGCTCCACGCCCGCGGGCACCGAGATGAGGCTCCGGAAGATCGGGATCATGCGCCCGAAGAAGACCGCCTTGGTGCCGTGCCGGGCGAACCACGCCTCCGTGCGGACGAGGTCGGAGGTCTTGACGAGCGGCATGCGGGCCCAGATCCGGTAGAGCCGGGCCCGCCCGAGGGTCGCACCCAGGGCGTACAGCGCCAGGGCACCCACCACGGAACCGGCGGTGGTCCAGGCGATCGCCTCGAACAGGGTGATCACCCCCCGGGCGGCGGCGAAGCCGGTGAGCGGCAGGATCACCTCGCTGGGCAGGGGCGGGAAGAGGTTCTCCACCGCGATCGCCAGGCCTGCGCCGGGCCCGCCGAGCGTCTCGACGAGCCCGACGCCCCACGCGGCGACACCGTCGAGCTCGGAGGACTGGGCCACGGGTCCATCCTCAGACAGAACCTCCGAGCCCGCTCCTGCGACGGCTGGCGCCGCCAGCGGGAGCGAGCGCACGAAGGGCGCCGGACCCCCGAGGGTCCGGCGCCTTCTCTGTGCGCCTGATTGGATTCGAACCAACGACACCCGCTTTAGGAGAGCGGTGCTCTATCCCCTGAGCTACAGGCGCCAGCGCCCACAGCCTAGCGCCCGCGCCGCTCGGTGCGCCAAGCAGGGCCGCCCTACTCCTTCACCGCGCCACCGCTCGCGTTCATGATCCGCCGCTGGAACACGAAGAACAGCACGGCCACGGGGATCGTCATGATCACGGCCGCTCCCAGCTTGAGCGGGTACTGCGTCCCCTGGCTGAGCGCGCCCGACGACAGCTGCGCCACGCCCTTGGTCAGCGTGAACAGCGCCTGGGACTGCGACGCGACGATGAAGTGCGACAGCTCGTTCCACGATCCCTGGAACGCCAGGATGACGATCGTGATGATCGCGGGCCGCGCCATCGGCAGCGACACGGACCAGAACACGCGGAACGTCCCGGCGCCGTCGATCCGCGCGGCCTCCTCCACCGCCTTGGGGATGGACTCGAAGAAGTTCTTCATGATGAAGATGCCCGTCGCGTCGGCGAGGAGCGGGATGATCAGGCCGGCGTAGGAGTCGTACATCCCGAGCTGGTTGATGACCAGGAACTTGGGGATGAGCAGCACCACGCTCGGTACCGCCATCACGCCCACCAGCGCCGCGAAGATGACGCCGCGCCCGGGGAACGTGAGGCGCGACAGCGCGTACCCGGCGAGCGAGTTGAAGAACACGCGTCCGGCCGTGACGATCAGCGTCACGATCAGCGAGTTCTGGAACCAGAGCGGGAAGTCGGAGTTCACGAGCAGCCGCTCGTAGGCCGCCGTCGTGAACGTCTGCGGCACCAGGGACAGGGGGTCCGTCGCCGCCTCGGACTGGCTCTTGAAGGACGTCGCGATCGAGATCAGGAACGGGTAGATGTAGATCACGGCGATGAGGATCAGGATCGCGTAGGTGAGCACCGTCGCGACGGTCACGCCGCGGCCCACGTGCCGCCGTCGGCCTGCTGCCGTCGGCCGCGGGCGGGTCGCCGTGGTCGCGCTCATGACGTGCCCCCTTCGATCTTCGCAGCGCCCGCCGGCGGGGCGCCCCCGGCACCGGTCGCCGCCGAACCCGACCCGCCGGCGTCTGACAGGACGAAGCGCTTGCGCTTGGGGACCGTGTCGGGGTCTCGCAGGATGATGCGCTGGAGGATCGTCATCACCACGATGATCGCGAACAGGATGAAGGCGATGGCCGCGCCCTGTCCCCACTGCTGGCTGTTGAAGGACGTCTCGTACGAGAGGTAGGCGGGCGTCAGCGTCGTCTTGGACGGCGAGCCGCGGGTACCGGTGTAGATCTGGTCGAACACCTGCCACGTGCCGATGAGGCCGAGCGTGATCACCGTGAACGTCGTCGGCTTGAGCATGGGGACGGTCACGAGCCAGAGCCGCTGCCAGGCGTTGGTGCCGTCCACCAGCGCAGCCTCCTCGATGTCGCCCGAGATGTTCTGCAGCGCGGCGAGGAACAGCAGCATGAACGTCCCGGACGTCGTGAAGATCGCCATGATGATGTAGACGGTCATGGTGATGGACGGCCCGGCGAGCCAGTTCCACCAGGAGAGACCCAGGAAGGGCGCTTCCTGCAGGGCGGCCGGCGGAGAGTCCGCGCCGAACGCACCCAGGATGATGTGCAGCAGGCCGCGTGGGTCGTTGATCCAGTTGGGGCCGTTCGCCCCGACGTACGACACCGCCTTGTTGACCGCGCCCGACGCCGAGAAGAGGAACAGGAAGACCACGGTGATCGCCACGGAAGAGGTCACCGACGGGAAGTAGAAAGCGGTGCGGAAGAATCCCCGCCCCTTGAGGATCCGCTGGTTCACCAGGACGGCGAGCAGCAGGGAGATCAGGGTCTGCGTGGGCACCACGAGAATGACGTAGTAGACGTTGTTCCGGACAGAGGTGGCGAAGTCGCGCTGGGCGAGGCCGCCCCCCGTGAGCAGCTCCTGATAGTTCTCGCCGCCCACAAAGGCGGTGGTTCCCGCGAAAGGGCTCCCGCGCCCGGTCCAGTCGGAGACGCTCACCCAGAGCGCCATGAAGATCGGCAGCACAAGGAACAGGCCCAGGATCACGATCATCGGCGTGATGAAGAGCCAGCCCGCCCCCGTCTGCCCGCGGGTGGTCGCGTGCGCCCGACGCCGGAGCCCGCCCCGGGCGCGTCGCGCGCCCGGGTCGGGGCTCGTCTCGGGCGGAAGCCCCTCGCTCACGGCGCGACGGCCTCGAGCGTGGACTGGACGGACGTGAGGATGGCCTGCGGGTCACCTGACTTGAGGCCCTCGATCTGCGCGTTGAAGTCGGAGATCACGTCGGCGATCCCCTCGATCGGCGGGAAGCCCTGCGCACCGTCGGCCCCGTCCAGGAACGGCGCCTGCTCGGGGAACTCCTCCTTCCACTGGTCGGCCACCGACTCGACGGACGGCATGACGCCGAACGCCTGGGCGAACGTCATCTGCTGCTCGCCGGAGGTGAGGTGCTGGACCAGCTCGACGGCCGCCTCCTGGTTCGCGGAGTCGGCGGAGATGCCCCAGCAGTTGGTGAACTGGAGCGTGCCGGGCCCGCCCGGGCCCTCGGGTAGCGGCACCACCGTGTAGGCGACGTCCGGGTAGTCGTTCTCCATGGTGCCCACGAGCCAGTTGCCCTCGATGGTCATCGCGGCGGTGCCGAGGCCGAACGCCTCGCCGCCCCAGCCCGCACCCAGGTCGGACGGGTACTTGAGGGCGCCCGACGTCAGCAGGTCCTTGACGTAGGTCAGGGCCTCGAGGTTCTCCGGCGTGTCCACGTCGGCGTGCCCCTCGTCGTCGACCAGGTGGCCGCCCGCCTGCGCCATGAAGGTGCCGACGCGCTGCCACTCGGGCCCGAACGTCAGGCCGGTCGTGTCGCCGGTGGTCAGCGTGGTGGCGACCGTCTTCAGCTCCTCCCAGGTGGTCGGGTAGTCGTCCTCGGTGAGGCCGGCCGCCGTCCACTGGTCGGTGTTGATGGCGAGCGCGAGGGTGGAGAAGTCCTTGGGCGCGCAGTAGAGCTCGCCGTCGTACGTGAACGAGTCCGCGAGCGTCGGGTAGAAGTCGTCGGCGTTGTCCAGCTGGGCGCCGTAGGGGAGCAGCGAGCCGTTCGCCGCATACCCGGGAAAGAAGTCGGTGCTCACATAGAAGAGGTCGGGCGGGTTGCCGGACGCGAAGCCCTGGCTCAGCTGCTGCGCCAGGTCCGCGGCGACGCTCACGCTCGCCCCCGTGCCCGACTCCTCGGACCAGGCCGCCACTGCGTCCTTGACCGCCGTCGTCTCGGCGTCGCCGCTCGAGCCGATGAGGATCTCCAGGTCGCCGCCGGCCTCCCCGCCCCCGCCGCCGCCGCCCCCACCGCCGAACCCCGAGCCGCCGCAGGCCGCGAGCGCCAGGGCAGCGGCCCCGCCCGTCGCTACCGACAGGAGGCGTCGCCGGCGGGATGTTGTCCGTTGCGTCATTGTTCATCCTCCGATACTCGGAAATGTCGTTCGAAACACCTGAGGCGGTCCAACGGCAAATGACACGCTTCGGCCTTTCGGCCCATTCAGTGTCAGTGTCGAACGGGAATCAGGAATGCGCATGTCGGACGTGCTTGCCACGCGCAACAATGCGCGCACGGGTAGCGTGCTGACGTGTGAGCGACGAATCCGGGCAGAGTTCTGGCGAGAGTCTGCAGCCCTTTCTGCACAACCTGCTGGTCACGACCATGGCTCCCACCCAGGTCTGGAGCGGGCCCGACGCGCAGATCCGCGCCACGGGGGCGCAGGGCGTCTTCCAGGGCGACGTCCGGGTGCTGTCCGAGGCGGTGCTGACGGTCGACGGCGTGGAGCCGGAGGCTCTCCGGTCCGGGCACCGCGGCGCGGGCGTGAGCGAGGCGTTCCTCGCGCTGCGGATGATCGACGGCCCGGGCGCCGATCCCACGGTCTGGGTGCGCCGCCGCCGGGAGGTCAGTCCGGGCCACGTCCACGCGCCGCTCGTCCTGGAGTGCGCCACCGAGGTCCCGGTGTCGGGGACCGTCCGGCTGCGCATGTCGTCCGACCTGGCCGACCTCGAGTCGGTGAAGCAGGGCCGCTCCCCCGGGCCGGTGCGCCCGGAGCCCGCCCCGGACGGTGTCCGGTGGACGAACGGCGAGGCGACGTCGCGCGTCGTCGTCCCGGGGGCGCGCCTGGAGCTGGACGACGACGGCGCCACCGCCGTCTGGGAGGTGACGGTCCACCCGCGTGCTCCGCTGACGCTCGGCTGGGACGTGTACGCCGAGCTGTCGCATCCTGTGGTGACGCGGCCGGTGAACCCCACGCCCGAGTGGCGGCGGCCCGTCGTTCAGGCGGACGACCCGCGGCTGCACCACCTGGTCGAGCGCTCGCTCGACGACCTGGAGACCCTCCGCATGACGTGGGTGGAGAGCCCGCAGGACGTGTTCCTCGCGGCGGGATCGCCCTGGTTCTTCACGCTGTTCGGCCGGGACTCCCTGTGGGCGGCGCGCTTCCTCCTGCCGCTCGGCACGGACCTCGCGCGCGGAACGCTGCGCACGCTCGCCGCCGCGCAGGGCACGCGCTCGAACCCCGTCACCCAGGAGCAGCCCGGAAAGATCCTGCACGAGGTGCGGTCGAAGACGCTCCACCTCGACGACGGCACCACCCTCCCGCCCGTGTACTACGGCACGGTGGACGCCACCCCCCTGTGGGTCTGCCTCCTGACGGACGCCTGGCGGTGGGGTCTGCCCGACGACGACGTGCGGGCCCTGCTCCCCGCCATGGAGCGCTGCCTGGAGTGGATGCTCCGCCACGCGGACTCCGACGGCGACGGCTTCCTCGACTACCAGGACCCCACGGGACACGGCCTGGCCAACCAGGGCTGGAAGGACTCGGGCGACTCGATCCAGTGGCGCGACGGCCGGCTCGCCGAGGGTCCGATCGCCCTGTCGGAGGTCCAGGCGTACGCCTACGAGGCGGCCATGGGGGCGGCCGACCTGCTGGACCATTTCGGACGGCCCGGCGGGGACGGGTGGCGCACGTGGGCGGGCGAGCTGGCCCACCGGTTCCGGAACCACTTCTGGACCCGCGACGCGAAGGGTCCCTATCCGGGCATCGCGCGGGACCGGTACGGCGCGGTGGTGGACTCGGTCTCGTCCAACATGGGGCACCTCCTGGGCACCGGCCTGCTCCGGCCGGACGAGGAGCGGGCGATCGCCCGGCGGCTGGTCGCCGCCGACATGTCGTCCGGGTACGGCCTACGGACCCTGTCCACGACGAGCGCCGGGTACTGGCCGCTGAAGTACCACGGGGGTTCCGTCTGGGCGCACGACACCGCGATCGCGATCCACGGGATGGCACGTGCCGGGCTGCACGGGGAGGCGACCCCGCTGGTCGAGGGCCTCCTGGAGGGGGCCGACCACTTCGGCTACCAGCTGCCCGAGCTCTACGGCGGCAACCCGGTCGGTGACGGGCCCGGGCCGGTGCCGTACCCGGCGTCGTGCCACCCGCAGGCGTGGTCCGCCGCGTCCGCCGTCGTGGTGCTCACGTCGCTGCTGGCCGTCCAGCCGGACCGGGACGTCGACACGCTCGTGATGTGTCCCCCCGTGCCGGTGATGCCGGTGGGCTCCCTGCGGGTCGAGGGCGTCCAGGCGCTGGGCCGGTCCTGGACGGTGGAACGGCTGCGCGACGGGACGGTCCGCGCCACGCCGCGGTAATGCCGCGGCCGGTCGCGCGGACGCCGCGGTACTGCTCGTCAGACGAACGCCGACGGGTCCGACAGCACCCCGCGCAGCACCTCGCGTGCGCCGCCGGTCAGGGCGGCGTGCGGTCCGGCGGCAGCGGGCCGCACCTCGAGGTCGACGAACGGCGACGCGAGCACGCGCTCGTCGAGCACGGCGAGCACGTCGTCCCGCAGCCACGGGATCAGGTCGGTGTAGAGCCCGCCGAGCACGACCGTGCCGACGTCAACGAGGTTGACGAAGTCCGCCAGCGCCGACCCGAGGGCCCGTCCCGCGGCCCGCACGGCGGCCTCGCCGTCGCCCGGGAGCAGCGTGAGCAGGTCCCCGAGCGGGGCGTCCGGGCCCAGGCCCGCGCCACGGAGGATCGCCTCCTTGCCCGCGTACTCCTCGAGGCAACCGTACGCGCCGCACGAGCAGCGCGGCCCGGCCGGGTCCACGACGACGTGCCCGATCTCGCCGCTCCACCCGCGCTCCCCGAGGAACAGCGCGCGGTCGAGGACGATGGCAGCGCCGATGCCGACGTCGCCCGACACGTACAGGAACGAGCGGGGAACCGGGCCGGCCAGCTCGGCGAGCGCCGCGAGCTTGGCCTCGTTCGCGATCTCCACGGGCAGGGACAGGCCCAGCAGGGGTACCGGCTCCACCGAGGACCACCCGAGGTTCGGGGCGACGGCGAGCCGTCCCGCGCGCGGGTCCACGAGGCCGGGGAGGGCGAGCCGGGCACCGGCGACGGACATGCCGTCGTCGGCCACCTGGCGGACGAGCTCGCTCGCGAGCGCCCCCAGCCGGCCCAGCACCGTGGCGGGGTCGCTGTCGTGGAAGGCGCCGGGCTCGACGTGCTCGGCGACGACGGCGCCCGTGAGGTCGAGCACGCGGGCGCCGAGGTAGTCGACGTTGACCTCGAGCCCCAGCCCCACGACCGAGCGGGGCGCGGGAACGAGCGGGACGGCCGGTCGCCCGGCCCGTCCGCCGGTCACGGCGGGCAGCTCCTGCACGAGCCGGGAGGCCACCAGCTGGTCCACCAGTGTCGACACCGTGGCCCGTGCGAGACCGGTCGCGGCGGCGACGTCGGCGCGCGAGAGTGGTGAGGGCGACTCGAAGACCGCACGCGCCACGAGCTCGAGGTTGCGTTCGCGCAGGGTGTGCTGGCGTGCGGCCGTCGAGGCGGTCGAGGTGATGGTCACGCCTTGACTCTAGCCGAGCCGCGCGTAATAGTTCATCCGTACAACTAATGCGGGCAGCGGCGGTCGCACGGCGCGATCGGTGCCCGCCTCGACGAGGAGAACCCCGTGAGCGACATCAAGTACTCGTTCGGCCTGTGGACTGTGGGCTGGGCCGGCCGCGACCCGTTCGGCCTGGCGACGCGCCCCGACCTGGACCCGGCCGAGTCCATCCGGAAGCTTGCCGACCTCGGTGCGTGGGGCTTCACCTTCCACGACAACGACATCTTCCCGTTCGGTGCCGAGGAGGCGGAGCGGCTCTCTCACATCGAGAAGATCAAGAAGGCCGCCCAGGACACGGGCATGGTCTGCGAGATGGTCACGACCGACACCTTCATGCACCCGATCTTCAAGGCGGGCGCGTTCACGTCGAACAGCCGCGAGGTCCGCCGCTTCGGCCTGCGCAAGGTCCTCAAGAACGTCGACCTGGCCGCCGAGATGGGCGCCACCACCTTCGTGATGTGGGGTGGCCGCGAGGGCACCGAGTACGACAACTCGAAGGACCTCATCACCGCGCACGAGCGCTACGCGGAGGGCATCGACACCGTCGCGGCCTACATCAAGCAGCAGGGCTACGGCCTGAAGGTCGCGCTCGAGCCCAAGCCGAACGAGCCCCGCGGCGACATCTTCCTGCCGACCATCGGCCACGCCATCGCCCTCATCGACTCGCTCGACAACGGCGACATCGTGGGTCTGAACCCGGAGACCGGCCACGAGCAGATGGCGGGTCTCAACTACACGCACGGGCTCGCGCTCGCGCTGCACCTGGGCAAGCTGTTCCACATCGACCTCAACGGCCAGCACGGCCCGAAGTACGACCAGGACCTCGTGTTCGGTCACGGCGACCTGCTGTCCGCCTTCTTCACGGTCGACCTGCTCGAGAACGGCTCCCCGAACGGCGGCCCGCGCTACGACGGCCCGCGCCACTTCGACTACAAGACGTCGCGCACCGAGGGTGTCGACGGCGTGTGGGAGTCGGCCAAGGCCAACATGGAGTCCTACGACCTGCTCGCCGCCAAGGCCAAGCAGTACCGTGCGGACTCCGAGGTCCAGGCCGCGTTCGAGAAGGCCGGGATCTTCGAGTCGGCCCAGCCCACGCTCGCCGCGGACGAGACGATCGACGCCTTCCTCGCCTCCGAGGAGACGTACGACATCGAGGCGCTCTCCGACCGCCACGAGGGCCTGGTGCACCTGCACCAGCTCGCGCTGAAGCACCTGATCGGCTGAGTCTCCGCGCACTGCGCGCCACGTGATCGGTAGTTCGTCGCATGATCGGTAGTTCGAGCTACCGATCATGCGACGAACTGCCGATCACGGCCCCCGTCATACCCTCCCCTCTCGCTTTCCTTCCTGGAGCACCGATGCCCCTCGTCGCCGGCGTGGACACGTCCACGCAGTCCTGCAAGATCGTCGTCCGCGACGCCGAGACCGGTGAGCTGGTCCGTACCGGCTCCGCCAAGCACCCCGACGGGACGGAGGTGGACCCGGCGCACTGGTGGTCCGCGTTCCAGGAGGCGGCCGGTGCGGCCGGCGGGCTCGACGACGTCGCCGCCGTCGCCGTGGGCGGTCAGCAGCACGGGCTCGTCGCCCTCGACGCCTCCGGGAACGTCGTCCGCAACGCCCTCCTGTGGAACGACACCCGTTCCGCCCAGGCCGCCCGGGACCTCGTCTCCGAGCTCGGCGACGGCGAGGCCGGCGCTCAGGCGTGGGCCGACGCCGTCGGCTCCGTCCTCGTCGCGTCCCTCACCATCACCAAGCTGCGCTGGCTGCGCGACGCCGAGCCGGAGAACGCGGCCCGTGTCGCCGCCGTCGCGCTCCCCCACGACTGGCTGTCCTGGCGCATCGCGGGCTACGGGCCGGAGGGCGAGTCGCCGCTCGGCCCGCAGCTGGACCAGCTGTTCACGGACCGCTCCGACGCGTCCGGCACCGGGTACTACGACGCGCAGGGCGCGGGCGGGGCGGGCGAGTACCGCCTCGACCTGCTGTCGCTCGCCCTCGGGCGGGACGACGTCGTGCTCCCCCGGGTTCTGGGCGCTTCCGAGTCCGGCGGGGTGGCGCACCCGTCCGTGGCCGGGTCCGCCGTGGAGGGCGGCGCCCTGATCGGCCCCGGCGCGGGCGACAACGCGGGCGCCTCCCTCGGCCTCGGCATGGAGCCCGGTGACATCGCGATCTCGATCGGCACGTCGGGCGTGGTGTCCGCCGTCGCGCCGGCCCGGACCGCCGACGGCTCCGGCGCCATCAACGGCTTCGCCGACGCCACGGGCAACGCGCTCATGCTCGCCGTGACGCTCAACGCGGCCCGCGTGCTCGACGCCGCCCGCGCCGTGCTCGACGTCGACTTCGACGGCCTCGCCTCGCTGGCGCTCTCGGCGCCGGCCGGGTCCGACGGCCTCGTGCTCGTCCCCTACCTCGAGGGCGAGCGCACCCCGAACCGCCCCGACGCGACAGGCACGCTGCACGGCCTGCGCCTCGCGAACCAGACGCAGGCGCACCTCGCGCGCGCCTACCTCGAGGGCATGCTGTGCGGGCTCGCGGACGGCCTGGACGCGCTGCGCGCGCAGGGCGTCCCCATCGAGCGGGTCATGCTGATCGGCGGCGCGGCGCAGTCGCCGGCCGTGCAGTCGATCGCGCCGCAGGTCTTCGGCCTCCCGATCGCGATCCCCAAGCCGGGCGAGTACGTGGCCGACGGCGCCGCGCGCCAGGCCGCGTGGGTCCTCGCCGCGGCGTCGGAGCCAGGTGCGACGGCGCCCGCGTGGTCCACGACCATCGCGACCACCCTGGCGGCCGACCCTCAGCCCGTGATCCGCGAGCAGTACGCGGCGGTCCGCGACCTGGTGTAGCGGTCCAACCCCTGCCGAGATAGTCACTCCGTCCGACGAGGTCACTGTCTCGGCGGGAATGAGCCGCCGAGGTAGTGCGCGCGTCCGACGGAGCGACTATCTCGCGGGGAGGTACGTCAGGTGGCGGTAGCGCACGCCGGACGACGACGTCGCCCACTCGCCTTCGCGCACCGCGCGCCACAGCGCGGGGTCCAGTGCTGGCGCGAACGCGTCTCCTTCCACCACGAGGTCGACCTCGGTCACCTCGAGACGGTCGGCGAGCCCCAGGGCGTCGGCGTACACGCGTCCGCCGCCCATGACCCAGACCTCGTCGCCGCCCGGCGCCTGCGCGGCCACCGCGAGGGCCTCGTCGAGGGACCGGGTGACCACGGCGTCGTCGTCGGGCAGCGTGCCCGTACGCGTGATGACGATGTTGGTGCGGCCCGGGAGGGGGCGGCGCGGGAGCGACTCCCACGTGAGCCGGCCCATCACGACCGGGTGACCGCTCGTGATGCGCTTGAAGTGGGCGAAGTCCTCGGGGACCCGCCACGGGATCGTGTTGCCCGCACCGATGACGGGACGGCCGGCGGCGTCGAGCGCCTGGCCCCAGATCAGTCCGATCACGTCAGACCGCGATCGGGGCCTTGATGGTGGGGTGGTGCTGGTACCCCAGGACCTCGAGATCCTCGTAGGTGTAGTCGAAGAGGGAGTCGCGCGGGGCGAGGCGCAGTGTCGGGTACGGGTACGGCTCCCGCCCGAGCTGGGTGCGCACCTGCTCCACGTGGTTCTCGTAGATGTGCACGTCGCCGCCGGTCCACACGAACTCGCCCACCGCGAGCCCGGTCTGGGCGGCCACCATGTGCGTGAGCAGCGCGTAGGAGGCGATGTTGAACGGCACGCCGAGGAAGAGGTCGGCGGAACGCTGGTAGAGCTGGCAGCTCAGCCTCCCGTCGGCCACGTAGAACTGGAAGAGGGCATGGCACGGCGGCAGCGCCATGCTGTCCACCTCGGCCGGGTTCCACGCCGTGACGATGTGGCGGCGGGAGTCGGGGTTGACGCGGATCTGGTCGACCACCTTCGCGATCTGGTCGATCTGCTGCCCGTCCGGCGTGGGCCACGACCGCCACTGCACGCCGTAGACGGGGCCGAGCTCACCGTCGGCGTCGGCCCACTCGTCCCAGATCGTGATGCCGCGCTCCTGCAGCCAGCGCACGTTCGAGTCGCCGCGGAGGAACCAGAGCAGCTCCAGCGCCACCGACTTGAAGTGGACCCGCTTGGTGGTGATCAGCGGGAAGCCCTGCGCCAGGTCGTAGCGGAGCTGGCGGCCGAACACGCTCCGGGTGCCGGTCCCGGTGCGGTCGTCCTTGCGGGTGCCGGACTCGAGGACGTCCCGGAGGAGGTCCTCGTAGGGGGTGGGAATCGTGGCGGCCATGCCCGCCAGCCTACTTTCCGCGCGGCATCTGGCCCTTCCCAGTTCACGGCGCGCCTGTCATGCTGGCGAACCACGACTGGAGACACCATGCAAGAGACCGGCCAGCGCAACAACCGTCGAGCGATGATCGTGGTGCTCCTTGTCCCGAGCATCTTCGCGCTGGCGGTGGTCTTCGGGATCATCTGGGCCGCGCGGGGACTGCCCGCGGCCGTCACCACCCTCGTGGTCGCGCTGCTGGGCGCGGCGGCAGTCACCACGGTGGTCGTCCTCGTCAAGCAGGCCCGGGTGGGTCGCCTCGTCGCGCGCGTGACGGCCGCCCGGCCCGACGCCGCGGTGGTGGTCGCCGTCGCGAGCGAGATGCGCGACGCCGCACGCCGCGTCGGCAAGCCGGCCCGCCACCTGCCCGCCGCGGGGTCCGAGCACATCGTCGTGAGCATCGACCCGCACCAGGTCGAGCTCTGGGTCAGCCGGCGCGCAGAACCGGTGCTGACGGTGCAGCGCGTCCCGGGCGGGGTCTCGGTCGTGGACCGGGTGGCGTCCGGCGCCCCTCAGCCCACGCTCGTGATCGCCGACGGCGCGTGCGAGCTCGCCGTGCTCCCCATCGTGCTGCCGGTCTGGCGGGTGTCGAGGTCGCACGCCCGCACCTCGATGGAGAGCGCCCTGCGCGCCCTGGGCGAGGATCCGGCGGTCCACCAGCCGGTGTGAGCCAGCCGGGCTCCGAGGGCTGCCATACTGTGGCCCCCACGACGGAGAGGACTCCGGGATGCCCCGCGAGCTGGTCGATCTCGATGCCACGTTTCGGAATGATCGTCGGAAGGCGTGGGGGAAGGTGGCGGTCGGAGCCATCGCCTTCGTCGTGGTCGTCCTGTTCGGTCAGGGAAGTATCGGCGGCCTCCTGGACGGCGATCTCACGTCCTTGTGGATCGCGCTCAGCGTGCTCGCCTTCGTGGGTCTCCTGATCCCGGTCGCCGTCGCGACCAACCGGCGGGAACACCGGTTCCGGGAGCAGTTCCGGAGCTTCCTCTCGTTGGAACGGCCACATTCCGCCTGCATCGCGGGGCCTCAGCCGGTCACCCTCGTCCGGCAGGCCCAGCAGGCAGGTGCGTCGACCGAGCTCATCGGCGGTCGCGGCCTCGTCGGCCTCACCGTCGGGGAGGAGGGCGCCGAGGTGTGGATCCCGGGCGACCTCGCTCCGCGCTGGCGGGTGCAGCGGGCCGAGGGATGGGTACGAGTCGTTCCCACCACGGTCGGGTCCGGCGGCTACAAGTACCCCTACCGGCTCCACGCGATCGAGATCTCCGACGGAACCCGCTCGGCGAGCGTCATCCCTGCGCTGCAGCCCGCGCGTGGTGCCAAGCAGAGGCCCTCGGCAGCGTTCGTGCAGGCGCTGCGCGACCTCGGCGAGGACCCCGCCGACCACCTCGTTCGCTGAGCGGACGAGCGCCGGGCTGCGGCCGCGACGGGCGCTCAGGCCTTCGGGTGCTGCTTCTGCAGCTCACGGAGGCGGCGGCCCCGACGGCGGTAGAGCGCCCCCAGCACGACGACCGCGATCGCGAGCACCGCGCCGAGCACCGCCCCCCAGGCCGTGCCGCCGCGGAAGGCGGGCGCGTCCACGTCGAGGATCCGCTCGCCGGCGTGCGCCGCCTCGTTGGTGCCGAGGACCACGGCGAGCGTGAGCAGGTTGGGGATCGCGAGCACGAGCGCGACGACCAGCCAGGTCGCCCGAATCCGCGGACCCCGTCCCGGGAGGACCGCCTGCGCGGCCGCCGCCACCGGCAGGCCCGTGAACACGGCCCCGATCATCAGGCCCCACCACGCACCCGCGGAGAACGAGCCGTCCACAGCGTTGCCGATCACCTGCGCCCACCAGCGCGGCAGGAACGCCGCGAGGAGAAGCACCAGGAGCCACGCGAGCACCACCAGCACGAGAACCCACAGGGCACGGCGGCCCACGTGGGCCCAGTCGATCTTCTTCTTCCCCTCCTTGGCCACCATGGGGGCCACCGGGTCGACGGGGACCGGGCGGGGAGGATCCTCGAAGTGCGCCATACAGCCGATCATCAGTCGGCGGCGTGGGTCTCGCGACCGCTCGCGGGAACGGCGGAGCCCGGGCGCGGGAACGGCGGGAGCCGTGCCGGCGTTGTCTCACGTGCCGGCACCTGTCGGTGGTCAGTGGAAGGATCTATGTCATGACGGACCAGACGACGAGCACTCTCCACGCGTCGACCGAGGCGGAGCCGGCGGTCACGCCCTCGCCCACGGACCCGCTGTGGGTGGAGCGCACCGGCACCCGCACGTACCGTGGCTTCTCCGCGCGCGGCGCGCAGGTGGAGATCGGCCCAGCCTCCGCCGGCGCGGTGTTCACGCCCGGCGAGCTGCTCAAGGTCGCGCTCGCCGCGTGCGCCGGGATGAGCAGCGACGCGGCGTTCGCCCGCCGTCTGGGTGACGACTACGCGGTGACGATCCGCGTGGAGGACCCGAAGGACATTGCGGAGGACCGCTACCCGGTCCTGACGGAGAAGTTCGAGATCGACCTCTCGGTCCTGGACGACGCCGACCGCGAGCGCCTGCTGACGATCGCTCAGCGCGCGATCGACAAGGCCTGCACCGTGGCCCGCACGCTGAAGGCGAGCGCCGAGGTGCCGCCGGCCCAGTTCGGCCCGCCGGCCGAGGCGCCCGCCGCCCCGCCCGCCGGCACGCCGACCAAGGCCTGAGCACCCGACGCCTGAGCAGCACCCGACAACAGGAGGGGAAAGCCATGACGCACGACGACGCGCGCAGCAAGGACCTCGTGAACAGCGACCCGGACGCCGCCAAGGAGATCCGGGCCCGGACCGGCCCTGCGGGGCTGCTGGACAACGTGGTGGACCGGGCCGTCAGGATCCCGTCCGGTGCCGTCCGCAAGCACGTGGACCAGCTGCGGAAGCGCAACCCCAACGCCACCCCCGCGGAGATCGTGCGCATCCTGGAGAAGGAGTACCTCCGGGTCATCCAGGCGTCGGGCGGCGCGATCGGGGCAGCTGCGGCAGTGCCGGCGGTGGGTACGGCGGCCGGAATGGCCCTGTCGTCGAGCGACATCGCGACGTTCTTCGCGTCGTCGGCCGCGTTCGCGCTGGCGGTGGCCGACGTGCACGGGATCGAGGTCGAGGACGTCGCGCGGCGGCGGGCCCTGCTCCTCGCCACGGTGCTGGGCGACAAGGGCGCCCAGGACGTGGAGGACGCCGTGGGCGGCTCCGGCGTGGCCTGGGGCAAGGTGCTGCTGACGAGCATGCCGCAGACCACCCTGCGCCGGGTGAACAAGACGCTCACGAACCAGTTCATCCGCCGCCAGCTGGCGAAGCAGGGCGGTCTGCTCGTGGGCCGTGTCATCCCGTTCGGGATCGGTGCGGTCGTCGGTATCTTCGGCGCCCGGGCACTCGGCCATACGGTGATCAAGCAGTCGCGGGACGCATTCGGCCCGCCGCCTGAGCGCTTCCCCCGAATCATCGAGCAGCGCTGAGGGCAACGCGCGTAGAGTCTCCGAGGTGACCACCACCCCTGACGCCGCGGCGCTGGCCGCGGCACTTCCTGAGCTCCAGCAGGCCTATGCCGAGCTGCAGGCCAAGGGCCTGAAGCTCGACCTCACCCGAGGCAAGCCGTCGGCGGAGCAGCTCGATCTGTCCAACGCGCTCCTCACGCTCCCCGGCGAGGCCGTCACCCGCGACGACGCGGGCACGGACGTCCGGAACTACGGCGGGCTGGACGGCCTGCCGGGGCTGCGCCGGATCTTCGCCGAGCTGCTCGGCGTGCCGGTCGAGCAGCTGCTCGCCGGAGGCAACGCGTCGCTGACGCTGATGCACGACACGCTGGCGTACGCGATGCTGTTCGGCTTCCCGCAGTCACCCAGCCCGTGGTCCCGCGAGGAGACCGTCAAGTGGATCTGCCCGGTGCCGGGCTACGACCGGCACTTCGCGATCTGCGAGGCGTTCGGCATCGAGATGATCCCCGTCCCGATGACGGCGGACGGGCCCGACGCAGAGGCCGTCGCCGCCCTCGTCGCGGACGACCCGGCCATCAAGGGCATGTGGGTGGTACCCACGTACGCCAACCCGGACGGCGCCGTCGTCACGGACGACGTGGCGCGGGCGCTCGTGTCGATGCCGACCGCGGCCCCCGACTTCCGCATCGTGTGGGACAACGCGTACGCCCTGCACCACCTCACCGACGACGAGGTGACCAGCGCCGACGCCCTCGGGCTCGCGGCGGAGGCCGGGAACCCGGACCGCGTCGTCATGGTGGCGTCCACGTCCAAGGTCACCTTCGCCGGGGCGGGTGTGGCGTTCTGGGCGTCGTCGCCGGGCAACGTCGCGTGGTTCAAGGAGCACCTGGCGATCGCCTCGATCGGTCCGGACAAGGTCAACCACCTGCGGCACCAGCTGTTCTTCGGCGACGCGGAGGGCGTGCGCGCGCACATGCGCAAGCACCGCGAGATCCTCGCGCCCAAGTTCGCAGCCGTCATCGACATCCTGACGGACCGGCTCGGCAAGTACGGCGTCGGGTCGTGGACCTCGCCCAAGGGCGGCTACTTCGTCACGCTGACGGTGGTGCCGGGAACGGCGTCACGCGTGGTGGAGCTGGCCAAGGCGGCCGGGATCGCCCTGACCCCGGCGGGTGCGACGTACCCGTACGGGAAGGACCCCGAGGACGCCGTCCTGCGCCTGGCGCCCACGATGCCGCCGCTGGACGAGGTCCGTACGGCCATGGACGGCGTCGCCACGTGCGTGCTCCTGGCCGCGGCGGAGGCCCACGCCTGACCCCACTTCGCTGGGTACGCAGATGGTCGCCGTTCACGCCCGAACGGCGACCATCTGCGTACCCACAGCGAGGAGAAGTCAGCGAAAGAGAGGTCAGCGCAGCAGCTCCGCGCGCTGGGCGGCGTACTCGTCCGCCCGCCAGCTCGTCATCCCGCCGACGACGATCGCCGCCGGCCGGCCGTCCTCGCCCCAGACGTACTCGACCGGCTCCCCCACGGCCCGGAACCCGGCGTGCGGCTCCGGCCGGAGCACGTCACCGTCCGGCGTGAGGGCTTCCGCACCCACCAAGGGGTCCTCGGCCCGGGGGTCGAGGAGCCACAGCCGGTCGCCCAGCAGCACCACGTCGGTCAGCCCCCAGAGCCCGGCGAACCGTCCGGTGAACCGCTCGAGCCCGGCACCACTCGAGGCGGTGGCACCGCTCGAGGCGGTGGCACCTCCCGAGGCGGGGTCGTCGCCGGGGGCGACCGGTCCGGCGTCGGGCAGCCTGCCTTCCAGGGCTGTGACGACCAGCGCGAAGAGGCCCGCCGCCAGGCCGTCTGCCGGGCCGTCCACCGCGTTGGTGAGCACCGACACCGCGACCCGGCCCGACGGGTCCCACCACGTCCGGGTGAGCTGGCCGGGGAAGCCGCCGCCGTGGCCGACCACCCGTCGGCCCTCGAGCTCACGCGCCTCGAAGCCGAGCCCGTACTCGCGGACCCGGCCGCGCGGCATCGCGATGGTGCTCTCCGTCCGCTGCACCAGCCGCTGCGAACGGGGTGACAGCAAGCTCGTGTCGCCCGCGAAGTGAGCGGCAGCCCAGGTGACGAGGTCGCGCGCCGTGGAGGTGAGGCCCGTCGCGGACGCGAGCGCCCCGGTGGGGACGTGCGCGACGGGGAGGCGGCGGTCGTCGTCGGCCGACCGCGCACTGTGGCCGGTCACCAGGCGGCCGGCGAGGGCCGGGCCGATCTCGGGATGGGTGTCGGCGAGCCCGGCGGGCGCGATGACGTCCGAGCGTAGGTGGTCGGCGTACGGGACGCCTGTCACGGCCTCGACGACGAGGCCCACCAGCCCGTAGGCGAGGTTCGAGTACTTGAAGTGCTCGCCGCGGCCGAAGACCTCGCCCTCCTTGGCGATCGTCGCGAGCAGGACGGCACGGTCCGGGAACGGCCCGCCGAGCTGCCAGAAGTCGGCGTCGCTGCCGTCGCGCCGCACCCCGCCGGTGTGGCCGAGCGCCTCCCGGACGGTGACGGCGCCGACGGGCACGCCGTCGAGCTCCGGGAGATGCGCGGCGAGCGCGTCGTCGAGGCGGAGCAGCCCCCGCTCGGCCAGGCGGAGGACCGCCGTGGCGAGGAACGTCTTGGAGTGCGACGCCGCACGGAACAGGTGGTCGGTGCGCAGCGGCTCGCCGGTCGCGACGTCCGCGACGCCGTGCGCGACGTCGAGCACCACCTCCTCCCCCACGCGGACTGCCGCCTGCACGCCCGGGAGGCGGGCGAAGGCGGCCTGCGTACCGAGCCAGTCGGCGAGGTACGGGGCTGCGGCGCGGACGAGGTCGGCGTCGGTACGGGGGTCGGGCGAGGCCATGGCGCCCATCCTGCCCGACGGCGGGTTGTGGTCACCCGCCGCACTCTGGTTCAATGCACCAACGCATTGATCCAATGGTCCGGCCGTAAGGGCCGCGAACGAGAGGGCGTCCTGATGGCCGGCGTCGGACTGCTGTACCTGTTGACCGGGCTCGCGCTGACCGTGGTCCTGGTGGTGGTCATGGTGCGCGGGCCGCGCGGCGACGGCGGTCCCGTCGCCGTCGCCCGACGGCACGAGACCCGGATCTCGGTGGCCGCGGCCTGGGGCAGCATGGCAACCGGCGCGGTGGGCAGCCTGATCGCCCAGCCCGCCTACGGCCCGGCGTCCGGCGTCCAGGAGTCGACCCTCCTACCCGCCCTCCCCGGCCTCGCCTGCCTCACGTTCTGCCTGTTCCGGGCCCTCGGCGAGCTGACGTGGCCACAGCCGAGCGGCACGGTCCGCACCGCTCCGCTCGTGCGCCGCACGGTGTCCGACGTCGGCGGGTGGCGCCTCGTCGTCCTCCTCCTGACGGTCGTCGTGGGAGTGGCGACCGTGGTGGTCTACGCACGCGGCGGCAACGACGACGGCCGCAGCATCACCATGCTCGACAACCCCCTGACCGACGCGACCGAGTCCGGCGTCGTCCAGAGCTATCCCGGCTGGGACTACGGCGTCCCGATGCTGGTCGGCCTTGCCCTCGGCCTCGCCGCCACCTTCGGTGCACTCGTCCTGGTCGTCCGCCGCAGGCCGCTCGCCGACCTCCCGACCGAGCACGACGACGCCCTCCGCCGCACCAGCGCCGATCGCGTCCTCGGCGGCGCCCAGCTCTGGCTCGGGGGCGCTGTCGCGCTGTTCCTGATGTTCGGCGGGGTCGTCCTGGACCTGGCCCATGACCGGAGCGGGCTCTCAGCGGTCTCCGGAGGCGCCGGAGTGCTGGTGGGCGTCGTGTCCGGTGCGCTCGCTCTGCTCGCCGTGCTCCCCCGCCAGTCCGCGGGCTCGAGCCCCTCGATCCCCTCGATCCGGAGAACCCGATGATGTCGATCTTCCCCCTCGCGCTCCTCGCACTGGTCCTGCTGCTCGCCGTGCTCACCGTGGTGCTGGTCGCCGCGATGCGGGTGGGCCCGCCCGAGACCGACCTCGCGACCGTCCGTGCCGCCCGACGTCACGAGACCCTCGTGTCGCTCGGCGCGGCGGCCTCGAGCCTCGCTGTCGGCATCGCGATGCTGACGGCTCCGGTCGCGTGGTCGTCGTTCGGTCCGGGGCTGTCTGCGCCCGGCGTGACGCAGGCCGTCGCGCCGTTCGCCGCAGCCGCGACCTTCGCGGCGGCGCGAGGCCTCGGCGAGCTGCGCTTCCCCCGGCCGCGCGGCGCGGTCCGCACAGCATCGCTCGCGCGTCGCACCATCATCGGCCTGGGCGGGTGGCGCCTGTGGACGTTCGCGGGCACCGCCGCGCTGGGCGCGGTCGCCCTCGTCGTGTTCGGGCTCACCGCCGCGCCGGACGGGCGCAGCGTGGAGCAGCCCGTGATCCTCCTGCCCGACGGGGGCTACACCACCGGCGCCTCCGGCCCCTACCCCGGCTGGCCGTACGGCCTCCCGATGCTGGCGGTCCTCGCGGTCGCCGTCGTCGGGACGCTCCTCGCCCTCCGCGCGGTCACCCGCCGCACGCCTCTCACCGGCGTCCCCACCCCGCACGACGACGCCCTCCGCCGCACCAGCGCCGCCCGCGTCCTGGCCGGCGCCCAGGTGTGGACCGGCGGGGGGCTCGGGGTGCTGCTGCTCTTCACGGGGCTCCGGCTCCTCGCCGCGCAGTGGCCGGTCGCGGCGGCCGTGTGCGCGATCCTCGGGCTCGCGGTCAGCCTCGGCTCCGTCGTCGTCGCCGCGCCCGCGCTGCTTGCCCGGCGCGCGGCGGCCGACGCCGCGGTGGGATCTGCGGGCGGTGGCACGGGACCCCGACCGGCGACGGGCGGTGCCTCAGCATGACCGCGACCGAGCTCCGGATCGACCTGACCTCGCCCGTCCCGGTCTACGAGCAGATCCGCGCGCAGGTGGCCGCGCTCGTCGCGGTGGGGTCGCTGCGCCAGGGGGACCGTCTGCCGGCGTCTCGCGACCTCGCCCGGGACCTCGGCGTCGCGGTCGGCACCGTGCAGCGGGCCTTCCGCGAGCTCGAGGCGAGCGGCGTGGTGGTGAGCCGCCGCCGGACCGGCACGGTCATCGCTGCGGGCACGGCGGTGGCGGGAACGGTGGCGTCGGCTGCCGCCACGGCACCGGCGACGCACGGGCTCGTCGCGCAGGCCCGCGCCCTGGTCGCCGACGCGCGGGCCGCCGGCCTGTCCGACGACGCCGTCGTGGACCTGGTCCGCGGAGCGCTCCACGCACCGTGAGGACCGGCGGCGGCGTACGCCACGCACATTGCTTCGGCAGTTCGTCGTCGGTTCGGCACTTCGAAGTGCCGAACCGACGACGAACTGCCGAAGTGATGTGCGCGCCCCGCGTGATGCGCGCACCTCAGGCGCGCGCCGCCTCCGCCGGGTCCGTCTCCGCGCAGTTCCGGTTGACCACCAGCACGGGGCACGCCGAGTGGTGCAGCACCGCCTGGCTGGTGGAGCCCAGCAGCAGCCCCCGGAACCCGCCGCGCCCGCGCGAGCCCACCACGATCATGTCGGCCGCCGAGGAGAACTCCGTGAGGAGCTCCGCGCCGGTCCCGTCGAGCACGATCCGCCGGATCACCATGCCCGGGTTCTCCGCCTCGTAGCGGTCGATGATGACGTCGAGGCCGGCCTTGATGTCGGCCAGCACCTGCTCGTGGTCGATGTTCGAGGGCAGCCACGCCAGCAGCCCCGCGCCGGACCCCACGGGAACGCCCGCGACGGCCGTCAGCTCCGAGTCCCAGGCCTTGGCCTGGGCGATCGCGTGCCGCAGCGCCACCTCGGCCTGCGGGGACCCGTCGACGCCGACGACGATCCGGCGCACGTCGCGCACGGCGCTCCACTGCCCGGGGCCGCCGGCCTCGCCGGCCGTTGCCCCGCGCTCAGGACTGTCGACGCGGTCCCCTGCCCCCGGCCGCTGGGCCGCCCGCTCAGCCGCGGCTGCCGCCTGCTGCGCGGCGGCCTGCTCGGACCCCGGCGGCGCCCACGCGCCGCGTCCCTGGGTCTCCCGGAGCGGGACCACCACGACCGGGCAGTGCGCGTGCGCGGGGAGTGCGGACGAGACGGTGCCGAGCAGCCGCTCGGTGAAGCCACCTCGGCCGCGCGTGCCGACCACGGCGAAGCCGTAGTCGCGCGACAGCTCGACGAGCACCCCCGCGGCATCACCGGTCGCCACGGCGGTGGTCACCCGGACACCGCAGCCGGCCACCCGGGCCTCCGCCTCGGCGAGTACCGCGCGGGCGCCTTCCTGGATGGTGCTGTCGTCGAGGGCGGCATACCCGCCGTCGAGCGAGGCCGCGGTGAACGACGGCAGCGAATAGCTGCACACGATGTGCAGCGCCCATCCGACGCGGCGCGCGTACGCGGCCGCCCAGTCCAACGCGTGCAGGCTCGCCTCCGAGCCGTCGACCCCGACCAGCACGACCTCGGGTCGCTTCATCGCACGCCTCCCACGTCTCCCTGGAGTGATGGCCCCCAGGCTACTCGTCCGGCCGGGGCGCGGCAGGAGAGCAACGCGGGAAGGCCGGACGCACGACGCCCCGGTCCATGGGATGGACCGGGGCGTCGGTGGCGGTAGCTGTGGCTGGAGGGCTCAGTACCGGATGAATTGGGGCGCGCTCATCCAGATCGAACGGAACTGGATGGTCTTGCCCGGGCGGGGCGCGTCGATCATCGTGTTACCGCCGGCGTAGATGCCGATGTGGCCCGGCTGGTAGATGAGGTCGCCCGGCTGCGCGTTCGCGCGGGAGATCCGGGTGCCGCCCGCAGCCTGCGCGGACGACGTGCGCGGGAGGCTGATGCCGGCCTGCGCGTAGACGTAGGAGGTGAACCCCGAGCAGTCGAACCCCGACGGCGTGGTGCCGCCCGAGACGTACGGGACACCCACGTAACGGGCCGCGATCGAGATGATCGTGGAACCGTTGGCCGACGCCGGGACAGCCGCGCCGATCGTGGAAGAGCCCGAGGTGGTGCCCGACGAGGTCGAGGAACGGGACGTGGTGGTTGCCCGGACGGGCTCCGGCTCCGGCTCAGGAGCCGGCGTCACCGAGATGACTGCCTGCTCCACCGAGAGATCGGCGTCCGCGGCCACTGCGACCACCGGAGCAGCCGCGAGAGCGGTGCGGGCCTGCTGCGTCAGAGCAGACAGGTCCACCGTGCTCAGCTTGGCTGCGTCGTTGGCGACGGGAGCGGCCTGGGCGGCCATGGCGCCGCCGAAGGTCGAGACGAGGAGCCCAGCCCCGGCTGCGACGACGGCTGCATTGCGGCCGACGTTCGGGTTCTGTGCGAGCCCAGCTACAGGTCGGCGCGCTGCACGATGGCGAGCGCGAGACGTACGTGCGGTCACGTGGTACCTCTCCTTGTACGCCTACGAGGTCAGCTGTCGGGTTCGGGTGGGAGAAAGCACCCGGCCGAGCGACCCGAGAGTCCGCCCGACTTCACCCCAAGGACGCACCCTGGCGCCCAAAGTGGGTCCCCCGCCTCTGTCATGCGGGTCGTGGTGGCCCCGGCCGGTGACAGAGTTCGGCGTCCGTCCGAGGGCTCCGGTGGATTAACTCCTCGGAGCGGTTCTGAACGTACCGGATGCCCGGATGAATGTCACGTTCACGTCACGAAGGCGACCTGTCGGATAACTGGAGATGACAGAGAACCGCCTCCGTGCTGCAGCACGGAGGCGGTTCCCCAAGAAGTGGCGTGCCAGGTCAGGAAGCTGCCACGAACAGGTGCCGGGCCAGGTCCTCGGGCAGGTCGAGCACGAGCGGATCACCTGCGACGGCCTCCGCCGGCACGTCCGCGGACACCGTGTAGACGCCGTTCTCGTGGGTGGCGACGATGCGGGCCCCGGGCACAAGACCGGCGTCGGCCAGCCGGGCCAGCAGGTCGACGTCCGTCTGGAGCGGCTCGGCGATCCGCGTCAGCGACGCCGAGACGGGTCCGCGGACGCCCTTCTTCACGGCAGCCTCGAAGACCGCAGGCAGCGACGCGACCCCCGCGAGGAAGGGGACGTCGGTGAAGTCCTCCCCGAGCTCCGACAGGCCGGGGATCGGGTTGCCGTAGGGGTCGTGGTGCGGGTGGTCGAGCAGGCCCACCAGGCGCCGCTCCACCTGCTCGCTCATCACGTGCTCCCAGCGGCACGCCTCGACGTGCACGTGCTCCCAGTCGAGCTTGATCACGTCCGTCAGCAGGCGCTCGGCAAGACGGTGCTTGCGCATGACGCGCATCGCCTTCTCCTGGCCCGCCTCCGTGAGCTCGAGGTGGCGGTCCCCGGTGACGACGAGCAACCCGTCGCGCTCCATGCGCGCGACCGTCTGCGACACCGTGGGGCCCGAGTGCCCCAGCCGCTCCGCGATCCGGGCGCGCAGCGGCGTGATGCCCTCCTCGTCCAGCTCGTAGATCGTCTTGAGGTACATCTCGGTGGTGTCGATCAGGTCGGTCACGTCCACTCCCGTTCTCGCCGGCTCTGCGGGCCCCGCCGTCGGCGGCGGGCCGTCTCGGCGGACGACCCGGCACACCGGCTCGCCGGCCCTCGTCCTAGTCTAGGTGGGGGCGCCGACATGGCCCCTCACCCCGCCGTACGCGTCCCCCGGAGCCCGCCATGCCGTTGACCATCCCTACCGACCTGCTGCCTGCGGACGGCCGGTTCGGATCCGGCCCGTCGAAGGTGCGGCCCGCCCAGGTGCAGGCCCTGGTGGACCACGCCGACGTCCTGGGCACCTCGCACCGCCAGCCGCCCGTGAAGGACCTCGTCCGCCGCATCCGCACCGGCCTGGCCGAGCTGCTCCACCTTCCCGACGGCTACGAGGTGGCCCTGGGCAACGGCGGCTCCACCGCGTTCTGGGACATCGCCACCCTCTGCCTCGTGGAGCGCCGGGCGCAGCACGCCTCGTTCGGCGAGTTCGGGGCCAAGTTCGCCACGGCCACCTCGCGCGCGCCCTTCCTGGAGCCCTCTCAGGTGATCCGGGCGGAGCCTGGCACGGTGGCGTACCTCGAGCCGTCCGACGACGTGGACGTCTGGGCCACGCCCCACAACGAGACGTCGACTGGCGCGATGGCCCCGGTCCGCCGGCCCGTGCCCCGCGCGGCCGCGGGCGCAGCAGGCGCGGGCAGGGGCAGCGCGGGCACGGGCGAGGGCCCGCTCCTCGTCGTCGACGCCACCTCCGGCGCGGGCGCGCTGCCCGTCGACCTGGCGGAGACGGACGTCTACTACTTCGCCCCCCAGAAGGTCTTCGCGGCCGACGGCGGCCTGTGGCTGGCAGTCCTGTCGCCCGACGCCGTGGCTCGGGCAGCCCGGATCGAGAGCAGCGGCCGCTGGGTGCCGGAGTTCCTGTCGCTCACCACGGCCCTGGAGAACTCACGCGCGGACCAGACCCTCAACACCCCGGCGGTCGCCACCCTGGTGCTGCTGGCCGACCAGGTGGAGTGGCTGCTGGCGCAGGGCGGGCTGGACTGGGCGGTGAAGCGGTCGGCCGCCTCGGCGGAGATCCTCTACTCGTGGGCGGAGGCCCGCGAGTGGGCGACGCCGTTCGTGGCGGACCCGGCGGAGCGGTCCACGGTGGTCGGCACCATCGACCTCGACCCGTCGATCGACGCGAAGGCCGTGGTCGCGACCCTGCGGGAGAACGGTGTGCGGGACGTCTTCCCCTACCGCAAGCTGGGACGGAATCAGCTCCGGGTGGGCATGTTCCCGGCGGTGGAGCCGGACGACGTCGCGGCTCTTACTTCATCCGTCGATTGGATCCAAAATCATCTAAGATGACCCCCGGCGCGCGAATGCACACGGCGAGGCGTGTCCATCTTAACACAAATTGGGGGATTTGTGATCGACCACTTCTCGCAGGGCCTGTTGACTCCGGCTCTCTCGTTCGCGCTCTCGTGCATCGGCTGCGCCGCAGGGCTCTCCGCCACCGCCCGGGCCCGGGTCTCCGCAGGCAGGCAGAGGTCGGTCTGGCTGATCCTCGGCGCGATCGCCATCGGCGGCACCGGGATCTGGGTCATGCACTTCGTCGCGATGCTGGGCTTCGCGATCACCGGTGCCGAGATCACCTACGACATCCCCCTGACTCTGGCCAGCGCGGTGCTCGCCGTCGTCGTGGTCGGCGTGGGGCTGTTCATCGTGGACCGGGGCCGGTCCCGCACGCCGCACGTCCTCGCGGGCGGCGCGGTCGCAGGCCTCGGCGTCACCGGCATGCACTACCTGGGCATGGCCGCCATGCACGCGGAGGTGGCGATCGAGTACGACCCGCTCCTCGTGGCGCTGTCCGTGGTCATCGCCCTCGTCGCCGCGTCCGTGGGCCTCTGGCTCGCCGTCAACGTCCGGGGCGTGCTCGCCGCCGCCGCGTCCACCGTGGTCATGGGCATCGCCGTCTCCGGCATGCACTACACCGGCATGTCGGCCATGAGCGCCCACCACGAGGCCGGCACGCCCATCCCGGTGCCGACGGTCGGCGTCGCTGCCGACGAGCTGCTCCTGCCGCTCATCGCGGCACTCACGGTCAGCACGCTGCTCCTCGTCGTCGTCGTCACCATCTGGCCCAGCGCGGGCGAGATGCGGACGCAGGCACAGTTCGAGGAGTGGAAGGCCCGCCAGCAGGAGATCCAGCGCGTCGCCCTCGAGCAGCGCAGCAAGCAGGCCGGTCCGTTCGACTTCAGGACCCGCTCGTCCGACTCCTTCGAGCGCCGCGACTGACACCGGCGCCCCCGTACCAGCACACGGGTGAACCGCTGCGCATCACAACCGTAATCTAACCCAAACGGCCGAGTCATGGCTGAATGTTCCCGTTCGGGCGGGTGATTATGATGTTGCTCCGTATTGTCCGCCTGGCGAACGCTCTGTAGCGTGACCGGATCCCGGCGGCCAGACGGCCCCGGCGACCCAAGAACCCGGCGACCGTAAGCCACACGGCGTCGGTCCTACGTCTGGTACTTCGAGGGGCTTTCTGCGATGCCAGTGATCGACCATTTTACCTACGGGATCATCACGCCCCTTCTGGCGTATGCCCTCTCGTGCACCGGGGCGGCTACCGCCCTGTCCTGCACCTCACGCGCCCGGGCGGCGACCGGAGTCGGTCGTTCGATCTGGCTCGTTCTCGGCGCCGTCGCTCTCGGCGGGACCGGCATCTGGGTGATGCACTTCATCGGCATGCTCGGTTTCGGCGCCGTCGGCGTCACCATCCGGTATGACGTCCCGCTCACCCTCCTCAGCGCGCTCGTCGCCGTGGTCGTCGTCGGCGCGGGTCTCTTCATCGTCGACATGGGCAAGGGGCGAACGCCCGCCATCGTGGTCGGCGGGGTCCTCGCCGGCACCGGCGTGGCGGCGATGCACTACATGGGCATGGCGGCGATGCAGATGTCTGCCGACGTGCAGTACAGCGTCCCCTACGTGATCGCGTCCATCGCGATCGCCGTGGTGGCCGCCACCGCAGCACTCTGGTGCACGGTGAACATCCGCGGCATCGTCGCCACGATCATCGCCACGGCCGTCATGGGCCTGGCCGTGTGCGGCATGCACTTCACCGGCATGGCCGGCATCTCGCTCACGAACCCGTCCGAGACCATCCCGCTCGGCGCAAGCACCACCGAGCTGCTGGTCCCGCTCGTCATGGGCGTGTCCGTGGTGACGTTCATGCTCATCCTCGTCATCGGCCTCTGGCCCACGGAGGCCGAGATCCGCGCCCAGGCGGAGTTCGAGGCCAAGCTCCAGCAGCGCAAGTTCGAGCGCAAGCAGTTCGAGCGGGTGCAGTTCGAGCGCCTGCAGAACGACCGGGTCCGCCAGTCCCAGTCTGGCTGACCCCCAGCGTCACGACGATGCCCGACGCCGGGCTGGTCGCCTTCCGCGGAAGGCGACCAGTCCGGCGTCGGGCATCGTCGTGCTACGCCGCGAGGATCGCGTCCTCCTGTGCCGGCTGGTCGAGGTAGACCACCCGGAGGCCCGGACGGGGGCGGAGCTGGTACCGGACCCGCACGTGCCAGCGCCTGCTCGCCCAGATCGTCGCGCCGGTGGCGACGAGGACCGTGGCGACCGAGCCCACGAGCACGGCCCAGCGCGGGCCGTACGTCTCCCCCACCCAGCCCACGACGGGCGACCCGAGGGGCGTCGCGCCGAGCAGGACCATCATGTAGAGCGACATGACGCGGCCGCGCACCTCCGGGTCGACGGAGAGCTGGATGGCCGCGTTCGCGGCGGTGAGCATGGTCAGCGACGCGAGCCCCACCGGGATGCACATGATCAGGTAGCCGAGGAACGTGGGCATGACCGCCTGGACGGCGGTGGCCGCGGCGAAGGCGAAGGCCGCACCCAGGACGAGCCGCACGCGCGGCCGCTCCCGCCGGGCGGCGAGCAGGGCTCCCGCGAGCGAGCCGATCGCGAGGACCGAGCCGAGGATGCCGTACTCGCTCGCGCCACGGCCGAACTCGATGCGCGCCATCATGGCCGACGTCAGCTGGAAGTTGAGCCCGAACGTCGAGACCACGCCCATCACGACCATGATCACGAGGATGTCGCTGCGCCCTCGGACGTACGCCACCCCCTCGCGGATCCGGCCCTTGGCTGCGGCCATGCGCGGCGCCGGCGTCAGGCCGCGCATCCGGGCCAGTGCAAGGATCACCGCGCCGAACGTGACGCCGTTGATGACGAACACCCACCCGGCTCCCACGGCCGCGATGAGCAGGCCTGCCACACCGGGACCGATGAGGCGCGCGGCGTTGAACGACGTCGCGTTGAGGCCCACCGCGTTCGCGAGGCCGCTCGTGGGGACGAGCTCGGCGACGAACGTCTGGCGGGCGGGGCTGTCGAGCGCGGAGACGACGCCGAGCAGCGTCGCGAACACGTAGACGTGCCAGAGCTGCGCGTGGCCGGAGAGGTGGAGAGCACCGAGCCCGAGCCCGAGCACGCCCATGGCGCCCTGCGTGGCCATCAGGAGCTTGCGGCGGTCCACGCGGTCGGCGAGCACGCCGGCCCAGGGCGACAGCAGCAGCGCCGGCCCGAACTGGAGTGCCGTGACGATGCCGACGGCCACGCCGGACTCGTGGGTGAGCTCGGTCAGGACGACCCAGTCCTGCGCCACGCGCTGCATCCACGTGCCGATGTTGGCGACGAGGGCCGAGGCGAACCAGATGCGGTAGTTGGGATATCGAAGGCTGGAGAACGTACTGCTCATCGTGCGGCGATCCGGCTCAACAGCTCGCCGGCGCGAGCCAGGACGTCGAGCTCCTCCTCGGTCAGGGTGGAGAGCTGCTGGGTGAGCCAGGCGTCGCGGCGACGACGGGTGACCTCGACCTCCTTGATGCCCGCGGGGGTGAGGCGCACCACGACCTGGCGCTTGTCCGTCGCGTGCTCGACCTTCTCGACCAGGCCGATCTCCGCGAGGGCGTTCACGGCGCGCGTCATCGACGGCGGACGCACGCGCTCGTGCTCGGCGAGGGAACCGGGCGACATCTCCCCGTGCTTGTGCAGCACGGTGAGCACGCCGAACTGCCCCTCCGGCAGGTCCGCCTCACCGCGCTGGGCGCGCAGACGGCGCGAGATCCGGACGAGGGCGACCCGGAGGTCGCCACCGAGGGTCGCGGGGGTGCGGGGGGCGGCGGTTCCGGTTCCTGTCACGCTAATTAGCGTAGGTCATTACCTCTGGTAATGAAATGACCTGTGCGTGAGATCACGCGCTACCGGACGGTGTCCCCCAGCACGACGAGCTGGTCGGCGTGGTCCTGGACGTACTGGGCCACCGAGTCGTCGGCCACCGCCGCCATCAGCGGGTCGAGCGTGGCCCGGTCGAGCACCACGATGGACTGCGCCCCGTCGGGGCTGCGGCCGGTCCCCGAGTGGGGTGCGGTCAGGAACGTGACGTCGCCGACGCCCAGCCCCATCGAGCCGACGGCGATCTCCTGCATGCGCCACAGCGTCAGCGTCTCGTCGACCGCGACGGACCGGGCGACGGCCTGGACCAGGTTGTTCATGGCTCCGACGTCGCCCCGGGTGTCCGCGGCCTTGGCCATGATGGCGCGCATCCAGTTCTGCTGGCGCTGCACGCGCCCGAAGTCGCCGTTCGGCAGGCCGTACCGCTCGCGGGCGTAGGCGAGCGCCTCCTCCCCCGTCATGGTGTGGACGCCCGCCTCGAGGACGTCGCCGCCCGTGGTGGTCGTTGCCTCCGGGACGGCGATCTCCACCCCGCGGACGGCGTCGGTCAAGGTCTGGAACGAGACGAAGTCGGTGACCGCGAAGTGGTCGATCCGGACGCCGGTGAGCTGCTCCACGGTCTGGATCATCAGCGTGGGACCGCCGTACGAGAACGCCGCGTTGATCTTGCCCTCGCCGTGGCCGGGGATCGCTACCCACGAGTCCCGGGGGAAGGAGATCACCTGGGCGGACTGCCGGTCGGCCGAGAGGTGGAGCAGCATGATCGCGTCGGTGCGCTGCGCCCCTGCCTCCCACTGGCGGGGGTCGCCGGCGGAGATCCGGCTGTCGGAGCCGAGGATGAGGAAGTTGAGGGGTTCGGCGGCCACGGCCGGGTCCACGGGCGCCGGGCTGGGCCGCGTGGCCTCGTCCAAGGCCTCGAACGGGTCGTCGATGCGTTCGAGGCCGGCCTCCAGCGACCGCTGGAGCATCCACACCGCGCCCGCACCGCCGCCCACCACGAGGGCGAGCGACAGGGCGACGACGAGCCAGGCACGGGGCCGACGCCGGCCCGGCCGACCGGACCGGCCGTGCCGGACCGGGCTGGAACCCGGCGCGGAACCGAGCAGGTCGTTGATCGGATCGGTGCCTGGCATGCGCGGATCGTACTGCGCCCGCTCTCGCCGCTGACAGCGCGCGAGCGGGTGGAACCCAGGCCTGCTCAGAGACCCAGCGCGCCCTTGATGGGCCCCATGAGGAAGTAGACGACGAACATCGCCGCCGCCACCCACAGCAGCGGGTGCACCTTCGACGCCTTCCCCACGGCCACCTTGAGGAGCACGAACGAGATCACTCCGGCTCCGATGCCCACGGTGATGGAGTAGGCGAACGGCATCAGCACGATCGTGAGGAAGGCGGGGATCGCCACCTCGAGGTTGGTCCAGTCGATCCCGGTGATCTGCACCACCATGAGGAAACCGACCACGACGAGCGCCGGCGTCGCGGCCTCGTTGGGGACCATCTCCACGAGGGGCGTGAGGAACGTGGCGAGCAGGAACGCCACGCCCGTCGTGACCGACGCCAGCCCGGTGCGCGCGCCGTCACCGACACCGGACGCCGACTCCACGTACGCCGTGTTCGACGACACCGACCCGGCCCCGCCGGCGACCGCCGCGAGGGAGTCCACCACCAGGATCTGCTGGGTGCGGGGCGGGTTGCCCTCCTTGTCGAGCAGGCCCGCCTCGCCACCGATGGCGACCATCGTGCCCATCGTGTCGAAGAAGTCGGCGAGGAGGAGCGTGAACACGAGGAGGATGACGGCGACCGCGCCGATCTTCTCGAACGACCCGAAGAGCGAGAACTGGCCGAGCAGCGAGAAGTCCGGGGCGGCCACCACCTGGCCGGGCAGCGCCGGCACGTTGAGCCCCCAGCCGCCCGGGTTCTCGTCGGTCCGCGCGCCCACACCCGCCACTGCCTCGATGATCACGGCGAGCACGGTCGCCACGATGATCGCGATGAGGATCGCGCCCCGCACCCGCCGGATCATCAGGACCGCGGCGAGCAGCAGACCGACCGCGAACACCAGCAGCGGCCAGGACCCGAGCGACCCGCTGATGCCCAGCTCCACCGGGGTGGCCATCGACTCCGGGATCCGCACGAAGCCCGCGTCCACCAGACCGATGAACGCGATGAACAGGCCGATGCCCACGCTGATCGCGACCTTGAGCTCGCGTGGCACCGCCCGGAACACGGCCTCCCGGAAGCCCGTGAGGACCAGCACGAGGATGACGAGACCTTCCAGCACCACGATGCCCATGGCGTCGGGCCAGGTCATGCCGGGCAGCGCGGCGACGCTGAACGCGACCACCGCGTTGAGGCCGAGCCCGGCCGCGAGCGCCAGCGGGAAGTTGGCGATCACGCCCATGAGGATCGACATCACGCCCGCGACGAGGGCGGTGGCCGCCGCGACGGCCGCGAGGTTGGGCTCGCTGCCGCCACCGAGGAAGCTGCCCTCGAACCCGTCGTCCTGCACCGTGCCGATGATCAGCGGGTTCAGCACGATGATGTAGCTCATCGTGAAGAAGGTGACCAGCCCGCCGCGGACCTCGGTGGTGACGCTGGAGCCCCGCTCGGTGATGTGGAAGAACCTGTCGACCGCGGACCGGTCCGCGACGTCCTGGGTGTTCGCGTTCGCCATGCTCCGATCTTCGGTGGGGAGCGGCGATCCCGCCTTTCAGCCGCCGAGGAAGACGTGGCTGCAGACGAACCGTGGGGCCGGGTCGGCGCCGCCGTCCCGCGTGCACGCGATCGCCCCGGAGGCGAACTCCGGCTTGACGATGTTCGCGTGGTGCCCGGGTGACGCCATCCACGCCTCGACCACGTCCTCGGGCGGGCTCTCGCCCCGCGACAGGTTCTCTCCCGCCAGCCCCACCCCGCACGAGCCGAGAACGCCTCCGAGCGGCGCGTGCTCCAGCTCCGGGGCCCCCACGAGCGCGTCGGCGCGGCTCTGCGCCTGCTCGGCGGCGCACCCGTCGTGCGCCAGGGCCGGCAGGCCTGCGGCCTCCCGCTGGTCGTTGACGAGCCCTTCGAGCACGGCGGCATACCCCGCCGGGTCGGCAAGGTCGCCCTCCGCGCCGCCGCCCTCCGCGCCGCCCGACGCCGGAGCGGTCGCCTCGGGCGCGGGGGTGGCGGCGGGTGGGGGGCTGGGTGTGGCGGAAGGTGCCCCGTCGGGCGAGCTCGTCACCCAGGTGCCCGGTACCTCGAGGGAGCACGCCCCGAGGCCTACGACGATCGTCCCGGCGAGAAGGAGGGTGCGGATACGCGGGGCCACGTGACGATCCGACACGCATCGGCGCAGACCCGCAACCGCGCTCCGGTCGCACCGGGCAGCCTCGCTTCCTAGGGTTGCTGCGTCACCCCGCCCGGCGAGCAGCAGACCAGAGGAGAACGTCCATGCGGAAGATCCCTCGGTGCGTGATCCACATCGGCGCCGAGAAGACGGGAACCACGGCTGTTCAGGCGTCGCTGCGCCGGTGTCGCGACGTGCTCGCCGCGTCGGGCGTCCTCTACTCGCGCAGCCTCACGTACCGGGACAGCGTGAGTCACCAGCTGGCGGCCACGACGTCGATGGACCCCGGTCGCGTCGACGACCTGCGGCAGAACCTCGGGCTGCTGACCGCACAGTCGGTCGAGCGGCACCGGCGAGAGGTGGCCGCTGAGCTCCGCGAGGAGGTCGGCGGAGCGGTCGGTGCGACGACGTTCCTCATCAGCAGCGAGCACCTGCACAGCAGGCTCGTCACGCCGGCGGAGGTCGTCAGGCTGCGCGAGCTTCTCGACGGGTTGTTCGACGAGATCGAGGTCCTGGTGTACCTCCGGCCTCAGCACGAGGTCGCACTCAGCCTGTACAGCACCCGCCTCAAGGTGGGACTGCCGCACGTCGCTCCTTTGAGCGAGGAGGCGGCCGAACCCGGCTACTTCGACTATGGCGGTCTCGTGACACGGTGGGCCGACGCCTTTGGCGCCGACAAGCTGACGGTCCGGACCTTCGAGAAAGACCGGCTCCGTGACGGGGACATCCTTGCGGACTTCCGTACGGCCGCGGCGCTTCCTCTTGCGCTCCCGCGGGTCCCTACGGGCGCGAACACGTCGCTGAGTCGTCAGGGTCTTTCTCTGCTCAGGGCGGTGAACCGGCTCGCGCCCCGCTACGTCGCCGGCCGCCCCAACCCGGTGCGTGGCCCACTGGTGCGTCTTGTCGAGCGCGCCTTCCCCGGTGGTGGGCCCGTCGCCACACGGAGCGAGGCCTTCGCGTTCTTCGAGCGCTTCGACGCGTCAAACGAAATTGTCCGAAAAATGTACTTCACCGACCGCGCCTCACTCTTTACGCCGTCCTTCTCCGAATATCCCGCGGGCGCCGAAGGAATGTAGCCGCTCCTTCCTGATGTGGTGTCGGAATACCTCTCATAGGCTGCGGACCATGCTGAAAGACACCTATCAGGCCATGGGACGCGTGAGCTCGTCGATCGTCGAGAACCCCGGGAAGCTGAAGCAGGCCATCCCCGGCGTCGTGCGGATCGGATCGATCATCGCGGCCGACCCGCAGCAGGCGAGATACCTGGGCCGCTGGTTCTCGACGGTTCGCCGCTCGACGCTCGACCTGGCGATGCCCTGGCTGCCGTTCGCGGTCATCGACCGGCTCGACGGCGTGCTCACCGACCGCAGCCGGGTCTTCGAGTTCGGTGGCGGTGGGTCGACCCTCTGGCTCTCGCCCCGGGTGGGCGAGGTCGTGACGGCGGAGCACGACCCGGAGTGGGTCGAGTACCTCCGAGGTCGCACCGCGGCGGCGCAGAGCGTCACCCTCCTCGTCCGGAGCGCCGCGAACGACTACGCCGACTACGTGGGCTCGATCGACGAGTACCCCGACGACCACTTCGATGCGGTGATCGTGGACGGGCGTCAGCGCGTCCGCTGCTTCGAACGGGCGTTGGCCAAGGTGCGGCCAGGTGGCCTCCTGATCCTGGACGACTCGCAGCGCGAGCACTACCGGGAGGCGTTCCGCCTCGCCTCGGGCTGGCCACGAGCCACGCTGCGAGGACTCACGCCGACCAAGACCATGGCGGGCACCACGACGCTGTGGACCCGTCCCGCGGCCTGATCAGTCACCTCCCGAGGGCTCCGACGGTCGCCGCGACCTCGGCAAGGGTCGCCGAGCGCGACCCGGTGTCCCGGCCGACCCGCAGCATCTCCAGGACGCCGGACGCCAGGAACGCCGACGGGTCCACGGCGCCAGCACGACGCCGGATCGACGGCGGGACCGGTTGCGGGTCCGGACGCACGTGCCGTCCGACGATCTCGTCGTACGTGGCCTCGAGCACCGTCGACTGCGGGTCCAGCCCGGTGACCATGAGGAGCCCCGACGGCTTGGTGTCCGCGAGGATCAACGTCAGGTCGGGCCGGTAGGCACGCAGGACCTCGACGATCCGGAACACGTCGCCGGTCCACTCCCACGTGTGACGGTCACGCGCCGCGATGTCGGCACGGCTCGGAAAGACGTCGTCGAACACGATGATGCTCGACCACGAGCAGTGCTTCTCAACATTGACGAAGTCGCGCAGCGCGAACTCGAAGAGGTGCATCCCGTCGATGAACGCCAGGTCGATCTGCCCGCCCACCGACGCGCAGGCGTCCGGGCGCGCGAAATAGTCGTCGCTCGTCGTCCGCTCGAGCACGGCCGCGGGATCCAGGTCGACGGTGATGTTGTAGGCGGGATCGATCCCGATGCTCGGGCACGAGGCAAGTGCGAGGCTCTTTCCGTTCCGCACCCCGATCTCGAGATACGTCCCGGGATCGAGACGGCGATGGACGTCTCCGAGGAAGTCGAGATAGTGCATCTTGCTCGCGAGCCGCGCTCTGGCCGGCATCGAAGCCAGCCTGTGCACATAGCCCTCGAGCCGCCCCGGCACTGCCCATGTCGCTGTCTGCGTATCTCCCATGAAGGGATCATGCCCTCCGGAACAGAATCACGCAGTTCGTTGCTCGTGAGGCGACGGAATGCCGGAAGCAGGACCCCATTCCAACCTCAGGTCGCGCTCGTCGACGGCCGCGTACGACTCGTTCTCCTGATCCAGCATCAGGTCCCGGCCGAGCACCAGGCCGATCATCACAAAGTATGGAGCCGCAGAGTTGGGGCTCAGCGCGACCTCGTTGAAGGTGGCGTTGATGATGAATCCGACGAGCAACCCGACAGCCATCAGGCGCGGCCGGCGGGAACGGACCCGGAAAGCGGCCTTGAGCAGCGCGGCGAAGAAGACCACGTAGACAGTGAGGCCGACGATCCCGAGCTGGCCGACGATCATTCCCAGCCCGCTCTCCGTCACGTTCGACTCCGCGCCCTCACCGAAGAGGTTCGACAGCACGCCGATGTTGCCCATCCCCCGTCCTAACGGGTGCTGGGGGAGCTCGAGGAATGCCGCGAGGAGCCCGTTGATGTGGGCGGTGGTGCTACCTGTCGAGCTCCTCAAGGAGAACCCGTAGAAGTAGGCGGCGCCCGCCAGCGCCACCATGATCGCGACCACGTGGTGCGTCCGGGACGCGAAGTAGCGCGTCCAGTACGCGAAGTAGGCGAGGAACCCGACGAGTGCTCCCTTGCTGACCGCGAACGCGCTGGCGACGACCATCACCGCGGCTGCCACCCGCGCCCGGACGGCCCACGCCGCCATGAAGACGGCGAAGAGGAACGTGCCGAAGTTCACCGGGTCGGCAAAGGGCCCCACCATCCGGCGGATCTGCGACCCACCGATCAGCTCGGACGAGAAGTAGTTGGAGGGCACACCAGTGCTCGGGTTGACGCCGATCCCCTTGTCCTCCCACAGCTCCTTGATCCCCAGGTCCTGCCAGAAGCGCGGGGTGGTCATCTCGAGCAGGCCGAACGCGCACGAGAGCACGCCGAGCACCACGAGCATCCGCATATATCGCCGTGGGCTCGCAAACCCGGCCGCAAGCAGGCCGATCGCGGTGAAGAGCATCGGGGTGATCAGGTTCCGGTACGAGGCGAGGGCGGACGTGACCGGTGCCGCGAAGATCACCGAGGAGACGAGTCCGTACGCGGTCACGAGGAAGGCACAGGCCGCGAGAGTCCGGCGCAGCGCGCGGCCCCGGTCCGTCGCGTGCCCGGCGGCCTGCGACCGTGCACCCAGCAGCGCCGCCCACGCCAGCACCGCGAACGCGAAGTTGAGCACGATCGCGAACTGCAGCTCCGACGCCTCGAGCTCGTCCGCAGTCGTCAGCAGATAGACGTTCTGGCTCGCCGACATGATCGTCGGCACCAGGAGGTAGAAAGCGACGTCGCCCTTGTTGTGCAACGTCCACAGGAGCGGCACCAGCATCGTGCAGAGCATCAGCACAAGGGTCACGACAATGCTCGTCGTCGAGGGAAGCTGGTGCGAGAGAAGCGTTCCCGCAACGAAGACGACAAAGAGCCCGACGGGGACAATGTCGGCAATACGCCGGTGCGGCGGGCCCGGGGGCGACAAAAGCCGGGCAGAACCGCTGGTCGGCGTGCGCAAGGCCATGCAGTGGATCCTATGGGGCGGTTTCCCGGAGCGCGCGTACTAAGTCGCCCGACGCGCGACAAATACTCCCACGTCGTACGCTCGGCGAAGGCCCGTAAATGCGTGAACATGCCGCCTCTTTGCCATCACCATCGCCACACCGACCGAGCGTGTCGCGACGAGAGGAACTCCAGCGTGAAGCCGAGCAGACGACCGTCCGTGGCCATCATCGGCACTCGTGGATATCCGAGCTACTACGGCGGTTTCGAGACCGCGGTCCGGCATCTCGCCCCCTTTCTGGTGGACTCCGGGTGGCAGGTCTCCGTGTACAGCCGGCCGGAGGCGACGCTTGCCGACGACGAGGGGCGCGACCACCGCGTATCGACGATCACGACGCGTGGCGTGAACTCCCGCTGCTTCAGCACGCTGACCTACGGCGCGACGGCGTCGATCGACGCTGTCCGCCGCCGTCCCGACGTCGCGCTGGTCATGAACGTCGCGAACGGATTCTGGCTCCCGCTGCTTCGTGCGCGAGGGATCCGGACGCTCGTCAACGTCGACGGCATGGAGTGGAAGCGCACGAAGTGGGGCACGCTCGCGCGGTCCGTCTTCCTCGGTGGCGCTCGGGCCACCGCGCGGTGGGCCGACGCGCTGGTCGTGGACGCGGTGGAGATCGGGCGGCACTGGCGGGAGGACTTCGGCCGCGAGGGCACGTTCATCCCCTACGGCGGACAGGAGTATGACGACGCAGTTCCGCCCGAGTTCGAGCGCCGCAGCTATGTCCTGTTCGTCGCCCGGCTGGTTCCCGAGAACTCGGTCTGGGAGTTCCTCGACGCCGCGCGCCGGCTGGCCGGCTCACGCGACGTCGTGATCGTGGGCTCGTCGGGCTTCGGCGGTCCCGTCGAGACCGCCGTGCGCGACCTCGCCCGCGCGCACCCTCGGATCCACTGGCTCGGCCAGGTGTCGGACGACCGGCGTCTCCACGCCCTCTGGCACCACGCCGGCGCCTACTTCCACGGGCACAGCGTGGGCGGCACCAACCCGGCCCTGGTCCAGGCGATGATGTGCGGAGCACCGGTCGTCGCCCGCGACACCCCGTACAACCGCGAGGTGCTCGGCGACAGCGGGGTCCTCGTACGCGCTGACGCTGCCGAGATCACGGGAACGCTCGCCGCCGTCCTCGGGGACCGCGAGCGCCAGGAGTCCCTGAGCACGGCAGCGCTCGACCGCGCACGTGCCGAGTACTCGTGGAAGCGCGTGCTCGACGACTACGAACGCGCGTTGCGCGACCTTCTTCCGCGATGACGCGGACGGGCTCACCGGCGGCGCGGAAGGACGCATCCGCCTCGACGGAGGCGAGAGAGCGGATCCGGTGCGCGGTGGTCAACCCGATCCCGGGCGTCCTCGGCCACTTCGAGCACGAGCTGCGCACGGTCCTCTCAGCGGCCGGCGCCACGTCCGTCGTCGTACGGGCCGGCGCGCCGATCGAGGGTCTCAGCGCCGTGCGCAAGGTTGGCGTCACCCTCGGTACGGTGGTCGGACGCCTCGCGCTACGGGCCGAGGCGTCCGGAACCCTCGTCCTCTGGCCTGCCTTCGGATACCTCGACGCGCTGACCTGGATCGCGCGGGCGCGGAGGACACCGGTCCTGCTCCTCGTCCACGACGTCCAGCCGCTCCGGCCGCAGCTCGGCTACTCGCGGACGGCACGACGGCTGTTCGCCTGGGCCGTGCACCGCAGTCGCGTGCAACCTGTCTGCCTCACGACCGCGGCGGCCGACGAGCTCCGGTCACTCACGGGGGTCACGCCCATCGTCGTGCCACACCCCGTGGCTCGACCGGCGCCGACGCCCACAGAGCTCCCCGACCGCACGCGACGGCCGGTCCGGGTGCTCGGGCAGCACAAGACGGCCCGGGAGGTGTCGTCGCTCCATGCGATCGCCACCGGGCTCGGCGGGGCGTGCGCGCTGGAGATCAAGGGACGCGGCTGGGGCGAGGTCTCCGGATGGGACGTGGACAGCCGCTTCCTCTCGGACGAAGAGTTCGACAGTGCCATCGCGACCTCCGGCTGCCTCGTGCTGCCCTACGCCCGCTTCTACCAGAGCGGGGTCGCGGTGCGGGCCCTGGAGCATGGTGTCCCGGTCGTCGCGCGCAGGCATCCCCACCTCGAGGAGCTCTTCGGGGCCTCGTGGCCCGGATTCGTGGAGGACGAGGACTGGCCGGCCGCCGTACGACGTGCGCTCTCGCTCTCGCGCACGTCGATCCTGCAGCGCCGTGAGCACGTGATCGACGTCGTCGTCCGGTCCTGGTCCGCCGTCCTGGAGAAGACGCTGCGATGACCGGCACATCGACCACGGACCGGAACGACCTCGGCCGGACCGCCGTCCGTGGCGGCACCTGGACCGTCGCCGGTCAGGCGCTCCGGGCGCTGATGCAGCTCGCCGGGCTGGTCGTGCTCGCCCGCCTCCTCAGTCCGACCGACTTCGGCTACCTGGCGATGGTGGTCGCGGTGATCGGGGTGGGCGAGGTGATCCGGGACGCCGGGCTCGCCAACGCGGCGGTCCAGGCCCGCGAGCTGACACAGGGCCAGCGGAGCAATCTCTTCTGGCTGAACAGCGCCCTGGGCGCGGCCTTCACAGCGGCCGTCGTCGCTCTCGCCCCGCTCATCGCGGGGCTGTACGACGAACCGCGCCTCGTCGAGGTGAGCAGGTGGCTCGCGCCGGCCCACGCCACCGGAGAAGGTCTGGAAGAAGCCGCCGCACGTCCGGCGACCGTTCTGGACACGGTCTCGTCGGAGGGTGCTGCGCGTGGTGCTGTGGACGCTGGCGGTTGTCGTCGGCGTCCTGCTCGTCCTGCTCTCCTGGGTGGCGGCCGACGCGCTCCGCGCGAGGGGAGCGCTCGAGGACGCTGCCGCCAAGGTCGCGCTGCTGCAGGCTGACGCGGTGGCGGGCAGGGCCGACCGGCTCGACGGCACCGTCGCCGCACTTCAGGAGGATGCGGCGCTGGCCGCCGAGGCGACGAGCGGTCCCCATTGGTCCATCACCGGCCGTCTGCCGGGCGTCGGCCCCACGGTGGATGCTGTGTCGACGGTGGCTGACGTCGTCGCCGGCCTCGCCACCGGGCCGTTGCCCGACCTTGCGGGCGTGGTGCAGCTCGCGAACCCGGCGACGTTCGCGCCGACGGACGGACGCGTCGACCTCGCGCCGCTCCAGCAGGTGGCGCCGCAGGTCATCCGCGCCGACGCGTCGATCGGTGCCGCCCTCCAGCGGGTGCGAAACCTTGACGGCACGATGTTGCCGCAGGTCGGAGACGTCGTGGACCGTTTCGAGAACCAGCTGAGCGACGTCCGGGCGACGTCGGCGACGGCGTCCCGGGCGGCGCAGCTGATCCCCTCGATGCTGGGCGCGGCCGGCCCGCGGGACTACCTGGTCCTGGTGCAGAACAACGCCGAGCCGCGGGCGCTCGGCGGGATCGTCGGCTCCGTGCTGGTGCTGCGTGCCGAGGGCGGCGCCGTCTCGCTGGTGCAGCAGATGCCGGGGCAGCAGGTCGGTCCGTTCGAGACCCCCGTTGTTGAGCTCACGCAGGACGAGCAGCTGGTCCTCGGCGACGAGGAGATGGCGCGCTGGATGCAGAACGTCACGCTCACCCCCGACTTCCCGCGCGCGGCCGAGGTGGCCCGGGAGATGTGGCGGGTCGAGACCGGCCAGGTGGTCAGCGGCGTGATCTCCGTGGACCCGGTGGTCCTGGCCGACCTCCTCGCCGTGGTGGGCCCTTTCGACGCAGGCCCGGGCGGGACGCTCCAGAGCGACCAGCTCGTGGACTACCTGCTCAACGGCATCTACAAGACCGAGACGCCGGTGCAGCAGGACGTGATCTTCGCCGACATCGCGCGCCGCGCTTTCGAGACGTTGTCGGGCGGCGCCGGGGGCGGCGCCGGGGGCGGCGCCGGGCTCGTGAACGCTCTGGCCATCTCGGCGCGTGAGGGCCGTCTCCTGGTGTGGTCGGCGGACGGCGACGAGGCGGGTCTGCTCCAGGGGACGGTGCTCGATGGCGGCCTCCGCGGCATCAGCAACGGCTCCCCGGTGGTCGGGGTGTTCACGCAGGGCACCGATGCGGCGAAGATCGGCTACTACCTGGACACGGCCGTGAAGGTCGAAGAGGTGACCGAGCGACCCGACGGGTCCCGGGAGCTCGAGGTCGACGTGACCTACCGCTCCCTGGTCCCGCCCGACGAGGCCGCGCTGCTGCCGGAGTACATCGCCGGGCCGGACCAGGCGAGCGCCGGCCGCATCAGACTGCGGTCGCCGGTGCCTCCGCCCATTTCTCTCCCCACCCCGGATGCGTCACCAGACCCCCATCTGCTGGCCCCTTCGCGGAAGCTGTCGTCGACCGAATTTCCCGTTTCGACGCGAGAACTGGTGACAGCAACCGTTACGTTACCTGCGACGGCTCTCGCGCTCTTGTTGAGGCAGCGTTCCGGAGAAAAGACCGATAACTCCGACCTCTTAACGCCCCCGAAACAATCGGCGCGCCAATGGCCCGTAGAATCCACCGAACACCACCAGGTAGCACCCGATTCCAGACAATCTTCCGGAGCCATCACATGACCTTTACCGTTCTGGCAGTGTGCACCGGCAACATCTGTCGCTCCCCCGCACTCGAGGCCCTGCTGCGCCATTCGCTCGACGGCTCCGTCGTCGTCGCGAGCGCCGGCACGCACGCCGTCGTCGGCTCGCCCGTCTCTCCCCCGATGGACGACCTGCTGACGGCGAGCGGCGTCGACGCGTCGGACTTCGTGGCCCGCCAGCTCACAGCGGGCATCATCCGCGAGGCCGACCTGGTGCTGGCCCTGACCACCGCTCACCGCGCGTGGATCGTGGACCGGGAGCCCGCCGCCGTCCGCCGCACCCTGACGCTGCGGGAGCTCGCCCGCCTCACGAGCACCGTGGCCCCTGGCACGGTGGTGGGCGCGTCCGCCGCGGCGCGGCTCGCCGCCCTGGTCCCCGCAGCCCTGCTCGAGCGGCCCCGGCACGCGGGCCGCGCGCACGACGACGACGTGGTGGACCCGTACGGCCGGTCCGAGCGCACCTACCGGGAGTCCTACGACCAGATCCTCGGCGCGCTGGCGCCGATCGTCAGCGCGGTACGGCCGGGACCCGGCTCCGCCGCTCGTACCAGCGCTTCGTGAAGAACCACAGGACGTTCCCGCCCACGAGCGCCAACCCGGCCGCCACGAGCACCACGGGCACGGAAGCGCCGATGAGCTTGAGCCCGGACGCGAGGAGAAGGATCGCGAGCGCCCTGCGGAGGAGCCCGCCGGGGGCGCGCGAGGAGGCGTGGGCGCCCGCCCACGCCCCGGGGATCGCACCGATCAGCAGCGACGCGGTGAGCCCCAGGGAGAAGTCGCCGTAGAGCAGGTGCCCCAGCGACGCGGCGGCGACCAGGGGAACGGCCTGGACGAGGTCGGTGCCGACGAGCTGCGAGGCCTTGAGAGCCGGGTACAGCAGGAGCAGCACCACGATGACGACGGACCCGGCACCCACGGACGTCATGCCCACCAGGAGGCCGGCCACGGCGCCGAGCAGGGCCGTGGCAAGGGGCCGCACCACCACCTCGGGCGCCGTCGGCACCGCGGGTCCCTCGCCGAAGGCGGACCGGCTCTTCACCATCTGGAGCACGGCGCGCGCCACCAGCCCGAGGGCAGCGATCAGCAGCGCCACGCCGAGCACGATCTGCAGCGCCTCGTCCAGGGACTCCCCGAACGGGAGCGACTTGACGAGCAGGGCGCCGCAGAACGCGGCCGGGACGGAGCCGACGCACAGCCACAGCACCATCCGCAGGTTCACCGTGCCGCGCCGCAGGTGGACGACGGCGCCGGCCGGCTTCATGAACAGGCTCGCGACCACGTCGCTCGACACGGCGGTGAGGGGGTCGACCCGGAAGACGAAGATGAGCATCGGCGTCATCAGGGCACCACCGCCCATGCCCGTGAGCCCGACGACGAAGCCCACGAGCAGCCCGCCGACGATCAACCACGGATCGATGCTCACGGCTGGGACGCTAACCGGTCAACGGTCCCCCGGCACCAGAGGACCACCTGTCGATCACCCCGGCGGTGAACCCTCAGTACGCTCCCCGGCTCGAGACCACGGCCCGTGCCGTCTTGGCGAGGATCAGCAGGTCCTGGAGCACCGTCCAGTTCTCCGCGTAGTACACGTCGAGGCGGACCGACTCGTCCCAGGAGAGGTCGGACCGGCCGGTCACCTGCCACAGTCCGGTGAGCCCGGGCTTCACGAGGAGACGACGCCGCATCCGCTGGCCGTACTGGACCACCTCGCGCTCCAGCGGCGGCCGCGGACCCACGAGGCTCATGTTCCCGAGGAGCACGTTCACCAGCTGCGGCAGCTCGTCGACCGAGTACTTCCGCAGCAGACGCCCCAGCCGGGTCACGCGCGGGTCGGCCCGCACCTTGAAGAGCACACCGGCCGCCTCGTTGGCCGCCGCGAGCTGCGAGACCTCGCGGTCGGAGCCCGCTCGCATGGTGCGGAACTTGATCATGGTGAACACCGAGCCGCCCTTGCCCACGCGCTTCTGGAGGAAGAACGGGGAGCCCGGGTCGTCGATCATCACGCCGATCGAGACCACCAGGAGAGCCGGCAGGAGCAGCACGACGAGCAGCGCGGCGGCCACCCGGTCGATGATCGCCTTCACGAGGAACTTGGCTCCGCCGAACTGCGGCGCGTCCACGTGCAGGAGCGACACCCCGGTGGCCGGCGTGACGTGGATGCGCGCGCCGGCGACGTCGGCCAGCTCCGCGGTGAGCATCAGGTCCACCCCGGCGGACTCGAGCTCCCAGCCGAGACTCCGCACGGCGTCGGCGGTCATGGCGTCGGAGCCGCTCACCGCGACCGACGTCGCGCCGACCAGCGCCGCGACCTCGCCCGCCTGGCTCAGGTCGCCGAGCACGGGCACGTCGAGGATCGTCTCTCCGAGGCTGGCCTCGCCGTCAGGCACGCACAGCCCCACCACGCGGTACCCGTGGTACGGGTGGCGGTTGAGGCGTTCGACGAGGCGCTCGGCCTGGTCACGGTGACCGATCGCGACGACGGTGGTCATGCACTCCCCGTGCACGTCACGCCGGCGGTGCAGCCGCTTGCGCCAGGCGTAGCGCGTCAGCACGAGGGCGACGGCGCCCAGCGGGAACGCGTACAGGAGGTACGCGCGCGCCTCGCCGAAGCTGGCGAGGAACGCGACGACCGCGAGGATGCCGAACAGCTTCCAGGTCGAGTCGAAGACCCGCTGGTACTCGGTGAACCCCGAGCCGAACGTCCGCGTCGAGTACGCCCGGCCCATCGCGAGCGAGCTGATCCACAGACACGCCAGGAGCGCGGAGATCGCCCAGTACCAGGGCCCGAACCCGTCCCGGACCGGCGCGTCGGCGAACTGCTGCCAGTGCAGCAGGTGGGCGGCCGCGACGGCCAGGACCACGACGAGGCTGTCGCTCAGAAGCACGCGGTCCCGGTAGAAGGTCTGCCACCGGGCGCGCGGCATCGACCTGCGGAGGGCACGGAGGGTAGCTTCGGGCGTGGCGACGTGGCGCATCGTGGGCCAGGGCTCCCGGATGCTTCGTCGCTCGTCCAGTGTCGTCACGATGAGGGTCCTTTCGGGGCTCGGACGTCTCGGAGCGCGGTCACAGGAAATTCGGGCATAAGGGCATGAACTCGTAAGGTCGACCCCAGATGGGGGGCGTGCCGTCAGGTGGGCGTTCCGAGCGGGTGGGTCGGAGAAACGTCGACGGCGGGGCGGCCATCACGATGCTAAGAGCGCCGACCCGCCGGCGTGTGCTCGAACCGGGGCCTTTCACCCGTCGATTCACCCGGTAGATTTTTAGCCTCTGACCTGGAGTTTCACCCGATCACCGAGGTTGTCGACCACGCCGTCGGCCATCGCTCCGGGCAATCCCCGGGCCAGTCGTGAGCCGCTTCCCTAGACTGGCAAGGTGCCGTCATTCGTGAGCCTGCTCGCGCACCCGGAGAAGCGCCGTCCGAGCCCTCCCCCGCCGCGCGCCGACCTGACCCGGGTCGTCCTCCTGGGCATGGGCGCGTGGGCTGTGGCGCTCGTCGTCACGCTGATCCTGTTCGCCAGGGACTCAGCCAGCCTGCTGGCCGTCCTGACGTGCGCCGCCGGGTTCCTGCTCGGTGGTCCCGGGCTCCTCTGGGCCCGCCGCCACCGCAACGACCGGTCCGGCTAAGCAGGCTCCCAGGCCGACTCGGCGGTCAGCGCGTCCGCGCGCTCCGGCTGCCGCAGCGCCGCCTCCAGCAGCAGACGGTCCAGCCCCGACACCTCGGCGAGCGCCCGGGCCAGGCCCGTCACCCCCGTCGCGTGGGCGGCCCCGTCGGCGGTGAGCCACCAGGCGACCTCCCGCCCCTCGACCGTGAGGCGCTCGTGCGCGAACCACACCTCGGGCAGCGCGGGCGAGAGCGCCCGCACGTGCGGGTGGAGCGGCGTGCGCGCCCCCGGGGAGTCCGGGGGTACGACGTCGCCCTGGTCACCCACCAGCGGGAGGTCCAGCAGGTCGGCGAGCGCCCGGGCGGCGCGGGCCGGGGCCGGGACGACGGCGTTCCCGTCCGCCCACTCGAGCTGGGCCCATCGGGCCGACGCCGCCACCACCAGGTCGTCGGCGCGCTCGACCACCGCCGTACCGTCGGGTCCGAGGGCCGGGAGCCGGTCGGGCAGGGGATCCAGCTCGGCGCGCTCGTCAGCCGCGAGCGCGGCCAGGCCCCGCCACAGCGCGAGGGCGACGTGCGCCGGGAGGCGGGCTCCGGCGTCGGGCAGAGCTGTGAGGAGGACCGGCCAGTCCTCCGGGCCGAGCACCTCCAGGTCGTCCACGCCGCCCACGGCGCGGAGGACTGGCTCGTCGAGGCCGCGGGCCGGGGCCGGGACGGGCGGGAGGAGCGGGACGTCGGCGCGCAGCGCGAAGGGAGCGCCCAGCTCCCGGCGCAGCCACCACGCGGTGTACGACGGCGCGCTGCCGCCGCTGTCGGGCGACCGCACCGGGGTGAGGAGCGCCTGCCGGGCGGCCGGGTCGGCCGCGATGCGTGCGAGGAGCGCGGCGAGACCGGCGTCCGGGTCGTCGTCGCCCGTGGCGTCCAGGTCGGCGACCGCCTCCAGGTCGCCCAGCCAGCTGCCGGGGCCCAGCAGGTCGCCCAGGTGCTCCAGGTACTCGTCCCAGGCGGGGAGCCAGCCGGCGGGGTCGTCCGGGCCGGTCTCGGGCTCGTCGCCGGGCTCCGGCACGACGACGTCGCGCACCCGGTAGACGGCGAGGTCCGCCCGGGCGCCCGCCGCGGCCAGGACGTCGGCGCCCCAGGTGCGCACCACGTCGTCGGACACCGGGGCGAGCTCCGGGAGGAGCCGTTCGGCGGGCGTGCCGGGAAGGACGGACTCCCGGAGCGGGACCAGGCCGTCGGCGGTCTCGACGGGGAGCTCGCCCAGCCAGAACGGGAGGGCCGCGTCGGCGTCCTCCTCGATCGCGAGACGGGCGAGACCCAGGGTGGCGCCGACGACGGCCCAGGGGCCGGTCGTCTCCAGGGTGCCCGGCCACTCGAGGTCGCCCTCGAGGATCTCGTCCGCGGCGGCGAGCGACGACGCCCGGACCGACGCGTCGTCGAGCAGGGCCCGGGGCGTCGTCGGCACAGCACCCGCGCGGGACAGGACCGGGTGCGCGGCGTCCGGGTGCACCGCCCGCACCCCGAGGACAGCGGTGCTCCGGCGCAGCAGCTCGTCCGTGGGGAGCACCACCGTGCCGCGGGCGCCGCGGGCCGTCCGGCCGTCGGCGAGGGGGACGGGGGCTCCCGCGAGCGCCTCGAGCACTGCCGGGTCGCCCACGTGCGGGGCGAGCGCGTCGAGCGCCGCGCGGACCGTGGCGGGGTCCACGGGCAGCTCCGCCAGGAGGTCGGCGAGGTCGACGGCCCGGGCGCCCAGGCGGCGCGCGAGCGCGTGGTGGCGTCGCGGCAGGGCCACGAGCACCGGGTCGGGCCCGCCTGCGTCGCTGAAGTACCCGGTCACCGCCGGGGCGAGGGCACGCGCGACCGCCGGGTCCTCGGCGACGTCCCCGCCGAGAAGCACGGCCCCCTGAGGCGCGACCAGCCCCTCCTGCGCTTCGGGGGCCGGGGCCGGGGTTCGGAGGAGCGGGGTGCCGCGGAGAGCCTGCGACGCGGCGTCACGGATCGCCGAGTCGAGCTCGCCCGCGGGAAGGCCCGTGGGCACCAGGTCCAGAGCGTCGACCGGACCGGCGTCCGCGCGCCCGGCCGGGCCCGCGCGACCGGCGTCCGCGCGGCCGGCGTCCGCGGGCGGGCCAGCCGCCAGCTCGCCGACGAACGCGGCGTACGCGCGGCCGGCCTCCGTCGCGATCCGGTCGGTGGCCGCGCCGGGCAGCACGCCGCGGCGGCCCGGGTCCACCGGGAACGACGCGATAAGCAGGGCCGGGAACGACAGCGGCACGTCCGTGGGTGTGGGGGCGTGCAGGAGCCGTGGGCCGGCCGCAGCCGTGCGGACGCCCGCTGCGGCACCCCGGCCCGCGGCGCGCGGCACCGCCCACAGGACCGTCCAGCCGGTGCGCTGCGCCTCGACCGGCAGCGCCGGATCGGGGTCGAGCGGGCCCGCCGCGCGGTACGCGAGCCAGCGCGAGCCGACGTCGCGAAGAGTCCGCCGCCGGGTGTCCGCTTCGAGAACGCCATCCGGCCCGCCATTCGGGTCCGGAGCGGGCCGGATGGCGTTCTCGAAGCGGACTCCGGCGGCGGGCGCCTCCTCCACCACGATCTCGTCGAGGGCCGGCAGCGCGAGGAGCAGCGCGTCGTCGACGGCCTCGAGCTGGCGGCGTACGGCGGCCACCGCGTCGTCGTCGCGCAGGGAGAGCTCCACCACGGTGTCCGGCTCGTCGTCCCGCGTTGCCGGGGCGGGGAAGGGCAGCCGCAGCACCGGCAGGGCAGCGGGCCGGGACCGGACCAGGTCCTGCACCCACGCGGGAGCGTCGGGCACCTCGCGCAGCAGCTGCTGCGTCTCCGAGAGCGAGAAGCGGACGCCGCCCGACCGGGACCGGACCACCACCTCGTCCGACACCGACCGCACCGCCGCGAAGCCCACCCCGAACCGGCCGACGACGTCGTGGTCCGGGACCGGCACCGCCGCCGCGCCCGCCTTCGACGACGCGCGGAGCGACGCGAGCGACGCCACCCCGCCCGCGTCGAGCGGTGCCCCGGAGTTGCTCGCGACGAGGCGCCAGGAGCCGTCGTCGGCCGGCTCGAGGCGCAGCGACAGCCGGCCGGGAGCTCCGGCCCGCGCCGCGGCATCGGCGGCGTTCTGGGCCAGCTCGACCACGACGCGGTCGCGGTAGTAGCCGCGTGCGTGGTCCTCCTCGGAGTTCGCGTCCTCCCGGAGGCGCGTCGGCGAGGCGAGCCACGCCTCGGTCACCGCGCGCCGCAGCGCGGCGGTGCCGAAGGCGTCGTGGGTCACGCGTTCCCGTCGCTGCCCGACGTCGGCTGCTCGGGAACGACGGCCGGCGCAGTCGCCCGGGTGGGGCTGCCTGCCGGGGCCGTGGCCCGCCGCCGGCGACGCACCGGTGCGACGGGCGCGACCGGCTCCGCCTCTGGCTCGACGGCCGACTGCGCGGGCTCGGCCTGCGCGGGCTCGGCCTGCGCGGGCTCGGCCTGCGCGGGCTCGGCCTGCTCAGGAGCAGCGGGCGCGACGGACGCGACGGGCGCCGGCTCGATGATCACGAGCGGCTCCGACGTCCTGGCCGTGCTGCCGGCCGGTGCCGTGGCCCGCCGACGGCGACGCACCGGCGAGGCCGGCTCGGCGACCGGCTCGGCCGACGTGCTCATCTCGGACGGGACCGGCTCCGGCACGACGTCCACCAGCTCGGCCGCCACCAGGGCCTCGGCGACGACCTCTGGCGTCTGCGCGGCCACCGGCTCAACAGACTCCGCAGGCTCGACCGGAACGACCGGAACGACCGACTCAGCGACCCGGATCGCCCGCGTGCGGCGACGCTTCGGGGCGGGCTCGGCGACGACAGGCTCCGGCTCGACGGCCTCAGCCCCGACCGGCTCCGGCTCCGCCACCGCGTCCGGCTCCGGCTCCGGCTCCGCCACCGGCTCAACGACCGGCCCCGCCCCAGCCGCCGGCTCCACCGTGACCGGCTCCACCACGACCGGCTCGGCCACGGCGACGTCCTGCGCGGCAGCAGCGGCGCCCTCGGCGACCACGTCGTCGGGTGCGCGCCGCGCCCGGGGCGAGCGATCGCCGTCGGGCAGCGTGACGAGCTCGACGCCGTGCTCGTCGATGATCGGCGCGGGGGCCGGCCAGTCGCTGGGCTGGGGGTCCACGTCCGTCTCGGAGTGGGCGCCGCAGCCGTGGTCGACGGAGACGACCTTGCCGTCGTCCGGGGACCACGGGTTGGCGCAGACCCCGAACAGCTGACCGAGGGCACCCTGCAGCGGGATGAAGTACCCGCAGCTCACGCACTCCGCCGCGGCAGCGACAGCACCGGGGGCCGTGGGGCCGCGAGTACCGCGGTACCAGCGATCGGCAGCCTCGTCCCGGCCCTGCGGCGACAGGACGCGGGCGCGGGCGAGCGCCAGCTCGTCGATCGCCACCTCGTCGACCTCGGGGTCGCCCGTGGGGACGAAGCCCGGCTCGAGGCGCGGGTCGTCGGGACGGAACGGCAGCACGTCGCCGGTGCCGATGTCCCCGGGTCGCAGCCGCTCCGACCAGGGCAGCCACTCGGGAGCGAGGATCGCCTCGTCGCCGGGCAGGAGCTCCACCTCGCTGACCGTCGCCGACCGGCTGCGCGGGATCCGCGCGAGGGTGACGGTCCAGTGCCAGCCGCGATAACCCTTCATCGCGGCCGCAAAGCGGTGGGACACCACCCGGTCGTCCTCGAGGGCTGTTCCAAGGTGCTCGCCCACGTCCTGCGGGCGCTCGGCCACCTCCTGAGCCGCCTCGCGGGCGAGCTCGACGGCACCGTTCAGGACGGCGTCACGGCTCGTGCGGGCGCTGACCCGCCGAGCCTGCGAACGCACGGCTGGGACCGCCTCGGCAGTCATGATCACCATGTACGGGCCTCACGTGTGGGGGCCTGAGCGGGCTCAGGCGTCGAAGTCGTCCGCGACCTTGCGCAGCACCTGGGCGAGCTTGGCGGAGTTCGCGGGGTACTTGCCCTTCCGCAGCTGGTCCGCCGTCTTCTCCAGGGTCGGGATCAGGTCGCCGACCAGGACCGCCATGTCGACCGGCGGCATGCGCTTCACCTTGCTGATGGACGGCGCTGGGTCCAGCAGCCTCACCGAGAGGGCCTGCGGACCTCGCTTGCCGTCCGCGACGCTGTACTCCACCTTGGCGCCCTGCTTGGGGGCGGCGCCCTCAGGCAGCGCGGAGGCGTGCAAGAACACCTCGCCGCCGTCCTCGGCGGCGATGAAGCCGAAACCTCGCTCGGTGTCGAACCACTTGACCTTGCCGGTGGGCACTGGAACCTCGTTCGTGCTCGTGGGAATCTCATCGGTGCCCGGCGCGCGCGGTGCGCGGCCTCGGGCCAGACCTCCAAGGTTACCGGGCGCACGCTCCCTCCGTCGCATCGATAGCGGTCTCGGCGGCAGGCAAAAAACGGGACCGGTGCGTCGGCCGGCGCAACCTCGACGCAACACGAGCGCAACCAGCGTGCAGCCAGGGCGCGTAACATCACGTCGATGGCCTCCACGCTGCGCGACCCCGCGCCGTCGGCGCCCACCCGGCACTTCGCCGACGCCCTCCGCGAGCGCCCCGACGGCGCGCTCGTCGCCCTGTTGCGCGCCCGGCCCGACCTCGGTTCACCCTCGCCGTCCACGTTGCGGTCGCTCGCCGCGCGGGCGTCGAGCCGCACGTCGCTCGAACGTGCCCTGGCCCGGTCCGACGCGCTCACGCTCCAGATCCTCGAGGCGGTGCTGGCGCTCGCGCCACCCGTCCGGGAGCCCGGGACGCCGCCGGCGCCGCCGGGAACCCGCGCAACGGGCGGTTCGCCTGCTCGTCCTCGGGTGACGCCTGCGGCAGTCGCCGAGGCCCTCGGCGCGGACCCCGAGGAGCGGCAGCTCGTCGAGGAGTGCATCGCGCGTGCCCTGGAGGCGGCGCTGCTGTGGGACGCGATCCCGTCCGCCGCCGGCCCGTCGCCGCAGGGCAGGTCAGCCGCCCGGCGGACGGGCGTCGCGGCCGGGCCCGACCTGCGGCCCGCACCAGGGCTCGACGAGGTGCTCGGCCCGTACCCGGCGGGCCTCGGCCCGGACGTGGACCCGCCGACGACGCCCCGGCCCCTCCCCGGCCCCGACGCCCCCGCGGGCGCCCGGGCCGTCCTCGACGCGCTGGCGTGGGGCCCGCCGGTCGGCGTCGTGCCGCCTCCGGGCAGCCGCCCACGGGACGCCGTGGACTGGCTGGTCCGCAACGGCTACCTCGTCCGCTCCGACGCCCGCCACGTGCTCCTGCCGCGGGCCGTAGGTCTCGCCCTGCGCGGCGGCCGCACCCATCAGCGCCTCCAGGCCCAGGCTCCCCGGCCCGAGGGCCGGCCGGTCTCCGCGGCGACGGTCGACGCCGAGGCGGCGGGCGCCGCCCTCGATATCGTCCGCCGCGTGGGCGTGCTGGTCTCCGCCTGGGACGACGCCCCGGCGCCGCAGCTGCGGACGGGCGGCCTCGGCGTGCGCGACCTGCGTCGCGTCGCCACCGCGATGGAGACGGACGAGGCTTCTGCGGCCTTCGTGGTCGAGCTGGCGGCCCTGGCGGGTCTCGTGGTCGACGACGGCGACGCTCCCCCCACCTACGTGCCCACCGACGCGGCCGAGCCGTGGTCCACCCTCGACGACGCCGACCGGTGGGCCGTCCTCGCCCGTGCCTGGGCGCTCACCCGCCGTACCCCGTGGCAGATCGGCACCCGGGACGAGCGGGGCACGCTCCGCGCACCGCTCTCCCCGGACCTGCAGCGACCATGGGTCCCGCGCCTGCGCGCGCAGGTCCTCGAGGTGCTGCAGCACGGCTCGTCGAGCAGCGGGGAACGGCCCGCGCTCAGCACCGCCGAGGTCCTCGAGGTCCTCACCTGGCGCACGCCGCGCGCGGTGCCGCCCGAGCGTGCCGTCGACGGCCTCCTCATGGAGGCCTCGTGGCTCGGGGTCACCGGCGCGGGTGCGCTGTCGGCGCCCGGGCGGGCGCTGCTGGAGACGGTCGTCCAGGAGCAGGAGGCCCCGTCGGCCGACGGCGGACGCGTGGTCCCGGTGGTCGACCGGGTCGCCGCCGCGGTGCGGGTGATCCTGCCCCACGAGGTGGACGAGATCCTGCTGCAGGGCGACCTCACGGGGATCGTGCCCGGGCGGCCGTCGCGGGACCTCGCGCGGCTGCTGGAGCAGACGTCGGAGACCGAGTCACGCGGAGCGGCCACCACGGTCCGGTTCACCGCGGCCACGATCACCCGTGCGCTCGACCACGGCGCCGACGCGGACAGCCTGCTGACCGAGCTGGCGCGACGCTCCCCCGTGCCCCTGCCCCAGCCGCTCGACTACCTGGTGCGCGACACCGCGCGCCGCCACGGCGCCGTGCGCGTGGGCTCGGCGGGCAGCTACCTGCGCGCCGCCGACCCGGTGGTGCTCGCGGGACTCGAGCACGACCCGTCCCTGTCCTCCCTCGGCCTGGTCCGTCTCGCGCCCACGGTCCTGGCGGCCGCGGCGGACGCGGGCGAGCTGCACGAAGCCCTCCGGGCACGCGGCATGGTCTCGGCGGTGGAGGGGCCGAACGGGCAGGTCGTGGATGTCCGTCGGGTGACGCGGCCGCGCCGCGCGGTCCCGGCACGGCGTTCCGCGCTGGCGCTCGCCTCCGGGCGCACCACGGCGGAGGCGGTCTCGACCGAGCCCGACTACGCCGCGCTCGTCTCCACGCTGCGTGCCGTCGACGCCTCGGCGGGCGACGCGGCCCAGTCCCGTGCGGCGGCCCGGGAGGCGGCCCGGAACGCGACGTCGACCGTGCTGCGGTCGGCGGACCCGGCAGCCAGGCCCGCCCCGGCGGCGCCGATCTCGACGCCCCGGCCGGCCGCGTTACCGATCCTCACGTCACCGACCCTCACGCCCCCGGCCGCCGGGTCGCCGGCGCCGGCCGGCGAGCCACCAGCCGCCGGACCGGACGCGCCTCAGCCGGATGAGCCGGTCCAGCCCGCCGAGCCGGTGGAGCGCGGCTTCGGGCACCACCGCGCGGTCGAGTCCGCGCCCGAGGCGGGTGGTGCACCCGGGCGAGCGACCGGCGTCGGGCACCGTGATGGGGACGACGCGTCCGCGCCGGACGTGACCACCGCCGCACCCGCCGGGGGAACACAGCACCCGGCGGACGCGTTGGCGCTCTTGCGTGACGCGATCCGGGACGGCCGGAAGGTCCAGGTGGACCTGGTAGGCCGGTCGGGAACCCTGGAGCGTCGCGAGCTCAGGCCGTTGCGCCTCGACGGGGGGCGCCTGCGCGCCGTGGACCCGCTGCGCGAGGCTGAGCTGACGATCGCCGTGCACCGTATCGCGGCAGTGGAAGCTTAAGGAGACTGCATGACCGACGGCCCACTCATCGTGCAGAGCGACAAGACGCTCCTGCTCGAGGTCGACCACCCACGCGCCGGTGACGCGCGCCGCGGGATCGCGCCCTTCGCCGAGCTGGAGCGCGCGCCCGAGCACGTCCACACCTACCGGCTCACGCCGCTCGGGCTGTGGAACGCGCGGGCCGCCGGGCACGACGCGGAGCAGGTGGTCAACACCCTCATCGAGTTCTCGCGCTACCCCGTGCCGCACGCGCTGCTCGTGGACGTGGCGGAGACGATGGCGAGGTACGGCCGTCTGCAGCTCGCCACGCACCCCGTGCACGGCCTCGTGCTCACCGCGACGGACCGCGCGGTGCTGGCCGAGGTGCTGAAGTCCAAGCGGACCGCCGGCCTGGTGGGTGACCGCATCGACGACCTCACGGTCGTGGTGCACCCCTCCGAGCGCGGCCACCTCAAGCAGGTGCTCGTGAAGCTCGGCTGGCCCGCGGAGGACCTCGCCGGGTATGTCGACGGCGAGAAGCACGCCATCGAGCTCTCGCCCACCGTCCCGGGCCGTACGCCTGGGGAGGCGCCCCGCGAGTGGTCGATGCGCCCGTACCAGGAGCACGCGGTGGACGGGTTCTGGCACGGCGGGTCGGGGGTCGTGGTGCTGCCGTGCGGCGCCGGGAAGACGATCGTCGGCGCGGGTGCCATGGCGAAGTCCGGGACCACCACGCTGATCCTCGTCACCAACACCGTCTCGGCGCGCCAGTGGCGCGACGAGCTGGTGCGGCGCACGTCGCTCACCGAGGAGGAGATCGGCGAGTACTCGGGCGCGCGCAAGGAGATCAAGCCGGTCACGATCGCGACCTACCAGGTCCTCACGACCAAGCGGAAGGGCGTCTACACGCACCTCGAGCTGCTGGACGCCCGCGACTGGGGCCTCGTGGTCTACGACGAGGTGCACCTGCTGCCCGCGCCGATCTTCCGCATGACGGCCGACCTGCAGGCCCGGCGCCGGCTCGGTCTCACCGCCACGCTCGTGCGCGAGGACGGCCGCGAGGACGAGGTGTTCTCGCTGATCGGCCCGAAGCGGTACGACGCGCCGTGGAAGGACATCGAGGCCCAGGGCTACATCGCTCCCGCCGACTGCGTCGAGGTGCGGCTCACGATGCCCGAGAGCGAGCGGATGATCTACGCGACGGCCGAGCCCGAGGACAAGTACCGGCTCGCAGCCTCGGCCGCCGGAAAGAAGCACGTCGTCGAGCAGCTCGTGGCGCGGCACCCGGACGACCAGGTGCTGGTCATCGGGCAGTACCTCGACCAGCTCCTGGAGCTCGCGACGCACCTCGACGCGCCGCTCATCACCGGCGCCACGACAGTGCGCGAGCGCCAGCGCCTGTTCGAGGCGTTCCGGTCGGGCGAGATCTCGCGCCTCGTGGTGTCCAAGGTGGCGAACTTCTCCATCGACCTGCCCGAGGCGTCGGTCGCGATCCAGGTCTCCGGGTCCTTCGGCTCGCGGCAGGAGGAGGCGCAGCGGCTCGGCCGCGTCATGCGCCCCAAGGCCGACGGGCGCACCGCGCACTTCTACGCGGTGGTGGCGCGCGACACCGTCGACCAGGACTTCGCCGCCCACCGGCAGCGGTTCCTGGCCGAGCAGGGGTACGCGTACCGCATCGTCGACGCGGAGGACCTCGGCACGGAGAGCGAGCAGGAGGAGCCGGCGGCCTGACCCTCTCCTCTCCGCTGTGGGTACACGTATGGCCGCCCTTCCTCGCGGAACGGCGGCCATACGTGTACCCACAGCGGGGGTCGGTCAGAGGATGTAGCGCAGCGGGTCGAACTCGTCGATCGGGATGATCCGGACGCGCGGCAGCATGGTGGTGAACGCGTCCGCGTTGCCCTCGAGGTCGAACATCTCGAGGCCCTGATCGGTCAGGTCAGCGAACCGGGCGTTGACGAACTCGCGGAAGCCGAGGAGGCCGACGCGCCGGTCGTCGTCGTCGAGGAGGGCCTCGATCTGCGGCAGGAAGTCGCCGTCGTGGCTGGCCAGGAGCACGTCCCCCGGGCGGCTGGCGAGCGCCTCCAGCGTGCGCTGGATACCGACGTCGACGACCTTCTCCGTGCCGTTCGCGGCCAGCGGGATCGGCTTGTAGCCCATCGCCAGCAGCGCCTGCACGAACGGCATCGGCATCTGGCCGGACGTGGCGTTGAGGAAGAACAGCGGGACGACGTCCTGGTCCCACACCTTCTCGGCGAACGCGGAGATGCGGTCCCATCGTGGACGCTCCTCCGGAGCCGGACGGCGGCCCAGCACGTTCATCCCGAGCGTGGCGTCGATGTTCTCGCCGTCGACGATGAGATACGTGCGACGCGGGGTCACGATGGCCTGGGATGACGGTACTGACATGGACCCCAGCGTATCCGGGGTTGTACTTTGGGCGACCGTGTCTACGGAACAGCTCCCGCGCATCACGGTGATCCAGAACTCACCCGACGTGCCGATGGACCTCTTCGCCTCTCGATGGGGAACGAATGTCCGGTTAGTCCTTGCCTTCGCCGGTGAGAACGTTCCCACCCTCGAGGAGGTCGGGGACGGGCTCGTGGTGCTCGGCGGGCAGATGTCGGCCTACGACGACGCGGCGGCGCCCTGGCTCCCCGCCACCCGCGCGCTGCTCGCCGACGCCGCCCGGTCCGGCGTACCGACCCTCGGCATCTGCCTCGGCGCCCAGCTCCTCGCCGTCGGCGGAGGCGGCGCCGTCCAGGTCGCGGCGCCGCCCGGGCGCGAAGCCGGCGTCGTCACCGTCCGCTGGCGCGACGGCGCGGCGACCGACCCCGTGCTCGGGCCGGTCCGGGCCCAGGCGCCCGTCGGCCAGTTCGTGAGCATGCACGCCGACGCCGTGGTGGAGCTCCCCGCCGGCGCCGTCTGGCTCGGCGCCTCGGCGATGTACCCGTACCAGGCGTTCCGCCTCGGCTCGGCGCTCGGCGTGCAGTTCCACCCGGAGGCGTCGGTCGAGCTGGCGCTGCGCTGGGCGGAGGGGCACGACGACGTCGACACGGCCGCCCTGGTCGACGAGCTCACCCCGCACGCGGCCGAGATGGCGGCGTCGGGCGAGGCGCTGGCCGACGCGTTCCTGGCCCAGGTGCGTGCTCACGCCTCCCGGACGAGCTGACTACCTCGCCGGAACCACCCCGCCGAGGTAGTGCCTCCGTCCGACGAAGGCACTACCTCGGCAGCGCGGGTCACTCCTCGTACGCGTCCACGGGGGCGTCCTGGACCGCGCCGCTCCGGGCGCCGGCGGTGACCTCGGGCGTCACCGGCGTCGGGCTGAGCGCGGGCCCCGACGTCGACCCCGCCTTGAGCGCGGCCAGCCGCGCCTCCAGCTCGGTCTCGTCGTCGCTCGCCTCCAGCTCGGCGAACTGGGCGTCGAGCGACGCGCCGGCGATCTCCGCCTGGCCCATCGCGAGCGCCTCCTCGCGCCGTACCGCGTCCTCGAAGCGCGACAGCTCGCTGGTGGGATCCAGCACGTTGATCGACGAGATGGCGCCCTGCACGGTCTGCTGCGCCTCGGCGCTCTTCTGCCGCGCCACGAGCGAGTCCCGCTTGGACCGGAGCTCGCCCAACTTGTCCTTCATGGACGTGAGCCCGCTCTTGAGCTTCTCCACGGTCTCGCGCTGCGAGGCGATCATGGGCTCGGCCTGCCTGACCTCGCCCTCGGCGTCGAGCTGCTTCCGCAGCGCCACCTTCGCCAGGGCGTCGAACTTGTCGGCGTCGGCGGTGTTGCCCGCGCTCCGCAGCTCGTCGGCCTTGCGGGACGCGGCGACAGCCTTGTTGCCCCACTCGCGTACCGCTGAGACGTCCTCGTTGTAGTCCTGCTCCGCGAGGCGCAGGTTGCCGATCGTCACGGCGACGGCCTGCTCGGCCTCCGCGATGCTGTTCGTGTAGTCGCGCACCAGCTGGTCCAGCATCTTCTGGGGATCCTCGGCGCGGTCGATGATCGCGTTGATGTTCGCCTTCGCGAGCTGGGCCACGCGGCCGAGGATGCTCTGCTTCTGGGCCATTTTGACGCCTTCCTTGGTTGCCTTGCGGAGTCTTGCCGTTGCCCTGAGTGGTGCGTGGGTCAGAACCGCCCGCCGCGGGACCGGCCGCCCCGGCCGCCCGCGGACCTGCCCGACGAGCGCCCGCCGCCGAAACCGCCGCCGCCGAAGCCCCCGCCGATCCCGCCCGAGCGGGACCGCGAGCGGCTCCCGCCGAAGCCTCCACCGCCGAACCCGCCCGACCAGCCGCCGCCTCCGCCGCCTCCACCCCCGCGCAGGAGGGAGTCGAGCAGGATGCCCCCGAGCACCATGCCGCCCATGCCGGAGCTGCCGCCGCTCGTCCCGCTACCGGGCTGGGACCACGTCTCGGTGTCGCGCTGGGCGAGCTGGGCGGCCTGCTGGGCCAGGGAGTCGGCCTGCTGGGCGCGCTGCAGCGCCGCGGCCGGGTCCTCGGCCTGGATCGCGCGCGCCTCCCCCACGAGGCGGATCGCCTCGGCGAGCCGCGTGCGCGCCTCCGGGCCGACGGCGTTGCGCCGGGTCTCGATGAAGTCGTTCGTGGCGCGGACCTGCGACTCGACCCGGCCGAGGGTGTCGCGCAGCAGGGCCGACGCCCGCGCCCGCGCCTCCGCGTGCTCGCGCGACGGGGCGAGGACGGTGTCGAGCGCCGCCTCGGCCGCGGCCACCCGGCTGAGCGCGGCGAGCGGGTCGCCGCCCTCGCGCGCCTCGCGGGCCTGGGCGACAGCCGCCTGCGCCTCGGCGGAGGCCGCGCCCACCGCGGGGTCCGACGGCGCGAGCCGGCCGGCGTCGGCGATGTCCTGCGAGATCGAGGCGATCGCCTTGTCGAGCTGCGGCCCGGCGGACGCGAGGTCCTCGCCCGCGGAGCCGACGGCGTCGAGCAGCGTGACGGCCTGCCCGAGCGCGTTCTGGGCGCCCCGGGCGTGGGCCACGGCCACCGACCGGTTGCGTGCCGTGAGCGCTGCCCGGCCCTGCGTGACGGCGTCGAGCGCGTTCCTGATCAGGGTCTCCGCCTGGCCGGGGTTGTCCGAGACGGACGCGAGCGCCGTCGCCGGGTAGGTCGCGCCGAGCGTCTCGAGCGTCTGCCGGGCTACGGCCACGCGGGCCGAGATCTCCCCGGACCGCTTCTCCACGTCGTCGAGCACCTCGGGGGCGCGCTCCTGGAGCTTGCGCAGGTCGTCGAACGCTGCCGTCTGCGCGTCGAGGGCGTCGGCCGCGCCGTCGCACAACCCGATCACCTGGGTGAGGAGCTGCCGCCGCTCCGGCTCGCTCTCAGGCACCTCGTCGTCGAGCTGCTGGCGCAGGGCGAACGCCTGCTGCACGTCGGCCTTGGCCTTGGCGAGCACGTCACCGAACTCACGGGTGGCCTCCAGCCCGAACTCCGCCTGTGCGAAGCCGAGCTCCTGCTCCGACGTCTTCACAGCGTCGTCGATGGCGACCAGCGCGGACGAGGCCCGGCGGTCGAGCTCGTCGGTGGGCAGGCCGGCCAGCTGGTCGGGCGACGGGCCTGACGGTGCCGGGGGCGCGGCGGCGCGCTTGCGCGACCGGTACACCCCGTAGCCGACGGCGCCCAGGGCGGCGACGCCCGCGACCCCGCCGACGATCGCCCCGGTGCTCACGCCACCGCTCTCCGTGGAGGCCTCGAGGGCCGTGTCCGCGGCGACCACTGCCGCCCCGGCCCAGTCGTCCTCGCGGAGCTGGTCCTCGGTCGCGGCCTCGATCTCGTCGATCTCGCCGTCCGTGAGGTCGACGTTGACGTCGACGGAGAACCCGTAGACGCGGTCCTCCGTGGCGACGGCGAGGAGCATGTCGTCCACGCCCAGGCCCGAGTTGTTGGCCGTCGCGTTGGCCCAGTCGATCGGGTCGGCGCCGTCGAAGCTCGTCACGTAGACCACGAAGAGCTGGAGGTTCGACCCCTCGGCGAGGCGGTCGAGCGCGGCCTGGACGTCGGCGGTGTCCTCGTCGGACAGGGCGTCGGCGTCGTCCGTGATCTCCGAGCCGAGCACGAGGGGCGGGGAGGCCGGCAGCACGTCCGGCATCGTCGCCGCGTGGGCGGAGGACAGCAGCGCGGGGACGGGCGACGGCGTCGGCTCGGCCGACGGCGCCGCGGCCGCGACCTGGAGCCCGGCGAGCGACCCGGCCGCGCCGGTCAGGACGACGACCGCCGTGGCTGCCCATGCGGCGGCGCGGCGCACAGGACTGTCCGTATGGTCGGCAGGGACGGAAGGAGCGCTGGAGGCTGACACGCCCCGATCGTCGCGCCCACGACCGGCCGACGCAATCGGAGAGGTTGCGTCCAGGCAACCTCCAGCCAACCCCAGGCAACCTCCAGACTGCGGGCGCACACTGGAGACATGTCCACTCCCGAGGCGCGGCTGGTCGTCGTGGACGACGAGCCCAACATCCGCGAGCTGCTCTCCACGTCCCTGCGTTTCGCGGGTTTCGAGGTCCATGCGGCCGCCGACGGCAACGGCGCGCTCCAGCTCGTACGCGACCTGGAGCCGGACCTCGTGGTCCTCGACGTGATGCTGCCCGACATGGACGGCTTCACCGTGACCCGGCGCATGCGCGAGACCGGCCGGCACACGCCCGTCGTGTTCCTCACCGCGCGTGACGACACCCAGGACAAGGTCCAGGGGCTCACCGTCGGCGGGGACGACTACGTCACCAAGCCGTTCAGCCTGGAGGAGGTCGTGGCCCGCATCCGGGCCGTGCTGCGCCGCACCGGCGCCCCCGTGCCCGACGACAGCGCCATCCTCCGCGTCGGCGACCTCGAGCTCGACGAGGACTCCCACGAGGTGCGCCGAGCGGGCATCGAGATCGACCTCTCCCCCACGGAGTTCAAGCTCCTGCGCTACCTCATGCTGAACGCCGGGCGAGTGCTCTCGAAGTCGCAGATCCTCGACCACGTGTGGCAGTACGACTGGGGCGGCGACGCCAACATCGTCGAGTCCTACATCTCGTACCTGCGCCGCAAGGTGGACAACCTGACGGTCCCGTCGGCCGACGGCGAGGCCACGCTGCCGCCGCTGATCCACACCAAGCGCGGCGTGGGGTATCTCCTGCGCGCGCCCCAGACCACCCGTGCCTGAGCTGAGCCTCCCGGTCCCGTCCCGACGCGGTCCCGCAGGCCTTCCCGGCCTGTTCGCGTCCGTACCCCTGCGCGCCCGGCTGGTCGCCATCATCGTGCTCCTGCTCGCCGCCGGGCTCTTCGTGGCCTCGGTGGTCACGCGGACGGTGGTGTCCGACTACCTCGTGGGCCAGGTCGACTCGCAGCTCGAGTACTCCGCGGCGAGCGTCGCGGAGGCGTCGCTCAGCCAGCAGGTGAGCAGCCCGCTCCCCAGCGACTACTACGTGCTGGCCCGGACCGCCGACGGCACGGAGTACCCGCTGCGGTACACCCCCACGACCGACCTCTACGGCACGCCCACGATGCCGGCGGTCACGCCCCGCGAGGCGATCGACCGGAAGGGCGCGCCGTTCACCGTCACCGCCCACGGCGGCGACAAGCCCGGCGAGTGGCGCGTCGTGATGTTTCCGTACCGCGACTGCCGCGCCTGCGAGATCGGCGGCACCGCGTTCGTGGCGCTCCCACTGTCGGGCATCCAGGAGACGGTGTCGTTCCTCGCCCGGTCGCTGGCCCTGACGGGCCTGGGGATCGTCGTCGCGGGGGGCCTCGCGGCCTGGCTGCTCGTCAAGAGGTCCTTGCGGCCCTTGCGGGAGATCGAGGAGACGGCGGCCGACATCGCCGCGGGCGACCTCTCGCGCCGGGTCCCCGCAACGCCGTCGTCCACCGAGGTGGGCTCGCTGTCCGCGTCCCTCAACACGATGCTCGCGCAGATCGAGCAGGCCTTCTCCGCCCAGGAGGCGTCCGAGAGCCGGATGCGCCGGTTCGTCTCCGACGCGTCGCACGAGCTGCGGACCCCGCTCGCGACCATCCGCGGCTATGGCGAGCTGTACCGGATGGGGGCGCTGGACAGCGCCGACAAGGTGGACGACACCATGGGCCGGATCGAGGACGCCGCGCGACGCATGGGCACCCTCGTGAACGACCTGCTGGTCCTGGCGCGCCTCGACGAGGGCCGGCCCGTGGCGCACGAGCCCGTCGACCTGGCCGCCCTCGCCCGCGAGTCCGCCCAGGACCTGCACGCCCTGGACCCGACGCGCGACGTCCGCCTCGTCCCGCTCGCGTCCGGCGACGTCCCCGCGTCGGTGGTGGTCACCGGCGACGCCGACCGGCTCCGCCAGGTCCTCACCAACCTGATCGGCAACGTCGCACGGCACACGCCGGCCGGCACGCCCGTCGAGATCGCCCTGGGGACCGCCCCGGGGGCCTCCGACGGCGTGGCCGTGCTCGAGGTCCGCGACCACGGTCCGGGCGTCACCCCGGAGCAGGCCGAGCGCATCTTCGAGCGGTTCTACCGGGCGGACTCGTCGCGCACGCGCGAGTCCGGCGGCTCGGGGCTGGGCCTCGCGATCGTCGCCGCGATCGTGGGCGCGCACGACGGCCACGTCGAGGTGACGCCCACCCCGGGCGGCGGCCTGACGGTCAGCGTGCGGCTCCCGCTGGGAGCCTGATCGGGCGCTGACGCCGGACACGCCCGTCCGGCTACGATGATGCGCCGTCCCCGGCCCGGCCATCGGTCGTACGCTGGAGAGAGACGACTGCACCCGAGCCGAAGGCCTGATACTCATGGGCGTCTTGCACGACGCACCACAGTGGTTCCTCTCGTCATTCGTCCGCAGCGCCGTCGGAGCAGGCGCCACCGCACCGGAGGACGAGATCCGCCGGGTCGGGCAGGCCCTCATCGACCGCTGGACCGCCGAGAACCGCCACTTCCACAACCTCCGCCACCTCGCGGCCGTGCTGCACCGGGTCGACGAGCTGGCCCAGGAGACGCACAAGCCCGAGCTGGTGCGCCTCGCCGCCTGGTACCACGGGGCAGTGTTCGACGCCGAGCGCAAGGCCGCCTACGCGGAGAGCGGCGGCGAGCAGACGCACGAGAGCGCCGAGCTCGCCCGCACCGAGCTCATGAGCCTCGGGGTGCCCGAGGCGTCGGCAGACCGCGTGGCGCACCTCGTGAACGGGCTCCTGCGGCACGCCCCCGACCCCACGGACTTCGACGCCGCGGTGCTCAACGACGCCGACCTGGCGATGCTCGCCTCGGAGCCCCAGCGCTACAAGGAGTACACGGCGGACGTGCGGGCGGAGTACGCCCACATCCCGCTCGAGGACTACCTCAACGCCCGCATCAAGATCATCAGCAAGCTGCTCGCCCGCGAGTCGCTGTTCTTCAGCCCGATGGGCGCCGCGTGGGAGGAGCCCGCGCGGCAGAACCTCGACGCCGAGCTGCACCGCCTGACGAAGGAGCAGCGCAAGCTCCAGCAGGCGGGCTGACCGCTCGCACGCCGCCACCTGGCCCGGACGCCGACCACAACAGCGTCCGGGCCGGCTCTGTGCACAGCTCCCCCACCACGCCGCCCGACGTCGTCCCCGCCTGGCTAGCGTCGACGATGCCCGGGAGGTCCGGGCAGGCGCCCGGAAGGTCCGGGCAGGGCCGGGTCCACCGGCCCGGAGAGGGGGCGTGATGAGGTTCGAGGTCGACAGCGAGCAGGTAGGCCTGGCGAGCGCGGCGGTGGCGGGTTCCGTCGCGACCGTGCGGGCGGAGGTCGGAGGGCTGATGCGCAACCTGGAGGGACTGCAGGGCAGCTGGCACGGCGGCGCCGCGACGGCGTTCTCCGGCACGGTCGGCCAGTGGCGCGCGGCGCAGGCGCAGGTGGAGTCGGCGCTCGACGCGATCCAGGCGGCCCTGGCGGCCGCCGCGCAGACCTACGCGGACGCGGAGGTGCAGGCGACGCGGCTGTTCACGTGACAACGGCGCCTGAGCCGTCCGCTCCGCCTACGGCGCCTGAGCCGTCCGCTCCGCCTACGGCGCCTGAGCCGTCTGCTCCGCCTACGTCGGAAGCCGCCTCCCCCGAAGGGGAGACGGCTTCCGTCGTCAGCGAGGGGCAGGACTTAGAAGTCCATGCCGCCCATGCCGCCGTCGCCACCCTGGGCCGGGGCGTTGCGCTCCGGCTTGTCGGCCACGACGGCCTCCGTGGTGAGGAACAGCGCGGCGATCGACGCGGCGTTCTGGAGCGCGGAACGCGTCACCTTCACCGGGTCGTTGACGCCCGCGGCGAGCAGGTCCTCGTACACGCCGGTCGCGGCGTTGAGGCCGTGACCCGACGGGAGGTTGCGGACCTTCTCCGCCACGACGCCGCCCTCGAGGCCGGCGTTGATGGCGATCTGCTTGAGCGGTGCCGAGATCGAGGCGGCAACGATCTGCGCACCGATGGCCTCGTCACCCTCGAGCTCGAGCTTCGCGAACGCGATGGCACCGGCCTGGATGAGGGCCACGCCACCACCGGCGACGATGCCCTCCTCGACGGCAGCCTTGGCGTTGCGCACGGCGTCCTCGATGCGGTGCTTGCGCTCCTTGAGCTCCACCTCGGTGGCAGCGCCGGCCTTGATGACGGCCACGCCGCCGGCCAGCTTCGCGAGACGCTCCTGGAGCTTCTCGCGGTCGTAGTCGGAGTCCGACTTCTCGATCTCGCTGCGGATCTGGTTCACGCGACCGGCGATGAGGTCGGCCTCGCCGGCACCCTCGACGATCGTGGTCTCGTCCTTGGTGACGACGACCTTGCGCGCCTGGCCGAGCAGGTCCAGCGTCGCGTTCTCGAGCTTGAGGCCCACCGTCTCGGTGATGACCTGGCCGCCGGTGAGGATCGCGATGTCCTGGAGCATGGCCTTGCGACGGTCGCCGAAGCCCGGGGCCTTGACGGCGACGGACTTGAAGGTGCCGCGGATCTTGTTCAGCACCAGGGTCGCGAGGGCCTCGCCCTCGACGTCCTCGGCGATGATGAGCAGCGAGCGGCCCGACTTCATGACCTGGTCCAGGACCGGGAGCATGTCCTTGACGTTCGAGATCTTCGACTCGACGATCAGGACGTACGGGTCCTCGAGCACGGCCTCCTGGCGCTCAGGGTCCGTCTCGAAGTAGCGAGCGAGGAAGCCCTTGTCGAAGCGCATGCCCTCGGTGAGCTCGAGCTCCAGGCCGAAGGTGTTCGACTCCTCGACCGTGATGACACCTTCCTTGCCCACCTTGTCGAGGGCCTCGGCGATGAGCTCGCCGATCGCGGTGTCGCCGGCGGAGATGGCGGCCGTGGCAGCGATCTCCTCCTTGGTCTCGATGTCCTTGGCGGCGATGAGCAGCTGCTCGGTCACGGCCTCGACGGCCTTCTCGATGCCACGCTTGATGGCGATCGGGTTGGCGCCGGCGGCAACGACGCGCAGGCCCTCCTTGACGAGCGCCTGAGCGAGGACGGTCGCGGTGGTGGTGCCGTCACCTGCGACGTCGTCGGTCTTCTTGGCGACCTCCTTGACGAGCTCGGCGCCGATCTTCTCGAACGGGTCGTCGAGCTCGATCTCCTTGGCGATGGAGACGCCGTCGTTCGTGATCGTCGGCGCGCCCCACTTCTTGTCGAGCACGACGTTGCGGCCCTTCGGGCCGAGGGTGACCTTGACGGTGTCTGCGAGGACGTTGAGCCCTCGCTCCATGCCCCGACGAGCTTCCTCGTCGAACGCGATGATCTTGGCCATGGGGAAAAATCCTCCGCTGGTGGCGTGTGTCGGTCGGCCGGCGCCCGCGACGGACGACCCTCCGCCTCGGCGTCCATGTCTCGCCGAGGCAGCAGGCCTCACCGTTCGACCTTGCTTGTCACTCTCAGTGCGAGAGTGCTAACCCATTATTGGCACTCTCGACCGGAGAGTGCAAGGCGCCTCAGGGCGCGAGGGACGGTGACCGGCGCACGTCGAACTCGCGGCGCAGTGCCCGACGGGCCGCGTGCCAGCCGCCCATACCGTGCACCCCGGGGCCAGGTGGTGCGGACGCGGAGCAGAGGTAGACGCCCTCGGCGCCCCCGAAGTACGGCTCCCACCCGCCCGCGGGCGACGCGAGCATCCGCGCCATCGTCACAGCGCCCGCCGCGATGTCGCCACCCACGTAGTTGGCGTCGTGCAGCGGCATCCGCGACGCAGGCACGCACCGCGCCGACACCACCACGTCCCGGAATCCTGGCGCGAACCGCTCGAGCTGCGCTGTCACCGCCTCGGTCATGTCGACGTCCGACCCTGCGGGGACGTGCGCGTACGTCCACAGGGGCCGCAGCCCGCCCGCCGCCCGGCCGGGGTCCGTCACGACCGGGTCGCTCACCAGCACCACCGGCTGCTCCGCGTGCCGCCCGCGCGCCACCTCGCGCTCCGCGGCGGCCAGCTGTGGACGGCTGCCGCCGACGTGGACGGTTCCCGCGCGTCCGACGTCGGGCACCGCCCACGGGACCGGCCCCGACAGCGCGAAGTCCACCTTGGCCGCGGCGTTGCCGTGCCGGAAGCGGCCGAAGGCCGCACGTGCCCGCGGCGAGAGCCGCGTCCCCATGATCCGCGCGACCGCACCCGGCGCCGTGTCGAAGAAGTACGTCCGCGCGGGCGGGAGGTCGCGCGCGGTCCGGACCTCGCGGTCCGTCTCGACCTCCCCGCCGTGCTCCAGGAGGTCCTGGACCAGCGCCGCGACGATCGCCCCCGAACCTCCGACCGGCAGCGGCCAGCCGCCCGGCCCGTGCGCGAGGGCGGCCAGCAGCAGGGCCGTGCCCGCCGCCGCGAGCGACGGCAGCGGCGCGATGGAGTGGGCGGCCACCCCGGTCAGCAGCGCGGGCGCCACGTCGCCGGAGAAGCGCCGGCCCCACAGGGCGGTGCCCTGCTCGAGGAGCCCGCCGCCGAACCGCAGGCCGGGACCGGCCGCACCGAGGACCGCGCCGAGCGTCCCGAGCAGCCCGGGGCCCGACGTCGTCCGTGCCCCCATGGGCACGCCGGTGGTGCCGGTCATGCCCATGATCGTGCGGCGGTCACCGAGCGCGACCGCCGCCACGTGCTCCCAGCCCGCGGTGAGCGGCCCGACCAGGCTGCGCCAGGCCGGGCCGTCCGGGCCCAGCGCCTCGACCGTGCGGTCGAGGTCGTGATACGCCAGGCCCGCCCGGCCGCCGTCGAGGGGCTGGGCGTAGGAGATGTCCGGAGTCCTGAGCTCGACGCCCCGGGCCGCGAGGTCGAAGGCGCGCAGGAAGGGCGAGGACCACGCCATGGGATGCACGGCGGAGCAGACGTCGTGCAGGAGCTCCGGCCTGCCCGCGAGGCCGGGGAGCGTCCGTGAGCCCCCGCCGATCGTGGGCTGGGCCTCGAGGACCCGGACGGAGAGGCCGGCGCGGGCAAGGGTCACCGCGGCGGCGAGGCCGTTGGGTCCCGAGCCGACCACCACGGCGTCGAGCAGAGTCATGCACCCATCACAGCAGACCTCGGCATCGAGCGCTGACAGGGGTGGCGGGGGCGGGCGACGGGCGGGCGATCCCGCCCGTCTGCCCCTCGGTCAGGTTCCCGTCGCGTCAGAGCGGACGGACCTGCTCCGCCTGCGGGCCCTTCTGTCCCTGCCCCACCTCGAACTCGACGGACTGGCCCTCGTCGAGGGTGCGGTAGCCGTCGGTCTCGATGGCGCTGTAGTGGACGAAGAGGTCCTGCCCACCGGAGGTCGGGGTGATGAAGCCATACCCCTTCTCCGCGTTGAACCACTTGACGGTGCCCTGGGCCATTGTCTTTCTCCTTGTACCTCTCGCACGGGACACTCGGTCGACCCGTGGTGGTTCGAGCGTAGTGGTCCGTCTCACACCACGGAAGGCTCATTATCCCGTATGTCGCTTTTCGCGATCAGCGAACGCGCAGGCCAGCGCGGCAGAGCTCAGGCGGGTTCGCCGCGAGCGGACAGGATCGCGGGCGTAATACGGGGCGACCCAGACAGAGTGCCAAAATGCCCCGAAGGCCGCCGTCCGGGTGGACGACGGCCTTCGGGTACGTGACGGAGCGGTGGGCGGCGAAGCCGGGTGAAGTGCGGGTCAGCCTGCCGGGACCTGCGGCGTGACGTCGGTGACCATAACGACCCAGAGTGCCTGCGGCGAGGCGGTGACAGCCTCGGACATGACGAGCTGAGCCTCAGGGATGCCGAGGATCGCCGCGGCCGCCTTGGCCTCGTTCGCACGGTTCTCGCCGTAGTAGATCGTGTTCGCCGTCGCGTCGGCGCCTTCCGCGGCGTCGTCCGAGATCGGCTCGGCGTTCGTGAAGCCCCAGGGCTCCAGGTAACCAACGGTCTTGGCAGCGAGCTTGTCGACGGTGGCCACGTTGCCGCTGTAGTTGTAGACCCAGATCGTCGCGGCCGGGTCGCCCGCAGCCATCAGAGCGGCGACGTCGGGTGCGGGCGGCGCCTCCGGCGAGGGCGAGACAGCCGGGTCGGTAGCCGCCGCCGACGGGTCGGTCGGCGCGTCGGTCGCAGCGACGGTCGACGTACCCGTCGGCGTGTCGGCGTCGGCCGGACCGTCCTGTCCGATGATGAACGAGATCACGCCCCACGCGACCACGGCGCAGACCACCGCGACGAGGAGGAAGGGCCACGCCGAGCTCCAGCCGCTGCGTGGAGCACGGTGCACCCCGACCGGGGCGCCACCGGGCACGGCGACGTCAAACTCGTCGGGCGGGTAGGGGTACGCGCTCTTGGTCACGGCGGAAAGGGTAGCGGGTCAGCCTGGGGCCGGGTGACCGGCCTCAGCCCTTCTCGTCCGCGAGGCGATGCCCGGAACGGGCCCGCTGGCGGGTGGATCGGAGGCGACGCAGGCGTTTGACCAGCAACGGGTCGTGCGCGAGCGCGGCCGGGGAGTCGATCAGGGTATTGAGAACCTGGTAGTAGCGAGTGGCCGACATGCCGAAGAGATCACGCACCGCCTCCTCCTTCGCGCCGGCGTACTTCCACCACTGGCGCTCGAAGGCGAGGATCTCCCGCTCACGGTCGTCGAGCCCTGCGGCCGCGCCCTCGGAAGGCGCTTCGACCTGGGGTTCCACCACCTGGACGACGGTGGGCTGGGCGCCCGGCACGGTCACCACCATCTCGCTCATCGGCTGCTCCTCATACCGCCACAGTAGGCCCGAAGCACACCAGTGTCATTCACCTCCTGGACACCTGCGCGACCTCCTCGGAACCTCCACGTCACCTCGGGCGCCCGCCCCTGCCCGCGTGTCGGTGGGGACCGGTAGCGTCGCCCGGGTGGAGATGACGACCGAACAGACCGCGCCCGCAGGCGCCACCCCAGCGCCCCGACCTCCGTTGTCGCAGGTCATCGCACCCGACTGGGCAGCGGCGCTGGCAGACGTCGAGGACCAGGTGCACGCCATGGGCGACTTCCTGCGCGCCGAGACCGCCGCCGGGCGGGCTTATCTGCCCGCACCGGGTGACATCCTCGCCGCGTTCCAGCGCCCGTTCGCCGACGTGCGGGTGCTGGTCGTGGGCCAGGACCCCTACCCCACGCCGGGGCACCCCATGGGGCTCTCGTTCTCGGTGCAGCCCACCGTCCGCCCCGTGCCGAAGTCTCTCGCCAACATCTACAAGGAGCTCGGCGAGGACGTGGGGGCGCCGCTGCCCTCGAACGGCGACCTGCGCCCCTGGGCCGACCAGGGCGTGATGCTGCTGAACAGGGTGCTCACCGTGCGCCCGGGCGAGGCCGGCTCGCACCGGGGCAAGGGCTGGGAGGCCGTCACGGAGGCGGCGATCCGGGCGCTCGTCGCACGCGGCGGCCCACTGGTCGCGATCCTGTGGGGGCGGGACGCCCAGTCCCTCAAGCCCTGGCTGGGCGAGGTCCCCTCCATCGAGAGCGCGCACCCGTCGCCCCTGTCCGCGCACCGCGGCTTCTTCGGGTCCCGGCCTTTCACCCGGGTGAACGAGCTGCTCCAGGCGCAGGGCGGCACGCCGATCGACTGGACGCTGCCCTCCTCCTGAGGCCGCACATGACAGGCAAGTGGATGCTTGCCTATGATGGCGGTGTGGACGACGTCTTCAAGGCCCTGGCCGACCCGACTCGGCGCGCTCTCCTCGACGAGCTCGCCGAGCGGGACGGCCAGACACTGTTCGAGCTCTGCGGCCGGCTGCTGAACAACCACGGGCTGAGCTCGTCGAGGCAGGCGATCTCGCAGCACCTCGACGTGCTGGAGGCCGCAGGGCTCGTCCACACCCGGCGCGAGGGCCGGTACAAGTTCCACGACCTCGACACCGCGCCGCTGCGGCAGATCGCCGAGCGGTGGCCCGCCCCACCGGAGGAGTGACCATGCGCATCACCGTGACGAGCGTGTTCGTCGACGACCAGGAGAAGGCCCTGCGCTTCTACACGGACGTGCTCGGCTTCGTGAAGAAGAACGACGTCCCCGTGGGTGAGTACCGCTGGCTCACCGTCGTGGGCCCGGGCGAGCCGGACGGCGTCGAGCTGCTGCTCGAGCCGTCCGCCCACCCGGCCGTGCCCCCGTACAAGGAGGCGCTCGTGGCCGACGGCATCCCCGCCACGTCGTTCGGTGTGGACGACGTGCAGGCGGAGTACGACCGGCTCACCGCCCTCGGCGTCACCTTCACCCAGCCGCCCACCCCCATGGGGCCCGTGACGACCGCTGTGTTCGACGACACATGCGGAAACCTCATCCAGATCGCGCAGGTCTGACGCCTCGGCGAAACCTCGCTGGGGCACGATGGGCAGGTGAGCATGACGACACCCGATCCTGACTCCGCCGCCACCGTCTCGACCCGGCCCACCGCGCCGTCTGCCCCTTGGACCAGGTACGTCGCTATCGGCGACTCCTTCTCCGAAGGTCTGTGGGACCCGCACCCGGACCTGCCCGACACGCAACGTGGCTGGGCGGACCGCCTCGCCGAGGCGCTGTCCGCCCGCCGCGTCGCCGACGGGGAGGCGCCCTTGCAGTACGCCAACCTCGCGATCCGGGGACGCCTGCTCCGGCCGATCCTCGCCGAGCAGCTCCCGGTCGCCCTCGACGCCCAGCCCGACCTGGTGTCCGTCGTGGGGGGCGGCAACGACATCCTCCGTCCGGCAGCGGACATCGACCTCCTGTCGAGCCACCTGGAGGACGCGGTCGTGAAGATCCGCGCCACCGGGGCCGACGTGCTCCTCGCCACCGGCTTCAAGGGCGGCGGCGCGCTGAGCTGGACCAACGGCCGTGTGGGCATCTACAACGCGAACCTGTGGACGATCGCGCGCCGGCACGGGGCGCACGTCGTCGACCTCTGGGGCATGCACGCGCTGCATGACCTGCGTTCGTGGTCGGAGGACCGCATCCACCTCACGCCTGACGGCCACCACCGGGTAGCGCAGGCCGCGCTCACCGCGCTCGGGCTCGAACCGGACGACACCGCCTGGGACGAACCGCTCGGCACTGCCCAGCGCCTCACCCTCGCCGCGCAGGCCCGTGCCAACACCGCATGGGCCCGCACGCACGTGGCGCCGTGGATCAGGCGCCGGCTCACGGGCCGGTCCTCGGGCGACGGTCGCACCCCGAAGTGGCCGACGCTGGACGCGTGGCCGCGGGCGTAGGGACACGCGTCGTCGGAGCGGGAGCAGTGCGGGCGTCGCGACCAGGCGATCGTGCACCGTTTCAGGGCCGATTCGATGCACGATCGCCTGGTCGCGAGGATGGCCCTCTCGGGTGCCCTCCCAGCAAGCACCGAGGCCCGGAATCCGCAGGATTCCGGGCCTCGCTGACTGTCGTGGAGCCGCCTGTCGGATTCGAACCGACGACCTTCCGTTTACAAGACGGGAGCTCTACCAGCTGAGCTAAGGCGGCACGGCTCGGATCGGTCCACCGCGAGCCGGGGACAAGCCTAGCGCCTCCCGACGCGACGGCCTGAGCGCCCCCACCGCACGATCCTGAGCGCCAGCACCACAGCCACACCACACACAGGAGCCCGGGCTCCCGACACCGGCAGGGGTGTCGGGAGCCCGGGCCCGATCGACGCCAGGGTCAGCCGGCCTGGCTGATCGCCTGGGTCAGGTTGCCCACGGTCTGCCAGTCCTGGAACTTCTCGCCGTCGATCAGGACGGTCGGCGTGCCGCCGAAGAAGTCCTTGGTCTGGACATCAGCCGTCACTGCGGTGACCCACTCGCTGAACTCCCGCTCGGCCTCGCCGCTCGCGATGCCGCCGGCCACGTCGGAGGACGCGCCCGCCTGCTCGGCGAGGTCACCCAGCTGGGCGTTGGTCAGGCCACCGGTGTTCTCGGGGGGCTGGTTCGCGAACAGGAGGTCGTTGTAGGCCTCGAAGGCCTCCGGTGCCTGGTCCGCGACCCAGGCCGCGGCCGACGCGGCACGCGTCGAGTACTCGGTGCCCTGCGACACGCGGTCCAGGATCGCGACGGGGTGGATCACGAGGTCCACCTCGCCCGACTCGCGCAGCTCGTCGATGCTGGCGCCGTTGGTCTGCTCGAACTGCCCGCAGATGGGGCACATGTAGTCGACGTACACGTCGAGGCGCGGAGCGTCCTCGGTCCGCTCGCCTGCCGCACCGGACGCCCCGACCGCGATGCCCGTCTCCTCGACCACGCCGGCCGGGAAGCGGTCCACCCGCTCCATCGTGGACTTCTGGCCCTCCTGCACGATGAACCAGACGACGACCCCGAGGAAGATCACCAGGGCGCCCAGAAGACCGAGCGTGATCAGGCGGGTGGTCTTCTCGCGGGCCTGCTGCTTCTTCTGCAGGGAGAGCGCCTCGGCTCGCGCGGCGTCGCGGCGCTCGGCCTTGGACATGTTCTGGCTGGTCGACATCAGGGTCCTTCGTGTCGGCGCACCGGTGTGCGACGTTTCGGCGAGGGCGTAGGGCCGCCTACCCAGTCAGGATACCCGCATTACCTGTGCATGGGCTGAACCCAAAAGGTGTGCACCGGACACCGGCTCGGAACGCTTCGACGCCTTCGGACGAACCGCCGCTACTCGATCTCGGGGCGCCCCGGCAGCGGCCACCAGGTCACGGCGAGCGGCTCCGCGAGCCAGTCGGAGAGCGCCAGCCAGGCCAGCACCAGGGCGATGCCGACGATCACGGCCGACCCCAGCCAGCCCGGCGCGACGAGCGCCAGCAACGGGCGCGCACCGGACCGGGTTCCCGAGGCGGCGGGCCCGAACCAGGCGACGAGGACCGCCATGAGCAGCGCGGCGGCCAGGACCCAGGTATCGACGATCGGCTCGTTCATGCCGCCCACGGACCGCGCCTCCACGCTGGTCTGGGGCACGATGATCACGCGCCCCGGCGCGAAGAGCCACAACCCGATCATGACTGTGAGCACTGCTGCGCACGCCGCCACGAGAAGGGCGGGCAGCGAGCCGAAGACGGCCCGGACCAGGTGCCACGGGGTCTTCAGGGCGGTGACGGTGCCGTCGAAACGCCCCACACCTCGCCGGACACGGCGGGCATGGAACTCGTCCACGACGACGCCGGACAGGCGGGCGGTCACGACGAGCACGACGAGGATCGCGAAGGCGAGGCCCGGCCTGGTGGCCCCGAGCACGACGATGGGCAGGGCGACCGCCGCGATGGTCCCGCGGCGGCGCAGGTACGTGGGGGCCTGGTACGGGGGCACGACGACGGCCGCAGGGGCCTGCCGCGCGACGACCGCACCCCGCCCCTTCCCGCGCACGGGCGCCGGGACGTCGTCCTCGGGTTCCGGCGGGACGTCTCCCACCGCCTGGTAGCGGTCCTCGCCGAGCGGACGGACCGGCAGGCCCACCGCCCGTCCCGTCACGGAGCGCCCCTTCCGCACGGTGTCCCCAGGCAGCACGGAGTCCCCAGGCAGCACGGCGGTGTCGCCGGCCCCCGGCCCTGCCTCCAGCACAGCGGTCCCGGCCGAGCCGGCGCCCGCCGAGCCGGCCGCCGAACCGCCCGAACCGCCCCCGGTCGCAGCAACCGTCTCGGTGACCGCGAGCTCCCGCCCGTCGACCACGAGCGTGTCGTCCACCGCCGGCGCCCCGAGCACCTCGGTGTCGTCGGCGCCGGGCATCAGCACGGGCGCGGCGATGCCGGCATCAAGATCCTGGGCGGACCGGCGCAGCGCGCGGGCCACCTCGGTGGGCCCCCACCGCTCGGTCGGGACGGCCCGCAGGGCGGCCCCGAGCGCACGGGCCGTGCGGGACGGCAGCCCGATGAGGTCGACGCGGCCATCCCGCGAGCGCCGCAGCACGGCCTCGGTGGGGCGCACGCCGAAGGGTGGGCGGCCGGTCCCGGCGAAGACGAGCACGGCGGCCCAGCTCCACCAGTCGGTGTCCGGTCCTGGCTCGGCCCCGTCGAGCAGCTCGGGGGCGAGGTAGCCGGGGGTGCCCATGACGAAGCCGGTGCGGGTGGCCCGCACGTCGCCGAGGGCGTGCGCGAGGCCGAAGTCGATGAGGACGGGCCCGTGCCGGGCGATCAGCACGTTGGACGGGGTGAGGTCGCGGTGGACCACGCCGGTGCCGTGCACGGCCTCGAGCGCGTCGGCGAGCTGGTCGGCCAGCTCGAAGAGGTCGTGGGCGTCGAGCGCGCCGCGCTCGTCGATCTCGTCCTCGAGGGTGGGTCCGTCCACCAGCTCGGTGACGATGAAGGCCTCGGGTCCGTCGAGCTCGGCATCGAGCACGCGGGCGACGGCGGGGTGCCGCAGTCCTTGGAGGGCCTCCGCCTCGCGGCGGAGCCGCTCGCGGGCGCCGGGCTCGTCGAGGTGCCGGTGGAGCAGCTTGAGGGCGACGGGGCTGCCGCCGCCGTCCTCGGCACGGTAGACCGCGCCCATGGCTCCGCTGCCGAGCGGCTCCACGATCGTGTAACCGCCGACGACGGCCCCCCCGGTGGGCTTGGCCTCGCCCATGTCCACGTCACCCATGGGCCACCTCCCTCATGGGGGACACCGTATCGGTCGGCCGCTCTCCCGTCGCGCTACCGCCACCCACTGACCAGCCCCTGACCTGCGTCGTGGGGTCTCCCCGCCCCGGGTGACCCGGTCCCTGGATACTGTGGAGAGGCGGACGACCCCGTTACCCTGGGAACGGTAGGAAGTTTCGTAACGGAAGGCAAGGGGTAGATCATTGCCAGGTAAAGACGGATACGATCTCGTGGTAGTGGCCAACAGGCTGCCGGTGGACTTCTCGGTGGCACCGAGCGGTGAGCTCAGCTGGCAACGGTCCCCAGGCGGCCTGGTCACAGCCCTCGAACCGGTCATGCAGGGGGCCGACGGCGCCTGGGTCGGCTGGTCCGGAGCGCCCGACCTGGCACATGAACCGTTCGATGCCGACGGCGTCCGGCTCGTGCCGGTCACGCTCAGCGCGTCGGAGATCGAGCGCTACTACGAGGGCTTCTCGAACGACACCCTGTGGCCGCTCTACCACGACGTCATCGCGCCGCCCACGTACCACCGGCAGTGGTGGGACGCGTACCGCAAGGTGAACCAGCGGTTCGCCGACGCCGCGGCCGAGCAGGCCGCCGACGGAGCGGTGGTGTGGGTCCACGACTACCAGCTGCAGCTCGTCCCCCGGATGCTCCGCGACCAGCGGCCCGACCTGCGGATCGGCTTCTTCGACCACATCCCCTTCCCGCCGGTGGAGCTGTTCGGCCAGCTGCCGTGGCGCCGCCAGATCATCGACGGGCTGCTGGGCGCGGACGTCGTCGGCTTCCAGCGCAACGGCGACGCGGCGAACTTCGTCCGTGCGGTGCGCCGGCTCACCGACTACACGACCCGCGGCCCGATCATCACGCTGCAGGACTCCGAGGGCCGGCTGAGCCGCCACGTGCGCGCCGGGGCGTTCCCCATCTCGATCGACTCCAAGAGCTTCGACGAGCTGGCCCGCCGTCCCGAGATCCAGGCGCGTGCCAAGGAGATCCGTGCCGACCTCGGCGAGCCCGACATCCTCATGCTCGGCGTGGACCGCCTCGACTACACCAAGGGCATCCGCCACCGGATCAAGGCCTACGGCGAACTCCTCGAGGACGGTCGCCTCGACGTCGAGCACGCCACGCTGGTCCAGGTCGCGAGCCCGAGCCGCGAGAACGTCGGCGCCTACCAGGAGCTCCGCGAGAGCGTCGAGATCCTTGTTGGCCGCATCAACGGCGAGTTCGGCGAGCTGGGCCACTCGGCCATCCACTACCTGCACCACTCGTACCCGCAGGACGAGATGGCGGCGCTCTACCTCGCCGCCGACGTCATGCTCGTGACCTCCCTGCGCGACGGCATGAACCTCGTCGCCAAGGAGTACATCGCCGCCCGGTCCGACGAGCGGGGCGTCCTCGTCCTCTCCGAGTTCACCGGTGCCGCGGACGAGCTCGCACCCGGCCCGCTCCTCATCAACCCGCACGACATCGACGGGATGAAGGACATCATCGTGGCCGCGGCGTCCATGGACCCGCGCGAGCAGCGCCGGCGCATGCGCCGGCTGCGGCGCAAGGTCCTGTCCGACGACGTCGCCAAGTGGTCCGAGGCGTTCCTCGACGTGCTGAACGCCCTCCCCGCCCGCCCCATCGCCGTCGAGCCCCGCGCTGTCGACCCACGCCACTCCGGCTTCCCGGACGCCCTGCGCGCCTTCACACGCGCCCCCGCACCCAGGGCGCCCGACGCCGAACGGCAGGGTTCCGCGGAAGGCAAGCCACACCCGTCGGGCCACAAGGTCGGGTCGACCGCCTGGCTGATCGCTCTCGACTTCGACGGGACCCTGGCCCCGCTCGTGGACGACCCGAAGGCCTCCGCGATGACCAAGGCAGCGCGCGAGGCCGTGGAGCACCTCGCGGACCTGGGGCGCGACCGGCCGGTGCGCCTCGCGCTGGTGTCGGGCCGGGACCTGCAGGACCTGGTGGAACGGACCCAGGCGCCCGCCGGGACGTTCCTGGTGGGCGGGCACGGGGCCGAGGCCGGACGGGCCACCGCCACCGGCGTCGAGGGTGCGCCGCTCGAGCTGTCGCCCGTCCAGGCGCAGCAGCTGGACGCGCTCATCGCCGGGTTCGAGGCCGCCGTCGCGGGGCGGGAGGGCGCCTGGGTGCAGGTGAAGCCGTCCGCCGCGGTGGTCCACACGCGCCTCACCGGGACCGACGACGCGGCCGCCGTGACGGTCGCCGCCGACGAGGTCGCCGCCAACCTGGGGCTCAGCGCGATGCACGGCAAGGACGTCGTCGAGGTCTCCGTGGTCACCACGTCGAAGGGCGAGGCGCTGCGCAGGCTGCGGGCCGCGGTGGGCGCCGAGTGCGACGCCGCGGTGGTCCGGGTCATGTACGCCGGGGACGACACCACCGACGAGCACGCCTTCGCGGCACTCGAGCAGGGCGACCTCGCCGTGAAGGTCGGGACGGGCGACACCCTGGCCGTGCACCGCGTCGACGACCCCGACGCGCTCGCCGCACTTCTCGTGCAGGTGGCCGACTATCTGGAGGGCCACGAGATGTCCGCGTGATGACCTCATGACCTAGGGGTGAGACGCTGGTCATGGCGGAGCACCCCGTAGGTCAGGGTACGATCGCGCTGCAACAGTGTCACAGCAGACACGCGAGTGTAAGCAACGACACCCGACACGACGGATCGTCCGGCACGTACCTGCCGGTGGAGGGATGTTTCATCATGGCTACGGTCACTTTCGACCACGCGACGCGGATCTACCCGGGGACTGAGCGCCCCGCGGTCGACGCACTCAACCTGCACATCGAGGACGGCGAGTTCCTCGTCCTCGTCGGCCCGTCCGGCTGCGGAAAGTCCACCTCCCTGCGCATGCTCGCGGGCCTGGAGGACGTCAACGGCGGCCACATCTTCATCGGCGAGCGCGACGTCACCGACGTGCAGCCGAAGGACCGCGACATCGCGATGGTCTTCCAGAACTACGCGCTGTACCCGCACATGTCGGTCGCCGACAACATGGGCTTCGCGCTGAAGATCGCCGGCACGCCCAAGGCGGAGATCCGCCAGCGTGTCGAGGAGGCCGCGAAGATCCTCGACCTCACCGAGTACCTCGACCGCAAGCCGAAGGCGCTCTCCGGTGGTCAGCGTCAGCGCGTCGCCATGGGCCGTGCCATCGTGCGCCAGCCGCAGGTGTTCCTCATGGATGAGCCGCTGTCGAACCTCGACGCCAAGCTCCGTGTCCAGACCCGTACGCAGATCGCGTCGCTCCAGCGCCGCCTCGGTGTCACCACGGTCTACGTGACCCACGACCAGACCGAGGCGCTCACGATGGGTGACCGCATCGCGGTCCTCAACGCGGGCATCCTGCAGCAGGTCGGCACGCCGCGCGAGATGTACGACAAGCCGGCGAACGTGTTCGTCGCGGGCTTCATCGGCTCCCCGGCCATGAACATCGGCACGTTCACCGTGACCAACGGCAGCGTCCAGGTCGGCGCCGCCACCCTCCCGATCGACCGCACCATCGCGAGCAACCTCGACAGCAACCGGGTGACCCTGGGCTTCCGCCCCGAGTCGCTGGACGTCGTGGACGCCTCGACCGCCGGTGCGTTCCACGTCGAGGTCAACCTCGTCGAGGAGCTCGGCTCGGACGCGTACGTCTACGGCTCGCTGAAGGACGACGTGGCCACGGACCTGCACGCCGGTTCGACGGACCAGCTGATCGTCCGCATCAACCCGCGCCACGTCCCGGAGAAGGGCGAGATCATCTCCGTCGCCATCAAGCCGGGCCAGCAGCACGTCTTCTCCGCCACCTCGGGCGAGCGCCTGAGCTGACGGCACTGACGCCGGAAGGGCTCGGCACACCGTCATCGGTGTGCCGGGCCCTTCCGGCGTAATCACGGAGGGACACATGAAGCCTCAGAACCTGCAGATCACCGCGGCGGCGCCGGATCCGGCGCTGCTCGACCTCCCCTGGGACGTCCCGCTCGAGGACTGGCCGTCGGAGGTCCTTGCCGCGCTCCCCCGCGGCATCTCTCGGCACATCGTCAGGTTCGTGCGCCTGTCCGGCCGCGTCATCGCCATCAAGGAGATCGGCGAGTCGGTGGCGTACCGCGAGTACGAGCTGCTGCGCCAGCTGCGCCGCATCGACGTGCCGTCCGTGGTTCCCCTGGGCGTGATCACCGGCCGGCGGTCGCCCACCGGTGAGCCGCTGGAGGCCGTGCTCGTGACGGAGCACCTGCAGTTCTCGCTCCCGTACCGGGCCCTGTTCAGCCAGGCACTGCGGCCCGACACGGCCACGCGCCTCATCGACGCCCTCGCCGTGCTCCTCGTGCGCCTCCACCTCGTGGGCTTCTACTGGGGCGACGTGTCGCTCTCCAACACGCTCTTCCGCCGCGACGCCGACCGGTTCTCCGCCTACCTGGTGGACGCCGAGACCGGCGACCTGCACCGCCAGCTGAGCCCCAAGCAGCGTGCGTACGACCTCGACCTGGCCCGCACCAACATCATCGGCGAGCTCATGGACCTCGCCGCGGGAGAGCTCCTCGACGAGGACACCGACGAGATCGGCATCGGCGACGCGCTCGTGTCCCGGTACACCGAGCTGTGGGACGCGCTGACCGTCGCCGAGGCGTTCGCGGGCGACGAGCGGTGGCGCGTCGCCGCCCGCATCGAGCAGCTCAACAACCTGGGCTTCGACGTGGACGAGCTCGAGATCACCACCGACATCGACGGCACCACCGTGCGCATCCAGCCCAAGGTGGTCGACGCCGGCCACCACTCGCGCCGCCTGCTGCGCCTCACCGGGCTCGACGTGCAGCAGAATCAGGCGCGACGCCTGCTGAACGACCTCGACTCGTACCGTGCGGCGATGGACCGGCAGAACGACGAGGAGGAGTTCGTCGCGCACGACTGGCTCCGTACCGTCTTCGAGCCCACGATCACCGCCGTGCCCCGCGACCTCCGCCGCAAGCTCGAGCCCGCGCAGCTCTTCCACGAGATCCTCGACCACCGCTGGTTCGTCTCGGAGCGCGCGAAGCGCGACGTCTCTCTGCCCGAGGCCACCGCCTCGTACGTGGAGAACGTTCTCCGCCACCGCCCGGACGAGAAGGCGCTCCTGGGCCTCGCCCCGGGCGAGGTCCAGGACGAGACCGAGCTCGGCCCGCGCGGGGCGGGCGACGAGCTCTACGGCTGAGCCGCTACGCCTCGGCCGCGGCCTTGCGCAGCCGCGCAACCTCGTACAGCGTGATGCCGCCGGCCACGGCCGCGTTGAGCGACTCGGTGTCCGACGAGATCGGGATGGACACCACGGCGTCGCACGTCTCCCGGACCAGGCGGGACAGGCCCTTGCCCTCCGAGCCCACCACGATGACGAGCGGGTCGGTGGCGAACGCCAGCTCGCCCACCTGGGTGTCGCCGTCGGCGTCGAGGCCCACCACGAAGCAGCCCGCCTTCTTCAGCGTCTCGAGGTCGCGCGTGAGATTGGTGGCTCGCGCCACCGGCACACGCGCCGCCGCGCCCGCGGAAACCTTCCAGGCCGACGCCGTCACGCCCGCCGCCCGCCGCTCGGGCACCAGCACGCCGTGCGCGCCGAACGCCCCGGCGGACCGCAGGACGGCCCCGAGGTTGCGCGGGTCGGTCACCCCGTCGAGCGCCACGATGAGGGCCGGCTCGCCGGCCGCCGCCGCGGCGTCGAGCAGGTCCTCGGCCTCCGCGTACTGGTACGGCGGCACCTGCAGGACGACGCCCTGGTGCACCGCGCCGTCGGTCATCCGGTCGAGCTCCGGCTTGGTGACCTCGAGCAGGTTGTACCCGCGGCCGGACGCGATCTGGAGGATCTCGCGCGTGCGGTCGTCGGCCTCCAGGCGCGTCGCCAGGTAGAGCGCCGACACCGGGACCTCGTTGCGCAGCGCCTCCAGCACGGAGTTGCGGCCCGTGACGAGCTCGGTCTCCTTGGCGCCCGCCTTGCCCGCGCGGGACGAGCCGGCGACGCTCCGGTCGCCGCCCGGACGACGTCGGCCCTCGGTCGCGGCGCGCTTCTCCGCCTCGGCCTTGCGCTTGTGCGCCGGGTGGTACTGCCGGTCCTCCGCCTTGGGCGTCGGGCCGCGGCCCTCCAAGGACTTGCGGCCGTGGCCGCCGGTGCCGACGGTGGCGCCCTTCTTGCTGCCCGCCTTGCGGACTGCGCCGGGACGCTTGGGTGTGGCTGCCATGGGTGCCTCGGTTCCTGAGGGCGGCCACGGAACTACGCCGGTGCCGCCGGGTGTGTCAGATATCAGATGTCAGTTGTTGGCCGCGAGCGCCCAGCGGGCGCCGTCCGCGGAGTCCTGGACCTCGATGCCGGCCGCGAGGAGCCGGTCCCGGATGGCGTCCGCCGCCGCCCAGTCGCGGGCGGCGCGGGCAGCCGCCCGCGCGTCGAGCTCGGCCCGGACCAGCGTGTCGAGCGCGTCGGCGTACCGGGTGTCGGCGGGGCCGGACCAGACCACGGGGTCGAGGCCCAGCACGTCCAGCATCGCACGCAGGGCCACGAGGCCCGCCCGCGTGCCCTCGTCGTCCCCGGCGGCGAGCGCCGAGTTCCCGGCACGCAGGTGCTCGTGCACGGAGGCGAGCGCGGCGGGGACGTTCAGGTCGTCGTCCATCGCGGCGGTGAACGCCTCGGGCAGCTCGGCCTTGGCGATCTCCTCGACGGGCACCTGTCCCACGCGCTCGGTGGCGCGGGCGACGAACCCGGACAGCCGCTCCCACGTGGCCCCCGCCTCGTCGAGCGTGTCCGGGGACCACTCGAGCATGGACCGGTACTGGACGGACGCGAGCGCGTAGCGGACCACCGGTGCGGGTGCCTGGGCGAGGAGCTCGCTCACGAGCATCCCGTTGCCGAGGGACTTGCTCATCTTCACGCCGGACTGCGTGACCCACGCGCAGTGCAGCCACCGCTCGGCGAAGCCGTAGCCCGCCGCGCGCGACTGCGCCTGCTCGTTCTCGTGGTGCGGGAAGCGCAGGTCAAGACCGCCGCCGTGGATGTCGAAACGCTCGCCCAGGTAGCGGTGCGCCATGGCGGAGCACTCGAGGTGCCAGCCGGGGCGGCCGCGGCCGTAGGGGGTGTCCCAGGCGGCCGTGGCGGGCTCGCCGGGCTTGGCCGACTTCCACAGCGCGAAGTCGTGCGGGTCGCGCTTGGGCGAGGACTCGCTGTCCTCGGGGTTGAGGTCCTCGAGCCGCTGGCGGGTGAGCTCGCCGTAGTGCGGCCAGGACCGCACGTCGAACCACACGTCGCCGTCGCCCGTGGCGTAGGCGTGCCCGCGCTCGACGAGGCGCTGCATGAGCGCCACCATTTCGGGCACGTGGCCGGTGGCTCGCGGCTCGTAGGTGGGGGGCAGCACGCCCATCGCGTCGTACGCCTCGGTGAAGACGCGCTCGTACCGCGCGGCGTGGGCCCACCAGGGGACGCCGGCCGCCGCCGCCTTGGCCAGGATCTTGTCGTCGATATCCGTGACGTTCCGGATCATCGTGACCCGCAGGCCCTTCCGCTCGAGCCAGCGCCGCAGCAGGTCGAACGCGATCACGGGCCGCAGGTGCCCCACGTGGGGGGCCGACTGCACGGTGGCGCCACACAGGTAGATACCGACCTCGCCCGGAGTCAGGGGTTCGAAGTCGCGCACGTCCCGTGTCGCGGTGTCGTACAGTCGGAGGCTCACCAGCCAAGGGTACCGGGCGCGGTCAGCCCGCGTCCGCCGCCAGCGCGCGCTCCTGGTGCCGGTGGCCCACCGTCTCGAACCCCACCACGGAGACCGCCGGCGCCAGCATGACCAGCAGCAGCGCCCAGGCCATGTCCACGCCCAGGCCGGCGGCCACGACCGCCCCGGCGAGCAGCGCCACCGCGCCGAGCACCAGCCACACGTGGAACGCGTCGAACGTGCGCATCACCACCCAGTGGAGGGTGTAGTCCGCGACGACGAACACGAGGACCGGCACCGCCACCGCCACGACCGTGCCGACCGCTCCGAGGTGCGACTCGCCGCCCAGGTACGACGCTGCCACGTGCAGCCCCGCCCCGACCGAGGCGAGCGAGGCGATCACCGCCATCTGCCCATACCCCCAGGCGAACGACCGTTCCCGGTGCCGGTGCAGCATCGTGGACGCCGGGGTGATGTAGTACGTCCACCACAGCCCGAACGTCAGGCCGATCCCGGCCACGGCCACGAGCGCCGCGTCGACGGTCCAGCCGCTGTCCTCCACGACGGCGCTGAGCGACGCCACGGTCCCGATGACGCCCTCGCCCAGCGTGATGATGGCGAGCAGCCCGTAGCGCTCGACGATGTGGTGCGCGTGCCAGGGCGTGCCGCGCAGCCCGCCGCCCCCGCCCGGGATCCGCTCCGCGAGGCGCGGCCCGGTCATCTCGATGCCGCCGAGGATCGCCCCGGCGACGAAGAACGTCGGCACGTCCACCGGGGCGATCGCGAGCGCGATCCACCCGATCTGGGTGAGGACGAGGACCCGGGCGTACATGTGGCAGGTGGCCCGGTACTCGGGCGCCTGCCGCGCGGCGCGGAGCCACTGGACCAGCAGCGCCAGGCGCATCACGACGTAACCGGCCACCATCACCTCGTTGTGGACCCGGTCGCCCTCCTCGAGCGAGTGGAACATGTCGGGGAGCCCGAGGGCCAGCACCACCACGCCGATCATCTGGACCATCGTGGTGACCCGGTAGAACCGGTCGTCCGTGTCGAACGCGGACGCGAACCAGGAGAAGTTGATCCAGGCCCAGACGATCGCGAACATCGAGAAGACGAACCCGAGCAGCCCCACCCCCACGTGGTCCTCGACCACGGCGTGCGCCGCCTGCTCGCCGGCCACCCCGAACGCGACGACGAACGCCAGGTCGAACAGGAGCTCCAGCGGCGTGGCCGAGCGGGCCGGCTCGTGCGGGTCGCGTCCCGTCATGCGACGGGTCCGGGCGGGGCCGAGGTGAGTCATAGGCATATCGTGCCCTCCGGGGTGGCCACGGCGCGGCTCCGGCGCGGTAGCGTCAGGACATGTCGGCGCCCGATTCGCCCCGCCTCCACACCGCGCGGCTCTCCACCGCGACCGCGCACCTGCCGGCGCCGGTCGCCGTCGTGGACCTCGACGCCTTCGACGCCAACGCCGCGGACCTGCTCCGCCGGGCCGGGGGCGTCCCGGTGCGGCTCGCCACCAAGTCCGTCCGCGTCCTCCCGCTGATCCGGCGCGGCCTCGAGGCCGGCTTCAGCGGGGTCATGGCGTTCTCCCTCCGCGAGGCCCTGTGGCTCGTGGGCGAGGGCGTGCGCAACGTCCTGGTCGGCTACCCCACCACGGACCGCGCCGCGCTCGCCCGCCTGGTGGCGGACCCCGTCGCCCGCGACCAGATCACCCTGATGGCCGACGGCGGAGCGCACCTCGCGCTGGTGGGTGCGGTCGCGCAGGGGATCGGGGCGGACGACCGGGACCTCCCGCCGATCCGGGTCTGCCTCGACGTGGACGCGTCGCTGCGGCTCGGAGCAGGCCGCCTCACCGCCCACCTCGGCGTGCGCCGGTCGCCCCTCCGCGAGCCCGCCGAGGTCGCGGCGCTGGCGGCGCAGGTCGCGGCCACGCCCGGCCTGCGGCTGCGCGGGGTCATGTTCTACGAGGCGCAGGTGGCCGGGCTCCCCGACAGCAGCCCCGCGGTCCGGGCCGTGAAGCGGCTCTCGCTGCGCGAGCTGAGGGAGCGGCGGGCGAGGGTCGTGGCGGAGGCGAGCTCCGCCGTCGGGCACCCGCTGGAGCTCGTGAACGCCGGAGGGACCGGCTCGCTCGAGGCGAGCTCCGCGGCGCCCGCCGTGACGGAGGTGACCGCGGGGTCGGGACTCTTCGCGCCCGGGCTGTTCGACGGGTACCGGGCCTTCCGTTCCCGGCCCGCCGCGTACTTCGGGCTCGACGTGGTGCGCGTTCCCGCGCCGGGCTGGGTCACGGTGTTCGGCGGGGGGTACGTCGCGTCGGGGCCCGCGGCGACGTCGCGCCTGCCACGCGTGGTCACGCCGGGCTGGGCCCTGAGCGGCACCGAGGGCGCGGGCGAGGTGCAGACGCCGCTCCGCCGCACGGGACTGGCCCGCGGGGCGGCCGAGGACCTGGCCGTGGGCGACCGCGTCTGGTTCCGGCACGCCAAGGCGGGAGAGCTCATGGAGCGGTTCGACGTGGTCCGCCTCGTCCAGGGCGAGGAGGTCGTGGGCTCGGTCCCGACGTACCGGGGCGAGGGCCGCACGTTCGGCTGATCGCGGCCCTGTCGGCGCCCCACGTCGCGTGGGATAGTGCTCCCGTGGCAGCCGGCTCATCAGCGCGGACCTGGACCAACTGGGCGCGCACCGTGACGTTCACCCCTGCGCGCACCGCTGCGCCCCTGGACGAGAGCGAGCTCGCCGCGGCCGTCGCCGACGCGGCCGCCGAGGGTCTCCGGGTGCGCGCAGTGGGCGCCGGGCACTCGTTCACGCCCGCCGCGGCCACCGACGGCCTTCTGCTCACGCTGGACCACCTCTCCGGCATCGAGCGCATCGAGCGTGACGCGGCGACCGGGAACACGCTGGTCACCGTCGGCGCCGGGACGCGCCTCCACGCCCTCAACCGGCTGCTCGACGCCCGGGGGCTGGCCCTGTGGAACCTGGGCGACATCGACCGGCAGTCGGTCGCCGGCGCCATCTCGACCGGCACGCACGGCACAGGTGCACGGTTCGGCGGCCTGGCCACCCAGGTGCGCGGTGTGCGGGTGGTGGGCCCGGACGGGACCGTCCGCGACGTGTCCGCCCGGTCCGAGGACCAGCGCGACCGGGACCTGTTCGAGGCGTCCCGGCTCGGGCTCGGCGCCACGGGGATCCTCTCGGCGGTCACCCTCGAGGTCGCGCCGGCGTACGACCTCCGCGCGCAGGAGGAGCCCTGGCCCCTCGACCGCGTCCTGGCAGAGCTCGACGACCTCGTCGCCGACCACGACCACTTCGAGCTCTACTGGTTTCCGCTGACCCGGCGCGCCCTGACTCTCCGCAACACCCGGCTGCCGCGCGACCCCGCGGACCTGCCGGGCGCCTCGGGCGAAGACCCGCGTCCGCGCCGCGGACTGCGCGACGTGGCGCAGGCGGCCTCCCGGGTCCGGACGTTCGTGGACGAGGAGGTGCTCTCCAACGGAGCGTTCGCGCTGGTGAACGAGGTAGCGACGAACTTCCCGCGGTCGACGCCGCGGCTCAACGACCTGTCGGCGCGCGTGCTGTCGGCGCGGACGTACACCGCCCCGTCCCACGAGGTCTTCTGCTCGCGGCGCCGGGTCCGCTTCCGGGAGATGGAGTACGCGCTGCCCCGGGCTGCGCTGCTCGGCGTCCTCGCCGAGCTCGACGCCTGGCTCCGGGAGACCGGGGAGAACGTCCCGTTCCCGGTCGAGGTCCGGTTCGCCGCCGCCGACGACGTCTGGCTGTCCACCGCCCACGGCCGCGACACGGCCTACGTCGCTGTGCACCAGTACTGGCGGCTGCCGTTCGGGCGGTACTTCACCGCAGCCGAGCGCATCCTCACCGCGGCCGGCGGGCGGCCGCACTGGGGCAAGCTCCACACGCGCACGGCCGCGGACCTGGCGCCGCTCTACCCCCGGTTCGGGGACTTCGGGCGCGTCCGGGCCGCGGCCGACCCCGACGGCGTCTTCAGCAACGCCTACACGGACCGCGTGCTCGGGTCCCGGACCACGTAGGACAGGACCATCCGCGCGAGCTCGTCGAACGCCTCCTGGGCCGACTCGTCGTCCTCGGTGACGAGCCACGCGATCTCGATGCCGTCGATCAGCGCCGCGACCATCCGGGCGAGGAACTCGATGTCGACGCGATACCGGACGCCACCCCGCTCGGCGAACACCTCGAGGTACGACCGCGTCATCGCGTAGCTCTGCTCGAGGTGCGCCAGCGCCACCTCGCGCAGCACGGGCTGCCGGGCACCAGCGGTGGCGAACTCGAAGGTCAGCAGCCGCATGTGGCGGTTGTCCTTGAGCCCGACCAGCAGCGACTTGGCCGCTGCGGCAGCCATGCCGAAGGCGTCGTCGCTGGCCTCCAGCGCGTCCAGGACGGGCTGCGAGGCTGCCAGGGCGATGGCGCGGCCCATGGCCCGCAGGAGGGCTTCCTTGTCGTCGAAGCAGTAGTGCACGGTGCCGAGCGAGACACCGGCCTCACGCGCGACCTGCCGCACGGTGACCGCCTCCACACCGTCGCGCATCGCGACCCGCAGACCGGCGTCGACAATCTCCGCGCGCCGCTGCTCGAGCGGCTTGCGCGTGTGCGGGCTCACTCCTCGCCCTCTCCCTGGGGGCCGCCGGGCGCCGGGGTTCCGGGGCCGCCGGGCGCCGGGACCACGAGGGCGGTGGCGAGCGCCGCGACGCCCTCCCCCCGCCCCGTGAGACCCAGGCCGTCGGTCGTGGTGGCCGACAGGGACACGGGAGCTCCCGCCGCGGCGGAGAGGGCCGCCTCCGCCTCGGGACGCCGCGCTCCGATGCGCGGGCGATTGCCGACCACCTGGACTGACACATTCCCGATGATGTACCCAGCAGCGCGAACGCGCCTGGCGGCCTCGGCGAGGAGCGCCGTCCCGGAGGCACCCGACCACTCCGGCCGGCTCGTGCCGAAGTGCGAGCCGAGGTCGCCGATCCCGGCCGCCGAGAACAGGGCATCGGCGGCGGCGTGCGCCGCCACGTCCGCGTCCGAGTGGCCCGCCAGCCCGCGCTCGCCCGGCCAGTGCAGGCCGCCGAGCCAGAGCTGGCGGTCAGATCCTTCGGGGGCGAAGGCGTGGACGTCCACGCCGGTGCCGACCCGCGGGAGCGGAGTCGTACGGAGGCCTTCGGTCATGCGAGCTCCTGGGTCATGCCTGGTCCTGCAGGACGAGCTCCGCGAGCCGCAGGTCGCGCTCGGTCGTGATCTTGAAGGCCGCCTCGTCGCCACGGACCACGTGCACCGGCTCGCCGAGAGCCTCCACGAGCCCGGCGTCGTCCGTGGCCGCGAGATGCTCGGCGACGGCACGTGCTGCGCCGGTGGTGTGTGCCCGCTCGAGCAGGGTGCGGTCGAAGCCCTGGGGCGTCTGCACGGCCCGGAGCACGCTGCGCTCGGGGGTGCCGACCACCAGCTCAGGACCCGGGCCCGGCTCGACCTGCTTGACCGTGTCGGTGACAGCGAGTCCGGGGACGACGGCGCCGTGTCCCGCGCGGACCGCGTCGACGACGCGACGCACCAGGGTGACAGGGACCAGCGGGCGCGCTGCGTCGTGGACGAGCACGACGTCGTCGGCCGGTGAGGCCAGACCCAGGCCGATCGCCACGGACGCCTGACGGGTGGCGCCGCCCTCGACGACGCGCACAGGTACCTCCACATGGGGATCAGCGGCCACCAGACCGCGGACGACGTCGACGAGCCCAGGAGGGGAGGTCACTACGAGGGCGTCCACCACGCCCGAGGCCGCCAGGCGACGGGCTGCGTGGAGCAGCAGCGGCAGGCCGCCGAGCTCCACGAGCGCCTTGGGAAGGTCACGGCCGAGCCGGCTCCCCGACCCGGCGGCCGTGAGGATTGCGAGGGTCGTCAGCTGGCGAGCACCTCGTCGAGGATCGCCTCGGCCTTCTCCTCCTCGGTGTGCTCGGCAAGTGCGAGCTCCGAGACCAGGATCTGACGGGCCTTGGCGAGCATCCGCTTCTCGCCCGCGGACAGACCGCGGTCGGCGTCACGACGGGAGAGGTCGCGGACGACCTCGGCCACCTTGATGACGTCGCCCGACGCAAGCTTCTCCAGGTTTGCCTTGTACCGGCGGGACCAGTTCGTGGGCTCCTCCGTGTAGGGGGCGCGCAGAACCTCGAAGACGCGGTCGAGCCCTTCCTGGCCCACCACGTCGCGCACGCCCACCAGATCGACGTTCTCCGCCGGGACCTCGATGGTCAGGTCGCCCTGAGCGACCTTGAGCTTGAGGTACATCTTCTCTTCGCCGCGAATGGTGCGCGTCTTGATCTCCTCGATCAGAGCCGCTCCATGGTGCGGGTAGACAACCGTCTCGCCTACTGTGAACGTCATCTGCAGATGTCCCCTTTCCCAGGTCACCATCTTACCACGGCACGATCTGGACAACTCACCCGCTGGACGTTTGCCCCACGCCACCATCGAGGCATAACTGCAGGTCAGAACGCTGCACGAAGGTAACGTCGCGGCATTCCGGGCGGTAAGCGCCGGAAATGCCCGGCTCGCCCGGGACACGCACAGCACGGCCCGCACTAAGATGGCGCGGGGTGCTGCGTGGCTGTCGAGCCACCGCCCCGGGTGCGCCCGGCGCACCGCTCGAGACCATGTAGACCAGGGAGTTCACCGTGCCCCGTCGTGCCACCGTCACCGCTCGCGCCGTCGCCCTCGCCGGCGCCTCAACGGCGGTCCTGCTCCTGGCGGCCTGCTCCCCCACGACCACGACCCTCGACTACGCGCCCTCCGACGGCGCCCGCGTCGAGGTCTCGAAGGATGCCCGCCTGCGCGGCATCAACCTTCTCGTGATCTCCGAGGGCGACGGTGCGCCGGGCACGCTGCTCGGCGCGCTGACGAACCAGACCTCCGACGACGCGACCTTCACCCTGACGGCCGAGGGCGCGGCGCCCGTCACCGTCCGGGTCGAGGCCGGCGACACCGTGCTCCTGGGCACGGAGGACGGGGAGCAGGTCCAGCTCGACGCCGTGGACGGCATCCCGGGCAGCAACCTCCCCGCCGTGCTCAGCGTCGGCGGCGAGGAGGAGGAGCTCTCGCTCCCCGTGTTCGACGGTTCGCTGCCGGAGTACGCCGACTACCTGCCGTGATGCCGGACGCGAGGCGAGGCGAGGGTTGAAATCCGAACCGCCACACGTTTCCTTCGCACCCTCGGTATCGAATCGTTGCGGCGCGCTCCCTCAGGAAACTTTCAGGATCGGTAGGATTTCCGTGCGGCCCGCTCCCGGGCCGTCGCGACGCCCTGTCGCAGTCGTCCGAACGAAGGACCAGCGTGGTTTCCGCACCTCGACGCACCACCCGGCGCACCCTCATCGCCGTCTCTGCCGCCGCCCTGTCCGCCGCGCTCCTCACGGGCTGCGGCGCGATCCTGGACGAGATCGGGGGCCCGCAGGAGGCCCCCCGCGACGAGCCGGGCGGCGAGATCACCGCGTCGGCCGAGGCGGACATCTTCTCGATCAAGCTGGGCGACTGCCTCGACATGGCCGCGTTCAGCAGCGTCGCGACGGAGTTCGAGACCGCTCCCGTCATCCCGTGCACCGACCCCCACACCGGCGAGATCTTCGCCGAGCTGACGCTGCCCGAGGGCGACTTCCCCGGCGACGACGCGCTGGCCACCCAGGCCGAGGAGTACTGCGTCGCCGAGTTCGGGACGTTCGTGGGCCTCTCGTACGAGGAGTCCGCCCTGGACTTCACGTACTTCGTGCCGACGTCCGACGGCTGGACCCAGGCCGACGACCGCGTGATGCAGTGCGTGATCGAGTCCACGGAGCCCGTGACGGGCACCATGGCCGGCATCGCCCAGTAACAAGCGCGCAGTCCGGGTTCCGGGGCGCTGCCGACAACGACCTCAGGAAGCCCGTGACTGCACAGCACGACGACATGCCACGGAAGCGTGGGATGTCCGGCACCACAGCGGCCAGCCTCGCAGCGCTCGTCGGGTTCGGCGCGCTGGGCCTGGGCCAGATGTTCGGCCCTCAGGTTGCCGAACCCGCCCGCGACGAGAGCGGTGCGGCTACCGCCGCGGCAGTCGTCGACGTCTTCATGATCGACGTCGGCGACTGCCTGGACGCCTCGGTCCTCACCGCCGAGGTCTCGTCCGTCCCGCTGGTCCCGTGCTCGCACCCGCACGACAGCGAGGTCTACGCGATCACCGAGCTCGTCGGTGACTACCATCCCGGCGACGCGGTCGTCGCGGCTACCGCAGACACCTTCTGCTCGGACCAGTTCGAGGAGTTCGTCGGGCTGCCCACGGCAGGCTCTGTCCTGAGCTACCTCGCACTTCAGCCGAGCGAGCAGAGCTGGATCTCGCGGGACGACCGCCTCGTCCAGTGCCTCGTCACCTCCACCGAGCCCGTGACGGGCACCATGGCCGGCATCGCCCGGTAAAGACTGGTGCCCGCCTTCCGTACGGGAGGCGGGCACCGGCGTCGTCGGGCAGAGACTCAGCCGAAGCGGCCGGAGACGTAGTCCTCCGTGGCCTTCTCGCCCGGGGCGGAGAAGATCGTGGCCGTGTCGTTCATCTCGATCAGGCGGCCGGGCTTGCCCGTGCCCGCGATGTTGAAGAACGCCGTCCGGTCGCTCACGCGCGCGGCCTGCTGCATGTTGTGCGTGACGATGACGATCGTGTAGTCCTTCTTGAGCTCCTGGATCAGGTCCTCGATCGCGAGGGTCGAGATGGGGTCCAGGGCCGAGCAGGGCTCGTCCATGAGGAGCACCTGGGGCTTCACGGCGATGGCGCGGGCGATGCAGAGACGCTGCTGCTGACCACCGGAGAGGCCCGAGCCCGGCTTCTCGAGGCGGTCCTTCACCTCGTTCCAGAGGTTGGCGCCCCGCAGGGACCGCTCGACCAGCTCGTCGGCGTCGCTCTTCGAGATCTTGCGGTTGTTCAGCTTGACGCCCGCCAGCACGTTCTCCTTGATAGACATCGTGGGGAACGGGTTGGGCCGCTGGAACACCATGCCGACCGTGCGGCGCACGGCGACCGGGTCCACGTCGGCGCCGTACAGGTCCACGCCCTCGAGCTCGACCGAGCCCTCCACGCGCGCACCGGGGATGACCTCGTGCATGCGGTTCAGGGTGCGCAGGAACGTCGACTTGCCGCAGCCCGAAGGGCCGATGAACGCGGTGACCGACTTGGGGTCGATCGTCATGGAGACGTCCTGCACGGCGAGGAAGTCGCCGTAGTAGATGTTGAGGTCCTTCACGTCGATGCGCTGAGCCATCGGGGGTACATCCTTCGGTGTGAGCTGCGTCTGGGCTGAGCCTGCGGCGGAGTCTGCGCGTCAGCGCAGCTTCGGGGAGAACCAGCGGGTGACAAGGCGGCCGATCAGGTTGAGCCCCATGACGATGAGGATCAGCAGCAGGGCGGCCGCCCAGGCCCGCAGCTCGTTGATGTCGGCCAGGCAGTCGGCCTGCCCTTCCCGGCAGGGGACGACGCCCTGGCGCCACTGGCTGTAGATGTACACCGGCAGCGTCATCATGCGCCCGTCGAACGGGTTGACGTTGTACGAGTCGGTGGTGCCTGCCGTGATGACGAGAGGCGCCGTCTCGCCGATCACGCGGGCGACCGCGAGCAGCACGCCCGTCGTGAGACCTGCCACGGAGGTGCGCAGCACCACGCGGACGATCGTGAGCCACTTCGGCACGCCCAGGGCGTACGAGGCCTCACGCAGCTCGTTCGGGACGAGCTTCAGCATCTCCTCGCAGGAGCGCACCACCACGGGGATCATCAGGACCGAGAGCGCGACAGCACCCACGAGGCCCGTGCGGGCTCCTGTCGGCCCGAGGATCAGGGTGAACAGCGCGAAGGCGAACAGACCCGCGACGATCGACGGGATGCCCGTCATCACGTCGACGAAGAACGTCACCGCCCGGGCCAGCGGGCCACGGCCGTACTCGACGAGGTAGATGGCCGTGAGCAGACCGACCGGGACCGAGATCACCGCGGCCAGCAGGGTGATCACCAGCGTGCCGATCATGGCGTGGTAGACGCCGCCTGCGTCGATCCCGCCGTAGATGCCGCGCATCGTGGAGGTCAGGAACTCGAGGGTGAACCTCACGCGGCCGCTGTCGATCACGGTCCACAGGAGGGAGATCAGCGGCACCATCGCCAGGGCGAACGCGCCGTAGACGAGGACCGTCATGATCCGGTCTATGCGTCGACGACCCGGGTCGACGGAGACGAGGAGCGCCCGGGTGCGCTCGACGGCGTCCAGGGTCGGTGCGGTCGAGGTGCTCATCAGTTGGCTCCCGAGAATTCCTTGCGGCGGGCGACGATCCAGCGGGCCAGCATGTTCACCGCCAGCGTGATGACGAACAGTGCGAGGCCGGTCGCGATCAGCACGTCGATCGCGAGGCCGTTCGCCTCGGGGAACCGTGAGGCGATGTTGGCGGCGATCGTCGTGTGGCGACCTGAGTCGAAGATCTGGAACGAGTAGCTGAGGCCGGGCGAGAGGATCATCAACACGGCCATGGTCTCGCCGAGCGCCCGGCCGAGGCCCAGCATCGCGGCCGAGATGACGCCGGAGCGCCCGAACGGCAGCACCGCGGTGCGGATCATCTCCCAGCGGGTGGCGCCCAGCGCGAGCGCCGCCTCCTCGTGCAGCTTCGGCGTCTGCAGGAACACCTCGCGGGAGACCGCGGTGATGATCGGCAGGATCATGACGGCCAGCACGAGGGACGCCGTCGCGAGCGAACGGCCGGTGGGCGACGCCTCGACGTTCGCCCCGAGGATCAGGTTCAGCACGTCCGCGAACCACACCCAGAGGTCACCGACCAGGCCCGAGAACACGTAGACGCCCCAGAGCCCGAAGACCACCGACGGGATCGCGGCGAGCAGGTCCACCACGTAGCCGATGATCGAGGCGAGGCGACGCGGCGCGTAGTGCGAGATGAACAGCGCGATGCCGACGGAGATCGGCGTGGCGACCACCAGCGCCAGAACGGACGCCAGCAGCGTGCCGAAGACGAGGGGGCCCACGTAGCCGAGGAGCGAGCCGAAGGACCCGGGGACCTTTCCCGCGTCGTGCAGCTGCTCCGCGCCGGCCGTGAACGCCGGGAAGGCCCGGACGATCAGGAAGAGCGCCACGGCGGCCAGCACCCCCAGGAGGAGAGCTCCCGCACCCGTGGAGATCCACCGGAAGACCCGGCTGAACCCCCGCTCGGTGTCACCGCTCCGCCGCTGGCGGGGGCGCACCGCCGCTGGGGCGGGCGGGCTGTCGGTTGTGGTCACTCCGAGCTCCTCGAGGTGGTCGCGTTCACTGGTGGTGCGAGATCAATTCTTGACCATACGGCCATGCCGGTGACCGGACCGCCTCGTTGTCGAGGTGTGTGGCCCGGCCACCGGCTGGCGTCATGCAGGGTACTGCTGTGGTGCTACGGGCGGCAGAGGTCAGCCGACCGTGATGGCCTCGAGGGCGGCGGCGACCTTGCCCTGCAGGTCGGACGAGATCGGCGCGGAGCCGGCCTCCGAGGCGGAGACCTCCTGGCCCTCCGCCGACGCGATGTAGCCCACGAACTCCTTCACGAACGTGCCGGTGGCCTCGTCCGAGTAGTTGGAGCAGACGAGAGCGTAGGAGACCAGGACGATTGGGTAGGCGCCCGAAGCGGTCGTGGTGCGGTCGATCTCGTAGGAGAGGTCGTGCTCGTGGCGACCCTCGGCCAGAGGCGAGGCGTCGACGGCGGCAGCGGCGGCCTCCGGCGTGTAGGCGACGAACTCCTCGCCGACCTTGATCGCAGCGGTGCCGATCCCGGCACCGACCTTCGAGGCGTCGACGTAGGTGACAGCACCCTCGGTGCTCTCGACGACGCCGATCACGCCGGACGACTGGCCGGCCGACTCGCCGCCGATGTCCTCGGGGAAGACGCCGTCCGGCTCCCAGGTCCACACGTCGGGAGCCGTCGCGGCCAGGTAGTCCGTGAAGTTCTCGGTGGTGCCCGAGTCGTCGGAGCGGTGCACCGGCACGACGGCCGTGGTCGGCAGCGTGGCGTCCGGGTTGTCCGCGGCGATGGCCGGGTCGTTCCAGGTCTTGATCGTGCCGGCGAAGATCTTGGCCACCGTGTCCGGCGTGAGGTTCAGCGTCTCGACGCCGGGCAGGTTGAAGGCCACGGCGATCGGCGAGACGTAGACCGGGAGGCTCCAGGCACCGTCGGGGCCGCAGTACTCAGCGGTCTCGGTGATCTCCTCGTCCTTCAGCGCGCGGTCCGAGCCGGCCCACGCGACGGTGCCGGCGGTGATGGCCTCACGGCCCGCGCCCGAGCCGTCGGCGGCGTAGTTGATCGTGACGTCGGGGTGCTGCGCACCGAACGTCGCGGTCCAGGCGGCCATGGCCGACTCCTGCGACGACGCGCCGGCGCCGGCGAACTCGCCCGTCAGCTCGGCGGCGGCCGACTCCGAGGTCTCCGTACCCGGCTCGGCAGCGTCGGGGTTGCAGGCTGCGAGGGTCAGCGCGAGCACGCCGACCGTGACGGCAGAACCAGCGCGGGTGAATCGGCTGAGCTTCACGTGTCGTTCCATCCTGTTCGGAAGAAGTCTTCTGCGTACCGGCAAGCACCGGCAACACCCGGGACGGTAGGCACGCAGGATGACCTGATCACCAGGACGAGGTGAACGCGAGATGAACAGTCCTTCAGGAGCGGGTGAGCCGCGCCACTGCGGCTCCTACTGCTCGTTCGCGTCGGCGAGCTTGTAGCCGAGACCTCGCACCGTGAGCAGGTAGCGCGGCGCCCCCGGATCCGGTTCGATCTTGGACCGGATCCGCTTTACGTGCACGTCCAGCGTCTTGGTGTCGCCGACGTAGTCGGCACCCCAGACGCGGTCGATGAGCTGGCCACGGGTGAGGACCCGGCCAGCGTTGCGCAGCAGGAGCTCGAGCAGGTCGAACTCCTTCAGCGGAAGGGGCACCTGCGTACCGCTCACGGTCACGGTGTGCCGCTCCACGTCCATCCGGACGGGGCCCACCTCGAGCACGCCGTCCTCCTCGCCCTCGCCGAGCCCGTCGCCCGGCTGGCGGCGACGCAGGACGGCCCGGACGCGGGCCAGCAGCTCGCGGAACGAGTACGGCTTGGTGACGTAGTCGTCGGCCCCCAGCTCGAGACCCACGACCTTGTCGATCTCGGAGTCCTTCGCCGTGAGCATGATGACCGGCACGTCACCGCGGGCCCGCAGCTCCCGGCACACCTCGGTCCCGGAGAGCCCGGGCAGCATGAGGTCGAGCAGCACCAGGTCGGCACCACCGGCGTCGTACAGGGCGAGCGCGTCCGGGCCGTTGGCGGCCTCCACCACCTCGAACCCCTCACGGGCCAGCTGGTACGTCAACGGGTCCCGGTACGACTCCTCGTCCTCGACCACCAGGATGCGCGTCACGCACCCACCTCCTCGTCCTTGTGTGCTGCGGTGTGCGCCGGCGTGATTGCCGGCCTGTCGGTGCTGGACCTGCCGACGTGGGCCGGTAGGTCCGCGGCGGGGATCCGCAGTGTGAACGTAGACCCGCGGCCGGGTTCGGACCACATGGTGACGTCGCCGCCGTGGTCGGCGGCCACGTGCTTGACGATGCTCAGCCCGAGCCCGGTGCCCCCGGTGTCCCGCGAGCGGGCCGGGTCCACGCGGTAGAACCGCTCGAAGACCCGGTCCTGCTCGTCCTCGGCGATGCCGATGCCCTGGTCCACCACGGCGATCTCCACGAGCCCGTCCCGCTCGCTGACGCCGACGCCCACACGCGTGGCGTGGGCGGAGTACGCCACGGCGTTGTCCACAAGGTTACGCACCGCGGTGACCAGGAGGTTGTGGTCCCCGTAGACGACGCAGTCGGTGGAGCCGCCCACGGTGATGGTGATGTTCTTCCCCTGCGCGGTGATCCGGGCGCGGTCCACGGCCTCCTCCACCACGTCGCGGACAGGGACGGGGGTGGCCTTCTCGGCGGCGCCGGCCACCTGGAGGCGGGAGAGCTCGATGATCTCCTGCACCAGGGCGGACAGCCGCTGGGCCTCCGTCTGCATCCGCTGGGTGAAACGCCGGACGGCCACCGGGTCGTCGGCGGCGTCGCCGAGCGTCTCGGCGAGGAGCGCGAGCGCCCCGACGGGGGTCTTCAGCTCGTGCGACACGTTCACCACGAAGTCCCGGCGGATCGCCTCGACGCGTCGCGCCTCCGTCCGGTCCTCGGCGAGCACCAGCAGCCGGTCGAGCCCGAGGGGCGCGACGCGGACCTGGAGCAGGACGGTACCCGAGCCGATCGGCCCGCGGGGCAGCTCCAGCTCCTGCTCGCGGATGACGCCGTCCCGGCGCACGTCCCGGACCATGTCGAGGATCGCGCGGTGCACCAGGGCGTCGTTGCGCACGACTCCCAGCGCGTAGGCCGGCGGCGACGCACGCACCACCTCGTCGTCCTCCGCGAGCACGACGGCGGCCGAGCGCAGCACCGAGAGCACGCGCACCAGGCCCTCGTCGAGCTCCACCGGCTCCGTCCCCGGCAGCCTGTGCTGCTGGCGGTCGGAGATGCGGAACGCGACGGTCGCGACCACGCCAACGACTAGGCCGAGGATCCCGGCCGCGAGGGCCGTCACCCCGGAGATGATTCCGTCCACGACTCCAGAGTAGGTCCGGTCACGAGCAGGTCACGGCCGTGAGAGTGCGGTCCTGGACGCGCGTCGCCTAGTGTTCATCAGTGGGGCGGGTGTCGTTCACTTTCCGGTTCACCCGGCGATGCGAGCCTTACTGTCGCGTGCGGCTCGACCGTGCCGCGCGCTGTGCGGGCCCGGCCCGCCCTCGTGGCGCCGGCCAGACCCGTGCGAACCCTCCGAGAGGACACTGATGCGAGAGATCTTCGACGCCGAGCTGCGTCAGGTCGGTGACGACCTTGCCGAGATGAGCCGCCTGGTCGAGTCGGCGATCAGCCGGGCCGGCAAGGCCCTGCTCGAGGCCGACCTGCAGCTGGCCCAGGAGGTCATCGCCTCCGACCGGACCATCGACCAGATCGAGGCCTCGCTGGACGAGCGGTGCGTGCACATCCTGGCCCAGCAGGCACCGGTCGCGACCGACCTGCGGGTCGTCGTGAGCGCCCTGCGGATGAGCGCGTCCCTGGAGCGGATGGGCGACCTCGCCCGCCACGTGGCGCAGGTGGCGCGGGGCCGGTACCCGGCCCACGCCGTCGTGCCCGCCGCACAGGACACGTTCGCCGCGATGAACGAGGCCGCGGTCCGCGTGGCCCAGCGCACCACGGAGCTCCTGGTGACGCGCGACCTCGAGGTCGCGCAGGCGCTGGAGCGCGATGACGACCTCCTCGACGAGCTGCACCAGGAGACGTTCGCCAAGCTGCTCGACCCGTCCTGGGACGGGACCGTGCAGGAGGCCATCGACGTCACGCTCCTGGGCCGCTACTACGAGCGCTTCGGCGACCACGGCGTGTCCGTGGCCCGCCGCGTCACCTTCCTGGTGACGGGCGACTTCCCCGAGGACCACCTGCACCTGGGCTGAGGCCCCGGAGACGCCCGCGCGAAGCAGTCGGCCCGTCCGTCCCACCCCGGTCACCCGGGCGGACGGACGGACCGACGACGTATCGGGTCAGCGACCCTGGTTCGCCACGGCCGCGATCGCGTCCTTCGCGGCCTCGGGGTCGAGGTACGTGCCGCCCGGCGTGACGGGGGCCAGCGTCTCCTCGTCCAGCTCGTAGAGCAGCGGGATGCCCGTCGGGATGTTCAGGCCCGCGATGGCTTCGTCGGAGACCCCGTCGAGGTGCTTGACGATGGCGCGCAGCGAGTTGCCGTGGGCGGCGACCAGGACGGTCTTGCCGGCCTTGAGGTCCGGGACGATCTCCGCGTCCCAGTAGGGCAGAGCCCGCTCGAGAACCTGCTTCAGGGCCTCCGTGCGGACCACCGGGGCGTCCGCATAGCGCGGGTCGGCGTCCTGGGAGTACTCCGAGCCGAGCTCGATCTCGGGCGGCGGCACGTCGTACGAACGACGCCAGAGCATGAACTGCTCCTCGCCGAACTCGGCCAGCGTCTGCTTCTTGTCCTTGCCCTGGAGCGCGCCGTAGTGGCGCTCGTTGAGGCGCCAGCTGCGCTTCACGGGGATCCAGTGCCGGTCGGCCGTGTCGAGGGCCAGGTTGGCGGTCATGATGGCGCGGCGCAGCAGCGACGTGTGCACCACGTCCGGCGTGACCCCGGCGTCCGTGAGGAGCAGGCCACCGCGCTTGGCCTCCTCGGTGCCCTTCTCGGACAGGGCCACGTCCACCCAGCCGGTGAACAGGTTCTTGGCGTTCCACTCGCTCTCGCCGTGGCGGAGCAGCACGAGGGTGTAGGTCATGGCTCCATCCTGCCCTGTGATCCCGGCCGGGGCAGACGGTCCCGAAGGGTGGTCACCGACGCTCAGCCGTCCTTGCGCTCGAGCACGAACACCGGGATCTCGCGGTCGGTCCGCTCCTGGTAGCGCGCATAGTCGGGCCATGCCTCGACGGCCCGCTCCCACCAGGCGGCCTTCTCCTCGCCGGTGACCTCCCGGGCGACATAGTCGTGCTTCTCCGGGCCGTCCTGCAGCTCGACCTCGGGGTGGGCCTTGACGTTGTGGTACCAGACGGGGTGCTTGGGGGCTCCGCCGAGGGAGGCGACGACGGCGTAGTCCCCGTCGTGCTCCACACGCATGAGCGGGACCTTGCGCACCTTGCCGCTCTTCACACCCAGGGTCGTCAGGATCACGCAGGGCTTGCCCATGAGCGTGAGGCCCTTGGTGCCGCCTGACGACTCGTACAGCTCGACCTGCTTGGCGGCGTGCTCGGTCGGGCTCGGGACATACTCACCGGTGATGGGCATGCGCCCATTCTGCCCCGACGACGCCGGTGCTCGCCTGCGGCAACCATGGCCCGCACGGCGGGTTCAGCGCCCGGCGCGGACCTTTGCCGCATGCTCGTACACCTCGATCATCTGCCGCGCGGCGCGCTCCCAGCCGAACCGTTCGGCGGACCGCCGGGCGCCCGCGCCCAGGACGGCACGGCGCGGCGCGTCCGCCAGGAGGTCGGAGAGGACACGCGCCCACGTGGACGGCTCATGGTCGGGCACGAGGACGCCGGAGACGCCGTCCTCCACCACGGTGCGCAGCCCGCCGACGGCGGCCGCCACGACGGGCGTGCCCGTCGCCTGGGCCTCGGCGGCGACCAGGCCGAACGACTCGTTGTGCGACGGCACGGCCACCAGGTCGACGGCCCGGAAGTAGTCGACGAGGACCTCCCGTGGCACCGGCGGGCGCACCACGAGGTGCTCGGTGACGCCCGTCTGGTAGGCGAGCGCCTCCAGCTCACGCACCGCCGTGCGGCGGCCGCTGGGGCCGCCCAGGACGAGCAGCAGCGGCGGCTCGTCCATCTCGCCGAGGGCGCGCACCAGCACGTCCGGCCCCTTGAGGAGCTGCACGCGGCCGGCGAACAGGACGATCTGCCGGTCGGGCGGGAGCGACAGCCGCTCGCGCAGGGACCGCCGGTCGGCGGCGAGGTCGGCCAGGCCCGGCACCGGACCGGCAGGCCCGGCCCCGGCCGGCGTGAACACGTCGAGGTCCACCCCGGGTGGCACCACGTGCACCCGGGCCGGGTCGGCGTGGTACCCGCGGACCAGATCCTCGGCCTCCTCCGGCGTGGAGGCCACGAGAGCGTCCGACTCGGCGACCACCTGCTCCTCGCCGATGATGCGCCCCAGCGGCTCGGGCGCGTCCCCGGGCGCCAGCGCGGCGTTCTTGACGCGGGCGAGGGTGTGCATGGTGTGGACGAGCGGCACGTCCCAGCGCTCGGCCGCCAGCCAGCCCACCTGGCCCGACAGCCAGTAGTGCGTGTGCACCACGTCGTACCAGCCCTCGGGGCGGTGGGCCTCGGCGCGCAGCACCCCGGCGGTGAACGCGCAGAGCTGGCCGGGCAGGTCGTTCTTGTCGAGCCCCTCGTACGGCCCGGCGGAGATGTGCACCACCCGGATGCCCGGCTCGGCGTCGAGGACCTTGGGCTGGGCCGACATGGTCGCCCGCGTGTAGATCTCCACCTGCACACCCAGTCGCGCCAGAGCCCGCGACAGCTCCAGCACGTAGACGTTCATGCCGCCCGCGTCGCCCGTGCCCGGCTGCTCCAGCGGCGACGTGTGCACGGACACCATCGCCACGCGGAGCACCTTCGGACGCCCGTGGCCGGGGTCCGGCTCCGTGACCGACGCGGGCAGGGAGTCGCGCACTACGCCTCCAGGACGCAGGCCGCGGGGACGGGCAGGTCCAGGGTGCCGGTCACCTCGCCCTTGCCGGTGGTCCGGTCGACGCGCACGGCGACGAGCCCGAACGTGCCCTCGGGCGTGGTCCCCTGGGCGGCGACCACGACGATGTCCGCCTCCGGCGCGTCCAGCACGGCGTGGTGCCGGGGCCAGACGCGCTCCCCGAGCGGAACGTCGGCCAGGTGCGTCAGCCGCGGGTGTCCGACGACGCCGTCGACCCCGAGCACTGCGAGCACGTCGGGTCCCCGCACGCCGACGTAGAGGCGGCTGCCGTCGGGGCTGAGGGCGAGGTGCGACGGGAAGCCGGGCGAGCCGTCGTCGGACATCGCGCCGGTCACCGGGACCGAGCCGGCATGGCGCAGGAGGCCGCCCTCGACGCCGTCGGGCACCAGCACGTGGAGGCGGCAGTCCAGCTCGCCCACGACCACGAGGACGCCCTCGGGGAGCTCGACGACGTGCCGCGGGCCGGTACCGGGCGGGAGCGTGGCGACGACGGCGCCGTCTCCGCAACCGTTCAGCGGGTAGGCCCGCAGCTCGTCGGTACCGAGGTCGCTGACGAGCACCCGGTCCGCCTGCACGTGCACGAAGTGGGCGTGCGGCCCCTCCTGGCGGTCCGTGACCGGCCCGCTGCCCGCGTGCCCGAAGGTGCGCCAGGTGCCGGAGAGGCGGCCGTCGTCGTCGACCGGCCACACCGTGGCTGTGCCGCTGGAGTAGTTCGCGACCCAGACGTGGTCCATGGTCGCCACGACGTGGCACGGGTCCGCACCACCGGACGTGACGGAGCCGACGAGCGCCGGGCCGGCGGCCTCCGCGCCGCCGGCGCCGAGGCCCAGGACCGCGAGAGCGCCGTCCTGCGTCTCGGTGACCGCATAGAGCGTCCGGCCGGACGGGTGCAGGGCCAGGAACGACGGCGACGCCACGTCAGCCGCGCGCGCGGCCTGACCGAACGTGCCGGACGCGAGGTCGAGGTCGGCACGCCACACGCCCTCGCCCGTGCCGGGGGCGGCACCGGGACGGGGGTAGGTGCCGATCCACAGCGACCGGTGCAAGGAGGAGGTCATGCACCAAGCCTAGGCGCGCGCAGACAGGCGCCCCGGCCGTTCCGCCACGTGGGCGGGCGACCGGGGCGCCTGGGAAGTGCGTGTCAGTGAGCCTTGTTGTAGGCCTCGAGGCCTTCCGCAGAGATGCGGCCGCGGTCGCTGACCGTGAAGCCGTTCGCCTTGAGCCACTCGCGGATCTCGCCGGTGTTCGACGAGCCGCGCGAACGACGGGCCGCGGGGCGGGCCGTCGAGGTGCGGGCAGAGGCCTTGCGCGCGTGGCCCACCCAGGGGGCGAACGCCTCGCGCAGCTCAGCGGCGTGCGCGGTGCTGAGGTCGATCTCGTAGCTCACGCCGTCAAGGCCGAAAGTCACGGTTTCCTCGGCGACGCCGCCGTCGATGTCGTCCACGAGAACAACCTGAACCTTCTGAACCATCGGACCCACCTTTCCACGCCACCTTTTACCATGTGCAGTTCTGGAGCATGCCCTATCCGGTGATCACATGTCAATTACAGCGCGCGAATGCGCGGGTGTGAAGAGAGAAATCGCCGCGGGCTACTTTTCCCCGCGTTCCGCCGCCTCGCGGTCCATTCGTTCCAGAGCGAGACGTTCGTCACGGTCTGCGCGCACGATCTTTCTCATCACGAACCAGAAGATGAGGCCCAGCCCGGCAGAAGGCACGAGGGCCGCCGCGCCTGCCCAGAACGTTTCCATCACGAGTTCCTCACGATTGCGGTCAGCCCTGCGGCTTGACGAGCGGGAAAAGAATCGTCTCGCGAACCCCGACACCCGTGAGCGCCATGAGCAGACGGTCGATGCCCATGCCCATTCCGCCCGACGGCGGCATGGCGTGCTCCATCGCGGCGAGGAAGTCCTCGTCGATGCGCATGGCCTCGTCGTCGCCTGCGGCGGCCAGGAGGGCCTGCGCCTCGAACCGCTGCCGCTGGATCACCGGGTCGACCAGCTCGGAGTAGCCCGTCCCCAGCTCGAAGCCACGGACGTACAGGTCCCACTTCTCGACCTGACCCTTCGCGGAGCGGTGGTCGCGCGTGAGCGGCGACGTCTCCACCGGGAAGTCGCAGACGAAGGTGGGCGCGAACAGGTGGTCGCCCACCTGGTGCTCCCACAGCACCTCGACGAGCTTGCCGTGGTTGATGAAGCGCTTGTTCCCGAGGTCGATACCGAGCCGGTCAGCCAGCTTCTCGAGGTGCTCCACCGATGTGTCCGAGGTGATCTCCTCGCCCAAGGACTGCGACAGCGACTCGTACATCCGCAGGCGCGGCCACTCGCCGCCCAGCTCGTACTCGCTGCCGTCGTGGAGAGTCACCGTGGTGCTGCCGAACACTTCCTGCGCGGCGGTCTGCACCAGGTCCTGGGTGAGGGCCCCGATGGTGTCGTAGTCGCCGTACGCCTCGTACGCCTCGAGCATCGCGAACTCCGGCGAGTGCGTGGAGTCGGCGCCCTCGTTCCGGAAGTTGCGGTTGATCTCGAAGACCTTCTCGACGCCGCCCACCACCGCACGCTTGAGGAAGAGCTCCGGCGCGATGCGCAGGAAGAGCTCGATGTCAAAGGCATTCATGTGGGTGGAGAAAGGACGCGCCGTCGCGCCGCCCGCCTGCGTCTGCAGCATCGGCGTCTCGATCTCGAGGAAGCCCCGACGGTGGAAATTCTCCCGTAGCGAGCGCACCACGCCTGCACGGACACGCACCATGTCACGGGCGGCGGGGCGGGCAATGAGGTCCACATATCGCTGACGGACCCGCGCCTCCTCCGAAAGGTCCTTGTGCAGCACCGGGAGCGGGCGCAGCGACTTGGCCGCCATGCGCCATTCGCCGGCGAAGACGCTCAGCTCTCCGCGGCGCGACGAACCGACCCGGCCGTGCACGAAGAGGTGATCTCCGAGGTCCACGTCGCTCTTGAAGTCCGCAAGGGATTCCTCGCCCACCTCGGCGAGGCTCAGCATCGCCTGAAGGCGATTTCCTTCGCCGTCCTGAAGCGTGACGAAGCAGAGCTTTCCGGTGTTGCGCAGGAAGACCACGCGCCCGGCCAGGCCGACGACGTCCTGCGTCTCCTGGCCCGCCTCGAGATGGCCGTACGCCTCGCGGACCGCGGCGATCGTGTGCGTCACAGGGACACCGACCGGGTACGCCTCGACGCCGCGCTCCAGCAGACGCTCGCGCTTCTCGCGCCGGATCCGCAGCTGCTCGGGCAGGTCGTCGGTCTCGGGCGCGTCGTCGGGCACGCCCGGCGTGCTGGGATCTGTGGTCACGCGCCAATCTTACCGAGGCGCTCCGGTGCACCCGGCCTCGCCGGGGCGTCAGGCGGGGCGCAGGTCCAGGGCCAGGTCGAGGATCGGCGCGCTGTGAGTGAGAGCACCCACGGACAGGTAGTCCACGCCCGTGCCGGCCACCTCGCGGGCCCGGTCGAGGGTGAGGTTCCCCGTGGCCTCCAGCTCGACGTGCGCGGGCACGCCGTCGCGCCCCTCGCGCTCGCGCACGGCGGTGACCGTCGCCGCGAGGACGGGCGTGGGCATGTTGTCGAGGAGCAGGAAGTCGGCCCCGGCGCCGATCGCCTCGAGCGCCTGAGCGGTGGTGTCGGCCTCGACCTGGACGAGGACGTCGGGGAACGTGGCGCGCACCGCCTCGATCGCGGCCCGCACGGAGCCCGCCGCCACGACGTGGTTGTCCTTGATCATCGCCACGTCGTAGAGACCCATGCGCTTGTTGGTGCCGCCTCCGGCCCGCACGGCGTACTTCTGCAGCGCCCGGAGCCCGGGGGTGGTCTTGCGCGTGTCGAGCACCTGGGCGCCCGTGCCGGCGAGCTCGCGCGACCACGCCGCCGCGGCGGTGGCCACGCCCGACGCCCGGCTCGCGAGGTTGAGCAGCGTCCGCTCCCCCACCAGCAGCACCTGCGTGCGGCCGCTGAGCGCGGCGAGCACCTGGCCCGTGGTCACCGGGGCACCGTCCTGCGCGTGGAACACCACCTCGGGCTCCGGCAGCCCCAGCCGCCCGGCCACCTGGCGCAGGACCTCCTCCACCACGACCAGCCCGGCCACGACGCCGTCGGCCCGCGCCACCAGGTCCGCGGTCCCCGTGGCCGACGCCGGGATGGTCGCCTGGGTGGTCACGTCCCGGCCCGGCGCGGGGCCCAGGTCCTCGTCGAGGGCGACCTCGACGACGTGGGCGACCCACGCGGGGTCCAGCCCCGGCTCGACCGTGGACGGGGCGGCGAAGACGGGCAGCGTGCCAGGAGTGCTCACGGGGCCACGGTAGCCGCTGCCGTCGACACGCGGTCCAGGACCCCGGCGAGAGTCGTGCGGGCACATAGCCTCACGTGGTGCGCATCGCGGTGATCGTCGACGGTCTCGAGTCCACCCGTCAGTTCCACGCCGACGACGGCCAGGCGATGGTCGATGCGGCAGCCATGCTCACTGCGATCGGCAAGCCGGTGTCGGTCGACGTCGTCCATGACGAAGAGTGTGCGCCTATCCTGTCCACCCTCCCGGACTCGGCGTACGACGCGATCGTCATCGCCTCGAACGCGCTCCGACACGCGGACGGCCGTGCAGCTGCAGCCGTCCGCCAGAACTCGGGGGCCATTACAGAGTTCCTCCGGCGCGGCCGGGGGCTCGTGCTGCTCCACCAGTACGCGACCGCCGACACGAACATCGCTCTGCCCGAGGGACCAGTTCTCAGCTTCGACAGGCGCCCCGCCGGACCGGCCCGGCCGGTGCCAGCAGATGCCGAGAGCACACTCCTGAACTACCCGTTCCCGATCGACCTCGCGACCGACCTGAGCACCGTGGGTCAGCTGGGTGAGCTGGGCTCGTGGCTGTCGGTGCCGAACACGTTGTTGCAGGAGTTCGAGACGGTGGTGCGTGGTGTCGACGGCGAGGCGCTCATGGCGGTGAGTGCCGAGCACTTCGCATGGCGCGTCGTCCACTCGGCGCTACCCCTCGACTGGCACGGGGCAACACGGTTGCTCGCGAACTGCATCGAGTTCGCCTGCACTGGCCTCCCCGACGTCATTCTCTGGCCCTCCGGCGCCCAGAGCCCTATGGCAGCCACACTCGGCCACCTGCGAAGGACGCACCGGGTAGGCGCGGACGACCCCGCCACACGCTGGCTGTCCCGACGACCTAGCCTCCACCTCGTGTCACCGGTCGATCGCAGCACCGCGGACTCCCTCGTGACAGCCACCCAACGCGGAGGTGTCGTTCTCGCAGCGGGCCCTGTGGACCGCCACGGGACAGTGCAGTTCACAGGTCGCGTCAGCGCGCGGGAGAGCATCCTCGCGCGCGACTTCTTCGCAGCGGACCCGGCAACCGCACTCCGGGCAGACACCCTGGACCCGTTCCCCACCCGGAACATCGTGGTCGCGGCGCGCCAGCTCCTCCGCAGCGCGCCAACCATCGTGACAGAGACCTGGGACCCGCGGCGGGACGCCGCATTGCACGCCCGCCTGGGGGCGCTCGTGTACGACGGGATGACGATGACGTCGGCCCTCGCGGTGCTGCAGGTGTTGTGCGCAGCCGACGCAGACATCTCGCTACGCCGAGACGTACTCGCCCGGGTCGCGCTCCTCGCGCCGGGCGACCCGATCTCCGACGTGCTCGTCAACGCGGGCAAGGTTGCCTTGGGAGAGGCCCCGATGGAGGTCTTCGTCGAGGAGATCAACCGCCTCGGTCCCGGAGAGGCCACCCCGCCCGACGCGCTGCGCATCCTGGACTGGATCGGCTTTCTGGTGCTCGTGCTGGAGGTCGCCGGCGGCCCCTCGCTCCGCCCCGCCGTCACGCGTCTGCTGGACCTGGCGGAGCCGGCGAGCACGGGAGATCTCTGGCTCAGTCACGAGGGGACCGCCACGGTTGCGCTGGCGGTGGCGGCTGCGGGCGGTGACCCTGCCCATCTCGGACGGGTGGCACGCGCGCTGGCGCGGCTCCGCGCCGAGTATCACGCGGCAACAGCCGATGGCGGTCACCTCAGCGCGGCCGCGCGGTACACGCAAGCCATCGCCGCCGTGGAACGCATCGCACCGCTGGTCCTGGACTCGCTGGCGCCAGTCGTCTCGGTGGCCGAGAGCCGTCCCGACACCGATCCTGGGCTGGCGGGAGAGCCCAGGTACGCCACCGCCCTCGCCGCCAGGAATCGTGAGCTTCTCGGTCAGCTGACTGACGAGCAGCGGAAGGCGCAGCGTCGCCTGCCCGTCTTTGTCGCAGGCGCGACACTCCTCTGGGTACTCGCCACCGCTCTCGCCGCCGCAGGCGTCGTCGCGATCGTCTGGTCGTGGCACTGGCCGGATATCGCGCAGCTCACAACAATTCCCGCCGCCCTTGCGTGGGCCGTTCTCGTCGGGACCATCGCTCGCGGGTTGGACCGGTTGGGAATCCTTCCGACCCGGCTGGGCCGTCTGGCAGACGCCATGACCACCGAAGCCAGGCGGCGCATCCGCGGATGACCTTACGATCCGAAACCTCCACCACCGGGCGTCTCGATCGTCAGGACGTCTCCTGGGTTGAGTTCCGCTCGTGCACAACCGGCAAGCACCTCGACCGTACCGTCCGCGCGGTGGACGACGTTCCGACCCAGCGCGCCGGGCATCCCGCCCTGTACACCGTACGGCGGTACGACACGGTGCCCCGAAAGGAGGCTCACGCTCATCGGCTCTCGGAACTCCAGGGCGCGGACGACGCCGTCACCGCCACGCCACCTGCCCGCGCCGCCCGAGCCCGCACGAATCGAGAAGTCCCGGACCAGGACCGGGAAGCGCGCCTCCAGCACCTCCGGATCCGTCAGCCGCGAGTTGGTCATGTGGGTCTGGACCGCCGATGCACCGTCAAACCCTTCACCAGCACCAGACCCTGACGCGATCGTCTCGTAGTACTGCCGCGTCCGGTCGCCGAACGTCAGGTTGTTCATCGTTCCTGACCCCTCGGCCTGCACCCCGAGCGCACCGTACAGGGCTCCGGTGATCGCCTGACTCGTCTCCACGTTCCCTGCCACCACGGCAGCTGGATGCTCTGGAGAGAGCATCGTCCCCGGCGGGATCACGATGGTCAGCGGACGAAGGCACCCGTCGTTGAGGGGGATGTCGTCGGCGACCAGCGTCCGGAAGACGTAGAGCACCGCAGCTGTCGCGACCGACGATGGTGCGTTGAAGTTGGTCGCGAGCTGCGGCGACGAGCCCGTGAAGTCGATCGTCGCTCGCCGTTCCGTAGGGTCCACAGTGACGCGGACAGCGATCACAGCGCCACTGTCGGTCTCATACCTGTACTCGCCGTCGGTGAGCGAGTCGATGACCCGCCTGACGGCCTCCGCCGCGTTGTCCTGGACGTGGCGCATGTAGGCCTGCACGACGTCGATCCCGAAGTGTTCGACCATCGCCTTGATCTCGTCAGCCCCCTTTGCGTTCGCGGCAAGCTGCGCGCGCAGGTCCGCCAAGTTGGTGTCCGCGTCGCGCGATGGGTACCGGGCCGAGGCGAGCAGCTCGCGCGTCTCACGCTCGCGGAGCACTCCGTCCTGCACCAGGAGCCAGTTGTCGAACAGCACGCCCTCCTCGTCGATCTCCCTGCTGTCCGCAGGCATCGATCCGGGCGTGATCCCGCCGATCTCGGCGTGGTGACCACGCGCCGCGACGTAGAAGAGGATCTCGGCTCCGTCGTCCGAGAACACCGGTGTGACCACCGTGATGTCCGGCAGGTGGGTCCCGCCGTGGAACGGGTCGTTGACCGCGTAGGAGTCACCAGGGCGCATCCCACCCCGGCGCCTCGCGATCACCTCTTTCACCGAGGTCCCCATGGAGCCGAGATGGACGGGGATGTGCGGCGCGTTCGCCACAAGATTGCCGACGGGATCGAACACCGCGCAGGAGAAGTCGAGCCTCTCCTTGATGTTCACCGACTGCGACGTCGCTTCCAGCCGCGCGCCCATCTGCTCGGCGATCGACATGAACAGGTTGTTGAAGATCTCGAGCATGACCGGATCGGCGGCGGCCTCCAGACGAGGCCTGTGGCGGGGCATCACACGTCTGACAATCAGGTGTCCGGTGTCCGTAGCCTCGGCCCGCCACTCGGGCTCGACGAAGGTCGTCGCGCTGGGCTCAGCGATGACGGCGGGCCCAAGGACGGCCTGACCGGGCTGCAGCGACTCGCGCAGGTACAGCGCACTTTCCTGCCACGCCCCGCTGGCAAACACCCGGACCGTGGCTACTGGCTCGGTCTCGCAGCCTGTCCCCTGATCACCTGCGTCCACGAACAGGTCGGGCTGCTTGCTCGGCGCTACTGCCTCAACCGCGACGGCCTCCGCCATCAAGGGCCGGTCGAGCAGGAAGGAGTATGTGGCGCGGTGTGCCCGCTCGAACTCAGCAACCATCGTGGCGACATCCGAGAACCGCACGGGAATCGTCGTGTCGGTGCCGTCGTAGCGCAGATGCACCTGAGTGGTGACCACGACCTCAGGTGACGTGCGATCGCCGTCGGGCCCCGACAGTTCTCCGGCGATCTCAGCGAGCAGCGAGCGCTCCAGGGCTGCTGCGGCCTCCCGGATCGTAGCCTGCGAGCCGGGGACGAGTGGCAGCTCGACTGCCCGCTCCCGCATGAGGGTGGTGTCAGCGAGGCCGATGCCAAGTGCTGACAGCACGCCGGCCATGGGCGGCACCAGGACTGTCTCGATCCCGAGACCGTCGGCGACCGCACACGCGTGCTGGCCTCCCGCACCGCCGAACGTCGTCAGCGCATATCGGGTGACGTCGTGGCCCTTGCGGACCGTGATCTTCTTGACCGCTCCTGCCATGTTCGCGACGGCGACCGCGAGGAAGCCCTCGGCGACCGCCTCGGGCGTGCGTCCGTCAGCGATCGCGGCGGCCAGCTCCGCGAACTTCTGCCGCACCACGTCGACATCGAGCGACTCGTCGCCCCGGGGCCCGAAGACCGCAGGGAAGTAATCCGGCTGCACGCGACCGAGCAGGACGTTCGCGTCGGTGACCGTGAGCGGTCCACCCGCGCGGTAGCACGCAGGGCCAGGAGCCGCTCCAGCAGAGTCGGGACCGACGCGGTATCGGCCCCCGTCGAAATGCAGGACGGAGCCGCCTCCCGCCGCGACGGTATGGATGTCGAGCATGGGCGCGCGAAGACGAACGCCCGCGACGGTCGTGTCAAAAACCCTGTCGAAGGCTCCGGCGTAGTGCGATACGTCGGTCGACGTCCCGCCCATGTCGAACCCGATGACCCGGTCGAGTCCGGCGAGCGCAGACATCCGCGCCATCCCCACGATGCCGCCGGCCGGACCAGAGAGGACGGCGTCCTTCCCGCGGAAGCGCTCGGCTTCTGCCAAGCCCCCGTTCGACTGCATGAATCGCAACGGCACGCCGCGCAACGCACCGGCGACATGGTTCACATAGCGGTGCAGGACTGGTGACAGGTAGGCGTCCACCACTGTGGTGTCGCCGCGCGCCACCAGCTTGACCAGGGAGCTCACCTCGCCCGACCGGGAAATCTGAGCGAAACCGATCTCCTCAGCCAGCTCCGCGATCGCCGCCTCGTGGGCAGGATGCAGGTGAGCATGAAGGCAGACGACAGCAACCGCTCGGAAGCCATCACCCAGGGCACGCTGCAGCTCGGGGGCGAGGGCCTCCAGGTCGGGCTCGCAAAGGACCTCGCCGTCGGCAGTGACCCGCTCGTCGACCTCGATGACATGGGAGTACAACGGCTCCGGGAGCACGATGTGACGGTCGAAGATCCGCGGGCGGTTCTGGTACGCGATGCGCAGGGCATCCCTAAAGCCCTTGGTCACGACCAGCACGGTCGGCTCACCGGCGCGTTCAAGAAGGGCGTTGGTGGCGACAGTGGTACCCATCCGAACCGCATCGATGGCTGACTCCGAGTCTCCGGCGCTCGCCAGGACGCGACGGATTCCGGCTACGGCCGCGTCGTCATACCGACTCGGGTCCTCGGAGAGCAGCTTGTGCGTCGACAAGCCACCATCAGGATGACGCGCCACGATGTCGGTGAAGGTGCCACCACGGTCGATCCAGAACTCCCAGCCCATGCGCTGAGCGTAGGCGGTTCGTCGTCACCGACCCCTCCAGGCAAGCCCGGCCGCCTCAGCGCAGCCGCACCGTGCCGTCGTCGGCCAGCGACACCAGAACCCGACGGGCCCAGTCCGCGTCCGTGGACGGGAAGTCCATGCGGTAGTGCCCGCCCCGGGTCTCGGTGCGCTCCCAGGCGGCGAGGGTGAGGGCCCGCGCGACCTGGTGCACGTTGGTGGTCTCCCACTCAGCGACCTGCGGCTCGGCCATGACGTCGGCGACGCGGTGCGCGTCGGGGCGTACGGCGGCGAGCCGCTCGTCCGCGGCCTCCAGCGACGCGGCCGAACGGATCACGCCGGACCCGCCGGACGTCACCTTCTGGATCCGCGACCGCGCGGCCGCGGCGACGAGGGCCGTGCCGCCGGGGCGGTCCACCGGCTCGGGGGTCGTGCGCAGCTCGCCGGCGGCGTACCGTCCGGCCACGTCGCGGGCCGCCCGGTAGGCGAAGACGAGCCCCTCCAGGAGCGAGTTGGACGCGAGGCGGTTCGCGCCGTGCACGCCGGTGCAGGCCACCTCGCCCACGGCGTACAGGCCCTCCACCGACGACCGCCCGTGCAGGTCGGTCACGACGCCGCCCGAGTGGTAGTGCTGGGCCGGCGCGACGGGCACCAGCTCCTCCGTCCAGTCGATCCCGTTCGCCAGCAGGCGTTCGGTGATCGTGGGGAACCGCTTGCGCAGGAAGCCGGCGCCGAGGTGCCGCGCGTCGAGCAGCACGTTGTCCGACGACGTCGCCGCCATCTGCCGCACGATCGCGTGCGCCACGACGTCGCGGGGCGCGAGCTCGGCCATCTCGTGGACGCCGGGCATGAACCGGCGGCCGTCGACGTCGAGCAGCAGGGCGCCCTCGCCGCGCACGGCCTCGGAGATCAGCGGGAGCTGCCCCTTGGCCCCGGACCCCAGCCACAGCACGGTGGGGTGGAACTGCACGAACTCCAGGTCGGCCAGGACCGCACCGGCCCGCAGCGCGGCAGCGATGCCGTCGCCGGTGGCACCCGCCGGGTTCGTGGACGACCGGAACACCTGCCCGATGCCGCCCGTCGCGAGGACCACCACGGGCGCGAGCACGGCACCTACGCCGTCGCGCGTACCGGTCCCTCGGACGTGCAGCGTCACACCGGCCACGGGGCGTCCGCCCTCGGCATCGGGCGCCCCGGTGAGGATGTCGATCACGAGGGCGTTCTCGACGACCTCGATGCCGGGGTCGTGCCGGACCGCCTCGATCTGCGCCACGAGCGCGCGGGAGATCTCCGCGCCGGTCGCGTCGCCGCCCGCGTGCGCGATCCGGTCCGCGTGGTGCCCGCCCTCGCGGGTCAGGGCGATCTCGCCGTCCCCGCCGACGTCGAACACGGCGCCGCGGGCCACCAGCTCTCCGACCCGCTCCGGGCCCTCGGTGACCAGCACCTTCACGGCGTCGGCGTCGCTCAGCCCGCCGCCTGCGGCGAGCGTGTCGGCGAGGTGCGCATCGGGCGAGTCCTCCGGGTGGAGGGCGGCCGCGATGCCACCCTGCGCCCAGACGGTGGACCCCGACGAGAGCTCCCCCTTCGTCACCAGCAGCACGCGCGGCACGCGCGTGCGCAGCTCCAGGGCGGCGGTGAGCCCGGCGATGCCGGACCCCACGACGATCGCGTCGACGGTCGTGGTCCAGCCCGGCGCGGGCGCTGCGAGGGCGCGCGCGAGGCGCGGCCACGGCGCCCCGGGGGCGGGCGCGCTCACCCGCGGCCCGCGGCGGTGCGCACGAGCCCCGCCGACTGGAAGGGCTCGATCGCGATGCCGCTCTCCTCGAGCCCGTACCCGTCGGGCACGTGGCCCGGCTCGTCGTGGACCTCGACGATGCGGTTGTTCTCGTCGACGAACACGACGTTCGGCAGGAAGGTGCGCGCGTCGTGGTCGGAGAGCAGGCCGTACGCGATGAGGATCACGACGTCGCCGGGGTGCACGAGGTGCGCGGCCGCACCGTTGATGCAGATCTGGCCCGAACCGGGCTCACCGGGGATCACATAGGTGGTGAGGCGGGACCCGTTCGTCACGTCGACCACGTCGACCTGCTGGCCCGGGATGAGGTCCGCGGCGTCGAGCAGGTCGGCGTCGACAGTGACGGACCCCACATAGTGCAGGTCCGCCTGGGTCACCGTCGCCCGGTGGATCTTCGCGATCATCATGGGTCGCTGCAGGGACGCGGGACGCTTCGCGGGGGCCGCGTGCGGGCCGGCGACGGACGAGAGGTGCTCGGTCACGGGGTTGCCTCCTGGCCGGTCAGAGGCACGACGGCCGGGGTCTCCGGCGCCGCGACCACGTCGACGGCCTGGTTGTCGATCAGTCGGGTGGTGCCCACGCGCGCCGCCACGAGGAGCAACGCCGGACCTGTACGGTCCGCCGGCACGTCCTCAACGGTATCCGGATCCACGAGAGCCAGGTAATCCACCACAACGCCCGGCGCCGCGTTCAGGATTCCCGACGCGGTCGCCAGGACGGCGGGGGCGCCCCCTCGGGGCCCGGCCTCCGCCCCTGCCCGCAGCGCGCGCGACAGGGCGAGCGCCTGCCCGCGCTCCTCGGGCGACAGGTAGGCGTTCCGGGAGGACATCGCCAGCCCGTCCGGCTCCCGGACCGTCGGCACGCCGAGGATCTCGACGTCGAGGTCGAGGTCGCGGACCATGCGCCGCACGGCGAGCAGCTGCTGGGCGTCCTTCTGCCCGAACAGGGCCACGTCGGGCCGGGTCAGGTGCAGCAGCTTCAGCACGACGGTCAGCACGCCGTCCATGTGGCCCGGGCGGTGGACACCCTCCAGCACCTGGCCGGCGCAGCCCGCGGAGACCCGCACCACGGGATCGCCGTCCGGGTACATCACGTCGGGCGTCGGGGCGAAGACCAGGTCCGCGCCGACCGTGCCGAGCTTGGCGACGTCGCCGTCGAGGTCGCGCGGGTACGTGTCGAGGTCCTCGCCCTTCCCGAACTGGAGCGGGTTCACGAAGATCGTCACCAGCACCTGGCCGTCGGGCCCTGCCTCGGCGCGCGCGCGCCGGACGAGCTCCAGGTGGCCGTCGTGCAGCGCGCCCATGGTCATGACGACTGCCCGGCGGGCAGGACCCCCGGCCGCGCCGGGCGAACCCAGGGTGGCCGCGAGGAGCGCGTCGCGCAGCTCCTCACGGGAGCTGACGACGGCCGGCGTCGGAGTGGTCATCGAGGGTTCCTTCCTGCGTGCGACTCGGGCCCGCCGAGCACGTCCAGCAGCGCCTGGGCCGCGGTGTCGTCGATGCGATGGCTCGCGAGCGCGCGGCGCGTGGCGCCGCGGGCGAGCTCCGTGTAGCTGTCAGGCACGTCGGTGGCGCCCGAGCGCGCAGCCAGCTCGGCCAGCACCGCCAGGTGCTCCTCGACGGTCCCCACGTCGCCCCGCGACACAGGGCCGGTCAGGGCCGAGATGGCTCCGGGCCCCACGCCCTCACGGGCGTCCGCGGCGCGCGTGGCGCTGTCGAGCGCCGCGCCGAGCAGCGGCTGCAGCACCCGTCCGGGTGCGGCGACCCCGGCCGCCTCGAGCGCCTGGGCGGCCTGTGCCACGAGCACGACCAGGTGGTTCGCGCCGTGCGCCAGGGCCGCGTGGTAGAGACCACGGGCCTCCTCGGCCACGACCACGGGCTCGCCGCCGATCTCGACCACGAGCGCCTGACCGATCGGCTGGACCACCGTGGGGGCCGTCACCGCGAACGTGCAGCCTTCCAGCCGGGCGAGGTCCAGCGACGTGCCGGTGAAGGTCATCGCCGGGTGGACGGCGAGCGGGATGGCACCAGCGGCCCGGGCCGGCTCCAGCACGCCGACGCCGAAGCGCCCCGACGTGTGGACCACCAGCTGTCCCGGCTGCCAGGCCCCCACCTCGGCGAGGCCCGAGACCAGGCCGGCCAGGGCGTCGTCGGGCACCGCGAGGAGGACCAGCTCCGCCCGCTCGACGACCTGCTCCACCTCGAGGACGGGCACGCCCGGCAGGAGCGTCGCGATGCGCTCGAGCGAGGCGTCGGAGATGCCGCTCGCCCCCACGACCGCGTGGCCCGTGGCCCGGAGCGCGCTGCCCAGCACCGCGCCCACCCGGCCCGCCCCGACGATCCCGACTCCCAGGCGGCCAGGCTTCCGCGGCTCGTTCGCGGTCATGAGGTCTCCATCCATCGTTCGGGTCCTGCGGCTGCCCGGGCGCTCCGGGCCCGCAGGGCCTGCTCGTCGAGCAGGCGCGCGGCGTCGGCCGCGTCGAGGTGGGGCGCTGCCGGGCTCACCGGACCGGGGGTCGAGTGCACCGTGAAGGTCGCGAGCCCCAGCCGTCGCTGCCACGGTCCCTGGGTCACGGCGAGCGACTGGGTGCGCTCGTGCGGCACCACGTCGAGCGCGCGCACGAGCCGGCCGCGGCGCAGCAGGAGGGCCCGGCCGGTCACGCTGAAGCCGTGCCGCCGCCAGGAGACCGGGTCGAGGATCCGAGCGCGGCGCGGGCTCCCGACGAACCGGCCGGCCGACGACGAGTCGCCCTCCAGGCCCTCGTCGAGCAGCGCGCGCGGCTCGTCCACGCCGAGTTCGGGCAGCACGAGCGAGAGCACCGCGAGCGCGTCCTCGCGCGTGCCGACGGGCAGCAGCACGGCGTTGGTCTCGTTCTTGTCCCCGTACCCCGCCACGTTCACCTGCACGCGCCACCAGTCCGGCCCGCGCCACAGGAGGCCCTGCGTGAGGCTCACGGCCTGCACGCGCCCGGGCGGGATGGTCTGTGCGCGGGTCTCGAGGAGACCGTGGCGCAGCCGGATCCCGTCCGCCGAGATCGCGACCCGGAAGTCGAACTCGCCCGTGAACCGGTTGAACAGGTACCCGCCACCGCCCAGAAGGGCGGGCAGCACGGAGAACGCGATGCCGATGCGGCCCGTCGTGATCACGAGGACCACGAGAGCCACCACGAAGACGAACGTGAAGATCGCGGCGCCGCTGCGCAGCAGCGACACGATCAGGCGCGCCGGCGGGACGGTCAGGACCGACTGCTCAGGCGCCTCCAGGAGCCCGGGACGTTCGAGGAGCTCGGGGGCGAAGCCCTGGTCCGCCGTCGGCTCGCCCGGGTGCACCACCCCGGGCACGTGGTCCGCTGCCTGGGCGGTGTCCACCGGACCGTCCGCACCCGCCGGGAGCGGGGCGTCCGCAGGGGGCCGCGCGCCGACGTCGGGCAGCGGCTCGCCGGTCCGGTGTGCCTTGAGGCCTGCCGCGCGCGCGAGGAGCTCGCCACGCAGGGCGCGCGCGTCGCCGTCGCGGAGGAAGCCGATCGCGATGCCGGAGTCGCTGCCGCCTGCGACCTCGAGCGTGAGCTCGCAGAGCCCGAAGAGGCGTGCGACGAGAGGCTGACGGATGTCGACCGCCTGGACCCGGTCCAGGCGGGCGTGGCGCTGCGTCCGGAACAGGACGCCCTTGCGCATGTGGACGGTGTCCTCGCCCACGGCGTACGACGTCATGCGCCAGGCGACGGCCGCGTAGCCGAAGCCGACCAGCGCCACCAGGACGATCGCTGCCGGCACGATCCACCAGAAGTCGCTGCGCAGGAGCTCGACGATGCCCCCGCCCCGTGCGGAGTCGTCGATGGACTGCTGGCCCACGACGAACAGCGCGGCGGCCAGGATCGTCCACCCGCGCACCACCGGGGTGATCGGGTGGACCCGGCGCCAGGCCAGGTCTTCCGCCGCCGGGGTGGTCACAGGCCCGCCAGACGGGCCTCGCCCCGCGAGGCGAGACGGTCGCGCAGGCGCGCCGCCTCGTCCGGCGGAAGGCCCGGGATCTGCGCGTCGGTGCCGACGGAGGCCGTGTGCAGCTGCACCTTGGCGAGCCCCAGCCTGCGGTCGAGCGGGCCGGCCTCGACGTCCACGTACTGCATCCGGCCGTACGGCACCACCGTGAGAGACCGGAAGAGGACGCCCTTGCGGATCAGCAGGTCGTCGTCGCGCTCGGCGTAGCCCAGGGCGTGCACCTGCCGCGGGACCACCCAGGCCGTGAGGGCCAGGATCGCGGCCGGGAAGCCGGCGAGCAGCCAGAACCACGGGGACACGGTGAAGGCCAGGGCTGCGCCTGCGAGCAGCGGGATGCCCAGCGTGATCGCGGCCGGGACCAGCCGTGCCGTCACGAGCCGCGGCGACACGCGGCTCCAGGTCACGTCCGGCGGTTCGAACGGGCTGGTCATGCCGTCATTCTCCCATCAAGAGGTCGCAGAGGGCAGGACCCTGCGGGAGGTACGCGTCACGCCGGGACCGTGGACTCCCCCGGCTCGCCGTCCCCACGCCGCCCGCCGTTGTCGTCGCCCGGGGGCGGGAGCTCGCAGAACCGCTCCACCACGAGCCCCACCCCGGCCAGGACGAGGGAGCACAGCACGGCGACACCTGCCGCGACGGCGCGGTCCCGCCGCGGCTCGATCGCCAGGTCGGGCAGCATCACGAGCACCTGGGCGAGGTACCAGCCGCTGAGCAGCGCCCCCGTGAGGGACGCCGCCTTGGCCAGCACGAGGGTACGGGCGGCCCGGAGGCCGTCCAGCGACGGCCGGTCGCCCCGCTGGTAGGCGCGGACGGCCCAGCCCAGACGAAGGGCGAGGCCGGCGAGCACGAGGATCGCGACGTCGACCACCCACGGCACGGGAGGCAGGTGGACCCCGCGCCCCTCGAGGGCCCGGAGCACCAACCACCCACCGACCGCTACGCCGACCAGCGCGAGCAGCAGCGTTCGGACCGGAGTTCTCCGCATGTCAGGCGTCGCGCCCTCGGCCGTCGTCCTGGCGGACCGGGGACCACGACGGCAGCGAGTCGACGACGTCCGCCGACCCGCCACCCGACGGGGCAGCAGGTGGCCCGCCGGGGACGCCGGTCACCAGACCGTCCGGCAACGGGATCACCGGGGGCTGCCCGGTGGCCTGGTTCACCGGGGGGAACAGGCCCTGCTGGGAAGCTCCCTGCGGGACCGTGCCGGGCTGAGGCGCTGCCAGTTGAGGCGCTGCCTGCTGAGGCGCTCCCTGCTGAGGCGCGCTCGGCCTGGTGGCCTGCAGGGCTGTCACGGGGGCGAACGAGGGCGCCATCACGGGCGAGCCCGGGTGGCTCATCGGTTCGGAGGTGACGTCCTGGTGGGCCGTCTCGCGGACCGCCATCGGCACGGGCGGGGCCTGCGGCAGGGACGACGCCGGGGGCTGCGGGGCAACCGTCGCGGCCGGCGGCGCCGGGACGAACGCCTCCTGCGGCGCGGGGACGGTCCCTCCCGCCGGATAGGCCTGCGAGGCTCGCGTCGGGAGACCCGAGGACGCGAGACCCGGGTCTCCGGCGCCCTGCGGGCTGACCGGCACGGAACCGGGCACCGCCGGTGCGACGGGGCCGCTCGTGTGGATCTGCGGGTGTGCCGGCGAGCCGGTCACGAACGCCTGCGGGAGGCTGACCGAACCGCTCGAGTAGCCCTGCGGGTGACCGCCCGGCTCGACCACCGGCGGCATCGGGACGACGGCCGACTGCTGGACAGGGGCCTGAGCCGGGGGCGCTACCTGCGCCGAGGCCTGAGGCTGCTGGTGATGGGGCTGCTGGTGATGGGGCTGCTGGGCCGGTGCCTGCGCCGTGGCGGGCACCGGCGCGACGGTGTTCGTCGGTACCTCGGCCGGGGAGGGCGCTGCGCCACCGCCGTCGGATGCTGCGGACTCGGGGTCGGTCAGCCAGTCCAGGGCGAGCCAGCGGATGCCGGACCTGTCCGGGGCCGTCGCGGCCAGCGCCGCGACCGGGCCGCCGCCGAGGCCGGGGAGCACCGCGTCCGGCTCCACCTGGGACCAGGGCTCCAGCACGAAGGCGCGCTCGTGCGCACGCGGGTGCGGGAGCTCGAGGTCGTCGGCCGTCGCGGTCAGGGTGCCGTACACGATGAGGTCGATGTCGAGCGTGCGGGGCCCCCACCGCTCGTCGCGGACACGTCCGTGCGCCGCCTCGACCGTCTGGCAGGCCCGCAGCAGGTCGCGGGCCGACAGCGTGGTCCTTGCCAGGAGCACCGTGTTCAGGAAGTCGGGCTGGTCGGGACCGCCGACGGCGGCCGTCCGCGCCAGCGGCGACACGTCGGTGACCTCCAGGCCTGCCACCCGGTCCAGATCCGTCACCGCGGCACGCAGGGTCGCCTGGGGGTCGCCCAGGTTGGCCCCCAGCGCCAGCACCACGTCGACCCAGCCCGCGGGGACCTCGTCCATCCGGTCGTGCGGGCGCCCCTCGTGCTCGGCGTCGGCGGTCGCCTCGGGGGCGCCCGTCACCTCCGCGGGGGCGGGCTCGGCCGCCGGCTCCCAGACCGGGGACTGCACGCTCGCCCAGTACTCCTCGGCGGAGGGCTCCTCCTGCCGCGGCTGCTCGTGACGCGACTCCTCGCGGTGGTCCTCCTGCTGCGCGGGCTGCTGCTCGAAGGAGGGCTGCACGGAGGGCCGCTCCGCATAGAGAGCCTGCTCCGGGTACGGCTGCTGCTCGTACTGCTGCTCGTGCCGCTCGGCCGCGGCGGGCTGCTCCGCGAACGCGGGCTCGGCGTAGGCCGGCTGCTCGTAGGCGGGTTCCGCGTAGGCCGGCTGCTCGGAGAACACCGGCTGCTCCGCGAACGCGGGCTCCGCGTACGAGGCCTGCTCCGGGTAGGCCTCGTCGGCGTACCGCTCGCCGTAGCCCCCGGCAGGAGAGCTCTCCACGGGCGACGTCTCGGCGGGACCTTGCAGGTCGTCGGACGCGCCCTGCTCCGAGGCGAGCGGCGGCGCCGCAACCACGGGCGCCCGGTTCCGGTCGCGACGGATGGAGACCTCGACGTCGCTGAACGCGACGGGGATCGGGGCGTGCGGCTTGTGCACCGTCACATCCACCGTGTGGACCTGCGGGCGGACGAGCACTGCTGCCGCGATGCGCTCCGCGACGGTCTCGATGAGGTCCGCCGGGTCACCGGACAGCACCGCGTGCACGTCCTGCGCCACGTCGGCATAGCTGATCGTGTCCTCGAGGCGGTCCCCCGCGGCCGCCGCCCGCGTGTCGACGTGGAGAACCACGTCCGCGCGAAACTCCTGGCCCGTGGCACGCTCCGACGGGAGGACCCCGTGGTTGCCACGGGCACTGACTCCCGTGAGCCGGATCTGGTCGAGCGGCAGCCCGTCCGGTGCTGGGACGCTGGCACCAAAGGCGATGGTCACCGTGGTCTCCCCCCGTCGTCGTTGATTGCCTTCGCATCCTGCCAGGTCGGTGCAAGCCCTTCCGAGCCCGAGACGTCCGATGTGTCCTTGCCCACAGGCGAAACCGTGTCCTGAGCGGCCGTCCAAGCGGCTGCCACCCGGACCGCGTCCGCGCTCGCGCGCACGGTGTGCACGCGCACGCACCAGGCGCCGGCCGCGGCCGAGAGCGCCGACACGGCGGCCGTGGCGTCGTCCCGCGCGCGGGGCGGCGCGGGGTCCCCCGAGGTGTCGGCCAGCAGGTGCCCCAGGAAGCGCTTGCGCGACGCGCCGACGAGCACCGGCCGGCCCAGCGCGTGCAACGCGTCGAGGTGCGCGAGCAGCGGCCAGTTCAAGGCCCCCGCCTTCGAGAAGCCGAGGCCCGGGTCGAGGACGACCTGGTCCTCGCGCACGCCGGCCGCGAGGAGGGCGTCCAGCCGGGCGGAGAGCTCGTCGCGGACGTCGGCCACGACGTCGTCGTACACCTCGAGCTGGTCCATCACGTCGGCATGGCCACGCCAGTGCATCGCCACGTACGCGACTCCGGTCTCGGCCACGGTCCGTCCCATGGCGGGGTCTGCCAGGCCGCCCGAGACGTCGTTCACGAGGCGGGCGCCCGCGGCGACGGCCTGCTCGGCCACCTGCGCGCGCGTGGTGTCCACGCTCACGACAGCGCCGTGCGCCGCGAGGCGGCGGATCACCGGCAGGACCCTCGCGAGCTCCTGCTCCACCGGCACGCGGCTCGAGCCCGGCCGGGTCGACTCCCCGCCCACGTCGAGCAGGTCCGCGCCCTCGCCGAGCAGCTCGAGACCGTGGGCCACGGCGGCGTCGGGCTCGAACCACTCGCCCCCGTCGGAGAACGAGTCGGGGGTCACGTTGACCACGCCCATCACGAGCGCGCGGCCCCTGGCCGACAGCTCCGGGAGACCGGCGACAGCCACGTCCCGGGCGCTGCCGGGCCGCACCGTCGAGGCCTCGCTCATGAGGGAGGTCACCGCCCGAGGATGAGGCTCATCGCCTCGGCGCGGGTCGCGACGTCCCGCATGACGCCGCGGACGGCGGACGTCACCGTCCGCGAGCCGGGCTTGCGGACACCACGCATGGACATGCACAGGTGCTCGCACTCGACCACGACGAGCACTCCCCGCGGCTCGAGGAGCTCGACGAGCGAGTCGGCGATCTGGGTGGTCATCCGCTCCTGGACCTGCGGCCGCCGTGCGTACACGTCGACCAGGCGCGCGAGCTTGGACAGGCCGGTGATCCGGCCGTCCTCGTTCGGGATGTACCCCACGTGCGCCACGCCGTGGAACGGCACCAGGTGGTGCTCGCACGTCGAGTAGACCTCGATGTCCTTGACCAGCACCATCTCCTCGTGACCGAGGTCGAAGGTGGTGGTCAGCACGTCGCCCGGCTCCTGGCGGATCCCGGCGAAGATCTCCTCGTAGGCGCGGGCCACGCGCGCGGGCGTCTCGCGCAGGCCCTCACGCTCGGGGTCCTCGCCGACCGCGAGCAACAGCTCGCGGACGGCGGCCTCGACCCGGACGGCGTCGTACGGCGGCACCTCGGCCGGAGGCCGCCCGGCCACCGACACGGGATCGATCGTCTCGCGCGAGGTCATCCGTCGACCGTCCCAGGGCCCTCGACCGCGCCCGGCGTCGCGTCCTGCCCGGGGATGTAGGCGGAGTCGACGACCGCCTCGTCCTGCGGGACCTGCGGGCTGCCGTTCGAGGCAGCCTTCTCGGTCGGCGTGAGGACGGGTCCACGCGTGTGGACGGTGCGCTGCTCGCTCGAGAGCCAGACGTCACGGGCGGGGCGCTTCTCGACCGCCGAGAACACCTCCGCCAGCTCGGCCTGGTTCAGCGTCTCCTTCTCCAGCAGGCGCAGCACGAGCTCGTCAAGCACCTCGCGGTACTGGGTGAGCACCTCCCACGCCTCGTCGTGCGCCGCCTCGATGAGCACGCGGACCTCGCTGTCCACCGTGCCGGCGACGGCCTCGGAGTAGTCGCGCTGGTGCCCCATGTCGCGGCCGAGGAACGGCTCGCCGGCGCTCGTGCCGAGCTTGATCGCCCCGACCCGCCCGCTCATGCCGTACTCGGTGACCATCCTGCGCGCGATGGCGCTGGCCTTCTCGATGTCGTTGCTGGCGCCGGTCGTGGGGTCGTGGAACACGATCTCCTCGGCCACCCGCCCGCCCATCGCGTACGCGAGCTGGTCGAGCAGCTCGTTGCGCGTGGTGGAGTACTTGTCCTCCATCGGCATCACCATCGTGTAGCCGAGGGCGCGACCGCGCGGCAGGATCGTCACCTTGGTGACCGGGTCGGTGTACCGCATCGCCGCGGCGACCAGGGCGTGACCACCCTCGTGGTACGCCGTGATCTTCTGCTCCTTGACGTTCATGACCCGCGTGCGCTTCTGCGGGCCTGCGACCACCCGGTCGATGGCCTCGTCGAGCGCACGGTCGTCGATCAGCTGCGCACCGCTCCGGGCCGTGAGCAGCGCGGCCTCGTTGAGGACGTTCGCCAGGTCGGCGCCGGTGAAGCCGGGCGTCCGGCGGGCCACGGCCCCCAGGTCGACCGCCGGGACCATCGGCTTGCCCTGGGCGTGGACGCGCAGGATCGCCTCGCGGCCCTTGAGGTCAGGGGCCTCCACCGCGACCTGGCGGTCGAAGCGACCGGGACGCAGCAGCGCGGGGTCCAGGATGTCGGGCCGGTTGGTGGCGGCGATGAGGATGACGTTCGTCTTGACGTCGAAGCCGTCCATCTCGACGAGGAGCTGGTTCAGCGTCTGCTCCCGCTCGTCGTGACCGCCGCCCATGCCGGCGCCGCGGTGGCGGCCCACCGCGTCGATCTCGTCGACGAAGATGATCGCCGGGGAGTTCTGCTTGGCCTGCTCGAAGAGGTCGCGCACACGGCTCGCGCCGACGCCCACGAACATCTCGACGAAGTCCGAGCCGGAGATCGAGTAGAACGGCACGCCGGCCTCGCCGGCCACGGCCCGCGCGATGAGCGTCTTGCCCGTGCCGGGCGGGCCGTAGAGCAGCACGCCCTTGGGGATCTTGGCGCCCACGGCCTGGAACTTGGCCGGCTCGGCCAGGAACTCCTTGATCTCCTGGAGCTCCTCCACCGCCTCGTCAGCACCCGCGACGTCCGAGAACGTCACCTGCGGCGTGTCCTTGGTGATCAGCTTGGCACGCGACTTGCCGAAGCCCATCACGCGCGACCCGCCACCCTGCATGCGGGAGAACAGGAACCAGAAGATGAGCCCGATGATGATGAACGGGATCATGATCTGGAGCAGCGACGACAGGAAGCTCGGCCGGGGCACCTCGGAGTTGAAGCCGTCGGCAAGGTCGGCGGACGAGACCGCCTCCACCACGCGCTCGCCCTGCGGCGCCACGTAGTAGAACTCGACCAGCTTGCCGTGCTCCACCTCGCGGGAGTCTTCGCCCTCGCCCTCGGTGGTGGTGAATTCCTTCGACAGCTCCAGCTCGACGCGCTGTTCTGTGTCCACGATCAGGGCGCTGGTGACCGTGTCGCCGTCCAGGAGCTCGAGCCCCTCGGACGTGTCGATCCGGGACACCCTCGGGCCCTGCAGGGTGGTGAAGGCCAGGACGATGAGAATCAGCGCGGCCACGACCCAGATCAGGGGCCCGCTGAGGATCTTCTTGATGTTCATCGGCGACGGGGACTACTCCCCGCATCCCTCCGCTCGCGCAACGTCTGTCCGTCGAAACTACACGCTGAGCCTGTGAGGAAGCCTGCCGTTGCGCTCAGCGCGTAGTCGACGGCGGGCCAGGTGTCCCCCGGCGGCGCTCAGCCCCCGTACACGTGCGGTGCGAGCGTCGCCACGAAGGGGAGATTACGGTACTTCTCGTCATAGTCCAGGCCGTATCCCACAACGAACTCGTTGGGGATCTCGAAGCCGACGTACCGCACGTCGACGTCCACCTTGGCGGCGTCGGGCTTGCGCAGCATGGCGGCGACCTCGACCGACGCCGGTCCGCGCGACCGGAGGTTCGACACGAGCCACGACAGGGTCAGGCCCGAGTCGATGATGTCCTCGACGATCAGGACGTGCCGCCCCGTCAGGTCGGAGTCCAGGTCCTTGAGGATGCGGACGACGCCGGACGACTTGGTGCCGGACCCGTAGGACGACACCGCCATCCAGTCCATCGTCACGGAGCTGTGCAGGTGGCGGGCGAGGTCGGCCATCACCATGATGGCGCCCTTGAGAACACCGACCAGGAGCAGGTCCTTGCCCGCGTAGTCGGCATCGATCCGGGAGGCCAGCTCGGAGAGCCGCTCCCGCAGCTGTTCCTCGGTGAGAAGGATGTTCGCGAGGTCGTCACCGACGTCGGACTGGTCCACGGGTCACTCCTGTTGTCTGCGGGCTGGCCTGACGCCGGGCTCGTCAACAGACCCGGAGGATCCGGGCTGCAGGGCTGGGCGCAGGAACAGACTGCCACACGCGCGCCACGCCCGTGCATCGCCCGGCAGGTGAGCGGGACCCTGCCCGCTCCATGAGACGACGAGCGCGTCGAGAGCGTCGACGTGGCGCGCGGTGGTGGTCGCGCCCACCCAGGCGGCGGCCAGCCGCAGGGCACGCCGGCGCAATGCCGCGGGCGCGTCGCCGAGCGTCCGGACGTCGAGCGCGAGCGCCCCGCCGCCGTCGACGGCGGCCGTCACCGCGGCGGACTCGGCCCTGCCGAGGAGCGCCGCCGCGAGCTCGTCCAGCGCGTCGGCGTCCTCGCGCAGCTGGTCCGCACTGCGAGCCAGCGCCTCGGCCACACCTGGACCGAGGACGTCCTCCAAGGCCGGCAGGGCCACGCCGCGCACCAGGGTGCGCAGCGGCGCCCCGCCGTCGTCTCCCCCGTCCGGCGGGACCAGGTTGGTGGGGTCCGTCCAGAACTCGAGCCCGAGCGCCGCGCACACGGCCTCGGTCTGCGCCCGCCGCAGGCCGAGGAAGGGCCGACGGTAGATGCCCCGCTCGCGCGGCATGCCGGCCAGCGAGCGAGCGCCCGACCCGCGGGCCAGCCCGAGGAGCATCTGCTCCGCCTGGTCGTCGAGCGTGTGGCCCAGGAGCACGGCCAGCGCCCCGGACTCGGCGGCGACGGCCCCGAGCGCGTCGTAGCGCGCGCGGCGCGCTCCCCCCTCGGGCCCCTCCGGAGTGGCGCCGACCACGACCCTGCGCACCACCACGGGGTCCAGGCCCAGCTCCCGGCACTGCCGGGCGGCCGTCTCCGCCACCTGGGCCGATCCGGTCTGCAGACCGTGGTCCACGACGACGGCACCCGCCCGGACCGCGTGGCCACGCGACCGGACGGAGCGCCCGACACGCCGCGCCTCGTGGGCGGTCGCAGCCGCGAGCGCCAGGCTGTCCGCACCCCCGGAGCACGCCACGAGCACCAGCGCGCCGGGCGGGAGGCCGGCCAGCGCCGACCGGACCGCGGACCGTGCGGCAGCCACCGCCGGGTCGACCGATGCCACAGCGTCTCCTGTTCTCAGGTGATCTCAGCCATGGACCCGGCGCACCCACGCGCGCGCGTCGTGGATCTCGCGGGCGGTGGGCAGGTGCGCCGCGTCGGCCCAGACGGCGTTCAGCCCGTCGCGGCCCACCCTGCGCTCGACCGACCGCACGAACCGGGCGCCGTCGCGGTACTGCGCCAGCTTGGCGTCCATGCCCAGGACGCGCCGCAGCACGACGTCGGCCCCCGGCCTCCCCTCGCCGTCGCGTCGCCGCTCGAACCGGGCCCGGATGCGCCGGACGGACGGCACCACGGAGGAGCCGACGGCGTCCATCATCACGTCGGCGTGCCCCTCGAGGAGCGCCATGACGGCGGAGATGTCCGCGAGCTGTTCCTTCTGCCCCGGGGTGAGGAAGCTCTCGGCGAGGGAGCCCCCCTCGCCGCGCAGCACATGGAGCACCGCTCGGCCGGCCATCGCGATCTTGCGGTCGAGGCGCGCCCGGGCCAGCTCCGCGGACGTCTCGGTGAGCCCGGCGACCAGCGTCTGCGTGCGGCCTGCCAGGTGCCCGGCGAGCCAGGGAGCGGCGGCGAACTGGAGGGCGTGGGTCTGCTCGTGCAGGCAGACCCAGAGCCGGAAGTCGTGCACGGGGACGCCGAGCGCCTGCTCCGCCTGGAGCACGTTGGGCGCCACGAGGAGCAGGCGGCCCGGCCCGGCCGGTGCTGAGCCCGCGGCCGACGAGCCCGCGGCCGAGCCCGGCCTGGCCGGGCTGTACGGGTCGAACTGGCCGAGCACCCGGCCGCTGAGCAGGGCCAGGACCGCGCCCACCTCAGCGGCGCCCGCGAGCTGTCCTGCTGCGCTCACCGGAGCCTTGACGGCGGCGGCCACCGCGTCGCCGAGGCCTTCGGTCATGGCGGCCATCACCTGGGTGTTGGCCTTCGCCCAGGAGGCGCGGTCGACGACGACCACCCGGCCCAGGGCGGGGGTGCCGGACGCGCCCGGGCTCCCTGAGCCGGCGTCGGCCACCACCGGAACCATGCTCGTGACCTCCAGCACGTGTTCCACGGCGTCGCCGGCGGCGGTGCGCAGCCCGGCGACGAGCGCGTCCAGGTCGGCCCGGGACGCCTGTGGCCCGGGCGGTGCGAGGCGCGCGGCGATCTGTGCGGCGGCGGGCCAGTCGACGACGCCGTTTCCGGCGGAGGGAGACGTCACCGCCCCACCGTAACCAACCGGCGCACGCCCCCGGCAGGGTTCAGCCCGGGGCGGAAAGCGCGTCGCTGCGATCTCCGGCTCCGGGGCCCGGGTGGGTCTCAGCCTGCGGAGTAGGCGGCGAGCTTCGCCACGAACTGGTCGACGGCGGCCTGGGCGTCCAGCGAGACCCCGGTGTAGGAGTCGGCCATGAGGACGAAGACGAGCTGCCGCGCGTCACTTGTGACGACGGTGCCCGAGAGCGCCGTGACCCCCGGCAGGCTGCCCGTCTTGGCCCGCACCATGCCCAGGCCCGCCTCGGCGACGTTCTGGCCGAAGCGGCGGGTGAGGGTGCCGTTCAGGCCCGCCACCGGCATGCCCACCGCGACCTCGCGCAGCATCGGGCGTTCGGGGTCCATGGTGAGCCGGATCACCTCCGCCAGCTGGGCGGGGGTGAGGCGGGAGTTGTCGCCCAGCCCGGAGAGGTCCGCGAGACGCGCGCCCGCCAGGTCGACGTCGAGGTCGTTCTGCACGACGCTGGTGACCGCCTGCGTCGCCCCCTCCGCGGTCCCGGGCAGGTCCCTCTCCACCGCGACCAGGCGGCCGACGACCTCGGTGATCGTGTTGTCGGACGTGTGCAGGAAGAACTCGACCACGTCATTGACCGGGGCCGAGCTCACGCTCCCGAGCTCCCGGGCGCTCGACGGCGCCTTGTCCTTGAGGACGCTGCCCGAGACCGTCACTCCTCGCTCCGCCAGCCGCTCCGCGAACGCCTGCGCCGCGGCCATGGCCGGGTCCGAGGCGCGGGGGCCGCTGTCGTCGTACGTGTCCTTCAGGAGGCCCACGTTCACGCCGAGGGCCGAGACGTTCGAGATGTAGCCCGCCGCGACGTTCGCGGGGTTGACCGTCGCCGCCACCGGCGGGCCGGAGAAGAGCGTGTCGTCGACCGCCAGGCGCACCTCGGTGCGCCCGGCCAGGGACAGGTGGGCGACGACCTGGTCGGCGAGGTTCGCGAGGCCCGCGCGGCCGTTCACCGCGGCGGGGTCACCAACCCCGGACGAGAGCATCATGTCGCCCCCGCCGACGAGGAAGAGCGTGTTGTCGGCGAGCACCGCCCGGGTGTCGAGGGTGCGCTCCGCGAGCTCCGGCAGGGTGAGTGCCGCGGCGGCGGTGAGGACCTTCTGGGTGGAGGCCGGGATCATGAGCTGGTCCGGCGCGGCCGAGCCCAGCACCTCACCGGTGAGGCTGTCCAGCACGACCACGCCCACGCGCGAGCCGAGCCTGGTGTCGCGGGCGACACCGTCCACCAGGGTCTGGATGTCTGCGGCGTCCGGCATGGGGGCGTCCGCCGGCAGGGTCTGCACGGACTGCGCCAGCTCCGGTCCCTCGACGGCGCCCGGCGCGGTGGGGAACGGCGCGGGCTCAGGCCACGGCGCGGCGGTCGTGAGCATGCCGGGGACCACGTCCATCGAGTCAGCCGTCAGGTATCCACCCAGCAGCGCGCAGACCACCAGGACGGTGGCGCCGGAGCGCGACCCCCACGCCATGGGCATCCTCTCGATCGTCATGCGACGGCCATACCTGATTCTAGTGCAGGCAATGTGCCGTGGTGTACCCCCGGACCGCGGATCAGACGGTCTCGCGCACAGTGCGTTTTATCACTTTATCGGTCGCGGGAGGGGCTGGCGTCCGCGCTCCGACATTCTGTTCGCATGGCAGACTGTTCCCGCGCAGTGCAGCCAAAACTGGAGGATGTTCAGTGGAGTTCGACGTCACGATCGAGATCCCGAAGGGTCAGCGGAACAAGTACGAGGTGGACCACGCGACGGGTCGCATCCGGCTGGACCGCATGCTCTTCACCTCCACGAGGTACCCGGACGACTACGGCTTCATCGAGGGCACCCTCGGCGAGGACGGTGACCCCCTGGACGCGCTGGTGCTCCTGGAGGAGCCCACGTTCCCCGGCTGCCTGATCCGCTGCCGCGCCCTCGGCATGTTCCGCATGCGCGACGAGGCCGGCGGCGACGACAAGGTGCTGTGCGTCCCCACGGGTGACCAGCGCGCCGCCTGGCGCCAGGACATCGACGACGTCTCGGACTTCCACCGTCTGGAGATCCAGCACTTCTTCGAGGTCTACAAGGACCTCGAGCCTGGCAAGTCGGTGGAGGGCGCCCACTGGGTCGGCCGCACCGAGGCCGAGGCCGAGATCGAGCGCTCGATCCAGCGCGCCATCGACACGGGCTACAACACCAAGCACTGAGTCGTCACAAAGACTGAGTCGTCCGACGGCGGCCCCGGGTCACCTCCCGCACAGGAGGCGACCCGGGGCCGTCGTCGCACCCGGGCCCCGGCAGCTCAGAAGGGTGGTCCGCCTGAGTCCGGTGGCGGTGCCGCTGTAGCACCGGTGGAGATGTTGGTGGTGGGGCCGTTGAGCCGGGCGTTGTCGTGGGCGCGCAGGCTGGGTGCCGCTCTGCGCGTGAGCGTGGTGGCGGTGGTGGTGGCGGTCTGCGGGGCGGGGTGGGTGTAGGTATGGCCGGTCGGGGCGGTCCAGACGGTGAGCCCTGAGCCCTGGTCCCGGGTCGCCGACCAGCCATGATGCGTCTTGACGTTATGGTGCCGGCGGCACAGGACCTGCAGGTTGCCCGCCCGGGTCTGCCCCGGGGTACCGGGCGGGTGGGTGGCGGGGTCCAGGGTGTGGTCGAACGTGTCGATGTGGTCCAGGTCTGCGGTGGTGCCGGGGCGGTCGCACTGCGGGAACTGGCAGGTGCGGTCGCGTTCGGTGACCGCGGCGCGTAGCACCGGGCCGGGGACGTAGGCGTGGGTGGAGTAGTCGGTCAGGATCCCGGTGAGGGGGTCGGTGACCAGCCGCTGCCACGTCCCGTCCTGGGCGAGGCGGGCGGTGGTCTCGGCGTCCAGCGGGCCGAACCCGGCCAGGAACCCGGGTTCGTCGTCCTGGCCCAGCAGCGTCGAGGCCGCGACCGTCACGTGGACGGACGCGCGGACCGGTAGGACGGTGACCTTGGTGGCGTCGCACAGGCACCCCCCGCACACGCACCCACCCGCGACCAGGTTGCCGGAGCCCAAGTCACCGGAGTCCGAGGCGCCGGGGCTCGCGGGGCCGGGGCTCGAGGTGCCGGGGGCGGGCAGGGTGGTACGCGGCACACCGGGGGCGAACCCCGGCACCGCGGGCGCCGTGGGTTCGGGCGCCGCGGGTTCGGGGGCTGCGGTCTTGGGTGCTGCGGGTTCGGGTGTTGCGGGCGCCGTGGGCTCGGGCACCGTGGGCTCGGGCACCGTGGGCACTGCGGGCGCGGGTGCTGTGGGGGCGCAGGTGGGGGTGGTCGGGACGACCAGGTGGCCGGTCAGGATCGCGACCAGCGCGTCGGCCCGGGCGTGGTCCAGGGTGCGGTCCTTGCGCCCGGCGCGCTTGATGGCCCGCCCGGCGGTGTCCAGGACCTCCCAGACCGCGACCGCGTCGGTCGCGGGCAGCCGGGCCGTGAGCCACGCGGTGGTGCCGCCCTCGACCGGGTCCAGGTACACCGCCCGCCGGTCCCGCTCGGCCCTGACGACCTCAGTGGGGGTCAGGTGACGGCGGGCGTGGGCCCGCATCTGGTCCCGCACCCAGGACCGGGACCGTTCCCCGGCCTGCGGCAGGACCTCGGCGATCGCCTCGACCCGCTGCTCAACGGTCATCGTGCTGCCCGCGGTCAGCAGCAGGTCCACCTTGACCACGTCGACCACCCCCGCGACCAGCGCCACCCCGACGGCAGGGTGGCGGGCCAGGCCCGCGCCGCGGGCCATGACCTTGTCCGCCTTGTACGTCGGCACCCCGAGCCGGGCACCGAGCTCCACCGCAGCCTGGGCCCTGGGGACCGACCAGCCCCGCCGCCGACCGAGCTCACCCGCGACCGCAGCCTGACGAGTCGTGGCCCACCCGATCAACCGCGACCACCCCGCCGCAGCATCCAGCAGGACCACGTCGTCCAGACGCCCCAGGGCCGAATCACCGCCGTCCGCACCGCCGGCGTCGGTGCCGCCGGTGTCCGCGCCGCACAGGGCGGCCAGGGCCGCCGCGAGCCCCGGACCCCCACCAAGCCCGTCCAGCGCGTCGAGCCCGTCCAGGCCGTCCAGGCCGTCCAGCGGCGTGCCGGGAGCACCTGGGCCCGAGCGGGCGCCGTCGGGCACACTCGTTGCCGAAAGCACCACCACGACCACCCCCCAGCGACCCAGAACGGGCCGCAAGAGCGGCCCCGCCGGACCCCCTGCCCGACCCCTCAAGCCTATCGAACACGCGTTCTTTTCGCTCGCTGACCTGCAAAGATGTGGACAACCACTCCATCCACAGGACCGCCGTCGGCCTCCAACCCGCATACCCCGGTCACGGGCGCAGGAGCACCTTCGTCGCCCGGCGCTCGTCCATCGCCGCGTACGCCTCGGCAACCTCCGACAGCGGGAGCGTGAGGTCGAAGACCCGGCCGGGGTCGATCGCGCCGGACAGCACGTCGGGCAGCAGCTCCTCGATGTAGGAGCGGGCCGGCGCCATCCCGCCGCCCACAGTGAGGTTCTTGCGGAAGATCTGCCCGATGGGCAGCTCCGCCCCGCCGTTCGGCACGCCCACGAAGCCGACCGAACCGCCGCCCCGCACCACGCCGAGCGCCTGCTGCATCGACACGTCGGTGCCGACGCACTCCAGCGCGCAGTCGGCGAGGCCGCCAAGGATCTCGCGCACCGCGGCGATCCCCGCCTCGCCGCGCTCCGCGACGACGTCGGTCGCGCCCAGCTCCCGCGCGAGCGCCGTGCGGTCGGCGTGCCGACTCATGATGACGATGCGCGACGCACCAAGCCGCTTCGCGGCGACGACCGCGCACAGGCCCACGGCGCCGTCGCCCACCACCACGACCGTGGAGCCCTGCCCGACACGCGCCGACACGGCCGCATGGTGGCCCGTGGACATCACGTCGGCGAGGGTGAGCAGCGAGGGGATGAGCCCCTCGGCCTCCGCCTCGTCGACGTCGAGCGGGACCGGCACGAGCGTCGACTGCGCGAACGGGATGCGGACCCGCGCGCTCTGGGCGCCCTCGACGGGAAGCCCGTCGCGATCCTGTCCGCCGTAGAACGTCACGCGGTCGCACGCCGACGGGAAGCCCGCGAGGCACGACTGGCACTCGCCGCAGCCGAACGAGAAGGGCACGACGACGAGGTCGCCCACCTTCGCGCTCGTCACGTCGTCGCCGAGCGCCTCCACGACGCCGACGAGCTCGTGCCCGATGCCGTGGGGCTCGCTGGTGGGGGTGACGCCGCGGTACGGCCACAGGTCGGAGCCGCAGACGCAGGCGGCGACAACCCGCACGACGGCGTCGTTCGAGGTGAGGACAGTAGGTTCCGGCAGGTCGTCCGCGCGTACGTCCCGCGGTCCGTGGATGACTGATCCGAGCATGGCCTCACGCTACCCGCCGTGGGCTACGGCCTGCCCGCATACGGCATCGCGCTCGACAGCCGGAGCGCGGTCTCGCGCACCGGGGTCCCGGGGTAGACCGCCTCGATCATGCGACCGCCGCCCGAGTACATCGCCACGTGGTAGATCGTCGACGGGTCGCTCCGGTTCGTCGCATAGAAGATGAGGTCGCCGGGTCTCAGCGCGTCGTAGCCGATCTTGCCGACGGCAAGGTACTGGGACCGCGACGTGCGCGTGATCCACACTCCCGCGCTCGACCAGGCGCCCGACGTCAGGCCCGAGCAGTCGTAGGCGTCCGGCCCGGTCGCGCCCAGCTGGTAGGGCGTGCCGATCTTGGACCGCGCCCACGAGACCGCCGTGGCGCCTTGGGCGGCGGTTCCGACGGAGACACCGCTGGTGGGCGGGGCGGGGGCCGGGGGTGGAGCCGGAGCAGGAGCAGGAGCCGGAGCAGGAGCCGGAGCAGGCGCGGGAGCAGGCGCGGGAGCAGGAGCCGGCACGGGCGCCGGAGCAGGAGCAGGCGCAGCAGCCGGCGCCTCCCCTGCCGGAGCCTCGGCGCCGTCCACGACCGGGCCTGGCTCCGCCGTCGGCCCGGGATCTGCCGCCCCCTCAGCCGGCGCCCCCTCACCCGCCGCGGCCTCGATCTCCGCCCGGGCCTCCGCCTCCCGCCGAGCCTCGGCCTCGGCCGCTCGGGCGGCCTCCCGCCGACGCTCGATCTCGACCGTGGTGGCGCGCAGCTCGGCCAGCCGCTCGACCAGCTCCGTGCGCTGCTGCTCGGCGGCGACCGTGCGGGCCTCGAGGTCGGCGGCGGCGAGCCGGGCCGTGTCATAGGAGCGCTCCGCGGCGGCCGCCGCCTCCCGCTGTATCTCGCTCGCGGCGACCCACCGGGACTCGGCGGAGTCGGCGGCGGCGCGCGCGTCCTGGTAGGTCCGCAGGGCCGCTCCGAGCTTGCGGCTCACGGCGCGCGACGCCGCGTCGCGACTGACGACGTCGGCGACGTCCTGGGCGTCGAGGAGGAGGGCCACGCCCGAGAGGCCGCCCGCGCGGTCGGTGCTGCGGTAGACCTCGGCAAGGGCGCTGCGGGCGGCGACCTCACCGGCGCGCGCGGCGACGGCGTCGTCCGCGGCCTGGTCGGCCGCGGCGGTGGCCGCCTCGAGGGCGACCTGGGCCTGGGCGTGGTCCTCGCCCGCGACCTGGACGCGGAGCTGGGCGGCGGCGAGCTCGGCGCGCAGGGCGTCGAGGGCGGCGTCGGCCCCGGCGACGTCCAGCTCGCCCGCCGCGACCTGGGCCTGCGCGGCGGCGAGGTCGTCCTCGCTGGGCGTGTCGGCGGAGGCCACGGTGCCCCAGGGGAGGGTCAGGCCTACGGTGAGCGTCACGATCAGGACCAACCGTCGTCGCACCCGGTTCGTGCCCATGTCTACCCCCTCGACCTTCCTGACCAGCCCTGACGCATACGACGCCCGGACGTTCCTCGCCTCGCTCCTCGCCCCAGGTTCACCCGGGCACCCGACTTCCGCGACCGGAAGAGTCCGACAAGGGCGCCATTGGCAAGCGACACGCCGTCTCATTTTCGAATCTCAGGATTTAAGACGCCTCTTTCGGCGATCGACGCGCCCGTCTACCGTCAAGCCCATGACTCGTCGAATGTGTTGCTGACCTCAGCGCACGTTCGCCTGCCCGCGTGCCGGACCCGTCCGGCCGCGCACCGCGTGCGCGCTCCCCAGCCGCCGCGGCTCGTCTCCCTGAGCGCAGGCCCCCTCCCGGGCTCGTGCCGCGGCACGTCTCGTCCCTACCGAAGACCTCACGCCAGGAGAGCAAGAGCCATGACGCAGCCCCAGTGGTCGTTCGAGACCCGCCAGATCCACGCCGGCCAGACCGCCGACCCCACCACCGGCGCCCGCGCGCTGCCGATCTACCAGACCACGTCGTTCGTCTTCCCCGACGCCGGTACCGCCGCCGCGCGCTTCGCCCTGCAGGACCTGGGCCCCATCTACACGCGCATCGGCAACCCGACCCAGCAGGTGGTCGAGGACCGCGTCGCCAGCCTCGAGGGCGGCGTCGGCGCCCTGCTCGTCGCCTCCGGCCAGGCAGCCGAGACGCTTGCGATCCTCAACATCGCCGAGGCGGGTGACCACGTCGTCGCCTCCGCGAGCCTCTACGGCGGAACGTACAACCTGCTCCACTACACGCTGCCGAAGCTGGGGATCCAGACCACCTTCGTCCAGGACCCGCACGACCTCGACGCGTGGCGCGCCGCCGTCCGCCCAAACACCAAGCTGTTCTTCGGCGAGACCATCCCGAACCCGCGCTCGGACGTGCTCGACATCGAGGGCGTCGCCACGGTGGCCCGCGAGACCGGGGTACCGCTCATCGTGGACAACACGGTGGCCACGCCCTACCTGATCCGCCCCCTGGAGCACGGCGCGGACATCGTGGTGCACTCGGCGACCAAGTACCTCGGCGGGCACGGCACGGCCATCGGCGGCGTCATCGTCGACGGCGGGTCCTTCGACTTCGCGGCCGACCCGGAACGGTTCCCGAACTACAACACGCCCGACCCGTCGTACCACGGCATCGTCTACGCGCGGGACCTCGGCGTCGGCTCCCCGCTGGGCGCCAACCTCGCGTTCGTCCTCAAGGCACGCGTCCAGCTCCTGCGCGACCTGGGCCCCGCGATCTCCCCCTTCAACGCGTTCCTCCTGTCCCAGGGCATCGAGACGCTGTCGCTCCGCATCGAGCGGCACGTCGCCAACGCGGAGAAGGTGGCCGCCTGGCTGGAGGCACGCGACGACGTCCGCGTGGTCCACTACGCCGGGCTGCCGAGCTCGCCCTGGCACGCCAACGCCCAGAAGTACGCACCGCTCGGCGCGGGCGCCGTCCTCGCCTTCGAGCTGGACGTGGCCGACGCCGACGGCGCCGCGGCGGGCCAGGCCTTCGTCTCCGCGCTGCAGCTGCACTCCCACGTGGCGAACATCGGCGACGTCCGGTCGCTCGTGATCCACCCCGCGTCGACCACGCACTCGCAGCTCACCCCCGAGGAGCAGGCGCTGTCGGGCGTCACTCCCGGGCTCGTGCGCCTCGCGGTGGGGCTCGAGCACGTGGACGACATCCTGGCCGACCTGGAGGTGGGCTTCACCGCCGCCAAGGACCTCCTGGGCGACGAGGACCAGGCGTGACGGCGACCGCCTCCACACACCTGGGCTGTACGACGCCGGCGCCCACCGTGCCCGCCAGGCCGCTCGCGCCCGCCAGGCCTCTCGTGCCCGCGTCCGGGGCGTGGCGCGAGAGCGACCCGGTGGGGCGCCGGCTCTTCGTCGACCTGGGCGCCTTCGACCTGGAGGCCGGCGGACGGCTGCCGGCCGTCCGGGTCGCGTACGAGACGTGGGGCGAGCTCGCCCCGGACGGTTCCAACGCCGTGCTGGTGCTGCACGCCCTGACGGGCGACTCCCACGTCTCGGGCCCCGCCGAGGAGGGGCACGCCACGGCCGGGTGGTGGGACGCCATGGTGGGACCTGGCCGGCCCATCGACACCGACCGGTACTTCGTCGTCGTGCCGAACGTTCTGGGCGGCTGCCAGGGCACCACCGGGCCGTCGACGCCCGCGCCGGACGGTCTCCCCTGGGGCGGGCGGTTCCCGTTCGTCACCACGCGGGACCAGGTCGCGGTGGAGGTCGCGCTGGCGCGCGAGCTCGGGATCACGTCCTGGGAGCTCGTGGCCGGTGCCTCGATGGGCGGACTGCGTGCGCTCGAGTGGGCGCTGCAGGGGCCGGAGTCCGGGATCGAGGTGCGGAACCTCGCGGCGATCGCCACCACCGCTCAGATCGGCGGCGACCAGATCGCCTGGGCGCACCCGCAGCTCGCGGCCATCCGGATGGACCCGGGTTTCCGCGACGGCCAGTACTACGACGCGCCCGACGGCTCCGGGCCGCACCTCGGGCTCGGCATCGCCCGGCAGATCGCGCACACGACGTACCGGTCGGCGTTCGAGCTGGACCAGCGGTTCGGCCGGCTGCCGCAGGGCGGCGAGGACCCGTTCGCGCGGGGCCGGTTCGCGGTGCAGTCGTACCTGGACCACCACGGCGACAAGCTCGCCCGGCGGTTCGACGCGAACTCCTACCTGGTGCTCACGGAGTCGATGCTGTCGCACGACCTCGGCCGGGACCGCGGCGGCGTCGAGACGGCGCTCACGCAGGTGACGGCCCGGGCCCTCGTGGTCGCGGTGGACAGCGACCGGCTGTTCCCGCCCACGCAGTCCGCCCGGCTGGCGTCCTGGATCCCCCGGGCCGAGCCCCTGCGGATCGTGACGAGCGACTTCGGGCACGACGGGTTCCTCATCGAGTTCGACCAGCTCGGCCCGATCGTGGCGGAGTTCCTCGCGGAGGGCTGAGCACCCGGCTGCCGCGCGCGTGTCGGTGGCCGGTCCTAGCGTGGTCCCGGGACGGACGACGGCGCCGCCCCGCACGCCGGGCGTCCGTCCGGCCGGACCCCGCCGGGGCACGCCCGGCTCGACCCTGGAGATCAGCATGGCGAAGCTCAACCCCTACCTCAGCTTCAAGGACAACGCCCGCGAGGCGCTCGAGTTCTACCAGTCCGTGCTGGGTGGCGAGCTGGACATCAACGCGTTCGGCGACATGCCCATGGAGGGCATGGACACCAACCCGGACGAGGCGCGCCTGGTGATGCACGGGCAGCTCGACACGCCGAGCGGCCTCACGCTCATGGCGTCGGACACCCCGTCGTTCATGGAGTACGTCGCGCCCTCGAGCGGCGTCACCGTGGCGCTGACCGGCGGCCCGGACGACCACGAGTACATCCAGGCGGCGTACGACAAGCTGTCCGACGGCGACACCGCGACCCTGCCGTTCGACCTCGCGCCCTGGGGCGACTACTACGGCCAGCTCACCGACAAGTTCGGCATCTCGTGGATGTTCGACGTCGGCAGCACGGAGCAGCCTGCCTGACGGTTGCAGCGGCGGGAGGCGCTCAGTGGGTCAACAGCGCTTCCCGCCGGAGCAGCTCGCCGCGCACGCCCCCGGCGGCGCCGGCATGGGTAGGTTGGGACCGTGCTCGCCGCCTATGCCACCCGGTTCTCGCCCGACGCTCCGCTCGACGGCCTGGAGGTCGGGGAACGCCCCGAGCCCGAGGCGCGAGAGCACTGGTCCACCATCGAGGTCCGGGCAGCGAGCCTGAACCACCACGACCTGTGGTCGCTGCGCGGCGTCGGCCTGCGCGCGGAGCAGCTGCCGATGATCCTGGGCACGGACGCCGCGGGCGTGGCAGCGGACGGCACCGAGGTGGTGGTGCACGGAGTGATCGGCGCGGACGGCCACGGCGTCGGGCCACGGGAGTCCCGGACGCTGCTCTCCGAGAAGTACCCCGGCACCCTCGCCGAGCGGGTGGCGGTGCCGACGGCGAACCTCGTCCCCAAGCCTGCGGAGCTGTCGTTCGAGGAGGCCGCCTGTCTCCCGACCGCCTGGCTGACCGCGTACCGCATGCTCTTCACGGCGGGTGGCCTCCGGCCGGGCAACCGGGTGCTGGTCCAGGGTGCGGGCGGCGGCGTCGCCTCGGCCGCGATCGCCCTCGGGGCGGCGGCCGGGCTCGAGGTGTTCGCCACGTCGCGTTCCGCCGGCAAGCGGGAGCGCGCCCTGGCTCTGGGCGCGGCCGTGGCGCTCGAGCCGGGTGCTCGGGTGCCCGCCCGGGTCGACGTCGTCGTCGAGTCCGTGGGCCAGGCCACCTGGGGGCACTCCGTCCGGTCCGTCCGGCCCGGGGGCACGATCGTGGTGTGCGGGGCGACGTCGGGTGACGCTCCCCCGGCCGAGCTCACGCGCGTCTTCTTCCAGGAGCTCACGGTTCAGGGCGTGACCATGGGCTCGCGTGACGACCTCGCCGCGCTGCTCTCGTTCCTCGCCCGGACCGGGCTGCGCCCCGTGATCGACGCCGAGGTGCCGCTGACCCGCGCCGGCGAGGGCGTGTCGCGTCTGGTGGAGGGGACCCAGTTCGGCAAGGTGGTCGTGACCGTCTGAGCCGGGACGCTATCCCGGCAGGCCCGCCCGGTAGCGGTCCGCCAGGGTGCGGGCGGCCTCGACGAGCTCGGGCGGTCCCACCACCTCGAAGGGCACGTCGAACACCCCGAGGTGGCCGGCGAGCCCGCCCCAGGACCAGGACCCGAGCACGACCCTGCAGCGGGGGGCGCCGTCGACGTCGGGCAGCGGCTCGCACACGCCCTGGGCGCCGACCCACGGCGCGATCACCTCGGCCGCCGCGTGGAGCACCGCCTCCCCGCGCACCGGCGAGGAGGGCCGCGTGAGCCGCTCGCCCACGAACCGCGCCACGTCCCCGCCCGGGATCTCCCGCCGGCGGAACCGCGGCCCGCTGCCCGACCGGAGGGCGAGCCGGTCCACGCGGAAGAGACGCCAGTCGTCGCGGTCGAGGTCGAACGCGACGAGGTACCAACGCCCCTCCGACGTGACCAGGTGGTGCGGCTCGACCCGGCGCGGCGGCCGGAACGCGGCCTCCCCCTCGCCCCAGGACGCCATCGTGCCGCCCTCGTAGTCGAACCGGACCACCTCGCGGGCCTGGCACGCGGAGCCGAGCGCGAGGAGCAGGTCCGGGTCCACGGCCGGCTCGGCAGGCCCGGGCCGACGGCGCACCCTGGTCACCTCCAGCGCGTCCAGCCGCGCCCGCAGCCGGGCGGGCATGACCTGCCGGATGGTGGCGAGGGCCCGGAGCGCGCCCTCCTCGACGCCGGGCGTCGCCCCGGTGCGCAGGGCCACCGCGACCGCCACCGCCTGCTCGTCGTCGAACAGCAGGGGCGGGAGGTCGGTGCCCGCGTCGAGGCGGTAGCCGCCGTCGGGCCCCTTGGTGGCGTTGACCGGGTAGCCGAGCTCGCGCAGCCGGTCGACGTCGCGGCGCACGGTCCTCGGGCTGACACCGAGCCGGTCCGCGAGGGCAGGCCCGGGCCAGTCCCGGCGCGCCTGGAGCAGCGACAGCAGGGTGAGGAGGCGTCCTGAGGTCTCGCGCATGGATCGAGGATCGCATGCAACAGAGGACAGAACCTGACCGCTACTGCCGCAAGAGTGGTGCACGTACCGAACACCGACCTGGAGGCATCGTGATCCGCACCCGAGAGCTCACCAAGGACTTTGTGGTGAGCCGCACCCGAACCGTCCATGCCGTCCGCGGCATCTCGCTCGACGTGGAGCCCGGCGAGCTCGTCGCCGTCCTGGGTCCCAACGGGGCCGGCAAGACGACGACGCTGCGCATGCTCACCACGCTCATCCCGCCCACGTCCGGCACGGCGGAGGTGGCCGGCTACGACGTCGTCGCGCACCCCGACCGGGTCCGCGCCGCCATCGGGTACGTGGGCCAGGGCAACGCCGCGGGCGCGTCCCAGCGCGTGCGCGACGAGCTCCTCACCCAGGGCGAGGTCTACGGCCTCGACCGGCGCACGGCACGCCGTCGGGCCGACGAGCTCCTCGACGCGCTCGACCTGACCGAGCAGGCCGACCGGAAGGTCGAGAGCCTGTCCGGAGGTCAGCGGCGACGCCTCGACGTGGCCGTCGGCCTGGTGCACTCGCCCTCGCTGCTGTTCCTCGACGAGCCGTCGACCGGGCTCGACCCGCACAACCGCGCCAACCTGTGGGAGCACATCCTGCGGATGCGCACGGCTTCGCCCGAGCCGATGACGATCGTGCTCACCACCCACTACCTCGACGAGGCGGACACGTTCGCCGAGCGGGTCCTCGTGGTGGACCACGGGGAGGTCATCGCCGACGACACGGCGGACGCCCTGAAGGCGGAGCTCGCCGGCGACCTGGTGACCTTCCGGGTGGACCCCGACCGGGCCGCGACGCTCGCCGCGATCGCCGACCGCGCGCCGGGCACCCGCTCGGTCCGCACCGCGGCCGACGTGGTCGAGGTCCGCACGGCGGACGGCCCCGGCGCGACGCCCGGGCTGCTCCGCGCCGCCGACGCCGCGGGCGTGGAGGTGATGCGGGTCGACGTCACCCGGCCCACCCTCGACGACGTGTTCCTCGCACTGACCGGCCGGAGCCTCCGGGAGACGGCCGACGGTTCCGGCCCCGCCGACACCGCCGCCGTCCGCCCGACCCCGAAGGAGGTCCTCGCATGAGCACCGCGACCCTGACACCTGGAACGCCGTCGGCCCCGGCCGTCCGGACCCTTCCCCGCCGCAGCTTCCTCCGTGACACCCGGATCGTCATGGTGCGGGAGCTGCGCCCGGTGGTGCGCGAGCCGTTCTCGCTCGTCTTCGGGCTGGTGCAGCCCCTCGTGTTCCTCGGCCTGTTCGGCCCGCTCCTCGTCGGCAGCGCGGGCGGCGTCCTCGGCGGCGACGTCTGGCTCTGGTTCGTCCCGGCCGTGCTCGCGATGACCACCCTGTTCGGCTCGTCGGTGACGGGCTCGAACCTCCAGCTCGACCTGTCGTCGGGTGTGCACGAGCGGATGCTCGTCACGCCGCTCTCGCGGCCGGCCCTCCTGGTGGGACGAGGCCTCAAGGAGATCGTGCCGGTCGTGGCCCAGTCGGTGGTGGTGCTGCTCGTCATGCTGCCGTTCGGCCTGCGGCCCGACCCCCTCGGCGCGGCGGTGACGCTGGCGCAGCTCGCGGTGCTGGGTGTCGGCGTGGGCTCGCTGTCCTACGCGCTCGCGCTCGCCGTGCGCAAGCAGGAGTGGATGTTCTGGGTGGTGCAGCAGACGGTCCTCTTCCCGGTCATGATGCTGTCGGGCATGCTCCTGCCGCTCGAGACCGGTCCCGCGTGGATGCGCGCCGTCTCGTCCGTGAACCCGCTCCGGTACGTCGTCGACTCGGGCCGTGCGGCCTTCGCCGGCGACGTGGCGTCCTCGGCCGTGGCCTGGGGCTGGGTGGCGGCGGTGCTGACTGCGGCCGTCGGTCTCCTGGTGGGAGTCCGAGCGATGGTCCGCTCGGCGGACTAGCCCTCCGGCTTGCCGAGACGGTGCGTCCGTCCAACGCACCGTCTCGGCGAGCCGGAACTGACAGGTCTGTAAGTAAATGCCCTTCACTCCCTTGACCGTGCCCGTCCCGTCCGACAGGGTGAATCCGAGAGAGCGCTCTCGCATCCACACCCGACGTTCGAAGGAGCACGTCCATGCGCAGCATCAGCATGCCCAGACGCTTACTCGCTGCTACGGCAGCGGTCGTCACCCTCCTCACCCTGGGGCTGGCCGCACAGACCACCGCGGCCGCCGCACCGGGCGACAACATCTCGCAGGGCCGGCCGGCCACCGCCTCCAGCACCGAGTTCGCCTGGAGCGCCGCGTCCAACGCCGTCGACGGCGACGCCGGCACCCGCTGGTCCAGCGCCGCCGCAGACAACCAGTGGCTCCAGGTCGACCTCGGGTCCGTCAAGCCGATCGGCCGGGTCGCCCTCGACTGGGAGGCCGCCTACGCCTCCGGCTACCGCATCGAGGTCTCGAACGACGCGGTCGCGTGGACCACCGTCGCCACCCGGACCAACGGCACCGGCGGAGACGAGTCGCTCACCGTCACCGGCAGCGGCCGCTACGTGCGCCTGTTCGTGACGCAGCGCGGCACCCAGTACGGCGTCTCCCTGTGGGAGGTCCAGGTGTTCGAGGGCAGCGGCGGCACGTCCACCCCGCCGCCCGCCTCGGGGTCACCGCTGAGCCAGGGCCGGCCGGCCACGGCCTCCAGCACCGAGTTCGCCTGGAGCGTCGCCTCCAACGCCGTCGACGGCGACGCCGGCACCCGCTGGTCCAGCGCCGCCGCGGACAACCAGTGGCTCAGGGTCGACCTCGGCTCGGTGCAGGCCCTCGGCCGGGTCGCCCTCGACTGGGAGGGTGCCTACGCCTCCGGCTACCGGGTCGAGGTCTCGAACGACGGGGTCGCGTGGACCACGATCCACACCACGACGAACGGCACCGGCGGCGACGAGTCCTTCGCCGTGTCCGGGAGCGGCCGCTACGTGCGCCTCCTCGCGACCCAGCGGGCAACCGGGTACGGCGTCTCCCTCTGGGAGTTCCAGGTGTTCGGGCCCGGCGGTGGCACGCCGTCGCCCAGCCCGTCGCCGACCCCGCCGCCGGGCACCTCGCGGCTCCTCTCCTACAACAAGCCCGGCACCGCCTCCAGCAGCGAGAACAGCAGCGCCTGCTGGGAGTGCTTCCCGGGCGAGGCCCTCGACCTCGACCCCGCCAGCCGCTGGGCGAGCAGCCCCGACACGGGCTGGGTCGACGAGGGCTGGATCGCCGTCGACCTGGGCGCCACGGCGCACGTGACGAGCGTCGTGCTGCAGTGGGACCCGGCGTACGCCACCTCGTACAGCATCGACGTGTCGGCGAACGGCACGTCCTGGCAGACGGTTTACAGCACCACGACCAGCACCGGCTTCAAGCAGACGATCCCGCTCGACGCCGACGGCCGGCATGTCCGCGTCCACATGACCGACCGCTCCAGCCCGTACGGCTACTCGCTGTGGGAGCTCCAGGTGTTCGGCACCGGCGGCGCACCCGTCACTCCCCCGGCCGAGCCGGCGAACCCGGACTTCAGCAACCTCCGCCTCGTGTGGGCCGACGAGTTCAACGCCCCGGCCAACGCCCCGGCCGACACCGCCAGGTGGACGATCGACCCCGGCGTGCCGCAGAACGGGGAGGAGCAGTACTACACGCCGAGCGGCAACGGCTTCCACGACGGCCAGGGCAACTTCGTCCTGGAGGCCCGTCGCCAGGCCTACGAGGGTCGGCAGTACACGTCGCACCGCATGAACACCTCGGGCACGTTCAACACGCAGTACGGCCGGTTCGAGACACGCGTCAAGGTGCCGGAGGGCCGCGGCCTGTGGCCGGCGTTCTGGATGATGGGCTCGGACTTCCTCGACGGTCGCCCGTGGCCGTACAACGGCGAGATCGACATCCTCGAGGTGCTCGGCCAGGACACCGCCACCGCCTACTCCACGCTGCACGCCCCGGCGTACAACGGTGCGGGCGGCTACGGGCAGAGCTACGGGCTGCCGGGCGGCGCCAAGCTGTCCGACGGCTATCACGTCTGGGCCGCCGAGTGGGACAGCAACGGCATCCGCTACTTCCTGGACGGCCGTGAGGTGTTCTACGCGTCCAAGGCCACCGTCGAGTCCACCCGCGGCCCGTGGATCTTCGACCACGACCACTACATGATCCTCAACCTCGCCGTGGGCGGGGCGTGGCCCGGTGCTCCGGACGCGACCACGCCGTTCCCGTCGCGCATGATCGTGGACTACGTCCGCGTCTACCAGTAGGTCACGCGTTGACGGAGGCCGAGCGTCAGGAGAAGCGCAGGCGGAAGGCCTCCGTCAACGTGGGGCCCTCCTCACCGAGGCGCCACACGCTCCAGCCGTCCGCCGTGTACGACCCGGAGACCGCGGTGGCGGCCGTGTCGGGGTGGCGGAACCGGCCGCCGTCGGGCAGCTCGATGGTGCCGTCCGGGTACAGGACAGCCTCGTAGTGCTGGCCGCGCCGGGGGCGTGACCACAAGATCCGCGTCGGGACGCCGATGCTGTGGGCGAGGGCCGCGAGGTCCGGGTCGTCCTCCTCCTCGAAGAGCATCGGGGTGTTGGTGCGGATGCCCGCCGGCACGGGGACCGTGGGCTCCTCGTAGCCCGCGGCCGGGTAGGCCTGGGCCTCGTACGGAGCAGGCTGGTACCCGGCACCCTGCTCCCAGGGGCGGTCGTCCGGCTCGGGGGCCGCGGGGGTCGCGAGGTACGGCGGCTCGAACGGCGCCGGGTAACCCTGCGCCGGGGTGTCGCCGTAGCCGGCGCCGTACTGCTCGTCGGTGTAGGCGGCGAAGCCGCGGGCCGGGGTGGGGGGCGCGTCGTACCCGTAGCCGTCGCCCGCCGGGGAGGTCGCGTACGAGTCGTACGCCGGCACGGTCTCGTAGGTGGGCGGGGCGGGCGGCTGGTCGTACGCGGGCGGGGCGTCCGGCGAGGTCGGCTCCGCACCGAACGAGGGCATCGAGCCCAGACCGCCACCCGCGTCGAACGCGGGCCCCGCGTCGAAGCTCGGCCGCGGCTCGAAAGAGGTCACGTAGGCGGGCGGCGCGTCCTGCTCCGCGTCGTAGCGGGGCGGTTCCGGCGTCGCATAGTAGTCGGGCGCCGCGTACTCGGGCGCCGCGTCGAACGTGGGCGGCTGCCAGAGGCCCTGGGCAGGCTCCGGCGCCGGCGGCACCGTGGCCGCCGGCGGGGGCGGCGGCACCGGGGCGTGCGGCACGGCGTCCTGAGGACCGGACGGGGCGAACGACTCGGACGCTGCGAACGCGTCGGACGGGCTGTCCGACGACCCCGAGAACCGGTCGGAGCGCGACCGGCGGCGGGGCGCGGGTGCGGGCTCCGGCGCGGGCGCCGGCTCCTGGGCCCGAGGGGTCGACGGCGTCCGGGACGCGGCGGCAGGCGGGGGGCTCGGGATCGTCGGGATCGCCGCGCTCACCTCCGACCGCCGCGTCGAGAGCGCCGGTCGGGCGGCGCCGGTCTCCCTGTCGAGGCCGCGCTCGGAGGCGAGGGCCTGCCGCTCCGGGGCGGGGCTCTGAGCGGCCGGCTCGGCGGCCGTGCGGTCCGCCTCCTGCGCCGCACGGGCCCGTCGGCCGGCCCGCGTTCCCGGCGCGCCGGACGACGACGCCTCCGCGAGCTGGGCGTCGGGCACGGCGGGTGCCGCCGCGGCGGCGGCTGTCGCCGCGACCGCCGCTCCGCCGGCCCCGCTCGCCTCGAGGCTGGCACGCATGCCGGCCACCGACCTGCCGCCATGACCGTTCGCGGCGTCGGCGTCCGCCGCCTCGCCTGCCGCGAGCGCCGCGCGAGCCGCTGCGCCCCGGGTCATGCCGCCGCGGGACGACCGGGTCGAGCCGGTTCGTGAGCTCTCGGCCGGGAGGGCGGGGCGCTCCGCGGCAGCGGCGGGGACCTGGGCCGCCGGAGGGGCCTGTGCCTGGAGCGCAGCGTCCGCGTCCCCGGCCGCGCGCCGCAGCCCGGCGCGCAGGCTGGCGACGGTGGGCGCGGCTTCGGGCGCGGGTACTACGGTCTCGGCGCCCGAGGTGCGGCGATCCGCGGGCGCGCGCTCCGTCGTCGTACCGCGCTGCTGCGGGGCCTGCGCGATCACCGGCATCTTGCCCGTCAGGGCGTAGCCCACCTTGACGCCCTCGGCGAAGGCCTCCTGCGCGTGGCCGCTCTGCTTCGCGGCCGTGCCGGCGGGGCGGGGCGGCACGGTCGCCGCCTGCTTGCCCTTGGGCATGGGAAGACCCGGCGGGAGGTGGATGACGAGCGGGGACACGTCGAGGAAGCGACGGCCGTCGGCCGAGTGGACCACGCCCATCTTCAGCACCTCGACGGGCATCGACGGCTGGCGCAGGAAGTCGACCGCGTTGAGGATCTCCTGGGGCGCTTCCTGGCAGATGATGATGAGGCGCGCGCCGCTGCCCTTGCTGTGCTGCGACCGGGTGACCGGGACGCTGTCGTAGAACTCCGCCACGTCGTGGGGGAAGGCCTGCGCGCCGCCGTGGTACCGCTCCCCGAGCTCGCCACGGGTGAGCCGTCCGGCCGCCCCCGCGTGGTCCAGCGCCTTGGTGAGGTTCTCCTTGTCGAGCTCCGCGACCAGCTCCACGACCACGGGCGAGCCTGCCGCGTCCAGAGCGAGGAGGTGGGGCTCGTCGGGGCTCGTACCCTGCGCGATCGGGAACACCTGCTCCCCGAGCAGGCCGTCGATATGCGACTCCACCACCCTGTGGGCCGTCGTGTGGACACCTGGCTCGCCGCCCGCGCCGCCGCGCGCGGACTGCACGAGGAGGGGCCGTGTGGCGTCGACCTCGAACAGTGGCATAGAGCAAGCTCCCGGGATCCTGACCTGTAGCCCCCGTGGCCACGGTCCGGCATAGCCTACAAGGCGGTAGTTGCGCGTCCCGAAACGCCCGGGACCACCCAGATCGTGACCCTTGTTAATCGGCCGGAACGCGCCCATACTGCCCCCATGACCCGTGCTGCCGCTGCCGTCCCGACCCGCCGCACCGTCGGCGCGGTCCGACAGCAGCAGCGCCTCCACGCAGGATCCGGCCCCGCCGGACGCTGATGGACGCCGGGCCCGCCCTATGGGCGGGCATCGTGGCCGGCTATGCGGTCGCCCTGCCGGTGGGGGCCGTCGCGACGTATCTCGTCGCCGTCGCGGCGCGGCATCCCTGGCGCGTGGGTGCTGCGGGCGCCCTCGGCATCGCGACCGTCGACGGCGGCTACGCGCTCCTCGCCGGCCTGTTCGGGGCGGCTGTCACGCGGCTCGTGGAGCCGGTGGCCGTACCCCTGCGGGTCGCGTCGGCGGTGCTGCTGGTGGGCCTCGCGGTCCACGGTGCGGCCGGGGCCGTCCGCGCCTGGCGGGACCGCGGCTCCGTTCGCTCTCCGCGCACGGCGCCACCGCGCGACCTCACCGCGCCGCGCGCGTTCGGGCGGTTCGTCGCCATCACCGCCGTCAACCCCGCGACGGTCCTGTTCTTCGCAGTGGTGGTGGCCGGGGGCGCGCTCCTGCCCGACGCCGGTGGGTCGCCCCCGGCCGGCGACGCACCCGGGCTCGGGCTGCTCGGGGCGACGGTGTTCGGCGTCGCCGCCTGGGTCGCCTCGGCGTCGTGGCAGCTGGCGCTCGCCCTGGGCGGGACCCTGCTGGGCACGGTGCTGTCCGGGCCGCGCGGCCGGCTGACGACGGCGCTCGTGTCGTCAGCGTTGATGGTGGCGCTGGCGGTCGTGATGCTCGTGCGGTGAGCCGGCCGGGTCGATGGCCGGGTCAGCAGGCACTGTCAGCTGTGGCCCGTCTCCGACTCGTCGTCGGCGAGCCGCTCCTCGACCCGCGCGACCTTGCCGTCGAGCTCGCCGGTGCGGTCGTCAGGCCGGATGTCGGCCTTGATCACGAGGGACGTGCGGTAGCCCGCGCGGACGATGGTCTCGGTGGCGCGCTGGATCACCGGCATCACCTCGTCCCAGGAGCCCTCGATCTCGGTGAACATCGAGGTGGTCCGGTTCGGGAGGCCCGACTCCCGGACGATACGGACAGCCTCGGCGACGTGCTCGGCGACGGACTCGCCGGCGGTCATGGGGGCGACGGAGAAAGCGAAGACGGCCATGGCACCCATCGTGGCACGTAGGCTCATGACGTGACACGAGTGACCCTCCTCGCCGGCGGCGTCGGTGGCGCCCGCCTGGCCCACGGCCTCGACCTCGCGCTCGACAGCGACGACGACCTCACGGTGGTCGTGAACGTCGGCGACGACACCGAGCTGCACGGCCTCGCCATCTCCCCCGACATCGACACCGTCGTCTACACCCTCGCGGGGCTGAACGACGAGGAGCGCGGCTGGGGGCTCCGGGGGGAGACCTACGCCACTCTCGAGGCGATGTCACGCCTGGGCGAGGACACGTGGTTCACGCTCGGCGACCGTGACCTCGCCACGCACGTCGTGCGGACGGCACGGCTGCGGCGCGGCGAGCCCCTGTCTTCGGTGACCGCCGGGATCGCCGCCTCGCTCGGCGTCCGCCCCCGGGTGCTTCCCGTCACGGACGACCCGCTCGTGACCCTGGTGGACACGCCCTCCGGCCGGCTCGGCTTCCAGGAGTACTTCGTGGGCAGGCAGCACGCCGACGCCGTCCTGGGCCTCACCTTCGACGGGGCCGACGACGCCCGCCCCGCCCCCGGCGTGCTGCCCGCCCTGACGGACGCCGGGCTCGTGGTGCTCGCGCCCTCCAACCCTTTCCTCTCGATCCACCCCCAGCTCGCCGTTCCCGGTGTCCGGGAGGCGCTCGTTGCGACGCACGCACGCCGGGTCGGGGTGAGCCCGATCGTCGGCGGTCAGGCCATCAAGGGCCCGGCCGCGCAGATCCTCGAGACGCTGGGCCACGAGGTGTCGGCCCTGGGCGTCGCCCGCCTCTACACCGGCCTCGTCGACGTGATGTGCATCGACGAGGCGGACGCGGCGCTCGCCGGCCCGATCGAGGAGCTCGGGTTCGACGTGCTGGTGACCCGCACCGTCATGGGCGGCCCGCCGGGCCGCGAGCGCCTGGCACGCGAGCTCCTGGCCCTCGCGTGAGCCTGCCTGCCGACGGCCCGGTCGTCGCGGTGGTGCCGCTGCGCGACGGCGTCTCGGGCAAGTCACGGCTCGCGTCGGTGCTGGACCCGGCGTCCCGGACGCGGCTGGTGGCCGTCCTGGCGCGGCACGTGGTGTCGACGCTGGTCGCGGTCAGGGCTGTCGACCAGGTCGTGGTGGTGACGGCGGACCCTGGGTTCGCCCGTTCGACCCTCGCGGGGGTCGGCGTCGGGATCGGCGGCGTGGAGATCCTTGCCCAGCCCGCCGACCGGCCGGGACTGAATGCTGCCCTCGACGTCGCGCGGGATCACGTCCGCGGGGTGGACGTCCGCGGGGTGGACGTCCGCGGGGTGGACGTGCGGGGGGCGGACGTGCGGGGGGCGGGCGTGCGGGGGGCGGCTCGTGGCGGGGCTCGGCTGCTCGTCGCCCATGCCGACCTGCCCGCGCTCACGGTGGACGACGTCGAGTCCCTGCTCGCGGAGGACGCGGACGTCGTGGTGGCGACGGACCGGCTCGGCACGGGTACCAACCTGCTGGCTGTCCCAGGCTCGGCAGGCTTCCGCTTCCGGTTCGGGCTCGGCAGCCGGGCCGCGCACGAGGCCGAGGCGGAACGGCTCGGGCTGCGCCGCGTCACGGTCAGCCGTCCGGGCACGGCGGTCGACCTGGACACGACCGACGACTGGGACGAGCTCCCGGGCTCGGTGCGCGCCGCCGTCGGGCAGGATGTTCCGCGCCTCGGCGCGACGCCCTGACGCAAGGGCGGCGCCTCGGCCGCCGCCCGCCGCCCGCCGCCCGCCGCCCGCCGCCCGCCGCCCGCCGCCCGCCGCCCGCCGCAGGACTGTTGGTGCACCAGCGATGTCACTCTCCGTACACACTGTCGACCGGTAGTGACATCGCTGGCGGCAACAGTGCCCACCGCCGCGTCGAGTCGCACCTTTCGTGTAGTTTGCCCACGCCACGTCCGCGTGAAAGGGGCACGTCATGACCGCAGTTCGCAAGGTCGGGATCGCCGGGGCGGGTACCGCCGGGCTCGCGACCGCCATCCTGCTCGCCGAGGCCGGCGTGGAGGTCGACGTCTACGAGGCGCGGCCGACGCTCGACGCGCTCGGGTCCGGCATCACGCTGCAGGGCAACCTGCTGCGCGCGCTCGACCGCCTCGGGATCTGGGGCGAGGTGCAGGATCGCTCCTTCTCGTTCGACCTGCTCGGCCTGCGCGCGCCCGGCCCGGAGGCCCCGGTGATCGCGACGTTCCCGGACAGCCGGACCGGTGGCCCCGACTATCCCGCCACCGCCGGCATGTACCGGCCCGACCTCGCCCGGATCATGCTCTCCCGCGCGCAGCAGCTCGGGGTGCGGGTGCACTTCTCCCGGACGGTGACGGCGCTCGAGGAGGGCACCGACTGCGTCACGGTGACCCTCGTGGACAGCCCAGACAGCACCGCCACCGCCACCCACGACGTGCTCGTCGGCGCCGACGGCGTGCGCTCCGCCGTTCGCGGCCTGATCGGCATCGAGACGGCTCCCGAGCCGGTCGGCATGGGAATCTTCCGGGCGTTCGTGAAGCGACCGGCGTCCGTGGACCACACGGAGCTGGTCTTCGGCGGGCGGTGCTACATCGCGGGCTACTGCCCCACCGGCCCGGACACGATGTACGCCTACCTGGTGCACGACGCCGCCGACCACTTCGACGCCACGCCGGCCGAGGCCGCCGCGCTGATGGCAGGCCTCTCGCAGGGCTACGGCGGACCGTGGGACGACATCCGGACCCAGCTCGGGTCCGGCGCCGTGGAGTCCGTGAGCTACGCCTGGTTCACGAGCCACCTGGTCGCCGGGCCGTGGAACCGAGGGCGCACGGTGATCATCGGCGACGCCGCCCACTCGTGCCCGCCCACGGTGGCCCAGGGCGCTGCCCAGGCCGTCGAGGACGCACTGGTCCTCGCGGAGGTGCTGCTCGCCCACGACGCGGTCGGCGACGCCCTGTGGGACGCGTTCCACGCACGCCGGGTCCCCCGGGCGACGACGGTGGTCGAGGCCTCGACGCAGATCTGCCGGTGGCTGATGGCCGGAGACCGGGACGCTGACATCCCGGGCACCATGCGCCGGGTCGCCGCGCTGGTGGTCCAGGAGCCCTGAGGCTCAGCCGCGCGAGGTCCAGCCGCCGCGGTGCACCACCTCGTCGAGCGGGCGGCGGGTGCGGCGGGCGGGAGAGCCCGCCGCCCCACCGTCAGCCGGGTGCCCGACGGCGACCACCCCCGTGATCTCGAACTCGTCCGGGATGCCGAGCTCGGTGCGGACCGCCGGGACCTCGTCCGGGGACACCCCGAAGAAGCAGGCGCCGAGCCCTTCGTCCACCGCCGTCTGCAGGATCAACAACGAGGCCATCCCCACGTCGACGTGCCAGAAGGGCACCGGCCAGCGGCCCTCGTCCTGGTCGGTCCAGCCCTTGTCCCGTTCGGCGTAGCGCCGGAGGTACGCGGCCTTGGACGCGAGCGCCAGGATGAGGACGGGCGCCGTCGTCATCCCGGCGAGCCAGGACGACATGTCCCGCCCCGACGCCGGAGACGCCGCCCGCCAGAAGCGGTCCGTGTCCTCCGGCCGGTCGAGGACGACGAACGCCCAGCCTTGCGAGAAGCCGGCGCTCGGCGCGCGGACCGCGTTGCGGACCATCCGGTCGACCGCCTCGGCGGGCACGGGCTCGGCGGTGAAGCGGCGATGCATCCGGCGCTTGCGCACCACGTCCTGGAACTCCATGCGCCCCATCCTGCCCCGCGCGCCGGCCCCGCCGCGCCCGGCCCGGCCGCGCCCGGCCCCACCCCCGGCTCACGCCGCGTCGAGCCGCGCCCGCGCCTCCTCGTCCAGCACCAGGTCCGCCGCGCCGAGGATCTCGTCGACCTGCGCCACCGTGCTCGCCCCCACCACGGGGATCACCGGGTGCTCGCCGCCGAGGAGCCAGGCCAGCGCCACCTGGTTCGGCGTCGCCCCGATCTCCGCAGCCACCTGGCGCAGCAACGTCACACGCTCCCGGGAGCTCGGGTGGTCGGAGCCGCGGGCCAGCAACCTGTCGTCGCGCGCGTAGACCCCCTGCTGCAGCGGCGAGTACGCCGCGACGGCGAGGCCCGGCCTGCCGTCCACGCCCGTGGAAGCCGCGTAGTCGAGGAGCTCGGACGTGGCCCAGTCGGTCCGCACGGGCAGGGGCCGCGGGTAGACGTAGCTGTGGGCCTGCTGCACCACCCCGTACGGCGCCACCCCGAGCCGGGCCTGCTCCTCCCGCGCCTCCACGACCCGCCACGCGGCCACGTTGGAGATGCCGGGGATGCCGACCACACCCTCGTCGACCAGCTTGCCGAACGCACCGACCGTCTCTTCGAGCGGCGTCTCCCGGTCGTCCACGTGCCCGTAGAGCACGTCGATGCGGTCGATCCCCAGGTGGCGCAGGCTCTCGTGCGCCTCCCGCCCGATCACCTCGGCCGACAGCCCCTGGAAGTTGGCGGGCGAGAACGGCAACGCCGGGTCCTTCTTCGCCGCCCCCAGCTTGGTGGCGACGCGTACGGCGTCCCGGTTGCCCCGTGACGCCAGCCAGCGGCCGACGACGTCCTCCGAGTCACGCCCGTACCCGCCGTTCCAGACGGCGTAGTTGTTCGCCGTGTCGAGGAACGTGCCACCCGCCTCGAAGAACCGGTCCAGGATCGCGATCGACGTCTCCTCGTCGGTGGTCGTCCCCATGTTCATCGTGCCGAGGCACAGCGTCGACACCTCGAACGACGTGTGCCCGTTGTCCAGCGTGCGGAACTGCATCGGTGATCTCCTTCGCACGTCGTGCGGGCCTGCCCCGCGCGACTCCTCCACGCTAGGGACGGATCGGTCCGGTAGTACGGTCCAATGCCATGAGCAGGAACCAGACCAATCCCGCCGAGGACGACGTGCTGCTCGCCCTCGCCGCGGGCCCGGGCACCCTCCGGAACAGGCTCGAGCGCGGCATCATCGACGCCGTCGCCTCCGGGCGTCTCGCGCCCGGGACCGCCCTCCCGCCGAGCCGAGCCCTCGCCGACGCCCTCGGCATCTCCCGGTGGGTCGTCACCGAGGCCTACGGCCACCTCGTCGGCAAGGGCTTCCTCGAGGCCCGTGTCGGCTCCGCGACCCGGGTCGCCGCGAGCGCCGTCACAGGCCCGACGCCGGTAGCGGCAGCCCCGCCGCCCGGGGCGAGCGCATCGAGGCGGAAGGCGACCGCGAGAGCCGAGCGACCGGCGTCGGGCACCCCGCTCGAAGGCGCCCCGGCGCGCGCGCCGTACGACCTCGCCCCCGGCGTGCCCGACCTGCGCCACGTGCCCCGCGAGGCGTGGCTCCGGGCGGCGCGGGAGGCGCTCGCGGAGGCGAGCAACGACGACCTCGCCGCCCAGCCGTGGAGCGGCCACCCGCGGGCGCGGGCCGCGGTGGCGGGGCACCTGCGCCGGGCACGGATGGCCGGCGGGCCGGAGGACGCCGTCGTCCTCACGCGCGGCGCCGCCGACGGGATGGGCCGGGTCGCCGCGGCGCTCGCCCGCGCCGGCCATACGCACCTCCTCGTCGAGGACCCGAGCTGGGCCCCGCTGCGCGACGTCGCCGCCGCGCACGGCCTCACTCCCGTCCCCGTCCCCGTGGACGACGACGGGCTCGACGTCGGCGCACTCGTCGACGCCGCGGCCCGCACCGGGGCGCGCGCCGCCCTCGTCACGCCCGCGCACCAGTTCCCGACCGGGGCCGCCCTGTCCGACGAGCGTCGCGCCGCCCTCCTCGCCTGGGCCCGCGACGTGGACGGGCTCGTGGTCGAGGACGACTACGACGCCGAGTTCCGCTACGACCGCCGACCCGTCGCTGCCCTGCAGGGCCTGGACCCCGACCGAGTTCTTCTCCTGGGGTCGGTCAGCAAGACGCTCTCTCCCGCGTTCCGCCTCGGCTGGGCTGTGGTCCCGGCCCGGTGGCGGGCGGCGGTCGCCGCAGCGAGCGGCCCGACGCCGGCCCCCTCCACCCTGGACCAGCTCGCCTTCGCGCGGCTGGTGTCGGGCGGCGCGTACGGGCGGCACCTGCGCGCTGCCCGGACGCGGTACGGGCGGCGGCGGAGCGCGCTGGTCGCGGCGCTGGCGCAGGAGCTGCCCGGCGCCCGGGTCGGCGGGATCTCCGCCGGGCTGCACGCGGTGGTGGACCTGGGCGCCGGACCGGGCGCCGGACCGGGCAGCGCCGACGCGGCCGACGTGGTGCGTGAGGCGGCCGCCCGTGGCGTGGCGGTGGCCGACCTGCGCCGCTACCAGGCAGCCCCCGCCACGCGTTCGACGGTGCTGGTGCTCGGCTACGGCAACCTCGCGGACGCCCGCCTGGAGGAGGCGGTGCGCCGCCTGGGAGAGGCGGTCCGCGCGGCGCGCTGACCGGGGCAGCCAGGCGAGTCGGGAGCGGGCACCCTGGAGGCATGACTCTTCAGACGATCGACCAGGCGGCGCTCGGCGGCGACTTCGAGGGATATCAGTTCGGCTCGGACGTGTCCCTCATCCTCGAACGGGTGGAGCGGGCGGGTGTCGGCCCACGACTGCACCGGCACCCCTACTCGGAGACGTTCGTGATCCGGTCGGGTTCGGCCCTGTTCACTGTGGGCGACAAGAAGATCGAGGCTGTCGGAGGCCAGATCCTCGTCGTGCCGGCGCTGGTTCCCCACATGTTCCGCACCCTGACGGACGACGTCTACGAGGCGATCCACATCCACGCGAACGACCGTTTCGTCACGGAGTGGCTGGAGTAGCCCGCGAGGGGCTCAGCAGGTCGCCACCAGCATCGGTACCAGAACGGTGTTCAGGTCGTAGAGCGGCTCGTCGGACCAGAACGGGAAGGCGACGTCCCGCCCGGTGACGCCGAGCGTGATCGTGCGCGCACCGTCCGCCGACGTCAGGGCGACGGCCAAGGTGCCGTACGTGGCGCCGTCGTGCCCGTAGAGGAACTCGCCCGGGACGCACGGGTCCGGGACCCGGTAGACACCCAGCCCGTAGTCCGGGTTCGGGTAGTCGTCGACGGTCCGCGGGGCCAGCATGCCGGCCGTGGTCTCCTCGGAGACGAGGCTGCCCGTCACGAGCGCCGTGGTGAAGTCCGCGAGGTCCCCCGTGGTGCTCGTGACCGCACCGGCGGAGCGGAAGAGGCTCGGGTGGAAGTGCTCCAGCGAGTACCAGCCGGCCCCCTCGGAACCCGTGAACGCGTACTCCTCGAGGAACGGGCCACGGGTACCAGGCCGCTCGGCGAGGTCGCTGTGCCGCATCCGCGCGGGTGCGAAGACCCGGTCCTCGAGCAGGTCGTCGACGTCCTCGCCGGTGACCCGCTCCAGCATGAGACCCAGCACCACGTAGCCGGCGTTGGAGTAGGAGTACCCGGTCCCGGGCTCGAGCACCCACGGTGCCGTACGGAGCACCACGACGTGGTCCGCCTCCGTGAACTCCTGCCCCACGACCTCGAAGTACTCGTCCACCGAGTTCGGGTCGGTCATCCGCAGGGCGACCAGCCAGTCCGTCCCAGTCGGGGCCCCCGACCGGTGGCTCAGCAGCTGCTCGATCGTCACCCCAGGCGGCAGGACGCCGGGCAGCACGTCCGCCACCGCGGTGTCGAGGGACCATGTCCCCTTCTCGACCTCCTGCATCACCAGGGTCGCGATCATGGGCTTGGTGATGCTGCCCACGCGGAAGCGGTCCTGCGTGCGGGCGGGCGACCGGCCGTCACGCTCGCGGGTCCCGGCCGCGCCGGCCCAGCTACCTGCGGGCGTCTCGACGCGCGCGGTGACCGCCACGGCGCCGTCGGCCACAAGGGCGTCCAGGGCCTGGTCAAGCCCGCGGTAGACCGAGCCGTCCGGGCCGGGCTCGCCGCCCTGCGCGCGGAGCCGCGGGCCGGCTTGCTGCGCCGCGGCCTGCGCCGAGGCCTGCTGGGCGGCGTCGGCCACGAGCGCCGCGATGCTGCTCGCGTCGTCGGCCGGCGGGGTCACGGGCGGCGGGGCGGTCTGCGCGTGTGCGGCGCCGGCGACCGCGAGCGGCAGGGCCATGGCCACGACCGCTGCCGCTGCCGCTGCCACGGCGATCCTCGTACGACGGGCCGTGCGATCCATGGGGATCCTCCTTCGTCTCGACGTGGCTCCATCCTGACGGCCACGAGGACCGCCCGGATCAGCCGGAAGGAGGAGTTCCTGCTGGTCAGGTCGTCCTGGAGTGGGAGACGCCCGCTACAGCCGCTCCGCCAGCAGCTCGACCAGGGCCTTGCCCTGCACCCCGGCGAGCTGGTCGGCCTGGGTGCGGCAGGAGAAGCCGTCGGCGAGGAAGACGTCGCCCGGCGCCGCCTCACGCAGGGCGGGGAGCAGCGCCGCCTCCGCGACGGCGACCGACACCTCGTAGTGGCCCTTCTGCATGCCGAAGTTCCCGGCGAGCCCGCAGCAGCCGGAGAGGACCTTGATCGTGGCCCCTGCCGACTCCAGCAGCGCCCGGTCCGCCCCGTAGCCCATGACGGAGTACTGGTGGCAGTGGGGCTGGACCACGGCGGTGACGTCAGAGAGGTCCGGCATGGTCCAGCCGGACTCCGCCGAGGGCGCCGTCTCGGGCCGGGTCAGGAGCTCGGCGAGCGTGACCGCCGCGTCGCGCACGGCCAGCGCGCGCGGGTCCTCGGGGAACAGGTCCACCAGGTCGGACCGCAGCACCGCGGTGCAGGACGGCTCCAGCCCCAGGATCGGGATGCCGTTCACGGCATACGGGCCCAGCACGGACAGGAGCCCTTCGAGCCGACGGCGGGCCCCGTCGAGCTGGCCCGTGGAGATCCACGTGAGGCCGCAGCAGGCGCTCTCGTCGGGCACGATCACGTCGTACCCGGCGGCGGTCAGGACGTTCACCGCGGCCTGCGGCACGGACGGCGCGAGGGAGTCGCTGAACGAGTCCGTCCACAGCACCACCTTGGGGCGGCGAGCCAGCTCGGCATCGTTGTGCGCGGCGCGGCCGGGCGTGCCGAGGATGCGGAGCCCGGGCACGCCGTGGGTGGCCCCGCCACGCTTCCACCAGGTCCGGAACGGCACGTCGGCGAACTTGGGCACGGACCGGCGCGTGTCCATGCCGCCCGCCCACAGCACCGCCTTGGCGATCACGGGAACACCGAGAACCTTGTTGAGGAACCGCGGCATCCCGCCCGCGAGTCGGGCCCACCGCGGCAACCAGCCCAGCGCGTAGTGGTCCACGGGCCGCAGGCGACCCTTGTAGGTGCGGTGCAGCACCTCGGACTTGTACTGCGCCATGTCCACGCCGGCCGGGCAGTCGGACGAGCACGCCTTGCACGACAGGCACAGGTCGAGCGACTCGCGCAGCTCCGGCGCGCTCAGGCCGCCCACGAGGGTACCGTTCAGCGCCTCCTGGAGCACGCGCGCCCGGCCCCGGGTGACGTCCTTCTCGTCCCGGGTCGCGGCGTACGAGGGACACATGAACTGCCCCGGCTCCACGGACCGGCACTTGCCGACGCCCACGCAGCGGTGCGCTGCGGTGGTGAGGTCGTGGTGGTCGTGCCGGAACGAGAAGCCCGCGTACCCGGCGCGCTTCGCGACCCCGTGCAGCTTCCCCTCCCGGGCGCCGCCGGGGACGGGACCCGTCGACACGATCGGCAGCCGCGACCGCACGGTGTGGGCGGCGGGCCGTCGCAGGTCCTCGTCCACGGCCCGCGGGTGCACGACGACGCCGGGGTTCAGCAGGTCCTCCGGGTCGAACAGCGCCTTGAACTGCTCCAGGAGTCGGATCGCGGCCGGCGAGTAGATGAGCGGCAGGAGCTCGGACCGGGCTCGCCCGTCACCGTGCTCGCCCGACAGCGACCCGCCGTACTTGGCGACCAGCTCGGCCGCCTCGGTCATGAACGTGCGCAGCACGGAGCCCGACGTCTCCAGCGGGATGTCGATCCGGAGGTGCACGCACCCGTCGCCGAAGTGCCCGTACGGCAGGCCGTCCACGCCGTAGCGCGCCATGAGGGTGTCGAGGTCGCGCAGGTAGTCGCCCAGCCTCTCGGGCGGCACGGCGGAGTCCTCCCAGCCCGGCCACGCCTGCTCGCCGGAGGGTGTACGGCCGGCGAGCCCGGCGCCGTCGGCCCGGATCTTCCACATCTTGGTGGCGTTCGGACCAGCGGGGAGCACGTCCGACGCGGAGGTCGACGCCGCCGCGACGATGGCGCCGGCCCGGGCGAGGGCCTCGGCCTGCGTCTCGCCGCCCACCTCGATCATGAGCCAGCCGCCGCCCTGGGGCAGCGGGGGCACCGAGCCGGCGCCGTGGGCGCGGCGCACCACGTCGACCAGACGCGCGTCCAGGCCCTCGATGGCGAGGGGCTGGTGCTCGAGGAGCGCCGGGACGTCGTCGGCCGCCGTGGCCATGTCGGGGTAACCGAGGACCACGAGCGTGGGCGCGCCCGGGGTCGGGACGAGCCGGAGCGTGGCCTCCAGCACCGTGACGACGGTGCCCTCGGTGCCCACGAGCGCCTTGGCGAGGTCGGACCCGTTCTCCGGCAGCAGGTGCTCCAGCGAGTAGCCCGACACCTGCCGGCCGAACCGCCCGAACTCCGTCCGGATCAGCGCGAGGTTGTCGCGCACGAGCTCGGCGAGGCCGGGGACCGCGGCGAACGTCGGGTCGCCCGCGCCGGCGGTGAAGCGCCGTCCTCGCCCGTCCACCACGTCGAGCGACACCACGTTGTCGGCGGTGCGCCCGTAGGCCACGGCGTGCGGGCCGCACGCGTTGTTGCCGATCATGCCGCCGAGGGTGGCGCGGTTCTGCGTCGACGGGTCGGGGCCGAAGCGCAGCCCGTGCGGCGCCGCCTCCTTCTGCAGGGTCGACATGACCGTGCCGGGCTGGACGCGAGCCGTCCGCGCCTCCGGGTCGACCGCGAGGACGGAACCGAGACTGCGGGAGAAGTCGAGCACCACCCCCGGGCCGACGGCGTTCCCGGCCACCGACGTGCCGGCTCCCCGGGCGGTCACCGGCACCTTGAGCTCGCGCAGGACCTCGAGCGCCGCGACGACGTGGTCCACCGACTCGGGGAACACGACCGCCTCGGGGACCACCCGGTAGTTCGACGCGTCGGTCGAGTACTCGGCCCGCCGGCGGGTCGACGTGTCCACGCCGCAGCCCACCACGGTCCGGAGCGCCTGGGCGACCGCCTCCCGCGCGGCGTCGGCCGCGCGGCGCGCCTCGGCCTCAGCGGCCTCGCGCGCCGGTTCCATGGTCCCGACGGCGGTCCCCTCGGCCTCGGCGGGGCGCTTCATGGCGTCGTAGGTCTGGGAAGGCACGACGCGATTCTCGCACCATGCCTGGTCGCACGCCCGGCCCGTCCGCACATCCGCCATGACCGTCAGCCATGCCCGTGTGTCGTGCGGGGTCCGCCTCCGGTAGCGTCGGTGGCGTCCGCGGGGTCGTCACCGCGACGCCCCCTGAGCATTCGTCGAGGAGCCATCATGGTCGTCCGCACAGCCCGCACCGCCTGGAACGGAACCCTCCCGGAGGGGTCGGGTCAGGTGGAGCTCACCAGCTCCGGCACCGGCACGTTCGACGTGTCCTGGCCGCGCCGGTCCGGCGACGACGCCAACGGCGTCACCAGCCCTGAGGAGCTCATCGCCGCAGCCCACTCGTCCTGCTTCGCCATGGCGTTCTCGGGCGAGCTGGCAGGCGCCGGCGCCACGCCGATCTCCCACGAGATCACTGCCGACGTCACCTTCGGCCCCGACCCGGCCGGCGGCTTCCAGATCGCCTCGATCGCGCTGACGTTGCGCGGCGAGGCCGAGGGCATCGACGCCGCCGGCTACCAGGAGGCCGCCGAGAAGGCCAAGGCCGGCTGCCCCGTCTCGAAGGCGCTCGCTTCCGTCCCGGAGATCACGCTGGACGTCACCTTCGAGTCCTGAGCGACCGCACGACGACGGGGTCACCTCCCGCTGGGAGGTGACCCCGTCGTCGTGTGCCGGTGCGCTTACGGAGCGAAGTCCAGGGCCTCGTCCGCGACGGCGACCACCGACCAGGTGCTGCCCTCCGCATCCCGCAGCTCGTACGAGGGCAGGAGGAGCGTGGTCCCGTCCACCTCGGAGTGCCGGGCGAGGCCGAGCCGGGCGGACGTGATCGTGACGTCCGTGACCGGCCAGCCGATGGCGTCACCCGGCGTCGGGGCCGGCGGGACGGTGGGCTCCGGCGCGGCCATGGAGTCGCTCTGCTCCTGCCGCACGAGGTCGTCCATCGGGGTGAACCCGCCGGAGGCCCCGAACCGCGGGTCGCCCAGGCGCTCGACGGCCTCGGCCGCGCTGATCACCGGGTACTCCCCCAGCTCCACCACGGGGGCGAGGAACCCGTACAGGCCCGAGAGGCCCTCCCCCGTCACCGAGGCGTTCCAGGTGAGGCCCGAGCGCTTCCCGTCCACGACGTGGTGCGCCGTGACGTTGCGGTACGGGTCGCCCTCGAAGGTCCCACCCGTCTCGATCTCGAACTGGGTGAGGTCGACACCCAGACGCTGCAGGATCTCCCGGAACGCCAAGACGGCGGACTCCGTGTCGGGGGCCTCCGGGGTGCTTTCCCCATCCGGGCACTCCGGGACGGGCAGGAGGCCGGGCTCGGCCGCACTGTCGGGGCTCTCCGAGGTGCTGGAGCCCTCCGAGCCGGACGTGCCGCCGCCGTCGGCCGGAACCGGGCAGTACCACGGGTCCTTGGTGGGGTCCCAGTACTGGAGGCTCGCCTCGCCGTCCGCCCCGACGGTGACCATGGGGCCGCTGCCGTCCGTCGGTCCCACGGCCCAGCCCCACTCCTCGCGGGGCTCGCCGGAGATCCCGAGCACCTCCGCAGCGCGGGCGGCCGCCTCGGCGGTGGCCGCCTGCTCGGCGTCGAGGCCGTAGGCGGGCGCCTGACCCGCGTCCCCGGCCAGGCCGGGCCCCGCGTGGAACACGAGGCGACCCCACAGCCCGGCGGGGTAGGTGGAGTCGGCCGCGTACAGCTCCTTGGAAGTGGCAGCGCCGTTCATGGGCGCCGGCGCCTGCGCGGCGGAGTCCTCGGCGTTGCCACGGGTGACGTCCCCGAGCGTGATCGCCGGCGCGGCAGTGCTCGCGACGACGACGGGTCCCCCCGTGCCCGCACCGGCGACGTAGCCGCCACCGCCGGCCACCGCCACCGCGCCTGCCGCGGCGACGGCGAGCCAGCGGGACCGCCGACGACGGCGCGCGGCCAGCTCGTCCACCGGGGCGCCGTCGGCCGTGGTGCCGTCGATGCCGTCTACGGCGTGCGCCGCAGCGGCCGTACCCGCACCGGCGGCCACCGACCCGGCTGCCTCCGACCCGCCGGCACCGTCGCCCACCAGGGCGTCGATCCGGGCGCGGAGCACGCCCGCGACCGGCTCCGGCGCCGAGGTCGCCGGGTCGGCCGCCGCGAGACGCTCGAACGCCTCGTCCGGCACGGCTCCCTCAGAAGTGTCCCGCTCGTTGTTGTCCATCGTCGTCCTCCGTGTCGCGAGCTGTGGTGCGTCCCCTGCCGGGCGCCCACACCCCTTCTGTGTCGCGGCCGGGGGCCGCCTTGCGGGCGGCCGGTCAGCGCGCCGAGACCCGGTCCGCGCCCTCGTTCTCGTCCTGGGCCCAGAGCTCGCGCAGCCGTGCGCGGGCGCGGGAGAGGGCGGCGTCGGCCCCTCCGCGCGAGACGCCCAGCACCTGTGCGAGCTCGTCGCCCGACAGGCCGTCCCAGGCGACGAGGAGCAGGATCCGGCGGTCCCGGGGCGCGAGCCGACCGAGCACACGCCGCACGGCGTCGTCGGCGATGGCGAGGGTCTCGGGGTCGGCGTCGTCCGGTTCGTCGGGCACCACGGCGACCGGGAGGGCGCGAAGCTTGCGCCGGTGGTTGGCGAGCAGGAAGCCCGCGGTGCGGTAGAGCCAAGGGAGCTCGGCGCCGTCGGGCACGTCCTCGCGGCGGCGCCAGGCGACGGCCAGGACCTCGGCGGAGAGGTCCTCGGCGTCGGCGGTGCGGCCTGCTGCGGGCAGGCGGCGGACGAAGTACCGGTACAGCGTCGTGGCGTGCGCGTCGAAGAGCGCCGCGAACCAGGCGTCCTCCTCCGGGCGCGCGCCGGCGCCGCTCGATGGTGCGTCGTCGCGGGTACTGGGTCTACGGGGGCCCTCCATGCCCTCACTGTGTCGCGGCCCACAGACTCCTTGCACCTTCGCCGCACCCCTCGGCACCTTCGCCGAGGGCTGGACAGGACTCCAACGACCTCGTTCGACGGTCGGGCAAACCTAAACGTTTCAAGGTCGATTACCGTTCGAAAACGTTTAGCGAAACCCCTTGACACCCGACACGCCGTATCGAAATCCTTTTCGATGTCCCGACGCGCCAAAGGTGGCGCGTCCAGAACGAAGGATCGACGATGACCCGATCACTGAACCCGCGAGGTCGCGGGCGCTCATTGCGAGCCGTCTCGCTCGCCACCCTGACCGCGGTGGTTCTCACCTGCGGCGTGGCCGTCACCTCGGCGCAGGCCGCCGGCAGCACGCTTCAGGCCGCCGCGGGTGAGAAGGGCCGCTACTTCGGCACCGCCATCGCCGCGAACAAGCTGAGCGACTCGGTCTACACGACCATCGCGAACCGCGAGTTCAACATGATCACGGCCGAGAACGAGATGAAGATGGACGCGACGGAGCCGTCGCAGAACCAGTTCACCTACACCAACGGCGACCGCATCGTCAGCTGGGCTCGCACCAACGGCAAGCAGGTCCGTGGCCACGCCCTGGCCTGGCACTCGCAGCAGCCGGGCTGGATGCAGAACATGGAGGGCACCGCCCTGCGCAACGCCATGCTCAACCACGTCACCCAGGTCGCCACGCACTACCGCGGCCAGATCCACTCCTGGGACGTGGTGAACGAGGCGTTCGAGGACGGCTCGTCCGGCGCCCGCCGCAACTCCAACCTGCAGCGCACCGGCAACGACTGGATCGAGGCCGCGTTCCGCGCCGCCCGCACCGCCGACCCGAACGCCAAGCTCTGCTACAACGACTACAACACGGACAACTGGACGCACGCCAAGACCCAGGCCGTGTACAACATGGTCCGCGACTTCAAGGCCCGCGGCGTGCCCATCGACTGCGTCGGCTTCCAGGCCCACTTCAACAGCGGCAACCCGGTCCCGAGCAACTACCACACCACGCTGTCGAGCTTCGCGGCCCTGGGCGTCGACGTCCAGGTCACCGAGCTCGACATCGAGGGCTCCGGCACCTCGCAGGGCGAGCAGTACCGCGGCATCGTCCAGGCCTGCCTCGCCGTCTCGCGCTGCACCGGCATCACCGTGTGGGGCGTGCGTGACACCGACTCGTGGCGTGCCAGCGGCACCCCGCTCCTGTTCGACGGCAGCGGCAACAAGAAGGTCGCCTACACGTACACGCTCGACGCGCTGAACGCCGGCAGCTCCACCACGCCGCCGCCCACCACCACCCCGCCGCCGACGACGACCCCGCCGCCCACCACCGGCACCGTCACGCGCCTCCAGAACGTCCAGTACAGCAAGTGCCTGGACCTGCCGGGCGGCAACACGGCCAACGGCACCCAGCTGCAGACCTACTCCTGCTGGCAGACCGACAACCAGCGGTTCACGTTCGGCTCCGACGGGACGCTGACCGTCAAGGGCAAGTGCGTCGACGCGCCGTCGGGCAGCAACGGGACCCGCGTGCAGATCTACACCTGCAACGGTGGCAACAACCAGAAGTGGACCCAGAACACGAACGGCGAGATCCGGAACGCCCAGTACGGCGTCTGCCTCGACATCTACAGCGGCAGCGACGGCGCGGCCGTCCAGCTGTACACCTGCTCGGGCGGGAACAACCAGAAGTGGAACCGGGTGTGACGACACCTTGAACCGGTGAGGACGACGGCTGCCCGCACCTTCCGTACGGAAGGTGCGGGCAGCCGTCGTCGTACCTCGGGTCAGGGCGTCAGCAGGCGCCCTGGTCCTCCCAGGGGCCCCACTGGCCGACGCCGGGGGTGTCGCCCTGGGTCCACCACTTCGCCCGCCACGTGTGGCCGGCGTAGCTCACCACGGCGCTGCCGGAGTAGGCGGTGGTCGAGACCCAGGCTGCGGCGGAGCAGCCGGTCGGGGCCGTCGGGCTCGCGGTGGGCGAGGCCGTCGGCGAAGCGGTGGGCGACGACGTCGGCGTGGAGCCGGCGCACGCGCCCTGGTCCAGCCAGACCGCGGCGGTGCCGGGCGTCTCGCCCTGGGTCCACCACTGGGCCTTGTAGGTGCGGCCGTTGTGGCTCACGAGCTTGCCGCCCGTGTACACCGTCGACGCGCTCCACGCGGCGGCCGAGCAGGTGCCCGGCGTCGGGGACGCCGTCGGAGAGGCGGTCGGGGACGCCGTCGGGGAGGCCGTGGGCGACGCCGTCGGCGACGGGTTCACCACGCCGCCACCGTTCACCGGTCCGCGCGCGCCGGTCCCGAGCTTGCCCATGAGCGTCTTGACGAGGTCGCCGGACTCGTCGCCGGAGAGCTCCCACCACATGCCGCCGCCGAGGCCGCGCGAGCGGACGTAGTCCGCCTTCTGCTGCACGGACCGGGCGTTGTCGTAGCTCCACCACTGGGTGCCGTCGTAGCGCCAGGCGGCGCCCACCGCCGCGTCGAAGTAGTCGGTGCCGCGCGACTTGAGCAGGTCGTAGTCCTCGTTGCCGGCCTCCCACGTGCCGGGCGCCGCGCCGCTCGCGGGACCCCACGCGGCCGACGACGTCGCACCGGTCCAGCCGCGGCCGTACATCGCCAGGCCGAGGCCGAGCTGGGCGGGATCGACGCCGTTGTTCACGTAGGCGTTGATCGCCTTGTCGACGCTGAACCGCTTGTTCGCGGGACGGGTGTCGCGCGGGTCGTCGTAGAGGTTGCCCTGGTGGCCGGTGAGCGCCGGGTCCCAGGCGCCGTGCAGGTCGTAGCCCTGGACGTTGCCGAAGTCGAGCGACCGGAAGATCGCCGGGTCGTTCCAGCCGCCGGCCGCGACGTCGTCCGGGTTGGCCGGGAGGAACGCGGAGAGCAGGTAGTCCTTGCCGTTCGTGGCGCCGTACGCGTCGAGCTGGCGGCGGAACTCCTCGAGGAGCAGCTTGAAGTTGGCGCGGTCGTTGGCCACGTCGACGTGGTTGCCGACCTCACCGTTGAGCGAGCCGGGCCACTCCCAGTCGATGTCGATGCCGTCGAACACGCCCGCGGCTGCGCCGGCGCCGCCGCGGCCGTCGATCACCGGCAGGTTGCCCTTGATGTAGAGGTCGATGCAGGACTCGACGAAGTTCTGGCGCGACGCGGCGGTGGCCGCCGCGAGCGAGAAGTTCTTGGACCAGGTCCAGCCGCCGAGCGAGATCATGACCCTGAGGTTCGGGTTCTCGGCCTTGAGCTGCTTGAGCTGGTTGAACGAGCCGGCGAGCGGCTGGTCCCAGGTGTCGGCCACGCCGGAGACGGAGTTCGCGGCGGTGTAGCCCATGCCGAAGTCGGCCCAGGCGTCGCCCGCGCCGTCGGACCCGTTCGGGCCCGTGCCCTGCGCCTTGTTGGCGATGAAGCACTCGAGCGTCTGGTGGTGGATGTTGCCGAACGAGTAGTTGATGTGGGTCAGGTCGTCGGCGATGCCGGCCGTCTTGATGTCCTTGGCGGTGTAGCCGCGCCCGTACACGCCCCACTGGGCGAAGTACGCGACGTTGCGGAAGCCGTTGATCTGCGAGTCGCCCGTCTGGACGGCGGCAGCGGTGGAGTCGGTGGCGGCGTTGGCTGCGGTCGAGGCGGCGATGCCCGTGATCGCGGCCGTGCCGGCCATGGCGAGGGTCGCCACCGCGGCGGCGACACCCTTCCAGGGGCGCGTGCGCCCCGTCTTCCGGCCGTCGGTGCCCGACGGCGGCACGTACGTCTCGTACATGTCGTTCCCTTTCGTTGTGCGGAGGTGGGGTCGAGTGGTGCTGGGGTGGTTCGGCGGTGCAGTCGCGCCCGCCGGGAGGGGCGGCACCCGGCGGGCGCGACGTCTGTGGGTTTCTAGCAGGCGCCCTGGTCGGTCCAGACAGCGTTGGTGCCGGGCGTGTCGCCCTGCGTCCACCACTGGGCCTTGTAGGTGCGGCCGCCGTGGCTCACGAGGTGGCCGCCGGTGTAGACGGAGGTGGAGCTCCAGGCCGCAGCGGTGCAGGTGCCTCCCCCGGTGCCACCGCCCGGCGCGGACGGCGACGGGGAGGGCGAGGGCTGCGTCGACGGGACGCCCACGACGGTGACGCCGCGCGGGTTGTCGTACGTCGTCGCGTACCTCACGCCGTCGATGGTGACCACCACGTTGGAGAACTGGGCGACGGGCAGGGCCCACTTGAGCTGGTTCGTGATGGACCCGCCGGCGGGGATGCCGCCCGTGGGGACCGTGAACGTCGCCGTGTGGAAGTCCGCCCCGAGGCCGCCCACGTTGGGGCCGGTACGACCGGGCGTGGTCGTGGTGCCGTAGCCGCTCCAGTCGGACATCTCACCGGTGTCGGTGGTGGAGTACTGGAAGGTGACCTTGGCGCCGGCCGGGATCGTCGTCGTCCCCTTGTTGCGGAAGACGACCTTGGGCGCGATCGGGTAGTTGTTGTCGCCGAGCGCGAACTCGGTGTAGTCGAGGTCGACGTCGAGCGCCTGGGTGGGGCCCGCGGTCTCCGCCTTCGAGGCGCCGTACGCGGACGTGGCGGAGAGCTTCGAGTGGAGGAGGTCCACCATCGTGGAGCCCATCTCGTACTGGCCCTTGGCGGAGTTGAGCTCGTAGTCGCCCGCGAGCTCCCAGATCATGACGCCGCCCAGGCCCTCGTTCGCCACGTAGTCGGCCTTCTGGCCGATGGCCCACGCGCTGTCGCCCGAGAGGAAGGTCTTCGTGGAGGCGTTCCACCACCACTCGTTCTTCGTGACGGGGTCCGTGTGGTGCGTGTAGGTGCCGGTGAGGGCCGAGGGCACGCCGTACTCGTCCGTGTAGTCGCCCGCAACGCCCTTCTGCAGGTTGAGCGCGTGCCAGATCGGGTTCACGCCGGCCGGGATGGCGTTGCCCATGGGGTCGGAGTCGAACCACAGGTTGTCGATGCCAGCGGCGCCGTGGCCGCACTTGCCGTTGGTGCCGGCCGGGCAGGTGTAGCCCGCGGGGGGCACCGCGGTGCCGCCCATGCCGTTGGTCCCGCCGGTCACGCCCGTGAAGCCGCGGGTGTAGAACGGCACGCCGAGGTTGATCCGGCCCGCCTGCATGGCGCCGCGGAAGTAGTGCGCGGCCCAGTCGCCGTTGAGGTAGCCGATGCCCTTGTACGCGGTGTAGGTGCCACCGGCGGCGAGCTCGGGGTCCTTGCCGTCGTCGAACAGGGCGCCGTTGCCGCCCACGTACTGGTTCCAGGAGCCGTGCAGGTCGTAGGTCATCATGTTGACGTAGTCGACGTACTCGGTGACCTGGTAGACCTCCATTCCGCGGAGCAGCCAGCCGGACGACGGCGTCGCGGTGGTCAGCAGGTAGTACTCGCCGTCCTCGGCGCCGGCGCGGTCGAGGTGCTCCCGCAGGGTCTTCATGAGGGCGACGTAGCCGTCGAAGAGCTGGGCGCGGCGCGCGTCGGAGATCGCGAAGTCGTCGGGGTTGCCGGCCTGCGCGTTCGACGTCGGGTACTCGTAGTCGATGTCGATGCCGTCGAAGCCGTACTCCCGGACGAAATCGACCGCCGACCGCGCGAACGTGTCCATGCGGGCCTGCGACTCGGTCAGCGTGTAGAAGCCGCCCGACGCCACGCGCTTGCCCGACGCGTCGAAGTAGCCGCCGGTCTCGGCCCAGCCACCCACTGCCGGGATGACCTTCACGCCGGGGTTCTGCTCCTTGTACTTCGCGAGCAGGTTGAAGTGGCCCGTGTACGGCAGGCTCGGGTCCATCTCCGCGCCCGCGACGCCCGGCCAGGTCATGTCGGTGGCGGCGTTGCCCGCGGCGCTCTCGTTGACCGAGATCTTGTCGTCCGGGCCGATGTGCGCGAACGCGTAGTTGATGTGGCTGAGGCTGTCCCACGGGATGTCGCTCGCCAGGTACGCGGGCTGGCCGTTCTTGCCCGTGCGCCAGCTCGTGAAGTAGCCGATGACGCGGCGGTCCAGGCCGTTCGGCAGGATCTCCCGGCCGTTGGCGTCGTAGACGTCGCAGTACGGCGTGCTGACACCCGGCGTGGGCTGCATGCCGTCGGGGCGGCACACCTCGTCGGGGTTGCCCCCGGCGGGCGGGGTCGTCGGCGTGGGGGTCGGCTTCGGCGTCGGCGTGACGCTCGGGGTGGGTGTGGGGGTGGGGGTCGGCGTGGGGGTCGGCTTCGGCGTGACGCTCGGGGTGGGGGTCGGCGACGGCGTCGTGCCACCGCACGCGCCCTGCGACTCCCAGGCGCCCCACTGCTGGGAACCCGGGGTCTCGCCCTGGGTCCACCACTTGGCGCGCCAGTTCTGACCGCTGTAGGACGCCTGGTTGTTCTGGGTGTACGTCGCGGTGGACGACCACGCCGGCGCGCACTCGGCGGCCGCTGCGCTGGATGCGGCCCAGGTGCCGACAGCCGCTGAGGCGACGGTCGCGCCGACCAGCGCGAGCGTCGTCGTCAGTGCGGTCAGGCGCCGCCGACGGTGAGGGAGAGCTCCCATGGTCTTGCCTCTCATCGGGAAGAACAGTGTTTCCGAGATGAAAGTAAGGACAGGTTCCTATCTAATGAATCAGTGTTCCCCACATCGTGAACCGCAGGATCCGGCCGATGTACGGGAAAACCCGTAGGTGACGGAGCGTCACGCCGCGGTCACGCCGTGGTCACGCCCGGTGGGCGAGCACCACCAGCTCTGTCCGCGACCGCACGCCGAGCTTCCGGAACACCCGGCCGAGGTGCACCTCGACGGTCCGCACCGAGACGTAGAGCGTCTCGGCGACCTCGCGGTTCGCCTTGCCCTGCACCACCAGGCGGGCCACGTCGAGCTCGCGCTCGGTCAGGACGTCGGCCCACGACGCGCAGGCCGCCGCAGCCGCGGGAACAGCAGCCTCCCGCCCACCCGGCACGACGCCGGACACCGCCTCGGCGGTCACCTCACCGACACGTCGCTCGCCCACGCCTGCCGGGAGCGTCTCCGCAGGGATCGCCCGCTCGGTCTGCTGGGCGGCCGGTCGCTCGGCGGGTCGCTCCGCCGGTCGCTCGGCGGGTCGCTCGGCCGGCTGGGCGAGGGCGCGCTCGGAGACGCCCGCCCACACGTGGGCCCCCGACTCGTCGAAGAGCTCCTGCGCCGCGAGCAGGTGGGAGGCCGCCTCCTCCACGGCGCCGAGCCGCGCGTAGGCCCTGCCGACGACCAGCTCGGTCATCCCCCGCTCGAGCGTGGAGCCGACCAGGAGCGAGACTCCGACGGCCCGTTCGCACGCCCGGGCAAGACCCGCCGCGTCGGCGAGCACCACCTCGGCGCGGGCCACGTCGAGGGACCTGCGCAGCGTGCCGGGCCGCCGGCGCGACGTCGGTCCGGGCGCACCGACCTGGGCGAGACTGCCCCGCAGCCGGGCAAGGGTCTGGACCGCGGCGCGACGCTGGCCGGCGAGGAGGTAGAGCTCGACGGGATCGGGCGTGGGGAGCCAGAGGGCGCGCAGGTCCTCGCCGCCGCGCTCGGCGGCGAGGGTGAGCAGCGTCGCCGCCTGCGCGTGGCGGCCCGCGTACGCCGAGACCAGGGCACGGTCGCCCAGGATCGCCGCACGGACCGGCGGGGCGACGGCGCCGGGCACCGACGCCTCGAGCGCAGCGGCGACCACGCCGACGTCACCCCGTCGCACGAGGTCGAGGCGGCGGGCGAGCGCCACACCGAGCCCGCCGAAGGCGAGCGCGACGGGGAGGGTGTCGGCGGCCTCGTCCAGGAGCTCGGCGGCGTGCCCGGCGTCGCCCGACCGCAGGGCGAGCATCGCCTGCGCCACCCGTAGGTGCGCCTCGGCCAGCGGCGTCATGGCGGAGTCCGGGCCGTCGAACCAGCAGCCGGACCGCCTCGCCGGGCTGAGCGACGCCTCCGCCTGGGCGAGCACGGCCCCGGCCTCGCCCGGCGCGTCGTGGGCGAGGAGCAGCGCTCTGCGTGCGGCGTCGAGGGCGACCCGGTCGGCCTCCGGCCCTGCCGCCGCGAGCAGAGGATCGGCCAGGGTGGCGAGATGGCGTGGGCCCGAGGGCGGCGTCGGGGTGTCGAGCACCGCCAGCGCGGCCGCCAGCGGCCCTGCGTCGCTGGGCTCACGCCCGGTCCGGCCAGGTGCGAGCGGCGGCGTGGCAGTGCGCGGCCCGCCGCCGGTGCCCGGGTCGGCGGCTCTGCGCAACCAGGTGACGGCGTCGTGCACGTGGCCTCCCCAGAGCGCGGCCCGCCCGGCGACGGCGAACGCCCGGGCCCGCACGAGACCCGTGCCGTGGCTGGCCGCCTCGCGCGCGACCTCGTGCGCCCGCCGCACGTCGCCGCGCGAGAGGTGCTGCTCCGCGACCTCGACGAGGCCGTCCGCGAGCAGCGCGTCGCCCGCGATCGTGCTCAGCGACGTGTGCCACAGCGCGATCAGGGGCTCCCCCGCAGCACGGTGGACCTGGGCGAGCGCGGCGTGGGCGGCGGTCCGGGACGCCAGGTCGGCGTCGCCGTGGACCACGGACCGGGTCCGTGGGTCGCGGAACGCGAAGCGGCCGGCGGCCAGGGTGAGGTGCTGGGCGGCCGGGCCGCAGAGCAGGGTGTCGATGCTCGTACCGGATGCCGCGAGCAGCACCTCGGTGCGGTCAACCACGGCGATCGCCGCGACGACGAGGAGGTGGCGGGCGTCGTCGTCGAGGTCGAGCGGTTCCACGGCAGCCCGCACGGCCGGGACGACCGGGAGCGGGTCGGGCAGCATCGCCGTTCCCGCAAGGTGCTCCGGCGTGAGGACCGCGGCGGTCTCGAGCAGGCAGGCGGGCTCGTGCCCCACGAGCCACGTCAGCTGGGCGGCCACATGGGGCGCGACGGGATGGCGACACTCCGCAGCGAGCAGGGCGAGCGCCTCCGCCTCACGTGCCAGGTCAGTCATCGTCGAGCCTCCCGGATTCGTTCACGGTGCTCGCAAGTATCACGATCGAACGTTTCACGCACATGACCGACCCGACGTCGGACCTGCCACAGCGCGTGCTGAACACCTGTACCGCACGGATCCTGACACGGGTGTCAAGCCGGTCGAACGTCGGAGGACTCCGCCTCAGGCCTCCAGAAGGATCGTCACCGGTCCGTCGTTGACCAGCTCCACCGCCATGTCGGCCCCGAACCGGCCAGTCGCGACCTCGAGACCCCGGGCCCGGAGGTTCGCGACGACGGCCTCCACGAGGGGCTCCGCCACGGGACCGGGGGCCGCCGCGTTCCACGTGGGACGGCGGCCCTTGCGCGCGTCCCCGTAGAGCGTGAACTGGCTGACCACGAGCACGGGGGCGCCCGCCTCCGACGCCGAGCGCTCGTCGCGGAGGATGCGCAGCTCGGCGATCTTGCGGGCGATGACCTCCACCTGACCCGGCCCGTCGTCGTGCGTGACCCCCACGAGCACCAGGAGGCCCGGCCGGTCGATCTTGCCGACGACCTCGCCGTCCACCGCGACGCTCGCGCGCGTGACGCGCTGCACCACCGCCTTCATCGCGCGAGCCGCTGCTCGTGGTCCGCGGGGTCCGAGCGGGTGTCGCCCACGGTGAACGCCGGGCGCACCTCGCCCACCGGGTGCCCGCCGCCGAGGACGGGAACTCGTCCCAGCGCGTCGAGACCGCCGGGATACGCACCCGGGGCCCGGGAGGCGCCCGCCGCTCGGAGTGCCGCCGCGAGCACAGCAGGCCGGGGACGCTTGTCCCCGTCGAGGACCTTGAACGCCAGCGCCGAGCCGTCGGCGAGGCCCGCCGCGTAGACGCCGTCCGCGCCGTCCTTGGCGACCAGGCCGGGCACCGCCTGCATCGCGAGCGTGACGTCGCGGCCCGTGCCGCCCACCATCTCCGGGTAGGCCGACACCGCCCGCGCCGCCCAGCCCTCCGGCGACGCCGGATCCTGCGACGCCGCCGAGGCGATGTCGGCGAACGCCCGCGCGAGCCCCGTGACGGACGTGGAGAACAGCGGGGCGCCGCACCCGTCGACGGTCACGTGCAGCGACTCCGGTGCATCCCCCGTGAGCTCGAGGATGGTGCTCCGGATCACCTGCTGCAGGGGGTGCTCGGGGTTGAGGTAGTCGGCGGCGTCCCACCCGGAGATCACGCACGTCGCGAGCATCGCCGCGTGCTTGCCCGAGCAGTTCTGCGTGAGCGAGGACGGTCCGTCGCGACCCTCGCGCAGCTCCTCGACCTGCCAGGCCACCGAGGCCGGCGGGTACAGGGGCAGGTCGGGCGTGTTGCGGAGGTGCGCGAACGTGAGCCCGGCCGACGCGAGGATCTCGCGCACGCCGTCCAGGTGCACCGCTTCCCCGTTGTGGCTGGCCGACGCGAGGGCGAGCAGCCGGTCCGGGAGGTCCAGCCCGCAGCGCAGCATCGCCACGAGCTGGAGCGGCTTCACCGACGACCGCGGCCAGATGATCGTGTCGGGGTTGCCCACCGTGAGCAGCGGCTGGCCCGCCGGGTCGAGGACGACCAGGTGCCCCAGGTGCACGGACTCGACCAGGTCACCGCGCACCACCTCGGCGAGAGGTGCCGCGCCGTCGAGCACGGTTCCGGTCGCGACGGGATGGGCCTGGCCCACGACCTCGTCCGCCGTGGTCTCCGACACGCCGCTCACCAGCCGCTCCGTGGCCCGTTACCGCGACCCGGGCCGTGCTCCTTGAGGCGCGGCCGCACGTCCGCCCAGTAGACGATCGCCGGGATGACCGCGAGGACGTTGAGGAACGAGTGGGAGGTGTAGCCCGCCGGCGGCAGCCCGAGGAGGCCGAAGACGGCGGCCACGCCCAGGATGACCAGCCAGATCGGCTTGGTGAGCTTGCCCTCCGCCTCGAACCCCCGCGCCGGTCGCCGCACGGCGTCGACCAGAGCCACCACCTGCACGACGAAGACCACGATGGCCAGGATGATGAAAACGAGCTGCTGCAGGGCTCCGAACACGGCTCAGAGCCTACGTCACCCTCGCCGGGCAGTCTGCTCCTGGGCTCCCCGGCCCGGTCGAACCAGGACCACAGCCGGGAACGGGCTACAGCTCGGGCAGGGCGTCCCGGGCCTCGCCGGGAGAGGCGCCGGCCGCCTCGAGCGCATCCACCAGCGGGGAACGGAGGAGCATGACCATCGACTGGACCTGCCAGTCGCCGTCGCCCGCGCCGCGGGGGTCGGCCAGCGCCGTGACCTCCGTGAGGAGGCGCCGCGCGGGGGCGGTGTCCCCGTTCACGGCGACGGCGGACGCGAGGAGCCGTACACCGGCCGCGAACCGCTCGACCAGGCCCGCCACGGTCCTGAGATCGTGCGTGCCGGCGCGGACCACGGGCTGAGCCCGCCGGGCCAGGACACGGATGCTTCGCATGGCACGGTCGGCCAGGACCGCCTGGACCTCGAGGCGGGCGAGCTCTGTCCGGTGACCCCGGCCCACGCTCACCCGTGCGAGCTCGCGGGCTCCCTGGGAGGCCTCGAGCCACTCGTCGAGGACCGGCTCGGAGGCCCGCCCGCGCACGAGGGCCGCCGCCACGTCCTCCTCGTCGTGGGAGCGCAGCCCTCGGGCGAGCGTCTCCAGCGTCTGCGCCAGCTCGACGAGCGCCCGCTCGCCCAGCGCCCGGGGGCGACGGCGGGTGTCTCCGGGAGTCAGCACGGCCACGAGCAGAGCGAAGGCACCGCCCACCAGGGCGTCGGTCCAGCGGCCCACCGCGCCACCGGAGACGGCCGGCAGTCCCACGACGATGATCGCCTGGGCGCCGGCCTGCGTGACCAGCAGGGCTCCCCGGTCGATGAAGCGTGCCACCAGGGCGGAGAAGAAGAGCACGACGGTGAGCTGCCACCAGCCGGACCCGATCAGGTGCACCACCAGGTCGCCCATACCTACGCCCACGGCGACACCCACCGCGAGCTCTGCCACGCGCCGCACGTCCCGCTGCGCCGTGAACCCGAGGCAGATCCAGGCGGCGACCGGGGCGAAGAAGGGCATCGGGTGGCCCAGCACGTGGAGCGCCACGGCGTACGCCGCGCCCGCCGCCAGGGCCGCCTGGCCGATCGGCACCAGCCCGGACCGCACACGCGTCCAGCCCTGGCGGGCGCGGGTGCGGAGCACCAGGGACCGCATGGCGCGGCGGAGCACCTCGTCGGCCGGACCGGGGAGCGCGCTCACAGGAGCATCCTTCCCGGCCCGGGCACCACGGGCCACAGGACGTGCGTCACAGGCCCGGCCGGGGTCAGGGCTCCGTCGGACCTGTCCGGGTCAGATCAGGCTGCCTGGCCCCCGCAGGCCCGGGGTGACGGGGCCGCGCTGCTGCGGCCGGTCCACCGACACGCCGTCGCCCGGGACCACGACCTCCTGCGCCGCCGCGACCGCGAGAGGCAAGCCCCCGGCGTCGGACACCACGAGGAGCTCCGCGTCGTCCGGGACGCTGCGCTTGACCACCGCGAGGCCGATCGGCCCCAGCTCGTGGTGACGCGCCATCGAGGTCAGCGTGCCCACGACCTTGCCCGACGCCGGGTCGTCGCCCTCGGCGCGGAGCCGGACCTCGGCGCCGGGCTCCGGCAGCAGGTGCCCCGAACCGTCGAGGTGGAGCATCACGAGCCGGCGCGGCGGGCGGCCGAGGTTGTGGACCCGGGCCACGGTCTCCTGGCCGCGGTAGCAGCCCTTGTGCAGGTGGACGGCCGTGCGGAGCCAGTCGAGCTCGTGCGGGATGGACCGGTGGTCCACGTCGCGGGCCAGGCGCGGACGCCAGGCCTCGACGCGGAGCGCCTCCGAGGCCCAGGTGCCGGCGAGCCGCCAGCCGGCGGCCTCCCGCTCCGAGACCGCGGCCTCCAGGCCGTCGCGCGGCACCAGGACCAGGCGCCACGGCCGCTGCATGCCCGGGTGCTCGGCCTCGGGGGGACCGTAGCGGGTGCCGCCGCCGGTGACGCGGGGCCAGCTGTCGCGCCAGGTGACCGGCTCCCCCTCGGCGCCCTCGGCGTCCACCGCCTCGCCGATCGCCGCGTAGTCTGCGGTCGCGTCGGTGATCTCCACGCGCATCATGAACTTCATGCGCTGCAGCCAGGTGGCGAGGTCGGGCGCGTGCGACGGCTCGGTGATCAGCCAGGTGGACTCGCCGTCGTCCACCACCGCGGCGGCGTGCTCGACATGACCCTGCGGCGACAGCACGAGCAGCTCGGTGGACTCGTGCGGGCGCAGGTCCGCGAGGTCCTGGGAGGTGATCGAGTGCAGCCAACCCAGGCGGTCGGGCCCGGCCACGCGGACCACGCCCAGGTGGGACTGGTCCACCACGGCACCGCCGCGGGCCAGTGCGCGCTGCTCAGCCACCGGGTCGCCGTAGTGCCAGGCGATCCCGGCGTCCGGCCCGGTCGCGGAGACCGCGCCGTGGCGCGCCAGGAGAGGGCTCGTGTAGTCGGTCATGAGGGTCACCTACCGTGCAGCGTCGTGCGAGGTGCCGCCATTCCCGACGGCATGGTCACAGACGGCATGGTCACAGACGGCATGGTCACAGACGGCATGGTCACAGCCTGTCCAGCTCCGCGGACGCATAGGACCGCAGGGGCTCGCCGAACGCCGCGAGCTCCTCGACCCAGAGGAGACGTCCCTCGACGAGTCCGTAGAGCCGCTTGGAGGCACTCACCACCGACGCGGTGGCGGTGCGCGCGATGAAGTCCGTCGCGAGGTCGATGCGGCCGTTGCCGACGGCACCCAGGTAGAGGCTCAGTCGGCCCGAGGCGTCGGTGACGAGCACCTCGACCGCGTGCCGGTCCTCCTCCAGGCCGTCCGGACGGTCCGTGGAGACGCGCCAGTAGCCGGTCTCGGTGGACCACACGGTGCCCGCGTCGCTGCTGGGCACGACGGGCGCGGCGTCGTCGCCGTCCGTCGGGTCGGCCACCGGTTCAGGCCACTCGCCGTCGGCGGGGACCCGCTCCGGCACCTCCGCGTCGAGCACGCGGAGCGTCGACTCGAAGCGCAGATAGGGACCGCCGTCGTGGTCGAAGACCAGGTCCTGCACGAAGGTGCGCCGGTCGATGCCGGGGTACTCGATCACGCCCTCGCCACGCCAGCTACCGACGAGCCACGCCAGAGGGTAGACCTCCGGCGCGAGCCCTTCCGGGAACGTGAAAGGCATCAGCGCTGGCCGGAGAACAGCTTGTAGACGACGTAGCCGGCGAACCAGGTGATCGTCAGCGTCGCCGCGATCAGGAGGCCGATGAAGACAGCTTCGAGCGTGTGGTACATGACGACGATCCTAACCGCCGGTGCCTACGCTTCGGCCATGACCAGCACCCCACGTTCCCTGGTGATCAAGACCACATCCGGCCTGGACCGGCCCGAAGCCACGAACCAGGCGTTCACCGTCGCGGCCGCCGCGGCGGTCGCCGGCGCGGAGGTCAGCCTCTGGCTCACCGGCGAGTCCGCGTGGTTCGCGCTGCCCGGCCGGGCGGGCGACCTCGTGCTTGAGCACGCCGCCCCCCTGCCCGACCTGCTCGCGACGGTCCTCGAGGCCGGCACCGTCACGCTCTGCACCCAGTGCGCGGCGCGGCGGGACATCACCGAGGCCGACGTGCTGCCCGGGATCCGCATCGCCGGAGCGGCAGTCTTCGCGGAAGAGATCCTCCGCGAGGGGGCGCAGGCGATCGTCTACTGAGCGCCGCCGCCCGCGGACCGGGGCCGCAGGCGCCGCAGCAGCAGGTACAGCTCGCACCCGAGGCAGAGGCCCACGACGGCGTTGAGCGCCGCGGCGACGAAGGCGACGGCGGCTGCGATCGGCACCGCGACGAGGACGCCGGACAGGCCGAGCCCCACGCCCACGCCCGTCACGAGCAGCCCGACACCCTGCGCGAACCGTGGCGGCCGACGATCCTCCAGCTCGTGGGACGGCGCGAGCCGCGGCCGCACGAGCGTCCGGAACACCCAGCCCTGCCAGGTCCCCTCCGCCCCACGGATCGTCCCGAGCAGGAAGCCTGCGGCCACGACCGCCAGGAGCACCAGGCCGGCGGTGCTCCCGCCGAGCAGCACCACCACCGCGAGCAGGGCCGCCGTCACGCCCGCACCGAACCGCGGCCCCCGGGGATCGATCCCCAGGCCGGTCCCCTGTGCCGTTCCCGTCCGCGTCACGTGCGCGTCCTTCCGTCGTCGATCATCTGGTGGTCCACCGTGCCGAGCGCCTCGTTCGCCTGCCTGCGAGAGACCACGCCGCTCATGCGTGCCACCTCACGCCCCGCGGGGTCGAGCACGAGCACTGTCGGCGTACGCAGCACGCTCAGCTCCCGGACGAGGTCGAGGTTCTCGTCCACGTCGAGCTCCCGGTGCGTGACGCCGGGATGGGCGTTCGCGAGCTCGCCGAGCACGCGGGCGGTGGCCCGGCAGGGAGCGCACACCGCGGCGGAGAGCTGGACGAACGTCGCGCGGGCGCCGAGGAGCACACCCTGGTCCGTCCAGTCGCGGGCGTCCGTACCGGGCCGTGTCCGCACCGCGCCCTGGCGGCGCAACCACCACCACCCGATCGCCGCGGTGACCGCCATCACCACCGCCAGCGTCACGATTCCGTCCGCCATGCGCTCCCTCTCGACGTGCTACGTCAGCAGTATCAACCGCCGGACCATTCTGTCCCACTTCGCGCAGTGAACCGAGACGTGGCGCCGAGACATAATCCGAACGGTTTTCAACTATCTCATTTCCGCGTGATAAGTTGCCTGAGCGAACGTCTTCTGGGGGGAATGTGTGGTAATGGACGATTTTCCCACGAGGCCCTGGAATGGGCTCGTGATCCCCGCTCCCGGTGTCTACACGCTGGACCCCGCGCACAAGCGGCTCGGCTTCCTCGCCATGCACATGATGGTGAGCCCCGTCCGCGGTGAGTTCGGCGACGGTGCGGCAACGGTGCACGTGGCGGACGACCCGCTCTCCTCGCAGATCAGCGCGACCATCGCCGCCGCGACGATCAACACGCTGAACCCCGAGCGCGACGCCCACCTGATGAGTCCGGACTTTCTCGACGTGGTGAACCATCCCACCATCGAGTTCCGCAGCACCGGGATGAAGCTGAAGGACCAGGTGGACCCGATCTTCTCCTGGGCGCGGCTCAAGGCGAACGCGTCCGGGCACCGCCCGGCGAACCTCGACGAGCCCGACCGCTCGACGGGCCGCTTCGTGGTCCCCGGAGAGCTGACCATCAAGGGCGTCACCCGCGCGGTCGAGCTGGAGTGCCAGTTCGGGGGTGCCCGACGCGACCCCTACGGGCGCGACATCTTCGGATTCAGTGCCACCTGCGAGATCGACCGCGAGGACTACGGCCTGCTCTGGAACGTGGCCCTCGAGACGGGCGGCGTCCTCGTCGCCAGGAAGGTCAGGATCGAGCTCGCCGGCGAGGCGATCCGCGAGGCCTGACGGGGCCGACGGCTCCGACGGGGTCTCAGCCCACGACCATCCGGCCGACGACGAACACCAGGATCCCGCCCACCGCCACCGGGAGCACGCTCGCAGCGAGCCCGGGCAGGCGGCGCCGGAGCGCGGGCAGCTGCTCGAGCAGCAGGTGCAGCGCCCCCACCACCAGACCCGCGACCACGCCGGACCAGAGCCCGCTCACCGTGTCGATGTTCGGCAGCACCGTGGCCACCGCCCCGCCCGCGACCACCGCCGCGCCCAGCGTGACCGCCAGCCGGGCCCAGCCCTTGAGCGGCACCGCGGACAGCGCCGCCGCGAGCGCGATCGCGGCCGCGCTCGTGACCACCAGGGCCGCACCGGCCTCGGACCGCCCGGCGGCCACCCACCCGGCGCACGCGAGGGCGACCACGACGCCCGCGACGGAGCCGGAGACCGACTCCACCAGCCGCGGACGGCCGCCACGGCGCATCATCTCCGCGAGGAACGCCAGCACCATGCCGGCCGCCAGCACCATGGGCAGGTACCGCAGGACCGGCTCTCCGGGGGTCGCGTACGCGACCGCCACGGAACCGATGCCGGAGAGCATCACGACCAGACGCGTTCCGCCCTCGGCGGGGAGCCGCAGGAGGCCCGGCCAGCCCAGCGCGAGCAGCACGACGAGGGCGACGGCGGCGCCGGCGAGCGCGAGCGTGCTGACGAAGGCCGCTGCGGCCACTCCTGCGGCAAGCGCGGCGGTCACGACGGCACGGGTTGAGACAGACACGACCCCGAGTGTCCCAGATCGGGCGGCCAAGGCCACGCACAGGCCTCAGGCACCCCTCGTGACGACCAGGTCACAACCAACTCACATGCCCCTGACCTGCACCGTGGTACGAAGGAAAAGGGCGTGTAACATGCACGCAACAAGCAACAAGGCAGACTTCCGGAAGCCACGGAGGCTACGGGGCGGCGTCGCTCGCGCGGATGTTGTCGAGCCGGGACGGTTGCATGGCGCCGGTCCGAGAGGAGGTGCGTCGAGTATGGCTGAGCTGTTGATCCTCACTCCCGCGACGGGGGGCTCGGCCGAGGTGCTTCCAGCACTGGGTCTCTTGTCCCACCGCGTCCGGGTTCTTCCCATGGAGCCGTCGGCCCTGGTCGACGCCCCCGACGCCGACGTCGTCCTGCTGGACGCGCGCCGCGACCTGGTCGCGGCACGGACCACCTGCCGCCTCCTCCACGCCACGGGGCTCACCGTCCCGCTCGTGCTGGTCCTCACGGAGGGCGGGCTCACCGTCGTCACCCACGAGTGGGGCGCCGACGACCTCCTGCTCGAGAACGCCTCCCCCGCCGAGGTCGAGGCGCGGCTCCGCCTGGTCGTGGAGCGCTCCGCCCGCGGTCACGCCGAGGAGAGCCAGCAGGAGATCTCCGCGGGCGAGCTCGCGATCGACGCGGGCGGCTACACCGCCCGGCTCCGCGGCCGCCCCATCGACCTGACCTACAAGGAGTTCGAGCTCCTCAAGTACCTCGTCCAGCACCCGGGCCGCGTCTTCACGCGCGCCCAGCTGCTGCAGGAGGTCTGGGGCTACGACTACTACGGCGGCACCCGCACGGTCGACGTCCACGTGCGTCGCCTCCGCGCCAAGCTGGGCCCGGAGCACGAACAGCTCATCGGCACGGTCCGCAACGTCGGCTACCGCTTCGACCCGCCCAAGGAGCAGCGCACGGCCGACGACGGAGCCTCCTCGGGCGCGTCCGGCACCATCGGCACCGGGTCTGGCCCGGCGGCCCACGCCGGCCCTGCTGCCGCCGCCGAGACGGCCGCTCCCGCCCCGGCGGGTGGCTGACCGCTCCGCGCGCCGGTGGCCGACCTCACCGGTTGCCGCGTAGGTTCGTTCTCGTGACGGCAGTCGACAGCGCCACCGCGCGCACGGACGCGGACCCGAATCGTTCCGCGCCCGCACGGCAGCCGGTGACCTCGGCCACCACGAGCGACTACACCTCGGCTCTCGTCGAGGGCCCGTGGCGGCACGAGTTCGTGCCGGCCAACGGGTCGCGCTTCCATGTCGCCCTCGCGGGGCCCGACGAACGGAGCGCGCCGCTCGTCGTCCTCCTGCACGGGTTCCCGCAGTTCTGGTGGACGTGGCGGCACCAGGTTCCTGCCCTCGCCGACGCGGGGTACCGGGTGGCGGCGATGGACCTGCGGGGCACGGGCGCGTCGGACAAGCCGCCGTGGGGCTACGACGCCCCCACCCGGACGAGCGACGTCGCCGGGGTCATCCGGTCGCTGGGCCGGGAACGGGCGGTCGTCGTCGGGCACGGGCAGGGCGGCACCCTCGCCTGGGGCATGGCCGCTCTGCAGCCGGACGTGACCGCCGCGGTGGCCGCGCTCGCCGCGCCGCACCCCGCCGGCGTGCGCGTGGCGCCGTACTCGTTGCTCACCCCGGTCGCGCGCCGGCAGCTGGCGTTCTACCAGGTGCCCACGTTCCCCGAGCGCGCCCTCGTCCAGGCCGACCTCGTGGACCGCGTGCTGGCCGCGGGCGCCGCGTCGCCCTTCGACAAGGACGTCGTGGCGAGATACCGGGACGTGGTGCGGATCCCCTTCGCCGCGCACACCGCCATGGAGGCGCTGCGCTGGTCGGTGCGGTCCCGCTCACGTCCGGCCGGACGCCGGTACCTCGCCGCGCTCCGCCGGCCCTTCCACGTCCCGGCCCTGCAGGTGCACGGCGCCCGGGACGGCCTGCTGCGCCGCGACGTCGCGGACGCCGACGCTGCGGTGCTGGCCCGCGACTTCCGTTTCGAGCTGGTCCGTGGGGCCGGGCACTTCCTTCCCGAGGAGGCGCCCGACGACGTCACAGGGATCCTGCTGGACTGGCTCCCTCGGGCGACAGCGGGGATGTGAGCCGGTCCGGGACCGGCCGGACCGGGCTCGTCTTCACCATCAGCTCCGCCTTCTCCGGGTCCACCTCCCCGATCCCGTAGGACGGGCACCACGTCCGCACCGTGCAGGCGCCACAGGCCGGACGCCGGGCGAAGCAGACCCGCCGGCCGTGCCAGACGAGCCGCTGGCTGAGGTCGGTCCACTCGCGGCGCGGGATGAGCTCTCCCACCTCGGTCTCGACCTTGACCGGGTCCTCTGCGGTGGTCCAGCCCAGGCGCCGCGCGACCCTGCCGAAGTGCGTGTCCACCGTGATGCCCGGGATGCCGAAGGCGTTGCCGAGCACCACGTTGGCGGTCTTGCGCCCCACGCCGGGGAGCGTCACGAGGTCGGCGAGCCGGGGCGGCACCTCGCCGTCGAACCGCTCGACCAGCGCCTTGCCGAGGCCGATGACCGCCTTGGCCTTGGACCGGTAGAAGCCGAGCGGCTTGAGGAGCTCCTCGAGCTCGTCCGGGTCCGCCGACGCGTACGCCTCGGCGTCCGGGTACCGCGCGAACAGCACCGGGGTCGTGGCGTTGACGCGCAGGTCGGTGGTCTGGGCACTCAGGACCGTGGCGACGAGCAGCTCGAGCGGCGTCGTGAAGTCGAGCTCGGCTCGCGCGTCCGGGTACGTCTGCCCCAGCTCCCGGTTGATGCGCCGGGCCCGGCGCACGAGTGCCAGGCGACTCTCCCCCGCAAGCTTCTCCGTCATGTCCGACAGGCTAGCCACGGCTACCCACACCCGCTGCGCCCACGGGTTGTATACAAGTGCACAACGGTGCAAGAGTGGGCGCATGACGACGCAGCCGCAGGTCCGCCCCGGACCCGCCCCGCGGCGGCAGTCCGGCGCCCGGGCTGTCTACGAGCTGCTCCGCGAGCGCATCATCGCCGGCACCCTGGCGCCCGGCGAGCGCCTCACCGAGCCGCTGCTCAGCGGCAGCCTCGGCGTCTCCCGTACCCCGCTCCGCGAGGCGCTCCGCCTGCTCCAGGCCGAGGGCCTCGTCGACGAGCTGCCGACGGGCGGCGTCCGGGTCGCTCCCCTGAACCTGGCGGACGCCCGGCGGGTGTCCGCCGTGCGAGCCCGCCTGGAGGGCCTGCTGACCGCCGAGGCGTGCGAGCGCGCCACACCGGAGGACGTCGCCCGGCTCCACCGCCTCGTCGACCTCATGGCGGCCGTCCGCGGCCACGAGGAGGAGGTGCTGCGCCTCGGCGCGCAGTTCCACGGCGAGATCGAGCGCATGGCGGACAACGCGTGGTGCTCGGCCCTGCTGCGGCAGATCCGGGGCCACGTGGACCGCTACCGCCTGCTGGCGGCCCGGCGCCGCGCCGGCACCACCGACCACGTCGACGAGCACCGCGCCGTCGCCGGTGCGATCGGGCGCGGCGACCCCGCCGCGGCCGAGGCCGCCATGCGCGCGCACATCGAGCGGAGCGCCGAGATGACCGAGCAGGCCCTGACCGACCAGACGTCCACGACCCCCTGACTGCGGGCACGTACCCGAGAAGAGAGCACCGATGCCGTACACGCACCACCTCCGCGTCTACAAGAGCGCCGAGAACCTCGACCGCAAGGACCAGCTGGCCTGGAAGCTGGCGGAGCTCGCCACCGACCCCGTCGAGCCGGCGCCCGAGGTCGTCGACATGGTGATCAACCGCGTGATCGACAACGCCGCGGTCGCCGCGGCCAGCCTCACCCGTGGGCCCGCCGTCGCGTCCCGGGCCCAGGCCCTCGCACACCCGTACCGGCCCGGCTCCACGGTGTTCGGCCTCGCGCCGGAGGCGACGAGCAGCCCCGAGTGGGCCGCGTGGGCCAACGGCGTGGCGGTGCGGGAGCTCGACTTCCACGACACGTTCCTCGCCGCCGAGTACTCCCACCCGGGCGACAACATCCCGCCCGTCCTCGCCGTGGCGCAGCACGCGGGGTGCGACGGCCGCGCCCTCGTCCGGGGCATCGTCACCGGCTACGAGATCCAGGTGGACCTCGTGAAGGCGATCAGCCTGCACAAGCACAAGATCGACCACGTGGCCCACCTCGGTCCCAGCGCCGCGGCCGGCATCGGCACGCTCCTGGGCCTGGACACCGAGACGGTGTTCCAGGCGATCGGGCAGGCGCTGCACACCACGACGGCCACCCGCCAGTCCCGCAAGGGCCAGATCTCCACGTGGAAGGCCCACGCCCCGGCGTTCGCCGGCAAGATCGCCGTCGAGGCCGTGGACCGCGCGATGCGCGGCCAGACCTCCCCCGAGCCGGTGTACGAGGGTGAGGACGGCGTGGTCGCCTGGCTCCTGGACGGCCCGGACGCCGCGTACGACGTCGTCCTGCCCTCCCCGGGCGAGCCGCGCACCGGCATCCTGGACACCTACACGAAGGAGCACAGCGCCGAGTACCAGGCGCAGGCGATCATCGACCTGGCCCGCGCGCTCGGCTCCGAGCGGCCAGAGGTCCGCGACCCGGCGAACGTCGCGAGCATCGTGCTGCACACGAGCCACCACACCCACTTCGTGATCGGCTCGGGTGCGAACGACCCGCAGAAGTACGACCCGACGGCGTCCCGCGAGACCCTCGACCACTCGGTGCCGTACATCTTCGCCGTGGCCCTGCAGGACGGCGGCTGGCACCACGTGGACTCCTACGCCCCCGAGCGCGCCCAACGCCCTGACACGGTCGACCTGTGGCAGAGGGTCACCACCGCCGAGGACCCGGAGTGGACCCGCCGCTACCACTCGACGGACCCGGCCGAGAAGGCGTTCGGCGGCCGCGTCGAGATCACGCTGACGAGCGGCGAGGTGGTGACGCGCGAGATCGCCGTGGCCGACGCGCACCCCCTCGGCGCACGCCCGTTCGCCCGCGCGCAGTACGTCGCCAAGTTCCGCACGCTGGCGGCCGGCGTCCTGGAGGACGCGGAGATCGAGCGCTTCCTCGCCCTGGCCGAGCGCCTGCCCGACCTCACCGCGGCCGAGGTCCGGGAGCTGACGATCGTGGCCCGCCCGGGCCTCCTCGAGTCGGCCGGCTCCCCGCGCGGGCTCTTCGACCTCGGGGTCGCGTGATGCTGTTCAGCCGGACCACCCCCGCGGCGAAGCGGCGTGCCCTGCGGGAGGGCCTCGCCGGCGGCGAGATCCTGCGCCTCCCCGGCGCGTTCAACCCGCTCTCCGCGCGGCTGATCCAGGAGAAGGGGTTCGACGGCGTCTACGTGTCGGGCGCCGTGCTGTCGGCCGACCTCGGTCTGCCGGACATCGGCCTCACCACCCTGACCGAGGTCGCGGGCAGGGCCGCGCAGGTCGCCCGGGTGACCGACCTGCCGACGCTCGTCGACGCCGACACCGGCTTCGGCGAGCCGATGAACATGGCGCGCACGGTCCAGACCATGGAAGACGCCGGGGTGGCCGGCATCCACGTCGAGGACCAGGTCAACCCGAAGCGCTGCGGGCACCTCGACGGCAAGGAGGTCGTGGGGCTCGGCGACGCGGTGCGCCGCGTCCGGGCCGCCGTCGACGGGCGCCGCGATCCCGACTTCCTCATCATGGCGCGCACGGACGTGCGCGGCACCGAGCCCGGCGAGCGCGGCCTGCGGCTCGCGATCGACCGCGCCAAGGCGCTGGCCGACGCCGGGGCCGACGCGATCTTCCCCGAGGCGATGAGCGACCTGTCGGAGTTCGAGGCGGTGGCGTCCGCCCTCGACGTCCCCGTCCTGGCCAACATGACGGAGTTCGGCAAGTCGGAGCTGTTCACCGCCCAGCAGCTGGCCGACGCCGGCGCCCGCATCGTCATCTACCCGGTGACCCTGCTGCGCATCGCGATGGGTGCCGCCGAACGAGGGCTCGACGAGATCGCGTCGGCGGGCACCCAGGACGCGCTGGTGCCGCAGATGCAGACGCGCGCCCGCCTGTACGAGCTCGTGGACTACGCGGGCTACAACCACTTCGACGACCAGGTCTTCACCTACCGACCCTGACCACCCGCTCACGAAGGAGTGACCGTATGACGATCGCCGAACCCACCCCCGAGATCCGCAAGGGCCTTGCCGGCGTGGTCGCCGACACCACGTCGATCTCGAAGATCGACCAGGAGTCCAACTCCCTGCTCTACCGGGGCTACCCGGTCCAGGACCTCGCGGCCCGCACCTCGTTCGAGGAGGTGGCGTACCTGCTGTGGCACGGCGAGCTGCCGACGCCGGCCCAGCTCGCCGACCAGACGTCCGTCGAGCGGGCGCACCGCGCGCTCACGCCGGAGGTCCGCGCGGCGATCGACGCGCTCCCCCTCGGCTGCCACCCGATGGACGTGTGCCGCACCGCGGTGTCGGTCCTGGGCGCCCACGACCCGCAGGCCGAGGACTCGTCCCCCGGGGCCGAGCTCGCCAAGTCGCTGCGCCTGTTCGCGGTGCTGCCCGCCGTGGTGGCCTACGACCAGCGCCGCCGGCGCGGCCAGGACCTCGTCGAGCCGCGCGACGACCTGGGCTACGCCCAGAACTTCCTGTGGATGACGTTCGGCGAGGAGTCCGACCCCACGGTGGTCAAGGGCTTCGAGGTGTCGATGGTGCTGTACGCCGAGCACTCGTTCAACGCCTCGACGTTCACCGCGCGGGTCATCACGTCCACGCTGTCCGACCTGCACTCGGCGGTCACCGGCGCGATCGGTGCCCTCAAGGGCCCGCTGCACGGCGGCGCCAACGAGGCCGTCATGGCCACGTTCGAGGAGATCGGCTCGGCGGACCGCGCAGAGGGCTGGCTCGAGGACGCCCTCGCGCAGAAGAAGAAGATCATGGGCTTCGGCCACCGCGTCTACAAGCACGGCGACTCGCGCGTACCCACGATGCGCGGCGTGCTCGAGGACCTCTCGGCCCACTACGACCGCCCGGACCTGCTCGACCTCTACCGGTCACTCGAGGCTGCCATGACCGAGCGCAAGAACATCCTGCCCAACCTGGACTACCCGGCCGGTCCCGCGTACCACCTGATGGGGTTCGACACGAACATCTTCACGCCGTTGTTCGTCGCCTCCCGGGTGACCGGTTGGACGGCGCACGTCATGGAGCAGCGCGCCGCCAACGCGCTGATCCGGCCCGTGTGCGCGTACGTCGGCGCCGAGCGACGGGACGTGCCCTGACCGCAGCCCTCGCAAAGGCGACATAATCGCCCAACCTGCTCTCCGGCGTCGGGCGCCGGGGGGCTAATGCCCGGCAAACTCGCCAAGGTAAGGCAGACTGGTTGGTGGAAACCCCTATGGACGAAAGTCCCCGACACGTGAGGACACCCCTGGTGGACGACGACGTCGTACTCTCTGCCCCCCTCTTCGCGGACATGGACCGCGAGGAGACCCGTGCGCTCTTCGACTCCATGGTTCCCGTGGAGCTGGTCCGAGGCGACGTCCTCTTCCGCGAGGGCGAGCCGGGCGACCGGCTGTATGTCATCGCACAGGGCAAGATCAAGCTCGGCCGCCGCTCCACGGACGGCCGCGAGAACCTCCTGTCGATCCTCGGCCCCGGTGAGATGTTCGGCGAGCTCTCGCTGTTCGACCCGGGCCCCCGTACGGCGTCCGCGTCGTCGGTCTCGGACGCGATGGTCTACGAGCTGCGCCACGACGCGCTGGTGAAGTGGGTCGCCGAGCACCCGAACGTGGCCATGCGCCTGCTCGGAGCGCTCGCGCGCCGGCTGCGCCGCACGAACGACTCGCTCGCGGACCTCGTGTTCTCGGACGTCCCCGGCCGCGTCGCCAAGGCGCTGCTGGACCTGTCGACCCGCTTCGGCGAGCCGAACGACGACGGCATCCGCGTGGCGCACGACCTCACGCAGGAGGAGCTGGCCCAGCTCGTCGGCGCCTCTCGCGAGACCGTGAACAAGGCCCTGGCCGACTTCGCGACCCGCGGCTGGGTCCGGCGCGAGGGCCGCGCGGTGGTCCTGCTGGACCTGGACCGCCTGGAGCGCCGCGCGCGCTAGCCGCCCGCTGCCCGACGACGAAGGGGTCGCCTCCCGCGGGAGGCGACCCCTTCGTCGTGCCCCGTCAGGCGTCCTCGCGCCGGCGTTCCCGGAGCCGGCGGCTCCGCATCCCGACGGCCCGTATCCCGAGGCCGAGCGCCGCCAGGACGACCAGCAGCACGACGAGCCCCGCCGGTCCGATCCACTCCACGGCCCCGGCCAGGGACCGCTGGACCTGTCCCGCCGCCTCGACGACCGGGTCCGCCCCCGCTCCCCCGTGGAGCACCCGCAGCTCCCAGGCGCCGTACCAGGCCACGTACGCGCCGGCCACCAGGAGCAGCGCTCCCCCGACCCGCGGGAGCCAGCGGCCCGCGCTCCGGGCGCGCGCCACCCAGGCGTTCCCCGCGAGCGCGATACCGACGGCGGCGCAGCCCACCAGCAGACCCATCCCTGCGGCGTACGCCGCGAACAGCGCGATGCCCTCCCCCACCGACCCGGAGCGGAACGCGGTGACGACGACGGCGAGGAAGGGGGCGATCGTGCAGCCCAGCGACGCGATCGCGTAGGAGGCGCCGAAGGCGGCCGTCGAGGCGAGCGACCCGGTGACCGGGCGCGCCGGGCCGCGACCGAGGCGGAGACCCGGCAGCTCCCGCCCCGCGACGACCCAGCCGCCCGCCAGGACGAGCGCCACGCCGAGCACGACGGTGAACGCGGGGAGGTACTGCTGGACCGCGCTCGCCACGGGGGCGACGACGAGCCCGAAGACCGCGAACACCGCCACGAACCCGGCGGTGAGCGCCGCCGTCGAGCGCAGGGCCCGGCCGACGGCGGAGCGCCGGTCGCCGGGTCCGTCGAGCACCATCAGCGAGAGGTAGGCGGGCAGCAGCGCGAACCCGCACGGGTTCGCCGCGGCCACCAGCCCGGCGCCGAGGGCGAGGGCGAGATCCTGGGACACGGTCAGGCCCCGTCAGCCGGCGAGGTCGGCGACCAGCGCGGAGATGTCGCCGTCGGACAGGTAGCCCTCGGAGACGACCTCGCCGTGGGCGTCCAGGACCGTGTAGGTGCTCTGCTGGGTGACGCCGAAGTGCCGCCAGACCGAGCCCTCGTCGTCGACGAGGTGGACCACGTGCGGGATGTCGCCCGCCAGGTCGAGGATCGCGTCCTCCCCGTCGAGGCCGCCGACGGCGACGACGGCCACCTCGCCGTCGAACTCCTCGGCCAGGGCCGTGACGGTGGGTATCTGGGACCGGCAGGTGGGGCACCACGGCGCCCAGAACCACAGCACGGCGGGGTTGCCCACCAGCTCCTCGCCGGAGAACGTGGCGCCGTCCGGCGTGGTGCCCGTGAAGGCGTAGACCTCGGGGACGGGTCCTGCCCCTTCCGGGGTGGGACCGGGCGCCTCGCTCGACGAGGCCGCGCCCTCGGCGGCCTCGCTCGAGGCGGCCGCCGAGGGCGAGGCGCCGGGTCCCGGACCCGCGCCGGGTTCGGGGCTGCCGGCGCACCCGCCGAGGAGGAGTGCGAGCAGGATCAACGGAACAGCCGGTCGTCGCATGTACCCAGTCTCGTCCCGAACCCGGCAGGCCGGACCTTACGGGTGCCTTACGCCAGCTCGACGATCACTTCCACCTCGACCGGCGCGTCGAGCGGGAGGGCCGAGACGCCCACGGCGCTGCGGGCATGGACGCCCGCGTCGCCGAAGATCTCGCCCAGGACGTTGCTGGCGCCGTTGATGACGGCCGGCTGCCCGGTGAACGACGGGTCGCTCGCGACGAAACCGACGACCTTGACGATGCGGGCGACCGCGTCCAGGCTGCCCGTCACGGAGCGGACCGCGGCGAGGGCGTTCAGCGCGCAGGTCCGGGCATAGGCGGCGGCGTCCTCGGGGGACACCAGACCGTCGCCCAGGCCCACCTTGCCGGCCTCCGGCAGGGCGCCGTCGACGAACGGCAGCTGGCCTGAGGTGAAGATCAGGTTTCCCGAGCGCACCGCCGGGACGTAGGCCGCGACCGGCGCGGCAACCTCGGGCAGGGTGATGCCCAGCTCGGCGAGACGTGCCTCGTGGCCCATCCCGGTCAGCCCTGACCGCCGGTCGGGCGCTTCAGGTAGGCGACGAGGCCGGTGCCGTCGGGTCCGGGGACCACCTGGACGAGCTCCCAGCCGTCAGCGCCCCACTGGTCGAGGATCGCCTTCGTGTTGTGGATGAGGAGGGGGATCGTCGCGTACTCCCACGTAGTTGCCATGTGCCCGATGCTAGCCCGCGATCCCCCACAGGACCTGCACAGGCCCAGGGGCTGCTCACGGCGCACCCGTCGGGCCGAAACCCTTAACCTAGGCACATGGCCAACCCCCGCGAGCCACGTCGGATCACACGCACGCTTCCCGCCACGCAGCTGATCGCGCTGCTGCTGGCGTTCGTCCTCACGGCGGCCGCGGGCGGTGTCCTCGCCGCCGGTCTGGTGATCCCGCTCGCGGCGGGCGCCGACGCCGCGACGGACACCGCGGTGAAGCTGTTCGACGAGGTCCCGGACGAGCTGGTGCGCGCACCGCTGTCGGAGCAGTCCCGTGTCTACGCGAGCGACGGCACCACCCTGCTCGCCACGTTCTACTCGCAGAACCGCATCGTGGTGCCCCTCGACCAGGTGTCGCAGGCCATGAAGGACGCGGCCATCGCCATCGAGGACCGCCGCTTCTACGAGCACGGCGGCGTGGACCCTGAGGGCATCATGCGTGCGGCGGCCAAGAACCTCGGCGGCAGCGAGGCGACGCAGGGCGCGTCGACGCTGACGCAGCAGTACGTGAAGAACGTCCTCATCGAGGAGGCCGACAAGGCCGGGGACGACTTCGGCGTGATGAAGGCGCGCGAGGACTCGCTCGAGCGCAAGATGCGGGAGGCCAAGCTGGCGATCGCGCTCGAGAAGACGACGCCGAAGGACCAGATCCTCGAGGGCTACCTCAACATCGCTCAGTTCGGCGTCAACCTGTACGGCGTCGAGACCGCGGCCCGCTACTACTTCAGCAAGCACGCGTCCGAGCTCTCCCAGCTCGAGGCGGCGACGATCGCGGGCATCACCAAGGCGCCCACGCAGTTCGACCCGCTGACGAACCCGGAGAAGGCCCAGGAGCGGCGCAACCTCGTGCTGTACGCGATGTACACGGAGGGCTACATCTCCACCCGCGAGGAGTACGAGGCCCTCATCGCGACGCCGATCGCCGACACCCTCAAGGTGACGCCGGTCGACCTCGGCTGCCAGTCCGCAGGCGGGTCCGCGTTCTTCTGCGAGTACGTCATCAAGGAGATCATCCTCAGCCCCGAGTTCGGGGAGACTCCGGCCGACCGGCAGGCGCTGCTCTACCGCGGCGGTCTCGACATCATCACCACGCTCGACATCACCAAGCAGGTGGCGGCAGAGGCGGCGGTGAGCAGTGCCGTACCGGCGGGCGACGCGAGCCAGCTGGAGGCGGCCATCGCGTCGGTGGAACCGGGCACGGGGAAGATCCTGGCCATGGCCCAGAACGTTCCGTTCGACGCCAACAAGGAACCTGCCCCTCGGACCACCGCCATCAACTACGCCGCTGACGCGGCCCACGGCGGCTCGCACGGCTTCCAGGTGGGCTCGAACTTCAAGCCGTTCGTCCTGGCGGAGTGGCTCCGCTCGGGTCACCGGCTGTACGACACCGTCAACGCGAGCAAGGTCGAGCGGTTCCCACAGGACTTCAACGCGCCGTGCGCACGGCTGTATGACAGAAAGGCCTGGGCGCCGGCCAACTCCGACGGCAACGGCGGCGGCACCATGTCGGCGCTGGAGGCAACGTACAAGTCCGTCAACACCGCCTACGCAAGCATGGGGTTCCAGCTGAACCTGTGCGACCTACGGCAGACCGCCTGGCATGTGGGGTTCCGGCCCACGGACTCCCAGGGTGGAACGGTGTACGACGCCACCGTCGAGAACATCGACGTGCAGGCGCCCATGATCATCGGCACGCAGGAGTCCTCGCCGCTGTTCCAGGCCGCGGCCTACGCCACGATCGCCAGCGGCGGCACCCACTGCGAGCCGGTCGCGATCCTGAAGGTGACGAACACCGACGGCAAGGAGCTCCCGGTCCCCTCGGCGAACTGCAACCCGAACGCCCTGGCGGGGAACATCGCCAACACCATGACGTTCGCGATGCAGAACGTGTTCACCAAGGGCACCGCGATCGGCAAGGGTCCCGAGGGTGGACGGCCCGCGGCCGGCAAGACCGGCACCACCCAGCTGTCGTCGCACACCTGGTTCACGGGCTACACGGCCCAGCTGTCGACGTCCGTGTGGGTGGGCGACGTCGAGGGCTCCATCGAGCACAAGAACATGACCGTCAACGGCAAGTACTGGCGTGGCTACCTGTACGGCAGCTACGTCGCCGCGCCGATCTGGCAGCAGTACACCAACGCCGCGAGCGTAGGCATGCCGCACGTCGGCTTCGGACCGCCCGACCCGAATCTGGTCGGCGCGCCGAAGCCCCCGCCTCCGCCGCCCGCACCGACACCCGGCGGTCCCGGCCCTGGTGGCGGCGACGGTGGTGGCGGTGGCGGTAACGGCGGTGGTGACGGCGGTGGCGGCGGCGATGACGGCGGTGACGGCGGCGGTGTCGTCATCCTCCCGCCCCCCGGTGGCAACGGCAGCCCGCTCCCGCCCCCTGGCGGCGGCAACGGCGGCCGGCCCTGAACGGCGTGGGGGTCCTGAAGGCGCTCGGGATCGCCGGCGGCATCGCCGTCGGCGGTCTGGCGTACGCGCACCTGGAGACCAAGCTGTTCACGGTCCGGCGTGCCACGCTCCCGATCCTGCCCCGCGGTGAGCGCCCGGTCCGGGTGCTGCACATCAGCGACCTGCACCTGACGCCCGGCCAGCGGGCCAAGCAGGCCTGGATCCGGTCCCTGGCCGACCTCCGTCCCGACGTCGTGGTGAACACCGGCGACAACTTCGGCCACCGGCAGGCCCTCGCCCCGTTGCTCGACGCCCTCGGCCCGCTCCTCGAGGTGCCCGGAGCCTTCGTGATGGGTTCCAACGACTACTTCGCGCCCCAGTTCAAGAATCCTGCCCGGTACCTCCTCCCGGACGCCCGCGTGGAGCAGGCCGCTCCCGAGGCGCTGCCCACAGAGGCCCTGGCGACGGCGTTCTCCCGGGCCGGCTGGAAGGACCTGAACAACCGCCGGGACGCCGTCGAGCTCGCGGACGGCAGGCTCATCGGGTTCGTCGGGATGGACGACCCGCACATCGACCGGGACACCATGCCCGCCCCGGGCCGCGCGCCTGGAGAGGACCGGGCGGTGCTGCGCCTCGGCGTCGTGCACGCACCGTACGTCCGCGCGCTCGACGCCCTGCGGGAGGACGACGTGGACGCGATCATCGCCGGCCACACGCACGGCGGGCAGCTCCGCGTCCCCTTCTACGGCGCCCTCGTGACCAACTGCGACGTCGACCGCCGCAGGGCGAGCGGCCTGCACGGCTGGCCGGGCCCCCGACCTGACCGGGACGGGGGCGAGGGCTCCACCTGGCTGCACGTCTCTGCCGGTGCGGGCACGTCGCCCTACTGGCAGATCCGCTTCGCGTGCCGGCCCGAGGCCACCCTCCTGACCCTCGTGGCGTCGTCCGTCTGAGATCCGCGACGGGCCGTGATCCTGCCCACGGGCTTTCAGTTTCCGTTCCGGTCCGAACGTGGGCTATTCTGGGCACGCTTCCGCCGCTGGGTTCAGTCCCTGCCAGCGGGAGTGATCCCTCGGGGTGTGGCGCAGCTTGGTAGCGCGCTTCGTTCGGGACGAAGAGGTCGCAGGTTCAAATCCTGTCACCCCGACCATGTGAAAGGCCCTCTGGGCAGCGGAAACGCTGCACCGGAGGGCCTTTCGCGTTGCCCGGACCTGGCCGCCTACCCACGGCAGCGGCACGACCTCGACGAGCCACGTTGCATACTCATGCGAAACTCTGCATACTTCTGCCATGTCCAAGGTCCTCACCTCCCTCCCCGTCGGCGAGCGCGTCGGCATCGCCTTCTCCGGTGGTCTCGACACGTCCGTGGCGGTCGCATGGATGCGCGACAAGGGCGCGGTCCCGTGCACGTACACCGCCGACATCGGCCAGTACGACGAGCCGGACATCGCCTCGGTGCCCGGCCGCGCGAAGACGTACGGCGCGGAGATCGCGCGCCTCGTGGACTGCCGCGAGGCGCTCGTGGAGGAGGGCCTGGCCGCGCTCACCTGCGGCGCGTTCCACATCCGCTCGGGTGGTAGGGCCTACTTCAACACGACGCCGATCGGCCGTGCCGTCACCGGCACCCTCCTGGTGCGGGCGATGCTCGAGGACGACGTCCAGATCTGGGGCGACGGCTCCACGTTCAAGGGCAACGACATCGAGCGGTTCTACCGCTATGGCCTGCTCGCCAACCCGCACCTGCGGATCTACAAGCCCTGGCTGGACGCCGACTTCGTGACGGAGCTCGGCGGCCGCAAGGAGATGTCGGAGTGGCTCGCGTCCCGGGACCTCCCGTACCGCGACAGCGCGGAGAAGGCCTACTCGACGGACGCCAACATCTGGGGCGCCACCCACGAGGCCAAGACCCTGGAGCACCTGGACACGGGCGTGGAGACCGTCGACCCCATCATGGGCGTGCGGTTCTGGGACCCCTCGGTCGAGATCCTCGCCGAGGACGTGACGATCGGTTTCGACCAGGGCCGCCCGGTCACGATCAACGGCAAGGAGTTCGCCTCCCCCGTCGACCTGGTGATGGAGGCCAACGCCATCGGCGGTCGACATGGCATGGGCATGTCCGACCAGATCGAGAACCGCATCATCGAGGCGAAGAGCCGCGGCATCTACGAGGCTCCCGGCATGGCCCTGCTGCACGCGGCGTACGAGCGTCTGGTCAACGCGATCCACAACGAGGACACCGTCGCGCAGTACCACAACGAGGGAAGGCGCCTCGGCCGGCTGATGTACGAGGGCCGCTGGCTGGACCCGCAGGCCCTCATGGTGCGCGAGTCGCTGCAGCGCTGGGTCGGCGCGGCCGTCACGGGCGAGGTGACCCTGCGGCTGCGGCGCGGCGAGGACTACTCGATCCTCGACACCACGGGCCCGGCCTTCAGCTACCACCCGGACAAGCTGTCGATGGAGCGCACCGAGGACTCGGCGTTCGGCCCGGTGGACCGCATCGGCCAGCTCACCATGCGCAACCTCGACATCGCCGACTCGCGCGCCAAGCTGGAGCAGTACGCCAGCCTCGGGCTCATCGGCGTGGGCGGTCCCTCGATCGGCGCCGCCCAGGCGGCCGCGACCGGGCTGATCGGCAGCATGCCGCAGGGCGGCGCGGAGGCCATCGCGTCCCGTGGCGAGGTGTCCGAGGACGAGGAGATGCTGGACCGCGCCGCGATGGAGGCCGGCACGGACTGAGGCTCGCGCACGGCCGTCCTGCGGCGCGACGGGATCCCTGCCCCGGTGCGAAACTGTCCGGGCGGGGTCCCACCCGTCCTGCCGACGCCGAGGAGACCGGATGACCGCCGACCCGTACGTCCTGCTCGGAGGTGGCCTGGCCACCGCACGCGCCGCCGAGACGCTCCGCAAGGAGGGCTACGACGGCGACCTGGTCGTGGTGACCACGGAGGCGCACCGGCCGTACGAGAGACCGCCGCTCTCCAAGGGTTACCTGCGCGGCGACGACGACCGGGAGTCGGTGTTCCCGCTCGACGAGTCCTGGTACGCGAACAACGGCGTCGAGATGCGTACCTCGGTCACGGCGGTCGGCCTCGCCCCGGGCGAGCATCGCGTCACGCTGTCCGACGGCGGCGTGCTCACCTATGCGAAGCTCCTCCTCGCGACCGGGTCGACGCCGCGGACGCTCGACGTCCCGGGCATGGACCTGTCGGGCGTGCACTACCTCCGGACCCTGGACGATGCCGACCGGCTGTCCGGGCGGCTGCTCGACGCCTCGCTCGAGGGAGCAGGCCGGGTGGCGGTCGTGGGCGACGGCTGGATCGGCATGGAGGTGGCGGCGTCCGCCCGCCAGCTGGGCCTCAACGTGACGGTGATCGGGCGTGGCAGCATCCCGCTCGGTGGCGTCCTGGGGCCGGAGCTCGCCGCGGTCTTCCGCGACCTGCACGAGGAGCAGGACGTGCGCCTGGTGTCACGCGCCACGGTGGCGGCGCTCTCGCACACCGACGGCTGGGTCACGGGCGTCGACCTGTCCGACGGGTCGCACGTCGAGGCCGACGTGGTGGTGGTGGGCGTCGGCGTGGCGCCCAACGTCGGGCTCGCGGAGGCGGGCGGCCTGACGCTGCGGTCGGCCGCCGAGGGAGGCGGGATCGCCGTGTCCGGGACCCTCGCGACCTCCCATCCCGACGTGTTCGCCGCCGGGGACGTCGCCAGCATCCCGTCGCCCCACTATGGCCGCCCGCTCCGGGTGGAGCACTGGTCCGCGGCCCAGGAGGGCGGCACGCACGCGGGGCGGACGATGCTCGGTCTTGCCGGGGACTATGACCGCCTGCCCTACTTCTACAGCGACCAGTTCGACCTCGGGATGGAGTACGTGGGCTGGGTCGACGTCCCCGGCGGGTACGACGACGTCGTGATCTCCGGGTCGCGGGAGAACCGGGAGCTGGTGGCGTTCTGGGTGGCCGACGGGCGCGTCGCCGCCGGTATGGCCGTGAACGTCTGGGAGCAGACCGAACGCATCGAGGAACTGATCCGCTCCGGACGGCAGGTGCCGCGCGACGAGCTCGAAGGATTTACGGCGTAACGGATCTCTGGCACCATTCGGCGGGTGAATCCACGCGCGAGGACTGTCATCACTCTCTTCAGCGCCCTCGGTGCGCTATACGTTCTCGCCGCGGCGATCACCGTGTTCTGAGACGTTCCGTTTCCGGCCTGTTCACAAACGCCGGGGTTCTCTACGATTCGATGCGTTCGTCAGACCAATCTAAGGAGAACCCCTTGTCCGAGCCCACGCCGGCTGCAGTGCCCCAGCAGCCGCTCTCCGATGCCGAGGCCAAGCAGTGGGCAGGTCTGTCCCACCTCCTCGGCGGCATCCTCAGCTTCGTCGCGCCGCTTGTCATCTGGCTCGTTTTCAAGGACCGCAACAACGCGTATCTCAACGCTGAGGCCAAGAAGGCCCTCAACTGGGGCATCCTCATCGCGATCGTCTACGTCGTGCTGACGATCACCGTGGTCCTTGCCTGGCTGATCTTCGTTCCGTGGATCGTCGGCCTCATCTACGGCATCATCAACTTCATGGCCGTGAACAACGGCCAGCCGACGAAGTACCTCGTCGAGGTCCAGATCGTGAAGTGACTCGAACGAGTCCTGACGCGGGGCCGCTCACCGTCCGGTGAGCGGCCCCGTGTCGTTCCGGCCCCGTCAGGACTCCAGCGCCCGCCGCTCCCGCACCGCGGCCGCCAGCTCCCGCAGCAGCACCTCCGTGGTGTCCCAGTCCATGCACTTGTCGGTCACCGACTGGCCGTAGGTGAGCTCCGCGAGCGGCGCAGGATTCTGCGCACCCGCGACCAGGAACGACTCCATCATCAGGCCGGTGATCCCCTGCTCCCCCGCGGCGAGGCGCCCGGCGACCTCGCGCACGACGCCCGCCTGCCGCACGTGGTCCTTGCCCGAGTTGCCGTGCGAGGCGTCGACGATCACCCCGGTCTCGACAGCCCCGCCCAGTCCCGAGGTGCGCGCCACGGCCAGCGCCGCCGCGACGTCGTCGGCCCCGTAGTTGGGGCCGCTGCGGCCACCCCGCAGGATCACGTGGCAGTCGGGGTTGCCGGCTGTCGCGACCGCGGCGGCCCGGCCCTGCGCGTCCGCGCCGAAGAACACGTGCTCGCTCGCGGCGGTGACGCAGCCGTCGACGGAGATCTGGACGTCGCCGTCCGTGGCGTTCTTGAAGCCGACGGGCATGGACAGGCCCGAGGCGAGCTGCCTGTGCACCTGCGACTCCGCGTTACGGGCGCCGATCGCGCCCCAGGTGACCGCGTCCGCGATGTACTGGGGGCTGGTGGGCTCCAGGAACTCGCACGCCGCCGGCACGCCCGCGTCCAGCACGCCGAGCAGGACCTCGCGGGCCAGCCGCAGGCCATGGTGCACGTCGTGGCTGCCGTCCAGGTGCGGGTCGTTGATGAGACCCTTCCACCCCACCGTGGTGCGCGGCTTCTCGAAGTACACGCGCATGACGGTCAGGAGGTCGCCCGCCAGCTCCTGGCCGAGGGCGGCGAGGCGGCCCGCGTAGTCGAGCGCGGCCTGGGCGTCGTGCACGGAGCACGGGCCGACGATCACGAGCAGCCGGTCGTCGTCGCCCGTGAGCACGTCGCGCACCTCGCGGCGGGACGTCGTCACGAGGTCGCTCTGCTGGGTGCTCAACGGCATCTCGGCGAGCAGGTCCTGCGGCGCGGGGAGGGCGTCGAGGGCGCGGATCCGCAGGTCGGACGTACGGGCTCGCAGCTCGCCGCGCTGCCCGGGCGGGGTGCTCGCGGCGGGCTCGGTATCAGCGGGACTGACGGGGGCCGTGGGGGTCATGATCAAGACTCCTGGTGAGGTGACAGCGTGTTCTGGGTACGTGCGGGAAGGTCCCAGACGGCGCCGCTGCCGCCTCGTGGTCCGGAGCGGCCCGTCTGTTCAAGACGAAGGGCCCGGACACTGTGGTGTCCAAGGCCCAGGTGGCTCCGGTGAAGGTTGGTCAGGCTGACGCCCGCCAGGCTCCACCAGGAGCCGGCGTAAAGCGCCAATACCAACGAATGATCACGGAGCGACGGTAGCACCCGCGCCCTGGACGTTGTCCACCCCGTTCCATCATGCGGGCGGGCCGCCCGGTCCGGTCGAACCAGGGGCCGGCGCCGATAGGCTCGCGGCATGCCTGTCCCCGAGTACATCCTCGGCCTGCGCAAGCAGGTCGGTCACGACCTGCTGTGGCTCCCCGGCGTGAACGCCGTCGTGCTGGACGACGACGGGCGCGTGCTCCTGGGCGAGCGCAGCGACGACGGCCGCTGGTCACTGATCGCGGGGTTCCTGGAGCCGGGCGAGCAGCCCGCGCCCGGGATCGTCCGGGAGGTGCTCGAGGAGACCGGGGTCGCGGTGCGGGTGGAGGGGCTGGCCGCGGTCGGGTCGAACGACGTGACCGTCTACCCGAACGGTGACCGGGCCCAGTACCTCACGCTGACGTTCCTGTGCCGGCCCGAGTCGCCCGAGGCCGCCGCGGCGCTGCACGTGGCCGACGACGAGTCGCTCGCCGTCGGCTGGTTCGCCCCGGACGACCTGCCGGAGAACCTGGGGCGCAACGTGCGCCACCACCTCGCCCTGGGGCTGCGGCTCGCCGCTGACCCGGCGGCGGGCGCCTGGTTCGCGCCGTAGCCGGCCTCGGTCAGCGGGCGTACCGCTCGACGAACGCCTTGAGGATCCGGAACGGCTCCGTCACGGACGCCGCGCGGGCCCTGGACCCGACGGCGTGAGCCTCGCCGGGCGGGAAGTAGCCGAACCCCTGGTAGACGTCGATGCGCTGCAGCAGGCCCGTGAGGTCCAGCTCGGGGTGGAACTGGGTGGCGTACAGGTTCTCGCGCACGCGGAACATCTGGACGGGGCACGCGGCCGACGTCGCGAGGCACACCGCGCCGGGCGGGAGCGTCCGGACTGCCTCCTTGTGCCCCACGTAGGCGTCGAAGCGCGCGGGCATCCCGGCGAGCAGCGGGTCGTCCGTCCCCTCGGGCGTGAGCTCGATCGTCACGGGACCCACCGGCTCGGCGAACGTGCCGTCGATCACCGCGCCCTGGTGGGCACCGAGCGTGCCCACGCCGTAGCAGGCGCCGAGGAACGGGAAGTCGCGGGCCACGACGTGGTCGAGGAGCGCAGCGACCTCCGCCTCCACCCGCCGCTGGACCGGTCCCTTGCGCTCCGGCGCCTCGGCGACGTTGAACGGGCTGCCGCCGACGAGCACGCCGGAGTAGTCGTCGAGGTCGACCGGCGGGAGAGGACCGGACTCCAGCCGCACGCGGTGCAGCTCGCGCGGCTGGAGCCCGCCGTACCGGAGGAACGCCTCGTACTCGCCGTCGGCCGCGGCGTCCTCCGCGCGGGTGGCGAGCAGCAGGAACGGCTTCATGGGAAGAGGGTAGAGGCGTTCCTCTCAGTCCGGCCTCAGGTCCACCGGAACAGCTTCACGCCCAGGGGGAAGAGGACGGCGGTCCAGACCACCATCACGATGATCTGCACGGCCGGGAACACCTCACCGGTCATGACCTCCCCGAGCCAGCCGATGGTCATCCCCTGTGCGGAGGCGCCGATGGGCGTGAACTTCCCCAGCGTCTCGAGCCAGTCCGGCATGGCCGGACCGGGGGTCCAGAGGCCGCTCACGAGCATGGACGGGAAGTACAGGAGCATGCCGACGCCCGACGCCGTCGTGCCACGCGGGGCCCGCGCGGAGACCAGCAGCCCCAGCGAGTACATCGCGGCCACCCCGAGGACGAAGCTGAGCAGCACCACCCCGGGGTTCTCCGGGAGGGGGACCCCGAAGGCGAGCATCGCCCCGGCCACCGCGAGCAGCGACGCCACGAGCACCGCGGCGAGGTTGATCACGAGGTGCACCCCCACGATCGCCTGCGGACGCATGGGGGTGGTCGCCAGCCGGCGCAGCACCCCCTTCTCACGGAAGGTCGCGAAGGTCACCGGGATCACCGTGAGCGCGACGGTGGCGATCGACAGCGCGAGCACCGAGGGGAGGTAGAAGGACATCGCCGACTCGTCGTTCCACGGCGGCGGTGCGTCGCTCATGGGTTCGCGCAGGCCCGGGATCAGGTAGCCGAAGCCGACAAGGAGGACCACCGGGAAGGCGAGCGCGAAGAACACCGCGACGGGCTCCCGGAGCCAGACCCTGGCCTCCGTACTGAGCAGAGTGCCGAAACCCCGGTTCATGCCGCCACCTCCGCCGTGGTCTCGTCCTGGTACGTCCGGCCGGAGAACTGGACGAACACGTCCTCCAGGGATCGCGAGACCGTGCGGACGTCCTCGGGAACGAGGTCGTCCGCAGCCAGCGCCTGGACGACTGCGAACAGGACCTTGCGCGTGCCGGTCACCTCGATCTCGCTCCCGCTGCGGTTGACCGACTCCACGTCGGCGCCGTCCGCCGCGAGCGCCGTGAGGACGGCCAGCGCCCGGTCGGTGCGGTCGGGTGTGAAGCGGAGCCGGACCGCCCGGGAGCCGTCGAGCCCGTCGATGAGGTCTGCCGGGGTGCCTTCAGCCACGACGGTCCCGCCGTCGATGATGACGAGCCGGTCGCAGAGCCGCTCGGCCTCGTCCATGAAGTGGGTGACCAGCAGGACGGTCACCCCGCTGTCGCGGACCCGCTCCACGAGGTCCCACGTCGCGCGCCGCGCAGCCGGGTCCAGGCCGGTGGTGAGCTCGTCCAGGATGGCCACCTGGGGGTTGCCCACCAGGGCGAGCGCGATGGACAGCCGCTGCTTCTGACCTCCGGAGAGGTTCGCGAACTGCACGCCGCGGTGGTCGGCGAGGTCGAGGAGGCGGAGCAGCTCCTCGACGTCGGACGGGTGCTCGTAGAACGCCGCGAACTGCCGCATGGCCTCGTCGACGGTGATCTTGTCGTGCAGCGCCGACTCCTGGAGCTGGACGCCGACGCTCTCTCGGATCGACGCCGGATCGGCCTGCGGGTCGTGCCCGAGCACGCTGATCTCGCCGGAGTCGGCACGGCGCAGGCCCGCGACGCACTCGACGGTGGTGGTCTTCCCTGCGCCGTTCGGACCGAGGATGCCGAAGATCTCGCCGCGGCCGACGGTGAACGAGACGTCGTCGACCGCGACCTTGGTGGTGCCCTCGGGTCCCGCATAGGTCTTGCGTAGGTGGCGGACGTCGATGACGGGCGGTGCGGGGTCTGTCATGAGTGCGCTCCTCCTGTGGAGTTGCTTATCGGACATTATTCCCATCCCGTCAACGGGAGGGCCGTACCGGGACGTCGCGGAGCAGCCGTTCGGCGGCGAGGATCGCCAGCAGGACACCGCCGATGCCCAGCAGGAGGAGCGACAGCGGCCCCAGCGGTCCGGGGAACGGCTCGACCAGGTCGCGCAGGCGCTCCAGCCGGAACGCGTCGGCCACCGCGCACGGGATCAGGAAGAGCGGGATAAGGACCGTCCCGAGCCAGCCGCCGTACCGGTAGTAGCCGATGCCGATCGCGACGCCCACGAGCAGGTAGGTCGCGATCGAGAGACCCTCCGACAGGATGCTGATCGAGAACCCTCGCGCGTCCGCCGACCCGTCGCCGCGGAACCACTCCCGGTCGGCCAGGAAGAACGCCAGGCGCTCCAGGAGCAGCAGGGCGGCGGTGGCGACCCCGTACGCGCCTCCCGAGAACAGCGCCGCCCGGACGATCCCGTCGACCAGCGCCTTACGCGTCCCACCGGCGGCGAGGTGCACCGTCAGGACGCCGACCGGGACGATCAGCCCCATCACCAGCGCGAACCACCGCGGGCTCACGAGGATGTTCTCCACGACGCTGCCCGGTCCGATCGACCCGGTGCGGAGCTCGATCACCACGAGCACCGCGGCCACGAGCAGGAGGATCAGCCAGAACCACAGCCCGACGACGATGACGGCACCGGCCACCGTGTTCTCGACGGCCTTCACCGCCCGCTTGTGGACGTCGTCCGCGCGGGCGCGGAGCGCTTCGACCGCTGTGCGGTCCGTGGGGGCGCTCATCAGGGGACCTCCTCGGTGGTGGTGCCTGCCGGCGTCCGGGTCAGGTGGACGAACAGGTCCTGCAGCGGCACGGGGCCGAGGGTGAGCCCGGCGTCCTGGGCGGCGGCACGCTCGTCCGGAGCGAGCGGTCCGTCCACGACGACCTGGAGCGTCGGTCCGAGCTGCTGCCGGTGGAGCACCGGCCGCCCGTCGGCCACGCGCTCCACGGCGGCCGACGGCCCGGTGAGCGAGACGGCGCGGGCGCGAAGGTCGTCGGCCGGCTCGGCGAGGAGCACCCGGCCCTCGTCGAGGACGATCACGTCCTCGAACAGCCGCTCCACCTCCTCGACGTGGTGGCTCGACACCAGGACGGTGCGGGGGTGCTCGGCGTAGTCCTCGAGGAGCGCGTCGTAGAACGCGTACCGGGTGGGTGCGTCCATGCCCAGGTACACCTCGTCGAAGATCGTCAGCGGCGCCCGCGAGGCCAGGCCGATCACCGCGCCCACGGCCGAGCGCTTGCCGCGCGAGAGCGCCGCGGGCTTCTTCCGCACGTCCACCTCGAACTGGTCGAGCAGCCGGGACGCCAGGTCCCCGTCCCAGTCGGGGCGGACGTTCGCCAGGTACTCGAACGTCTCGCTCACGGCCTCCTCCGGGTAGACGTCACCGGACTCCCGGACGAGCTGGACGCCCGACGTGATCCACGTGTTCTCCCACGGGTCCTCCAGCGAGCCGTCCGGCCCGACGAGGACGGTCCCGCCGGTGGGCCGCCGGAACGCCGCGAGGAGCGACAGGAGGGTCGTCTTGCCGGCACCGTTCCGGCCCAGCACGCCGGTGATGGACCCGGCCCGGACGGTGCAGGTGGCGCCGTCCAGCGCGGGGGCGTCGTCGGGCGAGGGGCGCAGCCGCGCCGGGGCGGGATAGCGGACGACGACGTCGTCCAGGCGGGCGCCGAAGGGCGCGGTCATGAGGACACCTCCGGGTCGGTACCCCGGGTCGTGCCGTGCGCACGGCCCCGGACGTGGTCGACGATCGAGTCGAGCGGGATCTCCAGGAGCTCGGCCTGGACCAGTGCCGGCTCGAGCACCTCGGCGAAGTACCTGCGGCGGTGCTCGTCGAGCAGCCGCTCCCGCGCGCCGGGAGCGACGAACATCCCGAGGCCCCGGCGCTTGTAGAGCACGCCCTCGTCCACCAGCTGGCCGAACGCCTTCGCCGCGGTGGCGGGGTTGATGCGGAACGTGGTGGCGAACTGCGTGGTCGACATGACCTGGTCCTCCTCCGTGAGCTCTCTTGCGAGCACCTGGCCGCGAATCATCTGGGCAATCTGGACGTAGATGGGTTCAGGCCCGTCGAACACCCGATTCACCCCCTGCCTCGCTCATCGCGGTACCGACGTTCTGTGGTTCATTACTCCACCAATGAACCACAGACCCACGGGCGCGCGCAAGCCCCATCACCCCGGAGACGTCTGAAGCTCCCCGGTGCATTCACCGGGGAGCTTCGGACGAGCGGGGGGCGAGCGGCGCGTCACTCCGCGTCGACGGCCTCCAGGGCCCTCAGCTCCGCGAGGTCGGCGGCCACGAGCTCCGCGATCTGCACGGCGTTGAGCGCCGCGCCCTTGCGCAGGTTGTCGTTGGACACGAAGAACACCAGGCCGCGCCCGTCGGGCACCGACTGGTCCGTCCGGATCCGGCCCACGAACGACGGGTCCGCACCGGCCGCCAGGAGCGGGTTCGGCACGTCGGCGAGGGCCACGCCCGGCGCGCCCTCGAGCAGCGCGCGGGCCTCCTCGGGCGAGATCGGCCGGGCGAACTCGGCGTGGATCGCGAGCGAGTGGCCCGTGAAGACCGGCACCCGCACGCAGGTGCCCGCCACGGCCAGCGACGGCAGGCCCAGGATCTTGCGGGACTCGTTGCGGAGCTTCTGCTCCTCGTCGGTCTCGCCGGAGCCGTCGTCCACGAGGGAGCCGGCCAGCGGCAGCACGTTGAACGCGATGGGCGCCACGTACTTGACGGGGTCGGGGAAGGTGACCGCCCCGCCGTCGTGCACCAGGCCGCCCAGGGTGTCCTGGCCGACGGCGGCGCGGACCTGGCCCTCGAGCTCCTCCGCGCCGGCGAGGCCGGAGCCGGAGACCGCCTGGTAGGTGGCGACCTTCAGGCGCTCGAGGCCCGCCGCGTCGGCGAGGGGCTTGAGCACGGGCATGGCGGCCATCGTGGTGCAGTTCGGGTTGGCGACGATGCCCTTGACCGCGTCGCCGATCGCCTCCGGGTTGACCTCGGAGACCACGAGCGGCACCTCGGGGTCGAGCCGCCAGGCCGACGAGTTGTCGACCACGACGGCGCCCGCCTCCGCGAACCGGGGCGCGTGCTCGCGGGACGTGGACCCGCCCGCGGAGAAGAGGGCGATGTCGATGTCGGCGAGGTCGTCGGTGGCCACGGCCGCCGTGTCCTCGACCGGCACGTCGAAGCCCGCGAAGGACAGCGTGGTCCCGGCGGACCGGGACGACGCGAAGAACCGGACCGACGCCACGGGGAACTCGCGCTCCTCCAGGAGGCGGCGCATGACCGCACCGACCTGACCGGTCGCACCCACGACCGCGACGTTGACCCCTACAGAGCTCACCTCGACCATGTCAGCGCCCCGTCCCTGCGTAGACGACGGCCTCGCCGTCGGTGGTGTCGAGCCCGAAGGCGCTGTGGACGGCGCGCACCGCGTCGTCCAGCGAGTCCTCGCGGGTCACGACCGAGATCCGGATCTCCGAGGTGGAGATCATCTCGATGTTGATCCCGGCGTCGCGCAGCGCGCCGAAGAGCCGGGCCGAGACGCCCGGGTGCGACCGCATGCCGGCGCCCACGAGCGACAGCTTGCCGATCTGGTCGTCGTACTGCAGCGACGCGAAGCCGATCTCGGCCTGTACGCCGGCGAGCGCCGCCATGGTGCCCGGGCCGTCGCCGTCGGGCAGCGTGAACGAGATGTCGGTGAGGCCGGTCGCGGCCGCCGACACGTTCTGGACGATCATGTCGATGTTCGCGCCGGCTCCGGCGACGACCTCGAAGATGCGCGCAGCGGTACCCGGCACGTCCGGGACGCCGACGACGGTGATCTTGGACTCCGACCGGTCGTGCGCCACGCCGGAGATGATGGGGGCTTCCACTGCTGCATCCTCCTGGGGAGCTGTGACGATGACGCCGGGCACCGGCGTGTGAGCGGCCTCGGCGGCCGTGACGAGGGTGCCGGACGCGGCGCTGAACGAGCTGCGCACGTGCACCGGGACGCCGTAGCGCCGCGCGTACTCCACGCTGCGCAGGGCCAGCACCTTGGCGCCGCTGGCCGCCAGCTCCAGCATCTCCTCGTAGGTGACGCGGTCGATCTTGCGGGCCGCGGGGACGATGCGCGGGTCAGCCGTGAACACGCCGTCCACGTCCGTGTAGATCTCGCAGACGTCCGCGCCCAGGCCCGCCGCGAGCGCCACGGCCGTGGTGTCGGAGCCGCCGCGGCCGAGCGTGGTGACGTCGTTGGTCTCCGTCGTGACGCCCTGGAACCCGGCGACGATCGCCACCTGGCCCTTCTCGATCGTCTCGCGGATGCGGTGGGGCACCACGTCGACGATGCGGGCCCGGCCGTGCACGGCGTCGGTGATGACGCCGGCCTGCTGGCCCGTGAAGGACTTCGCCTTGACCCCGAGGTTGTTGATCGCCATCGCGAGGAGCGCCATGGAGATGCGCTCGCCCGCCGTGAGGAGGATGTCGAGCTCCCGCTGCGGCGGGAGGGGGGTGATCTGCTGCGCGAGGTCGAGGAGCTCGTCGGTGGTGTCGCCCATGGCGGAGACCACCACCACGACGTCGTTCCCCGCCCGCTTGGCCTCGGCGATCCGCTTGGCGACCCGCTTGACGCTGTGCGCGTCCGCCACCGAGGATCCACCGTACTTCTGCACGACAAGTGCCATGCTCGCTACCAATCTGTCGCCGGCCTCCGTCTCTCTCAACGGCCCGCCGGGTGCGTGTGCTTGCCCGTCGATGGTACGACCCGCTCAGCGCGTCAGGACGTCCCATCCCAACCTGCAGACGAGCGCGGCCACGACCAGCACGAACACCACGCGCACGAAGCGTGAGCCGCGTGCCACCGCCATGCGGGCCCCGATGTACGCCCCCACCAGGTTGGCCACCCCCATCCCCAGGCCGAGGCCCCAGATGACCGCCCCGCTGGGCACGAACCAGATCAGGGCGCCGGCGTTGGTCGCGAAGTTCACGATCTTCGCGATGGCCGACGCCGGCAGGAAGGAGTACCCGAGGACGCTCACCAGGGAGATCACGAGGAACGTCCCGGTCCCCGGCCCGAGCAGCCCGTCGTAGGAGCCGATCACCAGGCCGATGGCCGCCGCGATCCGCTTGTGGCCGTTGCCCACCCAGCGCAGGTCGTCGTGGGCACCGACGCTCGGCTTCAGGAGCGTCCACAGCAGCACGCCGACCAGGACCACGAGGATGATCGGCGTGAAGAGCTCGGACGGGATCCGCGACGCGAGCGCGGCCCCGCCGACGGCGCCCGCGAGCGCCGTGACCGCCATGGGGGCGGCTGTGCGCAGGTCGGGCTGGACCCGCCGGTAGTACGTGATCGCGCTCGTGGACGTGCCCATGATGCTGCCGAGCTTGTTGGTGGCGAGGGCCTGGACCGGCGTGATCCCGGGGACCAGGAGGAGCGCCGGCAGCTGGATGAGCCCGCCCCCGCCCACCACGGCGTCGACCCAGCCGGCGGCGAGACCCGCGAGGAGGAGGAGGACGATGGTCAGGACGTCGAGCTCGAGCACAGGGGCATCCTCCCCCACGCACGGCTGTGGGTGACGGCCCGTAGGCTGGGGGCCGTGTACGAAGGCGCGGTCCAGGACCTGATCGACGAGCTCGGCCGGCTACCCGGCGTGGGCCCCAAGAGCGCGCAGCGGATCGCGTTCCACCTGCTCGCCGCGGAGGGCCACGAGGTGAAGCGGCTCGTGGACGCGCTGACCGAGGTGAAGCTGCGCGTCCGGTTCTGCGAGCTGTGCGGCAACGTCGCGGAGGCCGAGCGGTGCCGCGTCTGCCTGGACCCGCGGCGCAGCGACGAGGTGATCTGTGTCGTCGAGGAGCCCAAGGACGTGGTCGCCGTGGAGCGCACCCGGGAGTTCCGCGGGCGGTACCACGTGCTCGGTGGCGCCATCAACCCGATGGAGAACATCGGCCCGGACGACCTGCGCATCAAGGAGCTGCTGACCCGGCTGGCCGACGGCGCGGTCAAGGAGGTCATCCTCGCGATGGACCCCAACGTCGAGGGCGAGGCGACGGCCACCTATCTTGCCCGGCTCATCGGCCCGATCGGTATCACTGTCTCGAGGCTGGCCTCCGGCTTGCCCGTCGGGGGAGACTTGGAGTACGCGGACGAGGTCACGCTCGGCCGGGCGTTCGAGGGGCGCAGGGTCGTCGGCGGCTGACCGGCCTACGGCATCACGAGAAAGAGCACGGCACCGACACGACAGACGGGCAGGGTGGTCCAGGTGAGCGAGATCGCAGCAGGCGATGACCTCCAGGAGGTCGCGGACCAGGTGTCCGGGCAGGTGCGGACGTTCCTGAGCACCGTGACCCAGGTCGCGGCCGGGGCGCTGCCGGGGGCGGAGCTGCCCCTGCTGATCCTCGCGACGTCAGACCTTCTGTCCGCCGGAGCGCGCCTGGCCGCGATCGTGGACGTGGTGCCGCTGGAGCGGTTCGAGCCGGACGCCGGCCCCGACACCGACATGGACCCGCTGCGCGAGGCGCTCGGCAAGATCTTCGACGGTTTCGACGAGTACTTCGAGGTCGTCGACCCCGTGCTCGGCCCGGACGTGGAGAGCACAACCCTCTCCGGCGAGCTCGCCTGCGTGACCGAGGCCGTCGCCAAGGGCCTGCAGCACTTCGACGGCGGCCACGAGCTCGAGGCCCTGTGGTGGTGGCAGTTCTCCTACTTCTCGTTGTGGGGAGAGCGCGCCGCCTCGGCGTTGCGGGTGCTCCAGGCCGTCCTGGCACACCTGCGCCTCGACGTGGAGGACGACGTCGCCACCGAGGCGGAGTACGACGCCCTCCACGCCTGAGGGCCGAGGCTGAGAGCTAGGCCACCCGCGTCCCCTGCGGCAGCACGCGCTGCGGGATGCGCAGCCGGTTCACGGCCACCACGACCCCTCCCCCGGCAAGCAGGAGCTGCAGGCCCAGACCCCAGGGCCACACCATCGCGTCGGTGGGCTCCACCTCCTCGACCGGCGAGGGCGCCCGGTCCAGCCCTCCGCAGTAGTCCATCTCCAGGGACGGGCCCGTGCGCGCGTACCGCACGCCGTACTGCAGGTCCTTCAGACCGCTGGGCGGGCTCCCCTGGTCGTCGGGGTCCCCGAGCGGCTGCGCATCGGCGACCACGACAAAGGGGTTGGGCGCCAGGAGCCACCACGTCCGCTCGCTGTGCCACACGTGCTCCGTCTCCGTGCGCCACTCGCACTCCGGTGGGCGTTCGTCAACCGCCCAGTCGAAGCCGTGCGGCACGGCCCAGACCCGGACCTCGTCCTGCGTGGTCGTCAGCGGCACGAGCAGCCCGAACACGACCGGGAGCACCGCGGTGAGGGTGCCGATCGTCAGGTAGGTGAGCACGGCCGACGCCGAAGACTTGCTGACGAGCGCCGAGAAGCCGAGGCCGATGGCACACACCACGCCCAGCACGAGCGCCAGCATGAGCATGGTCGTCACGATCGAGAAGGGCTCCACGCCACCTTCGAGCAGCGCCCACACGATGAACGGCACGCTCACGACGAGGAACGCCAGCGCGGCGGCCCACGCCGCGAGCAGCTTGCCGAACACGATCTCGGCGGGCGTCAGCAGCGTCACCTGGAGAGTGGCCAGCGTCCCTGCGTTCCGGTCTCCGTTGATCGACGCGGCCGTCAGGGCCGGTGCTACCAGCAGGCCGAGGAACAGCACGAAGAACACGACGATGGTGTAGATCATCCCGCCGGCGTCGTCACCGCCGCCGTACAGGGGGAGCGCACCCGAGGTCAGCGCGGTGATGCCGCCCACCGCGACGAACCACACCGTGAGCGCGACCTTCCACCGCGTGGACCGGAGCCGCTGCCGCAGCTCGAGCAGGGCGACGGTACGCAGCCCGTGCCACGTGACCGACCAGGTGCCGCGGGCAGTCTCCACGTTCATCGCCGCTCCTCCTCGAGGGCCAGGTAGGCCTGTTCCAGCACGCCGCCCGCGGGGGCGAGGCTCACCACGGGGACGTCCGCCGTGATGGCGTCGCGCAGCAGCGTGGCCGCCGCCGCGTCCCCGGCCAGGCGGACGACGACGGCGCCGCCGTCCTCCGTCCGGTACGTCAGCCCGGCGCCGTCCAGCCAGGTCGTCAGCACAGCGGGGTCCAGCGCGGTGACGCGCCACTCCCGCGCCTCGCCCGTCGCGCCCGTCACGGACTGGGTGGCGACCGTGCGGCCACCCGAGATGAACACCGCGTCGTCGGCCATCTCGTCCAGCTCGGTCAGCACGTGCGACGACACCAGCACCGTCTTGCCCGACGCCGCCAGCTGCCGCACCAGGATCCGCAGGTCCACCCGGGACCTGGGGTCGAGGCCCGACGCCGGCTCGTCCAGGAGCAGCACCTCGGGGTCGTGCACGAGCGCCCGGGCCAGCCCCAGGCGCTGCTTCTGACCGCGGGACAGCACGTGCGCGGGCGCGTCGGCGAGGTCGCCGAGGTGCACGAGCGTCAGCAGCTCCGCCGCCCGCGCCTCGCCGGCCGCCGGGTCCATCCGGTACGCGGCGGCCACCGTGGTGAGCACCTCGCGCGCCGTGAGCGAGTCCCAGGTGCCGAACACGTCGGGCATCCAGCCGGTCCGCGAGCGCGCCGCGTAGCTCTCCGTCACCGGGTCGAACCCGCCGATCCGGATGCTCCCCGCGTCGGGCTGCAGCAGCCCCGCGAGCATGAGCAGAAGAGTCGTCTTGCCCGAGCCGTTGGGCCCGATCAGCGCGGTGACACGACCCGGTTCGGCAACCAGGTCCACATCAGCCACGGCCTGAACGATGCCGAACGCCCGCCGCACGCCCTGCGCGCGGATCCCGCCACCTTCATTGACCATGCGGCGAGAGTAGCCGCCGCCGTCCTCGCCGCCCGTCAGCCCACAGGATGATCTTGGTGCAGGTCAGCGCCCACCTCAGGCGCCCAGCCGGGTCAGCTCCTCGTCGAGGAGGCGCGCGACGTGCTCACGGCGCCCGTCGTGCTCCGGCCCGTCCATCCCGCGGCTCGGCATCTCGGCGAGCATGAGCACGTAGAGCCACACCCGGTAGAGCCCGAGCCGGGTGCGTGCCGACGCGTCGAGCACCGGCGGAACCCCGGCCGCCTCCGCGTACCCCCGGAGCACCGGGTGGTCCGGCACGTCCTCGATCCTGCCGAAGAGCACCGGAGAGACGAGGTCCACCAGCGGGTCGCCGAACAGGTATCGCTCCCCGTCCACGAGCCCGGACATCCGCTGCCCCTCGCCTCGGCCCCCGGGGAGCACCAGCACGTTGCCGTCCCACAGGTCGAAGTGCAGCAGGGCCGGCCGGTCCACCGCGTCGAGCACGGGGCCGTGCCGGTCGAGCGCCGCCCGGACCCGCCCCTCCTCGACGTGAGCCGGCGGGAGGCCCCACGCCTCGGCGTCGGACAGCAGCGCGCCCAGGATCGCGGCGAAGGCCGCACCCCACGTGGCGCCGTGCGGGCGGGCACCGCTGTAGCCGAACCGGTCGCCGCTGATGCGGTGGACCGCCGCGAGCGCCGCCCCCACGTCGCGGCGCACCGGCCCCGCCGCGTCCGCCGGCAGGTCCGTGAGCGACGTGCCCGGAAGGAAGCTGGTGAGCAACCAGTCCGTCCCGAGGCCGTCCGGCGCGCCGTCGGCGGCGGACCCTCGCGCCACGACCCGCGGCACCGGGACCTCCGGCGCGCCCGCCGCGACGAGGTCGAGGTACTCGCCCTCCGCGGTGCTCAGGTCGGCCTCGTAGGTGAGCAGCGGGGTGCCGGGCGGCGGGCCCGCCTTGAGCACGAGGGCCGACGACGGCTCGGCGCCCGGAACGGCGACCGGCTCCGCCAGGTCCACACGCCAGACCGCGGCGAACCCGCCGCCCGCCAGCTCGGTGCACCGCACCGGCTCGGCGCCGACCGTGTCGCGGACGAGACGGGACACCTGTTCCGGCTGGAGGTCCTGCTGTGTGGGGCTGCGCATCGGCTCATCCTGCCGCCATACCTCCCCGGGCGGAAGTTCGGCGCTCCTGTCGATTTTCTCGGCGTCACCCGTCATGGTGGTGAGGGCCGACCGGTCCTCAGGTCCACCGAGGAGGAACCATGACCGAGTACGTCGTCCTTCTGCCCGGGAACGAGCAGCCGTGGCTGGACGCCACCGACGAAGAGCGGGCCGCGGTCTACGGCAAGCACACCCAGTTCTCGCGCGCGCTCGCGGAGCGCGGTCACAAGATCACCGGGGGCGCGGAGCTCGCGCCGTCGTCGCAGGCCAAGGTGGTGCGCGCCGACGGCTCCGTCACCGACGGGCCCTACGCGGAGTCCGTGGAGCAGCTCACGGGGTTCTACGTCGTCGACACCGACGACCTCGACGACCTCCTGCAGATCTGCGCCCTGATCGCGGGCTCTGCCGGCGTCGAGGTGCGCGAGTGCCTCAGGGGGGACCCGTCGGACGGCGCGGCGAGCACGGACGACGCGGCTGCGGCGACCCGATGAGATATCTGGTCCTCACGGCTGAGAAGCCCGGCATCTGGGCGGCGGCCACCGAGGGGGTGCGTCAGACGTACTTCGACGCGCACAGTGCGTTCTCCAAGGCCGTCGGCGAGCGCGCCACGATGGTCGCCGGAGAGGCCCTCGCCGAGCCGGACGCCGCCACCACCCTGCGCCGTACCGACGGGCGGGTGACGTTCACCGACGGGCCGTTCGCCGAGACGGAGGAGCAGATCGGCGGCTTCTACCTCCTCGACGCCGACAACCTGGACATCGTCACCGACCTGTGCGCGCTGCTTCCGGCGTCGTACACGATCGAGATCCGGCCGGTGGTGACGATCGAGGGGTTCGAGGGCTGAGTGACCCCGGTCGAGACCGCCTTCCGCGACCAGTGGGGCCATGTCCTGGCCCTGCTGGTCGCGCGGTACCGGCGCCTCGACCTCGCCGAGGACGGGCTCGCCGACGCCTTCGAGGCCGCGGCCCGCACCTGGCCCGACGGCGCGCCCGCCAACCCCGCGGCGTGGCTGCTCACCGCCGCCCGGCGCCGCATCCTCGACCGGCTCCGGGCCGAGGCGGTCGCCGCGCGGAAGGAGCCGCTGCTCGTCGTGGCCGAGGAGCTGCGCCTGAGCGCGCAGCAGACCATGGACGAGCCGGTGCACCCGGGCGACCGGTCCGCCGTCGGGCCGCGTGTGGTGGTCCCCGGTGTGGACCCGGACGACGCCGCCCTCCTGCGTCTGGTGCTGCTGTGCGCGCACCCCGCGCTCGCGCCGGAGGCTGCGGCCGCCCTGTCCCTGCGCCTGGTGCTCGGCGTGCCGACGGCGGAGGTCGCGCGGCTCTTCCTCGTGCCAGAGCCGACGATGGCCGCTCGGCTCACCCGGGCGAAGCGACGTCTCGCTGCTGTCGGGGCGCCCCTCGCCGTACCTGCACCCGACCGGCTGGGGGCGCGGGTCGCCGTGGTGGCGTCCGTCGCCTACCTGGCGTTCACCGCGGGCTACGCACCCGGCTCGGGGGACGAGGTGCTGCGGGCGTCGCTCGCCGAGCCGGCGGTCCGGCTGGTCCGGGTCGTGCGTACCCTGCTGCCCGGCCGGCCGGTGCTGGACGCGCTGCTCGCCCTCGTCCTGCTGCAGCACGCCCGCCGCGGCGCCCGCACCGGGGCCGACGGCGAGCCCGTGCTCCTGCCCGACCAGGACCGGTCGCTCTGGCGGCACGACGAGATCGCCGAGGCGCTGGAGGTGCTCACGCCGCTGGTCGAGCGGGAGGGGGAGGTGTTCGGGGGTGGCACCGGGGCCGACGCTCGCGCCGGGGCCGACGCCGGGGCCGACCCCGCCGAGGCGCGCCTCGCCCGGGAGTACTTCCTGCAGGCGCTCGTGGCGGCGGAGCACGCCGTCGCGCCCACCGCGGCCGCGACCCGGTGGGACCGCATCGCGGGCTCGTACGCGGAGCTCGAGGAGCTGACGGGGTCACCGGTGGTGCGGCTGAACCGGGCGGTCGCTGTGGCGGAGGCGTCCGGCGCCGAGGCCGGGCTGGAGCTGCTCGACGGGCTCGACCCGCTCCTCCCCCGGTCCCACCGGCTGCCCGCCGTGCGCGCGGAGCTGCTCGCCCGGCTCGAGAGGCCCGCCGAGGCCCGCACCGAGTACGACCGCGCCCTGGCGCTGTGCGGCCACGAACGGGAGCGGGCGTACCTCGCGGCGCGGCGGGCGGAGCTGGGCTCAGGCGCGGACCCGGCTCTTGCCGCGGCGCGGCTTCCGGTCGAGCCACCACTGCGCGATCATCAGGTTGACGATCCAGCTGATCCAGATCGAGGCGAGCGCCGCGTCCTGGATCAGAAGGTCCATCTCACCACCGTAGTACGTGTCGAGGAAGGGCATGAGCCCGAGCACGAGCAGGGTCACCCACACCCGGTTGGCCACGATGGACGTGCACAGGGCGAAGCTGCGGATCATCCACCGCCGGTGATCCTGGTACCGGCGCTGGCGGGCGGCGACGATGCCGGCGACGGTGGTGCCGAGCCACAGGACCGCCAGGAGGACGTTGCCGATCTTGCCCGCGGGGCCGATCACGGTCATGACGCCGACGACCAGGGCGAACAGCCCTGAGGGGATGACCCCGGCGAACACGTACACGCGGCCGGAGATGCGGTGGACCTTCGGGTGGTGCTGCCGCAGCCACGGCCATACCTGCAGGGAGCAGGTGATGATCGCGATCGAGCCGAACAGGATGTGCCCGGTCAGCATCAGGTAGTGCGTCTCGGGGAAGGCTTCCTGGAGCGGGACGAGGGACCGGCTGGTGTCGAAGGCGAGGTAGTCGGGGAGGCGCAGGGCCACGAAGAGTCCCACGATGACGAACAGCGGCACGATCCACGGGCGGCGGTACCACTTCGGCCTGGTCTCGGCCGGCGGGGACTCGGGCTCGGGGCGCGTGAGGACGGGGGAGGTTGCCACGGTGTTCTCCGATCGCTGCAGTGGCACCGGCCGATACCGATGCGTACGCGCTACGCTAATTAGCGTACAGCATACGCGCACGTGACGGACCCGTCCGGCACGGCCAACCACGTAGGCTGCAGACGGTTTGAGAACGGAGCGGGAGGCACCAGTGGGACAAGGCGGGTACGAACTGCTGTGGGGCAACCCGGCCGGGCCCGGGCGCGGCCGACCCGCCGGACTCAGCCGCGAGCGCATCGTGGCCGAAGCCGTCGCCATCGCCGCTGCCGAAGGACTCCCAAGAGTCTCCATGAAGCACCTCGCCGAACGCCTCGGCAGCGGCGTCATGTCCCTCTACCGCCACGTCCCGGGCAAGGACGAGCTCGTGGCCCTCATGTACGACTCGATCATGAGCACACCCCCCGACCTCCCGGCCGACCAAGGCTGGCGCGCCGCGCTCACCGCATGGGCCCACGCCGTCCGCGACCTGTTCCTCGCCCACCCCTGGGCGCTCCCGCTCGCCACCGTCAACCACGTCCTGGGACCCGGCGAGGCCGGCTGGCTCGACTCCGCCATGCGCGCGGTCGGCGCATCCGGCTTCGCCACCGACCTCAGCCTCGCCTCGGTCATGGCAGTCAACAACTACGTCGGCGGCGCTGTCCGACCCGAGCTCCACGGCGGCCAAGAAGACCCGCTCTGGTTCACCTTCCTCGCCGACGACGGCGCCATGCAGCGGTTCCCCGCCCTCGCCGACCTCGTCACCGAAGGGCACTTCCAGGAATCGGCACTGCTCCGGGACCACTTCTCGTTCGGCCTCGAACGCCTCCTCGACGGCCTGGAACGGTACCTCGAGCCAGGCTCGGGCCAGGGGGCCAGCCTCACGTGATCGCGCGGAGCCAGGCACGGGCCTCCATGAGGGCGAAGCCCAGCAGGTTGAGGCCGCGCCAGGCGGACGGGTTCTCGGCATCGTCGTTCGTGGCTCCCATGCCGATTCCCCACACCCGGTCCCGCGGGCTCGCCTCGACGAGCACCCGGTCACCGGTCCGCAGCAGGTAGTCGCGCAATCCTGGGTCGGACGAGAACTTGTGGACGCTCCCCCGCACCACGATCTCGAATCGCTCGCGCTGCCAGACCGCCTCGTCGAAACCCTTCACAGTCCGGCCTGCCGCCTTGGCCAGTGCCGGGTTGGGCGCGTCGATCGCCTGCTGCTCCGCGTCCTTGTCCCGGAAGAGCCGCGCCTTCTCCGCCATCATCCAGTGCTCGGCGGTGGCGTACGGGATCCCGTCGACGGTGAAGGTCGACGGCCACCACTGGCTCAGGCACCCTCGGCCCGGCCCACCATGAAGCTCAGGCTGGTGGCCCCAGAAGTGCAGGTACTTCACCAGCACGCCGGCGTCGACGAGGGCGATCAGGTCGGCGACGGACCGGGCCTGGGCGGGCGTGGCAGGCGAGCTCATGCGTGGAGTGTGCCAGCCGCTCGTCCCTTGCCGCGCGGGTATAACCGAGTCATACTCGAATCATGAAGACAGCCATCTCCGTACCGGATGCGACGTTCAAGCGCATCGAGTCACGCGCCAAGGCGCTCGGGATGAGCCGCTCCGAGTTCTTCGCGCGCGCCGCGGAGCACTACATCAACGAGCTCGACGAACACGACCTGACGCTTCGCATCAACGAGGCCCTCGAGCGCGGAGGGGACACCGTAGAGGCTGAGTCGCGCGAGTTCGCCGAGCTCGGGCGGGCACACCTGGCTGGACTGACCGCGGACGACGAGTGGTGATCCGCCGGGGCGACGTCCACTGGGCCGACCTCGGCCCCGCTCGCGGCAGTGAACCGGCGAAGCACCGCCCGGTAGTCGTCATCTCGAGCGACCGGTTCAACGCGAGCCGTATCGCCACCGTGGTCGTCGCTGCGATCACGTCGAACACCCAGGTAGCAGAGCACCCCGGGAACGTGTTCGTGTCGGCATCCGCGTCAGGCCTGCCAAAGGACTCCGCGGTCAACCTGACCAGCATCGTCACCCTGTCGAAGGAACACCTCGGTTCGCAGGTGGGCAGCCTGCCGACGTACCTCGTCGACGAGATCGACGAAGGCCTCCGGCTCACCCTCGGCGTCTGACGTCATCGTGGCATGTCAGCGGTCCCATCTAGGGTGCGCGGCATGGGATTCACCGGCCACTACATCTTCGGCCGCAGCGACCGTCCGCTGCGCGAAGCGCCGATCTTCGCTCAGCTGGCGAACCAGACTGGGCGCCACGTGGACATCCATGACCTCTGGCCGCGCCCCGGTGGCTGGCAGACGCTCCAAGTTTTCGGCCTGGACTTCCGACAGCAGGAGGTCGCAGCACTCGCGACCTGGACGGGGGCTCCCGCCTGCGTGGCGTGGATCATGGACAGCGACCTCGCCGTCGTCGACGGCGCAGCTCCCGGCGGCCCGGAGGCGGAGAGCGTCTGCTGGGACGGCGTCATCAGCATGTGGACGGCAGCCGCGGATGAGGAAGGCGACCCGAGCGTCCTCGCACAGCTCGAGGAATCGCTGCCTCGGACCGTCACGGGGGCTCTTGCCTGGGCCCGCAGAGCCGGCTACGGAGACACAACAGAGCCAGCCATCGAGAACGTGATGCGCTCCGAGCAGGGCGGCGACGACATCTTCTTCGACCTCCTCGACGCCCTCGGGTTCCCCGAGGCCGTCGAACCACCCACCACAGCGGCCTGACACCGACGACAGCTGGGTGACCTCAGTCCACCGCCCGCTCCAGCAGGCTCAGGAACGCTTCCTCCGCGCGCGCCCACTCCCGCTCGCGCGACGGGTCCTCCCGCGCGGACTCCAGGCCGGGCAGCGATGCCTCCGCCGCTTCCAGCTCGGCGTCCACGAACGCCCGCAGCAGCCCGGGCACGGGCGCGGTCCCCATCTCCCGGGTGCGCGACTTGGTGGCGACAAGGTTGGCGACGGCGGCCCGGACGTCGTCGGGCGCCGTGACCTCGACCAGGAGAGTGCCCAAGTCGATGGGCGGCACCGCCGCCTCCTCGTGCTCCCGCAGCCAGACCAGCGTGACCGCGGGCCGCAGGGCGTAGAAGAACTTCTTCATGGCACCGCTCGAGTCGAGCAGCCCGAGGTTGTTCCGCGCGACGTGCACGTGGTGCCGCACCAGCGCGGCGCGGTCGACGACGTCGTCGGCGACGGCGAGCAGCTCGTCGCGGAACGCGGCGTCGCCCCGGTACACGATCGGCGACCTCAGCCACTCCCCCACCGTCGCGTTGCCCTTGACCATGAGCGCGAGCGCCTTGCGGACGTCCCAGCCGTTGACGTCGAACACCTTGTCGAGCGGCGTCTCGATCACGTCGCGGCGGGCACGGAGGCCCAGGTAGTCCTCGACCCGATGGAGGTACAGGAAGCGGCAGTCGTAGTCGGAGTCCGGCGAGGGGAATCCCCACGCCCGGCTCCCGCTCTCGATCGCCCAGAGCACACGGACGCCGTGGTCGGACTCGACACGGTCGAGCCTGTCGTCGATCGCGGCGACCACCGCGGGGTCCATCGAGCCGGGGATGCTGCGCACGCCACGACGGTAGCCGTTCCCCACCAAGAATCAGGTGTCGCGCCCCGGCACCTGTCTGCTTGGCTCGGCAGATGACCCTCGAAGAGCTTCGCGCCGCCTTCCACGAGCAGGTCCGGCTGGCCGACCGCGACGCCGACCAGGGCGACGTCGTCGAGCACGACGGGCCCGTGCGCCGCCACTACCCCGCCGAGGTGGGCGTCCGGACCGCGTACGTCGAGTCGCCCGAGGGCCTCGGTGACGACCCTGCCGCCACGATCGCCCGCCAGCGCGACTTCTTCCTCGACCGCGGCCAGCCGGTGGAGTGGAAGACCTACGCCTACGACGAGCCCGCCGACCTGGGGATGCTCCTCGTCGCGGCCGGTTTTGTGCCGGAGGACGACGAGGCGCTGATCCTCGGCGAGACGGCGCACGTCGTGGAGGTGGCCTCGCCGCTCCCGTCCGGGCTCACGGTCCGTGCGGTGGACGACGACGCCGACGTCGACCGCCTCGCCGACCTGCACGAGCTGGTGTGGCCCGGTTCCCGCGCCGTCTCCGAGCACTTCCGCGCCGAGATGCGCGCCCGCCCGGACCTGGTGATGGGATGCCTCGTGGAGGAGTCGCGCGACGGCCCGGCGCTGTGCGGGTCCTGGCTGCGCCTGGTGGAGGGCACCGACTTCGGCGGCCTCTGGGGCGGAGCGACGCACCCGGGCTGGCGCCACCGTGGCCTCTACCGGGCCACGGTGGCGCACCGGGCGCGCCTTGCGCTCGACGCCGGCCACCCGTACCTCCGGGTCGACGCGTCCCGCGACTCCCGGCCGGTGCTGGAGCGTGCCGGGCTGCACCAGGTCTCGACGACGACGCCGTACGTGCTGTCCCTCAGCTAGCCGTCGTGGTCGCGGTGGTCGCCGTGCCCGTCGTGTCGAGCAGGCGCGTCTCGCCGCCGAAGGACACGTTCTGGTCGTGGAGGACGGCCACCGACGCACCGCTGCCGTCGAACCGCAGCTGGATGGTCCACCCGAACGGTGAACCGGTGTCGACCATCCGGAGGCTGAGCGTCGTGTCGTCGGCCCAGGCGTAGGCCGATGCGAGGCGGACCGGCCCCTTGGCGAGCGAGGCGTCGGCCACCTCCCACGCAGCGTGGGCCAGGGCTGCGGTCCGGACCGTCCCGCGGACGTCCTGGGCGAGAACGAGCCGCTCGCCGTCGCGCGTCATCGTGAGCGACCGGAGGCCTTCGTCGTTCTCCGCCAGCTCGTACGTGACGCCGAGCACCGACTCCTCGAGGGGCGAGGCGGCAGCGCCCTCGGGGACGCGGAGGGCGACGTCCCAGGTGACTCCCTCACGAGGCGCGGCGGGGCCGGAAGGTGCGGGACCGGCACCCCCACCCCACGAAATGCCTGGCTTCGCTGCGGCATTTCGCGGGGACCCCGGGGCGCCTTCGGCGTCGGGCACCGCGTAGCCCGCCTCGGCCGCGGCCCCCGGGTCGAGCGTCGGCAGGAGCGCCGCCCAGACGGCGTCCTGGACGGACTGCAGGTTCTGGATGCCCGAGGTGATGGCGAGGACGAGGTCGTGCTCGGGCCAGACGACGGCGTACTGGCCGAACGCGCCGTCGGCGCGGTACGCCCCGAAGCGCGAGCGCCAGAACTGGTACCCGTAGCCCTGCCGCCACTCCGGCCAGTCGGGATGCTCGCTCACGACCTGTGCCGACGTGGCCTCGTCGATCCACTCGGCGGGGACCAGCTGCCGGCCCTCCCACTCCCCGCGCTGCAGGTAGAGCTGCCCGAAGGCGGCGAGCTCCTCCGTGGTCACCGACAGGCCGTAGCCGCCAACGTCCAGGCCGTCCGGGTCCTGCTCCCACGTGGCGCGCGTGATGCCGAGCGGGTCGAACACGCGGGGGCGCAGGTAGTCGACGAGGCGCTGCCCCGTGAGCCGTTGCACGATCACGCCCGCGAGGTACGTGGCGCCCGTGTTGTAGACGAAGCGCGAACCCGGCTCCAGGTCCACGGGCATCGCGAGGATCTGGCGCACCCAGTCGCCGCCCTCGCGGCCGATCGAGGTCGTGTCGACGGCCTCCATCGTGGACATGGCGTGGCCGGAGGTCATGGTGAGGAGGTGGCGCACGCGCATGGCGGCGAGGTTCTCGGAGGGCTCGGCGGGCGCCTCCGCGGCAAGGTGGTCGATCACCCGGTCGTCGAGGGAGAGCAGTCCCTCGTGGACGGCAAGCCCCACGGCGGTCGACGCGAAGCTCTTGCTCACGGAGAACATCACGTGGGGAAGGTCCGGGCCGTACGGGTCCCACCAGCCCTCGGCGACCACCGCGCCGTGGCGGAGGAGCATGAAGCTGTGCACGTCCTCGAGCCCGTCCAGGCCGGCGACGAGCCGGCTCACGGCGGCCGGGTCGAGACCTTGGGACTCGGGGGTGGCACGGGGAAGGCTGCGCGTCATCGCGATCCTCTCTGAGTGATGGTCGGGCCCATTGTCAGCCCCCGACGACCTCCACCTCGTACCCGTCCTCGTCAGCGAGATAGGCCGCGTAGTGGTCGGGTCCACCGGCGTGCGGGTGCCGGTCCGCGAACATCAGCGCCCAGCCGTGGGCGGGCGCCGCCTCGACGAGGGCGTCCACCTCCTCGCGCGTGCCGCCGTGGAACGCGAGGTGGTTGAGCCCGGGCCGCGTGCGGTCGTGGTCCGACGACGTCAGCGCCGGACTCTGCTCCACCACCACGTACGTGCCGCCGAGGATCCAGCTCACGCCGTGCTCCCAGCGCTGGTGCTCCGCGTAGCCGAGGCTGGCGAGGAGCCAGCCCCACGACCGCTCGGACCGGACCAGGTCCGGGACCCAGAGCTCGACGTGGTGGAGCGCGCCGCGCGTCATCCCGCCACCGCCGCGATGACGCGGCCCAGGCTGCGGTGCAGCGCCTCGAGCTCGGGCACGGACATGCCGAGGCGCGCCATGATCGCGGGCGGGACGGCCAGCGCCTGCTCCCGCAGGTCCCGGCCGGTCTCCGTGAGCTCGACGGCCAGGGCGCGCTCGTCGCGCGGGTCGCGCCGCCGCACCACGTACCCGGCAGCCTCCAGCCGCTTGAGCAGGGGGGACAGTGTGCCGGGGTCGAGTTGCAGTAGCCCGCTGAGCTGCTTGACCGAGAGCGGCGACCGCTCCCACAGCGCCAGCATGACGAGGTACTGCGGGTGCGTGAGGCCCAGCGGCTCCAGCAGGGGGCGGTAGAGCGCGTTGACGCTCCGCGAGGCCACCGCCAGGGCGAAACAGACCTGACGGTCGAGCGCGAGGAGATCGGTCATGTTGACCAGGCTATCAGTTGGGGTACAAACTGTTGGTACACAAACTGATTGGAGACGGCATGCGCGACCGCGACGGCCTCACCCTCTGGTACCGGTTCACCTGGCGGCTCAACTGGCTGCTGCTGCACGTGGCCGGGCCGGCCCAGCTGTCCGGCGACGCAGACCCCCGCCGCCGGCTCGAGCGGGAGCGCGCCGAGCGCGTGGCGCGGTACCGGGCGGGCGAGTAGGCGGCTCAGTGACCGGCCGCGGCGAGGAGGTCGAGTGACAGCGGCGCGACGGGGTGGCTCGTCACCGGCGCGGCCGGGTCGATCCACACGAGCTCCTCCAGCTCGGCCCGGACCTCGACCTGGACACCGTCGCCGAGACGCACAAGGTAGGCGTAGGCGTCGACCTCGTGGTCGGGCTCGTTCGCCGCCTGGGCGGAGAAGCGCCCGAGCGGCTCCACGGCCGCGGGATCGAGCACGATCCCGACCTCCTCCTCGAACTCCCGCAGGAGCGCCGACAGAGGCTCCTCACCCGGCTCGATCTTGCCGCCCACCTGCATGAACGCCGATGTTCCACGCTTGCGCACCAGCAGGTGCCGCCCGTCCGGGCGCACCACCACGGCCGCGACGATCCGCAGCGTCGTCACAGGCACACTCATCAGCCCTGGTCGACGATCTCGTCGATCACGGTGCCCCCGAGAACCTGCACCACGAGCGGCACGCCCATCAGCCCGTTCGAGGCGATGTCCGGGTCGTCCACGGACGACTCGTCGTAGTCAGGCTCGACCCCGCCGCCCGACGTCGTCCCGGCCGCCCCGTGCGTCCGGGTCCCGGCCGCGCCGCTCCCGGCCGCGCTCGCGCCGCCCGCCTCGGCTCCGCGCTGCTGGGCCTGACGCAGCACCTCGCGGGCGCGCGCGGCACCGCCGCCGGAAGCGGGGGCAGGGGCGGGGGCGGTGCTCGTAGGCGCCGGACCAGCCGCACCGGCCGGACCGGGGCTCGCCGCAGCCGGTCGCGTCTCCTGGGGCGCGGGCACCTCCGCGGGCTCGTCGAAGACCGGCGCGGGCTCGGGTGCGTCGTCATAGTCCGGGGGCGGTTCCGTCAGTGACACACCCGCGAGCCAGGCCTCGTCGGCCACCGTCGCGGCCGACGGCGTCCCGGCCACCTCCGTCCGGCGCTCCGGGGCTCCCGGGCGATCAGCGACCGCGACGGCGGACCCGACCGAGGCCGAGGCCTGCACCGGTGCAGAGACCTGGGTTGGCGCGGACGCGACGGACACCGTCGCACGCGTGCCGCGACCTGCCCCCTGCGCCGGCGACACTCCCGGGGCCGACACGGTGGCCTGGGCGACGGCGGCGCCCGCGCCGTTCCCGCCGGGCGGCGCGACCTCCGGCCAGGCCGTGTCCGCCGCAGGGGTCGCGGGACGGCCCGGTCCCGGAGAGGCGGGTCCTGAGCCCGAGCTGGTGTTGTCCGAGCCCGAGGCGGCGGGCACACCGGGCGCCGGGGTACCGCCAGGCGCCGAGGACCCACCACCACCCGTGGGGGGCGGCACGTCGCCGACGATCGCCTCGATCTTCACGGTGATCCCGAGCGTCTGATAGACCGCGTCCTCGACGGCGCTCACGTGCCGCGGGTTCGAGAAGGCCCGGGCGATGCCCTCCGTGGCGAACGCCAGCTTGAGAACCCCACCCTCCAGCGCCGCGACCTGGGCGTTGGGTCCTACCAGCGACCACGTCACGCGAGCACTCGCCAGCGCGCCGAGCACCTCGTCCCAGCGCCGGCGCACCACCTCGGTGGTCACCCCGGTGGCGGGTGCCGCGGCAGCACGCTCGGACTCGGGCTCGGGCTCGGGGGCGGCAGCAACCGGCTCGCGCTGCTCAGGGACGGCGGGCGCGGGGATCGGGGGCTCCGCCGTCGGAGCAGGATCGGGGGTCGCCACAGGCGCCGCGGGCGCGACTGGGGCGGGAGCCGCGACCGGGGCGGGAGCCGCGACCGGGGCCGGAGCCGCGACGGCCTGACCGCCGCGCGCCGCGCGCCGTGCCTCCAGCGCTGCACGCGCGGCAGCCGCCCCGGAGAGGCCGCTCGACGCCGAGGCTGTGCCCTCGTCCGCCCCGGGTGCGACCCCACCAGAAGCCACGGCAGGACCTGCAGAGCCTGCGGACCCCGCGACAAGACCGCCGCGCTCCAACCGCTCGATCCGGGCGGCCAGCCCCGCCGCGCCGTCGTCCGCGCCGGGCAGCAGGAGCCGCGCGCAGAGCAGCTCGAGGTGCAGCCGCGGCGACGTGGCGCCGGTCATCTCGGTGAGGGCGGTGTTGACGAGGTCGGCCGCGCGCGACAGCTCGGCGATCCCCATCCGCGAGGCCTGGACCCCCATCCGCTCGAGCTGGTCGGCAGGGACGCCGCGCAGGACGGCGTCGGCCTCGTCGCCCGAGACCGAGATCACGATGAGGTCGCGCAGGCGCTCCAGCACGTCCTCGACGAACCGGCGCGGCTCGTGACCGGTGGCGATGACCTGGTCCACCACCCGGAAGATCGAGGCGCCGTCGCGGGCGGCGAGCGCGTCCACCACGTCGTCGAGGAGCGACGCGTGGGTGAAGCCGAGCAGCCCCACGGCGAGGTCGTAGTCCACGATGCCTTCGGTGGCACCGGCGATGAGCTGGTCCATCACCGACAGGGTGTCGCGAGCCGAGCCGCCGCCCGCCCGGGTGACCAGGGGCACCACCCCGGCCCCGACCTCGACGCCCTCGGCGACGCAGAGCTGCTCCACGTACGGACCGAGCACGTCGGGCGGGATCAGCCGGAACGGATAGTGGTGAGTCCGCGACCGGATGGTGCCGATGACCTTGTCCGGCTCGGTGGTGGCGAAGATGAACTTGATGTGCGGCGGCGGCTCCTCGACGATCTTGAGGAGCGCGTTGAAGCCCGCCGGCGACACCATGTGCGCCTCGTCGACGATGAAGATCTTGTAGCGGTCGCGCGCCGGGGCGAACGTGGCCCGCTCGCGGAGGTCCCGAGCGTCGTCCACACCACCGTGCGAGGCGGCGTCGATCTCGACCACGTCGAGCGAGCCCGAGCCGCCGCGCGCCAGCTCGACGCACGAGTCGCACTCCCCACACGGCAGGTCGAGCGGCTTCTCGGGGGTGTTGCGCGCGCAGTTGAGCGTGCGGGCCAGGATCCGCGCGGACGTGGTCTTGCCGCAGCCTCGCGGCCCGGAGAACAGGTAGGCGTGACTCACGCGCCCGGTCCGCAGCGCCTGCATCAGGGGACCGGTGACGTGCTCCTGGCCGATCACCTCGGCGAACGTCTCGGGCCGGTAGCGGCGGTAGAGGGCGGTGCTCACCCCCGCAACGATAGACGGCCTGACTGACACGCGGATTGCTCAGGCGCTCCTAGGACCTGAGCAGCTTGACCAGTACGACGATGCCCGACGCGCCGGTCCCCAGAACACCGCCGAAAAAGACCGCCCAGGGAACCACGAAACGCCAGGTGGGTAGAGAGCCGCCCGACGCGTCTGCCACATAGCCGGTCCATACGAGCAGTCCAGCACCGACGAGGGCTGCAGCGAAGAACACGACGAGAGCAGAAACTGCAGGTCGGAAACGTGAGGATCTCGTACTCATGACATATCCCTTGAACTCATCGGACTCGGACATTCTTGGTCGCGCGTCGACCACCACGACGACGGGAGCCCGCAGGCCAGGTGGCCTGCGGGCTCCCGCGTCGAGCTAGCTGTACTGACCCGGGACGTTGTTGACATAGCGAGAGACCTCCGGGTCGAGTGGGAGCTGTCTAGGAACCTGCTCGACCAACGGAGGTCTCTCGTGT
>NZ_QXTH01000007.1 GCF_003946865.1 Antribacter gilvus
CAAACGCTCGGCTGGGATACCCCAGCCGAGCGTCTGCGTGATCTACTGACGACCACGTAGGCCATCAGGTGTTGCGAGGACCCCTAGAAACTGCCTCCACGTCGGGGGCCTTCTGTGTTGTCGTGTACGGTGCGCGGATGCGCTGGTATGCGTGGTATCAAGGCGGGAACATCCACGTCGCGGACCTCGACCGCAGCCCGGCCGACGGCAGTCTGCTGACGATGCACGTCGTCGTGCCGCTGCCCGCCGATCACCGGGATTGGTCGGAGGTGTACGTCGCCGCCGTGCCTGATGGTGAGGCTGTCGTGTACGTCGCGTGCAACGCGGTCCGCCGGCTCAACCTCCACGGGACCGTGGTCTGGTCCTATGACCTGGGGTCCGGTGGAAACGAGGGCGCAGCCGTGGCTGTGAGCCCTGACGCCGACGTGGTCTGGGTGTGGGCCTCCCAGATGACGGACGACGGCTGCGACCGCCTTCTTGTCCTTGACGCGGCCAGCGGTGGCCTTCTCGACCAGGCGGACCTGTGGTCCGTCGGGTACGGGGGCGGGTTCTTCGCGCACCCGGACGGTACGGTCATCGTGTCCGTCGGCCAGGGCCAGTGCGGCCCGGCCAACTTCCAGGCGCGGTTCGACGGCGGTTTGCTGGTGGTCGAGGAGTTGATCGGGCCGCTGCGGGACCAGCGGTGGCTGGTGGCGTTGTCCCCGGAAGGCACCCGGCTGGTGGCGTTCCCGGACTGGGCGTGGGGCGAGCTCCTGGTACATGCCTGGCCGGGTGGCGAGTTGCTGACGTCGTTCAAGGCGGCAGACCTGCTGCCGGATCAGCACCGCTCGGATGAACCGACGTTCGAGTGGACGACGGGCTTCCTGAACAACGGCCAACTCCTCACGACGATCGAAGTCGATCAGAAGGCTCTGCTGGTCCGGGTCGACCTGGAATCGGGTGCCTCTTCGGTGATCGGCGAACCGTTCGCGACGCCTCGGGGCCACACGCTGGGCGACGGCACCTGGATCGCGGCCGATGAGTGGAAGGACAGAAGCGGCCCCCGGCGCCTTCGCCGGTTTCAGTTGGACCGCTCCGGTGAGGATCTCTGGCCCGGACTGGCAGGATGCGCCGGGTGACACCTCGTCTGCTGGCCGCGCTGGACGCCGTCGACCGCACGTTCGGTCGATTCACGTGCGCGGCTGACAACCCGTGCACCCACTGCTACGGCGATGACGGGATTCCCGAGCTCACCGTCCCGGGCGTGCTGCTTGGACCGGACCTGCTTGGCTCGCTGACCTACCGGACACCAAGCATGTTCGAGGATCACGCGGCGATGGTTCGCAGGATCCTGCCGCAGATGGCTCGCGGTCTGGCCGACGGGACGGTTCACACCTTCTGGCCCGCAGACCACTGCCTGGCTCGCACCCGCTGGCGCGGATGGCCGGACGACCAGGCCCGCGTCATCAGTGAGGTGTTCGACGCGTGGTGGGAGGACCTCGTCACGGCCCCCGAGCCGCTGCATCCCGTCTCTCAGGCGTTCGCGACCTATGCCGCCGTGAGCGGTGACCTCGCCCGCGCCCTCGCCTCCTGGCCCGACGACGACGTCGCGAACCGGCACTTCGTGGCGGTCAGCCGTGAGTGGCTCGACGACCTCATCGTCGACGACGACCCCATCGACGTCCTGCCCTTCGAATCAGAGCCGACAGTCGCGGAGATCATGTCCGCCTGGTACGTGACAACGGGTGCCGACCGGCTCCGGGGTACAGACGGCGCGCTTGCGGACCTGGCGGCCCTGCTCGGTCTGCCCTACGACGAACGCATGAGCCGGCTCTACGGAGCCGCTCCGGCCGACGCACCCACCTGACGGAAGGTTGGGGTCGCTCGCGACATGGCAACCGCAGCGTTCGATCGGCGGGCACGCGGGGCGAGTAGGTTGTGCCGGTGATCCTGCTCTCGGCTATCCCGGACGCTCCGTGGCTACCGCCGCTGGGCCGCGCGGAGGTCTACCTTGCCGAACACGGGGACCGGGCTCCGGAGCCCGTGAGCATCGTGCGGCTGCTCGTCGCCTCACCGCACGGGGCGATCTTCTGCGTGCCCCGCTCAGGCGGGCGTCCGGGTCTCGACCTGCCCGCGGCGATCGTGGCCGACGACGAACCACTGTCGGCCGCGCTGAACCGTCTCCTCCACACCGTCTTCGGAACGACAGCGCCGATTCGGGCGCTCGGGCATATCCGCAACACCGTCCCTCTGGACTCCACCTACGAGTGGCCGACACCGATCGCGCACTTCACTGTCCACCAGGCCATGACCACCCTCGAGCCGGTCCTGGACGGCACCTGACTCCGGAGGAACGAGGCCGTCGACCACCTGTCGGACCGGCACTGGTGGCCGATCGTCACGATGTGGCGCGAACGCCGCTACCTGGCAGACGTCGAAAGCCGAGCGAACGCCGTCGTCGACCACGCCGCAGACGAGGGATGGCTCACGTACCTCGAGTCCGAGGAGTCCGACCAGACACCGCTCCAGAAATCGGTCAACGCCCTGGCCCGGGATTTGCGCATCGTGCACCATCCCGACGACGGGTGCTGTTCATGACGCTCCGAGCCCCGACCTGGCGCAGCTCATCGGCCGACTCGTCTCGGCTGATCCGGTTGTGTCTGCCTCGGCCGCAGATCAGTGCCGACATGTCGCGATCGTCCGCATCCCACGTGGAATCGACGAACCGTTCCGGACCCGGCCATCCCGGACTTGTTTGCGGACCGTCCCAGTACCCGATGAGGATCAGCCCCGAGGATCGAGCCACCGCCACTCCCCTCCGCGCCGAAGATCACGATCATCCCTGGTTCAGGCCGGGCAATGAACCACGACACGGGATCTCCACCCGTCCTGTCGGAGCCCAGGTCTTGACCGAGACAATGGTAGAGGATTTACTACACTCGCAGGATTGGAAGAGTGGGAGATCCGGGTCACCGACGAGTTCCTGGCGTGGTTCGCCACGCTGGATGACACATCGCAGGCCCTTGTCTCTGACGCGATCGACCGGCTGAGCGACGCCGGGCCTCAGCTCGGCCGACCGCTGGTCGACCGCATCACCGGCTCACAGGTGCACGACATGAAGGAGCTTCGGCCCGCTTCGACAGGCCGGAGCGAGGTGCGGGTGCTGTTCGCGTTCGATCCGTGGCGATCGGCGATCCTGCTGGTCGGCGGCGACAAGTCCGGCGCATGGTCGGCGTGGTACCGCATCGCAATCCCCAAGGCCGAAGAACTGTACGCGGCGTACCTCAGGGAACGTGAGGAAGAGGAGGGCAAGCCATGACGACGAAGAAGTGGTCCGACGTCCGCCCTGGCATCGTCGAGCGGCTGGGCGAGCAGGCGCTCGACCAGGCACACGAACGCAACCAGGCGTACATCGACGGACACCGGCTCGCCCAGCGGCGCGCAGAGCTCGGCCTGACCCAGCAGGACGTCGCCGACCGGATGGGCATCACCAAGAGCCGCGTGTCCCAGATCGAACGAGGCGAAGTCTCGACGTTCGCCGTTGTCACCCGCTACGTCGAGGCGCTCGGCGGCACAGTCCAGATCACCGCTGTGTTCGGCGACGACATGTACCTCCTGCGGGGCACCCACGCAGCCTGACATCTCCGCAGGTCACGCCGCTTTCGCCAGCTCGTAAGGGCGTGAGGATACCTGCAAGGTCCCCCTCCGGACACTCGTTGAGACAGCGACTCAGAAGGCCCCCGACCTCCACGTCGGGGGCCTTCTGTGTTGTCGGGTTGGCCGCCAACCCGGGCTGCGGAGGGTGTTGCATGGGTTCGCTTCGGGAGTTCGAGACCTGGGAGCCGCTGCTGCGTGCAGTGCGGGCGCAGAATCCCGCCGTCGCACGTTGGGCGGGGGCCGTCGGACGTGGTGGCGCGGTCGTGCCCCGCGCCGACGACGTCACGGACCTCGACCGTGCCGAGCTGGACAGCGCGCTGCTGCAAGTGCAGGACGCTCTGCGCACGGACGGGCTGTGGACGGTGAGCTTCTCGGTGCAGTACGAGGACGACGGGCGTGCCGAGGTGCGACTCGCACCGGCCTCGGTGGATCAGGTGTTCTCGGTTCCCGGGCTGAACCCGACGAGCGCCGAGCTTGTACTCGTCGACGGTGCGCGTCCCGAACCGGTTCGCTGTCAGCCGCAGGCCTACCCGGCCAGAACGGCGCCGTCGTCCGACCCTGACCGACTCGAGCAGGTCCTGCGGGAGCGGCTGCCCGACGCCGTCGGGGCGACCGACGCCGAGATCGCCGCGACCGAGCACCGGCTTGGCATCGCCCTGCCCGATGAGCTCAAAGCCGTGTACCGCGTCACGAACGCCGAGCACGGCGGCGACTGGGACCGGTATGCCCGTGAGGCCGAAGTGCTGGGCTTCGTCCTGCGCCCCCTGGAGGAGCTGCACTTCACCGACACGACCGACCGAGGTCTCTCGTTCGAGGACGCCGCCACCGTGGCAGTGACAACCTCACCTTCGGACGCCGTCCAGGTCCTCATCACCTCCCCCGGCTGGCTCGTGATCGGCGACCTGTCCGACGGCTCAGGAGTACCACTCTGCCTCGACCTCACCCCCGGCCCTGTCGAGGACGACAGCGTCCGGGAGCCCGGCAGAAAGCCACCCGCCGTCGTGCTGGTCAACTCCGCCGACGGCTGGGAGATCCAACGGGCTGCGGGCGCAGACCTCGAGGTGCTCCAGATCGGCTGGCTGGACACCGAACCGACGGACCTGGCACCCCTCATCGGCCTGCCCAGGCTCCGCACCCTGACCGCGATGCCCGGCAAGATCGCCGACCCGCTCGTCATCGCAAAGCTCACCGGCCTCGAGTACCTGAGGATCGGGCTCGACGAGTGGGAAGCCCTCGTCGCCGCCGACGCCGTCCCACCCTCGCTGCTCGCCGCAGGAATCTCGCGCTACGACAACTCCTCCACCCGGGCGCGCAACATGTTCGACGCACTACGCAGCCGGTCCGACATCGCACCCCAGGACGCCGCACGCCGCACCATTGCCGGCCGGCTCACCCTCTGAGCGCACACGCGGACCGACCTGCTGCTGGTGGCGTTCAGCCTCAGCCTCGACCCACGGCTGAAGACCAGATCGAGGTGCGACAACGGTCGGGGCGCTCGGACCTGAACTCCCCCGCCAGGATCCGACGCTGGATCGTCGCCCCAGACACGCCGATCGGCTCAGCCATCTGCGTCGGCGTCACCGACGGACTCCAACGCATCCACATCGTGAGGGTAGCCAAGTGAGATAGACGTGGCAGCAGCGCCAACCTCTACGATGCGGACGTGACCGACGACGCCAATCGAGGCCCTCGGATCAGAATGGCGGCGGATCCCCCGGGTCATCAAAGACTTTTCGCTCACGTCGTCTGCGGGGAAGAAAATTGATCCCACCCTCGTATTGCGATAGCCAGACATTCCTCGCGGCCTCAGCAAGGAAGCAATAGCTCACATCAAAGTAGTCCGTAGCTCCGAAACTTGGAACAACATCGATAAGGTGGGAGCCTTCGACGTAGAGCTCCGCACCAACCGCAGGCCAACCCCAATCCCCCAGCCGGAGTCGATGTCCGTCGATCCGAAGTTTCTCCAGTTCCCGCCGGGGAACGCGGCGCGCACGCGCCGAGAAGGGCGGATCCATGGCCGCTTCACACAGAGTCATCTCGAACAGAAAGTCAGCGACCGTCCTTTCGGTGTCCACCCAGGGACCTCCAGACTCAACATAGACAGTAGAATCGTGCATCGAATCCGGGTAAGACCATGTAATTCCGCCTTGGTTCTCGATCCAGAAGGTCACAAACCCAGCGTCGGACCGGAGTGCGGCCGGCTCAACTGCAATATTGAACCTGACCACAGGCTCAGACCAGCATTCAACCAGCCGCCACCAGTCCGCGAGATCTTTGTGAAGTCGGCCTTCGGTCGTCACACCGCTGCCTTGCACCCTGTCCGGCTCGCCGTACCAGCGGGAGAGGAATGAACCTAGCCGATCGATCAATTCGAGTTCCCCTCGTATGAGCTCTTCGCTCGATCCGTGCTGCACCGAACAAGGTCAGTCCGATTTCCGTTCTATCGCATTGAACGCGAGCTCGAGATTCTGGTAGGCCTGGTCGAACCACCCGTCAGTCAGCTCGGCCGAGGCCGATACCAACACATCCTCGTGGACGACCTTTACCCAGGCGGCACCCCAATCAGCATGGGTGATCTCGAGGGCCGTCGCCCGTTACCACTTCCGCCACGAAACGTCCCGCCCGGCGTCGAGCGAGTCGAGAGCAGACTGCCAGCTCTCAAGATCATCAACACCGATCGACGTGGGCGCCTTGCCCCGAACGAATCCAGTGCCAATGACAATTTCACTGTGCAATGAAATCGCGCTCTCGCGACCGGTGACCCGAACAACCAGTCTCTCGGAGAATTCGATCAGGTTGAACGTGGCGCCCGGACCTTCCATTCGATCACCTCAACCCTAGGGCCACCTGTAGCACTTCATTACTTCCGGCGTCTATCCGGCTGGGTCCGGTTCGTCGTTCACCTCATCCGGCAGGACGAGGCGTCCATTCCGAACGGTCCGTAGGTCCACCCGGTCGAAGCCGACCGCCCGCCACAGCGCATGCGCTGCCGCATATCGCACGTCCCCCAGGTGGGTGTCGACGAGAGTCTCCCGGATCTCCACAACCACCGCGTCGAAGAAGAAGCCGTTCAACTCGTCGAGCGCAAGCCGCACACCGTCCAGCGCCTCGGCAACGTAGACGGGATCCATCGACGACGACTTGGCGAACGGCCCGTACGCCTCGATGTTCCACGAGAACGGGGCGGCTCCGGCCGTGACCGCGTTCGTGGACGACGGTCGAGCTGCAACCGTCACCTCCGCGTAGTGAACTCTTCCCTTGTCCACGCTTGTCAGCCTGTAGCGGCCGACACGAAACCCATCCCTCTGCATGATTCCGCTCAACGTGGCGCATCCGTCTCCTCGGTAGCGGCCGTCACTGAGCGCGCCACCACTGCTCGTCGCGATCGGTAGTCTCCAGCCCTTCGATCCGGGATCGAACATGCTCAACGAACCGGGCAGGCAACCGGACCCCATGCTCGACCAGGTAGTGCCGCAGCCCTTCCGGCCAGACAAAGCTGCCGTCGGTCAGTTCGAGCGTTCCGTTCCTCTGACCGCAAAACCGACAGTCCGAGTACCCCATGCAGGCGCGCACAACATGGCCTCCACCCAGATAGTCGGCCACCATGTCGCGATCGTCCGCATCCCACGTGGAATCGACGAACCGTTCCGGACCCGGCCATCCCGGACTTGTTTGCGGACCGTCCCAGTACCCGATGAGGACCAGCCCCGAGGGTCGAGCCACCGCCAGTCACCTCCGTCGAAGATCGCGATCATCCCTGGTTCTGGCCGGGCAGTGCACCACGACACGGGATCCCCGCCCGTCCTGCAGGATTTCGCGGTCCAGATCCCGGACACTCTCGGCTCCGCCAATATCAATTCCCAGAGTGGAGAGAGCGTCCAACACCAAGACTCGACCGCCGGCAAACAGGACAACGGCCGCCCTCGCTCGATTCCGCAGCAAGTCCGACGCATCGTCCAGGTACAGTGAAATGCTCTCCAAGCGCCGTGGAATCGGCTCCCCAAGAACCATCCAACCCAGATCAACAAACATTGGAGACAGTTCGTCCAACATTTCTTCGGGCAAATCTACATCGGCTACGTTCCCGAAAACAAGCTGACCAGAATACCCGTCCGCGCGAAACTCGATAAACCTGGTCCCGTCTCCCAAGTAGATCTTGGTCGGATAGCCAACAACCGAAGCAGGTTGACGATCGCTGTCAAGAAACCCGGGGACCAGCACCGATTCAACAGTATCAACTGGTCCAAAGTAGCCTGACCAAGTGCGACCTTCATTCGCACGCATCTCCACCCCTGCCCCGACGTTGGTCCAGCATCTGACACATCAGGCCCGTACAGCACGACAATCTGCCGTCGGTCAGATGACCCTCAGCCACCGGCGCCGCGCCCAGCGCTCGAAGTAGTCAGCCTGCTGTGCCAGGGTGCCGACCTTCCCCCACGGTGCCGGAGCGAGAACGTCGACCAGGTCCCGGGGCCTCGGGATGCGCCACGTCGGCAGGACGTACGCGAGTCGGCCGCCCGCCATCGACCCGCACAGGTCCGACACGTGAGCATCGGGCCGAGCACCCTGGCAACAGAGCTGCACCCCCAGCGGCTCGAGCTCCGCACGCAGTACCCGCAGCGCGTGCCAGGCATCGCCGCCCTCGGCCCGCCAGTCCGCGCCGGCGGGCGAGACCAGGTGCAAGGCGTGGTCACGCGCCCGCTCGATCACCGTGAGCGTCCAGACCTGTTCGACGCCGCCCTGGACGACGGTCAGGGGCTGCCGCGTCGACTCCCCTTCCCGGTCGGGGTCGTCGTGCTGGCCCTCCTGTGGGCCGTCGAGGAAAGCTTGGGCTTGGTCACGGACCCACGCGTCGAGCTCGTCGCTGCTGCGGGACGTGTACTCGAGGACGTCGTACTCGTCGTCCGCCACGACGAACGCCTGGACCGCGTCCAAGCCCTCATGGCCGTACTCCGAGTGCGCCCACGCGGCGAGCTCACGCGCGGAGACCGACCCCGCGAGCAACGCCTCGATCTGGCGCCGCAGCCGGACGAAAGCCACCTCATCGCCCGTCGGTACGTACAGGTCGAGCTCTTGCACGACGGCGTCCGCGACCTGGCCGAGCTCCGACCAAGCGTCGTCCGGGTACAGCCCGGCCAGCTCCGCCAGGGCCGGTGAGTCCAGACCCGCGACGAGCGCATCGACCGCGGCCTCGACGAGCGCCTCACGGGTCGCGGGACGGACCTCCTCACGGAAGAGGCCGATCGTCTCGGCCAGGCGGCTGCGGGCGTCGTCGGGCTCCATGCGGGCAACCTACCGGGCGCCTGTCGTGTGGCGAACCGGATTCTTCGTGATGGGCACGATGGGCATCGTCTTGCACGGCAGCGACGCCCGGCTACCGGTTGATGTGGGTCCGGTACTGTGCGCGGATGCGCTGGTATCCGTGGTGTCAGGGCGGGAACATCCACGTCGCGGACCTCGACCGTAGCCCGGCGGACGGCAGCCTGCTGACGATGCACGTCGTCGTGCCGCTGCCCGCCGATCATCGGGACGCCTCGGAGGTGCACGTCGCGGTCATGCCCGATGGTGAGGCCTTCGTGTATGTCGCGTGGAACGAGGTGCGCCGGCTCGACCTCCAAGGGACCGTGGTCTGGTCCTATGACCTGGGGTCCGGTGGAGACGAGGGCGCGGCCGTGGCGGTGAGCCCTGACGCCGGCGTGGTGTGGGTGTGGGCGTCTCAGATGACGGATGACGGCTGCGACCACCTCCTTGTCCTTGACGCGGCCAGCGGTGGCCTTCTCGACGAAGCGGACCTGTGGACCGTCGGCTATGGGGGCGAGTTCTTCGCGCACCCGGACGGTTCGATCATCGTGTCCGTCGGTCTGGGACAGAGTGAGTTTGCCAACTTCCACGCGTTGTTCGACGGCGGGCGGCTCCTGGTCGAGGAGCCGGCAGGGCCGTTGCGGCTCGGGCGGTACCTGAGGGCGTTGTCCCCGGATGGCACCCGGGTCGTCGCGTCCCCGGACGGGGAGTGGGACGAACTGCTGGTCTATGGCTGGCCGGGTGGCGAGATCCTGACGTCGTTCAAGGCGCCGGACCTGCTGCCGGAACAGCACCGCTCGGATGAACCGACGTTCGAGTGGACGACGGGCTTCCTGAACAACGGCCAACTCCTGACGACGATCGAAGTCGATCAGAAAGCTCTGCTGGTCCGGGTCGACCTGGAATCGGGTGCCTCTTCGGTGATCGGCGAACCGTTCGCAACTCCACGCAACCTGCTCCCGCTGGGCGACGGCACCTGGATCGCGGCCGATGACCGATACGACAGAAGGGCTGCCCGGAGCCTTCGCCGGTTCCAGCTGGACCACTCCTAGTAAGCGTCCTGACCCGGCGTACGCACCCGCTGGCCGCGTGCACCGGTGTCCGTCGATCGGACCACTTCTGGCTCGGTCAAGACCTGGGCTCCGGGCGCTACAGCTTCTCGGCCGGGCGAGTCGTAGGGCCGTGGGCAGGAGCTCCGTATGGGCTCCCAGACCGGGTGATTCCACAGATCGCGATTCTCTGGCGGAACGAACCGCGCCGCCTCCCGCACCAGCCGGGGCGGGAGGCGACGCGGTTCGTTGAGGACCCAGGTCCGGTCAGCTTGGCCGGGTACGCCTGTGTACTGCGACGAGCGCCGCGGCGCCGGCAAGGAGCAGCGCTCCCGCCAGGACCAGGTACGCAGTCCCGGAGGCGCCCGTGACCGGCAGCAGGCCGCCGCCCCCGACCCCGGCAGCGGACGGCGCTACCACCGTGACGGTGATGACGTTCGAGACGACCCCGCTGGCGTCCGTCACGTAGATCGTGCACGTGCCGGCGGTCGGGATCGTCACGGAACTCGTCGCTCCGTCGGCATCGACCGTGATGGCCTCGGCGCTGACGCCGGCAATGTCCACCAACCCGTCCGGTACGGCGCTGCACTCGACCGTGAGGGACACGGAACCGTCAGGGCCCGTGGTGAGCACCGCAAAGGCCATGCCAGCGGTGACAGTGGAGGACGACACATACACGGTGTACGGCTGGTCGTCCGGGGTGTAATCGTCGGCCGCGGCACTCCCGGCCGGCACCACGAGTGCCACGAGCGCAATCACTGCGGCACCTATCAAATGTCGAAACATTCTCTTGCCCCCTGCAAGGATCGACGGAACTGCGACGGTTAAGTGCTGGATTCTCAACACCTGACGGGCACTCACGAGACATTCCTTCCCTGAGCGCCGCTCCTGGGCGATGATGGCACATATTGGCCCGACCGTCTCCCGATATGCCCATCAGGTCAATGTCGGGATTTCGCTAAGCCGCGCATTCCAGCATCATGACGTCTTCCGGCTGGCGCCAATCAGCCACGCCGCCCGAATGACCATCACGGGTCAGGGTCCACCGTGACCGCGGTCAGGGTCCGCCTGCGGCAGAACCAGGGTCACATCAGGGCAGGAACCTATCCTTTCCGGACTGCATCCGGGACAGGATGGAGACGTCCTGGCGCAGACGTCGTCGCGGATCCCGAGGATGCGGAGCACCACAGTGAAGAACGGGGAGCGGCTCTACCTCCGGTACGCGTACAACGACCTGAGCAGGAACAAGGGCGTCAACGCGGCCCTGATCGTCATCCTGATCCTGAGTGCCTTTCTCATGGCGACAGGCTCGATGGTGATCGAACGGCTCGCCGGTTCCATCAGCCGGCTGTCCGAGCAGGGCAAGCCCCCGGACTTCCTGCAGATGCACCTCGGGGACTACGACCGGGCCGCGCTGGAGCGGTTCGCGGCGGACCACGAGTCGGAGATCGCCGCGTGGCTGGTCGAGGAGATGCTCGGCTTCGACAGCGCGTCCCTCACCTGGGAGCGGCCGAGCACCGGTGAGAACGGCGACCTGGCCGCCAGCCGGATCGACAACCTCTTCGTCACGCAGAACGCGGAGTTCGACTTCCTGGTCGACTGGACCGGCGGCGTCGTCCGACCCGCCGCCGGTGAGGTGTACGTCCCGGTCCTCTACGAGCAGCAGTACGGCCTGACAGCCGGGGACGTCCTCACGATCTCGACCGACGCCGGGCCGCACCGGCTCGAGGTGCGGGGGTCGGTGAAGGACGCGCAGATGGCGGCCTCGCTCTCGCCGTCGTCGCGGTTCTTGATCCATCCTGAAGACTTCGAGGCGCTGGCGCGGGCCGGGGGCGCCGTGCCGGAGATCATCGCGGAGTACCGGCTGACGGCCGGCAGCGACGCGAACGCGATCCAGACCGCGTACGAGGGCGCCGGCGGGCTTCCGACCAACGGCCAGCCGGTCACGGGCCAGCAGCTTCGGATCATCAGCATGATCAGCGACGGGCTCGTCGCGTTCGCGCTGGTGTTCATCAGCCTGGTCCTCGTCGCGATCGCCCTGCTCAACCTGCGCTTCGTCATCTCCGGAAGCCTGGAGGACGAGGTCCACGAGATCGGCGCGATGAAGGCGATCGGCATCCCGGACCGCGCGATCTCCGCGCTCTACCTGACGAAGTACAGCATCCTGGCGCTGGTCGCCTGCGTCGTCGGCGGGTTGCTGGCAGTCGTCGCGGCGAACGCGCTGACGCAGAGCATCGAGACGAGCTACGCGCAGGCGCCGGTGGGGATCTGGACGTTCCTCGTGCCGCTGATCGCGCTCGCCGCGGTCTACGTGATCGTGGTCGCGATCTGCCGCGGCGTGCTCGGCCGGGTGAAGAAGATCGAGGTCGTGAACGCCCTGGTGCACGGCAGCACGCTCGATGAGAAGCAGACCGCCCGGCGTGCGAAGCGGGAGGCGCGGTGGGTGCGGCGGACGGGGCTGGCGTCGTCGTCCGGTGCGGGCGTCAACCGACGCCTGGCCCTCCTCGACCTGCGGGCCGAGGGCCGGGCATGGGTGCTGGTGCCGGTGGTGTTCGGCCTGACCGCGGTGCTGATCACGCTCCCGGCAAACCTGGTCAGTACGTTCGAGAGCCCCCAGTTCGTCACCTACCTGGGTGCGCCGGAGCGTGACCTGCGTGCGGACGTGCAGTTCCAGCAGGGGGTGGACGACGTCAAGGACCGGCTGGTCGCCGCGATGGCGGACGACGACCGCCTGACGGACGTGCAGACCTACGCCTACGTCGACTACAGCGCCGACAGCGCGGACGGGCGGGCGAGACTGCGCGTCGAGGTCGGGAACCACGTCGACGGGGCGATCCGGTTCAGCCAGGGCGGCCTGCCGCAGGACGGTCAGATCGCGCTGTCGATCCTCAACGCGGAGAAGTACCAGGTGGGTGTCGGGGACGACCTGACGATCGACGACGGCGACGAGTCGATCACCGTGCAGGTCAGCGGGATCTACCAGGACCTCACCGCCGGCGGGCAGACCGCCAAGATGCCGGGCGAGGTGACCGAGGGCGCCTCGGCGTACACGGTCTTTGCGGACCTGGCCGACGACGGCGCGGACCCGGCAGGGATCGCCGACGAGTACGGCGAACAGTTCCCGACGGCGGGTGTGAAGCCGACGCAGGAGTACGCGCGGGAGACCCTGGGGGTCCTGATCGACTCGATGCGGGGCGCGGCCTGGATCGCACTGGTGTTCGGACTCGGGGTGGCCGTGCTGATCACGAGCCTGTTCCTCAAGCTCAGGCTCACGCGCGACCGGCCGAAGATGGGCGTCCTGTCCGCGATCGGGTTCTCGGCGAACGAGATCGTGGGGCAGGTACGGACCAAGACGCTGCTGGTGGTGGCAGCCGGGACGGTGGTGGGCCTCGTGTTCGCGGCGACCGCGGGGCAGTCGCTGGCGAGCGCCGCCCTGGCTGCCGCCCAGCTCGGGATCACCGACCTGACGTTCATCCCGAACCCGTGGCTGGTGTACGTGCTGTACCCGCTGCTGCTGCTCGGGGCGGGACATCTCGGCGTCGCCCTGCTCACAGCCGGGATCCGGCGCGCCGACAAGAGCCAGTGGCTCTGAGAACGAGGGGACAAGTCATGAGTCAAGGAACGGTGACCCTGGAGTCACGGGAGCTGAGCAAGACGTACTACTCCACGGACCCGCCGACCGAGGTGCTGCTCGGAATCGATCTGTCGGTTCGTGCCGGCGAGTTCCTCGTGATCATGGGCGCCTCGGGCTCGGGCAAGTCGACGCTGCTGTACAGCATCAGCGGCATGGACAAGCCCACCAGCGGGAACGTCACGCTGGAGGGCCGGGAGCTGACGTCGCTGAGCGATGCGGAGATGAGCAACGTCCGCCTGACGCGGATGGGTTTCGTGTTCCAGCAGCCGCACTTCCTCAGGAATCTCGACGTGCGGGACAACATCCTGCTGCCCGCGCTCAAGGGCGCGGCCAAGGGAAAGGACAAGGACGCCGCGATCGCCCGCGTCGATGCCCTCATGGAGCGCTTCGGCATCTCGCACATCAAGGATCACGGCATCACGCAGGTGTCCGGCGGCCAGCTGCAGCGCGCCTCGATCTGCCGTGCGCTGGCGGGCGAGCCCTCGGTGCTCTTCGCGGACGAGCCCACCGGCGCGCTGAACAGCAGCATGTCGGACGAGGTCATGGATGCGCTCACAGACGTGCACCGGGACGGTACGACGATCGTGATGGTGACTCACGACCCTGGCGTCGCCGCCCGCGGCGACCGCGTCATCTACCTGCGCGACGGCGCCCTCGTGGACGCGAACGAGATGGGGCCCTGGCAGCCGGACACGGCACAGCAGCGTGAGGACGACCTGCTCACCTGGCTCAGAGAGCTGGGCTTCTGACTCGCCCCTTGGAAGCGCGGGACGTCGCGACGACCGCGACGACCGCGCCCCCGACCCCCAGCACCCCGGCCACCGCCGCGAGCGCCGTCGGTTCCCCGTAGAGGCCGGGCTCCGGCGGCGTGGTGAGCTCGGCGAAGAGCCAGCTGATGAGGTCCGCCGTCGCGACCGCACCCCAGAGCGGCACGAGCAGCCGTGGGCGCCGGGCGAGCCCGGCGGCCACACCGAGGAACACCGGCAGGGCCACGGGGAGCAGATACCGGGGGTAGGTCCCGCCGCCTGCGGCGGTGTACAGCACCTGCGCCGACACGGAGACGACGACGGCCGCCCAGGGCAGCAGGGCGATCAGCCGCCGGTCCGCCAGGTGCTCCCCCACGTCGGTGGCGCCCGTCCGGCTCGGGTGACGGGCGAGCCGAGCCAGCAGAGCGATGATCAGGGGCGTCCAGACGAGAAGGGTCGCCGTGACTGCGAGCGTCGTGGCGGAATACGGCGTCGTCGGTGGGACCCGGCCGGCCCACCAGAAGAAGTCCGGCAGCCGGGCCCAGGTGACCGGGTCGAGCGCGACCTCCCACACCGGCCGCACCTCGCGGACCTGGTTCTGCAGGGCCCAGTCGAAGTGCGAACCCTGGACGTTCCCGGTGAGAGCCACGTTCCGGGCGTAGAACCAGCCGGCGGCGGCCAGGACCGTCGCCGGAGCAACGGCGGCGAGGCCGACGACCGGGGCCCACCGGCCCCTGCCCTGGGTGGCCCGTACCGACCCCGCCACCACGACGAACGCCACCACGACGACGGCGATGAGCGCCGTGGACAGCCGGGACAGCGCAGAGGCCGCCGCCAGCAGGGACAGGAGGACGACGAGCCGCGTGCCCAGCCCGCGCCGGATCGCCGTCGCGCCGACGCCGAACATCGTGGTCACGCAGAGGGTCGCGACGAGGTCGTTGAAGGCGTTCCCTCCGGCATGGGCGACGGCGGCCGCGAGGCCCGCCACCATGGCCACGAGCTGCGGCAGCGCACTCCCTGGACGGCACATCCGGCCGGCGCTCCACCAGGCGACGACGACGAACACCCCGGCCAGCAGCATGTTCACCGTGCGAGCGGCGTACACCGCGGCGACCGGGTGACCGGCGTCAGCCAGAGGCCCGACGAGCCAGGAGACGAGCAGGTAGTACAACGGCGGGTGCTGGGCGGTCCACTGCACGGGAGGCAGGTGGGCGCCGTCGGGCCGAAGCTCGAGGCCCTCCTCGAAGACGGGAAGCTCGCCGTGCCACACCTGGTAGGCGTAGTCCACGTGCGCGGGCTCGTCGCCGGTGACGTAGGGCGGGTCGGTGAGCAGCACGGTCAGCGAGAGCAGGACCGCGCAGAGAACCGACGCGCCGACCGCGGTGCGGCGGGGACCAGCCGGGAGCCGCCTGAGCGTGCGGATCACGTGATCCTGACCAGGCCTGCCTCGGCGATGGCACGGACCCGGTCCCGGCCACGGTCGGTCAGCAGCACCATCAGGGCCAGGACCGCGACAGACATCGCGCCCACCATGATGAACAGGTAGGCGCCGTGCAGCGACGAGTCCAGCGGGGCCACGAGGCCGGCGAGCACGGAGATCGCGACGAGCGCGATGGTGCCGGTGCGCGGCAGCCTCAGCGACGCCAGGAACGGCGTCAGCCCGAGGAGGTACCAGAGGTGCACCACGGGGCTGAGCAGCAACGTCGCGCCGAGGAGCAAGGCGGTCCCCCGGACGGCGTCTGCCGGGTCCCCGGTGGGCCGGCGCAGGGCGGTCCACCCGGCGTAGACGACCAGGCCGACCATGGCGAGCCCTCGGACCAGATTGCGGAACAGGTCCGGCTCCAGGCCGGTCCCGAGGAGCCCGGAGGCCCAGTCGAGGGCGCGGCCGACGAGCGTCGGCACCGAGAGCAGGGTGTCGAGGCTTGCCGGGACGCCCAGCGCCCCGATCCAGCCGACCCCGAGTCCCCACAGGAGGCCGGTCCCGACCAAGGACCCGACCGAGACCGCGGCGACGAGCACCAGGCGGCGCACCCGGTCGACGAGCAGCGCCCCGGCCGGGAGCGAGACCACGACGACCAGGACGCAGACCAGTCCGCCCGGCAGCTTCACGGCCGCAGCGAGGCCACCGAGCACGGCTCCGGCGATCCAGCCGTGCTCGGCACCGGCCACCAGGGCTGCGGCCATCAGGCCCACCATCAGCAGGTCGAGGTGCAGGCCCCCGACGCCGTTGGCGATCATCAGCGGCGAGGCGAGGGCGACGGCGGAGGCCAGGGCCGGGTTGGCACCTGTCCATCCCGCCATCCTCGGCACCGCCCAGGCGAGCAGCACCAACCCGATCAGCGCGACCAACCGGTGTCCGACGACCAGCACCCAGGGGTTGCCGGTCAGGCTCGCGCCGAGGTCCCCGAAGATCAGCGGCACCGGGCCGTACGGGGCGGGCGTGTCCATCCAGCGAGGGTCGACTGCCTCGACGATCGGCCCGGAGAGCACCCCCGGGCCGTTGTCGTACGGCGACACCCCCAAGTGGGTCAGCATCCCCTGCGCGGCGTACGACCAGCCGTCGCGGGAGAAGAGCGGAGGCGCCGGGAGCAGGGGCACGGACCAGAGAACGGTGGCCCGCCGGACCAGGGCGAGAGCTCCGGCACGCTCTGCCCCTCCGTCACCCGCGACGGCCCGGCACAGCGCCAGCCACGCGGCGCCGAGCATGCCCAGCCCGAGCAGCACGACGCACAGCCCAGCCATCCGGCCTGCGGTATGCCCGCGGACGAAGGCCAGCTGATCCCCGCCCAGGATCGGCACCGACTCGGGAAGGGTGGAGACCACCAACCCCCCGAGCAGGACCAGCACGCTTCCGGCCACGCCACGGGTCAGCACGCTCGAAAGATAGGGCCGGCCCGGTACGCGCTGCCTACGCGGGCGTGAACACCGTACAAACGGGACACGTCCGGACGGAGAACACCGCCGAGCGCGTCAGCGCGTGACCATCGACATCACGGCCCACGGCGGCAGCTCGAGGTCGAGCACGAGGACTCCTGTCGAGGGCACCTCGAGCGTGGAGCGACGCAGGTCGTCGGCGACGCGCCGCAGGTGCGCCTCCACCTCACGTGACAGGTTGAGCGGCTCACCGAGCCGGTGCCACTCCTCGGCGGGGTTCCCGCGGTCCCAGTCGAGGATCTCGACGTCCACGAGGGTCCCGGGCGTCAGGCCCTCGATGGCCTGATGGATACGTCGGCTCGGACCGTAGGCGGCGAGCCGCCGGGTGGCCTCGTAGGAGCTCTCGGAGCCCACGGGTCGGCGACCCATCTCGTCCGGGTAGTTGAAGAACACCGCCGCCACGGCGCCGGTGCTGCTCGCCCGGGTGACGACCCCGTGCGGCGCGTCAAGCAGCACCGTGTCGCCCAGACGTCCGAGCATGGCCATCGCGTGGAACGTCGGCTTGTGGATGCCCTGCTCGTTGACGAGCCCGAACCCTCCGTGGAACGGCCCGATGCCGGCACCACCCTCCTCGAAGACGTCCGTGAACGTCCAGTAGGCGATCGAGTCGGCCAGCGCGGCGCACCGGAGGAAAGCACGCGTGATGTACGTCGCGGCGAAGAGCGTGTCGTGCATGGCGTCCCGGCTCGACGGCGAGCTCGACCACTCGGTGATGTGCACCTCGGCGCCGGGGTACGGGCTGCGAGCGATGAGATCCCGCAGGACCGTCAGGTCGTCGGAGGTGGCATCGACGTGCCGCCGGATCTCCGTGGCCCGGCCGTCGGAGCCGAAGGCGTAGTCGGTCGGGTACAGGTGCGTGGAGACGAAGTCCACGGGCACGTCGCGATCACCGCACCAGGTCAGGAACTCCTCGATCCACACCGGGCGCCAGTCGAGCGCGTCCGGGTCCGCGGCCTGAGCCGTCGCGTGCTCGGAGGACCTGTCCTGCGTCTCGCCCGCGTAGCGGTCGTCCGGCACGAAGACGCTCGTCGACGGCCCGCCCACGACCAGCCCCGGGTCGATGTCCTTGATCGCGGTCGCGGTCGCCGCGTAGAGCTCGAAGTACTGGGTCCTGGTCCCGGTCCAGAAGTGCGGGACCAGGTTCGGCTCGTTCCACACCTCGAACGGCCAGCGGCGTACCTCGTCGAGCCCGTACCGGTCGATCCAGTGCCGGACTGTCGTCGTCACCAGCCCGACCCACCGGTCCATGTCCCGGGGCGGGCTGCAGTGGGCCTTCCACCAGAAGACGGTCTCGGTCTCGGTCGCGAGCTCGCGCGGCATGAACCCGAGCTCGACGAAGGGCCGGGCTCCCGCCGCGAGGATGGCGTCGAACACCTTGTCGACGTAGCTGAACGTGTACACCGGCTCGGGCAGAGGGGTGGGCGGGCCGAAGCCGCCGCCCTCGCTCGCGCGGTAGACGAACATGTCGTCGTGGAACACACCGTGGAACCGGACGTACCGCGCGCCGAGCTCGGTGACCGCCTCGCGGAACTGAGCCTGCCAGTCTGCCCGCAGGGCCTCGTTCGCCCGGCCCGCGCCCAGGCACTCGTTCCAGATGTGCTTGAGCGCAGGCCCGGACTTCTGCCTCGCGTCGACGGAGAAGTCGGGTCGTGTCGTGTCAGTCATGGTCTCCTTCGGTGGCCTGCGCCGCGGCGTCGGTACCGGGTCGCGTTCTGGACAGGGGTGGCTTCGCTGCCACCAGTGGGTCGCGCACGGCCCGCACGGTATATCGATAAACCAGGTGGTCGAGAGTTCACCATCGCGCGTCGTGGATCGTCAAGCCGGACCCATGGATCGTCGCCGTTCCGTGACCCGTGGCAGAGTGACCCGACGTGGGAGAAAGACGGACGATGAGCGACGTGGCCCGAGCCGCCGGGGTCTCGTTGATGACCGTGTCGAACGTGCTCAACGGGCGACCGAACGTCGGCGCCGAGACGCGGCTCCGCGTCCTGGAGGTCGTCGACGAGCTCGGCTACGAGATCAACCTGGCCGCGCGGCGGCTCCGGTCGGGCCGGACCGGCACGGTGAGCCTCATCGTGCCGCGGTTCGACCATCAGTACTACAGCGAGCTGGCGGCCCGGATCTCCGACGTCCTCGCACCGGAGGGCCTGCACCTCGTCGTCGAGCAGTCCGGCGCGAGCCGCGAGCGTGAGCTCTCCGCCCTGTCGCTCGCCCGGCTCCAGCAGTACGACGGCGTCCTGCTGAGCGCCGTGGGTCTGGACTTCCAGGACCTCGACCGCATCCATCCCGACGTGCCGATCGTGCTCCTCGGCGAGCAGGACGTGCCCGACCGGTACCACCGCGTCAAGATGGGCAACGTCACCGGGGCGCGGCTCGCGACAGAGCATCTTGTCGAGTGCGGCGCGCGGCGCATCGCCGTGCTCGGCGGCCGGCTCGAGGCACCCCACCCCGAGATGGCGACCTACCGGGCGCGAGGCTGGGCTCAGGCCCTCGAAGCGGCCGGCCTGAGCCCGGACCCTTCGCTGGCGATCCCGCTGGAGTCCTTCTCGATCGCGGAGGCCCGATCAGCGATCCGGGAGCGGGTCCAGGGCGGGCTGGAGGTCGACGGCGTCCTCGGTGTCACCGACGAGGTCGCGATCGGAGCCATGGCAGGGCTGCGCGACGCCGGCCTCGTGGTTCCCGAGGACGTCCAGGTGGTCGGGTTCGACAATCTCCGGGTCTCCGAGCACGTCGGGCCCGGGCTGACGAGCGTCGACCCCGGGCACGACGCCATGGTGGCTCACGCCCTGCGGCTCCTGCGCCAGCAGATGGACAACAAGGGAACGACGCCGGAGCACGTCGTCAGCGAGGTCGCCCTGGTGGTACGCGGGAGCACACGCCGCCCCGTCAACGACCGGAAGTAACGCCAGACCTCCGGAATGTCTTGTGTGTCGCGTTTCGTCCATGTAACGTTAAAACGGAGCCAAGGCCAGGCTCTCGCAACAACGATGTTAGCGCTCACATCCTGGCTGTACCCACCCATTTCTCCCGCCACGCCACGCGACGAGCGGGACGACGAGTTGAGGAGCGAACCATGCGCAGAAGAAGGTCCGTCGTCATGCAGGCACTGGGGGTCGCCGCCGCCTTGGTGCTGACCTCCGTCGCAGCGACAGCCCCGATCCAGGTCTCCCCCGCCGCCGCCGCGAGCAGCAACCTGCTCACGAACGGCGACATGGAGAACGGCACGACCGGCTGGTCCGCCTTCGGCGCCGGTTCGCTGGTGTCCTCCACGAGCCCCGTCCACGGCGGCTCCCGCTCGCTCGCCAGGACGGGACGCACGGCGTCCTGGAACGGCTCCGCCCAGGCCGTGACCTCCGTCCTGGCGAACAACACCGGCTACACGGCCAGCGTGTGGGTGCGGTCGCAGAGCGGAACGCCGACCGCCAGGGTCACGCTGGCCATCACCGCCGGCGGCACGACGAACTACCTCACCCTGGCGCAGGGCGCCGTGAGCTCGTCCGGCTGGACGCAGCTGACCGGGACCGCGACCGCGAGCTGGTCCGGCACGCTGTCGTCTGCCACGTTCTACGTGGAGACGGCCGCCGGGACCGACGGCTTCTCCATCGACGACGCCTCGCTCGTCAGCAGCTCGGGGTCCTCCTGCAGCCTGCCCTCCAGCTACCGCTGGTCGTCCACCGGCGTGCTCGCCCAGCCACGGTCCGGCTGGGCCTCGCTCAAGGACTTCACCACCGCGCCGTACAACGGCAAGCACCTCGTCTACGCGACGACCCACGACTTCGGCACGTCCTGGGGATCGATGAACTTCGGGCTGGTGAACAACTTCTCCGAGCTCGGCTCGGCCTCGCAGAACGCGATGTCCTCCGCCACCGTGGCGCCGTCGCTGTTCTACTTCGCGCCGAAGAACATCTGGGTGCTCACCTACCAGTGGGGCGCGGCCGCGTTCATGTACCGCACGTCGAACGACCCGACGAACCCCAACGGCTGGTCCGCCGCGAGCCCCATGTTCACGGGAAGCATCTCCGGCTCCAGCACCGGTCCGATCGACCAGACGGTCATCGGCGACGGCACGAACATGTACCTGTTCTTCGCCGGTGACAACGGCAAGATCTACCGGGCCAGCATGCCGATCGGGAACTTCCCGGGCAACTTCGGCAGCTCGTACACCACGATCATGAGCGACACCACGAACAACCTGTTCGAGGCACCCCAGGTCTACAAGGTCCAGGGTCAGAACCAGTACCTCATGATCGTCGAGGCCATCGGCGCCAACGGCAGGTACTTCCGCTCGTTCACCGCCACCAGCCTCTCCGGCTCCTGGACACCGCAGGCGGCGACCGAGAGCAACCCGTTCGCGGGCAAGGCCAACAGCGGCGCCACCTGGACCAGCGACATCAGCCACGGTGAGCTCATCCGCACCACCGCCGACCAGACCATGACGATCGACCCCTGCAACCTGCAGCTGCTGTACCAGGGCCGCTCCCCCAGCTCCGGCGGCGACTACGGCCTCCTGCCGTACCGACCGGGCCTGCTCACGCTCCAGCGATAGGTCAGCGCACGACAGGTGGCGAGCGCCGCGCACCCGAGGTTGGGAGCGCGGCGCTCGGCGCTCGGCGTGACGGCACCGTGGACGTCTACGCTGGGACGATGGCGCTGGCCGTGTGCCTGCTGTTCGACGGGCCGACCGAGCGGGTCCTGCGACAGCTGTGGCAGCGGCTCGAGGCCGAGGGCGTGCCCACGCTCGCCACGCACACGCACCGCCGGCACGTGCCGCACCTTTCCCTGGCGGTGCTGCGCTCCTGGGACCTGGACAAGGTACGTGCCGCCGCCGAGTCGCTGCCCGACGCAGGACCTACCACTATCCGCTTCGACGCCGTCGCGGCGTTCCGACGTGGCCGGATGAACCTCGTCCCAGCCGTGACGAGCGAGCTGGTGGCACGCCAGGAGCGGCTCGTCGAGGCGCTCGGCGCGACGGAGGACGAGCTGCACAAGCACTACGTCCCAGGCACCTGGACTCCGCACGTCACCGTGGCGACGCGCGTGCGGCTGGAGCAGACACCGCTGGTGCTCGAAGCGGCCTACGAGATCCTCCCGTTGACCGGCACGATGACGCGGGCAGCGCTCGTGGACGCGGGTTCCGGCGTCGTGCACCCGCTGGCGGTGGTCCCTTGACCTCAGCGGCTGAGCTCGATGAGCGCGAGCAGCGCCCGGCCGTAGGCATCGGCGGGATCCGGGTCGGTGAAGACGCGTGTCCGGCCAAGGACCTCGACCTCGACCTCGTAGGCGCCGTCGACGCGGCGCAGGGCTCGGAAGCTCGAGCGTAGGAGAGCGCGCAGCTGGTCCTCGCGCGGCAGCCACAGGGCGTCCTCGATCGCGACCGAGTCGAGCGCCCACTCGGTGGTGCCGTTGAAGCCGAGGATCGTGCCCGTCGGGTACTCCCGCGCCTCGATGGTCATCGTGCTCACGGTGAAGACATCGCTCGCGAGCTCCGGCGCGTCGATACGGAACTGGTCCCCGTCCACCGGGTTCCAGACGAGGCCGGCTTCACGCAGCTCCGTGGCGAGATCGGTAGAGATCATCGACCCATGATCCCTCAGCCCTCCAGCCGGCGGATCACCACGCTGGGCGTCGTCGCGGCAGACCCACCCGGCATGGCCGACACCGTCTCCGGGATGCGGACGTCCACGAGCACGGCCTGGCCCTCGTCGAAGAGGCTGAACTCGTCGCCGGGCGAGAGCACCACCTTCGCCGACTCGCCGCCCTCCCCCTGGATGGTCAGGCGGGCGATCAGGCCGGTGTCCCGGCGGACCGCCGTCATGACGCCGACGGTCGTGGCGCCGATCCTGGCGCGTGAGGCCAGCGGGATCACCACGTCGTCCTGCTGGGCCTCGGCTGCGTTCTCGGTCATGTCGTCTCCTTGCTGCGTTCGGGGGACCTCGTCGGCGGGCGGGGTGCTGGTGCGTCCGTCGTCAGTCACCAGGCTTCTCGCTCACCGCGACGTTGCTGAAGTTCTTCTTGAACTCCTCCTCGGTGAGGGTCACGTAGTGGGGCTCACCCGCGTTCGGACCCCACGGGTTCATCAGCCGAACGTTCCCGTCCTTGTCCACGCTGTCGACCATGTAGGCGTGACCACCCACGATGTCGTCGTGGTCCACGTCCTTCGGCGTCCAGGCGACGACGGGCTTCCCGTCGGCCAGGTCGTCACGGATCTCGCCGGTGCTGCGCTCGTTCCAGGGCAGGAACGCGTCCGTGGAGTACTCGTCCGCGTCCTTGCCCGTCATCATCTTCATCATGTCCTGCGGCCACTGCGACTGGATGTTCTCGTAGCCGCCCTGGAACTGCGCAGCCGCCTTCTCGTAGACGCTGACCCAGGCGGGGTTGCCGTCGGCGCCCATGGCCGCGGGGTCGATGAGGCTTCCCTCGACCTTGACCTCCACCGGGTTGCCGTCCTCGTCGTAGAGCGTGACGGTGTAGGTGTTGGTGTCCGCGTCGTACTTCATGTGCTCCTGGAGCCACTCCGGGTCCGCCTTCGCCATGGCCGCGGCCGACGCGAGCAGGCTGCAGTCGCCCATCTGACCCTGGGAGATGTTGTCCGGCCGGAACTCGTCCTCGTCCAGGTCCACGGGACCGATCGGCTTGTGCTCGCCGTTGTCGGTCGGGTTGCCCTCGGTCGACCGGGGTGCGCCGTCGCCGCCGGCACCGCCGGCTCCTCCCCCGCCGCCCGAGCCACCGCCGCCGTTGCTCTTGCGCTCCTGCGCCTCGGCGTTCGCCGCGAGCCGGGTGGCCATGTCGGCGAGCGCGGCGCCGGCCGCGGCGATGGCCGGGCGGTGCTGACCGCGCCACTCAGCCACGAACGCCTCCCGGTTGGGCCCCTTCCAGGGTGCGCTCGCCACGGCGGGGTCGACAGAACGCGGCACGCCCTGCAGGTCCTCGCCCCAGGAGCCGAGACGTCGTCCCAGCTCCCGGAGCTGCTGGACGTCCGCTCCCCAGAACTCGCTCATGTGGTCTCCGTACGGGGTAGGGCGCAGGACTGTCCGCGCGTGCAGTACTTTCGGGATGGTTCAGAACGATCTCGACGCGCGGGGGAACAACGATGCCGAAGAACGACCACTGCAGCCTGCTCGCTCTCGCGGGGGCGGCACTGGCCGTCGGGATGCTCAGCGGGTGCACCGCTCAGGCCGACCCGCCCGGCGACGTGACCACGCGCCTCCCGTCGGTGGAGGACCCGGTGGCACAGGTGGCGCTCGACGAGGCCGAGGCGCACTACGGAGACCTCCTGCGAGAGGTCACCGGCCTGGTCGACGCGGCGACGGGCGTTCCCGCCGAGTGGACCTCGGAGTACGAGGCCTCGGCGTCCGGGTCCGACGCCGGCTGCGCCTTCTCGACCGAGCGGCTCCGCGCCGACGTCGACGTGGACGCGGCCACGTGGTCCGAGATCGCCGACGCCGTGGCCCCCGTCCTGGAGGGACGCGGCTTCACCGAGCCGGTCGAGGGGGACGGCACGGGTGGCTGGCTCTCGCTGTCCGCCCAGGACCCGTCCGGGGCGGTGTTCGAGCTCCGCTCGAAGGGGCGGGTCGACGTCGACGTCGACGGCGCGCTGGTGTCGGCGGACGGCGACTGCACGCTCACCCACTGATCCCCCCGCACGTCGCTGACCTGGCGAGAGGTCACAATACGGGCGCCGCCCGGTGACGGCCAGCCCGGTCGATGGGGAGGTCTCCCCATGCCCGGCGGTCCTCCCTCGCCGGCCCCCGCCCCACCAGGGCCACCGGCCCGAACGCGTCCAGCGGCAGCCTGCCGCCGGTCGTGACGAACCCGTCGAACACGTCGGCGTGGGACACGGCCAGCACGTCGGCCATCGTCTGGTCGACGGCGGCACGGAGCAGGTCCGCGTCGATCGCGCCGGTGCGGAACACCCCCGCGAAGGTGTCGTCGCCGTTGTGGGGCTCGGCCGGCCGGGACGGGAGGGCGCCCTCGCCAGGCAGCGGCCCGGCCCCGTGCCGGGTGGCGTAGGTGCGCGTACAGCCGACGGTCCGCACCCGCTCGATCCCGGCCGAACGCGCCAGCTCTCCCGCGTTGGCCGGAGTCGTCGTGGACCACGTGGTGTGCGGCTGGAAACCGAAGCTCTCGTCGAGCCAGAAGCCCTGCGCGCCCTCGAACACCGTGTGCCCGGTCCGCAGCTCGTCGAGCAGGCGGTCCCGGTCCACCAGCGTGAACGCCGCCGCCGCCTCGCACTGCGACCGGGCCGCGGCGGCGGCCCGGTCGGTGCTCGCCCAGGTGGGGTCGAGCACGCCGTCGGCCACCAGGGTCTCGGCCACGGCGACGGCCTTGGCCACGTGCTCGGCGGGACGGGCGAGGTCGGCGGCGCGCGGGGCGTCGTCGGGCAGGGCGAGGGCGAAGGCGACCGTCTCGCCGAAGCCCGTCCCGGTGGAACCGTGCCGGGCCGCTCCGCGGCCCGCTTCGCGTGCGTGGTTCGCGGCCACGTGCGCCGCCGTCGTGACGAGGCACCCGCCGTCCACGTACAGGACCGGGGCGAGCCCGAGGCGCACGAGGGCCGCCCGCTCGGCCGCGGCCGCCGTCGGCTCCACCGTGCAGTAGCCGGCCACCCAGGTGGGGGCGCCCGAGAACGAGCCCGACCCGAAGGACGCGAACGTGTGGTGCCGGCCGCCCACGACCACGTTGTGCGCGGCCTGCTGCCCGCCGTTGAACCGGACCACGCGGTCCGCGCCGGACGCGGCGACGAGGGCGTCGACCGCGGCGCCCTTGCCCTCGTCGCCGAACCCGAGGCCCACCACCACGTCGGCGGTGGCGGGCCTCGACAGGTCCCGCACCGTCACCGCAGGCCTACCGCGGGGCGACGGGCCGCGAGGCTGGTCCCGACCCGGAGCGCGACCTCCCGGCCGACGGCGGCGGTGAGGTCGTCGGTGATGGTGGCGAGGTCCTTGCCCTCCTCGAAGCCGACGATCGCGGCGATCGTCTCCGCGATGGCGTTCGGGTCCTGCACGATCGTCAGCGCGTCGGGGCCGAACAGCCCCTCGTAGAACTCCTGGGAACGCTGCTGCAGGGCCGTCCCGTTGTTGATGAGCAGCACGCGCACGTTCCAGGTGCGGCAGACGTCCGCGGCGATGGTGGCGAAGTCCAGCCCGCCCAGCGGCTGCGGGTCGCCCACGAACCGGCGCACGTGCTCGGGCGTGATCGGCACCTGCTTCTCGTCCGCGACGAGGAAGACGTAGCCCTTCCGTCCGCGCTTCTCCCAGGCGTCGGTCACCGTGTGGTGGGCCAGGTAGTAGAGCAGGAGGTTGCTGGTCTCGCCGTTGTTCCCGCCGCCGCCACCCTCGAGGAGCAGCCGGTCGAGGTTCTCGTCGATCCGGTTGTCCGACTCGAACTGGCTCACCTGCAGCGGCACCCGGTCGCACGTGGCGTCGCCGTAGGTGGCGACGGCGACCTGGGGGTCGGTGGCGTAGCCCTTGTCGACCAGCAGGCCGAACAGCGTCGCCAGCTTCTGCTGCGCCACGCGCGGCACCGAGCCCATGGACCCCGTCGAGTCGAACCCGACCACGATCGGCACGGACCTGGGGTGCTCGTCGCTGTCGCGCGACTCACGGACGTTCTTGCCGCCGCTGCCGAGCCGCGTCGGGTCGAGGTCCGGGTGGGCCTCGAGCCTGCCCGAACGGCGGGCCGCCCGGTCGTAGCCGAACGTCGCCCCGGACGCGGCGCGGGCGCCCGTCACGGCGTCGTAGGTGTCCTTGCTCCAGCTTCCGCCACCCATCGCCTTCTCCCTCCGTGCCCGACGGCGGCCATCCCGCCTGGGCGCTCATTCTCACCTTTTATGTGGTCGTAATGACCATACCACGCCTCGGTGGCCTCACAGCGAGGGCGACGAAGGCTCGGGCAGCGGGTGCCACACCGGCGCGCCATAGAGGCTCCGGGCGGCGTCGTCGACGTCGCGCAGCAGGTCGGCGGGCAGGCCGTGGCCCGTCGCATGGCGGCGCAGCACGGCGGCGAGGGGCTCGTCGACGTCGGCGACCTCCAGGACTGTCGCGGCCGCCTGCGCGACGGCGAGGCAGGGGTCGGCGCGAGCGCCACCGAGCCATCGCGGCGGGGTCGCCGCCACCGGCGCGACGGCGAGCCGGTCCCCCACCCGGACCGCCGACCACCAGCCGTCCAGGCGCAGACCGTGCTCCTCGGGGCACAGCACCACGGTCCCCGGGTGGATGTCGCCGTGCACCCAGCCCACCTCGGCGGCCTGCTCGATCGCCGCCGCGAGGCGCTTGACCACCCACACGGCGGTGCGGGAGCCGAGCCGGCCGACGTCGGCCAGGAACCACCAGCGGGCCGGGCCGCCGTCGTCGTAGGTGGCGAGCCGGGAGCCGGGGCGCGGAGCCCCGGGCACCGGGGCCGTCCGCGTGAAGAACCTCGGGTGGCGGCAACGGGCAAGGTCGGCGTGGGCGAGGTCCGCGACGTCGGCCAGGTCCTCGAACCCCGGTACCGGGGTCCAGACGAGGCGGCCGGGGCCGTGGCGACGGGCCGTAGCGAGCCGCAGGACGACGTCGGGCCCGTCGTAGAGGTGGGTGACGTGGGCGAAGGCGGCGCCGGCGAGCGGGTCCGCGCACAGGTCGGGGTGCAGCGTCCGGCGCAGCGCGCGCAGCCCTTCGCGGGTGCGCGGCACGCCCAGCGCCGTCCAGGTGGCGGCGCCCAGGACCGCGGCCGGCGTGAGCGGCGGGGTCACCGGTCGCCCCGCGCCGTGCGGGACGGGCGCCGGAACGGCGGGACGATCTCGTCCGCCTCCCCCGCCCGGTAGAGCTGCGCACGCGGGCCGGGCACGCCGACCCGGACCTCGTCGACAGGCTCGACAAAACCCGGGGCGGCCAGCACCTTGCGGCGGAAGTTCTGCAGGTCGAGGGCCTCGCCCCACACCGCGGCGTAGACCGCGCGCAGCTCGCCGAGCGTGAAGACGCGCGGCAGGAACGACGTCGCCAGGGTCGTGTACTCGAGCCGCGACCGGATGCGCTCGACGGCGTCGGACAGGATCTCGGCGTGGTCGAACGCGAGGTCGATCTCGCCGTCGGTCACGTCGTCGACCGCCCACCAGCGGGCGCCGGCCGCGTCGCTGCCCGCCACGGGGTCCGGGAGGTCCGGGGCGAGGGCGACGTAGGCGACGGAGACGACGCGCATGCGGGGGTCACGCCCCGGGGCGGAGTAGGTGCGCAGCTGCTCGAGGTGCACGGGCGTCGCCAGGCCGATGCCGGTCTCCTCCACGAGCTCTCGGCGCGCGGCGGTGCCGGCGTCCTCGTCCGGCTGGACGAAGCCGCCCGGGAGCGCCCACGCGCCGCGGAACGGCTCCTCGCCGCGCTCGACCAGCAGGACGTGGACGCGGCCGCCGCGCAGGGTGGTGATCACGAGGTCGACCGTGACCGCCACGGGCGGATAGGCGTGCGGGTCGTACTCGGTGGGTTCGTCCATGGCAGGTCGCTCCTCGCTACCAGTCGATAGGGTCATAGTGACCCTATCAGGGCCGGAGGCGTTCCCGCCGGACGCGGTCCGCCTTGCCCGTCCAGTAGCCCACCCAGACCGCCCCGGCCAGCGCGAGGACCCCGAGCACCACCGGCGCCGCCGCCAGCGGCGCGACCGCCGCGACCGCGGTCACCAGGAGCGGGCCGCCGGTGTTCCCGAGGTCGCCGCAGAGCCGCCAGCCGCCGAGGAACTGCGCCCGGCCCTCGACCGGCGCGACGTCGGCGCCGAGGGTCATCACGATCCCCGAGCCGAGGCCGTTGCCGAACGCGATCAGGGCCATGACCGCGCCGACGCCGAGGGCCGAGTCCGTCAGCGGCAGGAGGAGGCACCCGATCCCGACGGCGAGCACCACCGGCACCGCCACGACCTGCCGCCCCCGCGTGTCCAGCAGCCAGCCGCCCGGGAGGGTGAGCAGGATGTCGATCGAAGCGGCGATCGCGAAGAGCAGCGAGACCACGGCCGCGTCGAGCCCGACGTGGTCGGCCCACAGCGGCAGCAGCCCCGTGCGGACCGACCGCGACGCGGCGATCACGATCACGGCGACCCCCAGCGTGAGCAGCGTGCGCCGGTACCGGAGCAGCACCGTGTGCACCCGGGCCGGCGTGGTCCCGCGCTCCCGGCGGCCGAAGTCCGGCATCCGGATCACGATCAGGGCGGACACGACCGCCGAGCACGCCGCGAGCAGGAACACGGCCCGCAGCCCGGACAGGTGGATCAGGGCCGCCCCCAGGAGCGGGCCGAAGAGCAGGCCGACCCGCATCGACCCACCCAGCAGGGCCATGCCGCGAGCGCGGTGGCTCACCGGGACCGCGTCGATCAGGAAACCCTGCCGGGCCAGCAGGAACGCCGACCAGCTCGCGCCGCTGACCACGACGGCCACGCCCAGCGGCCAGACGGCAGGGGCGAGGAACGCGGCGACCATCGCGACTGCGTCGACGAGCCCGGCGACCATCAGGGTGCGGCGCTCCCCGAACCGGGCCACCACCGCCCCGGCCGGGAGCGAGCCGGCCAGGGCGCCGACGCCCATGAGCGCGACCACGAGCGCCGCCACCGGCACGCTCGCCCCGAGGTCGACCGCCTGGATCGCGAGCACGGGCATCACCGCGCCGTGCCCCACCGAGCTCACGACCGACGGCGCGTAGGCGACGACGGCGATGTCCCGGAAGCGGAACTCTCCCGTGCGCGCTGGTCCTGGTCCCGTCATGCCGCCAGGGTGCCAGATGGTTCGCCGTGGCAAGCGTCTGGTTCAGCCCAGCAGCGGGTGCGGACCGTTCGACCAGCCCAGCAGCGGCCGGACCGGCGTCGTACCGTCGTACGCCGCGCACAGGTCGTCGACAGCCCTCGCGAGGGCGCCGGGCAGCCCAGCGGGCTCCCGCCCGGTCGCCGCCAGGTCCCGTAGCAGCCGGCGCCCCGCCTCGGGAGACAGGAGCGCCGCGAACCACACCACGTGCCGCCATGCCAGCCCGGCCGCGCGGGCGCGGCTCATGGCGAGGTACCGCCGGCTCTCGCCCGCGCGGGTCGCGTCCCGGGCGAGCCGGACGACGTCGGCGAACGCACCCCTCACCGCCGCCTCCGGGTCCACCACGACGCCGAGAGCCGCGAGCGACGCCAGGTTGTGGCTCGTCAGGAGCTGGCTCTGCTCGATGACCATGCCGTTGCGCGACACGGACCAGCGGGACGGCCCCGACCCGGCGGCCCGGGCGCGGCGGCGGCAGAGCGTCGCGAACGCCGTGCGGTCGTCGCCGCGCGGAGCGAGACGGCGCAGGTCGTCGGCGAGCCCGTAGTAGGCCAGGTACGCGGGGCCGGCGTGGTCGGCGACGTGCCTCGACGCCCGCACGAACCGCGCGGAGAACGCGTCCTGGAAGATGTCGGCCGCCAGCTCCGGGACCAGTGGCACGTCGAGGCCCGCCTGCGTGACCAGGGCCTCGAGCTCCACGAGCAGCGGGTTGGGCAGGGGCGTCCCCGGGAACCACTCCAGGTACAGGCCGCCCACCCTCCGCAGGGCGTCGGCGGCCGAGTCCCGCGCGCCGTCGTCGACGCGCCGGTGCCCGTCCACCGCCGCGACCCAGGGCAGCTCGGTCATCCGCACCTGTGCGCTGAGGTCGGTCAGCAGCAGCGAGCGCCGCTCGCGGAACGCCCGGTACGTCCGGGCCATCAGAGCACCGAGGGCAGGGTCCGGGTAGGTCGCAGCATGCTGCGCGCCGACCAGCTGCGGCGCCAGCTCGGCCAGCACCTCCGCCGACGGGACGGCACCCGACCGGTGCAGCTCCTCGACGGTGGCCTGGCGGGCCAGGCCCACGGCGCGCACCACCGAGTCCGGCACGGGCGTGCCGGCGGGCACGGCAGCGTTCGCCTCCGGCACTCCGACCGGTCCGACGACGGCCGCGGGGTCGCCGAGGCCTCGCCGCGTCGCGTCGGCGTCGAGCCGCGTGGCCACCACGTGCGCGACCGCCGCGTGCGAGGGTGCCGCGACCGCCACCCGGTGAGCCGCGCGCTCGCGGGCCAGCTCGTCCGACGTCGGCAGCCCCCGCTTGCGGACCATGCTGCGCGCCGCGTGCGCGGCGCGCGCCAGGTCTGCCGGTGCGAGGACGCGGTCGGTGGCCGCGCGGGTCGTGGCCTCGACGAGGACGCCGAGGTTCGTCTTGCGGCTGGTGTGCGAGGTGCACCTCGTGTGCTGCGCGGCGAGCGCGCGGTAGCGGCTCGCCGCCCGGGTGAGGGCCGTGGCGTCCGGCAGGGCCGGCCCGTCGGCCCGGTCCACGGCGGGCCACCACAGCGCGAGCAGCTCGTCCGCGAACGGGGCCCAGACCGTGAGCGCCTCACGCTGCGCCTCGACGCGCGCGTTCGCCGTCCGGGACACCAGCGCGGACCGTGTCGCGGCCTCCGACCGGCGGAAGACGAGGTCCGCGGGCGCCTCGTCGTGCGAGGTCGCCGCCGGGTAGAACCGCAGGCGGTCCATGAACGCTCCGACCTGCGAGAGGAGCGCCAGCGCCTCGTCGTGGTCCCCCGCGCGGACGAGCCACGCGACCACGAGCAGCACCGCGTTCTCGGGGTGAGCGAGCGTGTAGCGCCCGTCGTCGAGCATCGCATCGAGGCAGGCCCGGCCGTCGTCGGTCAGGTGCCAGGCGTTGAGCGCCTCGCGGGTGCGCGGCAGACCCAGGTCGCGGGCGAGGTCCCGCTCGTCGTCGGCCAGGCGACCGCCCGCCGCGGGCGCCCCGGACGCGAAGCCGCCGTGCAGCACGTCGAGCGTCACCCAGGCGGGAAGGCCGCCGACCGGCGTCCGCACGCCGGTCCTGATGGCTCCGCTCAGCACGCCCACGACGTGGCTCACCCAGGCTTGCGCACGCCGGTCGGCCCGCTCCCGCGTGGCGGGGTCGGTGTGCGTGGCGGCGGTCTGCGCCGCGGCGAGGAGCTGACGCTCGACGTAGGACATGCCGACGTGGCAGGTTCCGAACCTGCGCCCTCCGGGTTGAGAGCCCGGCGCTCTTCTCTGAGCTACACGTCGATGGCCGGCGTGGCGAGCGTCGAGCTCGCGCCCTCCCGGTCCGAAGCCGGGTGTTCTTCGTCTGAACTACACGCCGTCGTGTCGCACAACGTACCGGGCCACCGGTCGCCGGGTCGAACCGTTTTCCCCTGGTCCCGCCATCCCCGGGGTGACGAAGGCCTGGTACCCCTGGTCTTCGGGGAGCATCATGAGGAGCGTCGGGACGCGCCGGCGTCCCGCGGGAGGAGTCCGGGCATGGAGCTGTCGCAGCGCGCACACGCAGCACGGGACGCGATCGAGCCCGTCACCTCGTTCTTCCTCTCGTTGCGCGCGATGGACGGGCAACCCGACGTCGTCGACCTGACGTTCGGCGACCCGCACGAGATGCCGCTGCCCGCCCTCGTCGACGCCCTGCGGGCGAACCTCGAGCCGCGCTCCGAGGACTGGTTCGCCTACAAGACCAGCCTCGCCCCCGCTCGGGAGGCGGTCGCCACCGGCCTGCAGGGCGAGCTCGGCCTCCCGTTCGAACCGGACGACGTCGCCATGACCCAGGGCGCGTTCGGTGCCATCGCGCTCGCGTTCCGGCTGGTCGCCGACGCGGGCGACGAGGTCGTGATCCCCGAGCCGGGCTGGTTCTACGCCCCGATGCTCCGCGCGGCCGACCTGATCCCCGTCAAGGCGCCGCTCGCCGCCGACACCTTCGACCTGGACGTCGAGGCCATCGAGCGCGCGATCACGTCGCGCACGCGCATCGTCGTCGTGAACTCCCCCGCCAACCCCACCGGCCGGGTCTACGCGAAGGACCGGCTGGTCGAGCTCGCGGCAGTGCTCGAAGCCGCCTCTGCGCGCAACGGCCGCCGGATCTGGTTGCTGTCCGACGAGCCGTACCGGCGCATCCGCTTCGACGGCGTCGGCTTCACGAGCCCGGCCGTCTGCTATCCGTGGACCCTCGTCGACTACAGCTACGGGAAGGTGCTGCTCGCACCCGGCCAGCGCCTCGGCTACCTCGCGATGTCGCCCCTGATCCCCCGGGCGGTGCGCGACGAGCTGCGCGCCGCCATGCTCCCGCTGCAGATGGGGATGGGGTGGGGATTCCCCGACGCCCTCATGCAGTACGCGGTGCCCGCCCTGGAGACGGTCTCGCTCGACCTCACCGAGCTCCAGCGACGACGCGACCGGATGGTGCAGGCGCTCGGCGAGGCGGGCTATGCGCTCACCGTTCCGGAGGCCACGTTCTACCTGTGGGGTGCCGCGCCGGGCGGCGACGCGGTCGCCTTCGTCGCCGCGCTCGCCGAGCGCGGCGTGTTCGTGCTGCCCGGGACCGTCTTCGACCGCCCCGGGCACTTCCGCATCAGCCTGACCGCCACCAGCGCGATGCTCGAGAAGGCACTGCCGGCTCTGCGTGAGCTCGGTCCCGCCTGAGTGGCTCACCCGGCCTACGCTGGCCCGATGGAAGCCCTATTGGTGCAGGTGGCGACGACGTTCGACGACGAGGCCGCCGCCCTGGAGGTCGCCGACGGCGCCGTCCGGGCGCGGCTCGCCGCGTGCGCGCAGCTCGAGGGACCGATCACGTCGGTCTACCGGTGGAAGGGCGAGGTCCAGCGAGAGCGTGAGTGGCGGCTGGTCCTCAAGACCCGCCCCGAGCTCGCCGAGGCGCTGGTGCTCCATCTCCGTGCGCTGCACACGTACGACGTGCCCGAGATCGTGGTCACCCCGATCGTCGGCGGGAACGCCGAATACCTCGCGTGGGCAGCGGGCGAGGTGGACACGACGGCGTAGCGGACCCCCGCGGCCACGCCGTCGTGGCACCATGGGCCCGCCCCGCAACCGACCCCAGGAGGTCCGAAGTGCCCGATCGTCCGTCCGCCCCCGACAGCGACGCCGCCGAGCTCGCGGCGACCTTCGACGAGTTCGACTCCGACAACGACGGCCTCATCACGGCCGCCGAGTTCCGCCTCGCGATGGAGGGCCGCGGCGAGACCGTCACGGACGCGGAGCTGGACCAGATCTTCGTGGCCGCCGACCACGACGGGGACGGCGCCATCGGCCTCCCCGAGTTCACCAAGGCCTGGTACGCCTGACCCCGGCGGAAGGCCCCCGGCCTCCAGGCCGGGGGCCTTCCTGCGTCGGGGGCCGGCGCCTGAGGGGTCAGGGAGCGGCCGGGTCGACCGCCGGCGACGCGAACCGGAACACCTGGTCGGGTGCTATCGCCAGGTACGACTCGACCAGCACCACGGCGTCCATCGGGCGCCGGTCCCGGCCGAGGAGGTGGCCGGTCTGCTCGAGCACCGCCACGCCGTGGGCGAACGCCCGGATCGCCGCGGCCATGCTCCACAGGTCGCCCGGTGGCAGGGCGCCCTCCGTCTGGCTGCGGTGGACGAGCTCGACCAGGAGCTCGTTGGCGCGACCCGCGGCCTGCTGCAGCTCGTCGCTCTCCTCCTGCCAGCGACCGAAGACCAGCCGGAACCTCTCCGGCCTGGTGCGGGCCCACCGGACGTAGTGCAGCATCGCCTGCCGGAGCACCTCGGCCGCCGGGCGCCCCGCGCGGAGCAACGCCTCGACGTCGACGACGAGCTGCCGCAGCTCCTCCGCCGCGACGGTGGCCAGCAGGCCGGACTTGCTCGTGAAGTGGCGGTAGGGCGCGGTGCGGGAGACCCCTGTCCGGCGGCCCACCTCGCGGAGCGTCACGTTCTCCGGGCCACCCTCGTCCAGCAGCTCGGTCGCAGCGATGACAAGGTCGTCGCGAAGGCTCATGACCACTCCAGTTCCCGGGGGCCGGAATCGGCCTGTTCCTCCAACGCATCAACGGGCTCCCGGACGACGAGCCCCCAGGCGCGACCAGCGGTGCTGGTGGTCCGCCACTCGTTCGTGAGACGCAGCCGTGCCGTCCTGCGGCAGAGCGTGGCGAGTGAGACTACTACATCGTCAAGGACGCGGGTGACCCCCGTCATCGCCGGCAGGCTGCTGAAACGCACCTCGAACGTGTCCCTCCCGACCTGCTCGACGGCTTCGACGTCCAGGACCCCGGGCGCGACGACCAGTCCGGTCCGGAGGGCCTTGCCGGCGGCCTCCCGCACCGTCCAGAGCAGGAGGGCCGCCGTCCTCGGGACGAGGCCGGCACGCTCGGCCACAGCCAGCTGGCCCGGCGACGCCGCACGCATCGCCGGGCCCTCGGACCCGCTCCACCGAGGCTCGAGGTCGACCCCGAGCGGCCGGCCCCGCTCGGACGCCACCGCGGCGGCCCAGCCCGGGCAGTGTGCGATCGACACCTCGGCCACGTCCGCGTCGTCGAGGGTCGCCAGGGGTTGCCCCAGGGGTCCCCGGAGCACCTCGGCCCGCAGGTGGACCGCCTGCGGCAACCAGAGAGCCAGGGCCTCGTGCGCGCTCGTCCGTCCCATCCGGTAGGACTCGTACCGGTCGGGACTCATCCGCGCCCGAAGCTCCTCGGACTCGGCTCGCTCGCGCGCGCCGCGGGGCGGGGTCCCCGCCGTACGGTCGTCCGTGACGACGAGGACCCCCGCGAGCGCCGGCCCGTACCGGTCAGGCACCGACCGGCTCTATCCCCGCCACCTCCACACAGGTGTCCCAGATCTCAGCGCCCAGGCCCTCCCGGTAGCTGAGCGACGAGCTCTGCTGGGCACGCCGGGCGCCCACGTACTGCCCCATGAGCCCTTCGGCGTCCGCAGAGCTGGCCAGCCACGCCAGGTCGTCGGCGGACTCCTGCACCGTCTTGGCCCCCGGCAGCCGGACGAGCAGCGGGGTGAGAGCGGAATAGATCGCGCGGACCGCCGGGTGGTACTCCCGCGCCAGCCCGGTCGCCGGCATCAGGCCCGGATCGAAGCTCACCGCACGGACGCCGCGGTCCTTCCACCGCCGGTCGATCTCGTACGCCAGGACGATGCAGGCGAGCTTCGACGTCGAGTACCGCACCTGGCCGGCGCTCGATCCCGTGGGGGCGTCCGCCGGCGGGTGCAGGAGGGTCGTCATGTCGGGCCACCGCGCGGCGGGGAACCCGAAGGCCTTCAGCCCTCCACGGTGCGTCTCGCTGCCGAGCGTCACGACCCGCGACCCGGGCCTGAGGTGGTCGAGGAGCGGTGCGAGCAGGGCGACGTGCCCCAGGACGTTGGTCGCCATGGTGAGCTCGAACCCGTCCACCGACCGCTGGATGCCGTCCACCACCTGCAGGCCGGCGTTGCAGACGATCGTCCGGGGGAACTCCATGTCCCGGATCAGGTCCTCCGCGAGCGACCGCACGCTCGACAGGTCGGAGAGGTCGGCGCCGCGTACCGAGACGGGTACGCCGGGGAACGCCTCGCGGAGCGAGGACGCGAGCTTCTCCCCGCGGTCCACGTCCCGGACGACCAGCATCAGCGGGTTGCCCTCTCGCGCCAGCGCGAAGGCGGTGGCCCTGCCGAGGCCTGCGGTGGCACCTGTGATGAGGATCGGGTCGGTCATTGCGGTGTTCCCTTCGTCGTGGTCCGTACTTCATTGCCCGTCATCGTCCGAGCACCCCCTGCTCCAACGCGGTGGTCACACAGCGGTCCGCCAGTGCGGTGATGGTGAGGGCCGGCGGGACTCCGCCCGTCGAACCCGGGATGAGGCTCGAGTCCATCACGAAGAGCCCGCTGACGCCCTTCACCTGGCCGGCGTGGTCGGTAAGGTCCGAGAGGACCACCCCACCGAGAGAGTGGGAGGTCATCAGCTGGGTGGTGAGCCAGGCGCTCCGGTCAGGCACCGCGGCGTCGATCCGGTCCACCATCTCGTACATGGCCTGCCGTGCCGCGAGGACACCGGGGTCCAGCTGGTTCCAGACGGGCACGATGCCTCCGGAGAAGCTCCGGATCAGACGGCCCACGGGTGGGACGTGCCCGACCGCCAGGGACTCGCGCACCACGGCGTCGACGAGCGAGACGCCGAGGGGGAAGTTCAGCAGGGAGACGGGCAGGCCGGAGGCCGCGCGGTAGCGGCCCACGATGTGCGCGGGCCCGCCGACGGCCGGCTGCGGGTTGGGCAGGCCGCCGAAGAGCACCATCCCGTCCCCGCCGGTCCCCCAGCCGGTGCCGATGGCGGAGGAGAGCTGCGGGATCGTCCCCTCGGACCGGGCACGGAGGAGGAGCCGGGTGGTGTTGAGCGACCCTGCGGCAAGGATCACCTTGCGCGCGTTCACGATGTACTCGCGCACCGTCGCGCCCGACGTGTCGAGCTCCTGGACCGTGATCTGGAACCCCGTCGCCGTCTTGTGGAGGGCAGCGACCGACGACAGCTCGCGGACGGTCGTCCGCCCGGTCCGCTCCGCCTGGGCCAGGATCGTGCGGTCGACGCTGAGCTTGGCCCCGCTGTTGACCCCGAAGATGCACTGACCGTCGATGAGCGACGACGGGGCGGTACCGGCGATCTCCTGCCGGACCACCGACCAGTCCACGGCGATGTCGGGCCGGACGGCCTCGATGCCGGCCGCCGTGAGCTCGGACTCCGTCTGCCGGGCGTTCGCGTACGCGGCGCTCGCCAGGACGTCGTCGGGGATCGGGCTCGCGCCGATCAGGGCGCGGGCCCTCGGGTACCAGGTGCCCGCCATGTCCGCGTACGGGAGGCGCTCGCCGAAGGCGCGGCGGAAGTCCGCCTCCTCGGGCTGCATCATCACGGCGTTGTTCACCAGGGACCCGCCGCCCACGCCGGCACCGGCGAGGCAGACGATCCCGGCGCCCGCGACGGCCTGCAGGACGCCCGTGTAGCGGGGGACGGTCCCCTCGAGGACGGGGGACGACGAGCTGAGCCACAGCGCCCGCCCGTCCGGCTGGTCACCGGTGCAGAACGTGTCGCCCGAACCGGTGATCTCCCACCGGCGCCCCCGTTCGAGGACGAGGGACGATACTCCGGCCTGGCTGAGCCGGAGCGCGGCCACGGAGCCGGCGTAGCCGCTGCCGACGACGACCACGTCGGCGTCCTCGGCAGCGGCGGCGGACGTCGGCGCCGCGACGGCCGCTGCCACCGCCGAGGCCGCAGCAGCGGAGAGGAAGGTCCTGCGAGAGATGGCCGGCGTGGGCATCAGGCGTCCTTTGCGACGATGAAGGGCATGTGGGCGTAGCCGTACGATCCCTGGCGCTCGCGCAGGAGCGGCGGGTCCGACGGGTCGGTCTGGAGCCGGTGGACGTGCGGCAGCCACTGCCGGAACGTCTCCTCGGCCATGACGCGGGAGAGGGCGGCTCCCGGGCAGAAGTGGGGTCCGCCGCCGAACGCGAGGTGCTTCTCCTCGGAGGAGCGCCCCAGGCGGAACTCGTCGGGCGCCTCGAAGACGGACTCGTCCCGGTCGGCCGAGCCCAGGAGGACGTGGACGAGAGCCCCGGCGGGGATCCGGACCCCGTGCAGGGTCTGGTCGACGAGGGTCCGGCGCACGGTCCACTGCGTCGGCGAGTACAGACGGAGGTACTCCTCGATGAAGTCCCCGATGCGGGACGGGTCCTCGGTGAGCGCCTCACGCAGGTCGGGACGCTCGCTCAGGAGCAGGATCCCGCCGCCGAGCAGGTTCATGGTGGTCTCGTGGCCCGCGGCGACGAACGACCAGCCGGTCGCGACCAGCTCGTCCTTGGTCAGCTCGCCGGCCAGCTGGCCCTCCACAAGCTTCGACAGGACGTCGTCGGACAGCGCGGTCTCCCGCGCGCGCGCCTGGTCCTCGATGTAGTTGCCGAACTCGACCAGGTCCTCGAAGAAGCCCGGTACCTCGTCGGGGTCCAGGCCCGCGGCGACGGAGAAGAAGTCCATCACGGCCTGCGACCAGCGCCGCAGGTCGCGCCTCCGGTCGAGCGGGATGCCCAGCATGGCGCTGATGACCCGGAGGGGCAGCTCCGTGGAGTAGCCCTCCACGAACTCGACCCTGTCGCTCGTCAGGACCTCGTCGACCAGCTCGCCGACCAGGCCGTTGATCCACTCGGACATCGACCTGATGCGCCGCGCGTTGAGCGCCTGGTTGGTGTAGTGGCGCATCCGGCGGTGGTCCGGCGCGTCCCGGTTCACCATCATCGGGAGGTTCAGATAGTCGTCCTGGCGTACCTGCGAGGAGAAGACCTCGGGGTTCTTCAACGCGGCGTTCACGTCGTGGTAGCGGCTCAGGACGTAGACGTCGTCACCCTCGAACGTGTACTCGGGCAGGAAGTGGACCGGATGGTCCGCCCGTAGCCGCTGGTAGGTGGGGAACGGGTTGGTGCGGTACGTCTTGTCCGCGAGATCGAGGGATCCCGTGTGCATGGTGTGCCCTTCTGGTGGTTCTGGGGACTACGAGGTGGGAGCAGGGAAGAACCGGCCCGCGACGAAGCCGTCGAGGAAGGTGTGGACCAGCTCGCGGTCGACGACGGGGCACCAGGGCCCGTCCGCCCCGAGCGCGGACCGGGTCCTCGACGCGGCGAAGTCCGCCAGGCGGACGTCGTCGATGGTCCGGGTGAGGAACGGCGCCAGGCCGAGGAGGGCGAGCGTGCCCGACCGCCGGCCCGTGACCGCGGTGCGCCACTCCTCGAACGGCAGCCGCGTGAGCGGGTAGCCGTAGGACTGGACGTGCTCGAAGAACTCCGACCACGCCACGACGGGCTCGTTGACGAGGTGCGACGTCCCGCCCTCGAACGACGGGTCGAGGGCCAGCCGGACGTAGGCCCGGGCCACGTGGTCGATCGGCGCGGCCTGCACCGGGAACGGCCCGTCGAGGGGCGCCAGCCCCGACTCGACGCAGCCCTTGATGATCAGGGAGAGGTGGTCCAGGCGGTTGAAGCCGGTGGCGGTCGACGACGGCCCGCTGTTGATGCGGTGGATCGTGAACCGGAGTCCCTGCTCTCCCGCACGCCGGATCATCATCTCCGAGACCCACTTGGTCTGGGCGTAGCCGACCATCAGGGCGTCGCTCTCGGTCAGCGGGACGGACTCGTGCACGGCGCCGAGGTCCACCCGGTCGGAGGAGAACACCCCGACGGTCGACGTGAAGTGGACCACCTTCGCCGGTCCCGCCGTCGCGAACCGGAGCACCTCCGCCGTCCCGCCCACGTTGTGCGGCGCGAGCTGCTCGTAGGAGGAGGTCCACTTCACCGCCCCGGCGTTGTGGAAGATCTCCCCCACCTGGGCGCGCAGGTGGTCGTAGGACCTGGTGTCCAGGCCGAACCGGTCCTGCGCGAGGTCGCCGACCACCGCGGAGACCCGGTCGTCGAAGAGGTCCGTCGGCAGTCCGTGCGCGACCGCGGCCGACCGCAGCCGCTGCGACGCCCCGTCCGCGTCCTCCGCCCGCACGAGGCAGAAGACGTGGCGGTCGGTGGTGGCCAGCAGCTCGTGGAGGAGGAACGAACCCACGAAGCCCGTCCCACCGGTCAGCAGGATCCCCCGCGGGAGGGTGTCGCGCGGCACCACGTCCACGCGCTCCAGGTCCGCGGCCGCGGCCAGCGCGGTCATGGCCTCCACCGTCAGCTCACGCTTCCGCAGCGGTGGCCCGCTGACGACGGCGCTCGCGGGAGCCGTCACGTCCTCGGTCTCCGACCCGGTGCCCAGCAGGCCGGCCAGGCCCGCGACCGTCTCGGCGTCCAGGAGGTCCGGGACTGCCAGGGGGCCGGGGGCGTACGGGGAGAGCCGTTCGCCGAGCTCGACCAGCAGGATCGAGTCCATCAGGTCCTCCAGCCGCGACCGGCCGTCCACCGCGGACGGGTCGCTGCGGAGGACCGACGCGACGGCCCGCCTCACGAGGCCCTCCGGGCCGTCCCCGAGGTCCAGCTCCTCGGTGGCGGGGCGCTGGGCGCTGTCCGCTGCGGCAGCGAGCTGATCGGTGCTGACGGGCAGGTTGGTGACCCGGGAGATGACAGCGAGCGGCTCGCCTGCCGGGGAGCAGATCAGGAGGTCGGCCCGGCCCTCGCCCGTCGCCACCGCCCGGACCCGGGCGCCGCCGGTGAAGTCCGCGCCGTCGGCCAGGGACAGGTCCGAGAAGCCGGTGCCGAGCGTCACGACGCCGTCCGACCTGTCCGTCCGCAGCGCGCCGGCCACCTGGATCGAGGCGTCGAGGACGAGCAGCTCGCGCCGGATGCCGCTGACGAGCGCGGCACAGTCGTCGGGCGGAGGCGCCAGGTCGGCCTGGAGCCCCCCGGCCGGGTCCTCGCAGAGGGACTCGACGAGCGTCAGGCTCGGCCCGATGTGGAAGGCAGCGGGCCACATCGTCCGGTAGAACGTGGAGTGGTCCAGGGTGCGGACCGGCTCGCCGGGAACCACCGGGAACCGACCCGCGTCCGCGGCCGGCGGCCGCAGGCCGTCCACCGCCAGGGTCGCCGTGACGTGGTGCTGCGGGCTCCCGCCGCCGGACCCGGACGCGACCGTGATCGTGTGCCGCTCCCCGACGCCGTCCCAGGTGAGGTACAGGCTCCGGGCCTCGCCGTCGCCGACGACGCACGGGCGGACGATGTCGAGCGAGACGACGCGGGCCGAGGCGCCGACGACCGCCTCCGCCAGGCGGAGGACGAGCTCCATGAACACCACACCCGGGACCACCAAGCGCCCGTGGACCGTGTGCTCCCGCAGCAGCGGGACGGACCGGACGCTGATCTCCGCCCGCCCCTCGGCGGAGCGCTCCCCCGTCCGGAGGACGCGGAGGCTCAGCCCGGTCCCGGCAGCGGGTTCCAGCGCCGCCTGGGACACCGTGGGACGCAGGTCGGTGAGCTGCCACGGGTAGGTCGGGACGGGGACGCCGGGGGCGCCGTCGGGCGCGGGCCTGCGCAGCCCCTCCCACGCGACCGACGCGCCCGCGCACCAGGCCGCGTGAACCACCCGGAGGAACCGCAGCCCGAGCGGCTCCGCGTCGGCGCCCTCGGCGCCGTCCGTGTCCGTCGGGACCGTCACCTGGGCGCCCCGCACGAGCCAGGTCGACGGATCGTGCCGGTCGGGCACGTCCGCCGCGTACCGGGGGGTCAGCCCCAGGCGCCCGACCGCCCAGCCCAGCACCGCCCAGAAGTACAGCGTCGTCTGTGGCGCCGACAGGGGTGCGTCGTCGTGCACCTCTCCTGGGGCGGCCCAGAGCACGGCCGCCCCGGCCGGCGCCGACTGCGCCAGACGCTCGGCATCCTGCCGCAGACCGGGAACCAGCCTCTCGAGCCTCCACAGGTCCCCTGCCCGGGGAGCGCCGAAGCCGTCCACGTCGACGACCTGGACCGAGCCCGTCATCGTCCTGCGCGCCACGTGAGTGTGGTGGGGTCGTCCCTGCGTCACCGCCTGGAGACCCTCGAGCAGCTGCTCCGGGCCCGCCGCGACCACCGACACCCGGTGGGCGAGGTCGGCCTGCCCCGAGAGGGAGGCCGCGCAGAGGCGGGCGGCCGAGCCGGGGCCCTCCGCACGGAGGAAGGCGTCGTACCGCTGAGCGAGCTCGGCCACCACCTCCGCCGACGCGCCGCTGAGCCGGAGCGACAGCGGCGCGGGGTCCGCCACCGCCTGGTCGTCCCCGGGGACGGTCCCTGGACGGGAGGCCGGGACCCATCGGCGCACCATGGCGTGCGCGTTCGTCCCGCCGTACCCGAAGGACGACACCGCGGCGACCGGGTGCTCGCTGTCCAGCTCGACCGCCGACGTCGGCACCGACAAGGGCAGCGCGCCCCAGTCGACCCCCTCCGTCAGGCCGCCGTCGAGGGGCTGGGCGGGGACCGCACCCCGTTGCACCACGAGCAGGCACTTCAGGAGCCCGACCAGGCCCGCGGCACCCTCCAGGTGGCCGGTCACCGGCTTCGTGGCGCCCACCAGCAGCGGTCCGCGCCGTCGTCCACCGTGCACGGAGGCGAGCGCCCGGAGCTCGATGGGGTCGCCGAGGGGAGTTCCCGTTCCGTGGGCCTCGACGTAGTCGACGTCCTCCGCCGACACGCCCGCGGCCTTGATCGCCTGCCGGATCAGGTCGGCCTGGGCCCTCCCGTTGGGGACCGTGATGCCCGACGTCGGGCCGTCCTGGTTCACGGCCGTGGACAGGAGCGTGCCCAGCGGCGTCGCGGCGTGGGCGGGGAGGTCCTCCGCCCGCCGCAGGACGACGACGACGCATCCCTCGCCCCGGGCGTAGCCGTCCGCGCGGTCGGTGAACGTGTGGCACCGGCCGGTCGGCGACAGCATGCGGCTCTGGCTGAGGGCGACCATCGCCTCGGCGGAGAGCATCACGTTCACGCCCGCGACGACCGCCAGGTCGCACTCCCCCTCCTCGAGCGCCCGCCGCGCCTGGTGCAGCGCTACCAGCGAGGAGGAGCAGGCCGTGTCCACGACGAGGCTCGGGCCCTGGAGGCCCAGGACGTACGAGAGCCTGTTGGCGGCGAAGTTCACCGAGCTGCCCATGGAGGCCAGGCCGTCGATGTCGGCGATCCGCCCCGCAGCGAGGCGGTGCCGCTCGAAGTCGTTGCCGCTCATGCCGACGAAGACGCCGGTCCGGCTGCCGCGCAACGACGTCGGCGCGACGCCCGCCCGCTCCAGCGCCTCCCAGGCGCACAGGAGGACCAGCCGGTGGTGCGGGTCTGTCGACGCGGCCTCGCGGGGCGACATCCCGAAGGGCTCGGGATCGAAGGCGTACGGGCGCTCGAGGAACGACGCGCGGTCGGCGTACGACGTGCCGAGCCTGCCGGGGAAGGGAGCGAAGACCGCGTCGTTGTCCCAGCGGTCCCCGGGGACGGGGGCCGCCGTCGGCTCACCGGCGTGGAGCAGGTCCCAGAACTCCTCCGGGGTCGTGGCCTGCGGCAGCCGGCAGGCCGCGGAGGCCACCACGACCTCGCTGCGAGCAGGGGGGCGGCGCTGCAGCTCGTGCTTCAGGGACTGGATCTCCCGCAGGGCCCTGGTGATGGTGGAGCGTTGCAGGTCGCCGTCGGTGGTCAGAAGCATGTCAGTCATGTCCAGGTCCTTTCACGGAGCCCAGTTCCTGCTCCAGGAGGGAGAGAAGTTCGTCGGTGCCCAGGTCGTCGAGGCCGGTCGTCGCGCCGGCCGCGCCGGCCGGTGCGGCCGCGGCGTGCTCGAGGGTCTCGGGCGCCAGGACCTGCAGCAGCGCCTCCGTCAGGTCGGTGAGGCGGGGGTGCTCGAAGAGGAACGCGTCGTCCAGCCGTTCCCCGGACCACGACTCGATGTCTCGCTTGAGCTCGAGCGTCATGATCGAGTCGATGCCCATGTCGAAGAACCCCTGCCGCGGGTCGACCGGCCCGTCCGTGCGGAGGACCGTCCGGAGCGCGACCGTGAGGCGTTCCTCGATCTCGGCCCTGGTCCAGGGCTCTGTCCGAGCCGCGGGGCCGGGGCCCGCCGCGCCCGCGGGGCCGGAGTCTCCGCGGCCGATCTCGTCGAACATCGGCCGTGGACGCCGCGCGGACATCACGGGCCGGAACGAGCCCCAGTCGATCGGTGCCACTACCAGGCCGACGTCACCCTGCCCGACCAGCCGGTCCATGGCCGCCCAGCCCGCGTCCTCGTCCACGGGGCCGAGACCCATCCGCGTGAAGTACTCGTGCACGCCGTCGGCCATCGCCGTGTCGGGCCACCAGCTCCAGTTCGCCGACATGAACGGCAGCCCCTGGGCCGCCGCCCGCTCGGCGATCACGTCGAGCCCGTAGTTCGCCGACACGTAGGCGGTGGCCATCGCGGAGCCCCACACGGACGAGGCGGACGAGAACAGGACCACGAAGTCCAGAGGATGCCTTCGGGCGATCTCCTCCAGCGCCAGCGCGCCCCCGGCCTTCGGCTCCCACGACGCCCGGAGGTCAGCGGCGGTGACCTCCGAGAACGGACCGGAGGACATGTGCCCGGCCAGGTGCAGCACGCCGCGGACCGCCGGCCAGGGTCGGCCCGTCTCCGCGACGATCGGCTCCAGCTGCGCCAGGTCCGCGACGTCCGCCTGGACGAAGTACAGCTCGGCTCCGCGCGCCTTGAGCTCGTCCGCCAGGTCCGCGAGCCGCTCGCGCTGGGTGGCCGCACCCGAGCGCGCCGCCAGGACGAGGTGCCGCGCCCCGCGGTCGACGAGCCACCGCAGCATGCGCCGGCCCAGGGTTCCCGACCCCCCGGTGACGAGGTAGCCGGCGTCGCCGGCGAGGTCGAGGGGGTGCTGGTGCCCCGCGGGCACCGGGGCGAGCCGCGGGACCCGCCTCGCCCCGCCTCGGAGGGCCACCTGGTCCTCGGTCCCGCCGTCCAGGGCCTCGTCGGCGACTCGGGCCGCCAGCCGCGCAGACCAGACCTCTCCCGCGGAGAGGTCGATCGCGCCGCCCCACCACTCGGGGTGCTCGGTGCTCAGCGCCCGGGCAAGACCCCACACGGCGGCCGGTCCCACCTCGACGGGTCCGCCGGCGGTGGTGGCGCCCCGGGTGATCACCCAGACCTCTGTGCCGGCACCGCCCAGCGTCTGGAGCAGCCGCAGGAGCCGCTCGTGCCAGGCGCCGTCGGCCAGCGGGTCCGGGGCGCCGGTCGCGTCGACGAGGACGCCGTGGCGTCCACCGTCGGTGGCCGGGCCGTCCCAGGGCTCCGCCCACGAGCGCAGCCCGGCCGTGTGGCCCCGGGCGACGACGGCGTCCCGGAGGGACTCCCCGACGGCCGGGTCCGTGCCTCCGACGACGACCCAGTCCGACGGGCGCGCCGCGCACCGCACCGGTCGCCCGTTGTCCGTGGTCCACCGCAAGCGGTACGACGAGCCGTCGTCGGGCACGGAGCCCACCGCTCGCTCGACCACCTGGTCGTCCCACCAGTACCGCTCGCCCTCCAGGCGCGCGACGGCCGAGCGCGCGGAACCCGCGGGCTGCGGCGCCGTGCCCGAACCCTGCACCCACAGGGCCGCCGCTGCCCGGCGAACCTGGCGTGCGGGGTGGCGCCCGGGGACAGAGAGCGGGACGGGGGTCATCGTGGGTGCGCCGGGCCACTCGCTCGTCGCCGCGCCGAGGGACGGCTGGGGGGCCACCTCGACGAGGGTGCGGGGGTGCGCCGGGTCCGCGAGGCGCGAGCGGACCAGGGACAGGTCCATCGGCTGCCACAGCTCGTCCAGGAGCCGTCCGGGCTCGGCCACCAGGTCCTCGACGGTGGACCCGCCGGCGAGGTGCACCGGCGTACCGTCGCCGGTGCCCCAGGTGAGGTCGGGGATCCCGGCGGCGGCATCGGCGAAGTCCTTCAGCCGGGGGTGGTGGAAGGGCACCTTGTCGGAGACCGGCATCCACCAGGCTCCTGCCCTGCGGCACTCGTCCTCCAGCAGTGCGAGCTGGTCGACCGCGCCGCTGACGGTGCAGTTGGCCGGGCCCGTCACGCTGGCGACCACCAGGTCGTCGAGCCCGTCGCGGAGGCACAGTGCCCGGACCTCCTCGGCGCCGAGCCCGCAGGCCACGGTGGCTCCCGTGCCGGCGGCCGCGTCGGTCACGCGTCCGCGCCAGGCCGCGACCCGCAGACCCGTCTCCAGGTCGAGCCACGCGGTGTCCACGAGAGCGCCCACCAGACCGGCGCTGTAGCCGACCACCTCGTCGCGGTGCCCGCCCAGCCCGCGCAGGGCGGAGGCGAGCGCCACCTGCACGGCCGTCAGGGCCGGCTGGAGGTGCTCCTGCCGGCCGCTCGCGTGCCAGAGGTCGCCCTCGAGGGGCGGGTGGCCCATCGCGCGCAGGAGCTCGTCGGCCCGGGCGAGGTGCTCCCGGGTCGCCGGGTCACCGCGGAGGTGCCTGACCATCCCCTTCCACTGGGACCCGACGCCGGAGAACAGCCAGGTCGCACGCCGCCCGCTCGTGTTGCTGCCGACGTGCCCGTCGTTGCTCCCGGTCTCGGCCGGGTCGGCGCCCGGGTCGGCGCCGGCGGCTGCCCGGAGCACCCGGATCGCCTCCTCCGCGTCCTGGGCCACGACCGCGAACCGGTGCTCGGCGTGGTCGGCCCGGTGCCTGAGCGACCGCGCTGTCTCGTCGAGCCGGTTCTCGTGGTCGGACAGCAGGTCGGCCAGGTCGAGCTGCTGCTCGCGCAGGCCGTCCTCCGTGTCGCTGGAGACCAGGAGCAGCTGCGGCACGTCGGCCCCGGCCTCGTCCTGGTGTCCGGGCGTGTCGTCCGCGGACCGGTCGGGCGCGCCCGACAGCACCACGTGGGCGTTGGTCCCCGAGAACCCGAACGAGCTGACACCGCACGCCAGCGGCCCCTCCGGGCGGTGCGACGGGTCCGCGCCCGCGAGCTCCAGGCGGCTGGCGGACCAGTCGAACCGCGGCGTGGGGACGAGGTCCCGCGGGTGCGCGGGCACGACACCCTTGCCAGCCACCAGGCCGGCCTTGATCAGGGCCGCGATCCCGGCCGCGGCCTCCAGGTGGCCGATCTGGGCCTTGACGGAGCTGACGGGAAGCGGGCGGTCACGTCCGTCGTCGAACACCCTCGACAGAGCCTCGAGCTCGATCGGGTCGCCCAGCGGGGTGCCCGTGCCGTGCGCCTCGACGTAGTCGATCTGGTGCGCGGACAGGCCCGCGTCCTGGAGGGCCTCGGTGATGAGCCGTTCCTGGGCGCCACCGTTCGGGACGGTGAGACCGGCGGAGACGCCGTCGTGGTTCACCGCCGTCCCCAGCAGGTCGAACCAGATCCGGTCGCCGCGGCCCAGCGCGTCCTCCTGGCGGCGGAGCACGACCACGCCGCAGCCCTCGCCCCGCGCGTAGCCGTCGGCGTCGGCCGCGAAGGTGGAGCACCGGCCGGAGGCCGAGAGTGCTCCCATGTCACCGAGCGCCGCCGTGGTCCTGGCGGAGAGCATGAGGTTCACCCCGCCCACCACAGCCAGGTCGACCGTTCCGGCGCGCAGCGCCTGGACGGCCTCGTGGCAGGCGACCAGCGAGGACGAGCAGGCGGTGTCGAGCGTGACCGCCGGCCCCTCGACGCCGAGGTGGTGGGCGATGCGCCCGGACGCCAGGGACGGCGAGTTCCCGGTCACGGCGTACGCGTCCGGAGCGCTCGTCCGCGGCCGCAGGCTCGCGTAGTCGGCCGACGACAGCCCCACCCAGATGCCGACGCGCGCTCCGCGGAGCTCCTCGCGGCTGATCCCGGCGTCGCCGAGCGCCTCGTGGGTGGTGTTCAGCAGCATCCGGTGCTGGGGGTCCATGCTGCGCGCCTCGCGGGGCGAGATGCCGAAGTGGTCGGCGGCGAACACCGCCGGGTCCGTGGCCAGGAAGCCGGCCTTGGCGGACCACTGGCGCTCACCGGGCGGCGGCACCTCGTCGGCGTCCGGCCACCGGCCGGCCGGCGGTTCCGTCATGACGCTCCCGCCACCGCTCACGAGCGACCAGAAGTCCTGGAGCGTCTCGGCGCCCGGGAAGCGGCAGGCCATCCCCACGACCGACACCGGGCCGCGGGCCGCGGCGGTCCCCTGCGGGGCCGGCAGGCGAACCGCGGGCTCGCTCGACGGCACCCGGCCCGCGGGCTCCGTGGAGCCCAGGGCGCTCAGGTGGGCGGCGAGCCGGGAGACGGTGGGGTGGTCGAACACGACCGTGGACGAGAGCGGCCGGCCGAGCACGCCGGCGACCTCCTCGCGCAGGTCGTTGGCGATCACCGACGTCAGCCCCAGGTCGAAGAGGCCGGTCTCCCGCGGGACGCGGTCCGGGGAGAGCCCGAGCCGTGCTCCGAGCCGGTCGCAGAGGAGCGCGGCCCAGGCCTCGGGGTCGCCGGGCCGGCCGGTGTCCTCGCTCGCGCGCGCCTGGACGACGGCGCCGGCCGCGGGGGCCAGCGCGTGGCCCGCGACGGGCCCCGCACCGGACGACGGCTCCAGCGGGTAGGTGTGCGTCGCCAGCACCGTGGTGGGCAGGCGCGGGATCCGGCCGGTCCACCGGGCGACGCCGTCCAGCGTCACCCCCGACGCCCACAGGCGCCCGGCGCCCTCGAGGAGCGACGCCATCCCGCCGCCCCTCCCGAGAGCAGCGACCGTGAGCGGCGGGCGGTCCCCGGCGTTGGCCTGGACCAACGGCAGCAGGTAGCTCGGACCGAGCTCGACGACGACGTCGTACTCCGCGGCCGCCCGGGCCGCCGCACGGAAGTCGATCGTCTCCAGCGCGTGCCCGGTCCAGTACCCGGGCGTGGCGACGGCGGCGTCCGTCGAGCCGTCGACGTCCGAGAGGAACACGGCCCGCGACGCTGGGCGCGGCCCCGCGGCGGTCACCGCCTCCGCGAGCCCCTCCTCGACGGACCGCATGAGCCGCGAGTGGAACGCCCGGGTCACGGGCAGCCGGGTCCCGCGCAGGCCCTGTCCGCGCAGGAGCTCCTCGGCCCTGGCCAGGTCGTCGAGCGTGCCCGACAGGACGGTGCCGACCGGGGAGTTCGCCACGGCGACGTCCAGCCCTGCCTCGGCCGCGATCCCGCGTGCGACGTCGAGCCCCGCCTGGCAGGCCAGCATCCCGCCCTCCGGGGTGGCCTCCATGAGCTCCCCGCGTCGCGTGATGAGCTCGTAGCCGCGGCTCCGGTCGAAGATCCCGGCCAGGGCGGCAGCGGCGAAGGCCCCGACGCTGTGCCCGGTGACGACGGCGGGCTCGAGGCCCCACGCCCGCAGCCGCTCCCCCAGGGCGACGGCGAGGGCGAAGTGGGCCGGCTGAGCCACCTCCGTGCGACGCATCGCCGCCCGCGTCTCCTCGTCGTCCACGAGCAGCGCGCGGAGCGGCAGCCGGGACGTGTCGCCCAGGTCGTCCAGCACCGCGGTGACCACCGGGTCGTCGCCGTAGATCCCGGCCAGGCAGCCCGCGACCGGGGCCCCGTGCCCGGCGGCCAGGAAGGCCACCGTGGGGGCGCCCGACGCCGGTCCGCCCGTCCGGCACTCGGCGACCGGCTCCCCGCCGAGGCGCCCGAGCACCTCCCGGGCGTCGTCCGACCCCCGGGCGACGGTCCAGGCACGGAAACGTCCGGACGCGCGGGACCGGTCCAGCGCGGCGGCGACCGCTCCGACCGGCTCGCTCGCACCTACCTTGTCCTGGAGCTCGAACGCCTGGCGGCGGAGCCCGTTCTCCGAGTCGGCGGAGATCCGGACCAGGACGGGGTCCTCGTCGCCGCGAGGGGCGGCGGACGCCGGCCTCCGGTCCACCGACTCGATCACGACGTGGGCGTTGGTACCGCCGAACCCGAAGGAGGAGACGCCTGCCGTCCGGCGCGGCGCGTCCCAGGCGACCTGCTCGGTCGGGACCCGCAGCCGGGAGCCCTTCCAGTCGATGCGCGTGGAAGGGGTGCGGAACTGCGCCTGCGCCGGGACCGAGCCGGCCCGGACGACGAGGGCCGCGCGGAGCAGCCCGGCGACGCCCGCGCTCGCTTCCAGGTGACCGATCTGGGCCTTCGCGGAGCCGAGCCAGATCGTCGGGCCGTCGACGTCCCGGTCCAGCACCTGACGCAGGGAGTGGACCTCGACCGGGTCGCCGAGCGGCGTCCCCGTGCCGTGGGCCTCGATGTAGCCGATGTCCTCCGGAGACCGGCCGGCGGCCGCGAGGGCCTCCCGGACGACGTCCTGCTGTGCGAGCCCGCTGGGAGCGGTGAGCCCGTTGCTCCGGCCGTCCTGGTTCACCGCCGAGCCGACGATCGCGCAGTACGGGTCCGGTCCGTCGAGCGTGCCGGCCGTCTGCCGCTCGAGGAAGAGCATGACGCCGCCCTCGCCGCGGACGTAGCCGTCGGCCGACTCGTCGAAGGTGCTGCACGCTCCGCGCGGCGAGAGCATCCCCGCGGCTGCCAGCGTCTCGGTGACCCGCCCGTCCAGGAGGGCGCTGACGCCGCCTACCAGGGCACCGTCGATGTCGCCCGCGCGGAGGGCCTGCACCGCGAGGTCCACCGCGACCAGCGACGACGAGCACGCCGTGTCCACGACCATCGAGGGACCGCGCAGCCCGAGGACGTAGGAGATCCGGTTGGCGAGGAGCGCGCCCGCGGCGCCGGTCGTGCGGTAGCCGGGGGCCGCGGCGGAGGCCGTCGACCCCTCGGTGCGGAGGTACTCGCCGTCGGAGCCACCGAGGTAGACACCGATGCGAGCGCCACGAACCCGCCGCGGGTCGCGGCCCGCGTCCTCCATCGCCTCCCACGCCAGGGTGAGTGTCAGCCGCTGCCGGGGATCCATGGCGGCGGCCTCCTCCTCGCCGATCCCGAACCGTGCGGGGGCGAAGTCGGCCAGCTCGGGGACGAGGCCCGCGGGGTGCCGGCCCGTCCGGCCGCTTCCCGGCGAGATCCCGGTCCGGTCCGGCCCGGCGGTGAGGAGATCCCAGTACGCGTCCGGGCCGGTGACACCGCCGGGGAGCCGGCAGGCGGCCCCCACGACCACCACCTGGGCCGACGACGGGCCGGGCTCGGCCTCGACGGTCGCCTCCACCGGGAGCGGGCCGTCCACCCTGGACGATGCCTGGACGACCGCAGCGACGAACGACTCGACGTCGTCCACCTCCCAGGCCAGCGAGAGCGGCACCTCGATCCCTGTGCGGTCCTCGATCGCCGTCGCGAGCGCGGCGACCTTCACCGAGTCGAGGCCGAGGTCGGACAGGAGCGTCGCCGGTGAAGGCTGTCGCCCGTGGCCCGACGCCCGGGCCAGCTCCGCGAGGACCACCGCGCGGACCCCGGCTGCGCCCGGGCGGGGTCCGGTCGCCATCGGGGCTGGCGTAGCGGCCGGCGTAGCGGCCGGCTCAGCGGCCGGCGTAGCGGCCGGCTCGGTCACAGCCCCCGTGTCGGACCGCGCGATGGTCCGCTCGGCGTGGCTGCCGTCGCGCCATGCGGTCCGGGCGGACGAACGCTGGATCTTGCCGCTGGACGTGGTGGTCAGCGTGCCGCGCCGGAGGACCACCACGAGCGGGCTGGCGATCTCGAACGACCGGGACAGGCCCGTCGCGGCAGCCCGGGCGATCGCGCCCAGGTCCTCGCGCGTCACCTTGCGGCCCGGCACCGCCTCGACCGTCACCACGATGCGCCCGTCGTCCTCGAAGGCGGCCGAGGCGCGTCCGGTGAGCTCCGGGTGGGAGCCACGGACGGCGTCCTCCAGGTCCTGGGGATACAGGTTGCGCCCGTTGATGATGAGGATGTCCTTGATCCGGCCGGTGACGAACAGCTCGCCGCCGTCCAGGAACCCGAGGTCGCCGGTCCGCAGGAACGGGCCCTCGCCGTCCGTCGTCGTCACGGCGAAGGTCTCTGCCGTCGCCTCAGGCTTGTTCCAGTACCCCCGGGCGACCGAGGGCGAGGACACCCAGATCTCGCCCTCGCTGCCGTCGGGCACCGGGGTCCCGGTCGCCGGATCGACGATCCGGACGGTGGCGTGCGGCTCGGGGGTGCCGCAGGAGACGAACTCCCCGCCGCCCGCCTCGGTCGTGGCCCGCTGCGGGGAGGCGGAGCGGGGCGTGCTGTCGCCGGGGTGCCCGCCCGAGATGAGCAGGGTCGCCTCGGCCATGCCGTAGCACGGGCGGTAGGACGTGGGGACGAATCCGGTGGAAGCGTAGGCCTGCGCGAACTTCTCCAGCGCCTCGACGCTCACCGGCTCGGCACCGTTCATCGCCTTGGTCCAGGAGGACAGGTCGAGGGAGCCCAGGTCGGCCTCGTCCACCCGCTCGGCGCAGAGCCGGTACGCGAAGTTCGGGGCGGTGCTGTCGGTCGCCCGCAGCTCCGAGATCGCCTCGAGCCACTTGAGCGGCCGCCGGAGAAAGGTGGACGGCGCCATGAGATGGCACGGGAAGCCGACCACGAGCGGCGTGATGATGCACCCGATCAGGCCCATGTCGTGGAACGGGGGCAGCCAGCTGACCATCACGGAGCCCGGGTGGAACCCGAAGGTGGTCCGCGCCGACTCGGCGTTGCTCAGCAGGTTCGCGTGGCTGACCATCACGCCCTTGGGAGACCCGGTCGAACCCGAGGTGTACTGGAGGAAGGCGAGGTCGTCCCCGGCCAGGTCCGGCCGCGCGAACGGGGCGGCGCCCTCGGGCCTGTCACCGTCCCGCACGGAGGAGACCTCGAGCCAGACACAGCCCTCCGGCAGCCCCAGGGCCTGGAGGTCCGACGGTTCCGGCACGTCGGCGATCACGATCGCCGGGCGGCAGTCCTCGACGATGCGGCGCACGCGGTCGGCGTGCCGGGTGGCGGACGCCGGGTAGGCCGGGACGGCGACCAGGCCCGCGGAGACGATCGCGAAGAAGGACTGGAGGTAGCCGAGGGAAGGGTCGCAGAGCAGGAGGACCCGGTCACCGGTCGCCGCGGCTCCCTGCAGCGTCCCGGCCATCGCACGCACGGTCGACCACAGGTCCTGGTACGTGACGGTCGAACGGGAGCCGTCCGAGTCGGTGAACGAAAAGGCAATGCTGTCTGGACGAGTTCCGGCGCGCTCCGCGAGCACGTCTCCTATAAGCATGTGCATCCATCCGCCAGTCGAGGTGAGACATCGACGTCGTCAAGTTGACGCTGTCAACGCTAGCACGCATATATATGCAATTCGGGCGTGCTTCACCCAGGTCAGAGGGTCGCGAGCGAGTCTTCTGCCACTGTTTCCGAAGGCGTCACGGACCGTTCACGAGTTCGCCACGACCCGGCGGCGACCGCCTCAGAAGGCGCGGTAGTCGGGGATCGGCAGCCGTGGCCCCCGGCCCGGCGCACGGTGTCGCCCGGCGATCATCAGCAGGCGGACGACCCTGTGCCGGTGCGGCGCGTAGGGGGCGAGCAGGCGCAGCATGCCGTCGTCGTCGGTCCGCTCGCCGGTCAGCGCCCAGCCGACTGCGCCCGCCAGGTGGAAGTCACCCACGGAGACGGCGTCGGCGTCGCCGAAGGCACGCTGCGCCACCTCGGCCGACGTCCACACACCCACGCCCTGCACCTTCTCCAGGCGTGCCCGGGCCTCGGCGGGCGCCATCGCGCACGCCTCCTCGAGCCGGGGCGCGACCACCGCGCACCGCGCCACGGTACGGGCCCGGCCGGGGTCGACGCCGGCGCGGTGCCAGTCCCAGACCGGGATCCGGGCCCAGGTGCGGGCGTCGGGCACGACCCGCAGGCCCGCGGGCGCTGGTCCGGGCGCAGGAGTGCCGTAGCGCGTGACGAGCCACCGCCACGCCCGGTGCGCGGTCACGGTCTGGACGCGCTGCTCCAGCACGGCGGGCACCAGCGCCTCCAGCACCCGGCCGCTGCGCGGCATCCGGAGGCCGGCCGCACGGCGGTGGGCGTCCCGGACCTGCGGCGGCGGGGTGAAGCCCGTGGGGTCGTCGTCCTCGCCGAGGAGCGCGGGCAGCGCCTCGGCCGCCTCGCGGGCGCCGTCGCCCCACAGCCGCACCTCCACCTCGTGCGGCCCGGCGGGCGCGAACCGCTGGGTCACCGGCCCGGTACGCAGCAGCGAGGTGCGCCAGGACGTCCCGTCGGCGGCGCGGTGGAACGTCGGGTCCGCCGGACCGTGCGCGAGCGGCGCGAGGGTCAGGGCGACGTCGAGCCGGCGCGGCGACGTGTGGCGGACGGTGAGCACGTTCCCAGTGGAACACGCCGCGTGCGTGCGACACGCACCGGTGCCACCGTGGCCACATGCGCGTCGTCGTCGTGGGAGCAACCGGGAACGTCGGGACCGCGCTGCTGCGTGCCCTCCGCACCGACCCACGGGTGGCGTCCGTCCTCGGGATCGCCCGCCGCCTGCCGGACCGGAGCGCCGAGCCGTACCGGGACGCCGAGTGGGCGTCGGTGGACATCGCGGCCGAGGACCTCGACGAGATCGTGGTCGGTCAGCTCGCCGACCTGTTCCGTGGTGCGGACTCCGTCGTCGAGCTGGCCTGGCTCGTCCAGCCGAACCGCGAGCGCGACCTGCTGCGCCGCACCAACGTGGAGGGCACGCGGCGGGTCGCCGAGGCGGTGGTCCGTGCGGGCGTGCCGCAGCTCGTCGTCGCCTCGTCGGTCGGGGCGTACTCCCCCGTCGGCGACGACGAGCCGCGCCAGGAGGACTGGCCCACCGAGGGCATCCCGACATCGCACTACAGCGTGGACAAGGCGGCGCAGGAACGGGTGCTGGACGAGGTGGAGGCCGCGCACCCCGACCTGACGGTGGCGCGGCTGCGCCCGTCGCTCATCTTCCAGGCCGGCGCCGCGCAGTCGGTGGTGCGCTACTTCCTGGGGCCGCTCGTGCCGACGCAGCTGCTGCGGCGGGGTCGCCTGCCCGCGCTGCCGCTGCCCGAGGGGCTGCGCATGCAGGCGGTGCACGCCGACGACGTCGCTGATGCCTACCGCCGCGTGATCGCGGAGCGGGCGAGCGGCGCGTTCAACGTCGCGGCGGACGACCTGCTCCGCGGCGAGGACCTGGCCCAGATCGTCGACCACGGCCGCCTGGTCGAGCTGCCGCCTGCCGTGGTCCGAGCCGCCCTCGCCGCCGCGTACGACGGCCGCCTGGTCCGCGCCGACCCGGGCTGGCTCGACATGGCCCTGACGGTTCCCGTGCTCGACACGACCCGCGCCCGGACCGAGCTGGGCTGGGCACCGCGGCGCACCGCCGCCGAGGCGGTCGAGGAGCTGCTGGAGGGCATCGCGACCGGGCAGGGGCTGCGCTCGGCTCCCCTCCGGCCGGCGACGCCGCGGCCTCCGGGGTCGTCCGTGCTGCCGCTCCGCCACACCGGGGAGCTGCGGATCCCGGGGTCGATGGACCGGTACCTGTTCGGGCTGTACCTCTCCGACCACTTCACGGGCGCGACCGCGGGCCTGGAGCGCATGGAGCTCATGACCCGCCGCTACCGGGACACGCCCTTCCACGCGGAGCTCGCCGAGGCCACCGAGCAGCTGCGCGGCGAGCGCGAGCTCTACCGCGACCTGATCGAGCGGCTGGGGCTCCCGCCGCGCCGGTACCGCGCCGCGACCGCCTGGCTCGGCGAGAAAGCCGGCAGGCTCAAGCTGAACGGCCGGCTCGAACGGCGGTCGCCGATGTCGGCGGTGCTGGAGGCGGAGCTCATGCGGTCCGCGGTGCTCGGCAAGATCGGCGGCTGGCAGACCCTGCGCGAGCACGCGGGCGACCTGGGGCTGGACCCCACCCAGCTCGACGAGCTCGTCGACGGCGCCCGCGGGCAGATCGAGATGCTCGACCGCTTCCACCAGTACGCGCGCGAGCGAGCCTTCCGCGAGGGGCGGACGACCTCGGGCGCTGAGCCGGCGGTCAGGTGCGGTAGCCGTTCACCTTGTGGGTGCCGTCGCACCACGGTGGGACGGCGGTCCCGCCGCAGCGGCACAGCGCCACCGTCGCCCGACGGCGGGCCACCGGCTCGCCGTCCGAGCCGACGATCCTGGCAGGCCCGCGCACCAGCAGCGGCCCGTCGGGGCAGGCGGTGACGGTGACCTCGGCCCCGCGCGACGACGGCGCGGCGGTCGCCCCCGCGCGGAGGCCGCCCACGGAGTGGGCGGCGGTGCGCAGGCGCGTGCCCGCGTACGGGACGCCGCCGCGGACGCGCCACGCCACCGCCGCCCACGCGCACACCGCCCGCTCGGCCACCCACGCCGGGGCCCAGAGCGCCGCCGTCGGGGGGAAGCGGCGCGAGCCGTCGGCGCGCCGGCGGCCGGTCTCCGCTGCGGCGACCGCCGCCCCGGCCAGCACGACGAGGGCCGCGGCCCCGGTCCCCCGCACCCTCCCCCGTCCCAGCACCGCTGCCGACGTCGCCGTGCCGAGCACCGGCAGCAGGGCAAGCTCGGCCGTGAGCCGGGCCGGCTGGGCGAACGAGTCGTAGGCCTGGCGCACGCGCTGCTCGACGAGCTTCCGCACGGTGGGCGGGTGCCGGGGGACGTAGACGTCCGGAGCCCGGAGGACCCGCCCGCCCCGCGCGGTGACGGTGCGCAGCAGCTCCAGGTTCTCGAAGAGGACGCCCGCGTCGTACCCGGCCGGGCCCAGGGCGGAGCGCCGGAAGGCGAGCGTGCCGGGGTAGTCGCCACCGAACGCACGGTTGACGAGGCAGCGCGCGGTGTCCCACCGTGCCTGCCACGGCAGCGGGTGGTAGACGTTCTGGGGCACGACGGCGTCGGCGTCGTCGAGCAGCCCGGCGACCCGGGCGAGGGTGACGGCGTCGTACCGCACGTCGTCGTCGGCCACGACGACCCGCTCCTCCGTCGTGGCCGCGAGCGCTGCCAGCACGCCCACCACCTTGCCGTTGGTGCCGGGCGCGGGCGTCGGGACGGGCACCACGCGCGCGTGCGCGCCCCAGGCCCGCGCGTGCGCGGCGCGGACCGGCGGCGGCGACCCGTCGGCGACGACGACGGGCAGGACGGCCGCGACGCGGGCGAGGTAGGCGGCGAGCTCCGCGACCTCGTCGGGGACGACCTGCTGCCGCCGCAGCGGGAGGACGTACACGGCTCCGGGGACCATGACGCCCCTCAGGCCGCGGCGGTCCGCGTGTGCGGGGCCGGCGGGCCGGCCGGGTCGCGCAGCGCGGGCTCGCCCCGCCGCCACCGTTCGAGGACGTGTGTGGCGACGTCGCCCTCGACGGCGAGGCACACCGCCGCACCCCACAGGATGTCGTCGCGCAGGCCGGGCTCGTCCTCGGCGAGGCGTCCGGCGAGATCCCGGGCGGCGATCTGCTCGTGGACGGCGTCTGCCTCGACGTGCTCGTCGAAGTACCAGGTGGTGTGTTCGTCGTGGCCGAGACGGCGCAACCCGTTCCCGTAGAGGCGGGAGGGGATGGAGGACGTCATCTCGAACGCGGCGAGGTGCCCCACGATCGCGCCGCGCAGCCGCCGGTGCAGCCCGAGCAGCGACATGGTGTTGACCGCGACGAGCAACACTGCGGGGACGGCGTCGACGTACCGGCCGTACGTGTCGTCGAGGCCCACGCCGCGCATCGCCCGGGCGAACAGCTCCGCGTGCATGCGGCCGGGCTGCCCGCCGCCGTACTCGTCGGCCTGGATCTCGACCAGCGCCGCCTTGGGCGCGCCGGCGAGGCGCGGGATCGCCCAGGTGTGCGGGTCGGCCTCCTTGAGCTGGTAGACCGACTTGAGGGCGAGCAGCTCTCGGACCTGCTCAGCGTCGGCCTTCTTCGCGACGTAGCGGGAGAGGCTCGGGCCGTCGTCCTCGGCGGCGAGGCGGAACAGGCGGGCGGCGACGCCCGCGGCGTCGGTGGCCTCGCACGCGGGGGTCGGGACCCGCTCCCGCAGGGCGGCCTCGAACGGGCCCTCGATCCGGGCCCGGAGGGCGAGCAGGCCGGGGTGCCACTCCCACGCGTCGTCGACGCCTTCCAGGCCGCGGTAGTGCAGCTCGTACAGCGCCAGGAGGGCGAGCTGGACGTCGTCGGACAGGACGACCGCGGGGCGCTCGACGCCCGCCTCGTCGAGCGCGGCGGTGACCGGCGCGAGCCTCGTGTCGTCCGCGGTGGCCGGGCCGGGCGGGCCGGGCGGGCCGGCGCGCAGGACGCGGAGGAGCGCGTCGCTGACGGGCCCTCGCGGCTGGGGCACCGGCATCCGGTGCGACGCCGGAGCGGGCGGCGTCGGCTGGTCGGTCTGCGGCGTGGTGGTCGTCATGGGGCCTCCCGGTCCTGCGGGGGGCGCCACCCTCTCGACGCCGTGCTGTGTCGTCATGCTGCGGCACGTCGGTGCCGCTCGCTCGGGATCGGGTGATGCGCGCGGCGGCGCGGCGACCTTCAGACCACACCGCTCGGCCGGATGTTCTGGTTCAGGTGGAACACGTTCCCGGGGTCGACGGCGTCCTTCAGGGCCGTGAGCCTGGCCAGCTTGGCGGGCGGGTAGGCACGGCTGACCCCCGCGGCGCCGTCGTCCCCGAGCGTGTTGACGTAGGCGCCGCTCGCGAAGGGTTCGAGCGCGGCGGCGACCGCACGCGCGGCGGCGACCCGGGCGTCGTCGTCGGCGGGCTCGCTCCAGCGGACGGCGACGACGAGCTCGAAGGCCGCGTCGCGGTGGCTGAACGCCGTCGCGTCGTCGGGCACGTCGGCGATCGCACCCCCGTACGCCTGGAGGCTCGCCGCCACCGTCGGGTCGGAGCCGGCGAGCCGCTCGATCGCCGCGTCCGGCAGGGTGCGGAAATAGTGGCCCTTCCAGTAGCGGCGCAGCGCGTGGCCCTGCGGGGTGTCGTCGCGCGCCTGCAGGTCCAGGTACGTCAGGTCCTCCAGGCGCCGCTCGACCGGCTCACCCAGGGCGTCGAGCACGCGCGCGTGCTCGCGACCGGCCTCGGGGTCGCCCACCCACACGAAGCCGAGGATGGCGACGCCGCCGGACACGAACGCCGTGTAGACGGCCTCCCGGGGCGCCTGGAGCGCCAGGTCGCGCCAACGGGTGAGCGCCGTGCGGGCATCGGCGGCCGGGAAGTCCAGCTCGACGCTCAACGCCTGCGTGCCTACGGGGTGCAGCCGGAACACGAACTCGGTGACGACGCCGAAGTTGCCGCCACCCCCACGCAGACCCCAGTACAGCTCGGGGTTCTCGGCGGCGGACGCCCGCACCACCTCCCCATCGGCCGTGACCACCTCGAACGACTCCACGTTGTCGCACGCCAGGCCGCACCGGCGAGCGAGCCAGCCCATCCCGCCGCCCAGCGTCAGCCCGCCCACCCCGGTGTGCGAGACGTTGCCGGCCGTGGTGGCGAGCCCGTGCGCCTGGGCGGCCCGGTCCAGCGCGCCCAGGAGGGCGCCGCCCTGGACGCGCGCGAGGCGGCGGCCCGGGTCCACCTCGACCGCGCCCATGGGGGTCAGGTCGATCATCAGTCCGCCGTCCGGCACCCCGTGCCCGACGACGCTGTGCCCCCCGCACCGCACCCCGACCTCCAGGCCCTCACGCCGGGCCAGCGCCAGCGCCGCCACGACGTCGTCCGTGCTGCGGCAGCGGACGATCAGCGCGGGGCGACGGTCCACCATCGCGTTCCAGACCCGGCGGGCCTCGTCGTACCCCGCGTCCCCTGGTCGCAGGATCTGGGGGTCCAGCACCTCGGTGTCCGGCATCGTCCGCTCCTCGTCGCTCGGTGTGCTTCCCGAGTGGCAGACGAGCGGTGGCCGCAGAACTCATCGGGCTGTGCCGGGTCTACCGGCTTCGCTCGATCACGTCGGCCAGCGCAGCGTCCCGGACGAACAGGGGCATCGAGTCGAGGGGCGCGTCCTCCTCGATCCAGCCGCCACCGTGCCTCTCGCCCGTGCTGACGGAGGTCCAGGTCGCCCCGCGCGGCAGATAGACCCGCCGTACGCGAGCGCCCGGCTCCAGGACCGGAGCGACGAGCAGGTCCGGCCCGAACAGGAACTGGTCGCCCACGTCCCACGCGTCGGGGTCGTCGGGGAACTCGTGGAAGAGGCCGCGCATCACGGGCTGGCCGTCCAGGTGGGCCTCGCGCATCGCCGCGCGGGTGTAGCCGCGCAGCTGCTCCCGCAGGTGCAGGTAGGGCGCGAGGATCTCGTAGACCTCGTCGCCGAAGCTCCACAGCTCGTTGCCGGCTCCCGACGGGCTGCGACGGGAGCCGTCCGCGGCACGGATCTCGTGCTGGGGGCCGCGGTCGCCGTGGATCCGCATGACCGGCAGGAACGTGCCCATCTGGAACCAGCGCACCAGCAGCTCGTGGAACGCCGGGTCGTCGGCCCGCCCCCCGCCGAATCCGCCGATGTCGGTCGTGAACCACGGGATGCCTGCGACGCCCATGTGGATCCCGGCCGTCACCTGCCGGCGCATGGAGTCGAACGAGGAGTGGATGTCGCCCGACCAGACGAGCGCCCCGTACCGCTGGGACCCGGCCCAGGCGCACCGCACCAGGTTGACCACGCTGCCCGGTTCGTCGGCGGCGCGGTCCGCCGTCTGCCCGTCGTCCGCCGTCTGCCCTTCGTACAGGGCGCGGGAGAACAGCTGGGGGTAGAGGTTGCCCACCTCCGTCGCCGCCCCCGCGTGGTACCGGTAGGCCTCGAAGTCGTAGAGGGCGTACTCGGGCTCCGCCTCGTCGAGCCAGAAGGTCTTCACGCCGGGGTAGCCGGCGCGCAGCCTGTCCCACAGCCACTCCCGCGCCTCCGGGTTGGTCACGTCGAGGAAGCGCGACGGCCCCTCGAAGGACATCTGCACGTCGACCCCCCGATCGGACCGGACCAGGTAGCCCTTGCGGGTGAGCTCGGCAAAGTTCTCGGACTCGAGGGACACCTGGGGCCACACCGAGACCATGAGCTCGACGCCCAGGTCCGCGAGCTCGGCGACCATCGCCTCCGGGTCGGGCCAGAACTCGTCCTCGAAGCGAAAGTCGCCCATCTTCGGCCAGTGGAAGAAGTCGGCGACGATCACGTCGAGCGGCAGGCCGCGGCGCGTGTGCTCGCGCGCGACGTCGAGGAGCTCGTCCTGCGTGGCGTACCGGAGCTTCGACTGCCAGAAGCCCAGCCCGTGCTCGGGCATCATCGGCGCGTGGCCCGTGGCGTCCGCGTAGTGGCGGGCGATCTCCCGCGGGTCGCGCCCCGCCGTCACCCAGTAGTCGATCTGGCCGGTGGTCTCCGCGACCCACTCGGTCCGGTTGACCCCGAACGTGGCTCGCCCCAGCGCGGGGTTGTGCCACAGGAAGCCGTAGCCGGCGCTCGACATGACGAAGGGGACGCTCACCTGCGAGTTCCGGTGCGCGAGCTCGAACGTGCACCCCTTGATGTCGAGGATGTCCTGCTGGTACTGCCCCATCCCGTAGAGCTTCTCGTCCCGGGGCGCGGCGAACGCGACCGTCGCGCGGTGCGACGTGCCGCGAGCCTCGAAGTGGCGCGCCCGCCGCTTCAGGGCCCCGCCGTCGTCCTCCTCGGCGAACAGCAGCATGTCGCCCCGGTAGAAAGCCAGGTGGCAGCGCGATCGGACGTAGCCGGCCTGGTAGTCGTGGAACTCGCGGCTCGTGGCCACGACGCGCAGCTGCCCGTTGGTGACGGACGCGGCCTGACCGTCGACCTGGACGGAGGCCGCCGCCTCGGTCCCGGGCTGCGGGGCGAGCAGGGCCCAGTCGTGGTCCCGGATCCCCCCGGACGGGGTCGCACGGACCCGCACGGAGTCGGTGCCCCACGGTTCGACGACGAGGGTCTCCCCGTCGCCGCGCCAGATCAGGCGGTGGCCGTCGACGGTGAAAGGGGTGAGCACTGTGGTCCTCCTCAGGATCCGGTCAGGAAGCGGGCTGGGCGGCCGGTCGGGCCTGGCCCTGTGCGGGGGCCACCGGCGGGCCGGGCAGCAGCCCGGTCCGCCACACGTACCCGACGAGCGCCGCAGCCGGGACCGCGACCCCGAAGACGACCGCCAGGCCGGGCAGCACGTAGTACAGGCACACTGCCGCGACGAGCAGCGCTGCGCACATCGCGGAGATCCCCGGCCGGGCGACGGTCAGGACGAGCGACCGCCGCAGCACCGCGAGCGGCCCGTCGTCGAAGTGCGCGTGGAGCACGAGCACGGTCGCCGTGACTGCCACGAGGCCGAGGGTGACCGCCCACAGCAGCACCTCCAGCACCGGCGCCGCGGCGATCTCGACGGAGCGCAGGAGCCTGTGGTCCACGACCACGACCAGCCACGCCGCGGCGAGCACCGCGCCGACGACGTTCGCCGGCCCGAGCTCCCGCCGCCACACGGCGTGGAACTCACGCCACAGCGGCTCCCGCCCGGCGTCGTCCGCCCACCCGGACGCGACCATGGCGTCGCGGCGCAGCACCGAGACCACGGCCGCGGTCGCCGGGAAGGCGCCGAGCACGACCCCGCCGAGCAGGGTGTGCACGATCCACAGGCCCTGCAGCAGGGCGAGCCGCAGGCCGACCTCGCCGGCCCGGGTGTGCCACCCCAGGAGCCGGCTCATCCCTTCACCGACCCGATCATGACGCCCTTCTCGAAGTACTTCTGCAGGAAGGGGTAGAGGATCACGACGGGCAGGGTCGACACGACGATCACGCCGTACTTGATCTGGTCCGCGTACTGCTGACCGTATCCGCCTCCCGTGCCCCCGGCCCCGCCGGCGCCTCCGGCGAAGGCGGAGTTCGAGATCAGGATGTCGCGCAGCACGATCTGCAGCGGCTGCTTGTCGTAGTCACGGATGAATACCAGGCCGGTGAAGAAGTCGTTCCAGTGCTGGACCAGGTAGTACAGCATGATCACCGACAGGATCGCCTTGGACAGCGGCAGCGCGACCAGGGCGAAGAACTGGAAGTCGTTCGCCCCGTCGAGCCGGGCCGCCTCGTGCAGCTCCTCCGGGATCGAGTTCTCGTAGAAGGCCCTGGCGATGATGAGGTTGTAGACGTTCAGGGCCGTCGGCAGGATGAACACCCACATGTTGTTCAGGAGCCCGATCTCCTTGTACAGGAGGTAGGTCGGGATGAGCCCGCCGTTGAAGAACATCGTGAACGCGAAGAAGAACATCAGCGGCTTGCGCGCCACGAACTCGCGCCGTGACAGCGCATAGGCGGCGGGGATGGTGACGAGCATGTTCACCGCCGTGCCGACCACGGTGTACAGGAGGGTGTTCCGGTACCCGGTCCAGATGCGCTGGTCCGAGAGGATCTGCTCGTACCCGAACCAGCTGATCCCCTGCGGCAGGAACCACACCGCGCCGGACTGCACGAGCTGGGGCGAGCTCATCGACGCGATCACGACGAAGTAGATCGGGTAGAGGGTCACGAACACGACCAGGGCGAGCGTGATCGCGACGAGGGCGGAGAAGGCGACGTCGCCGGGTGTGCGGTACCGGTGGCGCGCAAGGGTGCTCAGCATGTCGGTCCTCCCCTTCACCACAGGCTCGTGTTGGACACGCGCTTGGCAATCTGGTTGGCGATCACCAGGAACGCGAAGTTGATGACCGTGTTGAACAGACCGATCGCCGTCGAGTAGCTGAACTGGTTGCCCACGATGCCGATCTTGTAGACGTAGGTCGAGATCACCTCGGAGATCGGCAGGTTCAGGGTGTTCTGCATCAGGAAGATCTTCTCGAAGCCCGTGTTCAGCACTCCGCCCATCGTGAGGATGAACAGGATGACCATCGTCGGCACGAGGGCAGGAATGTCGACGTGGCGGATGATCTGCAGCTTGTTCGCCCCGTCGATCTTCGCCGCCTCGTACAGCTGCGGATCCACGTTCGAGAGGGCGGCGAGATAGATGATGCTGTTCCACCCGCAGTGCTGCCAGACCTCGGACAGCACGTACACCGGGACGAACGCCGTCGTGCTGCCGAGGAAGTTCACGCCGGTCACCCCGAAGAATTCGAGGAACCGGGTGATCAGCCCCGTCGAAGGTGACAGGAAGACCTGCAGCATGCCGACGATCACGACGATCGAGATGAAGTGCGGCAGATAGGTCGCGGTCTGGGTGAAACGCTTGCGCCGGAGCCCGATCACCTGGTTGATCAGGATCGCCAGCCCGATCGGCGCCAGGAAGCCGAAGACGAGGGTCGTCAGGCTGATGTACACGGTGTTGCGCATCAGCGACCAGAACTGGGGCGACTCGAAGAACTGCACGAAGTACTTGAGGCCGACCCAGTCGCCACCCGTCAGGCCCGCCGCGAAGTCGAACTCACGGAAGGCCAGCTGGATGCCGTACATCGGGCCGTAGGCGAACAGCGCGGTGAACGTGATCGCGGGCAGCAGCATCACCCAGAGGCGCCAGGGTCGTACCAGGCCCGTCCGGAACCTGCCCCCGCGGGACCGCGGCCCCGCAGGGGCAGGCCGGCTCGTCTCGAGCCTCTCCGTCGTCGGTGCGGCTACCACCACTAGCCCTTCGCCGCGATGTACTCGTCGTAGTAGCGCTGCATGACCTCGAGGTTCTGCTCGAGCCCCAGCTGCTCCACCTGGGTCACGTAGTCGTCCCAGCCGTCGCCGGCCCCACCGGCGGTCACCCACTCGGCGAACTTCGGCATGGTGACCCCGAGCATCGCCGTGTTGTTGAGGTTCGTGCTGTTGATGTCCTCGGGAGTCATCTTCAGGAACAGGGACGGGAAGACGTCCGCGTCGACGTCGAGGTCCGCGTACGCGTCCTGCAGCGGCACCGCGTCCTCGACCGCTTCCGCCAGGTCGGTCGGAAGCTCGACCTGCATGTCCTCGCGGAGGTAGATCGGGCCGTTGTCGGCGAGCGACGACGTCCACTTCCAGGTCGACGGGTCGAGGTTCGCGTCCGCCGGCGGCAGCACGGCGTACGCGTCGCCGGTCTTCTCCACGTTGGTGCCGAGGTCGCCGAACAGCACCTGGACCGAGATGTCGGGGCTGTAGAACGCGTCGATCACCCGCAGGACGGCGTCCTTGTTCTCCGAGGCGGCGGACATCGCGACGTGGTTCCGCGTGAGGGTCTCGAAGTCGTACGACCAGCGCACGGGCTCGGACTGGCCCTCCTCCTGGAGCAGCGGCGCCATCGCCGTGTACTGCTGGTACACGCCCGGACCGAACCGGTCGGACCCGGACCAGCCCCACGAGAAGCCGACGCGGGCGGTGTCACCGGTGCCGCGGGCCACCGACTGGTAGGTGGAGTAGTCCTGGGTGAAGGCGTCGGGGCTGATGAGCCCGGCGGCCCAGCAGCGGTTGAGGAACTCGACGACGTCGCGGTAGCGCTCGTCGACGAAGAAGTTCTTCACCTCTCCGTCCTCGAGGAAGTACCCCTGGCCGCCACCACCGACGATCTGCATGCCGGTGCTGCCGAGCAGCATCATCGGCTGGAAGTAGCCGAACCCACCGGTGCCCACCGGTGAGAAGTCCATCGGGATCTCGTCCGCCTCCCCGTTGCCGTTCGGGTCTCCCTCCTTGAACGCGACGAGAACGTCGTACAGCTCGTCCCAGGTGGTCGGCGCCTCGAGCCCGAGCTCGTCCAGCCACTGCTGGTTGATGTACTGGTGGCTGATCGCCGTCGGCCAGAAGTTCTTGAACGACGGCAGCGCCTGCACCTTGCCGTCCGTCGACGTCGCGAGCAGCTCGGCGCCGTCGACGTCGTCGAACATCTCCTGGACGTTCGGCAACGCGGCCATGTCGTCGGACAGGTCCTCGAACAGCGACCCGAACGTGGCGAGGTCGGCATCGTTGATGGCGTTCCCGCCGATGATGAGATCCGGGATGTCACCGGCGGCGAGCATCGGGTTCTTCTTCTGGTCCCAGTCGGCCGACACCTCCTCCCACGTGATCTCGACGCCTGCCTCCTCCTCCAGCTGCGCGACCCAGGCCATCTCGGTCATCGGCTTGGTGAGCGGGTGCTTGATGACCATGACCGAGATCGTCGGTGTGCCGTCGTCGTCGGCGTCGGCACCACCCGTGCACGCGCCGAGCGTGAGGCTCAGGGCCGCGACGGCCGAGGTGATTGCGGCGATCCTTCGCGTGGTGCGAGGGCGCTGGTCTCGTGCGGCGTGTGACATGTCTCCTCCTTGAGACTGCGTTGCGAGGCGTGCACGGAGCCGGGTCGTGCAGAGCTCACCCGCGTGGCACGGCACGAGTGTGGTGCGGGTGATTCAGCGTTGTCAATAGCGAGCCAAGAACTGTCCCCGAACCGCCGTGAGGGCTGCTACTCGTCCCGCGCCGGGCCCGACGAGGCCCGGACCATGAGGTCGGCGCCGGTCCGGACGAGCCGTGGCGCGCCGTCGTACCCGTTCAGCCGGTCGACGAGCATGCGGACCGCGTGGCCCACCATCTGCTCCTTGCGCGGGTTGACGGACGTGAGCGGCGGGACGGTGAACCGGCCCTCGGCGGTGTCGTCGAAGCCCACGAGCGCGATGTCCTCCGGCACGCGCCGGCCGTGCGACCGGAGCGCGCGCAGCACCCCGACGGCGATCGCGTCGTTGACGCACACGGCGGCGTCGAAACGCACTCCCGAGCGCAGCAGCGACACCATCGCCTCGTAGCCCGACATGCGCCGGTCCCAGTCGGACCCCATCGTCACGAGGGCCTCGTCGACGTCGAGGCCGCGCTCCTGGAGCGCCTCCACGTAGCCGTCGTAGCGGTCGCCCTCCAGCCGCCCACCGCCCACCGCGTTCCACACCAGGGCGATCCTGCGCCTGCCGGACCGCAGCAGGTGCGCGGTCGCCGCGTACATCCCCTCGTGCTCGCCCATGACGACGCAGTCGACGCGAGTGGCCTGGCTGCCGCCGAGCTGGACCACCGGCCGGGTGAGCTCCACACCGTCGAGCATGGAGTCGATGAAGCTGTGCGGGCAGATGATCACGCCGTCGACGTCCGGCGTCGTGGCGCCCACCACCGCGTCGCGCTCGTCGTCCCGCCCGGGCGCGAGCCGCAGGGTCGTGCTGAGCCCGTGCTCCGCGAGCGCGAGGATCAGCCGCTCGGCGAGCTCCGAGAAATAGGGCTGGTAGAGCATGGGAACGACGATCGCCACCCGCCCGGTCCGGCCCGAGGAGAGCCCGCGTCCCGCCCGGTTCACGCGGTAGCCGACCTGCTCGACGACCGCCAGGACCCGGCTCCGGGTCTCGTCGGACACCCCGGCACGCCCGAGCAGGACGTTGGAGACCGTCTTGGCCGAGACGCCGGCGGCCACGGCGACGTCGGCCAGGGTCGGCCGAGCGGTCCGGACGACGGCGGCGCGGCCCGGCCCCGTCCTGGACGCTGCCGCGTCGTCGGGCCACGTGCTCATGCGAGGCCCATCCCCAGGGTCGACTCACGGCGGACGAGCTCCACCGGAGCGAGGACGTGGCGGGCCTCCGCGGGGGCGTTCGAACCCAGCCGGTCGGCCAGCAGGTCGATCACCGCGCGGGCGAGGCGACGCGGGAGGGGGTCGATCGTCGTCAGGGACGGCGTGGCGAAGACCCCGTCCTCGATGTTGTCCATCCCGGTGACCACGACGTCGTCGGGGATGCGGGTGCCCGCGGACGCGAGCGCCGACAGCACGCCCATCGCGACCTCGTCGCTCCCGCAGACGATCGCGTCCACGGGGGGTCCTGACAGCAGCCGGCCGGCGGCGGTCACCCCGTCCGCGCGGTCCCGCGCCCCGCGGATCGACGGCACCGCCGGACGCACCCCCGCCCCCGTGAGCGCCGCGACCATGACGTCCTCGCCTCCCGCGAAGCGGTCGAAGCCGACGAGCACGGGCCGCGAACGGCCCATCACGACCAGGTGCCTCGCGAGCAGCGAGGCGGCCTCGACGAGGTCCGGGTCGACCGAGTCGACCGGCCGGCCACCGCCCGCGTACAGGGTGACGACCGGGTCGCTGGGCTGCAGGCCGTCGAAGACCTCGTCGCTGTACGGGCCGATGAGGATCACGCCGTCCACGGCCGTCCCGACCGAGCCGAGGAGGGAGCGTGTGCGGGCGTGGTCGTCCAGCGTCGGCTCGACGGCGGCCTGCAGGCCTCGCCGGGTCGTCTCCGACACGACCGCCTCCACCAGGATCGCGGCGTAGGGAGGGCGCAGCGCGGGGACCGCGACCCCGACGACCCCCGTCCGGCCCGTGCGCAGGGCGCGTGCGCTCGCGTTGGGCACCCAATCCAGCTCGGCGATGGCGGCGCGGACCCGCTGCACCACCTCGGGCCTGGTGTGGGGCTGGAGGTTGACCACGCGCGAGACGGTCTTGAGGGAGACGCCTGCGAGTGCGGCGACATCACGCATCGTGGCGGGCATGGGACAAGGGTAGGTGGTGGGGCCAAGCCTGTACCGTCGTCCGCTGTGCGTCCTCCGCGAAGGCCCGACCTGTTCACGCCCGGGCTCCTGACCGAGCTGGGAGACGCACAGAACGTCCTGATAGCGGGCGCCGGCGGCGGGTTCGACGTCTACGCCGGCCTCCCGCTCGCCCTCGCGCTGCGAGCCCAGGGGCGCCGGGTCCACCTCGCCAACCTCTCGTTCACGCAGCTGCACCTGCTTGCCGACGACGTCTGGGTAGCGCCCGACCTCGCACGGGTCACCCCGGCGACCTCCGGCTGCGACGACTACTTCCCCGAGCGGGCGCTCGCCGTCTGGCTCGCCGTCCACGGGTTCCCGTCGCCCGTCTACGCGTTCCCGCTGACCGGGGTCCAGCCGCTCAGGGAGGCGTACCGCGCGCTCGCCGAGCAGGTCGGGCCGCTGGACGCCGTCATCCTGGTCGACGGCGGCACCGACATCCTCCTGCGCGGCGACGAGTCAGGGCTCGGCACCCCCGTGGAAGACATGACGAGCCTTGCCGCGGTCGCCGGGCTCGACGAGGTTCCGGTGAGGATCGTGGCGTGCCTCGGGTTCGGGATCGACTCCCATCACGGGGTCAACCACGTGCAGGTCCTGGAGAACATCGCCGAGCTCGACGCGGCGGGCGGCTACCTCGGCGCGTTCACGATCCCGTCAGGCTCTCGGGAGGCGGAGCTGTACCGCGACGCGGTCGCGCACGCGGCGGAGCTGACGCGGCTTCGGCCGAGCATCGTCAACGGCCAGATCGCCGCCGCCCTGGAAGGTCGCCACGGGGACGTCCGGTTCACCACCCGCACCAGCGGGAACGAGCTGTTCGTCAACCCGCTCATGGCCATGTACTTCACGTTCCGGCTCGGCCAGGTCGCCGCCCGCAACCTCTACCTCGACCGCCTGGAGAACACCGTGGGGTGCCGCCAGGTGGCTTCACGGACGGAGGCGTTCCGCGAGGAGATCGAACCACGCAGGCCGCGAGCGTTCCCACACTGACCCGGTGGCCGTCACCCCTCGCGGGTAGCCACACCTCTCAGCAAGCTCCACGATGCGAGTCGCCGCCGGGATGCCCTCCGTCACGTCCTCGGCTGTCGCCGTCGGTCGCTGGAAATCCGGGTACTCGGTGCTGTTCCGTGTCTCGCGCATCCAGTCGAACTCCTGGAGCATCGTGCCCGCCGTCACCACCGCGAGCTCGTACGCCTTGGACCGCGAGGATCGCGGTCAACGGCTTCCCCGCTGCGTCGGAGCCGGTCGAGAGCCGCTCCGGCCTCGGCCTCCCAGTTCATCTTGAGGACCGAGCCGGGCTTCGCGACGGCCCACACCAGGGCCAGGAACCGCCCCGGGCGCGGGGCGCACCACACGTGCTGCATGGGCGGAGCCTAGTGGGCGCGGCGATGCCCCAGCCGCAGGCGCGGGACGCACCGGGCGCGGGTGAAACATCGGGATGGAAAGCGCATCCCAAATCGGTTGTGGCCCCCACGCACCCCGTGCTAGGTTCCCTCGCGGGAAACCGGTTTCCCGACCGCGACGACGCGGCGACCTGGGTGCCCGTCACGAGGAGGCGACGATGCCGATGCTGACCCCGAGCGCGCCCTCGAGCGCCTCGGCCGTCCCGGCTGCAGGGCCCGCGGACGCCGTTCCGCCCGGCCTGGCAAAGGACCTGGACCAGCGCAGGAAGGGCTCGGCCAACCCCCTCTGGAAGCACCGCGCGCTCTACCTGATGATCCTGCCGGGGATCGCGTACTTCCTGGTCTTCAAGTACCTGCCCATGGGCGGCCTGGTCATCGCCTTCCAGAACTACCTGCCGTTCCTGGGCTTCACGGGCAGCGAGTGGGTAGGGCTCGATCACTTCGTGCGCCTGTTCAGCGAGGACACGTTCTTCCTCCTGCTGCGCAACACCCTCGTCATCTCGGCGCTGATGCTGCTCTTCGCGTTCCCGATGCCGATCGTCCTGGCGCTGCTGCTCAACGAGGTGCGCACCAAGGTCCTGAAGAAGACCGTGCAGACCATCGTGTACCTGCCCCACTTCATGTCGTGGGTCATCATCGTCTCGATCTTCTACGTGATGCTCTCGATCGACGGCGGCAGCATCAACAACCTCATCGTGGCCGCGGGCGGCGAGCCGGTCCGCTTCCTCACCGACCCCGACTGGCTCCGGCCGATGTACGTGTTCCAGGAGATCTGGCGCGCCACGGGCTGGGGGACGATCGTCTACCTGGCCGCCATCACGTCCGTCGACGAGCAGCTCTACGAGGCCGCCGAGCTCGACGGCGCCGGGCGCCTGCGGCAGACGTGGCACATCACGCTGCCCGCTATCCGGCCGGCCATCATCATCATGCTGATCCTCAGCATCGGCGACATCATGGAGCTCGGCTTCGAGCACATGTTCCTGGTGATGAACTCGCTCAACCGCGAGGTCGCCGAGATCTTCGACACCTACGTGTACACGGCCGGCATCCAGAACGGCCAGCTCAGCTACGCCAGCGCCGTCGGCCTCTTCAAGGGCCTCGTCGGGCTCGTCCTCGTCATGCTCGCCAACCGCCTCGCCAAGAAGTTCGGCGAGGAAGGCGTCTACTGACCGAGCCCGGCAAGGGGGTGCAGCATGTTCTCGTTCCAGACCTTCGTCCGGGTCAACACCGTCCTGGCGGGCGCATACCGCCTCGCCTACCTGAACCTCCTGTGGGTGGTGACGACGGTGCTGGGACTGGGGCTGTTCGGCGTCGGCCCGGCGTCCTATGCGCTGGCCGCTTACGTGGACGGATGGTTCCGGCTCGGGCTGGAGCCGCCCGTGGCGCGGACGTTCTTCGCCGCGGCCCTCGGCCGCTTCTGGCCGTCCGTGCTGACCAGCTGGATCTACCTGGCCGCGGGCGCCGTCGTCGTCGTCAACATCGTGGGCACCGAGAGCTGGGCGGTGCGCGTCCTCAACCTGGGGGCGCTCGCCGTGCTGGCCGTGTCGCTGTCGTACGTGTACTCGGTCATGGCGGCGCTCGACCTGCCCACGATCCGGGGGCGCGTGGCCGCCTCGCTGATGATCGGCTTCGGCTCGCTGCACCTGACGGTGCTCGGCGCCCTCGTCGTCGGCCTGGTCGTCAGCGTGCTCTACGGCTACGCCCTCCCCCTGCTGGCGCTGTTCGGCGTCGGCATCCCCGCGGCGGCCGTCGGCGCCGTCACGCGGTACGTCTACCGGGACCTGGCGCAGGTCCCGGACCAAGCCCTGGCGACGGAGCCAGGCGCCGTGGCGGCGGGCACGACCCGTGCCGCCGCGAGCCACGAACCGCACGCGGGCCTTCCCGCGGCGTCACGATAGGAGTCACACCATGAGGATGACCAAGGCCGGCCCGGTCGTCGCAGCGACTGCGGCGATCGCCCTGACGCTCACCGCGTGCGGAGGCGGCGACGAGGCCGACGGGTCCGGGGAGGTGAGCACCAAGGACAGCATCACCTGGATGACGATGCTGCACACCGCCACCACGCCCGAGGCGGACGCCGGCATCGAGGCCGAGCTCGAGAAGTACACGGGCCTCGGCATCGAGATGCAGTGGGTCCCCGACGCCTCGAAGGACGAGAAGATCAACGCCGCCCTGGCGTCCGACTCGCTCCCCGACCTGGTCTCCCTGACCAACATCACCAACACCACGGTGCGCCAGGCGATGGCGTCCGGGCAGTTCTGGGACGTGCAGCCGTACCTCGCGGACTACCCGAACCTCTCGAAGATCCCCGAGGCCACCCTGGAGTCGGCGAAGATCGACGGCGGCCTCTACGGCGTCCCCTACCAGAAGCCGGTCGCCCGCTACGGCGTGCTGGTCCGCCAGGACTGGCTCGACAACCTCGGGCTCGAGGTGCCGCACACGATCGAGGACCTGACCGAGGTCGCCCGGGCGTTCTCCGAGGACGACCCCGACGGCAACGGGCAGGACGACACGGTCGGCTTCTACGACCGTTCCGAGAGCTTCCTCGTGGGCTTCCGGTCGCTCGCCGGGTACTTCGGCGCCGGCCAGCACTTCGAGGTGAACGACGACGGCGAGGTGGTCCCCTCCTTCACGACCGAGTCGTTCAAGGAGGCCATGGAGTGGTACCGCGGCATCCACGAGAAGGGGTGGATGAACGAGGAGTTCGTGACCGTCCAGAAGCAGAACCAGAAGGACGGCATCGCCCAGGGCAAGGGCGGCATCGTCGTCAGCGGCCTGTTCGAGGCGAAGAACTTCCATGAGGCAGCCCTCGCGGCCGACCCCGCCAGCCCGATGGCCTGGGCGCTCATCAACGACATGACGTACGACGACGTCGACCGCCGCATCCTCACCGACACCAACGGCGGCATGGGCGGCTGGCTCGCCGTCCCTCGCTCGCAGATCACCACCGAGGCGGACCTGCGCGTGGTCCTCGGCTTCATCGACAAGCTGATGGACGAGGAGCCCTTCGACCTCATGACCAACGGCATCGAGGGCGTGCACTACGAGCTGGACGCGGACGGCGTCGTCTCCATGCTGGACAACAGCACGTGGGAGCAGGAGGTCCAGCCCTTCGGCTCCTCCCGCCCGTCCGAGCGGGTCACGGTGTTCAAGACGTCGAACGAGTACACCAACCTCGCCAACGAGCTCATGGCCCAGAACGCTGACTACGTCGTGGTCAACCCGGCGCAGTCGCTGACGTCGAAGACGTACGACACCCAGTGGTCGACGATCCAGCAGCAGGTCAACGACGCCTACAACCAGTACATGGTGGGGCAGATCGAGATGGCGGACTTCGAGGCCGTCGTCGAGGGCCTGCGCGGCCAGGGCCTGGACCAGGTCATCGCCGAGTTCACCGAGTCGTACGAGAAGGCGAACGGCTGACACCCAGCACCACCTGCGGGAGGGCGTCCGACGGCGCCCTCCCGCACCCGGCACCACGGCCGGCCCCGACCGACAGGAGACAGCACGTGCCCACCATCGCGATCCAGGCACCGCAGGCCCCGGACGCTCTCGCGACCGACGCCATCCAGGCCGCGATCGACGCGGCGTACGACGCCGGCGGCGGAACCGTCGTGGTCCCGCCCGGCACCCACCGGGTGGGCTCGCTGCGGCTCCGCTCGTACGTCGAGCTCCACCTGGAGATGGGTGCGCGCCTGCAGTTCGTCGCCGACCCCGGCCTGTACCCGGTGGTCGACGCCCGCTGGGAGGGCGCCCCTGCCAGCATCTACGCGCCCTGCCTCTACGCGCACGGCGAGACCGACGTCGCGATCACCGGGTTCGGCGTGATCGACGGCGAGGGTCAGCCCTGGTGGGACGTCTTCCGGAACGACCGGGAGTCGCTCGCCCACCCGCGTCCCACCCTGGTGGGACTGCACGAGTGCCGGCGGGTGACGATCCGGGACGTCACGCTGCAGAACTCGCCGAGCTGGACGCTGCACCCGCTGCTGTGCGACGACGTCACCATCCAGAACGTCCGCATCCTCAACCCCGCGGACTCCCCCAACACCGACGGCATCGACCCCGAGTCCTGCCGGAACGTGCGGATCAGCGACTGCCACATCGACGTGGGCGACGACTGCATCGCCATCAAGGCGGGCACGCAGGCCACGCAGGAGCGGGTCCCGTGCGAGAACATCACCATCACGAACTGCACGATGGTGCACGGCCACGGCGGCGTGGTCATCGGGTCCGAGATGAGCGGCGGCGTCCGCAACGTCGTCATCAGCAACTGCGTGTTCCAGGGCACCGACCGGGGCATCCGGGTCAAGTCGCGGCGCGGACGCGGCGGCGTGGTCGAGGACGTGCGGGTGACCAACGTGGTCATGGACGACGTGATCTGCCCGTTCGTGCTCAACGAGTACTACTTCTGCGGCCCTGGCGGGAAGGACCCCGTGGTCCACGACCGCACCCCGCAGCCGGTCGACGACGGCACCCCGCTCTTCCGCCGCATCCACCTGGCGCACATCACCGCCCGCAACGTGCACGCGGCGGCGGGCTACCTCTACGGCCTGCCCGAGCGCCCGCTCGAGGACGTCACGCTCGACGACGTCTCGATCTCGTTCGCTGACGACGCCGTACCCGGGTACCCCGCCATGGCGACCGGGGTCGAGGAGGAGGCGCGGGCCGGCTTCCTCGTCGGGTTCGGCGGCGACCTCCGGATGAGCCGCGTGCGGGTCACCGGCTGCGAGGGACCCGGCTTCCAGGTGGAGCAGACCCCCGGCCTGGGGCTGACGGACGTGACGATCAACGGTGAGCGCCACGATGGCTGAGGCAACCGACAACGGGAGAACGACCATGAGCACCACCACCGCGACGCGCCGGCCGAGCCGGGAGCCTCGGCCCGGGCGCGGGCGCCGGCCGAGCCCCGGGCGCCGCGCCTTCCAGGTGATCAACGTCGTCGTGCTCGGCGGCTTCGCGCTGATCTGCCTGATCCCGTTCCTCAACATCATCGGCAGCTCGCTGGCCACGCCGGGAGAGCTGACGCGCCGGGCGTTCGTGATCATCCCGGAGACGTTCACCCTGGACGCCTACCGGTACGTCCTGTCGACGCCGACGGTGGCCCGCGCCATGGGCGTTTCCGCGTTCGTGACGATCGTGGGCACGTTCGTCAGCCTGCTGCTGACCTCGCTCATGGCCTACGGCCTGTCGAAGAGGTACCTGCGGGGGCGCCGCACGATCAACTTCCTCGTGGTCTTCACCATGCTGTTCAGCGGCGGCATGATCCCCACGTTCATCGTGGTCAAGGAGCTCGGGCTGATCGACTCGTTGTGGTCGCTGATCCTCCCGGTGGCGATCAACGCGTTCAACCTGGTGATCATGCGCTCGTTCTTCCAGGCGATCCCGGACAGCCTGGAGGAGGCCGCCCGCATCGACGGCTGCTCCGACCTCGGCGTGTTCGTCCGCATCGTGCTGCCGCTGTCGCTGGCGTCGATCGCGACGATCGGCCTGTTCTATGCGGTGTCGTACTGGAACACGTACCAGAGCGCGATCCTGTACATCAACTCGTCGGAGAAGTGGCCCGTCCAGATCCTGCTGCGCCAGATCGTCATCGTCGCGACAGGCCTGAACGCCGACGCCAACGCCGTCGACGTGGTGCCGCCCGCGCAGTCGATCAAGATGGCGGTGATCGTGGTGGCGACCCTGCCGATGCTGATCCTCTACCCGTTCATCCAGAAGTACTTCGTCAAGGGCGCGCTGGTGGGCTCGGTGAAGGGCTGAAGGCACCCGCGAACGTCCACCGCGGGTCGGCCCGCTCGCCGGACCCCTGGCCGCGGACCGTCAGCGTCCCGTCGGGCCCGGCGTGCAGGCGGAGGCGGATCACCTCGGGCTCGTCGTCGACGAACCGGACCTCGACGTCGAGCGTGCGCGGCGCCGCCCATCCCGCGGCCACCACGGCGGGCCGGGCCTTCGGCCCGAAGGGCTGGGCATGGGGCGCGCCCAGGCGCAGCTCCAGCCGCCACTCGCCCGACGACGAAGCCACGACTCCCCCGTCCGCCGAGAGGTCGACGTCGAGGTCGTCCGTCCACGCGATCGGCCCGCGCGGCAGGTAGCGCCCTCGCACTGGCAGGGCGTGCTCGGGCAGGTGCCGGGGCGTCGGCCAGGTGAGGGCGCGGGTGGCCGGGCCGCGGGGGCCGTCGTCGTCGGCCGGAGGTGCGGACTTTCCCACCACCGGGTCCACCAGGTGCCGGAAGACCAGGCCGGCCAGCCGCTGGTCGCCGCTCGGGCAGGTCAGCGTGTCCGCGGTGACGACCAGGGCGAGCCTGTGGTCCGGCTCGCAGTACACGATCTGGCCGCCGAGCCCGAACATGAGGTATCCGCCGCGCTCCGGCAGCCACAGCTGGTAACCGTAGCCGCGGAACGCCGACCCCCAGGTCAGGGCGGCCGTGTCGGCCTGCACGGTGGTGGCCTCGCGCAGGTAGCCGGCGGGGAGCAGCGCCTCGCCGTCGTGCAGGCCGCCGTCGAGCAGGAGGTGGGCCAGGCGGAGGAGGTCGCGCGGGCGGCACACGAGGCCGGAGCCGCCGTGGCTGACGCCGTCGGGCCCGGAGAAGATACGGAAGTCGTCGGCGAGGCCGAGCGGGGCGAGGTGGTGGCGCAGGTACCCGGCCAGCGTGGTCCCGGCGACGCGCTCCACGAGCGCCGACAGGACGTAGGAGCCGCTCGTGTCGTAGGTGAACACCGCCCCGGGCGGGAACGCCGGAGGCACGCGGAACCACGAGGCGAGCCAGTCGTTCTCGGACCGCTGGTACGTGGTGGTGGCGTGCGGCCCGAGCATCGCCAGCAGGTGCCTGACGGTGGCCTGCTCGAGCCAGGGGTGGTGCCCGTGCCCGTGCTCGGGGAAGTGGGCGGTGACGCGGTCGTCGAGCGTGAGGCCGCCCTCGTCGGCCAGCAGGCCCACGGCAAGACCGGTCAGGGTCTTGGCGACCGAGTACATCCGGTGCGGGGTGTGCACCCCGAGCGGGGAGGCGCCGGCGCTGATCACGGGCTCGCGGTCGACCGTCAGCTCGACGCTGTGCAGCGCGATACCGAGGGCCTTCGCCTCGCGGTCCAGGTGGTCCAGCACGTCCATGAGCAGGCCCTTCACGTGTCCGGCGGCGGATAGGCTGGAGCCAGGGTAACCGGTTTCCCACCCGCGGTGGGGAGCCGGTTCGCCGCCCCCGCACCCCGAAGACGAGGACGCTCGGACGATGCTCACCTTCCGCAACCCCGTGCTGGACGCCGACTGGCCGGATCCGGACGCGATCCGGGTCGGCGACGACTACTTCCTGGTCGCCAGCTCGTTCAACCGCAGCCCCGGCCTGCCCGTGCTGCACTCCACGGACCTGCTCCGGTGGACGATCGCGAGCCACGCGGCCGCGCAGCTGGTCCCGGCCGAGCACTACACCCGCCCGCGGCACGGCTCCGGCATCTGGGCGCCGAGCATCCGCCACCACGACGGCGTCTTCTACGTCGTCTTTCCCGACCCCGACCACGGGATCTTCGTCACCACCACGCGCGACCCCTTCGGGACCTGGTCCCCGCCGCGCCTCCTGCTCCCGGGCCGCGGCCTCATCGACCCGTGCCCCCTCTGGGACGACGACGGCGCGACGTACCTCGTGCACGGCTGGGCCGCCAGCCGGTCGGGGCAGAAGAACCTGCTCACCCTGGTCGAGGTGGACGACGCCCTGACCCGGGTGGTGGGGCGCCGCGAGACGATCGTGGACGGCGACCTGATCGACGGCTGCACCACGCTCGAGGGCCCCAAGCTCTACAAGCGCGACGGCGTCTACTGGGTCTTCGCGCCGGCGGGCGGCGTGTCGACGGGCTGGCAGTCGGCGTTCCGGGCGCGGTCCCCGTTCGGCCCGTACGAGCACCGGGTGGTGATGCGGCAGGGCGACACCCCCGTCAACGGGCCGCACCAGGGCGCCTGGGTCACGACCCCGGGCGGCGAGGACTGGTTCCTGCACTTCCAGGACCGTGGGGTGTTCGGGCGGGTGGTCCACCTGCAGCCGCTCACCTGGGGCACGGACGGGTGGCCGCTCATCGGCGAGCCGCTCGCCGACGAACCGGGGTGCGGGCAGCCGGTCCTGGAATACCGGGCGCCGGCCGCCGCGGACCGGCCCGGCGAGGTCGGGCCGGCAGCTCAGGCCGGACCGGCTGCTCAAGCCGAGCCGGCGCGGAGCGACCCGTTCGACGGCCCGGCTCCCGGCCCGCAGTGGCACTTCCAGGCCAACGTCCCGGACGGGACGGCGGTGGCCGACGGCGGGTCGCTGCGCCTCGCCGTCGCGCCCGACGACCTGGGCAACCTGCGCGACGTCGCCGGCGTGATCGGCCAGCAGCTGCCGGGCTACCCGTGCCGCGTCACCACGCGGGTGGACCTGACCGGGCACGACGGCGTGCGGGCCGGCCTGCTCGTGCTCGGCCGCACCTACGCCTGGGTGGGGCTGGAGGCGCGCGACGGGCAGGTGCGCGTGGTCTCCCGGCGCCGGGCCGAGGACAACCTTCGCGTCCCCGAGGCCGACCTCATGGAGCCGGTGGACCTGGACCTCGTGGCGCCCGCCGTGGACCTGGGCGCGACCAGCGACGCTGAGGGCGTGATCACGTTCGCGTGGCGACGCGGGCCGGAGGACGCCTGGACCGAGGTTCCCGTGCGGTTCCCGGCGGTCCAGGGCCACTGGATCGGCGCGGAGGTGGGGCTGTTCGCGGGGCCCCTGGGCGGGCTCTCGCCGGCAGAGGGAGCCCGGGTGTCGTTCGGCCCGGTGGAGGTCCGTGACACCCGGGCAAACTAGGGCAACACTGAAGCGCATGGCCGCCATCACGATCCCCATCCTGCCGAGCGCCGACTTCGACGTCACCGCCGAGTTCTGGTCGGGCTTCGGCTTCGCCGAGATCAGGCGGTGGCCCGGTGACTACCTCGTCCTCCGCCACGAGGGCCACAGCGTCGAGCTCCACTTCCGCCAGGACGAGGACGTGGACCGGTCGACCAACGACGTCGCCTGCTACGTCCGGTTCGGCACCCCGGACGAGGCGCGGACTGCGCACGCGGCCTGGGCGGACGTCGTCGTCCCGGCGCCCGCCGTCCTGAGCGAGCCGCGGGCAGAGCCCTGGGGAGCCGTGGAGTTCCACGTCATCGACCCGCACGGCAACCTCGTGCGGGTCGGCGGGTTCCCGCCCCGGGACTGAGCGCCCGTACGAGGGTCGCTCAGCTGGGCGGGCCCTCCAGGGTCAGCTCCGCCAGCACGCACCTGTCCCTCGTGCCCGACCAGGTCCCCCGACGCGACAGTCTGAAGCCTGCCGAGGCCGCGGCGTCGGCCACGAGCTCGTGCGACTCGAACGCGGCGTGGTTGGACCGGTACGGACGTGGGTTCACGACACGAGGACCGCGCTGCGTACCGGGCTGTGCCGCGAACGTCGCCGTCACGACCCGACCGCCCGGCGTGAGCACCCGCGCCCACTCCGCGAACACGGCCGCCGGGTCCTCGAAGAGGTGCAGCGCGGTGACACAGGTGACCAGGTCGACCGACGTGTCAGGCAGCCCGAGGGCGGTCGTGTCGCCCACCACGAGAGTCGCGTGGGGCAGGTGCTCCTGTGCGACGGCGAGCATCCCCGGCGACACGTCCACGCCGATCAGCCGCACGTCCGGCGTGACCCGCGCGCCCAGCGCCCGGAGCAGCAGGCCGGTCCCCGTGGCGACGTCGAGCACGACCCGCACCCGAGCGTCGAGGTCCACGAACCCAGCGACGGCCTCGGCGAGCCCTCGATGCATCTCGCTCTCGTCGTAGGTGGCGGCCCGCTGGTCGAAGCTCGCGACGACGGCGCTCAGGTGCTCGGTGGACATGCGGGCAATCTAGACGAACCGCCAGAGCCGGGTCACTCCCGTTCCGCGGCCGCGAGGAGCCTGCGGATCGTGCCCATCGTGCGGGTCGTCGCCGCGCCGGCGGTCATCCGCTCGACCTCAACGGTCGGGCTCCCCGTCCCCGCCCGCGTGACCTGCGCCAGGCCGACGACGATCCCGTGCCGCTCGGCGAGCAGGTTCACGGTGGTCGCGGCGTTGGTCCATGGCAGGTTGACCGGGAGCGGCCCGTCGTCGAACACGGTGACCGTCTCGACCCGCTCAGAACCATCGTCCGGGAAGGGGGCGAAGGGGTCGCCCTGCACAGCGTCGGCAAGCTCGTCCAGGGACCGGACGAACGCCGCGTCGTCGTATCCCGAGGCCGCCATGAGGAAAGGCGCAGCCGCCTCGACGACGCCTCCCGGATCGTCCGCGTCGAGGAGGACCGTCCCGTTGGACTGGAACGACCGAGCCGACCGCGCACCCGCGGACACGAGCGCCGCCTCGAGCTCGGCCCGCCCCGGGCTGCGGCTCCGGGCCTGCCCGAGGTTCATGTTCCGGTAGAGGACGACGCTTTCGTACGGCACACGACGAGCATAGAGAGCAGCGAACGCGGCCGAGGATGCGGCGATGACCTGCCGCGTTGCGGCGCTCCACGCGGCCGATGGCGCCACGCACCGTCGCGCGCGTACCCTGCTGAGCCCAACTGCTGGATCTTGGGCCTCCAGATGTTGCGTACAGTCGGACCATGCCCACGTTCAGTGCAGTCACCCGCGACCACGTCCTGACCGCCCTGACTGAGTACGACAAGGTCGGCCCCGAACAGTTCCTGTCAGACCACGGGTTCGGCCCCTCCCGCGAGTACGTGATCTGGCACGACGGCCGCTCCTACGACTCGAAGGCGATCCTCGGCGTGGCCCACGGGTTCGCGACCGGCACCCCGGCACACTCCGAGGAGTTCGGTATCGGACGTACGGGGACGGCCCCGATCCTCGAGGCGCTCGGCTTCGACGTTCGCGCGGAGATCCTGGACGCCAAGGCAGCCCTTCCGGCCGGCACCGCAGTGCCCGCCCGAACCGTCAAGGCACCCGCCAAGCGTGCGGCCGTCAAGCGCGAGGTCGTCAAGCGCAAGGTGGTCCAGGAGCGTCCCGTCATCATCTGCCCCGGCTGCTTCCAGCAGCTGCCCGCCATGGGCAACTGCGACAACTGCGCCTGAGCAGTCAGAGGTCGAAGAGCGTCGGCTGCTCGAGGTAGACACCCTCCGTCTCGAGCATCCGCAGCTTCGTGCGCGCCCCGCCCCGAGCGGAGAAGCCGCCGATCTTCTTCCCGGCGGCCAGCACCCGGTGGCACGGCACGATGGGCGGGAACGGGTTGCGTCCCAGTGCCTGCCCGACGGCCTGCGCCGCACCGGGCGCTCCGAGCCGCGCGGCGACCTCCCCGTAGGTGAGCGTCTCCCCGGGCGGGATCGCCAGCACCACCTCGTAGACCCGGCGATCGAAGTCCGGGACGGCGCTCATGTCCAGGCGCACCGCGGCGACGTCGCCCGTGCCCTGGGCCAGCAGCTCCGCGACCTGGGCAGCCGCGTCGGCGATCGGGGCTGGAGGCGGAGCCTCCACCGCCCCGGGGTACCAGCGCCGGACAGCCTGCCGTACCTGACCCTCGCCGCCCTGCGGCAGCGTCGAGCCGACGACGGCTCCCGTCTCGTCCCAGACCAGCGCACAGGGCCCGATCACCGTCGGGAACACCACGTACGCGAGAGGTGCTGCGTCACGGTTCACGGCTCCACCGTACGGCGACCCACCGACAGTCCCGGACGCCGTTCCCGCCGTGGAAGGATCCGGCCATGGTGCGCTATCCCCGCTTCCTCCAGCCCGGTGACCGGATCGGCGTCACGTCACCCTCCTCAGGAGTTCCGGCCCACCTCCGTGGTCGGCTCGACGTCGCCGTCGCGTGGCTGCGGGATCACGGCGCCGACGTCGAGGTCGGCGCCTGCCTGGACGGCTCCTCGCACGTGAGCGCTCCGGCCGAGGCCCGCGCCGACGAGCTGATGCGCATGCTCCTGGACCCGTCGATCCGGGCCGTCGTGCCGCCGTGGGGCGGCGAGACGGCCATCGACCTGGTCCCGCTCCTCGACTTCGACGCCCTGCGCGACGCCGAGCCCACATGGGTGGTGGGCTACTCCGACATCTCGACGCTCCTGGTGCCGCTGACCCTGGTGTCCGGCTGGGCCACCGTGCACGGCGACAACCTCATGGAGACCCCGTACGAACCGCCCGCCGGCCTGCTCCACTGGTTCGACCTCGTCTCCGGGTACGACGAGGAAGGCGGGCCCGTGAGTACCTTCCGGCAGGCGCCTCCCGGCATACACCGGGCGAACGACTGGGACCGGTGGGAGGACGATCCGACCCCCACCCGGCACACCTGGAACGGGACGGGAGGCTGGCGGCGCCTCGACGGCGGCACCGGCGACGTCGACGTCTCGGGTCGTCTGATCGGCGGGTGCATCGAGACCCTCCACCACCTGGCCGGGACCCGCTTCGCCGACCCGGCGTCCCTCCGGGGCACCGGCGGCGGCGAGCCGCTCATCGTCTACGTCGAGGCCTGTGAGGACAGCGCGTTCTCGATCTGCCGCTCTCTGCACGGCATGCGCCTCAGCGGCTTCTTCGACGGAGCCGCCGCGGTCCTGGTGGGACGCACGACAGCTCCCGGCTCCCCCACCCTCACGCAGGACGAGGCAGTGCTGGACGCGCTCCGGCCTCTGGGCGTCCCCGTGATCGCCGACGTCGACTGCGGCCACGTCCCGCCGCACCTGATCCTCGTCAACGGCGCCCGTGCCCGCCTGGTCCATGACCCGCACACCTCGTTCCTGGAGCAGGAGCTGGCCTGATGCCGCCGGACGGCGCCCCCCGGTCAGCCCGGCGACAGGTAGGCCGCCGCCTGTGGCCGCTCGCCGTCGGGCCTGGTCCAGCCTGCTGGGCCGGAGGTGACTCGGGCCCAGCCCAGCCGCTCGTAGAGGCGGACCGCCGGGCCGCCGTCGTCCAGGACGTCCAGGGCGAGGCGGCGGCCTCGTTCGGCCGACGCCCGCAGCGCCCGGTCGAGCAGAGCGGCCGCGACTCCCCCGCCTCGCGCTGCCGGGGCGACGAACAGGCGGCTCACGCCCGCGAGCTGCGCGACGGCGACACTCGCCGCCACAGCGACCTCCGCGGCGTGCTCGACGACGTCGCCCTCGACCAGCAGCACGTGGCCCACCACCGCGCCGTCGAGCAGCGCGACCCAGCCGTCGAGCGAACGACCTGGCGAGAGCCAGGCGACAGGGTCCTCAGGCCAGACCATCGGGTATCCGTCCCGCTCATGGACGAGGCGGAGCGCCTCCGCCGCGGACTTGAGGTGCTCGGCGCGGCGCTGGACGACATGGATCTCGGGCACGCGCCCACCGTAGGCGGTCACGAGGGCGTGAGGTGTGCGCGCCAGACCGCTTCCAGGTGCGCGTAGCGGCCCGTAGGCGGTCGTGGGAGCAGTCTGGCGCGCACCCCAGCACGAGGCAGCACGGCGTGGAACCACAGTCACGGGAGCACCGCCATGTCCGGCGCGGCCAGGGCGAGAAGCACCACGCACACCACGGCCACCCCCATGCTGAGGCCGAACGGCGCGCGGCTGCGCGGCCGGGTGACCGCCACGACGCCCGCGGCGAGAGCCAGGCCGACGGCAACCGCCCCGCCGACCCAGGCGGCAGGGCTGGGGGCATCGACAGGGCCGGCGACCACCACGGCGGCACCGACCACCAGCAGACCCGGGGCGAGCACGCCGGACGCCCGGCGGCCGAGGCGGTGCGGCAGCCCCCGCACCCCCGTCGCGGCGTCGTCCTCCAGGTCGGGCAGCGTGTTGGCCACGTGCGCTCCCACGCCCAGGAGCGCCGCCGCTGCGACAGCCCAGCCTGCCGGGACGCGTGGGCCAGGGGCCGCCAGCACGACGAAGACCGCCAGGAGCCCGAAGGACAGCGCGTAGGGCAGCCAGGACCACACCGTCGTCTTGAGAAGGGCGTTGTACGCCCACGCGCCGGCGACCGCCACGACATGTGCGACCCCGGCCACGGCGCCGAGCGCGAGCGAGGCCACGACGCACACCGCGAGCGCCACCAGTGCGGCGGCGCGCAGGGTCCGGGCCGTGACGAGCCCCGCCACCACCGGCTTGTCGGTACGGCCGACGACGACGTCGCGCGGCGCGTCGATCCAGTCGTTGGACCACCCGACGGAGAGCTGGCCGGTGCCCACCGCCAGCGCGACGAGCGCGACGACGGGCCCTCCGGAGCCCAGGGCGGCGGCGAGCGCGGCGGCGAGGCCGGTCACGACCGCGGCCGGAGCGGCGTGGCTGGCGAGCACGAGCCCACGGGCAAGGTCGCGTGCGTCGGTACCGGAGACCATGACCGTCACGGTACTGCGGCGGGTCCCCCGCGCGGGTTGCCCGGTCCTGCGCCAGGATGCTGTGATGTCGCGTGTCGTGGCTGTCGAGCCGATCCTGCCCGAGCACGTGTACGCCCAGGAGATGATCACCGCGGTCGTGGGACCGCTGGTGGCGCCCGACCCGGCACGGACCGCAGTGCTGCGCCGCCTGCACGCGAGCGCCGGCGTGGACCGGCGTCATCTCGCGCTGCCGCTGGAGGAGTACGCGGGTCTCGGGTCGCTGGGTGCGGCCAACGCGGTCTTCGTCCGCGAGGGCACGCTGCTCGCCGAGCGGGCGTGCCGACGGGCGCTTGCCGCCGCCGGACTCGTGGCCGCAGACGTCGACCACGTGTTCGCCACGTCGGTGACGGGGATCGCGGCGCCGTCGCTGGACGTGCTGCTCGCCGAGCGGCTCGGCCTGCGCAGCGACGTGCGGCGCACGCCCTCGTTCGGCCTGGGCTGTGCCGGCGGCGCCGGCGGGCTGGCGCGGGTGCACGACCACCTGCTCGGCCGCCCTCGCGACGTGTCCCTCCTGGTGTCGGTGGAGCTGTGCTCGCTGACCCTCCAGCATGGTGACGACTCCACTGCCAACCTGGTGGCGTCCGGCCTGTTCGGTGACGGCGCGGCGGCCGCCGTCGTGGTGGGTGCGATGCACCCGCTGGCGCGGCCGACGTCGGCGCCCGGGGAGCGACCGGTAACGAGCAGTCTGCGGCGCACAGCGAAGGTGCTCGACACCCGCTCGCGGCTGTACCCGGGCACCACGGGGGCGCTCGGCTGGGAGGTGCGTGACACGGGCTTCGCGATCGTCCTCTCCGCGGGCCTGCCCGACCTGCTGCGCGCGCACCTGCTCGCCGACGTCAAGGACCTGCTCGCCGAGCACGGCCTGACACCGGCCGAGGTGCCCACGTGGGTGGTGCATGCAGGCGGACCGCGCGTGATCGACGCGGTGCGGGACGCCCTGGGGCTGTCCGAGGACGCCGTCCGGGAGAGCCGTGCGAGCCTTGCCGAGGCGGGCAACCTCTCGTCGGCGTCCGTGCTCGACGTCCTCGCCCGGACGCTCACCCGCTCCGACGCCCCGCCAGGTTCTCCGGCCGTGCTCATGGCCTTCGGCCCGGGCGTCTCGTGCGAGCTCGTCCTGCTGCAGCTGGAGGGCCGCTGAGATGCTCGGTCTCTACATAGCCCTCGTGGCCGCCACGGCGGTCGAGCGCCTGGCCGAGCTGGTGGTGTCGGCCCGCAACGCCCGGTGGTCGTTCGCCCGTGGCGGTGTCGAGTCGGGGCGAGGGCACTTCCCGGCCATGGTGGCGCTGCACACCGGGCTGCTCGTGGCCTGCGTGGCCGAGGCGGTGCTCGCCGGACGGCCGTTCCTGGCGTGGCTCGGCTGGCCGATGCTCGTCCTCGTCGTGGCGAGCCAGGCACTGCGGTGGTGGTGCGTGACGACGCTGGGGCGCCGCTGGAACACCCGGATCATCGTGGTGCCGGGCCTGCCGCTCGTCTCGGCCGGCCCCTACCGCTGGATGCGCCATCCCAACTACGTGGCCGTGGTGGCGGAGGGGGTCGCCCTCCCGCTGGTGCACACCTGCTGGGTGACGGCCGTCGGGTTCACCGTGCTGAACCTGGTGCTGCTCGCCCGCTTCCGCATCCCGGCCGAGGAGCGGGCGCTCCGGCTCGCCACGACCGGGACACGGGGAGCGGCGTGACGCGCGGCGCCGTGGACGCGGACGTCGTGGTGGTAGGTGCCGGGCCGGTCGGCCTGGCGGCGGCGGTGCACGCGAGGGCCGCCGGGCTCGACGTGCTGGTCGTGGACCGGCGGACGGGCACCCTCGACAAGGCCTGCGGCGAGGGGTTGTTCCCCGGAGCCCTGCAGGCGGTGCAGGCGCTCGGGACCGATCCCCCGGGACACGTGCTCGCCGGCATCAGCTACCGGGTGGCCGGCGGGCACGCCGACCACCGGTTCACCGGCGGGCCGGGCAGAGGCGTGCGGCGCACCGTGCTGCACGCGGCCCTCCGGGAGCGCGCCGCCGACGTCGGCGCGACGTTCCTGCACGGCAGGCTCACCGCCCTGTGGCAGGACGCCACGGGCGTCGACGTCGAGGTGGTGCCCGGCCGTGGTGACGACGGGACCGGAAATGCCGACGGCACGGGCGGAGCCGACGGCACCGGCGGGAGGGCTCCGCTCACGCTGCGCGCCCGCTGGGTGCTCGGGTGCGACGGCCTGCACTCGACGGTGCGCCGGCTGGCGGGGCTCGAGGTCGGCCCAGGCCCGCGCGACGGGTTGGCCCGCGACCGGTTCGGCCTGCGCCGGCACTTCCAGGTGGCGCCGTGGACAGACCTGGTCGAGGTCCACTGGGCGCCGCACGCGGAGGCCTACGTCACGCCCGTCGCCGCCGACACGGTCGGTGTCGCGCTGCTCGGGGCCCGTGCGACGGCGGTGGCTGCGGGGGCGGGGTTCGACGTATACCTGCGCTCGCAGTTCCCGGAGCTGAGCGCCCGGCTCGCCGCGGCGACGTCCGCCGGGCCGATGCTCGGCGCGGGTCCGCTGCGCCGTCGGTCGCGGCGGCGGTCGGCGGGCCGGGTGCGGCTCGTGGGCGACGCGTCGGGCTATGTCGACGCGTTGACGGGCGAGGGAGTCCGCGTGGGCCTCGCCCAGGCGGAGGCGGCCGTCCGGCACCTCGACGACGCCGCTGCGTACGAACGCGCGTGGCGCACCGCCACCCGGGACTACCGCGCACTCACGTCGGGGCTGCTCGCCTGGGCCTCGAGCCCCGCCCGTGGGGTCATCGTTCCCGCGGCGTCACGAGCACCGTGGCTCTACGGCGCCGTGGTGGAACGGCTGGCGCGCTGACGGGACGGCCTGGTCCGGCTGGGCGGCAGGCCCGGACCGGCGGCGCACGAGCCAAACAGTCAAGAAATGTTTGGTCAATGGTCAGAACAGCCCATGGTTATGTTCACCGTTCACCCATAGCCTCCTCGTACCGGACCGCCATAGAACGGAGAGCACGTTGACCACCAACTCCTCGCTCGTCAGGCCCATCTCGATGCGCTGGCTCCTCGCTGCACTTGCCGCCGTCGCCCTCACGCTCGCCATGACCCCTGCCCCGGCCTCGGCCGACGTCAGCGTCCAGCTGGCTGGGCACAAGTCCCCGTTCAACTGCGGCAAGACGTTCTACGCCAACAACTGGAGCGGCGGCCACAACCCGTCCGGCTCGATCGACTGGCAGACCTACGGCAGCGACGCCATCAACGGCGAGACCGTCCGTGCCACGGCCGGCGGCACCGCCCACTTCAGGGACGCCGGCAGCACCAGCTACGGCAAGTGGGTCGAGGTCGTGCACGGCGACGGCACCCGCACCCGCTACGCCCACCTCGCCTCGATGGTCCGCGGGGCCGGCGGCAGCATGTCCGTGAGCCAGGGCACCGTCATCGGGACGGTCGGCTCCACGGGCGGCTCGAGCGCGCCGCACCTCCACTACGAGCAGCGCAACGCCTCCGGCACCGTGGACGCCAGCCCCACCGTCGACGGCGTGACCGTCTCGCTCGGCCAGAAGAAGGCCGTCACGAGCACGAACGCGTGCGGGTCGTCCAACCCGTACACGCCCGGCGAGGTCTGCGGGAGCGGCTTCACCCAGGTCGACTCGGCCGCGCTCGGCACGGCCGGTCGCGTCTACCTCATGTACAACTCCAGCAACGGCAACAACTGCGTGGTCACACTGAAGTCCACGAACCTGGGGAACCCGACGGCGGTGTCGGCCTTCCTCGAGCCGCAGGGCTCGACCCGCACCACCGACTCCGGGAGCTACGGCTACTACGCCGGCCCGGTCAAGCGGTCCGCACCGAACACCTGCGTCAGGTGGGGCGGGTCGGTCGGCAGCTCCAGCTACACCAGCCCGTTCGAGCACTGCGGCTGACGCACGGCACGACGACGACGGAGCGGGCCCCCGGTTCTCGGACCGGGGGCCCGCTCCGTTCGCCGTGGAGCGCGGCGGAGCATCACAGCTTCGCCGGGCGCAGATCAAGACACACACCTAGAGTGCCCTGCATGACCCCTGTTCTCTACGAGATCGCCGTCGGCGGGCGAGTCGTGCACGTGAACCATTGGCCCGGCTATGGAAAGACCCCGCGCCTCTTCGTCCGGCTGCCCGACGGGTCGCAGCTCGGCTACTGGTGCCTCGTGGAGGATCGCCCCGTGGCCGTACCGCCCCACGGCTCGGCGGAGCACGAACCGCTCATCACCGCGGTGGCGGCGGCCTGGAGAGCCGCCAAGGAAGCGGGGATCCTCCAGCGTGTGCCGCATTCCGCACAAGCACCGGAGCCCGTCGGGGACGCAAGCACCGGAGCCCGTCGGGGACGCAAGCACGGAGCCCGTCGGGGACGCAAGCACGGAGCCCGCGGAGGCTCTCGTCAGCGCCACCGAGCCTGCCACGCGGCATACCGGCCGCGACCTCGCTCTGAACCGGCCGGGGCACAGCCTGGTCCGCAAGATCGCCGAGGACCGGCAAAGCCAGTCCCGCCTGTGGAGCCTTCTGCTCGACCTGACCGGCGCTTCGCGGCGTGACCCCTGGTACCTGGGCTTGGTCGGCGAGCGTGTCGTCGGCAAGGAGCTCGACCGACTCGTCCGCAAGGACCCGCGGTGGCGGGTCCTCCACTCGGTACCCGACCCCGTCGACCGATTCAACCCCGACAAGGACATCGACCATCTGGTGATCGGTCCGAACGGCGTCTTCACGATCAACACCAAGCATCACCGAGGAAAGGCAGTCTGGGTCGGTAGGACCCACGGCGGGACGGGCCCCGGGAGTCCCATCGTGGATCGCGCCCGCGCCGAGGCCCGGCGGGCGTCCACGACGCTCACGAACGCCACGGGGATCCACGTGGCAGCGCAGCCGATGCTGGTCTTCGTGGGAGCCGCGTCCATCACAGCCAAGGAGACCGACCCCGACGCGCCGGTCCCCGCCCTCACGCCGCGGGGACTCGTCACCTGGCTCCAAGACCACTCCGGACGAGAGGTCCGCGAGTTCGACGTCGACACGCTCTACGCCCACGCCCGCCGAGAGTCCACCTGGACGGGGGCCCTTCCGGCGTGACCACCGACTCGCGGCTCGGCGCCTATAGCACTCGTTGCTATATACTAGCCTCATGGGACGAGCAGACCTGCTACGAGACGTGATGTTGAAGACAGGGACCACACAATCCGACCTTTCGCGCCTGAGCGGAGTTCGCCAGCCCAGCATCAGCCAGTTCCTGTCGGGTCGAACCGACCTGAGCGACACGATGCTCGACCGTCTGCTCTCGTGTATGGGCTACCGCCTTGAAGTCGTCCGACGGTCGGTCCGACCTGACCTGCAGCGCTCTGAGGATCGTTCTTGGCGCCTTCACCGCGAGCTTTCCCGTCAGCTCAACCCGTCGACCCTGCCCGAGTGGAGGCCTCTCATGGAGCGGAACCTTGCGCGCCTCCGCGGCCGTGTCACCGGTCAGCCGCACGTGCGCAACCTCGATCGCTGGCAACAGCTCCTGAACGACGGAGACATTCTCGGTCTGCACCGCGCACTGACGGGCCTCGACCGCGACAGCATCGAGATGCGCGAGGTTTCGCCGATGAGCGGCCTCCTGGGCGACAGCGATCGCCTCAGGGCTTTGGCGGAGGCGAGCTGATGCGCCGAGACCAGCTGGAGCACGCGATCCGCACGGCGTGCCAGATCATCGGGCACGACGAAGTCATCGTCGTGGGCTCTCAAGCCATCCTCGGCACCTTCAATGAGGAGGAACTGCCGCTGGAAGCGACCATGTCAGTCGAGATCGACGTGCTTCCGATCGCGGTCGACAACGCCGAGACCGGCCGGCTGGCCGACCTGATCGAAGGTGTGGCCGGTGAGCTGTCGCCCTTCGAGGAACTGCACGGCTTCAGCATCGACGGCGTCGACCTCGAGACGGCCATTCTGCCGAGCGGCTGGCGCGACCGCCTCGTCAAGGTCCAGAACCGAAACACTGCCGCTCCGGCCGGTGAGCCGCAGTTCACCGGCTGGTGCCTGTCACCTGAGGACGTCTGCGTCGCGAAGCTCTGCGCTCTGCGAGAGAAAGACCGCAACTTCGTGGCTGCCCTCCTCGATGCGCGCCTCGTGGACCGAGAGCGGGTCGCCCGCGGGCTGCAGAACGTCCCGGAGCAGCACCACGGCAATGCTGAGCGGGCGCTCGCCTGGCTCTCACCCTGGGTTGAGTGAGCCAGGCGGCAGCGCTCTCGACATCACGGTGACCGGCGCCTCCCCCCTTTCGGTCGACACACGTGTCGTCCGTCCCGGTGACCTGTCCCAGGGACCACGCGCTACGGTCGTGCTGCGCGACCATCCCCCGAGCGCGCGTCTCAGACGAAAGGTGCCTCATGAGCTTCAGCCACCCCAAGGGAACCCACGGGACACACATCCCGAACTGGCTCTTCCGCTGGGGAAACAAGCTGCTCGCGCCCCGCGCGCGCCGGTCCGGCAGGCCGATGATGGGCATGAACATCCTCGTGCTGACGACCGTCGGCCGGAAGTCCGGCGAGAAGAGGGTGTCGCCCCTCGCCTGGTTCCCGGACCCGTCCGGCGGATGGCTGGTCGTCGCCTCGGTGGGCGGCTCCGCCACCAACCCCGGCTGGTACCACAACCTCGCCGCGCACCCCGACCAGGTGACCGTCGAGCTCGCCGGGCGCAAGGTCGCCGCAGTCGCCGAGGAGCTCCAGGGCGCCGAGCGCGACGAAGCCTGGGGCCGGATCATCGCCGAGGCGAAGCAGTTCGCCGACTACCAGGAGAAGACCGACCGGAGGCTGCCGGTGATCCGGCTGACGCCGCGGGACTGATCGCCGCAGCGCCCGGCGCGCCGCCGCGCGCCGCCCGCCCGTGTGATCCGTAGTTCGTCGCATGATCGGCAATTCGAACTGCCGATCATGCAACGAACTACCGATCACCCGGCGCCGGGAACCCGGCAGCCCTACAGCACGAACACCCGGCCCGTCTCCGGCCCCTCGACCGAGCGGACGAACGCCTGCGCCACGTCCGCCAGGTCCACAGGCGGGAACCCGGAGAAGGCGTCGCCGTACGCGTCGAGGGACTCGGTGAAGACGGACGGGCTGACCGCGTTCACGCGGCGCGGCGCGATCTCGACCGCCGCCGCCCGCACGAACGCCTCGACCGCGCCGTTCGCCATCGACGCCGCGGTCCCGGAGACGATCGGCTCGCGGGCCAGCACTCCCGTGATGAGCGTGAACGAGCCGCGCTCCGGCACGTGGGCCAGCCCCTGCCGGACGAGCTCGACCTGCGCGAGGACCTTGCCCTCGAAGCCGGCGCGGTAGTCGTCGGCCGTCATCTCCTCGATCGGCTTGAACGGCACGTCACCCGCGGCGCACACGACGGCGTCCACGGCTCCGGCGGCCTCGTACAGACGGCCGACGTCGTCCGGGCGGGCGACGTCGAACCGCAGGTCACCGGCTGTCCGGCCGACGGTGACGAGGTCGTGGCCGCGCTGGGCCAGGGCCGAGCCGACGGCGGAGCCGAGGGTTCCCGTGGCACCGATCAGGAGGATTCTCATGACCGCGACGCTAGTGCACAGCGGCAGCGCTCAGCCCGCGGCCGGGCCGCCCCGCGTGGCATCCTGGGCCCGTGAGCCCGACGCACCGCCACCTCGTCCTGCCGCCTCCGGTCGTCTGACCGGAGCGCGTCGTACGGCCCCCCGCGGCAGCAGCCGCAGCGGCGCGGCCGTGACCTGGCGTGCTCCCGGAACGGTGTCCTCGTCCTGGTCTCACTCCTGGAGCACTCATGCCCCGCCACTTCACTGCCCGCGCCCGTACCAGCGCCGGCGCCCGTACCTCCGCCCGCGCGGGCCTCCTGCAGGTCTGTGCCGCTGGTGTCCTCTGGGGCACCGGCGGTCTCGCCGTCCAGCTCGTCCGCGAGCACGTCCCCCTCTCCGTCCTCACGATCAGCGCATACCGCACCCTGGTCGCCGCCGTCGTCCTCGTCGTCGCGGTGGCCGCGACGCGCCGCTGGACGGCCACGGTCCGCGTCGCCCGGGCACACCCCTTCGCGGTGGTGGTCGTCGGCGTGGGCACCGCCGCGTACCAGGCGCTCTACCTGGGCGCCGTGGTCTCGGCGGGCGTCTCGGTCGCGACGGTCGTGTCGCTCGGCGTCGCCCCGGTCCTCCTCACCGTGGCGGAGGCGGTCCGTGGGCGGCGGTCAGGTCCCCGTCCCGGCGCCGCCCAGCTCTGGGCGGTCGGGCTCGCCGTGCTCGGGCTCGCGCTGGTCGCCACGTCCGACGTCGGCCCGGCCGCCCCGCGTCCCCTCCTGGGCCTCGGGCTCGCCCTGGCGTCAGGCACGGTCTACGCGGTGACGGTCTCGGTGGCCGGCCGGCTCGCGCGCTCGGGCGACCCGCTCCTGGTCACCACGGCGACCACCGCGGCCGGAGCCGTGGTCGCTGTCCCCCTGGTGGCCGCCGTCGACCTCGCCGGGATGCTCGCCGCGCCGACGACCCTCCCGGGCGCCGCGGGCCTGGTCTACCTCGGAGTCTTCACCATGGCCCTGGCGTACGCCCTGTTCAACGCCGGTCTCCGCACCACGCCGGGCAGCGCGGCGGCCGTGGCGACGCTGCTCGAGCCGGTGACGGCCGCGATCGCGGCCGCGCTGGTCCTCGGCGAGCGCCTGACGGTGGCCGGGATCGCCGGGACGGTCGTGATCCTCGGGGCGATCGCCCTGCTCTCGGCCGCCCCGCGCGAGCCGGTCCCCGCCCCGTAGCGGTCAGCCCTCCAGCGGGCTCCGCACGTCGTCGGTCAGGGCGAGGGCGACGCGGTGCACCACCCACACGGCGGCGAGCGTGGCAGCGGCCGCGCTCGCCCCGGCGGAGGAGAGGAACACAGCGGCCACAGCGAAGAGCAGCAGCTCCAGCGCGAACCGGGCCTGCGGCGGCAGCTCCACGGCGGCCTTGGGCGAGAGGTAGCGCGCCCAGAGGACGACGACGAGAGCCGGCACGGCGAGCGCGAGGACCCACCGCCAGACCCCGTCGGAAAGCATCCAGGCCGACCAGCCCACTGCGGCCACGAGGGCCAGCTCCAGCAGGAACCGGACGACCAGGACAAGGCTGCGCACACCGGTTCTCACGTGCCGAGCGTAGACGGGGCCGGGCTGAGGCGGGTCCGCTCCCGAGCGGAACGGCCCCGGGTTACGCTCCCGCTATGGCCCACCACCCGGGCGACGACGCCTACACCTTCGACCTCGTCGACGAGAGCGAGCAGAGTGAGGCGCTCGCGGAGCCGGTCGTGGCGCCGTCGGGCAGCGTGACCCGGTGGATGAGGCGATACCACAAGGTGCTCGTGCCGGTCGCGGCCGCCGGGGTCGCCGCCGCGATCGCGGCCGTGGGGGCGGGAGAGGCCCGGGAGCGCGACCGCCGCGAGGCGATGTCGCGGGCCCCTGGCGGGATGGTCTCGCTCGAGACGCTGCCCGAGCTGCGCTGGCGGATCGACGACGTGCTGGAGCCTGTGGCCGTGCTCGACGGGCTTCTCGTGACGCGCGACCTCGACGGCCTCGACGGCGTGGACCCGTCCACCGGGGAGGTGCGGTGGAGCCTGGCAGCGGGAGCCACCATCAGCTGCTGGGACACCACGTCCTGGTTCAGCCGGCTCCCCGACGTCGACCGGCTCGTGTGCCTGGACGAGCGAGACGTGCTCGTGGTGCGCCCGGGCGGGGCCCTGGAGGCCACCCGCCCGCTCACCGACCGCTCCGGCTCCCCGCGGCCAGGGCCCGACGGGAGCCTCCTGCGCGTCCAGCGGGTGGGGCCCGGGGTGCCCGCCCCCCAGGTCACCTGCGACGGGAGCGGCACGTGCCGCCTCCCCACCGGCGGTGAGCTGCGCGGCCGCGACGTGGTGGTCCGCCTGGAGGACGCCGCCACCGGCGCGCTGCGCTGGGAGCACACGGTCGCGTTCGAGGCGCCGGTGGACCACGGCGGCACGATCCACGGGTGCAGCATCCTCGAGGGGCCGTCGGCGTCGCGGGCGCTCCTCGTGCACGACGACCTGGAGGTCGTGGTGCGCCAGAGCCTGGTCCGCATCACCGGTTGCGGTATCGACGCCGCGTTCACGTCGGACGGGCAGGAGCTGGACCAGCCCTTCGGCTCGTACGTCGACGAGGTCTACGGGACGCACCTCCGGGTCTACCCCGGGTGGGACGAGGCCGAGTCCAGCCCGCGAGCCGAGATCCTCGCGCCCGACGGTTCGGTGCTCCACAAGATTCCCGGCTATCCGGTGTTCCCCCTCGCCACGGACCGCAGCAGCGACGTGATGTTCACGACGACCATCGAAGGACTGGACGCCCACCGCCCGGACGGCACGGTGCTACCGCTCAGCACCGCGACCAACACGCAGGTGCTGATCGTCGCCGACGGAGTCGTCATCTTCGAGGAGCAGGAGCTGCGGACGGTCCGTGCCGTGGACCTGACCAGCGGCGAGAACCTGTGGACCTGGGCCGTCCCCCATGAGGTGGGGCTCACCGACGGCTCCGCCGTCGTGCTCGCCGGGGGCACGGCGCTGAGCGCGTTCAGCGACGGGAGGATCGCGCTGGTCGTGTACGCCCGGGGCGCGACCGTCGGCAACGCCTCCGGTTACGCGGGCTTCGGCATAGGGGTCCGGACCGGCGAGGTCCTCTGGTCCGGCGACCTCGGTACCGACGTGCCGTTCGCCGCCGCCGGGCACCTGGTGACGTCGGGAAACGAGAACTCGGTGGGGCTGCGCGGCCTCGGCTGAGCAGCACGTACCCTGGCCGTCCATGGGACCGGACGAAGAGGCGCTCGACGGCGGCAACGTCAGCTCGGTCGTACGGGTCGGCGAGACGGTGCGGCGCGCCGCAGGCCCGTGGACCCCCACCGTGCACGCCCTGCTCGCCTGGGTCCGGGCGCACGGGGTCGACGGCGTCCCGGCGCCCCTCGGCATCGACAGCCGCGGTCGCGAGGTGCTCTCGCACCTCCCCGGTGAGGTGGGCGGCTGGCCGCAGCCGGACTGGATCTGGGACGAGACGGTCCTCGCCGACGCCGCGACGCTCCTGCGCCGCTGGCACGACGCGAGCGCCGGCTTCCCGCGCGACGGCGCCACCTGGCGGCTCCCCGCCCAGGAGCCGGCCGAGGTGATCTGCCTGAACGACGTGGCGCCGTACAACATGGTCTACTCCGACGGGCGGCTCGCCGGGTTCATCGACGTGGACATGGCCGCCCCGGGGCCGCGCGTCCGGGACCTCGGCTACCTCGCATACCGCATCTGCCCGTTCGGCGAGGACACGCCGCCGCCTCCCGGGCTCGACCCGCACGCGCGGCTCGACCTGCTCCTGGCGGCGTACGGGGCCGACGCCGGGATCAGCAGCCCCGACGTGCTCCGCGCCGCCGTCGGACGGCTGCTCGACCTCGCCGACTGGTCCGAGGACCACTCCCGCGCCACCGGACGTCCCGAGCTCCTGGAGCACGCCGCGATGTACCGGCGCGACGCCGCCCGGCTGTGCCCCTGACAGAAGCCGCCTGCCGGGATATCATGTGATAACACCACGCGCGAGCGAAAGGCGGTTCTCATGAGTGACATCCTGATCAGAGACGTGCCCGACGAGGTCGTGCGGGCGATCGACGCCCAGGCCTCCCACCTTGGCCTCTCCCGCACGGAGTACCTCCGGCGGCGCCTCGCCCAGGATGTCCGGCGCGGGAGGGGCAGCCTCAGCGTCGACGACCTCCGGCGAACGGCAGACGCCTTCGCTGACGCCCTCGACCCCGACGTCATGGACGCCGCATGGCGGTGAACCACTGGCTGGTGGACAAGTCAGCGTACGTTCGGCTCGGCGCATCGCGCCAAGCCGAGGAGTGGGTGACAAGGATCGACCGAGGCCTGGTCCGAGTCTCCAACATCACGTTGCTCGAACTGGGATTCTCGGCGCGAAGCGGCCGAGAGGCGAGGACCGAGCTCGAGAATCCTCCACTCTCGATGTTGCCCGTCGAGTACTTGTCACCTGCCACGGAGGCTCGCGCGCTGGAGGTCCAGCTGCGCCTTGCCGACGAAGGCCTCCATCGCGCTCCGTCGATCCCAGACCTGCTGATCGCGGCGACCGCGGAGCTCGCCGGCCTCACCGTCCTCCACGTGGACAAGGACTTCGAGCTCATCGCGAAGATCACCGGCCAGCCGACCGAGCGCCTGACGGGCATCTAGCCAGCCGTCGGTCTGGCCCTCGGCGCTCAGCCCTCCGTCGCCTCCAGGCGCACGCGGGCCACGCGCACCACGTCCACCGACTCGACGGTCAGGCCGTCCGACACCGGGCGGACCGTCGGGTCCACCCACACGCCGGTCGCGGCCCGCCACGGGAGCAGCTCGAGCCGCACGCCGTGCTGGGCGACCGCAGCGGCGTGCGGCGTGAGGTCCACGTCCCAGTCGCGCCCGTGCCAGAAGTGGTCGCCGACCAGCCGCTCCCCCACGAACGCCCGGCCCACGTCGCCCGTCCAGCGCACCCGCAGCAGGGTGCGGTCCACCCCGGCGAGCGCCTCGGCGGGGACGTCCACGACCACCGCCGCCGCCCCGGAGAAGTCCGTCGGCGCGCTGAGGCGGTCCATGGGGCCACCGCGCACCGGCTCGGGCGGAGCAGCGGCGACGGGGGCCAGGCCCGAGACGAGGGTGCGGGTGCCGGCGGCGGGGACCGGCAGCGTCCACCGGCGCCAGGGGCCGTCCTGTGCGCCGCCGGGGACGGGCGCGCCGTCGGCGGTGAGCGTCGCCGGTGCCGGCAGCAGCGCCACCGTGCAGACCGGCTCGGAGGTGTGCAGCACCAGGCCGCCGTCCTCCGCGTACACGGGGGCGTCGGAGAGGACGAGGCGCTCGCGGCCCGCCACGTCGAGCCGGTAGAGGCGGTTCGCGCTCGCGGCGTCGAGCACCAGGACGCGTACGCCCCGCAGCTCGACGACGCACGCGGGCCCCGGCTCGGCAGCGAGCCGGACGACGGTGGCACCGTCGTCGGACCCCGCAGCGGTGCGGCCCGAGCCGCCCACCGGGACCTGGCCCTCGACCACGAGCTCGACCGGGACGCCGTCGGCCGCGGCGAGGACCACGATCTCGCCGGACTGGTCCGTGAGGCGGGTGACCACCTCCGCGGTGGCGCTGCGCAGGACGAGGCCGTCCGCGAGCTCGTACCGCAGCGGCCAGACGGTGGTGAGCCCGGCGGGGAGGTCGACAGCCTGGGTGGGGACGGTCACGTCGCCGTCGTCGAACGCGACGGTGACCTGGACCCCCTCCTGCGGGGGCAGCGGCCGCTGGGCGGGCTGGTAGGTGGTGAGGAAGAGGTAGCCGCTGCGGCCGTCGGACCGGATCGCCCAGCGCAGCTCCTCCGGGTCCTCGCTGCCGCCGCCCACCTGGGGCGCCATCGTGGCGAGGCGGTGACCCTCGGCGTGCAGCCAGAGATGGCGTCGCCGCAGGAGGTGGTGGTGGGGCCGGACCTGGCCGTGCTCGCCGACGGGCGCGTTGAAGTCGTAGGTCAGGGTCGGCACGTCGTTGGGGTAGCCGGTGGCGTGCGACTCCTGCTCCGGACCGGTGGGGCCTACGCGCTGCGTGCCGCCCGCGTACATGTAGTAGCCCTGCCACACCGAGCCGCTGCCGATCTTGGCGAGGCCGACGCCGTCGACGTCCTGGCCCGTGACGAGCGGGCGCCGGTGGTAGGCCACGTGCATCCCGCCCCCGAGCTCGCACATGGCGAAGGGGACCGCGGAGTCGTCCTTGAGCGGCACGGCGCCCGGGTCGAGGACGATGCCGTCCAGCGCCTCGCGGAGGTCGGCCCCGACGGTGAGGTCGTCGCGGACGGCGCTGTACCGGAAGTGGAAGGCGGCGAACGGAGCCCACTCGGTGTCGGACTCCTCCCAGAAGCCCTCCGCGTAGGCCGAGTACACGGGGAGCAGGGTCTCGGGCACCTGCGCGCCGCCCCAGCCGGTCGCGGTCCAGACGGGCACCCGGAGCCCGAGCTCTTCCGCGATCTCGCGCAGGGTCGCGAGGTGCTGCGGCTGGTCGTAGAGCTCGTTGTCCATCTGGACGCCGACGACAGGGCCGCCGTCCGCGTGCGTGAGGCCCGCGAGCTGGGCGGCGATCCGCCCGTACAGGAGGCGGACCCGCTCGAGGTAGGCGGGGTCGTTCGTGCGGGTCGGCAGGCCGCTCTCGACGAGCCAGCCGGGGAAGCCGCCGTGGCGGGCCTCGCCGTGGGCCCACGGGCCGATCCTCGCCACCACGTCGAGACCGTGGTGGGCGGCCAGCTCCACGAAGGCGCGGAGGTCGAGGTTGTCGTCCCAGCGGAAGTCGCCCGGCTCGGGTTCGTGCGCCTGCCAGAAGACGTACGTCGCGACCGAGGTGAGCCCGCCCGAGGCTGCGTGCCCCAGCACCTCCGACCACCGCTCGCGCGGGATCCGCGAGTAGTGGATCTCGCCCGTGACCGGGAACCACGGCCGCCCGTCGCGCTCCAGCCATCGGCTCGTCACCTCGATGCGGCTCGTGGCTCCCTGCGGGTCGCCGACGGCGAGGTGGCCGCGCCGCTCCGGCTCCGGGGGCACGACGCGGACGGTGCGGGCAGCGTGCGTCAGGGCTGCGTCGGGGGCCATTCTCTCTCCTTCAGGCGGGGGTGCTGGGCCCCAGCCTAGGCACACTGTGCACGGTCCCAGTACTTCGGGGAATCCGGTGGACGCGACCCACCAGGCCTGTCAGCATCGGCTCGTGCCACAGCTCCTCGTCGTCACCGGGCCGCCCGGGTCCGGGAAGTCCACGGTGACCGCCGCCCTCGCCGACCGCTGGGATCCCAGCGTCCTGGTGGAGGGCGACGCATTCTTCAGGTTCCTCCGCCGAGGGGCGGTCACGCCCTGGCTCCCCGAGTCGCACGCCCAGAACGAGACGACGGTCCTCGCCGCGAGCGCCGCCGCCGGCCGGTTCGCGGCGGGCGGGATGACGGTGGTGTACGACGGCGTCGTCGGCCCCTGGTTCCTTCCCAGGTTCGCGGGCGCCACCGGCCTGCAGTCGATCGACTACGTGATCCTGCTGCCGCCGCTCGAGACGTGCCTCGACCGGGTGTCCACGCGCGAGGGGCACGAGTTCACGGATCTTGGCGCGGCCCACCACCTGTACGAGGACTTTGCCCGCGCCATCGCGGACGGGACTCCGGGACTCGTGCTCGCCGACCTGCCCGAGGACGTCGCGGGGGTGGCGGACCGGATCGTCGACGCGATCGAGCACGGCTGGTCTCGGGTCGAGGTGGCGGCCGCGGGCTGACGACGTATCAGTCGTCGATGTCCAGCTCCGTCGAGCGGTCCGCACGGCGGGCGCCCAGGCGCGGGTCCGCGAGGACCGCGTCGACGAGCCCTTTCGGGCCACCGAGAGCCGCCTCCAGGGTGTAGATCGGCACCCCGAGGAACCACGACCGGTCCTCGGGCCAGACCAGCGTCGGCGGGTCGGACAGCAGCTCGTTCAGGGCGCCCACGGACCGGAGCGGGCCCGTCCAGAGGTAGTACCGGCGGTCCGGGAGGGCGAGCGGACCGGCGTCGGGCCGCTGGGGCCGGACCCGGGCGAGGTGCGCCCGGCCCTCTGCCGTCACCCGTTCGATCTCCTCCGGCGTCGCGTCCTCGTCGCCCGCGAACATGATGCCCATGCCCGGCGCCGTACCGGGGTCCTCGCCGACGTCGTAGAAGGCCCCCCAGCCTTCCCACGTGCCGCAGTGCACCGGCTGGTCACCGGTGACGGGCGCGAGCACGTCGAGCAGCGCGTCGAGCCAGGCGTGCGGGGCGTACTCCTCGTCGCCGTCCACCAGCTGCGGCGACAGCGGCACGACGGCGTACGCTTCGTACCCGTCCGGCACCGCACCGCTCACCGACGCGTTCAGCTCGGTGAGCCGGTCGCGGAGCCAGGCGCCCGCTTCGGCGTCGTCGTCCCAGGTGGCACCAGCCTGTCGGAGGGCGCGAACGCCGGGGTCGTCCATGCTGGGCACCCTAGTTCCTCCGGGGCCGGCGATCACGGGCCAGCCCACCGAGGAGACCTGACATGGCGGAGTGCTCACGCTGCGGCAACGAGGTCTGGTTCTTCCCGACCCCGGCCGGGCATCGGCTCACCTTCGAGCCGGAGGCGTTCTCCGACGGGACCCACGCGACCGTCGAACGCTGGTACCTCCAGCGCGACCCGGCCGTGGCCATCCACGAGAGCACCGTCCTGGGGGTCGCGGACCGCACCGGGTACGTGATCCGCCACCGTTGCCGCCTCGGCCGTAGCCAGGTCGTCGACGAGGGCAAGGACCTGACCACCGACCTGGCCCTCGCCCGCAGGCAGGGCCCGTTCGTCCGCGACGTCGTCCTGGTCCCGCCCCACCTCGCGTACACCTACCGATGGCCCGGCTCATGGGCACACATCGTCGAACGCGCCTTCACCGCCCTGTGCGGGGCCAGGATGCCCGACGGCGTGCGGACCAAGCCTGCCGAGCGCCATCGCCTCAAGGACATGCCGGCCTGCCCCGCCTGCCGCCGCCGGATGCGCTGATCAACTGAGTGGCGCGCCGTGCTCGCGGGCGAGGATCGCGAAGTCCACCTCGGTGGCCCAGACGCCGTCGCGCAGGTCGTTCTCCACGAGGCGGGCCTCGAGCCGCATGCCGAGGCGCTCGCACACCCGGACCGAGGCCGTGTTCTCCTCGTCGATCCGGGCGAAGGCGCGGTGGAACCTGTAGGTGCCGAAGGCGAGGTCGAGCAGCGCGCGGGCGGCCTCGGTCGCGTACCCCTCGCCCCGGACGTCCGGGTGCAGCGCCCAGCCCACCTCGGCCTGGCGCGCTCCCGGTGCCCACTTGAGCAGCGCCTCGCCGATCACGCCCGGCTCGGACTGACGCTCGACCGCCAGCACGAGCGCGTCGCCCGGCTGCTCGAACGGGGCTTCCGCCCAGGTCGCGAGCTTCTGCCGCGCGACCGCCTCGGTCCACGTCGGCTGGTACATGTACGTGACGACCTCGGGCCGTGCACGCCAGGTGAGGAACGCGGCGGCGTCGGCGGGGGTGACGCGGCGGAGGATCAGGCGATCGGTCTGCACGGTGTCCACGCTCCCCAGCGAACCACCTCGGGGGCCCGCCGCGCGAGCGGCACCGGGTCCTGCCTAGCGTCGGAGGAGCACGGCGATCGCCACGGGAGAGGAGCGGCCATGCACGTCGGATACACGCTGATGACCGAGCAGAGCGGCCCGCGCGAGCTGCTGCGGTACGCCGTGGCGGCCGAGGAGGCCGGGTTCGACTTCGAGGTCTCGAGCGACCACTTCAGCCCCTGGCTGACGGAGCAGGGGCACTCGCCCAACGCGTGGGTGCTCCTCGGCGCCGTGGCGCAGGCCACGAGCCGGGTCGAGCTGATGACCTACGTGACCTGCCCCACGATGCGGTACCACCCGGCCGTCGTCGCCCAGCAGGCGGCGACCCTCCAGCTCCTGGCCGACGGCCGCTTCACCCTCGGCCTCGGCGCGGGCGAGAACCTCAACGAGCACGTGATCGGCGAGGGATGGCCGAGCATCGACGTGCGGCACGACCTCCTCGAGGAGGCCGTGCACATCATCCGCGAGCTCCTGACCGGCGAGCTCGTCACGTGGGAGGGCCAGCACTTCCGGGTCGACTCCGCGCGGCTCTGGGACGTGCCGGACGTCGCCGTCCAGCTCGGCGTCGCCGTCTCCGGTCCGAAGGGGGTCGAGCGGTTCGCACCCCTCGCGGACCACCTGATCCAGGTCCAGCCGGACGCCGACGTCGTGCAGGGCTGGACGGACAGGCACCCGGGCGGGTCCCGAGTGATCGGGCAGGTGCCGGTGTGCTGGGACCCGGACGAGCGGGCGGCTGTGGAGCGGGCCTTCCGCGAGTTCCGCTGGTTCGGCGGCGGGTGGGCGGTCAACGCCGACCTGCCGACGCCGGCCGGGTTCGCCGCCGCGTCGCAGTTCGTCCGGCCGGAGGACGTCGCGTCCGCGATCGCGTGCGGGCCCGACCTCGACAAGCTCGCCGAGAGCGCCCGGCCGTTCGCCGAGGCCGGGTTCACCGACCTGGCGTTCGTCCAGGTGGGCGACGAGAACCAGGACCGCTTCCTCGCCGAGGCGGCCGGGCCGCTGCTGGAGCGGGTGCGGAAGCTCTGAGGGGCGCCCCGGCACGGGGCGCCCGGCCGCTCAGGGGCGCCGGTCAGGCGGGCCGGCGCCACTCGAGCGTGTACCGCCAGTAGAGCCGACGCCGGACCCGGGCTCCCGGCATCAGGTCGCCTGCCGCGTGCCGCACCTGGCCGAACGTCTCCGCCGGGTCCGCCACGGGCGAGCCGTGCTCCCACTCGCCACGTACGTGCCGGGCGACGGCGGCGACCGGCACGCTCGCCAGGTCGAACGCGAGGTCCAGGGCCGATCCGGGGCGGGACAGCCCGACGACCATCAGGACGCCGCCGGGAGCGACCAGGTCGCGCAGGGCGGTGAGGCCCTTGGCGAGGTCGACATGGTGGAGCGTAGCGATGCAGGCGACGACGTCGAACGTGCCGAGGTCGTGCGCGGTGCCGTCGTGCCGGGCGGGGTCGTGGCCGGCCGGGTCGTGGCCGGCCGGGTCGTGGCCGGTGAGGACGTCGGCTGCGACGTAGGTGAGTCGCGGGTCGCCGTCGGCCAGGGCCTCCGCGCGGGCGACCTCCGCCGGATCGAGGTCCAGCCCCACCACGCGACCCACGCCCGCCGCCGCGAGGCGGCGGGTGAGCAGCCCCTCCCCACAGCCGACGTCGAGAGCGCTCGCCGCCCCGGCGGCGTGCCGCAGGATCTCGGGGTGGAAGTGCGTGTTGTGGTTCCAGAAGGGATCACGCGTCATGAGTGTGGACCTTAGCGTCGGCCCGGGCGGTGAGGTCCCCGGCCCGGACGCCGAGATGCAGAGCAGCCTCCCCTCTGCCGACGTCGCGGATGCTCGCTGCGTCGTCGCGACGCGGGCGACCTGGTCCTCATGTCCGCAGAGCGCGCAGAGTCCGAGTCGGTCGTCATCCACCTCACTGCACGCCTGCTCGCGCGCGTCGCGCAGGTAGACCCGCAGGTCCTTCGCGAGGCGCTTCCCGCAACACTCCCCTGGATGCGATTCCTTCCGAAGTCGGACGCGGATGCCATGAGCGATGAGTTCATCGCCGCCGCTGAAGCGGGCACAGCCCTCGGCGACTTCGGTCCCGTCGCGCGGCCGATCGACGGGTGAGCGCCAAGCGCTGTGACCGTGCCGCTCCCCCGCCGCGAACACGCGAGCGGCATTCGACGCACTCGAGGGCGATCCCTGCCCGAGCCAGCGACCCATCGCCAGCATCGCCTGAAGGGCAATCTTTCGACGGACACCCACGACGGTCTCGTCTTGCCGCAGTGGCATTACGAGGTTCGACCGGCTGACCACCACCGCTGCGCCACCTAGGATCAGCGGGTGCTGCGACTCTCCGACGTGACCTACCTCGTCCGCGACCACGACGAGGCGCTCCGCTTCTTCGTCGACGTCCTGGGCTTCGCCGTCCGGCAGGACGACACGTACGAGTCGGGGTGGCGGCGCGTCGTCGTCGGCCCGGCGGAGGGCGGGACCGGCCTGGTGCTGGCGCTCGCCGAGGACGACGCCGCCGTGGGGCGCCAGGCCGGGGGTGACGTCGCGTTCTTCCTCGAGACCGACGACTTCGCCGCACAGCACGCCCGCATGCTCGCGGGCGGCGTGCGCTTCCGCGAGGAGCCGCGCCACGAGGCGTACGGCACGGTCGCCGTCTTCGAGGACCTGTACGGCATGCCGTGGGACCTCATCCAGCCGCCGGCCTGAGTCGTCCCACCACCGAGGGGCTTACGCGGCGGGCGTCTCGCCCAGCTCGATCGCCAGCGGCTCGAAGCGCGTGCCCTCCGGGTAGGAGCCGCCGAACAGCTTCGCGCCGTCGGCCGTCAGCTCCACAACGTCCCACGAGAGGCGTGTCCCCTCCCGGACCGGCGCCCCGGCGAGCCGGAAGGCGGCGGTCCGCTCCTCCGCGCCCTCGTCCACGATCGAGAGCTCCCAGTCGTCACCGCGCTGGTCCACCTCGGCCTGCGCGATCTGACCCACGTACGACCCGAAGTGGCCGATGAACCGGACGATGCCGGTGAACGCGAACCAGGTGTCATCGGCCGTGGGCGCCGGCACCCGCTCGGTGTCCAGCGGGAAGTAGAAGTCGGCCCCGGAGCCGCCTACGCCCTCCACGGCCAGGCGCCCACCCGGGGCACCCGCCACGTACATGATCAGGCTGGCCTTGACGGCCCAGTCGAGATGCGCCATTTCTCCTCCTTGTGATGGCACGACTCTACTGTCCGCCGCCTCGCGGGGCTGGTCGGCAGCCTGACGCGATCACCAGGACGGGACCACCAGGTAGCTGTTCCCCGTCCCGGGCCCAGAAGGGGAACAGCTTCCTGGTCGGGCACGCCGGAGCCGGAGTGCTCACCAGGGCAGGTAGTAGGTGAGCAGGTCAGCTGTGCGGGGTGGGAAGAGGGCCGTCATGAGCTCGCTGTCGGGACCGGGATAGACGTCGGGGCGACGGCGCGTGAGGCCCTCGATGCCGTGCGGGCCGAACAGCAGCGGGCCGAGCGCGTCGGGCGCCACGCCGCAACCGCCAGCGGCGCCGGGACTCTGGAGAGCGCCGCCGGTGCGGACCGGTCCGAGGCCGTCGGCCGTCACGGCGAGGCGGTGATGCCTCCGGAACGTCGAGACCACGACGTCGCCGCCCGTGCGGTCCAGCCCCGAGGCCGCCAGCCGCGCCGACAGGACCGGGCGCAGCGCCTCGAGCAGCGCGCCCTCGTCCGGCACGCGGACGTAGTACTGCTCGACGTCCTCGCCCGCAGGGCCCAGACGCGGCTCCCAGCGGCGGCCGGGGACGGTCAGCGGCCGGTGCACGACCCGCAGCGGCCGGCCCGGGTAGCGGGCGACCAGGCCCGCGAGCAGGGCGTCCGCACCGTCGTCGTCCTCGGCCGCTGCCTCAGCGACCAGCACCGCGTCGTCGTCGACCCGTGCCCGGGCCGTCGCGACCGGGGAGCCGTCGCGGTCGAGCACCCAGGTGGTGCTGCCGCCGTGGTCGAGCAGCCAGCGACGGCGCGGCTCAGGGTGCGGCGCCGCGACGTCGTAGGGCGCCTGCGCCGCGTCCTGGAGCCGCGCGAGGTGCGGGAGGTCGGCGCGGGTGGCCGGGCGGAGGGCGTCGCCTGTCGCGGCGGCCGGCCCGGCTGCCGGCCCGGCTGCCGGCCCGGCTGCCGGGCCAGGGGCGTCCACCAGGTCGCGCGCGCGGGGGATGTCGATCGCGTACTCGTAGCCGAACAGGCGGTAGAAGTACGGGATCCCGATCATGACCTGCAGCACGTGCCCGCGGGCCCGCGAGCGCTCGTGGGCCCACTCCATGAGCGCCCGGACGTGGCCACGCCCCTCGTGGTCGGTGGCGGTGGCGACGAGCTCGACCTGACCGGCCGGGAGCACGACGCCGTCGACGCGCACCGTCTCGTCGAGGAGCGTCGCGGTGGACACCACCCGGTCGCCGTCGACGACGACGGCGCAGCTCTCCCAGCCCGCGTCGTCGTCCTGCACGACGAGGCGGTGGTCGACGTCGTCCCCCTCCTCGCCCCGGTCGACGAGCAGCGCCCCGATCTGGTCGAGGTCAGCAGCGCGGGCTGTGCGCAGCACGAGGCCGCCGGGGAGGTCGGAGATCGTCACGTGCCTAGTGTGGCCCGCACACCACCCCCACGCGCACACTGATTTCCACGCCAGGTGTCGATTTCCGGCCGGCCGTTCGACGGACAGGTATCAGGCAGGACCGGACCATCACGAGAGGAACCACCATGGCTCAGTACGCGATCCTGATCTACGAGGCCGCAGCGAGGGGAACAGCCGACGAACACGAGGAGCACGCCGACGACCTGCTGAGGTCAGGGGCGATGGTCGCGGCTTTCGGGCTGCAGCCGTCCGCCATGGCGACGACTGTCAGCCGTGACACGATCACCGACGGTCCGTTCGTGGACGCCAAGGAGGTCGTCGCCGGCTTCTGCATCATCGAGGCCCCCGACCTGGACGCCGCCCTGAAGATCGCCCGCGAGAACCCGGCCGCCCGGCACGGGGGCTCTGTCGAGGTCCGCCCGGTCAGAGGCGGGGTCGTCGTCCCGCCTTCTGCCTGAGGTCACGCACGATGCCTGATCGAGCGGCCGTCGAGGCGGCCATCACCGACGCGCACCGTCGCGAGTGGGCCCAGGTCCTCGCCGCGACGGTGCGCGTCGCGCGCAGCGTCGACCTCGCCGAGGAGTGCACGCAGGACGCGTACGCCGCGGCGCTCGAGAGCTGGGTCGACGACGGCGTCCCGCAGAACCCTGCCGCCTGGCTCACCACCACGGCCAAACGGCGGGCGATCGACGCGCTACGGCGCGAACAGACGCTCCGCGCCAAGCTGCCGCTGCTGCTCGAGCCCGAGAAGGGGGTGGAGGACATGGTGATCGACACCCCTCGGAACCCGCCCGGCGAGGACCCTGAGGACGTGGTGCCCGACGAGCCGCTCCGGCTGATCTTCATGTGCTGCCACCCGGCCCTCTCCCAGGAGGCACAGCTCGCCCTCACGCTCCGGCTCGTGTGCGGGCTGCCGACGTCGGACATCGCGCGGCTGCTGCTCGTCCCGGAGTCCACGGCGGCAGCACGGATCACCCGGGCGAAGAAGAAGATCGCGGTGGCCCGGATCCCCTTTCGGGTCCCCCGCCCGGCCGAGCTGCCCGACCGGCTGCGGGCAGTGCTCGGGGTGATCCACCTCGTGTTCACCACCGGGCACACCGCGCCGACGGGCGCGTCGCTGGTCCGCGGGGACCTGGTCGACCGCGCCCTCCACCTGACCCGCATGCTCCGGGCCCTCATGCCGGACGAGGCAGAGGTGCTCGGCCTGCTCGCCCTGATCCTTGTGACCGACGCCCGTCGGGCAACCAGGACCGACGCCGATGGGCGCCTCCTGCGGCTGGAGGAACAGGACCGCTCACAGTGGGACCGCGCGGCCATCGTGGAGGCGCACGACCTGATCGTCCCTGGCCTGCGCGGAGGGCACACCGGCCGCTACCTGCTTCAGGCGGCGATCGCCGCGCTCCACGCCGAGGCGCCGACGTACGAGGAGACCGACTGGCCCCAGCTCGTCGCGCTCTACGACCGGCTGCTCGCGACCTGGCCGTCGCCGGTGGTGGCGCTGAACCGCGCGGTCGCTGTCTCGATGGCCTCCGGGCCGGAGGCCGCCCTGCCGCTCGTCGACCAGCTCGGGACCGACGGCGGCTTGGCACACTATTCGTACCTGCCGGCGGTTCGCGCCGACCTGCTGTGCCGGCTCGGCCGCGCCGACGAAGCCGCCACGGCGTACCGGCAGGCGCTCGAGCTGACCCAGAACGAGGCCGAACGGGTCTTCCTGGCCGGCCGCCTCGCCGCGCTGGGCGGGGTAGCCCCGCTGGGCGGGAGCCTCGCCGGGCGGCTCGCCGACGTTGTGCCACGGTCCGGGACAGCCGCCCAAGACGTGAGCCGGTTGCCCTAGTTTGGCCCCATGCTGGTCACCTCACGACACCTCGCCGAGTACCGCGCCTTCCTCGACCTCACGGACGCGGACCTCGGGGGCAGGGTCCTGGACTGCTCGGCAGGCGCGTCGGGCTTCGCCGCGGCGGTGAACGCCGGCGGCGGGACAGTCACCGCCGTCGACCCCGCGTACGCGGACCTGGACGCGCTGCGGGCCGCCGTCGAGGGCTCGCTGTCCGGCGGGGCCGCGCTCATCGACGCCCACGCCGACCGGTTCACCTGGGACTGGTACGGCTCCCCCGAGGGCCGCCAGGCGCTGCGCGACGAGGCGCGCGAGGCGTTCCTCGCGGACCTCGCCGCCCACCCGGGCACCTACGTCCCGGGCGGCCTGCCCGCGCTGCCGTTCGCCGACGACGCGTTCGACCTCGCCGTCTGCTCCCACCTGCTCTTCACCTGGGCGGACGACACGTTCGACGAGGCCTGGCACCACGCCGCCCTGACCGACCTGCTGCGCGTGGCGCGCGAGGTGCGGGTGTTCCCGCTCGTGCTCCAGGGCGCCGGCGAGCCCGTGCCGTTCCTCCCGCGCCTCCTCGACCGGTTCCGCGCGGAGGGCCGCACGGCCGAGGTGCGCCGGGTGCCGTACGAGTTCCAGCGGGGCGCGGACGAGATGCTGGTGCTGGGCCGGTAGGGCCGGGCCGCCGGCTGGCGACCAGGTGGCTGTTCCCCGTCCGGGGCGCAGACAGGGAACAGCTACCTGGTCGCGGAGGCCTCGGCGGAAGCCGGGACCTCGGCGGGAGCCGGGACCGGGGCGTCGTCGGGCGCCGCAAGCCGCCGCTCGATCCGGCCGCGCAGGAGCAGGAGCGCCACCGAGGAGAGCAGCCCGACGGCGAGGCTGAGCCACCACACCGCCGCGCCGCTGGTGTGCAGCGCGACGCCGAGCGTGAGGGCGGCGAACCGGCCCACGCCCCAGGTCCACTGGAACGCTCCCTGGTACCGGCCTCGGGCGTGCGCCGGGGCGAGGTTGGCCACGACCGACGCGGCGACCCCGCCGGCAACCACCTCCCCGACCGACCACACCAGCACCGTCAGCGCGAAGACGAGCGGCGTCCGGGCCAGGCCGGTGGCCGCCACGCCGACGGCGACCAGCAGGCCCGCCGCAGCGAGCGTCGGCAGCTGCGGGAGGTTCGCCACCCGGGCGGCCGCCCACGGCTGGAGCAGCACCACGACCACCGCGTTCACGGCGGCCAGGGTGCCGTAGACGCTGGGCGGCAGGCCGGCGTCGCGCACGGCGAGCGGGAGCACCGACTCGGTGAGCGAGTAGACGAAGAGCTGCGCGCCGAGGACCACGAGCAGCACGAGCAGGAGCCGGTCGCGGAGCACCACGCCGTAGCCGACGCCGCCCGCCGCACGCCCCCCGCCGGCGCCGTCGGCCGCCGGTCGCGGCAGGTCCGGCAGGCGCACCGCCACGATGACCGCGAAGACGACGAACGTGACGGCGTCGACGGCGAAGAGCAGCCCGTACCCGCGCTCGGCGAGGTAGCCGCCGAGCACGCCCGCGACGGCCGTGCCGAGGTTCACGCCCCAGTACTGCAGCGCGAAGGCGCGCTGGCGCAGCTCGGGGGGAGTGGCGTCCACGAGGATCGAGCTGGCGGCGGGCAGGCCGGACGACGACGCGGACCCGAGGAGGAGCGCGGCCGCCGCCATGGTCCACGCGCCGGGGGCCACGTAGAGGAGGCCGAGCGCGGCGGCCGCGCCGAGGAGCGAGACCAGGAGCGCGGCCCGGCGGCCGAGCCGGTCGGCCAGGTAGCCGCCGACGACGGGGCCGACGAGCCCACCGACGCCCAGCGCACCGAGGATGACGGGGATGCTGCTGTCGGCGATCCCCCGGTCGCCGAGGAAGAAGACGAGGAACGGGACCACGACGTACCCGAGACGGTTGATGACCGTCCCGGCGAAGACGGTCCAGACGACGGGCGGCAGTCCGCGGTAGGAGGTGAGCATGCCCCGAGCCTGGAGGCGCCTCACCCACCGACCGAATGATTAAGGTATGACTGAATCCAACCGAGCGGCCCGCGTCGTGCGACCCGCCAGAACCCACGGAGCAGCCATGGACGTCCAGGTCCCGTTCACCGCCGACGACGTCGCGCGCACCCGCTTCGCCGTGTCCCCGATGTGGGAGGTCGTCACAAGCTTCCGGCTCCTGATGCTGTCGGCCGTCCCGGCGCCGTACGACCGGTGGGCCGCCCGGGTGCGCCCGCTGGTCCGGTCTGCGGGGCTCGACACGGGCCGCCTCGCGGACCTCGTGCCGCCGGACAGCTTCCTGGCCGACCTGCTCAACCCCCTGCCCGCGACGGCGTTCCCCAGCCTCGCCGACGAGCTCGCCGTGGTGCGGGCCACCCCAGCGGCGCACCTGGAGGCCGACCTCGACACGCTCGAGCAGTACCACGGGCTCCCCGCCGGACGCCGGGCTGCGCTGCTCGCCGACCCCGCGGCCACCCTCGACCAGGTCGCTGACGAGGTGGAGCGCTACTGGGAGCTCGCGATCGCGCCGTGGTGGTCGCGCATCCGGACGGTGCTCGAGGCCGACGTGTTCCAGCGGGCCCGCTCCGTGGCCGGGCTCGGGGCCGCGCACGTCCTCAACGAGCTGCACGACAGCGTGCGCTGGGACGAGGGGTCGCTGAACCTCGTACAGCGCAGCTGCCGCGTCACCAAGGCGGGCTCCGGCCCCGGCCTCGTCCTCGTGCCCTCGGTGTTCGCCCGGGACCGGGTGCTCACCCGCTCGACGCCGCCCGACCCGCCCCAGCTCGCCTACCCCGCCCGCGGCGCGGGCACCGTCTGGGAGCCGCAGCGCGCCGGGCGGCTCGACACCCTCGCCGCGGTGCTGGGCCGCAGCCGCGCCGTGCTGCTCGCCGAGCTCGACTCCCCCGCCTCCACGACCCAGCTCGCGGAGCGCGCGGGACTCACCGCGGCGGGCGCCTCGCAGCACCTCACGGCGATGCGGGACGCCGGGCTGGTGAGCGCGCACCGCGCCGGGCGCTCGGTCCTGTACGCCCGGACGGCCACGGCGGACGCCCTGGTGGGCGCGCCCGGCTGACCCACCGCCCGGCCGGACCCACCGTGCCGCCGGACCCACCGTCCCGCCGGCGACGGTGCTGAGGCAAGGCTCTCCTCGCTGGAAAAGGCCCGTCACCCCTGGTTGGCTGGGGGCATGTCGACCGACGCCCAGCTCCACACCGGGGAACCCCACGCGGCGGGTCTCGCCCAGCGGCTCAACTGGCTCCGCGCGGGGGTGCTCGGTGCGAACGACGGCATCGTGTCCGTGGCGGCCGTCGTCGTCGGCGTCGCCGGAGCCACGTCGCAGCATGCCGCCATCCTCACCGCGGGCCTCGCGGCCCTCGTCGGTGGCGCCATCTCCATGGCGCTCGGCGAGTACGTCTCGGTGAGCAGCCAGAGCGACAGCGAGAAGGCGCTCATCGCCAAGGAGCGGCGCGAGCTCGCCGAGATGCCCGAGGAGGAGCTGGCCGAGCTCGCCGCGATCTACGAGGCCAAGGGCCTCTCCTCCGCCACCGCCCGCCAGGTCGCCACCGAGCTCACCGCGCACGACGCGCTCGCCGCCCACCTCGACGCCGAGCTCAACATCGACGCCGACGACGTGGTGAGCCCCTGGCACGCGGCGATCGCCTCCGCCGTCGCGTTCACCGCCGGCGCGATCCTCCCCCTCGTCGCGATCCTCGTGGTGCCCGAGCCCGCGAAGGTGCTCGTCACCTTCGTGGTGGTGCTGGCGGCGCTCGCCGCGACCGGCGCCACCGCCGCCTGGATCGGCGGCAGCCCGCGGTTCCGGGCCACTCTCCGGGTCGTGGTGGGCGGCGCGCTGGCCCTCGGCGCCACGTTCGCGATCGGCTCCCTGCTGGGCACCGCGGGCGTGGTGTAGCGGGCGTTCGTCACAGATCCGGGGTGCTCCCGGTCGTAGTTCCGACGGGCCGTCCGGCACGTCGTGAGCAACGAAGGAGCACCCCATGAAGATCGTCGTCATCGGCGGGACCGGCCTCATCGGCAGCCAGGTGGTCAAGAACCTCGAGCACGAGCACGACGTCGTCGCCGCTTCCCCCCAGACCGGCGTCGACACCGTGACGGGCGCCGGGGTGGCCGAGGCCCTGGAGGGTGCGCAGGTGGTCGTGGACCTCAGCAACTCGCCGTCGTTCGCCGAGGAGGACGTCACGCGCTTCTTCCGCACGTCGACGAAGAACCTGCTCGACGCCGAAGCCGCGGCCGGCGTGCAGCACCACGTGGTCCTCTCGATCGTTGGCACCGACGTCATCGACTCCGGGTACATGCGGGCGAAGGTCGTGCAGGAGGACCTGGTCCGGTCCTCCGGGGCCGCCTGGTCGATCGTGCGGTCCACGCAGTTCCTGGAGTTCCTGGGCCGGATCGCGGACTCCGCGACCGTCGAGATCGCCGGGCCGGAGGTGTTCGGCTTCGACGAGATCGTGCGCACGGACCTGTCCGATCACGCGCCGCGCCCGCGCGCCCGCGCCGCGGCGCGTGATCGGCAATTCGTAGCGTGATCGGCAGTTCGAACTGCCGATCACGCTACGAATTGCCGATCACGTGCGCTCTGGCGGGGGCGCCGCCCCGCCGCCACGATGGGAGCATGCTCCTCGCCGAGGTCGCCGCCACGTCCGACGCCGTCGCCGCCACCCGCTCGCGCCTCGCCAAGCGGGCGGCGATCGCGGACCTGCTGCGGCGCACAGCCGAAGCGGCGGCCGAAGCGGCGGCCGGCGACGGCACGGGCGGGGCCGCGGGCGCGGACGCCGGCGACGGCGCGGCCGTAGGCGACGACGTCGAGATCGTCGTCGCCTACCTGTCCGGCGAGCTGCGCCAGCGGCGCACCGGGCTCGGCTGGGCGTCTCTCCGCGCCCTCCCCGAGCCCGCGGCCGAACCGACGCTCACCGTCGCCGAGGTCGACGCCGCGTTCGAGTCCATGGCCGGGCTCTCCGGCACCGGCTCGGACACGGCCCGGGCCGCCGCGGCCGCGCGCCTGTTCGGCGCCGCGACCGAGCGCGAGCAGACATTCCTCCGCGGGCTCGTGGCTGGTGAGCTGCGGCAGGGCGCGCTCGACTCCCTGGTCGTGGACGCGGTGGCCGACGCCGCGGGCGCCCCCGCCGACGCCGTCCGCCGCGCCGTCATGCTGCGCGGAGCGTCCGGGCCGGTGGCGCGGGCGGCGCTCGGTTCCGCCGTCGGGGGCAGGGACGTGACCGAGACGCTCGCCGGGTTCCGGCTCGAGCCCGGACGCCCGGTCCGCCCCATGCTCGCGCAGTCCGCGCCCGACGTCGGCGCGGCCCTCACGAAGCTCGGCATCGACCCGGCCGCCGTCTCGCCCGAGCAGGCCTGCATCGACGTCAAGCTCGACGGCATCCGCATCCAGGTGCACCGCCGCGCCGACGACGTGCGTGTGTTCACCCGGTCCCTCGACGACATCACCGACCGGACGCCCGAGATCGTCGGCGCGGTGCGGGCGCTCCCGTCGGACCCGCTGGTCCTCGACGGCGAGGCGCTCATGCTCGGCCCGGACGGCGTGCCGCGTCCCTTCCAGGAGACGGCAGCGCGCTCGGCCACGCGGGCTTCGGCGTCGGACGGCGCCGCCGCCACTGCGGCCTCCGCCGACCCACCATCCCCGTCCGCCGAGGCGGACCTCGCCGCCCGCCTGGAGCTGGTCCCGTTCTTCTTCGACGTGCTGCACGCCGACGGCGAGGACCTCCTCGACGCGCCGCTCGGCGAGCGCCTGGCCGTGCTGGACCGCGTGGCGCCTGGCCGCACGGTCCGCCGGGTCCTCACGTCGGACCCGGCGGAGGCTGCGGAGTTCTTCGCCGGAGCGCTGCGCGAGGGCCAGGAGGGGGTGGTGGTCAAGTCGCTCGACGCCCCGTACGCGGCGGGCCGGCGCGGCGCCGGGTGGGTCAAGGTGAAGCCGCGGCAGACGCTGGACCTGGTGGTGCTGGCCGTCGAGTGGGGCTCTGGCCGGCGTCAGGGCTGGCTGTCCAACATCCACCTGGGCGCGCGCGACCCGGACGGCGGCTTCGTGATGCTGGGCAAGACGTTCAAGGGAATGACGGACGCGATGCTCGAGTGGCAGACACGGCGGTTCCTCGAGCTCGAGACCCACCGCGAGGGCCACGTGGTGCACCTCCGGCCCGAGCAGGTGGTCGAGATCGCCTTCGACGGCCTCCAGCGCTCCACCCGTTACCCGGGCGGCCTGGCCCTGCGCTTCGCGCGCGTGCTGCGCTACCGCGACGACAAAGCACCCGCCGAGGCCGACACGATCGAGACAGTGCAAGCGCTCGCCGGACGTTGAGCTCACTGGCGTTCGACAAGAATGACCTGCATGGACCACCACATCGCTCAGTTCGCAGGAGTCAGGGCGCTCCTCCTCGAGTGGGACGCCATCGGCGTCGCAGACATCTCGCACGACGAGTACGACTGCATGGCCGGGCCTCTGCTCAGGCACCTGTACGACGGCAGAGACGCAGGGTTCCTTCGCGACGTGATAGTGCACGAGCGGGAGTCCCACTTCCGGCTCTCACCGGACGAAGACGCCGACCGCACCCTGGCCGACGCACTCGTGGCCTGGTGGCGGGGCGCCATGATCGAGGGGGACCGGTCCTAAGCCCGGCGCCTCCGCACCACCGCCTCCCACGGCCGCAGCGTGATGCGGCCGTCGCCGCCCACCCAGGCGGGCGGCTCGTAGTTGCCGAGCACGACCTCGGCCCCGGCGTCGTCCGACCACTCCTCGCCGACCTCGACCGACTGCTCCTCGCCCGAGAAGCTGCCGAGCACGAGCAGCTCGGTGCCCTCGAACGCCCGGGTGAACGCGTAGACGTGCTCGTGGCCGGCGAGCAGCATCGTGAAGTCGCCCAGGGCGACTGCCGGCTCCTTGTGCCGCAGCTCGATGAGCCGCTGGTAGTGCCGGAAGATCGACCGGGGGTCGGCCTTGTCGGCCTCGGCGTTGATCTCGAGGTTGTTGGGGTTGACGGCGATCCAGGGCGTGCCCGTGGTGAAGCCCGCGTTCTCGGACGCGTCCCACTGCACCGGTGTGCGGGCGTTGTCCCGGTTCAGCGGCGCGAGGGCCGCGAGCAGCTCAACGTCGTCCTGGTAGCCGCGGTCCCGCACGTCGGTGATGTGGTTGAGCACCTCGATGTCGCGGTAGTGCTCGAACGACGTGAACGCGCCGTTCGTCATGCCGATCTCTTCGCCCTGGTACACGTAGGGCGTGCCGCGGTGCAGGTGCAGCACCGTGGCGAGCATCGTCGCGGACTCGCGCCGGTACACCGTGTCGTCGCCGTAGCGCGACACTGCTCGCGGCTGGTCGTGGTTGGACCAGTAGAGGGAGTTCCAGCCGACGTCGGCGAGCCCGGCCTGCCAGCGGCCCAGCACGGCCTTGAGGTCGGTCAGGCGAAGGGGCCGCGGGTCGAACTTGCCGCCCAGGCCGTGGTCGAGGTCGACGTGCTCGAACGTGAACACCATGTCGATCTCCTGCCGCGCCGGGTCCGTGAACAGGCGCGCGTCCTCGACCGTGGCGCCGGGCGTCTCCCCCACCGTGAGCAGCCGCGGGTCGCGTCCGACGAAGACCTCGTGGTGCATCTCGTGCAGGAACTCGTGCAGGCGGGGGCCGTGCGCCGACTCGCCCAGGCCCGCGAGACCGTACGGCCCAGGCGTCCCGTCGGGCAGCGACCCGTCCTCGCCGACCGGTTTGGAGATGAGGTTGATGACGTCCATCCGGAACCCGTCCACGCCCCGGTCGAGCCACCAGCGCATCATGGCGTAGACCGCCTGGCGCACCTCGGGGTTCTCCCAGTTGAGGTCCGGCTGCTTGCGGCTGAACAGGTGGAGGTAGTACTCGCCGGTCACCTCGTCGAAGGTCCAGGCCGGTCCGGAGAACGCGCTCCCCCAGTTGGTGGGCTCGGCGCCCGGTGCGCCCGGGACCATGCCGTCGCGGGCGGGGCGCCACCAGTACCAGTCGCGCTTCGGGTTGTCGGTGCTCGACCGCGACTCCGCGAACCACGCGTGCTCGTCGCTGGTGTGGTTCACCACCAGGTCCATGACGAGGCGGATGCCGCGCTCGTGGAGCGCCGCGACGAGCGCGTCGAAGTCGTCCAGCGTGCCGAAGACCGGGTCGATGTCCTGGTAGTCGCTGATGTCGTAGCCGTTGTCGTCCTGCGGGCTGCGGTACACCGGCGACAGCCACAGCACGTCCACGCCCAGCTCGGCCAGGTGGTCCACCCGCTGCAGGACGCCTCGCAGGTCGCCCAGGCCGTCGCCGTCCGAGTCCTGGAACGACCGGGGATAGACCTGGTACACCACCGATCGGGTCCACCAGGGTGCGTCGTCGTACGCCACGCGTGCTCCTTCCGTCGGTTCGTGCCGTGTCGACTCTGCCGCAGGAGAGCGTCACCGGCAGCCCGAGGTGCACGACGGCGGACGGCTCCTACGCGCCCGTCACGTACGCGTAGTGGATGAAGTCCGCGTCGCGGACGAAGCCCTCCGACTCGTACAGGGACTGCGCGGCCATGTTGTCCCACGCCGTGGCGAGGGAGACCCGGACCGCGCCCGCGGCCGTCGCGCGGGCGCACGTCTCGCGCACCAGCGCCCGCCCGGCGCCCGACCCCCGGATCGCCGGGTCCACGAACAGGTCGTTGAGGACCCACACGGGCCCGAGGCTGACCGACGACCACGTCGGGTAGGACTGGGCGAACCCGACCACCTCGCCGTCCAGCTCGGCGACCAGGACCACGCTGTCCGAGGCCTCGCGGCGGGCGGTGACGTACTCGCGGACAGGACCGTCGGGAACGTCCTGTCCGTAGAACTTCAGGTAGTTCCGGAAGAGGCCGACCACGATGTCGACATCGGTTTCAGAAGCAAGGCGCACATCGAGAGACACCCAAGGATCATTGCAGGTTCGGGGGCGGTCGCACGAGACCGTGTCACGATGTGTCAAGAAGAGTCACCCGGTCGCCACGTTCTCACCAGATGTTCGTCAGGCGCACGGGTGCGGCGCACGGGGAGGCGGGGTTCGCCCGCCTCCCCGTGCCGCCCTCAGCAGGCGCCCCGGTCGCTCCAGACGTCGCTCGTCAGCGGGTCCTGGCCGCGGACGAGGGTCGCTGCGAGGGCTGCACCGACGGTCTGCGCGGCGGTGCGCGGCGAGCGTGTGAGCTTCATGCACCTAAAGTCCCGGATGTCCGTGAACGGAGCCCGAGCGCGGGCTGAACGGAGGGCGTCGCTCGGGCAGCCGGTCGCCCCGTCCGCGGCGGTTCAGGCCCCGCGCGCCGCCGCCAGGCGCTGGCGGCGCACCTCGTACAGCACCACGGACGCCGCGTTGGCCGCGTTCAGGGAGCTCGCCGCGCCGGTCATCGGGATGCTGACCGTGACGTCGGCGGCCTCCCGCCAGGCGGCGGTGAGCCCCACGGTCTCGTTCCCCACCAGCAGGAGGACCGGACCCGTGAGGTCGGCGTCGAAGACGTCCGCGTCCCCGCCCTCGTCCGTGCCGACGACCGTCACGGGCCGCCCGGCCGCGCGCTCCGTCGCCAGCCAGTCCAGCACCTCACGGTGCGACGGCGAGCGCACCACCGGCACGGCGAAGAGCGAACCCGTGGACGCCCGCACCGACCGGGGGTCGTAGGGGTCGGCCGCGTGGCCCGTGACGATCAGCCCGTCCGCGCCGAACGCATCGGCCGACCGCACGATGCTGCCGATGTTGCCGGGCTGCGTCGGCCGGTCGAACACGACCCCGCAGAAGGCGTCATGGACGGGGAGGCGGGCCAGGTCGTCGTCGGGCATCGCGACGACCACGAGGACCTCCACGGCGCCGTCGTCCTTCTCGCCGAGCTCGGCCAGGAGGTCGTGCGACAGGGCGATCCGCTCGGCCCGGCTCGCGCTCAGGACGTCCTGCGCCCAGCCCGAGAGGCGCCGGTCGGCGTCGTAGAGGACCGTGCGCACGGTCCAGCCGTGCTCCAGAGCGAGGGTGATCGGGCGGACGCCCTGCACGATGAACTCGCCCGCCCGACCCCGCTTGGTGCGGTTCGTCAGCAGCGTCTGGAGCAGCTGGAAGCGGGCGTTCCGAGAGGTGATGCGCTGGGCCGCCATGCCATGAAGATTACCGTCCAGGCCTCACCCGCCCACGCGGAACAGCGAGGCACCCGGCGGGGTTGAGCCAGACGATGAGCACCGCACCTGCAGGGCCGGCCCCGCGCCTGTCCGTCCTCGACCTCGTTCCCGTCCGCACCGGCCAGACCAGCGCCCAGGCGCTGGCCGCGTCCCTCGACCTGGTCCAGGCCGCGGACCGGCTGGGCCTCACCCGCTACTGGTTCGCGGAGCACCACAACATGGCCGCCGTCGCCGCGTCCACGCCCCCCGTCATGATCGCGGCCGCAGCGGCACGGACCTCGCGCATCCGCGTCGGGTCGGGCGGCGTCATGCTGCCCAACCACGCGCCGCTCGTCGTCGCCGAGCAGTTCGCCGCCCTCGAGGCGCTCGCGCCCGGCCGCATCGACCTCGGGCTCGGGCGTGCGCCCGGCAGCGACCCGGTGGTCACCGCCCTGCTGCGGGCCACGGGCCCCACGGCCGACGTGGACCGCTTCGATCAGCACGTCACCGACATCCTCGCCCTCCTGGGGCCCGACGGCGCCTCCCTCCGCCTCGGCACCGGCGACCTGTACGAGGTGCGGGCCACTCCCGCCGCCGGGTCCGTGCCGACCGTGTGGCTCCTCGGCTCGTCGGACTTCTCCGCCCGCCTCGCGGCCGAGATGGGCCTGCCGTACGTCTTCGCGAACCACTTCTCCGGCCAGGGTCTCGAGCAGATCCTCGCCCTGTACCGCGACCGCTACCGGCCGAGCGAGGCACACCCCACGCCCGAGACCTTCCTGACGCTCAACACGGTGGTCGCCGCCACCGAGGCCGAGGCACGGGAACGCGCACTGCCCCAGCTGCGGCAGATGGCTCGCCTGCGCTCCGGCCGGCCGCTCGGCCGGCTCGAGACCGTCGAGGAGGCGCTCGCCGCGCCCGCGGACCCGATGATCGACCAGGCGGTCGAGGCCATGCGGGCCCGCTGGCTGGTGGCCGACCCCGCGGGCGCCGCCGCCGAGGTGCGGCGGCTCGCCGCCCGGCACGGCGTCGGCGAGGTCATGCTGGTCCCGGCTGCCGGGTCGCGAGAGGGCGAGCCGCTCGACGCGACCCCCGGCCGCGTCGCGACCCTCGAGCTCCTCGCCCAGGAGCTCGGTGGGTAGTCCTCCCCATGTCGCTTCTGCCCGCCGTCTGGTTGAGTACGGGTCATGGAAGCCGGTCGCCCGCAGGGGGCGGCCCTGACTGAGGGAGTACATCATGGCTGATGGCGGCATGTGGGGTCTGAATGTTTCGCAGGTTCGCGAGCTGGGTCAGCGTCTGACCCAGAAGGCGGAAGAGGTGGACCAGATCGTGAACCAGGTCTCGGCGCAGGTCGAGTCGGTCTCCTGGAAGGGCCCGGACGCGGAGCGCTTCAAGAACGAGTGGAACAGCCAGCACAAGACGGCGCTGAAGAAGGCCGCCGAGTCGCTGCGCGAGGCCGGCCGCAACGCGACCAAGAACGCTCAGATGCAGGAGCAGACCTCCAACCAGAGCTGACGCTCCCTGCCCTCGGGCAGGTCCGCCGGCTCGCCGGCTCAGCTGTGGGTATGACAGTGGCGACAATCCCGTCCCGGGGTTGTCGCCACTGTCATATCCACAGCGGAGGACGCCCCACTACCGTGAGCACATGATCCTCTTTGTCCCCCTCGGGCTCATCGCCGCCGGGTTCGTGCTGCTCGGGATGCCTGCCTCCGGGGAGGGCGGGGTGGTCGTCCCCATCAACGCGCTGCACGGGCTGTCCTGGCTCGACGCCGCCGGGGCGACGCTGCTGGCCGTCGGCGGCACGTGGCTCGAGGTCGCCCTGATCGTCCGGCTCCCGCGGCTCGGGCTCGGTCCGCGGTCGCTGTTCGGTCTGGGCGTGCTCGGCGGCCTCGGCGTCGGCCTGGTCGTCGCCTCGATCTTCGTGGCCGACCGGTGGTGGGTGGTGGGCGCTGCCGCGCTCGGCGTCGCGCTCGCCACCCTCACCGTCAGGGCCCTGCGAGCGTCGTGAGACGCGCCCGCTGAGCCGTGACGCCCGCGGCGTCGGTGGTGGTCGCTCAGATACCCCGGCAGGGTATCTCGACCCTGGCTCTCCGGGTGTCCGCGGGCAAGCCCCGCCGCGACTACTGTGTCGCCATGAACGCTCCCGACAACGTCGTCGACGGACGGACACGCCTGTACGGCCGGTTCACCACCCGGCCGGCGCGCGTGGACCCCCTGGCCGAGTTCGGCCCTCTCGCCCGCCCGCTGCGCCGCCTGCGCCTCAAGGAGTGGGTGGGCTTCACGCTCGTCCATCCCGAGTGGGCCTCGTCGATGATCATCCAGGACGCCCACTACCTCGCGAGCTCCGAGATCTACGTGGCTCACCGGACGGACGGGACCCGGTTCGAGCACGCGGCGAACGCCCGTGGTGGTTCGCTCCGCCTGCCCGCCGGCTTCTACGGGCGCGAGATGTCGTTCGACCGGCCCGGCTACCGCATCCGGTACGAGCTCGACACGCCCGAGACCGAGGCCGACGCGCGGCACGTCGTCCGCATCGACATCGACGCCACCGCGACGGCGCCCGCGTTCACGGGTGAGCTGGTGCTGCACCACGCGGGCGCGTCCGCCCCGCTGTCGGTGAGCTCGGTGCTGCCCGGCGGGCGCAACCGGCTGTACACGCACAAGGCTCTGTACCCGGTGAGCGGGAGCCTGCGTACGGGCGACCGCGAGATCGTCTTCGACCCGCGGCGCGACCTCGCCATCCTCGACGAGCACCGCTCCCTCCTCCCCTACCGCACGCGGTGGATCTGGGGCACCTTCGCGTTCCCGATGCCGGACGGGCCGGTCGGCGCCAACTTCGCCGACCGGCCCGAGGTGCCGGGCCAGGAGGAGGAGTCAGGGATCTGGGCGGCCGACGGCGTGGAGCCGCTCGCCGACGTCACGTTCACGCCGACCGGCGACCCGGAGACCACGCCGTGGCGGATCACCTCCGCCGACGGCCGCCTCGACGCCACCTTCACCCCGCAGGGGCGCAAGCACGTGGTGCACCAGCTCGGCCTCTTCGCGATCGACTACTTCCAGATGTTCGGCCGGTACGACGGCACGCTCCGCGCCGGTGGCCGCACGTACGCGCTCAAGGGCGTCCACGGGGTGTGCGAGAGCATGCGCGCGAGGTTGTAGGCGCGCGCGGCGGCCCCCGCCCGTGCGATCGGCAGTCCGGTGCATGATCGGCAGTTCGAACTGCCGATCATGCACCGAACTACCGATCGCGCCGCCCGGACTCAGCTCTGCCGCAGCGCCGGCATGGGGAGAGGGATGCCGAACGTCGTAGCGCCCACCCCCATGCCGCCCTCGCACGAGGTCGGCGGCACCGTGGACGACCCGCGCACCGACGGCCGCTCGGCCGCCCAGAACATGTAGCCGAGCAGCCCGGGCGTGGTCCCGGCGCCGTTCGGGGCTGCCGTGGTGACCCACGGGCTCGTCGCCTTCATGACCGACGACGCGAAGCTGTTGCAGTCCGCCTCCACCGCGTTGCGCCCCGTGAGGTAGAGCGACCCGGTGAACTTGGCGGGGGCCAGCGGCGGGATCGGCGGCGCGTACTGCGCCTTGCCGTCGATGTGCTCCTGCCAGTTCGCGATCGCCGTGGACGGGCTGGGCTGGCGTGCGGGCACCATCGCGTTGGCGTAGTCCAGCACCGGCAGGTCGGTACGGAGCCAGTCCGCCGTGGCCTTCCGGGTGATCCCCTGGAGGTAGCGGTCGCCCGCGGCGAGGTCGATGGTGAGCCGGGCCCGCGGGTCCGCGCCCGTCGCGTCGTAGGGATGGACGGACCGGTACGCGTCGATGAAGGCCTGGAGCCCGGCGAGGTCGGGGCCGGTGTTCTCCTCGTAGTCGATCTCGATGCCGACGCCGAGCCGGGTCGCCGCCGCGGCGGCCGCCAGCCCCAGCCCGGCTGGGTCGGCGGCGAGGGCGGCGTTCCAGTCGTCGGTGTAGGTGATGCCGCCGATCGACAGCTGCACCCGGATGCCCCGCGACGTGAAGTAGTCCACCACCGCCTGGTTCATCCCGACGGGTACGCCGTCGACGTGCGCGGCGTCGTCCGTCCCCTGCAGCAGGTCGAGCGGGTTCACGAAGCTCAGCACCACCAGGTTGACCGACGGGCGCCCGTCGCCCCGGTCCACGATCCAGTGGTTCTTGGCGTCGAAGTCGGCCATGTCCCGCACGGTCGACCACGTGCAGTAGTCGTCGCCGCAGTGCCACGTGCCGAAGACCTGCAGGGGCGTGGCCTGGGCGACGGGCCCCGGGTCGGGCGCGGCGGGCGCGGGCGGCGCGCCCGCCGACGGAAGAGCCGCCGACGGAAGGACGGCGGGGCTCGCGAGCAGGAGCGCGGTCGCGAGGGCCGCGACGAGATGGTGCCGACGACGCATGATGCCTCCCAGGTGAGATGACCTGACCTGGGGACCGTACGACTCTCTCAAACAGCCCACAATGAGGTAAACCACGTACAACGGAACGCTGCCCGACGGCGGAGCCGTCCTCGGGGTCCCCACGGAGTTCCGCAGCGAAGCCAGGACTTCGTGGGGTGGAGGCGCCGGACCGGTCGCCTTCCGCGGAAGGCGACCGGTCCGGCGTCGGGCAACGGGGCTCTCAGGCCGCCGTGGCCGCGCGTCTGATCGCGCGGGCGTACTCGCTGTGCGGCACGTACGGCGTCAGCTGGAGCACCAGGCCGGCCTCGGCCGGCGTGCGGTCCGCCTTGAACGAGTTGCACGGATAGCACGCGGCGACGAGGTTGAGCCAGGTGGAGGGGCCCCCGCGCGAGCGCGGCAGCACGTGGTCGACCGTCTCCGCGGGCCCGCCGCAGTAGGCGCACTCACCGTCGCGGCGCTTCACGCCCAGCTTGGTGCACGTGGGCGCGCCGTTGGCCTTGTAGCGCCAGCGCATCGCGACATACCGGACGAGCCGCAGCACCCGGGGTAAGGGGAAGGGACCGAACGTCGCTCCGTCGACGGCCTCCTCCACCACGGCCACCTCGCGCACCAGCATGTGGATCGCGTGGCGCACCGAGACCCGGTGCAGCGGCTCGTAGCCGGCGTTGAGTATGAGGACGTCTGCCACGGGCCTGCTCCTTACTGGTCGTCGTCGTGCGTGTGCCGGACTGTCGGTACTACCTCCCCGGACGACAAGAGCCGCCCGGGAACAAAGATCCCGAGGCGGCTCACGAGCACTGGTCCGGCGCGTGCCGGGTCAGGGTCGTATCGCGCCCCGGATGGCCTCACGGCCGTCCCGAAGGTGCTTCGCGGTGGTGGGGTAGGACGAGGAGGTGGCATACCCGACGCGACGCAGGCTGACTGCCTGGTCCGTGCGCGACGTGCGTGCCATGGGTTCCTCGTCCTCTCCGTGCCGGGTCTGCTGATGTGGTCTGCTGATCGGTCCTGCGGGCTCACTCGATGCTGCGGCGGCCAAGGCCGTGTGTGAAGAAAGGTACACACCCGTCCTTGGCACCGTCTATAGGTTTACCCGATTCGTGACCCATGGGCACGCCAAGCCGCCCGCGCGGCGCGTGTGGTGCGGCGTGGCGACCCGCCGGACCGAGGGTGCCAGGAGGTGCCGGTACCGCGCGCTAGGGTGGCTCCCGCCCCGGACCAACCGGGGAGAACATGAACATTCGGGACACCCGAAGGAAGCGAGCGCACACCGCCATGATGGGAGGCCACCACGCCGCGTCGGGAGCCGCGGCCTGGGTCGCAGTGACCGCAAGCACACCGATCGCCTTCGGGTGGTACCCCGTCACCGACGTGGGGATCATGACGGGAGCCGTCGTGTGCGCGGGCGCCGCCCTGCTGCCGGACGCGGACCACCACAGCGGCACCATCGCGAACTCGCTGTCGCCCGTCTCGGACGCGGTGGTCAAGGTGGTGGAGACCGTCTCGGGCGGGCACCGCAAGGGCACCCACTCGATCGTCGGTGTGGTCGTGTTCACGGTGATCGCGTGGCTCGTCGGGATGCTCGCGATCGACACGGGCCTCGAGGGTGACCTCAAGACCATCCTGATCGGCCCCGGCATCGTCTGCGTCCTCCTCGTCGCGTTCGCGCTGAAGGCTCTCAAGATCACCCGGGACACCAAGATCCTGCCGTGGACCGCCTCCATCAGCATGGCCGTCCTCATCGCGATCTTCGCGCCGAGCGAGTGGTACTGGATGCCGTTCTCCGTGGCTCTCGGCTGTGTGGTGCACATCCTCGGCGACTTCATCACCACCCAGGGCGTCCCGCTGCTCTGGCCGATCCGGATCCGCTCGCCCCGCTGGGTCCGGGCCAACAAGAAGCTGCCCTTCGACGACATGTGGCGCTACGGCGGCAACTTCGCCTTCCCGATCCTCGGCTCGGCCGGGTCCAAGCGCGAGTGGATCCTCATGACGCCGGTCTCGCTGTACGCCATCGTCGGTGTCGCCTGGGCGGCCCTCGACCAGATGGGCTTCGACACGATGAGCGTCTGGAACGCCGTGGTGGGCAGCATCGGCGACATGGTCACCACCTGGGCCTGACCGCCCTCGCGGGCTAAGGTCCGACTCATGCCAGGCCTCACCACGCCCGTCCTGGCGGGCCTCCTCACCGCCCTGGTGGGCTTCACCAGCTCGTATGCGGTGGTGCTCGCCGGGCTGCGGGCCGTGGGGGCCACGCCGGGGCAGGCAGCATCTGGCCTGCTCGCCGTGTGCGTCACGCAGGCGCTCGGCATGCTCTGGCTGACCACGCGCCACCGCCTCCCCATCACCCTCGCGTGGTCCACGCCCGGGGCCGCCCTCCTGGCGAGCACCGGCCTGGTCGCGGGTGGTTGGCCGGCCGCCGTGGGCGCGTTCCTCCTGGTGGGGGCACTCATCCTGCTCACCGCTGCCTGGCCGCGCCTCGGCGACGTCCTCGCGTCGATCCCCACCCCGATCGCGCAGGCGATGCTCGCCGGCGTGCTGGTCTCGCTGTGCCTGGAGCCGGTGCGCGCGTTCGCCGCGCAGCCGGTGCTCGTCGGCCCTGTGGTCCTGACCTGGCTCGTCCTGCTGCGCCTCGCGCCGCGCTGGGCGGTACCGGCGGCCTTCGCCGTCGCGCTCGTGGTGATCGCGATCTCGGCCGGGCAGGGCGGAGGCGTCACGGGCCCGCTCCTCCCGCACCTCGAGTGGACGACGCCGGAGCTCACCTGGGCGTCGACGCTCGGCATCGCGGTGCCCCTGTTCGTGGTGACGATGGCGTCGCAGAACGTGCCGGGCGTCGCCGTCCTCTCGTCCTACGGGTACAAGGTCCCCTGGCGCGAGACCATGGTCGTGACCGGGCTCGGCACCGCGGCCGGGGCCGCCGCCGGCGGGCACGCGATCAACCTGGCGGCGATCACCGCCGCGCTCGCCGCCGGTCCCGACGCCCACCCCGACCCGCGCCGCCGCTGGCTGGCGGCGCACACGGCGGGCTGGTCGTACCTCGTGCTGGCGGTGCTGTCGGCGGCCCTCACCACCCTCGTCAGCAGCGGGCCCGACGGCATCGTCGAGACCGTCGCGGGGCTCGCCCTGCTCGCGACCCTCGGGTCGTCGCTCTCCGCCGCGGCCGGACCGGCGGACGGCCGCGAGTCCGCCGTCGTCACCTTCGTCGTGGCGGCGAGCGGCGTCACCTTCCTCGGCGTGGGAGCGGCGTTCTGGGCGCTGGCGGCCGGGCTGGCCGTCCGGTTCGCGCTGTCGTACCGCCGGAAGCCGGCGCCCTCCGCGCCGCCGTCACCCCCCGCGCCCACCGCGCCCACCGCGCCGACCGCGCCGCCCGCGCCGAGGTAGTGCGTCCGTCCGACGAAGTCACTACCTCGGCAAGACCCTCCCACCGAGGTAGTGCGCCCGTCCGACGAAGTCACTACCTCGGAGGGCTCCGTCGTCGTCGTCAGGCCAGCTCCGTCGTCGTGCCCGCCGCGTCGATCAGGTGCCGGTCGTGGGACGCGACGAGCACAGCGATCCCCCGCTCCGCCAGACCGCACAGCAGGGCGACCACCTCGTCGGCGGTCACCCGGTCGAGGCTCGCCGTCGGCTCGTCGGCCAGGACGGTCCCCGGCTCGAGGAGCAGCGCCCGCGCGAGCGCGACCCGCTGACGCTCACCGCCCGACAACCTCGCCGGGCGATACCCCTCGCGCGCGCCGACGCCGAGCTCGTCGAGAAGCGACCGCGCCCGCTCGTGCAGGGCCCTGACCCGCCGGTCGGGCACGGCGGGCAGCAGCACGTTCTCCAGCGCCGTCATCCCGTCCACGAGCGCCCCACCCTGGTCCAGGTATCCCACCCGGGCACGGCGCAGGGCGGTGACCTTGTCGTCGCTCAGCCCGTCGAGCGCCTGGCCCGCCCAGCGCACGGTGCCCGACGCCGGCCGCGCCAGCCCCGCCGCGACCCGCAGGACGCTGGTCTTGCCGGAGCCGCTGCGCCCGGCGACGCAGTGCAGCTCCCCGCCGCGCACGGCGAGGTCGTAGCCCGACACGATCTCGAGCGGCTCCTCCCCCGGGCGCGGGTGGCTGATGGTGACGTCGTCGAGCTCGAGCAGGACGTCGGGTGCCGACGTCTCGGGTGCGGACGTCGTGGGTGCGATGGTCATGCCAGGTCCTTCCGCGGGGAGAGCAGGGTCAGCAGGCCGGTCAGCAGCGCCGATCCGGCGCCGAGCGCCAGGAGGAGCAGGACGTCGTCGGGCCGGAAGGCGCCGGCCAGGAGCCGGCACGCCAGGGCCGTCACCAGCACCGACGGCAGCACGATCGCCAGCGCCTCCGCCCGGTGGGCGCGCCGACGGTCCCGCCCGGTCCAGCCCATGGCACGCAGCACCTGCTCCTGCGCGGCGCGGAGCCGCAGGTCGAGCCGACGGCTCAGGACCGCGAGGACGGCCCCGGCCGCCAGCGCGACGACCGCGAGGGCGCACCTCAGGACGAGCACCTGGTCGACGAGCGCGGTGGCGAGCAGGCTCTCGCCCGCCCGCTCGCGCTCGTCGAGCACCACCACGCCGAGCACCGTCATGCCCAGCCCGACAATGACCGTCGTCAGCAGCACCGCCGCGGCGAAGGCCCGGTGCTGCCGCGCCTGGTGCAGCCCGAAGAGCGCGACGCCGAGCGCCCGCGGCACCGACCGGGGCCGCGGCGGGGCAGCGCCCTCCCCGAGGCTCACCACCTCGATCTCGGAGGTCCCGGTGCCCGACGCCGGACCGGTCCCGTCGGTCAGCTCCAGCACCAGAGCCTGGGGCCGGGTCGTGCGCCTCCGCCGGGTACCGGCCGGGTTCGTGCCGGCTCGGTCCGAGGCGGCCAGGGCTGGGGCCGACCGACCCGGCCGCGCGACCGCCGCGGCGACCGACACGAGGCCCAGCACGACAACCAGCCCGAGGACGGCCGACACGCCTGCCGCGGTGACCCGGCGGTCCGCCGCGAGGCTCACCGCGACAGCGCCCGCGACCGCGATCACGGCGACACCGACGGCGTCCTCGGCGACGAACCAGCGCGCGATCCTGCCGCGCGGCCACCCGACAAGGGCCAGCACCGCCGCCTCGCGCCGCCGCCGAGGGACGCCCACGAGCTGCGCCGCGCCGACCAGGAGGGCCGTCGCGCCGAGCCCCACCACGAGGGTGAGCGTGGTGGCATCGCCGACCGCTACGTCCACTCGCGCGGCGGCGCCGAGCTCGGACCACTGCTGCTCCACGATCCCGAGCCGGCCCACGTGCTGGGCGCCCTCCGAGTCGAGCGTGCCGAAGGCGTAGTCCTCGACGGTGACAGCCACCGGCGACGGGCTGGACCCGGCGACGAGCGTCGCGGTGAGACCGAGCGCCTCGATCGCCTCCTTGACCGCGAGGACCTTCTCCAGGTTCGCCGTCGAGTAGTCGTCGATCCCGGCGACGCGGACGCGGACGGCCGACACGGGCGCCTTCCCGGCGAGCCCCGCCGCGTGCTCGAACGAGCCCACCATGGTGGTGGCGCGGTTGACGAGCCCCAGGCCGCTGACCGACGGGCGGAGCTCGACCGGGTCGACGGCCCGGCCGTCCGGGCCCGCGACCAGCGTGGACCGCACCGGGTCGTAGCCACCGAGCGGGACGTCGGCGAGGCCGGCGAGCGCCGCCCGCACGGCGGCGGGATCGAGCTCGCCGACCGGGGCGAGCTGCGGGGCGACGGTAAAGCCGCGGCCGGTGCGCTCCGGGAGCGTCACGTACGCCGCCTCGGCGCCAGGCTCGGTGGCGTCACGCGCGATCGGGACGGCGCTGCCGGAGACCCCGTTGAACTGTTCGACGGCGGTCGCGGCGTACTCGCCGGCATGGAGGACGGCCTCCGCCTCGCCCGTCCGCTCGTACTCCGGGGAACGCACCGTCGCACCCGCGAACACGTGCGGGAACAGGCTCCACCGCGAGGGCTGCGGGAGGTCGCGGCCGGCCGGGGTACCGGGCCAGGGTAGGACGATCGACTCCTCCACGAACGGCACGAACACCGACGAGATGTCCCGCTCCACGGTGCCGAGCGGGGTGCCCGGTGTGGCCTCGTCGAGCGCCGGGGGCAGGTCGAGGGGCCGCATGAGGTCGTGAGGCGATCCTGCGCCGGGTCTGTCGTCGGTCCCGGCGAACGTCACACCGAGTGACTCGACCGACACCTCCACGCGGAGCTCGACGTCGGGCGACGTGGACGTGACCACCGGGAGCACCGGCAAGGGCTCGGGCACGTAGGTCGCGCCCGGGCCCATGAATCCCTCCCCGACCGCCGCCTCGAAGCCCTGGCGGGCGAGCTCGTCGTTCTTCCGGAGCAGGTCGGCCAGCTTCTCGGCCGGACCGCCGCCCGCGGTCGCGGCCCACTCGGCGAGCGACAGAGTGGTGGGCTCGGCCGGCAGCGCGGTCAACGGCGCCAGGAAGGCGCCGGCCTCGCCGAGCAGAGCCGCCTCGGCCACCGGGTCGACCAGGGTCAGCGTGCTCAGGACCTGCGGCGGCCTCTGCACCTCGAAGAGCACGTACCCGTCGCGGACGTCGGTGCTGCTCCACGTCCCACCGTTCTGGTGTACCGCGGCGACGGTCCGCTCCCGGGAGCGGCACCTGAGCGCCCCCGGCTCGTGGGCGGTCTCGAGGGTGTACGTCCTCTCCCCCTGCCCGTCGGACAGCAGGGTGCACCCACCCCAGTCGTCCGGCAGGTCCTCGACCGGCGTGACGATCGTCGTCGGCAGGTCCGCGTCGTCGACCATGACCTGCACCGTGACCTCGTCGACCAGCCGCTCGCCCAGGCCGTCGTCGGTGACGTACCGCACCGTCGCGCGGTACGCCTGGACGTTCGGCTCCGTGGTGCCCTCGTCGATGGGCACCGCGAAGTAGAGCGGGCTCGACCCGAGGAGCGGGAACGCCACCTGCCCCACCGGCGCGGCCACCTCGACCCCGGCAACGGCCCGGACGGCCGCGACCTGCTCGAGCATCAGCCCCTCGGCGCCGCCGAGCGTGTTCGGCGGGAAGAGGTCCACCGTCCCGGCCGCTCGTGCGGGAGCCTCCGCGGGCGAGGCCGCGGCGCCGGGCGAGACTCCGGGCGAGGCGCCGGGTGCCGCCTCCGCGACCGGCGCATGTTCCGCGACCGGTATGGGCCCCGTGACGAGGAGGTCGTAGGCGCCGCGCCACTCCGCGTCCAGCGTCCGCTCGAACCTGTGGACGGCGCCCGTCTGGACGCCGGCGACCAGGAGCGTGGAGACGGACAGCAGGGCGATCGCGGCAACGCGCAGCCGGTCGCGAGCGAGCCGCGCGACCGGCCCCGGCACTGGAACGGGCACGGAACTCCTCGGAACAGACGGGACGAACAGGACGTCCTCGGGACGCACGGTAGCGCCCCGGGCGGCCACGCGACGCCACGGCCCCGGCGACGGCGACGGCGCCCGCGCCCGCGCCCGCGCCGAGATAGTCACTCCGTCGGACAAGGTCACTACCCCGGCAAACCCTCCCCGCCGAGGTAGTGCGTCCGTCCGGCGAAGTCACTAGTCTCGGCGGGCAGTGAGCCGCTCGCTAGAGCCCCCCCGCCACCGCCGCACCCGCGCCGAGCCAGGCGCGCTGGGTGGCCGGGCGCAGGGCGCCGAACCGCAGGTGGCCGTCGACCATGGCGGGGTCGAACGGGATCGTGACCACGTCGCGGGCCAGCGAGCTGTAGCCGTCGGCGACGCGGCGCACGTCGTCCGGGCTCGCCTTCGGGTCCGCCTGCGACACGACGGTCACGGCCTGCTGCGCCAGGTAGGCCGACCTGCCGTCGCGGGCCGCGAGCGCCTCCAGCAGCAGCGCGCCGGCCTCCGCGTGGTCGTCACGGGTGGTGGTGGCGACCACGAGCTGGTCGGTGAGGTCGATCATGCGCAGCCACATGGGGTCGGACTCGTCGTTCCCGGAGTCGATGAAGATCATCCGGTAGTACTTCGACAGCACGGAGTGGATGGCGTCGACGTCCTCCGGCTCCACGCGCTGCTCGTGCGCGAGCGCCATGGGCTTGGAGCGCAGCACGTCGAACTTGTCGCGGGTCTGGTGGTGCACGAACCGCGCCAGGTCCGCCGCCTGGGCCGACGTGCCGAGCAGCCGGTCCGTCTGCGGCAGCAGGTCCAGCAGCGTGGAGCCGTGCGGGCCCTGCTCCGTGCGCCAGCCGAGCGTGCCGCGGGTCTGGTTGTTGTCCCACGTGACCACGCCCGCCCCGCCGTACCGGGCGAACACGGCGGCGAGGAGCACCGTCGACGGCGTCTTCCCGGCACCGCCCTTGCCGTTCACGACCGCCACGGTGCGCGGACCGGGCCAGTGCTGGCTGACGGAGCGCTCGTCGTCGCGCTCGGCACGCTCCGCCTCGCTCGGGCCGAGCCGGATGCCGACGCGGGCGAGCGCGCCCCGCACGCCGCGCGCGGCCGGCTCCTCCACCAGCTCACGCTGCAGGAAGGACTGGCGCGCCTCGCGCCGGGTCCGCGGGCTGCCCGACGTTGTCTCGGTCGCCTCGGGCGTCTCGGACACGGTGAGCACCGTGGCCGCCAGGGGCAGGTAGCCGGGCTGGGCCGGCGCGGGCTGAGCGGGTGCGGGCTGAGCGGGTGCCGGCTGGGCTGCGGGGACCCCGTGGCGGACCCAGTCGGCGACGCCGGGCGCCGCTGCCGCTGGTGCCGCTGGTGCTGGTGCGGCTGGTGCTGATGCCGGTGCAGCCGTGGCCGGTGCCGCCAGTCCCGGGACCGTGGCGTCGTCGATCTCCGTGCGGTCGTCCTCGAGGAACGCGGGGCGGGGCACGCCGTCGACCACGGGCATGCCGTCGGGCATGCCGTCGGGAGCCGGGGTCTGCACGAAGGTCGGCGGAGACGTCGGCCCGGGGCCGACCTGCGCCGGGACGGGGACGGTCCCGGGGACCGGCGCCGCGACCGCGACCGGCTCAGGCGTGTGCGCCTGAGCGGGGGCGGGGGCGGGGGCCAGGGGCAGGGCCGGGTCCGGCGCCTGCGCCGGGGCTCCGGCCGACGGGACAGCGACTGCCGCCTCGGCCGGCGCCGGCCGCGGTGCGGCTTCCTGCGGCACCACCGTCCCGTCCGGGTGCACGATCAGCGCCCACACCCCTTCGGGCCCCTCCGCCGTGGCCCGCACGGCGCGACCCACCTGGGCCGCCGTCAGCGTGACCCGGCGCAGCACCTCGACCCGCGCTTCCTCCAGACCGGCGGCGAAGACGGGGTACGGCGTGCCGTCGACGACGACCTCCCCCGTGCCGTCCTCGCGCACGACCGCCTGGACGTGGGGCCACAGCGGAACGGTGTCGGTGCTCATTGCCATCTCCTGGTGGATCCGTCGGTGTCCGGGGTGCTGGGAGTCACCCCGTGCCAGCCTGGGGCAAAGTGGGCTCGCGGTCGACCGGAACGCGCCGAACCTGCGGTTCGAGCAGGCCTCTGAAGGCCACCTCGTTCCTGATAGGTTGCAGATAAATCTGCCGGTTAGGTCCGGTGTGCGTGCCCGAGGAGCCCCTTTTGTCCGACGAGACCGTCCGCATTCCCGGTGGCCAGCCCGCCGCGCCTCCCCACGGGCGCAGCCGCATCCCTGCCACCGGCGAGATCCTCGGCGGCTTCACGCTGCACGAGTCGCTGGGCCACGGCGGTTTCGCACACGTGTACCGGGCGTCGTCGGACGAGGACGGCGAGGTCGCGCTCAAGGTCCTGACCAACGCCGAGCACGGCACGCTGGAGCGCTTCGTCAGCGAGGCAACGCTGCTGGCTCGGCTCGGTGGGCGGGGCTTCCCGCAGTTCGTGCGCGGCGACCTCGAGGGCGAGACTCCGTGGTTCGCCATGGAGCTGGTGCCCGGCCCCACGCTCCAGCAGCTCGTGCAGCAGAACGGCCCGCTCTCCCGGCGCGACGTCCTGCACGTCGCCGACGACGTCACCGGCGCCCTGGCCGTGCTCCAGGAGGAGCACTACCTGCACCGGGATGTGAAGCCGGCCAACATCATCGCGAGCGAGGGCCGGGCGGTGCTCATCGACCTCGGGATCGCCAAGGGCCACGGCACCACCACGTCCACGCACGCGGCCGGGACCATCGCCTACATGGCGCCCGAGCTGTTCTCGCGCAAGCCGCACGCCCGCTCCGACGTGTACAGCCTGGGCCTGCTGCTCGTGTTCCTCGCCACGGGCACGCTGCCCGACAGCGTGAACTTCCTGGGCCGCGACCTCACCGCCGAGGACGTGGGTCCCGTGGACGAGCGGCTCCTGCCGCTGGTGCTCGCTATGACGCGGCACCTGCCCGAGGACCGGCCGCCGCTGCACAACATCGCCCGCACGGTGCTCGCGCTCCTGGGGCAGGAGGAGCCCGACCCCGGCCTCCTCGACGCCGCGGAGGCCACGCGCGCCGAACGGTCGCTCGTCACCGAGGTGCTCACCGCGAGCGCCGTGGCGGCCCCGGTCGCGACGGCGCCGATCGTCTCGGCGCCCGTCCAGCCGGGCGAGCCCATGACCAACCTCGTCTACGACCAGGCGCTCATGCGGCGGCTGCACGAGCTGCACGGGGACGGCTTCGACGGCGCGGCGGAGCAGGTCGTGGCCGACCACGTGGCCGCCGTCGGCCTGCAACGTGCCGGAGGGCGTACGCCGGGCGAGATCAAGGACTTCGTCTGGTCGGCCATGCGGTGGACCGCCGCCGTGCCGCCGCCCGGCTACGAGAACTCCTACCGCGGCTGGACGGCGTTCCGCGAGGCCGCCGGCCGGGGCGGCGCCGGGGCGCGCGGAGCCCTGGGCGCGGCGGGCGCCGTCGCCCTGGGCTCCGTCGGTCTCAACGCCGCGGCCCACGACGGCGCCATGCCGACGCAGCGCTTCGACCCCCGGGGGGCGCAGGACCCGGCATCGACCGTCCGGATGGGCGCGACCGGCGCGGCAGGCGCCACGACGCGTCTGCCGCCGCAGCCCGCGGTCTCGCCGGTGCAGCGCGTCGCCTCGTCGTACGCGCCGCAGCAGACCGGGTACGGCCCGCAGGGCTACCCCGCGCCCGGCCAGGTGGACCAGTACGGTCGCCCTCTCCAGGCGGGTGCCCCCGGCGGCCCGACGCCGCAGCCCGGCTCCCAGCACCCCGGCGGCCCGGGCGGTGGCGCGGGAGGGCAGGGCGGACGCCCGGACGACCCGCGTCGGGACGACCCGCGTCGGGACGACCCGCGCCGAGACTCGCGGGACGAGCGCGGCCGGGGCGACGACCCGGACACCGGGTGGCGGCTCGTGGGCGTGGTCCTCGGCACCTGGATCCCCCGCCTGCTGCTCACGCTGTCCCTCTACCAGGTGGTACGGCTGATGCTGCCGGGCGACGTCATGCCCGACGCGTCGACGTTCCCGCTCTTCACAGCGCTCGGCGACCTCGCGGTGGCCACGTTCGGCCTGGGCCCCGCCTGGACCCCGTACGTGTCCAACATGGCAATCCCGGTGGTCGGCCTGCTGCTCTCGATCCTGGTCAACGCGGTGGGGTCGCTGCGTGGCGGAAGCCGCCGCAAGATCTGGCCGTACGTGCTGATCCTCGTCGTCTGGTCGGTCCTCGTGGCGATCCAGGCCGCCGTCGGCTTCGCCGCACAGGTGCGCCAGGACGTGGAGCAGGGGTTCGAGCAGGGCATCGAGGACGCCAAGAGCGACGTCCAGGACGAGATCGACCAGGGCCTCGAGGACGCGAAGAAGGACGTCGCGGACACCGTGCAGAGCACCGTCGACGAGGCGCTGCGGAACATGTTCGGCGGCTGGGGCGAGTAACGTCGCCGGCTCTCGCCCGGCGTTGCAGCAACGGACCGACGCGGCGGCTCACGGGAGAACCAGGGCCCCGTAAATCCGTTGAGCGGCCCTGGGGCCGCGTGACATGCTCCTCGCACGGTCCCCGACGGGGGACCGGCAAGATTCGCCTGCCCGGCACGCTCCGGGAGGCCGTACGGAGGGGAGGTCGAGCCATGACTGACGTCACTGTCTCGCCGCGCCGTGTCAGCACCGACCCGGCACACAGCCTCTCCCCCGTACCGAGGAGCGCCACGCCCGCCAGCCGCTGACGCGGCCGGGCCCGCCGGCACCGCCGGCCGCGCTCCTCACCTCCCGAGGAGCACATCGTGTCTCGTTTTCCCGCAGCACCGTCCACCCCGTACCTCCGCGCGCGCCGCGCGGCGGCACGCCTCGAGCTCGAGGGCCCGCACCCCGACGACTCCCCCGCCTTCACGGTTCCCCCACGCCCTGGCGAGCCGGGCCCTGGTGAGGGCGACGACCAGGCCGCCGCAGGCGCCGCCCCCACCCCACGAAGCCCTGGCTTCGCTGCGGAACTTCGCGAGGACCCCGGGGAGATCGGGCAGCCTGGGCCCGGCCAGCGCTGGTCCACCTGGACCTTCGTGGCCAAGGGCCAGCGCGGCCCCGAGCCCCGGCCCGACTGGCTCGTCACGTCCGACGCCGCGGTCGACACCGATCTCGGCATCCTCAAGACCGGCAAGGAGGCCGACGCCTACCTGCTGGAGCGTGCCGTGCCCGACGACCCCGCGCAGCGCATGCTGCTCGTCGCCAAGCGCTACCGCGGCTCCGAGCACAAGCTGTTCCACCGCGACGCCGGGTACACCGAGGGCCGCACCGCCCGACGCACCCGCGACCAGCGGGCCGTCGAGGACCGCAAGTCCGCCTGGGGCCGTGCCGTCGCGGCCACCCAGTGGGCCGACGCCGAGTTCATGGCGCTCGGCGCCGCCTGGGAGGCGGGCGCCCCCGTGCCGTACCCGGTCCAGGTGGACGAGACGGAGGTGCTCATGGAGTTCGTCGGCGACGAGGGGCCGGACGGCGTCGTGGCGGCGCCCCGGCTCCACCAGGCAAGGCCGGACCGGGAGCTCCTGGAGTCGTACTGGGAGCAGCTCGTGGACGGGATGTCGGTCCTCGCGCGGCTGGGCTACGCGCACGGCGACCTCTCCCCGTACAACGTGCTGGCGCACGGCGAACGGCTCGTGATCATCGACCTCCCGCAGGTCGTCGACCTGGCCGCCAACCCGTTCGCGTCCGAGTTCCTGCTGCGCGACTGCCGGACCATGTGCACCTGGTTCACCGCTCGCGGGCTCGATCATGACCCGGACGCGCTCTTCGCCGACCTGCTTGCTCAGGCTTGGTAAAAATCGCCCCTCAAGCGCACCGCGCGGGAACCTTCGCCAGGCGTTCACGCGCGGTGCGCGCCGCACCCTCTCGCGTACCCGTACGATCGGCGTATCTGCACCACCGGGCGAACCTGCCCAAGACCACGGCTGGGAAGTCGACACCGACCACTGCGAGGCGCCCATGACCTCCTCCGCCGCCGTTCAACCCGGATTCCGGCCGACCCAACCCCGCCGCGCGGGCGAACAGCCCGTGACCAGCACCTACACGGCGCTGTCACAGACGGTTCGTGAGGCTGGGCTGCTGCACCGCACACACGGTTACTACCTCTGGACGCTCGCCACCCTGACGCTCGCCTTCGGCGGTCTCGTCACCGGCTTCGTCCTTCTCGGCGACTCCTGGCTCCAGCTCCTGATGGCCGGCGGCCTCGGGCTGGTCCTGACGCAGTTCGCCTTCATCGCTCATGAGGCGTCGCACCGGCAGGTGCTGACCTCCGGGCCCGCCAACGACCGCCTCGGCAAGTTCCTCGCCAACGGCGTGGTCGGCATCAGCTACTCCTGGTGGATGACGAAGCACACCCGTCACCACGGCAACCCGAACCGGGTCGGCAAGGACCCCGACATCGCGAACGACACGATCGTCTTCACCGAGGAGGGCGCGCGCGAGCACCGCGGCTTCATGGCGCTCATCACGCGCTACCAGGGCTGGCTGTTCTTCCCGCTCCTCACCCTCGAGGGCATCAACCTGCACTACACCTCGATCCGTTCGCTGTTCACGGGGACCCCCGAGACCCTGCGGTCGCGGATCGGCGAGCTCGTCAGCATCGTCGTGCGCCTCTCGCTCTACGTCACCACCATCTTCCTGGTGCTGCCCATCGGGCTCGGGTTCGCGTTCATCGGCGTGCAGATGGCCGTCTTCGGCGTGTACATGGGTGCGTCGTTCGCCCCGAACCACAAGGGCATGGCGATCCTTCCCGCCGACTCCACGCTGGACTTCCTGTCGAAGCAGGTCCTGACGTCGCGCAACATCACCGGCGGCTGGGCCATGAGCATCCTCATGGGCGGGCTCAACTACCAGATCGAGCACCACCTGTTCCCGAACATGCCCCGTCCGCACCTGGGCCGGGCGCGCGAGATCGTTCGCGAGCACTGCGCCAACCTCGGCCTCCCGTACACGGAGACCAACCTCATCGCGTCCTACGGGATCGTGGTGCAGTACCTCAACCGGGTCGGCCTTGCGGCACGCGACCCCTTCGACTGCCCCATGTTCAAGCAGATGCGCGGGGTCTGACCCGCGACAAGAGGCCCCGGGACGACGGCGTCCCGGGGCCTCTTGCTGTGCCGGGGCTTCTGCCGGCGCCGGGCGGAGGTGCGGCGCCGGGCATACCGTGAGAGGCATGGTCCTCCCCGCCGACGTCTACGACCGCGAAGACCTCACCCGCTTCCTCGCCGACTACGGCGCCGCGCTCGGCGCGGGCGACCTCGACGGCGTCGCGGACCGGTTCGGCTTCCCCTCCCTCCTGGTCGCGGCGGACCGCTCGGTCCTGGTGACGGACCCGGAGACGGTCCTCGACAGCCACCGCGAACGCCTCGCCGCCTACCGTGCCGACGACCTCGTGGCGGCGGTGCCGGAGCTGCGCACCGTCGAAGAGGTCACGGACGAGCTGCTGTGGGCAGGCGTGCGCTGGAGCTACCGCGACGAGAACGCCGCCGAGGGCGCCGCCGACGAGGTGCGCTACCTGCTGCGGCGGAGCCGGGACGGGTTCGAGGTCTGCGTGATCGTCCCGCTGAGGTCGTGAGCGGGGACGGGGTGCGCGCCAGACTGCTTCCAGGTCCGTCTACGGACCGGTAGGCGGGCCTGGAAGCAGTCTGGCGCGTTCACCACTCAGAGCTCGCGGCGGACGTGCCACCGGGTCAGCCGGCCGCTCGTCGACAAGGTGGGCGCCACGACGTCGAACCCCACCGACTCGAACAGCCCCACCGTGCCGACGAACGCCGCGCTGACCGGCACGCGAGCGCCCGGGCCCGGGTCCACGGGGAAACCCTCGACGACACGGGCGCCGTGCCCGGCGGCGTAGTCGACGGCGTGGCGCAACAGCTCGCGCGCCACGCCGCGGCGGCGGAAGCCCGGCCGCACGGTCACGCACATCACCGCCCACGTGGTGGGCCACTCCTCGGGCTCGATCCGGGGCAGCACCCGCGAGCGCTGCAGCGACCCCGCCAGGGACCGGGGCGCGAACCCGAGCCAGCCGACGGGCTCGGAGCCTCCCGGGCCCTCGGGCACGCCCGGGCCGGCCGGGCCGCCCTCCACCTCCGCGTAGGCGAGCATCCCCGGGGCGGGCTCGCGCGCGGTGAGGTCGCGGAGGTACTCGCCGCGCCGGGTGGCGTCCTCGCGCGGGGGAAGACGCCAGTGCATGCACCAGCACGCCTGCTCGCGGCCGGTCGGGTTGAGCATCGCCGTCACGTCGTCGAACCGGTCCTCGGTGGCGGGCACGACGGTGACGGAAAGCGGCTCTGCCGTCATACCGGCACGCTACCGCTCGCAGGCGAGCACGCTCAGCGGAAGTCTCTCGACGTCGCCGACACCCGCAACGACAGCGGCGTCAGGTGCTCGGCCAGGAGGTTCACCGCGCCGTCGGCCGACTCGATGCGCCCCCGCACCACCAGCGCCGGCGACGACCGCGCGACCCGCCGGAACCGCTGCCACAGCCCGACCGTGCAGATGACGTTCAGCAGCCCGGTCTCGTCCTCCAGGGACAGGAACGTCACGCCCCCCGCGGTGCCCGGCCGCTGCCGGTGCGTCACGACGCCGCCGACGGCGATACGCCGCCCCGGCTCGGTCGCGCAGGCCTCCGCCACCGTGACGACCCCGGCGGCGGCGAGGCCGGGCCGCACGTGCTGCGTCGGGTACGAGTCGGGCGTGACCCCGGTGGCCCACACGTCCGCCACGGCGAGCTCCACCTCGCTCATCCCGGGCAGCGTCGGCGCGTCCACGCCCACCGACACGCCCGGCAAGGTGCCCGGCCCCTCCTGACCCAGCGCGCCCGCCGCCCACAGCGCCTCGCGACGCTCCACGCCGAGGCTCTCCAGCGCGCCCGCCGTGGCGAGCGCCTCGAGGTGGGCGGTGCTCAGGTCTACGCGCCGCACGAGGTCGCGCAGGTCCCGGAACCTCCCGGCCGCGACGATCTTCTCCGCCAGGTCCGTACCGATGCTGCGCACGCTGTCGAGCCCCATCCGGACGGCGAGCTCCGGGTCCGCCCGGACGAGCCCCGACCAGGGTGCGGTGGTGCCGGGAGGCGGGCCGCCGGCGTCGGGCAGCCGCTCCACGCACGCGAGGACGCGCGACGCGTTCACGTCCGGGCGCAGGACCGTCACGCCGTGCCGGCGCGCGTCCGCGACGAGCGACTGCGGCGAATAGAACCCCATGGGCTGCGCCGCCAGCAGCCCGGCGTAGAACGCGGCGGGATGGTGCACCTTGAGCCACGCGCTGGCGTACACGAGGTACGCGAAGGAGTAGGCGTGCGACTCGGGGAAGCCGAAGTCGGCGAACGCCTTGAGCTTGTCGTAGATCTGCTCCTGCACGTCGGGCGGGACGTCATGCTCCGTCATGCCCTTCATCAGCCGCCCGCGCAGCGCCTCCATGCGCTCCACCGACCGCTTGGACCCCATCGCGCGCCGCAGCTGGTCCGCCTCGGCGCCGCTGAACCCCGCCACGTCGATCGCCATCTGCATGAGCTGCTCCTGGAACAGCGGCACGCCGAGGGTGCGTCCCAGGGAGTTCTCCAGCAGCGGGTGCAGGAAGGTCACGGGCTGCCGCCCGCGGGCCCGCTCGATGTACGGGTGCACCGACCCGCCCTGGATAGGCCCGGGGCGGATGAGCGCCACCTCGATGACGATGTCGTAGAACGTCCGCGGCTGCAGGCGGGGCAGCGTCGCCATCTGCGCGCGCGACTCCACCTGGAACACGCCCACGGTGTCGGCGGCGCACAGCAGGTCGTAGACGAGCGGGTCCTCGGGGGGCAGCCCGTGGAGGGTGAGCCTCTCGCCGGTGTGCTCCTCGACGAGCTCGAACGCGTACCGGATCGCCGTCAGCATGCCGAGGCCGAGCAGGTCGAACTTCACCAGGCCGGCGTCGGCGCAGTCCTCCTTGTCCCACTGCAGCACCGTGCGGCCCTCCATGCGGGCCCACTCCACCGGGCACACCTCGATCACGGGGCGGTCGCACATCACCATGCCGCCCGAGTGGATCCCGAGGTGACGAGGCAGGCGGAGCAGGCGGTCGGCCAGGTCGAGCACGTCCGACGGGATCTCGCCCTCCTGCTCGGCCGACGGCGGCGCGTGGTGCGGCACCACGTCGTGCGCGTCGTCGGCTCGGCGGAGCGGGTCGTCCGCGACCGCGACGGGGTCGACGAACCGGCCCGCCGGCGTCGACCCCTTCACGGCGCGCGCGTCCCGGATCTTCCGGTCGACGGACGGGCTCGACGGGTCCGGTCCGCGCAGCGACCCCCACCGCTCGATCGACTTGGACCACGCGTCCTGCTGCCCCACGTCGTGGCCGAGCGCGCGGGCGGCGTCGCGCACCGCGGACTTGGGCCGGTACGAGATCACGTTCGCCACCTGCGCGGCGTGCGTCCGCCCGAACCGTTCGTACACGTGCTGGATCACCTCCTCGCGGCGCACCGACTCGATGTCCACGTCGATGTCGGGCGGCCCGTCCCGCTCGGACGCGAGGAAGCGCTCGAACAGCAGGTTGTGCCGCACGGCGTCCACGGCCGTGATGCCGAGCGCGTAGCAGACCGCCGAGTTCGCCGCGCTCCCCCGCCCCTGCGCGAGGATCCCGCGGATACGGCAGAACTCGACCAGGTCGTAGACCACGAGGAAGTACCCGGGGAAGTGCAGCTTCTCGATGACGCGCAGCTCGTGGTCCACCTGCCCCCAGGCGCGTGCGTTCCCGGCGCGGGGCCCGTACCGCTCCTCCGCCCCCCGGTAGGCGAGCTCCCGCAGCCAGGACGCCTCGTCGTGGCCCGGCGGGACCGGGTACGGCGGCAGCTCGGGCGCGATGAGCTTCAGGTCGAACGCGCACTCCTCGCCCAGCGCCGCCGCGGTACCGACCGCCTGGGGGTGCCGGCGGTGCAGCCGGAGCATCTCGTCGGCCGACCGCAGGTGCGCCGTCGGCGCCCCCGGCAGCCAGCCGTCCAGGTCGTCGAGCGAGGACCGCGCGCGGATCGCCGCGAGCGCCCCGGCCAGGTCCGCGTCCCGGGGCCGCGCGTAGTGGGCGGCGGTGGTGGCGACGAGCCGGAGGCGGGCGTCGTCGGCGAGGTCCGCGAGCGCCGCGTGCAGGTCGGCGTCGCGGGGGTCGCCGGTGGCGGTGACCTCGACGGCGACGTTGTCCCGGCCGAACGCGGCGACGAGGGCGTCGAGCTCGCGCCGGGCGGCGTCGTACCCCTGCGTGACGAGGGTGCGCCGGACCGCGCCCTTGCGGCAGCCGGTGAGGACCAGCCACTCGCCGCGGGCGTGCTCCCCCAGCTCCTCGAGCCGGTAGCTGGCGGCGCCCTTGACCCCGGTGGCGAGGTGCGCGGTGGCGATCGCGCTGGACAGGCGGCGGTAGCCGTCCGGCCCGCGGGACAGGACCAGCAGGTGGGTGGAGCGGGGGTCGGGGATGCCGGTGGGCTCGTCGAGCACGGGGCGGCTGCCGGGGCTGCCCTCGGGCGCCCGGGGGTCGGCGGGGGCGGGCAGGTGCAGCTCCGCGCCGAACGCCGCCCGCAGGCCCACGGCCTTGGCCGCCTGCGCGAACCGCACCACGCCGTACAGGCCGTCGTGGTCGGTGATCGCGAGGGCGCGCAGCCCCAGGCGGGCGGCCTCGGCGGCGAGCTCCTCCGGGTGGGAGGCGCCGTCGAGGAAGCTGAACGCGGAGTGGGCGTGCAGCTCGGCATACTCAGGCATCGCCCCTCCATGCCTGAGCCTGCGGTTCCGCTCCACGCGGGCCCGGGCTTCGCTGCGGCCCCACGTTCCGCTGCACCTTCGGCTCAGTCATACAACGCCTCCAGCGACCAGGCGCCCGCGGTGGCGGACAGGAGGAGGCCGCGGCCGTCGTCGGCCACCACCTGGAGGAAGACGCGGCGGCGCGCCGCGACCGACCACCACCGCTCCGCGACGGGCCAGGGCCCGGCCCAGTCCACGACGGTGCAGGCAAGGTCCCGGGCCGACGCCGGGGCCACCCCGGGCGTGGCCTCCACCTGCACCCGGGCGGGGGCGCCGCTGAGGGCGAGCCGGACGTCGATCACGACGGGGCGCCCGTCGGCGTCGAGGACGGCGGCGGGGACCGGCTCGGGCAGCACGAGCGACGGCCCGGGCTGGGGCAGGGCACCCGGCCAGGGACGGCCGGGGTCGCGCGCGGGCGGCGCCTCCTCGCCGAAGGGGACGAGGTGGACGCGGTCGCGCGGGTCGCGACCGCCCTGCACCTGGAGGGTGAGCACCGCGTCGCCGCCGAGCAGGCCTTGGACGCGTTCGAGCGCGCGGCGAGCGCGGAGGTCCTCGCCCGCGCTCGGGCCCCACAGGCGCGGCTGCAGCACTCCGGCGGGCGCGACCTCCTCGGCAGTGAGGGCGAGGTGGGCGATCTCCAGGGCGGGCTCGCTCTCGGGGGCCGCGCCGTCCTCGAGGTGCGCGCCAGACTGCTTCCAGGTCCGCCTAACTCCCCCTTCGCGATCCTGGAAGCGGTCTGGCGCGTTCGCCTGCCGCTGCGCCGCCCGGGCCCCACGGCCTCGCGCCACCGCCGACGCCGTGAGCCAGCCCTCCAGCTGCCAGCGCACCCGGTCGGTGATCCGGGCGGCGGTGAGCCCGCCGAGCGCGCCGTCGTCGACCCGCCAGAGCCGCTCCAGGGTGCGGGCGTCGCCGGTGACAGGGTCGACGGCGCGGGCCGTGATCCGCAGCCGCCCGCACGCGAGGCCGCGGGAGCCGAGCTGGTGGTGCAGGTCGTCGGCGAGGCGGCGGGCCGCGAACGTGGCGACGTCCACCCGCGTCGCCGGCGGGTCCAGCTCCTGGGCCGCGGTGATCTCGCCCTCGATCCGGCGTCGGGCGGGCGGGCGCACGTCCTCGCCGCGCGCCAGCCGCTGCGCCCACGTCCCGGCGTCGCCGAACCGGGCGTGCACGCTCGCCTCGGGCAGGGCCGCCAGGTCGCCGAGCGTGTGCAGGCCGAGGCGCCGCCACAGGTCGGCCAGCTCCGCGACGGCTCCGACGTCAGCGCCGCCCGTCCCCCGGGCCGTCCCCCCGCCCGACGACGGCACCGCCGCCGCATGCAGCAGCTCCCCCACGGGGCGGGGCGCGAGGTATGCGCGCGACCCGCCGGGCGGGACCACGTGACTCTCGCGGGCAGCGAGCACGGCGGCGAGGAAGCCGTCGGCGACGCCCACCTGGCACTCGTGGCCGGTGCGGTCGGCGACCTGCTCCACCAGCGCCTGCGCCAGCGCCTCCTCGGAGCCGTGGTAGCGCGCGGCGCCGTCGGCGGGCAGGAGGACGAGACCCGGGCGGGCGATCTCGAGGCCCGCCACGACGGTCTCCGCCGCGACGGCGACAGGCTCGAACTCGCGGGCGTCGCGGCCGTCGTCGACGGGCAGGAGGACGAGGTCCGGGCAGCGCTCCTGCGCCTGGCGCCGCCGCATGCCACGCCGCACCCCGGCCGCGCGCGCCACCGCCGACACCGCGACCAGCCGCTGGCCCGTGCCCGCCCCCGCGCCGCTGCTGCTCGACCCGCCCAGCACCGCGGCCGGCACGTGGGAGCCCAGGCCCGCGACCGCGAGCCCGGCGACGACCGGCCAGTCCGGCACCCAGAGGACGGCGGTACGCGTCGTGTCCGCAGTGCTCATCCGGCGAGCCTCTCGTCGGGGTCGCCGACGGTGGGCGCGACGTCGGGCACCGCGTGCAGCCGGACGGGCGCCGCATGGGCGGCGACGTGCGCGACCCGGCCGACGCGCGTCCCCGGCACCACGACCTCCACCCGCAGCGGCACCACGACCTCCAGGTCGACGGGGCGCGCGGCGGCGCCCCGGCCCGTGCGGTGCACGGTCAGGCTGCGGCGGCGCAGCCAGCCCGCCCCGTGGTCGGAGCCGGACCAGGAGCCGCCGCGGACGTCGAGCACCACGTGGGCGCCGCGATCAGGCGATCGTGCACCGCGAACGCCTGTTTCTGGTGCACGATCGCCTGGTCGTGGCGAGGCCGGGCGCGCCGCGCCGGCCATACCCGCCGCGCCCGGCTCGTCCACGGCGATCAGGACGCTGCCGCGCTCGCGTGCCCTGGCGGAGAGCCGACGGCGGTCGCTCTCCAGCAGCGGGGTCCTCGGCCCGACGACGACGAGGTCCAGGCCGTCGAGCAGCGCCGCCACCACTGCCGGAGCGTCGGGGCCGGGAGCCGGGACGCTGACGGTGCGGTCGAGGTCGAGCCCCCAGCCGGCGGCGGCCAGGCCTGCCGCGGGGTGGCCCACGAGCGCGACCCACGCCCCCGCCTTCGACGCCTCCGTGAGGAGGGCGAGGAGGAGGGTGGTGGAGTTGCGCACCACGACGGTGCTGCCCTCCCGGAGGCCGCCGTCGGGGAGGAGCGCGGCCAGGTCGGGGTGGACGGGGTGCAGGCGGTGGCTCTCGCCGGCCACGTCCGGACCGGCCACGTCCGCGCCGATCACGTCGACCTGGCGCTGGACCTGCAGCGGCACCACCGCCGCCCCGCGACGGGGACGGCCGCCGCGCCGTACTCCCGTCCGCAGCTCCGCCGCCTGGAGGGCGGCGCGTGCCTGGTCGTGCCGGTGGGCGGCGGTTCCTTCAGGCGGGTGGTCGGGGACGACGACGGTCATGGACCCTCCAGCGATGGTGCTGCCGGTGGTGACCCGGTCCAGCTCTGTCCGGGCCGGCACGTTGCCCCCGGCCCGACTCGAACGAGTGTTCGATAGAACACCAGTACACCCCTGGCCCGACAGGGTGTCAACCGCGCAGGTCAGGGCCCGCGCTGGCAGGATGACCGTCGTGGACGCAACCCCCGAGACCCCGGCAGAGCCGCTCGCCACCGCGAGCCATGCGGCCGCGACCTACCTCTACCTGCGCGTCGCCATCATCCTGATGATCGTCCTCCTGGCAGGGGCGGTGATCGCCTGGGACCGTTCGCCGCAGAACGACGTCCCGCTCGGGTCGATCAGCGCCTCCTGGTACACGCCGGTGCAGAGCATCTTCGTGGGGGTGCTGGTGGCGGTGGGCGCCGCGATGATCGCGATCCGGGGCCGGGGCCTCCAGGAGCCGCTGCTGAACTTCGCGGGCCTCTTCGCGCCGGTGGTCGCGTTCGTGCCGACCCACGACCCGGCGAGCCTGCGCTGCTTCGGGCAGGAGGCCGGCACGCTCGCCGGGCAGCAGCCGCCGAGCCCCACGGAGCCCGGCTGGGACGCGGCGGCGTGCACGGAGTGGGTCCTGCGGGCCGAGTTCACCGTCACCTGCTACCTCGCGATCGCCACGATCGGCCTCGTCCTCGCCACGATCTACATCTGGACGCGCCCGCGGGCAGCCGCGAGCCCGAAGCGCTCGACGCTGTGGTCGTGGTTCCGGGAGCGGGTCCTCGACGCGAGCGACCGCGAGCCCACCCGGAACGAGGAGCTGGCCGGCGCGGGCCTCGCCTGGGCGGTCTGGATCGGCTGGATCGTCTGGTTCACCACCGAGCACGCCGGTCCGGTACCGGACAACTCCTTCCTCCTGAACGCCCACGACGCCGCCGCGGTCCTCGTCTTCGCCCCGATGGCCGTGGTCGCGCTGCTCAGCGGCCTCGGTTCGATCGGCGGCCTCACCGGGGTGCGGCGCCACGCCGAGGGGGAGTCGACGCCGGACCCGCGACGGGTCGCGGTCTCCGCGGCGTACGTCGCTGTCTTCCTCGTCATCCTGGTCGGCCTGGTGGCGACCGGCGGCGCGCGGCTCCTCGGCTGGGTCGAGGAGGACTCCCGCTGGTTCTGGAACCTCGAGTTCGTCCTCCTGCTCGGCTTCCTGGCCTTCTGGGTGGTGCAGACCTGGGAGGAGCGCGGCGCGGAGCGCGAGGCCGCCACACAGAGCACGGGTACCACCCCCGCCGCAAGGAGGTAGCCTCGCGTCGCGTCGCACCTGCGGCGACCGCCACGCCGCCGTGGCATCCGGTGTACCGCAACATACCGTACAGTCGGTATGCTGTCCGGACCTACGACGAGGAGGTCGGATCGATGGAGATCACCGGTGCCGTGCTCGAACGCTGCGGCGCCCCCGCGCCCTACGCCAGCTCCCGCCCGCTGACCGTCGGGCGGGTCCACCTCGACCCACCCGGCCCCGGCGAGCTCCTGGTACGGATCGAGGCCGCCGGCCTGTGCCACTCCGACCTCAGCGTCGTCGACGGCAACCGTGTGCGACCCACCCCCATGCTCCTCGGGCACGAGGCCGCCGGGATCGTGGAGGAGGCCGGTCCCGGCGCCGGCCTCGCCCCCGGCCAGCGCGTCGTCATGACGTTCCTCCCCCGCTGCGGCGACTGCACCGAGTGCGGCACCGACGGCCGCCTCCCCTGCTCCCCCGGCAGCGCGGCCAACGCGGCCGGCACCCTCGTGGGCGGCGGGCTCCGCCTGCACCGCGACGGCGTCACCGTGAACCACCACCTCGGCGTCAGCGCGTTCGCCACCCACGCCGTCGTCAGCCGCACCTCCGTGGTGCCGGTCGACGCCGACGTGCCCGCCGACGTCGCCGCGCTCCTCGGCTGCGCCGTCCTGACCGGCGGCGGCGCGGTGCTCAACGCCGGGCGCCCCGCCCCGGGCGAACCCGTCGTCGTCGTGGGCCTCGGCGGGGTCGGCATGGCCGCGCTCCTCGTCGCCGTCGCCCTCGGCCACGAGGTGGTCGGCATCGACATGGTCCCGGCCAAGCTCGACCTCGCCCGCTCCCTCGGCGCCACCGCCGCATACACCCCCGACGACGCCGTCGCCGCCGGGGTCGCCGCCCCCGTCGTCGTCGAGGCCGCCGGGTCGGCCCGCGCCTTCGAGACCGCGTTCGCCCTCACCGCCCCCGGCGGCACCACCGTGACCGTGGGCCTGCCCTCCCCCGACGCCCGGGCGAGCATCTCCCCGCTGACGCTGACCGCCCAGGCGCGCACCGTCGTCGGCTCCTACCTGGGGTCCGCCGTGCCGGAACGCGACATCCCGCGGTATGTCGAGCTGTGGCGGGCGGGCCGCCTGCCGCTCGAGCGGCTCGTCTCCACCCGCATCGGCCTCGACGACCTGCCCGCCGCCCTCGACCGCCTCGCCGCCGGCGAGGAGCTCCGCCAGCTCATCACGTTCGACGAAAGGACCCCCGCATGACCTCCCCCACCAGAGTCGCCGTCGTCACCGGCGGCGCCCGCGGCATCGGTGCCGCGACCGCCCGTCGCCTCTCCGCCGACGGCCACGCCGTCGCCGTCCTCGACCTCCTCGAGGAGCAGGCCGCCGAGACCGCGGCCGGGATCGTGTCCGACGGCGGTCGCGCGCTCGCCGTGGGCGTCGACGTCGCCGACGCCGCGGCTGTCGAGGCCGCGGTGGCCCGGGTGCGCGACGAGCTGGGCGCGCCCACGATCCTCGTGAACAACGCGGGGATCCTGCGCGACAACCTGCTGTTCAAGATGTCCGAGAACGACTGGGACTCGGTGATGAGCGTGCACCTGCGCGGCGCGTTCCTCATGACCCGCGCGCTCCAGGCCCACATGGTCGAGGCGAAGTGGGGCCGGGTCGTGAACCTGTCGTCCACGTCGGCGCTGGGCAACCGCGGCCAGGCCAACTATGCGGCCGCCAAGGCCGGCATGCAGGGCTTCACCAAGACGCTCGCGATCGAGCTCGGGAAGTTCGGCATCACCGCCAACGCCGTGGCGCCCGGCGTGATCCAGACCGACATGATCCGCGAGACCGCCGAGCGCGTGGGCGTGCCGTTCGAGGACTTCCTCGCCGGGATGGCCAAGGAGGTGCCCGTGGGGCGCGTGGGGCAGCCGGAGGACATCGCCGCGGCGATCTCGTTCTTCTGCTCCGAGGAGGCGGGCTTCGTGTCCGGGCAGGTCCTGTACGTGGCGGGCGGTCCCCGCGCATGACGATCCACGTCTCGAGCCCCGCAGAGCTGGCCGACGCCGTGGGTTCCCGCGCGACCGGCGAGTGGTTCACGGTCGACCAGGACCGGATCGACGCGTTCGCCGACGCCACCGAGGACCACCAGTGGATCCACGTCGACCCCGCGCGGGCGGCGGAGGGCCCGTTCGGCGCGACGGTCGCGCACGGCTTCCTCACCCTCTCCCTCCTGCCGCACCTCGCGTCGGCGCTCATCGAGGTGGGCGGCATCGCCATGGCCATGAACTACGGCCTGGACAAGGTGCGCTTCCTGAACCCGGTGACCGCCGGGTCGCGGGTCCGCGCGAGCACGGAGATCACCGGCGCGGAGCCGACGTCGATGGGCGTGCGGCTCAGCTCGACGGTGACGGTCGAGATCGAGGGCGCCGACAAGCCGGCGCTGGTGGCGCAGACGCTGTCGCTGTACGTCCCGGCCTGACGACCGTGCCGAGGTAGTGCCTTCGTCCGACGAAGGCACTATCTCGGCAGGGGTCTCCCGCCGAGATAGTCACCTCGACGGACGAAGGCACTACCTCGGCGGGGGTCTCCCGCCGAGGTAGTGCCTTCGTCCGCTCCCGCGGCCGGACGGCGTCAGACCCGCTCGATCACCATCGCCATGCCCTGGCCGCCGCCCACGCACATGGTCTCCAGCCCGTAGCGGCCGCCGGTGGCGGTCAGGCCGTTGATCAGCGTGGAGGTGATGCGCGCCCCGGTCATCCCGAACGGGTGCCCGACGGCGATCGCGCCGCCGTGCACGTTCAGCCGCTCCTCGTCGATCCCGAGCTCGCGCGCGGACGGGATCACCTGCGCGGCGAAGGCCTCGTTGATCTCCACGAGGTCCATGTCGCCGATCGACAGCCCCGCGAGCGCGAGCGCCCGCCGGCTCGCCTCGACCGGGCCGAGGCCCATGATCTCGGGCGACAGTCCGCTCACGCCGGTGGACACGATCCGGGCGAGCGGCTGCAGGTCCAGCTCCTCGACGATGCGCTCCGACACCACGACCACCGCGGCCGCGCCGTCGTTGAGCGGGCACGCGTTGCCGGCGGTGACGGTGCCGTCGGGCCGGAACACCGGCTGCAGGGTGCCGAGCGTCTCGACGGTGGTGCCGCGGCGGGGGCCGTCGTCGGCCGCTACCACCGTGCCGTCCGCGAGGGTGACGGGCGTGATGTCCCCGGCCCAGAACCCGCTCGCGATCGCGGCCTCGGCGCGCTGCTGGCTGCGGGCCGCGAACGCGTCCTGGTCCGCCCGGGTGATGCCGTAGAGCCCGGCGACGTTCTCGGCGGTCTGGCCCATGGCGATGTACGGGTCGGGCAGCGAGGCCGACCCCCGGGGGTCCACCCACGGCCCGGCGCCGCCCGCCGCGCGCTTCTCGGTCGCCGCCAGGGCGTCCGCGAACCGCGGGTTGTTCAGGTCGACGCCCTCGATGTAGTCGCTGGACCCGACGGCCATCCCGCTCACCGACTCCACGCCGGCGGACACGAAGACGTCGCCCTCCCCCGCCTTGATGGCGTGGAACGCCATGCGGGTGGTCTGCAGGCTGGACGAGCAGTAGCGCGTCACCGTGGCGCCGGGCACGGTGTCCCACCCGAGCAGCACGGCCACGATGCGGGCCATGTTCATGCCCTGCCTGCCGCCCGGCAGGCCGCAGCCGAGCAGCAGGTCCTCCACGCGGGCCGGGTCCAGGCCCGGGACCTTCTCGATGGCGGCGCGCACCATCTGGGTGGCGAGGTCGTCGGCGCGGACGTCCTTGAGCGACCCCTTGTACGCCCGCCCGATGGGCGAGCGCGCGGTCGCGACGATGTAAGCCTCGGTCATGTGGTGTGCCGCCTCTCAGACGAACGCCGCGTGGCCCGTGATGGACCGGCCGACGATGAGCTGGTTCATGTCCTTGGTGCCCTCGAACGTGTAGACGGCCTCGGCGTCGGCGAAGAAGCGCGCCACGCCGTGGTCGAGGGTGATGCCGTTGCCGCCGCAGACCTCGCGGCACAGGGCGACCGTCTCGCGCATACGGGTGGTGACGAACGCCTTGGCCATCGCGGCGTGCTGGTCGCGCTGGGTGCCGAGGTCCTGCATCTGCGACACGCGTACGCACATGCCGAGGCTGGCGGTGATGTTCGCGAGCGCGGTGGCGAGCTTGTCCTGGACGAGCTGGAAGCTGCCGATCGGCCGCCCGAACTGCTCGCGCTGCGCCACGTACGCGACGGCCGCCTCGTAGGCGCCGATCGCGGTGCCGAGCGACTGCCAGGCCACGCCGTCGCGGGTGATCCGCAGCACCTTGGCCACGTCGCGGAAGCTGTCGATCGCCTGGAGGCGGTCGGCCTCGGCCACCTCGACGCCGTCGAGCACGATGTCGGCGTTCTGCACGATGCGCAGCGACTGCTTGCGCTCGATCTTCGTGGCGGTGAAGCCGGGCCTGCCCTTGCGGACGAGGAAGCCCTTCACCTGGTCGTCGGCGGTGTCCTTGGCCCAGATCACCACGACGTCCGCGAACGTCGCGTTGCCGATCCAGCGCTTGGCGCCGTTCAGCACCCAGGTGTCGCCGGTCCGGGTGGCCGTGGTGCGCAGGCCCTTGGCGGTGTCGGAGCCGGCCAGCGGCTCGGTGAGACCGAACGCGCCGATGAGCTCGCCGCTCGCCATGGGTGGGAGCCACTGCGCGCGCTGCTCGGGCGAGCCTCCCACGCCGATCGAGCTCATCGCGAGCCCGCTCGACACGCCGATGAACGTGCAGAAGGACGAGTCCACGCGGGCCAGCTCCATGCCGACCCAGCCGCGGAACACCGCCGAGTTCTCGAACGCCCGGGTCTCCTCCCAGGCGGCGCCCATGCTGCCGAGCTCGGCGAAGGGGCGGAACAGGTGGACCGGGCACTCGGCCCGGTCCCAGTAGTCGTCGGCGATGGGGCGGACCTCACGCTCCATGAACTCGCGGACGGCCAGCGCGGCCTTCTGCTCGACGGGGGTGAGCAGGTCCTGGAAGGAGTAGAAGTCGACGTCCAGCAGGGCAGAACCCTCCGCGGACGCCGGTCGTGATGCAGGGGCGAGCGTCATCGATCCTCCGATCGTCGTCGATCAGGGTCGGTCTGCGGGGCGGCAGCCCAACAGTCCGACCGGTCGGTCTGAACCAGTATGCATCATCTGCGGATATGTTGCACATTCCCAGGTCGAGCGGGTTAGCATGCGGTCATGGCAGCAACCGAGGGCACCGCCGCCCTGGCCGCGGACCCGTCCGGCGCCCCGAGCACCCCGGGGGTCACGGGGGCCGCCCCGGGCGAGCCGGGCACGCCAGGCGACCCCGGCGCCGTCGGGCACCCCGTCGCCACCGTGGGGCTGGCCGCCGCGCCCTCGTGGCTGTCGGAGCGCCTGGCCACCGGCACGCACCCGGACGCCCGCCGGGCGTTCGACCTGGCCCGGGCCGCGTTCATCGACGGCCACCGCATCGACATGGGCGGGCTCGCGACGACGCTCGGCGTCGACCGCGCCACCGTCTTCCGCTGGGTGGGCAACCGGGACACGCTGCTGTCGGAGGTGCTCTGGTCGCTGGCCGGGCCCACGCTGGTACAGGCGGACGAGGCGACGGCGCACCTCGCCGGCGCCGAGCGCGTCGCCGCGCTGCTCACGCGCTTCGTCGACGACCTCATCCGCGCCGAGTACTTCCGCACGTTCCTGCGCCGCGAGCCCGCCCGCGCCCTGCGCCTGCTCACCACCAAGGAGAGCGAGATCCAGCGGCGGTACCTGGCCACCACCGACTGGATCGTGCGCCGCGACCTCGGCGACGCCCCCTTCGGCGGGGCCATCGACCCGGCATCCCTCGCCTACCTGCTGGTGCGGGTGTCGGAGTCGTTCACCTACGCCGACCTGATCACCGGCGAGCCCCCCAGCACCGAGCGGGCGCGCACCGCGTTCCGCCACATCCTGCGCGTCGCCTGACCGCGGGACCGACCGACGTCGAAGGAGACCCATGTCCCGCCCCCCCGTGCGCCAGCCCTTCCCGCTGCGCTGGAACGACAACGACCAGTACGGCCACGTCAACAACACCGTCTACTACGAGGCGATGGACACCGCCGTGAACCGGTGGATGATGCAGCACACCGGGCTCGACCCCGAGGGCGACACCATCGCGGTGTGCGTGGCGTCGTCGTGCGTGTTCCGGGAGTCGGCGTCGTTCCCCGAGGAGCTCGAGGTCGAGGTCGGCGTCAAGAAGGTCGGCACCACGAGCCTCACCTGGGACCTGCGGATCCTCCGCCCCGAGCAGGACGAGCCCATCGCGCTGGGCGCGTTCACCCACGTGTTCGTCGACGCGGTCACGCGCCGCCCGGTGCCGGTCCCGGACGCGGTCCGCGGCGCGGTGGCGGAGCACATCACGGGCTGAGGTCACGGGCCGACGGCGGAGCGGGCGCCGGGCGGGGCGGAGCCCCGGGCGCCCGGCTCGCCCATCGCGGGTGGTCGCCACGCATACCGACCGCGCGGTATGCTGCTCGGCACCGGCCGGGCGGCCGGGGACGACGACGAAGGGGTCGAGGATGACCGACGTGCCGGGCCTGGACTGCGCGGGATTGACGCGATGGCTCGCGCGCGAGCACCCGGGGGTCGCGGGCGGCGACCTGACCGCGACGCTGACCGCGACGCTGATCGCGGGCGGCCGGAGCAACCTCACCTACCGCGTGGACGGCGCGCGGGCCCCGCTGGTGGTGCGCCGTCCACCGCTGGGCCACGTGCTGTCCAGCGCCCACGACATGCGCCGCGAGCACCGGGTCATCTCGGCGCTGCACGGCAGCCCGGTCCCGGTGCCGCCCACCGTCGACGTCGTGGACGACACGGCGACGAACGAGGTCACCGGGACCGTCTTCTTCGTCATGGAGCACGTGGCCGGCACCGTCCTCTCCCGCCCCGAGCACAACGCCGCCTACCCCCCGGAGGCCCTTCGACGGCTGAGCCTCCAGCTCGCCGAGATCCTCGCCGAGCTGCACACGGTGGACCCGGCGGCGGTGGGCCTGGCGGACTTCGGCCGCCCGGACGGCTACCTCGCCCGCCAGCTCACCACCTGGCGCCGGCAGTACGACGCGTCGCGGTCCCGCGAGCAGCCCGCCCTCGACGCCCTCCAGGACCGCCTCGGCGACCTCCTCCCGGACCAGGACGGACGCACCGGGATCGTGCACGGCGACTACCGGCTCGACAACGCGCTCGTCGCAGGCCCGCCCCACGCCCCGGAGATCGCCGCCGTCCTCGACTGGGAGATGGCCACGCTCGGCGACCCGCTCGTCGACCTCGGGATGCTCGGCATGTACTGGGACATCACCTCGATCGCCGGGGATGCCGGGCCCGCTGCCAGCGCCGTCGTGCCCGGGTCGGGCTACGCCGAGTTCGACGAGGTGGTCGACACGTACGCCGCCCGGGCGGGCGTGCCGACGCCGGACCTCGCCTGGTACCGCGCGTTCGCGTCGTACAAGCTCGCCGTGATCCTCGAGGGCATCCACTACCGCTTCCGTGCCGGCGAGACCGTCGGCACGGGGTTCGACACCATCGGCGACCTGGTCGCCCCGCTCGCCGAGGACGGCCTCGCGCGTGCCACCCCGAGGAGGAACTGACATGGACTTCGCCCAGGACGCCCGCACCGCCGCGCTCGTCGAGGAGGTGACGGCCTTCCTCCACGACCGGGTGATCCCCGCCGAGCCCGTGCTGGCGGAGCAGGTCGGGGCCACGCCCGGCGAGTGGACCTTCCGCCCCGTCGTGCGCGACCTCCAGAAGGAGGCGCGGGCGCTCGGCCTGTGGAACCTGTTCCTCCCGGGCAGCGCCGGCGCCGGCCTGACCAACCTCCAGTACGCCGCCGTGGCCGAGCTGACGGGCTGGAGCCCCCGGCTGGCCCCGGTGGCGTTCAACTGCGCCGCGCCCGACACGGGCAACATGGAGCTCCTCGCCCACTTCGGCACGCCCGAGCAGCAGGAGCGCTGGCTCGCCCCGCTCCTCGAGGCGACCATCCGCAGCGCGTTCTGCATGACGGAGCCGGACGTGGGGTCGTCGGACGCGACGCAGGTCGCCACCCGCATCCGGCGGGAGGGCGACGAGTACGTGGTCTCGGGCCGCAAGTGGTTCGCCACCGGCGCGATGAGCCCGGACGCCGCCCTCCTGATCGTCATGGGCAAGACCGACCCGGAGGCCGCCCGGCACCGGCAGCAGTCCATGGTGCTGGTCCCCCGGGACACCCCGGGGATCACGTTCGTGCGGCCGCTGACGGTCCTCGGCTACGACGACCGCGACCACGGCGGCCACGCCGAGATCGTGTTCGACGACGTTCGCGTGCCCGCCGCGAACCTCCTCGGCGGCGAGGGCGACGGGTTCGCCATCGCCCAGGCGCGGCTCGGCCCGGGCCGGATCCACCACTGCATGCGCGCCCTCGGCACCGCTGAGCGCGCCCTCTCGCTGGTGCGGGAGCGGGCGCGGACCCGTACGGCGTTCGGTGGTCCCCTCTCCGAGAAGGGCGTGGTGCGGTCGTGGGTGGCCGAGTCCCGCATCGAGATCGAGGCGCTCCGGCTCCTGGTCCTCAAGACGGCGTGGCTCATGGACACCGTCGGCAACCGCGAGGCGATGACGGAGATCCAGTCCATCAAGATCGCCGTGCCCCGGGCCGTGCAGCGGATCCTCGACCAGTCGATCCAGCTCTTCGGCGCGGCCGGCATGACGTCCGACCAGCCCCTCGCCGAGATGTTCGCCGGCGCCCGGTCCCTCCGGATCGCGGACGGCCCGGACGAGGTCCACCTCGCGGCGCTCGGCAAGGCCGAGCTGCGGCGTCCCTGAAGAACCGGCCTGACGAACACCCCGGACACACCGCTCGACGACGATGACGACGGAAAGGAAACGACCATGACCCACCAGCCCGACGAGGCGATCGACGGGGACGGCTTCGGCACGCTCTCCGCGGCGAGCATCCTCGCGGAGACCGCCAGACGCCGCCCCGGCAACGCCGCCCTGCACTTCATGGGCACCACCACGACGTATGCCGAGCTCTGGGACCAGACCCGCGCCTATGCGGGCGCGCTGCGGGCCCGCGGGATCGGTCCGGGTGACCGCGTGGCGATGATCGTGCCCAACGTGCCCGACTTCCCCCGGGTGTACTACGCCGCGCTCTCCCTGGGCGCGGTCGTGGTCCCGGTCCACCTGCTGTTCAAGGCCGCCGAGATCGAGTTCGTGCTGCGCGACTCCGGCGCCGACGTCGTCGTCGTGGCCGCCCCGCTGCTCGGCGAGGCGATCCCGGCCGCGGAGCGCGCGGGCGTGCCGCTCCTGACCGTCCTCGCCCCGCCCGCCGGTGCCGGGGGCCCCGCGCTCCCCCGCCTCGAGGAGGAGGCTGCGGCGGCCACGCCGATCGTGCGGCACGAGCCGGTCCGGCCGACCGCCGCGGCGACGATCCTGTACACGAGCGGGACCACGGGCACACCGAAGGGCGCCGTGGGCTCGCACCTGGCCGTCGTCGAGCAGGTGCACTGCTCGCTCGTGGACGCCTTCGACCTGCGGCACACGGACGTCGTCTTCGGCGGCCTTCCGCTGTTCCACGCGTTCGGCCAGGTGTCGGTGATGAACACGGGCTTCCGCGTGGGCGCGGCGATCATCCTGCTGCCCAAGTTCGAGCCGGACGACGCGCTGGCCCTCATGGTGAAGCACGACGCGACGGTGTTCACGGCAGTGCCGACGATGTTCATGGGCATGATCGAGGCCGGCCGGCGCAGCGAGGCCCGTCCGACCCTGCGGTACGCCGTCTCGGGCGGCGCGTCGCTGCCGCTCGCGGTGCTGTCGGCGTTCGAGGAGACGTTCCGCGCCCAGGTGCACGAGGGCTACGGCCTGACGGAGACCGCCCCGACGGTGTCGACGAACCCGCTGACCGAGCTGGTCCGGCCGGGCACGGTGGGCAAGGCGATCTGGGGCGTGGACGTGGCCATCGCCGACGCGGACGTGGAGGGCCGCATCGAGCTCCTGGAGGAGCCGGGCGCGCTGGGCGAGATCGTCGTGCGGGGCCACAACCTCATGAAGGGCTACCTCGGGCGGCCCGACGCCACGGCCGAGGCGATCGTGGACGGCTGGTTCCGCACGGGCGACCTGGGCACCGTCACCGCCGAGGGCGTCATCACGATCGTGGACCGCAAGAAGGACATGATCATCCGCAACGGCTACAACGTGTACCCCACGGAGGTGGAGGCCGTCATGGCGCGCCACCCGAAGGTCGCGATGGCCGCGGTGTTCGGCGTGCCGGACGACGCCCACGGTCAGGAGGTCCACGCGGCCGTCCTGGCGCACGACGGCGAGACCGTCGACGCCGACGAGCTCGTGGGCTACATGAAGGAGCAGGTCGCGGCGTACAAGTACCCGCGGGTCGTGCACGTGATGGAGCAGCTGCCCCTCGGCCCGAGCGGCAAGATCCTCAAGCGCGAGCTGGTGGAGCAGTTCGGCGCCTGACCCTCGCCGCCCGACGCCGAAGCCCGCGTGGTCACCTGGGTGACCACGCGGGCTTCGGCGTCGGGCAGAGCGCTACGGCGCCGGGACGCCCTCGTTCTCCAGCGGGACCGGCTGGGGCTCGACGGCCTCGACCGTCTCGGCGTCAACGCTGTACGTGGTGCCGACGAAGTCCTGGACGCCCTCGTTCACCATCGTGATGCCCACGCCGCGGAAGGCGGCGTGGTCGTCCGGCCCGAAAGCCAGCGGCACGACGCCGTTGCCCACGAGCTTGCCCGACTCGATCGCCTCGACGAGGCTCTCGCGGGTGGGGTCCTCGCCGGCCATGGCGAGCGCCTCGGCGAAGAGGTAGCCCACGCTCATGCCGTAGATCGTGTTGCCGTCGAACGGGGCGCCGCCGTTGTGGTCGTCGTTGATCTGGCGGAAGAGCTCCACCCACTCGTCGTCGGCCATCGGCAGGTAGTTGGTGCTCACGAAGCCCTGGAGCAGCTTGGGCCCGTTCTCCTCGCCGAGGAAGCCGACGAGCGTGGGGTAGTCACCGCCCGACGACGACGAGAGCCAGCGCGGGAACCAGCCGAGCTGCGCCGCGGTACCGATGGCGAGCGCCGTGAAGCCGTTGACCGTCGCCAGCATGACCACCTCGCAGCCCGCGGCCTTCATGGCCCCGATCTGCGCCGTCACGTCCTGGTTGGACACCGAGTACGTCTGCACGTCGGTGAGGCCGTCCGCGCCCAGCGCGAGCTCGACGCCCTCGAGGAACTCGGTGCCGAAGTCGTCGTCCTGGCCGAGCACGCAGGCAGCCTTGCCGGTGAGCTCGTCGGCGGCGTACTGCCCCAGGGCGGCGCCCTCCGTCACGTAGTCCGCGTTGAACGCGAACGTGTTCGGGTATGTCTCGGGCTCGTTCCAGCCGGTGCTGCCGGACGCGACGAACAGGTCCGGCACCTCGTTCTGGTGCAGGAAGTCGAGGACCGAGGAGTGCGTCGGCGTGCCGAGCCCGTTGAGGACCGCGAAGACCTCGTCCTCCTGGACAAGCTCGCGCACCACGGTCTGCGTGGTCGCCGGGTTGTAGCCGTCGTCCTTGACGACGTACTCGATGGTGCGGCCGTTGATGCCGCCCTTGTCGTTCACGTAGTCGAAGTAGGCCTTGGTGGCCGCCGAGATGGACGAGTAGCCGGCCGCTGCCGGGCCCGTCAGCGGCTGGTGCGTGCCGACCGTGACGGTGGTGTCGGTGACGCCGGGGGCAGCTGCTGCCTCGGCCTCCGGCTCCGGGACGCTGCAGGCCGCGAGCGCTGCCACGGCGAGCGCCGTGGCGGCCGCCGCGACGCACCTGCTGGTGCGGTGGTGGGACATGGGGTTCACCTCTCTGTGAGCGGGGGTTGCTGGGACCGGGCCGCGCGGCGTGCGGCGAGAGCTCCCGCCGCACCGCCCGGCCAGGCGAGGGTCACGACGACCAGGAGGGCGCCGAACACGAGGACCGCGAGGTTGCCCGACAGTCGCTGCTGAAGGTCCGCGGGGAGGTCGAGCGCCGTGGTGACGCTCTCGATCAGCCAGGGCAGGAGCACGACGACGGCGGAGCCGACCGCCGCTCCCCCGAGACTGCCGAGGCCGCCGACGACCGCGGCGACGACGAGGAGCAGGGAGAACGCCAGCGAGTACGCGCCGGGGCTGACCGACTGGGTGACGAGGCACAGCACCGCGCCGCCGAGGCCGGCGGAGACGGCGCTCGCGACGAACGCGACGACCTTGACGCGGCCGGCGGGCACGCCGCTGAGCCGTGCGGCCGTCTCGTCGCCGTGCACGGCGCGCATCTGCAGGCCGGCCCGGCTGCGGCGGAGCAGGACCAGTCCGGTGGCGGCCACGGAGGCCGCGAGGATCGCGATCCACGCGTGCCACTGCTCGAGGGCGACGAGCCGCTCGAGCGCGGGCGGGACGTCCTCGTAGGGTGCGCGCAGGCCCTGGTCGCCGCCGAGGACGCCCCTCAGGACGGCGGTGACCGCGGGCAGGGCGATGACCAGGGCCAGGGTGAGTCCGGCCAGGTAGGGGCCACGTAGCCGCGCCCCGGCCAGGCCGAGCAGGAGCCCGAGCACCCCCGAGACGACGACGGCTCCGGCCAGCCCTGCCAGGACGCGCACCACGGAGGTGCCTTCGTCGCCCGAGGTGCCCGGGCCGCCGTCGGCCATTCCGTCCACGAGGCTCGCCGCGAGCGCGTAGCCGTATCCGCCTGCCGCCATCAGGGCGGCATGGCCCAGCGAGAGCTGGCCGGTGAGGCCGACGAGCACCGAGAGCCCGGCCGTGGCGCAGAAGTACGCGGCGACGATCGCGAGCTGGTAGTTCCGGTACGGGTCGAGGACGAACGTGACGGCGATGCCGAGGAAGGCGAGCGCCAGGCCGCCGAGAAGGATCCGGGGCGTGCCCGTCACCTGGGGAAGGACGCGGTTCATGCCTGCCTCGCCTCGATCGCGGCGAAGATGCCGGCGGGTCGTACCAGAAGGACCGTCGCGAGCAGGACCAGCACCGCGACGGGGGCGACGGTGGCACCGAGGTACCCGGTGACCAGCGTCATGAGCACGCCCACGACAAGGCCGCCCAGGAGGGCGCCGACGGGCGAGTCGAGCCCGCCGACCACCGCCACGGTGAAGGCGTGCACGAACAGCATGTCGGCGGAGTGGGCGTTGAGCCCCAGCTCGGTGGGCACGAGCAGCAGGGCGGCGAGCGCCGCGACGGCGCTCGACAGGACCCAGCCGATCGTGAGCATCCGCGGGACGCGGACCCCGAGCAGACGGGACACCTCGGGGGCGAACGCCGAGGCCCGCAGCTGCAGGCCGAGCGACGTGCGCGTGAAGAGCAGTGCGAGAACGCCCATCACGACCACGGCGACCACGAGCACGAACACGTCGTAGGGCGACAGGACGGGCACGCCGCCCACCTGGAACGGCCGCTCGTCGAACGGGGCCGCCATGGGCCGGTGCTGCGGGCCGAACAGCATCCCGAGGCCCGACTGCAGCACCATGACGAGGCCGATCGCGACGATCATGCCGGGCAGCGGGTTGCCGGCCGGCACGTGGTTCATGACGCCCCGCTCGACGACGACGCCGAGGACCGCCCCCGTGAGCAGCGCGCTGCCGAGGCCGAGCCAGTAGGAACCGGTCGCGGCGGTGACGCCGAACGCCACGAACACGGCCACGACCGCCATGGCGCCCTGCGCGAAGTTCACCACCCGGGCGGCGCGCCACACGATGACGAGCGAGAGGGCGAACAGGGCGAACACCGCGCCGCGCGCGACGCCCGTCGCCAGGAGGAACACGAGTCTGTCCATCAGAACCCCAGGTAGGCGTGTCGAAGTGCAGGGTCCGCGGCCAGCTCGGCGGCCGGCGCGTCGGCGACGACCTCGCCGAGGCCGAGCACGACGCCGCGGTCGGCGACGGAGAGGGCGCTGGTCACGTTCTGCTCGGCGAGCAGGACGGTGAGCCCGGTGCGGTCCACGGTGCCGCGGATCACGGCGAGGAGCTGCGCGACGACGCGCGGGGCGAGGCCCAGCGACGGCTCGTCGAGCAGCAGCACGCGCGGCTCGGCGACCAGCGCCCGAGCGAGGGCGAGCATCTGGCGCTCGCCCCCGGAGAGCTGGTGGCCGGCGCTGGAGCGGCGACGCGCGAGGGGCTCGAAGAGCTCGTACATCTCGTCCACCGCCACGCGGCGCTCGGCCCGGCGGCGGTGCCGCCACAGCGCGCCCAGCTGGAGGTTCTCCTCGACGGTGAGCTCGGCGACGACGCTGCGGCCCTCCGGCACCTGGGCGAGGCCGCAGCGGGCGCGGTCCTCCACGGCGACGCCCGCGAGGTCGTCGCCGTCGAGCAGGATGCGCCCCCCGCGGGGGGTGATCAGGCCGGACACGGTCCGCAGGAGCGTGGTCTTGCCCGCGCCGTTGGCGCCGAGCAGCGCGACGACGGTGCCCTCCTCGACGGCCAGGTCCAGGCTCGCGATGACGGGCGCGCCGCCATAGCCGACGGCGAGGGACTCGATGGTGAGGAGCGCGGTCACGAGGCGGCCTCGGCGCTGATGCTCTGCCCATCGACCGCGGGGCCCAGGCCATCTCGACCCTCGCGGGAGGCGCTGACCCCCAGGTACGCCGTCTCCACCGCCGGGTCCGCCCGGACCTCGTCGGGCGGGCCGCACGCGATGACCCTGCCGAAGTCCAGGACGACGACGCGGTCGGCGAGCCCCATGACGAAGTCGACGTGGTGCTCGACGAGCAGGACGGAGCAGCCGTCGGCGGCGACGTCGCGGACGGTCTGAGCGAGACGGTCGATGTCGTCGTGGCCCAGGCCGCCCGCCGGCTCGTCGAGGAGCAGGAGGCTCGGCCGGGTCACGAGGGCCCGCGCGAGGGCGACCTGCTTGCGGTCCGGGTAGGACAGCGCGTCGACGGGGCGGTGGACGAGGGAGGTCAGCCCGAGCCGGTCGAGGGTCGCGCGGGCGGCGGCCTCGGGGTCCTCGGGGGTGTCCCCGTGGGTGCCCCGGGTGCCGGCCGCGCCGGTCGCGAGCGGGACCATGACGTTCTCGAGCACCGTCATCCCGCTGAAGAGCCCGAGCCCCTGCAGCGTGCGGGCCACGCCGGCCGCGACGAGGCGCGTGGGCGACCCGGGGGCCGGACGGCCGCCGAGCCGGATGCTGCCGCCGCGCGGGCGGACCAGGCCGCACACCGCGTTGAACACGGTGGTCTTGCCGGCGCCGTTGGGCCCGATCAGCGCGACGGTCTCGCCGGCGCCGACGGTGAACGAGACGTCGTCGAGCGCGGTGAGCCCGCCGAACGCCACGGTCAGGCGGTCGACCTCCAGGCACGGCGGCCTGGTGGGGGTCCCGGGCGTGGGGCCGGGGACGGGTGGAGCAGAAGACCGGGTGGTCATCATCGGCACCTCTTCGTGTCGGACTGCGCCACCGTACCGCATAAACCGACCGGACGGTATGCCCCTCGAGGCAGTGTCACCCACCCGTGACAAACCCCTCGCTGTAGGTACGCGTATGGCCGCGATCCCCAGCGGGATGGCGGCCATACGCGTACCCGTAGCGAGGGGCGGGAGGGGGTTCAGGCGTGCTGGATGCCCGCCGTCATGCCGCCGTCCACCACGACCTCCGTGCCGCTCAGGTACGCGGACCCGTCGCCCGCGAGGAACAGCACGGGCCGGGCGACGTCGTCCGGCTGCGCGGGCCGGCCCAGCGGGATGTGCGCGTACTCCGGGTCCATGCTCGCCGTCATGTCGGTCATGACGAACCCCGGGTGCACCGAGTTGACCCGCACGCCGCGCGGCCCCAGCTCCATGGCCAGGGACTTCGTCAGCCCTCGCACGCCGAACTTGGACGCCACGTACGCGTGCAGGGCGGCGCTGCCTCGCAAACCCTCGACGGACGAGATGTTGACGATCGACCCGCGCCCCGCGGCGATCATCGCCGGGGTCACGGCGCGGCAGCCGAGGAAGACCCCGGTCAGGTTCACGGCGATCACCGCGTCCCAGCGCTCCCGGGTGATGCTCGTGACCCGCCCGACGTCGCCGATCCCGGCGTTGTTCACGAGCACGTCCACGCCGCCGAGCCGCTCGGTGGTGGCGCCGACCACGCGCGACCAGTCGTCCTCGTCCGTGACGTCGAGGTGCTCGAACACGGCCCGCTCGCCCAGGTCCGCGGCCAGGGCCTTGCCGACGTCGTCGAGCAGGTCCGCGACGACGACGTGCGCGCCCGCCCCGTGGAGCGCGCGGACGCACGCCTCGCCGATGCCGCGGGCGCCGCCCGTCACGATGGCGACGCGGCCGGCCAGCCCGTCCGGGCCGCCACGGCCGGCGAGACCGCTCGAGCCTTCCGGGCCGCTCACTCGCCGACCCGCACGACGAGCCGGCCGGTCGTGGCGCCGCTCGCGAGCTGCTGGACCGCGGCGGGCGCCTCGTCGAACGGCACGACGCCGCTCACCACGGGGCGCACGACGCCGGCGTCGGCCAGCCGCGTGAGCTCGGCGTGCGCCTCCAGCACGAGGTCAGGCCGCTGCACGGGGTAGAGGCCCCAGTGCAGGCCGAGCACCCCGTAGTTCTTGACGAGCGCGTGGTTGGCCCGGACCTCCGGCACCCGGCCGCTCGCGAAGCCGACCACCACGATGCGGCCCTCGAACGCGACGCAACGGGCCGACTGGTCGAAGGCGTCGCCGCCCACCGGGTCGAACACCACGTCGGCGCCGTGCCCGCCGGTCAGCTCCTTGACGGCGGCCGCGAGATCGAGGCCGTCGCCGCGGACGAGCACGTGCTCGCACCCGGCGTCGCGGGCCACCGCCACCTTCTCGTCGCTGCCGACCACGCCGATCACGTGCGCCCCGGCCGCCGCCCCGAGCTGGGCGGCGGCGGTGCCGACGCCGCCCGCGGCAGCGTGGACGAGCAGCCGCTCGCCCCGCTGCAGCGCAGCCCGGCGGTGCAGGCCGAACCACGCGGTCTGGTACGCGATCGTGAGGGACGCAGCCTGGGCGTCGTCGAGCGAACCCGGCGCGCGGTGCGCGGCGGAGGCGTCGAGGATCGCGTACTCGGACAGCACCCCGATCCGGGACCCGACCACGCGGTCGCCCGGCGTGAAGCCGTCGACGTCCGCCCCGGCCGACACCACGTCGCCGCACAGCTCGATGCCCGGCACGAACGGCAGCTCCGGCCGCACCTGGTACTGCCCGCGGGCGAGCAGCACGTCGGGGAAGTTCACGGCGACCGCGCGCACCCGGACGAGCAGCTCCCCCGGGCCCGGCTCGGGCACCGGCAGCTCCACCTGTTCCAGGACGTCCTTCGGCTCGCCGTGGCGCACCACCTGCCAGGCCCGCATCGTCGTGGGATCACCCATCTGTTGCTCCTCCTCCGTTCGCGCGGATGCTCCGCAGGAACAGGTCCGTGATCTGCTGGGCCACCTCGGTCTTGTCCTCGGGGCCCTCCGGCGAGTACCAGTGCGACAGGTAGTGCACGTCGCTGAAGAAGTGGGCGATGAGCACGGAGCGGGGCACGTCCGTGCGGAAGACGCCCTCGGCCTGGCCGCGCTCGATCAGGGTCGCGAACTGGTCGTGGTACTCCCGTCGTCGGCGCACCACCTCCTGGCGCCGCGGCGCGGTGAGCATGTGCATGCTGCGGAAGAAGACGGTGCCCTCGGGCAGGAAGTCGATCGACGTCTCGATGACGTCGACGCACACGGTCCGCAGCACCTCCTCGACGGCCCCGCCGCGCGCCATGATCTCGTCCAGGCGCGACTTCTGCAGCGAGAGCATGCGCTCGTAGATCGCGAAGAGCAGGTCGTCCTTGGACTGGAAGTAGTGGTACATGGCGCCCTTGGTGACGCCCGCTGCCTCGACGATCTGCTGCACGCTCGTGGTGGCGTAACCCTGCGTGGCGAACAGCTCAAGCGCGGCGCGGGTCACCTGGTCGGCGACGCTCGTGGTCCTCATGGCAACCATCCTCTACCCCACCGACCCGATGCTCACGCCGCCGTCGATCTTGAGGGTCTGCCCGGTGACCCAGGCGGCATCGTCGGACAGGAGGAACGCGACCGGCCCGGCGACGTCGTCCGGCTCGCCGAGGCGGGCCAGCGGGTAGGCCGCGGCGGCCTCGTCCTCGCGGCCCGCGAAGAGCGCGTCGGCGAACTTGGTGCGGACGACGGCGGGCGCGACGGCGTTGACACGGATCGCGGGAGCCAGCTCGTCGGCGAGCTGCGAGGTGAGGTTGATCAACGCCGCCTTGGAGGCGCCGTAGAAGGCGATGTTGGGGCTGGCCGAGATGCCTGCGAGCGACGCCACGTTCACGATGGACCGGCTCAGCCCCGCATCCAGGGCGGCCCGCGTCCACTGGAGCGAGCCGATCACGTTGACCTCCATGATCTTGCGCGCCGCCACAAGGTCCAGCTCGCGCAGCGGACCCCACGACGGGTTGATGCCCGTGTTGTTGACCAGGTGGTCGAGCCTGCCGAACCGCTCCACGGCATGCGCGATCGTGGCGACCTGATGGTCGGCGTCGTCGGCCCGGCCGCGCACGAAGACCGCGTCGTCCGTACCGATCTCGTCCACCGCCTGCTGCAACGACTCCGGGTCACGGCCCGTGATGACCACCTTGCCGCCCTCGGCGACGATCCGGCGCGCGATCGCCAGACCGATCCCCCGGCTTCCTCCGGTCACCACGGCGACCCTGTCCTCGAACCTGCGCACCCGCTCACCCCATCGTGTCGTCGACCTCGTCGTCGCGCCGGGCGTGGTTGTCGTCGGGCAACGTACCGTCCGGTCGGTTTGGTGAGAACCGTACCACGGAGGCGGCGAGCGCGTCCCTGGCGAGGGGCGTACGAACCGGGCAGAGTAGACCTATGGACTTCGAGCGCCCGTACCCGCCCGACCCTTACTCGCTGCTGCCCGTCGCGGCCACGTTCCGCCTGACGAGCACCGACCTCGTCGACGGCGAGCGCATGCCCGACCGGCACGCCGTCCAGCACGAGAACGTCTCCCCCGCCCTCGAGTGGTCCGGGTTCCCCGAGGGGACCCAGTCGTTCGTGGTGAGCTGCTACGACGTCGACGCGCCCACGCCGTCCGGCTACTGGCACTGGAACCTCGTGGACCTCCCGGCAGGGGTCACGTCCCTGCCCACCGGCGCCGGCGACGGGTCCGACCTGCCCGGGGGCGCGTTCCAGGTCCGCGGCGACGGCCGCAACCCGGGCTACGAGGGCGCCGGCCCGCCACCCGGAGACCACCCGCACCGCTACATCTTCGCCGTCCACGCGCTGGACGTGCCGTCGCTCGCCGAGCTGGGCCTCAGCCCCGAGGCCACGAACGCCCAGGTCGGGTTCAACGTCTTCTTCCACGCGCTGGGCCGCGCCACGCTGATGGTCACCTACAGCGCCTGATCCGTGGGCCATGCCGTCGGGCACGCTGTGCGTCCGGCAGAATCACCGCATGACTCTTCCCACGCTCGGCGACCTCCCCTGGGAGCCCGCGCTCGACCGCACCGATCTCCTCGCCGCGCCCGTCGTGGCGGCGCTCCGCGCCTGGGCCGACGCCAACCCCCAGGTGCGCGACCAGGTCGCCGTGACCGAGATCGACCCCGACCACGCCGACACCGCCACCCTCAACGAGGTGCACGGGCTGCCACCGGAGGCGTCCGCCAACTGCGTCCTCGTGGCCGGGCGCCGTGGCGAGGACGAGCGGATCGCCGCCGTCGTCGTCACCGCTGCCACTCGCGCCGACGTCAACACCCGCGTCCGCAAGCTCCTCGACGTCCGCAAGGCGTCGTTCCTGCCCACGGACCGGGCGGTGGCGGAGTCGGGGATGGAGTACGGCGGCATCACGCCCGTGGGCCTGCCGGCCGGATGGCGCGTCCTGGTGGACTCACGCCTCTCCGACCTGGGGACGCTCGCCCTCATGGGCAGCGGCGTGCGGCAGTCCAAGCTGCTCATGCCGGGCCCGCTGCTCGCGACGATGCCGGGCGTCGAGGTGATCGAGGACCTGGGCATCGAGCGCTGACCCGGGGTCCGCCCGGCAGTCCGACAGCCTCTACGTGCGCGTCCGGCCCGAGACCGCCGTGTCCAGGCGCTCCTGGAGCGCATCCAGGTCGGGCGCCTGGCCCGAGTCGTAGGCGCGGTGCAGGAAGCCGTGGAACGCGTCGCTGAACCGCGACCAGTGCACGAGCGCCGGCCGGCGGTGCGCATCCTGGAGCGCGGCGAGGAGCGTCGCGGCCTGCGGGTCCGGCGTGGCGCCCACCCGGTCGTAGTACGGCTCCGGGCGTGCGGCCGCGAAGCCACCCCGCTCGCGCAGGATCTGCTGGCTGCGCTCCCCCGTGAGGAACTCCGCGAGCTCCTGCGCGGCGACGGGGTAGCGCGACCAGGCCGACACGGCCAGGCTCTGGCCGCCCAGGAGACCGCCGCCCGGCAGCGGCGCCACCGCCACGTCGAGGCCGGACACGCCCGAGAGGGTCCGGTGCGCGACCGGCCAGTGGCGCAGGAACGCCGTGCGGCCCGCGACGAACGCGTCGAGGGAGGCGCTCTCGTCGAAGGTCAGCGAGTCGCTGAGGACCGTGTCGTCGCTGAGCCGGTTCCCCAGCAGCTCCAGCACCCGCCGGGTGCGGCTGTCCTCGGCGACGCGGGGGTCGCCGTCGGCCGTGACGGGGCGCGCACCCGAGCCGAGGAGCAGCTCCAGCACGTGGACCGTGAACCCCTCGTAGTCCGCGAGCTGCAGGGCGATGCCGCCGGCGGCGAGGCCCAGCTCGCGCACGCCCCTGGCCACGTCCAGCAGGTCGTCCCAGGTCGTGATCGCAGCGGCCTGGTCGGCGAGCGGCACGCCCGCCCGCTCCAGCAGGCTGGGACGGTAGTACAGCAGTCCCACGTCCGTGTTGAAGGGCAGGGCCCACAGCCGCCCGTCCCAGCGCCCCGCCTCGCGCGGGCCGACGACGAAGCCGTCCGTGTCGACGTCGTCCAGGGGCCGCAGGTAGCCGAGCGCCGCGAACTGCGGGATCCACGGGATGTCGAGGTTGTAGACGTCGTAGCGGGGGTCACGCTCCTGCGCCGCTGTGTGCAGCGTCGCCCAGGCGAGGTCGGCGTTGCCCGACAGCTCCACCATCTGCGCCGGCCGGTCCGGGTGCAGGGCGTTCCAGGTCTCGACCAGCAGCCGTCGCTGGTGGTTCGTGGTCTCGTCCCGCCCGCTGAGCACCGTCAGCCGTTCGCCCGCCGGGAGCTGTTCCGGCTCCCGCTCGCGCCCCGGCCACCACGGGCCCACGCCGATCGCGCCCGACCCGAGCACCCCGAGCACGGCACCGGCGCCGAGCCCCGCCGCGACCCCGAGGACGTCTCGCCGGGTGACGCCGCGCGTCTCATTCTTTGGGAGCATGACTGCCCCAGAGCTGGAGGTAGAAGGCGGTGAGCACGTCGTCGAGGTCGTCGAAGCCGGACGTGGCGCACTGGCCGCCGGTCACCGCCGCGACGTTGCCGAGGCCTGTCTCCTCGCAGCTCGTCCCACCCACCGCGACGACGTACGCCCGCGCGGCCGACCCGTCCGCACGTGCCTCCACGTCCGCGAGCGCGACCGGCAGGTCGGACTCGTCACGGCCGTCCGTCAGGACCACCATCGCGTACAGGGAGGCCGGGTCGGCGGCGGCGCGGGCGTCGAGCTCGGCCAGCCCGTCGACCACGGCGTCGTAGAGCGGCGTGTCCAGGACCGGGCCGGAGCCGTCGGGCGCGTGCTCCGCGAGGGCCGCGGCCACCTCGCCCTCGGTCCGGCCGGCACTGATCGACAGCTCGGTCACCGGGCTCGTGGCCGCCGAGCCGGAGAAGAAGGACAGGCCGAACCCGTCGCTCGGGCCGAGATAGTTGAACGCCTCCCGCACGCGCAGCGACGCGATGGCGAACCGGGTCGCCCCGCTCGCACCCACCTGCTCGCGCATCGAGCCGGACGCGTCCACGAGGACGAGCACATGGGTGGGCCGGCGCGCCAGGCCGTAGGCGGTGAGGGCGTTCTCCAGCGTCTGCCAGGCAGGGGCCTCCAGATCGAGCTCCACGTTGTCGAGGACGCCGCGACTGGCGTCGAGCGGTGCCTGCACCGTCCCGTCGGCCCGGCGCAGGCCGAGACGTTCGGGCAGGGTCGCCTGGGCGTCGTCGGCCAGCCAGGCGAGGAGCGCGACGGACGCCCGGCGTCGCTCGGTCCGGACGTCCACGGCCTCGTCCGACGGCGGCGTGCCCGGCCACCGCACCGTCGTCGCCTGGTACGTGACGGAGCCCGCGCCGTCCGGGTAGTACGCGATCAGGCCGTCGCCCGGGTCGGCGCCCGACGGGCAGGACCGTCCGAGGTTGTACGCCACCATGGCGCGCTCCGTCGTCAGCACGGCCGCGGGGGCGGAGCTGTCACCGCTGGCCTCCAGGAGCCGGCACATCAGTGCGCCGTCGCTGCTCACGGGCAGGCCGGTCGCCGCCAGCCCGAGGGCGACCCGCTGCTCCACGCGGCGGATCCCGTCCGGCTCGACGTCGTCGTAGATGGCCTCGGCCTGGCGCAGGGCGGTGAACGACGTGTCGGGAGCCGCCCGCACCACAGGGACGCCGGCGGCGGCGACGGCTTCGATCAGGTCGGCGGCCGGCACACCGGTGCGCTCGACCCCCGGCAGCGCGCGCGGGACCGCGAGGACCAGGGGCGTGCTGCCCACCGTGGCCTGCCGCCCGAACTCCGGCACGACGGGCGTCAGGTGCGGCGGCGTCGAGGCCTCGGCGCCGGGCTCGGCCGCGGGCTCGCCCGCGGTCGCTCCATCGGGCGCGGTCGCGCCCGCCTCGACGTCGTCCGACGCCTCGGCGATGACCGCACCACCGGCCACCGCGCGCACCTGCGCCGCCGACTCGGTGATCCAGACGTCGGGCCGGGGGCCGACGTCGCGCAGCTGGTCCTCGCCCCAGCCGGCTGTCATGGCGGCGCGCGCGCCGTGCCAGTCGGTCTCGAAGGCCGTGACGTGCGCCCGGGGGCAGCCGGTGTCGTCCACGTAGTCGTCCGCGAAGTCGTTGACGAGAGCCGCCAGCTCGGCGTGCCCGTCCTGGGGCATGAGCACCGTCAGCTCGACTGCGGCCGGGCAGCGGTCGGGCAGGAGCGCGTCCCGGACCAGGAGGAAGCCGACCACGCCGAGGCCCACCGCCGACATCGCGACGACGACGACCTGCGCCCAGCGAGGCATCCGAGGCATGCCCAGAGCGCGGATCGCCGCCCAGGTCCCGGCCAGGACGAAGGCCGCGGCGCCGATGACGAGGATCTGCTTGGCGCGGCCGTCGAACAGCTCTGCCAGGAGGCTGGCCACCGTACCGATCGCCATGATCACGGCGGCGGCGGCCGCGAACCGGACGGGACTGTCACCCGGGAGGGCTTTGCGCTGTGCCATTGTCGCCCTCCGAGGTCAGCGGTGACCGGATGAGGAATCAGCGCGACTCTAGCCGAGAGGTGACACACTCCACAAAAGCCCCCTAACGCCCACCGTAGGGCGGGCCGCCGCGGCCCGGTCACCGCGGCCCCGGGTCACCGCAGGCTCGCCACCACCATCGCCACGACCCCCTCGAAGCTGGCGTCGACGTCCTCCGCCATCGCGAACCCTCCCGCGGCCTCCAGGGAGGCGAACCCGTGCACGACGGCGCGGGCGCGGCGCATGGCGTGGACCGCCTCGGCGCCGGACAGCCCGTAGCCGGCCAGCACCGCCGCGAAGACGTCCAGCACGCGCTTCCCTGCCGCCTCCAGGACCGGGTCCGTGAGCGGGGCGAGCGGCACGAACGCGTACCGGTGCGGGTGGTCGAGGACGTACCGCCGCCAGCCGTGCAGCAGGGCGGAGACCGCGTCGTCCCCCGAGCGGCCCAGCCCCGCGGCGGTGACGACGTCACCCAGCTCCTCCAGGAACCGGAGGGACACGAGGGTGCGCAGCTCCCCCAGCCCGCCCACGTGCTTGTACAGCGAGGGGGTCGCCACCCCCGTCCGAGCGGCCACGGCGGCGAGCGTGAGCGCCGCCGGGCCGTCGGCGTCCACGACGGCGACCGCGGCGTCGACCACAGCCCGCGGCGACAGGCCCGCCCTAGCCACGGGCCCGGCTCCGCGCCTCGGCCGCGAACCGCGCGATCGCCGGGTTCACCCGGTCCGGGATCTCGAGGAACGGGTAGTGGCCGGCCTCGTCGACCAGGAGCAGCTCGGCCGTGGTGGCCGTGAAGGAGCCGACGGCGGCCCGCGCCTCGGCGGGCGCGTCCGGGAAGTCGGGGTCGAGGGTGCCCATGACGACGAGGACCGGGCAGGCCACCTCGGCCGCGGGGCCGTCCGCCCACCAGACGGAGGTGGGGTCGAGCACCGCGCCGACGGCGTGCAGCCGGCCGGGCTCACGGAGCTGGGCCAGGAGGCGGGCCGTGTCGTCGGCGTGGTCGGCGGGCGTCCCCGCCTTGAACAGGCTGCGGTAGAAGGCTCCCCACAGGGTGACGTTGTGCGTCACCGCCCAGAGCGCCAGCCGCAGCACGGGGTTCAGCGCGCGCTGCACGGTCGTCGCGCCCACGAGCACGATCCCGGCCACGTCCTGCGGAGCGCGCGCCGCCGCGAACGTCACGGCAGCGCTGCCGACGGAGCTGCCGACGAGCACGGCCGGACCGCCGTCGAGGTGGCGCACGAGCGCGAGGACGTCGTCGGCCACCTGCTCGGCGTCGTAGGCCGGCCAGACCGCCGTGGACTCGCCGTGCCCCCGCACATCGAGGCTCGCGACCCGGAAGCCCGCGTCGACCAGCGCCGGCGCGAGCAGGCGGAAAGCCTTCCGGTTGGCCCCCATGCCGTGCACGGTCACCGCGAGCGGCGCGCCGTCGGGGCCGGTCAGGTCGTAGGCGAGGCGGCCGTCCGGCCGGTCGAGGTGGTGAGTTGTCATAGCCCGTAGGCTAATAGCATTAGCCTACGGAGCGCAAGAGGCCCGGGGCGGTCGCCCACCCCGGGCCGCGTCGCTCCCTGCCGTCAGATCTCGGAGCGGCCCTTGCGCCAGTAGCCCATGAACGCGACCGCCTTGCGGTCCACGCCGCGCTCGGACACCAGGAACCGGCGGAGCGTCTTGATCATCCCCGCCTCACCGGCGAACCACGCGTAGAGCACGGTGTCCTGCACCAGCGGAGCACCGGTCATGTCGACGGGCACCTCCCACAGGATGCCGTTGTCGATGTCCACGTCCTCCGGCTCGCCCGACAGGTCGATGCCGGCGGCCGTGAGCGTCACCGGCGCCGACACGGTGGTCGTCGCCGACGGACGGACGCCCATCGCGAGGAGCCGGTCCGCCGCGGCCTGCACGGCCGGGACGAGCACGTCGCCGTGGTCGCGGCCGTCACGAGCCAGCCAGTGCACGCGGACACCCGCGGGGGCGCCGAGGTCCCAGCCGTCCTCGGGGTGCGGCACCTCGAGGAAGACCTCGCCCACCGCGTCGTCGGGCAGCGACTCGCAGATCGCGGCGATCGCCGGCACAGCGGTCTCGTCGCCCGCGAGGAGCAGTGCGTGGCTGCGCGACGGCGGCGCGAACTCCACGCCGCCGTGCGTGCCGTCCGTGTACGCGGCGTTGGGGCCCATGATGACGAGCGGCGCGCCCGGCTCGGCGCAGAGCGCCCAGCGCGAGGCCGGGCCGGAGTCTCCGTGGAGGACCATGTCGACGTCGACCTCGCGGCGGTCGTTGCGCACCGTGCGGACGGTGTAGGTGCGGAGCGGGTTGCGACGCTCGTCGGGCAGCGCCCGCCAGGCGGAGTACCAGTCCGGGTCGTCACGGCGCAGGTCGGCCCAGCCGCTGCCGCACGGGGCGGGCAGCAGCAGCTTGATGCGCTGGTCGCGGCCGTTGTCCGCGAACTGGTCGAGGTCCGCGCCGGTGAAGGTGATGCGCACGAACGACGGGCAGAGCCGCGTCACGCGCGTCACCTCGACGTCGAACATGCGCCACGGCTGAGCGGTGGTCTGGGCAGCCTGGTCGCTGCCCGCCTGAGTCGTCACGCTGGTGAGCCTAACCTAACTTTGGGGGACCTTCGCAACGCTTCGACGGAGTGGGACAGGTCACAATGGGCGGGTGAAACCAGCCGTTTTCGGTGATTCGAGGCTATTCGGGGGATTACGTTTCCGCACGTGAGCACCCTCGAGCGCATCGACACCGCCCTGGCGCGCGCCGTCCGTAGCGACCTGCACCTCGTCACCGACCTGGCCGAGGTGCCGCACTTCCGGTTCGGTGACGACGACCTCGAAGCGGTCGCGACCGACTTCGCCCAGCAGCCGGACGAGACGCTCTCCGCGCTCGACGCACGCCTCGCCCACCACCTCGCCACGGCCGACACCGCCGAGGACGACGACGTCGCGGAGGCCGCCCTGGTCAGCGCGCAGGCCGCCCTCCGCCTGCGCGGGCAGCTGACGGGCGACGAGCCCGCCGACCACGCGGCGGACCGGAGCACCGCGGCCGCCTGAGCGGGGGCACCCCCGACAGGAGCCGGGCTCAGTGGCGGGATGCCGCCTGCTCGGCACGCAGCCGGCGTGCGGCGTCGCGGCTGGTCCGCAGGTGCTCGACGGCGAGTCGTGCCGCCTCCTGACCGTCGCCTGCGCGGATCGCGCCCAGGAGTCCGAGGTGCTCGTCGACCATCTCCTGCAGATCGAGGTGCTGCCCGAGGAGCCAGCGCAGCCGGCTCGCGGTGATCGCACCGATCTCGTCCAGGAGCGGGCTCGCGGCCGTGGCCGCGACGAGCTCGTGGAAGTCGGCGCCGGCCCGGTGTGCGGCCGTCGGGTCCTGGGCGCGAGCCGCCTGCGCCTCGCGGTCCAGGACAGCCTCGAGCTCGGTGAGCCGCTCAGGGCTGCGACGTTCGGCGGCGAGGCGGAACGTGAGCGTCTCGATCGCGGAACGGACCTCGATCAGGTCGTCGACGTCGGCGTCCGTGAAGGTGCGCACCACGGCCCAGGTCCGGGGACGGGGGGTCACGAGACCCTCGGCGACGAGCATCCTGAGCGCCTCGCGCACGGGGACGCGACTCACCCCGAGCTCGGTCGCGAGGTCGCGTTCGACGAGCCTGTCCCCCGGGGCTCGCTCCCCCTCGATGATCTGCTCGCGAACGATCCGGGCGACCCTGTCCGCCTCGGGCTCGAACGACTGCTCTGAGGTCATGGCGACATCCTCCCGCCAAGTGTTGATCGCAAATGGTATACCGTTTGACGATCCCAGCCCGAGGAAGGAACTCCCCATGAACCCGCTCCCGAGCGCGCCCCAGGTGGTCTCCGTGCTGCGCAACGTCCGCCCGTGGGGCGGTCCGGCCGTCGATCTCCACGTCGCGGACGGACGCATCAGTCAGGTGACACCTTCTGACTCGACCGGCGCGGCGCCGTCGGGCCATGTCGGCCTCGCCGCGGGCGAGGTCGACGGGCGCGGGCTGCTGGCCCTGCCGGGGTTCGTCAACGCGCACGCGCACGTCGACAAGAGCTGGTGGGGCAAGCCGTGGGTGAGCTACGGCGGCGAAGCCACCACGCAGGGGCGCATCGCGCACGAGCGCGCGCACCGCGACGAGCTCGGCATCCCCGGGGTCGACGTGACGACGACGGTGCTGCGGGAGCTCCTCCGCCACGGCACCACGGCCGTCCGCACCCACGTGGACGTCGACCTGGGGCTCGGCCTGCGCGGGATCGACGTCGTCCGCGAGTCGCTCGCCGCGCTCGGCGGCGCGGTCGAGGCCCAGATCGTCGCGTTCCCACAGGACGGCGTCCTGCGCCGGCCGGGCGTGCTCGAGCTGCTCGACGACGCCGCCGCCGCGGGGGCCGAGCACATCGGCGGGCTCGACCCCGCCTCCATCGACCGCGACCCCGTGGGCCAGCTCGACGGGCTGTTCGAGATCGCCGAGCGTCGCGGTGTCGGGATCGACGTCCACCTGCACGACGGCGGCGAGCTCGGCGCCTTCCAGATCGAGCTCATGATCGAGCGCACGGTCCGTGCCGGCCTCCAGGGCCGGGTGAACGTGGCGCACGGGTTCGCCGTCGGTCAGCTGCCCGCGCACCGGACGGCCGACCTGGTCTCCGCGATGGGCGAGGCCGGGATCAGCATGACGACGGTCGCCCCGATCGGCGCGACGCCACTGCCCCTGGACCTGCTGCGCGAGCACGGGGTGCGCGTGGGGCTGGGCACCGACGGCATCCGCGACCTGTGGTCGCCCTACGGCACCGGCGACCTGCTCGCGCTCACCACCCGCCTGGCGCAGCTCGCACGCTTCCGCCATGACGAGGACCTCGTGCGCACGGCCCGGATCGCGACGAGCGACGCGGCGGCCTTCGTCGGGCGCACCGACCACGACCTCGTCGTCGGCGCCCGCGCGGACATCGTGCTGCTGGACGCGGAGAACCCCGAGGACGCGGTCGTCCGCGCGCCGGCCCGTGAGCTCGTCGTGGCCGGGGGGCGGGTCGTGGTGCGCGGGGGCGAGGTCCTGGTCTAGGGCTCGACGCGGGCGGCCCAGTCGCGGTCTGCCGGTGCGGGGTCTGGTCGCCAGCGTGCGCGGAGCACGCCGTCCGCGTCGGGCATGGTGGCAGTACAGAGCCTGGGCCGGTCGTCGACCGTGAAGGGGAAGGACGCTGCGGCCCGCGCCGCGCGAAGCCCGTCGCGGCATCCGTCGAGGTCTTCGGCGTCCATGACGAGGACGCCTCGGACGGTGCCGGTCTCGTCCGACCAGACGACGTCGAAGCCGCTGTCGTCCAGGTTCGCTTCCACGTGCGTGACCACGGAGGCGGCGTCGTCGGTCATCCCAGGCAGGATCGTCACCATCGCCCGCGGCTGAAGCATCGCCCGCACCTCACCAACGTTGTGCCGGGTGATCCGGTGCCATCGGGACGCGTTCTGCACCGAGCTCTCCTCAAGCAGCAAGTGGTCCTCGTCCTGGAGGATCGAGGCAACGGCCCGCCAGAACTCATCGTCACCCGGGCGGTCGACGACGTCGTCGTGATCGTCCTGGTCGAAGGCGTGCGGCGAGCACTCGATCTCCACCGGGAACAGTCCCGCGTCGCGGCTCGACCGGACCGCGTCCTCGCAGGGGTCGTCGCTGCCGATGTACATGTACATGTCCCAGCCGATGTGGACGAAGAACTGGTCCTCGTGCTCGAGCCGGCACCACACACCGTCGTCGCCGCCGAGCATCTCCCGGACGAGCTCGACGGCCGCCTCGAGCGAGACCTCGGCCCCGTCGTGGAACGCACTCAGGTCGTCGCCCAGGATCCGGTACAGAACATGCCCCGCGGGGACCCTGTCCGGCCAGGACCGGGTGAGCGGTGCTACTTGCGGCTCGCGGACCGTGAGCGTCTCGGTGCCGGACGCACGGGCGAAGGCCAAGACTGCATCCAGGTACGAGGCCTCGACCGGGCCGTGGTCGGTGAACGACGAGAGAGTGCCGACATAGTGCCCATCGAAGTCTGCAGGGTCGTACTTGGTGACCTTCCAGGTGTAGGCCGTGGATCGCACCGGCCCACCGTACTGGTGTCCGACGCGGGAGGCCTCAACCACGTCAAGTGGTGAACGATCGTGTGGAACTCACGCGGGTTGAGCACCTACGGAGGGGCACGCAGGTTGCCGGTCGGAGCGAGCTTCAATGGAGATCGCGTACAGCGGTCGGCATGTTGAAGACGAAGCGGTCCGCTGCCTCCATCGCGCGGAGCAGGGCGAATCCTCCGTCCTCAGACAGTTCGCCGTTGGCGATGAGATGCTCGACAATCGTCCGAGTCGACCACGTCGTCAGACCGCCCCGGCGCCCGAAGTCCAGAGCGGCAATGTCATCGGTAATCCACACGGACCCAGCGAACTCTGGGCGAGTCCGCAAGATGTGGCAGGTCTCGGCCTCTCCGAGGTGCTGAAGCGGCTTCTGATCGTTCCCGCCAAAGGCCGCGACACGGATCCGGTCGATCACCTCTGCTTCGCCTTCGGTGGTCTCAATGGGGTCGCTGAGCCAGTCCCCGTCGATCAGCTCGCGCAGATTCGGCAAGAACGCCGATGAGTTCTCCGTCTCGTACGCGACAGCGGCCGACCACCGGCCCCGAGCTTGGAGATCACTCTTCAGGAGACCGATGCTCTGGACCGCGGCGAAGTTGCAGAGGACCGAGTTGTCCGGGAACCAGAGATGGCTCAACCTTCCTGGTCCCCTCCGCCGAAGAGATTGACGACCTCTTGGACTGGCACGCCCAGCAGGTTCGCGAGCGGGCGGGCGGACGTCTCGCCCTCCTGATAGGCCGAGATGTGTCCAACGACGAGCCGCCGAGGCAGTCGCTGTGCCTCAGATGCAGTCCGCGCCTGGTAGACAAGGTCAGCGCGGTCCCCAAGAACCGCACAGATCTCAGCTGTGAGAACGGCCAGCTCCTCCCGCTCGCTGGCTGAGATCAGCCCGAGGTTGTACGCGCGCCAGCTGAACGCAGCAGGCGAGACGAGCAAGCGGTTGATGAGATCGATGGCGGTGTGCCGTTCGAGGTGCCCCGACGACGCAGCATCACGCAGGGCCCTCTCAGGCATGAGGAAGTGCGCGGCGAACTGGTCAGCTGCCCGCTCTCCCGGCGGCTTCTGACCGTTCGTCTCGTTCTCGGCGAGCAGGTCCTTGGCCTGGTGCATCAAAATGTGGCCCAACTCGTGAGCGAGAGTGAACCGCTGCCTCGCCCAGTAGGGCGTGCGGCGGACACCCAGGATGCGCAGCGTCGACGTCTGCCAGGCAAACCCGTCGAGTCCACCAGGAAGGGTATCGACAACCGTGTCAACATCGAAAGCCTGGCGGATCGCCTCAATTAGGTCCGCAGTTGTTAGACCATCGACATTGCGGTCAAGCGCCGCAAGGCGGTCCGCAGCGTAGGTCGCGAGAACCTGCGGAACGTATGCCTCCGCCCCCTCCGGCGGCGGACCGACAGGCAAAGGCGTGAGTTCACGACGCCCGCGAAGCTTCTGGAGTTGCCGGTCGGCAGTCATGAAGTGCTCGACGAACGACTCGATTTCCTGCTTGCTCTGTCCACTTTTCAGCACGGTGCGCGCAGCCATCGCGGGCTGCTCGACGACGGTCCCGTTGATGAGCCAATCGACAGTCGTCCCTGAGGCGTCAGCGATGAGCGCCAACTCAAGCGTGGTGAAGCGTCGACTTCCATTCAGGGACTTCGAGAGCTTATCGGCAGTCATCCGCACACGTGCAGCGAACTCCGCGTGGGTCAGACCGGTCTCGGCGATCGCTTCGCGGACACGGGTAGGGAGATTAGTGTCCATGGGTAAACCATTCCGCACGGTTGCGAAAAACGCAACAGCGTTCAGGGGTGAGACCCACAACACCTAGCGACCGCCCGTTCGCCTTCCCCCCTTGCACGACACGCGCTACCGCGTCGCCCAGAACGCCACCGCTGACGCGGCCGCGACGTTGAGCGAGTCCACGCCGCCCGCCATGGGGATGCGGACGACGAGGTCGGCGGCCTCGACGGCGCCTCTCGAGAGGCCGTCGCCCTCGGCGCCCAGCACGAGCGCGAGCCGCTCGGGCAGGTCGGCGACGAGCTCGTCGAGGGACACGGAGTCGTCGGACAGGGCGAGCGCCGCCACCGTGTAGCCGTCGTCCTGCAGTGCGGTCAGGCCGCCGGGCCAGGTCTCCAGCCGGGTCCACGGCACCTGGAACACGGTGCCCATGGAGACGCGCACCGAGCGGCGGTACAGGGGGTCGGCGCACCGGGGCGACACGAGCACCGCGTCGACCCCCAGAGCGGCGGCGCTGCGGAAGACTGCGCCCACGTTGGTGTGGTCCACGAGGTCTTCGAGCACAGCGACCCGGCGCGCCCCGGCCCCGCCCCGGGCAGCGGCGAGCAGCTCGTGCACCGGGACGAGCGGCGGGCGGTGCATCGCGGCCAGGGCCCCGCGGTGCAGGTGGAAGCCCGTCACGGCCTCCAGCACCGGGTCGGCGGCGACGAAGACGGGGACGCCCTCCGGGACGGCGTCGGACATCGAGGCGAGCCACTTCTCGGCCATCAGGAACGACCGTGGCCGGTGCCCGGCGGCCAGCGCGCGACGGATCACCGTCGAGCTCTCCGCGATGTAGAGGCCTTTGGCAGGCTCGTGCTTGGCCCGCAGGGCCACGTCTGTGAGGTTGGTGTAGTCGGCGAGGCGCGCGTCGGCGGGGTCCTCGACCCGGACCACGTTGAGGTCTGTCACCGGTCGATTATCCGTGCCCCGGACGGGTCGTGACCGACCCGCGATCTCTCACAGCGAAAACTTGACTCTTCCCAGACCGTACCTAAGGTGAATATTCTCCAAGGCAAGCGCTCGCCATCACCGGGCGGGCCCCGCACGAGGAGAATCCCATGAGATCTACCCGCGCACCCCGCTCACCACGCGGCAGTCATTCCAGTCCTTTGCCTGCGCTACCCCGCGAGTACGCCACGGCCATCGCGCACACCCCGCCCCTGACCTCCGCCGAGGAGTCGCTCCTCCTGGCCCGCGTCACGACCGGCACCGCCGCCGCTCGCACGCTCGCCGCGGTCGCGGTCACCCCTGCCCTCCGCGCCCGCCTGGAGGCGGACGTCGCGGACGCCCGCGCCGCGAAGGAGCGGCTCGTCCTCGCCAACCTGCACCTCGTCCCGGCTGTCGCCAAGAGCTGGGTGGGTCACCTGCCCTACGCGGACCTGGTCCAGGAGGGCAGCCTCGGCCTCGTCCGCGCCGTCGAGTCCTACAGCCCTGAGCGCGGCTCGTTCAGCGGGTACGCCCGCCGGTGGGTCCGCCGCTCCGTCGCCCGCGCGGTCGCCGCCAGCGGCACCGCCGCCTCGACCTGGGCTCCTGAGGCGCCGCTCGGCACGCCCGTCGCCCTGGGCCGCATCCGCCAGGCCCTCAGCCACCTCGACGCGCTCGAGGCCAGGGTCCTCGAGCTCCGCTTCGGCCTCGTGGACGGCATGTCCCGGTCGCTCGACGAGATCAGCCGTCGGCTCGGCGTCACGCGCGAACGGGTGTCGCAGATCCTCGAGGGCGCCCTCGCTCACATGCGCCAGGTCTTCGAGCCGGCAGGCAGCGTGATGGCGTAGCAGGACCCGCCGGCGCGCGATGGGGCGCACGACGGCGGAAGACGATCCCCGCGGCACGGCCGCAGGACCCAGCTCCCCCGAGGGCGCGCCCTTCCCGGCGCGCGCACCACCGGGCCCGGGACCAGGTGAGGTCAACGACGACACCACCACGGCCCCGGGCCCGGGCGCGCCCCACGGGCGCCGACGGCGACGACGCCTTCGGCGCTCGTGGGGAGTGCAGCCCGGATCAGCGGTACGTGCCGTCCAGGTAGAACCAGCGGCCGCCCTCGCGGACGAAGCGGCTGACCTCGTGCAGCTCTCCCCGTTCCGGGCCCGACCGGTAGCGCGCGGAGAACTCGACCACGCCCGTGGCGTCGAACGGCCCGCCGGCCTCGGTGGCGAGGATCTCGAGCCGCCGCCACTGCGGGTCGTCGGTGAGGTCCAGCGGGTCCGGTCGGGTGCTGGGGTGCCAGGTCGCCAGCAGGTAGTCGGCGTCGCGCACCACGAAGGCGCTGTAGCGCGAGCGCATCAACGCCTCCGCGGTGGCCGCGGCACCCCCGCGGTGCAGGCGGCCGCAGCAGTCGCCGTAGGTGTCACCGGAGTTGCAGGGGCAGCGCTGGGAGTCGTCCACGAGGAGATGTTCTCAGGCCGTGGTGCCCGACGCCGGTCGGTCGGCTTCCGTACGGAAGGTGACCCACCGGCGTCGGGCCGCCTGGGGCTACTCCCCCGACGGGGGCGTGAGGGTCACGCCGCTCGACACGGGCGTCCCGAAGTTCGGGGTGCCGTCCGCGTTCCAGCTGATCTTCTGCACGCGGGTCTGCCGCGTGGAGCCGCAGCCCTGGCTGGACGACGTGTTGCCGTGGTAGACGAGCCACTGCTCGGTACCGTCGGGCGACGAGAAGAACCCGTTGTGCGCCGGCCCGTACACGCCGTTGCCCTGCTGGAAGACGGGCGTCGACTTCTTGGTCCACGACGCCGCCTGCAACGGGTTGCTGCCGGTCAGCTCGAGCAGGCCGAGCTTGTAGTCCGGGGTGTTGCACGACGAGGCCGAGAAGGTCATGAACGTGCGGCCGTTGCGCTGCAGGATGGCCGGCGCCTCGTTCACGCGTGCGCCCACCGTCTCCCAGGAGTAGCTCGGCTGGGAGATCGTGTAGTGGTTGCCCGACACCGTCCACGGGTTCGACATGGACGCGATCCGGATGGACTGGTTGGACCCCACCCACTCCGACCACAGCAGGTAGAGGCTCCCGTTGAGCTCGAGGTAGCTGCCGTCGATGTTCCACTGGTTGGGCAGCGGCGTGCCCATGAACTCGTACGGGCCCATGGGCGTGCTGCTCGTGGAACGGAGCACGCGCAGCTTCTGGCCGTCGAGGTTCGTCTGCGAGTTGCCTGACGTGTACATGAGGTACCACGTGCCGTTGATCCGGTGGAACTCGGGCGCCCAGTGGCTGCAGCAGCGGCTGGCGACGCCGGAGTCGTCCCACACGACGGTGTCCGTGGCGGTCTTCAGGCCGGCCAGAGTGGTGGCGCGGCGCATGATCACCGTGGAGTCCCACGTGGTGGTCGACAGGTAGTAGTAGCCGTCCCAGAACTCGATCCACGGGTCGGCGCCGTTGGACCGGATCGGGTTGGTCAGCGCGGTCGTGGTGACCGGGTTCAGGATCCACCGCTGCACGGCCAGGCCGTTAGGGGTGTACTGCGAGATGCGGGACCCCGCCGTCGTGGAGAAGTTCCACAGGTCCAGGGCCTTGCCGGAGAACCGGTTGACGAAGCTGTAGGTGCCGTCGCTCTGCTCGGTGATCGACCACTGCTGGTTGGTGCCGTTGAGGTCCGTGTACTGAGCGATCGTGGCGCCGTCCGCGGCGTCCCAGCCGTAGACGTCGAGCACCTGGTTGGAGTGGCGCGCCTGGAGGCGGTAGTAGCCGCCGCCGGAGTCGACGAGCCGGAACTGCTGGCTCGTGGCGTTCGTGCGGGGCTGCTGGACCAGCTCTGCGCCCGTCGCGGTGGAGCCGCCGGCGATCTGCATCGCCATGCCTGAGTGGGCGCTCGTGATGACGTACCACTGGCCGATGCTCGGCGCGGCCGAGGCCGTGACCGCGGGCAGCGCGGTGAGGCCGACCGCGACCAGGACGGTGGCGGCTGCTCCCGCCAGGGCGGCGCGCAGCCGTGAGGTTCTTCTGTGCACAGGGACTCCTGGAGCTCGAGGGTGGAGCGCGCCGGGCGGCTGTGCCCGGCACGCCTCGCAGCAGGTCGTCCGGGCCTGGCGGCGCTGCCGGGACTGCGGACGACCACCCGTTCGTTCCAGTGCGGAGCAAACGGACAAAGCGAAATGTTAGCGCGCACATTTCGCGAGAGCCATGGCGAAGGCGGAAGTTCTCACGGTACGGACGCACGGGTTTTCAACGGTCCGAGGCCGACCACATTCGGCTGTCCACAGGCGAGGGCTCCAGCGCCCGGCGCCGGGCAGGCCGCCGAGCCAGGGTGGTTGGAGCCGGCCCATCGGGGCCGGCCCGACCGAGGAGAGCCGATGCCGCCGACCGAGCGCCGCCGGGCCGAGAGCCCGATCATGTACCCGCTCAGCACCAGCACGATCGACCTGGCAGCCGACTGGGCGCGGCAGACCGCAGTCGAGCTGCGGGACTGCTGGACCGGCTGGCCGGAGCACGTCCACGGGCGCCTGCTCCAGCTCGGGGCAGACCGCGCGCTCGCCCCGATGTTCGCCGACCTGCCGGACCTGACCGGTGGCCCGTGCGGCTCCGAGCTGCTCCGGTTCGACAACCTCGACGCACCCGCCGCGGCGGCACTGCTCGACGTCCTGGAGGAGGACGACCTGGCGGACCGGCAGAACGACGGGCCCACGCTCGGCAACGTGCTCCGCGCGGTCGCCGCCCACCCCGGGCAGCTCGTGGCGCACGGCTACGTGGTGGGACCGGCCCGTTGCGACGAGCGCGTGACCGTCGAGGGCGTCATCGTGGGCGTCCCGGACGCGCTCGAGATCACCCGCAGGCACGACGACGGGTGCGCGTGCGACCAGCTGATCGAGCACCTCGCCACGCTCGGGGTCGACGACGCGCTCGGCAGGCCCGACGAGATCACGCCGTGGCACGGCCACCTGCCGGGGACCGTCCACGGACCGGAGGCCCACGACGGTCCCGAGCCCGTCGAGTGGTGGCGGCTGTGGTGGGACTGACCGGTGTTTGCGCACCTCAGTCGTGACAGGGCCGCTCGTGGCCCACGTGACCGGCCGGCTCGAGCTGGAACGTGGAGTGCTCCACCGCGACGTCGAAGTGCTCGGCGACGCACTGCTGGAGGTCGTCCAGGATCCGCGGCGCGTGACCGTCGCGGAAGCACCCGTCGGTGATCACGACGTGCGCCGTGAGCACGGGCAGGCCCGTGGCGATCAGGGAGGAGTGGAGGTCGTGCACCGACTCGACATGGTCGAGCGCAAGGAGGTGGGCGCGGACGTCGTCCAGGTCGAGGCCGGGCGGCGTGGACTCGAGGAGGACGCTCGTGGCGTCACGCAGCAGCACGAGGGCCCGCGGCACGATCAGCGCGCCGATGAGCAGGCCCGCCACGGCGTCGGCCTGCTGCCATCCGGTGGCCGCGATGACGACGGCGGCGGCGATCACGCCGACCGAGCCCAGCGCGTCGCCCACGACCTCGAGGAAGGCGGCGCGCAGGTTCAGGCTCTCGCGTCGCCCGCCGGCGAGGACCGCGAGCGCCACGACGTTCCCGGCGAGGCCGATGACGCCGAACACGAGCAGCTCGGTGGCGGGCACCTCGGGCGGCCCGAACAGTCTCTGCACGCCTTCGACCAGCACGTACACGGACACGGCGAGGAGCACTGCCGCCTGGCCGAGGGCGGCGAGCACCTCCGCGCGGCGGAAGCCCCAGGTGCGCCGGCCGGAGGCCGGGCGTCGCACGAGCCAGGCCGCGCCGAGCGCGATGCCGAGCCCGACGGCGTCGGTGAGCAGGTGGGCCGTGTCGACCAGCAGGGCGAGGCTGCCGGTGATGACGGCGCCGACGGCCTGCGCGACGAGGATCGCGACGGTGATGCCGAACGCCACCGCGAGCCGACCGCGGTGGTCGGGCGCGCCGATCGCGCCACCGAGATGGTCGTGCGTGTGCCCCGCGCCCATCAGCGCGCCACCCTACCCATGCTGCGATGGTAGGTCGGGGTGCGGAGATCGTCAGAGCGCGCCGGGGAGGCCTCCGGCGCAGAGGGCCAGGGCGTCGTCGGACCCTCGGAGCGCAGCGAGCACCACCGGGGCGGGCGCGGCCAGCACCTGCGGGTAGTCGAGGTCGCCTGCCGCCGGGTCTGCGGGCCAGGCCAGGCGCTCGGCGCCGAGCGAGAACTGCGCGTCGACGCCGGGCTTGTTGCCCCGTGGGTCCTGGCGGCTCCAGGCGCCGTCCAGATGGACGGCGACCAGGCCGTGGAGCATGGCGGCGTCTCCGTCGCCGAACCGCTGGTAGCAGAGGCCCGCGGGCACCCGGCCCGCGCGGAGCACCGCCGCCAGGAGGTGCGACTTCGCGAAGCAGAGCCCCACCCGGCGCTCCAGCACCTCGGTGGCGGTCACGGTGATGCGCGGGTCCTGGGCGTCGACCGAGTGCGCCACCTCGTCGCGCACCCACTCGAACGCGGCGCGCGCGAACGCGGTGTCTCCCGGGTGCTCGGCCCGCAGCCGGGCCGCGAGCTCCACGACCTCCGGGGCGCTGGCCTCCACGACGTCGTCCGCCCCCAGGTACGCCTCCGGCGCACCGGCCTGCAGCTCCATGCGGTTCTCCCGTCCTCACCTGTTCGATGGAACCTATCGCGGCCGTCCGTATATCTGTCTAGACTGTCCAGACGGGAGGTCCATCATGAACGCATGGCAGGTCCAGGACGCAAAACAACGATTCAGCGAGGTGCTCCGGGAGGCAGCCACGGACGGGCCGCAGGTGATTACGCGGCACGGTGAAGAGGTCGCCGTCGTGTTGAGCATCGATCTGTACCATCAGCTTGCGAGCCCACGGCTGGAGCTGTCCGACTATCTCCTGCATGGTCCTGATGCCGACGACCTGGAGATCACACGCAACCAGAGCCTCGTCCGAGACGTGGATCTGGACGAACTGGTATGAGATTTCTCCTCGACACGAATGTCGTGTCTGAGCTCCGCCGCCGGGAACCGTCGCCGCGGGTAGCCACGTGGATCGGCGGCCTGCGCACGGAGCAGATCGCAGTGTCGGTCCTGACGATCGGTGAGCTCCGTACAGGCATCGCCCGACTTGGGCGTCGTGACATGGCCAGGGCTGAGGCACTCGACACGTGGGTGACAGGTCTTGAGCAGGCGTATCAAGACCGGCTGCTCCCAGTCACCCACGCCGTCGCCGTGCGGTGGGCGGCAATCAATGCGGCAAGACCGCTCCCGGCGATCGACTCACTGCTCGCCGCGACAGCAATCGAGCACGGACTCACCGTCGCGACTCGCAACGACAAGGACTTCGCGGGCACTGGCGCGCAGGTCTTCAACCCGTTCGAATGAAGCCGCGCACCACCGGTCAGGCGAACGTCTCGGCGCCCAGCACGGCGAGGAGCCGCAGCTTCTCCTCCCCCTCGCTCCCCGGCGAGGGTGTCAGCACGAGGAGGGCCTGCGACTGGTCCTCGGTGAACAGCGCCTGGCAGTCCACGTCGATCCGGCCCAGCTCGGGGTGCACCAGGGTCTTGTGCTGCTCGAACCGGCGCGCCACCTCGTGCAGCCCCCACAGCGTGCGGAACTCGGTGCTCCGCTCGAGGAGGACGGCGACGAGCCGCCCGGCGCGGGACCCGGCCCCGCCCTCGGCGGCACCGTAGGCGGCTCGCAGCGAGGCGACCTGGTTCCGGCCCTGACGTTCGTGGTCCTCCTGCGGGTACACGGCCCGCGACGAAGGGTCCGTGAACCACCGGTAGATGCCGCTGCGCTCAAACCCCGAGTACTGCGACGCGTCCCCGAAGAGGGCCGCCGCCAGACGGTTCTGCACGAGCGGCTCCCCCAGGCTCGACAGGATCATGGCAGGGGTGCCCTCCAGCCGGTCGAAGACCCGGAGGAGCGCGGGCGCCACGTGCGCGTCGAGCGGGACGCGCCGCGGCACGCCGTGCCCGGCGAGACGGAACAGGTAGTCACGCTCCTCCACGGTGAGGCGCAGGGCCCGGGTGAGCGCAGCGAGCATCTGCTCGGACGGCTGAGGGCCCCGCTGCTGCTCCAGCCGCGCGTAGTAGTCCACCGACATGCCCGCGAGCGCCGCGACGTCGTCGCGCCGCAGGCCTGGTGCCCGACGGCGCGGCCCCGGGACGAGGCCCACGTCGGAGGGCTGCAGCGCCTCCCGGCGGCGGCGGAGGAAGTCAGCGAGGGCGGCGCGGTCCATGGGCACCATCCTGCGCGCGTGGCGCGGCGCGAGCCAGGGATCGCGGGTCCCTGGTTCACCGGGTCTCTCCCGCCGTCGGCCGGTCGGCCGCAGGGTTACGGCATGAACATCTCCGGAAACACCATCTTCATCCCCGGCGCGACGAGCGGCATCGGCCTGGCTCTGGCGCTCCGCCTGCAGGCGAAGGGCAACACGGTGGTCGTGGGCGGCCGCCGCACCGGTCTCCTGGACCAGCTTGCCGCCGAGCACGGGTTCGGCACCGTCCGCATCGACACGTCGGACGCGCGGTCCATCACCACGGCGACGGCCGACGTCGTCGCGCGGTACCCCGAGCTCAACGTCCTCATCGCGATGGCGGGCATCATGCGGGCCGAGGACTGGCTCTCCCCCGCCTTCCTCGCCGACGCCGAGGAGATGGTCGTGACGAACCTGCTCGGCCCGATCCGCCTCGTCGCCGCGCTGACCGAGCACCTGCACTCCCGCCCGGCCGCGACGATCATGACCGTCTCGTCCGGCCTGGCGTACGCGCCGCTGCGGTTCACGCCCACCTACAACGCGACCAAGGCCGCGATCCACCAGCTGAGCGAGTCGCTGCGCCTCCAGTACGCCGGCACCTCGGTGGAGGTCGTGGAGCTGGTGCCGCCGTCCGTCCAGACCGCACTCATGCCGGGCCACGAGTCGGACGAGCACGCCATGCCGCTCGACGCCTACGCCGACGAGGCGATGGCGCTCCTCGAGTCCCGGCCCGACGCGCACCAGGTCCTGGTGGAGCGCGTGAAGTTCCTCCGCTTCGGCGAGGCGCGCGGTGACTACGACCAGGTGGTGGCGGCGCTCAACGCTGCCGTGTGATCGGCCGCCGCCATTCGGACGAGCCGCTCGTGGGCGGCGGGCACCAACGGGGTCTCCGCGAACCGCCGGAGCTCCTCCGGCCTCGGCCGCCGCTGACGGCGCCGCCGCCGCGAGGACGGCCAGCCCGAACCGCACGACCTCGTCCTCCTCGTCGTCCCAGCCACGTCGTCGGCGGTGCTCGCCGAGACGGTCCCTGGTGGAGGTACGCGTCGGCCTGCGTGCCGAGAACGCCGTCCTCGCTCTCCTCGGCGTCGTCAACGTCGATCGACGGCTCAGGTGAAGGGGACCACACCCTCGGCGCCGAACCGGGTCCGCAGCAGGTGCAGTGCCGCGTTGTACCCGCCTGCCCCGTGGACACCCGGGCCTGGTGGCGTCGACGACGAGCACAGCACCACGCCCGGCACGCCCACCCCATAGGGATGGAGCCCCGCGGGTCCCGTGATGATCCGACCCAGACCCAGAGCACCGCCGAGGATGTCGCCGCCGACGAGGTTGCTGTCGTGGTCCGCCATGCGCGCGGCCGGCACGCACCTCGACGCCACCACGACGTCACGGAACCCGGGCGCGAACCGCTCGATCTGCGCGGTCACCGCCTCGGTCACGTCGGCGGTCGACCCGGCGGGCACGTGCGCGTACGACCACAAGGGACGGAGGCCGCCCGCTTCCCGCGTGGGATCAGTCACCGCAGGGTCGGACACGAGGCACACCGGACGAGCCACGTGCCGCCCTGCGACCACCGCCGCCTCCGCCGCGGCGATCTCGCCTCGGGTTCCCCCCAGGTGCACCGTCCCGGCCTCACGCAGCCCGGGCGCGGCCCACGGCACCGGCCCGGCCAGCACGAAGTCCACCTTCGCGGCCCCGGGCCCGTGCCGGAACCCCGTGAGCCGCCGCCGTACCCGGGTCGGCAGCCGGTCGCCCAGCACCTGCGCCACGACCCGTGGCGTGGTGTCGAACACGTAGCCGCGTGCGGGCGGCAGGTCTGCGGCCGACTGCACCGGGTGCCCCGTGACGACGACCCCGCCGTGCGCAGCCAGGTCGGCGAGCAGCGCGTCGACGATCGCCTGCGACCCCCCGCGGGGCACCGCCCAGCCGGCACACGCGTGGGCCAGCGCCGCCAGGAGCAGGGCCACGGCGGCCGACGGCAGCGACGGCACCCGGGAGATCGCGTGCGCCGCCACACCGGACAGCAGCGCAGGAGCTTCGTCCCCCCGGAAGCGGAGTCCCCACGCCGGGGTCCCCTGCTCCAGCACCCGCAGGGCGAGAGCGACGAGCGGCCGGATGCCGCCCGTCCGCACGAGGTCCGGGACCCTGCCCGCCAGCCCGGCGGGGTCCCCCATCCCCGCGTCGGCGACGGCGCGCCACCCGCGGACCACCGGGCCCAGCAGGCCCTCCCAGGCACCTCCGTCCGGTCCCAGCGCGGCCACCGTGGTGGCGAGGTCGTGGTACGCCACCGCCGCCCGCGCGCCCTCGATGGGCTGCCCGTAGGACACCCTCGGGGTGAGGAGCTCGACGCCGTGCGCCTCGAGATCGAAGGCCCGGAAGAACGGCGAGGCCCAGGCCATCGCGTGCACCGCGGAGCACACGTCGTGCACGATCCCGGGAGCCAGGCCCAGGCCGAGCGTCCGCGCGCCACCGCCCGCCGTCGTCTGCTCCTCGAGCACCGTCACGGCGAGACCGGAACGCGCCAGGGTCACAGCCGCGGCGAGGCCGTTCGGACCTGCACCGACCACGACGACGTCGGGGCCGCTCACGCTGCGCCGCCCGGGGCGCCCGGGGCCGCCGGGGCGCCCGCCCAGGCGGCGCCGCCCGCCGGGACGTCCGCCGCCCGACGACGCCACCCGCCCGGTTTCCCTCCTTGCTGCAGGACCGGCCCTGTCGCCAGGGCTACAGCCCAGGCGGTGAGCCACCACGGCGAGTAGTCGAGCCCCAGGCAGGCCCAGATGCTGAGGTGCATCGCCGTGGCGGCGACGGCGAACGGCACGCGGGTCCGCCGCAGCGCGAGCAGCACCAGCGCGCCGAGCTCCAGAGCGAGCGCGCCGCTCGCCAGGAGCTGGGGAAGGAGCGGGGTGTCCGCGAGGAAGTGCGTCAGCCCAGGCCCGAACGGCGACCGCCCCTGCCGCAGCACCCACGCCATGTTCTCGCCGAACGCCCATTCGAGCCCGCTGTGCCGGAGCTTCTGCGCGCCGGTGAGGAAATAGACGGTCGCCAGCACGATCAGTGCCGCTCGCGGAGGCCAGCCCCAGCGGGTGTCGCGCCCGGCGCCCTCGGGCACGGCGGGGGCGAAGAGGAGCGGGAACGCGACCGTCAGCGGGAGAAGGTCATTGTGCATGAACTTCCCCGAGGCGCCCCACAGCCCCGCGAGCACGAGATAGCAGGCCCAGGCGAGCGCGAAGCCGGCCCGGGGCCACCGGCGTGCGAGAACGAGCGCGACGCCCGCGAGACCGGCGACCTCCAGCAGGAGCAGGACCGGCTCCGGCACCGGAGCCGGGAGCCAGCCCAGCACCCACAGCCGGTAGGTGAGCTCAGCGGGCCGGGCGGCGATCGGGGCCCAGTCGGTCGTCGCGAGCTGGAGCCCCATGACCAGGGCCAGGAGCGTGCGCAGCCGCACGAGCGCGTGCGGCGTGGCCGGGGCGAGCAGCGCCTGGTCGAGCCGACGCGCGAGAGAGAGCATCGGGCGAGGGCGGGCGGCGACAACCTGGGCGGTCACAGGTCCTCCTGCCAGCTGACCTCGGTGGTGCCGTCGGACCAGAGGAGCGTCTCGGGGTCCAGCACCTGGTGCACCGACTCCAGGCGCAGGGACGTGACGTCGGCCGGGTCGAGCCCCAGGTGGGGCAGCCACGTGGCGAGCATCGTGGCCCGCGCGGCGTCGTCGGCCTCCGGGAGGCTCGCGACGAACCTCGTGGTGGTACTGATCAGCGGGCCGCGGGGGGTGACGGACCGGTCCTCGCCGTCGACCACAGCGATCAGCCGGGTCACCGTCCGCTCGTCCGTCCGGATGGTGCTGAAGAGCCGGTATGCGGTGAGCGGCCAGAAGTCGACCTGGACCACGGCGGCGACGACGAGCACGCTGACGGTCCCCCAGGTGACGGACCTCGCCCGACGGTGCGGCGACCAGCCGACGGCGTTCTGCACGGTACCTCCTCGCGGCGTTCGACACTCTTGGCGAGCTTTGAACGATTCGTGGCAAATATCCGTGAAGAGTAACCCTCGTCACCGGACTGGTGCGGTGCACGCTACTACACATCGCGCTATACCGCTGCCGGCCCACCCCGTCTCGTCGCGATCGGTAGTTCGTCGCGTGATCGGCAGTTCGAACTGCCGATCATGCGACGAACTACCGATCACGCGGGCGATCGCGCGCGCCGGCTCAGGCCAGTGTCGCGTCCAGCTCCAGCCGCCCCGGCGAGCCCAACGAGACCGCGGCCGAACCACCGTCGGCCACCAGCTCGTAGTCACCGAGGAAGCCGCTGAACCGGACCGTGCCCGAGGCGTCCGTGCGCAGCGTGGTGGGCGAGAGCCACCACTCGCCCTTGATCAGGTCGTGCAGGCGTGAGTAGCCAGGCTTCGGCGAGCCGTCGGCGCGCAGGAGCCCGCCGGGCGCGTTGAGCCACATGCCGCGGTCGGAGAGCCCCCAGTACGTCATCGCCTCGACCGACGGGTGCGACAGCAGCGTCCGGTAGTGCCGCTCCAGCTCGTCGGCCTGCCGCTCCTCGCCCTCGGGCGTGGAGGGCCAGGAGTCGACCTGCCAGTCGTTCAGGTCCTCGATGTGCGCGGGCATGATGTCGCCGCTCAGCAGCGTGGTCTCCGTGAAGTGGATGGGCAGGTTGTAGCGGGAGAACCGCTCGAGGATCCCGAGCGTCTTCTCCTCGCCCCAGTAGCCCTGGTGCATGTGCGACTGGAGGCCGAGCACGTCGATGCGGATCCCCGCCTCGAGCACGGCCTCGATCAGGCACTCGTACGCGGTCGACATGTCGAAGTCGTTGAGGAGCAGCGTCGCCGACGGGTTCACCGCCCGCGCCTCCTCGAACGCCAGGCGGATCATCTCGACGCGGCCCTTGACGTGCGCGAGCCGCGTGATCGCGTTGTCCTCCGCGGTGAACACGGGCATGATCACGACCTCGTTGATCGCGTCCCAGGTATCGATCACGCCCGCCATGTCGCCGACGTCGCGCCGGACGCGCTCGCGCTGCAGCCGCTCCACCTCGTCGACGCCGCCCGGCCCCGTCGCGACGTCGAGCAGCCATCTCGGCTGGACGGTGTGCCACACGAGCGGGTGACCCTTGACCACGGCGCCGCGTTCCACGAACCACTCGGCGGCCCGGCGCAGGGGCTCGGTGGCGGGCTTGCCGCGCTCCGGCTCGAACGACCCCCAGTAGAACGGGAGGGTCGTCTGGTTGAAGACGCCGAACCAGGCGTCAGCGAGGCGCTGGTCGTACTCGCGGTCCCGCTCGGCCTTCGCCTCGGCGAGGTGGTCGGACCCGTACCGGGACGTCTCGTAGCCGTTCGCCAGGTCGACCAGGTCGAAGCCGATGCAGCCGAACAGGAACGCGTGCCGCGTCTGCTGCACGACGACGTCCCGGCTGGCCAGCGGCGCACCGTCCGCACCACGGAGGGTCACCACCGCGTCGGCGCGCCGGTGGGCCAGGCTCGGGTCGGGCGTGCGGCCCTCGGCGGGAGGGGTGAACAGCGATGACATGGCGCTCCTCTGGTCGGCGATGACCCGCGCGAACGCGGCGAGGCGATCAGCCTGCCACAGAATCTCGAACCGATTCGAGCCCGTCCTGGTCGGTGGACGTGTCGGGCTCGGCGACCCCCTCCGTGGCGGCGACGGCGGCCGCGGCCTCGGCCGCCGCCACCCCCGCCTGGAACCGCCGCAGCACGACGACGCCCACCAGCCCCAGCACGACCGCCACCACCCCGGTGACGGCGAACGATCCCCACGCACCCACGTGGTCGATGACGAACCCGCACAGCGGCGCTCCCGCCGCCGTGCCGATCGTGTACGCGGAGCCCTGGAAGCCCATGACCTCGCCGCGTCGCGCCTCGGGAACGCGGTGGCTGATCGCCTCGGTGAGCGCGGTGAGGACCGGCGAGCAGGCGAGGCCCGCCAGGGTCACGAGCGCGGCCAGCGACCACACCTCCGTGCCGAGTGCGACGGGGATCGTCACGACGCCGAGCAGGACGAGCAGCCACATCGGGTCGAGCGACCGGTGCCACGCCCCGTACACGAGCCCGCCCACGACGGAGCCGAGGCACCACCAGAAGTAGACGAGGCCCAGCGACATGAGGTTGCCCGTCTCACGCAGGGCGGCGAGCACGCCGAGGTCCGTGCCCTGGAGCGCGATCATGGCGACGCCTGACGCTACCAGGAGCAGGAACAGCCCCGGCTCGGCCCAGACGGGCCGCCGGGTGCGCGGCACGGCGGCGACGGGCACCGGGGCCTCCGCCGGGAGGTCGGCCAGGGCCGGGACGTCCTCGGCGGGGGCCTTCACCGGCGGGTCGGCGAACCAGATGAGCACGCACGCCGCCGTGGTGGCGAGACCGACCGCGAGCAGCACCTCCGAGGTGCCCACCGTGATGGCGGCCCACGTGGCCGTGGCCGGGCCCACCATGTAGACGAGGTCGGTGAGGATCGCGTCCAGGGCGAAGGCGGAGCGGCGCTTGTCCACGGGCACCAGGACCGTCAGCGACGTCCGCGCGAGCGCGAAGACAGGCGGCTCCATGAGCCCCGCCACCAGGACGACGGGGAAGAGCCAGTAGTAGTCCACGAGGCCCATGACCGGCCACGCCACCGCCTGCACCAGGATCGACGGCACCAGCGTGCGACGCAGCCCGATCCGGTCGAGCAGCCTGCCGCGCCACGGCGAGCCCACCGCGATGCCCACCGTCAGCACCGCGCCCACGAGGCCCGCCTCGCCGTACGAGCGGCCGAGCGTCTCGACCACGTGCAGCACGAGCACGATCGCTGCCGCAGTATGCGGCACCCGCGCCACCATCATCAGGAGCAGGAGGTGGCGGGCAGGCCGCAGGCGCAGCACGCCCCGGTAGGCGTCGAGGGACATGCGCCTATTGTGCGGCCGCCGCGAACTGGCTCGCGTACAGCCGTGCGTACGCGCCGCCCTGCTCCAGGAGCTCGGTGTGCGAGCCTTGCTCCACGATGTCGCCGTGCTCCATCACGAGGATCACGTCGGCGTCCCGGATGGTCGACAGCCGGTGCGCGATCACGAACGACGTGCGGCCCTGGCGGAGCCGCGACATCGCCTCCTGGACCAGCACCTCGGTGCGGGTGTCCACGGAGGAGGTGGCCTCGTCGAGCACGAGGATGGCCGGGTCGGCGAGGAACGCCCGGGCGAGCGTGAGGAGCTGCTTCTCCCCCGCGCTGACCGACGCCCCCTCCTCGTCCACCACCGTGTCGTACCCGTCGGGCAGGGTGCGCACGAACGGGTCCACGTGGGTAGCCTGTGCGGCCGCGACGAGCTCCGTCTCCGACACCTCGCCCCGCGCCCCGTACCGCAGGTTCTCCTCGATGGCACCCTTGAACAGCCAGGTGTCCTGGAGCACCATGCCGACGGACGACCGCAGCTCGGACCGCGTCATCTGCTGGGTGTCCACGCCGTCGAGCAGGATCCGCCCGCCGTCCACCTCGTAGAACCGCATGAGCAGGTTCACGAGCGTGGTCTTGCCCGCGCCCGTGGGGCCCACGATCGCGATGGTCTGCCCCGGCTCGGCGGTCAGGGACAGCCCGCTGATCAGCGGCGCGTCGGGCGTGTAGGAGAACTGGACGTCCTCGAACACGACCCGCCCGCGCACCGGCTGGGGCAGAGCGCCCGGCGCCGGGTCGGCCGTCTGCTCCGGCGCGTCGAGGAGCGCGTACACCCGCTCGGCCGACGCGATCCCGGACTGGAGCAGGTTCATCATGGACGCCACCTGCATCAGCGGCTGCGTGAACTGGCGCGAGTACTGGATGAACGCCTGGACGTCACCGAGCGACAGCGACCCGGACGCGACACGCAGCCCGCCCACCACGGCCACCACCACGTAGTTGAGGTTCGACAAGAAGCCCATCGCCGGCTGGATGATGCCGGAGACGAACTGCGCCTTGAACGACGACCCGTACAGCGCCTCGTTCTCCGTCGCGAACTTCGCCTCGGCCGCCTCCTGGTGCCCGTACACCTTGACGAGCGTGTGGCCGGTGAACGACTCCTCGATGTGAGCGTTGAGCCGCCCGGTCGCCGCCCACTGCGCGATGAACTGCGGCTGGCTCCGCTTCGCGATCTGCATGGTGAGCACCACCGAGAGCGGCACCGTCACCAGCGCCACGAGGGCCAGCAGCGGCGAGATCCAGAACATCATCGCCAGCACGCCGACGACCGTGAGCAGCGACGTCACGAGCTGGGACAGGGTCTGGTTCGTGGTCTGGGCCACGTTGTCGATGTCGTTGGTGACGCGAGACAGGATCTCGCCGCGTTTGTGGGAGTCCACGTACGACAGCGGGATCCGGTGCAGCTTCGCCTCCACCTCGGCCCGCAGGCTCCGCATGGTCCGCTGCACCACGCCCGTGGTGATGCGGGCCTGGAGCCAGCCGAAGAGGAAGGCGCCCGCGTAGACCAGGGCCACCCAGCCGAGCGTGGTACCGAGGCGGTCGAAGTCGATGCCCTGCCCTGGCACCACGTTCTCCATCGCCGCGAGCATGTCGGCCACCTGCGTCTGCCCCTGCTCGCGCAGCGCCACGATCGCCTGCTCCTTCGAGGCGCCGGGCGCCGTACGCCCGATCATGGCGCCCACCACGCCCTCGAAGATGACGTTGGTGGCCCGGCCCAGCAGCCACGGCCCGAGGACGGTCAGTGCCACGGACACCACGCCCGCCACGGTCAGGAGCACCACGCCGGCGCGCTCCGGACGCAGCGTCCCGGCGAACCGTCGCAGCGAGCCGCGGAAGTCCATGGGCTTCTCCGCCGGCATGCCCATGCTGCCCATCGGACCGGGTCCGCCGCGAGGCGGTCGCATGGGCACCACGGGCTCGGCCTCGGGGGTCTTCTCGTCGGCGCTCATGCCGCCTCCTCCTGTGCCTTGCGGGACACCCGCACCCGGTCGGCCGGCATGATCGCGGCTCCGCCATGGTCGCTCATGCCGCCTCCTCGAGCGTCATCTGGGACGTCACGATCTCCTGGTAGGTCGGGTTGTCGGCGAGCAGCTCCGCGTGCGTGCCGCGGCCGACGATCCGGCCGTGCTCCAGCACGAGGATCTGGTCCGCGTCGCGGATGGTGGCCACCCGCTGGGCCACCACGATCACCGTGGACTCGCCGGTGCGCGGCGCCAGGGCGGCGCGCAGCGCGGCGTCCGTGGCGTAGTCGAGGGCGGAGAAGCAGTCGTCGAAGAGATAGATGCGCGGGTCGCGGATCACCGCCCGGGCGATGGCGAGCCGCTGACGCTGGCCTCCGGAGAACGTGGTTCCGCCCTGCGCCACGGGCGCCTCGAGACCCTCGGGCAGCGCCTCGACGAAGTCCCTGGCCTGTGCGACCTCGAGCGCCGCCCACATCTCGGCCTCGGTGGCGTCCGGCTTGCCGTAGCGGAGGTTGCTCGCGACCGTGCCGGAGAAGAGGAACGCCTTCTGCGGCACCAGTCCGATGAGCGACCCCAGGTCCTTCTGCGACAGGTCCCGCACGTCGACCCCGTCCACCCGGACGGCGCCGGCGGTCGCGTCGAACAGCCGCGGCACGAGGTTGAGCAGGGTCGTCTTGCCGGAGCCGGTCGAGCCGATGATCGCCGTCGTCCGCCCGGGCTCCGCCACGAGCGACAGGTCGTGGAGCACCGGCGCCTCGGCGCCGGGATACCCGAACGACACCCCGTCGAAGGTGACCTCGCCGCGCGAGGCGACCCGTCCGTCGTCGGCCCGCTCGAGGCGGACGGGCGACGTGGGCTCCACCACCGAGGACTCCGTGCTGAGAACCTCGTGGATGCGCTCCCCGGCGACGGAGGCGCGCGGCACCATCATCACCATCATCGTGGACATCATCACGGCCATGAGGATGTACATCAGGTAGGCCAGGAACGCCGTGAGCGAGCCGATCTGCATGGCACCCGACTCGATCTGCCCCGCGCCGAACCAGAGGACCGCCACGCTCGACCCGTTCATGACGAGCATGACGATGGGGAACGCCAGCGCCATGAGGCGGCCGGCACGCAGGGACGTGTCGAACAGGGCGTCGTTGACGCCGGCGAACCGCTGCGTCTCCCGCTCCTCGCGCACGAACGCGCGGATCACGCGCAAGCCCGTGATCTGCTCCCGCAGGACCTCGTTGATGGCGTCGATCTGCTTCTGCATGACGCGGAAGTGCGGCACCATGCGCCACAGGACCAGGCCCACCGCGATGCCGAGGACCGGGACGATCACGAGCAGGAGCCCGGAGAGCTCCACGTTCTCCTGCAGCGCCATGATGACCCCGCCGACCAGCATGATCGGCGCCATCACCATGATGGTGAAGGTCATCAGCACCGTCATCTGCACCTGCTGCACGTCGTTCGTGGTGCGGGTGATGAGCGACGGCGCACCGATCTGGGCCATCTCGCGGGCCGAGTAGGTCTGCACGGTGCCGAACAGGTCGCGCCGCAGGTCACGCCCGAACCGGGTGGCGACCTGCGCGCCCAGGTAGACGGCGACCACCGACGCGACGACCTGGCCGAGGGACACGGCGAGCATCCAGCCGCCCGTGGTCCAGATATAGCCGATGTCACCCTTCACCACGCCGCCGTCGATGATGTCGGCGTTCAGCGTGGGCAGGTACAGCGAGGCGAGGGTCTGCAGCAGCTGCAGCAGGAGGAGCAGCGCCACCGCCCCTCGGTACGGGCGTACATATCGCCCGACGAGCTGGACAAGCATCAGTGCTCCTCGGTTCGGGGGTCGGGAAGGAGGAGGCCGTGCACCAGGGCGTCCGCAAGGACGTCCGGCGGCAGGGCGGGCAGCAGGTGGTCGACGCGCGCGTGCGTCCCGGCGATGGCCGCCTCGAGGATCGCCACCGCCACGGAGATGGGCACCCGGAGGCGGTCCGCGTCGGGGGCGAGCACCGCCGTGAGGCCCTCGACGGTCACGGCGCGCTGCAGCTCCCGCTGCACGGCGAGCTCCGTGCGAAGGGTGGCGGCCCGCTCGTCGCCGTGGTCGGGCGAGCAGACCATCGCGAGCCCCCGCAGCACCGTCATCCACCGGATCGCGTCGGACATCCGGGCCCGGCCCAGCTCGATCACGCGCGTGATGCGCTGGACGAGCGGCAGGGAACGGTCGACGGACGCGAGCTCGTCGCGAGTGCGCCCGGAGTCGGACGCCCTGCGCAGCCCGGTGATGGCAACCTCGCCGACGAGCCCGAGCTTGTCCGGGAAGACGCGGAACAGCGTGCCCTCGGCGACGCCCGCGGCGGCGGCCAGCTCCTTGGTGGTGAGCGCATGGCCGCGCTCCGCGACGAGCGGCATGACGGCCTCGACGATGGCAGCGCGCCGGTCGTCGGGCGCCATGGGCGCGGCCCGACGGCGGTCGCTCGCCGGGCCGGCAGGCTCGCTCGCCGGGCCGGCAGGCTCCCCCGGGACGGCGTCGCGCTGGTCGGTGGTCATGAGCGTCGACCCTAAATGAGTGAGCGCTCACTCGCAAAGGTTTTACGCTGTCGGCGTTTCCGGGCACGACGAAGCCCTCCAGCCGATCGGCTGGAGGGCTTCGTCAGAGTGCTCGCCGGGTCAGTGCGCCGGCGGGTCAGTACGCCGGCGGAGCGGGCGGCGGCGGGGGCGGGAACTCGTCCCCGTCGACTGGGCGCGGGCGAGGCGTGGGCGGCAGCGGGGCCGTCGCCGGGCCGGGCGGGCGCTGCCCCACCTCGGTCGACGGGTCGAACGGCGCACCGGAGCGGGTTCCCGCGCTCGTCGCGTCCGCCACGGCCGCCTCGGCCTGGCGCTGCGCCTCACGGAGGGCCTCCGCCGGGTCGGGCAGGCTCGTCTCGCCCAGCAGGCTGCCGCCGGCGGGAGCGGGCGGGGTCGGCCGGTCGCCGTCGGGCGCCGGACGTGCCGGGCCCGGCAGGCCACCGCCGCCGCCGCCGAAGCCCTGGGCGATGCTGCCCAGGGCTGCCGTGAACTCGGTGGGGACCACCCACATCGTCGACGACTTGCCGTTCGCGATCTGCGGGAGCATCTGCAGGTACTGGTACGCCAGGAGCTTGGGGTCGGCGTCGCCGCGGTGGATCGCGTCGAAGACCTGGACGATCGCGCGGGACTCACCCTCGGCCCGGAGGATCTGCGCCTGGGCGTCACCCTCGGCCTTGAGGATCGCCGACTGCTTCTCACCCTCGGCGGTCAGGATCGCCGACTGCTTGATGCCCTCTGCCTGGAGGATCGCCGCACGCCGGTCACGCTCGGCGCGCATCTGCTGCTCCATGGCACCCTGCACCGAGGGCGGCGGCTCGATCGACTTGAGCTCCACGCGGTTGACGCGGATGCCCCAGCGGCCGGTCGCCTCGTCGAGCACCCCACGGAGCTGGCCGTTGATCTGGTCACGCGAGGTCAGCGTCTGCTCGAGGTCCATCGCACCGATGACGTTACGGATGGTGGTGACCGTGAGCTGCTCGATGGCGGTGATGTAGTTCGCGATCTCGTACACCGCGGACTTGGCGTCCGTCACCTGGAAGTAGATGACCGTGTCGATCTCGACCACCAGGTTGTCCGAGGTGATCACCGGCTGCGGCGGGAAGGACACGACCTGCTCACGCAGGTCGACGCCGGCGCGGACCCGGTCGATGAACGGGACGAGGATGTGCAGGCCGGGATCGAGGGTGCGGGAGTACCGGCCCAGGCGCTCGATGATGAGCGCCACGGCCTGCGGCACGATCCGCACCGCCCGGAGCAGGGCGGTGACGACGACGATCACCAGCAGCGCCAGGATCAGGTAGAGCAGGACGCTCCCGAAATCTCCCACGAAGGCTCTCTCTCCTCTGTGCGGGTCGCGCCCGCTCTCTCGGATGGTGCAGTCGGTCGGTGGTGCAGGGTGCTCAGGCGGCCTCGACCACAGCGGTGGCGCCCTCGATCTGGACCACTCGCACCGTAGAGCCCTCAGGCAGGACCGGCGACCCGTCGGCCGCGCGAGCCGACCACACCTCGCCCATCAGCTTGATGAGGCCCGACGAGGCCGTGACGTCCTGGACGACGGACCCCGTGCGGCCCACGTGCGCGGACGTGTTGGTCTCCGTGTGCGGCGGGTGCACCTTGCGCACCAGGACGGGACGCAGCGTCAGCAGCAGGACCACGGAGGTGACCGCGAAGATGACGATCTGCACCCACAGCGGGGCGCCCGCCGCGTTGGCGGCGGCGCCCGCGAGCGCGCCGCCCGCGAACATGATGAAGACGAAGTCGAGAGACAGGATCTCGATCAGGGCGAGCAAGAGTGCCGCGCCGACCCACCACAACCACTCCATCGTGCTCCCTCCGAGGTGGCCCACGTCTTGGGCCTCACCTGCGCCTTTGCAGGAACTTTACCAAGGTTCCGGTCGCTGCGGGAGGTCTGGGTGGCGTGTCTTCCGGCCAGTCCGCGCCGGGCGCGTCAGCGTGCCGCGCGGGCCAGCCAGCGACCGCCGCCGTGCGCCACGACGAGCGGGACACCGAAGGCGGCGGAGAGGTTGTCGGCCGTCAGGGTCTCCTCGAGCGGGCCGGCGGCCTGGATGGTGCCGTGGCCCAGCAGGAGCAGGTGCGTGAAGCCGGGCGGGATCTCCTCGACGTGGTGCGTGACGAGGACCAGCGCGGGCGAGGAGGGGTCGGCGGCGAGCTCCGACAGGGCACCCACGAGCTCCTCGCGGCCGCCCAGGTCGAGGCCGGCGGCCGGCTCGTCCAGGAGGAGCAGCTCGGGGTCCGTCATCAGCGCGCGGGCGATCTGGACGCGCTTGCGCTCGCCCTCGCTCAGCGTGCCGTAGGTGCGGTCCACGAGGTGGTCCACGTCGAACGCCGCGAGCAGGTCCTTGGCGCGCTGCTCGTCCAGCTCCTCGTACTCCTCCTGCCAGCGGCCGGTCACGCCGTAGGCGGCGGTGAGCACCACGTCGCGCACGCTCTCGTGACCCGGGATGCGCTCCGCGAGCGCCGCGCTGGCGAACCCGATGCGCGGACGGAGCTCGAACACGTCGACCCTGCCGAGGGTCTCTCCCAGGAGGTTCGCGGTGCCCGTGGTGGGATGCATGCGCGCGGAGACGATCTGCAGCAGCGTCGTCTTGCCGGCCCCGTTGGGGCCCAGCACGATCCAGCGCTCCCCCTCGTTCACCTGCCAGTCCACAGCGTCGAGGATGGTCGTGGTGCCACGTCGGACGGTGACGCCCGAAAGGTCGAGAACCGAGCTCATGGACCCCGACACTACCCGAGCCGGGGCCAGGTCCTCGCGCCGTCGTACGGCTTATTACAGTGGCGTCGTGGACATCGATGCGACCCGCGACGACGGGCTCCCCCGTAGTGTCGTCCTCGCCCTGTGGCTGCAGGGCGTGGGCGACACGTCCGCCGCCGTGAAGTCGGTCCAGGGCGACGACGAGCCGCACGAGGTGGTCGGCCTGCCGGGGTTCCCGGACGGCACGGACCTCGACACCCTCGTGACGACCTGGACCCTCGGCCCGCGCACCGTCTGCGCGCTCCTGCCCGCCCCGGGCGACGCCGCGGGCGTGCCCGCTGTCGCCAACCTCGCGGCCACGGACGCCGGCGAGTGCGTGGTGATCACCACACCCGCGGGGAGCTGGGCGGCGGTGCCGGCAGTCACCGCCTTCGGCAGCCACCTGGAGCGTGGGCACCTGGTCCGCTGGGACCTGATCGCGGTGCCGGAGTGGTCCACCCTCCTGCTCGGCGCGATCGGCTCGCTCTCGGACGCCGAACGCGACCTCCGCACGAGCCTCGTCCGCGCCACCGACGCCCTCGACTCCCTCGACGTGGCGCGCTGGCGGGACGACGCCGCGGACGCCATCGAGCGCCTGCGCCAGACCCACACGGGCACCTGGCCCGTGCCGCAGCTGGACGGGCGGCGGGCCCGGGTGCTGGAGCTGGCCGCCCGGCTCCGGGCCATCGTGGCGCTGGGCGCGGTGGACGACGGCGGCGCCGTCAACCTCTGGCAGGCCGACCAGCGGTCCACCGCTCTGCGTGAGGTGGACCGGACGGCGCGCCACGCGATGTCGGCGGCAACCCTGGGTGAGATCCCCTGACCCGGCTGTTCCCACGCCGGACGCGCCGCGCGTGATCGGTAGTTCGTCGCATGATCGGCAGCTCGAACTGCCGATCATGCGACGAACTACCGATCATGCGAGCGGAAGCCGCGGTCAGGTCGCCAGGACCGCCTCGTAGACCGCCATGGTCCGCTCCGCGATCGCCGCCCACGCGAAGTTCTCCTCCGCCCGACGACGGCCCGCCGCCCCCATCCGCGCCGCGCCCTCCGGGTCGCTCACGACCCGCAGCATCGCGTCGGCGAGGTCGGCCACGTAGCGGTCGGGGTCGAGGGGCGTGCCCGTCCCGTCGGTGGCCTGGTCGATCGGCACGAGCACACCGGTCTCGCCGTCGGCCACCACCTCGGGGATGCCGCCCGTCGCGGTCCCGACCACCGGCAGGCCCACGGCCATGGCCTCCAGGTTGACGATGCCGAGCGGCTCGTACACCGACGGGCACACGAACGCGGTGCCCGCGGCGAGCACGGCGATGAGGTCGGGCCGCGGCAGCATCTCCTCGATCCAGACGATCCCCGCGTCGCCCGACGACGTCGCTGCCCCCCGGCGTGCGTCGCGCAGCTCTCCCACGAGCGCCTTGACCTCCGCCAGGATCTCCGGGGTGTCCGGAGCGCCGGCGCACAGCACGAGCTGCACCTCGGGCGGCAGCGCCGCCGCCGCCCGCAGCAGGTAGGGCAGCCCCTTCTGCCGGGTGATCCGCCCGACGAAGACGATCGACGGCCGCTCCGGGTCGATGCCGTGGTGCCGCACCACCTGCTCGGCGTGCGCGGCCTCCGCCGCGGCCTCGTCGGCGGGCAGGGGCGCTCCCTCCGCGTCGACGCCCGGGCGGCGCCAGCCGGACAGGTCGATCCCGTTGTGCACCACGTGCACGCGGTCGGGGTCGAGCTCCGGGTAGACGCGCAAGATGTCGGCCCGCATGCCCGCCGACACCGCGATCACGCCCGCAGCGCCCGCGTACGCGGTGCGCTCGGCCCACGACGACAGCGCGTACCCGCCGCCGAGCTGCTCGGCCTTCCACGGCCGCAGCGGCTCGAGCGAGTGCGCCGTCACGACGTGCGGCACGCCGTGCAGGAGCCCGCCGAGGTGTCCCGCCAGGTTGGCGTACCAGGTGTGGGAGTGGAGCAGGTCGGCCCCGGCGACGCCGTCGGCCATCGCGAGGTCCACGCCGAAGGTGCCGAGGGCCGCGTTGGCGCCCGACAGGCCGGCGAGGGCGGGGTACCCGGTGACCACGACGTCGTCGGGCAGCCCGGGGGCGGCCGGGTCGCGGGGCCCGTCGAAGCAGTGGACCCGCACCTCGGCGTGCCGGGCGAGCACGGCGGAGAGCTCGGCGGCGTGGACGCCCGCCCCTCCGTAGACGTGGGGCGGGTACTCCCGCGTGAGGAGATCGACGCGCAGACGGTTCACGCTCACAACCTAGCGCCACCCTCCGCCGACGCGCCCGGCGCGAGCGCTGTCGAAGACACGCCGCAGGCTCTAGGGTCAGTGCCATGGTCTCGGCACCACGCGTACTCGCCATCGTCCTCGCCGGAGGTGAGGGCAAGCGGCTCATGCCCCTCACCGCCGCCCGCGCCAAGCCGGCCGTCCCGTTCGGCGGCATCTACCGCCTCGTGGACTTCGCTCTCTCGAACGTCGTCAACTCGCACTATCTGCGCGTCATCGTGCTGACGCAGTACAAGTCCCACTCCCTCGACCGGCACATCTCCAAGACGTGGCGCATGTCGCCGCTGCTCGGAAACTTCGTGTCCAGCGTTCCCGCGCAGCAGCGCGTCGGCAAGCACTGGTACCTCGGCAGCGCCGACGCGATCTACCAGTGCCTCAACATCCTCGAGGACGAGCGGCCCGACATCGTGGTCGTGGTCGGTGCGGACCACGTCTACCGCATGGACTTCTCCCAGATGGTGGACGCCCACATCGAGTCCGGTGCCCGCGCGACGGTCGCCGCGATCCGCCAGCCGATCGCCGAGGCCGACCAGTTCGGCGTCATCGACGTGGACCCGCAGGACCCCACGAAGATCCGGGAGTTCCTCGAGAAGCCCTCGAACCCGATCGGACTGGCGGACGCCCCGGACCAGGTGCTGGCCTCGATGGGCAACTATGTCTTCGACGCGGACGCCCTCGTCGAGGCCGTCACCAAGGACGCCGCGGACCCGGGCTCGCGGCACGACATGGGCGGCGACATCATCCCCGCGTTCGTCGCCGAGGGCACCGCCGGCGTCTACGACTTCATCCGGAACGACGTGCCGGGCTCCACCGACCGCGACCGCGACTACTGGCGCGACGTCGGCACCCTCGACTCGTACTACGCGGCGAACACGGACCTGATCGCCGTCCAGCCGGTGTTCAACCTCTACAACTACGAGTGGCCCCTCTTCACGGGGTACACGGGCCTGCCGCCGGCCAAGTTCGTGCACGCCGGCCCGGGCCGGATGGGGCACGCGGCGGAGTCGATCGTCTCCCCCGGCGTGCTGATCTCCGGGGCCACCGCGGTGGGCTCGGTCCTGTCGCCGGGCGTGTACCTGCACTCCTGGTCGTCGGTGACCAACTCGGTCCTGATGGACGACGTCCAGGTCCACCGGTATGCCCAGGTGCACAGCGCGATCATCGACAAGAACGTCGTGGTCCACGAGCGGGCCCGGATCGGCGTCGACCACGACGAGGACCGCGCCCGCGGCTTCACGGTCACCGAGTCCGGCCTCACGGTGGTGCCGAAGGGCTCCGTCGTGCACTGAGGTGCCCAGCGTGCGGGCGGGCGGCGACCACGGTGCGAGCACCCGGGTCGCCGCCCGCCCGTCGTCCGGCACACTGGTCGGCGTGAGCCGACTGATCGTGACCGATGTTGACTCGACGTTCATCCGCCAGGAGGTCGTCGAGCTCCTCGCCGACCACGCGGGCACCCGCGACCTGGTGCAGGAGGTAACGGAGCGGGCCATGCGCGGCGAGATCGACTTCGCCGACTCGCTGGCCGAGCGGGTGGCGACCCTCAAGGACGTGCCCGTCTCGGCGCTCGCCCACGTGCTGGCCGCCGTCGAGCTGACCCCGGGTGCCCGCGAGCTCGTCGCCGCCGTGCGGGCGCGTGGCTGGACGTTCGGCCTGGTGTCGGGCGGCTTCGGCGAGATCGTCGCACCGCTCGCCGACTCCCTCGGCATCGGGCTGTGGCGCGCGAACCGCCTCGAGGTGATCGACGGGCGGCTCACCGGTCGCACGGAGGGCCCGATCGTGGACCGCGCCGTCAAGGAGACGACGCTGCGCGAGTGGGCCGCCAAGCTGGGGATCCCGATGTCGCGCACCGTCGCGGTCGGCGACGGCGCGAACGACCTCGACATGATCCGCGCGGCCGGTGTGGGCGTGGCGTTCAACGCGAAGCCCGTGGTGCGCGAGCAGGCCCCGTACAGCCTGGAGGACCGGCTGGACGGGGTGCTGGAGCTGCTCGACCGCCTGGACGGCTGACCTCAGCTCGGGCGCGTCACCTTGGTCAGCGTCGCCGTCGACCGGTTCCACCCGGTCCACGGCGTCTCCGCCGGGGACTCGAGCACCGAGTACGTGCCCGTCGGCACGCCGACGCGCACCTGGGCGAGCGCCGCGTCGTCGGACCCCGGCCCGGCGAGGAACGAGGCCGTCGCCGCCATGGTGGGCTCGTGGCCCACCACGAGCACCGTCCGGACGGAGTCGTCGAGCTCGTGCAGGAGCGCCAGGACGTCGCGCACGTTCGCCTGGTAGAGCTCCTCGGAGAACGTCACGGCGACGTCCCGGCCGTTGCCGCGCGGCCCGTGGCCGAGAGCGCCCGACGCGAGGTCCCACGTCTGCCGGGTGCGCAGCGCGGTGGACACGATCACCAGGTCGGGCAGGAGCCCGCCCTCGGACAGCGCCTCACCCAGCCGGGCTGACTGCTCCCGGCCACGCAGCGCGAGCGGCCGCAGAGCGTCGTCCGCGGCCGACACCGGCTCCGCCTTGGCATGGCGCAGGAGGACGAGCCGACGCACGGGCTCTACCCTCCCGTCCGGGCCTGTCGCAGCCTCACCCGACGTGGGCGAGGCTCCTGAACCCCAGCTGACCACGGTCTCCTCCGTCCCGTTCCCATCGTTTTCCTGCGCGGTGGTGGTGTCGTGAGTGATGTCCGTGCTCCGTCGTGCCGTGCCGCAGCCAGGGTGCCGCTGCTGTTGGTCCTGCTGGTCCGTGCCCGGGCGGGCGGGACCGGTGTGCCGGGGGCTACTGGCCCATGGCGTGCACGCCGCCGTCGACGTGGACGATCTCTCCGGTGGTCGCGGGGAACCAGTCGGACAGGAGGGCGACGACGCCGCGAGCCGCCGGCTCCGCCGTGCTCTGGTCCCAGCCGAGGGGCGCCCGTTTGGGCCACGCGTCCTCCATCGTCGCGAAGCCCGGGATGGACTTGGCGGCGGTGGTACGGATGGGCCCGGCGGAGATCAGGTTGCACCGGATGTTGTCGGGGCCGAGGTCGCGCGCGAGGTACCGGTTGGCGGCCTCGAGGCCGGCCTTGGCCACGCCCATCCAGTCGTAGACCGGCCAGGCGAACTGCGCGTCGAACGTGAGGCCCACCACGGAGCCGCCGTTCGTCATGAGCGGCTTGGCCGCCACGGCGAGCGACTTGTACGAGTAGGTGGAGACGTGGATCGCCGTGGCGACGTCCTCCCACTCGCCCGTGAGGAAGTTGCCCCCCATGACGGACTGCGGCGCGAACCCGATGGAGTGCACCACGCCGTCGAGGTGGTCGACGTGCTCGCGCACCCGGTCCGCGAGGGACGCGAGGTCCTCCTCGGAGGTGGCGTCGAGCTCGAGGACCGGCGCCTCGACGGGGAGGCGCCTGGCGATGAGCTGCGTGATCTTCATCTGGCGGCCGAAGGAGGTGAGGACCACCTCGGCCCCCTCTTCCTGGGCCAGCCGGGCCACGTGGAATGCGATGGAGCTGTCCGTGAGGACGCCCGTGACGAGCAGCTTCTTGCCTTCGAGGAGACCCATGTTGTCCTTCCAGTCGGGCGCAGGCGCGCCTGGCGCTCGCACCGTGCTGGGTGCGAGCGTAGTAGGGATTGTGGCGCCCGGGGAAACTCCCCGACGCATCGTTTGTAGATTGTGTCCGTTTTTACCCGATCCTGAAGGGTCGGTCAGTGGCCCATCCCGAGACCGCCGTCGATGTGCACGACGGTGCCGGTGATATAGCCCGCGATGTCCGACCCGAGGAACGCGACGAGGGCCGCGACCTCCTCCGGCGTCGCGAAGCGCCCGGCCGGGATCGAGGCCAGGTAGCCCTTCGCGGTGGTCTCGGGGAGCGCCGCCGTCATGTCAGTCTCGACGAAGCCGGGCGCCACGACGTTCGCGGTGATCCCGCGCCCGCCGAGCTCGCGGGAGATGGACCTCGCCATGCCGACGAGGGCGGCCTTCGACGCGGCGTAGTTGACCTGGCCGGGCCCGCCCATCTGGCCGATCACCGAGCCCACCAGGACGATGCGGCCGCGCCGCAGGCGGATCATGCCCTTCGACGCGCGACGGACGCAGCGGAAGGTGCCCGTCAGGTTGACGTCGATGACCGTCTCGAAGTCCTCGTCCGACATGCGCATGAGGAGCTGGTCCCGCGTGACGCCCGCGTTGGCCACGAGCACCTCGACCGGGCCGAGGTCGGCCTCGATCTGGGAGAAGGCTGCGTCCACGGCGGCCGTGTCCGTGACGTCCGCCACGTAGCCGGTGACGCCCTCGGGCAGGTCGCCGCCGCGGTACAGGGTGGCGACCCGGTCACCGTCGGCGACAAATCGCTCGGCGATGGCGCGACCGATGCCGCGCGCGGCACCGGTGACGACGACGACACGGCCGGGGTTGTCAGGGGTGTTCGACACCGGTGGACTCCTGGAGGCAAAGGGGCGGACGATAACGCTGCGACGCTACCCCGCCTGCCGGAGCAGCGGCGCGCGTGGCGAGCCACAGCGGCAGCCCGGGACTTGTCGGTTTCCTACAACGTCGTCACAGCCGCCGAGGCTGTCGGACCGGCCCCGCGAGCACGCCCGCGCCGCCCGTAGACTGGGGAGATGAGCACCTCCCGCGCGTCCTGGAGCGGTGGCCGCAAGGCCAGCCGCCCCGCCGACGAGGTCCACTCGATCAGCACCGTCCAGGAGGCCCCGGCCGACGAGCAGTCACGCCGCACGCGCATCTACTTCATCCAGATGGTCATCCGCGTGGTCTGCTTCGTCGCCGCCGTCGCGGTCGAGGGCTGGCTCCGCTGGGTGCTCGTCGCCGCCGCGGTGGTGCTTCCCTACACGGCGGTCATCTTCGCCAACGCGGGCTCCGACCGGCGCGACTTCGACGCGGACCTCGTGACCGAGCGCGCGCCCGCTGCGCTCCCCGCCACGGTGTCCGCCCAGGTGGACGACGACGAGGTGGTCGCCTCGGGCAAGACCGTCGCCGAGGACGGCACCCCCCTTCCCGGACGCGTGATCGAGCACCAGGACGACGCGGCGGACGACGCCGGCACCGACGCCGCCACCCCGCAGGCGGGCGAGCGCTGATGGACGTCCTGGGCCTGGCCGACCCCGTCGGCGACGACCTGGTCTGCAGCGCGAAGGGCTGCCGCGAGACCGCGACCTGGGGCCTGCTGTGGAACAACCCCAAGCTGCACACCCCCGAGCGGCGCAAGGTCTGGCTGGCGTGCGACGCGCACCGCGAGCACCTGGAGCAGTTCCTCTCCGCGCGCGGGTTCTGGAAGCGGACCGTGCCCGTCGACGAGCTGGAGCGCCGCCCGGAGGCCACCGCGTGACCGAGGTTCGGCCGGTGGCGCCCGACGGCGGTCCGCGGCCCGACGTCGAGGCCGACGAACCGCGGACCGTACGGCAGTGGCTGGTGCTCGGCGTCGCCGCCGTGCTGCTGGCCGCCCTGTGCCTGCTGGCCGGCCGCTGGCAGTGGGACCGGTACGAGGCGCGCGAGGCGCAGATCAACATCATCGACGCGAACTGGTCTGCGGACCCCGTCCCCGTCGAGGACCTGCTGCCCGCGCCGGGCACCACGCTGCCGGGCGACGAGGTCTGGCAGCCCGTCACGCTCGAGGGCCGCTACGTGCCGGAGTCGACGGTGCTGCTGCGCAACCGGCCGGTCGGCGGGACGCCCGGCTACCACGTGCTCGTGCCGTTCGACACGGGCGAGATCGTGATGGTGGTGGACCGCGGGTTCGTGCCGATGGGCGCCGACGGGAGCCAGGTCCCCGACCTCCCCGAGCCGCCCTCCGGAGATGTCCGGGTGACCGTCAGCCTCCGGGCCGACGAGCCGCCGTCGTCCCGCGGGGTGGCCGCCGGACAGGTGCAGGCGATCTCCACGGAGCAGGTGCTCGCCGCGGCGCCGACGGGCGCTGGCTGGGCAGAGGGCCGCACCGTGGGGGCGTACGGCGCCCTGCGGTCCGAGGACCCGGCGCCCGCGCGGTCGCTCGTGGCGCTGCCGAAGCCGGACACGAACCCGGGGTCTCACCTGTCCTATGCGTTCCAGTGGTGCGTGTTCGCGATCGGCGCGGTCTCCGGCTACGTCCTGCTGTGGCGGCGGGAGCGGCAGGCCGCACGCGGCCACAGCGTCAGCGCGGGCGACCTGCTCGCCGCCGCGCCGGACGTGGACGAGGCCACGGGCGGACCGAGGTCACGGGCTCGGCGGGACGAGGCGCCCGCTCCCCTGCCTGGTCCGCTGCCTGGTCCGCTGCCGACCGGCCGCCGGTCGCGGCGCAACCCGCAGGACGACGAGGAGGACGCGCTCATCGAGGCGCAGCTGCGGGACTGACGCTCTGCGGGGTCCGGCGCTCAGAGCGTCGGTGCGTCCATCGCGTTGCAGTCCTGCATGGTCCCGCCGTTGTAGCCGATCGAGAACCAGCGCACCCGCTGCTCCGACGTGCCGTGCGTGAACCCCTCGGGGTGCACCTCGCCTGTCGTGGCCTCCTGGATGCGGTCGTCGCCCACGGCGGCCGCGGCGGAGAGGGCGTCGCGGAGCTGTGCATCGGTGATGGGCTCGAGGAACGGCACGCCGGTGTCCGGGTCGGGCCGCGTGGAGGCATCGGCGACCCACATGCCCGCTAGGCAGTCGGCCATGAGCTCGATCCGCACCGAGTCCGACTCCGGCCCTGTGCCGGTCCGGTCGGCGGAGTCCATGACGCCGACGAGCTGCTCGATGTGGTGCCCGAACTCGTGCGCGATCACGTACTCCTCGGCGAGCGGCCCGCCGGTGGAGCCGAAGCGGTCGCGCAGGTCGTCGAAGAAGGCGACGTCCATGTAGACCGTCTGGTCCGGCGGACAGTAGAACGGCCCGGTCGCGCTCGTGGCGCCGCCACAGGCCGTGTTCACGGAGCCCTGGAAGCTGACGACGCCCGGGATCTGGTACTGGACGCCCGCCTGCTGCGGCAGCACTTCTTCCCAGAACGCGTCCAGGGACTGCGCGGTACCCGACAGCCGGCACTCACGGTCGGTGTTGGCCTGCTGGGCGGTGCAGTCCTCGACGAACTGCTCCTGACCCTCTCCGACCGACGTGTCCGAGGCACCCGTGTTCCCGAGGATCTGCTCCAGGTCGAGGTTGCCGCCGCCCAGGAACACGACCACCAGCGTGATGAGCAGCGCCCCTATGCCGCCGCCGGCGACCGCCACCCCGCGGCCGCCCCCGCCGCGGCGGACACGGCCGCCCTCGAACTGCCCGCCCTCGTTGAACGTCACAGCGGACACGGTACCCGCGCGTGAGACGCGTCGCGCGCGGGTCCGACGCCCAGGTGTGGCGAAAATCCCAGGTCGGGATACGGCGTCGGGCAACTAGGATGGGGGCGCCCGGCCCGTGTGTGCTCCCGGGGCCGAACCCCACCGAAGGAAACTGTGTGATCACTGCCCATGCCGTCGAGCTACGTGTCGGCGCGCGCGTCCTGCTGAGCGAGGCGACGTTCCGCGTCGCCTCTGGCGACCGGATCGGCCTGGTGGGGCGCAACGGTGCCGGGAAGACCACGCTCACCAAGACCCTCGCGGGCGACACCCTGCCCACGGGCGGGCAGATCGTGCGCACGGGCGACATCGGCTACCTGCCGCAGGACCCGCGCACGGGCGACCTCGAGACCATGGCGATGGACCGTGTGCTGTCCGCGCGCGGGCTCGACCACGTGGTGAGGCAGATGCGCCTGGCCGAGGGCGAGATGGCGTCGGCGGACCCGGACACCATGTCCGAGGCGCTCGAGCGCTACCCCAAGCTGGAGGCGCGCTTCATGGCCGCCGGCGGGTACGCGGCCGAGAGCGAGGCGCACCGCATCACGTCCAACCTGGGTCTCGACGACCGGGTGCTGGCTCAGCCCCTGGGCACGCTGTCGGGCGGTCAGCGCCGCCGCATCGAGCTGGCGCGGATCCTGTTCTCAGGCGTCGAGACGCTGCTCCTCGACGAGCCGACGAACCACCTCGACGCCGACTCGATCCTCTGGCTGCGCGACTACCTGAAGAACTACAACGGCGGCTTCATCGTGATCTCCCACGACGTCGACCTGCTGCGCGCCACCGTGAACAAGGTGTTCCACCTGGACGCCAACCGCGGCGAGCTGGACCAGTACAACCTGGGCTGGGACTCGTACATGGAGCAGCGGGAGACGGACGAGCGCCGCCGCCGCCGCGAGCGCGCCAACGCCGAGAAGAAGGCCGGCACGCTGGTGGCGCAGGCCGAGAAGATGCGCGCGAAGGCCACCAAGGCCACCGCCGCCCAGAACATGATGAAGCGCGCCGAGCGCATGCTGTCCGGGCTGGAGGGCGAGCGCGTCAAGGACCGCGTGGCGAAGCTGCGGTTCCCGACGCCCGCGCCGTGCGGCCGCACCCCGCTCACCGCGAGCGGACTGTCGAAGGCGTACGGGTCGCAGGAAGTCTTCGCCGGGGTGGACCTGGCGATCGACCGCGGCTCGCGCGTGGTCATCCTCGGGCTCAACGGCGCCGGCAAGACGACGCTGCTGCGGATCCTCGCGGGCGTCGAGAAGGCCGACACGGGCGAGGTGCACCCCGGGCACGGGCTCAAGCTGGGCTACTACGCCCAGGAGCACGACACGCTCGACATGGACGCCTCGGTGGTGGAGAACCTGCGGCACGCCGCGCCCGACCTGACGGACACGCAGGTGCGGTCGGTCCTGGGCTCGTTCCTCTTCAGCGGGGACGACGCCGAGAAGCCCACGAACGTGCTCTCCGGTGGCGAGAAGACGCGGCTCGCGCTGGCGACGATCGTGGTCTCGGGTGCCAACGTGCTGCTCCTCGACGAGCCGACGAACAACCTGGACCCGGCGTCGCGCGCCGAGATCCTGGGCGCGCTCAAGACGTACGAGGGCGCGGTGGTCATGGTGACCCACGACGACGGCGCCGTCGACGCGCTCGAGCCGGAGCGCGTGCTCCTGCTGCCGGACGGCGACGAGGACCTCTGGAACGAGAGCTACGCGGAGCTGGTAGCGCTCGCCTGACCCGGCCACGCCGTGGGTACACGTATGGTCGCCTCTCACGCCCGGGAGGCGACCATACGTGTACCCACAGCGGATCGGCAGGTGCGCGGATGACAGGTCAGAGGGCGAGCCGGTGCGCCCGGGCGCCCGCGGCCTTCGCCGCTCGCGCGGCGAGCTGGCCCACACCGAGGGTCGCCCGCGCCCCGGTGGCCGGGTCCTGCACGGCGACCAGCCCGTCGGCGGCCTCCCGCGGGCCGACGACGGCGAGCAGCGCGTCCCGCCGTCCCCGCGCGAGCCGGACCCTGTTCCCCAGGGAGCCGTCGTGCTCCGCACGGACCCGCAGGCCCGCGTCCCGCAGCTGCTGCCGCGCGGAATCGACGGCGGCGCCGACCGCCCCGGCAACCACGGGATCGCCGTCGGACACCGGGAGCAGGCACACCTGGACCGGGGCCAGCCAGAAGGGGAGGCGACCGTCATGCTGCTCCAGGAGGAAGGCGACCATGCGCTCCATGGCGCCCACGGTGCCGCGGTGGATCATCACCGGGCGCTGCCTGCTCCCGTCCGGGGCGGTGTAGGCCAGGTCGAACCGCTCAGGCTGGGTGAAGTCCAGCTGGACGGTGGCGAGGGTCTCCTCGTGGCCCCGGGGGTCCCGGACCTGGACGTCGAGCTTGGGGCCGTAGAACGCGGCCTCCCCCGCGACGGGCCGCCACGCGACCCCGGCCGGATCCGCCACCTCGCGCAGCACGGCGGCAAGCTGCTCTTCCGCCGCGGCCCACTGCTCCGGTGCGCCGAGCCAGCGGTCCGAGCCGTCGCGGCCGGAGAGACGCACGTAGTCCGCCTCGATCCCGAGGACCTCGAGGACCCGCAGGACCGAACGGAGGGCGCGGCCCACCTCGTCGGCCACCTGGTCGGGGCGCGCGAACACGTGGGTGTCGTCGAGGCTGATCTGACGCACGCGGCTCAAGCCGGAGAGCACGCCCGACCTCTCCGCGCGGAACATCGCGCCCAGCTCGTTGAACCGCAGGGGCAGGTCCCGGTGGCTGCGGGGCTCCGACGCGTACACCTGGGCGTGGTGCGGGCAGTTGGCCGGGCGCAGGACGAGGGGGTCGTCAGCAGGGGCCGCGTCGGGGCCCTCGGCGCCCGGGAGGGTCTCCCCGAGCGGCGGGAACATGTCGTCCGCGAACTTGGCCCAGTGGCCGGAGCGCTCGTAGAGCGACCGCTTGCCGAGGACGGGGGTGTAGACGGGCTCGCAGCCGTCCGCGTCCGCGACCTCGCGGGCCAACTGCTCGAGCTCGCGCCGGACGGCGGCGCCGGCCGGGAGCCAGAGCGGCAGCCCCGGGCCGACGAGCGCGCTGGTCGCGAAGATCCGCATGTCCCGGCCGAGGTCGCGGTGGTCAGGGTGGTTCATGGTTGCTCCTCCGAAAGAGGGAGCCGCCCGTGGGCACGACGAAGGCCCCGGAGCGAGCTCCGGGGCCTGTGCTGTGGCAGCGATCAGCGGGCGCCGGAGGGTTCCGGCGTCGTCGTGACGAATGCGCTGATCATGTGACCAAGCCTACCCGGTCAGCGGCTCGCCGCGGGCGCCTGCACCGACTGCCAGTGCCACGGCTCCGGGACCCGGCCGCCCGGCTCGGCCCAGGACGGGTGCTCCCAGCCGTGCGCCGCGGAGTTCGCCTTCAGCCACTGGTACTGCGGGGTTCCGAACGTCTGGACGCCCCCGCCGAAGTCGGCCGCCACACCGAGGCCGTGCGTCGAGCAGCCGGGCGGCGCGGCGATCGGGGACGACGGCTCGTAGACCCCGAGCTGGTCGTCGTACGTGCGGTAGGCGGAGTTGATCGTCAGGTGCACGCCGAAGGCCTGCTGGTAGGCCGTGTCCAACGCGACCAGGGTGGGCAGCAGGTCCGCCCGGAGGGCGTAGCCCGGGGCCCACGGGATCTCGGCCAACTCGGCGGGGTCGAGGTGGCCGCTCCGCGGGGACCACTCCTGGTCCGGCGCGGGGCAGGTGATGGCGTCCTGCGCGTCGTACAGCGACTCGCTCGCCACCACGACACCGTCCCGCTGCGCGGCGAGGTCGGCCTCGACCTGCTCCAGCGCGGCGACGTCCGTCCCGGCGAGCGCCTGGGTGGCCTCGGCCTCCGTGGCGACGGCGGCGTCCAGCGCGGTACGCAGCCCGGCGCGCGCCTCGTCGGCGCCCATCCCGTCGGTCGCCGCGAGGACAGCCTCGGCGTCCGGCACGACGGCGGCCAGCCCCGCGCGCACCGTCTCGACCTCGGCCCTGGCCAGGTCGACCATCGACGCGCGCACCGTGGCCGACGTCGTCAGCAGGCTCTCCCGGCGCTCGGCGGTGCCGCCGAGGACGAGCCCGACGGGGAACCGCTCGGCCAGGACGCGGTCCGCCTCGCCGACCTCCCGGGACAGGGCATCGCGGGTGGCGGGATCGGCCACCTTGCCGTCGGACTCCTGCAGCAACGCCTCGACCTCGACCGTGGTCTCGGCGAGCGCCTCACGCTCGGACAGGACGTACCAGGTGGCCCCGCCGCCACCCCCCAGCACCATGAGCAGGACGCTGACCAGGGCCGCGACTCGCAGGGTCCGCCGACGGCGGAGCTTCGCCTCGCGCCGGTCCTTCGCCGTCGTCCCGGACGGGGGGCCGGTCTCGGGGAGCGTGCTCGTCGAGGTCACGTCGGAGAAATCTACGGCAGCGGCACCTCCGGGAAGAAACGGCAGAGGCTTGACGGGCACCCGGTAGGCGCTTTCCGCGCGCCCCCGGCCAGGGCTACCCTGCGAGGGCCCGACCGAGGAGAGTGCCCGCATGTCGTCACCGGCAGCCCCCGCCGACCGCCACCACTTCGACTACTCGCCCTGGGACTTCTGGCAGCGCGCGGACGCCGCCGAGCAGGAACGGCAGCGGGCGCTGCAGCGCTCCGTCCAGACCTCCGGCGCCCAAGTCCGGTTCGGCGAGAGCTGCTTCGTCTCCGGCCTCGCCGCCGTGCAGAACGACGTGCTGGAGCTCGGTGACCGGACCTATCTCGCGGCCCACGTCTACACCTCGGGTGAGCTCCGCGCCGGCCGGGACTGCTCGGTCAACGCGTTCGCCGTGGTGCGGGGCCGGGTCACGCTCGGGGACGCCGTGCGCGTGGGCGCCCACACGTCGATCCTCGGCTTCAACCACAGCATGGAGCCCGACGTCGAGGTCTTCCGTCAGCCCCTGACGAGCCGCGGCATCGCCGTCGGCGACGACGTGTGGATCGGCTCGCACGTGGTGGTGCTCGACGGCGTCACCGTGGGCGACAAGGCGGTCCTCGCCGCCGGGGCGGTCGTCACGAAGGACGTCCCAGCCGGTGCGATCGTCGCGGGGAACCCCGCGAAGGTGCTCAAGTGGCGGGTCCCCTCGCTCGCGCGGGCAGCGGGCCCGACGGCGGCCACGCCCGCCGCAACGGCGCCCGCCCCCGCCACACCGGCGCCCGCGCCCCCACCCGACGATCTCGGCGAGCGCCTCCTCACCTTCCTCCACCGCGCCCGCGAACAAGCAGGCGACGTCCTCGAGCGGAGCTTCGACCGCGACCTGGGTCTGTTCACCGACCGCCCGGGCCGTCCGGTCACCGTCCGCGCGCAATGCGACGCCGTCGAGGTCGCCCGCTACCTCACGGGCGCCGCGCCCGTCCAGCTTCCGGCGGCCGAGCAGGTCGGGCGGCTGCGGTCCTGGCAGGACCGGGAGACGGGCCTCGTCGCGCCGATCGACGCCGGCGGGAGCCAGCGCCGCCTGTACGACGACGTCGCGGGGCCACCCTCCGCCGTCGACCGCGTGCTGTGGCCGGAGTCCGCCTATCACGTGCTGTGCGTGGGGTACGCGCTCGACCTGCTGGGCAGCTCCTTCCCCGTGCCTGTGCGGGTGGTCGAGGAGGCGGACGCCGCGACCGTCGTCGGGCTGCTCGAGTCGCTGCCGTGGGACACCGAGGCGTGGACTGCCGGCCACTACGTCGATCTGCTGGGCACCGCGATCACCTGGAACCTGCGGCAGGGGCGCCGGGGCCGGCCCGGCGCCACCGAGGCCCTGCTCGGCTGGCTCGGTGCGCACCACGACCCGGCGACGGGACTGTGGGGCCGGCCGAGCCCGTCCGACGGATGGCTGCAGCCGGTGAACGGCTTCTACCGCCTCACCCGCGGCACGTACGCCCAGCTCGGCCTGCCGCTGCCGTACCCGGAGCGCACGATCGACACGGTGCTGGCGCACGCCGCCGACGCCCGGTACTTCGCGCCGGACCGGCAGAACGCGTGCAACGTCCTCGACGTCGCGCACCCGCTGTGGCTGAGCGGGCGGCAGACCGGTCACCGCCGCGAGGAGGTGGTGCGGCTCGCGCGCCGCCTCCTGTCCGACGTCCTCGGCCGCTGGGTCGACGGCCGAGGTCTCGGCTTCCGGGCCCCGCACCCGTCGTCGGCCACCGTGGCGGACGCGGAGCCGGGCCTGCAGGGCACGGAGATGTGGCTCGCGATCGTGTGGCTGCTGGCCGACCTGGCGGGCCTGTCCGACCTCGTCGGCTTCCGCCCGGCGGGCGTCCACTCCCCCGACGTCGCGGCGACGCTCCAGGCCGACCCCGCCGGCCGGTGACGACCGGCCCCCACCTCGGGGGCCCTATGCCAGCCGCGCGGTCAGCACCAGGTCGCGCCCGACGTCGAGCCGGACGTCCGCCACGCGCACCCCGGCAGGGAGGTGCTCGGCGAGGTCGATCCGCTGGTTCGACACCGCTTCCACCCGGCTGCGGACCACCGTCAGGAGGGCGGCGACGAGCGGGTTGCCGCTGCTGAGCGACACGTCGCCGATCACGAGCACGAGATCCTCGTCCACCGCTGCCGACGCCGTGGCGGTGACGCCGGCCGCGAGGAACATCCCCTTCTTCACGGCAGCCTTGGCGCGGAGGCGGACGGCCCGGGGACCCTCCGACACGACGTCGAGGTCCAGGTCGGTCAACGTGATGCCCTGCTGTGCGAGCACCACCGTCAGCACGCCGCGCGCCGTGGCGACCAGGCCGTCCTTCGGCACGGCGAGCCGCGCGTGCCCGGTGACCGGGGTGTCCGACGTCGGCTCGACCGCCTCGACCCCGACGTTCCCGTCGGCTCCCTCGACCCAGGCGAACGGCAGGCCGTCCAGCTCCACGCCGAGGTCGACGGGCAGGTCGACGACGGTCACCGGGTGCGCGTCGAGCCGCAGCCGCCCGACCCGGCCGGTCTCCCGGGACACGACCTGGGGCGTCCAGTCGTCGTCGTCCGGGGGGCCGCCGCCCTCGGGCACGCCCGTGAGCGGGACCGTCACCCCGGAGAGGTCGACGTCCAGCGTCGCCACGTCCGGCCCGGTGCCGACCATGGTCGCGTCGATCCGCACGCGGTCGAGGCCGATCACCTCGGGGCCCACCTGGGCACGGAGCACGCCGAGCAGCCGCTCGGTGAGTTCTGCACCCGAGGCCGGACGGGGTGCCGGCCCGAGGGACAGGTACTCCGGGGTCGCGGGCGGGTCGGCGGGGTACGGGTTCGTCGTCTGCACGAGGCAACCGTACGCGGGGACGCCGACCGAGACGTCAGATCCGCCCGCGGGCCGGCGTGCGCTCGAGAGGGTCGCCGCCGTCGGGCATCACCATCTCGGCACGGACCCCGAGCAGGCGCACCTCCCGGCCGGGCTCCATGGTTGCCGCGAGGGTGAGGACCGCCGAGGTCAGGTCGTCGAGCGACCGCGTCGGGGCGGCCAGCTTCTTGGACCGGTTCTGCGTGAAGAACGGGGCGTAGCGCACCTTGAGCCCCACCCGGAAGACCGGCCGGTCCTCCGCCTCGACGTCGGCGAGCACCTGCGCCACCAGGTCCCGCAACGCGGCCTCCACCTCCTGCGGGGTCGTGAGGTTCCGCTGGTAGGTGGTCTCCCGGCTGTGCCCGCGCGCCACCCAGGGCGTGTCGTCGACCACGGCGGAGCCCCGGCCGTGCCCCAGGTCGCCGTACCAGGCGCCCATGCGCGGGCCGAACTCGGCGACCAGCACGTCGAGGTCGGCCGCCGCGAGCTCGGCGACCGTGCGGATGCCGTGCGCGGCAAGCCGCTTGGACACCTTGGCGCCGACGCCCCACAGGTCGATCGTCGGCCGCTCCCCCATCACCTCGAACCAGCTCTCGGCGGTGAGGCGGTAGACGCCGGCGGGCTTGCCGAACCCGGTGGCGATCTTCGCGCGGATCTTGTTGTCGCCGATGCCGACCGAGCAGTGCAGCGCGGTGGCGCCGAGGACCGCCTGCTGCACCCGATGGGCAACAGGCTCGGGCTCCTCGGCGTCGACCCCCACGAACGCCTCGTCCCAGCCGAGCACCTCGACCACCAGTCCGAGGCCACGGAGCGTGTCCATCACGTGCGCGGACGCCGCGAGGTACTCCTCGCGGTCGACGGGCAGGATGATCGCGTCCGGGACCTTGCGTGCGGCGATCCGCAGCGGCATGCCCGAGCCGACGCCGAACGCCCGCGCCTCGTAGGACGCGGTGGAGACCACGGCCCGCTCGGTCGGGTCGCCGCGCCCGCCCACGATCACCGGCTTGCCGGCGAGCTCCGGGCGCCGCAGGATCTCGACCGCCACGAGGAACTGGTCGAGGTCGACGTGCAGCACCCATCGGGAGGCGCGCGGGCCCATGGGACGAGTCTGGAGCCGTGGCGCACCCGCCGCTACCCGCGGTCGCCGTCGGCGGCCCTGAGCCCGCCGACGGCGACCGCGTGCCGGTCAGGCCAGCTGGTCGACGGGAGCGGCGTCCTCAGGAGCCGCCTGGGCGGAGCGCCCGAGGAAGGCCGCGGCGGCAGCCGCGCCCAGCAGCGCCACCACGGCCGAGCCCAGGAACGCCGCGGAGTAGCCGTCGGTCAGGGCGGCGGGGTCACCGATCCGGTCTGCGCCGTTGGCGGCCGCGACCGCCGTCATCACGGCCAGCCCGAGCGCGGAGCCGACCTGGTAGCTGGTGTTGACGATGCCCGAGGCCAGGCCGCCCTCCTCCGGCCGAGCAGCCGCGATGGCGGTGCCGAGCGTGGGGATGAAGGCCAGCGACATCCCGAGGGAGGCCACCAGGGAGGCCGGCAGGACGTCGACGACGAACGAGCCGGCCGGGTCGACGAACGAGAGCCAGAACATGCCTGCCGCCAGCAGGAGAAGACCGGCGACGGTGACCTTCTTGGGCCCGAAGGTCCCGATCACGCGCGGGGCCACGACGACCATGCCGAGCATGATCAGCGCGGTCATCGGCAGGAGCGCCGCACCGGACGGGAAGGCGGAGTAGCCGAGCACCTGCTGCAGGTAGAGGTTGAGGAAGAACCACATGGGGATCCACGCCGCGCCGAGGAGGATCTGGGCGAGGTTCGCCGCCGCCAGGTCGGGGGCCCGGAAGATCCCCAGCCGGACGAGCGGGTAGCGCCCCTTGGCCTGCGTCGCGACGAAGGTCGCCAGCAGGACGACGGCGATGCCCAGGACCAGCCACGTGCTCCCCGCCCCCCAGCCCACCTCGGGTGCCTTGACCACGGCGTAGACGGCTGCCGCGAGCCCGCCGGTGACCGTCACCGCACCGACGAGGTCGATGCGCGCCCGCCGGGCCGGCCCGCCGGAGGGCATGACCCGGGGCACGAGCGTCAGGATCACCAGCGCGATCGGGACGTTGATGAAGAACACCCAGGGCCAGCTGACGTACTCGGTGATGATCCCGCCGAGGAAGACTCCGGCGGTGCCGCCTGCGGGTGCTGCCGCGCCGTAGAGGGCGAGCGCCTTGGTGAGCTGCTTCGGGTCGGCGCCGAAGAGCATGAACAGGAGAGCCAGGGCCGACGGCGCGATCAGTGCGGACCCCGCCCCCTGCAGCGCCCGTCCGGCCAGCTCGGCGCCCGGCCCCGAGGCCAGGCCCGCGAGCAGCGAGCCCGCTGCCAGGACGACCCATCCGGCGCTGAACACCCGGCGGGCGCCGAGGACGTCGGAGAGCTTGCCGCCCAGGAGGAGGAGCCCGCCGAACGCGACGACGTAGGCGTTGAAGACCCACGAGAGGTCCTCGGGCGAGAACCCGAGGTCGGCCTGCATCTCGGGGAGTGCCACCCCGATGATCGACGTGTCCATGATGACCATGAACTGGGCGGCCGCGATGACCGCCAGACCGAGCCGGCGCCGCGAGGCTACCGGCGGTTCCTGCTGAGACATCTGCCTCATCTCCTTCTCTGTCGTGCCCGTACCACGTGGACAGTCGGATACCCATCTGGGGTATCTGACCAGCGCGAACCTACCACCAGATACCCCGGAGGGGTATACCTGCGAAGCGGGTTCGCAGTGATGGCCGTCACCATCACGCCACCGGTCGGCCGATACCCGACCGGGGTATCCTCGTGCGGTGCCCGAGACAACCGACCGTGCCGCGCAGCCCCGCGCAACGACCCCTGGGCTCACCGCCTGCAGCCTCTGCGCCGGGGAGACCCTCGGCTCCTGCGACCCGCTCCCCGGCGGTCAGCTGGCGCGCCTTCGCGCCCTGGAGTCCGACGGCGTAGCGCGGCTCGCCCTCGCCGAGTGCCTCGACGAGTGCGAGCGGGGCGACGTCGTCGTCGCTCGCCCGAGCTCCGCAGGCCGGGAGGTCGCCGGCCGGCCGGTCTGGTTCGAACGCCTGGCGGGTGACGAGCCGACGACCCGCCTCCGGGAGTGGCTGGCGACCGGCGGGCCCGGTGTCGCGGAGCTACCCGCCGAGCTGCGCCCTCTCGTCATCAATCGTTCGGCCGAGTCGCAGGACTGAAGTCCCTGGTCATGCCGGTGAAGCCCTTTATCGCAGATCGAACACTTCGGTCAAGGACGACATAGCGCCACGCGCCGGTCGTGACTCGATTGTGACTTCTCCGTGATCTTGGGTTACCGTCAATCCGCTCGCGGCACCTCCGTGAGCACCCGAGGCGGACGCCGAGCCCTGTCACCGTCCCGAGGTTCGTACGACCAGATGACAGGGACGGGGGACCCATGCAAGTGGGCACCACCGGTGTCCTTGGGGTGAAGCCGCACGTGTGCGGCCGGGTCAGTCTCCGATCCGAACCCGACAGCTCACCTCGCAGGCGGCAGGAGAACCGACGTGACCTCATGCACGCCCGGGCGCCATCGCGCTGCCCGTAGCCCCATCACCCCGCTGACCCCTCTCTCTCGAGCCGCTGCCCGCGGCCTGGGCGCCGCCGCCCGCCGGGGAGCGGTCGTCGCCGCCGGCTCCGGCCTCATCGTGGGGATGTTCAGCGCCCCCGCCAACGCGGCACCGAAGTCCGACCACGCCGTCTCGTCGGTCGACCTCGAGGCCCTGACCGCCCAGGCCAACCAGGCGCTGGCCGCGTCACCCGCGGTGACCGTCGCCGCCGACACCGAGTTCACCGTGGAGACCGGCACGATCGCCGTGACCCCGGCACCCGAGCCGGAGCCCGAGCCGGAGCCGGAGCCCGAGCCCGTCTCCCGTACCGAGGTGCGCGCCGCCGTCGCCACCGTCGAGGAGCCCGAGGAGGAGGTCGTCGCCCCCGCGTCAGCCGCCAACTCCAGCGTGGTCTCCATCGGGATGCAGTACCTCGGCGTTCCGTACCTCTGGGGCGGCTCGACCCCCGCCGGGTTCGACTGCTCGGGCTTCACCTCGTACGTGTACGCCCAGGTCGGCATCAACCTGCCGCGCACGTCGTCGGAGCAGCGCTACGCCGGCACCGTCGTGTCGCGTGCCGAGGCCCAGCCGGGCGACCTCATCTGGAGCCCCGGCCACATCGCGATCTACGCGGGCGACGGCATGCAGATCGAAGCCCCCGTGCCCGGCGAGACCGTGCGCTACAGCTCGGTCTGGCAGGACAGCCCGACGTTCATCCGCGTCGGCTGATCCCAGCACAGCACGCACGAGGGGCCCCCGCCGTCCGGCGGGGGCCCCTCGTGGCATGCCGAGACCAGGCTCAGGCGGCTGCGCGCTGCACTTCCGGCCGACGACGCAGGGCCGCCTGCTGGATGGCGGGCGGGTCGTAGGCCACATCGAGGCGGCTGACGTCAACGCCGGGCGGCACGACAGCGTCGATCCTGTCGAGGACCTCGTCGCTGAGGACAACGTCGGCGCCGGCGAGGGCGCTGTCGAGGTGCTCCATCGTGCGCGGGCCGATGATCGCCGACGTGACGCCCGGGTGGGAGACGGCGAACGCCAGCGCGAGGTGGTTCAGCGGGATCCCCGCGTCCTGAGCGATCGGGAGGAGCTGCTCCACGGCGTCCAGACGGCGCTCGTCGCGCATGTGCCGGAACCCGAACCGCGTCCGGTGCGTGTCGTTGTCCTGGCCCTTGCGGTAGCGGCCGGTGAGGAGCCCGCCGGCCAGCGGGCTCCACACGAGGGTGCCCATCCCGTACTGCTGCGCCACAGGCAGGACGTCCCGCTCGATGCCGCGATCAAGGATCGAGTAGGGCGGCTGCTCCACCCGGAAGCGCTCCAGACCGCGACGCTCCGCGACCCACTGGGCCTCGACCATCTCGGCCGCGGGCATGGTGGACGATCCGATGGCCCGTACCTTGCCCGAACGGACCAGGTACGTCATGGCCGCGAGGGTGTCCTCGATGTCGGTGTCCGGGTCCGGCCGGTGGATCTGGTACAGGTCCAGGTAGTCCGTCTGCAGGCGGCGCAGCGAGTTCTCGACCTCCGCGATGACCCAGCGGCGGGAGTTGCCGCGGCGGTTCGGGTCGTCTCCCATCGGCAGGTGCACCTTGGTGGCGAGGACGACGTCGTCACGGCGCCCCTTGAGCGCCTTGCCCACGATCTCCTCGGACTCGCCGTCGGAGTACGCGTCGGCGGTGTCGATGAAGTTGATGCCGGCGTCGAGGGCCTTGTGGATGATCTTGATCGAGTCGTCGTGGTCCGGGTTGCCGACCGCGCCGAACATCATCGCGCCGAGCGCGTAGGGGCTGACCTTGATGCCGGTCCGGCCGAGGTTGCGGTACTGCATGGCTCCTCCTCAGGTCTGGTGAGCGGTGCCGCGATGCCGTACTCTCAACTAAGCGGAACGCTCTTCCAGAACTATATGGAAAGGCGTTCCGGTTAGCAAGGGATCGGAGGGAAGTGACCCAGGACACAGCGTCGCGACCACTGCGCGCCGACGCGCAGCGCAACATCGACGCGCTGCTGGAGGCCGCCAAGACGGTCTTCCGGACGTCAGGCGTCGATGCGCCCGCCAAGGAGATCGCCGACCTCGCGGGGGTCGGCGTCGGGACGCTGTACCGGCACTTCCCCAAGCGCTCGGACCTGGTCACGGCCGTCTTCCAGCACGAGGTCGACGCCTGCGCGGCCGCTGCCCCCGCTCTCGCCGACGAGAACGAGCCGGGCGTCGCGCTCGAGAAGTGGCTGCACCGCTACACCGAGTTCCTCGCCACCAAGCGTGGGCTCGCCTCGGCCCTTCACTCGGGCGACCCGGCGTTCGACGCCCTGCCCTGCTACTTCATGGAGCGCCTCGGGCCTGCTCTCGACTCGCTCCTGGAGGCCGCCGTCGAGGCCCGGGAGATCCGCGCCCTCGTGAGCCCGCAGGACCTCCTCTACGCCGTCTCCAAGCTCTCCCTGCCCCTGGGCGACGAGGAGGCCGGCCACGGCAGACGCATGGTCGACCTGCTGGTCGACGGCCTGCGCCACGGAGCCGGCCCGAGCCGGTAGGACAGCTCGTAGATCAGGGGCAGTCTTTGCCGGTCCACGGACACCTGGCCGGATCGAAGTCCGGGTGTCCCCTGTCGGCGAGGAAGCGCTTTGTGGGCTCGTAGGTCGGCTTCAGCACCCTGGCCACCGCGAAGACCGAGACGTCGCGCGCGCCGGCTCGCTTCAGGGCCGCTGCGGAGGACTGCGCATTGGATCCGCTGACCCACGAGTCGTCGATCAGAAGGACGTGCTCCGGCACCTCGACACCGTGCGGAACAAGGAAGTTCTCCGGCCGGAACGAGTGCTTGACGAACCCGTCGCCGACGGCGACCAGAGGTACCTGTGCCTCCGGACGACGCGCCAATCCCTTGACAAGCTTCGTCAGCACGTCGCGACCCTTCGATGACGGTACGACAGCCCAGCCCATGTTCGAATAGTCGATACCAGCCAGTTTCAGGTCGCACGCCACGTGAGACCGCAGCCCCAGGGCGAGAAGCGAACGCATCACGAGAATGTGCTCAGGCCCAGGAAAGTCGCCCTTGTACTGCTGCACGAGTCGGTACGCCTGCGCGTCATACTGCTCGGCGTAGACCATCAGTCCCACCCGGTCAGCGATCGACGTCGACTCTGCCAGGTGTCCCCGGCACGGTGGACACCTGCTGTCGAGCGCATGGTTGACGGGAGTCCCGCAGACGGCACACGTGATACCAGGCGAAAACGCGACGTTGTGCAGGTACCCGCTGTGAAACGCGGTGAGATAGTCCGCGACCGCCTGCACGTTCGCCGGAAGCTGACTCGTCACGCGCCCGCCAGCGCGGCGAGCGCTTCCTCGGCGAGACGCGGTCGCTCGCGAATCTCCGACACAGCATGCCCCAGGTCGGACATGGATCCCACAACGTGCACGCCGGGCGAGCCACGAAGGGCTGAGCCCCATGAGGTTGACGAGGCAACTCGCTCGGTCAGGATGACCGGCCGGCCATGGTCACCCGCCCGTCGCACCTGATTGCGCGTTCCGCTGTGCTCACCAGCCTCGATCACGATGGTCGCCAGGCCGTACCCCGACATCGACGCATTCCGCATGGGAAAGGACTGCTTCGACGGTGGCGCATCCGGGAGGAACTGCGAAAGCACCAGACCGCGCTCGGCAATCTCTCTCTGCAACCCCGCATTGGCAGCCGGGTACGACCGGGCAATCCCTGTGCCGATGAACGCGACGGTTCGCCCGCCCGCTTCAAGCGCCGCACGATGAGCTGCTGCGTCGATCCCAGCAGCCAGACCACTGATGACAGTCAGCCCCTCCTCAACCAGAAAGCGTGCGACGTCGGCCGCGAGGCGCTGCCCCTCGACTGATGCACTCCTCGATCCGACGACCGACATCCCGTCGTCAACACTACGAAGGTCCCCCTCGTAGAACAGGAACGGTGGGGTCTCGTGCACGTCCAGCAGTCGACGAGGGTATGTCGAGTCAAGAACTGTGGTAAACGAAAGACGCCGAGCCTCCCACGCCGAAATCTCGGCCGAGGCAGCCTCCAGCCCGGAGTCGCTCCCCGGAAGGTCGAAAAGCGCCTCGTCGGCCTGCGAGGCGTTCCAGATCGCCATTGCACTACCTTCAAAGGCAACCCCTGCGGCGATCCGTGCCCACGGTTCGCCTCCGCGACGCAACAGCGCGAACAATGCAGCGTGCTCGTGGGTCTGCGGCATCATGGTGCCAGCCTAGAGCGCCGCAGCCGGATACGACATCGTGGGCCGCGAACGTTGTGGAACTGTTGTTCGAATCCTGGCGCAACACCCGCCGACGGGGCTGGCGGCGACCAGGTAGCTGCTCCCCGTCTGACACTCGGAGGGGGAACGGCTACCTGGTCGTCACGCTCGGGACCCGGTCACTCGGCCAGGAGGTTCTCCATGGTCTCGATCTCGGCCGTCTGGCTCTCGATGATCGACTCCGCCATGGCGATCGCCTCGGCGTCGGCGCCGTCGGCGACCTCCGTCTCGGCCATGGCCACCGCGCCCTCGTGGTGGGCGATCATCTGCTCGAGGAACAGGTCGCCTGCCGTGGCGCCGTCGGCGTCGGCGAGGGCCTTCAGGTCGTCCTCGCTCATCATGCCGTCCATGCCGTGGCCCATGTCAGCCATGTCCCCGGCGTCGGCGCCCCACTCCTCGAGCCACGTGTTCAGCTGGTCGATCTCGGGCGCCTGAGCGGCCTTGATCTGGCCCGCGAGGGCTGCGATCTCCGGGTCGAGCCCCGGCTTGTCAGCCACCAGGTCGGACATCTCCACGGCCTGCTCGTGGTGCGGGATCATCATCTGCGCGAACATCACGTCCGCATCGTTGAACTCGCCGGTCTCACCCGACGCGCCGCAGGCGGTCAGCCCGAGCACGGTGGTGAGTGCGGCCAGGGTCGCAAGGGTGCGCTTCATGGAATTGCCTCTCGGTAGTACGTCGTAGGTCACCGATCATGCGGTGGGCACGCTGCTGACGCCGGTGCTCCTGAGGGTCACCGGCGAACGGCGTGCTCCTACGTCCTGCTGATCCCGAGAGCGATGAGCGACGGCGCGGCGACGGGCGCGAGCCGGGGAGCGAGCGGAGGCGCGAGCGCGCCCACGGCGAGCGTGGGCAGACCCCAGGGGAGCGCCCGGCGGCGGGGGCGGGCCGCGCCGACGACCGACACCAGGATCATCAGGCACATCGCGGAGAGCGCCGTCTCCGAGCCGCAGCCGTCGTGGCACGACCCGTGGTCGGGAGCGGGCTGGGCCTGGACCTCGCCGGACCCGGACGGGGAGCCCGAGCTGTGACTCGCGGTGGCGACCACGACGAGCGCGGACCGGCCCCCGGCGGCGTGGTGCGAGGGACCGTTCATCGCGTGCATGACGACGACGCCGAGCACCAGGCTCGCGACGAGCGCGACGAGACCGGCACGGCGGACCCACCACCCAGCGACCAGGGGCAGCAGCCCCTGGGCACGCGCTCGTTCGATCCTCACCCGTCCCACTTTCATCCGGCCTGTCGTCGCCACGTGATGGTAACCAGGTCACCGCGAGGCACCAAGCCGTGACGCCGGACCCTTGCCACAGTCACCGCAGCGGTTACGCTGCACCGGTCATGCTGGTGATCACCCCGCTTCGTTCGTTCCTCCCCGCGCTGCGGCGAGGGACGCTCTCCGCGCTCCTGATCGCCGTCGTGATCGCGGGCGTCGTGTCGATGCACAGCCTCTGCGGCTCCCCGGGCGCCACCGCCCCGGCCACGTCGGCGACCGCCGCCCACGCAGCCCACCACGCGGGCGAGACCGCGGACGAGACCTCGGACGAGTCCGGCGGCAAGGCCGCAGGGGCGCACGGCGCGGCGAGCGGGCACCACGAGCACCATCACGAGGACGGCTGCGAGTGCCCCGGCACCGCCGCCATGTGCCTCATGGTGCTGGCCGGCCTGCCGATCCTGGCCGCACCCCCGGCGACCCTCAACGGGCCGACGACGTCGCCGGTCCAGTGGGGGCCCCTGGTCGCCGCAGACCGTCGCACCACGGACCAGCCGTCCCTGCACGCCCTCGGCATCTCCCGGACGTAGCAACGCACACCGTCACCCCCTGCGGGACCTCTCCGCAGGCGGACAGCCGTGTGCACACCACTACGAGACGGAAGACCCCGACCATGCGAAGCACTCTCGCGCCCAGGACGGCGTGCGCCCTGCTCGCGGCGATCGTCCTGACGATCTGCTGCGCGGCGCCCGCCTCGGCCCACACCAAGCTCGCCTCGTCCGACCCCGCGGACGGGTCGACGTCCGACGACGCCGTCACCGCCGTCACCCTGACCTTCACCCTCCCGGTGACCCCCGTCGGCGACACGGTCGTGATCGACGGCCCCGAGGGACCGGTCGGCACCGTGATCACCCAGGCGGACGACGGCGCCGTCGTCGTCGCCACGCCCGCCGCTCCCCTGCCGGAGGGCCACTACGAGGTGACCTGGACCGTCGCGGCGCAGGACGGGCACCCGCTCACCGGAGCCCTCCAGTTCAGCGTCGGCGCGGAGGCCGCCGCACCGCCCACCTCCCACTCGGGGCACTCGATGGGATCGATGCGGCACGAGCCGTCGCCGGTCGTCGTCGCGGTCGGACGGCTCGGCAACGCCACGACGCTGTGGGGATGGCTCGTGGCCGCCGGAGGTCTCGTCTTCACGGCGCTGGCGCTACGGGGACGCGACCGCCACGACGTCCCGGCGGCTCTCGCCGCCCTCCGCTGGACCGGAGCGCTGATCCTCGGCGGTCTGCTGCTCCGGCTCGTCGCACGATCGGTCACCCTGGCGCACGGAGATCTCGCGGCGGCGGTCTCGCCGCCGGACCTGGTCGACGCCCTCGCCGGGACGACGGGCCTGGTGGTCGGGCTGCAGGCCGCCGGGGCGCTCGCCGTGCTGCTCGGTACCGGACGCAGCGTGCGCGGGTCCGTGGCCGCGATGGCCGGCGTGGCGCTCGCCGGGGCAGGGTTCGTCCTCGACGGGCACAGCAACACGATGGAGCCCCGCTGGGTGGTGCTGGCGGCGGACGTCGCCCACCTGGCCGCCGCCGCCACCTGGCTCGGCGGGGTGGTGACGCTGGCATTCGTCCTCCGCCGCCGACGCCGGGACGGGCGCGACCTCGACGCCGCCCTGATGGGGACGCGGTTCTCCGTGATCGCCGCGGGCTCGCTGGCGGTCGTCGGCCTCGCGGGCACGCTGCTCGCCGTCGCGATGCTCGACCGCCCGGCCCAGCTCTGGGAGACCGAGTGGGGGCTGGCCCTGCTCGCCAAGGTCGCCGTCGTGGCCGTCGTCGCGCTCCTCGGCGCCTACAACCACTTCCACACGGTGCCGCTCCTGACCGGGGCGACCACCGGTCGCCGGCACGGCCGGTCCTCCGGCGACGCCCTGCGCCGCAGCGCCACGCCGGAGACCGTCCTGATGGTCGCGATCGTCCTGATCACCGGCTGGCTGGTCGGCGCGTCGATGGACGGGTAGCGGGGCCTCAGAGCGCGATCGGCACCCTGCTGGTCAGGAGGCCGGCGTCGCTGAGGAACCGCTCGAGCGCGATGATCGCGACCCCCGTGGCCACGGAGTTGCCGCGGACCGTCGAGACCTCGAGCCGCAGGTCGTGGGCCGAGCGACCGGGAGCCTGCTCCACCAGCCGCTCGCGCGCGGCGGCGAGAAGGTGCTCCCCGAGCGCCCAGGTGGTCCAGCCGGTGAGCGTCACCAGCTCCGGGTTGATGACGGCGACGAGGTCGGCCAGCGCGGAGCCGAGGTAGCGCGCGGTCCGGGCGATCGTCTCCTGGACCGCCGGGTCCGGCTCCGGCCCGTCGGCCGCCTCCGCCATGGAGAGGATGAAGTCACGCTGCAGGGCCAGGTCGGCGAGCGGGTGGTCGGGCTCGATCTCGCGCAGAGTCTGCTGGATGCCGGGTGCGCCCACGTACGCCTCGACGCAGCCGTGCCGCCCGCAGCGGCACTCCCGGCCGTCCAGGACGAGCAGCGAGTGCCCCCACTCCCCCGCGGAGTTGGTCGCGCCGCGCAGGATGCGGCCCTCCAGGACGATCCCGGCGCCCACGCCGGTGCCCAGGTTGATGGTGACCATGCTCGAGAAGTAGCGGCCACGGCCCAGCCACAGCTCGGCCGTGGCGATCACCTTGAGCGGGTTGTCGATGCTCAGGGGCAGGCCTACCCGCTCGCGCAGCCGCTCGAGGTCCACCTTGTGCCAGGTCCAGTGCGGCACGACCACGGAGACGCCGGACGCTCCCTGCACGAGCCCGGGGAGGGCCACACCCACGCCGAGGACGGCGTCGCGGGTGACGCCGCCCTCGGCCAGCACGTTGTCCAGCACGCGCCCGATGCTCTCCACGACCGAGGCGGGGTCGAGGTCGTGCTCGTCGCGCGGCTCCTCGGCGGAGGCCACCTGGTTGAGCGCGGCGTCGAACATGACGGCCCGCACGTACGTCTCCGCGACGTCGATCCCGACGACCCGGCCCCGGGCGGCGTTCATGACCAGGGTGGCGGTGGGGCGCCCGACCCGGCCCGCGGTCAGCTTCGTCTCCGCGACGATGCCTTCGCTGATCAGCTCGCCCACCACCGTCGCCACGGTCGCCGGGCTCAGGCCCGTCGACCGCGTGATCTCGTTGCGGGTGGTCTCGCCGGCCGACAGCACCGCGTGGAGCACGTCGAGCCGGGACTCGCTGCGGATGTCGCGGGACGTCCGTCTCGGGACAGCCATGTTCACTCCTGGACCGCGGTGACGTGCACGCGCCCGAGCAGCGGGGACTCCTCCCCCCGGGTCGCGCGGACCATGAATCGGATCGACCCAGTATTCCACGGTGCGGGCAGCCAGAGCCGACCAGGATCGCCTCCGGTGAAGCGGGGCCGCCGCGGGTCGTCGAGCCACACGCGCCCCAGGAGCTCGCCCGCCGCGAAGACACTCACCCGCACCTGACGTCCCTCGAACCGCAGGGACAGCCCGCCGGGAGGCACCTCCGCCTCGAACCAGGCCTCCTCCCCGGGCGCCGGCTCCAGCGGCAGCCCGACGGCGGTCCCGGGCGCGCTCGCCGCGGAGAGCGCGAGCAGGGCGTCGTCGGGCTGCGCCTCCACGTCCCAGCCGTGCACGACGTCGAGCCGGAGCAGCTCGGCACGCAGCCCGGACCCGGGCAGGTGCGGCACGGTGACCGCGGCCTCGCGCCCCTCTCCGGGGCCGAGGTAGGCCCAGGGGTCCTCCTGCGTCACGACGCGCGCGACGCCGTCGACCGTCAGCCGCACCGAGCCCGCGACGCCGTCCAGGTGCAGCACGTGGTGCGACCGCCCGTCGACGGGGAGGCGGCGGCGGTAGGTGACCGCCTCCCCCACCCGGGTGCTGCTCCAGCCCGCGAGGGAGCGCACCGGCGCCGGGTCACCGGACCACGTGCCGTCGCCGCTCGCCTCCCAGAGGGCGGAGACGTCCTCCCGCCCGACGACCGACCACACCCGTCCCAGCCCGCGCAGGGAGCCAAGACGCAGGGCCGGTAGCCGGACGTCGTCGAAGTTGGCGTGGCCCCAGGTCTCCACCGTGGCCGAGAGCCGCTGGGCGCCCGCCACCGGCACGAGGAACGACGCCCCGAACCCGGCGACGGTCGGCAGGGCCTCGCCGTCGAGCGTGAGGTCGACGATGTCGGACGCGCCCTGGACGAGGAGCTCGGCGGCGCCGTCGACCCGGGTGGAGTAGTGCGTCCGGCCGCGGAAGACGCCCACCTCCTCGGACCACGGCGGCAGGTCGTGGCGGACGGTGGCCCCGTCTCGCGTGCGGAGGTCCAGCCGGGCCACGGCGTCGATCACCGCGGTCCCGCCCTCGGCGGCCGGGACCGCCGGCACCGAGCCGACGTCGTCGGGGTGGCGTACGACGACGTCCCACCCGGCCCCCGCGGTCCCGACCCGGACCCGGACCGGCGCGCCGGGAGCGGGTGCCGGGAGATCGGTCCGGACGGGCACGCCCTTCGCGGGCTCGAGGACGAGCACGCTCGCGCCGCGTGCCGACAGCTCCAGGCCGTCCGGCCCGGCGCCCACGAGGTCGGCCGTCGCCAGCCGCGCCGTGCCGGGCAGCCCGTGGGCCGCGAGGGGCAGGTCGCGCAGGACGAGGAGGCAGGACGCCGGCGGCAGCGGGACGGTGACCTCGTCCAGGCCGCCGGACGCCGGGAGGGTGACCGTCCCCGGCTCGTCGGTGAGGTTCGGGACGCCGAGGAGCTCACCACCGCCGTCGAGCAGGAGCCGGGACGGGGCGGCGCTCGTGGCGACGTCCGTCCGGTACGCACCGGTCGCGTCCTCGGTGGTGGCCCGCGCGAGCGCCGGGCCGAGCGTGCGCACCAGCGCCGCGAGGACCCGCGCCTCGGCGTGCTCGGGCCGTGCCCCGCCGACCGGGTCGAGGTACCCGCCGAAGTCGTAGTCGTGCGACATGAAGCCGCCCGGGTCTCCCCAGTTGCCCACCGACGGCGTGTACCCGAAGTCGAAGCCCGACGCCTGCAGGTAGGGCGCGATCACCTTCGCCCCGCTGACGAGCAGCCGCCGCAGCGTGGCGTGGCGACGGTTGGTCTCCGTGACGAGCAGGGGCAGGTCCTGCCCGGCGACCAGGTCCGCGTACCGGCGGACCTCCGGCTCCACGAACGGCGACCGGTCGTCCGGGTAGAAGTTGAAGGCGGGCGCCACGCCGTCGACGCCGCCTGTCGCGCCCTGCCCGTCGCCCTGGCCCGCGCACGCGATCAGCGGCACGGCGACGCCGTGGCGCAGCGCCGCGTCCCGGAGCCGCCCCACGTACCCGGCCCGGTCAGCGGTGTCGAAGAAGTCCAGCTCGTTCTCGAGCTGGACGGCCACCACGGCGCCGCCGCGGTCGTGCTGCCGTTCGGCGAGGACCGGCAGCGCCCGGTCGAACCAGGCCTCCACCTGCGCTAGGTAGCGCGGCTCGGCCTGGCGCACGCGCAGGCCGTCGTCGAGCCCGAGCCACGCGGGCAGGCCTCCGCCGTCCCACTCGGAGCAGATGTACGGCCCGGGCCTCGCGATCACGCCGAGGCCCGCGTCGCGGGCGAGGTCGAGGAACGCCCCGACGTCGCGCCGGCCGGTGAAGTCCCACCGGCCGGGCGCCACCTCGTGGAAGTTCCACGGGAGGTACACGTCCACGAGGTCGTACCCCGAGGCGCGCACCGCGGCGAGGCGCGACGCCCACGACTCGCGCGGGATGCGGAAGTAGAACAGGGAGGCGCACAGCCGGACCTGCTCACCGCCGTCGAGCACGAGGCCGGAGGGTCCGAGCCCCACGGCGCGACCGGTCGTTGCCGTCACTTGACACCTGCGCTTCCCACGGAGACGTTCATCTCGTACAGGTACTTCTGCCCGAGGTAGTAGATGGCGATCATCGGGAGGGTGAGCAGGATCGAGCCCACCATGACGAGGTTCCAGGGCGGGAGCTGCATCGCGTTGCTCGTCGACGTCATGTACTGCAGGCCGAGCGCGAGGGGCATCATCTCCTCCTTGTTGAGGTAGATGAGCGGGCCCATGAAGTCGCCCCAGGTGGCCGTGAGCGTGAAGATCGCGATGGCCGTCAGGATCGGCCACATCATCGGCAGGATGATGCGGCGGTAGATACCGAAGTAGCCGAGCCCGTCCACCTGTGCCGCCTCGTCGAGCTCGCTGGGCAGACGGGACACGAACTGCCGCACGAGGAACACGTTGAACGCGTTCGAGAAGAAGTTCGGCACGATCAGCGGCAGGTAGGTGTTGACCCAGCCGAGCTCCTTGAACAGCAGGAACTGCGGGATCATCGTGATCTGCGCCGGGATCATCATGGTGGCGAGCACGACCATGAACATCACGCCCTTGCCGGGCGCCCGCAGGCGGGCGAAGGCGTAGCCCACGAGCGAGGACGAGATCACCTGGCCGACGGCGGACAGCGTCGCGATGATCACCGAGTTGATGACGAAGGTGCCCACGGGCAGGCCGGTGGCCGTGAAGACGTGGGAGAAGTTCGACCACACGAGCTCGCCCGGGATGATCGTGAAGGCGTTCTGCGCGCTGGTCCGGTCGCTCGCGAGCGCGATCGAGATCATCAGGAGGAACGGCACGAAGAAGATCGCCGAGACGATCAGCAGCACCGCGTAGGTGGCCGGCGAGGCCTGGAACGCCTTGAGCGTCCGTGCGCTGGCTCCGCCGTGGCCCTCGGGGCGGCCGACCGCCCCGAGAGCGGGGGCCTGGGTCGCGACGACCATCACCGCACCTCCGTCTCGTAGAAGACCCAGCCCCGCGCGGTGCGGAAGGCGAGGATCGTGAAGCCGATGATCACGACGAACAGCAGCCAGGCCACCGCTGACGCGTATCCCAGGTGGTAGAAGCCGAACGCCTCACGGAAGAGCAGCGGCACCACGGTGAGGCTGGCGTTGTCCGGACCGCCGTCGGTCAGGATGTAGACCTGCGAGAAGATCTGGAACGCGCCGATGAGCCCCATGATCAGGTTGAAGAAGATGATCGGGGTGATCATCGGGAAGGTGATGGACCAGAACTGCCGGATCGGGCCGGCGCCGTCGATCTCGGCCGCCTCGTAGAACTCCCGCGGGATGCCGTTCATGGCGCTGAGCAGCAGCACCGTCGCGGCGCCCGCGCCCCACGTGGACAGGACGATGAGCCCCGGCTTGACCCAGGTGGGGTCCAGCAGCCAGTTGGGGCCGTCCACGCCGAACAGGCCGAGCAGGTCGTTGAGCGGGCCGGACGGGGCGAGCACCATCTTGAAGACCATCGCCGTCGCGACGAGCGGCACAAGGGTCGGCAGGTAGATGAGGGTGCGGAAGAACTTGCGGCCGCGCACCTTCTTGTTGAGCAGGTTCGCCAGCCAGACGCCGATGGCCAGGCCGACCGGGACCGAGACGGCGGCGTAGAAGAAGGTGTTCCACAGCGCCTTCCAGAACACCGGGTCGCCGGTCAGGGCCTCGGTGTAGTTGTCGAGGCCGACGAACACGGGGTCGGTGAAGGAGTCCCACTCGGTGAGCGAGATGTAGACCGAGGAGATCATGGGTCCCAGGAGGAACCCGACGAAGCCGATGAGCCACGGCGAGATGAAGAGCCAGAAGTATCCGGCCTCGATCCTGCCGCGCCGGGTCAGCCTCGGGCGCAGGGGCGTGCGGCGAGTCGGTGCGTCCTCGGCGCGGTGCGGGCTCGTCGCCCGCACCGCGCCGAGGACCTCGCCGGTGTCGGCGGTCATCGGCCTTACTCGACGACGGACTCGAGCTTGGCCTGGATCACGTCGAGCTGCGTCTTCGCGTCGCCGCCCTCGTTCCAGAACGTCCCGAGGTTGTCGCTGAACGCCGCCTGCATCTCGGTCCACTCGGGGATCAGCGGCGAGGTGAAGACGAAGTCCGAGGACTCGCCGAACGCCGCCATGTTGATCTCCGTGGTGCCCGCCCACGTCGGCTTCAGGAACGCGTCGGACTTCTGCACCTCGATGTTGGCGGGCACGTCCTGCGCGTTCTCGATGATGAGCCCCTGCGCCTCGACGTCGGTGAGGAAGTCGATCGCCGTGAACGCCGCGTCCGGGTTCTCGGAGTCGCGCGAGATCGCCAGGCCGGAGCCGAAGGCCGACACGGCCTGCTCCTCGCCGCCCCACATCGGGGCGATGTCCCAGTTGAAGTCCGCCTCGAGCAGTCCGCCGATGGCCCAGAAGCCCGTCGTGTTCATGCCGAGCCTGCCCGCCGCGAAGGCGGGGTCGCCGCCCATGTCGGGACCCATGTCGGCGTACTCCTCCGCCGTGGGGACGACGTGGTGCTTGTGCGTGAGGTCGTTCGCCCACTGCAGCGCCTCGACGACCTCGGGCGAGTTCGCGGCCGGCTTCCCGGCGTCGTCGATGATCTGGCCGCCGTTCTGGTACGCGAAGCTCCACCACTGCGCCCACCAGCCGGCACCGCCGTAGCCCCACACGCCGTCGGCGGGGTTGGTGATCTTCTCCATCGCGGCCTGGGCGTCCTCCCAGGTCCAGTCGGCGTTCGGGTACTCGAGGCCCGCGGCGTCGAAGAGGTCCTTGTTGTAGTACACGATCATGGCGCCGGAGCGGTCCGGGATCGCGTAGACCTTGTCCTCGTACGAGTACAGCGTCCCGACGGGGCCGAAGCGGCCCTCGAGGTCCAGGTCCGCCTCGGCGACGAGCTCGTCGAGCGGCAGGAGCTGGTTCTTCGACGAGTAGACGTTCACGCCCTCGGCCACCTGCATGATGTCCGGTCCGTCGCCGCCCGCGATCATCGTCTGGACCTTCTGGTCGTACTGGTCGCCCGGGATCAGCTGGAGGTCGACCTTGATCTCGGGGTGCGCGGCCTCCAGGAGGTCGATGCGGTCCTGGTACGTCTTCTTGTCGTTGTCGCCGCCCCACACGGTCATCGTCAGGTTCGCGACTCCGTCGGCCTCCTCGCCACCGCCCCCACCGTCGGCCCCGCACGCCGTCAGTGCCGCCATGCCCAGGATCGCCGTCGCCGCGAGTCCCAGCCGGGTCCGCTTCTGCGCCTTCGTGTACATGTCCTCCGCCTCTCTGCGGTCGGGCACCGGCCTCGTCGCCGGCGCCACAGGTTGCAACGGGCTTAAATCTAACCATCGATGAAATTGGCGCAAGAGACGTTCGGTCACGAAACGGTGACGATGCAGGCGCTCACGCGCGGGCGCGGGCGCGGCGCGCAGCGGCGCGCAGCAGCGCATCCTCAGGCGCGCCCCTGCGCGCCGAGGCGTCCCGCTCGCGGCTGTGCCCTCAGCCGCGGCGCCGGGTGATGGTCCTGCCCAGCCAGACGAGCGGGTCGTAGCGCCGGTCGGCGACGCGCTCCTTCATCGGGATGAGGGCGTTGTCGGTGATCTTGATGCCCTCCGGGCAGACGTCGGTGCAGCACTTCGTGATGTTGCACCGGCCCAGCCCGTGCTGCTCCTGGGCGGCGGTCACCCGGTCCGCGACGTCGAGCGGGTGCATCTCGAGCTCCGCGACCCGCATCAGGAACCGCGGGCCGGCGAACGCGTCCTTGTTCTCCTCGTGGTCGCGCACCACGTGGCACGTGTCCTGGCACAGGAAGCACTCGATGCACTTGCGGAACTCCTGCGAGCGCCCCACGTCGGCCTGCGACATCCGGTACTCCCCCGGCGCCAGGCCGGGCGGAGGCGTGAACGGCGTGACCTCGCGCGCCTTCGCGTAGTTGTAGGACACGTCCGTCACGAGGTCCCGGATCACCGGGAACGTCCGCATGGGCGTCACGGTCACCACCTCGCCGGGCTCGAACACCGACATCCGGGTCATGCACAGCAGCCGGGGGCGCCCGTTGATCTCGGCCGAGCACGACCCGCACTTGCCCGCCTTGCAGTTCCACCGGATCGCGAGGTCGGGCGTCTGCGTGGCCTGCAGCCGGTGCAGGACGTCGAGCACCACCTCGCCCTCGTTGACCTCCACCTCGAAGTCGACCAGCTCGCCACCGGCGTCGTCCCCGCGCCACACCCGGAACCGGCCCGCGTAGCTCATGCGCTCGCTCCTTCGGGGTACGCGGTCAGCTCGGCCGCCGTGTGGTACTTCTCGAGCTCCGCGAGGTCGAACAGCGCGAGCAGGTCCTGGCGCATCGGCTCGCGCCCGGCCGGTTCGACGACGACCCGGGGCACCACGGGATCGTCGTCAGGCCCGCCGGCGCAGCGGGTGACCAGCATCCTGCGGCGCCACTCCGGGTCCAGCCCCGGGTGGTCCTCCCGGGTGTGGCCGCCGCGGCTCTCGGTGCGCAGGAGGGCCGACGACGCCACGGCCTCGCCCACCATGAGCATGTTCCGCAGGTCCAGGGCCAGGTGCCAGCCGGGGTTGTACTGCCGGTTTCCCTCGACGACGACGTCGCGCACCCGCGTCCGCAGCGCGTCCAGGCGCTCCAGCGCCTCGGTCATCTCGGCCTCGGTGCGGATGATGCCGACCAGGTCGTTCATCGCCTTCTGGAGCTCGGCGTGCAGCGTGTACGGGTTCTCGCCCGTCCCGCCCGGGTGCGGGTCGAACGGCGCGAGCGTCATCCGGGCCGCCGCCTCGACGTCCTGGTCGCGGACGACGGGACGGCGCTCCAGGCCCTCGACGTACGACGCCGCCCCGAGCCCCGCCCGGCGGCCGAACACCAGGAGGTCGGACAGCGAGTTGCCCCCGAGCCGGTTCGAGCCGTGCATCCCGCCGGCGCACTCCCCGGCCGCGAACAGCCCCGGCACGCGGGACTGCCCGGTGTCCGGGTCCACCTCGATGCCGCCCATCACGTAGTGGCACGTGGGGCCGACCTCCATGGCCTCGGCGGTGATGTCGACGTCGGCCAGCTCCTTGAACTGGTGGTACATCGACGGCAGGCGCCGCTTGATCTCCTCGGCGGGCATGCGGCTCGCGATGTCGAGGTAGACGCCGCCGTGCGGCGAGCCGCGGCCCTCCTTGACCTCGGTGTTGATGGCCCGGGCCACCTCGTCCCGAGGCAGCAGGTCAGGGGTGCGGCGGTTGTTCTCCTGGTCGAGGTACCAGCGGTCGGCCTCGTCCTCGGTGTCGGCGTACTGGCCCTTGAACACGTCCGGCACGTAGCCGAACATGAACCGGTCGCCGTCCGCGTTCTTGAGGACGCCGCCGTCGCCCCGCACGCCCTCGGTCACGAGGATGCCCTTGACGCTGGGCGGCCACACCATGCCCGTCGGGTGGAACTGGACGAACTCCATGTCGATGAGGGTCGCGCCCGCCCGCAGGGCGAGGGCGTGGCCGTCGCCCGTGTACTCCCACGAGTTCGAGGTGACCTGGTACGACTTGCCGATCCCGCCCGTGGCCAGCACGACGGCGGGCGCATCGAACCGCACCAGCCGGCCCGACTCCCGCCAGTACCCGAACGCCCCGGCGACCGCGCCGTCGTCGTCGGTCAGGAGCTCCGTGACGGTGCACTCGGCGAACACGCGCAGCCGGGCCTCGTAGTCGCCGAGCTCGGCGTGGTCGGCCTGCTGCAGCGCCACGATGCGCTGCTGCATGGTGCGGATGAGCTCGAGGCCCGTCCGGTCGCCCACGTGCGCGAGCCGCGGGTAGGTGTGCCCGCCGAAGTTCCGCTGGCTGATCCGGCCGTCCGGCGTGCGGTCGAACAGGGCGCCGTACGTCTCGAGCTCCCAGACGCGGTCGGGTGCCTCCTTCGCGTGCAGCTCCGCCATGCGCCAGTTGTTGACGAACTTGCCGCCGCGCATCGTGTCCCGGAAGTGCACCTGCCAGGAGTCGTTCTCGTTGACGTTGCCCATGGACGCGGCGCAGCCGCCCTCGGCCATCACGGTGTGCGCCTTGCCGAACAGGGACTTGCAGACGATCGCCGTCCGCAGCCCGCGTTCGCGCGCCTCGATCGCGGCGCGCAGCCCGGCGCCCCCCGCACCGATGACGAGGACGTCGTACTCGTGCAGTTCGGTCTCGGCCAAGGCCGGGCTCCTTCTCGATGAGTTTCGCTGAGCTAGCCGATGAGGCGCAGGTCGGTGATGGTCCCGCTCGCGACGAGCGCGACGTACAGGTCGGTGAGGATGAGGGTGCCGAGCGTGATCCAGGCGAACATCTGGTGCCGGGTGTTCAGTGCGGAGACCTTGGTCCAGAGCCAGTACCGCACCGGGTGCTTCGAGAAGTGCGTGAGGCGGCCGCCCATCACGTGCCGGCACGAGTGGCACGACGCCGTGTAGCACCACAGCAGCGTCACGTTCGCGAGCAGCACCAGGTTGCCCACGCCGACGACGAACCCGTCCCCCGGATGGTGGAACGCGACAATCGCGTCATAGGTGTTGATGATCGAGATGATGATCGCGAGGTAGAAGAAGTACCGGTGGGAGTTCTGCAGGATCAGCGGGAAGCGCGTCTCGCCCAGCTGCTGCCCGTGCGGCTCCGGGACCGCGCACGCCACGGGCGCGAACGCGAACGACCGGTAGTACGCCTTGCGGTAGTAGTAGCAGGTCAGCCGGAACAGCAGCAGGAAGGGCAGGCTGAGCGCCGCGTACGGGATCAGCGGGTGGTCCGGGAGGAACATCCCGAAGTGCGCCGCGCCGGGCTCGGACGCGCAGCCGAGCGACACGCAGGGCGAGTAGAACGGCGTCAGGTACCGCTCGTCGGCGAAGAAGTACTGCTGCTGGAACGCCCGCACCCCGCCGTAGACGAGGAAGATCAGGATGCCGACGGTGGTGGCCGCGGGGGGCAGCCACCACCGGTCCGTCCGCAGCGTCCGTGCCCCGACCCGGGCACGCCCCGGGGCGTCGACCCCGTGGTCGACCCGCGAGGGACCCGCCGTCACGACCGGTCGCCGTGGTAGCCGCCGACACCCTCGTCGTCGGCGTCGCTGAACATCGCCTCGTCCAGCGGGGTGTCGGGCACGACGACGTGCTCGGGCACCCCGGCGGCGCTCCCCTGCCGGGCGAGCCGGGCGTTCGCCAGCTCGCTCGCGTCGATCTCCAGCCGCGCCAGATCGTTCGCGAGCCGACGGACCTCGGGCGTCTCGCCGAAGGCGTTGCGCACCTCGGCGACGCTGTGCCGCAGCTGGTCGATCGAGCGGCGGAGCGTCTCGAACTCGGTGGTGGTCACTCAGCACCTCCTCGGCGACGCACCTCACACCGGCGTGAGGCAGGTCACACCCGACTCTGCCCGATGTACTCCCTGGTGGCAAGGTCGGCGCGCCGGGGCGCCCGCTACTTGAGCCCGCTGTTGGCCAGGGCCGCGATGAACTGCCTCTGGAAGACCAGGAACACCATCATGACCGGGATCACCGAGGACACCGAGGCCGCCATCGCGGGCCCGGCCCCGCCGAGAACAACACTGTGCAGGCAACCAGGGCCAGTTGCCTGCACAGGGTTGTTCTCAGCTGCCGACGGGATCATCTCTGCGACTGCGGCTTAGGCAACCTCGTGCTGACATCCCTCCGCCGCGTACGACGACTACACGTCTTCTCGTCGGGGAGGTCTTGACGCGCCAGGTGGTAGAGGATGATGTCTGAGCCCAACACCTCCCAGCAGAAGGGGCGCGCGTGGCGCTCACGGACGACGCGATCGCGAAGATCCGGGACATGATCGTGTCCGGTGAGCTCAAGCCCGGGCAGCGCCTGCCGCCGGAGAAGGAGCTCAGCGACGCGCTGGGCCTCTCCCGCAGCTCGCTGCGCGAGGCGGTCAAGGCCCTCGAGCTCATCCGCGTGCTCGACGTACGCCGCGGCGACGGCACGTACGTCACCACGCTGGAACCGGACCTGCTCCTGGAAGCCGTGTCGTTCGTCGTCGACCTGCACCAGGACGCGTCCCTGCTGGAGCTCTTCGAGGCCCGGCGCCTCCTGGAGCCGCAGGCGGCGGGGCTCGCCGCTGTGCGGATGAGCGAGGAGGACCTCCGGGCGCTCCGCGGGATCGTCGACGACGTCGGCGAGGACACCGCGATCGACGCGCTGGTAGCCCACGACCTCGCGTTCCACGCACGCATCACCGCGGCCTGCGGCAACTCCTACCTGCGAGGAATGATCGACGCCCTGAGCAGCCGCACCGTGCGGGCCCGGATCTGGCGCGGCCTCACCGAGAGCGGCTCCGTTCAGCGCACCCTCGACGAGCACCATGCCATCGTCGACGCCCTGGAGCAGCGGGACCCGGACCTCGTCCGCGCCCTCGTCACCGTGCACGTCCATGGCGTCGAGCGGTGGTTGCGCCGCGTCAGCTGACGGCCCGCCAGGCGTCCCCGCCGGGGTAGGCGAACTCGGTCAGCGACGACTCGAGCATGGTCGCCCCGGCGCCGGGGGCGAGCGGCGCGACGTACCGGCCGTCGCGGAGCTCCACCCGCGTGACGAAGTGCTCGTGCAGGTGGTCGACGTACTCCACCATGCGGTCCTCCATCGTGCCGGAGACCGCGACGAAGTCGAACATCGAGATGTGCTGCACGGCCTCGCACAGGCCCACCCCGCCCGCGTGGGGGCACACGCGCACGCCGAACTTGGCGGCGAGCAGCAGGATCGCGACGTTCTCGTTGACGCCTGCGACGCGCGTGGCGTCGAGCTGGAGCACGTCGAGGGCGCGCGCCTGCAGCAGCTGCTTGAAGACGACGCGGTTGGCGACGTGCTCGCCGGTCGCGATCGGCACGGGGCGCACGCGGCGGGCGATCTCCGCGTGGCCGAGGATGTCGTCGGGGCTGGTGGGCTCCTCGACCCAGGCCAGGTCGTAGGGCGCGAGCGCCTCGATCCAGGTCACCGCGTCGTCGACGTCCCAGCGCTGGTTCGCGTCGACGGCGATGCGGACGTCGGGGCCCACGGCTTCCCGCGCCAGCCCGAGACGACGGCGGTCGTCGGCGAGGTCGGCGCCGACCTTGAGCTTGATCTGGGTGAAGCCGTCCGCCACCGCCTCGCGGCACAGCCTGGCGAGCTTGGCGTCGTCGTAGCCGAGCCAGCCCGGCGACGTCGTGTACGCGGGGTAGCCGGAGCGCTCGAGCTCGGCGACGCGGTCGGCCCGGCCGTCCTCGGCACGCCGCAGGATCTCGAGCGCCTCGTCGCGGGTGAGGGCGTCGGTCAGGTAGCGGAAGTCGATCAGGTCCACGATCTGCTCGGGCGTGAGGCTCGCGAGCAGCTTCCACAGCGGGAGACCCGCGCGCTTCGCCTTGAGGTCCCACAGCGCGTTCACCACCGCGCCGATCGCCATGTGCATCACGCCCTTCTCCGGGCCGAGCCAGCGCAGCTGGGAGTCGTGCACGAAGCCGCGCCAGGTGGCTCCCAGGTCGTCGAGCAGCGGCTCGACGTCGGACCCGACAAGGGTGCCCGCGACGAGGGCGACGGCGGCGGCCTCGACGTCGTTGCCCCGGCCGATGGTGAAGACGAAGCCGTCGCCCTCGTCACCGGCGTCGGTGCGGATCGTGAGGTAGGCGGCGGAGTAGTCGGGGTCGGGGTTCATGGCGTCGGACCCGTCGAGCTCCAGCGACGTGGGGAACCGGACGTCTCGGACGTCGACCTCGGTGATGGTGCTCATCGATCTCCTTCGGGGAGGACCCTGTCGCCCGGGCGGGGCAGGCGGGTCACTGGGGCAGGCGGTAGACGCGGCACGCCGTGCCGCCCTCGACCGCGACGCGCTCGTCGGGCGACAGCCCGGCGATCAGCTCGCGCAGCACGGTCACGGTGGGGGCGTACCCGCCCTCGGGGACGTTCATGGGCCAGTCGCTGCCCCACATCAGGCGCTCGGGGCCGAAGGCTGCGAGCGCGTCGTACCACACCTCGGCGAGCGCCTCGCGGTCGTACGGCGCCCCGGGCCTGCGCAGGCCGGAGACCTTGGCGACGACGTTCGGGCGCCGGGCGAGGTCGGTGAACGCCGCCCGCCAGGCGGGGAGGTCTCCTCCCCCGCGCGGCGGCTTGCCGAGGTGGTCGAGCACGATCGTGAGGTCCGGGAGCGCATCGGCGAGCTCGATGACGTGCGGGAACAGCCGCGGCCAGGCGTCGGGCACGTCGAACGCGAGCCCGGCCCGCGCCACCTCGGCGAGCGACGCCCGCACGGCCGGCAGCCGCAGCAGGTCGGGCCGCGGGTCGACGTGCGCGAGATGCCGGAGGCCGACGACGAGCCCCGTGGCCGCGTGCTCCTCGAGCTGCCGTCTCGCGGTCGGAGGGTCGTCGAGCCGCACCCAGCCGACCACTCCGGCGACCCACGGGTGCCGGGCGGCGACGTCGAGCATCGCCCAGGTGTCCGCGATCGTGTCGTCGGCCTGCACGAGGATCGCCGCGGAGACGCCTGCGCGGGACAGCTCGGCCCCGGCGTCGGCCGCCGTGAAGTCGCGGTAGAGGCCGGTGAGGTCGGGTGTGAGCCAGCCGTAGCCGCCGTCGGCCAGCCGCCACAGGTGGAGGTGCGCGTCGACGGCGCCGTCGGAGCCGCTCACGGCGCCGGGACCAGACCGCGCTCGTGGAGGGCGGCCCACAGGTCGTCGGGGATGGGCTCAGCGGCGCGGTCGACGCTCTGGCGTACCTGCTCGGGGCGGCTCGCGCCCACCACGACCGTGCACACGAGCGGGTCCCGGAGCGTGTACTGCAGCGCCGCGGCCGGGAGCGTGGTGCCGAACCGCACGCACTCGGCGGCGATCGCCCGCGCCCGCTCCAGCACGTCGGGGGGCACGGGGCCGTACTCGTACCGGGCGTCGGCGGCCACCTCGGCCCGCGCGAGCAGGCCCGAGGCGAAGATCGAGGCGTTGACGATCCGCACCCCGTGCCGCGCGCAGGCGTCGAGCACGTGCGGGCGCACCTGCTGCTCGACGAGCGTGTAGCGCCCGGCCACCATCAGCAGGTCGATCGCGCCGGTCTCGGCCGAGGCGAGGAGCGCGTCCGTGGACATCGACCCGACGCCGACGGCGCACACCACCCCCTCCTCGCGGAGCCCGGCAAGCGCGGGGACGGCCGTGGCGAGCGCGCCGTCGAGGCCGTACCGCTCGGGGTCGTGCAGGTAGAGCACGTCGATCCGGTCGAGCCCGAGGCGCTCCAGCGACTCGTCGACGCTGCGCCGCACGCCGTCGGCGGAGGCGTCCCAGACGCGCCGGGTCGTGGCGGGCACGTGGAAGTCGTTGTCCGTGTCGAGCGTGCCCGCGCCCTCCGGGTGGGGCCGCAGCAGGCGGCCCACCTTGGTGGAGAGCAGGTACTCGTCGCGCGGCTTGGTGCGCAGGAACGCGCCCAGCCGCCGCTCGGACAGGCCGAGGCCGTAGTGCGGCGCGGTGTCGAAGTAGCGGATGCCCGCCTCCCACGCGGCGTCCAGGATCGCGTGGCTCTGCTCATCGGTCAGCTCGCGGTAGAGGTTGCCGACGTTGGCCGCGCCGTACCCCAGTCGCCCGAAGGGCAACGTGGTTCTCAAGTCCCGTTCCTCCGTCGCTCGGGTCAGGCCGGCCGCAGGCGCAGGGCCGCCATGCCGCCGTCGACCTCGATGTACGTGCCGGTGGTCGAGCCCGACTGCGGCCCGACGAGGTACAGCACCGCCTCGGCGACCTCGCGGGCCGACACCAGCCGGCCGTGCGGCTGCCGCGCCTCGAGCGCGGCGCGCTCGGCCCCCGGGTCGTCGGCCTGCGCCAGCAGACGCTGCACCCACGGGGTGTCGGCGGTGCCGGGGTTGACCGCGTTGACGCGGATGCCCTCGCGCAGATGGTCGGCGGCCATCGCGCGCGTCAGCGAGAGCACCGCACCCTTCGAGGCGCTGTAGAGGGCGCGCTGCGGGAGGCCGACGGTCGCCGCGATCGACGACGTGTTGCACACCGCTGCGGCGGGCGAACGACGGAGCCACGGCAGCGCGGCGGCGGCCACCCGGGCGATGCCGGTGACGTTGACCGACAGCACGCGGGCCCACTCGTCGTCGTCGTTCGCGGCGACGTCGCCCACCGCGCCGATGCCCGCGTTGTTCACGACGATGTCGAGGCGGCCGAACGTCTCGGCGATGCCCTCCACGGCGGCGACAACGCTCGCCCGGTCCGACACGTCCGCCGCACGACGCTCGAACGCCGGGTCCGCGGCGTCGGGGTCCAGGTCGAGCACGCCGACGTGCGCGCCCGCCTCGCGCAGGCGCTGCGCGACCGCCGCACCGAGGCCGGACGCGCCGCCGGTCACGAGCGCCGCGAGCCCGTCGAGGCTGGTGTCAGCCACGGGGACCTCCCCACGCCGTGAAGGTCTGACGCTGCGTGCCCAGGCCGTCGATCTCGACCTCGACGACGTCGCCGGGGCTCAGGTAGGGGAACCGGCCCGAGAGCGCGACGCCCTCGGGGGTGCCGGTGAGCACCAGGTCGCCCGGCTCGAGCGTGAGGTACTGGCTCAGGTGCCACACGATCGTCTCGACGTCGAAGATGAGGTCGCGGGTGGACGAGTCCTGCCGCGGCTCGCCGTTGACCCGGCTGCGGAGGCGCAGGTCGCCGGGATCGACCTCGTCGGGGGTGACCAGCCACGGGCCCGTGGGATTGAACCCGGGCGCGCACTTGCCCTTGGACCACTGGCCGCCGGACTGCTCCAGCTGGAAGGTCCGCTCGGACACGTCGTTGGCCACCACGTAGCCGGCGATGTGGGCGCGCGCGTCCTCGGGCGCGTCGAGGTACGACGCCGCGCGGCCGATCACGACCCCGAGCTCCACCTCCCAGTCGGTCTTCACACTGCCGCGCGGGATCTCGACGTCGTCGTCGGGACCCACGACCGTGTTGGGGGTCTTCAGGAACATCACCGGCTCGGCGGGCGGGGCGGCCCCGGACTCGGCGGCGTGCGCCGCGTAGTTCAGCCCGATGCAGATCACCGCGCCCGGACGGGTGATCGGGGCTCCGCGCCGTAGCTCGTGGGCCCCGTCGAGCGGGGCGAGCGTCCCGGCGTCGAGCGCTGCCTGCGTGCGGCCGACGGGATCGTCCGCCAGAAATGCGCCGTGGACATCCGATGTCACGGGACGCAGGTCGAACACGGCGTCCCCGACGAGGACCGCGGGGATCTCCGCACCCGGCGCCCCGAACCTGGCGAATCTCATGTCACTCCCTGGGTCGTCACTGCGGCCTGGGCCGCGCTGGCGGCGCCCACGGTAGCAGAGACATCTGATGTTTGATCGAGCCTGGCAGGGCGGGGCTGTCGACCAGGGCTCAGCCCCTGACCGTCTCCCCCGGGTCACAGACCGGTGACGATCCTGACCGCCGTTGCCCGGACGGCTTGACGGGACCGCAGGACTCGGGTCACTCTTGGGCTGCCAAAACGATTGGGCAGAGAAGATGACGCAACGAAGAGTCACGATCAAGCAGGTCGCCGCCGAAGCCGGCGTCTCGATCACCACCGTGTCCCACGTCCTCAACGACGTGCCGGGCAAGCGCGTGCACCCGGACACGAAGGACCGGGTGCGGGAGGCAGCGGCGCGCCTGGGCTACCTGCCCAACTCGCTGGCGCAGAGCCTGCGCACGCAACGCTCGAACACCATCGGGTTCATCGGCGACGAGGTCGCCACCACTCCCTTCGCGGGAAAGATGATCCTCGGCGCCCAGGACGTCGCCCTCTCGCGGGACGCCGTCGTGTTCGTGGTGTCGACCGGCTACCAGCGCGAGGTCGAGAACCGGGAGATCGAGGAGCTGCTGCGTCGTCAGGTCGACGGGATCCTGTACGCCTCGATGTACCACCGGGCCGTCGAGCTGCCCCCTCAGCTCGCCTCCGTGCCGACGGTCCTCATCAACGCCTCGTGCACCACCGACGGGATCCCGTGGGTGGTGCCGGACGAGGTCGCCGGCGGCGAGGACGCCGCCGACGTCCTGCTCGGAGCAGGCCATCGCCGGCTGGCCTTCATCAACGACGTCGACGAGATCCCCGCGGCGTTCGGTCGCGAGGAGGGTTTCCGGCGTCGGGCCGCGCAGGCCGGGCTGCGCGACGACGACCTCCAGGTCGTCACGGCCGAGACCGATCCCGCAGGCGGCTACGCCGCCGCCCGCCAGCTGCTGGAGAGCGACAACCGCCCCACGGCGATCTTCTGCTTCAACGATCGCCTGGCGATGGGCGTCTACCGCGCCGCGACCGAGCTCGGACTGCGGATCCCGCACGACCTGTCGATCGTGGGCTTCGACAACCAGGAGTTCGTCGCCGACGGCGTCTTCCCCGGCCTGACGACGATCGAGCTGCCGCACTACGACATGGGCGTGTGGGCGACCGAACAGCTCTTCGACCGCATCGAGGGCGGACCGCGCAAGGCGGGACCCGCTCCGACCACCAGACTCCGCGGCCCGGTGATCCACCGGGACTCGGTTGCGTCGCCCCCCTGGGTCCAGGACCCAGGAGAGCGACGCGAACCTTCGGACCGGCGCGGCAACGCCGGGTCTGACGGCGCAGCACCAACCATCCGCACGAACAAGTGACCTAGGAGGGCACCTTGTCTCGCAGAAACCGCCGCATCGTCGCGGCCAGCCTAACCGCCCTGGCAGTCGCGGGGACAGCCGCCTGCAGCACAGGCTCCAGCGCGAGCTCCGACGGGCCGGCGACGATCGACCTGTGGACCCACGCCGGGGGCAACGAGGCCGAGCTCGGGGTGATCAACACCATCGTCGAGGACTTCAACGCCAGCCAGGACCAGTACACGGTCAACGTCCAGGACTTTCCCCAGGACGCGTACAACGACGCCGTCGTGGCCGCGGCCTCCTCGGACAACCTGCCGTGCATCGTCGACGTCGACGGCCCGAACGTCGCCAACTGGGCGTGGGCGGGCTACATCCAGCCGCTCGGCCTGCCGGACGAGACCTTCGAGGGCCAGCTCGCCGGCACCCTGGGCAAGATCGACGGCGAGGTCTACGCCTACGGGTACTTCGACGTCGCGCTCGCCATGTTCAGCCGGCAGTCCGTCCTCGACGAGGCGGGCGTGCGCGTCCCGACCGTCGCCGAGCCCTGGACCAAGGACGAGTTCATGGACGCCCTGGCCAAGATCGACGGCCTGGGCCAGTTCGAGCACCCCCTCGACCTGGGCACCGGCGGCGGGGGCGAGTGGATCCCGTACGCCTACTCCCCGTTCCTGCAGAGCTTCGGTGGCGACCTGATCGACCGGTCGGACTTCCAGAGCGCCGAGGGCGCGATCAACGGCCCCGAGGCCCTCGAGTGGGCGGCGTGGTTCCGCGGCCTGGTCGAGTCCGGGCACATGGCGCAGACCTCCGGCGAGGACGCGACCGCCGACTTCGTCAACGGCAAGAGCGGCCTGCTCTACACCGGCAACTGGGCGGACACGACCGTCAAGGAGGCGTTCGACGACGCCGTCGTCCTGCCGCCGCCGGACCTCGGCGCCGGGCCCAAGATCGGCGCCGGGTCGTGGCAGTGGGCCATGGCGGAGGGCTGCGAGGACGTCGAGGCTGCTCGCGCGTACCTCGACTTCGCGCACGACACGAAGTACTTCGTGGAGTACGGCAACGCCGTGGGCCTGATCCCGGCCACGCTCGACGCCGCCGCCGAGATCCCCGCGTACGCCGAGGGCGGCGAGAACCGGATCTACCTCGAGATGGCCGACCAGTTCGCCGTGGTGCGACCCGAGACGCCGGCCTACCCGTTCATCTCCTCCGTCTTCCAGAAGGCGACGAAGGACATCCTCGCGGGCGGCGACGCCAAGTCGATCCTCGACAGGGCTGCCGCCGACATCGACCGCGACATCCAGCAGAACGGCGGGTACACGTCCTGACCTGACGGTCAGGACCGTCGTCCCCCGGTGGTGGCTGCGGATCGCTCCGTCGCGCCCGCAGCCGCCACCCTCCATGAAGGAGGCCCAGCTCATGGCCATCACCCAGCAGAGCCCGACGCCGTCCCCCTCGCTGTCGCCCCCGACGGCCTCCCCGCGGAGCGCCCGTGCGCGCCGCGGGGAGGCCGGGGCCGCCGCGCTGATGATCACGCCGGCGCTCGCCCTGTTCGTCCTGTTCCTGATCGTGCCGATCGTCCTGGCGTTCGCGCTGGCGTTCACCAACGCCCGGCTGATCTCCCCTCGCCCGCCCGAGTTCATCGGGCTCGACAACTTCGCCCTGCTCTTCACGGACCCGGTCTTCTGGGCCTCCGTCCGCAACACCTTCTACTTCGCGGTGGTCGTGGTCCCGGTCCAGGCCGGGCTCGCACTCCTGCTGGCGGTCCTGGTGAACGCCAAGGTCCGGGGCACCCGGTTCTTCCGCACCGTGTACTTCCTGCCGGTGGTCACCTCGATGGTCGTGGTCTCCCTGCTCTGGCGGTTCATGTACCAGCAGGACGGCCTGATCAACAAGGCGCTCCAGTCCGTCACGTTCGACCGGTTCACCCCCGTCGACTGGCTCAACGACCCGGCGTGGGCAATGCCCGCGATCATGCTCATGTCGGTGTGGCAGGGCGTCGGCTTCACGATGATCATCTGGCTCGCCGGCCTGCAGACCATCCCCGGGGAGCTCTACGAGGCAGCGGAGCTCGACGGCGCGGGGACCTGGCACCAGTTCCGGTACATCACCTGGCCGGGGCTGCTGCAGACGCGGACCTTCATCCTCGTGACGATCACCATCGCCGCGTTCTCGCTCTTCACCCAGATCAACGTGATGACGCAGGGCGGCCCCCTGGACAGCACCACGACCGTCGTCTATCAGGCCGTGCGCAGCGGCTACCAGCAGCTGCAGACCGGCTACGGCTCGGCGATCTCGCTGGTCTTCTTCGTGCTGGTGCTGACCGTCTCGCTGGTCCAGCGCCACCTGACCCGAGAGCGGGGCTGACATGTCCGTCACGTCCATCGCGACCCCGACCAAGCGGTCCGTCGTCGTCACCGTCCTGCGATCGGTGCTGGTGGTGTTCTTCGCCTTCCCGATCGTCTTCATGCTGGTGTCGTCGCTCAAGCCCGACCTGCAGATCTTCGCCGACCTCGGCTCGTGGCGGGCCTTCCTGCCCGTCGGCGACGTCTCGTTCGCGAACTACACCGGGGTGTTCGACCGGGTGCCGTTCGCGCGGTTCATCCTGAACTCGGTGCTGATCTCCGGGGTGACGATCGCCCTGGGGATCCTCGTCAACAGCATGGCGGCGTTCGCGCTGGCCAGGCTGCGCTGGCGCGGGCGAGGGCTCGTCCTCGGGCTCGTCCTCGCCACCCTCATCGTCCCGTTCGAGACGCTGGCCCTGCCGCTGCTGTGGTGGGTCAACAAGCTGCCCTCGTTCGAGGCGGACGGGTTCTCCCTCGCCTTCAAGCAGGGATGGCTGGACACCTACCAGGTGCAGATCATCCCGTTCATCGCGAACGCCTTCTCGATGTACCTCTTCTACCAGTACTTCGCCTCGATCCCGCGGGAGCTGGACGAGGCGGCCCGGATGGACGGCGCGGGCTGGTTCGCGATCTACCGCACGGTGATCATGCCGCTCTCCGGGCCGGCGATCGCGACCGTCGCGATCCTGACCTTCCTTCCCGCGTGGAACTCCTACCTGTGGCCACTCATGGTGGTCCAGAGCGAGGAGCTGCGGCCGGTGATGATCGGCCTGCAGTACTTCTTCCAGCTGAACACCTCGTGGGGTCAGGTGATGGCCTACTCGTCCCTGATCACGATCCCCGTCGTGGCGCTCTTCCTGGCGTTCCAGCGCTCCTTCATCAACTCGATCGCATCCTCGGGGGTCAAGGGCTGATGCCTCACGTTCTTCCTGACACCTGGACCTGGGACATGTGGTTCGTCGACGACGGCCACGAGTACCACGTCTTCTACCTCAAGGCGTCGCGCGCTCTGGGCAACCCGGACCGCCGCCACTTCAACGTCACCGTCGGCCATGCCGTGTCCCCCGACCTGCGGGACTGGCGGGAGGTGCAGGACGCGCTGATCGCGTCCGACGCCCCTGCCTTCGACGACTACACCACCTGGACAGGCTCGGTCGTACGTGGCCCGGACGGTAGGTGGCACCTCTTCTACACCGGGACGAGCCGGGCCGAGAGCGGCCTGGTGCAGCGCGTGGGCGTCGCGACGTCCGACGACCTCTACACCTGGGAGAAGGTCTCCCCCCAGGCGCTCTGCGAGGCGGACGCGACCTGGTACGAGAAGTACGACGGCGTCGCATGGTTCGACGAGGCGTGGCGCGACCCTTGGGTCTTCGCCGACCCGGACGGCGCCGGCTGGCACATGCTCGTCACCGCGCGTGCCAACCACGGGAGCCCGGACGGGCGGGGCGTCGTCGGGCACGCGACCTCGCCCGACCTGCGGGACTGGACCGTGGGCCCAGCCCTGTCCGAGCCCGGCGCCGGGTTCGGGCAGCTCGAGGTGCCCCAGGTCGCCTCGGTCGACGGGCGCGACGTCCTGATCTTCAGCTGCCTCCACGGCGAGCTGAGCGAGGAGCGCCGGGCGGCCGGGGAACGCGGGGGGGTCTGGGCAGTGCCCGTGGCCTCGCCGACCGGGCCGTTCGACGTGGAGAAGGCCACCCGCCTCACGGACGAGAGCCTGTACGCGGGTCGGCTGGTCCAGGACCGCGAAGGCTCCTGGTGGCTCTTCGCGTTCCACAACATCGACGAGACCGGAGCGTTCGTGGGCGCCCTGTCCGACCCCCTGCCCGTCGGGTGGGCACCGGACAGACGCCTTCACGTGACCGACGGGCGCTTCGACCACCTCGTCTGACACGCCGGCGGGCGGCCATGCCGGGCCGCCCGCCGGTCTACCTGCACCTCTCATGACAGACATCGAAGGAGATGCTCGATGAGATCGACTTTCGCGCGCCCGCATCGCGGGCGCCTGCTGCCCGCAGCGCTGCTGGCGGTAACCCTCGCCCTGACCGGAGCATTCGTCGCGGCGCAGCCGGTGGAGGCCGCCGCCCCCTTAGCGATCGAGAACCCCAGCTTCGAGACGGGCAACCTGAACGGGTGGACCGTGCTCGAGGGGCAGGCGTTCACGAACGCCACGGTCAGCAACGCCACCGGGTGGGGCTGGGGCTGCTGCTTCAACCCCGAGGGGTCCTACCACCTTTGGGGAGCGGCCGCCCCGGGCGGTGACACCCCGACCGGCCGGATGCGCTCCTCCACCTTCACCCTGGAGGGGACCGGCGAGATCAGCTTCCTCCTGGGCGGGGGCAACGACCGCCAGAACCTGTACGTCGCGCTGCGCCGCGCGTCCGACCACACCGAGCTGATGCGGGCCACGAACACCGCCTTCGCCGACTCGGAGAAGCTCACCCGCGTGGTGTGGAACGCCTCGGCCTTCCTGGGGCAGGAGCTCTACCTCGAGGTGGTCGACCGCGCCACGGGCGGCTGGGGCCACGTCAACCTCGACGACGTGCGCACGTTCACCGAGCGCCCGATCGCGCAGATCGTCAACCCCGGCTTCGAGACCGGTGACCTGACCGGCTGGACGGCCACCGGGCGGGCCTTCACCCCCGCGCACGTCACGAACCGGACCGAGTGGGGATGGGGCGGCCCGTTCGGGCACGACGGCGTCTACCACCTCTGGGGCGCCAACAACGGCACCGACAACGAGACCGGCACCCTCCGGTCGTCGACCTTCACCCTCGGTGGGACCGGGGTCATCGAGTTCCTGATCGGTGGCGGCAACAACCTCGAGGACCTGTACGTCGCACTGCACCGCGCGTCCGACGGCACGGAGCTGATGCGCGCCACGAACACCGCCTTCGCCGACTCGGAGAAGTACAGCCGGGTGCGGTGGAACGCCGCGGACCACCTGGGCGAGGAGCTCTACCTCCGCGTCGTGGACGACGCCACGGGCGGCTGGGGGCACATCAACGTCGACGCGTTCCAGGTGCCGAGCGGGGCCGTCGAGCCGAGCCCCAGCCCGAGCCCGAGCACCAGCCCCAGCCCGGGCACGAGCCCCACTCCCACCCCGAGCCCGAGCCCCACGCCGACCCCGGAGCCCCAGCCCGAGTTCGACAACGCCGGCTTCGAGACCGGCACGCTCCAGGGCTGGGCCGCCGACGGTGAGGCGCTCTCCGAGGCGACGGTCAGCTCGGCGACGAACACGCCCGTCGGCGAGCCGTTCGGCGCGCACGGGACGTACCACCTCTGGGGCGGTGCCCTGGGCGAGTGCCTGACCGGAACGCTGACCTCGCCCCAGTTCGTCGTCGGCGACCACGGCGAGGTGCGGCTGCTGCTCGGCGGCACCGCGGACCCCCGCGTCTACGTCGCGGTGCTCTCTGCCGCGGACAACCAGGAGCTCGCCCGGGTCGGCGTCGGCGCCACGCGCGAGACGTACCAGGAGGCCGTCCTGAACCTCGCGGGCCACGCCGGGCAGACGGTCCGCCTCCGGCTCGTCGACAGCTCGCCGACCGGGCACCTCAACGTGGACCACGTCCGGACCCTGGCCGACGGCGCGACCGCGCCGGGCACCGCCGCCGCAGCCCCCGCCCTCGTCATCGAGAACGCGGCGTGGTTCCCGGCGGCGACGTCCGCCGACGCGGCGAGCGGCTCCTGCTGACGGTCTGACGGCGGCCCCCGCCGCCACCTCGCACCTCATCGACACGAAAGGTCGTTCCAATGACGGAACACCGAGACACCCCGACGATCCCCCGCCTGCCCCGGCTCGACCGGCGCGTCTTCCTCCAGGGCGCCGCGGTCTCCGCGGCGGTCATCACCACGGGCGCGCTCTTCCGCCCCGCGGCGAGCGCCACCGGCGACCCGGTGCTGCGCCTGTCGTACGACCAGCCGAACGGCTCGGCCGCCATCCTCGAAGAGGTCAGCAGGACCAATTTCACCGTCCGCACCGTGAACAACCCGGCCGAGCGAGTGCCCGGCGTGCGCGGCAGCGCGTTCCGCACGGACGGCTTCTCGACGTGGGCGACGGGGCAGTTCACCACGCCGCTCACGTCACAGATGACGGTCCAGACCTGGGTCGCGCTGGAGAGCTACCCGTCAGACGCCGAGCAGCCGTACACGAGCCTGACGCCGTCGTCGATCATGCACCAGCGCACCGACGACTCCGGGTTCGACCTCGCGATCAACACGTTCGGCGAGTGGTGGTTCACCGCGCACGTGGGCGGGCAGTGGCACACGGTCAAGGCGCCGTGGCTGTTCCCGCTGTACGAGTGGGTCCAGGTGTCCGCGGTGGTCGACGGCGCGGCCGGCGAGCTGCGGCTGCACCTGGACGACGCCCGGGGGCCGAAGGTCGCCCGGGTCGCGGTCCCGGCCGGGGCACGGTTCCGGCAGGCAGCCGGCGCACCGCTGGTGATCGGCAAGGGGCGCCAGGACCTCACGACGGGCGTCTTCCTCGTCAACGCGCTGAACGCGGCGTACGACGACACGCGGATCTACGACGTGGCGCGCGGCGCGAACCTCCTCACGTCCGAGTATGCCGCCGGGATCGCCGGGGCCAGCCCGGCGCACGACGTCGCCCTCCAGGTGACGGACCTGCGGTTCGCGGACGACATCCTCCGGCCGCGGTACCACGCGATGCCGCCGGCCAACTGGACCAACGAGCCGCACGGTCTGGTGCTGCACGACTGCAAGTACCACATGTTCTACCAGCGCACGCCGAACGGCCCCTTCAAGTGGCAGATGCACTGGGGCCACCTGACCAGCACGGACCTGGTGCACTGGACGAACCTCCCCGACGCGCTCTACCCGGAGCCGAACGACCGGGAGGCGCGGATGGGGGCGGTCGCCGGGGGCGGCCTGACGGGGCAGGGCTCCAAGGGGATCTGGTCGGGCGACGTGGTGTCGGTGGACGGCACCGCGCACGCGTTCTTCACGACGGTGAACTTCGGCGGCCCCTACGACCCGGGCATCACGCGCGCGTCCAGCTCGGACGCGGACCTGGTGACCTGGACCAAGGCACGTACCGGGGTCATCGACAAGAACGCGCCCGCGCACGTCGCCGACTTCCGCGACCCGTACCTCTGGCAGGAGGGCAGCACCTGGCACATGATCATCGGCGCGGCCACGGGCGGGGGCGGCGCGCTCGAGCACTACACCACGCAGGACATCCAGGGGCAGTGGACGCGGGCGAGCAGCCCGTTCTGCACCATCCCGTTCACGTCGATGGACATCGGCTCGGCCATCTGGGAGATGCCGGTCTTCGAGAAGATCGGCGTCCACCAGGGCCAGGACAAGTACGTCCTGGTCGTGAGCCCGATCGGCCGGTCGGTGTCCAAGCTGGCCCCGCCGTACACGCGCTCCGTCTACTGGACGGGCACGTGGAACGGCAGCCAGTTCGCCCCGGACTACGCGCAGCCGAAGATGCTCGACCTGATCCACGGGCACCTCTCCCCCACGGTCGCCCGCGGCCCGGACGGCACCCCCGTGGCCATCGGCATCGTCGACGAGCGGTCCAGCTCCCAGATGCAGCTCGACCTGGGCTGGGCGCACACGTTCAGCGCGCCGCGCGAGTGGTTCCTGCTCGCCGACGGCCGGACGCTGGGGCAGCGGCCCCTGGCGCAGCTCACGACGCTGCGAGCCGGAACGCCGCAGACCGAGTCCGGGGTCGCCGTGACCGGCGAGCACCGGCTCGCGGCGGCCGGCAACCAGGTGGAGATCGTCGCCCAGGTGGACCCGGCCGCCACCGGCACGCGGTACGGCCTGTGCCTCGGCGTCTCGCCCGACGGCGGCGAGATCACCCGCCTCTACTACGAGGGCGGCCACATCGTCATCGACAAGTCCCGCTCCAGCCGCAACTTCGACAACGAGGAGGCCGTGCTGCTGCGCGGCGCCTACGACGAGGCCGCGTTCGGGAAGCCGCGGAAGTTCCACGTCTTCGTGGACCACTCGGTGATCGACGTGTTCATCAACGACGCGGCGGCGTTCTCGAACCGGATCTACCCCACGACCCGGGGCGCCGACGGCCGGTCCGCGAGCACGGGCCTGCGCCTGTACTCCGAGGGCGGCACGACCCGCTTCACCCAGGTGGACGTCTGGCAGCTCCAGGCCGCCGGCCCGTCCACGCCGTCCTGACCTCGCGAGATATACCGGCGGCCGGCCATGCCGGGCCGGCCGCCGGCCCTGCACACCTCATGACAGACACTGAAGGAGATGCAATGAGAATGTTAACGTCCGCACCGCCACGCCGGGGGCGACTGATCCCCGCGGCGCTCATGGCGGCGGTGCTCGCCCTGACCGGGGCTCTGGCCGCGGCTCAGGCCGCGGAGACCACCGCTCCGCCCACCGTCGAGAACCCGAGCTTCGAGACCGGGGACCTGACCGGGTGGACCGCCGTCGAGGGCCAGGCGTTCACCGACGCCGCTGTCTCCGACGCCCAGGACTGGGGCTGGGGCTGCTGCTTCAACCCGGACGGCACCTACCACCTCTGGGGAGCCGCCGCCGGTGGGGACGCCCCGACCGGACGCCTGCGGTCCTCGACCTTCACCCTCGGTGGCATCGGCGAGATCAGCTTTCTCCTCGGCGGGGGCAACGACCTCGAGAACGTGTACGTCGCGCTGCACCGGGCCTCCGACGGCGCCGAGCTGCTGCGCGCCACCAACACGTCCTTCGCCGACTCCGAGAAGCTCGACCGGGTCGTGTGGGACGCGGCGGCGTACCTCGGTGAGGAGCTCTACCTCGAGGCGGTCGACAAGGCCTCGGGCGGCTGGGGCCACCTCAACCTCGACGACGTGCGCACCTACACCGAGCAGTCGATCACCGAGGTGGTCAACGGCGGGTTCGAGACCGGCGACCTGACCGGCTGGACCGCCACCGGGGACGCGTTCTCCGCGGCCCAGGTCACCGACGCCACGGACTGGGGGTGGGGCGGCCCGTTCGGGCAGGACGGTCAGTTCCACCTCTGGGGCGCCAAGGACGTCCCCGACGCGGCGACGGGAACCCTCACGTCGTCCACGTTCACCCTCGCCGGCACGGGCGCGATCGAGTTCCTGATCGGCGGCGGCAACGACCGCGACAACCTGTACGTGGCGCTGCACCGGGCCTCGGACGACGCCGAGCTCCTCCGGGCCACGAACACGGCCTTCGCCGACTCGGAGAAGTACAGCCGGGTGCGGTGGGACGCGACGAACCACCTGGGCGAGGAGCTCTACTTCCGGATCGTCGACAACGCGACCGGCGGCTGGGGACACCTCAACGTGGACGCCTTCGACACCACCGTCGACGTGCTCGGCCACGAGTTCGACAACGCCGGCTTCGAGGCCGGGAACCTGAGCGGTTGGACCGTGCAGGGCGAGGCGTTCACGCAGGCGAACGTCAGCTCCGCGACGACCACGCCTGGCGGCGAGCCCTTCGGCGCGCAGGGCACGTACCACCTCTGGGGCGCGGCGCAGGGCGACGAGAGCCTGACCGGCAGCGCGACCTCGCCCCGGTTCGTCGTCGGCGGGCGCGGCGAGGTGCGGTTCCTGCTGGGCGGGACGAACGACCCCGGCGTCTACGTCGCGGCGCACTCGGCCGCAGACAACCGGGAGCTCGCCCGCGTCGGGGTCGACGCGACGCGCGAGGCGTACCAGGAGGCCGTGCTCGGCCTGGACGCCCACCGCGGGGAGGTGGTCTACCTGCGCCTCGTGGACGAGTCGCCGACCGGGCACCTCAACGTGGACCACGTGCGGACCCTGGTCAACGACCCGATGTACTGGTCGTTCGACGAGACGACGGGCCGCACGGCCCAGGACAGCGGCTCGGGCGTCGCCGACGACGTCGCCTACGTCTTCAACGACGCCGCGGACAAGCCCGACTCGGACCCGCTGTGGAGCGAGGGCGTCCAGGCCGGGTCGCTGCTGTTCGACGGGTACTCCACCTACCTTCAGCGGGACGGGTCCTCCGCCCTCACACCCAGCAGCACCCTGAGCATCGAGGCCTGGGTGGCGCCGCGCTCGTACGAGTGGGGTGACCTCGGCCAGGCCTCGGCGATCGTCAACCAGCACGACGCCGGAGCCCGCACCGGCTACCTGCTGGGCATGTACCGCCACGGGGCGTGGGGGCTGGAGCTCGGCGACGGGATCGCGTGGCACACGCTGCGAGCGCCCCAGGACGCCGTCCTGCCCACGTACGAGTGGAGCCATGTCGCCGCCACGTACGACGGCGCCACGGGCATGATGCGCCTGTACCTCAACGGCGAGGAGGTGGCGACCAAGGACGTCGGCGCCGGCACCCGCATCCTCGCCGCGGCGAACCAGCCGCTCATGGTCGGCCGCCACAACCAGGCGGCGGTCATCAACGGCACGTTCCACGCGAACTCGTGGAACGGCGCCATCGACGAGCTCACGGTGACCGACGAGCTCTTCGGCGCGGAGCGGATCGCCGAGGCAGCCGCGCAGGGCGGGGAGGCGTCGACCGCCGGTCTGCGGCCCGACCGGGCCCGCTTCGACGGCGACCGCTACCGGCCGCAGTACCACTTCCTGCCGCCGGAGCACTGGATGAACGAGCCGCACGCGCCGATCTGGTTCGACGGCAAGTACCACATCTTCTACCAGCACAACCCGCAGGGTCCGTACTGGCACCAGATCCACTGGGGTCACGCGGTGAGCACCGACCTGGTGCACTGGGAGGACCTGCCGGTCGCGATCGCGCCGTCCGAGCCGGTCACCCCGGACGGGGTGTGGTCCGGCAGCGCCACCTACGACGCCGACGGCAACCCCGTCCTGTTCTACACCGCGGGGAACGACGCCGCGGTGCCCAACCAGGCGACCGGCCTGGCGTGGCCGGTGCCCGGAGCGCCGGAGAGCCCGCTCGCCGAGTGGAGGCTGGAGCCGGAGCCCGTCACGGTGCAGGAGCCCGACCTGGACTCGCCGGTCGGCACGCCCTGGTTCGGCCAGTTCCGCGACCCGTTCGTCTGGAAGGAGACTGCGGAGGACGGCAAGCCGATCTGGTACCAGCTTGTCGGCTCCGGCATCGTCGACGGCGACCGCAAGGTCGGCGGTACGGCCCTCGTCTACACCTCGCGGGACCTGGTGAGCTGGGAGTACCAGAACCCCTTGTTCATCGGCGACGCGGCGACCTACCCGAAGACCGGCCAGGTCTGGGAGCTGCCGGTGATGCTCCCGCTCGGCGAGCAGGACGGCGCCGAGAAGCACGTGCTCGTCGTGAACCCGTGGTTCGACGGCTACAACGAGAACACCGCGAAGAACACCTACTACTGGGTGGGCACCTGGGACCGGGAGACGCACTCGTTCGTGCCCGACCACGAGGAGCCTCGCCTCTTCGACTACGCCGAGCACTTCACCGGCCCCTCGGGCATGGTCGACCCCTCGGGCAGGTCGCTGCTGTTCACCATCACGCAGGACGGGCGCAGCGAGCAGGACCACTACGACGCGGGCTGGGCCCACTCGATGGGGCTGCCCGTGGAGCTGACCCTGACCGAGGACGGCGACGCCGGGCTCGAGCCGGTCGAGGAGCTGCAGAGCCTGCGCTCCGAGAAGGTGCTGTCGCTCAAGAACGAGTCGGTCGAGCGCACCAACGCCCGGCTCGACCGGGCCCACGACAGGTTCACCGACCTCCTCGAGGTCCAGGTGGAGCTGCAGATCACGCCGAGCACGGAGCCAGGGGCCGGCACCAGCGCCGGGCTCGAGCTGCGGCGCAGCGGTGACGGCACCGAGCGGACCGTCCTCACCGTCGACCAGGACACCGACCTGCTGCGGCTCGACCGGAACCGCTCCAGCCTCGACCCCGACACCCGCAAGGGCGTCCACCAGGGGGCCTTCGAGATCGACGAGAACGGCAAGGTCTCCATGCACGTCTATGTGGACCGGTCGGTCGTGGAGGCGTTCGTGGACGGCGAGAAGTCGATGACCACGCGGGTCTACCCGACCCTCGCGGACGCCGTCGGGCTGCACGTGGTGGGAGGCTCCAACGTCAAGGTCAAGTCGCTCGACGTGTGGAACCTGGACGGCGCGTACGGGCCGGTCGTCCCTGCCCACCACGAGGAGCCCAGGGCCCAGGCCCCGGGCGAGCTCGCCAACGGCGACTTCGCCACGTGCGACCTCACGGGCTGGACCGTCGTCGACGGCACTGCCTACAGCGACGCCAACGTCACCGACGTGAACGACTGGGGCTGGGGCGGCGCGTTCCGCCAGGCGAACGCCTGGGACAGCGAGGACCGCTGCCACCTGTGGGGGTTCAACGGAGCCGTGGGCGACGGCGCCACCGGCCGGCTGCAGTCCGAGACGTTCACGCTCGGCGGGGACGGGCAGATCGACCTCCTCACCGCCGGCGGGCACGACCCGGAAAAGCTGTACGTCGCCCTCGTCCGGGCCTCGGACGGCGAGGTCCTGGCCAAGGTCACCGGCAACGAGCACGAGGCCCTGCGCGCCCAGTACAAGCGGCGCACGATCGACGGGTCCGCGCATGTGGGCGACGAGCTGTACCTCGAGATCGTGGACCTGGCGACGGGCGGGTTCGGGCACCTGAGCGTCGATGACGTCAACGTCCCGGTCGCCCTCGACGGGCCACCGGCAGGTGACGCCGGATGAGCGAGTTCCTGGTGGTCGGCGAGGCGCTCGTCGACATCGTGGAGGACCTCGGCGGCGCGAGGTCCGAGGTCCCCGGGGGCAGCCCGGCGAACGTCGCCCTCGGGCTCGCACGCCTGGGTCGCTCCGCCGAGCTCCTCACGTGGCTCGGGCAGGACCCGCGCGGCAGCGCCGTCGTCGACCACCTCACGGCGTCCGGGGTGACTGTGCTGCCCGGGTCGATGGAGGCAGCGCGGACGTCCACGGCCCTGGCTCGCCTCGATCGCGACGGGGGCGCGACCTACGAGTTCGACCTCGAATGGAGCCTCGCGGGCTGCACGCCCACGCAGGACGTGTCGGTGCTCCACACGGGTTCGATCGCCGCCGTCGCGGAGACCGAGCCGCCCGGCGCCCTCCTGGACCTGGTCCACGAGGCCCGGCGTACGGCGACGATCACCTACGACCCGAACCTGCGTCCCTCGATCATGCGAGACGTCGGGGCCGTGCGGCCCCGGGTGGAGGCCCTGGTCGCCGCCGCGGACGTCGTGAAGGTGAGCGAGGAGGACCTCGCCTGGCTGCAGCCCGGCGCGGACCCCCTCGGCGTCGCGTCCCGGTGGGTCACCGACCTCGGGTGCGCCCTCGCGGTCGTGACCCGTGGCGCGGACGGGTCGACGGCGGTGCTGTCCGGCGGGCGGCGCGTCGACGTCCCGCCGCAGCGGGTCCCGGTCGTCGACACCGTCGGGGCCGGCGACGCCTACATGAGCGGGCTGCTCGCGGCGCTGTACGAGCACGGCTACACAGGGGCAGGTCGTCGCGCGGACCTCCACGCGATCACCGACCCGGCAGTCACGACGATCCTGGGCTTCGCCGCCCGGGTCGCCGCCATCACCGTCGGGCGCTCGGGGGCGAACCCGCCGCGGCTGGCGGAGGTGACGACGGCGGTCTGAGCGGGAGCACGCGGGAGGGGTGGCAGCGATCGCTGCCACCCCTCCCGTGCGTCTGCCCCGTACGTCTGTCCTCGTGCGTCCGTGGAGCGCCGCCGGTCTAGGGGTGCGTCGCCGTGACCTCGATGATCTGGTCCAGGCGCCGGAGCGCGCTCTGCAGCTCGGTCACCCTCTCGCGGATCCGCTCACGCTCGGCCTGGAGCATGTGACGCTGCTCGGCGTCCGTGTGCCCCAGGTCGATACACGGCAGCAGCTCGGCGATCCGGCGGCTGCTGAGCCCGGCGGCGAACATGTCCTGGAAGAACCGCACCCGCTCGGCGGCCTCCGGCGGGTAGAGGCGCTGCCCGCTGGCGCTGCGCTGCGCGGAGAGCAGCCCTTGCTGCTCGTAGTAGCGAACCGCGCGCACGGACACGCCCGCACTCCGTGCGAGATCGCCGATGCGGACCAGCGGTACCTGCCCGACCTCGACCACTCGAACCCCCTTCGTCCGGACCACGACTTGCCTCTGACGTCAACGTCAGGTCTTAGCGTACCGAGCGTGAACCTCACCGACTCAGTCGCCCTCGTCACCGGAGCCAACCGCGGCCTCGGCCGCGCCTTCGCCCAGAGCCTCCTGGAACGAGGTGCACGGAAGGTCTACGCCACCGCCCGGCGACCAGACTCCGTGGACCTCCCCGGCGTGGAGGTGCTCGCCCTCGACATCACCGACCCCCAGGCCGTCAAGGCCGTCGCAGAGGCCGCACCCGACGTCTCCCTGCTCATCAACAACGCGGGCATCCAGACCGGTACCAACCTGGTCTCCGGCTCGCTCGACGCGCTGCGCCACGAGCTGGAGACCAACCTGTTCGGCCACCTGTCGATGACCAGGGCGTTCGCGCCGGCGCTCGCAGCCAACGGCGGGGGTGCGATCGTCAACGTGCTCTCGGCCATGTCGTGGTTCGGGGTTGACGGGGCGAACTCGTACCACGTGACCAAGGCGGCCGCCTGGGCCATGACCAACGGCGTCCGCCTCGAGCTCGCGGAGCAGGGCACCCTCGTGACCGCGGTGCACCTGGGCCTCGCGGACACCGACATGTCGGCCGGCTGGGACGTGGAGAAGCTCGCGCCCTCCGTGCTCGCGGACGCCGTGCTCGACGGCGTGGAGCAGGGCAAGGCCGAGGTGCTGGCCGACCAGTGGAGCCGTGACATCAAGTCACGGCTCGCGCTCCCGCCGGAGCAGTTCAACGAGGCGATGGCCCAGGCGCTCGCGACGCTGGCGTAACCACGCGGTGCCTGCCCAGTACCCTTCCTCGCGTGCCTCCCCGCCATGAGCCTCCCGGTTACGACTGCCCGTTCTGCCGCATCCAGCGTGGCGACTACGACGACCTCAACACACAGGACGACGTCGTCGCCGTCACCGACCTGGCGTTCGCCCGGGTCGCGCCGGTGTGGTGGCCGGGCAACCCGGGCGGGCTCCTGGTGATCCCCCGGGACCACCACGAGAATCTCTACGACCTGCCGCAGGACGTCGGCCATGCCGTATGGGACCTGACGCAGCGGGTCGCCGTCGCGGTCCGGGAGACCTACGACTGCGCCGGCGTCTCCACCCGTCAGCACAACGAGCCCGCCGGGTACCAGGACGTCTGGCACCTGCACGTCCACGTCTTCCCGCGCCACGAGGGCGACGACCTCTACCTCCGTTACCCCGACGGCGCCTTCGTGCCGCCGGAGGACCGAGTCCCCTACGCCCAGCGTCTTCGCGGCTACCTGGGCCTGCCGACAGAGTTCACGATGACGTCACGCCATTAGGCTCGCGCCCATGACGACCGGCACGGACGAACGGCTCGTGGTACGCCTGGCGCGCGAGGAGGAGCTGGCCGACGTCGTGCGGCTGCGGTGGCTGTGGACCGGGGAACGCGAGGGCCCCGACGCCGCAGGCGCCGCGGAGGACTACGTGCCCGCCGCCGCCGAGTGGGCGCGGGCGCACCAGGACTCCCACCTCGCACACGTGGCTGTCCTCGACGGTGCGGTCGTCGGGATGGCGTGGCTCGCGCTCTCGGTCCGCGTACCGAAGGTCGGGGCGATCCTCCGCCTGTCCGGTGACCTGCAGTCGTGCTACGTGCTTCCCGAGCACCGCCGGAGCGGCATCGGCGGCGTGCTGGTCCGCGCCGTGCTCGACACCGCTGCCGACCGAGGGGTCGAGCACGTCACCGTGCACACCTCGCCCGACTCCGTCGCGATGTACGCCCGCAACGGCTTCGCGCACGAGGAACGCCTGCTCTACGCCGAGCCGCCGGCCACGGGCGGTGCCGTCCGATGACCGCCTCCATGCCCCGCTTCGAGCTCCGCCACTGGGAGGAGTACAACGCGAACCAGGGCGCCCGGCCCGTGCGCGACCTGTGCCGCCGCGTCCTGGCCCTCGCCGGGGACGGCGAGGGACGCGCCGCCGTCGACCTCGGCGCCGGGGCGGGTATCGAGACCGCGGCGATGCTCGCCGCGGGCTGGCACGTCACAGCGATCGAGCCGGCTTCCGGCTCGGCCCTGACCGCGGTGCCCGACGACGTCCGCCCCGCCCTGGTCCATCGTCCCGCCTTCGCGCAGGACGCCCTCCCGCTCCCCCACGCGCACCTGGTGCACGCCTCCTACACGCTGCCGTACGTCCCGGTCACGGACTTCGACCACGTCTGGGCGGCGATCCGGGACGCGCTGCTCCCGGGTGGCTTCCTCGCCGTGACCCTGTTCGGCCCGCACGACACGTGGGCCACCGACCCGTCGATCGCCCCGGGACGACTCACCTTCCACAGCCGCGGGGAGGTCGAGCAGCTGCTGGCCGGGCTCGACGTCGTCGACCTCACCGAGGAGGACGACGACGGCATGTCCGCCTCCGGGCCGAAGCACTGGCACGTGTTCGAGGCCATCGCCCGCCGGCCCGAGTGACGGCCTGCCCGATCAGACGTCGCCCGCCAGGTCCAGGCGAATCACTGCCGGCATCGGCAGGGTGCGCCACCGCTCCACGTCCGGGGCAGTGCCAGTGAGCTCCGCCGCCAGGAGCGTCCACGCCGTGCCGTGGCCCGCCAGGACGACGTCGCGGCCGGGGTGCGCGGCGAGGATGCCGCGGGCTGCCCGAGCGACCCGCGCGCGGGTCTCGTCCAGCGACTCCCATCCGGGCCGGGCCGGGGCGCCCGGCCGGGCGAACGACGCCGCCATCACCTCGGGAAAGTCGGGAAGCCACGTCGTGGTGCCGCGGTCGTGCTCGCGCAGGTCGTCCACGACCTCCACCCCCCGGCCTGCCAGGAGGAACGCCGTGCGGGCCACCTTCGGCTCGGGCGAGGTGAACCACACCGCGTCGTCAGCCCAGGGCGCCCGCGTGGCGAGCTCGAGAACGTCAGCCTCGTGCGCGGAATCCAGGTGCCAGGTCGAGGCGGGAGCCGCGGGGTCCATGACCGGCTGGCCGTGCCGGACCAGGTAGAGCGTCACGCGAGCCGGTGCGTCCGCGGGAGTGGCGCCGACCTCCACGCCTCGGCAAGCGCCGCGACCGAGGACCAGCGCACGCCGCGGTCCTCCTGGGTCGCTCGCGTCGCGACGGCGAGCTGCTCTTCCGAGCCGACCCACGCCGCGGGCGACCGCGTGGCGTCGTCGCCCAGGAAGGTGTGGGCGAGGGCGCCGAGCGTGTGGACCGTGGTGATCTCGTCGATCGGCGCGCCGAGCCGGTACTCCTCCGGCGACATGAACCTCGTGGAGCCCCACATGCGCCCCATGCGGTTGACGAGCGGTGCGACCTGGTAGAAGTCGAGGTCGCAGAGGGTGACCCGCCCGGTGGCCGGGTCGATCAGGAGCGAGCCGTCGTAGAGGTCCACGGCGACCCACCCGAGCGCTGCCGAGTGCACGTGGAAGTCGTAGACCTGCTGCACCGCGTCGACCCGCGCCGGGACGGTGAGGGACTTCAGGACGTGCCCGCGGTCGTACTGCTTGCCGATCGGCGTCGCGTCGGTCCAGTCGAACACGAGGGCATAGCCCTCGCCGACGTCGAGCGCCTCCCGCAGGTTTACCAGCGACGGGTGTGCGAGCGCCCGGTAGACCTCGGCAGCGGCCCGCGCCCTGGTGACCGCGTCCGCGACGGCGCCGTCGAACCGGGCCGTCGGCGCGCCCGCGTACTTGAGGAACACCCTGCCGGCCGGGCCCCCGACACCGAAGCAGAGGTTGCCCGAGTCCTGGTCGTCCAGGACGGCGAACACCGTCCCCCACCGGGCCGTGAACGACAGGTCGTGCAGTGCGCGGAGCCGGACCGGCAGCCCGTCGACGGCGGTGACGATCACGCTCGGGAGCCTACCGGCCCCCGGGACGCCGAGGCCGACCACCACTATGAAAGACCTGCGCGACGACGCCGATGCCCTCCTTGCGGTTGTGCGGTCCGAGGGAGCTGGGGTCGACAGACGCGCGCCCCGCGATCCGGGTGGTCTCCGTGAACCCAGGTGCTCCGTACTCGTCCGGCGGGTCCAGGTGAGGCATCCCGTCCTCGGCCGGATGCGGCTGCCCGTGCTGGCGGACCTCGGAGTACGAGTCGTACGACCGCACGACCCGACCGTCGAGCGCGAACTCCCAGGAACCGTTGCCGTGGTAGCTGTCGAAGCCATAGCGGTGCGCCTCTCCGAACCTGGCGCTCAGCCCCGCCAGATCAGCGGTGGTGAACTCGCGTCCGGCGCCGAACACGAGGATCCACCCGTCCAGCACGGGGGTCAGGAAGACCCTGCCCGCAGCGGCGGGGTCCGGGAGCGTCAGACGTGCGTCCGTGTCTCTCACCTGACGCTGCTCGGCGTACCAGACGTCCAGCCCGCGGAGCATCGTGGCCGGTACGGGTACGGACGCGCCGAAGGCGCCGAGTACCGCGGCCTGGTCCTCGGTGCGCAGCGCGTACCAGATCCCGTCCGGTTCCTCGTAGGGCCCCAGCTCGTCGTCACGGGCCTGTTCGGTGAGCCACGCCTGGAGTTCCCTCCGCTCGGAGAGGGGCATCGCGTCAGGACCGTGCACTTCCGCCCGGACCGCCAGGGCCGCAGCTCTTCCCTGCTGACCACGGAGGACAACGTCGTCCACGACATGGTCGGCGGTGCGGCCGATGCGGACGAGAGCGTCGACCGCGGTCCAGAGCACCTCGGGCTCGAGATCCTCCAGCAAGGCTCCGAGAGCTGGGAGCAGCACGTCGAGGTCGTCGTCTGCGCCCCTCGCATGTTCGATGGAGAACGCCAATCTCCGGGCTGCGTCAGCACGAACGCCTGGAACGGGGTGGTTCAGGGCGCCGACGTACAGTCGCGAGTCAGCGCCCCGATACCAACGGAGAGCGTTGCGGTGCCGGGGCATCACCGGCTGCGGCGCCGTCCGCGCCGCCTCCAGCAGCAGCTCGAATCCCCCATCCCCGCAGAAGCTCCCGATCACCATGCTGATCGTTGCGGGATCGACCTCGGTCGAGGCGTCAGCCAGAATCGCCAACAGGGCGGGCACGGGGTCGTGACCTGAGTCTGCGGCGGCTCCGGCGCGCTCCATGACCTCGTACGGTGACGACCCGAGATGGTCCGCGAGCTGCTCGACGTTCATGGGCCGGACGGTACTGCCCGTCACTGACATCCCGATCGTCGCCCGACGCCCGGGCACGCGCCCGGATGCGAGCGCCGTCGCGCCGCCGGAGGCTGGCACAACGTCCGGCGAGTGCGCGGGAGGAGCCCCGCCCGCGCCACCGCGAGTCCCCGAGGAGGTCCAGTGTCCGACGACGCCCCCACGTTGCGGTCGCTGTCCGAGGTGGCCGAGCTCGCGACCGCCGTCGTACCCCTGTATGTGCGGTTCAGCGGCGGGCCCGACGCCGACCGTGAGGTCGTCAGCCGCGACCACGAGAGCGGGTGCCTCCTCCCGGGCCTCAGCGTGAACCCGCTGACGGCCGAGCCGTGGTGGGACCGGCCGGTCGACCACTGGGTCGCGCGCCAGCTGTGCCAGTACGCGCACCTGATGACCGAGGACCGCTTCCCGTGGCTGCTCACCGGCACGATGGCGGGCCGCGGACCCGACTGCGAGCCGTTGCTCGTGGACGTCACCGCCGTGGCCCTCCTGGACCGGACGGTGGTCACCGAGGCGGAGGAGCTCTACCACCGCGTGTTCGACGTGGGCGACCAAGGCACCTAAATCGATTTGTCCCATCTGGCAAACTCCCCCCATGTCGTTGCCTGAGCTCCCTGTCGTCGCCGGCTTCCACCCAGACCCGTCGATCTGCCGCGTCGGCGACACCTACTACCTCGCGTGCTCGTCGTTCGAGTACGCACCCGGGGTCCCGGTCTTCCGGTCGGAGGACCTGGTGACCTGGACCGCCGTCGGGCACGCGCTGCACCGCGCGGAGCAGCTGCGGTTGCGCGACGCAGCGCCGTCGGGCGGGGTCTACGCGCCCACCCTGCGCCACCACGACGGCCGGTTCTGGCTGGTCACGACCAACGTCTCCGACGGCGGCCACCTCCTGGTGACGGCGTCCGACCCGGCGGGGCCATGGTCGGACCCGGTCCGCATCGCGCTCGTGGGGGGCATCGACCCGGACATCGCCTGGGACGACGCCGGGACCTGCTACCTCACCTGGTCCGACGGCGCGATCCGGCAGGCCGTCCTCGACCCGGGCACCGGAGCCCTGCTCAGTGAGCCCGTCACCCTGTGGAGCGGCACGGGTGGCAAGGACGTCGAGGCCCCGCACCTGTACCAGGTGAGCGGCACGTGGTACCTGCTGGTCGCCGAGGGCGGCACCGCGGCCGGGCACGCCGTCTCCGTCGCGCGCGGCCCGTCGCCGCAGGGTCCCTGGGAGGCGAACCCGAGCAACCCGGTCGTCACCGCCCGGGGCACCGCGTCGGCAGTGCAGAACACCGGGCACGCGGACCTCGTCCAGCGACCCGACGGCACCTGGGCCATGGTCTTCCTCGGCGTCCGCCCGGCGGGCTACTTCCCGTCGTGGCACGTGCTCGGCCGCGAGACGTTCGCCGCGGAGCTCCGCTGGGAGGACGGCTGGCCGGTCCTCGGGGAGCCGATCCAGCCCGACGTCGTGCCGCCTGCCCGTACCGTCCTCGAGGCGCCGCTCGGGCACGACTGGGTCGGCGCCGGGCGCTTCCCGGACGAGGTGCTCCGGCCCGCGGCGGCGGGCTGGACACTTGCCGCGCCCGATCCCCGCACGTTCGTAGGGCGTCGGCAGGAGCACACACGGTTCACGGCCCGCGCCCGCGTCGAGGCGGCCGACGGCGTCGGTGGGCTGGAGGTCCGCATCGACCCCCTGCACGCCCTCACGCTGGAGGTCGACGGACCGGTGGTGCGGGCCCTGGCGCGCATCGGCGGGATCGTCAAAGTGCTCGGCGAGGCCGCGTCGGGCGGCGACCTCGTCCTGGAGTCCGTCGACCCGCCCCACCCGCAGTACAGCCACCGTCGCGGTCCGGACGAGCTCGTCGCGTCCATCGCCACCCCCGACGGCCTCGTGGAGGTTGGCCGACTCGACGGCCGCTACCTGTCCACGGAGGTCGCGGGCGGCTTCACCGGCCGCATGGTCGGCCTCTCGGCAGAGCGGGGCGCCGTGTCCGTCGGCTCGTTCGAGTACCAGGGGGCGTGAGGCGCTCGTCAGGTCGCGTGGACAGTCGCCTCGACGTTGACCTCGAACCCGAACCCGTCGCCGCCATGGATCTCGATGGTGTGGGTTCCGGGGTCGAGCGGTTCGATCGTCGCCCAGATGCCGACCAGCCACCGTCGCACCGGCCAGAACGTCCGGGTCACGGGGTTGAGCAGGGCGCCACGGATCATGACAGCGTCTGTCGCCGCCCGAACCAGGGGGACCTCCTGCCCGTCGAGGCGGACGGAGCCGTGCGCCCCCTCGATGTGGCCCACCGTCACCGGACCGGGGCACCACATGCAGAACGCGGGACCGAACAGGGGGATACCCGCCGGCACCCTGAAGTCGCGGCGGGCACTCCCGCCCATGGTGCCGCCGAGAAACCACACATCGCCGGGCTGCTTGCGCCCGGCGTCGTCGCCGGTCTCGTCCAGCAACGGGTTGTTGAGGAGGCTGGTCCTGGCGACCCACTGCGTCCACCGCGTTGCATAAGCAGCCGCCGCGGCGGTCTGGTCGGTCGTGCTCATGAGCGGATGCTATAGACAGCAGGGACCCCCGCCTCGCCCCGTTCATGTCAGACACCGCCCCTACTCTGACCGCCATGACGACAGAAGAGTTCTGGGCACTGGTCGACCGCGCCCGATCGCAGGCTGACGACGGCGACGCGGAGTCCGTGGCCGAAGAGCTCGTGAGCCTGCTCGTGGCGCTGCCGCAGGAGGAGATCAGGCACGCGGAGCGGATCCTTGATGCGCTGGTGGACCGGGTGAACACGGTCGACCTCTGGGCGGCTGCCTACGCGATCAACGGCGGCTGCTCGGACGACGGCTTCGTGGACTTCCGTGGATGGCTCGTCGCGCAGGGACGCGCTGCGTTCGAGCGCGTGGCGGCCGATCCGGACGCCCTGGCGGACCTGCCCGTGGTGCGCTCCGCCGTGGAAAACGGTGAGGACCTGTCAGGCGAGTCGATGGTCTACGCGGCGTGGGAGGCGTGGGAGCAGGTCACCGGAGAGGACTGCCCGCCCGAGCCGGAAGACGACGGCGAGCCTGCCGTGGAACTGGTCTTCGACGACGACTTCGACGACACCGAGGCCGTCGCCGCCCGCCTGCCTCGCCTCATGGCGCTGGTCACGGCCGCTCAGGACGGCTGACGAGGGAAATCTGAAACGTTTCAAGTTGCCGGAAAGCGCTTCCGATCGCCGTATACAACCTTTACTGTCCCCTACGAAGGACAGCACCTCCGCCGCGCTGAGCGGCGACCGCCAGCACGGGGACTCCCCCGCCCGGCAGGATCAACGACGATCTCCAGGAGGACCGATGTATCTCAAGCATGTTCGGCACGCGATCGGGGTGGTGGCGGCGGCAGCGCTCGTCGCCGTCGGCGGGCTGGTGTCCGTGGCCGCCCCCGCCGCTGCCGCCGACTGCAGCACCGGGAACGCGATGGTGACCGGCGCGCCCGGCGGCTACACCACCCGCAACGGGACTCGGACCGTCTACACGGGCTCCGACTACCGCGCGGCGATCCAGGCGGGCGTCAACTCGCTCACCGCCGGCCGCACGTCGCAGCAGCACGTCGCCGTCCCGGCCAGCGGGTCGATCGGCGCGAGCACCATCTCGCTGCCGAGCCACACGTCGATCTCGATCTGCGGCACCATGAACGTGGCGTACCGCTCCGGCCGCGGCGCGATCGAGGCGCTCAACGCCAGCAACGTGACCATCTGGGACCTCAACATGACCGGCAACCCGTACTTCGGGCTGCGCTTCTACGGCATGAACGGGCTCCACCTCGGCCGGATCAACCTCAACCTCAGCAGCGGCATGGGCATCCGGTTCGAGCGCGACTTCCCCGGCAGCCGCAACGTCGTCATGGACTCCATCTACGTGTCCGGGGCGAGCAGCCACGCGGTCGAGACGTGGCACATCAACGGGCTGACGGTCGGGACCGTGACGGCCCGGAACGTCGGCGAGTCCGGCCTGCTGCTGCAGGGAACCACCAACGCCCGGATCGGCACCGTCGACGGCAACAACGTCGGCGGGGGCACCGGCTACGCGACCCTCCGCATGGCCAACCGGAACGGCCGCCTCGCCGACGGCTCCTACCCGACGAACGTCATCGTCGACCGTGTGGTCTCCCGCGGCGGCGGCCGCGGCATCTTCTGCGTCTCGGAGTCCGGCGGCGTGCAGATCAAGAACATCGACCTGGCGAGCAACGGCAGCAACGCGATCCTCATCGAGAACTGCTACGGCGTCCGGATCGACAGCGGCACGGTCAACGGCGGCGGCGAGGTCCGGATCTCCGCCCGGACCGAGTTCGCGAACACCCGCGACACCAACATCACCCTGCGGGTCGACAACACCACGGTGCGCGAGTCGCCCTGCGGCGTCAACACCACCTGGAACATCACAGGCAACGCGAGGGTCACCGTCTGCTGACCCCGGCTGACCAGTCTGGCCCGACGCCGGTGGCTCGCCTCCCCGCAGAGGTGCGCCACCGGCGTCGGGCGAGGCCCTAGGTCGTCCCCGGATCGTCCTCGACCTGGATCGTCGCCGACGGGCACAGGTCCTCCGCCTCGCGGACGGCCGCCCACTCCGACGCGGGCGGGGCCTCGTCGAGGACGCTGACGAATCCGCCGTCCTCCTCGAGGTTCGCGAACACCCGCGGTGCCGTACGGCTGCAGTTGCCGGACGCGATACAGGTGGTCGGGTTGACGGTGACCTTCATCGGGGTGCGTCCTCCAGGCTCAGCCGCGGTACCGGCGGACCAGCGGGCAGGTGTACGGGTCGCGGTGCTTCAGCCCGACCTGGTTCAGGTAGGCGATGATCGTCCGGAACGCTCCGACGAGCGACGTCTCCGTGTACGGGATGTCGTTCTGCGCGCAGTACGCGCGCACGACCTTCTGCAGCTCAGGGAGGTTCGGGCGGGGCGCCATCGGGAACAGGTGGTGCTCCACCTGGTACTCCAGGCCGCCCATGAGGAAGTGCACCAGCGCTCCGCCGCGGACGTTGCGCGACATGTAGATCTGCCGGCGGAGGAAGTCGATGTCGGCGTCGTGCGGGACGGTCGGCATCCCGATGTGGTTCGGGGAGAACGCGCCGCCCAGCAGGAACCCGAACACCGCGACCTGCACGACGACGAAGGCGACCACCATCCCGAACGGGAGCACGACCAGCAGGAACGCGAGATAGCCGAGCACCCGGAGCCCGACGAAGAGGATCTCGGTCCAGCGGTGCGCGACCTCCCTGCCGGTGAAGATGTTCCTGACCGAGCTGACGTGCAGGGAGAACCCCTCGAAGAACAGCAGCGGCAGGAAGTAGTAGCCCTGACGCCGTGCGAGCCTCGCAGCCAGCCCCGTGCGCCGGTCGGTGGCGTCCGGCGTGAAGGACAGCACGCGGGACTGGACGTCGGGGTCTTCCCGCTCCTTGTTGGGGTTCGCGTGATGGCGGCCGTGCTTGTCCACCCACCAGCCGTAGCTAAGACCGGTGAAGAGGCCCGAGATGACTCGGGCCGTCCATTCGTTCCACGCCCTGGACGCGAAGATCTGCTGGTGCGCCGCCTCGTGCCCGATGAAGGCCAGCTGTGCCATCGCCACGCCCAGCAGAGCCGCCAGGACGAGCTGCCACCAGGTGTCGCCGAGCGCGACCACGCCGACCAGGATCGCCGCCGCGACCAGCGTCCAGAGCAGCATCATCGTCCAGTAGAACCCGTAGCGACGGCGCATCAGGCCGGCGTCGTTCGCCTCGGTCGTCAGCTGATGGAAGGCTTCGACGTACCGGTTGCCAGGCATGTGTCGTCCCCTCTGGTCCGGAGGCGGCTGCTCACCGAGCGATGGTAAGTAGGCAGCCGTATGCCCGCAATGCGATGCCCTGCTCGGGCGACGCCCGACTCGCCTGCTACGCCGGCTCCGGCGTCTCAGCCGGCTCTCGACTCCTCCCCACCCGTCGCGCGTCGGACGACGTCGCCGAGCTGCTCCCACGCCTGCTCGGACGGTTCGACGAGCGCGTACGAGGTGGGCCAGAACCCGCTCTTCTCGTCGAGGGTGGCGTGCGTGCTCACCCCGAACGTCGAGTAGCGCTCCTTGTCCATCTGCCCGCTGCGGAAGAACACCACGACGTTGCCGCCCTTCGCGTAGCCGGGCTGGCCGTAGTACAGCTTCGGAGCGAGGCCCGGCGCTTCGGACGTGACGATCGCGTGAACATGCTCCGCCAGCTGACGATCGCCGTCGGGCATGTGCGCGATCTTCTCGAGCACCTTCGCCTCCTCTGCGGCGGCCTTGTCGGCGCTCTTCGACCGCTTGGCCTCCGCCCTGAGCTCCGCTGCGCGTTCCTTCATCGCGGCGCGCTCCTGCGCGGAGAACCCTCCTGTGGTTTCCGTGTTCTTGGCCATCGTCGCGCCCCTCTGTCGTCGTGGTGGTCGTGTGACCTCCACGCTAGAGGCGACGGTCCTGGGACCGCTTCTCGATTCGTGATCGGTTGAGGTGCCGGACGACGACTCGGAGGGAGCCACGCTGTGGAGCGCGCGTCGGGCGACAATGGCTCCATGACAACGGTGTCCTCCCCCCTGTACCTGACCTGCACCGCGGGGTCGCCATGATCCGCCGCGCCCTCGCCGCCCTCTTCCTGCGGGTGACCCGCTACCGCGTCGTGGCGGAGCCGTTCCCCGACCCGCCGGCCGTCGTCGTCGGTGGCCCGCACACGTCGTACTGGGACTTCGCGTTCTTCCTCGCCGCCCTCTGGACCCTGCGGCTGCGGGTGCGCTTCCTCGGGGCGGACCGGTTCTTCCGCGGTCCGCTCGGGCCGGTCATGCGCGCCCTGGGCGGCATCCCCGTCGACCGCGCCAACCGGAACGGCCTGGTTGCCGAGCTCGTCGGACGCATCCGCGCCGGCGAGCGGTTCTACCTGGTCATCGCCCCCGAAGGCACCCGGCGCCCGGTCCCGTGGAAGTCGGGCTTCCACCGGATCGCACGCGAGACCGGCATCCCCGTGGTGCTGGGCTTCCTGGACAGCGTCACGCGGACCGTGGGCCTGGGACCCACCATCGAGGTCACCGACGACCTCCACGCCGACATGGCGGTGATCCGTGCGTTCTACCGTGACAAGAAGGGCCTGCACCCCGAGTGGAGCGTGGAGCCGTACCTCGCCGGCGAGGACCCGCGCTGAGGGCAGGTCACGGAGCGTCAGTGGCGGCTGGTTCTCTGTCGGGCATGAAGAAGGCAGCGGCCGAGGCACTCTGGCGGCACCCCCTGGTGAGCGCGGCGCTCGATCGTGCTCCGGAAGTGTTCCCGGCCCTGGACGGGCTCTACGACTGGGACACCCCGCGCGAGGTCCTGGCCGAGCACCTGTCGTTCGGCGTCGAGCGGAGGTTCTTGTCCTCGACGTGGTGGGTGTCGTTCGGCGACGAGCTGTTCCCGGTGATGTGCGCGGGAACCGGTGACGACGACTACCTGATCGGCGCACTCCTGACAGCACGACACGGCGCCGGGGACTTCGTCTGGCCGGACAAGGAGTTCTTCGACTGGACCACCCCCGACCGGCGCCCCGCCGAGGCGATGCTCGCCGATCTCGTGGACACGGTGGTGACCGTCTACCGAGCGCTGGACTACCGGCTCAGCTCCCGGTCGCCGCACCTCCCGGTCGACCTCGGCCGGGACGCGGACGCCGCCGTCCGGGCTGCGACCAACCATCCCGGGTGGATCCTGCAGCGGCAGCACTGGCTGGGACCGGAAGGCTGATCCGCGACGCCCGCCACATGGGAGGAGCAGCCCGTACGGTGGTGGGATGAAGATCCTCGTCACCGGCGCCACAGGAAACATCGGCCGGATGGTCGTGGACCACCTGCTCGCGGGCGGCGCTGACGACGTCCGAGCCCTCACCACCAACCCCGCCAAGGCACACCTGCCCGACGGCGTCGAGGTCGCCGTCGGCTACCTGCGCACCCTCGAGACCCTGCCTGCCGCCCTGGAGGGAGTCGACCGGCTCTACCTCGCCCCGGTCCTCGACACCGTGACCGACGTCGTCCGGCTCGCCCAGGAGGCGGGCGTCCGGCACATCGTCGACCTGTCGGGCGACGAGACGACCGACTGGCAGCCGATCGCGAAGGCGGTCGAGGCGTCAGGCGTGGCCTGGGCGCACCTGTACGCCGGGGAGTTCGTCGAGAACACGACCGTCTGGGCCGACCAGGTCCGCACCACCGGCGAGGTGCGGGAGCCCTACCCGGACGCTGCCAACGCGCCGGTCGCCATGGACGACATCGCCCGGGTCGCCGCCGCGGTGCTGCTGGGCGAGGGTCACGAGGGCGCCGTGCACACCCTGACGGGGCCGGAGACGATGACGCGGTGCGAGCGGCTGCTCCGGCTCGGCACGGTGCTCGGCCGCGACCTGGCGTTCGTCGAGGTCTCGCTGGACGAGGCCGCGACCGTCCTGGAACCGGCGATGGGCGAGTACGCGCGCTGGTACCTGGAGGGGTTCGCCTGGATGGTCGACAGCCCGCAGGTCGCCACGACCACCATCGCGGACGTGACGGGCGTGCCCGCCACGACGTTCGAGCGGTGGGCCTCAGCGAACGCCGACGCGTTCCGCTGAGGGGTTCTGCCCAGCAGTGCTCCGTGTCCTGCGCGTCAGGCGATGTCTTCAGCGTCGAGCGCGTCCGTGAGCAGCGCGACGAGGGCTTCGAGCTGAACGTCCGTGGACGACGCGACGTCCTCGTCGCCCGCGCCGTCGAGCGCCCTCGCGGCCAGCCCGGACTTGCTGTCGATCAAGGCGGCGATCTTGGAGTCGATGGTCTGGGCGGCGATGATCCGCCAGGCGGTGACGGGCTCAGCCTGGCCGATCCGGTGGATCCGGTCGATGGCCTGGGTCTGCTCGGCGTAGGTCCAGGAGAGCTCGGCCAGCACCAGGTTGGAGGCCACCTGGAGGTTCAGCCCCACTCCAGCGGCTGTCAGGGAGCAGACCACGATCGACACGTCGGGATCGTTGACGAACGCCGCGAGGTTCTTCTCGCGCGCCTTGGGCGTCTGGTCGCCGCGGATCGAGGCGTAGCCGATGCCGCGATCGGCGAAGGTCTGCTCGGCCTGGTCCATCACGTCGACGTGCTTGGCGAAGAACACCACCTTGCCGACGTTGCGGGCCAGCTGCGCGGCGTAGTCGGCGGCCAGTCCGGCCTTGGCCTGGCCGATCCGGCGGACCATGGTGAACACGTTCTCGCCTCGGGCCCGCGAGCTCGAGTCCTTCAGCTCCGACGCCGCCACCCGGCGCGCGAGGTCGAGGTCGACCCCGTCGACGGCTCCGTCGCCACCGCGGGCCTCCACGGCGGACCGGTAGCGACCGACCAGGCGCTGGGCGAGCGCGGCCTCGGCGGCACGGATCGAGCGGCCCACTGCGCCCTCGAGCTCGACCGGCAGGTCCGCCACCCGGCGGGCGGGGATGTCGGCGACCACGTCGGCCTTGCGGCGGCGCACGATGCCCATGTCGATCACGCTGGTCCTGGCGGCGGAGTAGAACCCCAGGTCCGCCGGGGTGAGGCCGGTGTCCTCAAGGGCGGACAGCAGGGCGGCGCGCGGCTTGGTGTCGTCGATCCAGCCGAGGAACTGCCAGATTGCCCGGAAGTCCTCGATGTCGTTGATCAGCGGGGTGCCGGTGAGCGCCATCAGGAGCGGCCGGGCGGTGCGGGCGCGGATCCGCTCCGAGATGGCGAGCACGTGCTGGGACCGCTGGGAGCCCTTGTTCTTGATGAAGTGCGCCTCGTCGACGATCATGCCGCGGAAGCCGAGGTCGCCGAGCCAGCCGATGTGCCGGTCCAGGAGCTCGTAGTTCACGATCACGACGTCAGCGAACCCGTCGATCCGGTCGCCGTCGCCATGGACCACTGTCGACCGGCGTTGCGGCGTCCACATCCCGACCTCGTGCGCCCAGTTCGTCTTCACCACGTTGGGCGCCACGACGAGCAGCGGGTAGGCGTCGGCCGCCTGGGCGGCGAGCAGTGCCTGGGCGGTCTTGCCGAGACCGGGCTCGTCGGCGAGCAGGAAGGTGCGGTGCCCGCGGGCCGTGGCCTCGACGACCTGGGCCTGGTGCGACATCAGCTTCCGGCCGTTCGGGGCAGACACCGAGCGTGGTTCGGGCAGCGGCATGCAGGCGGGTGCGCCGGGGCCGGCGTGCTCGAAGGACCGGAAGAGCGGCTCGAGCAGCTCCCAGCCGGCCAGCCGGCGGGCCCGCGGGGCCTGCCGCTCGGCCGCGGCCTCGAAGTTGGGGGCGAGGAACGGGTTCGCCAGCTGGCGCGAGATCACCGAGCGGGGCACCACCTGCTTCTCGGCACCGGGCACCGGCGGGGCGGGCGCGGCGGGCGGGGGCTCGTCGGGCGGCTCCAGACCACCGGCGCGCATCATGGTCGCCTTGTAGGCGCGCGCAGCGTCGGACACCCGGGCGTCCTCGGCGAGCAGCTCGAGCAGCGACGTGTCCCGGGCCGCGATCCTCGCCAGCAGGGTCGCCACGGCGTCGAGCCGCTTGAGCTGCTGGGTCCGCTGCGACTCGGTCAGGGCGCCGTCGGCCCTCAGCCGGGCCCGCTCCTCCCGCATGAGCAGCGCGACGACCTGGAACTTCGTGCGCAACGCCTGGCGCGTCGGCGGTCGCTGCACGGCGCCGTCGACCTCCCGGGCAACCTGTGCGAGCACAGGGATGATCCCTTGCTCCGCGGGCCGCGGAGCGCGGCGCCGCTGGGCGACGGCCCCCGCCCGCCCGCGACCGGACCGCTGTTGGCCTGGTCGGGCCACATCTCCTCCTTCGCTACCTGCGCACCAAGAATTCGGTGCTGCCCCTTCTCACCACGATCGACAAGGGTCCGCTCGTCGTTGAGCGACGCCTCGGCGGCCATGGTTCACCTGCGAGCTCATTGAGTCGTGGCCACCGGCTGAAGCCGGCGGACTCGGCATCAGCTCCGGGCAGGAGTCGTCGCCGTTGCGCGGGGAGACTTCCCCACACAGGTCCAGGATACGGGCGGCGAACGATGCCAGGCATCAAGACGGAAGCCGATCCCCAGAATCATCCCGGACGACGACGTCCCTCCGTGCGCTCAGCCCGCCGCGTCCCAGACGGTCTTCCCGTCCGGATCCACCAGCAGGCCGATGCGGCCCTTGCCGACATCCCACGACGCGTGCCACCCGGACGGCAGGGCGAGGAACCGGGCGAGGTCGGGGTTGCGCCGGTGGAGGTCCTTGCCGGTCAGCGTCTCGACGTCGACCGCCCGCTCCGGGGTGGTGCCGACGTACCAGCCGGAGTCCTCCTCGCCGGTCTGCTCGCCCCGGACCAGGTGGACGACGTCGGCCTCGAGCGCCCCTCGCTCGACGGTGAACGTGCGGGTGAACCGCACGCTGGAGCGCGCGGCCCTCGTGAAGCCGAGGACCTTGCGCTCCTGGAAGAGCACGTCGAGCGCGGGCTCGAGGTCCCACTCGGAGCGGTCGGCCACCAGGTTCCAGGCGGCCAGGCGCAGGCCGCCGTTCCCGTCGTCGTGGAAGGAATACTGCCAGAAGCCGGAGAAGAACGGCTGGCCGTGCTTGTGCCACTGCGCGTCGAGCGCTGCGGCGTCGCGCAGGAGGACCGCGCCGAGCTCCTGGTAGGCGGGCGCGACACGGGCCCACACGCGCAGCCCCGCGCTGCTGCGTGCCTCGACCTCGACCGGTTCCGACGTTGTTGCCGGGACGGGCGCCGGCACCGGGCGCAGGGGCTCGCCGTCGGCCCACCAGCGGACGGCGTCCGCGTTCGGCGGCGGCCAGTCGTGCCGCCCGTTCGCGATCGGGTCGAGCGCGGCGATCTCCTCCCCGGTCTGCATCGCGACGTACCAGTGCCCTGGCCCCTGGGCCCGGTCGACACCGACGAGGAGGAACGACCCGCTGGGCCGGGCCGCGAGGCGCTCGGCGATCTCGTCAGCCGTGGTCTCCTGCAGCCTCCCGCCGACCTGCGCCTCCAGCGCGGCCTGGTCCGGTCCCGTGCGCCCGGCGGTGCGCAGCTCGCCGCCGCGCAGCCAGTCGATCGTGGCGGACACGGCCGACGCCGCGTGGTTGACCGCGTGCGTCGACGCCCGACGGCGTCCGGCACGGAACGCGGCGAGCAGTTCGGCGAGCGTGATGGCCGACTCGCCCGCCAGGGCCTGCCCGTCCGGCGCGACGACGGCGTGCGCGCCGCCCCGTCCCGGAGTCCACACGTGCAGCAGCCCGTCCTCGGCCGGTCGGGAGCAGGTGCGTGCTGTGTCTGCGTCGATGCCGAGGACCGCGGCGCCGACGGTCACCTGGTCCGACCCCGGTGCGACGCCGAACGGACGGACCGGCGGACCGTCGGCGAACCAGCGCACCGCGTCCTCCGACCCCGGCGGAGGGAACGGCTGCTTCCCGTTCACCAGCGGGTCGATCGTCACGGCGGTTCCGCCGTCGTTGTAGCCGATGACCCAGTGCCTCGGCCCCTGCGGACGGTCGAACCCGACCACCAGCGCGGCGCCCGGCGGGTCGCCCTGGAGCCGCTCGACGATCTCGGCCGCCGTCGTCTCCTCGAGCGGGCGGCCTGCCATCTCCTCGAGGTGCGCCTGCGTCACCTCACCGTCGGCAGGCTCCGGCTCCGCGATGCCGCGCACCGCCCGCAGGAAGAGGTCTCGTACCGCCCACGCGGCGTCGATGCTGTGCTGGTGGGGAGAGTTCACGGGCGCATCCTCCCACTCTCCTACCAGGCGCGATAGCGTCCTACCGGCCGCTCTGGCGGCCTACGGGGCCGTGAGCAGGGCCAGGTCGCGGCGGATGTAGCGCAGGTGGGCCCACTCTTCCTCGAGGATCACGCGAACGCAGTCACCGACGGTCGGGTGCCAGTCGCTGGCAGGGCCGCCCCACGGGTCGTTGCGTTCTTCGGCGAGCAGCTCGGGCGTGGCCGTGGCGAGGAAGTCGGTGACGAGCTGCTGACGCTCGGCGCGGACGGCCAGGATCTGGTCGTACGACGGCGGCTCGGCGACGAAGATCGACATGTCGAAGCCCATCCGCTCCGCGCCGGTGAAGATCTGCCCGAACGGGTGGAACGGCTGCTCGATCCCTTGGATCGCGCCACGCAGCCAGGTGTCGGTGGCGAGGACAAGGTGGCGCAGCGTCTGGGACAGCGACCACTCGTCGGTGACGTGGGCGTCGACGAGCTCGGGCGGCGTCTGCGTGACCGTCTCCGCCCAGGCGGCCTGCACCGCTGACCACCCCTCGCGCAGGCCCTCAGGGGTCTCCGCCTTCTGCAGCTCACGACCCGGGAAGAGCCGGTTGAGCTCAGCCTCGACGTAGGGCACCACGTCCACGCCGTTGACGATCAGGCTCCCGAAGAACAGGTCGTGGCTGTCGATGTCGAGCCCGCCGACGTCCACCCCTCGCAGCTTCGCTCCGGTGAGGTCCGAGAACCGGATCGTCGCGCCGGCGAAGGTAGAGCGGGTGATGGTGGCTTCCTTGAAGTCTTCCTTCTCGATGTGTTTAGGCATGGGGACAGGGTGGCACTCAGCCAGGGTTTCGGCTTCCTTCGACCGGCTCAAGCTGTCAGGGTACGAGCTTCAGGACCGCGACCTGAGCCGGGCGAATCGCGCCGAAGTGGTCTTGGAATGCCGCAACAGGTCAGACCCTGGCTACCTCGCCGAGACGGCATCCGCCGGGGTGGCGGACATGGGCGGCTCGGGTGTCGCAGCCGCGCGATCCGTCGGGGCGGGCGTTCCGGCAAGGTTTGTGCGCGGGCACGTGCATGGATACTGCTCCGCCCGGTCGAGCAGGTCGATCAGGAAGCTCCAGGGCTGGCTGATCCCCTCGCTCGCGCGGTGCTGCATGAACGCCCGCACGGGGCCGGCGATGTTCGTCAGCGGGTGGTGCCAGGCGCGCAGGACGAGGTCCGGGTCGACGAGTCCCTCGATCACGTAGGCACCGAGGGTGTCGTAGAGCGCGAGCGAGTAGTTGATCTGGTCCCACGTGTCGTCCCCGCGACCCGGGAACGTCCCCGATGCGGCAGCCAGGAAGAGCTGTCGCCGGCCCGACGCGGCTACAGGCTCTACGAGGATCTCGTGGATGCGCGTGTAGTTCGCGGAACGTGCCGACTCCTCTGCGGCGACGATCGCCTCGTGCGACGTCTCGCGTGTCTTCTTCACCGTGAACCACGCCGACCACACGGACGTCGCCACGGCGACGAGGGCGATCACGACGGCGATCCACTCGGACCAGGACGCGCCACCCTCGGAAACAGCCGCGTTGACGACCTCGAACGTCACACTTCCACCTTCCGGCCCAGTTCAGCGGCCCTCATGCGAGTCCACACCTGTCCTACGGACCCAACAGAGAACCGGCAGATCGGACGGCATCTCCCCTGTTCAGGGGAGATGCCGTCCGACCTCGATCAGCCAATCCTCAGACGTTGAACCCCAACATCCGCAGCTGCTCCTTGCCGTCGTCCGTGATCTTCTCCGGACCCCACGGCGGCATCCAGACCCAGTTGATCCGGAAGCCGTCCACGATGCCCTCGAGGGCGCCGGCGGTCTGGTCCTCGATGACGTCCGTCAGCGGGCAGGCGGCGGACGTGAGCGTCATGTCGATGGTCGCGTGGTTGTTCTGGTCCACGGTGAGGCCGTAGACGAGGCCCAGGTCGACGACGTTGATCCCCAGCTCGGGGTCGATGACGTCGCGCATGGCTTCCTCGACGTCGGCGGCGGTCGTGGGCGTGGTGCCGGTGGTCGCCTCGGTCATGCTTCCTCCTTGGTCTGGGGCGGGCTGCCCTGCGCGGCCGCGAGGGCGCCGCTGCGCGCGAGCGAGTCCTTGAGCGCTGCCCAGCCGAGCAGCGCGCACTTGATACGGGCGGGGTACTGCGACACGCCGGTGAAGGCGGTCGCGTCGCCCAGGGCGTCCTCGGCGTCGTCGGACCCGAGGCCCTTGCCCCGCGAGCCCATGAGGTCGTGGAACAGGGCGTCGAGCCGCGCCACCTCGGCCATCGAGGCGTCGGTGACGAGCGACGTCATCACCGAGACGGACGCCTGCGAGATGGAGCAGCCCTGGCCTTCCCAGGTGACGGTGTCGACGTGGCCGTCGGGGCGCACCGCGACGCGGAGGGTGACCTCGTCGCCGCAGGTGGGGTTGATCTGGTGCGACTCCCCCGCCAGGTGCCCGGCAGGCGCGTCGACGAGGCCCCGGCCCACGGGGTGCTTCGCGTGGTCCAGGATCACCTGCTGGTACATCTGCTCGAGCGAGCTCACGTCGTGCCTTTCACAAAGGGTCAGTCCACAGAGAAGAACGCGCGGACCCCCGTCAGCGCTTCCCGGAAGGCGACGATCTCCTCGACCGTCGTGTACACGGAGGCCGACGCGCGAGCCGTCGCGGCCACGCCGAACCGGCGGTGCAGCGGCTGCGCGCAGTGGTGGCCCACGCGCACGGCGATCCCGGCGTCGTCCAGCACCTGGCCCACGTCGTGCGCGTGGACGCCGTCCACCACGAACGACACGGCGGCGACCCGGTCGGGCAGCCCGTCCGGCCCCACACCCACAGTAGAAGGCCCGATCACCCGGACGCCCGGGATGTCCGCGATCTTCAGCATCTCGGCGGCCAGCTCGGCCTCGTGGGCCGCGACGGCCTGCATGCCGAGCTCGCCGAGCCACTGCGCGGCCACGCCCATGCCGACGGCCTGCGCCACCATCTGCGTGCCGGCCTCGAACCGCTGCGGCGGCGGGGAGAACGTGGTGCGCTCCATCGTGACGATCTCGACCATCGAACCGCCGGTGGTGGCGGGCGGCATGGCCTCGAGCAGCTCGCGCCGCCCGTACAGCGCGCCCACGCCGGTGGGTCCGAGCATCTTGTGCCCGGAGAACACGGCGAAGTCGACGTCCAGCGCGTGCAGGTCCACCGGCAGGTGCGGCACGGACTGGCACGCGTCGAGCACGGTCAGCGCACCCACGCGACGGGCGGCGGCCACGAGCGTCGCCACCGGAGCCACGGCCCCCGTCACGTTCGAGACGTGCGCGAACGCCAGCACCTTGGTGCGCTCGTTCACGACCTCGTCGAGGTCCGAGAGGTCCAGGCGGCCGTCGTCGGACACCCGCAGCCAGCGCAGCGTGGCGCCCGTCCGGGCGCTGAGCTCCTGCCACGGGACGAGGTTGGCGTGGTGCTCCGCCTCGGTGACGACGATCTCGTCGCCGGGGCCGAGCACGAACCGGCGCGAGGCGTCGGACCCGCGGCCCAGGGCGGCGTCGAGCGTCGAGCCGAGCATCGCGGCGCTGACGAGGTTGATCGCCGCCGTGGCACCGGAGGTCCAGACGATCTCGCCGACGTCGGCCCCGACGAACCCGGCCACGGCCGCGCGGGCGTCCTCGAACGCCTCGGTGGCCTCCTCGGCGAGCTGGTGCGCGCCGCGGTGGACCGCGGCGTTGCGCTGCTCGTAGAAGTCCACCTCGGCGTCCAGCACGACCTGCGGCTTCTGCGAGGTCGCCGCGGAGTCGAGGTAGACGAGGGGACGACCGCCGCGGACCGTGCGCGCGAGCAGCGGGAAGTCCGCCCGCACGGCGGCGAGCTCGGTCGCGCTGAGCGCGGTCGCGATGGTCATGGTCGTCCCCTCGTCAGTGGTCTCAGGCCGTCTTGGCGGCGAGGAACCGGTCGTAGCCCTCGTTCTCGAGGCGGTCGGCCAGCTCGGAGCCACCCTCCTCGGCGATCCGGCCGTCGACGAACACGTGCACGAAGTCCGGCTTGATGTAGCGGAGGATGCGCGTGTAGTGCGTGATCAGCAGCACGCCCACGTCGGTGGTCTCCTTGGCACGGTTGACGCCCTCGGAGACGACGCGCAGCGCGTCGACGTCGAGGCCGGAGTCGGTCTCGTCGAGGATCGCGAAGTGGGGCTTGAAGAGCTCCATCTGGAGGATCTCGTGGCGCTTCTTCTCGCCGCCGGAGAAGCCCTCGTTCACGGAGCGCTCGGCGAACGCCGTGTCCATGCGCAGGTTCTCCATCGCTCCCTTGACCTCCTTGCCCCACGTGCGCAGGGCGGGGGCCTCGCCGGAGATCGCGGTCTTGGCGGTGCGGAGGAAGTTGGCCACGGACACGCCGGGCACCTCGACCGGGTACTGCATGGCGAGGAAGAGGCCCGCACGGGCGCGCTCGTCGACGGTCATCGCGAGGAGGTCCGCGCCGTCGAGCGTCACGGTACCGGCGGTGACCTGGTACTTGGGGTGGCCGGCGAGCGCCGACGCGAGGGTGGACTTGCCGGAGCCGTTCGGGCCCATGATGGCGTGCGTCTCACCGCTGTTGATGGTGAGGTCGACGCCGCGCAGGATCGGCTTGGGGCCTTCCTTCGTCTCGACGCTGACGTGCAGGTCGCGGATCTCGAGGGTGGACATGCTCAGTTCTCCAGGTTCAGTTGCACAAAAAGGGTTCGGGGCGCCGGCGTCATGAGACCGGCACTGTGACGTCGATGTCGACGAGCACACGCTCGCCGTCGACGGTCACGGGGTACACCGGGACGGGGCGCACCGCGGGCAGCTGGACGGGCTTGCCGGTCCGGACGTCGAACTGCGAGCCGTGGAGCCAGCACTCGACGAGGCAGCCCTCCACCTCGCCGTCCGACAGGGACACGGCACCGTGGGAGCAGACGTCCGAGATCGCGTGGAACTCGCCGTCCGCGTCGCGGATGACCGACACCGCGACCGGGGCGCCGTCGGGGCCGTCCAGCTCGACGAGCATGGCCTCCTCCGGTCCCAGGTCGGACGTCATGCACGCCAGCTGCGCGGTCACGCGGTGACCTCGGCCGCCTCGACGGGCGCGCCCGTGATGACGCTCATGGACTTCTCGAGCTCGGCCTCGATGGAGGCCAGCAGGCGCTCCTCGACCGACGGGACGCCGATCTCGTGGATGAGCTCGGCGAAGAAGCCGCGCACCACGAGGCGACGGGCCTCGACCTCGGAGATGCCGCGGGCCATCAGGTAGAAGAGCTGCTCGTCGTCGAACCGGCCGGTCGCGGACGCGTGGCCCGCGCCCTCGATCTCGCCGGTCTGGATCTCGAGGTTCGGCACGGAGTCCGCGCGCGCGCCGTCCGTGAGGACGAGGTTGCGGTTGAGCTCGTACGTGTCGGTGCCCTCGGCCTCGGCCCGGATGAGCACGTCGCCCACCCACACCACGTGCGCGCCCTGGCCCTGCAGCGCGCCCTTGTAGGTGACGCGCGAGCGGCACGACGGCACGGCGTGGTCGACGAAGAGGCGGTGCTCCTGGTGCTGGTCCGCGTCCGCGAAGTAGAGGCCCACCATCTCGACCTCGCCACCCTCGGCCGTGAACTCGGCGTCCGGCGTGATGCGCACGACGTCGCCGCCGAACGTCACCACGACGTGCTTGAGCTTCGCGTCGCGACCCAGACGGGCACGGTGCGAGGACGCGTGCACCGCGCCGTCGGCCCAGTCCTGGACGGTGACGACGGTGAGGTGCGCACCGTCCTCGACCACGATCTCGACGGTCTCGGACACGGTCGCGACGCCGTCGTGGTCGAGGACCACCACGGCCTGCGAGTGGCGCTCGGCGCGCACGAGGACGTGCGCGGCCGTGGCCTCGCCGGAGACGCCGGAGATCCGCACGGAGGTCACGTCGGACGCGACGGCCTCGGCGGGCACCGTCACGACGGTGGCCTCGGCGAAGGCGTTCCACGCGGTGAGCGCGGTGCGGTCGCCCGGCTTGCCGGCGGTGCCCAGGCGGGCGTCGTCGCGCCCGACGGTCTCGACCTTGACCTCGGGGGCCGCGGTGACGGTGACCTGGACGCCCGAGGCGGCCAGGGTCTCCGAGAACAGCGGCTGGAGGCGCGCGACCGGGGAGAAGCGCCACTCCTCCTCGCGGCCGGAGGGCACGGGGATGTCGGCCAGGTCGAACGACGTCAGCCGCTCGGCGCGCGATCCCTGGGGCACCGCACCGGTACCGAACGAGTGCGAGTGGGCGCCGTCGGCGACGGCGCGCGTGTGATCGGTAGTAACGGCCATCAGCCGACGGACCCTTCCATCTGCAGCTCGATGAGGCGGTTCAGCTCGAGGGCGTACTCCATGGGGAGCTCGCGCGCGATGGGCTCCACGAACCCGCGCACGATCATCGCCATGGCCTCGTCCTGCAGCATGCCTCGGGACATCAGGTAGAACAGCTGGTCCTCGCTCACGCGGGAGACCGTGGCCTCGTGGCCCATCGACACGTCGTCCTCGCGGACGTCCACGTACGGGTACGTGTCGGACCGGGAGATCTGGTCGACGAGCAGCGCGTCGCAGAGCACGTTGGACGCGGAGCGGTGGGCGCCCTCGAGCACCTGCACCAGGCCGCGGTACGACGTGCGGCCACCGCCGCGCGCGACGGACTTCGAGATGATCGACGACGACGTGTTCGGGGCGGCGTGCACCATCTTGGCGCCGGCGTCCTGGTGCTGGCCCGCGCCCGCGAAGGCGATGGACAGCGTCTCGCCCTTGGCGTGCTCGCCCAGGAGGTAGATCGCCGGGTACTTCATGGTGACCTTGGAGCCGATGTTGCCGTCGACCCACTCCATGGTGGCGCCCTCGGCGGCCGTGGCGCGCTTGGTCACCAGGTTGTACACGTTGTTCGACCAGTTCTGGATCGTCGTGTAGCGCACGCGGGCGTTCTTCTTCACGATGATCTCGACCACCGCGGAGTGCAGCGAGTCGGACGAGTAGATCGGCGCCGTGCAGCCCTCGACGTAGTGCACGTACGAGCCCTCGTCGGCGATGATCAGCGTCCGCTCGAACTGGCCCATGTTCTCCGTGTTGATGCGGAAGTAGGCCTGCAGCGGGATCTCGACGTGCACGCCCGGCGGCACGTAGACGAACGAGCCGCCCGACCACACGGCGGTGTTCAGCGCGGAGAACTTGTTGTCGCCGGCCGGGATGACGGTGCCGAAGTACTCCTGGAAGAGCTCCGGGTACTCGCGCAGGCCCGTGTCGGTGTCGACGAAGATGACGCCCTGCTCCTCCAGGTCCTCGCGGATCTGGTGGTAGACGACCTCGGACTCGTACTGGGCCGCGACGCCCGCGACGAGGCGCTGCTTCTCCGCCTCGGGGATGCCGAGCTTGTCGTACGTGTTGCGGATGTCCTCGGGCAGGTCCTCCCAGCTGGTGGCCTGCTTCTCCGTGGACCGCACGAAGTACTTGATGTTGTCGAAGTCGATGCCGGAGAGGTCCGCGCCCCAGCTGGGCATGGGCTTCTTGCCGAACAGGCGCAGCGCCTTGAGGCGCTGGTTCAGCATCCACTCGGGCTCGCTCTTGAGCGTGGAGATGTTCCGGACGACCGCCTCGGACAGACCACGCTGCGCGGACATGCCCGCGGCGTCGCTGTCGTGCCAGCCGTACTCGTACGAGCCGATGCTCGCGATGATCTCCTCGTCGGAGCGCTGCTCAGGCGCAGCCTGGGTCTCTGCAGTCATCTCGTTCCTTCGGTGGTGGTAGGCAGGTGCCCGGCCGGGGGCCGGACCGGGATGTTCGTGGTGCAGGCGTGCGCGCCGCCCGCGATTGTTGCCAGCCGCTGCACGTGGGAGCCGAGCAGCCGGGAGAAGGCCTGGGCCTCCGCCTCGCACAGCTCGGTGAACTCCTCCGCGACGTGCTGCACGGGGCAGTGCCCCTGGCACAGCTGGACGCCGGGTACCACACCGGCACGGGTGACGGGCGCCGGCAGGGGCCGGACCGAGGCCGCGTAGCCGTCGGCGGACAGCAGCCCGGCGAGCTGCTCGGCGCGACCGGCAGGGTCCGTGGCGGTCAGGCGAGGCTCGTAGCGCCGCACCACCGCCTCGTACCGCTCGGCGGCGAAGGCGGCGACCGCGTCGGGCCCTGCGTTGTCACGCAGGAACCGCAGCACCTGGCCGGCGATCTCCTGGTAGCCGCCGGACAGCTCGGACTGGCCGCCGGACGTGACGACGTAGTGCCGCGCGGGCCGGCCTCGACGGGCAGGGGTGCCCGCGTGCGACTCGTGGACGGCGATCTTGCCCTCGTCCTCGAGCAGGCCCAGGTGCCGGCGGACGGCCGGTGCGGTCAGCCCCAGCTCGTGCGCCAGGTCGGCGGCGGTGACGGGGCCGTCGCTCGCGACGAGCTGGAGCACGCGGCGGCGGGTGGTGCCGTCGGTCTCCGTGGGGTGCACGAGCGTGTGGGCCACGGGGGCCGGGTGGGCAGGCGCCGTGGCAGGCGCGAGCGCCGTCGTGGTCTCGGTCGTGGTCGCCATCGGTCCTCCCCTCGTGCCTGCCGGCGTGCGCCGGATGTCCTGTGCGGGACCCGGGCAGCAGTACGTACCCGGGACTCCGTAGGTTTAAGGAACATCCTTGTTCCCTAATTCCCGATGCGCAAGGAAGGCGAGCCTCACTCAGGCCAGATCTGCACAAGATCACACCCGTCCGGCCCGGGCCTCCTCAGGGCGGGCACTCCCTCGCGCCTACGATGGCACGGTGCCTGCCTCCCCCGCGCTCGAGGTGCGCGGCCTCGTCAAGCGCTACGACGGCCGGGCCGTCGTCGACCACCTCGATCTCGTGGCCCGCCCCGGCGCCGTGACCGCGGTGCTCGGACCCAACGGCGCCGGCAAGACCACCACAGTCGAGTGCTGCGAAGGACTGCGCGCCCCCGACGCCGGGACCGTCCGCGTCCTCGGCCTCGACCCCGTCGCCGACGCCCGCCGCCTCCGCCCCCGCGTGGGCGTGATGCTGCAGGACGGCGGCCTCCCCACCGGCGTGCGCGCCCTGGAGATGCTGCGGCACGTCGCGTCGATGTACGCCCGCCCCCGCGACGTCGCGGAGCTGTCCGCGCGGCTCGGCCTCGACTCGTTCGCCCGCACCACCGTGCGCCGCCTGTCCGGCGGCCAGCGCCAGCGCCTGGCCCTCGCCGCCGCCGTGGTCGGCCGCCCCGAGGTCGTGTTCCTCGACGAGCCCAGCGCCGGCATGGACCCGCAGAGCCGCCGAGCGGTCTGGGACCTGGTCCGCGAGCTCCGGGCCGACGGTGTCGCCATCGTCCTCACCACCCACCTCATGGACGAGGCACAGGACCTCGCCGACCTCGTCCACGTGGTGGACCACGGCCGCGTCATCGCGTCCGGCACGGTCGCGGACCTCCTCGCCGACGGCGGCGACGCCGCGGACGCGCCGGCCACGGTCCTCGTGGAGGCGACGCCGGGCCTGGAGACGGAGCCGCTGGCCAAGGCCCTGGCGGCTCTCCCGCACGCCGCAGCCCAGCCAGGCGGCGCGGCCAAGCCCGGCAGCCCTGTGCCCGACGCCGGTGACGCACCTCCCGCGGACACCTCGCCCTGGTCGGTGGTCGCCGGGGCGGACGGCACGTACACCGTGACCGGCCCCGTGGACCCGCGTGCCGTCGAGGCCGTCGCCGCGTGGCTCGCCGACCAGGGCGTCCTCGCCCGGTCCGTGACCACCGGGCGGGGCACCGGCCGCACCCTGGAGGACGTGTTCCTCGATCTCACCGGAAGGCACCTGCGATGACCACGACGCAGCCCGGGACGGTGCACCCGGCCGAGCCTCCGGCGTCGGGCGAGGACCGCGCCGCCCCCGCCTGGCGGCGCATCGCCGCCCAGGCCTCGTTCGAGACCCGGGCGATCCTGCGCAACGGCGAGCAGCTGCTCGTCACGATCGTGCTGCCGGTGCTGGTGCTGGTCGGGCTCGTCCGCACGTCGTTCCTCGACCTCGACACCCAGGGCTGGTCGCGCGTCGACTTCGTGACCCCGGGCGTCCTGGCGCTCGCCGTGATGTCCACGGCGTTCACGTCCCAGGCCATCGCCACCGCGTTCGACCGGCGCAACGGCGTGCTGCGCCTCCTCGCCACCACGCCGCTGGGCCGTGGCGGTCTGCTCGCGGGCAAGGTGCTGGGCGTCCTCGCCGTCGAGGTGGTGCAGGTCGTGGTCATCGCCGGCGTGGCGCTCGCCCTCGGGTGGCGTCCGGCGCTCGCCGGCCTGCCCGCCGTCGTGGGCGTGACGCTGCTGGGCACCGCCGCGTTCACCGCCCTCGCCCTCCTGCTGGCGGGGACGCTGCGCGCCGAGGGCGTCCTCGCGGTGGCGAACCTGCTGCTCGTGCTGCTGCTCGTGGGTGGCGGCGTGCTGCTCCCCGCCGGGGAGCTGGCGGCGCCGCTCGCGCACCTCGCGGTGCTGCTGCCGTCGGGCGCGCTCGGCGAGGCCATGCGCGGGGCCCTGCTCGAGGGGACGGTGCCGGCGTTCTCCGTCGTCGTGCTGCTCGGCTGGACGGCCGCGCTCGGCTGGGGCGCCAGCAAGCTCTTCCGCTGGCACTGACGTCGCCCACCGGGCGTACGGGGATCCCACACAATTGTCAGGGCTCCTCGCCAATTCGGCCTGTCCGTTCCTAGACTCCGCGGACACCAGCCCGTGCGACGACGCCGGGCGCTGACTTCCGGAGGCTCCGCCCGTGCACCGCAGCACACCCCCCGACCGTGTTCCCCGCCGCCGTGGCCTCGCCCGGACCGCTGCCGCGGTGGTCGCCGCGATGGCGTTGTCGACCGTCGCCGCGGCAGCCGCCGCCTCACCCGGCGCAGCAGCCCCGTCCGACGACGACCCGCTCACCCGGTCAGCCGGCGTCCCGGCCTTCCGCCCCGCCGGCGAGGACGGTGTCGCCGACCGCTGGATCGTCGTCCTCGAGGACACCACCGACGTCGTCGGCCAGTCCCGCGGCCTGGGCAACCGCTACGGCGCCACGCCGGGCCGCACGTTCCAGCACGCGCTGCGCGGCTTCGAGGCGAGGATGACGCCGGCGCAGGCCCGCAAGCTCGCCGCCGACCCCGCCGTCGCGTACGTCGAGCAGGACACCGTGGTCCACGCCGACGTCGTCGTCCCCACCGCGGTGCAGGACCCCGCGGGAACCTGGGGCCTGGACCGGGTCGACCAGGCCGCGCTCCCCCTCGACGGCCGCTACGCCTACCCCGTCAACGGGTCCGGCGTCACCGCCTACGTCATCGACAGCGGGGTGCGCACCACGCACGCCCAGTTCGGCGGTCGCGCCGTCTCGGGCACGGACCTCGTGGACGACGACGCCGTCGCCGACGACTGCTCCGGGCACGGGACCCACGTCGCCGGGACGATCGGCGGCTCCACCTACGGCGTGGCGAAGGGAGTGCGGATCGTCGCCATCCGCGTCCTGGACTGCGCCGGCTCGGGCTACACCTCCGACACCGTCGCGGGCATCGACTGGATGACCGCGCACCACGCCGCCGGGACGCCCGCCGTCGCGAACCTGAGCATCGGCGGGAGCAGCATCTCCCAGGCGAAGGAGGACGCCGTGACCCGCGCGATCGCCGACGGCATCTCGTTCGCCGCCTCCGCAGGCAACGACTCGGGGCTCGACGCCTGCACGAAGTCCCCCGGTCGTCTGTCCGCCGTCCTCACCACCGGCTCCACGACCAGCACGGACGCCCGGTCGTCGTTCTCCAACATCGGCACGTGCGTCAAGCTGTTCGCGCCCGGCAGCTCGATCCTGTCCGCCGGGATCGCGAGCGACACCGCGACCGCCACGAAGAGCGGCACGTCCATGGCGACCCCGCACGTCGTCGGTGCCGCCGCGCTCGTCCTCGCCGCGCACCCCGCCTGGACGCCCGCGCAGGTGAAGGCGGAGCTCGTGGCGAGCGCCACGCGCGACGTCGTCACCAACGCCGGCACCGGCTCGCCGAACCTCCTGCTGCGGGTCGGCGGCACGGCCGCACCGAGCCCCACGCCGACGACGTCCCCCACGCCCCGGCCCACGCCCACCCCGACCCCGACCCCGACCCAGCCCGGCACCTGCGCCTACCCGGCGTGGTCCGCGGCGGCCGTCTACGTGCTCGACGACCGCGTCACCCACGCCGGCAAGGCCTACCGCGCCAAGTGGTGGACCACCGGCGAGACGCCCGGCACCACAGGCCAGTGGGGCGTCTGGCAGGACCTGGGCGCCTGCTGACCGCCGACGCCGGCCGCTCGCCCGGGCGAGAATCACACCTGGTGAGGTGCTCGCCCGGGACGAGCGACCGGCGTCGGGCACTACCGTGGAGGGCGTGACTGCGAGCGCCCTTGCCGAACCTGCCACCGACCGCCTCGCGCGCCTCCGCCGCTGGACCCCGGCGGTCCTGGTCGCGAACCTGGTGGCGCAGATCGGCATCATCGTGACCGGCGGCGCCGTGCGGCTGACGGAGTCGGGCCTGGGCTGCTCCACGTGGCCGTACTGCGAGCCCGGCCAGTTCACGGCCGTGATCCACCCCGAGACGAGCTACCACCAGTACATCGAGTTCGGGAACCGGACGCTGACCGGGGTGGTCTCGTTCTTCGCGCTGGCGGTCGCGGTGCTGGTGTGGACCGCTCCGGGCCGCTCGGCGGCGTTCCGCCGCCTCGGCTTCGTCCCGCTCGCCCTCGTCGCGGTGCAGGCGCTGCTCGGTGGGATCCTCGTACACCTGGAGCTGCACCCGGGCCTGGTGTCGCTGCACTTCGTCCTGTCCGGCCTGCTCGTGGCGATCTCGCTCTACCTGGTGCACCGCTGGCCCGAGGGCGACGGTGCCCCGGTCCCGCTGGTCGGACCGCGGGTGCGGGCGCTCGCGTGGGTCCTCGGAGCCCTCACGGTGGTTGTCGTGGTGCTCGGCGTGATCACCACGGGCGCGGGCCCCCACTCGGGTGACGCGACGGTGGGCTACCGCCTCGCGGTGGACCCCGCGCTGATGTCGAAGTGGCACGCCGCGTCGGTGTGGGCGTTCCTGGTCGCCCTGGTCACGCTCCTGGTCTCGGTGCGCCCGGCTGCTGCCACCGGCCCGGGCCTCGACCTCGCGCCGGTGCGCCGTGCCGCCTGGGTGCTGCTGGGGATCACCCTGCTCCAGGGGGCGATCGGCTACGTGCAGTACTTCACCGGCCTGCCGATCCTGCTCGTGGGCCTGCACATGCTCGGCGCGGCGCTGCTCATCGCGGGCACCACGCGGGTGGTGCTGACGACGCGCACGCGCTGAGCCGGGCGGTGCGCGGCGCAGCGTGACGGCGAAGCGCCCGGACCGCCCGTCGCGGTCTAGGGTGTCCGACGGCGGTCCGCCCGCGACCGCACCCCACGAGCCCTCGAGAGGCCCCCGCCGTGCTCTCCACCGCGATCCCCAGCCCTCCGTTGGACTGGAACGCCATCCACCTCGGCCCGCTGACCATCCACGTCTACGCCCTGTGGCTTCTCGCCGGCATCGCCGCGGCCGCCTTCATCACGGACCGGCGTCTCACCCGCCGGGGCGCACCCGAGGGCGCCGTGCTGGACGTCGTCATGTGGGCAGTACCCCTCGGCATCGTGGGGGCACGGATCTACCACGTGCTCACCCACACCAGCGACTACTTCTACCCCGGGGCCGACCCCCTCGACGTGGTGCGGATCTGGGACGGCGGCAACGCCCTCTACGGGTCGCTGCTCGGCGGCGCGGTCGGCGCCTGGATCGGCTGCCGGCGGGCGGGGATCGGGTTCTGGGCCTTCGCCGACGCGCTCGCCCCCGGCATGCTGGTGGCGCAGGCGATCGGCCGGATGGGGAACTACTGGAACCACGAGCTCTTCGGCGGCCCGACGACGCTCCCCTGGGGCCTGCAGATCGACCCGGCTGCGGGCATGTTCCCCGCAGGCACCCCCGAGGGGACGCTGTTCCACCCGCTGTTCCTGTACGAGATGCTCTGGAACCTGGTGGGCGCCGCGCTGCTCGTCGCCCTGGACCGCCGGTTCACGCTGCGGCACGGCAGACTGTTCGGCCTCTATCTCGTCTGGTACGGCCTGGGCCGCGCGTGGCTCGAGCTGCTCCGCATCGACCCGACGAGCGACCAGTACCTCGGCCTGCCCGCCAACGTGGTGGTGTCCGGCGTGGTGGTCCTGCTCGGGCTCGGGCTGTTCCTCGTCCAGCGCCGCCGGGCGGAAGAGCCGGAGACGGAGCCGGGGACGGAAGAGCCGGCGACAGAGGAGCCCGTGGCTGAGAAGCCCACGACGGCGGACGAGCCGACGGCCGGCTAGCTGGGCACGGGGTCGAGGCCGCGCTAGAGACGGCGCCTGGCCTGCGCCGACGCTGCATAGCGTCGGCGCAGACCAGGCGCCGTCTCCCGTGACTACAGCTGCTCCACCCGCTGGGCCAGGTCCGCCAGGACTTCCCGCAGGTCGCCGAGTGCCGCGTCGAGGCCCTCGTTCGCGCCGGACTCCAGGATCTCGTCCAGCTCCTTCTCGTTCAGCTCCCCCGGGTCGTCCCCGACCTTCTCGCTGAGCCGCACGAGCGCCGCGCCCAGCGCGACGGTGAGCAGGTGGTCGGCGTCTGCCCAGCGGATCGTCTCGGCGGGCTCCTCCGCGAACTGGGCTCCCTTGAGCCGCTGCGACTCCGGGCGGAACTCCCACGGGTCGATCTCGGGGAAGATCCGGATGAGCCGCACCCGTACCAGGTCGATGACGAGCCGGCGCGTCTGGCACCGGCTCACGTACTGGCCCATCGCGTCCTGCGCGTGCTTCCCGATGAGCCACAGCACCTGCGGCCCGAGCTTCTCGATGCCGACGTGCCGGGTCGTGAGCACGGCCTCCAGCACCCGGTCGGAGAGCAGGGTGTTGAGGAGGAGCTTCGAGCGCATGCACCGGAGGTTCGCCGGCCGGGACAGCCACGTCGCCAGGTTCCGGTAGTACGCCTTGATGTCGGCCAGGTGCTCCTGCCCGGCAGCCGACGCGAGGAACCCGCGGCTCTTCACGGGGTCGAGGTGGGTCGGGATCCCCGTCAGGTTGACGTTCACGAAGTGGTGCCACGTCGCGTCGGTCACGACCCGGCCGATGCCGGCCCGGTGCCCGTCGTAGGCGCTGATGCCGCCGAACGTGTGCGGCACGGTCGGGTCCTTGTCGCCTGACGTCGTCCCGGCGAGCACCCGGTTGCTCGAGATCACCTCGGGCAGCGGGCGGGATCCGCCGTCGACGGCGGGCGGGAACTCGGGCCCGGACGCCAGGTTCAGGTCGGGGTTCGCGGGGACCTTGCACTCGCCCTCGTGCGGGTGGTCCGGCATGACGGTGATGACGCCGCGCGGCCCGCACAGCAGGGGGTGCGGGAAGCGGTACCGGAACAGGCCGCTGCTCACCGAGTACATGCGTGGCTCGATGGTCTGCGGAAGGTCGTCCGACTGGTCGTCGAACTGCGAGCCGGGGCTCGCGCCGTTCCGGTTCGTGTCGTTGCGGCGCGCCCCCCTCATCGACACCTCGTCGGTCGCCCTGTCACCCGACGTCGAGCTCCACAGCCGCATGTCGCGCGCCCTCGGCAGGGCCGCCCCCATGTACTTGCCCAGCGCGCCGTGGTCGCCCGTGGCGAACAGCCCGCCGCCGCCGTTCTCGAACTCCTCGATCACCGCCAGCTCGGTGTCCGCGAGCCGGTCCGTGGGATAGGACGAACCGTTCGGGGCCGTCCCGCGACTGAAGAGGCGCTCGGCGATGCCGAACAGGAACACGACGTCGTACATGTCCGGAGCGAACTGGTCCGCCTTGTCGAACGCGAACGGGCTGATCCGCCGGGCGATCCGGGTCTCGGAGTCGTACATCTGAGCCCCGGCCGCGGACTGCAGGTGCGCGAGGGTCACCTCGAACCGCACGGTCAGGCTGTCCAGCAGCACCGACACGAACGTGGACAACCCGGAGCCGTTCCCCGGGTCGAAGTCCAGCCCGTCAGCGACCACCAGCACGCGCACGACGCACGGCCGCCGCCAGGGGACGTAGTCGAACCGGTCCACCCGCCGCAGCCCCTCGTCCCGCAGACGCAGCAGCTCACGGTTCTCGGGTGTGAGCACCCTCAGGACATCGTCCATCGGTCATCCCCCTGTACGAGTCGCGCGGGGTGCGACGTTGCGCCCCGTCGCACAGGAGGGACTGCCGCGGCTGCGCCGCGATACCTGTTCGCCGGGTGAACAGCGTTCAGCATCCATCCCATCACCGCGTCCGCGCACCGCACCACCACGGAGCATGGCGACGGCGTGAGCTCCGCGAGGAGCTCACGCCGTGGCCGTACCCGGGTAGGGACCGGTCAGATCTCCGGCTGCCAGACGTCCGCGACCACGTCGGCCGGGCGGTCGCCCAGCGCGCGCGAGGCGACGGCGCCCGTCGCGAAGTTCGCGTGGCACTCGGGGCAGTACCACTCGGGCGTCGGCACGGGCACGTCGAAGCCCCCGTAGACGACCTCGGGCTCCATGGGCACGTCGCCCATCTTCATGCCCCAGACGATGCGCTTGGTGTTCCCGCGAGCGCCGCACGCGGGGCACTGCGGGCGCATCCGGGCACGCTGCGAGGCGACGGAGTGCGGGTGGAGCAGCTCGTGGCACGGCTCGCAGATGAGGTAGGTGTCGCTGATGAGCTGCTGGAGCGACCGCTCGGTGACGCCCTCGAGGGCGGCGCGGACGGCGCCGTCGTCGTGCGCGCGCAGGGTGGAGACGTCCACGAACCGCTCGCACGTGGCGCAGCGCTCCTCGCGGCGCAGGTCCCAGCCGGCGATCTGGCGGTGCGACAGGAGGCGCAGCGCGTGCAGGTTCGGCGACAGGGGCCCGGACTCGCACTCGCCGGCCTCGAGGGTGCCGGTGGAGCCGTGCTTGAACTGGTGCGCGATGCCGTCGAGCACGAGGCGCGCGTGCTCCTGGGGCAGCCAGCCGGACGAGCGCGCGTAGGCGGTGGCACCGGTGAAGAGGTCGTCCCAGATGACGGGGCGGTCCGGGCCGAACAGCTCGTCCGAGACCCAGTCCTCCCCCTTCGAGGCGCCCATGAGCTCGACCGCGGCGACGATGCCGGGTTCCGCGCCCACGACGGTGACGACGACGTCACCGCGCTGGGGCCCGTCTGCCCCGCCCGGCAGGCGGTGCTCGGGGCTACGGGTGGCGATCGCCACGGACTCGCGCAGCCAGTCGTCTGTCCAGTTCAGGTAGACGGACGGGACGAGCCACGCGGGCAGGGAGGACACGTTGGGGAGCACGTCGGAATCTGTCACGCGCGAAGACTAGCGGAACTCCATAGCACCAAAATGACGCGACCGCCTCCGAAACCGTGGCACGCCGGTGTTCCGTCCGAGTTCACCCGGTCTGTCCGACGGCGGCGTCAGTCGCCCGGGGAGATCTCGTCGCCCTCGTAGGTCACGGTGACCGTCTCGAAACCGAGCGACGTCAGCATCCCGGCGAGCGTCTTCCGGGTGTTCTCCTCGGCCCGGTCCTCGAGATCGCTGGACCCGGCTGCCTCGCCGAGCATCTCCTCGGCCTTCGCCAGGACCTCCTGGCGCGAGTCGTTGTCGCCCCCGAAGAAGTCGTTCAACCGGTTGATGAGGCCACGATCCTCCGAGATGGCCCGGCTGCGCTCGAGGTCGAGGCGCGGCTCTGCGAGCTCCGGGCGGGGCAGCACCAGCTCGACGGCGGTCCCGTCCTCGGAGATCGTGATGTCGTCCTCGGTGATCTGCCGGAAGTCCACGTACGACTCGACCGAGCCGTGCGCGATGAACAGGGTGCGCTCGCCGGCGAGCCAGTCGGGCACGTAGCGGGTGTCCTCCTCGAGGTCGACCACCACCTCGTAGTTGCCCTCCGCGGCCACGAAGCGCGCGAGGTCCTTGATGCTGAGCAGCACCGGCGGTGTCGAGCGGTCGACCGTCTCCGTGGCGAACGGGTTGAGCGCCGACGTGATCTCGTCCTTGAAGGCCCACAGGACACCCAGCCCGATGGCCACGACGAGCACCAGGCCGGCCACCGTCCCGATGAACGCCGTCAGCAACGTGCGCCAGCGGAAACGGTCGCCCGACCTGGCCTCCTGGATCGCTTCGGCCTCGGCTCGGCCGCGGGGCTGGCCCGCGACCCGGGGCCGCTCGATCCGCTCCGTCGTCCGGTCGTTGTCGTCCGCCACGTCTGCCCCATTTCCGGGAGTTTGTCTGCGGGGCACACGCTAGTGCCTGTCACCGACACTCGCGTCCGGGCCACGCTGCCGTCGTCCGAGGGGACGGGGCCGCCGCCGTCCCGCGGAACAGGACAGCGGCGCGGCACGCGCCGTCAGCGGCGGCGGAAGCCCCAGTGCGCGTCGACCGGCCGGAGCGTGGTCCACGACGACGCCTGCCCGATCGCGGCCGCGAGGATGCCGGTCACCGCCGCGGCGTTGTGGAGCTTGCCCGCGAGGGCGAGCTGCACCGCCTCCTCGAGCGGCACCGGGACCACCACCATCTCGGCCTCCTCGGCCTCCCGCACGTGCCGCTCGTCCTCGGGCACCGGGGCCAGGTCGCGGACCAGGTACACGCGGATGGCCTCGTTGCTGCCGCCCGGCGTGGGCAGCAGGTCGGCGAGGACGTTCCAGGTGGCGCCCATGACGTCGGCCTCCTCGACCAGCTCGCGCACCGCGGCGACGTGCGGCTCCTCGCCGTCGACGTCCAGGAGCCCTGCGGGCAGCTCCCACAGGACCGCGCCGACGGGGTGCCGGTACTGGCGCACGAGCAGGACGCGGTCCTGGTCGTCGAGCGCCACGACGGCGACCGCACCGGGGTGCGACACGTACTCCCGGCGGACGACACCAGCGGTGCCGAGGTCGACCTCGTCGGTGATGACGTCGACGATGCGACCCTGGAACGGGACGGCGAGGCGGCGGGACGGGCGCGGGGCGATCGTGTCGACGATCTTCCCGCGTCGCGGCGGGGCAGCCGGCTGCGGGCGCGACACCTCGGCCGCCACCTGCACAGGCACCTCGCCGGTGGCCTTCGCTGTGACCTCGGGCGACTCAGCGACCTCGGGTGACTCGTCGGGCGGTGTCTCGACCGGCGCCGTCGTGCCCGCGGCCGGGATCGGTTGCTCTCCCACCGTCAGCCGGCCTGGCGCTCGAGAGCGGCCGCGATGAGGCCCGCGAACAGCGGGTGCGCGCGCGTGGGGCGCGACTTGAACTCGGGGTGCGCCTGCGTGGACACGTAGTACGGGTGCGTCTCGGCGGGCAGCTCGACGAACTCGACGAGCGACGAGTCGGGCGACGTGCCCGAGATGACCAGCCCGGCCTCCTCGAGAGCGGGACGGAACGCGTTGTTCACCTCGTAGCGGTGGCGGTGCCGCTCGGAGACGCGCTCGGTGCCGTAGGTCTTGGCCGCGACGGAGCCGGCCGCCAGCTGGGCGTCGTACGAGCCGAGGCGCATGGTGCCGCCGAGGTCGCCCTCGCCGCCCACGATCGCGAGCTGCTCGGCCATGGTGGCCACGACCGGGTGCTCCGACTCGGGGTGGAACTCGGTGGACGACGCGTCCTCCCAGCCCAGCACGTTGCGCGCGTACTCGATCACCATGGACTGCAGGCCCAGGCAGATACCCAGCGTGGGCACCAGGTTCTCGCGGGACCAGCGCAGGGCGCCGACCTTGCCGTCGATGCCGCGCACGCCGAAGCCGCCGGGCACGAGCACCGCGTCCACGCCCTCGAGGGAGCGCTGGGCACCCTCGGGGGTCTTGCAGTCGTCGGCCGCGACCCAGCGGATCGCCACCTTGGTGTCGTTCGCGAAGCCGCCGGCGCGCAGCGCCTCGGTGACCGACAGGTAAGCGTCCGGCAGGTCGATGTACTTGCCGACGAGCGCGACCTCGACGTTGTGCTCGGGCTCGTGCACACGCTCGAGGAGCTGTGCCCAGCCGTCCCAGTCCACGTCGTGGAACGGCACCGCGAGGCGGCGCACCACGTAGGCGTCGAGGCCCTCGGAGTGCAGCACGCGCGGGATGTCGTAGATGCTCGGCGCGTCGACGGCGTTGACGACCGCCTCGTTGTCGACGTCGCACATGAGCGCGATCTTGCGCTTCACCGGCTCCGGGACCTCGCGGTCGGCGCGGAGCACGATCGCGTCGGGCTGGATGCCGATCGAGCGGAGCGCGGCCACGGAGTGCTGCGTGGGCTTGGTCTTCAGCTCGCCGGACGGGCCGATGTACGGCACGAGCGAGACGTGCAGGAAGAAGACGTTGTCGCGGCCCAGCTCGTGCCGCACCTGACGCGCGGACTCGAGGAACGGCTGCGACTCGATGTCGCCCACCGTGCCGCCGATCTCCGTGATGATCACGTCCACGTCGTCGCCGGCCTCGGCGCGCATGCGCGACTTGATCTCGTCCGTGATGTGCGGGATGACCTGCACCGTGTCGCCCAGGTACTCGCCGCGACGCTCCTTGGCGATCACCTGCGAGTAGACCTGACCGGTGGTCACGTTGGACGACGCCGGCAGCTCCACGTCGAGGAAGCGCTCGTAGTGGCCGATGTCCAGGTCCGTCTCGGCGCCGTCCTCGGTGACGAAGACCTCGCCGTGCTGGAACGGGTTCATGGTGCCCGGGTCCACGTTCAGGTACGGGTCGAGCTTCTGCATGGTGACGCGGAGGCCGCGGGAGCGCAGGAGGCGTCCGAGCGAGGATGCCGTCAGACCCTTACCCAGAGACGACGCGACACCCCCGGTGACGAAGATGTGCTTTGTCGGCGAGGAACCGCCGCGTGTCTGGGAGCGAGACTGGAGTCTGTTCTGGTGATCGACCACGGAACTCCATCCTAACCGAGTTGCAGCGCCCCGGCGCTGTGGGAACCAGCACAGCACGAGGTTGCGGACAGCGACCTACGTCACTCGCCAGTCTGCGCCACGAGGGCGCGGAGTGCCGCTCGGGGCGCCTACCGGGGCGGGCGCCCGGTCCGCGCCACGATCCGCCCGACGCCGGAGCTCACCCGGGTGCGCAGGTCCCGGTCCAGCAGGACCGCCACGGCCAGCACGACCGCCGCGGCGACAAGACCGGCGAGGAGGGCCGCCCCGATCGCACCGAAGAACGCCCCGAGGTCGAAGGGCACCCCAGGACGCTGGTCGGCTGCGACAACGACCTGCCGCGCCGGCACCAACGCGGTGAGAGCGACGGCGACGGCGCGTCCCACCACTGCACCGGCGGCGGCCCCGACAGCGAGCCCGGCCAAGACTTTCGGGGTTCCGCGCAAGGCCCCCGGTCCGAGGTGCCGCCGCACCGCCAGGAGCAGGCCGGCCCCCGCCACCACCATGCCCGCCGTTCCCACGGCACCGAGCGCCGCCAGGACGTCGGGCACCCGGTCGGCGAAGGCGACGGACCCGGGATCCGGGCGCTCGGCACCGATCACCACGGGGACCAGGACCGCTCCGACGGCGACGACGCCCCAGCCCGCGGCCGTCGCGGTCACCGCCGCGCGTCCGTGGTCGACGACGTAGAGCGCTCGCGACAGGTGCAGGATCAGCGCGTACCCGAAGAGCCCCGGCGCGAGCCACGACAGCCCGGCCGCGAGCCCGGGGGCGTCTCCGCCGTCCACCACGAGGTTGAACACCGCCTCCACAGCCGGTGCGGCGGCGATCAGCGCGGCGACACCTGCCCCCACCACGAGCAGCAGGGTACGCGTGGTCCTCGCGACGAGGTCGTGCAGGGCGTCGTAGCGGCGAGCGGCCGCGTGCTCCGCGAAGCGGGGGAACGCGCTCGTGGCGATCGGGAACGCCAGCACGGCGAACGGCAGCAGATACACCTGCTGGGCGTAGAGGTAGATCGTGAACGTCCCGTCCGGTCCTGCGAGGTTCGCGGCACGCATGACGAGCAGCGCGGAGAGCTGCTGCGCCACCAGGGCGCCGACACCGGCGAACGCCAGCCGCGAGGCCCGGCGGCCCTCCCCCGCCGGGAACCGGAGCGTCGGCCGCAGCCTGATCCCGGTGCGCCAGACCGGCACCAGCAACGGCAGCGCGAGGAACGCGACCCCCGCCGTCGTACCCCAGGCGAGCCAGTCGAGCGCCGCGCCGCTCAGCCGGGCGACGTCCTGCGCGTTCCCCTCCGCGAGCACCCGGAAGCCGCCGTACACACCGATGACCACCAGGCTGGAGAGCAGCGGGGCGAACGCCGGCCAGAAGAAGCGCTTGTGCGCCTGCAGGACACCACCGAGCACCACCGCGATCCCGTACAGCGGCACCTGCACCGCGAAGACGCGGAGGAAGCCTGTGGCCACGTCCTCCAGGAGCGGGTCGTCCAGCCCGAGGAGGCCGACCACCGGACGCGCCAGCAGGGCGAGCAAGGCCGCCAGCGGCACGAGCACGACGAGGGTCCAGCCCAGCAGGGCCGACGCGATACGCGACGCGTCCTGACGGGACTTCTCCGTCCCCTCCGACGTGAACGCCGCCCGGCTCAGCGGCCCGGCCAGCAGGGGCACCACGGCCCCCGCGAGCGCACCACCCGCAGCGACCTCGAAAAGCACGTTGGGCAGCAGGTTCGCGGTGTTGAACGGTGCGTCGACGCCGCCGGTCCCGAGGAAGGCACCCTGCGCCAGCCACCGGCCGAAGCCCACCACCCGGCTCGCCAGGGTGACGACCGTGACGAGCAGCGCCGCCCCCACGAGCGTCTGGGTGCGGCGTGAGGCTCCCACGGTCAGCTCTTCGGGGCGGGGGCCGGCGGCGCCTGCCGGCGGCCCCACAGGTCGACCTTGCTGAGCCACGGCGTCTCCGCGATGACCTTCGAGAAGCTCACCCGCTCGGACGTGAGAGTAAGACCGACGACGGCCGCCAGCGCGGCGAGGCGCACCGCACGAGGCGCGCCGAAGGCGATCTGGCTCCCGACGAGGGCACCGAGGGCGTTGGCGCCACCGTCGCCCAGCATGTCGCGCTCCCCCAGGTCGCCCGGGGCTGCGGCCACCGCGGCACCCAGCACCGCACCGGTCCCCGCGCCGGTCGGCCCGAGCACGAGCGGCAGGCTCGCGACGACGCCCGCCTTGAGGGCCCGGCCTGGCCGGAGGTCGAACAGGTTGAGCAGGTTCGCGGTCCCGGCGATCAGGGCGCCGTTGACGCCCACGTCGACCAGGTGGCCGAGAGCCCCGCCGCGCCGCTCGGTGCCGACCGCAGCCGCGACCAGGGCGGTCGCCGGGATGCCGAGGATCTTCAGCGCGCCCGTCGTCACGCGCCCCTGCGCCAGCGCGCCCAGGTGACCACGCAGGCCCTTGGTGCGGACCGTGGTGTCCTCGGCGAGGTCGTCGATCACGCCGAACACCGCGGCGCTCGCGGTGCCGAGCACGGTGGCGCCAGGCGCCGGCCCGCCCGCGGCCAGCGTCCCCGCGAGCAGGCCTGCCGCGACGGCGGGGCCCTCCAGCAGGCTGATGGGCTCCCCCCGGTGGTTGGTGCGCGTCCAGCGCTCGCCGTCGTCCGCGAGCGCGTCGAGCACGCGCCGCGTCCCCACGGTGGCCCCGGCGGCGACCCCCGCCGCCACGATGAACCTGACCACGCCCACGCGTGTCCCCTTCCGTCGCCCGGGCCTGTGGCCCGCCGGTTCAGCCTGCGTCGCCCGCGGGGGGCGTCTGCCCGTCGGCCGGGAGCTCCACCACGGGAGGCAGCGCCGTGCCGCCGTCCTCCAGCCCGAAGTGGCCCGAGACCCCGCCGAGCGTCGCGGCGACCGCGAGGGGCACCGTGATGCGCCCCACCGACCGGGCGACACCGCTCACCGTGGTCACCTTCCGTGCGATCGCCTCGTCGGCGCGCACGGCGGTCACGACGTCCGTGGCGACCTCCGCCGGCCCCGCGAGCACCACGGAGACGCCACGATCCTGGAGTGTCGCCGCGACGCTGGTCCATACGGAGGTTGGCGTCTCCGCGTCCTCCTCGGTGGTCTCCGCAGCCGGTTCCGGCTCCCGCAGCGGCGCCGCGAGCAGCACCACGGCGTCCGCGCCCTCCGTCTGCTCGGCGCCGACCTCGAGGAACTTGAGCTGCTCCAGCTGGTTCTCGAGGTCGATCGCCTCCTCGCTGCGGGTACCGTCCGTACCGCCCGTGAGAGCGATGGCGAGGGCCGCGGCGAGCGGGGGGGTGGTGCCGTCCGGCACGCCGTCCCCGAACGTCTCCCGGAACCCGGCGGCGAGGGTGCGGCGCATCGACGCCTCGTCGGGGCTGTACCAGACCTCGGTGAGAGACCCGTCGGCGACGACCTCCCCGCCCGCCGCGACGATCTGGTCGACGACGCCGTCGTGGACCTCGTCGCTCACCTCGCCCAGCTCCAGCACCGCCACCCGCTGACCCTCGAGACGGCCCGCGAGAAGCTGACCACCGGCGGCCTCGACGAACCTGTCGTCCTCGTCGAGCTGCTCCTGGGCCGACTCGAGCTGGTCACGGTAGGCGTTGCGCTCGTCCCGCAGCTGGTCCACCTGCTCCTCGGCGAGCTCGCCGATCGACCCCTGGAGAGGGCCTGCGCCGAGGATGATCCCGACGGCAAGGGCGAGGAACACCGAGATGAGAGAGACGAGGTGATACCGGAAGTCGATCACGAGGGGCGGGAGTCCTTCGGGGCGTGCGCCGACGGTGCGTGCGGCGGGGACAGTTCGGACAGGGGGCGGTTCGGACAGGGTGAGCGGCGCTAGCCGCCGAAGAGCAAGCCGACCCAGGAGACCAGGTCGTCGATGCGGGCGGCGACGATGCCGAACACCGTCTGACCCAGGGAGGAGGACCACAGAGCCGCCAGGACGGCGGCGAGGCCCGCGAGCGACAGCAGAGTCAGCTGCCAGTTCGAGATGCGCGTCCGGTAGAGCCGGGAGACGCCCTTGGCGTCGACGAGCTTGCCACCCACACGCAGGCGGGTGAGGAACGTCGAAGCCATGCCGGCGCGCCCCTTGTCGAGGAACTCCACCAGCGTCGCGTGGGTGCCGACCGCCACGATGAGCTCGGCGCCCTTGTCGTCGGCCAGCAGCATCGTGATGTCTTCGCTCGTACCCGTCGCGGGGAACACCACGGGCTCGACGCCGAGGTCACGGACCCGGTCGAGGCCCGGAGCCTTGCCGTCGCGGTAGGCGTGGACCACGATCTCGGCCCCGCTCGACAGCGCGCGGTCCGACACCGAGTCCATGTCGCCCACGATCATGTCGGGCTTCCAGCCGGCGTCGATGATCGCGTCCGCACCACCGTCCACGCCGATGAGGACCGGCCGGTTCTCCTTGATGTAGGACCGGAGCATCGCCAGGTCCTCGCGGTAGTGGTAGCCGCGCACCACGATCAGCACGTGCCGGCCCGCGATCGACGTCCGGATGTCGGGCACGCCCACACCGTCGAGCAGGAGGTCCCGCTCACGGCGCAGGTACGTCATCGTGTTCTCGGCGAACCGCTCGATCTCGGCGGACAAGCCTTCCCGGGCTGCGGCGGCGCTCGCGGCGACGGACTCGGCAGTCTGCAGCTCGCCGCTGGCGAGCGCCTCGCCGCCCACGAGCACCTCGGCCTCGGCGATCTCCAGCTGCGTGCCGTCGGGCACCGACATGATCCCGGGGCCGAGGTCGTCCACGAGGACGATCCCGGCCTCGAGAAGGATCCCCGGACCGGTGTTCGGGTACCGGCCGGACGTGGAACGAGCAGCGTTCAGCACGGCGACCGGCCGCGCGGCAACGAGCGCGTCGGCTGCTACCCGGTCGATGTCGACGTGGTCGATGACCGCGACGTCACCCGGCCGGATGCGCGCCGTCAGCTCCTTGGTGCGGGCACCGACACGCGCCGGGCCGCGCGTCGTCGACGCGGAGTCCTCGGGTTCGACCCGACGCTCGCTGCGTCGGTCGGGACGTGACAGGGTGAGCTTCATCGGGACCTATCGTCCCACGACAGACGACTCGATGAGCTCGAGCGCGTGCTGCCGGGCCGTCTCCGAGTTCTCCTGACCGGAGAGCATCCGCGCCAGCTCGCGCACCCGCTCGTCACCCGTGACCTGGCGCACGCCCGTCACGGTGATCATGCCGTCCGGTTCCTCGGCCCCGCCGTCGGTGGACTTCGTCACCACCACGTGCGCGTCGGCGAACGCCGCGACCTGCGCGAGGTGCGTGACGACGACCACCTGGGTGCTGCGACCCAGGGTGGCGAGCCGGCGGCCCACCTCGACCGCTGCCCGGCCGCCGACGCCCGCGTCGACCTCGTCGAAGACGAAGGTGCGCCGCAGGGCGGCCCTGTCCCCGTGGGCGCCCGCGCCGTCGTCGGCCCCCTGGCGGGCGCTGGCGCTCCGATCGTTGGCCGCCGTCGCCAGCGCCACCTCGAGAGCCAGCATCACGCGCGAGAGCTCACCGCCCGACGCACCCTTGCCGAGCGGTCGCTCCGGCGCGCCGGGGTGCGGCACCAGCAGGAACGTCACCTGGTCGGCGCCGAACGGCCCCAGGGCCTCGGCGTCGTCGACCGTCACCACGAGGTGCGCCCCGCCCATGGCGAGGCCGTGCAGCTCCTCGGTCACCGCCTCCGCCAGTGCGGAGGCCGCCTGCCGGCGCCCCTGCGAGAGGGCGTCCCCCAGGCGGGCCAGCTCGGCGTCGAGCTCGTGCGTGCGCTCGGACATGGAGCGGAGCCGGTCGCCGCCGTCGTCCAGGTCGAGCAGGCGCAGGCCGGCGTCGCTCGCCCACTGCAGCACCTCGTCGATGGTGTCGCCGTAGCTCCGGGTGAGGCCGTTGAGCGCCGCGAGACGCTGGTGCGCCGCCTCGAGAGCGGCCGGGTCGGCCTGCAGGTCGTCCACGTACACCGCGACGTCCGTCGCGACGTCGGCCAGCAGGTAGCCCACCTCGGCGAACCGCACCGCGAGGGCGCCCAGCGCCGGGTCGGAGTGCGCCGCCGTGTCCAGCGCGCGACGGGCGCGCTCGACGAGGGCGATCGCGTTCTCACGCGCCCCGTCGGCGTCCTCCCCCGCGACCGCCTCGTGGGCCTCCTGCGCCGCCATCCGGAGCGCCTCGGCGTTCGACAGCCGCTCGACGACCGCCGCCAGGTCGGCGTCCTCCCCCGTCTGCGGGTCGACGCGCTCGATCTCGTCCAGCCCGATCCGCAGCAGCTCCACCTCGCGGGCACGCTCGGCGCTCTTCGTCGTGAGGTCGGCGATCTCGGCGAGGAGTCCGCTGCGCTCGCTCCACGCCGCGCGGTACCGCTCCAGCACGCGTTGGTGCTCGGGCCCGGCGAACGTGTCGAGCGCCTCCCGCTGCTTCGCGGGCGTGCGGAGCCGCAGCTGGTCGGACTGGCCGTGCACGGTGAACAGGTCGTCGGCCATGTCGGCCAGCACGCCCTGCGGCACGCTGCGCCCGCCGAGGTGCGCGCGCGACCGGCCGTCGGCGACGGTCCGCAGGATCACGACGGTGCCGTCGTCCTCGACCTCGCCGCCGGCCTCCTCGACGCGTTGCAGCACCTCGCTACGCCCTGCGACACGGACCCGGCCCTCGACGGCGGCCCCCGTAGCACCGGGGCGCACCGAGCGCGGGTCGGCCTTGCCGCCCATGAGCAGGTTGAGACCTGTCAGCACCATCGTCTTGCCCGCGCCGGTCTCGCCCGTGATGACGGTCAGGCCGTCGGACAGCGGGACCCGGGCCGAACGGATGACGCCCAGGTTCTCGATCGCGATCTCCTCGAGCACCTCACTCCTTCGTCTCGTCGCCGCGCGCCCCACCGGGCACGGGCACGCCGCGTGGCTCAGACCGTACCGCCTGCGGGAGCCGGTCGCGCCAACCCGTGACCGGCAGGCTGAACTTGGACACCAGCCGGTCCGTGAACGGCGCCGTCGACAGCCGCGCGAGCCGCAGCGGCACGTCCCCCCGCCGCACCACGACCCGCGAGCCGGGCGGCAGGTCGATGCTCCGCCGACCGTCGCAGGTCAGGACGCCCGAGGCCGCGCTGTGCTCGCGGATCTCGACGGTGAACGTCGATCGCGGACCGATGACGAGCGGGCGCGCGAACAGCGCGTGCGCCGACAGCGGCACGAGCAGCACCGCGTCCACGTCCGGCCACATCACGGGCCCGCCTGCGGAGAACGCGTGCGCGGTGGAGCCGGTCGCCGTGGACATCACCACGCCGTCGCAGCCGAAGGACGACAGGGGCCGCCCGTCCACCCCCACGACGACCTCGAGCATCCGCTCGCGGCTGGCCTTCTCCACGGTGGCCTCGTTGAGCGCCCACCCGGTCACGGGCTCGTCCTGGCCGGGCAGGTGCACGGCCACGTCCACGACGGCGCGCTCCTCGACCACGTAGTCGCGGTCCGCGAGTCGACGCACCGCGAGGTGCAGGTCCTCCCGCTCCGACTCCGCGAGGAACCCCACGTGCCCGAGGTTCACGCCCAGCAGCGGCACGTCCGTGCCGCGCGTGAGCTCCGCGGCGCGCAGGATCGTGCCGTCGCCGCCGAGCACCATGACCACCTCGGCCTCGGTCACGCCCTCGCGGGCGCGGGCCGCCGACATGTGGTTGCCGAAGTCTTCCGCCAGGTCGTCGTCGTGCAGCGTCACGTCGAAGCCCGCCGACGTGAGCTCCTTGACCGCCTCGTGCAGCGCCGCGACGGCCTGCGGCCGCCCGCCGTGCGTGACGATCAGGACGCGGCGGCTCACGCGGGCCCCCGGTCAGGCTGCACGACGACGGCCGGGGGCGTGGCCTGGGCGGCCACGTCCGGGTCCCAGCCCACCGCCTCGGAGATCGCGGTGTCCAGCGCGGCGTCGCCGACGGGCGCACCCTCGCCAGGCGTCAGCCAGAGGAAGAACTCGCGGTTGCCGTGCGGCCCCGGGAGCGGGCTCGGCACGACCGCCCGGACGCGCAGCCCGGCCTCCTCGGCGGCCCGCGCCACCGAGCGGACCGCGTCGTGGCGCAGAGCCGGGTCGCGGACGACGCCGCCCGAGCCGAGGCGCTCGCGCCCCACCTCGAACTGTGGCTTCACCAGCAGCAGCGCGTGCGTGCGCGGCCCGGAGACCCCGACGACCGCAGGCAGCACCTTGACGAGGGAGATGAACGACAGGTCCGCGACGACGACGTCCGGAACTCGCTCGAGGTCGTCCGGGCCGAGGTCACGCACGTTGAAGCCCTCGACCACGGTCACCCGGGGGTCCTCGCGCAGCTGCGGGACGATCTGGTCGTGTCCCACGTCGATGGCGACCACGTGCTCCGCGCCTCGGCGCAGCAGCACGTCCGTGAACCCGCCGGTCGAGGCGCCGAGGTCCACGGACCACGAGCCGGCGACCGTGAGGCGCGCGCCGTCACCGGCGGGCAGCGCGTCCAAGGCGTCGAGAGCGCCCGCGAGCTTGAGGCCCGCACGGGACGCGTACTCGAACTCCGAGAACTCCCCGCCCGCGACGTCGATCACGGCAGCCGTCGGCACGGAGACCGACGGCTTGGTCACGGCCCGCCCGTCCGCGACGACGAGTCCCGCGGCTACCAGCTCCGCCGCATGCTTGCGGGACCGGGCAAGGCCCCGGCGCACCAGCTCGGCGTCGACGCGCGCCGTAGCGCTCGACGAGGCGTCGCCTGTCGTTCCTGTCACGAGATTCACCGTCCGGAGTCACCGCTCAGCTGCGCGCGCAGCGCGTCGTGGACCGCTTCGAAGCGGGCCACGTGGTCGGCCGGCGGCACGTCCTCGAGGCCGTCGAGCAGCCCCAAGGCGTCACGGACCGCCGACTCGGGGTCGGCGGGGGCCAGCACCGCGGGCGTCACCGCCCCGGGAGTCTCCTGCGTCATCGTTACCTCCGGTTCGTCCTGCTCGGGCCGATGCCCGCTCACACCGTACCCGCCGTAACCGACACCGAGCCGGACGTCGCCGGGGCGCCTGAGAAGCTCAGGCGACCAGCTCCGGCACGGTCGCCGGATCGAGCGGCTCGCCCGCGTCAACGGCCGCCCACGCTGCCGCGCACGCCACCCGGACCAGGTCGATCCCGGCGCCGTGCCCGTCCGGCGCAGCCGCACCACGAGCAGACCGGCCCGAGGCGGGCCGACCGCCCAGGCGGAGACCGCCGTCGGACACCTTGGCCGCGGCCTCGCCGCAGACCCACCAGCCCTCATCAAGGACGGGCGCGGGGTGCGGCTCGAGGAGCGCGCGAAGGTCCGCCGCGAGGAACGTGGGCCGCAGGCCCGGTTCCGCGAGCACCGCGTCGCGCGCCGTGGAGACCCCGGTCAGCACGTGCAGGCCGGGATAACCGCCCTCGCGCGCGCCGGCGAGGTCCGTGTCGAGACGGTCGCCGATGACGAGCGGACGTTCCGCGCCCGCCCGCTCGACCGCAAGGTGGTACATCGTGGGCGACGGTTTTCCCGCGCTCGACGGCTGCACGCCCGTCGCCGCGACGACGGCCCCCACGAGGGAGCCGTTGCCCGGGGCGAACCCGCGGGCCGTCGGGAGCGACAGGTCAAGGTTGCTCGCCACGTGCCACGCCCCGCGCTGCACCGCGTAGGCGGCCTCGGCGAGGTGGACCCAGCCGAGGTCGGGCGAGTAGCCCTGCGCCACGGCGACGGGCTTGTCGTCCGCGGACGCGACCACCTCGAAACCTGCAGCGGTCACCGCGGTCACGAGGCCCTTGCCGCCCACGACGAGGACCTTCGCGCCCGGCTCCAGGCGTGTGCGCAGCAGAGCCGCACACGCCTGGGCCGCGGTCATGACCTCGTCCGGGACCGTCGGGATATCGAGCTCGCTGAGCTGACCCGCGACGTCCTCCGGCTCACGCGAGGCGTTGTTGGTCACGAAGACCAGACGCATGCCCCGCTCGCGCGCGGCCGCCAGCCCGGCCGCCGCGTGCTCGATCGGCAGGTGGCCCTTGTAGGCCACGCCGTCGAGATCCACGAGCGCCAGGTCGAAGGCCTCCGCGAGCGGGGCTGCGCTCGCAAGGAGACCCGCGGTCACGCGGACGCCCCAGGGGCGTCCTTCGTGGCCTCGTCCGTCGTCACCTCGGAGTCGTCGTCCTCGTCGGCCTCAGGGTCGGAGTCGGAGTCGGACGGGTTGGACTCGTCGTCCTCGTCGTCCTCAGGGTCGGCGCTGTCTGCGCTGTCGGCCGAGTCGGCGCTGTCCGGGGAATCCGGGGAGTCGGCGCTGTCGGCGGAGTCGGCGGAGTCGGCGCTGTCCGGGGAGTCGGCGGACTCTTCGTCCTCCGCGTCCTCGTCCTCGTCGTCCTCTGCCGGCTCGTCGTCCTCGTCGTCCTCTGCCGGCTCGTCGTCCTCTTCGCCCAGATCGGCGTCCTCGTCATACACGTCGTAGACGACGACCTCCTCATCGGGAGCCGTCGCACCGATGGCACGCTCGAGGTCCTTCGGGTTGACCGTGGCGAGCAGGGCAGACGCCTCGTCCCCTCGCCCGGCCGCCTCGAGCGCGACGGCTCGAGCCTGGAGGACGCGGAGGCGCAGGTCACCCTGGGCATCGCTCGCCGGGATCTTGTCCAGGACGGCGAGGGCAGCGTCGTGGTCACCGAGGTCGGCGCGCGCGCCGCTGACGACGATCGCGAGCTCCGTCCGCCCGACCGCATCCAGGGTCGAGGCCTCGTCGGACGCCGCCAGAGCGATTGCTCGCTCGGGTCGACCAAGGCCGCGCTCGGCGTCGGCCATGAGCGGCAGGTGCTCCGACGAGCCGTTGAGCCGACGCACGGTGCGCAGCTCTCGCAGCGCCTCGGCGAACCGGCCCGTGTGGTAGGCGGCGATACCCGCGGCCTCGCGCACGATGTCGACACGGCCGCCTCGGCGGACAGCCGCCTGGGCGTGCTCGTAGGCCAGCTCGGGGTTCACGTCGAGCAGGCGACCGGCCATCACCAGGTGAAGGCCCACCTGCTCAGCGTTGTCCTTGCTCAGACCGCGCAGGCGCCCACGGGCGTCCTTGTCGAGCTGGCTGAACGACGCATCCTCCGCGATCTCCGGCTCGGGCACGCGCTCGGAGGCACGATCCTCGGCGGGGCGCGGCCGGTCCTCGAACTGCCGGTCGCCGTCACGCTGCGGGCGGTCGCCGAACGAACGGGCCGGGCGGTCGCCGTCACGCTGAGGGCGTGCGCCTGTGGCCGAACGCTCCGGACGATCACCGAATGAACGGCGCTCGCCATCACGCTGGGGGCGATCGCCGTAGGGACGACGCTCACCGGAACCGCCGCTGGGGCGGTCCCCGAACGAACGGGCCGGACGGTCGCTGGAGCGGCTCTCGCCGCTGGATGCCGGACGATCACCGGCCGCGCGACGCTCCGAACGATTCCCGGCACGCGGGATGCGGTCCTCGAAACGACGGTCGCTGCCGCCGCTGTCGCGCTGCGGGCGGTCACCGAAGGGACGCGCGGGGCGGTCGCCGCCACGGTCCTCGAAACGACGGGGACGGTCGTCCGGACGGCGCTCGTCGCGCTGGGGCCGGTCACCGTAGGGCCGACGCTCGCCGGAACCGCCGGTCGGGCGGTCACCGAACGAACGAGCGGGACGGTCACCATCACGCTGCGGGCGGTCGCCGTAGGGACGACGCTCGCCAGAGCCGCCGGTCGGGCGGTCACCGAACGAACGAGCGGGACGGTCACCATCACGCTGCGGGCGGTCACCATAAGGCCGACGCTCACCAGAACCGCCGGTCGGGCGGTCACCGTAGGGACGACGCTCGCCGGAGCCGCCGGTCGGGCGGTCACCATACGAACGGGCCGGCCGGTCACCAGAACCCTGGGGGCGGTCACCGTAGGGACGACGCTCACCGGAACCGCCGGTCGGGCGGTCACCATACGAACGGGCCGGCCGGTCACCAGAACCCTGGGGGCGGTCACCGTAGGGACGACGCTCGCCAGAGCCGCCCGTCGGGCGGTCACCGTACGAACGAGTGGGGCGGTCACCAGAACCCTGGGGACGGTCGCCATAAGGCCGACGCTCACCGGAACCGCCGGTCGGACGGTCACCGAACGAACGAGCAGGACGGTCACCAGAACCCTGGGGACGGTCACCATAAGGCCGACGCTCACCGGAACCGCCGGTCGGACGGTCACCATATGAACGAGCGGGACGCTCACCAGAACCCTGGGGACGGTCGCCATAAGGCCGACGCTCACCGGAACCGCCGGTCGGACGGTCACCGTAGGAACGACGCTCGCCAGAACCGCCCGTCGGGCGGTCACCATACGAACGAGCAGGACGGTCACCGTCACGCTGCGGACGGTCGCCATAAGGCCGACGCTCACCAGAACCCTGGGGACGGTCGCCAGCGGGACGCTCGGAACGGTCGCCGTAGGGACGCGCCGAACGGTCACCACCGCGGCCGTCCTGTCGGGGCGCACCATCTCGACGGAATCCACCGTCACGACGGGCCTCACCCCCACGTGACGTGCGGTTGTAACCCTCGGACGAGCGCTCGCCCTCGCGCTCCTTGCCCTGCTCACGGGGCGAATCGTTCACGGTGTTCCCTTCGACGGCAGATACGGGTCCATTCTCCCACGCCGGAGCTCGCAAAGACGGTGCGCTCTGCGGTCGTGGGGTGTGACGTCCGTGGTGAACTAGTGCTGGAATGCACGAAGACCCGCACCCTGGTGGGTGCGGGTCTTCGTGTGAAGGGTGTCCGGCGGCGTCCTACTCTCCCACCCCGTCTCCAGGGCAGTACCATCGGCGCTGT
>NZ_QXTH01000008.1 GCF_003946865.1 Antribacter gilvus
CTGTTGAGTTCTCAAACAACCGACGCACACCGCCGCAGACCAGACCCTATTCATGTCCGGCCCCCGTCCGGGGCAACCTCTTAAACCTACCAGACTCGTTTCCCCGGCGCAAACCCGCAGTTCCGGAGAACCAGCGAGTTCCGCGACCTGGGCTGAGCCCGGTCCCCATCCGCAGAGGAGAGACGGACGCCCCAGGCGTCTATCTCAGAGATGGGAACCAGCCCCGGCGCGGCCACCCGATCTCTCGGTTGTCCGTCCGCCCGTCGGGCTGACAACCAGAACATTACACAGGTCTGCGGGCAGGTGCCAACTCGGACCGAGTGACCCCGCCCACAACGTCTGGCCGGACAGAACCGCTGGTCAGGGAGGCTCAGCGCGCCGCGGCCTCGTCGAGCGCCTCCTGCACGGCGGACCAGAACGCCACCCGCACGCGATGCGTCGCAGCGCGCGTGGAGTCGGCGACGCTCTCGTCGTACCAGCCCGGCAGGTAGGGGCGCGCGGACACCCCGTGGTCAGCCCGCTCGTCGCGAACGACGCGCAGGTCCACGTCCGCACCCGAGTCCTCGACATGACGGACGATCGCGTCCAGGTACCCGCACGAGGACCAGACGGTGTCCCGTGCCCCGCAGGCGAGCACCACGGGTCCTTCGATGTGCTCCAGGGCCACGACCGACCCTGGCGGTGGCGGGGTCACCGCGTCCTGGGCACGGGTGATCGCCCACCCGCACGTGAAGGGCAGCGGCTCGCCGTCGAGCGACCACGCGGACCGCGTGTAGTCGTCCGGTGAGCAGACGAGGCGCCCGGCGCCCACCGGCGCGAACGCCCCGTGCACGAGGCCCGGCCGGTTCGCCGCCAGCCACAACGCCATCTCGCCGCCACGGGAGACGCCGTAGGTGAAGACTCGCCCGGTGTCGACCTCGGGCTGGCCGTGCAGCCAGTCCAGCGCGGTCAGGAAGGTCTCGACGGGAGCCTCCGTGAGCTCGCCGGGCAGTCCCGGCGCATCGAAGTAGGCGATGGCGAGGGCCGGGTAACCGAGGGCGGCGATCGTGCGGGCGGCGTCCGCCCCACCGGAGAGGCCGCCCTCGGAGCCGCCGAACGCCAGCACCGCGGGACGCCGCTCGCCCGCCGCGAGGTCGCCGGGCACCGCGTACACCGCGGTCAGCCCCTCGTGGACGACCCGCGTGACGACGAGGTCGTCCGCGTGGTACGGCGGCCGCTCGACGGCGACCGCAGCGAGCTCGTCGCCGTCGCTCAGCACCCGCAGGTCCACGGTGTGCGCGGCGACGAACGCGTCGTCGGGCACGTCGCCGTCGCCGGCCGGCCTCATGGACCAGAACGGTGCCATCGCGTCCGGCTCGGACCACGTGCCGTCCAGGGGCTCGGCCTCGGCGAGGTCGAGGACGCCGTCGCCGGGCACCGTGAACGTGGCCCAGGAGGTGTACTCCCACTGGTCCGCCGTCGCCTCGACGCGCACCTCCTCGCCGGCGGGGAGGCCCGACACCTCGATCGCGAGCGGTTCGAACGGCCCGTCCACCTCGGTCACGTCGATGCGCGGCTCGACGGCGCCGCAGCCTCCGAGACCCGCGCACAGGGCGACAGCGAGGACCAGGGCGAGCGACGGGCGTCGGGCAGGCATGGTGCGATCGTGGCACAAACCGGGCAAGCGGTCCCGTCTCCACGCGGGCAGTATCTTCGACGCATGCTCGTGCGCCCCGCCACCGCCGACGACGCGGCCGACGTCGCCTGGCTCGCCGCCCTCACCTTCCCGCTCGCGTGCCCGCCGGAGACGCTGCGGGAGGACATGGCCGCGCACGTCGCGCACAAGCTCACCCCCGCGCACTTCCGCGCCTGGGCGAGCGACCGGAACCACGCGCTCCTCGTCGCGGAGCGGGCCGACGACGGAGCCTCCTTCCGCGGGTACGTGCTGCTCTCCCTGGGGTCGCCCGACGGCGAGGCGGAGGCCGCCACGGTGCGCTCGGCGACCGGGGAGGGCGCACCCTACGTCGAGCTCTCGAAGATCTACGTGCACCCCGACGACCTGGGGTCCGGCGTCGCGTCGGCGCTGATGACGGCCGCCGTCGCCGAGGCGGGCGCGCTCGGGCCCGGTCGGCCGCTGTGGCTGGGCACCAACGGCCTCAACCAGCGTGCCCAGGCGTTCTACCGCAAGCACGGCTTCGAGGTGGTGGGCAGGCGCACCTACCTGGTCGGCGGCGTGGAGCACGACGATGTCGTCATGCTCCACGCCTCCTCCTGAGACAGGGGCCCCAGCCCCCGGTCTCTCCCCTGCCCGGAAGGTCAGGGACGGGTCGAGAAGGCGGCGTCGAACGCCGCCTCCGGTGCGTCGAATGCGTTGCGGCGCACGAACTCGAGCGCCTCCGGCGCCCCGAGGAGGCGGTCCATCCCGGCGTCCTCCCACTCGACCGAGATCGGCCCGTCGTAGCCGATGGTGTTGAGCATCCGGAACGCGTCCTGCCACGGCACGTCGCCGTGGCCCGTGGACACGAAGTCCCAGCCGCGCCGCGGGTCGGCCCAGGGCAGGTGGGACGAGAGGCGGCCGTTGCGGCCGTTGGTCATCCGCTTCTTCGTGTCCTTGCAGTCCACGTGGTAGATCCGCTCGCGGAAGTCCCAGAGGAAGCTCACCGGGTCGAGGTCCTGCCACACCATGTGGCTGGGGTCCCAGTTGAGGCCGAAGGCCTCCCGATGGCCGATGGCCTCCAGCGTGCGGACCGTCGTCCAGTAGTCGTAGGCGATCTCGCTCGGGTGCACCTCGTGGGCGAACCGGACACCCTCCTCGTCGAAGACGTCGAGGATCGGGTTCCAGCGGTCCGCGAAGTCCTGGTAGCCGGCCTCGATCATGGCCTCCGAGGCGGGCGGGAACATCGCCACGTACTTCCAGATGGACGACCCGGTGAAGCCCACCACCGTGCTCACGCCCAGCCGGGCGGCGAGGCGGGCGGTGTGCTTCATCTCCTCGGCGGCACGGCGGCGGACGCCCTCGGGATCGCCGTCGCCCCAGACCACGTCGGACAGCATGTCGCGGTGGCGCTGGTCGATGGGGTCGTCGCAGACGGCCTGGCCCTTGAGGTGGTTCGAGATCGCCCACACCTTCAGGCCGTACCGGTCCAGCAGGTCGAGGCGGCCCTGGACGTACTCCTCGTCGTCCCAGCGCCACGGGTCCAGGTGGTCGCCCCAGCAGGCGAGCTCGAGGCCCTCGTAGCCCCAGCCGGACGCGAGGCGGGCCACCTCCTCCAGCGGCAGGTCGGCCCACTGGCCGGTGAACAGGGTGATCGGTCGTGTCATCGTGCGTTCCTCTCTCGTACTCGTGCTCTGCGCAGCACCACGACGGCGGCGAGCGCCGCCAGGAGGGCTGCGCCGCCCACCAGGTAGGGGACGGTGGCCAGGGCTCGGCCCTCGGCCGGTGCCGATGCTGCGGCCGCGGCCGCCCCGGCGTCGGACCCGGGGTCGGGCGCCGGGTCCGGCTCGGGCGCGGGCGGCGGGGGGACGACGTCGACCTGGGTCGACGCCTCTGCTTGCACGGCTCCCGACACCGTCGCGGTCAGCGTCCAGTGGCCCGCGGCGAGGATCCCGCCGTCGGACCGGTACCACCCCACCCCCTCGGAGGCCGAGGCCAGGACGACCGGGCCCACCACGGAGCCGTCGTCGGCCGTCGCGGTCACCGAGACCTGGACGGACTCCTCGACGGGGTGGCCGTCGGCCACCCAGGTGAGGGATGCGGAGACGCCGCCGGCGCCGTCGGTCCCGAGCGCGACCGCGACCGCCCCGCCGTGGGCCGCGGCCGGGACCGGCACGAGGGCCGTCACGGCGAGCGTGAGGGCCGCCGCGACCAGGGCCGCGCGCCGCCTGATGCCTCGCCACATGCTGTTCCTCCTGACGCTGATGGTCCCTCGGCGCAGGACCGGAGCGCGGCTCCTGCGCCGAGGGGTGCCGGCTGGGCCGGCGGTGTCACGAGCGGGACGCCACGCCCGGTCGGACCGGGGCCGCGGTCACGTCCGGGTGCCCCTCGGCGCCCCGCTCGCGACGTTCTGACGGCGCCTCGGTGGGCGCCGCGGTCTGTCAGCCGCAGGCCACCTCCCCGACGGTGACCAGGAGGGTCGCCTTGCCGGACGGGCTCGCGACCCAGCCCGGGTCGAGGTCGAGCGTGACCTTCTTGTCCGGCGTGGCGGTCACGAGGTACTGGCCGGGGGCGAGGTCGCCGAGGTTCTTCGGCTTGCCCGCGGTGGCGCCGTCGACCCAGGTGTGGACCGCGTACCCCTTGACACCCGGGACGCCGAGGGGGGTGAGGACCCCGCCCGCGTCACAGGTTGCCGGCGTGACGTCGACGGCCGGCGACCGGTCGCAGCCGTACCGCCCGATGGTGACGACGAGCTGCGCCTTGCCCGACGGGCTGGCGCGCCAGCCCTCGGTCAGCTCGAGGACGTGGCCCTCGGCCGGGGTGGCGATGACGCTGTACTGGCCCGGCACCAGGCTGGCGAGGTCCGCTGGCTTGCCTGCCAGCGCGCCGTCGACCCAGTTGTGCACCACGTACGAGGCGACGCCGTCGACCGGGACCAGGGTGATCGACCCGCCGGCGCGGACGTTCGCGCCCGTGCCGTCCACCGTGCAGGAGGCCTGCACGACGTCCACGACGGGCGTGGCGGCCACGGGCGCCGGGGTGGCGATCGTGAACCGGAGGGTCTCCCCGGCCGCGGTCTCGCCGCCCGCCGACGCGCGGACCTCGACGGCGTGCGCGCCCGGGGCGGTGACCACGACCGGGGCCGTGTACTCCGCCCAGCCCGCACCGTCGACGTTCACCTCGCGGTAGACCTGCGTGCCCGCGGGCCCGCCGGTCGTGTCCACGGTGACGGTGACCGGCCCGAGCCACGACCCGTCGGGGCCGTCCGGCTCCGCCGGCGCGAGCGTCCCGGTGACGGCCAGCGGCTCCGTGTCGGCGACCACCCGGAAGTGGTCGAACGACGCCGTCGCCGCCGCGGTCTGCGAGGCGCCGAGGGCGTACAGGCCCACGCCCGCTCCCCCGACCGCCGCGTTGGTCACCGCGCCCGGGATCTCGGACCAGGTCTGGCCGTCCGCGCTGTACGACGCCGTGAACGTGGTACCCGTCCGGGACAGCCGCAGCCACCACTCGCCGGACAGGAGCTCCCCCGCGTTCGGCTGGGGGTCCTGCACGACGCCGCCGACCTCGCTGCGAAGCTCGATCCGCCGGGCCACCGCCTGTCCCGCCTGGTTGTCGGTGACGACGTCGAGCTTCACGTAGTTGTCGTCGTCGCCGTACACGATGAGGCCCGCCTGGTGGTACTGCCGGTCGAAGGTGGAGCCGTCGACCCGGGTCTGCACCGTCCAGTCAGCCTCGGGCTGGTCCTGCAGGACGATGTTCGGCACGCCCGTGTTGCCCGGCCCGTAGATGTCGGTCGGGGTCGTGTCGATCTGCAGGGCACCGCCGGCCACCCGCAGGCCCGCGGGGTCCGGCCGGACCACCGACCAGCGGCAGCCGTCCAGGTCCGTGCCGTCGAACTCGTCGTCCGGCCCGGGGGCCGCCGCCGTGTCGTCGGGCGTGAGGTGGAACCAGTCGAAGTGCGCGTCCACCACGGGGGCGGCCGAGCCGCTGCCCGCGAGCGCCACCAGGCCGATCCGCGGGTCGGTCAGGCCCGTGAGCGACTTTGTCTGCGGCATGTCGGTGAACGTGAGGCCGTCCGCGGAGTACGACGCCCGCAGGGACGACCCGTCGGTGCTGGTGAACCGGACGTAGACCGTGGACGGGAAGGCCGCGCCGAGCGCCGCCGTGTTGGACTCGGCGACCTCGTGGGGTGTGCCGCCCTCCTCGCGGATGAACTGGAAGATCCGCGTGGCGGGGCCCGCCGGGGCCGAACGGCCCTGGAGCACCATCTTGGCGTAGTCGTCGGGCCCGCCGTAGATCACGAGGCCCGCCTGCTGGTACTGCGCGTTCGCCGGGACGGTGAGGCGTGCGGTGGCGGTGAAGGGCCCGTCGGGCAGGTCCTGCAGGACGACGTTCGGCACGGTGGTGTTGTTGGTGCCGTAGAAGTCCGACGGCGTGGCCGGGATCACCAGCGCGCCGTCGGTGACCCGCAGGTTCTGGTCCCGGTCGAGGATGTCCCACCGGGCAGGGTCGAGGTCCGTGCCGGTGAAGTCGTCGGACCGCCCGGAGAAGCAGAGCTCCGGGCTCCCGCCGCCCGCACGGACGGTGACGGTCTCGTAGCGGACGGAGTACGCACCGCGCGCGTCGGTGGCCCGGACCTGGAGCCGGTAGGTCCCCGGCTCGGTGTAGGTGGTGGTGAACGTGCCGGAGCCGTCCTCGAAGCCGGCCCCGAGGCCCGCGTCCCACGCGAGGGTGATCGCGTCGCCCTCGGCGTCGGTGGCCGCGGCCGACGCCGACACCACGACCGGTGCCGTGCCGGACAGCGGGTCGACGTCGAACGTGGTGATCTCCGGCCGGACGTTCTCGGTGACCCCGCGCCCCACGAACTCGAGCCAGTTCACGTTCGACTGCCCGGAGGTCTGGACGAAGTACAGGGTGCCGGTGCCGGAGGGCACGTCGTGCAGGGTGGCGGTGAGGTCGGTGTAGACCTGCCAGCCGCCCGTCGCGGGGACGGTGACGCTGCCGATCTCCGGCCCGTCGGGCGCGTCCCACCGCAGCGACACCTGTCCGCCGGGTGACGAGGCCGCCCGGAGGGAGATCGCGTCGACGCCGGCGAGCGAGACCGGCGAGAAGGCCCACCAGTCGCCGGGCTCGATGAACCCGATGTTCTGCCCTCCGCCTGCGGTGTCACCGGTGGTCTCCGTCTGGACGCCCGGGTCGCCGCCGCTGGTCGATCCCGCGAGACGCCCGGTGGAGGTGTAGAACTCCGCCTGGAGCAGCTTGGGCTGCAGGATCTGCAGGTCGTTGCCGGTGAGCGGCACGCCCGCCGCGCCGCCGTCGTCGGCGTACGAGCCCTCGACCACCCAGAAGATGTTCGACTCGATGCCGTGGCCCTCGTCGCGGGCCGTCTGGAGCATGCCCTCGCAGCCCGTGAGGTCTTCCATCGGGTGGGCGTGCGAGTCGTGCCCGAGCGACGTGAAGAGGTGGACCGCCGAGCAGTCGACGGTGCCGTCCGGGTCGTCGACCTGGACCTGGTAGCGGACCTGGTCGCCCCACTCGAAGAAGCCGCCGTCGTCCGGGAAGGTGATGGTCACCGTGGGCGCGACGTTGCCCACGACCACCGTCACGTTCGCGACGCCGGTCTGGCCGGACGGGTCCGTGGCGACGAGCTGCGCGGTGTAGCTGCCGTTCGCCGTGTAGACGTGCGTGGGGCTCGCCTCGGTGGACGGCGCGGAGCCGTCGCCGAAGGTCCACTGCAGGCTGAGCGGCTCGCCCGCCGGGTGGCGTGTGCCCTCCGACGAGAACTGGACCGTCAGGGGCGCGAGGCCGCTGGTCACGTCCGCGCTCGCCCGCGCGACGGGCGCCGGGTCGCCGCGGACGTAGTCGACGCGGTAGATGCCGCTCGTGTCGTTGTTGCCACCGAAGCCCTCACCCCAGTCGACGACGTAGAGAGCGCCGTCCGGGCCGAAGTCCAGGTCCATGGGACGGTCGAAGCCCGCCGACGGGTCGAGGTGCTGCGGGAGCACCCGGTTGATGTCGACGAGGTCGTCGCGCTCCGGCCCGTCGAGCTGGAACGAGTACACCTTGCCCTGGTTCCACTCGCCGAAGAGCGCCTTGCCGTCCCAGTACCCGGGCCACTTGACGTCGGAGTCGAGCGCGGGGTCGTAGTCGTAGACCGGACCGCCCATGGGCGCGCCGCCGCCGCCGATCTCCGGGAAGAGGGGGTTGGTGGAGTAGCCGTACCAGACCTCCGCCTCGACGGCGGGCGGGAGCTGGCGCAGGCCGGTGTTGCTGGGCGAGTCGTTGACCACGCCTCCGGCGCAGTCGAACGGCGCGCGGGACTGCCCGGTCGCGAAGTCGTAGTCCACGTAGGCGGTGTTCGCGCCGGTGCAGTACGGCCAGCCGTAGAAGCCCGGATCGCTGACCACGTTCCACTCGACGGTGCCGGCCGGTCCCCGGGCGGGGTCGGCGGAACCGGCGTCGGGCCCGTAGTCGGCGACCAGCACGTTGCCGGTGGCCGGGTCGACGCCGATCCGGAACGGGTTGCGGAAGCCCATCGCGAAGATCTCGGGCCGGGTCTGCGCCGTGCCCGGCGGGAACAGGTTGCCCGCGGGCACGGTGTACCCGCCCGCCGCCTCCGGGCGGATGCGGAGCACCTTGCCGCGCAGGTCGGCGGTGTTCGCCGACGTCCGCTGCGCGTCGTAGTTCTCGCGCCCCGGACGCTCGTCGATCGGCGCGTAGCCGGCCGACTCGAAGGGGTTGGAGTTGTCCCCCGTGACGACGTAGAGGTTGCCCTCCGGGTCGAACTGCATGTCGCCGCCCGCGTGGCAGCACGTCTGCCGCTGGGTGGTGATCTTGAGGACGACGGACTCGCTGGACAGCGGGACCGTGCGCGTCACCGGGTCGTAGGTGAACCGGGAGACCCTGTTGTGCGGCCCGTCCGCCCCCACGTCCGAGGGCGACCAGAAGAGGTAGAGCCACCGGTTCTCGGCGAAGCCCGGGTCGAGCACGACGCCCGTGAGCCCGTCCTCGTTCGCGAGGGTCACCGGCAGCGTCGCCGCCGTGGTGGTCTGCTGGGTCGCCGGGTCGATCAGGCGCACACGCCCGTCACGCTCGGCGTAGAAGACGGTCCCGTCCGGGGCGACGTCGAGCATCATCGGGTTCGAGGTGCCCTCGTCGAGCGGCACCACCTCGTAGCTCGCGCTCTGCGTGGCGTTGCAGTCGGAGTCGACCACACCGGCCGCCGTACGGATGCCGCCCAGCAGGTGCTGGAGGAACTCCGGCTCGGCGAACGACTCCTGGGTGTGGCCACCGCCGGTGTACCAGGAGCGGCCACCGTCGAAGGTCTGGCACCAGGCCGTCGGGTGCTCCGCGCCCATCGCGCCCGCGCCGGCCGAGTAGGTGGACTCGTCGAGGCTCGCCAGGACGTGGACGGTGTCGCGCGGGTTGCTGCGGAAGTTGTACCACTCGTCGAACCGCTCCCACCGCGACGGCAGGTGGGCGGTGGAGTCGTGGACGTGGTCCTCGACCTTGACGGTCGCGGTCTGGTTGGCCGGGTGCGCGCTGAAGTAGGCGCCGACGAGCTCCCCGTACCAGGGCCAGGCATACTCGGTGTCCGACGCCGCGTGGACGCCCGCGAACCCGCCACCGCCCTGGATGTAGCGCTCGAAGGCTGCCTGCTGGCCGGCGTCGAGCACGTCGCCGGTGGTCGACAGGAAGACGACCACCTCGTACCCGGACAGGCCTTCGTCGGTGAAGACGCCCGGGTCCTCGGTGGCGGTCACGGTGAAACCGTTGGTGGTGCCGAGCTGCTGGATCGCGGCGACGCCCGCCGGGATGGAGTCGTGACGGAAGCCCGCTGTCCTCGAGAACACGAGGGCGTCGAACGGCTCGACGGCGGCCTCGGCCGCCGTCCGGAGGTCGGCGACAGCAGGGGCGGCGTCGAACGCCTGCGCCGTCGCCATGGTCAGGGGAAGGCTCATCGCCGTGATGGCGGCTGCCGCTACGGCTCGCCGCACGGCGGTTGAGACGTTTCGGGGCACGTGTGTCACCAGGACTCCTCGTCGAGTAGGGATCGGTCGTGCGCTCCGGGGTGACGCCGCTCCGGCCCGAGCTCGCGGCGTCACCGGTCCTGCACCGCGGGCGTCTCCCGCGGTAGTCCTGCTGTCAGGCGAGCGGCACCCAGCCGCTGCCCGTGGTCGCACTGCGCTCGACGGCCTCGAGCACCTTCTGGACGCCGAGCCCGTCGGCGAACGTGGGCTCGGGCTGGGTACCGTCGGCGATCGCGCCCAGGAGGTCGACGACCTGATGGGTGAACGCGTGCTCGTAGCCGAGCCCGTGGCCGGCGGGCCACCAGCTCGCGATGTAGTCGTGCTGCGGCTCGGTGACGACGATCCGGCGGAACCCGGCGGTCACCGGGTCCTCCGTGGCGTCGTGGAAGTGGAGGACGTTCATGTCCTCGAAGTCGAAGGCCACGGAGCCCGCGGACCCGTTGATCTCGATCCGGATCGCGTTCTTGCGGCCGGTCGCGTACCGCGTCGCCTCGAACACGCCCATCCCTCCGCCGGACATCCGCGCAAGGAAGGCCGTGGCGTCGTCGACCGTCACGGCGCCGCGCTCCGGGCCGCCCCGGCCGGAGAGACCCGACAACTCGGCGGCCACGGGCCGCTCCGTCACGAACGTGTCGAGGAGCCCGGACACCCCGGTGATCCGCTCACCGGTGATGTACTGCGCGAGGTCGATCACGTGCGCGCCGATGTCGCCGAGCGCGCCGCTGCCGGCCTTGGTCTTGTCGAGGCGCCACGAGAGCGGCGTGTCCTCGTCGGAGAGCCAGTCCTGCAGGTACTGGGCGCGGACGTGGCGCACCGTACCGAGCCGCCCCTCGGCGACGAGGCGGCGCGCCAGCCGGATGGCCGGCACCCGGCGATACGTGAAGCCGACCATCGCGACGATCCCGTGCCGGGCTGCCGCCTCCGCGGCGGCCACCATCGTCTCGGCCTCTGCCACGCTGTTGGCGAGGGGCTTCTCGCACAGCACGTGCTTGCCAGCCTCGAGCGCCGCGACGGCGATCTCGGCGTGGGTGTCACCGGGCGTGCAGATGTCGACGAGGCCGACGTCGTCCCGCTCGACCACCGTCTGCCAGCCCGTGGCCGAGCCCTCCCAGCCCAGCCGGGCGGCGGCGGCCGCCGCGGCGGCCCCGTCCCGGCCCGCCACGACGCGCATACGAGGGTGCAGGGGCAGGTCGAAGAACCTCGGGGCGGTGCGCCAGGCCTGCGAGTGCGCTGCCCCCATGAACGAGTACCCGACCATGCCCACGCCCAGGTCCGGGCTTTCCTTGACTGCCATGTCGTTCCCTTCGTACGCGCGCCGACGGCCCGTCCGGGCTCGCTCGGGAGCCAGGCCCGGCCGGGCCGTCGGCGCTCGGTCGTTCGTGGTGGTTCTGGTCAGGACCTGAAGGCGCTCGGGAGGAACTCCTCCACGTTGTCCGCGGTCACGACCGGCGCGTAGAGCTGGACCGTGCGGGGCACGCTGGAGGACGCGAGGTCGCTCATGTTCTTCTCGTGGACCACGAGCCGGGCCAGCTTGATGCCGTCGGCGGCCTGGGTGGCCGGGTAGATGACCGTCGCCCGGACGACCGAGTCGCCCGACTGGATCTCCTCCATCATGTTCGCGGAGCCCGCACCGCCGACGAGGAAGAACTCGTCACGGCCGGCGTTCTCGATGGCGGCCAGCACGCCGACGCCCTGGTCGTCGTCGTGGTTCCAGATGGCGTCGATCTCCGGCGCGGCCTGCAGCAGGTTCGCCGCCGCCTGCTCGCCGCCGGCGACGGTGAAGTCCGCCGCGACGCGCCGGTCGACGTCGAGCCCGCAGTCGTCGAGCGCGTCCGCGAAGCCCTGGCTGCGGTCCTGCGTCAGCGGCAGGGAGTCGATGCCCGCGATCTCGGCGACGACGGCGTCCGGGTTGTCGCCGAGCTCCTCGCAGACGTAGGTGCCCGCCGACACCCCCATCCCGTAGTTGTCGCCGAGCACGGTCGCCCGCGCGGCGAACGGGCTCGAGAACTCGCGGTCGACGTTGATGACCGGGATGCCCGCCTCCATCGCCTCCGTCGCCACCTCGGTGAGCGCGGCGCCGTCGAACGGCAGGAGGACGATCGCGTCGACGCCGTCGTTGATGAAGCCCTCGATCTGGCTGATCTGCACGCTCACGTCGTTGGTGCCCTCGGCGACCCGGAGCTCGACGTCGTCGTACTTGTCGGCCTCTGCCCGGGCGGAGGCCGTGATGGCACCCATCCAGCCGTGGTCGGCCGCCGGGGCGGAGAAGCCGATGACGACCGTGTCGCCGGGCGCGTCGTTGTCGGACACGGCCTGGTTGCCGCCGCCGTCCCCCTCACCGTCCGAGGGCGGCGGGGTGTTGGACGTGCACGCCGTGGCGAGCAGGGCCGCGGAGGCGGCCATGACGGCCGCGGTGGCGACGCGTCGGCGGAGGGTGGTGCGTGCGGACATGAGATCTCCTTCGATGCTGTCCTGAGGACTCGGGGGTTGAGGAGGCCGGTCAGCCGGTCGACGACCTGGTGGTGAATCGCTGCTGGAGCAGGACGGCGACGACGATGATCGCGCCCTTGGTGATCAGCTGGACCGAGCTGTCGAGGTTGTTCTGGATGAACAGGTTCTGGAGCGACGCGAAGATCAGGACACCGAGGACGGTGCCGACGATGGTTCCGCGGCCGCCCGCGATCAGGGTGCCGCCGACGACGACCGCGGCGATCGCGTCGAGCTCGTAGAACGAGCCGTTGGTGGACGAGCCCGCCGTGGTGCGAGCGAGCATCATCACGGCCGCGATCCCGGCGGCCAGGCCGGCGAGCGCGTACAGGTACATGGTGTGGCGCCGCACCTTGATGCCCGCGAGGCGGGCGGCCTCCGGGTTGCCGCCGACCGCGACGGTGCGGCGGCCGAAGGTGGTGCGGTTGAGCAGGAACCAGCCCGCGACGGCGACAACGACGAAGATCCAGACGATCTTCGGCACGCCCAGCAGGTCGCCGCGGAACGTGTCCGTGAACGAGTCCACGTTGACGATCTGGGTGCGGCGGTTCGCGATGAGCTCGGCGAGCCCGCGGGCGGCCACCATCATGGCGAGCGTCGCGATGAAGGCGACGACCCGCCCATAGGCGATGAGCACGCCGTTGACCACGCCGGCGCCGAGGCCGACGGCCAGGGCGCACCCCACCATGATGATCCAGCCGTACTGGTCGGCCATCGTCTGGGTGGCGAGGGTCGTCGCCCAGACGGAGGCCAGGCCGAGCACGGAGCCGACCGACAGGTCGATGCCCCCGGCGGTGATCACGAATGTCATCCCGATGCTGAGCACGCCGATCACGGAGGCCAGCGAGAGGATCACCATGAGGTTGTCGAGGCTCGCGAAGCGGCCGCCGGCCGTGAGGTAGCCGACCACCCCGATCACCGCGAGCGCCACCACGAGCCCGAGGTTGCGGCCCGCGGTCCCGCCCGGTATCCCGGCCCTGCGGGCACCGTTCTTCGGTGCGGGCCGCCGGGCTGCGGCGTCCGGCTCGCGGACGTCCTCCACCTGTGCCGGGACGTCCGCCGGCACCTTCTGCTCGTTCACGCGACGCTTCCTTCCATGACCATGTCGAGCACCTGGTGCTCGTCGATCGAGTCGGCGGGTCCCTCGTGGACGACGCGGCCCTCGGAGACCACGAGGACGCGGTCGGCGAGACCGAGGACCTCCGGGATCTCGCTGGAGACGACGACCACGGCGGCGCCCGAGTCCGCGAGGCGGCGGACGAGGGTGTAGATCTCGGCGCGCGCCCCGACGTCCACGCCGCGCGTGGGCTCGTCGAGCAGCAGGACCCTGCACCCGTGGACGAGCCACCGGGCGAGCATCGCCTTCTGCTGGTTGCCGCCGGACATCGTCCGGATGGGGCGGTCGACGCCCTCCGGACGAAGATGGAGCGCGCGGGACTGCTCCTGCGCGGCGGCCCGCTCGGCGCGCTCGTCGAGGAGCCCGCCGCGCGCGAAGCGGGTGAAGGTGGAGAGCGTGACGTTGCGGTACACGGGCTCGTCGAGGAGCAGCCCCTGGCTCTTGCGCTCCTCGGGCGCGAGCCCGATGCCCGCGCCCACGGCGGCGGGGACGGACCCGGCGCGCAGGCTCCGTCCGTCGACCCGGACCTCGCCGGCGCTCGCGCGGCGTGCGCCGTACACCGTCTCGAGGATCTCGGAGCGGCCGGACCCGACCAGGCCTGCCAGGCCGACGATCTCCCCGGCACGCACCGTGAGGTCCACGTCGCGGAAGACCCCGCGCAGGCCCAGGCCGCGCACCTCGAGGACCACGGGGGCGTCGTCGGCGAAGGTGCCGGCCGGCGGGAACGCGTACTCGACCGAGCGGCCCGTCATGAGGCGGATCAGCTCGGCGGTGGGCGTCTCGGAGACGGGCAGGTTCTGGGCCACGGTGCGGCCGTCCTTGAGGACGGTGATGCGGTCGCCGATCTCGCGGATCTCCTCGAGCCGGTGGGAGATGTAGACGACGGCGACGCCGTCGGAGGTCAGCTCGCGCACCACCCGGAAGAGGTTGGCGACCTCCTCGGAGTCGAGGACGGCGGACGGCTCGTCCATGACGATGACCCGCGCGTCGTGGGAGAGGGCCCGTGCCATGGAGACGATCTGCTTGCCCGCTGCCGACAGCCGTCCGACCTCCTGCCGCGGGGAGATCTCCGGGTGCCCGAGCCGGCGCAGGATCTCCCTGGTCCGGCGGATCGCCTCGCTCCGCCGGGACACACCGAGAGTGTCCAGCTCGTGGCCGAGGTACACGTTCTCGGCCACGCTCAGGCCGTCGACGACGTCGAGCTCCTGGTACATCGTGGCCACGCCGTGGCCCAGCGCCGCGACGGGGTCGGTGATCGTGATCGGGTTGCCGTCGAGGACGACTCGTCCCTCGGTGGGCTGGTGCGCCCCCGCGAGGACCTTGATGAGGGTGGACTTGCCGGCACCGTTCTGGCCGAGCAGGCAGTGGACCTCGCCGGGGACGATGTCGAGATCGACGCCGTCGAGCGCTCGCGCACCGGGGAAGACCTTGACGATGCCCTGCATCTGGAGGAACGGCTGGGGGTCTGCACTGACCATGCGGCGAACCTAACGCACCTTTTGACGACGGTCAATCATAAGTTGAGAAGTCATCCGCAGAGATCGTCCGCCGACGATGCGAAAGTCGACCCTCCCCCGTGATTCACTGTGCCCATGGAGGAGCTGCTCAAGTTCGCGCCGCGCCCGACCGGCGCCGGAGAGATGTTTCAGCTGCTCCGCGACGGCCAGCCCCGGACGCGGGCCGACCTGGCCGCGATCACCGGGCAGGCGCGCTCGACCATCGCCGCCCGGATCGACCTGCTGATGTCGGCCGGTCTCATCGCCCCCGCCGGCGAGGCGAGCTCGACCGGGGGGCGCCCGCCCGCGACCTTCGCGTTCCGCCCGGGCGCGCGCGTCGTCCTCGCCGTGGACCTCGGCGCCACGCACGCCCACCTCGCGGTCACGGACCTCGCGTCGAACGTCCTGGCCGAGCTCGAGACCCCGCTGGCCATCGCGGACGGACCGGACGCCGTCCTGTCCTGGGTCACCGAGCACGGCGACAAGCTCCTGGAGACAGCGGGCCGCAGGCGGCACGAGCTGGTGAGCGTCGGGGTCGGGCTGCCAGGCCCCGTGGAGCACTCGACCGGCCGCCCCATCAACCCGCCGATCATGCCCGCGTGGGACGACGTCGACGTGCCCGGCATCCTCCGCAGGCACTTCGGGACCGCGGTGCTCGTGGACAACGACGTGAACATCATGGCGCTCGGCGAGCACCGGACCGCGTGGCCGGAGGTCACCGACATGCTGTTCGTCAAGGTGGCCACCGGCATCGGGTCCGGCATCATCGCCGACGGGGAGCTGCGGCGCGGCGCCCAGGGCGCCGCCGGGGACATCGGGCACATCGCCGTGCCGCACGCACCGGACGTCCAGTGCCGGTGCGGCAACGTCGGCTGCCTCGAGGCGGTCGCGAGCGGCCAGGCGGTCGCCACGGCGCTCCGCGCCGCCGGGCTCGACGCCGCCACGAGCGCCGACGTCGTCGCCCTGGTCCGCTCGGGCGACCTCGTCGCGAGCCGGGCCCTGCGCCAGGCGGGCCGCGACCTCGGTTCGGTGCTCGCTGCCTGCGTGAGCCTCCTCAACCCGTCGCTCATCGTCATCGGCGGCATCATCGCCGACGCCGGCGAGCACCTCATCGCCGGGATCCGCGAGGTCGTGTACCAGCGGTCCCTCCCCCTGGCGACCCAGCACCTCAGGATCGTGACGTCGCAGGCCCGGGCCCGGGCGGGGGTGCTGGGTGCCAGCGCGATGGCTATCGATCACGTACTCTCTCCCGCAGCGATCGACGCCCTCATCACGTGAGGCGCCGGACGCGCGGGTCGCCAGCGTCGTCGACAACCTAGGAGAACCCATGACCGTCGGGAACCGTCGAGCCCTCGTGGTGCGGGGTGGCTGGCCCGGGCACGCGCCCGTCGAGGCCGCCGACCTGTTCGTTCCGTTCCTCCAGGAGTCGGGCTTCGACGTGGTCCTCGAGGAGTCGCTCGAGGCCTACGCCGACGACGAGTTCATGGCCGGGATCGACCTCGTGGTGCAGTGCTGGACGATGGGCGACATCCTGCCCGACGAGATGCGCGGTCTCCGGGCCGCCGTCGCGGGCGGCACGGGCCTCGCGGGGTGGCACGGCGGGATCGTCGACTCCTTCCGGCTCGCCACCGACTACCTGCAGATGGTGGGCGGGCAGTTCGCCGCGCACCCGCACGACCTCGTGCACCACACGATCGACGTGGTTCCCGGCAAGGAGGACCACCCGGTGATAGCCGGGCTGGAGTCCGTCGCGCTCCACTCGGAGCAGTACTGGGTGCTGACGGACGCCCTGGCGGAGGTGCTCGCCACCACGACGATCGTGCCGCAGCCGGGCGACCCGTGGAGCGAGCCGCTCGTGTGCCCGGCCGTCTGGACGCGCCGGTGGGGCACCGGGAAGGTGTTCGTCTCGACGGCCGGCCACCAGCTCGCCGACCTCGAGAACCCCGCCCTGCGCGCGATCGTCGAGCGCGGGATGCTCTGGGCGAGCCGCTGACGACAGGTCACCTGCTGACGCGGTCCTCGCCGGGCTTCGCCGCCTGCCGCAGGGCCCGGCCACGGGCCAGGTCCTGCTGCCGCCTCGCCTCCCGCTTCTCGCTGGCGCGCGTGCTGCGCGGCGGGAGCTGGATCGTCTCCTCGGCGGCGATCCCCGCCTGCAGCTCGCGGCCCCGCTCGAGCTCGGAGTCCAGCTCCGCGCCGAAGAGGAGCGCGAGGTTGGTGATCCACATCCACAGCAGGAACACGACGAAGCCGGCCAGCGTGCCGTACGTGGCGCCGTAGTTCGAGAAGCCCGAGACGTAGACGCCGAAGGCGGCGGACGCGACCAGCCACCCGAGGATGGCGACCACGGCGCCCACGCTGATCCAGCGGAAGCGCGGCTGCCGCACGTTGGGCGTCCAGTGGTACAGGATCGCCACGAGCAGGACCACGAGCAGCAGCATGACGGGCCACTTCGCGATGTCCCACACCGTCACGGCGGCGTCGCCCAGGCCGACCGTCTCCCCCACCGCCCGGGCGACCGGGCCGGTCAGCACCAGGGACGCGACGACGAGGCCGGCGAGCAGGACGGTGACGAGCGTCAGGGCGAGCAGCACGGGCCGCAGCACCCAGACGGGCCGGCCCTCGTCGATCTCGTAGACGCGGTTCATGGCGCGCCCGAAGGCCCCCACGTACCCGGAAGCCGACCACAGGGCGAGCACGACACCGAGGACGAGGGCCACGCCCGCCCTGCCCCCGCCCTCGGCAGCGTTCGCGACGAGCGGCTCCGCGACCGACAGCACGTCCTCGGGCACCACGCCCTCCATCGTCCCCAGCACCTGGTCGACCATGCGCTGCCCGTTCCCGGCGAGGCCCAGCAGCGACACCAGCGCCAGGAGCGCGGGCGCCGCGGCGAGGACCGCGTAGTAGGTCAGGGCGGCGGCCAGGTCGAGGCACTGGTCGCGGGAGAACTGGCGCACCGTGGTGCGCAGCACGTACCCCCAGGACCGCTTGTGCAGGTCCGTCGGGTGGTCGGGCTTGCGCGGGTCGTCCGGGGCGGGCGTCCCCGGCCTCTCCGTGCTGTCGGCGCGGCTCATCGATCTCCTCCCGGGTCAGGCGCCGCCGCTCGCCGACGAGCGGACGTCGGACGCAGCACCCTTGCCGTGCTCGCCGACCTCCTGCGCGGCCTCCCGGCCGTGCTCCTTGACCTCGCGAGCCTTCTCCTTCGCGGAGTCCTGCACCGCGCGCAGCTCCTCCTGCGCGGGGCCCTTGAGGTCCTGGGCCATCTCGTTCGCGGACTGCTTGACGTCCTCCATCAGCGGCTGGGCCTTGTCCTTGACCCGCGTCGCGGCGCGGGACTCGGCCTGGCTCGCCGGGATGAGGGACGCCGCGATCATGCCCACGCCGAACGCGACGAGCCCCGCGGCCAGCGGGTTGCCCTCCGTCTGCCGCCGCACGGTCTGCGGGGCGGAGGACACGGTGTCGGCGACCGACGACGCCGTTCCGCGGACGGAGTCCGCCGCGCCGTGCGCCGTCCCGGACATGGTGTCGCTCATACCGTGCTTCGCGTCGTGCGCGCTGCCCATCACGCGGTCCTTCATGCGGGACACGGAGCCACGCACGCGCTCCGTCCGGCGGCGCACCGCCTGCTGGGGGCTCACCTTCTCACCGAGCGCGTCGACGTCCGCGCTCAGCTCCACGCGGGTGCGCTCGATGTCGGCCCGGATCACCTCGGGGTCGGTGCTCATGAGTTCCTCTCCTCGTGTCCTTGGAGTGCGTTCGGGATCTTCTTCAGGGAGTCGGTGGTCTGGGGAAGGCCCTTGACCCTGCGGACCTCGGCCCGCCCGCGCAGGTAGAGCACGGCGGCGACGACGGCCCAGACGAGGGCGACGACGACGGCCGACCACCCCCTGCCCATCAGGGAACCGAGGCCCCACCACAGGGCGACCGACAGGAACAGCAGGACCATGTGGCCCGCCACCCCCGCGCCGGCGAACATGCCCGCGCCCTTGCCGGCCTCCTTGGCGGACTGCGTCGCCTCGGCCTTCGCGAGCGCCACCTCCTGGCGCACCAGCCGCGAGAAGTCGCGGCTCAGCTCGCCGACGATCTCGCCCAGGCTCGCCGTCTCGGGGTCCGGCGCGACGCCGGGCCTCCGGTCGGTCGACGGCACCCTCGCGTGGGCGCCCGACGGCGTCGCGGTCGGGACCGGAGACTCCACCCAGTCGGGCTCACGCGCGGTCGGCATCGTCGACACCTCCCCGCCGGCTCTGCCACGTCGGGTCGAGGTCCTCGGCGATCGGCTCGCCCGTCGTGGCCTCGCCGGTCGTGGCGGGGTATCCACCGGAGGTCCCCACGTCCGAGGTCGGCGCGTAGGCACCGGAGCCCGCGCGGGTGCCCACCGCGGGCTCGCCCGGGACGCCGCCCACGCCCACGGCCGGGTCGCTGCCGTACGCCGTGCCCGCGCCGTACGCGGAGTCGGCGGGGTAGCCCGACCCGGTGGCGTAGGTGGTCCCGGCGGGCCCGTACGTGCCCGCGACCTCGTCGCGCCGGACCGTCCCGTCGCCGCCGGAGTCCTTCAGACCGCGGGCGAGACGGCCGGCGAGCAGGCCGGCCCCGGCCGCGACGGCGAGGAACACCCCGGGGCGACGGCGCGCGAAGTCCTGCACCTCGGAGAGGACCGACCCGGGGTCGCGGTCCTCGAACCACGACGCCGCGCGGCGGCTCAGGTCGCCGGCGCGCTCGGCGAGGTCTGCGGCGTAGCCGTGCTCCTGGCTCGAGCCGGCCATCTGGGCCAGCTCGTCGCCGAAGCTGCGCAGCCCGCCGGCCAGGCGCTGCTGCTGCGTCCCGGCCTGGCCGCGGAGCTCCTCGCGGGCCTGCCCCGCGAGGTTGCGCGCGCGCTCCTTGGCCTCGCCCGCAACCTCGCCGGCCTTCTCGCGGGACTCGTGCGCCAGCCCCTTCGTGGCGTCGCCGGCGTGCGACGCCACGTCGGCGGCGCGCCCCTTCGCCTCGTGGGCCGTCGACCCCGAGGACTGCTGCGACGGCGGGGCACCCGGTCCGGACGACAGACCGGTGGACGCCCCTGTGGTGTCGTGCGCCACGCCCGTGGGCGTGCGCTGCGGGTAGCTGCTCTCACTCATGCTCGGTCTCCTGTCGTCAGACACCGGCCGCGGCGCGGCCGGTCTGCCTGCGGGAGCGAGACGGGCTGAAGGAGTGCGCAGCCCGGCTCGCGGGCGGCCGTTTCCTGACCTCATTCGAGGCTAGGCGGACCCTGGGCACTCACAACTCCGGGCGCGTACGCCCCTCCCGACCGGCCGGGAAGGGCGCGGTGGCACACGTCAGAGAGCGTCCGGTCCGCCCTCCAGCAGCTTCACGAAGCCCGCCTCGTCGAGCACAGGCAGGCCGAGCTCCTCCGCCTTGGCCGCCTTGGTGCCGGCGTTCTCGCCCACCACGACGTAGTCCGTCTTCTTCGAGACCGAGCCCGCGGCCTTGCCGCCGGCCGCGATGATCGCCTCCTTGGCGCCGTCGCGGGAGAAGCCCTCCAGCGAGCCGGTCACCACGACGGTGAGCCCGGCGAGCGGGCCGGTCGGCGCGGCGCCTGCGGCGGCCTGCGCTGCCATGGCCTCCGGGCCGGGGTGGCCGGGGATCGCGAACCGGACGCCGGCCGCGGCCCAGGCGTCGACGATCTCGACGTGCCAGCCGACGGTGAACCACTCGACGACCTGGTCGGCGATCACGGGACCGACGCCCTCGACCGCCGCGAGCTCGTCGCGCGTGGCGGCACGGATCGCGTCGAGCGAGCCGAACCAGTCCGCGAGCGCCCGCGCCGCGACCGGCCCGACGTGCCGGATGTTGAGCGAGACGAGGATGCGCCACAGGTCCTTGGTCTTGGCGCGCCGGATCTCCTCGAGGAGGGTGGCGGCGGCGGACGACGGCCCGTAGACGGGGTAGTTCTTGGTGACCCCGGCCGTGCGGCGCTCGGCAGCGGTGAGGTGCTCGGTGCCGGGCGGGTACGTGTTCGCGATCCGCTTCTGGAAGGGCCTGGCCACCTTGACCCGCGTGGTGGTACCGCCCGAGACCGGGATCTCCGCCCATTCCTCCTTGCCCTCGGCGGGCTTGGGCTGGCCGGTCTCCTTGTCGCGCACGATCACCCGGATGGGTTCGAGCTGCTCGGGGGTGAGGCTGAAGAGGCCCGCCTCGGTCCGCAACGGCGGCTCGTCCGGTTCCAGCGGCTGGGTGAGCGCTGCCGCCGCCACCTCCCCCAGACCCTCGATGTCGAGGCCGCCGCGCGACCCGATGTGCTCCACCCGGCCGCGCACCTGGGCAGGGCAGGACTCGGCGTTGGGGCAGCGGAGGTCGACGTCGGCCTCCTTCATGGGCCGCAGCTCGGTGCCGCACTCCGGGCAGGTGGTGGGCATGACGAAGTCCTCGCGCGGGTACCCGTCGTCGGCCAGCGCCGAGACGGGACCGAGGATCTCCGGGATCACGTCTCCCGCCTTGCGCAGCACCACCACGTCGCCGATGCGGACGCCCTTGGCCCGCACCACGTCCTGGTTGTGGAGGGTGGCCTGCCGGACGGTGCTGCCGGCCACCTTCACGGGTTCCATCACCGCGTACGGCGTGGCCCGGCCGGTGCGGCCCACCGCCACCGGGATGGCGAGCAGGCGGGTGTTGACCTCTTCGGGCGGGTACTTGTAGGCGATCGCCCAGCGGGGCGCGCGGCTCGTGGATCCGAGTCGGCGCTGCAGCTCCAGCTCGTCGACCTTGATCACGATGCCGTCGAGCTCGTGCTCGATGGAGTGCCGGTGCTCGGCGAAATGCTCGATCATCTCCACGACGGCGTCGATACCGTCGAGCACCCGGTTGTGCGGGGAGACGGGCAGACCCCACTCCGCGAAGTGGGTGTACGCCTCGGACTGGCGCTGCAGCTCGGCGTGCTCGCCCGCGGTCCACTGGAGCGCGCCGACCCCGTGCACGTACAGCCGCAGGGCGGCGATCCGGGCGACCCCCGCCTCGAGGTCGAGGCCGTCCTTCTTGTCCAGGAGCTGGCGCAGGCCACCGGCCGCGGCGTTGCGCGGGTTCGCGAAGGCGGGGAAGCGCCGCTCCGCGGCAAGCCGTGCGCGCGCCTCGTCGAAGTCGCCGTGCGCGCTGGCGCGGCCGTCGAAGCGTCCTTGCGCGTCGGTGACGTGCCGGTCGCGCAGCTCTGCCTGGAGCGCGTTCAGCCCGTGAAAGGCCTCGACCGGGATGAACACCTCGCCGCGCACCTCCACGACGTCGGGGTGGCCATCGCCCGAGAGCTCGTGCGGGATGTCGGCGATCCGCAGCGCGTTCGCGGTGACGTCCTCGCCCGTCCGGCCGTCGCCACGGGTCGCGGCGCGCACGAGGCGCCCCTTCTCGTACAGGAGCGCGATCGCCAGTCCGTCGATCTTGACCTCGGACAGGTAGCCGACGTGCGCCCCCTCCACCGTGCCCAGGTCACGCGCCACCTTCGCGTCCCACGCGCGCAGCTCCTCGACGGAGAAGACGTTGTCCAGCGACAGCATCCGCTCGAGGTGCTCCACCGTGGCGAACCCCGCGGCGACCTGCCCGCCCACCCGCTGGGTGGGCGACTCCGGCGTGGCCAGCGCCGGGTGCTCCGCCTCGAGCGCCCGCAGCTCCGCCATCCGCGCGTCGTACTCCGCGTCCGAGACCACCGGGGCGTCGCGCTCGTAATAGGCACGCTGGTCCTCCTCGATCAGCGCCACGAGCTCGGCCCAGCGGCGCTGCGCCGCCGTCTCGTCGGCGATCGCAGCGCCGGCCTCGGCGTCGTCCGGAAGGGTGTTCAGGTCTGTCGTCTCGCTCACGCGCCCATCATCGCGCGGACCACCGACATCGGCTCCCGGCACGGCCCCAGCACGGCCCGGCGCGACCCGCCGGTGCGTCAGAGCGGCCAGCCCGCCGCCTCGAGCAGGACGTCGACGAGCCGCTCGGCGGCGTCGGGCCGCCCGTGGTCGAGGGCGGCGCGTGCCATCTGCTCGCGCCGGGCCGGGTCGGCAAGGAGCGGAGCGACGGCGTCGCAGAGCCGGTCGGGAGTGACCTCGCCGGCGAGGGCGACGGCGGCGCCCACCTCCTGGAGCCGCGCCGCGTTGTGCGCCTGCTCGTTCCCGGCCGACGACGCCAGCGGGACCAGCACCGACGGCTTGCCGAGCGCGGTCAGCTCGGCGATGGTGCCCGCGCCGCTGCGGGAGATCACCACGTCGGCGAGGGCCAGCAGGTCGGGCAGCTCCGGGCCGACGAACCCCGTGAGCCGGTAGCGGGCGGCCAGGTGGGCCGGCAGCGCGGCGGCGCGGGCGCTCATGGCCTCGACGTTCGCCGGGCCGCACTGGTGCACCACGTTCGCCCGCTCCAGCAGCCACGGCAGCGCGGCGGCGACCAGGTCGTTGATCTGCACCGACCCCTGGGCGCCGCCCGTCACGTAGACGGTCGGCAGGTCCGGGTGGAACGCGTCCAGGTCCAGCGCCTCGACGGCCTTCAGCGGGTCGCCGGAGAGCACCTCCGCGCGGATCGGGTTCCCCGTGACCACCGCACGCTCGCGGACGCCGCCGGGCAGCAGGTCCAGGGTCGACGGCGACGACACGGCGACGCGCGACGCCGTCCGGACGAGGACCCGGTTCGCCAGCCCGAGACGGACGGTCTGCTCGTGCACCACCAGCGGCCGGCGGCAGAGCCCGGCCGCGATGCCCACCGGGACGGCGACGTACCCCCCGGTCGACAGGATGACGTCCGGCCGGAACGTGGCGACGATCGACCGCGCCTGCGCGACGCCGACCGGGACCCGCGCCATGTCCCGCGCGTTCTGGGCGGTCAGCATCCCGAGCGGGTTGCCCGACCGGCGCACCTTGCCCGTGGCGACCTCCGCGAAGGCGATGCCCTCGGCGGCGGCGACGCGGGCCTCGAGCCCGTTCTCGGTCCCTGCCCACAACGCCTCCACCACGGCGCCGCGCGCGGCGAGCCGGGCCTGGAGCGTCCGGAGCGTGGTGAGCGCCGGGTAGGTGTGGCCGCCGGTGCCGCCGCCGGTCACCAGGAGCCGGAACCGGGTGGAGGTGTTCTGCCGTTCAGGAGGAGCGCTGCTCATGAGTAGAAGGTAGCCCGGGCAACGGGGTGGGTGGGATCGGCCGGACGCCCTACCGGGCAACCCATCGATATCGCTACCATTCGACCGAAATGGCAGGTGCATACCGCCACGAATGGGAGTCAACGTGAAGATCGCCGTCATCGGTGCAGGATTCGCGGGCCTCGCAGCGGCAAAGGTGCTGCGCGAGCTCGATCACGACGTCACCGTGTACGAGAAGGCGCCCGACGTCGGCGGCGTGTGGAGCGCCACCCGCCGGTACAGCGGCCTGAGCACCCAGAACAACCGGGACTCGTACACCTTCTCCGACCTGAGGATGCCCCGGCACTTCGCCGAGTTCCCCCTCGGTGAGCAGGTCCAGACCTACCTGGAGACGTACACCGACACCTTCGGGCTCCGGCGGTCCCTCCGGCTCTCGACGGAGGTGGTGCGCGCCGAGCTCACCGACGTCGAGGACGGCTGGCTGATCACCGCCCGCCCCGCCGGTGGCGCCGTCGGCGACCCCGAGCGGTACGACCACCTCGTCGTGGCCAACGGCATCTTCTCCGACCCGGTGTTCCCCCGGTACGAGGGGTACGCGGACCTCGTCCGGGCCGGCGGCCGGATGGTCGCGGCCACGCAGCTGGGCGACGTCGAGGCGGAGCGCGGCAAGCACGTCGTCGTGGTCGGCTACGGCAAGTCCGCGTGCGACGTGGCCGCCGAGCTCGGGCCTGTCGCCGTGAGCACCACGGTGGTGGCGAGGCAGCTGCTGTGGAAGATGCCGAAGTACATCGGCAACGTCCTCAACATGAAGTACCTGCTCCTCACGCGGATGGGCGAGGCGCTGTTCGAGTACCAGGAGCCGGCCGGGTTCGAGAAGTTCCTGCACGGCGCCGGCAAGCCGGTGACCGCGGGCATGGTCGAGTCCCTCGGCGCGGTCTCCACGGCACAGTACAAGCTGAAGAAGCTGGGGCTCGTACCGCGCGGCCCGTTCGCGGACATCGCCAGCAGCACGGTCAGCCTGGCCACCGAAGGCTTCTACGACCAGGTGGCCGACGGCAAGATCTCCGTGCACCGGGACGCCGAGATCGAGCGCTTCGTCGTCAAGGACGGCGAGCCGTGGGCGCTGCTGACCGACGGCGCCGAGGTGCGCGCCGACCTCGTGGTCTGCGGCACCGGCTTCCACCAGCGGCTGCCGTTCCTCTCGGAGGACCTGCAGTCGCGCGTGGTGGGCGAGGACGGCAACTTCCACCTCTGGCGGCAGATCCTCCCCCACGACCTGCCCCACCTGACCTTCTCGGGCTACAACTCGTCGTTCTTCAGCCCGCTGTCGGCGGAGGTCGGCGCCGTCTGGACCGGCGCGTACCTCGCCGGGCTGGTCGAGCTGCCCCCGCTCGACGAGCGTCGCCGGCTGGTCGCCGAGCGGGTGCACTGGCTCCAGGAGCGCACCAACGGCCGGCACGCCCGCGGCACCAACGTCATCCCGTTCTCGTTGCACAACATCGACGAGACGCTCGGGGACCTCGGGCTCGACATCGGCTCGGCCGCGAAGCTCAAGCAGTGGCTCCTGCCGGTCGACCCGACGGCCTACCGCGGCATGACCGCGCGGCTGCGGCAGCGCATCGTGGAGCGCGCCCCCGCCGAGGTCTGAGCGGGGGTCGCGCGCGGGTCACGCCGCCCGGAGCAGCACGGGAAGCCTGCTCGGGCGGCGTGTCCACGGCGACGGCGTCATCCCGATCGCCCCGGGCTCGACGGTCAGCCCCATCTCCGGTGCCCGGTGCAGCACCACCTCCACCGCGGTGCGGGTGATGATGGTGGCCGCCCGGTGCGCCGGGCACGCGTGCGCGCCCGCGCCCCATGTCAGGTGGAACCGGTTGTCCGCCTCGAGCCACGGCTCGGACGTCGCGTGCACCGCCTGGTCCGTGTTCGCCGCGGCGAGCGCGGGCACGACGGCGTCCCCGCGCGCCACGAGCCGCCCGCCCAGCTCGCAGTCGGAGAGGGCGAACCGCGGAAGGACGTGGGTCATCGGCGGCGTGGTGCGGGAGACCTCGTCCAGCGCGCCCTCGAAGTCGATGCGCCCGCCCTGGAACCGCGCGACGAACGCCTCGTCGGTGAGGAGCGCGTGCAGAACGCTCGCGATCCACGCGGTCCCGGCCTCCTGCCCGATGGTGAACAGCAGGGCGATCGCCGCCTGGACCTCGATGTCGTTGGCCAGCGTCGGCCGGTCGATCAGCGACGCGGTCAGGTCGCCCGCCGGCTCGGCCCGGTGGGCGGCCACGTGCTCGACGAGCAGCATGAGCTGTTCGTCGGACGCCTCCTGCGCCGCCTCCAGGCCACGGTGCTGCGCCTGGACCAGGTCCCGCATGCGCGCGGCGTCGACGAGGCTCAGCCCCAGCACCTCGCCGAGGACCTGGACCGGGACCTCGACGGCGTAGTCGCGCACGAGGTCCACCTCGGCGCGGGAGGCGAGGCGGTCCAGCACGGCGTGCGCCGTGGCCGACGTGGTGCGCGCCAGCCGGCTCTCGTCCAGCTCCGCGAGGGCGTCGTCGATCGCCGCCCGCAGCCGGCGGTGGTGGGCGCCGTCCACGTAGTACGCGTTCTCGCGGGGCGCCAGCAGCCCGAGCACCGCCGACGCCGGGTCCGGGCCGTGCTCGGCGACGTACCGCCAGGTCCGCGAGTCCCGTGAGAACAGGAGCTCGTTGCGCAGGACCGCGCTGACCTCCCGGTGGCCGAGCACCAGCCAGGCCGGGACGCCCGGCTCCAGGTCGACCGGGGCCACGGGGCCCCACTGCAGCTGCAGGCGCGCGTACAGCTCGCGCGGGTCCGGTGCGCCGGTCACCTCGTCCAGCCGGACCCTGTGCGGCACGTCCTCGAGCCGCTCCTGGTACGTCGTCACGCTCCCCCGATCGACGAGGCGGGCTCCCGGGGAACGCGGCGCCTGCCGTGGGCTGCGGCGCCCGTGGTGGGCGTGAAGACCACCGGCATCGCCGCCGGGTAGCGCGACCACGGCGACGGCGCCCACGTCACGTCCGGGCCTGCGAGGCGCAGGTCGAGGCGCTGCACCAGGCTCTCCACGGCGATCTTCACGATCAACCGCCCCGCCCGGGGCGCGGGGCAGGCGTGCGGTCCCACGCCGAACGACACGTGGGACCGGTTGCCGGTCTCGAACCACTCGTCCTCGGTGTGCACCCGGGGGTCGGCGTTCGCGGCGGCCACGCCCATCACCAGGGCGTCGCCCTCCCGCACCACGCGACCGCCCAGCTCGCAGTCCGTCAGCGCGAAGCGCGCCGGGAGGTTCGCGATCGGCGGCTCGCGCCACAGGGTCTCGTCGAGGGCGTCGTCCAGCCCGCGACGGGGCCCCGACACCCGGCCGGTGTACCGCGGGTCGGTCATGATGAGCCGCAGCGTCGCCGCGATCCAGGACACGAGCATCTCGTTCGCCGCGCAGATGGCCACCACGAGGGAGTGCACCACCTCCTCGTCCTCCTCGAAGGCGGGGTGGGCGGCCAGGACGGTCGTCAGGTCCTCGGTGGGTCGGGCGCGCCGCTCCCGGACGTGGTCCAGGACGATCCGGTCCATCTCCGCCAGGCCCGTCTCCGGGTCGCCGCCGTGGCCGAAGATCTCGCCCACGCACCGCAGCAGCGCGAGCCCGTCCTTCTCGCGGAAGCCGAACATGCCGGCCACCGAGAGGAAGGACACCGCGATGGCGTACTCGGAGATGAGGTCGGCCCGCCCGCGGGGCCCGAACTGCCCGATGAGGCCCTCGCAGATCTCCCGGACCATCGCCGCGGTGCGCGGCTCGTCGAGGGACCCGAAGGCGTCGTCGAGCGGGGCCCGGAGCCGGCGGTGCTCGGGGCCGTCCTCGTAGTAGGCGGCCCGGCGGCCGGGCGACAGCATGGAGCGCAGCGACGAGCCCGCAGGCAGGAGCCGCTCGTAGTTCCACCGCCAGTTGCGCGGGTCGCGTGAGAACAGGCCCTCGTTGCGCATCACGTCGCAGATCTCGCGATGGCCCAGGACCAGCCAGCCGGGCACACCGGGCTCCAGGTCCACCGGGGCGACCATGCCCCAGCGTGCCTGCAGCCCGGCCAGCGCCGCGTGCATGTCGTCGGCACCGGTGACGGAGACGAGCGGCGTGCGGTCGGGGATGTCGGTGAGGTGGAGGAACGAGTCCTCGGTCTCGGTCACAGGTGTTCCTTCGTGAGGAGGTCGGGTCACCGGGCGGCGGCGCCCCCGGCACGAACCCGGCGGCAACCGCCCCCGCCCCCTGCGGGCGGAACGTCACCGGAAGACTCTGGGGATGGCGCGACCACGGCAGCTCGTCCTCAGGACGGCTCGACGACCGCCGGGGTCGCGCTCACGCCAGGACCTTCTGGAACACCGGGAAGGTCAGGGCGTGCTCGACGAGCGCGACGAGCACCCGCACGGCGGACGTCCGGTCACGCGCGTCGCACTTCACGATCGGCGTCGACGGCAGCAGGTCGAGAGCGGCCCGGAGCCGCTCCACCGGGTACTGCGGCGCGTCGGGGAACTCGTTCACGACCACCGCGAACGGCATGGTGGTGCGCAGCTCGAGCTGGTCGAGCACCTCGAAGCTGTCCTCGAGGTGGCGGGTGTCGATCATGACCACGGCGCCCACGGCGCCGTCGGCCAGGCCCGCCCAGAGGTCCCAGAACCGGCGCTGGCCGGGCGTGCCGAAGAGGTAGAGCGCCACCTCGGGGCTCACGGTCACGCGCCCGAAGTCCATGGCGACGGTGGTCGTCGTCTTCTCGCCGTGGCCCGCCACGGGGTCGACGCCGACGCTGGCCGTCGTGATGACCTCCTCGGTCCGGAGCGGCTCGATCTCGCTCACCGACCCGATGAGGGTGGTCTTGCCCACGCCGAAGGCTCCCACCACGAGCACCTTCACCGACCGTGCGACGGTCGGGGCCAGGTGCTGCGACGAGCGGACCGGCTGTTCAGAGGTTACGGAGTCCATCGAGCACCTTCTCCAGGACGTCCCGGCTGGGCAGCGCGTGGGCCTGGTGGTTGGAACGGATCGTGAGGTGACCGGTGTCGACCAGGTCGGACACCAGGACGGCGACGAGACTGACCGGCAGGCCGAGGTAGGCGGCGACCTCGGCCAGGGCGAGCGTCCCCCGGCACAGCCGGAGCAGCTCACGCTGCTGCCCGCTCGCCGTGGCGGGGGCCGGGCGTCCGTCCACCGCCACGAGCAGCGTCTCGGGCCGCAGGGTGTTGCGTGTCGGGTGCGCCCGTCCCGAGGTGAGCACGTAGGACCGGACCGGGTGGTCGCGGTACTCCTCGTCGTCCCTCATGCGGTTCCTCCCCGGCCTCAGGCGAGCGCGTCCGTGCCGAGCGTGCGTTCCCCGATCATGAGGACCTGCGCCTGCATCTGCTGCGCGATGAGCGCCGGGTCGATGGTCGCCTCGGTGACCACGGCGAGCCGCGAGCCGTCGCCGGCACCCCGGACGAAGAGGAAACCGCCCTCGAACTCGACCACGACCTGGCGGATGGTGTCGCCGGTGCCGAACTCCCGGCTCATCCCGACGCCGAGGGCGGCCAGGCCGGCGCACGCGGCCGAGACCTTGTCCGCCACGTCGAGCGGCGTGTTGTCGGTCCGGACCTTGAGGAGGCCGTCGGACGTGAGCACCACGACGTGGCGCACCCCGCGCACCCCGCTGATGAGCTCGAGCATCCAGCTGTTGCCGTCGGCGTGAGTGGTCTCGTCAGCCTGTGTGGTCATCGGTCCTCCGAAGTCATGTCAGCATCGGCTGACGTGCTGCTGTGTGGTGCCCCGCCCGGTTCACCGGTGCTGAAGAAGGCGCCCATCCACTGGCCGGCCTCCTCGGCGCTCTGCTGGCGGACGGGGCGAGACGGGGTGGCCGGGGCCGGGACGCCGGGCGCGTCCTCCCCCCTGCGGGAGCGCCGCTGCGGGAGCGTGGCGGGATCGGCGAACTCGTCGTCCTCCGGGGTGCGGCCGCGGCGCAGGAGCGGGTTCTCGGCGGTGGCCGATGGGGCGGGCGGAGCCGTGTACGTCTCCTCCTCGGCCTGCGTGCCGCCGTCGGCCTCCGCGGGGACGACCGCGGGGAGCGTGACGGTGGCAGGCCCGGAAGGCCTCTCGACCAGGCTCTCGGCCGGCCAGGCGTCGTCGGTCCGCACTGTCTCCTCCTCGGCGAGCGGCCCGGCGGCGGGCTCCGTGACGGCGCGGGCGGCAGGGAGGCTCGGCACCGTGGGGACAGCGGCCGGAGACTGCCTGGCGGGCACCGACGGGACCGTCGGGACGGAATGGACCGTCGCGACCGCGGACTGGCGTGGCTCGGGCAGGCTCGTGCCTGACGTCACCATGCCGGCGGGGACGAGCGGCTCGGTGAGCTCCGCCGGGATCATGACGATCGCCCGCAGGCCGCCGTACACCGACTCGGTGATGTCCACGCGGAAGCCGTGCCGGCGGGCGTATGTGCCCACCACGGCGAGGCCGGTCTGCGGGATCTCGCCCAGGTCGACGATGCTCACCGCCTTGCGGCCCGACGCGATCTCCCGTGCCTGGTCGAGCTGCTTGGTGTCGAGGCCCACGCCGCAGTCGTCGATCTCGACGACGGCTCCGCGCTGCACCTGGCGCAGCGACACGAGGACCTGCGTGGTGGGCGGCGAGGACTGGGTCGCGTTCGCGAGCAGCTCGGACACCAGGTGGATCAGGGGCTCGACGACGCGGGCCGACACGGCGACCCCCGGGTCACCGGAGACCTCGACGCGGTGGAAGGCGGTGATGCGCCCGGAGGCGCCCTTGACGACGTCGGGCAGCGCCAGCGGCTCGTTCCACTGCTGGCCCGGCCACTCGCCGCAGAGGGCTGCGAGGCTCTGCGCCTGGCGGGCCTGCTGGGCGGCGGCGTGGTCCACGCGCATGGAGGTCTGCAGGATGTCGGGGTCCGTGGGGTGCCGCTGCACCATGCGTGCGGCCTCCTCCTGGATGCGGTGCGCCGACGCCTGGACCTTGCGGCCCAGCGCCACGACCGCGACCTGCACCGCGTCGCGGCGGGCGAGACGCGAGTCCTGCACGCGCATGATCGCGGTGGCCGCCTCGTCGAGGTAGCCGCGGGCGACCTCGTCCTCGAGCGGGGGCTGGGGCGGCATGGGCGCGCCGTCGAAGTACGCCTGGAGCTGGCCGTTGACGAGTGAGTCGAGGGCGAGGCGACGAGCCTCGGCGTTCGCCTCGGCGCTCCGGGCGCGGTACAGCAGGCGCCGGTGCTCCTCCTCGTCGGCTCGCACGCTGCGGGCGGAGACGAGCGCGGCGACGACGGCCAGCAGCACAGCTGCCCCGCCGACCAACCACGCGAGCCACTCGGCGCCCATGCCGGTCTTGAGGTACAGCACCGGGGTGACCACGGCGTAGGCGACGACGCCGACCACGCTCACCCAGGGCGCGACCTGTCGTAACCGGCCCGGCGGGTTAGAAGACATCGAGCTCACCGAGCCGGTCCTCCCAAAGGTTTTTCGTCGGAACCGCACCCGCGGCAGGCGGGTGTGCCGTGAAGATCGCGCGAGCTTCACCGCGAACGCGGTTGAACAGGGCGAATACCCCGTCGGGATGGTTTTCTACCACAGCCCGACACGCCCGGGGAACCCTCTCGCGTGATGTGACGAGCAGCCCTCGCACGCCCCGGCGACCCAGGAACGGCCTGGCCTGGCGGTTCGTCCGGCACCACGCCCGCGAACCGAGGCGGCGGCGCGCCGGGGAACTCGCGAAGAAACTTCTCGTCCGCCAATCCGGCCGCCTGGAAGGGCGAATTCCCCGATTTGACATCTAAAGTCAAGAAAGGGCAATATGCGTCGCCACAACCGCCGAAGACCCGACCCCGCCGGAGGGGACGGCCGGCGGGGTCGGGTCGCTCAGGGGGCGCTACGCCGCCGCGGCCGGGCGGGCCGCCCGCACCTCCTCGCGCGAGGTGCCGTAGTAGGCGGCGGTCATGATGTCCTTCATGTCCGCCAGCATCGGGAGCCGCGGGTTGGCCGGGGCGCACTGGTCCTCGTAGGCGCGCATCGCGAGGGCGTCGAGCCCCGCGACGAACTCGTCCTCCGGGACGCCCTGCGCCTGGAACGACCGCTCGATGCCGACGGCGTCGCGCAGCTCCTCCACCGCCCGGGCGTAGGACTCCACGCCCTCCTCGGGGGTGCTCGCCGGGAGGCCCAGGTGGCGGGCGATCTCCTGGTACCGCTCGGGCGCCACGTACCGCTCAGCCTTGGGCCAGCCGGTCACCTTGGCCGGGACCTGGCCGTTGTAGCGGACGGCGTGCGGCAGGAACACGGCGTTGGTGCGGCCATGGACAAGGTGGAAGGTCGCACCCACGGTGTGGGCCATCGCATGCACGATCCCGAGGAACGCGTTGCCGAACGCCATGCCCGCGATCGTCGCGGCGTTGTGCATCTTCTCGCGCGCCACCTCGGTGGCGGGGTCGTCCGGCCGTCCGGTGACGGACTGCTCCAGGTTCTCGAACGCCAGCTTGATCGCGTGGAGCGCGAGGCCGTCCGTGAAGTCGTTCGCGTACACGCTCACGTACGCCTCGGTGGCGTGCGTCAGGGCGTCGAAGCCCGAGTCGGCAGCCAGCCTCGCCGGCATGGTCGCGGTCAGCACCGGGTCGACGATCGCCACGGACGGCGTCAGCGCGTAGTCCGCGAGCGGGTACTTGTAGCCCGTCGACTGGTCCGTGATCACCGCGAACGGCGTCACCTCGGCGCCCGTGCCGCTCGACGTCGGCACGCACACGAGCTGGGCGAGCGTGCCGAGCGTCGGGTACGTGAACGCGCGCTTGCGGACGTCGAAGAACTTCTCGCGCAGGTCGCTGAAGCTCACCTCGGGGTGCTCGTACTTGAGCCACATGACCTTGGCCGCGTCCATCGGCGAGCCTCCGCCGATCGCGATGATCGTGTCGGGGCGGTGGTCGCGCATCATCTCCGCGCCCTTCTCCACCGTCCCGACCGACGGCTCGGGCTCGACCTGGTCGATGATCTGCACGGCCACCTTGTCGGGCCGGCGGTTCAGCACGTCGAGCACCTTGTCGACGATGCCGAGGCCGCTCATCACCGTGTCGGTGACGATCGTGACACGCCGGACGCCGGGCATGTCCGCCAGGTACCGGATCGCGTTGGGCTCGAAGTACGTCTTGGGCGGGACCTTGAACCACTGCATGTTGTTGTTGCGGCGGGCCACGCGCTTGACGTTGACGAGGTTCACGGCCGACACGTTGTTCGAGACCGAGTTGTGGCCGTACGAGCCGCAGCCCAGGGTCAGCGACGGGATGAGGGCGTTGTAGATGTCGCCGATGCCACCGAGCGCCGACGGCTGGTTCCACAGGATGCGCACCGCCTTGACCGCGTGCCCGAAGCGCTCCGCGAGCGCCTCGTCCTGCGTGTGGATGGCGGCGCTGTGGCCGAGGCCGTCGAACTCGACCATCTGCTGCGCGAGGCTGACGCCGTGGTCGGTGCTCTCGGCGCGCAGGACCGCCAGCACCGGGCTGAGCTTCTCGCGGCTGAGCGGCTCCTGCGGCCCCACGGAGGAGATCTCCGCGAGGAGCACCGACGTGTCGTCGGGCACCGAGAACCCCGCCTGCTCCGCGATCCACTGCGCGCTCCGACCCACCACTGCCGCGTTCAGCCGCGCCCCCGCGCAGCTCACGTGGTCCGCGCGGACCCCGAAGACGAGGTCCTCGAGCAGCGCCTTCTCGTCGGGGGTGACGCGGTAGGCGTGCAGGCGCGCGAACTCGGCCAGGGCGTCGTCGTACACCTCTGTGTCGATGATGACCGCCTGCTCCGAGGCGCAGACCACGCCGTTGTCGAAGCCCTTGGAGAGCACGACGTCGTTGACCGCGCGGCCCAGCTTCGCCGTCCGCTCGATATAGGCGGGGACGTTGCCCGCGCCCACGCCGAGCGCGGGCTTGCCTGCGCTGTAGGCGGCGCGGACCATCGCGTTGCCGCCCGTGGCGAGGATGAGGGAGACCCCGTCGTGGTGCATGAGCGCGTGCGTCGCGCCCATGCTCGGGCTCTCGATCCACTGGACGCAGTCCTCGGGGGCGCCGGCGGCGACCGCCGCGTCGCGCACGACCCGGGCGGCGGCGACCGAGGAGCGCTGGGCGTTCGGGTGGAACGCGAAGATGATCGGGTTGCGGGTCTTGAGGGCGATGAGGGCCTTGAAGATCGCGGTGCTGGTGGGGTTGGTGACCGGCGTGAGGGCCGCGACGACGCCCACGGGCTCGGCGATCTCGACGATGCCGTTGAGGTCGTCCCGGCCGACGACGCCCACGGTGCGCAGGTTCGCCATCGAGTGGGTGACGTGCTCGCAGGCGAAGATGTTCTTGGTCGCCTTGTCCTCGAAGACGCCGCGGCCGGTCTCCTCGACGGCCATCAGCGCGAGGTTCCCGTGCTCGTGCAGGGCCGCCACGCTCGCCTTCTTGACGATGCGGTCCACGTCCTCCTGGGTGAAGGTCTCGTACTCGCGCAGGGCCTTGAGGCCTCGCTGCACGAGGGCGTCCACGGCGGCGGCCGCGGGGTCTGGCTGGGTCTTGGTGCTCACGTCCCTCTCTCCTCCTCTGACATGTGAAAGTCTTCACGAAGTGTGGTCAGACCACAAGAGGAGGAGGGGTGGCGTCGATCACGCCACCCCGGCGGCTACCCCAGCCGCCCCCACAGGAACGTCCAGTGCGTCGCCGCCATGTGGGCCGCCTGCGCATTGTTCGCCGCGCCGCCGTGACCGCCCTCGATGTTCTCGTAGTAGGTCACGTCCTTGCCCGCCTCGAGCATGAGCGCGGCCAGCTTGCGGGCGTGGCCCGGGTGCACGCGGTCGTCCTTCGTGGACGTCGTGAACAGCACGGGCGGGTAGTCCCCGTCCGCCGCGAACAGGTGGTACGGCGAGAACGCCCTGATGAACTCCCAGTCGTCCGTGTCAGGGTCGCCGTACTCGGCCATCCACGACGCCCCGGCCAGCAGGTGCGAGTACCGCTTCATGTCGAGCAGCGGCACGCCCACGATCACGGCGCCGAACAGGTCCGGGTACTGCGTCAGCATGTTCCCGGCCAGCAGCCCGCCGTTGGACCGGCCCTCCATCCCGAGCCGCTCCGGCACGGTGATGCCGCGGGCGACGAGGTCGCGCGCCACCGCGGCGAAGTCCTCGTACGCGCGGTGGCGCCGCTCCCGCAGCGCTGCCTGGTGCCAGGACGGCCCGTACTCGCCGCCGCCGCGGATGTTCGCCACCGCGTACACCCCGCCGCGCGCCAGCCACGCGCGCCCCACGGTGCCCGAGTAGCCCGGCAGGATCGCGTGCTCGAACCCGCCGTAGCCCCACAGCAGGGTGGGCGCGGGACCGCCCTCGCCCGACACGAGGTCCGCCCGGCCGACGACGAAGTACGGGACGCGCGTGCCGTCGTCGGACACCGTGAAGTGCTGGCGGGCCACCAGGCCCTCCGCGTCGAAGTAGGCCGGGGCCTGCTTGAGTACCTCGGGCGCGGCCTGCCGGCCCTCGGGGCCGGTCACGGTGACGCGTGCCAGGGTGGACGGCGTCAGGTAGCCGGTGGTCACCACCCAGACGTCGTCGCTGTCGACCGGGTCGACGGCGCCGACGCCCACCGTGAGCAGCTCGCCGCCCAGCGGGAGCTCGCTGCGCGCCCACTCCCCCGCGCCCGACGCAGGCGGGGTCAGCACGTGCAGCTGGTTCTTCACGTCGTCCAGGACGTTGACCACCAGGTGGTGGCGCGTCCAGGTGGCCCCGGCGAGCGAGGTCGTCGCCGTCGGCTCGAACAGGACCGCGAGGTCGCGGGAGCCGGCCAGGAACTCGTCGAACGCGGCGGCGAGGAGCGAGCCGGCGGCGAAGGTGCGGCCGTCGACGGTCCAGTCGTCACGCAGCTCGACCAGCATCCACTCGCGGTGCAGGCCCACCTCCGCGGAGTCCGGGACGTCGATCTTGGTGAGCGTCTGCTCGGGCGTGCCCGGCGCCGTCGCCAGGTACGTCTCGCTGCGGTAGAACGCGATGGCGCGGGAGACGAGGTCGCGCTCGAAGCCCGGCGTGCGGGAGCGGCGGGCGCTGATGTACATGTCCTCGTCCGTGCCCTCGTAGACCGGGGCGGCCTCCTCGACCGGGGTGCCCCGGTGCCAGAGCCGCACCGTGCGGGGGTAGCCCGCGGGGGTCAGGGTGCCCGGGCCCAGGTCCGTGAAGACGTAGACCGAGTCCTCGTCGGCCCACGAGAGGCCGCCCTTGGCCTGCTCGCGGCGGAAGCCGCCCTCGGCAGGCTCCACGAACCGCTTCTCGACGAGGTCGAACTCGCGGGTCACGTCGCTGTCCGAGCCGCCCGGGCTCAGCTCCACGAGCGCCCGCCGGAACGGCTCGCCGGCCGCCAGCCGCTCCGGCGTCGGGCGCAGCACGCTCGCGCCGTGCCACACCCACGAGTTGCCCTCGGCCTCCGCGACGGCGTCGAGGTCCAGGACCGTCTCCCACTCGGGGGACTCGGTGCGGTACGACTCCGGCGTGGTGCGCCGCCACAGGCCACGCTCGTGCCGGGCGTCCTGCCAGAAGTTGTAGTAGTGGCCGCCGACCTCGGACACGTGCGGGATCTTGGCCTCCGAGTCGAGGACCTCGCGGACCTCGTCCTCGATCGCGGCGAAGAGGTCGCCGCCGAGCGCGGCGGCGCTCTCGGCGTTGCGGTCGCGGACCCAGGCGAGGGACTGCGCGCCCTCGACCTCCTCGAGCCAGGTGAACGGGTCGGGAGCGGCGGGGTCGATCGGGGTGGCGATCTGGGCGGGCTCAGCACTCATGCGCAGCACCCTACGCGGCGTGGCAGGCGGTCCCGGCCGTGGTGGCCGCCCGGGGCTGCCGTGGCCACCCCGGCCGCCCCGGGCCCCGTGCGGCGCCGGCTCAGGCGCTGGCGCGCTCCGCGAGGGCCTCCGCGACGCGACCCAGGTTCGCGAGCTCGGCGCGGTGCTCGTCCACCGAGGCGAGCCTGCGCCGGTGCGCGCCGAGCAGCGTCACGGCGTCGAGGCCGGCGGCCGGCAGCCCGACCCGCCGCCACGGCACGCCCACCAGGTCGACCAGCTCGCCCAGCGCGGGTCCGGCGCACTGCGAGACCCGGACGGGCGGCAGCCCCGCCCAGAGCCCCGTGCCGCGCTCCGTGGCGCGGGCCAGGAGCTCCCACGCCCGCTCGTTCCAGCCGTCCGGGGCCAAGGCGGCGACGTCGAGGCCGATGGCGTCCGCTCCCGCGAGCACCACCGGCGGCACGCCCACCCACGTGGCGCCGAGGTGCACCACGGAACGCGCGCCGACGTCCCGGACGGCCGCGATCACCGGCTCGAGGCCGGCCACGATGTCGGGGCCCTGCACCTCGCGCAGGCGGCTGAACCCGGAGAACGTCGGCAGTACACCGGCGTGGACCTGGCCGAGGAGCGGCTCCGAGAGCTGGACCACGACGTCGGCCCCCGGGACCTGCTCCCGCAGGTCGGCGACGTGCGTGCGGATCCCTTCCGCGAGCGCCAGCGCGAGGGCGCGGCGCGCGCCCTTGTCGGCCAGGACGCGGTCGCCGCGCGCCGACCACAGCTCGGCGGCCAGGGTCCAGGGGCCGGTGAGCTCGACGGTGAGCGGGCCCACGTAGCCGTAGGCGGCGATGGCGAGGGCGCCGAGGTCGTCGACGCGGAACGCGTCGGCCCGCCGCTCGTCCAGACCGGGGTTGTCGGTGAGCTTCCAGCCGTGCGGGCCGAGCTCCACGGGCATCTCGTCGAGCAGAGCGGCGGTGCGCCCCAGCAGGTCGGCGCCGGGGCCGCGCGCGGGCAGCTGGACGACGAACGGGATCGCGTCCACGCCGGTCGGCACGTCCGCGAGGTCCCCGAGCACCATCTGCTGCGCCTCGAGCACGTCCCGCTCGCCGCCGGGCCATGGCCCGTGCCCGCTGACTGCCGTCATGCTGTGCTCCCTCGTCGATGGCCACCCCTCGCCGAGATAGTACGTCCGTCCGACGGGGTCACTACCTCGGCGGGCTCTTCGTGCCGAGATAGTGACCCCGTCGGACGACGTGACTACCTCGGCAGGGGGTTAGGCGGGGTCGCGGTCAGCGCGAGCGCCAGGCTCCCGTCACCGTCGCCTGGCCCAGCACCCGCGTGCCGCGGTACACCACCACGGACTGGCCGGGGGCCACGCCGCGCAGCGGGTCGCCCACGAGCTGGACCTCCAGGCCCGGGGTGCCCGACGGCGGCACGGCCTCGCCCGGGTGCACCGCCTCGCCCGTAGCCCGGACCCGCGCCGGCACCGGGGCGCCGTGCGCCCGCACCTGGACCTCGCCGTCGATCCAGCCGTCGGGGCCCGCCTCCTCGGCCGGGGAGCAGAGCCAGATCGCCTTCTCGCCCGCGACCCGGTCGACGCTCAGGAGCTCGGCGGGGCCCACCACGACGGTGTTGGTCGAGACCTGCACGTCCACCACGTAGCGGGGCGCGCCGTCGGGGGCCGGACGCCCGAGCGCGAGGCCCTTGCGCTGGCCCACCGTGAAGGCGTAGGCGCCGTCGTGCTCGCCCACCACGTCGCCCGACACGTCCACCACGGTGCCGGGCCGCGACCCGAGGCGGGAGCGCAGGAAGCCGCGGGTGTCGCCGTCGGCCACGAAGCAGATGTCGTAGGAGTCGGGCTTGGCGGAGACGGACAGGCCGCGCTGGGCGGCCTCGGCGCGCACCTCGTCCTTGGACGCGAAGCCGCCGAGCGGGAACTTCGCCCGGGCCAGCCGCTCCGGCCCCATCACGGCCAGCACGTAGGACTGGTCCTTGGCGTCGTTCGGCGAGCGGTGCAGCTCGGGCGCCCCGCCCGGACCCGTGACGACCTGGGCGTAGTGGCCCGTCACGACGGCGTCGAAGCCGAGCGCGGTGGCCTTGTCGAGCAGCGCCTCGAACTTGATGTGCTCGTTGCAGCGCACGCACGGGTTGGGCGTGCGGCCTGCCTCGTACTCCGAGAGGAAGTCGGCCACGACGGTGTCCTCGAACCGCTCGGACAGGTCCCACACGTAGTAGGGGATGCCAAGCACGTCGGCGGCGCGCCGGGCGTCGCCCGCGTCCTCGATGGAGCAGCAGCCGCGTGAGCCCGTGCGGAACTGGTCGCGGTTGCGGGACAGCGCCATGTGCACGCCCACCACCTCGTGCCCGGCCTCGACTGCCAGCGCCGCCGCGACGGCCGAGTCCACGCCGCCCGACATCGCAGCCAGCACCCTCATGCCGCACCCCCCATCGCCCGGCCGGACACGAGCCCGGCTGCCTGGGCACGCGACACGACCTGCGGCAGAGCCACGGCGAGCCGCTCGACGTCGTCGGCCGTGGAGGTGGCGCCGAGCGAGAACCGCAGCGCCCCGCGGGCCTCGGCCTCGGGCACGCCCATGGCGAGCAGCACGTGCGACGGCTGCGGCACGCCCGCCTGGCAGGCCGAGCCTGTGGACGCCTGCACGCCCGCGGAGTCCAGGAGGTAGAGCAGCGAGTCGCCCTCCGCACCGGGGAAGGTGAAGTGCGCGTTGCCGGGCAGGCGGTCCTGCGGACGCACGACGGGGTCGGGCCCCCGCAGGATGGCCTCGGGCGCCGCCTCCCGGACCCGCTCCACGAGCCGGTCGCGCAGCGCCGCGAGCCGTGCCGCGCGCTCCTGGCGGCCGGCGACGGCCTCGCGCACCGCGACGGCGAACGCGGCGATCGACGGGACGTCCAGGGTGCCGGACCGCACGCCGCGCTCCTGGCCGCCGCCGTGCAGCACGGCCTCCAGCGCCAGCTCGCGCCGGGCCACCAGGGCGCCGACGCCGGTAGGCCCGCCGAGCTTGTGGCCGCTGATCGTCATGGCGTCCACGCCGGACGCCGCGAAGTCCACCTCGATCTGCCCTACCGCCTGCACCGCGTCCGTGTGGACGGGGATGCCGTAGGGCCGGGCGGCGCGCACCACCTCGCGCACGGGCTGCACGGCGCCGACCTCGTTGTTGGCCCACATCACCGAGATGAGCGCGACCTCGTCGCCGTGCTCCGCCAGCTCGGCGCGCAGGGCGTCGAGGTCGAGCACGCCGTCGCTGTCCACGGGCAGCAGCACGATCTCCGCGCCCGCGTGCCCGGCCATCCAGAACGCCGGGTCCAGCACCGCGTGGTGCTCCACCGCCGAGACGAGGATCCGGGTGCGGCGCATGTCGTGCGTGCGGCGGCCCCAGAAGATGCCCTTGATGGCGAGGTTGTCGGCCTCCGTGCCGCCGCCGGTGAAGATGACCTCGCTGGGCCGGGCGCCGACCGCCAGGGCGACCGTCTCGCGCCCCTCCTCGGCCGCGCGCCGTGCGCCGCGACCCGCGGAGTGGAGGCTCGACGCGTTGCCCGTGAGCTGCGCGTGCTCGACGAACGCCGCCAGCGCCGCCGCCGACATGGGCGTGGTCGCGGCGTGGTCGAGGTAGGCACCGGCGGGCTTGGCCGCGCCGGGCTCGGAAGGGGTCACGGTCATCAAGTCTACGAACGCCGGGGCGATGCCCGTTCATCCCGGGGCCCGGGGCGCGCCCGGGGTACGACGACGCCGGACGGGTCGCCTCGTGCGGAGGCGACACGTCCGACGTCGGTCAGCTCAGGCGCGCCGGGTCACGCCCCGCGCGGGAACGGCGACGGGCCGGGGCCCTGCCACACGCCGGGCTTCGGCGCGTTGGCGGTCTTGAAGACCTGGACGGTCGACGGGCGCGGGCCGCGGAACGCACCCGCGGGGACCGGCTCGCCCGCGGCCAGGTAGTCCGGGAAGTACGACGTCGGAGCGGCGTAGGAACCGTCGTCGCCCGGGTGCTGCACGTTGACGTAGACCATGCCGTCGACGGCGTCGATCAGCGGGCCGCAGGTCTCGGCGTTGGCCGGCACCGACAGGAACTGCTGCACGTGGCCGCGCTCGGAGCCGGTCAGCGGCACCTTGAACAGGCCGTCGCACTTCTGGATCGACGACGGCTGGCCGTCGGTGGAGATCCAGAGGTTGCCCTCCGAGTCGAACGCGAGGTTGTCCGGGCAGGAGATCGGCGAGACCTTGTCGGCCGGGTAGCCCGCGAAGTAGGTGGTGCTGTTGACCGCCGGGTTGCCCGCCACGATCAGCAGGTTCCACGTGAAGGTGGTGGCGAGCTGGTCGTCGCCGTCCTCGATCATCTCGACCACGTGGCCGTCGCGGTTGGTGTTGCGGGGGTTGGCCTCGTCGGCCGCGCCGCGCGAGCCGCCGCGCGAGGAGTTGTTGGTGCACGCCACGTAGATGCGGCCCGTGATCGGGTTGGGCTCCACGTCCTCCGGACGGTCCATCTTGGTGGCGCCCACGGCGTCGCCCGCGAGGCGGGTGAAGACGAGGACCTCCTCGAGGGACATGCCGGGGACCTGGGACACGCCGTCCTTGACGAGCGCGATCCACTCGCCGGTGCCGTCGAACGCGCCGTCGGCCGGGAGCGCACCGGAGCCGTCGATCTCGCCCGCACTGTTGCCGTGGAACTTCGCCACGTAGAGGTCACCCTCCGACAGCAGCGTCTTGTTGTGGGCGCGGGCCGCGGCGCTGTTGCCCTCGCGCATGGTGCCCGAGGAGACGAACTTGTAGACGTAGTCGAAGACCTCGTCGTCGCCCATGTAGGCCACCGCGTGCTTGTCCTTCGACAGGATGACGTTGGCGCCCTCGTGCTTCATGCGGCCCATCGCGGTGTGCTTCACCGGAGCGGCCGACGGGTCGTACGGGTCGAGCTCCACGATCCAGCCGAACCGGCGGCTCTCGTTCTCGTAACCCGGGTTGTTGCCGTCGAAGCGCGGCTCGTCCTGCTCCCAGCCGTAACCCGTGGCGGAGTTGCGCAGGCCGTAGCGGGCGTCACGCGGGTCCTTGCCGTTGACCCGGATGTAGCCGTTGAAGTTCTCCTCGCCCGACACCACGGTGCCCCACGGCGTGGTGCCGCCGGCGCAGTTGTTGAGCGTGCCGAGCACACGCGTCCCGGTGGGGTCCGCGACCGTCTGCAGCAGGTGCGAGCCGGCGGCAGGGCCGTCGATCACGAACTCGGTGCCCATGTGGAGGCGGCGGTTCAGGGGGCTGATCCGCTCGTACGACCACGGCCGGCCCGGGCCCTCGCGGCGGACCTCGACGACGGACATGCCGTGCGCGGCGCGCTCGATCGCACGCTTCGTCGGCGCGTCGTACGACGCGTCGAACATGATGCCGGGGTTGGTGTACTCGTGGTTGCTGACGAGCAGACCCCGCTTGCCGCGGCCCGGGCCCTTGCCCGACTGCCAGCCACGGACCTGGCAGTGCGCCGGGTCCTCGGGGAGGATGTCCAGGTAGTCCACGTTGTAGCCGAACTGCAGCGCCTGCTGCTCCGGCGACTGGGTGCGGGGGTCGAACGCGCGGCCGCCCGGGAGGATCGGGTCGCCCCAGCGGATGATCGGGCTCCAGGAATAGCCCTCGGGGACCACGAACGCGTCGGTCACGGCGGGCTGCGAGGCGATCGGGCCGAACGCAAGGCCCTTGCCTGCACGGGGGCGGGCGGCGGCGGGGGCAGCGGTGCCCACCTGCGCGACGATCACCACGGCGGCCGCGGCGGCGCCGATGCCACCCAGCATCGCGCGGCGGGAGAGCGCGGCGCCGGCCACATCACGGAAGTACTCGTTGGCGGACTGGTTGGACGCGGGGTGCGAGCACGCGTCGGCACACTTCAGGCGGCACGTCACTGGGCTGCGCTTGCCCCGGGCGTAGGGCACCAGGCCAAGCAGCTGGCGCGATTCGGGTGCGATCGTCATCGGAGGACTCCGGTTCTGGCATGGGGGGCCGTAGGACGCTGCCGACGCTAGGAGCGGGCGATGACCTCGCGACGAAAGGCCCGGTACGCCCAGGTGAACACCGGGTGACCGGGAGGCGCTGGTTGTGTGGAAACGTTCGCGCAGCGCACGCCGGGGCGCGTCAGGCGGGGCGCGTCAGGCAGAGCGCGTCAGGCGGGGCGGAGGGCGCGCACGGTGACGTCGCGCCAGCCCTCGGCGGCCAGCAGCGTCGCGGCGCCGCGCGAGCGCAGCCCCCGCTCGCACACCACGACCACAGGCGCGTCCAGGGGGTGCGCCAGCAGCTCGGCCGGCAGGTCACCCGCCGCGAGGTCCTCCAGCCGCGCGTGCACGGCCCCGGGCACCGCGCCGGGCACGAGCCCGACGTCGAGCAGGAGCGCCGGCCCGGCCACCCCCGGGCCGACGACGGACGGGTCGCCCGGGTGCACCGGGTCACCGAGGGCGCGGGCGGGCTCGGCGGGCGCGGTGGCCGCGACGGCGGGCGACGGCGGGGTCATCGGCACCACCGGCGCCAGCTCGATCGTGTCCCAGCCCGAGGTGCGCGCGTCGTAGACGAGGACCCGGCCGAGGGCGACGTCGCCCGTGCCGGTCAGCAGCTTCACGGCCTCGACCGCCATGGTGGCACCCACGACCCCGCACGCCGGGCCGAGCACGCCCGCGGTCGCGCAGGACTCGCCCTCCTCGGGCTGCGGCCCGAAGACGTCGGGGTAGGTGATGGCCCGGCCGCCGGGCGCGGCCGACCACCACACGCTGACCTGCCCGTCCCAGCCCAGCACCGTCCCCCAGACGACGGGGAGGCCGAGCGCGGCGGCGGCGTCGGACACGGCGTAGCGCGTGGCGAACGTGTCGGAGCCGTCCACCACCAGGTCGTAGCCGTCGAGGATCCGCCGGGCGTTGCCCGGGTCGAGCCGCTCGCGGTGCTCCACGACCGTCTGGCGGGGGCGGAGGGCCCGCAACGACTCCGCAGCCGACGCCGTCTTGGGACGGCCCACGTCTCCCGCCCCGTGCAGCACCTGGCGCTGCAGGTTGGAGGTGTCCACGACGTCGTCGTCCAGCACGCCGAGCGTGCCGACCCCGGCCGCCGCGAGGTAGGGCAGCACCGCCGAGCCGAGCCCGCCCGCGCCGACCACGAGGACGCGGGCTCCGGCGAGGCGCGCCTGTGCCTCCGGCCCGAAGCCGTCGAGGATCAGGTGCCGTGAGGCGCGCCGCCGCTCCGCCGCGTCGAGGGCGACACGGTGCGGGACCAGGGGCGGCACGCTCACGGCACCGGTCAGGCCTTGTGGGCCCGGATGACCTCGGCGGCCTGCGGCAGCACGTCGGCCAGGTCGCCCACGACGGCGAAGTCGCTGATCTCGAAGATGGGCGCCTCGGGGTCGCTGTTCACGGCGACGATCACCTGCGCGGCCTGCATGCCGCCACGGTGGTGGGGCGCGCCGGAGATGCCCGCGCCGATGTACACGCGCGGGGCGACGGTGACGCCGGTCTGCCCGATGTACGTGTCGAACCAGCCCTCGAACACCGCGTCGCGGGACGCACCGACGGCCGCGCCGAGCGCGTCCGCGAGGTCCTCGACGGGGCCGAAGTCGCCGTGGGTGCCGCGCCCGCCGGCCACCACGACGGCCGCCTCCTCGAGCGAGGGCCGGCCGCTGGTGCGGGGCTTGACCGTGCGGGACACGAGAGTCACGGGCAGCTCGGGCACCTCGGCCGTGAAGCCCTCGACCTCGGTGCTCACCGCCGTCTCGACCGGCTGCGGCACCACGGCGTTCGAGCGGACCGTCAGCACCGCCACGTCGGTGGTGACGGCACAGGCGGTGTCCCAGGACCCGGCGAAGACGCGCTTGGTGCCGACGATCCGGCCGTCCTCGTCGTGCACGCCCGCCGCGTCGATGACGAGGCCCGCGCCGAGCGCGTGGGCCGCGAGCGCCGCGGCCTCCTTGGCGGCGAAGGACGTGGGGACGAGCACCACGTCGGCGTCCGTGCGACGGACGGCCGCCGCCAGGGCGGCGGCGACGACGGCCGGGAGGTGGCGCTCGTCGCCCCGCACGGCAGCGGGGAGCTCGGCCTGGTGCACGGTCTCGATGCCGTAGGCGCCGAGCTGGGCGAGCACCTCGACGGTGGGGGCCTCGAGCGTGACCGCCTCGGCCCGGCCGAGCGAGCGGGCGATGGTGAGCAGCTCGAGGACGCTGGTGCGGACCTCGGTGGCCGGGTCGAGCAGGACCAGGACGGTGCGGTTGGTCATGGCAGGAGCCCTTTCAGACGAGGTCGTTGCGGATGAGGAACGCGGCCAGGGCCTTGCCGCCCTCACCCTTGTCGGTGACGAGCTCGACCTCGTCGCGCGGCGGGCGCGGGGCCGCGCTCAGCGTCTCGGTGCGCGCGCCGGCCTGGCCGACGGCGTCGGGCTTCAGCGCGAGGTCGGCCGCCGACCAGGTCTCGTACTCCTTGGTGCGGGCGGCCATGATGAGCTTGAAGTTGGGGAGGCGGGGCTTGTTCGCCGTGTCGGCGACCGACAGGACCAGGGGCAGGCGGGCGGAGAGCTCCTCCGTCACGTCGTCTGCCTCGCGCGTGATGGTGACGGCGCCGTCCGCGAGGGCGACCTTCTTCGCCAGGTTGAGCGCCGGCCAGCCGAGGTGGGCGGCGAGCAGCGTGGGGACCACGGAGCCCAGGCCGTCGAGGGCGGCCATGCCGGTGATCACGAGGTCGACCGGGGCGTCGGCGTTCAGCCGCTCGACCGTGGCGGCGAGCGCCGCGGCGGTGCCGAAGTAGTCGGAGCCGGCCAGGGCGTCGTCGGACACCAGGACGCCGCGGTGGGCGCCCATCTGGAAGGCCTTGCGGAGCGCGACCGCGCCGTCGGGCCCGGCCACCGAGACGGCGACGACCTCGCCCTCCCCCGCGGCCTCGACCAGCTGGAGGGCGGCCTCGATCGCGTTCTCGTCGAGCTCGTTGATGGTGCCCTCGGCGGGCGTGCGCACGACCCGACAGTCCTGGAATCCTCGGTCGGAGGCGATGTCCGGGACGTACTTGACGGTGACGACGATGCGCATGCGGCAACCCTACCTTCGGGTCCGGGGACCCGAAGGTAGGGTGCTCACTCCTCGGTTACCGAGGCTCTCCGGTCAGAGCGCGTTCAGAGCGCCTGCACGGCGTCCGCGGACCTGACCCGTACGGTCACGGGCTTGCTCGACGTCTCGCCGTGCTGGTTCGCGGCGACGACGACGATCACGTGGTCGCCCTTGGCCAGGCCCTGGACGACGAACCTCGCCCGCTGCTCGTGCGGTGTGGCGTCCACGAGCTCACGGGTGTCGACGAGCGTGCCGTCGACGAGCACAGACATGGTCTGCGCGTTGTCGCCCCCCTGCTTGATGGTGGCCTCCAGCTTGACCGTGCCGCCCTGGACGTCGTCGACCCGCACCCGCACCTCGCCGGGCGCGGCCGTGGCCGGTCCGGGGACCCGCTCGCCCGGCGTCTGGGCCGTGGTGAGAGCGAGCCGCGGCGCGGGCGGGGTCTCCATGCCGTCGCCCAGGAAGTAGGACGTGTGCGGCGGCTGGTTGTAGCCCGTGTTCTGCCAGGCCACGGCGAGGCGGTACGCCGGGTCCGACATCAGGGTGCGCAGGCGGTGCTCCGTGACGTCCACGGTGGTGGAGATCCGCAGCGCCGTCGAGTCGCCCGTCCGGGTGACGAGCTCCTCGCGCCAGTCGCCGAACAGGTCGGCCTGGAGCGCGGGCGTGCCCTTGGTGCTGTTGTTCGACAGCGTGCCCTCGGCCCGGTAGACCTCGGTCGCCGTGCCGGACGGGCCGTCCCACTTCTCGATCGTGGGCACGCCCGTGCCCGTGGCCGAGTCGTAGTCGTGGTCGCCGATCTCCCGGAGGAGGTCGCCGTCCCACCACGTCAGGAAGTTGGCGGCGGGGATCTCCTCCCCGATCAGCTCGCCGCTCGCGGCGTGCATCTGGCCCACCGGCGAGTTCCAGGCGGCGTCGCCGCCCACGGCCCAGCCCTCGGCACCCGGGTAGCGGGCGTCGAGGTCACCGGCCGCGGCGCGGCCGGTGTCCACGGTGGCCGGGATGGACCAGAGGACCTCACCCGTCTCGGCGTCGCGGAACGTGGCACCCCGGTTGCCCGACGAGCCCATGTCCTCGTGCGCCGCGAACACCTCGAGGCCAGGTCGCGCCGGGTCGAGGTCGGAGACGTGGAGCGCGTCGCCGTGGCCGAGGCCGGTGTTGTAGGCGACCGTGCCGTCGTCGTCGAGCGTCAGGGAGCCGAAGACGATCTCGTCCTTCTGGTCGCCGTCCACGTCGTTCACGGCGAAGCCGTGGTTGCCCTGGCCCCGGTGCTCGGCGCCGGCCACGTCGGAGTCGAAGACCCACCGCGAGGTGAGGTCCGTCCCGTCGAAGTCGTACGCGGCCACCACGGTTCGGGTGTAGTAGCCGCGGCTGAAGATGACGCTCGGGTGCTCGCCGTCGAGGTAGGCCACCCCGGCGAGGAAGCGGTCCACGCGGTTTCCGTACGCGTCGCCCCACGCGCCCACGTCGCCCCGGGCCGGGAGGTAGTCGACGGTGTCGAGCGCCGCGCCCGTGCCGCCGTCGAACACCGTGAGGTACTCGGGGCCGGTGAGGACGTAGCCGGACGAGTTGCGGTAGTCGGCCCGGGCGTCGCCGATCGCGGTGCCCGCGCCGTCGACGCTGCCGTCGGCGGTCTTCATCGTGACCTCCGCGTCGCCGTCGCCGTCCAGGTCGTAGACCTGGAACTGGGTGTAGTGCGCGCCGGCCCGGATGTTGCGGCCGAGGTCGATCCGCCAGAGGCGGGTCCCGTCGAGCTCGTAGGCGTCGACGAGGACGTTGCCCGTGTACCCGCCCTGGGAGTTGTCCCGCGAGCTGGTCGGGTCCCACTTGAGGACGATCTCGTACTGGCCGTCGCCGTCGAGGTCGCCCACCGACGCGTCGTTGGCGCGGTACGAGTACGGCTGGCCGTCCTTGCCGTAGGCGTCGGCCGGCTTGTCCAGCGGGACGTCGAGCGTCTGGTCGTCCCAGGGCTCGAAGTCGACGGTGGCCCACCGCTCGATGCCGTTCAGCACGGTGCTCACGCGGTACGACGACGTGTCGCTGCCGCCCGGGTCCACCAGGTTGGTGCTGCCCGTGAGCGGCTCGTCGGTGATGCGGGTGCCGTCGCGGTAGACGTGGAACCCGATCTCCTCGGGGTCGAGGCCGAGCAGGCGCCAGGCCACGTACACGCCGTCGGCCACGGGGACCGCGACCGGCGACCGGTCGAGGCGCTCCGCCTGGCGGACGAGCTTCGTGGGCGCCGGGGACTCCACCACCGCGGAGCGTGCGGACACGCCGCCCGCGTTGACGGCGGCGACCTGGTAGAAGAACGGCACGGTCGTCAGCACGTCCGTGTCGTCGAAGCGCGGCTCGGCGGCGCGGCCCACGTACTCGAACGGCCCCTCCGCCGACTCCGCCCGGTACACCTGGTAGAACAGCGCGCCGTCGACGGCACCCCAGGTGAGCGGCACGAGGTTCTTGCCGACCTGGCCGACGACGAGGTTCGCCGGCGCGGCCGTGACCGGCACCGACGGGTCCACGGTGGTGACGACCAGGACGTCGGTCGGCACGGACTCGAGGCCCGACGGGTCGAGCGCCACCACGTGGTACCGGTACTCCTGGCCCACGTCGGCGGTGGTGTCGGTGAACGCGGGCGTGGCGACGTCGGCCACCGCGACCGGCGCCGACTGGCCCTCGGCCTGGCGGTAGACGCGGTAGCCCGCGGCGTCGTCGGTCCCCGTCCAGGTGAGGTCGACGGCGACCGCCGCTCCCTCGATCGTGAGGTCCGCCAGGACGAGGTCCGACGGCGCGAGCAGCAGCGGGGTGACCTCGATGCCGTTCAGGCGCGAGGACGAGCCGGTCATCACGAGGCTGAGCTGCCCGTCGGTGACCTGCACCGGCTGGCTGACCTTCTCGCTCACCGCGCCGCGGCCGGCGTTCGAGGCGCCGAAGTCCTTGCCCTCGATCTGCACGTTGGAGCGCGACGTGCCGATCCAGTCGCCGTTGTACGTCTTGACGGCGTAGGTGCCGTCCGGGACGTCGACCGCGAAGGTGTGGCTCGGGCTCGGCAGGAGGAAGTCGCGCTCCAGGTCCGTGGGCGGCGGGGTGTAGCCGACGCCGCGGTCGCGGCCGCCCATCCCGCCCGTGAGCCAGCCCCAGCCGGTCTCCGGCGTGTAGAGGGACCGCTCGCTCGCCTCGATATAACCGGGCATGACGGGCGCGCCCGCGGGCTGCACGTCGAACTTGTAGATCGCCGCGCGGGTGGTCACCCGCACGGTGGCCGACGGCGCGGAGTCGCCCCGGCCGTTCACCGCGACGACCCGCAGGTCGTACGAGCCGCCCTCGTCCAGCCCTGTCACCGCGGCCTGGGCCAGGGTGGACGTGGTGGTGAGCTGCCAGGTGTCGTCCCCGGCGCCGGCGGCCTTGCGGAACACCTTGTAGATGTCGGCGCCCTCGACCGGGGTCCAGGTGAGCTGGACGCTCGAGCTGGAGATGCTGCCCGCGACGACGCCGGCCGGCGCGGCCGGGACCTCTGCGGGCGGCTCGACCGCCACGACCTTCTGCGCGAGCGGGACCGGCAGCCGCGCGACGTCCTGCGCGACGAGCCGCGCCAGCTGGATGGCGCCGTACTCCTGGAAGTGGGTGTCGTCCACGGTGCCGCTCGGCCGGTTCGCGTACACGCCCGCCGGGACGTGCAGGAACACGGACTTCGCGGCCTCCGGGCCGATCTCGTCCAGGTAGGCGCGGCTGGAGGCCGAGAGGTCGACGAGCGGCGTCCCGATCTCGGCGGCGAGCTCGCTCGCCTGCTGCACGTACTCCGGGAACGAGACGTTGAACTGGCCCGTCTCCGCGTTGAAGCTGCGCCGCGACACGGGCGTCACGAGCACGGGCGTGGCGCCGCGCTGGACGGCCCCGTCCACGTAGGTGCGCAGGTAGTTGCGGTAGTCGGCGGGCGCCGCGTAGCGGTCGTCCACGCCGTAGGAGTTGTCGTTGTGGCCGAACTGGACGAACAGGTAGTCGCCCGGCCGGATCTGGCGCAGCACCTCGTCGAGGCGCCCCTGGCTGATGAAGTTCTTCGACGAGCGGCCGCCGATGGCCTTGTTCTCGACCGTGACGTCGTCGGCGAGGAAGCGCTCGATCATCTGGCCCCAGCCCGCCTGCGGCACGTAGTCGGCCGTGTAGGTCTGGACGGTGGAGTCACCGGTGACCCACACGGTGGGCTGGGCGCCCGGCGTCCGCGCCGACTTCTGAGCGACCGTCAGGGCCGCCAGGTTCGCGGCCGTCCCGCCGAGGTCGAGGTTGAGCTGCCCGTCCACGAGGGCCACGTCGAACGACATCTCGAGGAACTGGCCGGCGGGCCGGGCGGTCTGCGCCACCTTGACCATCTGCTCGGCGGTGATGGCGATGTCGGTGGCACCCTGGGCGTCGCCCGCGACGATGCTCACCGTGTAGTCACCGTCCGGCAGGTCGACGACCAGCTCGGTGTCGCCCACCGTGACGAAGTCGGACCGGAGGGCGTCGTCGCCGCCCCGGTCGGTGGCGGTCACCTGCGCGGGGTCGACGAACCCGTACCGGGTCGTGGCCGAGTACGCCGTGGTGGCGTCGATGCCCGTGGTGCCGCCCGCGACCGTGCCGGAGCCGAGGTCGAAGGCGAGCACGCCGTCGTCGGGCAGCGTCGGTGCGGCCACACCCTCGAGCGTGGCGACCGCGACGGCCGACGGCGCGCCCGCGCCGTCCGCGCCGAGCGCCTGCACCCGGTAGTAGCGCACCGCGGCGGTGCCGACGGCGTCCGTGGCGAACACGTCACGCTGTCCCGTGCGGGCCACCTCGGTGAACGGGCCGGTCACGGAGTCGCCGCGGCTCAGGACGTAGCCCGTGGCGCCGGCGACCTCGTTCCACCGCATCGTCGCGGAGCCCGGCGCCACGTGGGCGGTCCGTAGCGACTGCGGGGCAGGGAGCGAGCCCTGCGACGGGACGGTCGGGTCGGGGCTCGGGGTCGGGGTCGGGGTGGGGCTGGGCTCCGGGTCCGGGGCGGCCGGCGTGACGACGATGCCGTTGACGTAGCCGCCCGCGCCCTCGCCCGTGACGCCGATCGTGAGCTGACCGTCGTCGACGGTGGTGCGGAAGGTGGCCTCCGTGGCCGCCTGGCGGGACGAGATGGTGCCCGCGGTGACGCCCTCGAGCGCGATCGTGGTCTTGGTGGTGCTCGTGCCGGCGAGCTTGTCGCCGGACCAGACGCGCACGTCGTACGTACCGGCCGGGACGTCGACAGCGAAGCCCCACGACGCGCTCAGGACGAAGTCGTCCGTGAGGGGGTCGGTGCTGCCGCGGTTCCGGGAGGCGAGCGTGGCACCCTCGGGCACCACGATGCCGTAGCCGGCCTCGGCCGAGTAGCGGTTGCTGTCGAGCACGGCCGTGAAGCCGTCGGCGACGGCCCCGGGACCGAGGTCGAAGCTCCAGGACAGGTTCGCGGTCTCCGTGGGCAGCGCTGTCGCCACGGCGACCGCTCCCGCGGGGAGCGCCAGGGCGGTCGCGGCGAGGAGGGCGGCGCCGCTGCGGGCCGCTCGCCGGACCGGGGAGGTTTCAGGGGACAAGGGGCTGTCAGCCCCGGGAGGGTTGTGCACGGGTCACCTCGTGGTCTCGTCCTTGAGCGGTGTAGTGCGGGCCCCGCCCGTCGTCGGGCGTATTGAAAGGATTCATTCTGGGACCAGGGACCATGATGCACCGCAGGGCAAGCGCTGTCCAGCGACCGGGGTCGCCCGCGAGACACGCGGCGGCCCGCCGTGTAACAATACTCAGGCATACGCCAGAAGTCTGTCACTGCCCACCGAGGAGACCGTGATGTCCGTCATCCCGCCCAGCCACACCGACCTCCTGGAGCGACCGTTGTTCGCCCACCTCGCCACGCGCCGCGCGGACGGGTCGCCTCAGGTGAACCCGATGTGGGTCGTCTGGGACGGGACCCACCTCCGGATGACGGGGACGACCGTGCGCTACAAGCACCGCAACATCGAGGCCGAGCCGCGCGTCGCGCTCTCGATCAACGACCCCGACCAGCCGTACCGCTACCTGGAGGTGCGGGGCACGGTCGTCGACGTGCTGGACGACAGCAGCGGCGAGTTCTTCCTCAGCCTCGCCGCCCGCTACGGGATGAAGACGGACGGCCCTCCCGGGGACGTGGCGCACCGGGTGGTCTACGTCGTGCGTCCCGACCACACCACGTCGCAGTAGCGGCACGTCGCAGCCGCGGCAGAATGTGACGATGCAACCACCGGGACACGAGCGGCTCCTGGCCGACCTGAGCTCCAGGCTCGGTCACGCCGTCAAGCGGGTCGAGCAGGTCCTCATGGCCGAGAAGTCCCACGCCCTGCGCGCGTTCGGGCTCACGGTCCCCCAGTACGCCACCCTCCTGGCCCTGCACCACGTGCCCGGCCAGTCGGCCGCCCAGCTGGCGCGCACCGCGCTGGTGACCCCGCAGACCATGGCCACGATCCTCGGCAACCTCGAGGAGAAGCGCCTGGTCAGCCGCGACGTCTCCGCCCTGCACGCGAAGGTCCTCGTGACGGACCTGACCGACGAGGGCCGCACCCTCTTCACGGAGGCCGACGCGACCGTGCGCCGGATCGAGGACAACCTCCGGGCCGCGTACAGCGACGAGGAGTTCGACCAGCTCCGCGCCCTGCTGCAGCGCGCGGAGGACACGATCCGGCAGGGCGCCGCGGGGTGAGGTGGCGCGCCGCACCCGCGGGGGCGGCCGGAGCACGTTGCGGGACCTGACACCATGGACGCCATGGCGAAGGACACCCGAGACGTGCAGGCGCAGCGCGCGCCGGGCGACCCCGCACCCCGGCCCATCGTGCGGCCGCTGACCCGGCCCAACGTGCGACGGAGCCACGTGCCCCCGCTGGGGGTGCATCCCACGCCGAGCGGCGGCGTCGACGTGGCGGTGCTCGCGAGCCACGCCACGGCGGTGGACCTGTGCCTCGTCGACGTGGTCGCCCCCGAGCTGCCGCCGCACGACCCGGCCCGCTACCGCGAGCGCCGCGTCCCCCTGGACGGCCCCACGTACGGGGTGTGGCACGCGCACGTGCCCGACGTCGCGCCGGGGCAGCGCTACGGTTTCCGCGTCTTCGGGCCGTGGGACCCGCGCGCCGGCCTGCGCCACAACCCGCAGAAGCTGCTGGTGGACCCGTACGCCCGGGGCCTGGTGGGCGAGCTGCGGTACGGGCCCGAGACGATCGGCGCCGTGGCCGCGGAGCACCCCGACGTGCCGGGCTGGTGGCTCGGCGACCGGTACGGCGACGCGGACGGGCGCGACTCGCTCGCCTCCGTGCCGCACGCTGTGGTGCTCGCGCCGATGCCGCCCCCGCCCTCCGGGTCCCGGCCGCGCGTAGCGTGGGCCGACACCGTGATCTACGAGGCGCACGTGCGCGGCCTGACGATGCGGCACCCGGACGTGCCGGAGGACCTCCGCGGCACGTACGCGGGCGTGGCGCACCCCGCGGTGATCAAGCACCTCAAGGAGCTCGGCGTCACCACGCTGGAGCTGCTGCCCATCCACGCGAGCGCGTCGGAGCCTCGGCTCGTGGCGCAGGGCCGGCACAACTACTGGGGCTACAGCACGCTGGGCTTCTTCGCGCCCCACGCCCCGTACGCGACGCGGGCGGCGCAGGCCGCGGGCGCCGAGGCCGTCCTCGACGAGGTGCGCGGCATGGTGCACCTGCTGCACGAGGCGGGCATCGAGGTGCTCCTGGACGTGGTCTACAACCACACGTTCGAGGGTGGGGACGACAGCCTCCACGTGTCGTTCCGCGGCCTGGGCAACCCGGTCTACTACCTGCACGACGGCGCCTCCCCCGCCGCCCTGGCCGACGTCACCGGCACCGGGAACTCCCTGGACTTCCGCCGTCCGCGCGTGATCCAGCTCGCACTGGACTCGCTCCGGTACTGGGCCCAGACGGTGGGCGTGGACGGCTTCCGGTTCGACCTGGCGGTGACGCTCGGCCGGGGCACGGTCGGCTTCGACGCGGACCACCCGTTCCTGGTGGCGCTCCAGACGGACCCCGTGCTGTCGGGACTCAAGCTCGTGGCCGAGCCCTGGGACGTGGGCCCCGGCGGCTGGCAGACCGGGGCGTTCCCGCCGCCCATGGCCGAGTGGAACGACCGGTTCCGCGACGCGGTGCGTGGCTTCTGGCTGGACGGGCCCCGTGAGGGGTCCCACGGGCGGGAGATGCGTGGGCTGCGCGAGCTGGCGACGCGCCTCGCAGGGTCGGCGGACCTGTTCGGCCCGGGTGACCCGCCGCTCGTGCGCGGCCCGGTGGCGTCGGTGAACTACGTGACGGCCCACGACGGGTTCACGCTCGCCGACCTGGTGGCCTACGAGCACAAGCAGAACCACGCCAACGGCGAGGACAACCGCGACGGCTCGGGCCACAACCTGTCGTGGAACCACGGCCTGGAGGGCCACCCCCCGGCGGGGGACGACGACGCCGCGGTGCACTGGGAAGCCCTCGCACCCCTGCGCCGCCGGTCGCAGCGCAACCTGCTGGCGATCCTCCTGCTGTCGGCGGGGACGCCCATGATCACGGCGGGCGACGAGCTCGGCCGCACCCAGCAGGGCAACAACAACGCCTACGTGCAGGACAACGAGATCTCCTGGGTGGACTGGGACCTGGACCGGACGCGCAAGGATCTGCTGCAGACCGCGCAGTTCCTGTGCCGGCTCCGGCGCGACCACCCCGCCCTCCGCGCCGACTCGTTCTTCCTCGGTACGCCCCGCCCCGGCGAGCCCGACCCCGACCTGCTCTGGTTCTCGGAGTCCGGCGAGCCGATGGACCCGGGCGCCTGGAACCAGCCCGGCCGGCGCCTGCTGCAGATGGTGCGCCCGGGACCCGGTAGCCAGGACTGCGACGTCCTGCTGGTCCTCAACGGCGGCCTCTCCGACGCCCAGATGGTGCTGCCCGCGCCCCGAGAGGGCTCAGGACGCTGGGAGCTCGCCTGGGACTCCGCCGACGAGCGGCCGGGCGAGAACGGGGAGAACGGCGAGAACGGGGAGCGCGCCGTCGGCCCGCACGGCCCGGGTGGGGCGTGCGCCGTCACGACGGAGGCGCTGAGCGTCCAGGTGCTGCTCTCCGCGCCACTGCCGAGATAGTCACCTCGTCGGACGAAGTCACTACCTCGGCGGCCGAAACCCTGCCGAGGTAGTCACCTCGTCCGACGAAGGCACTACCTCGGCGGGCACCTCAGAGCGCGGCCGCCAGCGCCCTTCCCGTCACCCGGCCCGTGAAGAGGCAGCCGCCGAGGAAGGTGCCCTCCAGCGCGCGGTGCCCGTGGGCGCCGCCCCCGCCGAACCCGGCGGCCTCCCCCACGGCCCACAGGCCCTCGAGCACCTCGCCCGACGGCTGCAGCACCCGCCCGGCGGGGTCGCACCACAGGCCGCCGAGCGTCTTGCGCGTGAGCACGGAGAGCCGGACGGCGAGCAGCGGCCCGTCCTTCGGGTCGGTCAGGGCACGCGGCGGGGCGACACGGATCCGCCGGTCGACGAGGAAGTTCCGGGCTGCCGCCGTGGCCACCACCTGCGGGTCCTTGCCCAGCCCCGACAGCACCTGGGCGTCCCGCTGCGCGACGAGCGCGGCGAGCGCCGTGGGGTCCACGTGGCCGTGCGAGCCCGGGGTCTCGTCGGTGAGCCGGTTCATCGCGGCGGCGAGCTCGGCGGGGCTCTGCGCCCACAGGAACTCGGGCGACCGCTCCGCGAAGAGCGCGATCGGCACGGCCTTGCCCCGGACGCGCTCGATGAGCTTCGGGATGCTCTTTCCCGTCAGGTCCGGGTTCTGCTCGGAGCCCGACAGCGCGAACTCCTTCTCCATGATGGCGCGGTTCAGCACGAACCAGGAGTGGTCGTCGCCCCGCCCGGTCACGTGCTGGAGGGCGCCGAGCGCGTCGAAGCCCGGGTAGAGCGGGCCGGGCAGCCGGTTCCCGTCCGCGTCGAGCCACAGGGACGACGGCCCCGGCAGGATGCGGATGCCGTGGGCGGTCCAGACCGGCGAGTGGTTGGCGATGCCCTCGGGGTAGTGCCACATGCGGTCCTCGTGGACGAGCGCGGCGCCCGACCCGGCGGCGACGGTGAGGAGCTTCCCGTCCGTGGAGTCGGGCACGCCCTGCAGCATGCGCTCCGGCAGCGCGCCGTACTCGGGGTTCCAGCGGGCGCGGGCCGACGCCGCGTTGGCCCCGATCCCGCCCGACGCCACCACCACCGCCTGTGCGTAGAGCTCCACCTCGGCGGTGACCTCACGGTTCGACGGCACGCCGCGCTCGGCCGCGTCGTCGGCCAGGATCTCTGCCCGCACCCCGGTGACGCGACCGTCGTCGGTCAGGATCTCCGTGACCCGGTGCCGGAACCGGAGCTCGAGCAGGCCGGAGGCCACCGCCTCCCGCGCCGTGCGGACGAAAGGCTCCAGGATCCCGGGCCCGGTGCCCCAGGTGATGTGGAAGCGCGGCACGGAGTTGCCGTGCCCGCCGGCGGGATAGCCGCCGCGCTCCGCCCACTGGACCAGCGGGAACCACCGCACGCCCTTGGCGTGGAGCCACGACCGCAGGTCGCCGCCCGCGAACTCCACGAAGGCCTTCGCCCAGGCGTAGCCGTGCCGGTCGGGGCCGTCGCCACGGTCGGCGCCCGGGGCGAACTGCGCGGAACCGAGCCAGTCGGCGAAGGCGAGCTCGACGTCGTCGTGCACACCGACCCGGCGCTGCTCCGGGGAGTCCACGAGGAAGAGCCCGCCGAAGGACCACCACGCCTGCCCACCCAGCGACGCCGCCGGCTCCTGGTCGAGGAGGATGACGCGGCGTCCCGCCGCGGTGAGCTCGGTGGCGGTCACGAGGCCCGACAGGCCGGCGCCGACGACGATCACGTCGGCCTCGTGCTTATTGACGGCAACGTCAGTCATGGCCGCAGCGTACTGGCCCGCCGCCCGGCGCGGCAGGGCCAGAGGGCGCGGCAGGGCCATAGGGCGCGGCAGGCCCGGACGGCGCGCCCCGCACTCCGGTAGCGCCCACGGATACCCGGGGACCGCCCGGCGCCTACGGTCACCGCGAGCCCGCCGCGCCCGCGGCGGGCCCGACGGACACGAGGTGTCGTAGTGAGAACGAGAAGAGTGGCGGCCGTGCTCGGCCTCCTGCTGGTCGCCGGCTGCACGGGCGGCGCGTCGGGCGCCGCCGGGCCGGACTCCCCGCAGAGTGACCCGCCCGCGGAGCACGTGGCCGCACCGGACCCGGCGATCCTCGCCGTGGGAGCGCTGTTCGACGACGAGGGCGCGCTCCCGCTCGACGCGGCCCAGCGGCTCTTCGCGACGGTGGTGGAGCCGCTGCCCGGCGTCGAGCCGCTGGCCGACGCCGGGCTCACATCCGGGACCACCGCCGACGAGCACGCCCACCACGGCCTCGCCGGCATGGCGGTGCGCCGGATGGACGCGGCCCGCGACCAGCTCCCGCCCGACGTCGTGGCGGTCCTCGACGCGGTGGTCGAACCGGCCGAGGGCGAGACCGAGGTCGTGATCGCACCGGCCCGGGCCCGCACCGGGGCGGACGCCGCCGCCGGTACGGCCGACGTGCCGCCACCTGACGAGCTCGCCGAGATGATCGCGCGGGTGGTGGGCGAGCTGGAGGCGCTCTCGGGTCACGACCTGCGGGTGCCGATCGAGGCCCGCACGGTCCCGGGCCTGAGCAGCCATGGCCTGACGACGGGCCGCTACACCCCCGCCGGAGGGGCCAGCGCCTGCAGGGTCGCCCTGAAGGCCGAGATCTTCGCCGGCAGCTCGGAGTCGGCCTGGAGCACCATCGCCCACGAGGTGTGGCACTGCTTCCAGCTCGACGCGGACCCGGTGGCGTTCGGGAACGGGCCGCAGTGGGTGGTGGAGGGCCAGGCCGAGTGGGCCGGCGAGGAGCACATCGGCGGGTCCCCGTCGAGCCGCCCGGAGTGGGACACCTGGCTGCTCACCCCGGAGTCGTCGCTCACCCGGCGCAGCTACGACGCCATCGGGCTGTACGGGACGGCCGACGCCTCCGGCGCGGACGTCTGGCGCACGATGCTGCCGATGCTCGGCCTCAGCACGGAGCCGGCCGTCGCGACGTTGTTCGGCAACCCCGTGGACATCGCCGCGGCCCAGCAGGCGATGGCCCACGTCCGGATCCCCGCGCTCGGCGCCGAGTGGGAGTCCCACGGGCCCGGCATCACGGACGCGCGCACGGAGTTCCCCGTGGTGGCCGAGATCGGCGCCCCCGGCGAGATCCGCATGTCGCTCGCTCGGTTCGGCACGCTCCCGGTTCGCCTGCACATCGGCTCCGGCGACGTTCTCCTGCTGCGGGCCGACGGCGGTGCAGCGGCCTCTGCCTCGTTGCCCGGCACGGGGACGATCGAGCTGGCGCCGGGCGTCGTGACACCGTTCTGCCTGGCCGACGGCGGCTGCGCGTGCCCGGACGGCTCAGTGCCGGGAGGCACGGAGATCCTGACGGCGTCAGCGGGCGACGGCGCGGTCGCCGTCGGCGCGGTGACGGCGGGCGAGGCTGCCGTGTCAGCCGAGATCCTCACCGTCGACGAGGCCTGCGCGCGGGCCCCCTCGCTCGTCGGCACCTGGGAGACCTCCGTCGCCGCGGTCATGGGCTCGCTCTCGAGCGCCTACGGCGAGCAGTTCGCGAGCTGCACGGGCCCCTGGCTCGTCACCTTCGGCGCGGACGCCACCTGGCACGCCGGGTTCAGCGCCGAGTGCTACCGCGACGGGATCACGATGACCTCGACGGCCAGCATGAACGGGTCGTGGACCAGCAACGCCACGTCGTTCACCGTGACCGACCTCGTCGGCGAGGGCTCCCTGACGGTCGCCGGGGTCACCATGCCGCTCCCGGTCGTGGACGGGTTCCGCGACTCCTTCGGCGGGTCCGTCGCCCACACGATCGTCGGTGACGTCCTGACCTACACCGTCGACACCCCGGAGGGGAAGCAGGTCCTGATCACCCTCACCCGGGTCGGCTGAGGGACCCTCCCGGGAGGGCGCACGAGCGCCGTCCCGGGAGGGCCACCGGTCAGGAGCCGAGGATCTCGAGGACCGTCTCGGCCAGCCGGACCGCACCGCCGACGTCGGCCGCCTCGTTGTCGCCCTTGCCGGTGCGGACGGCGACGAGGCCGCCGATATCCCCGTGCGAGAAGCTGACGGTGTGGCCGTCCGAGCTGACCCGGCCGATGCCGATGCTCGCGTCGTAGACGTGCCCGTCGGGGATGTCCTCGCCGATGTACTCACGGTGCGGCAGCTCGACCGACGGCTCGATGTACTCGGAGTGGAGGTTCTCGATCGGGAGGAGGGAGAGCCACACCTCGTTGTGCGTGCCGTGGTCGTTCACGATCTGCGCGACCCAGGTGCACTCCTTGAAGCCCTCGCCGTAGTCCTCGCCCTCGCCGGGCGGCGGGGCCGCCAGGAGGCCGACCAGGTCCGAGTCGGTGAGCAGCTCGCAGACGTCCGCGGGGACGGCAGCCACGGGGACCTCGCCCGCGCAGTCGGTCTCCGCGTGCTCGCGCACGGCGATGGCCGAGGCCTTTGCGGCGTCCGAGGAGTCGATGACGTCCTGCGGCATGGCGTCCATCGCCGCCTCGAGGGCCTCTTCGTCGGCGGTGTCGACGCCTCCGAAGTGGTCCTCGACGGCGACGGCGAACGCGGTCACGACCGCCCAGTCCTCGGCCAGGGGCGCGGGCGGCGAGACGGTGCCGGCGTCCCCGGCGAGCGAGACGACGTTGGCGATCGCCACTGCCCAGTCGCCGCTCTCCTCGATGGACGCCACGCGCTCCGCGACCTCGGCGTACGCGGTGCAGAAGTCGGCGGGGACCGCGGCGTCGGCGGGCTCCGTCGTGGCGCCCGCCTCGGCCGAGGCGTCGGCGGACGCGCTGGGGGACGCGGCCGGGGACGTGGGGGCGCCGCACGCCGCGAGCGGCAGCACGAGGACGAGGGCGACGGGCAGCGCCGCTGTGCGCATGGTTCTCCTGAGCATGCTCAGGACGCTAGGGGCGCCGTGCCCGGCGGGGCATCAGTGAGCGGTACGGGGGTGTGTCACGCCCAGCGCGGACGCGAGGTCGCCCCGTCCCGAGACGGCGAGCTTCCGGAACGCGTTGCCCAGGTGGTACTCGACCGTCCGGCGGGAGAGGACGAGGCGCGCGGCCACCTCCGCGTTGCTCGCGCCGCGGGCCACCTCGAGCGCGATGTCGGCCTCCCGCGGGGTGAGACCGGCGAGCGCCGCGGCCGGGGCGGTCGCCCGGCGCTCCCCGCAGGCGGCGAGCTCGGCCTCGGCGGCGCCGGTCCAGCAGTCGGCGCCGAGCACGGCGAACACCGCCAGGGCGCGGTGGAGGGGCTCGCGGGCGGCGGCCCTGCGCCGTGCCCGACGCCGGACCCTCCCCCAGGCGAGGAGCGTCCGGGCCTGCTCGAACGGCTGCGGCGACGACTCGTGGGCAGCGCAGGCGGCGGTGAAGTCGGCGTCGTCGCCCGAGAGGAGGCCCCGGCAGCGCAGGGCGATCGCGATCGCCGTGGTGCGCCCGAGGTCGCGTGCGTGCGCCTCGAACGCGTCGAGCGCGGCACGGAGCTCCTCGTGCGTGCCGAGGCGCCAGGCCGCCTCGAAAGCGTCACCGAACCGGGGCAGGAAGGCCGGCTCGCCGAGGCCCATCTCGTCCTCGGTCACCGCGGCCGCCGCGAGCTGGGCGGCGGCTCCCTGGGCGTCGCCGGTGCCCAGGAGCAGCAGCCCCCGGGCGCAGGCGGCGGCGTGCCGGTGCATGGGCAGGCCCTGGAGCGCCGCCACCGCCGGTTCCGCGAGGATCTCCTCGACCCGCGCGGTGTCCCCGCGGGCGGCGAGCAGGCGCGCGTGCCGCAACCGGAAGTACGGGAGCGCGGCGTCGAGCGTGCCCGCCTCGCCGAGCTGTGCCGCCCGCTCGAAGCCGGCGGCGGCCTCCGCCCAGCGTCCCTGGATCTCCAGGACGACGGCCTCCTGCGCCACCGCGATCGCCAGGGCGCTCGGCCGGCCGCGACCCTCGAGCGCGCGCCGCTGCCGCGCCATGACGGTCGCCGCGCGGTCCGGGTCGCCCATCCAGGCCAGGTGGACCACGAACGGCGAGACGGGCAGCGCGGGGTCGAGCAACGCGTCGTCGTCGAGCAGCTCTGCCCAGCTGGACCGCAGGGTGTGGCCGGAGCCGGGGCGGCCACGGAACACGTCCACGCTGTCCACGGCCAGCCGGTGCACGAGCGCGAGGCCCGGCTCGCCGCGGACGGAGCGCGCCCGGTCCGCCATGTCGCCCGCGGGGCGGAGGTAGCCGCCGAGGGCGAGCGTGATGGCGTAGGCGACGAGGAGGGCGGCGGCCTCCCCGGACCGCCCGGGCAGCAGCCGGGCGACGAGGTCCTCGACCGCCGCTGCCTGCGCGACCGGGGAGCCGGCGTCGGCCCCGGCCAGCAGGCGGAGGGTGAGCCAGCGAGCGGCTGCCCCCGGGTCCGTGGCGTCGGCCACGAGCCGGTCGAGGAGAGCCAGGAGCGGGGCGCCGCGCCCGGCATCGAACCAGGCGAGCGCGGCGGCCTCCCGGCGGCGCGCGGCGGTGCCGGCGTCGGGGCTCAGCCGTGCGGCGCTCTGCCAGGCCCGGCCCGCCTGGTCGTGGGCGCCGCGCCGCGCGGCGGCGAGGGCCGCCTTCTCCAGCACGTCCGCCGTCCGGGCGTCCGGTCCCGTCGCGAGCGCCTCCAGGTGGCGCGCCGCCCGTGCGGGCTCGGCTCCCAGCACGTCGGCGAGCGCGGCGTGCGCCCGACGGCGGTGCGCGTACGTCGCGGCCGCCGTCACCGCCTGGCGGACCGTGGGGTGCTGCACCCGGATGCCCGCGGAGCCCGCCTCGACCAGGCCGGACCGCTCGGCGGGGGCCAGCGCGGACGCGTCGAGCCCGAGCCGGTCGAGGGCGTCGAGCGTCTCGGCCGGGGAGAGCTCGTCCAGCGCCACGACGAGGAGCGCCAGCGTCGTCGCCTCCGGCAGCCGGTGGAGCCGGCGACCGTAGTACCCGGAGAGCGTGGGACCCACGGCCAGGATGTCGGGCAGCTCGGCCCGCCCCGCGCGCTCGGCGGCCGACAGGCCCTGCGGCACCTGGACGAGGGCGAGCGGCAGCCCGGCGGCATGCTCCAGGACCCGGTCGGCCACCGCGGGGTGGAGCGCGGGGCAGGTGGTGGCGAGCACCCGGCGGGCGTCGACGTCGTCGAGCGGGGCGAGGTCGATCCGGGTGCCCGCGAACGAGCGGTCGTCGAGGAGGGTCCCCGCTGTGCCGCCGGGCACGTCGTCGAGGTCGTGCGGCTCGTCGCGCCCCGCCAGGACGACCAGCACCGCGTCGGCCTCGAGGCGCCGCGCGGTGAACGTGAGCGCGAGCACCGAGGCGACGTCGAGCCACTGCACGTCGTCCACGAGGAGCACCACAGGCTCACGCTCCGCGACCGACGCCACCAGGGCGAGCACGGCCGAGGCGACGGCGAGGCGGTCGGGTGGCGACGCGGGTGCGGCCTCCCCGGCCGCTGCGCCGGCTGCCGTCTGCGCCGGCGCGGCGGGCAGCCGGGCCAGCGCCATCTCGAGCGGAGCGCTCCGCTGCGGCCCGAGGCGCGCGATCTCGGCACCGAGAGGTGCGAGCGCCGCGGAGAGGCCCGCGTAGGGCAGGTCACGCTCGGCCGGGTGGCCCGAGCAGCGCAGCACGCGCGCCCGGCCGGCGGCCCGCGCCGCGAGCTCGTCGAGCACCCAGGACTTGCCGCTCCCGACGCGCCCGTGCACGGACACCACCTGGGCCGCGCCGGTCGCCGCGTCCTCCAGCCGCGCGACCAGCTCGACGAGCGCCGTGCCTGGAGCGATTCGCATGGTCGAAGTCTGCCCCGGGTCGACGGTGCCGCACTGCTCACGACCAGGTGAAGTCCACGGATGCGCCGAGCGGCGCCGTGGGCATCCGCTGGCGTCCGGTGAGCGTCCGTCAGCGGACGAGCGCCGCGCCGTCCTGGACGCCGACCACGACGGCCCCCGCAGCACAGCGCGCGACGAGCGCCGCGGCGGCGTCTGCCAGCGGGATGCGTTCCGCCGCGGACGCGGATCCCTCCCCTGCGGGCGTGCCGCCCGCGGACGCGCCGCCCGACGCCTGCGCCCCCGGGGCCGGAACACGCGCGACCGGCACCGCCGCCTGCCGGGTCTCCCGCACTGCCGCCGCCCGGTCGAAGAACTCGTGGGTCGGGGCGTTGGCGTCGAGCGCGTCGGCGAGCGCCTCCAGGTCGCGCACGGCGAGCCGCAGCACGGGGGTGACCCAGGCGGCGTTCTCCGTGACCATGGCCTGGGTGCGCCGCGGGTCGCTGAACGCGACGCGGGTCCCGTCCCGGAACGAGCCCGCGGACAGCCCGAGCGCGAGGTCCCGCACGTCGGAACCCGCCACGGCGTTGAGGAGCTGGGTCGCGAGGACGTGCGGCACGTGGGAGATCAGGGCGGTGGCCTCGTCGTGGAGGTCGTCGGTGAGGACCGCGACGGTGCCCGCCAGCGGCCCGGTGAGCAGCCGCAGCACCTGCTCCAGGCGGCGGAGGTCGGTGGCGTCGTCGACCGTGACGGCCCAGCGCGCGCCCACCAGCAGCCGGTCGTCGGACGCGGTGAACCCGCTCCGCTCCGTGCCCGCCATGGGATGGGCGCCCACGAAGCGTCCGCCCAGGCCTGCGTCGGTGACGGCCTCCCGCACCGGGCCCTTGACGCTGCCCACGTCCATGACCGTGGGGTCCCACCCCGCTGAGGCCTCGATCTGGGCCTCGACCGCCCGCGCGACGTCCCCGGCGACCGACCGCATGGCGCGCAGCGGGGCGGCCAGCACCAGGATCGCGGGACGGCGCGCCACAAGAGCGGCGACGTCGTCGGCCACGTCGAGACCCGCGTGGCGGGCGGCGGACCGGGCCACGCCCGACACGTCGGTGGCGACCACGGCCACGCCCCGGCCGGACAGCGCGCGGGCGAGCGAGCCCCCGATCAGACCCAGCCCGACCACGCCGACCGTGACGGTGACGGGCTCGCCCGCCGTCACCACAGCAGCCCCTGGGCCAGCGTCTCCGCCGGCTCGGCCGCGGACACGGAGCCCACAGGCACGTGGTCGGTGTCGAGCCGCTCGTCCAGCTCCTCCCCGGCGGGGAGGACGCCCAGGGTCTTGAGGGAGTCGCCGGCGGCGAGCAGGTCCTCGAGCACCGCGCGGGCACCGGAGCCCCAGGGCGCGTCGTCGCACGTCACCACGAACACGTACTTGCTCTGCTGCGCCTTGAGCGGGCGCGTGATCAGGCTCGACATGTTCACGCCGCGGTCGCCGAAGGCGGCGGTGATGCGGGCCAGCACGCCCGGTCCGGTCACGACGGGCGTGATCGCCAGCATGGTGCGCCACGCCTGGACGCCCGCGCGCCGGGACCGCTCGAGGTGCTGGGCCGCGTCGGCGCGCGGGGCGAGGACGAGGAACCGGGTGCGCCCGCCGCGGAAGTCCTCGACGGCCTTCGAGTACAGGTCGAGCCCGTACAGCTCGCCGCAGAGCCGGGGACCCAGCGCCACGGTGTGCGGGCCCGCGTCCCGGCAGGCCGCCGCGTTGGACGTGGCCGCGACGGGCGCCAGGCCCTGAGCGGCGACGAAGCCGGAGCACTGCGCGAGCCCGTGCGGGTGCGCGGACACCTCGCGCAGCTCCCCGTGCCCCGGGCGCACGAACGCGTCGAACGACACGTCGATCACCACCTCGTCGACGGCGACCACGTCGGGGCTCCCGACGAGCGCGTCGAGCGACGGCACCACGTAGCCCTCGACCGAGCTCTCGATCGCCACCACGCCGACGGCCGCCTCGCCCGCGGCGACGGCGTCGTGCACCTCGTGGACCGTGGCGAGCGGCACGGTCCGCACGCCGCCCGACGGCGCCACCGCCGACGGGCTCGCCGCCCACTCCAGAGCCGCCTGGTGCGTGAACGTGCCCTCCGGCCCGAGGTAGGCGACGGCGCCCGCGCTCATGAGCGCGCTCGTCCGTCCCCGCCGGCGGGTGCCCACTGCGGGTCCAGGGACAGCGGCCCGGGCACGAAGTCGGCCCCCGGCAGCACGGCCAGGGTCCGGTGGGCCACGCCGTGCTGGTCCAGCTCCGCGACGAGCGCGTCGAGCACGGCCGAGCTGGGGCACGAGAACGACGTGAAGAACACGTGCGGCCCGAGGACCGACTGGTGGCTGCGCAGGTGCTGCAGGTCGATCCCGGTCCCGGCGATCACGGCAAGGGTGGGCTGCAGCGAGCCGCGGTGGTCGTCATAGGGGCCGAACGCCAGCCACACCTGTGCGGGCTCGTCGAAGACCGGCCAGGCGTGCCGCGACTCGAGGAGGCCGTACCAGACGGGCGGGCGGCCCTGCAGGGCCGCGCTGTCGGGCAGCTCGGCGTACCCGGCGGGCACGCGCGAGCGCTCGATCACCAGGGAGCCGTCGGGGCCCGCGAGGGCGACACGCTCATCGACGGTGGTGCGGCTCGGCACCAGCCGGGGGCTCACCCCGAGCCCGCGCAGCACCGAGCGGCAGTCGCGCATGCCTGCCTCGTCCACGATCACCTGGCCGCCCACCGGGCCGCCGCTGGCGGGCCCCACCCAGACCCACTCGCCGGGCACGGCCACCGCCGACGTGACGATGAGCGACGACGCGCTCTGCAGCAGCGCCTCCTCCAGCTCGGGCCACGGCTGCTCCGGGTGCCCGAGGTGCATCACGGCGCCCAGGTCGTCGATGGACGCGACGGTGGCCAGCGTGCCCGTCGTCGTGCCCAGGTCGAGCAGCTCCAGCGTGTCCTCGACAGCCCAGCCGCCGATGCGCGCGGCGAGAGCCGCGTGCGCCGGGGACTCACGCTCGGTGCGTCCCAGCATGACTACCTCTTCCGTCATAGGTGCGGGCAGGGCCGGAACGGCCCTGCCCGACCTTACTCAGATCCCGTGCCCAGGGGGGTCAGCCGCCCGCGCCGGGCGGGCCGCCGCAGACCATGGGGTTGTCGGGCTTGTAGGTGTGGCCGTACGACTCGTCCTTCACCAGCGCGCCGTCCGGCCCGTAGACCTTGCGGTAGTTGGTGATCGAGAAGCCGGCCTCGCCGCCTGGGTAGTCCTTGCAGTCCGGCGAGGTGCTGTGCACCACGGACGTGGCGCGCACGTTCTGGTGCCCGCTGTTCGACGTCTCCACCGTGTAGTGCTTGGTGCTCCAGATCTGCACGTACAGGCGGCCGTTCGCCACCCACGACTGCATGAGCGCACCGTACGGGGTGTCGTTCTTGAACCTCATGTCCTTCGAGCCCACGAAGATGGTGGCCTCGCGCCCGGCGGGGTACCGCGGGAACCAGAAGCTGTGCTCCCAGTGCTCCACGTCGTCGAATCCCGCGAAGAATCCGGCGTTGTAGGTGGTGGTGGCCATCTGCGACAGACCACCGCCCACGCCCTCGGTGTGCTGGCCGTTCTCCACGACTCCCGAGGCGACGTAGCCGTTGGCCACGGTGATGGGCGACAGCGCGTCGACGAGCGAGAACGTCTCGCCCGGCTTGACCAGCGTGCCCGTGATCATCTGCGCGCCGCGAACGAGGTTCGCCGTGCGGACCGGGTCGTTGGTCAGCGGTGTGTCGAACGCACCGACGACCTCCTTGACGCCGAGCGCCTCGAGCGCGGCACGGGAGTCCGCCGGGTCCTGCTCGACGAGCTCCACGGAGGTGCTGCGGGCGTCGCCCAGGGCGGCTGCCTGCACGGCGGTCGCCACGGCGGCCGGGTCGAGCGTGGTGCCGGATTCACCGCCCACGATCACCGGCGCGCCACCCTGGAACTCGAAGTGCGCGTCGTCGGGTGTGCTCAGCAGGTCGTCCGTGCGGTCGATGACGGCCTGCACGAGCACCGCCCCGTCGAACGTGGCCTGGAGCTTCCCGTCCACGGGCGCGAACGACACCGCCCGGCCCAGCACGTCGCCCGGCAGCTCGGGATTCTGGCCGCCCACCTGGACGACGACCGGGGCCGAGACGATCTTCTGCGCCTCGGCGAGCGCCGCGTCGGTCTCCTCCTGGGTGATCTCGGGGGCGACCGGCTCGGTCGGGAGCTCGTACGGACCCGCAGCGCGCAGCCAGCGGGACGTCAGGACGTCCTGCGCCTGTGCGGACACCACGCGGGTGCCGTCAGCAGCGGGGGTGGCCGTGGGCTGCCCGTCGACCATCACGACGGTGCCGTCGACCGGCGCCACGGTCATCGACTCCTGGAGTCCGTCGACCGTCGCCTCCAGCGTCGGCTCGTCCACCGCGATCATCAGCTCCTCGTCGGAGCCGCCGAACAGGTGCTGCCACATGCGGGCCGGGCTCAGCGAGAACCCGGTCAGCTCGTCGACCGTGCCGTCGGCGTCGAGCGCGAGCCCGCTCGCCGCAGGGTCCAGCGTGGTGGACGCCTCGCCGGCCACGAGCGCGATCGGCTCGACGGCGCGCGGCCCGAGCTCCTTCTCGATCGCGTCGACCGCCTGGGGCTCGGTCAGCCCGCCGATCTCGACCCCCGCGACGGTGGTGTCACGCGGGACCTTGTCGCCGAACGTCCAGGCCATGATCGAGTAGATGCCGAGCAGCACCACGAGGCCGAGCCCCGCGTACATCGCGACCTTGGGCATGCGGCTCGGCGCCCCGTCACCCTGCAGCCCGAAGAGCGAGCCGGTCGGCGGGCCGCCGGCCACGTGCCCCTGGCCCGACGGCGGCCCGGGCACCGGCGGCATGCCGCCCTGCGTGGAGCCGGTGCGGCCCCACGGCAGCGAGATGGCGCCGGTCAGGGGCCGCATGACCCGCTGCGTCGCGTCGGTCAGCGGCTTGAACCGCGACGTGGCGTGCGGGAGCGGGATCTCGCCCGGCCCCACGGGCGCGGGAGCGCTCTGAACCACGGTGGGCACGTCGAGCGGCGGCGCGAAGGCGCCCGGCGGCGGCGGGATCACCTGGGTCGCGGCGGGCGCCTTCGGCCCGGTGGGGCCGTCCAGCGAGGGTCGCGAGGACGAGAGGCCTGGAGCGGCTGCGCCCGCGGGGGTGCCCGCAGGGGTGCCGGGTCCGGGAACGGAGTCGACCACCGGCGCCGCGGCGCCCGCTGGTGCGGCGGCAGCGGACGAGGCGGCAGCGGCGGCGCCCGCCGCCGTGGCTGCGGCCGCACCAGCGGCCCCGGCTGCGGCGGCAGCGCCCTTGGCGGGACGCTCGAACGCGAACACCCGAGGCATGTACTTGACCTTGGGCGTCGGCGCGGTGTGCGTGGGCGCGGCCAGCGTGTCGACGACCGCCTGCAGCAGCGCCACCTCGTCCGGCGAGTCGGCGGAGGCCGGGGGCGCGGTCGGCGTCGCCGGAGCAGAGCCGGGCGGAGTCGCGGACGACGCCGCGGGAACAGCCGGAGCGACCGTCGGCGCCGGGGCAACGGTGGGCGCCGGCGCGACCGTCGAGGGCTGCGCCGGGGGCGGTGTCGCCGGGGTCGGTGTCGCCGGGCTAGGTGTCGCCGGGCTCGGCGTGACCGGGCTCGGCGTGACCGGGGCGGGCGTCGCCGGGGCGGGCGTCGCCGGGTCTGCACTCGCCGGAGCAGGCGTGGCCGGAGCAGGCGTGGCCGGAGTCGCCGGTCCCGTCGGCTGCGTGGGGGTGACCGGCTTCGCGGGCACGGAGGACTTCGGCGGGCCCGCTACCGAGGCGGCCGGCGGGATCGCCGGAGGCAGGCTCGGCGGAGCAGCGGCGGGCACCGGCTTGTCCGACGGGGGCGCCGCCGCAGGCTTCTCGGAAGCAGCGGGCTCCTCGGGCGCGGCAGGCTTGTCCGACGCCGGAGCCTCGGGAGCGGCAGCAGGCGCAGCAGGCTTGTCCGCCGGGGCGTCCGCAGGAACAGCACCAGACCCAGCGGGCTCCGCAGCGGACGTCGGGGGCGTGGGCTTCTCCCCCGCCTCGGCCGACACCGGCTTGTCCTCTGCGGGTGCCACCGGGGTCACCGGCTCGGCCGCAGCGGCAGGCGGCACAGCCGCAGCAGGCTTGTCGCCCACGCGGACAGCCGGCATTCCCGGCCGGGTCGGCGAGAGCCGCGGCGGGATGGACGGCGGCGGGCTCGCAGGCGCGGGACCGCTCACGACGGCAGCAGGCTTCTCGGCAATCGGCTCGACGCCAGGGTCCTCGTGGAGCGGCACCTCGGCCGGGGTCGTGACGGCCTCCACGTCCCTTGCGGGCGTGGAGCTCTCGTCGGTCTGGTCCTGCGAGGTCGGCTCGAGCGCAGGGTTGTCACGCTCGGTCGGCTGGCCCATCGACACGCTCCGTGCGAACTACTCGAGCACGGACTCTCCGCACCCGTTGGGGGGCGCCGACGGGGTGGCCCGAGTCGGCAGAATCCGCCCTCCAAGGAATCCTACTCACTGCAGCGCGTGGCATTCGCCACGTTCTCTCCGCCTCGCGTGGAGGTCCTGTGGCGATCCCGCCGACACTTCTCAACCCGCCCGCGGGGCCATGACCTGCGGCGGGATGACTCTAGGAGGTGAGCGACCGGCGTCGGACCGGGGCCTCCGAGAACCAGGAGCCGGGCGCGAAGGCCGCCAGCGCGATCACGGCGAGGCCGCCGTACGACCAGACGAGACCGAGAACTCCCTGGACGACGAGGACATCACCGCCCGATCCGGTGACCGACAGCGCCTGCGCGGCGACGATCCAGCCGCCGCCGAACACGAGCAGCGCCCCCAGCCCCGACCACGCCCGGCAGAGCACGGCCCCGGACGCGGTCAGCGCGAGGGCCAGGACGATGCCCGCGTACCAGCTGTCGTCGCCGTAGCGGTGCACCACCGTGCCGAGCACGGCGACGACCACCCCGAGCACCAGGGAGAGGACCATCCGCACGACCAGCCCGCCGATCGAGCCGCGGGACCCGCCCGCGCCGGAGGGAGAGCCAGGAGGCTGGGCGGGCGGGTATGCGTCGTTCGGGAAGCTCACTCCCCCATCCTCCCGCACGCGGACGAGTGCGGCCGCAGGTGTGGGAGACTCCCGGCGGCGGTCGCCCCGGCCGCCCCCACGACGGAGGACCCCATGACCCCTGACACCCTCCAGGAGCAGCGCCGGCTCGTCATGCGCCAGCGCATCCGCATGATGGTGAACCAGTACGAGATCCGCGCCGCCCAGCCGGACGGATCGGAGGGCGAGCTGCTGGCCTTCGCCCAGCAGAAGCGTATGGCCATGCGTGAGCAGGTGACGCTCTACGCGGACGACACCAAGCAGGTCCCGGTGCTCGGCTTCAAGGCACGCCAGGTGCTCGACCTCGCCGCCACGTACGACGTGCTGGACGCCGCCGGGAACGCGGTCGGCCTGTTCCGCAAGGACTTCAAGAAGTCGTTCCTGCGCACCACCTGGCACGTCGAGCAGCCGGGCCTCGGCAACCTGGTGGGCCAGGAGCGGAACATGACCGTCGCGATCCTGCGCCGCCTGTCCGACAGCCTCGCCTGGCTCCCGTACCACTTCGACTTCGTGCTCGGCGACCAGCCGGCCTTCTCGATCGTCAAGAAGTGGGGCTTCCGCGACCGGTACGACGTCGAGATCCACTCCCCGCACGTGGACCGCCGTCTCGTGATCGCGATGACGGTCGGGGTGGACGCGCTCCAGGGTCGCTGACGCCCTCAGCCCACCAGGTAGGTCTCGTGGGCAGGGACCGGCGCCAGCACGTCGTGGCCGAGGGCGTACCAGCCCGCCACGCCGCGCTGCCGCAGGTCCGGCCCGGCCGCCCCGGCGCCCTGGACCTGGGTCGCGTGGGCGCGCAGGGCCGCGAGCACGCGGTCGAGCATCGGGCCGACGGCGCACCGCACCACCCGCCCGTCGAGCCGCTCCTTCGCGAACGGCGGCAACGGCTCGCCGGGATCGGCGAAGGCCAGACCGGCCACCTCGGCGACCGCGCGAGCGGCAGGGTCCGCGGCCAGCGCCCGGCGGGCGGCCCGGACCTCGTGGGCGGGCGCCACGACCTGCCACAGCCCGGCCCCCGCCCAGGGGTCGCCCGGCACGACGGCGTCCGCGTCCGCCGCCAGCTCGATCGCCCGGACCGCCACCTGGTGCGTCCGGACATGATCGGGGTGCCCGTACCCGCCACCCGGTTCGTACGTGACGACGACGGACGGCCGCAGCCTGCGCAGCAGCCCCGCCAGCCGCGCGGCGGGCTCCTCGAGCGGGAGCAGGGAGAACGCGCGCGCCGGGGCGTCGGGCGCCGGCCCGGCGACCCCCGGGCGCACCCACCGCATGCCGGAGTCCTCGTACCGACGGACCGGAGAACCCGCGAGAACAACATCGCGCCGGAAACCCGGGGCCGTTGCCTGCCCAGTGTTGTTCTCGGGCAGAGCGTCCAGGAACACCTGGTCGACGCCGAGCGCCGCGACCGCACGGGCCAGCTCCGTCTCGCGGTACGCCCCGAGCCTGGGCCCGTCGCCGCCGAGGTGAGCGAGCCCCTCGGACGTGGTGCCCGGTAGCGCCAGGACCTCGCCGCGCTCGCCCCGGGTGCACGTCACGACGGTGGCGGGCAGCCCCGCCGCGGCCCAGGTCGCGAGCAGCGCCCCCGTCGACAGCGTCTCGTCGTCGGGATGGGCGTGGACGGCGACGAGCCCGCCGCCCGGCCGAACATCAGGCCAGGGCGACGGGCTCGCAGAAGCCGACGAGGCGGCGTCGGACATCGAAGGTCAGGACCGCTTGAGGCGGGCCGTGGCCCGTGCGCGCTCCGTCGCGTCCAGCAGGACCTTGCGGATGCGGACGATCTCGGGGGTGACCTCGACGCACTCGTCCTCGCGGGCGAACTCGAGCGACTCCTCCAGCGTCAGGTGACGCGGGGGGATGAGGTTCTCGAAGTTGTCGGCGTTCGAGGACCGCATGTTCGTCAGCTTCTTCTCCTTGGTGATGTTGACGTCCATGTCCTCGTTGCGGGAGTTCTCGCCCACGATCATGCCCTCGTACACCTCCTGCGTGGGGTCCACGAAGAAGGAGCCGCGCTCCTGCAGGTTGATCATGGCGAACGGCGTCACCTTGCCGGTGCGGTCCGCGACCAGCGAGCCGACCATGCGGGTCTCGATGGGGCCCACCCACGGCTCGTAGCCGTCGGAGATCGACGAGGCGATGCCGGTGCCGCGCGTGTCCGTGAGGAAGCGCGTCCGGAAGCCGATGAGCCCGCGCGCGGGGACCATGAACTCCATGCGCACCCAGCCGGTGCCGTGGTTCGTCATGGACTCCATGCGGCCCTTGCGCTGCGCGAGCAGCTGGGTGACGGCGCCGAGGTACTCCTCCGGCACGTCGATCGTCATGCGCTCCATGGGCTCGTGGATCTTGCCGTCGATCACCTTGGTGACGACCTGCGGCTTGCCGACCGTGAGCTCGAAGCCCTCACGGCGCATCTGCTCCACGAGGATGGCCAGGGCGAGCTCGCCACGGCCCTGGACCTCCCAGGCGTCGGGGCGCTCGGTCGGGAGCACCTTGAGCGACACGTTGCCGACCAGCTCCTGGTCGAGGCGGTCCTTGACCTGGCGGGCCGTGACCTTGTGGCCCTTGCCGCCCTTGCCTGCGAGCGGCGACGTGTTGATACCGACGGTCATCGAGATGGCCGGGTCGTCCACGGTGATGAGCGGCAGCGGGCGCGGGTCGTCCGGGTCGGTGAGGGTCTCGCCGATGGTGATGTCGGCGATGCCCGCCACGGCGACGATGTCGCCCGGCCCGGCCTGGTCGGTCGGGACGCGGGTGAGCGCCTTGGTCTCGAGGAGCTCGGTGATGCGCACGTTCTGCAGGGTGCCGTCGTGCCGGGCCCAGGCGACCGTCTGACCCTTGGTCAGCGTGCCGTTGAAGATGCGGAGCAGCGCGAGGCGGCCCAGGAACGGCGACGCGTCGAGGTTGGTGACGTGCGCCTGGAGCGGCGAGCCCTCCTCGTACGTGGGCGCCGGGATCTTCTCGAGGATCGTGGCGAACAGCGGCTCGAGGTCCTCGTCGGCGGGCATGCCACCGTCGGCCGGCTGCTGGGTCGAGGCGCGGCCGACCTTCGCGGCGGCGTACACGACGGGCACGTCGAGGACCGCGTCGAGGTCGAGGTCCGGGACCTCGTCGGCCAGGTCGCTCGCGAGGCCCAGGAGCAGGTCCGTGGTCTCGGCGACGACCTCGTCGATGCGCGCGTCCGGCCGGTCCACCTTGTTCACGACGACGATGACGGGCAGCTTGGCGGCCAGCGCCTTGCGCAGCACGAAGCGGGTCTGGGGCAGCGGGCCCTCGGACGCGTCGACGAGGAGCACGACGCCGTCGACCATGGACAGGCCGCGCTCGACCTCACCACCGAAGTCGGCGTGGCCCGGGGTGTCGATCACGTTGATCGTGATGCCGTCCGGGTGGCCGTGCGCCGCCGCGGAAGGACCGGAGTACCGGACCGCGGTGTTCTTCGCGAGGATCGTGATGCCCTTCTCGCGCTCGAGGTCGCCGGAGTCCATCACGCGGTCGTCCACGTGCTGGTGCGCGCCGAAGGCGCCCGACTGCTTGAGCATGGCGTCCACAAGCGTGGTCTTGCCGTGGTCGACGTGAGCGACGATCGCGACGTTGCGCAGGTCGGAGCGCACTGCGCGGGTCGTGGACACGGTCATAGAAGGCATCTCTTCTCAGGTGAGGGATTTGCGCAATCGTCGCGCGGACCCCATCCTACCCGGGCGGCCTCCCCCAGGCTGCCCCCTGCTGCGTCACACCCGGGTCACGCCGTGGTGACCTGCCCGTCGTGGAGCTCGACGACGCGGTCGGCCCGCGCCATGAGCAGCGGGTCATGGGTCGAGACGATCGCGGCGACCCCGCGGGTGTGGACGATCTCGGCGAGCAGGTTCATGACCATGGCGGCGGTGGCGGAGTCGAGCTGCCCGGTGGGCTCGTCGGCGATGAGGACCTTCGGGTCGGCGGCCAGCGCCCGCGCGATGCCCACGCGCTGCTGCTGCCCGCCCGACAGCTCGTACGGCCGCTGCTTCGCGTGCCCCTCCAGCCCCACCGCGGCCAGGGCCTCGTCGACCCGGCGGGCGCGCTCGGCGGCCGGGGTGCGGCGCAGCCGCAGCGGCACCTCCACGTTCTCCGCCGCGGACAGCACCGGCACCAGCCCGAACGACTGGAACACGTACCCGATCTCGTCCCGCCGCGCGGCCAGGACCTGCGCCTCGCTCATCGCCGTGAGCTCCCGCTCGCCCAGCCACACCTGCCCGGAGGTGGGCTTGTCCAGCCCGCCCAGCAGGTTCAGCAGCGTCGTCTTGCCCGACCCGGACGGCCCCCGCACCACCAGCAGCTCGCCCGGCGCCACGCTCACCGCGGCGCCCGACAGTGCCGTCACCTGCGCCGCGCCCGTGCCGAACACCCGGGTCAGGCCTTCGGCGCGCAGCGCCGCCGTCGTCACAGTCGCGCTCATCGCTCGCCCTCCTCGGTCTCACGGGCACCGTCGGTCCGGCGCGCGTCCGGCCACACCCCCACATGGTCGGTCTCCAGCGCGAGCCGCACCCGGTCCTTGAGCCCGAGCGAGGTCACGAAGTCCGACGGGAGCTGGAGCCGCCCCACCCGGTCCAGCACCGCGAACTCCTCCGCGACGTGCCGCTCGGCCCCGTGCTCGTCCACCTCCGTGCGGCGCAGCACCTCGGTCGAGGTGCGCCCGTCCCGGATCTGGATCGTCCGGGCCACGTGCTCCGAGACGGCCGGGTCGTGCGTCACGATGAGCGTCGTCACCCCGGTCTCCCGGTTCACCCCGCGCAGTGCCTCCAGCACCTCCACGCTCGTGGCCTCGTCCAGCTCGCCCGTGGGCTCGTCCGCGAGCAGCACCCGCGGGCTGTTCGCCACAGCCACGGCGACCGCGACCCGCTGCTGCTCACCGCCCGACATCTGCGACGGCCGCCGGTCGGCCACGTGCCCCACCTCCAGCAGCTCCAGCAGCACCGCGGCCCGCGCCGCCCGCTGCCGCGCGGGCAGCGACCCCGACAGCTCCAGCGGCACCCGCACGTTCTCCGCCGCACTCAGGTACGGCAACAGGTTGCGCGACGTCTGCTGCCACACGAACCCCACCGTCCCCCGCTGGTAGGCCACCCGCTGCCGGGCGGACATCGTCAGCAGGTCCGTCCCGGCCACCACGCACGACCCGCCGGTAGGAGTGTCCAGGCCCGACAAGATCGTCAGCAGCGTCGACTTGCCCGACCCCGACGCGCCCACCACCGCCACGATCTCCCCCGGGTCCACCGTCAGGGTCAGACCCTGCAACGCCTGGACCTCCACCCCGTCCGTGGCGAAGATCCGTACCAGGTCACGGCACACGATCTCCCCGCCGGGCACCACCGCCTCCGGGACCAGCACCTCCGCCGTCATCGCACCCATGCTCATCTCTCCTCACCCATGCGCAGCTGCGCCGCGACCTCACCACGCCGGCCCAGCGCCGCCGCCACCACCACACCCAGCCCGACCACCACCACGAACCCCGCACCCACCGCACCGAGCAGCAGCGGGTCGAACACCAGACCCGGCTGCTCGGCACCACCCGTCAACGCCGTCACGTCCACCGCCGCCAGCACCACCCACGGCACCACCACGCCCAGCAGCGCGCCCACCAGCAGCGCCACCACCGTCCACGGCCCGATCTCCCAGCCCACGAGCCCACGTGCCTGCCGCCCCGACAGCCCCAGCGTCTCCAGCACCGCCAGCAACCGCGCCCGGACCGGCGCCGCCAGCATCAGCGTCATCGCCACGGCCGCGGCCACGAGGACCCCGGCCAGCGCGACGGCCACGAGGAAGGCCGCCGCAAGGCCGGACGACACGGGCGACTCGAGGATCTGCGCGGCCCTCCGGTCCGGGTCGTCCACCACCGCGGTCGGCAGGAGCCCGCGGACCTGCTCTGCCACGGCCGCGGCGTCAGCCCCGTCGGCGAGGCCCAGGAGCGCGATCCGGGAGGTCTCGCTGACGTCGAGGAGCTCGGCGGCCCGGTCTGCGTCCACGACGAGGAACCGCTCGCCCGACGCGACTCCAGGCACCTGGTCCACCGTCTCCACGACATCGAGCGGCGCCACGGTGCTGCCGACCAGCTCGAGACCGCCCATGCCCACGGTCACCCCGGCGGCGGCCAGGCCCTCGGACGCGACGGCCCGCAGCTCGTCGCCGCCCCCAGCCAGCTCCCCCAGCAGCCGGGGGCCGCCCGCCGTGCCGTGCTGCACCTCGCCGAGCGCCGCGCCGTCGACGGCGTAGACCTGGACCCGCTCGCCCGCGAGCCCGGTGCGCAGGGGGACCTGTCCGAGGTCGGTCAGGGACGACACGGCCTCCACCCCGTCCAGCGCCGCGAGCGCGGCGACCGTCTCGGGGGCGACAACGGGACCGGACACGCGCAGGTCGGCGCCCACCTCGTGCCACGCCTCGCGGGCCACCCCGCCGGACACGGTCGCGTACAGGACGGTCGACGACGCGGCGACCGCCACGGCGAGCACGAGGGCGACGGCCGGGACCGGTCCGCCGGCCGGGTCGCGGGTGGCGCGCGCGGCGCCGAGGAACGGCACGAGGTCGCGTCGCCGCGCGAGCGCCCGCTCGGCGGCCAGCGCCAGCCAGGGGTAGGCACGGACGGCCAGGAGCGTCGCGGCGAGCGAGAGCAGCAGCGGGGCGGAGGCGAGCAGCGGGTCCACGCCCAGCCCGCCGCCCGACGTCGGCGCGCTCGTCCCGGCGACGACGCCGCGCCCCAGCAGGAGCCAGGTCGCGACGACCGCGGCCGCGACCACGACGACTTCCACGACCCACCGCAGGCGGCTGCGCGACCGGGTGCCGAGGTCGCTGCGCTCGGCCCGCAGGCCGCGCGGCGACGCCGCGGTCGCGAGGGCGACCGCCGGGGCGAGCCCGGCCAGCAGGGCCAGTGCGACCTGGGTCGTGGTCACGGGGCCAGGCACGAGAGCCAGCCCCGCCGCGAACCCGGCCAGGGCCGCGACGAGCCCGGTGGCGAGGCCCTCGGCGGCCATCAGGCCGCGGAGCTGGGCGCCGGAGGCGCCACGGGCGCGGAGCAGGGCCAGCGCCGTCCGACGGCGGTCGATCACGAGGCGCGCGCCGAGGGCGAGCACCGCGACGGTGCCCCCGAGGGGTCCCGCGGCCAGCACCCCCACGATGGCGTCCACGCCGGACCGCTGGGCGAGCAGGTCCTCGACGACGCCCGTGAGCCCGGTCGAAGGCTCGACGGTGAAGGGCGCCGTGCCGCCCGGTCCCCCGAGCCCGGCCCCGGTCTCGATCGTCACCGTCTGCGCGTCGAGGCGCCGCAGCTGGGACACCACGGCAGGGACCTCGTCGGCCGCGAGCCCGTCGGCGCTCACCGGGACCCACGTGCGGGTGTCGGCGCCCACGGGGCTGAGCGGAGCGATCATCGCCGGGTCCACGTAGACCGTGGCGCTGCCGAGGAGACCGAACGACGGGCTGTTCTCGAGGAAGGGTCCGGTCGCCGAGGGGTGGTGCTCCCAGTACTCGTCGTCGGGGTCGAGCGGCTCGTAGACCGCGGCCACGACCAGCGGGCCGGCACCCGAGCGCCCGAGCTCGCCGGCCCGGACGTCGTCGCCCACGAGCTGCGGCAGCGGGTAGGAACCGCCCGCCTCCCAGCCGAACCGCTCCGCGACCGCCCGGGACACGGCCACCTCGAAGGGCGCGCGCGAGAAGCTCTCGTAGTCGCGCTCCGAGATGATCCGGCCCCCGCCGGGCGCGGCGGGCGTGGCGACCGGCCATCGGCCGTCGACGACCCGGACGTGGTCCTGGATGTCGAGGGACGCCCGGAACGCGACCGACACCCGGTACAGGTCGCTGCCCTCGACCGGCGCGACGGTCTCCTGGCCGGAGCTCGTCACCTGGAACGACGGCTCCCCGAGCATCGACCGCAGCGGCTCCGGCTGCCCGTCCCGCAGGTCCTGGAGACCCGCGAGGTACACGTCCCAGCCGGGGTCCGCGGGCGGGGTCGTCGCCGGGTCGCCGTCGGTCATCGTCACGCCGTGACCGATCGCCCCCGGCACCCGGCCCGCGTTGACGGCCACCACGTCGCGCGTCGCGGCAGGAAGCCCTGCCGTCGCGTACGCGGTCTGGCGGGCGTGCACGTCGGCGAGGGCGCGCGGCGCGGCGGACAGCACGAGCGCGGCGAGCAGCGCCACGGCGGCGAGCGTGAGCGTCGCCCCCCAGGAGGACCGCAGCTGGCGGCGGGCCAGCAGGCCCCAGCCCTTGGACCCGCCGTAACCCGACCCGACGCCCGCCATCAGCGCACCTCCTCGCGGTACTCGGTGTCGCGCGCCTGCGCGGCGACCCGGCCGGCCACCACCAGCGCGACGGCGACCAGCCCGGCCAGCGCGACCCCGACGCAGAGGACGACCCCCAGGCCGTCCACGCCGAACCGTGCGGGCGGCGCGGTGTCGAGGCCGGTCAGGGTGGCGACGGTGAGTCCGGGCACGGTGATCAGGCCGACGGCCCCGCCGGCGACCACGCCGAGCAGCAGCGCCGCAGCCCCGACCGCGAGCAGCTCGGTGGCGCGGGTGCGGCCCTGGGCGACGGGCCCGAGGCCGACCGCGCGCAGCACGACGACCTCGCCGCGCCGGGACCGGAGCAGGGCGACGGAGACGGCGAGCACCCCGGACAGCGCCAGGATCACGGCGCCCACGGCGGCCAGCCAGAACGAGACCCGGATCGGCGCCGAGGCGTCGACCGCTCCCGCGTCATAGCCGGGGGTGGTCACCTCGGGCGCCTCGGCCGGGGTCCCGCCCGCCTCGGCGGCGGCCACGACGAGGGCACGGGCCTCGCCGGCGACGCGCGCGGCGTCGTCGGGCAGCACCGTGGCGCCCGGGCTCGAGGCGGCGAGCCAGACCTCCTGGTCCGTCGGCGGGCGGGTGGGCGTGGCGAGCAGGCTCCGGGCGAGGGCGACCGGGTCTGCCACCAGGACGTGCCGCTCGAGCGCCCCGGGGACGACGGCGACCACGTCGGCCACCTCGACCTGCGCGGCGCCACCGGCGACGACCGCCTCGAAGGAGTCGCCACGCGCCACGCCGAGGTCCTCGGCGAGGCCCGCCGACAGCACGACCGGTGCGACGAGGGCGCCGTCCGGCAGGTAGCGCACGGTGAGGTCCTCGAAGGCCACGAGGTCCACGGCGGGCGTGCCGGAGTCCGCGAGCTCGTAGCCGGGACCCGTCACGTCGGGCGCGTGGACCCAGCCGTCGCCGAGGTCGACGGGGGCGCCGTCGACGTCCAGCGCGTGGACCGCGAGCGTCGTCCGGGCCGGGTTCCAGTCCACGCCGAGGTCGACGTCGATGGCGAGGAGCTGCCACGGGAGGTCCCCGGCGGTCTCCGGGAGCGTCGCCGTCAGCTCCCGGCGCTCCGGGGTGGCGCCGACGGCCTGAGGGCTCGCGCCGGTTCCGTCCCCGTCGAGGTCGTGGCTCAGCTCCCCCGCGACCAGCTGCACCACCGACCCGTCGGGTGCGGTGAGGACGAGGTCGACCCGCGTGACGCTCACCTGCTCGAGCCGGTCCAGGTACCAGTCGTCCGCCGGGACCGGCGCCGGGGCGTCGGTGAACGGGTCCCAGAGCTGGGCCGAGGCGGTGACCGACAGGGTCACCTCCCGGGCGCCGTCGGGCAGCACAGGTCCCGCGGACTCCGGCGCGACGAGCGCCTCTGCCAGCGACGGCACGTCGGCCACCTGGGCCGGGGCGCGCACCACGCCCTCGACGGCCGACGCCGGGACGGTCAGCAGCGTGACCGGCATCGAGCCCGCGGAGGCCCGGTGGCGCCCCACCGGCGCGGCGGCGGTCACCCCGTCGAGCCCGGCGAGCGCCGACACCAGCGCCGGGTCCACCGCAATGCCCTTCGGCAGCGCGACCCGCACGTCCGTGCCGTTGCGCACCGTGGCGACGTCGTCCTGCAGCCGCTCGGAGGTTCCCGCGTAGCCCGCGGCGAGGGTCGCCGACCCGCCCGCGAGCACCAGCAGCACCACGGGCACCACGTAGACCACGAGCCGCCGGGCGACCTGCCGCGCCGCCAGCACGCCCACCGCGCCGCGCGCCCGCGCGGCGAGGGCCGACCACAGGCGGGTGACCGGCCCGAGCACCGCCATGACGGCGACAGCCAGCCCGGCGAGGACGAGGGCGGGCGCGAGGGCCGACAGCGGGTCGGTCCGCGCACCGTCGGCGGTAATGACCAGGGGCGAGCCGTAGCGGCGCAGCTGCCACAGGCACACGGCGGCCGCCACCACGGTGAGGATCACGGTACTCAGTGCCGCGACCGTCCGGGCCCGGCCCGACCGGTCGGTCACCTGGCGGCGCGCCGCGGCCCGGGCCTGCAGGCCCGCCACGAGCGCCAGCACCGCCGTCGCGGCGACGGCCACCACGACGGCCACGGTCGCCACGGTCCCGCCCTGCTCGGCGTCCGGCACGAGCAGCCGCAGGGCGAGCCCGGCGGCCAGGAGCCCGGCGGCCGACGACGCCGCGGCGAGCAGCGCGGCCTCGGCCGCCGCCCCGGCGGTGACGGTCGCGGGCGCCGCACCGCGCGCGACGAGCAGCGCCACCTCCGCCTCGCGTGTGGCGGCGAGCAGCCGTGCCACCTGCACCAGGGCGACGAGGCTGACGACAGCGAGCAGTCCCAGCGGGACGAGGGCCACGGCGTCGGCCGCGCGCAGCGTCTCGGCGGTCTCCGCGGCGGTCTCCGCGAGACTGCCCTCGACCCGCAGCCCGCGGGGCGCCACGCCGTCGTCCTCCCCGAGGCGGGAGTCGAGGTCGTCGGCGAGCGTGGCGAGCGCGGGAAGGTCGCCGGGCCGGACGACGGCGGCGCCGGGCACCACCGTCCAGCGCACGAGCGGGTCGGTGTCCTGGGCCGCGATCAGCGCCGGCGACGCGACGAGCGGGCCGCGGCCCGTGCCGTCCGCACCTTCCAGGAGGAGCTGGTCGGCGAACCAGCGGGGGTCGTCAGGGTCGGCGACCCGCCACGTGCCGGAGACGGTGACGGTGGTGCCGGGGTCGCCGACCTGGAGCACGTCGCCCACCGCCAGGCCCGTGGCCTCGGCGGCCTCGGCCTGGACCGCCACCTGCTCGTCACCCGCCGGCCAGGTGCCCTCGACGGTCTCGAGGCCCTCGGTCCCGCCCGGCTCCGGGAGGGCGGCCAGGGCCCAGCGGCCCAAGTCCGTGCCGTCCTCGCGGGTGGTGGCCAGCGGCTCGGTCCGCACCTGGCGGACCACGTCGTGCTCGGTGCCGGCGAGCAGGTCGGCAGCGACCTCGCGGACCCGGGCGTCCTGCGCCTGGCCGTCGGCCTCGCCGGACGCCAGCCGCGTCGTCAGGAGCACCCCGCGCGCCGTCGGCGGGGCCGCCGTGAGGCTCGCCCGCGCGCCGTCGACCGCCGCGGCCTGCACGTACCCGAGCGTGACGCCGAGCGTCCCCGTGACGGCCACGACGAGGAGGGCGACCAGCACCAGGAGCCCTCGGTGCGCGCCCGACCTCCGGGCCAGCAGCGATGCTCGGCTCAACGCGTCCTCCCTCGGCGGTGCGCACAGGTCCGGAGATGTCCGGTGCCGCCGAGACTACCCAGGTCGGCGCCCCGGATTGTTGCCCCGGGATCACGGTTCGGTCTCGACGCCCCCGGGCGACGCCCAGGTACGACGACGCCGGTCTGGTCGCCTTCCGCGGAGGGCGACCAGACCGGCGTCTGGCACGGACGGGCTACACGCCGGGCCCGTCGATCGTGGTGTACGGGTTGTGACCCTTGGGGAGGTCGACCCCCGGACGCTCGTAGCCGTCCTCCACGTGGAGCTCCGCGATCTCGTCGCCGAGCTCGAGCAGGAGCGCGTGGCGCTCCTCCCGGCGGCGGCGCTGCTCGACCGGCTCGGGCACGGGCGCCGCGGCCAGCAGGCGGCGCGTGTACTCCTCGCGGGGGTTGTGCAGCACGTCCTCGCGCAGGCCCTGCTCGACGATCTCGCCGTTCTGGAGCACCACCACGCGGTGGGCCAGCATGTCGACGACCGCCAGGTCGTGGCTCACGAACAGGCAGGCGAACCGGTAGCGCTCCTGCAGGTTCGTGAACATCTTCAGGACGCTGGCCTGGACCGACACGTCCAGGGCCGACGTCGGCTCGTCGGCGACGAGCAGCTCCGGCTCGAGCGTCAGGGCGCGCGCCACGCTCACGCGCTGGCGCTGACCACCGGACAGCTCGTGCGGGTACCGGTTGTAGAAGCTGCGCGGCAGCTCCACGGCGTCGAGCAGCTCGAGCACCCGGCGGCGGCGCGACCGGTCGTCGCCGATCTTGTGCACCACCATGGGCTCGGCGATGACCTCGCCCACGGGCAGACGCGGGTTCATCGACGCGGACGGGTCCTGGAACACGACGCCGATGCGCTTGCGCAGCGCCTTCAGCTCCTTGCCGCGCAGCTTGGTGAGGTCCTGGCCCAGGATCGACACGGAACCGGAGTGCGCCGGGATGAGGCCCAGCGCGCACTTGCCGATCGTCGACTTGCCGGAGCCCGACTCACCCACGAGGCCCACGATCTCGCCGGGCCCGACCTGGAACGACACGTCGTCCACCGCGCGGAACGCCGGCTTGCCGAGGCGGTGGTACTCGATCACCAGGTTGCGCAGGTCGAGCGCGGGGAGCTCCTCCGTGTGGTCCTCCACGAGCGGCGCCGCGGACGTGACGCCGAGTCGCGGCACGGCCGCGAGCAGCCGGCGGGTGTACTCGTGGCGCGGGTTGTTGAGCACCTGCTCCACGGTGCCCATCTCCACGATGTCGCCCTTGAGCATGACGGCCACGCGGTCCGCCATGTCGGCCACCACACCCATGTTGTGGGTGATCAGGAGGATGCCGGTGTTCAGCTTCTCCTTCAGCGACCGGAGCAGGTCGAGGATGTCCGCCTGCACCGTCACGTCGAGGGCCGTGGTGGGCTCGTCGGCGATGATCACCTTCGGGTCGCACGCGATCGCCATGGCGATGACCACGCGCTGCCGCTGACCACCGGAGAGCTCGTGCGGGAACTGCTTGAGGCGACGCTCCGGCTCGGGGATCCCGACCATCCGGAGCAGCTCCGCGGCACGGGCCTCTGCCTGCTTGCCGAAGGCGATGCCGTGCAGCTGGAGGCCCTCGGTGAGCTGGTCACCGATGGTGAGGACCGGGTTGAGCGCGGTCATGGGCTCCTGGAACACCATGGCCACGTCGTTGCCGCGCATCTGGCGCAGGCCCTTGCCGTCGAGCTTGCTGACGTCCTTGTCGCCCACGCGCACGGTCCCGCCCACGCGGGCGTTGCCGGGCAGCAGGCCGAGGGCCGTCATCGACGTGACGGACTTGCCCGAGCCGGACTCGCCCACCAGGGCGACGACCTCGCCGGGGCGCACGTCGAGCGTGATGCCCTTGACCGCGTGGACGTCACCGAAGTCGGTGCCGAACGTGACGGTGAGGTCCTCGAAGGACAGGACGGCGTCACCCGGGGTGGCCTGTGGGCCGGGGGAGGTGATGTCGAGGGTGGTCATCTCAGTCCTTCCGGGTCTGACGGGGGTCGAACGCGTCGCGCAGACCGTCACCGATGAAGTTCACGCACAGGGCGATGGTGAGGATCAGCAGACCCGGCCACCAGAACAGCCACGGGCGCGTGGCGAACGCGTTCTGGTTCTGCGAGATCAGCAGGCCGAGCGACGTGTCGGGCGACTGGACGCCGTAGCCCAGGAAGCTCAGGGCGGTCTCGAGCAGGATCGCCGACGAGATCGCGAGCGTCGCGTTGACGATGATGACGCCCACCGCGTTCGGAAGGATGTGCTTGACGATGATCCGCGACGCGCTCGTGCCCACGGCCTGCGCGGCCATGACGAACTCGCGCTCACGCAGCGAGAGCACCTCGCCGCGCACGAGTCGCGCGAGGCCCGTCCAGGTCACCGCTCCGAGGATCAGGGTGAGCCCCCAGATGCCCCAGCTGCTCGCCATCTTGCCCAGGACCGCGGCGATGACGAGGAGCGGGATGACGATGAACACGTCGGTCATCCGCATGAGCACCGAGTCGACCCAGCCGCGGAAGTAGCCGGCGAGCGCGCCGACCAGGGTGCCCAGGATCGTCGAGAGGACGCCGATGCCCAGCGCGATGAAGAGCGAGTGCTGGGTCCCTCGCATCGTCATGGCGAAGTAGTCCTTGCCGATGGCGTCCTGACCGAACGGGTGCGTCAGCGTGGGCGACCCCGTACCGATCTTGTCGTACGTGGCGAGGTAGGTCTTGTCCCACCAGCCCGGGATGGGCCCCACGCCGATCGACGAGTACGCGACCAGCACGATCAGCACGATGACGGCGCACGAGATCATCGCGGCGCGGTGCCGCAGGAAGCGGCGCCAGACGAGCTGGGTCTGGCTGTAGGACTTGTCCTCGGTGGGGAGCGGCTCGGGCGGGAGGTGTCCCGCACCGACACCGCCCTGGACGTCGATGCTCTGAGCGCCGGGGACGGGCTCGAAGTCCTCCCCGTGCGGCGCGGTGTTCCTGATGTCACTCATCTCGGTCTCCGGCAGGTGCAAGAGCGCGGGTCGCGCGCTGGGTCGAGGCGGGGGTCGTGGTGTGCACGGCGGTCACCGCCGGATCCGCGGGTCGAGCGAGGCGTACGCGATGTCGGCAAGCAGGTTCATCGTCACCGCGGCGACTCCCGTCACGAGGAAGAACGCCATCACCGGGTTGGGGTCGGTGGCGTTGAGGCCTTGCTGGAACAGCTGGCCCATGCCCTTCCAGCCGAAGACGCGCTCGGTGATGACCGCGCCGCCGATCAGGGCCGCGAAGTCGAAGGCCACGATCGTGGTGATCGGGATCAGCGCGTTGCGGAACGCGTGCTTCACGATCACCTCGCGCTCCGAGAGGCCCTTCGACCGCGCGGTACGCACGTAGTCCTGACCCATCACCTCGAGCATCGATGCGCGGGTGTAGCGGCTGTGCGTGGCCACGGAGATCAGCGCGAGCAGCAGCGTCGGGAGGAGGAGCTGGGCACCCTTGTCCAGCGCGGACTCCCAGAAACCGCCACCGAACTGCGGCGTCTCGGCGCCGATCGTGGAGATCGGCCGGGACTTGAGCCCCAGGAAGCTGGCCCAGTGGGCGATGAGCTGGTCGACCACCACCATGAGGCTCGTGATGGTCCCGGTGATACCGGTGATCATCATGACCTGCTTCTTCGCGTAGCCGCCCATGAAGTAGCCGATGCCCACCGAGATCGCGAGAGCGAGCACGAACAGGCCGGCCAGGAGGAGCCACGTGGGCTCGGCCAGCACGCCGGCGATCGCCAGCACGAGGTAGATCACCGCCCCCACCGCGACGGTGGTGAGCGAGGCGTAGAGGGCCTTGCGGTTCTTGAGACCGGAGACCAGCGCGGTCACGAGCACGGCCGCGCCGGCGGAGGTCAGCACCACCATGACGAGGCCGAAGCTCGGGTTGCGGTACCAGTCGATCATGTTGAACACGAACATGACGGCCGCCACGAACACGAAGGTGGCCGCGCCCGTCAGCAGGCGGCGCCTGCGGCTGCCGCCCAGCAGCCCGGCGAGCGCCAGTGCCAGGACCGCCGCGATGACGAGGATCGTCCCTGGCGCGTACTGGCCTTCCGCGATCCAGTTGTTGTAACGGATCGCGCCGAACTCCTTGAGCAGCACGGCGGCCCAGAAGACGGGGAGCGCGAAGAAGAGGAACGCGCCGAACGTGACGGTGTAGTCGAACGCCGAGTACTGGCGGATGGCGGTCAGGATGCCCAGGCCGACGCCGAGGACGATGGCGAGGAGCGTGGCGAGCGTGACCAGGCGGAGCGTCGAACCGGCGGCCTGCTCGGTCAGCGCGAGCACCGAGGTGCCGTTGACGGAGTTGCCGAGGTCGCACTGCCCGGTGAAGCAGCCGCCGACACCCTTCAACCAGTCCCAGTACCGCTCGTACCACGGATTCTCAAGACCCATGGCGGCGATGCGAGAACGCATCTGGGCCGCGGCTCGGGGGTCGTTGCTCTCGCGGAAATCCGCCAGCGGGTCGCCGGAGTTGATCACGAGGATGTACATGAGGACTGACGCGCCCAGCAGCACCAGGACGGATGCTCCGACACGGCGGAGTATGAACTTCAGCACGGGAATGGCCCTTCGATGCGGGCGCCGGATCACGGCGTCTGCGGCATGGGATCAGCAAGTCACTGTACGGCACAGCGATGACGCAGACGGCCACGTCGATGTGGCTCGTGAGGAATGCCACGCCGGCCCCTGCCGGCTCGCTCGTACAGCTGCTCGAACAGCCCTGTGGGGCAGGAGGCGGGTGACGCCCCCTGCCCCACAGGGTGTGTGTCGGAACTCCGACGGGCGGGACTGAGCCCGGGCTGTCAGCCCGGGCTCAGTCCCAGGTCAGCCGGCTCAGGAAGCCATCGACCACTGCTCGGCGTTCCAGGGGAGGCCGTTCTGGGCCACCGTCTGGCGCACGTTCTGCAGCTCGGACGAGTACGCCGCCACGCCCGGGTGGGCGAAGATCGGCATGCCGTGCAGGTCCTTCCACAGCTCCGTCTCGAGGATCTTCTGCTGCTCGAGGTGGACCTCGGGGTCAGCGGAGTCGGCGAGCGCGGTCCAGGCCTCGGTCACGGCGTCGGACTCGTACTTGCCGTAGTTCTGACCGCCACCGTTGCTGTAGATCGACTGGCCCGAGGCGACCAGGCCGGAACCGGCCCAGGCGAACAGGGCGATGTCCCAGTCACCAGCGCTGAGCTCGGAGTCGAAGAACGCCTCCGAACCACCGTCGACGATGTTGAAGCCGGCCTCGTCGCAGCTGGACTTGATCAGCGCGACCTCCTGCGAACGACGCTCGTTCGGAGCGTTGTACGAGATCTCGACGTCGATCGGCGTGGTGAGACCCGACTCGGCGATCTTGGCCTTCGAGGCCTCGATGTCGACCTCGTCGTACTCGCCACCGTAGGAGGCTTCGATCACGTCGGCGTAGGCGTCCTGGAACGGGAAGACCTCACGGGCGTTCATGACCACGGCGTCCGGGTTGATCGGCTTGATCAGGTCGTCCACGATCTTCTGACGCGGGAAGCAGAGCGCGAAGGCCTCACGGAGAGCGAGACCACCCTGGTCCTCCGCGAACGGACGACCCGAGGCGAAGTTGAAGTCCACGTGCTCCCAGGTGAACTCCTGGCCGGTGGAGACGGTCACCGAGTCGCCGAGCGCCTCGAGCTGCGTGACGGTGTCGACCGTGGCCTGGGGCTCGATCGCGTTCAGGTCACCGTTCGAGAGCGCCTGAACGTGCGTCTCGGGGGCGGCGAAGCGGAACGTGAGCTTGCTCGTGGCGGGAGCCGGGCCCCAGTAGGCCTCGTTCGGGATCACGGAGATGGCCTGACCAGCGGTCCAGCCCTCCGGGTCCAGGATGTACGGGCCCGAGGAAGGAACGTCCTCAGCGGGGGGCATGTCGCCCGGCTCGTAGGCCCAGCCGGTGTTCCAGAACTCGGCAGCCTTGGTCAGGATGTCCACGTTGCCGGTCTTGATCGCGTCGACCAGACCCGCGACGTCGGTCCCGGCCTTCTCGGCGACGATGTGCGCCGGCATGGTGTCGGAGACCGCAGCCTCCCAGTCGGCGTAGACACGGTCGTAGTTGTACGTGACGGTCTTGCCACCCACCTCACCCTCGGGGAAGGTCGTCACGTAGGTACCGAGGGTCATGCCGCCGGCGAAGTCGAACAGCGGCTCCTCCGTACCGTCGACGGTCGGCTTGCCGTCCGCCTGGAAGTACTGGGTCGCCCAGTCGAGGAGGTAGTCCTCGTACGCGATCGGCTCGCCGTCGGACCAGACCGCGTCCTCGTTGATCGTGTACTCGACGACCAGCGGGTCCTCGGAGACCGCCTCGTAAGAACCGAAGTTCTCGTCGTGGCAGATCGTGCCGTCAGAACCGAAGTAGTAGAAGCCGCTGAACAGCTGCGTGTTGACAACGGTGTTGTACGTCGAGTTCGTCGCGCCCGTGTCGTTGTTGTACGCGTGCCACTCGTCCTCGCCGATCGAGTACTTGATCTCGCCCTCGGCGGTCTCGACGTCACCCAGGTCGGCCTTGCAGCCGTCCGTGGGCTCGACCGTGCCGGAGCCGCTAGTCTCCGTCGGCTCAGCCTGTCCACCACCAGGGGTGTTGCAGGCCGAGAACAGCAGTGCACCGGTGGCCGCCATAGCGATGGCGGCGCTTGCACGCCTGATCTTCAATGTTCCTCCTCAGGGGTATGACACCGCCTCGAACAGCCGTCCCTGTAGGGATGTTTCCGGCCTGATGCCCGAGTCACCGTCATGGTTTCGGCTCACGGTACTCACGGCCTCGGGTGTTTTAGGTCACTTCGCCCAGTACCCGAACCGATCGTTACCGACTTGATATTGCCCTGTAGCGCGGGTGACGAACGCCTGACAGCTCCGAAACACCGGGGTAACACGCTGGTCTGCGTGCCGCCTCGCGGTCATCTTCACCCGAGGTCAGAGGGCGCGCCAGGGGGCCGGGCCGGAGGCTCCCCTATCGATGCAGGATCGATACCGGATCGAAACCTGGACCGGAGTTGTCCGGTTCGTGCCCTTCCTCCGCCCGATGCCGGAGGAGGTCGGTAGCGGGCGCCGACAGGGTCGGGGACCTGGGCACGCCGACGGCCGGGAGCGTCGGAGTCGACGTTCCCGGCCGTCGGCCGTCGTGAGCCGGTCGGCATCACCCCATGGTGCAGGGCGTGCCGTTGAGGAGGATGGCGCGCGGCGTCTGCGGCGTGCCCGACCCGATGAGGCCGAAGGTCCACGTCGCGCCGGGCGCCAGGTCCGGCGCCCAGCCGGGCGCCCGGACGGTCACGGTCGACCCGGACTGCGTCGCCGTCCCGCTCCAGGACTGCGTGACGGTCTCGCCGTTCGTGAACTGCCACGTGATGACGGCGTTGCGGACCGTGGTAGTCCCCGTGTTCCGGACCGTCACCTCGGCCTGGAACCCGCCCTGCCACTGGTTGACGACGCGGTACGAGGCCGAGCAGGAGATCCCGGGTTCGGTCGTCTGCCGGGCGGTGGTGAACGTGGCCGCGGTGCTGGCCTGCGACCGGTTCCTGGCGTTGTCGATGGCGACGACCGAGGCCCGGTAGGCGGTCTCGGGAGCGAGCCCGGTGAGCTGGTGCGTCCTGGCCGCCGTGGTGGCCACGACGACGCCGTCGAGCAGCACGTCGTACGAGGCGACGCCGGACCCCGCGTCCGTGGAGGCGGCCCAGGTGAGGGTCGCGCCCGTGGCGGTGACCCCGCTGACCACCGGCGTGCCCGGGACCGTGGGCGGCGTCGTGTCCGGGACCGTGGCCGCCGTGGTGGTGAACGTGGCCGCGGTGCCGGCCTGCGACCGGTTGCCGGCGTTGTCGGTCGCCACCACAGCGACCCGGTAGGCGGTCTCCGCGGCCAGCCCGGTCAGCTGGTACGTCGTGGCCCGGGTGGTCGCCACGACCGCGCCGTCGAGCAGCACGTCGTACGAGGCGACGCCGGAACCGGCGTCCGCGGAGGCGGCCCAGGTGAGGGTCGCGCCCGTGGCGGTGATGCCGCTGACCACCGGCGTGCCCGGGACCGTGGGCGGCGTCGTGTCCGGGGCGTCCGGGCCGGGCTGGGTGCCCCACAGGAGCTCGGGACCCTCGGTCAGCGTGATCCGGCTGTTCTTCGCCGGGGTGCTGCCGATGCCCGCGTACGACCAGTCGTTGCTGGGGTCCCAGACGTTGGCCGTCACGCGGAACTGGATCTCGCGGCGGTGCTGGGACTGCCCGCCCGGGTAGACCGGCGAGCCCGAGCAGTCGATCTCGACGTAGTACTGAGAGCCACCGGCATGCCCGACGCGCGTGGTGACGCCAGGGCACTCGGAGTAGTTCGTCGACGCCCGGACCGTCGCGGGGTCGGCGCCCGCGTCGAGCGTGAACCAGTAGCGCACCCGCACGTCGTCGAGCACGCGCGCCGGGAACGCGGACCGGTTGCGCACCATGGCCTTGATCTCGGTGAACGTGGTCCCCGGCTGGTTGAGGCTGGACTCGACGAAGAACTCGTCCTGGTCGGGCGTCTCCGGCCGCGGGAAGCCCGCCACCGGCGTGCCGCCGTACTCGCCGACGAGGAAGGCGACCGCGGAGGTGAACCCGGCGTTGTAGTCGGTGGCGACCTCGTTCGCGACGTAGTCCCCGCGGTCGTCGACGTAGGAGTCGTTCGCCGACCCCGGACCGCCCACCAGGGCGCCGTAGAGCACGTGCCGCGTGCCGGCCGGGTCCTTCATCGAGTCCAGCCACGAACCATGGGCCGTGCGGTGGTGCGGGTTCTGGGGCGCGTTGTCCCCGAACCCGATGACGTACGACGAGTTCCGCGGGTTGTCGCCGAGCGCGTAGTCGATCTGGCGGACGCCGAAGTCGTGGTAGGTCCGGGCGCGGGCCGTGTCCCCCCGCTGGGCCAGCCAGTCGCCGTAGGTCAGTGCCACGAACGACGTGTTCGCGGCGTAGCGCAGCGACCCCCACGTGTCGAGGTGCGCCTGCCCGCCCGGGGAGTACCGCACGCGCTGGCCGTTGTAGCCCGTCGTCCAGTAGTCGAGCCAGCGGTTCGCGTCGTCGACGTACCGCTGCTTGCCGGTCGCCTGCGCCAGCAGCGCGTAGGTCGCGTAGGACTTGTCGTCCCACGCGACGGTCCAGCGGTACGAGCGGATGGTCGTCTGCGGCTCGGTCGACAGCTTGTCGTACTCGGCCTCGGCCTTGGCGAGGTACGTCGCGTCGCCGGTGGCCTCGTAGAGCCAGTACGCGCCCCAGACGAGCTCGTCCTGGTAGCCCGACCACGAGTTGTAGTAGCTCTGCACGGGGATGCAGTCCGAGTACTTCCCACGGTAGGTGTCCGCGAAGCGGTAGAGCTGCCGGGCATGGGTGACCAGCTCGGCCGCGTAGGCCGGGTCCGAGTCGGCGAACACGAGAGACGACGCCGCCATCGCGGCCGCCGTCTCGCCCGCGACGTCGCTGCCCGGGCAGGACGCGTCGACCTTGTAGGCCGGCCGACCCATCTGCATCGCCTCGGCCGGGCCCCACCACTTGTGGTCGGCCTCGCCGTCGCCCACCTGCGCGTAGAGCACGTTCGGCGACGGGTGCGCCTTGATGAAGTAGTCGTTCACCCAGCGCAGCGAGTCGAGGAGCTCGTCCTGCTGGCCCGACGCCGCGTAGCCGCCAGGGCTCTCGAGGGCGCCCCACGCGAGCATCGTCGCCGTGAAGGCCATGGGCAGGCCGAACTTGACGTGGTCGCCGGCGTCGTACCAGCCGCCCGTCAGGTCGAGCCCGACGTCGGCGCCGTCGTCCATGCCGGAGTCCCCGCGCCAGCTGACGCGGAAGTCGTCGGGGAGGTCGCCCGAACGCTGGGCGTCGTAGAAGAACAGGGACTTCTGCAGGACCTCGGCGTAGTTGTAGTCGCCGGCTGCTGTGGCCGTCGCGGCGGGCGCGGCGGCTCCTGGGGCGGCCGTCGCGGCGGGGGCGAGGCCGACGGCCACGCCGGCGAGCAGGGCGCAGGCCGCCGCGAGCGCGGTGGTCGCGGCCGCCGCGCGTCGTCGTGCGGTGGTTCGTGGATGCATGGCTGCCTCTCGGATCCGCCCACGTCCGCATCGACGCGGGTCGCCGCCACTATTCAGAGCCGCCCGGCAGGCGAGCAAGGGTAGGCGGGAATCCGAATCGTTTAGCGCCGCACGGGCGGCCGCGGCGGAGGCGCACGCAAGAGGGCCGCGCGCCTCCCTGCTGCGCGCGGCCCTCCCTCCTCAGGCTCTCAGGCGCACACGTTCTCCGCGTCCGGCGCGATCTCCACGTCCACGGTGCCGTCGCCAGGGTCGAGGACCACGCAGCGCTCCTCCTCGGCGGTTCCGAAGGAGTCGACGCTGCGGTAGGCCAGGGTCTGCCGGTCGGAGCGCTTGAGCGTGAACGGCTCGGTATAGGTGACCCAGTCGCCGCCGTCGACCCGGTACTCGGTGCGCGCGAGCGTGGCCGGGGCCGTGGCCTCGGCGGCCAGCGAGACGGTGATCCAGTTGTTGCCCTGGTAGGTCAGCGTCGTGCTCGGCGCGGCGGGGATGCCCTGCGGCCAGTTCACGAGGAGCTGGTCGCCGTCGGGGCTCACCTTCTCCACGGTGATCGTGTTGATCGAGAAGGCGTTGCCTCCCCCGCCGCCGCGGATGCCGAGGTTGCCGACCAGGCCGTCGGCCGGCTGGGTCCCGTCGAGCGTGATCTCCGTGACGAGGTCGTAGCTGCCCATGTTGACCATCCCGCTGTTGAAGTACGCGGGGACGAACGTGGCGACCTGGTCGGCACGGTACGGGTGGCTGTTGACCAGTGCGCCGTCGCCGCTCGTGTAGCCGCCGTTGGTGTTGTCCCGGAGCCAGCGGACGCGGATCGCCGTCGTGCCCTTGGCGGTGTAGTTGACGGTGAAGCGGTAGGTAGCGCCCTGTTCCGGACGGAAGGCGGCCTCGCCGTCGTCGGTCGTGGACCACGGCCAGACCGAGGCGTCGTCGCCCAGGACGATGTTGGCGCCGCTCCAGGAGTCGCCCTCCGACGTGTCGAAGACGTGGACGCCCGGGACCGGCGGGTGCTCCCCGCCTCCCGGGATCTCGATGTAGTCGTGGGTGGCGAGGAACTCCGCCGGGTACAGGATGCCGAGCAGCGCGTCCTTGGCCTTGCCGTCGTAGTCGTACGGCATGGCGAACTCGCCGCCCTTCCAGCCGGTGAGCACGTCGCGGACACCCGCCAGCTTGACGGCGGTGATCACGTGCGGGTTGCTCGTCGTGTTGGCCGGGCCTGCCGCGTGGTCGCGGTAGACCTGGAACAGCTCGGCGTACTTCATGCCCTGGTTGTTCTCGTTCTCGGGCGTGAGGGTGCCGGGCGGGAGCGCGATGTCCATCTCGGTGACGTTGACCTCCACGTTCCCCAGCGAGCCGAAGAGCTTGATGTTGCTCTCGACGGCCGCGACGTCGGTGTCGAGGTTGTAGTGCCCCTGCATGCCGATCACCTCGATCAGCGGCTTGCCGTCCGGGCGCACGCCCGCGTTGCGCTCGTTGATGTCCTTGACCATCTCGTAGACCACGCGCGCCTTCGCCGGGGAGTCCAGCCCGAAGTCGTTGTAGACGAGCTTCACGTCCCAGCCGTTGGCGTCGACCACCTGGGCGGACCGCAGGAAGGCGAGCTCCACCCAGTCGGAGCCGAGCGCCTGGTACCAGCCCTCGCCCTTCGCCAGCGACGCACGCCAGTCGGCCGGGTTCGCGGTCCCCACGGCCTCGTTCACCACGTCGAACGCCACCAGCTCGCTGCCGAAGCGCCCGAGGACGTTGTCGATGTGGTTGTTCAGGTTGGCGAGCGCCACGTCGCGGTCGAACGTGCCCGGCTGGTCGTACCGGGCCGGAGGTGCGTCCCACATCCAGGTGGGCGTCTGGGAGTGCCACGCCAGGGTGTGCCCGGAGAACGTCAGGTCGGGGTTCCGCACGGCATACCTCGCCATGGCCGCGTCCGCCGCGTCGAAGGTGAACACGCCCTTGACCGCCTGCGTGCTCTCGGGCTTCATCTCGTTGCCCGGGGTGTAGGACGCGTAGTTGTAGATCAGACCGTCGATCTCGCCGGCCCCGAAGATGCCGAAGGAGAAGTAGTCCTGGTAGACGTCCTTCATGGCGGGGTAATGCTCGAACGTCTGCCCTGTGGGCGGGAGGTCCGTCTCGGCGGCGGCGACCGCCGGGTGGCCTGCTCCCAGGACGGTGAGGGCCATCAGGGTGGCGAGAGCGGAAGCCGCGACAGGGCGGGTCGCCCGCCTGGTTCGACGGGTGCTCCGCCGGGTCGGTACGGACGTGGTCGGGCTGGGCATGCGGCTCCTCCAGTGAGGGCTCCGCGCGCTGCGCTGCGCGCGAGCGGTCGTGGCAAACGATTTCATCGGTGAAATAGTTTCGCCGCCAAACTTATCCGGATCGGAGGGCGTGTCAAGACCTGGACAAGGATCGACCGGTGGCGGATCCCCGTCGGGCGGGAGTACAACGGTCTGGTGGCAAGCACCCACGACGCAGCCCACGCACCGGGCCCGTTGGAGGCCCCGGACCTACCGCACCTGCCCGGCGTGCGGCATCGTTTCGTGACGCTCTCCACCGGTCTACGGATGCACGTAGCAGAGGCCGGTCAGCCGGACGCTCCGCGAGTCCTGCTCCTCCACGGGTTCCCGCAGCACTGGTGGGAGTGGCGCAAGATCATCCCGGTGCTGGCCGAGCGCTACCGGGTGATCGCGCCGGATCTCCGTGGCGCGGGGTGGACGGACGCGCCACCTTCCCGTTATACGGCGGGAGAGATCCTGGACGACGTGCTGGCCCTGCTCGACCATCTCGGCAGCCCTCGGGTCGGCCTGGTCGCGCACGACTTCAGCGCTTTCGTCGGGTACAACCTCTGCTTCGACCACCCGGAGCGCGTGGCGGGCTTCCTGTGCCTGGGCCCGCACCCCTACCTCCACTTCACACCGCACATGCTCGCCGGTGTGCCGCAGCTGTGGTTCCAACCGGTCGTCGCCACGCCCAGGCTGGGAGCGTGGGCCCTGGGCACCGACCGATTCCCGCGCCGCCTGTTGACAAGCTTCACCACGTCGCCCGAGTCGATGACCGACGAAGACCAGGCCATCTTCCTGAGCCGTCTCCATGCCCCGGGGCACGCTGAAGCCGGCTCAGCGCTGTATCGGAACCTCATCCTTCGCGAGACCGGCCGGTTCTTCACCGCGGCCTATCGTCGGCGACGCCTCACCGTCCCGACGGTCGCGCTCCTGGGGGGCGCCGACGCGGGGATACGGCCCCGGATGCTGGACGTCCATGGCGACCCGGCGGACGACCTCGTCGGCCACGTCATCGAGGGTGCGGGACATTTCATCGCGGACGACCTCCCCGACGCAGTGGCGACTCACGCCCTCGAACTGTTCGGGCGCGTCCTCTGACGTGCCCGATCACAAGGCTGCTGATGGACAGATGCAACCCGAGCGGGATTCGATAAGTCCGATGACCACTGACCAGGCCTTCGCGTGGCGAGGCCGCACCGTGCGGTGGGAGTCGTTCGGATCCGGCCCCGCAGTCGTGTTCTGCCACGGCACTCCCTGGTCCTCTGACCTGTGGCGCCCCTTCGCCGATGCCCTCGCCGCCGACCACACGGTGTACTTGTGGGACATGCCCGGATACGGCCGGTCATCGAAGGAACCTGCGCACCGGGTGTCGCTCGATGTCCAGGGCGAGCTCTTCGCCGACCTCCTCTCCTTCTGGGAGCTCGACTCCCCGCACGTCGTCTCTCACGACTTCGGCGGAGCGGTCTCGCTCCGCGCGCACCTGTTGCACGGTGCCCGCTTCTCCTCGCTCGTGCTCGTCGACGTCGTCGCCCTCGCACCCTGGGGATCCGACTTCTTCCGGCTCGTCGGCCGGCACGCCGACGTCTTCGCCTCCGTCCCACCTCACATCCACGAGGGCATCGTCCGTGCGTACATCGCGGGCGCGAGCCATACCGGGCTGTCGTCGGAGGCCATGGAGATGCTCGTGGCGCCCTGGCGGGGCGAGAGCGGGCAACAGGCGTTCTTCCGTCAGATCGCGCAGGCCGACCAGACGTACACGGACGAGATCGAAGCTCGGCTCGGTGAGATCGACGTGCCTGTGCTCGTGGTGTGGGGACGCGAAGACACCTGGATCCCCGTCGACCGTGCACATCGTCTGGGAGAGCTCATCCCCACCGCTCAGGTGCGGGTCATCGAAGGGTCCGGGCACCTCGTCCAGCTCGACCAGCCTGTCCCGCTGGCGACGACGCTCGCGCGGTGGCTCGATCCCCGGGAGCGCGCCGCACGGTGAAGCGGGGCTATTCGCCCATCAGGCGTCGCAGCGTGCAGACGGTCCTCCAGTTGCGGGTCGTCGCGCCGATCCCGGCCAGCGGTTTCCAGACTCCCGATCGGTCCAGCGTCGAACGCCCCATTCCGTCCGGGTAGGAGACATACACTTCGCGGCCGGCACCGACCACCTCTTCCGGGTACCCGTCGGGGACGACGAGCGAGACGCCCTCGGGGATCGGGGCCGACAGGAACGTCACCACCATCCTTGACAGGTCAAGATCACGACCGTCGAAGGGGTTGGCGGCAATGACGGCATCGAGCTCTTCCCGGCTCCGCACGATCACCAGGACCGGAAACCCGAACCGACGCTCGATCGCGCCGCCGAGATCGGCCTCCAGAGCCGCGGCCTCCGCTTCCGCCTCGAAGACGACGTTGCCCGACTGGATGTACGTCTTCGCCTCCGGGTAGCCCAGGTCAGCGAACAGGCCGCGCAGCTCGCCCATCGGCACGTTGCGGTGCCCACCGACGTTGATGCCCCCGAGGAGGGACGCGAACCAGGTCATGGAGCGAAGGTAATCCCTCGGACCCTGATCGGGGGTCGGAACGCTCGCGGCTACATGTTGAAGCGGAACTGCCCCGGATCCCGGCACGGAGCAGCCTCACAAGGTGACCGCCCTACCCGCGCTGTCGATCGCCTGTAGCCGCGGCTCGATCGACTCGGCCATCATCGTGATCTCGTGCTCACTGATCCGATTCTTTCGGGCGCCAATGCGCCAGTCGGCGAGCGACGAGGCGATGCGGCGCATCCTCGCGCGGGCCTGGTCAACCTTTAGGCTGCAGTCGTCCGCGAGAGCAAGAAGGCCATCAACTTCGTCAGGCTGCGCGTCAGCCCCCATGATCGAGGTCGAGCGCGGCCGGAACAGATCCGGGTTCGGGTTCACGTCGAAGACAGGGCTCAGGGTCCAGGAGCCCCGGTCAGCAAGGAAGCCATGGTTGCGCAGGTGGTCATCCGTGTTGCCGATTGCGACGCTTACCACGACACGATCGAAAAGCTCATGGTGGTCGCGCCTTGGAGAGAGCGACAGATCCCTCATCGACTCGGCGACGTCGGCGTAGTCGCGCTGCTCTCCATCGGCAGACCCCGTGGCCGTCATGGCGCTGATGTACCCGATGCGGTCACCGGCGTGCGTACGGTCGAACCTACGCAGGATCAGCACACTGCGCTCTCCCACGTGGGTGAGCCGACGCCGCGGCGTGCGGATGCCGGCGCATTCCATGAGGTCGAGTGCGGTCGCTTCCCATGCCATGACGTCCCATCCGTCGCTGGTGTGCGGGAACTTGGCGATTGCGAGGGCTCCGTCTTCGAGCCGAACGGAAGCCTTCGGTCGCGCGCCGCCGAGACCCGTAGTTCCAGTGTCCAGGAGCAACTTGACTGCGCCAGAAGGATCGTCCTGCGACGCAAGCTCATCGCTCGCCCGCAAGAGTCCCGGCAATGAGACAAGTGGTGGCACCTGCGAGGGCTTGCCCAAGAACTCGTCGCGCCCGGGAACGCGGAAGCGCAATGCGCCCTGCCGGGTGTCGTCGCTGACTCCCAGAAGGAAGTCCAGGTCGTCCAGAGTGCGCGGCGCTCTGCCTTCTTCCCGGGCGCGCGCCCTCTCTGCCTTCTCAATGAGATTGCGGCCCCATCTATCGGGGGCGCTGTCGGCAAAGGCTCGGACGAGCCCGGGCTGGTGCTGCGAACCGGACACCAGGGGGAGTGCCGGATCGATGCCCATGCCGTCGCTCGCGAGATAGCGAGGGTCGTAGAGGAAGGTCGTGGAGATCTGGCCTCGCGTCCGGGTGAAGTACGCCTGACCCACCAGTCGGGTTCTCCCCGCCACGTCGACGAGCACCTCGACGGTGCTCACCGCGCACGCTTCTTAGTGAGCTTGTCGGCACGCAGCCTGCCGATATCGCTGTTCAACGGGTCGACGGCGTCCACGGCCTGGTCCAGGACGCCGAGCGCCCGGAGCACCTGCGCCACGTTGCCGAAACTCACACTCGAGTCCCCGGTCTCGACCTTGCGCAGCGTGTCCCGGGTGATGCCTGCGCGTTCTGCCACCTGCTGCGCAGTCAGACCCAGGACCATGCGCCAGCCGCGCACATGCGCGCCAAGGGTTTCGATCTGGCGATCGATTCGATAAGCAGCCATGACATCCCCTCTGGCGACCAGAGTAGCCCCAACAGCAGGTTATGGCGATCGCACTCGCCATACCTACCACTGCCGAAGGTGCAGCGAACTCAGTGCAGCGCAGCAGCGCGGAGGTCTCGACCTCGCGGCTACACGTTGAAGCGGAACTCCACCACGTCGCCGTCCTGCATCACGTAGTCCTTGCCCTCGATGCGGGCCTTGCCCGCCGCCTTGACCGCGGCGACCGAACCGGCCGCGACCAGGTCCTCGTACGAGATGACCTCGGCCTTGATGAAGCCGCGCTCGAAGTCCGTGTGGATCACGCCTGCCGCCTGCGGGGCGGTCCAGCCCTTGCGGATGGTCCAGGCGCGGGCCTCCTTGGGCCCGGCGGTGAGGTACGTCTGCAGGCCGAGGGTGGTGAAGCCGACGCGGGCCAGCTGGTCCAGGCCGGGCTCCTCCTGGCCGGAGTCGGCCAGCATCTCGGCGGCCTCGTCGGGCTCGAGCTCGGTCAGCTCCGACTCGAACTTGGCGTCGAGGAAGATGGCCTGCGCCGGGGCGACGAGCTTCCGCAGCGCCTCCTGGCGCTCGGTGTCGGCGAGGCCGGCGTCGTCCGTGTTGAAGACGTAGATGAACGGCTTGGCCGTCATGAGCTGCAGCGACGCGATCTCGGCGAGGTCGAGACCTGCGGCCTGCGCCCCCTGGAAGAGCGTGTCGCCCTTCTCGAGGATGTCGCGGGCCGTGGTGGCGGCCGCCAGGAGGGCGGCGTCGCCCTTCTTGATCCTGGCCTCCTTCTCGAGGCGCGGCAGCGTCTTCTCGAGGGTCTGGAGGTCGGCGAGGATCAGCTCGGTGGAGATGGTCTCGATATCGCCGGGGGCGTCGGTGGAGCCGTCCACCCGGATGACGTCCGGGTCGTCGAACGCCCGGGTCACCTGGCAGATCGCGTCCGCCTCACGGATGTTGGCCAGGAACTTGTTGCCCAGGCCCTCACCCTCGGAGGCGCCCTTGACGATGCCCGCGATGTCCACGAAGGACACCGTGGCGGGCAGGATCCGCTCGCTGCCGAAGATCTCCGCGAGCTTCCCGAGGCGCGCGTCCGGCAGCGGGACCACACCCACGTTGGGCTCGATCGTGGCGAACGGGTAGTTCGCCGCGAGCACCTGGTTGCGGGTCAGCGCGTTGAAAAGGGTGGACTTGCCGACGTTGGGCAGGCCGACGATGCCGATAGTGAGTGCCACGTCGCGCAAGTCTACGTGCGGCGGGCGGAGGCCCGCCGCGTCAGGCGAAGGACTGGACCTGCTGGAGCAGCTCGGGCGCCCGGCGGTCGTACGTCCGGGCGCCGATCCGCACACCACCGACGAGGACTCCCACGCCGACCGCGAGGCTCACGACGAGCGCGACCCAGGCGAGCGGCGGGCTGTCCTGAGCGAAGGCGAGGACCGAGAGCGCCAACGCGGGGAGGGACAGCACGGCGACGATGAGCAGCGCGATCGTCTGCGACACCATCGACGCCACGGCGGCGCCCTGCGGCTGCTTGAACGGGCTCTCCCCCGGTTTGGGGACGGGGTAGACCAGTCGCGCCGACACGGCGCTGGACACCCCGAGGCCGAGCGCGAGCGTGCCCAGGCTCAGGCCGAGCACAGCCGGCAGCAGGGCCGTGTGGCCCGCGACGACCGCGGAGAGCACGGCGAACAGGCTCACCAGCGGGACGCCGAAGCACAGGATCGGGATGACGCGGCCCCAGCGGTCGGCCGAGCCGGACGTGCCGGTCGCCACGTGCAGCGCGAACGCCGTGTGGTCGTACGCCACGTCGTTGGAGAGCCCGAAGCCGAGCACCCAGGCCACGATCGGGGCGAGGATCAGCAGCAGCTGGTTGTCGGTCTCCCGGCCGGAGAACCACAGGATGACCGGCATGAGCGGGACGATCGCGAGCACGGAGCCGTAGCGCGGGTCCCGGAGCCAGTACGTGGTGCTCCGGGCGGCGACGGCGCCCGTCGGCGTCGCGGGGAAGCGACCGAACCAGCCGAGGCCCTTGGCCTTCGCACCGCGACCACCACCCACCGGCGGCCGGACGAGCGCGCGGCCCAGCGCCCGCTCCCAGACCAGCCAGAGCAGCGCAACCGTGCCGAGCGCCACGGCGAGGTGGCCTACGAAGGCGAGCCAGGCGCCGTCGTGCGCCGTGGCCGGGAGCGACCAGGCCGCCCCGAGCGGCGTCCACGCCACCACCCCGGCGAGCTGGTCGGCGAGGAGCCGGATGCCCTCGGGGCTGGTGCGGGCGACCCCCTCGAGGCTGCGCGGCCCGCCCCCGCCGAACGACCCGCCGAGCCACGACATCATCGGCCCGATCATGACGAGCAGGACCATCGCGAGGATCGCGAGGACCTCGCGGGACCGGCGCGCCTCGAGGAGCGGCGCCAGCGCCGTGGTCAGTGCCCGTGAGCCCAGCACGCACGTGGCCACCCCGAGCGCGACGCCGAGCAGCGCCAGTGGCAGCAGCGCGGGCGTACGCCACCAGGCGAGCGTCACGCCGAGCCCCGTGAGGAGCGTGGCGATCCCGGGGACGGAGATCAGGGCAGCGACTCCGAGCCCGGTGACGAGGGTGCGCAGCGGGATGCCGAACGTGGCGAAGCGGTGCGGGTCCAGCGTGGCGTCCACTCCGAAGAGGAAGAGCGGGATCAGCCACCAGCCGAGCGTCGCGAGCGCGCCACCGAGCGTCACGACGAGGCCGAGGACCTCGGTGTCGTAGGAACCGGTGGCGATCACCGCGGCGACGAGCATCCCGACCACGCCGAGCCCGTAGAGACACGCCGCGATCAGGCCGATCGTCTGCCAGACGCTGCGCCGGAACGTGTTGCCGAGGAGCGTCAGCTTGAGGCGGACGAGGTGCGCAACCACTCGAGTCCCTCCCCCGTCGCCCGGCCGCCGACCATGTCGACGAAGCGGTCCTCGAGGCTCTGGTCGCCCCGCACGTCGTCGACGGTGCCGGCGGCGAGGACCTGGCCCGCGGCGACGACCGCGACGTGGTCGCACATGCGCTGGACCAGGTCCATGACGTGGCTCGACACGACGACGGTGCCGCCGCTGCGGACGTAGTCGGCGAGGATCTCGCGGATGTTGGCCGCGCTGACCGGGTCGACCGCCTCGAACGGCTCGTCGAGCACGAGCGTGCCGGGTGCGTGGATCATGGCGCTGGCCAGCGCGATCTTCTTGGTCATTCCGGCCGAGTAGTCGACGACGAACGTGTTGGCGTCCTTCGTGAGGTCGAGCGCTCGCAGGAGGTCCTGCGTACGGCTCGCGACCGTGTCCCGGTCGAGCCCGCGGAGGAGACCGGCGTAGGTGATCAGCTGGGTGCCGGTCAGGCGGTCGAACAGCCGCGCGCCGTCAGGCAGCACGCCGAGCTGCCGCTTCGCCTGGTCCGGCTGCGCCCACAGGTCGGTGCCGCTCACGTGGACCGACCCGTAGTCGGGGCGCAGGAGGCCCGTCGCCATCGACAGCGTCGTGGTCTTGCCCGCGCCGTTGGGCCCGACGAGCCCGTAGAAGGAGCCCGCAGGGACGTCGAGGCTGATGCCGTGGACGGCGATCTTCTGCCCGAACCGCTTCCAGAGCCCCCGCAGGCTCAGCGCCGCCGCCGGGTCGGGCGGTGGCGTGGGCGCGCTCTGGGAAGCAAGGTCGCTGGTGCCCGACGGCGGCGGGCCGGCTTGCGCGGTCATGCCGCCAACGTAGCGGGCGCCGCCCACACGGAGCATCGTCCGGGAGGATGAGATCGGCGTCCGGACTCCCCCGGGCGGCGGAGATGCTGGGTTCCTGACCTGCTACTTCGCGGGCGACGCGGGGTTTCTGCGCGGGAGTGTCGGTGGCCCGTGGCAGCCTGTGCCCATGGAGATCCTCGGAACGGTGCTGCTGGCCCTGGGGTCGCTCGTGGTGGGCGGCCTGGTGGGCTGGCTCTGGCACTCCGGTCGCACGGCCTCGGTCCTGCGCGCCGCCGAGGTGTCGGCCGCGCGCGTCCGCGCCGAGGCCGACGCCGACCGGCACGCCGCCCAGGTGGAGGTGGTGCGCTTCCAGGCCCAGGTAGAGGCTGCGAACCGTGAGGTGCAGGCCGCGCGGGAACGGGCCGAGGAGCAGGTGGCGGCGGCACGCGCCGAGCAGGAGAACGCCGCACGGCACTTCCAGGCGCTGGCGGGCGAGGCCCTGGCCGCGAACAACAAGCAGTTCCTCGAGCTGGCGGAGGCGCGGCTGAAGGCGTCCACGGTGCGCGGCGAGGAGGTGCTCGCGCAGCGCGAGCAGGCGGTCCAGGCGCTGGTGGACCCGCTGACCAAGGCCGTGGACCAGGTCCGCACCGAGGTGGCTCAGGCCGAGAAGGCGCGGATCGAGGGCCAGGGCGCCATCGTCGAGCAGATGCGGGCTGTCGCCGAGGCGTCGGCCGAGCTGCGCGTCGGCACGAGCGACCTCGTCACGGCCCTGCGCTCGTCGCAGACCCGCGGCGCGTGGGGCGAGCTCCAGCTGCGGCGCGTGGTCGAGGCCGCCGGGATGATCAACCGCGTGGACTTCACCGAGCAGGCGCAGGCCACCACAGAGGACGGCACGCTGCTCCGGCCGGACATGGTGGTGCACCTCGCGGGCGGCAAGCACGTGGTAGTGGACGCGAAGGTCGCCTTCCTCGGGTACCTGGAGGCGCAGCAGGCCACCGACGAGGGTTACCGCGAGCAGCGGCTCGACGCCCACGTGCGCCACATGAAGAAGCACGTGGACGACCTGGCCTCCAAGAAGTACTGGAACCAGTTCTCCCCGGCGCCCGAGTTCGTCGTGATGTTCGTGCCCGCCGAGGCGTTCCTCTCCGCGGCGGTCGAGCGCGAGCCGGACCTGCTCGAGTACGCGGTGAGCAAGAACGTCATCGTGGCCACGCCCATGACGATGATCGCCCTGCTGCGCACCGTGGCCTACGCCTGGCGCCAGGACGCACTCGCGGAGAACGCCGCGCAGGTGCTCAAGGTCGGCAAGGAGCTGTACTCGCGCCTCGTGACCATGACGTCGCACATCACCAAGACCGGGCGGGCGCTCGAGTCGGCCACCAAGAGCTACAACTCGATGATCGGCTCGCTGGAGCGAAACGTCCTCACCTCGGCTCGGCGCATGATCGAGCTCGACGTCGTGGACGAGAAGGAGCACATCGACGAGGTCCGCGGGATCGAGGAGGTTCCCCGGCCCATCACCAAGTCCGAGCTGCTCGCCGCCGAGGAGGGCGGCATCGTGGCGATCGACCGCGGCCTCGACCAGTCCTTCGACCGGAGCGTCCTCGTACAAGAGCTCGAGGTCACCACTCTCGTCGCCAGCGACCAGCGTGCGCTCGAGTCCGTCGAGAAGTCCCTCCCCGAGGGGGGCTCCGGGGCATCCCAGGCCGCGGGCTGAGGCCTGCGACCCCGCCTCAGCCCACCTTTTCCGCTGCCGGCACGAGGGGTTCGCTCTGCTTGTCAGGGCGTCGGGTCCGGTAGGCGCCGATCAGGAGCAGCACGATCGGTACCACGATGATCAGGCCGTTGGGTGTCCACCCGAGGATCACCGCGTCGACAGCCACCCAGGCCGCCAGCGCCCAGGGCAGGAACTTTGGCGGCGTGAGGCCCCGGCCGTCGATCCACAGCACCAGGAGTCCGATCAGGACGAGCTGGGGCCCGAAGCTGTCGACGCTCAGCCAGTACGCGCTGTTCGCCGGGCTCATCTCGGAGAGATCCGCACCCCTGAGCTCCCCGCCGAACCATGCCCCGGCATGTCCGGCGGCGCCCTCGACCGTCAGGGCCCCCACTGTGTGGGCCGCCCCGTAGAACGCGATCAGTCCGCCGGCCCAGGTGATCATCGGGCGTCTTCGCGTCGACATCGCTACCTCCTCGGTGTTGTACGGTTGCGTACAACACACGGTAGACCGCTTGTACGGTGCCGTATATCCCTGCGGATCGTGAGGCGGGTCACATGGGCGCACTGCGCACCCCACGAGAGAGATGGATCGAGGAGGGCCTGCTGACGCTGGCCCGGGGCGGCGTGGACGCCGTCCGCGTGGAGTCGTTGGCCACGTCGCTCGGCGTGACCAAGGGCGGGTTCTACGGCTACTTCACGGACCGCGGCGCGCTGCTGAGCGAGATGCTCGACGCCTGGGAGCGCGAGAGCGTCGACGACGTCCTGGAGCAGGTTGAGCAGGCTGGTGGCGACGCGCTGGAGAAGGCCCGGCTGGCCGGGCAGCTGACGTTCTCCAGCCAGCGCCTGTTCCCCATCGACCTTGCCGTCCGCGACTGGGCCCGGCGCGACCCGGCGGTCGCGGAGCGCCTTCGCCGGGTGGACAACCGGCGGATGGAGCTGCTCCGCGAAGCCATCAGCACCTTCTGCCCGGACCCCGACGAGGTGGAGGCCCGAAGCCTGCTCGCCTTCTGCATGGCGATCGGCACCCACCTGATCACCGTCGACCACCCCGGCGGGCGCAGCCGCGCCGAGGTGAGCACGCGAGCCAGCGCGCTCCTCCTCGGCGGTTCCTGGTAGGACGACGGGCCGCCCCGGGACAACCAGGGACGGCCCGTCATACCCGAGTCGCTTTGTGCTGAGCGCGCGTCAGGCGAGCGGAAGCTCCTTGCGCTTCTCGCGACGCGGGCGGGGGTCCACCTCGCCGGCGGCCTTCAGCGCGGGGCGCAGCTCGCGCGGCAGCGAGAACATGAGGTCCTCGGTGGCGGTGCGCACCTCCTGCACGTCGGCGAAGCCCTGCTCGGCGAGCCGGGCGATGACGTCGTTGACGAGGATCTCGGGCACGGAGGCCCCGGAGGTGACCCCCACCGTCGTGGCGTCCTCGAACCACTCGTCCTGCATCTCGGTGGCGCGGTCGACGCGGTACGAGGAGCGGGCGCCCGACTGCAGCGCCACCTCGACGAGCCGCACCGAGTTGGAGGAGTTGGCCGAGCCCACGACGATGACGACGTCGCACTCGGGGGCCAGCTTCTTGACCGCGACCTGGCGGTTCTGGGTGGCGTAGCAGATGTCGTCGCTGGGCGGGTCCTGCAGGGACGGGAACTTCTCGCGCAGGCGGCGCACCGTCTCCATGGTCTCGTCCACCGACAGGGTGGTCTGCGAGATCCACACCACCTTGGCGGGGTCGCGGACCACGACCTTGTCCACCTCGTCCGGCGAGTTCACGATCTGCACGTGGTCGGGAGCCTCGCCCGCCGTTCCCTCGACCTCCTCGTGACCGGTGTGCCCGATCAGCAGGATGTCGTAGTCGTCGTCCGCGAACCGGACGGCCTCCTTGTGGACCTTGGTCACGAGGGGGCACGTCGCGTCGATGGTGTCCAGCTTCCGCACCGCGGCCGCGGCCCGGACGGCCGGCGACACGCCGTGGGCCGAGAACACCAGGCGGGCGCCCTCGGGCACCTCGTCCGTCTCGTTGACGAAGATGGCGCCGCGGTCGCGCAGGGTCTCCACGACGTGCTTGTTGTGGACGATCTCCTTGCGCACGTACACCGGTGCGCCGTAGTGCTCCAGCGCCTTCTCGACGGCGACGACGGCACGGTCGACACCCGCGCAGTAGCCGCGGGGCGCGGCGAGGAGCACGCGCTTGGTGAGGGTGGGCGAGGCGGTGACGGTCACGCGGCCAGTCTAGGCGAGCGGTGAGGAGGCCTTGTGTGGGTGGCGTGGGGCACGGTGTGGGTGGCGTGGGGCACGCTTGGAGCGTGACCGACCAGCCCGCCGCCCCGCTGCCGCTGCCCGAGAAGGCCCTCGACACCACGCCGTCGCGCCCGTGGCCGGTGCGCGTGCTCTCCGAGAAGATCCGCGGCTACATCGACCGCATGCCGCCGGTGTGGGTGGAGGGGCAGGTGGTGCAGTTCAACCAGCGCCCCGGCAGCGGCCTGCAGTACCTGACGCTGCGCGACACCGACCTGGACGTCTCGCTGCCGGTCACGGTCTTCAGCCGCATCCTCGCGGTGCTCCCCGTGGCGCCCACCGAGGGCGACCACGTCGTGATCCACGCGAAGCCCACCTTCTGGACCAAGCGCGGCACGTTCCAGCTGCAGGCGAGCGAGCTCCGCGCCGTCGGCGTGGGCGAGCTCCTGGCCCGGATCGACCAGCTCCGCCGGGTCCTCGCGGCGGAAGGGCTGTTCGACCCGGAGCGCAAGCGCCCCCTGCCCTTCCTGCCCGCGGTGGTCGGCCTGGTGTGCGGCCGGGAGTCCAAGGCGGAGCACGACGTCGTGGTCAACGCCCGCGCCCGCTGGCCCCAGGTCCGGTTCGAGACCCGCGAGGTCGCGGTCCAGGGCGTGAACGCGGTGCGCGAGGTGAGCAACGCCATCGCCGAGCTCGACGCCCGGCCGGACGTCGAGGTGATCGTCGTGGCCCGAGGCGGCGGCTCGGTCGAGGACCTCCTGCCGTTCAGCAACGAGGCCCTCGTGCGGGCCGCGGCGGCGTGCCGCACCCCGCTCGTCAGCGCGATCGGCCATGAGACCGACGCCCCGCTCCTCGACCTCGTGGCCGACTACCGCGCCTCCACCCCCACGGACGCCGCCAAGCGGATCGTGCCGGACGTGTCCGAGGAGCGGTCCCGGCTCGTCCAGGCCCGCGCGCGGATGCGCGGCGCCGTCGTGAGCCTGCTGGACCGCGAGCAGCGCGGTCTGGACGGGATGCGGTCCCGGCCGGTCCTCGCCGCACCGGAGGTCATGATCGAGTGGCGCGAGCGGGACGTCACGCAGGCGGTCGGCCACGCCCGCCACACGCTGAACGCCCTTCTCCTGCGCGCGGCGGGCGAGATCGGGCGCCTCGGCGCGCAGGTCCGCGCCCTCTCCCCCGCCTCGACCCTGGAGCGCGGCTACGCCGTCGTCCAGCGTGCGGACGGCCACGTGGTGCGCTCGCCCGACGACGTCACGGTCGGCTCGGGCGTGCACGTCCGCCTCGCGCAGGGCTCGCTCGAGGCGGAGGTCACGGCCGCGGGCGCCTGACGGCGCAGCGCGCTGCCTGAACCACCACACGTGCGAGCGGAGTGGCTCGGTGCCACCGTGGACAACGTCCAGGGGCGCCGGAAGCTGGCGCGCCGTGCAACGACCCGAGGAGTAGCCATGAGCGCGGGCGACAAGATGAAGCACCAGGCCGAGGAGGCCAAGGGGAAGGCCAAGGAGGCCTTCGGCGACGCGACGAACAACGAGAAGCTGCAGGCCGAGGGCCGCGGCGAGCAGGCCGGCGCCGAGGCCAAGCAGGCCGGCGACCGCCTGAAGGACGCGATGGACGACACCAAGGACTCGATCCGCGACATCGCGGACAAGGACCGCCGCTGACGCGGTCGCCTCATTCGGGTGGGCCGGGCGCGGTCAGCGCTCCCGGTCCACCCGCCGCTCGTCCCACACAGGTTCCGCGGTCTCGCGCACCACGCCGTCCGACCCGAACACGAGGTACCGGTCGAACGACCGGGCGAACCACCGGTCGTGGGTGACGGCCAGGACCGTGCCGTCGAACGCCTCCAGGCCCTCCTGGAGCGCCTCGGCCGACTCGAGGTCCAGGTTGTCGGTGGGCTCGTCGAGGAGCAGCGCCGTGCAACCGGACAGCTCGAGCTGCAGGATCTGGAACCGCGCCTGCTGGCCGCCCGACAGCCGGTCGAACGGCCGCTCGGCCGCGCCGACCAGCTCGTACCGGCGCAGCGACGACATCGCGGGCCCCATCTGCAGGGAGTGGTCCTCCCACAGGATCGACAGCAGCGAGCGCCCCATGAGCTCGGGGTGGGCGTGCGTCTGGGCGAAGTGGCCGGGCACGACGCGGGCTCCCAGCTTCCAGGTGCCGGTGTGCGCCACGTCGCCGCCGGCGAGGAGCCGGAGGAAGTGGGACTTGCCCGACCCGTTCGAGCCGAGCACGGCGACGCGCTCGCCGTAGAAGACCTCGAGGTCGAACGGCTTCATGAGGCCCGTGAGCTCGAGCCCTACGCAGGTCACGGCGCGCAGCCCGGTGCGCCCGCCCCGGAGGCGCATCGTGATGTCCTGCTCGCGCGGCGGCTCGGGCGGCGGTCCGGCCTCCTCGAACTTCGCCAGGCGCGTCTGGGCGGCCCGGTAGCGTGACGCCATCTCGTGGCTCACGGCGGCGGCCTGCCGCAGCGTGACCACGAGCTTCTTGAGCTGGGCGTGCTTCTCGTCCCAGCGCCGGCGCAGCTCCTCGAACCGCGCGAAACGCTCCTGGCGGGCCTCGTGGAAGGTGGCGAAGCCCCCGCCGTGCACCCAGGCGTCGGCCCCGGCGGGGCCGGGCTCGAGCGACACGATGCGGTCGGCGGCGCTGGCCAGCAGCTCGCGGTCGTGGGACACGAACAGGACGGTCTTGCGCGTCTCGCGGATCCGCACCTCCAGCCACCGCTTGCCGGGCACGTCGAGGTAGTTGTCCGGCTCGTCGAGGAGCAGCACCTCGTCGGTGCCGCGGAGCAGGGCCTCCAGGACGAGCCGCTTCTGCTCGCCGCCGGACATCGTGCGGACCTCGCGGAACTGCGCGCGGTCGTAGGGCACGCCCATGGCGGCCATGGTGCAGACGTCCCAGAGCGTCTCGGCCTCGTAGCCGCGCACCTCGGCCCAGTCCGCGAGCGCCTGGGCGTACGCCATCTGGACGTCCTCGTCGTCGGACTCGAGCATCGCCTGCTCGGCGGCGTCGACGGCGCGGGCGGCGTCCTTGATCTGGGGCGTCGCGACGGAGACGAGCAGGTCGCGGACGGTGGAGGCGTCGCGGACGGAGCCCACGAACTGCGACATGACGCCCAGCCCGCCCGACACGGTGACGGTGCCGCCGTGCGGCTTGAGCTCGCCGGTGACGATCCGCAGGAGCGTGGTCTTGCCGGCACCGTTGGGCCCGACGAGGGCGGTGGCGCTGCCCTCGCCCACCCGGAAGGAGACGTCCCCGAGGAGGGTCCGGCCGTCGGGGAGCTGGTACTCCACGTGCGCGACTTCGAGATGGCCCATGGGTCACCATGGTCCGGCCTGGTGCGCCCAGGTCCAAACTCATTGTCGGGTCGCCGTCGGCCCCGGTCCCGGACAACCTGTGGACGAGTCGCCCCGGATGTGGGTGACGTGTTGTTGACTGTTCCTCGTGAGTACCGACCTCGACTTCCCTGACGTGGCATCCCTTTCCTACGAACAGGCGCGTGACGAGCTGGTCCGCGTCGTCGGACGGCTGGAGGCCGGCGGCGAGCCGCTGGAGGCGTCGCTCGCGCTCTGGGAGCGCGGCGAGGCCCTCGCCGCCCGCTGCCAGGAGTGGCTGGACGGGGCGCGCGAGCGCCTCGCGGCGGCACAGGCCGCGACAACTGATGGTGCCAACGCCTCGGGCGACGCCGCGTGAGCGGCCACGTCCTCGCCGTGGGCGAGGCCCTGGTGGACGAGGTGCACCGTCCCGACGGCACGTCCGCCGAGCACCCGGGCGGCAGCATCGCGAACGTCGCGCTGACGCTCGGCCGCCTGGGGCGGGACGTGCGGCTGGCGACGTGGACGGGACCCGACGCGCGGGGCGACCTGGTGCGCGGCTGGCTCGCGGAGTCCGACGTCACGGTGGTGGAGGGCAGCGACGGCGCGGAGCACACGAGCGTCGCCGTGGCCACGCTGGACGCGCAGGGCGCGGCCACGTACGACTTCGACCTCACCTGGCGGGTGCCCGACGGCGCCGCCGCGTCCGACGGCACGCTCGCGGTGCACACCGGCTCGATCGCCGCCGTGCTGGAGCCGGGGGCCTCCCAGGTGCGCGCCCTGCTGGAGGTGGCGCGCGCCACCGCCACCGTGACGTACGACCCGAACGCCCGCCCGGCGATCATGGGTGACGCGGGGACCACGCGCCCCCTGGTCGAGTCGCTGGTCGCGCTGGCGGACGTGGTGAAGGTCAGCGACGAGGACCTCGCCTGGCTCTACCCGGGACAGGACCCGCGGGACGTCGCACGCACGTGGCGGAGCAGCGGCCCGGCCCTCGTGGTGGTCACCCTGGGCGGCGCGGGCGCCGTCGCGGTGACCGCGGCGGGCGAGGTCGACGTGGCGGCCCCGAAGGTCGAGGTCGTCGACACCGTGGGTGCGGGCGACTCGTTCATGGGCGCGCTCCTCGACGGTCTGTGGGACGCGGACCTGCTGGGGGCGGCGCGTCGTGCGGAGCTGCACGCGATCGGCGACGACGTCGCCGCCTCGATCCTCGGGCGGTGCGCAGCGGTCGCGGCGATCACGGTGTCGCGGGCCGGGGCGAACCCGCCGCGGCGTGCGGAGGTGGCCCGATGACCGGCGCGCCGCAGGACAGGGTCCCGCTGACCCCGCAGGAGGCCTGGGCCCTGCTGCGGTCGGGCAACGGCCGCTTCGTCTCCGGCGAGCCGGCGCACCCGTCACAGAGCGCCGACCGGCGGCGGGAGCTGCAGGCCGCCCAGTACCCGCACACGGTGATCTTCGGTTGCTCCGACTCGCGGGTCGCCGCGGAGATCATCTTCGACCAGGGCCTCGGCGACGTCTTCGTGGTGCGCACCGCCGGGCACGTGCTCGACACCACCGTGATCGGCTCGATCGAGTACGGGGTCGACGTGCTCGGGGCGTCGCTCGTTGTCGTCCTTGGCCACGACTCGTGCGGCGCGGTCGCAGCGGCGGCGCACACGCTGGCCACGGGCGAGCAGCCGTCGGGCTTCGTGCGCGCCATCGTGGACCGAGTCATCCCCTCGATCGTCAACATCACCGCCGGTGACCCGGGGATCGACCTCCGGGCGCTGTCCGACCCGAACATCCTGCGGCGCCAGCACGTGGTGCACACGGTCGGCATGCTGCACGGCTACTCCGCGGGTCTCGCGCGGGCCGTCGCGGAGGGCCGGTGCGCGGTGGTCGGCGTGGAGTACGACCTCGCCGAGGGCAGCGCCCGCCTCGTCGACGTGGTGGGGGACGTGGGCGAGCAGCCCGCGATCTGACACTCCGGGGCGACGCGCCGGAGTGACACGGTTCACGGCGGGTCGTCCCGCACGGTGCGGCACGATAGATCCATGACTGCAGACACCGTCGTCCCGTCCGGCTCGGCCGGCGCCGACCCCATCGAGTACCGCATCGAGCACGACACGATGGGCGAGGTGCGCGTCCCCGCGCACGCGCTCTACCGTGCCCAGACGCAGCGGGCCGTGGAGAACTTCCCGATCTCGGGCACGCCGCTCGAGCGCAGCCACATCGAGGCGCTCGCCCGCATCAAGAAGGCTGCGGCGCAGGCCAACGCCGAGCTGGGCGTGCTGGACCGTGCGATCGCCGACGCGATCGTCGCCGCCGCCGACGAGGTGGCGACCGGCGTGCACGACGCGCACTTCCCGGTGGACGTGTACCAGACGGGCTCGGGCACGTCGTCGAACATGAACACCAACGAGGTGCTCGCCACGCTCGCGACCCGCTCGCTGGGGAGCGACGTGCACCCGAACGACCACGTCAACGCGTCCCAGTCGTCGAACGACGTGTTTCCCACGTCGGTGCACGTCGCGGCGACGTCGGGCGTCATCAAGGACCTGGTCCCGGCCCTGGAGCACCTCGCGGGCGCGCTGCAGGCCAAGTCCGACGAGTACGCCACCGTCGTGAAGTCGGGCCGCACGCACCTCATGGACGCCACCCCGGTCACCCTCGGCCAGGAGTTCGGCGGCTACGCAGCGGCGATCCGCTACGGCGTCGAGCGTCTGCAGGCGGCCCTCCCTCGCGCGGCGGAGGTCCCGCTCGGCGGCACCGCCGTGGGCACCGGCATCAACACGCCGGCCGGCTTCCCGCAGCGGGTCATCGCCCTGCTCGCCGAGGACACGGGCCTGCCGCTCACCGAGGCGCGCGACCACTTCGAGGCGCAGTCCTCGCGTGACGGCCTCGTCGAGCTGTCCGGCGCGCTGCGCACCATCGCGGTGTCGCTGACGAAGATCTGCAACGACCTCCGCTGGATGGGCTCCGGCCCCAACACGGGACTCGGCGAGATCTTCATCCCCGACCTGCAGCCGGGCTCGTCGATCATGCCGGGCAAGGTCAACCCCGTGGTGCCCGAGGCCGTGCTCATGGTGTGCGCGCGCGTCATCGGCAACGACGCCACGGTCGCGTGGGCCGGTGCGTCGGGCTCGTTCGAGCTGAACGTGCAGATCCCCGTGATCGCCCAGGGCGTCCTCGAGTCGATCCGCCTCCTCGCCAACGCGAGCCGCGTGCTCGCGGACAAGACCGTCGTGGGCATCACGGCGAACGTCGAGCGGGCACGCGCGCTCGCCGAGTCGTCGCCGTCGATCGTGACGCCGCTCAACCGCGTCATCGGCTACGAGGCGGCCGCCAAGGTCGCGAAGCACTCGGTGAAGGCCGGCATCACCGTGCGCCAGGCCGTCATCGACCTGGGCTTCGTGGAGCGGGGCGAGGTCACGGAGGAGCAGCTCGACACCGCGCTGGACGTCCTCTCGATGACGCGCCCGCCCCAGGCCTGACCCAGCCCTCACGCCGCACAGGTCCGCACCCACAGCGAGGTGCGGACCTGTGCGGCGTCACAACTTCGTAACGACCCGAACCGAGCATGGAAACGCTCCCACACCGAGAGGTAGCGTCTGCGGGGCACGGCACGCCGGGGTTTCTTCTGCGGGCCGTCCCGACCTCCGAGGAGACCTGTGGCCTGGCTGCCCCGCGTGCTCGGCCGACGTGCCGGGGCCCAGCTCGGCGTCCTCGCCGCCGTGACCGCGCTGACGCTCGTCACCTGCTCGCTGCTGGGCTCCTTCTCGCTGCTGCTCACCACGGCGCAGGACCGCGCGCTCGGCGCAGCGCTCGACAGCGCACGGCCCGCCGACGTCGCCCTCGTCGCGGACCTGCGCCTCGGTGGCCCCATGAACTCCGACGGCGCCGCACGCACGGCCGTCGAGACGACGTCCGGCGCCCTCGCCTCGCTCGCCGGGGACGTCCCGCTCACGACGTCGGCCTGGGTCTCGACCGGCCTGATGCAGCCCGGTGAGGACCTGACCGAACCGGCCACGTACCTCGCGTCCGTGCCCGACTCCTCCCTCGTCCGGGTCGTCGAGGGCACCGTCCCGGCACCCGGCGCCCCGCTGCTGGAGCCGGACGTCGTGCCCGTGGCCGTGCCGGAGTCCGCGGCGGAGGCCCTCGGCTGGAGCGTGGGAGACCGGCTCGACCTCCGGGGCACGAACAGCGCGAGCCGCGTGACGGTCGAGGTCACGGGCGTGTACGAGCTGGTCGGACCTCGCTCCGCGTGGCGGCCCGACCTCCTCGAGGGCGCGAGCCACGACCCCGCCTTCCCGCTGCCCGAGAGCTTCGGCTTTGCCACGGTCCGCGTATGGGGCCCGCTGCTCGCCCCTGAGGCGACGCTGCTCGACGGCGTCGTGCCCGCCGCCGAGGCCCGCGTCACGAGCATGCCCGACCTCACCGGCCTGACGACCGCCGGGTCGGCCGCGATGCGGGACCGGCTCGTCGACGGCCAGTCCGTCCTCCGCGCGGCCACGGACCGGCAGACCAGGTCGTCGGTGCTGAGCACGCGCCTCGACGACACGCTCGAGGGGGTCGCCGCCCGGCTGGCGGCGACCCACGCCGGGGTCCTGGTGGCGGGCCTCGCACTGCTCGTCGTCGGCGGCGCGGCGCTGCTCCTGGCCGCCCGGCTCCTGTCGGAGCAGCGCACGGCCGGCCTCGCGCTCATGGCTGCCCGGGGCACGTCCCACGGGCAGCTCCTCGCCCTCGCCGCCCTCGAGGCGGCGGCGGTCGCGGCGGTCGCGGCTCTCGCCGCCCCGTGGCTCGCCGCGCTGCTCGTGAGCGCCGTGTCCGACGCGCTCGTCCCTGGGGGCTCCGGCGGCGCCGCCCTCCCGTTCGCGACCGCCCTCGCCACGCCCGCTCTGTGGTGGACGTGCGCGGCGGGCGCCGCCCTCCTCGCCGCCCTGCTCATGGTCCCGGTCCTCCGCCCCGACGATGCCGACTCCGACGCCCCGACGACCCGGCCCGGCCGCGCGGCCGCCGTCCGGACGGCCCTCGCGCGGTCGGGCGGCACCGTCGCCCTGCTCGTCGTCGCGGGCGTGGCGGGCTGGCAGCTCGACCGGTACCGGACGCCGTCGGCCGACGCAGGTGCCGACCCCGTGCTGGTCGCCGCGCCCGCGCTCCTCCTCCTCGCCTGCGCCCTCCTCGTGGTGCGGGCGCTCCCGCTGCTCGCGCGGGCGACGGACGCCCTCGCGGCCCGCTCGCGCCGCCTCGTGGCGCCGCTCGCGGCCTGGGAGACGGGGCGTCGTCCGGACCGCGCCGCGGGCACGGTGCTGCTGGTGACCCTGGCGGTCGCGAGCGGCACGTTCGCGCAGGTCACGCTCGCCACCTGGCGCACCTCGCAGGTCGAGCAGGCCGCGCAGACGGTCGGTACCGACCTGCGCCTCACCGACGTGCCGGGCTCCCCGCTCGACGCGTCCGCCCAGGTCGCCGCGCTGGCGCTCCTGCCCGTCACCGACCGGGCGGTGGCCTTCCAGGGGGCCGACGGCGACAGCGAAGGCCTGGGAGCGCGGCTGCTCGGCGTCGACGACGCCTCGGTCCTGCGGGGCCGCGTCGAGCCGAGCGCGGGCCTCGGGACGGCAACCACCTGGGACGACGTCGTCGCGCACCTGGGGCCGGCCGCCGCCCCCGCGGCAGGCCTGCCCCTCCCGGCGGAGGCCACCCGCCTCTCGGCGCGCATCACCGCCACCGTCGACCCGCCCCTGGCCGGCAGCGTCTTCGTGAACGTCGTGCTCGAGGACGAACGTGGGGTCCGCACGCAGAGCGCCCTCGTGACGAACCCGCTCGGCGGGGTGCCCCTCGGCGGGTCCACGGTCGGCGAGGTGACGCTGCGCGACGCGGCCCCCGCGGACGGTTCTGCCGGCGCCTCGCTGCGCGTGGTCGGCCTGCTGGTCACGGCCGTCCCCGGGCGCGACCTCCCGGACGAGGACCTCGTGGGTGGCCCGGGCACCCTCCAGGTGACCGTCGCCGACCTGACCGCGACGGACAGCACCGGCGCCGTCACCCCTGTGCCGCTCGACGGTTCATGGACGGCGCTGACCCGCCCGCAGTCCGGCGGCACGGTCGGGACGGGCATCCCCGGGGCCGGCACGCAGAGCCCCGTGGACGCAGAGGCGTCCGCGAGCGCCCTCACCCTCGAGCAGAGGATCGAACCCGTGACCTTCTCGTTCGAGGGCGACGGCTTCGTCGCCGCGCCGGGCGCCCTCGCCGTCCCGCAGCCGCTCCCCGCGGTGGTCACGGCCGAGCTGGCCGCGTCCGCGGAGCTGGTGCCTGGCGACACCGTGCGGCTCGGCGGCTCGGCACCGTTCTTGCTGGAGGTGGCGGGCGTCGTCGAGCACCTGCCGGGCGGGACCGGCCCGGGGATCCTCGTCCGCCGCGACACCCTGCAGGCCGCCGAGCTCGCGGCAGCCGCCGCTGCCCGCGGCCCCGACGCGTGGTGGGGCACCGTGCCCGACGACGCCGTCCCCGCCCTGACCGCGGCCGCAGTCGACCTCGGCGAGGCGCAGTCGCTGGCCGGCGAGCGCGCAGCCCTGCTCGACGGGCCGGACCGGGTGGGCCTCCAGGCCGCCCTCTGGATCCTCTCGGCAGCGGCCGTGCTCCTGGCGGGGGCCGGGGTGGCGACGAGCGTCGCGGCAGGCCTCCGGCTGCGCCGGCTCGAGCTCGCCCGCCTGCAGGCCCTCGGCGTGCCGCGCGCCGCGCTGGTGCGGGCGGTCCTGGCCGAGCACGGCCTGCTGGCGGCCGTCGGCCTGACCGGCGGGCTCGGTGTCGGCGCGCTGGTCGCGGCGCTGCTGGCGACCGCGCTCGCCGTCGGACCGGACGGCCGCGTGCCGGTGCCCGACCCCGTCCTCGACGTGCCGTGGGCGAGCCTGGCCTGGCTCGGCGGCGCGGCGCTCGTCGTCGTCGCGCTCGCCGTCGGGGGGACGGCACGCACCCAGGTTCGCCAGGCGTCGGCCGACCTGCTGCGGCTGGGGGCGGACCGATGACCGCCCGCGCCCTCCGCGCGACCGTCCAGGCCCTCCCCGTCGCGGCGCACCGCGCCCGGCGCCACGCCGGGTTCGTCGCGGCCTACGGGGCGCTCACCGCCGTGGTCGCGCTCGGCGCCCTCGCCGCTCCGCTGGCTCTCACCCGGGCGGCCGACGACGGCCTCCGCGCCGCCGTGGCAGCCGCCGGGCGGGACGCGGACGTCGTCGTCCGGTACGTGGGGCGCGAGGGCACGGACCTGCGGCATCCCGAGTCCTTCGTCGAGAGCCTCACGGCGGCGGCCGACGGCGGCCTGCCCCCCGCCCTGCGCGCCGTGACCGGCGACCCGGTCTCCGTCCTGCGCACCGCCGGACTGAACACCCTCACCCCGGCGGGTCCCTACTCCCTCCGGCTCGTGCACGCCCCGGACGCGGCCGTCACCTGGGTCGCAGGCGGGGCGCCCGGGACCCCGGACGACGGCGCAGCCCCGGACGACGGCGGCTCCCGGGCCGTCGAGGTGGGTCTCTCCGCCGCGACCGCCGAGGCCATGGGCGTGGGCCCAGGGGACATGCTGACCCTCTCGTCCGAGGTCCTGACCGCACGCGTGGCGGGCGTCTTCGAGCCCGTCGCCGCGGACGACCTGGCGTGGACCGACGCCGGGGACCTCCTCGCGCCCGGGCCCCTCCGCGAGGGCGCGTCGCTGCGCCCAGCCTCCGCCCTGCTGCCCGCCGAGTCGCTCGGTACCGCCCTGGAGGTCCTGGCCTCCGGGTCGGCGACCATCCAGGTGCGGTTCCCCCTCGACGAGGCCGCCCTGCGCGCCGACGACGCCACGACCTTGCGCAGCGACCTCGTCCGCGCGGCCACCACCCCGGACGCCCTCGCGAGCACGACCGCGGGCACCCCCATGGTCGAGACCGTCCTCGACGGCGTCCTCGACGCGTACGCCGCCCGGCTCGCGGTGGCCCGCGGCCAGGCGGCCACCGTGCTGACCGGCCTGGCGGCAGCCGGCGGTCTCGTCCTCTTCCTGGCTGCGAGCCTGCTCGTGGCCCGCCGCCGCCAGGTGCTGGAGCTGGAGCGGGCCCGCGGGGCGTCGGTCGCGTCGGTGGCCCTGCGCGCGGCCGCCGAGTCGGTCCCGCTGACGGTGCTCGCCGCCGTCGCGGCGGTCGCTGCGACGCTGCCGTCCGGCGGCCCCCCGTCCGGCCCCGAGGCGCTGCCCGCCGTCGCCGTGCTCGCGGTGGCCGCCGGTGCGCCCGTCGTGCTCGCCGCGCGGGTGGCGGCGTCGTCGTGGGCGGGGCGCCGTGTGGCCGCCAACCGGCGCGACCGGGAGCGGGACGCGCGTGCGCGCCGCACGTGGCGCACGTCGGCCGAGGCCACGGTGGTCGGCCTGGCCGCGGCGGCCGTCGCCGCGGCGCTGTTCCGCGGTGTCGTGCCCGACGGCGACCCCCTCGTCGCCGCCGCCCCGATCCTGCTGGCCGGTGCCTGCACGGTGGTGGTGCTGCGGGTCCTCCCCCTGCTGCTGGGCGTGGCCGAGCGCGCGGCCTCCCGGGGCCGCGGCCTGGTGCCGCTCGTCGCCGCCTCGCGCGCGGCGGGCGGCCGGACCGGGGTTCGCGGGGTGTCCGGGGCGAGTGCCGCCGCCCCCGTGCTCGCCCTGACGATCACCGCGGCGCTCACCGTCTCGTGCGCGGCGGCCGCGGCGACCGTCCAGCAGGCCCAGAAGGGCGCTGCCGCGGTGGTCGTCGGCGCGGCGGCCCGCGTCGACGGGCCGGACGAGGACCTCGCGGCCCTCGCGCTCACGCCACGCCCTGACGTGACCACGGCGGCGGGCACGGTCCTCCCCCGGCGGACCTTCGCGCGCGGCAGCGGCCTCAAGACCACGGTCCTGGTCGTCGACGCCGCGGCCTTCCCGCAGCTCACCGCGCTGGCGGACGCCGGTCTGCCCGCCCTGGGCGGCCCCGTCCCGGCGCTGCTGGACCCCCGCCTGGAGCGCACCGCACGCCTGCTCGAGCCCGACGTCTGGGCGCTCGACTCGACGGTTCCCCTCGTGGTCGCGGGCGTGCTCGACCTCGCCGCCACCGGCCCTCACCTCGACGTGACAGGCCCACCCACCGTGCCGGTGGTCGTGGTCGACCGGGCCGCGCTGGCGGCGTCGCTCGGGCTCGCCCCCGGCGACCTGCCGGTGGACGTCGTCTGGCTCGACGGTCCCGGGGCCCAGGCCGCGGTCGAGGAGCTGAGGGACGCCGGGGCGTCGTCGGGCACCGTGACGACGCGCGAGGAGCGCGCGACGGGGCTGCGGACCGACCCGCTCGCGGTCGGCCTCGTGACGCTCTACCTGCTCGCGGCGGGCATGCTCGCCGCTCTCGCCGTCGCGGCGGTGGCGCTGACGGTGCTCGCCACCGCGCCTGAGCGGACCCGGGTGCTGGCGGTGCTGCGCACCCTGGGCACGCCCCGCGCGGCGGGGCGGGCCCTGACCGCGGCGGAGCTCGCGCCCGTGCTGGCGGCGGCCGTGGCCGCGGGCCTGGCGTCAGGGGTGCTCGTCGCGGTGCTGCTGACCTCCGCGCAGGACCTCGGGTCGCTCGCCGGCGGGGGCGACCCCGCCCTGCTCGTCCCGTGGTGGCCCTTCGCGCTCGTGGTCGGCGTGACCGCAGCGGCCCTGGCCGCCGCCGTGGCGGCCGAGGCGCGCTCGCGCCGGCACGTCCGGATCGGGGACGTGCTGCGCACATGGTGAGGACATGACGGGGCCAACGAGGAGGCGGGCATGAGCGGGACAGCGACGACGACCGGGGCCAGGACCGAGCCGGTCCGGGCGGAGGGCACGTTCGGCGACGGCGCTCTCGTGGTCTGCGACAGCCTGGTGCGCATCTACCAGTCGGACGGGATCGAGGTGCAGGCGCTGCAGGGCCTGGACCTGCTCGTCGAGGAGGGCGAGCTCGTCGCCGTCGTCGGGGCGTCGGGCTCGGGCAAGTCGACGCTCCTCGGCATCCTGTCGGGCCTCGACGTGCCGACGGCCGGGCGGGTACGGGTGGGGCCGTGGGACCTCGCGGCGATGACGCGCGCCCAGCGGGTGACGTACCGGCGGCAGTCGGTGGGCTTCGTCTGGCAGCAGACGGCCCGCAACCTCGTGCCGTACCTGACGGCCGAGCAGAACGTCGACTTCCCGCAGTCGGTGGCGGGCGTGCCCCGGCGGGAGCGGGCCGCCCGCACCCACGAGCTGCTGGGGGCGCTGGGCGTCGCGGACTGTGCGCACCGACGGCCGGGGCAGCTCTCGGGCGGGCAGCAGCAGCGGGTCGCGATCGCGGTCGCCCTGGCGAACAGCCCGGCGCTGCTCCTGGCGGACGAACCCACGGGCGAGCTCGACACGACGACGTCGGCCGAGGTGCTCGAGGCGCTGCGGTCCGTCAACACCGAGCTCGGCACCACGGTCCTGGTCGTGACGCACGACCCGAGCGTGAGCGAGCACGTGCGACGCACGGTGGCGATCCGCGACGGCCGCACCAGCTCGGAGGTGCTGCGGAGCACCCGCACCCACGACGACGGCACGGAGCACACGGTCGCGGAGGAGTTCGCCGTCCTCGACCGGGCAGGTCGCGTGCAGCTGCCGCGCGAGTACCGCGAGGCGCTCGACCTCGTGGGGCGGGTGCGCCTCGCGCTCGAGGAGCACCAGGTGACGGTCCGGTCCGGGAGGGAGAGCTGATGAGCACCACAGAGCTGATGGCGACGGCGGAGCCGCTGGTCCGCGTCGAGGGCGTGCAGCGCACCTACGGGCGGGGCGCCGCCGCGGTGCACGCGCTCGAGGGCGTGTCGTTCGAGGTGCGGCCGGGGGAGCTCGTCGCGGTCGTCGGGCGGTCCGGCTCGGGGAAGACGACCCTGCTCAACATCGTGGGCGGCCTCGACCGTCCCGACGAGGGGCGCGTCGAGGTCGCCGGGCGGGAGGTGTCGTCGCTCGACGAGCGCGGGCTCGACGCGCTGCGCCGGGACGTCGTGGCGTTCGTCTTCCAGTCGTTCGGACTCGTGCCGACGCTGTCCGCGGCCGAGAACGTGGGCGTCCCCCTGCGGCTTCGGGGCGCGCCGGTGGCCGAGCGCGAGTCCCGGGTGCGGCTGCTGCTGGACCTGGTAGGGCTCGGGGACCACGCCGACCAGCGCCCGGGCGAGCTGTCCGGCGGGCAGCAGCAGCGCGTGGCGATCGCGCGGGCGCTGGCCGCCTCGCCGAAGCTGCTGATCGCGGACGAGCCCACCGGACAGCTCGACTCCGAGACGGGGCTGGCGGTGATGGCGCTGCTGCGCGGCGTGGTCGAGGCCGAGGGCATGACGGCGCTGGTGGCGACCCACGACCCGACGTTCATGGCGCTGGCCGACCGCGTGCTGCGGCTGGAGGACGGCCGGCTCCACGACGACACTTTGATAAGCCTTGCCTAGGCCACAGTCACGGGGTACGCGAGGGCCGGGCACGCCCGACACGACAGCCGGGAGGGTGAACAGGGCCGCCCCGTCAACGTGATCAGTTCTGGCCGATATCTGTTCACTCAGCTACCCTGAGGTCATGAGTGCGATGGAGATCGTGCCGGGTTCGCCGGACGACTGGGAGGCGGTGATCCGCCGTCATCTCGCCGCGGGCGAGCATGCGCGGGTCACCTTCGAGCGTCCGTCGATGACGCCCGCGGAGATGGCCGAGTCGATCGGGGTGTCGCGGGCGACGATCCAGCGGCGGATCCTCGCAGGGGAGATCCGGTCCGAGCGTCGCGGTAACCGTCACCGAATCCCACTGGATGAAGTGGAGCGGTTCCGGCGCGTGTACGTGCGAGAGATGGCGGACGGCCTTGGCATCGACTTTTAGGCTTCGGGCCTTCGTCGACGCCAACGTGCTCGCATCCCCGGTACCGCGCACGATCTTGTACCTGTCGCGTCCGCTGGCGGACTACGAGCTGGTGTTCAGCCCGTGGGTCGAGGCAGAGGCAGAGCGCCATCAGAGCCCTGGGCATGTTCCGGTCTCGGTGCTGCGTCAGCGGTACGACTGGCGTTTCGCCGCTGACCCCGACGAGCCCGCCGAGCTCGAAGACACCGATGCGAAGGACCAACCTGTCCTGGCCGCGGCGGTCGAGGCCGGCGCACACTACGTCGTGACAGCGAACGTGACGGACTTTGGCGAGAAGGACCTGGCTCGGTTCGCAATCTCAGCGGTCCACCCGGGTCTGTTCCTGAAGCATCACATCACCGCCGAAACGTACCGCGAGGTCCTGGAAGTGGTTGGCGCCTCGCGTGGACGCGAGCCGCGCGACCCGTTGTCGATCCACGAGCAGGAGATCTCCGTCCACCTATCTGCCCTGTTCGAGGCGCACCGGGACCTCTTCGGACCTGCGACGCCGGACACGGCGCACAACCCGCCCGCGATCGAGTTCCGTGGCAGCAGGTGCGTGCGTTGTCACGCCGTGCTCGACGACGGGCGCGCGTCAGACGTCGTCGCTTGCCGCTCCTGTGCCGGCGTCGCGCGGTGAACCGCGCCGAGATCCGAGCAGCCCTGGACGAGGCGTTCGACCACGCCGTCGTCTTCCACGGGTTCGCCAAGCACCTGCGCGACTACGACTTCTACGTCTACCTTCAGGCGGCACCCTCCACCGGCGTCCCGCCGGAGCACCGACGGTACCGGTTCACGCACTGCGTCGTGGCGGAGGCCTTGACCGCCCTGCCGGCCGAGATCTGGAAGACGTCCCTCGATCCGCGGCTTCTCGACCACGAGACCTATCTCGCTGCATTCGACGAGCTGGACGGCTACGTGTGGGGCGTGAGCTTGCAGAGCGCCTATCCGGGGTTCACGGTCGTCGAGAGTTCCGGGGATGCAAAGTCCTGGTCGGACCGGGTCGGGATCCCGTTTCACGAGGCGCTCTACGAAGGCAACGGGCACCGTGTGCGCCTCGTCTTCTCCGATCTGGAGGTCTCGGTGGTCGCCGCGGGCGAGTCGGCCTACACGGTCGGCGACGACTGACGGAGAGAACCCTTCCCGGAGAGCGGACAAGTTACTCCTGTCTCCCTTGCCGGATATACGATCCCGCCATGCTGATTGCTGAAGACCTCCTGCTCCTGTCCGTCGACGACGAGACGGGCAAGACCGCCGGCGTCGACAACCTCGGCGTCCGCCTGGCGGGGGCCCTCATGGCCGACCTCGCCGCCGCGAACCGCACGCTCGTCAAGGGCGGGCCTGAGGCGGGCGCGACGAAGGAGGAGCGCAAGCAGGCTCTCGACGCGTACGTCCGGGTCACCAACAACGACCCCACCGGCCACCCGGCGCTCGACGCCGCCCTCCAGGCCGTGCTGGCCACCGAGGGCAAGGCGCAGGCCGTCGTCGAGGCCATCTCCAAGGACGCCGAGGAGAACCTCCTCGCGGGCCTGGCCGAGCGCGGCATCCTGGAGAAGAAGGAGAGCAAGCTCTTCGCGATGCTCCCCATCACCCGCTGGCCCGCCGCCGACTCGGCCCACGAGACCGCGCTGCGCGCGACCCTCCGCTCCGTCCTCGTCGACGGCGCCGAGCCGGACGAGCGCACCGCGACCCTGATCTCCCTCCTCCACGGCTCCGGCCTCATCGGCGGCCTGGTCGGCAAGGAGAACCGCAAGGCCGCGGAGGACCGCGCCGAGGAGATCGCCGGCAGCGAGTACGGCTTCGCCACCGTCGCCACCCAGGTGGCCATCGCGGCGACCGTCGCCACGGTCGCCGTGGTCGGCGCCGGCGTCGCCGCCGCCCTCATCCTCGCCGCCTCCAAGGACGCCGAGGCCGCTGCGGCCCCGGCCGAGCCGGCTCCCACGGCCTGACACCGCCTGATCGGCGACACCGCCTGACCCCGGCCCGACGCCGGTGACGCACCTCCCGCTGGAGGCGCGCCACCGGCGTCGGCCGTCCTACACCTCCAGCGACTCCAGCATCTCGGTGACGAGCGCCGCCACGGGCGAGCGCTCGGAGCGCGTCAGGGTGACGTGGGCGAACAGCGGGTGCCCCTTGAGGGCCTCGATGACGGCGGCCACGCCGTCGTGCCGGCCCACGCGCAGGTTGTCGCGCTGCGCGACGTCGTGGGTGAGCACCACCCTCGAGCTCTGCCCGATGCGGGACAGGACCGTGAGCAGCACGTTCCGCTCGAGAGACTGCGCCTCGTCCACGATCACGAACGCGTCGTGGAGCGAGCGCCCGCGGATGTGGGTCAGCGGCAGCACCTCGAGCATGTCGCGGGCGATGACCTCTTCCACGACCTCCTTCGAGACGAGGGCCTCCAGGGTGTCGAACACGGCCTGCGCCCAGGGGTTCATCTTCTCGGACTCGCTGCCGGGCAGGTAGCCGAGCTCCTGGCCGCCCACCGCGTACAGGGGCCGGAACACCACGACCTTGCGGTGCTTGCCGCGCTCCATCACGGCCTCGAGGCCCGCGCACAGCGCGAGCGCCGACTTGCCGGTGCCCGCCCGTCCGCCGAGGGAGACGATGCCGATCTCCTCGTCGAGCAGGAGGTCGATCGCGACGCGCTGCTCGGCCGACCGGCCGTGCACCCCGAACACGTCCTGGTCGCCCCGGACGAGACGCACCCGCTTGTCAGCGGTCACGCGGCCGAGCGCCGAGCCGCGCGGCGAGTGCACCACCAGGCCGGTGTGGCACACCAGCGGCCCGGTCGCCTCGACCACGGCGGGGTCGAGCTCAGCGAGGTCGAGCGAGTCCTCCTCCCACAGCGACTTCATCTGCTCGTCCGCGATGTCGATCTCCCGCATGCCCGTCCAGCCGGAGTCCACGGCGAGCTCGGCCCGGTACTCCTCCGCCGCGAGCCCGACGGCCGAGGCCTTGACGCGCATGGGCAGGTCCTTGGACACCACCGTCACGACCGCCCCCTCGGCCGCCAGGTTGGCGGCGACGGAGAGGATCCTGGTGTCGTTGTCGCCCAGGCGGAACCCGGCGGGCAGCACCATCGGGTCGATGTGGTTCAGCTCCACGCGCAGGGTGCCGCCCGCGTCGCCGACCGGGACGGGGGCGTCGAGGCGGCCGTACTTGATGCGGAGGTCGTCGAGCAGGCGCAGGGCGCTGCGGGCGAAGTAGCCCAGCTCGGCGTGGTGACGCTTGCCCTCGAGCTCGGTGATCACGACCACCGGGAGCACGACGTCGTGCTCGGCGAAACGGAACATGGCTCGGGGGTCGCTCAGCAGGACAGAGGTGTCGATGACGAAGGTCCGCCTGTCGCCGTCCGCGCCACCGGGCTCGGCGGTCGCGGTCACGGGCGTGGGGCTGGTTGCGGAAGAGACCACAGCAGGACTCCCTCCGACGCCTGAGCGTCGAACGTGGGGGCGGGCGACCGGGTTCCGGGCACAGCCACGTGCCGCAGAGCCGGGGCCGGCCCTCCTGCACGGAGCGGATACTCCAAGGTTGGCCTCCCGGAGGACGACTGGGTGTCGTCCCTGCTCGCGAAACTACGCGCGCACCCCGCTCATTGCCAGACCTCGATACCGGCGCGTCGCAAGATGTCACCCACTGTTCACATGTTGGTAACAACTTGACCAAACAACCAAGACTTGGTCAAGTTGACTGGTGATAACGGTTCGACGGCGCCCGTGCACAGGAGCGGCTGCCTGCGGCAGGATGAAAACATGAGCGCCTTCGTCGTCCTTCTCCGCGGGGTCAATCTCGGCCCCCACCGGCGTGTGCCCGCCGCCGACCTGCGCGGCGTCGCGCAGGACGCCGGCCTGGCCGACGTCCGCACGCTGCTCACCAGCGGCAACCTCGTGGTCACCCCGGGCACGTCGGGAGCCACGGTGGCCGACGACGTCGCTCGCCTCGTGCACGACGGCCTCACCTCCCGCCTGGACCTGGACGTGCCCGCGGTCGCGCTCTCCGCCACGCGCCTCGCCGCCGTGGTCCGCGACAACCCGTTCCCGGCCGCGGCGCGGGAGGACCCGTCCCACCTGCAGGCCCACGTGCCGTTCGGCCCGGTGGACGAGGCCGGCGTGGCCCGCCTCGACCTGCGCCACCCCGGCCGGGAACGCATCGCCGTCGCCGAGGGCGTGGTCTACGTCCACTACGTCGACGGGATCGGGACCTCGCGCCTCACGGCGGACGTGCTCGACAAGGCCGCCGGGACGATGCTCACCGGACGCAACTGGAACACCGTCACCCGGCTGCTGGAGATGACCCGCGACCTGGAGGGGTGACGCGACACGGCGGGTCGCGAGCCCGGTACGCTGTACCCAGGTGTGCCGGGAAGTCTGGTCGGCGTCGCGGCGTGGACCCTTCACGCCGCTGTTCTGCTATCGGACTGGAGACCACGTGGCCTCGTCGCACACCCCTCAGCCCTCCGCTCACCCCAAGCTCGACGCCGTGAAGCGCGCCCGGCGCAGGACCCGCAGCTGGATCACGCGGGAGACCACCGGCGGGGCGCTCCTCATCGGGGCCGCGGTGATCGCCCTGGTGTGGGCCAACTCGCCCTGGCGCGAGGGCTATCAGGCGCTGTCCGAGACGGTGATCGGCCCGGCCTACCTCGGCACGTGGCACGTCCACCTCGACCTCCCGCTCACCGCCTGGGCGGCCGACGGGCTCCTCGCCATCTTCTTCTTCGTGGTGGGTCTCGAGCTCAAGCACGAGTTCGTGGCCGGCTCGCTCCGCAGCCCTCAGCAGGCGGGCGTGCCGATGCTCGCCGCGGTGGGCGGCATGGCGCTGCCGGCGGCGATCTACGTCGCGTTCCTCCTCGGCCTCGGGGACCGGGCCGCGCTGCACGGCTGGGCGATCCCCACGGCCACCGACATCGCGTTCGCGCTTGCCGTCCTCGCCGTGTTCGGCAAGGGCCTGCCGGTCGCGATCCGCACGTTCCTGCTGACCCTCGCCGTGGTAGACGACCTGCTGGCCATCATCGTCATCGCCATCTTCTACACGAGCGAGATCCACTGGCTGGCGCTCGGCGCGGCGGTCGTGGGCGTCGGCGTGTTCGCCTGGCTCGTGCGCCGCCGGCGCAACCTCTGGTACGTGCTGCTGCCCGTCGCCCTGGTGACCTGGGCGCTCATGCACGCGTCCGGCATCCACGCCACGATCGCCGGCGTGCTCCTGGGCTTCGTCGTGCCGGCCACGGTGATCTGGGGCGAGGACGACACCCGCGTGCACCGGATGGAGTTCGACCTCCGGCCCGTCTCGAGCGGCCTCGCGCTCCCGATCTTCGCCTTCTTCGCGGCGGGGGTCTCCCTGTCCGAGGGCGGCGGGCTCAGCGAGGTGCTGGGCCAGCCGGTGGTGCTCGCCATCGCCGCCGCCCTGATCCTCGGCAAGCTCGTGGGCGTGCTCGGCACCACCTGGCTGCTCACACGCATCACGCCGCTGCGGCTGCCGGACGGGCTGGGCGTGCGCGACCTCCTGCCGGTCGGCTTCCTCGCCGGCATCGGCTTCACGGTCTCGCTGCTCATCGCCGAGCTCTCGTTCGCGCACGGGTCCGAGCACACCGCGGGCGCCAAGGCGGCCGTCCTGGGCGCCTCGGTGCTGGCCGCCGTCCTCGGCGCGATCACGCTGCGCTGGGACGCCCGGACCGCCCGCTCCGCGGACATGAACCTCGACGGCGTGGCCGACGAGGTGCTGGTGCGGATCGGCGACGAGAAGGACCGCGAGGAGCACTGAGGCTCCTCGCGGCCCTCGGGGTCCTACGCCTCCAGCAGCAGCGCCTCGCCCTGACCGCCCCCGCCGCACAGCGCGACGGCCGCCCGGCCGCCGCCGCGGCGCGCGAGCTCGTGGACGGCGTGCACGGCGATCCGTGCGCCGGACGCACCCACCGGGTGGCCCAGCGCGATCCCGCCGCCGTGCACGTTCACGCGGTCCAGCGGCACGCCCAGGGCGCGGGCCGAGACGGCCACCACCACGGCGAACGCCTCGTTGATCTCGACAAGGTCCAGGTCCCCGACGGTCCAGCCCTCGCGGGCCAGCGCGGCCTCGACCGCCCGCGCGGGCTGCGAGTGCAGCGACGTGTCGGGCCCGGCCACCTGGCCCGCGGACCGCACGGTGGCGAGCACCGGAACGCCCGCCGCCTCGGCCCGGCCGCGCGTGGTGAGCACCAGCGCGGCAGCACCGTCGGAGATCTGCGAGGCGTTGCCCGCCGTGACCGTCCCGTCGGCGGAGAAGGCGGGCCGGAGGCGCGCGAGGCTCTCGGTGCTCGTGTCGGGCCGCACGCCCTCGTCGGTCGCGACGACGACGGGCTCCCCGCGCCGCTGCGGCACCGACACCGGCGCCAGCTCGGCGTCGAACGCGCCGTCGGCCCAGGCCTTTGCCGCACGCTGGTGCGACTCCGCGGCGATCTCGTCCTGCTCCTGACGGGAGACGAACACCTCGCCGGTGTTGTGGCCCTCGGTGGAGACGCCCATGGAGACGCTGTCGAACGCGTCCGTCAGCGCGTCGTGCGCCGTCGCGTCGAGCAGCTCGGCCGTACCGTAGCCGAGGCCGCCGCGGGCGCCCTTCACCAGGTGGGGCGCGTTGGTCATCGACTCCTGGCCGCCCACGAGCACGGCGCGCGCCTCGCCGGTGCGCAGCAGCCGCGCACCGTCGATCACCGCCGTGAGACCGGACAGGCACACCTTGTTGATGGTGATCGCCGGGACGGTCCACGGCACGCCGGCGCCGATCGCGGTCTGCCGTGCGGGGTTCTGCCCCGCGCCGGCCTGGATCACCTGGCCGAAGATCACGGCGTCCACGTCGGCCGCGACCGGGCCCGCGGCCTCCAGCACCCGCCGCGCCGCCACGGACCCCAGCTCCGCGGCGGACAGCGCCGCCAGCGAGCCCTGCATGCGACCCTGCGGCGTCCTCGCCGCCGAGACGATCACCACGTCGTCGGCACTCATCGGTCCTCCTTCGGGTCTGCGACCTCGTCCACGAGGCCCACCAGCAACGACAGGAACTCCTCGCGAGCCTCCAGGTGGGGGCTGTGCCCCACGCCAGCGAGCTCTACCTCACGGTACGACCCTCCGGCCGCCGCATAAAGGTCCAGCACGGCCCGCGTCTGGCCGACCATGGGCTGCGGCGGCGCGGCGTCCGCCCCTGGCCAGCCGGGGACCACGCCGACGGCGCCGAGCTGCGCCAGGTCGAGCGCCGAGGTGTCGGACACGATCGCGTCCACCGCCCCGTGCACCCACAGCACCGGCGCCGTGGCGCCGCTCCGCGCGAAGCCGGAGACGTCGCAGAACTTCGGGGAGATCGCGTTGTTCATCCCCCGCGTCCCGGGCGCCAGGAACGGCCAGGTGTCCGACGACGTGGTGTCGCCCGGGTAGAAGTCGTCACCCGTCCGCGTGCTCAGCACGGAGTCGAGCAGGGCCTCCTCGTCGTCGCCGAGCGACGCCGGGTCGGCCACATAGAAGCGCCGGAGCACGTCGCGGGGTGAGCCGGGACCGTCCGACCGGTCCCCCGCCGCGATCGCCGCGACGAAGTCCGGGTTGGCGGTGCCGCCGCCGGAACCGGCGAAGTCGGGCGCGTTCGGTGCGCCGTCCGGGCCGTGCGTGCCGCCGAACCCGTACGGCGACATCGGCGCCTCGAGCAGGATCCCCGCGAACAGGTCGGGGTGGTCGGTCGCCGCCTGCAGCACCACGGCAGCGCCCGCCGAGTGGGCGACGGCCAGGAGCGGCCCGCCGTCGAGGGCGGGGGCGAGATGGCCCGCGAGCGCCTCGAGGTCGTCGGCGAAGTCCTGGACCCCCCGGGTCGCGTCGATGGGCCGCGGCTCGGAGTCGCCGTAGCCGCGCAGGTCCACGGCGACGCCCGCGACGTCGTCGGGCAGCGCGAGCAGGACGGAGTCCCAGAAGGCCGACGACGAGCAGTTGCCGTGCACGAACAGGACGGTCGCACGCGGGACGTCGTCGACGGTGACGCGGCGGACGTGCTCCTTCCCTCGGGACGTGGCGATCCCGGCGTGCTTGATCTGGCGGGTCACGCCGCACCGACCCCGGGAGTGACGATCACGTCGTCCGCCACCGTCAGCTCCGGCTCGGTCGCTGCCACCACGTCCTCGACCGAGACGCCCGGCGCCACCTCGCGGAGGACCAGGCCGTCCGGCGTCACGTCGATGACCGCGAGGTCCGTGATGATGCGGTCGACGACCCCGCGCCCGGTGAGGGGCAGCGAGCACTCGCGCAGGATCTTCGGCGAGCCGTCCTTGGCCGTGTGGTCCATGAGGACGATGACGAGCCCGGCGCCGTGCACCAGGTCCATCGCGCCGCCGGGCCCCTTGACCATCTTGCCGGGGATCATCCAGTTCGCCAGGTCGCCGCCCGCCGACACCTGCATGCCGCCCAGCACCGCCGCGTCGATCTTGCCGCCGCGGATCATGCCGAACGACAGCGCCGAGTCGAAGAACGCCGCGCCCGGGAGCACGGTGACGGTCTCCTTGCCGGCGTTGATCAGGTCCGGGTCCACCGCGTCCTCGGTGGGGTAGGGCCCCACGCCGAGGATCCCGTTCTCCGACTGCAGCACCAGGTACTGGTCGGCGGGGACGTAGTTCGGCACGAGCGTCGGCAGGCCGATGCCGAGGTTGACGTACCAGCCGTCCTGCAGCTCGCGCGCGGCGCGCGCGGCCATCTCCTGTCGTGTGAGCGCCATCGCTCAGCCCTCCCCGTTCGTTCGTACGGTACGCCGCTCGATCCGCTTCTCGACGTCCCGGCCCACCTCGACCACGCGGTGCACGTACACGCCCGGCAGGTGCACCTGGTCGGGGTCGAGCTCGCCCGGCTCCACGAGCTCCTCGACCTGCGCGATGCACAGGCGCCCCGCCATCGCCGCGAGCGGCGAGAAGTTGCGTGCCGACTTGTTGAACACGAGGTTCCCGTGCCGGTCGCCCTTCTCGGCGTGCACGAGCGCGAAGTCGGTCGAGATCGCCTCCTCCAGCACGTACTCGGCGCCGCCGAACGACCGCACCTCCTTGGGCGAGGACGCCACGGCGATGCCGCCGGCGCCGTCGTACCGCTGCGGCAGACCGCCCTCGGCGACCTGCGTGCCCACGCCGGTGCGCGTGAAGAAGGCCGCGATGCCCGCGCCGCCGGCGCGCAGCTTCTCCGCGAGCGTCCCCTGGGGCGTGAGCTCCAGCTCCAGCTCCCCGGACAGGAACTGCCGCTCGAACTCCTTGTTCTCGCCCACGTACGACGAGGTCATCCTGCGGATCCGTCCGGCGCCGAGCAGGACGCCGAGGCCCCAGTCGTCCACGCCGCAGTTGTTCGAGACCACCGACAGGTCGCGCGTGCCCTGCGCGAGCAGGGCCTCGATCAGCGCGATCGGGTTGCCGCACAGCCCGAACCCGCCGACGGCCAGCGAGGCACCGTCGGGGATGTCCGCGACCGCCTCGGCCGCGGAGGCCACCACCTTGTCCAGACCCTTGCCGAGATCCTTCGTCATCGAAGTCATCGCGCGCTCCATCCTCCGTCCATCGTCCATGACGCACCAGAGACCATCGCCGCGTCCGGCCCGGTCAGCCAGCCCACCAGGGACGCTACCTCCTCGGGCTCCACGAGCCGCTTCACCGCGGACTCGGCGAGCATCACCTTCGCCACCACCTCAGACTCGGGTATGCCGTGCACCTTCGCCTGGGCGGCGATCTGCTTCTCCACGAGAGGCGTCCGCACGTAGCCCGGGTTGATGCACACGCTGGTCACTCCCCGCTCGCCGCCCTCGAGGGCGATCACCTTCGACAGCCCCTCGAGCCCGTGCTTGGCCGACACGTACGCCGACTTGAACGGCGACGCCACGAGCCCGTGCACCGAGGACAGGTTCACCACCCGGCCCCAGCCCTTCGCGTACATGCCGGGCAGCGCGGCCCGCACCAGCAGGAACGGCGCCTCCAGCATGATGCGGTGGATCAGCCGGAAGTCCTCCGGGTCGAAGTCCTCGATGGGGTTGACCCGCTGGATTCCGGCGTTGTTGACGAGGATGTCGGCGTCGAGGGCGAGGCCGTCGAGGGCCCGGGTGTCGGACAGGTCCACCACCCAGGCCTCGCCGCCCACCTCGGCGGCGAGCGTCTCGGCGGGCCCCGCGGCGACGTCGGCCACCGTCACGTGCGCGCCGCGCGCGGCGAGCTCCCGGACGCAGGCCGCGCCGATGCCGCTCGCGCCGCCGGTGACGAGGGCCCTGCGGCCCTCCAGGTTCTGCGGGCGATCGAGCTTCTGGCTCATCGGTCCTCCTCGACCGTCGAGATCTCCTCCGCCACGGCGGCCACGCCGGCCGGGGACATGATGATCGTGTAGTGGTTCACGCCCGCCACCTCGCGGACGACGAGCCCGGGCAGCCGCCCGGTCCAGTCCTCGACGGTGGCCGCGGGGTACAGCCCGCCCGGCTCGTCGAGCAGCCCGCGCGGGGCGCGCAGCAGCGTGATCGGCACGCGCACCGGGTCGGGACCGAGCAGGGCCTCCATGAGGGGCCCGCCCTCGTAGAGGTCGAGCGAGTCGTGCGCCACGGCCTCCGGGCTGGTGGCCGGGCGCAGGCCCGCGCCCGTCTCGACGAGGTCGTAGTCGACGTAGCCCTCGACCACCTCGTCCCAGGCGCCCGCGAACGCGGGGTGCGCCCGCCAGAAGTCCCGGTAGGCCTCGCGGGACGCGAACGTGCGCCCCAGCCGCTCGACCGCCGGGCCGAGCAGCGCCTGCAGCACCTCCTCGTGCGTGGCACCCTCCGGCAGGCCGGCGGGCGGCGGCAGCGGCAGGCCGCCGTCCACCAGCACGAGCCGCGACACCAGGTGCGGGTACCGGTGCGCCAGCACCACCGAGGCGAACCCTCCCATCGAGTGCCCCAGCACCACGACCGGGCCGGCGGCCACGGCCTTCAGCACCGCCGCGAGGTCGTCGGCGTGCGCGCCCATCCCGAACGGGCCGGGCAGGTGGTTGCTGCGGCCGCGGCCGCGCAGGTCGGGCGCCACGACGCGGACGCCCGGCAGCGCCGCCGCCACCGCCGGCCACGCCTGGTGCGAGGCGGTGATGCCGTGCACCGCGAGCACGGTCGGGGTCGGGGCGTCCGACGCCGACGACGGCTCGGGCTCCCACACGCCGACGCGCAGCGCGCCGCCGGCCACCGTCACGTCGAGGTCGGTGTAGCTGTGCGTGGTGGTCCTGGTCATCGGTTCTCCCCCTCGGGCGCGAGCGCCCGCTCGATGAAGCGCATCGCCTGCTCGAACACGTCGGGCGGGAGGGTCGACGTCGGCCCGCCGGGCTGGACGTCGTCGCCCCACAGGACCCAGCGCATGCCGACGATCTCGCCGATGCCCATCAGGGCCCAGGCCGCCACCTCGGGGTCGATGTCGCCGATCTGGCCCTCGGCGCGCGCCTTGGCGAGCCCGGTCATGTAGCCCTCGACGATGCGCGTGTAGTGCTTGCGCAGGGCGCCCGGCGAGACGAACTCCGCCTGCCGCACGATCCGGTAGAGCGCCGGGTGCTCGGCGGTGAACGCGAAGAAGGCCGCGAAGCCCGCCCGCTCGGCGTCGATCCGGTTCGTGGCGCGCGACGACGCCTCGATCATCGCGTGCCGCACGCGCCGGTTGAGATCCTCCACGACCTCGTCGAACACGTCGATCTTGCTGTGGAAGTACAGGTAGAAGGTGCCCTGGCCCACGCCCGCCGCCTCGGTGATCTTGACGATCGAGGCGTCGTGGAAGCCCAGGTCGGCGAACACCTGCTCCGCCGCCGCGAGGAGGCGTCCGCGCGTGCGGGTGCCCTTGGTGGTGCGCGGCACTGGCTTCGGGTCGGTCACCGGGCCTCCTCGTGGGTGTGGGTCTGGTCGTCGGCCGGGGTCCCGGCCGGGGGCGGGGCGAGCGCGGCCCGCATGATCTTGTGGAGCGACGAGCGCGGCAGGTCGGGCACGAGGTCGAACGCCCGCGGCACCTTGAAGCCCGCCAGCTCGCGCCGGCAGAACGCCTCGAGCTCCTCGGCGTCGGTCAGCCGGCCGGGCCGGGGCACCACGAACGCGTGCCCCACCTCGCCCCAGCGCTCGTCCGGGACGCCCACCACCGCGGCGTCGGCCACGCCGGGGTGCCGCCGGAGCACCGCCTCGACCTCTGCGGGCGTCACGTTCTCGCCGCCGGTGATGAAGACGTCCTTGAGGCGGTCGAGCACGCGGTAGTAGCCGTCGGCGTCCCGCTCCACGAGGTCGCCGGAGCGGAGCCAGCCACCTACGAACGCCGCGGCCGTTGCCTCCGGGTCGCGGAAGTACCCGGCGAACACGCCGGGGCCGCGCACCAGGAGCTCGCCCGTGGCGGGCCCGTCGAGGTGCTCCCCCGTGGCCGGGTCGGCCAGGGCCACCTCGACGTGCGGGTAGGGCACTCCGGCGGAGCCCACGTGGGTGCGGGCCACGTCGTCGGGCAGGCAGAGCACGTTGGGGCCGGCCTCGGTGAGGCCGTAGCCCTGCGTGAGCTGGACGTCCCGGCGGTACCAGGCCCGCAGCAGCGGCTCGGGCATCGGGGCGCCACCCACGACGGCGTGCCGCAGCGACGACAGGTCGGCGTCCGCGAACCCCGGGTGCTCCGCGAGCAGGAGGTAGTGCGTGGGGACGCCCATCATCGTGGTGACGCGGCGCTCGGCGACGAGCTGGAGCACCCGCTCGGGCTCGAAGGTGCGCTCGAGCACCACCGTGGCGCCGGTCCACCAGGCGAGGAGCGGCTGGATGTTCCACCCGCCGGCGTGGAACTGGGGCAGCACCGAGAGCACCACGTCGGCGCTGCTCAGCTCGGCCGTGCGGGAGAACGACAGGTTGGTCCAGAAGCAGTTCGCGTGGGTCAGGAGCGCGCCGCGCGCGTTGCCGCCCGTGCCTGAGGTGAAGACGAGCAGGAGCGGGTCGTCGTCGCGCACCTCGCGGGCTACCGGCTGGGCTGCTGCCAGGCGACGGGTCGGGCGCGGCACGTGCGCCTCCACCCCGCTGCGCCCCAGCTCGGTGCGGAGCGGCGGCAGGGGCAGCCGGTCGAGCGCCGCCGAGGCGAGCGCCGCGAACTCCTGCTCCACCAGCACCAGCGCCGGGTCGGCCTGGTCGAGCTGCGCCGCCAGCTCCCGCGGCGTCAGCCGCCACGACAGCGGCGCGAGGACCAGCCCCGCCTGCGCGCAGGCGAAGAACAGCACCACATGGTCGGCGCTGTTGCCGGTCACGGTCGCGATCCGGTCGCCGACGCCGTAGCCCGCCTCCCGGAACCGGCGCGCCAGCGCGGTGGCCCGGTCGTGCAGGTCGCGGTAGCGGAGCGTCACGCCGCGGTCGTCGACGGCGACACGGTCCGGCGTCGCCAGCGCCCGGTCGCGGGTCCACCGGCCGAGGGTGTGCAGGCCGTCGGGCGCGTTCACGCCGCCACCGCCCGCCGTCGGGCCGCGCCTGCCTGGGTGAGCCGACCCGCCGCGCCCGCCAGGCCGCCGGGGACGAACATGACCACGAGGATGAAGCACGCCCCGAGGAGGAACATCGGCTCGGACAGCGGGACGCGCAGGACGGCAGGCAGGGCCTCCACGGCCTCGGAGCCCGCGAGCTCGCCGAGGCGCTGGTCCAGGATCGTGTACAGCACGGCCCCCACGATGGCCCCCCAGCGGGAGCCCACGCCACCCAGGACCACCATGACCAGCAAGGTCAGGGTGAACTCCGACGACGACGCCCGCGGCACCGCGCCCGACTGGAGCAGCAGATAGGCCATGCCCACGACCGTCGCGAGGCCGGCGGCCAGGACGAAGACGAGCAGCTTGACCGCGTAGGGCCGGCCGCCGACGACGCGGACGCGCAGCTCGTTCTCCCGGACGGCGGCGGCGACGTGGCCGGCGCGGGACCGCTCGATCCAGAGCACCACCAGGTACACGACCACGAGGACCGCGAGCGCCAGCCAGTAGAGGTTCCGGGTGTTGACCACGCCGACGAGCGCGTCGGGGACGAACTGCGTCTCGAGGGCGAGGCCCTCCTCGCCGCCGGTGAGGTCGCCGGGGTTGCGGCGGACCAGCACGTTGCCCGCCTGGGCGAACGCGAGGGTGACCATGGCGAAGGAGATGCCGGTGACGCGGAGCGAGATGGCACCGAGCACGTACGCGAGGAGCACGCCGCCCGCGAGCACCACCACCGCGGCGCCGAGCAGCGGGAGGTCGGTGCGCTCGAGCACGATCGCGAGGCCGTAGACCCCCGCCGCGAAGTACAGCGCGTGCCCGAAGCTCATGAGCCCCACCACGCCGAACAGGAGGTGGTAGCTCAGGGCGAGGGCCGCCGTCAGCCAGCACAGGGCGAGGAGCTGCAGCGTGCCGGGCATGTACGTGGGGCCGGGCAGCACGCCCGGGACGTAGATCGCGAGCAGCGGGAGGCAGGCGACGAGGACGAGGCCGCCGAGGGCGGCGGCGAGACGGATCCAGCGGGTGCGGGTCATGCTTTCCTCCCGAGCAGGCCGGAGGGGCGCACCAGCAGCACGACGGCCAGGAGGAGCACCACGACCAGGTCGCCGTAGCCGAGGTAGTAGTTGGTGAGCTGCTGGAGCACCGCGACGACCACCGACGCCACCGCGGCGCCCGTGAGCGAGCCGAGCCCGCCGATCACCGTGACGATGAACGCGAAGATGAGCAGGTTGCCGCCCAGGTGCGGGGACACGTAGCCGAAGTACTGGGAGGCGAGCACGCCGCCCAGGCCGGCGGCCGCGCCGCCCACGGCGAAGACCAGGGTGAACGCGCGGCGCACGTCGATGCCGAGGGCGGTCACCATGGCGCGGTTCTCCACGCCGGCGCGGATGATGAGGCCGTAGCGCGTGTGCTTGAGGAAGAGCACGATGCCCGCGAGGACGAGCGCACCCGCCACGAAGGTGACGAAGGCGACGTTGGGGATGCGGGCACCGGCGAGCGTCGTCGTGGACTCGAGCCACGGCGGGCCGGTGAGGTACTGCGCGTCCGGGCCCCAGATGCCTTCGAACAGCGCGACGGTCGCGAGCGACAGTCCCACGGTGACGAGCACCTGCTCGATATGCCGTTCGTAGAGCGGCCGGATGAGGCCGAGCTCGGTCAGGGCCGCCGCGGCGGCGCCGGTCGCGGCGCCGACCACGAGGGCGAGCCCGAGGCCCGCCCAGGTGTCGGTGCCGACGAGGCGGGCCACCCCGACGCCGACGAACGCCCCCAGGGTGAGGAACGAGCCGTGGGCGAAGTTCAGCACGCCCATCAGGCCGTAGATCAGGGACAGGCCCGAGGCCACGAGGAAGTACAGGCCGCCGAGGCCCAGACCCGTGACCAGCAGGAGGACGAGGGTGCTCACAGTGATTCCTCTCCGGCGTGCACGCCGAGCAGGCGCTGGATCCGGTCGGGGTCGCCGAGGAGGTCGGCGGCCTGGCCCGTGTGGACCACGCGGCCCGCGTCGATGACGACGACGGTGTCGGCGAGCCGCTCGATGACCTGGAGGTTCTGCTCCACGAGCAGGATCGGGACGGTCGTGGCGGCGTGCGCGAGCGCCTCGGCCACCTCGCCCACGATCCTCGGGGCGAGGCCCTTGGTGGGCTCGTCCACGAGGAGCAGGATGTTGTCGTTGAGCAGGGCCCGGGCGAGCGAGACCATCTGCTGCTGACCGCCCGAGAGCGTGCCGGCCCGCTGCTCCGCCCGCTGGACCAGGTCGGGGAAGAGCTCGGCGACCAGGGCCCGTCGCTCGGGGCTGGTGCCGTTCGGACCGGCGCGCTCGGCGAGCCGGAGGTTCTCCGCGACCGTCAGGCCCGCGAAGACCTCGCGGTCCTCGGGCACGTAGCCGACGCCGCGGCGCACGATCTTGTCGGTGCGGTCCCCGTCGACGCGCTCGCCACCGAGCAGGACCTCGCCCTTGCGCTCGATCAGACCGAGCACCGCCCTGAGGGTCGAGGTCTTGCCCACGCCGTTGCGGCCGAGCACGGCGGTCACACCGACGGCCGGGACGTCGAACGTCACGTCCTCGACGACCTGCTGGCCCGCGATGCGGGCGGAGAGGTTCTTCACCTGGAGGACGGGCCCGCTCATGCTCTGCCCGCTCATGCGACGTCGCCCAGGTACGCGGACTGCACTGTCGGGTCGGCCATGATCTTCTCCGGGGTGTCGCAGGCGAGCAGCTCGCCGTGGTGCATGACGGCCACGCGGTCGGCCAGGCCGAGCACCACGTCCATGTGGTGCTCCACCATCAGGACGGTGCAGCCGGTGCCGTGCAGGTCCTTGATGACCTGGCAGAGCCCGGGCACGTCCGCTGTCGCGACGCCGGCCATGGGCTCGTCGAGGAGCACCACCGTAGGCCGCATCGCGAGCAGCACCGCGATCTCGAGCTTGCGCTTGTCGCCGTGGGAGAGGTCACCCGCGGCGGCGTCGGCCCGGTGGGTGAGACCCACCGTGGCGAGGTGCTCCGCGGCGTCCCGGGTGGCAGCATCGCCGCTCCGGGGGAACCGCAGCACCGACAGGGCGCCGCCGAGGCGACCCTGGGAGGCGAGCCGGACGTTCTCGAGCACGCTGAGGCGCGGGAACAGGCTGGACGTCTGGAACGTCCGGCCCAGCCCGGCACGTGCGCGTGCGGCGACGGGCGCCGCCGTGACGTCCTGGCCGCCGAGCAGCACCTGGCCCTCCGTGGGCCGGTGCACCCCGCTGACCAGGTTGAACAGCGTGGTCTTGCCGGCACCGTTGGGTCCGATGACCCCGACCAGCTCACCCTGCCGCACCGCCAGGTCGACCCCTTGCAGGATCCGCGCCCCGCCGATCCGCAGCCCCAGGCCGCGGACCTCGAGCGCCGTCGGCTCGCCTCCCGTCACGTCACTTCACCTCGGCCGGTGCGACCGTGTCCGCGCCGACGGACTCGATGAGCTCGGGCGTCCAGACGTCGCCGTCCTTGACGAGGCTCACCTGGTACATCGGCTGGACGAGCGCGTGGTCCGAGGCACGGACCGTCGTGGTGCCCTTCGGGCCCTCGAAGCTGAAGCCCTCGAGCGCGTCGACCATGGCCTCGACGTCGTCGCCGCCCTCCTCGATCGCGTGCACCATCATCTGGGCCGCGACGAAGCCGTCCGGCGTGAAGAGGTCGGGCGTGCCGCCACCGGCGGCGACCGTGTCCAGCATCGCCTTCTCGACGTCGGTGCCCGAGGCGCCCGGGAAGTAGTGGTTCAGGTAGCTGACCTTGGCCGCTGCCTCGCCGTAGGCGCCGTAGGTGGAGACGTCACCCAGGCCCGTGACCACGGTGGTGGCGTCGAGGACGCCCTGCTGGTCCAGGCCCTGCCACATCGCGCCGGACGTGGCGCCGGCCCAGGCCACGAAGACCAGGTCGGGCTGCTCGGCGGTGACCTTCTGGGCGAACGGCGTGAACTCCGTGGCGTCCTCGGGGACCAGCACGCTGCTCACCGTGGCGCCCTTGGCGCCGAGCACGGCCTCGACGGCCGCGAGGTTGCCCTGGCCGAACGCGTTGTCCTGCGCGAACACGACGATCTTCGCGCCCGACGGGTCCACGAAGGTGCCTGCGGTGGCGACGTCCTGCAGCGACTGGCGGCCGGAGCGGAACGTGTAGCGGTTGACGCCGGTGATCGCGTCGGCGGCGGCCGGGCCCGAGACGTACAGGACCTTGTTCTGCTCGGCCTGCTCGGCGAGCTTGAGGGCCACGCCCGACACGACGGTGCCGCCCAGCACCTTGTAGCCCTTGCCGATCAGGTCCTTCGCCTGCGTGACGGCCTTGTCGGGGTCGCCCGCGTCGTCGTGGAACGTGATGTTGAGCGCGTGGCCGCCGGCCTCGCCGGTGCCCTCCGTCGCGTACTCGATGCCGGCCTCGAAGCCCTCCTTGTAGGCCTTGCCGTAGGCGGCGAGCGCCCCGGACTCCGAGTAGATGATGCCGATGTCGATCGGCGTGGCCTCCGCCGTCTCGCCGGAACCGGCGGGGGTGGTGCCGGTGGTGTCGCTCGGCGCGCAGGCCGCGAGCGCCAGGCTCGCGACGGTGAGGGCCGCGACAGCCAGCACCTGGGACTTCCTCGTCCGCATGATCTGCCCTTCGTCGGGTGGTCGCTCCTCGAAACTGAGAGGCGATTCAGGTTTTGGGAATCGTGGCCCCGTGGGCGGGTAGATGTCAAGTGCCCGTTTCGTTGACAGGTGATTCAGGTTGCACCTAAGGTCCAGCCAACTTCGCACCTCAACGAGGAGGTCCCCCATGGTTCGACCCCACCGGCGGGTAGCAGCAGGGCTGCTCACCGCCGCCACGTCCCTCGCGCTCCTGTTGCCGGCGGTCGCCGTCAGCGCGCCCGCCGCGGCAGCAGGCGCGTGGTCCCAGCGCTCCGCCGGCGGCATGACCGTCGAGCTCTACACCCCGTCGACGGCGCCGTCGCTGCCTGCCGGACGGGCCCTGATGATCAACCTGCACGGTTGCGCGCAGACGTCGTCGGTGCTCAAGAACGGCGGCAACTGGGCCGCCACCGCCGACCAGTACGGGATGGTCGTGGCCGTTCCCGCCGCACCGAACGGCGGCGTGATCCTCGGCTGCTGGGACTACTACGACACGAACCACTCGCGGACGTCCCCGTCGCGGCACGACGACAACCTGCTCGCCCTCGTGACCTCGCTCCTCGGCGACGCGTCCCTGGGTATCGACCCCGACCAGGTCTACCTCTCGGGCCTCTCCTCCGGCGGCGGCGAGACCATGGTGATGGGCTGCCTCGCCCCTGACGTGTTCGCCGGCGTCGGCATCAACGCCGGGCCCACCGTGGGCACCACCTCCGGGCAGATCTCCTCCGTGGCGGTGAGCGCCGCGACCGCGAAGTCCACGTGCACCCGCTTCGCCGGGACGCACACCTCCGGCTTCTCCACGCAGCTCACGTCGGTCGTGTACGGGACCTCCGACACGACCGTCGCCCCCGGGTACAACACCCTGAACGCGCAGGTCATGGCCTCCATCTACGGCGCTTCCAGCCAGTCGTCGTTCTCGCTGTCGTCGCTCGCCGGGTCCAACCTCGCGGGGACCGGGACCTTGTGGTCCGACGCCTCCGGCCCGCGCGTCTCGCTCATCGCCAACTCCGGGGTGGGCCACGCCTGGCCTGCGGGCGGCGGGCCGGGCGGCTCGTACGTGACGACGTCGTCGGTGAACTACCCGGCGTACGTGACGGACTTCTTCTTCGACAACAACCGGCGCGTGGACCGGGGTGGTGCGGGGCCGACGCCGACCCCGGTGCCGACCCCGACGCCGACGCCGGTGCCCACTCCCACTCCCACCCCGACTCCCGGGCTGTACTGCGGCTCGGCGACGAACGCGGCCCACAAGGCTGCTGGCAGGGCGGTGTCGTACGGCGTGAACCCGTACAACCCGTACTACGCGAACGGCTCCCTGGACTACCTGGGCCAGGGCGACGCGACCGTGACCACCCTGCAGGAGTCGGCAGGCGGCCGCTTCGACGTGGCAACCACCTGCTGACCCCCTGATATGGGGTGCGCGCCAGACTGCTTCCAGGACCGCCTACCGACCGGTAGACGCGACTGGAAGCAGTCTGGCGCGCACACCTGACCTCGTTCAGCGGCGGCGAGTCCGACCACAGCGGCCTCGATGGCGTCGTCGTACACAGACGACGCCAGAGGCGGCCTCGCTGGGCGCCCCTCGCCGTCGGACCGCCGCGAGCCTGGCGTGCTCGATCGCCTCCGGCGCCGGTCGGCCTGGATCGCGCTGCTCGCATGCGGGCCACACTCGGTCGCCGTCGGACAGTGCGCCCTGGCCCTCCTGGGGGTGCAGGGGCTGCCCCTGCACATCGAGCCCGAAGCCGCGCTGGTCCCGAAGAGGTCGACCTGTGTCGCGCCGGGTGTCCGGCTCCGGGGCTATGCCCTGCACCCGGACGACATCGACCCGTCACGACGGTGCGTCATCCTTCTCGTCGCTCTGGCCCAGGCACTCCCGACGCTGCCCCGCGAACGCGCCGTGGCCGTGCTGGACCATCTCCTCAACACCGGCCGGCTCCGCGCCGAGGACCTTCCGGTGCTGCACGACCTGCTCCGCGGTCGGCCCGGGGCGAAGGCCGTACACCGCTGGTTCACCGAGGTGGACGGCCGCTCCGAGTCCCCGCTCGAGACCTTCGCCAGGCTGGAGTGCGTCGACGCCGGAGTGCCACCCCACGACCTCCAGCGCGAGTTCTTCGACGATCGAGGGCGGTTCCTCGGCAGAGCGGACCTGGTATGGCGGCTCCCCAGGAACCGCTGGCTGGTCGTGGAGATCGACGGCGACGAGTTCCACAGCTCCCGCGAGGCCCGCACCAGGGACGCGCAACGTCAGAACGACCTGGTCTCGGGCGGGAACATCGTGGTGCTCCGTTTCACGTACGACCATCTCCGCCGCCGCGGGACGGTCGGTGCGGAGGTTCGCACGGCGATCGCCCGGCTGAGCACGTGAGATGCGCGCCAGACCGCTTCCAGGGTCGCCTACCAACCCGTAGACGAGCCTGGAAGCGGTCTGGCGCGCATCTCACCACCACAGGCCCGGAAGAATGAGCGGCGTGATCGTCATGGAGGCCGTCCTGGAGGTCGGCACACCGGAGCCCTTCACGCTCTGGCCAGTCGCAGCCGCCCACGGATACCTGCCGCTCCGCGGCGGGTTGCTCGACGCCGAGATCGGCCTCGCGGTCCAGTCCTTCGCCTACTCGAACGACGAACCTCGGAGCACGCCCGCCGCCTCGGCGAGCGAGTTCCTGCGGACCGTGCTCCTCAAGGACCAGCCCGTGGCCTTCGGCGGGTACCGGGTCACCGACACGACGACGGGCGTCGCACTGCAACCCGGTTGCTGCTCCGACCTCGACGAGGCCTCTGGCCTGCGCGACCTGCTCCGGGGCACGGCCGGAGGCGTCTTCCTGGGCCACGACCCGTCCCCGGAAGCCGTGATCGAGGGGAACGCAGTCCACTTGTTCACCGACGATGATGAGCCCGGCCGCCGCGTCATCGAACTCGGTGTGGATGACCTCCACCGGCTCCTGGACGGCGTGAAGCAAGACCTGCGAACGTTCCTGGAGGATCTCGCCGACTGGGCGGTCGCGCATGCGCCGGCCCACCGTGCGGCCCTGGTCGACTCCTTCGCTCGCGCTGTCAACACCGCCGGGCTCTGACGAACGCGCCGGACTGCTTCCAGGACCGCCTACCGACCCGTAGACGAGTCTGGAAGCAGTCTGGCGCGCATCTCAGGACTCCGCCGGTGCGTGCCGGTCCAGGAAGCGGTACACCTCGGTGGTCTCCACGCCCGGGAACGCGCCCGCCGGCATCGCCGCCAGCATGGACGCGTGGGGCCGGGCAGAGGGCCACGCGAAGTCGCCCCACCGCTCCTCCAACACGGCCGGAGGACGTCGGCAGCACGACTCGTCGGGGCACTTCGAGGTGGCCCGCTTCGTGGTGTCACGCCCGAGGAACCACCGCACGTGCGCGAACGGCACGCCCACGGACACGGAGAACGCGCCGTCGGACGTGCCCTCCACCCGGGACGTGCACCAGTACGTCCCGGTCGCGGTGTCGGTGTACTGCGCGTACGGGTTGAACCGGTCCTCGACGCCGAACACGACGCGCGCGGTCCACTGCCGGCACACGTGCTGCCCCTCGACGGCCCCCAGAGCGTCGGCGGGGAACTTCACGCCGTCGTTCTCGTACGCCTTGTGCAGGATCCCCGACTCGTGGACCTTCATGAAGTGCACCGGGATGCCGAGGTGGTGCGTGGCCAGGTTGGTGAACCGGTGCGCCGCCGTCTCGAAGGAGACGGCGAACGTGTCACGGAGGTCCTCGATAGCGATGGCGCGCACCTCCTTGGCGTCGCGCAGGAACTTCACGCCGGTGCGCTCGGGCACGAGCAGCGCCGCAGCCAGGTAGTTGGCCTCCACGCGCTGACGCAGGAACTCGCCGTAGTCGCGCGGCTCGGTGTGCCCGAGAACGTGCGAGGCGAGCGCCTGGAGCAGCGCGGACCGGGTGTTGGACCGCCCCCGGATCCCGTTCGACGGCAGGTAGACGCGGTGGTGCCGGGTGTCGATCACGGAACGCGTCGAGTGCGGCAGGTCGCCCACGTAGTGGAGGGTGAACCCGAGGTGCTCGGCGATCTCGGCCGCCACGCGCTGCGGCATGGGCCCGCCGGAGTGCCCCACGTCGGCGAGCAGCCCCTTGGCGACAGCCTCCAGGTGGGGCAGGTAGTTGTCGCTCTCGCGCATCATGGCGCGCAGCTCGGCGTTGGCGCGCCGCGCCTCCTCCGGCGTGGCGGCCCGCTGGGTGTGGAGCCGCTCCAGCTCGCGGTGCAGCGCCAGGATCACCTCGAGCGCGTCGGTGGGCAGCGACTTGCCGACCCGCAGGCCGTTCACGCCGAGCGAGGCGAGCAGGGGCCCGCGCTGTGCCCGCTCCAGCTCGATCTCGAGGCCGTCCCGGTGCGACGGCGGCTCCGGCGACAGCAGCTCGTCCACGCTCGCGCCGAGCGCCCGCGCCACCGCCTGGAGCTGCGAGAACTTGGGCTCCCGCTTGCCGTTCTCCAGCGTGCTCACCTGAGACGGCGCCCGCCCCACCGCGTTCGCCAGGTCTTCGAGCGTCATGCCCTTGGCGGTGCGCAGGTGGCGGATCCGCCGCCCGATCGTCAGGGCGTCCGGCTCGGCCTCAGGCGCCTCCGAGGTGCCCGACGCCGGCCGCGCACCCGGCTGCACCACGCCGGCCCGCAGCGGTGAGACGAGGGCGTTTCGTCCGGTTCCACGATTCTCCGTCGAGATGGCCATGTCTGAGCGTGACATACGCCACTGCTTCCGTCCAGCAGAACTTTCGGGAATCTTCTGCATGCAACTGCCTAGCGAGGGGCTTGTCGCGTGACGGATGGTCGTCCTACGGCGCCGCTGACGCGGCATGCCGGACGTTCCGCACCACCCGGTCGCACCGGGTGCCTCACCCAGGAGGTCACGCCATGAGCACCCCCACCATCGTCACGCGCCGTTCGCTCCCCGAGGAGCCGCAGAAGGCGACGACCGCGCCCGAGGCGACCGCAACGTCGTCGGGCAAGCGCGCCGGCGACCAGGTGCAGACTGCCGACGACCTGCGCCGCTCCTGGGCGACCGACCCGCGCTGGACGGGGATCGAGCGCACCTATACGGCGGAGGACGTCGTGGCGCTGCGCGGCTCCGTCGGCGAGGAGTGCACGCTGGCGCGGCGCGGGGCGGAGCGCCTGTGGCGCCAGCTGCACGAGGAGGACTACATCAACGCGCTCGGCGCCCTCACGGGCAACCAGGCCGTGCAGCAGGTCAAGGCCGGGCTCCAGGCCATCTACCTCTCGGGCTGGCAGGTCGCCGGCGACGCGAACCTCTCCGGGCAGACCTACCCGGACCAGTCGCTCTACCCGGCCAACTCCGTCCCGGCGGTCGTGCGGCGCATCAACAACGCGCTGCTGCGTGCCGACCAGATCGACGTCGAGGAGAACGGCACCCCCACCCGCGACTGGCTGGCCCCCATCGTGGCAGATGCGGAGGCCGGCTTCGGCGGCCCGCTGAACGCCTACGAGCTCATGCGGTCGATGATCGCGTCCGGCGCCGCCGGCGTGCACTGGGAGGACCAGCTCGCCTCGGAGAAGAAGTGCGGCCACCTCGGCGGCAAGGTGCTCATCCCGACCCAGCAGCATGTGCGCACGCTCAACGCGGCACGCCTCGCGGCCGACGTCTCCGACGTGCCGTCGGTGATCATCGCCCGCACGGACGCAGAGGCGGCGACGCTCATCACGTCCGACGTCGACGACCGTGACAAGCCGTTCGTCACCGGCGAGCGCACCAACGAGGGCTTCTACAAGGTGCGCAACGGCATCGGGCCCTGCATCGCCCGCGCCAAGGCCTACGCGCCGTACTCGGACCTCATCTGGATGGAGACCGGCACGCCGGACCTCGAGCTGGCCCGCAAGTTCGCCGAGGCGGTCAAGGCCGACTTCCCGGACCAGATGCTCGCGTACAACTGCTCGCCGTCGTTCAACTGGAAGAAGCACCTCGACGACGCGACGATCGCAAAGTTCCAGCGCGAGCTCGGCGCCATGGGCTTCTCCTTCCAGTTCATCACGCTCGCCGGCTTCCACGCCCTCAACTACTCCATGTTCGACCTGGCCCACGGGTACGCGCGGGAGCAGATGTCGGCGTACGTGCGGCTGCAGGAGGCCGAGTTCGCCGCCGAGGAGCGCGGCTACACGGCCACCAAGCACCAGCGCGAGGTGGGCACCGGGTACTTCGACCGCGTGGCCACGGCCCTCAACCCGGACGCCGCGACGCTCGCCCTCGCCGGCTCCACCGAGACCGCCCAGTTCCACTAGGCCGCCCCGCGGCGCCTCGCCCGCGCCGCGCAGCCCGCGCCCGACCACCTACCCCGCGGAGGACATCATGACCGCCACCACCAACCCCCCTGCCCCGGGCGGGGTCAGCCCCTACGACGCGACCGCCGGCCTGTCCGGGATCGGCATCCCGCCGGGCTCCCGCTCGGCGGGCACCGTCACCGTGAACGGGACGCTCGGCGCGCGCTACGACGAGATCGTCACCCCCGAGGCGCTCGCCTTCCTCGCCCTGCTGCACGACCGGTTCGCGGCCCGCCGCCACGAGCTCCTCGCCGCCCGCCGCGCGCGGCGCGACGAGTTCGCCGAGGGCGCCGACCCGGACTTCCGGGCGTCGACCCGTCCGGTCCGGGACGACCCGGCCTGGCGGGTGGCGGGCAGCGCGGGCGCGCCGGGCCTCGACGACCGGCGCGTCGAGATCACCGGCCCCACGGACCCGAAGATGACCATCAACGCCCTGAACTCGGGCGCGAAGGTCTGGCTCGCGGACCAGGAGGACGCCTCGTCCCCCACGTGGCGCAACGTGGTGGAGGGGCAGCTGTCGCTCCACGACGCGGTCCGCGGCACGCTCACCTTCACGAACGAGGCGGGCAAGCGGTACGACCTGCGGTCACCCGACCTCGCCGACCTCCCCACCATCGTCTTCCGCCCCCGCGGCTGGCACCTGGTGGAGAAGCACCTGCGGTACACCGACCGGGACGGCGTGACCGGCTGCACGTCAGCGAGCCTCGTCGACTTCGGCCTGTACTTCTTCCACAACGCGCGCGAGCTGATCGAGCGCGGCCGCGGGCCGTACTTCTACCTCCCCAAGCTGGAGGGGCACCGCGAGGCCCGGCTCTGGAACGACGTGTTCGCGCTCGCCCAGGACACGCTGGGGATCCCGCGCGGCACCGTCCGCGCGACGGTCCTGATCGAGACGCTCCCCGCCGCGTTCGAGATGGAGGAGATCCTCTACGAGCTGCGGGAGCACTGCGCCGGCCTCAACGCCGGCCGCTGGGACTACCTCTTCTCGGTCATCAAGTCGTTCCGCACGCGCGGCGACTCCTACGTGCTGCCCGACCGCGCGCAGGTCCCCATGACCGCCCCGTTCATGCGGGCGTACACCGAGCTGCTGGTGCAGACCTGCCACAAGCGGGGAGCCCACGCGATCGGCGGCATGAGCGCCTTCATCCCGGACCGCCGGTCCCCCGAGGTGACGGAGCGGGCGTTCGAGCAGGTCCGCGCCGACAAGCGGCGTGAGGCCGGCGACGGCTTCGACGGCACCTGGGTGGCCCACCCCGACCTCATCCCGGTCGCTCGTGCGGAGCTCGACGCCGTCCTCGGCGACGCACCGAACCAGGTGAGCCGTCTCCGCCCCGAGGTGAACGTGGGCCAGCACGACCTGCTGGACGTCGCCTCGCTGCGCCGGGCGGGCGCCACCGTCACGTCGGCGGGGCTCCGCGCCAACGTGTCCGTGGGGGTCCGCTACATCGAGTCGTGGTTGCGCGGGGTCGGCGCCGCCGCTCTCGACAACCTCATGGAGGACGCCGCGACCGCGGAGATCTCGCGGTCGCAGGTGTGGCAGTGGATCGCGTCCGGGACCCGGACCGACGACGACGGCGCGCCCGTCACCCACGAGCGCGTCGAGGGCCTGCTGGCCGAGATCTCCGCGGAGCTGCCCCGCCCCGAGGGCAACCGGGTGGACGACGCCGTCACCGTCTTCCGCGAGGTCTCCCTCGGGGAGGACTTCCCGGACTTCCTCACGCTGGACGCTTACGCGAGGTTCCTGGTCGGGTCCCTGGTGGACCAGCCGTGAGGTAGCGGGGCCCACGGGCCCCGTGTGGCGAGGAGGGCGGGAACCCGGTGATGGTTCCCGCCCTCCTCGTGCGCCGACCCCGGATCAGCCCTCGTCCAGGGCCAGCAGGTCGTCGATCGTCTCCCGCCGCACCAGCACCCGGGAAGCCCCAGCCGTCACGGCGACCACGGGCGGCCGCGGGAGCAGGTTGTAGTTCGACGCCATCGAGCGGCCGTACGCACCGGTCGCCGCGACGACGAGGAGGTCGCCCGCGCGGACGTCGCCCGGGAGCTGGACCTCGTGCACTACGATGTCGCCGCTCTCGCAGTGCTTGCCCACCACACGGGCAAGCACCGGGTCGGCAGAGGAGGTCCGGTTCGCGAGCTCGGCGTGGTACCGCGCGCCGTAGAGCGCGGGACGGATGTTGTCGCTCATCCCCCCGTCCACCGACACGTAGGTGCGGGTGAACGGCTCCCCCGTCGCGTCCTGTCCCACGACCACGGGCTTGACCGTGCCGACGGTGTACAGCGTGAGGCCCGCCGGCCCCACGATGGCGCGGCCCGGCTCGATGGAGAACCGGGGCAACGGGGTGCCGAGCTCGTTGGCGACGGCGGCCACAGCCTGCGCCACGTCCTTCGCCACCCGCTCAGGGTCGATCGCCACCTCGCCCGGCAGGTACGCGATGCCGTAGCCGCCGCCCAGGTCCACCTCGTCGACGAGCACGCCGGCGCGCGCCGCGAGGTCGGCGCGCAGCTGCAGCACCGCGCGGCCCGCGACCTCGAAGCCCTCCGGGTCGAGGATCTGGGAGCCGATGTGCGAGTGGATGCCGAGCAGCCTCAGCTCCGGGTGGCTCAGCACCGCGAGCAGCGCCGTCATCGCGGCGGAGTCGCCGTCGGCTCCGGTACCGGGAGCGATCGACAGGCCGAACTTCTGGTCCTCGTGCGCCGTCGAGATGTACTCGTGGCCGCCTGCGTGCACCCCGGTGGTGACGCGGACCATCACGGGGGCGACGGCGCCGCGCTCTCGCGCGAGCTCCGCGACCCGCTCGATCTCGGCCAGCGAGTCGACGATGATCCGGCCCACGCCCTCGTCCAGCGCCCGCTGGATCTCTGCGTCGGACTTGTTGTTGCCGTGCAGGCCGAGCTCGGGGCCCGGCACTCCGGCGCGGAGCGCGACGGCGAGCTCGCCGCCCGACGCCGTGTCGACCCGCAGACCCTCCTCGCGCGCCCAGCGAGCGACGGCGACGGTCAGGAGCGCCTTGCCCGCGTAGTACACGTCGACGCCCGCCCCGACCGCGGCGAACGCCTGCTCGAACGCCGTCCGGTAGGCACGGGCCCTGGAGCGGAAGTCGGCTTCGTCCAGCACGTACGCGGGTGTGCCGTGCTCCGCCGCGAGGTCGCGCAGGTCCAGACCGGCCACCTCGAGGGCGCCGTCGGCCGTGCGGCGCGCACCGCGGGACCAGGGCTCCCCGGGGTGGCCGCTCACAGACGCTCCGGGGCGCTCACGCCCAGCAGACCGAGGCCGTTCGCGAGGACGGTGCGCACCGCGTCGTTGAGCCACAGGCGGGCGCGGTGGTCCTCCGTGACCTCCTCGTCCGGGTAGGGGACGACGCGCAGCTTCTCGTCGTCGTTGTACCAGGAGTGGAAGTCGCCTGCGAGGGCCTCCAGGTAGCGGGCCACGCGGTGCGGCTCGCGCAGCTCGGCCGCCTGGCCCACGACCCGCGGGAACTCCGTCAGGCGGCCCAGCAGCACGGACTCCGACTCGTGGTGGAGCAGGGACGGGTCGAAGCCGTCCTCGCGGCGCACGCCACGCTCCACCGCCTTGTTGGCGATCTGGACCGTGCGGCTGTGCGCGTACTGCACGTAGAACACGGGGTTCTCGTTCTTGGCGCTGGTCAGCAGGTCCAGGTCGAGGTCGAGGTTCGAGTCGGCCGAGTAGCGGGCGAGCGAGTAGCGCGCCGCGTCGACGCCGACGGCGCCCACGAGGTCGTCGATCGTGATGACCGTGCCTGCGCGCTTGGACATCCGCACCGGCTGGCCCTCCTTGACCAGGTTCACCATCTGGCCGATGAGGATCTGCATGTTCTTGCCGGGCGTGTCGCCGAACGCCGCGCAGACCGCCATCATGCGGGCCACGTACCCGTGGTGGTCGGCCCCGAGCATGATGATGACGTCGTCGAACCCGCGCTCACGCTTGTCCAGGTAGTAGGCGATGTCACCCGCGATGTACGCCGCCTCGCCGTCGGACTTGATGACGACGCGGTCCTTGTCGTCGCCGTAGTCCGTGGTGCGCAGCCAGAGCGCGCCGTCCTTCTCGAACATGCGCCCGTCGGCCTTGAGGCGCTCGACGGAGCGCTCCACCGCTCCGGACTCGTGCAGGGAGTCCTCGTGGAAGTAGACGTCGAAGTCGACGCCGAAGTCGTGCAGCGACTGCTTGATCTCCGTGAACATGCGGTCCACGCCGCGGGCACGGAAGACCTCCTGCGCCTCGTCGTCCGGGAGCTCGCGCGGGTCCGTGTCACCGGCGGCGAGAGCGTCGGTGATGACCGCCTGGGCGATCTCGCTGATGTACGCGCCGCCGTAGCCGTCCTCGGGGGCAGGCAGGCCCGTCGCCGCCGCGAGCAGCGAGCGCGCGAACCGGTCGATCTGCGCGCCGTGGTCGTTGAAGTAGTACTCGCGGGTCACCTCGGCGCCCGACGCCTCCAGGATGCGCGCCAACGAGTCGCCCACGGCCGCCCAGCGGACGCCACCGATGTGGATGGGCCCGGTGGGGTTGGCCGACACGAACTCCAGGTTGATCCGCGTCGCGGCCTCCTGGGCGTTGCGGCCGTAGTCGGCACCCGCCTCGACGATGCTGCGTGCCAGCTCGCCCGCCGCCGCGGCGTCGAGCGTGATGTTGAGGAACCCCGGACCGGCGACGTCCACCGACTTCACGCCCGGCGTGGCGCTCAGGCGCGCGGCCAGGTCCTCCGCCAGGGCACGCGGCGTGGTGCCGGCCTTCTTGGCGACCTGCAGCGCGACGTTCGTGGCCCAGTCGCCGTGCTCGCGCTGCCGGGGTCGCTCCACGTGGACAGACGCGGGGATCGCGTCAGCTGGCAGGGCGAGGGTGCCGTCGGCAACGGCCGCGGCAAGGGCAGCGCTGAGTGCTCGTGAGAGCTCGTCGGGGGTCACCCGCCGATTCTATCGGCCGGGCCGGGGGCGACGCCCCGGGTTTCCACAGCCCGGAACGGGCGGCGCCTCGCCTGCAACGGCCGCCACGCTCAATCGATGCGGACGAACCGGCCGACTGCTGGTATTCTCGTGCACCGTGCCGGTCCTGGAACCAGCACCGCGCGCCCGTAGCTCAGTGGATAGAGCGTCTGCCTCCGGAGCAGAAGGTCGTAGGTTCGAATCCTATCGGGCGCACCTTCGGAAGATGGCCCCTGACCAGCACTTACGCCGGTCGGGGGCTTCTCCGTTCCCCCGTCCGCGAGGCCACTTCGAGCCGCCGCCTGACAATCTGCCGTCAGTCGCCGATGAACCACAGGTAGCAGGACCAATGAGATCGGCACGGTCACAGGCTCCCTGACCAGAGGCCTCCGGGCAGCGACGCGTCCTTCGGGCCCCGCGACAGCAGGACGACGATCTCCGCCGGCTTCACCGCTTCGCCTCCCCGAACCGCTCCCGCGCCATCCGCTCGGCGGCCTCGGCGGCGTCGCCCACCCAGACCCGGGGCCGGCTCCCCTCGAAGATCCGCTCGACCGGCGTCCAGCCGACGAGCCGCGGGGAGTCCCAGCCGGGCGGGCCGGCGAGGTCCTGCACCGCCAGGTAGGAATCGAGACGCACGCGGTCCCACGCGTGGATCACCAGGCCGTCACCGAGGCTGAGCCCCACGTGCCCCCAGTTCTGCCGGGTACCGAGCAGCTCGCCGGTGTTGTCGTAGAAGACGAAGGCGCCTCGCGGCGGCTCCCCGGAGCTCTCGTGCGCCGCGTAGAGCTCGGCCGACTCCCGCGCGGAGTCGCCGCCGAAGACCTCGACCTCGTTGGACCGCTCGTAGGCGTCCTCGACGAACGCGAGGCACCGCGTGGTGTAGGCGGTGGAGCCGAGCGCAGCGTGCGCCCAGGCGACGGCGTTGTCGATGTAGCGCTGCCAGTCGTGTTCCATGGTCTCCCTCGTGAAGGAACGGACGCCGAACGCTAGCCCGGCACCGGCGCTCCTCAGCAAGGGATTTCCCGTCAGCACGGGATTTCCCGCCCGAGTAGACTCGCCGGATCCGCACCCGTCAACCATTGAGGGGCGTCATGAGCGAGCACCGGCCCGCATCGGCGCAGGACACGGGCTACGAGGACTTCGAGTTCGAGCGCCGCTTCTTCGTCCGGGAGCTTCCCGCGCCGCTGCGGGACGCACCCACGTTGATCGTGCAGTCCTACTTCCTGTCCGACGGCGGCTACGCGCTGCGCGTCCGGGTCCAGGTGTCCGACGTCGACGTGCGGCAGGACGAGGCCACAGAGGCCCCGGACGTCCTCGACAGGTTCCGGGACACCGTCGACTTCGCCGCCGTCACGGTCAAGGGCCCGTCCGTGGGCGGCACCCGCTACGAGGCGGAGCGGGAGCTCGACCCGCTGGTGGCGGTCGAGCTGGTGAGGCGGGGCGGCAACCCGATCGTGAAGACGCGCTACGCGGTGTGGCTGGGCGCGGACGGGTGGTCGATCGACGTCTTCGGCGGCGCCAACCATCCGCTCATCGTCGCGGAGTGCGAACGCTCGGGGCCGGTCACGGACCTGCAGATCCCGGACTTCTGCGTCACGGAGATCACCGACGACCGCCGCTTCTCCAACGAGTCCCTCGCGGTGGACCCGTACCGCGCGTGGTCCACGACGTTCGCCGCCGAGCTCGCGGCGACGGGGCCGCGGTTCAGCCAGGACTTCGGCGACAACGAGCACCTGAGCACGTGAGGCTCAGCGGCACGTAGGCCTCAGCCGTACCACTTGCCCTTCTCCTGGACACCGGGCACGAACTCGAAGTGCCACGGCTCGTACGCGCCGACGCCGCCGCGCTTGGCCCAGGAGGGGTTCTGCCAGCCGTACGCCGGAGCGTTGGCGTTGAGCCACCGGTAGACGTCGGCGGAGCCGGTCTCCTGCGAGCAGAGGTCGATCGCGAGGCCCCAGCCGTGCATCGAGCTGCCCGGCGACGCGGCGTACGAGCCGCGGGACGCCTTGACGGAGTACTGCATCGACAGCGAGCGGTAGGTGGCGACGAGGCACAGGTCCCGGCCGAACGCCGCACGGAAGTTCTCGTTGAGCGACGACAGGGCGATGGCGGCATCGGGGCGGAGGGAGTCGCCCTGCTGCCAGATCTCGCAGAGGGAGTGGTCGGCGAGCCTGCCGTTGGTGCCCTCGACCGGTGCGTTCGGGTCGCAGTTCGGGAGCGGGTTGCGCTCGGAGGTGCGGCTCACCGTGACGTCGCTCCGCGTGACCTTCGGCGCGGCGGCGACGGCGGACGAGGTGGCGGGCGCGGTCCCCGGCATCGTCACGACGTCGAGCGTGGACGGGCCGACGTTGGCCTGGTCGAGTGCGAACGGGGTGTCACCGGCCGATGCCGGCGGGGAGAGCGGCGCCGCGATGGTGGCGGCGGCCAGGGTGCCGAGGACGGCGGTCTTGGGGAGCCAACGTTGCTGGAGGGTGCGCTGGTTCGCCGAAGGCTTCTCGGGCTTCCGTCGGCCGGCGGTACTTCGACCGGGCCCTTGTTCCGCCTCACGCCGGGCGCGCCGTGAGACGAGCGCGGGCTGATCGCCCGAGACAGCCGCTGACTCCACTACCCCTCCGTGGTCTGTTGCGCCCGCGGCCCCTCGCGGCTCGTCCGACACTAACCACGGCCTGGCGAAGGTGCCAAGACGTGGCTGTGGTATCCCGCCCCCTGGCGGTAACCACCCCGGCACCCGAAGGTGCCATACGCCTGTGACCTGGATGTGTCGTCCACATCACGCGGCGTCTGGGTCACGATAGCGTCACGACGCCCGGTTACAGAAGTCGCAAACCCGCCCGGGTCGTATCGGCGACATCCGTCAGGCGAAGCGGCGTCGCTGCATGGCGTCACGCACCTCGCCCACGAGCTCCTCCAGGATGTCCTCGAGGAAGACGACGCCCAGGACCGCGCCGTCGGCCCCGTCGACCCGGGCGAGGTGGGAGCCGGAGCGCTGCATCTCGCGCAGCGCCTCCTCCACCTCGTCGTCGGGACGCACGGCGGCCAGCGCCCGCACGCGCCACGGGGCGACCGGGTCGTACCGGTCGCCGTTGGTCGCGTACAGCACGTCCTTGAGGTGGAGATACCCCACCAGGCGGCCGACGGCGTCCGGGTCGTCCTCGGGCCCCGTCTCGCCCTCGGCGAGGGGGTGCAGGCCCGCGACGACCGGGAAGCGGGAGAAGCCGTACCGGGTGACGAGGCGCTCCACCTCGTCCGGCGTGGTGTCGTCGGGCACGGTGACGAGCTGGGTCACGGGCACCATCACGTCGCCCGCCGTGCGGGACGAGAACTCGATCGCACCCGAGAGGAGGCCCTGCTCGTCCTGGAGGACGCCCTCCGCGGCCGAGTGCTCCACGATGGACTGGACCTCCTGGGCCGTGAACGCCGAGGCGACCTCGTCCTTGGGCTCGACGCCCGCGAGGCGGACGGCGTGGTTGGCGATCCAGTTGAGCGCGCCGATGAGCGGGCGCAGCACCCGGCCGAGCATCACGAGCGGCGGCCCGAACCACAGGACGGCCTTCTCCGGCCCGGCCACCGCGAGGTTCTTGGGAACCATCTCGCCGAGCACCACGTGCAGGTAGACGACGACGGACAGCGCGATGACCAGCGCGATGGGATGGGTGAGCGCCGTGCTCACGCCGAGCGCGTGCAGCGGCCCCTCGAGGAGGTGGGCGAGGGCCGGCTCCGCCACGATGCCGAGGCCCGTGGAGCAGACGGTGACGCCGAGCTGGGCGCACGCGAGCATGAGCGAGACGTGCTCCATGGCCCAGAGCACCGTCGTGGCCCGCCGGTCGCCCGCGGCCGCGAGGGGCTCGATGGAGCTCCGGCGCGCGGAGAGGACGGCGAACTCGGCGCCGACGAAGAAGGCGTTCCCGGCGAGGAGGAGCAGGCCGATCAGGAGGGCGGTCGAGGTGCTCATCGGACCTCCTCCGAACGGTCGGAGGCGTCCGGGGCAGGCTCGGCCACCCGGACGCGCAGGCGCTCGACGCGGCGGCCGGCCATGGCCTCGACCCGCAGCGAGACACGGTCGACCTCGATCGCGTCGCCCACCACAGGGACGCGGCCCAGGCGGGCCATGACGAGGCCGCCGAGGGTCTCGTAGGCGCCGTCCTCGGGCAGGTCGATGCCCGTGGTCTCCTCCAGCTCGTCCGGGCGCAGGACGCCCGGGACGATCCACGATCCGTCGGCGGCACGAGCCGCGCCGGCGCGGCGGGGGTCGTGCTCGTCCGACACCTCGCCGACCAGCTCCTCCACGACGTCCTCCAGGGTGACGACGCCGGACGTGCCGCCGTACTCGTCCACGACGACCGCCATCTGCAGGCCGAACCCGCGGAGCTCCACCAGGAGCGGGCCGAGGCGGACGGTCTCGGGGACGCGTGGCGCGTCGACCATGAGCGCGGCGGCGGGCACGTCGAACCGGCGGTCGTGCGGCACGCCGACGGCGCGGCGCAGGTGCACGAGGCCGACGACGTCGTCGCGGTCCTCGCCGATCACCGGGAACCGGGAGTGCCCGGTGCTGCGGGCCAGCGCCACGACCTCCTCCGCGGTGGTGTCGCGGTGCACCACGACCATGCGCATCCGGTCGGTCATGACGTCCACCGCGGAGAGCTCGTCGAGCTCGATGGAGTTGGTCAGCAGCGTGGCGACCGACCGCTCGAGCGTGCCCTCCGCGGCGGAGCGCCGCACCAGCGACGCCAGCTCGGAGGCGGACCGGGCGCCCGACAGCTCCTCACGGGGCTCGACACCGACGCGACGCAGGATCGCGTTCGCGGAGCCGTTCAGCACGGCGATGACCGGCTTGAAGCCGATGGTGAAGGCCCGCTGCAGCGGGACGACGAGGCGGGCGGTCGCGAGCGGCGCGGAGAGCGCGAAGTTCTTGGGGATCAGCTCGCCGAAGACCATCGAGAAGACGTTGACGAGCAGCAGCGCCAGCACGCCGGCGAGCACGCCCGCCACGGCTCCGGGCACGGGCACGTTGCCGAACGCCGACTCCAGGAGGGAGTCGAGTGCGGGCTGGGCGGTGTAGCCGAGAAGGATGGTGGTCAGCGTGATGCCGACCTGGGCGGAGCTGAGCTCCGTGGACAGGTTCTTCAGCCCGGCGCGGACCGCCGCGTCACGCCTGCTCGGTGCCGGCCTTCTCGCGACGGTGACGCCGGGCCGGGCTCTGTCGCCCTCCTGGTCGTCGTCTCCGCCCAGGACGGCGGGATCTAGGGTGACCAGGGAGAACTCACCGGCCACGAAGACAGCTGTGCCTGCAGTGAGGAGCACCCCGAGCGCGACCATCAACCAGTCGCCTACCACAGGGTGCTCCACGAATATCGCTCGATCATGGTGGCAACGATCCTAGCGTTCGCAGCGGACGGAGGCCGCCCGCAGAGCAGCCCGGCGCGTCCTTTCGTCCGACGTAACAGCCGAGTCTCAGTGTCCTGTCAGGCTCGTAGGTGCAAGATTGGTCCTATGTCTTCTGGTACGCCCCAGTCGCCGGGCACCCCGTTCCCGGGATCCGCGCCGTCCTCGGCCAGCACAGGCCAGCAGACGGCCACCGTCCTCGTCGTCGAGGACGAGCCCACGATCGCCACGGCGATCGCCCAGCGGCTCTCCGCCGAGGGATGGCGCGTGGAGGTGGCGCGCGACGGGCTCTCCGGGGTCGACGCGGCCGCCCGCCTGCGCCCCGACCTCGTGGTGCTGGACGTGATGCTCCCGGGGATCGACGGCCTCGAGGTCACGCGCCGCATCCAGGCGGAACAGCCCGTGCCGATCCTCATGCTCACCGCCCGCGACGACGAGACCGACATGCTGGTGGGTCTCGGCGTCGGCGCGGACGACTACATGACCAAGCCGTTCTCGATGCGTGAGCTGGTGGCCCGGATCAAGGCGCTGCTGCGCCGCGTGGACCGCGCGGCGCAGGCCGCCGCGGCCACGCCCGCAGACCCGCCCATGATCATGGGCGACGTGACCGTCGACCGCGCCCAGCGCCGTGTGTACCGCGGCGGCGACGAGGTGCATCTCACACCCACGGAGTTCGAGCTGCTCGTGATGCTCGCCGGCTCGCCCAAGACCGTCCTCACGCGCGAGCGCCTGCTCGCCGAGGTCTGGGACTGGGCCGACGCGAGCGGCACCCGCACCGTGGACTCCCACATCAAGGCGCTGCGCCGCAAGCTCGGCCCGGACCTGATCCGGACCGTCCACGGCGTCGGCTACGCCTTCGAGCCGCCGGCGCTGTGAGCGTCGCCGAGAACGCCACGAGCGCCACCACCTGATGCCACCTCGCCGCGACCTGCGCGACCTTCGTCCCCTCGACCCGCTGCGCTCCCTCAAGACCAAGCTCGGCGTCCTCGTGGCGGCGACGGTCACGCTCGCCGTGCTCATCACCTGGCTGGGGCTCCAGGCGAGCCTGGGCCCCAGCCGCACGTTCCCGCTCGCGATCCTGCTGTCGCTGCTGCTCACCCAGATCCTGGCCCGTGGCATGACCTCCCCGCTGCGCGAGATGACGGCGGCCGTCCAGGCGATGGCCGAGGGCGACTACACGACCCGGGTGCGCGCGACGAGCCAGGACGAGGTCGGCAGGCTGTCCGCGGCGTTCAACATGATGGCCGAGGACCTGGCGTCCGTGGAGCAGACGCGGCGCGACCTGATCGCGAACGTCTCGCACGAGCTGCGCACCCCGATCGCCGCCCTCCAGGCCCAGCTCGAGAACATGGTGGACGGCGTGTCGCAGCCGACGCCGGCCGCCCTGGAGCAGGCCCTCGCGCAGACGGAGCGGCTCACCCGCCTCGTCTCCTACCTGCTGGACCTGTCCCGCATCGAGGCCGGGGCCTCGGCCCTCGCCATCTCGGAGGTCCCGGTGGGCGACTTCCTGGAGGACTGCGCGCAGGGCCTGTCCATGGTCGACGCCGCCAAGGGCCTGCACTACGTGGTGGACGTGACCCCGGACGACCTGGTGCTGGAGGCCGACGCCGAGCGGCTGCACCAGGTGGTCACCAACCTGCTCCAGAACGCGATCCGGCACTCGCCCCACGGCGGGGTCGTCCGGCTCGACGCCTACCCCTCGGGCGACGCCGTGGTGATCGAGGTCAGCGACCAGGGACCCGGTATCGCGAAGGAGGACCGCGAGCGGATCTTCGAGCGGTTCACGCGTGGCTCGTCGAGCCACCCGGTGGGCGCCTCGGGGACCGTCGGGTCGAGCGGCGGCACGGGGATCGGTCTCGCGATCGCCCGCTGGGCGGTGGATCTGCACGGCGGCCACGTCGAGGTCGCCGACTCCGACCAGGGCGCCACGATGCGCATCACGCTCCCGGCCCGCGCCCGCCCCGCGCCGGGCGTCGCGACCACCACCGACGGGTGAGACCCCGTCGCAGGGCACCATCCGGTTCCCGTGATCTCCGTCACAGGCGCACGACGAACCGCTAGCAGGCCACGGGCAAGCCATCACCCGCGGTAGAGGACAAATCGTCCGCGCATTGCCGGGGTTTTGCCGGGCGTTCAGAAATCGTGACGAAGTGTCACCATGTGCGGTTCCGTGCGCCTGACGAACTCGCCTGGGACGCCCTATCACAGGCCGTGAGGGCCTAGTCTTGAACGGCTTGGACAACGTGCGACCGCACCGCGGGAGCACGACTGAGAACGATACATTCGACGACCGCACTCCCTAGCAGAGTGCAATGTGGTGAAGGTGGGCGATCCGCGCGTGTCCCCGAAGGCTGGTTCAGAGTCGATCAGCGTGTCGAGCTCGTCGTTCGGAGCCAACGAATGGCTCGTGGACGAGCTCTACGAGCAGTATCTGAAGGACAAGAACGCGGTCGATCCCGCGTGGTGGGAGTTCTTCGAGAACTACACCCCGGGGGGCGACGGCAGCGCACGACCGGCCCCGGCAGCTCCGTCCGAGGGCGCTCCCGCGCCTGCCCAGGACGGTGCACCCGCTGACGGTACGGCGTCGGCCACCAAGCCCTCTCCCGGCACCGCCGCCGCTGAGGAGGCCCAGCGCCCCCGCGAGCAGGTCCTGCCGGCCGACCCGACCGTGAACGCCGCGCTGAGCAAGATCGTCGTCGCGACGGCGCAGCCCGCCACCGCCGACTATGCCGACGTGGCGACCGCGAAGCGCAAGCCGCACGACGACGCCGCCGTCGACGCGGTGGAGAAGCTGCGCGGCCCCGCCGCGCGCGTCGTCACGAACATGGAGGCCTCCCTCGAGGTCCCGACCGCCACATCGGTGCGCGCGGTGCCCGCCAAGCTCATGGTGGACAACCGCATCGTCATCAACAACCACCTCAAGCGTGGCCGTGGCGGCAAGATCTCGTTCACGCACCTCATCGGGTACGCCCTGGTCGAGGCCCTCGCCGACATGCCGGTCATGAACGCGCACTTCCAGCTCGTGGACGGCAAGCCGGGAATCGTCCAGCCCGCGCACGTCGGCTTCGGCCTCGCGATCGACCTGGCCAAGCCGGACGGCTCGCGCCAGCTGCTCGTGCCGAGCATCAAGAAGGCCGACGAGCTCGACTTCGCCCAGTTCTGGGCGGCGTACGAGGCGCTGGTCCGCAAGGCCCGCGGCGGCAAGCTGACCGTCGAGGACTTCCAGGGCACCACGATCTCGCTGACCAACCCGGGCGGCATCGGCACCGTCCACTCCGTGCCGCGGCTCATGCAGGGCCAGGGCACCATCATCGGCGTCGGCGCCATGGACTTCCCCGCGGAGTTCGCGGGCGCGTCCGAGGAGCAGCTGGCCCGCATGGGCGTGTCGAAGGTCCTGACGATCACGTCGACCTACGACCACCGCATCATCCAGGGCGCGCAGTCCGGCGAGTTCCTCAAGGTCCTCGCCGGCAAGCTGCTCGGCCTCGACGGCTTCTACGACCGGGTGTTCGCCGCCCTGCGCGTGCCGTACGAGCCGGTCCGCTGGGTGCGCGACAACACGGTGGACGCGGACGTCGAGGCGGCCAAGCCCGCCAAGATCGCCGAGATCATCCAGTCGTACCGCTCGCGCGGCCACCTCATGGCCGACACGGACCCCCTGGCCTACCGCCAGCGCAAGCACCACGACCTGGACATCCAGAACCACGGCCTCACGCTCTGGGACCTGGACCGGACGTTCCCGACGGGCGGCTTCGGCGGCCGCCCCAAGTCCACGCTGCGCGACGTCCTCGGCCTGCTGCGCGACTCGTACTGCCGCACCATCGGCTTCGAGTACATGCACATCGCCGACCCGGCACAGCGCACCTGGCTCCAGGAGCGTCTCGAGTCCGGCTACGCCCGCACGCCCCGCGAGGACCAGCTGCGTATCCTGCGCCGCCTGAACTCCGCCGAGGCGTTCGAGACGTTCCTCCAGACCAAGTTCGTGGGCCAGAAGCGGTTCTCGCTGGAGGGCGGCGAGTCGCTCATCCCGCTGCTCGACACGATCCTGTCGAAGGCCGCCGAGGGCGGGCTCGACGAGGTCGGCATCGGCATGGCCCACCGCGGCCGCCTCAACGTGCTGGCCAACATCGCCGGCAAGAACTACGCCCAGATCTTCAAGGAGTTCGAGGGCCAGCTGGACCCGAAGAGCGTCCAGGGCTCCGGCGACGTCAAGTACCACCTGGGCACCGAGGGCGTGTTCACGGCCGAGACCGGCGCCACCACGCGCGTCTACCTCGCCGCGAACCCGTCGCACCTCGAGGCGGTGGACCCGGTGCTCGAGGGCATCGTCCGCGCCAAGCAGGACCGCATCGACCTGGGCAACGACGGCTTCTCCGTGCTGCCGATCCTGGTCCACGGCGACGCGGCCTTCGCCGGCCAGGGCGTGGTCCCCGAGGTGCTGAACCTGTCGCAGCTGCGGGGGTACCGCACCGGCGGCACCATCCACGTCATCATCAACAACCAGGTCGGCTTCACCACCGGCCCGATGTCGTCGCGCTCCACGACGTACGCGACGGACGTGGCCAAGGGCTACCAGATCCCGGTGTTCCACGTGAACGGCGACGACCCGGAGGCGTGCGCGCGCGTCGCCGAGCTGGCGTTCGACTACCGCGAGCAGTTCGGCCGCGACGTGATCGTCGACATGATCTGCTACCGCCGCCGCGGTCACAACGAGGGCGACGACCCCTCGATGACGCAGCCGCTCATGTACAACCTCATCGAGGCCAAGCGCTCGGTGCGGACCCTGTACACGGAGAACCTCGTCTCCCGCGGCGACATCACCGTGGAGGAGGCCGAGCACGCGCTGGCCGACTACCAGCAGCAGCTCGAGCGCGTCTTCACGGAGACCAAGGCCGGGTTCACCCCGGCGCCCCAGACCGAGCACATCAAGGGCCTGGAGCGTCCGGAGTCGCAGCTCGAGGACGCCGGCACCATGGTGGGCTGGCAGACGGCCGTCTCCCCCGCGGTGCTGCAGCGTGTGGGCCAGGTCCACACCTCCCCGCCGGAGGGCTTCACGATCCACCCCAAGCTGGCCCAGATGCTCGAGCGGCGTCAGGTCATGTCCACCGAGGGCGGTATCGACTGGGGCTTCGGCGAGCTGGTGGCCTTCGGCTCGCTGCTCATGGAGGGCACCCCGGTGCGCCTCGCGGGCCAGGACTCGCGCCGCGGCACGTTCGTGCAGCGTCACGCGGTGCTCCACGACCGCGACACCGGCGCCGAGTGGACCCCGCTCCTGTACCTGTCCGACGAGCAGGCGAAGTTCTGGGTGTACGACTCCTCGCTGTCGGAGTACGCGGCCCTCGGCTTCGAGTACGGCTACTCGGTGGAGCGCCCCGACGCGCTCGTGCTGTGGGAGGCGCAGTTCGGCGACTTCGTCAACGGCGCCCAGACGGTCATCGACGAGTTCATCTCGTCGGCCGAGCAGAAGTGGGCGCAGTCGTCGTCCGTCGTCATGCTCCTGCCGCACGGCTACGAGGGCCAGGGGCCGGACCACTCGTCCGCCCGCATCGAGCGCTTCCTCCAGCTGTGCGCCCAGAACAACATGACGGTGGCGCAGCCGTCCACGCCGGCGTCGTACTTCCACCTGCTGCGCCGCCAGGCGTACCAGCGTCCGCGCCGCCCCCTGGTGGTGTTCACGCCCAAGCAGCTGCTCCGCCTCAAGGCCGCGGCCTCGGCGGTGGAGGACTTCACCGACGGCACGTTCGAGCCGGTCCTCGCCGACACCACCGCGAACGCGGCGTCGGTGGACCGCGTGCTGGTCTGCACCGGCCGCGTGTACTACGACCTGATCGCCGAGCGCGCCAAGCGCGGCGACGCAGGCGTGGCGATCGTCCGCCTGGAGCAGCTCTACCCGTTCCCGGAGGAGCAGATCCGCGCCGAGCTCGCCAAGTACCCGAACGCGGAGATCCGCTGGGTCCAGGACGAGCCGCAGAACCAGGGCGCCTGGTCCTTCGTGCACATGGCGCTGCCGATGGACGTCCCGTACGTCAAGGTCGTCTCGCGCCCCGCGTCCGCCTCGACGGCGGCCGGCACGGCCAAGCGGCACCAGGCACAGCAGGCCACGCTCATCGAGCAGGCGTTCGCCGCGCGTTCCTGACGCGCTCCGGGCCGACGACGACGAACGCCGTGGTCACCTTCCGTACGGAAGGTGACCACGGCGTTCGTCGTCCGCCCGGGTGGCTACGTCACCACTTGTCGTGCACGTGCTTCGAGATCAGCTCGTCGTAGACCTCCCGCACGCCCGACGTGAAGAGCGGGCCGAGGGTGCCGGCGCTCCCGGCCGCGGCGTTCGCCCGCGCCTGCTCCGGGTTCCGCGCGCCCGGGATGACCGTGGACACGCCCGGCTGCTGCCACACCCACGCGACCGCGGCCTGGGCGGGCGTGAGCTCCCCACCGAGGCTCTGCTCGGTGAGCTCGGTGAAGCGAGCGGCCGCCTCGACGCCCACGTCGTAGGGCACACCCGAGAAGGTCTCCCCCACGTCGAACGCGCTGCCGTCCCGGTTGTAGGTGCGGTGGTCGTCCTTCGCGAAGGTGGTCTCGCGCGTGTAGCGGCCGGAGAGCAGGCCCGAGGCCAGCGGCACCCGGGCGATGATCCCCACGCCGGCCGCCGACGCCGCCGGCAGCACCTGCTCGAGCGGCTTGAGGCGGAAAGCGTTGAGGATGATCTGCACGCTCGCCACGTTGGGACGGGCGATCGCGGTCAGCGCCTCCTCGACCTTCTCGACGCTCACGCCGTAGTGGGCGATCACGCCCTCCTCGACGAGGGTGTCGAGCGCGTCGAAGACCTCGTCCTTGGAGTAGACGGCCGTCGGCGGGCAGTGGAGCTGCACCAGGTCGAGGCGCTCGACCCCGAGGTTCTGCCGGGACCGGTCGGTCCACTCCCGGAAGTTCTTCAGGACGTAGTTCTGCGGCTTCTGCGGCAGACGACGGCCCATCTTCGTGGCAACCGTGATCCCGGCATCGGGGTGGCTCTTGAGAAAGGCGCCGATCACCTGTTCGCTGCGGCCGTCGCCGTAGACGTCCGCGGTGTCGAAGAAGGTGACGCCGGACTCCAGCGCCGCGTCGAGGACGGCGCGAGCGTCCGCCTCGCTGACCTCGCCCCAGTCCGCGCCGAGCTGCCAGGTGCCCAGGCCCACGACCGGCACGAGCCGGCCGGTCCGTCCGAGAACCTGCTTTTCCATCATTCCTCCATGCTGTGGTGCGGGCAGGGCGCCCGCGGGGGGCCCGGCACAGAGCCGGACGTCCAGGCCAGTCTGCTGTCCTACGCTACGTGGCGCCTGGCGAAAGGGCTTACCCGTTACGGTGTGAGTGTGATTACCGCAGACCCCGCTCTCCCGGACGTGGAGAGCGCACCGCACCCGTCGGGCGACCAGTACCGCATCGCGCACGGCGCACACCGCGCCACCGTGACCGAGGTGGGCGCCACCCTCCGTGAATACGTCGTGGACGGCCGGCACGCCGTCGTCCCGTTCTCGGCGGACCAGATCAACCCCGTCTACAACGGTGCGGTGCTGCTGCCGTGGCCGAACCGCCTGCGCGACGGCGCCTACGAGGTGGACGGCAAGCCGCTCCAGCTGCCGATCACCGAGGTGGCCCGGAACACCGCGCTGCACGGCCTCGCGGCCTGGGAGCGGTGGACCGTCGTGGCGCACGAGGGCTCGTTCGTCGAGCTCGCGCTCGCGCTCGCCGCGCGCCCCGGCTACCCGTTCCAGATCGTCTCGAGGATCCGGTACTCCCTGTCCGACGCCGGGCTGGAGATCCGCCTGTCCACCACGAACGTCGGCACCGGTACCGCTCCCTACGGTGCCGGGTTCCACCCGTGGCTCTCGACGGGGGGCGCCCCGCTCGACGAGTGCACCGTGCACCTCGACGCCGTGACGCGCGTCACCACGGACGACCGCCTCCTGCCGACCGGCACCGAGCCCGCCGCGGGCGACTTCGACCTGCGCGAGCCGCGCACGGCGACCGGGCTCGACCTGGACGACGCGTACGTGGACGCCGTCCGGGACGCCGACGGCCTCTCCTGGGGCACGCTCACCGGGCCTGACGGCCGCACCGTCGCCGTGTGGATGGACGACTCCATGGACGTGTGGCAGATCTGCTCCGGCGACCACATCGACCCGGACTACCGGCGCATGGGCATGGCCGTGGAGCCTATGAGCTGCGCCGCCGACGCGTTCGTCAGCGGCGACCGGCTGGTCCGCCTCGCGCCCGGAGCCACCCACGAGGTGCGATGGGGCATCACCGTCCGGTGAGTGACGCTCCGGTAGCGTGTCCTCGCGCACCGCGGCGCGCGTCACGAAATCCCAGGTCGTCGCTCCCCAGTACCTGAGAATGGGACCGGCCGTCCCCGGTGTCGGGTACAGGCGGCCGAGCGAGGCAAGGAGAGGTCCGTGCAGGAACGCGAGGTGCGCATCTGCGTCGTCGGTGACGAGCTGGCAGTGGGCGTGGGCGACGCCCGTGCGCTCGGCTGGACCGGCCGCGTCGTGGCGCGCACGCACTTCGACCGGCCGTCCATGGTGTTCTCGCTCGCTATCCCGGGCGAGACCACCACCCAGCTGAGCGCCCGCTGGGAGGGCGAGACCGCGGCGCGCTTCGGCCCCGAGGGTGAGGTGGAGAACCGCCTCGTCGTGGCGCTCGGCCGGCACGACGTGGCCTCCAACCTGTCCGTCGCCCGGTCGCGCCTGAACCTTGCCAACATCCTCGACGTGGCCGACTCCCACCGGATCCCCGCGTTCGTCGTCGGGCCGCCGCCCGGGCGGCCCGAGGACGGTGACCGCATCCTCGAGCTCTCGGACGCGTTCGCGGATGTGGCGAGCCGGCGCCGCGTCCCGTACGTCGACACGTTCACGCCGCTCGCGGCGCACGAGCAGTGGCTGGCGGACCTGGCGCAGAACGGCAGCACCTACCCGGGCCAGGCGGGCTACGGCCTCATGGCGTGGCTCGTGCTGCACACGGGCTGGCACGCCTGGCTGGGCCTCCCGCACGACGAGGGCTGAGCTTCTCGCCCGAGGCGGGGTTCCTCGCCCGAGGCAACAGGCGGCGGAACACTCGATGAACAGTGGGCGGACCGGGCGGTCGTGGCTTGATCGCCCGGTCCGGCGCCGTGTTACCTGACGCGGTGCCCGCTCCCCGTCCGCTGCCCCGCCCGGCCCTCCGCGCCCGCCTCCGTGCCCTCCTGACCACCGCCCTGGTGACGCTCGCCGCGGTGGCGGGCACCGCCGCCGTCGGGCAGCCGGCTGCCGCCCACGACGTGACCAGCACCGCCTTCGCCGAGGTGCGCGCCGGCTCGGGGGCCGACGTCGACGTCACGCTCGACCTCGAGTACGACCTCCTGATGAAGTCCGCGTGGCTCACCGCCGAGGCGTACGAGGCGACGGGGCCCGCCGAGCAGCAGCGGCAGCTCGAGACCAACGCGGACGCCGTGGCCGGCTACGTCACGGCGCGGTTCGGCGTCAGGTACCGCGACGCGCCGTGCGAGCCCGACGTGGGCGAGGCCTCGCTCGTGGAGCGGGGCGAGGTGGTCTACGCGCACCTGCCTGTCGCCTTCGCGTGCGACGGCGAGCCGGAGGGCTCGCACGCCGTGTGGTCGGCGCTCTTCCCGGACGCGGAGAGCTTTGTCCACTCGACCCGCACGATCGTGGAGTTCTCGCTCGACGGCGAGCACGGCTCGGCCGCGCTGACAGCCGACCACCCTGAGGTCGTGACCGGGGAGAACCGGCTGCTGAAGCAGCTCGGGGAGTTCTTCCTGCTGGGCGCCGAGCACCTCTACCTCGGGCCCGACCACCTGCTGTTCCTGCTCGCGCTCGTCGTCGGCGCGCGGACCCTCCGCGAGGTGGTGTGGACCGCCACGGCCTTCACCGCCGCGCACAGCGTCACGTTCCTCCTGGCGGCGCTGGGGGTGGTCCAGGTGCCGGGCGCCGTGGTGGAGCCGCTCATCGCGCTGTCGATCGCCGTGGTGGCGGGGGCGAGCCTGTGGCCGGAGCTCCGGCGGTGGGGCAGGCGCTACGCCGAGCCGGTCGGGCGTACAGCCACAGCGGCGCCCGACGGCGGTCCGGCCGCCCCCCGTACCCGGCTCGCCGTCGTCTTCGCGTTCGGGCTGCTGCACGGGCTCGGCTTCGCGGGGGCGCTCGGCATCGACGAGCGCTGGTCGTGGGACCTGCTGTGGTCGCTGCTGGCCTTCAACGTGGGGATCGAGGCCGTGCAGCTGGGGATCGTCGCGGTGGTGTTCCCGCTGGTCGCGCTGCTGCGCCGCCGGGCACCGCGGGCCGCGCGGTGGACCCTCGGCCTGGCGACGGCGGCCATCGTGGCGACGGGACTCTTCTGGACGGCGGAACGGCTCCTCGCGTGACGCGATCCGCCGAGGTAGTGCGCTGGTCCGGCGCCTGCCCGCCAAAGGGCGTGGAGACACCGGACCAGCGCACTACCTCGGCGCTCGGAGATCAGCCGCGGGTGACCGACGCCGCGCCCGACACCGTGCTCGTCGACACGTAGGCCGCGGCACCCGGCTCGGCGTGGTCCACGACCACCGTGCGCTGGGCGCTGGAGGCAGCCGGGGCGCCGTCGATCATCACCTTGCCGGTGACGCTGCGCGCCCGGACGTTGACGTTCGAGCCGCCGTCGAGGTGCACGCCGATCGCCCCCGACACGGTCTTGGCGGTCACGAGCGGCGTGGTGCCCTGGGCTGTCACGTCGACCGAGCCGGACGCCCCGTTCACCGTGACGCGGCCGAGCGCACCCGAGAGAGCGACCGAGCCGGAGATCGTGGCGACGGTGACGTCACCGGAGTGCTCGCTCACCGTGATCGCGCCGGACGCGGACTTCACGGCCAGGGTGCCGGTGGTACCGAGGACGTTGAGGGCTCCGCTGACGGTCCGCGCCTGCGTGCGGCCCTGCGCGCCCGTGACGACCACCTCGGCGCCCACGCCGGCGACGTCGACCGACGACGTCACGGGCACGGTCACCCGGATGGTCGCGGCGTCCTGGTCCTTGAGGCCGCGGAACCGGTCCACGAACCCCTCGACCCCGGGGAAGTCGTAGGCGATCCTCAGGCTCCCGTGCTCGGCGAGCACCTGGAGCGGCCGGGACGACACGTCGAGGACCTCGACGAGGGCGCCGGACGTCCGGTTCGGGTCGGCGACCACCTCGGCACGGCCGTTGGTGAGGCGGACGGTGAGGGTGCGTACGTCCGCGACCTCGATGGTCTGGGGGGCGGCGACGCTCCAGGACTCGGTGCTCATCAGGATGCTCCGTTCGTGGGGTTCTGGTCTGGGGCCATTCTGGTGCCACCACGCGTTGCGGGCAGCGTGGCGCGGACTGCGGCACGTGCGGATCCCAGCACGGTCCGCAGGGTCTCGAGGGTGAGGGCGGACACGGCGCCGGCGACGTCGGCCTCCCGGAGGTCGGTGAGGAGGTCGTCACGGAACCGGCGGACGAGCATCTCGGCCTCCTGACGGAGGGCGTAGGAGCCCGCACGGGCGGGGTCGGGCGGGACGTCGGGGCCGGGCCGCGGCCGGGCACGGGCTTCCTGCGCCGCCGCGGCGAGCTCGGCACGCAGGCCGTTCATGGTGGACATGATGTCCGCCCGCAGGGCGTCCGCCCGGGCGCGGACCGTCTCGGCCACGCTGCTCTCGAGCCGGCGGATGTCCTCCCAGCGCGCCGCGACCTCGGCTCGTCCCTGGGGCGTGAGCTCGTAGGTGGTCCGACGCCCTGTGTCGGAGCGGAGGACCAGGCCCTCCTCCTCGAGCCGCGCCAGCCGGGGGTAGATGGTGCCGGCGCTGGGCCGGTAGGTACCGCCGAAGCGCTCGGCGAGCTCGGTCATCAGCTCGTATCCGTGGCGCGGACCCGCGACCAGCAGCGCCAGGAGGTACAGGCGCAGCTCGCCGTGGGCGAAGACGGGGGGCATCAGACCGCGACGTCCGGGGCGACGTCCGGGGCGACGTGGTCGCCGTCGAGGACCGTGACGTCGCCGCTGACGGACGACACCTTCAGCTGCGTCTGCGCCGGGCGGGTGGACCGGACGGTGCCCCCGCCGCTGACCTGGTACCCGCCGACCGTGACACGGCCGCCGATGCCGGAGACGTTGACGTCGACGGCGCCCGCGTCGGGCACCCGCACCATGAGCTCGCCGGAGACGGTGCTCGCCTTGATCCGCCGCGGCTGCGTGGTGAGGTCGAGCGTGATCCCGCCGGACACCGAGGTGGACGACACCTCCTCCGCCGAGCCGCTGAACGCGACCTCGCCGGACACGGTGCCGATCGTCAGGTTGCCGTCATGGTCGCGCACCGTGATGTCGCCCGAGACGGTGGAGACCTTGAGCGGCCCGCTGGTGCGCGTGACGATGAGCGACCCGGAGACGGTGGAGGCCTTGCCCCCCGCAGTGGTCCCGGCCAGCAGGCCCTCGCCGGAGATGGTGCCGATCCGCACCACGGTGCCCCGTGGCACCGCGACGTGGACGTCCGCGGAGGCGCGCCCGGCGAAGTCGCGGAACTTGGCGAGGAACGACTGCCAGCCGGTCAGCGTCTCGTGGCCGAAGCTGAGCTTGCCGCCCTCGCGGCGGAAGTTGAGCGGGCGGCCGTCGAGGGAGTGCACCTCGATGCGGACCACCGGCTCGTCGTGCGCCACGACGTCCAGACGCCCGGAGACCACGTGGGCGGCAAGGTCGGTGACCCCTTCGAGCTCGATGGTCTGCGGCCCGTCGACGGTCCAGGTCTCGTTCGGCATGCCGGCTCCTCTGTCGGGTGCGATCTTGCAGGGTGCGACTCCCGCGACCCACGCGATATATCGCGTTCCGAGAGACACGTTATATCGCGTCTTGTCCGCTGACAACCCCTCAGGTTCGATCGCGGGGGTGCCGTGTGGGACGATAGGACGAATACATCCGGTCACCTGTCAGGAGACAGCTATGAGCAAGCGCGGTCGCAAGCGCCGTAGCCGCAAGGGCAACGCCGCCAACCACGGTCGTCGTCCCAACGCCTGAGCCGGTCGGCCACCAGGCCGCACCGCTCGCGTACGCGAAAGGGCCGGAACCTTGAGGTTCCGGCCCTTCGTCATGCCATCAGGTGGCGGTCATCCCGGTGAGCTGCTCGCGGATCCGCAGCCGCAGCGTCTCGGGCGCCCGCTCGTGGCAGGAGCGCTTCACGAGCTGCTTCACCAGCTCCTCGACGCTCAGCTCCGCGAGGCACGGGGAGCAGTGCGCGACGTGGGCCCGCATCCGCAGCTCGTCGTCCGGCGTCATCTCCGAGTCCAGGTACTCGTACAGGTGCCCGAGCGCGTGCTCGCACTCCGAGCTGCCCGCCGTGTCGTGCGGTATCGGTTCGACGGCCTGGCTGCCGTCCTGCTCCTGCTCGTTCACTGCCCACCTCCGGGCGCCTTGGTCGCCACAAGTCCTCGTTCGGTCGCGTAGTCGGCCAGCAGCTCACGCAGCTGCCGTCGCCCGCGGTGAAGCCGAGACATCACCGTGCCGATCGGTGTCCCCATGATCTCCGCGATCTCCTTGTAAGGGAAGCCCTCGACGTCCGCGTAGTAGACAACCATGCGGCGATCCTCGGGAAGCTCGGCGAGAGCGCGCTTCACGTCGGAGTCCGGCAGGCGGTCGAGCGCCTCGGCCTCGGCGGAGCGCAGCCCCTGCGAGGTGTGCGAGGCCGCCCGCGCGATCTGCCAGTCCTCGATCTCCTCGGCCTGGGACTGCTGCGGCTCGCGCTGCTTCTTGCGGTAGCTGTTGATAAAGGTGTTCGTGAGGATGCGGTACAGCCACGCCTTCAGGTTGGTACCCGGGCGGTACTGGTGGAACGCGGCGAAGGCCTTCGCGAAGGTCTCCTGCACGAGGTCCTCGGCATCGGCCGGGTTGCGCGTCATGCGCAGGGCCGCCGAGTAGAGCTGGTCCAGGTACTGCAGCGCGTCGCGCTCGAAGCGCACGCCACGGGCAGCGGCGTCCTCCCCTGTGGGGGAACGGTCCGTGTCCTCGTCGTCCGTGGGCGCAGGGTCCACCGGGTTCTCGGTCATCGCCGTCGAGCCTAGCCGTGCGCGCCAGGCCGCGTCCCGCGAGTCCACTGTGACGTCGCTCTTGTGCGGCGTCGGGAACGGGTCCGGCACGGAGAACAGGGGCACCGCGGGTGTCGCGACACCGGTGGTGACCGGTGCGCCGGCGGTCTGGAGAGCTGGCATCACGCCCCGTAGAACGGCGACGCGCCGCGCGACATTCCCGCGGTCGGCGCGGAAGGGCTGCGATCGGGGCCGACCTCTGCCAGGGTGGTGGGCATGCTGCTGCGACACATGGCGAGGCCGATGCTGGCCTCCTGGTACGTCTACGACGGGGTCCAGGCCGCGCGGAACCCCCACGAGCACGTGCGCGCCGCGCGGGAGGGGTCGGACCTGGTGACGCAGGCGCTCGGCGGTCCGCCGCTCAGCGAGAAGCAGGTCGTCGCTGCCGTGCGGGTCCACGGCGCCGCCACCGCGTTCTTCGGGCTGCTCCTCGGCCTCGGCAAGGCGCCACGCCTGTCCGCCGTGGCGTTGGCGCTGCTGACCGTACCGCTGGCCGTCGTGAACCAGCCGTTCACCGCCCCGAAGCACGAGCGGACGGCCCGGACGGAGCGGTTCGCCCGGAATCTCGGGGCCATCGGGGCGGCCCTCATCGCGGGCGCCGACCTCGAGGGCCGGCCCGGCGTCTCGTGGCGCGTGGCGAACGCGCGGGCGACGCGGGCGGCGGCCCGCTCCGCAAAGGACGCGCAGAAGGCGGTCAAGGGGGCCCTGAAGGGGGACTGAGCGGTCGGCCACGATAACCTCGGCACATGACGGACACGCCGACGACCACCGCCCCCGCCTGGGAAGCCCCCCTCGCGGGCGGCACGCTGGACGCGAGCGTCGACGTGCCCGGCAGCAAGTCGCTGACCAACCGCCTCCTCGTGCTCGCCGCCCTGGCCGACGGGCCGGGTGCGCTGCAGGGTGCGCTGCGCAGCCGCGACACCGACCTGATGATCGGCGCCCTGCGCGCGCTCGGCGCCTCCGTCGAGGTGGGCGACCTGCCCAGCACCCTGCACGTCACGCCAGGGCCGCTCCGCGGTGACACGGCCGTGGACTGCGGGCTGGCGGGCACCGTCATGCGCTTCCTCCCGCCCGTCGCGGCGCTGGCCGACGGGCCCGTGCGGTTCGACGGCGACCCCTCGGCCCGGGTCCGCCCCATGCGCCCGGTGCTGTCGGCCCTGAACGTGCTCGACGTCCCGGTGCACGACGAGAGCGGCGACCCGGTACCCGGTCACCTGCCCTTCACGATCGTGGGCCGGGGTCACGTGCGCGGCGGCTCCGTGGACGTGGACGCCTCGCAGTCGTCACAGTTCGTCTCCGGCCTGCTGCTCGCCGCCGCCCGGTTCGACCAGGGACTCACCCTGCGCCACGTGGGCACCACCCTCCCGAGCCTGCCGCACATCGAGATGACCGTGGAGACCCTTCGCGCCGCGGGCGTCACCGTGGACGACAGCCGGGACGGCATCTGGCAGGTCGCGCCCGGCCCGGTCCGGGCCGGCACGACCCGGGTCGAGCCGGACCTGTCGAACGCCGCCCCGTTCCTCGCCGCCGCCCTCGTGGCCGGCGGCACCGTGCGGGTCCCCGGCTGGCCCGCCTCGACCACCCAGCCGGGCGCCATGGTTCCGGACCTGCTCACCCGGATGGGGGGCACCGCCTCGCTCGACGGGGACGTGCTGTCGGTGACCGGCACCGGCGAGATCCACGGCATCGACGTCGACCTCCGCGCCGGCGGCGAGCTCGCACCCACCTTCGCCGCTCTCGCGGCGCTGGCCGACTCGCCCACCCGGCTCCGCGGGATCGCGCACCTCCGGGGTCACGAGACCGACCGCCTGGCGGCCCTGGCGCGCGAGATCACGCGGCTCGGCGGGCAGTGCGAGGAGACCCGCGACGGGCTGGTCATCACCCCGCGGCCGCTGCACGGAGACCTCTTCCGCACGTACGCCGACCACCGCATGGCCACCTCCGCGGCCCTCCTCGGCCTCCGTGTGGCGGGCCTCCGGGTCGAGGACGTCGACACGACCGCGAAGACCCTGCCCGGCTTCACCGGGATGTGGCTCGGCATGCTCGCCGGGACCGGTTCCTCCGAGTGACGGCCTCCTGATGGCACGAGCACGCGACGAGTCCGACTTCCGGTCCCGTCCCTCGAAGCACGGCTCCCGCCCGCGGACCAAGCAGCGCCCGGAGCACGCGGACGCCGCCACGGGGATGGTCACCGGCGTGGACAGGGGCCGGTATACGCTCCTCGTCGACGACCACGCGACGCTCGCCATGAAGGCGCGCGAGCTGGGTCGCACGCGGGTCGTCGTGGGCGACCTCGTCGACGTCGTCGGGGACGTCTCGGGCGAGGAAGGCTCCCTCGGGCGCATCGTCCGCATCCAGGAGCGCACCTCGACCCTGCGACGCACCGCAGACGACACCGACCCGTACGAGCGGATCGTCGTCGCCAACGCGCACCAGCTCGTGATCGTCACAGCCCTCGCTCAGCCCGAGCCACGCACGGGCATGATCGACCGTTGCGTCGTCGCCGCGTACGACGCGGGCATGGACGTGCTCCTGTGCCTCACCAAGGCGGACCTGGCCTCGCCCGACGTGCTCCGCGACCTCTACGAGCCCCTCGGCGTCCAGGTCGTGGTCACGGAGCGGCTGTCCGACGACGGGGCCGCCCTGGGAGACCGGGTGAACCTCTCCCCCGCCTCCGTGGAGGAGGTCCGCGGGCTGCTCCGCGGGCGCACCTCCGTGCTCGTGGGGCACTCCGGCGTGGGCAAGTCCACGCTGATCAACGCGCTCGTGCCCGACGCGCGCCGGGCGATCGGCGTGGTGAACGACGTGACCGGCCGCGGGCGTCACACGTCGACGTCGGCCGTCGCCCTGCCGCTGCCCGTCGCACCCGGCGCGGAGGAGCAGGACGGCTGGGTGATCGACACCCCGGGCGTCCGGTCGTTCGGGCTCGCGCACGTGGAGGTCCCGCACCTCCTGCGTGCCTTCGAGGACCTCGACGAGGTCGCGGAGGCGTGCCCACGGGGCTGCACCCACCTCGAAGACTCCCCGGACTGCGCGCTCGACGACTGGGTCAAGGCCTCACCGGACGAGGAGACGAAGCGGGTCCGGCAGGCTCGCCTCGGCTCGTTCCGCCGGCTGCTGGGGTCCCGCACCGGCTCGGACTTCTGACCGCCTCAGGCCACCTCGAAGCCGAACAGCTGGACCTCCCAGGGATCCACGGCGTGCTCCTCGCCCTCACCCTCGAGGGAGAAGCCGAAGAGCTCCAGGAGCGCGCGCTCGCCGAGCGCGAGCGGGTGGAACGGGAGGGGGTACGGGGGGCTGTCCGGCGACCACGGCGAGGCCGGGTGCTCCCCGGCCCAGTACGGCTCCTCGAACGGCAGGCGATCGCCCAGGTCCTCGAGGACCCCGTCGTCGGGCGCGAGGCTGAGCGACCGGACCAGGACGCCGTCCTCCCAGACCGCGAAGGCGAACCAGTCGACGACGCTGTGCATGGCGTGCAGCACCAGGCGCCGGCCCGCGCTCGCCGCGACCAGGTGCTCCGGGAGCTGGGAGGGCCGGTCGATCATGAGGGCTTGGTCGCACAGCACGTCGACGGTGGGCGCCGAGAGCGCACAGGCCCGGCCCTCGGGCGGGAACACGGCGTCGGCGAGCTCCCACGGCTCCTCGCCGTCAGGCCGGATCTGGTGCGACGGGTGCAGCAGGGTCAGGAGCTCGGCCGCGCTCTCCTCGTCGGCATAGCCGGCCGCGGAGCCGAGCGCTTCGGCGACACCACCGTCCGCGTACACCAGCATCGCCGTCTTCGCGCCCATCTCCACCCTCGCTTCGTCCGGACTGCCCAGTATGCGCGGTCAGGCCTCGGGCTGCAGGAACATCCAGCGGTGGCCCTCCACGTCCTCGGCGCGGTAGAGCCGGCCGTGGGGAGAGTCCTCGATCCCCGACAGGAGGCCCGCTCCCGCCGCCCGCGCGCGCTCCAGATGGGCGTCCACGTCCCGGACCTCGACCAGGACGCCGTCGATCACCCAGGGGGTCGACAACCACACGTCCGACGCCGGACAGCGCGCCCGGTGCGCCGTGGGACCTTCGTAGGACGCCAGCTCGGCCAGCAGGAGCCGGCCGTCGCCGGCGAGGAGCTCGCCGTGGGACAGCCGCCCGTCGTCGTCCAGCCAGCGGACCGCCTCGACGAAGCCGAACGCCTCGATGAGCCAGTCCATCGCGGTGGCGCCGTGGGCGTAGGTGAGCATCGGGATCACTGTGGGGTGCGACATGGGACCTCCTCGCCTCTTCGAACAAGTGTACTAACTTGTTCGAACGCGCGCGAGGGGTGCGCCGGGTCGGGCGTCCGTGGCCCGGATGAATCTTCAAGACAAAAGATGTAAACCGCCCACCCGGCCCTGTCCTGCACCCGCGGAGCGTCCCGTCCGGCTACCGTGTGGCCCGTGCCCGCCGTGACGAAGATCAGCTATGACGACGACCTGCGCCTCGCGCACGTGATCGCCGACCAGGTCGACTCCCTGACCATGGCGCGCTTCAAGGCGCTCGACCTCCATGTCGAGAACAAGTCCGACGACTCCCCCGTGAGTGACGCGGACCGCGCCGCCGAGCAGTTCATCCGCGGGCAGCTGGCCCGCGCCCGGACGCGCGACGCGATCGTCGGGGAGGAGTACGGGTCGGCCGGGAACGGCGCCCGCCGCTGGATCATCGACCCGATCGACGGCACCAAGAACTTCGTGCGCGGGGTGCCCGTCTGGGCCACCCTCATCGCCCTCGCCGACGGCGACGAGGTCGTGATGGGCCTGGTCAGCGCACCGGCCCTGGGCAAGCGCTGGTGGGCCGCCAAGGGCTCGGGCGCCTGGACCGGCAAGTCGCTCCACGCGGCGTCGCGCCTGTCCGTCTCGAGCGTGGACAAGCTCGGCGAGGCCTCGTTCAGCTACGCCTCGCTCTCGGGCTGGGAGGAGCGGGGGAAGCTGGACGGCTTCCTCGACCTCACCCGCGCCTGCTGGCGCACCCGCGGCTACGGCGACTTCTGGTCGTACATGCTCGTGGCAGAGGGCTCGGTCGACGTCGCCGCGGAGCCGGAGCTCGAGGTCTACGACATGGCCGCGCTCGTGCCGATCGTCATCGAGGCCGGGGGCCGGTTCACGTCGCTCGACGGCGCGTCGGGCCCGTGGGGTGGCAACGCCGTCGCCACCAACGGCCCGCTGCACGACGAGGTGCTGGGCTACCTCGGCTGACCGCTGCAGCGTTGGGGCCGGCGCGGCCGGGGGTCAGGCGCGCGGGACCTCGTGGACCTCGCTCCAGTCGTACCAGAGCAGGTCGCGGTCGGTGACGCGCTGCAGCGCCTCGTCGAGCGCCGTCTCCGACTCCGCCGCCACCTGACCGGCCTCCTCCGCGTCGTTCTCCTCGTCGGCGGCGGCCAGGACGGCCGCCACGTCGCCCGCTGCGACCGGCTCGTCCACGTGCAGCGCCAGGATCGCGAGGTCCGCTACCTCGCGGGTGACCTCCACCGCGGAGGGCGCGACGGCGTCGTCGTCCACCTCGCCCGCCTCCGGGACGCTCAGGACGCCGTCGGGCACCTCGACGGTGACCACCACACGCTGCAGGGGCACGTCCGGGCGGGCGGCGATCAGGGCGAGGGAGTCGGACGCGGCCTCGAGCGCCGCGATGTACTCGAGCCCCTCCTCGTCCTCGTCGGGGAAGGCCTCGGCGAGCGCGGGCGTCACGGCGTGCGCCCCGCGCGGGGCGAGGGTCCAGCGAGCGGCCGAGTCGGTGACGACTGCCGAGTCCAGCTCGTCGAGCGTGGCGGGCACGTAGATGCGCATGGGGCCAGTCTGCCGGGTCACGCGCCCGGGCGCGCCACCTCGGCCCCCGCGAGCGCCCGCACGCGGTCGGCGAGGGCGAGCAGCGCGGCCCGCGCGGGCGAGGCGGGCGCCGCCTCCGCGAGCACCTGCCCGTTCAGCAGCGACGCGTCGAGCCCGGCGGGATCGTCGGGCACGAGGTGCACGTCGGCCACACCGGCGTAGCGCGCCAGGGCGTCGCGTACCGCGACCTCCGGGCGGGGCCCGGCCGCCGACGCGCGTACCCGGTTGGCGACGACGACCTGCGCCGCGGACACCGGGACCACCGCCTCCCGCAGGCTCTCCAGCCCCCGGACGAGGCGTTGCAGGCCGACCGGGTCGGCCGCGCCCACGACGACCACGACGTCCGCCGCGGCCAGCGCACTGAGGGTGGCGGCGTTGCGCTGCGGCGCGTGCGTGTCGTACATCAGCAGCTCGTCGGCCTCCAGGAGGGGGCCGCAGTCCACCACCGTCCAGGCCGCGACGCCGCGGGCCCTCTCCCAGACCACCTCGAGGGAGCTCGACGGGAGCTCGGGCCAGCGCGACGCGCGCGTGATGCCGGTCAGGACGCGCAGCCCCGGCAGCACCGCGGGGCTGTGCCGCGCGAGGACGGTGAGGTCGAGGACGCCTTGCCCCGCCGCGCGGGCAGCGGCCGCCAGCCCGGGCGCGTCGTCGAGCAGCCCGAGCCGGGTCGCGACCGAGGCGGCGTAGGTGTCCGCGTCGACGAGCAGGACGGGGTCCCCCGTCCGGCGGCGCCGGTGCGGGCCGTGGCCGGGCTGCCCACGGCCGGGCCGACGGCGGAACGGGGTCGCTCGTGGCGACGGCACCTCGGGCCCGACTCCCGCGAGAGCCGCGGCGAGCTCGACCGCGACCGTCGTGCGGCCGGGCGACCCGACGGGACCCCAGACCGCCACGAGGGCACCCGGCTGGGACCCTGCGCGGGAAAGGACGGGCGCCTGCGCCTGCAGGGCGTCGCGCGCCCATGGCGACTCGGCGCGGACCGCCGCGAGCAGGCTCTCCGGATCGGCGGGTCCCGCGGCCACGACGGCGTCGACCCCGAGCGACCCCAGCCACCCCGCCGGCGCGGAGGGGTCGTCGAGGACCACCACGCGGGCGCCCGAGCGGTGCAGGCGGCCCACCGCCTCGCGGTCGAGGCCCGGCACGTCCGCGGAGACCACGGCGACCCGCCCCGCGCCTGCCTCGGCAGCGGCGAGGAGCTCGGTGAGGTCGGCACACCGGCGGGTCACCGACACTCCCGCACCGGCCGCACCGAGGGCGGTGACCACCGCGGCCTCCTCGGCGCCCCGGACGGCGCACAGCACCGTCACGACACGGGTGTCGGTCATGCGCCGGTGCCCGCCGCCGGGACCACCGCGAGGGTCCCCCCGCCGGACCCGGCCGTTCCCGCGTCGGCGAGGGCCGTGAGCACGGCGGGCAGCACGTCCGCCGGGACGAGGGCGTGCAGCGTGGAGGAGCCGGCGACGACGAGGGCGCCCTCCGGCGCGTCCACCTGCTCCACGACGACCTGCCCCGCCAGCAGGCGGGGCTCCGGGCGCGCCACGCCCTCCGCCACGGGCGCCGCGGGGACGAACCACAGGTCGACGACCGCACCCGGGCGGATCCGGTCCGAGAGGCCCGACCCGACCGGCACGGCGACCGACCTCAGGTCCGACCCTGCCGCGTCGCCGAGCGCCGACCGGGGTACGAGCTCGCCGTCCAGGACGGTGCGGACCGCGACGAGCCCGTCCGGGAGCGGACGGTCCGCACGCAGGTAGCGGTCGAGGTTCGTCGAGAGCCGGACGTCGACGGTGCGGAGCGCGTCGGCCTGGACCGGCTCGCCCGCGGTGAGCGCGCCGGAGGCGACATAGACAGGTACCGTATGTCCTGCAGAGGAGACGGCCCACGAGCCGAGAGCCACGGAGAGCGCGACGATCACCACGCCCACCGTGAGCCGCGGGTCCCGCCACGACGGGCGCCGCAGGCGCGGTGCCGACGGCTCGGGCAGGGGCGCATGGGCGGCAGCCGAGGACATGCTCGGGCCGGCAGGCTGGCCGGGAGCCGCTGACGCGGTGGGCGCGAAGGTCATCAATGGCTCCTGGGACTCGGCGGATGTCGCACCCATCATGCGCGAACACCATCGATCCGGCACCAGATGAACTCTTCCTGTGGATAACCGCCCTATGTCACCCCCTCGTGCCACACTGGGGACATGGAAAGGCGATTCCTCTCTCTGGCCGACGTGGTCGAGACCCTGAACATCTCCATGGCCCAGGGCTACGCCCTGGTCCGTAGCGGCGACCTCCCCGCCATCCAGGTGGGGCCCAAGAAGGTCTGGCGCATCGAGGCCAAGGAGCTCGAGGCGTACATCGAGCGCATGTACGCCAAGAGCCGCGAGCGCATCAAGGACCCGGCGCCGCTCGACAGCTGAACCGGACGACCGAGGGCCGTGCACCGTCTTGCGACGGTGCACGGCCCTTGTCGCGTCCTTGGGGAGCGGGAGCTCAGGACACCTCGCTCACGCACAGCAGGGCGCCGAACGGAACGAGGCGGGCTCCGCCCGGCCGGGTCAGGTCGTCCACGTCGAGATGGTCGCGACCCACACGCCCGATGCGGCCGGCGACCCGACCGCCCAGCGTGCGGACCAGCACGAACGACCGTCCGCGCTGCAGAGCCCGTAGCACCGGCCCCAGGCCCGCGCCGTCCCGGCGGGACCCGGGAGCGGCGTGCCGGCCCAGCCCGCTCACCCCCGTGACGGCCCGCAGCGGGACCAGGTGCTGGGCGGGCCCGGCCGGTGCGGCGCCCTGCAGAAGGACCCACTCGTCCGCGGCCTCCCGCACCGTGCCGCGGACCGGCTCGCCGTCGAGCAGGTCGACCACGACGGCGACGCCGATGCCCGCGCGGAACCTGTCGGCCACGGTGATCGTGGCGTGCTCGGCGCGCGTCAGCTCGGAGACGAGCGCGTCCGCCTCGGCGACGTCCTGCGCCGCGGCCTGCGCCTCGAGGTCACCGAAGAGGAGCTCCCACCGGGTGGGAGAGCCGCCGTGGGGATCGCGGGGGAAGGGCGCAGAGAGCGTCATGCCCCCACCTTTCACTATCCACAGACATCCCGCTCTCCTGTCGACACCAGCGCGCCACCGGGTTTGAATATCCCGTACCACCGGTCACCAAAACGCATTAGACGGTTGATTGCCGCACGCACCATCACCATGCCAGGGGGAAACGTATGTCCGTGCTCAGGAGCGTCCGTCCGCAGGCCGCACGCCAGATCGGTCTGCTGACCGCCCTCGCCGCCGGGCTCGGGCTCGCCGCCGGGCTGCTCGCGGCACGGGCTGCCGAGACGGCGCCGGTGCTCGTTCCCGCGCTGCGAGCAGGTGCGGCGCGGTCCGCGGCGGACGCCGGTTCGGCGGCGTCCGTCGAGACGGTCCTGGCCGCCCTGGTCGAGCTGCTGGTGGTCACCTCCGGAGCAGGGCTCGCCGCATGGGTGTCGGGGCACGCCCTCGTCGCCCTCGGGTGCGTGGTTGCCGCCGCCGCCGGGCGGCGCTGGGTAGCGGGCGAGCACCTCGTGGCGTGGTGCGCCCCGGCGGTCGTACGCCGTCTGACGCAGGCCGCCGCCGGAGCGGGGCTGGGGCTCGTCCTCGCCGCGCCCGCAGCACTGGCGCTCCCTGCGGTCGGGCCGGAAGGCGGCGCACCGGTACCCGACGGCGGAGTGGCCGCCGTCGAACCCGCACAGGTGCTGGACCTGGGCTGGCGGGTGGCGCCCGAGCCGCCGGCCGGGCTCCGTGCGGAGCTGACCGACCGCAGCCTGCCCGCAGGCGGCGGGCGCTCGGCGACCGTCGTGGTGGTCCCGGGAGACACCCTCTGGGACCTCGCGGAGGAACACCTCGGCGGAGAGCCGGGAGCGGCCGACGTGGTTCGCGCGGTCACGGGCTGGCATGCCGAGAACGTGGTCGAGATCGGGCCGGACCCGGACCTCCTCCGGCCCGGCGCGGTCCTGCGCATCCCCCAGGGCTGACCGCCCGCACCTCCGCCCGTCCGACTCCCGCCCCACACTCCCGGAGCCGTCATGACCGCGACCGCCGACGCCATGCCCCTCACCACAGCCCTCCCGGCCGCCACCGCCGCCACGGCCCCGGCCCGCGCGCTCCGGACCCAGCCGGTCCCGGGCCCGAGCCCTCGCCCGACGCCACGCCCTGCCCCACGCCCGGGCGAGGCGGTGCAGCCAGGGCGGGCGGCCGGCGTCGGGCAGCGGGTACGGAAGGTCCAGCTCGGCGGGACGCAGCGTCCCGGCCTCCGCGAGGCGGAGGCCGTGCTCAAGTCCCTCGAAGGCCGGCCGACGCCGGACGAGGCCCCTCCCCTGCCTGACCCGACGCAGCTGGTGTGCCGAGTGGTGCGGGCCGCCGTGGAGGTGCTGCGCGGCGACCGCCCCGCCGCGCAGCTGGCCCGCTGGGTGACGCCTCAGGTCTACGACCAGCTCCTCGAGCGCGGCCGCCTCATGCGGAAGGTCCTGCCGCCGGGGTCCGCCGGGCACCCGGCGACCGTCCGGCGGGTACGGCTCGAGCTGGTGGAGGGCGGCACGGCGGCCGAGGCCACGGTCATCCTGCAGGACGCCGGGCGGGTGCGCGCCGCGGCCGTCCGGCTGGAGGCGCACCGGGGCGCGTGGCGGGTGGCCTGCCTGGAGATCGGGTGAGGTCAGCCGAGCCAGGCGACCACGAGGTCGGCGTCGTCCCGGGTGTCCGTGACGAGGTCCGCGTTGCGCTGGTCCGAGCCGTGCGCCCACTCCCGGGCCTGCGGGAGCGGCTTGCCGAACGCGTGGTGGCGGGCCACCAGCCGCTCCAGGCGGAGCCCCTCGGGCACGTCGAGGTACCAGACCTCGGCGAGGTGGGCACGGGCGCGGGGCCAGGCTCCCGTCCGCGCCAGCAGGTAGTTGCCCTCCGTGACCACGAGGGGCACCTCCGAGGGGACCTCCACGCCGGCGGTGACGGGCTCCTCGAGGTCGCGCCGGAAGTCGGGCGCGTAGACGGGTGGGTCTCCGGGCCGAGCCTCCGCGAGCCGGGCGAGCAGGCCCGCATAGCCGGCGTCGTCGAACGTGTCGATGGCGCCCTTGCGGTCCCGGCTCCCGTGTCGCTCCAGGACGGCGTTGGACAGGTGGAACCCGTCCATCCCCGCGACGACCGCGTGCTGCGGGCCGAGCGCACCGACGAGAGCGAGCGCCAGCGTCGACTTTCCTGCCCCGGGCGGGCCGGTGATCCCGAGGACGCGGCGCTCCCCCGGGACCGCGAGGGCGGCGGCGCGCTCGACGAGCTGTTCGGTGGTCAGGGGCTGGGCAGGCGTCACGGCGCGACCGTACCGCCGGGGAGGTGGGCGAGCCAGGACCGCGGTCCCACGTGGACCACCCGGGCGGACGCGATTGCCGACGCGAAGCGGCAGGCTGCGGGGAGGTCCTCGCCGCGCGCGAGGGCGACGGCGAGCGCCCCGTGGAACGCGTCGCCGGCACCGAGCGTGTCCCGCACCTCGACGACCGCGACCGGCTCCGTCCCGTGCGCGCGGTCTCCGTCCCACCACTCCACGGGGTCCGGGCCGTGGGTCACGACGAGGGCGCGCGGACCGCGCGCCGCGCCCGGCGTCGCCGCCTGCGCCCCCTGCGCCCCCTGCACCGCCTGCACCGCCTGCGCCGCCTGCACCGCCTGCGCCGCCTGCGCCGCCTGCGCCGCCTGCGCCGCCTGCGCGCGCACGGTGCCGGGTACGGCCCCTGGTACAGCCCCCGCCCGGGCGCGCGTGCCGCCGTCGGGCAACGCGACCGGGACGTCCGGCGGGACGGCGAAGTCGGCCGAGCAGGCCGCGACGTCCGCGGCGGGAAGGAGCTCGGCGAAGACGGGCCGCCAGCGGCCGGCGTCGAGGACCACGCGAGGGCGCGGCGTGAGCCCGTCCGCGAACGCCAGGACGGCGCGTGCGAGTGCCGGGTGGTGCCCGTCGAGGAGGACCACGTCCGGGCGCGGCAGCGCCGCGAGCTGGTCCGGCGTCGGTTCGGGCTCGTCGCCGCAGGACTTCACGAGGGCCCCGTCGGGCGAGACCACCGAACGGTCGCCGGTGGCGTCGTCGACCAGGACCGCCGAGACGGCGAGGGGGAAGGTGGGCTCGGGCGCGGTGTCGAGCACCTGGACGCCGTGGGCCTCGAGGTCCCCACGGGCGGCGCCGCCCACGGGTCCGGTCCCGATGGCGCTGATCAGGACTGCGCGCATGCCCAGCGCGGCGGCGGTGACCGCGGCGTTGGCGGCGGGACCGCCCGCGGCGACGTCCTGCCGGAGGGCGGTGATCTTCTCGTTGGGCCCAGGGCGCCGAACGGCGCGGTGGAGCACATCGAGCGTGGTCAGGCCCGCAAACCAGCAGGTCAGGGCGTGCTCCGGGGGTCTCCCGGGGAGTTCGTCCGACATGTACTGAGGCTACGTCAATGTGGTACTTGGTCACCTCTCGGAACGGCCGGGCGGCGGAGTGTCAGCGACCCCTCGTACCGTGGGTCCATGGCAACGACGACCTGGCGTGAGGTCCTGGCGGCTCAGCTCGACTTCTACTGGGAGGTCCATCTCTGGCCCCGGCTCGAGGGCCTCACCGACGAGGAGTACCTGTGGGAGCCGGTCGACGGGTCGTGGAGCCTCCGGCCCGGCCCGGACGGGGCGCCCGTGCTGGAGCACGTGGCCGTCGAGCCGCCCATCCCGCCGGTCACCACCTTCGCCTGGCGAGCGGCCCACGTGGGCCGCGACGTGCTCGGCAAGCGGGCACGGGCGGTCTTCGGGCACACGGAGGCGCCGCCGGACGCCGACATGTACGACGACCGGCACTGGCCCGAGCCCCTGCCCCTCACGGCGGCCGGCGCCCTCGCGATGCTCCAGCAGGGGTACACGGAGTGGCGGGACGGCGTGGCGGCGCTGGACGACGAGGCGCTCCTGCGGCCCATCGGCCCTGTGGGCGGGCCGTACGCCGAGGACACGGTCGCGGCGCTCGTCGCGCACATCAACCGCGAGGTCATGGCCCACGGCGCCGAGCTGTGCCTCCTGCGCGACCTCTACCGCGCGTACCGCGACCGGCAGGACCCCCTCGTCGCGGCAGCCCTGGCGGGACGGGCCGACGACGTGGCGCGCGCCCTCGCCGGCGGGGCGACGGGACGGCCGTCGCTCGTCCGGGAGGTCGCCGGCCTGCAGCACTGGGACGTGCTGCGGCTGCTGGTGGAGAACGGCCACGATCCGTCGCAGGGCTCGCCGTCGGCCCTGCACTACGCCGCCGCGGCGGGAGCGTCCGACGCTGTGCGGGTCCTGCTCGCCCACGGCGCCGACCGCACGGCGACCGATCCGGAGTGGGGCCTGCCGCCCTCGGGCTGGGCGCGGTTCTTCGGGCACCACGAGGTGGAGCAGCTGCTGACCGAGCCTGTGGACAACTGAGAGCAAGAACCATCCACGAGGTCCATGCTGGATCACATGACTGATACCAGCCCTATCCGGCCCGGCGAGCCACTGATCGACGACCAGGCCCTTCTCGCCCTCGCGGAGTTCCTGCACCGCGGCGCCGACCCGCGGGACCGCACGCTCTGGTTCGTCATGCTCGACGAGCGGCGGCCGCTCCCGTTTCTCGTGCCCGTCGACGGGCTGCCGGTCGAGCCGTCGGACGTGCTGCTCACGAGCATGGGAGGCCGGTGGGAGGACGTCCTGCGGGAGCAGTCGGCAGACAGTCTCCTCTTCGTGCTGGAGCGCCCCGGCGCGGAGACCGTGGGTGAGAGCGACCGCGCCTGGCTCGCCGCGCTGCAGGACGAGGCGGACGAGCACGACCTCCGGGTCTGCGGGTTCTTCCTCGCTACGGAGGCAGGGGTACGCCCGCTCGCGCCCGACGACTGGGTGCCGTGAGCACGAGCGGGCGGCCGGTGGGTCAGTAGGTGCGCTCGACGTACACGCGCAGGGTGTCGCGCACGAACCGCGCGCCCTCCCCGCCGCCGTAGTTGGCGCCGAACCGGGGGTCCGCCACGTAGAGGTCGCCGAGCCCGAGGAGGTACTCAGCCGTGGGGCGCGCGGTCTCGGCACCCGGTGTCCCAGGCACCCCGCCGAGCCAGTCGGCGTGCTTCGCCGCGATGGCCTGCGCCTCGTCGCTCGCGGGGTCCAGCCCGGCCTCAGCACCGGCGACCCACTCGGCGTTGAGCGCCTTCACCCGCTCGAGCCATTCGCGCTGGCCCTCCTTGCCGAGCCTGCGCCACCAGGCGTCACCCGAGGCGTAGGCCTCACGGCCCCAGCGCTGCTCCACCTCCTCCTTGTACTGCGTGTGGTCGAAGCCGTCGAGCATGTCGGCCGCCATGATGTCCTCCTCCTCGTCCAGTGCGGTGATGGTCCGTTCGACCGACGCGATCTGCCGGCCGATCCGCTCCTGCTCGGCCCGCAACCAGTCACGGTGCGTGGTGAGCGCCCGCTTCTCGTCGGCCTGTGCGTGGAGCACGCCGGCGATGGCGCCCAGGCCGAGCCCGAGCTCGCGGAGCAGCAGGATGCGCTGCAGCCGGACGAGCGCGTCGCGGTCGTAGTACCGCAGCCCGCCCGAGCCCACCCGGGTGGGCGGAAGCAGGCCGACGGCGTCGTAGTGGCGCAGCGTCCTGCTGGTGGTGCCGGTGAGCCGCGCGATCTCCTGGATGGACCAGTCCATGTCGTCCACGGTACGAGTTGACGTTGCGTCAACCGCAAGGGGTCAACCGCGAGGGGGTGCGAACTCCTCGGCGAGGATCGCGTACACCCCTGTGTCGGCCCAGTCCCCCTTGAACCAGAGGTCGCGCACGAAGTGCGCCTCCTCACGCAGCCCGAGCCGGCGGCACATCGCGACCGAGGCGTCGTTGCGCGGATCGAGCTCGGCGACGACACGATGCAGGCCCAAGACCCCGAACGCGAGCCCCAGCACCGCCCGCGCCGCCTCGGTGGCGTAGCCGCTCCCGTGGTGGTCGGGGTGGAACGTCCATCCGATCTCGCCCGTCCGGTTGGGCACGCTCTTGAGCTGGAAGTACACGTCGCCGAGGAACGCCCCGTCGGACCGTCGCTCCACCGCGATCTGCAGGTAGTCGCCGGTGCGCTCCAGCCGGTCGTGCGCGACGTAGTCGGCGACCATCTCGGCGACACGGGCATGGTCACGCGGTTCGAACAGGAGGTACCGGCAGACGTCCTCACGTGACTGGTAGGCGTGCACCGAGTCGACGTCGGACTCCCGCATCGGCCGCAGGCTCAGCCGCGCGGTCGTGATCGGCCCGGAGAAGGCGAAGGGGTTCTCGAGGCCGGGCTCGTCCATGACCTGACGGTAGCGCCCCGCGGCGTGCTCGTCTCCGCCATGCTGTGCCTGTGAGCGCCACGTACCTGAGCAGCCTCTTCTCCCTCGACGGCCTCTCCGCGCTGGTGACCGGCGGGAGCTCCGGCATCGGGCGGGCCATCGCCCTGGCCCTCGCCCGGGCGGGCGCGCGCGTGGTCGTGGTGGGCCGCGACGAGGAGAGGCTCAGCGCGACCGCCGCCGAGACCGGCGGCGCCTGGGTCGCGGCGGACCTTGGCGCGCCCGACGGCGTCCAGCGGGTCTCCGACGGCGTCGTGGCCGCCATGGGCGAGCCTGACATCCTGGTGAACGCGGCCGGGGTGAACCTGCGCCCGCCGCTCGGCGAGACCACCGACGAGGTGCTCGACGAGACCCTCGCCGTGAACCTCGTGGCCCCGTTCGCGCTGGGCCGTCGCTTCGGGCCGGGGATGGCGGAGCGCGGGTACGGGCGGATCGTCAACGTGAGCTCGCAGCAGGCGCACCGGGCCTTCGTCACGAGCGGCGTCTACGGGATGTCGAAGGGCGGGCTGGAGGCGCTGACCCGGTCCCAGGCGGAGGCGTGGTCGGCGCAGGGTGTCACAGCGAACGCCCTCGTCCCCGGCTTCGTCCTCACGCGGATGAACACGCGGCTCGCCGCTGACCCCGAGCAGGTCGCCCGGCTCGCGGCTCGGACCCTCGTCGGTCGCAACGGCCAGCCGGACGACTTCGCCGGCGCCGCCGTGTTCCTGGCGAGCCGCGCGTCGGCGTACGTGACGGGGCAGTCGATCGCCGTGGACGGCGGCTTCTCGGTCCACTGAGGGGGCGTGTCGGTGGCTGGTGCCACGATGAGCCCATGATCGATCACGTGAGCATCAACTGCGCCGACCTCGACCGCGCCAAGGCGTTCTACGACGCCGTGCTCGGCACGCTGGGCTACACGCGGCAGCTCGAGTACCCGGAGGCGGTGGGGTACGGCCCGGAGGGCGAGCCCGATTTCTGGCTGTCGCGGTTCGACGGCATGGGTCCCAACCGGGAGATCCACGTCGCCTTCCGCGCCGCCGACGCGGCCGCCGTCCGGGCCTTCTACGAGACGGCGCTGTCGCTCGGCGCGGAGTCCCTGCACGAGCCGCGCGTGTGGCCCGAGTACCACGAGCGCTACTACGGGGCGTTCGTGCGCGACCCGGACGGCAACAACATCGAGGCGATGATCCACACGTACCAGGGCGAGGGCTGACCGCCGGCCGGATGTCGGTGGCGACCGCTAGGTTTCGACGCATGTTCATCGAGGCAGGCGGGGCCAGCGTCCACTACGTCGAGCACGGCGCGGCGGTGGGCGCCCCCACCGCGGTCTTCCTGCACGGCTTCCCGGTGGACCACCACATCATGACCGGCCCGTTCGAGCCGGTTTTCGCCCGGCGGCCGGGCTGGCGCCGCCTCTACCTCGACCTGCCGGGCATGGGAGCGACGGCCGCTCCGCCGGACCTCACCAGCACCGACGACATCTTCGCGATCGTCCGGGCAACCATCGACGCCCTGGTTCCCGGCCGGTACGTCGTGGTCGGCGAGTCCTACGGCGGGTACCTCGCGCGCGGCCTGGCGGCGGCCGAGCCGGACCGGGTCGAGGGCGTCGCGCTGCTGTGCCCCATGATCGTCGTCGAGCACGGGCAGCGGGACCTGCCGCCGCACCGCGTCCTCGTGCGCGACCCGGAGCTCCTCGCTCTGGTCGGCGAGGAGGCGCTCGACGCGGACGACGTGGGCGTGGTCCAGACGCCAGCCACCTGGCGGCGCACGCTCGACGAGGTGGTCCCCGGCCTCAACGCCGCGGACGCCGACGCCACCCAGCGGGTGCGCGCCAGGTGGGCGGGGACGTTCCCCCTGGAGCCCCGCCCGTACGACTCGCCCACCCTGCTCCTGGTCGGGCGCCAGGACTCCGCGACCGGGTACCGGGACGCCTGGCAGATCCTGGAGCACTACTCGCGCGCCACCTTCGCGGTGCTGGACCGCGCGGGGCACAACCTGCAGATCGAGCAGCCGGGCCTCTTCGAGGCCCTCGTGGACGAGTGGCTGGACCGCGTCGAAGAGTCCCGTTCCGCCGTCGGATAAGGTCACCGCCATGACGACGCAGGTGTATGCAATCTGGCAGAAGCTGAAGGACAAGCCGCTCGGCAAGAGGGTCTTCGGCATCGCGTTCGGCCTGAAGGCGCCGTATTTCAGGACGATCCACGCCCGCTACATCGACATCCGTCCCAACTACGCCGAGGTCGTCGTGCCGAAGCGCTGGTCCGTGCACAACCACCTCGGCACGGTCCACGCCATCGCGGTGTGCAACGGGCTGGAGGCCGCGATGGGCGTGCTCGCCGAGGCGACCGTGCCTGCGAACAAGCGGTGGATCCCCAAGGGCATGGACGTGGCATACACGGCCAAATCCACCAGCGACATCACCTGCACGGCGGAGACCGACCCCGAGCAGTGGACGGCGGACGAGCCCGACCTCCCCGTCCGCGTCACGGCTCGGCGGGCCGACGGCGTGGTGGTCGCCGAGGGCGTCATCCGGCTGTGGGTGACGGAGAAGCCGCAGCGCTGACCGCGGCGTAAGGAACCGCTGGGCTCGCGACATGTCATAGACGACAGGCGAGGACGGGGGGTGGTGTGGTGGATCGCGTGACGGCACGTTTCGTCGGCCTCTTCGAGGCCGAGTACCCGCGGGTGCATGCCTACCTCGCCCGGCGGCTGCCGGACCGGTCTGCGGCGGAAGACCTCGCGAGCGAGGTCTTCGGGATCGCCTGGCAGCGAACGATGGCCGACGGCGTCCCGAGCCCCGCGTGGCTCTTCGTCACGGCCCGCAACCTCCTGGCGAACCATCGGCGCAAGTCAGCGCGACGGGAGGAGATCGAGGCGGCGGTCCCGACCGGTGTGCCGGCCGACGACGACACGGCCGACCGGGTCCTGCTCGTCCTGGAGAGCCTCCGCCCCGACCACCGCGAGGTGCTTCGCCTGCGCTACTGGGACGAGCTGTCGGGCCACGAGGCCGCCCAGGTGCTCGACTGTTCCGAGGGGGCGGTCTGGGTCCGGCTCCATCGTGCGCGGCGCGCCTTCTCGGCAGCCTGGGACCTTCCTGTCTCCTCACGGCACCACCCGCACAGCACGGCGACAGGTCGAGGAGGAACGTGATGCGCCGTATCCGAGGACTGATCGCCTCCGCCGACCCGTTGCGCGACACCGCGCCGCTCGCACCGAGCGGCCGGGCACGAGCCGAGCTGGCGCACCACCTGAGCGAAGGAGCAACCATGTCGGAACTCCGGGAGCGCAAGGGCGGCCTGGCCGTCTGGGTCACTGCCGCTGGTGCGGTCGCCGCCGCGGCGGTCATCGCAGCCGTCCTGCTCAACGGTGCCGACCCGGCCCCGCCGTCGGCGGACGAACCGTACTACGCGACTTCCGAGGCCCTCGAGGGGGCGGCGGACACGATCGTCCGCGGGTCGGTGGTCTCCTCCGAGCCCGGGGAGCTGGAGGGTCTGACCGTGTCGCTCGCCGGCGTCGAGGTGAAGGAGTTCGTCGGTTCCGAACCCGGCCCGACGATCGTCGTCGCACACACCCCGGCGGGGTCAGGACCCGAGACCGTCGCGCTGGACCCGGGGCACGAGTACGTCCTTCTCCTCGACAGCATGCCCGACGGGAGGTACAGCCTCGTCAACACCACCCAGGGCGCGGTCCCCGTGGTCGACGGCCGGCTCGCGGAGGACTCTCTGCTGTCGGTGGCCGCACGGGACGCGCTGGGCGTCGGCTGACGGGCGGACGCCACCATCTCATCGAGGCAATGCGATTGCCGACAGCTCTCCTTCTGACGTTCCGTAGCGGGAGTTGTAACTGTCGAGAACAGCGACTTCAAGCACGTCGACATCAACGTCCTCGGCGCGGCGCGGAGAGGGTTTGCCAGGCGAGTTCTCGTAGAAAAACACCACGACATCGAGGTCGATGTCTTGCTTGAGCCTGTGGCCCACGAGAGTTGCGAGGAGGACGCGGGAGATTGCCGGGTAGGGCGTGAACTCCGGGTTGGCGAGCCAATCCCTCAGTTCGACTTCGGGGACGCTGAACCTGACGCCCACGCCGGCCAGCGCGCGGAGGCTGTCTTCGACGAGCAAAGGTTGCTCCACGGCCTCGGGCGCTTGGCCTGCGACCGGGAATGGCCCTCGCCAGATCCGGTCTGATTGTTCACGGAAGAAGAAGTCGAAGCCGCGTTGGTCATGGCGACGTGCGATCAGCTCGAGGTTGCCATTCTCGCTGGTGCCAAACCGACCTTGAATCATCGAGACGTCGTCGTAGAGCGACTCGCCAAACTTGGCCCCGAACGACCATCCACTGTCAAGCTTAGGAGTGTCGCCGTGGTCGCCGTTGTCGCGCCAAAAGTGGAGGAGCCCTCCCTCTTTGGCGGGAGCTACCACCTCAAGGTTGCCATACTCGGCGTCGTCGCCGAAGAATCCACCGATCTCGCCGATCTCGTCCAGGCCGTAGTCGGCCTGAACGATGGTTGGGCGACCGCGAAATGGGCGCAACTCATGCCCGAGCGGTGTGGGAAGGGTCAGAGACGTGGCGTCGATCCACCGCTGCGTGGTGCCTTCGCCGGGCCCGCCTCGCGTGTAAGACCATTCGAGAATGCTCACGGCTCCCTCGGTAGATCCCCCACAGACAAGGATGTCTCCCGACACTATGTCGAACTCGACACTCTCCCGCATTTCCTTCCATCCGGCGGACGTGGTGATGTTCCTGAGGGTTGTCAGCGCCAATCCCAGCCCGACAAAATCGCTGTCTCGCAGGATGGCGGTCGAGATGGAGCTGAACAGCGGAGGACTGCTGATGTGTTCCCATCCGTTCGGCAACGTGGACCCCGAACCGAAAGGACCAGGTGCGTCATCGTTGCGGCGGCGGAACATGTTGAACCCACCACCTTCGGAGGGGATCACAACGAAGAACTCGCTCGGACCGTGCGCCTCAAGATCGAAGAAAAAGTCCCCTGCCTTGAAGCGTGCGCCAGAATAGGCAAGCGCCGGGACACCATGAGCGCGAGCAACGACCGTATCGGCCCGGCTCCATCTGAACATTCCCCCATTCTCGCGCCACCAATGCTCCGCGTCCCCGTTCTCGGCTACCGCGACCACCTCGAGGTTGCCAAGTCGAGCGTCGAAGGCGCGAAAGTCTGACTCGATGACCGACGCCCCCTGATACCGGCCCGTGCCGAACAGGGTCGGTCCGTGCCACGCTTTGGACGGGTCGTCATTGTCCCGCCAGAAGTGAGCTAGCCCGCCATCCGGCCAGGGAATAACCACTTCGAAGTTCCCGCTCTCGCCCGCGCGGCTCATTATCAGCGATCCGCCGCATGGAGAGCTCTTGGGGCGCTCCGGGTAGTCGAGGTCTGGCATCGATGCTCCCCCCTTTGACCCGAGTTGGGCCGTTTAGTGCGCGGGGTGGATGAGGTCGAGTGCGGCTGCGACCCGCCTTGGGCTGCCGCCGCTGGCCTGTGACCTGCGCCTGCCAGGTAGGGAGCCCCGTGAGGCGACTCGTGATACACGAGTTCATCTCAGCTCCACGCGTGTTGCGTCGCTTCCTTGACCTCCCGTCCGGTCGCGCCGAGGACCACTCTCGCCGCCGGGGAGACGACTCCGAAATTCACCCCTGGATGAATTGCCCGAATTCACCCGCCCACCCCGTCCCGGCTCGCCGTCGTCCCCCTCCCTCCTGGTGCGGGGGCGCAGATCGAGAAGGGGTACAGACATGCCGTTCATTCGCTATGTCCGTGTCGCCGAACCCGGGACGGACAACGAGCACGTGGTCGAGGTCCGGCACTCGGCCATCACCACGGGACCGCTGAGGTCGGAGTCGATCGATGCGATCCACACAGCGATCCGGAGGGGCACGCCGTTCCGGACGTTCAACGAGCGCAACCACAACCAGCGGGACGTCGCGGCGAGGATCACGCCCACGGGTGCCCGGTATATCGCCGCCATCGACGGCGGCCGGGAGACGGACGACCTCCTGCGGCTCCCGCGGTACTGAGGCCACGGCCCGGCCGGGCCGCCACCTCACCTCCGCAGCGCCACCCACTCCTCGTCGGTGAGCAGCCGGGACCGGATGAGGAAGCGCACGCCCTCCGGCGCCTCGACGCTGAACCCGGCGCCCCGCCCGGGCACCACGTCGATCGTGAGGTGGGTGTGCTTCCAGTACTCGAACTGCGCCCGGCTCATCCACACCGGCACCGTGAACCCGGGCAGCTCCAGGTCGCCGAGGTGCACGTCCGCGTCTCCGGTGAGGAGCTCCCCCGCGGGGTAGCACATGGGCGAGGACCCGTCGCAGCACCCGCCCGACTGATGGAACATGAGCTCGCCGTGCTGCTCCCGGAGGCGCGCCAGGAGCGCGGCCGCGGCGTCGGTCACGGCGACCCGGGCGGGCGCACCGCCGTCGGGCCCAGCGCCCGCGGCCGCACCCATCAGAAGAAGCCCAGCTTCTGCGGCGAGTAGGAGACCAGGAGGTTCTTGGTCTGCTGGTAGTGGTCGAGCATCATCTTGTGGTTCTCGCGGCCCACGCCCGAGCCCTTGTACCCGCCGAACGCCGCCGCGGCGGGGTACGCGTGGTAGCAGTTGGTCCACACGCGCCCGGCCTCGATGGTGCGCCCCGCCCGGTACGCCTGCTGCCCGCTGCGGGTCCAGACGCCGGCGCCGAGCCCGTAGAGGGTGTCGTTGGCGACCTTCATCGCGTCGTCGAAGTCGCTGAACTCCGTCACGGCGACCACCGGCCCGAAGATCTCCTCCTGGAAGATCCGCATCGAGTTCTTGCCCTCGAAGATCGTGGGCGTGACGTAGTACCCGCCCGCGAGGTCGCCGTCGAGCTCGGCCCGGGTGCCGCCGGTGAGCACCTTCGCACCCTCGGCCTTGCCGATGTCGATGTACGACAGGATCTTCTCGAGCTGGTCGTTGGACGCCTGGGCACCGATCATCGTGTCCGTGTCGAGCGGGTTGCCCTGCACGATCGCCTCGGTGCGCGCGACGGCGTCGGACAGGAACTGCCCGTAGATGTCCGACTGGATCAGCGCCCGCGACGGGCACGTGCACACCTCGCCCTGGTTGAGGGCGAACATGGTGAACCCCTCGAGGGCCTTGTCGTAGAAGTCGTCGCGCTCGGCGGCGACGTCGGAGAAGAAGATGTTCGGCGACTTGCCGCCCAGCTCGAGCGTGACCGGGATGATGTTCTGCGACGCGTACTGCATGATCAGGCGCCCGGTGGTGGTCTCGCCCGTGAAGGCGATCTTCCGGATGCGCGACGACGACGCGAGCGGCTTGCCCGCCTCCACCCCGAACCCGTTGACCACGTTGACGACGCCCGGCGGGAGCAGGTCCCCGATCAGGTCCATCAGGTAGAGGATCGACGCCGGCGTCTGCTCGGCGGGCTTGAGCACCACGGCGTTGCCTGCCGCGAGCGCCGGCGCCAGCTTCCACACGGCCATGAGGATGGGGAAGTTCCAGGGGATGATCTGCCCCACCACGCCGAGCGGCTCGTGGAAGTGGTAGGCGATGGTGTCCTCGTCGATCTCGCTGATCGACCCCTCCTGCGCGCGGATCGCGCCCGCGAAGTAGCGGAAGTGGTCGATGGCGAGCGGCAGGTCGGCGGCGAGGGTCTCGCGCACGGGCTTGCCGTTCTCCCAGGTCTCGGCGACGGCGAGCTCCTCGAGGTGCTCCTCCATGCGGTCGGCGATCCGGTTGAGCACCAGGGCGCGCTCGGTGACGCTGGTGCGTCCCCAGGCGGGGGCAGCGCCGTGGGCGGCGTCGAGGGCGGCCTCGATGTCGTCGGCGTCGCCGCGTGCCACCTCGGTGAAGGTGCGCCCGTTGATGGGGCTGGGGTTCTCGAAGTAGCGGCCGTTCGCCGGTGCGACGTACTCGCCGCCGATCCAGTGGTCGTACCGCTCCCGGTAGGTGGCGATAGCCCCGGCGGTGCCGGGGGCTGCGTAGACGGTCATGGTCTGCCTCCTCGCAGTGACGTCCGGCGTGGTGGTTGCCCGACGCCGGCCTGTCGCCCGGGTGCACCGTCGCACCCGGGGGTTGCACGCACGGTAGGCACGCGGGGGTTGCAGAAGGGTTGCAGGTCGGTCACGGCCGGTTGACGTGCGCAAACACCCGGCCGGGCGTGACACAAGGGAGACGGGAGCGTGACCGCAGCGTGCTGTCTCACGGTGCGGTCGCGACCTCAGACTGAGGCACACCACGACCGGAAACGAGGTACCGCGATGACTGCAGCACCCCACCGGACCATGACCCCGCGGGGCGGGGCCGCCCTGCTCGGCGCGACGACGGCCCTCGGGCTCGTCCTCGGGCTGGCCGCCTGCTCGGGGACGGGCTCGGGCACTGCCGAGTCGGCCGTCGACGTCGCGGCCCCGGCGCCCCTGACCGACGACAGCTGGCGCGACGTCCCCACGGAGGCGCAGGAGGAGTACGACGACTCGCCTGAGACGCCCTTCAAGGACGTCGCCACGAGCCCGCTGTCGACGTTCTCGTCCGACGTCGACACGGCGTCGTACAGCAACCTGCGCCGCCAGGTGAACGAGGGTGTGGCGCCCGAGGGCGTGCGCATCGAGGAGCTGGTCAACTACTTCGACTACGACTACCCGGCCCCGCGGGCGGGCGCTGAGGACCCGTTCTCGGTGACGACGCAGGTCGCTCCGGCGCCGTGGAACCCGGACCACCAGCTCGCCATGGTGGGGGTCCAGGCCACGGAGGCGATCCCGACGTCGGAGGGCAACAACATCGTCTTCCTGCTCGACGTCTCGGGCTCGATGGACGAGCCCGACAAGCTGCCCCTCCTGGCCGAGTCGTTCGCCCTGCTGGTGGAGCAGCTCGACGAGGACGACGTGGTGTCGATCGTGACGTACGCGGGCTCAGAGCAGGTCGTCGCGGACTCTGTGCGGGGCTCCGAGCGCGAGGAGCTCGTGGACCACCTGCGCGACCTGGAGGCGGGCGGGTCAACGGGCGGGGCGGCCGGCATCGAGACCGCGTACGAGCTCGCGGAGAAGAACTTCATCGAAGGCGGCAACAACCGCGTCATCCTCGCCACGGACGGCGACTTCAACGTGGGCCCCTCCTCGCCGGAGCAGCTCACCGAGCTGATCGAGGAGAAGCGCGAGACGGGGGTGTACGTCTCGGTGCTCGGCTTCGGGATGTACAACCTGAAGGACAACCTGATGGAGGCGATCGCCGACAACGGGAACGGCAACTACGCCTACATCGACACGCTGGACGAGGCGCGGAAGGTCCTGGTCGACGAGTTCGGCTCGACGATGTTCGTGGTGGCGCAGGACCTCAAGCTCCAGATCGAGATGAACCCGGCCACCGTGGCCCGGTACCGCCTGATCGGCTACGACAACCGCCGCCTGGAGAACGAGGACTTCGAGAACGACCTGAAGGACGCGGGCGACGTCGGGGCGGGGCACTCGGTCACGGCGTTCTACGAGCTGGTCCCGGCGGACGGTGTCGCGGTCACCGACGACGGCCTGGACTACCAGGACACGCAGGCGGGCGACAGCACCGACTTCATGACGGTCCACCTCCGGTACAAGCAGCCGGGCGGCGCGGAGAGCACCGAGGTGGTGGTCCCGGTCCCGCAGGACGCGTTCACCACGCGACCGTCGGACGACTTCGTGTTCGCCTCCGCGGTCGTGGAGTTCGGCCTCATCGCGATCGACTCGGAGCACAAGGGCGAGGCCAGCCTCGACGCGGTCGAGGAGCGGGCGGCCGAAGCCCTCGGCGACGACCCGTACGGGCTGCGGAAGGAGTTCGTGGGGCTGGTCGCCGAGTTCGGTCGCCTCGACTGAGGACGAGGTCGCTCCCTCGGCGTCAGGCGAGCGTCCTGTCCAGGATCGCCAGGTGCGCCCGGGCCCGCGTGGCCGGGGGCGTACCTGGCTCGGCCACCCTGGCCAGGCGGGTCCAGGCAGCGTGGTCGTCGGTGCCCTCGTCCCGGCCCACCCAGGTGAGCAGCGGTCCGACGTCGTCCGCGGCGAGCACCGCGGCCCGCACCTCGGCCTCGAGCTCGGCGCGCAGCCCCTCGACGCCTGGCGCGCCGGACCGCCGGAGCAGCGGCTCGGGGTAGGCGTCGAGGGCGCCGGGGACGTCACCGCGCGCGAGCCGGTCGCGGACCCGCTCGACGTCGCTGCTCAGCCGCCCCGCGAGCCGGTACGGCCGGGACCCCGCCAGCAGCGGCCGGCCCAGCGCCGCCTCGCCGACCCTGCGCAGGCGGGACATCTCGGCCCGGACGGCGACGAGCGACAGGTCGCCCGGGTGGAGCAGGACGGCCAGCTCCTCGGCCCCGAGCCCTCGCGGGTGCTCCGCGAGGAGCAGCAGGATCTCGGCATGCCGCAGCGACAGGGCCCGCCCGCGCAGCGTGGGCCTGCCCAGCACCCGGAGCGCCGGCGACGCGTCCGCCTCCACGACGCTCCCCACCCCGCCGTCACCCGGGACGAGCCGGTGCTCCCAGGGCGCGCGACCGGCGTCGGGCCGCGTGGCCAGGGCCGCGAGCTCGCGCTCCACGCTCGCCACCGTGGCGCGGACGAGCGAGAGCGCCACGGGCGAGGCCGCGGCGCGGCCGCCCGTGAGGTCGAGGACGCCGAGGAGGTCCCCGGTGGCGGGATCGTGCACCGGGGCTGCCGTGCAGCACAGGTCCTGCACCGGACGCGCGAAGTGCTCGGCGCCGACGACCTGGACCGGGCGGCGGGTCGCGAGGGCCGTGCCGGGTGCGTTGGTGCCGACCCGCTCCTCGCGCCACACGGCGCCCTCCACGAATCCCACGCGGTCGGCGGCGCGGCGCGTGCTCCCGCTGCCCTCGACCCAGAGGAGGCGGCCGGCGTCGTCGGACACGGCGAGCACGAGGCCGTCGTCGGTCACGCCGCCCACCAGGTCACGCACCAGGGGCATCGCCGCCGACAGCGGGTGGTGGCTGCGGTACTCCTCCAAGGAGTGCGTCGGCAGGCCGCTGTCGGTGCCCAGCGCATCGGGGTCCACGCCGTTGCGCAGGCTGCGTCGCCAGGACGCGGCCACGACCGGGTCGACCCCCACGGGAGCACGGGCACCGCCCGACCCCACGAAGCTCTCGTAGGCGGCCCGCACCTCGCGCGGGTCGCTGCGCACCGCACGGCGGGACGCGCCGTCACGACCAGAACCGTCCGTGAGCATGCTGCCTCCGACTGCGTCCGACGTCGTCGTCGGGCTCCGGTCAGTGTAGGCGCGCGGACCGGTCATCAACAGGTTGTCCACCGGTCGGGGGCGGGTTTTCCACCACATCAGCAGCCTTATCCACAGATGTGGGCCAGATCACACCTCCACCGCGCGAAGGTCGCGATCCAGTCCTAGCCTCTCTCCATCGAGGCCGCCCGCCCCGGCCTTCCGGGGGGATCGTCGGGGCGGCGGCCCGTCACCACGGACGCCTCAGGGCGGCCTCGAGCGAGCCATGAGCTCGGCATGCACGGAAGACCGAGTCGTTCGGGGGGACGAGTTGGACGCCAGCACTGCCACCACACAGGTCCGGGCCACAGGTACGGACACCACCGATCCGGGGGACGCCGCCGAGGCGGGCGAACCTCTCAGACACGAAGATCCGTCGGGCACGCCTGACCTCGCGGGGGCGCGAGGGCGCCGCCCGTGGGTCGCCCGGGCGGCGGTCCTGACCACCCTGGCCCTGGCGGTCTGCCTCGGGGCCGGCCTCTGGGCCGCGGACGCCCGGGCGGGCACCGCGGAGCGCCTCGAGTCGCTGAGCACCGAGCTCGACCAGCAGGTCGAGATGACCAGGCAGTCCGTGGCCCACCTGACGACGGTGATGGACATCGCCGAGTCGGTGTACGAGCTGTCTCCGGACGCGGACCCGGAGGCGCGTGAAGCCCTCGCCGAGGCGCTCACCGCCGCGCGCTCCGTGACGGGCCAGCAGGTGGCCGACGAGAGGCCGGGCTCCGTGACGCAGGCCAGGGCGCGGCTCCAGCAGGCGACGGACATCCGGACGTCGCTCGACTGGGCGTCCGACGACCTGGTCGCGGCGCTGGACCAGGTCCGCCGGAGCGTCCCGCACCGCCTCGTCCTGGAGGCTGCGGGCAGCACCGGCTGAGCCGGGGCCGCGGTCGGCCGGGCCCCCAGCGGGTCCGGCCGCGGCCAGGGACTGTTGCCAGGCCCGCAGGTGTTCCTAGGGTGGAACTGCACAGCACCACCGAGGAGGAACACCATGCCCGCTCCCACCGACCCGGCGCAGAAGCTCGCGGAGTACGCCCACCCCGAGCGGCTCGTCACCACGCAGTGGCTGGCGGACCACCTGAAGGACCCGGAGCTCGTGGTGGTGGAGTCCGACGAGGACGTGCTGCTGTACGAGACCGGGCACATCCCGGGAGCGGTCAAGGTCGACTGGCACACCGAGCTCCAGCACCCGGTGGTCCGTGACTACCTGGACGACGAGGCCTTCGCCGGGCTGATGCGCGCCAAGGGCATCGGCCGCGACACCACGGTGGTGCTCTACGGCGACAAGAACAACTGGTGGGCCGCGTACACGGCGTGGGTCTTCACGCTGTTCGGGCACCGGGACGTGCGGCTGCTCGACGGCGGGCGCGGACTCTGGACGGCCGAGGGCCGCGACCTCACCACCGACGTCCCCGCGCGCGAGGCGGCGGAGTACCCGGTCGTGGAGCGCGACGACCGCACGATCCGCGCCTTCAAGGAGGACGTCCAGGCGCACCTCGGGCTGGGCCCGCTCGTCGACATCCGCTCGCCCCAGGAGTACACGGGCGAGCGCATCTCCATCCCGGACTACCCGGAGGAGGGCGTGCTGCGCGGCGGCCACATCCCGACGGCGCGCAACGTGCCCTGGGCCAGGGCGGTCGCCGAGGACGGCACCTACAAGACCCGCGCCGAGCTGGAGGCGATCTACACGGCCGGCCTGGGCATGTCGCCGTCCGACGACGTGGTGACCTACTGCCGCATCGGCGAGCGGTCGTCGCACACGTGGTTCGCCCTGACGTACCTCCTGGGCTACGAGAACGTCCGCAACTACGACGGTTCCTGGACCGAGTGGGGCAACGCCGTCCGCGCGCCCATCGCCCAGGGCGAGGAGCCGGGAGAATGGGTGGCATGAGCACGTCCACCATCCCCCTGCCCGAGGCGCTCGCCGAGCTCCGCGACGCGTTCCTCGACACCCCGGAGAAGGAGCGGCTCCAGCTCCTCCTCGAGGTGTCGCGCGAGCTCCCGCCGCTCCCCGCCCGCTACGCGGACGCGCCCGAGCGCCTGGAGCGCGTCCAGGAGTGCCAGTCCCCGGTCTACGCCATCGCCGAGGTGTCCGACGACGGACTGGTCGCCTTCCACGCCAGCGCACCCGAGGAGGCTCCCACCACGCGTGGCTTCGCGTCGATCCTGGCACAGGGGCTCACCGGCCTCACCGCGCAGCAGGTCCTCGACCTGCCCGACGAGCTGCCGCTGATGTTCGGCCTCACACGGTCCGTGAGCCTGCTGCGCCTGAACGGCATGGCCGGCATGCTGACGCGCGCCAAGCGCCAGGTGCGCGAGCAGCTGGCGGCCCGGACGGTCTGACTACCTCGGCGGGAGCGAGCCCCAGCAGGGGCTCACTCCCGGCCGAAGGCCTTGCGCAGCTCGTCCTTCGCCTTCTCGAGCACCTCGCGCTGGTCGTCGTCCAGATGGTCGCCGGCGCGGTTGACGTAGAAGGTGAGCATCGACATCGCCGACTGGTAGGGGGTGCCCTTGCGGCGGTCGCTGGCCTCGGCGGACCGCTTCAGCGAGGCCGCGATCCGCACGGGGTCGTCCCACGTGAACACGCCCTCCTCGAGGTCGAGCGCGTCGCTCTTCTCGGTGACCTGGTGGGACCACCGTTCGGGCTCGTCGTTCTTCTTCGACATCTGACCATCGTGCGCCGACGGCGGCCCGCTCGCCCCCGGTCGGGGAGCGGTGGTGCGCACTCCGGCGGCTTCACCACCCTCACAGACCTGAAGGCCTTCGCCGTGCGCGGCTACCTCGACACCTTGCGCAAGAACAGCCACAACCTCCTCGACGGACTCGTCGACGCGCTCAGCACACCTGGCAGTCTCCTAAAGTCCTGAACGGTGACGATCGAGATCGAGGTCAAGATTGTGCAGCCTATTCAGGTCGATACCATTCGTCGCCCCCCGCGAGAGACTGTCGCAAGTACCTCTCAAGGCTTGACGAGACCCAGCGGCGACTATCGGTTTCATGCTCCCAGACAAAAACATCACGCCGTCGCTGCCGGTCGACGAACGCGAACTGGTCTCCGCCGCCGTCGTCGCCAAAGAACACGAGCCCGTCGAACGGCATGTAGAGAGAACCCAACACTGCGTCCGTTCGAAATCGGTTATTGACCTCAACAATCTGACGCAAGGGCCAAACCGCAGCGACACCAAGCGCTCCCTTGACACCGCCACATTCGCTGAGCAGCGAGGCCAAGTCCTCCGGAACCCGCGAGCCCAAAGCGCGCGCGGCTTCATCGAGGGCTCCAGGACTCTCTGGCGGACCAACCACCGCACCTGCGAACGAGCTATAGATCAGATCAGCCCACACGTCGTCCCCTCATCGGACAATTGGCACACCCAACCATGATCTTGGCGAACCCTTGGCGCGAACGCGCATCAGGGAAGTCGTCCACGAAAGTCGCATAGTCCAAAACTTGCTGCCGAGTGGCCGTTTCATTCGATCTATAGAAGCCGATCCAGAGGATTCGGATATTGCTCCGGTCAGAAGTCGAAGAGGTCCTCGAGGAAGGACTCCTTCTTCTTTTTCTTGTGCCCGTAGCCGCGCTCGTCCCGGTAGCGGTCGTCCCTGTATCGCTCGTCCCGGGAGCGGTCGTCCCGGCGCTGGTCGTAGCCGGGCTGGGGGTAGCCCTGCGGCTGCGGCGGGTAGCCCGGCTGGGCGTAGCCCGGGGCGGGCGGCTGCTGCGGGACAGGCGGGGCAGCGGGGGCGGGCGACCCGTAGTCCGGGACGCCCCGCGCGGCGCCGCCGCTCTCGGCCTCGACGCGGTCGATGACCTTGTCGAGCTCCCCGCGATCGAGCCAGACCCCGCGGCACTGCGGGCAGTAGTCGATCTCGACGCCCTTGCGCTCGGTGATGACCAGTGTTGCCTGGTCGACTGGGCACAGCATGGGTGGCCTCCTCGTCGTGGTCCGTACTCAGGTGCCAACGGTCCGCGCCGCCGTCCGGTTCCCGTCCGCCTCGATCCCGGCCATGCCCGTTCCGAGCGAGATGGGTGAAACGAGGAATCTCTCCGTCTCGCCGTGGTTTGTCGCGACCAGGGCTTGCTAGGGTCCGGCGGGCGACGGCCGTCGTGGCGTGCACGGCGGCCGGGCCGACGGAACGGAAGAGGGACCGGGATGGGACTGTTCGACAAGATCAAGGGCGAGCTGGTCGACATCGTCGAGTGGCTCGACGACAGCCGCGACACGATCGTCTGGCGCTTCCCGCGCTACGAGAACGAGATCAAGATGGGCGCCCGCCTCGTGGTCCGCGAGTCGCAGGCCGCGGTGTTCGTGAACGAGGGACTCGTCGCCGACGTCTTCGAGCCCGGCACCCACACGCTCGAGACGCAGAACCTGCCGATCCTGTCGACACTGAAGGGCTGGAAGCACGGCTTCCACTCCCCCTTCAAGGCGGAGGTCTACTTCGTCAGCACCCGGCAGTTCACGGACATGAAGTGGGGGACGCAGAACCCCGTGATCATGCGTGACGCCGAGTTCGGCATGGTCCGTCTCCGGGCCTTCGGCGCGTTCTCGGCACGGGTGGTGGACCCGACCAAGCTGCTCCGGGAGCTGGTGGGCACCGACCCGCAGTTCCGCACGGGCGAGGTCCAGGAGTTCCTCCGCCAGAACATCGTCAGCCACCTCGCCACCGCCCTGGCCCAGGCCGGGATCCCCGTGCTCGACCTCGCCGCCCACCAGGCGGACCTCGGGGACAAGCTGGCGACCGCGCTCACCGACGAGCTGGCCGACCTCGGCATCGCCGTGCCGCGCTTCGTGGTCGAGAACATCTCGCTGCCCCCCGAGGTCGAGGAGTCGATCGACAAGCGCACCTCGATGGGCGTGGTGGGCAACCTCGACCAGTACACCAAGTTCCAGGCCGCCGAGGCTCTCGAGGCCGCCGCCGAGAACCCCGGCACCGGTACGGGCCTGGGGCTCGGCATGGGCATGGGGATGGGCCAGATCTTCGCCGGCGCCACCGCGCCCGCTCCCGCGGCGCCCGCTTCCGCCGCGCCCGCGGCGACGCAGACGCCCGGGGCGGCCGCCGCGCCGTCGGGCCCCCCGCCGCTGCCCGGGGCCGAGTGGTTCTGCGGCGAGGGCGGGCAGCAGGCCGGGCCGTTCGACCTGGCGGGCCTCTCCGCGCGGGTCGCCGCCGGCACGCTGACCGCCACCACGCTGGTGTGGAAGGCCGGGATGCCCGGCTGGGAGCCGGCGAGCGCCGTGCCCGACGTGGCGCGCCTGCTGGGTGCCACCCCGCCGCCCCTGCCGCAGGCCTGACCGGTGGCGTCCGTGACCGGCGAGCCCGCCGGGACTCATCACGCCTACCCGTGCTCCGCCTGCGGGGCGCGGGTGGAGTTCGCTCCGGGCGCGGGCGCGCTGACGTGCCCGTACTGCGGCCACGCGGAGGAGGTCGCCGCGGCGGACCGGGAGGTCCGGGAGCACGCGTTCGCCACGCTGGCCGCGACGCCGCGCGAGTCCGCGGCGGAGGTCTCCGCGCACGTGTACCGGTGCGGCAAGTGCGGGGCGACGACGGAGTCGGACCACCTGTCGCAGGTCTGCGGCTTCTGCGGGGCGCCGATGGTGGCGGAGGTGGAGGGCTCGGGGCTCGTGGAGCCGGAGGCGGTGCTGCCGTTCTCGGTGACCCGCGAGGCGATGCGGGGACACCTGCGGGAGTGGGTGGCGTCGCGGTGGTTCGCGCCGTCGGCCCTGAAGAAGGTGACGGAGACGGAGCAGGTGCACGGCGTGTACCTGCCGAGCTGGACGTACGACGCGCGGACCACGTCCGACTACGACGGCCAGCGCGGCGAGCACTACTGGGTGACCGAGACATACACCGAGACGGTGGACGGCAAGTCGGTGACCCGGACGCGGCAGGTGCAGAAGACGAACTGGTACCCGGCGTCGGGCACGGTGGCGCGGGCCTTCGACGACGTCCACGTGGCGGGGACGCACCGCGTCCTGCCGAAGCACGCGGAAAAGCTGGAGCCGTGGCCGTTCGAGGAGGCTGTCCGGTACCGGCCCGACTATCTCGCCGGCTACGAGACCCTCCGCTACGAGGTGGAGCCGGAGGCGGGGCTCGAGGCGGCCAAGGCCGTCATGGCCCCGGTCATCGAGTCGGACTGCCGCCAGGACATCGGCGGGGACGTCCAGCGGGTGCACAGCGTCGCCACGCGGTACGACGACGTGACGTTCAAGCTCTTGCTCCTGCCGGTCTGGATCGCCGCGTACCTGTACCACGGCACCACGTACCAGGTGCTGGTCAACGCCCGAACGGGTGAGGTCGTGGGCGAGCGGCCCTGGTCGGCGTGGAAGATTGCCGGCGCCGTGCTGGCGGGGCTGGCGCTGGTGGGAGGGATCGTCGCGGCGGTGCTGCTGAGCCGCTGACACCCTGCGCCGAGGTAGTGCGTTCGTCGGACGAAGGCACTACCTCGGCGGGCGGGCGGGCAGCGACAGCACGGGTCAGCGGGGGGTCAGCGCTGGACGCGCGCGCTGCCGCCCTGTGCCAGCTTCGCCACCTCGGCGAGGGTCGCCATCGTGGTGTCGCCCGGGGTGGTCATGGCGAGCGCCCCGTGCGCGGCGCCGTACTCCACGGCCTCCTGCAGCGAGCCGAGCTCCATGAGCCCGTACGCCAGGCCGGAGGCGAACGAGTCGCCGCCGCCCACGCGGTCGAAGATCTCCAGCTCGGCGCGGTGGGTGGCCTCGACGAAGCCCTCCTTGCGCGACCAGGCGACGGCGCCCCAGTCGTTGCGGGACGCGGACCGCACGCCGCGCAGCGTCGTGGCGACCACCTGGAAGTTCGGGTACTCGGCCGACGCCCGCTCGATCATCGAGCGGAAGGCGGCGGTGTCGAGGTCGGTGAGGTCGTCGTCGACGCCCTCGACCTCGAACCCGAGCGACGCGGTGAAGTCCTCCTCGTTGCCGATCATCACGTCCACGTGGCGGGCGAGTCGCCGGTTGACCTCCTGGGCGCGCTCGGTGCCGCCGATGCCCTTCCACAGCGAGGGCCGGAAGTTCAGGTCGTAGCTGACGATCGTGCCGTGCCGCTTGGCGGCCTGCATCGCGGCCTCGGCGACGTCGGCGGTCGACTCGGACAGGGCCGCGAAGATGCCGCCGGTGTGGAACCAGCGCACGCCGCTCGCGAACAGGGCGTCCCAGTCCACGTCGCCGGGCTGCAGCTGCGCCACGGCGGTGTTGCCGCGGTCGCTGACGCCCACCGCACCGCGCACCCCGAAGCCGCGCTCGGTGAAGTTCAGGCCGTTGCGGACGGAGCGCCCGATCCCGTCGTAGGCGCGCCACACCACGTGCGACGTGTCGAGGCCGCCGGTGAGCATGAAGTCCTCGACCAGGCGGCCGATCTCGTTGTCGGCCAGGGCCGTCACGATCGCGCCGCGCAGGCCGAAGCACCGGCGCAGGCCGCGGGCCACGTTGTACTCGCCGCCGCCCTCCCACACGTCGAAGGAGCGCGCGGTGCGGATGCGGCGGTCGCCCGGGTCGAGGCGGAGCATGACCTCGCCGAGCGCGACGACGTCGTACCGGGACTCGTCCGCGGGGCGGACGTCGAGGGAGCTCATCGGGCGGCCTCCGGGGTGGTCAGGGTCTGCGGGGCGGCGACGGCCACGGCCTCGCGGCTGCGGCGCGTGATCTCGGCGAAGTCGCCCGCGGCCACGAGCGACTTCTCGACCATCCACGAGCCGCCCACGGCGAGCACCGCGTCCAGCGCGAGGAAGTCGGGCAGGTTGGCGGCGCTCACGCCGCCGGTCGGCACGAACCGCACCTGCGGGAAGGGGGCGGAGAACGCCTTGAGGGCGGCGACGCCGCCCAGCACGCCCGCGGGGAACAGCTTGACGGTGGTCAGACCCAGCTCGAGGGCAGTCATGATGTCCGACGGCGTGGCGCACCCCGGCACGATCGGCACGCCGACCTCCTGCGCGCGGGCGACGACGGCGCGGCTGATGCCGGGCGAGACGAGGAAGCGCGCCCCCGCCTCGACGGCCTGGTCGACCTGCTCGGGCGAGACGATCGTGCCGGCGCCCACGAGGAGGTCGGGCCGCTCCTTCACGATGGCGGCGATCGCCGCGCGGGCGCCCGCCGTGCGGAACGTGACCTCGGCGACCGGCAGGCCGCCGTCGGCCAGGGCGTTGGCGACGGCGACGCCCTGCTCGGCGTCGTCGACCACGACGACCGGGACGAGGCGGGTGACGCCGAGGCGGTCGACCGTCCCCGCAGATGAGAGAGGTGGCTCCACTGACACCGTGACTCCGTTTCGCTATAGTGAACGCTTGTTGTTCATTGCGGAACTCACTTTAGCGGAACCCGACGAGAAGGACGTACCCGTGACCGACCAGCCCGCACCGAGCCCCCTGGGCAGCGTCGACAAGGCGCTGCTGACGCTGGACGTGCTCGCGCGCGCCGGCGCGTCCGGCACCGCCCTGGCGACGCTCGCCGCCGAGGTGGGCGCCAACAAGACGACCCTGCACCGCACGCTCGCCGCGCTGCGCCACCGGGGGTACGCGGAGCAGACGCCCGGCGGGCGGTACCGGCTCGGCACTGCGGCGCTCGCCCTCGGCGCGCTCTTCTGGCGGGAGGAGAACCTGCCCGACCTGCTGCGGCCCGCCCTCACGGCGATCTGCGCGGAGGTCGACGAGCTCGCCCACCTCGGCGCCCTGGCCGGGCGGGAGGTCGTCTACCTCGACAAGGTCGAGCCGCAGCGGGCGGTCCGGGTGTGGTCGGCGGTGGGGCGCCGTCGGCCCGCCGCGACGACGGCGCTCGGCCGCGCCTGGCTCGCCGCCCTCGACGCAGCGGCCCCGCTCGACCGGGCGACGCTCAAGGCGTACGCCGGGTCCGACACGACGGCGGCCCGCCTCCGCGAGGCTCTGGACTCCGCCCACCGGCTCGGCTACGCGAGCGAGGACGAGGAGAACGAACCGGGGATCGCGTGCCTCGCGGTGGCCGTCGTGCGGGGCTCCCACCCGGTCGCCGCCGTGAGCATCACGGCCCCGGCCGAGCGTCTGCGGGGCGTGGAACGGGAGGCCCGGGCAACCGCCCTCCTCCGCACGCTTCCGGGCCTGCTGCCCGCCGGGCTCGAGGTTCCCGGGGCGCGGACGCGCCCTGCCGGTGAGCCGGACCTGTGAGAGAGTTTCACCGGCAGCACCGGCAAGTCGTTGCCGGCATGACTGGTCCGGAGGTGCAGTTCGCATGACGGTCCTCGTGGCGTACAACGCGTCACCCCAGGGGGAGGCAGCCCTACGAGCGGCCGTCGCGGAGGCGGGGCGGCGCAAGCAGGAGCTGGCCGTCCTCGTGCTCACTCCGCAGGTCGCCGGGGCTGCGGTCCCCGCCGACCTCGCCCACCTGCTCGACACCGTCCCGAACGGCGTGCCGGTGCAACCGGTCGCCTACCGGACCGAGAGCCAGGACGTCGCGGACGCCATCCTGGACGAGGCCGAGCGGCTGGCCGCCGACCTCGTCGTGATCGGCTCCCGCAAGCACTCGACGGTGGGCACGTTCCTCATCGGCTCCACCACGCAGCAGGTGCTGCTCGACTCCCCCGCCCCCGTGCTGGTGGTCAAGGCCACCTACTCCTGAGCGGCGCCTCCCGGCGTCACGCGGTGGAGCACGACGACGCCACGGTGGACCGGGCGGTCCCTGCGCCGGTCGTCCGTGGCCACGTACTCGTCGATGACCTCCAGCAGCCGGCGGTCCAGCTCCGCCACCTCGTCGTCGGACAGGTGCAGCGCGAACATCGCGAACGTGGACATGCCGTCCGGGCCGGCCGCGAGGGCGTCCGTGAGGGCGAGCTGGGCCGGGCCGAACTGCAGGTCCGGCGCGACACCCTCCAGCGGGTCGCTCAGCCACCAGCTCCTGCCCGTCGAGCGGTAGGGCTTCTCGCGAGCGCCGCGGGCGCCGGACCGTGCCGGGAGCTGCTCGATCAGCCCCGCGTCGGCGAGGATCCGCACGTGGTACAGCATGGTCGCCGGGTCTGCCTCGAACCGGTCCGCGAGCTGCCGGTTCGTGAGCTCCTCCGTACCGAGCAGCCGCAGCACCCGCTGACGCAGCGGATGGGCCATCGCCCTGGCCTCGCCGGCGGTCGGGGGGCGACGCTCGGGCACGACGATGGGGTGGTCGGAGGCCATGCCAAGAGTCTAGCGAAAGTCATTTGAACTTTCCCAATCACTCGCTACGATCGGCATCATGACCGACGCCGCACCGCCCCAGCCCCGACCGCACCTGGGCGCCTCGTTCGCCAAGCTCTGGTCCGCCTCGCTCCTCTCGAACCTGGCCGACGGCGTGCTCAAGGTCGCGATCCCGCTCGTGGCCGTGCGGCTCACCGACTCGCCGCTGCTCATCGGCGCGCTCGGCGTCGCGATGGCCCTGCCGTGGCTCGTGTTCGCGCTGCCCGCGGGCGCGCTCGCCGACCGGGTGGACCGGCGCGTCGCGATGCTCGTCGCCAACGGGACGCGCGGCCTCGTCGCGGGCCTCCTCGCCCTCACCCTGCTGACCGACCTGGGCTCCATCTGGGTGCTCTACGTCGCCGGCTTCGTGCTGGGCGTGGCCGAGGTCCTGTACGACACCACCGCGCAGTCGATCCTGCCGCAGGTCGTCGACCGGTCCGCGCTGACCACCGCCAACTCCCGGCTGTACGGCGCCGAGACCGTGGCCAACCAGTTCGTGGGCCCGCCGCTGGGCGGCCTGCTCCTCGGCGCGGGCGTCGCGATCGCCGTCGGCGCCCCCGCGGCCCTCTGGGCCCTCGCCTTCCTCGCCCTCGCCTGGATCCCCGGCCGGTTCCGCGTGGAACGCACCGGACCCGCCACCACCCTGCGGAGCGACATCGCGGAAGGGCTGCGCTACCTCGCCGGGCACCGGGTGCTCCGCATGCTCGCCCTCATGACCGGCACCTCGAACTTTGCGTCGAGCGCGGCGTTCTCCGTCTTCGTCCTGTACGCCGTGGGCGAGGACTCGCCGATGGGGCTCACCGACTTCGGGTACGGCGTCCTCAACACCACCAGCGCCGTGGGCGCTGTGGCCGGCTCCTTCTTCGCGGCGTCGCTGTCCAAGGCGATCGGCCGCGCGTGGTCGCTCGGGCTCGGCGTCATCACGTTCACCGCCATGGTGGCGGTGCCCATCCTCACCAGCAACGCCTGGGTGATCGGCGCGGTGTGGGTGCTGTCCGGCGCCGGCGTCATGGTCTGGAACGTCATCGCCGTGTCGCTGCGGCAGCAGGTCACGCCCGACCGGCTGCTCGGCCGCATGAACAGCTGCTACCGCCTGCTCGCCTGGGGCACCATGCCGGTCGGCGCGCTGGTGGGCGGCCTGGTCGGCGAGGCGTTCGGGCTGATCGCGGTGTTCTGGGTGGCCACGATCATCTCGGCGCTGACCGGGCTCGGCCTGCTCGTCGTCACCGACAAGGCGATCGCCCAGGCGGAGGCCGACGCCGAGGAGCAGGCCAGGGCGCTCGCCGCCGCGGAGCCCGAGCAGGCCTGACGCGCGCCGGGGTCGAGCCCCGGCGGACGCGGCGCCGGACCTACCGCGAAGTCGCCGCCCGGACCTCCAGGTGGTTGCTCCACGGGTCGTCGAAGCGGAGGGTGGTGCCGTCGTCGGCCACGGCCACCCCGGCCCGGGTGAGGCGGTCGCGGAGGGCGGCCACGTCGTCGGCGGCCGGGACCTGGATGCCCACCGTGGCGAGGCCGAGCGTCGAGGCGCGCGGCCCGGCGCCGCGGCTGTTCCACGTGTTCATCGCCATGTGGTGGTGGTAGCCGCCCGCGGAGACGAACAGGGCGGTACCCATCGAGAACGTCTCCTCGAAGCCGAGGGCGTCCACGTAGAAGCCCCGCGCGGCGGGGACGTCGCCCACCTGGAGGTGCACGTGGCCCACGACGGCGCCCGCGGCCGCCACCGGCCCGGCGTCGGGGCGGGCGTCGGGGGCGGTGGTCACCAGCTCGCGCGCCTGGTCGGTGAGGTGGTCGCGGAGGAACGCGTCCGGGTCCAGGTACAGCGAGGCCATCCGGATCCGGTCGCCGTCCCACCCCCACGAGTCCCGCGGGCGGTCGTGGTACAGCTCGACGCCGTTGCCCTCCGGGTCCGTGAAGTAGAAGGCCTCCGACACGAGGTGGTCCGCCGAACCCGTGAACGTGCTCGGCGCCGTCGTGGCGACCGAGGCGAGCGCCGCCGCGAGCCCAGCGGCGTCGTCGAACAGCACCGCCGTGTGGAAGAGGCCGGCCTCGCCCCGGCCCGGGCGGGGCAGCCCGGGTGCGCGGCGCAGGATCACGAGGGCCTCGCCGTCGCGGCCCAGCGCCGTCGCCTCGGCCCGCTCGGCGGGGGTCAGCGCGAGCGTCGCGGGCAGCTCCACCTGGTGCAGCAGGAGCGCGTCGCGGTAGTAGCGCGTCATGAGGTCGAGGTCCTCGACATGCAGCGTCACGGCCTGCATGGAGGTGTCGGGGGCGAGGTGGTCGGTCACACGAGGCACAACCATGCGTGGGTGGACGCCTGTTCCCGGCCCGGGAGGCCGTAGGTAGGCTCACCGCATGACCGCGGTCGGACTCGGGATCCCCACGTTGCGACCGTCGGCGCGCCCGGGAACCACCACCCGGCCGACGGCGGGGCCCGCCCGCCCGCGCCCCGACACCCCGTTCCTCGTGGACCGGTACGGCCGCGTGGCCCGTGACCTGCGGGTCTCCGTCACCACGGCGTGCTCCCTGCGCTGCACGTACTGCATGCCCGCCGAGGGCCTGCCCCTCGTGCCGCGCGACGAGCTCCTCACGCCGGGTGAGATCGGCCGCCTCGTCGGCATCGGTGTCCGCCTCGGGATCCGGGACGTGCGGTTCACGGGCGGCGAGCCGCTCATGCGGCGCGACCTCGTCGACATCATCGCGGCGTCGCGGGCGGCGGCGGACGCGGCCCTGGTGAGCACCTCCCCGGGTGACGCGAGCGCCCAGGGCGAGCGACCGGCGTCGGGCACCGTGCGGCTCGCCATGACGAGCAACGCCCTGGGGCTCGACAAGCGGGCCGCCGCTCTCGTGGCGGCGGGGCTCGACCGGGTGAACGTCTCCCTCGACACGGTGGACCGGGCCGCGTTCCGCACGCTGACCCGCCGCGACCGGCTCGACGACACGCTCGCGGGGATCCGCGCGGCCCTCGACGCCGGGCTCGCGCCCGTGAAGCTCAACGCGGTGCTCCTGCCGCAGACGCTCGACGGCGCGCCCGACCTCCTGGCGTGGGCCGTCGAGCACGGCTGCCACCTGCGGTTCATCGAGGAGATGCCGCTCGACGCGGACAAGACCTGGGCGCGCGCCGCGGTCGTCAGCGCGGACGACCTCCTCGAGCGCCTGGGCACGCGCTTCGCGCTCACGGAGGCCGGGCGCGAGGACCCGTCGGCCCCTGCGGAGGAGTGGCTGGTCGACGGCGGCCCGGCCACCGTGGGGATCATCGCGTCGGTCACGCGGTCGTTCTGCGGGACCTGCGACCGGACGCGGCTCACGGCCGAGGGCACCGTGCGGTCCTGCCTCTTCGGCGACCAGGAGACCGACCTGCGGGGGCTGCTGCGCGGCGGCGCCACCGACGAGGAGGTGGCCGACGCCTGGCGCGGCGCGATGTGGGCCAAGCCCCGCGCGCACGGCAGCGACGCGCCCGAGCTGGCGCCGGACGCCTTCGCCGAGACCGCCCGCACGATGGGCGCGATCGGCGGCTGACACACAACGGGTGATTCGTGCCAGAATCGGCTCGAACGTCGCACCCGGCGGCGTGCCGCCCGAACGCCTCGTGCAACGATCCAGGTTGACCGCTGTGACAGAGACTCTCGACGCACCGCCCGGCCCGGCGCGCCCGCGCCCCACCGGTCCCCGCCGCATCATGATCGTCACCGACACCTGGGCGCCCCAGGTCAACGGCGTGGCACGCGCCCTCGGCCGCATGGTCGCCGAGCTGCGGGAGATGGGCTGCGACGTCGAGGTGGTCACCCCCGCCGACGGCTTCCGGACCGTCCCGCTCATCACGTACTCGGAGATCCGGGTGCCCGTCCGCGCGCGGGACGACATCGAGAGGCGCTTCCTCGACTTCGCGCCCGACGCCGTCCACCTCGCGACGGAGGGCCCGCTCGGCTGGACGGCGCGCAACGTCTGCCTGCACTACGGCTTCCCGTTCACCACCAGCTACCACACGCAGTTCCCGGAGTACGTGACCGCCCGCTGGTCGTGGGTTCCGCTGTGGGCGGGGTACGAGTACATGCGGCGGTTCCACGCGACGTCGGGCCGGGTGCTCGTCACCACCCCGACCATGCGCGAGCAGCTGACCGAGCGCCGCTTCCAGAACATCGCGCCGTGGAGCCTCGGTGTCGACACCGAGGTGTTCCACCCGCGCAACCGGGGCGCTGACGGCGGCGTCTACCGCGGGCTGCCCGGACCGGTGTTCGCGTACGTCGGCCGGCTGGCCGTGGAGAAGAACGTCGAGGCGTTCTGCGCGCTCGACCTGCCGGGGTCCAAGGTCGTGGTGGGCGACGGCCCGGCGCGCGCCGACCTCCAGCACCGCTTCCCGGAGGTTCACTTCCGGGGGTCCCGGTCCGGGACCGACCTGGCACGGCACTTCGCCGACGCCGACGTGCTCGTCTTCCCGAGCCGCACCGACACGTTCGGGCTGGTGATCCTGGAGGCGATGGCGTCCGGGACGCCCGTCGCGGGCTTCGACGCTCCCGGGCCCCGGGACCTGATCCCCGGGACGGGCGCCGGCGCCGTCTCGCTCGACCTGCGGGAGGCCGCCCTGCTGGCCCTCACGTGCGACCGGAAGCGCACCCGCGAGTACGCCGAGCGGTTCTCGTGGCGGGCCTGCGCGGAGGCGTTCCACCGCAGCCTCGACGTGCTGCCCCTGCCCGACCGTGCCGGCCGCCTCGTCCAGCTCCAGCAGCTGACGTCGGGCGTCATCACGCGCCTCCCGACGCCGCGGCTCTCCACTCCGGACCTGTCGTGGCCCGACCTGCCCTGGCCGCAGCGCCCGGCCGCCCACCGGTCCGTCGCCGACCGGCTGCACACGTTCAAGCGCGCCGGGGCGACGCGGACGCTGACCCTGACCCGGTCGCTCCCCCAGTCGTTCCCCCGGATCGCGGCCGCGGTCACGCGGGTCACCCGCCGGCCGGACTGACGCCGCGCACACCCCTCCCGGGAGACCCTGCGGTAGCGGTCCTATGCTGAGCAGGACCCGGACGGAGGTGCACCGATGCCCACCGAGGACACGCGCGTGTTCCAGGACCTGCTCGACCGCTGGGCCGAGGCGATCGTGCGGAACGATCCCGGCCTGATCGCGGAGTACGCGCTGCCGGGCTGGCTGCTCGCCGGCGCCGACGGCACCGCGATCGACCTCGACCGGTTCTGCGCAGTCGTGGCGGCCGGCGACCTCAGCCACTCCGCGATGGCCTTCGACGTGCGCCACGTCCGGGTGCACGACGACGTCGCGGTCGTCTTCGCGCGCGGCACCAACGAGGGCCAGTGGCAGGGCACCCCGTTCACCGCCGACGAGTGGGTGACCGACACGTTCGTCCGCGCGTCGGACGGCTGGCGGTGCCTGATGACGACCGTCGCGCCGGTGGCCCCGGGCGCCGTCGGCCCGTGATGCCGCCCCCTACAAACCCACCCACTCCGACTCGCCGTCGGTGAACTGCTGCTTCTTCCAGATCGGCACCTCGGCCTTGATCCGCTCGACGAGCAAGGAGCAGGCGGCGAACGCCTCCGCGCGGTGCCCCGCCGAGGCGGACGCCACCAGCGCCACGTCGCCCACCACCAGGTGCCCGAACCGGTGCGCCGCGGCCACACGCAGCCCTGTCTCGGCGGCGACGTCCGCGCACACGCGGCGCAGCACCGCCGTCGCGTCGGGGTGCGCCTCGTAGTCGAGGCTCGTCACGTCGCGCCCGCCGTCCTCGTCGCGCACCACGCCGCGGAACGTCACCACCGCGCCGCACTCGGGCGCGGCGACAGCGGCCTCGACGGCCCGCGCCGCCGCGTCGTCGAGCACGTCCTCGGTCACCCGGGTCGCGTCACTCTGCCCGACGCCGGAGCTCACCTCGGTCATCGTCCCCACCTCTCGCTGTGCAACGGCCACACCGTCACCTGATCTCCTGGCTCCAGACCCGTCACCTCGGCGGGGACGTCGATCAGCACGTCCGCGGCGGCCATGGAGGCCACCAGGTGCGACCCCGCCCCGCCGACGACCTCGACGAGGTAGTGCCCTCGTCCGACGAGGTCACTATCTCGGCGCTCGTGTCCCGCCGAGGTAGTGCCTCCGTCGGACGAGGGCACTACCTCGGCGGAAGGGCGGAGGCGTCCACGCAGCAGCTGGCGCCTGCTCGCGGGGGACACCACGGCCTGTGCCAGCGTCGCCCCCAGCCGCGGGACCGGCGGCAGCCCCCCGAGCGAGCGCAGCGCGTCGCGGACCAGCACCACGAACGAGACCTGCGCGCTCACCGGGTTGCCCGGGAACGTGAGGACCGGCATGCCGTCGACGACCCCGAGTCCCTGCGGGCCGCCCGGCTGCATGGCGACCGACCGGAAGGTGACACCGGCCAGCGCCTCCTTGACCACCTCGTACGCGCCCTGGCTGACGCCCCCGGAGGTGATCACCAGCTCGGCGCCCGCGGCGCTCGCGGCGGCCAGCGCCGCTCGGAGGGCCGCCGGGTCGTCCCCGGTGCGCCCGGTCGTCACGACGGTGCCCCCGGCATCGGTGACCGCCGCCGCGAGCGCCGCCGTGTTGGCGTCCCACACCTGGCCGGGGCCGGCGGGCTCGCCCGGTGCCACGAGCTCGCTCCCCGTGGAGAGGATCGCGACGCGCACGGGGGCGTGGACGGGCAGCCCGCCGAGCCCGCACGCTGCCGCGGCGGCGACGTGGTGCGGCGCGAGCACCGTGTCGGCGGGGAGCACGAGGTCACCGGGGGCGACGTCGGACCCCGCCTCCCGCACGTACTCCCCCGCCGCGCGGCTACGGACGATCCGCACGCGGTCGGCCGCCGTCGGCCGGTTGAAGGTGCGCGCGTCGGTGTCCTCGACGGGGATCACGGCGTCGGCGCCCGTGGGCACGGGCGCCCCGGTCATGATCCGCACCGCTGTTCCCGGGGCGAGGGGCGCGGGCTCCCCGGGCGCGGCCGCGACCTCGCCGGCGACGGGGAGATCGACGGGGGCATCGGCGGAGGCCCCCGCGACGTCGGCCGCCCGCACCGCGAAGCCGTCCATCTGGGAGTTGCGGAAGCGCGGCAGAGGGCCGGGGGCCGTGACGTCGTGCGCGAGGACCCGGCCGAGCAGGGTGGCCGAGACCGGTACGAGCTCGACGGGCCGCGGAGCGAGCCCGGCCAGCAGCTCCGCCACGTCCTGCCGGTGCTGCTCCACGTCCACGCGATCACTCACGCCCCGAACCTACCTCGCATGACAGGATCCCTTCGGCGCTTGCCCGGATCGACGACCCGGGTGACGCTGTGACCGACAGTGAAGGAGTCCGTCCGTGACCGACCCGTCCGTGGGGATCGCCGCTCCAGCCCTCAGCAGGCCGGGACCGCCGCTCCGCGTCTCGCTGCGCCCTGTCGCCCCGTCGGTGCGGAGGTTCCTCGCCACCGAGTCGGGCGGCGCGATGCTGCTCCTCGCGGCAGCGCTGGTGGCGCTGGTGTGGGCGAACACGGCGTGGTCCGGGGCGTACGACGCGCTCTGGCACACCGAGGCCGGTCTCCAGGTGGGCACGTGGGGCTTCTCGATGGACCTGCACCAGTGGGTCAACGACGCGGCGATGGCCGTGTTCTTCCTGGTGATCGGCCTGGAGATCAACCGTGAGGTGACCACCGGCGAACTGCGCAACATGCGGTCGGTCGCGGTCCCCGCGCTCGGAGCGCTCGGCGGGCTGGTTGTTCCCGCGGTGGTCTACCTGGCCTTCAACTGGGGGACACCGGCTGCGCACGGCTGGGGCATCGTGATGTCCACGGACACCGCGTTCCTCGTGGGGGTGCTCGCGCTGTTCGGGCCGCGCTGCCCCGACCAGCTGCGCCTGTTCCTCCTCACGCTCGCCGTCGTGGACGACATCGGGGCCATCACCGTCATGGCCCTCTTCTACTCGGAGGACGTCAGCGTCCCGGGGCTGGTCGCCGCAGGCCTGATCGTCGCGGCCATCGTGGCGCTCCGCTGGCTGGGCGTGTGGCAGGTGGGCCCCTACGTGGCGGCGGGGGTGGCGCTCTGGGTCGCGGTGCACGCGTCCGGCGTGCACGCGACGCTCGCCGGAGTGCTCCTCGGGCTCCTCGTCCCCGCGCGCCCCGCCCAGCCCGACGACGTCCGGGCGGTGAAGCTGTACGCCTGGCGGCTGGCGCTCGAGACCACCGCCGAGCGCAGCCACCTCACCGAGCTCGCGGCGCAGGCCGCGGTGCCGACCGGGGACCGGCTCCAGCGAGTGCTGCACCCGTGGAGCGCGTACCTCGTGGTGCCGCTGTTCGGCCTGGCCAACGCGGGCGTGCACCTGGACGGCGAGACGCTGCGGGCGGCGCTCACCTCGCCCGTCACGATCGGCGCGGCAGTGGCCCTCGTGGCCGGGAACGCGCTGGGTATCTTCGGAGCGGCCGCGACCGCGCTGCGGGCGGGCCTGGGCGACCTGCCGGGTCGCGTCCGGTACAGCCACCTGCTGGGTGGCGCGATGCTCGCGGGCATCGGCTTCACGATCTCGCTCTTCGTGGCCGACCTCGCGTTCGACGACGGGCCGCTCAAGGAGCAGGCCAAGATCGGCATCCTGGCCGGCTCGCTGATCGCCGCGGTGCTCGGTTCGGTGGTGCTGCGCGTCCTGGGCGAACGCTGGCCGCTCTGCTCGCCCGCCGAGGGCCTTCCCGCCGAGCTCCCGCTGGGGCCGTGGCACGCACCCGAGTCGGCCGCTCCCGGCCCTGCCGCTCCCGGCCCTGCCGCTCCCGGCCCGGCGCCCGCCGGCGCCGGCCTGCCGGCCCTCAGCCCGCAGCGAGCGCCTGCGCCACCGCGTCCTGGAGACGGTCCCGCGTGATCCTGCCGCGGCAGCGCATGCCGTTGACGAACACGGTGGGCGTTCCCTCCACGCCCGCGGCGAGTCCGTCCGCGTAGTCGCGGCGCACCACGTCGGCGCTCGTCTGGGCCGCTTCACCGACCACCGACCCGGGGTCCGGCACGCCGATCGCGGCGGCGTGCTCCACGAGGTCGGCGTCGGTGAGCCGGTCCTGGTGGGCGAAGAGCCGCTGCTCCATCGCCCAGAACAGCCCGGACGCCCCGGCCACCTCCGCGGCGAGCGCCGCGGTGAGGGCGTGCGGGTGCACGGAGAACAGCGGGAAGTGCCGCCACACGAGCCTGACCTGGCCCTCCGACCGCTCCACCGCCTCGTGCAGCACGGGCGCGGTGTCTCGGCACCAGGGGCACTCGAGGTCGGCGAACTCGACGATCGTGACGGGCGCCTCGGGGTTCCCGAGCACGTGAGCCCCGGCCGGGACGAGGAGGGAGGAAGCGGGCGTCTTGGCCGGGTTCTGCGTCATGGTGCTCACCCTGCCGTAGCGGTGTGCTGGACGCCATCCCACGTCGGGAGCGGTCAGCCGTGCACGTGCGCCTTGTGCCCCACCGAGGAGGAGACCTCCTTCTCGGCGACCTCCAGGAGCCGGTCCGCCAGGCGGCGCAGCGCGCGGCCGGCGGCGAGCTCGTCGCCGATCACCGGCACCTCGGCATCCTCCGGCGCCTTGCGAGCGTGGCCCACGGCGCGGAGCGTCTGCGGCGGACCCACCACTGTGGCCTCGGCGGTGGTGCTGCCGGCGCTCTCCACGAGGGTCACCTCGACGTGCCAGGTCAGGGTGCGGCGGCGCGTGCCGTCGTCGGCCACCTCGTCCGCCTGCGGCGCCCCGCCGGACCGGTCGGCGGCCGCCTCACCGCCGCCCGGCACGGTCTCGCCGCCGCCCTGGACGAACGTGTCCGACCCGGGGAAGATCAGCGTCTCCTCCCCCGAGTCCGACCAGCGCACCCGGTACGGCGGCGTGCCGTCCGGCCCGCGGCACTCTGTGATCACGCCGTCGCGGACCGCGCCGCCCACCACCCCCGAGGCGGTCACGATCCGGTCGCCCACTGTTGCTCTCATGTCGGTGCCTCCCTCGCATCCTCGCGACACGGGACACCTCCATCATGCGCCTCTTGACCTAGAGTCGCTGGGCCCGCTCCAGGTCCGCGTAGCGGCCGCCCGCCGCGACCAGCTCCTCGTGCGAACCCACCTCCACGACGCGCCCCCGGTCGAGCACGACGATCCGGTCCGCGGATCGGATCGTCGAGAGCCGGTGCGCCACGACAAGCGTGGTGCGTCCGCTGCGCAGCCGGTCCAGGGCCTCGCGTACCAGGGCCTCGGCCTCCGGGTCGAGCGCCGAGGTGGCCTCGTCGAGCAGGAGCACCCGCGGGTCGCGCACCAGCGCACGCGCGATGGCGAGCCGCTGCCGCTGCCCGCCCGAGAGCTTCGCCCCGCGCTCGCCCACGGTGGTGTCCCAGCCGTCGGGCAGCGCCTCGACGACGTCGAGCACGTTGGCGTCGGCGAGCGCCCGGCGGACGCGTTCGTCGGGAACCTCGCCCAGGCCGTAGGTGATGTTGTCGCGCACCGAGCCCTGGAAGAGCACCGACTCCTGCGGCACCACCGAGACAGACCGGCGGTAGGTCCGCAGGTCGACGGTGGTGGCGTCGGTCCCGTCGAGGAGGAGCCGCCCCGTCGTCGGGCGCAGGAAGCCGAGCGCGAGGTTGAGCATCGTGGACTTGCCGGACCCGGACGGCCCCACGAACGCGACCGTCTCGCCGGGCTCGACGTCGATGCGGACGTCGTCCAGCGCGGGCGAGTCGGCCTCCGGGTAGCGGAAGCCGACGGCGTCGAAGGTGATGCGGCCGCCCACCCGGGCGACGGGCGCCTTGCCCGCGTTCTCCTCGAGGTCGGGCTCGGTGAGCACCTCGGCGATCGAGCGCACCGACTCCGTTCCGCGGGCGATGACCGGGATCAGCATGAGCACCTGCGTGACCCCGCTCGTGATGAGCGCGAAGAACGAGGAGAGCAGCACCACCTCGCCGGGCGAGACGGCCACGACCCCGGTGAGCGACCCCGCCGCCGCGGCGATGAGGCAGCCGGTACCGAGCAGCTGCAGCCCCACCCACGACACCGACGCGAAGCGCCCGTTGAGCACGTCCAGCTCGTACCCGGCGCTGCGCACACCCTCCGCGCCCGACGCGACCCGCTGCGTGGCCTCTGCCTCGAGCCCGTGCGCGCGGGTCACCGGCATGAGCGTGGCCATCTCGCCCACCCGGGCCGCGAACCGCTCGACCTCGCGGCGGAACGTCTCGTTGCGTTCGCGCGAGCGCCGCGCGAGGAGGTACCGGAGCAGCGCGGCGAGCGGGACGGTGAGCGCGTAGACCGGGAGGAACTGCGGCACGGTCACCGCGGTGGTCACCACCGCTCCGGTCACCACCATCGTGGCCGACAGCAGCGGGTGCGTGGCCTGCTGCAGCATCGTCTCGATGTTCTCGACGTCGCGGACCACCTTGGTCTGGATGATCGACGACGACATCCGCGTGTGGAAACCGATGGAGAGCGCCTGGAGGCGGGCTGCGAGGGCGTTGCGGAGGTCGGCACCCGTGCGGCGCACCACGCCCATGAAGAACTTCGTGTACAGCACGTGGTTGGGGTAGTTCTGCAGCAGCGCGAGGAACGCCACGACCGCCCACAGCGCGAGCTCGCGGAGCGGCCCGCCGGCCACGACCACGTCGATGACCTTGCCCGTGACGACGGGCAGGAGCCACAGCGGGATGTCCTTGAGGGCGAAGAAGCCGACTGCGGCGGCGACCCGGCCACGGTGCCGGGCGAGCAGCCGGAGGACGGAACGGAGGGGACGGTCGCCGTGGACGACGTCGGTCAGGGCGTGAGAAGTCACAGTGAAAGGATTCACTACGGGTTGGAGCCTGCCAAGAGGGCGGGTCGGATCGGTTCGACGCGTCCCGTCATCCGCGTGACACCGGCCCGTGACACGCGCGGCGCACAATGGGTCGATGCGGGATCTCCTCCCCTCCCTCCTCGCCTGGTGGCACGCCGGGGAGCGCGGCGCGCTCGCGACCGTCGTGCGCACGTTCTCCTCCGCGCCCCGGACCGCGGGAGCGGCCATGGCCGTCGGCCCGGGCGGGGACGTGGTGGGCTCTGTCTCCGGCGGCTGCGTCGAGGGTGCCGTCTACGACCTCTGCCTCGAGGTCTCCGAGACCGGGGTCCCGGCCCTCGCCCGCTACGGCGTCTCCGACGCCTCCGCCCTCGACGTGGGCCTCACCTGCGGGGGCACCATCGAGGTCCTGGTCACCCCCTTCTCGCGCGAGACGTGGCCGGGATTCCCCGCCCTGGTCGCAGACCTGCTGCCCGACGACGGACGGGTCGCCTCTCCCGTCGCCCTCGCCACGGTCGTGGCCGCCCCGGCGGCGGGGTCGGTCGGGCAGCGCCTGACGGTCCGGACCGGGGTCGGTCGGGGGCGCGGCGGCGGGTCCGACACGGAGGGCAGCCTGGGAGACCCGGCGCTGGACGCGGTGGTGGCCGAGGACGCCGTCGGGCACCTGGCTGCGGGCGAGACGGCGCTGCGCGAGTACGGGCCGCGCGGGGAGCGACTCGGGACCGGGGTGCGGGTCCTGGTGCAGTCGTTCGCACCGCCGCCGCGGCTGCTGGTGTTCGGGGCGATCGACTTCGCCGCGGCGATGTGCCGCGCGGGCCGGCTGCTCGGCTACCGCGTCACGGTCTGCGACGCCCGGCCGATCTTCGCCACCGCCGCCCGCTTTCCGGACGCCGACGAGGTGGTCGTGGACTGGCCCCACCGCTACCTCGAGGCGGAGCTGGCGGCCGGGCGGGTCGACGGCTCCACAGCGGTGTGCGTCCTCACGCACGACCCCAAGTTCGACGTGCCCCTGCTCCGTGCGGCGCTCTCCGGGCTGCCCGACGACGCCTACGTGGGCGCCATGGGATCACGCCGCACGCACGACGACCGGGTCGCCCGGCTCCTCGAGGAAGGCGTGCCGCAGGCGGCCCTGGCCCGGCTGCGGAGCCCGATCGGGCTGGATCTGGGCGCCCGCACGCCGGACGAGACGGCGATCAGCATCGCGGCGGAGATCGTCGCCGCCCGGACGGGCGCGTCGGCCCGGCCGCTGTCGGAGACGAGGGGGCGGATCCACGGGGACGATTGAACGGCGGGCCGAGGACGTGCCGATCGACCGCCCGAGCTCAGTGCTCGCTGGCGAGATCGGCGAGAGCCTTGCGAAGTGCGCCCTCGAAGTCGGCCACGTCGTTCTCGATCGTGTCGCGGATCAACTGAGGGTCGATGTACTCGTACGCATGGGCGATGCGATTCCTCGTCGACCAGATCGCGGGCCGAGCGGGGCCGAAAGCACGTTGTCGAAGGGCCTCACTGGCCTTTGACACCGCCTCGATCGAGGCCCCCAGCCGGAGGCACACCTCATCGAACAGGATCGGATCGTCGAGTGATCCGTGACCGACATGCGACGAGAGCACGCCCAAGTGATGGAGCGCCGACTCGACAGCCCGCCTGTCCTTCTCGCTCACAGTGGGATCGACTCGATCGTCGACGCAACCTCGTCGCGAACAGCCCGAGCCACGACGATGTCCACCTCGCGGCCGAGAAGTCCTTCGAGCTCCGCCTCCAGCGCCCCGAGCGCGAAGAGCCCAGTCCCCGGGTCGAGATCGACCAGCAGGTCGACATCGGACGTAGAGGTCTCCTCGCCTCGGGCAACCGAGCCGAAGATCCGCACGTTGCGCACCCCACGCCGAGCGGCCGCCTCCACGATGGCATCACGGTGATCACGGAGCACGACGCCGAGAAGAGCGCGTTCACCGGGCGATCCGTAGGTCAGATCAATCTTCGGAGGATCCGTCTTCAGGAGTCGGGCGACCTCTGGCTGGCTCCGACCGAGCGCACGACCAATGCGTCGCTGGCTCCAGCCCAACGCGTGCGCCCGCTGCGCTGCGAGGACCAGTTCGCGAGCCGCGGTGGCGCGCAGGCTGGCAGTGCGCTCAGCCGTCTCGCCGAGATGCGCCGCAAGGGCTCGTTCGACTGCTGACTCCTCGTCCATCTCCGCACCTCCGATAGCAGATGCTATCAGGGTGCCGTAGTCTCCGGGTAGTAACGGCACCGGAAGGGGTGCGGGTGACCAGGTACACCGTGACCGCCGAACGCGGAACACGTCACTGGGTCCTCCCATCGACCGAGGCACCTGCTGCGATCTCCGAGGTCGCTCGGCTGAGTCAGGCTGCAGACGACTGACCAGCGGTACCGTTCGGCCTCGTGAAGCTCATCGCCGCAGGCCGCGAGGCCGACGTGTACCTGGTGGACGACGAACGCGTGCTCCGCCGCAACCGGGGCGGACGGTCGGCCGTCGAGGAGGGCACGCGGATCCGTGCGCTGCACGCGGCGGGCTACCCGGTCCCCCGCGTCGGCTCGGTCGACGGCCCGGACATCGTCATGGAGCGCGTGACGGGACCGACCCTCTCCGAGGCGCTCCTCTCCGGGAGCGCCACCGCCGCCGACGCCGCACGGCTGCTCGCACGCCTGCACGACGACCTCCACGCGATCCCGTGGCCGGACGGGCCGCTGATCCATCTGGACCTGCACCCCGAGAACGTCCTCCTCGGTCCCGGCGGACCGGTGGTGATCGACTGGGCCAACGCCCGGCCGGGGCCCGCCGGGCTGGACGTGGCGATGACTCTGCTGATCCTTGCCCAGGTCGTCGTGACGCCGGGGATGCTCGCCGCCGGCGCCACGCTGGCCCCCGCGATCCGGGCCGACGTCCTCGAGGTCATCAGCACCCTCGCGGCCACCGTCTCCACCCCGGCGGCGCCGTTCGTCGACGACGCCGTCGCTCAGCGCCGGCTCGACCCGAACCTCTCCGCCGCCGAGGACTCCTACCTGGGACAGGCAGCCGACCTGCTGCGAGAGCTCGCCTGAGGGCGGACTCCTGCTCGCGGATCCTGGAACATCGACTCGTTATTCCAGGTGAGTGCCGGTAACTGGGAATAACGTTCGCACCAACGCGTCCGCGGCCGCCGCGAGCAGGACCACGGAGACCAGCGACACTGCTGCCGCTAGCCCCAGGGTCACCTCGACATGCGGCGAGGACCCCGCCGAGCCCGCGAGCGTCCCCAGCCCCACCGCCGCCACGCCCGCGGCCAGCACCGCCACAGCCGTCAGCACACGCTCCCGCACCACCAGGTGTCGCGCGGCCTCACGGAAGCCGAGCCAGAGGGCGACGCTCAGGACCACGAGCACCACGCCGAGACCCAGCACGGGGCTGCCGAAGAACGACATCGCGTACCGCACGGCGAGCGCCGGCACGAAGAACAGGACGAGCCCGTGCCGCAGGCTCGCGGCCACGGTGCCGAGCACGGGACCCTCCGGCCGGACACCCGCCAGCCGATCAGGCGCCGCGCTACGGCCCCGCCTCTCGAGGGCCGACGCCCCCACCCGCACCGCGACGAGCACCGCCGCGACCACGAGAACCTCGGCCGCCCGACCGGGCAGCCGCCCGAGGTTGTACAACAGCGCAGTGTCGTAGACGACGAGCACCAGGTAGCCCAGCGCTCCCGCGCTCGCCCCGAAGAGCAGCAGCCCACGAGCGCCAGCGGCATGCGGGCTGCCGGGATCGCCCGGACCGCCCGGACCGCCCAGGTCCCGCCGCGCGACCCGCCCGAGCACCCAGGGCGTCACCACGCAGGAGACCACCCGGACGACGACGTCGGCCGCGGTCCACGGGTTCGGCAGCAGCAGCTCGACCGCGCAGAACACCGCCGTGTGCGCCACCGCGGCAGCCCAGAGCATCCAGCCCGCGGCCACGAACCGGTACGACGCCGGGTCAAGCCACCGCAGCACCGTGAGGTAGGCGAGCAGCACGAACGGCAGCTCCCAGAACGCCTGCACGGTGAGCACCGAGGGCGCGAGGAACTCAGCGGCCGGGAGACGGCCCGCGAGGTCCGCCAGGAACGCGGGGGTCCACAGGTCGAACCACCCGTCCGGGAGGTAGCGGGAGACGAAGCCCGGGTCGCCGTCGTGCACCGCCAAGACGTACAGCGTGAAGGCGACCTGGTTGAGGTAGACCGCCGCCACGACCAGCAGGAGCATCGCCTCGGGTCGCCACCGGCGCGGCTCCGTCATGCCGCCTATGGTGCCCCACCGACCGACGACCAGGTAGCTGTTCCCCGTCCCAGCCCGGAACGGGGAACAACTACCTGGTCGTCACCGTGCGTGGCCTCAGGAGGTCGGCGTCCGGACGAACCGTACCGTCCGGACCAGCGTCACCTCCCCGTCGGGCGAGGTGACGGTCACGCGGGCCACGCTCGTGCCGCGGTCGCCGAGCGGCGCCGCCTGCTCGACCGTCACCTCGGCAGCCGTGTCGACCGGGTAGGCGGCCACGTCCGGCACCGCCGCACCGGCCGGGAGGCGCACCGAGTACTGCTCACGGTCGGCGTCCTGGTGGTCCAGCGGCACGCCGCCGACCCGCAGGTCGGCCAGTCCCGCCACGCCCGACGGGCTCGCGGCGAGCGCCTCGATCTCCACCTCGGCGACGACGAGGTGCACCGGCGAGCCGTCCGCGCGCAACGTCGGCAGGAGGACGAAGCGCACGGCGTCCGTGCGGATCCCGGACAGGTCGACGACGACGGGCGTGCCCCCGCTCGACGGCGGGACCTCGACCGGCGCGTCCGACAGCGGCACCCACGTCCCGTCCGCCGCCCGGTACTCGGCCGTGTAGGCGCGAGCCCATGACGGGTGCGAGCCGTCCGCGAAGAAGTAGATCCGCGCGGAGTCGAGATCCTGCGGTGCACCCAGGTCGTAGGTCAGGGTGTCCTGGGGCCGTAGCGCCCCGGACCGCCAGTTCGACCAGCCCTTGTCGGTGGTGAGGCCGTTCCGCGTGCGGTCCACCGGATAGCCCGGCTCCGTGTACGTCGCCGACGCCACGGTGGTCGACGCGAGCGCCACGTTCGCCGTGGTCGGCTCGGTGACCACCACCGACAGCGTGGCGGGCAGCTCGCCGCTGCGTGTGGTGGCCGTGCCCGGCACGGTCACCACCCCGGTGGCGCCGGTGAGGTCGCCCGCAGCCGACCAGTCCCACTCGACCGGCACGTCGAACGTGCGCGGGCTCGTCCCGACGTGCGCCGGGACGGTCGCCGGAGCCGCGGCGACCACCGTCGCCGGGTCGGCACCGACGTAGCCGTGGACGGTGGCGGGGTCGGTGATCGCGAAGTCGCCCACGTCCACGCGGGCCACCGCGTCGAACGGCGTGCCGAACACGTCCACGCCCGAGCCCGCGACGGTCACTGTGCCTGCGCCGTCCCACGTCGCCGGGAGGTCCCAGGCGACGGGCACCGGCGTACCCGCACCCCAGGCGTACTGCGGCGTCACGGTGGCCGGCAGGGTCGGCGCCGTGCCGAGCGGAGCCTCGGCCTGGACGTCGTCGACGCCCTCGAGGGCCGTGGCCTGGAACGTCCAGGCCTGGTGCGCCCCGGTGCTGCCCAGCCAGGTCCCGACTCCGGTCCCGGCCCGTGTGCCCTCGCCGTTGATGTCGAGCTGTTCGGTCGTGGCGACGCTGAGCAGCGAGTACCGCACGCCGTCGGTGCTGTTGAGGATCCATTGCTGGGCCGGGGTGGTCGCAGCGGTGGTGAGGTCCGACGCGACGAGCGCCGTGCCGTGGCCAGGCGTCGACGCGAGGAACTCCCCTGTGCCGTCCGTGACGGCGACGGTGCGCTCGTGCGTACCGCCGCCCGACAGCGTGTGCAGCGTCCAGGCCTGCCGGTCGGCCGGGTTGGTCCCGGGCGTGCCTGTTCCCGGCGTCGAGGTCAGGTTCTCGATGGTCGTCGCCGGCGAGCCGTCGTGACTCGTCAGCACCCGGCCGCTGCCCGCGCCGCGCAGCAGGTAGGGCGTGTCGTCGGCGGGCGCGGCGTCGTCGGCCACCCCGGAGACGCCGTCCACCAGGAAGGTCACCACGGACTTCGCCGGCACGCGCAGCGTGGCCGTCCCGTCCGGGCCGACGGCGACCGGGTCGCCCTCGACGAGAGCGTTCGCCTCGAGGTCCTCGGCCGTGGGACGGGTGGTCACCACGGGGGTGACGGTGGCGCCCGCCGTGCTGCCGAAGCGGGAGAGGTCCAGCGTGACGTCCTGCTCGGTCGTGGCACTGTTGACGTGCACGAGCGTGGCGCCCGTGCCGTCGCTGCGCACGAAGGCCGTGGTGGCGGGGTCGTCGACGGCCACCGAGAAGTCGCCCGGGTGGATGTAGTGGGTGAAGTTGCGCACCGTGTTGTACTTCGCGTTGGTCCGTACCTGGCACGACGGGTCGTCGTAGCCGGCGGCGAGGCGGCGCTGGGAGTTGCCGTCCGCGTCGCAGTCGAAGTCGATGTAGACGCTGCCCCAGTTGGCGGTCTCGGTGACCTCCATGTTCCACAGGTCCTCGACGGGCTGCCAGAACACCCAGGCCGTGGGCTCGAGCTCGCGCAGGTCGTCCACGATGCGGCCGGCCATGCCGAGGCCGTTGTCGATGTTGGTGAGGTCCAGGCCGTCGACGCCGCTGAAGTCGCCCTCGACCTCGCTCATCCAGAGCGGCTTGCCGGACGTCTTGGCGATGTCGCGGACCTGCACCCGGTTCCCCGTGCCGTAGGTGTGGACGTTGAGCTGGTCCACCGCCTCGCGGGCAGCCGGGCTCCAGCCGTTCCAGTCGGCCACGAAGGTGCCGGGGTTGGTCTCGTCGGGCGCGGAGATCAGCGCCTCGGTGCTCGACGCCGCCAGTCGGGCGTCGAGCGCCTCGATGACCTGGGCCTGCAGGGCGGGCGACAGGTGCGCCCCCTCCTGGCGACAGCACGCGAGCGAGCCGTCCGGGTTGAGGCGCGTGCCCCAGTAGTTCGTGTTCGGCTCGTTCATCGGGTCGACGGTGTCGACCGTGATGCCGTGCGCGGCCTCGATCTCCTCGACGACGCGCACCAGGTAACCCGCGAACTGGTCGATGCTGTCCTGCCGGAGCTGGTCGGTGTTGGCGTCGAAACCGCCGGTCGCGTAGGCGTTCGGGGTCATGAACCACGGTGGGGTGTTGCTGAACGCCTCCCAGTGGGTGATCCGGTCGTCCTGGACGAGGCGGTCCACCCACCAGCGCTGCGTCGCGTCGGCGGTGAAGTCGTACGACGCGTCGTCGTCGGCGTCCCAGGCCTGGCGGTAGGCGTCCACGTTCGCGCGGACGGCCTCGTCGGTGTCTCCGTCGCCATCGAGGTCGGGCTGCCACCAGCCCTCGACGTCGCCGCCCTTGCGCATATAGGCGTTGTCGACGTCGGTCGCGTTGCCACCGCCCACGTTGTAGCGGGCGATGTTGAGGTTGAGGCCGTCTTCGCCGAAGACCTTCTGGTACAGCTCCTCGCGGACCTCCGCGGGATAGCCACCGGTCGCGTGGGCGAACCAGACCAGGCTGGTGCCCCAACCCTGGAACGGCTCGCTCGCGCGGTAGGAGGGGTTGGGGGTCACGGTCACCGGGACCGGACCGCTCGGCTCAGCAGCCGATGCAGCACCGCCCGGGGGTATCACACCCACAAGACCTACCACGAGACCGCTGAGGGCCGCTGCTGCGAGCGGCCTTCGAGGGGACAACTTGCGCATCTGCCAGCTCCCGCCGTTGGGAATCTGCGGGCGCCGCGTCAGTGCGAGGCCCGCCCGGATAGTCGAGACCATCCTGTGGCACGACGGATGTTAACGTCAACATCTGCGGCTGTTAACGTCAACAATCCAAAGCGCGGGTCTCAGGCAGCGCGGGCGAGGCCGTCCAGGAGCAGGTCGAGCGTGAACTCGAACTCCGACTGTCCGTCGCACCAGCCCAGCGTCGGGTCGTCCGCGGCGTGCATCTCGTTCGCCACCATCGCCGTCGTGTAGGGCAGCACCTCGGCCATCGCGGCGAGCTCGGCCTCGGCCCGGTCGGGCTCCAGGTCGCCGCCCGCCGCGGCAGGGCTGAAGAGCTCCTGGGCGAAGCCCAGGACCATGCTGCCGAGCGAGTGCATCGCCCGGTGCGCCAGGTGGTACGAGCAGCCACCGCGGATCATCGCGCCGAGCACCTCCTCGTAGAGGAGGAACACGGGAGCGGGGATGCTCGGCCGGGAGGCGATCAGCCCAGGAGCCCACGGGTGCCGGAGCATGACGGACCGCGCCGCGAGGATCCGGGCCCGCACCACGTGGCGCCAGTCGGAGTCGTCCGCGCCCAGCGCGCCGACCGCCGTCGCGGCGGCGTCGGCGATCTCGCCGGCAACCCTCTCGACCAGGCCGTCGAGCAGGCCACCCTTTCCGGGCAGGTGGTGATAGAGCGACATGGCTTCGACGCCCAGCTCCGCCGCGAGGCGTCGCATGGTCACCGCGGCCAGCCCTTCGGCGTCGGCCATCGCCGCCGCCGCGGTCAGGACGCGCTCCCTGCTCAGCGGTGTGCGCGCCGGCCGACCGCCCGTCGACGTCGACTCGTCCGTCTTCATCCAGCCCCTCCTCTTCCCACACCGTCACCTTACGTCGTATGGTCAGCCTTACGTCGTAAGGTTTGTCCCGAGAGGAAGCGTCATGGAACCGTCCGCGCTCGTCCCCCGCACCGCCCGCACCACCGGCCTGCTCTACCTGGCGATGGCCATCGTGGCCGTCCCCGGGTTCCTCGTGATCCGCCCGCTCCTGTTCGACCCCTCGAGCTCCGCGGCCACCCTCGACCACCTCGTCGCGAACGAAGGGCTGGCCCGGGTCGGCATCGCCCTCGAGCTCGCGCTGGTGGCCGTCCAGGCGCTCGTGGCCCTCTGGTTCTACCGGCTCTTCCGCCGCACCGACGCGTTCGCCGCGGGCTCCCTGGCGGCCTTCGGGATGGTCAACGCCGTCGCGATCCTGGGCAGCGCCGCCTGCCTGGCCGCCGCCCTCGACACTGCGCTGACCCCGGCCGGCGCTGCCGACGCCGCGGGCGCCGTCCAGGTGCTCTACGTGCTCGGCGGCAGCTTCTGGGGTGTCGGCGCGCTCTTCTTCGGCCTGTGGCTCGTCCCGATGGGGTTCCTCGCCCTGCGCTCGGGGATGCCGCGTGCCCTCGGTGTGCTCGTGATCGCCGGAGGCGTCGGCTACGTCGCCAGTGCGTTCGTCACCCACCTCGCCCCAGGGGCCGCCCTGGTCGGCGACCTGCTGTCCTACGTCGCGACCATCGGTGAGCTCTGGATGATCGGCTGGCTGCTCTGGTACTCGTTCCGGGCGGTCCCGGCGCCCGCGGAGGCGGACGCAGGCGCAGCGCCCGCGCCGTCGGCTCAGGCCTCCGGCGCCTGAGACTTCGGCACCACGCTGATGCCGCCGGAGGTCTCCAGCACGGCCCACTTGATCTGGTCGAGACGTTCCAGGCCGTGGGCCTCCCGGGCCGCCCCGATGATGTCCTCCTCCGAGAGGTGCTCCTTGCGGAGGACCTCGTGCAGCACGCGGCCGTCCTCGACGATCACCAGGGGGACGCTCTCCGCGACCCGCTGGAGACGCGGGAAACGCCAGGTGAGGTAGTCGGCACCGCGCTCGAGGAGCAGGAGCGTGCCGACCACCAGCGCGGCATGGGTGATGGAGAAGTCCTCACCGAGCAGCGCCTGCTGCGTGGCCTCCCCGACGATCAGGAGGATCACGAAGTCGAAGGTGGTCACCTGGGACAGGGCCCGCTTGCCCACCAGCCGGAACAGGAGCAGCAGGACGAGGTAGATCGCCACGGCGCGCAGCACGGCATCCATCGGTGGCCTCCCAAGGCAGGACGGGCTAGGGCAGGACGGGCTAGGGCAGGACGAGCTGGGTCAGGGACACCGTGTCCGAACCGACGGACACGTCCGCGGTGAGCGGGCCGACGTCCTGGGCGCGGAAGGTGATCGTCACGGTCAGGTCGCCCGGGTCCTCGACGTCGAACTCGTAGACCACGCCGTCGTCCGTGAGTCGTTCCTCGCCGGGCTGCGGGGAGACTCCCTGGAGGTCGACGCCGGACAACCAGGATCCGGCCACCGTCATCGTGACGGTGTCCTGCTCCACCGCGTCGGGCGCGAGCCGGACGGAGAGTGAGTCGTCGGCCTCGAAGTGGGTGACCCGGGCGTAGCTCACGTCCACGAGCCCGCCCGGGCTCTCCCGCGTCGTGTCGCTCAGCGGGCCCGCGCCCAGGAGCCCCGCCAGACCCGCTGCGACGAAGAGGGCCAGCAGCGTCCAGCCGATCCGCTCAGCGCGCCACTCGCGGCTCTGGAAGGTCTCCTCCCGCGTGATCTCCAGACCCATCCCGTCCTCCTCGATCGCCTGTCGACACCTTCGCCCCGGACGGGCGTCCGTGCACGTCGAAGCGCGGGAACGTCAGCGCGGTCAGCGAGATCGTGGCGGTGAGGAACACCACCTGCACCAACGTCCGGGTCAGCAGGGAGTCCCACCAGGACAGGTCGGTCCCGGGAAGCTCACCCGGTACGGGACGCCTTCGCCCGGAGGGACTGCCTGTGCATGTCGAGCGCCGCGACGAGGAGCACGCACCCGAGACCCAGCAGCACGCCGTGCGCCACCCGCACCGGAGGGCCGCCCCAGAACTGCGGCAGGAGCAGCACCAGACCGGTCGCGAACGGCACGCCCGCCCAGCGGGCCGCGGCACCGGACCGCCAGACCGCCACCGCCGCAAGCACCCCTGCCGCTGCCACGAGCAGGAGCCCGACGCCGAACAGCGTGATCGCGAGCGGCTGGTTGCGCAGGTCCGTGATGGTGTCGAGATAAGCCTGGCCCGTGACGTCGCCCGACGCGACGGCGGCCTCGGCGACGGACTGGAGGCCGAACGCCTCCGCACCGAAGTAGAGGGCCGACCAGAGAGCGCCCGTCCCTGCCGCGGCGGCGGCCCACCTCGCGGGACGCTCGCCGGCGGTTCCCGCGTACAGACCCGCGAGGCTGCGGAGCGCGGGGGCGAGGAGCGCGATCGCGAAGATCCCGCAGAGGTGTGCCACCACCCAGCGGTCGGAGGCGAAGGCCGCGGCGAGCCCCGCCGTCGGACCGGACTCGTCGGGCCACGGACGAAGGGCGGGGAAGAGCACGAAGCCCAGCCCGGCGACCACAAGGAGGGCGGCGGCCGAGCGGCGGCCGGGGACGGCAGGTCGCAGTTCGCTATTCGTCATAGCCAACAACCTAACGCTATTAGCCATCCTGCCACAAGGCCTCAGCGGATCAGCCGTCCCGAGCGCAGCGCCACCACCCGGCACGCGAGGACGACGGCGGCCGCCGCGCCGGTCGTGACCACGAGCACCACCATCGCCGGCCACCCCAGCCAGGCGTTGGACCACGGGACGTCACGCCCGCCGAACAACGCCCCGGCCCACCCGGGCAACGTCGCGGCGAGGACCACGACGAGCACGGGCCACGTCAGGCCCAGGACCCGCCGGGTGCGGCCGCGGCGCTCCGCCCAGCCGCGCGCTCCCAGGGCACCCCGCACCGCACACCCCACCACCAGGAACGTGGCCACCGCGAGCGCCGTGTCCACGGACAGCGAGACCCGGGCGGGCGGCTCGGGCTCCTCGCCGTTCAGCAGCGTCGCCACGCCCGCCATGACCGCCACCTGCTCGGCCCCCAGGGAGGAGGCGCTGTTGAACACCACCGCGTAGCCGTACCCGGTGGCGGGGAAGAAGGCCTGCGTGCCGCTGGTGGTGAAGTGGGTGCCGCCGTGCTCCACCGCTCCGGTGTTCCCCTCCTGCGTGTTGACGAACCAGCCGAACCCGTAGTCCTCGCCTACGGCGGACGAGCTGTGCATCACGGCGAGGCTCTCCGGGGTCAGGACCGCGACGCCGTCCGGGGAGCGCCCACCGTTGGTCTGCGACACGAGCCAGGCGCCGAGGTCGTCGGCGGTGGAGACGAGACCGCCGCCGCCCGCGACGTAGTGCTCCGGGTACGCGTGCCGGACGGGGTGGCCGTACATCGTGACGTACCCGTCGGCCACGCCCAGGCCGAGACCCGTCCTGCGGACCGCACGGCTCTCATCCATGCCGAGCGGCGTGAGCACCTCCTCGGCGAGGTAGTCCTCGAACGACCGGCCGTCCACCGCCTCCACGAGCGCCGCCAGGAGGTGGTAGTTCGGGTTGTGGTACTGCCAGCGCGTCCCGGGGTCCGCGGTGAGACGCGCCCCGCGCAGGCGGTCGAGCTCCTCGGCGGTGGTGCGCGGCTGCGGCAGGGACATCTCGCGGAAGCCGCCGTCGGCCAGCCCGGACGTCTGGTTCAGCAGCTGCCGCACGGTGATGCGGTCGCCGCGGGGGTCGGCCGGCCGGAACGCGGGCAGGTAGGTCACCACCGGCGCATCGAGGTCGACCTCGCCTGCCTCCACGAGCCGCATCACCGCGGTGGCCGTGAACGCCTTGCTCATCGACGCGACGAGCTGGGGCGTGCGGGCCGTCATCGCGGCGCCCGTGGAGTCGTGGCCGTAGCCCGCGCTGTAGAGGATCCGGTCGTGGTGCGTGATCACGACAGCCGCGCCCGGGAGCCCCGCGCGTCGCAGAGCGTCCGCGAGCACGGCGTCGACGCGGTCCGGCGTGACGGCCGCGGGACCGTCGTCGGGCGCTGTGGCCACCGTGCCGCGGGTGACGGTGACGGGGTCCGTGCCGAGCGCGGCGGGCAGCAGGAGCGCGGCGGCGGCCACGGCCGCGGCGGCCGCCGCGCCGACGAGCGGGGCGAGCCGGTGGCGTGCGATGAAGGTCATGCGCCGAGCGTGCCCGACGCCGGACGGTGCGGTAACCGACTTTCGTCAGGAGCCTCGTCGGCCACCACCGTGCAGGCCGCTCCGGTGGCCCCGACCACCCGGGCTACTGCGTTCTGGTAGACCGCGAGCGGCGCGCCTGCGTGCATGAGGACCCGCACCGCGTCGTGCTCCCGGACGAGGTCGGCGATCTCGCTCAGCGTGGCCACGTCGCGCAGGTCGGCGAGGGTGGCTGCGAGCGCGAGGCCCTCGCCCGCGGCGTAGCGCTCGAGGCGTTCACGCTGGCGGGCGGTCTCGGCCTCGTCCGCGGAACCGACGTAGCCGATGGCGACCGGCAGCTCGTCCCTCGTCGTCCCCATGTCGTCCCCTCTCGACCGATGTCGTCAAGAGAGAGTGATCAAAGGGACTTTTCGGACGCGGTTGCGGGAGGCGATGCTGGAACGGTCCGGTGTGCATCGTGTGTCGGTCACGACGCCCCGCGGTCACCGCCGCGGCAGGGGCTTCGGCCCGTCGCCGCCGGCCTCGGCCGGCGAGGCGGGCGCGGAGGCGAGAGCCAGCTCGCTCTCGTCGGCGGTGGCCCGGCAGTAGACGCGGCCGTTGCCGCTCTGGCACAGCCCGTGCAGCCCGAGCGCGAAGGCGTGGAGGTCCTCCGGGGCCGCCCGGCGGAACCTGCGCGACAGGCCCCAGTACTTGACGATGTCCCCGAGCGTCCCGGGCTGCACCATCGCGAAGAGGGAGACCAGCGGGCCGGAGAGGCGGATCACGAGCCGGGCGCCGTCCGCGCTCTCGGAGACCAGCTGCGCGCTCCGCAGGCCGCCGTCCTCGGCGCGCGCGCCCAGCAGCCGTTCCAGCTGGCCGAGGACCGACGCGGGATCCACCACGTGCGACTCCACGCTCCCCTCGATCAGGGAGCCGTCGATGGTCAGGGCGGCGCTCTCGTCGTCAGAGCGCGCAAAGTACTCGAACTTCATGTCGCGCATCCTCCCGCATGCGCGGGGTGCTTCCGCCACACATCCGGGCAGAACTGACATTTTCCTCGAAGATTGGGGTGAACATGACGAGCGTCACGCCGTCGGGGCAGTGCCGATGACCACCCCGGCCGCCCAGGCGACCTCCGCCGCCGTGAGCCCTGCCCGGGCCGTCAGGCGCAGTCGCGGTCGACGGACCGACGGCGGCCGGAAGCACCCCACCGCCAGCCCCGCCTCGCGGCACCGTGCGGCCCAGGCGACCGCCTCGTCCGCGGACGGCGCAGGCACGGAGACGACGGCGGCGCCCGGCCGGGTGGCGCCGAGGCCCGCCTCGGCGAGCCGCAGGGAGAGCCCCGAGGCCACTGCACGGACCTGGTCGGCCCGCTCCGGCTCCCGGCGCAGGACGTCGAGCGCCGCCAGGGCCGCCCCGGTCGCGGCGGGAGCGAGCCCGGTGTCGAACATGAACGTCCGCGCGGCGTTGACCAGGTGCTCGATCACGCGCGCCGGGCCGAGCACCGCACCACCCTGCGAGCCGAGCGACTTCGAGAGGGTGACAGTCGCGACGACGTCGGGCGCTCCTGCCAGGCCTGCCGCCCAGACGGTGCCGCGCCCGCCTTCTCCCACCACGCCCAGCCCGTGCGCGTCGTCGACCACGAGCGCCGCGCCGTGCGCACGGCAGGCCGCGGCCAGGTCCGCCAGCGGGGCGACGTCGCCGTCCACGGAGAAGACGCCGTCCGTGACCACCACGGCCCGGCCGGAGCGTCCCCGCAGGGCGGCCTCGACGGCGGCGGGGCTCGCGTGCGCGACGACGTCGGTGGTGCCCTCCGCGAGCCGGCAGCCGTCGATCAGGGAGGCGTGGTTGCCGGCGTCGGACACGATCAGCGTGCCACGCGGGGCGAGGGCCGTGAGCACGCCGAGATTGGCGGCGTAGCCGGAGGAGAAGACGAGGGCGGCCTCGGCGCCGCAGAACGCCGCGAGGTCCGTCTCGAGGCGAGCGTGCAGCTCGGTGGACCCCGAGACGAGCCGGGAGCCCGTGGCCCCCGCACCCCAGGTCCGGGCCGCCGCCGCCGCGGCGTCGACCACCTCGGGGTGGCGGGCCAGGCCGAGGTAGTCGTTCCCGGACAGGTCGAGCAGGTCCTCCTCAGCCACCCGGGGCCGCAGCACCCGCAGCAGACCCGCACGACGGCGCCGCGTCACCTCGTCCTCCAGCCAGTCGAAGACACCCGACGGACGTGCGCTCTCCATGGGCGCCCCTCTCTCTCCGGCCCGACCGTAGCCGCGCGCCGGTCTCGTGTGACATGTCCAGGCGCACATCACGGAGCGATAACTCTTGTCGGGTTTGCCCCATACCGGATGAACCTGTCCCCCGCAAGGATCGGACCATGGAGACTGTTGACCTCACCGACCTGCTGTCCACGCTCGTGGACAAGGGACTGCAGGCCGAACCCGGCGGGGTCACGCGCGACGAGGCGCTGGCGGTCCTGGCCACGTCCGACGACGACCTGCTGGACGTGGTGGCCGCCGCCGGGCGGGTCCGCCGCCGCTGGTTCGGGCGCCGGGTCAAGCTCAACTACCTGGTCAACCTCAAGTCGGGCCTCTGCCCGGAGGACTGCTTCTACTGCTCGCAGCGCCTCGGCTCCGAGGCCGGGGTGCTGAAGTACACGTGGCTCTCGCCCGAGCAGGCCACCGCCGCGGCCGACGCGGGCGTCACCGGCGGGGCGCGCCGCGTGTGCCTCGTCGCCAGCGGGCGGGGCCCCACCGACCGCGACGTGGACCGCGTGTGCCGCACCGTCGACGCGATCAAGGACCGCCACCCGCAGGTGGAGGTGTGCGCCTGCCTGGGCTTCCTGGCCGACGGCCAGGCCGAACGCCTCCGCGACGCCGGGGTCCACGCCTACAACCACAACCTCAACACGTCCGAGGCCACCTACGCCGACATCTGCACCACCCACGAGTTCGCCGACCGGGTCGACACCGTGCAGCGGGCCCAGGGGGCCGGGCTGTCGGCATGCTCCGGCCTCATCGCGGGGATGGGCGAGTCCGACGAGGACCTCGTCGACGTGGTGCTCGCGCTGCGCGGGCTCGACCCGGACTCCGTGCCGGTCAACCTGCTCCTGCCCTTCGACGGCACGCCGCTCGCCGGCACCTGGGAGCTCACGCCGCAGCGCGCGCTGCGCATCCTCGCCATGGTCCGCTTCGTCTGCCCCGACGTGGAGGTGCGGCTCGCGGCCGGGCGGGAGGTGCACCTGCGGTCGCTCCAGCCGCTCGCGCTGCACCTGGCGAACTCGCTGTTCCTCGGCGACTACCTGACGAGCGAGGGCCAGGCAGGCCAGGCCGACCTCGAGATGATCGCGGACGCGGGCTTCGTCGTGGAGGGCGCCGGGACCGGCACGCTGCCGGCGCACCGGGCCGACGTCGCGGTCCGCCGCCGCGGCGCCGGCACAGACCTGCCGCCCAATGCGTGACGGGGCGTCGGCGGAGGGGACGTCGACGGCACGGACGTGGCGCGCGGAGCTGCTCGCGCTGGACCAGGAGCACGTGTGGCACCCCTACGGCCCCATGCCCGGCGTGCCGCCGCTGGTCGTCGAGTCGGCGTCCGGTGTCCGGCTCCGCCTCGCCGAGCCCGTCGAAGGGCACCGCGAGCTCGTGGACGGCATGTCCTCGTGGTGGTCGGCGATCCACGGCTACGGCCACCCTGTCCTGGACACCGCCGCGCACTACCAGCTCGACCGGATGAGCCACGTCATGTTCGGCGGGCTCACCCACGAGCCCGCGGTACGCCTCGCCACGCGGCTCGTCGACATCACGCCCGCCGGGCTGCGGCACGTCTTCTTCGCGGACTCCGGCTCCGTCGCCGTCGAGGTCGCGATCAAGATGTGCCTCCAGTACTGGTCCTCCGTGGGGCGGCCGGGCAAGCACCGGCTGCTCACCTGGCGCGGTGGCTATCACGGCGACACCTGGCACGCCATGTCCGTGTGCGACCCCGAGGGCGGGATGCACCAGCTGTGGTCGGACGCCCTGCCGCGCCAGGTCTTCGCACCTGCGCCGCCGCCGGGGTTCGACGCCCAGCCGGACCCCGAGTACGTCCGGGTGCTCACCGACCTGGTGGCGCAGCACGCCCACGAGCTGGCCGCGGTGATCGTGGAGCCCGTGGTCCAGGGGGCGGGCGGCATGCGGTTCCACTCCCCCGCGTACCTGCGGGTGCTCCGGGAGGCGTGCGACGCGCACGACGTGCTCCTCGTCCTGGACGAGGTCGCCACCGGGTTCGGCCGCACCGGGGAGCTGTTCGCGGCCGACCACGCGGGGGTCGCGCCCGACGTGATGTGCCTCGGCAAGGCGCTGACCGGCGGCTACCTGACGCTCGCCGCGACCCTGTGCACCACCCGGGTCGCCGCCGGGATCTCAGGGGGCGAGGTGCCGGTGCTCGCGCACGGGCCCACCTTCATGGGGAACCCGCTGGCCGCGGCCGTCGCCGACGCGTCGGTGGGCCTCCTCCTGAGCCAGGACTGGCGCGCCACGGTGACCCGGCTGGAGTCCGGTCTCCGGGACGGGCTCGCCGAGGCCTCCGGGCTGCCCGGGGTGCGGGACGTCCGGGTGCTGGGCGGGATCGGCGTCGTGCAGCTCGACCACGACGTCGACGTCGCAGCGGCCACGCACGCCGCCGCGGCGGAAGGGGTCTGGCTCCGCCCCTTCCGCGACCTGGTCTACACGATGCCGCCCTACGTGACGGACGACGACGACCTCGCGCGCGTCTGCGCCGGTGTGCGCGCCGCGGTGCTCGCGTCCTCGGGCGTGCCCGCCGGTTCGAGGGGCGGCGCGCGATGACCGCGCAGGTCCTGGTGGTCACCGGCACGGGCACCGGCGTCGGGAAGACCGTCACCACGGCCGCGCTGGCCGCGGTCGCCCTCGCCGCGCGCCACACGGTCGCCGTCGTGAAGCCCGCACAGACGGGTGTGGGCGAGGGCGAGCCCGGCGACGTCGACACCGTCGCGCGGCTCGCCGGCTCCGTCACCATGTACGAGCTCGCCCGCTACCCCGAGCCGCTCGCACCCGAGACCGCGGCCCGCCGGTCCGGGCTGGCACCGGTCCGCCCGGCCTGGGTCACGCGGGCCGTGGACTCCCTGGCCCGCACCCACGACCTCGTGCTCGTCGAGGGGTGCGGCGGGCTGCTGGTGCGGTTCGACGACCACGGCTCCACGCTGGCCGACATCGCCGTGCACCTCCGCGCGCCGGTGATCGTGGTCGCGGCCGCGGGGCTGGGCACGCTCAACGCGACGGCGCTCACCCTGGAGGCCCTGCGGACCCGGGGGATCACCTGTCCGGGCGTGGTGGTCGGCAGCCTGCCGGCCTGCCCCGACCTCGCGTCGCGGTGCAACCTGACCGACCTCCCGGTCGCGGCGCAGGCGCCTCTCCTCGGCATCCTCCCGGAGGGTGCCGGATCCCTCTCCCCCACCGAGTTCCGGACGCAGGCCGCCGACTGGCTCGCCGCCTCCCTCGGCGGGCGCTGGCAGCCGGGGGCCTGACGGACGTGCTGTTCGACCTGTGGCGGCACGACCGCCCGGACACCGACGTGTTCCGGCGGGAGGGGCAGGTCGTCGTGGCCTCGCACCGGCTCGCGCGGCACGTCCTGACGGACAACGAGGCCTTCTCGCCGGTGAACGCGCTGGACGCGATCACCCCCCTGTCGCCGACGACGCTGCGCGAGCTCGCCCGGCACCGCTTCCGGCTGCCACCGACGCTCGCGAACAACGCCGGGCCGAGCCACGAGCCCATCCGGGCCGTGTTCGCGGAGACATTCCACCCGGTCCGGGTGGCGGAGCTGCGCCCCTGGCTCGCGGGCGTGGTCCGGCGGACGGTGGCCCGGGCCACGTGGGACCTCCGTCAGGGCGGCGTCGTCGACCTCGACGCCGTCGTCTCGTCCGAGGTGCCGCCCGCCGCGCTCGGGCGGCTGTTCGGGCTGGATCTCGGGCCCGCGGCGGAGCTCAAGGTCTTCTCCCGGGCCGCGCTCGAGCTCTTCTGGGGCCGTCCGTCGCCCGCCCGTCAGCTCGACCTGGCACGGGTCGTGGGACCGCACCACCGGCGGCTGCGCGCCATGGTGGCGAGGGCCGACGGCGCCGTCGGGGCCGTGCGCGACGCCGAGGGCGAGGACCGTGCGACGGCCGCGCTGTTCTTCCTGCTCGTCGCCGGCCAGGAGACGACGTCGCAGTTCCTCACCGTGCTCCTGCACCGCCTGCTCTCGGAGCCGTCGCTGCTCGACGACGACCCGGCCGCCGTGGTCGAGGAAGGGCTGCGCCTGCACTCGTCGATCACGTCGTGGCGGCGGGTCGCCGCCGCCGACACCGACCTCGGGGGCGTGCCCGTGCGGCGCGGCGAGCCGGTGCTGGTCTGGCTCGGCGCCGCCGGGTCCGATCCCACCGTCGTGGAGCATCCCGGCCGGATGGCGCCCGGCCAGCGAGGCTCCCGGCGGCACCTCGCGTTCGGGGCGGGCGCCCACCGCTGCCTGGGCAGCCAGCTCACGCGCCTGGAGGCGGAGGTGGTGCTCGCGGAGCTGGGTCCGGCGCTGCGCCGCTGCCGGGTCGTGGCTCCGCCGGTCAGCGACGACAACCTGTCGTTCCGGATGCCCGGCCCCTTCCTCGTGGCGTGGGAGCCTGCTACGTGCGCCCCGGGGTCTCCGCGCGCCCTTCGATGATGCGCGCGAGCCGTTCCAGATCCTTCGTCGTCGCCCGGCGCATCGCTGCCTCCAGGACCGGCGCGGCGACCGAGGCGAAGCCCGACGGGTCGCCCGTGTTGCGCAGCGTCATCCGGGTTCCGCCGTCGGCGGGCTCCCAGGTGTACTCGGTCCGCATGGGGAACGGGCCCTGCGCCGTGGCCATCACCAACCTCTGCCCGGGCGCGAGCTCCTCGACGCGGTACGTGTATGCGATGCGCCGACCGAGGAACCGGGCGACAAAGTCCATCTCCGAGCCGACCCTAACCGGAGGGCCGGTGCGCCACTCGACCGACCGGATGTTCGCGTACCACTCGGGCGCGTTCGACGGGTCTGCCGCATAGGCGGCCACCTCGGCGAGGGGAGCGTGGATCACGCGCTCGACCCGGACGTCCACCGCTGCCATCGCGACCTCCTCAAGGCCTGTCTCGCCAGCCTAGTCCCGTTGACACCCCCCTCGGGCAGCCGTACTTTATCGATATAGCCCGGTGGACTGGCGTGACTCAAGGAAGAGGCGCTGTGACCGAACGAGAACTAGGCGAGCGCGCGAGGACGCGTCGACTCGCGTACGACGAGGCGTGCCGAGGTCACCACCTCGACCGCGTCGCCGGTAAGGGGAGCCCGCGCCTCGACGCGGCGGAACAGCAGCTCCATGATGCGCGCCGCCATGGAGTCGTTGTCCGGGTCGATGGTGGTCAGACGGGGGACGAGGTACTCGCCCTCCACATCGTTGTCGAACCCGACGACCTGGACGTCGTCCGGGACCCGTCGGCCGATGTCGGCCAGCGCGCGCAGCACCCCCATCGCCGCGGCGTCCGTGAGGACGACGACGCCGTCGAACGGGACCTGCTCGCGGTGGAGCCGCATGACCGCCTCGTAGCCGTCCTTGGTGGTGAACGAGTCCGCGTCGACCACACGCTGCTCGTCGACCGGGAGGCCCGCCCTGGAGTGCGCCTGGCGGTAACCGCGGGTGCGCAGGGTGGCCATGCTGTCGACGCCTTTGTCGGGACGACCGCCCACCAGGGCGAGCCGGCGCGAGCCACGCTCGATCAGGTGGGTGGTGGCGAGGTCCGCGCCGCCCACGTTGTCCATCATGACGTGGTCGAACGGCCCGGCGAGGCGCCGCTCGCCGAGCAGCACGAGAGGCACCCCGATCCCGCTCAGGTCAGCCGTCTCGAGCTGGACCGGGCTGAAGACGAGGCCGTCGTAGGGCCGGACGCGCTCAGGCGAGATGGCCTCGAGCTCGCCCTCCCTGCTGGCGCCCGTCCGCTCGATGATGACGTGGTGCCCGCGCGCCCGCGCCAGCGTGTCGAGCCGGGCGGCGAGGTGTGCGTAGTACGGCCCGTCGAGGTGCGGGACGAGCAGGCCGATCGCCCCGGTGCGGCCCGCGCGCAGGTGGCGCGCCGTCGTGTTCACCCGGTAGCCGAGGCGCTCCACGGCGGCGAGCACGCGCTCCCGTGTGTCGTCGCTCGCTCCCGGGCGGCCGTTGATGACGTTCGAGACGGTCATCTTCGACACTCCCGCTTCGTGCGCGACGTCGCTCATCTTTACCACGACGCCCATGATGCCCCTCCCGTCTGGCTGGCGCAGGCATCGGGGTACTCGTGCGACGACCCGAGCCCGGCGCCCGGACCGGGTCGCCCGTCTGCCCGCACCGAGGAGGGGAGCACACCGTGCTGAAGCAGATCCTGTACTCGAAGAGGCTCGCGCCCTACATCTTCATCCTTCCGTTCCTGATCACGCTCGCCGTCTTCTGGGTGGTCCCGCTCGGGCGGTCCTTCGTCATGAGCACCCAGGAAGTTCTCTACGGCCAGGCGACCTTCATCGGCCTCGACAACTACGAGCGGCTCTGGCGGGACAGCATCTTCTGGAAGGCGCTGTACAACAGCATCCGCTACATGGTCCTGACCATCGTGCTGCTGGTCCCGATCCCGCTGGTGCTCGCCGCGATCGTCAACTCCCGGATCGGCAGCCCTCGGCTCAAGGGCTTCTTCAAGGCCTCGATGTTCGTGCCGGCGCTCACGTCGGTCGTGGTCGCCGGAATCGTCTTCCGGCTGATCTTCGCCGAGTCCGGCTCCGCGATGATGAACCAGGTCGCCGACTTCTTCGGGTTCGGTCCCGTCCGGTGGCTGCGCGAGGACCTCACGGGTCTGACCGCGCTGCTGGCGCTCGCGCTGTGGCGATGGGCCGGCGTCAACATGATGTATTTCATCGCCGGGATGCAGGCCATCCCCTCGGAGTACTACGAGGCGGCCGCGATGGACGGGGCGAGCAAGTTCCGCCAGTTCATCCACATCACCGTGCCGAACCTCAAGCCCACCATCGTCTACGTCGTCACCATCAGCGTCTACGGCGGGCTGGCGATGTTCCTCGAGAGCTTCATGCTCTACGCCGGCAACAACTCGCCGAACAACCAGGGCCTCACGGTGGTCGGGTACCTCTACCGCAAGGGGATCGAGGAGAACAACCTCGGGTTCGCCTCCGCGGTCGGCGTGGTGCTGCTCGTGATCGTCATGGCGATCAACATCACGTACCTCCTCGCCAGCGGGACGTTCAAGAAGGAGGAAGTGTGATGGCGACTCAGCAACCCACCGCCGCGCCGGTCCTGCGACCTTCCCCGCCCGACCGCGACGACCGGTCGAGGCGCACCTCGCGGAGCGAGGGCCTGTCGCCGGGCGCCGCGGCCTGGGTCCAGGCAGGCTTCCTCGTCCTGATCGCCGCGATCTCGCTGGTGCCGCTCGTCGCGATCTTCGTCGGCACCTTCCAGGACGGCAACGAGGTGATCCGTCGCGGCATGACGTTCGACGTCGACCTCGGCGGCCTGAGCCTGGACAACTACGTCCTGCTCTTCACGGACTCCGGCCCGTACTTCCGATGGTTCGCCAACACCTTCCTGCTCACGGTGGTCCAGGTGGTGGGCACGCTCCTCGTGAGCTCCTTCGTCGCCTACGGATTCGCCATGTACGACTTCAAGGGCAAGACGCTGGGCTTCATCATGGTGCTCCTCGTGATGACCGTGCCGTTCGAGATGCTCATGCTGCCCCTGTACGTGCAGGTGAACGACATGGGCCTGGCAGACACCTACACCGTGATCGTGCTGCCCTTTCTCGCCTCGGCCGTGACGATCTTCTTCTTCCGCCAGTACTTCCTGGGAATACCGAAGGAGCTCCTCGAGGCCGGGCGGGTGGACGGCGTCACCGAGTTCGGCATCTTCTTCCGGATCGTCCTCCCCATCACCAAGCCGGCGATGGCGGCCATGGCGATCCTCAACGGAATGATCACGTGGAACAACTTCCTGTGGCCGCTGCTCGTGCTGCGCAGCCCCGAGAAGTTCACCCTGCCGATCGGCCTCAACACCCTGCTGACGCCGTACGGGAACAACTACGAGCTCCTCATCATCGGCGCCTTCTTCTCGCTCATCCCGATCCTCATCCTCTTCCTCGCCTTCCAGCGTTTCTTCATCCAGGGAATGACCGCCGGAGCCGTCAAGGGCTGACCGCCCGACAGATCGAACGGAGAAGTCTCATGAGCAAGCTACGAACAATGGTGTCCGGGCTCGTCGCCGCAGTGACCGTGACCGCCCTCGCCGCGTGCGGCGGCGGCCAGGGCGGCGAGCCGACGACCAACGCCGACGGCTCGACCACCCTGAACATGTGGACGTTCGCCGACGTCCACGCGGCCTACTACGAGGAGATGGCCGCCCAGTGGAACAAGGCGAACCCCGACAAGGAGATCAAGCTCGAGGTCACCGTCTACCCCTACGACGACATGCACAACAAGCTGCAGCTCGCCTTCAACTCGGGCGAGGGCCTCCCCGACCTGGTGGACATCGAGGTCAACAAGTTCGCCAACTTCGTCAGGGGGTCGACGCCCCCGCTGATGGACCTGACGGACGCCGCGGCGCCGTACAAGGACGACGTCGTCCAGGCGCGCCTCGACCTGTACAGCAAGGAGGGGCGGGTGTACGGGCTCCCGACGCACGTCGGCGCGTTCGTCGCCTTCTACAACACCGAGCTGCTCGAGGGCGCCGGGATCGACTACACGACCATCGAGACCTGGGACGACTTCAAGGAGGCGGGCACCACGTACAGCTCGGCCACCGGCAAGGCGTTCGGCGTCGCGAGCACCGGCGTCAACTTTGTCGAGCCGCTGGTCACCGCCCAGCTCGGCGGCCAGTTCTTCGACGACGAGGGCAAGGTGCAGGTGAACAGCCCCGAGGCGGTCGAGGCCATCTCGATGATCAAGGAGATGCAGGACGCCGGAGCGGTATCGACCATCCCTGGCGGCAGCCCGGACACCGAGGAGGCGTACGGCGCCATCAACAACGGCGACTACGCCGCGATCGTGTACCCGGCGTGGTACACGTCCCGCTACGTCGACTACATGCCCGACCTCGCCGGCAAGGTTGCCATCGCACCCGCGCCCGTCCCCGAGGACGCGGAGTTCAAGACGATCGGCGGCGGCGGTACCGGCGCAGCGGTCCCGCTCGCCTCGCCCAACAAGGAGCTCGCCGCCGAGTGGGTCGCGTTCGCCAAGCTGTCGCCCGAGGCCAACGTGGCCGTGTGGGAAGTCCTCGGCTTCGACCCGGTGAACATGTCCGTCTGGGAGGACGAGGAGATCACGAAGAACCCCGAGAACAAGTTCAACAAGTACTTCCAGACGAACCTGTTCGACGTCCTCAACGACGTGAAGGACGACATCGGCCACTTCGAGTCGTTCAGCAACCCCAACTGGCCGACGCTCGACAACACCTTCACCACCGTGACGCTCAACGAGATCTACGAGAACGACGTGCCGGTGCAGGAGGCGCTCGACAAGGCGCAGTCCGACCTGCAGAACGAGCTCGGCGAGTAGCACTCGTCGCGCGGCGCCGCCGCGACGCACTCCGCGAGCCGGCGGGCGGCTGCTGGGCAGACCCCAGCGGCCGTCCGCCCGCGGAGCCCCCACCCTGCACCGAGGAGAGATCCACCAATGCTGTCCGCATCCATCACTGTCGATCCGGCGTTCGTCGTCGGGCCCGTCCGCCGCCGTACGTTCGGGTCGTTCGTCGAGCACCTGGGCCGGTGCGTCTACTCGGGGATCCACGACCCCGGGCACCCGAGCGCGGACGCCGACGGGTTCCGCGGCGACGTCGTCGACCTGACCCGGGAGCTGGGCGTCTCCACCGTGCGCTACCCGGGCGGCAACTTCGTCTCCGGGTACCGGTGGGAGGACGCGATCGGCCCGGTGGACCAGCGACCGCGGCGCCTGGACCTGGCGTGGCACTCGACCGAGCCCAACCTGGTCGGCGTGGACGAGTTCATGCGCTGGGCGGCCAAGGCCGGGGTGGAACCGATGATGGCGGTCAACCTGGGGACGCGTGGCGTCCAGGAGGCCTTGGACCTGCTGGAGTACTGCAACGTGCCGGGCGGCACGGCCTGGTCCGACAAGCGCCGCGCCAACGGTGCCGAGGACCCGTACCGGGTCAAGATGTGGTGCCTGGGCAACGAGCTGGACGGCCCCTGGCAGGTGGGGCACAAGTCCGCCCACGAGTACGGGCGCCTGGCCGCAGAGACCGCGCGTGCCATGCGGATGCTGGACCCCGACCTGGAGCTCGTAGCCTGCGGCTCCTCCGGCTCCGGGATGCCGACCTTCGGCGAGTGGGAGCGGGTGGTCCTCACCGAGGCGTACGAGCACGTGGACCACGTCTCGGCCCACGCCTACTACTGGGAGGAGGACGGCGACCTCGCCTCCTTCCTCGCCTCCGCCATCGACATGGACCACTTCATCGAGTCCGTGGCGGCGACCGCCGACGCGGTGCGCGCCGCCGGCAAACACACCAAGCGGATCAACATCTCCTTCGACGAGTGGAACGTCTGGTACCAGAAGCGCGCCGAGTCGCAGTCCCCCTCGGGCGACGACTGGCCCGTGGCCCCGGTCCTGCTCGAGGACAAGTACAACGTGGCCGACGCCGTCGTGGTCGGCAACCTGCTGATCTCCCTGCTGCGCAACACCGACCGCGTCCACGCCGCCTCGCTCGCCCAGCTCGTCAACGTGATCGCGCCGATCATGACCGAGCCAGGCGGCCGCGCCTGGCGGCAGACCATCTTTCACCCCTTCGCCCTGACCGCCCGGCACGCCGCCGGGGACGTGCTGCGCCTGGCGGTCGACTCCCCGGTGCAGCCCACCGCCAAGTTCGGCGACGTGCCGGTGCTCGACGCGGTCGCGACCCACGACCCGGAGACCGGCGACCTGCTGATCCTCGCGGTCAACCGGTCCGTGACCGACGGCGTCGTGCTCGAGGTCGACCTCCGCGGCTTCCCCGGCCTGCGCCTCGTGGAGGCACTGACGCTCGCCAACCCGGACCACACCTGGTCCGCGACCGCGGACGACGCCACCTCCGTGCTCCCGCGGACCAACACCACCGCCAAGGTGGCCGACGACCACGCGCGCACGGAGCTGCCGCCCGTGTCCTGGACCCTCGTGCGGCTCGCACACCCATAGCACCCCCGGACGAAGGAGACCCCAGGATGGCCGTATCCGTACCTCCCCGACCTCTGACGACGCAGGGCAGCAAGTTCGTCGACGGTTTCGGTGACGCTGTGCGCCTGCGCGGCATCTGCCTCGGCGGCTGGCTCAACATGGAGAACTTCATCACCGGGTACGCCGCCAACGAGTCTCTGATGCGGCGTACCGTGGCCGACGTGCTGGGCGCGGAGCGTGCGGACCGGTTCTTCGAGCGACTCCTCAGCGAGTTCTTCAGCGAGGACGACGCGCGGTTCCTCGGGGAGAACGGCTTCAACCTCGTCCGGATCCCGGTCAACTACCGCCACCTCCAGCACGACGACGCGCCGTTCGAGGTGGACCAGGACGGCTTCCGCCACCTGGACCGCGCCATCGAGGCGCTCGGCCGGCACGGCGTGTACTCGATCATCGACCTGCACGCCCTGCCCGGCTCGCAGAACCAGCACTGGCACTCCGACAACGACACGCACGTGGCGAAGTTCTGGACCCACCGGGAGTTCCAGGACCGCGTCGACGTGTTGTGGCGGGCGATCGCCGAGCACTACCGCGGCAACGTCCGGGTCGCGGGCTACAACCTCATGAACGAGCCCGCCGACCCGACCGGGCGCGTCGTCGGGCCGGTGTACGACCGGCTGCTCGCCACGGTGCGTGAGGTCGACCCGGACCACATCGTGTTCCTCGACGGCAACACGTACTCGACGGACTTCTCCATGTTCACCGAGCCCGCGCCCAACACCGTGTACACGCTGCACGACTACGTGCCGGCAGGGCTGGGCCGCAGCAGCGAGTACAGCAAAGACCTCGCGCTGGCGAAGTTCCTCGAGCGCTCGGAGTTCGCGCGGTCCACCGGCACGCCGATCCTCGTGGGCGAGTTCGGGCCGATCTACACGGGCGACGAGGCGGTCGACGCGGTCCGCCGCCAGATCCTCGCCGACCAGCTGGACATCTATCGCGACCACGACGCGAGCTGGACCGCCTGGACGTACAAGGACGTGGGGGTCCAGGGCCTGCTGACGGTCAGTCCCGCCTCGCCGTACCTGCAGCACTTCGGCGACTTCATGGCCAAGAAGAAGCGGCTCGCCGCCGACCAGTGGGGCACGGACGGGATCGGCGAGCGGGAGGCGACGCAGCCGTTCCAGGACCTCGTCGCCCGGGAGTTCCCCTCGTTCGACCCCTACCCGTGGGGGCGGTTCGACTGGGTGCGCACGCTGATCATCAACCTCGGGCTGGCTCAGCCGCTCGCGCACGAGTACGCCGAGCTGTTCCGCGGCCTGGACGACGAACAGCTCGAGGCCTTCGTGACCTCGTTCTCGTTCGCCGCGTGCGACGTGCGCGCCACGCTCCTCGACCAGCTGCGGGAGGGCTGAGCCGATGACCAGCCTGCGCAGCAACGAGTGGTACGACGGCGACGACCGCAACGCCTACCTGCACCGCGCCTGGATGCGGCGCGGCGTGCCGTCGACCGCCTTCGAGGGCCGGCCCCAGATCGCGATCGCCAACACCGCGTCGGACCTCACCCCGTGCAACGCGCACCTCGACGAGGTGGCGCAGTCCGTGAAGAACGGCGTCTACGAGGCCGGCGGCATCCCGCTCAACCTGCCCGTCGTCTCCCTCGGCGAGACCCAGGTGCGCCCTACGGCGATGCTCTGGCGCAACCTGGCCGCGATGGCCATGGAGGAGATGTTCCGGGCCAACCCCGTGGACGGCCTGGTCCTGCTCGGCGGGTGCGACAAGACGATCCCGGCCCTGCTGATGGCCGCGGCCTCGGTGGACCTGCCCGCCGTCGTCGTCCCGGGCGGGCCCATGCTCAACGGCCACTTCCGCGGCACGCCCCTGGGCTGCGGCACCGACGTGTGGAAGCTGAGCGAGGAGGTCCGCGCCGGGCGCCTCAGCGCGGACACGTTCTTGCGCTCCGAGTCCTCGATGATCCGCAGCCGCGGGCACTGCAACACCATGGGCACCGCCTCCACCATGGCCGTGATGGCCGAGGCGCTCGGAACGACCATCCCCGGCGTCGCCGGGACCCCGGCCGCCGACAGCCGCCTCCTGGAGAGCGCGCACGCGTCGGGGCGGCTCGCCGTGGAGCTCGTCGCGAGCGGCCGCACGCTCGGCCAGGTCCTCAGCCGCGGCTCGTTCCTCAACGCGATCGTCGCGCTGGCCGCGGTGGGCGGGTCCACCAACGCCGTCGTGCACCTGCTCGCGATCGCCGGGCGGCTCGGGATCGACCTGACGCTCGACGACTTCGACCGCGTCGGCGCGGACGTGCCGCTCCTGGTCAACCTCCAGCCCGCGGGCACGTACCTCATGGAGGACCTGTTCCGGGCCGGCGGCCCCCTGGCCGTCCTGGAGCAGGTCAAGGACCTGCTCGACCCGTCGGCGATGACCGTCACGGGCAAGCCGCTCGTCGAGCACCTCGCCGGCAACCCTGTGTGGGACACGGACGTCATCACACCGCGTGCGGCGCCCCTGGTCGGCAACGCCGGGATCGCGGTCCTCCGCGGCAACCTCGCCCCCGACGGTGCGCTCGTCAAGCCCGCGGCGGCCAGCCCCGAGCTGCTCCTGCACCGCGGCCGGGCCGTCGTGTTCGACTCGGTCGAGGACTTCCACGCACGCATCGACGACCCGGACCTCGTCGTCGACGCGACATCGGTCCTCGTGCTCCGGGGCTGTGGCCCCAAGGGCTACCCGGGCATGCCGGAGGTCGCCAACCTGCCGCTGCCGGCCAAGCTGCTCGAGCAGGGGGTACGCGACATGGTCCGCATCTGCGACGGCCGCATGAGCGGCACGGCCTACGGCACCGTGGTGCTGCACGTAGCACCGGAGGCGGCGGCGGGCGGCCCGCTCGGCCTGGTCCAGGACGGCGACGAGATCCTCCTGGACGTCGCCGGGCGGCGCCTCGAGCTGCTGGTGCCCGACGACGAGCTGCGGGCCCGCCGGGTTCCGGACGCCACCACCGCAGGGTTCGCCGAACCGCGACGCGGCTGGGAGCGGCTCTACGTCGACCACGTACTGCAGGCGGATACGGGGGCGGACCTCGACTTCCTCGTCGGGGCGAGCGGGTCGGAGGTGGCCCGTGAGTCGCACTGACGTTTCCGTGGGCACGTCGATCGTCCGCGTCGCGTCGCCGGACGGCCCGCGGTGGGCCGTCCGGACCGCCGGCGGGCTGCACGCCCTTCCCGTGCCCCTCGCCGAGCTGCTGTCGATGCCGCTCGACGCCGCCCGCGAGGTGGTCGAGCGGGCGGCCCAGGGCGGCGAGAAGATCGACGCGACCGGCGGGCTTCTGCCGCCCGTCGACGAGCAGGAGGTCTGGGCGGCGGGCGTCACCTACCGGCGCAGCCGCGACGGGCGCGCCGAGGAGTCGACCGACCCGACCGTCTACGACCACGTCTACACCGCCGACCGCCCCGAGCTCTTCTTCAAGTCGACGGCGGCGCGCGTGGTGACCGACGGCGACGACGTCGGCATCCGCGCCGACTCGGGCTGGGACGTCCCCGAGCCGGAGCTCGCCCTGGTGGTGAACCGGTCCGGCGACGTGTTCGGCTATCTGGCCGCCAACGACCTGAGCAGCCGCTCCATCGAGGGCGAGAACCCTCTCTACCTCCCGCAGGCCAAGGTCTACACGCGCTCCTGCGCCCTGAGCACCGCCATCGTGCCGGTGTGGGCCGCGCCGGACGGACCGTGGGCGGTCCGCCTGACGATCGAGCGCGACGGCGAGACGGTGTTCGAGGGAGCGTCGTCCACCGGTGCGCTCGTCCGGACGCCGGACACGCTCACCCGCTGGCTCGTGCTCGCGCTCGACCTGCCCGCCGGCGCCGTGCTCCTCACCGGGACCGGCATCGTCCCGGAGGCGGAGCTCACCCTCGCCGCGGGCGACGTCGTGCGGATCGAGATCGACGGCATCGGTTCCCTGACAAACCGCGTCACCGTCGTCGGACGACGACGCCCTGACGACCTGGAGGAACGATGAGTCCGGACACGCTCGACACCCCGAGCCTCGTGTACGAGGACCTTCTGACGCGAGCCGCCGCGGCCGCTGAGCCGGCGTCTGCGGCGACCCCCGCGGAGCGCGCCCGGTGGCTGGAGGCGGCGGCCGACGCCCTCGACGCGGCGGCGGGCGACCTGGTCCCGGTCGCGGCCAGCGAGACGCACCTGCCCGAGGGCAGGCTCACCGGCGAGCTGAAACGCACCACCTTCCAGCTCCGCCTCTTCGCCGACGTGCTGCGCGAGGGCTCCTACCTCGACGCGCGGGTCGACCACGCCGACCCGGGCTGGGGCATGGGACCGCGCCCCGACCTGCGGCGGGTCCTGCGGCCGCTGGGTCCCGTGGCCGTCTGGTCGGCGGGCAACTTCCCGTTCGCCTTCTCCGTGGCCGGCGGCGACACCGCATCCGCCCTCGCGGCCGGGTGCCCGGTAGTGGTCACCGCTCACCCCGGCCACCCGCTCCTGTCGGACCGCACGGCGGCCGTCCTCGCGTCCGCCCTGGACAAGGCGGGCGCTCCCGACGGCATCGTCGGGCTCGTGACGGGTGTCGAGACCGGCCGGAGGCTCGTGGCCGACCCGAGGATCCGGGCCGGCGCGTTCACGGGCTCGCAGACCGCCGGCCGCGCCCTGTTCGACCTGGCCGCGGCCCGCCCCGACCCCATCCCGTTCTACGGCGAGCTCGGCAGCGTCAACCCGGTGTTCGTCACCCCGGGCGCCGCCCGCGAGCGCGCCGACGCCCTCGTGAGCGGCTTCCTCGGCTCGGTCACGCTCGGCGTCGGGCAGTTCTGCACCAAGCCGGGCGTGATCTTCGTGCCGGCCGGCACGGACCTGGTCGAGCGCATCGCCCAGGGTGCCGGCACGCTCACCGGTGCTCCGATGCTGAACGACCGGATCCGGTCGGGCTTCGCGGCGGCGCTGGCACGCCTCGCCGAGCAGCCGGAGGTCACCCTGGTGGCCGGGACCACCGACGTCGGGACGGCGCCCGCCCTGGCGCTGTTCACGACGACCTACGACCAGCACGCGCCCGCCCGTGAGCGGCTCGAGGTCGAGTGCTTCGGCCCCGCCGCCCTGATCGTCACGTACGACGACCCCGCCCAGCTCGCCGACGCAGCGGCCGCGCTCGACGGCCAGCTCACCGCGACCGTCCAGGGCACCGAGAGCGAGGCGGAGCTGGTGCGGCCGCTCCTGGAACGTCTCGCCGACCGCGCCGGCCGGGTGGTGTGGAACGGATGGCCCACGGGCGTGTCGGTCACGCACGCGATGCACCACGGCGGCCCGTACCCCGCGGCCACGACCCCGACGACGTCCGTGGGGACGGCCGCCATCGGCCGGTTCCTGCGGCCCGTCAGCTATCAGTCGGTCCCGGACGGGCTTCTCCCGCCGGCTCTGCAGGAGGCCAACCCCTGGAACCTCCCGCGGCGCGTCGACGGCGCGCTGCGGCTGCCCTGACGAGGGCTCGGCGGGCGCGCGGGCCTGCCGGGCGGGCGCGCGTCAGCCGGCGTACGCGTGCTGCACGGCCCCGACCACCCCGGTGTCCACCGCGAACACCGCGCCCGCCAGCGGCTCTGCCCCGTCGGGCACGCCGAGCTGCGACGTCGTGACGTACAGCGTCCGCAGGTCCGGCCCGCCGAAGGCGCACGCGGTCGTGCGGCTCGCCGGCACCTCCACCACGGCGGTGAGGACGCCGTCGGCGTCGTACCGGTGCACCGCGCCCCCTTCCCACAAGGCAACCCAGATCCCGCCCTCGGTGTCGATCGCCATCCCGTCGGGCAGCCCCTTGCCCTCCGGGACGACGGCGAACGGGCGGCGCTCGTGGAAGGCGCCGGTCGCCGGGTCGACGTCGAAGACATCGACCCGGCCGGTGGGCGTGTCGATGTAGTAGACCAAGGTCCCGTCGGCGCTCCACTGCAGGCCGTTGGAGATGGTCACGCCCTTGAGGACCGTCGCGACAGAGCCGTCGGTGTCCAGGCGGAACAGGCTCCCCGCGCCGGGCGTCGCGTCGTGCGCCATGGTGCCGCAGTAGAACCGGCCCTGCGGGTCGCACCCGCCGTCGTTCATCCGGACCGCCGGGTCGTCGAACACGGCGACCTCGCCCGTGACGCGCAGCTGCTCGTCGGCGAACGCGAATCCACGCTCGAGCGCCAGGACGTACCCGCCGCTCGCGCGTCTGCGGAGAGCGGCGGCTACCGTCCCGACGTGGGACCGGGCCGGGGTACCCGCGTCGTCGAGCCGCACGACGTCGCCCGCGAGCAGGTCGACGAGCAGAAGGCTCGCGGAGGGCTCGTCCCAGAACGGGCCCTCACCGTGCACAGCACACGGTGCGCCCACCGGCTCTGCGCGCATCACGTCCAGCCACCTCCATCCAGGTGGTGCGGCCGGCGGGCTGAGCCCGCCGGCCGCACCGTGCTGACGCCGGTCAGGCGTCCTTGAACAGCCGGGGCAGGAAGTCGATGACCGACTTCTGCCAGACGTCCCAGCTGTGCGGCCCGGGGATGATCGGGGCGAGCTCGTGGTTGATCCCCCGGCTCCCCATCGCTGCGACCAGCTGCATCGTGAAGGGGTAGGTGAAGTCCTGCACGTCACCCGTGTACACGCGCAGCAGCTTCGTGCCCTCGTTGATGGCCGCGACGTCGGCCGTGGCGGGCGGGCTGCCGAACGCCGACATGGCACCGATGTAGCCGAACTCACCAGAGTGCGCCCAGAGCGTGCTGAGCGTGTGGCCCGAGCCCAGCGACAGGCCCGCGAGCGCTCGCTGGTCGCCCTCGGAACTCACGTTGAACTGCTCCTCGGCGGCCGGCGCGATGCGCGTCGTGATCTCCGTGGGGAAGTTCACGCCGTTCCCGTTGGCCATGACGACGACCATCGGCACGATGTTGCCCTGCAGGTAGTGATTGTCGAGGATGCGGTCGATGTACCCCACCTCGAGCCAGTCGGTCCAGGTCTGACCGCCGCCGTGCTGGAGGTAGAGCACGGGGTACGCCTCGGCGCGGTCCGCGTCGTAGTCCGGTGGCGTCCACACGTACGCCGAGCGCTCCTGGCCCCCGCCTGCCGTGCTCGGGTAGCTCATGACGCTGACGTCGCCCCGCGCGTCCTCGGGCACCTCTGCGGTGTACCGCCCCCGCAGGGTGTCGCCCTCGACGGTGAAGGTGCTCCACCTCGGCTCCGAGAACACGCTCGTGGGGTTGCCGAGGTCCTTGTGGTCCACGCCGTCAACCTCGAACTTGTAGTAGTACGAGCCGCCCTCGACGGCCAGCGAGAGCCGCCACGACCCGTCGGCCTGCTGGACCATGGGGGTACGCGGCCAGCTTCCCGCCGGGCCGAAGTTGCCCCAGACCCTGATGCCGTTCGCCTCCGCGAACTCGGGGCCCAGCTCGAAGGTGACCACGCCGTTCTCGTCGATCCACGGCGTCGGGGTCGTGCCCGCCGCGGGCAGCTCGTGCTGCACGAACGGCAGGTGGCCCTCGCTCGGTCCCTCGTCCTCGACCTCTTGGAAGACGCGCTGCGCGAAGTCGTGCAGGCTCTTCTGCCACGTGTCCCACGTGCCGCCGGTCGCGGGGTCGGACCCGTCGGACTGGAAGTCCACCCCCGCCGCGGTCAGGGTGTCGGCCAGCGCGACCGTGTCGTTGTACGCGGGGTCGGTGACGTTGCCCGCGTACAGGCGGACGACGTCGGTGGAGTCGTTGAGCTGCTTGGCCCTGCCCTGGGAGAGCTCGCCGTCGAAGCGGCCCGAGAACGAGCCCAGGTTCGCGAACTCGCGCGGCTTGTCTGCCAGGGCCTGCAGCGCCTGCTCGGCGCCGCGCCCGATGCCGGCGATCGCGCGGCCCGACCCCTCGGCCGAGACGTTGAGCTCACGCTCGACGGCGGGAAGCAGCTCCTTGGTCACGCCGGCCGGGCCGGGCCTGCTGCCGTCGGCCATGACGACCACCATCGGCACGGCGTCCCCGCCGAGCGTGAGGTTGTCCATGATCTGGCCGAGCCGGCCCAGCTCCACCCACTCGCGGTAGCTCTGACGCTCGTCCTGCAGCAGGTAGAGCACCGGGTAGGGCTCGGCGCGGTCCTCGTCGTACCCGGGAGGTGTCCACACGAGTGCCTCGCTGCCGCTCGCCGCTCCCGTGCTGTACTCGAGCGTCTGGAGCTTTCCACCGCCGTCCACGTCAGCGAGCCACTCCGCCCCCGGTCCGGGGACGAACAGGGTGCTGTAGGTGGGCTTCGACGTGACCTCCTGCGGGGCGTCGGGGTTGCGGAAGGGGACCACGTCCTGGTCGGCCGCGGGACGCACCGCGTACTGGTAGTAGTAGAGGCCTGGCTCGAGGGGGCCGAGCGTCGCGGTCAGGTTCGACCCGCTGGTCCCCATGGTGAGGTCCGTCCAGGCCTTGCCCGGGCCGAAGTTGCCCTGCACTGCGACGAGGCCGTTCTCGATCCCGGTAGCCGCTGTCACGGCCGCCGAGGGCACCGTGAAGCGGTAGACGTCCGAGACCGGGTTGTTGGGCACCTCGCCCACCCACGGGTCCGCGCTCACCGCGTCCGCCGCCGCGGGCGGCGCGACGATCAACGCCCCCGCTCCTGCCGCGGTGGCCGCCATTGTCGCCAGCGTTCTTCGCCACCGTCGGACAGGTCGAACGTTAAACCTTGCCTGAGACTTCATCATCATTGACTTGCCTCTCATCCGCACGAACCGTGCCTGAGCACGCCGCCTGGCTGCGTTGCGATCCTGAGGCTAGCAACGGATCGTCACGTTGTATATCGATAAATCCCGGTCGCCGCACGTCCGGGCATGACAAAGGCCCCTGATCAGCATTTCTGCTGGTCAGGGGCCTTCTTTTGTAGCGGGGGCAGGATTTGAACCTGCGACCTCTGGGTTATGAGCCCAGCGAGCTACCGAGCTGCTCCACCCCGCGTCGGTAGGCCTAACACTACGTCACCTGGGACGTGAGGCCAAATCGTATCGACAGTCGCGCGCGTCACACCCCTCCAGCCGCGGAATCACAGGCCCAGGAGACAACAGCACCGCGCCCGTGGCACGATCACCGTTCGTGAAAATGAATCTCATTCCTGCCACCGACCCCTCGGCGTTCGCGCGCACGACCGCCGGCGCCGTCGCCGAGCATCTCGCCGACCTGGCCGACCGGCTGGAGGCACGCCCCTCGCTCACACCGGCACCGGAGGTCGACGCGCTGTTCGGCGACCTGGTGAGGACGGTCGTGCGGACACCGGCGGCGACGGCGCGTGCAGTGCTCGCCGACCCACGGGTCCAGCGTCGGGCAGCGTCGCTGCGTGCCTCGTCCGCACGGGGCGAGTCCGCGCTGGAGCAGGCCTGGGCGAGGCGGATCACCGCCGCCGCGGACCCTCGGGCGGAGCTCCGCGCCTTTCCCTACGCCGACAACTACCGCCGGCTCGTCCGGCTCGAGCTGGCCGCCCTTGCCCCGCACCACCACGAACCCGTCCGCTCGGTCGCGGTCCTGGGCAGCGGCCCGCTCCCCCTCACCGCGTTCGCCTACGCCGACCGGCTGTCGGCCGAGGTCGTGGGGGTCGATGTGGACCCCGTCGCGACGGAGGCCGCACGCCGGGTCGCCACCCTCTCGGGGCCAGGCGGCGTGCGCCTCGAGGTGGGCGACGCGGCCGACGTCGACCTCCGCGCCCACGACGTCGTGGTCCTCGCTGCCCTCGTCGGCACCACGACGGCCGAGAAGGCCACCCTCGCCGCCCGTCTGGCGACCCGGATGCGACCGGGCGCCCTGCTGCTCCTGCGCAGCGCACGCGGTCTCCGGACACTCCTGTACCCCGCGGTGCGGACGAGCACCCTGCGCGGGTTCACGGTCCTGGAGGTGGTCCATCCCACCGACGACGTCATCAACTCCGTGGTGGTGGCCCGGGCCGGCTCGCCCCGGGAACGCCTGTGGGCGTGACCCCGGTCGACACCGGGGTCACGCCCACAGGGCTGGGAGGTCAGGAGCCCGCGTTCAGCTCCTCCTCCGCGGCGATCGCCTCTTCCAGCGCGGTCTGCAGCCGCTCCTGCGCCTCGCCGTAGGCAGCGAAGTCGCCCTCGGCGAGCGCGGCCTGGCCGTCCTGCATGGCCTGGTTGGCCGACCGCAGGGCCGCGTCGAGCCGGCTCGCGGCGTCCGTCGCGGCAGGCGACGGAGCAGCGGTGTCCGACGGCGCGGGCGTGGGTTCCGTACCGCCCTCACCCTCGCCCTCGGCGGGCGCGTCCGGCACGTCCGGCTCCGTGTCCACGCTGCCCGTGGGAGCGCCGGAGTCGCCGTCGAACACCTGGTCGAGGGCCTCGTCGAGCGTGTCGGCGAAGCCGACCTTGTCGCCGAACGCCACGAGCACGCGGCGCAGGAGCGGGAACTGCGTTCCCGCCGACGACTGGATGTACACCGGCTGCACGTAGAGCAGGCCGCCGCCGACGGGCAGCGTCAGCTGGTTGCCGCGCAGCACGCTCGACGCCTCGGTGTCGAGGATGTTCAGCTCGTTGGAGATCGTCGGGTTCGAGTCGAAGTTGTTCTGCACCTGACCGGGGCCGGGCACCGTGGTGTCGCGTGGCAGCTCGAGGAGCCGGAGCTGCCCGTAGCTGTCCGCGCGGACACCGTCGTCGGACCCCGCCTCGGCATCGACCGCCAGGAAGCCGGTGAGCACCTCACGGTCGGTGTTGCCACCAGGGATGAACGTGGAGGTCAGCGAGAACGAGGGCTGCTCCTGTCCCGGCATCTGCAGCGTCATGTAGAACGGCGGCTGCAGCGGCTTGATTGTGCCTGCGGCCGTCGGGTCCGCCGGGTTGTCCCAGAAGTCCTGGCCGGAGAAGAACTGGCCGGCGTCGGTCACGTGGTACGTCGCGAGCAGCGTGCGCTGGACCTTGAAGAGGTCCTCGGGGTAGCGCAGGTGGCTCATCAGGTCGCCGGAGATCTCGGAGATGGGCTGGAGCGCGGTGGGGAAGACCCCGGACCAGGCCTTGAGCACCGGGTCCTCGGTGTCCCAGGCATAGAGCGTCACCTCGCCGCTGTACGCGTCCACGGTGGCCTTGACCGAGTTGCGGATGTAGTTGATCTCCGCCGGCAGCTCGACCGAGGCCGCGGTCTGCTGCTCGAGCGTGAGCGTGTCGGTCGTGGCCTCCTCGAGGGGCTGCGACGCGGAGTACGGGTAGTTGTCGGTGGTGGTGTAGCCGTCGACGATCCACTTGACCCGCCCGTCGACGACCGCGGGGTAGACCCGGTTGTCGAGGGTGAGGTACGGCGCCACCTTCTGGACGCGCTGCTTGGGGTCACGGTCGTAGAGGATCTCCGACTCCTCCGTCACGCGGTCGGAGAAGAGGATCTGCTCCTCGCCGAACTTCAGCGCGTAGAGCAGGCGGTGCATGAACGACCCGACGTTCGGCCCGGCGTCCTCCGCCTGGGTCGGGAACGTGGTCTTGACCTGGCCGCCACCCTCCTGGTCGTCGGCCTGGTAGTCGAGCTCCCACGGCGTGGTGCCCTCGGGGGCACCGACGATGGAGTACTGCGTGGTCCGCGGGCTGAAGTAGATGCGCGGCTCGTAGCCCTCCTCCGTCATCGACGTCAGGGCGCCGGCGCTCGGGATGCCGCCCTCGTAGAAGGCGGGCCGCCCGTCCGGTCCGAGCTGGTTGCCGTAGGCAGCCACCACGCCGTAACCGTGCGTGTACACGGTGTGGTCGTTGACCCAGTTGCGCTGGCTCGTGCCGAGGCCCTCGAGGTTGAGCTCGCGCACGGCGATCACGGTGTCGCGAGACTCGCCCTCGACCATGTACCGGTCCACGGACAGCGTGTCGGCGAAGTCGTAGTACTGCTTGTTCTGCTGCAGCTGGCGGAACGACGGCGAGACGATCTGCGGGTCGAGCAGGCGGATGGAGGCCGCCGTCTCGGCGTCCTCGCGCAGCGCTCCCGCCGTGGCCTCGGTCGTCGCGTCGTACGCCTGCTTCTCGACCTCGTCGATGTCGAAGGCGTCGAGGGTCGCGTCGATGTTCCGCTGGATGTACGGCGTCTCCAGCTCCTGGGCGTTCGGGTTCACCTGGAAGCGCTGGACCACGGCCGGGTAGATCCCGCCGATCGCGATGGCGGAGACGACCATGAGGGCCACACCGATCGCGGGCAGCCGCCAGTCGCCCCGGACAGCGGCGACCACGAACAGGGCCGCGACGAACACGGCGACGACGGTGAGGATGCCCTTGGACGGGATCACCGCGTGGATGTCCGAGTAGGAGGCGCCGTCGAACCGGGCCCCCGAGCTCGTCAGGATCGTGTAGCGGTCGAGCCAGTAGTTCGCGGCCACGAGGAGCAGGAGGACGGCGCCGATCACCGCGAGGTGGATGCGCGCCGCGGGCGTGGTGCGGGGCCCGCCGCCGGAGGCGGCACCGACGCGCACGCCGCCGTAGAGGTAGTGCGTCACGACGGCCGCGATGGCGGACAGGATGACGACCGCCATGAGGAAGCTCGCGACGAACCGCAGCGCGGGCAGCGAGAACACGAAGAACCCGAGGTCCATCTCCCACTCGGGGTCCACCGTGCCGAAGGGCACGGCGTTGAAGGCCAGGAGGACCGTGCGCCACTGGGCCGACGCCGCGACGCCCGCGAAGAAGCCGACCATCACCGGGGCGGCGATGGTCACCACCTTGCGGAGCGGCTCGACGGCCTCGCGGTACTGGTCGAGCGTGGCCTGCTCGGGCGTGGACGGCGCGTAGACCGGCCGGGACCTGTAGGCCAGCGAGAACGACAGGAACACCGCTCCGCCCATCAGCAGGAACCCGGCGGCGAACAGCGCCGCCCGGGTGCCCCACTGCGTCCAGAGGACGTCGTCGAAGCCGAGCTGTCGGAACCACAGCACCTCGGTCCAGAGCTGAGCCAGCAGGAGCAGCCCGGCGATCGCGACGGCGACGACGACGATCGCCACTCCCAGCGGACTTCTGCGTCGTCCGAGGGGTGCATCACCCGAGCGGCGACGTGGTGCGGTGAAGGACACGGCGGCGTTACCTCACAACTTCTTCGACTGCGGCGGCCCAGCACGGGCCCTCCCCGGGGGAACGGCCCGGTACCGCACAAGGTTCCCACAGACCTGGGCGACGCGACCGCGAAGGCGCCCGGCCGGCGTCGGGCACGGTCACCGCGCTGTCAGGAGGTGCAGGACGGGAGCCCTTCCGTGTCCTCCGCGCCGATCGCGCGTACCGCGTCGCGCGCCTCGCGCAGGGTGGCGACCCGGACGACCGTCAGGCCGTCGGGGACGTTCCCCGCCACCTGGTCGCAGTTGCCGGCGGGGGCGAGGAACCACTCGGCGCCGTCCCGCAGGGCGCCGTACATCTTCTGCTCGATGCCGCCGATCGCGCCGACGGAGCCGTCCACGTCGATCGTGCCGGTACCGGCGATGACCTCGCCGTCGGCCTCGTCCTCGCGGGTGAGGCGGTCGATGATGCCGAGGGCGAACATCGTGCCGGCGCTCGGCCCGCCGATGTCCTCGATCTCGATGGTGACGTCGACCGGGAAGTCGTACTCCGGGTCGATGTAGACGCCCAGCAGGGCGCGGTCGGCACCCTCGGCCACGCCCGTGGTGATCGTCAGGTCCGCCGGCGCTCCCCCGCGCTGCACGCCGAGCACCACGTCCGAGCCCGGCTCCGTCTCGGCCAGCATGGCGATCAGGTCCGCGTAGGTGCCGACGGGCTCGCCCTGGAAGGTGGTGATGACGTCCTCGGGCCGGACCACCCCGTCGGCGCCCGTGCCCTCGGACACGGCGACCACCGTCAGCGTCGCCGGCACGTCGTAGCCCAGCTCGGTCAGGGCCGCGGCCGTGGCTGCCTCCTGCGAGGACAGCATCTCGGCCTGGCTGACCTGCTGCTGCTCCTCCTTGGTGGTCGACTCCGGGAAGATCTGCTCCACCGGCTGCACCGACCGCTGCGGGTCCAGCCAGCCCTGGACGACCTGGCCCGCCGTCATGGGGTACCCCGGGCCGCCCAGGACGGAGACCGTCGTGAGGCGCAGCTCGCCGGTGGCCTCGAACGTCTCGGCACCCTCGATCTGGATGAGCCGCTTGCCGCCCTGCTCGCCGAGCGTGTCCTCCGTGGGACCGGGAGAGCGCATCGCGTAGGGGGCCGGGAGCACCAGCGCAGCGGCGGACAGCAGTGCCGTGGCCAGCAGCGCCACACCCGTGGTCATCGTGCGGCGGCTCACCGGAGGGTCGAGGTCTCCGTCGTCGAGCGGGCCCTGCCCGGGATGGCTCTGCAGGTCGTGCGTCGAGGTCACCGGCCCATCATCCCCCACGGTCCTGGACGCATGGTGCACGCTGCGGAGCCGTCGTGGAGACTGGGAGGCGGGGACCTCTCCCCCGTCGGCCGACGCTGCGCCCAGAGCGAAGCGGGAACCTTCCGGGCGGCTCGCACGGTTAACGTGATGTTTCGGCAGAGCCGACGGAGCGCCCCTACCGCTGGGCGCACCGGGCCCCGCACCGACGGACCAGGCAAGGAGCATCATGACCGACCCGCAGCTGCCGGACCCCGGCAACCAGTCCTGGGAGGACTTGATCCGCTCCATGCTGGGCGACGACGCCGAGGAGGTGCTCGCGGAGATGCGCGCCCGCGGGCTCGACCCCACCGCCCTGGGCGGCACGGCGCCCGACCCGGCGATGATGCAGCAGGCTCTCGCCCAGGTGCAGCGCCTCCTCTCCGAGCCGGGCACCGGCCCGGTCAACGCCGACGTGGCGCACGACATCGCCCGGCAGGTCGCCGTGGCCGAGGGCGACCCGTCGATCATGGGTGGACAGGCCCGCGAGGTCACCCAGGCCCTGTCCGTGGCCGAGCTCTGGCTCGACGTGGTCACCGACCTCCCGCCCGCCGGCGGCGGCTCCGCGGCCTGGAGCCGCTCGGAGTGGGTGGAGGCCACGCTCCCCGCGTGGAACGCGCTCGCCGCCCCGGTCGCCACGTCGGTCGCGGACGCGCTCGCCACCGTGCTGCACGACCAGCTCCCGGAGGGCGTGGACGACGGCGTGGCCATGCCGGGCATGCCCGCCGGCGTGCTCGCGGGCCTCGGCGGGATCGACCCCGCACAGATGATGCGGCGCCTCGGCTCGGCGGTGTTCGGCATGCAGGTGGGCCAGGCCGCCGGGACCCTGTCGCGCGAGGTCTTCGGCGCCACGGACGTGGGCGTGCCGCTCCTCGCCGGTGCGCAGACGGTGCTGCTGCCCACCAACGTCGCGGCCTTCGCCCACGGGCTCGACGCGCCGGTGGAGGAGGTCCGCCTGTTCCTCGCGCTGCGCGAGGCCGCCCACGCGCGCCTGTTCACGCACGTCCAGTGGCTGCGCGCGCACCTGCTCGGCCTCGTCGAGCAGTACGCCCGCGGGATCACGATCGACCTCTCCGCCCTCGAGAGCCAGGTCCAGGACATCGACCTCGCCGACCCCGACGCCCTGCGCCGGGCGCTGTCGGGCGGCGTGTTCGGCCTGCAGAACACCGACGAGCAGAAGGCCACGCTCCTGCGGCTCGAGACCACGCTGGCGCTCGTGGAGGGGTGGGTCGACGAGGTGACGGCCACGGCAGCCCTGCCGCACCTGCCGCACGCCGTGCCGCTGCGCGAGATGATGCGCCGGCGCCGCGCGGCCGGCGGACCCGCCGAGCACACCTTCTCGACCCTCGTCGGCCTGGAGCTGCGTCCGCGCCGGTCACGTGACGCGGCCACCCTCTTCGGGATCGTCACCCGCGAGTCCGGCCCCGAGGGCCGGGACGCCGTGTGGCAGCACCCCGACCTGCTGCCGGTGACCGCCGACCTCGACGACCCCGCGGGCTACCTCGGCCGCCGTGCGGACCTCGCCACGGAGCACGCGGACGTGGACGCCGCGCTGAAGGAGATCTTCGGGGAGGAGTGACGCCTCAGTCGTCCTGGGCGGGGTCACCCATCGAGCCGCCGTCCTGGAAGAAGGAGACCCCTTCGAGGAAGCCGCGCGCCCGGTCGGTGCGCGGGTAGCCGTCGAGCAGCTTCCAGAAGTCGGGTCCGTGGCCGGCGTGCAGCAGGTGCGCCAACTCGTGCAGCAGCACGTAGTCGAGCACCCACGCCGGCATGCCCTGCACCCGGGTGGAGATCCGGATCGACCCGTCGACCAGCGTGCAGGAACCCCAGCGCCGGCCCTGGTTCGACGACCAGCGCACGCTCGAGGGCCGCGCCCTGCCGTCGAGGTACCGCACCGAGAGCTCACGCGCCCGGGCAACGAGCTCCTCGTCCGAGGGCCGCCGACGGCGCTCCTTGTCGTCGAGCCTGGCCAGCATCTTGGCCACCCACTCTCGCTCCTGAGCCCGCGAGAAGCGCGCCGGAATCGCGACGATGGTTCGTTCACCGTCGCGATAAGCGCTGACCGTGGCGGTGCGACGGCGGCTCCGGCGCACCTCCACGGACGTCAGGGCGTCGTGGGCCACAGCACGACCGTAGCGGTTATCGGCCCCGGGTGGTCAAGAACACACCGCGGGCAGGGAGATATATCCCCGTTCTTCCCTGCGGAATCGGCGTGGCGCCGGTAGTACCTCCAGAGGTGTGGACGACGACGCGGGGCGAGCGCCGCCGTCGGGCACAGTGGACGGCATGCGTACCGCCCGCCCCGTCCCCCTCCGGCTCCGGCCGGGCACGCCGTTGCTCGTCCGCGGCGACGGTGAGGTGCAGTGCGGGACCGACCGCCGCTGGGCGTTCGTGCTGTCCGGGCTCGACCGAGCCGAGACCGCGTGGCTGCGCGAGCTCGCCGAACGACGGCACGTCCCCCTGGAGCAGGCCGCTGCGCGCTGCGGGGTCGCGGCGGAGCGCCGCGACGCGATCGTCGACGTGCTCGAGCGGGCGGGGGTGCTCGTCCCGTCGCCCGCGCCCGTCGGCCGGGTGTCCGCGGTGGCCGACGGCGCGGCGGACTCCCCGGTGCTCGGCATGCTGCGGCCGGACGGTGCGGGGCTGATCACCCTCGCCTCGCGCGCGACCCGCACGGTCGGCATCGCCGGGCTCGGGCGGACCGGGGCGGCGGTGGCCCTGCACCTGGCGACCGCCGGCGTCGGGCACCTGGTGCTGCACGACCCGCTGCCCGTCCAGACCACCGACCTGGGCCTGGGCGGGCCGCGGACCGCCGATCTCGGGCGGCGCCGGGACAAGGCGGTGCGGTCGACGCTCGCGGACCGGTCGCCGAGGGTCGCCGTGACGGTGGACGACGGGGACGCCGGAGGTCCCGGGGGGTCCGGCGGCTCCGGCCGCTCCGGCCGCTCTGCCGAGGGCGGCGCCGCCGGTTCCGCCCAACGGATGCCCGCCCTCGACGTGGTCGTGGTGGTCGAGCCGCACGCCGCGCACCCGGCGAGGTACCGGCGGCTCATGGGGTCCGGGATCCCGCACCTCCCCGTGGTGGTCCGCGAGGCGGACGTGGTCCTCGGGCCTTTCGTCAGGCCGGGTGCGGGTGCGTGCGTCGGGTGCGTGGACCTGCACCGCGCGGACGCCGACCCGCAGTGGCCCGTGCTGGCGTCGCAGCTGCGCGAGACACCCGAACCGCCCCAGGAGACCACGCTCGCCGCGACGGCCGCGGCCCTCGCGGCCGGACAGGTGCTGGCACAGCTCGACGGTCACCGGCCGGCGATGTTCGGCCTGTCCGTCGAGGTGGCGCTGCCGTACGGCCTCCCACGCACGAGCCCCGTGCCGCCGCACGCGAGGTGCGGCTGCACGGGGCTGCCGGTTCGTTGACGGCCTGATCACGTCGAGCCGTCGGACCGTCGGTCCGGGCCGAGGTCACGGCCGGACGGTCGCGGTGGTCATGCCGCGACCGCCTCCGACTTGCGGGGCCGGCCACGCCCACGCTTGCGGGCGACGACGGCGCCGTCGACGAAGACCTCGCCGCCCCAGACGCCCCACGGCTCCTGCCGGTCGAGCGCGCCGGCGAGGCAGCCGGCCTGGAGCGGACAGCTGCGGCACAGTGCCTTGGCCCGCTCGACCTGGTCCGAGTGCTCCGCGAACCACAGCTCGGGGTCGTTGGTGCGGCACGGGAGCAGGGAGTTCATGAGCAGGTCGAACTCGGTGTCCTGACGGGGGGTCGTCTCTGTGGGGACGACGGGTTGAGGAGGGTCCCAGGGGCCGGATCCGCCCTGGGGAAGAGTGTCGAGGAGCGCAGTGAGGCGCACGGTTGTCTCCTGTGGTCCTGTGAGGAACGTCGGCGATGAACGTCTTTGGGGGGAACAGGACCCCTGGCTACTGCTCGATCCACCGGCCGATCAGAGAGATCGGGGAGTTCCGGGAATCGAGAAGGCCGCGGGTCCCGAGTGGACTCCGCGGCCTGGATGGTGACTCGGTCGGTCAGACCGGGTGCACTCCTGGTACGGAGTCTGGTGCGGGGATGGACAGGGCTCCCCCACGCACGCGCGCACGGAAGGCGCGAACGGCATCGGCTGCCGGCGGCACATAGCCGCCGCAGGTGTGCGCGTTCGACGTCAGCATCTGCTTGATCTTCATCAGGGAACCCACCTCCTCGCTCAACTCGGGGCTCGGCCTCTCGGCCTCACCCTCCTGTCAGGGACAACACTGACCCTATGACGGCTCGATCTACCGGGACAACTTATTAACGGAACTTTCTTCGACGAGTTTTTTTCGGCCCGTCCGCGGCACGGTTCTGCGCCTCAGCCGCCGGAGGGAGCCGTGCCCACGATGCCGAGGATCGTCTCGCCGTACTTGTCGATCTTCGCGGGACCGATCCCGTTGATGCGCGCCAGCTCGGCCACGGAGCCCGGGCGCACCTCCGCCACCGCCGCCAGAGTGGCGTCCGTCAGGATCGTGTATGCCGGTTTGTCCGTCTCTCGCGCCACCTCCAGCCGCCACTCGCGGAGCGCGTCGAAGAGCGCCATGTCGTGCGCGCCGGTCAGCAGCGCCCTGGCCCCGCCCTTCGCGGAGCCCGCACCACGGCCGGAGCGGGCAGCGCGCTCGTCCTCCGGCCAGAGCCCGTCGAGGAACCGCGTCCGCTTGCGCGAGGCACGCCCGCCGGGGTTGCGCGACCGGGCGTAGGAGAGCTCGAGGTGCTCCCGAGCGCGGGTGATCCCCACATACAGGAGGCGCCGCTCCTCGTGCACCGCGTCGTCGGTCTCGGCCAGCGAGATCGGCATGAGGCCCTCGCTCATCCCCGCGAGGAACACGGCGTCCCACTCGAGGCCCTTGGCCGCGTGGAGCGACGCGAGCGTCACACCCTCGACGGTGGGCGCGTGCTGCGCCGCGGCACGTTCCTCGAGCTCGGCCACCAGCGTCACGAGCGTGGCCGGTGCGTCCTCGGGGGCGGCCTGCGCGAGGTCGTCGGCGAGGGCGACGAGCGCCTGGGTAGCGTCCCACCGCTCGCGTGCGGCACCCCGGGCCGCGGGCGGCTTCTCCGCCCAGCCGGCGGCCGAGAGCACGTCCCGGACGATCTCCGGCATGGGGACCGTCGGGTCGGCGGACCGTGCCGCGCCGCGCAGCAGCACGATCGCGTCCCGCACCTCCTTGCGCTGGAAGAACCGCGCGCCGCCTCGCACCAGGTAGCCGATACCAGCGTCTGCGAGCGCGGCCTCGAAGGCCTCCGACTGGGCGTTGGTGCGGTACAGCACCGCGATCTCGCTGGGCCGGGTGCCCGCCGCGATGAGCCGGCCGGCGCGCGCGGCGATCGCCTTGGCCTCCGACTCGTCGTCGTCGTGGACGCTGAACGTGACGGGCGGGCCGGGCGGCCGCTGGGCCAGGAGCTCCAGCGCCTGGTGAGCGCCGCCTGCGCGGCCGGCCCGCCGCAGCACGTCGTTCGCCAGCCCCACCACCTGGGGAGTCGACCGGTAGTCACGGACGAGCCGGATCTCCTGGGCGTGCGGGTAGGTGCGGCGGAAGGTCAGGAGGTGCGCCGGGGTGGCTCCCGTGAACGAGTAGATGGTCTGCGACGGGTCTCCCACCACGCAGAGCTCGTCCCGCCCGCCGAGCCACTGGTCCAGCAGGAACTGCTGGAGCGGCGAGACGTCCTGGTACTCGTCCACGACGAAGTGCCGGTACTGGCTCCGGACCTCGTCCGCGACGGCTTTGTGGCTCGACAGCATGTCGGCCAGCATGAGCAGGACGTCCTCGAAGTCGAGGTTCTCCCGCTCCGTCTTCACGTCCTCGTACATGGCGATGAGCCGGGCGACCGTCTGGTGGTCGTAGCCCGACGGCGCCTCCCGGCCGCGGGCCGCCGCGGCCCGCTCGTAGTCGTCCGACGTGACGAGCGTGACCTTGGCCCACTCCACCTCCGACGAGAGGTCGCGGACGGCGACCCGGTCCACGCTCACGCCGATGCGCCGGGCCGCCTCCGCGATGATCGAGGCCTTGTGCTCCAGCAGCCGCGGCGGCGCGCCGCCGACCACCCGGGGCCAGAAGTACCCGAGCTGGCGCAGCGCGGCCGCGTGGAACGTCCGTGCCTGCACCCCGCCGACGCCCAGGTCACGCAGCCGGGTGCGCATCTCGCCGGCCGCGCGCGCGGTGAACGTCACCGCGAGCACGCTGGTCGGCTTGTAGACGCCTGTGCGTACGCCGTAGGCGATCCGGTGGGTGATCGCCCGCGTCTTGCCCGTACCCGCACCCGCGAGCACGCACACCGGACCGCGCAGCGCGAGGGCCACCTCGCGCTGTTCGGGATCGAGCGCCTCGAGGATCGCGTCGGGATGAGCGGCGGCGGGTTCGGAGTTGGTCTGGGTGAACATCGTCTGCGATTCTCGCAGGCGCCACCGACACTTGTCCGCGCGCCGTCCACAGGCGCCGAAGGAGGAACCCGATGACCGTCACCACGCAGGTCCCCGCCGAAGGCACCGTGCTCATGTACTCCACCGCGTGGTGCGGGTACTGCCGACGGCTCCGGACCCAGCTGGACTCCGAGGGCATCGGGTACACGGTGGTCGACATCGAGGACCAGCCGGAGACCGCGGCCTACGTGGAGCAGATCAACGGCGGCAACCGCACGGTGCCCACGGTCGTCTTCCCGGACGGCTCTGCGGCGACGAACCCCTCGCTCGCGGAGGTCCGGGCGGCGCTCGGTCGCTGACGCGCGCCGGCTTCGCCTGGCCGGCCAGGCCCTGCCTCGCCGGCCGGGCCCGCGGGCCCGGCCTCAGCCGTCGTCGCGCGTCGCCTCGTCGAGGTCGCTGAGCATGACCGTCGCGTCCTCGATGACCTCGGGCAGCCGGTGCCGCACGCCGTGCAGCAGCCAGCGCGCGAGGGCCAGCTCGCCCACGAGCAGCGCCCGGTCGGCGAGCCGGGAGTCGCTCAGCTCCGTGCGGCGCAGCTGGTAGGCCTCCATGATCGAGTCCACCGCGTCGAGCGGGGCAGCGACGAGGAGCCAGGCGAGGTCGTCGGCGGGGTCGGCCACGCGTGCGTCGGACCAGCCCGAGATCGCGACCACGCGGCCGCGGTCGACCAGCACCTGGTCCGCCGCAAGGTCGCCGTGCACCATGACGGGCTGGAACTTCCACAGGGAGACGTCCTCGAGCGCCGCCTCCCAGCGGCGCAGGAGCGTGGGCGGCACGCGGCCGGTCTTGGCCGCCTCGTCCACCTCGGTGAGCCGTCGTTCCCGGTACTCAGCCGCCGTATAGCTCGGCAGGCCGCAGCCCTCCACCACGCCCGTGGGCAGCTCGTGGACCGCGGCGATCGCGCGGCCGAGGTCGGCGGCGAGCCCCGGGCCTGACTGCAGGCGCTCGACGTCGAGCGTGGAACCCACGATCCGCCGGTGCACCACCGCCCGCCCACCCTCCGGGAGGAGCGCCGAGCCCGCCACCTGCGGCACGACGAACGGCAGCACTCCCGTGTCCACGTAGAGCCGGAGCTGCTCGAGCAGCTCGAGCTCGGCCTCCAGGGCAGCCCCCGCCACGGTGGTGCGCGGCGCCCGGATCACCCACTCCTGGTCGTCCTGACCGGTCACGACCGCCACGTCGTAGTCGCCAGGAAGTTCTCCCTGGCGCACCGACCGGGCGTCGAGCCCAGGGACGGCGGCCGTCGAGAGTGCGGCGAGAGCGAGCGGCGTGCGTGACACGTGCTCACGGTAGAGCAGCCAGGCGGGTGATCCGACACACCGCCGGGGCGTGTCCCGTACCGTCGCCCTGTGCTCGACCTTCCTTTCGCCCGTACCGCCCACGACCGCGCCGCCCACCGTCGCACCGAGCCAGGCCTCGTGGAGGACCTCCTGACCCGGCCCAGCACCCGCGTCCTGCTGCTTCGCGGGGGCCGCACGGGCGCCGTCGGGCAGCGGCTCGGGCTCTTCGAGCCGCGCGACGTGGCCCACCTGCCCGCCGACGACCACCTCTTCCTCGGCGAGGCCGACGGCGTCGCCTACCTGGCCCGTGTGGTCCCCGAGCGCCCGCGCGACGCCCACGGCGTGGCGGGCGAGGCCGTCGCACCGGCCGAGGGCACCGACGACCCGAGCGACGCCCCGGTGGGAGCAGTCGAGGAGGCCGGGCCGGAGGGGTTCGGGTGGCTCGGGCTGCGAGAGGTGTCGGAGCACGCCACGGACCTCGAGCTGGGGCTCGCGATCGAGGCCGTCGCGCTGGCCGCGTGGCTCGCGGTGTCCGGACACTGCCCGCGGTGCGGGGAGCCCACGGAGCTGGCCCAGGCGGGCTGGGTCCGGCGGTGCACCGCCGAGGGGATCGACCACTACCCGCGGACGGACCCCGCGGTGATCATGGCGATCGTCGACGCGGACGACCGGCTGCTGCTCGGCCGGGGCCCGCAGTGGGCGCCCGGCCGGTACTCCGTGCTCGCGGGCTTCGTGGAGCCGGGCGAGAGCGCGGAGCACGCGGTGCGGCGCGAGGTGCTGGAGGAGACGGCCGTCGAGGTGGCCGACGTCCACTACGCGGGCAGCCAGTCCTGGCCGTTCCCCGCCTCGCTCATGCTGGGCTACCGCGGCCGGGCCGTGACCACCGACCTCCGCTGCGACCCGGAGGAGCTGGCCGACGCCCGGTGGTTCACCCGCGACGAGCTCGGCGCGGCGGTCACGGCCGGCGACCTCGGCCTGCCGGGGCGGGCGTCGATCGCGCGGTCGCTCATCGAGGAGTGGTACGGCACGGAGATCGCGGACTGATCACCTGCCGAGGATCAGGGCCTCCAGCTCCTCCTCCGTGAGCAGCCGCTCCGGCCGGACCGTCGTGTCGGACCCCACGTAGTAGAACGCCGCGCTCACCCGCTCCACCGGGATGCCCTTCCAGCGGGCCCAGGCGAGCCGGTACACCGCGAGCTGCACCTCGCGCGCGGCCCGGGCGACCGGGTCGAGCGGCTCCCGGCCGGTCTTCCAGTCGACCACCACCACGGCGTCCGGCCCGCGCTCGGGGTCGGCGAACACCGCGTCCATCCGGCTGCGGAGCATGACGCCCGCGACGGGCGTCTCCACGTCGGCCTCGACGGCGATCGGCGTGCGCGACGCCCACGGCGACCCCTCGAACGTCTCCTTGAGCTTCTCGAGGTCGGTGTCGGGCACCAGGTCGTCGTCCTCGGCGCTCGGGAGGTCGTCGATGTCCAGCAACGAGGCCTGCTGGAAGTGCTGCTCCACCCAGGAGTGGAACTGGGTTCCCCGCCGGGCGTGGACAGTGGGCTGCGACGGGACCGGCCGGCGCAGCTGCAGCGCGAACGCGTCCCGGTCGGCGGCGAGCCGGACCAGGCCGGACGCCGACACGTGCGCCGGGAACAGGACCTCACGGTCGTGCCGCTCCTCCCGCTCGTTCAGCAGCATCCGCGCCAGGTCGACCAGGTCGTGGCCCGCGGTGTCCCGGAGCACCCCGTCAGGAGCGGTCAGCAGAGCCGACAGATCACCCTCAACCTCGGGCTCGCCCTCCAGCACGCTCGCCCGGGCGGCGGCCGCAGCGTCCACGAGGTGCGCCGTGGCGCGCAGGACGTCCCGGGCCGCCGAGGCGGCCGGCGTTGCCGTCGAGGGGTACGGCCCGGCGCTCTCCGGCGCCACACCGTCCTTGTCGAGCGGGCCCTCCGCCGGCCAGACCGCCACGATCTCCTCCGCGTCGCGCGGGTTCTCGGCGTCCGGCGCGGGCAGGGCCGCCCAGGAGTCGGCGGCCACGAGGCCGGCGGTGACCAGCTCCAGCAGGAACGGGGACGGCGACCGCGGGCGGGTGGAGGTGCCCCACCACGAGCCCGTGAGCCGCAGCTCGCGGCGGGCGCGGGTGAACGCGACGTAGGCCAGCCGCCGCTCCTCCCCGAGCCGGTGCTCGCCGCACGCGGCCTTGAACTCGTCGCGCCGCGCGACCAGGTCCTTGGTGTCGGACGCGAGGTCGTACCGGAAGGCAGGCAGGTCCTCCGCGTCACCGCGCAGGTGGTACGGCAGCTCGCCGAGGTCGCTCAGCCACCCGCTCGAGCTGTCGCCCGAGCGCGCGCCGCGGTCCCACGTGGGGAACTGGCCGTCGACGAGGCCCGGGACCGCCACGACGTCCCACTCGAGGCCCTTGGACGCGTGCGCCGTGATGATCTGCACCGCGTCGGGGTCCGGCTCGCGCACCGGCATGTCCAGGCCGCGCTCGCGCGACCCGGCGACGCCGAGCCACCCGAGGAACGCTCCGAGCGTCGCGACGTCCGCCGACTGTGCGAACGAGGCCGCCACGTCGCGGAACGCGTCGAGGTGCTCGCGCCCCCGCTCGCTCACGGCGCCACCCACGCCTGCGCTCACGAGCGCAAGGGCGGTGGCCGCCTCCACGTCGAGGCCGAGCGCGCGTTCCGCCTGGCCCACCAGCTCCGGGAGCGAGAGGTAGGTGAGGCCCCGGAGGTCGCGCAGCACCCCCGCGAGCGCCGTCAGCCGGCGGTGCCCGTCGCCGGTGAGGACGCGCCCGTCCCGTGCGGGACGGCCCGGCTGCGGCAGCTCGTCGAGGGCGTCGACGATGGACCGGTGGTCCACGACGTCGCCCTCGACCACGACGGGGTCGCCCGCCTCGGCGGCGGTGTCGGGAGCGACGCCCGGAGCAGTGTCGCTCGCGGCCTCCGGTGCGGCCCCGGGCGCCGGTGCTCCGCCTCGCCGCCCGCGGCCGAGGTCCTCGCGCCGGGCAAGGTCGGCGGCCCACGAGCCCAGCGCGTGCAGGTCCGCGGCGCCGAGGTTGACCCGCGGGCCGGTCAGCAGCCGCAGCAGCGAGTCCCCGCGTGACGGGTCGTGTGCCGCCTCGAGGAGCGCCACGACGTCGACCACCTCGGGCGTGGACAGCAGGCCGCCCAGCCCCACGACCTCGACGGGCAGGCCGCGCTTGCGCAGGGCCACCTCCATCGGTGCGAACTGGGAGCGCGCCCGGCACAGCACCGCGGCGGTGACGCGTCCGCGCGGGTCCGTACCGGGTCGCCAGCGCTCGGCCACCCACTCGGCGACGGCCTCGGACTCCTCCTCCAGCGTGGCCGCGACGTGGGCGGTCACCGACCCTGCCCCGGCGTCCGGGCGCAGGTCGAGCGCCGGGACGTGGACGCCCGCGGCGTCGCCCCGGAGCGGCGCCGACACCGAGTTCGCGGCGGCGAGCACCGCGGCGTCGTTGCGCCAGGAGGTGGACAGGTAGTGCACGGCGGCGGGGATGCCGTCGTCGCGCCGGAACCTCTCCGGGAAGCGGCCCAGACCGGCCGCGCTGGCACCGCGCCAGCCGTAGATGGACTGGTGCGGGTCGCCCACGGCCGTGACGGGGTGCCCGTCGCCGTAGAGCCCGGCGAGGAGCTCGACCTGTGCGTACGACGTGTCCTGGTACTCGTCCAGGAGAACCACGGCGAACCGCGCCCGCTCGGCGGCGCCGACGGCTGGGACGGTACGGGCGAGCTCGGCGGCGAACGCGACCTGGTCGCCGAAGTCGAGCGACTCCGCCACGCGCTTGCGGCGCCGGTACTCCACCACGAGGTCCACGAGCCGGGCCCGCTCCGCGACCGTGCCGATGAGCGTCACCACGTCCTTGGTGCGCGCCTTCTGACGCTTGCCCAGGGGCAGCGACTCGAGGTGCTCCGCCATCTCCGTGAGCCGGTCCCGCGCCTCGGCGGGGTCCACGAGGTGCTCGCCGAGCGCGCCGGAGAGCGCCACGACGGCACCTACGACGGTGCTCACGGCCTTGTCGGTGCCCAGGTCGTCGGACCACGACTCCACCACCTGCGAGGCCAGCTGCCACTGCTCGGCCTCGCCGAGCAGCCGCGCGCCGGGCTCGACCCCGAGCCGTAGTCCGTGGTCGGCCACCAGCGACGCGGCGTACGCGTTGTAAGTGGCGATGGTGGGCCGGTCGAGATCGAGGCCGGCGAGCGCCTCCCCGGCCGACTCCCCGAGCGCCCGGTTGAGCTGGGCCAGCCGGGTCTGCACCCGGACGCCGAGCTCGCCGGCGGCCTTGCGCGTGAACGTGAGGCCCAGCACCTGCTCCGGCGACACCAGCTTGTTGGCGATGAGCCACACGACGCGGGCCGCCATGGTCTCCGTCTTGCCCGACCCGGCGCCCGCGACCACGAGCGACGGCTCGAGCGGCGCCTCGATGACCTCCGTCTGCTCGTCGGTGGGCTCGGGCCGGCCGAGCAGGCGGGCGATCGCCCGTGCGGAGAGCCGCTCGCGGCCGGGCTCCCCCGCCGCGTCGTTGCCCGACGGCGCGCCCGGGTCCGGCTCCTCGCCCAGGGCGAGGCTCTGGGTGTACAGCAGCTGCTCGCGCGCTGCGGCGTCCCCCGCCGTGCCGTCGCCGGGCAGGCCGAGCCCGCCCAGTCCCGGCAGGTCCAGCTCGAACGCGCCGTCCTGCGGCATCACTCCACCACCTTCCGTCCCTCGGGCTGCAGCGGGCACGAGCGGCGCACCGCGCACATGCTGCACAGATCGTTGGGCCGCGCCTCGAACCGGGCGGCGGCCATCGTGTCGGCGGCGCCCTCGACCACGTCGCGCGCCCAGCTGCCGCCGTCGGGGTCCGGGACGAGTCCCGGCTGGTCCCGGACCGTGGGCCCCTTGGTGTCCGTGCCGACGAAGACGAGGCTCGCGCCCCGGCTGGCTGCGCCGTCCGGCAGGTCGAGCGCACCCTCCTCGACGGCGAGCTGGTAGGCCCCGAGCTGCGGGTTGTCGGCCGTCTTCTTCTCGCTCGGGGCGGTGCGGCCGGTCTTCAGGTCGACCACGCGGACCGTACCGTCGCCCGCGTCCTCGACGCGGTCGAGCTGGCCCCGGAGCCGGGCCCGCCCCACGGTCAGGTCGAAGTCGGCCTCTACGAGCAGCGGCTCGCCCGACGTCGCCAGGTACTCGGCAAGGCGCTCGACCATCCGGTCGGCCCGACGGCGGAGCTGGCGGGCCGGCCAGCCCTCGGGCAGCGCCAGCTCGGGCCAGCGCCGGTCGAGCTCGCGCTTCAGCTCCGTGAGGGAGCCCTTCGGGAGGCTCTGGGCGATCGAGTGCACGAGGGTGCCGAGCGTCTGGTGCGTCGCGTCCGGTGCCGTCCCGCCGGCGGACTCGAAGGCCCAGCGCAGCGCGCAGGTGGTCACGGTGTCGACCTTCGACGGCGACACCGTCACGAGGTCGTCGGGGCCCCACAGCGGGTCGCCGCTCGACACCCCGGCGACGCCGTACCAGCTCCTCGGATCGGCCTCGGCGACCCCTGCCGCGGCGAGGTCGGCGAGCAGCACGGCGGCGGCCTCGCCCGACTCCGGAACGGTCTCGGCCGACGTGTCGCCGCAGGTCCCCTCCGGTGCGGGGCCTGCGGCCGTTCGCCCGTGCCGGGCCACCGCGGACACCAGCTCGGCGCGAGCCGCCGCAACGACGCCGCGCAGGTCCAGCGGAGGCCCCACGGGGACCCGGCGCGGGTCGGGGCCCTCACCATCATCAGAGCGAGGGGAGACCAGGTCGCAGAAGACGCTCGGCGACTCCTCCGTGTCCTCGACGGCCGTGACGATGAGGCGGCGGCGCGCGCGGGACGTGGCGACGGCGAACGCGCGGAGCTCGTCCGCGAGAACCTGCCGGCGTGCTTCCGCGCCCACGCCGTGGGCCTGTGTGGTGCGGCCGGCCAGCAGCTCGACGAGCGCCTGCGAGCCCAGGAGCGAGTCACGGAGCCGCAGGTCGGGCCACACGCCGTCCTGGACGCCCGCCACGACGACGACGTCCCACTCCCGCCCCGCCGCCCCAGGCGGTGTGAGGGCCGCGACGGCGCCCGAGCCCGCGGCCGACGCCGCGAGGGAGTCGGCCGGCAGGTCCTGGGAGTCGAGGTAGTCCACGAACGCGGCCACCGGAGCGCCGGGCATGCGGTCCACGAACGTCTCCGCCGCGCGGAACAGCGCCAGCACCGAGTCCAGGTCCCGGTCGGCGCGGAGACCGGCAGGACCGCCCGCGAGGGCCGCCGCCCGCCAGCGCTCGGCCAGGCCGGACGCCGCCCACACGGCCCAGAGAACGGTCTGCGCCGTCGCGCCCGGCTCCGCCGCCGCCTCCCGGCCGGCGGCCAGCACGCGGGCCACGGCGACCGGCCCCCGGTGCACCGGGGACGGGAGCGTCGCCGCGCGCGCCGGGTCGCCGAGCACCTCCACGATCAGCGCGTCCGAGGTGCGCCCGCCACCACCGGACAGCTCCTCCGCGCGCAGGGCCCGGCGCAGCCGCCGGAGCGCGACGGCGTCGAGCCCGCCCACCGGGGACGTGAGCAGCAGGGCCGCCGTGTCAGGGTCGAGGGGCTGCTCCTCCTCACCGAGCTCACCGGCCAGCAGCGCGTCCAGGCTGCCGCGCGGGGCACCGGCGCACACCCGCACCGCCGCGAGCAGGGGCGCCACGGCGGGCTCGTCGCGCAGCGGGAGGTCGGAGCCCAGGAGGGCCACCGGTACCGAGGCGGACGCGAGCTCCCGGCGCAGGGCCGCCAGCCGCGTGCCGCTGCGGGCGACCACCGCCATCCGCTCCCACGGCGTGCCTCGCAGCAGGTGCTCGGCACGCAGCTCGCGCGCGATCCACGCCGCCTCCTGCGCCGCCCCGGACAGGACGGCCACCTGGACCGGGGGCACGTCGCCGGGCACCGGCACCGCCACGCCGCCCGGCACGACGCCGTCCGGCGGGACGCCGTCCGGCACCACGCCGTCCGGCACCACGCCGTCCAGCACGACACCGTCCGGCAGGACGCCGCCCTCCGGCGCCGGGCGGGCCTGCGCCCTGCGGTGCAGGACGCTGGCGAGGACCGGGATGCGGGCCGTCACGGCGCGCGTGACCTCGCGAAGCCCGGGCCCCTGGCGCCAGGCCGTGCCGAGCACCACCGGATGAGCGTCGAACGCGCCGAAGGCGCCGGGGCGCGCGGGCGCGGATGCCCTTCCCACGAGGCCCGGCGAGGCACCGCGGAAGCCCTGCACCGCGCTGTCGGGGTCGCCGATGAGCACCAGGCGGGCGCCGTCGGCGTGCAGCACGTGGAGCAGCCGCGCGGTGGCCGCGGTGGCCTCCTGGTAGTCGTCCACCACGACCAGGTCCCAGGTGGGCCGCGGGACGCCCGGCACCTCCGCCTCCCAGCCCTGGAGCGCGTGGGCGGCCTCGTCCACCACGACAGCGGGGTCGTAGCGCGCGCCGGCGTCCGGCGTGCCGAGGCGCAGCGCCGTGACGTCGAGGTACTCCTCGTAGAGCTGTGCGGCCATGACCCACTCGGGGCGGTCGTGCCGGCGGCCGAGCTCGTCGAGCTCCACGGGGCCCAGACCGCGTTCCGCCGCACGCATGAGCAGGTCACGCAGCTCCTGCCGGAGCCCGCGCAGACCCAGCGACTCCTCCGGGAGACCCGGGGGGAGGACGAGCGGAGCACCCTCCCCGGCGACGTGCCCCGCCAGCAGCTCGGCGAGGACGAGGTCCTGCTCAGGCCCGGACACGAGGGTGGGCGGCGGGTCGCCGAGCGCAGCGGCCCGCGAGTGCAGCACCGAGAAGGCGGCCGAGGCCGCCGTACGGACCATCGGCGCGCTGACCGTCCGCCCCGCGGCCGACGCGACCTGGTCCCGGAGCCGCGCGGCCGCCCGGCGGGACGCGGCGAGGACCAGCACGCGGTCGGGGCGAGCCCCTTCGTCGAGGGCCCGCACGGCGACGGCGGTCGCCACCGTGGTGCGCCCCGTTCCGGGGGCTCCCGCCACGAGGGTCGCCCGGTGCGTGAGCGCCGCCTCCACGGCAGCCGCCTGCGTCTCGTCGAGCGACACGAGGCCCGTGCCCTCCGGGCTGGGCCCGGGCGGCACCAGGCGGAGGCTGGAGGTGGTCGTCACGCGGATGATTCGATCACGAGCCACCCACACTCCCTGCCGACGCGCGCCGTCGGGCCAGGAAGGTCCGGTTCGTCCCACCCAGACCTACGGGCGCGCCCCTACGGCCGCGGCCAGCCGTTCGGCAGGCAGCCGCCGGTCGAGAGCGTCTGCTGCACCATCACCGGCGCGAGAGCGCCCGGGGCCGGGCACTGGGCGTGGTGATGGCCCAGCACGTGCCCCACCTCGTGGTTCACGAGGTACTGGCGGTAGGTCACGACGTCGTCGCCGAACGCCTCGGCCCCGTTCACCCACCGGCCGAAGTTGAGCACCGCCGCGTTCCCCATGCCGCACGAGAGGTGACCGCCGGTGTCGAGGGGGGCGCAGAGCGTGTCGGTCGTGGCGGGGCTCGTGAGCACCACCCGGGCGTCGGGGGCGTCGCCGTCGGTACGGGCGAACGTCACACCGTCCACCTGGGACCAGCCGCGCGGGTCGTTGAGCGTGGCGAGCACGGCGTCCGCGAACACCCCGACGTCCACGGGCAGGCCCTTCTCGACCTCGACGCGCACGGTCCACACCTTGCCCGGGCCGGGCGGCTCCGTGCCGCCGGCGGCGATGACGAGCTCGCCGGAGAGCGCCGGCTCGACGGTGGTCCCCGTGAGGCCCGAACCCGGGTCCGGGACGGGAGCCGCCGACGGCGTCGGCTCGGGAGCCGGCACCGCGATCTTGGGGACGACGGCCGTCGGCGCCTCCGGAGCGGGTGAGACGGTCGGTGCCGGCCGTACCCCCGCGGCGTCGGCCTCGAACCCGTCGTCGTCGCTCGTCAGAACCTGGCCGACCTGGGGAGCAGGGGGCGGCACGCGACCGGTCCCCCGCTCTGCCGCGGCCACGACGTCGCGGACCACCGCTGCGGCCTCGGCACTGAGGTGCTGGTCGACCATCCCCGCGACGGCCTCCCGGGACGCCTCCGGCTCCTGCGACGCGGTGGCGACGATCCCGCCCAGCATGCCCGCCCCGAGACACAGGACGAGGGCGACCGCGGACCCCTCAGGACGCAGCCGGGCCCGGTGCCGGGCAGCTCGCACCGCCCCTCCGGTCGCCCCGACGGCGGCGCCGGCACCGGACGGCCGGGCCGCACGGTCCGGGGTCGTCACGCGATGCTCCACGCCGTCCATCGTGCCATGCCCCATCCTGAACGTCGCGATAACGGCCGTTTCGGGCCAGTTGGGCCAGATCGACGCCCTGCGGATCGGCTGACGGCGAAACCGCCAGCTCCGGGCAGAGCCGGTGGCTAGGATCGTCACGCCGGGGTCCCCGGCGCAGGGCAGTCGATCGGCTGGAGCGGTCTTGTACCGCACGCCGCACGCGAAGGAGAGAACGTGGAAGTCACCATCGGTGTGCAGAACCTGCCGCGGGAGCTCGTCATCGAGACCGACCTGACCCCGGACGCTGTCGCGTCCGCCGTCCAGAAGGCGCTCGCCGGCAGTGCGCTCGAGCTCACCGACTCCCGCGGCCGCCGCGTGATCGTGCCGAGCTCGACGATCGGCTATGTCGAGATCGGCACGGAGGAGCAGCGCAAGGTCGGGTTCGGCTCGCTCTGAGAGCGCCTCTGACGGCCCGGCGGTCTCACGACCGTCAGGCCGTCAGCCCCAGCCGGTCCATCCGGCGGGTGTGCTCGGCGGTGAGCCGGGCGAACACCCACGACTGGGCGTCCGCGGCGGGCACCCCGCCGGCTGCGGCGACGAGGGCGAGCAGGCGCTCGTCCTCCCGCAGGACCCGCTGGGCCACGCCCAGCGCCTCCCCCACGACACGGCGCCCCCAGAGGGCGAGCCGCGAGGCGAGAACGGGGTCGTTCGCCGTTCCCTCGGCGAGCAGCTCGGCCAGCCCGCGGTCCAGCTCGGCGCCGTCGAGCACCGCGACCACCTCGTCGCGGACCGGCCCGGTCAGGCCGAGGGCCGCCGTGCGGCACAGGTCGCCCGCCACGGCGTGGCCCACATAGGCCTTGACCACGGCCTCCCACCAGTTCAGGTGGGTGGTGCGTGCGTCGAAGTCGTCGAGCAGGCCCTGGAAGCGGCTGAGCGTGGCCTGCTCCTCCGAGCCGTAGCGGGCGGCGAGGTCGAGGGCGGCACGCTGGCGGCGCAGCACCCCGACCGCGAGACCCGCGAGACGCTGCCGCACCTCCACCTCCGGCGCCACCGAAGCCTGCCCGCCCACCAGCGCGAAAGCCCCGAGGTCCGTGTAGGCGGCGAGCCCGAGGATCTCCGCCACGTCGTCAGGGACTGGGTCCAGCACAAGGTGGCTCACGTCGCCAGGATAGGCACGCTGACGGGATCCGGCTGGGCGAACCATGCCGGTCCGCCCAAGTTGGCCCCGGCTCGTCCTGTGTGGGCGGGTCCTCCCGCGGAGGGCGGCGTGTCGTACGGCACGCCGCAGGAGTGACGCGCACGATAACCGTTTCGAAACATCGTGTGCGTACCATGAGCGCGTACATCGGTTGCCCGGTCGTCACGTTCAGACCCCAGAGCCTGTGCTCCGGCCCGCCCGGCCGCCCCGCAGGACGCGCTGCAGGGGCTCCACCAGGAGCCCGGCGCGCGACGAGATTCCACGATCGGCTGCCACACCCACGGCGCAAGTGCCAGGCCTTGACCCAGGGCCCGCCGCGCCGACGAGAGATGAAGGCGCCAGTGACTACCACAGACACATCGGCCGCGACCGCGGCCACCACGGACCCGGCGGAGAGCTCCGTCACGTCCTCCACCATCCAGGCCCGCGACGTCAGCTTCGCCGACTTCGGGGTCCGCCCCGAGATCGTCGAGGCCCTCGCCGAGGCGGGCATCACCCACCCCTTCCCGATCCAGGCGATGACGCTGCCGGTCGCGATGTCGGGTCACGACATCATCGGCCAGGCAAAGACGGGTACCGGCAAGACGCTGGGCTTCGGCGTCCCGCTGCTGCACCGTGTCGTCGCGCCCGGCGAGCCCGGCTACGACCAGCTCGTCGGAGCCGGCAAGCCGCAGGCCGTCGTCGTCGTGCCCACGCGCGAGCTCGCCGTCCAGGTCGCGTCCGACCTGGCCACTGCCTCGTCGAAGCGCAACGTCCGCATCGTGCAGGTCTACGGCGGCCGTGCCTACGAGCCGCAGATCGAGGCGCTGCGCTCCGGGGTCGACGTCGTCGTCGGCACGCCGGGCCGCATGATCGACATGCTCAACCAGGGCCACCTCACCCTGCTCCGCGCCGGCACCGTCGTGCTGGACGAGGCGGACGAGATGCTCGACCTCGGCTTCCTGCCGGACGTCGAGAAGATCCTCGCGCAGACCCCTGCCCAGCGGCACACCATGCTCTTCAGCGCCACCATGCCGGGCGCCGTGGTGAGCATGGCCCGCCGCTACATGAAGCAGCCCACGCACATCCGCGCCGCCGAGCCGGACGACCAGGGCGCGACCGTCAAGAACACCACGCAGTTCGTCTACCGCGCCCACGCGCTCGACAAGGTCGAGGTGCTGGCCCGCCTGCTCCAGGCGGAGGGCCGCGGGCGCACCATCGTGTTCGCGCGCACCAAGCGCACGGCCGCGAAGGTCTCCGACGACCTGCGCGACCGCGGCTTCGCGGCCGGCGCCATCCACGGCGACCTCGGCCAGGGCGCCCGCGAGCAGGCGCTGCGCGCGTTCCGCAACGCCAAGATCGACGTGCTGGTCGCCACGGACGTGGCGGCCCGCGGCATCGACGTCGACGACGTCACGCACGTGGTGAACTACCAGTGCCCCGAGGACGAGCGCACCTACCTCCACCGGATCGGCCGCACGGGCCGCGCGGGGAACTCGGGTACGGCCGTCACGTTCGTCGACTGGGACGACCTGCCTCGCTGGTCCCTCATCGACAAGACCCTCGACCTCGGCCTCGCAGCCCCGGTCGAGACCTACTCGACGTCGCCGCACCTCTTCTCCGACCTGAACATCCCCGCGGGGACCAAGGGCCGGCTGCCGCGCTCGGCGCAGCACCTCGCGGGCCTGGACGCCGAGGTCCTGGAGGACCTGGGCGAGACCGGCAAGCGGACGAGCAAGTCCGGCCCGCCGCAGCGCCCGGCAGGCGGTCGCGGCCCCCGGTCCGACGGCGGCCGGCCGGCTCACGCGAGCGAGCGCGCCTCGGGCGCCGCCTCCACGGGCGGTAGGTCCGCCCCGGTGAGCAACGACCAGGGTGAGGCAGGCGCCGAGGGCGGGCAGCCGACGTCGGACAGCGAGGGTGCGCGCAAGCGTTCCCGGAACCGCCGGCGCACGCGCAGCGGCCGTCCGGCCGGCGAGGGCCAGGCCCCCGCCGAGGACTGAGGCGGAGGTGCAGCGCAGCGTGGGGCCGCAGCGAAGCAAGGACCCGCGCGGAGCGGAACCGCAGACTCAGTCCTCCACGACCGAGGACTGAGGCGGAGGTGCAGCGCAGCGTGGGGCCGCAGCGAAGCAAGGACCCGCGCGGAGCGGAACCGCAGACTCAGTCCTCCACGACCGAGGACTGAGGCGGAGGTGCAGCGCAGCGTGGGGCCGCAGCGAAGCAAGGACCCGCGCGGAGCGGAACCGCAGACTCAGTCCTCCACGACCGAGGACTGACCGCACCTGAGCCCGGGTCGCGCCACGGCGCGACCCGGGCTTCGTCGTACCCTGCTGAGGTGCAGCTCGACTTCACCGCTCCACTGTGGCAATGGCAGGCACGCAGCGACTCCTGGTGGTTCGTCACCGTCCCGGAGGACCTGTCCGACGACCTGGCGAGCCTGCCGCTGCCGCCGCGCGGGTTCGGCTCGATCCGGGTCAGGGTGACCGTCGGCTCCACGTCGTGGACCACGTCCGTGTTCCCCAGCGACGAGCAGAAGGCCTACGTGCTGCCGATGAAGAAGGCGGTGCGCACGGCGGAGAAGCTCACCGCGGACGCGCCGGTCCGGGTACGCCTGGAGACGATCGACCTCTGACGAGCGGCCGCTCAGGCCGCCGCTCAGGCCGCGCGGACGAACTCCGTCACAGCGGTCGCGATCATCTGCACGGCGATCGCGGCGAGGAGCAGGCCCGCGATGCGGGTGACGAGCGTGACGCCGGAGTCGCGCAGGACGCGGTGGATGACGTTCGCGAACCGCATGGCCAGCCACAGGGCAAGGTGCACGGCGACGATGGCGGCGGCAATCGCGAGCCAGTGCCCCACGAGGGTCTCGTCCGAGCCCACACGCTGCTGCACGAACACCATGGTCGCCACGATCGCGCCCGGTCCCGCGAGGAGCGGCGTGCCGAGCGGCACCAGCGCCACGTTGACGCTCTTGTTCCCGGACGGCTCCGGCTCCTCCATCTTGCCGGTCAGCAGCTCCATCGCGACGACGAGCAGCAGGAGGCCGCCGGACGCCTGGAGCGCCGGCAGCGTGATCCCCATGTAGTGCAGCACCTGCTGCCCGAACACCGCGAACACGACGATCACGCCGAACGCCACAAGGATCGCCTGACGCGCCGCGCGGTTGCGCTGCTTGGCCCCCATCGCGCTCGTGAGCCCGAGGAAGACCGGCACGGTGCCGGGCGGGTCCATGATGACGAACAGCGTCACGAAGACCTCGGTGAACAGGACGACGTCGAAGTACTGGCTCACCGGACCACCTCCAGCGCGCCCTGGGCCTCGATGGCCTCGAGCACGTCGGGCGCCGTCGTGTTCTCGCCGATGCGGTTCGTCTTGCCGGTGCCGTGGTAGTCGCTCGACCCGGTGACGAGAAGACCGAGGGCCTCCGCGAGGCCGCGGAGGTGGCGACGCATCTCCGGCGTGTGGTCGCGGTGGTCCACCTCGAGGCCGGCCAGCCCGGCCTGGGCGAGCTCCTCGATGGTGCTGTCCGGGACGATCCGGCCCCGCGCGTCGGCACCCGGGTGCGCGAAGACGGGCACGCCGCCCGCGGCCCGGACAGCCCGCACGGCAGCGACGGCCGCCGGGGCGTAGTGGCCTACGTAGTAGCGGGTCCCGGGGCGCAGCACGGTCGCGAAGGCCTCGTCGCGGTCGCGCACTCGACCCGACGCCACGAGGGCGTCGGCGAGGTGCGGCCTGCCGATGGTGGTGCCCGGCTCCGTCTGGGCGAGCACGTCCTCCCAGGTGATCGGGAAGTCCTCGGCGAGCAGCTCCACCATGCGCTGGGCGCGGGTCTCGCGGTCCGCGCGCGTGCGGGTGAGCTCGGCGAGCAGGGCCGGGTGGTCCGGGTCGTGCAGGTACGACAGCAGGTGCACGCTGACGCCGCGGCCCGGCGTGGCGGTGTCGCTCGACAGCGCGGAGATCTCCGCGCCGCGCACGAGCGCCACGCCGAGCCGCAGGGCCGCCGCGGTGGCGGCAGGCCAGCCCGACGTCGTGTCGTGGTCGGTCAGCGCGACCGTGGAGAGGCCCGCGGCGGCCGCGGCCTCCATCACCTGGTCCGGCGCGTCCGTGCCGTCCGACGCCGTGGAGTGGGTGTGGAGGTCGATCACCGGCTCAGTCTAGAGAGCCGCGAGCCTCAGCCGCGCAGCGACGCCATCCAGGCCTCGACGTCGTCGGGACGCCGGGGCAGCGCCGCCGACAGGTTCTCGTTGCCGTCCTCGGTCACGAGCACGTCGTCCTCGATCCGCACGCCGATGCCCCGGTACTCCCCCGGCACGGCGAGGTCGTCCGCCTTGAAGTACAGGCCCGGCTCGATCGTGAAGACCATGCCCGGCTCCAGCACCCCGTCGAGGTAGAGCTCGCGACGCGCCTGCGCGCAGTCGTGCACGTCGAGGCCCAGGTGGTGGGACGTACCGTGCACCATCCACCGGCGGTGCTGCTGGCCCTCCGGGGTCAGCGACTCGGCGGCGGGCACGGGCAGCAGGCCCCACTCCTCCAGGCGCGCGGCGATGACCTCCATGGCGGCGGCGTGGACGTCGCGGAACTTCGTGCCCGGCACGGCCACGGCGAACGCGGCGTCGGCCGCGTCGAGAACAGCCTCGTAGATGCGGCGCTGGACCTCGTCGAACTCGCCGTTCACCGGGAGGGTGCGCGTGACGTCCGCCGTGTACAGCGACTCGACCTCCACGCCGGCGTCGAGCAGCAGCAGCTCGCCCTCGCGGAGCTCGCCGTCGTTGGTGATCCAGTGCAGCGTCGTGGCGTGCTCGCCCGACGCCGCGATGGTCTCGTAGCCCACCGCGTTGCCCTCGAGCCGCGCGTGGCCGTCGAACGTGGTCTCGACCACGCGCTCGCCCCGCCGGTGCGCCACCGCCTTCGGCAGCACCCGCACCACCGCCTCGAAGCCCTCGATCGTCCGGGCCACGGCCTCGCGCATGCGCTCGACCTCCAGCTCGTCCTTGACGAGCCGCAGCTCGGAGGCGGCCTCCACGAGGCTCGCGTCGGTCAGAGGGGCCGACGACGTCCCCGGGGCCCCCGCGAGGTTCCGCAGCGAAGCAAGGTCCTCGCGGGGCGAGGGCGACCTCTCGGTCGTGTCGGTCAGGTCCGTCACCTCGGCCTCGGTGCCCGTGGAGGTCTCGGCCCGCAGCGCCTCGACCAGCGTCTCGACACCCTCGTCGGAGCCGGTGACGACAAGGAGCTGCACGCCGCCGTCGCCCAGGTCCTTGGCGAGCGCGTCCCGCAGCTCGTCGATGTGCCGGGCCTCGATGCCCGTGAGCGTCTCGACGTCGTCCAGGGAGGGGCGCGCGCCGACCCAGAACTCGCCGTAGCGCGAGTCGGCGTAGAACTCCTCGGTGTCGCGCGGGGCGAGCGGACGCACGTAGAGCACGGCGTGGTGAGAGCTGGGGACGCCGTCGGCCCCAGGGTCACCCGCGCCCGTGCCGACCGGATGCAGCACGAGGACGGCGTCCGGCTCCTGGTCCGTGCCGAGGCCCGTGAGGTGCGCGAAGGCCGAGTGCGGCCGGAACCGGTAGTCGGTGTCGTTCGACCGGGTCTTGAGCGGGCCGGCGGGGATCACCAGCCGGGCGCCGGGCAGCCGCTCCGAGAGCCGGGCGCGCCGGACCGCCGTGAACGGCACCTCGCGCAAGGGGGTGATGCCGAGGTCCGCACGCGGCGCCCAGCCGGAAGTGATGAAGTCCTTGAACGCCTGGGACTCCGGCCGCTGGGACCGGGTGGAGCCGCGGCTCTCGAGGTCCTGATCAGCGGGTACGTGGCCGTCGGCGGTGTGGGGGGTGCGAGGGTCGCTCATGGTGTCAGTCTGTCATCTCGGGCGTGTCCAATGAATTTGCCCCGAGCAACACGCCGGGCGGCGTCCGCTCAGCGGCGGGTGAAGTCTGCGAGCGCTCGGGTCAGCACCCGGTTGAACGCGTCCGGTGCGTCGCTGTTGACGTCGTGCCCGGCGCCCTGGACCACCACGAGCGCGGCGTCACGGGCGGCGGCCAGGTGGCGCTGCTCCTCCAGGCGCATCGTGTCGCGTGCGCCGTTGACGATCCACACCGGGACCTCCAGCGCGCGCAGGTTGGCCACCGACGACCGTCCCGCCAGGTGCGTGAGCGCGTCCGTGACCACGTCCCAGCCCGGCCGGTACGTCTCCGCGGACTGGCCAGGTGCCACCGCCAGCGCGCGGAGGTCGGCCCCGCCGCCGACGGTCATGACGGCCCCCGGGCCGCGGCGGGCCTGGGCGAGGAACGGCGGCCGGGCGGACTGGAGCGCCGTCGTGCCCCACCGTGCCGCGAGGCGACCCGCGCGGCCTGCCGCCTGACGGCTCGCCACCGCGTGCCGCGCGAGCTCGCGGTACAGCGCGACGGGCTTGCCCTTCGGGTCGGACGTGCAGCCGGCCACGACCACGCCGGCGAGGCGGTCGGTGTGGGGCGTGCGCCGCGCGGCCCAGGCCAGGGACGTGTACCCGCCGAGGCTCAGGCCGACCACCGCTACGGGTGCGCTCGACGCGAGGGAGGCGACGGCGTCGTCCAGCGCCTCGAAGGCGCCGTCCATGCTGAATCGCTGCGCGTGCCGGGCGCCGTGGGCCGGGAGGTCGACGGCGACGGCCTCGTGGCCCGCGGACCGGACGTGCGCCAGCTGCCGGTCCCAGATCGCCGACGAGGTGCGCATGCCGTGCACGAAGACAACCGACACGGGGCCCTGTGCGGCAGGCGGACGAGGGGCGGGGGCGCTCATGCTCTCCATGGTGACGGAGGAACCTGGCAGTCCCGCAGGCGCGGGACGGACGGGGTGTAAAGGTGTGGTGCGGTTCGGGCACCTGGGCGCCTTCGCGTCCGCCTCCAGAACGCGATCGGGTCATGCTTCCGGGCGGGAAGCATGACCTGATGGCGTTCTCGGAGCGGACTCCCGCGGCCGGAGCCTCTAGGCGTCCGGCTTCTGGTCCTCCGGCGGGCGCATCGCGCCGTACCGGGGCTCGCCCGTCGGCGTGGTCCAGCGCGGGTCCGGCGTGCGCGGCGGCGCCGGCTCGGCGGGCTCCGCGGGGCCGGGCTGCGTGCCCGGCTCGGCGCTCTCGCCACCCGAGGTCTCGCCTGCGCCGGGGGTGGCGCCGGCGCCACGGTCCGGCCCGGCACCGCCCCACTGCCCGGCGGCCGGACCGGCAGCGGGGCCGCCGACCGGACCGGCCGGTGGGCCGGCGGCGGGCGGGCCTGCAGGCGGCGTGCCCCAGGCGGACCCGCCCGGTCGCCGGACGCCGAGGCCCCCGGGTGACTGCGCCAGCAACGTCCGCGCGTCGGTGGCCATCTCCGGCGCGCACAGGATCGCGTACGACGCCGCCACGATCTGCGACGACGACGTGAAGTCGCGCCGGCCGCCCGTGAAGGCGTACGACAGGACGGAGAAGAGGAGGCCGAAACCGGCACCCAGCGCGATGCCGACGAACAGCACCCCGTTGGCGGCGGAACCGGCGAAGAACGTGAGCAGCAACCCGACGAAGAAACCGAACCAGGCGCCGGAGAGGGCTCCCGCGAGCGCGACGCGCCCGTAGGTCAGCCGACCGGTCACGCGCTCGACCATGCGCAGGTCGGTGCCCACGATGGTGACGTTCTCGACGGGGAACTTGTTGTCGGACAGGTGGTCGACGGCCTGCTGCGCCTCGAGGTAGGTGGGGAAAGCGGCCACCTCGTCGCCACGCGGCAGCGTAGGGACCTTCGGGACAGCGCCCGGGCGGGACATGCTCATTGCGACAGTTTCCCCCACATCAGGGCCGCTGGCGAGGAGCACGGCCGGGCGACGCCCTGGGCGAGGCCCGGCCACGCCCCGGCCGAGCCCCGGCCGAGGCCCTGCGACGCCCCGGCCAGCACGCTGACCGACGCCCCCGCCAGCGTGTTGGGCGGGAACAACCGGTGACGCGGACGGACCGCACGTAGGCTGACCGGCGTGAGCACTACGACGCGCGTGTTCGTCGCGCGCCTTGCCGGGACCCCGGTCTTCGACCCGATCGGGGACCAGGTGGGGCGCGTGCGGGACGTCGTCGTGCTCCTCCGGGCGAAGGGCGCGCCGCGGGCGGTGGGCCTGGTGGTGGAGGTGCCGGGCCGACGGCGGGTGTTCCTCCCGCTGACCCGCGTGACGACCATCGACTCCGGGCAGGTGATCAGCACCGGGCTGGTGAACCTCCGCCGGTTCGAGCAGCGCGCGACGGAGCGGATGGTCCTGGGCGAGCTGCTCGACCGCACCGTGACGTTCGTGGACGGCTCGGGGGACGCCACCGTCGAGGACGTGTCGATCGAGAAGCAGCGCACCGGTGACTGGCTCGTGGACCAGCTGTTCGTGCGCCGTCGGCCCGCACGGGTCACCACGCTCTCGCTGCGGAGGCGCGGCCCCACCCTGACCGTCTCCGTGGACGCGGTGACGGGCCTGGCCTCCCCGACCGAGGTGCAGGGCGCCGCCCGCCTGCTCGAGGCGTACGTGGACATGCGGCCCGCGGACCTCGCGGACGTGCTGCACGAGCTGGGCGGCACGCGCCAGCTGGAGGTCGCCACGGCCCTCGACGACGAGCGCCTCGCCGACGTGCTGGAGGAGCTCCCGTCGGACGACCAGGTGGCGATCCTGTCCGGGCTCGACCGGGGCCGTGCGGCGGACGTCCTCGAGGCGATGCAGCCCGACGACGCCGCCGACCTGCTGCACGAGCTCACCGACGAGCAGTCGGCCCAGCTCCTGGAGCTGATGGAGCCGGAGGAGGCGCGCGACGTCCGCCGCCTGCTGGAGTACGAGGACTACACGGCGGGCGGCCTGATGACCACCGAGCCGGTGATCCTCGGCCCGGAGACCACCATCGCCACGGCCCTGGCGCAGATCCGCCGCCAGGACCTGACACCGGCCCTCGCCAGCATGGTGTTCGTGTCGCGCCCGCCGCTGGAGACGCCGACGGGCCGGTTCCTCGGCGTCGCGCACTTCCAGCGCCTGCTGCGCGAGCCACCGCACGCGAGCGTCGGCTCCGTGCTCGACACGGACACCGAGTGGCTCACCCCCGACGCGACGCTGGGCCGGGTCACCCGCCTCCTGGCGGCGTACAACCTGCTCGCCATGCCGGTGCTCGACCCCGAGAAGCGTCTCCTGGGCGCGGTCTCCGTGGACGACGTCCTCGACCACATGCTCCCCGAGGACTGGCGCGAGAGCCACGACGAGCGCCTCAGCGAGGAGGCGAACCGTGGCTGACCGCCTCGACACCCCGATGGAGCAGCGCCGGAGCTTCATCCCCCGGCCGCAGTGGGACCAGGACGCCGTCGGCAAGGCCACGGAGGCCATCGCCCGGTTCCTGGGCACGCCCCGCTTCCTCATCTACCTCACCGTGTTCTGCCTGGTGTGGCTCGTGTGGAACGCATGGGGCCCGCCGGGCCTGCGCTTCGACAGCGCGGCGAACGGCTTCACCGCCCTCACGCTCATGCTGTCGCTGCAGGCCAGCTACGCCGCCCCGCTCATCCTGCTCGCCCAGAACCGGCAGGACGACCGCGACCGGGTCATGGCCGAGCACGACCGGCAGCGCAGCGAGCGCAACCTCGCCGACACCGAGTACCTGGCCCGCGAGATGGCGGCCCTGCGGATCGCCCTGTCGGAGGTGGCCACGCGCGACTTCGTCCGGTCGGAGATCCGCAACCTCCTGGAGGAGCTGGAGGACCGGGACAGGCTGGGAGACTAGCTCTCAGGAGCCGGTGCGCCGGGCCACGCTGTACCCGTCGCGGGCCAGCGCCAGCTCGTAGTCGGCCTCCGGGTGCAGCACCTGCGCGACGCCGAGCGCGTCGCCCCACTCCGTCGGCGTGCCCCCGCCGTCGCCGACGACGACGTAGTCCGGTGTCGGGTTGTCGTGCCCGAGCCAGTACACCGGACCCGTCCCGACGAGGTAGTTCATCAGAGCGACGTCCGAGACGACGCTCGCGTCGTCCGGGACGATCGCCAGGATCTCCTCCACCGTGGCCGCGCGGGGGTTGGTGATGTACGCCTCGGCGGTGCCGAGCACGCGCAGCGGCGCCTGCGCGAAGAAGAAGAACCCGACGGCGGCCGCGCCGATCACCCACGGCGCCATGTCCCCCCAGGTGCGCCACCGCCGGTCGGGCGAGGCGACGGCGCGCGACACGCCGTCGACGGCAGCGAGGAACGCGATCGGCATCAGGATCGCGTTGTAGTGCCAGGGCAGCCCCCAGTAGACCTCGTTGTCCGAGAGGAAGCGCCACCCGAGCGTCGGGAGCAGTACGAGGCCGATGGGCGAGCGCAGCACGAACCCCGCGGTGGCGGCCACGAGGAGCAGCACGGTGAGGGTCTTGTCCGGGTGGAGGAGCATCGTGTGGTCGGCGAGGGTGCTCGTGGAGTCGAGCTGCTCGCCGTACGCCCACGCGCCCTCGTGGTTGAGCGCCGGCAGCACCACGAGCACGGCGATCGCGAACCAGGCGCAGCCCCACGCGATCAGGGCGAGCCCCGGCCGCCACCGGCGCATCAGCACCAGCACACCGCCGATCGCCACCACGGTGAGACCCAGGTCCTCCTTGACGAACACCAGCGGCGCAGCCCACACGACGGCCCACCACGCACGGCGCTCGACGACGGCGGCCAGGCTCCCGGCCAGCAGCGGGATGCCCAGCGCGACCTCGTGGAACTGCGCCTCCACCGCGAACTGCAGGCCCCAGCTCGCCCCGAACGCCAGCCCCACCACGACGCCGGAGACCGGGCCGAGGTGCCGCAGGGCGCTCCACGTGACGATCCCGGCTGCGACCGCGAAGCAGACGTTCTGCACCACGAGGAGCGTGAACGGGTGCGGGAAGACGGCGTACACCGGCCCGAGGACGGCGAGCAGGGGGTGGAAGTGGTCGCCGAGCAGGTTGTAGCCCTCGCCCTTGATCGGGACGATCGGCGCCGACAGCGCGGCGTAGCGCTCCACCACCTGGGTGAAGATCCCGAGGTCCCAGGACTTGATCGTGAGCGAGTTCCACTGCCACACCGAGTACAGGCAGTAGCCGGTGAGGACGATCGCGCCGACGACCGCGGGCCACACCAGCCCCCGGAGGCGGCGGAGCCACGGGACGGCCTGACGCTCGCCCGTGCCTTCCTCGGGAGGGCCGTCGGCTGGGGCGTCGGCTGGGCCGTCGGCCGAGGCGTCGGCTGGGGCGTCGGTCGCCACCTCGTCCTCGACGCTCGTCATGCCGCCCCCGCAGTCTGCCCGTTCTGCGATGAACGTGCGGTTCAGGAGGTTATCCGGACCACCTGGGTGAGAACAAGCGCCGTCACGGTTCCACGTCGTCGTGCAGTACCACCCGCGACAGCTCGTAGCCGGCTCCCGGCACCCGCCAGTAGTGCAGCCTCCGCGCGGACGGCGTGTTCACCTGGAGCGACACCCGCCAGCACACCGCCCCGTCCGACTCGCGCACCCGCGTGGGGTCGTCACCGCCCGCCCCGGTGCGCAGGCGGTGCACCTGGAGCCCGTTCATCTCGTGCGCCAGCCCCGTCAGCACCATCACGACGGTCCAGAGCAGCCGCTCGCGGCTCACCCCCTCGATGTCGTCCACCGACCCCAGGAACCGCGGACCGAGCCGGTACGGCGCGAGCGGACGGGCCGCCTTCTCCGCGGCCCGGACCACGTGCGCCCACGCGTCGCCGACCTCGAACCGGAACTGCTCCTCAGGATCGAGGAAGAGCCGCTCGTCGCCGTCGTCGACCCCGCCCAGCTCGCCCAGCCTCCGCCGGAGCGACGCCGACTCGGTCCGCGCCTTCCGCAGCTCCGTCTTCTGCTGCTCCACGTGCAGCTCCCGGCGCGCGAGCCGGTCCTGGAGCTCGGCCACGTGCGTGCGCAGCCCCTCCAGCTCGACCTCGCCCTGGCGGTGTGCCCGGCGCAGGTGCGCGACCTCACGCTCGAACGCCCCGGACCTGGCACGCTCGGCGTCGAGCGCGAGGCTCAGGTCGCGCGCCGCCTTGCCGGACGCGTGCTGGTGCGCCGGCGGCGCCGGCGCCGCGGACTCCCCGGCGAGCATCGCCGCCACATCACCCGGAGTAGGCCTCCGGTGCCCGACGACGGAGCCCGGCCCGGGCGCGGACGTCACCGACCCGCGGGCCGGGAGGGCCGCGGTGCCCGGCGCACCAGGACGCGGGCTCGGACCAGGAAGAAGGGCCGGCCCCGGACGTGGGGCGGCGGGGAGAGGGGACAGTTCCGCCACCGTGTCGGCCGCCGGCACCACAGGGGCCGGCCGCGGCAGCCCGAGCCAGGGCGGCCCGCCGTCGAGCAACGACAGGGCGGGCAGCGGTGGCTCGCCCTCGTCGACGTCGTCGAGCCGCAGCGCCACGCCGTCGAGCGGCGCCGGCGCGACCCGCCCGAGCACCACCTCGCCCACGGAGAAGAGGTCGCCGAGCAGGTCGAGGTCGTTCCCCGTGACCTCGGAGCGGTGCACGCGCACCGCCACTGCGGGAGCCAGGGCGATGGTCACCGCGGCGTCGTCCACCGACTCGACCCGGCCCAGCACGACGTGGCCCACGCGGTAGGCGCGCTTGACCGCCCGGCGCTGCGTGGCGGCGTCGGGCAGCATGGCACGGACGTCCAGGAGCTTCCGGGCCTGGTCGAACGCGCCGGTCACGGACATGCCGGGCGCCAGGAGGCGGTCGAGCGGCACCCCGGGAACCGTGAGCTCCTCCGAGATGCCGGCCTGGCCGCCGTCGTCCAGGGCGACGATGGCGCGGGAGCCCAGGACGCCCAGCACCGTGCCCCGCGCCTCACGGGCGCCGGGCGGGACGGGTCCCGCCGAGCCGGCCAGGCCCGCGCGGACCGCGCTGGTGAGCGCGTCGCGGACGAGCCGTTCGTGGACCCGGGCGCCGTCGGTCGCGGAGTACGCGAAGTGGAGCTGCGAGCGCGACGGGGTGCGGACCCAGTCGAGCTCGACCCCGTAGACGCGGGAGGCCCCGCCGTAGACCTGGGTGTGGTCGGGCATGTGGCGGGAGAACTCCCACGAGACGTCCCCGGTCGGGATGACGACCACCTCCGCGAGACCGCTCACCTCGTCGAGGACGCGGCGGGGGTCCACCCAGGGCGCGTCGCGGCCCGCCGGGGTCGAGATCACGACGACGGGCCAGGCCCGGCCGGTGCGCTGCAGCGCCGCGGCGAGCGCACGGGCGTCCTCCTCGGTGCCCACCCGGCGGAGCGTCGCGGGCACGCCGAGGGCCTGGTCGGTGCCGCGTACGCCCATGACGCCCTCCCTCCGGGGTCTGGCAGCCTACCGAGACAAACCCGGTCTCATCACGACGCCGCACGGGACCCTCCTAGGATCGACACATGACGTCCCACGCCGAACCGCCCGCTGCTCCCGCCGACGCCCTCGAGGCTCGTGTGCGCGCCGCCCTCACGGGCGTCATCGATCCGGAGATCCGGCGGCCCATCACGGACCTCGGCATGGTCCGTTCGGTCGCGGTGTCCGACGACGGCGCGGTCACCGTCGGCATCGACCTCACCGTCGCGGGCTGTCCCATGAAGGCGACCCTGATCCAGGACGTCACGGCGGCCACCGAGGCGGTGCCCGGGGTCGCGCGAGCGGTCGTCGACCTGGGCGTGATGTCGACCGAGCAGCGCGCCTCGCTGCGCTCGAAGCTCCGGGGCGGCTCGGGCGACCCCGTGATCCCGTTCTCCCAGCCGGGGTCGCTGACCAAGGTCTACGCGGTGGCGTCCGGCAAGGGCGGGGTCGGCAAGTCCTCCGTGACGGCCAACCTGGCGGTGGCGCTGGCCGAGGAAGGGCTGTCGGTGGGCGTCATCGACGCGGACATCTACGGCTTCTCGATCCCCCGCATGCTCGGCGTGACGCGGGCACCCACGCGGGTGGACTCGATGCTGCTCCCGCCGATCGCCCACGGCGTGAAGGTCGTGTCGATCGGCATGTTCGTGGCCGAGGGCCAGCCGGTCGTGTGGCGCGGGCCCATGCTGCACCGCGCGCTGGAGCAGTTCCTCGCCGACGTGTTCTGGGGCGACCTCGACGTGCTGCTCCTCGACCTGCCGCCCGGCACCGGCGACATCGCCATCTCCGTGGCGCAGCTGCTGCCGTCGTCCGAGATCGTGGTGGTGACCACGCCGCAGGCCGCCGCCGCCGAGGTGGCCGAGCGGGCCGGGTCGGTCGCGATGCAGACGTCGCAGGGCGTGGTCGGCGTCGTGGAGAACATGTCGTGGCTCGAGCAGCCCGACGGCTCACGCCTCCACGTGTTCGGCGAGGGCGGCGGCGAGCGGGTGTCCGCCCGGCTGTCCCAGCTCCTCGGGTCCGAGGTGCCGCTGCTGGGCCAGGTGCCCCTCGACGTCGCCGTCCGCGAGGCCGGCGACGCCGGGACGCCCGTGGTGCTCTCCGACCCGGAGTCGACGGGTGCCGTGGTGCTGCGCGACGTGGCCCGTGGGCTGGCCCGCCGCCAGCGCGGCCTGGCCGGGCGTCAGCTGGGGCTGAGCCCGGCCTGAGGCCGGCCATCCGAGCGCCGAACCCGGCCGCCTGCCCGTGGCCGCCCGCCGACCAGGTAGCTGTTCCCCGTCCGACGCTCAGACGGGGAACAACCACCTGGTCGACCCAGCATGACGACCTACCGGACCACGAAGAACGAGACGACCGCGAGGGCCAGCAGCACCCCCGGGAGGATCAGGTGCGTGAGCGGCACCCGGCCGCGGTAGCCCGCGTACAGCGCTCCGACGACGAGTGCCGCGCCGACGACACGGGACACCGCGTACACGTGCTCGACCCCCCAGAACCGGTCGAGCACGGCGCCCGCCAGGAGCGCGAGAGCACCAAGAGACGTCAGGGTGCTGACTCGTGCCTTGTGGTCGGAGCGCGGCTCGACGCCCTCCGGCTCGGCCACGGTGGGCCTCGGCTCCGCGGTCATGCCGACCGGACCTCTGACCGGACCACGCGCACCAGGCCGCCCACCAGCGGTGCGACCACCCAGATCGCGGTCGCGGTGGCGAGACGGGCCCAGTCCTCGCCGCCCATGCCGCCCGCGAGGAGCGGCCCGGACGCCGTCGTGAAGTCGATCCACGGCAGCACGTCCCGCATCGACGCGACGAAGGCGCCGACGATGCTGAGCACCGTCGGCAGCGCGAAGTACGCCACGATCGCCGCAGGCGTGTTGAGCAGCAGCGTGCCGAACGCCACGCCCTGAGCCATGCTCAGGAGCAGCAGCAGCACGGCGCCGCCGAGGATCTCCCCGTCGAGGCTCCAGTCCCCGTCCGCACCGCGGAACGCCATGAGCCCGAGCTGCGCCAGCGCGGCGAGCGCCATGCTCAGACCGAAGAACGCGACGCCGGACGCGAGCGCACTGAGCAGCTTGGCGAGGCCTACCCGCGTGCGCCGCGGCTCGAGGGTGAAGGTCACGAGCGCGGTGCGCTGGGACCACTCTGCGGTGGCGGCGAGGATGCCCACCACGGGGAGCAGGATCGCCATCGGCGACACGGTGCCGATGAGGAGCTCCGCGAACGTCCGGTTGCCGTCGCCGACGAAGGCCATGATCGCGAGGATCCCGGCGGTCAGGAGCCCGATGACGATCAGGAGCCACCGGCCGGCCCGGGTGTCGAGCTGCTTGCGCCACTCGACGAGCGCGAGCCGCAGGAAGGGGATACCGGAGACCGTGGCGTCGGGCCGTGGAGCGGCGGGACGGACGACGTCGGGCCGGGCGGTGGGAACGGTCTGGGCGGTCATGCCGCCACCTCCTCGCGTGCGTCGGGAGCGGTGAGCTCGAGGAACATGTCCTCGAGACCGCGTGACTCTGCGGCCCGCAGCTCGACGAGCACCACGCCGGCGCCGGCGGCGATCCGGCCGACGGCCTGTGGCTCGGCCATCACGGACAGCCCGCCTGTGGCGAGCCGCTCGGCCTCGACCCCGGCGGCACCGAGCGCCGTCGCGAGCGCCGTCTCGTCCTCGGCGCGGACCACGGTGCCGGCCCCGCGGAGGAGCAGCTCCTTGGCCCCCTGCGCCACGATGCGGCCGCGGCCGATGACGATCAGCTCGTCGGCCACCTTCTCGATCTCGTGCAGCAGGTGCGACGAGAGCAGGACGGTCCCGCCGTGGTGGGCGAAGTCCTGCAGGAGGTCGCGCATCCAGCGGATGCCTGCCGGGTCGAGCCCGTTGGCGGGTTCGTCGAGGATGAGCACCTGCGGGTCGCCGAGGAGCGCTCCGGCGATCCCGAGGCGCTGGCGCATGCCGAGCGAATAGGCGCCGACGCGGCGGCGCGACTCCTTCTCGGTGAGGCCCACGAGATCGAGCATCCGGCCCACCCGCGCCCTCCCGATGCCCATCGTCATGGCGCCGAGCTCCAGGACCTCGCGGCCGGTGCGTCCGGAGTGCTGGGCGGAGGCGTCGAGGAGGACCCCCACGTGCCGGCCGGGGTTGGGCAGCTGGGCGAAGGGGCTGCCGAGAACGTGCGCGGTGCCCGACGTGGCGGGGGTCAGCCCGCACAGGATCCGCATGGTGGTCGACTTGCCCGCGCCGTTGGGGCCGAGGAAGCCCGTCACGAGGCCGGGGCGCACCTCGAACGACACGTCGTCCACGGCGGTGAACGACCCGTATCTCCTGGTCAGTCTGTCTGCTGTGATCATGGCTCCACCCTCGCGCGGCGCGGCCCGCGGCACATCGGCCGCGGGACTGGACCTCCTCCGACTTTGGGATGACCTGCGGTGGCCGTCCGGCCGATGCGCGCCGGGACGCCACCCGCTTAGGCTCGCGCTGTGCCCACCCCGCCGCCCGTCCACACCACCCGGGCGGCGCGCGTCTGGGGTGAGGTCTGGCGTGTGCTCGTGGCGCTGGTCTTCGGGTTCGCACTGCTCATCGCGGTGACGTGGCAGGTCGACATCGGCGAGCGCTCCATGCGGTCCATCGGCATCGTCGTGCTCGACCTCCTGTTCGGGCTCGTGTCGCTCTGCCTGCTCCCGCTCCGGCGCCGGGCGCCGCGCACGATCGCCATGGTGCTCACCCTGTTCACGGCGTTCTCCACGACCGCGGTGGGTGCCGCCGGCATCGCCTACATCTCCCTGTCCACCCGCCGGAGATGGCCGGAGATGGTGTCCGTCGGGCTCATCGCCGTGGGTGCCCAGGCGGTCTGGTCGTGGTTCTACCCCTACCCCCCGAACACCCCCGACGGCCTGGTCGACCTCGTGGCAGTGATGGTCGTCTCGGCCCTCTGGGCCTGGATCGGTGCCTATATCGGCCTGCGCCGGGAGCACATCCGCTCGCTCCGGGAGCGTGCCGAGACGGCAGAACGCGAGCAGGCGAGCCGGGTCGCGCAGGCGCGGTCCACGGAACGCGCGCGGATCGCGCGGGAGATGCACGACGTCCTGGCCCACCGGATGTCGATCGTCGCGATGCACGCGGGTGCGCTGGCGTACCGCACGGACCTCCCGCCGGAGCGCGTGGCCGAGACCGCCACGGTGATCCAGGAGGCCGCTCACTCGGCGCTGCAGGAGCTGCGGGACGTCCTGGGCGTGCTGCGCGACCTCGACGGCGTGCCGGCACCCGCCGGTGACGGCCACACGCTGCCCGAGCCGCCGCAGCCCACCCTGGCGGACCTCGACGACCTGCTCCAGGAGACCCGCTCGGCAGGCACGACCGTCACCGCGCACGACAGCCTCGACCAGCCCGGCCGGCTGCCCGTGGCGGTGTCCCGGAACGCCTACCGCATCCTTCAGGAGGCCCTGACGAACGCCAGGAAGCACGCGCCCTGGACGCCGGTCACGATCTCCCTCGCGGGCGGGCCCGGCGAGGGTCTCACCCTGACGGTGCGGAACCCGCTCCCCGCGCGCGCGCCGGCGTCCCCTCCCCCGTCGTCCGGCCTCGGTCTCGTGGGCCTCACGGAGCGCGCCGCACTGAGCGGCGGCCGGCTCACCCATGGGCCGGTGAGCAGCCAGTTCATCCTCGAGGCGTGGCTACCGTGGTCCCTATGACCGACGCCGGCACCCTCCCCGCCGGGCATGCGCCCGCCCGGCCCGTCACCGTCGCCCTGGTGGACGACGACGCGCTCGTCCGGGCCGGCCTCGGCCTCATCCTGGGCGGCTCCACCACCCTGGAGGTCGTGGGCGAGGCGGCCGACGGCGCGGCCGGGGTCGACCTGGTGGCCCGCGCCCGCCCCGACGTCGTGCTCATGGACATCCGCATGCCCCGGATGGACGGGCTCGAGGCGACGCGACGGATCGTGGCGACCGGGACGTCGTCGCGCATCATCGTGCTGACCACCTTCGACACGGACGACCTGGTGCTCGACGCCCTGCGCGTGGGGGCCGCGGGCTTCCTCCTCAAGGACACGCCGCCGCCGCGGCTGGTCGCGGCGGTGCACGCGGCGGCCGCCGGGGAGCCCACGCTGTCGCCGAGCGTCACCGCGCAGCTCATCGCGCGCGTCTCCCGGCCGGACGACGGCCCCCGCCGGAGCGTCGCGCGCGGCCGGTTCGACGCGCTGACCGAGCGGGAGCGGGAGGTGGCCGTCGCGGTGGCGCGCGGCCTGTCGAACGCGGAGATCGCCCGGGAGCTGTACATGGGCGTGCCGACGGTGAAGACGCACGTGTCGCGCATCCTCGCGAAGCTCGGCGCGGAGAACCGGGTCCAGGTGGCGATCACCGTCCACGAGGCGGGGCTGGTCTGACCCGGGGCTGCACCCCGACGACCAGGTAGTTGTTCCCCCTCTGAGGCTCGGACGGGGAACAGCTACCTGGTCGTCCTGATCGCGGCCTTACGCTCGCGGCAGATCGGCTGGCCTCTGCCGTCGGGAGCGTGTGGGGTGGGTCCATGCGGATCCTGGTGCTGGGCGGAACGGTCTTCCTCTCGCGCGCTGTCGCCACGGAGGCGGTACGGCGCGGGCACGACGTGACGTGCGCGTCGCGGGGAACGAGCGGCTCGCCGCCCGACGGCGCACGGTTCGTGCGCTGGGACCGGGCCGAACCGGTCCCGGCCGAGCTGGCCGGCGCGACCCGCCCGGCCGACGACACCTTCGACGCGGTCGTCGACGTCTCGGGAACCCCGTCGCAGGTGCGTCGGGCCGTGTCGGCGTTCCCCGGCGCGCACTGGACGTTCGTCTCGACGGGCAACGTCTACGCGGACACCGCCACGCCCGGCGGCACGGCCGCCACGTCGGCCCTCGTGGACCCCGTCGAGACGGACGAGGACCCGCTGTCGGGCCCCGCCGTCTACGGCGCGATGAAGGTGGCGTGCGAGAACCTGGTCCGGGAGGGCGCCTCGGCCGCGCTCGTGATCCGGCCCGGGCTGATCGTCGGGCCAGGTGACCCCAGCGGCCGCTTCGCCTACTGGCCCGCGTACCTCGCCGCGGCGTCGGCCGACGGCCGTCCCGTCCTCGTCCCGCAGGACGGGCCCGTGCAGCTCGTGGACGTCCGCGACCTCGCGCAGTGGGTCGTCGCCGGCGCGGAGCGGCGCCTCGTCGGCGACTTCGACGCCGTGTGCCCGTCGGTGCCGCGCTCGGAGGTCCTGGCCGCGGTGTCCGACGTCGTCGCGGGCTCGCCGGAGCTCGTTGTCGCGCCGACGGCGTTCCTCGACGAGCGTGGCGTGAAGCCGTGGAGCGGGCCCCGGTCGATCCCGCTGTGGATCGGCGACCCGGCCTGGGCCGGGTTCATGCGGCGGGACGTGACGGCCTCCCTCGAGGCGGGCCTCACGATCCGGCCGTTCGCCGACACCGCGCAGGACACGCTCGAGTGGCTCTCCGCGACGCCGGACGCGACGGTGACGGGCCTGACGCGGGCGGAGGAGCTCGACGTGCTCGACGCCCTCGCCGGGGCGAGGTGACCGCCGGGCGAGGTGACCGCCCGGGGCGACCACTCCGTCGTGGGCCCGGAACGTCAGGTCGAGGCCCGCTCCACCAGCGACGTCGGCAGGGTGATCGCCGCGGGCTCCTGGCCCTCGACCACCTCGAGGAGGAGCCGCACCATCTCGGCGCTGATGCGCTCGAAGGGCTGGCGCATCGTCGTCAGCGCGGGATGGAGGGCGGCCGCCACGCCGGAGTCGTCGAACCCGCCCACGGCCACGTCGTCGGGGACGCGCCGGCCCGCGGACTGGAGGGCCACGAGCGCGCCCGCGGCCATGAGGTCGGAGGCGACGAAGACGGCGTCGAGGTCGGGTCGCCGGTCGAGCAGCTCCGCCATGCCGAGCCGGCCGCTCTCGCGCGAGTAGTCGCCGTGAATCACGAGCTCGGGGTCGTACTGGTCGCCGAGCGCCTCCCGGTATCCCTCGAGGCGCAGGGTGCCGCCGGGGGTGTCGAGCGGGCCGGTGATCATGGCCACCCGCGAGCGCCCCCGGGACAGGAGGTGGGAGGTCATGGTCCGTGCACCCGCGCGATCGTCGGCGGCGACATACCCGACCCGCCCCTCGTACCCGAGGGGCACGCCGCAGGACACCACGGGGACGCGGTGCTCCAGCAGCTCGGCGACCATGGGGTTGCCGCGGTGGGAGCTGATGAGCAGCACGCCGTCGACGTGCCCGGCGGCCACGTACCGGGAGATCCGGCGTCGTTCCTCGGGCGTGCCCGCCACCATGAGCAGCAGCGGCATCTCGCGCTTGGCCAGCGCCTCCGCCGCCCCGCGGAGCAGCACGGAGAAGTTGGGGTCCTCGAACAGCAGGTGCTGCGGCTCGGTGAGCAGGAACGCCACGGAGTTGGACCGGGAGGTCACGAGCGACCGGGCGTGCTGGTTCGCCACGTATCCCGTGGTGCGGATCGCCTCCTCGACGGCGGCGAGCGCGTCGGGCGACACCCAGTGACCGCCGTTGATGACGCGGGACACCGTGCCCCGTGACACGCCGGCGGCCGCGGCGACGTCCCTGATGGTGGGACGCCGCCGCCGGACGGACCCGCTGTTCTCCTCCACAGGACGTGAGTCTAGGGACCGGCGCGCCACGTCACGCCTTCACGGCGCCGGCCGCGAGGTCGACCTGCCAGAACCGCTGCAGCAGGAGGAACAGCGCGATGAGCGGGATCACGGACAGCAGGGCCCCCGTGACCACGAGCGTGTACATCGCCGGCTGGGACGCGCCCTGGTTGAGCAGGCCGGACAGACCCACCGTCAGGGGGAACAGCTTGTCGTCGCCGAGCATGATGTAGGGCAGCATGAAGTTGTTCCAGATGGCGACGAACTGGAACAGGAACACGGTGACGAGCCCGGGCAGCATCATGGGCACGGCCACCTGGACGAAGGTGCGCAGCTCCCCTGCGCCGTCGGTCCGGGCGGCCTCGACCACCTCGTCCGGCACGGCGGCCGCGGCGTAGATGCGGGCCAGGTAGATGCCGTACGGGCTGATGATGCTCGGCAGGAGCACGGCCCAGTAGGTGTTGGTGAGCTCGACCTGCGCGAGCAGCAGGTACTGCGGGATGGCGAGCACCACACCGGGCACCAGCACCCCTGCGAGGAGCACGTTGAAGACCGCGTTCTTACCGGCGAACCGGTACTTGGCGAGCGCGTAGCCGGCCATGGCGGAGACCACCGCGGACAGGGCCGCGCCCACCCCGGCGTAGAGGGCCGTGTTGGCCATCCACCGCCAGAACAGCCCGTCGCGGTAGGCGACCAGCTCGGCGATGTTGTCGAACAGGTGGGTGGACGGCAGGAACGTGAGCGTGGAGAACAGCTCGCCGGCGCTCTTGGTGGACGCCAGCACCACCCAGGCGACCGGCAGCAGGCAGTAGAGGGCGCCCAGGATCAGGATCGCGGTGGCGGGGACGCTGGGGCGCGTCGCGGAACGGACGCTCATCGGTTCTCCTCCTGACCGAACGCGCGCGACTGGACCAGCCGCAGGAACCCGAACGACAGCAGGAACGTGGCCAGCGCGATGATCACCGAGGTGGCCGAGGCGGAGTACAGGTCGCCACGCGTGAACGCGTCGCGGTAGACCTTCATGAGGGGCGTCCAGGTGGTCGAGATGGTGTTGGAGAGCGGCCGCAGCGTCATGGGCTCGGCGAACACCTGCAGGGTGGCGATCATCGAGAAGACGAACGTCATGATGATCGAGGGCAGCACGATGGGGATCTTGATCCGCCACGCGATCCCGACCTGCGAGGCGCCGTCGAGCTCCGCGGCCTCGTACAGCTCGCTGGGGACGGCCTTGAGCGCCGTGTAGATGACCACCATGTTGAAGCCCACGCCGCCCCAGACGGCGATGTTGGCCACCGCGAACATGACGAGCCTGCTCGAGAAGAGGGACGGCACGTCCCAGCCGAGCTGCTCGAAGATCCAGTAGAACGGGCTCACGCCGGGCAGGTAGAGGAAGCCCCAGAGCAGGGACGAGATCACTGCGGGCACGGCGTACGGCAGGAAGATGGCCACGCGGGAGAAGTTGCGGGCGCGGGCGCGCCGCGAGTCGAGCAGCAGCGCGAAGAGCAGGGCGGAGCCCAGCATCACCGGCACCACGACGAGGCCGTACAGGCCCACGCGCCCGACGGACCCCAGGAACTCCGGGTCGGCCAGCGCGTTCACGTAGTTGGTGAGGCCGTTCCACATCTCCACGCGCGAACCGGGTCCCAGCCCGAGGCCGCTCACCTTCTCGGTGCGGAAGCTGAGGTACAGCGCGTACAGGATCGGCGCCGCCAGGAAGGCGACGAAGAGCACGATCGCGGGCGCCAGGAACGCCCAGGGCGCTCCGGCCCGCCGGGACGTCACGCTCCGCGCTCGGGCGCTGCGGCGCGGGCTGTCGCGGCGCGGGGTGGGCGTGCCGCCCAGGGCGCCACGCAGGGTCGTTTCGGTAGTCACGCAGGCTCCTTCTGCCCGACGCCGGCCGCTCGCCCCGGCCAGGCCCGTCACCTTCTCGACGGGGCGGGCCGGGGCTGCGGGCGGGGTCACTCGTTGACGCTGAACCCGGAGTTCTTCAGGTCGGCGACGGTCGCGGCCTGGACGGCCTCGACGGCCTCGACGAAGGCGTCCTGGGTGCGGGCCTCGGTGGCCTTCGCGAACTCGTCGTTGTAGGCCGAGTAGGCCACGTTGATGTTGGGACCGTACGTGAACGGGTTGGCGGTCTGCGCCGTCTGCGAGGCCAGCTCGTAGAAGTCGGGCTGGTTCGCGAAGAACTCCGGCGGGTCGGCGAGCGCCGCCGTGGAGGCCGGGATGTCGGCCGGGTAGATGCCGGACTCGTCCACGAGCGCCTGGACGGCGACCGGGTCGGTGTTGAGCCACGAGACGAACTCGGCGGCCTGGGCGGCGTGCTCGGACTGGCTGGTCACCGCGGTGGCGGAGCCGCCCCAGTTTCCGGTGGCCGGAGCGGACGCGTCCCACTGCGGCATCGGCGCCATCCTCCACTTGCCGGCCGTGTCGGCGGCGTTGCCCGCGAGGACGCCGGGCGCCCAGATCGCGGAGAGCCAGCCCACCTGCGAGCCGTCGTTGAGGGCGGCGTTCCACTCCGGGGTGTACATGGGCTTGTTGTCGATCGCGCCCTCCTCGACGAGGCCGCCCCAGTACTCGGCGACCTGACGCACCTCGGGGCTGTCGATCGCGACTGTCCAGGACTCGCCCTCGATGCCGTACCACGAGGCGCCGGCCTGCTGCGTGAGCCCGGTGAACCAGCCGGCGTCGTTCGCGGAGAACGTGCCGAGGTACTTGGTGGGGTCGGACACGTGGACGGCGCGGGCCACCTCGGCGTACTCCTCCCAGGTGGTGGGCACCTCGAGGCCGAGCTCCGCGAAGACGTCCTCGCGGTAGTAGAACTGCATGGGGCCCGAGTCCTGCGGAACGGCGTAGACCGCGTCGGAGCCCAGCGTCACGGCGTTCCAGACGCCGTCGGGGAAGTGGCCCGCCAGGTCGCCGGAGACCTCGCCCGAGATGTCGGCGAGGGCACCGGCCGAGACGAGCTGCGGGAGCTTCTGGTACTCGGCCTGCATGAGGTCCGGCGCGCCGGAGCCCGCCTCGATGGCCGTGAGCAGCTTCGTGACGGCGGGGTCGCCGCCGTCCTGCTTGTTGACCGTCACCTGGATGTCCGGGTTCTCGGCGTTCCAGAGGTCGACGACCTTCTCGATGCCGGGCGTCCACGTCCAGAAGGTGAGCTCGACCGGACCGTCCGCCGCGTCGTCCCCACCCGTGCCGCCGCCGGAGCAGGCGGTCGCGAGCAGTGCGGTCGTGGCGACGACTGCCGCGACCTTGGTGCCTGAGGTCAGGCGCATGAGTCCTCCTCGTCAAGGACCGTCGCGTTGCCGCCGAGGCCGTCCGCCTGGGCGAGTCACGACAGTGTGAGTCTGTGCACGGTCACAGTACCGACGATGTACTACGTCCTGTCAACTGCGTCCATGCGCTTGCCAGGTCACGGTTTCGTCGTGTTATCTGTTCGTTGCACGGCTGGGACCGTGCACAACAACGTGTCAAGGAGAGTCACCATGCCGCAGCCATCACCCGCGCCCCGGGCCGCGCCGCATCCCGTCGGCCCCGCGTTCTCCGGCTGGCTGCCCGGCGTGGACGGCATCTGCTACGGCGGCGACTACAACCCCGAGCAGTGGCCCGAGGAGGTCTGGGCCGAGGACGTCCGGCTCATGCGCGAGGCGGGCGTGAACCTCGTCAGCGTCGGCATCTTCAGCTGGGCCCTGCTCGAGCCCCAGGAGGGTTGTTTCGACTTCGCCTGGCTCGACCGCGTGATCGACCTGCTGCACGCGAACGGCATCCGCGTGGACCTCGGCACCCCCACCGCCGCCCCGCCGGCGTGGTTCTTCCACGCCACCCCCCACGCCCGCGTCGTCACGCGCGACGGCGTGACGCTCGGGCCCGGCTCACGCGGCATGGTCGCCCCCAGCTCGCCCGAGTACCGCGCCGCCGCCGTGCGCATCACGACCGAGCTGGCGAAGCGGTACGGCACGCACCCGGCCGTGGCCCTGTGGCACGTGCACAACGAGTACGGCGCGCCGGTCTCCGACGACTACTCCGAGAACGCCCAGCACGCCTTCCGCCGCTGGCTGCTCGAGCGCTACGGCTCGCTCGACGCGCTGAACGCCGCCTGGGGCACCGCCTTCTGGGGCCAGGTCTACGGCGACTGGGACCACGTCCAGGTCCCCGCCGCCACGCCCACCACCGCCAACCCGGCCCAGCGCCTCGACTTCGCGCGGTTCACCGACGCGATGCTCCTCGAGTGCTTCACGGCCGAGCGCGACGCGATCCGCACCCACTCCGACGTGCCCGTGACCACCAACTTCATGGCGGCGGCCTGCCCCTCCACGGACCTGTTCCGCTGGGCGCGCGAGGTCGACGTCGTCTCCAACGACCACTACCTCACCGCCGCGGACCCGCGGAACCACGTGGGCCTGGCCCTCGCCGCCGACCTCACGCGCTCCGTCGCCGGCGGCAAGCCGTGGATGCTCCTCGAGCACTCGACGTCCGCCGTGAACTGGCAGCCCCGCAACGTGGCCAAGCGCCCCGGCGAGATGGCGCGGAACGCCCTGACCCACCTGGGCCGCGGCGCGGACGCGATCATGTTCTTCCAGTGGCGCGCCTCCCGCTCCGGCGCGGAGAAGTTCCACTCGGCGATGCTGCCCCACGCCGGGACGGGCTCCCGGGTGTGGCGCGAGGTGGTCCAGCTCGGCGCCGACCTGGGCCGCCTGTCCGAGCTGCGCGGCTCCCGCGTCCGCGCCGACGTCGCGATCCTCTGGGACCAGGAGTCGTTCTGGGCCCAGGACCTGGAGTGGCGCCCCAGCGAGGACGCCGTGCCCCGCGAGCGCGTCGAGGCCTTCTACGACCGGCTCTGGCGCGACGGCCTCACCGTCGACTTCGCGCAGCCCGGCCAGGACCTGTCCGGCTACCGGCTGGTGGTCGCCCCGGCGTCGTACCTCCTGCGGGCCGACGACGCCGCGAACCTCACCGCCTACGTCGCCGGCGGCGGCACGCTGCTCGTGTCGTACTTCAGCGGCATCGTCGACGAGCACGACGCCGTCCACGCCGGCGGCTTCCTCGCGCCCCTGCGCGACGCGCTCGGCCTGACCGTCGAGGAGTTCCTCCCCCTGCGGCAGGGCGACGAGGTGGGCCTGGCGTACGGCGCCGAGGGCCGGGAGCTCACGGGCACCGTGTGGGCCGACGACGTCGCGCTCGACGGCGCGCAGGTCGTCGCCTCGTACGTGGACGGACCCAAGCCGGGAGGTGCGGCGATCACGCGCCACGAGCACGGCGCGGGGACCGGCTGGTACGTCTCCACCCGGCTCGACGTCGAGTCCCTGGCCCTGCTCATGGGCGACGTCTACGCGGACGCACGCCTGGCGCCGTCGGGCCTCGACGAGGACCTCGAGGTGGTGCGCCGCCACGGCGAGGCCGCCGACTACCTGGTGGCGGTCAACCATTCCGCCACCGACCTCAAGCTCCCCGGGCAGGTGGCGGCCGGGCAGGCCACCGACCTGCTCACGGGTGAGCCGGTGACCGGCGAGACGCCGGTCCCGGCGGGGGGCGCCCGCGTCCTGCGGCTGCCCCGCTGAACCGCTCGCCGGCGGCCGCCGAGCCGCGGCCGCCGACGGGCACCACGTCAAGGAGGACGTCATGAAGCACCGAGCACGTCTCGCCGCCGCGGCGCTCGCCGTCGCGGCGCTCGCCGTCGCGGCGCTGGCCGCCACGTCGGCCGCGATCCCCGCCCAGGCCAAGCCCAGGGCGACCGCCGCGCCGGCGTCGTTCGCCAACCCGGGCTTCGAGTCCGGTCTCACCGGGTGGGACGTCAAGTCCGCCACCGGCGACAAGGCCGCCGCGAAGGTCGAGGCCGGCGGCGCCGTCCCGTGGGCCGCCTCCGGCGCCGGGAACCACCTCACCCACTGGGCCGACCACGCCTACCAGGTCACGACCTCCGACGGCGTGTCCGGTCTGAGCACGGGCTGGTGGACCGCCGGCGCCTGGGTCAGGTCCGGCGCGGGTCTCGCTGCCACGCGCCTCACCCTGACGGGCTGCGGCGGCGGCCGGGACGGGTCCGTCGTGGTGCCGTGGACCGAGCAGGACGAAGCCTGGATCAAGGTGTCGGCGTCGGCGTACGTGGCCGACGGGTCGTGCACCGTCGGGATCGCGACGACCGGCGCCGCGGGCGCCTGGGTCAACGTCGACGACCTCACGCTCGAGCCGGGCCGCGTCCAGCGCGACGTCCGGGGCGGCGACCTGTCCGGCGTCGCGAAGAACGAGGACTTCGGCGCCACGTACGCCCGCGCGAACGGGACGCCCGGCGACCCCGTGGAGATCCTCGCCGACGCCGGGATGAACCTCGGCCGGCTCAAGGTCTGGGTGGACCCGGCCGACGGCTACAACGAGGTGACGCACGTGGTCGAGTCGGCCCGGCGCATCGAGGCGGCCGGGATGGACGTCATGATCGACTTCCACTACTCCGACCGCTGGACGGACCCGGGCGCGCAGGGTGTCCCGGCCGCGTGGGAGGGCTCCACGGTGCCCCGGCTCGCGCAGCACGTGCACGACCACACCGCCGAGGTCATGCGGGCCGTCGTGGCCGCGGGCGTCAGCGTCGAGTACGTCCAGGTCGGCAACGAGATCAACCCGGGCATGCTGTGGCCGTACGGCCAGACCTGGGACGTCACGCCGGGCGACAGCGTCGACGGCGCCCAGTGGGACAGCCTCGCGCTGTTCCTGACGGCCGGGCACGACGCCGTCAAGGAGGTCTCGCCCGGGACGCAGACGATCCTGCACCTGACGAACATCAACAACGGGATCGGTTCGCTGACCTGGTGGTTCGACGAGGTGACGAAGCGCGGCGTGCCGTTCGACCTCGTCGGGCTGAGCTACTACGGCTACTGGCACGGGTCGCTCGCGGACCTGCAGGAGGCGGTGACGACGCTCTCGGCCCGCTACGACCGTGACGTCATGGTGGTCGAGACGGCGTACCCGTTCACCCTCACCGACGACACGCCCGCCTGGGGCAACATCATCGACCTGCCGTCGGAGCTCGTGCCGGGCTACCCGGCCACGCCCGCGGGGCAGGCTGCGGCGTTCCGCGCCGTGCAGGACGTCGTGGCCTCCGCGCCCGGTGGGCGCGGCCTCGGCACCGTGTACTGGGAGCCGGCGTGGACCTCGGTGGCGGGCAACGGCTGGGACCCGGCCGACCCGTCGTCGGGCAACGCGTGGGAGAACCAGGCCATGTTCGACTTCTCGGGCCGCCTGCTGGCTCCGGTAGCGGCGACGCTGGCGCCGTAGCCTCTCCCCGGACCGCGTCCCCCGCCCCGCCGAGGTAGTGCCTCCGTCCGACGGAGGCACTACCTCGGCGGGCGCTGGCGGCTATGGGCGATGATTGACCGCAGTCCACAGTGAAGGAGCTATTCGTCATGACCACGCCGCAGTGGGTCGAGTCCTGGGCGCCCGAGGAGGGCGCCACCCGGGTGCAGGACCTGTTCGCCCTGGCCTTCGAGGCCGGCTCCGCGCCGGGGGTGTGGTCCGCGCCGGGCCGCGTCAACCTCATCGGCGAGCACACCGACTACAACGCGGGGCTCTGCCTGCCCACCGCTCTGCCCCACCGCACGTACGTGGCGCTGCGGCCACGCGAGGACGACCTGGTGCGGCTCACGTCCGCGCAGGCGGAGGGCGTCTGGGAGACCCGGCTGTCCGACGTCGGCCCGGGTACCACGAGCGGCTGGGGCGCCTACGTCGCCGGCGTCGCGTGGGCTCTCGCCGAGGCCGGGTACAAGGTCTCGGGCTTCGAGGCCGCCGTGGACTCGTGCGTGCCGTTCGGCGCGGGCCTGTCGTCGTCGGCGGCGCTCGAGGCAGCCTTCGCCGTCGCGCTCGACGAGGTCCACGGCCTGGGGCTCGCCGCGACGGACGAGGGGCGGGCCGTGCTGGTCGACGTCTGCCGCCGGGCGGAGAACGAGATCGCCGGGGCGCCCACGGGCGGCCTCGACCAGTCGGCGTCGCTGCGCTGCGGGGAGGGCCACGCCCTCCTGCTCGACTTCCGGCCGGGCCTGCCCGCCGCGGAGTCGGCGCGGCCCGTGCCGTTCGACCTGGCCTCCGCCGGGCTCACGCTCCTGGTCGTGGACACCCGCGCCGAGCACTCCCACGCCACGGGCGAGTACGGGACGCGGCGCGCGTCGTGCGAGGAGGCCACGGACCGGCTCGGCGTGGCCTCGCTGCGCGAGATCGTGGACCTCGAGCAGGCCCTCGCGGCGCTCGAGCCGCACGACGCCGACGGCGTCCTGCGCAAGCGGGTGCGCCACGTCGTGACGGAGATCGAGCGCACCGCCCAGTTCGCCGACCTGGTCCGCGACGGCGGCGTCGAGCAGGCGGGCCCGCTCATGGTGGCGTCCCACGAGTCGCTGCGCGACGACTACGAGGTCTCGTGCCGCGAGCTCGACCTGGTCGTGTCGGCCGCGCTGGATGCGGGGGCGCTCGGCGCGCGCATGACCGGCGGCGGCTTCGGCGGCTCGGCCATCGCGCTGGTCCGGCTGCCCGACGTCGGACGGGTCGCCCAGGCGGTCGCCGACGCCTTCGCGGAAGCGGGCCTGCGGGCGCCGCTGTTCCTGGACGCCCCGCCCTCGGCGCCGGCCGGCTGAGACAGCGACGCCGAGGTAGTGCCCTCGTCGGACGGAGGCACTACCTCGGCCGGTCCCCGCGGCCGAGGTAGCAGGTCCGTCGGACAGAGGCACTACCTCGGCCGGGATGTGGGTCAGTAGCGGATCGCGTCGATCACCTTGACACGGACCGCGTAGATCGCCGGGATCAGGCCTGCGAGGGCTCCAACTCCCACCGCGCACGCCATCCCGACCAGGGCGGCGCTGAACGGGAAGCCCGGCTTGTCCTGCAGGCGCGTCCCGAAGATCGCCTCGATGGGGATGTTCTTGACCACCGCGACGGCGATCACCACACCGACGATGCCGGCCACGACCGTCGCGACGACCGACTCCATCATGACGCCGAAGAACACGCGGCCCCCGGTGGCCCCGAACGAGCGCCGGATGCCGATCTCCCGGATCCGGTACCGCACCGTCACGAGCGAGATGTTGAGCAGACCCAGGCCGCCCAGCATCAGGGCGAAGCCACCCACGCCCAGCACGACCCACTGCAGCGCCTGGTCCAGCGCGAACGGGTCCTCCCACGGGGGATCCACCTGCCCCTGGATCCCGGCCGCGTTCAGGTCACGGGTGAGCACCGTGGCGAAGTCCTTGCTGAGCTCCGGCGGGACCCAGAACTTGTACTGCTCCGCGCGTGCCTGCTCGGGCAGCCACCGGGCGACGTGATCGAACAGGATGAACGCCCGCGGACCCTCCTCGGGATAGCGCGTGGGCACCTTGCCGATGATGATTGCCGTCACCGGGGTCGCGTCGCCCTCCAGCTGGACGGTGGGTTGAGACGCGACGGCCGCGCCTGCCGCGTACGTCTCGAGGAAGGCCTGGTTCACCACGAGGACCGGCGCCAGCCGCTCGACGTCCTGCTCGGTGAACCAGCGGCCCTCCTCGAGGTCGAACCGCATGATGGTGCCGTAGTCCGGGTCGACGGACATCCACTCCGACCCCATGGGGGTCGCCGCGCCACCTGCGACGTCCACGCTGATCCAGGACTCGACCGTGTGGTACGAGATGTTGTACCGATCGGCGACCGTGTCCACCGTCGCGTCGACCTCGCTCGCGTCCTGCGGCACCGGACCGGAACCGTACGTGTAGGCGACGATGGTCCCCGCGCGCCCCGTCTCACGCTCCGTCTGCTCCGCCATGGCCTGGCCGAGCATCGTCACCGCAGCCGTGACCGCGGTGATGGCGGTGACGGCTGCCGCGACGCCGATCAGGGCGAGCAGCACGCGAACCTTGTGGATGCGCAGCTCGTCCCACGCCTCGACGATCGCGCCCACGAACCCGGTCATGCGGTGACCTCCAGCTCCGGGACAGGAAGGCCCGCCACCTCCGCCTGCTCGACCACCGCTTCCGGCGCGTCGAGATGGATGGGGACCAGGACGCCGTCGGCCAGCCGGAACTGGCGGTCCGCCCGGGCCGCGATCGCCAGGTCGTGGGTGATGGTGACGAGGGCGGAGCCCGTCTCCGTGGCCGCGCCGTCGAGGAGGTCCATGATCGCGCGACCCGTGTCCACGTCGAGCGCGCCCGTGGGCTCGTCGGCGAGGATCACCCGTGGGCTGCGAACCAGCGCCCGGGCGATCGCCACCCGCTGCTGCTCGCCGCCGGAGAGCTTCTCCGGCATGGTCTCCAGGCGGTCACCGAGGCCCACACGGGTCAGCATGTCGGCCGCGAGCCGCTTCCGGTTCCAGAACTGCTTGCCCCGCGCGTACATCAGCGGGGCGGCCACGTTCTCGAGAGCCGTCCGGCCGCTCAGCAGGTTGAACTGCTGGAAGACGAACCCGAAGTTGTCGCCGCGGGCCCGGGCACGGGCCCGGCTGCGGAGGGCGCCCACGTGCGTCCCTTCCAGGAGGTAGTCCCCTGACGTGGGCGAGTCCAGCAGGCCGAGGATGTTCAGCAGCGTCGACTTGCCCGTTCCCGACCGGCCCACGATCGCGACGTGCTCCCCCGGCCCGACAGTCAGCGTGACGCCGCGCAGGATCTTCAGCACGTTGCCGTTCGGGAGGAGGACGTGACGCGTCACGTCACGCAGGTCCACCAGCGGAGCAGGGTCCTGCGCGGGAGCCGGGTGCGGCTCGGTGTCCGGGCCGTAGGCGGCGACGGCTGGGGTCTCGGCCGTGTCTGCGATGGCGGCGTCCGTCATCCGAAGCACGCCTCCTGGTAGGCCTGCGCGGCCTCGAGGTCGCCGTTGATCGTCAGCTTCTCGTACGCCGACGGGTCGTCGCAGTCCGGCCCGCCCTCGGTCTTGTCGGCGAGCGGGGTGAACTCGAGGATCATGTCGCCGGCGGCGAGGCCCTCGGTGACCTGGATCTTGCTGCCGTCCGTGAGGCCCAGCTTGATCTCGCGCTCCTCCGGCTCGGCGCCCTCGTCGGCCACGACCCACACCTTGCCCGTCTGCGACGAGCCCAGCACCGCGCTCACCGGCACGACGACCGCGTCCTCGGCGTTGCCGTTGACGATCTCGATCTCGGCACCGAGGCCGGGGAACGCCGTCACGCCGCCGGGGATCGCGCAGCGCACGGCGCCGGTGGTGGTCGCGTTCGGGTCCGCCCCCGGGTCCGCCCCGGCACCGGGCGCGGCGGAACCGATCGTCAGGCCCGTGCAGGTGAACGGCGCGGGGCCGCCCTTCAGGGTCACCTGGGCCTCGCCGGCCGCGCCGACCAGGCGGTACTGCTGCTCCGCCGTGAGGGTGCCGGACACCGACAGGCTGCCCGGCGTGATCGTGCCGATCGTGTCGCCGACGGACACCTCCTGGTCCTTGAGGACAGTGACGTCGAGCGTGCCGCCGATGGGGGCCTTGATCGTGGTGACGGTGATCTTGGGCTTGCGCTCGGTCATCGTCTGCTCGCCGGTCGTCGGGTCGGTCTTGACCAGCGGCTCCCGCGGCTCCTCGAGACGGACCCTGAGCACCTCGGCGTCCACTCCGACGGCGCCGTCGGCGGCCACGATCTCCGAGACCTTGCCGACGGCCGTGGCCTTGACCTCGACAGGCGCGTCGGCCACCACGGACGCGGGCACGACGACGGAGTTGGTCACCGTCGCGGTGGACACCTCGATGATCGAGTCGGTGATCTCGCCGGTGGGCTGGAGGGCGTCCGGCGGCTCGAGGTCGGCGCCGGTGAAGGCGATCTTCACGAGGGCCGCGGCAATGACCGCCCAGACGACCAGCCGAAGGATGGGAAAGACGTACTGCCGGGTGATACCCAAGACGGGCTCCTCGCGTCGGCGCGGAATGCGACGGGTGTAGGGGCCGGCGCGGTCCATGACCTGCACCGACGACGTTGGCACGGACAGTAGCGAACTTTCCAGAGGTCTCGGTCCGCACCTCTCCTGCTTACGCTCCGCACGGTACTACACAGTGCGTACTAGCCGGAAGCCTTTGCCCCGCGTGGCGTCGTGGGTATGGATATGGCGGGAATCCGTGACCGGATTCCCGCCATATCCATACCCACAATTGCTGAAGTCAGAGGTCGTAGGTCGCGACGACCGCGGCGTGGTCGCTCCAGCGCTCCTCGTACGTCTCCGCACGGTCCACCTCGACCTTGCGGGCGGCAGCCGCAGCCGCAGGGTTCGCCAGCTGGTAGTCGATGCGCCAGCCCGAGTCGTTCTCGTACGCCTTGCCGCGCCACGACCACCAGGTGTACGGACCAGGGCCCTCGCCGCCGTGCTCGCGGCCGAGGTCGGTCCAGCCCGAGGCGAACCAGCGGTCGAGGTACGCGCGCTCCTCCGGAAGGAAGCCCGCCGCCTTGAGGTTGCCCTTCCAGTTCGCGATGTCCACGTTCTTGTGGGCGATGTTCACGTCACCCGCCACGACGACCGGGTGGTCCAGGGCGGACAGCTCCGCCAGACGCTCGGTGACCTTCTCCAGATAGGCGTACTTGGCGGTCATGGTCGCCTCCTGGCCCGGGCCTGTGGAACCTGAGTGGATGTAGGTCGACACCACCGTGACCAGCCCGCCGCCAGGCAGCTCGACGTCCGCCTCGACCCAGCGGCCCGTGTCGACCGGGGGCTCCGGCTCGCCCTTGCCGAGCCCCACGCGCACAGCACGCACCGGATGCTTCGACGCGACGAGCACCCCCGCCCGGCCCTTGATGTCGCACGACTGGTGCGCCACGTGCCAGCCCGCGAGCAGGTCGTTCACCACGTCGTCGGGGGCCCGCACCTCCTGCAGGAGCAGCACGTCCGGTGAGCGGGTGGCGATCCAGGAGTCCATCCCGCGGCGGAACGCGGCGCGGATCCCGTTGACGTTGGCTGTGGCGATCTGCAGGGGCACCCCGGAAGCCTACGCGGCGGGGGTGCCCCCGCCGGATCACGACACTGTGACGTCTTCGCCGCGGTAGGCCGCCTCCAGCGTGGGGATGTCGATCTTGCCCATCTTGAGCATCGCGTTGGTGGCGCGCATGTTGGCCTCGGTCGTGTAGTCGCCGCACAGCTCCTCGAGCCGCTTCGGGACGACCTGCCAGGAGACGCCGTACCGGTCCTTGAGCCACCCGCACGGGCCGGGCTCGCCGCCGTCGGCCGTGAGCGCGTCCCAGAACCGGTCGACCTCCTCCTGGGAGTCCACGCTCAGGTAGAACGAGAACGCCTCGTTCAGCGTGAAGGCCGGGCCGGCGTTGAGCCCGGTCACCGGCAGGCCCGCGACGGTGAACTCCACGATGAACGGGTCGCCCGGGTTGGCGCCGGGGATGCCCTCGACCGCCTCGACCACACGGTCCACCGACGAGCCGGGGATGGTTGCGGCGTAGAAGCGCGCCGCCTCCTCGGCCTTGTTGTTGCCGAACCACAGGTGGTTCCTGACGCTGACCATGACTGCCTCCTCGCGCATGAATCCTCCCGACGAGGATCCCTCAGGAGCGCAGACCCGGCCTGCGGGGAAAACTCATCGGCCGGGCTCGCACCACGGAGTGCGTGATCGGTAGTTGGTTGCATGATCGGCAGTTCGAACTGCCGATCATGCATGTGATGTCTCAGGACATCGTGCGTGGTTGTGTCTCGGGACATCGTGCACGGTGTGGTGTCTCAGGACATCGTGCACGGTCGGGTTTGTCAT
>NZ_QXTH01000009.1 GCF_003946865.1 Antribacter gilvus
AGTTGACCATGAGCAACCGTGCACGATGTCCCGAGACAGACCGTGCACGATGTCCTGAGACACAACCGCGCACGATGTCCTGAGACTTCACAACTACCGATCACGCACCGAACTACCGATCACGTGGACGTGTCCACCGCGGCGCCCGTCACCAGGACGGCCGGGCGTGGCGCGGCGGCACGAGGTGGACGAAGGCCGGGTCGTGCTCCGACACCCCGGTCACCGGGTCGAACACCCAGAAGTAACCCGGTCCGTGCGCCCAGGCCCGCGCGTTCAGGTGCTGCGGGCTGAGCGACGGCCACCGGCCGGTCTCGACCCGCGTCTCCAGCGCCTCCAGGGCGACCAGCTCCTCGGCGACGTTCACCGTCAGGTGGGCGCCCCGCCCGACGTACAGGCTGCGGTACCGCGAGGGGTCGCCCACCTGTGCCACCCGGTCGCGGAACGACCGCTCGGACGACGGCGGAGCCCCGCCGTCACCGGTCGTGTGGATCGTGAGGACGGGTGACGGGGTGGTGCCCTCCGGCCGGTGCTGCGCGAGCGCGGCACGGGCGGCCGGGTCGGCGGGGATCACCGGCGCCGCGTCGAGCGCGGCGAGGTCCGCGTCCAGGTCGAGGCCCGCCGCGGCATAGGCGGCGCGCACCTCCGGCGCGGTACCGGACTGCGCCAGCCGCTCGGACCAGTCGCCGTCGAACGTGCTCGACGGGTTGCCGCCCAGCATCGCCTCCCAGCCCCGGCGGGCCGACGGTCCCAGCCCGGCCGTGTACGCCCACATCAGCCACTGCGCCTGGCCCCGGGCCCGCGTCTCGGCGTCGGCCGGCTCCGGGCTCAGCACGTCGTACCAGCCGGTGACGTCGTGGAGCGACGCGATGAGCTCGATCCGCGCCCGTCCCTCCTCGGTCTCGGCCGCGGCCGCGAGCGCGGCCATGAGGGCGTCGCGGCTCGCCGCGGGGTCGGTGGCGTGCACCAGCTCGACCGGGTTCCCGTTCGCGTCGGTCCCGTCGGTGAGCAGCACCTTGGTCGCGAGGTTGAGGTCGAGGATCGCGTCGAACGAGCCGACGACGTCGATCACCCCGCCGACCGCCAGGACGCCGTCGACCCGCTCGGGCTCCCGCTCGGCGAGCTCGAGGGCGGTGACCACGCCCATCGACGACCCGTAGGTGAAGGTGCGCTCCGGCTCGCCCACGTTCTGCTCGAACCAGGCGAGCACGTTCAGCTGGTCCTGCACGGCCGTCGGCACCGTGAGGTCGAGGCCGCCGTTCTGGAAGAGCGACGCCGCGAGCGCGTAGCCGCGGTCGACGAGGGCGTCGGCCGTCGCCTCCTGGTTCGCCAGCAGGAACGGCACGAACTCGGGCGGGATGAACTCGCCCGGGTAGTGCCCGTGGCTGTACAGCAGCAGGGTGCCGTTCCAGTCGTCGGGGACCTGGACGCGGTAGCGCGCACCGTCGATGGTGCCGGTGTGCTCGGTGACGGCGGTCTCGGCCGCCGCCGGCACAGCGGCCTGCACAGCCACCGGCACAGCCACCGGCCCGGGCGCGGCCGCCACCGGGGCAGCCGTCGCTCCCGCCAGAGCCAGTGCCAGGACGGCCAGCGGCGCCGCGGTTCTCAGGTGTCGCATCGCGCTCTCCTCGGGTCGTGCGGCACGCATCGGCGCGCACCTCGTACCCAGGTCGACGACGCCCCCGGCGCGAAGTCATCGCATTCCAGGTAAAAACGTCGTGGCGTGCAGGTTTCTTCGCGCGTGGCGGAACTTTCCGACGGCGTCCCGCGTCTACGTTGTACCTCCATCGCGAAGGCGCGAGAGACGGGAGCGAGCCGTGAGAGAACGTCGTCGCAGCATGCCACGCGAGTTCCGCGACCGTGCCCTGCACCTGGTGGACATCGAGAACCTCACGGGGACCGGCCTCCCCGACTCCGTCGCTGTGCAGGTCGCGCGCCGGAACCTGCAGAGGGCCGTGCCGGTGGCCGACGGCGACCTGGTCGTCGTCGGCTCCAGCCACGCGGCGGCGCTCGCGATCGCCGACGGCTGGGGCGCCGCCCGGTACGTCTGGCGCAGCGGCCGCGACGGCGCGGACCTGGCCCTGCTGGGTGTGCTCGAGGAGGACGTCGCCGAACGGTTCGACCACGTGGTGATCGCGTCCGGCGACGGGATCTTCGCGGACGCCGCGGCAGGCCTGGGACGCCGGGGCTGCGACGTGACGGTCGTGGCACGCGAGGGCGGCATCTCCTGGCGGCTCTGGACGGCGGTGCACGACGTCCGGCTGCTGCGTCCCCACGACGCCGTCACCGCCAGCGAGCTCGGCACGGCCGCCTGACCCGTCCCGGCCGGGCCCGCACCGGCTCGCCCGGGCCCGCACCGTCCCGCCCGGGGCCCGCACAGGGCCCGCAGCACGCAAGCACCAGGCCCGCGCGAGGCCCCGCGTGACAACCGGGCTCCCCAAGACCGTTACGCTCCCGTCGTCGTCCCTTCAGACACCTGTCCGGAGACGTCCATGTCCGCGCCGTAGCATCGGGCCGATCTCTCGGAAGGCAAGCACGTATGGCAGGCGATGTGATCGCCACGTCGCACAGCGCGACGCGGCCGTGGCGGGTGAGCGCCGTCCGCGACCCCGCGACGCTGACGGGCGCCGTCTCCGCACTGCTCCTCGGGATCGCGACCTGGCAGGTGCTGGCCGGCGGCCCGTTCGTGGCCTGGGACTGGCGGTCCCACCTGTGGGCCGACGCCCACCTGCCCGGCGGCTGGGTCAAGCAGGTCCTCGACGGCGTCGCGAGCGTGGGGGGCGAGCGGCTCTTCACGCTCCCCGTCGTGATCCCGCTCGCGGCCTGGCTCTCGTACCGCTCGCGCAGCCGCGGCCCGCTCGTGGCGGTGCTCGTCGGTGTCGCCACCATCGCCGTGGTGGGCTACTCCCTCAAGTTCGGGCTGGGCCGGACCATGCCGTGGACCGGTGAGGACGAGCTGTACGGCGGTGGACGCGCCTTCCCGTCGGGCCACGCCGCGAACGCCGCCTACACCTGGGCGATGGTGTCGTACCTGGTCTTCGGCCGGGGCGGCCTGCGTCCGTCCCGGGCCGGGCTCCGGCTCGCGCTGGCAGCCTCGGCGGTGGTCGCCCTGGCCGTCGGCGCGGTCATGGTGGTCCTCGACTACCACTGGCTGAGCGACGTGCCCGGGGGCTGGCTCGTGGGCCTGCTCGCGCTCGCGGTGTCGCTCGTCCTCCTGGACCGCTCAGGCCGTCCGGTGCCCGGTGAAGGCCGCCCAGCCCGCTAGCCCGAAGTAGGTGAGGGCAGGAGCCCGCCGCAGGACCGGGTGGGAGACCCGTCCCGCCAGCGCACGCCGCACGCTCCCCGCCGTCAGGCAGAAGACGGCGTCGACCGCGAGCCCCACCACCGTGAAGAACAGCCCGAAGACCAGCAGCTGAAGCCACTCCGGCCCGGCACCCGGCCGCACGAACTGGGGCAGCAGGGCGACGAAGAACAGGATCACCTTCGGGTTCGAGATCCCCACGAGGAAGCCGCGCCGGCCGTCGCTGCCCGGCGGCACCGCGGTGGCGACCTGCCCGGACGACGTGGGACGGGCTGCCTCGCGCCAGGCCTGGATCCCCAGCCAGACGAGGTAGGCCACGCCCGCCCACTTCACCGTCTGGAAGACGACGGTGCTCGCCGCCACGAGGGCGCCCAGGCCGGACGCGGTGAGGAGGGCGAACAGGAGGGTGGCCGTCTCCACGCCGAGCGCGGACCGCCAGGCCGGGCGGGGACCCCGGGAGGCCGCGGTCGCCGTCAGGAACAGCATGTTGGGTCCGGGCAGCAGCGCGAACGCGAGGGAGACCCCCGCGAACGACAGCATGGTCGAGGTGTCGGGCACCTGACGATTATGCGCGCGCCCGGGCCTTCCCCGTCAGCCGCTCAGCTACCCAGCCGGGCGAGCGTCCCGCCCACGAGCTCCTCCACGACGTTGCGCACCCGCTCGCGGTCCGCGGGCACCAGCCCGATCCGCGTGCGGCGGTCCAGCACGTCGTCCGCGTCGAGCGCGCCCTCGTGCGTCACGGCCCACTCGATCTCGGCCCGGGTCAGGTCCAGCCCGTGCCCGACGGCGTCCCGTGCGCCCGGCTGCACCGCGTCGGCCAGGACCCGGGTCGCCTCCGTGCCGTGGCGGGCGACGAGCCACGTGCCGAGCGCGCCGGGGGCGAGCGCGGCGCCGTCGGGCACAGAGCCCGCGCCGACCAGGGGGAGCGACGCCGTGCGGCACGGGCCGGCCGCCAGGCCGGAGTGCGCGACGGCGGCGTCCACGGCGCCCTGGGCCATCGCCCGGTACGTGGTGAGCTTGCCGCCCAGGACGTTCACCACGCCCGAGGCCGAGACGCCGACGTGGTGCTTGCGGGAGAGGTCGGCGGTGGCGCCGTCGCCTGTGTCGACCAGGGGGCGGAGGCCGGCGAAGGCGCCCAGGACGTCGTCGGGCGCGAGGTCGCGCTCCAGGACCCGGGAGATCGTGGTGAGCAGGAACGCGACCTCGCCCGGCGTCGGCTCGGGCACGTCGGGGACCGGGCCGGGCGCCTCCTCGTCCGTGAGCCCCACCACCACGCGCCCCAGCTGCTGCGGGAGGGCGAAGACGAACCGGCTCGTCGAGCCGGGCAGCGCGGCCATCAGCGCCGCCGACGGGTCACCGAGCAGGCCGGCGGGCAGCACGAGGTGCGTGCCACGGCTCGGCCGGAGCCGGACCGACGGGTCCACGGTGCCCGCCCAGACGCCCGAGGCGTTGACGACCGCCCGCGCCCGGACGGCGAGCCGGGCGCCGGTGACACCGTCGACCAGGTCGGCGCCGTCACCGGTCACACGCTCGGCACGCACCCGGGTGAGGACGGACGCGCCGAGCCCGGCCGCGGTGCGGGCGAGGGCCACGACCAGCCGCGCGTCGTCCACGAGCTGCCCGTCATAGCCGAGCATCCCGCCCGCGAGACCAGTCCGCGCCGTCGCTGGAGCCAGCCGCAGCACGGCCTCCGAGGTGACGCGCCGAGGCCGGGGGAGCACCGAGGCGGGCGTGCCGGCCGTCCACCGCAGGTGGTCGCCCAGCGCGAACCCGACCCGGGTGGAGACCCGCTGCGCGCCGGACAGGGACGGCACGAACGGCGCGACCTGCGGGAGGGCGCGGACCAGGTGCGGCGCCGTGCGGGTCATCAGGAGGTGGCGCTCGCGGGCGCTCTCCCGGGCCACCGTGAGGTCGCCCGTAGCGAGGTAGCGCAGGCCGCCGTGCACCAGCTTGGAGCTCCACCTCGACGTGCCGAACGCCAGGTCGCGCGCCTCGACCAGGGCCACGTCGAGGCCGCGGGCAGCCGCGTCGAGCGCGACGCCCGCCCCGGTCACCCCGCCGCCGACGACGAGGAGGTCGAGCGTGCGGCCGGCGAGGCCGTCGAGCTCCCGGGCGCGGCGGGCGGCGTGGAGAGCCGTGCCGGTCATGGCCGGAGGTACCCGTCGAGGGCGTGGCGCAGCTCGGCCTGCCGGGTCGCGTCGTCAAGGACCTCCGCCACCGCGGCGTGCGAGAGCACCGTCGACTGGGAGAGCAGGAGCACCATCGCCGCGAGGTCTGACGGCCGGCCCTGCCGCACGGAACCGTGCGCCTGGGCGCGGGTCACGGCCGTGGTGAGCAGGTCGAGAAGGACGCGCTGGGCACGGCCGAGGCGCTGGAACGTCCAGCGCGTGAACGTCTCGGGCTCACGCTCGAGGAGGCGGGAGAACAGGGGGTCGCTCTCGAGGTGCGCGGTGAACGTGACGGTGGTGTCCACGATCTCGTCGCGCGTCGACGGCTCGGAGCCCACCTCGGCGATGAGCGCCGAGGCGCGGTGGGCGAGCACGTCCCGGACCACGTCCTGGGCGTCCGTCCAGCGGCGGTAGACCGTGGGGCGGCTCACGCCGGCCTCACGCGCGAGCTCCGCCACGGACAGCCCGCGCGGGCCGCGGGCCACCAGGATCTCGGTCGCCACCGCGAGGAGGTGCGTCTCCGTGGCTGCTGCCGCGCTGTGAACGTTACGCTTTGCCATAATGTGTAAGACTGTAACTCACATCACAGGCGACGGCGAGGGCGGACAGTGACCTACGGGGACGCGGCGGGTACCGGCGAGCGCGCCGACATGCGGTGGGACGGCTGGGGCGACCCTGCCCGCGCGAAGACCCTGCCCGCGTCGCTGCGGCTGCTCCTGACCAGCGTCGTGGGCCGCGTGCCCCGCCGGGTCGTCGCGCCCACCTGGGACGAGGTCGAGGTGATCACCCCGCCGCTCGACGCCGAGGACGTCGCGGCGCTCGCCGCGGTGGTCGGTGCCGGCAACGTCCGGACCGACCGCGACGCACGCCTCCTGCGGGCGGGCGGCAAGTCGACGCCCGACCTGCTCCGCCGCCGGGCGAAGCGGCAGGAGGCACCGGGCGCCGTCGTGCTGCCCGGGAGCGAGGACGAGGTCGCGGAGGTGCTCCGGACGGCCACGGAGCGCGGCCTCGCGGTGGTGCCGTTCGGCGGTGGCACGGCGGTCACGGGCGGGCTCGCGCCGCACGCCGGGGCGCACCGCGGAGTGCTGAGCCTCGACCTGCGCCGGCTGACCGGGCTCGTGTCGCTCGACGAGGTGTCGGGCGAGGCGACTCTCCGGGCGGGTACCACCGGCCCCGAGGCGGAGGCTGCTCTGGGCGCTCGCGGCTTCGAGCTGGGGCACTTCCCGCAGAGCTTCCGGTTCGCCACGGTCGGCGGCTTCGCCGCGATGCGCTCGTCGGGGCAGAACTCGGCCGGTCACGGCCGGTTCGAGACGATGGTGACGGGCCTGCGCGTGGTGACTCCGACGGGGACCCTGCACCTCGGGCGCGCGCCAGGCTCGTCGGCGGGGCCGGACCTGGTGCGGCTGTTCCTCGGCTCGGAGGGCACGTTCGGCGTGATCACGGAGGTGCGGGTCCGGGTGCACCGGCTGCCCGAGGAGACCTTCGCCGACGCGTGGACCTTCCCGGACTTCGCGGCGGGGGCCGACGCGCTGCGCCAGGTGGCGCAGGCGGGGACGGGGCCCACGGTGATCCGGCTGTCGGACGAGGCGGAGACTTCCGTGAGCCTCGCTCAGGTGGGGGCGATCGGCAAGGCGCTGACCAAGGGCTGCTCGGTCGTGGTGCTTCACGAGGGTCCGGCGGGGCTCGCCGCCGCACGGCGCGAGGCCACCAGCCGGGTGCTGGCCGGGGCCGGCGGGACGCCCGCGGCGCCGAGGCTCGCCGCCTCGTGGGAGCACGGCCGGTTCGACGCCCCCTACCTGCGGGACGCGCTGCTGGAGCACGGCATCTTCGTGGAGACGCTCGAGACGGCCACGACGTGGTCGGGGCTGCACGGCCTGCGCACGGCGGTGACCGAGGCGCTGCGGACGGGCCTTGGCCGGTCCGGGCACAAGATCTTGTGCCACGTCTCGCACGTGTACCCCACGGGGGCGGCGCTCTACTTCACGGTGGTGGGCGACCTCGGGACCGACCCGGCACGCGCGGCGGAGACGTGGGCCAGGACCAAGGCCGCGGTCAACGACGCGATCACCGCCGCTGGTGGCACCATCTCGCACCACCACGGCGTGGGCACGGACCACGCCGGCTGGATGGAGCACGAGGTGGGCGCGGTGGGTCTGCGCGTGCTGCGCGCCGTCAAGGCCGAGCTGGACCCCGCCAGGATCATGAATCCCGGCACCCTCGTGCCCTGAAGCGGCGCCTACGTACAAGAGCCACGCGAAACGCGCAATTCGGGGCGAAGATTTTCCGATAGCATCCCGCCGTCGAACATCGCCGACGGGGGAGCGCGGACATGACCGGGACGACCGTGGCCGGAATGACAGGAACGAGCGCGTCCGAGGGCGCCGGGACGAACCAGCAAGACGCCGGACCGCTCGTGCTGGACGGACTGACCGGCCTGACGCTGCTGACCGACATCACCACCGCGCCGGACACCCGGCCCGAGTACGACCGGCTCGAGCGTGAGTGGGGCGTCGTGGCGCCCGTGGACATGGAACCGGGCGTGCCCGCGTGGCTGGTGCTGGGCCACCGCGAGATCTGCGAGGTCATGCGGAACGAGCGGCTGTTCTCCCACAACCCGCGTTACTGGAACGGGCACTCCGTGCTGCCCGCCTCGGGCACGCTGCTCCAGGTGATCAACCCCCAGGGCCGTATGGCGGCCGACCTGCAGGACGGCGAGCAGCGCCGCCGGCTCCGGGAGCCCGTGGACGACGCGTTCGCCGGGGTGGACGAGTCGGCGATGGTGGACAGCGTCCGGCGGCAGTGCGAGTCCCTCGTCGACCGGTTCGCGGACCGCGGCAGCGCCGACCTCGTGTGGGAGTACGCGGCGATGATCCCGATGCTCGCCACGGCGGACCTGCTCGGTTTCGACGAGCAGACGAGCCGTCGCCTGGTCGAGCTGGCGCGGGCTGTCTGGACCGGCGGCGACAACGCTTCCTCCAGCGGCGAGGAGATGGGCGCGATCGTCTTCCGGCACATCGCGTCCCGGCGCGCCGACCCGCGGCCGGACCTGACGACGGCTCTGGTGCAGCACCCGGGGTTCGAGAACGACCTCGAGGTGATGAACACGATCTTCGCGGTGGTGGGTGCGGGCGACGGGTACACGATGTCGTGGATCACCCAGACCCTGCGGATCCTGCTCAGCGACAGCCGGGTCGCCAACCGGCTCGCGGGCGGCCGCATGGACCTCGACGACGCCCTGGACCACGTCCTCTGGTACGCGGCGCCCTCGGCGCACCTGTCCCCCCGCTACGCCACGCAGGACGTCCAGATCGACGGCAAGTACGTCCGCAAGGGCGACGCCCTCGTGATGGCGGTCCAGGCGGCCAACACCGACCGGCAGGTGCACACGGAGGACCCGTGGGACGAGGTGGGCAACCGGGCCCACCTCTCGTTCGGTACGGGTCCGCACTCCTGCCCGGCGCCCCGCCTGGCCCGGATCATCGCCCGCGTGGCCATCTCGACGCTGCTCCGGCGGCTCGAGGTGCGCCTGGCGGCGGAGCCCGACCAGATCCCCTGGGCACCGTCGCTGTGGGCCCGGTTCCCGCTCAGCCTGCCCGTGACGTTCCCGCCGCCCACGGAGGTGGCGCAGGACTGGTGACCGCGGCCGTTGTGACGAGTGCCACGTGCGTGGACGTCGGGTACTGGGCAGGCGCAGCATGAGGACATGGACGCCGCGAAGTACGCCGAGGCCGTGACGGCCACGCCGCCCACCGTGACCGACGAGCTCGCGCGGCCGTTCGCCGACCACCGCCGCCTCCTCTTCACCGTCGCGTACGAGATGCTCGGCGCCGCGGCCGACGCCGAGGACGTGGTCCAGGAGGCGTGGCTGCGCTGGTCGTCGGGCGACCGCTCGCACGTCCAGGACCCGCGCGCCTACCTGGTGCGCGTGACGACCAACCTCGCCCTCGACCGGCTGCGCGCGCTGAAGCGGTCGCGCGAGACGTACGTGGGGCCGTGGCTGCCGGACCCGCTCCTCACGTCGTCGGACGCCGCCCTGCCGGTCGAGCGCGCGGAGGACGTGTCGATGGCGCTCCTCGTCGTGCTGGAGGCGCTGTCGCCGCTGGAGCGCGCGGTGTTCGTGCTGCACGACGTCTTCGACCTTCCCTACGCGGAGGTGGCCGCGGCCCTCGACCGCACGGAGGCGGCGGTGCGGCAGGTGGCGCACCGGGCGCGGGAGCACGTGCGCGCCCGGCGGCCCCGGTACGCGCCGCCGGAGCGCACGGAGGAGGTGACCGAGCGGTTCCTCGGCGCGTGCTTCACGGGCGACGTGGCGTCGCTGGTCGAGGCGCTCGCACCCGGGATCGAGCTCGTGACCGACGGCGGGGGCAGGGCCCGCGCCGCCCGCCGCGTGATCCGCGGCCAGGACAAGGTGGCGCGCGCCCTGATCGCGTTCGCCGGGCAGGAGGACGTGACCGGCCTCGAGGCCGTGCCCGCGGAGATCAACGGCGAGACCGGAACGCTCTGGCTGGCCGACGGGGAGCCGGTCATGGCCGCGCTCGCCGAGCTCGACGGCGACCGCGTGGCCCGGGTGCTGGTGTTCCGCAACCCCGACCGACTGGCGGGCTTGCGCCGGGCCTGACCGGCCCGGCGGCCGGGTCGGCGGCCGACGCGGCGGCCGGGTCGGCAACCGCGTTGCTGACGCGCGCGAGTGACCTGCGCAACACGGACACGCAACGACGCGCCGGGCGCTCGGCACGCGTGCAGCGATACCTTGCCTGTGGCAGCGTCGCCCGGACCGGCGCGCGCCATGACGAGCGGGAGGTCGCATGCGTATCGGGGTCCCACGGGAGCAGGGGCGGCTCGTCGCCGCCACACCGTCGAGCGTGAGCAGGCTGGTCGCCCTCGGGTACGACGTGGTCGTCGAGGCGGGGGCAGGTGCGGGGGCCAGCCTCGCGGACGCCGGCTACGCCGCGGCGGGGGCCGCCGTCGGCTCGGCCGACGACGTCTGGGCCGCCGACGTGGTGACGGCCGTCGGGCCGGTGGACCGCGAGCCGCCCGCAGGATCCTTCCTCGTCGCCCAGCTCGGGCCCGCGACGAACCCCGGGCGCGTCCAGGCGCTCGCCGCGGGCGGCGTGACCGCCCTGGCGCTCGACGCCGTGCCGCGCATCTCCCGCGCCCAGGCGCTCGACGTGCTCAGCGCCCTCTCCAACGTGGCGGGCTACCGCGGCGTCGTGGAGGCGGCGGCCGAGTACGGCGGCATGTTCGGCGGTCAGATCACCGCGGCCGGCACCACCAAGCCCGCCACAGTCTTCGTGATCGGCGCCGGCGTGGCCGGCCTGGCGGCGATCGGCGCCGCCGTCAGCCTCGGTGCCCGCGTCCGGGCCTTCGACGTGCGACCCGAGGTCGCCGAGCAGATCGAGTCCATGGGCGCGACGTTCGTCCGGGCCGACGCCGCCACCCAGCAGGTCAGCGCCGACGGCTACGCCTCGGCCCTCACCAGCGACCAGGAGGCCGCGGCCGCCCGCGTCTACGCCGCCGAGACGGCCGCCGCCGACGTCGTGGTCACCACCGCGCTCGTGCGCGGCGTCGCCCCCCGGACGCTCACCGCCGAGATGGTCGCCGGGATGCGGCCCGGCAGCGTGATCGTGGACCTCGCCGCGTCCGGCGGCGGCAACTGCGAGCTGACCGTGCCGGGGGAGCGCGTGGTCACCCCGGGCGGCGTCGTGGTCCTCGGGTACACGGACCTGCCGGCCCGCATGCCGCGGCACACCTCCGAGCTGGTCGGCACCGCCGTCGCGAACCTGCTCGCCCTGGTGACGCCCGGCAAGGACGGGCACCTCGTGCTCGACCTCGCCGACCCCGTGGTGCGCGGCATGACCGTCGCCCACGCGGGCGAGGTGCTCTGGCCGCCCCCACCGGTCGCGGTCACGGCGTCCGCCGCCGCCCCGCCGCCCCCGCCCGTGGAGGACAAGGACGCCGCCCGACGCCGGACGCTCGCCTCCCGCGTCGCCCTCGCCCTGGGCGTCGTCGCGGCCGGGCTGCTCGTGTCCGTGTCCCCGCCGTCGCTCGCCGGGCACTTCACGGTGCTGGCGCTCGCGGTGGTCGTGGGCTTCTACGTCATCTCGCACGTGAGCCACTCCCTGCACACGCCGCTGATGGCCCAGACCAACGCCGTGTCGGGGATCATCCTCGTGGGCGCGCTGCTCCAGATCGGCTCGTCGAGCTGGGTGGTGACGCTGCTCGCGGTGGTGGCCGCCGCGGTGGCGAGCATCAACATCTTCGGAGGGTTCCTCGTGACGCACCGGATGCTGGGCATGTTCCGCCGCGGGGGTGGGGCATGAACGTCACGTCGGTGGTCCAGGCCGTCTACCTCCTCGCGGCCGTCCTGTTCATCCTCTCGCTGGCCGGGCTCTCGAAGCAGGAGACGGCCCGCCGGGGCGTGCTCCTCGGGATGGGCGGCATGGTGCTCGCGCTCGCGGCCACCGTCGGGCTCGCGCTGGAGCGGTCCGAGCGACCGGTCGCGGTGACCGCGGCCCTCATCGTGCTGGTGCTCGTGGTCGGCGCGGCGGTGGGCACGTGGCGCGCCCGGACCGTCGAGATGACGCAGATGCCGGAGCTCATCGCGCTCCTGCACTCGTTCGTGGGCCTCGCCGCGGTGCTCGTGGGATACGGGTCCTTCCTCACCGATGCCGCGGCGGGCGCCACGGACACCGTCCACCTGGTCGAGGTGTTCGTGGGCGTGCTGGTGGGCGCCGTGACGTTCACCGGGTCGGTGGTCGCGTTCCTCAAGCTGTCGGCCCGCATCCGGTCGGCGCCGCTGACGCTGCCGGGCCGCAACTGGCTCAACCTCGGCATGGTGCTGGTCAGCGTGCTGCTGGGCTGGTGGTTCGCCCGGGCGGCGACCGGCGGCCTGCTGCCGCTCCTGCTCATGACCGTCGTCGCGCTCGCGCTGGGCTGGCACCTGGTGGCGGCGATCGGCGGGGGCGACATGCCGGTCGTCGTCTCGATGCTCAACTCGTACTCCGGGTGGGCCGCCGCGGCGGCCGGCTTCATGCTCGGCAACGACCTGCTGATCATCACGGGCGCCCTGGTGGGCTCGTCCGGCGCGATCCTGTCGTACCTCATGTGCAAGGCCATGAACCGGTCGTTCGTGAGCGTGATCCTGGGCGGGTTCGGCACGGGTGACGCGACCGCGGGAGGCGACCCGTCCGCCGTCGGGCCGCAGGGGGAGCACCGGGAGACCACCGCGCCCGCCGTGGCGGCGCTGCTCACCGCCGCACGCAGCGTGGTGATCGTGCCCGGCTACGGCATGGCCGTGGCCAAGGCGCAGTATCCCGTCGCGGACCTGGCCGCGCGGCTCGGCGACCGCGGCGTCCGGGTCCGGTTCGGCATCCACCCCGTCGCCGGCCGGCTGCCCGGCCACATGAACGTGCTGCTCGCGGAGGCCCGCGTGCCGTACGACGTCGTCGAGGGCATGGACGAGATCAACGGCGACCTGCCGGCCACCGACGTGGTGCTCGTCATCGGCGCCAACGACACCGTCAACCCGGCCGCGCAGGACGACCCCTCGTCGCCCATCGCGGGCATGCCTGTCCTGGAGGTGTGGAAGGCGGCCGACGTGGTGGTGTTCAAGCGCTCCATGGCCACCGGCTACGCGGGCGTGCAGAACCCGCTGTTCTTCCGGGAGAACACGCAGATGCTCTTCGGCGACGCGAAGGACCAGGTGGAGGCGATCCTCCGGGAGCTCTGAGGAGCGTCAGAGCACGTTCTGACCATGGGCTCCCCTTCCGCGACGTGCGGTCGTAGGGTGAACCGGTGACCAGCGCGAGCACCCCTCCTGACCTGCCCGTCGTCGCCGTCGTGGGGGTGGGCGCCATCGGCGGCCTCGTGGCCGCGATGCTCCAGCAGGCGGGGCACGACGTCGTCGTGGTCGCCCGGGAGCGCACCGCCCGCCAGGTCGCGGAGCACGGGCTGGACATCGAGACGGACGAGTACGGCACCTGGCACGCGGACCTGCCGGCCGTGACCGAGGTGCCACGGGGCGCCCGGGTCGTGGTGGCGGTCAAGGCCGAGGGGGTCGCGGACGCGGCCGCCCGGCTCGTTCGGTCCGCGCCGGCAGAGGTGGTGACCTTGCTCAACGGGCTCGAGCACCTTGACGCGCTCCGCGCGGCGCTGCCGGGCCTCGACGTGGCGGGCGCGACGATCGCGGGCGAGACGCTCCGGACCGGCGCGGGCGGCTTCGGCCCGCCGCGGGTGCGGCACCGCGGTCACCTCCTGAGGATCGTCGTGCCCGACGACGCGGCCCACCTCTCCCTGGTGGACGCCCTCCGGGACACGCCCATCGAGGTGGCGGCCGGCGGCGCGCAAGCCGAGGTCCTGTGGAAGAAGCTGCGGTTCCTGGGGCCGATGGCCCTGCTCACGACCCTCACGGAGTCCTCTCTGGGGGTAGCTCTGGACCGTGATCCGGGGCTGGTCGGGGCGCTCGTGGCCGAGGTGGCGGCCGTCGCCACCGCCGAGGGCGTGCCGACGGGCGGCGACGAGCTGCTCGGGATCCTGCGCGGGTTCCCGGCGACCATGCGGTCGTCGCTCCAGGCCGACGTCGAGGCGGGGAACCCCGGCGAGCTCGACGCGATCGGGGGAGCGATGCTGCGGCGGGCGCAGGCGCACGGGATCGCGGCGCCGGTGCTGGCGGGGGTGGTGGAGCGGATCGGGGCGCGGGTCGGGGGTTGAGAGGCCCCTAAGCGCCGTACCACTCTGCGAGCTCGGTGTTCGAGAGCGTGTCGACGTCGTCGCTGATCCAGATCCGGCCTGTGAGCGCGCCGGGCTTCCGCGCTGCCCGTGTGTATGCCACGAGGCGGAAGAGGCGTCTATGCGCCTCGTGAATGCGTGCCGTGGTCATGGATCCATCATCCTCGACCGGTCTCATCTGGGCGATTCCTTTGGGTGGGACGTGCGGTCGCGACCGAGCGCCGTCCTACCGGGTCGCCGCGAGGTCGACCGCGCGCGCCGTGCTGGTCCGCACCATGAGCTTGACGGCGAGCGTCGTGCGCATCACGCTCGTGCCGTCGGCCATGAGGCGGAGCAGCAGGTCGGCGGCCGTGCGCCCGGACTCCTCGAACGGTTGCCGCACGGTGGTGAGATCGAGGGCGGCGGCGAGCGGGCCGTCGTCGAACCCCACGAGCGAGACGTCCCCGGGGACGCGGATCCCGGCCGCGCGGAGCCCGCTGCTGACGAGGGCAGCGAGCTCGTCGTGCGTGGCGAAGATGGCGGTGACGCCGTCGCGGACGGCTGCGAGCAGGGCGGTGCCGCCGTCGGTGGCCGCGGACGCGTCGAGCGCGACCACCTCGGCGCGCTCAGGCGCCCCGAGCCCTTCGGCGAGGCCCTTGCGGCGGAGCGCGCTCGCCGAGGCGGTGTCCGGGGACCGCGGCTCGTCCCGGAGGAACGCGACCCGGCGGTGTCCCAGCTCGGCGAGGTGCCGGCCCACGAGCAGCCCGCCCTGCTCGTCGTCCATGAGGACCGACGGCGTCCGGTCCTCCTGCGCGTCGAGCAGCACCACGGGCGGACCCCACTCCGCGAGCCGGGAGCCGCCGTCGGTCGACAGGGACACCCCCATGACGAGGATCCCGTCGACTCCCGCGCGGACCGGCAGGGCGTCGAGGAGGGGTGTCCCGGCGGCGGTGGCTGCCTCGAGGTCGTAGATCATCACGTCGATCCCGGAGTCGCGAAGCCGGTCGAGCACTCCGGACATGCGCCGCGAGTAGCTCGAATAGCTCGTGAACGGCGCGGCCACGGCGATCCCCACGGGGCGCCCGCCGGTGCGGGCACGCCAGGCGCCGTCCGGGCGGTAGCCCAGCGCCCGGGCCGCCGCGACGATCCGCTTGCGGGTGGCGTCCGCGACCCGGTGCGGCTGGTTGATGGCGAGCGAGACGGTCGAGATGGACACCCCGGCGGTCCGTGCCACGGTGTAGACGGTCGCCCGGGGGCGGCGCACGACGGCGACGGACCGGTCAGCGGCACGCTCATCCGGATGAGCGGATTGTCGCGGATCGGTGGCCATGTGAGGCAGGCTACTCCCGGCATTCCTTCGAAGTAGTTCGAGGCGGCGGGGCGATGGCGACGCGCCGTCAGGCCTCCGCGAGGAGGTCCTTGACCAGGGGTGCCACCCGGGTGCCGTAGAGCTCGATCGACCGCATCAGCTGCGAGTGGGGCAGGGTCCCGTTCGCGTACTTCAGGTCGAAGCGGGACAGCCCCAAGGTCTTCACCGTCGTGGCGATCTTGCGGGCCACCGTCTCGGGCGACCCCACGTACAGGGCGCCCTCACGGGACGCCGTCGCCTCGAACTGCGACCGGTTGGTGGGGCCCCAGCCGCGCTCGCGGCCGATCCGGTTCATCAGCTGCTCGTAGTGGGGCCAGAGCTGCTCCTTGGCCTCCTCGTCCGTGTCCGCGACGTGGCCGGGGGAGTGGACGGCGACCGGGAGGTCGGGCTTGCCGAGCTTCTCGAGAGCCCGGTGATAAAGGTCCACGATCGGGCCGAACTGTGCCGACGCCCCGCCGATGATCGCGACGACCAGCGGCAGGCCGTGGCTCGCCGCGCGGACCACCGACTGCGGGCTGCCGCCCACGCCCACCCAGGTGCGCAGCGTGCCCTCGACGCGGGGGTAGACCGAGAAGTTGTCGATCGACGGGCGCAGACGGCCCTCCCAGGTGACCGGCTCCTGCGGGAGCAGCGCGGCGAACAGGGCGAGCTTCTCCTCGAAGAGCGCCTCGTAGTCCTGGAGGTCGTACCCGAACAGCGGGAACGACTCGGTGAACGACCCCCTGCCGAGGACCACCTCGGCGCGGCCCTCGCTCAGTCCGTCGAGCGTGGCGAAGCGCTGGTACACGCGCACGGGGTCGTCGCTGCTCAGCACGGTGACGGCCGAGCTGAGGCGGATGTGCTCGGTCCTCGCGGCGATCGCCGCGAGCACGACCTCCGGCGCGGACACGGCGAAGTCCTCGCGGTGGTGCTCGCCGACGCCGATCACGTCCAGGCCCACCTGGTCGGCGAGCACGCCCTGCTCCACGAGGTCGCGCAGCACCTGGGCATGAGCCTTGGGCCTCCCGGCGTCGTCGAACGTCACGTCGCCGAAGGTGTCGATACCGAGCTCTACCGTCATGGTTCCCGTCCTAGGTGGTGGTCTGAGGTGGTGGTCTCAGGTGGTGATTCAGGGGGTGGTCTCAGGTGGTGGCGACGGTCCAACCATGCCCCACCTGGCGGCATTCCGGAGTGCCTCCCGGGAGTGTGGGTGAGCGGTTCTAGGGTGCCGGTATGAGCGATGTGCAGCAGACGGTCGAGGACGTGGTGGCACTCGCGCGCGACCACGCCCGGGCGCAGATCCGGACAGGCTTCTGGTCCTACGACGAGGTACTGGAGAGCACCGTGAGGCTCGCGATGGACGAGGTCGACGACGCGGACCTCAGCCTCGCCGAGGGCACCGTGGAGCGCGTGGTCCAGCAGGAGTGGGCGGCCCGGCTCACCGAGCAGGCGGACTGGGAGGACGAGGGCGACTTCGCGCGGCTGGCCGCCGCGTTCGAGGAGCTCGAGCGCAAGGGGGTGGTGGCGCGCATGAACTTCACGTGCTGCCAGACGTGCGGGCATGCCGAGATCCTCGAGGAGGTGCCCGCGGCGGTGGTGGACGCTGGTGGCGGTGCGGCCGCGCCGGGCGGCGCGGCGGGTCCGTGGGCCTACACGTTCTTCCACCAGCAGGACGCGGACGACCTGGGTGACGCTGGGTCGAGGCTGCACCTGGCGTTCGGTGCGTTCGGTGACGTGGCGGTCGTCGAGAAGGAGGTGGCCGCGGGCCGGGAGGTCGTGGACACCCTGGCGCGGCACGGCTTCGACGTGGACTGGGACGGCACGAACCGGCAACGCCCCGCGGTGGCGATCCGCGAGTGGCGCAAGCGGCTGCCGGTGTGAGTGGGCTGTTCTCGGTCAGTCGGCCTTGAGGAACTCGGGGCGGATAACCTCGCGCAGCGCAGCGGTCACAGCGGTGAGGTCGATGGGTCCGGAGGCGGGGCGGGCAGTCTGGTCGAGGTGCTCGAGGATTGCCAGGCGCGCCATCGTCGACACGGGCAGGTCCCGGTCGCCGGCTGCCTTGACGAGCCGTTGGTACTGGGCGTCAGTGAGCCGGACCGATAGCACCCGCGGTGCGGGGCCGTCGGAACGGCGCACGCCGACGGCAGTTTCGGGCAGGGGGTCGTGGCGTCGTGCCTCTGACTCCTCGGCTACCTCGGCCAGAAGCGCCTCGATGTGCGTGCTCTCAGTCATCAGGTCCTCCATCTCCCTGCTCCCCGTCGACCTTGTGGTCGACGGATGTAGTCGCGCGTTGGTAGTGGCGTCGGTCGGTGTCGCTCGACTTCCATGCGTTCGCGCCCCACAGCTTCCCGGCCTCGCGGACGGTGATGACCGTTATCAGGAACCCAGCGCTGGCGGACCAACCGATGGTTCGGTCGGAGAGCCCTTTCGTCGACGCGGGGTCGGGAGAGAACACGACTGCGTCTACGTCGGCGAACGCCTCGTTGGCCCATTTCGGCTCGATGTTCGTCTCGCCAGCGGATTCCTTTCTCGTCGATCGAGTGCGGATGTAGTCCGCCCGGTGCTGCCAGTTCGGTACCTCGGCTCGCGAGCGCTGGTCGGTCACGTAGTCGAATCTACTACGCAACGCCTCGTCCTGGGCCTGGAAGCGCTTACCGGGGCCAGCGGTCGTAGGGCAGGATGAGAGCGTGACGACGTCGACCACTGTCCTGCCCGGAGCCGTCGGGCTCAGCGACCTGCGCGTGTACCCCTGGCCCACCGAGGACGGGCTCGCGGGCGGTTCCCCGCACCTGCACCTGGTCTCGACCGAGTGCTACGTGGTGCTCGGCGGTTCGGGTCGCCTCGAGACGCTCACCACGGACGGTGTGCGGGTGCATCCGCTGGAGCCGGGCCGCGTCGTCTGGTTCCCGCCGGGCACCATCCACCGCGCGATCAACGACGGCGACCTGCACGTGCTGGTCGTCATGTCGAACAGCGGGCTCCCGGAGGCGGGCGACGCCGTCATGACCTTCCCGCCCGATGTGGTGGCGGACCCCGCCGCCTACGCGGCCGCAGCGAACGTGCGCGACGCGGCCGGGACGCCGTCGGAGGACCTGGCCCGGGCCCGACGAGACCTCGCCGTGAGCGGATATCTCCGGCTGCGCGCGGCCGTGGAGGCCGGGGACGGCGACGCCCTGCGCCAGTTCCACGAGGCTGCGGGCGCCCTCGTGTCGGAGCGGCTGCCGCGCTGGCGCGAGCTGCTGGCCGCGGGGCCGGGCGCGCAGGCGTCGCTCAGCGCGACGCACGTCGAAGCCCTCGCGGCCGGGTCGGTGGCGCACCTGGCGGGGGCGACGGTCAGCACGCTCGACGGCGGCCCCAACGAGACCCTGGGCATGTGCGGCTACCTGCACCCCTACCTGCCCTGACCGAAGCCCTGCTTGATGCCGAGGTGGCGCGCTGAGATCGGTAGTCCGGTGCGTGATCGGCAGTTCGAACTGCCGATCACGCACCGAGCTACCGATCACGCACGAGATCGGCGGGGAGGGCGGCTACTGCGCCGCGACCTGCTCGCCTGAGGTGAGCGAGGCGGCGTCGTCGGCCATGCCGCCCAGGCTCGGCATCATCGAGCCGAGCGCGGGAGCCCAGTCGGCGTAGCGGCCCGGGAAGCAGCGCTCGAGGAGGGCCACCATCGCGGAGACAGCGGTCGACGCGCCGGGGGAGGCGCCGAGCAGACCGGCGATGGAGCCGTCCTGGGCGGCGATGACCTCGGTGCCGAACTCCAGCACGCCACCCTTGCCCTTGACCCACTTGATGACCTGGACGCGCTGGCCGGCGGTGATGGTCTCCCAGTCGCCGGGCTGCGCGGTGGGCATGAAGCGCTGCAGCTCGTGGAACTTGGTCTCCGGCTGCGCCACGACCTGGCCCACGAGGTACTGCGTGAGGTCGAGGTTCTTCACGCCGGCGCCGAGCATCGAGAAGAGGTTGTGCGCCCGGAGCGACGTGATGAGGCCCAGGTACTTGCCCTTCTTGAGGTACTTGGGGCTGAACCCGGCGTACGGGCCGAACATCAGGTAGCTCTTGCCGTCCACCACGCGGGTGTCGAGGTGCGGCACGGACATCGGCGGGGCGCCGACGTCGGCCTTGCCGTACACCTTGGCGTGGTGCTGGGCGACGACCTCCGGGACCTCTGTGCGCAGGAACTCGCCGCTGATCGGGAAGCCGCCGTAGCCACGGATCTCCTTGATGCCCGAGGCCTGCAGCAGCGGCAGCGCGCCGCCGCCCGCGCCGACGAACACGAAGCGAGCCGTGACGGTCTTGCTGCGGGTGGGGGCATTCCAGGACCGGTCGCGCAGCGTGAGCTTCCAGCGGCCGTCCTTGAGCTTCTTGAGGCCCTTGACCTCGTGCTCGACGTGCAGCTCCGCGCCCTGTTCGACGGCCAGGTCCACCAGCTTGCGGGTGAGCGCCCCGAAGTCGACGTCGGTGCCGCCGGCGGCGCGCGTCGCCGCGACGGGCTCGCTCGGGTCGCGGGCCTCGACCAGCAGGGGTGCCCACTGCTGGATCACGGCGGGGTCGGCGGTGAACTCGAGGTCGTTGAACAACGGGTGCTCGCGCAGCGTCTCGAAGCGGCGGCGGAGGTAGTCCACGTTCTCCTCGCCGCGCACGAACGTCATGTGCGGCGTGACGTTGATGAACTCCGTGCCCTCCATGAGCCCCGCGGTCAGCAGGTGGTTCCAGAACTCGCGCGAGACCTGGAACTGCTCGTTGATCTTCACCGCCTTGCTGATGTCGATCGAGCCGTCCACGCGCTCCGGCGTGTAGTTCAGCTCGCACAGCGCAGCGTGGCCGGTGCCCGCGTTGTTCCACGGGCTCGACGACTCGAGAGCGACGTCGTCCAGGCGCTCGTAGATCCTGATGGTCCAGGTCGGCTCCAGGAGACTGAGGAGCGCGCCCAGCGTGGCACTCATGATGCCGCCGCCGACGAGCGCGACGTCGACCTCGTCTCCGGTCCGTGAGTAGGAAGTCACGCGCCACAGACTACGACGCTTGTGAAATACTGAACGAAGTCCGTGACTCAGGTCACAGGGTCCGGGCGCGTGACGTCCCTCACGGTCAATTCGGCAGCAGCGGGCCGATCACGGCCATGGCAGCAGTTCCGGGAGGGGAACCTCCGTGCCGTTCCGGACGGCCCGCGGAGCCCGCTCGGGCTCCCGTCCGGCGAGCCATGCGACCACGTCGCGGAGGTCGCCCGCGACGACGGTCCCGGTCGGCTCGGCCACGTCGGCCTGCCCGGCCTGCCCGGTCGGCGCAGGCTCGGGCGCCACCGTCACGCCCTCCGGCAGCCGTGGGGCGAGCCAGGCCAGGAGGTGCCCGCACAGCTCGTCGTCCCACGAGTCGAACCCGATCCCGACCAGGGCGTCGACCGAGTGGATGCGCAGCTCCCGCCACCACGCGAACAGGCAGTCGTGCAGCACGCCGTTCCGGTAGGCGACCGGTGCGGCCCACAGCGGCGCACCCGCGACGGGCCAGCCGACGGCGTGCCGCTCGCGCACCGCCTCCAGCGCCGCGACGTGCTGCGCCACGCTCAGGGTCGAGTCCGCCTCGATCTCCGCGTCGCGGCCCGCCGGGCCGCCGTCGTAGTACTCGACGGTCTCGCCACGGGCGGCGTGCTCGGCCTGGCGGGCCTGCGCGCGGCCGTTCCCGGCCACGTGGCCGAGGACGTGCCCCCGGGTCCAGCCGGGCAGGGCCGACGGCTCGCGCTCGGCACCCTCGGGCAGCGCGCGCACGGCCTCGATCAGCGCGTCGAGCGCGGCCGCCGTGTCGGTGAGGATGTGCTGCGTGACCTCGGGGTGGATGGTGCTCGGGTCGGTGCTCATGGCCACAGGAGTCCCTTCGTCCAGTCGTTGCCGTCGGTGCGGTAGAGCAGCCGTGTCTGTCCCGTGGTGTCGCTCGACTGCCAGAACTCCACCTCTGTGGGAGCGAGCGAGTACGACGTCCACGTGGGTGAGACCGTGCCCGGCTCGGCGCGGACGGTGTCGAGCGCGTTCGCGAACGCGGCCGTGTAGTCCTCGCGGGAGCCGAGGGGCTCGCCCTGCCGGTTCACGAGCCCCGCGGCGCGCGAGTGGTCCGGCTGGGCGAGGAAGTCGGCGGCGCTCTTCTCCGGGTCGGCCGGTACGGCGGGTCCCGTCACGCGGACCTGGCGGCCGAGCTCGCGCCAGAGGAAGGTCAGGGCGGCGTGCGGGTTCTCCGCGAGGTCCCGGCCCTTGCCGCTCGTCGCGTGCCCCGCGAACCACCAGCCGTCCGCCGACACGTCCTTGAGCACCACCGTGCGGGCGTGCACGCGGCCCGCGGCGTCGGCCGTCGCGAGCGTCATCGCGTGGGGTGCCTGCACCCCGGCGTCCACCGCCTGGTCGAACCACCGGACGAACAGCTCGTGCGGGGTCGAGGGCGTGTCCTTGGGATCGAGCGCGGGGAGGCCGGGGCCGAAGGTGGGCAGGGCGCGCACGCGCTCGCGGAACGTGGTGCCGGACGGCGGTGCGGTATCCGGGTGCATCGGCTCTCCTCGGTAGTAGGGCGGGTCAGGCGCCGGCGGGTGCCGGGGCGTCGGTCTGCAGCAGGGCCACGAACCCACGGATCGCTGAGCGCATCGCCTCGGCGTCCTGGGTGGCACGAGACAGGACGTACCCGCCCTGGATGACGGCGACAGCGGCGTGCGCGCGGTCGGCTGCGGCCTCCGCCGGGAGGCCCGCCTCGCGGAAGGCCGCCGCGACCTCGTCGAGCAGCTCGACGAAGTAGGAGGCGACCCCGCCGCGCAGCTCGTCGTCCGTCATGACCGCCTCGTCGGCGGTGAGGCGGCCCACGCGGCAGCCCGCGAGCGCATCCCGTGGCCGATCGAGGTACGCGATGACGCGGTCCCACGCGGGGCCGTTCGCCCGAAGCTGCTCCCGGGCACGCCCCAGGGTCTCGGCAGCCGTGGCGGTGACCGCGGCGAACGCAAGATCGTGCTTGGTGGGGAAGTGGTGGTAGAGGCTGCCCTGCCCGACTCCGCTCGCTGCCAGCACCTCGCGCGGGCTCGTGGCGCCCACGCCCTGCTGGGCGAAGAGCTGTTGTGCGGCCTCGACGAGCCGCGACCGGGAGTCGACCATGCGGCCACCATACCTACCTCCAGGTATGGTGGCAAGAGATGACCGCCTGCTCACCGCCGGCGCCCCCCGCACGGGGTACGGTCGCCGGATGAGCCTCAGCGCAGACCTCCAGGTCCGTCGACTCCGGTACGCCGACCTCGCCGGGTCCCGCACCCTGGGCTCGGAGGCGTACGGCTCCTCGGGCGCCCCGGCCCCGCTCCCTCCCGAGGAGGAGTGGGCGGCCTCGCCGGGCCGGTCCTGGGGAGCGTTCGACGGCGACACGCTCGTCGCGCGGCTGACCGTCTTCAGCATGACCTCCTGGTTCCACGGCGACCGCGTCCCCACCGCCGGGGTCGCCGGGGTCGCCGTCGTGGCCGAGCGTCGCGGCGAAGGCCTGCTGCGCCCGCTGATGGACGCCGCGCTGGCGGAGGCGCGCGGCCGCGGCGAGGCGGTCTCGACGCTGTTCCCCACGGCGCCGGGGATCTACCGCGGCTGGGGATACGAGATCGTGGGATCGTTCGACGCTGTCGAGCTGCCCTCGTCGGCGCTCCAGCGGGTCGCGCCCGCGCCCGGCGTCGACGTGCGCCGGGCCACGCAGGCGGACCTCCCGGCCCTCGCCGGGGTGCACGCCCGCTGGTCGTCCGCGCAGAACGGCCCGCTCGCCCGCGCGGAGGCACCCTTCAGCACCGACCGGGAGTGGCTCGAGGACTACACGGGGGTGACGGTCGCGCTCGAGGACGGCGAGATCACCGGGTTCACCACCTGGGACCGCGGCCAGGGCTACGACCCCCGCACCGCCGTCATCCAGGTCGACGACCTCGTCTCCGTCACGGGCGGCGCCGCCCGTGCGCTCTGGCGGTTCCTCGGGGCGTCGTCGTCGGTCGTGGGGAGGGTGCGCGTCGCGACGTCGGGCCTGGACCCCGCGTGGCACGTCCTGCCCGACCTCACCACGACGGTCGTGCGCACCCGTCCCTACATGCTGAGCGTGCTCGACGTGGTGGGCGCCTTGAGCGGCCTGCGGCTCACGCCGCTCACGGCGCGCCTGCCGTTCGCGGTCCGCGGCGCGGGCCTCGACGGCGCCTTCGTCCTCGAGGTGTCCGACGGTGTCACCGCCGCCGCTCCCGGCCCGTCACCGGCCGCCGCGGCCGGCGAGGCGGCCCGTGAGGCCGCCGGCGCTGCCGACCGGCCGGTGTTCTCGGCGCGCGGCCTGGCGCAGCTGTACGCCGGCGCGCAGTCGGCGGCGAACCTGCGCCTGGCCGGCGAGCTGACCGGTCCGGCGGACGACGACGCCACGTGGACCGCCCTGTTCGGCGGCCGTCAGGTCCACGTGCGCGACTACTTCTGACGCGCGCGCTCCGCTCAGGAGGGCTCCGCCGGGGTGACGGGCCCGCCCGGGCCGGCCGCGCCGCCGTCGGGCACCGTGTCCTCCTCGACCAGGTCCAGCTGGAAGCGGGTGACGTCGCGCCAGCCGCCCAGCTTCCAGCCGATCCGCTCGAAGGTGCCGACCTGACGGAAGCCGAGCGACTCGTGCAGCCGGACGCTCGCGTCGTTCGGCAGGGCCACGCCGGTGACGATGCGGCGGTAGCCACGGCGCCGCAGCCGGGTGAAGAGGGCCTCGTACAACCGGCGCCCCGCACCCTGGCCCCGGGCGTCCGGCGCGAGGTACACGCTGGTCTCCACCGACCAGCGGTACGCCGCCCGGGCCGCGTAGGGAGTGGCGTAGGCGTAGCCCACGACCCGGCCGTCGAGCTCGGCCACGAGCCAGGCGTGGCGCTGCTGATACGTCTCGATGCGGTGCGCCATCTCGTCGGCGTCCGGCGGTTCCGACTCGAAGCTCACCCACGTGTCCCGGACGAACGGGGCGTAGATCGCGGCGCACGCGGGCGCGTCCTCGACGGTGGCGTCCCGGATCGTCAGCGAGATCGCGGCTCCGGGCCGAGGTCCGTCCGAGTCCTCGCGGAGAACGTGTGTCAGGTCCATGTGCGGCATCCTGCCTGAACCCGGTGACGGGGCATAGCGTGATCGGGTGACCATCTCCGCTCCACCCGAACCGGCGACCCCCTCCAGCGGCGGGTGCTCGTCGTCGCGATCCTCGCGTCGTTCGTGTCGTTCCTCGACGGGACCGTCGTCAACGTGGCGCTGCCCGCCATCGCCGACGAGCTGGGCGGACCCGGTGCGGGCGGCCTCGCGCTCCAGCAGTGGGTCGTGGACGCCTACCTCGTCACGCTCGGGGCCCTCATCCTCGTGGCCGGGTCGTTCTCGGACGTCCATGGGCGGCGCCGGGTTCTCCTCGTCGGGCTGGCGGGCTTCGCCGCGGCGTCGGTGCTGTGCGCCCTCGCCCCCACGGGACCGGTGCTGGTCGTGGCGCGGGCGCTGCAGGGCGTGGCCGGGGCGCTGCTGGTGCCGAGCTCGCTCGCCCTCATCATCTCGGCGTACAGCGGGCCGGCGCAGGGCCGCGCCATCGGCCGGTGGACCGCCTGGACCGGTACGGCGATGATCGTGGGCCCGCTGGTCGGCGGCCTGTTCGTCGACACGCTCTCCTGGCGCTGGGTGTTCTGGATCAACCTGCCCGTCGTGGCCCTGACGCTGTGGCTGGTGCGCGGCGTCCCGGAGTCGTCGGGCGACGCCCGGCGACGCATCGACGTGCGGGGTGCCGTGCTCGTCGCCCTCGGGCTCGCAGCCACCGTGTACGCGCTGATCGAGGGCGGCCGGCTCGGCTGGGGCGCCACCGCCGTGTGGGGGCCGCTCGCCGCGGGCGTCGTCCTGCTGGGCGTGTTCTTCGCCTGGGAGCGTCGCGCGCAGGACCCCGTGCTGCCGCTGCGCCTGTGCTCCTCCCGCAACTTCGCGTGGGGGAACCTCGCCACGGCCGCCGTCTACGGGGCGCTGGGCCTGGGCGGGTTCGTGGTGACGCTGTTCCTCCAGCAGGTCGCCGGGTACACCGCGATGTGGGCGGGGCTCGCCCAGCTCCCCACGACGTTCGCGATGCTGGCCCTCTCCACCCGCTTCGGCACGCTCGCCGGGCGGTACGGGCCGCGGGCCTTCATGACCGTGGGGCCGGTCCTCGCCGGGGCGGGCTACCTGCTCCTGCTCACCACCGATGCCACGGCCTGGTACCCCACCCAGGTGCTGCCGGGCCTCCTGCTGTTCGGCCTGGGTCTCGCGGTGACGGTCGCGCCGCTCACCTCGGCGATCCTGGGCGCCGTGCCCGCCGACGACGCGGGCATCGCCTCCGCGGTCAACAACGCCGTCGCGCGCGTGGCGGGGCTGGTCGTGGTCGCGTTCGCCGGCGTCATCCTCGGCGGCGTGCTCGACGTCGGTTCGTTCCACCGCGCTCTCGTCGTCACCGGCGGGCTGCTGGTGCTCGGCGGGCTGATCAGCTGGGCGGGGATCCGGAACCCGCGGCCTGCCTGATCTCCTCGAGGAGCGCCACGGACCGCGACAGGTCCTCCTGGAAGCGGTCGCCGTCGGCGGCCGCGAGCTGCCGGCGGATCGACACCGCCTCGGTGACCTGGTCCAGCGCCTCGGCGTGCTGCCCGAGGCTGCTGAGCACCGACGCCAGGGTGGAGAGCGACCGGGCCAGGTCGGGGCGGTGCCGGTCGGGGTGGCGCGCGGCCAGGTCCCGGTACAGCGCGACGGCCTCGTCCACCGGGCCGACGGCGTCCTCCGTCCGCCCCAGGTCCGTGAAGGTGGCGCCGAGGTTCGCCAGCGCGTGCGCGAGGTCGGGGAGGAACCGCTTCCGGTCCTCCTCGACGAGCGGGCGAAGCGTGGCCACGGCCTCCCGCGTGGGGGTGACCGCCGCCTCCAGCTGACCCAGGTCGGAGTACCGCACCCCTAGGTTCGACAGCGACCGGGCGAGCTGCTGGGTGTACCGGTCGGGCGTCGTCGCGGCGAGCGTGCGCCGAAGCGTCACCGCCTCGCGCTCCAGCTCGAGGGCCTCCTCGAACCGCTCGAGGTGCGAGTACGTGACCCCGAGGTTCGACAGGGACGTCGCGAGCATCTCCTCGTACCGCACGGGGGAGTCGGCGGCGAGCCCGCGCCGGATCGCCAGAGCCTCCCGTCCGAGCTCGGCGGCGTCCCACAGCCGGCCCTGCTCCGACCGCACGGCCGCCAGGCCGGACAACGACCAGGCGAGCTCCCACCGGAACTGGGGGTCGCTGTCGGCCAGGCGGCGCCGGATCGTCAGGGCCTCCTCGGCCGTCCGGACCGCCTCGTCCAGGTTGCCGAGGGCGGTGCAGACGTGACTGACGTTGGAGAGCGCCCGGGCCAGCGCGTTCTCGTGCAGGTCGGGCCGCTGGTGCGCCAGGCGACGGAGGATCCGCACCGCCTCGCGCGTCGCCGTCAGCGCGTCCTCGGGCCGTCCGCTCTCCACCAGCATCATCTGGTTGGCGAGCACGCCGCCGAGCTCGGCCTCGAACCCCACCGGGTCGCGGCGGGCGAGACGCCGCAGCACCGTGATGGCCTCGCGCTGGTACTTCTCCGCCTCCTCGACGAGGCCCAGGTACACGTAGGAGACCGACGTGGCGCGCAGCGCGTTGGCGAGCACGGGCTCCGTCCACACCGCGACGTCGCGCGGCGCGGCCCGGCAGAGGGTGAGGGCCTCGAGCTCGGCGGTGAGCGCGTCGTCGGGCGACCCTGTGGTGCGCTGGACCACCCCGAGGTGCGCCAGGGCGGACGCGAGGCCGACGCGGTGACGCTCCGGCGCCTCGGCGAACAGCTCCCGCTGCAGGTGCACCGCCTCCAGGCTCGGCCTGAGCGCCTCGCGCGGGTGCGCGGCGTGCATCGCGCGCCCCAGGCTCTCGAGGGCCTCGGCCCGCAGTGCCACGTCCGACGACGGCAGCAGGTCCACCTGCCGGCGGGCCAGGTCGGCGACGATCGGCGCCATCCCCGGACCGGGCTGCCACGGGAGCAGCGTCCGGATCGAGGCGAGGAGCCGGGCGTTGTCCGGTACGCCGGCGGCCACGCGGCGCAGGAGCTGGGTGGGCAGGTTCGCTGCCTCGGGGACCCCGGGGCTGTCGATGTCCAGCCGGCACGCGAAGCCGGCCACCTGGAACGCGGTGCCGGGCGTCAGCCTGCGGGTGCACGCGTCCCTCAGGGAGGGTGACGCGCCCAGCCGCCGCGCCACGTGCAGCTCCGCGAGCCGGCCCGGGACGGCGGCGGCGTTGCCCGCAGGGTGCGGGCCGAGCCGCTCGCCCATCAGCCAGGCGGACGCCACGGCGTCGTCCAGGCCGGTCAGGTCCGTGGCGGGCGGGGCCGCCGCGGCCCACCGCTCCCGCTCCAGGTCGAGCAGGTTCGCGACGCCGCTCACCGGGTCCACGCGGGCCGGCGGCGTGCCGTCCCGTGCCCGCAGCACCGCCACCAGCGCGGCGGCGTGGAGGTCCAGCGGCGGCACCGGCCCGGTCGTGGCGGCCACGGCGGGGGCGCCCACCTCCACCCCGAGGTGCCGGGCGAACGCCCCGACGGCGGAGGTCGCGGCCTCGGCAGGGGACAGCGTCGTCGCCGCGGGCAGGTGCGTGTGCGAGGTCAGGACCGGGTGCTCGGACCAGAGGTCGCTCAGCCAGAGGAGCCTCTGCCACCAGGTGCGGCCGGTGCGGGCCAGCAGCAGGACGCGCAACCGGCCGCGTGCCGCGACCCCCGTCGCGTCCAGGAGGGCCGCGATGCCGGGGCGGACCGCCGCCTCGTCGATGACGACGAGCACCGGCCCGCTGTGGAACCTCGACGGGCGGCAGGCGTCCGCGACCGATTCCGGGGAGTCGTCGGGTCCTACCCACAGGCACCGCCACCGGGCCCGGAGGAGCCGTGCCGTCAGCTCGACCGCGAGCCGTGTCTTGCCCACCCCGCCCAGCCCGGTGAGGAGCCGGACCTGCGCGGGAGTGCGGTCGCGGGACCAGGCCAGGAGGTCGGCGAGCTCGGCGTCCCGCCCACCGAACGGCACCACCCGGGCGACCGGGTCGAGGAGGCCGAGGGGTCCCGGAGCGACCGCGGCGGTGGCGCGGGTGTCGTCGTCCGGCTGTGCGCTCGGTTCTCCTCGGCTCACGGGGACCTAGTGTCCCGCCTCGGCCGCCGCAGGGCCATAGCCTGCGGCGATCCATCGCAACGAATGTTTCGATGCTTCGAAAATCGCTGGGCGCCTCCCAGGACTGCGTGGGACCGTCGGGCATGGTTGCCTTCATCTCCCATCTGACCGTCGACTGCCGTGACGCCTATGCGCTGTCCGAGTGGTGGAAGCCGGTGCTCGGGTACGCCGACGTGCCCGGGGACCCCAACGAGCCGGGGCACGACGAGTGCATGATCGTGGACCCCTCCGGTGGCGGCCCCGACGTCCTCTTCATCGAGGTGCCGGAGCCCAAGAGCACCAAGAACCGCCTCCACCTCGACCTCCGGCCGCGCGAACTGCCGCAGGACTCCGAGCTCGCCGGGCTCCTCGCGCACGGCGCCACCGTCGTCGCCGACCGCCGCGGGCTCTACGGCCCGGGGAGCGGGTGGGTGGTCCTCGCGGACCCGGAGGGCAACGAGTTCTGCATCCTGAAGTCGCCCGCGGAGCGGGCCGCCTACGCGGCGGCGGCCGCCGGCGAGGACGCGGGGCTCGCCGCTGGTGCGACGTCGTCGGGCAGCGACGCATGAGCCTGGAGGTCCGGGCCGAGGCGCCCGCCGACTTCCCCGCGGTGCGCCACCTGCTGGTCGCCGCCTTCGGCGACACCCAGGTGGCCGACGGCGTGGGGCGCATCCGCGAGTCCTGGGTCTACCGCCCTGCGACGTCGCTGGTCGCGGTGGCCGACGGCGTCGTGGCCGGCTTCGTGATGATCACCGGGTGCTCCGTGGTCGGAGAGGGCGGCGAGCGGACCGCCGCCATGCTGACGCCGCTCGGCGTGCTGCCGTCGCGGCAGCGAGCGGGCATCGGCGCGGCCCTGGTGCGCGCAGCGCTCGCGGGCGCCGACGCGGCCGGCGAGCCGTTCGTTGTGCTGGAGGGCGACCCCGCCTACTACCGGCGGTTCGGCTTCGTCCCCGCGCGCGACCACGGGCTGCTGATCCACCTTCCGGACTGGGCGCCGCCCGAGGCGGCCCAGGTGCGGCTGCTCACGGCGTACGACCCGGGCGACCCGTCGCTGCGCGGGACGATCGCGTACCCGCCGGTGTACGGGTGAGGCCGGGTCGGCTGTCGGAACCGGGCCGCTGCCGGAACCGGCCCGCAGCCGCGACGAGGCAGGATGAGGCCCATGACCGACCTCAGCGCACCCACCGAACGAGCAGTCGCCGTCGCCGACGCGTATGACCGGCTCAACCTCGTCCACCGCGGCCGCACCTGGACCACCGAGGAGCTCATGCTCGGGTTCGTCGGCGACGTGGGCGACCTCTCGAAGCTCGTCATGGCAGACGTCGGCGCCCGAGACATCCCCGGTCACCGCGAGCTGCTCGGCCACGAGCTCGCCGACTGCCTGTGGGCCGTGCTCGTGATCGCCGCCCGGTCGGGTGTGGACCTCGGCACCGAGTTCGACCGCTGCATGGACCTGCTCGACGGGGGCATCGCGCGGAGCCTCGAGGCGGCCGGAGCGTAGCCCGGCACGCCCGGCTGCTCGCGCTTGCGGCACCCCACCTCGACCGCCTGTTGGAGGCACCATGACCGACGTCCGCAATCTCCTCACCGCGCTGGCCGCGTTCGACGAGCACTGGCAGCCGCACCGCCTCACCAGCATCAACGACTACGACGTCAAGGTCGTCAAGGTCCTGGGTGACTTCGTGTGGCACTCCCACCCGGACACCGACGAGCTGTTCCTCGTGCTCTCCGGTCAGCTCACGATCAGGATGGGTGACGGCGACGTGGAGCTCGGGCCGCACGACGTCTACGTCGTCCCACGCGGGGTGGAGCACTGTCCGCACGCGGACGTGGAGACGTCTGTGGTCCTCATCGAGCCGAGGGGCACCGTCAACACGGGCGATGCGGGCGGCGCCATGACGGCGCCGCTCCGCGAGCTCGGCTGAGTGACGGCGCGGCGAGCGGGGAAGTGTTCTGGACCGACGGCGACCGTGCGTGGGTCCGGCGCGGTCCACTGAGGGCCGGCGCTGGTCAAACCGGGTGAGGTTCGCGTACCTCGTTCTGCGGGCGGGGCCGTGATCATCTTGAGACGCGCGGGAAGTTGACGGGCTCACGACGGCGGCCCTAGTTTATCGCTAAATCCCCTCCGGGATGAGGATGCGATGCGCCGCTCGCGTCCGATGTGCACGGTTCCAGTCAGAGACGACCGGAGCTGTCCGCAAGGGAGGAACCTTGATGCGTACCGCACGAACGAAGTTCTCAGCTCTTGTCATGGCTGCCGTGGTGTCAGTAGGACTTGCTGGATGCAGCCCTGGGGACGAGGAGGTCCCTCCGGAGGATGTCGTCATCCCCGAGGGTGAGCTCGCAGACCAGTCGGGAACGCTGACCCCCAGCAACCCGACGGAGCTCTCGGTCTGGATCACGGCCGCCGCGCAGGCCCCTGCTCCCGACAACAAGATCACCAAGCTGATCGAGGAGCAGCTGGGTGTCACCCTGAAGTACGAGATCGTCACCCCGGACAACGTCGACCAGAAGATCGGCGTCATGCTCGCGGGCGGCGAGTTCCCCGACCTCGTCGGCACCAGCGACCTGGAGATGCGCCTCCTGGAGGGCGGCGCTCTCCTGCCCCTCGACGACATGCTGGCCACGGGGGACTACCCCAACCTGGCCACGCACGTGGAGGAGGACATCAAGAGGATGAGCTACTCGGGCACCGAGGTGGACCCGGGCCTGTACATCATCCCGAACTACAACCGCTTCTACGGCGAGATCACGGGCGGCACGTACTACGGCCCCGCCTTCTGGATCCAGAAGCGCGTGCTCGAGGACGCCGGCTACCCGGACCTGGAGAACATGACCCTCGAGCGCTACTTCGAGCTCATCGAGGAATTCAAGGCGAAGAACCCCGAGACCAACGGCGCCCCGACCGTCGGCTTCGAGCTGCTGGCGTCCAAGGGCCGCGAGTGGGGCATGACCAACCCGCCGGCGCTGCTGGCGGGCTCCCCGAACAACGGTGGCGTCATCGTCGACGAGAACGACACCGCGGAGATCTACGCCGACAAGGACATCGCGAAGGACTTCTACAAGGTCCTCAACGAGCAGTACGACAAGGGTCTCGTCGACCCCGAGTCCTTCACCCTGACGTTCGACCAGTACACCGCGAAGCTGGCCACCGGCACCGTTCTCGGCATGCACGACCAGGGCTGGAACTTCGGGACGGCCACCCAGTCGCTGCAGAGCGCGGGCATGGACGAGTACACCTACGTGCCCCTCATGCCCGCGTACGAGGGTGTGGAGCCGTGGTACGCCGACCGGGACGTGATGAACAGCAACCAGGGGTTCGGCGTCTCCACCTCCAGCGAGCAGCCGGAGGAGGCGCTGAAGTTCCTCGACATGATGCTCAGCGAGCCGTGGCAGAAGGTGCTCTCCTGGGGTATCGAGGGTGAGGACTACGAGGTCGGCGCAGACGGCGTCTACTCCCGCACGGACGAGCAGCGGGCCAACGCCCGCGACACCACCTGGCGTGCCTCCAACCGCCTCGAGGCGCTGCTCGAGATGCTGCCCAAGCACCAGGGCCAGTTCTCTGACGGCAACGCCTACGGACCCGACGACCAGCCCGCCGAGTTCCTCGCGACGCTGACCGACTACGACCAGGCCTTCATCGAGAAGTACGGCAAGGAGACCTGGCGCCAGTTCGTGAACGAGCCGCCGGAGAACCCCAAGTACTACCCGGCGTGGAACATCACGCTCTCCGACGACGCCAACGAGATCAACCAGCAGCTGACCGACGCGAACGTGCAGCAGCTGCCCAAGATCATCGCGGGTGAGCCGTCCGAGTTCGAGGCGAACTGGCAGACCTACGTCGACGCCATCGACAAGGTCGACGTCACGGTGTACGAGGACGCGATCAACGACGGCATCCAGGACCGTCTGGCCAACTGGTAACAGTCAGCGAGCACTCGTGGTGGGGGCGCGCACCGCGCGCCCCCACCACGACGCGAGATCGATTACCACCCACTGCTCCTGACGACGAGGTTGGACAGATGACGGACGCCACGGTCAGCACCCTTGTGGCCGGCTCCGGGCCTGAACCGGACCCGGAGCCCGCGAACGGTTCCCGCTCCGGGAAGCGCAAGGCGCGGACGAATGCAGCGAAGGATCCCCGGCGCGAGATCACCTGGGACAGGATCTGGGCGCAGCGAGTCCTGCTCGCGATGGCCGTCCCGCTGCTGCTGTACCAGATCCTGTTCAAGTACGTCCCTGTCTACGGCTGGGCAATCGGCTTCCAGGACTACAAGCCGGGCCGCGGAGGCATCTGGGAGCAGGAGTGGGTAGGCCTCGAGAACTTCGTGGACCTCTTCACCGGCGTCAACGGTGAACGGTTCGCCCGGGTCGTGGCCAACACGCTCGGGCAGTCGACACTGACGCTGATCGTCGGGACCTTCGGAGCCATCGTCCTGGCGCTGCTGCTGAACGAGGTCAAGAACCAGCCGTTCAAGCGGGTCATGCAGAACATCACCTACATGCCCCACTTCCTCAGCTGGGTGATCGTCGCGAGCCTGGCGTCAGTGGCTCTGTCGTTGCCGTCGTCCGGCGGGTTCATCAACCAGGCCCTGATGAGCCTGAACCTCGTCGACGAACCGATCCTGTTCCTGACCGAGCCGAACTACTTCTGGGGGATCGTCGCCGGGACGAACCTGTGGAAGGAGCTGGGCTGGAACACGATCCTCTACCTGGCCGCGATCACCGCCATCGACCCCACCCTGTACGAGGCCGCCGAGGTCGACGGAGCGGGCCGCTATCGCAAGATGTTCAGCATCACGCTCCCGGGGATCATGCCCACGATCGTCGTGCTGCTCATCATCAACAGCGGCTGGATCCTGTCCACCAACTTCGAGCTGCCGTACTTCCTCGGCAACGGCCTGGTCTCCGAGACGGCCGAGACCATCGACGTCTTCGTGCTGCGGTACGGCTACGAGCTCGGCAACTACAGCCTCGCCGTCGTCGCGGGCATCTTCAAGACCGTCGTCGCCATCATCCTGGTGGGCTCGGCAAACCTGGCGGCCAAGCGCCTCAACCAAGAAACCCTGGTCTAGGAGGCCTTCATGTCAAGCACCCTTGTCGCGAAGCCTCTGGCGCAGCCGACACTACGACGCCGATCACGCCGTCGGCGATGGACGGCCGAGGGGGTCATCTTCACGACGCTCAACACGACCTTCCTGCTGCTCCTCGCGGCGGCCATGATCTACCCGCTGCTCAACACGCTCGCCACCTCCCTGAACGACGGCATGGACGCCGTCCGCGGCGGGATCGGCATCTGGCCCCGGGTGTTCTCGCTGAAGAACTACGAGGTCGTGCTCAGCATGCACACGATCTACCAGGCGTTCTTCATGAGTGTCCTGAAGACGATCGTGGTGGTGGTGACGAACCTGCTGTTCACCTCGATGCTCGCCTACGCGCTCAGCCGCAACGAGTTCATCTTCCGCCGCCCGATCACCCTGATCTTCGTGCTGACGATGTACTTCGACGCCGGACTCATCCCCAACTACCTGCTCATCAGGGACCTGGGCATGCTGAACAGCTTCCAGGCGTACTGGGTGCCGGTGATGATCAGCGCATTCAACTTGATCATCCTGCGCACGTACATGAAGTCGATCCCCGAGGAGATCATCGAGTCCGCACGGATCGACGGCGCGGGCGAGTTCCGCACGTGGTGGCTGATCGTGATGCCGCTGTGCAAGCCCACGCTGGCCGTGGTGGGTCTGTTCGTGGCCGTGGGCAGCTGGAACTCCTGGCTGGACACCCTGCTGTACAACTCGGGTGAGCAGTGGCTGTCCACCCTGCAGTACGAGCTGCAGAAGCTGCTGGCCAGCTCGATGAACGCCGGCGCGAACTCCGGAGGCAACGCGGCCAGCGCGGCCTCCGTGGCACAGGGCGGGCAGGTCACCACACCCATCTCGTTGCGGTCGGCGATCACCGTCGTGGCGGCCGTCCCGATCCTGTTCGTCTACCCGTTCCTGCAGAAGCACTTCGTGTCCGGTCTCATGATCGGATCTGTGAAGGGCTGATGGCGTCGGCATCCCGCACACCACGGGATGCCGACTCCGCCCTCAGGACGCGCATCTGCGCACGCTGAAAGGTTCCGACCATTTTCCGGTTCAACCCCGCCTCACGACTGTGGCGCATCCTGGACTCGCTCGGCTCCGTCATCCTGATCAGCCTGTTCTGGCTCGTGAGCCTCGCCCTGGTCGTGACGGCAGGAGCGGGAACCGCGGTCGCCTACGAGGTCTGCCGCCGGTACGTCCTGGGCAAGGACGCGGGCCTCTGGGCCGTCGCTGCGAAGGCATGGCGGCAGAGCTGGAGGCAGGCGACCCTCGTCGGCCTGCTGGCTGTCCCGGTCGCGGTCATCGGCATCCTCACGGTCTCCTACCTGCCCACCCTCGGGCTGGCTGAGGTCTTGATACCGCTCGTCGTCGCCGGCCTGTTCCTGGTGCTCCTGCTCTTCTGGTGCCTCCCCCTGACAGCTCGCTTCACCAACCCCACCAGGCGCCAGGTGCGCAACGGGTTCATCTTGGGGCTGACGACGCCCAGCCTGACCTTCCTGCTCGGGATCGCACTGCTCCTCGGGGGCGCCGCCGTGTGGAACTTCATGCCTGCGGTGTTCGTGGCACCCGGCCTGATCCTCCTCTGGTGGTGCTACCTCCTCGAGCGGTTCTTCGTCGCCCGGGGGTTCGTGCAACCGGAGCCGGAGGCGGCGGAGGTCTGATGGTGACGATGTCCGAGGTCGCGCGCGCCGCGGGCGTCTCGAGCATGACCGTGTCGAACGTCCTCAACGAGCGACGGCGCGTCGGGGCGCCCACGCGCGCCCGCGTGCTGGCCGCGGTCGAGGAGCTGGGCTACGAGGTGAACCTCACCGCCCGGCACCTGCGGGCCGGTCGGACCGATACGATCGCGCTGATCGTGCCGAGCTTCCACGACTACTTCGGCGAGGTCGCCGACGAGATCGCGCCGCTCGTCGAGGCGGAGGGCCGCCACCTCGTCCTGGAACGGACCGGCGCGAGCCCGGATTGCGAGATGGAGACGCTCACCGTCGCGCGGATGCAGATGTACGACGGCGTCCTGCTGTCGGTCGCGGGCCTGGACCGCAAGCGGCTCGAGAGGGTGCGCACCACCAAGCCGATCGTGCTCCTCGGCGAGCGCGACGTGCCCGACCGCTTCGACCACGCGCGCCTTGCCAACGAGGAGGGCGCGCGGCTCGCGACGGCGCACATGATCGAGGGCGGCGCGCACCGCATCGTCGCGCTGGGCTGCACGCTCGAGTCCGAACACACGATGACCTCGGACCGCCGCATCGGCTGGGAGCAGGCGCACCTCGCCGCCGGCCTGCCGGTCGACGAGCGCTACGTGGTGCCGATCGAGCCGTACTCTTCGCAGTCCGCGCGCGAGGCGCTGCTCGCCGTGATCGCGTCGGGCCTGCCGTTCGACGGCGTCTTCGCGGCGACCGACGTCATCGCCCTGGGTGCGGTGGCGGCACTCGCGGACAGCGGCCTGCGGGTGCCCGACGACGTCCAGCTTGTCGGTTTCGACAACCTCGACGTGTCGCGGTTCGTGCCGCCGGGCATCACGTCGGTGGACCCGAACCACCCGGAGCTCGCACGGACCGTAGTCGGGCTGCTGCACCGCAGGATCGCCGACGGCGACGCGCCCGCTGAGCACCGCGGGGTGCCGGTCCGACTCGTGGTCCGCGGCTCCACGCGGGCCCGCAGATAGCCGTGCGCACGGCGGCGCTGGTCAAACCGGGTTAGGTTCGCCTAACCTACCTTCCATGGGCTACAAGGGACGCAAGGCCGTCGACCCGCACGTCATGGTCGCCGAGGTCGTCAGCACCAAGCAGGTCACGCCGGGCATGGTGCGCGTGACCCTGGGGGGAGAGGGCATCGCCGCGCTCACCCTCCAGGGGTACGACCAGTGGTTCCGCCTCTTTCTCGGGCGTCCCGGGCAGGACATGCTGCGCCTCCCGACCCGCACCTCCAACCTCGGCTGGTACGCCCAGTACCTCGCGACCCCCAAGCCCAATCGTCCCTGGGTCCGGTCGTACACGATCCGCGCCGCGCGCCCCGACCTCGACGAGATCGACGTGGACTTCGTGGTCCACACCGCCGAGGACGGCGCCGTCGGCCCCGGCTGCGGCTTCGCCACGGGCTGCTCCGTGGGTGACCAGGTCGGCATCCTCGACCAGGGCGTCGGGTACAACCCGCGTCACGAGCACGACTGGACGCTGCTGGTCGCCGACGAGTCGGGCCTGCCCGCCGTGGCCGGCATCTGCGAGTCGCTCCCCGAAAGCACCCGCGGCCTCGCGATCATCGAGGTCGCCACCGATGCGGACCGCCAGGAGTTCCGCACCCCGGCGGGCGTCGAGGTGCGGTGGGTCCTGCGCGACTCGGTGCACGACGACGGCCGGGCGGCTATCCCGTCGGCCTCCACCGGGGTGCGCGCCGAGGCGGGGACGACCCTCGTCGCGGAGGTGGCCGAGGACGCCGTCGGGCACCATGCCGTTCCCGGGGCGGCAGCCCTCGAGGCGCTGCGGGCGGCCGAGCTGCTGGACGGCACCGTCTACGCGTACGCGATCGGTGAGTCGTCGCTGGCGACGGGCGCACGGCGGCACCTGGTCAACGAGCGCGGCGTGCCGAAGGCGCACGTGGACTTCGTGGGCTACTGGCGCCAGGGCCACGCGGCGCAGTAGCGGCAGCGCCCGGGCTGGCCCGGCTTCAGCCCACCAGCTGGGCCTCGTGCGGGGTGCGGTTGAGGCGCACCGCTGCGTCCGGCACGGGCTCGACGCCTGGCACGGGAGCGCCCAGCGCGCCGGGGAACGCCACCACGATGTCCTCGATCCGCACGCCGAACCGGCCGGGCAGGTAGATGCCGGGCTCCACGGAGAAGCACATGCCGGGCTCGATCGGCTGCTCCTCGCCCTCCACCAGGTACGGCGGCTCGTGCGTGGTGAGCCCGATCCCGTGGCCGGTGCGGTGGATGAAGAACTCGCCGTAGCCCGACTCGTCGACCACGGCCCGGGCCGCCCGGTCCACGTCCTGGCAGCGAGCTCCCGGCACCACGGCACGGACGCCGGCCTCCTGGGCGGCGCGGACGATGTCGTGCACCTCCTGCTCCTGCGCCGACAGCGGCCCGACGTGCACGGTCCGCGTCGTGTCGGAGCCGTAGCCGTCGCGCAGGCCGCCGAAGTCGAGCACCACCATGTCGCCGTCGGCGATGACGCGGTCGCCGGCGTCGTGGTGCGGGTCGGCACCGTTCTCGCCCGCGCACACGAGCGTGAAGTCCACCTGCTCGTGGCCGTGGTCGCGCAGCAGGCGGTCGAGGTCAGCGGCGACCTCACGCTCCCGCCGGCCCGCGAACGGCAGCCCGCACACCTCGCCGAACGCCGCGTCCGCCGCCGCCCCGGCCGCGGCGAGCCGCCCCACCTCCCCGGGGGTCTTGACGGCCCGGAGCATGGGGAGCGCCCGCGTGAACGCCTCGTACGACGTGCCGGGAAGGGTGCGCTGCAGCCCCAGCACGTGCATCGCCCAGGCGGCGTCGGTGACGGCGTACCGGCCGCCGGGCCGCAGGAGCCGGCCGGCGGCCGCGTACTCGTCCTCGCCGTCCGTCCACTCCACCGCGTCGAGCACGCCGCCCGTCCCGAGGGAGAGGTCGTGCGCCTCGATGCGCGGCACCACCGCCACCGGGTCGCCGTCCGCCGGGACCACGAGCATGGTGAGGCGCTCGGTGACCGTCGCGGGCGTGTAGCCGAGGAAGTAGAGCAGGTCCGGGCCGGGCGTGACGAGCACGCCGTCCAGCCCGGCCCGCGCGGCCTGGGCGGCGGCCCGGGCTCGTCGGTCGGCGTGCTCGGCGGGGGAGAAAGGGGTCATACGGCCAGCGTGCCACGGGTTGCCCTGCCGAACACCCGGCGCACGCGCGCCAGGGGGTGCGCCCCGGTCAGGACCCCGCCGCAGTCCCCTCGGCCGCGAACGCCTCGGCCATCGCCGCCTCGTCCGCGTACATCAGCTCCCAGTGGTGCCCGTCCGGGTCGGCGAACGCCCGCGAGTACATCCAGCCCATGTCCTGCGGCTCCATGGTCTCGGCCCCGCCGGTCGCGAACGCCTTCTCGGCGAGCTCGTCTGCCTTCTCCCGGCTGTCGACCTCGATCGAGGTGATGACCTCCACGCCGTCGGTCGCGATCGGACGCTTCGTGAACGTCGTGAAGAAGTCTCGGCGCAGCAGCATCACGGTGATGCCTTCCTCGATCACCACGGCGGCCGCGTTCTCGTCCGTGAACTGCGGGTTGATCGAGAACCCGAGGCCCTCGTAGAACGCCTTCGACGCGTCCAGGTCGGCGACGGGAAGGTTGACGTAGATCGGCATCATTCTCTCCTTCGGTGTGGTGTACCCCGTCCGACGGGCGGGGCGCGCGAAACTCATCGATCAGGTCTCGACGGCCACCTCGTCCGCCGACTTGTCGGGCCGCCAGCCCCGCCACACGGGGTGCCGCAGCCGCCCGGCGCCGCCGTCGGTCCACTCGGTGTAGGCCACCTCGCCCACCAGCTTGGGCGTCACCCAGCGGGCGTCGGCCGCGTCCACGCGCGGGACGTCGTCGACCGGTGGCGTCTTGCGCTCGAGCGCCGTCAGCCGCGAGACGACCTCCCGCCGGTCCTTGTCCGTGAACCCCGTCCCCACGCGCCCCACGAACCGCAGCACGGTGGCGTCCTCGTCCGGGGTCTCGGGTGCCGTGGGGACGGCGAGGAGCAGGCCGCCGGCCCGTCGATCGTCGGTGCGCCCGCCCGCGGACCGCAGCGGCCGCCACCCCACCACGATGACCTCCTGGGTCTGCTCGTGCTTGATCTTCAGCCACTCCCGGGACCTCCTTCCGGGCGCGTACGTGGACCGCCGGCGCTTCGCCACCACCCCCTCGAGCCGGAGCTCGCGCGACGTGGCGAGCGCGGCGTCGAGGTCGCCGTCGAAGGCGGGCGGGAGGTGCACGGGCGGGCGGACGTCGACGAGGCGCTCGAGCTCGGCGCGGCGGGCGTCGTACGGCTCGCCGACGAACGACCGGCCCCCCGCCTCGAGCACGTCGAACAGCATGAGGTCCACGGCGACCCGGCGACGGGCCCGCTCCACGTCGCCCGCGCGGCGCAGGTTCGCGCGCTGCTGCAGCCGCCCGAAGACCGGCCGCCCGTCCTTGTCGAGCGCCACGATCTCGCCGTCGAGCACCGCGTCGCCGTCGACCATCCCGGCCAGCGCCGACAGCTCGGGGAACGTCACCGTCAGGTCCTGCCCGGACCGGCTGATCAGCCGCACCTCGCCCCCCTCGACCACGGCCAGCGCCCGGAACCCGTCCCACTTCATCTCGAACGCCCAGTCGTCGCCCCCGCGCGGCAGGTCGCCCCCGGAGGGCGCGGTGGCCAGCATGGGCCGCAGGTCGCGCGCCTTCGCGGCCAGGGTGCCCGACGGCGAAGCCGCCTGGGGTCTGGGCGGCGGGCGCTTGTCCTGGCCGGGGGAGCCGCCCTCGTCCGGGCTCGCCTCCGGTGCTGCCGGCGACGCACGGTCCGCCGGGTCGGCGGCCCCGCGCGGCTGGTCCTTGGTGCGGTGGATCAGCCAGGAGTTCTCGTCGTCGCCCCCGCGGCCGCCGGTGCGGATCAGCGCCAGCCGCCGCGAGCCGCGCTCGGGGCTGTGCAGGGTGGCGATCACCTCGTCGTCGCGCCACTTCTCCAGGTCGTAGGTGCCGGCGTCCCAGATCGTCACCTCGCCGGCGCCGTACTCGCCCTGCGGGATCGAGCCCTCGAACGACCCGTACTCGATCGGGTGGTCCTCGGTCTGCACCGCGAGGTGGTTCTTGCCCGGGTCGGTGGGCTCGCCCTTGGGGAGCGCCCAGCTCACGAGGACGCCGTCGTGCTCCAGGCGGAAGTCCCAGTGGAGACGCCGGGCGTGGTGCTCCTGGATCACGAAGGTGGGCGCCCGGCCGTGCGCCGCGGGAGCCGAGGTGGTGCCGGAACGGGGCCTCCCGGCGTCGGGCACAGGTTCGGGCGTGCGCGAGGCGTCGCGCTTGGACCGGTAGACGGCGAGCCGGTCGAAGGTGGCCATCCGCTCGGGGGTGGGCTCGAGCTGGGCGAGGTGCCCGGCCGTGAGGCCGGCGAGCAGGTCGCCGTCCCGCTCGACGCGCTCCAGGACCTCGGGGTACTCGAGGTGCCGCAGGCCGGGGTCCTCCAGCTCCTCCCAGGCGCGGGGCGCCGCGACCGTGGGGTGCTCGCGCCCGCGCAGCGAGTAGGGCGCGATCGTGGTCTTGGCGCTGTTGTTCTGCGACCAGTCCACGAGGACCTTCCCCTCGCGCAGCGACTTCTTCATGTCGCTGACAACCAGGTCCGGGTGCTCGGCCTCCAGGTACCGGGCGAGCTCCTTGGCGACGGCGGAGACGGCGTCCGAGTCCTGCTTGCCGTCCAGCGCCGCGTACAGGTGGATGCCCTTGGACCCGCTGGTGACCGGGAGCGGGTCGAGGCCCATGCCGACGAGGACGTCGCGCGCCCACAGCGCCACCTGGGCGCACTCCTGCAGGCCCGCGCCGGGGCCGGGGTCGAGGTCCAGGACGAGGCGGTCCGGGTTGTGCGCCACCCCCGTGCGCCCGAACTGCCACTGCGGCACGTGGATCTCGAGGGTGGCGGTCTGCCCGAGCCACGTGAGCGTGGCCAGGTCGTTGACGAGCGCATACTCGTTGGTGCCTGACCGGTGCTGGATGCTCCTGCGCTTGACCCAGTCGGGGGTCGAGGCGTCGAGGTTCTTCTGGAAGAACATCTGTCCCTCGACGCCGTCGGGCCAGCGCTTGCGGGTGGCCGGCCGGTTCGCGGCATGGGGGACGAGCACGGGCGCGATCTGGGCGAGGTACTGGAGCACCTCGCCCTTCGTGGTGCCCGACGCCGGGTAGAGCACCTTGTCGAGGTTGCTCAGCCGCAGGCGCCTGCCGTCCACCTCGACGGTCTCGGACGCAGCCATGTGGCCATAGTGGCCCGCGTCGGCAGACCTCGCCTGGGGGCAGTGGGCAAGGTCACGACGTCAATTCATGAAATCGTTGCCGAGTCTTTACCTTTGTGCGATGGGTGCTCGGCTAGTGTCCAGCGGGTGAATTCGGACGACATCGCGATCATGGACGCCTTCGCACCGCGTGACCTGGCCGGCCCCGCGCTGGCGGACCGGCCCGAGCGGCTCATGATGTACGGCGCGAAGTGGTGCCGCGACTGCCGCCGGTCCAAGGCCGTGCTCGACGTCCGCCGGGTCGACTACGAGTACGTCGACCTGGAGATCGAGCCCCACCGGGCCGACGAGGCGCAGGCGATCAGCGGCCGCACCAACATCCCGGTGCTGGTCTTCCCGGACGGCGCGCACCTCGTCGAGCCCACGAACGCGGAGCTCTGCTCCAAGCTGGACGCTGCCGGGCTCTGAGCCCCGTCCCCTTCGCTGTGGGTCAGCCGGGCAGCAGCGCGAGGACTCCCAGGACGCCGATCGCCACGGCGAACGCCACCGACACCCCGATCAGCCCCGCGTGCACCCGCAGGAACCGGGTGGCGCGGCCGTGCTCGTCGCGGGAGCGGGGGTCGGCGGCGATGCGCTGCCAGAACCGGGGCCAGATGAGCAGGTTCCACGCGGCGGCGAGGAGCAGGAGGACGGACCAGCCGACGGGGAGGTTCACGACGACCAGTATGTCGTGCGGGCGCCGGGCGGCCGAAAATCGCCGGGCGGCCGAGAATGGCGCGTCCTCCGCGCCGGGCGCACCATAGAGGTATGAGGGCCATCTGGAAGGGCGCCGTCACGTTCGGTCTCGTCAACGTCCCGGTGAAGCTGTACAGCGCCACCGAGGACCATGACGTGCCGCTGCACCAGGTGCACGACAAGGACGGCGGGCGCATCCGCTACCGGCGCGTGTGCGAGCTCGACGGCGAGGAGGTCGCCTACGAGCACATCGACCGCGCGTACGACGACGGGGAGCACACCGTGGTGCTCACCAAGGAGGACCTGTCCCAGCTTCCGGCCGAGCGGGACCGCGAGATCGAGGTGGTCGAGTTCGTGCCGACGGACCAGATCGACCCGATCATGCTCGACCGCACCTACTACCTCGAGCCTGACTCCAAGAGCACCAAGGCGTACGTGCTGCTGCGCCGCACCCTGGAGGAGACCGAGCGCACGGCGGTGGTGAAGTTCGCCCTGCGGCAGCGCACCCGGCTCGCCGCGCTCCGCGTCCGCGACGACGTGCTCGTGCTCCAGACGATGCTCTGGGCGGACGAGGTCCGTGAGGCGGCCTTCCCGTCGCTCGACGAGCCGGCGAAGGTCAGCGACAAGGAGCTCGCCATGTCGCAGCAGCTGGTCACCAGCTTCGAGGCGGACTTCGCGCCGGAGCAGTTCGAGGACGAGTACCAGGTCCAGCTCAAGCAGCTCATCGAGGCCAAGATCGAGAAGGGCGAGGCGATCAGTACCGCCGAGACGTTCGGCGAGCAGGTGGAGGAAGAGGGCGGCGGCGCCCAGGTGGTCGACCTCATGGAGGCCCTGCGCCGCAGCGTGGAGAGTGCGAAGAAGTCGAAGAAGTCGCGGCGCACCGGCTGACGACCGGGCCCGCGACGGAGCCCGGCTTGTGTCTCGGCGTCCGCTCGGCAAAGGTGTCACCTGATGAGCCGAGCACACCGCACCCCGCCCCGCTGGGTCCGCTGGACGCTCGCGATCGTCGCCGTCGTCCTCGTCTGCGCTGTCCACGGGCTGGCCACGGCGCGAGCGGAGCTCAGCCTGGGCCCGCACGAGGCGGTCTACGAGGTGACCGCCGACGACGCGGTCATCGCCGACCTCGGACCCCTCGGGACCTTGCAGATCGACTCGCCGCTGCCGCTCAACCTCGGCGTCCGCGTCACGGTCAAGGAGATCCCCGCCGACCTCACGGCCGTCGACCAGGCGGCGACCCTGGACGCGCTCGCCGGTGACCTCGACTCCTACCTGCAGTTCTTCTCGTCGCCCGAGCAGACGGTCGGCAGCATCGCGCGGGCTCTCATCTGGGACGCGGTCCGGAACACGGTGCTGGGGCTGGTGCTGGTGGGGGCGGCGTCGGGCATCCTGTGGTTGCTCCTCGGCGCGGCGCGGCGCGCCGAGCTGGCCGGGACGCTCGCCCCGCGCACGTGGGAGATCACGGCGGGGGTGGTGGTGGCCGCCCTGGTGTGGGGCTCGTCGACCGCGAGCGGCCCGGCGCGGCCCGACGAGGCGGGACGGGAGGCCTCGCCCGTGTTCGCCGGCACGGCGCTGGAGGGCGCGCGCATCACCGGTCGTCTCGCCGGCGTCATCGACACCTACGGCGGGCAGCTCGTGGGCGTCTACCAGCAGAACGAGCAGTTCTACCTGGACGCGCACGCGAACCTCGTCACGGCCTGGGACACGTGGGACGAGGGCCAGGAGGCGGCGGCGTCAGCCGGGGGGCCGACGTCGTCCCCGTCGCCTCCCGTGACCCCCACACCGACGGGCGGGGCCTCGCCCACGGCCGGGGCCTCGCCCCAGCCCAGCCCCAGCCCCTCGCCGGAGGAGGATCTGGTGGCGTTCCTCGTGGTGAGCGACCTGCACTGCAACACGGGGATGACGCCCCTCATCCGCGAGGCGGCCCGGCGATCCGGGGCGGACGCGGTGCTCAACGCGGGCGACACCACGATGAACGGCACCTCCGTCGAGTCGGTGTGCATCGACTCGTTCGCGTCCGCCCTGCCGGACGGCGTGCCCATGGTGGTCGCCGACGGCAACCACGACTCGCAGATCACCTCGCGCCAGGAGCGCAGCCACGGCGAGATCGTCCTCGACGGGGACGTCGTGGACGTGGCGGGCGTCCGGATCCTCGGCGACCGCGACCCGCTCGAGACGCGCGTCGGGGCGGGCACCATCGCGGCGCGCGCCGACACGCCGAGGTCGGCGGCGGAGCGGCTTGCCGAGACGGCCTGCGAGGTCGCCGGGGACGCCGGCATGGACGGCTCCTACACGGGCGACGACCGGGTGGACCTGCTCCTGATCCACACGCCTCTCGTCGGCGAGCCGTCGCTGGAGTCCGGGTGCGTGCCCTTCCAGGTGTCGGGGCACACGCACCGCCGCAGGGGACCGGAACCCGTGGGCTACGGGCTCCGCTACATCAGCGCGAGCACGGCCGGGGCTGCGTCCGGGCAGCCCACCGTGGGTCCGCTGCGTGGCACCGCCGAGATGACCGTCCTGCGGTTCGACCCGGGCAGCCGCCGGTTCGTCGACTGGCAGGTCGTGACGATCGCGCCCGACGCGTCCGCCACGATCTCGGACCGCCAGCCTGTGCCGGACCCGGTGCCGCTGCCGGGCGAGGTCCCGGACCCGTCCCCGACCATCAGCCCGTCCCCGACGGCGAGCCCGTCCCCGTAAGGCACGTAGGCTCGTGCTCGTGGAAGAACCTCCCAACCCGGCCGAGCTGACCGCCGTTGCGCAGGACTACCTCAAGGCGGTGTGGTCCGCCCAGGAGTGGTCGGACGAGAAGGTCACCACCAAGCACCTCGCCGACCGGATGGGCGTCGGCGCCTCGACGGTCTCCGAGACGGTGCGGCGCCTGAGCACGCAGGGCCTGCTCGAGCACGAGCCGTACGGCGGCATCGAGCTGACCGAGACCGGCCGGGGCCTCGCCCTGGCGATGGTGCGCCGCCACCGGCTCCTCGAGACGTACCTCGTGTGCGAGCTCGGCTACGGCTGGGACGAGGTGCACGACGAGGCCGAGGTGCTGGAGCACGCCGTGTCCGACCTGCTCGTGGACCGCATCGACGCCCGGCTCGGGCACCCGTCGCGCGACCCGCACGGCGACCCCATCCCGGGCGCCGACGGGACGGTCGTCCGGCCGCACGCCGTGCCCCTGTCGAGCATGGCCGCCGGTGCCGCCGGCCCCGTGGTGCGCATCAGCGACGCCGACCCCGAAGCCCTGCGCTACCTGGGCCAGATCGGCTTCGACCTGGACGTCGAGGTGGAGGTCGTCGCCCGGCGCGAGTACGCCGGCACGGTCGCCGTCCGGTGGACGCGGCCCGGGTCGCAGGCCGACGGCGGCGCACCCGACGAGCACTCCGCCGACCTCGGTCTCCTCGCCGCCTCACGGGTCTGGGTAGGGGTCCCGGGGTAAGGTCTGCCGTAAACCACCTCTCGTCGCCGGTGTTGTCGACGTCGTCCTCTCAGATCGATTCGACACCCCGGGAGACGTCATGGCCACTCTCACTGACGGCCCGGTCGCCGGGCCCACCCTGCGCGCCGCCGCTCCGGCGCTCGTGGCGCTCGCGGTCGGCGGCTTCACCATCGGCACCACCGAGTTCGCCGCCATGGGCCTTCTGCCCCAGGTGGGCGCCGACCTCGGGGCGACCGACCCCGAGGTGGGGCACACCATCACCGCGTATGCGCTCGGCGTGGTCGTGGGAGCGCCGCTCCTCACCGTCGCGGCCGCCCGGATGTCGCGCAAGCGCCTCCTCGTCGTCCTGATGGCCGCCTACACCGTCGCCAACGTGCTCTCGGCGGCGGCACCCAGCATCGAGTGGCTCGTGGTCGGCCGGTTCTTCGCCGGGCTGCCGCACGGCGCGTTCTTCGGTGTGGGCGCGGCCGTGGGAGCCGCCGTGGTCGGTCCGGCCCTGCGGGGGCAGGCGGTCGCCACGATGATGACGGGGCTCACCATCGCCAACGTCGTGGGCGTCCCGCTCGCCACCTTCGTGGGCCAGCAGGCGGGCTGGCGCATGTCGTACGTGGTGATCGGCCTGCTCGGCGTCGTGACGGTGGTGGGCCTCTGGCGGCTCGTTCCCGACGCCGCCGGCGGGCCGGGGGGCTCGGTCCGTTCGGAGCTGGGCAGCCTGCGAAACCTCCCGCTCTGGGCGGCCTTCGTCGCGGGCTCGGTCGGGTTCGGCGGGCTGTTCGCCGTCTACTCGTACGTGGCACCCACCATGACCAAGGTGACCGGGCTGGCGGAGGGCCACGTGCCGTGGGTGCTCGCGCTGTTCGGCATCGGCATGACGGTGGGTACCCAGATCGGCGGCCGCCTCGCCGACCTGGGTGTCCTGCGGGCTGTGGTCATCGGCTTCGTGAGCACCACGGCGTCCTTGGTCCTCTTCGGCCTGACCGGTCACCTGGTGGTCCCTGCGCTGGTCTCCCTGTTCCTCCTGGGCGTGACCTCGCAGATGCTCGGGCTGGCGTTCCAGACGCGGCTCATGGACCTGTCGCCGGGCGCGCCGTCGCTGGGCGCGGCGCTGTGCCACGCCGGGCTCAACGTCGCCAACGGCGCCGGGGCGTTCCTCGGGGGCGCGGTGATCGCCGGCGGGTGGGGCTACCTCGCGCCCGCCTGGGCGGGAGCGGTCGTCACGGTGCTCGGGCTCGTGCTGCTCCTGGCCTTCGCGCGGCAGCGCGTGGTGCACGCCGGCCACGACCGGGGCGTGACGGATCGGTGACCCGTCTGTCAGCCTGGCCCCAGGATCCGGCGGTACGGTAGCCGCACCTGGGCGCCGGCTGGGCCGTCGCCCTGCGCCAACTGTCCCTGCCGACACCGGCCGAACCCTGGAGCGCCACGTGACCGACAGCACCACCACCGACGGGCCCGAGGCCGAGGCGACGGACCTCGCCGAGGCGAGCGCCGTCGTCGGGCCGCGGCCTCTGGGCGAGCGGACGTTCGGGGTCCTGCTGCTCCTGCTGGGCTTCGTCGGGTTCGGCGGCTCGATGTGGCTGGCCATCGAGAAGTACCTGGCGCTGGTGCAGCCGGAGCGCGAGGCGTCGTGCACGATCAACCTGTTCGTCCAGTGCGGGGCGGCCATGAGCTCGTGGCAGGGCGCGCTGCTCGGCTTCCCCAACCCCTACCTGGGCCTGCTGGCGTTCCCGGTGGTCATGACCACGGGCGTGGTGCTGCTGGTCGGCGCGCGCCTGCCGCGCTGGTACTGGCTGTCGCTCCTCGCCGGCACCGTGCTCGGGCAGGCGCTCATCGTCTTCCTCATGTACACGAGCTTCTATGTGCTGGTGGCGCTCTGCCCGGCCTGCATGGTCGTGTGGACGATCATGTGGCCGCTGCTGTGGTTCCAGGTGGTGCGCGGGGTCCAGTCCGGGTACCTCCCCGCGGGCGAGACCGTGCGCCAGCTCGTGGTGGGCAACCGGGTGATCATCCTGGTCATCGGCTACGTGGTGGCCGTGGCCTGGCTGATGGTCACCGTGGGCGACCACCTCGTCGCGTCGTTCGCCTGACGCCGCCCGCGCCGGGTCCGCCGCCCCCGTCGAAGGGGACCGCAGACCGGGGAGCGGGCCGGCGGGGCGGATCGGTAGACTCCCGTGGGTGACCACGCCCGACGCCGCAGAACGCTCCACCACTGCACAGTCCACCTCGGACGAGCCCCGTTTCCGTTACACCCCGGCCCTCGCTCAGGAGATCGAGCTGCGCTGGCAGGACCGCTGGGAGGAGCTCGGCACGTTCCACGCCGCGAACCCCACGGGACCGCTCACGGGACCGGGAGGGGAGGGCCCGTCGGGCGACCCGTTCTTCATCATGGACATGTTCCCGTACCCCTCGGGCGCGGGTCTCCACGTGGGTCACCCGCTGGGCTACATCGCCACTGACGTCACGGGCCGGTTCCGCCGCATGTGCGGCGACAACGTGCTGCACGCCCTCGGCTACGACTCGTTCGGCCTGCCCGCCGAGCAGTACGCCGTGCAGACGGGGCAGCACCCGCGCGACACCACCGAGGCGAACATCGCCAACATGCGGCGCCAGCTGCGCCGGCTCGGCCTGGCGCACGACCCGCGCCGCACGTTCGCCACGATCGACTCCGACTACGTGCGCTGGACGCAGTGGATCTTCCTGCAGATCTTCGACTCCTGGTACGACGCGGAGGCGCCGCGGCCGGGCGGCGGCACCGGCCGGGCCCGGCGCATCGCCGAGCTGGAGGCCGAGCTGGCCGCCGGCAACCGTCCCGTCCCGGGGCACGACGGCGACAACACGGGCGGCGCGGTCTGGGCCGCCCTGTCCCGCGAGGAGCAGCGTGACGTCGTCGACGCGCAGCGCCTCGCCTACGTCGACTCCTCGCCCGTGAACTGGGCCCCCGGCCTCGGTACGGTGCTGGCGAACGAGGAGGTCACGGCCGACGGCCGTTCCGAGCGCGGCAACTTCCCGGTGTTCCAGCGCAACCTGCGCCAGTGGAAGATGCGCATCACGGCGTACGCGGACCGTCTCACCGACGACCTGGAGCACATCGACTGGCCCGAGAAGGTCAAGGCGATGCAGCGCAACTGGATCGGCCGCTCGGCGGGCGCCAAGGTCCGCTTCGACGTGGTCGGCACGGCCGAGTACGACCCGGCCGGCGCGGGGGCGCAGGTGGAGGTCTTCACCACCCGCCCGGACACGCTGTTCGGCGCCACGTTCATGGTGGTCTCGCCCGAGCACCCGCTGCTCGACGAGGTGCCGTCGGCCTGGCCCGACGGCACGCGGAGCTCCTGGACCGGCGGGTACGCCACGCCCGTCGAGGCGGTGGCCGCGTACCGCCGCGAGGCGGCCGGCAAGACGGCCGTGGAGCGCCAGGCCGACGCCGGCAAGAAGACCGGCGTCTTCACGGGCCACCTGGCGCTGAACCCGGTGTCCGGCCTGCAGATCCCCGTCTTCACCGCCGACTACGTCCTCATGGGCTACGGCACCGGCGCGATCATGGCGGTCCCCGGGGGCGACGAGCGCGACGCCGCGTTCGCCGAGGCTTATGACCTGCCGGTGATCCACACGGTCGAGCCCGAGGGCGGGCTCCCGGAGGACTTCACGGGCGCCTACACGGGCGACGGCAAGGTCACGGGCTCGACCGGCCCGGACCTCTCGCTCGACGGCCTGACCGTGCCCGAGGCCAAGGTGGCGATCACCCGGTGGCTCGAGGAGAAGGGCATCGGCGAGGGCGCCACCACCTACCGCCTGCGCGACTGGCTGTTCAGCCGCCAGCGCTACTGGGGAGAGCCGTTCCCGATCGTCTGGGACTCCGAGGACCGCCCGATCGCGATCCCGGACGAGCTGCTGCCCGTCGACCTGCCGGACGTCCCGGACTACGCGCCGCGCACCTTCGCCCCGGACGACGTGACCTCCGAGCCGGAGGCGCCGCTGGGCCGCAACGAGGACTGGGTGAAGGTCACCCTCGACCTCGGCGACGGCCCGCGCGAGTACCGCCGCGACACCAACACGATGCCCAACTGGGCCGGGTCGTGCTGGTACTACCTGCGCTACCTCGACCCCACGGACACCGAGCACCTGGTGGACCCCGCGCTCGAGAAGTACTGGCTCGGCGCGCGCCACAACGCGACGAGCGGCCCCGCGGGAGGCGTCGACCTGTACGTGGGCGGCGTCGAGCACGCGGTGCTGCACCTGCTGTACGCGCGCTTCTGGCACAAGGTGCTCTACGACCTGGGCGCGGTGTCGAGCATCGAGCCGTTCGGCAAGCTGTTCAACCAGGGCTACATCCAGGCGTACGCCTTCACCGACGAGCGCGGCCAGTACGTGCCCGCGGCCGAGGTCGAGGGGGACGAGCTGACCGGCTGGACCTTCCAGGGCAAGCCGGTCGAGCGCGAGTACGGGAAGATGGGCAAGTCCCTGAAGAACGTCGTCACGCCGGACGAGATGTACGAGTCGTACGGCGCCGACACGTTCCGGGTCTACGAGATGTCGATGGGCCCGCTGGACCTGTCGCGTCCGTGGGAGACGCGGGCCGTCGTCGGCTCCCAGCGGTTCCTGCAGCGCCTGTGGCGCAACGTCGTCTCCGAGGAGACGGGCGAGCTCACGGTCAGCGAGGACCCGGCGGAGACCGGGACCCTGCGCGTGCTGCACCGTGCCATCGCCGACGTGCGTGCCGAGATGTCGAACATGCGGCCCAACACCGCGATCGCGAAGCTCATCACCCTGAACAACCACCTCACGGGTCTGGACCGCGTGCCGCGCGAGGCCGTCGAGCCGCTCGTGCTCATGACCGCCCCGATCGCCCCGCACATCGCGGAGGAGCTCTGGGCACGGCTGGGCCACGAGCACTCGCTCGCCCGCGAGCCGTTCCCCGTCGCCGACCCGGCGTACCTCGTGCAGGAGACCGTGACCTGCGTGGTCCAGGTGCAGGGCAAGGTGCGGGCCCGCCTCGAGGTGGCGCCCGACATCGCCGAGGACGACCTCCGCGAGGCGGCCCTCGCCGAGCCCAACGTGGTCAAGGCGATGGACGGGCGTGGCGTCCGCACCGTGATCGTGAGGGCCCCCAAGCTTGTGAACATCGTTCCCGCCTGAGGCTGCCGCCTGAGACGGTGCTGGACATCCCCCGTGCGCAGCGTGTGAACGGGGGATGTTCCTTGTAGCGTCCGATCATGGGTGCTGACTGGTTCCTCCGCGCGACCGACGGGAGCGAGTCCGGGGCGTCGGCGCGCGCGGTCGACTGGTCCGCCACGCCGCTCGGCCCACCCTCGACGTGGCCCTCGACCCTGCGCGTCGCGGTCGAGCTGTGCTTCAGCACGAGGTTCCCCGTGTTCGTCGGGTGGGGGCCGGAGCTGACCATGATCTACAACGACGGCTACCGGGCCATGCTCGGGACGGAGAAGCACCCGGGCGCCATGGGTGCCCCGGCCTCCGTGGTCTGGGCCGAGATCTGGGCCGAGATCTCCCCGCTCTTCGACGAGGTGCTCAGCACGGGGCACCCGACGTGGATCGAGGACATGGTGCTCTACATGCGCCGGTCCGGGTACCGCGAGGAGACCGCGTTCACCTTCTCCTACAGCGCCCTCAAGGACGAGGACGGCACCGTGCGGGGCGTGCTCGACATCGCGACGGAGACCACGGGGCAGGTGGTGGACCGCCGTCGGCTCACGACGCTCGGCGACCTCTCGGCCGCACTCCAGGAGGTGACCGACGACCTGGGCGTGATCGGCCTGCGGACGATCGAGGTCCTCGGGGCGAGCCGCGACGTGCTGCGCGCCGACCTCTACGTCGACACCCAGGCCGGGTTGAGCCTCCTCGCGACGAGCCACCGCGGCCGCCCGGACGTCTTCGCCCCGCCGGAGGACCTGGTGGCCGCGCTCGCGGGGGGCGAGCCGCTCGTCGTGGCGGACGACGTCGTGCTCGCGCCGCTCGTGGCCGCCTCCGGGCGCAAGCACGGCGTGCTGGTGCTGGCGGCGAGCCCGCTGCGGCCCTTCGACGACGCCTACCGGTCGTACCTGCTCCTGCTCGCGTCGGTGGTCGCCCGCGCGATCGAGGTGACCGTGGAGCACCTCCGCGAGGTGGACCAGCTGCGGACCGTCTCCGACACGCTGCAGCTCGCGATGACGCCGGAGGCCCCGCCTGCGGGGTGGTACACCGCCTACCGGCCGGCCGACGGCAACCTCGCGGTGGGTGGCGACTGGTACGACGTGGTCCGGCTCGACGAGGGACGGCGGGGGATCATCGTGGGCGACTGCAGCGGCCACGGGCTCGAGGCGGCCGCCCGCATGGGGCCGCTGCGGAGCGCCGCCCGCGCCCTCCTGCTCGAGGAGCACGGGCCCGCGGCCACCCTGGCGGCGCTCGACCGCTTCGTGGGGTCGCTGCCAGGAGCCGAGTTCGCCACCGTCTTCTGCGGGGTGCTGGACGAGCGGACGGGCAGCATGGTCTATGCGGTCGCCGGGCACCCGCCCGGCCTGGTCGTCGGCCGCCGCGGCACCGTGTGGCTCGACGGTGCGCGGGGGGCGCCGCTCGCCGTCGGGAAGACGCCACGGCGAGAGACCCTGACCCGCCTGCGGCCCGGCGACACCCTGGTTCTCTACACGGACGGGATGATCGAGCGGCGCGGCGAGTCGCTGCGGGTGAGCCTGGACCGCCTCGAGCAGACGGCGCGTGAGCTGTTCAGCGGGCCGACGTCGGACACGCCCGCCGAAGACCTCGTCGAGGCGCTGGTCCCCGGCCGGGCCCGCGACGACGTGGCGGTGGTCGTGTACCGGCACCGGGCGGGCGGATACGGGGATCAGACGTGAGGGCCGGGATCAGCGGAGCGGGCGGGTCGAGCTGCGCTCGTGGAGGAGCGGGACGAGCTGGACCCGCTCCGCGCCGGTGGGCTGCTCGCCCGCGGCCCGCTGCGCGATCCGCTCGGCGAGCAGCTGGAACGCCCGACGCCCGACGGCGGCCTTCTGGGGCGCCACGGCGGTGAGCGCGGGCTGGGCGAGCTCGGCGCTGATGTCGTCGTAGCAGACGAGCGAGAGGTCCTCGGGCACGCGGAGGCCGAGGCCGTCGAACCGGCCGAGCAACCGCAGGGCGAGCTGGTCGTTGTGCACGACGAGACCGGTCACGCCGTCGTCGACCAGCCGCTTGAGCTCGCCGTCGAGTGCGGCGGGATCGGCGAGATCCTCGTAGAGCTCCGCGAGCGAGGTCGCGGCGGAGCCGGCGATCCCGCGGCGGTACCCGTCGCGCACGTGCGCCGTGTTGGGGCCGGAGATCGCGACGAACGCGAGCTTCTGGTGGCCCAGGTCGGCGAGGTGCCGTACGGCGCTCGCGGAGCCGACGCTGTGGGCGGAGCCCACGCCGTCGAGCATGGAGGCCCGGCCGCCCGGGGCCACGGGCCGCTCGACGAGGACGACGGGGACGGGGATGGAGGCGAGCCATGCCTGCACGGGGTCGCTGAGCTCGCCCGTCTCGAAGTCGGGCGTGGGCGCGATGAGGAGGCCGTCGACGCCGCGCTCGATCAGGCCGGCGACCAGGCGGCGCTCGATCGGCAGGTCGTAGGCGGAGACCCCGAGGGTGAGCCGCGCGCCCGCGGACGCGCTCGCGGCGGCCGCCCGGGCGCCGTGGATGACCGCGCCGAAGTAGTACTCGGCGTGCGGCACCACGATGCCGACCGTGAACGGCAGGCCTCGGCCCGCCCGGTCCTCGTCGCTGAGCGCGGACACCTCGCCGTGGGTGCGCCGCAGCCTGCCCTGGGCGGCGAGGTCTTCCACGTCGCGCCGGAGCGTGACCGGCGAGACGCTGAGCAGATGGGACAGGTCGGAGAGTCGACGCGGCGACGCCTCGGCGAGCAGCTGGAGGATCTCGCGGCGACGTTCCTGCACGCTCCGGGCCATCGTGGTCCCTCTCTGCGGTAGTGATCGATGCGGTAGTGATCGATCGGGCCTTCGATCGATCAATCTAGCGTCGATTCGATCACAGGGGAACCCTGAGCGGGCGTTTTCAGCCGGTGTCGTGTGGGCTCGCCGCACTGTCGGGGGCGCGGGCGGTCGCGAACCCGCGACCGGAGGCTCCAAAAGTGATCGTTTCTTTCGAATCCAAGGTTTTCTGAACCTTTTTTCGAAAACTGTCTTGACCCGCTCGGATCGATAGCGCAAGGTGAGGTCAATCACCACCCCCATCACGGAGGAGCAGTCCGATGAAGTACTGGCGCAAGACGTCGCGAACCGCGCTCGCCGCCCTGACGGTCACGGCTCTCGCAGCCACTGCCGCCTGTGCGTCGAACGCGCCGGCAGACACTCAGACCGCAGAGTCCGAGAAGCCCACCGGTCCCGTGGAGATCACGTTCTCCTCGTGGCTGCGCAACTCGGCACAGGTCGTCGAGGCCTTCAACGCGTCCCAGGACGAGGTGAAGGTGACCTTCCAGGAGGTCGCGAGCGGTGCCGACAACTACCCGCAGCTCACCAACCAGGTCACGGCCGGCACGGCGCCCGACGTCGTGACGGTGGAGTACCCCCGTGTCGCCGACATGGCGACCCAGGGCGTGCTCCAGGACATCACCGACATCGCCGGCGACCTCGTCGACTCGAGCTTTCCCGATTCCGTGAAGTCGCTCGTCCAGTTCGGCGGCACCACCTGGTCCGTGCCGCTCGACCTCGGCGTGTACCAGTTCTTCTACCGCGAGGACCTGTTCCAGCAGCACGGCATCGAGGTGCCGACCACCTGGGAGGAGTACGTCGCGGCAGCCGAGAAGGTGGCCGCCGCCGACCCGAACGTCCGCATCGGCGCCTCGACCCTCGGTGACCCGGCCGCCTACGCCGCCCTGGCGTGGCAGCACGGCGCGACCTGGGCCGCCGTCGACGGCGACTCGTGGAAGATCGACATCGACAGCCCGGAGACCGAGGCCAGCGCCGAGTTCCAGCAGGACCTCGTCGACCGCGGCCTGGTCTGGACCGACGAGGCCGAGGCGCTGCAGCAGAAGCAGGCCGCCGGCCAGCTGCTCTCGGTGATCAGCGGCTCCTGGTACGGCGCGGGCCTCACGCAGACCTACCCGGACCAGGCGGGCAAGTGGAAGGTCGCCCCGCTCCCCGGCCCGGACGGCCCGACGGCCGCCATGTACGGCGGCTCCACCTTCGGCATCAGCGCCAACAGCGAGAAGCAGGAGGCGGCGCTCACGTTCATCGAGTGGATGACCACCAACCCCGAGGGCATCAAGGCCCGGATCGACGGCGGCGCGTCCACCGTCTTCCCGGCCAACGCCGAGGCCCGCTCGGCGGCGTCGGAGGCCTTCGACACCGCGTTCTTCGGTGGCCAGGACATCTACGCCGTGGCAGAGGAGGGCGTGGACACGATCCCCGCCGGCTGGCTCTGGGGCCCCGCGACGTCCACCACCCTCACTGCGCTCGCCGACGGCAGCGCGAAGGTGAAGGCCGGCCAGTCGAAGCTGACCGACATCTTCGGCCCGGCTCAGGAGGCCACCGTCTCCGACATGAAGAACCGCGGCATCTCGGTCAAGTGACCTGAGCCGCTCCGACCCCGCGACGACGCGATGACCGGGGGCACCGGCGACCGCCGGTGCCCCCGGCCCCCGAAAGGAGGAACGATGAGCGCCCTGACCGCGACCCCGACAGCGCGAGCGACAGCGACAGCGAAGCCTCGCCGTGCCCGCTTCCCCCGCATGGTGCTGCTGTTCCTGGCCCCGTTCTTCGTGCTCTACGGGATCTTCACGATCCTGCCGCTGCTGTACTCGCTCGGGCTGAGCCTCTACTCCGAGCAGACGACCGGCGGCCTGGGCTTCGGCGGCACCGAGCAGGTGTTCGTCGGCCTGGACAACTTCACGCAGGCCCTGGGCGACAGCCAGTTCCTCACGGGCTTCGTCAACGTCCTGCTCTACTGCCTCGTGTACATCCCGGTGATGATCAGCGTCGCGCTCGTCCTGGCACTGCTGCTGGACTCCGCCGCCGCGAAGGCGCGGCCGTTCTTCCGGCTGGCGCTGTTCGTGCCGCACATCGTGCCGGCCCTGATCGCCGCGATCATCTGGCTGTACCTCTACACCCCCGGCGTGAGCCCGCTGATCGAGGCGTTCGAGACCGCCGGGGGCACGTGGGACCTCACGTCCCGGCTCTCCGCGCTGTTCGCGCTCGGCAACCTCGCGACCTGGCTGCACCTCGGCTACAACGTCATCCTCTTCTACGCGGCCCTGCAGGCGATCCCCGGGGAGGTCCTCGAGGCCGCGTCGATCGACGGCGCCGGACCGATCCGCACCGCCGTGCAGATCAAGGCGCGCATGATCCTGGGCGCGGTCACCGTCGCCGTGCTGTTCACGGTGGTCGGTGCCATGCAGCTCTTCGCCGAGCCGCTCCTGCTGGCCTCGCGCGCGCCCGCCATCAGCTCGACCTGGACGCCCAACATGTTCATCTACCAGACCGCTTTCGTGCAGCAGGACATGGGGTATGCCGCGGCGTCGGCCGTGCTGTTCGCCGCCGTGATCGGCGTCCTGTCCTGGCTCGTGACCCGCGTCGGACGAAAGGCCTCGTCATGACCACCGCGACCTCCGTCCCTCCGGTGCCCGGCGCACCCGCCGGCGCGGGCCCCGCGGCCCCGCCCCGCGGCGGCAGCCCGGCCCACCGCCGCGGCTCCGCTCGCGCGGCCGCCGGCCGCCGGCCCGCCTGGGCCTCCCGCATCGTGGTGAACCTTGTCCTGGCCGGGTTCGCGCTCTACACGCTGCTGCCGCTGACGTGGCTCGTCATCGCGTCCACCAAGGACACCGCCGACCTCGTCGGCACGCACGGGTTCGCGCTGGCCGACCTGAACTTCGTCGAGAACCTCACGCGCATGTTCGCCGAGGACGGGGGCATCTTCGGTCGCTGGATGCTCAACACCGTGGCGTACGCCGGGGTGGGCGCGGCGCTGTCCGTGCTGGTCTCGCTGCTGGCGGCGTTCGCCTTCGAGATGTACGACTTCCGCGGCAAGGAGAAGGCCTTCGGCTTCGTGCTGATCGGCGTGCTCGTCCCGGCCGCCGTGACCACCATGCCCCTGTACCTGCTCGCGTCGAGCACGGGAATGGTCAACACCTTCTGGGGAGTCTTCCTGCCGCAGGTGGCGAGCCCGTTCGGGGTGTACCTCGCCCGCATCTTCATCGCCTCGTACGTGCCTCGCGAGCTCATCGAGGCAGCACGGATCGACGGCGCGGGCGACTTCCGGGCGTTCTTCAGCGTGGCGCTGCCGGTGCTCAAGCCCGCCGCCGTGACGCTCTTCCTCATGGCGTTCAGCGCCATCTGGAACAACTTCTTCCTGCCGCTGGTCATGCTCACGGACCGCTCGCTGTTCCCCGTCGCGCTGGGCATCTACACCTGGAACCAGCAGGAGATCGCGGACCCGGCGTACGCGCCGCTCGTCATCGTGGGGTCGCTCCTCGCGATGCTGCCCGTCGTGGCGCTCTTCCTCGCCCTCCAGCGCTACTGGAAGGCCGGCATCGGGGCGGGGGCGCTCAAGTGACCGCCCGCCGTCCCGTCGCCGCCCTCGCGATGCTGCCGGACCTGCCAGTGCGGCTGTTCGGGTCCGACGCGGCCGAGCGCCTCGGCGAGGTCCTGGACCTCCTGCCCGGGATCATGGACTCCGAGGGCCGGTTCCCCGGCCCGGTGGACGAGATCGAGGTGCTGGTCGCCGGCTGGGGCGCGCCCCTCCTCGACGCCGGTCTGCTCGACCGGATGCCGAAGCTCCGCGCCGTCGTCTACACGGCCGGCTCGACCAAGGGCATCATGACCGCCGAGGCCTACGCCCGGGGCGTGCGCGTCAGCACGGCCGCCGGGGCGAACGCGCTCCCGGTCGCCGAGTTCACGCTCGCCGCGATCCTCCTGGCGGGCAAGCGCATCTTCGCGATCTCGGACGAGTACCGCAGCACGCAGGACTACCGGCCGCCGTCGGCCCGGCACGCGCGGTGGGGCAACAACGGCGTCGTCGCGGGCATCGTCGGCGCCTCGCGGATCGGGCGCCGGGTGATCGAGCTGCTCGCGCCCTTCGACGTCGAGGTGCTGCTGTACGACCCGGTGGCGCCCGACGACGTGCCGGGCGTGACGCGTGTCGGCCTGGAGGAGCTGCTCCGCAGGAGCGACGTCGTCAGCGTGCACGCCCCCGCGAACGCCGAGACGCACCACATGATCGACGGTGCCGCCCTCGCCCTGATGCGCGACGGCGCCACGCTGATCAACACCGCCCGGGGCAGCCTCGTCGACCAGGGCGCGCTCGTGGCGGAGCTCGAGTCGCGGCGGCTGTACGCCGTCATCGACGTCACCGACCCGGATCCGCTCGACGCGGGCTCGCCGCTCTTCTCGGCACCCAACCTGGTGCTCACCCCGCACATCGCCGGCTCGCAGGGCAACGAGCTCCTGCGCCTGGGCGACGCCGCCCTGCGCGAGGCGGCGCGCTACGCACGCGGGCTCGAGTTCGCCGACGGCGTGCCCGAGTCGAGCCTCGCCCACATCGCGTAGCCGTCGAACCGCGTAGCCCCCGAGGGAGACCAGCATGACCAGCCTGACCGTCTACGGCGCGCAGCTCCTGCGCGACGGCCGCTCGCACCGCATCCTCTCGGGCGCCCTCCACTACTTCCGGGTCCACCCGGACCAGTGGGCGCGGCAGCTGCGCATGCTCCACGCGATGGGTCTCAACACCGTCGAGACGTACGTACCCTGGAACCTGCACGAGCGGGACGAGGGGCGCTACGACTTCGAGGGCCTCGCGGACCTGGAGCGCTTCGTCGCGCTGGCGGACCGGGAAGGGCTCGACGTCATCGTCCGGCCGGGACCGTTCATCTGCGCGGAGTGGGAGAACGGCGGGCTGCCGGCCTGGTTGACCGCGCGCACAGGCACGCGGATCCGGTGCCTGGACGACACCTACCTGCCGGCGGTGGACCGCTGGTTCGACGAGCTCATCCCGCGGGTCGCGGCGATGCAGCACACGCGGGGCGGGCCGGTCTCGATGGTCCAGGTGGAGAACGAGTACGGCTCCTACGGCTCGGACGCGGCGTACCTGGAGCACCTGCGCGCGGGTCTCGTGGCGCGCGGGATCGACGTCCCGCTGTTCACGTCGGACGGCGACGAGGACTGGATGCTCGCCGGGGGCACCCTCCCGGGAGTGCTGGCGACCGTGAACTTCGGCAGCCGGGCGGGACGCGCGTTCGCGGCGCTGGACAAGTTCCGGCCCGACCAGCCTCGCATCTGCATGGAGTTCTGGGACGGCTGGTTCGACCACTGGGGCGAGGACCACACCGAGCGCGAGCCGCGGGACGCCGAGAACGCGCTGCGCGAGATCCTCGACCACGGGGGTTCGGTGAACCTGTACATGGCGCAGGGCGGCACGAGCTTCGGCCCGTGGGCGGGGGCCAACCGCGGCGGTCCCGTGCACGACGGCGAGTACCAGCCCACCATCACGAGCTACGACTACGACGCGCCGATCGACGAGCGCGGCGACCCCACCGAGACGTACTGGCGCTTCCGTGACGCGCTGCTCGGGTTCCGCCGTTCGGTCGGGGACGAGTCCGAGGTGCCCGACGTGCCGCTGCGCCTGCCGGAGCTCGAGGAGCAGGCCTTCCGGCTCGTCCCGGTGGCCGGGTCGGCGTTCGCCGCCGCCGCCGGGGTCTCGACGTCGCCGGTGCCGACCGTCGAGGAGCTCGGGCTCGACCAGGGCGTCGTGATCCACACCGCCGTCGTAAGCGGCCCGCGCGCCCCGCTCCCGCTGCGCGTCACCGGGGTCCACGACCGGGCGTCCGTCTACGCCGCGGGCCGCCTCGTCGGCTCGGGCGCCGGACCGGTGGTGGAGGTGCCGCTGCCCGCGGTGCCCGCGGAAGGGCTGCGTATCGACGTGGTCGTCGAGACCCTCGGGCGCGTCAACTACGGGCCGCTCGTGGGCGAGCCCAAGGGCATCACCGGCCACGTGATGCACGAACGGCAGGTGGTGCACGGCTGGACGAGCCGCGCCGTCCGGCTCGACGAGCTGGACCGCCTCGCCCGGTGGGACGCGGCGAACGAGGCGGTGGCCGAGGTGGCGCCGCTGACGCTGACGGGCACGTTCGTCGCGCCGCAGCGCGCCGACACCCGCCTCGCGGTCGACGGGGTCGACCGCGGCGTCGCGTTCGTCAACGGCTTCTGCCTCGGCCGGTTCGACGCCGCAGGCCCGCAGCACAGCCTCTACGTCCCCTGGCCGGTGGTGCGGGAAGGGGAGAACACGGTCACCGTCGTGTCGCTCGACCCGCGCACCGGCACCCCGACCCACGCCTGCGCACGGCTCGTCCGCGGATCGGGATTCATCCCGGCCTGAGCGGCCCCCCTGCCGCCCGGCGCCGGCCGGTCGCCTCGCTGGGGAGACGACCGACCGGCGTCGGGCACCCTCGCCGTGTGAGGATGCCGCCATGGCTGCCCACGCACACTCCCACGGGCCTGTGCCCGCATCGCCCCCGAGGACGCGAGCCGTCCTCGCGGCCACCCTGGTCCCGGCGCTCCTCGCGACTCTGATCGGCCTGTGGGCGCTCTGGCCGAGCGCCGACGAGGTGCCTGACCGGGTGCCCGTCGTCGCCGAGGGCAGCAAGTTCGTCGACGTGACGATCGAGGGCCACGCCGACCCGGAGACGGGCAGCATCCCCGTGCGGCTGCCTTCGGGGGAGCTGTCGTCGATGCAGTCGCCCGGTCCGACGATCCCGCTCGAGCCCGGCGACCGGATCGTGGCGCTCAGCATCGAGGAGATCGCGCAGGCGGTCGACCCGCTCGTCTTCATGGACTTCCAGCGGGAGGTCCCCCTCGGCTGGCTCGCCGTCGCCTACGGCCTGGTGGTGCTGCTCGTGGCCCGCTGGCGGGGCCTCGCGGCCATGGTCGGGCTCGGCGTCGCCTTCGCGGTGCTCCTCGGCTTCACCATGCCCGCCCTGCTCGCCGGCCAGCCGGCGATGGCGGTGGCTCTGGTGACCGCCTCGCTGGTCATGTTCGCCACGCTCTACCTGGCGCACGGGTTCTCCGCCCGGACGTCGGCCGCGCTGCTCGGGACGCTGCTCGGCCTGGCGCTGACCGCCGTCGTCGGCGGCTGGGCAGCGGGCGCCGCCCAGCTGACCGGTGCCACGTCCGAGTCCGCCCAGTACCTCCCGTCCGCCGCGCCCGGTGCCGACCTGCGAGGCATCGCCCTGTGCGGGCTCGTGCTCGCGGGCATGGGCGTGCTCAACGACGTGACGATCACGCAGGCGTCTGCCGTCTGGGAGCTGCGGGCCGTGGCGCCCGGGGCCACCCGCGGAGAGCTCTTCGCCCGCGCGATGCGCATCGGGCGCGACCACATCGCGTCCACGGTCTACACGATCGCCTTCGCCTACGTCGGCGCCGCGCTGCCGCTCATCATGATGGTCTGGTTGATCGACCAGTCGCCCGTGTCGGCACTCTCATCGGGCGAGATCGCCGAGGAGGTGGTCCGCACGCTCGTCGGGTCGATCGGCCTGGTGCTCGCCATCCCGATCACGACGGCGATCGCGGCGCTCGCGGTGCCGGGCCCGGTCGCGGGGGCGTACGCGGGGGAGCCGGGGCCGGGGGCCGGTCCCGCGGCGGGTCCGGAGTCGGGGGCCGGGCCGCAGGCTGGGCCGGACACGGACCGGGACGACGACCTGGCGTGGGCGGCAGCCCGCTGACTAGGATGGCAAGCGCTTTCCAACATGTCACCGACGACGAGAGGCAACGACGCCCCATGACCACCGAGAGCGCCGCCACCCCGGCCCGCACGATCTTCCTCGCCGGTGACTCGACGGCCGCCCCCAAGGACCTCGGCGTCGCCCCCGAGGCGGGCTGGGGGATGGCCCTGCCGTTCTACCTCGCTGACCGGATCGCCGTCGCCAACCACGCGCGCAACGGTCGCAGCACCAAGAGCTTCGTGGACGAGGGGCGCCTCGCGGCGCTCCTCGCAGAGGCGCGCGAGGGCGACGTGGTGGTGATCCAGTTCTCGCACAACGACGAGAAGATCGAGGATCCCACCCGGTACACCGAGCCCTGGTCCACCTACCAGGAGCACCTCGCCCTCTACCTGGAGGGTGTCCGGGAGCGCGGGGCGGTCCCCGTGCTCGCCACCTCGGCGGAGCGGCGCCGGTTCGACGAGGGTGGGAAGGCTCTTCCCACCCACGGCGAGTACCCGGACGCGATGCGCGCGCTCGCCGAGCGGGAGGGCGTCCCGTTCGTCGAGGTCCAGCGGACCACGCTCGCCCTGTGGCAGCGCCTCGGGCCCGACGAGACCACGCGGTACCTCCTCCACACGCCCGACGGGCGCCGGGACGACACGCACTTCAACACTCCCGGTGCGGCGGCCGTCGCCGCGATCGTCGCGCGCGGGCTCGTCCAGGCGGGCGTGCTGACGCCCGAGGACGTCCACAGCCTGGACCAGGTCCCCGAGCCGTCCTGGTTCGCCTGGCTCGCGGAGCCGCCCGCGTAGGGCGGGCCGGCTGGGCCCGGCGCCGGCGGCGGCCGGGGGGCACTTTTGATAATGATTCTCGTTCTGTGGTTCACTGTGGCCCGCGCCTGTGAGAATGATTCCCATCACGGGCGTCCACCCCTGTCTGCGCCACGAAGGACGCCACATGACTCGCTCCGTACACCGCCGCCCCGCGGCCCTCGCCCTGGTGCTCACCCTGCCGCTCGTTCTCGGGGCCTGCGCGTCAGGGCAGCCCGCCGGATCGGCCTCGGCCGATGCCTCTGCCGGCGCGACAGCGCCACCCGCCACCGAGAACCAGACGACCACCCCGCGCCTCGCGGTCACCTACGACGGCGGCATCCGGGTGCTCGACGCGCTCACGCTCGAGGAGGCCGCCGACCTCGAGCTCGACGGCTTCAACCGCCTCAACCCGGCCGGCGACGGACGGCACGTGCTCGTCTCGACCACGGGCGGTTTCCAGGTGCTCGACCTGGGGACCTGGGCCGCGGCGCACGGTGAGCACTCCCACTACTGGACCGCCGAGCCCGTCCTGACCGGCATGGTCTACGAGGCCACCGAGCCGGGCCACGCCGTGGCGCACGACGGCCGGACGGCGCTGTTCGACGACGGCACCGGCAAGGTGACGGTGCTCGACGCCGCCGAGGTGGGCGAGGGCGGCGGCGACCTGCGCGAGCTGACCACGCCGTCGGCCCACCACGGGGTCGCTGTCGAGCTGCCGGACGGCGTGCTCGTGGTGTCCGAGGGCACGGAGGAGGGGCGCACCGGGATCCGGGTGCTCGACGCCGACGGTCACGAGACCGCCGCGAGCGACGAGTGCCCCGGCGTGCACGGCGAGGCCGTGGCGGCCGACGGGGCCGTCGTGATCGGCTGTGAGGACGGCGCCCTCGTGGTCCTCGACGGAGTGATCACGAAGGTGCAGTCACCCGACGCCTACGGCCGGATCGGCAACCAGGCCGGCTCCGAGGCGTCACCGATCGTGCTCGGTGACTACAAGGTCGACAAGGACGCCGAGCTCGAGCGCCCCACGCGCGTGTCCCTCATCGACACCCGCACCGCCACCCACCGCCTCGTCGACCTCCCGGCGAGCTACACGTTCCGCTCGCTGGGCCGCGGCAGCGACGGCGAGGCCCTGGTGCTGGGGACCGACGGTGCGCTCCACGTCATCGACCCGGAGGCCGGCACGCTCGTGCGGTCCATCCCCGTCATCGACGCGTGGGAGGAGCCCCTCGAGTGGCAGGAGCCGCGGCCCGCGGTCCTGACGCTCGACGGGTCGGTCTACGTCACGGACCCTGCGGGCAGCGCGATCCACGCCGTGGACCTCGAGACCGGCAAGGTCTGGCTCTCCGCCGAGCTCGACGTGGTGCCCAACGAGATCACGGGCGTGTCCGGCGACGAGGAGGCCCACGGGCGCGAGGACGAGGGGTCGCACCAGGACTGACCGTTCCACCCCGCCCGCGGAGATAGCCCCCGTCTGCGAGACAGGTGCTGGACACGCCTGTCTCGGCGGACTTGGGCCTATCTCGCGGGCTGTACGCCCGTCTCGGCGGGGGTGGTGAGCTCCAGCTCCAGGTCCAGGCCTGCGACGATCTCGTCCGCCCACTCCTTGGCCCGCCCTCCCGTCGGGTCGGCCACCAGGACGTGACCCAGCCGGTCGTTGTTGTCCGCCGGTCGCACCACGCGACCGGCGGGCGGCAGCTCCCAGGCGACCACGCGGCCGTCGTCGGCCAGGTGCTCCGCGCCCCGGACGGCGCGCAGGACGCCGTCGGCCGGAGCCGTGACGAACGAGACAGCCGCGCTCGCGGCGGTGCCGCCCGCCGGCGGGGTCGTCACGTCTCGGCCCAGGGCAAGGTCGACGAGGAGAGCCAGCGGGCTCTCGCCGGTCACGAGCCGGACCAGGTCGAACACGAAGCCGCCGCCCTGGCGGGGGTTGAGCTCCACGACCCGCGGCCCGGCGGAGGTGAGTCGCACCTCGGTGTGGCTGAGGCCGTGCGTGTACCCGAGGGCATCGAGCGTGGCCACCACGTGGCGCTCGACGACGGCGCGCGTGGCCGTGTCCAGGGGTGCGGGGAACAGGTGACCGGTCTCGATGTAGGCGGTGTCCCCGCCGGGGAGCGCCACCTCCTCGACGGTCTTCGCGGTGATCCCGAGGATGCGGGTGCGCCCGCCGGTGGTGACCGCCTCGACGCTCACCTCCGGACCTTCCAGGACCTGCTCGAGGAGGGCGAGCCGCTCGAGCGGCTGTTCCCGCGAGTTCCGCTCGGGTCCGGTGATCGCCGAGAACGCCTCGGCGAGCGCGGTCTCGTCGGCGACGCGACGCACTCCTGTCCCCGAGTTCAGGTCGACGGGCTTGACCACGAGCGGGTAGCCGAGAGCGGCTGCGACCTTGCGGGCGTCGAGCCAGGTGCGGGCGGTGGCGTGGGCTGTGTCGGGCACGCCTGCGACGGCGAGCGCGCGCCGGACGAGGTGCTTCCGGGTGGCGGCGCGCAGGACGTCCGGCGCCGATCCGGGGAGGCCGAGCGCGGCTGCGGCGACCGCGACGGCGGGCAGGTAGTAGTCGCAGGTCGACAGGACGCCGTCGATCCGGCGCCGGCGGGCGACCTCCCTGGCGGCCGCGGCGGTGGCGTGGTCGTCGTTGGTCTCCGCGACCACCACCTCGTCGGCGAGCGCGAGCACCGGGTGAGGGCGCCCGTCGGGCAACCGGTACAGGCCGGGGTCGCGGGTCAGGAGGACGTAGTGGTGCCGTGAGTCGCGAAGGAGCGGAGGGAGCGTCAGGCCGGTCGACTGGAGCCAGCTCTCGATCATCATCACCGTGGACATGCCGTCACCAGCCGGTAACGAGAGTCGTTCTCATCATGAGTCCTGATGATGTCACGAGGAGGCGGCTGCGGCTCACCGAGATCATGGAATGAGAACGGTTCTCGATCTGTTGGGGAGGGCGAGACGCTCACCAGGAGGACGCCATGAAGAAGACCATCCACCCGGAGTACGGACCCGTCGTGTTCCGCGACACGAGCGCGGGCTTCGCGTTCCTCACCCGGTCCACGCTGGTCGGTAGCACGCCCGCAGGCCCGGGGCGTCCCGCCAAGACCGTGGAGTGGGAGGACGGGAACACCTATCCCGTGATCGACATCGAGATCTCGAGCGCCAGCCACCCGTTCTGGACCGGCGCCGCCCGTGTGGTCGACACCGCCGGCCGCATCGAGAAGTTCCGCCGCCGCTATGGCGCCGGCAGCACCGGAAAGGACAACGGCTGATGGCCTCGAAGACCGGCCTCCGCCCGATCGTCACGCTGCGTTCCACCGCGGGGACGGGCTTCACCTACGTGACGCGCAAGAACCGCCGCAACGACCCCGACCGCCTGGTGGTCCGCAAGTACGACCCGCTGGTCAAGCAGCACGTGGAGTTCCGCGAGACGCGGTGACCCCACCGGGCGGCTACCGCCGGCGGGTGCCGAAGATCGAACGCGTCAGCTCGCGGACGATCGTGGTGCCCGCCGTGCGGACCACGGACGTGACCACGCGGGAGCGGTCGCGCGCGGCCGCCTCCCGGCGACGCTGCTCCGCCCGCTCGTCGGCCGAGGCCTTCTGGGCCGCCTCCTTCTCGAGCCGGGAGCGCATCTTCTCCAGCTCCGCCTGTTCCTTCTTGGCGGCGGCCGCCCGTTCCTCCGCGGCCTCCTGCTCGGCCTCGGCCGCCTCGCGCGCCACGACGTCCTGCTGGGCCCGGACCTGGAGCAGCTCGAACGCCGACTCGGGGTCCACGGGCGTGCCGTACTTCGCCTGACCGGGCGAGGCGGCGACGACCTGGTCGATCGTGGCCTCCGGCGCCGGGTCCATCGAGGCCTGCGGGGCTCGGACCCGGGTCCACGCCACGGGGGAGGGCGCCCCCTTCTCCGTCAGCACGGTGACTACGGCCTCGCCGGTGCCGAGCGACTGCAGCAGCCGCTCGATGTCGTACGGCGAGTGCGGGAACGTGCGGGCGGCCGCGCGCATCGCCGCCGCGTCGTCGGGCGCGAAGGCGCGCAGCGCGTGCTGCACCCGGTTGCCCAGCTGGGCGAGGACGTCGCCCGGCACGTCCTTGGGGTTCTGCGTCACGAAGAACACGCCCACCCCCTTGGACCGGATGAGGCGGACGGTCTGCACCACCTGCTCCAGGAAGTCCTTCGTGGCGCCCGTGAACAGCAGGTGCGCCTCGTCGAAGAAGAACACGAGCTTGGGCTTGTCGGCGTCGCCCACCTCGGGCAGCTCCTGGAACAGGTCGGCGAGGAGCCACATGAGGAACGTCGAGAACAGCGCCGGCTTGTCCTGGACGGCGGGGAGCTCGAGGCAGGAGACCACGCCCTTGCCGTCGGCCGTCCGCAGCAGGTCGCCGCTGGAGAAGGCGGGCTCGCCGAAGAAGACGTCGGCCCCCTGGCCCTGGAGGGCCACGATCTCCCGCAGGATCACGCCGGCCGTCGCCGCGGAGATGCCGCCGATGCCCTTGAGCTCGTCCTTGCCCTCGTCGCTCGTCAGGTACGCGATCGTGGACTGCAGGTCCTTCAGGTCCAGCAGCGCGAGCCCCTGCTTGTCGGCCCAGTGGAAGATCAGGCTCAGGCTCGACTCCTGGGTGTCGTTCAGCCCCAGGACCTTGCTCAGCAGCAACGGCCCGAAGTCGGTCACCGTGGTCCGGATCGGCACACCCTTGCCCATGCCGCCGAGACTGTAGAACTCGACGGGGAACTGCGTGGGCGCCCAGTCCTGCCCGATGCTCTGGGCTCGCGCCCGGATCTTCTCGTTGTCCGTTCCGGGTACGGCGATGCCGGACAGGTCTCCCTTGACGTCCGACACGAAGACCGGCACACCCGCGAGAGACAGGCCCTCGGCCATGCCCTGCAGCGTCTTCGTCTTGCCGGTACCGGTAGCGCCCGCCACGAGCCCGTGGCGGTTCAGCATCGACAGGGCGAAACCGACCTGGACGGCCGGGTTCGGCGTGGCGTCGCCCCCGACCTCGCCCTCCAGGAGCGCGCCGAGCGCGAGCGTGCCGCCCTCAGCGGCGTAGCCCGCCGCCACCTCGGCGGCATACCCCTCGAGGCTGCCCGACGGCGGAGCGGTCGCCGGGGTGGCCGTTGCTCCGGTGGTGCTGACCTCGGCCGTGCTGACCTCGGCAGTCGGTGGCGCGGGGGCGGGAACGGGCTCGGTCCGGGTCTGTTCCGCCGCGGCGCGTTCAGCGTCCTCGAGGGCTTTCCTCGCCGCCTCGGCGGCCGCGCGCAGTGCGTCGAGATCGGGGGTCTGTGCGTCCGGCATGGTTCGGATGCTAGGGCGGTACGGGGCGGTGCGCGCGGCGGATGACGAACGCCTGTGGACGCCAGGGCTGACCGGGGGCTTCGGCCAGGGTCTCGAGCGTCGGTAGAGTGTCCGGCACATGCGCGCCATCCGACGAGCTCCCGCCGAGGTGAGACCAGAGGTCCGGGTCGTCACCGACTCCACGTCCTGCCTGCCTGCCGCCGTCCCCGGACCCCGAGGGGGGGTCGGTCCCACGGTGGTGCCCCTGCGCGTCCTCGCGGGTGAGCGCGCGTACGAGGAGGGCGTCGACATCACGCCCGACCGGGTCGCCGAGCTGGTCGCCGCGGGGGAGCGCGTCACCACGTCGCAGCCCCCGCCCGAGGCGTTCACGGCGGTGTACCGCGACCTGGCGGCAGAGGGCGCGAGGAGCATCGTCTCGCTGCACCTGTCGGGCGAGCTGTCCGGCACGGTGCAGTCCGCCCGGGCGGCGGCGGCCCGTTCACCGCTCGCCGTGCGCGTCGTCGACTCCCGGACCGCCGCCATGGGCCTCGGGTTCGCCGCGCGGGCCGCCGCCGAGTGCGCGGCCGCCGGCTGCGACGCCAACCACGTGGCGGACCGGGCCCAGGAGGTGGCCCGGAGCACCAGCGCCCAGTTCGTCGTCGACTCCTTGGAGCACCTCCGCCGCGGCGGGCGGCTCTCCGGCGCGGCCGCCGCGATCGGGACGGTGCTCGGCGTGCGGCCGGTGCTCGGCCTGCGGGACGGCCGGATCGAGCTGCTGCACCGCGTGCGCACCCGCGCGGCCGGGATGGAGCGGCTGCTCGAGCAAGGGGCCGCCGACGTCGCGGCCGCCACCCGGCCCGTCGTCGCCGTGCACCACTTCGGTGCGCCCGAGCGCGCCGGGATCCTCGCGGGCCGGTTGCACACGCGGACGCGGGCCGAGGTGGAGGTGCGACCGCTCAGCGCGGTGCTGGGCGTGCACGTGGGTCCCGGAACCATGGCAGTCGTGGTCACGGACCTGGGCGACCACACGCACTGACGACCGCTCCGACCCCGCTGACGGGCTCGGGCGGGCGGGAGCCCGACCACAGGGCGCAGATCCGGGCGACCGTGCACAGGTGATCCGCGGAGCCGCCCGGAGGACGGCCGAGGCCGCCTACGGTCGGGCGCATGGAGCACCTCACAGACCGTGGGCCGGCCGCCCGGACCGGCACCGGCGACGATCCCGGGAGTGCTGCCGGCGCGGCGGCCGAGCCGCTGGCCGGGGCGCCGGCCGGGGCGCCGGTCGCGGCGCCGGTCGCGGCGCCGGTCGCGGCGCCGGTCTCCGCCGAGGCGGAGGCGGCCGAGCTGGTCGCGCGGCTCCGGTCGCGGCGCTCGGCTGCTGGGGTCGCCGCCGCCTACGCGGCCGCCCACGGGAACATCGGGGAGCCGCCGCCTGAGGAGGGTGCGCGCCGCTGGGCGCTCGCAGGCCGCACCGCGCTGGTCGCCGCCGTCTCGCTCCTGATCCTGGCGGCGGTCGTGGCCCTGGTGGCGTTCGGGCCGTGGCGCGACGGGGACGTCCAGGCGCTCGCTCCGGTGGCCGGCCCCGCCTCGTCGGACGACACGCCCGATCCCGCGCCGAGCCCCGCACCCGCAGGCGCACCCGCGGCGAGTGCCGCTCCCGGCCCGGCCCCCGGCCAGGTCGTGGTGCACGTGGTGGGGCAGGTGCACGGGCCGGGGCTCGTCTCGCTGCCCGACGGCGCCCGCGTGGCCGATGCTGTGCAGGCAGCCGGAGGTGCGACCGGGGAGGCCGACCTGTCGGCCCTGAACCTGGCCAGGCCGGTCGTGGACGGCGAGCAGCTTCGTGTCCCGGCGCCGGGGGAGGTGGTCGTCGTGCCGGAGCAGGGGAGCGGAGGTTCGGGCGGACAGTCACCGGCGGTCGGCGACGGTCTCGTCGACCTCAACACCGCCGACGCCGCGGCGCTCGACGCGTTGCCCGGCATCGGGCCGGTCCTCGCCGAGCGGATCGTCGCCTGGCGTGACGAGAACGGTCCCTTCGCGAGCGTCGACGAGCTCGGCGACGTGGACGGGATCGGTCCGGCGCTGCTGGGCAAGCTGCGCGACGACGTCCGGGTCTGAGGAATGGCCGACCTCCGCCTCCTGCCCGCGGCGGCCACGGCCTGGGCGGCGGCCTGGTGGGTCACCGGGCCGGGCTCGGGTGCGCCAGGCCTCGTCGCTGGACCCGTCGCGCTCGTCGTCGTCGCGCTGGTGCTCGCACGCCTCGTGCACGTCCGGCCGCGCCACGCCGTGCCCGGCGCCGCACGGCTGGGCCTCGACGTACGGGGTCCCGGGCGGGCGGGCCTTCCGCACGCGACCCTCGCGCACGCGACCCTCGCGGCCGCAGGCCTGCTGGCCGTCCTGATCAGCGGGCATGTCCACCTGGCAGGGAGGGCGCCTGTCGCCGCGATCGCCGCCTCGGGGGTGACCGCGACCCTGACCGGGACCGTCGTGTCGGAACCGGCAGGGGTGAGCTACGGTCACGCGCAGGCGGCAGCCCAGGCTCCGGCAGGCTCCCTCGGCGCCGTCGTAGGCACCTCCGACCAGCGATGGGCCCTAGCGGTCCGCGCGATCACCGCCCGAGGCGTCACGACGTCCGCCCGAGCCCAGGTGGAGGTCACGGCGCCGGCAGGCGGAGACGTCGCGTACGGGTCGGAGGTGGTGGTGACCGGTCGCCTGAGGCCGGCGGAGCCGGGCGATCCCGAGGCCGCCCGCCTGGGGGCCACCGCCGTCGCTGCTGAGCCGCCTGCGGGCCTCCACCACGTCACGGCAGTCTTGCGGTCGGCGCTCCTCGCCGTCACGGACGACCTCTCGTCACAGGCCCGCGGGCTCGTCCCGGGCGCGGCGATCGGCGACACGTCGCGCGTACCGCCGGAGCTCGACGACGCCATGCTCGTCTCCGGGCTGACGCACGTGACAGCGGTGTCCGGAAGTCACTTCGCCATCGTCGTCGCGGTACTCACCGCCCTCGCGGCGACGGCACGCCTCCCGCGCGCGGGCAGGGTGCTGCTCGTGGCGGTCGCAGCCGGAGGGTTCGTCGCCCTCGTCCGGCCCGAGCCCAGCGTGCTCCGGGCAGCGGCGATGACGGCCCTCGCGCTGGCCGGGACGTCGCTCGGCCGCCCCTCGCAGGCGGTGCCCGCCCTGGGCGCCACGATCCTCGCGCTCCTCGTGGTGGACCCGTGGCTGTCCCGTTCCTTCGGGTTCGCGTTGTCGGCGACTGCGACGGCAGGCCTGGTGCTTCTCACCGCACCGCTCGCCGCCCGGCTGACCCCGTGGACCGGAGGGCCGCTCGCCTTCGCACTGGCGGTACCGGTCGCCGCCCAGCTGGCGTGCGGCCCGGTGCTCGTCCTGCTGGACCCGTCCGTCTCGGCGGTCTCGGTGGTCGCCAACCTGCTCGCGGCGCCCGCGCTGGTGCCCGCGACCCTTCTCGGCCTGACGGCGACCCTCCTCTCGCCGTGGCTCCCGGCCCTCGCCCACGCCGTCGCGTGGGCGGCGGGCGGTGCTACCTGGTGGATCGCCGAGGTGGCTGTACGGAGCGCGGCCCTTCCTGGTGCCCGGCTGCCCTGGCTCGCGGGCGTCGCGGGCTCGCTCCTGCTGGCCGGGCTCACTCTCGTGGCCCTGTGGGCGCTGCTTCGGCGAGGCCCGCGATCGGGCTGGCCGGAGGCGTGGCGGTACGCGGCCAGGTCCGGCGTGCGCCGTGCGGTCACGGCCCGGCGCCGTTCGTCCGTGCCCCGGCGGATCGTCGCGGGGTCGGCCGTGGTGGCCATCGTCGTCGTCATCGTCGTCGCGATACCCCGGGTGCTCCGGCCCGCGCCCGAGATCCCGCCCGACTGGCAGGTGGTCGCGTGCGACGTGGGCCAGGGTGACGGGCTGGTTCTCCGCAGCGGCCCGCAGTCGGCCGTGGTGGTCGACGTGGGGCCGGACGGCGATGCCGTCGGACGGTGCCTCGACAGCCTGGGCGTGACCCGGATCGACCTGCTGGTGCTCAGCCACTACCACGCGGACCACGTGGGCGGACTGCCCGCAGTCCTTGCCGGGCGCGACGTCGCAGCGGCGCTCGTGTCGCCGCTCGACGCCCCGGCGGCGAACGCCGAGTGGGTGCTCGGGACGCTGGCGGACGCCGCGGTCCCGGTTCAGGTGGCCGCGGCCGGAGACCGCGGTACGACGGGTTCCGCCGCCTGGGAGGTCCTGCTCGCGGGTCTCCCCGGTGCCCGGGACGTCGGTGACCCGGGCACCCGGGGCGAGGCCCCGGCGTCGGGCGGCGAGGGCGGCGACGGGGCCAACGACGCGAGCGTGGTGCTCGCCGTGAGCACGGCGGACCTGGACGTGGTCCTCCTGGGCGACCTGGAGGACGCCGGGCAGGCCGCCCTGCTCGGCGAGCTGCGTGGCCGAGGGGCGGGGGCCGTCGATGTCGTGAAGGTGGCGCACCACGGGTCCCGGGAGCAGTCGGACGGCCTGGCGGAGCTCCTCGACCCGGCGGTGGCGGTGGTGTCCTCGGGGGAGGGGAACACCTACGGCCACCCCACGGACGCTGCCCTGGACCTGTACGAAGGCGTGGGAGCCGCGGTGGTGCGCACGGACGAGTGCGGCACGTTCGCGCTGGTGGTCCGAGGCGGGACGGTGTCGCTCGCGGGCTGCTGAGGCGAGCGTCACCGGCGGTGCGGACCGGGAGGTGTGGGTGGGACGTGGCAGGCTTTGCTCGTGCCCCCAGCCACCCGAGCCCGCCGGTCCAGCGCCCCCGCCCGCAGCTGGGACGAGCCCACGCTCGCGCCCGTCGTGCTGGTGCGCGGGGCGGAGCCGTTGCTGACCGAACGGGCGGTCGACGGGGTGGTGCGGCTGGCGCGCGAGCGCGACCCGGAGCTCGAGAAGGTGGAGCTCGAGGGCGCCACCTACGGCGCAGGGCAGCTGACCGTCGCGGCGAGCCCGTCGCTGTTCGGCGAGGCGAAGGTGGTCGTGATCCTCGGTGCCGACGCGGGCACCGAGGACCTCATGGCCGACACCATCGCGTACGTCGCCCGGCCCGATCCCGAGACCACGGTGATCGTGGTGCACGGCGGGGGGCAGCGTGGCAAGAAGATGCTCGACACGGTGACGGCGTCGGGCGCACCGGTCATGACCTGCGACCCCATCGCCAAGGATGCCGAGAAGGCGCAGTTCGTGGCGAACGAGTTCCGCGCGGCAGGTCGCCGTGCCGACGCCTCAGCCGTACGCGCTCTCGTGGAAGCCCTCGGCAGCGACCTGCGCGAGCTCTCCGCAGCGTGCTCTCAGCTCGTTGCCGACACGACGGGAACCATCAACGAAGGGGTCGTGGACCGGTACTACGGCGGCAGGGTCGAGGCCACCGGGTTCAAGGTCGCCGACGCGGCGGTCGACGGCGACACGGGCCGGGCTGTCGCCCTGCTGCGCCACGCCCTCGACACCGGCGTGGACCCCGTGCCGATGGTCGCCGCGCTGGCCATCCGCCTGCGGGTCCTCGCCAAGGTCGCGGCCATGCGGGGCGGCGGCATCACCGCACGCGAGCTGGGCATCGCGCCCTGGCAGGTGGACCGCGCACAGAAGGACCTGCGTCGCTGGACCCCGGAGGGCCTTGCCGCCGCCATCAGTGCCGTGGCGCAGGCCGACGCCGAGGTCAAGGGCGAGGGCCGAGACCCCGTGTTCGCGGTCGAGCGTGCGGTGATGGCGATCGCACAGGCGCGCCGGGGCTGACCAGCCTCCTGGGCCCGCGGCCGCGCCGCCGCAGGGCGCACGAAAGGCGCCGCTCCCTGTGCCCTGGCGAAAGGGCGGGAGAGCGGCGCCTGACGAAGTTTGAGCGCCGGGCTCAGCCGAGCCTGGACATCACGCTCAGATCGACGCGACCTGCTTGGCGAGAGCCGACTTGCGGTTCGCAGCCTGGTTCGTGTGGATGACGCCCTTCGTGGCGGCCTTGTCGAGCTTGCGCGTGGCGGCGGCGAGCGCGGTGGTCGCCGCGTCCTTGTCGCCGGCGACAACGGCCTCGCGGACCTTGCGCACGAACGTCTTGAGCTCGGACTTGACAGCCTTGTTACGCAGACGGGCCTTCTCGTTCGTCTTGATGCGCTTGAGCTGGGACTTGATGTTTGCCACGTGTGGACTTCCTGGTGTGTTCGCCTGGCGGCGAGCGGATAGGTCGTAGAGGGCGGTCGCAGCTCCGGGACTGGGGTGGGGAACCCGTGGAGAGGAACTGAGACTGTGCCCGCCGACCTGGGCGGACACGCAACCACCAAGATTAGCAGAATTCGACAGGTGCGCCGAGGCAGGCGGCTGTGAACCGGGACTCACCCATGTCGTTCGTGGCCCCGGCCCCGGCCTCGGCCCCGGCCCCGGCTGTGGCCCCGGCCTCGGCGAGGCCGGCCGGCGGGGCGCCTCAGGTCAGGTCGAGCGCCCGCGCCATGTACTTCACGACGTCGTCGAACCGGTCGCGCGGCATGACCGCACCCTCGCGCCGCACGGCGTCGGGGTGCACGCGGATCACGCGGTTGATCCGCACCTCCGACGGCCGCCCCTCGCGGTCCCACGGACCGGTGCCCACGTCGAACCAGATGCGCCCGGCACGCGCCTCCTGCTCGGCGTCGCGGTCGTGGTCCTGGCTGGTGAGCTGGAGAGCGAGGAGCCACGGTCCGTCGTGACCCACGAGCAGAACCGGCCGGTCCTTGCCCTGCGAGTGGTCCTCCTCGTACGGCACCCAGGTCCACACGACCTCGCCCGGGTCGGGCTCGCCGTCCAGGTCGGGCGCGTACGTGGGGGTGACGGTGCCGTCGTAGTCGCCCGGGTACCCGGCGGTCCGCGGCGCCCGGCTGCCCGACGACGTCCGGCCCTCCGCCGGCGTCCGCCGTGCCGACACGTCGGCCGGGCTGGGCGCCGAGGCCACACGCGCGGGTTCGCGAGGCGTGTCCGCCGACCGGTCCGGCGTCGGCTTGTCCGACAGGTGCGACACCACGGCGTCGACGACGTCCTCGAGCAGGCTGATCCACGGGTTCCGAGTCACGCGGGAACTGTAGCGGCCCAGCCGAAAAGGGCCACTCGAACCCTCGGTTGGCGGTTGGTGCCCGAGGGCTACCAGCGGGTGCGCAGCCCTGGCAGCCCTGTGAAGACGTCGTCTCTCGTCACGAGCGGAACGTTCTCGACGAGCGACTGTGCCGCGAGGAGCCGGTCGAACGGGTCGCGATGGTCCCACCCCATCGAGCCCGCGAGCAGAGCGTGCGGTGCGGAGATGCGCAGCTCCTCGGCACGCAGATCGGCGACACGCTGCTCCCAGGTGCTCACCAGGAACCGTGCTTCGTCGAGCTTGCCGAGGCGGACCTTCGTCGCGACCTCCATCGCTGAGACCGCCGACACGAGAAGCCGGTTCTCGCCTCGCGCCAGCTCGTCGCGTAGCTCGGCGGGCAGGCGGTGCGGGGTGCCGAGCAGCCAGATCAGGGTGTGGGTGTCGAGCAGGTAGGTCACTCCCATGCGGCGAGCTCCGACTCGGTCAGCGACGCGAAGAAGAACTCGTCCGGCACGTCGATCGGCACAGTGCCGAACTGGCGAGGCGGCACCGCGTCCACGGGTGCCAGCCGCACGACAGGGCGGCCTGCACGCGCGATGACGACCTCCTCGCCCCGCTCGGCGCGAGCCAGGAGGCTGGAGAGGTTGGTCTTGGCCTGTTGCACGTTCACCGTGGTCACTCCTTGACGGTAAGGACGAACCCTGGTCTGGTCAAGGGAACCAGACCAACCCATCATAAACTCTAGACATCCCGCCTGCCTGCCGAAAAGCCCTGGCCGCGACCTCACGGCACTCCTAGCGTGGCCACGTGCCGCTCCATGACGACGAAGTTCCCGTCCACCCCGACCAGGTCCGCCGTCTCGTCGACGACCAGCTGCCCCGGTGGGCGCACCTGCCGCTGCGTCCCGGCCCCCCGGGTGGTACGGACCACGTGCTCTACCGCCTGGGCGACGACCTGCTGGTGCGCCTGCCCAAGATCGGCTGGGCCACGGGCCAGGTGGAGTCTGACGCTCGCTGGCTGCCGTTCCTGGGCGAGCACCTGCCGGTCGACGTCCCGGTGCCCCTCGCTGTCGGGGAGCCCGGCGAGGGCTACCCGTACCGCTGGTCGGTGACGCGGTGGCTGCCCGGCGCCGCCGCCGCGCCCGGCACGTTCGACGCGGTCCCGGTGGCGCGCCAGGCGGCCGAGCTCGTCGTCGCGCTGCGCGCGGTCGACACGACCGGCGGCCCGGTCAAGGACGGCACGAGCCGGGGGGTGCCGCTCGACCGGCTCGACCCGTCCGTGCGGGACGCGATCGCCGCGTGCGGCACCCGGGTCGACGCCGCGGCAGTCACCCGGGCGTGGGACCGCGCTCTGGAGGCACGGCCGTCGTCGGGCGGCGCCTGGATCCACGGCGACCTGCTCCCGGGGAACCTGCTCGTCCACGAGGGGTGCCTGAGCGGCGCGATCGACTGGGGTGGCGTGGGGGTGGGCGACCCGGCGGCTGACCTGATCCCGGCCTGGACGCTGTTCCGCGGCGAGGCACGCGAGCGGTTCCGCGAGGCCGCGGCAGAGGGCCTTCCTCACCCTGAGGACGCTTGGGAGCGGGCGCGCGGCTGGGTCCTCGTCCAGGGTGTGATCGGGCTGCCGTACTACTGGGACCGGTGGCCGGAGTTCGCCCGGGAGGGCCTGGCGCGGGTCGACGAGGTCCTGGCCGAGGGCTGACCGACCTGGCCCGCTCAGGGGATGATGTGCTCCGCGAGGGCGTGCGTGAGGTCGCGGTGGTCGCCCTCGATCGTGACTCCCGCCTCCTCGGGCGTGAGGCGCCGCCACAGCATGAGGGCGAGCCCTTCGGCGGTGCCGGTCACCAGCACGTCGGGTGCGACCTCCTCCGCACGGTCGCCGGAGGCGCCCAGCACCCACACGGGGGCGCCGGGCACGTCTGTCGCGGCGAGAGCGACGGGGTGCCGCAGAGGAGCCATGCGACCGAGGGCGACCTGGCGCGGCTGGAGCACCGCGACCACCTCGTCCACCGTGTCGCTCCAGACCTCCGGCGCCGCGGGCGCGAGCCCGAGCGCCGGGGCGCCCGCCTCGGCGGCCCGCAGGTCGTGGAGGTGGACGAGCGTCTCGTGGGTCTGCCGACGGTGCCAGAAGGTGACCGGCCCGGTGCCGTCGGGGGTGAGGCCTCCGAGGACCCGCCCCATGGCGTGCGGCCCGAGCGCGCCGAACGTCTCGCGGACCACGGCCGCGTGGACGTTGTAGTGGCTCGCGAGCCCTTGCGCGTCGAGGCCGGAGTCGAGGGCGGGCGGCTCCGGGTCTTCCTCGCCCCGGGCGCGCGCCGCGGCCCAGTCGTGGATCTCGGCGAGGTGCTCCACGAGCTCGCGGACCGTCCAGTCGCCGCACGCGGGCACACGTGCCGCGGGGTCGGCGGTCAGGACGCCTGTGCGGAACTGCTCCTGAAGGTCCGCGAGGACCGACAGGTACGCGATGGTGCTCGGGCTGCCTGCGCCGCGCCCGGCCGGGGTCTCCACGGTCATGGGCGCACCGTATCGCGCACCTCCGACATCGGCGCGAGGCCGCTCGGCGAACGAGGGTGAAGCGCGGGGTGAAGCGCGGGCTGGAGCACGCCACCGCGTGCGTGCGGCCGTGCCCGCCCGCGTGGGAGAATAGGCGGGTGCCCCCGATTCCTTCTCCGCAGAACGCCGCGCGCATCCAGCCCAACGCCACGCCGGCGGAGCTGATCCGCAACTTCTGCATCATCGCGCACATCGACCACGGCAAGTCCACGCTGGCGGACCGCATGCTCCAGCTGACAGGTGTGGTCGATGCACGCGCCATGCGTGCGCAGTACCTCGACCGCATGGACATCGAGCGGGAGCGCGGCATCACCATCAAGTCGCAGGCCGTCCGCATGCCGTGGGAGGTCGACGGGACCCCGCACGCCCTCAACATGATCGACACCCCGGGTCACGTCGACTTCACCTACGAGGTCTCGCGCAGCCTTGCGGCGTGCGAGGGCGCGGTGCTGCTCGTCGACGCCGCGCAGGGCATCGAGGCGCAGACTCTCGCCAACCTGTACCTGGCGATGGAGAACGACCTCGCGATCATCCCGGTGCTGAACAAGATCGACCTCCCTGCCGCGCAGCCGGAGAAGTACGCCGAGGAGATCGCCGGCCTGGTGGGCGTCGACCCCGAGTCGGTCCTGCGCGTGTCGGGCAAGACGGGGGTGGGGGTCGAGGCACTCCTGGACCGCATCGTCGAGGAGGTGCCGGCGCCCCAGGGCGACCCGGAGGCCCCGGCGCGCGCCATGATCTTCGACTCGGTCTACGACACCTATCGCGGCGTCGTCACGTACGTCCGGGTGATCGACGGCAGCCTGAACCCGCGCGAGAAGATCGTCATGATGTCGACCCGTGCCACGCACGAGCTCCTGGAGATCGGCGTCACCTCGCCCGAGCCGCAGCCCACCAAGGGCCTGGGCGTCGGCGAGGTCGGCTACCTGATCACCGGCGTGAAGGACGTGCGCCAGTCGAAGGTGGGCGACACGGTGACCAACGCCGGCAAGCCGGCCACGGACGCCCTCGGGGGCTACTCCGATCCCAAGCCCATGGTGTTCTCGGGCCTCTACCCGGTCGACGGCTCGGACTACCCCGCCCTCCGGGACGCGCTGGACAAGCTCAAGCTCAACGACGCCGCGCTCAACTACGAGCCGGAGACGTCCGTGGCGCTCGGCTTCGGGTTCCGCGTGGGCTTCCTCGGCCTGCTGCACCTCGAGATCGTGCGGGAGCGCCTGGAGCGCGAGTTCGACCTCGACCTGATCTCCACCGCACCGAACGTCATCTACGAGGTGACGCTCGAGGACAACACCGTGGTCACGGTGACCAACCCGAGCGAGTTCCCGGGCGGCAAGATCAAGGAGATCCGCGAGCCGATCGTCAAGGCGACGATCCTGTGCCCGTCGGAGTTCATCGGTGCTGTCATGGAGCTCTGCCAGACCAAGCGCGGCGTGCTCGGCGGCATGGACCACATCTCCCAGGAGCGCGTCGAGATGCGGTACACGCTGCCGCTCGCCGAGATCGTGTTCGACTTCTTCGACCAGCTCAAGTCCCGCACCCGCGGCTACGCCTCGCTCGACTACGAGACCTCGGGCGACCAGGCCGCCGACCTGGTGAAGGTCGACATCCTCCTCCAGGGCGACCACGTGGACGCGTTCAGCGCGATCGCGCACCGCGACAAGGCGTACGCGTACGGCGTGATGATGACGGGCAAGCTCAAGGACCTCATCCCGCGCCAGCAGTTCGAGGTGCCGATCCAGGCCGCGATCGGCGCGCGCGTCATCGCCCGCGAGACCATCCGCGCCATGCGCAAGGACGTCCTCGCCAAGTGCTACGGCGGCGACATCTCCCGTAAGCGCAAGCTGCTCGAGAAGCAGAAGGAGGGCAAGAAGCGCATGAAGACCATCGGGTCCGTCGAGGTCCCGAAGGACGCCTTCATCGCAGCGCTCTCCTCGGACTCGGCAGCGGTCAAGGACGCGAAGGACAAGCGGAAGTAACGTGCCGTCCCTTCCCGAGGGCGTCCCGGTGCCCGAACCCCGGGGTCCCCGCGAAGCGCCGCAGCGAAGCGAGGACGCTTCGTGGGGTGGGGGCGACGGCCGGTTGCCTCCCTGGGTCGCGTCGTCCCCCGCGGGGGTCGCCCCGGGCGGCTCCGGCACCGCGGGCGCCCGGCCTTTCGGCGTCTACGTGCACGTGCCGTTCTGCACGGTGCGCTGTGGCTACTGCGACTTCAACACCTACACGGCGTCGGAGCTCGGCGGCGGGGCGTCGCAGGTGGCCTATGCGACCACGGCCCTGCGCGAGGTGGACCTGGCGAGCAAGGTCCTGGCCGACGTCGGGCTGCCGCAGCGCCCGGTGTCCACCGTCTTCTTCGGCGGCGGGACACCGACGATGCTGCCGGCCGCCCACCTCGCGCGGATCCTGGCCGGCGTCCGTGACGCCTGGGGCCTGGAGCCCGGCGCCGAGGTCACCACGGAGGCCAACCCCGACTCGGTGACCCCGGAGTACCTGGCGGTCCTGGCCGAGGCCGGGTTCACGCGCGTCTCCTTCGGCATGCAGTCCGCCGTGCCTCACGTGCTCGCGACGCTGGAGCGGACGCACGACCCGCTGCGGATCCCGGACGTGGTGCGCTGGGCGCGCGACGCCGGGCTCGACGTCTCGCTCGACCTCATCTACGGCACGCCGGGCGAGTCGCTCGACGACTGGCGTACGTCGGTGGAGACAGCGCTCGCGACCGGCGTCGACCACGTCTCCGCCTATGCGCTCGTGGTGGAGCAGGGCACCAAGATGGCGGCGCAGGTGCGCCGCGGCGAAGTGACGCTGCCCGACGAGGACGACCAGGCAGCCAAGTACGAGCTGGCCGACGCGCTCCTCACCGAGGCAGGCCTGACCTGGTACGAGGTGAGCAACTGGGCGCGCGGGGACGAGCACGCCTGCCGGCACAACCTGGCCTACTGGCGAGGGCACGACTGGTGGGGCGTCGGGCCTGGGGCCCACTCGTACGTCGCCGCGGCCACGGAGCACGGGGAAGCTGGTGCGGCAGAGGCCGCCGGCGTCCGTTGGTGGAACGTGAAGCACCCGCGCCGGTACGCCGCGCTGCTGGAGGCGGGGACGAGCCCGGGCGCGGGGCGAGAGCTCCTGACGCCTGCCGAGCACCACCTGGAGCGCGTCATGCTGGGCGTGCGGCTCCGTGAAGGGCTCGACCTGGGCGTGCTCTCGCCGTCGGCGCGTACCGCGGTGGGGGGTCTGGTGGCCCGAGGGCTGCTCGACGGCCGGGCCGCGATCAGCGGACGCGGCGTCCTGACGCTGCGCGGCCGGCTGCTGGCCGACACGGTGGTCCGCGAGCTCACCGACTGAGGCGACCGGCACCCTCCCCGCGGTGCCCGAGGCGTGTCGGAGGCGGACGCTACTCTGTGCCCGACCTGCGACGCAGCACCCCCGAAAAGGAACCCATGAACAACGCCGTACCGACCGAGCCCTCTGCGCCGCCGCCCGGGTACGGCCCGCCGCCCGGGTACGGCCCGCACCCCGGCTATGCGCCCCGTCCGCAGTCCAGCTCGATCCTGAGCGAGGCGTTCTCCTGGGCGTGGAGCCGGTTCACGCGGAACTGGCTGCCTCTGACGGGCGTGTCGCTGGTGTACACGATCGTCGTCCTGGGCGTCACCGGGGTCGCGATGGTGTGGTATTTCCTGGGGTTGGGCTCGTTCGTTGCGCTGAGCCAGGGGGAGGAGTTCCCGGTCGAGGTGCCGCACGGTGCGTTCGCCGCGTGGCTCGCCGCGGGCGTGGTCCTGCTGTGGCTCACCGGTCCGTTCCTGTACTCCCTTGTGCTGCGCGTGGCGCGCGGGGTGTCGATCACCGGGGCCTCCCTGCTCCAGGTGCCGGGCTACGGGCGTGCCCTCCTCGACAGCTTCGTGGTCGGGTTGCTGACGTTACTCGGCACGCTCGTGTTCTATCTGCCAGGCATCGCGGTCGCGTTCCTCCTGCAGTTCACGCTCTTCTTCACCCTCGACCGGGGTCTGGGCCTGCTGGATGCGGTCCGGTCCAGCTACCACCTCGCCAGCAAGAACCTGGGCGCCGTCGTGATGGTCTACCTCGGTGTCGTCGCGGTCTCCGCAGTGGCGGGCCTGGTGCCGGTGATCGGCCTCGTGGTGGCGATGCCACTGACCCTCCTGCTGGGCGCCTATGCCTATGTCCGGCTGACCGGCGGACAGCCGGCCTGACCGGAACTCCTTGCCCGATCTGTACGTTATCTGGCCACATCTCCATGAAGGGTGAGCCCCAATGAGTGACACCAACGCCGCCGGCCCGGCGCCGGAGCCCCAGCAGCCGGCGACACCGGAGCCCTCCGCTCCTGAGGCCTCGCCGCAGCCGCAGCAGCCGCAGGCGCAGGCGCAGCCCGAGCCGCCGGCCCGGCCGCAGCCGATGTACGGCGCGTACGCACCCCAGACTGACGAGCCCGGACAGCCGGGCCAGTCCGGGATGCCTGCCTACGGTGCGCCGGGCGCGTACGCGAGCCCGTACGGGCCGCCGTCGGCCCCGCAGACGCCCGACTGGAACCGGATGTCTCAGCCCGCGGGTCCCGTGCGGGTGGGGGAGGCCGTCGGGTACGGGTTCTCGGCGTTCGGGCGCAACGCCGGCATCTGGCTCGTCGTCACGTTCCTCGTCGCTGTCGCGGCGTTCCTCATCACGCTGCTCACGACCCCGGCGCTGGGCGACCTGTTCCGTGTCCTCACCGACCCCGTGCTGCTGGCCGACCCGGCAGCGATGGAGGCGGCCGCCGCCGGCGTGGAGGAGGTGACCTTCGTCGGGCAGCTCCTCACGATGGTGGGGTCGGTCGTCGCGTCGATCATCGGCTTCGTCCTGTACCAGGGGGCGCTGGTGCAGACCCGGGACGGGTCTGCCTCGTTCGGCGCGTTCTTCACGATCAGCAACTGGGGCGGCGTGGCGACGTTCGCCGTGCTCCAGGCGCTCGTCAACCTGGTGGCGCTCGTGCCGGGCGTCGGCTGGTTGCTGCAGCTCCTGATCAGCTTCTTCTTCCTCGCGGCGCCGTACTACGTGCTCGACCAGGGGCAGGACGGCCTGACCGCCATCCGGTCGAGCGTGCGCCTCGTGTCGTCCAACGTCGGGGTCGCCATCCTGGCGTTCCTCGTGGTGATCGGCCTGTCGATCGCCGGGGCCCTCGCCTGCGGCATCGGCCTCCTCGTGGTGGTCCCGGTGCTCGTCCTCATGGGTGGGTACCTGTACCGCCGGCTCGAGGGCCAGCAGGTCGTCGTCTCCTGACGGACGGCTCGTTCGGGTCGCGATCCCTCGACCAGCAGTTCAGAGTTGGTCCTCAGGAGGCCCCCGAGGAGAGGGAACACATGAGCGAGAACACGCCCGGCGTGCCGCGCGACCCGAACGAGCCCGACCGGTACGGCGAGAGCACGCCGACCGACCCGTACGCCCCGCGCCCCTCCGAGCCTGACCCGGAGCAGCCACGGCCGTCCGACCCGGAGCCGGTCCTGCCCGACCCCGTGCGGCCCGAGCCGTACGACCCGGCCCCGGTGCGCCCCGAACCGGTCGAGCCCGGCCCGGCCGAGCCGGTGCCGGGCCCCATCGAGCCGGAGCCCTTCAACCCGCCGGCAGAGCCCACGCCGTACTCGGCCGCGGCCGAGCCGCCGGGGTACGGCACGGGCCCGTCGTCGGGGACTCCCGCCTACGGCAGCTCGTCGTCCGGCACGGGTCCGTCGTCGGGCGGCCCGTACGGGGCCCCCGACCCGGGCACGACCCCGCCGGGCAACTACCCGGCGATGCCGGCCTACGGCGGGTCGGGCGGCTCCTACGGGACGCCGGGCGGTGCGTCCACGGGCGGCTTCGGCGTCGGCGAGGCGCTCTCGTTCGGGTGGAACAGGTTCAAGGGCAACGCCCTCGCCTGGATCCTGTACGTCGTGATCCTCGCGGTGGTCGGGGGTGCGTTCAACAGCGGCCAGATCAGCGACTACCAGGAGCAGATGAACGCCGCCCTCGAGGGGCGCACGCTGGCGCAGACCGGCGTCGCCTTCGGGGCGACGGCGCTGTCGATCCTCGGCGCCGTGATCTCGGCGGTCCTGCAGGCGCTCGCCGTCCGGGCGGCGCTCAAGGAGGTGTCGGGCGAGAAGCCCACCCTGGCCTCCTTCTTCTCCGCCGACCGGATCGGCACGGTCATCCTGGCCGCGGTGATCGTCGCGATCCTGACGACCGTGGGCCTCTTCGCCTGCGTACTGCCCGGTCTGGCGATCATCGTGTTCGCGACGTTCACCTACCACAACGTGCATGACAAGGGCCTCGGCGCCTGGGAGGCGTTCACCACGAGCTTCCGCCTGGTGGCGCAGAACTTCGGCCCGGTCTTCCTGCTGCTCCTCGCCGCGCTGGGCCTGATGATCCTGGGGTCGATCCCGTGCGGTCTCGGGCTCTTCGTGGTGGTCCCGGTCGTCACGATCGCGATCGCCTACGCGTTCCGCCGCCTGACCGGCGGCCCGGTCGCCGCGGTCTGAGGCCGCCTCAGGCAGTCACGAAGTCGATCAGCTCCTCGACCCGGCCCAGCAGGGCCGGGTCGAGGTCGCGGAAGTCCCGGACGGTGCCGAGGATCCGCTTCCAGGCCCGGGCCACGTCCTCCTGGGTGTCTGCGGGCCAGCCGAGCTCGCGGAGGATCCCGCGCTTCCACTCCGTACCCCGCTCGATCACCGGCCAGCGCGCGAGGCCGAGGCGCTCGGCGCGCACTGCCTGCCACACGTCGACGTAGGGGTGCCCCAGCACCAGCACGGTCCCCGCCGGGACGGTGCGCAGCGCCTCGTCGGCCAGCCGCTGCTCCTTGGAGCCCGGCACCAGGTGGTCCACCAGCACGCCCACCCGGCGCTCCGGGTCCGGCTCGAACCCGGCCAGCCGGTCGGCGAGATGGTCCACGCCGTCGAGCATCTCGACCACGACGCCCTCGATCCGCAGGTCGTCGCCCCACACCTTCTCGACGAGCTCGGCGTCGTGCTTGCCCTCGACCCAGATGCGGCTGCCGCGCGCCACCCGGGCGCGGGCGCCGTGCACGGCGACGGAGCCGGAGGCGGTCCTCGTCGGGGCGGCGGGAGCGCGGGACACCACGGGGGCGGTCAGCTCGACCGGCCGGCCCTCCACCCAGAACCCGGGGCCCAGCGGGAACGTCCGGTTGCGGCCGCGCCGGTCCTCGAGGACCACCACGTGCATCCCGCCCGACTTCTCCACCCGCACCACGGCGCCCACCCAGCCGGTGTCGACGTCCTCCACCACGAGCCCGAGCTCCGCCGGCATCAGCGTCGAGGCGGGTCGCCGCCCGCGGGCCGCGCCCGGGAAGGACGGGGACAGGACGTCGGAGCTGTAGCGGTCGTCTCGCACGGTCGCGAGCCTAGGGCGCTCGGGCGCCTCCCCGGGGTAGCCGCGCACCGCGTGTCCCCCTGCCGAGATAGTGACTTCGTCGGACGAGGTGACTATCTCGGCGGGGAAGCCTTGCCGAGATAGTGACTTCGTCGGACGGAGGCACTATCTCGGCGGGCGGGCGGCGGGTGGGCGTGCCCCTGCACCTTGCCCCTGGTTGGATGAACGCCATGACGACGACGCCTCCCGCGAGCGACCTCACCCTCGACGAGCGCGTCTCCCTGCTGTCGGGCAGCGGGTCCTGGCTGACCCAGCCTCTTCCCGACCACGACGTCCCCGCGGTGGTGCTGAGCGACGGCCCGCACGGGCTGCGGTACCAGCGCGGTGCCGGTGACCACCTGGGGATCGGGCGCAGCGAGCCCGCGACCTGCTTCCCGCCCGCGGTGACCCTGGCGAGCTCCTGGGACGAGGACCTCGCCGCCGAGGTGGGCCGCGCCGTCGGGGCGGAGGCGCGGGCGCTCGGCGTCGGCGTCGTCCTGGGGCCCGGGCTCAACATCAAGCGCCACCCGCTGTGCGGGCGCAACTTCGAGTACCTCTCCGAGGACCCGGTCGTGAGCGGTCGTATGGCCGCCGCGCTGACCGAGGGCATCCAGTCGCAGGGCGTGGGCGCGTGCCTCAAGCACTTCGCGGCGAACAACCAGGAGTCCCACCGGTTCGTCGTCGACGTGGTCGTCGACGAGCGCACCCTCCGCGAGATCTACCTGGCGGGCTTCGAGCACGCGGTGCGGCACGCCCGGCCCTGGACGGTGATGGCGTCGTACAACCTGCTCGACGGCCTCCACACCACGGAGCACCCCGGGCTGCTCACGCAGATCCTTCGTGACGAGTGGGGGTTCCACGGGCTGGTCATGAGCGACTGGGCCGCCGTGCACGACCGCGCCGCGGGCGTGGCCGCGGGGCTCGACCTGGAGATGCCGGGCAGTCGCGGGCTCTTCGACGCGGAGGTCCACGAGGCGGTCCGCACCGGGGCGCTCGCGGAGGGGGCGGTGACGACGTCGGCCCAGCGGGTGCTCGACCTCGTGGCCCGGGCGCCCCAGCCCGACGACGCGCCCGGCGTGGTCCCGGACCACCTGCGCGAGGCCGACGACGCCCTTGCCCGCCGGGCCGCGGCGGCCGGCACCGTCCTGCTGCGGAACGACGGGCTGCTGCCGCTCGCGCCGGGGACGCGGCTCGCGGTCGTGGGCGCCTTCGCGGAGGAGCCGCGGTACCAGGGAGCGGGGTCGTCCCAGGTGAACCCCACGCGGGTCACGTCGGCGCTCGACGAGCTGCGCGCCCGCGGCGTCGAGGTCACGTACGCGCGGGGCTACGACCCGGCGCGGTCGGCCGACGACGCGGCGCTCCTCGCGGAGGCGATCGACGTGGCGGCCGCGGCCGACGTCGCGGTCGTGCTGGTCGGGCTGCCGGCGGTCCGCGAGAGCGAGGGGTTCGACCGCGAGGACCTGGCCCTGCCCGCGCAGCACGACGCGCTCGTGACCGCCGTGGCGGCGGTGAACCCGCGCACCGTGGTGGCCCTGTCCAACGGGGGACCCGTGCTGCTCCCGTGGCGGGACCGCGTCGCGGCGATCCTGGAGTCGTACCTGGGTGGGCAGGCAGGGGGCGCCGCGCTCGTCGACGTGCTGTTCGGCGACGCGGAGCCGGGCGGACGCCTGGCGGAGACCTTCCCGGCCCGGCAGGAGGACGTCGCGTCGGACCCGTGGTTCCCGGGGCACCCGCATATGGTGGAGCACCGGGAAGGCCTCATGGTCGGCTACCGGCACCACGTCACGTCCGGGATCGAGCCCGCGTACCCGTTCGGGTTCGGCCTCGGTTACACCACCTTCGCGTGGGACGGCGCGGCGCTCGACCGGGAGATCCTCACGCCGGGCGACGGCGCCACGGTCACGGTGACCGTGACGAACACGGGTGGCCGAGCGGGGTCCGACGTCGTCCAGGTGTACGTCCACGACGCGACGGGCGTGGTGCTCCGCCCCCGCCGCGAGCTCGCCGGCTTCGCGAAGGTCCACCTCGCTCCGGGCGAGAGCCGCGAGGTCCAGGTGCGGGTGCCCGCACGCGCGTTCGCGTTCTACGACGCGGGGGCGCCCGGCTGGCGCACGCCCGTGGGCCGGTTCGAGGTGGAGGTGGCCCGGAGCTCCGCCGACGTCGTGGCGACGCTCCCCGTCGAGGTCGAGGGCGGTGTCACCTCGGCGCCCGAGCCCGCCGACGCCGAGCCGGTCGCCCGCACGGACGAGGCGTTCGCCCGCAGGCTGGGGCGCCCCGTGCCCACCCCGCGCCCGGTGCGGCCGTTCACGCGGGACTCGCTGGTCGGGGAGGTCGCGGCGCGCACGCGCCTCGGCGCGCTGCTCCAGCGGGCGATCGTCCGGAGGACCCCGGTGGACGAGTCCGACGACGAGGCGACCCGGCTGATGTACGAGCGGTCGACTCGCGAGCTGCCGCTGCGGGCGGCCGCCATCTTCTCCCAGGGGGCGATCGACCTGCCCACGCTCGACGCGCTGATCGCGGCGATGAACGGCAAGCCGGCCGACGCCGCGAAGCACGCGGGCGCGGCGGTCGCCGGGAGGGCGCGGGTGCTCGGCGCCGCCGTCCGCGCCAGGCTGGGCAGACCGGAGTAGGCGGGCCCGACCGGGCCCGGACCAGGCGCGAAGGAGGTGCGGACGTGCGCGATCGGGCTGAACGTGCGATCCGGGCCGTCGTGCGCGCGGTGGGACGGCTGCCGAGGCCCGTGGTACGGGTCCTGGCCGGGCCCCCGCACGTGGTCGACGGGCAGCGGCTCTACCCCGAGGTGCAGGCCGCGCTGCGGCTCGCGCCGCTCCTGCGGCCGCGGCCGGGCGAGACCGTCGAGCGGGCCCGTGCCCGGGTCGCGCTGGAGGCCCGCCTCCTCCACGACCCCGTGCCCGTACGGCGCGTCGAGGACGCCGAGGTCCTGGGCTCCCGCGGGCCCGTCCCCGTCCGCGTCTACCAGGCGGACCCCTCCAGGTCTCCGGACGGGGTGGTGGTGTACCTCCACGGCGGGGGCTTCGTGCTCGGCGACCTCGACACCGCCGACCCGGTCTGCCGCTTCCTCGCCCGGGCCATGAACGCCGTGGTGCTCTCGGTCGGCTACGCCCTCGCCCCGGAGCACCCCTTCCCGGCCGCCCTGACCGACTCCCTGGACGTGTTCCGCCACGTCCGCGACCAGCCGGGCCCGTGGTCGGACGTCCCGCTGCCGGTCGCCGTCGCGGGGGACAGCGCGGGCGGCAACCTCGCCGCGGTGGTGGCCAACCTCACGCGCGACGACGCGGACGGCGGGCCGGTGTTCCAGCTCCTGCTCTACCCGGGCACCGACATGACGCGCAGGTACCCGTCCGAGGCCCTCTTCGACGGGTACGCCCTGGCGGCCGACCGCTTGTCCTGGTACCACGACAAGTACCTGACCGACGGCGTTCCCGCGGCCGACCCGCGCGTCTCCCCGATGCTCGCCGAGGACCTTGCCGGTGTGGCGCCCGCCCACGTCGTCGTCGCCGGTTTCGACGTGCTCCGGGACGAGGGGCTCGCCTACGCGGCCCGCCTGCGCGACGCCGGGGTGCCCACCACCGTGCAGGTCGTGACGGGCCACGTGCACGGCTTCGCGAACGCGGTGGGGATGAGCCGGCACGCGTCCGAGGCGCTCGCCGAGGCGGTCCAGCCCCTTGCCTCGGCGCTGCGCACCGGTAGTGTCGGTCGCCCCGCGTAGAATTAGCACTCAGGAACCGAGAGTGCCGGACGGAGGTGCGCGCGATGAGTGAGGATCGCAGGCTGGACGTGCTGCGGGCCATCGTGGAGGACTACGTCCGCACGAGGGAGCCCGTGGGCTCGCGCGTGCTCACGGAGCGGCACCAGCTCGGTGTCTCGCCCGCCACGGTGCGCAACGACATGGCCGCCCTCGAGGAGGCCGGGTACATCGCGCAGCCGCACACGTCTGCCGGGCGCATCCCGACGGACAAGGGCTACCGCCTCTTCGTGGACCGGCTCGCCGAGGTCAAGCCGCTCTCGCAGCCGCAGAAGCGCGCGATCGAGACGTTCTTGTCCGAGGCGGTGGACCTGGACGACGTGATGACCCGGGCCGGCCGCCTGATCGCCCAGCTCACCGGCCAGGTCGCCGTGGTGCAGTACCCGTCGCTCCGGCGGTCTGGCCTGCGGCACCTGGAGCTGGTGCCCACCGGGGAGAACCGGCTGCTCGTCGTGGTCATCACCGACACCGGGCGGGTGGAGCAGCGGTTCCTCGACGTGACGCCCGGCCTGGACGACGGCCTGCTCGGCGAGCTCCGCGCCCGCCTGAACGCGGCGGCGGCCGGCAAGCGGCTGGCCGACGTCGGGGCGGCTTTCGAGCGGGTCACCGTCGCGCTGCCCCCGGAGGTCCGGCCCTTGGCCGCCGCTGTCGCCGAGCTCGTCACCGAGACCCTCGGCGAGGAGGGCGAGGAGCGCATCGTGCTCGCCGGGCAGGCCAACCTCGCGCGGGCCGGCATGCGGTTCGAGCAGGGGCTGAGCCCGGTGCTGGAGGCGCTCGAGGAGCAGGTCGTCCTGCTCGGCCTGCTCACCGAGATGGTCGCCGACCAGAGCGTCGCCGTCCGGATCGGCCACGAGAACCGGCTCGAGGGCCTGACCGAGGCGTCGGTGGTCTCCTCCGGCTACGGTACGGACGGCGACACGCTCGCCATCCTCGGCTCGATCGGCCCCACCCGGATGGACTACCCGGGCACCATCGCCGCGGTACGCGCCGTCGCCCGCTACCTCTCCCGGGTCCTGCCCACGTGACGTCCACCTGAGCCCGCCCGGCCCTCGCTCGCACGACCCGGTGCACCCGGGCGCGCGACCGGCGTCGAGCAACTGCACCGTTACCTGACCAGCCGACCGAACCGTCTGCGAAGAGAGACCTGTGACCGACTACTACGAGATCCTCGGCGTCCAGCGCGACGCCACGCCCGAGCAGATCAAGAAGGCGTACCGCAAGCTCGCGCGTGAGCTCCACCCGGACGTCGCGGGCGAGGCCGGCGAAGAACGGTTCAAGGACGTCGCGCGCGCGTACGAGGTGCTGTCCAACGCGGACAAGCGCCAGCAGTACGACATGGGCGTCGACCCGACCGCCCCCGGCGGCGGTGCGGGAGGCGGCTTCGGCAACGGCTTCGGCTTCCAGGACATCTTCGAGACGTTCTTCGGCGGCGGGCAGCCGGCCGGCCCCGTGCCCCGCGCCCGGCGGGGCAACGACGCGCTCGTGCGCCTCGACCTCGACCTGGCTGAGGCCACGTTCGGGACCAAGCGCGAGCTCCAGGTCGACACCGCCGTGGCGTGCTCCACGTGCGGCGGCGACGGCGCGCGCCCGGGCACGTCGGCTCGCACCTGCGACGTGTGCCACGGCCGCGGTTCCGTGCAGCGGGTGGCCCGGTCGTTCCTCGGCCAGGTCATGACGACCGCGCCCTGCGCGGCCTGCGGCGGCTTCGGCACCGTCATCCCGGAGCCGTGCGCGGACTGCGCCGGCGAGGGCCGCGTGCGCTCGCGCCGCACGGTGACCGTCAACGTCCCGGCCGGCGTCGACACCGGGACGCGCATCAAGCTCACCGCGCAGGGCGAGGTGGGCCCCGGTGGCGGGCCGGCCGGAGACCTCTACGTCGAGATCCGCGAGCGGGCCCACGACACGTTCGTGCGCCGTGGCGACGACCTGCACTGCACCCTCCAGGTGCCGATGACGGCGGCGGCCCTCGGGACCGTGCTGGAGCTCGACACCCTCGACGGGCCGCAGGAGATCGACCTCCGCCCGGGCACCCAGCCGGGGCAGGTCGTCACCCTCAAGGGGCTCGGAGTGGGGCACCTGCACGCGAACGGCCGCGGCGACCTCAACGTGCACATCGAGGTCCTGGTGCCCACGGCGCTGGACACCGAGCAGGAGGAGCTGCTGCAGACCCTCGCGCGCCTGCGCGGCGAGGAGCGGCCCGACCCGCGGCTGTCCGCCGCGCACCCGGGCGTGTTCTCGCGGCTGCGCGACAAGCTCTCCGGACGCTGAGAGGATGAGCGCGCCCGTATTCCTCGCGGAGACGTCGTCCGCCACACCGCTCTCCAGCTACGGCGAGGGGTCGGTCTACGTGCTCGACGGGTCCGAGGGCCGGCACGCGGGCGTCGTGCAGCGCCGGGGCCCGGGTGAGCGCATCGACGTGGTCGACGGCGTGGGCGTGCGGCTCGAGACCGTCGTCGAGTCGGTCGTGGGCGGGTCGGTGCACCTGCGGGTGCTACGTGTCGTCGTCGAGCCGGCGCCGTCCGTGGTCCTCACGCTCGTGCAGGCCCTCGCGAAGGGCGACCGGGACGAGATGGCGATCGAGGCCGCCACCGAGCTGGGGGCCAACGTGATCCTGCCCTGGCAGGCCGAGCGCTCCGTCGTGGTGTGGCGGGGCGACCGCGCCGCCAAGTCCCGGGCCCGGTGGGTGAGCACCGTCCGGGCGGCCACGAAGCAGGCCCGCCGGGCGTGCCTGCCGACCGTGGGCGACGCGGTCACCACCAAGCAGCTCGCCGTGCGGACCGCCGAGGTGGTGGCTGCGGGCGGCGTGGTGGTCGTGCTGCACGAGGAGGCGACGACGCCGCTGGCGGAGGTGCCTCTGCCCCAGGCCGCCGGGGACTGGGGCTCTCGCGAGCTGCTCGTCGTCGTGGGGCCCGAGGGCGGCATCGCGGAGGCGGAGCTGGCCGCGCTGACCGACGCCGGGGCCGTCGCCGCTCGCCTCGGCCCGCACGTGCTGCGGACGTCGACGGCCGGGCCGGTGGCTGTCGCGATGCTGAGCGAGCGCCTGGGCCGCTGGGCGGTCTGAGCGCTCTCGCGGCGGGATCCTCGCGTGGTCGTTAGTTCGTCGCATGATCAGCAGTTCGAGCTGCCGATCATGCGACGAACTAACGATCAGCCGGGCGCCCGGCTCCCGGCGACGAACTAGTTCGTCTGCTGCACCACGAAGTCGACCCGGCGGTTGATCGCCTGGTCCTGCGGCGTGCTCTCGGCCACCTTCGGCACCGACTCGCCGAAGCCCTGGGCGGACAGCCGCTCCGGCGCCACCCCCAGCCCCACGAGCGTGGTGAGCACCGTCTGCGCGCGTCCCTGGCTGAGGGCGAGGTTGCGGTCCTCGGCGCCCACGGAGTCCGTGTGACCCTCGATCCGCACCGTGATGTCCGGGTTGGCGAGGAGCACCGCCGCGGCCTGCTCGACCGTCGCGCGGCCCTCCGGCGTCAGGTCGGCGCTGTCGGTGACGAAGGTGATCGCCGGGATGGCGACCAGCTGCTCCTGCACGGCCTGGGGCGCAGCGGTCGGGGTGGGTGCCGGCGTCGTGCTGGGGGAGGTGCTGGGCGAGGCGCTCGGCGTCGCGCTCGTAGAGGCGCTCGGAGACGCGCTCGCGGAGGCGCTCGGCGAGGCCGAGGACTCCTCGCCCTCGTCCTCGTCGCCCGTGGTGCCCGCGGCCCAGGCCGGCATCAGCGCCCGCACCACGCGCACGCCCTCGACGCCCTCGACCACGTCGGCGGCCTCGCGGCCGTCGTCCTCGTTCTGGGCCAGGACCGTCGCGTCCCGCCCGGCGAACGACACCTCGACCTCGCCCAGCCCGGCCTCGGCGAGGGCCGCCTCCGACGCGGTCGTGAGCTTGGCCTCGATGACACCGTCGCGGAAGAACGTGTCCTGCGCGCCGGTGAGCAGCCCGAACCCGACGGCCGTCACCACGATCGGCGTGACGACACGACGCCGTCGGCTCATGCCTTCACCTCGGACTCCGGCTCGGTCCCGGCCGGGGCCGACGTCGCCTCGACGGCTGCGGTCTCCGCCTCGTCCTGGGCGATGGCGGCGGCCTTGGCTGCGTCGTCCTCGATCTGGTCGACGTCGGCGTAGTCCACCTTCTCGTGGAACGTCACGGCGCGGTCCTGCCCGGCGACGAGGTACTCCTGGTACTCCTTCAGGCCGTCCTCGTCGTCGTCCACGAGGTACTGCGCCTGGTCGGACCAGGAGCTCGCGGCGGGGGCGAAGGTGATGCCCGCCGCCTGGATGGCCTCGCGCAGCCGGGCCTCGGACGCACCGGCGACCCTGGCGTACGTGGTGAGGCCCGCGGCCTTGAGCGCAGCCTCGATCTTGGGCCCGATGCCCTCGATGCGCTGCAGGTCCTGCGGCTCGGGCTCCGGCTCCGGCTCTGGCTGCGCTGCCGCGAGCGCGGCGGCCTCCGCCTCGTCCTGGGCGATGGCGGCGGCCTTGGCGGCCTCGTCCTCGATCTGGTCGACGTCGGCGTAGTCCACCTTGGCGTTGAACTTCCCGGTGCGCTCCTGCCCCGCGACGAGGTAGTCCTGGTACTCCTTCAGGCCGTCCTCGTCACCCGCGGCGAGGTACTCGGCCTGGGCCGCCCACGAGCTGGCGGCGGGCGCGAACTTGATCCCGGACGCCTTGATGGCGGCACGTAGCTCGGCCTCCGAGGCGGCCGCGACCTTGGCGTACGTGGTGTAGCCGGCGGCCTTGAGGGCGGCGTCGATCTTGGGGCCGATGCCCTCGATCCGACGCAGGTCCTGCGGCTCGGGGGCGGCGGCGATCGCGGCGGCAACGGCGGGCTCGGCCGGCTCGGCGGCGACCTCAGCCTCGGCGGCGACAGGCTCAGCGGCGGCCTCAGGCTCGGCGGCCGCGGGCTCGGTCGCGACGGGCTCGGCGGCGGCCTCTCCCGCGGCGGCAGCCTCGGCTGCCTGGCGGGCTACCGCCTCGGCCTCGGCGACCACCTCGGCGGCAGCCGCCTCGTCGAGCTCCGGGTCGTCGGGCGTGCCCTGCCGGGCCGCCGACGCTGCCGCCTTCGCCGCTCCCTTGGCGGCCGGCCGCGCCACGACCCCGGCAGCCTCGGGTGCAGAAGCCTCGGCGGCCTCGGCCTCGGCCTCGGCCACGTCACCGGCCACGTCACCGGCAGCGGCGGCGTCCACCGGGGCAGCCTCGGAAGAGCCGGCCTCCGGCTCCGTCACGGCCGCCACGGGCTGGGTCTCCGCGACCATCGCCGCGTCGGCGGCGAGCTCGGCCTCGAGGGCGGCGTCCCGGTCGGCGGCGGACGGCCCGCCGGTCAGGTGGTTCGCGTCGGACTCGACGGCAGACCCGACCGCGACGAGCTCGGTCTTCTGCTCGAGAGCCTTCTGCGCGGGAGCCTTCTCCGACGTCTTCGCCGGAGCCTTCTCGGGACGGTCGGCAGCGGCCGCCGTGGACCCGTCAGCAGCAGCCGACGTGGGCGCGGACGCGGCCTCGTCGGACCGCGTGCTGCGCCGTCCCCAGATCAACCAGCCCACGAGGAGGCCGAGCAGGAACGCGACGATGATGAATGCGAGCGATTCGATGATGAACCAGGCCACGCGGACCTCCAGCGGGTGCGGTGTGTGAGGGCGAGCACGACGACGTGACGTGCACAGAGAATGGCGTACAGCACCGTCGTGGTCGAATGCGGCAGAGCATCCCACATGTCCCAAACCACGGCACATCGGACGACTGTGGCGAGCGCCACGCGAGGTGCGCCGACCGCCCGGGCCGGCCCCCCGGCGTCGGGCAACGAGGTCCGTGACCCGCTGCGCGAGGCGCGCCGCACGCCGGTAGCCTGCGGGTATGACGAGCACCGAGGGTAGCGACTGCCTCTTCTGCAAGATCGTGGCGGGCGAGGTCCCGGCCGACATCGTGGGTGAGTCGCCTTCTGCGATTGCTTTTCGCGACATCGCCCCCAAGGCCCCGGTCCACGTGCTCGTGGTTCCCCGCGAGCATCACGGGGACGTGTCGGCGCTGGCGGCGTCCGCCCCGAACCTCCTGGCCGACCTCGTCGAGATGGCCGACGAAGTGGCCACCGACCTCTCGGACGGTCAGTACCGCATGATCTTCAACGTGGGGCCCAAGGCCGGCCAGACGGTCTTCCACGTGCACGCGCACGTGCTCTCCGGCACGCAGCTCGGCGGATTCTGATCCCTGGGGGAATCCGGGTGAGCCGGGCCCGACCCGTCGATAGGATGGGGGCAACAGTCCCGCCTCCGAAGGAGGGCCTCGGCGCGAGCCGGCTCATGACGACCACACCCACCACACAGTCCCCGCAGCGCCCCGGCCCGGGCGGATCGATCGAGCACCGGATCGTCGTCCCCCCGCACGTACCGATGGTCTCGCTCCTCGGGAGCAGGGACTCCGTCCTCCGGGCGATCGAAGAGGGCTTCGGTCAGGTGGACGTCCACGTGCGCGGCAACGAGATCGCCGTGTCCGGCCCGTCGGGCGACGTCGCCCTCGTGTCGCGGCTGCTCGACGAGCTGGTCCAGGTCGTGGAGGCCGGCACGCAGCTCACGCCCGAGGTGGTGACGCGCTCGATCTCGATGCTGACGGCGCCCGAGGCGAAGCGCCCGGCCGACGTGCTGACGTTCAACATCCTGTCCAGCCGCGGCCGCACCATCCGGCCCAAGACGGTGGGGCAGAAGACGTACGTCGACGCGATCGACACGCACACCGTGACGTTCGGCATCGGCCCCGCCGGTACCGGCAAGACGTACCTCGCCATGGCCAAGGCCGTCCAGGCGCTGCAGGCCAAGCAGGTCGACCGCATCGTGCTCACGCGCCCCGCCGTCGAGGCGGGCGAGAAGCTCGGGTTCCTGCCCGGCACGCTGAGCGAGAAGATCGACCCGTACCTGCGCCCGCTGTACGACGCGCTGCACGACATGATCGACCCCGAGCAGGTCCCCCGGCTCGTGGAGGCGGGCACCATCGAGGTGGCCCCGCTGGCCTACATGCGCGGGCGCACGCTCAACAACGCGTTCATCATCCTCGACGAGGCGCAGAACACCTCCTCCGAGCAGATGAAGATGTTCCTCACCCGGCTCGGCTTCGGCTCCAAGATGGTGATCACCGGCGACGCGACGCAGGTCGACCTGCCGGGCGCTGTCCCGTCGGGGCTGAAGGTGGTCGAGGACATCCTCGTCGGCGTCGACGACGTGGAGTTCTGCCGGCTCACGTCCTCGGACGTGGTGCGGCACCGGCTCGTGAGCGACATCATCGACGCCTACGCACGCTGGGACGTCGTCGCCGGCGGCCAGCGGCCGGGCCGCCAGCCGCAGGACCGCCGCGGCGCCCAGCGCGGCCGGCGATAAGGAACAGGGAATGAGCATCGAGGTCAACAACGAGTCCGGGTACGAGGTCGACGAGGCCGAGTTCGCCGAGCTGTCCCGCTACGTGCTGGACGCCATGCGTGTGCACCCGCAGTCGGAGCTGTCCCTCCTCTTCGTGGACACCACCGTCATGTCCGAGCTGCACGTGCAGTGGATGGACGAGCCGGGACCCACCGACGTCCTCTCGTTCCCCATGGACGAGCTGCGCCCCGGCCGGGACGGCGAGCTGTCGCCGCCCGGGACCCTGGGCGACATCGTGCTGTGCCCGGAGGTCGCCGAGGAGCAGGCCAAGGTGGCCGGTCACTCCACCGTCGAGGAGATGCTGCTCCTCACCACGCACGGCATCCTGCATCTCCTCGGCTACGACCACGCCGAGCCCGAGGAGGAGAAGGAGATGTTCGCGCTCCAGCGCAAGCTGCTCCTGACCTTCCTCGCCACCCGATGAGCGGCACCCGATGAGCGGCGTAGACCTGGCGCTCGCCGCGACGGCCGTCGTAGGCCTGGCCCTGGCCGGGATGCTGTCGGCCGGCGAGGCGGCGGTCCTGCGCGTCACGCGCGCCTCGCTGACGGACGCGCTCGCGGAGGCCGAGGCCGCGCAGGACACCCTGCGGGTGGCGCGGGTGCGGCAGGCGCAGGCGCTCGTCGTGGAGCCGACGGCGACGGTGGCCTCCTTCGCGCTCGTGCGCGTCACCGCCGAGGTGGTCGGCATCGCCGGAGCGACCCTGCTCGTCGCCCGCAGCCTGACCCAGGCCTGGTCGGTGATGCTCGCCGCGCTGGTGGTGGGCGTCGTGATCGGCGTGGTGTTCGTGCGGGTGTCGCCGCGCGCGCTCGGCTTCCGGCAGCCTGTCGCGGTCCTGCTGGCGCTGGCGCCGCCCCTGACGGGTGTGTCGCGCGCTGTGGCGTGGCTGACGCGGATCTCCGTGCCCCGCGCGGAGCCCGCCGGCCCGCTCACCGAGGCCGAGCTACGTGACATCGCGGACCGGGTCGGCGAGAACGAGGCCTTCGAGGAGGAGGACCGTGAGCTCATCCGGTCCGTCATCGAGCTGGGCGGCACCATCGCCCGCGAGGTCATGGTGCCGCGCACCGACATGGTGACGGTCACCGCGAGCACGCCCCTGCGCAAGGTGCTGCGCCTCTTCCTCCGGTCGGGCTTCTCGCGCGTCCCGGTGGTGGGTGTCTCGGTGGACGACGTCGTCGGGGTCGCCTACCTGAAGGACGTCGTGGCCGCGCTGCACTCGCCCCAGGGCGAGACGCTGCCCGACGCCGGCGCGCGGCCCGCGTCGGACATCGCCCGGCAGGCGGCGTTCGTCCCCGAGTCCAAGCCCGTCGACGACCTCCTGCGGCAGATGCAGGAGGGTTCGTCCCACATGGCCCTGGTGGTGGACGAGTACGGCGGCATCGCCGGGCTCGTCACCATCGAGGACGTGCTCGAGGAGCTCGTGGGCGAGCTCACCGACGAGCACGACCGCGCCCCCGACCACGAGGTGGAAGACCTGGGGGACGGGCTCTTCCGAGTCCCCGCCCGCCTGCCCGTGGACGAGCTGGGCGACCTCTTCGACCTGCGCCTGGACGACGACGACGTCGACACCGCCGGCGGACTGCTCGCCAAGGCCCTGGGAAAGGTCCCCCTCCTGGGGGCCGACGCGGAGGTCGGCGGGCTCCACCTGCAGGCCGACCGCGTCGAGGGGCGGCGCAAGCAGGTCGCGACCATCCTGGTGCACAGGGTGCACGCCGACGACGACCTCGAGGCGGAGCCGGCCGACCGCCGACCTGCCGGCACCACGACCGACAAGGAAACCCACGCGTGACCGACGACAAGCACAGATCCGGGTTCGCCTGCCTCATCGGCAGGCCGAACGCCGGCAAGTCCACCCTGACGAACGCGCTCGTGGGGCAGAAGGTGGCCATCACGTCCGGTCGTCCTCAGACCACGCGCCACACCATCCGCGGCATCGTGCACCGGCCGGACGCGCAGCTCGTCCTGGTCGACACGCCCGGGCTGCACCGCCCCCGGACGCTCCTCGGTGAGCGGCTCAACGACCTCGTGCGCGACACGCTCTCCGAGGTCGACGTCATCGCCTTCTGCCTTCCGGCGGACCAGAAGGTCGGCCCCGGTGACCGGTTCATCGCCGGCCAGCTGGCCGACCTGATGACGGGCCGGCGGGCCAAGCCGGTCGTGGCCGTGGTGACCAAGTCCGACCTGGTCGACCGCGGCGCCCTCCTCGAGCACCTGATCTCGGTGGAGCGGCTCGCCAAGTCCGTGGACCGCGAGTGGGCCGACATCGTGCCCGTCTCGGCGGTCGGCGGCTACCAGGTCACCGAGCTCGAGTCCGTGCTGGTGTCGCACCTGCCGGAAGGGCCCGAGCTGTATCCGGGCGGTGAGCTCACCGACGAGCCGGAGGCCGTCATGGTCGCGGAGCTCGTGCGCGAGGCGGCGCTCGAAGGCGTCCGCGACGAGCTGCCGCACTCGCTGGCCGTCGTGGTCGAGGAGATCGTCGAGCGGGAGGGGAGCGGCGACATCGAGAAGGGCCGCCCGCCGCTGCTCGACGTGCGCGTCAACCTGTTCGTGGAGCGGGAGAGCCAGAAGGCGATCGTCATCGGCCGCGGCGGCTCGCGCCTGCGGGCGGTCGGCACGGAGGCCCGGCTCGGGATCGAGAAGCTGCTCGGCGCCCGCGTGTACCTGGACCTGCACGTCAAGGTCGCCAAGGACTGGCAGCGGGACCCGAAGCAGCTTCGGCGGTTGGGCTTCTAGGACTGGGAGCGTGACACGATCCGCGGAGGCAGCTGCGCAGGCTGGGCTTCTAGGCCTGGTTCGGTCGGGATGTGGGTGACGCGGCGTAGCATCCGAAGGTGATCTTCCGGACGGCCGCGACCAGCGCGGCGATCGCTATCGGCCTCGCGGTCGTGGGCGCCGTCGCGGGGCCTCAGTGGGACCCCGAACCGGTGGGCGAGCACCTGAGGCCGACCACCTCCGACACGCAGATCGGCGACGCCCCCCAGGGTGTCGCCCCGGTCGGCACGTACGAGGTGCGGGAGGAACCGGTCACCGTCCACCTCGACGGCGTCGAGGTGGACGGTCTGCTCCGGATGCCCGAGGGTGCGCCGGAGGACGTGCCGGGCCTCGTGTTCGTGCACGGCGCCGGGACGGGCAAGGCGTCGCACGCGTTCACGGAGGCCGCCACCTCCCTGGCCAGCGCCGGGATCGCCACGCTCGTGCCGGACAAGCGGCTGGACACCTACTCGACCCGTCACCGTGACTACATCGCCATGGCCGCCGACTACCTCCGTTCCGTGGATCTGCTGCGTGACACCCCGGGCGTCGACCCCGCCCGCGTGGGCGTGTACTCCGAGTCCGAGGGCACGTGGGTCTCGCCGGTCATGGCGGTGGAGGATCGCCGGATCGCGTTCCAGGTCCTGGTCTCCGCGCCCGTGGTGCCACCGCGCCAGCAGGCGGCGTACGCGGTGGGCAACTACCTCCAGAACACCGACGTACCAGAGAGCGTCTTCCGGGCCATCCCGCGCGCCGTGGGGATGAAGCTCCCGGGCGGCGGGTTCGAGTACGCGGACTTCGACGTGCGGCCCTGGCTCGAGCGCCAGGAGTCCCCGATCCTGGTCGTCTACGGCACCAACGACGCGTCCATGCCGCTCGAGCAGGGCGCACGGCAGGTCATCGCCGACACGGCGACGGGACCCGACCCGGGGGTGACCGTGCGCTTCTACGAGGGCGCCAACCACGGGATGCGTGTCGACGGCGGCCTGCACGAGAACTTCGCCCGCGACGTGTCCACGTGGATCTTCGGCCTGCCCGGCACGGCGCACGCGCAGCCACGCGTGGCGGGCGCTGCCCCGAACCAGGTGTACCTCGCGGCGTCCGTGCCGCAGCCGCAGTGGTACGGCAACGGCGACATCGTGCTGGGCGCGGTGATCGGTGCCGCCGGGCTCTTCGTCCTCGGGGGCGTGGTGCTCGGCTCGATGGCGGTCGCCCGGCGCGTGGGCTCCCGCCGTCGACCCGCTCCCACGGCGCGGCTGATCCCCGGCCTGGCGGGTCCGACCGCTACGCTCGCAACAGGGGCCGCGCTCACCACCGCCGGTCTCGTGCTCTACCTGGTTGCTGTCGCCCGGCTTGCGCTGGACTACGAGAAGGACGCGCTGGTGGTGCAAGGGGGCTGGGTGGGCGTACGCCTCCTCGGCCTGGTGACTGTGGTCGCCGCGGCTGTGCTGCTCGAACGGGTGCGTGACGCGGACGGCCGGGTCGCAGGCCGGCCGGTCGTCGCGGCGCCAGGCGTCACCGAGCCGGGGCCGGACACCCGGCCCGCTGCCCGCGGCGTGGGTGTCGTGGCCGTCTCGGCGGCCTTCTGGGCCATCGTCGGCGGCTCTGTGGCGCTGCTGGTCACCCTCGCCTATTGGGGGGTCTACCAGCTGGGTATCTGAAGGTTTCGTGTGTGTGACCTTCCTCCTGGCGGTTCCGCCTGACAGACCAGGAGGAAGCCGGTAGAAACGACTGCGTACCTGCGGTGCCGCGCCCTTCCTGTCTACGACCGCGGTGCCAACGAGGAGAGACAGATGACGGATCACCACGCGGCCCCGGGTTCGGGGCCGGCCACCAACCCGCCGACGGGTCGCCCCGGGCGAGACCAGGGCACCGACCCGGCGCACGCCCAGACGGTGCGGCTCGACCCGCTCCCGGCCGGCGTCGTGCCCGCCGACCCCGAGGTGCAGTCGCCCGACGGCGCGCCCGCGGCGACAGGCGACACCCCGCAGCCGTCCACCGGGGCAGCCGCGGTTGTGAGCGGCCGGGCAGCCCTGTTCGCCAACGTCCCCGTGGCCGACTACGTCCGCGACGTCGTCGCGACAATCGCCCTCCTGGTGGCGCTCGCGCTGCCATGGACCGTCGCGGACCGGGGCGCCGACCGCGTGGAGGTCGTGCTCGCCACGGCCGTCTCGCTGCTGTCCTTGGCGCTGCCCTACCTCGCGCGCGTCGGGGCGCTGCCGGCCACGTGGACCGTGCACTCCACCCGCAGGGCGCGCGCCTGGGCCGCTGTCCCGCTCGCCGTGGTCGCCGCTGTGCACCTCGTGCGTGACGTCGCGGGCGCGACGGGCGTGGGCACCGGGCTGGGCCTGGCGCTGGCGGGCGCGGCGATCGCAGCGATGCCGCGCGCGGCCGAGCTGGGACCGGTCGACGTCGACGGCGCCGTGACGCGCCGGTGGCGCCACGGTCTGCTCGGCGGCGGCGTGCTCCTCGCCGTCGGCGCGGTCCTGACGCTGGTGATCTTCTACGTCGGGGACAGCCAGCCCGAGGTGCCGGCACTCCTCGCGCCGCTCGCGCTGATCCAGATCCTGGGCATCGGCTGGCTGCTCGTCTGGGGCACGGTCCGAGGCGAGGAGGCGTCGCGCCTCGTGCTCGTCGCTGTCGGCGTGGTGCTCGCGGTCCTCTACATCTTCTCGTCGGGGAACGCCGTGCCGGGCATGGAGTCCACACACTGGGTGCGCTTCGGCTTCGTGCTGCTCCCGGCGATCGCGGCCGTGGCGTCCTCCCCGGTCGTGGGCCGGGGGACCGTCACGCGGCCTGAGACCGGCCGCTCGGCCGACGTGTGGGTGGCGGCCGCTGTGCGTGCCTTCGACGTCATCGTCCTGCTCGCCGCGGTGCTGGTGGCCTCGGCAGTGGTGGTGCTCGTGGCGAACGGGTTCGACGTGGTGCCGGTGCTGCGCCTCGTCCTCGGCCTGATCATGGGGGTGCTCGCCGTGCTGGCGCGCCGCTCGCTCGCTCGCGACGCCTCGACGGGTCACGTGCCCGCGGTCGGCGCGGCCTGCGTGATCGGCGTGCTGGGCCTGGTCATCGTGATCGCGACGACGGGCGCGGGGGACCAGGTCGACCTGGCCGACCTCCTGCTCGGCTTCGGCCTGCCGGCGGTGGCCGCCTACTCGCTCATGGTGCCGAAGGCGGTGCGCGAGCACTTCTCCACCGCGGGCATCGGTGGCGACGCCGGGGTCGACCGCACCCAGGCCTACGAGTGGCGTCCCCGGACCGACCGCTCGCCCGAGCCGGTCTCGCTCCCGTCCACGCCGGTGAACCCCGCGCCTGAGACCCGGCGTCCGCCCGAGCCGCGGCGCGTCACCTCCAGCACCCGGCCCGCCACGCCCGGCCGGGGCATCCCTGGCGGCGACCCGGCGATCATCGGCAACTCGGCACCCGGTTCGGGAGCCCAGCCGGTGGGGCGGCCGGCCGCCCCGCGGGGAGCGCAGCAGCCCGGCGTGCAGCAGCCCGGGTCCCAGCCGGGTCCGCGGCAGCCCGCCGCGCACCCTGCCGCGCAGCCCGGCGCACCTACCGGTGCTCAGCCGACTGGCGCTCAGCCCGCCGGTGCTCAGCCCGCCGGCGCTCAGCCCGCCGTGCGGCCCGGCGCCGAGCACCAGCCCACGCAGGCGATGCCGGCGGTCTCGTCCGCGACCCCGGCTGTCTCGCCCACAGCTCCCGCGGTCCGTCCCGCGGTCCGGCCCACCCGGTCGTCGTCGGGCGCCGACGCGACCCAGGTGATCGGCGCCGCACGCGGTGACTCCACCCAGGTCATGTCGCCGGTGGCCGTGCCGCCCCGGTGGAGCGCCGAGCAGGCGATCGACCCCGCGACGCCGCTGGCCGACCTTGCGCGGATCGTGCAAGAGGCACCCCACCTCCGGCCGCAGGTCGCGGCGAACCCGTCCACCTACCCGGCCCTGCTGGACTGGCTGGGCGCGCTCGGCGACCCGGCCGTGGACGCGGCGCTCCGCACCCGCCGCTGATGGAACCACCGCCCGCGTGTGATCGGTAGCTCGTTGCATGATCGGTAGCTCGAGCTACCGATCATTGCACCGAGCTACCGATCGAACGAGGGCCGCACACGCGGCGGCCGCCCGAGTTGTGGACAGTGGCGTGACAGGAGTCACCCAGGGGTACAGTGACTGCGTGCACCTGGCGGCGAGCCTCCTCCTTCCGTGCCGCGGCGAGGCCTTCTGAGGCCGGTTCCTCGCCGCGGTGGACTTGGCGTGCCGGCCGACCAGGGACACCGAGAGAAGGACGCACGATGGAGAACACCGCAGCACCCGTAGCGACGCCCGCCGACCCCGCACCTGCCTTCGGCACCGCGCAGGGGATCATCGAGGACAACCCGCAGCGACCGTCGGGCATGCCGGTCCGGAAGTACCGCCCGTTCCACGAGCAGATCACCGTGGACCTGGCCGACCGCACCTGGCCCACCCGCCGTATCGAGAAGGCTCCCCGCTGGTGCGCCGTCGACCTGCGTGACGGCAACCAGGCGCTGATCGAGCCGATGAACCCCGAGCGCAAGCTCCGGATGTTCGAGCTGCTGGTCCGGATGGGCTACAAGGAGATCGAGGTCGGCTTCCCGTCCGCCTCGCAGACGGACTTCGACTTCGTCCGGATGCTCATCGAGGAGAACCGGATCCCGGACGACGTGGTGATCCAGGTCCTCACGCAGTCCCGTGCGCACCTCATCGAGCGCACCTACGAGTCCATCCGCGGGGCCAAGCAGGCGATCGTGCACCTGTACAACTCCACGTCGGTGCTGCAGCGCGAGGTCGTGTTCCGCACGGACATGGACGGCGTCATCGACATCGCGCTCGACGGCGCGCGGCTGTGCCGCAAGCTCGAGGAGACGGTCCCGGACACGCGGGTCTACTACGAGTACTCGCCCGAGTCGTACACCGGCACGGAGCTCGAGAACGCGGCGCGGATCTGCAACGCGGTGCTCGAGGTGTTCGAGCCCACGCCGGAGCGCAAGGTCATCATCAACCTGCCCGCCACCGTCGAGATGGCCACGCCGAACGTGTACGCCGACTCGATCGAGTGGATGAGCCGCAACCTCGACCACCGCGAGAACGTCATCCTGTCGCTGCACCCGCACAACGACCGCGGCACCGCCGTGGCCGCCGCCGAGCTCGGCTACCTGGCCGGCGCCGACCGCATCGAGGGCTGCCTGTTCGGCAACGGTGAGCGCACGGGCAACGTCGACCTGGTGACGCTGGGTCTGAACCTATTCTCCCAGGGCATCGACCCGCAGATCGACTTCGGCGACATCGACTCGATCCGCCGTACCGTCGAGCACTGCAACCAGCTGACGGTCCACGAGCGGCACCCGTACGTGGGTGACCTGGTCTTCACCGCGTTCTCCGGGTCGCACCAGGACGCGATCAAGAAGGGCCTCGAGCACATGGCAGCCCGCGCCGAGACGGCGGGCGTCACGATCGACGACCTGGACTGGGGCGTGCCGTACCTGCCGATCGACCCCAAGGACGTGGGGCGCTCGTACGAGGCCGTCATCCGGGTCAACTCGCAGTCCGGCAAGGGCGGTGTCTCCTACCTGCTCAAGGCCGAGCACGCCCTCGACCTGCCGCGCCGCCTGCAGATCGAGTTCTCGCACGCCGTGCAGAGGTACACCGACACAGCGGGCACCGAGGTCTCCGGTGGCGACATCTGGCGCATCTTCGCCGACGAGTACCTGCCGGTCGACGACGGTTCGTACAGCGGGCTGGAGCCGTGGGGCCGCCTGAAGCTGCGCGGCACCCGGGTCTCGTCCACCGAGGGCGGGCCGGCGACGCTCGAGATCGACGTGCTGGACCGTGGCCAGGAGCTCACGCTGACGGGCTCCGGCACCGGCCCGGTCGACGCGTTCGTGAACGCGATCGGGCAGGTGGGCGTGGACGTGCGCGTGCTCGACTACACCGAGCACGCCCTGTCCGAGGGCGGTGACGCCCACGCTGCCGCGTACGTCGAGTGCGCCGTCGGCGACGACGTGCTGTGGGGCGTGGGCATCGACCCGTCGATCACGACGGCGTCGCTCAAGGCGATCGTCTCCGCGGTGAACCGGGCGGAGCGCGCCCCGGCCTGACGGGCCCTACCCCCGAACACCTCCGCCGGTTGTGGCCGGTCCCGACACCGGGACCGGCCACAACCGCGTTCGGCGGGAGTCAGCCGGCGTCGAGCCGCTCCGTCGTGGACTCGCCGGGTTCCTTGCCCGCCGGCGGGTACTCGCAGTCGAGCTGGCTCACGTCCACGTCCCGGGCGTCGGTCCAGCTCGCGCCGTCGCGGGCGGTGTAGACGAACGTGCAGGCCCGGCCGTGGCTGTCGGTCACCGTGGTCACGTAGATCTCGTCGTCCGGCTCGGCGCACCCGGCGAGCGTCGCCGTGGTGAGCAGGGCGAGGGCAGCCGCCCGGGCTGCGGTCCGCCGTCTGGTCATGAGTCCCCCTGGTGCACACCGGACATACCTGGCGTGGTCACGCTAGCGGCGGGGAGTGCTCCGCTCAAGGTCCGGCGGCCTGGTTCTGGCAGGATGCGGGCGTGAGCCTCTCCCTCCGGATCGTCCTGGTCGTCGTCGGCGCACTCCTCTTCCATGTGGGGCGGTTCGGCGAGGACTCCGGCCAGTGGTGGCTGGGGATCGCCGACACGATCGGTGTGGTGATGCTCATCGGCGGTATGTCGCACGCCCGCGCGCGGCAGGATCCGGCGCAGGTGCCCGACAAGCTCGTCCAGGTCTCCGACGCGGGCGGAACGGGCATCGCACGGGTCTACGGCCTGCTGGGCGGTCCGGCGCCGGCGGCCGAGCCGGTGCGGGCGGCGGGCGCGCCGTGGCCCGTCGTGCGCGGGCTGGGCGCCATCCGCGCCGACCAGGTCGTCGCCTACCTCGCGGAGCACGGCGTCACGGCGGAGCGCGCGCCGGACCCGGCGAGCGCCCGGCACCTCTTCGTGCTGAAGGCCGTCCCGGTCGTGCTGGGGTTCGCGCTCCTGCTCGCCTGGACCAGGGCGGGTCTCCTGGACATGTGGCCGCCCGTCGTCGACTCGCTGGCGGGAGTGACGGCCTGGGCCGTCCTCGTGCTGGTGGCGTACGTGGTGGTGGACCAGCGGTTCGCGCGGCACTACCCGTGGCGCCCGGAGTTCCCGACCGACGGCCCGCACGTGGTCCGGCTCGTCGACGTGGGCCCGCGACCCGCGGTCGTGCTGGCGGCCCTGCGGTCGTTCGGCCTGTCGTACGAGGCGGCGAAGCGCACCCGTGACGACCCGGCGACGCCGGTCGTGGTGGCCGACGGCGTCTCGCTCGCCGAGGCGCGACGGTGCACGGCCCTGCTGGCGCGCGCCGGGGCGACGGCGGACGTCGTCGGCCAGTGACCCGGGTGGGTACGGTGACCCCGTGCGCCAGCAGCAGATCCTCCAGCCCGGCACGGCGGTCCCGGCCGGCACCACGTACCTGACCACCACCGTCGAGACGACGTACTGGGGCCGCCTGCCCTGCGCCGCCGACACCGCGGTGGTCACGGTCGACCCCGGCGACGAGGTGGTCGTCGACACCCTCTCCCACGAGGGTCTGCTGGAGGACCAGGGCGGCGACCCCCTGGCGTACTTCGCCGCGCAGGGCGTGCCGGAGGACGCCGTCCTGGAGGACGCGGTGGCGCTGGCGAAGGCCCGGACCAGCCGGCTGGGGCCGCGTGTCCCCGGCCTGCTCGACGTCCCGGGCGCCCACGGCGGCCACGTCGTCACCGGCCCGGTCGCCGTCCGGGGCGCACGCCCGGGGGACCTGCTCGCGATCCGCGTCCTGGAGACCACGCCCCGCGTCCCGTACGGCGTCATCTCGAACCGCCACGGCCGCGGCGCGCTGCCAGGCGAGCTCCCGGAGGGCGGCGCCGGCATCGTGAGCGTCTTCGCCACGGTGGACGACGACGGCCGTGGTCGCCTCCCGCTCGCCCCCGGCTCCGACGCGACGGTCGGCTTCGACCTGCGCCCGTTCCTCGGGATCATGGGCGTCGCCGCGGCGGGCGGCGTGCGGCCGCACTCCGTCCCGCCGGGCGCGTTCGGCGGCAACCTCGACATCAACCTGCTCGGCGTGGGCAGCACCCTGTACCTGCCGGTCCAGGTCGAGGGCGCGCTCGCCTACGTGGGCGACCCGCACTTCGCGCAGGGCGACGGCGAGGTGGCTCTGACGGCGTTCGAGGCGTCGCTGCGGGCGCGTCTCGCCTTCGACGTCATCCCGGCTGACGACGCCGTGGCCGCGTTCGGGGAGCTCGCCGGCCCGCTGGGGGAGACCGCCGAGTTCCTGGTCCCCACGGGGCTCGACCGGGACCTCGACGTCGCGGTCCAGAACTGCGTCCGGGCCGCCATCGCCCTGCTCGGCGCGCGGTACGGGATGGCGCCGGCGAACGCCTACGCCTACCTGAGCGCGGCGACGGACTTCGACATCTCCCAGGTGGTCGACGTGGTGAAGGGAGTCCACGCCAGGATCCGCAAGGCGGATTTCGCGTAGGCGCAGCAATGGTGCTGCTATGGCGCCGTTACGGCGCGAGGCGTCGCAGCTCGCCGGCCAGCCACGGGTATGGGTCGTCGAGCGGGCGCCGGTCCACCAGGACCGACGACTGGAGCGCATCGAGCCCGGTTCCGGCGACGTAGTATCGGCCGCGCGCCTTGCCGAACGGGCGGAGCAGGCCGAGCTCGGCCAGGCGGACGAGGTCCCGGGTGGCGGTCCGCTCCTCCATGGTCGTGCGTCTCATGTAACCGGGGCGTGTGACCCGGTTGCCGAGCGTGGCCTCGAAGAGCGCGTCGGCCGTACGGTCGGGCAGGCCGTGCTGCCGGACGAGGTCGTCGAGCCGGACCCACGTCTCGTCAGCCTCCCGGAACCGGCGCTGCAGCATCTGGGCCTGGAGGTGGTGCGCCCGCAGGTTGAACCGCAGCCACAACGTGGCGTTGTTCTCCGGGTGCCACGACCCGCGACCGGTGGCAGCGAGGACGCGGTAGTAGTCGTCGGTGTTGTCCCCGAGCCATTCCTCGATGCTGCAGAAGGTGGGCTCCAAGACGTTGCCCTGCGCGAGGACGAGGGTCTGGAGCGCCCGTGACATCCGTCCGTTCCCGTCCCGGTAGGGGTGGATCATCACAAGGTTGAGGTGCGCCATGGCGGCTCTGACCATCGGGTCGTTCCCCTTCGGCCGGCGGTGCGCCCGGTCGTGCTCGATCGAGGCGACGAGGCTGTCGATCAGCTGGGGCACCATCTCGGCGTCGGGAGCCTCGTAGACGGTCTTTCCGGTGGTGCTCTCCCGGATGTAGATCGGTCCGGCCCGGAACCCGCCAGGGCTCTTCTCGAGGTCGTGCTCGAGGAGCATGTAGTGCAGGACCCTGAGGAGGTCGGCCGAAACCCGACCGTCAGCGCGTGCCCCGGCGGTCAGGACGTACGTCATCATCCGCCGGTAGCCCATGATCTCCGCCCACGTGCGGCGGTCGGCGTCGAGGGGGGCCTCCTGGTCGACGGCGGCCAGCGCGTCCTGCGCGGTGACCACGTACCCCTCGATCGAGTTGGAACCCTTGAGCGCGCGCGCCTGGGTGGTCCGCCGGAGTCCTCCTGTCCAGCGCCGGGGGACGCGCAGCACGTCGGCGAGGCTCGCACGCATCGCGTGCACGTCGGCGATGACGTCGAGGTCGGTCTGCTCGAGCGGCGGCGTACCGAAGATGCGGTCGCTGGTCATGGCGGTTCTCCTTCAGCTGATGTCTCGATAAGCGCGCCATAAGGACAGGTGTGTCGCTATCAATAGTGCCACGCTTGTCGCCTTGACGCAGGTATTGCGTCACGTCGGGGCCCGCAGGCTCCGACCGGGCGCGTCTCCCACTTCGGGCTAACCTGGGTGAATGACTCGTATCGCCGTACTTGCGGACATCCACGGCAATACCGCGGCTCTGCTGGCTGTCCTCGCGTCGATCGAAGGCCAGGAGATCGACCACGTGATCAACCTCGGCGACATCGCCTCGGGTGCCGTGGACCCGCGCGGCACCCTCGAGGTGCTCGCCCTGCGGGCCGACATCCGCACCGTCAGCGGCAACCACGAACGGCACGTCCTGACCCTGCCGGTGGACGAGATGGGTCCGTCGGACCGTCTCGCGGCCGAGGAGCTCACCGAGCCGCAGCGGGCGTGGATCGCCGAGCTGCCAACCACGCTCGAACCAGTGCCCGGCGTGCTCGCGTTCCACGGCAGCCCCGACGACGACCTGTGCTACCTCACCGGGACCCTCACGCCTGAGGGGATGCGCGAGGCCACCGACGAGGAGATCGTCGAACGGCTCGGCGCCGCATACGGGCGGTATGCCCTGTACCTGTGCGGGCACACCCACCTGCAGGCCGTCCGGCGCCTGCCCGACGGCTCGCTCGTGGTCAACCCGGGCAGCGTGGGCTGGCCGGCCTACCAGGACGACGATCCATATCCGTACCGGGTCGAGGCGGGCACACCAGACGCGCGGTACGCCATCGTCGAGGGCGACGGCGGGTCGTGGTCGGCGCAGCTCGTGGCCCTCGCGTACGACCACGAGTGGGCTGCCGAGCGCGCCGAGTCCCGCGATCGGCCGGGCGTAGCGCACGCGTTGCGCACGGGGCGTGTGGGGTACGGCGCGCTTCAATCCGCCGTCAGCAGATTCGGCCCTTTCTCCGTGCTGGGCTCCGTAGGGTCACTGAGATGAAGCGCTCCGGTGTCCCAGTGGAACTGATCTTCGTTCATGGCGCTCTGGTGCGCGACGGGGAATGGTGGTGGCGGCGAGCCGCAGACCTGCTCCGGGAACGTACGGGAATCCAGAGCCGGGCCCTCCCGCTGCCGTCCTGTGGCGAGACCGCGCCCGAGCAGGTTGCGGGCGGTCTTGCCGCCGACGCGGCGGCGCTTCGCCGTGAGCTCGACGACGTGGAGTCCGCGATCGTCGTCGGTCACTCCTACGGGGGCACCGTCATCGCCGAAGCGGGCAGGCACCCCGCGGTCGCGCACCTGCTCTATGTGTCGTCCTACCTGCCCGAGGTCGGGCAGACGCAGGCCGCCATCATGAGCGGTGAGGACGACCCGGTGCCGATCGGCGACAACGGGGACGGCACGCTGAGTGTCTCCGGCTACGACGCAGCCTCGTTCGGAGCCCGATTCCTTCAGGACGCGGGCGACACGACCCAGCGTCAGGGGTGGGAGCGGGTGACCTCGCAGGCGGCCGGTGCGTTCATGACGCCGACCAGTGCTGCCGGCTGGCACGGGGTCGATTCGACGTACATCATCTGCGGGGAGGATCGAAGCACCTCGGTCGAGCTGCAGCGCCTCCATGCGGGTCGAGCGACGCGCTCCGTCGAGCTGCCGACCGGGCACCACCCGTTCATCTCCCGCCCCGACCTGGTGGTCGATCGGGTGCAGGTCTTGCTGCAGCAGGTGCCCTGACCTGACGCCGACGACCACAAGCGAACGCGCTGGCGTGCGAGTCGGCCCGAGCGGCGAGACGGTGGGGGTACGTGACCGTCCGGCTCCGGGGAGGGAACCATGGTCCAGCAGACAACAGTTGTTCGACGTCGGCGCGGGGTGCACCAGTGGCTGGCCTTGATCGTCGGTCTGGTGTTCCTGGCGATCGGGATCGCCGGCTTCTTCGTGACCGGCTTCAACTTCTCCGACGTCGACAGCCTCACCGAGCACGATCCTGGGCAGACGCTGCTCGGGTTCTCGATCAACCCGCTGCACAACATCGTCCACGTGGTCATCGGCCTCCTGGGCGTGATGCTGTGGCCGTCGTCCGGCGGCGCGCGCACCTTCGGGTGGATCCTGCTCCTCGGCTACGGCGCGACGTTCGTGTACGGGCTCCTGGTGATGAACGGCCAGCTGGTCGACTACCTGAACCTCAACCAGGCCGACCAGTGGCTGCACCTGGGCGCGGCGATCCTCGGTCTGTTGATCGCGATCCTGCCGCGGCCGAAGGACAAGGTGGAGACCACCACCGCGGGCTACGGGGACCCGGACTACCGCGATCCCGACCGGGACCCGGCGTACCGCGATCCCGACTACCGGGACGCGTCGCGACGTGACCCGGCGTACCGGGACCCGGACTACCGGGAGCCGCCGCCGCGTGACCCGGCGTACCGGGAGGCCCCTCCGCGTGAGGCTGCTCCGCGTGAGGCTGCCCCACGTGACCCGGCGTACCGGGACCCGGAGTACCGTGAGCCGCCGCCGCGTGAGGCTGCCCCGCGTGACCCGGCGTACCGGGACCCCGACTACCCGGAGCCTGGTACGCGGAGCCCCGGACCGCAGGACCCGGGTCGCCCCGGCCCAGGTCGCTGAGCCGCGCACCTCGGTTCGGCACGTCGTCGTCGGACCGGCACCTCGAGCTGCCGGTCCGACGACGACGTGCGCGCCGAGGCGCCTTGAGGGCCGGTCCGGCGGCGCGCGTTAACCCATGTGAAACGCGAGTGCCACGCACTGGCCGCGCTGAAACAGTACGTTGCGGGTATGGACATCGCGACGTTCGACGCTCTTCCGGCCTCCGACGCGGCAGCGGCGCTGCGTCCGTGCGCCGACGTCGACCGCTGGGTCGACGCCCTCGTGGCCGGCCGGCCCTACGGCAGCCGCGACGCGCTCCTCGGCGCGGCCGACGCCGCTGCCCGCACCTGGACGGCCGACGACGTCGACGCCGGCCTCGCCCATCATCCCCGCATCGGCGAACAAGCGACCGGCGACAGTACGGAGGCCCGGCTGTCCCGGGGCGAGCAGCCACCGGCCGCGGGCGACACCGCCGCCGCGATCGCGCGCGGGAACGCCGAGTACGAGCGGCGATTCGGCCGCGTCTTCCTCGTCCGCGCCGTCGGACGCACCGCCGAGGACATCCTCGCGAACCTCACCGAGCGGCTCGGCAACGACCCCGCCGAGGAGGCCGCCGTCGCCGCCGACCAGCTCCGCCAGATCGCGCTCCTGCGGCTCGCCGGCGTCGTGACGGACGGGCGGGCCGCATGAGCACCGCGTCGACCCACGTCCTCGACGCCGCGCGCGGCCTGCCCGCCGTGGGCCTCGAGGTCAGGATGACAGGCCCGCTGCCCGACGCCGCCCCGGTCGCCTCCGGCGGGACCGCTCCGGGCGGCGTGGCGCACCCGGGCGAGCGGCCGGCGTCGGGCACCCGGACCGCCGTGACCGACGCGGACGGCCGGATCGCCTGGGGCGCGCTGCCCGCCGCGGGCCGCTACGCGCTGACCTTCGCGACCGGCCCCTGGTTCGCCGCGCAGGATCGTGACACCTTCTTCCCGCAGGTCACGCTCGACGTCACGCTCGGTGACGCGCACACGCACGTGGCCCTGCTGCTGAGCCCGTTCGCCTACACCACCTACCGGGGGAGCTGAATGTCGATCGTCCTGGGAGCCAACCAGTACGGCAAGGCCGAGGTGCGCCTGGTCCGGGTCACGCGGGACACCGCGCGGCACCGGATCACGGACCTCAACGTGACGTCGCAGCTCCGGGGCGACTTCGCCGCCTGTCACACCGACGGGGACAACGCGAAGGTGATCGCGACGGACACGCAGAAGAACACCGTGTACGCGTTCGCCCGGGACGGGGTCGGCGCGCCGGAGTCGTTCCTGGTGCGGCTGGCGCGGCACTTCACGGCGTCGCCGCAGGTGACGGGCGGGCGGTGGGCCGCGGAGCAGTACGGGTGGTCCCGGATTGCCGGCCACGACCACGCGTTCGTGCGGTCCGGCGGCGAGAAGCGTACGGCGCTGGTCCACGCCGATGCGTCTGGCCTCACCGTGCTGGCCGGGCTGCGGGACTGCACGGTGCTGAAGTCGACCGGGTCGGAGTTCAGCGGCTTCCCCCGGGACCGGTTCACCACGCTCCCCGAGACGGACGACCGGGTCCTCGCCACCGACCTCACCGCGTGGTGGCGGTACGAGCCGTCGTTCGCGGAGTCCGCCACGGACGCGGACTTCGACGCCCGGTACCCCGCGGTGCGCGACCTGATGCTGGCGACGTTCGCCGAGCTGCACTCGCTCGCGCTCCAGCAGACGGTCTTCGCCATGGGGCGTGCAGTCCTCGAGGCGTTCGACGACGTCGCCGAGGTGCGGCTGTCGTGCCCCAACAACCACCACTTCCTGGTGGACCTCGCCCCGTTCGGGCTCGACAACCCCGGGGAGGTCTTCTTCGCCGCCGACCGGCCGTACGGGCTGATCGAGGCGGCGGTGGTCCGGTCGGGGCCGGACGAGGCTCCGCCGCCCGAGCACCCGGTGTGGGCCACGATCGGAGGCTTCGCATGAGCCTGCTCGTCGGGTCGGAGCGGGTGCTGGTCGAGGGCGAGCTGCGCCCGGCGGTGCTGCGGATCGAGGACGGGCGCATCGGCCAGGTGTGGTGGGGTACGTCCGACCCCGGCAGGGTCGCGACCGTCGGCGACGACCTGCTCGGCGCACCGGCCCACCGTGCGGAGACGACCTTGCGGCTGGGCGACCGCGTCCTCCTGCCCGGCGTGGTCGACACCCACGTCCACGTCAACGAACCAGGCCGTACCCACTGGGAGGGGTTCACCTCGGCAGCGCGGGCGGCGGCCTACGGCGGCGTGACCACCATCGTCGACATGCCGCTCAACTCGATCCCGCCCACCACGAACGTGGCGGCGCTGCGCGTCAAGCAGGCGGCGGCACGGACGGCGTCGGCCCGCCTGCCGGGTGACGCGGACGGGGAGTCCGGGCGTCTGCCCTGCGACGTCGCCTTCTGGGGCGGCGCGGTGCCGGGCAACGCCGACGACCTGGAGCCGCTCTGGGACGCAGGGGTCATGGGCTTCAAGTGCTTCCTCGCCGACTCCGGCGTCCCGGAGTTCCCACCGCTCCGCCCCGACGAGCTGCTGCTCGCGATGGACCGTCTCGTCCGGTTCGACGGCTTGCTCGTGGTGCACGCCGAGGACCCGGCGGTCCTCGCGGCGGCGCCCCGCTCCCCGTCTCGTGCGTACGCCGACTTCCTGCTCTCGCGCCCGGACGAGGCAGAGACGGCAGCGGTGCGGTCCCTGCTCGACGCCGTCCGCGAGACCGGCGCGCGCACGCACGTGCTGCACGTCTCCTCGGCGAAGGTCCTCGACCTGCTCGCGGAGGCCAAGGCGGAGGGCCTGCCCGTCACCGCCGAGACGTGTCACCACTACCTGGTGCTCGCCGCCGAGGACGTGCCCGACGGCGACGCCGCCTACAAGTGCTGCCCGCCCATCCGCGACCGGGGCAACCAGGACGCGCTCTGGGACGGCCTGCGCGAGGGGATCCTGGACTGCATGGTCAGCGACCACTCGCCGTCGTCGGTCGCGGAGAAGGTGCTCGGGGGACCCGTCGGCGAGACGGACCTGCAGGCGGCCTGGGGTGGCATCTCCGGCCTCCAGACGGGGTTCGTCGCCCTGGCCGACGCCGCCCGCCGGCGGGGCGTGCCCTTGCCGGAGGTGTCGCGCTGGACGTCGGCGAGCACCGCGGCCCTCGTGGGCCTCGACAAGGGCGACCGCCCGAAGGGCATCATCGCCGAGGGCGCGGCCGCCGACCTCCTCGTCTACGACCCCGAGGGGATCACCACGATCGAGGCCGCGCAGCTCGCGCACCGCAACCCGGTCAGCGCCTACGACGGCCTGACGGTCACCGGCGCGGTGACGGACACGATGCTCGGCGGGAGGTTCGTCGTGAGCTCGTTCCTCGAGGCCACGATGCACGGTCAGCTCGACGGCGGGCGCCGGCGCCCGCTGGACGACTTCGAGCACGTCCGCGGCGACGGGCGCCTGCTCGTCCGGCCCGGCAGCGCCGCGGCGCAGGAGGAGACAGCATGAACCAGGTCAACCCCCCGCCCCGCCTCCTCATGGGCCCGGGCCCGGTCGACGCCGACCCGCGCGTGCTGCGCGCGATGGCCGCGTCGCTCGTGGGCCAGTTCGACCCCTTCATGACCGGCACCATGAACGAGGCGATGGCGCTCTGGCGGACTGTCTGGCGCACCGCCAACGAGCAGACGTTTCTCGTGGACGGCACCAGCCGTGCCGGGATCGAGGCCGCTCTGGTCAGCCTCCTGGAGCCGGGGGACGCGGTCGTCGTGCCGGTGTTCGGGCGCTTCGGCCATCTGCTCGCCGAGATCTCCGCGCGGGCCGGTGCCGTGGTGCACACGGTCGAGGCGGAGTGGGGTGGCATCGTCGACCCGCAGGCGATCGCCGACGCCGTCCGCCGGGCGCGCCCGAAGGTGCTCGCCGTGGTGCACGGCGACACGTCCACCACCGTGGCGCAGCCGCTCGACGAGCTGGGCGCCATCGCGCACGAGCACGACGCCCTCCTCTACGTCGACGCCACCGCGTCCCTCGGCGGCAACGACTTCCGGACCGACGCCTGGGGGCTCGACGTCGCCAGCGCGGGCCTGCAGAAGTGCCTGGGCGGGCCGTCGGGCAGCGCGCCCATCACGGTCTCGCCACGTGCGGCGGCCGTCATCGACGCCCGCAAGCACGTCGAGGCCGGGATCCGCGCACCCGGCGACGAGCCCCGGGGATCGCGCATCCAGTCGAACTATCTCGACCTCGCCCAGGTCATGGACTACTGGGGTCCTCGCCGGCTGAACCATCACACCGAGGCCACCTCGATGCTCTACGCGGCCCGCGAGTGCGCGCGGCTCCTCGCCGAGGAGGGCCTGGACCAGGCGGTCGCGCGCCATGCCCTGCATGGCGGCGCGATGCTCGCCGGGGTCCAGGGACTCGGGCTGGAGGTCTTCGGGGACCTGGACCACCGCATGAACAACGTCGTGGCGGTCCGGATCCCCGCGGGAGTGGACGGCGACGGGGTGCGTGCCGCCCTCCTGACCGACTTCGGCATCGAGATCGGCACCTCCTTCGGCCCCCTGCACGGCGTCGTGTGGCGCATCGGCACCATGGGCTACAACGCCCGCCGGGACGCGGTGCTCCTCACCCTCGCGGCGCTCGAGCAGGTGCTGCGCCGGTCCGGGGTCGCGGTCCCGCCGGGCGGCGGGGTCGCGGCGGCGCTCGCGGCGTACGACGACGCCACGGCGGGCCCGGGCGGTCCCGGGGAGCCGGGCGGTCCCGGGCCGGGCGAGCCGGGCGGTTCCGGGGAGCCGGGCGAGCAACACTATGTCGTCAAGCAATGTCACTCTGCGTCAACAGAGTCGACCGAGAGTGACATCGCGGGCGGCACACATGTTGCCCCGCGAGCGCCGATCACGGCGGACGAGCCTGGAGCGACGGCATGACGTCCGCGCGCTGGGTCCTCGACCGCTGCGCCGACCTGAACGCGTACTCCGCCCGTCCGGACGCCCTGGAACGCGCGTACCTCACGCCGGAGCACGCGGCGGTCAACACCGCCGTCGGCGCGTGGATGCGTGACGCCGGGCTCGACGTCGAGACCGACGCCGCGGGCAACCTCTGGGGCCGCCGGCCCGGCGACCCCGATCACGCGGGCGGCGCCGCGCCTACGGGACCCGAGCCCGCTCTCGTCCTCGGCTCGCACCTCGATACCGTCCCCGACGCGGGCAGCTACGACGGCATGCTCGGCGTGGTCCTCGCCGTGGCGGTCGCCGAACGCCTGCGCACCACGGAGCTCCCGTTCGCCCTGGAGGTCGTGGGCTTCTCCGACGAGGAGGGCGCCCGGTTCGGCAAGGCGTTGCTGGGCAGCTGTGCGGCGTCGGGCCAGTGGGACGCGGCGTGGTGGGACCAGCAGGACTCCGACGGGGTGAGCCTCCGCGAGGCGTTCGCGCGGTTCGGCCTGGTCCCCGACCGGGTGGGCGACGCCGCCCGCAGGCCGGAGGACCTCGTGGGCTACCTCGAGGCGCACATCGAGCAGGGCCCGCACCTGGAGGCGGCGGACCTCCCGCTCGGCTACGTCACGACGATCGCGGGCGCGCGGCGGTTCGTCCTCACCGTCACGGGCGAGGCGCGGCACGCGGGCGGCACCCCGTACGACCGCCGCCACGACGCGCTCGCCGCCGCCTCGGAGATCGTGCTCGCCGCGGAGAGGCTCGCCCGGGAGTCGGGCTGCCTCGCCACCGTGGGGGCGCTGGACGTGCAGCCCGGCGCGGTCAACGTGATCCCCGGCCTCGTGACGATGACGCTCGACCTCCGGGCCCGCACCGACGAGGAGCGGGACGCGCTCTGGGACCGCCTGCAGGCGGCGGCCGGCACGGTGGTTGAGGCCCGCGGCGTCACGTTCGCGGCCGAGGAGACGCACCGCGCGCCGTCGACCGCCTGCGCCCCCTGGCTCAGCGAGGCCGTGGTGGCCGGGATCTGGAAGGCGGTGCCCGGGGGCGAGGCCCTGGGGCTCTGGAGCCCCGCGGGGCACGACGCGATGGCGATGGCCGCCGTGACCGACGTGGCGATGCTCTTCGTCCGCTGCCACGACGGCATCAGCCATCACCCGGCGGAGGCGGTGCGCGAGGACGACGTCGCGCTCGCCCTGGACGCGCTCGAGGCGGCCGTGCTCGCGGCCGCTGCCCGGTACACGCAGGGGGAGGCCACACCATGACCACGGACCACGTCCCGCTGGAGGACCGCATCGCGGGCCGCTACGGCGAGCTGTCGCCGCAGGAGCGCCGTGCGGCGGACACCCTCCTCGACCACATCGCCGACCTCGCCACCTACCGGGCCACCGAGCTCGCCACGCTGGCAGGCGTCTCGAAGGCGACGATGAGCAGGCTCTTCCGCCGCCTCGGCTACGACGACTTCGAGGGGCTGCGCGAGCACCTGCGGATGCAGCGCGGTCGCGGGCTGCCGGTCGCGGTCGAGCCGGCGCCCGGGCTCCGCGAGCGGTTCGAGCAGGAGGTGGCACACCTCCAGCGCGCCTACGCGACGCTCGACGAGACCCTGCTGGCCGACGTGGCGGAGGCCCTGGCGTCAGCCCGTCAGGTGGTCGTGGTGGGGCGTCGCGGCAGCCACGCCGTGGCCGTGGAGCTGCGCCGCAACCTCGCGCAGGTGCGCGGCGGGGTCGTGTTCGCCCCCGCGCCGGGCCAGTCGCTCGCCGAGGACCTGGTGGGCCTCGGCCCTGACGACGTCGTGGTCATGGTCTCGTTCCGCCGCCACGCAGCGGGCGTGGCCGGGGCGGTCGACGCCCTGGTCGCCGACGGTGTCCGTGTCCTCCTCCTCGCCGACCCCACCCTGCGCCACCTCGCGGGCCGGGTGACCTGGTGGATCGAGTGCCCCGTGGGCTACGAGGGCGCGTTCGACTCGCACGCGGTCCCGATGAGCCTGATCGCCGCCCTCTCCGACCAGGTTCTCGCCCGGACCGACGACGGCGAGCGCCGCATCGAGACCATCGACCGTACGTACGCCGCCCTGCGCGAGATCGAGGAGAGCTGAATGGACCTTGACGTCGACAGCGTCCGCACAGCCCGGACCCGCGCGGACCTGGCGCTCGCTCCGGGTGAACGGTTCCTTGCCGGGGGCACGTTCCTCTACTCGGAGCCGCTGCCGCCGGGCGTGACCGGTCTCGTGGACCTCCTCGGCCTGGGCTGGGAGCCCTGGACCATCGACGGTGGCGGCCTGCGCGTCTCCGCCACCTGCACCGTCGAGGAGGTGCGGGCCGGGCTCGGCGCCCTCGGCGCGCGGAGCGGCCCCTACCGCGGGCTCGGGATCGCGCAGCCGTGCGCGGACGCGCTCCTCCTGTCGTTCAAGGTGGCGCACACCGCCACGGTGGGTGGCAACCTCAGCCTCGCCCTGCCGGCGGGGGCCATGGTCTCGCTGTTCGCGGCCCTGGGAGCGTCGGTCCTGGTCTGGGCTCCGGGCGGGGGTGCTCGGGTCGAGTCGCTGACCTCCTTCGTCACGGGGCCGGGCGAGACGACCCTCGCCGACGGTGAGGTGCTCCGGGAGGTGCGCGTGCCGGCGTCGGCCCTCGGGGCGCGGACCGCGTTCCGGAAGATCGCGCTGACGCCGCTGGGCCGCTCGTCCGCGGTGGTGACGGGGCTCCGGGCCGAGGAGACCGCCCGGCTGGTCCTCACCGCGTCCGTGCCGCGGCCCGTCCCGCTGGAGGTGGCCCCCGGCGACCACGCCGCCCTGGACCGGGCTCTCGACGCGGTCACCGAGTGGTTCGACGACCCCCACGGCGCGCCCGACTGGCGGGCAGCCGTGACGCGCGGCCTGGCGCACGAGGTGCTCGAGGAGCTCGCGTGAGGATCGACGGGGCCGCGGTCGACGCCGCGCCGCGGCCCGGCCAGTGCCTGCGGACGTTCTTGCGCGAGCAGGGGCGCACGGGCGTGAAGAAGGGCTGCGACGCGGGCGACTGCGGCGCCTGCACCGTGCTGCTCGACGGCGACCCGGTGCACTCGTGCATCGTCCCGGCGCACCGGGCCGTGGGCTCCGAGGTGGTGACCGTCGCCGGGCTCGGGACGCCCGACGACCCGCACCCCGCCCAGCAAGCCTTCGCCGACGCAGCCGGGTTCCAGTGCGGGTTCTGCACCGCGGGCATGGTGTGCACGGCGGCGGCGCTGGGGCTGCCCGCGGCCGAGGCACCCGAGCCCGCCGAGCTCGACCGCCTCTTCAAGGGCAACCTGTGCCGGTGCACGGGCTACCGGTCGGTCCGCGACGCGCTCGCCGGCCGCCGCAACGTCGAGACCGCGGTGGCGGGGGAGTCGTTCGGCCGCCCCGTCGCCGCCCCGGCCGCCCTCCGCGTGGTGACCGGGCGCGAGGCCTACACGCTCGACGAGCCGGAACCGCCGGGGATGCTGCACGTCGCCGTCCTGGGCAGCCCGCACCCGCACGCCCGCATCACGCGGATCGACGTCGCCGCAGCCCGCGCCGCGCCAGGCGTGCACCTGGTCCTCACGTACCGCGACGTCCCCGCGACCCCCTACTCGACAGGTCGCCACCAGGACCGCAACGACGACCCCGACGACACCCTCATGCTCGACCCCGTCCTCCGCTTCCGCGGGCAGCGTGTGGCGGTCGTCGTCGCCGAGACCCTCCGCCAGGCGCGCCGAGCCCTCCGGCTCGTCGACGTCGAGTACGAGGTGCTGCCCGCCGTGCTGGACCCCGAGGCCGCCCGGGCGCCCGGTGCGCCGCTCGTGCACGGCGACAAGGACCCTGTGCTCGCCCGGATCGCGGACCCTGGCCGGAACGTCGTCGCCGTGGTTCGCGAGGAGTACCCCGTCCCCGGAGCGGTCGACGCCGCGCTGGCGGTCTCCGCCGCGACCGTGGAGGGGGAGTGGAGCACCGCACGCGTCAACCACGCGGCGCTCGAGACCCACGGCGCCCGCGCCTGGGTCGCCGACGACGGCACCCTCACCGTCCGTACCTCCTCCCAGGTGCCGTTCCTCGTCCGCGACGAGCTCGCCCGGCTGCTCGCGCTCGACCCCGCCGCGGTGCGCGTGGTCGTGGGCCGCGTGGGCGGCGGTTTCGGCGGCAAGCAGGAGCTGCTCGTCGAGGACGTGGTGGCGCTCGCGGCGCTCCGCACCGGGCGCGCGGTGCAGTGGGAGCTGACCCGCGAGGAGCAGTTCACCGTGGTGCCCTGCCGCCACCCCATGCGGGTGCGCGTCCGCGCGGGGGCCGGCGCCGACGGCGTGCTCACGGCGCTCGCGATCGACGTCCTGTCCGACACCGGCGCGTACGGCAACCACGCCCCGGGCGTGCTGTTCCACGGCGTCCACGAGTCCATGGCCGTGTACCGCGTGCCCGCCAAGCGGGTCGACGCCGAGGCTGTCTACACGAACAACCTGCCCTCCGGCGCGTTCCGCGGGTACGGGCTGGGGCAGGTCATCTTCGCGATCGAGTCGGCGCTCGACGAGCTTGCCGCCCGGCTCGGCCTCGACCCGGTCGAGCTGCGCCGGCGCAACGTGGTGCGTCCGGGCGACCCGTTCGTCGTCGGCTCGCTCGTGCAGGACGACCTCGACTACGGGTCGTACGGGCTGGACCAGTGCCTCGACCTCGTGGACGAGGCGTTGCGCCGCGGCGCCGCCGAGAGCCGCGACGGTGCCGCCGAAGGGGGCTGGGCCCGCGGGGCCACCGACGGCGGGGGGCGTGCCGCTCCCGTCGGCTGGTCCGAAGGGCGCGGCGTGGCGCTCGCCATGATCGCGACCGTCCCGCCGCGGGGGCACTACTCGAACGCGCGGGTGTCGGCGGACGCGGACGGCGGCTTCACGGTCGACGTCGGCACCGCCGAGTTCGGCAACGGCACCACCACGGTGCACGTCCAGCTCGCCGCGGACGCCCTGGGGGTGCCGCCGGACCGGGTGCGGGTGCGGCAGTCGGACACGGGGACCTCCGGGTACGACACCGGCGCCTACGGCTCCGCCGGGTCCGTCGTGGCGGGCAAGGCCGTGGCGCAGGCGGCGGCGCGCCTGCGTGAGCACCTCGACGGGGGCGACGGCGTGCGCTCCGCCGAGGGCTCGCACGACGGGTCGCCGCGGTCCGTGGCGTTCAACGTGCAGGGTTTCCGCGTGGCCGTGAACCGGGCGACGGGCGAGGTGCGGGTCCTGCAGTCGGTCCACGCGGCCGACGCCGGCGTGGTCATCAACCCGGAGCAGCTGCGCGGCCAGATCGAGGGCGGGGTGGCCCAGGCCCTCGGGTCCGCGCTCCAGGAGCAGGTCCAGTTGCACGACGGCGAGGTGATGACCCGCGCGTTCCGGCACTACCGGGTGCCGCAGCTGGTTGATGTGCCGCCGACGGAGGTGCTGTTCGCGGACACGGTCGACACGACCGGGCCGCGCGGGGCCAAGTCGATGAGCGAGGCGCCGTACAACCCCGTGGCGCCCGCACTGGCGAACGCGATCACCGACGCGACGGGCGTGCGGCCGCACGCGATCCCGATGCAGAAGGACACGCTGTGGAGGCTCCTGAACGGCGTGGGACGATCCTCGGCATGAGCCGGACGAGATCGCTCCACCGGAGCCGAGCATGGTGTCTTGCTGTCGCGGGCCTCGGGGTGGTCGTCGCGTCCCTCGCGGGCACGGACTGGACCGGCTGGCTCATGCGATCGGTCGGGATGTTCGCCCTGGTGGGCGCCTTGACGCGCTGGATCAGTCTGAGTGCTCAGGATCCGGTCACCAGGTCGCTGGTCGACGGCGAGATCGTCGAGCAGGCCGTCGATCCGGCGCCCCGCAGCGCGGGGACCCGCACGTTCCTCGACAACCTCCGGATTCTCCTCGGCAGGCGGAGGACCGCCGGGCAGGATCTGGAGTCTGTCCTGTCCGGCGGTGCCGTCGAAGTGATCACCTACCGGATGACCGACCCGAAGCCGACCGCGGTCGGCCTGAGGGTCGGCCTCGACACGGCGTCGCGGCTCGAGATCAGGGGACTGATCGGACCTCCGCCGTACGTGCTCGGCCAGGCGTCGCCGCCGGAGCGCGGTGGGTTCAAGCACGCGCTGTTCAGGCAGGTCGACGGCACCTCGGCGTCGGGCAGCTGGACGCTCGCGGTGCCGACGGTCGATCTGCCGTTGGTGACACTCGTCCTCGAGCGACTTTCCACCGGGACGGGCTCCTGACGACAGTTGGTGCTCCAGCGTTGTCACTCTGGGTACACATGGTCACCACGAGTGACAACGCTGGACGCACAAGTGTCCTGACGGGGGCGCTCGGCCACCCGCGTCGGCTACCACACGGGCCACCTGCGCCGGCATTCTGCGCCGCCGCCCGCGTCCGGGCGACTCAGCGCGCGGGGACGTCCACGTCGTCGCCGCCGCCCAGGTCCGTGCAGTCCACGTCCAGCGCCCCGTGGGTGCGCAGGTACGGCCCCGCGCCCACGTCGCCGCGCACCTCGGCCGAGACCGCCGCCCAGTGCGACCGCCCCAGCAGCACCGGGTGCCCCGGCCGCCCCCCATAGGTGGCGCGGGCCAGGGAGAGGCGGGTCCCGGCGGCACCACCCCCGGCTGACACTTCGTGCTGTTCCCGCGGACCGTGCGCGGGAGCCATTGCGAGGAGCCGCGCCACCGCCTCCGGGCGCAGGCCCGGGAGGTCCACGAGGGTGACGACGGCGCACGCGGCGGGCGTCGCCGCGCAGGCCGCGAGGCCCGTGCGGAGCGACGCGGCCACGCCGCGGGCCCAGCCCGCCGCGACGACCGGCCGGGCCCACGACGGCACGAGGGGAAGAGCCTCGGCAGCGCTCGCGCCGAGCACGACGAGGACGTCGGCGCACCCGCCGTCGCGCAGGGCACGGCAGGCGAGCTCGACCCAGGGCACGCCGTCGGCGGCCCGGACGAGCGCCTTGGGCGTCCCGTACCGGGACCCGGCCCCGGCGGCCAGGACCAGGCCGACGGCTGCGGGTCCGGCGGAACCGGGGCCGAGCGGAGGCACGGCTCTCAGCGCTGCCCGTACCGGGCGAGCACGAGCGACTCGATCACCTGCGCCACGACGTACAACAGCAGCGACACGAGCGTCACCACGAGCACGCACGCCCAGACGAGGTTGTTCTGCGACTTGCCCGCCGCGTCCACGACCATCGACCCGAGGCCCTGACCGGTGATGAGCCACTCCGCGAGCAGCGCACCCGTGATCGCACCGGGGACGGAGATCCGGACGGACGCGAACAGGGCCGGCAGCGCCGACGGGAACGCGACCTTGACGAGCATGGCCCAGGCCCCGCCGCCGTAGACGTGCACCACGTCGGTCATCTGCGACGACACGGAGCGGAGCCCCTGCACGATGTTGACCAGCGCGGGGAACACCACGACGATGCCGCTGATCACGGCGACGCGCGTGAGCGTGTCGGTGAACAGCAGCCGGATCACGGGCGTGAGGGCGATGAGCGGCACCGCCCGCAGGATGAGCGCCACCGGCATCACGGACGCCTCGACCGGCTTGGAGAGCACGATCAGGGCGGCCAGCGCCGTCGCCGCCAGCATGCCCGCCGCGAACCCGATGGCCGCGTCGCCGAGGGTGACGCCGAGGGCGTCGAGGACGTCGGCCCGCACCTCGGCGGAGTCGTCCTTGAGGTACAGGTACTCGAAGACGTCGGCGGGACCCTTGGCCACGAACGTGTTGTCGACGAGCGCCACCGCCACGACCCACACCACGGCGATGATCGCGAGCATCACGAGGCCGGTCGCGAGGGCCTTGCCCACGCCGTTCAGCACGGCGCGCCCGGTCCCGGGGCGCAGCCCCGTCGCCCGGCGCAGATCGGTCGGCCCGGTCATGCGCGACCCCTTCCGCTCGCCCAGGGCGCGGCGAAGCGGCCCAGGAGGCCGAAAACGCCGTACCCCACGCCTGCGACGAGCGCGCAGGCGAACATGATGCCCCAGGCCCGTTCGACCATGAGGCCCTGCCCGGCCGCCACGAGCGCGGGGCCGACTCCCCGGTCGACGCCACCGATGTACTCGCCGAGGATCGCACCGAGGAACGCGGCGGGCGCCGCGATCTGCAGGGCGGACAGGACCGCGGGCAGCGCGGCGACGAGCTGCACCTTGGTGAGCTGCTTCCAGCGTCCGCCTCCGTACACGCTGACGACGTCGAGCGCCGCGCGGTCGGCGGACCGGAAGCCGAGCATGGCGCCCACCACGGTCGTGAAGAACACCGACAGCGCCGCGAGGACGACAGCGGTGGGTGAGGCTCCGCCGTCGTCCGCCGGGCCCAGGATGATGTAGAGGATCGGCGTGATGGCGACGGTCGGCACGCAGTAGCTGATCACCGCGACCTGCATGATCGCGGACTCGAGCCGCGGGACGAGCAGCACCAGGGAGGCGAGCGCGAGGGCGAGCCCGTTGCCCCAGAGGAAGCCGAGCACCGCCTCGTTGACGGTCCCGGAGAAGTTCTTCGTATAGAAGCCCAGGCCGTCCACGCCGAGCTGGCGCAGCACGCCCGGGGGAGTCGGCATGGACTTCCCGTCGAACACCGTGACGGCCAGCAGCCACCACAGCGCGACGATCCCGACGAGTCCCGCCAGCCCGGTGAGCCAGGACCGGAACCGGTCAGGCATCGCCGGACCCTCCGGAGGAGGCGTCGCCGAACAGCAGCTCCGACGCGTGGTCGTGCAGGGCGTGGAACTCGGGCGTGCGCATCATCTCGGGCGTGCGCGGGCGCGGGAGGTCGACCTCGATGACCTCCTTGATCCGGCCGGGCCGCGGGCTCATGACCGCCACCTGGTCGGAGAGGAAGATGGCCTCGGAGATGCCGTGCGTGACCATGAGGGTGGTGGCCGGCTTCTCGGTCCAGATCCGCAGCAGCTCGAGGTTGAGGCGCTGGCGGGTCATGTCGTCGAGGGCGCCGAACGGCTCGTCGAGCAGCAGGACGGACGGCTTGACCACGAGGGCGCGCGCGATCGACACGCGCTGGCGCATGCCGCCCGACAGCTGACCGGGCTTGGCCTTCTCGAAGCCCTCGAGGCCCACGAGGCGGATCAGCTCGGTGACCAGCTCGTGGTCCACCGGCTCGCCCGACACCTCGAACGGCAGGCGCACGTTCGACAGGACCGAGCGCCACGGCAGCAGGGCCGAGTCCTGGAACGCGATGCCCAGCTCGTGGTCGCGGCGGAGCTCGAGCGGGGTCTTGCCGTCGACGAGGGCCGTGCCGCTCGTGGGCTTCTCCAGCCCGGCGAGGATGCGGAGGATCGTCGACTTGCCGCAGCCCGACGGGCCGAGCAGCGAGAGGAAGCTGCCCTGGTCGGTGTGTAGCGTGACGTCGTCCAGCGCGGTGACCGTCCTGCGGCCCATGCCGAACGACTTCGAGAGGTTCGCGATGTGGAGGCCGGTGCCGGCCCCGCCCTGCCCGCTCGGGGCGGGGACAGGGGCGGGGCCGGTACCGGTGGTGACGTCCTGGGTCACGGGATTCAGTCCTTGAGCTCCGGCTTCTCCTCGAGGAGCTCCTCGAGGAGGGACAGGTCGAACACGTCCTCGGCGGTCACGTCGATGCCCGCGGCCTCGAACGTGGCGAGGTTCTGCTCCAGCATGTCGTCGCTGATCGTGAAGATGCCGTTCTCGGCCGTCTCCTCGGTGTTGACCAGCTGCTCGCACTGGATCGTGTTCTGCTGGATCTCCTTCTCGAGCTCCAGCTCGAGGTCCGCACCGTACTCCTCGACGGCCAGCTCGGCGCCGCCCTCCAGGTCGGCGCAGGCGTCCTTCCAGCCCTTGATCTCGGCCTCGAGGAACGCCTTCACGTAGTCCGGGCGCTCGGCGATGGTCTCGTCGGTGGCGATGACCGACTCCGCCACGAAGGGCAGGCCGTTGTCGGCGAACAGCAGGTTCGTGACCGGCTTGCCCTGCGACTCCACGATGATCGACTCGTTGGTGACGTAGGCCAGGAAGCCGTCAACCTCGCCGTTGACGAGCGGCGACGGGTCGTACTGGACCGGCACGATCGTCACGTCGTCCTCGGTGAGGCCGTTGGCCGCGAGCAGCGCGGCGAAGAGGAGGCCGTTGCCGCCGTCCTGCACGCCGATCTTCTTGCCCTTGAGGTCGTCGATCGTCTCGATGTTCGCGCCGTCCTTCAGGGACAGGATCGTGAACGGGTTCTTCTGGAACGTGGTGCCCACGATCTTGATCGGGGCGTCCTCGTTCGCGACGACCTGGGCGACGGTCACGGCGTTCGTGAGGCCGAAGTCGGCCTCACCCGAGGCGACGAGGTTCTCGGTGGCGCCCGGACCGGCGTTGAAGGTGACCGTGCCGAAGCCCGCGTCGGCGAAGTAGCCCTTGGAGTCGGCCATGAACTCGCCGGCGAACTCGGCGTTCTTGATCCAGGAGAGCTGGACCGTGACGTCGCCGAGGCCTTCGCTCTCGCCGGCGGTCTCGGGCTCGCCGGAGCCGCAGGCGGTGAGGGCGAGCGACGCGACGGCCGCCGACGCCACGAGGGTGGTGAGGCGCGCAGCGCGCGTGCGCGGACGGGAAAGCTTCATCGTGTGGTTCTCCTGTGCTGGTTCTGACGCCGAAACCCCTGTTACAGATTGCGACCCTAAGGACCCTCGATTGCACCGCTCGTGTCGTCGGGTTACGCAGCCGTTAAAGGTACCGGACGCTATGTAATCGTTATGTGCGCGTCAGATCGTTCGTGGCGGGCATCACCGGGCGGGAATGCCGTGGAAATCGGTGTTTCAGTAGGGCGTCCTGTCGGGGCGGGCAAGCCAGGCATCGAACGGGCTCTCGCACCCCTCGACGCGGAGGTTCCGGACGGAGGTGGGCCAGGTCGCCCGGTCGCTGCCGAACAGGTCGTAGAAGGCACGGTCGTCGAAGCCCCCGCGCGCCGCGTCGTCCCGGTCCGCGGCGAAGACTACGCGGTCCACCCGGGACCAGAGCGCGGCCGCCAGGCAGAGGGGGCAGGGCTCGCACGAGCTGTACAGCATGCTCCCTGCCAGCGAGAACGTCCCCAGCGCCTGGCAGGCCGCGCGGATCGCGACCACCTCGGCGTGCGCCGTGGGGTCGAGGTCGTGGGTGACGCGGTTGACGCCCGAGGCGACCACCTCGCCGTCGTGCACCACGATCGCGCCGAACGGGCCGCCGCCCGCGGCGACGTTCTCCACGGCCAGCTGTACGGCCTGGGCGAGCCAGGCGTCGTCGTCTTTCGAGATGGCGTCCACGGTCCCGAATAGTGCCACCTGACGGTTTCCGGCGCGTGCCGGAGACGTGTCCGTCACGAAACAATTGTTTCTGTCTGGAACGCGAGTTGCGGGACGTGCGGAGCTTCTCGCCCTACGCTCGGTGCCCATGGGCACTTCCGAGACGTACCGGGTCTTCGCCACCGACTGGGCGCGGGGCGCCTCGCCCCGCTACGAGGACTGGTCGCTGGGCGTGGCCGACGACGCCGAGCTCGTGGCGCTGCTCGACGAGCTGCCCGCGCCCAAGCGCCAGCCCAACCTGCTGTTCGCGAGCGCCCGCCTGCTGGGCGTGCCGCTGCGGCCGTGGCACGAGGTGCGGCCCTGGCTCCTGGCACGCTGGCCCGACGTCCGGGCCGAGATGCTGGCCCGTGCCACCCAGACGAACGAGCCGGGCCGCTGTGCCACGCTGCTCCCTTTCCTTGCGGCGGTCGAGGGGCCGGTCGCCCTGATCGAGGTGGGCGCGTCGGCGGGGCTGACGCTGTACCCGGACCGGTACTCGTACGAGTACGTGTCGCCCGACGGCGTGCGGCGGATCGACCCGGCCGACGGGCCGTCGCCGGTGGTGCTGCGCTGCGAGGTGCCGTCGTTCGACGGCCTCCCGTCCAGCCTGCCCGAGGTCGTCTGGCGTGCGGGCATCGACCTGAACCCGCTGGACGTGACCGACCCCGGCGACCTGGCCTGGCTCGAGGCGCTGATCTGGCCGGAGCACGAGGACCGCGCCGACCGCCTGCGCCACGCGGCGGCGATCGCCGCGGCCGACCCGCCCCACGTGGTCCGGGACGACCTGAACGACGCCCTGGCCGCCCTCGTGTCCGAGGCGCCCGAGGGCGCGACGGTGGTGGTGCAGCACTCCGCGGTGCTGGTGTACCTCACGCCCGAGGACCGGGCCTGGTTCGTGGAGCAGGTGGGGAGCCTCGGCGTGACCTGGCTGAGCAACGAGGACCCCCTCGTGCTGCCCGACGTCGCCGCGCGGCTCCCCGAGGGCGTCGATCCCGCGGGGCGCTTCCTGCTCGCGCGGGACGGCGTGCCCGTGGGGCTGGCGGAGCCGCACGGGCGGGCGCTGCGACTGCTGGGATAGCGATCGCCCGGCGGGGTAGGGCCTGCCCTACCGTGCCGGCGGGTGCCTGCCCCACGGGGCTCTCAGGGTTCTCCCTGGTTCCGCCCGGAACCTCGCCGGGACCTGTTCCCGCGGGCCCGGCCGGTCCCTACCGTCGGCATCGTGAGCGCTGTCGACCTCGCCCGCCTGCAGTTCGCGCTGCTGGCCGCGACCCACTTCCTGTTCGTCCTCCTGACCTTGGGGCTCGGACCGGTCGTCGCCGTGCTCGGGACGCGCTGGGCGGTCACCGGTCGTGAGGTCTTCGAGCGGGCGACGCGGTTCTGGGGCCAGCTCTACCTGGTGAACTACGCGCTGGGGATCGCGGCGGGCATCGTGCTCGAGCTGCAGTTCGGGATGCACTTCCCGGGGCTGCTCGACGTGGCCGGGGAGGTCTTCGGCGCACCGCTGGCCGTGGAGACGATGGTCGCGTTCTTCCTCGAGTCGACCCTGCTGGGGCTGTGGGTGTTCGGCTGGCACCAGCTGCCGCGGTGGCTCCACGCGACCCTGTTCTGGCTGGTGGTCCTGACCGGCTACGCCTCGGCGTTCACGGTGATGGTGGCCAACGGCTTCCTGAAGAACCCGGTGGGGTACGAGCTCGTCGACGGCGTCGCGCACATCACCGATACGGCCGCCCTGATCCTGAACCCCGCGGCCCTGGTGTCGTCGCTGCACGTGCTCGGCGCCTGCCTCGTGGCGGGCGGCTTCGTCCTGGTGGGCGTCAGCGCGTCGCGGCTGCGGCTGCACCCGGCGACGGGTGGCCGCCAGCGGGCGGGCCGGCAGCCCGCCGACGTGGACGAGGACCTGTGGCGCCGGTCGATGCGCGCCGGGATCGCGACCGGGCTGGTCGGCGCCCTCCTGGCGACGGGGGCCGGGTACGCGCAGTTCACGTACCTCGACATGGACGACGCCGTCGCGGTGTACCCGGGAGTGGTGGGGACGTCCCTCGCCGTGATGATGGGGTTCGCCAACCTCGTGGTGCTCGGCGGGTGGGTGCTGGCACTGCTGCTGATCCGGGGCGCGCTCTTCCGGCTCCGGCCGAGGGTGCGGAACGGGCTGTTCCGCACCCTGGCGGTGCTGCTGCCCGCGCCGTTCGTGGTGGGGATCCTCGGATGGCTCGTGCGTGAGCTGGGCCGCCAGCCGTGGGTCGTGGTGGGCGTGCTGCGCACCGAGGACGTCGTGTCCGACCAGCCCGCCTCCGCCGTGCTCACGTCGCTCGTGGTCCTGGTCGGCCTCATGGTCACCCTCGCCGTCCTCGACTGGTGGGTGCTCCGCCGGCTCGCCGCCCGGGGCGCGGAGGGCCTCGTGCTCGGCGCGCCGCCCGGCCAGGTGCTGCACGACGACGGCGCCGGTCCCGAGGACCTGCTGCGCTTCGGCGCGGCGCCGGAGGGCCTCCGCGCGGCGCCGGAGGTGGTCCGGTGACCGCCGCCGTGTGGGGCGTGCTCCTCACCGTCCTGCTCGCCGGGTGGGCTCTGCTCGACGGCGCGGTCCAGGGAACCGGGGCAGCGCTCGGCAGTGCGCCGACGGGGGCGGAGCGGCGGGTGAGGCTCGCCGCCGTCGGCCCGCTGCTCCTCGCCGGCGAGGTCTGGCTCGTGGCCGCGGCGGGAGTCCTGGTGGGCGCGTTCCCGCACGCCGAGTCGGCGCTCGCGGCCGCGGGCTACCCGGTCCTCGTGGCGCTCGTCGCCTCGTGGGCCGCGCGCGACGCGGGACTCTGGCTGCGGAGCCGCCGTGCCTCCGCGGTCTGGCGGTCGGCCTGGGACCGGGTGATCGTGGTGGCGAGCACCGTGCTCTCTGCGGCCTTCGGCGCGCTGCTCGGCGTCGTCTGGGGGAGCGTCTGGGCGGCAGCGGGTCTTGCGGTGACGTTCGTGCTGCTCGTCCGCCTGCACGGCGCGGCCGTGGTGGCCCGCCGCCTGGGCACGACGGCCCGCGCCCCGCTGTGGCTGACCTCCGTGGCCGTGCTGTCTCCGGTGCTCGTCACCGTGGTGGCAGCCTGGCCCGCGCTGATGCACGGAGCCGTCTCCGTGTCGGCGCTGGCCGCGCTGGGCGGGATCGTTCTCGCCGCCCTGCCCGCGCTCGTCGTGGTCCAGGTCGCGGCCTGGTGGCTGGTCGCGAGGCCGCTGGGGCGACGGGACGTGGTGTTCTTCTGAGGGGTGGCGCAGTCGTGACTCACCGGGTGAACCGGACATCGGGGCCGGTCAGGGCGCGGGGAGCGTCGGGGGCTGCCGGTAATATCCAGATGGTGAGCCTCAAGAACCGCATCCTCCTCGTCACGCTCGGTGCGGTGGCGATGGCACTGGCGTCCGAGTTCGCCGGCCCGCTGCCGCAGTTCCTGGTGAGCCTCCTCGTCCTGGGCGGGTTCCTCTCGTTCCTCACGGCGCTCGTGCTGCCCACCGACCTGCGGAATCCGCCGGTGCACAGCATGACGATCCTCGACCGCGGCTACATGACGCCGACCGAGCTGCACCGGCTCCTCGGCATCCTGCCCCCGGCGGGCATCGGGACGCTCGAGGCCCGGGGCGCACAGTGGACCGTCGCCCGGCACGTGTGCCGGTGGCGCGCCGACCACGTGGTCGAGGTGCTGGCCCACCACGAGGTCGACGCCGTACGCGACCGCGAGATGCTGTCCGTGCTGCAGTGGGTGGGCGTGAACCTCCTGCCCGCCTTCGCGGGCTTCGCCCTCTGCGTGCCCCTGCTGGCGTTCACGGGCTTCGGCTCCATCCCGTCGAACTTCCTGCAGGCATTCGCCCTGTTCGTGGTGTGGGCCGCGCTGGCCCTGGTCACCCGCGCGGTCCTGGAGCGCTACGTGATCCACCGCGCCGTCTGGGAGCCGGAGCTGACGGAGCACGGCACGTTCGTGGAGCGCTGACCCTGTCGTGTCGCTGCCTCAGGACCCGGCCGTAGAAAGGTGCGGCGTAGGTCCCCTCGCCCCAGGGTGAACAGCGACTGGATCGTGCGCAGGAGGACGTCGTCGAGTCCGATCACGTGGGAGCCAACCGCTCTGACCCACCAACCTCGACTCGCGTCTCCTACCGCCCTGTTCCGATGGCGGGAACGGAGTCCGTCCAGTATGGGTGGGAAAGTACTTCCATCGTCCTGGACGCCGCGGTTCTTGATCTCGAGGCGCTGACGGATTCGTGCGGACGGATGAAACTAGGCATAGGCACGCTTGAGGACAACTGTCGTTTGTTACGCACCCAATCGGGAGACGGGGTGGCTCGGTGACAAGTAGCGCGGCTGGGTTGCGCCGCCTGCTAGAGAGGTATTTTCCGGAGTTTGGTGACGAGATCCGTGAATATGCGCGAGAGAGGTTGCGCTCCGATCTCGAGGCTGGATTCTCCGCGGAAGAAGCCGGCTTCGTGGGTGTGAACGAGTGGCTCTTCGAGATTGTGCAATGTACCCGTTCTTCCGAAAATGCGCCCATCGTCATCGCAGGCCAGAGGGTTGACAGAGCGGTTTTCTGCATTTTCCGAGGAGATCCTCGACACGGGAAACGAACATGTGTCGAACGAGTTCTTGCTCGAGGTCGTCGAGTACCTCGTCGGCGAGCCGGGGGTCTGGGACGAGGTGTCAGAATTTGCGGGCCCCCGGCTCCAGGCGAGCGTACGGAGGGAGCGATTCGGAGCCTAAAATGACGTTATTCAGCGGCTTGGCGGACGACCGTCCCGGATGGCAACGTCCACGGCTGCTGTGCAGGTCGTCGACAGGCGGCACCCGTGACAGGGCTCCTCTCATGTTCGAGGGCCGTCGTCCGGCGGTTGGCGTCGATAGCCGCCGGTCGGGTCACGATGTCGGTGAGGGCTGGGACAATGGTCCTGTGCCCCTGTACCGAGACGACGCGATCGTTCTGCGCACCCACAAGCTGGGTGAGGCGGACCGGATCGTCACGTTCCTCACGCGGGAGAACGGCAAGGTGCGGGCGGTCGGCAAGGGCGTGCGGCGCACGTCGTCCCGCTTCGGGGCACGGCTCGAGCCGTTCATGGTGGTGGACGTCCAGCTGCACGTGGGCCGCAACCTCGACACGGTGACCCAGGTGGAGACCGTGGGCCCGTACGCGCGCGCCATCTGCGAGGACTACGGCCTCTACACCGCCGGGGCCGCCATGCTCGAGGCAGCCGACCGGCTGGTCGAGGCCGAGCGCGAGCCAGCCGTCCAGCAGTACTGGCTGCTCGCCGGCGCCCTCCGGGCCCTCTCCGAGCGGCACCACGACTCGGGGCTGGTCCTCGACTCGTACCTGCTGCGCGCGTTCTCCGTGGCAGGCTGGGCGCCCAGCTTCACCGACTGCGCCCGGTGCGGCGAGCCCGGGCCGCACCGCGCCCTCAACGTGGCACAGGGCGGCGCCGTCTGCCCGCGCTGTCGGCCCCCGGGCTCCACGGCACCGGCCGCCGAGACCTTCGTCCTCCTCGCCGCGCTGCTGGCGGGGGAGTGGGACGTCGCCGACGTGTCCGACGCGCGGCACCGCAAGGAGGCGAGCGGGCTCGTCGCCGCCTACAGCCAGTACTACCTGGAGAGAACGTTGCGATCACTGCGCATGGTCGAGCGGGACACGCCCGCCGTCCCCGCACCTGCCATCCCTGCCGTCCCGCACAAGATCCCCGCGATCCCCCGTGAAGGCGAGGCGATCTGAGGTGGCGACCACCCCGGCGTCGGGCGCCAGGACGTATGTCCGGCCGTTCCCGCACCCCAGCGGCGCCACCGCGCCCGCGATCCCGCTCGAGTTCGTGCCCCGGCACGTGGCCGTCGTCATGGACGGGAACGGCCGCTGGGCCAACGCGCGCGGCCTGCCGCGCACCGAGGGCCACAAGGCGGGCGAGGCCGCCCTCCTCGACGTGGTGGCGGGCTGTATCGAGGTGGGCGTGCAGAACATCTCCGCGTACGCGTTCAGCACCGAGAACTGGAAGCGTTCCCCGGACGAGGTGCGGTTCCTCATGCGCTTCACCCAGGACGTGATGCGCCGCCAGCTGGACACGATGGCGTCGTGGGGCGTGCGGGTGCGCTGGTCCGGGCGCCGGCCGAGGCTGTGGGCGTCGGTGATCCGGGTGCTGGAGGAGGCCGAGGTCGCCACCCGCGACAACGACGTGTGCACGCTCACGATGTGCGTCAACTACGGCGGCCGGGCGGAGATCGCGGACGCGGCGGCGGCGATCGCCCGCGACGCGGCGGCGGGCACGCTCGACCCGCGCAGGGTGACCGAGAAGACGATCCAGAAGTACCTGTACGTGCCCGAGCTGCCCGACGTGGACCTGCTGGTCCGCACCGGCGGCGAGCAGCGCACGTCCAACTTCCAGATGTGGGAGGCCGCCTACGCGGAGCTCGTCTTCCTGCAGGAGGCGTGGCCCGAGGTGGACCGGCGGCACCTGTGGGGCGCGGTCCAGGAGTACGCCAACCGCGACCGGCGCTACGGCGGGGCCGTGGACGCGGTGGCCCAGCAGGGCTGAACGTGCGGCTGCCGAAGTAGTGCGCCCGTCCGGCCCTGCGCGGGATGAGACCCGCGCGGCCCGGACGGGCGCACTACTTCGGCAGCCGCACGCTGTGCGTGGGGGACTCAGTCGGCGACGACCGCCGACAGGTCCTCAGCGAGCTTCGCGATGCCGTCCGGCCAGTCGTAGGACAGGGCCGTGGGCGGCGACACCGACGACACGTTGACCTGGCCGACGACCTGCGCGACCTTGCCGGCGGCGAACGCCGGGACGGCCTGCAGCTCCTTGCGGGTCGGCAGCGCGGCCGCCTCCTCCTCGGTGTACGTGTAGGCCACGACCACGTCGGACTCGAGCTTGTCGAGCTCCTCGTACGACAGCGTGTAGAAGAAGCCGCCGTCCGACGTGTCGAGCTCGTCGACCGACGGGGCCGTCGTGAAGCCGAGCGCCTCGAGGAACCCGGCGCGCGGGTCGGCCGAGGTGTACACGTAGACGAGGCCCTCGGAAGGGCTGTCGACGATCGCGGCGATCGTCTTGCCCTCGAACTCCGGGTGCTCCTCGGCGATCCCGTCCGTGAACTCGTCGACGTCGGCGAGCACCTGCTCACCGGCGGCCGTACGCCCCAGCGACTCGGCGGTGATGGAGATGGTCTCGTCCCACGGGGTGGTCCAGGCCGCCTCGGGGTAGACGACGACCGGCGCGATCTCCGAGAGCAGGTCGTACTGCTCCTCCGTGATGCCCGAGTACGGGGCCACGATCAGGTCGGGCGCCGCCTCGACGAACTCCTCGTACGGCACGGACTCGCCGTCGTCGGTGAGGACGACGGGGTGCTCCACCCCGGCCTCGTCGTAGGCCGCCTCGACCCACGGCAGGAGGTTGCCCTCGCCGACGGTCCAGACCTGCTCCGCGACGGCGACGGGGAACACGCCCACGGCGACGGCGGCCTCGGTGGAGCCCCAGCCCCACGTGGCGACGCGCTCGGGCTCGGCCTCGACCACGGTCTCGCCGAAGGCGTGCTCGATCGTGACGGGGAACTCGTCGGTGGCTCCACCGGCGGCGGGGGACGAGGCCTCGGTCGCGGAGTCGTCAGGCGACGCGCAGCCCGCGAGGGCGAGGGCGGTCGCGGCGACGAGGCCGGCGACCGCGGTGAGGGAACGGCGAGGACGCACGGGTTCTCCCAGATAGAAGGTGTTAGGTGAGGAGAGCCTAACCTCAGCCGGACCCCTATTACGTCACGACGGTGTTACGAAAATGCCAGTGTGCCGCACGTCACGCGGAGTGGAACCGGCCTACCGGGACGACGAGGGGCGAACCGGACACCGGGTCGGGAACGACCTGGGCCCGGAGGTCGAACGCCGACAGCACGACCTCGCTGGTCAGGACCTCATTAGGGTTGCCTTCGGCAACGATCTTGCCCGCGCTCATCACCACGAGGTGGTCCGCGTACCGGGCGGCGAGGTTGAGCTCGTGCAGGACCATCGCGACGGTGGTCCCGCGCGTCCGGTTCAGCTCGGTGAGCAGGTCGAGGAGGTCCAGCTGGTGGCGCACGTCCAGGAACGTCGTGGGCTCGTCGAGCAGCACCACGTCCGTCTGCTGGGCCAGCACCATCGCGATCCACACGCGCTGCCGCTGGCCGCCGGACAGCTCCTGGACCGGGCGGTCGGCCAGGTCGCCCACGCCGGTGGACTCGAGGGCCGCGAGCACCACCGCGTCGTCGTCGGACGAGTGCCGCCCGAACCAGCCCTGGTGCGGGTAGCGCCCGCGGGCCACGAGCTCGGCCACGCGGACGCCGTCCGGCGCGATGGACGACTGCGGCAGCATGCCGACGCGTCGCGCGAGGTCGCGCCGGGCCATCCGCGAGACGTCCTCGTCGCCGAGCATCACCCGGCCGCCGTCAAGGGGGTGCAGCCGGGCGAGCCCGCGCAGCAGCGTGGACTTGCCGCACGCGTTGGGCCCCACGATGGCGGTGATCTTCCCGGGCGGCAGCGTGAGGTCGAGGCCGTCGATGACGCGGAGGCCGTCGTAGCCGAGCACCACGCCCTCCGCGCGCAGGGTGTCGCTCCGTGCGGCTCCGGGGTGGTCGCTGGTACCGGTGGCGTCGGTGACGCGGACGGCGGCGGTCATGCGCGGGACTTCCTCTCGTTCGTGGCGAGCAGCCACAGCAGGTACGGCGCACCGACGATGCCCGTCACGATGCCCACGGGGGCGGAGACGCCGAGCACGGCGTGCTGTCCCACCAGGTCGGCCGTGAGCACCAGCACGGCGCCCACGCCGGCGGACGCGAGCAGGGCGGCGCCGCCGTCGGACAGCAGGCGGCGGGCGATCGCGGGGGCGACGAGCGCGACGAAGGCGACCGGGCCCGCGAAGGACGTGGCGATCGCCACGAGCCCCACGGCGAGCAGCAGCGACCCCACCCGCGCGGCGTCGACGTGGACGCCGAGAGCGCGGGCGTTGTCGTCGCCGAGCGCGAGCGGCCCCTGCGTGCGGGCCAGGAGGCTGACGGCGAGCGCCAGCACCGCGGCGACGACGGCGAGGAGCGCCAGCTCCTCACCGCGGATGTCGGACACGGAGCCGACGGTCCAGAGCAGCGCCGACTGGGCGACCCGCTCCTCGGCGTTGGACAGGAGCCACGCCAGCAGCGACGAGCACAGGTACGCGAAGCCGACGCCGACCAGGACGAACCGGATCGAGTGAAGGCCCCGGCGCCAGGCGAAGAACCAGATCGCCACGGCGACGAGGAGCGCGCCGGCGAACGCCGCGCCCGCCACGGCGAGCCCGGTCACCCCGGCGACGAGCAGCGCCCACACGGCGCCGAGGCTGGCGCCGCTGGCGATCCCCAGGATGTCGGGGGAGGCGAGCGGGTTGCGCAGCGTCGACTGGAACAGCGCGCCGGCGAGCCCGAAGCACGCTCCCACGACCACGGCCGCGGCGACGCGTGGCAGCCGCAGCCGGTGCACGATGAACACGTCCTTGGCCTCGCCCACGCCGAGCAGCGCGGTGAGCGCCCGCCCGGGCGGCAGCGACGCCGCGCCCAGGGAGAGGGCCAGGGTCGCCAGGGCGACCAGGAGCACGGCGCAGGCCGCCAGGACCAGGACGAGCCGCCGGCGTCGGGCGGCGCGGAGGTGCCGGACGGCGGAGCCCGCCGCGACCGCGTACGTCGTCATCAGGTCGTTCGCCATGGTCACACCCCCGCCACGTTGCGGCCGCGGGCGACGGCGACGAGGACCGGGGCCCCGAGCAGGGCGGCGACGACGCCTGCCTCCAGCTCGGAGTGGGGCAGCACGAGCCGTCCGATGACGTCGGCGCCGAGGAGCATCACGGGCCCGAGGAGCGCGGCGAGCGCCATGACCCACCGGTAGTCGGTGCCGACGAGGCGGCGCGCGGCGTGCGGGACGGCGAGGCCGACCAGGGCGATGGGGCCGGCGAGGGCGGTGGCCGTGCCGGACAGCAGCACGACCGCGACGCCTGTCATCGCCCGGGTGGTGCCGACGCGCTGCCCGAGCGCCCGCGCTACGTCGTCGCCCAGGGCGAGCATGTTGAGCCGGTGCGCCAGGACCACGGCCAGGATCGTCCCGACGACGACGAACGGCCAGAGCGTGGCGACCGTGTCGAGGCCGCGGCCCGTGAGCGAGCCGACCACCCAGAAGCGGTAGAGGTTGAACGCCGTCGCGTCGCGGAGCAGGACCAGCGTGATGAGCGGCGTGATCAGCGCGGTGACGGTGGCGCCCACGAGGGCGAGGCGCACGGGCTGCGCGGCGCCGATCGAGAAGACCAGCAGGGCCGCCGCCGCGGCGCCGAGGAACGCGAACCAGACGTACCCGATGGGGGCGGTCACCCCGACCAGCCAGAACGCGCAGACCACGGCGAGGGACGCGCCGGAGTTCAGTCCGAGGAGGCCGGGGTCGGCGATCGGGTTGCGGGTGACTCCCTGGACGAGCGTGCCCGCCAGGCCCAGGGCGACACCGGCGGCGAGGCCCACGAGCGTGCGGGGCAGGCGCTGCTCCAGGACGACGCGGTGGTCCTGGTTGGCGGCGTCCGGGGCCACGAGCGCGTTCCAGACGTCGGCCGGGGCGATGTCCCGCACGCCGAGCGCGAGGCTCGCCACGGCGATCAGCCCCAGGGCCACCAGAGCCAGGACCAGGGCCAGGGCCCGACGCCGCGCGCGCCGGGCGACCGGGTCGGCGCCGGCCGTGCGGGAACGAGTCACCTCACCCGAGGACTCGCGTGGTGAGGTAAGCATTGCCTAAGTCTCGCACAGGGCGAGTGGTGCTAGGAGCGGCAGTCCGCGCAGGTGCCCCAGAGCTCGACCGTGTGGTCGATGTCCTCGAAACCGTGCGCCGCACCCACCGTCGACGCCCACGACTCGACGGTGGGGCCGTCGATCTCGACGGTCCGCCCGCACCCGCGGCACACCAGGTGGTGGTGGTGCTCGCGGCGTGCGCAGCGGCGGTAGAGGCTCTCGCCGTCCTCGTTGCGCAGGACGTCGACCTCCCGGGCCTCGGCAAGGGCCTGCAGCGTGCGGTAGACCGTGGCCAGACCCACGGAGTCGCCGCGGGAGCGCAGCACCTCGTGGAGCTGCTGGGCGGAGCGGAAGTCCGCCAGGTCGGCCAGGGCGTCCGCCACGGCGGTGCGCTGGCGGGTCATGCGGGGTGGTGCGTTCATCAGGCGCAGACCTCCTTCTCGCCCGGACCTGTGGCGGTCGCGACCTCGACGTCGTCCGGGATGTCGGGGTGCGGGTCGGTGGCGGGGGACCGCCGGGTCAGGAGCGGCCGGGCGAGGACCGCGACGACGTAGGCCGCGATGGCCAGCACCACGATCGTGGCGCCGGGGGAGACATTCTGCCAGTACGTGATCGTCAGCCCGGTCACGCACACGACCACGCCCACCACGCTCGCGGTGAGCATCGTCCGCGTGAACGCGTGCGTGAGCTGCTGCGCCACCGCCACGGGCACGATCATCAGGGCGCTGACGAGCAGCAGGCCGACGACGCGCATCGCGACCGTCACGGTGAGGGCGGCCACCACCGCGACGGCGATGTTGAGAGCCCACACGGGCAGGCCGGACGCCGTGGCGAACTCCTCGTCGTGGCTCACGGAGAATAGCGCGGCGCGCAGCCCGATGCCGACCGACAGCACCACGGCGGACAGCACCACGGTGAGCACGAGGTCCGTGCCGGAGACGGTCGAGATGGACCCGAACAGGTACTGCATCAGGTTGCCCGACGTGCCACCGGCCAGCCCGATGAGCAGGACGCCACCGGCGATGCCGCCGTAGAACATGATGGCGAGGGCGAGGTCGCCCGACGTCCGGCCGCGGCGGCGCACCACCTCGATCAGCACGGAGCCCGCGACGGCGGCCACGACCGCACCGGGAACCGCCAGGACGTCGTCCTCGCGGAGGCCCATGGCCGCTCCGACGAGCCAGCCCAGCGCCACGCCCGTGAGCGCGACGTGGCCGATGCCGTCACCGAGCAGCGCGAGCCGCCGCTGGACCAGGTACGTGCCGACCACCGGGGCGCTCACGCCGACGAGCAGCGCGGCCAGGAGCGCCCGCTGCATGAACGGGTCGGTGAGCATGTCGATCACGGCTGGACCTCCAGCTCGGCCAGGGGAGCGCGGCGCTGCTCCTCGTCGTCGTGCGGATGGACGTGCAGGTGCCCGACGGCGTCGTGGTCGCCCCGGGCGGCGGGCGGTGCCCCGTCGTGGACCACGCGTCCGTGACGCAGGACCACGGCGCGCGTGACGAGCGGGGTGAGCTCGCCGAGCTCGTGGAGCACGACGAGGACCGTCAGGCCGTCGTCGACCAGCGAGCGCATGGTGGCGGCGAACGCCTCCTGGCTCGGCCGGTCCACGCCGGCGACGGGCTCGTCGAGGATCAGGAGCTCCGGTCGCCGAACCAGGGCGCGGGCGATGTAGACCCGCTGCTGCTGGCCGCCCGAGAGGACGTGCAGGGCGTCGTGGGCCCGGTCGGCGAGGTCCACCTGCTCGAGGGCGGCCCGCACCTCGCTGCGCCAGCCGCGGGGCAGGCGCAGCCGGCGGCCGTGCAGCAGGCCGGAGGCGACGACCTCCTCGGCCGTGGACGGGACGCCCGACCGGGCGCCGACCCGCTGCGGCACGTAGCCCACGCGTTCCCACGGGACAGCGGAACGGTTGGTGCGCGTGGAGCCGACGCTCGCCCCGGCGGAGCCGGGGAGGCTCCCGCCGAGGACGCGCACCGTGCCCGCGCTCGGCGGGTTGACCCCGACCAGCGTCTTGACCAGCGTGGACTTGCCCGAGCCGTTGGCTCCGAGGAGCGCGACCACCTCGCCGCCGCGGACCGTGAGGTCGATCCCGCGGAGGATGTGGCTGGCGCCGGCCCGGACGTGCAGGCCCGACACCTCGATGACGGGCTCGCCCGTCGTCGGCTCACGGGTCACAGGCTCCGCCGTCACGAGCACACCAGGCCTTCCTCCAGCGCCGCCAGGTTGGCGCGCATCACGGTCACGTAGTCGTCGCCGGCGGCCGTTGCCTCCTCCGACAGACCTTCCAGGGGGTCGAGCGTAGCGGTCTCGACCCCGAGGTCCCCGGCCAGGGTCTCGGCGACCTTGGGGCTCACGAGGGTCTCGGAGAAGATCGTGGTGACGCCGTGCTCGCGCACCACGTCGCCGATCTCCCGCAGACGGGCGGGCGACGGCTCCGCCTCGGGGTCGAGCTCCGTGATGCCGTACTGCTCCAGGTCGTAGCGCTCGGCGAGGTAGCCGAAGGCGACGTGGCTCGTCACGAGCGTCGCGCCGGTGCAGGCCGCGAGGCCGTCGGCCAGCTCTTGGTCCAGGTCACCGAGCTGCTGGGCGAGGCGCTCCGCGCCGGCCGCGTACTCGTCGGCGTGCTCCGGGTCGGCTGCGGACAGCTGCTCCGCGACCGCGTCGCCCACGACGGCGAGCCGGCTCGGGTCGAGCCAGAAGTGCGGGTCCAGGTTGCCGTGACCGTGGCCGTCGTCGGCGGCCTCCTCCTCGGCGTGCTCCTCGGCCGTCTCCTCCTCCGCGTGCTCGTCCTCGGCGCTGCCCGGGTGCTCCTCGAGCTCCGCGACGTCTGCCGCGTCCACGACGCGCTCCGGCTGCCGGGACTCGATGCCCTCGTCGACGGCGGTCTGGAAGCCGGACAGGTACACGACCACGTCGGCCTCCCCGATGGACCGGACCTGGGCGGGGGAGAGCTCGAGGTCGTGCGGCTCGGCGGCCGGCGGCGTGAGGTTCTCGACGGTGACGAGGTCACCGCCCACCTGCTGCGCCACGTACTGGAGCGGGTAGAACGAGGCGAGCACCGTGACGCCGTCGTCCCCTGTGCCGCCCTGGGCGTCACCGCTCGAGCAGGCTGCGAGCGGTGCGACGAGAAGGGCGAGGGCGGGGAGGGCGGCGCGGAGCGCGGCGCGACGAGGCTTCATGAGAGTCATTCTCACTTTTGGTGAGAACGGTTGTCAAACCTCGTCGTCACGGCGCCGAGGGTCGTCCGGGTTGGGGCGAGACGGCCGCGGATGGACATGTGCCGTGCTGGTGAGGTCACACACGGTGACAATGTGGACGCAGAGTGACATTGCCAGGCGCGACCAGGTTCCTCCGGCAGGGTCCGACGGCAGGGTCCGACGGCAAGGTCCACCGGCGTGGCGCGTGGACCCCCGAAGGGAGCGGTCCCGCGAAAGGTTGTCCACAGCCTGGCGTCCCGCCGTGTGGCGCCCGGCCCTCTCGCCAGGAACGATCAGCGCCATGGATGCAGCGGGGCTCGTTCGTGCGGCGAGGGATCGGAGCGGGCTCACCCAGCAGGACCTGGCGGACCGTGCGGGCGTCTCGCGCGCGACGGTGGCGATGATCGAGACGGGTAGCCGGTCGCCGTCGCTCGGCGTCCTGGACGGCCTGATGGCGGCGGCCGGGCTGCAGCTGCACGTCGAGCTCGAGCCGTTGGACCAGGACGTCCGCCGCCTGCTCGGGGAGGTGGCGGACGGCCCCGCACCCGCCGAGCGCGTCGCCGAGCTGTGGAGCGCGTTCCGGGGACTCGCCGACGCGGCGCACCGGGTCGAAGGACTCGCTGCGGCCGCGCTCCTCGGTCTCCCGGTCCCCGTCCCGGTCTGCGAGATCGCGTTCGCGGACACGCCCGAGACGTTCGCCTGGCTGGCCGAGGGCCTTATCGGCTCCGGCCCGCGTACCGGCTCCGGCCCCGGCTCCGGCGCAAGCCCCGGCCCCGGCTCCGGCGCGCGATTCTGGCTCCGCCTGCCCTGGGAGGACCGCCCGCTGTTCCTGGTCGAGTCGGAGGCGCGGCTCCGGGAGATCCTGGACGAGTGCGACGAGGGCTGGTTCTGGCTCACGTACATCTTCGACGAGGTCCGGGCGCGCTTCGTCCCCGCGGACGACGTCGGACGCCATGTCACCGTGCTGACCGAGCGGGGGTCCATCCCCGTGCAGCCGATGCACGAGATCTCGTGCGACGACCCGCGGGCCGAGCGCATGCTCCGGGTCGCCCGCGCAGAGCTCGAGGGCAGCCCTCGACTCGAAGGCGGCTCCCGGCTCGCGGGCGACCCGGAGGATGGTCGTCAGGCGCCGACGAGGTACCCGCCGAGGTAGCTCACGACCTTGTCGAGCGCAACGCGCTCCTGCGTCATGGAGTCACGGTGGCGGATCGTCACGGCCTGGTCCTCGAGCGTGTCGAAGTCCACGGTGACGCAGAACGGCGTGCCCACCTCGTCCTGGCGGCGGTACCGGCGGCCGATCGCACCGGCGTCGTCGAAGTCGACGTTCCAGAGCTTGCGGAGCTCGGCGGCGAGGTCGCGCGCCTTGGGCGAGAGCGCCTCGTTGCGGGACAGCGGCAGCACCGCGGCCTTGACGGGCGCGAGACGCGGGTCGAGCTTGAGCACGGTGCGCTCGTCCACGCCGCCCTTCGTGTTGGGCGCCTGGTCCACGGTGTACGCCTCGACGAGGAAGGCCATCAGGGACCGGGTCAGGCCGGCGGCCGGCTCGATCACGTACGGGAAGTACTTCTCGTTGCTCACCGGGTCCCGGTACATCAGGTCCTTGCCGGAGTGCTCCGTGTGCGTCCGCAGGTCGAAGTCCGTGCGGTTCGCGATGCCCTCGAGCTCGCCCCACTCGCTGCCCTGGAAACCGAAGCGGTACTCGATGTCCACGGTGCGGGTGGAGTAGTGCGAGAGCTTCTCCTTGGGGTGCTCGTAGTGCCGCAGGTTCTCGCGGGCGATGCCGAGGTCCGCGTACCAGTCCGTGCGGTAGTCGATCCAGTACTGGTGCCACTGCTCGTCCGTGCCCGGCTCGACGAAGAACTCCATCTCCATCTGCTCGAACTCGCGCGTGCGGAAGATGAAGTTGCCCGGCGTGATCTCGTTGCGGAACGACTTGCCGATCTGGCCGATGCCGAACGGCGGCTTCTTGCGTGCCGTGCCCGCCACGTTGGCGAAGTTCACGAAGATGCCCTGCGCGGTCTCGGGCCGCAGGTAGTGCAGGCCGGACTCGTCCTCGACCGGGCCGAGGTGCGTCTTGAGCATCATGTTGAAGTCGCGGGGCTCGGTCCACTTGCCGCGCGTGCCGCAGCTGGGGCACGCGATCTCGGCCAGGCCGCCCTCGGGCGCACGGCCCTTCTTCTCCTCGAACTCCTCGACGAGGTGGTCCTCGCGGAAGCGCTTGTGGCAGGAGAGGCACTCGGTCAGCGGGTCCGTGAACACGCCGACGTGGCCCGAGGCGACCCAGACCTGGCGAGGCAGGATCACCGACGAGTCGAGGCCGACGATGTCGTCACGGCTCGTGACCATCGCCTTCCACCACTGGCGCTTGATGTTCTCCTTGAGCTCCACGCCCAGGGGACCGTAGTCCCACGCCGACCGCGTCCCGCCGTAGATCTCACCCGACGGGAACACGAAACCTCGCCGCTTGGCGAGAGAGACGACGGCGTCGAGCTTGGCGGTCGCTGAAGGCGCACTGGCCACGTAGATCACTCCAGGTCGGGAACGGGCCCGCGCGAGGCGCCGGCATGCGCTCGCGGGGGTCGCGGAAAGAATCAGGGTCAGCCTACCGGTCCCGCTCTCGTCGAACCTGCCCTTTCGCCGGGGCGAGATTTCGCGCGCCGCCAGGGCCTGCGACGGGGGAATTTGCGGCGAAAGACGGCTCGCGCAGGCAATATTCCCGTGAGCGAGCGCCGGAGGACTCCCTTCGACCGCCTTCCCCGTGGCAGGATGCCGCCATGAGCTCTTCGGCGCGGGCGAACGCGCGAAGCCGTGTCCCCCTGCCTCGGCAGGCAGAGGTCGTCGTCGTGGGCGGCGGCGCCCTCGGCACGTCCGTAGCCTTCCACCTTGCCGAGGACGGGGTGGACGTCCTGCTGATCGAAGCCGCGGACCTCGCGTCCGGCAGCTCGGGGAAGCCCGTCGGCGGAGTCCGCGCCCAGTTCTCCGACCCGGCCAACGTGGACCTCGGGAACCGCAGCCTGGAGCTGTACGAGGACTTCGCGCAGCGCCCGGGCGCCGACATCGGGCTCCAGCAGCCGGGCTACCTGTTCCTCCTCCCCGACGACGCCGACGTGGCCCGGTTCACGGACGCCGTCGCCATGCAGAACTCGCGGGGCGTGGCGAGCCGCATGCTCACCACGGACCAGGCGTGGCGCCTGAACCCGTACATCGACCCCGACCGGTTCGCTGGCGCCGCCTACGCGGCCCGTGACGGGTACGCCCTCCCGCACGCCGTGGTCGAGGGCTACGCCGCGGGCGCCGAGCGGTTCGGCGCCACGGTCCGCACCCAGTGCGCGCTGACCGAGGTGGAGGTGCGGGGCGGCGAGGTGGCCGCCGTCTGGACCGAGGAGGGCCGGGTCCGGACCCGCGCGGTGGTGCTCTGCACCGGCGCGTGGACGCGCGAGGCCGGTCGCCTCGCCGGGCTGGACCTGCCCGTGGACCCGTACCGCCGCCAGATCGCGTTCACGCCGGCGCTCGATCCGGCACCGCCGCGCATCCCGTTCACGATCGACTACGGCTCCACGTTCTACTTCCACAACGCGGAGCCGGACGGCCTGCTGCTGGGCATCGCCGACCCGGACACCCCGATCGCGTTCGACACCGAGTACGACCCGGTGTGGCTGCCGCTCCTCCAGGGTGCCGCCGAGCGGTGCGCGCCCGCGCTGGCCGACGTCGCCGTCGCTCGCGGCTGGGCCGGCCTGTACGAGATGACGCCCGACCGCAACGCCCTCATCGGCGAGGCGACGGACGCTCCGGGCCGCATCCTCTACGCCGCCGGATTCTCGGGCCACGGGTTCCTGCAGGCTCCGGCGGTCGGCGAGGCCGTACGCGACCTGTACCGGGGCCGCGAACCGCGGGTCGACGTGTCCGGCTTCTCGGCGGACCGCTTCAGCCGCGGCCTGACCACCAACGAGTCCCTCATCGTCTGAGACCCAGACGCCTGAGCCGAGAGAAGAGAGTGCCATGACGTTCCACGAGCCGTGGCGGCTGCGCGCGGCGTTCGCCCGCAGCCTGTCCGACATGTACGGCAACGAGGTTCCCGCCTACACCACGCTGCTGGAGGTGTCCCACGAGGTCAACGCCGACTTCGTCGCGGCGAACGGCGCCGACGCCGAGCGCCTGGGCTCCATCGGCCGCGTGACCGCCGAGCGGCACGGCGCCATCCGGGTGGGCACCCCCACGGAGATCGCCCAGGTCGCACGGATCTTCGGGGCCATGGGCATGCACCCGGTGGGCTTCTACGACCTGCGTGACGCGTCGTCGAGCGCGGTCCCCGTCATCTCGACGGCGTTCCGGCCGGTCGACCGCGCCGAGCTGGCCCGCAACCCGTTCCGCGTGTTCACGTCGATGCTCGTCACCGGCGACCGCCGCTTCTTCACCGCCGACCTGGAGCAGCGTCTCGAGCGGTTCCTCGGGGCCCGCGCGCTCTTCGGCCCCGAGCTGCTGGCCCTGGCGGACCGCGCCGAGGCCGACGGCGGGCTCGAGGACGACGACGCGCAGACGTTCCTCCGCCTCGCCACGGAGGCGTTCGAGCTGTCGCGCGAGCCCGTGGACCAGGCCTGGTACCGCGAGCTCGAGGCGGTCTCGGCCGTCGCCGCGGACATCGGCGGCGTCGCGTCCACGCACATCAACCACCTCACGCCCCGTGTCCTCGACATCGACGACCTGTACGCGCGCATGCAGGCCCGCGGCATCACGATGATCGACGCGATCCAGGGCCCGCCGCGCTGGGAGGGCCCGGACGTGCTGCTGCGCCAGACGTCGTTCCGCGCGCTCGCCGAGCCCCGCACGTTCCGCACGCCGTCGGGCGAGATCGTCGAGGACTCGCTGCGCGTCCGGTTCGGCGAGGTCGAGGCGCGCGGCATCGCCCTCACCCGGGCGGGCCGGGCCGCGTACGACGCCGCGGTGGTCGAGGTCGACGAGCGCGCCGTGGGCCTGCCGGAGGCGGAGCGTCAGGCCGTCGCCCGCGACGTGTGGCAGAAGACCTTCCCCACCACGGAGTCCGCCCTCGCCGACCAGGGCCTGGGCTACTTCACGTACGAGGTGCACGACGGCGGCACGGTGTCCCGCGAGCCGGTCGTCTACGAGGACTTCCTCCCGCGGTCGGCCGCCGGCATCTTCCAGTCGAACCTCACCGACGAGGGCTCGAAGGACGCCTCCCAGGAGGGCACCGACCGCGACGCCGACTGGATGTCGGGCGCGCTCGGCCGCGACCTGAACGACCCCTTCGACCTCTACACCCGCCAGGTCGAGGACTCCCTGTCAGCGGCCGCGCGTACGCTCGATGTCGACCCCCAGACCTTGTCCGCAGCCACCACCACCCCCGGAGCGCTCGCATGACCAGCACCACCCAGACCACCGACCTGACCGAGTCCGCCCCGACCGAGTCCGCCCTGACGGCGGAGCTCCGCGACAACGCGCTCGCGGCGCTGGAGCGCCTGGGCGCACAGGTCCCGGTGCCCGACGCCGACGAGCAGGGTCTCCCCGTCGTCTCGCCGCTGTCGGGGGAGACCCTCCTGACGCTGCCGCGAGCGGGTGCGGCCGAGGTGGACGCCGCCGTCGGGCGGGCTGCCGAGGCGTTCACCACGTGGCGTTCCGTGCCGGCGCCCGTCCGCGGGCAGGTCGTCAAGCGCCTGGGCGAGCTGCTCACCGAGCACAAGGCCGACCTGGCCCAGCTCGTCACGCTCGAGGCCGGGAAGATCACGAGCGAGGCCCTGGGCGAGGTCCAGGAGATGATCGACATCTGTGACTTTGCCGTCGGCCTGTCGCGCCAGGTGGGCGGCCGCACCATGCCGTCCGAGCGGCCCGGCCACCGGCTCATGGAGACGTGGCACCCGCTGGGCGTCGTCGGCGTGATCAGCGCGTTCAACTTCCCCGTCGCGGTGTGGTCGTGGAACACGGCGGTCGCGCTGGTGTGCGGCGACGCCGTGGTGTGGAAGCCGTCGGAGAAGACGCTGCTCTCGGCGATCGGCTCCGCCGCGCTGCTCGACCGGGCGCTCACGGAGGCCGGGTTCCCGGCCGGGGTGTCGCAGCTCGTGCTCGGCGAGCGCGAGGCGGGGGAGGCCCTGGTGGCCGACCCGCGGGTCGCGCTCGTGTCCGCGACCGGGTCCGAGCGCATGGGCGCCCAGGTCGCGCCGGTCGTGGCGGCGCGCATGGGCCGTCTCCTGCTGGAGCTGGGCGGAAACAACGCCGCGATCGTGGCGCCGTCGGCCGACCTGGACCTCGCCACCCGGGGCATCGTCTTCTCCGCGGCGGGCACCGCGGGCCAGCGCTGCACCACGATGCGCCGGCTCATCGTGCACGAGTCGGTCGTGGACGACGTCGTCGCGCGCCTCGCCCGCGCCTACGAGGGGCTCCCGGTGGGCGACCCCCGTGCTGAGGGCACGCTCGTCGGCCCGCTCGTGGACGCAGGGGCGCGCGAGCGCATGGTCGCCTCCCTCGAGGAGGCTGTGGCCGACGGCGGACAGGTCGTCGCGGGCGGCGCCGTCGTCGACGTGCCCGGGGCTGCGGGCGCCGCGTACGTGCACCCGGCCATCGTGCGGATGCCCGCGCAGACCGACGTGGTGCGCCGCGAGACGTTCGCACCGATCCTCTACGTGCTGACCTACTCCACGCTGGACGAGGCGATCGCGCTCCAGAACGACGTGCCGCAGGGCCTGTCGTCGTCGATCTTCACGATGGACGTGCGCGAGGCGGAGACGTTCCTCTCCGAGGCCGGTTCCGACTGCGGCATCGCGAACGTGAACATCGGCACGTCGGGCGCTGAGATCGGCGGGGCGTTCGGTGGCGAGAAGTCCACGGGCGGCGGCCGCGAGTCGGGGTCCGACGCGTGGAAGCAGTACATGCGCCGCGCGACCAACACCGTCAATTACTCGACGGAGCTCCCTCTGGCGCAGGGCGTCAACTTCGGCTGAGACCACGTGCCCCACCGGCGTTGTCACTCTGAGTACACATCGTCACTCAGGGTGACAACGCCGGTGCGGCACATCAAGGTCCGTGAGGCCAGCCCCGTCAGCAGGCCAGGCACGTCAGCGGCGTCAGCCTCCGCTGACGCTCAGCTCCGCCTCGCGGAGCTTGGCCTCGAACTCCGCGTTCAGGTCGCGCGACTCCAGCCAGCCGTACGGCAGGTGCGGCGTCTTGGGGGACCCGGCGCGACCGCGCTGGCCCTCCGCGTCTGCGCCCGGGTACGGCTGGTCGAGGTCGAGCCCGTCGAGCAGGGTCCGCAGCTCGGCGAGGCTCGACACCATCGCGAGCGCCCGCCGAGCGTCGCCGCCCACGGCGTAGCCCTTGAGGTACCAGGCCATGTGCTTGCGCAGGTCCCGGACGCCCTTGTGCTCGTCGCCGTCGAAGTAGTCGATCATGAGCTCGCCGTGCCGGTAGATGGTCTCGGCCACGTGACGCAGGCCCGGCCGGACACGCTCGTCCGACCCGTTGAACGCGGCCGCGAGATCAGCGAACAGCCACGGGCGACCCTGGCACCCCCGCCCCACCACGACGCCGTCGGCCCCCGTCTCCCGCACCATCCGCAGCGCGTCCTCCGCCGACCAGATGTCGCCGTTGCCGAGCACCGGCACCGTCCGGACGGCCTCCTTCAGCCGCGCGATCGCGGTCCAGTCGGCCTCGCCGGAGTAGTAGTCGGCGGCGGTGCGGGCGTGCAGCGCCACGGCCGCCACGCCGAGCGACTCCGCGATCCGCCCCGCCTCGAGGTACGTGAGGTGCTCCGGGTCGATGCCCTTGCGCATCTTGACGGTGACCGGGATCCCGTACGGCTCGGCGGCGTCGACGGCGGCCTTCACGATGTCGGTGAAGAGCTGCCTCTTCCACGGCAGTGCCGCGCCGCCGCCCTTGCGGGTCACCTTGGGCACGGGGCAGCCGAAGTTCAGGTCGACGTGGTCCGCCCGGTCCTCGCCCGCGATGATCTTCACGGCGGCGCCCACCGTCGCGGGGTCCACGCCGTACACCTGCGCCGACCGCGGCGTCTCCTCCGGGCCGAACGTCACGATGCGCAGCGACTCGACGTTGCGCTCCACGAGCGCGCGCGACGTGACCATCTCGGCCACGTACAGGCCGGGGTCGAAGCCGCCCGAGGCACCGGCCTCACGGCACAGGGTGCGGAACGCACGGTTGGTCACCCCGGCCATGGGCGCGAGCACCACGGGGGTCGTCACGGTGAGGGGCCCGATCCGGAGCGGGGGCAGCACGGCGCCCGACGCCGGTCGGTCGCCCGGCTGCACCGTGTCGAGAAGGGTGGAAGTCACGCCTCCCATTGTCACAGATGGCCTCCCCGCGACAGGGCGGGGTGCGTCACACTGTGCACATGCAGCGCAGACTCGTCCCGGTCCTGGCCGTCTCCACCATGCTGGCCCTCGCCTCCTGCTCGGGTGACGCGAGCGGCACCGACGACACCGCGGGCAGCGGTCACGTCACCGAGGGCAAGCTCACGATCGCCACCGGTGAGCCCGCCTACTCTCCCTGGGTCGAGAACGACGACCCGGCGTCGGGCGAGGGCTTCGAGGCCGCCGTCGCGTATGCCGTCGCGGACGAGCTGGGCTTCGCCGCCGAGGACGTCGAGTGGGTCCGCACCACCTTCGACCAGTCCATCGCGCCCGGACCCAAGGACTTCGACCTCAACCTGCAGCAGTTCTCCATCACGGACGAGCGCCGCCAGGCCGTGGACTTCTCGTCGCCCTACTACGTGACGACCCAGGTGGTCATCACCGTCGAGGGGTCGCCCGCCGCGGACGCCACCACGCTGGCGGACCTGAAGCCGCTCCTCGTCGGCGCGGCCACCGGCACCACGAGCTTCGAGGCGGCCGAGGCCTCGATTGCCCCCGAGGCCGGCGTGCAGGTCTTCAACTCGAACGACGACGCGAAGCTCGCGCTCCAGAACGGGGCTGTCGACGCGATCGTCGTCGACCTCCCGACCGGGTTCTACCTCACGGCGGCCGAGCTCGACGGCGGTGTCATCGTGGGCCAGCTTCCCGGCTCCGCGGGCGGCGACGAGTTCGGCATCGTGCTGCCGAAGGACTCGCCCCTGACCGAGGACGTCACCGCCGCCGTGGACAGCCTGCGCGAGGACGGCGCCCTCGACGAGCTCGCCGCCCAGTGGCTCGGCGGCGACACCGCCCCCGTCCTGGAGTGACCCCCGAGGTGCACGCACCCAGCGGGCTCGAGCTGGACCGTCGTGCCTACCGTCGGCGGCAGACCGCCCGCTCGGTGCTCGTGAGCCTGGGCAGCACCGTCGTCTTCGCGGCGGTGCTCGTCCTCGCCCTCCGGTCGAGCCCTGGCTGGGCGCGGGTGCAGGAGTCGTTCCTCGACCCGGTCGTCGCCTGGGAGTCGCTGCCACGCGTGCTCGACGGGCTCCTGCTCAACCTGCGGGTGCTCTTCGTCGCCGCCCTCGGTGTGCTGGTGCTCGGCCTGCTGCTGGCGACCCTGCGGACCCTGCGCGGCCCCGTCTTCTTCCCGCTGCGGGCGCTCGCGGCCGGCTACACGGACCTGTTCCGGGGGACGCCGCTCATCATCGTGCTCTACGTGGTGGGCTTCGGCGTGCCCGGCCTGGAGCTGTTCGGCCGCATGGACGCGGCGTTCTGGGGCACGGTGGCGCTCGTCCTGACGTACTCGGCGTACGTCGCGGAGGTGTTCCGGGCCGGCATCGAGGCGGTGCACCCGTCGCAACGGCTGGCAGCCCGGTCCCTCGGGCTCACGCACGGCCAGACGATGCGGCGCGTCGTCCTGCCGCAGGCCGTGCGCAAGGTGACGCCCGCCCTCATGAACGACTTCGTGGCGATGCAGAAGGACGTGGGCCTGATCTCGGTCCTCGGCGCCGTCGACGCGGTGCGCGCCGCGCAGATCGAGGTGGCCCACCACTACGACTTCACGCCGTACGTCGTGGCCGGCCTGCTGTTCGTGGCGATGGCGCTGCCCGTCATCCGCGTCACCGACTGGTACACGGCCCGGCTCCGGGCCCGCGAGCAGATGGGGAGCCTCGTATGAGCGACGGCACCGCTCCCGTGCTGGAGCTGCGAGACGTGCGCTGCGCCTTCGGCGACCACGAGGTTCTCCGCGGCGTGTCGCTGGCGGTGCGCCGGCACGAGGTGGTCGCGCTGATCGGTGCGTCGGGGTCGGGCAAGTCCACGCTGCTGCGCACGGTGAACCTGCTCGAGCACATCGACGACGGGCAGATCCTGCTCGCCGGCGCGGACATCAGCGACCCCCGGGTGGACGGCGACCGTGTCCGGGCCCGGATCGGCACCGTGTTCCAGGCGTACAACCTCTTCCCGCACCTGAGCGTGCTCGACAACGTGACCCTCGCCGCCCGCCTCGTGCACAAGGTGCCCCGGCCGACGGCGGAGGCACGTGCCCTGGACCTGCTCTCCACCATCGGTCTCGGCTCCAAGGCGAAGGCGTTCCCCGACACGCTGTCCGGCGGCCAGCAGCAGCGGGTCGCGATCGTGCGCGCCGTGGTCACCGAGCCCGAGCTCCTCCTGCTCGACGAGATCACGAGCGCCCTCGACCCCGAGCTCGTGGGGGAGGTCCTCGACCTGGTGCGGCGGCTCAAGGACGACGGCGCCACGATCCTGATGGCCACGCACGAGATGGCCTTCGCACGCGAGGTCGCCGACCGGGTCGTCTTCCTCGACGCCGGCAGCATCTGCGAGGAGGGACCGGCGCGTCGTGTGCTCGCCACGCCGAGCGAGCCGCGCACCCGGGAGTTCCTGGCCAGGGTCCTGCCCTGACCTTCTTCGCTCTGGGTATGCAGATGGTCGGGGTTCCGAGCTCGGAAACCCGACCATCTGCGTAGCCACAGCGAGGAGGGGTCAGAGCGCGCGGAGCCAGACGGTCGTGTCGAGCGGCAGGGTCACGCCGTCGTCGGCCACGCCGGAGCCGTCGCCGGAGCCCAGCGGGCCGGACGCGACGAGAACCTCCGCCTCGGCGGGCAGCGCCACGGGTGACTCGCCCAGGTTGGCGACCACGACGACGTCGTTCACCTGGAAGGCGAGCACGTCGGTCGAGTCGGCGTACGCCTCGACCCAGGCCAGGCGGCCCTGCCCGAGCTCGTGCGCGTGGCGCACCTCGAGGGCGGCCCGGTACATCTCGAAGGTCGAGCCGGGCACGCCGTACTGCTGGTCCGCGGCGTAGCGGGCGTAGGACGCGGGCTGCGGCAGCCAGGTGGCCGCCGTCGGGCCGAAGCCGAAGCCCGCGTCGTCGGCCGACCAGGGCAGCGGGACGCGGCAGCCGTCGCGGCCGGCCTCGGCACCCTCGGTCCGGAAGAACGCCGGGTCCTGGCGTACCTCGGACGGCAGGGCGGTGTGGTCGGGCAGGCCGAGCTCCTCGCCCTGGTACAGGTACGCCGAGCCGGGCAGGCCGAGCATGAGCAGCGACGCGGCGCGGGCGCGGCGCAGGCCGAGCTCCTCGTCGGGCTGCGGGTCGTGGGCCGCGATGCCGTTCAGTGGGCCCGCGGAGGCCTCGGCGGACAGGCCGAGCCGGGACGCGTGGCGCACCACGTCGTGGTTGGAGAGCACCCAGGTGCTGGGCGCGCCCACCTCGTCCATCGCGGCGAGCGACACGTTGACCGTGGTCCGCAGCGCGGGAGCGTTCCACGGCGTGGTGAGGAACGCGAAGTTGAAGGCCTGCTGCATCTCGTCGGCCCGCACGTAGTTGGCGAGGCGGGAGAGCGGCTCCACCCAGGCCTCGGCCACGAGGCAGCGGTCGCCGTCGTACCCGGCGAGGAGCTGGTGCCAGGCGCGGTAGATGTCGTGGACGCCGTCCTGGTCGAACATGGGGCCGTTGTTGCCGGCGCCGGTGGCGCCGTCCTCCGGCGCACCCGGGTCCGTGCCCTCGACCATGGCGACCTTGCCGGCCCAGTCGGGCAGGCCGGGGGCCTTGATCATGCCGTGCGCCACGTCGATGCGGAAGCCGTCCACACCCTTGTCGAGCCAGAACCGCAGCACGTCCTCGAACTCGGTGCGGACCTCGGGGTTCTCCCAGTTGAGGTCCGGCTGCGAGGAGTCGAACAGGTGCAGGTACCACTGCGGGCCGAGGGGACCGTCGTCCTCGCCCGGCGCGAGGCGCGTCCACGCCGGGCCGCCGAAGATGGACTGCCAGTTGTTCGGCGCCTCGTCACCGGCCAGGCCCCGGCCGTCGCGGAACATGTACCGCTCGCGCTCGGGGGTGCCGGGGGCGGCGGCGAGGGCCTCCTGGAACCACACGTGCTGGTCCGAGGTGTGGTTCGGGACCACGTCCACGATGACCCGCATGCCGCGCTGGTGCGCGCCGGCCAGCATCTCGTCGAAGTCCTCGAGGGTGCCGAACAGCGGGTCCACGTCGCGGTAGTCGGACACGTCGTATCCGGCGTCCTTCTGCGGCGAGCGGTAGAACGGGCTGAGCCAGACGGCGTCGACGCCGAGCTGCTTCAGGTGGTCGAGCCGCCGGGTGACGCCGGGCAGGTCGCCCACGCCATCGCCGTTGCCGTCCGCGAAGGAGCGCGGGTAGACCTGATAGATCACCGCGTGACGCCACCACTCCGCACCGGGGGCGGGGGAGTGGACGGGCTCGCCTGCGATGAGGGGAACGACGGTCGGTGCAGACATGGAGCGGTGCGGTCCTTACGCTCGGGGGGCTTGCAAAGATTGCAGCAAGCGTACGGCAGGTGACCCCTCGCCCGGAACGCCTGACCAGCAGCCGGCTACTGCGGAGCGGCCCCGGTGGACCCTCGGACAACGAGCTCGGGCGCGAACAACAGCTCGGAGCGCGGGGCCCGCTCGCCGTGGATCTCGGTGAGCAGGGCGCTGACGGCGGCGCGGGCCATCTCCGTCACGGGCTGCCGCACCGTGGTGAGCGGCGGGTCGGTGAAGGCCACGAGCGGCGAATCGTCGTAGCCCACCACCGAGACGTCCTCCGGTACCCGGCGGCCGCGCGAGCGGGCGGCGCGGATGGCGCCGAGCGCCATCAGGTCGGAGCCGCAGACGATGGCGGTGTGGCCGGAGTCGATGAGCTCGCCCGCCGCGGCCTGGCCGCCCTCCAGCGTGTAGAGGGTGATGACGGCGTGGTCCCGCGCGTCCTTCTCGGACGTCACGAGCCCGTAACGCACCAGCTGCTCGGCGAACGCGGCGAGCTTGCGGCCGGCCGGGACGAACCGGTCGGGGCCGATCGCCATCCCGATCTGCCGGTGGCCCAGCGACACGAGGTGGCGCACGGCGAGCTCGACGCTCGCGCTGTCGTCCGGCGACACGAACGGGGCGTCGATGCCCGGCGCATAGCCGTTGACCAGCACGATCGGCAGCCCGCGACCACGCAGGCGCTGGTAGCGCTCGATGCTTGCGCGGGAGTCGGCATGCTTGCCGGAGACGAACACGATGCCGTCGACGGCGTGGTCGATCAGCGTCTCGACGTACTCGTCCTCCGTGGTGCCGCCGGGGGACTGCGTGCAGAGGAGCGGCGTGTAGCCGTGCTCGGCGAGCTGCGACTCGATCGCTTGCGCGAACGCCGGGAACACAGGGTTCGTGAGCTCGGGGACGATCAGCCCCACGAGCCCCGCCGAGCGGGAGCGCAGGGTCGAGGGTCGTTCGTAGCCGAGCACGTCGAGGGCCGCCAGGACCGCCTGCCGTGTCTCCCCGGCCACGCCGGGCTTGCCGTTGAGCACGCGCGAGACTGTCGCGGTGGAGACGCCCGCCTGGGCGGCGAGGTCGGACAGTCGGGTACGCACGCCCGGAAGCCTAGGTGACACGGGACCTCCTCGTCCTGCAAGTCCGGCAGCAGGTGGTGGGCGTGTCGGCGCCACTGCCTGCAAACGATGCTGAAACTTTATCGCAACGACTTGCAAGGTGCTGCCCGCCCGCCTTACGGTCAGGGCACGGGCCCGACGACGAACACCCGCCACGGGCCGCCCACCAACCCTTTGGAGTGACCACCGATGCGACGGAGCATCCTTCTCGCCGCCGCGCTGACGACGACCCTCGGGCTGTCCGCCTGCGCCGGCGGTACCGAAGAGCCGGGCGACGACACGTCGTCGCCCGCCGCAGCCGGCGACAGCCTCACCATCTGGGTCGACGAGACCCGCCAGGCCGCGGTCGAGGCCGCTGCCGCCTCGTTCGAGGAGGAGACCGGCACGGATGTCGAGCTCGTCCTGAAGAACTTCGAGGACATCCGCCCCGACTTCCTCGCCCAGGTCCCCACGGGCGAGGGCCCCGACATCACCGTCGGCGCGCACGACTGGCTCGGCGAGCTCCTGTCCGCCGGCGTCGTGTCCCCGATCGAGCTCGGCGACCTCGCGGGCGACTTCGAGCCCGTCTCGGTCCAGGCGTTCACCCAGGACGGCCAGGTCTACGGCCTGCCGTACGCGGTCGAGAACATCGCCCTGATCCGCAACACGGCGCTCGCCCCCGAGGCCCCCGCCACCTGGGCCGACGCCGTCGCTGCCGGCCAGGCCGCAGGCGCGAAGTACCCGATCCTGCTCCAGACGGGCACCGAGGGCGACCCGTACACGTCCTACCCGCTGCAGACGTCGTTCGGCGCTCCGGTCTTCGAGCAGAACGAGGACGGCTCGTACACGCCGGAGCTCGCGCTCGGCGGCGAGAACGGCACCGCGTTCGCGACCTGGCTGGCCGAGCAGGGCAAGGCCGGCGTGCTGAGCACGGACATCACGTACGACATCGCCGTCGAGGCGTTCAAGAACGGTGAGTCGCCGTACATCGTGGGCGGCCCGTGGATGCTCGAGCAGTTCGCGGACCTCGAGCTCGCGATCGACCCGATCCCGGCCGCCGGCTCGCAGCCGGCCCAGCCGTTCGTGGGCGTGCAGGGCTTCTACGTCTCGGCCCAGAGCGAGAACGCCGTGTCGGCCACCGACTTCCTGGTGAACTTCATGGCCACCGAGGAGGCGCAGCTCGCCCTCTACGAGGCCGGCAACCGCCCGCCGGCGCTGACCGCCGCCGCGGACACCGCGTCGTCCGACCCGATCACCGACGGCTTCCGCACCGTCGGCGCCGACGCCGTGCCGATGCCGTCGATCCCCGAGATGGGCTCCGTGTGGGCCTTCTGGGGCGTCACCGAGGCGCAGATCATCTCGGGCGCGGCCGAGCCGGCCGCCGCCTGGGAGAAGATGGTGGCCGACATCCAGGGCGCGATCGGCTGATGTCAGCACCCCTGTCCCGGGGCTCCACCCTTGTGAAGGGGTGGAGCCCCGGGTTCCTGGTCAAGCTCGTCCTCATGGCGATCGTGGACGCTCTCGGCGTCTTCGCGATCCTTGCCGCGTGGGGCGAGGAGTCGTACGGGATCCTCGCGGCGATGCTCGCCCTGCTGGTGGTCGCCAACTGGGCCTACTTCTCCAAGCGCGCGCTGCCGCTCAAGTACATCCTGCCGGGCCTGGCGTTCCTGCTGGTCTTCCAGGTCTACGTGGTCGCGTACACGGGCTATGTCGCCTTCACGAACTACGGCGACGGGCACAACTCCACCAAGGAGCACGCGGTCGCCGCGCTCCTGGCGCAGAACGAGCGTCGCGTCGAGGGCTCGCCCGCGTCGCCGCTCACGGTCGTCGCCCAGGGCGACGCGCTCGGCTTCGCGATCGTGTCCGACGACGGCGACGTCCTCGCCGGGACCGCCGAGCAGCCGCTCGAGGAGGTCGACGACGCAGGCGTCGACGGCGACCGCGCCACCGACGTGCCGGGGTACGAGGTGCTCGACCGCGCCTCGGTGCTGGAGCGTCAGCAGGAGGTCACCGCCCTGCGGGTCCCGGTCTCCGACGACCCGAACGACGGCTCGCTGCGCACCCAGGACGCCCGGACGGGCTACGTCTTCCTGCCCTCGCTCGTGTACGACGAGGCGGCCGACACCCTGACGGACACCGTGAGCGGCACCGTCTACACCCCTGACGACAACGGCCTGTTCGAGGCCGAGGACGGCACCACGCTGCCGGTGGGCTGGCGCGTCGTCGTCGGCTTCGAGAACTTCCTCACCGCGTTCGGCGACGACCGGTACGCGACGCCGTTCCTCAAGATCCTGATCTGGACCTTCGCGTTCGCGGTGCTCTCCGTCGGGACCACGTTCCTGCTGGGCCTGTTCCTGGCGATCACGTTCAACGACGTGCGCCTCCGCGGCCGCAAGATCTACCGCACGCTGCTCATCCTCCCGTACGCGATCCCGGGGTTCCTCGCGGCGCTCCTGTGGTCGGGTCTGCTCAACAAGAGCTTCGGGTTCATCAACCAGGTGCTCCTCGGTGGCGCGGCGATCCCGTGGCTCACCGACCCCTGGCTGGCCAAGCTGGCGGTCCTGGGCGTGAACCTGTGGCTCGGCTTCCCGTACATGTTCCTCATCTGCACGGGCGCGCTGCAGTCCCTGCCGGGTGACGTCCTGGAGGCCGCGAAGATCGACGGCGCCGGCCGCTGGCGCACGTGGCGGTCCATCACGCTGCCGCTGCTCCTCGTGTCGACCGCGCCGCTGCTCATCTCCAGCTTCGCGTTCAACTTCAACAACTTCACCCTGATCTACATGCTCACGAACGGCGGGCCGAGGTTCACGGACGCCTCCGTGCCGCTCGGGCACACCGACATCCTGATCTCGATGGTCTACTCGATCAGCGGCATCGACGGCTCGGCGCCCAAGAACTACGGCCTGGCCAGCGCGCTGTCGATCGTCATCTTCCTCATCGTGGCGACCATCTCCGCCCTCGCCTTCCGGCGTACCCGCTCTCTCGAGGAGATCGCCTGATGACCGACGTGACCACCGCCCGGCGCGGGCGGACCACCCGGGCCGCGCGACCGGCGTCGGCCCCGAGGATGTCCCGTGCCGTCTGGATGCGGGAGCTGGGCTGGCGGCACCTCGTCGGGGTCGTGGGCGTGGTGTACGCGGGCTTCCCGCTCGTGTACGTGCTGTCGGCGTCGTTGTCCGACGGAGGCACGCTCACCGGCTCCAACCGGCTGTTCGCGGACGTGAGCACCGCCAACTACGAGGCGCTGGGCGACACGTACTTCTGGACGTGGATGCTCAACACCCTGCAGGTGGCGATCGCGACGTCGGTCGGGACGGTCCTCATGGGGGCCGCGGCGGCGTACGCCTTCTCGCGGTTCCGCTTCCGCGGGCGGCGGGCCGGGCTGACCTCCCTGCTCATCATCCAGATGTTCCCGCAGATGCTCGCGTTCGTCGCGATCTTCCTGCTGCTCGTGGGCCTCGGCAACGTGGTCCCCGAGCTGGGCCTCAACTCGAAGCTCGGGCTCATCTGCGTGTACCTCGGCGGGGCGCTCGGCGTGAACACGTTCCTGATGTACGGGTTCTTCAACACCGTGCCGAAGGAGCTCGACGAGGCCGCCAAGATCGACGGTGCCACGCACTCGCAGATCTACTGGACGATCATCCTGCGGCTCGTGTCGCCGATCCTCGCGGTGGTGGGGCTGCTGTCGTTCATCAGCACGTTCGGCGAGTTCATCATCGCGCGCGTGCTGCTGCAGTCGGAGAGCAACTGGACGCTGGCCGTGGGTCTCTACGGCTGGGTGTCGTCGCTGCTCGAGGCGAACTGGGGGCTGTTCGCGGCGGGCGCGGTGCTCTCGGCCATCCCCGTGCTCGCGCTGTTCCTCTTCCTGCAGAAGTACATCGTGGGCGGTCTGACGGCGGGGTCCGTCAAGGGCTAACGTGTGGCCCCTTAGTGCAAACCGGCACATAGGGGACTACGGAGGATGGTCATGACGGAGAACCTGCGTCACGAGGAGTCGTTCCGCAAGGCGTCCGTCGAGCACGGGCTCGAGGTGATCGACCGCATCGGCTCGCCGGGCGTGCGGAACCTCGTGTCCGCGCTCGACGGCGTCGCGCCGGAGCTCGGCTACCAGATCCTGGCGTGGGGCTACGGCGAGCTCTACGAGAGCGAGCACGTGACGCCCCGCGACCGGCAGCTCGTGACGATCGGCATCCTGGGCGCGATGGGCGGGTGCGAGCCGGAGCTCCGGCTGCACCTCGACACGGCGCTGAACGTGGGCGTCACCAAGGAGCAGATCGCGGAGATCGTGGTGCAGGTGGCCGGCTACGCGGGGATCCCGCGGGCCGTGAACATGGCCATGGTGGCCAAGGAGATCTACGCGGCGCGGGACGCGGCGGCGGCCGGCTGACCGGCGGCCGGGGATCGGGTCAGATCCCCGGCCGCACCAGCCGGGCATGGAGCTGCATCGCCGACACGTCGGTGAGCGACGCGACCTGGTCGACGACGACGCGGAGCCGCGCGGCGTCGTCGGCCGCCGCGGCCCAGTCCGCCGCGAAGGGCGGCTCGAGCGCCATGGGCGCCCGGTCGGCGAGGACCTTGACGAGGTCGGCGATGATCTCGCGCTGCCGCAGGTAGAGCGGCTCACGCTCGCGCGGCGCCATCACGTAGGTGACGGCGATGCCCTTGAGGGCGAGGATCTCGGCGACGGTCTCGTCGGGCACCACGAGCATGGCCGCGTACCGGGTGAGCGTCCCGTCGCCGTACTCGGCGCGCGTCGCGTCGAGGGCGGCGCCGATGAACCGGCCGATCAGCTGGCTCGTCGCGTCCTTGAGTGCGGCGAGGGCCCGCCGGGACCCGTCGAACTCCGTGACCAGGTATCCGGTGTCCTTGAGGCGGCAGATCGCGGCGTCGAGCGCGCCGGCGTCGTTCCACGACCCGTACCAGCTGCGGACGTACTCGGCGACGCGGGCCCGCTCCTCGGCGTCGTCCATCCGGGCCAGGTCGAGGCGACCGCCCACCACGCCGTCCTCGACGTCGTGCACGGAGTAGCTGATGTCGTCGGCGAGGTCCATGACCTGCGCCTCGAGGCACTTCACGCCCTCGGGCGCGCCGTCGCGGAGCCAGGTGAAGACCGGGAGGTCGTCCTCGTAGACGCCGAACTTGTGCGTGGGCAGCCCGTCCGCCCGGAGCGGGCCGGCGCCGTGCGCCCACGGGTACTTGACGCTCGCGTCGAGGCTCGCCCGGCTGAGGTTGAGGCCCACGGGGGTGCCGTCGGGGGCGAAGACCTTGGGCTCCAGGCGGGTCAGCAGGCGCAGGGTCTGGGCGTTGCCCTCGAAGCCGCCGATGTCGGCCGCCAGCTCGGCGAGCGCGCTCTCCCCGTTGTGCCCGAACGGGGGGTGCCCCAGGTCGTGCGTGAGGCATGCGGTGTCCACGACGTCCGGGTCGCAGCCCAGAGACCGCCCCATCTCGCGGCCCACCTGGGCCACCTCGAGGGAGTGCGTCAGCCGGGTGCGGACGAAGTCGTCGCTCCCCGGCCCGAGAACCTGGGTCTTGGCACCGAGCCGGCGCAGCGCCGACGAGTGGACCACGCGGGCGCGGTCACGCTCGAAGGGCGTCCGGGCGCTCGACTTGGGCGGCTCGGTGAGCCACCGCTCCGCGTCGGTCTCCGTGTACGACGACGGAGCTCGCCTCCCGTACTCGTCCTCCTGGTGCACGACACCACTCTAGCCACGCGGGGGCCGGCTCCCGGCCACCCGCGTGCGCTGCTAGCTCTGCTTCCAGGAGAAGGCGCCGGGCAGGTCGACGCTGTGCTTCTTGGTCTTCGAGTTCCACGACCAGGGGCCGACCTTCACGCTCCAGGACGAGAAGCCCTTCTGCGTGAAGTTGAACTTCATCGGACCGAACGACATGCGCTTGCGGAACTTGATTCCGGACAGGAGACCCATGGTGCTTCCTCGATCGCTGGGACGTGGCTGGACAAAGGGTACCGAAGCGCCGAGACCCGACGAACCACCGTCCCGGGTGTCTTGTCAGACCTTGTCAGCCATCCAGGCGTCGCTCGCGCGCTGGAGGTCGGCGGTCGTGACGGACTCGGCGACGGTGAGGAAGTACCAGCGGTGTCCGAACGGACAGCGCACCGCGGCCTGCCGGAAGCCCTCGAACCAGTCCGCGGGCTCGATCAGGCTCGTGGCACCGGCGGCCATGGCCTTCGCGTACGCCGCGTCCGTGTCCTCGACCGGGATCGAGAAGCTGGCGTGGGTGGGGCCGCCGTCGGGGGCGACGGAGTCCGGGGGGAACGCCTCGGCCACCGTGAAGGTGGACTCGCCGGCCGGTCCGCGCAGGACCAGGTCGGAGTGGATGATCGCGTCCCCGGCGATCACGGAGTCGACGAGCTCGGCGCCGAGCGCCGCCTCGTAGAAGGCGATCGCCTCGCGCGCGCCGGAGACGGTGATGTTGGGGTGCAGGGGTGACATGTTCATGAGGTCCACCCTGGCCTGGCGGGTCGCCGAGGGTCTTGGAAGAATGCGACACGTGTTCGATCCCGAGATGTCTCCGCGCAGCACGCTCGGCCTCGTCGACCCCGAGGCGGCGCGGCAGCACTTCCGCCTGACGCGCCTTGCGCCCGCCGCAGACCTTGCCGACCTCGTCGAGTGGCACTGGGTCATCACCTGGGACCTCCTGCCGGGCGGTTCGTACACGCAGGTGGTGGTGCCCCATCCGTGCGCCAACGTGGTCGCGGAGGCCGACGTCTTCGCCGCCCACGCCATGCCCGCGGGCCTCTTCGAGCGCACGCTGACCGGTGCGGGCGGCGTGGTGGGGACCAAGCTTCGGCCCGGTGCGCTGCGGGTCCTCGCGGGGCTCCCGGGTGCGGGGCGCCGCGGCGAGATCATCCCGGCGGAGCGGTTCCTGGGGGAGGGGGTCGACGTCGCGCGTGCCTCGGCGCTCGCGGTCGCCGGGGCGCTGGCCGGCCGGCCGGAGTCCGCCGTCGGACACCTCACGCCGTTGTTCCAGGAGGCCGCCCGGCGGAACGGGACCCTGGCCGGGGTGGCGGCCGTCGCGCGCGTGACGGAGGCGTTCGCGGTGCTCCGCTCGCTGGGGCCGGCGGAGCCCGTCGCGGGGCTCGCGGCCGCGCTGGGGACCACGCCGCGCTCCCTGCAGCGGCTCTTCGCCGACTGGGTCGGCGTGGGACCCAAGTGGGTGCTGCAGAGGCACCGCGTGCACCTCGCCGCCGAGCTGCTGGCCCGCGAACCCGCGCGCGAGCTCGCGGAGCTGGCCGCCGAGGTGGGCTACTACGACCAGGCCCACTTCAGCACGGACTTCGCCCGCGCGACGGGGCACACGCCGGCGGCCTACGCCCGGCGCTGCGCGGGCTCGCTGACGACGGTGTGACGGCGGTGCCGGTGCCGGTGCCGCGCCCGGCCGGTGATGCGGGACGCCCTTCGCCCGCCTACGGTCGACGAGAACGGCGTCGCACAGGGCGCCCGGCGAGAGGACGACGATGACGGACGACCAGAGCACGCCGACCCGCGACGACCTGCCGCTGCCCGACTACGACCACCTCAACGTGGGCACGCTCGCCCACCGCGTGCGTGCGCTCGACGCGCCCGCGCTGGAGAAGATCCTGGAGTACGAGCGCACGCACGGCGACCGCATGCCGGTCGTGACCGTCCTGGAGCAGAGGCTGAGCGAGCTGCGTGAGGGAGCGGAGCCGTCCGGGGGCGACCCGGTGGGTCCGACGCCCGAGGGGATGCCCGGCGGCAGCCCGGTGTCGCCCGAGACCCAGGGCCCGCCGGTGGTGCCGCCGCCGCACGGCGTCCCGGAGGGCGGCAGCCCGGAACGCTGAGACGTTCCACAGGTCACGCTCGCCGAGGCCTCCGCGCGGCCCGCCGACGCCTAGACTCACCTGCGTGGCAGGACTGATTCGGCGCGAGGACGTGGACACCGTCCGCGAGCGCGCGCGGATCGAGGAGATCGTGTCCGCGCACGTCACGCTCAAGCCCGCGGGAGTGGGCGCCCTGGTGGGCCTGTGCCCGTTCCACGACGAGCGGAGCCCCAGCTTCAACGTGCGCCCGAGCGTGGGCAGGTACCACTGCTTCGGCTGCGGCGAGGGCGGCGACGTCATCTCGTTCGTCATGAAGATCGACGGGATGGGCTTCACGGAGGCGGTGGAGCACCTCGCGGGCAAGGCCGGCGTGCAGCTCCGCTACGAGGACGACGGCGGCCCGCAGCGCCCGCGCGAGGAGCCCGGCAAGCGCCAGCGGCTGCTCGACGCGCACCGTGTGGCCGCCGAGTTCTATGCCGAGCAGCTCATGGGGCCGGGTGCGGCTGCCGCACGGACGTTCCTCGCGGAGCGCAGCTTCGAGCGTACGGACGCCGAGCGGTTCGGGGTGGGGTTCGCCCCCAAGGGCTGGGACTCCCTGCAGAAGCACCTGCTGGGGCGGGGGTTCTCGCAGGCGGAGCTGGTGGCGTCGGGCCTGATGAGCCAGGGGCAGCGCGGCTCGTACGACCGGTTCCGCGGACGCCTGGTGTGGCCCATCCGGGACGTCACGGGAGCGGTGATCGGCTTCGGCGCCCGTCGCCTCTTCGAGGAGGACCAGGGTCCCAAGTACCTGAACACCCCGGAGACCAGCCTCTACAAGAAGTCGCAGGTGCTCTACGGCATCGACCTCGCCAAGCGCGACATCGCCCGCGACAAGCGCATCGTGGTGGTCGAGGGCTACACGGACGTGATGGCCGCCCACCTGAGCGGCGTCACGACGGCGGTGGCCACGTGCGGTACGGCGTTCGGCCCGGACCACGCCAAGGTGGTGCGCCGCCTGCTCGGTGACACGGCCGCGGGCGGTGGCCTGCAGCTGCGGTCGGGCACGTCGCTGGGCGGCGAGATCATCTTCACGTTCGACGGGGACGCCGCCGGCCAGAAGGCCGCCGTCCGCGCGTTCGGCGAGGACCAGCGCTTCTTCGCGCAGACGTTCGTCGCCGTCGAGCCGAGCGGCATGGACCCGTGCGACCTCCGGATGGCCAAGGGCCCCGAGGGCGTCCGCGCGCTGGTCGACGGCCGGGTGCCGCTCTTCGAGTTCGTGGTCCGCACCACCCTCGCGGGCTTCGACCTGGACACGGCCGAGGGTCGCGTGGGCGCCCTGCGCGAGGCCGCGCCGGTGATCGCCGGCATCCGCGACTCCGCGCTGCGCCCGGAGTACGCGCGCCTCCTCGCCGGCTGGATCGGCACGGACGAGCGCGCGGTGGTCCGCGAGATCCAGCGGGCGTCGTCCACGCCCGTCCGGGCGGCTGACGGCGGCAGGCCCCCTGCCGGGCAGCGACCCGGCGACCAGGGCCCCGGCCGGTCAGCCGGGCACGACGGCGGAGCGGGTGGCCGCGCCCGCGACGACGGCCGACGTGACGACGGCCGACGGCGGGACGACCGCAGGCCCGCCGACTGGGCCGACGCTCAGGGTGACGTGGCGCGCCCGGGCGAGCGACCGGCGTCGCCCTCACCCCACGGCGTCCCGGGCTTCGCTGCGGGACGTCGCGGGGACCCCGAGGCGGGCCCCGCACGGCCCGACCTGCGTGACCCCGTGGCGAGCTCCGAGCGCCTGGCGCTCGTGGCGGTGCTGCAGTTCCCGCAGCACGTGCCGGAGGCGTTCGACATGCTCGGCGACACCGCGTTCCACGTGCCTGCCTGGCGGGCCGTGCACGCGGCGATCCGCGCGGCCGGGGGAGCGACGGCGGGCCGGGCCCTGGGCGGTGCCCAGTGGGTGGCCGCCGTGTCGGAGGAGGCCCCCGAGACGGTGCGCGACCTGGTGACCGAGCTGGCGGTGGTGCCGCTCCCCGAGGACCGGGAGGCGGCGATCCCGGGGTTCGTCGCGGGGATCGTGCGCCGGGTCGTCGACCTGGGGCTCACGCGCCGCATCGCGGACGCGCGGAGCCGGCTGCAGCGGCTCGACCCGTCGGACCTCGAGGCGTACCAGGCGGCGTTCGCCGACCTGCTCGCGATCGAGAACGAGCGCCGGACACTGCGCGAGAGCGCGTAGGGCTGCGCGGGCGTCCCCGCACCCCGCGCACTTTGTCGTCGGGTCGGTAGTTCGATGTGCCGATCCGACGACAAGGTGCCGAAGCGAAGTGCCGATCCGACGACAAGGTGCGCGAAGCTGCGGCGGAGCCGGCACCCGCTACGACAGGTCGTGGTCCCGGCCGAGCAGGTGGGCGTCGGCGGAGACGGCGGCGACGAGCCCGGACGCCGCGGCCGTGAGGACGGACGCCATCGGCATCGGCGTGGCCGAGGTGTGCGCCATGTCGCCCGCGGCGAAGACGCCCGGCGCGCTGGTCCGGCCCATGGCGTCCACCTCCACGCAGCCCGAGTCGAGCAGCGACAGCCCGAGCTGCTCCGCGAACGGCGCGCGCTGGGCGAACGGCCCGGACACGAACAGCCCGCCCACCTCCTCGTCGGGACCGTCCGCGAACGAGACGGTGGCGCCGACGGCGCTGCGGCACACGCCCTTGACGGGCTCCTCCCGGACGGCGACCCCGGCGCGGTCCAGGAGGGCTCGGGTCGCGGGATCGAGCTCGCCACCGTCTGTGAGGACCGTGCGCGAGCTCGCGATGCGCTCCACGAGCAGGGCCACGCGCGCGGTGTGCGGGCCGTTCCCCAGCACGGCGACGTGCTTGCCGGAGAACTCGTGGCCGTGGCAGTACGGGCAGGTGGCCGCGACGGTGCCGAAGATCGGCTGGAGGCCTGGGAGGTCGGGCAGGGTGTCCGCCACGCCCGTCGCCAGCACCAGGGCGCGCGCGGCCACCGGTGACCCGTCGGCGAGGTCGACGCGGAAACCGTCGTCGTCCCGTGTCACGGCGGTCGCGAGGAGGTCGCGGACCTCGACGGTGCCGTAGGCGGCGAGGTCGGCCCGGGCGGCGCTGCGGAACTCGGCGGGCGGCATCCCGTCGTGCGTCGCGAAGTTGTGCAGGTGCTCGGCGGGGGCGTTGCGGTACTCGCCGGAGTCGAGCAGGAGCGCCGTGCGGTGCATCCGGCCGAGGGTCAGGGCCGCCTGGAGGCCGGCGGGCCCGCCGCCGATCACGACGGCGTCATAGGTGGTCACGGGCATCGGGGATCTCCGATCGTCGGGGTGTGCTTGCGTCACCCCGTCAGCATGTGACTTCATGTGAACATGAAGTCAAGCGATCCGCACCAGCCGCCGTGGTCCGTGGGCGAGACGGCCCGCCGGTTCGGCCTCGAGACCCACGTGCTCCGCTACTGGGAGGACGAAGGACTCCTCCTGCCCGAGCGAGACCCGGCCGGGCGGCGCCGCTACGGTCCCGACGACGCCGTCCGCGTGGGCGTGATCCTGCGCAGCAAGGCCGCGGGGATGAGCCTCGAGCAGATCCGCGTGATGCTCGACGCCGGGGCCGCCGACCGGCACCAGGTCCTCCAGGCGCACATCGACGACCTTGACCGGCGCATGGCCGAGATGGCCGTGTCGCGCGAGATGACCCTCCACGCGCTGCAGTGCCGGGCGCACGACATCGCGACGTGCCCCAACTTCCGCGCGCACGTGCGGGACCTGATCGACGGCACCGCCGAGACGTTCGCGCACGTGCGCGAGCGGCTATGAGATCGGCCGCCGAGAACAACACTGCGCAGGCAACCGGGTCAGGTTGCCTGCGCAGTGTTGTTCTCGACCGGGTTGTTCTCGGCCGGGCTGAACGTCAGACGGCCGCCTGGTCCGGAGCCGCCACGGCCGCCGTGGCGCTCGCGGGCCGGTCCCGGGGCATGAGCGTCACCGCGCCGAACAGCACGACCGCGCTGACGAGGACCCCCCAGAAGACGAGGTGCACCGCGTGGGCCAGCCCGGCGCCGTCCGGGGTGCCGTCGGCGCCGATGACGGTGTTGGCGTTGACGATCGCTCCGAACACCGCGACGCCCACGGCCGACCCGAGCGAGCGGGCGAACATGTTGGTGCTCGTGACGGCCCCGCGCTCGCCCCAGGCGGCGCTGCTCTGGGCGGCGATGAGGGTGGGCACGGCGGTGAGGCCCATGCCGGCCCCGATCACGAAGCAGAACACGGCCACCTGCCAGATCGGAGAGCCGGCGCCGAGCAGGAGCGTGAGCGCCGCGCCCGCGATGACGATCGTGGACCCGATGAGAGCGGTCGAGCGGAACCCGATCCTCAGGTAGACCCGCCCGGCGAACGACGCCGTGAGCGGCCAGCCGAGGGTGAGGGCGGCCAGCGCGAATCCCGCAACGAGCGCGCCGACGCCGAGCACCTCCTGCGCGTAGACCGGCACGTAGGTGGACAGGCCCATGACCACGACGCCGATGACGAGGGAGCCCGTGGTGGTGGCGGCGATGAGCCGTCGGCGGAGGAGCGACAGGTCGAAGATCGGATGGCTCACCCGCCGCGCAACGAGCACGAACGCCGTCAGCAGCACCGCCGAGCCCGCGAAGATCCCGACGGACACGGGCGACGCCCACGGCCAGGCGCTGCCACCCTCGAGGAGCCCGAGCACGAGCAGCGTGCTGCCCCCGGTGAGCAGCACGGCGCCGACGACGTCGATCGGCTCGCGCGCTCCCTCCCGCCGCGACTCGTGGAACCGGACCCAGAGCATGCCGGCGGCCAGGAGGCACAGAGGGATGTTGATCCAGAAGATCCAGCGCCAGCTCGCGAACTGGGAGAAGACGCCGCCGAGCGTCGGGCCGACGACGGCCGACATGGCCCACACCGAGGCCAGGTAGCCCTGGGTGCGGGCCCGCTCCTCGAGGGAGAAGACGTCGCTGGTGATGGTCATGGACATGGGGAGCACGGCGCCCGCGCCCAGGCCCTGGACCACGCGCGCGAGGATCAGGGTGGTCATGGACCAGGCCGCGCCGCACAGGACCGAGCCGACGAGGAACAGCCCGATCCCGACCAGCATCATGCGCTTGCGCCCCAGGACGTCGGCGAGGCGACCGTAGACCGGCACCGAGACCGCCTGCGCCAGCATGTACGCGGAGAACAACCAGGGCACCTGGGCGAACCCGCCGAGGTCGCGCGCGATGGCCGTCGAGGCCGTGGCGATGATCGTGGCGTCGAGGGCCACCAGCGACGTGGCGAGCATCAGGGAGACGAGGATCTGGCCGCGCTCGGAGCGCAGGCCGATCCCGGACCGGGGTTCGTGAGGCACGTCACCTACAAGGTTGCCCAGGGCATCGCCTATTCCGGATGCCGCCCGCCACCGGCCACCTAAACGTTACGCAGGATTGTGACCCCCGCCGCGGGCTCCCACCATCGAGGCGCCCCCCGATCTCTCCGACGAAGGAGTTGGACGTGTCCCTCGCCAAGACCCTCAATGCGGCCCGGACGGTGGCGGCCCTCGCCGCTGCCGGGCTCCTGGCCGCGGTGGCGCTCGTCGTCACCCAGCCCCAACCAGAGGCCGCCTTCGCCCATGGCGCCATGACGTTCCCCGCGACGCGTACCTACGCGTGCTACGTCGACGGCGTCCAGAACGGCACGGGTGGCGGGCTCAACCCGCAGAACCCGATGTGCCAGGCCATGCTGGCCGAGAACGGCAACTACCCCTTCTACAACTGGTTCGGCAACCTGCTCAGCAACGCCGCCGGCCGCCACCGCGAGGTGGTCCCCGACGGCAACCTCTGCGGCCCGCAGGCCACCTTCTCCGGCGCCCGCCGCGCCAGCACCCAGTGGCCGACGACGACGCTCACCCCGGGCTCGACCGTCACCTTCCAGTACAACGCCTGGGCGAAGCACCCCGGCACCTGGGCGCAGTACGTGACCCGGGACGGCTGGGACCCGACGCAGCCGCTGAAGTGGAGCGACCTCGAGGCCGCGCCGTTCAACTCCGTGACGAACCCGCCGCTGCGCAGCGGCGGGCCGCAGGGCGACGAGTACTACTGGAACGTCACCCTGCCGAACAAGTCCGGCCGCCACATCATCTACTCGGTCTGGACCCGGTCGGACAGCCCGGAGGCGTTCTACAACTGCTCCGACGTGATCTTCGGGCAGGGCGGCGGCCAGCCGACGCCGACGCCGACGCCCACGCCGACGCCGACCCCGACGCCCACTCCCACTCCCACTCCCACCCCGACCCCGACCCCGACGCCCACGCCTACCCCGACGCCCACCCCGACCCCGACGCCCGGCCCGGGGCAGTGCAGCGTGGACTACAAGCTGTCGACCACCTGGAGCGGCGGCTTCACGGCGGCGGTCACCATCCACAACAACTCGACGAGCCCCGTGAACAACTGGCAGCTGCGGTGGCAGTTCGCCAACGGGGAGACGGTGGCCCAGTCGTGGAACAGCACGCACGCGCAGTCCGGGTCCACGGTGACCTTCTCGGCGGCTGCGTGGAACGGCACGATCGCCCACCACGGCACCACCTCGTTCGGCTTCAACGGGACCGGGGTGCCGCGCACCCCCACCGGTGCCGCGCTCAACGGGACGCCGTGCAGCATCGGCTGACGCAGACCTGACGCAGCACCCGGCGCCGAGGTAGTGAGCTCGTCCGACAAGCTCACTACCTCGGCGTCTTTGTGCACCGTCAGTCGAAGGGCACCGTCACCGGCGTGCCGTCCGAGGGGACGGCGTCGGAGAGCTTGGCCAGGGTGGACCGCAGCGCCGCCAGCTCCTCCTCGCCCACGGCCCGTCGCAGGTCCTGCTCGAACTCGAGCGCCGTCGCCCGCAGGACCTGGAACAGGGCCTGACCCTCGGGCGTCACGACGATCAGCTGGACGCGGCGGTTCGCGGGGTCCCGGTGCCGCGTGATGATGCCGCGGTCCTCGAGGGCGCGCAGGTGGTGCGTGAGCGTCGCCTCGCGGATGCCCACCGCCGCCGCGAGCTCGCGCTGGGTCGCCGTCGTGCCGGAGTGCAGCGCGCCGAGGATGAACCACACCGGGCGGCTGCCCCCGTGCTCGGCGAGCGCCCTGTCGAACGCGCGTGTGACGCGCTGCACCGTGTGCCAGAGCACCGCTGCCACGGGGAGGTTCGCGCCCGGTTCCATGGTCCGAGCGTACGGGTTACGACTCAACCGTAGACATCTAATGATTCGATGCCTAAGGTTGTGGACACCGGCAGGACGGCCAGACGGAGGCAGCGATGACCACGATCGATCGAGCAACCCACGAGCTGGAGAAGACCTTCGGGGGGCGGCTGCACCTCGCGGGCAGCGAGGGGTTCGAGGAGCGGGCGGCGGTGACGTTCGCCGGCCCCGCGCGCACGCCGGCCGCCGTCGTGCGGCCTGTCGACGCCGGCGAGGTCGCCGCGGCGCTCGCCGTGGCGGCTGAGCACGGCCTGCCCGTCGCGGTGCGCGCAGGGGGCCACAGCTACGCCCGGCACAGCGTCGTCGACGGCGGGCTGGTGCTCGACCTGCGGCTCATGGACGCCGTGACGATCGACCCCGGGACCGGGGTCGGGACCGCCCAGGGCGGGGTGCTGGCGGGCGCCTACACGGACGCCGCCGCGGCGTACGGGCTCGCCAGCCCGTTCGGCGACACCGGGTCGGTCGGCATCGCCGGCCTCGTGCTCGGCGGCGGCATCGGCTTCCTCGGGCGGCGCGACGGCCTGACCGTCGACAACCTGCTGGCGGCCGAGGTCGTCCTGGCGGACGGGACGCAGGTCCGGGCGGACGCCGAGGAGCACCCGGAGCTGTTCTGGGCGCTGCGCGGAGGCGGTGGCAACTTCGGCGTCGTCACCAAGCTCGAGCTCCGGCTCCGAGAGACGCCGGTGGTCACCGGCGGGATGCTCGTCCTCGCCGCGACGCCCGCGGTCGTCGCCGGGGCGCTCGCCGCGGCGTCGTCGGCGCCCGACGAGCTGAGCGGGATGATCAACGTGATGAAAGCGCCGCCCATGCCCTTCTTCCCGCCGGAGGTCCACGGCACGCCGGTCGTGATGATGATCCTGTGCCACTCCGGCGCCCCGGCCGACGGCGAGGCGGCGATCGCGCCGTTCCGCGCCCTCGGCACCCCGGTCGCGGACACGGTCGCGCAGCAGCCGTACCCCGCGCTGTTCGCCGGCGGGGGGCCGCAGCTGGCCGGGATGTTCGCGGAGACCCGCACGGGGTTCGTCGATCTGCCGGACGAGGAGTGGGCCGCCACGGCGCTCGGCCGCGTGCTGGAGAACGTCCCGGCGTCGACCGTGCTCAACCTGCGCACCATGGGCGGCGCCATCGGACGGGTCGCGTCGGACGCGACCGCGTTCGCCCACCGCGGCTACGGGCACATGCTGACGATCGCCTCGATGTGGCCGGACCCGGCGGCCGCGGCGTCGGCGCGGGCCTGGTTGGGAGGCACGGCCAGGGACCTCGGCCTCGGGGACGCCGGCTACGTGAACTTCATGTCCGGGGCTGAGCGGGCGAACGTCCGCGCCGCGTACCCGGAGGCGGTGCTCGCCCGGCTCGCCCGGGTCAAGGGGGACTACGACCCGGCGAACGTGTTCCGGTCGAACCACAACGTGCTGCCAGGGTGACGGGAGCGTCCTCGGCGGGCGGATCGACGTTGCGCAAACTCTCAGAATGAGGCCGGCAACGAGATCTCGCCCGCTGGGGGCGCAACTTCACCCGAAATCTGGACAACGTTTCTGGCACCGCATGCGTCAATATGGTCGTGAGCAGCGACGTCACTCCAGGCTATGCGCCTGGCAGGCCCCCAGTCCACGCCATCATCCTCGGTGGCGACTCCGGTGCGTACAGTCTCGCCCGGGCGTTCCACGAGGAGTTCGGTGTCAGGTCGTCCGTGGTGACGATCCGACCCACCCGCAACGTGCAGTTCTCGACGATCCTGACGAACGTGGTGGAGCCCGGGCTCGACGATCCTGACGTGATGGTGGCGACGATCCGCCGTCTCGCGGAGTCGGGCCCCGGACCCGCCATCGTGGTCACGTGCGTCGACTGGCACGTCCGGGCGCTCTCCGAGCACCGTGCGCGCCTCGAGGACCTCGTGGTGGTGCCGTACACCTCGGTGGACCTCCTCGACCGGGTGATGGACAAGCAGCGCTTCTCGGAGCTCTGCGCCGAGGTCGGCGTGCCGCACCCGAGGACCGCGACGCGGCTCGGCGGTGAGCAGGTCGGCGACCTCGACCTGCAGTTCCCCGTCATCGCCAAGCCGGGCGACAACGTGGCCTGGCACCACACCCAGTTCTCGGGCAAGCGCAAGGTGCACCTCCTGACCGATCGCAGCCAGCTCCAGTGGCTGCTGTCGGCCGCGGGGGACGCGGGGTACGGGGGCGTGTTCATCGTCCAGGAGTACGTCCCGGGCGACGACTCCCAGATGCGCATCATGACCACGTACTCCGACCGGGCCGGCGAGGTGCAGATGGCGTGGGGCGGGCAGGTGCTCCTCGAGGAGCACACGCCCGGGACGCTCGGCAACCCGGCGGCGATCCTCACCCGGGCGCTGCCCCAGGTCGAGGCGGACGCGCGGCGGCTGGTGGAGCACCTCGGCTGGACGGGCTTCGCCAACTTCGACATCAAGGTGGACCCGCGCACCGGCGTCGGCTACTTCTTCGAGCTCAACCCGCGGACGGGCCGCTCCAACTACTACCTGACCGCGAGCGGCATCAACCCTGCCGCGTTCTGGGTGGGGGAGCACCTCGAGGGCGGTGTGTACCCGGTGGTGGAGCCCATGTCGGTGCTGTACCGGATCGTGCCGTCGTTCCTGCTGGACCAGTACGTCACCAGCCCCGCCGACCGCGCCGCGGTCAAGATGGTCCGCAAGGTGGTCCACCCGCTCAAGTACGACCGGGACCGCTCGCCGAAGCGCGACGTGTGGGTCCGGGCGGCCGAGCTGAACCAGGTGCGGAAGTTCGCCCAGCACTACCCCCAGGCGGCCGAGGCAGCCAGTGCCTGAGGCCTCCGAGGTCGCGGCAGAGGCCGCGGCCGGTCCGGTCGACGATCCGCCCGTCGGTGTCATCGGGGGAGTGGGGCCGCTGGCCACCGCGTACTTCCTCGAGCTCGTGGTGCGCCTCACGGAGGCGGAGCGCGACCAGGACCACGTGGACCTCGTGGTGCTCAACCACGCGACGATCCCGGACCGGACGGACTTCGTGCTCGGGCGGTCCACGCTGGACCCCGGACCGGTGCTCGCGCGGGACGCCCGCCGCCTCGAGGCGTTCGGCGTGTCCTTCCTCGTGATGCCGTGCAACACGGCGCACTACTTCACGCGGCACGTGACCGACGCCGTCTCGGTCCCGTTCGTCTCGATCGTCGAGGCGGTCGTCGAGGCGGCCTGCGACCGGGTACCCGGGCTGTCGACAGTTGGGGTCCTCGCGACGGAGGGCACGGTCGCGTCGGGCGTGTACGCGGACGCCTTCGCCCGGAGCCGCGTGAAGGTCCTGGAACCGGACGTGGCCGACCAGCAGATCGTCTCCGCCGTCATCTACGACCAGGTCAAGGCAGGGCGTCCCGTGGACGTGGACGCCCTGCGCGGGGTCGCCGGGCGCCTCGCCGCCCGCGGCGCCGCCGTGGTGGTCCTCGGCTGCACCGAGCTCTCGGTGGTGGCCGCCGACCACGGGCTGCTCGACGACCCGCTCTACCTGGACTCCCTCGACGTGCTCGCGCGCGAGACCATCACACGAGCAGGTCGGCGGGTTCGGGGTCGGGCTCAGGTTCCTGCTGCTTCCGGGCCGCGCGCCGCAGGGCGCTGAACGCCGCCCAGGTCACGGCGGAGAGCGGCACGGCCACGACCGCGCCGAGCAGGCCGAAGAGCACCGTGCCCGTGGTGACCACCAGCGCCATCACCACCGGGTGGAGGGACACCTGCTTGCCGGTGATGAGCGGCTGGAGGACGTTCGCGTCGATCTGGGCGATCGCGACCATCCCGATCGCGACGATGAGCGCGGTCCCGGGCCCGTCGGCGGCGAGCGCCACGACCGAGCTGATGACGATCGCGGCGACGGGTCCGACCATGGGCACGAACGCGGCCATGAAGACCACCACCGACAGGGGCAGCGCGAGCGGCACCCCGACGATGGTCAGGAAGATCCCCGCCAGGACGGCGTCGGTCAGAGCCACGAACGAGATGCCGCGCGTGTAGCCGGAGAACGTGGCCCACCCGGCGCTGCCGGCGGTCCGCCAGCGCTCGCGCCCCGCGGCGGGGAGCTGGCCGAGGAACCAGCCCCACATCGCGCCGCCCGTGGACAGGAAGAACACGGTGCAGAACACGGCGAGGACCACGGCGGTGACCCCCTCCGTGACGGAGCCGGCGCTCGCCAGGGCGCTGCCCATGAGGGTGTCGCTGTTCTCCTGGACCCAGTCTCCACCGTTGGACAGCCAGTCCTGGGGGTCGCCGAGCTGTTCGGCGAAGGGCAGGCCCTGCACGAGCGGGACCAGCTCCTCGATGCCTGAGCCGAGCTCGTCGACGAGGTCGTCCCAGCGGCCCACAATCGAGGTGACGACGTACGTCCCCAGACCGCCGACCACCACGATCGCGGTCAGGAGCGACGCGAGCGTGGCGAGCCCGCGGGGCATCGCCCGGTCGTAGAGGTTGCCCAGCGGCATGAGGACCGCCGTCAGCATGAACGCCAGGAAGACGGCGACGAAGACGAGCCGCACCAGCCCCACGACGTAGAAGACGGCGGCGAGGGCCGCCAGGATGCCGAGCAGCCTCCAGGCCAGGTCTCCCGTCGTCCGGAGCCATGCCGTGCTGTTCCCGGGTGTCGGCGATTCAGTCGCCATGCCCCACTCCCCACGCTGGTCTGCCGCCACTTTGGCGGACCGGACCCTAGCGGTCGGACGTCCCCGCCACAAACGCTGTCCGACCTGCGGCGTCACGGATCGTCGCGTCGGTCGCCTGTCGCGGGGCCGGTCGATCTACCGACCGACCCCGCGACAACCGACCGACCCCGCGATCGGGGCCCCTGAAGCCTGGCGGGCGGCCGGCTCAGGCGCTCTCGGCCTGCGTGGCGGGCGGCGCGAACAGCACCCCGGCCAGCGCCAGGCCGACGGCGCCGCCCACGAGCTGCGCCCCGACGAACGGGACAACCGACTCCGGGGAGATCCCCGCGAAGGTGTCGGAGAAGACCCGCCCGACAGTCACCGCCGGGTTCGCGAACGACGTCGACGACGTGAACCAGTACGCCGCGCCGATGTAGGCGCCGACCGCCGGGGCGGCCAGCGACGCCCGGCCCGTGCGCACCAGGCCCAGGATCACGAGGACCAGCCCGGCCGTCGCGACCACCTCGGCGAGCAGCGTGCCGGCGCTGACGCGCTCGGTGGTGGCGAACGTCGTCGGCGCGGCGAACATGGCGTTCGCCAGCACGGCGCCGCCGATCCCGCCGAGGACCTGGGCGCCGACGTACGTGGCCGCGCCCGCGGGGAGCGGGCGTGCGGGGTCGCGCCGACGGGCCAGGAGCGAGTCGGCGAGGTCGACGAGCGTCACGACCGGGTTGAGGTGGGCGCCGCTCACGGGTCCGAGCACCGCGATCAGGACCGCGAGACCGAGCGTCGTGGCGAGGCTGTTCTCCAGGAGCTGCAGCCCGACGTCGCCGGGGGAGAGCCGCTGGGCGGCGATCCCCGAGCCCACGACGATCGCGACGAGCAGGCCGGTACCCAGGGCCTCGGCCACGGCCCGGCGCCAGAGGTCCGGGCGGGCGGGGGCGTCCGTCGTCGGGCCGACGACGGGCTCCGGTGCGGTCGCGCTCATCAGGCGACCGGCTCCACGCCGAGCTCCGAGAGCAGCACGCGGACGCGCTTCTCGATCTCGTCCCGGATGGGACGGACCGCCTCGATGCCCTGGCCCGCCGGGTCCTCCAGGGCCCAGTCCTCGTAGCGCTTGCCCGGGAAGATCGGGCAGGCGTCGCCGCAGCCCATGGTGACCACGACGTCGGACGCCTGCACGGCCTCGGTGGTGAGGACCTTCGGCTGCTCGGCGCGGATGTCGATGCCCTTCTCGAGCATCGCCTCGACGGCGGTCGGGTTGATCTGCTCGGCGGGCATCGACCCGGCGGAGCGGACCTCGACGGCGCCGCCCGACAGCTCACGCAGGAAGCCCGCGGCCATCTGGGAGCGGCCCGCGTTGTGGACGCAGACGAAGAGGGCGGACGGGGCGGTGCTCATGGTTCTCCTCGAGGTTCTTCCGGGACTAGTTCTTGGCAGGCAGCAGGTCGGCGACCAGCGCGCGGACCCGGGCGTCGAGCTCGTCTCGGATCGCCGCGACCCCGGCCGGGGAGGCGAGGGCCGGGTCACCGACCGCCCAGTCCTCGTAGCGCTTGCCCGGCAGCACGGGGCAGGCGTCGCCACAGCCCATCGTCACGACGACGTCCGCCGCGCGGACCGCGTCGTCGGTGATGGGCTTGGGGTAGAAGCGGGTCACGTCGTCCACGAGGTCCGCCGCGCCGGGATCGCCCACCTGCTCGAGGATGGCGCGCACGCTCGCGTGGATCTCGGCAGCCGGCGCGGAGCCCGCGGAGCGGACGACTACCTGGTCGCCGGCGTAGTGCTGCATCAGGGCGGCGGCCAGCTGCGAGCGGCCCGCGTTCGCGACGCACACGAAGAGGACCTGCGGCTTGTGCTCGGTGGGGTCGCCCTCCGCGGACTCCAGGGCCTCGGCCTTGGCCGCGTCGACGATGCGCTGGCGGGCGAAGTGCTCGGTCAGCGCCACCAGGTAGGTCTCCGCGCCGCCGCGCCGGGCCAGCGCCGTGTACGACTCGCGCACCACCCGCAGGCACTCGCTCGCCGGGGTGCCGGGGAAGCGGCCCGCCAGCGACGAGGCGAGCCGGCGGAGCGCGGGCTCGGCGTTCGACAGGCCCGTCATCCGCGGTGCCTGGTGCACGTCCACCGCTGCCGGTGCGAAGCGCTCCAGCAGAGTGTTCACCGCACCGCGGTATGCCGGGTCGATGCGGTACCAGACCCACGTGCCGCGCCGGTCCGACGTGAGCAGCCCGATCTCCCGCAGCACCCGCAGGTGGTGCGAGACCGTGGGCTGCGAGACGTCCGTGAGGGTCGCGAGCTCGCCCACCGTCGACTCGCCGCTGGCGCTCGCCGCGATGGCGGAGAGCATGCGGAGCCGGAGGGGATCGGCGAGGGCCTTGAGGGTCGCCGCGATGGTGGCCGCGGCGTCCTGGCCGATCGCGTGCGACTCGGCCGACGAGACGCCGGTCTGCGAGCTGTCTTGCATCGACATGTCTCTATGTTGACACACGTCGATGCAGCGGCGCTACCGAGCCGGGTTGCGCGCCCCCGTCGCACGTCAGGCCCTGCTAGCCTCACCGCATGCCCGCGCCCAGGATGCCTCGGCACCACGCGCTTGATCCTGCCTCGCTGCGGGCGTATGCCCGGCACGCGGCCGGTTCACCGTCGGACGGCGGAGCGCGGCACGCCAGGACGCTCCCGCGGGCCTCGGTCGGAGTGGTCGCCGTCGCCGCCGTCCTGCTGAGCCTCCCTACGGGCGCCTCCGTCGCCGCCATCACGGGCGGGATCACGCCTGAGCAGGCGGGACCGTTCGGCCCCGTGGTCGCTGCCCTCCCCGTGCTCGGCGAGGGCGGCGTCGTCGGCATCACCCTGCGGGACAGGACAGACCCCGTCGGGGAGCCGGGCGTCGTCGGCGCCTCGGGTACGGACGAGCCGGCGGTGCCCGACGCCGCGGCGAGCCCCGCGTCCGTGGACCCCGCGGCGGAGTGGGCCGGGGAGGTGGGCGCCCCCGTGATGGCGGTGCCGGCCGCGCCGTCGCCCAGCCCGAGCGTGTCCGCGACCCCGCAACCGTCGGTGTCGCCGCAGCCCGGGGCGCCGGCGCCGACGGCGAGCGCTCCGGCGGGCGAGACCGGTCCGGGGGTCCTCACGGCCGCGGCCGCGGCCGTCGTCGACCTGACGAACGCCGAGCGGGCTGCGGCGGGCTGCCCGCCGCTGACCGTCGACGAGCGGCTCACCGCCGCGGCGCGGCTGCACAGCGAGGACATGGCGGCACAGGACTACTTCGACCACACGAGCCTCGACGGGCGTTCTCCGTGGGACCGCGCCAAGGCGCAGGGGTACACGAACCCGTCGGGCGAGAACATCGCGGCGGGGCAGGACAGCGCCGAGGCGGTCGTCAAGGCGTGGATGGACTCGCCGGGACACCGCGCGAACATCCTGAACTGCGACTTCCGCGAGATCGGCGTCGGCGAGGTCGATCGCATCTGGACCCAGATGTTCGGCTGGGGCTGACCGGCGGGGAGCCTCCCGGGCCGAGAAGCGCTTCTCGTGCGAGCGCCCCGCCCCGGGCGGATGGTGAGGCGGAGACCGGTCCGTAGCAGAGGGGCCGGCAGCCTTCACGGAGGAGTCCGTCGTGCGAGCATCCCTGCAGCCCCGTTCGTCCCTCTCTCACCGGCCCGGCACCGCCGCGCTCGTGGCCGGAACCCTGGCCTCCGCCGTCGTCCTGGCGGGCTGTGCCACGGGAACCCGGTCCGACGCCGACGCCGACGTCGACTTCGGTGCCTCGCCCTCCGCGGGCGCCGCGCTCCAGGTCATGGGTTTCGGCACGGGCGACGAGATCGGCAAGGTGCGCCACGACCGTGCGGTCGAAGCCGTCGGCGTCGACGTGACCCTCGCGGAGGGCGCCCTCGACCCGCAGGCGTTCCTGTCCGCAGCCGCGTCGGGCAACCCGCCCGACCTCATCTACGGCGAGCGGGACCAGATCGGCACGTTCGCCTCGCGGGGCGCGATCCTGCCGCTCTCCGAGTGCGTCGAGGAGCAGGACATCGACACCGACGCGTTCGTCGACCCGGCGCTGGAGCAGGTCACCTTCGCCGAGGAGCTGTACGGCATCCCCGAGTTCAACGCCGTGCAGATCACGATGGCCAACGCGGACCTGCTCTCCGCGGCGGGGCTCGAGCTGGAGGACGTGGACGGCTCCGACCCCGAGGCGGTCCTGGCGGCGACCGAGGCGATGATGCGCAACGACGGCGGCAGGCTCTCCGTCATCGGCTACGACTCCAAGCTTCCCGAGTTCCTGCCCCTGTGGGCCAAGGGTCGCGGCGTCGACCTCCTGTCCGAGGACGGTCGCACCGCCCAGCTCGACGACCCCGAGGTCGTCACGGCGCTCGAGCAGGCCGTCGCGGTCTACGACGCCCAGGGCGGGTTCCCCGCGGTGAAGACCTTCCGCGACTCCACCGACTTCTTCGGTGCGGGGAACCAGTTCGCCACGGGTCAGCTCGGGGCGATGCCGATGGAGCAGTGGTACGTCAACGTGCTCAACGAGAACTCGCCGGACGCGCCCCTGGCGTTCGGGCCGGTCAAGGGGGCCGACGGCGAGGTGCACGCCTATGCGACGGGCTCCGCCTGGGCGATCCCGGCCGGAGCGAGCAGCCCCGCGGCAGCCTGCGCCTACATCGCCCGGATGACCGAGACGGACGCGTGGACGGCGGCCGCGGAGGCCCGGGCCGACGCCCGGGAGACCGAGGGCCTCGTCTTCACCGGGGTGCTCACCGGGAACGAGGAGGCGGACGAGGAGATCCGCGACGAGCTCGTCCCCGACGACCCGCCGGCCCCGTGGGGCGACGCGATCGAGGCGATGTACGAGGCGAACGACAACACGTTCGCGCTGCCCGCCAACCCTGCCGACGCCGAGTTCGAGCAGGCCTGGCAGGACGCGGTCAACCGGGTGCTGAACGGCCAGGAGGAGCCGGCCGCGGCCCTGGCCAAGGCCCAGGAGGAGGCACAGGCGGCGCTCGACGATGCGTGGGCGAAGTGGGACGACCAGCAGTGACAGCGGCTGCGCCCACCGCCCTCGGCGGGAGGGAGCCGCGCCCGAGCGCCCGCGCACGGCGCGAGCGCAACGCGGGCCTTGCGTTCATCAGCCCGTGGATCGTGGGCTTCCTGGTCTTCACCCTCTGGCCCATCCTCTACAGCGCCTACCTGTCGCTGACCGACTACGACGTGCTCAACGACCCGACGTTCGTCGGCCTCGAGAACTACCAGCGCATGGCCGAGGACCCGCAGGTGCGCCTCGCCCTGTGGAACACGTTCCAGTACACGGTGCTGCAGGTGCCGTTGTACGTCGTCGTCGCGCTCGCGCTCGCCCTCCTGCTGCAGCAGGCCGGCCGAGCCTCCGGCTTCTTCCGGACGGCGTTCTTCGTTCCCAAGATGACGCCACCCGTGGCCGTCGGCGTCCTGCTGCTGCTCCTGTTCAACGGCGAGTACGGCCTCGTCAACGAGGCCCTCGGCGCCGTCGGGATCGACGGACCCAGCTGGACCACCGACCCCGCCTGGATCAAGCCGGGGCTCGCGCTCGTCAGCCTCTGGGGCGTCGGCGCCGCCGTCGTGATCCTCCTGGCCGCGCTGCAGGACGTGCCGGTCGAGCTGTACGACGCCGCCCGGGTCGACGGCGCCGGGTGGTGGCGCCGCACCCGCACCATCACGCTGCCCATGATCAGCGGCGCGCTCTTCTTCGTGACGGTGGTCAACACCATCGCCGCCTTCCAGATGTTCACGGAGGCGTACTCGGCCTACTTCGGCGCCGGCAGCTCCACCTACGCGAACGACGCCGCCCTGTTCTACGTGATCTACCTGTTCCGGGAGGGTTTCGCGGAGCTCCACATGGGCTACGCCTCCGCCCTGGCGTGGCTGCTGTTCCTCGTGATCATGGCCGTCACGGCGGTGCAGCTGCTCGTCTCGCGCCGGCTCGTCTACTACGAGGGGGAGCAGCGATGACGGCCGCGGACGCCGTCCGGGGCGCGATCCCGGCCGCCGTGACCGGAGGCCAGGGGCTCGCCGGCGACCTGAGCGCCGCGCCGCTGCAGATCGACCGGGGCGAGGCGCGCCGTCGTCGGCGGTGGGTGCGATGGATCGTGGTGGCCGCCCTCACCGTCCTGGCCGTCGTGTTCGTCTACCCGCTGATCTGGCTGCTCTCGGCGTCGTTCAAGCCCCGGGCCGAGGTGTTCGACAACCGGCTGGTCCCGTTGCACCCCACGGTCGAGAACTACCTGACCGTCTGGGAGGCGGCGCCGCTCGCGCTCTGGCTGCTCAACACGCTCGTGGTCACGGCGCTCGCCGCCACCACGGTGACGCTCTCCAGCGCGCTCGTGGCCTGGGGCTTCGCGCACTACCGGTTCCGCGGCCGCGGGCCGCTCTTCGGGTTGGTGCTGGCGACGATGATGCTGCCGGGCGCCGTCACGCTCATCCCGACGTACCTCATCTGGTTCCGGCTCGGCTTCGTGGGCACGAACGTGCCGCTCTGGGCGGGCAACCTGTTCGCCAGCGCGTTCTACGTCTTCCTGCTGCGGCAGTTCTTCCTCGGGCTGCCCCGCGAGCCGTTCGAGGCGGCCCGGATCGACGGCGCGAGCGAGTGGACCCTGTTCTGGCGCATCGCGGTGCCGCTGTGCCGCCCGGCGCTGGTGATCACGTTCCTCTTCGAGGCGCAGGCGTCGTGGACGGACCTGATGCGCCCGCTCGTCTATCTGCAGGACACCGCCACGTTCACCGTGCCCCGCGGGCTCAAGGCGGTCGTGGACCAGTTCGGGCCGGGCGGGGAGTCGCAGTGGGAGGTGGTGGTCACGGCGTCGGTCATCACGACGGTGCCGATGATCCTGCTGTTCTTCCTGGGGCAGCGGTACTTCGTCCAGGGCATCTCGACGACCGGCTCGAAGGGCTGACGCCCGTCAGGGGGCGGGCTCCGGCTCGTCGAGCGGGTCGACGTCGAAGGCAGGCAGCCCGTCGATGCTCGACAGGTTCTTGCGCCGCCGGTACTCCCGCTGCCCCGCCTCGCCCTTGCGCTCGAAGAACGGCGCGAGCAGGTCGCGCTCGCCCTCGTACGCCATGAGCGGCACGCCCCAGCCGCAGCTGTCGGAGACGCGCACGACGTCGACGACGACGACCGCCCGGGCGCCGGGGACGTCGGCGAACCGGCTCGCGAGGGCGGGGTACTCGTCGTCGTACAGCGTGACGACCCGGCCCGTGCCGTGGAACCGGACGATGTTGGGCGGGCCCTCGAACGCGCAGAACATCACGGTGATCCGGCCGTTCTCCCGCAGGTGGGCGACCGTCTCGCTCCCGCTTCCCGTCCCGTCGAGCCACGCGAAGGTGTGGTCGTCGAGCACGGCGAAGGTGCCCGGGATGCCCCGTGGCGACACGTTGACGTGCCCGTCCGCGGAGAGGGGCGCCGTGGCCACGAAGAAGACGGGCTGCCGCTCGACGAACTCGCGCAGCCGGTCGTCGATCCGCTCGTGCAGGTTCATGCGGACATGCTGCCAAAGGACGTCGTCGCTGGTCACCGGGTGACCAGCACGCGGACCCGCACCGGAGCGCCCTGCCCTCGTGCGACCGGGTGGAGGCAGGTGTCGACTGGAAAGCGGGGGAAAGGAGTGGCTGTGCTGACATCCGTGCAGACCTGGCTGGACCGGCGGACCTCGGCCGGCGACCGGTGGGATCGTCACCGGCTGGTCGAGGCCAAGGGTGCGTCGCGCGTGAGCGTGGTGCTCCCGGCCAGGGACGAGGAGGCGACGGTCGGCGCGATCGTCACGACGTTGCGCCGGGAGCTCGTCGAGGCCGTCCCGCTGGTCGACGAGCTGGTCGTGATCGACTCGAGGAGTGTCGACCGCACGGCCGCGGAGGCCGAGCACGCCGGCGCCCGGGTGTTCCGGCAGACCGACGTGCTGCCTCGGCTCGGCGACGTGGCGGGCAAGGGTGAGGCGCTGTGGAAGTCGCTGTACGTCACCGACGGCGACATCGTGGTCTTCGTCGACGCCGACCTGCGGGACTTCGACGAGCAGTTCGTGGTGGGGCTGCTGGGCCCGCTGCTCACGGACCCCGGGATCGGCTTCGTGAAGGCGTACTACGACCGCCCGCTGGAGAACGGTGAGCAGGTCCTGCCTGCCGGCGGGGGACGGGTCACCGAGCTCGTCGCCCGGCCCTTGCTCAACCTGTACTGGCCGGCGCTGGCCGGGTTCGTCCAGCCGCTCGCGGGCGAGTACGCCGGGCGCCGGAGCCTGCTGGAACGGGTCCCCTTCCTCTCGGGCTACGGCGTCGAGATCGGCATGCTCGTCGACGTCGCGGAGGACGCGGGCCTGGACGCGATGGCCCAGGTGGACCTCGGGCGGCGCGCGCACCGCAACTCCACCGACGGTGAGCTGGGCCGGATGGCCGCCGAGGTGCAGCTGGCGGTGCTCGCGCGCCTGCGCCGGTACGGCCGCGCGTTCCTGACGAGCGCCACCGAGATGACCCTCACGCAGTTCACGCGGGACGGTGCCGCCTTCGTGGCCGAGACCCACCACGTCCGGGTGACGGAACGGCCCGCGATGGCCGACGTCCCCGAGTACCGGCAGCGGCGTGTGCTGGTGCGTCGATGAGGCTGAAGGTCCTGGTCGACGCCGGCCCGTGGCTGCCCGTGCCCCCGCCCGGGTACGGCGGGATCGAGACGGTCGTGGCCACGCTCGTGCCCGAGCTGCGACGTGCCGGGGTCCAGGTGGTCCTGGCCACGGTGGGTCCCAGCACCCTCGAGGCGGACGGGTACGTCCGCCCCCTGGCGGAACCTCGGTTCCGCTCGATCGCCGCTCCGTACAACCAGGTCTCCGGCGTCGCCCACGCGCACATGCAGGGCGTCCGCGCGGCCCTGGAGGACGACCCGTCGATCGACCTGGTCCACGACCACCTCGAGGTGGTCGGTCCCGCCGTGCTGGCGGCGATGGGCGACCGTGCCCCGCCCACCCTGCAGACGCTCCACTGGGACCTGCGCAAGCACGCCGACTTCTACTCCACGTTCGACGGCCGGGGGCGGGTCGCCTTCGCGGCGGTCTCGCGGTCGCAGCTCGACCGCGCCCCCGGACGGCTGCGCGAGCAGACCCTGGGGGTGGTGCCGCTGGCCGTACCGCCGCCACCGGACATGGACGTCGAGCAAGGCGACCACGCGCTCGTCCTCGCGCGGATCACCGCCGACAAGGCCCAGGACGTGGCTGCGCGGGCCTGCCGACGAGCAGGCGTCCCGCTCGTGCTGGCCGGGCCGGTGGCGGGGATCGACGAGCCGGGCGAGCTCGAACGCCGGCTCGCCGAGGGTGAGCCGGCGTGCGAGCAGCATCCCGACGTCCGGTTCTTCCTCGACCAGGTCGCGCCGCTCCTCGACGGTGACGCCGTGCGGTGGGTCGGCGGCGTGAAGGGACCGGTGAAGGAGCGGCTGCTGCAGGGCGCCCGGGTCGTGCTGGCGCCGAACAGGTGGGCCGAACCCGGCGCCACCGGCGTGGTCGAGGCGCTGGCCCGCGGGGTACCGGTGATCGCCACCCCGCTCGGGGTCCTGCCGTCCCTGGTCGAGCACGGGGTGACCGGCTACCTCGTCGCGGACGAGGACGACCTGGCCGCCCACCTGGGCAGGATCGACGCGCTGGACCGGGCGGCGTGCCGCGCGGCCGTGGCGGGCTGGACCCCGGCCGCGATGGCCGCCCGGTACATCGAGCTGTACGACCGACTGCTGAGGAGGTTCGCATGACCACCCGCGTAGCCCTGATCGGTGCCGGCTCGGTGGCCCGGCGACACGCCGAGGTGCTCGCCGGCCTCGAGGACGTCGAGATCGTGGCGGTGGCCGACCCGGTCCCGGAGGCTGCCGCGTCGCTGGCCGCGCAGTGCGACGCGGCCGCCTACCCGGCTGCTGACCAGGCGCTGGACCACGACCGGGTCGACGCCGTGTACATCTGCGTCCCGCCCTTCGCGCACGGTGCGCCGGAGGAGGCCGCGCTTGCGCGCCGGCTGCCGATGTTCGTGGAGAAGCCCGTCGCCGCCGACCTGGCGACGGCCGAGCGCCTGGCCGGGCTGGTGGCCGCGGCGGACGTGGTCACCGGCACCGGCTACCACTGGCGCTGCCTGGACCTGGTGCCCGAGGCGCAGAAGCTGCTCGCCGAGTCGCCGGCCTACCTCGCGAGCGGCTACTGGCTCGACAAGCGGCCTCCTGTGTCCTGGTGGGCGCAGACGTCGCGCTCGGGCGGGCAGGTGATCGAGCAGCTCACGCACGTGCTGGACCTCGCTCGCGTCCTGCTCGGCGAGGCGGTGGAGGTCTTCGCCGCGGGCGTCCGCCGGCCGTCCCCGCCGGGGCTGCCGGCCGTCGGCGACATCGACGACGCCACAGCCGCCACCGTGCGCTTCGCCTCCGGCACGGTCGCCACCCTGGCCGCCACGTCCTTGCTGGACGTCAAGCACCGTGCGGCCCTGCACACGTTCAGCCCCGGCCTGGTGCTGGAGGTCTCGGAGACGAGCATGGTCGTGGACGACGGCAGCCTGCGCCTGGACCGCCCGGTCTGGGACGACCCGAAGGTCGTCGTCGACCGGGAGTTCATCCAGGCGGTGCGCGGCGAGCGCGAGCAGACCCGTGCGCCGTACGACGAGGCCGTGCGCACCCATCGCCTCGGCTGCGCCGTCGCCGAGGCGGCCCGCACCGGCCGTCCGGTCGCGTTGTCAGAAGCTCCCCGGTCTGTCGACGGGGGAACTTCTGACAACTCGATCCGTGCGGGTGGGCGAGCCGGGGCGCGGCCGTGAGGCGGCGAAACCTCGTCGTCCTCGAGCCGGGGCGGGTCGAGCTCGTCGAGGAGGACCTGCCGCCTGTCCCGGAGGGCGGGCTGCTGCTGCAGACGGTGATGACCGGCCTGTCGGCCGGCACCGAGCTCACCTACGTCAAGGGCGACCACCCGGGCCTGCAGGCCGCGCTCGACCCGGAGCTGGCCCTGTTCCTCCCGAGCGACGGGTCGCGGTACCCGGTCCGCCGGCTGGGATACATGGAGGTAGCGCGCGTCGCGGAGGCCCGCACCCCGGCGTTCGCCGTCGGCGACCTGGTCGCGGCCGCCTACGGCCATGCCACGGCGCACGTCCTCGACCCGCTCCACGAGCACGTGGTCCCGCTCCCGGCCGACCTCGACCCGCTCCTCGGTGTCTACGTCGCACACCTGGGGCCGATCTGTGCCAACGGCCTCCTGCACGCCGCGGCCGACACGGTGCGGCCCGTGACGTCGCTCGGGCAGGGCGTGGGCGGACGACGGGTGCTCGTCACCGGCGGGGGCCTGGTCGGGCTCCTCATCGCGCTCTTCGCGGCCGAGCAGGGCGCCGACGAGGTCGCCGTCGTCGAGGCCGACCCCAGGCGGCGTGCGGTGGCGCGGGCGCTCGGGTTCTGGGCGCTCGGAGCCGACGACGACCCGGCGCTCACCGTCAAGACGCGGTGGCGGCACGGCCCGCGCGACCACGGCGCCGACGTCGTCTTCCAGTGCCGCGGGCGGCCGCACGCCCTGGCGACCGCCCTCCGGGCCGTCCGCCCGCAGGGGACCGTCGTGGACCTCGCCTTCTACACCGACGGGGCGGACGCCGTGCGGCTCGGGGAAGAGTTCCACCACAACGGCCTGAGCCTGCGGTCGGCCCAGATCGGCCGGGTCCCGCGCGGCCTCGCCTCCGACTGGGACCGACGACGTCTCTCGGCCGAGACCGTGCGCCTGCTGCGTGCGCGCGGTGCGGACATCCGACGCCACCTCGTCACCGACGTCGTGGACCTGGCCCAGGCGCCGGCCCTGCTGGCCGACGTGGCGGCCAGGAGGCGGCACGTGCTGTCGGCGGTCTTCACGGTCGACGCGCCATCGGGATGACGCCGAGGCGACACCATGGCGACGCCTGCGTGACAGCAGAACGGTTCTCCAAGGCTTGACGTGACACCACTGTGGTGCCAAGATGGTGCCACGGACTTCGCAGGGCAGGTGGCCTGCGGGGACGGATCACCGATCACGCCCTAGGGAGAACCATGCCTGTCTACGAGACCCCCGAAGTTCTCTCCGTCGTCCTCGACCTCGGCGTCGGTGACGTACGGATCACCGCGAGCGACCGGACCGGCACCGTCGTCGACGTCAGCCCGAGCAACGCCTCCGACGAGTCCGACGTGAAGGCTGCGCAGCAGGTCAGCGTGGAGTGCGCCGACGGCGTCCTGCGCGTCACGGGCCCCAAGGTGCCCGCTCTGGACTTCTCGAAGAAGTCACGGTCGGTCGCTCTGTCGATCCAGCTCCCCAGCGGCGCCCAGGTGGGCGCGACGCTGCAGATGGGCGACGTGCACGTGGTGGGCCGGCTCGGGGAGTGCCGTCTGAAGACCTCCGCCGGGAACCTCCAGGTCGAGCGGACGGGCGCCCTGCACCTCGACACGTCGGCCGGCCACATCACCGTCGGTGGTGTCATCGGTGACGTCGAGATCTCGACCGGCTCGGGCAAGGTCCGGGTCGGCGAGGTCGAGGGCGCCGCGTCGGTCAGGAACGCCAACGGCGCCACCACGATCGACGTGGTGACCGGCGACCTGCGGGTGCGGTCGGCCAACGGCGACATCTCGGTCGAGCGGGTGGGTTCCGACGTGGACGTGAAGACGTCCAACGGGGCCGTCCGCGTCGGCGAGGTCGTGCGGGGCGTGGCCGTGCTCGAGAGCGGCCTGGGCGACCTGGAGGTCGGGATCGCCGAGGGCGCCGCCGCCTGGCTGGACGTCAAGACCGGGTTCGGGCACGTCGACAACCAGCTCGAGGAGACCGCCGGCCCCGACGGGGCCGGCCGGACCGTCGAGGTGCGGGGGCGCACCTCCTACGGCGACATCGCCGTCCGTCGTGCCTGAGCCGGAGCCATCGAGACCGGAGCCATCGAACATGACCGTCACGAGAGAAGGAACGGATATGACCACCCCACAGGTCCAGGAACCCGCCATCCACGTGCGGGGCCTGGAGAAGTCGTTCAAGGAGCTGAAGGTCCTGCGCGGCGTCGACCTCGCCGTGGCGCGGGGGAGCATCTTCGCGCTGCTCGGCTCGAACGGCGCGGGCAAGACCACCGTCGTGCGGATCCTGTCCACGCTGCTCCAGGCGGACGGGGGCACCGCGACCGTGCACGGCTTCGACGTTGCCACGCAGGCCGAGCGGGTGCGGGAGTCGATCAGCCTCACCGGCCAGTTCGCCGCCGTCGATGGGGTCCTGACCGGGCGGGAGAACCTGGTGCTGGTCGCCCGGCTGCGTCATCTGAAGGATCCGGGCCGGATCGCGGACGACCTGCTCGAGCGCTTCTCCCTGACCGACGCCGGCGGGCGCAAGGCGGCAACCTACTCGGGCGGCATGCGCCGTCGGCTGGACATCTCGATGAGCCTCATCGGCAACCCGCCGGTCATCTTCCTCGACGAGCCGACGACGGGCCTGGACCCCCAGGCGCGCATCGAGGTGTGGGCGGCCGTCAAGGAGCTCGCCCGGAACGGCACGACGGTGCTGCTGACCACGCAGTACCTGGAGGAGGCGGAGCACCTCGCCGACCGGATCGCGATCCTCCACGAGGGCCGCATCATCGTCGACGGCACGCTCGGCGAGCTCAAGGCGCTGCTGCCGCCGGTCAAGGTCGAGTACGTCGAGAAGCAGCCGAGCCTCGAGGACGTCTTCTTCTCCATCGTCGGTACGAACAGCGTCGGCACGGACAGTGTCGCCACGGACAGTGAGGGAAAGCGATGAACAAGCATTTCTTCGGCGACACCGCCGTCCTGACGGGGCGGTCCCTGAGCCACATCATGCGCAGCATGGACACGATCATCACCACGGCGGTCACGCCGATCGCGCTGATGCTGCTGTTCGTGTACGTGCTCGGTGGTGCGATCAACACCGGCACCGGCAGCTACGTGAACTACCTCCTGCCGGGCATCCTGCTCATCACGATCGCCTCGGGCATCGCCTACACGGCGTACCGGCTCTTCCTCGACATGCAGGGCGGGATCTTCGAGCGGTTCCAGTCGATGCCGATCGCCCGCTCCTCGGTGCTGTGGGCGCACGTGCTGACGTCGCTGGTCGCCAACCTCGTCTCGGTCGTGATCGTGGTGCTCGTCGCCCTGCTCATGGGGTTCCGCTCGGGCGCCGGGGTGCTGTCCTGGCTCGCCGTCGCCGGCATGCTGGTCCTGTTCACCCTGGCACTGACCTGGCTCGCGGTCATCGCGGGACTGTCGGCCAAGACCGTGGACGGCGCGAGCGCCTTCTCCTACCCGCTCATCTTCCTGCCGTTCATCAGCTCGGCCTTCGTGCCGACGGACACCATGCCGGGCCCGGTGCGGTGGTTCGCCGAGAACCAGCCCGTCACGTCCATCGTCAACTCGATCCGCGACCTGCTCGCCCAGCAGCCGGTCGGCACCGAGATCTGGGTCGCCCTCGCCTGGTGCGTCGGCATCCTCGCCGCCGCGTACGTGTTCGCGATGGCCGCCTACCGCCGCAAGGTGTCCTAGCGGGAAGAGGCGTCGATAGGCGTATAACGGGGTGGTGTTCTCCATCGGCGACTTTGCTCGGCACGGTCAGGTGTCGGTCAGGATGCTGCGGCACTACGACAACCTCGGGTTGCTGCCTCCCGCCCGGGTCGACCCAGCCACGGGCTACCGGTCCTACGAGGCCGGTCAGCTGGGCACGCTGAATCGGATCGTCGCGTTGAAGGGCCTCGGGCTGACCCTCCAGCAGGTCGGCAGGATCCTGGCCGACGACGTCGGTGCGGGGGAGCTGCGCGACCTGCTGCGGGTGCGCCAGGCGGAGCTGGCCGCTCAGATCGAGGCGGACACGTCCCGGCTGGCTCAGGTGGAGAGCCGCTTGCGAACCATCGAGTCCGAGGGGGCCATGCCGGCTGTCGAGGTGGTTGTCCGCTCGGTGGCGCCCGTGCGAGTCGCCGAGATCAGCGCCCGCGCAGCCGGGTTTGATCCCGGGTCGATCACCCCGGTGATCCGGCCCCTGTACGGGCGGCTGACCGCGCGCCTGTCCGCGGCGGCCGTCTCGGTGGTCGGCCCGGCGATCGCCTACTACGACCACCACGACGACGGCTCGGTGACCGTGCATGCGGCGGTGCCGGTCAACGCGTCGCCGACAGGCGCGGACCACTTCGACATCCGCGACCTTCCCGGGGTCGACGCCGCGGCGACCCTCGTGCACCGAGGACCCATGGAGGACGTCCTGTCCTCGGTGCAGCAGCTCGCGCGATGGGTGGACGGCCACGGGTTCCGGTCCGCGGGCCCATCGCGCGAGGTGTACCTCGAAGCCTCCTCGGACCTCAGCGAGTTCGTCACCGAGCTGCAGGAGCCGATCGTCGCTCCCTGAGCCCCTGCCCTGCAGGCCGGGCGCTGGACCGTGACACCGTGTCAGGGTCTACAACGGCTGACATGACCGCCGACATCGCCTTCACGAGCGCCCGAGCGCTCGCCGCACGCATAGCCGCTCGCGAGGTCAGCGCCGTCGAGGTGCTCGACGCCCGGCTGACTCGCATCAGGGACCTCAACCCGGGTCTCAACGCCGTCGTCTCGCTCGACCCGGACGCCGCGACGGACGCCGCGCGTCGTGCCGACGACGCCCTCGCGCGCGGCATCGACGTCGGACCGCTCCACGGAGTCCCCATCACCCTCAAGGACGGCCATGACGTCGCCGGGATGCGCACCACGATCGGCACTCCGGTGTTCGACCGGGTCCCAGACCGCGACGGGACGGTCGCCGCCCGCCTGCGCGCGGCGGGCGCGATCATCGTCGGGCACACGAACGTCCCGCCGTTCCTCGGGGACTACATCGCGGAGAACCCGATCTTCGGCCGCACCAGCAACCCGTGGGACACCCAGCGCACCGCCGGTGGATCCAGCGGCGGTGCCGCGTCGGCCCTCGCCTCCGGACTGACCCCGGTGGAGGTCGGGTCCGACCTCGCCGGCTCGCTCCGGGTGCCGACGCACTTCTGCGGCGTGTACGGCCTGAAGGCCACGGAGCACCGCATCCCCATCACCGGGTTCTTCCGGCCGGTCGACGGTACGGCCCAGTCGGTCCGCATCATGACCAGCCTCGGGCCGATGGCACGCGACCTCGACGACCTCGAGCTGATGCTGCGGCTGATGGCGGGCCCCGACGGTCTCGACTCCGACGTCCCTCCGGTGGCGCTGCCCGCCCGGCGCAAGCGCTCGCCGGGATCGCTGCGGCTGGCCTGGGCGCCGGAGCTTCCCGGCGCACCCGTCACCGACGAGCTGCGTGCTGAGGTGGAGCGCGTCGCTGGGGAGGCGGCCGCTGCGGGCGCCGTCGTCCATCAGCGACTTCCCGGCCTCGACTGGTCAGGGCAGCGGGTGTTCGGCGAGCTCATGAGCCTGACCGAGGTGTACGCGCCCGGCGCGGAACAGACGACTCTCGACTGGTACTTCCACGCGCTGGAACGCCGCGACCGATGGGTGAGCGCGTGGGAGCGGTTCTTCGACGACTACGACGCTCTCATCCTTCCGCCGGCGGCCTCGGTCGCCTTCCTGCACGGCGCGACCGGGACGGACGAGCAAGGGCGGAGCTGTGTGTTCGCCAACCTTGCTGGTCTGCCCGCGCTGACCCTTCCCGCGGGCATGAGCGCCGGGCGCCTGCCGATCGGCGTGCAGATCGTCGGCCCGAGATGGTCGGAGATCCAGCTGCTGGAGGTCGCGGCCTGTCTCGAGGACCGGGGGATCCTCCCGGGGTTCGTGCCACCGTACTGATCTTCTGCACCGCCCGAACCCCTCGTGCGAGACTGCTGGCCATGTCCCAGCTGCCCCTGCCGCGGATCGTGATCGCGCTCGTGGCGCTCGCCGTCCTCCTGGGCGGCGGCGTCGCGTACGGCGTGGCTCAGGTGAGCGCCCAGCAGGCCGCGGCCGAGCGCGCCGCCGTGGAGCAGGCGGCGGGGGAGCGGGCCGCCGAGGAGCGGCTCGCCGTCGCGCAGGCCGCCGTCGGGCAGATCCTTGCTCAGGCGAGCGAGGCCCAGGCGGGCCTCTCCGCCCAGGTGGCGACGGCGGAGGAGGTCTTGGCCACCTCCGACGGCAAGGTGGCCGACGACGCCGTCCGGGTCGCCCTCGCGGACCAGGTCGCCACCGCGAAGGCGGCGGCCGCGGCCGGGCCGCCAGAGGTGGCCGACGACGCGACGCTCGCCGAGGTCGAGGCTGCGGAGACCGCCGCGACCGGGTGGGCCACCACCCTGCGGGAGGCGGCGGAGGCGCTCGCCGGTCGCACCGAGGAGGTGCGCGCCGCCCAGGGCGCCTGGGAGACGGCGCAGGCTGAGGCCGCGGCCGCCGCCGCGGATCTCCCGGCCGCGAAGGCGGCACTCGAGCACGTCACCTACCAGCTCGGGATCTCGGTGCGGGACTCCGGATACACGATCGAGTGGACCCGGGGAGACGGTGCTCCGGCGTCGGCCCTCGACCTGTTGACCGGTCATCGCGCCGAGGGCCAGGCGGCGCTCGCCGCGGCCGTGGACGTCGCCGACCTCGGGTCGGTGCGGGCCGCCGCCGAGCGGCGGGAGGCGGCGCGCGTCGCGATCGAGGCGGCCGCGTGGGACGCCCGCGCCACGGTCGCGGACGGGACGAACGGCAAGCTCCCGATCGGCGACCTGTGCCCGATGGGCGTCGGCCCGGAGGGGCAGGACCAGTACCTGCGGTGCGACGCCGCAGCCGCGTGGGAGCGCCTCGGCGCGGAGTTCGAGGCGCAGTTCGGCAAGCCTCTGCGCGTGGAGTACGGCTACCGGCCGTACGACTGGCAGCTCCAGGTGCTCGACGAGTTCGGGGGAGGTCTTGCCGCCCGGCCGGGCACGTCGAACCACGGCCTGGCGGTCGCGGCGGACGTGCCCGTCGACGACGGGTTCCAGTTCGGCCGGCCGGAGTTCGCCTGGCTCGCGGCCAACGGCCCGCGCCACGGCTGGGTCCATCCCGACTGGGCGCGGCAGGGCGGCGGGCGCGAGGAGTCCTGGCACTTCGAGTACGTGGGGTGAAGCAGCCCGGTCCTGGTCGAGCACGGTCCTGGTCGAGCACGGCCGGGGTCGGGCGGGGTGCAGGAGGACCCAGGACGGGGGCACGGTCGGATCGACCGTGCCCCCGCCATGGATGCTCAGCGCTCCTGTGCGATCAGCTCACAGAGCCGTGCACGTCGCGGTCAGGCCGGAGGCCGAGCCGCTGCCGATGTAGCCGGCCGTGGCAGTACCGCCGGGGGCGAGGCTGCCGTTCCAGCCCACGTTGGTGAGCTGGTTGCCGCCGGACAGCGTCGCGTTCCAGGCCTGCGTGATCGTGGCTCCGCCCACGGTGACCCGCCAGCCGCGCAGGGCTGCCGAGCCGGCCGTGACGCGCACGTCGGCCTGGTAGCCGCCGCTCCATGAGTTCACGACCGCGACCTGGGCCGTGCAGCTGCCCGTCCCGGGCGTCGGGGTCGGCGTGGGCGTGGGGGTCGGGGTGGGCGTCGGGGTGGGAACCGGCGTGGGGGTGGGCGTCGGGGTCGGCGTGCTGGTGCCGCCGCCGATGTTCACGTCCGAGCACAGGTAGTACGACTGGTCCAGGTGGCTCGCCTGCCAGATCGTGTAGATCACCGCGCGACCGCTGCGGCCGGCCAGGTTGAGGTCCGCCTGGTACAGGCCGGTCGGGCCGTGGCGCCCGGTCTGCGTGACCAGGTCGAGGTCCTCCCAGCCGAGCGCCTCGGTCGTCGGGTCGAAGCCGGGCTTCGACACGTAGATCTTCAGGTAGTCGGCGCCATGGCTCGAGGGGTCCGTCAGCGTGAGCCGGGCCTGCTGCGAGATCGACTTGGCGGTCCAGGCACCCGGCGTGTCGAGGTAGTTGTACACGCCGCTCGCCGTACGGCCCGCCGAGCAGAGCTGGCCGCTCGGGATCGCCTGCTCGTGGCGGCCGGCCACGTTCTCGCGGAAGACTCCGTTCCAGTTCCACATGGCGCCGGCGTTGGCCTGCCAGGCGCCCCAGCACATCGGGTCGGTCTGCTGCATCTGCGGGTTGGTGTGGTTGCCCGACCACCGCTCGTAGCAGCCGTAGTTGCGGGCCGGCGGGTCGGTCACGGACCCGTGGGCGGCGGCCGGTGCGGCCGTCGTCGTGACGACGGCGACGGCTCCGAGGGGCGCCATCACCGCCAGACAGAGAGCCGCGGCAAGACGGCGTAGTCGCACTCGCGTGGACATGTTTCCTCCAGGTGCTCAAAAGGCTGCAGCGGCGCAGCCATGGCGCGCTCACGATGCCTGGGCGCCGGTGGCACCGCCAGGAGCCCAACCGATTAACACCGGCCGGCGAGACGCCTCGCCGCCTCGCCACGCCGTCTCGCGCGACCACATCTCGAAACGATTCGACACTGGCCTCTCGACGGTTCTAGGCTCTGGCGTTGAGATGATCAGAGACCTCACCACCGGGCCACCCACCCGCCTCATCGTCACGTTCGCCGTCCCGCTGCTCCTCGGCAACCTCTTCCAGCAGCTCTACCACTTCACCGACGCCGTCGTCGTCGGGCGGCTCGTCGGAGTCGACGCGCTCGCCGCCGTCGGTGCGACCTGGTCCGTCACCTTCCTCCTCCTCGGCCTGTCCTGGGGGTCGTCCGCGGGGCTCGCCATCCCCGTCGCGCGAGCCTTCGGCGCCGGCGACCAGCCCGCGCTGCGCCGGGCGTTCGCCGCGGGCGCCCTGATCTCGGCGGGTCTCGCCCTGCTCATCACCCTCGTCGGCACCCTGGGGGCGCGACCCTTCATGGTGCTGCTCGGCACGCCGCCCGAGCTCGTCGACGACGCCACGACCTTCCTGGTGGTGACCTTCGCCGGGGCGGCCGCGATGGTGTCGTTCAACTTCCTGTCCTCCGTGATCCGGGCGCTGGGCGACAGCCGCACGCCGCTCGTCTTCCTCGTGGTCGCGTGCGTGCTGAACGCCGGCCTGGTCGTGGCCTTCGTGGGCGGGCTCGGGCTGGGCGTGGGCGGCGCGGCGCTCGCCACCGTCGTGGCGCAGCTCGTGTCGGTGGCCCTGTGCCTCCTCCTGGTGCAGCGCCGGATGCCGGTGCTGCACCTGCGTCGCGAGGACTGGCTGCTCGCCCGTGCGGACTTCGCCGAGCCGCTGCGCCTCGGGATGTCGATGGGGTTCCAGATGGCCGTCATCGCCGTCGGGGCGATGGTCCTGCAGACCGCGATCAACGGGCTCGGGGCCGAGGCCGTGACCGCGTTCACCGTGGCCTCGCGCGTGGACCAGCTTGCCGTGGCCCCCCTGAACTCGTTCGGGATCGCCCTCGCGACCTACGTCGCGCAGAACCGCGGCGCGCTCGCCTGGACCCGCGTGCGCCAGGGGGTGCTCCGGACCACAGGGGTCTCCGCCGTCGCGGCCGTGGTCCTGGGCGTTCTCGTCGTGGTCCTGGGGGAGCCGATCGTCCGCCTCTTCGTCGGCGGCGGCGAGGCGCAGGTCGTGGCGCTCGCCCACCAGTACCTCGTCGTCAGCGGCTGCCTCTACGTGTTCCTCGCCCTGCTGTTCGTGTACCGCAACGCCGTGCAGGGGATGGGCCGCGCCACGTCGCCCGCCGTGTCCGGCTTCGCCGAGCTGGTGCTGCGGGCGGCGGCGGGGATCGTCCTGGTCCGGTACTTCGGGTTCCTGGGGGTGTGCCTCGCGGCCCCCCTCGCCTGGATCGGCGGCCTGGTGCCGGTGGCCGTTTCGTGGTTCGCCGAACGACGTCGGCTCGTGGACAACGAGCGGTACGCGCCACCACTGCGGGACGCGCCGCTGCCGGACGCTGCGCTTCCGGACGCTGCGCTTCCGGACGCTGCGCTTCCGGACGCTGCGCTTCCGGACGCGCCGCGAGACCTGGAAGCCGTGCTGTCCTAGAGTCCTTCGTCATGAGCACCGCCGCCCTCACCGACCTGTTCGACGTCGAGTCGGAGCTCGCTCCGCACGAGCGCGAGACGAGGGACACGGTGCGCGCCTTCGTCGACGTGGAGATCCGCCCCCACATCGCCCGCTGGTTCGCCGACGCGTACTTCCCCCGCGAGATCGTGCCCGCGATGGCCGGTCTCGGCCTGCTCGGCATGCACCTCGAGGGCTACGGGTGCGCGGGCCGCTCCGCCGTCGAGTACGGGCTCGCGATGCAGGAGATCGAGGCGGGCGACTCCGGCCTGCGCACCTTCGTGTCCGTGCAGGGGTCGCTCGCCATGACGGCGATCGCGAAGAACGGGTCCGAGGAGCAGAGGCAGCGCTGGCTGCCGGGCATGGCCGCGGGCGAGATCATCGGCTGCTTCGGCCTGACGGAGCCCACCGCGGGCTCGGACCCGGGCACCATGGCCACCACCGCCGTCCTGACCGGCGGCGAGTGGGTGCTCAACGGCGCCAAGCGGTGGATCGGGCTCGCCTCGATCGCGGACGTCGCCGTCATCTGGGCCAAGGCCCTGTCCGACGACGGCACGCCGCAGGTCCGCGGGTTCCTCGTCCCGACCGCGACACCCGGGTTCACGGCGACGCCCATCGAGCCAAAGCTCTCGATGCGTGCCTCGATCCAGTGCGACATCGAGCTCACGGACGTGCGGCTCCCCGAGGACGCGATCCTGCCCCACAACCCCGGGCTGCGCGGTCCCTTCGCCTGCCTCAACGAGGCCCGTTACGGCATCGTCTGGGGCGCCCTCGGCGCCGCGCGCGACAGCCTCGAGGCCGCCCTCGCGTACTCCGCCGAACGGCTGCAGTTCGGCAAGCCGCTCGCCGCCTACCAGCTCACGCAGGAGAAGCTGGCGAACATGGCGCTCGCCGTGGCCCAGGCGCAGCTCGTCGCGCTCCGCCTGGGCCGGCTGAAGGACGAGGGGCGGCTCGACCGGCACATGATCTCGGCGGGCAAGCTCAACAGCTGCCGGGTGGCGATCGAGGTGGCGCGGCAGGCCAGGACGATCCTGGGCGGCAACGGCATCACGCTCGACCACTCACCGCTGCGGCATGCGAACAACCTGGAGTCGGTCCGGACCTATGAGGGCACCGACGAGGTCCACACGCTCGTGCTCGGCCAGCACCTGACAGGCATCGCGGCGTTCCGCTGAGTCGCTCGCCCGGTGGTCTCGCCCTCGGACGGGGCGGGACGGGACGGGTGCGCAGAGGCGCCGTGGGCGTCTCTGCGCACCCGTCGTCGATCAGCGTGCGGCGCAGGTGGCCGAGCTGGGTGGGTTTCCGCTGCCGATGAAGCCGGCGGTGGTGCTGGCTCCGGCGCTGAGGCTGCCGTTCCAGGTGGCGTTGGTCAGCGTGGAGCCGGAGAGCGTGGCGCTCCAGGCCTGGGTGATGGTGGCGCCGGCGACGTTGGCGGACCAGCCGGTGATGGCTGCTGTGCCTGCCTTGACGACGAGCTCGGCCTGGTAGCCGCCGCTCCAGGAGTTGACGACCCGGACGGTGGCGGTGCAGGCGCCGCCGGGCGGCGGCGGGCTGACCGGCGGCGGGCTGACGGGCGGCGGGCTGACCGGCGGCGGGCTGACGGGCGGCGGGCTGGACGGCGGCGGGGTCCTCGGCGGGATCGACGGTGTCGGGTTGCCCGGGCCAGGGACGATGTCCCCGCCACCGATGTTGATGTCCGAGCAGAAGAAGTACGCCTGGTCGGAGTGTGACGCCTGCCAGATGGTGAAGAGGACAGCCCTGCCGGAGCGGCCCGCGAGGTTCACGTCGGTGACGTACGGGTCCGACGTCGGGTAGCGGCCCGTCTGCTTGACCAGGTCGAGGTTGCCCCATCCGACGGCCTGCGTCGTCGGGTCGAAACCGGGCTTGGTCACGTAGATCCGCAGGAAGTCGGCGCCGTGGTCGGAGCCGTCGGTCAGGGTGAGCGTGAAGTTCGCCGGGACGCCCTTGGCGTACCAGCGGCCCGGACGGTCCATGGCGTCGTACAGGCCGTTCTGGGTGTGCCCACCGGAGCAGAGCGCCCCGCTCGGGATCCGCGACTCGAACTGACCGCCCAGGCCGTTCTGGTAGAGACCGTTCCAGTTCCACATGGCGCTGGGGCTCGATTGCCAGGCCTGGGCGCACATCGGGTCGGCCGTGGCCATGGCCGGGTCGAGGTGGTTGCCGCTCCAGCGCTCGTAGCAGCCGTAGGTGCGCGACGGCGGGTTGGTGACCGACCCGTGCGCCGCGGCAGGCGGTGCGGTGGCCGCCTGGATCGCCACCACCCCCACCGAGAGGATCATCGCGAGGGCGGCCAGCACGACCGCGGCCCTCGCCCGGACGGATTTCACGACGAGCATGAGTTCCTCCTTGAGCTCGAGAGAACCACCACCGTGCAGCGATCCGGACAGAGTGGGCCAGGGTGCGAATCCTTTAGCCAGTGCGATCAGGGCCGCGGGTCCCGGCGCGTCCAGGGCTTCTCGTCCCGGCGTACGCCCAGGGCGGCCGCGCACCTCCGGCAGACGCCCGTCACCCGGTCGGCGTAGCCGCCGGTCGCAGGCTGGACGTCGGCCCAGGTGATGTGCGGGAAGCGCCGCAGTCCCTCGCGTGCCAGCGCGAGGCCGCAGGCCGTCTGGTTGGTGCCGCGAAACCACGCATGGACCTCACCCGCCGGCGCTCGGACGTGGTCGTCCGGGTCGGTCCACTCCTCAGGTGCGGCCACGGAGGCGTTCTTGACGCGGTTCGGCACGGCGCTTCCTCCAGGTCGGTCGGTGCCTCGTCGGTCGACAGCGTAGTTCCCGGACGACGACGACCCGGATCCAGGAGGATCCGGGCCGCCGGGTCAGACGTTCAGGAGGTTCAGAGGTTCACCGTGGTGCCTCCGATGGTCACCACCAGGCGGCCGTCGGCGGCGAAGGACCAGCTGAGGGAGCCCGAGTACTGCGAGCAGCGAGAGCCGTTGGAACCGGACCACCACTGGTTCCCGCCGGCGTCGTTGCCGATGATCCGGTCGGCCGAGCCGCTGGAGCAGGAGGTGTTGTTTCGGAACGTCGAGGTACCGGCGTCGAAGGTGAAGTTGCGCTCCGTGTTGCCGATGCTCAGGTTGTTCTCGATGGTCATCGACCCGGGGTTGCTGTTGTACGTGAACCCGTGCTTGCCGTTGTCGAAGGCGATGCTGCGCTTCACGGTGTGGTTGACCTTGATTCCCTCGCCGCCCAGCTTGTAGCCGTTGCGGTCGCCGGCCCCGGCCTGGGAGCCGTCCGTCAGGGTCCCGTTCTCGTACGCGAGCGAGTCCTCGATGGTGACCGTCCCGATCGGGCCGGTGTCCGGCTTGGTGTAGAGGTCCCAGCCGTCGTCGATGTTGTTGTGGGCCACGGTGTACCGGAACACGTTCCCGGGACCGACGGTGAGCTTCGGCGCGAACCCGTCCGCGTCCTCGCCGTCGGAGTCGGCGTTGTCGTGGGAGACCGAGGACACGACGAGGTTGTTCGACGGCCACTCGCTGGAGGGCGCCCCCGCGGTGTACCGGGAGAGCTGGAGCCCGGAGTCGCGGTTGAATCGCGTGATCACGCGCTCGACGATGTTGTTGCTCCCGCCGAGGAGGATCCCGTTGTCGCCGGCCCGCTCGACGACGATGCCGCGCAGGTGCCACCAGTCGCCGCCGATGGCGAGCCCGCGGTTGGCCGAGTTCTCGGTCTGGGTCGAGAAGTTCAGGACCGGCGTCTCACCGGGGTAGGCGAAGAGCTTGGTGCGGTTGCCCGAGAGCCCGTCCTTGCCCGGCTCGATGTGGATCGTCTGCGTGTACCGGTAGGTGCCGCCGCGCAGGTAGATCGTGCCGCCGGGTGCGATCCGGCTGATGGCGGAGGCGAGCGTCGTGGGGGCCGCCTGGGTCCCTGCGGCGCTGTCGCTGCCGGTCGGTGCGACGTACAGGGCGTCCGCGGTCGGCGGCACGGACGGCGTCGGTGTCGGGGTGGGCGTCGGCGTCGGCGTGGGGGTGGGCGTCGGCGTCGGGTCGCCGCCGCCGGTCGAGCCGGCGTAGGTCTCGAACTCGGCCACGCGCGGCGTGCTGCTGGAGCTGGTGATGACGAAGCTGATCTTGCTCAGCGAGGTCGCGGGGAAGGCGATGGCGTCGGTGGTGACGCCGGTGCCGGAGGCCAGGACGGCGCCCGTGCTGTGGTTGGTCAGGCGCCAGGCGCCGATCCGGCCGGTGGCACCGGCCGCCTCACGGATGACCACCGCGGAGATCGTCTTGGCCGATCCCCACTTGACCGAGATGGTGCCCGTCGTGCTGCTCGGCGACCAGTAGGTGCTGGTCGAGCCGTCGATCACGTTGCCGTAGCTCGTCCCGGAGGCCTTGCTCGAGCCGTCGGCACCGGCGCCGAGGCTCAGGTTGGGTCCGGTGGGCACCGCTGCCTGAGCGTCGGGGGCCGTGGCCAGGCTGGAGATGCCGATCGTGGCGGCCAGGGCCAGCGTGGCCCCCGCCGCGAGGACGCGTAGTCCGACTCTTGTTCTCATGTCCTGCCTCACTCTTCGTCGAATGCGGAGTTGTGGTTGCGCTTCCATGCGTGTCTCGGCGGACGGGCGCCGCGCAGTCCTCCCCGGGGGGCGTCCGACGACAGCGGCCGTACGGGGGTGTCCGCCCCGGCGCTGGAGCGATGCACACAGATGAGACAAATAACCCGGGTAACCGGTTTCTCAGACGCTAGCAACCGCTTTCCCAGTTGACAAGCCCTCACGGAGACCGGATCCGTGGGTCACGGCAGCGGGAGCTCCGGACCTGCGTGTCAGAGGCTCGGCGTAGCGTCGGCGGCTATGAGGCACATCAACGGTGAGGACTGGCGCGGGGCCGACATCCGCCACGCTGACCTGAGCGGTGCTCAGTTTCGCGAGGTCGGCCTGAACGGCGTACGGATGCGCGGGGTGGAGCTGGCCGGCGCTGACATCGACGGCTACATCCACGGCCTGCGCATCAACGGGGTCGAGGTGCAGCCCCTGGTCGAAGCGGAGCTGAACAAGCGATACCCGGAGCGCGCGCTGCTCCGGGACCGCACAGTGTCCGGGCTGCGCGCGGCCGCGGAGGCCTTCGACCGCATGTGGGAGGCCACCTACGAACGCGTCGCCTCGATGGCTCCGGGCACGGTGGACGTCTCGGTCGACGAAGAGTGGTCGTTCGCCCAGACCTTGCGTCATCTGGTGCTCTGCACCGACGGCTGGCTGCGCTGGGGCGCGCAGGGCCGGCGTGAGGACGTGTTCTGGCCTGCCGGAGTACCGCACTCCGCGTTGGCCGCCGAGGCGCCGGGGATCGGGATCGATCCGGACGCGGCGCCGTCGTACGACGAGGTGCTCGGGGTCCGCAGGGGCCGGATGCGTGAGGTGCGTGACTTCCTTGCCACGGTCACACCCGAGCAGGCGGGCAGTCCAGCCGCACCGCCGCCGTGGATGGACCAGTCCGAGCCCTTCGTCGTCGCGCAGTGCGTGTGGGTGGTGCTCACCGAGGAGTGGCACCACCACTCGTACGCCACCCGGGACCTGGACCTCATCGCCGCAGGCAGCGGCTCGTCCACGTGAACGACGTCGGCCCGGATGCGTACCCTCGCGCGGCGGTGCAGCATCAAGGAGAGCGCACGACGAGGGGAGCGGACGTGACCGAGTTCTCGGGGCCCGAGGGCCCGATCCGCGACGTCACCGAGGGGATGAGGGTCGTCGACGCCGACGGCGAGACCGTGGGGACCGTCGACGAGGTGCGGATGGCCGACGCCGGCGCGGACACCAGCGCCGGCCAGTCGTCCGGAGGGCCGCGCAACGTTCTCGAGTGGGTCGCCGAGGTGTTCGGAGGCGAGAGCGGCCTGAGTCCGCAGGCCCAGGAGCGCCTCGCGCGTCTCGGCTTCGTGCGGGTCGACGGCCGCGGCCTGTTCTCGGGACGCCGGTACGTCGAGGCGGACCAGATCGCCTCGGTCGCCGGCGACGAGGTGCGGCTCTCCGTCACCGAGGACCAGCTCTTCAGGTAGGCGGCTCGACACCGTCGTCGCAGGCCACTGAGCCCGTCCGGCGCCATGTCGCCGTGCCGCGTTCTGCCAGGATGAGGCGGTGCGCACCCCACTCTCGTCCCGATGGTTCGTGTCCGTCCTGTCGCTGATGCTGGTCGCCGTCCCTGCGGCGGTCGTCCACGCCGCGGCCCCGGCGGACGAGGCGACCGGGGACCGCATCGACGCGTACGTGAGTGCCTACCTGGACCGTCACGCGCTGCCCGGCGCCGCCGTGACGGTGGTCCAGGACGCCGAGGTGGTGCACGAGGGCGGCTACGGTCACGACTCCGGCGGCGGGGCGATCACCACCACCACGCCGTTCCGGGCACAGTCGATCTCCAAGTCGTTCACCGCGTTCGCCGTCCTGCAGCTCGTCGACGCGGGCGCGGTCGTTCGTCGCGGAGCTCAAGACCCTGTCCGACTACGAGATCGTGGACCTGCCGACGGGCCACTGGCCCATGTTCACCAAGCCGGAGGAGCTGGGCCGGGCGATCTGCGCGGCGGTGCGCTGACGGCGTCGGGGCCGTCGACGGGATCGGCCGCTCACCGCTACGGACGTGGCCGACGATCTGCCTGCCTTGCTCCGAGTCAGTCAGTCGGCTGGTGCTCGTCGCGTCGGATGATCGTCTGCACGGCGTCGGCAAGAACTGGCCCCGCGATGGAGCACCAATAGTCCACCTCGTCGCGGTCTGGCAGGGGGTAGAACATGTCGTTCCTCCCGAGCCGTTCCCGTACGGCCTCCGGGCTGTAGAGGATCGCGAACTCCTCGTCGTACGGTGGCTGGCCGGCGACCCACGACTGGACGACGGCGGACGCGCGGCGGTGCATCTGGTTCCGGACGTCGTCCGTGAGGAGTTCGGGCGTCATCCGGGTTCCGAACCGCGAGCTGGCGACGGCCCAGGAGTCATAGCTGTAGGTGGGGGCGAAGCCGACATCCGCCCGGACGCTGATCGCCTTGGAGACAGGCCCGTCCACGATGAGTGAGTGGGCCCGGGATGGCCGGGCGTACTGGAACCAGACCCGCGCGGCGGACAGGCCGCTCGAGAGGACGCGCTGCCAGCCGTCGCGATCAGAGACCGGCACCATCCCGAGCGGCTCGAGGTGGGGAGCCAGACCGCTGCGCACGGCACGCTTGACGGAGCGCAGATCGAGGAAGTCAGGCATGACGTCATCTTGCCTGTCATCGGTGATGGACCTCGCCCCGGGGCTAACGGTGGCCTGTCCTCGGCTGGTTGCTGAACGCGGAGCGAGCTCCACGGCGAGTATGGCTAGACTGCCGCCCGCGTCCAGAATGCCGGTTTGATCCCACGCCTGAATGCCCCCTTGCCGGCGACGGCGCTCGCGATCGTCGAGCCATCGATCCGATCGCACGGTGAGAGGACTTCGCATGCTCGGTCTGGACGGCAAGCCGGCTCCTGTGGCGGGAGCCCCGACAGCACGCAGTGCCGTAGCGGGAAGCGGTCCCGCGGCGGGCGACCACGTCCCGTCGTCGGCCCGGTCGCCGGTGCGCCTGTACGAACCGGCGCAGGTTCCGCTGCTCGCAGACGTGCTCTCAGCGCGTGACGTCACCGCCGCCTGGTCCGGGCTGCGAGAGGGGTGGGGAGACGTCGCCCCGGTCGAGCTGGGGCCGGGGGCGCGTGCGTGGCTGGTGACCGGGTACCAGACCATCGTCATGCTCGCCAGGAACTCCGGCATGGTCACGGCCGAGACCAGCGCCTGGAACGGTGAGCCACGCGGGCCGTTGCCCGCACCCCTGCGCTCGTCGTTCCGGACGTGGGCCGGTTCGAGCGTGGAGGCGGAGGACGGGCAGGCCCACGCTCGGCTGCGCGTCCCCTTGGACGAGGTGCTCGACGCGGTCGACGCGGCCGAGGTCGACCAGGTTGCTCGGGCCGTGTGCGACCGGCTGGCCGACCGGCTGAGCGGCCTGGAGACGGCAGACCTGATGCGCGAGTACGTGGCACCCGTGGCGCACCTCGTCTTCGGCACGGTCCTCGGCCTGGACCGTGAGACCGGCCAGCAGGTGTTCGAGCTCGCGGACGCGCTGGCGCGCGGTGAGGGCGATGCCTCGAGCATCGACGAGCTGAGCTTTCTGCTCGGTGGGCAGGCGATGGGCCGGGGCGCGGACGGCGGTCTCACGCCCGTCGGCCTGCTCGCGCGGCATCGGGCCTACGAGGTCGCCGACGAGGCGGTGCTCGGCATGCTGTCCCTGGTGACGGGCGCGAGCCTGGGCCTTCAGGCGTGGCTGGGGCAGGCCCTGCTCCTCGCCCTGACCGACCAACGGTTCTTCCAGCGGCTGACCGGCGGGCGGCTCGGGATCGACGAGGCGCTCGACGAGGTGTTGTGGGACGCGTCCCCGGTGACGGCCTTGGCGCCTCGGTTTGCTCTCAAGGAGGGCCACCTGCTCGGCGAGGACACCTACGTCGAGCGCGGGGACGCGGTCCTGCTCGCGGTCGGGGCGGTCGCCTCGGACCCACGGATCCGTGGCGACGGCTCGTGGGACGGGCTCGACAACCGGGCTCATCTGGCGTGGGGCGTGGGTTCGCACCGGTGCCCCGCGTCGCGGCAGGCCCGCCTGATCGTCCGGACCGCCGTCGAGACCCTGCTCCGCCAGGTGGAACCCGTGCTCGCCACGAGCGCCGAGGAGATCCGCTGGGCCCCCGACCTGCGGTTCCGCCGCCCGGAGTCGCTGCCCGTCACCCTCCGCCCCACCGGCGCAGGCACCTGATCCTTCCCGCCCTGCCGTCCCTGGCGGCCCGTTCTGCGCGACCGAGCGCAGTGACCAGTACCGACAAAGGAGAACGATGAGCCACACACCCCGCATCACCCGCGCGCTGAACACGGTGCTGGGCCCGGTCATCAAGGGCTATGAGGATCCGGTGAGATCCTGGGCGAAGGCTGTAGCGCAGATCGAGAAGAAGGCGGGTGCCGAGGACCGCGAGTTCGCCGACGGGCTCGGCAGGGTCGTCCAGGGCGCGGCCGAGATTCCTCAGCTGTCGCCGGTCGGCTGGTTCCTCATCACCGCCGACATCAAGGGCAGGTACGTCAACCGGCTGCGGGTCAACCGGGTGCTGGCCGAGCACCCGGAGGTCGCCGACGAACCGATCACCGCCCCGGTGGTCGTGTGCGGGCTGCCGCGGACCGCCACCACCCTGGCCCACCGGGTCGTGTCCGCCTCGCCCGAGCACCGGGCGCCGCTGCTGTGGGAGATGCAGAGCACCGGGCTGGAGGATCCGCAGGCGGCTCGGAAGATCATCAAGCAGCTCGAGCAGGGCGTGTCGCTGACGGAGAAGCTTGCGCCCGACATCTCGGACATGCACCCGATCACCGTCGACAAGCCCGAGGAGTCGATGGTCGTGCTGCCGCACGGGTTCCACTGGGAGATCATCCACGGCCTGATGCCGTCCTACCGCGAGTGGCTTGCGGGTCACGACACGACGGCGGACTACGTGTACCTCAAGCAGTGCCTGCAGGTCCTCCAGCACGGGCGCGAGCGCAAGCGGTGGGTCCTCAAGTATCCGGGGCACCTGGCGGACATGGACACGATGCGGACCGTGTTCCCCGACGCCACGTTCGTGTGGACGCACCGCGACCCGGTCACGGTCATCGGCTCCACCTGCAGCCTCACCGAGACTCTCTGGAGGGTGTACCAGCACGACGTCGACCGGCAGGAGATCGGCCGGTTCGTCCTGGACCTCCTGGTCGCCCAGGTCGAGCGCGGCCTGGAGCTGCGCAGGCAGCTGCCGCCGTCGTCGATCGTGGACGTGCCCTATCACAAGCTCAGCGCCGACCCGTTCACCGAGGTGCCCCGGCTGTACGCCGCGATCGGTGCTGCCTGGACCACGCGGGACCAGGAGAACCTGGCCGACGTGATCGCCCGACCCCGCGGGTCGGCCCCGCACCAGTACGACCTGTCCCTCTACCTCGACCCGGCCGAGGTCGAGGAGACCTTCGCGCCGTACAACCGGCTGCTGGACCGCCTCGACCTGCGCGATGCGGAGCCGGCCGTGGAGCTGTGACGGCTAGCTCGTTGGCCGGACGTAATCCCGGAAGCGTGCGTAGTAGCGGTCCTGGTACGTCCGAAAGGTATCGCGGAGGAAGCCCTTCTCGTTCGGGTACTCCGCCAGACCCCGGTAATAGAAGTACTTGTCCTCGTCGAGGACGATGAACGGCATGATCCCGGCCCCGAGGCACTGCTCGAAGAGGATGATCCGGCCGATCCTCCCGTTGCCGTCCTGGAACGGGTGGATCGCCTCGAAGCGGTGGTGGAAGTTGCAGACGTCCTCGAACGTCATCGCCTCGGGGTCGGGATAGTGGGCAAGGAGCTCCGCGACGGCGCCGTCGACCTCATCGGGCGGAGTTGTCTCCAGGTCGCCCACCATGTTGGGCAGACGTTTCCAGCCTCCGACGACGAACCATTGCCGGTCGGAGTCGGCCGTCGCCTGCTTGAGTATGCGGTGGTACTCCTTGATGCGGTCCGCTGTGAGAGGAGTACTCACCGCATCGAGCATGCGGTCGAAGAGGCGGAAGTGGTTCGTCATCTCGACGACGTCGTCCACGCTCGCCACGCCCTCGACGGTGCGGGTCTCGTAGAGGTAGCGCGTCTGCTCCTCGGAGAGGCGACTGCCTTCGATCCGGTTGGAGTTGTACGCCATCAGGACCTGGTTGAGGTGGTACAGGCCTCCGGGCAGCCGGGACGCTCGCTGCTCGAGCAGCGTTTCCCGGAACTGCGTCGCGTCGATCGCATACTCTTCGGCCATCGAAGAGGATCCTTCCCGGATAAGGAAAGAGCCTCCTGTCGAGGACAGAAGGCTTTCCAGGCTTGATGCCCAAAGCTCCCGCGGTAGGACTTGAACCTACGACCGTCCGATTAACAGTCGGATGCTCTGCCAGCTGAGCTACGCGGGAAGGCGTCCACTCGTCCGATTCCGGTCGAGCGGCCGGAAGAAACTCTAGCAGGTTCAGGCGGGTAGTCCGGACGCATCTCGGACACGTGCTTCAGCGGCGTCGATCACACGCGCGACCGTCGGGTCGTCGAGGTCCACACCGGGTCCGGCGACGGCCTGCGAGAACAGCTCGCCGCCCGCAGTGCGCCGCACGGCGACCCGTGCGGTGCGGCCGCCGGAGAGCGCGACGGGCTCAGCGTGCACCACTGACCACTGCACCCGCTCCCGCACCACCTGCGGCAGGGAGGTGCGCTGGTCCGCCACGAGCGGGAGCTCGAGCGGGGGAGCGGCGTCCACCCACTCCACGGTCAGGACCGACGCCTCCGGGTCGAACGCCGCCCGGTCCACGTCGCACCACGCCCGCTGGACGACGACGTCCCGCTCGCCCTGGTCGCCCGGCTCACCTGCGGCGACGATCACCAGAGCAGCTCGGGTGGCCACGGCCCAGAGCCCGTCGGTGGTCTCCGCCTGGGCGAGCGGGGTGTCGGCGCCTGCCGAACGGAGGGTGCGTCGGACGGCGTCGGGCAGGCGGGGACGGGCGAACCACGGCATGGCGTCACCGTACCCGGGACGGGCGGGACGCGACCGCGGAGCCGACACGCCGGAGGGCTCGCCGAATCGATTCAGCCGGGCCGGACAACCTCCGCATTCGAGTCGAACCTGGCCGTCCGTTGTGTCACGATCGTCGCATGCCGCCAGCCGGAGGAACGCAGGAGGCGGCCCGGGCCTGGGTGGTCGGGATCGACCTCGGAGGCACGGGCTCGCGGGCCCTCGCCGTGCATCTCGGCGGGAAGTACGCGACGGCGGCAGGCCGGGCCCACGCAGGTGGCCGGGGGCCGGAGCGACGCGATCGACGTGGTGACGGACCTCTGCCGCCACCTCGTGAGCGGGCTGGCCGCCGCCCGGCCGCGCGACCCGCAGATCGTCGCCGCCGCGGTGGGCATGCGCGGCATGAAGGCTCTGACCACCGCGAAGACGCTGGACGTGCGTGCCCTCCATGAGGCGCTGGCCCACGAGCTGGGCACGAGACGGACGGCGGTCGCGAGCGACGCGGTCACGGCGCACGTCGGCGCGCTGGGCGGGCTCGGCGGTGCGGTGGTCGCCGTCGGCTCGGGTGCTGTCGCCGTCTCGAACGACACGGACGGGCGCTGGTTCCTCACCGACGGCCTGGGCCACCTCGCGGGCGACGAGGGCAGCGGCCGGTGGATCGGCGAGCAAGGGCTCAAGGCGGCCCGGCGTGCTCACGAGGGCCAGAAGAACGGCGCCCACTACTCGCTCGTGCGGGCGGCGCTGCACCACTTCGGGCCCGACGAGCACTGGGGCGCCCTCGGGCAGCGTACCGACCAGCAGAGCCTCCTCGCGGGGTTCGCCCGCGACGTCGTGACCGCCGCGCGCGACGGCGACCCCGCCTGCCAGGGGATCCTCGACGACGCTGCCCGCCTCCTGGCAGGCAGCCTGCTCGCGGCCCTCGACCGGGGCCAGGTGGTGCCGCGCGTGGCGACCACCGGCAAGCTCATGGACCTCGTCCCGGAGCTGCGGGCCGAGGTCCTGGCCCACGTGCTCCGCGCGCGGCCCGACGTCGCGGTGCAGCCGACCGTGGGAACGCCGCTCGACGGCGCGCTCGACCTGGCGCGGCGGCTCGCCGGGGACGGCGACACGGTCCCGCCGACCAGCCCGTACCTCAACGTGCGCGTCGGGCCCACGCAGGACACGGAGACAGCGCGGGCCCTGGTGCCGACGGGCGTGGACCCGGCGACGCTGCGCGACGTCGTCGAGACCCACGACGACACCACCGCCGCGCGCACTGTCCCGGCCCGGGCAGGGACCGTCTGGAACGTCGAGGTCTGGACCGACGACGAGTGGGCGGAGAGCCAGAAGGCCGGCTACGCCCACCAGGTGGCGCCGCCCGCGGGGTTGCGCGGCACGTTCCGGCTCGCGCCGGGCACAGTGACCGTGGGCCGGGTGACGGCGGGCGGCGAACCCGGCTCATCGCCCGACGTCGCCTGCGACGACGAGGGCGTGTCCCGCAGGCACTGCGAGATCCTCGAGGACGGCGACGGGCTCTGGGTCCTCGACACAGGATCGCGGAACGGCACGTTCCTCGCCCCGCCCGGGCAGGTCCCCGGGGCGGGCAGGCTCCCCCTGGGGGAGAAGATCCCCGTCGCCGACGGTGCCAGCGTCTTCCTCGGCGCGTGGACCCGGCTGGACCTCCGGGCCGAGCTGGCGTCGTAGGCTCTCGGCGGTGCGGGACGGCCGACGCCTCCCGCACGCCACCGGCACGGCCCAGGAAAGGCGGCGCGATGCGCGCAGTGATCTTCGACGCCATCGGCGCGACCCCCGAGGTGCGGGACGTCCCCGAGCCCGTCGCGCCCGACGGCGGTGTCGTCGTCCAGGTCGCCGCGACCGGGCTCTGCCGCAGCGACTGGCACGGCTGGGCCGGCCACGACGAGATCACCCTGCCGCACGTGCCCGGCCACGAGCTCGCCGGCGTCATCGCCGAGGTCGGCGCAGGGGTCACGCGGTGGTCCGTGGGCGACCGGGTGACCGTGCCGTTCGTCTGCGGCTGCGGTCGCTGCGAGTGGTGCGCCCGGGGCGACGCCCAGGTGTGCCCCGAGCAGCAGCAGCCCGGCTTCACGCACTGGGGCTCGTTCGCCGAGCGGGTCGCGCTCCACGCGGCGGACGCGAACCTCGTCGCGATCCCCGGGTCCGTGAGCTTCGAGGCGGCCGCCGCCCTGGGCTGCCGGTTCGCCACCGCCTACCGCGGGCTCGTCGGCCGCGCGCGGCTGTCCGCGGGGGAGTGGGTGACCGTCGTGGGCGCCGGGGGCGTGGGCCTCAGCGCCGTCATGATCGCCGTCGCGCTCGGCGCTCGCGTCGTCGCCGTCGACCGGAACCCTGAGGCGCTCGCGGTCGCGACGTCGCTGGGTGCGGAGGCGGTCGTCGTCGCGGACGGGAGCACGGACGTGGCCGCTCGCGTGCACGAGCTGACCGGCGGCGCCCACGTCGCCGTCGACGCCGTGGGCAGCGAGCAGACCTGCGCCGACGCGATCCTCAGCCTCCGTCGGCGCGGCCGTCACGTGCAGATCGGGCTCCTGCCGCCCGTCGTCGGGCACCCGCGGGTGCCGATGGCGCGCGTCATCGGGTGGGAGCTCGACGTGCTCGGCAGCCACGGGATGGCCGCCGCCGACTACCCGGGGATGCTCGCGCTCGTCGAGGACGGCCGCCTGCGGCCGCACGACCTGGTCGAGCGGATCATCGGGCTGGAGGAGGCCGCGGAGCTGCTGCCCGCGTTCGACCGCGCGACGGTCGCGGGCATGACGATGATCCGGCCGAGCGCGTGAGCGCGCCTCACCTGGCGTACCGCGCCACCAGCTCCGTGCCGATCTGTGCCAGCTCGGCTCGCACCTCTGCCGGCTCGACCACCTCGACCGCGTCGCCCCATCCGGCCAGGCGCTCCGCGATCGACCGGTGGAGGTGCGCTGCGACCCGCACGCGCACGCGGCCGTCGTCCGCCGGCCCCTCGACGTGGCAGTGCTGCCCGAACTGACGACGCAGGACGTGCACCACGTCCTCCCTGATGAGCACGGTCGCGCTGACGACCGCCCGGCGCTGCTCCGTCTCGGCGACCACCTGCCGCCAGACCTCCTCCAGGGCGAGGTCGTCCGGGCGGTGGGCGGGCTCGTCGGTCACCTCCGCCGCGACGACCCGGTCCACGCGGAAGGTCCGTCGTCCGCCTTCCGTCCCGGCGACGAGGTACCAGACGCCGCCCTTGTCGGCGAGCCCCCAGGGGTCGACGAGCCGCCGGGTCGTCTCCCCGGAACGGCCGGCGTAGGTCAGCCGGACCTGGCGTCGCCGCACCACGGCGTCCTCGAGGGCGTCCGCGTGGGCCGGCCGCAGCGCGCGTCCCGCCGCTCCCCACCCGGCCGGGTCGACGACGACGGCGTCCGCCGCGGCCTCGGCGTCGGCCCGGAACGGACCGGGGAGGGCGCGGACGAGCTTGCGCAGCGCGGAGCGGACCGCCGGTGTGCCGGACGGCCCGGCGAGGAGGAACAGCGCCCGCGCCTCCGCCGACGTGAGCCCGGAGAGGTCGGTGCGCGCGCCGCCCACCAGCGACCACCCGCCGCCGCGGCCCGCCTGCGGGTAGACAGGCACGCCCGCGGCGGAGAGCGCCTCGAGGTCGCGGCGGGCGGTCGCCACGGAGACCTCCAGGTCGGCGGCCAGCTCCGCGGCGGTGACCCGGCCGCGGGACTGCATCAGCAGGAGGGTGGCGATGAGCCGGTCGGCGCGCATGCCGAAAGTCTGTCAGGAAAAGTGCTCAGTGGATGAGCACTTTGAGCGAGAAGGTGGAGTCATCGCCCGGCAACCGGCCGGACGGACGAACCAGGGGAGGACCCACCATGCTGCGCGGACTCACGACCGTCTCGATCTTCGCCGACGACCTGAACGCGGCCGCCGCCTGGTACACGGAGCTGCTGGGCGTCGAGCCCTACTTCGAGGTGCCGGACGCGTACTACGAGTTCCGGATCGGCGACTACCAGCACGAGCTGGGGATCATCGACCGGCGTCACGCCCCGGCCGGGGCGGGCGGACCGCAGGGGCAGGTCGTCTACTGGCACGTCGACGACCTGGACGAGACCCTCGGACGGCTGCGGGAGCTCGGCGCCACGATCCACGAGGACGTGCGCGACCGCGGCCACGGCTTCGTCACGGCGACCGTCGCCGACCCGTTCGGGAACCTGCTGGGAGTCATGACGAACCCGCACTACCTGGAGGTGCTGCGGTCCCGCGGGTGATCGGCAGCTCGGTGCATGATCGGCAGCTCGAACTGCCGATCATGCACCGAGCTGCCGATCACACGGGGTCCTCTCAGCCCTGGGCGTCCGCCGCAGAGTCCGCCACGGCGAGCCAGCTCAGGACGGGCGCCTCGTTGCCGCCGTCGTTCGCCACGGAGTAGGTGACCACCGCGGCCTCGGGCAGCGTGAACGTCCCGGAGATCACCGCGGACCGGCCGCTGCTCCCGCTCGGGAAGGCCGCCGTACCCACGGGAACGGTCGTGACAGCCCCGTCCGCGGCGGTCCACGAGACCGTCGTAGCCATGCGCCGCGACCGGCCCGAGCCCGTGGTCCACCACTCGGTGTGCCCGGACGAGACGGTGTAGGTACCCGCGGGCAGCGTCAGCCGGTACTGGATCGGCGTGCCCGTCCCGGACGTGTACCAGCCGGTCTCGCGCATCTTGTCGTAGGGGTTCGTGTTGAGCAGCCCCTTCGCGCTGTACGACGCCGCCCGGCCCCAGCCGCGCTCGGCCGACCACGCGGCGTCCGACTCGCCGTTGAGCAGCGGCCGGCCCTGGGCGTCCGCCCAGGCGCTCACCGCGGGGTGCGCGACGGCGTTCGGCGCGGCCGGAGCGTTCGCGTCCACGAAGTAGCGGAGCCCGGCGGGCACCACCTCGACGTACGTCGACAGCCGGAGCGACGGGTCCTTCACGAACGTCCCGTCGATCCGGGCGAGCGCGTACGGGGTGCCGAACGCGCCCTCAGGCACGAACCACGACACCTCCGCGTCGATCGTGGTCCCGGCCGCGGAGACGGCCCGGACGGTCCGGGGCAGCTCCGGCGCCTGCCCGACGGAGGTCGCCGTCCGGACCGGTGCCTCCAGCACGGTGACCGGGCGCTCGGCCGGGTCGGCCTGCCGCACCTTGGCACCGCCCGTCAGCGCGTCCACGCCGTCGAGCGTGTACGTCCCGCTGACCACCCGGACGGTCACGCTGTGCTCACGCTGCTGCAGGCCGCGCAGCCAGTACGACGTCTGCCGCGTGCCCGTGGCCCCGACCTGCTCGGTCCGGGGGGTGCCGCCGTCGACCGTCACCTCGAGGGTCGCGGCGCCCGTGGCCCCGAACAGGTTCAGCCCCGTGCCGGTGAAGTCGATCCCCACCGACTGGCCGGCGCGCAGCACGTGCTGGGTCCGGTTGAAGTGCGCGAAGCCGGCCTGCGCGAACGTGAACCCGTCCGGGTAGGAGAGACGCGGGTCGGAGTCGTCGATCTTCTCCGACGCCCACGCGTACCCCTTGACCGGGGTCACCGCGAGGTTGTCGTACCGGGTGTTGTAGAACCCGCTCACCAGCGAGATCCGCCCCGCGAGCACGGGGTCGGCAGACGGGTCGACGTGCTGCACGAGCCGCACCCCGTCGAGCGTCGCCGTGATGACGTTCTCCCGCGCCCCCACGGCGAGCGTGTGCCACGCGCCGCCGTCGAACCCGGCCACCGTGCCGGACGCGACCACGCTGTCGAGCCGGCGCAGCTGCCACCGGCCGTCCTCGTGCACGCGCACCGCGTACGTGGCCTGGTCGCCGCCGCGCGCGTGCGTCTGGCGAACGCCCAGCCCGGCGAAGTTCTCCAGGCTCGCGTTCCGGTCCACCGTGTCGAGCTGGAAGTCCACCGTCGCCGTGTAGTCGGCCCAGCGATGGTCGCCCAGCACCGTCACCGGCGCCGCCGTCTGCAGCATGTCCTGGCGGCCGTTGCCCCACACGTTCCAGGTGAAGCCACGGTTGTCGCCGTGCATCTGCTGCTGCAGCACGTTGCGGTGCGCGGCGTCGTCACTCGCGACCACCTCGAAGGCGCCGTCCTGGTCCGCCGTGTAGCGCGGCGTGCCGCCCCGGCGCTCCACGTACGTCATCTCTCGGCCACCGACCGTCGTCACCGGGTAGTCGTCGTACTCGAAGTTGTCGCGGTACGGCAGCTCGAGGATCGTGTCCTCGGCGTCAGGCGCGAAGTCTCCCGGCGCGTACTCCGCCGTCGTGCCGTGCACGCCGTCCTCGAGCGTCGACAGGGTGACGATCGAGTACGCCGGAACCTTCACGCGGTACACGGCGTGCTCCACGCCGCCGACGCTCTCCGTCCGGACCCGCGCGTAGAAGCCCGCCTTCTGGAAGTAGTTCGCGTCGTACGCCTCGCCGGTGCCCGGGCCGCGCGTCTCCCACGCGTACAGCGGACGGTCCGCGGCCCCCAGGTCGGCCACCTTGACCTCGAAGTACCGGTCCGTGCGCGTGTTGTTGGCGTGCACCTGCGACCACTGCGGGTCGCCGTCGGCGCTCGCGGGGGTGCGGGCGGTCAGGACGGTGCGGGTGGAGGTGTCCACGTTGGTGCCGCCGTCGCCCTTGGTGCCGTCGCCGCCCGAGGCGCCCTCGACGTACTCCCAGCCGTCCTCGACGAACTGGTGGAAGTGCCGCACGGCGACCAGGCCGACGTCGCCCTCCCAGTAGCCGGACCACGGGTCGGACGCGCGGACCAGGTGCTTGGGGGAGTACTGCGTGCCCTCGTACATGGCGCTGACCGCGGGCTGGAACAGGAACGTCGTCATGTGCGCCGGGTCGTTGCCCGCACCGCTCCAGCGGTAGGCGTTGATGAACCGGTCGGCGATGTCGGCGGCGCCCACGGTGCCGCCGATGCCGCCCCGCGTTGGGTCCGCCGCGACCCGGTACTGCGGGTCGATCATCGGGGCCACGCCCTCGGAGTACAGGATCTCTTTGCCGAACTCCTTGTTGAGCCGCGTGACGTTCGGGCCGCCCACGATGTCGTAGTGGTAGCCGAGGGCGTCCACCTGCTCGAGCGCGGCCGGGTCCGCGAGGATGCGGCCCGCGATCGCGTCGCCCTCGCGGTAGGAGTCCAGGGCCACGACCTTGATCTTCGAGTAGTCGTAGCGGGCGCCTGGCGCGACGGCGTCGCGCTCCAGCCACTGCGCGAACTGGACCGTCCAGGCCAGCTCCGCCGCCTGGTAGGTGGCGCCGCGCACCTCGTTCTGCGAGGGGCTCATCCAGTCGAACTCGACGCCGAACGTGTCGTACGCGGCGTCGATCGTCTCCTTGTACCACTGGTACCGCTTCACCGGGTCGTTCCCCGTCCAGGACGGCTCGCCCCAGCGCAGGGCCTCGACCTCGATGTGGGGGTTGATCGACAGCGCGTCCGAGATGAAGTGGAAGCCGGCGCCGCGCAGCACGTTCGCGGGCTCGTCGGCGCTCCGCTTGGTGGCCGGCTCGGCGCCCGACGAGCTGTTGCTGTCCGCGCCCATCTCGACCTTGATGTGCTTGAGGCCGGCGCCGGTCTCGGTGTCGAACAGCATCCGCATGATCGCCCAGTAGGCGTCCGGGTTCTCCTCCTTGTAGTCGAGGAGGAGGTTCGACGTGTTGTTGCACGAGACGGAGCCGAAGCCGCCGAAGGTGTTGTACGGGGTCCCGTCCGCGCGGCGCTCGACGTCGTCGCCGTCGACGAGGAGCTCGCGCCACGTGATCGACGGGTCGTCGAGGCGGAGCTCGGGGAGGGGGGTGGTGGTGCTCGTGGTGGTGCTGGTGGCGGCTTGCGCGCCGGCCGGGGCCGGTGCCGCGCTCGCCGGTGCCATCAGGCTCCCGGCTGCGAGGGTGAGGACCGCGGCCGTCGCGGCCCCGGCGGCCGCGAGGCGGTGTGTACGTGGCATGGGGAACTCTCCGTCGTCATTGACTGTGCCAGCAGGGAGAGCGGTGATCGAACCTGATCACTTGTGACCGGATCAAGGCGCCCGGAGGTGCTCTCTGGGCTTGAACGTACGGCGTGTCGTCTTGAAACGTCAATAACGTGATCGATAGTGATCGAATCGGAGAGTGGTCGCGAGGGGTCGGGCCAGGGCAGCGTGATCGGTAGTTCGTTGCATGATCGGCAGTCCGGACTGCCGATCATGCAACGAACTACCGATCACAGGGGCCCGACCTACAGCCGCACGTCCGTCCAGACCAGACGGTGGTCGCTGCTCGGGAACGGCCACACGCCGGTCAGGCGGGAGAGCGGGTCGGCCGCCGTCGGCCAGAAGACCCCCGCGCCCACCGGGCGCAGGTCGCGTGACGGGAGCACGTAGTCCGCCCGGAGGTTGCCCGGGGCGGTGTCGGCGAAGTCCGCCGTGTCGAGGGCGGGGTCGCCCTCGTGCGTGAGGTTCGCGCCGCCCTGGAGGGCGGAGGCCTCGGCCCCGCCCGCCGACGTCGGCGCCGGGTCCACGATGCGGCGGTGCCCGAGCAGCTGGTCGATCGCCGCGTCGACGGAGTCGCCGTCGAGCGGGTCGGCGTTGTAGTCGCCCACGATCACGAACGACTCGCCGGGCTTCAGCCCGCCGCGCCGGCCCTCGTCGTCGTATGCGTAACCGCCGCGGCCCGGGGCGACGTAGTCGGCCCAGAACCGGATCTCGTCGTGGTTGCGCGTGCCGTTGCGGTCCTCGGGGCCGTCGAACGTGGGCGGGGTCGGGTGCGCGGCGAGCACGTGCACCGTCTCGCGGCCGACGCGGACCGGAACGTCCCAGTGCGACTTCGACGAGAGGGGCAGCACGGCGAGCTCCTCGGCGGAGTACCAGTCGGCGGCCGCAGGGGTGGCCGGGTCGTCGGGGAGGAGGGCGCCCGGCATGTCCTTCCAGAGGAAGTTCTGGAACGTGCGCACCTGCTCGTGCTGGATCGGGTACTTCGACAGCACGAGCATGCCGTACTGACCCGGGAAGAGGCCGAAGCCGAGCGCGTCGTCGCCGCCGCTCACGACCCCGTTGTTGTTGAGGTCGAAGCCGCTCGGGATGCCGGTGTTCGACGGGGCCACGAACGCGTACGGGTACTCGACCGCCTCGGCCGTGCCCTGGGGCACCTCGAGGTAGTTCTCGCGGAACAGGTCGGCGGCCGCGTACGGGTCCGCGTCGCCGGAGTAGTCGAACTCGTTCAGCAGCACCACGTCGGGGTTCGCGTGCTGGATCACCTCGGCGACGGTGGCGGCCTGGACGTCGTCGGGCGTCGACAGGTCGGCGACGAGCTCGCCCTCCACCGCGCGGTTCAGCGACAGGTTGTAGGTCGCGACGCGCAGCTCCTTCGGCGTGGGGCGGTGCTGCCCGACGGCGGCCGGGCCCAGGTGCACCGCGGCGCCGTCGGCGGTGGTCGTGGCGGCCGTCGCCGCGGTGGCGGTCGTGGTGGCGTGCGCGGCGACGCCGCCGCTGCTCACCAGGGCGGCGGCGATCAGCGCGCCGGCGAGGCGTGAGGGGTTCGGGACGGGCATTGCTGCTCCTTCGTGGGACGGACAGTGCTGCCTGGCCACGGTAGGTCCGCGGGCGCTCCGGCGGGTGAACGGGCGGTGAACTCGCGGGCCGTCGTCCGCCCGGCCGGCAGGGGCGCGGGTAGGGTCGGGACCGGCGAGCCCGCTCGTCGGCCGGAGTGCTCCGATGACTCGAGAGGGAGACCATGCGCCGCACAGCCGCACTGTTTGCCGTCCTCCTGGCCGGAGCCGCCGCGCTCACCGGGTGCGCCGGGGACGGGGTCGAGCCGCCCGAGGTGGCCGGCGCCGCTGAGATCGACGCCTGCTACGACGGCGACTGCGAGGTGGCCGTCGAAGCGGAAACCACGATCCCGCTGGACCCGGCGTTCGGCCTCGATGAGCTCGTGATCGAGGGCGTGGGGCCCGAGCGCGTGTTCGTGACGCACGAGGGCGGCGACTTCAACATGAGGGTGGGCAACAGCGTGTCTCCCCTCTTCGAGGACGCGGACCTCGGGGTCTCGTGCACCCTCGTGTCCCTGACCGACGGCGTGGCGGTCCTCCGCCTGGAGCCCGTCGAGTAGGGCGGGCTCCAGGCGGAGGTCACGGGGGAGGTCACGTCGTGCGGTCGGCCCGGTGTGCCTTGAGCACCGCGTCGACCACCGCGACGGCCCCGCCCGCGACCATCAGGACGGCGAGGAACAGGGCGACCGCGCCGCCGGCGTCGAGCAGCGGCGCCAGACCGTCCCAGCCGGCGTGCTCGAGGAACGGCTCGTAGAACAGCCGGCCCTCGACGAGGAGCGCGACGAACGGCACCACGAACGCGACGCTGAGCAGGGAGTAGGCGGCTGCGAACCCCCACGTCCAGCGGCCGCGCCGCAGCAGGAGCCCGAGCACGACGAGCTCCACGGCGAGCACGGCGAGCAGGAACCACCGGAGCGACGTCCACGAGGTGGGGTCGAACACGGGGACCACGTCGCCCGTGGCGTCCCGGTACGGGAGGAAGCGCTCGTGGAGCAGGATCGCGAGTCCGGTCGCGACCACGAGCACCGCGCTGGCGATCAGGTCGACGCGCAGCGACGACTCCTTCTCGGCACCGGCGGGCAGCAGGTCGGGCGTCCACTCCACCAGGGCCTCGTCGCCGGTGTTCCGCTCGACGAGGACGAACACGAGCGTGGTCCAGAAGACCAGGTGGATCGCCACGGTGATGAGCGTGACCGCCGTCGAACCCACGATGTGGCCGAACGGCTCGCCGGCCAGCGACTGCACGAGCGGGAGCCCGACGGCGACCGCCGGCAGCACCGACGCCAGCAGGACCTTGAGCAGGCGCTGCCACACGAGGTAGTAGCGGGGGCCGACGAGGTGCAGCGGCCGGTCGAGGTACGTGGCCGCCACGGCACCCGGGTCGCCGAGGGCGGTCAGGGCCTGGCGCTCCGCCTCGGCGGGCGTGGCGCCGGCCTCGACCCGAGCGTCGACGTCGTCCCCGATGCGCTCGGCGAGCTCGCGACGAATCTCGTCGCGCTGCTGCGCGGGCACGCTGCGGGCCGCGGCCCAGAGGTAGCGGTCGGTGAGAGTGGTCATGGTGTCCCTCCTCGGGAGTCGGTGTCTGTGGTGGCGTTGGCGTTGGCGTTGGCGTTCGTGCCGGGGCCGGGGCCGGGGCCGGGGCCGGCCCCGGCGCCCGTGCGTGCGATGCCGCGGATCGCCCCGTCGAGGCGCTCCCAGTCCTCGATGAGGACCTGTGCGACGGCGTCTCCCGCCGCGCTCGTCCGGTAGAACTTGCGCGGCCGTGCCTCGTCGGTGTTCCACTCGCTGATCAGCAGGCCCTGCTTCTCGAGGCGGCGGAGCAGGGGATAGAGCGTGTTGGCGTCCGTGGAGACGCCGACATCCTCGAGGGACTCGAGGAGCGCGTAGCCGTAGTCCGGGCGACGGAGCCGCACCAGGCAGGCGAGCACCACGGTTCCGCGGCGCAGTTCCTGGAGGTGCCCGGCGATGAACTCGTCGCCCGATGGTGCGTTCATGTCTCACACCATACAGTGTGTCGCACAGTATCGCTAGAGGCACATGGTTGTGTGCCCCGTCGGACGTGCATACTGCTCACCACGGGCTGGGACTGCCGAGCGAGGACTTCGGAGCGAGCACACCGGAGCGAGGACTCCCGAGCAAGGAGGGCGCGATGGACGGGGCTGAACCGGACCGCTGGTCCGACGTCGCCGACGAGTGGGCGCGACTCTGGGGTGGCTTCGCGGAGCCGGCCTGGGACGTCGTCGTCGCCGCCAGCGGGGTGGGCGCGGGAGCGCGAGTGCTCGACGTGGGCTGCGGCAGCGGCGACCTCCTCGCGTACCTCGACCGGCGTGGGATGTCCGTCGCCGGCATCGACCCCGCGCCCGGCATGGTGTCCCTCGCGCGCGCTCGCGTCCCCGCTGCCGAGGTGCGGCAGGGCGACGCGGAGCACCTGCCGTGGGGGGACGCCGCCTTCGACCTGGTGACCTCGGTCAACGCCCTCCAGTTCGCCGACGACGTCGATGACGCCCTCGCCGAGCTGGTCCGCGTCGTCGGCCCGGGCGGTCAGGTTGCCGTAGCCAACTGGGCGGAGGGCCGCCACAACGACCTCGATGTCATCGAGCAGGCTGTCGCCCGCGCTCGCGAGGAGGAACCCCTGCCCGACGGCGATCTCCGCGAGCCGGGCGGGCTCGAGGAGCTGTTCGCGGACGGGGGACTGGAGGTGGTGGCGTCCGGCCTGGTCGAGGTCCCGTGGCGCGTGCCCGGCGACGACGCCCTCGTCCGGGGCGTGCTGCTCGGCGAGGAGGCCGACGTCGTCGCGGAGCTCGCGCCGGTCGTGCTGGCGGCGAGCGCGCGATTCCTCGCCGCTGACGGTGGCTATGTGCTGCGCAACCACTTTCGGTACGCGGTGGGGCGCGCCGCGGGCTGACTACCCTCGCCTGGAACGCCAGGCGATGCCACCCTGGCGTTATGTCCTCCTGGCAATGGCACACGACTGAGGGCGACCCCGCGAGGGTCGCGACGCTGCTCCCCGGCTCGGGCTACACGACGGCCGGGCCGCTCCTCCATTACGCGCGCGTCGCGCTGTCGCAGCAGGGATGGACCGTGCGGGCGCTCGACTGGCTGGAGCGCCCCGACACGGCCACGGCCCGCTCGGTCTACAACATCGCGGTGTCCGACGGCGGCGGGTCGGCCCTCCCTGGCGCCCGCCACCTGGTGGTGGCCAAGTCGCTCGGTACGCTCGCGCTGCCCGCGGCCGCGCGGCTGGGGGTGCCTGGAGTGTGGTTGACGCCAGTCCTGACCGGCGCGTCGGCGGCGGAGGTCCGGACCGCGGTGATCGAGCTCGGGCCGGACCACCTGCTGGTCGGCGGTACGGCGGACCCGCTGTGGGACGGTGCGGTCGCGTCGACGTCGGCCGCACAGGCGCTGGAGATCCAGGGCGCGGACCACAGCCTCGAGATCGAGGGCGGGTGGCAAGAGTCCTTGGCGGTCCTGGAGCGGGTGACGGCGGCGATCGAGGAGTTCGCGCGGGCCGCGGGTGCGGACCGGGCTCCGGGAGCGGATCAGGCGTAGAGGGCGGCGGTGACTCGGGCTTTCGGCCGCCTCTGACCGTGGCGACGACAGCCCAAGCAGTTGCTGTCACGTCGAACGGGCCGTCCGGGAGCAGCTCCCTGCAGCGGGCCTCGACCGCTTGGCGGGCTTCGGGATCCAGTCCGGCGACGTAGTCCCCGGCAGGGCCGACCCCCAGCGTGTACGGCTCCCACCAGTCCGCGAAGCCGTTGTACGACGACTCGACCGTGAGCTCCGTCGACCGTGCTCCGGCGAGTCCGGCTTCGCGAAAGAGTCCCGCCAGATGCCCGTCGCGGGCGCCCGCGAGCGTGGACTCGTCCACGGCGGCGGGGTCGAGGTCCCGGGCGGCGCGCCAGAAGGTCGACAGCGGCGCTCGGCCGCCACCGAAGTCCCACACGCTCGCGCCGACCTGCCCGCCCTGCCTTGTCACCCGTGCCATCTCCCGCAGCCCGGCCACGGGGTCGGTCATGAAGTGGACCACGAGCTGCGCGAGCGTCAGGTCCATGGCGCCGTCGTCGAACGGCAGGGACTCCGCCACTCCCTGGCGGACGTCGACACGGGGGCATCGCGCGCGGGCGGCCTGGACGAACGGCGGTGACGGGTCGACGGCGGACACTGCGGTGACGCCCAGCCGGCGTGCCAGCTGCTCGGTCACGGCGCCCGGTCCGCACCCGACGTCCAGCGCACGCTGCCCGGGCCGTGCGCCGACGAGGTCGACGAACCCGTCGGCCAGCGGCTCGGCGAACCTGCCCATGAACCGCGCGTAGGCGTCGGCCGCGACGTCGAAGGCCATGGCTCGACTGTACGGCTCCGGCCGGTCGTTGTGTCGGGCGCGATGGTCCGCGTCAGTGGTACTCCGCGACGACCTCGATCTGCCCGACGATGTTCTGGTTGAGCTGGTCGAGGTCCTCCGCGGGGATCCAGTACTCGAGGATCGTCCGGCCGCCTGCCTGCTGGATGTCGTACTGGTCGAGGAACTCCTTCGCGACCTCGAACCGGGTCACGTATCCGACACCACTGGCCTTGACGTTCCAGTCGCGCGCGATGCGGGTGGCGTAGTCCTCGTTCAGCACCGGGTAGAAGATCGGCTGGTCCGGGAGGCGCGGCGGCCAGGCACGCCAACCCGACTCCTCGACGAGAGCCAGCTCCTCCGGCCCGGTCGGCCGCCACAGCGTCACAGTCTCCATGCGGGCATTGTCGCGTAGCTCGCGAGGGCCGCCGAGGTGATTTCGGGCGGGCGCATCTGTCGTGTTGACGGTGTTGTGCGGGTGGGAGGCCGACCACACCAGGTGGGATCAAGAAGTTGTGCACAGATTCTTCAACGAGCAAGCCGTGAGAACGCGTGTTCGATAGAGTCGGGAGGGTCAGGAACGGCCGGATAGCGCGGGTTGGGAGGGGGTGCGGGATGGCAGAACTCGTGGCGTCGCCCCTGCCCGCCGTGCCTGGCGTGCCCGCCGTGCCTGGCGTGTCCGCCGTGCCTGGCGTGGCTGCCGCGCCCGTGCCCGCCGGGCCAGCGGTGACTGCTGTGGCGGGGACCGTGGCCGGTCCTGGCTCGGTGCCCGCGGCGCGGTCGTTGGAGGTCGTGCTCGCGGACCTGGAAGCGGTCGCGGGCGAGCTGATCACCGTGGCCGGGCCCGGCGCGCTGGACGTGCTGGACGCGACGGGCGGGCTGGTCGTGTCCCGGCTGACCGGTGCCGGTGCCCGCCTGCGGGCGGTGACCGGGCGGCTGGACGTGTTGCGCCTGTCGTTCCTGCCCCGCGTCGAGGCCGACGGCCGGTGGGGCATCGGCCCCGGCGCCGGCGCCAGGTCGTTCGCGACCTGGCACGCGATGGCCTCGAACATCACCCCAGCCACCGCCCGACGCGAGGTCCGCACCGCCCGCGTCCTGGACCAGGACCTACCCGCCACCCAGGCCGCGGCCCTGGCCGGGACCATCGGCCCCGACCACCTCACCATGCTCGTCAACGGCGCCCCCACCAGCCCGGCCCGCAAGACCGCCCTGACAGAGCCCGTCCCCGGCTCCGACGGCACGCACGACCCGGACGAGGGCGAGGGCGTTGACCTGGACGCGGACGCGGGTGACGCGGGTGACGCGGGCGGGCCGGTCACCGGGGAGGTGTTCCTCCTGACCCAGGCCGCCGCCCACCGCCCCGACCAGTTCCGGCGCCTGGTCGCCCGGTTCGCCACCCTCACCGACCCCGACGCCGACGAACGCGGCTACACCCACGCCCGTGACCGCGAGCACCTGGAGGTGTCCAAGACGATCGGCGGGTACCACCTGAGCGGGTTCCTCACCGACGAGCACGGCCTGACCCTGACCACCGCCCTGAACTCCGTCATGGCACCCCCGACCCCCGGTGGCGGGCGCACCACCACCCAGAGGCGCGCCCAAGCCCTCGCCGACCTCGCCCGGGTCGTCCTGGACAACGCCCACACCGGCACCGGCGCAGCCGTGCGCCCCCACCTGACCGTCACCGTCTCCTGGACCGAGCTGACAGCCCTCGCCACCCGGGCGGGCGCCACCCCCACCCAGATCGCCGGGATCCTCACCACAACGACCAGCGGGACCAGCGCGACCAGCGGAGTGGGCGGGATGGGCGGGACCGGCGGGACCGTCGGGACCGGCACGTCCGGTGGGGCGGTGTTTACCGAGACCGGCACCCCGATACCCCACACCCTGCTCACCAAGATCGCCTGCGACTCCCAGGTCACCCGCGTCGTCTTCGGACCCGACTCCCAAGTCCTGGACGTCGGGCGCACCAAGCGAACCATCACCGGCGAGCTACGCCGCGCCGTCATCGCCCGCGACACACACTGCACCTGGCCCGGCTGCGACCAACCACCCTCACGCTGCGAAGTCCACCACGCGATACGTCACTGGGCCGCCGGAGGAGAAACCTCCGTCGCCAACAGCGCCCTGCTCTGCTGGCACCACCACGACCACGTCGACACCAACAACATCACCATGACCCGAACCAACGGCCAATGGACCTTCACCGACCCCCACGGCAACCCCATCACCGACACACCGGCCTGGAGGCGGGATGTTGCCGCACCCTGACGGCAGGCGTAATGGCCAGGACGGCCCGGCGTCGCACAAACGGCCGGGCCGACCATCGGCCCTCCGGTCAGCTCCTGTCCGGCGGGGGCATCGGCTGCGTGCGGGCGTTCTCGTCGTACTCCGAGAGCTCCTCGGACCGGGTCGTTTGGATGTCGCTCTCCGGATCGATGCCTTCGCCGCCGAGGCCGCCGGCGTTCCCGCCCGGTCCGCCCGTCGACTCCTGCATGCTCTCGGGTCCCATCCCTTCCCGTCCGCCCGACTGCAGCGCCTCGGGCGTCTCCTGCTGGTCCGCGTTCTCGGTCATCTCGACTCCTCGCTACGTACCTGGACGCCGGCTCCGCCGGCTGTTCCTGGGCGTGTGCGCCCGCAGGAAACGTACGTCGCGCGGTCTGCGCTCGCCATGTGTCTGCAAGGCTCAGGCGACCGGTGCGTCCGCGAGGGGCGTCAGGACCGTCAGTGGGGCATGAGCGGGTCGCCGGCTCGGCGTGCCGCATCGATCAACACCGTGTGGCGACGCTCGCTCTAGGCTCGGCGGCATGGTCACCGACAGGGAACTGATCGCCCAGGCAGCGAGCGTGCTGAACCCCCGGATCGTCGACGACCGGTTGTTCGGTGACGTCGGCTCGGCGCTCCTCACCGACGTCGGCAACCTGTACCGGGGCGTGTGCATCGACACGCCGTCGGGCACGGGATTCTGTGCCGAGCACGCCGCGATCGCGGCGATGGTCACCGCGGGGGAGTACCGCATCGAGCGGATCGTCGCAGTCTGGCGGGACGACGACGGCGCGCTGCACGTCGCGCCACCGTGCGGAAGGTGTCGTCTGTTCATCGGCCAGATCGACCCCGGCAACCGCGACACGGTCGTGATACTCGGCCCTCACGAGCGCCGCCCCTTGCACGCGCTGCTGCCGACGACCGACTGGCCGGTCGTGCCCGGTCTCTGAGGCCGGCTGGACGACCCCACGCTGCCCGGACCGCTGCGGACGCCCGGGCAGACGCGCGAGGGCAGATGAACAGCAGGTGACGACCTGCCGCCCGGCTTGCCCGGCTGCATCGAACCCTGTCAACATAGAAGCACGTCGATGCAGTCTGACCGCACGACGCCCGCGGCACCGGCCGCAACTCACCGAGCAGACCCGAGGAATCCGTGATGAGCCCGTCGTCCCCGCTGAAGATCGTTGTCGTCGGCTCGGTCGCCGCCGGTACCTCGGCCGCGGCCAAGGCCCGCCGCAACACCGAGACGGCGCAGATCACCGTCTACGAGCGGGACCACGACATCTCGTACTCCGGTTGCGGCCTGCCCTACTTCGTCGGCGGCGAGGTCGCTGACATCGAGGAGCTCACGCCCCGGGACGCTGCCTGGTTCAAGGCCCGGTACGACGTCGACGTGCTCACCGGCCATGAGGTGATCGCCGTCGAACCCGGCGCTCGCACCGTCACGGTGCGCGAGCTCGCCACGGACCGCACCTTCGTCGACACGTACGACGAGCTCGTGCTCGCGACCGGGGTCCGCGCGGTCGTACCGCCGATCCCCGGCATCGATGCTCCGGGTGTCTTCACCGTGCGCACGCCGAGTGACGCCACCGCGATCCGCTCGTGGATCGAGTCCACCGGGGCCACGCGCGCCCTCGTCGTCGGGGCCGGGTACATCGGCCTCGAGATGACGGAGCAGCTCGTGGCGCGTGGCGTCCAGGTGACGGTGGTCGAGGCGCTCGACCACGCGATGCCTCGGATGGACCCCGACATGTCGGCGCGGGTGGACGCCGAGCTCCGCAAGCACGGGGTAGACCTCCGCCTGGCCACCAAGGTGGTCGGCATCGACGCGGACGACGACGGCGTGGCGGGCGTCGAGGTCCAGGGCACCACCGACGCCACGGGCGGCACCGAGCGCGTCGAGTGCGACCTCGTGATCGTCTCGGTCGGTGTGCGGCCCGCGGTGGACCTGGCGGTGCAGGCCGGCGCGAGGATCGGCGTGACGGGGGCCGTCGCCGTCGACCGACGCCAGCGCACGAGCGTGGAGCGCGTGTGGGCGGTCGGCGACGTCGCGGAGTCGTTCCACGTCGTGACCGGCGAGCCGGTCTGGGTGCCACTGGGCTCCACCGCGAACAAGACCGGCCGCATCGCCGGCGACGCCATGACCGGCGGACCGCTGGAGCACCGGGGCATCCTCGGGACGTCGATCGTCCGGGTCTTCGACCTGGGCGTGGCCCAGACCGGTCTGACCGAGGTCCAGGCCCGGGAGGCCGGCTATGACATCGAGGTGCTGCACAACATCAAGCCCGACCGTCCCGAGTACCTCGGCGGCAAGCCCCTGGTCCTCAAGGCGGTCGCCGACCGCGCGAGCGGTCGGCTCCTGGGGGCCCAGGCGATCGGTGCGTCCGGGGCGGACAAGCGCATCGACGTGCTGGCCACGGCGATCACCTACGGGGCGGACGTCGCAGACCTGTTCCACCTCGACCTGGCCTACTCGCCCACGTACGCCACGACCAAGGACCCGGTCCACTACACCGGCATGGCCCTGACGAACGCGATCCACCGGACGGCGCCGCTGATCACGCCGGCAGAGCTGGTGCGGCGGCGAGCCGAGGGGGAGCGGATCCAGGTCGTCGACGTGCGCTCCGCCAAGGACCGCGCCCGATCGGTGGTGCCCGACTCGGTGCACATCCCGCTCAAGGAGCTTCGCCGGCGGGCGGGCGAGCTCGACCCCGCCCTGCCCACCGTGACCTACTGCAACAAGGGCGTCACCGGGAACGCCGGCCAGAACGTCCTGCGCAACCTCGGGTTCGCGGACGTCGCGAACCTGTCGGGCGGCAACCAGAACTATCAGTCGTTCGAGGCGCCGTCGGCCTGAGGAGCCTCCGCGGCACGAGGGCCCCCAGCGCCCTCCGCAGCAGCCGCGGCATCGGCCAGCAGCCGCGCGAGCTCGGCCGGCCGGGTGAACATCGGCCAGTGGCCCGAGTCGAGGTCGACGAGGTCCACGTGCTTCGCACGCTCCAGCTCGGGCACGTCACCGGAGTCGATCCACTCCCGCGCCTGCGCGGGGGAGAACTCCGCGCACACGACGGTGACCGGGACCTCGAACCTCCGCTCGTCCGCCAGGTGCACCACGCCGCGGGCCACGCCCTCGGGCACCGGGATGGCCTTCGTGGCCATGGCCTGGCGGGTGCGCTCGTCGAGGTCCGCCGAGTTTGGTCCGTCGAACGGGCCCCAGCCGGGGAACGGCATGACGCCGTCGGTCACCTCGAAGAGGTCGGCATACGTCTTGCCGTCGTCCCAGGGGAAACCGGCGACGAGCACCGCTCCGGCGACCCGCTCCGGCCGGGCGTCGGCCGCCAGCCACGCCAGCGTGCAGGCGGCGGAGTGCCCCACCACGAGCGGCTTCCCGGCGGCGGCGTCGACCGCGGCGAGAACCGTCGCCACCTGGTCGTCGAGGGTGGCCGACGTCGTCCCGGCGCCCTGGCCGGGGAGCGTGACGGCCGTCGCCCGGTGCCCGAGCGCCTCGAGCTCGGGAACGACGTCGTCCCAGGCGGAGCCGTCGAGCCAGAGGCCTGCGATGAGGAGGATGTCCATGATCAGTGTCTTTCTCTCGTGCGGTCCGGAGGTCCTTCAAGGTCTACGCTAAAGGCGATTCCGGACGATCTACTTCCGGATCCCTAGAAAGTTGCCCTAACCTCGGAACATGGCCGCCGAGCTCAGCCCCACAGCCCGCGCGCTCCGCGCGCTCGAGCTGCTCCAGAACCGCCCCGGCACCACGGCGGACGAGCTCGCCGTCCGCCTCGGTGTGACGGAGCGGGCCGCGCGCCGGTACGTCGGCATCCTTCGCGAGGCGGGGATCCCGGTCACCTCGACACGCGGACCCCACGGTGGCTACCGGCTCGGTCGCGGTACCCGGCTGCCGCCGGTCGTCTTCACCGAGAACGAGGCGCTCGGCCTGGTCATGGCTGTGCTCGACGGCCACCCGTCCGCCGCCGACGTCGACGACCTCGTCGGGACCGCCCTGGCCAAGGTCATCACGGCCCTCCCCGAGACGGTCGGGCGGCAGGCAGCGGCGCTGCGTGAGCACGCCGCTGCTGCACCGGCCCGCTACGCGGCCCACGCGGATCCGGCGATCACCAGCGCCCTGGTCTCCGCGGTCGCTGCCCGACGGCGCGTTCTGGTCACCTACCGCAGCGAAGCGGGCGGCGAGTGGCAGGGCGAGGCCGAGCCGTGGGCCGTCGTCGTCCGCTACGGGCGCTGGTACCTGCTCTGCCGCTCGCTGCGCGCGGACGCGGTCCGCACGTACCGGATCGACCGGGTCCTCGACGTCCAGCAGACCGACCACGCCTTCGAGCCGCCGCCGGGCCTCGACCCCGTCGCCGCGCTGGAGGAGAACCTGGGCTCCGGGTGGCGGTACGCCACGCGGGTCGTGTTCGACGCCCCGCTCACCGACGTCGCGCCGTGGATCCGCCCGCCCATGGGCCGGCTCGAGGCCCTCGGCGACGGGTGCGTGCTCGTCGGGAGCACGCGGAACCTCGCGATGTACGCCCAGGAGTGGCTCGCGAGCCTGCCTTTCGTCTTCCGAGTGGAGGGTGGTCCGGAGCTGCGGGCGGAGATGGCGGCGCTCGCAGCGCGCCTCACGGCGTCGGTGGCCGACGACGTCCCGCCCGGGTCGTGAGCCCGGGCGCCGGCCGGTCCTTGCTCGGTGCGGCCGGCTGCTCAGTGCCTGCAGGTGGGCCCGCCGGGTTCCGTCGTCGGACGTGCCGGCGTACTCCTTGATGAGCTCCCGGAGCAGCGGGCCCACGCCCAGCGTGGACGGCTGGTCCACCGCCAGCGGGTCCAGCCCCCCGGGGAACCCCGACCAGGTGCAGCTCGACCCGGCCGTCAAGGAGCCCGTGTAGCGAGTCCCGCCGGTTCCGTACCTCTGTGGGCTCGGGCGGTGCTGCGCCACGCGAGCCAGGCGAGCGGGAGGAAGAGCCAGAACCCCGAGGCCGGCGTGAGGACGACGCCCCACACCCCCGTGGCCGCCAGGGCGCCGGCGAACCCGCGGGGCGCTCCCTCGCCGCGCCGCTCGGCTCGTAGCACCATCACGCCGACGAGCCCGAGGAACAGGCCGACGGTCACGTACCAGAAGGCGGCGCCGCGGAGCGTCGCCAGCTCGGGATCCTTGTCGAGCGCCCCCAGGACCCCGGCCTCGAGGATGCTTCGGAGGGAGTCGGCGTAGAACAGCGGGGCCGTGCTCACGTGGACTACCGCGAGCAGCACCGTCCAGAACCCTGAGCATCTCGCGAGGGACATCGTCTGCTCCGTTCGATCGGGGTCTCACCTAGCCACCACCGTACCATACCGTATGGTACGGTAGTCGTCATGGAGACCTTGGCGACGAGATCGTTCCGCTTGCCCGACCGTGCGCACGCCGACGCTCCGTGGCGCATCCACGAGATCGCCCCCGACTTCGACCTGGAGGACGTCTGGGCGCTCCCGACGCCCGGCGGTCCCGGAGACCTCGGGAGGCTGGTGCGCCAGTTCGCGTCCGACGACGACGACGAGATCTCGTCCGCCTTCGCCGTCCGCACCCTGTTCGCGATCCGGTGGCGCCTGGGATCCGTGATGCGCTGGGACGGCGAGCGGTCCGGCGTCGGCTCCCGGGTCGTGTCGCTGCGCGACCGGCTTCCCGACGACCTGCGCGACGGCACGAGGGGCCCGGACCTGCAGGCCGTGCCCTTCAGGTCCGTCTACCAGACCGACACGGAGTGGGTCGCCGAGCTCGCCAACCGCACGGTGCACGCGCTGCTCCACGTCGGATGGGTACCGTCGGGAGACGGGTACCAGGGCCAGATGGCGTCCCTCGTCAAGCCCGCGGGCAGGTTCGGCCGCACGTACATGGCAGGCATCAGGCCGCTTCGCCGCGCGATCGTGTACCCGCAGCTCATCCGTTCGATCGGGCGCAACTGGCCGAGGTACGCATGACGGCGCGGCGCAGGTGGCTGGACGAAGGGCTCGAGCTGCTCGCCGAGTCGGGCCCGGGCGGCCTGACGATCGACGCGCTGTGCGCGCGGCTCGGGCTGAGCAAGGGATCCTTCTACCACCACTTCAAGGGCATGGCCGGCTTCAAGACCGCCCTGCTCGAGCACTATGAGGAGCGCGGCGCCCAGGTCTTCATCGACCTGGTCGAGTCCCTGCCGATGGCTGACGGCGCCGAGAAGCTCAAGCGCCTCGTCGAGGCCGCGGTCACGGACGAGACACCCGACGAGGTCGAGACGCAGCTCCGCGCGTGGGCCAGCAAGGACGCCGAGGCCCGGGAGCACCTCGAACGCATCGACCGGAAGCGCACGGAGTACGTGCGGCGGCAGTGCCGGGCCGTGGTCGAGGACGCGGACCTGGCCGACGACGTCACCCAGCTGATCTACCTCGTTCTCGTCGGGGCGGGCTATGCCGTCCCGCCGCTCCCGGTGCGCGAACAGGCCCGGCTCTGGAACCGGCTCATCGCGTATCTCGAGAGCGAGGCCGGCCGTGCGCGATGAGGTGCCGCACACGGGTCCCGAGGAGCCCTGAAGTGCGAGCACCCGCGAAGAGGGACATGCTCGACATAACGCAGCGCGATGGTGCGCTGCGACAACAAAGGAGACTCAGATGCCTACGTGGCTCATCCTCATCCTGGTCGGCGTGGTCCTGGTCATCCTGGGAGTCGCTACCGACATCGGCCAGTTCCTGATCTGGATCGGCGTCATCGTGCTGGTGGTCAGCCTGATCATGGGCTTCATGGGCCGCCGCAGGACCTAGCCGTGAGGTGAGCGGGGCCGGGCCCCGAGCGGGTCCGGCCTCGTTCTCGTCGGGGTGGTCGCCGCGCGCGTGGCCTTCCAGCAGGACGAGCCGGTCGACGAGGTCGGGCCGGGCGCTCGCGGTGAGGAACGCGGTGTGCGCCCCCATCGACTGGCCGACGAGGCGCACCGTCTCGCCGGGGAAGAGCTGCTCGACGACGGCGACCACGTCGCCGACGAACGCGTCCCGGGAGAGGTCGCCGGGGCGGCGCGTGCTGAGGCCGTGCCCCCGCTGGTCGACGAGGAGGACGCGAAAGCGGTCGGAGAGCGCGTCGGCGGTGGGGAGAAGCTCGCGGGAGCTGCCGGCCAGTCCGTGGAGCAGCACCACGGGCGGGCCGTCACCGCCCCCGTCGACGACGGCGATGCGGGTGTCCCCGCGCCGGATCTCCGCGGTGGAGGAGGTCACGGGGTAGTTCCTGCCGCCGCGTCACCGTGCGGGGCTCCGCCGGCGCCCCTGCCGGAGTCGCCCCCGGACTCGTGGGCGTAGATGTCCCGGTACAGGCGGAGGGCGTCGTCCCGCAGCGCGGCGTGCTCCCGGCCCTCGAACCGGTCGACGGCAACCTCGCGTGGCAACGCGGGTCCGTCGGTGAGCGCGTCGGCGAGGGCGCGGGCGGCGCCGGCCGCGTGCGTGACCCAGATGGCCTGGGCGACCCATACCCCGGGCAGGTCCGGGTGTGCCCCGAGGAACGGCAGGTTGTCCGGGGTCATGGCGAACACGCCGTTGACCTTGTGCGCGGCGTCGAACCGTGCCTGCGGCCGGAGCAGCTGCTGCGCGGCTGTGATCGACGCGTCGAAGTCCGGAGACCAGGGCAGGCCTGCCCCGTGCGTGAGGGAGTCGTCCTCCACGGGGACCGGCAGGTGGTCGTACGAGCCGAGGCCGAGGCGGTCGCCGTGGACGCGGGCGTAGACATGGTGCTCCGGCCAGCGGACGAACGGCCCCGAGAGGAGCCATGGGTCCGACGCCGAGTAGACGTAGGGATGGGCGACGGGGAACAGCGGCAGCTCCAGGCCGACCAGGCGGGCCAGGTGGGCGCCCCAGACGCCGCCGGCGAGCACCACGTCGTCGGCGTCGAGCCGCTCGCGGTCGCGGTCGCGGTCGCGCTCGGCGTCGGCGTCGGCGCCGCCGCGGCCCGGGCCGGGGCCGCCGACGACGGTGAACCCGCCGTCCCGGTTGCCGACGCCGGACACCTCGTGCCCGGCCACGAACACCGCTCCGGCGGACTCGGCCTGTGCCCGCAGGGCGGCGGTCAGCTCCGTCGGCGCCGCGACGCCGTCGTCGGCGAAGTGCGTCGCCGCGAGGATCCGCGACGTGTCGACGAACGCGTCGACGCTCTGGGGGAGCTCCGTACGGGACACGGTCCGGGCGGTCAGGCCGGCTGTGCGTGCTGCCTGAGCCCGGCGCTCGATCTCGTGAGCACCCGCGTCGGACGTGGCGAGCTCCAGTCCGCCCGGGCGGGAGAACCCGGCTCGGACCGACTCGTAGACGCGTGCCGAGGCGCGCGCCAGCTCGGTGAGCACGGGGGTGTCGTTGTAGAGGCCGACGAAGCCCGGCGCGAACGTGGTGGAACCCCTGGGGCGGCCCTCGTCCCGTTCGACCACGGTCACCCGGACGCCTGGGCGCCCGGCCAGCTCCCGCGCGATCGACACGCCGACGATCCCCGCGCCGATCACCACCACCTTGCGTGCCACGACGACGACCTCCTTGTGCCTCGGCCGGCTCGTGTCCTCCGGGCCGGCTTGTGTCTCTCGGGCCGTCCACACCGTAGACGACGTCGGGACAGTTCGTGAGATTGGGGCTTGCCATGCGGGAAACCGGTTACTAGAGTCTGGGAAACCGGTTACCCGAGGTTTTTGTCTTATCTGAGTGCATCGCTCCAGCGCCGGGGCGGGCAACTTCCGCACGGCCGCTGTCGTCAAGGCCCTGGGGAGACCGGTACGGCGGACCGTTCGCCGAGACATGCATGGAAGCGCAACCACAACGTCCCGCATTCAACGAAGAGTGAGGCAACTCATGAGAACACGAGTCGGACTACGCGTCCTCGCGGCGGGGGCCACGCTGGCCCTGGCCGCCACGATCGGCATCACCACCCTGGCGTCGGCCCCCGAGGCGCAGGCGGCAACCGGTAGCGCCACGGGCTTCGCCACCGGCAACGGCGGCACCACCGGCGGCGCCGGCGGTCAGACGGTCCGGGCCACCACGGGTACCGCGATCCACGCGGCGCTGTGCGCCCGCCCCACCACGAGCACCCCGATCATCATCCAGGTCGAGGGCACCATCAACCACGGCAACACGACCGCGGTCTCGGGTCCGGGCTGCAGCACCGCCGCGGGGGTGATCGAGCTCAAGTCCATCAGCAACGTCTCGATCATCGGCGTGGGCGCCGGAGCGGTCTTCGACCAGCTCGGCATCCACATCCGCGACTCGCGCAACATCATCATCCAGAACGTGACCGTCCGGAACGTCAAGAAGTCGGGCTCGCCTCTCTCCAACGGTGGCGACGCCATCGGCATGGAGAGCAACGTCCGCAACATCTGGGTGGACCACTCCACGCTCGAGGCGTCCGGTGGCGAGTCGGAGGGCTATGACGGCCTCTTCGACATGAAGGCCAACACCCAGTACGTGACCCTGTCGTACAGCATCCTGCGCAACTCGGGCCGTGGCGGTCTCATCGGCTCCAGCGAGACCGACCTCTCGAACGGCTACGTCACGTTCCACCACAACCTGTACGAGAACATCGACTCGCGCGCGCCGCTGCTGCGCGGTGGCATCGCGCACATCTACAACAACTACTACGTGAGCCTCAACTCGTCGGGCATCAACTCGCGCGCCGGTGCCAAGGCCAAGGTGGACAACAACTACTTCAAGAACTCGAAGGACGTGCTCGGCACGTTCTACACCGACCAGGCCGGCTACTGGCAGGTCAGCGGGAACATCTTCGACAACGTGACCTGGTCGGCCCGCAGCACCGACAACAACCCCGCCGGGCCCAACCCGACGTCGACCACGACCGTCAGCATCCCGTACGCCTACTCGCTCGACGGTGCCAGCTGCGTGCCCAGCATCGTGGCCGCCACGGCCGGCGCCAACAAGGGCCTGCGGGTCTCGGACGGCAGCTGCACGCCGACCACGCCGTCGCCCACCCCGACGCCGAGCCCCACGACGCCGAACCCCACGCCCACGCCCACTCCTACGCCGACGCCGACCCCCACCCCGACGCCCACCGCGCCGACCGGCCCGAACCTGAGCCTCGGCGCCGGCGCCGACGGCTCGAGCAAGGCCGACGGGTCGAGCTACGGCAACGTGATCGACGGCTCCATGAGCACCTACTGGTCGCCGTCCAGCTCGACCGGCACCGTCTCGGTCAAGTGGTCCTCGGCCAAGACCGTCTCGAAGGTCGTCATCCGTGAGGCCTCCGGCGCCACCGGCCGGGTCGGCGCCTGGCGCCTCGTCAACTACGGCACGGGTGCCGTCCTGGCGTCCGGTACCGGCGTCCCGGTCGGCACCATCAGCTTCCCGGCGACCTCGCTGAGCAAGATCAGCTTCGTGATCACCAGCTCCAGCAGCACGCCGCGGATCGCTGAGTTCGAGACCTACGCCGGATAACGACGTCTGTCTCCACCGACGGCTGTGGGTGGTGTCCTGGGAGAGTGCGGCGCTGCCTCTCCCGGGACACCACCCACAGTCTTGTTCAGCGGTATGCGCGCCGATGAATTACTCCGAAAAGGGCCTTTCCTCACCTGGTCGTCGGGTGAAATGATCCGCGCTCCACAGAGCATTCCTGCACGTTCGCGCTTCCTCGCCTACGTTTCTCAGTGCAGGGGGGCGCATGGAACATCACGCAGTCGATGTGGGAGACGTCTTCAGCCCGCGGGGGCGGGGGAGCAGCTCGGGCGGCGGCGTCGGGTCGCCGGCAGTCCAGACGGAACGGTGGGGTCGTGTCGTCGGCCGCGAGCGCGAGACCCGGGTCATCCGGGCGTTCGCGGCAGGCTTCGACCTCGCGGCCCTTGTCGTGTCCGGCCCCGCCGGGATCGGCAAGACCGCCACCACCGTCGCCGCGCTGCGAGACCTTCACCTGCCCGGCCCGACCGTGCGCCTCGGGGGCCTGAGCGCCGGGCGGCCGCACGTGTTCAGCCTCAGCCGCCACTACGGCATCGACCTGACGGGCTGGCCGTCGGTGCGTGCCAGCACCGACGGGCAGCTCCTGACGGGGATCGACGCCGACGCCTTCCTGAGCAGGCTGGCCCGGGAGGTCGAGCGCAGGGGCGAGCGGGACCGGGCCAGGCTGCTGTTCGTCGACGACGTGGGGCACCTCACCGCCGAGAAGGAGGACGCCCTCGACACGCTCGGCGAGCAGGCCTTCGCCCACGGCTGGCGCGTCGTGGTCGCCGCGCGCGGGCGGACGAGCCAGGTCGAGCGAGACGACCTGCGGGTCCTCGAGCTCGATCCTCTGGACGGCAGCGCCGTGCGTGCCCTGCTGGCCTCGTACCTGGAAGCCCCCGTCGCGACGGACCTCGCCGACCGCGTGGCCTGGTGGAGCGCGGGCAACCCGCGACTCGCCCTGGAGATCGCCGAGAATCTCACGCCGGCGCAGCTCCAGGGCGGGGCGCCGTGGGCGCCGACGACGGTCGGCGAGGCCGCGCGGCGGGCGTACCGGCCGGTGCTCGCGAGCCTCGCCGCCGACGAGGTCGCGGTGCTGGCGGCGGCCGTGCCCGTCGCCGACTCCGGGGACGTGCCGCCGGTGGACGACGACGCCCCCGGGATCGCGGTACTGGCCGCGCGCGGCCTCCTCGAACGGAGGGAGAGCGGTTGGGCGGTGACCCACCCGCTCCTGGCGCTGCTCTGCCGACAGCGCGCCGTCGTCGGCCGGCGCGCCCGGGGCGGCAGCGCCGTGGGCGCCGTGGCGTCGCTCGCGGCGGTCACCACCCCGGCCGACGTCACCCAGGTGGTGCGCGGCCTGCACCTCGACGCGCTCGGGCCCGGTGCCCTGGCGGAGCTCGCCCGCGCCGGGTCGCCGACGGCGTACGCCCTCGCCTACCAGGCCGCTCTCCTGACCGGACTACCCCTCACGGGCGACCTCGACCTGTTCCCGGTGCTCGACCGGTCCGCCTACGACGGAAAGGGCGACGGCTGGCCCGACCAGGTCTGGTGGCGCGACCCCGGTCTCGTCGAGCCGGGCACACGGGCGGCGGGTCGGCGGCTGGCGGCCGCGCTCGCGGGACTGGAGCTGACCGGGCTGACGGCGGACCAGGGACGGCTGCACGCTGACCTGCGGGCGCTCTCCGGCACGCCCGGGCAGGACTGGGCGGGGATGCATCTCCGGGTCCGGGCGTTCCTCGCGCTGGGCGACCTCGAGGGCGCGGTCACCCTGCTGGCGGACACCGCGCGGCCGGCCGCCGGGCGAAGCGTGCTGGAACGCGTCGCCCGCGAGCTCGCCCGCGCGATGGTCGCCGCCGTGCAGTGGCGGTCGGCCGACGCGCGCCGCCACGTCGAGGCGGCCGCGATGCTCCGGCCGGCCGTGGCGGGCTGGCCGTTCGTCCGCGGGCAACGGGCGCTGGACCGGGCCGTCCACGACGGGGTCGAACCGGCCGGGGAGGCGACCCCGGACCGGGAACAGTGGTCGCCTCGTGCGTTCGGGGAGCACGCGGCCGCCGTCGGCTCGGCACACCTCGCGCTCGGCGGGGCGCGGGAGGCGCTGGCGCTCCTGACGGTGGCGCTCGAGCACTGCGCCTGGCCCTACCAGGACCGGATCCTGGTGCAGGCCGACCTTGTCGAGGCCGCCGCCGCGGCGGGCGGCCTGGCGGACGGGGTCCCCGCAGTGGTCGACGCGGTCGTCGCACCCCATGACGCCCGCCGTCGGCGTCTGGGCCGGTGGATCGCCCGCGTGCTCGGCGAGCCGGACGCCGGTCCCGAGCCCCGCAGGCCGGACGCGGTCGCGGCTGCGGCCCGTGCCCGCGCGGTCCTGGCGCCGCCCGACGACGCAGAGGGGGCCTTCGAGGCGGCACTCGCCGCCTCGCTGCCGCCCGCGACCCCGGCGGCGCGCCTCCGTGCGCTGGTCGCCTACGGCCGGTGGTGTGCCCGTCGCGGCGACCACGTCACCGCCGGGACGTTGCTGGACGAGGCGTCGGCCCTGGCGCGGATCTCCGGCGCCGCCGGCTGGGCACGCGGCGCCGGTGCCGTGCGGGCCGCGGGCCGCCCCCTGGGGCTCGGCCACGACTGGGACGTGCTGACCGGCGACGAGCGGGAGCTCGTCCGCCTCGCCACGAGCGGAGCGACCAACGCCCGGATCGCCGAGACGGTCTTCGTCTCGGAGCGCACCGTCGTGAACCGGCTCCGGAGCATCTATGCGCGGCTCGGCATCCGGGACCGCCGTGACCTCGTCCAGATCGCCCGGAGCGCACCGCCGGAGTGGCTCAGCTCCTGACGCTGCCCGGCTGGTGCGTCTCCGGGCGCACTTGCGTTCCGTTGCGTTGACGCACACTTCCCGTCACACCGCGCGGTGCCTCGGCCAGCAGTGTTCGTTGGGGCCAGGGGTTCCGCGCTGGGGGTGTGGACCTTCTTGTGTCCTGCGCAGTCTCGAACGCGAGGAGTGGTTCCAGTGGGTCGAACGTACGAGAAGACACGGCTGAGGAAGACGGGAGGCCGGCGTGCGCGACGGCCCGTCGCCGCCCTGGCCACCGCCGCGATGGTCGCGGCGGGATTCTGGGTGCCGGCTGCCGCCGACATCGACAACTTTCCCACCGACCCCTCGGAGGCCGAGGGCAGCGTCGTCGAGGTGGAGCTCACCGGTGCGGACCTCCTGGCGATCGCGCAGTCGCAGTCGGGCTACGTCTCGGCGCCCGGAACCGACACGGCGGCGATCGAGGCGGAGCTCCTCGGGCTGCCGGTGAACCTCGGCGGCGTCACCATCCCGCTGGACCAGCTCATCGCCTTCGGGCAGCTCGGCGCGCTGAGCAGCTCCAGCACCGCGTCGTCGCCCGATGACGCCATCGCCGCGTCGGGCCTGATCGGCGCCGACGGCGGCCTGTCGCTCGACAGCGCCGAGGCCGACTGGGGCAACGCCACCATCGACCTCCTGTCGCTGGCCGACGCCGCGGGCGTCGCGGGACTGACCGATCTCGCGGTCGACCAGCTCGAGCTGCAGCTCGGGGCGTTCGGCGCCGAGGTCGAGGCGATCGACGGGGTCTTCCAGGACCCGGACGGCGGGGTCACGGGCCCCGGCCAGTACGTCGCCGGTGACGCGTCCCTGCTGGTGCACTCCCCGGTCATCGAGGACGCGGCAGCGACGGTCTTCGACATCGGCGGCGCGGTCGACACGCAGGTCGAGTCGATGGTGAACGACAACCTCGGCTCCGTCGTCACGCAGCTGACCGCGCTGCTCAGCGCGGTGCCCGGCGTCCCCCAGCCGACCGTCACCGTCGACTCCAACATGCAGCAGACGCTCTTCGACCAGGTCGTGGGCCAGCCCATCACCTCGGCCAACCAGCTCGGGACGCTCGACCTCTCGACCGGGACGCTGCAGATCCACCTGGAGCACCTGGTGGAGGGCAACGACCCCTGGATGGGCGGCGACGACGCCGGTCTGAACGGCCTGGCTCCCAACACCGAGATCATCGACGACACCACGTACCCGCAGATCGCGGAGACGGTGCACGAGCTGATGCAGGAGGCCACCCGCATCATGATCGGCGCGATCGAGAACTCGCTCGACGCCGTGACCTTCAGCTTCCGCTGGCAGCAGGACCTCGGCTTCGGCGGCATCGTCGACGTCACCTGGAGCCCGTCCCTCGCGTCGCTGGTCGACGGGACCTACCCGCCGGCGGTGGACAACAGCACAGGCATCGTTGGCAGCACCACCGGTGCCCTCCTGACGACCGCCATCAACACGCTCGGCGCGGCCACCGCACCGCTCTTCCAGCCGCTGTACGACCTGATCATCAGCGACGCGGGCGACGCGATCTTCGAGCTGCTGATCAACGACCTCAAGTCGGGGATCACCTCGTCGATCGGTGCCGTTCTCTCCCCGGTCTTCGGCGTGATCACCCAGTTCCTCTCGCTCCAGGTCAACCACCAGGAGACCGTCGAGTGCACCATGCCCGACGGCACCACCGCTGCGCTCGCGGGAGTCGACGTCTCGGCCCTCTGGCTCGGTGTCCTGCCTGACGGCACCGGTGGCGCGGCCGGCGAGGTCAAGCTCGGGAACGCCGGCGCGCGCGTCGACGCCTGTGCCCTGGCGATCACCCCGGTGCTCACCGTGGACCCGGCCAGCGTGGAGGCGGGCGGCGTCACCACCGTGACCGGTACCGGCTACACGCCGGACAGCACGGCCACGGTCCAGCTGACGGACGCCGCAGGCGCTCCGGTCGGTGCCCCGGTCGTGGTCCCGACGGACGCGACCGGGTCGTTCACGACCCCGCTGACCGTCCCTGCGGGCTCGACCCCCGGGGACTACACGGTGGTGGGCACCGACGACACGACCGGCACGCCGGCCGAGGCGCCGCTGACGGTCGTCGCGGCCGCGATCACCCCGGTGCTCACCGTGGACCCGACCTCCGTCGCCCCGGGCGAGTGCACCGTCGTCTCCGGCACCGGCTACACGCCCAGCAGTACCGTGACGGTCCAGCTGACCGACGCCGCCGGCAACCCCGTGGGCGCCGCGGTCACCGCGACCACCGACGCGACCGGCGCCTTCACCGTGGACCTCTGCGTGCCCGCCGACGCCGTGCCCGGTGACTTCACCGTGGTCGGCACCGACGACACGACCGGCACGCCGGCCGAGGCGCCGCTCACGATCGTGCCGGCGGCCATCACCCCGGTGCTCACCGTGGACCCCGCCACCGTGGAGCAGGGCGGGACCACGACGGTCACGGGCTCCGGCTACACGCCGGACAGCACCGTGACGGTCCAGCTCACGGACGCCGCAGGCAACCCCGTCGGCGCGCCGATCAGCGCTCCCACCGACGCCACCGGCGCCTTCACGACGCCGCTGACCGTCCCGGCGGACGCTGCGCCCGGTGACTTCACCGTGGTCGGTACGGACGTCACGACCGGCACGCCGGCCGAGGCGCCGCTGACCGTCGTCGCTGCGACGACCCCGGCGATCACCGTCGACCCGACCTCCGTGGTCCCCGGCGCGTGCACGGTCGTCACGGGTTCGGGCTACGCGCCGAACAGCGTCGTGACGATCCAGCTCACCGACGCCGCGGGCGCCCCGGTGGGTGCCCCGGTCATGGTCACCACCGACGGCACCGGTGCGTTCACCACGGACCTGTGCGTCCCGACCGACGCGGTCCCCGGCGACTTCGCGGTCGTCGGTACGGACGAGACCGGTGGCAGCGCAGAGACCCCGCTCACGGTGGTCCCGGCCGCGATCACGCCGGTCCTCACCGTGGACCCGGCGGAGGTCGCACCTGGCCAGACCACCGTCGTGACCGGCTCCGGCTACACGCCGGACAGCACCGTGACGGTCCAGCTCACGGACGCCGCGGGCAACCCCGTCGGGGAGCCGATCAGCGCTCCCACCGACGCCACCGGCGCCTTCACGACCCCGCTCACGGTCCCGGTCGACGCCGTCCCCGGTGACTTCACCGTTGTCGGCACCGACGACACCACGGGCACCCCGGCCTCGGCCCCGCTCGCGGTGGTCCCGGCCGCGATCACGCCGACCCTCGCGGTGGACCCCACCGTCGCGGAGCAGGGCGACACGGTCACGGTGACCGGCGCCGGGTACACGCCGGACAGCACCGTGACGGTCCAGCTCACGGACGCCGCGGGCAACCCCGTCGGGGAGCCGATCAGCGTCCCGACCGATGCCACCGGCGCCTTCACGACGCCGCTGACCGTCCCGGCGGACGCCGTGCCCGGTGACTTCACGGTGGTCGGCACGGACGTCGCGACCGGCACGCCGGCCGAGGCCCCGCTGACCGTCGTCGTGGCGACCAACCCCGTCGTCACGGTCGACCCGACCGAGGTGATCCCGGGTGATTGTACGGTCGTCACGGGCTCGGGCTTCGCCCCGAACGCCACGGTGACCGTCCAGCTGACCGACGCCGCGGGCAACGCCGTGGGCGACCCGGTCACGGTCGTCACCGACGGCACCGGCGGGTTCACCACGGACCTCTGCGTCCCGCCGGACGCGGTCCCGGGTGACTTCACGGTCGTGGCCGAGGACGAGACGGGGGACAGCGCCGAGACGCCGCTCGCGGTGGTCCCGGCCGACATCACCCCGGTCGTCGCCGTCGACCCGTCCGAGATCGTGGCGGGCGGCACGACGATCGTGACTGGCACCGGCTACACGCCGGACAGCACGGTGACCGTCGACGTGTTCGACTCGTCCGGGGCCCTCGTCATGACGTTCCCGGACGTCCCGACCGACTCGGCCGGCGTCTTCACGCTGGTGCTCTTCACCGAGGCCACCGACGAGCCCGGCGAGTACACGGTGATGGGTACGGACGACCCGACCGGCACACCGGCCGAGGACACGTTCACCATCCTCCCGGCGGCGGTCACGCCGTCGCTCGTGGTGGAACCCTCCACGGTGGAGCAGGGCGGCACCGCCACGGTGACCGGTTCGGCCTACACTCCGGACAGCACGGTGACCGTCCAGGTCATCGGCGCGACCGGTGTGGTCGTCGCCGAGTACCCGGGCGTCGTCACCGATGCGGCGGGCTCCTTCACCCTCACGCTCCCGGTCCCGACCGGCTGGGCGACGGGCGCCTACACCGTGGTCGGCACGGACGACACGACCGGCGCTCCGGCGCAGGACGACCTCACGGTCGTGGCACCCACGCTGACCCCGGCTGTCGTCGTCGACCCGTCGACGGTGGAGCAGGGCGGCACCACGATCGTGACCGGTACCGGTTACACGCCGAACAGCACCGTCACCGTGATCCTGACGGCGCCGGACGGCACGATTGTCGGGTTCTTCCCGGCGATCCCCACGTTCGCCGAGGGCGGGTTCACCTACCCGCTCACGGTGCCCGCGGGGGCCGTCCCGGGCGACTACCTGGTGCTCGGCGTGGACGACCTCACGGGAGCAGGCGCCACCGCCCCGCTCACGGTGGTCCTCGCCACCTCCCCGGCCATCACCGTCGACCCCACCGAGGTGGAGCCGGGCGGGACCACCACCGTGACCGGCACCGGCTACACCCCGGACAGCACGGTCACAATCCAGCTGACCGACGCCGCAGGCAACCCCCTCGGCGGCCCGGTCACGGTGACCACCGACGGGTCGGGCGGCTTCACGACGCCGCTGACCGTCCCCGTGGGCACCGAACCGGGTGATCTCACGGTGGTCGGCACCGACGACTCGACCGGCGAGGAGGCGACGGCCCCGCTTGCGGTGGTCGCCGCAGCCATCACGCCGACGTTGTCGGTGGACCCGGCCGAGGCCGAGGTGGGCGAGATCCTGACGTTCACCGGGGCCAGGTACACGCCCGACAGCACGGTGACGATCACGATCGTCCAGCCGAGCGGCGTGGCGCTGTTCGTCCCGGGCGTCGTCACCGACTCCACGGGCGGCTTCACCATCACCTACGGCACGGCGGACGCCGAGGTCGGCGAGCACACCGTCGTCGGCACCGACGACACCACCGGCACCGCGGCGCAGGACACGGTGACGCTGGTCGCCGTTGCCGAGGTCCGCACCATCACCGTCGACCCGGCCCAGGTCAACCCCGGCGGCACGACGACGGTCATCGGTGAGTTCTTCACCGAGTCCTCGACGGTCACCCTCGAGCTGGTGAACCCGTGGGGTCAGACGATCCACGTGCTCGAGGACGTCCCGACCGACAACGTCGGCGAGTTCATGTCGGCGCTGGTCGTGCCCGGCGACACGCTGCCGGGTACGCACGAGGTGGTCGCCACGGACGACACGTCCGGCGACGTCGCCACCGCGGACCTGGCCGTCGTGCTGCAGACGGAGCCGGAGGAGATCTGCCTCCAGCCCGCGACCATCACCGCCGACCCGACCATGGTGGAGCCGGGCGGCACGACGACGGTCACCGGCACCGGCTTCACCGCCGGCGCGACGGTGACGGTCCAGCTCACGGACGTCGAGGGCAACCCGCTCGGCGAGCCGGTCGAGGTGGAGGCCGTCGGCACCGCTCCGGGCGACCTGTGCGGCGGGTTCACCGTCGTGATCACGATCCCGGAGGGCACGGAGCCGGGCGTCGTGATCATCATCGCCACCCCGGACGACGGCACCGAGGGTGACGAGACGCCGATCGCGGTCTGCGAGTGCCCGCCGGGCGGCTGCCCGGAGCTGAGCTCGTGGTTCACCCACGAGGAGCGGACGGTCGGCCAGACGCAGACCTTCACCGCGACCGGCTTCGAGCCGGGCGAGCACGTCCAGTCGTCGGTCTACTCGACGCCCATGACGCTGCCGGCGATCCCGGCCGACGCCACAGGGACGGTCTCGTGGACGTTCGTGGTCCCCGCGACCATGGAGGTCGGCGTCCACGTGGGCGTGGCGACGAGCCTCGACACGGGGATGCAGACGGCCGCCGAGTTCCAGGTGGTCGCGATCTCTGCGGCTCCGGGCGGCTCGGGTCAGGGCTCCGGCTCGGGCACCGGCGGCGCCGGTGGCGGCTCCGGCGGCTACAGCGCCCCGGGCGGCCCCCTGGCCACCACCGGCGGCGACGCCGTGGCGCCGCTGACGGCCATGGGTCTCCTGCTCCTGATCGGTACGGCCCTGGTGCTCCACGCCCGGTCCGTCCGGTCGCGGAGGGCGTGATCCTCTGACAGCCTGACGGCTGCAGGACCGGCCCGGGGAGACCGCACCGTCTCCCCGGGCCGGCGTGTCTCTCGAGGCGGTGCGCCATTCCAAGGGATCGAGGGGGTCCGGTGGGACGACGACGGCTCGTGGCCGGGCTGGGAGCGGCCGTCGCGCTGGTCGTGGCGACCGGGGTGACGATCGCTGCGGTGGCGACCGGTCCGCCGTCGGGCAGCGGGAGCGACGGGCCGGCCGCGGCGCACGACTGCGGCGACGGGGCGCTGCCCCTGGCGCGGACCCTGTCGAACGGCGCGACGTGGCAGATGTGCTGGAGCGCCGAGCCCGACGCGGGCCTCGTCCTGGAGGACGTCGCGTACGCGCCCCCGGGCGAGGCGCCGGTGCAGGTCTTCGTGTCGCTCACCCTCGGCCAGCTCGAGGTGCCGTACGACACCGGCCGGCGCACCACCGAGGACATCACCGACCAGGGCTTCGGCGGGCGGCACCTCCGCGACCTGACCGAGGCCGAGTGCCCCGGCGCACGGCTCCGCGGCTTCGTGGCCAGGCTGGGACCGGGCAGCGAGGGGTCCGAGCGGCCCGTGCTGTGCGAGGAGGTGGTCGACGGCGGGGTGGCGTTCCGCGCCGAGGAGGCCGGCCGCACCACCGTGGGCAGGAGGACGGACCTGCGCCTGTCGACGGTCTCGAAGGTGGGCTGGTACGAGTACGTCACGCAGTACACGTTCGGCGCGGACGGGTCGGTCCGCCCGGCGCTCGGCGCGACGGGCGACCTGTCGCCCGCGGACTTCACGGACGACCCCGCTCACGGGTGGCCGGTCGGACCGGGGGAGTCGGACCGTGCGGTGAGCCACGCGCACAACGTCGTCTGGCGCGTCCACTGGGGGCTCGGCGGCCCGGGCGGCGCCGCGGGGACCGCCCCCGACGCCGGGACGGCCGGCGGCCTGGTCGTGGAGCAGTACGACGCCGAGCCCACGGGGGAGACGGGGCCACGGGCCCCCGTCCTGGCGGGCGGCCTCACACGGATCGCCACCGAGCAGGTGGCCGACGCCGCGGACCGGCGCTGGTGGCGCGTCGTCAACCCGGCGGTCCGCAACGCCGACGACCACGCCGTGTCCTACGAGATCGACCTCGGCGCGACGGACTCGTTCGCGTTCACCGCCGACCACCACGACGGGCACGGCGGCTACGACGTCGCCTTCACCCAGGCCGACGACTGCCAGCGGTTCGCCACCGCGAACCGGGACGGGCACTGCGGGTCGGGCGTGCCGGACTTCGCCGCAGACGGCGAGACGCTGGACGACGTCGTCTCGTGGGTCGCCGTCGGCTTCCACCACGTGCCCCGGGACGAGGACCAGAGCCCCATGGAGCTGCACTGGCAGGGGTTCACCATGGCGCCGCGCGACCTGACCGCCCAGCGGGGCGATGTCCCGGCGGGCCATGAGCACGTCAACGGCGACGTGCTGGGTGACGGGTGAACGGGTTCCCGCGTGGTGCCCCGTACAGGACTTGAACCTGTGACCGAGAGATTATGAGTCTCTGGTTTGGTACCCTGGAGACCTCGGACGACGCTGGAAAACCGCGGAATCTAGCCGTTTTGCTAGTCCAGTTCCGGACTGGTCCGGACAGGGATAAGGTGCAGGATAAGGTAAAGGTTCGAGGCGGCGGGACTGGACCGGACAGGAGCGGACGTGGCAGCCAAGAGGGAACGGCGCGAGAAGGGCACCGGTTCGATCTTCCAGCGCAGCAGCGACAAGCGGTGGGTCGGGTACGTGACCCTGCCCGAGGGACCCGGAGGCAAGGAGCGCCGCAGGACCGTCACCGCCAAGCGGCGCGAGGACGTGGAGGAGAGGCTGCGCAAGGTGCGCCGGGACCTGCTCGTGGCCGGGGACCTGCCCACGTCGTCCCCGACCATGGCGCAGTGGTCCGCGCTGTGGCTAGCCGAGAAGAAGAAGAAGGTGAAGCCCGGCACGTACGTGTCCTACGAAGGACCCGTGCGGCGCTACATCGTGCCCGCCATCGGCAAGGTGCGCCTGGACAAGCTGACGACCGCCAGCGTGACCAAGGTCCACGACTACATCACCGAAGACCTGAACCTCTCGTCCACCACGGCGCTCGGCGCACACCGCATCCTGGCCAAGTGCCTCACCGACGCCATGCGCCAGGGCCGCGTCACCCGCAACGTCGCCACCCTCGTCGACGCACCACAGAAGGCCGTGGGCACGCGCGGCGCGTACAGCGCGCAGCAGGCGATCACGCTCCTGAAGCACGCGGCCAAGGACCCCTACGGCGCCGTGCACTGGTCCCTCGCGCTGGCTGCCGGGCTCCGGCAGGGTGAGCGGCTCGGGCTGACCCGCGGCGCGATCGACCTCGACGCGGGACTCATCACCGTGACGTGGCAGCTTCAGCGCCTGCGGTGGGAGCACGGGTGCCTGGAGGCGGGCAAGCCCGCGCCGGCCAAGGGGCAGCCGTGGCCGTGCGGGCGCAAGCGTGGCGGGTCGTGCCCGTCGCGCCACCACGCCATCCCCCCGGGGCACGAGGTCGTGCAGGTGGAGGGCGGGCTGTACCTCACGCGGCCGAAGAGCCGCGCAGGCTGGCGTGAGGTGCCCATGACGCCGCTCGTGTCCCAGGTGCTCACGCGCCACCTGGAGGCGGTCCCTGCGGGCATGTGCGGTCTGGTCCTGCACCGCGGTGACGCGAGCGGGCGACCTATCGACCCGTCGGACGACTCCACGGCCTGGCACCGGGCCGTCGCGGCGGCTGGCCTTCCGGACGTGCCGTTGCACGCCGCCCGGCACACCACTGCCACGCTCCTGCACGCGCTGAAGGTCCCGGAGCAGACGCGCATCGCGATCATGGGGCACTCGTCAGCCACGGTCACGGCCGGTTACACGCACGTCGCGGGTGCCGAGACCATGGAGGCGATGCAGAGCCTCGGGACGCTGCTCACTCTCGAGGAGTGACGCGATCCGAACTTCGCCGGGTGAAACTCCTTGAATCGTCGTCACACTCGCCCGCCGGCAACAGTCATAGTGGGTAGAGGTGGCGGCGCTGGAGCAGGGGGGAGCGCCGCCCCCTCCGGACCTCAAAGGAGAGATGTCGCATGGCCGACCAGCCTGCCTGTCCCGAGCAGTTCTGCCCCATCGTCGGATGCCCCTTCAACGCCGCCCCCGCCCCCGACGTCCCCGCGGTCGGTGACTGCCCGAGGCCCGCGCCGGCGTTCGTCCGGCTCCGGTTCAAGAGCCAGGTCGGCGCATCCGCGTGAAGATCTCCACCATCACCCCGTCGTCAGTCAGGTGCAGGAGCTTCGCCGCCGCGTAGATGATGTCCGTGCTGAGCTCGCGGGTCCCGTTGGTCCGCTCGCTCACGTAGGCACGGGACCGCGCGGGTCCCAGCACGTCCGCCACCTGGTCGAGCGTGATCCCGTGGTCGCTCAGAAGTTCGCGTAGCGCCTTGCCCATGCGCACGCCGAGGTCTGAGGTCTGCCGCGGCGGCTTGTCAGTCACGGGTATAGAGAGTAGCAACCGCCGTCATAAATACGGCGGGTCACAACTAATTTTGGACTTGCGCCCGTCGGATATCCGACGCTAGAGTCAGCGTCATGAGCATCACTGAGGAGCTTGCAGACCGGAGGCGGCACACCGCCGCCCGGGTCGCCACAGCCCGCGGCGCTCTGGGGTGGACTCAGGAGCAGGCCGCCGAGTCCATCGGGATGCCGCTGTCCACCTACCGCACCAAGGAAGCCGACAAGAGCGGCTGGACGCCGGCACAGCTCGCGATGCTGGAGCAGGCGTTCGGGCTCCAGGAGGCCGAGCTGTTCCGCACGGACGGGTTCATCCGTGTTCCGGTGCGTCGGATATCCGACGCCACGCCGGAGGGGGACGCGTCGTGAGCGAGACCATCGCCGTCCCTCGCCCCCAGGCAGCCGCGCTCGTAGGGCTGTCCGACAAGGAGCTGAAGCGGGCCATCGACGACGGGGAGATCCGCGTCCGGTACCGCGGGCGTAAGTGCCTCGTCGACTACTCGGACCTTCGTGCCTGGTTCGACGCGCTCCCGGCGCAGAAGCCGGGCGCAGACGCGACCCTCTGAGGCCGCACACAGCAGGACAAGGCAAGCGCCCGGCAGCGGAAACAACCGACCAAAGCCGATCCGCACCGGGCGCTCTACACCAAGGAGTATCCCATGAACCCCCTCTCCCGTCTGCTCGCCGCGGTGGACGACTGGCTGTATGCCGTCGGCCGCGCGGTCGGAGCGACGAATCCGACCCCCGCCGAGGACTTCGCGGCTGACGAGCCCGTGCCGTTCGTGCCCGTGGACCACACGGAGCCCACGCCGCTGTACGACCGCACGAAGGACCGTGCGTACATCGAGGCCGAGTTCGCCGACAAGGTCGAGCGCGACCTCGCCGAGTGGACCCGTCAGAGCCAGGACGGGGGCCTGTCATGACCGCCACGACCGAGCGCCTGTCCGTGACCGCGTTCACGGCTGCCCTGCGCGAGATGGCCGACTGGCTGGATGCCGAGGCGCTGGAGTACCAGGACGTCCTGTCGCAGCGGGGGCACCCGGGACAGGACGTGGGCATGACGCTCATCCTGGACTCTCGTGAAGCGGTCGAGCAGTTCGCCGAGCGAGCGGGCGTCGAGGTCGACAACCTCGGCGACCAGGTGTGGGCAACCAAGGGTTTCGGCGTAGGAAGCGACCCGCGCCACGGCATCGACGCCTACTCCAACGCGCTGACCGTGCGGGTCGCCTATGTCGCGCCCGTCACCGACGACGAGGCGGAAGCCGAGGTGTCGTCATGACCGCCATCCACGAGCACATCACCACGGACCTGCGTCACGAGGTCGGTGAGCGGCTCACCGTCAACGGGCACGCCGTCGTCGTCCTCGTCGTCCACCCGCACGGTGCGGGCTGGCGTCACGAGGTCGAGCCCGTGGCGCTGCCCGAGGTGCCGATCGCTCGTCCGCTCCAGAGGCACGACACCGTGCTGTACATCGGCCCGATCCCGGAGCTGGAGGGCCAGGTCGGCACCGTCGGGTACACGCGGCCGGACGTCTCCGCCGTCGGCGTCACGTTCCCTGACGGTGAGTGGTCGATCCCGGGCGGCAGCCTTGTGCGCGTCGAGCCCGCTCCCGAAGTGGACCCCGTCGGCCCGCTGGCCGGCGAACCGTTCGGCAAGGGCTCGTCCGAGATCCTGCGCCGCGCCGGGCTGGACACGGACGTCCTGGACGGTCAGCGCATCAGTGCCGCCATCTGGGCACTGGCCGACGCGGTCCGCGACTGGGCGCACCGTCCGGCCGGGGCCGCGCGGGACGGCGACCTGCGCGCGTCGTTCATCACGTTCAGCGAGCGGGTGCCGTCATGAGGCGCACCATCTCCGACGCCGAGCTGACGACGCCTCGCGAGCGCATCGACGCGAGCAACGACCCTGACCGTCTCCTGGAGGCGTTCGCGGGACTCCTGCGCGGTGCTGCCACCGCGACCGGTACCGAGGACGTGATGGCGGACGTGTCCGCGATCATCTCCGACGGCGAGGTGTACGGCACCGACCGCGAATGGGTCGAGTGGGCACCGTGCGGCTGCCAGGACGGACGCCACGAGTTCGGCAAGGGCTCGTACTGGGGGCGCGGCTGGTGGCGTGACGACGAGAAGTCGGCACGCGAGGCAGCGGCGCAGATGTCCGCAGTCGCCCCGGGAGCGAAGGTCCGGCCGCACGTGGTCCGCCACGTGCACGCCGAGACCGCCGTGGAGGTGGCCCCGTGAACGCCATCGCACTCACCGTCCGGGACTGGAAGTCCCTCATCGCCAAGGTGAAGCCGCACGCCTCCCGGGGTGAACTGCCGCTCCTGTCGTCGGTCCGCCTGTTCGAGCACAAGGGCCACCTGGCCGCACTCGCCACCGACCGCTACACGCTGGGTGTCGCGTACGAGCGGGGCGTCACGGTGCCCGAGGGCTTCGACGCGGTGATCCCGCTCGACGCCATCACCGAGGCCGAGCGCATGGCCCGCATGCCCGCCCGGATGGCTCACGGCCACCACGTGACGATCGAGGTGGACGGCGGCAACGTCTCCATCTCGGTCACCCGCGTGGCCGGTGGGTCCCTGTCGCTGACCACCACCACGCGCGAGGGCTACCCCGACGTGCTGCGGCTGATCGCTGGCTTCGACGAGGGTGGCGACCCTGCACCGCTGACGTTCGACGCCCGGCACGTGGCGAAGTTCCAGAGCGCCGGCGCAGCGCTGGTCTGCGAGCGGCGCGGGAAGTTGGTCCTGATCCGCACCAACGAAGACTTCATCGGCCTGCTGGTGCTCATGTCAGGCGGCGGCGAAATCCGCGACGCCTGGGACGACCTCCTGGCCGGGGGTGCGAAGTGATCCCCGCCGACCTCGTCCTCTTCTTCCTCGCCGTGGTCCTCGTGTCCGCCGCTGTCGGTCTCGCGGTCGGTCTGATCCACGGCCGTGACTGGTCCGTCTCGCGGATGGACCCGGACCACCTCGCCGCCGCCCTGTACCGCGCCGACTGCCCCGGTGGTCACTGGCTCCTGCTGTCCGAGGTGGCCCGCACCAAGTACCGCGAGTTCGCGCAGACCCTCATCACCGACCTGTCCGGAGGACTCTGATCATGAACGTCACCCAGCAGATGAACGCCGTCCCGGCTGAGCGGCGGCGGTTCCCCGGTGGCCCCTCGGTCGCCCTGCGGACCTACGCCAAGAAGGCTGGCGTGCGCATCCGCACCCGGAACGCGCCCGCCACCGTCGAGTCCTCCTACGAGGTGGACGGCGAGTTCGTCGTCGTCAAGGACGGTGAGCAGTCGTGACCCAGCGCCTACACAGCCACCCCGACGCCAAGGCCGCGTTCCTTGCGTCGCTGGAGTACGGCATCAACCCCCTCGTGCGCTACGAGCGACGACGGCCCCTGCGCTCCCTCACCCGCGACGACATCGCCCAGATCCGACGCGAGCGGGCCGCACAGTCCGCGCGACGGAAGGGGCAGACGGCGTGAGGGCCCCGAAGCCCGGTTCCGCCGAGTGGCTGCGGTACATGACCGCATCCAAGGTCGCCGCCGTCGTCGGCACCAGCCCGTACGAGTCCCGGTTCTCCCTCTGGCACCGCATGCACGGCGACCTCGAACCCCAGCCCCAGTCCGCCGAGATGTCCTACGGGCACTACCTGGAGCCCGTGCTGCTCCAGTGGTTCGCGGACCAGCACCCCGAGCTGATCGTGAAGCCCGGCGAGTGGGCCGAGGTCGACGGCTGGGCCGGCGCCTCGCCCGACGGTCGCGTCTTCGGCAAGACCAAGCGTGATCAGGCGGTCGTCCAGTGCAAGACCTCGCGCCTGGCCTACGAGTGGGAGACCGGCGTACCGCCCGGCTACTACGACCAGGTCCAGTGGGAGATGTGGGTCACCGGTGCCCGCCGCGCCTACGTCGCAGCCGACGTCGCGATGGAGTTCCGCGAGTACCCGATCGATCGGGACAACGACCGCATCGACCACCTCGTGACCGAGGCCCGGGCGTTCATGGACTCCCTCGCCGCGGGGACCCCGCCCCCGCTCGACGGGTCCTCCCACACCTACCAGGCGATCCGAGCCCTGCACCCGGAGATCGACCCCGAGTCGGTCGAGGTACCCGCGGCCCTCGCCGTGCGCTGGCTCGACGCCCGCGAGGTGGTCGCCGAAGCCACCGAGGCCGAGACGCTCGCGAAGAACGAGATCGCCGCCCTGATGGGCAACGCGCAGCGCGCCGTCTGGGACGGCACCACCCTGCTCACCCGCCAGGCACGCAACGGCGGCACCCCGTACGTGGTCGCCGCCCGCGGCCTGCCCAGCACCCGAAAGGCCGCATCATGAGCGCCGACGTCGTAATCCGCCAGCACGCCACCGAACTGACGAGCGTGCTCCCCTCCCACCTCGCCGAGAAGGGCGACGGGTGGCTCAACGCCGCCGTCGCCGCAGTCCGCAAGGACCGCAACCTCTGGAACGCAGCGAACAGCGACCCCGGCGCCGTCATGAACGCCCTCGCAGAAGCCGCCCGCCTCGGACTCCAGCCCGGGTCCAAGGAGTACTACCTGACCGTGCGCGGCGGGAAGGTGCTCGGCATCGTCGGCTACCAGGGCGAGATCGAGCTGATGTACCGCGCCGGCGCCGTGTCCTCCGTGATCGTCGAGCCCGTGTTCGAGCGCGACGGATTCGAGTACACCCCCGGCGTGGACGACCGCCCGAAGCACCGCATCGACTGGGACGCCGACGACCGCGGGCCCATCCGCCTGGCCTACGCCTACGCCGTCATGAAGGACGGGGCCGTGTCGAAGGTCGTCGTCGTCAACAAGACGCGCATCAGGCGGGCCAAGGACGCCTCGGCGACCGCGGGCAAGTCGCACTCCCCGTGGACCTCGGACGAGGTCGCCATGTGGATGAAGACGGCTGCGCACGACCTCGCGAAGTGGGTGCCCACCTCGGCGGAGTACATCCGCGAGCAGCTTCGCGCCGTCAAGGAGGTCGAGGCTGAACCCGCCCGTGCGAGCGACCCCCGGCCCGAGCCGGTGCACATCGTGGAAGCCCAGATCCTCGACGAGGACCCCTTCCCGAACGCGCCCGAAGACGGTGCGGCGTGAGCGGGCTGAGCGTGGGCGCCATGTTCGCCGGTTACGGCGGGCTGGAGCAGGGCGTCTCGCAGGTTTTCGACACCGAGACCGCATGGGTCGCCGAGTTCGATGCCGCCCCGTCCAAGATCCTCGCCACCCGCGAGCTCGACCCCACCCCACCCGGCCCGCCCATCGACGGCGACCAGCCAACCCTCGACCTGGAGGACGCGTGACCCCCTACTACACCGACGACACGGTGACCCTCTGGCACGGGGACTGCCTCGACGTGATGCGCACCCTGCCCGACGGCTCGGTCGACGCGATCGTCACGGACCCGCCCTACGGCCTCGAGTTCATGGGTCGCGAGTGGGACGGCGCCGACGGGTTCAGGCGCTCGCTCAACGCCGCCGACGCTGGACGCGACAACCCATTCGGCCGCGCCTCGCGCACGTCGCCGGAGTACCGCGCTGGCTCGATGTTCCAGGAGTGGTGCGAGCTGTGGGCCACCGAGTGCCTGCGGGTCCTCAAGCCGGGCGGGCACATGCTGGCGTTCGGTGGCTCGCGCACCTGGCACCGTCTCGCGTGCGCTGTCGAGGATGCCGGGTTCGAGATCCGCGACTCGATCGCGTGGCTGTACGGGTCCGGGTTTAGCAAGGGCGGCCTGCTCGGCAATCGGCCCGGCGTGTTGTGGTGCGAGTGTGGGGGGAACCCAATACCATATGACCATGCCGGTAACCCTGATCTGCCCCGAGTGCGGCAAGACGTTCACGCGCCCCCCGTCCCACGCGGCGAGGGTCAAGACCCCGTTCTGCTCGCGCCAGTGCAACGGCCAGGCGCGAGGCAGGGAGTGGGCGAAGCACGGGGGCAAGGGCCGGGCGGCATGGTCGCCGGAAGCCGTAGCGTCAGCCGCGGAGAAGATGCGCGGGGAGCGCAACCCGTCGTGGAAGGGCGGCAGTTACATCGAGCCGGAGAAGGGCTACCGCATGGTGCGGAAGCCGGGGCATCCGAGGTCGAGGGCGAACGGCTACGTGGCGGAGCACCTGTTGGTCATGGAGCGGATGATCGGCCGCCCAGTGGTGCCGCCGGAAGAGGTGCACCACATCAATCGGGACCGGGCGGACAACCGGCCGGAGAATCTGGTCCTGTATCCGGATCACATGTCGCACTGGATGACGGAGCACTTCGAGGACGTGCAGAGTGCCCGAGATGCGGCGGCCTCGACCCGGCATTCCGAGGATTCTCCACAACCCTAAAGCCCGCTTTCGAGCCCATCGTCGTCGGCCGCAAGCCCCTCGTCGGCACCGTCGCGGCGAACGTGATCACGCACGGCACCGGGGCGCTGAACATCGACGGGTGCCGGGTGGGGACGTCGAAGGACGTTCCCACCTCGCCGAGCCCCGGCGGGCAGCACGGCGCCTACTCGCCGATCGGCGCGCTGTCGGACAGGGGCGGCATGGATCCCAACACCGGCCGCTGGCCCGCGAACGTCGTCCTCGACGACACCCAGGCGGCCGAGCTCGACGCGCAGACTTCGCATCTGCACCTAGCGGGAAACAAGGGCGGAACTCCGCGCGACCTTCGAAACTTCTCGGCAGGCGAGCGCGGGACCACCAACCGCATCGATGAGATGCCTGCATCTCCGATGGACCAGCAGGTCGGCGCATCCCGGTTCTTCCCGACGTTCCGCTACGAGGCCAAGGCCCCGACGGCCGAGCGACCCCGCGACGGCGAGACCGCACACCCCACCGTGAAGCCCCTGGACCTCATGCGCTGGCTCGTCCGGCTCGTCACACCGCCTGGCGGAGTCGTGCTCGAACCGTTCGCAGGGTCGGGGACGACCGCGGAGGCGTGCGTCATCGAGGGGTTCCGGTGCATCGCGATCGAGAGGGAGGCCGACTACCTGCCGCTCATCGTCTCCCGGCTCAGCAAGCCGCTGCAGCTCGGGCTCGACCTCGGGGAGGCGTCATGACCCACTACCAGCGGGGCCGGCGCCTGGAGTGGGACGTCCAGCACGACCTGGCCGCCCACGGCTACATCACCCTGCGCGCCGCCTCCTCCAAGGGCGCCGCCGACGTCATCGGCTTCAAGCCGGGGCAGGTCGTGTTCGTCCAGGCCAAGACCAACGGGCTCATCCCGCCCGCCGAGAGGGTCGCCCTCCTGCACCTGGCAAGCCTCATCCCCGGGGCCCTCGCCATCGTCGCCGCACGACCCACCACCACCTACCGACGCCTCACCGGACCCGGCCCCAAGGACTGGGTGTCGTGGACGCCGGACGAGCTTGAGGAAGTGACCGCATGACTAAGCGGACCACGACGCTCCCGGAGATCAGGACGGTCGCGAGCTTCACCGCCGACGAGAAGGAGCGGGCCCTGTGCGCGCAGATCGGCGCGTGGGCGGGTGACGTCTGGTTCCCCGAGGTCGGCGAGTCGACCCGCGAGGCCGTGCGCGTGTGTGCCTCGTGCCCGCTGACCCGGCTCGAGGACGGTGGCAACGGCCGCTGCCTGGAGGTGGCCCTGGCGAACAACGAACAGCACGGCGTTTGGGCCGGGCTGTCGCCGAACGAGCGTCGGTCGCTGCGGCGTGACGAGATGGGGAAGGCCGCATGAAGTCGACCCCCCTCGCCTGGACCCTGGCCTGGCTGCTGGCTGTCCTGCGCGTCGGCCTGGACCACCTCGGATTCCGCGGTAACGACGGCTTCACCCGGCCTGAGAGGCGCGTGCTCGCCGAGCGGTACCGGGCACGCATCGAGCGGCCCCTGACTGACGAGGAGCGCGCCGCTGTCGCACGGTGGCGGGTCGAGCGTGCGCGGGACGTCAAGCGGGCGGGAGGTGCGTCGTGAGCATCACCTTCATCGGCGAGAACCGCACTGGGCGCCTGACGTGCGGCACCGAGCACCTGCCCGGCTGCTACAACCCCGGCATCAACCTCACCGCCTGCATCTGCGGGCAGGTGTGGTGGGTCGGTCAGGTCGGTACGTGGCACTCCACCGCCCGCCGCGAGCCTGCGCCCGCGATGCCCACGCTCGGCGTCGGCATCGGAGCGCCTGGCCTGCGCGAGGCAGACCGGAAGCTTCTCGGCTGGGACACGTACTACTTCCACGCCGACGACTGCCCGAACCGTGACGCCCGCAAGCCGTGCCACCCGTGCGGCGGCAGCGAGCCGACCGACTACCACACCGCCGCGAAGGCCGCGCGAGGGGAGGCATCGTGATCCGCCTCAACGTCCGCCACCACCTGACCGGCTCGCTGCACCAGGTCGCCGAGTGCGACGTGAGCGGGTGCGTGGAGTCCATGTACCTGCCCGCGTCCGAGCAGGCGAGCACGCTCATCTACCTCCGGCGTCTCGGCTGGGGTGTCGGCGACGTCGAACCCGAGTGGCGCGACCGGCCGGCGACCTGCCCCACGCATTCCGCACCGCAGCCCCCGCAGCCCGACACCGAACCCAAGCGGGCGCTGTGGATCGGGCGCGTGAAGGACGCGCTCGGGCGACGGGACATCGGCGCGCTCGTCACCGCGCTGGCCGACGGGTACGCCATCCCAGACGAGGAGAGGTCCACACCATGAGGTCTCGCTGGGGCAAGCTGTACGGCTCCCTCCACTCGTCCGTGAAGTGGCGTCGCGCGTCCAAGGGAGCGCGCGCGCTGTGGGCGACGGCGTTCAGTTGGAGTGTCGCTCAAGGTACGGACGGGTATGTCCCGAAGGACATGCTGAGGGGACTAGACGGTACGCGTGCTGAGGCTGCGCGACTCGTCGAGGTGGGCCTGTGGGAGGTCGCCGAGGGTGGGTGGATGTTCCATGAGTGGCTGGGTCACAACCGGTCTGACCAGCAGATTCAGGAGGGACTGACCAAGACTCGCGAGCGCGTCGCCAAGCACCGCGAGCAGAAGCGTAACGCGTTACAGGGTGACGAGGTAACGCGTTACTCCGAAACCGGTAACGCGCACGGTAACGGCGTAAGACAAGACAAGACAAGAGAAGAAGAAGGTTTGGAGGTAAAGGTCACCAGCGGCGGCACCGAGAAAGAGCCGCCCCGACTGGAGACCAGCATCCCGAGACACGTCATCGACAGCACGTGGGGACCACAGAACCGGCACCGCGCCTACTGCGCCACCAACGGGCTCAACCTCGCCCGCGAGACCGAACGCTTCCGGGCCGACGCCAGGTCCAAGCGCAAGGCGCGCATCGACTGGGACGCCGAGTTCGACCTGTGGCTCTCCCGGTCTGCCGAGTACGCCGAGAAGGACGCCAAGGCCGACGCACGCCCCGGCTCGTCCGTCTGGGACCGCGACGTCACCGGGCAGGGGGCGCGCGCATGAGCGACACCGCCCGGTACGCCGACCAGGAGACCGCCATCGTCGGGCTCGCCATGCGCGACGCCACCGTGATCGACGACGCGCACCTCGTCGGCGCGGACTTCGCAGCACCACAGCTCGGCGCGCTCTGGGACCTCATGACCCGGCTGCGTCGCGACGGGCAGCCGTGCGACCCGGCGACCGTCGTCGCCAACCTCGGGCGCCTGGAGGTCCGCGGCATCGACGCGGCCGACGTCGCCGCCCTCTACGGCGACGCACCCGGCGCCGGGGCAGACCACTACGCCGGGCTCGTGTCCGACGCAGCGACCCGGCGCCGGCTCGCGATGTCGGGGCTCCGTGTGCAGCAGATCGCCGAGGCCGCAGACACCGCGGCCGAAGCGGTCGAGATGGCCCGCGCGGAGATCGACGCGTGCTCACGGTCCGTCGCCGGGCTGCACATGCTCGGCGACGAGATCCGGGCCACGCTCGAACGGCTCGACCACCCCGACACCGCGATCCCGACACCGTGGGCCGACCTGAACCACCTCATCGGCGGTCTGCGTCCCGGGAGGCTGTACATCGTCGGAGCCAGGCCCGGCGTCGGTAAGTCGCTCATGGCGAACGGTCTCGCCGTCGGGCTGTCCGCTCACGGCGGCGTCGCGGTCAACAACCTGGAGATGTCCCGGCACGAGGTTCACGAACGGCTGCTGTCCGCCGAGTCGGGTGTGCCGCTGTCCCGGATCATCACCCGCCGCCTGGACGGTGAGCACCGGCTGGCCCTCGCCGCCGCAGAGGTGGAACTCGAGCGGCTGCCCATCTCGATCGACGACCGCGCGTTCGTCAGCATCACGGACGTCCGCTCGCACGCCCGGTCCCTGTCGCGGTCCGCGTTCGGGCTGTCGGGCGTGATCGTCGACTACCTCCAGCTCATGTCGACGCCGCGGGGTGACAAGCGGCCCCGGCACGAGGTCGTCGGCGACATGTCTCGCGGGCTGAAGGTGCTCGCGAAGGAACTCGACGTCCCGGTGGTCGCCCTGTCGCAGCTCAACCGTGGCTCCGAGGCGCGCACGGACAAGCGGCCGACGATGGCGGACCTTCGCGAGAGCGGAAATCTGGAGCAGGACGCCGACGTGATCGTGCTGCTGCACGTCGAGGAGGACGACCCGACGACGATGCACGTCGCCGTGGCGAAGAACCGGTCCGGCATGACGGGTGTGCTGAAGCTGAGGCGGCAGGGTTCGTTCGCCCGCCTGGACAACCCGACGTGGGCGCCGGCGAGAGGAGCGGCCTGATGCGTGTCGAGATCCTGGGCGGTCCGGACGACGGGGAGGTGGTGATCGTGCCCGAGGGCGCGGTGTGCCTGCCTCGCACGGTGGTCCTGCCCGACCCGCCGACATTCTTCCGTAAGCCGCCGAGCCGCACGCGTGCGCACCTGCTGCGGATTGAGCACTGGCCTGATCGTGCACTGCCCGTCGCGGTGTGGCGTGAGCCGAGCGACGAGACGACACCCACCACCACCGAGGAGACATCGTGACCGAGCACACCGACCCCCGCACCCCGACCGCCTACAGCATCATCCCGCCCGAGGTGGCCCGCGGCTCCGAGGAGGCGCACCGAGCCTGGCGCGCGTCCCGTGGCGAGACCGTGGACGCCGAGCCCGAGAGGATCACCGTGAGCGCCCCTTATGAGCCCGAGACCCTGCCCGAGGACAGCGACGACGGGACGATGCCTGAGAACGTCGCCACCCTCGCCGAGGCGGTCGTCGGACACCGCATCGTCAGCGTCGTGACCGAGCGCGTGCCGACCCAGTGGGGCGGCACCGAGGAGGCCACGGTCATCACGCTCGACTCCGGCCGCCGGGTGCACCTCGCCGACACCGACGACTGCTGCGCCCACACCGAGCTCAAGGCGTCGTCACCTACGCGCCCCCTGGCCTGGTCGCCATCCGCCTGCGGCAGTTGCTCGCCCCGCTGACCACCGACCCCGAGGAGACCCCCGATGGACGCTGACCAGGTACCCGAGGACATCCTGGAGACGGCCCGCGCTGCGCTCCTGCAAGGTGGCCCGGCCTACGGCGCCGAACTGCGCCCCGACGGCACCGAGGACCCGAGCATGGCGGCGTGGGTCGAGGGCTGGCACGACGCCTGGGCGCACCTGCCCGACGTGCTCGCCGCCGTCTGGCCGCTGATCGCCGCGCAGGTGCTCCAGGAGGCGACTGCTGCGCTCAAGGTGGCCTACAAGGAGCCGCCGACCACCGTCCTGACGGAGCCGCAGCGCGCTGGCTGGCAGATCGGCATGGCGCGGGCTCACCGCATCGTCCGAGACCAGTCCCGCGCCGCCGCCCTCCGCAGCCCGGACGCGGACGGGGGTGGGGAGCGTGGCTGAGGCCCGCTGCGCCTGCGAGTGGGGCGAGCAGCCCTGCGACCGCTGCCTGACCACCACCACCCCGACCAAGGAGACCCCATGAGCATCGGAACCGCGCCCATCGTCATGTGCGACGACCTGGGCGGCTGTGACCAGTGGAGCGTCGACCACTACGCCGCGACCACCCACTCCGTGAACGGCGTGCGGATCACCGCGACCAAGCGCGCGCCCGGCTGGACCCGCCGCGACATCGACGGCATGGCCTGGGACTTCTGCCCCGAGCACACCCCGACCGAGGAGGGGCCCCGATGAGCTTCCCCGCCCGCTACCGAGGCGCGTGCGGCGCGTGCGACGAGCCGATCGAGCCGGGCCAGGACGTGGAGTACGGCGACCTGGAGTTCCACCGCGAGATCGTGCACGCCGTCTGCCCCGACCCCGTGCGCTACGAGGCCCCCGTCTGCCCCGGATGCAACCTGACCCTGCCGTGCGAATGCGAGGACGACTGATGAGCGAGCAGACCTGGACCCGCCAGGCCCTGGAGAAGGCGATCCGCGAGCAGCACACCGACGGGGCGGCCTGGAACCACGAGACGCTGGCGGACGCCATCCTCTCCGGACCGCCCGCACCCCAGCCGATCGCACCCGGCACCGTGGGCACCGCGACCTGGGTCACCGTCGAAGGCGTCGTGCCGATGGACGAGGTGGTGGAGGGGTTCGTGGCCGATGGCACCGCTGAGGAGCGGGACAGGCTCGGTGAAGCTGCGTTCGCGGCGATCAGGACGGCAGGCGCGCACCACGACGGCGCCCAGACGTGGCAGGCGTACTTCCGGCCCATGACGTTCCCAGCGTGGGACGTGGCCGTGTCGAACGCCGTCAAGGCAGTGCGTCGTGACGTGCGGCTCGCCGAGGACCAGTCCGACCGGTGGCAGGAGCGCGCCAAGGCTGCCGAGGCCCGGCTGGCGTCGATCCTGGCGCTGCTGGACAACCCCGGCCCCGACGTCTCCTGCGCCGACCGGAACCTCACCACGCCCGGGTGCTTCGCCGTCGACCTCGCATCCCGGATCCGTGCCCTAGCCGGACCCGAGACGACGGGAGCGGGCCAGTGAAGCGGCTGACGATCGGCCGGCTCCAGTTCGCCGCCGTCGGGAACACGTTCTTCGCGGACTGGCGCATGGCCGAGGCGGGCAACCGGTGGCGGCTCGCCATCGGACGGCACCCGCGCTGGCGACCGCTCTTCGACGCTGCACCGCGCCGCTGGACCGTGCTCGGGCTCGACATCGACTGGTACGCGAAGGGCGTCGAGCGGGCTGAGCCGGTGGCCGCACGCGCTCGCCTGGCGTCCGGCGGCTGGATCACCGTCCCGCCCGCGTGGCTGGAGGCCATGAAGCACGGGCCGATCTGCGACCTGAAGACCGGGATCTGGTACGCGCTGATCGAGAAGGACGGCAAGGAGGAGGGGCCATGACGAACCGCTACCTGGTCAAGCTCTGGAGCGGAACCCAGACCGTCGAGGGGTACATCAGCGTCGTGTCCGGCGCGCTCGTGGTCCGGGCGAGCGTGTACGCGCCGCCCCACCTGATCATCGCGGCCGGCTCCTGGACGCGTGCGGAACTGATCACGGAGGAGGGCGAGGGGCGATGACCACCACGAACCCGTGCGCGTCCGGCTGCCGGATCCGAGACGAGCACAAGACCGACTGCCCCGGCGACGAGTGCCGCGGATGCCTGCCCCGACCCGCGAACCGGGGCACCCTCTGTGACACGTGCTACCTGCACCTGACGACCGACCTCGGCGACGTGCCAGCGCTCATGGAGCACCTCGGCGAGGTCGCACGGCTCGCCATGGTCGCCAGCGCCAAGCCGCTCACGACCGACCCCGTGCACCGGGGAGACGCCGCCGCACAGACCGTGCTGCCCGCCGCCTACCTCGCCGCCGACGAACTGTGGTCCCTCGTCGTCTCATGGGCGCAAGTCGTCCTCGAGGAGCACCCGGCGAACCTGCGCGGCCCCAACGCCCGACCGTGGCACGGTGATGTGGTCGCATGGATGCTGCCCCACGTGGAGTGGATCGCACGGCAGGAGTGGGCCAAGGAGATGAAGCGCGAGCTGGCCCGCGACGTCCGCACCCTGCGCGCACGCTGGCCCATGCCCGAGGACCGGGAGAACGACCGGCCCGTACCCGACGTGCGCTGCCCCCGCTGCGACGTCGTGGCGCTGCGGTACTTCCCGCCGGCTCACTACCGGCAGCCGTTCGCCGTGGCCTGCACCGAGTGCGGGCGACTGTTCAGCGAGGACGAGTGGGAGCGGCTGGTCAGCCTGCTCGCACGGACCGAGAGGAAGAGCGCATGAGCTGGATGGACGAACTCGGCGAGTGGGCAGCACGCGCGCAGCCTGGCGATCAGGTCGTCGTGCACGACTGCCGATACGACCGCGAGTACACCGTCACTCTGGGCGAGCACAGACCGCCAGCCAGTGACCTGCGCATCCTCGTGCCGCACGACCACGAGTGGGTCAGCGACATGGCGGCGACCGATGCCGAGGCCATACACTCACCTGCCGTGAGGACGAGGGTGAAGGGGCGAAGCCATGAGCCAGCGTGTGATCGACACCGAGGGTGTGGAGTGGCTGACCTACGCGCAGGCGTCGGCCCGGTTCCGGCTTCCGCAGGCGACGATCAGGTCATGGGTGCACCGAGGCGTGATCCACCCCGAGGACGTCAAGCGCTGGAAGGGGCGCGTGACCGGGGTGGCCGCTTCGGCGGTCGCCAGGGCTGAGGTTCACCTGTACCGCAACGGCGCGAAGCTGGCCGCTGGTCATCGGCGTGGCGCGCCGAAAGCGCGTCGGAGCGACGTGCAACAATAGGCGCAACTGGCAGACCTATCCCCGAAACGCCCCGGACCGCCCCCAGGTCTGGGGCGTTCGGCACGCGGGGAGACCTAGGCTGACGGCACCTGCTGTTCGAGCTCAGCACGCAGCGCCTCGAACGCCTCCCGGTCCCGCTTGCGGAACGTCACCACCAGCGACTCACGGTTCACCCGGTTAGGCTGCCGGTCACCGTACGACCACAGCCGCTCGGTGGACGCGTCCCTCACGTGCAGCCGCACCTGACCGTTCACGAGCGCGGACGCAGGCTTGAACTCCACCCGCTCCACGTCGGCGACCGGCACACGGATCACATCCGCGCCCGCTATCTTCGCGGACACCTTCCCCGGGTAGATCGTGACGAACTCGCCACCGTCGTACTCCAGGTCGGCACCGTAACCTCTCGCTCTCATAGTGTTCATGCTAGATATAGAGCCCTGACCCTGCGCGGGTGATACATGAGCGACCGTTCACGCTACGGATACGCACACCGCAAGGTGCGCAAGCAGTGGGAGCCGATCGTCGCTGATGGTGGCGTCGACTGCGCGAGGTGCAACCAGCCCATCGAGCCCGGCACACCCTGGGACCTCGGCCACGTGCCAGGTTCCGCCACCGAGTACGCAGGGCCGATGCACCAGGGCTGCAACCGGAACACGATGGCCGAACAGCGAGCGCTTGTGGCGGCTGTGAGTGAATACCGCTGGTTCGTGTAAAACCGCAGGTCAGAGGCCTGGAATCTTTAAGAACTGCGTGCCCGAAATGACCGCGCAGTCACCAATTTTTTTTCGCGCGCGAGCGTCGGGGGTTTTCGCCATGGACTCGACCGGCGACAGGCTCCGAGCGCTCGCGACCGACGAGACGGACGCGCGCACGCTGGCACTGCTCACCGAGGCCGCGAGGATCGCCGACAGGCTGGACGACCTCGACGACATCATCGCCGGCAAGGGCGTCCTGCAACTGCTCAGGTTCCGCCTGGTTGACGACGAAGGCCGGGTGGCTGAGGTCAAGTTCGACGGGGTTCTCGCCGAGTCTCGCCAGCAGGCGACGGCTTTGCGCGGGATCCTCGCGCAGCTCGGAGTCCCGAAGGTGGAGGCAGTGAAGCCGGAGCGGAGGTCGGGACTTGACCAGCTCCGCGCTCGCCGTGAAGCCCGCGCTGCTGCCCAAGGGTCAGCAGACGCCGCGGGTTCTGCATCGCCCTGAGTTCGACAGCGAGGACGACGCGCGTGACGCGATCGACCTGATGGAGTTGTGCGGGCAGATCCTCGACGTGTGGCAGTGCCTGCTCGTGTGCATGACGCTCGCGACCCGGGGCGGCCGGCTGGCAGCCTCGACGGTCGGGGCGCTCGTTGCCCGGCAGAACGGCAAGGGCGGCTGGCTCGAAGCGGTGGCCGTGTGGTCCCTGTTCGAGGCGCACCTGACCGGTCGGCAGTTCGGCACGAACCCGAAGCAGCCCGGCCGGAAGAACTTCACGCTGTGGACCGCGCACGAGCTGAAGACGTCCGACGAGGCGTACCTGCGCGTGAAGGCGCTCATCCAGGCGAACGACGACCTGGCCGCCGAGGTGGTGCGCTGGGACGGTGGGCTCACCGGGCAGCACGTCATCGAACTCCGCGACGGCTCGCGCCTCGCGTTCCTGGCCCGCTCGAAGTCGTCCGGTCGTGGCTTCTCGCCGCGCCGCGTGATCTTCGACGAGTCACAGCAGTTCTCCGCTCTGGCACACCGCGCGATGCTGTACGCGACGTCGGCGCAGGGCACGAACCGGCAGCTCATCTACACGGGCACCGTGCCGTCGGAGGAGAACGACTCCGAGGTCTGGACGGGCATCCGGGACATCGGCCGCAAGGGCGTCTCGGAGCGGGCGGCATGGGCAGAGTGGACCCCGGTCGGGAGCGACGACCCGGCCGCGAAGATCGACCCCGAGTCGTGGGATGTCCGGGCATCCTCCAACCCGGCGCTCGGCACGGACAGGCTGCTGCACGAGACGATCGACGCCGAGTGGGAAGCGGCGCAGTCGGACATCGACGGCTTCCTTCGCGAGCGCCTGTCGGTGTGGCCGTCGCTCGACGCGGGCACGGGCGTCATCAGCGCTCAGGCGTGGGCCGACTGTCAGGGCGCCCTGGTCGAACCGACCGGCCCCGTGACCCTCACCGTCGAGACGCAGCTCGACCGGCAGGCTACGGCGCTCATCCTGGTGGGCGCCGGTGACGACGGGGTTCCTCAGGTGCGCGTCGCCGTCCAGGCTCCCGGCGTCAGCTGGGTGCCCGAGATGGTGGCCGACATCTGCGACGCGCAGCCGTCCGTTAGGGCGGTCGTGCTCGACGGGAAGGGTCCGGCGGGTCCGCTCGAGGACGACATCGCCGAGGCGCTCGACGCCGCGGGCCTGGACGTCGACCTCGTCATCGCGACGACGTCCGACTTCGCCGAGGCGTGCGCGATGGCTGAGGACGCGATCAACGAGCGGGCCATCCGCCACGACGACGACCCGGTGCTGAACGCCGCGGTCCGGGGGGCGGTGAAGCAGACGATGGGCGACGCGGACAAGTGGTCCCGGCGCAAGGGCGGTGCGTCTGTCGTGGCGCTGGCGGGCATGTCCCTCGGCCTGTGGCAGTACCGGCGCCTGGCGGCGATGGAGTACGACCTGATGGATTCCGTGCTGTGAGGGAGGCGCCGTGAAGCTCTCGGAGCGCATCGCCTCCCTGTTCTGGCCGCCTGCTGCTGCGGCGCGGTCCATGTCCGGATGGGCGGAGTGGGAGGCGGGCGGTCCGTCGCCCGGCTCCCGTCAGGACGCGACGCACCTCGTGCCGTTCTTCGGCGCGGTGCGTCACATCGTCGACTTCATGTCGACGCTGCCGGTGGACGCCTACCGCAAGGACGGCGACTCTCGGGTACGCGCCCCACTGCCGCGCCTGGTGACCCGCCTCGACGAGCCGGGAGACATCGGCTTCGGCCAGTGGGTCGGGCAGTGGGCGTACGGCCAGGCGGTGCACGGCAACTCGGTCGGCTGGGTGACCGCGACGGACGGCTTCGGCTTCCCGATCGCGATCCGGTGGCTGAACCGGTCGGACTGGTCGCTGAACGAGACGACGAAGATGTGGACGATCTACGGCGAGCAGGTGCCGTACGGGTCGTCCCGCATCGTGCACTCGCCGTGGATCGTGCCCGCCGGCTGCATCCTCGGTGTGTCCCCGCTGGATCACTTCCGCACCTTCTGGCAGGCGGGCCGCTCGGCGCAGGAGTACGCCGACCTGTCGCGTGGTGGGGGCCTGCCCCCGGCCACGCTGAAGAACACGGCGAAGACGCTCGACGCCGCGGTGGCGCAGCGCATCCAGGCGCGCGCGGCGAAGTCGTTCGCTTCGGGGCTGCCGTTCGTGACCGGCAGCGACTGGGAGCTCAACGTCACCGCGGTCCCGCCGAACCAGGCGCAGTTCCTGGCGACGATGCAGTTCACCGCCAACCAGACGGCCGCGATCTTCGGTATCGACCCGCGCGAGATCGGCGGCAGCGCGACCGAGTCGCTGACGTACGCGACCGACGAGTCACGCTCGCTGAACCGGGCGAACAACATGCGGCCCTACCTGGTCCGCTTCGAGCAGCTGATCGCGCGCATGCTGCCCGAACGGCAGTACCTGAGGCTCAACGTCGACGCGACCATCCGCACCGACATCAAGACGCGGACCGAGGTCATCGGCGCCCAGCTCAAGGACGGCCGCCTGAACCTCGACGAGGCTCGCGCGCTCGAGGACCGGCCCCCGCTGCCGAACGGCCAGGGCCAGGCCTACAACATCCCCCGGCCGAACGGCGCGCCGGTGATCCGGAACGGAGACGAACCATGACTGAGGCTGAGCGGCGGTTCACGTCGGTCGCGGTGGAAACCCGCGCCGGCAAGACGAACGCCATGACGATCGGCGGCTATGCCGCGAAGTTCGACCGCATGTCGCAGAACCTGGGCGGGTTCGTCGAGCGCATCGCACCGACGTTCTTCAACAAGTCGCGTGGCGACGGCTGGCCGGGTGTCATCGCCCGGTACAACCACGACGACAACATGGTTCTCGGCACGTCCCGGGCGGGCACGCTGCGGCTGGGTCTCGACGAGATCGGGCTCGCGTACGACGTCGAGCTGCCGAGCTCGCGCGCGGACGTCTACGAGCTCGTCCAGCGCGGCGACGTCGCACAGTCGTCGTTCGCGTTCATCGTCTTCGAGGACGACTGGACGCAGTCCGACCAGGGCTTCCCGCTGCGCACGCTCGTCAGCGGGCGGCTGCTCGACGTCGCCCCGGTGAACACCCCGGCGTACGAGGACACCTCGGTCGTGACCCGCGGCGCGCTGGACTCCCTGGCGCGCAAGTTCGACGCCGACCCGGCCGAGGTCCGCCAGCTCGCGCAGGCGAACGAGCTCAGCCGGTTCTTCAAGCGCACGGACGCCCCGAGCGACCAGGAGCGCAGGCGTTCCGCTCAGGCGGCCCTCGCCAAGGTGATGAGCCTGCGCTAGACCGACCACCGCTTGACCGAACGGGCAGGGCGACCCCACCCGTTTCAAGCGGTTCCGCAACACCCGCAATCCGGCAGGGCGACCCCCACCGGGACTCAACCAGATCCACGAGTCCCCAGAAGGGGGAGACTGTCATGACCAGCATCGCAGACACCCTGATGGAGCGCCGCGCGGCGCTCATCACCAAGGCCCAGGAGATCGCCACCAAGGGCGTGACCGAGGGCCGTGACCTGTCGGTCGAGGAGCAGACCGATTTCGACCAGATGATCGCCGAGGCGGAGACGCTCGCGAAGCGGGCGTCGGCCATCGCCGAGGGCGAGCAGCGAGGCCGTGAGCTCGAGGAGTCGTTCCGCTCGGTCACCGGGCGCGACCCGCAGAAGGCGTCCGAGGGCAAGTCGTCCGAGTTCGAGACGTGGGCGCGCAACGCCCGTGTCGGCGACGGCTACGACATCGCGCCCGTGCGCGGTGCCGAGGCTCGCGCGATCCGCAACCGCGGGGCTGAGACCCGTGACATGTCCGCCACCGGCGGCGTCGGCCCCAACGGGGTCTACGGCCAGCTGTGGGAGTACGCGGTCAGCACGACGCAGCTCCTCCAGGCCGGTGTGGACATCATCAACACCGCGGACGGCAACACGCTGCCCATGCCGCGCGCTACCGCGCACGCGGCGACGGACGGCGCTGCTGTCGCGGCCCACGGCGCGATCGTCGAGTCGGACTCGACGATCGACACGGTGAACCTGTCGGTCGCGAAGTACGGCTTCCTGACGGACGTCCCGACCGAGCTGGTTCAGGACGTGACGTTCGACCTGGAGGGCTACATCGCCCGCAACGCCGGGCGCGCGCTCGGCCGCCGTATCAGCCAGGTCGCGGCTGCCGCCGCCATCGCCGGCTTCACCACGGCCGGTGTCACCGGCCCGGTGGGCACGTCGACCACCCTCGGCAGCCAGACCACCGCGGGGCAGGGTTCCGACCTGCTGGTGGACCTGTTCCACTCGGTGCTCAACGACTACCGCAACGGGGCCGCGTGGGTGATGGGCGACCCGACGGCCGCCATGATCCGCAAGCTCAAGACGAGCACCGGCGAGCTGGTGTGGCAGCCCGCGCTCACGGCCGGTGACCCGGACCTGGTCCTGGGCAAGCCGGTCTACATCGACTCGTTCTTCGCCACCCCGGCGGCGAACGCGAAGTCGATCTTCTTCGGCGACTGGTCGGCGCTGAAGGTCCGCATCGCCGGCGGCCTGCGCTTCGAGCGGTCGGCGGAGTACCACTTCGGCAACGACCAGGTGACGTTCCGTGCGCTGGTGCGCACCGGCGCCGTCGCCATCGACCCGAACGCCGTCAAGTTCTTCGCCCACTCGGCGACCTGATCTTGACACCGGGTGGGGGCGCCCCTGGGTGAATCCCGGCGCCCCCCACCCACCACCCGGCCCGACGGTCACAGGAGGTTCGTCATGAAGGTTCGAGTGAAGGTCCGTCCTTCGGGTCTCATCAACGGCCGCGTGTGGCCCGAGGTCGGCGAGACGATCGACCTGCCCGACTCCGTCGTGGTCGGCATGCTGAACGCGGGCCAGGTCGAGGCGGTCAAGGCCGCACCCGCCGAGCCGGAGAAGGCCGTGCCGGTCGCCGACGACGTCGAGAAGGCAGTACCGGCCCCGGCGAGGCGCCGCGCCACGCGGAAGCGGTGACCCGGTGGCCTTCATCACCACCGCCGACGTGCAGGCCGCGCTGGGCAGCGTCCAGGCGTCCAAGCAGGGCGACCTGGCGCTCTTGGTCGACACGGCTCAGGAGGTCGTCGAGTCGATCGTCGGCAAGGTGGAGGTCGGCACGGCGACGCATCCGGTTCCTACCGGGCACCGCACCGCGTACCTTCCGCTGAACGCGCGCAACGTCACGGTCACCGTGGACGGCGTCGCGTTCGCCGCCGACGTCGACCTCGCAGCGGGCATCGTGTCCGGTCTGCCGTCGTCAGGGGTCGTCGTCGTCTCGTACCAGGCGGGCTGGGCGGCGGCGGACATCCCCGCCACCGTCAAGCTCGCCGCCGTGGAGATGGCCGTGCACCTGTGGAAGTCGGGACGCCAGACCGTCAACCGTGGCGCGCCCGGCCCGTCCACCGACGCCACCACCCCGTACGGGTTCGCCATCCCGCGCCGCGTGCGCGAGCTCTGCGCCACCGTCTCGGACGACCCCGGGTTCGCCTGATGCCCACGTCCACCGCCACGCTCGGCCACGACTTCAAGGCCGCGATGCTCACGGCGATCCGCTCCCTCGTCGACCCGGCGCAGGTGTTCACCTCGTGGGGTCACCCTGGCGTGGCGGGTCAGAGCTGGGACGACGTCATCGCCGTGGACGAGGTCGAGATCGAGCAGGCCGTCGCCACGATGGGGACGAACCGTTCCCGCGAGGAGACGCTGCGGCTCACCGTGTGGATCGCCTGCTTCCGCGCGGGCAACAACGACGACCTGGAGAAGGTCTGCGCCGACCGCGCCGTGGACCTGCTGCGCCTCATCGAGCACCACGTCCGCCAGACGGACACGACTCTGGGCGGCGTCGTCCGGCACTGCTTCCTGACCGGCTACCGCGAGCGCGGCGACTCCCGTGAGGCGCTGCTGGCGGACGGCCGCCGTGTCGAGGTCGAGGCCACGTTCACCGCCCAAGCACGAGTCACCGGCCCGTAGCGCCAGAAGGGGTCATCCGCCACGAGGGCGAATGACCCCTTCCAGAGGCGGCGCCGCTGAGCTAACCGCCACACCGAGCTCTTTGCGGCCCCGGGACCGCCGCAGCTTGCGCCGCTACTGAGCATCCAGCCTACATCACCGGACCCTGACCAGGAGCCAGTCATGCCCAAGATCAAGAACGTCTCCCGCTTCGGTGCGCTCGACGTGCCGCTGCTCGGGCGCATCGTCGACGCCGACGAGGTGATCGAGGTGACCGACGAGCAGGCTTCACGGCTGCTCGACCAGGCCGACAACTGGCGGCCGTTCCACCCGACCGACGAGAACGACCCGCTGCGCGGACAGGCGCTCGACGAGGCGCTCAAGGCGGCGGGCCTGCCCATCACCGGATCTGCCGACGAGAAGCGTCAGCGCCTCGTCGACGCTCGCCGATAGGAGACGGCCATGACCACGCAGCTCGACTGCTCGATTGGACTCAAGAAGGAGACGACGTACGGCACGCCCGTCACCGTCGACCAGTTCCTCGAGTTCGAGTCCGAGAGCCTGAACCGTACCGCGGAGTTCGCGCAGGGCGAGGGTATGCGGGTTGGCTCGCGCATCCCGCTCGCGAACCGCAACTTCCTCGGCCGTGAGCAGGTCGACGGCGACATCAACCTCGTCGCGACGACGAAGGCGCTCGGCGGCATCCTGGAGGCCGCGTTCGGCACCGTGACGAACACCCCCGTCCCCACGCAGGCAGGCGTGTTCCAGCAGGTGCACACGCCCGCGACGACGGACCCGCTGCCGTCGTACACCATCCAGAAGGGCGTCCCGCCCGTGGGTGGCGGTGCGACTGTGCCGCTGACGTTCGCGGGCATGATGTGCAACCAGATCCAGTTCTCGGCCGACCCGGGCGGGCTGTTGCAGATCGGCACCACGTGGACCGGTCGCGAGGTGCTGCTGACGGGCACGCCGTACGCGGCGCCGTCGTACCCGGCGGGCCTGGACGTGTTCTCGTTCGTGCACGGCGCGATCGTGCTGGGCGGCACCGTCACCGCGGCGACGGCCGACGCGCTCGCCTCGGGCGGCACCGTGCTGGGCAACATCCGGTCGTTCAGCCTCCAGTGGAACCAGGGCCTCGACGACAACGTCCCGACCCTGGGCGCTCAGGGGCGCCGCAGCCGGCGCAACGTCGTCGGGCGGGGTGAGCTCTCCGGCTCGATCACGGCCGAGTTCACCGACACGAGCCTGCTCACCGCGCAGATGAACCGGTCGAACCTCGCGCTGCTGCTGACGTTCACGCACACGTCGACGATCGGCACGTCGGCGAACCCCGTCGTCCAGATCCACGTGCCCGTCGTCAAGCTCGACAACGCGCTGCCGCAGTCGAACGGCGGAGACGTCATCGCCACGCAGATTCCGTTCGTCGGCCTCCAGCCCGACGCGGGCCCGGCCATCCGTGTCGTCTACCGCACGACCGACCTGACGCCCTGATGTCCGAGTTCGACATCCGGTCGAACCTGCGGCAGTTCCTCGCGGACCTCAAGGAGTTCGAGCCGGCTCTCGCGCGGGACGTGCGCCGACGGATGCGCCGCTCGGGCGACTCGGCCATCGCCGAGATGGGCCGGATCCTCGACGACTATCAGGGCGCGACCGACGTGCGGCACCCGCTCGGGTCGGCGCGCGAGGAGATCAAGTCGGGGCTGCGTCTGCGGGTCACCGCGGGCAAGACGCGCACCACGGTGCGGCTCGTCTCCACGAGGGGCGCGATCGCGAAGCCGATGAACATGCGCGAGTGGCGGCACCCGGTGTTCGGCCGCGAGGACACGTGGGCCGAGCAGGAGGGCACGGGCTATTTCAGCCTCGGTGCCGTGTCGCAGTCGGACGACCTCAAGCGCGAGCTGGAGGCCGCCATCAAGGTCGGCCTGGACGCGCTCGCGTCCAGGAACCCTGTCGTCGAGTAAGGGGCACATCGTGGCACGTGTGAAGTTCCTGGGGCCCGCGGGCGCCCCGTTCGTCGGCGTCGAGACCAGCCTCGTCCGTGAGGGCGAGGGCAAGATCGGCGACATGGCCGACATGCAGCGCCAGACCGGCATGCGCATGAAGGACATCCAGGCCGAGCTGGAGCGGAACGAGTCGTTCGGCTTCCAGGTGGCGCTGTTCCTGACGCTGCGGGCGGCCGGGCACAAGGTGTCCTTCGACACCGCGGGCAACTTCGCCGAGGCCGATCTCGAGATCGTCGAGGATCCGGGCGACCAGCGCGACGACGATGCCGAGGACGTCCCGGAGGCGGAGGACCCTACGTCAGCCCCGACGGCTTCCGGTCGGGGCGACGTCGACGCCGAGGAGCCGACGGCGGCGGCGCCGGGCGCGCGCTCCCGGAGCAGGCAGCAGAGCCCTGGATCGAAGAAGCGGTCTACAAGCGGCTCGTGACCATCTGCCACGTGTGGCCGGGGATCACCCCGCGCGGCGTGTGGGACCTGACGTTCAACGAGTGGGTGCTGTTCGCGCGCGCTGCCGACGAATGGCAGGCGCAGCAGGAGAAGTCCGCAGCGCAAGCCAAGTAGGCGGCGACGTCCCCGAGGCAGAGAGCGAGGTGACGTCGTGACCACGACACAGCTCGTCTTCGACATCCTTGCCAGGGACCGCGCGTCGGGCACGCTCGACAACGTCGGCCGGCGCGTCGATGACAACCGCGGCCGGTGGGAGAAGCTGGGCGGCGTCGTCGCGGGCATCGGCATCGGCGCGATGGTCGGCAAGTTCGCGAAGGATGCCGTCGGTGCCGCCTCGGACATGACCGAGACGGTGAACAAGTCGACGGTCATCTTCGGCGAGAACGCTGCGGAGATCCAGAAGTGGTCCGACGGCGCGGCGAAGAACTTCGGCCTGTCGAAGTCCGCCGCGCTCAGCGCCGTGTCCGGGTTCGGTGACATGTTCGCCCAGCTCAGGTTCACGGGCGAGCAGGCGGCGAAGACGTCGACGAACGTCGTCGGGCTCGCGGCCGACCTGGGCTCGTTCCACAACCTCGACACGGACGACGTGCTCGACAGGATCTCGGCGGCGCTGCGTGGCGAGTACGACTCGTTGCAGGCGCTCATCCCGAACATCAGCGCCGCGCGTGTCGAGCAGGAGGCGCTGGGCGCGACGGGCAAGAAGTCGGCGGCGGACCTGACGGCCGCGGAGAAGGCGTCCGCCACGCTGGCCATCGTGCAGCGCGACGGCGCGGCGGCGGCCGGTGACTTCAAGGAGACGTCCGACGGGCTCGCCAACTCGACGAAGATCGCCAGCGCGCAGTTCGCCGACATGCAGGCGAAGGTGGGCACGCTGCTGCTCCCGGCCATGGCGGACCTGGTCGGCGTGGCGATCTCCGCGGTGACGTGGATCCAGAACAACTCGGGGGCGGCGACGGCGCTCGGTATCACGCTCGGCGTGGCTACGGCGGCGATCATGGTGGCCGCTCACTGGCAGGGGATCTACCGGACGGCGACGACGATCGCGACGGCGGCGACGTGGCTGTTCAATGCCGCCCTGCGCGCGAACCCGATCGGCATCGTCATCACGGCGATCACGGCGCTCGTCGGCGCGATCGTGTGGCTGTACAACAACAACGAGACCGCGCGCAAGATCATCGACGGCGCGTGGAAGGGCATCAAGTCCGCGGTCTCCGCGGTCGGTGACTGGTGGACGAAGACGCTCGTCCCCGGATTCTCCAAGGGCATCGACGCCATCAAGAACGGCTTCTCCACCGCGGGCGAGAAGATCGCCGAGGTGTGGGCGGGCATCAAGAGCGCCGCCGCCAGGCCGGTGAACTTCGTCCTGGGCACCGTCTACAACGACGGGATCCGCAAGTGGTGGAACACGATCGCCGGCGACGTCGGGCTGGACTCGCTGAAGCTGCCTGAGGCGGCGCTGGTGAAGTTCGCCCAGGGCACGGAGGACCACCGCGCGCAGATCGCCCCCGCGGGGGCGTGGCGCGTCTGGGCCGAGCCGGAGACGGGCGGCGAGGCTTACATCCCGCTCGCGCAGTCGAAGCGCGGCCGAAGCACGTCGATCCTGGCGGCGGTGGCCGAGCGGTTCGGCTTCGGGCTCACCCCGATGGCGAGCGGCGGCATCCTCGACTGGATCGGCGACACGGTCGACCGGGTCGTCTCGGGCGTGGGTACGGCGGCGCGCGTGCTGTCCGACCCGGCGGGTGCGATCCGTGCGGCGGTCGGGTCGTTCGCGACGGGCATCGCCGGGAACCCGCTCGGGCGGGTCCTCGCGACCCTGCCGACGAAGTTCGCGGGCGGGCTCGTGGACCGGGTAAAGGAGTTCCTGTCGTCGGGCGGACCGGACGCAACGCCCGGTGCTGGTGTCGTCGGCTGGCGAGCCATGTCGCAGATGGCTCAGGCGCTCATCCCGGGCGTGCGGATCACGTCCGCGTTCCGGCCGGGCGCGAGGGTCGCGGGCTTCGGCGTGCAGTCCATGCACGCGCTCGGGCGGGCCGTGGACCTCGCGGGCGGGCCTGGCCTGATGGCGATCTTCCGGGCGATCAACGCGGCCTACGGCGGACGCTCGCAGGAACTGCTCTACTCGCCCGCCGGCGGGAACCAGATCCTGCGCGGCGGCCGTCGTGGGAACACGAGCGGCGTCACCCGGGCGAACCACTTCGACCACGTCCACTGGGCGATGGCGAACGGCGGGCTGCTGCCGCCGCGGCTCATGGACCAGGGCGGCATCCTGCCGCACCGCGGCGTCGCGGTGAACCTCTCGGGCCGCAACGAGCGGGTGCTGCCGAACGACGGGGCGATCGACCTGTCGGAGGACACGCTGCGGCGGATGGCGCAGCAGTTCATGGCCGTCGCCTCCGCCGAGGTGGCAGCCCAGATCGAATCTCTGCTCGAAGGGCGGTGACACATTGGCCGTCCTGCGCACCAACGTCGTCACGGACCCACGGGCCACCGTCGCAGCCAACTGGACGTCGGTGGCGGGCACGGGCGGCGTCGTGTCCGAGACGATGGTTGTCGGTGCCACGGACGGGCCGACGCTGCCCGACGGCACGAAGGCGACGACCTACGCTCGCTACACCTACACCACCGCGAACACGGGCGGGGTGTCGTCGTTCGGCTACTCCATCCCGAACGTCAACCTCGGCTCCTGGCCGTCGGGCACGCCGTTCGTGGCGGGCATCTGGGTGCGGACCTCGGTCCCGGTGACCCTGGGCCGCGTGGCCGGGTACCAGCAGACGGCGGCGTTCTCCGAGAGCAGCATCAACGGGCCGTCCGTCGCCATCCCGGCGAACACGTGGACCTACCTGGCCGCCGCCTTCGTGTCGACGGTCGTCGCGGGCGCGTTCGGCTCGCGGTTCGGCTCGCCGAGCCAGATCTTCCCGCTCGGCGCCACGGTCGACGTGACGTGCGCGCTCGCCGAGCCGGACACGTCCGTCGTCGGCGCGTACATCGACGGCGACACGACGGACAGCCCCGACCGCCGCTACGACTGGACCGGCCCGCCGCACGCGTCGACGTCGACCGAGTCGACCCGCCTCGACCTGGAGGTTGTCGAGACGACCGAGCCGAAGCCGGTGCGCATCACCACCGAGACGCTCGTCGCCGGTACGCGGTACCGGCTCGTGGGCGTCACCGCCGACGGCCAGGTGTGGGACGTGCCCGGCGGCACGTTCACCGCGGCGTCGGCCGCGACCGTCACCCTGGTCGACAACCGGACCGCCCTGAACGCCGTCGTCACCTACCGGATGCTCAGCGCGTCCGACGGCGTCGTGCTGCTGGAGAGCGTCGGATCGGTCGTCATCGACTGCGAGTCGGACATCGTGCTCCAGTCGCTCGACGGGGCGGCCGTCGCGTTCGTGGACCTCGCGAACCTCGACCTCAGCCGGACCGGTCAGCCCCGGTTCCACGAGTCCGACGTAGCGGGCCGCCGTGACCGGCCTGCCCGCTACGACGTCGCGCTCGCCGACGACCAGGTGTTGGTGGTGGAGGCGGAGGGGGCGCAGACGCTCGCCGTGCAGGCGATGCTTGTCGCCGGCGGCCCGATCGTCATGCGGTCCACGCCCGGCATCGGCGGGCCGCTGTTCCCCGCGTCGCAGCTCGTGCGGGCGGCGTCGTGGTCGTCGAGGCGCATCGGCTTCTCGAGCCTGTACCAGTGGTCGCTGACCGTCGCCGGGACGTCGGACCCCGAGCCGTCTCGGGCGGTCGCGCTCAACTCGTGGGCCGACTTCAACGCCGCGATGGTCCGGCTCGGCTGGGACTACACCCAGCTGAACGACTTCCTCGCCGGGCTGGGCGACTGGGAGTCGTTCAGCACCGTCGACTGGAAGACGCTGTGAGGGTCGTCGAGGAGCCCGAGCGCCTCGCCGAGGTGCTCGGCGGGTCGGCCGGATGGTCACCCCGGGTGGCGTCGTGGTCTGCGGACGGGCGGCTGCTCGCGTCCGACGTGCCGGTGTCCCGTGGCTCGATCACGTACGCGGTTTCGTCGGACAAGATCTGCGAGCTCAGTCTCGTCGTTCCGCGCCGGGTGGACGGCGTCGACTGGTCGCCGCGCGGCAACCCGGACCACCCGCTGGCACGGTTCGGCCAGCGCCTGGACGTGTCGGTGATCGTCACCTCGAAGCTCGGTGGCGTGTGGACGCTGCGCCAGGGCCGGTTCCTGGTCACCGGGTGGCAGGAGAGCCCGAGCGCGATCACGGTCACCGGTGAGGGCATGCTGCGCCTGGCGAAGGACTCGGCGACGGCGAGCCCGGTGCAGCCCACCGCGGGGGAGACGTTCGCCGCCCTGGCGCGGCGCCTGGCACCGGCGGGCGTCTCGGTCGCGTTCGACGACGCGCTCGTGGACCGCGCGGTCCCGTCGGCGGCGATCACGAAGTCGGGACGGCTCGAAGCACTCGCCGAGCTCGCGGACGCGTGGCCCGCGCTGCTGCGGTCGGACGACTGGGGGCAGGCGCTGTTCCGTGCCCCGCTGCCGGAGGTTCCCACGCCGGTGCTGGAGTTCACCGACGGGCTAGTCACCGGCGCCCGCGGCACGGTCGTCAGCGCCCCGTTCAACGACAACCGCGACGGGTACAACGTGGTTCGTGCGAGGTCGTCCGCGCCCGGCCTGGAGAACCTCTACGCGGAGGCCCGCACGACGTCGGGGCCCATGGCGGTCGACACCTACGGCGAGGTCGTGCAGGAGTGGTCAACGCCGCTCGCCACCACCCGGGCGGCGTTGCAGACGTCCGCCGAGTCGCTGCGTGCCCGGTCCGTGCGTCCGTCCAGGTCGAGGACCGTGACGCACGCCCCCGATCCGCGCATCGAGCTCGACGACCCCGTGTCCGTGCACGTGGACGGCGCGCGGGAGTGGGGCTACGTCACCGGCTACAAGCTGCCGCTGACCGTCGAGGACGGCGACATGACCACGACCGTCGCGGTGGCGGCGTGAGGGGGGCGTCGTGGTTGCTGACCTGAGATGGGCGGGGCGGCTCAAGCGTACGCAGCCGCAGGGCCCGCCGCCCGGGGCCGACCCGACCCCGACGTCCCTGGCCTACGTGCACGCCGTGGACGTCCCCGGCAAGCGTGTGCAGGTGCGCGTCCGGGACGCGGCAGTGTGGGTGCCCGCGCTCGCCGCGCAGTACGTGGTGGGCGGCCAGGCCGTCGTCCTGTGGGACGTGGTCGCCGGGCGCCCGGCGTATGTGATCGGCACCCAGGGACCGGCCGAGCCCGCGCCGCTGGCGACCGTCACCGCGGTGGCTGGGACGACCGTGACCGTGACGTGGAACGGCGCCGCGACCCCGCTGCCCGCCATCCCGGGGACGTACACCGTCGGGCAGACGGCACGCGTCCTGACGGACGCGTGGGGGCTGCCGTACCTCGCGCTCGGACCGTCGTCGGTGGCGGCTGCCGGACCTTCGCCGGAGTCGCCGTCGGAGCCGTCGACCGCACCCAGGACGGTCAAGGCGACCGTGACCCTGGCCGCGACGTGGTCCGGGTCCTGGCGGGCGTCCGGCACCGTCGGCTGGAACACCTGGAACGTGGGCCGCTACGGCTGGCCGGCGACCATGTGGCAGGGCAACGGCCGCGGGTCGGGTCCGATGACCGGGCTGGCGACGTGGGGCAACCTCGTCACCAACCTGGGCGCTACCGAGATCCTCGTCGCCCGCCTGAACGCACGGCGCAACGACGGCGAGTACGGAGCGAGGACCCTCACCGTGCAGGGATCCCCGCACGGGTCCCGCCCCGCAGGTGCACCTACCGGCTCGGGCGGCACGTTCTCCGACGCCTCGGACGGCTCCGACGGATGGTCGCACATCGGCCTGGACAGCACCACCTGCGAAGGGCTGCGCACCGGCGCGGTTCGCGGGTTCCGGACCGCGGGCGGCGACTACTCCGGATGGACGGACGCCTCACTGACCCTGACCTTCCTCCGGCCCGCCTGAGAAGGGACCCGCCGTGCACATCGTTTGCAGCGTCTGCGGTGCGATCACCGGCCTGTGGGACGTGCACATCGCCTGGCACATCGCCAAGGGCGACCCCGCCCCGGTGAACGCCAACACCGCAGCGATGGAGCCCAAGCCCGTCGAGAAGCCGATCTCCGAACCACCAGGCGGGCGTACCTGATGCCCTGTCCCCCTCCCGGAAAGGAGTGACCGATGGCTCTGAACGTGTACGGCCACGACATCCCGCCGACTGTCGGCGTCACGCCGAACATGCAGAACGCGCTGGGCGCGTTCTCGGCGAGCGTCCGGGACGTGAAGGTCGCTGCGAACCTGACCGCCCGCGCGCAGCTGGTGTCCGACATCCAGGCCGCCGGCGGCGTGATCGACGCCGCGCACCCGCTGTACGTGCACCGCGTGGACGCGGGCACGGGCGCCGAGCTGGAGCGCACCATCGACGGCACCACCTGGGTGACGATCTTCTCCGAGGTGGGCCGGTCCTACACCGACGACGGAGCCGGCGGCGGCAACGTGACGGCCGCGCCCACGTGGGCCGTCGCCACCGACCCGGCGCAGATCGTGCTGCCCGCGGGGAAGTTCCTCGTCACCGTGTCGGCCGCGTTCACGCTGTCGCCGGGCGCCGCGACCCGCATCGACGTCGGCATCTCCACCGTCAACGGCGTCACCGGCTTCGGCGCACAGGCGACCCTCTCCCTCACGGACATCGGCGGCGTGCAGAACTCCACCGTCGACTTCACGCGCCTCGTCGAGCTGGCGACCCCCACGACCCTGTCCATGCGCTGCCGCACGGCGACGGCTGGTGGCACGCAGGCGATGGGGATCCAGACCATCTCCGCCATCCGGGTGGGGTGACCTGATGAGCACCGAGCACCCCCAGCCCCCGCAGACCGGGCGCCTGAGCGGCAGCGAGATGCAGATGCTCATGCAGATGCTCTCCGACGTCCGCTCTCTCGTGCAGGGGGTGGACCACAAGCTCAACGGCATGATCCCCCGGCCGGAGTTCGTGCAGTACCAGAACGCGATCGACCGTCGCTTCACCGGCCTGGAGGCGCAGGTGGCGGAGAAGCGGGCCGATCACAGCGTCCTCGAGCAGAAGATCCAGATGGTGGACGACAAGGTCGACACGCACGAGGAGAAGCGAAACGAGAACTACCGCTCGCTCAACACGAAGGCGTGGTTTGCCCTCGCGAGCGCGGTCATGGCAGGGGCGGTCAGCCTGGCCGTCGCGATCATCACGAACGTCATCGGCTAGGAGGGCTCCACATGGCCCGATACGCATGCGCCGAGTGGGAGCCCATCGGCTGGATGAACGCGCTGCGCCAGTACGACAAGACGCAGCTCTCGTTCCACATCACGGCCGGGACCGGCGACCCGCGCACGATCGCTTCGTGGCGTGACGGGCGCGCCGGCTCGAACTTCGTCATCTTCCGCGACGGCCGCACCGTGCAGCTCTCGGACTCGACGTGCAAGAGCGCCGCGGACTACGGCGCCGTGCACATCATCTCGGTGGAGATCGTCGGCGCCTGGGGTCCGCCGACCGAGGCGCAGATCCGCGCCATGGTCGCGCTCGCCCGCGAGGCGCACCGGCGTGACGGCGTGCCGCTGCGTGCGGCGCGGTTCTCCGGCGACGCGGGTATCGGGTACCACCGCCTCGGCGTGGACGGGAACTTCCCGCGCCACGAGCGCTACGGCGGTCGCCTGCAGCGCACCCCGGTCAGCGTGAAGACGTCGGGCTCGTTCGGGAAGGCGTGCCCCACCGACCCGACCATCGACGTCGTCTTCGACCGCGTCCTGCCCGCCGTGGCCGGTCCCGAGTGGACCGGTGCGCTCGGGTGGCCCGTGCTGCGCGAGGGCGACGGGGCCACGGACGTCGAGGCGCTGCAACGCATCCTCGTCGACCTTGGCTACGACCTCGGTGATGCGGGCGTCGACGGCGACTTCGGTCCCGCGACGCGTCTCGCCGTCGAGCTGTTCCAGGCCGCCGTGGGGCTCACCCCTGACGGCGTCGTGGGCGAGAAGACCCAGGCCGCCCTCAGGACGGCACACACCCTGAACCAGGAGGACGACATGCTCATCATCCGACGCGCCTCGGACGGCGCTTCGTTCATCGTGCTCGGCGGCCGTGGCGCGAAGGTCGTCAACACCGCCGACCTCTCTGCGTTCCGGGCCGCCGGTGCCCAGACCGCGAACCTGTCGGACGCGGGGTACTCCGAGGCGTTCGCCCGCTACTACACCGTCGACACCCCGGAGGGCTGACCTATGATCTACGCCTCCCTGTCGTTCTGGAAGGGTGCCGCCGAGCGCGCGATCGCCACGGGCGCGCAGTTCTGCCTGCTCGTGCTCGGCGTCGGCGTCGGCGCGGGCGCGCTGCCCGGCGAGACGGCCCAGATCGTGAACGCGCTGACGCTGAACTACGTCACGCTCGGCGGCGCGTTCCTCGGCGGAGCGCTGGTGTCCGTGCTGACGTCGCTGGCACGGCCCGACTTCGTAGCCGGTGCGCCCGGTGCGTCGCCGGTGCCACTCGCGCGACACTGACCCCAGGAGCGGAACACGAAGCGCCCCACCTCTTCGGAGGTGGGGCGCTTTCGTCATGCCCCCGCAGCGGCGGGGATAACTGCGTCACCGGCTCGTGCACTCGGATCACCCCCGCACGCGCGGGGACCCCACAGACATCTGCCAGACAGCCGGTTCACCCCCGCGTGCGCGGGGAAGGTGGTGCGGGACAGACGCTACCGCTGCTGCCCGCCGCCGTCTACTCGGGATCCTCGCTCAGGTCGACAGGTTCACCCAGCCGCTCAGCCTCCGCGCGCACGACGTCGAGCGCCTCGAACTTCGGCCCGAGCTTGCGCAGCGCCCGCAGCCGCCGCGTGCTGTGCTCGGCCGGCTCGGTGCGCCACCACGCGTCGTCGTCCTCGTCAGGCGGCAGGGTCCCCACGTCCCAGGTCATGTACCCAGGGTCGCACGGATCGTCGCAGGTGGGGGAGGGGAGCCCGCCATCCGGGTGACGGATTTCGGGATACGGGAAAGAATAAGGTGAAGCGCTGATGCCCGATATGACCTCTGACCTGGTGCCCCGTACAGGACTTGAACCTGTGACCGAGAGATTATGAGTCTCCTGCTCTGACCAGCTGAGCTAACGGGGCGCTACGGGCGAGAATACCCGTTCGCGCTGGTCCGCAGGCCGGGCGCGACGCTCCGTGGACCGGCCGTGCTCACACCTTCAGAGGATCGCCGAGGAGCAGGATCCCGCGGGGGAAGCGGCCGTCGGCCACCTCCTGGACCCGCTGCCGCACGTCGTCGGCACTGCCTGTCGCGCGGACGTGCAGCTCCCGCGTGGTCGGGCCGGGGTCCGGCCGGTCCGCGTTGCCCTGCGTCCCCAGCGCCTCCGCGACCATCTCGGCGTGCAGACCGGAGGCGCGCAACGCGTCCACGAGAGCTCCGGCCTCGCGCGTGGCCATGTCGAGGTCCGGAAACGTCACGGGCACGATGTAGCTGTCCATGCTCCATCGTGGCGCGGGCCGGCCGGGCCTCGCATCCTGGCCGACGGCGTCCGCCGTCGGCCAGGATGGTGCTAAATCGCTGGTACCCGTACGGGTCGTGGCCCTAGGTTCTGCGAGCGGCGCGGACGCCACAACGAGAACTGACGAAGGAACCATCATGTCCATGACCTTTCCGGTCGCCCTGTCGGGCGCCCGGGCCGAGACCCTGATGTGGGCGCACGAGCACGAGGTGGAGCCGGCCGCGCTGAACCAGCTGCGGAACATCTCCCGCCTCCCCTGGGTGGAGGGCCTGCGCGTCATGCCCGACGTCCACCTCGGCAAGGGCGCGACCGTCGGCTCGGTGATCGCGATGCGGGACGCCGTCTCGCCCAACGCGGTCGGCGTGGACATCGGCTGCGGCATGATCGGCGTGCGGACCTCGTTCACGGCGGCGGACCTGCCCGACGACCTCAGCCGGCTCCGCTCCCGGATCGAGGCCGCCATCCCGGTGGGCTTCCACGCGCACGACCAGCAGGTCGACCTCCGCCGGCTGCGGCCCGTCAAGGGCTCCGGCGGGGCCGAGCGGCTCCGCGGCGAGGAGGCGTTCTGGGACCGGTTCGAGACGCTGCACCCCAAGGTGCGGCAGCTCGAGACCCGGGCCCGGAAGCAGCTGGGCAGCCTCGGCGGCGGCAACCACTTCGTCGAGGTGTGCCTCGACCAGGACGACACCGTGTGGCTGCAGCTCCACTCCGGCTCCCGGAACATCGGCAAGGAGCTCGCCGAGCACCACGTCGGCATCGCGAAGCGGCTGGACCACAACCAGGGCATCGTCGACCGCGAGCTCGCCGTCTTCCTGGCGGGCACCCCCGAGATGGACGCGTACCTCAACGACCTCTGGTGGGCGCAGGAGTACGCGGCCCGGTCTCGGGCGGTCATGATGGCGCTCGCGGTGCAGGCGTTCCGGGACGAGTTCCCGGGCGTGGACGTCACCTTCGACGAGGGTGTCAACGTGCACCACAACTACGTGGCGCGCGAGCAGGTCGACGGCGCCGAGCTGATCGTCACCCGGAAGGGTGCCATCCGCGCCGGCAAGGGCGACCTGGGGCTCATCCCGGGATCCATGGGCACGGGGTCGTACGTGGTGCGCGGCCTGGGCAACCCGCGGTCGTACTGGTCCGCGTCCCACGGCGCGGGGCGCCGGATGTCGCGGACCAAGGCGAAGCAGGTCTTCACCACCGACGACCTCGCCGCGCAGACGGCCGGCGTCGAGTGCCGCAAGGACGCCGGCGTGCTCGACGAGATCCCGGGCGCGTACAAGGACCTGGACAGCGTCATCGCCGCCCAGCAGGACCTGGTGGAGGTGGTCGCCCGTCTGCGCACGGTCCTGTGCGTGAAGGGCTGACCAGTGCTGCCCGACGGCGGGCCTCGCCTCCCGTACCGGAGGTGAGGCCCGCCGTCGGCCCGTGTGACGGGAAGGGGCATTCTTCAAAAACTGCGCTTTGCTCCGTGCCGTCCGTTTCTGGTGCATTTAATTCACCCGCTGTGTCCGATTAAGAACCTTAGTTTCACCATTTCCCTGCCTTAATATTTCACCCCCCGCATCAACGTCTTAAGTGGCGTCGATCACTTTCCCGTGCCATTTTTCGGAACAGGCAACGAGGCCATCGGACTACCCAGGGGGTGACGGACGTGATCTCTTCGCGTCGCACAACGAGGATCGCCGAGCGGAGCGCACGCCGGGTGCGCCGCCTCGGCGCGAGCGTCGGGATCACCGCACTGGTCGCGGTCTCGACGTTCTCCGGAGCGATCGGGGCGGCCGCAGCGCCGGGGGACACCGCGGAAGCCGAAGGCGCCTTCCTCGCGGGTCAGGTCCTCGGCCTCGACCTCGGAGCCCTGATCGACTCGGCGGAAGCCGGCTATCCCTCGAACCCGGGGACGGACACCGGCGGCGCGGCGCTGCCGGACGTGACCGTCCCGGTCGTCGGCCTGCCGCTGTTCGGCCCGCCCGAGGGCGACGCCCTCCTCGCGCTGAGCGGCATCTCCCAGCAGGCGACGGTCGAGGGCCCCAACCAGCCGGCGACGGCGTCGGCCGGTATCGCGAGCGCCGAGATCAACGTGACGCCCTGGGTCGCGGACGTACCCGCGGTGAGCGCCGCCATCGACGACCTGCGCCTCACCCTCGAGGCGATCGAGGCGACCGCGACGGCCAACCCGGGCGAGGTGCCCACCGGCACGTACTCGATCGCCGGCGCGACCATCGACGCGCACAGCCCGGTGCTGGGCGACGTCTCGACCACCGTCTAGAGTGCTCTCGCCCCCGTCGAGACCACCCTCGAGACGGCGCTCGACGCCTCCATCGGCACGGCTCTGGACAGCATCGCGCTGCTGGATCCCGTGCTCGCGGTGGTCGGAGGTGACCTGACCACGACGGCCACCGTCGACATGGACCTGCAGGGGGCGCTCGCCCCGGTGCTCGCACAGGACTTCGGCACGCAGGGCGTGATCATCAACGCCTCCACGGGCACGGTGACGATCGACCTCGAGACGATCATGGGCGGCTCGCTCAACGGCCAGCCGGTCGACACCCAGCTGCTCAGCGCCGAGTCGGCGGACGAGATCAGCGCGGCCCTCGCCGCCGCGGTCGCCGACCTGACGACGGCTCTGACGAACGCGTTCCAGACGGCGCTCCAGAACGCGACGGTGACCCTGACGGCCACGGCCTCGGGCGGCGGCGCGCTGATCGACTTCCAGGCGTCCGGCTCGCTCGCCGACTTCGCGAACGGCACCCTCGACCCCGCCGCCGTGTCGCTCACGGCCGGCTACACGGTCCCGTTCATCGGCTTCGTCGGGGTGACCGTCCCTGCCGGAACCATCATCAACGCCTTCGCCGCACCGGTCTCGGCCGCGTTGAACACGGCGATCTCGTCCGGCACCACGATCCTCCAGGACACGGTGCTCGCGCCGGTGCTGGCCCTTCTCGCTCCCGCGTTCGACGCGCTCAACCTGCTCCTCGGGATCACGATCAACGACCAGGAGCCGGTCCCCGCCGTCGCGGGTGCCCAGTTCACGCAGAATGCCGTCACCGTCGACATCCTCGGGGGCACCGTCGGGTCGATCTCGCTCGCCTCGGCGATGGTCCGGGCCGAGGCGGCTCCGGCGATCACGCTCGATCCCACGACCGTTCCCGCGGGCGGCACCACGACCGTCACCGGGACCGCCTTCACCCCGGGCGGCACGGCCACGGTCCAGCTGCTCGACCCGGCGGGTGTCGCCATCGGCGACCCGGTCCCCGCCACGGTGCTGGCGGACGGCACCTTCGTGCTCGACCTGCCCACCGACGCCACGTACCCGCCGGGCGCGTACACGGTCCAGGCCACCGACGACACGACCGGCCTGGTCGCGACCGCTGCCCTGACGATCACCGCGGCACCGGCGATCACCGTCACCCCGGAGACCATGCCCGCGGGCGGCACCGCCACCGTGGACGGCACGGGCTTCACGCCGAACAGCACGGCCACCGTCCAGCTGATCGGTCCCGACGGCGTGGCCGTGGGAGGCCCGGTCGCCGCGCCCGTGGACGGCACAGGCGCGTTCACCGTGCCGCTGCCCACCGACGCCACCTACCCGGCCGGCGCGTACACCGTGGTCGCCACGGACGTCAGTGGCGCCCAGGCGACCGACACCCTCACGCTCACCGCCGCGCCGACCCTGACGGTGGACCCGTCCTCGGTGCCGGCGGGCGGCGAGGTGACCCTCACGGGCGCCGGCTACACGCCGAACAGCACCGTCGAGATCCAGCTTTTCGACGCCGCGGGCAACCCGGTCGGCGGGCCCGTCACGGTCGCGACGGACGCCGCCGGTGGCTTCACGACGCCGTACCCGATCGACCCGGCGACCGCCGCGGGCGACTACACGGTCGTGGGCACCGACGTGTCCGGCGCGACGGCGGCCGACACCCTCGCGGTGACCGTGCCCGACATCACGCTGACCCCGGGCACCGTCCCGGCGGGCGGCTCGACGACGGTCGACGGCACCGGGTTCTCGCCCGACTCCACGGTGACCGTCCAGCTGACCGACGCGGCAGGCGCCCCGGTGGGCGACCCGATCACCGTGCCGACGGACGCCACGGGGGCGTTCACCGTTCCGCTGCCGACCGACCCGGCCCTGCCGCCCGGCTCGTACACGGTGGTCGCGACCGACGACGCCACCGGTGTCACGGCGACCGAGACGCTCACCGTGACCGCCGCCCCGGCGATCACGGCGACCCCGCCGACGGTTCCGGCGGGCGGCTCCACCACCGTGGACGGCACCGGCTTCACGCCGGGTACCACGGCGTCGGTGCAGCTGTTCGACCCGACGGGTGCGCCGGTCGGCGCACCGGTCACGGCGACCGTCCTGGCCGACGGCACCTTCGCGGTGCCGCTCCCGACCGGCGCGGACTACGCGCCGGGCGACTACACGATCGTCGCCACCGACGCGACGGGCGCGACCGCCGAGGCCGGGCTGACCATCACGGCGGCCCCGGCGATCACGGCGACCCCGTCGACGGTCCCGGCGGGCGGCACCACGACCGTGGACGGCACCGGCTTCACGCCGGGCTCGACGGCCTCGGTGCAGCTGTTCGACCCGACGGGTGCGCCGGTCGGCGCACCGGTCACGGCGACCGTCCTGGCCGACGGCACCTTCTCGGTGCCGCTCCCGACCGGCGCGGACTACGTGCCGGGCACCTACACGATCGTCGCCACAGACGTGACCGGGGCGACGGCGGAGACTCCGCTGGCCGTCACCGCCGCGCCCGCGATCGCGGCGGACCCGCCGGTGATCCCGGCGGGCGGCTCGACCACCGTCGACGGCGCCGGGTTCACGCCCGGTGAGCCGGTGACCGTCCAGCTGACCGACCCGGCGACGGGTCTCCCGGTCGGCGACGCGGTGACGGTGATCCCCGGCCCCGACGGCACGTTCAGCGTGCCGCTGCCGACAGACCCGGCGCTGCCGCCCGGTGACTACACGATCGTGGCCACGGATGCCTCCGGCGCCACGGCCGAGGCACCGCTGACGGTGACTGCGGCCCCGGCGATCACGGCGACCCCGCCGACGGTCCCGGCGGGCGGCACCACGACGGTGGACGGCACCGGCTTCACGCCGGGCACCGACACGGTGGTGCGGCTGGTCGCTCCCGACGGCACGTTCGTCGGCGCCCCGGTCACCGTGACCGTCAACCCGGACGGCACCTTCAGCGTGCCGCTGCCCACCGACGCCGCGTTCGCGCCGGGGGACTACACGATCCTCGCCACCGACGTGACGGGCGCGTCCGCGACGACCCCGCTCACCATCACCGCGGCCCCGACCCTGACGGCCACGCCGCCGTCGGTCCCGGCGGGCGGCACGACGACGATCGACGGCGCCGGCTTCGCTCCGGGCGCCGCCGAGGTCCAGCTGTTCGACCCGGCCGGCAACCCGGTCGGTGGCCCGATCGCCGTCACGGTCGCCGCGGACGGGACCTTCACGGTCCCGCTGCCCACCGACCCGGCTGCCGTACCCGGCACCTACACCGTGGTCGGCACGGACTCGACGGGCGCGACGGCGGACACGCCGCTGGTGATCACCGAGGCGCCGACGGTCACGGCGACCCCGCCGACCGTCCCCGCGGGCGGCACCACGACCGTCGACGGCACGGGCTTCAGCCCTGGCTCGACGGCCACCGTGCAGCTCACGGCACCCGACGGCACGGTGGTGGCCGGCCCCTTCGTGGTCCCGACCGACGCGAACGGCGACTTCACGCTGCCGATCACGACCGACCCGGCGCTGGCCCCCGGTGACTACACGATCACGGCGGTCGACGACCTCACGGGCGCGACGGCCACCACGGGCCTGACCGTGACCGCGGCGCCCGCGATCACGGCGACCCCGGACACGGTCCCCGCGGGCGGCACCACGACGGTGGACGGCACGGGCTTCACGCCCGGCACCGACGCCGTGGTCCGTCTGGTCGCCCCGGACGGCACGTTCCTCGGGGCGCCCGTCACCGTGACGGTCCTGCCCGACGGGACGTTCAGCGTCCCGCTGCCCACGGACGCGGCGTACCCGCCAGGCGCGTACTCGATCCTGGCCACCGATGTGACAGGCGCCGAGGCGACGACGCCGCTGACGATCACCGCGGCACCGGCCCTCACGGCCACGCCCGGCACGATGCCGTCCGGCGGGACCACCACGATCACGGGCACCGGCTACTCGCCGCTCTCCGACGTCGAGGTCCAGCTGCTCGACCCGGCAGGCAACCCGGTGGGTGCGCCGATCGTCGTCACCACCGACGCCGCGGGCGCCTTCAGCGTCCCGCTGCCGACGGAGGAGACCTTCGCCGCGGGCACCTACACCGTGGTCGGCACGGACGTGCTGACCGGCGCGACGGCGGACACGCCGCTCGTGCTCACCGGAGCCCCGACGATCACCCTCGACCCGACCTCGGTCCCGGCCGGTGGCACCACCACCGCGACAGGCGCCGGGTTCACGCCGAACAGCCCAGTCACGGTCCAGCTCACCGACGCGACGGGCACGCCGGTCGGCGCTCCGATCGCAGTCGTGACCGACGCCGCGGGCGGCTTCGTCGTGGACGTCCCGACGTCCCCCGACGCGGTCCCGGGTGGCTACCTCGTCACCGGCACGGACGTGACGGGCGCCGAGGCGTCGGCCGACCTCATCATCGAGGGCGCGCCGATGATTCTCGTCGACCCGGCGGTCCTGCCCGCCGGCGGCACCACGACCGTGACCGGCGACGGGTTCACGCCCGACGAGCCGGTCGTCGTCCAGCTCACCGACGCGACGGGCGCCCCCGTGGGCGCACCGGTCACCGTGGTGGCCGGACCGGACGGCACGTTCGTCGTCGACCTCCCGATCGCCGAGGACACCGTCCCCGGCGAGTACACGGTGGTCGCGACCGACGTCACGGGCGCCACAGCCGAGGCTCCCATCGACGTGACGGCCGCGCCGACCCTCACGGTGGACCCGACGTCCGTCCCGGCGGGCGGCACGACGACCGCCACCGGCACGGGCTTCACGCCGAACGCGACGGTCGAGGTCCAGCTGTACGACCCGGCAGGCAACCCCGTGGGCGCCCCCATCTCGGTGGTCACCGACGGCACCGGCGCCTTCACCGTCGACGTCCCGACCGGGGCGGACTACGTCCCCGGCACCTACGTCCTGGAGGCGACCGACCCGTCCGGCGCGACGGCGGACACGCCGCTCGCCATCACGGCGGCGCCGGCGATCACCGTGGACCCGACGACGGTCCCGGCCGGCGGCACCACCACCGTGACCGGCACCGGGTTCACCCCGGGCGAGCCGACGGTGGTCCAGCTCGAGGACGCGACCGGTGCGCCGATCGGCGCACCGGTGACGGTGGTCCCCGAGGCCGACGGCACGTTCACCGTGGACCTCACGGTCCCGGCGGACACCCCGGCGGGCGACTACACGGTGGTGGCGACCGACTCGTCGGGCGCCGTCGCCGAGACCCCGCTCGCCGTGACACCGGCTCCGGCGATCACGGTGGACCCGACGACGGTCCCAGCGGGCGGCACGACGACGGTCGACGGCACGGGCTTCACGCCCGGTGAGCCGGTGACGGTCCAGCTGACCGACGCGACGGGCGCCCCGGTGGGCGACCCGGTCACGGTGGTCCCCGCGGCGGACGGGACGTTCAGCGTCCCGCTGACCGTCCCGGCGGACGCTCCGGCGGGCGACTACACGGTCGTGGCGACGGACAGCACGGGGGCGGAGGCCACGACGCCGCTGGCGGTGACGCCCGCTCCGGTCATCACGGTGGACCCGGCCACGGTCCCGGCGGGCGGCACCACGACGGTCTCGGGCTCCGGCTTCACGCCGGACACCCTGGTGCCGGTGCGGCTCGTCGCCCCCGACGGCTCCTTCGTCGGGGCTCCGGTCACGGCGACGGTGCTGCCCGACGGCACCTTCGTCGTCGACCTGCCGACGGACCCGGGTGTCGCACCCGGGCCCTACACGGTCCTGGCGACCGACGTGACGGGCGCCTCCGCGACCACGTCGCTCGAGATCACCGCGGCGCCGGCGATCACCGTGGACCCGACGACGGTCCCCGCGGGCGGCACCACGACGGTGACCGGGACCGGGTTCACGCCCGGTGAGCCGGTGACCGTCCAGCTGACCGACCCGGCGACGGGTGCCCCGGTGGGCGACCCCGTCACCGTCGTCCCGCTCTCCGACGGCACGTTCACCGTGGACCTCCCGGTCCCGGCGGACACGCCCGCCGGCGACTACACGGTGGTCGCCACGGACAGCACGGGCGCGACGGCGGAGACGCCGCTCACGGTCACGGCCGCCCCGGCCATCACGGTGGACCCGACGACGGTCCCCGCGGGCGGCACCACGACCGTGACCGGCACCGGGTTCACGCCCGACGCCGACGTCGTGGTCCAGCTGCTCGACCCCACGGGAGCGCCGATCGGCGGCCCGATCACGGTGACGACCGACGGCACGGGCGGGTTCGCCGTCCCGCTGCCGACCGGACCGGACTACGTGCCGGGCACCTACACCATCCAGGCGACCGACCCCAGCGGGGCGGAGGCCACGACGGCCCTCGAGATCACGGCCGCTCCGGCGATCACGGTGGACCCGACGACGGTGCCGGCCGGTGGTACCACCACCGTGACGGGTACCGGATTCACGCCCGGCGAGCCGGTGGTGGTCCAGCTCACCGACGCCGCAGGCGCCCCGATCGGCGCCCCGGTGACGGTGGTCCCCGAGGCCGACGGCACGTTCACCGTGGACCTCACGGTCCCGGCGGACACCCCGGCGGGCGACTACACCGTGGTGGCCACGGACTCGACCGGGGCGACGGCGGAGACGCCGCTCGCGGTGACCCCGGCCCCGGTCATCACGGTGGACCCGACGACGGTTCCCGCCGGTGGTACTACCACCGTGACGGGTACCGGGTTCACGCCCGGCGAGCCGGTCGTGGTCCAGCTCACCGACGCCGCAGGCGCCCCGATCGGTGCGCCGGTGACGGTGGTCCCCGAGGCCGACGGCACGTTCACCGTGGACCTCACGGTCCCGGCGGACGCTCCGGCGGGCGACTACACGGTGGTGGCGACGGACTCGACCGGTGCGACGGCGGAGACGCCGCTCGTGGTCACGGCCGCTCCGGCGATCACGGTGGACCCGACGACGGTCCCGGCCGGTGGTACCACCACCGTGACGGGTACCGGGTTCACGCCCGGTGAGCCGGTGGTGGTCCAGCTCGAGGACGCGACCGGTGCGCCGATCGGCGCACCGGTGACGGTGGTCCCCGAGGCCGACGGCACGTTCACCGTGGATCTCACGGTCCCGGCGGACACCCCGGCGGGCGACTACACGGTCGTGGCGACGGACTCGACCGGGGCGACGGCGGAGACGCCGCTCGCGGTGACCCCGGCCCCGGTCATCACGGTGGACCCGACGACGGTTCCCGCCGGTGGTACCACCACCGTGACGGGTACCGGGTTCACCCCGGGTGAGCCGGTCGTGGTCCAGCTGACCGACGCCGCGGGCGCCCCGATCGGCGCCCCGGTCACGGTGGTCCCCGAGGCCGACGGCACGTTCACCGTGGACCTCCCAGTCCCGGCGGACACCCCGGCGGGCGACTACACCGTGGTGGCCACGGACTCGACCGGGGCGGAGGCCACGACTCCGCTGGCCGTCACCCCGGCCCCGGTGATCGCCGTCGACCCGACCACGGTTCCCGCGGGCGGTACCACCACCGTCACGGGCGAGGGCTTCACGCCTGGCGAGCCGGTGGTGGTCCAGCTGACCGACGCGACGGGTGCCCCGGTGGGCGGCCCGGTCACGGTGGTCCCGGCGGCGGACGGGACGTTCAGCGTCCCGCTGACCGTCCCGGCGGACGCTCCGGCGGGCGACTACACGGTCGTGGCGACGGACAGCACGGGGGCGGAGGCCACGACGCCGCTGGCGGTGACGCCCGCTCCGGTCATCACGGTGGACCCGACGACGGTCCCGGCGGGCGGCACGACGACGGTGTCGGGTACCGGGTTCACGCCGGGAACCGACGCGGTGGTGCGGCTGGTCGCACCCGACGGCTCGCCGATCGGCGGACCGGTCACGGTGACGGTGCTGCCCGACGGCACCTTCGTCGTCGACCTGCCGACGGACGAGACCTTCCCGGCGGGCGACTACACGGTTCTGGCGACCGACGTCACGGGGGCGACGGCGACCACGCCGCTGACCCTCACGCCGGCCCCGGTGATCACGGTGGACCCGACCACGGTCCCGGCCGGTGGGACCACCACCGTCACGGGCGAGGGCTTCACGCCCGGTGAGCCGGTGACGGTCCAGCTGACCGACGCGACGGGCGCCCCGGTGGGTGCCCCCGTGACGGTGGTCCCGGCCGCCGACGGCACGTTCACCGTGGACCTCCCGGTCCCGGCGGACACCCCGGCGGGCGACTACACGGTCGTGGCGACGGACTCGACTGGGGCGGAGGCCAGCACCCCGCTGGCCGTCACCCCGGCCCCGGTGATCACGGTGGACCCGACCACGGTCCCGGCCGGTGGGACCACCACCGTCACGGGCGAGGGCTTCACGCCCGGTGAGCCGGTGACGGTCCAGCTGACCGACGCGACGGGCGCCCCGGTGGGTGCCCCCGTGACGGTGGTCCCGGCCGCCGACGGCACGTTCACCGTGGACCTCCCGGTCCCGGCGGACACCCCGGCGGGCGACTACACGGTCGTGGCGACGGACTCGACCGGGGCGGAGGCCAGCACCCCGCTGGCCGTCACCCCGGCGCCCACGCTGGTCCTCGACCCGCCGACCGTCCCGGCAGGCGGCACCACGACAGCCACCGGTGCGGGCTTCACGCCGGAGTCCGAGGTGACGGTCCAGCTCACCGACGCCATCGGCGCACCGGTGGGTGACCCGATCACCGTCATGACCGACGCGACGGGCGGCTTCACGGCCGACGTCGTCACCCCGGCGGACGCCAACCCCGGTGCCTACACGGTGACGGCCACCGACGTGACGGGTGCCGAGGCGGAGGCCGACCTCCTGATCGAGGGTGCGCCGATGATCGTCACCGACCCGGCCACGCTGCCCGCGGGCGGCACCACCACGGTCACGGGCTCGGGCTTCTCGCCGGCCGCAGAGGTGACCGTCCAGCTCGAGGACGCCACGGGTGCCCCGGTGGGTGCCCCGGTCCTCGTGACCACCGACGGGGACGGTGGCTTCGTCACCGACCTCCTGGTCCCGGCCGGTACCCCGGCGGGCACCTACGCGGTGGTCGGCACGGACAGCACCGGCGCCGAGGCCCAGGCACCGCTCGCGGTGACGACGGCCGACATCGCGGTGGACCCGACGACGGTCCCCGCGGGCGGCACCACGACCGTGACCGGCACCGGGTTCACCCCGGGCGAGCCGGTCGTGGTCCAGCTCGAGGACGCGGCGGGCGCCCCGATCGGTGACCCGATCACGGTGGTCGCGGGCGACGACGGCTCGTTCACCATGGACCTGCCGGTCCCGGCGGACACCCCGGCCGGGGACTACACGGTGGTCGCCACCGACTCCACCGGAGCCGAGGCGACCGAACCGCTGGTCGTCACCCCGGCCCCGGTGATCACGGTGGACCCGACGACGGTCCCGGCCGGTGGTACCACCACCGTGACGGGTACCGGGTTCACCCCGGGTGAGCCGGTCGTGGTCCAGCTGACCGACGCCGCGGGCGCCCCGATCGGCGCCCCGGTTACGGTGGTCCCCGAGGCCGACGGCACGTTCACCGTGGACCTCCCGGTCCCGGCGGACACGCCCGCCGGCGACTACACCGTGGTCGCCACGGACTCGACCGGGGCGGAGGCCAGCACCCCGCTGGCCGTCACTCCGGCCCCGGTCATCACGGTGGAGCCGGCCACGGCTCCTGCGGGCGGTCAGACGACCGTCAGCGGCGAGGGCTTCACGCCCGGCGAGGAGGTCGTGGTCCAGCTGACCGACGCGACGGGCGCTCCCGTGGGCGACCCGGTCACCGTGGTGGCGGGCGCCGACGGTACGTTCACCGTGGACCTCCCGGTCCCGGCGGGCACGCCCGCCGGCGACTACACGGTGGTGGCCACCGACTCCACGGGGGCCACGGCCGAGACTCCGCTCGCCGTCACCACGCCGGTCGTCGTGGCCACGCCGGACAGCCTGCCGGCGGGCGCCTCGACCACAGTCACCGTGACGGGCTTCACCCCGAGCAGCACGGTGACGGTCGACCTCCGTGACGCCGTGACCGACGAGGTGGTCGCGGGACCCGTCACGGGTACCACCGACGAGAACGGCGACCTCACCGTCGGGCTCGTCCTGGCGGTCCCGTCGACGGTCCCCGCCGGCCAGTACTACGTGCAGGCGGTGGACGAGGCCGGCGCGGTCGCGACCGCTACCGTCCTGGTCACCACGCCGACCGTCGCGGTGAACCCGCAGATCGTGGCACCGGGCGAGGCCCCGGTGGTCGACGGCGACGGGTTCACCCCCGGGTCGCCGGTCACGATCACCCTCGAGTGCCCCGCGGGCACCGAGGTCGGGACCATCGAGTGGATGGTCGAGAGCGACGGGACCTTCACGGTGGACCTTGCCGCCGAGGGCCTGGTGGTGCCGGTCGACACCGACCCCAGCATCGTCTGCCAGATCATCGTGGTGGACGAGGCCTCGGGCCAGGAGGTCGTGACGCCGCTCCCGCTCCGTGAGACCACGGGCGGGCCGACGCCGACGCCGACGCCTACGCCGACCCCGACGCCTACGCCGACCACCCCGGCCCCCGACCGCGAGCTGCGGGCGTGGTTCGAGAAGGCGCGGGTCACCATCGGTCAGACGCAGACGTTCTGCGCCACCGGGTTCGAGCCGGGGGAGCGGGTGACGGGCGCGATCTACTCGTCGCCGCGGTCGCTCCCGACCCGGGTCGCCGACGCCGACGGGACCGTGTGCTGGACGTTCCTCGTGCCGAACGACCTCGGCCGCGGCACGCACAGCGGTGTCGCCACGAGCCTCGACCGGGGTGACTCGGCGTCGGCGACGTTCGTCCTCGACGCCGCCACCCGCGGCCGGAGCGGACCGCTCCCGGCCACCGGCGCCACGGTGGGCGGGCTGGCCGGGCTGGCCGCGCTGCTCACCCTGAGCGGGCTCGCGGTCGCCGGGGTCCGCCGACGGAGGGCGGTGGGTAGCCAGCAGTAGGCAGGGGCGAGAAGAGCCCCCGCCGGCCTCGCGGCCGGCGGGGGCTCTTCTCTGCGAGGACTCAGCCCACGAGGTGCTCAGCCCACCTGGTGCAGCCAGCGCACGGGCGCGCCGGCGCCCGCGTACCGGAACGGCTCCAGCTCGTCGTCCCACGCCGCGCCCAGGGCCAGGTCGAGGGCGTCCCGTACGGAACGCGGGTCCTTGAGCTCGATGGCGGCGCGCACGCGGTCCTCCGGGACCACCACGTTGCCGTGCACGTCGGTCATCGCGTGGAAGATCCCGAGGTCCGGGGTGTGGGACCAGCGCGCGCCGTCGGCGCCGTGGCTGGCCTCCTCCGTGACCTCGTAGCGCAGGTGGGACCACCCGCGCAGGGCAGAGGCGAGCCGCGCGCCGGTCCCCTGGGGACCCTGCCACGAGTACTCGGCCCGGTAGAGGCCCCGTCCAGCCGGCTGCGCGGTCCAGTCCATGGATACGCGCACGCCGAGGACGTTCCCCGCCGCCCACTCGATGTGGGGGCACAGGGCAGTTGGCGCAGAGTGCACAAAAAGCACGCCGCGGGTAATGGCACCGGCCATGTCTTCCTCCCTGGGTCGAGGTACGTCTTCCCCTACGTCCTCACCCGGGCGGTGACGCTGTGGCACGGAGCACACGCGGTGTTCCGTTCCACATACTGCCCGACTCCCCGGCGTCCTGCGAGGCGAAACGGCGCGAGACTTCAGGAAAATCATCCATGCACGACACGTTCGTGTCGCACATTCTTGCCGAAACGGGCGTACCAGGACTAGTCCTTCTTGGCATTTTCCTGATAACACTTCATGGCGTTCTCGTTACGTGAAGCGTGGAGGTGCGCGTCGACGACGCGCCGGACGGCGCAAGATTCCCACCGAAATGTCACGAGACGCCCGGCGTGGCTCCGGCCCGACACGCCGGGCGGAGCAGGGCCGGTCAGAGCCGCTCGCGCAGCTCCCGCATGGCCTGCTTCCGCACGGAACGCTCGAGCCGGTCGAGGTAGAGCTTTCCGTCGAGGTGGTCGGTCTCGTGCTGGAGGCACCGCGCCATGAGGCCCGTGCCGTCGACGACGACCTCGTTGCCGTCGAGGTCGATGCCCACCACCTTGGCGTACCAGGCGCGCGTGGTCGGGTACCAGAGGCCCGGGACGGAGAGGCAGCCCTCGCCGCCGTCCTGCGTGTCCTCCGAGAGCTCGACGAGGCGGGGGTTGAGCACGTAGCCGATCTCGTCCTCGATGTTCCACGAGAAGGCGCGGAGGTTCACGCCGATCTGGTTCGCCGCCAGGCCGGCGCGGCCCTCCTTGTCGACCGTCTCGACGAGGTCCGCGACCAGGCCGCGTACCCGGTCGTCGATCGTGGTGATCTCCTCGCAGGCGGTCCGCAGGACGGGGTCGGGGATCACTCGGATGTCACGCATGGCCATGTCCGGCATTCTTCCATGTGACACTGACAGAGCCCGTGCCGGACGACGGCACGGGCTCTGTCAGGTGCTCCGCCCCGTGCGGGACGGCACCGGTCAGACGGCGATCAAGCGTTGGTCACGACGAGTGCCACGTTGTGGCCGCCGAACCCGAACGAGTTGTTGACCGCTGCGATGTCGCCGCCGGGCAGCTTGGCGGGCTCGTCGCGGACGAGCGGCACCTGGAGCTCCGGGTCGGGGTTCGCGACGTTGATCGTGGGCGGCGCCAGGCGCTCGGACACGGCCTTGACCGTGAAGATCGTCTCCAGCGCACCCGCACCGCCGAGCAGGTGCCCGGTCATCGACTTGGTGGCCGACAGCAGCACGTGGTCCGCGTCGTCGCCGAGCAGTGCCCGGATGGAGCGCGTCTCCGTGATGTCGCCCACCTTGGTGGACGTGGCGTGCGCGTTGACGTGGACCACGTCGCGGCCGGTGATGCCGGCCTCCTCGACCGCCCGGCGCATGGCGGCGACCTGGCCGCGCCCCTCCGGGTCCGGGGAGGTGATGTGGTACGCGTCGGCCGACAGGCCCACGCCGGCGATCTTGGCATAGACGCGCGCCCCGCGGGCGGCCGCGTGCTCGGCGCTCTCCAGCACCACGATGCCCGCGCCCTCGCCCACGACGAAGCCGTCGCGGTCGACGTCGTAGGGCCGCGAGGCGGCCTGGGGGTCGTCGTTGCGCAGCGACAGGGTGCGCGACGCGGCGAACGCCGCCATCGGCATCGGGTGGATCGTCGCCTCGGTGCCGCCGCACACGACGACGTCGGCCCGGCCGGCGCGGATCATGTCCACGCCGTAGCCGATGGCCTCTGCGCCGGACGCGCACGCGGACACGAGGGCGTGCGCCCCGGCCCGGGCGCCGAACTCGAGCGACACGTAGGCCGCAGGAGAGTTGGGCATGAGCATGGGGACCGTCATGGGCAGCATGCGGCGGGCGCCGCGCTCGCGCAGCGTGTCCCAGCCGTCGAGGGTGGTCCAGATGCCGCCGATGCCGGACGACACCACGGCACCGAGCCGGTCGCCGTCCACCTCGGGGGAGCCCGCGTCGGCCCAGGCCTCGCGCGCCGCGATGATCGCGTACTGCGTGGACGGGTCCATGCGCTTGATCTCGGGCCGGGGCAGGACCTCTTCCGGCTTCACCTTGATGGTGGCCGCGAAGCTCACGGGGATCTCGTAGCGCTCCGCCCAGTCGTTCTCGAGCGTGCGCGCGCCCGACTGGCCCGCGAGGGCGGCGTCCCAGGTGGACGGCACGTCCCCGCCGAGCGGCGTGGTCGCGCCCAGTCCGGTGACGACGACGTCGCGCAGGGTCCGGTCGGAGGTCATGTGGTACTCCCTCGTGGGTGGGTTTGCTCGGTCTTCGGTGCCCGACGCCGGAGCTCACCTCTCGTACGAGAGGTGGCCGCCCGGCGTCGGGCGCCTTCGAAAAACGTCAGGCCTGGGCCTTGGCGATGAAGGGGCGATCGTGGCAGCGCGGCGCGCAGCCGGTCGTCACGCCTGGGCCTTGGCGATGAACGAGACAGCGTCGCCGACCGTGGCGAGGTTCTTGACCTCCTCGTCGGGGATACGGACCCCGAACTTGTCCTCGGCGTGCGTGACGATGGTCATCATCGACAGGGAGTCGATGTCGAGGTCGTCCGTGAAGGACTTCTCGAGCGCGACAGCGTCCGTGGGGAGACCGGTCTCCTCGGCGACGATCTCGGCGAGGCCCTCGAGGATCTCCTGCTCGGTGTTGGCCATGAAACTTCCTCTACTTTCGTGATGGGCAACCGGCGGCGTGGATGCCGGATGCTGTTCTCCGTCGTACGGGGGCGTACGTGCGGAAGATTACGGCAGCACGACCACCTGCGCGGCGTACACCAGACCGGCTCCGAAGCCGATCTGGAGCGCGAGGTCGCCGGACTTGGCGACTCCCTCGCTGAGCAGGCGGTCGGTGGCCAGGGGGATGGACGCGGCGGAGGTGTTGCCGGAGTCGGCGATGTCACGGGCGACGACGACGGTCTCCGGCAGGCCGAGCTGCTTGACCATCTGGTCGATGATCCGCATGTTCGCCTGGTGCGGCACGAAGACCTGGATGTCCTCGGGCTCGACGCCGGCCTCGGCCATCGCCTTGGCGGCGACCGGGGCCATCTGGAAGCTCGCCCACTTGAAGACGGTCTGGCCGTCCTGGCGCAGCGTGGGCCAGCCCAGCCCCGGGTCCGCGCGCAGCTCCGTCCAGGAGTGCGTCTGGCGGATGGACGTGGACTTGCTGCCGTCCGAGCCCCAGACGGTGGGGCCGATGCCCGGGGTGTCCGAGGGCCCGACGATGGCGGCGCCGGCCCCGTCTCCCAGGAGGAACGAGATGGTGCGGTCCGTCGGGTCGATGATGTCGGAGAGCTTCTCCGCGCCGATGACCAGGACGTTGCGGGCGAGGCCCGAGCGCACCAGGGCGTCGGCCTGGCCGATGCCGTACGCGTAGCCGGCGCAGGCGGCCGAGATGTCGTACGCGGCCGCCGGTGTGGCGCCCAGACGGTCGGCGAGGATCGCGGCGCCCGACGGCGTCTGGTGGAAGTGCGTGATGGTCGACAGGATCACCGCGTCGATGTCGGCGCCCGTCAGGCCCGCGGCGACGAGCGCCTTGCGGGACGCGGCCTCGGCGAGGTCGAGCACGTCGCGGTCGGCGCCCGCGCGGACACGGGTCACGATGCCTGTGCGCTGGCGGATCCACTCGTCGGACGACTCGATCGGCCCGGCGATGTCGTCGTTCGTGACGACGTTCTCGCCGCGCTCCGCGCCGATCGCGAGGATGCGGGAGAACTGCGTGGGCTGGGCCTGCTGGAGGAGGGTCACTCAGGTGCTCCGGAGGTCGAGGAGGAGGCGTCGCTGTGGCGGGCGATCAGGTCGCGGGCCGCGTCGATGTCGTCGGGCGACTTCACGGCGACCGTCTCGACGCCCTTCAGGCCGCGCTTCGCGAGGCCGGTGAGGACGCCGCCCGGGGCCAGCTCGAGGATCGCGGTGACGCCGCGGGCGGCGAGCGTCTCCGAGCAGAGGTCCCAGCGCACCGGTGCGGTGACCTGGCCGGCGAGGTTCGTCAGCACGTCGGACGCCCGGCCGTGCCCGTGGGCGCCGCCGGCGTAGGCGGTGCCGTCCAGGTCCGCGAGGAGGGGCAGCACGGGGTCGGCGGCGTCCCAGCCGAGCGCGACCGGCTCGAACGCCGCGCGCGCGGGCTCCATGAACGGCGTGTGGAACGCGCCGGCGACCTGGAGCGGGATGACGCGCGCCCGGGCCGGCGGGTTCTCGGCCAGCTTCGCCAGGCCCTCGTGGGAGCCCGCCGCGACGACCTGCCCGCTGCCGTTGACGTTCGCGGGCCACAGCCCGGCCGCCTCGATCGCGGCGAGGACCTCGTCCGGCTCGCCGCCCACGACGGCGCTCATGCCCGAGGGGCCGGCGGCTGCGGCACTTGCCATCGCCCGAGCGCGGTGCGAGACCAGGCCCGCCGCGCCGTCGTCGGACAGGACGCCCGCTACCGCGGCCGCGGCCAGCTCGCCGACGGAGTGCCCGGCCGTGACGTCGACCACGTCGGCGGGCGCGCGGCCGTCGAGGATGACGCGCAGGGCGAGGAGCGAGGTGGCGACGATCAGCGGCTGGGCCACCGCCGTGTCCCGGATCGTGTCCGCGTCGGACGTGGTCCCGTGGGTGGTCAGGTCGACCTGGGCCGCCTCGGAGGCCGAGCCCAGGCGTTCGGCGGATCCGGGCAGCTCCAGCCAGGGGCTGAGCATCCCGGGGGACTGAGAGCCCTGTCCAGGGCAGACGACGGCGAGCACCCGTCAACTGTGCCAAGCGCAGGCCCGGGTGATACGTCGCGACCCGTACCAACCTTGGACAAGGCGGTTGTGCAGAACCTACAAGGAGTGACGCGGCTCCGACGTGCGAGGACCTCTCAGGGGCGTTCGCCGGACGTGCCGAGCTGGCCCAGCGCGAGGGCCACCTGCAGCACGAACGACTCCCGCGCGTCGAGCGGGTCCCACCCGGTGATCTCCGAGACCTTGCGGAGGCGGTAGCGCACGGTGTTGGGGTGGACGTACAGACGGCGGGCCGCCGCCTCCAGCGAGCGGCCCGTGCCGAGGTACGCCGACAGGGTCTCCAGCACCGCGCCGCCCGCCTCCTCGAGGGGGCGGAACGCCTGCGCCACCAGGGTGCGCCGGGCGGTGACGTCGCCGGTCAGGACGCGCTCCGGCAGGAGGTCGTCCGCCTGGACGGGACGCGGGGCCTGCGGCCAGGCCGGGGCCGCGGCGAGCCCTGCGAGCGCCGCCCGCGCGGACCGCGCGGCGTCGGTGAGCGACGGGACGGCGGAGCCGATGACGACCGGGCCCGGCCCGAACCGGGGGAGCAGCGCGGTCGCGGCGGCGGCGAGGTCGCCCTCGCCGCCGAGGACCAGGACGAGACGGTCGCCGTGGATGCCGACGAGCGCGTCCCCGGCAGCCCGGCGGGCGACGCGACGCAGCTCGGCGGTGCGGACGTCGTCGAGGGCGGCGGTCGCCGACCCGACGACCACGAGCGCGCTGCCGCGCCCGCTCCAGCCGAGCGCGGAGACGCGGGAGCGCAGCGAGTCGTCGGCGTCGCCGCGGACGAGGGCGTCCACGACGAGCGCCTCGAGGCGGGCGTCCCAGGCGCCGCGCATCTCGGCGGCGCGGGCGTAGACCTCGGCGGCGGAGAACGCGACCTCGCGCGAGTAGCGCAGCACGGCCTCGCGCAGGTCGCGCTCCGCGCCGGGGGCGGCGATCTGGTCGGAGTGCGTCTCGACGACGTCGACCACCATGCGGACGAGCTGCAGCGTCTGCTGCAGGGAGATGGATCGCGTCAGCTCCGGCGGAGCGGCGGAGAACATGTCGCCCACCCCGTGCGGCTGCGTGTTCGGGTGGGTGAACCACGAGGTGAACGCGTTGATGCCGGCCTGGGCGACGAGGCCCACGTAGGAACGGTCCTCGGCGGGGAGGTCGCGGTACCAGGAGAGCTCGTCCTCGAGGCGACGGAGGGCCGACGCCGTGAGGAGGCCGCTCGCGTCACGGACCCGCTGGAGGTTCTGGCCTGCCTCGACGGGCGCCGCGGACGTGCTCGCGGGCTGGCGGCTGGTGGTGCGACGGGTGGCTGACACCCCAGGAGCATACGAGGGTGGCTTGTCGACAGTCCACAAACGGGCTGTGCCCGCGCACGACCAAGCGGGCGAAACGGTAGGGTCAAGGTATGCCCCTGTTGCAACGGCTTCGTCAGCTCCTCCGGCGGCCCCTGTCCGCTTCGACCGTCGGAGTGCGCCGACAGTCGCCGTCCGCGCCCAAGCGCGGGGACACGGTGCACGAGGATGCGTTGCGGGCCGTTCTGGTGGATGACCCCAACAACGAGGAGGCGTTCCAGGCGCTCGCGGAGGTGGTCCGTCGCCGGGCGGCGGAGTGGCCCGGACCGGACGACCCGCTGGCGGCGTCTCCGGACGACCAGACGGCCGAAGAGGTGCGCGCTCAGGCGGCGGACCTGGCGGTCTGGTCGCTCGCGGAGGAGCTCGCCGGGCACCCGCGCGGCTGGTACCCGCTGCTGGAGCTGGGCCGCCTGTCGCTGGCGGACGACCCGGAGGGTGCGGTGCGCCGGCTCACCACGGCGGCGGAGCGCGACCCGGGGGGACGCGCGCTCGCCGAGGGCCTGGCGATCCTGCGGGACGCGGGCATGCACGTGGAGGCGCTGGGACTCGGCGTGGGGCACTGGCGGGTCCGGGACCATACGCCCGAGGTCGGACGGCACCTCGTCCTCGCGGCGATCGACGCCGACCGGGTCCTGGAGGCGCGGCACCACCTCGACGCGCTGGCCACGCACCCGGACAAGCAGGCGGTGGCGAGGCTGCGGCCGGACCTGGAGCGCGCCATCACGGAGGCGGAGGCGGCGCGCGGGGGCGCGCCGGCCTAGGGCGTGTTTCGGAATTGCGGGTTGACCTGGGGGTTCGGCATGCTGCGGGCTCGTGGTGGATGTTGCGGGTCGGCATGATCTGACGGATGAGG